>CAVURY010000041.1:0-1100750 GCA_963743925.1 uncultured Planctomycetota bacterium | reverse complement strand
GACGTCAAGGACTTCGCCCCGTTTCGGCCTCGAGACGCCGAGGATCACGGTCGAATTGACGATGACCGGCAAGGAAAAGCCACCGATGGTCCTCGACATTGGCAAGTCGGTCCCCGACGATCCGAGGCGCCTCTACGTCCGGCAAGGGGGCCAGGACGACGTGGTGATCGTCGAGGCCCGGGCCCTCACGGAGATCCCCGAGAACGCCACGCGACTCCGAAGCCAGGAGGTCGCCGATATCGTACCCAACGCCGTCACCGGCATCGAAATCCAGACTCGCAGCGACCTCTTTTCGCTCAGGAGAGACGCGAAAGGATGGGAGTTGACCTCGCCCCGGAAAGAGCCGCACCGATCGCCCGGCGGTCCAGGCTTTCCTGACCCACATCGACGGCCTCCAGACCAGCGAGTTCCTGGAGCCCGAGAAGGTCCCGGACCCTCAGCTCGATCCGCCGGTCATGTCGATCCGGATCCGACAGGACGCACCGATCGCTCGCGAAGCCGGCCCGGCCGGCACCTCCGGAAGCGAGCGAGCCGCCGGCCCTCCAGTTGAGGCTCGGTCGCCACGACGTCCTGAAGAAGACCATCTTCGCCCGGCTGGAGGGCGACCGGGAGATCCTGGCCCTACCCGACACGTTGCTCGATGTGCTCCCGAAAAACCCCTATGCCTTCCGCGATCGCTCGATCGTCATGTCGAGCGAAGCGACGATTCACAAGCTGACGATCAAGCGCGGGCCCCGCACCGATGTGCTCGAGCCGGACAATTCGGGCAAGCCGGCCCAGTGGCGAATGCTCTCCCCGGTGGAGGCACAGGCGGACCTGGCGTCGATCACGCAGGTCTTGAATGCCCTGGCGAATCTCCGCGCCGAGGAATTCACGTCCATCCCGGCGAGTGAAGGCCAGATCTTCGGACTCGATCGGCCGTTGATCGAGGTGATCTGGGAATCCGACGGCGTCCATCGACTCAAGATCGGTGCCCCGGTCCCCCGGAGCCTGAATTATTACGCGGCGGTCGAGGGTCAGCCCCTGGTCTTCCACATCGCCGTGGCGACGGTCCGCCTGTTCGATGCGGAATTCCACGATCATCGCGTCCTCTCATTCCAGGCCCCTCGCGCCGGCGACTGACCCTCCACTGGCCGAACCGCACGGTCGCGCTCTATCACCGGATGCCGTCGATGCGAGGCGAGGTGGAGTGGGTCGCGGAACCCGGCTCGGAAGCGGATGGCCTCGATCTGTCGCGGATCGGTTCCCTGGTCGGCACGATGTCCCAGCTCCAGACCACCCGGTTCATCCAGTACGACGGAGAGCTGCCGATCGCGGCCGGTCTCCTCCATCCTCGATTCCGGGTCGAGGTCTCGCTGGCCGGAAAGGAACCGACCCGGAGTCCTTCGCATCGGCGTCCCGACCGACGAAGGGAACGTGTGCGCGGCGACCGGCACGGGCGACTCCGGCCCCGCCTTCCTGCTCCCCGCCCCCCCCCTGGAACGAGCTGATCCGCTCGGGTGAGCGATACGACCCGATCCCCGACGATCCCTTCGCCCCATCGCCGTGAAGATCAAGCCTAAGCGGAGAAGCGATTCGAACCACGGGACCGCGGGGAATGCCAGCCGGGCCGTGCTTGCCAGAGTTCCGAATCATACCCAGTTTCCGGACAAGTCCGAATTTCTGTCCGTGTTCATCCGTGTAGACCATCTTCCTGTTTTCGAACTTTGCTCAAAGAATTCGGATTTTTCCCAATTCTGGTGGAGATCCGGCGAATGCTTTCGGACAATCAATCCATGTCGCAGGCTTTGTGCTTGCGTGCGTGGTGATTCCGAATGAGATGCAGATTCCTTCGATGAACAAATCCACCAAGGTGATTTCTCTGGTTTTGATGGGCTCGGCCCTGGCCCTGGCCGGCTGTTCCTCCCGGACGGATGAGGAGGAAGAGGACCGCGTCGGAGGTGGAGGCGGCCATGGGGGTTATGTCGGTGCACGCGTGATCGCCCCCGGGTTCCGGGGAGGGATGGGAGGTCGCGGTTCCGTCAGCGCGGGAGCCTCGGCCCGCGGCGGCTTCGGCGGGATCGGTGGGGTCAGCAGCGCGTCTTGAATCCGCCAATCATCGGCTTCGGGATTCAGAGAGCGGCCATGCCGTTTCCCTCCATGCCTCGATGGACAACCCAAGATGCTTCGCATTGAAACCGCGCCACGCCCCGACTGGACCAAGATCGTCGAGTCGCAGGGCCTGCTCTTCCACTCGATCGACGGCGAACCCTACTGGGACGAGTCCGCCTACTACCTCTTCGAGGCGGAGGAGGTCGACGCCGATCGAGGCGGCCACGTACCGGCTCGACGAGATGTGCCTGGAGGCCGTCGAGCACGTCGATCGAGAGCGGCCGGCTCGACGAATTCGGCATCCCCGAGCCGTTCCACGGCTTCGTCGCCCGGAGCTGGGAGCGCGACGAGCACACGATCTACGGCCGGTTCGACCTGTCCTTCGACGGCGACGGGCCCGCCCAAGCTCCTCGAATACAACGCCGACACCCCGACGGCGCTCCTCGAAGCGGCGGTGATCCAGTGGTTCTGGTTCCAGGACCTGCTCGCGCTCGCTCGACGTCGGTCGACCGAGCCCCAGTTCGACCAGTTCAACAGCATCCACGAGCGGCTGATCGAGGCCTGGGGCCGGGTCCGTCGCGAGCTGGGCGAGCGCGTCACGTTCGCGGCGATCGCCGGAGTCGCTCGAGGACGTGATGACGGTCGCCTACCTCCGCGACACGGCCACCCAGGCCGGGCTGCAAGACCGAGTTCCTCGCCGTCAAGGAGATCGGCTGGCACGCCGGCCGCCGGCGTCTTCACCGACCTCCGCGAGCGGCCGATCGAGCTCCTGTTCAAGCTCTATCCCTGGGAGTGGATGCTCCGCGAGCCGTTCGGCCGGTACCTCCCGACGGCGCCGACGCGATGGCTCGAGCCCCCCTGGAAGATGGTCCTGAGCAACAAGGCGATCCTGCCGGTCCTCTGCGAGCTCTTCCCCGACAGCCCCTACCTGCTCCGCGCCGAGTTCGAGCCGTTCGGCGACACCTACGTCGTCGAAGCCGATCCACTCGCGCGAGGGGGCGAACGTCACGATCGTCGAGGACGGCCAGATCGATCGCCGAGACCGGCGGCGACTACGCGAAGGCCCGCACGATCTACCAGGAGTACCGCCCGCTGCCCGAGCTTCGACGGCCGATACCCGGTCGTCGGGAGCTGGATCGTCAACGGCCACGCCTGCGGCATGGGCATCCGCGAGGACGACGGCCTGATCACGCGCAACACCAGTCGGTTCCTGCCCCACCTCTTCCGCAAGTCGCCAACGCCAAGCCGCCCGTGATGAATCCGAAAGGATTCTCGGGTCGAGACGAGCGGTCCACGACTCTCCGCACGGGCGAATGATCCGCTCTGGGACCCCTGGCTGGACCGTTAGGCCGGGACATTTCGCGGTCGGGGCAATCGGTCCGGCATGGGGTCGGAGCACGCCGAGATCGGGCTCGGGCGAGCCGACTATCGGGACGACCCCCTTGCCCGATCCGCCCGCCAGTCGTTAATTTTGGA
This sequence comes from uncultured Planctomycetota bacterium, assembly GCA_963743925.1. Taxonomy (GTDB): domain Bacteria; phylum Planctomycetota; class Planctomycetia; order Isosphaerales; family Isosphaeraceae; genus CAVZRC01. Next base: position 1,097,183 of record CAVURY010000041.1, on the reverse strand, counting down.
ACTCGAATTGCGGCGAAATCCCCGCGAATTGTGAAGATCTCATCAGGTGAGACCCGCCCGGTGTCCCAGGATCCAGGGCTTCATGCAACCGAGCAGCCACGGGGTGTGGCGATCGAGGAGGATGCATCTGTGGCGAACCTTGACGCCCTCTTGGCCCGCGCCAAGTCGATCCGAGACGACATCCTGAGGATGACGACCGAGGCCGGCTCGGGCCATCCCAGCAGCTCGCTGTCGGCCACCGAGGTCGTGACGGCCCTCTACTTCGGCGGATTCCTGCGGCACGACGCCAAGAATCCCCACTGGCCCGACCGCGACCGGTTCATCCTCTCCAAGGGGCATGCGGCGCCGGTGCTCTACGCGGCGCTGGCCGAGGCGGGCTACTTCCCGCACGACGAGATCATGACCCTCCGGAAGATCGGCAGCCCGGTCGAGGGGCACCCGAACATGAAGCGGCTCGCCGGGCGTCGAGGCCTCGACCGGCTCGCTCGGCCAGGGCCTCTCGATCGGCGTCGGCCATGCCCTGGCGGCCCGGGTCGACAAGAAGGGCTATCACACCTACGTCATGACCGGCGACGGCGAGCTCGACGAGGGGCAGAACTGGGAGGCCGCCGCCTCGGCCGCCAAGTACAAGCTCGACAACCTCACGCTGATCGTCGACCGCAACCACTACCAGCAGACCGGCGCCGCCGAGGAGGTCCTGAACATGGACCCGATCGACGGCAAGTTCACCGCCTTCGGCTGGAAGACCCAGGTCATCAACGGCAACGACATGGGCGAGGTCGTCAAGGCCCTCGACCGCGCCAGCGCCGTCAAGGGCAGCCGACCTGCATCGTCTCCCTGACCCACAAGGGCCAGGGCATCCTCAACGCTGCTCCGCAAGCTGGGCGACACCAATTTCCACGGCAAGCCGGTGCCGGCCAAGTACCTCGACGAGGCCCTGGCCGAGGTCGCGGCCGGCGGCGAGTAGCACCGATGTCGCCACGGAGTCGCAGAGCCACGATCGAAGATCACGCACGAATCGATCTTCGCGGAGTCACGTCCCGACTGTGCCTCCATGCGTTGCCACGAGCCATGCTTGACAAGGTAATCAGTCATGGCGGGTGCTTCCTCCGCGTTGCAGTCGAAACGAGAGCTGGGCAAGGCGACCCGCGACGCCTTCGGGCGGGCCCTCGAGGCGCTCGGGGCCGACCATCCCGACCTCGTCGTGGTCGACGCCGACGTGGGCAACTCGACCCGGACCGAATGGTTCGGCAAGAAGTATCCCGACCGGTTCTTCAACATCGGGATCGCCGAGAGCAACCTCGTCGGCGTCGCCGCCGGCCTGGCCTCGTCGGGCAAGACGAGCCTGATCGCCAGCTTCGCGGCGTTCATCACGTGCAACGCCTACGACCAGCTCCGGATGTCGGTGGCCTACCCGCACCTCAACGTCAAGGTCGTCGGCAGCCACGCCGGCATCTCGATCGGCGAGGACGGCGCCTCGCAGATGGGGATCGAGGACGTCTCGCTGGCCTGCTCGCTGCCGGGCTTCGTCGTCATCGTCCCGGCCGACGAGGAGTCGACCAAGGCGGCGACCGCGGCGATGCTCGAGTACGACGGGCCGGTCTACCTCCGCGTCGGCCGTCCCGACGTGCCGCAAGATCTACACCGACGGCTCGACCCCGTTCACGATCGGCAAGGCCAACCAGCTCCGCGACGGCACCGACCTGACGATCGTCGCCAACGGCCTGATGGTCGCCCCCGCCCTCGACGCCGCCGAGGCGCTCGCCGGCGAGGGGATCAAGGCCCGCGTGCTCGACATGCACACCGTCAAGCCGATCGACCGCGACGCCCTCGAGGCCGCCGCCAAGGAGACCGGCGCCTTCGTCGTCGCCGAGGAACACCTCGCCCACGGCGGCCTCGGCAGCGTCGTCGCCATGACCGTCGCCGAGCTGCACCCCGTGCCGATCCGCTACGTCAACGTCGGCGACCAGTTCGGCGAGAGCGGCGCGCCCGACGCCCTGATCGAGAAATACGGCCTGACCGCCGCCAAGGTCGCCGAGGCCGCCAGGGCGGCCGTCGCGGCCAAGGGGTGATTCAGACGAATTCACAGGATCCCTCGAGGCGATGTTCCTCGGGCGGCGTCTCCAGCAGCCTCTTGAGCGGCGCCGGGAAGAAATCATCCCAGGTCTCTGATATGTTGCCTCCAGCGGCGCGGGGACGTAGACTCCGGCTTGAGGAACAGCGGCATGTCGGGCAGCGCATCTCCGACGGCGATCGGCTCGACGTAGGCGGTCGGTGGCGGTCCCGCGTCGTAGGACGCGAGAGTCAGCGGCTTGTCGGCCGGCAGCTCGAAGTCCTCTTCCACGAACTCGTCCCAGATCGCCTTGTGGATACCCTGGGGATCGCGCTTGCTGGGCGGGAACAGGTCGATCACCAGCAGGTGGACGCCCTGCACGATCAAGTTCGAGGTCTTCTCGACGAAGGTGCGCAAGCGTCCGTGCTCGCCTTGTTCCCGGGCGAGACGATCTCGACCACGGCGACGACGTGGCCGTGGCGGTGGCGGACGGCGACCCGATCCGCCTTTCGCACATAGAGGCTGTTCCAAAAAACGGCGGACAATGGCCAAACGTGGCACGGGGGCCAGACCTCGACATTGTCATCGACCTCGCCATTTTTGTAGCCGGGCTCTGTGAGCCCGGTCCAGCCAGCACCGGCCTCCTCGGAGCCCGGAAAAGCGGCCTCACAGAGTCCACCTACAATAAAGGAACAGACTCATAGATCTTCTCTTCGGCGTTCATGACGAGTCAGAGTGCCGCGGAGGAACCTCGGCCACGGCCAAACCGGGTGCATCTTCGTTTAACCCTTCACGATCCGTCGCTAATCTCAAGGTCAGGATGTCCGGGATCGGGCCGCCAATCGACTGTTCGGGGATGGAGAAGTAATCGGGCGGCAACACCCCCGCGTTCAGTGCGCAGAAAGGGTTACGATCCACGCCTGATGGAACGCATGGAATAGCCCGGCATCGACGCGGGTCCAATCATGAATCGGCATGACATTTCGCTCCGCTTCCGAGTACGAAATCCCTCGCACCGATTATCACCGTCCATCGAGCCGCATCATTGACGGTTGATTGGACAATGCCTCTCGATACCCTGAGTCGATCGTCCCCAGGTTCAACTTCCGGGATGATAGATGTCCGGTTCACTTCCTCCTCGGGACCGCCAGGCCCATCTCTTTCATGAGAAGTTGCAAATCCTCCCAGGCATCCTTCTTGGCGGACGCAGTGCGCAACAGGTACGACGGGTGATACATCACCAGGGTCTTGATCCCCCGGACTCGGTGCCACCGTTGCGCCATGCGGCCATCGTGGTCGTCGGCGGGATATCCAGCAAGGCCAGGGCGGCGGTCTTGCCGAGCAGGCAGAGGAATTCCGGGCGGATCACGGCGATCTGCTGCTCGAGGTACGAGGAGCAATTGGACGCCTCTTCGGGCGTCGGCGTGCGGTTGTCGGGCGGCCGGCACTTAAGGATGTTGGCGATGTAGACCTCCTCGCGCGGCAGGCCCATCCCCTTGGTGATCATGTCGGTGAGGAGCTGGCCGGCACGGCCGACGAACGGCTGGCCGATCCGGTCCTCATCGGCGCCCGGGGCCTCGCCGATGAACATCAGCCTGGCCGTCGGGCTTCCCGCGCCGAAGACGGTCTGCGTTCGGGTCGCGGCCAGGTGCGGACATCGCCTGCAGACGGAGACCTCGGCCGCGGCGGCCGCGAGAATGGCCGGACGATCGGCGGCCGGCACGACGGGCGTCTCGAAACCCGATTCCTCGAACAGCAATGTCGTCACGATCGGTATCGGTGCGATCGGGACCTTGGGGCGTGACACCGGGACCGCCGGCGGCTCGACCGCCTCAACCGGAACGGGCGGGATCGTCCGAGGTAACTCGGCCGGCACGAAGGGCGGAGTGACAGGCTCGGGAGGAGGCGCAACGGGAGGGCCGGATCCGCGTCCCGGGCTGACCGGTGCGTCCTGCCGGATTGCCGGGGCTCGCGCGGGTAGGCTTGGGCTCTTCGCGGGTTCCTACCGGCCTCGGGTGCGAGGGTGCGAGGATATGGACCAGCCCGGCACGTCCCAGAGACTCGAGTCGCTGCCGAAGCTGGCGGATCAGCGCCCGGCGCTCATCCAGCTCATCACTCCATCCATCCGGCACAGTGCTTGACCTCGGACAGGAATACGGATCAGGGCTGGGGCACGCGGCGAGTCGGCCTGGGATTGGGGTTGAACGACCGGGCCACCCATCGACTCCAGGAAGCGACGTCGTAACCGAAATCCTGGCCCGTGAGTTTCTGCAAGGCCGAGAGTACCTCGACGTTTCGATAGGTAAATGTCGCGACTTTCGGTTCCGGTTGCGTCGGGATCTGCAGGCCGCTACCGAGGCCGGCACCCGTCGCGATCCCGGGCGACATCTGGTACCAGGGAATCGCCTGCAAGCCGTAGGCGACCGCACCGTTGCTCACCTGCGGGGGCGACTGGAGGATGACCCCGCTATTGTTCATATACTTCAAGGTGGGGCCAGGACCCACCGGGCCGGGGCCATTGGCGCCGGGCGGCGGTTCGTAGACGATCTGCTGCTCGGTGGTGACCAGCACGCTGACCAGCCGAGGCACGGCTTCGACGGCCTCCAGGTTGTTCAACGCCCAGGCCGCGCGGTTGATCACCTGGACATTCTGCGAGGCCAGGGCACGGGCAAACTGGACGGGCACGCCCTTCTCATCGCGCTCCTTGAGATGCTCGAGCGTGGCCGAGCGTACCTCGGAATCGGACTCATCGAGCACCCGACTCACGAGTGCCCTGGTAGCCTCCGGACCTCCGATCGTCGACAGGACCGTCGCCAGCAAGATTCGAAGCGGCGGCTCGTCCTGGCCGAAAGCTCGGACCAGTGGCACGACCGCGTCCGAGTCGCGGATCGCCATCAATTGCGATTCCGCCTCGCGACGACGGTCGCTCGGTCCGTTCAGGATGGCCTGTCGGAGCACCTTGATCCGGCGCAACCAGGAGACCTGTGCGGCGGTCGTCTGCGCCGCACCTTCGCGCTTGGTCTTCTCTTCGGCGGTGACCCAGCGGCCTTTGTACTTCACCAGGCCCTGTGCCGCGCTCACGTCATCGCGAGTGACCCAGGCCCCATCCTGGTAGAGGTGGCCGAGCTTGCGATGCGCCTGATCGAAATTCGAGTCCAGGCTCAGGGCCGTCTCATAATGAAGCCTGGCCAGGTCGGGAAGCTTGTTCTGCTCGCACCAGGAACCCAGCTCGAACTGGGCCGAGGCCGTCGACTCGACCTTGGCCCGTTTGGCGACGTAACCGTCCAGCGGGCTCGGCTGCGGGATCACGTTGACGACCTGGCCCTTCTGGAACGTGAGCGGGTTTCGGCCGCGAAGCAGCCAGACCTGCACGCGGTCCTTGTTCTTCGGGTCCGGGACCACCTTTCCCTGGACCTGCCCGCCTCCTCGAAGCTCGATCACGTCGGCCCGAGCCGCGATCGTGTCCCACGAAGTCACCGCCGTGACCCCGATCAGGAGACTGAACGCCTTCACGCACGCGCAATCCCAAACCCGACCCCGCGCAGCGCCCATGACGACACCCTCCAAGGACCCGGTCTCTTCGTGATCTCTGGCTTATTGTAAAAATACTCATCATCCGACCGCAATCCGCGGTTAACTCCCGATTTCATTTGTTGAGATGGGAGGGATGCGACGAACCCGGAGTCTGGAGAAGCTTTGCATGAGTCAAGCCGTGAGCGAACATCGGGCCGCCGCACCGGTTTCATTGATGCTGGCAGTAATGACGGTCTCCGACACCCGAACATTCGAAAATGATACCTCGGGAGCCTTGATCGTCTCGATGGCGGAAGCGGCCGGGCATCGGATCGCCGATCGGGTGATCGTGGCCGATGAGCCGGAGCAGATGACACCATTGCTTCGATCCTTCTCCGAGCGTGAGGGCCTGCACGCCATCCTGATCACGGGAGGAACCGGGATCAGCCCTCGCGACCAGACGTATGAGACGGTCACGGCGTTGTTGACCAAGCCGCTCCCGGGCTATGGCGAGCTCTTTCGCATGCTGAGCTACGCCGAAATCGGCCCGGCCTGCCTCCTCAGCCGCGCCGTCGGCGGCCTGATCGGCGATCGCGTGGTCCTGGTCATGCCGGGCTCGCGTGCGGCGGTCGAATTGGCCATGGGGAAGATCATCCTCCCGGAACTCCCGCATATCGTCCGCGAGGCGCGAAAGTCGGGCGGTCCTCAGAAGGCTTGATCTTCGCGTCCGGAACAGGTATACATTCATCTCGCATTGGACGTCTGCTTCCCGATCGTGAAAACTCACTTCTCACTCGATCGGGGCGCATGGACGGATCGTCAGGACGGACGAACAAACGATTCTCAACACGATGGAAGAGGAGACCATGATGCTGAGACGGACCTGGATGGCGATCGCCGCGGCTGTGGTGCTGTTCGACGGGCGTGGGCTGGGTCGCGCAAGCGGACGACGACAAGGCCGACCCCGAACTGAAGAAGTTCGAGGGCAAGTGGACCACGCCGGCCGGCGATGGCGGGAAGGTCACCTACACCTTCAAGGGCAAGAAGCTGAAGATCGAGGCACCGTCCCGGACCTATGAGATGACGGTCAAGATCGACTCGGCGGCCAAGCCCGACAAGACGATCGACTTCGAGATCGACGAGTCGCCCGATGACGCCAAGGGCAAGACCTCCAAGGGCATCTACAAGTTCGACGGCGACAGCCAAGCTGATCTTCTGCTTCTGTCCGGCGGGCGACCGGCCGACCAAGTACGAGCAGAATGGCTACGAGCAGATCGTGTCCGAGCTGACCAAGGTGAAAGAATAATCCGGCTGAAACCACGGATCTCGGAAGAAGAGGAATTTGACCACGGATTGCACGGATCACACGGATAAGAGAAACGGAACTTGCTCTATCCGTCTGTTATCCGTGCAATCCGTGGTTCAATCTTCTTTCGACAGGCCGCTCCTCGAGTTCTCGATATCCTTCCCGGCTACTGGACCTCGACGCGACGAGACATAAAGGGCGATCGCCGTCGCGGCGGCGGCGTTGAGCGACTCGACACCGGGCTGCATGGCGATCCGACGCTTCGGCCCCTCGCGAAGGTGGGCGGGCAAGCCGGGGCCTTCGACACCGACGACCAAGCCGAAACGGTCCGGGAACGGGCTCTCGGACAGCTCGGGACCCGTAGTGTCGAGCGAGATCAAAGGCGCGTTCGCCACGCGTAGCTCCGCCAGGCGCGGGCCGAGAGCCAGCGGAACCTGGAACAGGGCCGGTCCGGCCGCCCGGCTGCTCCTGGGATGGAACGGGTGGGCCGACTCCCGCAGCAACACGACCCGCGCCACGCCGAAGGCGGCCGCCGATCGGATCACGGCGCCGACATTCTCCGGGTCCTGGAACGGGACGAACAACGTACATCCGTCCGGCCACGGATCGTCGTCCGACCAGACGTTCAGCTCAGGGACGCGGACCAGCAGGAGCGGGGCATGGGTCCCGGAAACGTCGAGCTCCTTGAAGAGCGGATCGCTCAGGCGAAGCCACTCGATCGACTCGGAAGGCGGCGGCGGACCTTGATCGTCGGTCATCCAGCCCAGGACGTGCTCGGAGAACTTCTTGAGGACTTCATCACGGATGCGGGAACCGGCCAGGATCGCCTCGCCGTGCTTGCGGATCCCGGGGCCACTGAGCATCTCGCGGCATCGCTTGAATGCCGGGTTGGCGGCGCTGCTGATCTCCCGCACCGGGCTTCCGAAATGGGAGTCCGGCTGGGTCTCCGGACGTCGGGAATTCGATGACTGCGACGCCTCCCCCTCCAGTCGCTCGAAGACGACGAGTCGCCGACGATGGGGAGTGTCGGGGATCTCATAGGCATGATCGGCGGAGAGCCGGAAGAGATCCGCGTTCGACCGGCGGGCGGCGACGATCTCGTCGTCGCATTCCGGCCCTTTCATGAAGATCATCCGCCCTCCCGGCGCGAGGCATGACGCGACTCGGTCGAGCGTATCCGGGATCGAACCCACCGCCCGGCTGATCACCCCCGCGACCTGATCGGGATAATCGGGGCCGACCTTGTGGTCGTACACCTCAATGTCGTCGAGCCGGAGCCGCTGGCAAACCTCGTTGAGGAATGTCGCCCGTGCCCCCCTCGGCTCGGCCAGGATCATCCGGACGTCCGGGCAGGCGATCTTGAGCGGGATGCCCGGCAGACCCGGCCCCGACCCCATATCCATCAGGGGCGAAGGCAATTCGACGAACCGGAGAACCAGCAGGCTATCCACGTAGTGCTTCAGCACCATGTTCTCGAAGTTGTGGATTCGGGTCAGGTTGAGTCGTGCATTCGCCGCGCGGAGCATCTGATGGTAGCTCCACAGCAGGCCGATCTGCTCGCCATCGAGCACGATTCCGCATCGCTTCAGGATCAGCTCCAACGCCTTGGGTCCGGGTGTCACTGCGATGGCCCTCGAGTCGGATTCCCGCTTCGAGCCGGGAGCCGACATCCTTCCTTGAATCTGTCTGACATTTGTGATAGGTTCGGCGAATCGCGGCTTCGAAGACGGCTATGGGAGCCTATCATCGAGGCCAAGGATTGAAACAGGCCCCCGCGGTCGCTGCCGGATTGCGGTCCGCTTACTCATGAGGAAGCGACCTTGACCATCATACCGATCTTCCGGCGAGAGCTGGTGGTGGCCGTGCGGCGGGAACACCTCCAATCTCAGCGCGTCTGGTTCGCGGCGATCCTGCTCGCGATCCCGATGGGGACATTCGGTACCTGGTATTACGGCGCGAGTGGGAAGATCTCCCACCTCATGATGACGGAGATCGCACAACGATCGCTCCTCTTGATGGTGGGTTTTCATTTCACATTGATGATGAACGCGATCATTCGCTCTGCGATGTCCATCGCGGGGGAAAAAGACCGGCGCACCCTGGAGTTCCTGCTCGCCTCGCGCTTGAGCAGCGCCGAGATCATCCTCGAGAAGCTCGCGGCGACCCTGGTGCTGGTGGTCACCACGGTGTTCGCCGGAATTCCGCTCATGTTGATCCTCCACGTGCTGGGGGGCATTGATTTTCGAGTCCTCCTCCTGGCTTACGCGGGACTGGCCACAACCGTCTTCTTCCTGGCCTCGCTGGCGATCGCGGTCTCGACTTCGGCCCCGAGCGCCCGTCTCGCCATGAATTCCTCGGTCCTCTGGATGATGTCCTGGTTCGTCTTGCCCGTTGTCATCCCGATGGCCCTGCCACGTCTCGGAATCCACCTGCCGTCGTGGCTCGCGACCGTCAATGCGTGGCTCATAGCCAGCAGTCCACTCGGTGTGGGGATGAAACTCGCAATGGGCGTCGGTGCATCGAGCGGCCTGCTTTTTTCGATTGCATGGATGTGCGGCTTGCAGTTGAGCGGAGCCGTTCTGCTGCTGGCCGGGTCGATTGTGCGGCTGCGATCCGCCTATCGAGCCAACGTGAGCGGCGAAATTCACGCCTGGAACCGGGCCCAATCCCGCCTGGTCAAGCGGTTCTGGCGCAGGCCGGAAGTTGGCGACGACCCCATTCTTTGGAGGGAAAAGTACACCAGTCGCGACAACCGGTTCGCCAGAATTATCGGCGTGCTCATCAATCTCAGCGTGCTGGCCGGGCTGACCTATGGGGTCTATTACTACGCCAGACCGGCACTTCGTGAGGTCTGGAACCACGGTTACCGATCGGGAGGGACGACACAGACACGGCCTGAATTCAACCTCTTTATTCGAATCTTCATGACCGGGGACGGCATCCACGATCCCGTCGACGTGGCCCGGTTCGAGTTTAATTTGTTCTTGAGGTGTGTGACGGTCCCGATCGCGTTCATCCTAGCCACAATGGCGGCGGGCACGGCCACCGAAGTAATCAGCAGGGAACGAGCGAAGGAGACCTGGACCAGCCTGCTCGCCACGCCGATGATCGCACGGGACATCCTCCGAGGAGTGCTGTGCTCGACCATCTGGAAAGTGCGCGAGCTCATCGCGATCGTCGTGATCATGTGGACGGTCGGCCTCATCGCCGGGGCGATCCATCCGCTCGGGTACCTGGTATCTTTGCTCGTTCTGGCGTCATCGACCTGGTGCTTCGCGGCATCGGGGATATTATGCTCGGTCTACCAGGCGAAGGAATCGCCTCCGGCGAAGGGCAAGGGCCTTCGCGTCGCCAGCATTCTCCTCTGGATGGGCTTTTTACCCTTCATGGTCCAGATTCGGATGAACTCGATCTTGGTGGGCTCCGGGTCGTCGCCTTTCGTCCTCTGGCTCTCGCTGGCATCGTACCGCGACATCAACGCCGCACTGGATGGCCCGACGTTCACTCCTCTTCTGCAATGGATGGGGATCGGGACGGGTGAAGGGCGGCTCCAGGTCATTGCCTGCTGCCTGATCGGGATCGTAGGGTCGGCGCTCCTCGGACGTTGGAACTGGCGTTATGCCGTCTCCCACTTCGATCGCTTCGTCGGCCGACCCTGGAATGCTGGATCGGCCGTCCAGGATCGGCCGGGTTCTCCGGCGATCATCACAGTGGAAACTGAACACCCGTCTCAATGCCCCGCGATGCCTCTCGCGACGGTCGCCTCGGCCGGTGGGTCGAACTAGCCACGGTCTCGCGTCCGTCCCGGCGAAGGGTCCCTACTGGCGGAACCGGCCGGCGCCGTTTAGGATATGCCAAATCCGCTTGGAAGTGCCCGAACGATCCGAGGTCTGGCGATCTCTTCGCCCCAGGATCCGTCGGTCGAACGATCATGGAGCGACCGGGTCTCGAAGTCCGTCTTCATTCGGACGCGACGCCTCGGCTGCGAGTCTTCATTCAGGCACAGATAATCCGATCATGACGAATGAGACAATCACCCGCCCGGAGTGGAGCACCTACATCGACCCGGTCCTCCAGAAGGAGCTCGAGCAGCACGTCCTCGTGACGACGTGGGACAAGCTCCTGGGGATGGTCAACGTCGTTTACAACTGGGGACGCCGCTCCGCGCTCTGGCCGCTGGGCTTCGGGCTGGCCTGCTGCGCGATCGAGATGATCTGCACGGCCTCCAGCCGGTTCGATATCGCGCGATTCGGCGCCGAGGTCTTCCGCGGCTCGCCTCGTCAGGCCGACCTGATGATCGTCTCGGGCACCGTGACCAAGACGATGATGCCGATGATCGCCCGGCTCTACGACCAGATGCCCGAGCCGAAGTATGTCATCTCGATGGGAGCCTGCGCCTCCGGTGGCGGCCCTTTCAAGGAAGGGTACAACGTCGTCTCGGGGATCGACAAATATCTGCCCGTGGACGTGTACATCCCCGGTTGCCCGCCTACTCCCCAGGCCCTCCTGAACGGCCTGATCATGCTCCAGAAGAAGATCGATGGCGAGAAGATTGACATGCCGATCTTCAACCGGAAAGGGAACACCCCCTGGTATCGCTCGGATGTCGAGCGTGATATCCCGATCCCGGTACTGGGTCCCGACTTGATCGACCTGCGGACCGTCGAGATCGCCGCCGAACGGACCGCGATGGGCTTGCTGGATGCCCACGAGGCCGGACTGCCCAAGCCGACCAAGATCCCCTCGCCGCAACCCGAAGCGGCGTCTGAAGAGGTTGCCACCACCGCCCCGGCCGAGCCGGCCGCCCCCAAGGCCCCGAGCAAGCTCGACCTGATCCGCGCCAAGGCGCGGGGCGAGGCGGTTCCCACCGATGGAGCCGTGGCCGAGGCTGCCGCACCGGCACCGGCTCCGGCCGCCAAGGCCGGCAAGAAGGTCAAACGGGCCGAGGCCAAGCCGACGCTCGTCTGGCTGGGCGACGCGAAGCTGGGCGAGCTCGCGGGTCGGATCAATACCGAGTTCGGAGCCGGGGCCGTCACGATCGTGCAGGCCGGTCTCCTCGTCCAGACCGACAAGCTGGTCGAGGTCGCCCTCTACCTCCGCGACAAGAACCCCATCAAGTACGACTACCTCGCAAGCCTCCAGAGCGTCCATTACGAAGATTGCATCGAGGTCAATTACCAGCTCGACAGCATCGAAAATCCCGGCACCGTCATCGAGCTCCGGGTCCGCACCGCCGAGGCCGAGGGCCAGGGAGAGGTCCCTTCGCTCTATCACGTCTACCGAGGAGCGGATTTCCAGGAACGCGAAGTCTACGACATGATGGGCGTCCGCTTCACCGGTCATCCCGACTTGCAGCGCATCCTCATGTGGGAAGGCTATGCCTATTTCCCGCTCCGCAAGGATTTCCTCGAGCCGTACTACGAGGGACCGACCAAGGTCTTCTCCAGCCGGGTCGACGAGGGGTTCGGCCAGCATTTCCGGGCCGAGGAGGTCAATCCCTACGGCTCGAACGTGAAGATCCCCAAGGACTTCAAGGATTGGGCCGGGCTCGCCAGCGGCGACGACCCCAAGGGAAAGACGCTGCTGCCCGGCGGGGTCGAGGTCGAAGAGCTCGGGACCGATCAGTTCATCCTGAGCATGGGCCCGCAGCACCCCAGCACTCACGGCGTGTTCCGGCTGAACCTCCGCATGGACGGCGAGATGATCGTCGGGCTCAAGCCGGTCATGGGCTACATGCACCGCAACCACGAGAAGATCGGCGAGCGGAACACGTTCCTGATGAACTTCCCGTTCACCGACCGGCTCGACTACCTCACGAGCATGGGGAACAATTTCGGCTACGCCCTGGCCGTCGAGCAACTCATGGGCGAGGATTCCAAGCCGCCCGAGCGGGCCGAGTACATCCGCGTGATCATGGCCGAGTTGACGCGGATCGCCAGCCACATGTGGTCGATCGGCTTCCTGCTGAACGACCTGGGGGCGTTCTTCACGCCGGCGCTCTACGCGATCGAGGAGCGCGAGCTGATCCTCGATCTCTTCGAGTGGGCCGCGGGCAGCCGGATGATGTGCAATTACTTCCGGTTCGGCGGGGTCGCCTTCGACCTGCCCCAGGGCTGGATCGAGCGCTGCCGCGGGATCGTCAACGACCGGCTCGACAAGCGGATCGACGAGCTCGATCGCTACCTCTCGAAGAACGAGATCGTGCTGGACCGCGCCAAGGGGATCGGCATCCTGACCCGCGAGCAGGCGATCAACTACTCGACCGCCGGCCCGGTGTTGCGGGCGTCGGGGGTCGATTACGATATCCGCCGCGCGGCTCCTTACAGCATCTACGATCGATTCCAGTTCGACGTCGTGACCGGCAAGAATGGCGACCTCTACGACCGTTACTACGTGCGTCTGCTCGAGATGCGGGAGAGCGTCAAGATCCTCAAGCAGGCGGTGCGCGACATCCCCGCCGGTCCGATCCTGCCCGGGAAGAAGAGCTATCAGATCAAGGTCCCGGCGGGCGAAGCGTATTCGCGGGTCGAGAATCCCAAGGGCGAGCTGGGCTACTACGTCGTCGCCGACGGCTCACCCACCGCGTATCGCTACCACGTCCGAAGCCCGAGCTTCATCAACCTCACCGCGATGGAGGCCATGTGCCTGGGCCACACCATCGCCGATGTCGTCGGCATCCTCGGGAGCCTGGATATCGTCCTGGGCGAGGTGGATCGGTGAGGGCCGGAGGTTCCGTTCCCATGCCGTTATTTCTCGTCACTTGTGTCTGTGACGAAGGGGTTTGGGAGTCGTCGTTCCGTGTTCTGGAGGCTCCATCCCGTCCGGCTGTCGCCGAGTCGATTCTGCGACACCCTTTTGACTGGCGCGACTTCCTCGAACGTAGCCATTTCTGGGAAGAGGTGCGCGATCGAGATTGGTCAGCCGACGAATTCCTGAAAAAGCTGGGCGGATCGCACGTCGATGGTGATAGCCAATATCAGTTGGCTATACATGAAATCACGCAGATTGAAGCGAGTGGAAAGCCGGACCAGATGTCGTACAAGAACTTCAATCTCGATCAAGTCCGTCGCTCTTTTGCGCTGACTCTGAACGAACAGCAAGACATTTTCGGCTCGTTGCATGAGATCGCGGTCAATCCTACGCTTCGTACGATGCTCGATGAGAACGTCAATTTGGCCATTGATGTCCACACCGAGAAAGTCCGCTCCGAATTGATCGTCGCGCCGGTCCTGCTCGAAGTGCGGCGTCTAACCGGGCGTCGGATCGGTTTTTTCTCCGGAATCGAATTCGAGGTGGTGCCGGAGAAAGGGCTGAGTGGATACTGCGATTTCATTCTGTCCCGCTCGCCCGCCCAACTCGTCTTGACCGCGCCGGCCGTGGCGATAGTCGAGGCCAAAAACGACAACATCAAAGGGGGATTGGGCCAGTGTGCGGCGGAGATGGTGGCGGCACGCTTCTTCAATGAACGCGAAGGGGAAGGCCCGACGACGATCTATGGCGCCGTCACGACCGGGACAACCTGGCGTTTCCTCAAACTGGAAGAAGATAGCCTCTTCGTGGACAGGCCGGAGTATCCTCTGGAGCCGGTTGGTAAGATCCTCTCGATCCTCTTGTGTTGTGTTGGATACAACCCGGCCACGACGGGCGCGGCGTCCTGAAAACAAACCTCCAGAATGATTACCGCAGGGTAGGCAGGGCTTACCTCGAACGGAAAGGGCGAGTGAAATGGGCGTAGGGACGGGCGTCATCCGGGGTCACCTGATCACACTCCGGCGGTTCTTGCTCACGTTCTGGAGGGATTTACGCAAAGGGACAGGTTTCACGCGTCGCGGCGGCGGCACCCAGATCCTCGACTTCTTCCGCTCGCCCCTGCGCGGCAAGGAGCCCACGATCACCCAGGATCAGAATACGTCCGGGCTGTTCACGGTCGAGTATCCCGACGAGCGCCTGCCGGTCTACGAACGCTTCCGCGTCCTGCCCATGCTGATCTACGACACCGAGGACGGGAACGTCCGATGCACCTCGTGCAACATCTGCGCGAAGGTCTGCCCGCCCCAGTGCATCTGGATGAGCCAGGCCAAGAGCCCGAAAGGGACCGTCGTCCCGCTCCCGGAGGACTTCTACATCGACATGGACGTCTGCATGAACTGCGGCCTGTGCTCGGAGTATTGCCCGTTCGACGCCATCAAGATGGATCACAACTTCGAGCTGTCGAACTACGAGCGGCACCAGACCCACATCTTCAACCTCCAGGACTTGCTGGTCTCCAGCGAGTTCTACGCCAAGACCCATCCGGACGCCTGGAACAGCTCCGAGGAAATCGCCGAGCGGAACAAGGTGGCCAAGAAGAAGGACCAGCGGCTCCAGAAGGCCCTCGCCGCGACCAAGCCCGCGGCGGCCCCGGCCGCCAAGCCCGCCGCCCCGAAGCCGGTCAAGGCGTGACCCTCACGATCGGCGGTGACGCTCACCGATCGGTCATGCGTCGTCGATCCGCGATCGGTCAACCTTCGAGTGGTTAAACGTCAGGTTCGTCCCACCAGTGTGTGTCGGCTCCGTTCGCGACGGCATGCCAACGCCGCGCGGCGGTTTCGAAGGCGGCGCCCTCCGTGCGGTCGGCGAACGCACGAAGCGGAACGACCACGCGCGCACGGCCTTCCAGGTCCGGGAAAACGGGTCGCATCCAGAAGGTCAGGTTGACTTCGTTGGTCGAAATCTTGCGGAACTCCTTCCACGACCGTCGTTGCCGGCCGATCGCGATGACGGATGTCTCGCTCGCGCCTGGAATCTCAACGGATAGCCCCCGGGGAGTGATGGTGACGATCCGGCCATCGCACAGCCCCATGGCCCGCGCGTGACGTCGCCGCTCGGCGACGTGGTGTTCAAGCAACTTCAGGAACACGAGCGGGAGAACCATTCCCCCGGCGATCATGGCAACTTTCGACTGGCCGGCGATGAGGCCCACGACCGCCCCGGCCATGACGAAAAATACGCCGATCAGGCCCCATTGCGGGACGAAGCCCAGCATGGGCATTGGGTCGTAATAAACGTCGAACTCCACGAACCGCCTGAGCTCATCGTCGGTCAGGTCGTGCGTGACGGAGAGCGTTTTCTTCGTCATCGCCGCGGCCGGCGGCCGTCCGGGGGCCTCCCCCGAGGCCCATGGCGCCTCGTATGGATCAGGCTCCCAGTCGAGATCATTCAGGCGAGCGTTCATGTCTGGAAATGCTCCTGGCTGAATTGGTCGAGAAGCCGTCCCGCCCGGCGAAGAAATGGGGTCGGTCGTCCGGGAGCGGCCCACGGGGTCGACAGGGACCGGCGACGCTGGTCGGACCGACTTGTCCCGGGCGGGATCTACGGATCATGATACCGCAGGGCGTGGCGCGTCGCACCATCCTCCTGCGGAAGTCGTGGCCGACCCGAGGACTCGGCCGACCGCCGAGCGGGCCGCGGCGATCCGAGCGGTCCCCGATCGCGGAGTTTATCGAGCGAACGGGCCGGGTGGGGTCTTGCTCTCGCCCGTGGGCCGCCTTAAGATGGTCGCTCCTAAGCAAAAATGAAGATTCGCGGCGTCACAAGACCGAGGGTCGTACGGCTTTCAGCAGGCCTTCGATCGCGTGCGACGACTCGACAGGATATCTCTTCGAGCATGATCCCCACACCGCCCAAACCCAAATATCTGCCCGGTACCCGCGTCCGGGTCACTCAATACGTCCGTGTCGGCCATCGTCGATGGCTGACCCAGGTCGAAGGAATCGTCGTGAAGGAAGGCCGGCGCCCGGTCGGCGGCATCGAGATGGGCGGGAAGGCATCGTACTGCCAGCAGGAGACCCTCCAGCTCAAGCGTACCGATGGCGAGATCACCGAGGTGGCCGTCGATAGCGAGACCCAGATTGAAGTGTTGACCGACCCGACGGTGCCGGTCCAGCCGGCCGCGGCCCCCACGCCCTGAATCGAATCGGTCGGAGTCGTCAACCGACGGAGGGCCTGCCTCGGCTTCCGCTTCGGAGACGGTTCCCCAATCGTAGGACGGTGACTCGCCATGGTGATCTACAACTACATCTTCATCGGGCTCCTGCTCCTCGGGGCGATCGGATTCGGCGTGGCCCCGCTGATCGTCGTGCGGATCATCGCACCGCGGAAGCGATCGCTCGCCAAGGGCGACTCCTACGAGTGCGGCGTCAAGACCTACGGCGAAACCTGGGTGCGGTTCCGGATCCAGTATTACATCTACGCCTTGATGTTCGTCGTCTTCGACATCGAGACCGTCTTCCTGTTCCCCTGGGCGGTGAGCTATGCCGGACTGGGGGCTTTCGCACTGGTCGAGATGGCGATATTCCTGGTTATCCTCCTGGTCGGGCTGATCTACGCATGGGCCAAGGGCGTCTTGCGCTGGGTATGAGTGAGCCGGTCGGGTGCGGATCGATCCTCCAACGAAAACACACGGGCATACGGCCGGTTCGAGAGAGGGGATAAACAGCGGTGGACATCGCGATGAGTTGGATGGGATCACCGATCTTCGCCCAGGATCAGCTTGTCGTGTTGGGCTGGCCGACCGCCATTCGCTACTTCCTCTGGCTGGCGGTGGGATTCTTCGGGATCTTCCCCGGCATCGTGGCCTACATGGTCTGGCTGGAGCGGAAGGTGGCCGCCCGATTCCAGGACCGGATCGGGCCCAACCGCGTCGGCCCCCTCGGGCTCCTCCAGCCGATCGCCGACGCGCTGAAGCTCCTCACCAAGGAGGACATCGTCCCCCGGTCGGCCGATCGTTATGCGCACCTCGCCGCGCCGGTGCTGGTCATCGTCTCGGCGTTCCTGGTCATGGCGGTGATCCCGTTCGCCGTGAACCTGGCGCCGGTGAATCTCCCCTCGGGGATGGTCTACCTCGTCGCGGTCTCGAGCATCAGCCCGCTGGGAATCTTCCTGGCCGGCTGGTCGAGCCGCAACAAGTACTCGCTGCTGGGCGCCATGCGCGCCGTGGCCCAGCTCGTCTCCTACGAGGTCCCGCAGGTCCTCTCGACGGTCCCGATCGTGTTGTGGGCCGGCAGCCTGAGCCTGGTCACGATCTTCGACAGCCAGCTCGAATTCGGCTGGTTCATCATGTCGCCGCCCGGCTTGCTGGCGTTCGGGATCCTGCTCATCGCGAACATCGCCGAGGTGAACCGGACCCCCTTCGACTTGCCCGAAGCCGAGTCGGAGATCATCGCCGGCTATCACACCGAGTACTCGAGCATGCGGTTCGGCCTGTTCTTCCTGGCGGAGTATCTGAGCGTCTTCGCCGTGAGCTGCCTGAGTACCGTCCTGTTCCTCGGGGGAGGGACACCGATCCCGTTCTCCTCCTTCCCGACCAACTTGATCGGCGACACCTGGTTTTCGTATCTGCTCGTGGACTCGATCCTGGTCGCGGTGTTCATGGGCAAGGTGCTGTTCTTCATCTTCCTGATGTTCTGGATCCGGGCGACCCTCCCGCGAATGCGCGTGGATCGGCTGATGAATTTCGCGTGGAAGTACCTGGTTCCGCTCTGCATCGTCAACGTATTCGTGGCCGCGATCTGGTACGAGCTGGTGATCCGTCCCGCTCCGGGGCGCCTCGCTTACTGGAGCCTCGGGCGCTGGATGGTCGGAACCCTGGTGACCCTGCCGATCGTCGTCGCGGCGATCGCGGTGGTCGTCCTGTTGAACCGTCGCACGGCGACCCGCAACCTGCTCGGGACCGAATGGCCCTCCGTTGGCCGGGTCCGTCCGGGATTCGGGGATCACTCCTCGGTCGCTTGATCCGAGCGACGTCGTGCGTCTCCAGTTCATGAGTCGTCTCGTCGGTGTCGTGCATGCTCTTTTTGAAGATCGAATCCGGTTGATCGTCGAGCCCAGAGGTCAGCGAACCTCGCGGGAGTGTGGATCGTGGTGATGCAGTCCTTGTTCGTGATCATCTCGGCGCTGGGGCTGGCGGCGGCCCTGGGGACCGTGCTGGCGCGGAATCTCGTGCACGCGGCCCTGTTCCTGGTGGCGTTCTTCTTCACGGTCGCCTGCCAGTTCGTGCTGCTGGAAGCGGAGTTCCTCGCCGCCCTCCAGGTCCTCATCTACATCGGCGCCGTGGCGATCCTGCTGATGTTCGGGATCATGCTGACCAGGAACATCCAGGGAGACGACCCGTCGAGCACTCCCTCGGCGTGGAAGCTCCCCGGCCTGATCGCCGGGCTCTGCGTCTTCCTGGTGCTCGCGTATGGGATCGAGTTTCAGAAAGGGGTTGCCGGTCAGAGGGCGTGGTCGGACAACACGGTGCGGCCGAGCATCGCCACCGTGGGGAATCAGCCTCCGTCGCCGCGTGCCCTCTCCGTGAACAACATGGCGAAGGTCGTCGGCGACGAGATGATGACCCGCTACCTCATCGGTTTCGAGGTCGCCGGGCTCTTGCTGACGGCGGCCCTGGTCGGCGCGATCGCGGTGGCCCATCGCGAAGAGGACGATCCGACGGCCCCGTCGGGCGACCGGCGAGCGGAGATTGACGCAGGCGCCCCACCCCCGGCCAACGGCGAGGCTCCGGGTCAACTGGTCGAGGCGGGTGCTTCACCGGCTCTCCATTGAAATCCGACCGAGCCGAGCTGGCTCGCGTCGAGTCGTACGTTCCATCCGAGTGACATTCGAGAAACCTGCTGGATCGGCCCGATCCGGTCCCACCACGGCTCCTGTTGAGATGAGTTGATGCCAATGGGTTCCGACATCCCCCTGAGCTGGTTCCTGTTCTTCGCGGCCGCCGCGTTCTCGATCGGGCTGGCCGGGGTCCTGATCCGTCGCAACGCGATCGCGGTGTTGATGGCCATCGAGATCATGCTGAACGCCGCCAACGTCAATCTGGTCGCGTTCTGGCGGTTCGGTCCCGACCGACCGGAGGCCGGGCCGATGAGCGGGATCATCCTGGCGATCTTCGTCCTCACCGTCGCCGCGGCCGAGGTCGCCGTCGGCATCGGCCTGATCCTCCTCTGTTACCGGCGCTGGCACAGTGCGGACGTGGATCGTTACGACAGCATGTCGGGCTAGTCATCGGTCACTACAGAGAAAGCAAAGTTGCGATGCCGACGAACGCACCACTGACGGTCGATTTCCGCGACGTCTTCTTCCTGCTCCCCCAGATCGTACTGACGGTCTGGGGCCTGCTGGTCTTGCTGGTGGACCTGGGCCTGGCGAAGCGGATGAGTACCACCGCGCGACGGCAGACGATCGGCAGGCTGTCGCTGATCGGCGTGGCGGTGGCGTTGGTGGCGGCGGTGGTCGTCTGCCTCCTGCCCGTTTACGCGAATCAATACCTCGATGATACGGCATCGTGGCTGAGTCCGGCCAGGTGGCTGAGTCCGACGACCGTCAGCTACCTCAGCGACACGGAGCCGACCATCTTCTTCGGCACCATCGCCGCCGATGCCCAGGTCGGGTACTTCAATATCCTCTACATCTTCTTGCTGGGGCTCATCCTCTACCTGTCGATGGCGTGGACGTTCACCGAGGAGTGGGGCGAATATTTCGCCCTGATGTTCTGGGCGACGGTCGGCATGATGCTCCTGACCGCCGCGGAAGAGTTGATCACGCTCTTCTTGACGCTGGAGATGATGACGATCTGCCTCTATCTCAGCACGGCGTTGGAGAAGTCGAAGCGACGATCCGCGGAAGGTGCCCTGAAGTATTTCGTCTACGGATCGGTCTCCTCGGCGCTGTTCTTGTTCGGGCTGAGCCTCGTCTACGGGCTGACGGGCACCACGTATTTCGAGGCGATCCGCCAACTCCTCGCCGCGACGCCCGAGAAGGGGCTGGCGACCAACGTGGCCGGGATCACGGCGGTCGTCCTGATGATGGTGGGGTTCGGATTCAAGGTCGCGGCGGTGCCGTTTCATCAGTGGGCGCCCGACGCCTACGAGGGCGCCCCAGCGACGGTCACCGCCTGGATCGCGACCGGCTCCAAGCTCGCGAGCTTCGTCGCCCTGATGAAGGTCTTCCTCCACGCGCTGCTCCCCTGGTCGAACCCGGCCACGAGCGTGATGGGGCCGGGATGGGTCGGCGTCGTCGTGATCCTCTCGGCATTGACCATGACCTACGGCAACTTCGCCGCGCTGGCCCAGCGAAACCTCAAGCGGATGCTGGCTTACTCCTCGATCGCCCACGCCGGCTACATCCTGGTGGGGGTGGCGGCGGCCAGCGTCTCGATCTCCGGGTCGCGGGCGGCCGGGGCGGTGCTCTATTACCTGGTCGTCTACGCATTCGCCAACGTCGGCGCCTTCGCGGTGGCGGCCTGGCTGGTCCGCGACAAGAAGACCGACGACATCGACGACCTCAACGGCCTGGGATTCCAGCAGCCGCTCCTGGCCCTCTGCATTCTCCTGCTCATGCTCTCGCTGATCGGAATCCCGCCACTGGCGGGGTTCTTCGCCAAACTCTATGTCTTCATGGAGGCGCTCGACCAGGCGAACTCGGCCCATCCCGTGACCCTGATGTGGCTGGTGGCGCTCGGATTGTTCAACTCGGTGGTTTCGGCGTTCTACTATGTCCGGGTCCTGAAGGCGATGTTCCTCCGCGAGGCGGGGGCCAGGCCCCTCGAATCGCCGAGCCAGCCGATCGCGGTGCCGATCATCGTCGGGACGCTGGTCGTCGTGATCGGCGGAATCATGGCCGAGTGGCTGATCATGCCGATGCAGGTCGCGGCCGGATCGATGCTGACCAGCCCGATCCAGGTCAAATCGCTCCAGGTACCCCAGTTGCCGCCGGGCGTCAAGCCGCCCCCGAAGCCTGTCTACCAGGTCGATCCCGCCCAGTACGGCGCCCGGATGAAGGGTACGACCGGCCCGGGAGGAGGCCCCGGCCCTGCCCCGGCGGCCACTAAGAAGGCTCAGCCGCCGGCGCCCACCAAGGCGAGTCCGAGTCCTCCACCGGCCGACGCCAAGGCCAAGGCGAAGGACGCGACTCCGGCCCCAGCCTCCCCGCCCGCTCCGGCCAAATCCGAAGGCTCGCCGGCTCCCAAAGGAGCCTCAACCGGCCTTTGAGCTCGCGGGGGCGGATCGAACGCGATCGCGGCGAAATCATTCCACTTGAGACCAGACGCCAGAGACGAGACGGGACAGCAACGGCCATGGCGATCATCAACACGCTCCAGAAATGCCTGGACAGCCCCTATCTGACCGAAGACAAAGAGGCACCGACTCGGATCGTTGAGTTGCTCGCCAAGGCCGGGGATCGACTCGATGCCGCGGTGAATATCCATACCACCGGACAGGGTGATCCCGCCGACATCGTCTTCCTCAGCTACGAGTCCATGTTCTGCTGCCTCCGAGCCCTGGTCTATGCCAAGGGCTATCGGGAGTTCGGCCTTCGCTGTCTGCTGCTCGCCTGCGAAAACCTGTATGTCCGCCCCGGCCAGCTCGACGCTCAGCTCCTGCGCAAGTTCGAGCTGGCGCAGCGACTCAAGCTCTCGCCCGCCGAGGCACTCGAAAGCTGCTCGGCGTTCGTCAAACGGACCCTGGAGCTACTCGGGCAGTAATTCCGCCCGAACCACTCGGGCAAATCTCGGAGCGAGTCGAGATCCCTCGAAACCCGACCCGTATCCTGATGGGATGATGGCGAAACTCTTCGAACGTCATCCGAGGCGGATGGCGAAGGAATCCCGAGTTCGGTTCCATCCGAGGAAGGCATGGCGGGGATGCGACGTCGACGCGGCCGCCCCTTGACGATCCTGGACACGATGGTCATGGTGGGCACAACCGCCGCGGTGCTTGCGATGTCTCGCTCGATGGTGGGCGGCCCGATGGGAGTTCGGCGCGGCTCGTCGTGGATCGCCACGACCATCATCTACGTACTCCTGGTCTGGACGGCGACGGTCGTCCTTCTCCGCCTGCGAACCCCTCGTCCACCGCTCCGCCGTCTCATGTGCCAACCCGGCATGGCGGCTTGCTGTGCCGCGTTGATTGTCACGGCGTTCGACACGACGACATGGGCGATCCATTGGGCCTTGCTCGATCCGACGAAGCCGCTGCTACTCATGTGGCTTCCGCCCGTCTACTGGCCCGGCCACTCGCACCACGTCGGCCAAGCGGTCGCCGTGACCTGGCTCGCCCTGTGGCTCAGCCGGAGTTGGCGACCGGAGAACAGTTGGATCGACCGGTTCGGGCGCGCGGTCGGCGTCCTCTGGCTGCTCTCCATGCTGCTCGACTCGCGTTGGGTACCCTTCGCCTGGTACACGATTCGATCCTGGAAGTAACCGCGATGAGAAAGCCTGGGCCGGCGACCGACCTCGGGTGTGCTCCTTTCGGCTTGATCGATGCCCTCATCCTCGTCGCCGCCATGGCCCTCGGGGTCGGAGTCTCGGCGATTGACCCGAAGGTGCTCGAATCCGCCCTCGACCTCGGCACCACGCAAGACAAATTCGAGCGGTCGCAGGATTGGACCGTGATCCGACACGGCGATGGTCCGGGCCAGGTGGGCTCGGCCCCGGTGAATGAACGGGTGTCCGTACTCGATCGGTACCGGGGGAAGCGGCGGATCCTGCTGGGCCTGGGACAGATTATCCTCCCGATCGTCACGCTCGGGGCCGGACTCGCGACATTCCGCCGTCGTCTCGCGCGATCGAGGCGGTCGCTACGACACATCGGCGTCTTGACGACTGCCGTGGCCGCGATCTTCGTCTCCTCCTGGCTGGCCAACGAGTACCTGCTCCGACTGCTCTACACGCGAGGTTGGCCCGGTCACGGCGCTTTCGATTCGATCTGGTGGGACCTCGGCCAGGACACCGGACTGGCGATCGCGGCCGTCTGGGTCGTCCTGGCGCTGGGCGGTCGCTGGCGTCCCGCGAGGAATTGGGCCGATCGCCTGGGCCGAATCGTAGGCACATGCTGGATCGCGGCCACGGTGGCCGGCCTGCTGATGATCTACGCCGTCATGCCGCGTTGAGCCTGCCGGCCTGACGTGAATTGGGCGTGATCGCTCGGAGGACTCGCATATCCTGATCGGGACCGTAAAGCCCGGCGAGATCCAGGATCGGGGCGACTTCCAGTCCAAGCATGATTAGACTGAACGTGGCGAACGATTCCTCACCGGATTCTCTCCGAGCATGGGAATCGCGGCCTGGGGCCGTGGCACTCTATCATGGCGTTTGAGGAGAGTCTCCCGATCCCGACCGAGGACTTCCATGATGGCGAGTGCACGATCGACCGGCAGCCTGGGCGGTCAACTCAGCATGCTCTATTCCCTGGGAGCGGCCGGGCCGTTGACCGATGGCCAGCTGCTGGAACGATTTCTGACCCGGAGCGATCCGGCGGCATCCGAGGCCGCATTCAACGCCCTGGTCGAGCGCCATGGGGCGATGGTCCTGGGTGTCTGCCAGAAGGTGCTGGGCGACCCGCACGCCGCGCATGACGCCTTCCAGGCCACTTTCCTGGTGTTAGTCAGCAAGGCCGGCTCGGTCCGGAATCGCGAGTCGGTGGGCGGATGGCTGCTCGGGATCGCCCGCCGGGTGGCGGCTCGGGCCCGCGTCGAGAGGGCGCGACGACGTCGACATCTGGAGCAATTCGGGGCCCAACGGGAGGTCTTCGAAGACCGTCCGGACGGGCCGACGACGGCCGAATTCGGTTCCGAGGCCGACTTCGGCCCGCTGATCGCCGAGGTCGACCGGCTTCCCGAACGATTTCGGGCCCCAGTCGTCCTCCACTACTTCGAGGGGCTGACCACCGAGGCCACGGCGCAACGCCTCGGATGCGCCCGGGGCACGGTGCTCTCGCGACTCTCACGAGCACGCGGCCGGATCAAGGCACGCCTGGAGAAGCAGGGTGTCTCGTTCGCGGCACTCATGCCCGCCGGCGACGCCCTGAACCGTTGGCTTCCGCCGATGCCGGTGCCGGTCGGGCTGGCTCAGACCACCGTCCGCGCCGCGAGCTCGCTGGCGCTGGCCGATGCCGCCATCGAGAGCGTCGCCCCCGCCGCCGTGGCGATCCTCTCTCGTGGAGTTGCCCGTACGTTGATTCTCTCCAAGATACGTGCCGGAGCGGCACTCCTGGTTCTGGCGGTTGCGGGCGTCTCGATCGGCCTCGCGGCGACGCTCAAACCCGACGAGCCCCGGCAAGAGGCCGCGGGACCGGAGATGGCCAGCCCCGCTCGGAGTCCGCTCACGAAGGGCGATAAGCCCTTGAGCAGGCCTCAATTCTTGGACAAAATCACCATCTTCCGCGGACAGGTCGTCGATCCTGAGGGCAAGCCGATCGCCGGCGCAAGCATCCTGCTGGATCTCCGCCAGCATGGCTCGATCGAACCCCCGGCTCCTCGACAGCTCGGGAACAGCGACGGGAACGGCCGTTTCACGGTCGGAATCCCCGCGTCGATCATCGGGCAGAAGGATCCCGCCCAGGCCAATCCCTTCCCCGGTGCAGCCCTCGCCGCATTCTCTCCCGGAATGGGGCCGGATTGGGTCGAGATCGACGCGAAGAAGGCCGCTGGCGAGCTGACTCTTCGACTCCGACGCGACGACGTGCCGATCGAGGGCCGGGTCATCAACCTCGAGGGCCGTCCCATCGCCGGCTTGACCGTGAACGTCGCCTACATCGCCGAATTCTCTGCCGGACTGCTCGACAAGATCCGTGTGAATGCCGGCAAGATGAATCCCTCACTCTGGGGCGAGATGCGAAACGTCTTCATCCCCGGCAAAGGTGGACCGATCCCTCCCGGCAAGACAGGTCCTGACGGGCGTTTTCGCATCTCCGGCATCGGTCGAGACCGCGTCGTCCTCCTGAACGTCGAGGGCGAACCGATCGAGCAATCGCTCGCGATGGTCATGACCACTCCCGACTCCGCATACAAACCCCTGCTCATGCCCGCCGACGGCCCCGCCGAGCGGAGGATCGAGGGGCCGCGATTTGACCTGACCGCCGCCCCCGGCCGGATCTTCGAGGGTGTGGTCCGCGACATCGACACCCGGAAGCCGATCGCCGACGCCAAGGTCGTTTCCTGGCTGGGCGTCACCAAGACGACCGACAAAGACGGCCGTTTTCTCGTCCAGGGCCAACCCCGAGGCCGCGAGAATTTCCTGGAGGTTCATGTCGAGGGCCAGCCCTACATCAACGTCGTCCAGCCGGTACCGGATTCATCGGGCCTCGATCCGATCCATCTCGATGTCGCGCTAAAGCGTGCCGTCTGGGTCGAGGGGAAGGTGACCGATCGGACGACCGGACGTCCGGTCAAGGCCGTCGTCCACTATTATCCGCTCCGCGACAATCCTCATCTGAAGGAATGCCCCAGCGCGACCTTCCTGGATAACAACGTGTCCGACGAGGCCGTTTTTCCCACCGATGAGTCGGGTCATTTCCGCGCGGTGGCCCTCCCCGGCGGTGGCATCCTGACCGTCACCGTGAATGAGCCTGGCTACCTGGCTGCCCCGCCCCTCGACCTCAAGGTTGCCGGCAACGTCCTGCACCCGGCGAACTTCGAATATCAGATGCACGCCTACCAGGCCCTCATCCCGATCGATGTCCCAGGCGGGGAGACGCTGACGATCCCCGAGGTCTCGCTCGTTCCGGGTCGCAGCCAGCACATTCAGGTCGTCGCCCCCGATGGCCGGCCCGTCCTGGAAGCCAGGGCCTGGAATATCGAGCGTAGCTCTCTCGACGGCGATCCGGTAGCCAACGCCGAACTGACGTTCGTCCACCCCAACCCCGGCAAGGACGAGACCATCATGATCTTCCACGCCGCTCTTTCGCTCGGCGCCGCGATCCAGGTCCGTGGGGACGAACCGGATCCGATCCGCGTTACGCTCCAGCCGACCGGGACGATCTCCGGGCGCCTGGTGGATGACGACGGCCGACCCCGCCCGGACGTCAATCTTTCCCTGCTCCAGCAGTTCCAGAGGCGCGGGAGCTCGGTCTCGTGGGAGCGGTTCGACCCGGCTTTCACTGGCCCCGACGGCCGATTCCAGATCAGGAACCTGGTCCCGGAACTCCCCTATAACCTCCAGGTCATCAAGAAGGGGGAGATGAATTATTCGCTCCGCGCCGAGGGATACCTGCACAAGAGCGACTGGACCGTCAAGCCCGGTGAGATCCAGGACTGGGGCGACGTGCAGGTCAAAGTCTTCCGTCCTTGACGGGCATGCGAGAAACATGACCCTGGAGCGCTTAACGTATGGTCGGCGCACGACGCGACACGCATCCGACTGATACCAACCCGAAGCGTCAGCGAGGATCCGCCGGCATTCCCCTCGCTGACGCTTCGGGTTGGTGTGCGCTGTGCCCAACCTAAGCTTGAAGCGCCATAAGACCAGGAGCAAAGTCGATTCTTCCGAATCCGTGAATCGCGAAGGGGTCTCGCGGCACTTTATCATGGCGATTGACGAGAGTCTCAACGATCCAGACGAAGGACTCCCGCTATGGAAAATGCACGATCGAGCCCCGTCCTCGGCAGTGCGCTCAGCACGATTTACCGACTGGGAGCGGTCGGGACCTTGACCGACGGCCAGCTCCTCGAATGGTTCCTGGCCCGCAATGACCCGGCGGCCTCCGAGGCCGCCTTCAGCGTGCTGGTCGAGCGACACGGTGCGATGGTCCTGGGTATCTGCCAAAAGATGCTGGGCGACCCGCATGATGCTCACGACGCCTTCCAGGCCACGTTCCTGGTACTGGTAAGTAAGGCCCGCTCGATCCGTCGTCGCGAGGCGGTCGGGGGTTGGCTGTTCGGCATCGCGAGGAGGGTCGCCGCGCGGCGCAGGTCGAGGCCTCGCGGCGCCGCCGTCACCTCCAGGCTCTGTTCGATGACCAGCCGGCCTCCCGCGACGAATTCAAGCTCGGATCAGCCACTCCCTCCGAGGCCGATTACAGATATCTCATCGACGAGATCGACCGGCTTCCCGAACAGCTACGCTCGCCGGTCGTCCTGCACTACTTCGATGGGCTGTGTACCGAGGCCATCGCCCAGCGTCTCGGCTGCCCGCGTGGCACGGTGCTCTCGCGGTTATCGCGAGCACGCAGCCGGCTCAAGGAAAGGCTGGAGCGTCGGGACGTTTCGTTCTCATCGATACTCCCCCTCGGCGATGCGATGAGCCGATGCCTTCCGCTCGGGCCGGTGCCGCCTTCGCTGGTCCAGAACACGATTCGCGCCGCTGGCTCTCTGGCGCTGGCCGGTGCGTCGATCGAGAACATCGTACCCGCCACGGTGGCCACGCTCTCACGGGGCGTCATTCGCACGTTGGCATTCTCGAATGTTCGCCCGGCAGCCGTTTTCCTGGTCCTGGCGGTTGCGTGCGTGTCGATGGGTCTGGCGGCGACGTTCCGCTCCGGAGAAGTGGTTCCTCAGGCGATGTCAAGACCGGAGATGTCGAGCGATCAGCGCGGCAGTATCGCGAAGGGTGAGACTCCAGAAAAAAAGGAGGGCGAAATGTTCAGATATGCGGGGCTCGTCCTCGATCCCGATGGGAAGCCCGTCGCGGGCGCGAAGCTGCACCTGGCCTACTGGGCCGATCAGGGCCCCGCTCGCACCGAGGTCCGAGGGGCGACCGACGTCCAGGGCCGGTTCGGTTTCACCGTGACGAAACGCGATTTCCCCGATACGGACGAGGAGCAACCGTGGACCTGGGCGCAGGTGGTCGCGACAGCCGAGGGTTTTGGCCTGGGATGGGCCTCCGCATTCGACAAGAACGGCAAGACGCTCGCCCCGCCCGGGTTGACGATCCGGCTGGCAAAAGACGATGTGCCGATCGAGGGCCGCATCGTCGACCTGGAGGGCCGCGCGGTGCCCGGTGCGACGATTCGCCCGCGCAAAATCCTCGAGCCGGAACACGGCGACCTCTCGGCCTGGATCGCCGCGACGAAGAACACTCAGGACGGTTCCACGATGACCGAACAAGCTCACCTGACTCACACCCTCTGGGCCGACGGCGCGGGCCTCACCCAGTCCTTCACGTCCGACGCGGAGGGACGGTTCTCGATCCGAGGAGTCGGGCGAGAGCGCGTGATCGAGTTGAACATCTCCGGACCGACGGTCCAGAGTAAGCCGATCAGCGTCCTCACTCGAGTCGCCGAGCCTTTCCAGATGAACCTCGCACGGCGCAGTCCGGACTGGGGTATTACCCCGTATTACGGCGCCCGTTTCACCCACGCCGCGGCACCGACCAAGCCGGTTATCGGCGTCGTCAAGGACAAGGATACCGGCGAGCGGCTGGCCGGCGTGCGAATCGCCGCCTATATCACCGCCGAGTTCCCCGTCGCCCTCGGCTTCCGGCATGGCATCGAGACGACCACGGACCAGGATGGTCGCTATTGCCTCTGCGGATTACCCAAGGGACGCGGCAACCAGATCCACGTCATCCCCGCCAAGAACCAGCCGTATCTCGCCTCAGGCAGGGAGGTCACAGATACGCCGGGTCTCGACCCCGTCGTCCTCGATATCGGGCTGAAACGCGGGATCGTGATCGAAGGCAGGGTGACCGACAAGGAAACCGGCAAGCCCCTCGAGGCGTTGGTCGAATACCACAGTTTCACGGACAATCCGCACCTGGCCGATGCCCCGGGCTTCGATCGATCCTCGGCCAGAGACCGTAATCGGAACGAGCACGATGGGAGCTTCCGCATCGTCGGACTGCCCGGCCGCGGCCTGATCGCCGCGACCTTCCGCGGGCCGAGCAACATCTATCTGGAGAGGGTCGGTGTGAAGGGCAATCCCATGGATCTCCAAGTAGTCCCACGCGGCGAGCTATTCGGAATCCATGCCTTTTCGGAGATCAATCCGCCGAACCATGCCACGACCATCCATTGCGATATCCAGCTTGAACGAGGGGTCACGCAGCCGATCCGCGTCGTGGACCCGCAAGGTCGAACTGGCCTCCGGCGCCCGGATTTCGGGCCTCATCCACGCCAATGGCTGGAGCCCGCCTCAAGAGGCCGCCGAGGTTCGTGTCGAGGGCCTGAGCCCCGGAGAGATGCGTAGAGTCCGGGCCCTTCTTGAAGGCCGACGGCTCGCGGGCTGGGCGGAGTTCCGCGCCGGTAGGAAGGAGACCGTCGAGCTGAAGCTCCAGCCGTGGGTAACGGTCGTCGGCCGGCTGGTGGACAATCACGGCGACCCCCGCGTCAATGTCGATCTGATCGGACAGCCGGACGATGAGCGCCACATCGTCAAGACGGATTCCGATGGCCGGTTTCGGATCGAAGGTTTCGCCCCGGGGTTACCGATCGAGATCGAGGTTTCACCCATGAGCGGATACATCTCGGGCAAGATCGCCAAAGGACAAATCCTGGCGGCGGATGAAACCAGGGATCTGGGCGACGTCGTGGAGGGGCCCTATTGAGCCCGGGAACCGGATCTGGCCGAATCGCGGCGCAATCGCCTGTAGAGCAACGGCTTGCAGACGTTGACCCGCGTGTCGGCCGAGGACCTACGGCCACGAATCGGTGAGCGTTCGCAAAAAAAGTGAGAGAAAACGCGTCCAGCAACCCTCTTACATGATATGAGGGGGGAAGTGAAATGACTCGAGAAGACACGCGATCGGCCGACGTCTGGGACCGTTATGAGCCATCGGCCGATGCGCCCTGGGACCTCCGTCGTGTGACCCACCTGCACCGCCGCGCCGGTCTTGCGGCGAGCTGGGTCGAAATCCGGCGCGACCTCGCGGAGGGTCCCGAGGCCAGCGTCAACCGCCTGCTGGAGGGGAAGTGCCGGCCCCCCGGGCGCCGGAGCCCGAAGAATTCGAGCGGATCGCGAGCGTCCTGGGCGAGGCCGCGGTCGCTTCGAGCGACACGGGACGCCTCAAGGCCTGGTGGCTCTTCCGCCTGCTCTTCTCGCCCGACCCTCTGGGCGAGCGGCTGACCCTGATGTGGCACAACCACTTCGCCACCAGCATCCAGAAGGTCGGCGATCCGACGGCCATGAGGCGTCAGAACGAGACGTTCCGCCGCCTGGCCCGCAAGCCGTTCGGCGAGCTGCTGGAGGCGACCACTCACGACCCTGCGCTCCTGATCTGGCTCGACGCGCCGGCCAACCGCAAGGGGCACCCCAACGAGAACCTGGCCCGCGAGCTGATGGAGCTCTTCACCCTGGGGATCGGCCATTACAGCGAGTCCGACGTCAAGGAGACCGCCCGCGCCCTGACCGGCTGGACCGTCACCGATGGCGAATTCCGCGAGGCCCCCACGCGGCATGATGATGGCGACAAGACGATCCTGGGGAAGTCGGGCAAGTTCCGCGGCGCCGACGTGACGCGCATCCTCCTGGAAAACCCGGCGACGGCCCAGCGGCTGGCCTGGCGGCTCTGCGACCAGTTCTTCGGCGAAGGAGTCGTCGGCAAGGCGGAGGTGAAGGCACTCGCCGTTGGCCTGAAATCGAACCGACTGGATATCGGCTGGGCGGTCGCCACGGTCCTCCGCTCGCGTGCGTTCTTCGCCGCGACCAACATACGGACCCGAGTCCTGAGCCCGGTGGATTTCGTCGTCGGACCGGTGCGCAGCCTGGAGATGCTCGAAGTACCGCCCAGCACGCTGGTCCTCGCAGACTGGGCGGCCCGGCTGGGCCAAGACCTGTTCAACCCCCCGAATGTCGGCGGCTGGCCCGGCGGTCGGGGCTGGCTCTCGGCGCGCTCGCTGATCGGCCGGGCCAACTTCGCCGCGGCGCTCGTGGAGGGCCGCGGCATCGGCCGCGACATGCCGCTCGACCCGATCGCGCTGGCACAACGCCACGGGCGAGGACGCGACGGCGTTGATGCGATCCGTTTCTGCACCGAGCTGCTGCTAGGCGTCGTTCCCGATGCCCGCTGGCTCGATCGCCTGGGAGACTCGCTCGGAGTGAAGTCGAACGCGGCCTGGGACCCCGACCTCACCCGCCGAGCGATCGCCCAGATCCTCGCCTCGCCGGAGGCCCAGCTCGGCTAATTCATTTCGAATCCGGGATTTCACGCAGAGAAGGACCGCAGAGGGCGCAAAGAAATTTCCTTTTTATGCATTATCAGTTATTACAAATTTGAATGTCTTATTTGATTTTCTGCGCCCTCTGCGGTCCTCTTTGCGTCCCTGCTGCTCCGAAAATCCTGCGTGAGAGTATTCCAGCAGCCCCTGCGTGAAACCCTTCCTGAAGAAAGGACCGCTATGCTAAGACGACGCGATCTCCTGAAGACGACCCTGAACGGCGCGGCGATGGTGGCCCTGAGCCCGACCGTCCCGACCTTCCTGGCACAGACGGCGCGGGCCTCGGAACCTCGTCGAGACGGCCGGGTGCTGGTTGTCATCCAGCTCGACGGGGGCAACGACGCGATCAACACCCTGGTCCCCTTCCGGGATGAGGGTTACGCGAAGCACCGCAACGCGCTTCGGATCCCGGAAAAGGATCTGATCCGGGTCAACGATCAGGTCGGCTTGCATCCGGGCCTGCGCGGCCTGGGCTCATTGCTCGAGCATGGTCAGCTCGGCCTGGTGCCGGGTGTGGGCTATCCCAACCCGAACCGATCGCACTTCGAGAGCATGGCGATCTGGCAGACGGCCCGGCTCGACCCCGAGGAGCACACCGGCCCGGGCTGGATCGGCCGGAGCCTGGACGAACAGGCCGAGTCCGGTCATGGCCGACCCTCCGGCACCCCGGCCCTCCTGATCGGCGACGGCAGCCCCCCGGCCGCGTTGCGAGGCCGGCGAGCCGCCGCATCGGCCCTGGAACGGATCGACGACCTCAACGTGCACCAGGGCTCGGCCCGATCGTTGATCGCCACTCCCCTGGTCGGGACGACCGGCGACGAAGACGGCCTCGACGTTTACGTCCGGCGGAGTGTCCTCGACGCCTATGCCGCCTCGGACCGAGTGGCGGAGCTCACTCGCCGTCGGATCGACGCCGAGGCTCGCTATCCCGACACGGCCCTGGCCGGGAAGCTCCGCACCGTGGCCCAGCTCCTCAAGGCCGACCTGGGCGCCCGGGTCTTCTACACGATCCAGTCGGGATATGACACCCATGCCGGACAATCGAACAGCCATTTCAGCCTGCTCTTCGAGCTCGGCGGGGCAATCAAGGCGTTCCTCGACGACCTGACCGCCGCGAAGCTGGCCGATCGCGTCGCCGTCGTCGGTTTCAGCGAGTTCGGCCGCCGTGTCGCCGAGAACGGCTCGGCCGGCACCGACCACGGCACCGCC
The DNA here is from genome assembly GCA_963743925.1 of uncultured Planctomycetota bacterium. Lineage (GTDB taxonomy): Bacteria > Planctomycetota > Planctomycetia > Isosphaerales > Isosphaeraceae > CAVZRC01. Next base: position 1,064,200 of record CAVURY010000041.1, on the reverse strand, counting down.
GGCCTGGTCTTCCTGGCCGGGTCCGGAGTCCGGCCCGGGGTTCACGGAAAGGTACCGAGCCTGACCGACCTGGTGGACGGCGATCCGAAGATCTCCACCGACTTCCGCCGCGTCTACGCCGAAGTCTTGCAGAACTGGCTCGGATTACCCAGCCGGACGGCCCTGGGGTCAACGTTCGACCCACTGCCCCTCTTCCGGCCTCAATCAGCTTGAGGCCAGGACAACAGGCCGACACGACCTCGAATCGTCGCAGTCCGCGACGATTGGTACCTAGAGCGGTTTGCGCTTGATTTGCGCACGGGGCCGGAAAAAGGGGACTGGCTCACGGCCCCGGACGGCCCCGGGGATCTCGGGCAACGAGCCTGTAGGCCGGGTGCCTGTCCCCTTTTTCCGCGCACTCAACCCGAGCGCAAAGCGCCCTGGTCAGAGGACCCGGATTGCGCCTGGGCCTCGACGAACTTGCGGAAAATCCCCGGATTTACGCGGTGCCGCCCCCCGGAGGTGATGGCTGGCCCCCTGTTCGCCCGACGAGACTGGCGACGACGGCGACCAGCTCCGCCGGGTCCACGGGCTTGGCGACGTGCGTCTGGAACCCGGCGAGTAAGGCACGCCGCCTGTCCTCGGACCGGGCGAACGCCGTCAGGGCCACGGCCGGCAACGCCTTGGCCGCGACACGGCCCCGGACCTGGCGGATCAAGTCGTATCCATCCCGGTCGGGCATGCCGACGTCACTGAGCAAGATGTCGGGCCGGAAGCCCTCGACGAGCTCCATCGCCTCGTCCGCCGAGGAGGCGACGGCCACCTCCGCCCCGCACTCCGCGAGGATGCGGCGGATGAGGTGTCGCGCATCCTCCTCGTCGTCCACCACGAGCACCCGGATGCCCGAGAGAGTCTCCGTCGGGCAGCCGTAGTCTTCCGCCGCCTGCTCCTTCGGACGGACCTTCTCCGGCGGGGCCTCGTGCAGGGCCTGGATGGGCAGGCTCACGACGAACGTCGCCCCCTGGCCCTCGCCGGGGCTCTTGGCCCGCACCGATCCGCCGTGCAGCTCGGTCAGTTGCTTGACGATGGCCAGGCCCAGCCCCAGGCCGCCGTGGCGCCGCGTCGTCGAGGAATCCTGCTGGCGGAATCGCTCGAAGACGTGCGGTAGGAAATCGGGGTGGATGCCGATCCCGGTGTCGATGACCGAGACCTCGACGTGCGAGTTGACCCGCTCCAGCAGCACCTGGACGTGCCCCCCCTTGGGCGTGAACTTCACGGCATTGGACAGGAGGTTCCAGGCGACCTGCTGGAGCCGGGCAGGGTCGCCGGAGACGGGTCCGGCGAGCGGGTCGAGGATCTTCTTGAGCCGAACCCCCTTGGCCTCGGCCGCCGGCGTCACGGCGGCGATGGCGGCCTCGATGACTTCGATTAGGTTCACCCGCTGGACGTCGAGCCGGAAGTTGCCCGAGATGATGCGCGAGACGTCGAGCAAGTCCTCGATGATCTGGACCTGCACCCTGGCGTTACGGTCGATGGCCGCGAGGCCCTCCCGCAGGTCCTCGGCGTCCACCGGGCCCGTGCTCAGGATCCTCGCCCATCCGAGGATGGCGTTGAGCGGCGTCCGCAGCTCGTGCGAGAGCGTGGCGAGGAATTCGTCCTTCAGCCGATTGGCGGCCTCGGCGTCGGCCTTGGCCTTCCTGGTGGCTTCCAGGAGCCGCTCGCTCACCTCGCGGCCCCGCTTCTCGACGGTGATGTCGCGGCCGATCTTCGAGGCCCCGACGATGCGGCCCGTGGCGTCGCGGATGGGCGAGACGGTGAGCGAGACGTCGATGATCGTCCCGTCCTTTCGCCGACGTCGCGTGTGGTAGTGGTCCACCTTCTCGCCGCGGCGAATCCGCCCCAGAATCCTCGGCATGTCCTCGACCAGCTCGGGCGGCATGAGCATGGAGACGTGCCGTCCGATGACCTCCTCCGCCGCGTAGCCGAGGATCCGCTCGGCCCCCCGGTTCCAGCTCGTGATGATGCCGTCGAGGTCCTTCGAGGCGATGATGTCGTCGGACGACTCGACGATGGCCGCCAGCCGTTCGTTCAGCACCGCGGCCCGGCGCTTCTCCGTGACGTCGCGGAAGACGAGGACTATACCGGAGATATGGTCGCCGTCGAGGATCGGGGCGGCACTGTCGTCGATCGGAGTCTCCCGGCCATCGGCGGCCACCAGCGCCGTGTGGTTCGCGAGCTCCACCGTCCGGCCCGTGGCGAGCACCTGCTCGACCGGGCTCTCGACCGGAAGGCGGGTCCGCTCGTTGATGATGCGAAAGACATCCCGAAGCGGCCGACCGACGGCCTCCCGCTCCGGTACGCCGCAGAGCAAGGCGGCGACGGGATTGAGGAGCGTGACATTGCCGACCGAATCGGTGGCGATGACCGCATCGCCGATGCAGCCGATCAGCGTCCTGAACCGCCGATCATCATCCCGCTCGAAGGTGTCGGGATTCGGCCCGTGTCCGCCTTCAGAACTTCTGCTCATGAATAGCCTTTTGCGCCGGAGCATGGCCGAACCGATCCCGTCGGGTCTAATCGTATCCGGCATCCGATCATGGAGTTCCCTCGTCTCGCCCGATCCGCGAGCGGGCATCTGGCAGCCTTCGCCAGTGTCCCGCGGCACGCCACATGGAAACGACCCTTCGGATGTGATCACCGATCGAAAACCGCGGCCCCCGCCCATCAGAGTCCGCCCGTCGGCCCGACAGGTCGAGGTGCCAGGGGATGGCCGGAGAATCAAGCCCTGCAATGACCCGAATCCCCGAAGGGCCGCGGGCTTCACCTCGCAGTCCTCCTCGCAGGCAAGCCGCGAGGCTCATCACCGCACCGTCATCCCGCGGAGCAGGCGCGGTCGATCTCGGGGTGTAGCCAAGGGCTCCGGACTTCTCGGATCGTCAGGCCCAGGTACCCTCTGCGGGCCGCCTCGACGACCACCGAGGGCGGTAACCTCCGCTCCACAATCAAACCGCCCGAGATCTCTTCGAACAGCACCAGTTCTTCGGCCCGGCCGCCTTCGTGCACGACACACGATCCTCCGGGGGCTTCGATCACATGCATGCTCCCTTCGCGGTAGATGCGGAAGATCATGGCGGCCTTTCTCGGCAGTCGGGGAATTGTTTGGCCGGCGTCGAGTCGATCGGTGAGCTGGTTAGCTCTCCAGACGCCGTCGTCCGTCATGCACGCAAATTACGCGCCCTTTGATCGCTCGTGTCACCCCTCTCGATTTCTCGAGGATGATGGGATTCTTTGCGAGACCGGGTGCGAGGACGAGGTGGAAAAAGGCGACATCTCGGTTGTTTCGCGGCATCATCCGCCGAGGTCTACCCGTACGAGGGTGGGTTATGGGACGCGAGGCGACTCCGAACCGGCGGGATGCGGTCGTCCCCGAGCCGACGGAGTTTCACGGCTCGGCCGCCGTCCTAAGCTATCCGTCGCGGCCCTGAACTTCATCCACCGTGACGACCCGCCGTTCATCGACCGCCTTGCGGGCGAGGAGTCCGATGAGCGTCGCCGCACGCGCGTCGGCAAGCGTGATCGGCGGCGGTAGCGGTTTCTCGGAACGGACCGAGGCGAGGAACGCCTCGAGTGCCATCCGCGAATCGGCCTGGGGGCCGGATTGGATCGTCTGCCGCGTCAGTGACCGATCCCGGAACGTCAAGGTTCCCGTCGAGAAATCGAGGCCCCCCTCGTCTCCCAGGATTCGCAGCGTCGAGCCGGTGAATCCTTCGTCGGCCGGCGCGATCCAGCTCTGGATGAACGAGGCGCGGAATCCGTCCGCCCATTCCAGCTCCACGGAATAGTGGTCGGTGACATCTCGGAGCGGGTCGATACCCGCGAACAGGCCCCGACGACCCCAACCGCTGGCGCGAATCGGGATTTCTCCCTTGATCCAGTGGAGCACGTCCCAGATGTGGACCGCCTGCTCGACCATCCAGTCGCCCGACCGCTCGCGGCGCCCCAGCCATCCGCCATGTCCGGTCAACGGGCCGTTGCTGCTGCTCCAGGCCGCACGCGCCTCGACGAGGCCACCCAGCTCGCCACGATGGATGCGTTCGATCCCCTCGCGAAACCTCGGGTTCGATCGCCGCTGGAATCCGAGGTGGATGGCGAGTTGGGGCGCCTGCCCCGCGAGGGCGATCAGTCGATCGCATGCGGACAGGGTCGGCGCGATCGGTTTCTCGGCGTAGAGGTGCTTCCCGGCCGCGATCGCGTCGCGATACACCGGCTCGTGCAAGTCGCAAGGCAGCGCGACGACCACCGCATCCAGGTCCGACCGCTCCAGCAGCTTCCGGTGATCGTCGAATGCCGGAGGCCGATTCCCCTGGGACTTCTCGACAATTCCCTGGCCTCGGAGCCGGTGCTTCGGCTCCGTGTCGCAGATGGCGACCATCGATACTCCACGCAGCTCGAGCAGGTTCCGGAGCAACGTCGTGCCCCGATTGCCGATGCCGATTGCCCCCAATCTCACCGTCGCGGCTGCCCCCTCGGCGTTCTCGCCTTCCGCCAGGTTCCCCTGCGACAAGGCGAGGCTCGCCGCCGCCGAGCAGCCCAGGAATCGCCTGCGGTTCAATCGGATCGGAGGCATTTCAGGATTCCCAACTACGAAAATTCCAAATCGCAACGGCAAAATCAATTGCCGCGGACCGGCCGATACGCGCAAGTCCGGGCGCCAGTCGATTATATCCCGTGCCGGCCATAAGTTCGAGTGTTCGGAGTCGCGAGACGCAGCCGCCATGGTATACTAAGATTTTTGGAATCAGCGTACAGATGAACAGAAGGAGGGCTGGGGGCACAATGGCCAAGCATATCTTCGTGACCGGCGGCGTCGTCAGCTCTCTGGGCAAAGGGCTGACGTGTGCGTCGATCGGCATGCTGCTGGAGCAACGCGGCTTGCGAGTCCAGCTCCAGAAGTTCGATCCCTATATCAACGTCGACCCGGGGACGATGAGCCCTTACCAGCACGGCGAAGTGTACGTGCTCGACGACGGCGCGGAGACGGACCTCGACCTCGGCCATTATGAGCGGTTCACCCACGCCGCGCTCACCCGACAATGCAATTATACGACCGGCAAGATCTATCAGTCCGTGATCAAGAAGGAGCGCGAGGGCCACTATTATGAGGGGAAGACGGTCCAGGTCATCCCCCATGTCACCGACGAGATCAAGCAGGCGATCCACGACCTGGCCGCCGACGATGTCGACGTCGTGATCACGGAGATCGGCGGTACGGTCGGCGACATCGAGGGCCTGCCGTTCCTGGAAGCGATCCGCCAGTTCGCCCTCGACGTCGGGCGGGAGAATTGCCTCTACATCCACCTGACCTTCGTCATCTACCTCAAGGCGGCGGCCGAGTTGAAGACGAAGCCGACCCAGCACTCCGTCGGCGACCTGCGACAGATCGGCATCCAGCCGGACATCCTGATCTGCCGGACCGAGCACCCGATCCCCTCCGAGGAGAAGGACAAGATCGCCCTGTTCTGCAACGTCGAGCGCAAGGCGGTCATCGAGGAGCGGGACAAGCAGTTCAGCATCTACGAAGTCCCCTTGAGCCTGGTCAATCACGGCCTCGACGAGATCCTGGTCAAACGGCTGCGACTCAAGACCAGCCCGCTGGAGTTGGGCGAGTGGCGCGACATGGTCGAGCGGATCAAGAACCCCAAGTACGAGGTCCGGATCGCCGTCGTCGGCAAGTACATGAAGCATCGCGACGCGTACAAGTCGGTCTATGAGGCCCTCGATCATGCGGGGATCGCCAACCGGGCGCGCGTGCTGGTCGAGCGCGTCGAGGCCGAGGACGTCGAGAGCCGAGGGGCCGAGGCCACCCTGGGAGGCGTCGACGGCATCCTCGTCCCCGGCGGGTTCGGCATGAGGGGCATCGAGGGCAAGATCGAGGCGATCCGCTTCGCGAGGACTCGAAACGTCCCCTACTTCGGCATCTGCCTGGGGATGCAATGCGCCGTGGTCGAGTTCGCCCGGAGCGTGCTGAAATTCGAGGACGCCAACAGCACCGAGTTCGACCAGAACACGAGCCATCCGGTCATCTGGATGATGGAAGAACAACATGAGGTTCGCCAGCGAGGTGGGACGATGCGGCTGGGCTCGTGGCCCTGTTCGCTGGCCCCGGGCGGCATGGCCCACGGTGCTTATGGTGTCGAACAGATCGCCGAGCGCCACCGCCATCGCTACGAGTTCAACAATGCGTATCGGGGGCAATTCGAGGACAAGGGATTGGTCGCGACCGGGACCAGTCCCGATGGGACGATCGTCGAGATCGTCGAATTGGTCGATCACCCCTGGTTCGTCGCCGTCCAGTTCCACCCCGAGTTCAAGTCGAAGCCCACGCAGGCCCATCCCTTGTTCCGAGAATTCGTCGCCGCCTCGCTCCGCAAGCGCGGGACCAGTCGAACGGGCACAGGAATCGAGGCTGAGGCGCGAGCCGTCGTCGTTTGACCGGCGATCGCATCGAGAAAGGCCGATCCCGGAAGATCGCCCATGATCATCACCGCACGGCATTACTTCGATTCGCGATGGATCGAGCTGGCGATCCAGTCCGGACGGATCGCGAGCATTCATCCCGTCGAGGGCCCCGCCGCGATCCATCCGGACGATGAATGGGTCGCGCCGGCGTTCTGGGACGTCCAGACGAACGGGCGCTGGGGACATTCCTTCTCCAGCCCGGACCTGGGCGTCGATCAGGTGGCGGAGATCGTCCGTGCCCAGGCGCGCCTCGGCACGACACGCCTCTGTCCGACCCTGATCACCGCGCCGGTCGAGCACCTCCTCCACGGATTGAGGACGATCGCCACAGCCTGTGCGGCGTTCCCCGACGTCGCCTCGAAGGTGGTCGGCATCCATCTCGAGGGTCCCTTCCTTTCCGAGCGAGACGGATACCGAGGTGCGCACCCCGTCGACTCGATTCGGGACCCGGACTGGGATTTGTTCGAAGAGTTGCAGGAGGCATCGGGTCGCCGGATCGTGATCCTGACCATCGCCCCCGAACGTCCCGGTGCGATCGCCCTGATCCGGCGCGCCGTCGAGAGCGGAGTGGTCGTGGCCCTGGGCCACACCGCGGCCGACGTCGCCACGATACGGGCCGCCGTCGAGGCTGGCGCGAGGCTGAGCACCCATCTCGGTAACGGCATCGCCTCCCCCTTGCCCCGTCATCCCAACCCGATCTGGGAGCAGGCGGCGATCGACGTTCTCTCCGCTTCGTTCATCGCCGACGGCCACCACCTCGACCGCGCCACCTTGCGCGTCCTGGCCCGCGCGAAGGGACCGGAACGCACCATCCTGGTCAGCGACGCCAGCCCCCTCGCCGGGCTCCACGTGGGTACGTACGGCGACTGGGCCGTGGACCCGTCGGGAAAGATCGTCGTGGCGGGAACACCCTACCTGGCCGGTTCCAACCAGGGGCTTGAAGTCGGCGTGCGGAATCTCATGACTGCGACGGGTTGGTGTCCAGCCGATGCCCTGGCGTCGGTCACGATCAATCCGGCACGGCTCCTCGGCTGCCACGAGCCGCGCCTGGCCGTCGGCGAGCCGGCCAACATCGTGATCTTTGGCCGAGCTGAGGACAACGAGTTCCTCCTAAAGCGCGTCTACTCGGATGGCGACCGGGCAGATGGAGCGGATCACCGAGATTAGAGCGCTTCACGATCGGATTGCATACGTCTCATACCAACCCGAAGCGCGAGCGAGGGCAATGCCTCCGGACCCTCGCTGGCGCGTCGGGTTAGTATGGCGACAATGCGGCCACGGCTTACGCAACAGATGGGTCAAACGCTCCAGAGACGATACAATCGTCAGATGCCCGGAAATGACACGACCCGAGCCGGAGAAGCCCGAAGGCCTCCGGCTCGGGTCGATTGCTGATCAAATCACGGCCTCAGGCCGATCCCACCGGATCCTTGCCGTCGACCCAATCGCCTTCGAGCTTCTGATAGCTCGGCATATGGAGCAAGGAGCCTTCGTCGCCGGCCTTCCAGCCCGCGATCTGGTTGGGTTTGCCGCGGAGGTGGCTGCGCTCCTCCCAGCGGGCCGCCCAGCCGGTGTCGGCGTCGGACGCCTCGCCGGTGGACTTGTCGAAGTAATAGGCCTTGCCCTCTCGATACGATTGGACCCCCAGGTTGACCGTGGTGATCGCGGCGTAACCCAGGTCCGCCGGGCAGAGGGTCTCGGGATTGCGCGAGCGGACGCACTCGATGAAGTGCTCCCACAGGGCGCGGGTGTCTTCGCCGGGCTGCGGGGGAGCGAATTTCTCGCCGCCCTCGCCGCGGTTGGCACCCGGAGGCGCCGGACGGCCTTCCAGCTTCTGCTGGATCACGCGGAAACCGGCCTTCTCGGGCTTGTCGAACTCGATCGTCGCCGTGTGGCCGCGGATCACCTCGGGAAGTTGCACATCGTTGCACATCGTCGCCGAGATCAGGACCTGGCAGCCTTCATCGTAATCGGCGACGACCGTGGCCACGTCGGGCACGTCGCGGCCATCATACTCGAGGTACAGCCCGCCGGCCCCGACGACCCGGCGCGGGAACCGTACGCCCATCGCGAGGATGAGGTGCGTGAGTTGGTGGACGAACAGATCCGTGTACATCCCGCCGCCGAAATCCCAGTAGCAGCGCCACTGCGCGTATTTGGCCCGGTTGAACGGCATATCCGGCGCCAGGCCGAAGTCGGTGCCCAGGAACATCTTCCAGTCGACCGTCTTGGGGGTCATGTCCTTCGAGAGGCCGTAATAACGCCACTGACCGCCGTCGCTGTTGCGGTAGTAGCTGGTCTGGCCCTGCATCACGTGGCCGATCTTGCCCTCGGTGATCATCTGGTTGGCCATCCGCCAGCGCGGGTCGGCGGTCAACTGGACGCCCACGGTGAAGACCTGCTTGGTCCGCTTGGTGGCTTCGCTCACCCTACGGGCCTCGTCGATCGTGTGGGTCATCGGCTTTTCGCAGTAGACGTCCTTGCCGGCCTCCATGGCGTCGATGGACATCTTGGCGTGCCAGTGGTCGGGGGTGGCGATCAGGACGACGTTGACATCCTTGCAATCGAGGATTCGCCGGTAGTCCTTGGTGACGCGGTCCTTATCCTTCCCCTCGTAGTCCAGCCCGCACTTCTTGGCCGAGTAGTACAGCCCACGCTTGATCTCATCGTTGCCATCCCAGACGTCGCAAAGGCCGATGATGTCGATCGGCTTCTGCTCCTTCTTCATCCTCAACAGGATGCGCAGGTGCTCCTCGGCGCGGCCGCCCGGGCCGAGGACCGCGACATTCAGCTTGTCATTCGCACCCTTCACGGCCCCGACGGCCGGATGCGGGAACGCGGCGGCCGCCATGGCCGCGCCGGTCGCGGCACCCGCCGTCTCCATGAAGCCCCGACGGCTCACACCTTGCTGGTCTCTCATCGTAATAGACTCCAGGTGCCTGGAAGCAAGAGCACGGCGGCTTCTCGCGAAGACCCTGCTCGTTCCGACGCCCCTCCGGGGTCGGTGGGACGCCCGCCTCGATAATCGCGAAACCCCGGAAACCGACCCGCGCGCCGCCGGAAACCCTCCGGCACGCGTTCGACGGTCCTCAGTTCCCAGGCCGATGTCTCCAAACACGTTAACGCCGCGAACTACCTCCGGTCAAGCTATGGCCCCCCACTCCCGCTCGTCAGGGCCCGCATCCCTCGCCCATCGCGAACGGATTGGCATTTACTATTGTTATATGATCCGGTTTGACGGACCGCCGTTGACTCGCCACAATACAAATGTACGATCGTTCCGAGGGCCGCAAGCGATCACGATAGTAGCCTCGGCGTTTTTTCGCCCGTCGAGCGGCTCGGTCCCAGGGCTGAGCGATGATTCAGCGGGATGGGAATGATGAAGTTCGTCAAAGAGTCGCGGATCGCAGCATCACCCGGGCGGGTCTTCGCGTTCCATGAGAGTCCCGGTGCCTTGCAGAGGCTCACGCCCCCCTGGGAACGAGTCCAATTGATCGAGGGCGGAAAGTCGCTCCAGCCCGGCTCGCGCGTCGTCCTCTCCGTCCCGTTCGGGCCGCTCCGTTTGCGTTGGGTCGCCGAACACACCGAGTACGAAGCGGGACGAATGTTCGCCGATCGCCAACTCGAAGGTCCTTTCGCGTCCTGGTATCATCGTCACCTGTTCCTCGACGATGGACAGGACGGAACGATCCTCCGGGATGAGGTGGAATACGACCCACCGATGGGCTATCTGGGGCGTTGGTTCGCGGGAAGACTGATCGAGACCAAGTTGCGAAACATGTTCGATTACCGGCATGAGGTCACGCGAAAGATCGTGGAGAGCGGAGATTTCCCCCAGCCCTCTCGCGATCGTCCCGTCTCATCGCCGATGGAGGCCGACTAAGGATTTCACGTCGAGCCCGTCATGTTAATGATTGGCGAATTCCGGGCTCTCCCCGGTTTTTGATTCCTGGAACCCCGAGAAAGACGCTAGGATAGAGGGGCGTTGTCGGGTCAGACTCGATCCCCTCCATCGAGGGTGACGATCGCTTCAAAGGGAAGGCGCCGCGAGCCTTCGGACCATTTCTGCGGATCCCTGCAATACGGTATCATGCCCCGGACAACCCAGTGCCAGAATTGTGGCATCATCCTGAATTTGCCCGCGAACATCGCTGCGGGCAAACGATTGAAATGTCCGAAGTGCGGGAATAAGTTCGCGCTGAGCGTGGAAGATGCGAGCGCCGAATCGACCCTCGCCGGCCCGGCGGATGCCGACTGGCAGTCACGCCTCGAGATGGACGTCCGGCGGCCCACTCCCGAGGATCTGCCGCTCGGACTCGCGGACAAGGACTTGCGGGAGACCTTCGAGCTCCCCCTGATGAGCGGCCGCGACATCGAGCGGTCCAGCGCCGCCCCGGATGCGCCGATCAGCGATGCGGCGTCGCTCCTGGAGGACCCGATCCCGAAGCGCAAGATGACCGCCGCCGAAGCCCGCTCACGAGCACGGCGTTGCGCGGAATGCGGCGGAATCGTCCCACAGGGGATGTCGACCTGCATCTCCTGCGGCCTGGATCAAGAGACCGGCCAGAAGGTCGGGCTCGACGACGATCTCATCCCGCCGCCGCCGCCGCGCCCGACCGGCCCCCCCTTGCACGTGTCGATCGTGGGAGGCTTGTGCGGGACCGCCGGACTGATCCTCTTCCTCCTCTCCTTGATCAAATCGGTGGGCGGACCGGAGGGCTGGCAGAAATACGGCTGGCTCTGCCTTGCCCTGGTCTCCGGCTTCGGGATATTCGCCTGCGTGCAGTTCATCCGGGGTAAATCGGTCAAGCTCCTGATGCTGGCCTTGACCCTCGGCGTCGTGATCGACGTGCTGGCCCTGGTCGCCATGCCCCTGATCCTGGCGAACTTCGGAGATACCCAGGACATCATCACGAATGTCAAGCCCGAGGATCCGGACTCCTCCGACATCGCAATCAAGCCGTACGAGGATCGGATCGACATCCAGAGTATCAAATACGGGATCACCTTCATCGTGATCTATGCCTTCATGTCCGTCTATCTGATGTCGACGCCCGTGAAGAAGTACTTCCACCTCACCGCCCGGGCGGACCGAGGGACCTGGTAGGGCGCTCCACGCCCGGATCGAGCCCGCCGCACGCCGCACCAATACGAAACGCCGGCGAGGGGAATGCTCGGGTCCCTCGCCGGCGCTTCGAGAATCCTTGCCTCGGCCCTACCGATCGATCGATGCCGGTTCGATCAGGCCGTCGCGCTGTCCAGCGGGCTGCGCCAGATCGGTTCCTGGGGGAAGAGGATACGCGCCGCGTCGATCGCGGTGGTGGTCGAGGCGGCGAATCCCTCCTCCTCGGATGCGGCCGCAACGCCCGTATGACCCAACAGGAGCCGGACCAGAGCCGAATGGCTCAAGGTCAAATGCCTTCGGCTGAGCTTCTCGGGCTCGACTCGTGAATCCTTGCCGTCGACATGGATGAGCCAGCGCTCGTCATCCACGCAGATCCCCAGTTCGACCGGCAACGAGGCTCCGGACTCGACCGCACGACGCGCGAGCTCCGGCAGGATCGCCTTCAGGAACTTGCCGAGATCGGGGATGTGATACATCGACGCCGTCCCGTCGTACGTCTCCTGATCGATGATCCGGCCCGACGAGGTCCGGATGACATCCATGACCGCATGATCGCTGGGCGAATAGACGGTCACCTCGGGATAGGCGCGTTCGAGGGCCTCCGCGCGGACACGACCGAGGAGCGCTCGCATCGCCTGGGGATAGGCCGAATCGTAGGCAAGTTCGAGGACCTTATGGTCCTTGATGAACGCATAGCCCCGGACCGTCTCGCCCTGGCAGGCGACCCAGATCACGTGGGCATACTTGCGCCCGATCATCCAGCGCCAGTATTCTTCGGAGCGGGCGACGGTCCCGGTGGTCCGGCTATACTGGGCATCATAGAGGGTCATCAAGTCACCGAGCTCGACCTGCCGCCAGGGCCGGACATGCCAGAACGCGCCCCGGGTTTCGAGGACGCCATCGATCACCTGCGGGAGGTTGCGGCTCATCGTCTGGGCGAAGGTCTGGCGCCCGCAGATCCCCCAGCCGAGCGGCCGATAGAATTGCGGCATCCCGGTGGTGAGCGCCTGGAGGACGATCCCGTTTTCTCGCGCCCGCTGGCTGGCCAGCCGCATCAGGTTCTGGGCGAAGCCCATGCCCCGGAATTCCGGCAACGTCCCGACCCACATCACCCCATTGATCGGGATCGTGACCGACCCGTATCGGACCTGCCGTTCCGTCAGGTGGACGTGGCTGACCACCTTCCCATCCACCTTGGCGAGCAGTCGTTGTTCGGGCTTGTACGCGGGGTCGCACAATGCACCCAGGAACGATTCGCGATCCGGGCCGTGAAATACATGGAGGAGGGTCTGGTAGACCGCCTCATGGTCGGCTTCGGTTCCGAGGCTATACTCGACCGAACCGCGACCCAAGGGCAGTCGGAAACCCAATCCAGCGGCTTTTTTCGGGTCCAACATATGTTGAGTGTGCCGCGAGGGGCGGGCGCCCTCTGCCATGGTCCAGGGAGTTTGCTTTCGAGTCACGAGACGTCGTTTCGTTCTCATTGTACGTGCTCGTTGCCGGCTCCGCCGCTGTCAAAGGGGAATTCGTGAAATTTTTTACGACAGGACCGGCCTTGTCCGTGGAATCGAGCGCGGTAGGTGGTACGGACCGCCCGGCCGGAAGTCTTGCCGATGCGTTTTCGCATCGACAATCCTCCCGAAGCGTGTCTTACCTGATACCGCCGACGATCCCTAGCAGGCTTTCGCGAAGCCTCTGCATGGAGTGCAGCACGAACGCGAACTCGCGATTTCGCGCGATACGGTTCGACCGCAAAGCGTCTCGAAGACGCATCTTCTGACGAATCAGCTCGGCTCGCAACGTCTCGACCCAGGGCTGCAATTCCTCATTGCAGCGCCGGATGTCCTTCCCGCGAGCGATCCGCTCGCGACGCGACGTGGCTTGCCGGCCAATGGCTTCGCGCTTGGCATTAAGTAGTATACGAACTTCATCAAGGGTCGGTTCGACCAGGAACCGATCCGGATTGAATCTCAGGTCGCGGAGCCGTCGCTCCACCGAGGCCAGCTGACCGGCCGAGGCGGGCTCGACATCGAGTCCCAGCCAGAGGGTGAGAGAAAGGGTGAGGAAACCGGGCGGCTCGAAACCGAAGAAGCGGGATGAAATCTCGTTCCCCAGCTCATCGTACTTGGCGCCGCCTATGCCGTGGATGAACAGGTCCCCCAGCAGGAACCGGCCGAACATCGTGGTCGTCAAGGCTCGGGTGCGAAGCCGGATCCCGCGTGCGGGCAGGTCGTGGAGCCGCTCCACTGCGCAACATCCCTCGCCGTTCGGCGTCAACGGCAGCTCCATCAAGACCTCGCCCTCGCCGTCGATCCGGAGTTCTACCGTGCGCGATCGCTGGCGTGCAAGCAGTGCCCGACGCCTCGGCTGCCGTGCACGCCAGACCCAGAATGGAGCTTCCAGCCAGTCGTCCTGGCGCGTCAGGGCGGCGACGGGATGATTCCGACTCCGGATGCGATGGGCCGCCCGATATTCGGCCAGGCAGGTATTATGAACCTCGTGGTATCGGGGGAGTTGGGCGATCAAGTGCGTCGCAAACCAGAGGAAGCCTTCGGTCTGGCAGAGAACCCCGAGCGGAAGTTCCAGGTTGGTCACGCCCCAGGATTCCTCGGTCTCGCGGCGAGCCAGCGCGAACCGCAGGCCCAATCGATCGGTCTCTCCGCGACGGCCGAGCACGCGAGGCCAGTATTCGTCGAGCAGCGGATCCGCGACGGAGTCCGCCAGGACTTTTCTCGTCCGGTCCGCGAAGGATGACAACTCGGATTCGTCCCGAACTTTCCAATCCTCGTAGGGGATTTCGCCCTGCCACCGATCAAAATCGACCGCCAGCGTACCGATCCGGCTTCCCCGGATCTTAGGGACTCGGATCGATGCCGACTTGGGAATATCGTTGTCGACGATCAGGTTCAAGGCGAGCCCGTGGCAAGATCGGGCGATGCCCGCCAGCGCGAAGTTCTTGACCCAGACTCCGGGATGAAACAGCTCGGGTTGGTGCCCGGTGACGATCAGGGGAGTCTGGAGATCGGCCGGCGTCTCGGGTCCGTTCGGGCCTGGCTGAAGGCCATTTTCGGAGAGGAATCCGCGGGCACGCTCCACGATCTCGCGGCGGATGTGCTCTCTCAGGCGGGGTGCCCGTCGCCCCTGGAAGTCGTAATCCCAATCGGCCAGCCGGGTCGCATTGGCCAAGGCTTCGCCCGCGGCGGCGCCGAGGGGCGGTTCCGCCAGCAAGCCCCCGTCGGAGGCAGGTGCCCTCAGGAGGCGTGCCGTCATCCCACGCACCCCCCTACCGCCTGCAATCCGGCTGCCTGGAGGGCGTCCTTCAAGACCCGTCGATAATGCGCCAGACGGTATTCGGCGTCGTCGAGTGCGCCGCCGAATGCCCGGGATTCATCGAGGTAGATCAGCGGAACCGGAACCTCGATGATCTTCATCTTGTGAGCGACGGCCTGCACCCACACCTGAAGGGGCATGGCGTAGCCGTTATCGGTGATATCGAGACGCTTCAAAGCGGATGTGCGATAGGCCTTGAATCCGCAGAAGGCGTCGGTCAGAGAGAAACCGAGACATTCGTTCAGCCATCGAGTCACTTCCACGTTGATCCGACGGCGCTGCTCCGGCGGCACCTGGGTCGGATCGAACACCTGCAAGTAACGGCTGCCCGAGACGATGTCGGCGTCCGCGAGTCGCCCGGCCACCATGGGAATCCGCGACGGTTCATGCTGGCCGTCGCAGTCCAGTGTGACCAGACCATCATAGCCCCCGGCAATGGCCCGCTCGAACGCCGTCCTCAGGCTGGCCCCATACCCGAGATTGCGTGGATGACGGACCATTTGAATTGTGGGGAATTCGCGAAGCAATTCGGGAGTCCGGTCGGACGATCCGTCGTCCACGACCAGGACATTCTCCGCGTACTGCAAGACCTCCGTCAGCACGGGCTGGAGATACACTTCCTCATTATAAATCGGGATGGCCGTCAGGAGATGCATTGTCGGATCAGCTTTATCCAATGCCATTTAGGGCGATGACGCGGTGCGACTGGCGCGAGAGCGGACCGTCGCATTGTAAGTACGATCCGGTGAAAGTCAACGAGCCGTGCAAGGCATAGGCGTACACGAGGATCGGGCCCCCCTTGACCCGATCGGTCGCCCATTCCTAGCATGAAGCTTTCCCTTGCGAGGCCGCGGATACCTCGCTCTCATTTGATGCATCATCTCGATCTTACCCACACGATACTGATGACCGAAACCCAAGAAGCACATCCTGTTCCAGAGAACGAAGCCGCCAAGTCCGCCTCGGCGGTCGAAGCCCTACCTCCCGAGGAGGAGCCGGAGCCCCCGCCGGAGCCGATGACACCCGAGCGTGTCACCGAGTGGAATCGCTATTACGACCTCTACGTGATGGCGGCCGCCTTGCTCCTGGCGTTCGTCGTCTCTTGCAATTATGTCTCCGATGCCTCGATTTTCACCCATCTGAAGACGGGTCAGTTGATCAACGACCGCACCGGGCCCTTGATGGCGGACGAATTCTCTTACACGGAGACCGGTCAGAGATGGGTGGATGTCAGTTGGCTCTTTGAGTGGTCGCATGCGGCGCTGTACAACGTGATCTACAATCTGGTCCCCGTCAACCCGACCGATCCGACCGCCAACCGGGAGCGGGCCGAGCAGATCGCGATCGGGGCGTTGGGCATCCTGATCGCCCTGACCCGGATGGCGGCCGCATGGACCATCCTGAAGATCCGGCACCGCGGCCCCGGTCTCTGGTGGTCGGCGATCTGCGTCACCCTGGCCCTGGGCGTGGTCTTTCACCCGCTGCTCGGGATCGACAACCCGCTCGATGGCGCCGCCATGGGCGGGATCGCCCGGGTCCCGGAGATCGGGCCGTCATCCTGGGGTCTATTGTTCTTCGCGATCGAGTTGTTGGTCCTATTCCGCGCCATCGGTAAGGGACGGTCGGGAAGCCTCTGGATCCTGATTCCCCTGTTCCTGCTCTGGGCCAACTTTGATACCTCATTCCTCACTGGTCTCGTGATCCTCGCGGCCACGGCCATCGGCCGCTGGCTCGATGGGAGCAACGCGAGCTGGCTCATTTCGGCCACCGAGTCCCTTTCACCTCCGCGAGGTGAGAAGGACGCCGAGGTATCCGATGCGCCCGCGCCCCAGCCGGCCTCCGCGGCCAGGCTCTTCATGCTCCTAGGGATCTCGGCCGCGATTTGCCTGGTCAATCCCTGGACCTACGGCGCCTATATCGCGGCCGTGAAGCCGTTCATCCTGATGACCCAATCCACTCCGGGTTTCCAGTTGACCGAGCTGTTTTCCTTCTTCGGCTCCGCGATGGGCGACAAATTCAAGGATCACGCCTATCTCTTGCAAGTCTTCTATCTTGCGATCGTCGGGTTGGGCCTCGGTTCGTTCCTGATCAACGCGGCGCGATTCTCCTGGAGCCGATTCCTGCCATTCGCGGTGACGGCGATCCTCTGGGCCATCATGATCCGCTACAGCGCCGAGTTCGCGGTCATGTTCGCGGTCATCATGGCGCTGAACGGCCAGGAATGGTATCAGGCGAGGTTCGGGACCGAGGGGCGGCTCGGGGGGATGTGGACCCTCTGGTTAACCGGCGGCCGAGTCTTGACGCTCATCCTGATCTTCGCCACCGTCGGCAAGGACATCACGGGTTGGCACAACTCGTTGGTGGGCAATCGGTTCGGCCTTGGTTACGATGTCGACGATTTCCCCGTCGAGGCGGCGGAATTCCTCGACCAGCAGAACGACATCAAGGGGAACGTGCTGAATACGTCCACCCCGCAGGGGGACCTCCTGATCTGGAAGTCGGCCCCCAAGCGGAAGACGTTCGTGGACGGACGCTCGAGCCTGTATCCGCTCCCCCTCTACGAGCAGTGGCACAAGATCCGCAAGGCCCTCAGCGACGACGACAAGGCGACATGGAAACCGCTGCTCGATCAATACGAGATCAGCGCGGTGATGATCGAGCCCTCGGCGGCGCCGTTCACCTATAACAGGTTGTTGAAGAGTCCCAACTGGATCGGCTTCTACGACGACGGTCGGGTCGTGATGTTCGGCCGGTCCGACGCTTCGGCCTCGGACCTGGCGGTCTTCAAGGCCAATCGCCTCGATCCGGACCGCGTGTACCGGGTATCCCGCCAGATCCCCGCTTCCTCCGGCCCGCCGAGCCAGACATCCTGGATCGACGGGATCTTCCAGAACCGGACCTACAACCGGCCGCAGATGCGGAACGAGTCGGCGCGACGATGGCTGGAGATGGGGGCCCTCCCCGAGCAGCCCTTGCTCCCCGATCCGGCCCAGTGCCTGCTCGCCATCCAGGAAGCGCGGATCGCCTTGGCCCGCAGCCCGGACGACTGGATGGCCTTCCGCAGGCTCAACGACGCCTATCGTTACCTGATGATCCAGGAGACCGCGATGCTCGCCGGCATCGCGATCACCCCCGAGAACCGGAACCAGATCGGCATGCTCTCTCCGAGCCCCGACCGCCTCATGAATCGCTTCCGGCAGCGGGTGACCTCCCTGAATTTCGCCATCCAGACCACGCCACCTCCCCAGTCGGAAGCGGCGCGGCGCGACTTGTTCGAGCTGAACATGCAATTGTTCCAGCTCTACATGGCCGTCAACTTCCGCGACCTGGCCCGCGATCGACTGCAAGCCGCGCTCGAGATCACCAAGCTCGACCCCTTCCCCCAGCCCGATATGCGCGCACAGCTCGACGAGCAGTTGAACCAGCTCAACCAGTTGGTCAAGCAAGTCCAGGACCGGCTGGATGACCTCCAGATCGAGAACCAGGCCGGCCCCGTGGATCAGGCTTTCTTCGCCCGCCAGCAGGGTGCGGTGGGCGAGGCGCTCCTCAAATTCGCCGAGGCGGAGCGGACCGGCGTCAGCCCGACGATCGTCAAGCCCCAGCTCGTGGACCTCTATTGCGCCACGGGGCAACCCGACAAGGCGCTCGATCTCCTGGGCGTCGGATCCATCGAGGATCCCAACCTCGGCCAGGAGCCCGGCGAAGCGGCTTACCGCCAGGGGCTCGTCTACATGCTCCTGGGGAACTACCTGTCTACCGTCTCGCTCTGGCAGGACCGATCGATCCCCCGCGTCCGCTTCCAGCGGAGCAACCAGCTCCTTGCCGCGGGACAACAAGCGGTGCGCGGCAACGTGTTGCAGTCGACCGACATCTTCCTGTCGCACCCCACGATCCTGGGGAAGCAAGCCACCTGGGAGTTCGATCTGGCCATCTGCCAACTCGAGGCGGGCCTGCCCGACGTCGCGGCCACGCACTTTACCAAGGCCCTGACGCTCGATCCGGACCTCACGGTCAGGCCGATCGCGGCCTATTACCTCCAGAAGATGGGGAAACCGGTCCCCCCGAAACGCGAGGCTCCGGGAGCCAAGAAGCCGACCGCCCCATCCCCGAGCGGTGCCCCGGTGACTCCCCAGCCGCTCCCGGCGTCCCCTTCCGGCGCCAGCGTCCCGGTGTCGCCCTCCCAGGCCCCGACCGAGCCGGCCAAGGCCTCGACCTCCGAAAAGGAGAAGGCCATCCCCAAGGAGGCCGCACCCTGAATGAGATTGAGTCACGCTGGATGATCAGCGGCTCGTTGGTACGACCGATCGGGTCAGGGCGTTAGCCAGTCTTCGAGCCGCAGGTCGGGGATGTTCTGGAAACCCGCCGTGTTGTGGGTGACAAGGGTCAGGTCGTGGACGAGGGCGACCGAAGCAATCATCAGATCCAGATCAGGCACTGAGATTCCTTGCTGCTTCAGTGTACCATTAACTTTTCCGAACTCCTGTGCGCAGGCCTCATCAAAGTCCGGGAGATCAACCTCCTGGAGCAAATCGGCGATCAGAGACAGCAAGCGATCTGGGCTCGGGCGCTTGTACGCGCCCGCGAAGAGTTCGGCCAGGATGACTGTGGAGATGGCGAGTCCACCGGCATGCTGGAAGAAACGGCGGGCAAGCCCGCCAGGTCGCCTCATGTGAGACGAGCAGATGATTGTGTCCAGAAGATGGGTCATTACTCCCCCATCTGCGGACGACGATTCATTTTTCGGTCCTGATAGATTTCTTCCATGATATCATCCCACTCCGGATCATCCGCCAGGGCACCTGCCGTTCGCAAGATGCCCTCGCCCCAAGGTCTTGGGGGCGGGACGTACTTGATGAAGATCTCGACCTGTTGTCCGTCCACTACCCCCGGATCTTCCGTCAACTCGATGGTCCGGCCGTGAATCACACCATGAAATTGCTTCAGCATGTATCCGCCTCCTCTCCGAGCCGTATTGTGGCTCGGCTCGCTGGGAGTCTCGCCCTCTCAGAATCGTGCAAGCTGATTCAGCGCGGTTTACTCAAAGCCCCGGTCGCCGGCTTTTCTCCGATCAAGATCACATTATCCACCCGGCAGACGACGTCCTGAAAATCGTCGTTCGTCGAGTATTCCCAGCCGATCAAGTAGCTGTGCGGGATGAACTTGCCCGACGCCTTGTCCCGATAGGGATAGATCATGGCCTTGTACGGCTGTTTGGAGAGCCTCTGGTTGAGCTTGGACACGAGGATCGGCTGGGAGAAGACTCCGCCGTCGTTCAATCCGTCGTTCGAGATCCAGAGTCCGAAGGGCTCTCCTCCGGGGTCGAACTCCGTCGACGACCCCTGCGCCAGCGGTGGCGGCAGGTTCTTGCCCGTCCGTACGTCGTCCGCGGTGTTCCGGTGGACATAGGACCAGAGTCCAGCTTTCTTCGGCCCCCCGGCCGACTTCGCCGTCGCGGCATACCAACCGCCCCGATTCCGGGTCTCCAGCCCCAGCGCGATCACCGGAGCGAACCGGACGGGGCCGGGCGCCGCCTTGCGAAACAGCCCGGGCGTGGCCTCCACGGTCGAGCCGATCGGGTTGACCAGGTCGTCGAACATCGACAGGCCGTAGCCTTCCTTGAGGATCACCGCCCAATCCGGCTCGTTGGGGCCCGGGGCAACCTTGGGCTGTTTCGGCGTCGCGGTCTGAGCACGGGAAACGCCGGACGATCCCAGCGCGATCAGCAAGGCGAGCAGGAGCCGGTCTCTTCTAAGCGGTTGCATCTGGTGTGGACTCCTCGGATGTCGTTTCGGACAGGGGCCCGATGATCGGATCCAGGGGACGCAGGGTGAATGCCAACGCCAGCAGCGCCAGGATCCCGAAGCCGGCCATCGAGACGATCCGGCCCACCCGGAAAGCCCGGGGATTGTATGTATAGACCAGGCGAGATTTGCCCTTCGGGACGGCGGCTCCCCTCATCAGCCGATTCACCTGATAGATCGTCGCGGGCTTGTCGTCGATGGTCAATTCCCAGCCCGGATAATAGACGTCCGCCAGCACGACCACGCCCGGCTTCTCGACGTTGACGTCGATCTCGACGTGTTGAGGATCGGGATACCGGACCTGCACGGTCTCCGACCGCTTCGGCAATCCTCCCGGCAGGTAGGGATTCAGCGCGGGGGCTTCGCTCTGCTCGATCCAGGCGATTGCCAGCGGGTCGAATGCATGAAGGTCCGCGTTGTGCCAGAACGGGTCATCGGAATAGGTGATCTCCTGCATCGCTTGCTGGCGCTTCTCCGGCGAGAGTCCCTCGACCGCCGCGATCGTCCGCGCTTCATGGACGATCCAGGCTCTCGGGTGTTGATCCAGGTTGCGCAAGATCTGGAAATCCTTCTGCTTGACATAATCCTCGAAGGCCTTCTTGTTCTCCAAACCGAGGAACTTTCCCGGCTCCGGATAGACGCGTTCGGTCGAGATCAAGAACGACGCGAAGCCCCGGAATTCATCGCGCCAGCCGTTGGGAAACATCGGCAGGATGAAATATCGGACGTTCCACATGTTGAAGGTCCGGCGTGGGAAGTAGACGACTTCCTTGCCGACCTCGACGTTCAGCGAGCGCGCCATCTCCGCCGTCCGCACCTTCCTCAGGAAACCGCCGAAATACCACTCATAATCATAAATCTCGGCGACGCCCATCGCATGGGCGTATTCGATCCCGTAGTTGATCCCGTACTTCGGTTGCAGGGTGTTACGCTCCCAGGAGACCAGGTCCAGGTTCCGATCGACCGAGCGGTTTTCCAGCCACTCCATCGGGTCCCACATGGGCATCCGGTGGACGCGGTAGGGCCCGTCGGCGGGCCTCTCCCGCTCGGCGTCGCGGATCAGGCGGGCGACCTCGGGGATGGTTTCGAAGAGGGATTGCGGGACCGTCAGGACGAAGCGGACGTTGGCCGCGGCCAGGTCGCCCGTCGCGACGATCAGCACGATCGCACCGGCCAGCAAAGGTCGCGTCCGGACCAGGCGGACCGCGACCAGTCCAAGACCCAGGACGATCGACGTTTGCACGAGGCTTCGGACGATCGCGGCATAGGCGCCCTCGGGATCGAACGGCCCATACGGCGACGCCACCGGATACGATCGGAAAGCGTACAGGATCCGCGACCCCGCGATCAGCACCCCGCCCAGCCCGGCCAGGCTCATCGCGAGAAACAACGCCGCGATCGTCACGACCCGGCGCATCCCGCCGGCGCGCAGCTCGTCCCACCCGATTCCCGCGAGCACGGCGAGCGAAAGACAAACGAACGTGAAGAACTTGGCGGGAAAGCGGAATTGTCGGAATCCCGGCAGGATCGCCGACATCAACCAGTAGATGCTGCCGTCGCCGTCGCGCAGGTGCCGGTCGAGGCGGATCGGCGTGTCGTCATCCTTGTCGAGCCGTCCCAGCTCTTGAACCATTTGTTCGAGAGCCGGCTGCTTCGTGACGGCCGCCAGGACACGAGTCGCCCAGATCGGGCTGGTGTACTCGCCCAGGCTCAGCGCCAGGCTGACCAGCATGGTCGCCGAGAGCCAGACACGCCACGGCGCACCGCGACGCAGGCTGACCGTCCCCATCGCCATCACGAGGGCCAGGCATCCCATGTAGAACGAAGGCACCCAGACCTTCTGTGAGGCGCCCGGTAGACGAAGCAGGTCGCCCCAGAACGTGTTCCCCTCGAACTGGATGCCGAACACATTGGGCCAGAGCAGACTCGTCAGCCGATAGGGCTCGATGCTGAAGGGGTAGATGTCATGGGTACCGGCGACGGCCGCTCGCGAGGTCTGCTGGGTGAATTCGAACGCCGGGAGGAGTTGCGCGCCGCGAGCGCACACGCCAAGGCCGCGGCCCCGGCCAATCCCAGCCATCCGATGCCCAGGGGATTCCGCCAGCCGCGACGACGCCAGTGGAGGAGAAAACCCAGGCCCCCCGCCATCCAGACGCCCGCCATCACCTGAGGCACATACCGCATCCAGGGTAGGGCCGGCGGCGGGAACCCCTTGGGCCGGACTTTCGGCAGCCATTGACCGGCCACCAGGGTGACGATGACCCAGCTCACGATGCCTACGGCGATCAGGAGCACCCACGACCAGCTCAGACCGCGGGACCGCGGCTCGGCGCCCGGATCGGTCGCGGCCCGTCCGCTCACACTTCGACGCCAGGCGAGTCCGCCGGCGTATCCGATCGCGGCCAGGCCGAGTAGATACGATGCCTGGGGATCGCCGCCGAGCGTCTGCATCGCCAGGACGATGGCCAGCTCGAGGATCCCCCAGCGACGGCCCAGACGCACCCAGCGATCCACCGCATGAAAGCCGAGCGGGAGCCACGATGCACCGACCAGATAGATCACATTGCACGACTGGAACAATACGGGGACGCCGAACGCATAGGCGAGCGCCCCCAGACCCGAACCGGTCCAACTGACCTGCCAGCCCCTCATCAGGATCAGCATGGCCGCGAAGGCCAGGGCACTATGGACGACGACATAGACCCGCGCCCCCCACGCATAAGGGAGGGCGGCGTAGATCAGTTTCCCCGGATAGAGGACGGCCGCGGTGGGATTGCCCAGCAGCGGCATCCCCGAGTTCTCTTCGGGCTCCCATAGCGGCCAGCGTCCCGCTTCCCACTCCGTCTGCACACGCTGATAGAGCGGGTAGTAGTAGTGCCCGGCATCGCGAAAGCCGAACTGACGATCCTGGAAGAAGGCCGGGAAATAACAGCCGAGGAACAGGGCCGCGAAGCAGGCGAAGACCAGCAGGATGATGAGCGAATGACGCATCAAAAAGTCCTCGATGAAAGGATGACGGAGCTCCCCGCGGCGGATCCGCGCGATGAACGGGTCGCTGTCTATGGATCAAGGCGAGAGGATGAATCGAGCGACCCCAGCTCGATGAATTCACGGGACTTCCGCCGCACCGACGCACCGTCATCGTAACACGCACGGCCCGGCCAACAAAGAAACCCGGCGCCCCCGATCGTCGGAGGCAGCCGGGTTTCCGGATGCACGGAAGTCGTCTCGAATCGAATCGGGTGCCGGGGTCGGGTCGGCCGACCGGTTCCGGAACTCGCCTCGATCAATTCACCGAAAGCGGATGGAACGTCACCGAAGCGACTTTCTTCCCGGGACCCGAGGGGGCCGTCAGCGCCGGGCGAGGATCGACGGTCTTGCCGTCGGGTCCCGGAGGCAGCGTGGGGAGGAGCTCCTCGAGTTTCTTGGACTCGCCCGTGAGAGCCTTCATGAACGCGACCAGGTCGGCCTTCTCCTGGGCGGTCAGGTTCAGCTTCTTCATATCCGGGTCGAGGGCCGGGTTGGCGTTGCCCCCCTTGTCGTAGTGGTCGACCACTTGTTCCAGCGTTGCCATGCTGCCGTCGTGCATGTAAGGCCCGGTACGCTCGGCGTCGCGGACCGTCGGCGTCTTGAAGGCGCCCAGGCTCGCGTCGTTCTTGCCGCCGATCGGCTCGATCGCCCATCGACCCAGGTCGGCGAACTTGCCGGTCTTCGCGTCCCAGCCGACTCCCAGGTTATGAAACAGTTCGTCGGTGAAGTTCGACCCCGCATGACAGAGCGTGCACTTCCCCTTCTGCAAGACGACATCGGTCTTGAAGTCGTCGTCGGGGCTCAGTCTCAGCCCGAAGAGGACCATCCCGCGCTTCTGGCTATCGGAAAGGGCCTTGGGGTCGTCACGATACTTGTCGTAGGCCGAATTGCCCGAGAGGGCCGCGACGCGCTCGAAGGTGGCGATCGCCTTGGCGATCCCGTCCAGGGTCACGGTCGTACCGAAGATCTTCTGGAACTGCTCGCGATAACCGGGGATCATCCGGAGCCGCTCGACGATCTCCTTGTACGATTGCTTGCCCATCTCGATCGGGTTCTGGACCGGCCCTTGAGCCTGGCCTTCGAGCGACGGTGCGCGGCCATCCCAGAACATGGTCTTGCCGTAAGCCGTATTCAGGACCGACGGGGCGCTCCGGCTCCCGGCCTGGCCATTGATGCCGATCGAGACCGGCATGCCATCGGTCCAGCCTTTGGCGGGATTATGACACGTGGCGCAACTGACGGTCCCGTCCAGCGAGATGCGCGGATCGAAATAGAGCTGGCGTCCCAGCTCGTATTTCCCCTTGGTGAGGGGATTCGCCGCCGGAACGTTCACCTTGAGGGTCAGGGACTCCAACCCGGCGGGGGACTTCACCGTCAGGGGTTCGTCCTTGATCTGGTCCGTCTTCGCGGGCATCCAGAGGTAGTCGTAAGGGGTCGGCCCCTCCGTGGATTCACCGCCTTTGATCTCTTCCTTGACCACTTCCGTGAGCTGCTTCGTATCCACTCGTTGCGTGGGAGTCGTGTTTTCTCCCTCGTCTTTCTTGGCCTGCGCCTTTTCCGCAGCCGTGGGATTGGTCGCCTGGGAGATCTGTTGCGGGGCTCCGCCCGATGGCGGCGAACTCGCCCCGGGTTCGCCACTGTTGCAGCCCCCGACTCCGATCAGCATCCCACCGCCGAGCACGAATGCCAGGGACGATCGAAACCTGCGGTCCATACGCGTCCTCCGAGGAGTAATGAGGGAATACCCGCGATGATCTCCGTGTCCGCCGCGTGCGCAAGGCGAACGCGATGCGCGATCGCGGAACAATCGGAATCCGAATCGACCCGCAGCCTATCAACCTGTCGGGAGCGGGCTAGCACTCGACTACGCATCCCTCGCCGATGCACCGATTGCCATCGATCTCGCTCAATCGGTGGTCATGGCTCGGGTTGTCTTCGAGCCTTCGAACGACCTCAACCGGATCGTTCGAAGGAGGATGGAATCAGGAGGATCAAACGATTTCCGGGCGCCGCCCCGGAGCAGCCATCCAGGGGCCCTTCTGGGGCGGTGTCATCATTTCTTCTTGGCGACCAGACCTTCGGCGTTCCGATGAGCCGCCTCGACCAGGTTGTCCCAGTTCTGGTCAACGTAGCGGGGCGGGCCGCCCTTGACAGCAACATGGTAGGCCGCGTCGAGGGTATCGACCATATCGATCGCGTCCCACGGGCAGACCTGGGCGCAGTGCTTGCATCCGATGCAACGATCGAGGTCGACGTCGCACCATGTCTGCAAGCCGGCGTGTTCCTCGCCGGGGACTTTATAGATGCAGTCCACCGGGCAGACTTCGATGCAGGCTTCGCAACCGGTACATCCGTCGGCGTGGATCACGGCCAGGATCTTGGGGATGACTTTGCGAGGCTTGCCAGCCAGGGACGCTGCTGCCATGGGGATAATTCCGGGTCAAAGGCCTGCGGCTGACTCCGATCCATCCCATGGACGTCCAGGAAACGGGATCGGGGCGCCTCCGTGAGCCGCTCGGGGCGCGAGGTTTCGCCATCGCCAAGATCGCCGGGGACGTTGCTCTTTCTCGCCCCAACGATAATCATTATCGTTTGTCGGGCTTTCAGGGTCAAGGATGACACGAGATGGATAAACCGACTGGGGATTTTGGATTTTGGATTTTGGATCGGTGATTGCGGTTTGTCGATCGACTGCAAAAAGCGCCTTGGACACCCTCTCCCCGCCTCCCCAATCCAAAATCCAAAATCGAAAGAGGAGAAGGTGCCCGAGGGCGAGTGAAGGCGATGCTTGGAGTCGATCGACAATCCGCAATCACCAATCCAAAATCCAAAATCGAAAGCCGGCCATGAAATCGATCCCGCGAACGGGACAAACGGGCGAGCAGGTGATCGTGGTGGGCCCGACGAACCGGATCAGCTTCGTCGATCAGCGGATGCCGTCGGTCCTGGCCACCCCCTGGCTGATCGCGCATCTGGAGTACGCGGCGCGCGACGCGATCGCTCCCTGCCTGGACGAGAACGAGCGGAGCGTCGGCACTTTCGTCGAGGTCGAGCACCTCGCACCGGCCCCGGAAGGTTTCACCGTGACCTGCCGCGCCCGGGTCATCATGGTCGCCGGGCCGGTCGTGACCTTCCAGCTCGAGGCGCACGACGATATCGAGCCCATCGCCCGCGGCATCCACCGCCGCCGCGTGATCGACGTCAACCGATTCAACCGCCGGATTCAGAAAAAGCAAGCAAAGGCCGATTGACGACGCCAGCCGCCGCTCCCAACCGAGGTTGAACTTGTCATCGTGCGGCTAACCAAGGAAAAGAGCCCCGGCGATTGCGAGAACATTCCAAGTAACCGTTCACGGGTCGAGGGTGATATTCGTACAGAGTGGCTTCGAGCGGCGAAGATACCTCCCGGCTGCTTCGGTCGATCCGACGAATGGCACTAGCTTAGACGCAAGCCGTTTCTAGAAAAGACTTTGGGCCTGTGGATGGCGGGCCAACAATTTGAAATATAATTATATTTTCACATTTGAATTAATAGACGAGGCAGGAAAGATAGGGCTGCAGATGGAGACCTCGAGAATCAAGCCCGATGAGCAGGAAAAACCTGTGTTCGCAAGTCCAATCCCTATAGTAATTTACGCCTAGGTTAGTGCCATTCGTGTGATCGACCGAACCACGTTCGGATTGATCGACTTCGATTTCGTCGGACCGAACGCTCTCAAGACGGCCGCCTCACCGATCTCGCCGCTCGACCGCCGGCAGCGGTCGCAAGAGCTGACCAGCAATTGGGTCGAGCAGAACTCCCTCCCTCTCGATGGCGACGGCCGGACAGGTCACCGCCCGCGAAGGCCCAACGTCGATCCTGGTGAAACGTCTCCGATGGTTTGCCCCCCTGCCCGACCCCGTCCGAGACAGAGAAAACCTTATCAGACCTGTCCTCGGTCAGTGGACGGGCAATGAGCAGCCAGAGCCTGTTCGGGTGGGCGCTCGACCTGGCCGGGCAGACTCGGGTGTCAGGCGGTGTGCAGCGAAGCTTGCGCCGAAGCGGAACGTGTAGCATCCTCCCTGGAAACGCAACCGCTTGCGTTCCGGTTGCTCTCGTGATCGCTCATCTCGTCATCCGCAATAACCGCCTGACTTGGTCCGGCTACAACGCCAGCGGAGGCCCCGCTCACCACCATGCCCTGAAACTTATGCCGACCTCGGCATAAGTTCCGTAATGCCGAATGCCGGATTATGCAGGCGAAGACCCTGGCGATTGGGTTCTGCGGGTCGTTTTCCGGGCCTTTGGATTCGCCCTCGCGCAGACGACGCGGCATAATCCGGACATCGATGGCTCGGTCATTGCGCTGCGGCTGGGACACGAGTCGGTGGAGATGACCCAGATGTATCTCCGTGCCGAGCTGCGGCTGAAGGAAGAGGCTCTCTCCAAGGTCACGCGCACGGACGTGCCGCTGGGGCGGTTCCGGCCTGACGGCGAGCTGTTGCCCTTGCCGGAGGGTCTCTGATTATGCCGCATCAAGCAGCGAGGAACCCGGCGTCTTGGAACAGGCTGCCCCACATCTCATCGTACTCGGGGATGGCGACGGTTATGCGGCCCGGCCTTTCAGCAGGTCACGGGCGGCGGTCAGCTTGTCGTAGGCCGGGGGCAGCCGTGGCGGCTTGGCCTTCAGCCTGGACCTCGTAACAAGCTCTGACAAGACCCCCTGGCATGAGGTTACGCCTACGGCCGGTAGTTTCCTCCACCGAGGAGATCACCGCCATGGCCAGCGCCTGCATGCCCGAGGAGTTCTTCGAGGCCGTCCACCTGCCGCCCGAACAGCGGCGGGTGATCGCGATGCCGGCCACGGAGCCAGGCGACTGCGTGGATAGGATACTCCGTCACGAGTTAGCGTGTCGGCCCGCCGGCATGCTTGGCGAGGAAGTAGGATCCCACACCGATCGGGCCGACCACCGCGAGGGCGGCGATCCGCTGGAGCAGGCCGTGGCGATGGTTCACGAAATCCTGGTAGGCCGGCCATTCGTTCCCTATCATGACCAGCACCCGCTGGATCAGGCCGCTGAAGATGGGGAAAAGCGCGAGGAGCAGGGCGAAGTTCGCCGCGAACAGCACCTTCATCCACCGTTCATCGGGC
The DNA here is from genome assembly GCA_963743925.1 of uncultured Planctomycetota bacterium. GTDB lineage: Bacteria > Planctomycetota > Planctomycetia > Isosphaerales > Isosphaeraceae > CAVZRC01. The sequence continues at coordinate 1,035,284 of CAVURY010000041.1, read as the reverse complement.
AGCTTCCAAAGCGTGGCAGGGATCAGGAACGGCAGGAGGAACCCGCCGATCCCGGCGATGGCGAGCGGGCCCGAGATATGGCGAGGGTCGGGCAGTGGGTGGAGGCCCGCGTTGATGGCGCCGAGCCCAAACGAGATCAGGGCGAGGGAAGTTGCCCAGGCGAGGACCGGATGGACGCGGTTGCGCCTCAAGGCGTGAAGGAAGCCACACGCCGTGAACCCGCAGAGGACACCCGTGACAACCGAGCCGATGTTGAAGAGCTCCGGCCACCGGGAATCGGCCGACCCGAGCGTGCTGGCGTCCTGGCTCAGGAAGCTGTAGCCGGGGAAGAAGGTGGCGGCGATGCACTGATTGCCGAAGTAGAGCAGCGGGATCAGCACGCCCGTCCACAGCGCAGCCGTGGCGAGAAGGTCGCGGTTAATACGGTGGTGCATCGATTCCTCGGATCGGGCTCGGCATGGCGGCTCCACGATCTTAGTTCGGGATGCAAGCCCGAATATTCGCGCCGCGTGCCCTGATCGGGAGGGATGCGCTCCTGGTCGCTCATTGTGGCCCTCCGGAGAGATGCCCACGGTGCACGCCGGGAGGTCCGGGCGGAGGCTACGAAACGGCGGCACGGCGGGTATTCTGGCGCCCTTGTCGGCCCGGTCGTCCGGGCCACGCGATCGACTCTCCCGGGCAAGACCCATGACCGCGATCACTTACCGCGACGACCGCGACCTCCCGCTCGATCCGCTGGTGGCGCTCTACCGCGCGAACGCCTGGTCCTCGGCCGAGAAGGGCGAGGCGCTCCGCGAGCCGATGCGCGGCTCGCACTCCGTGGTCACGGCCTGGGCGGAGGACCGACTGGTCGGGCTGGGCAATACGCTCTCCGACGGGCACCTGGTCGTCTACTACCCCCACCTGCTGGTGCACCCCGACTTCCACCGCCGTGGGATCGGCGCGGAGATCCTGCGCCGGCTACGACGCCGGTACGAGGACCTTCACATGCACATCCTGGTCGCCGACGGGCGGGCGGTCGGGTTCTTCGAGAAATGCGGCTTCGCGCGGGCCGGCGAGACTCAGGCGATGTGGATTTATGCCGGGGGCGAGCATTGAGGCCGCTTCAGCCTTTGACAAGAACCGGCCCAGGAGCCGAGGCTCAGGCGGCATAATACGGAGTCGGCATTATGGTCGTGGACGTCGGCCGCGATTTCCTCATCACCAGCGAGGCAAGGCTCTACCTCAACAGTCCCGGCCCGCTGCAATTCGCCGAGTTCTCTCCGACCGGATTCGCCGTGGCCGCCAAGAGCGGGATGCTGGGCTTCACCGTCCTCAAGGACGACGAGGCGGCGTCCTGGAGGCGCGACCGGAGCGACCGGGAGCTCGGGCGCCGAGGAAGAATTGCCCGGGATCAATGGGAGCGGTAGGTCGTGAGGCTCCTTGCCGCAGGGACGTCGCTCTGGGGCTGACGACCAATGGCCCAGTTTGACTCGAATCGTCGCCATACCCCATCAAGGGCCACTGGGCGATGCCTCATATCCTGAAGGCTCTGGAGGCGTACGGGCAGTACGTATTGAACCGCGCCCAGGTCTGCTGACCGGCGCCCTTCGAGCATATTTCTTGAAGCAATCTGGGCGGTACCCTAATATTCCTCCTCTGGCTCCGAACCTGTGGATAGCGTGCACTAAAACCTGGAACCGTGCATCCGCGCAATCGACTGTGAATCCCGCATGGCCTCCGATCAGACTCGCGAGCGGTTTCTTGATGTGGCCGAACGGTTGCTGGCGCGGCTGGGGTATCAGAAGACCACCATGGAGGATCTGGCCCGCGAGGCGGGCCTGAGCAAGAGAACGATCTATCTGCATTTCGCCGGCAAGGAGGAGGTCATGCTCTCGACGATCGACCGGATCGTCGAGCGCCTGCTGGACCGCCTGCGCGAGGCAGCCACCTCGGGCGACCCGGCGGCTGACCGGCTGCGCCGGATGCTGCTGCAGCGGGTGATGTTCCGTTTCGATAGCGTCCGCGACTATTACCACGGCCTGGACGAGCTGTTCCGGGCGATTCGACCCGCCTACATGGCACGCCGGGCCCGTTACTTCACCGCCGAGGCCGAGATGTTCGCCCGCGTGCTGGGCGCGGGTGCCGCGGCGGGTGAGCTGGCGGTGGATGATCCTCACGCCGCCGCCTTCGACCTGATCCTGGCGACCAATGCGCTGCTGCCGTCCAGCCTCAGCGCCCGCGAGCTGGGCGAGCGGGCCGAGGTCGAGGCCCGTACCCGGCGAATCGCTAACCTGCTGATCGACGGCCTGCGCCGCCGCGAAGGGCCGGAGGCGCGGTGACGCGAGCACGATTGCATACCGCTTCCGGCCGCCGCGCCATGGCCTGCCGCCGCTATCGGAGGACTGCGCGCCCGGCCTTCCTTCGGCCCGATTGGTTTGTCCCGCATCGGCATCGGCATGCCCGTACCCTTGGGCCTCTACCCCGTCAAGAAAGGAGCAGAATCGTGAAACGGTTCAGAATGACGCAGGGCATCCTCGGCGTGTTCCTCTACACGGCTCCAGCCTGGTGCGCCGGGCCGGGGCGCTGCCCGACACGCCCGTCGGCAGGCAGACGCAGCAACTGCTCGAGGTGCAGGGCGCCGGCCAGCGCGACCGGATCAGGGAGTTCATCGCGGAGAACTTCGCCGCCGGGTTCCTGCAAGATATCCCCCTGGATCACCATGTAGATCTCAATGTCCGTCTCGCGGCAGAGACGGGCGGCCTGGTGCCGAAGGAGATCCTCTCCGCTTCCGATACCAGCCTGCGGCTGCTGGCGGATGCCAGGAAGGGGGCGGCCGGTTTCCAGGTCTCGGTCGAGGTCGAAGCGGCGCCGCCGCACAAGATCACGCGCCTGGGATTCATGCGCCCGCAACCCGGGGCGCGGGTGCCCCGCCCCGCCATCCCTGAGGGCAGGCTCAGCACCCAGCAGTTCGCCGCCTGGATGCAGGAGTACCTGGAGCGGCTCAGCAAGGCCGAGGCATTCTCTGGCGCGGTGCTGGTCGCCCGCCACGATTCGGTGATCTTCGCCGGAGCCTACGGGCTGGCCAGCCGGGCCTGGAACCAGCCCAATCGCCTGGACACCAAGTTTAACCTGGGCTCGATGAACAAGATGTTCACTTCCGTCGCCATCGCTCAGCTCGTCGAGCTGGGCAAGGTCTCGCTCGACGACACGATCGGCCAGCATCTGCGCGACTACCCGAACCGCGAGGCGGCCGAGAAAGTGACGGTGCGCCACCTGCTGACGCATACGTCCGGCCTGGCCGACTACTTCAACGAGAAGTTCATAGGCGCCTCGCGGGCGCGCTTCCGCGACATCAAGGATTATTTCCCGCTGTTCGCCGAGGAGCGGCTGCAATTCGCGCCGGGGCGCGGTTTCGCTACAGCAATGCCGGCTTCATGGTGCTGGGTGCGATCGTGCAGCAGGCCTCGGGCAGGGATTACTTCGACTATGTGCGCGAGCATATCTATCGGCACGCGGGCATGACCGAGACCGACGCCTACGAGCTGGATGCGGACGTCCCCAACCTGGCGGTGGGCTACACGCGGGGCGAAGGTGGGGGGCCGGGCCGCGCCGCGCTGCGCAACAATACCTTCCTGCATGTCATCAAGGGCGGGCCGGCAGGCGGCGGCTATTCGACCGTGGAGGACCTAAACCGGTTCGCCGAGGCCCTGCGCGATGGCCGGCTGATCCGTCCCGAGACGCTGCGCCGATGGACGACGCCGGGCGAGAAGAATCCCGACTACGCGCTGGGGTTCGAGGTGCTGCACGCGAGCCAGCCCCGGGTGGTGGGCCATACCGGAGGCTTCCCCGGCATCAGCTCGGTGCTCACGATGGACCTCGATAACGGTTACACAACCGCGGTGCTGGCGAACCTGGACGGCGCCTCGGCGCCGGTCACGGAAGCGGTGAAGGAGCTGCTGGGGCGCCTGAAACAGTGAGGATGGCGGAGCCGGCCAGGCCGTTGGCGAGGCCTCGTTGCCCACATCGAGGTCCGGCCGACGATCAAGGGGATCCGCGACGGCCGGGACGAGGTACTCGAGCGGGCCAGGAACGTCGTGTCGGAGACGGACGTGGAAGTTGGTGGAGACGGACGTGGAAGTTGGTAAGAAGAAGGGGGCTTAGGATCGCAAGAGGAGAGGATGCCGTGGGCAGAAGCACAGCGTGCTTCGGCCGGATCGACCGAAGCAGGTTAATACCCCGTGACGGCATCCCCGAGGAACGCGCGGTTAAGGTCCGCGACGCGGTTCAATTTGGGCGCGGCGTTGGTCTCGGTCCTGGGTCAGGATTCTGGGCGAGGTCCAACCCCGGCCTGACCGGACCACTGCCGCCATCAGGCGGGACGGGGCAGGCGTTTGAATCGAGCTGGGTCCCGTTTCCTGTCCCAAGCTGGATGCGGCGCGAGAGCGGAGGAAGGTCGCCCGCGCGGCGAGTCGAGCCGGCGACGGTTCACGATCTGCCCATTGCTCGGCCCGTCGGAGGGCCGTAGAATGAGCGCGGCTCGGTCGGAGGATCGGGCTCCGTGGCCGCAGGCCCCGAGCGCAGACCCGGGGGCCGAGACCGAAGGAGGGCGGCACGATACCGCCCTGTCTTTCCCCTTCGGGATCGGCACGAAGGCGGCAAATCGACCCGATCAGTTCGAGTGTGCACTCTACCTGAGCTCCCGACCCCGGTTTCTCCATTTCACGCTGAACCATCACACTGGCTAGTGGCGCTGGTGTGTTGGTTCGGCGCAAATGGGACAAACGACCTTGCTCGCTAAACTAGTGCGTGATGACAAGAACTGTGAATGGATTTATCGCATTTCGGCCGATCATTCCAAGATTAATCATGTAATATTTAAATGCGATTATCTTCAAGATTTATTTCGCTAATTTAGCGTATTTAGTGGACAAACTTCTCCCTCCGAAATGGATGCGGAGATTCGCGAAGTCGGGCGATCTTCGGACTCGGCTCGCCTTGCGGGAGTCGGCCGAGACCACCTCTCCCATCGCCCGAGTGCTCAGGGCTTGCCAGGTCGGTAGGTTGATCGTGTTCTTGAAGAATCGCACCGAGCCGTCGCAGAGCAGCGAGTTGAAGCCGTCCGTAGTAGGTTCGCTGGCTGCGTTGAACTAGAGCGCCTCGCAGTTGGATTGCATACGGCTGATACGAGCCCAAAGCGCCAGCGAGTGCATGCTCCAGGCGGAATTCACTCGCTGGCGCTTCGGGCTTGTAGGCGCAATCCAACCGTAAGGCGCTCTAACGGGGCGTGATCTGGTCAAAGTCAATTTCAAGAATCGGGTCCCGCCATCGCACGAAAGCCCTCGGGAGTTTCTATAGTTAAGTTCAAGGGGTGCCCCGGCGTTGATCGAGGTGCGCAAACAACTCAAGAACAAGTCTGAGGTGAAATCAGGTACCAAGCGCGACAAATGAAGAAATCGATGAAACGAAGCCAGGTCCAGGACGCCCGCGAGTCCAAAATCGATGAAACGAAGCCAACCTTAGTAGTCAGGCGATCATATACCAAGCCTCGCGAACCTAAGTCTGGGAAACATAGGAAATATGGTCCGAATGTATTAAAAAGTCGACGCTCCATGTCGTCGAAGCCGGTCCTGAATCGGTGTCGATAAGATCACGACCCTGATCCAGCCGGGTGGCAAGCACGACAGATGCAGAAATCGGTGAAACGAAGCCAGGCCCAGGACTGGCGCGTGTGCAAAATCGATGAAACGAAGCCAACTTTAGTAGTCAGACGAACACATGACCTCCCCGCGAACCAAAGTTTGGGAAACGCAGGAAAGATGTTCCGAATGTATCGAAAAGCTGGAGTTCTCAATCCATGGAGCCGGTCCTGGATCGTGGGTGATCGATCTCAACCCAGATCCGGCCGAATTGACAGGCACAGGCAGGGGGTTGCCGTCAACGGTTTGCGCGGGGATAATGGCATAGATGTTTGTCCGCCCGCGACCGAGCGGTTCTCTGTGGCTCATGATGACTCATCTGCTTCTGGAGTTTGCACTTAAGCCCCCCGAATTTGCCCGCTAGCCCCTCCCAAGCCAAGCCAGCCCTCCCCGCATCGGACGACCCCGACATCGGGAGATTGATGAGGAACGTGTCATGGAGCGAGATCGTCCCGATCGATCGAGGCCGGGTTCCCGGACATGGCTAGTCCGCCAACTCCTACTGGTTCTGACCGGGGCTTGGCTCGCGGTGGGCTGGTTGTCGAGTATGGCGCAGGCCGGGGACGCCAAGGCGGCCGGAACCGCGCCATCGGCCGAGTCTGTCGAGTTCTTCGAAACCCGTGTCCGGCCGGTCCTGGTCGAGCGTTGCGTGAAATGTCACGGGCCTCAGAAGCAGTCGGGTGGCCTGAGGCTTGATAGCCGGGACGCCCTCCTCAAGGGTGGCAATTCCGGCCCGGCGCTGGTGCCGGCGAAGCCCGAGGAGAGCCCGATCATCCAGGCGGTCTCGTATCAGAACGACGAGCTGAAGATGCCGCCCAAGGGGAAACTGCCCGACACCGACGTGACCTTCCTGTCTCGATGGGTTTCCCTGGGTGCCCCCTGGCCGGCCGACGAGGCGAAGAACGCAACGGTTGCCATCACGACAACAAAAGGTGATGCGCCGGCCCACTGGGCCTTCCAGCCGATACGACGAGCCCCCCTACCCCGGGTCAAGGACCAGGGCTGGGTACAGTCGCCGATCGACGCCCATGTCCTGGCGCGGCTCGAAGCCCAGGGAATCACTCCGTCCCCGACGGCCGGGAAACGTGCCCTGATCCGCCGCGCGACGATCGACCTCTGGGGCATCCCTCCGACCGCCGAAGAGGTCGAGGCGTTCGAGGCCGACGCGTCTCCCGACGCCTTCGCCCGCGTCGTCGACCGGCTCCTGGCTTCGCCGCGGTATGGCGAGCGTTGGGGACGGCACTGGCTCGACGTCGCCCGTTATGCCGATACCAAGGGATACGTCTTCACCCAGGAACGCCGATATCCCTACTCGTTCACCTATCGCGACTACGTGGTCGACGCCTTCAACGACGACCTGGGATTCGATCGGTTCATCGTCCAGCAACTCGCCGCCGATCAGGTCCCCAACGGGGGCGATACCCGCCCCCTGGCTGCCATGGGTTTCCTGACGGTCGGCCGCCGCTTCCTCCTCGATCAGAACGAGATCATCGACGACCGGATCGACGTGGTCAGCCGCGGCTTGCTCGGCCTCACCGTCACCTGCGCCCGTTGCCACGATCACAAGTTCGACCCGATCCCGACCGAGGATTACTACTCGCTCTACGGCGTCTTCGCCAGCTCGAACGAGCCGGACGAACTCCCCGTGCTGGACTGGCCGGGCGGCGCCAAGGTCGAAAGGTCCGCCGAGTTCACCCGCAAGCTCGATGCGGCCAAGAAGGCGCTCGATGCCTACGTGGCGGCGCGGCGGGACGACATCCAGAAAGACTTCGCCGCGCGGTTCTCGCAGTACCTGAAAGCCGCCTATGACCTCGGCTTCGAACCGAGAAATTCGAAGCTGGAGGAGCGAGCCCTCGCCGGCAAGTTGAACGCTCGACGTCTTCGCGGCGTGGCGATGCTCTGGAAGCGGCACCTGGACGCGACGGCCACGACCCACGACCCGATCCTGGCTCCCTGGCACGCCTTCGCGGCCTTGCCCCGAGAGGGTTTCCCCGCCAAGGCCGCGGACGTACAGCGGACGCTCGCCAGCCCCAAGGATCCGAAAGCCGCCCCGATCCATCCCCTGGTCGCCCGGGCCGTGCTCGCCGGCCCCCCTTCGAGCCGGGATGAGGTCGTCGCGCATTATGTCGGCCTGTTCGGCCAGCTCGAGGCGAAACTGAAGGACCAGGCCGCTCGATCGCCCGGCAAGGCGAGTCAACCGCTCGCCGAGCCGGACTGGGAGTCGCTCCGCCTGGCCCTCTACGGGCCGACCGGTCCGCTCGCCCCCTCGGACGATCCCAAGAGGCTCTTCCTCGACCAGACGCAACGCAGTCGGTTCGAGGCGCTCAAGGGCGCGATCGACCGGGTGAATGCGACCGATCCGGGCGCCCCTCTCCGGGCCATGGTGCTCAAGGACGCCCCGCAGCCCGTCGAGCCGCACGTCTTCATCCGGGGCAATCCGGGACGTCCCGGCAAGGCGGTCCCCCGCCGATTCCTCCGGGTGCTCGCCGGCCCCGAGGCGCCGCCGTTTCGCAAGGGGAGCGGCCGGCTCGAGCTGGCCCGGTCCATCGCCGACGCCCGCAACCCGCTCACCGCGCGGGTCCTGGTCAATCGCGTCTGGCACTGGCACTTCGGCAAGGGCCTCGTCACGACGCCCAGCGACTTCGGCATGCGGAGCGATCCGCCCACGCATCCCGAGCTGCTCGACGAGATGGCGGCCCAGTTCCTGGCCGATGGCTGGTCGGTCAAGACGCTCCACCGGCGGATCATGCTCTCCAGTACGTATCAGCAGAGCAGCGCCCCGCGTCCCGATGCGGCGATGAAGGACCCGGAGAATCGCCTGGTGTGGCGGTTCAATCCCCAGCGGCTCGATTTCGAGTCGATGCGCGACTCGATCCTGGCCGTCTCGGGCGCGCTGGATCCCGCGATCGGCGGACGACCCGTGATGATCGCCGAGGCGCCCTTCTCGCCCCGGCGTACGATCTACGGCTTCATCGACCGCCAGAACCTCGACGGACTCTACCGGACATTCGACTTCGCCGTACCCGACGCCAGCAGCCCCCGGCGATTCGTGACGACCGTGCCGCAACAGGCACTCTTCTTGATGAATAGCCCATTCCTGCACGAGCAATCGCGACGGCTGGCCGCCTCGATTCGGCAGGGAGCCCCGGTCATGGCCTCCGGAGTACCCGAGGCCCCGGACCCCGGCATTCGCCTCCTTTACCGTCGAGTCCTCGGCCGCCTCCCCGAGCCCGATGAGCTCGCGATGGCGGCCGATTTCCTCCGCCGCCAATCCGAGCGAACCGGCACGCAAGCCGACGGCTGGAAGCAAACCACAAGTGCCAGGATCGAAGGCCCCCGCGCCGATGCGTCACTCTCCCCCTGGGAGCAGTTGGCGCAGGTGTTGTTGTTGACCAACGAATTCATGTTTATGGAGTAGTGGCGATGGCGCACGACAGGCTTCCCATCAGAACCGACTCGCCACGGACAACGGACAACGGACAACGGACCGAAGGCTTGGTCATGACGCGCCGCGAGCTCCTGAACCGCTCGGGCATGGGCATGGGCGCGCTGGCGCTGGGGACCCTGATGTCGGACTCCGGCCTGCTGAGCTCGACCGCTCATGCGGGCGATGTGGCACCCTCGGGCGTGTCCGGCTCGATCCGGCTCGACCCGCTGGCACCTCGCCCCGCCCCGATGCGGGCTCGCGCCAAGCGTGTCGTCCACCTGTTCATGAACGGCGGGCCGTCGCACGTCGACACGTTCGATCCCAAGCCGATGCTGACGAAGTACCACGGCAAGCCGGTTCCGACCAATCTGCCCACCGAGCGCAAGACCGGGGCCGCCTTCCGCTCGCCTTACAAGTTCCGCAAGTACGGCCAGAGCGGCATCGAAGTCAGCGACCTGTTCTCGCATACGGCCGAGATGATCGACGAGATCTGCGTGATCCGCTCGATGCACGCCGACGTACCCAACCATGAACCGTCGCTGATGCTGATGAACTGCGGCGAGTCGCGGCAGGCTCGGCCCTGCGTCGGCTCCTGGGTGCTCTACGGCCTGGGCACGGAGAACCAGAATCTGCCCGGCTTCATCGTGATGTGCCCCGGCGGGTTCCCGATCGCCGAGTCGCAGAACTGGCAGGCGGCGTTCCTGCCCGGCGTCTTCCAGGGGACCTATCTCGACAGCCGGCACACCGAGATCGAGAAGCTGATCGCGCACATCCAGAACCATTCCGTGGGCCCGAAGGCCCAGCGCGCCCAGCTCGACCTCCTGGGCGAGCTGAACCGCCGCCACCTGGATCATCGCCCCGGCGAGGCCGAGCTCGAGGCGCGCATCCAGTCGTTCGAACTCGCCTATCGCATGCAGTCGGAGGCCGCCGAGGCGTTCGACATCACCCAGGAGCCGCAGTCGATCCGCGAGATGTACGGCCCCGGCGTCCACGGCCGCCAGCTCCTGGCGACCCGCCGGCTCCTGGAGCGCGGGGTCCGATTCGTCCAGCTCTGGCACGGAGAAGGCCAGCCCTGGGATCATCACGACGACCTCGAGACCGGCCACCGCGAGCTCGCCAACCAGTGCGATCGCCCGATCGGCGCGTTCCTCAAGGATCTCAAGCAGCGCGGGATGCTCGACGACACCCTGGTCATCTGGGGCGGCGAATTCGGCCGCACGCCGACCGTCGAGCTACCCACCCCCGGCTCCAACGCGGGCAAGTTGAACGGCCGCGACCATAACCATTACGGCTTCACCATGTGGATGGCCGGCGGCGGCGTCAAGGGGGGCCACGTCCACGGCGCGACCGACGAACTCGGCTTCCAGGCCGTCGAGGACAAGGTCCACGTCCACGACCTGCACGCCACGATGCTCCACCTCCTCGGCTTCGATCACGAGCGGTTCACCTACCGATACGCCGGCCGGGATTTCCGCCTCACGGACGTCCATGGCAAGGTGATCAAGAACATCATCGCTTGATATTTTCACCTGAACGATTGTCATACATGAAAACGAGCCAACTCTCGTTGTTGGGCAGGTCCAGTTGGGCCTTCGACATCGGCGGCCCGAGCCGCTCCTGAATTGCGAGCTTGTAGGCGGTCAGCATCTCCTCGGGGAAATAGTCCGCGTCGCCATGCTTCTGGACGATCAGCCAGGTCCTGCCGCGAGGGTTCGGCAGGACAGTGCGGGGATCGGGCTGCCATCGCAGCGGGACCGGGGCATAACTCGTCAGGTAGAAGCGCACGACGGCCACCTTCTGGAGCCATCGCATCCGCATCAGGTCCTTCAGGTTCGGCAGGGGTGTCGCCCCGTTGAAGGCCACCCACTCGTCGCCGGGTTCGGTATTGGCGGCAATCTGCCGGGCCAGCCGCCGGTGATCGACGTCCTCGCGCATCTTATACGGCATCGCGACGTCACAGCCCATGCAGACGAGCGGGATGAAGCCGAGCAGTCCGGCGACGACGAAGGCGCCGTGGCGCGACTGCTGACGGAGGCCCAGGGCGAAAATGACCCCCTCGCCCGCAAGAAGGCAGAACGCGGGGGCCATGTAGAGCATCACTCGAGTGCTCGTCCCATAGGGATAACGATGCAACGCGGCGGCCACCATCGCGAACGCCAGCGGGCCGAGCAGCAGGAAGAGCAAGGGCCGGCGCGCCCGGTGACGACCCATGCGTATCGATCCGGCGATCACCAGGATCGTCGTCGCCACGCTGCCGAAATCATGTCCGCCATAAGGATACGCCAGCATCTGACCGGTATGAATATCGACCAGCCACCACGGCAGCAGCCAGGGCCGATCCAGCGGCGGAAACGCGTTCTTCCACGTATTCAGCCCGGCGAGGAAGTCCGCGGCGTCGGCCTGCGGCCGGGCGAACGTGAGGTACATCAGCAACCAGCTCAGGCCCATCGCGAGGCCGTAGACGAGCCAGAGGACAACCGTGCGGACCGATCGCTCGCGAGCGACCCTCGCCCCCAGCAAGACCGCCACCGCGGCCGCCGGAAAGACCGCCGTGTAGGAGCACCAGACACCCAGGATCGCAACGCCGATCAAGGCCGACCAGAGGCGCATCGACCGGACGTCGCGCCAGGTCAACCAGCCAAGGTATGTCAACGCCAGCGAGATCAAGAGGTCGATGGCGTACGGCTTCACCTCGGTGGCATGACGGACCGGATAGAAGGACGCGGCGAAGATCGCGACGGCTACCAGCACCGTTCGACGGGTCGTCACCCGTCGGCAGAATCGCCAGAACAACAGTAGAGATACCACCCCCGCGAGGTAGGGTATCAGGCGCAATGACCGTTCGCCCGAGCCGAGAACGTGGACCACCAGCCACTCGGCCCCGAGGAAACCCGGCGGCACGATCTGGTAGAACTCCGGCGGTCGGGCCAGGCCCGCGAAGTCGCGCATGAGGAAGTTCAAGGCGACGAATGCTTCATCCCCCCAGAGCGGAAAGGCCAGCGCGTACCGCAGCGTCCGCCAGACGAGTCCCAGCCCGACCGCGATGATCGTGGCCGTGCCGAGTGTCGGCCAGGCCGATCGTTGTGCTGATGGGGGCAACTCGGTGATCAGCGTCCTCCCGAGCTCTGGATGTACCGAAAGAGGTCGCGGATCCGCGGCTCGGGCAGCTTATCGAGCAGCCCTTCGGGCATGAGCGAGACCTCCGAGGGCTTGGCGTCCTCGACCGCGTCGCGGGCGATGATCGTCTTCTGTCGATTGCTGTTGACGAGGGTCAGCGAGCGGTCGTTCTCCTCGACGACCAGCCCGGTCAGGACCCGGCCGTCGCGCAAGGCGATCGTCTGGGCCTGGTATTCCTTGCGGACGAACGCACTCGGATCCACCAGGCTGCTCATCAGGAAGTCCAGGTCGCCGCGCTCGGCGCCGGTCAAGTCGGGGCCGATCGCTTCGCCCTCGTCGAAGAGCTTGTGGCAGACGGCGCAGTTCTCCTTGAAGATGGGTTTGCCGCGAGAGGCGCTGCCCTTGTCGCCCTCGGGGAGCAGGCCGCGGATCTCGGCGATCCGCTGCTTCTTCTCGGGCGAGCCAACGCGGGGAATCCGCCCCCAGACCGCCTCGAGACGAGAAAGCAGGGCCGAGTCGGACAACTGGGCCACGAGCTGGACCTGAGCCGCGCTGAGATCCTTGGCCACGATCTGCCGGCGCTCGATGGCATCCAGCAAGGCACCCGCCCACTGCCGTCGCGAGCAGAGCAATCCCAGGATCCGGGAGCGGACCGTGGCGGGGGCCGACCGGTAGCGCTCCAGGAGCGCCGGGGCGATCGATGCCTGCTGGGAGCTGCCCAATGCCGCGACGGCCGCGAGCTGGATCCCCGGGCTCGGGTCGTGCCCGAGGATCTCGATGAGTACGGGCACGTCGTCCGTCCGTCCGAGCTGGCCGAGGAGCTCGATCGAGGCGATCCGGTCGGACCCGGCGGCGCGCGCGTCGCGGGCCTTGCCGGCCGCGGCCTCGATCGCCGATGGGATGCCCAGCCGTGCGGCCAGTCGGATCAGCACCAGCCCGGGCGCAGGCTGGGCCGCTGCCCAGATCTTCGCCAGGGGCTCCGCGAGCGGCGCCGGAGTTCGAGACAGGTTCCGGCCCTCGAGCCCCTTTTCCATCCCGGACAGGAGCCGCTCGACCGACTCCGGACCGGCTCCGGTCGCCAGCAATCGGGCACATGCCGCGAAGTCCTCGTCGGAACCGTCCGACGCCAACGCCCGCGCCACCCGTTCGAGGATCGCGTCGCGGACCAGGGGCGTGCGTTGCACATCAGACGTGCTCAAGTAATCGAGCACCGCCCCGCGGTCCTGCCGCAACTGCCGTTCGAACGCCCACCAGAGCTGGTTCGGGATATAAGGGTCCTTGATGTCGGCTTCGTGGCCGACCAGGCGGGCCAGGATCGGAATCGCGTCATCGTCTTTCCACCGCTGGCAACTCGAGGCAAGCTGGCCGCGAACCATTGCATCGGACTCCCCGGCCGACAGGGCGATGAGCTTGGCCCGCAGGTCGCGATTCATCCGCTGATCGTCGCCCAGGAGCCGGACGGTCCATCGCCTCACGCCCGCGATCGGATGGGACAGCAGCTCGAGTGCCGTCGCATCGTCGAGGCCGCCGCTGACATGCAGGGCCCAGAGATCGCGGAGCGCGACGGTCTCGTCGCGGTCGGAGGTCAGCAGGCGCTTCAACCCGGGGACGATCGAGGGATCCCGTCGCTCGGCCAGGATTCGCCGGGCCTCGGCGGCGAGCCAGTCGTTGGTGCTGGACCGGAAGGCGACGAGCTGCGCTGATGTGCGTTTCGACAGGTCGAACGGCTCGAGCTTCCGCCTCGACCCGTAGACGACGCGATAGATTCTCCCATTCGTGCGATCCCAGGTGTCGCGCGGGTCGAGGTGGGCGGCCCTCTTGTCGTACCAGTCCACGACATAGACCGCGGCATCGGGGCCCGCAAGCAAGTCGATCGGCCGGAACCAACGGTCTCGGGCGTCGATCAGGGTTCCTCCGTGCCGCCCCGCAAAGGTCGAGCCGGTCTGCTCCAGGACGTGCCAGTAGACGGCATTCGAGAGCAGGTTTCCCCCGATGAACGTACCCCGGAATGCCGGCGGAAACGCGTCGCCTTTGTAAATGATTCCTCCTGGCGTGACGTGGCCGCCTTGCTTGGTCCCGCGATAGGCGATCGGCCCGAAATAGCCGTAGGCGTGCGGATTGTGGAGCGGGCCGTGCTTGGCGAAGCCTTTGAGGTAATATCCCCCCTGGACCATGTGGAAAGTGATATATGCCCCGTTGCTGCTGCCGAAGGCATTGCCGGTCGGGTCGAAGTCGAGTCCCCAGGTGTTGCCGCCTCCTTCGGCAAACACCTCGAACCGTCGGGTTCGCGGGTCATAGCGCCAGATCCCTTGCTGGAATTCATGGCCGCGAATCCTGGCCGTGACGGTGCTCCCCTGGGCACCATAGAGCCAGCCATCTGGCCCCCAGGTCATGGAGTTGACCGTCGCGTGGGCGTCCTGAAGCCCGAAGCCGGTGAGCAGGACTTCGGGATCGCCGTCCGGCCGATCGTCATGGTCGCGATCGGGGTAGAACAACAGGTAGGGAGCCTGCCCGACGAATACCCCTCCATGACCGACGGACAGCGCCGAGGCCAGGTTCAAGCCCTCCGCGAACACCTTGACCGAATCGGCCCGGCCATCGCCGTCGGTGTCTTCCAGGATCTTGATCCGGTCGGCACCCCTGGGCCCGCGCGGAGGCGGCTCGGGCATCCGGTCGTACTCGGTCCGCAGATACTGGTCGACGGTCACCGGTTTGAGCCCGGCCGGGTTGGGATATTGCAAGTACTCGACGACCCAGAGCCGCCCCCGCTCGTCGAAACAGGCCGTAACCGGCTGACGCACCATCGGCTCCGCCGCGAAGACCTCGACGTGGAACCCCTCCGGGACGACCATCCGCTTGACCGCGTCGTCCGCCGTGAATCCTCCGGCCTCGTTGGGCTGCTGACCTCTCGCCTCGACGTTCGAGAGGACCAGGAGCATCAGGCACCAAACCTCCAGCCGGGGCAGCAATCGGTACATTCCGGTGACCCTTCAATCCATCCTTCGATACCGGGGGCAGGCACCGCCCCGAAATCCCCGATGACGCCGCTCAACCCGGGTCGATCGCTCGACCGACGACCGGGTTGAACATTGTTGTAACACGGGCCGAGCGAGAATCCCACCCCGTGGCATCTTCGGGAAGGATGGTCGGGTCGTTCAAAACTCGGGGAAGGGATCGATCGGCTTCTTCTTCCAGCTCGGCTCGTGCGCCGTGGAGAAGAATTCATGGTAGAGGATGGCGATGGACAAGCTGTAAAGCGGTCCCGTGAAGAGGATACCGACGCAGCAGAGCAGGAATCCCGACCCGGAAAGGAGCACCAGGACGAAGTGAAACACCGTGGCCGTCAGCCACTGAGGGAGGAGGGCCCTCCAACTCTGCCCCATGGCGACCGTAGCGGGCTGTCGAGAGACCACGACCAGGGGTATCGTGAACATCAGAACTCCGGAAACGATCACTCCCGGGATCACGCACAGCATGCTGGCGACGAACGTGGCCGCGCCGTAGAGCGTTGCTGCCAGTAGCAGCTCGAGGCCGACATCGGAGACGGAGAAGAGATCCGAGAGCCGAGGAGCGTGACCGCGGACCTGGTTGCTTGCCATCCGGATCAATCCGCCCAGGAAGAAGCCTCCGATCACGGACGTGACGACGTATTGCACCGCGCCGGCACCCGGGGTCAATGGAGGTTGGAACCCGCCGCGGCCGACCGGTCGGTCGAGCCCCAGTGCGGCCAGGACCGTACCGGAGATCGCACCATATCCGATCACGACGATCACGATCGCCAGCGACCAGATCCCCGCGTGACGGCGATAGAGCCGCCATGCGTCTTCCATCGCGTCAAAGCGAATCTTCGGCCACATTGACAGCTCTGGACTCTTTTAATGATGCCATCGAGGCATGTAGCCAGCCCGCGTCGTCACGCCCGTTGGGCGTCAACATCTGGGATTCTCGCGGTTGGAGCCGATGCCAAGGACTTCGCCGACGAGGCCGCATTATTCAAATCCCGCCGATTCATCAACCGTTTGCCCGTCACGCTCGCGAGCAGATTGCCCTCTTTCCCAAAATACCCTCATGCTCCAACGTATTGATCCGAGAATCCTGGAAGATCGTCCTGTACACTTGGCGATCTTGGCATGGAATTCGTACTATTATAGAGGAAGCGGGTGATTCGATACCCGACCCTACCTTCGCTCGTGTCTCTAGTGAAACCCCATCACGAGCCTGGCAAACGGTCGTTACACATTTACAGGAGTGCACCAATGGTTTCGATGCTGCGGGGCGGTTACAGATTTCCGTCGATGGCCCTCTGCCTGGCCCTGGGAATCTGGGTCATCTCGGGTTCATCGGCCATGGCCCACGGCGGTGGTGGAGGCGGTGGAGGCGGGGGTGGACACGGCGGAGGAGGTGGCGGCGGCCACATGGGTGGCATGGGAGGTGGCTTCGGAGGCATGGGCGGCATGGGACACATGGGAGGCATGGGTGGCTATGGCGGCTACGGCCGTATGGGCGGCTATGGCGGCGGCTATCGCGGCTATGGCGGCGGATTCTATCCGGGATTCTTCGGGTTTGGCCTCGGATACGGCGGATTAGGCTATGGCGGGTATGGCCTGGGCTACGGCGGGTATGGCCTGGGCTACGGCGGATATGGCCTGGGCTACGGCGGCTACGGTGGGTATGGAGGCTATGGTGGGTATGGAGGCTATGGCGGGTATGGCCTGGGCTACGGCGGCTATGGCGGATATGGGGTGGGTTATCCCTACACGAATTCCGTTTACGCCGCCCCAACGACCGGCTTCGGTTACTCGTCGGCCTATGTGGCTCCATCTGCGGGTGCCGTCATTGCGCCGCCTGCTCAAGGTCGATACCTGGGGATCGACGAGGAACCGGTCGTCAACGCCGGTGGTCAGAAGGGCATGAAGGTCGCGAACGTTTATCCCGGGACCGCGGCGGAGAGAGCCGGCTTGAAGGCCGGTGACGTGATCCACTCGATCAACGGCTATCTCACCGAGCAGCGAGGGAATCTCGCCTGGATCATCGCCAACGCGGCGCCGAACAACACCTTGACCATGAACGTGCGGACTGCGAGCGATGGCAAGGATCACACCGTGACAGCCCAGATCCCTTGAGCCGGGTTTTCCCGACCCGGTCATCCAGGAGATGCCCCGCTTTCCTTTCCGATGGGAATACGGGGTATCTTCTTTGATCGAAAGCCAAAATCAACCTCGAGCACGTTCCGGTCCGACCGATATCAGCCGCCCAGCGGCCGGCTCCAGTCCATGACCAGGAACATGACGGCCAGGACCACGAGGCTGATGACAGCCAGGAACCCGCTCGGCATGAACTTCCCCGTCTTGACGGCATATCGGTAGCCGAACAGGACGAAGAGGCAGATGGAGAGGATCAGCCCGAGGGCGATTCCCCATCGGCTGCTGTTGATCGACAGGCCCAGGGCCGTGAAGGCCGCGATCGAGCTGATCGAGCCGGCGATCAGGGACGGTCGGCTGCCGGCCTTGAAGTATCCGATCAAGGCACCGACGGCGAGCAAGACGCCATAAATCCCGAGGGTTATCTGTTCCACCAGCGGGGTGTTCATTCGAATGGACTCTCTGTGGGTCATCGCGGAGGAGATTTACCAGTTGTAGCGTAGGGACCGCTCCCTGTCGCGTCAACGACCACGAAACGTGAGTCCCGGTGCGAACGCCATGCCGCTCCGAGCGCGGACGAGATACGAGCGAGGCGAGTTCGGCCATGCTCGGATCGAGGCGGTCGAGGACTCGTAACCGGGTGGTGTGGTCCGGTCAGGAGTCCGCGACGAGCCTCGACGGTTGGCCGCCTCGCCTCGTCCCGCAGGGAGTATCATCCTCGGAGGCGCCCGGCCTCCGAGGACATTACGCGGAGCCGATCCGTATCATTGAGGCGGATTGCCTCCCTGCTGGGGGTCCCCAGGCGGCACGTTGGCGGCTCCGCCCGGGGCGGGGACGCCGCCCGGGGCGGGCACTCCACCAGGAGCAGGGGCCGCTCCGGCACCCGGACCGGGCACCACGCCGGGCACCGGTGCTACCGGGACGTTGTTGACATTAGTCGCGCGTCCGCCGCCGAGCTGGGCGGCATTCTCGGCGCCCATGGCCGGAGGCACCGTGCCCACCGGAGGAGGCGGCTCGATCCCCATCGCTCGCATCCGGGCCCGTTGCGTGGCAGCCTGGGTGTTCGCCCAGGGGAAGTCCGGACCGGACGGGAAGTACTGGACGTCGTCGTGCATGTAGCGGCCCGAGGGCAACGTCATGCCCGCGTATTCGACCTGGCATCCGACCGAGGGCAGGATCACGCCCAAGGCCAGCGTCGACCATTGCGCCACGCGCCGTCTCGTGGCCCCTCGCGGCGATCTCTTGCGGGGCAACCCCATTGTCTCCACCCTCCTTGGCGTATTCGGCGGCCCCTCGGAACCATCCTTCGAGGGAATACTGTCCGCCGTCGGGGAGTCCATTCCTGGTCCCGCCCGCCCGAGTCCGCCCCGTCAGCCGGGTCCAATCCCACGCACTTGGCGGGAGCGGGTCGCTTCGACCCCACTCCGACCCGGCGCGATCGACCTTGCGGCGCGGTCGTCGGGTTCATTACTTGATTTACCAATCGGCCGAATTCCCCGGTTCGGACCAATGATTCCGCGGATTTTGAAGAAAACTCCATTGCTTCTTCCGCGGAATGCTCCAGACAGGCCGGTCCTCCGGTCTGCTCTCCTTTATCGGCTGAAGGCGATGCCGATGGTCAACGCGATTGTGACCACCCCGGCGATCGCGATAAGGTAGGAGACTCGGGACAGGAGCTCGCGAAATGAGACGACCTTGAATTCTGCCCCGTTTCCCGGGTTTTCGGCCACGATTGAGATGGAACATCGATGCGTCTGGACAAGCTGGTGTCGGATCAGTTCGGATTATCGCGACGCGGTGCGCGGGAGGCGATCTGGCGCGGCCAGGTGGACGTGTCGGGTCATACCTGCGCGGAACCGGGTCAGGAGGTCGAGCCGGATACCCCGTTACGCTACGATCCGAACCGCCCTCGGCCGGAGACGTCGGCGCGTCGGATCCGGGTCCTGTACCAGGATCGTCATATCCTGATCGTCGACAAGCCGGCCGGCCTGCTGACCCAACCGACCCAGGCTCGGGAGCCCGATACCCTGCTGGAGCGGGCGGGCCGCTATCTGTCCCGGACCCGGGGCGGGGCCCGCCCTTATGTCGGGATCGTCCACCGGCTCGACCGCGACACGTCCGGCGTCATGATGGTCGTCTGCTCGCCCAAGGCGTTGCGACCGTTCCAGGCCTTGTTCCGCGCCCATACGATCGAGCGACGCTACCTGACCGTCGTCGAGGGCTTCGTCGAGCCGGAGCAAGGGAAGATCGACCTGCCGCTGGTGGCCGACCGCGGCGACGGCCGTCGTGGGGTCTCCCGGGTCGCGGGGCACGCAGTGCCGGCGGTCACCCATTATGAAATCTTGCAGCGTTTCGGATCATCGGCATCGTTGCTGGCCTGCCGGCTGGAGACCGGCCGGACCCATCAGATCCGCATCCATCTCGCGGAGTCCGGATACCCGGTCGTCAGCGATCCCGTCTATCGCCCCTCGGACCGCCGCCCGTTTCCGCTCCCGTTCGCCCGCCAGGCGCTTCATGCCGAGGCCCTGGGATTCATCCACCCTATCAGCGGTCAGGGCCTTCGCGTCGAATCCCCCCTGCCCTCCGACTTCGCCGACTGGATCGCACTCCTTCGACATCGCTTCGGTAGCAGATCGTGAAGACGATGACCGATCGCCCTGGCCATTTCATCGCGGGTCGTCGCTCTATGTTCTTGAAGGATAAGCGTCTCGATCCCATGTCCGATGGACTACCTGGTGGAGGGGGATTTCATGCTGACGCTCGTCGAGCTCTTCCTGAGCGTTGCGGTGATCGGTCAAGTTCAGGCTTCTGAGGCCCGGGGCCAGGTGGTTGATGAGAATGGCAAGCCGGTCGCCGGTGTCCCGGTCGTCTTTACCGACCCTTTTGCCTTCAAGCCTGTCGTCCTACCGACCCAGACGGATGGCGAGGGACGATTTCGGATCATCGATCTGCCAACGGGACCGGGCGGCGTCTGGACCTACAGGCCCGGATCGGTGATTGCAAACGCGGGGCGGATCAGCCAGCGGGCCATCGTCTTGCGCAGTCCTCAGCCGCGGACCATGAAGATCGAGGATAGCCAGGGCCGACCAATCGCCGGCGCACGGATCTCTCCACGTGGGATCACCTTCCTCAGCCATACGGGCTTTCCCGACGCGTGGGTTCCGGAGTCATTCGCCGAGTCGATGACCGTGACCACCGACTCGGACGGTCGGGCGACGATCGGCTATCTGAATGCCGGCGACCGTCTGCTCGCGGTGCGACTTTCCGCCGACTCGATCGGCACGCAGGACATCGCGATCGTATCGGCCGACGGCGGCGACCCTGCCGCGCGTTCGATGACGATCCGGCTCAAACCGACCAGCCGGATCGTTGGACGGGTCGTCGACGGGAGAGGCCACCCCATCATCGATCAGCAAGTTGAGATCTGGTTCAAGTTAATAACGCCTCATTCGACCTTTGCCGTCGCCGTCGGGTTCAAGAACGGGCCGCCTCGGACGGCAGCCGACGGCTCGTTCCGGACCCCGGACACCCTCTTCGTAGGGACGCCCTACCGGGTCGTGGTACGCGGCCCGGGTCTGGAGCCGGTCATCTCCGATTGGACGACGATCACCGAGGCGCCCATTCACCTGCCCCCGATGGTCGTGCGCCCGTTGCGCACGATCGCGGGGCGAGTCGTCGATCAGCAAGGCCAGCCGGTCGCAGGCATCGAGGTTTTCCAATCGGGTGATGGCCCCGAACGGACGGCCGTCACCACCGGCGCCGACGGTCGTTTCTCCCTGGGCGGCTTCCGCCAGGGCACGGTGTTCCTGTTCGCCAGGGGCGAGCATTTTCGGTTCCATGGGCAGTTGGTCAAGGCCGATGAGAGCGAGTTCACCATCAAGCTGACGCGACTCACCGAGCGGCCCGTGAGACGGATGCGGATGCTCTCCGAGTTGTTCCCCCTGGAGGAATCGAGAGCACTGGCGCGGCGGCTCGTCAACCCGTACTGGAAAGTGGCCATCGAGAAGGACAGCGATTATGGCAAGCGTGTCGCCCTGCGTTCCCTCGCGACCGCCGATCCGGCCGGGATCGTGGAGAAACTGGCGACCGTCAAGTTCCGGAGTGACCGTGCAAACCCCATATTCCTGCTCAAGAACGTGGTTCCCCTGCTCGCCCTCACGGAACCGCAGGATGCGGCGGCGGTGGCCGAGTCGATCGCCGATCCCGATCTGCGGGTCGCCGCCCTGCTCGAGGTCATCGATGCTCTGCCCGATGATCAGCGGGATCGCAAGAAGGAGTTGATCGACCGCGCCGCGCTGCCCGCCAAGAATGTGACCGATCCAAGCATGCGACTGCGTTGCATGGGCGACGTGGCCGAGCACTGGTTCGAACTCGGGGAGATCGAGAAAGCCAGGTCGCTCTTCGCGGAGGGAGTTCGTCTGGCGAACCAGTTTGCTGACAAGGGTAACTTCCGGCGCGGTTTGTTCGCAGCCCGCCTGGCGTACGTCAACCTGCCCGAAGCCCTGGCCATCGCCAGGGATATGCCCGAGCGTGCTACAGATGGACGGCACGATGTCCTCGCCAACATCGCGCTACGCCTTGCCCGCGTCAATCCGAGCGAATCGGAGCGTGTCTTGAACGAGATTCCCAAGGTGAAAGGTCGATACCGGCTGCCGCCGCGGATCGTCCGTGACATGGCAGCAACCGATCCCGATCGGGCCCGCAGGCTCGTGGAACAATCGAAGGCCTATCAGGACGACCCGACGCTTTACCTCTTTCTCGCACTCGGCCTGAAGTCGCGGGACCCGCGGGGTGCGGAAGAGGCCGCTGAGGTCGCCATTCGCGGGATCGATCGCTTGATGCGAGAGGGGCCGGAATACTCCGCGTTTGGCGGGACCCGCGGTGTCATCCTGCCCTTCTACGAAGAGATCGACCCGGCTCTCGTGCCCGAAGTGTTCTGGAGGGCCGTCGCCACCCGGCCCCCGATCGGGAATCCACGGCTCCTCCGAGAGTATCTCTCTGGCGAGCTGGTCAAGCTCCTCGCATGTTACGATCGCGAAGTGGCTGAGGCGCTCTTCGAGCGGGTCAAGTCCGATCTCGATCACGCGAGTGACCGCGAACTAGCGGCCGACCGAGCCGGCGACTTCCTCGGCTGGGCTCTGATCGATCCCCGGGCCGCGGTCGCCCGGCTCGAGAAAGTTCGGATATCTCCCGGGCCCGATCTCAACGCGGATCTGAGCCGGACCACCCTCGCCGAATTCCTCGGCCTGCCCCACGAGCAGCGTTGGCGAAGTATCTGGAGTCGTACCCCGGATTTCCGGCACCTGTTCTTGCGGGACATTCGATGATGTCACTCGCCCGCATCGCGGCGCGGGATGAACTCGTTTCGTACCCAATCGCGGATCTCTCGCGCCCAGCGGAGCTTATCCATTCTCCGGGCGAGCTCGATCAGCCGCTCGACGTCGGCTGGTCGAAGGCCCGCGAAGCTGAGGCTAGTCTCGCACGTTAGATAGGTGCCATCGGGTTGGAGTTGGAACATCGTCAATTTCTGGTCGGCATAACGCCAGACCTCAGGGACGCGCAACTCGGCATAGATCGCCAGCCGATTCAGCGAGCTGGACGTGATATCGACCTCGATCGCCAAGTCGGGCGGCGGGTCCACCTCCAAATTCAACTCCGCCCGTTCTCGGACGATGGCCTGGTTACGTATGTAGTAGCATTGGTCCGATTCAATTCCCTTCTCCAAGTCGGGCCTTCGCCATGTGGTCATCCCGAGCGGCTCATAGGGGATTTCCAGCTCCTCGGCGAGCTTCGGAACCAGGAGGCCCATGGATTGAGCCGTCTGCTCGTGCCGCTGCGAGGGCATGCTGACCTCCATGGTACCCTTGTCGAACGTCACGCGAATTCGTCGATCCCCGACGATCTCGAGCATCTTCTCATAATCGTCCCAGTCGACGCCGCGGAAGACGATCGGTCCTGCCATGGGCTCAAGAGCGGTGCTGACTTCCGTTGTCGTCGCCATCGTCGGTGTACCTCTGGGATCGTGGAGATCTCTCATCGATCAGAATAACCGGTATCGCCGCCGGCGCCGACGCAGCTCGATTGCGAATCCTTCGGCAAGCGCCATCGGTGACGAACCGTCCTTGACTCTCCGTCAGGAAACCGCCAGCGATTGATGGAGGGAGTCGGCCGTGGATTCGAAGTTGAATGAGCGATCGACGAGTGTCTGAAGCTTTCCAGAGGCAATTTCCGGGATCCGGTAGTCGGCCACGATGATCGTCACGTTGTCCTTGCCGCCGCAATCGAGGGCCTCGTTGAGGAGGGATCGGGTTGCGTCCCGCGGCGTGGTGCCACGCCTGCCCAGGATTCGGGCGATGGAGGCGTCGTCGACCATCTCGTTGAGCCCGTCGCTGCACAGCAGCAGGCGGTCTCCGTCGGCAAGGCGAATCCAGCGAACATCGGCTTTGACCTTACCGTTGTGGCCGCCGAGGAAGTTGGTCAAGGCGTTGCGTCTGGCATGATGCCGGACCGCTTCGTGGGAGATATGACCGGCATCGGCCAGCGCCTGCGCCACGGTGTGATCCCTGGTCAACTGCCGGAGCGTCCCATCCCGATAAAGATAAGCCCGAGAGTCGCCCAGGTGGACGACGAAGAGGTCGACGCCCATGCTGTAGGCGACCGTCAGGGTCGTGCCCATTCCCAGCAGGTTCCGGTCGGCCGCACTCCGCTCGGTGAGCGTCCTGTCGATCTCCTGGAGGTCGTGATTGAACCTGTCGAACAACTCGCGCGTCTCACGATGGTCGACCTTGAAGCCCCATTTCTCGGAACGCTGGAAGAGCTTCACGCTCGTACTGATCGCCAGGCGACTGGCGACCTCTCCGGCGGCCATCCCTCCCATCCCGTCGGCGACGATAAACAGGTAGCCGTCGTCACCGGTCTGCTCGGGGAGCGAGCCCTTCGGCAAGTTGGTCTCGACGATCTCCTGCTTACGACTGACCCTCGAGACCAGATAATGGTCTTCGTTATGGATCCGGACTTTTCCCGTGTGAGAGACCGCACTGAAATCGGCGTGGACATTCGACGACGCGGGTTTGGGCCGGCATGTCTCGCCCGCGGAGGGAGAGATCATCATGTCATACTCCGCCGTCTCGATCTCGAATGTCTTGGACATCATCGCAGGCTCCCCGGAAATGCGGCGAGACGATGGATGCGAATCACTTTGCTATGATTAGACGCAAATAGTGGACCATAGTGACAGGAACCGGCCAGAAGTTCATGGGGTCGTCCCGGGCGGTCGAGGAATGATATAGTGGAACGTGTCCCGAGCGAGCAAGGACGGCGGCCGATCGACGAGGGCGATACGGTTCCATTCGGCCGAACGGTTTATGTGGAAAGGGCTTCGAGATGTGCGGTATCGCTGGGGCGATCGATCTGACGGGCCGCCGCGAGTTCTCCTCCTCCCGACTGCTGGCGATGACCGGAGCAATCGCCCATCGAGGGCCGGACGATGAACAGATTCACCTCGAGCCGGGCCTGGCGATGGGTGCACGACGCCTCTCGATCGTCAACCTGGCCGGCGGACGACAGCCGATCAGCAACGAGGACGGCTCGATCTGGGTGACGCAGAACGGGGAGATCTTCGAATATCCCGAGCTCCAGGCCGAGTTGCTATCGCGGGGCCATCGGCTGGCGACCCGCTGCGATACCGAGCTGTGGGTGCACCTCTATGAAGATCATGGCGAGGGCGTCTTCGAGAAGACCCGCGGCCAGTTCGCGGTGGCCCTCTGGGATCGAAACGCCCGGACGCTGATCCTCGGTCGCGACCGCGTGGGCATCTGCCCGCTCTATTACACATTGGTCGATGGCTGGCTGCTGTGGGGCTCGGAGATCAAGGCCCTGCTGTCATCGGGGCTGGTCGCCGCACGACCGGACCCGAAGGGCATCGACCTCTTTTTCCATACCTTCTGCGCCGGGACGTCGAGGACCTTCTTCGAGGGGATTCATTCGATACCGCCGGGCCACTACCTGAGGGTCCAGGACGGCCGGGTCGAACGGAAGCTCTACTGGGACCTGGATTTCCCCGACGAGGGCCAGGAACGCCGGCTGGCCGACCCCACGCCGCTGATCGACGAGCTCGAATCCTTGATGAGGCAGGCCGTCGAGCGCCGGCTGAGGGGCGACGTGCCGGTGGTCAGTTACATCAGCGGCGGGCTCGATTCGACCGTAGTGCTCGGCCTCAGCTCGCGAGAGCGCGGCTACGCCGTGCCGTCGTTCACGATCGGACTGGACCGCGCCGGCCCCGACGAGCGGTCGCACGCGTCGGAGTCGGCCGCTTCGCTGGGCTCGCGGCTGACCACCGTGACGATGAACCGCGCCGACATCGTCGCCGCCTATCCCGAGCTGATCCGCGCCGCCGAGGGACCCGTGATGGATTCCTCCTGCGCTTGCCTGATGCGGCTGGCTCACGCCGTGCATTCGCAGGGCTACAAGGTCGTCTTGACCGGCGAGGGGGCCGATGAAGCGCTGGCCGGCTACGCCTGGTTCAAGACGCAGTCGATCCGCGAGCGGCTCAATCGCATGTCGCTCTCCTTCATCAATCCGGCGGTCCGCGGGATGGTCCTGGCCTCGATGGGTGGCAACCCGGCGCATGTCCCTCCCCGATACGGGATCCGGGGCGCCCGCGTCGCGCAGCAGGATGTCTACGACCTGATGGCTCAGGGGAGGTCGTTCGTTTACTCCGGCGACCTCTGGAACCGCCTG
Organism: uncultured Planctomycetota bacterium; assembly: GCA_963743925.1. Taxonomy (GTDB): domain Bacteria; phylum Planctomycetota; class Planctomycetia; order Isosphaerales; family Isosphaeraceae; genus CAVZRC01. The sequence continues at coordinate 1,009,182 of CAVURY010000041.1, read as the reverse complement.
GATGGCCACGCGGCTTTCGACGACCTGGACATCACCAACGACCGATTCGGCCGATGGGCCCCGCTCAACCAGTCGCTCTATGTCGGCTACAAGGTCATGCTGGCCGGACTCCTGCTCGTGGCCAAGGGGGACCGGATCGCGATGAACTCTTCGGTCGAGGCGCGATACCCGCTCCTCGATGACGACGTCATCGCCTTCTGCGCCTCGATCGCGCCCGAGTACAAGTTGCGAGGCCGGACCGACAAGTGGATTCTGCGCCAGGTGGCCGCGCGGACGCTCCCGTCGCGGATCGCCAATCGCCCCAAGACCATGTTCCGCGCCAGCCGGTCCGAGGCATTCTTCGGCGCCGACCGGCCGCGATGGGTTGACCAGCTCCTCAGCCCCGAGTCGCTCCGAAAGACCGGCTGGTTCGATCCGCAAGGCGTGGCCCGCGAGCGTGCCCGGCAGGCCCGCTATCCCGCGATCACGCCCAAGCGGATCATCATGGACCTGAGCCTGACCTGCGTCATCGCGACCCAGCTCTGGCAACATATCTACCTGGGCGGCGGCCTCTGCGACCTGCCGACCTGGACCCCGACGCCGATCCGCGAGCGTGACCGGCCTGTTCTGGACCTCGGGACAGAAATGGCGCAACCGATACAACCCGCCCCATCGCGGTGAGTTGGTGATAGAACAACGGCCGGGTACCGACGGAAACCCTGGGAGGTCGGCCAATCGAATATTGGAGCAGGCTCTCACTTTCTTGACCTGGCGGTTACACTGTGGACTCGGATCTCGGGCCTACAACGTCTCGGCCAGGACCATCGACCATGAATCCGACCGCCTTCGCGATGCGGCACCCGATCACGACCCTGATGCTGGTCGTGGCCTTGATCTTCGGCGGCGTGCTCGGCCTGTTCGAGATGCGAGTGGACATCTTCCCCTCGCTGAATGTCCCGAAGATCTACGTCTTCCTCGACTACGTCGGCATGAGCCCAGACCAGATGGAAGGGTTCATCGTCAACGAGCTCGAGCTGTATTTCCAGTACGTCGACGGCGTCCAGGAGATCAAGACGCGGAACATCCAGCAGGTCTCGCTGTGCGAACTGTCGTTCTTCCCCGGCACCGACATGGGCCAGGCCATGGGGCAGGTCGTCGCGATGTCCGACCGGGCCATGTCGTGGATGCCCAAGGGCACCCTGCCGCCGATGATCATGCGGATGGACGCCGGCAGCGTGCCGGTCGGCTACCTCGTCATGGAGAGCCAGCAAACCACCCTCGGCCGGATGGGAGACCTGGCGCAAGAACGTCATCCGGCCCTTGGTCCAGAAATACGTCCCCGGCACGGTCGCGGTCTCGCCCTTCGGCCCGAACATGAGATCGATCCTCGTCAACGTGAACCCCGATCGGCTCCGCGACTATAACCTGAATCCCCAGCATGTCGTCGACGCCCTGGCGAAGGGGAACTCCGTGATCCCCGCGGGGAACGTTTACATCAAGGATTCGATGCCGGTGGTCGCCAACAATGCGACCGTGGTCAACATCCAGAAGCTGGGCAGCATCCCGCTCAGGCTGGGAGAGAACGTCTATCTCCGCGACGTGGCGACCTTCCAGGACGACACCGACATCACCTACGGATACGCACTGGTCAACGGCAAGAAGTCGGTCTACCTGCCGATCATCAAGAAGGACACGGCCTCGACGTTGGTCGTCGTGGCTGACATCCGCAAGTCGATGCAGCTCTTCCGCGACAACGTGCCCAAGGATGTGAAGGTCAGCTTCGAGTTCGACGAGTCGCCCACCGTGGTGGAGGCGGTCCGGAGCGTCGCCACCGAGGGGATGATCGGGGCGGGCCTGACGGGCCTGATGATCCTCCTGTTCCTCGGCGACCTCAGGAGCGTGATCGTCGTCGTGTCCAACATCCCGCTCGCGTTGCTGGGCTCGCTGCTCGGCCTCTGGGTGACGGGCAACACGATCAACATCATGTCGCTGGGCGGCATGGCGCTGGCGATCGGCATCCTCGTCAACGAGGCGACGGTGACCATCGAAAATGTGCACGTCCAGATGCGAACGACGTCGAGCGTTTCCAGGGCCGTTCTGCACGCCAGCAACGCCACGGCCGTCCCCCGGCTGCTGGCCTTATTATGCATCCTGTCGGTGTTCATCCCGGCATTCCTCATGAGCGATCCGCTCCGATCGCTCTTCATGCCGCTGACCCTCGGCGTCGGCTTCGCGATGATCTCCTCGTACATGCTCTCGAGCATGTTCGTGCCGATCATGAGCGTGTATCTGCTCAAGCACAAGGCGCATGCCGAGGAGAAGCGCGGGTTCTTCGACGCGATGCTCGGCGTTTATGGCAAGATCCTGTCCGGATTCGTCCACGCACGTTGGCTGGTGGTCGCCGGATATCTCGCGGCGTGCGCGTTGGTCCTGATCGTGCTGGGGCTTCAGGTCGGCAGGGAGCTATTCCCCCAGATCGATTCGGGCGAGTTCGTGCTCCGGTTCCGGCCCCCGCCCGGCTCGAACTTCGAGCTGACCCGACAGATGGCGGTCAAGTGCCTCGAGGAGATCGAGAGGGAAGCGAAGGCCGAGAACGTCGAGATCACGATGGGTTTCGTCGGGCAGGTCGCCCCGAACTTCGGGATCGACAACATGCTGCTCTTCATGCGAGGGCCCGACGACGGCCAGTTACGGATCGCCCTCCGCGAGGGGAGCGGGATCAAGCTCGCCGAGTTCCGCGAGCGGCTCCGCAAGGCCCTCCCCGATCGGGTGGTCCCCTGGATGGCGAAACGGCTCGAGCAAGGCGGCCTGTCCAGGGAAGAGGCGGCCCGCCAATCCGTGATGTGCACCTTCGGCTTCGAGCCCGGCGATATCGTGACCAAGGTCATGAGCTTCGGCTCGTTGACGCCGATCGCGGTCCAGGTCGTCGGCACCGACTTGAAGTTGATCCGGCAGCATGCGGAGAAGATCGCCGCCGGGATGAGGGACATCAAGTTCCTCCGCGATGTCCAGTTCGAGCAGACGCTCGACTATCCCACCGTCGAGGTCAACATCGACCGCGAGAAGGCCGGGTTGAGCGGCGCCACGATCGAGGATGTGGGCAAGGCGCTCATCATGGCGACGTCGTCGACCCGGTTCTCCTCCCTCAATTACTGGGTCGACGTGAACACCGGTTTCGACTACCTGATCGAGGTGCTGGTCCCGCCCATGCGGATGACCAAGGCGAGCGACCTCGAGACGTTGCCGCTCCAGTCGGTGAACCCGCTGGTCAACCTGATGATCCGCGACGTGGCGACGGTCCGCCAGAGCGTACGTCCGGGCGAATATGATCGATCGATGTCGCAGCGTTACCTGACCGTAACGGCGAATGTCGAGGGCGAGGACATGGGACGGGCCTCCGACCAGGTCGACCGGGTGATCGCCGAAGCCGGAGACCCGCCTCGCGGCGTGCGGGTCATCCCGATGGGCCAGATCCCGCCGATGAGAGAGATGTTCTATTCGCTGGGGATCGGGCTGATCGCAGCGGTGATCGTGATCCTCATCCTGTTGACCGCCTACTTCCAGTCGCCGCGACTGGCGTTGATCTCGATCGGGGCCGTGCCGGGTGTCCTCGCGGGAATCGCGACCATCCTCTTCGTCACCGACACCTCGCTGAACATCGAGTCGTTCATGGGCTCGATCATGTGCCTGGGCGTCTCGGTATCGAACTCGGTGATGCTGGTGACGTTCATGAATGAGCACTGGAAATCGGGCGCGTCCTCGGCCGAGGCTGCGATCGTCGGCGCCAGCGACCGGCTTCGTCCGATCCTGATGACCGCCTGCGCGATGACCGTCGGCATGGTGCCGATGGCCCTGGCGCTCGAGCGCGGGAGCCAGATGCAGGCCCCGCTCGGCCGGGCCGTGATCGGCGGCCTCATGATGTCGACGGTGGCCACCTTGCTCGTGGTCCCCTCGATCTTCGCGCTGGTGATCGGCCGGAGGACGGCCGGTTCGCCATCGATCCATCCGGACGACCCCGAGAGCTCCCACTACGATCCCCAGGGCATCGCGGGCGGGGCCCATGGCGACGCGGCGATTCATCCCGGGACGAAACAGCCGGGACCGCCTCATCCGCCCGATGAAGGAAACGCCTACCTCGCCGAGGGCGGCGACTAGCCGCGGGCCGGATCCTTTTCGAAACTTCGGAGTTAACTCACTTGCCCGGAGATCATTGATGCGACGAGTCCTTCGGTCCACGGTTTCTGATCTCGGCTTCGGCCGCCGTCGGCCCGCGTATTGGGTCGTGGCCGCCCTCGCGCTATCGGGCTGCGGCCACGAGGGCAAGGTCGACGTCAAGAGCGTCACGGAGCCCCCGATTGTCCGGTTAGTCCCGCCCCCGGTCCGGAAGATCGTCCGGGTCGTCGGACAGCCCAGCTTCATCGAAGCTTATGAGCGGACTTCGATCTATCCGAAGATGACCGCCTACATCGAGAAGTGGATCGTGGACATCGGCGACAAGGTGACCAAGGGACAGACGCTGGCCACGTTGTTCGTGCCCGAACTGGTCGAGGATTTCGGGACGAAGAAGGCGACGGTCGGGCTCGATCAGGAGCGGATCCGGTTGGCCGGCAAGATGGTGGACGTGGCGAGCGCCGACGTCAAGGCGGCCGACGCCGAGGTCGCCGAAGCCAAGTCGATCCTCGGCAAGTACCAGGCGGAGGTCGATCGCTGGGACGTCCAGGTCAAGCGGCTCACGCTCGAGGTCGAGCGGCAGGTCGTCTCCCCGCAGATCCTGCTCGAGTCCACCAACCAGCGGAATTCGAACGTCGCCGCGCGTGACGCGGCGAAGGCCTCGATCGCGAAAGCGGAGGCGGATCTCCTCTCCAGGAAGGCCGCCCTCGCGAAAGCGGAGGTTGACGTCGCCGTCGCCCGCGCCGACTTGACCGTGGCCGAGAGCGAGGAGAGGCGGCTCAAGGCGTGGGTGGGCTACCTGACGCTGTCGGCGCCCTTCGACGGAATCATCGTGGTCCGCAACGCCAACACCCTCGACTTCGTCCTGCCCGCCACCGGCGACCCCACGGCAATGCGGCGTTCTCCCGACCTTTCGGCGGGCGGCTCCGCCGCACCGATCTATGTGGTCGACCGCACCGATGTGGTCCGGATCTTCGTCGACATCCCCGAGCAGGACGCCAATTACGTCAAGATCGGGACCAAGGCCACGGTCTTGGCCCGCGCGTTCCGCGACGAGGAGCTTCCGGCCAGCGTCACGCGCACGTCCTGGGCCCTCAACATCAAGAGCCGCACGCTACGCGCCGAGATCGACCTGAAGAACACCAACAGCCAGCTACTGCCCGGCATGTACGCTTATGCGAACGTGATCATCGAACGACCGGACGTCCGGGCGATTCCGATGGCCGCCCTCGTCCCCAGCGGCGATCAGACCTACTGCTGGACTTACAAAGACGGCCATTCCGTGCGGACCGAGATCCAGACGGGCGTCAGCGACGGCGAATGGATCGAGGTCACCAATCGGCGCGAAGAGGCGTCTCTGTCCGGAGATACGCGCCCCCGGTGGACGCCGATCGATGGATCGGAGAAGGTCATCCTCGGCGACCTGTCGGTCCTCGTCGATGGAGGGCCGGTGAAAGTGGCACCGGCGTCCGGAGAGTCGAAAGTGGCGAGTGCAACCCTGGATCCTCGTTAAGGTCGACGACCTTGGCAGGGTCTGTCGAGTAAGATCGAGGCTTGACAAAGGTCACCTTCTGACTTAAGAATGATGTGAGTATCTCAGTAAGTTCGAGGGCGGACGACAGATGGCCAGTCGCCACCACAACGATTGCATTCGCTTCCTCACCGCAGTGATGCTGACGGTGGCGGTGATGACATCGCCGCTCCGGCCTAGCCATTGGGCTCTCGGTTCCTCCCACTCTCCAAAGCTTGCACGCAACTTCGCGATCCCCAAGAGCCGTGCGGCTCGCCTGTCCGCGAATTTGACCGCACTGCGATTGGTCCGGATCAAGGCCCTCCCATCCGACTCGCAAGAAGAGAAGTTGGCATCGGCCGTCCGTCCATCCGGATGGCAGTTGGTTCTACCTGTCCCGACTTCGCCGATCTCCTGCGGCGATTCGGCGGTATCCCTGCTCGATCGAGCACCTCACCCGCTCCGCTGTTGAGTCCCTAATTGGACGATCGCGCCCGAGCACAGCGGCACCGACCCATGCATAACGCACGTCATGCGCGTGCGATCGGTATTGGGTGCTCTCCGCAGGCAAGACCCTGACTGGACGGTCGCGAGCCCGACCGTCGCGACGTACCCGACCCGGTGCGCTCCGCGAGCGCACGGGATCCGGAATCGCTCTTATGCGCGTCATCGGCACGTCTGTTGCTGACGCAGACTCATAAGCCGACATTCTGATTCGGACGAACCGGTGATCCCTCGCGATCACCGAGACGGCTCGTAACCGCATTTGTCCGACTCGTTAGTCTTCATCTTAAAATCTTCATCACTCCACAGGCGATCTGCTCCGCAGGTCAAGAATCGGCCCGAACCTTCACGGCCCGGATGTGACATCCGGCGACCCGATGTCGGGACCGCCGAGGATCGACAGGGGGTTTCGAGTATGAATCCGACCGTCCTCGCCATGAGGCGCCCGATCACGACCATGATGCTGGTCGTGGCCTTGATCAGCGGCGGCGTTTTGGCCTACACGCGGATGCGGGTGGACATCTTCCCGGCGCTGAATGTCCCGAAGATCTACGTCTTCCTCGATTACATCGGCATGAGCCCCGACCAGATGGAAGGATTCATCGTCAATCAGCTCGAGCTGTACTTCCAGTACGTTGACGGCATCCAGGACATCAATACGAGGAACATCCAGCAGGTCGCATTGACCGAACTCTCGTTCTTCCCCGGGACGGACATGGGCCAGGCCATGGCCCAGGTGGTGGCGATGTCCGACCGGGCCATGTCGTGGATGCCCAAGGGCACCTTGCCGCCGATGATCATGCGGATGGACCCGGGGAGCGTGCCCGTCGGCTATCTGGTCTTCGAGAGCAAGGAGACGTCGATCGGTGCCATGGGCGACCTGGCCCAGAACATCATCCGCCCGCTGGTGCAGAAGAACGTCCCCGGCACGGTGGCGATCTCGCCCTTCGGGCCGAACATGCGGTCGATCGTGATCAACGTCGACCCGCAGAAGCTCCTGGACTACAACCTGACGCCCCAGAAGGTCATCGAGGCCCTGGCGGCCGGGAACACGATCATCCCGGCGGGGAATCTCTACGTCAAGGATTCGATGCCGGTGGTCTCCAACAACGCGACGGTCGTCGACATCCAGCAGATGGGCAACATCCCGCTCAGGCTCGAGAAGAACGTCTATCTTCGAGACGTGGCGACCATCCAGGATGACGTCGATATCACCTATGGATACGCACTCGTCAACGGCAAGAAGTCGGTCTATTTGCCGATCATCAAGAAGGACACGGGATCGACGCTCACGGTCGTGGCCGACATCCACAAGTCGATGCAGTTGTTCCGCGACGCCGTGCCGAAGGATGTCTCGGTCAACTTCGAGTTCGACGAGTCGCCCACCGTGGTGGCGGCCGTAGAGAGCGTGGCGACCGAAGGGATGATCGGCGCCGGCCTGACCGGGTTGATGATCCTCCTGTTCCTCCAGGACCCGAGGAGCGTGATCGTCGTCGTGTCCAACATCCCGCTCGCGCTACTGGGGTCGTTATTCGGCCTGTGGGTGACGGGCAACACGATCAACATCATGTCGCTGGGCGGTATGGCGCTGGCGATCGGCATCCTCGTCGACGAGGCGACGGTGACCATCGAGAACGTGCACGTCCAGATGGATCACACGCGGAACGTCGCCTCGGCGGTGCTACACGCCAGCAACGCCACGGCCGTCCCTCGGCTACTGGCGTTGCTCTGCATCCTGTCTGTGTTCATCCCGGCGTTCATCATGGGCGACCCGCTGAGGGCGCTATTCATGCCCCTGACGCTGGGCGTCGGCTTCGCCATGATCTCCTCGTACTTGCTCTCGAGCACATTCGTGCCCATCCTCTGCGTGGCCCTCCTGAAGCATCACGGGGGCCATGGGCACGCCGAAGGGAAACCGGGCCTGTTCGACCGGATGCTCAGGGTCTACGGGAAGTCCGTGAAGTGGTTCGTCTACCTGCGCTGGCTGACGGTGCCGATCTATCTCGCGGCCTGCGGCCTGGTCCTCTGGTTCCTCGGGATGCAGATCGGTACCGAGCTGTTCCCCCAGATCGATTCGGGGCAATTCGTGCTCCGGTTCCGACCGCCGCCCGGCTCGAACTTCGAGCTGACCCGGCAGATGGCGATCAAGTGCCTCGAGGAGATCGAGCGCGAGGCGAAGCCGGAGAACATCCAGATCACCATGGGTTACGTCGGCCAGGTTCCTCCGAACTTCGGCATCAACAACATGGTGTTGTTCATGCGAGGTCCCGACGACGGCCAGTTGAGGGTCGCGCTGACCGACGAGAGCGGGATCAAGCTGGCCGAGTTCCGCGAGCGGCTCCGGAGGGTCCTGCCCGAGCGGGTGATCCCGTGGCTGGCCAAGCGGCTCGAGCAGGGCGGGCTGGCGGCGCCGGAAGCGAAGCGGCAGGCCAATATGGCGAGCTTCGGCTTCGAACCGGGCGATATCGTGACCAACGTCATGAGCTTCGGGTCGTCAACGCCGATCTCGGTGCGGGTCGTGGGCACCGACCTGAAGTCGGTGCGGCCGCACGCCGAGAAGATCGCCGCCGCGATGAAGAGGATCCCGTTCCTCCGCGACATCCAGTTCGTCCAGACGCTCGACTATCCCACGGTCGAGCTCGAGGTCGATCGCGAGAAGGCGGGCTTGAGCGGCGCCAAGGTGGAGGACGTGGCCAAGGCGGTCATCATGGCGACGGCATCGACCCGCTTCGCCAACCTCAACTACTGGATCGATATCAAGACCGGATTCGACTACCTCGTCCAGCTCCAGGTCCCGCCACTCCGGATGGAGAAGCCGGAAGATATCGAGACATTGCCGATCGAGTCGGTCAATCCGCTGGTCAACCTGATGGTCCGCGACGTGGCGATGGTCCGGCGCGGTGTCCGGCCGGGCGAGATCGACCGCGACATGTCGCAGCGTTACTTGACCCTCACCGCGAATGTCGAGGGCGAGGACATGGGCCGGGCCGCGCGGCAGGTCGACCAGGCGATCCAATCCGCCGGGCAGCCCCCCCGCGGCGTTCGGGTGGAGCTCCTGGGCCAGCTCCCGCCGATGGTCGAGATGTTCAAATCGCTGGGGATCGGGCTGGTGGTCGCCGTGTTCGTGATCTTCGTGCTCCTGACGGCGTATTTCCAGTCGCCGCGCCTGGCGTTGATCTCGATCGGTGCCGTGCCCGGCGTGCTCGCGGGCATCGCGGTGATCCTCTACTTCACCAATACTTCGCTGAACATCGAGTCGTTCATGGGCTCGATCATGTGCCTCGGCGTCTCGGTCTCGAACTCGGTCATGCTCGTCACATTCGTGGACGAGCACTGGAAGAGGGGGATGCCCTCGGTCGAGGCGTCGATCCTCGGCGCCAGCGAGCGACTGCGGCCGATCCTGATGACCGCCTGCGCGATGACCGTCGGCATGGTGCCGATGGCCCTGGCGCTCGAGAAGGGGAGCCAGATGCAGGCCCCGCTCGGCCTCGCGGTCATCGGCGGGCTGGTGATGTCCACCTTCGCGACCTTGCTGGTCGTCCCCTCGATCTTCGCGGTCGTCGTCGGTAAGAAGGTCTCCCGGTCGCCGTCGATCTACCCGGACGACGTCGAGAGTTCCTACTACGACCCGAACGTCTTCGCCCCCCGCGACCTGGCCGGCCATCCTGTCGTGGAACACGCGGACCCGTCCCTTCGACACGATCAGAGTGACGAGCACGACGTCCTCGGCCACGGACCGGGAACCGCCGGCGGTGCGCCCTGATGAATGTTCTCTGACCTGGAGAGCCTCGATGGACCCGGAATTCGGAAAATCTTCGGGGGCGGCGGCCGTGATGCGCCGCCCCCTCACTTGGAGGTCTCTGATGCGACTCGCCGTTTGGCCCTCGGATTCGGATTATCCCATCGCCCGTCGCTGGCTCCTGTTCGGTGCCCTGGCGAGCCTGGGCCTACCGGGATGCGGTCACGAGGTGAAGATCGATTTCTCGAATATCGCGCAGGCCCCGACCGTGCAGGTGATCCAGCCGCAGGTCCGCAATATCGTCCGGGTCGTCGGGCAGCCGAGCTTCATCGAGAGCTATGAGCGGACGTCGATCTATGCCAAGCCGAGCGCCTACATCAAGGAATGGAAGGTGGATATCGGCGACAAGGTGAAGAAGGACCAACCGCTCGCTTACCTCTTCGTGCCCGAGTTGGAGGAGGACTTCGAGACGAAGAAGGCGACCGTCGTGCTCGATCAGGAGCGGATCGCGCTGGCCAAGGAGGTCGTGGAAGTCGCCAGGGCCGACGTCCAGGCGGCCGTGGCGAGTCTCAAGGAAGCCCAGACGATCCTCGACAAGTTTCAGGCCGAGGTTGACCGATGGGATTCGGAGGTCAAACGGCTCGACAACGGTGTCAAGAGGGGCGTGGTCGATTCCCACGTCCTGAACGAGTCGAATAATCAACTCAAGGCGAGCTCCGCGGCGCGCGACAAGGCGAGAGCGACCATCAAGCGAGCGAACGCCGAGCTGCTCTCCAGGAGGGCGGCCCTATCCAAGGCCGAGGTTGACGTCAGGGTCGCCGAAGCCGACTTGAAGGTCGCCGAGAGCGAGGCGAGACGGACGGAGGCCTGGGTGGGATATCTCACGCTCACCGCCCCCTTCGACGGCGTGGTCACGGCCCGAAACGCCAACACTTTCGACTTCGTCCTGGCCGCCTCCGGCGACCCCACGGCCAACAACCGTTCGCCAAACCTCGCGCCCGGTGGTGGGTCGGCGCCGATCTACGTGGTCGACCGGACCGACATCGTGCGCGTCTTCATCGACATCCCCGAGCAGGACGCCAACTACGTCCACGTCGGCACCAAGGCCAGCGTCATCGCCAGGGGCTACCGCGAGCAGCCGATCCCCGGCACCGTCACCCGCACCTCCTGGGCGCTGAACGTCAAGAGCCGCACCCTCCGGGCCGAGGTCGACCTGCCCAACACCGACCGCCAGCTCCTGCCCGGGATGTACGCGTACGTCAAGTTGATCATCGACCGGCCCGGCGTGCGCGCACTGCCGGAAGCGGCGCTGACGTACAGCGGTGAGAAGGCCTACTTCTGGACGCACGAGAACGGCAAAGCCGTTCGGTCCGAGGTGCAGACAGGAATCAACGACGGCGAGTGGATCGAGGTCACCAATCGCCAATTACCGGCGACGCCCGATGGCGTAACTCCCTGGGTGCCGATCGACGGGAAGGAGCAGGTGATCCTGGGCGACCTGTCGCTGCTCGCCGAAGGCACCCCTGTGAAGGTCACTCCGGCCATCGGCGGGACGCGAATCGCGAGCGGGACGCCCGGTGCCGCTCGTCATCCGGCGAATCTCAATCCGAGCGCCGGGCCCGTGGAGGCCTCGAACGGCCCGAGGGTGAAGCCGGAGGGCGAATTGTAATCCATCGGGCCGTCGCGAGCTCCGCGGGCGTTCACCACGAGGAGGATCGCCCGCGAAGCCGGCATAGGCCCCGACCCGATCGCCGGTGAAGCTCGCGCGATCGGACCGTGCCGCGGTCATCCGCTCGCGGAATCATGCGTGCAGATCTGATGAAATGCCAGAGGTCTCATCGGGAGGAGTCATCATGAGTCAGGTAGAAACCACGGTCGGCTCGAACATCGTCGCGGTCTATCCCGATCACGCCTCCGCCGAGGAAGCGATCCGACAACTCCACGAGGCGGGATTCGCGATGCGGGACCTGTCGATCATCGGCCGGGATTTTCAGATGAGCGAGGAGCCGATCGGCTTCATCAGCACCGGCGACTACGCCAAAGCGGGCGCCGAGACTGGTGCATGGTTCGGAGGTCTGTTCGGCCTGCTGGTCGGCGCGGCGTTCCTGATCCTGCCCGGGGTCGGCCCCGTCGTGGTCGCCGGGCCGATCGCCGCCGCCCTGCTGGCGGGCCTGGAAGGGGCGATCGCCGGGACGGCCTTGGGTAGCCTGGCCGGCGCACTCGTCGGAGTGGGAATCCCCAGAGACCGCGCCCTCAAATACGAGACGCAGATCAGGGGGGGGAAGTTCATCGTGGTGGCGCGGGGCGTACCGGAGGCCATCGCTCGCGCCCGGGAACTGATCCCTCACCACGATTCCGAGCACATCGAGGTCTACGACCCGGAGTTGACGTGAATCCCCGCACCCTCGGCCTTTGACATTCTAATACAATTGTTTATACTTATCGTATCTTGACGGGAGATCCGTGATGTCTCGTGCCATGTTATCCGCCCGGTCGGATCGTCCGACCGAGTGCGGCCGGATGTTGTCCTGGTTACTGTCGAGCCTCCTGATCGGCCTGATGGCGCCGGGGTGCCACCACGAGGCCGAGACCCATTACTCGAGCGTCGCGGAGCCCCCGACCGTGCGGCTGGTCCAGCCCCAGGTCCGGGATCTCGTTCGAGTGATCGGCCAACCGAGCTTCATCGAGAGCTACGAGCGTTCGTCGGTCTTTCCCAAGATGAACGCCTACATCAAGAAGTGGAACGTGGACATCGGCGACAAGGTGAAGAAGGGCGACCCGCTCGCCACGCTCTTCGTGCCCGAGCTCGTCCAGGCCCACGGCACGAAGCAGGCCACCGTGATGCTCGACCAGGAGCGGATCACGTTGGCGTCCAAGGTCGTGGAGGTGTCCAAGGCAGACGTCCAGGCGGCCGAGGCGCATCTCGAAGAAACGAAAGAGGAACTGGACCGCTTTGAGGCCGCAGTCCGACGCTGGGACTCGGAGGTCAAGCGGATCGATAATGAGGTCCAGCGTGGCGTCGTCTCTCCCCAGGATCTGCTCGAAGCGACCAATCGGTGGAAGGCGAACATCGCCTCGCGGGACGCGGCCAAGGCGACCGTCGCGAAGGCGGATGCCGAGCTGCTCTCCCGTCGCGCGGCGCTTTCGAGGGCCCTGGTCGAGGTCAGGGTCGCCGAAGCCGACCTGAAGGTGGCCGATAGCGAGGAGAAGCGGCTGAAGGCCTGGGTAGGTTACCTCACCTTGCCTGCCCCCTTCGACGGCGTGATCGTGGCACGCAACGCCAACACCTTCGACTTCGTCCTGCCCGCCAGCGGCGATCCCTCGGCCGACCTCCACTCCCCTTACCTTTCACCCAGCGGTACAGCCGCGCCGATCTACGTCGTCGACCGAACCGACATCGTGCGCATCTTCGTGGACATCCCCGAGCAGGACGCCAACTACGTCCGTATCGGCACCAAGGCCAGCGTCCTGGTCAAGGGTTACCGCGACCAGGCGCTCCCCGGTAGCGTCACCCGCACCTCCTGGGCGCTGAACGTCAACAGCCGCACCCTCCGGGCCGAGATCGACCTGCCCAATCCCGGCAGCCAGCTCCTGCCCGGGATGTACGCCTATGCCAGGGTGTTCATCGACCGGCCCGGCGTGCATGCGCTGCCGACGGCGACCCTGATGCACGTCGGCGAGAAGACCTTCTACTGGGAATACGAGGATGGCCACGCCAGGCGAGTCGAGGTGCAGACGGGGGTCACCGGTGACTTCGATCCTCTCACAAAGACCCGGTGGATCGAAGTCACCAATCGCCAGGTTCCCAAGGAAGGGGGGGGCGAGGACAATTGGGTGCCGATCGATGGGAACGAGAAGGTGATCTCGGGTGACCTGTCGATCCTCGCCGATGGCACTCCCGTCGAGGTCAGCACCTCGCCGGAGGCGACGAAGGTGGCGAGTGAAAATGCCCGCGTCGGGTCTCGTCCGGCGAATGCCGGCGTCGTCGCGGCGCCCGTACGAGTGGAATGAGGAAGCTTCCGATGCTAGCGGGTTGCGGGGGGCGGACCGTTGCCCACAGCGGGAAGATAACCGGGCCGGGCCGTGTCCACCGGGACGATATCGCCGGGGGGATGGATCAGTGCGAGCTCGCGAGCCGGATAGCCCAAGGCATGAAACATATGGAATTGTGCTAAATTGTAATCGGCGACCGTGGTGAAGTATTCGTCGAAGGCCAGTTTCATGAGCTGGAGAGCATAGACCGCCTCCTGAGGCCGGTTGACGAGGACCAGGGTGTCGCCGAAGCGGGTGGTCTGTTGCAGGCCCTCGAAGTTGCCGTTGAAGGTGATGATGGCCGTGCGGACGGCTCGATCGGCCTGGCTGACCCGGGCGGTCGCCGACTGGAGTTGCGCCTGGGCCGAGGTCACCTCGGCCGCCACCTCGTCCTGCCGCTTGAAGAGGTCGATGATGGCCTGCGACTGCATACCGCGCTGCGCCTTGACCCGTGCCAGGTTCCCGACGCCGAAGGCGTCGAACTGCCAGATACACTGGAGACTGATGTCGGAACGGCCCATCCACTGGTTCAGGCTGGTATTCGAGCCGAGGCCGAAGATCCCGCCCTGGATCAACATGCCGGGACTCTGGAAACCGTTGATCATGATGATCGGGAGGAGCGGCCGCATCTTCTCCCGCTGGATCCCGATTTCCGCCGCCTGGACCAGTTCGCGCAGCGAGGCGAGCTCGGGGCGGTTGGTCAGGGCGATCCGCTGCAGCTCGGGCAGCGGCAGGGCGGGGTCGATCATGGTTAGCTGGAGATGATCGTGCTCCAGCGGGTTCACCACGGCGCGGGGATCGAGCCGCAAGATCTGGGTCAGGTCGGCACTGCGAACGCGCCACGCTTCCCGCGCGGAGGTGGTTTGCTGCTCGAGCTCGGCGACCAGATTCCTGGCCCGATCGACCTCGACCTTGGGGACCAGCTCCTTGCTCAACTGCGCGATGCGCTCGATCAGGTCGTGCCCTCTCTCCACGGTGTACAGCGCCCCGGCATAACTCCCGCGATACTGGTGCACCCTGAAGTAAGCGTCGGCGGTCATGACCAGGGAATCGTTCTTCGCGGTCTGTATGTCATATTGCCGAGAATTCAGGACCCGCCGGGTGTACAAAGGCTGGAAGATCGCATCCGTGACAGCGACGTACTGGTCCAGGCCGCCACCGGCATAGAAGAAGTTCACGCTCGGCGCGGTCATGATGCCCTTATTGAAATCCGGGCCGCCGCCGTCGTGCCGGACATAATCGGCGCCGAAGGCCAGCATGGGGACCCAGAGGACCTTGGCTCGCGTCAGTTGCGCCTCGGCCACCCAGACGCTGGCCTGCGCCGTGGCCACGATCAACGGCCGGGCGTCGGAGAGCCGCAAGGCGGTTGCCAGGTTGATCGGGAAGCCCAGGTCGGACGACTCGAGGGGAGCGGGCTTGAGCCTCGTCGCGAGCTCGCCCTCGGGGGGTGCCAGCACCGAACTTCGCGAAGGGCTTGCTTCCGGCGGCGTGGGTCGTTGATCGGGTTGAGGCGTCGCGGGCAGGATTCCCGGCACCGACGCACTCGTCGCGAGGAGGACGCGGTGCGAGGAGGGCTGGGAGACCCCCGTCGTCGGGGGAGTCGCCTCGCTGGGCACGCGAAATGAACGCGGTGGCGGAATCGTGATGCGGGGGGCTGCCGGCGTCGGTGAGTTCGATTGTTCCGGAGCCGTCGTAGTCTGGGCCGGAGGAGGCTGAGACTGGGCTCTGCAGGCTTCAAGCTCCAGGCACGGACCCAACAATCCGAGAGTGATGATCCATGGCAAGACGGATCGTTCCATGATACCAACCCTTCTCCAGCAACAATTCTTCTGCCATGACGCCGACGGCAATCCAGATGAGCATGATCTTAGGAGTTCCATCGACAATTCGTGGCAAGCTGGATAACTCGAAATGGAGGATCGATCCGGAGATTCTCGACGGGAGGACTGTGTGTGGTCACGTATCGCCCCAGCCCAACAATCACACCGCTCCCGACGATTCATACGGGCCGGGCGTTAGGCCCATATGCCAGGCCAAGTAGGCCGGGGATGTGGAGGAGACTGGCCCCGAGGGCGTTCGGGCAAGATCGCAGGGACAGTGGAGAGCCATCTCCTCCCGAATCCGTCGAACGCCCGATCCCGGCGCGTAGACGGCGATCCGCATGGATTCGCCCCCCGAGGAAGGACGAAAAAAGGCCCGACGCCGGGCGAGAGGTCGCCGGGCGTCGGGCCGTGGAGATCCGGCCGATCGTGATCTATCCGGTCAGAAACGGCCGCCGAAATCGATGCGGTTCGTGCCGGCGGCGACGATCGCATTGATGGCCGTGTCGGGCATACCCACTGGCGGACCGTTGCCCAACTGCGCGCCCTGTCCGTATGCGACGATCCAATCGAGTGTCTTGGCGAACGTGGCCGGATCGTATTTGAGCCTCAGGAAAATCCCCGAAGGTCCCGGAACGAGCGTGGAGGATGCTCCGCCGAGATTGAGCTGGAACCCCCCTGCTACTTCAGATACCGGATAGTATTTCTTGGTGAGAACATAGAAGACGAACCATTGATTCGGCTTCCATTGCTGAGTCCCTGTCAGGATCGGGTAAGCGTGAGCATGAGTTTGATTCGTCATCCTCACGGTGAACCCGTTGCTGGCGTCGAAGGTCTGGGAAGTCTGGTTCTTCACCGCGATCTGGAGGACGTTGTACACCTGGCCGGGTACAGGCTGCTTCGATTGAACCAGTACCTGCTGGAAGGGTGGAATCAGATTGACTTTATGAACGCTCGGGTTGGTGATGCGGAATGCCAGGAATCGAGTGGGCAAGGAGGTCCGACGACTCGCGATGTCCGCCGCCTGAACGCTGGCAGCCGAGGTCGCGACTGAGTGGCGGGCGTCGATCTTAGCGGCATGCGCGGCCAAGGGAGTTGCGTTGAGCAGTTGCTTGGCTTCCAACGATTCCAGATCGGGATGGAATTTCCTGAACGCGCGTAGGCGCATGTACGGCCCTCCCGGCTCGAGTTAACACAATCCCCTCTGATACAATTCGTCGGATATTCCAGAAGGTTCGATCAATCCTTTCGAACCGATAGCCTCATGCCGCGGATGGAGGCGGAAATTAGGAGAGTTCGGCGGAGCCTGCGGGCCGATTCGTTTCGGCGGATCAATTGCAAACAGCCCTCTGTCCCGCCCCCCGGTTGGATCACAATGACCCTACCGAGAGACGGCTCGACAACGATGTGACCAGGAGACCTAGCGGGATGCCATCGGAGGGCCATTACCCACGGGCGGGAGGTAGGACGGTCTCGCCAAGTTCAATGTCCGGCTCGGGAGTTGGGCCGTGAAGAGAAACTCCTGGCCCTCGGATGCGGAACGCACCTTCAGCTTGAGCACGCCATCGGGAGCCGCGTGGGAGATGATCCAGGCCAGATTGCCGCGCCGGGTCGTCTGATAGCCATTGATCGCGTGGATCATGTCTCCGGCGTGCAGACCGGTCCTTTCCGCCACGCTCCCCGGCAAGACCCCGGCGATCCTGATACCCTGTACTCCGTCGGGATCGGTGGCGGGCTCCTCGTCGATACCGAACTGTCGGTATGACGCGGAAGAGTTGGCGATCACGCCCATGGCCGGGTCATTGGAGGCCGAAGGGGGCACGCGCCCCGCGTCCGGAACGGTGTTGACGTCCGGGCTGGTCCCTGGAGCGGGACTGGTCGGAGGGATGATCCTGGAAGCAGGGTTAGGTTCCTGGATCGACCTGAAGGGATCGTAGGGAGGTGACCCGCTGGATGATCCGGTCGTTGCGGCTGCGGCCGTGTAAGGAGCGAAGTACGCTTCCGGATAAGGAGCAGGCCCGGTGAACGGGCCGAACGGCCCGTCGCTAGGATACATCGGACCGGGGAAGCCGAAACCGCCGCAGGGATAGCCGGGACCGCCATAGTATGGATAACCACCATCGGCACCGACGCCCAGGCCGGACCCACCGTATCCATAACCCCGATGCAAAGAGAGGCCGAACCCGTAAAAGCCGGGGGTCGGGCCATGCCCGCCGTAACCCATGATGCCGTCTGTCATCGCACCACGGCGGTTGTAGTCGAACACCACGCGTTGCTCGTTGATCCAGGCGTGCAAAGCGTTGTCGCCCATGCCACCGAACTTACGATCGAGGGTCACGTAGGGGTCCCAGCGGACCGGACCGCCGGACCAACCATCCGCCTGGGCGAATGGGATTCCCGTGACCGCCAGCGGCGTGGCCGGGACTCCGCCGTCCGGGTGGACGATCTGCCCCAACGCCGATGAACCGGGGAAGACCCAGGTCCCCAATGCCAGGAAAAGGGCCGACAAGGGAACTCCGATACCGTGGCGCCTCAACGAAAACATCCGTGTGCCCCCGTGATAATGTCGCGACCACATGAGCCGGAGCGGGCTAGCCGCTCAGGGCCCCTTCGAACGTCAACTCGGGCTACAAACGACTCTCACCATTCTAACCTACAAAATGCAGGCCGGGAGTCGTCGAGTCATTTGTTGACGTCCGCAGTCGATCGCAAAGTCATCACGAGGCGGCCGCTTGGCAAGTATCAGGTGTGGCCGAATTGCCATGAGCTCGCGCCAAGCCGCAAAGGGCGGAGGGATCGGACCATCCGAATCCCTCCCCCTCTGGCATTCTCACGTCAGCGGGTCGCAGGAGGCGGTCCGTTGCCCACCGCGGGCAGGTACGAGGGCCGAGCCAGATCTGTTTGCTGGACATCGCCCGGCGGCCTCACATAGGTGATCTCGCGGGCAGGATAGCCGAGGGCGTGGAAGATCTGGAACTGATTGCGGTTGTATTCGGCGACCGTGGTGAAGTATTCGTCGAAGGCCAGCTTCATCAATTGGAGCGCGAAAACCACTTCCTGTGGGCGATTGACCAGGACGAGCACGTCGCCGAAACGGGTGGTCTGCTGTAAACCCTCGAAGTTGCCGTTGAATGTGATGATGGCCGTGCGCAGGGCCCGATCGGCCTGGCTGACCCGGGCCGTCGCCGATTGGAGCCGAGCCAGAGCGCGTGTCACATCCCCCGCGACCGTGTCCTGGATCCGGAATAGATTGATGATCTCCATCGACTGCATACCCCGCTGCTCCTTGATCCGCGCGAGATTGCCGATCCCCATGCCTTCGAGCTCCCAGAGCGCCTGATAACTCATGTCCATTCGACCGGTCCACTGGTTGAGGCTACTATTGGGTCCCAGTCCGAAGATACCGGCCTGGAGCATTTCATAGGGGGTCTGGAAGCCGTTGATCAGGATGCTTGGGAGGAGTATTCGGCCTTTCTCGCGACGGATTTGCATCGCCACGGCCTGGACGATCGCCTGCTGCGAGGCCAGTTCGGGTCGGTTGGTCAGTGCGACCGGGATCAGATCGTCAAGGGACCGTGCGGGGTCGATCAAGGTGACCTGGAGGTGATCGGACTCGAGCGGTTCGACGACCGAACGAGGATCGAGCCGCAAGACCTGCGTCAGGTCGGCACTTCGGATGCGCCACGATTCGCGCGCCGACGTCGCTTGCTGCTCGAGGTCCGCGACCAGGTTCCTGGCCCGATCGACCTCGACCTTGGGGACCAGCTCCTTGCTCAACTGCGCAATGCGCTCGATCAGGTCGTGGCCGCGCTCGACGCAATAGAGCGCGCCGGCATACATCCCGCGGTACTGATGCACCTGGAAGTAGGCGTCGGCGGTCATCATCATCGAGTCATTCTTCGCGGTCTGGATGTCGAATTGACGGGAACTCAGGACTCTCCGCGCCGCCAGGGGCACGAAGATCATATCCGTCATGGCGCCGATCTGGGTCAGGCCGCCACCGCCGTAGAAGAAGTTCACGCTCGGCGCGGTCATGATACCTTTATTGAAATCCGGGCCGCCGCCGTCGTGCCGGATATAATCGGCTCCCAGGTTGAGTTGCGGCACCCAGAGGACCTTGGCGCGTGTCAGTTGCGCCTCGGCGATCCACACGCTCGCTTGCGCGGCGGCCACGATCAAGGGCCGTGCGTCGGAGAGGCGTAATGCGGTCGCCAGGTTGATCGGATAGCGAAAGTCGGTCGGTTCCAGAGGCGCCGGCTTGAGCCTCAAGGATAGATCGCCGCTACCGGGTGCAAGGGCCGAAGCCGTGGTCGGCCCGGAAGATTCGACCGGCGGTTGTACGCCGCTCATCGGCGGCGGGAGGGGCGCGGGAGCCGTATTCCCCGGCGCCGAAGATTCGCCCGGCGGCGAATATTGACGCGGGGGCGGTATTGACGGCCGAGGCTCCGCGTTCGGCGTGGGTAGGGCCGGCGGCTGTGCTGTACAGGGTCTGAGTTCGACCCAGGGGAGTAGCAAGGCCATGACCAGAGTCAACGGCCGCGCAATTCGTTCCATCATGCACTCCCTTCGTCACCACGATTTCCGCGGCCTCATGAAAATTGCGACCGCTCCGGCCGGGCCGGATTGAGGAATTCATCGGCTCGTCGGGGTGCACGGGATTATGCGAAATGGGGGAATGCGGACGGTTAAGGCTGTCCATCAACCGGTTTGATCAGCGATCGAGGCGGATCGGCCACGAGGAATGAGCCCAGGACTGGCTCATGATCGAGCGTACTTCTCGATACCACCTTACATCAGTCGAAACACGGATCCTCGCTCTGCTCTCGACGTCGGACCGTCAGGGCGATCCCCATCAGGGCGATCCACCACGACACGCCATAGATGAGGTTATCCTCGCTCTTGAAGGCGACCATGAGGAGGGCCGTGAAGTACATCTGGACGGCGGGGATGAAGAACTTGGGCGTGAACAGCCAGGCCATCGCGGCGAAGAAGAACGTGCTCAGGGTCCCCCACGCGGGCTTGTACCACCGATATTCCCAACCCGTGAGCGCGTTGAGCATCACCAGGTTGAGCGAGAGGATGAGGAAAGTCCCCCAGAGCCGCGTGATGACCCCCGTCGCGGGCGAGGACGCGAACCAACGTGGCCCGGCGATCGTCCGCATCGCCGTCAGGACGGCCGCCAGCTCCACGCCCCACAAGAACATCAGCCGCGGATCCCTCTGTACGCTCGGGTCGTAGATCGCCTGGCACGTGAGGAAGATCCCCAGATGAATCCAGGCCACGGTCGCGAGAGCCCGCGACCAGCGGCCCCCCCCGTGTAAGATGGTTCGATGCAGATCCTCGCGCAATAAATCACTCCAGGGCGTCGGATTCAGCTCCTCCGCCGGCGCAGAGGAACTCGGAGCCTCTTCCGCTTCGGTCAATGACTCGAGCATCACTTCTCACCTTGTCAGCGGAGCATCAATACTGATGCCGTCACGCTCAGCGTGCTAACGATCGAAGACGGTAATTACCGAACTTTATCGCGGCGCCGATCGGCTTGGGCGATCTGATAAGAATCGACGGATTGCCGGCCGTCTTGCCAGTTCTCATGCCGGAAACGCGTGGGCAAGAAAGCGATTACTCGGATTAAGCGGGTCCGTTCGAGATTCTCTGAAGAAGGGCATGATCGATCCGCGGGCGGGATCCACTTCGTCCCGAGTTTCCCGACCTGGCGGCCGTTCTCCCTTTCACGAGAGACCGAGGTTTGAGCCCGACAACCAGGCCCCCCTGACTTTCCAGAATCCTTGCGAGACGTTACGGCGGTATCGCCACGAACCCGGCACGGCCGTCGATTCGGATCCCCGAGTGCCTGAAGTGACCGGCGAGTCGTTCAGGAAGGTCGACATCCTCATCGGGGCGGCCGTCGAGGACGGCACGACGAATGGAGAAACACCAATCCTTGCGGCGGTGCCGCCGAAACTCTGTGCTGGCAATGGGGAAAGGGACGTCGTCGACACGCTCGAGTGGTTGCTCGTGCTCGTGGAAGGAACGAAGGCGACATCGACCCAGAAGTTCTCGCCCGCCCCGCTCAGGGAGGGGAAGGCGCCGCCACGTTGATAGACCCCGTCGCCCCCGGACGCGCCGTTGGCCAATGCCTGGAGCGGCCCGCTGGTGACTCCGGCCTTATTGAAGTAGTTGGTGGTGATGCCGAAATAGCCCCCGCCGGTGGAGAACGAGACGACATAAACCGCGTTCGTCTGGATCGGCACCGGGTTGGAGAAGCTCACCTGCTGCCAACCGGAGGCCGTCTCCTGCGTGAACATGGCCGTGGCCAGGAGAGCCCCGGTCGAGGACCAGAGATGGCCGACGTGGGCGTAGCCTCCCATCCAGCTCTGCTCGTAAAATCGGACCCCCGTCACGGATCCCGAGACACTGGCGGTGAATTTCACCCCGAGCTCGTAGGCTCCGCCACTGTACGTATTCTCCGACGGCACATACGAGTTATTCCACAGGGTATCGACGATCGCGGAGGTTCCGCTCGTCGTGGCGCCGGCCGCGTTGCTGTAGGCCGAGTCGAGGTTGCCGGCGGCGGCGCGCACCCGGTAATAATAAGTCGTCGCGACGGACAGCCCAGAATCCTGGTAGCTGGTCGTGTTGGCCGCGATGCTCGCGATCTGGGTCCATCCGGAACTGCCGTTGAGACTGCGCTCGATGAGGTAGTTGACGGCACCTGCCGAGCCGGTCCACGCGAGATTGATCTGGCTCGCGGACGCCGCAACGGCGGATAGGTTGGTCGGAGCGGCCGGAGCGACGCTGATCCCGGACTGGGTGGCGGTAGTGCCCGAGTTGGTGTCCTTGACCGTCAACGACTGCGGCCCGGCGGTCGCGAACGTGACCGTGAAAAGATGGGCCCCTTGATCGACCGCCGTGAACTTGTAGTTCGCCGGAAGGGTGGCCTGGGTGTCGCTGCTCGTGAACTTCACCGTCCCGATATAGCCGGTCGCCATGTTGCCGTAGGCATCGCGCGCGGTCACCGTGAAAGTTTGCACGGCCCCCGCCGACAAGGATCCCGGTAGTCCGGCGAGGACGAACACTCTGGCGGCACCGGGGCTCACGTTGATCCCGGAGAGAGTCCCGGTGACAGCCGGCGTCGCCGTGTCGGTCGCGGTGATCGACTGGCTTCCCGAGGTCTTCAGCGTGACCGTGAATGTGTGCGATCCGTCGTCGGCGGAGGTGAAGGTGTAGTTGGCCGGGAGCCCGGCTTGCGCATCGCTGCTCGTCATGTGGATCGTGCCGACGTAGCCGGTGGCCGTGGTCCCGCTGGCGGATCGAGCGGTCACGGTGATGCTGAAGGAACCGCCCGCCGTCTCGGCGGCGCCCGCGGTGAGGACCAGATTATCGTGCGCGACGGTCGATGAGCCGTCCAGGGAACCGATCACCAGGTTGGCCATGGGAGAGCCCAGGCCGGTGACATAGTCATAGCCGGGCCCGGCGTTGTAGTGGGGAGTGCCCGTGCTGGTGCCGCTCGTGATGTCGTGGAAATCTCCCGGGTTCGCGTACAGGGTCGTCATCACTTCCTGCGGGCTCGAGCCGTCGATCTGCGGTTGATGGGCGAGAGCACGGCCTTGATCGGCGATGGCCAGCAGGGCCGACCATTGCGGGGCACCGGCACTCGTGCCGCCGACCGTCAACCAGTCCTCGATACTCCCCTGGTACTGGTACGAGTCATACACGCCGAAACCGGTCGATGGCGAAGCATCGTAGGCGACATCCGGGTTGGCCCGCATCGTCGTCTGAGTGGCGATGCCGACCTGATACGACGGTTTCGACTCGTAGGCGCTGGGCCCTCCGCCGCTGCCGCTCCAGCCGACCTCGCTCGCCCATACATTGTTCGCGCCCAAGGTCAGTGCGGTACCGCCGACGGCCAGGACGTCCGGCGAGGAAGCCGGCCACGAAATCGGCGCACCGGAGTCTCCCGAGGATGCGACGAACGCGACCCCCGCCTTGACGAAGTGGCTATCGTCCGCCGCCTCTCCCGAGAACTCGCCTCCGCCCCAACTCATCGAGACCACATTCGCATGAGCCGCCGCGTAGTCGACCGCGGCCAGGAGGTCTCCGTCATTGGCGGTGGCGGCCTCCACCAGCAGGATCGTGGCCCTCGGTGCCACGGCGTGCGCCCACTCCACGTCCAGCGATTCCTCGACCTCCCAGCCTCCCGTCGAATCGGCGCCGGGATAGCTCGTCCCGCCGGTCTGATTGACCCGGTTGACCGTCGTGCTCGGCAGTCCGAACTGCGTATCGAAGGCGTTCAAATCGGACTGGATATTTGGATCGTTATACGCATCGACGATGCCGATCGTCTCTCCGGTCCCATCGCCCGTGACCCCGTTGAAGTTCACCTTGTTGAACTGATAAGCCTGCTGGATTTGCGAGGGTGTATATGCCCCGCCGGGCGGGCTCGTGCTCATGCTCGGGTGGCTAACCTGGAACATCGGCTGCGCGATGAGCGGCGTGGTGCTGAGGAGCTCCCGGGATTCGAGCGAGTCCAGGCTCGGGCTCAAGTAACGTCGCTTGGCGGATCGCTTTCCGGCGGATCGACGCGATGGTTTCAAGCTCATGGGAGTGATTCCTGCGGAGAGGCACGATCCGGACCGGCCTCGGGGAGAATCCACCTCCGGGGCCTGCCCGCTGAATCGATCGATCGCGCGTTCTAATCCGGTCCTGCTATGGAAAGAGTAGGTCGGATTCGACGACCCCGGCTCGTCCGCTTGATTGCACCGCTCTGGTGTCGCCGCACACCACCTTCAGAACGTCCTTTTCCCATGGTCCGGGCCGGTGCAAGTGGAGGTTACGAAGTTTCGTCTGGAGTTCCATCTGTTCAAACGGTTTGAATAAGATAGGGCTTGAAAAGCATCGACAGGACCTATCGTGGGAGGGATCATGCAGCAGCGAAGGATGGGGCGGACGGGCTTGAAAGTGTCGGAGATCTGCCTGGGCACGATGACGTTCGCAGGCCAGTGCGATGAGGCGACGTCGTTCCGGATCATGGATGTCGCAATCGAGCGTGGAGTGACGTTCATCGATACGGCGGACGTCTATCCGATCCCGCCCGACATCGCGACGGCCGGTGCGACCGAGTCGGTCATCGGCCGATGGTTGGCAGGGGCGCCGGGGCGTCGCGATGGGCTTGTGCTGGCGACCAAATGCCGGGCCAAGGTCGGCGCGGGCGCCAACGACCAGGGCCTATCGCGCCGGCATATCCTCGAGGCCTGCGAGGCCAGCCTCCGCCGGCTCCGGACCGATTTCATCGACCTGTATCAGTCTCACTCGTTCGACGCCGAGACGCCGATCGACGAGACCCTACGCGCCTTCGACGACCTGGTCCGATCGGGGAAGGTCCGCTACGTCGGCTGCTCGAACTACGCGGCCTGGCAGCTCGCGATGGCGATCGGGACGAGCGAGCGGCACGGCTGGGCGCGTTACGATTGCGTGCAGCCGCGTTATAACCTCCTGCATCGCGATATCGAGGCCGAGCTCCTGCCGCTCTGTCGCGACCAGGGCGTCGGCGTGATCGCTTACAATCCACTGGCCGGCGGCTTCCTCACGGGTAAGCATTCGTCAGAGGCGCCTCCCGCGCCCGGGACCCGGTTCACCCTGGGCGTTTCTGGCGAGCTCTACCGCGATCGCTACTGGCACTCCGCGCAATTCGAGGCCGTGGAGAACTTGAAGGAGTTCTGCCGTCATCGCGGCTGGGACCTTGCCACGGCCAGCGTCGCATGGGTGCTCCAGCAGGCGGGCATCACGTCGGCGATCGTCGGGGCCAGTCGTCCCGCTCAACTCGACGCGACCCTCGCCGCACCCGGCCTGACCTTCGACGATGAGGCCCGCGCGGCGTTCGACGCCATCTGGTGGACCATCCCTCGAAGGCCATCGGTGCGATGAGGCACCTTCAAAGCCGTGATCAGTGAACCCTCTTGATAAACATTCGAGGCTCATGGAAGCAATTCGGTGGTTGGCCCTTTTCAGCCGCTTGAAGACGACCCTGATCTTGCGCCCGCGAGCCCTTCAAACCCTCCTCGCCGCCATCTTGGGGCAGCCCTGGCTGTCCCCGTCGTCGGCCCGGAGATATCCTGGACTGGTGACGCCCCGTCTCGAAGACCGGCCCGGGCGCGATCGGCCGAGCGACGTCACTCGGAGTCGGGCCGGAGACAGGATCGGGCGGGCCGATATCGGTCGTTGCGATGAACGACTTGAGCCATATCCTCTCCATGATCGAGGGGGGCGACCCGAAAGCGGCCGAACAGCTCCTGCTGCTGGTCTACGATGAGTTGCGCCGGCTCGCCGTCCAACAGCTCGCGCATGAGAGGCCAGGCCAGACCTTGCAAGCGACCGCCCTGGTGCACGAGGCCTACGTCCGGCTCGTCGGGTCCGGCGAGCCGCCGCGCTGGGAGGGGTGCGGCCATTTCTTCGCCGCCGCCGCCGAGGCCATGCGCCGGATCCTGATCGACCGCGCCCGGCACAAGCAGACCCGCAAGGCCGGGGGCGGACGCCGCCGGCTCGACCTCGACGACATCGAGCCGGCCCTGGAGCAGGAGGACGGCGTCCGCTTGCTCGCCCTGGACGAGGCCCTCCGCCAGCTCGAAGCGGAGGACCCGCGCAAGGCCGAGCTGGTCAAGCTCCGGTTCTTCGCCGGCCTCACCGCCGAGCAGGCGGCCGCCGCGCTCGGCGTCTCCACCTCCACCGCCGAGAAGGACTGGGCGTACGCCCGCAGCTGGCTCCGGGTGGCGATCGACCGCAGGTCCGGACACCGGCCCTGACCGACCGGGAAAAAAATTTACGGGTTCGGCCCCGGTTTCTCGCATTGTGTTCTGGACGGGCCACGCGGCCCGCCGCGGAGGCCCCCATGACCGCATCACGGCCCGACAACGAGGCGATCTTCCACGCCGCCCGCGACATCCCCGACCCGGACCGCCGGCGGGAATACGTCCGGGAGGCGTGCGGCGGGGACGAGGCCCGGATCGTCCACCTCGAGGCGCTGCTGGCGGCCGTCGACCGCACCGACAGCCTGCTGGACCGTCCGGCGGCGGACATGACCGACGCGACCAGCGACCAGCCGACAACAGAGAGCTCCGGCCGGGCGATCGGCCCGTACAAGCTCATCGAGCCGATCGGCGAGGGCGGCATGGGCAGCGTCTGGATGGCCCAGCAGACCGACCCGGTCAGGCGCCTGGTGGCCGTCAAGTTGATCAAGGCCGGCATGGACTCCCGCCAGGTCATCGCCCGCTTCGAGGCCGAGCGGCAGGCGCTGGCCCTGATGGACCACCCGAACATCGCCCGCGTGCTCGACGGCGGCACCACCGGCGGCGGCCGGCCCTACTTCGTCATGGATCTCGTCAAGGGGGTGCCCATCACCCGCTACTGCGACGAGCACCACCTCACGCCGCGGCAGCGGCTGGAGCTGTTCATCCCGGTCTGCCAGGCGGTGCAGCACGCGCATCAGAAGGGTATCATCCACCGCGATCTCAAGCCGTCCAACGTGCTGGTGGCCCTCTATGACGGCAGGCCGGTGCCGAAGATCATCGACTTCGGAGTCGCCAAGGCGGCCGGGCAACAGATGACCGACAAGACGCTGATCACCGGCTTCGGGGCGATCGTCGGCACGTTGGAATACATGTCGCCCGAGCAGGCGGAGATCAACCAGCTCGACATCGACACGCGCAGCGACATCTACGCGCTGGGCGTGCTGCTGTATGAGCTGCTGACCGGCAGCCCGCCGTTCCGGCGCAAGGAGTTGACCCAGGCGGGCATGCTGGAGATGCTGCGGGTGATCCGCGAGCAGGAGCCGTCGAAGCCGAGCACCAAGCTGAGCACGGCCGAGGGCTTGCCGACCTTGGCCGCCAACCGCGGGATGGAACCCGCAAGGCTGACGAAGCTGGTGCGTGGCGAACTCGACTGGATCGTGATGAAGGCATTGGAGAAGGACCGCAACCGCCGCTACGAGACCGCCAACGGCTTCGCGCTGGACGTGCAGCGCTACCTGGCCGACGAGCCGGTGTTGGCCTGCCCGCCATCAGCCGGGTACCGACTGCGGAAGTTTGCCCGGCGCAACCGAGGTGGACTAGCGGTGGCCGCGCTGGTGCTGCTCTTCCTCGTCCTTGTGGGCAGCGTCGTAGGCTGGGCGGTGCGGGATCGGGCGTCGCGGGAGGCGGAGGCGGCCCGGCAGCGGGGGGAGCGGCAGGCGAAGGTGGCCGGCGAGGTCGAGTCGATCCTCGGCGAGGTAGACCGGCTTGAGAAGGAACAGAAGTGGCCGGAGGCCCTGGAGGGGGCCCGTCGGGCCGAGGCGGCCGCGGCCGTCGGCGAGGCCGACCCGGCGACCACCAAGGGGGTTGACCGGCGGCTCAGGGAACTGGAGTTCGTCGACCGGCTGGAGCGAATCCGGATGGAGGATGCAACGCTGGTTGAAGGGAGGGTCGACAATACCGGGGCGGATCGGGACTACGTCCGGTCCTTCCGCGAGTACGGCGTGGACATCGACGAGTTGCCGGTCGAGACGTCGATCGACCGGCTCAAGGCCCGCCCGGCACTCACAGTTGCCCTGGCGGCGGCGCTGGACGACTGGGTTTTCGTCCGGCTGCTGGACTCTGAAGCGGATGATGCCCGCTGGAAGCGGCTGGTGGCTGTGACGCGCGGCATCGACCTGGAGCCGCTGCGGGACCGGGTTCGGGCGGCCTGGAGCCTGCCCGTATCCAACATGCGCGACGACCTGCGCCGGCTGGCCGAATCGATCGACGTTCGGGCTCAACACCCGGCGACGGTCATCATACTGGCCCGCACCCTTCTGCGGGTTCAACACCCGGACTCCGCCCTCAGGATTCTGCGGGACGCTCAGCACCTCCACCCGGGAGATTGCTGGCTCGATTCGGAGCTTGGCTATATTCTTTACAAGCGCAGAGACTACGAAGGCGCGGTTCGGTTCTACTCCGCGGCCCTCGCCAGCCACCCGAGTTCGGTTGGCGTCCACATCAACCTCGGCACGGCACTGGCCGCCCGGAACAAACTGGACGAGGCCATCTTCTGGTACCGGAGGGCCGTCGAGCTCGGCCCGAAAAACGCCAAGGCACATTACAACCTCGGTAACGCCATGCAAGCCATGGGGACCCTGGAGGGCTCGTTCAGTACCGATGCCTACCGTGGAGCTTTGCGGGTCGGTAACGACATGCAAGCCATGGGGACCCTGGAGGGGGCCATCGCCGAGTACCGCACAGCGATCGACGTCAACCCGACATACGCCTTAGCCCACTGGCGCCTTGGCGAAATCCTGGCTGCCCAGAACAAGCTGGGCGAGGCCGTCGCCTTCTTGGGCAAGGCGATCGAAATCGACGCGAAACTCAGCCTGCCTCGCCTCGACCACGGTGACGCCTTTCGGCGGCCGGGCTTCTTCCGTCAGGCGCTCCCAGTCTTCGACAAGGCGACGGAGCTCGAACCCGGCAACCTCCTGGGCTGGAACCAGGCCGCGGCCCTCTTTCTGTACACGGCCGACGTCGAGCGCTACCGCCACGCCTGCCGCGAGATGCTCGATCGTTTTGAACGGCGCGCGGCGGAGGACGCCTCGTTAGCGGCGTGGATGGCCAGGACCTGCTCGCTGGCGCCGGATGCGGTGCCGGATTTCGCGCGCGTCGAGCGGCTGGCCGAGCGCGCCGTCACGGGCACAGAAAAGCACGACTGGTATCGCGACATGATCCTCATCAAGGGGCTGACCGACTACCGCGGCGGGCACCCCGAGCAGGCCGTCGAGTGGCTGAGGCGGTTTGACCTGAAGCCCGACCGCGACGTCTGGGATGCCACTGCCTTCGCCGTCCTCGCCATGGCGCACCACCGGCTTGGCCACGCCGAGCGGGCACGCACCGCGCTGGTATCGGCCCATGCCCTGCTTGCCAAGAAGCCTTATGCCCAACAATGGCCTTTCCACTGGCTCTATTGCGAAATCCTCTACCGCGAGGCGGAGGGGCTCATGGGGCCGGTCACACTCCAGGAAGTGGTCCGCCTCAGGCCGAACGACATGGCCGCTCATTTCCGACTGGCTTCCGCCCTCGCCGAGGCGAAAGAATGGGATCGCTCGGCGAGTGTCTACGCAGCCGCGCTGAAGCGATTTGGAGCCCCGTACTGGCCCGGGCGTTGGTATGAAGCCATCCGCTCGGACGAGGTCTTCACGCGCTTGACGGCCCGGCAGCCGGAGGACCGCCTCCCTCGGATCATGCGGGCGCGCCTCCATGTCTTTCGGCGCGACTGGAAACGCGCCGCGGCCGACTATGCCCGCGTGTTCGAATCGTTGGCCAGCATCGACCCGGTCAACCTCCTTCCCGACGGGGGCGACGACCTGTTCATCTATGGCTGCCTGTTGCTCTTGCAGGGCGACCGCAACGGCTACGAGCAGTTTTGCAAGAAGTGGACGGATCGGGTCGGCGACACCCCGGCCTGCGGGTACGTCCTGGCGCGCGCCTGGGGTGTCAGCCCCGACCCGGTTGTCCCCGCGCAGCAGATCGTCGAGCGGGCTGGGAAGGCCGTGCAGGCTGACCGGACTCCCTGGAACCTGCATGTCCTGAGCCTCGCCCATTACCGGAACGGGGAATTCAAACGGGCGATCGAGCGCGCCGAGGAGTCGAACGGGGGGAACTGGGTTGGGAGTGCCAAAGCCCTCAACTGGCTGGTCCTGGCGATGGCCCATTCCCGCCTGGGTCAGGCGGCGGACGCGCGCCAGTCCCTGCAGCGGGCCCTCGAGCTGGCAGGCCGAGCGAGCCCCGTGCAACTCCCGGGAGTGGCATGGCCCGACATGGGACCGCAGGACCTCGTGGAATGTGAGCTCCTTCGCCGCGAGGCCGAGGAACTGATCAACCCCAAATCGAAGGAGGAACCGGACAAGAAATCAGGCTGACCAGTCGCCCGTTGATTCGGTGTTCGGGCGCAGCAAGCAGCGAAGCCGCTCATCACCGAACTGACTATCCCCGAAGCAAAGCGGCCGGCGGGGCCCTTACCGCCAAGCAAGCCCCAACCGGACGGCACCCCGATCGCCATCACCGGCCTACGGGATCTGGAATTCGGCGACGGCAAGCCGCACGGCGGCAAGACCAACCAGCTCTTCTTCGACGCGTGGCCTAACGCGCCGGGCGTGTCCATCAACGGCCTCTTTGGCGTGATCCGGCCGGCCGGGCATCAGGGCAGCAAGGGCGGCCGCGATCACGTGCGCGAGGTAGCGGCCCGATCGCAACCCGTGCAGCAGACGCTCACCCGGCAGCAACCGCGGCCGGTTGCGCAGTCTGCTTCGTCCACCACTGGCAGCGGTGTCGTCCTGGGCCTGACCATCACGGACACAATACAGAACTAACTCACTGACAGCGTCGTTGTGGACGTGCCCGCGAAGGGAAAGAAGGACACCGCTGGGTGAACGCCACCTAACATCAAGGTGGTGACCGACGAATTCCTTCGGGTCATGCTTGGATGCCCGGCGACCACCAAATTTGGTTACATGAGCCAACATTCGAATTCCAAAAACCCGCGTCAAACCACGCCACGAGATTCCGCGGTCAACCCGCCAGAGTTTGCGCGTTGATTGGCGAAAAAGTGATTATCCCAGCGAGGGTGGGCGGCGAGGTTTCCAATCGGCTGCCCGGGGTCGAGGCAATTCGTGAGATCCGGGCGTTGAGACGCGAGGGCATCACCTTCGCTTGCGTTGTCTACATCCACGCGCGTTCGATAAATACCCATGCCTACGAAGATCTGGGTCGACTACCACGCGCAAGGAAAGGGCCCCCTGAAGACGGACCTATTCGATCGGCTTGCGCGAGCGGATCGAAGCCTCTCCGCTCGACTGCGATGAACCCTCGGGCCCTGGTCTGATCGTCTTCGATCGGCTCGACTCGTCGGTCTTCGACCAGGTCCGCCTGCTGAGCCGCAACGGTCAGGGGAGAGTGCTGGCCGTTACGTTCGATCCAGAGCCGCTGGCCAACGGCGCGGCGTGGTCGCTGCTCAAGATGGGGGCCTCCGACGTCGTCGCCTGGAACAATGGAACCGACTCGACGGCCGCCATCTGTGCGCGACTCTCGCGATGGGCCTCCGTGGACGAGCTGGTGCGTTCCCCCTTGGTGGTCGGCAATCTGGTCGGATGCAGTCCCGCCTGGACGGTTGCTCTGCGACAGATCGTCGAGGTTGCGTTGTTCACCGACGCCGCCGTACTGATCACCGGCGAGAGCGGGACGGGCAAGGAATTGGTGGCCCGACTGCTCCACACGCTCGATCGCCGACAAGATAAGGGGGACCTTGTCATCCTGGATTGTACGACGATCGTCCCGGAGCTGGCCGGCAGCGAATTCTTCGGCCACGAGCGCGGGGCCTTCACCAACGCCGTCGCCGCCCGTGACGGCGCCTTCGCCCTGGCTGATGGCGGGACCCTCTTCCTCGACGAGGTCGGCGAGCTCCCGGTTTCGCTCCAGGCCGACCTGCTTCGCGTGGTCCAGGAGCGCACCTACAAGCGTGTGGGCAGCAATATCTGGAACCGGACCGAGTTCCGCCTGGTCTGCGCCACCAATCGCGACCTGCTCCACGAAGAGTCTCTCGGCCGCTTCCGCCGCGATTTCTACTACAGGATCGCCGGCTGCGCATGCAAGCTGCCTCCCTTGCGCGATCGGACGGAAGACATCTTGCCCCTGGTTCGTCACTTCCTGGCCCAGTTTCGCCCCGACCTGAAGGCGATCGAGCTGGATGAGCCGGTTCGCCAGTACCTGCTCCGGCGAGCGTATCCCGGCAACGTGCGCGACCTCAGGCAATTGATCTCGCGGGTCGCCTGTCAACACGTCGGCCCGGCCCCGATCACCGTCGGCGACATCCCCGAGGACGAGCGCCCGGATCCGCCCGACCGCCCGGACGACTGGTGCGATGAGACCTTCGAGCGGACGATCCGCAGGGCGCTCGCGTGGGGCGTAGGCCTGAAGGACATCGGCCGGGTCGCCGAGGATGTGGCCGTACGGACTGCGGTCGCCGCCGAGGAGGGGAACCTTCAGCGAGCGGCGCGACGGCTCGGGGTGACCGATCGTGCCCTCCAGCTCCGTCGAGCGTCCCGACGCCAGCAAGATGTCGAGGCGAACGGCCGGCATTGAACCTGGAGCGTCGCGTCGAGCCCCGGTCCGCTTTCCTTCATGCCGGCTGTGCCGAACGCCAATGACAATCGATGATCATTGGCGGACCCTCCCCTGGCGTGCCTCACGACTCCCATGGGGCGTCGAGGTTGGCATAGTCGCGGCCGAGGTCCCACCAACGGCCCCGGGCCGGTCCCGAGCCGGTCGCGATGACCATCCGGCGTGCACGCCGCTCGTCGCGATGGCGGGCGAGGCCCCGGACGGATTCCTCGGCGATGGCGACGAGCTTCTCCTGCTCGGAGAGTGCCCCTCGAGTCGCCTCGAGCCGCCGGAGGCGCGCCGCGAAGCACTCGATCTTCGCCGGGCTCAAGCCCTGGCAGGCGGCGATGTCGAAGATCAGAGTCAGGCCGCGGACGGTCCACAGCCCCAGGCGTCTCGCGGAACCCTTGGCCGCGGCGAGGTGGCCGCGAATGTCCTGCATCATCATCGAGTAGAACGTCGCGTCCGAGACAAGCGAGAGCAGACGGCCTCGCCAGCGGTCGGCCAGGCGTTCGGCGGTTGCCGCCGCGACGGCCCGACTCCGCTGCCGTTCCGATCGGCGCAGCCCGATCAGTCCCATCAAGCGGTCGTAATCCGATCCGAAGTATCGGATGAGCCGACCGCTCCGATTCTCGAAGCGGGCCAGGAGCCTCTGGAGGGTGCCGTCCCGGAGATTCCAACGGATCGTGCCCATCGAGATGCCGTCATGCGCCGAGACCGTGCAGGCGAACGGCTTGCCGGTCGCGAGCCGGCTGGTCACGGCCAGCACGGTGCGCTCCGTCGGAGGCGTTTCCGCCGACGGGGGGCAGTGAGCCCATCGCCGCGAGGCCGGACGGCCGATGCGGTGGGCCGATTCGTACTCGGACTCCACCTCGCCAAGGGGCTCCGCGGCGTCCGGTTCCTCCGGCGAGGGTGCGAGGGGAGGAGCCCCACCGGTCAGCGGGGAGGCCGGTGATCCGGCATCCGGGCTCGCCGCCAGATCCGCCTGTATTTGATTCCAAGTCACCGGACCGAGGATCCCATTCGACGGCAGCCCCTTGGTCGCTTGCCACTCTGCGACAGCCTGCACGAAGGCCGCTTCGCCGCCGATGGCCGTCGGCCCGAGCAGTGCGAGGATCGGATTGTAATAGGCCCGCCATCCCAGCCGGTCGGCGTAGCGGCGGTTCAAAAGCACGGCGTTCGGGGCGATGAGCGGGCCCGGACCGCCAGGAGGTGCGACAGAACCCCGGAGCCGCCCGGATCCCTTGTGTCCGCGAGCCGGGCCGGGCCCGCCAGGAAACCCGGACTTCTGCTGCGCACGATACCCGGCCTTTTGCTGTGTTCGTCGCATGCCCCCGGGCTTCTTGTTGCCCTGCGCCTTGCTCGCATATCCCAGCTTTCCCTGGCTTTTCTTCTGATCGGCGTGCCCCGCCGGCCCGTGAGGCGACGACGCATGTGACATCGTCCGTCGCCCCCCTTGCGGACGCCTCAGGGCGGTTTGGCGTGCGAAACCGCTCCGTTTGGCCCGCTCGAGTTCCGACTCCTCCTGCTCGTATCGTGCGGCGAGGGCCGAGGCGCCCACTCCCCTGCCGACATCGAAAGCCGTCGCCTGGAAAGCATTCGGACAGCGCCCGCACTTGCATCCGCATCCCATGGTGATTCTCCTCTCGGTCTTCGCCGTGTCTCACGATTGCAAGCCGCCGCCCACCGGCGAAGGACGAGGGGCGGGACGACCACTGGGCCTCGAAACAGGTCGGGATCTCCCCAGCGCGGACGCGATGACGTCGGCGGCCCGGTCGATCTCGCCAGGATCTTGACGCGCGTTGAAGATGAAGTTGAGCCCCGGGCCGCGTCCGTTGCCGTTGCGGACGAGGACGGCACGGACGCCGTGCCGGAGCAAGTGCGCATGCACGTTTACGGCCTCGTGTCCTGTCGGGATCGCGACGCGTTGCACGGGGAAGAAGCCGCCCGAGGCGGAGAGTCCATACGTCCCGAGTCGGTGGCGGAATCGGCCGACGAGACCGGCGAGCCTCAGGCGCAGGTCATCGCCCCGGGTTCGGTTGACCTCCAGGGCGTGGGAGGCCGCGAGGATGTTCGCCGCGGAAGGCGGGCTGCAATGGACTCGGGTTTGGCTCTGCGCCACGAAGCGGCCCACCTCGACGTCCCCGCCGGATAGGACCGCCACCGGCGTACCGAAGGCTTTCGCCAGCGATGCGCCGATCAAGATGTCGGGGCCGGCGATGCCGAGGCGTTTTAACGTCCCCCCGCCGCCGCGACCATAGGGCGCCTCCGGGCCCGGCGTGTGGCCGAGGATGCCCAGGGCCTGGGTGTCGTCGATCAGGAGCGACCCGGCAAACCCGCGCGCTGCATCGAGGTAGTCGGCCAGCGGCGCCGGGCGGCCGCACCGCGGGCAGAACCCGTCGGCGACGACGAGCGGCCTGGCGTGGGATCGAGCGTGTCGATCGAGCCGACGTCGCAAGGCGTCAACGTCATGATGGGAGAAGTAATGCACGGCCACTCCCCTCGCCGCCGCATTCTCGATCCCCCACCGGGCGATCGGGTAGGCGCCGGCGTCGCAGTAGATGGCGACCGTGTCGCCCGTCTGGATGCCGAAGAGGTCCCAGAAAAGGTGCAATGTCGATGGCAACAGGACCGCCCGCTCGCAGCCGATCAGCGTGGCGAGTTCCGAGGCGACCGACGCGGCGCCGGGAGGCTCGACCAATGCGGACGGCTTTCCGTTCGTGAGTCGATGCCAGGGAGCCAGCGAACGGCTCGGGTGTCGCAGGCCCAGATAAAGTGATGAGCTGAAGTCGAGCATCAGGCTGACCAGGAGGAGTTTCGTGTTCGGCCGCCCCGACGGATAGCCCGAGCGGCGAGGCACGCCCGGCCCGGCGCCCGGCCATCGCGACCGAAGGCCTGGGACCGGGCACGAGATCGCCTCGGCCTGCTCACGATGTCGACCGCGGCACGGGCGTACCATTCCGCGACGGTTGCGCCAGTGACGCGTGGGCACGATCGGGAGCGGACGCCGCGGGGAGCGACGGGGGCCTTTGCGTCACGTCCACGACCCGCACGGATCGGGACGTCCGGGCGTACTGGCGAAGGCGACGGCCCAGCAGGACCGCGGGTTGAGTCGAATCGACCGTCTCCGAGCTCGTCAAATCCACGCCCGTTACGACACGGTATGTGTGGACATAGCCCTCGATTTCCGGCCTCCAGAATCGCGCCCAGTTCCTCGCGCGGTCCTGATCGATGACGTTGACCCAGTTGTTGTAGCGGATCGACAGCACGATCTGTTCGCTGTAGATCGCCAGGTTGCGGAAGTGCAGGACGGGGACGTCGGTCCAGCCCTGGAGCGTCTTCATGGTGTCCACCCGGCCCATCCAGGGCTCGGGGTAAGGGACCATCACGCGACCGCCGAGGAATTCCCGCATCTCGGGTCGTGCAAGTATATACTGCTGGATCAACATCTCGACGCGGGCGGTCCAGGGCAAGTCGCCGAACTGGTTGTCGGCGCCCTCGGCCAGCAGGAGGTGGACCTCTCGAAGGCCGTTGAGCAGAGGGAACGCGTTCGATTCGACCGTGCGGTCGGCGTCCTCGTCATAGAACATCTTGGTGCGGTAGATCAAGTCATGGAACGCCTCGAGGAACTTCGACCGGCTGTCCGCCGCCAACGAGTTGGGCACGGCGCGGCCCATGAGTTTAAGTCCATACTGGTGATCGTACTCGCTGGAGCGGCGAGCCACGGTCAGCCGGTTGTACTCGTCCTGGACAAACCCCCAGACCATGTTGTTCACGGGCCGGAGACAGTCCAAAGTCGTGGCGGCCAGGGGATCCCTGTCGCCGCGTCCGGTCCGCTTGTTCTGGAATCGCATGCTGATCGCATTCATCGTCTGGACCAGCATGCCCTGCTCGTGCCAGTAGGACCAGATCAGCTCGACCAGGCAGGGCGCGGTGATCCTCTGGATCAGCGGCACGACGCAGTAAGGCGAGCGGACGTCGTCCTTCCCCTGCACCAGGCATTGCCGGTCGGTGGCGTCCAGGGCGTTGAAGACCTGCTCGAGGTAGGGCAGGATCGCCCCCGGCTCCCGCAGGTAGCCTTTCAGCATGCAACGGGCTTCATCCGGTCCGAACCTCTGGTAGAGGCGGGCCTCATCCCATCCCGGGGAGTAGTCGCAAGGTATCGCGATGCCGCAACGCATCAGCAAGAAGGTCTCGGTGGCGAGCCGGAGGAGATTGTACGCGTTCACGCCGTAGGCGTGCATACCGAGGCCCCCTTCGCTATGGGGCTTTCTTGCCGTTCGGACGAGTCCTGCGATCTCGCCCTCGTGGTCGTCGTCTCCATCGGAGTGAGGGCCGCCCTGTTGACACAAGACCCGGTCGATGAAGAGGCGATAGCTCTCGAACGAGGTCCTGAGGGCCGTCTGGCGGATCGCGATCCAGAGGCCCTCATCCAAGGTCGGATTGATCCCCGCCGGCTGGGCGAGGCGGACGTTGACGTCGCGGTGCACGGCCACCCCTTTGGCGAGGCCCTCCGAGGCGGCGCCCTCCGGCCCCGCATCGACGTCGCCTTGAAGTGGGATCCTCGGATCCGGCTCCGAGCCTC
This sequence comes from uncultured Planctomycetota bacterium, assembly GCA_963743925.1. Classification (GTDB taxonomy): domain Bacteria; phylum Planctomycetota; class Planctomycetia; order Isosphaerales; family Isosphaeraceae; genus CAVZRC01. The sequence continues at coordinate 971,693 of CAVURY010000041.1, read as the reverse complement.
CGTGGTTCTGGAAGTCTTTCTTTATTCTTGCCATGGGTTCACCTTGAGTGTTGGATAGCGAGTGGTTCACGACGCGTGAAGCGTGTGGGACGATGTTGCCGCGTCGCGCAGATCTCCGAGGTATCGAGGTTGCTCGTCAGCGCCCAATACGTGAGCAGGCCGGCCAGGACCCGGGCCTCCAGTTCCGGGCTGATTCGTCCGTCGGCCCTGGCCTGGCCGACGACCGCGAACACCAGCGTCGGCGAGGCTCGTCGGAGCAGCGCGGGCGCGACCTTCCAGGACCGATAGAGTGCCGCAAGCCGATGCGGCTGCCGATCCTCCAGTTGCATCACCTCCCCCAGTGCCCGGCCGCGTAATGCCGCCGGACGATGGCGGATCAACAAATCGACGAACTCGGGGATGGCCCTCTCGAGCCGACGGTGGATGTCCCTGACCTTCGGTGCCAGGGCATCGATCGGGTAGAACGACTCCCAGAGTGCAGCCAGGCGGTCCCACTGCGGGTCGGGGAAGAGGGCCCGGCCCATGGCACAGCTCAGCTTGACCCGGATCCAGGGTGCCGGATGCGGGTCGTTGGACTTGACGCGGAACATGAAGGCGCGGGGGAGGCTCACAACGGCCATCAGCCCCAGCGTCGCGCCGATCCCCAGCCGGGCGACCGCCCAGAAATCCGCCACGATCTCGGAGATCCAGCGGTCGAACAGGTTCCAGGCTGATGTCGGCTCCAGGCGGCGGTGGATCGGCCGGATCTCGGCGCGAAGAGACGGCACGAGGTCGAGCAGGGCCGCGGCCTGGTGGCCGACCTCGTGGATGAGCGAAGAGGCGATGGCGCTGCCGATCATCCGCTCTCGCGGGACTCGGATGAGCGCGACAGGGTTCTCGTCGCCACCGGGTAGTCGCGTGCGTACCCTCCGGATGGCGGCGCCCGGGCCACGGTCGAGATAACAGGCCAGGGGCGGGGGTTCGTAATAGCCGGGCAGCCGCAGCGCCTCCTCGGCAACCGAGTCGAGCCCGGATAACCAGACCCCGATCTCATTCTCGCTCCGCTGCGTGACGACTTGCGAGAACATATCGAATTGAGCGAGCCCGTCATTGAAGATCAATCGAAGCAAGGCGAAGCGTCGGTGGGCCTCGGCGGGGGAAGCAGCCCGGCCGCCCGGCCCGCAGAGCCAGCCGAGGTAATCGTTCACCCGTCGCCGCAGCGCGCGTCGCCCGCCGGCAAGCTGTCGCTCGATGGCCGTCTGAGCCAGCAGCGAGAGGGCCGCCGCCGGCACCATCGTCTCGTTCAGGGCGAACGACTTGACGCGTCGCAGCCTCGTCAGGAGTGCACGGGCCTCGTCGGCCAGCACCCGGATGGCGCTAGGGTGGTCGACCATGAGTTAGACCCCGATCACGACGATTCGATTGCCCCGGCGATACCAACGTCCAGTCCGGCCGCGGCCGCCGCCGCCGCTGCCGCCCGGATCGACGGCAATGCCGCCCTGCCCGGAGCCTTCGGCCGTGCCGGGCTTGCCGCCAGGGCCATAACCGAAGATCCCGTCGACTGTCATTTGCCCGGGACGGTACCAGTTGCTCCACCGACCGCCGGTCGTGCCGTTCGTCGGCGAGGCCCCGGACGGGGCGGCCTGAGCAGGGCTTCCCGGCGCCCGCGTCGGTCCATGGCCGGCGCTCGGTATGCCTGTGGTCGGTGGTTGAGATGACGGATGTCTCGAGATACCCGGCCTCGGAGCAGTCCCTGGACCAGGTGCCCCCGCGGGATGAGACGGCCGAGGCCCACCAGCGTGCTGAGGCGGGCGGTGACCACCCGGGTGGGAGGGTCGTGGGCCGGTGTGTTGCGGCGCTCCGGGTCCACCCGGATGAGACGGTCGAGGTCCCGCGTGCTGGGTCGGTCGGGGACCTCCCGGGTGGGAAGGCCGTGGGCCGGCATGCTGCGGTGCCGCGGATCCGTTGCGGTGAGAGGCCGGTGCTGCCCCGGAGTGTGGGGCCCGTCCGCCACCTTGCGGCCGGGGCGAGCTGGCGAGCCCGGCGCGTGCTTTTGGGCCGACGCCTTGACCGCGGCATGCGCCGCGCGTTTCGGTTCGGCGTGGTGGCGGGCCGTCTCGCCCAGCATATTCACGGCATCGTTGGCGAAGCGGACGAACTGCTTCGCAACCTCGAACTCCTGATCCTCGTAGCTGAGCCCCTCGAGCTCGAGCCCGAACATGTCTCCTGCGGTGCTGGCGAGCTGGCTGCCGAGCTGGGCACCGACCGGGCCCCCGGCGAGGCCGCCCAGCGCCCCGCCCACGAAGGGGAGCGCCTGCTTCGCGACGGATTTCAGCGCCGGGAGGAGCACCGGCGCGGCCTTCTTGGCGAGGCTCGACAGCCCTTTAGCTGCCCCTTTGATCAGGTTCCCGAGGAACTGCTCGAGCTCGGCCTCGTCTCGGACCGCCAGCAACTCGGAGGCCATCTCCATTTCCCAGGCCTCGTCCTCGTAGACCCGCTCCTCCTCGAACTCGTAGGCTTCGCCTTCACCCTCGTAGGCCTCGCCTTCGGCCTCGAAGAATTCGCCTTCGTCCTCGCCCTCGTAGGCCTCCTCCTCGTAGGTTTCTCCCTCGGCCTCGTCCTCGTAGAACAGCTCGTCCTCGAATTCGCCTTCACCCTCGGCTTCCTGGAACTCGGACTCGAACTCGTGGTAGCCGATTTCCTGCCCGCCGAACGTCCCGGACTGGAGTTGGGTCCTATCGATGTCGTGCATTGTTGAACACTCCAAAAACATGGTGAACCCTGATTGACACTGAACTGACCCTGTTAATCGCATTCCCCGTGCCAACGAGAAAAACGGGGTTTTCGGCGTCAGGACGCGAAACCATCTTCGTGCGCACGCCTCCGGGGCGATTAACGGCGAAATCGGTTTCGGCCCTCCGGAGACGGCTTACGTGAAGCCTCATCGAACCGGACATCCGATGCCCGGTCATCGCCGGGAGATCTCCCTCAACGCGCGCACCGCGAGCGCTCGAGACGAGGCCTTTGCCTCGTTCGACCTGACCTGGAGGAGCATCTCACGCGGATCGCCGGGTCGCTCGAAGGCGGTCGATATGCTTCGGGATGAGAAAGGATCCGGGATCGCGTCGCGACGGGTCGAGATTCAGCGGGCGTACGAGGCGGGTCCGAGTCCCCACGGGGCTACTCGTACACCCCTTTCGGTTCTCGAGAAGATTGGAGTTCAATAGCGGTCGGAGATTGGCGTGGCCCTGATCTCGATCAGGAGGAACATGCCGACGATCAGCATCAAGATGACCCAGGGCGCGGTGGCCATGAGCCTGATCCGCTTGTTGTCCGCCGGGACCCTCGGGACACCCGCAATGTCGTGCAGCGAGATCCGGAATACGTCCTGCTTATCCTCGAAATTCAGTTGCTCCAGCTTCTGAACGATGATCTCTTGCATCCGGAATTTCGCGTCCAGCTCCTGTTTCAAGATCGACGCCTTGAAGGTATCGCTCTTCGTGGGCTTGGTCTCGGCAGTCACGTTCTCCATATACTGAGCGTAGCCGCTACGCCTTTTCCTGGCCTCTTCGACCGCAGCCTCCAGGTCACGGACCTTCTCCCCGCCTTGGCCGCCGACCTTGGCAACCTCGAGCCGCACCTGTGCATCGATCAACGCGAGATCAGCCTGGATCAGTTGATCGGCCAGCATTGTATACTGCTCCGGTGTGACGCTGCGAACCGAGGGTATCACTACGGCTTCGTCCTTCGCGGCATCCGGGTTCAGCTGGGGTTTGGTGAATTCGACGCGACCTTCCTGGACCAGATTGCTCAGCTCGGCCTTCTTCGCCTCGATCTCGTTGGTCAGTTTCCTGATTTCCGTATCGAGCATGTTATGGAGCACCTTATTCGCACTCCGATGATACTCGCCATGCTGCTCGAGATAGGAGGCGACCACCGCATTCACGATTTCTGCCGGCTCCTCCGGACTAGGAGACAACAGGGAGACCCGGATTAGATAGGTGTTATTGTCGACGATCTCGACCTTGATCGCCTTGCGCAAATCGGCTTTCGCATCCTTCGAATGCTGGATCATCGGCAGCCTGGCGAGCCGGGGATCCCGGGATATGGCCGCATCCAGGACCTTGTCGCTGGTCATCAGTTGGACCTGGGTCTGGACGTAGGGCTGGGCCAGATCGATCCCGGGGTGCAAAGGGCCAAACAGTTGAGGCTGGGTCGGTTCAACCTGAAGAAGGCTGAATGCCTCGAATGTCGGCTCGATCAGACTGTATATCAGTAAGATTACAGGGGTGCTCAACATCAGCCAGATGAAGAGGATCTGCCACCATCGGCCGGCGAGTCGCCCGACGATCGAGCGGGGGCGAATCCGTCCCTTCTGCTTGCCTCGCGGACTCGGTTCGAAGCTGTCATCGATGTTCATCGTGTTTGATCTCACCGAGAAGACATGAGTGGTCGAAAGTGCGGACATTGACTGAGTCATCGAGCGGGCAGACTTGAAGGTCGGATGTTAACGCCTTATCCTCTCCGTGATCGAGGTTCGAGCAGCCGAAGCACATATTGGGCTGCGATCACGATCCGCCCTTGGAGCCGATCCAGGCTCGCAGATGGTCCTTCTGCGATTCCAAGCTATCATCGCGGATCTCAAGCTTCCAGGCCTTTGTCGGATCGTCGGCGGGTTTGAACCGCAGGCCGAACCAGTCCAGGGCCTCCTGGTATTCCAGCTCCTCGGTCGATTCGAGCGCCTTGCGAAACCATTCCTTGAGGTCGCGACCGGCCACTTCTTCGGCGACTTCGCGGAATTGCTCGGGCGTGAAACCTCGCTCGCCCGCATAGCGCTGATAGGCGAGCCTCATCACATCATCGAGGCTCTTCTTGCCATCGGTCGAGCGGCGGATGCGGGCGTCGAGGACGAATCCCACCACCGGCCCTTTGACGTAGTAATTCACCTTCGTCGCGGTATCGCGTCCCACGCCCGAGGTGCCCGAGCTCCAGACGTCGAGCGAGGCTTGCTCCAGCGTCTGGACGAGCCGGCCGCGCGCGTTCTGGAGTAGCCCGATATTCATGGACAATAAATCCAGAGCTTCTCGCGGCTTCGCCAGGCCGGAGCGGGCCAGGATCAGGTCGCCGAAATAGGTCGTGAGGCCCTCGGAGATCCAGAGGCTCTTCGTCAACGGCGGATTCTCGTAATCGAAAGGCCCCAGCTCGACCGGACGCAATCGCTTGACGTTGAAGGCGTGGAAGTACTCATGACTGACGAACGAGAGCCAGCGTAATGAGCCTGGCTCCCTGGTTCCGCCGGGATTCGCGGTCAGCAGGGTCGAATTCTTGTGCTCGAGCCCGCCGCCACCGGCCCTGAAAACGTTGAGGAAGACATACCTCCGGAACGGCAGGAACCCCCAGAAGCGATGGGTCTCGCGGACGATCCTCTCCAGGTTTCGCGCGGCTTTCTCGCCGTCCCATTTGCCGACTTCTCCGGCATCCGCCAGGATGTGCTTGCTGCCTTCGACCTCGAACTCGTGGATAGACAGGTCGCCGGCCAGGATCGGAGAATCGACGAGCGTGTCGTAGTCGACCGCGCGATAGTGGTCCGGCATCCCGTCAGGCGCCGGGTCCATCGCGGTGATCGAGCGCGTGCATTTGGGCGGCAACTCGAGCCGGACTTCGTGGGGCCTGGCGGTCGATTCGACCAGCGTGACGAATGTGGCCGCCCCGTTCAGGACGACGAGGTTTTCGCCGACCCAGTTCAACGTGACGGACCGGCGATCGCAAGTGAGCCGATAGGACACGATCACCTTCAGCCCTCCGCCCGTGTTGCGGATCAGCCATCGGTTCTTTCGAACGGACTCGACACTCAAGGCCATGCCATCCGTGGTCCGGGCCGAAAGGCCCTGGATATACTTCGCGTAGTCCTCGACGCGATAGAATCCCGGCGACCAGACGGCCATCATCAGCTCGACCGTCGGGCGATTGCCCGTCGGGATCGTGGCCTCGACCTCGGCGATGTGCTTGTCGGACGACGGGAATCGGACCGCGTAGAGTATCGGCTCCGCATCGGCCGCGGCTGAGGCCGGCGCCGCGATTCCAGCCAACCCCACGACGACGCTCATCAGCCCGGCTCGGCAGATCAATCCCCGCATCACCATCGACTCCCTGTAGTCCAGCCGGGCTCGAATCGTTGATAGGTGACTCTCGTTGCGTTAGCCGCCGTCTGCCGCTCGTTTACTCGGCCGCGGCATCCTTATTCTTGATCGGAGGGATCCCGGGCTCGAAGAACGAGGTCGTGAGGTGGTAGGGAAGTCCGTCGACCTCATATTCCAGCTCGCCGAAGACGGCGGCATGGGCATTTCGAGTCGGAGAAATCGAAGCGGTGATCGACTCGCCGGCCTTCAGCGGGGCCGACGTCCAGGGAGACTCGCGGAAGTCGCGCGTCTGCGACTGGGCCGTCCAGAGTCGCGCGGCCTTCGGGGCCGGATCGGCGTGGATCGTCAGCCTTGCCTCTCCCTGAGCACCGTCGTGGAATTGCCACGAGAGCTTCGGGAGGGCACGATGCGACACGACCTGTCGAAAAAAGGCCCCTACCCCATTGATGGCCCAATCCCGGTTCTTGTCCAGGCCATGGCCGGCGTTGGGAAGCTCGACCAGGTATTTCGGGCCCTTCAGGCCATCCCAGTACAGGTCCAGTGCGTCGAGCGTCCAGTACCGGTCGTTGCTGCCGTTGATCAGCAGCTTGGGCTTGGTCAGGCGGTCTCGATACGTGTACGGGTTGACCATGTGCCAGAGCTTGGATCCTTCGGCCGTCTGAACTTTCTCCATCAGCCCGCGCGCGACATAGTCGTGGATCTGTTCGCTATATGTGCCCCAGACTTTGAGCTGGTTGGGTCCCTGCTGGCCCAGGTTGAGCATGACGATGACCATCGGTGCGATCGCGACGACCCTGTCATCCATCGCGCCGGTCAGCCAGGTCGTCCAGCCGCGCTTCGAGCCCCCCGTCACGACGAATCGTTCGACCGCCGGCTTGCCATTCTCCTTGACCCAGGCCTGGACGGCATCCATGGCCCGGACGGCACTCTTGACCATCGGGAAGAGGAGGGGCCAGTTCTCGTCCTTGGTCTGGAGGTAGCGTACGAATGTCTCGGCGATCAGTTCATCCTCGGACTTGCCTTCGAGGAGGGGCTGATTGGGAACCTGGTACAGGACCGCCACGCGTGCGCCGCAGACCTGGGCCAACCCGAACCCCATCTTGTGGTCCTCATCCTTCTGCTCGCGCTTGTTATCGCCCCCCGTGATGAATAAGAGCGTCGCATCGGGATACGTGACCTGAGTCGGCTCGTAGACGATCAGGGAATGAGTCCAGGTGATCCCCTGCCAGACTTGAGAGGTCAGCTTCAGGGTATAGATCGTCCCCACCGGCGTCTTCTGGTTGCCGGTCTGGGTCCAGGCATAGGAGGAATCCGGCTTCTTGACGTAATCCTCAAGACCGGCCGTCGCCTCGTGCGTCAGGGCCAGGAGCATGAATCCCGCCGTCAGCACCGCACGCTTGATGCGATCCGAGACCATCCGTCCGCGATGTTCAGCCACGATGAAGGTTCCCCCAGGCTCCCGACTCGCGGGACGCCGCTCAGAATGATGCCAGTCCCCGGACGCGTCACGCCACGCCACGCCCTCCGGGGCGAGTCGAGTCATGACGATAGCACGGGGCGCCGTCGATCCGCAACCGGCCCACCGTTCGTCGCCGACTGCCCCTTCTCCCCCTTCCGGATCTCGCCATGTCATCGCTTATAATCTCTCCGGACAGGGTTCTTATCCGGACAGCCGAGTGGGATATACGGCCATTCCGGATTCGGCCGGCATGACTCGACGTTCCCGCGTCATGCGATTCCGGTCTCCCGTCCCGAACGGAATCCCTCGAAAGTGGGAAGATAGACCATGGCCCGAAAACGGTCTTCTCGATATTCCCTGGCCGACCTGTTGATGGCCGTTGTGATGTGCGGGCTGGTCGTGGCTTTCTTACTGTCGCTGCGAGGTCCGCTCCAAACGCCCATCTTCCTCCTTGTGCCGATCTGGGTCGTCATCGTGGCCTGGACCGTCATCAGCGGCATGAGAAACGGACCCACCTGCGAGTTTTGTGGGAAGCAGTTCATCCAGCCGGCTCAGAAGCCCGCCGCGATCCCATGTCCGGACTGCGGGCGTCAGATGCAGCCTCGCTGGTCGCGATCGTTGAGGATCCTGTCGACAATCTCCTGGATCATGGTCGGCCTCGGCGGCTTCCTGGTGGTGAGGATCGCGATCCTCCTGCGGGAATCCAACTCTCCATTTCCTTCCGTTCGCCCTCCCGCCATCTTGGCCCCGATCGCTTCGGTCTTTTCAGTCCTTGTCGGCTTCCTCGCGGTCAGGGCCTATCGCTGGTATTTGACGACCAGACCCGGGGAATTGACCTGTACGGCGTGTGGGACCGTCATCATGCCGGTCCAGGTCCATGCCCCAGCGATTTGCCCAGCTTGCCGGATGCGGCGCCTCAGCCCCGACGAGGTGCGTAAGGAGCAAACAAAAGGATTCCGGGTCCTGCTCGGATTTTCGGCGATCATCGTACTCATGGTCGCGCTCTACGCCCGCCAACTCGCCGTCTGGCTGTCCGCGGAGAGCTCGTGGATCGCGATCCCGCTGGTCGTGCTGGTGTCGGTGGGTGCAGGGTACTTCGCGCATCGATTTGTTCGGCTCCTGACGCGTGCCCAAAGGCTCCGCCGGCTCCTGAGCGAGCCCACCACGTTCGCGATGGCCCGGCAATGCGCCGGTGAGGCGGGAGAGATCGTGCGGGACGGTCCCCTGACGATCTGGTTCTCCGGATCCACCGATCCCGCACCGATGCTCCGGGAGCAGGAAGGTGTCTCGCGCGTCCGCTTCGAGGCTCTCATCGGCGAGCCCCTCGTCGAACAGGCGCCCCTCCGAATCGTTTGCTTCCACGATCGAGCCGCCTTCCAGAAGTTCAATGCCCAGCTCCTCCCCGGCATCGATTACACGAGCGAGGACGGCATCTACTTCCCGCGTCCCTGGAAGATGCTAACCCTCTGCACCGACGAGAGCCCCGGCCGGATCACCGACCCCAGGGTCGTGTCCCGTTCGCTCTTCGCCTATCTCTTGATGGAGCAGGTCTTCGGCGCGCCCCCGTTTCCCTGGCTCCAGGCGGGGCTCGCCAGACCTGTCATCGTCACCGATCCTGCTTCCAATCTCGTGCGACTGAACCGGAAGATGGTCGTCGCCCTGGCCCTCGGCACCGAATGGTCCGAGGAGCTCTTCCGATTGACCGGCGGTGCGCTCGGCAAGCTGGTTCGACGTAAGCGGAATCCGGGTGCCCACCGGAAATCCGCGCAATTCGGCGAACAGTCGGCGTCGATCGTCGAATACCTGTCTGGCGATCGGGGCCCGGACGAGCGGAAGGCGGCCTTCCGCCGCTTTCTGAAGGAGAAACCTACGAGGAACCGCCAGGAGGAAGCGTTCTTCCGACATTTCGGATTCGGATTCGGGTCCCTGCTGGACTCCTGGCGAGAATGGGTGCTGGCTCAAGGGATCGGGCCGTATGAGCCGCCGCCGAACGGGGTCCGAAACGCCTTGCTTCACCGGATCCTCCCGATCATCCGGGATCGCCAGGCCGACCGCGGGCTTCGCATCCGTGCGATCCGTGAGCTGGGAAGGGTCGGATTCGTCCTGGGCGGAGATACCCTCATCGAATTGCTTCGCGAGGGCGGCGGGATCGCGAAAGTCGAGGTCCTCTGGGCGCTCACTCAGGTATCGGGTATGGCGTGGGGCGACGAACCGGATCGGTGGCAAGCCTGGTGGGACGACCTGCCAATGACGCTGAAGGATACCCAATCCGATACCTCGGAGTCGGAGTCCGCCGTCTCTTTGTCCGAGGGATAAGGCGATCCGATGCACGTTGACGACTCGGGCTGGCTCGATTCCTGCATGAAATTCATCGCCTTCGCGATCTGGACCGTCGTCTCGATCCCGGGTGCACTCTTTCGGCATGCAAGGGAGGTCATCTGGCAGTTCGAGCAGGTCGCGGTGCATAGCCTGGTGATCGTGCTGGGGGCCGGGCTGAGCGTGGGACTGGTCACCTGGCTCCAGACGCATCGCTTGCTGGTCGAGCACGGGGCGGAGTCGACCCTCCCCAGCTTCCTGGCGGCGGCCGTCCTGGTGGAGATCGGCCCGGTTCTTGCGGGTCTCCTGGTTGCCAGCCGGATGGGTGCCGGCCTGGCCGCCGAGCTCGGGTCGATGGTGGTCAACGAGGAGATCGACGCCCGGATCGCGCTGGGGGTCGATCCGGTCCCCAGCCTGGTCGCTCCCCGAGCGATCGCGTGCGGCCTGGCCGTCCCGTTATTGACGGTCATCCTCGATGCCTCGGCCCTGCTTGGGGGCCTGGGGGCCGAGCTGGCGGCGGGTAAGCTGACCATGGCCCTGTTCTGGAGCAAGTCGCTCGTGTTCCTCCGGCTCTGCGACATCGTCCCCGCGACGCTGAAGACCGTCATCTTCGGCCTGCTCGTGGCCCTGATCTCATGCTGGACGGGCCTGAACGCCGGTCGATCGGCCGAGGACGTCGGCCGGGCCGCGATCCGCGGGGTCGTGCGCTCGATCCTGGCCGTCTTCGCCGCCAACGTCGTGATGGTCCCCTTGATCCAGGCCGGGCTCGCGGAACTGGGTTGGAACCGTTGACCATTGGCGAAGTCCGACCTTTGTCTTATGCTGAAACGACGACCTGAAACGGCAACCGGCAACTCACAAAGGTGACCAACGATGAGTCGCGGCATCGGCGGATGGCGGATGGCGGCCAACGCGGGCTTCGTCCTGGCGGTCCTGGGACTCGCCGGGTTCGGGTTGTTTCAGGTCGCGGGCCGGCACTGGCGCGTGCAGCCGACGTTCCGGGTCCGTGCCGAGTTCGAGACGATCGCCGGCCTGGAGGCCGGGCATCGCGTCCGGCTCCAGGGGATCGACGCCGGAGTCGTTGACCAAGTCGTGCCGCCGAGCGAGCCGGGGCGGCCGGTCGAGCTGATCTTGCGGATCGACGAGCGGCTCCGTCCGCTGGTCCGGACCGACGCGGTCGCCCGGATCGTCTCCGAGGGATTGGTCGGCGCCAAGGTCGTGGAGCTGACCCCCGGCAAACCCGACGCTCCGCCGGTCGCCGAGCTCGACCGGATCGTCTCCGAGCGGCCGATCGAGGTCGCCGACCTGCTCAGCAAGGCCGCGGGCTCGCTGTCGAAGTTCGAAACGCTCGCCCGGTCCGCCGAGCAAGGGCTCGGCGAGATCAACGCCATCGCCGGCTCGATCCGCCGGGGAGACGGCAGCCTCGGCAAGCTCGTCAACGATGAGACGCTCTATCGCGACCTGTTGGCGCTCTCCCATCGAGGCGATCGCACCCTCGCGTCGCTGGAAGAGAACCTCAACGCCCTGAAGGAGACGTGGCCCATCTCTCGATACTTCGACCGTCGCGCCTACACCGACCGCGAGCGCGTCCTGTTCCAGCCCGGCTCGCAGCGCAACAGCCGCGCCTTCCGCGCCGAAGAACTTTTCGAGCCCGACCGCTCCGTGCTGACGCCCATCGGCCGCACCCGGCTCGACGAGGTCGCCCGCTGGTGCAAGCAGGCCAGCCGCCCGCGGTCGGAGGTCGTGATCGCCGCGTTCACCGACGACGAACGCGACCCGGACCTCGCCGAGATCCTCACCCAGGAACAGGCCGAGGCCGTTCGAAAGTACCTCGTCGAGACCCATTCGATCCAATCGATCGGCTGGTTCAAGCACCGGAAGATCGCCAGCGTCGGCTTCGGAAGTCACGCACCCCGGACCCTCGACCCCGCCCCCGCAGGCCAGCCGTCGCGACGAGTTGAGATCATCCTCTTCACTCCCCAGACCTGACCGGGGATACTGGGACCCTTGGCGTTCGACCGGCTAACCGTCATCGACCGAGGTGGGCCCGCATGATTGATCGCAACCGATCCGGACACGACTACGGACATGCGTTCTCCGGACTCAACCCCCGGGAGCGAGAGGGCCTGGTCGTCTCCAGTCGCCGCAACATGCTCAAGGCGGGCATGGCGGGCCTCGCCGGCCTGAGTCTGCCCGACCTGATCCGATGCCGGGCCCAGGCGTCCGACGCGGGCAGCCCCACCGCCGGGAACAAGGCCGTGATCCTGCTCTGGATGACCGGAGGCCCCAGTCAGATCGACACCTGGGATCCCAAGCCCGACCGACCATTCATGAACCGGGGACCCTTCGGAGTCATCCCGACGAGCCTGCCCGGCGTCAGCATCTGCGAACACCTGCCGAAGCAGGCGGCCATGCTCGACCGGTTCACTATCATCCGCTCGGTGGATGCCCGCCACAGCAACCACGAGCCGAACCGGGTCTTCCAGACGGGCAACCTCGATGCCGCTCCTCGAATCAACCCCAACGGCGACAAGTACCCGGCCATCGGCTCGGTGGTGGCCAAGCACCACGGGCCAAATCGACCCGGCATCCCGCCCTACGTCGCGTTCCAGACTTCGCGGTCGCATATCGCCTACGGCGGCTACCTGGGCCAACGGTATGACCCATTCATCGCCAACCGGGCGGCGCGTTTACCCCTCTATTCCAACGTCGGCGCGGACACCGGCCGCACCACCGAGGCCGACTTCTTCCGACTGCCGCAGGGCCTGAGCATAGAGCGTCTGCACGATCGTCGGGCGCTGCTCTCGGACCTCGACGGGCTGCGCCGGCAGATCGAGCGCTCCTCGACCATCGAGGCGATGGACCGCTACGGTCACGAGGCGCTGGAGATGCTGATCGGAAGCCGGGCGCGAGCCGCCTTCGACCTGTCGAGGGAGCCGGAGGCGGTCAGGGACCGCTACGGCAAGCACCTCTGGTGCCAGCAGGCATTGCTCGCCCGCCGGCTGGTCGAGGCCGGGGTGGCGTTTGTCACGATCGACCTCAGCTACCACCCGTCCTCGGGCACCTGGGACACCCACGGCGACAACATCCCGCCCTACGGCGGGATCAGCAAGGGACTCAAGCCGTTGCTGCCGATCTTCGACCACCTGATCACCACCCTGGTCTCCGACCTGCGAGGGCGAGGTCTGCTGGATGACGTCCTGGTGATCGCCATGGGCGAGTTCGGCCGGACGCCGATGATGGGCACGCAGGGGAGCACCGACGGGCGGAACCACTGGGCCGTGGTCATGTCGATGGCCCTGGCCGGCGGCGGCCTGAGGCACGGACAGGTCATCGGTTCAACGGAGCCGGACGGCGGTTACATCAAGGATCGCCCGGTGACGCCGGGCGACCTGGCCGCGACGATCTACCGGCACATGGGCGTTCCCCTGGACGCCACCTACCTCGACACCACCGGCCGTCCTCGCTCCATCGTCGAGCATGGCCGCCCGATCGCCGAGCTCTTCTGAACGACCCTGGGACGGGGGACCGTTCGAGGTATCCGGCCATTGATGTCCCGATCAATCCGGTGCCTCGAGCAAAATCACCGCATAACCTCAGAGGCGACGGCCGTGCATGGTCGATCGAAGACCCGTTGGCGTCGAAAAGTGGACACTGAAGCAAGCATACCGGCATAACGGTCGTCCGCTCCGAAGGGGAAGCCACAAATCATCCCAGGGCAGCACCTGAAGCCCGTTGACGAGGAGGATGACCGCCGACCCCGCCTGACGGTCAAGATCGAGAGTGACCTCGCCCTCTTCGTCGGCGGCGAAGCCCGGCCCCGCGATCTCCTAACCTTCTGGGCTCGCAAGGCCGTGGCCGCCTTGGCGATGACCTGTCCTGACGCGGTGGCCGCGCCGGGAACTCCTGCTGCCCCACGCTCTGGCCTGCCTCGAACGCGTCAAGTGCCTGGAGATGGTCTCCCGACGGGCCGGCGGCCTTCTCCACCAAGTCGCCCTCTACCTCTCGAGGCGCCGGAAACCGTCGCAGGCCAAGGCTCTCGCCCTCCAATCTCTGGCCATCTTCGAAGTGCTCTACGGCCCCGAGCACCCCGCCACGGCCGCCGCCATGGACAAACTCGCCGAGTTCCTCCGTACCCTGGGCAAGCTCGCCGAAGCCGAGGCCATCTACCGGCGGGCCGTCGCCGCGCTCGAAGGGTTGGCGGGTCCGGACGCCCACGCGACGACCGTGGTCCGCGACAGCCTCGCCGAAGTACTCCGCAACCTGAAGAAGTACGAGGAGGCCGAGCCAGTCTTCCTCCGCGTCCTGCTCAGTTGACCCCACATATTTCGGTCGAGCGAGCTCCAGTCCGACACGACCGACGCGTCCTCGGGCGTTGCCCAGGGCGTCAAGATCATCCGATCAAATTTTCAGAACTTAGCTCACATTTGAACGAGTATCATCTTATTCGCGTGAACGCGTACCTTGTGTTTCGCGTCGGGCGTGTCATCCGCCGCCGCGGTCACCCGGCGAGAACTTCACCGAGCCGGGATTGATCAACGTCTGAGTCTCCTTGATCAGCGACGAGATCCCCATCGCGGTGAGCGTGAACTCGGTGAGAGCGTCTCGACCTTCGGGGCCGACCCAGACGTAACGATTCCCGTGATGTCCCACGTAGCAGGCGTCCCGGGGGACGTCCTTCTTCCTCCCGACATGGAACCAGCCGGGACCGATCCGCTCCAGGTCGCGCTGAATCATGTTGACCTTGCGTCGCACGTTCCGCGCCAGGGGAGACAGCTCGGGGTTCAGCGAAGCGGACTTCACCGCGACGTCATCGTCGTTGGTCGTCGTGACGCGCGATTCGAACTGGCGGTAGTCATGGCCCTTGGCCCATTCGGACTCGTAGAAGAGTTCCGACTCGATCCGCTGGTCGGAGTTGGCGGGGAATTGGTTCTTCAGCTCGTGGACCAGCTCGTCGAGGAATTCGGGGTCGGGCATGTCGGGCAGGCCGTGGGCGCGTCGGTAGGCGATCCGGAGCAGCCGGAGCTCGGTCCGCTCGATTACCGGGGTCATGCCCCACTGGACGACGACGGTCCGCGATCCGAAGATTTGCGGCAGGGTGTTGCTGGGCGGCCCGAGATCGACCGCCGCCCCTGCGCTGGCCGAGTCCGTGATCTGGGTCGTCCCCTCGCGGAAATTGACGTGCCAGGGGAGCGCCGACGGATTGTCGGCGAACATCGCCAGATTGTCGAGTACCTGCTGATAATGCAGCTCGGGGAGCGTTTTTCCCTGGTTCATCGTCCGCTGACCCAGTCGGGTCGCCGTACATCCGGCGGATACCGAAAGAACGATCGCAACGGCGTACATGGACCTCCAGCAAGAGTGCATGTCCCGTCCTCGATCGATCGCGAAACGGTCCCTCGGGGATGAAATGTAGGAATGGTATCGGTTGGCGGACCTGTAGGACATGAACCGGCCCGCCGACTCGCGGATCGGTTGAACTCGCGAGGCTGGCCTATCGGCACTCACGGTTCGGAATGCGACCGGCCGATCAGGATTCCTCGCCATAGATCTGCTTGAGCTTGCCGACACGATGTTCGCCGCGGATCACGCGGATGGTGCCCGAACTGGCCCGCATCACGATCGACTCCGTGGTGGCACCTTCGGTGAAGAAGCGGACTCCCTGGACGAGCGCGCCATCGGTGATTCCCGTGCAGGCGAAGAAGATGTCGTCTCCTTTGACCAGGTCGTTCTCGGTCAAGACGCGGTCGAGGTCGTAACCGGCCTGGGTGGCCGCCTTGCGCTCGTCGTCGTCGCGGGGGTAGAGTCGTCCCTGGATGACCCCGCCCAGGCACTTGAGGGCCGCGGCGGCGACGACCCCTTCGGGAGTCCCACCGATGCCGTAAAGCATGTTGACACCCGTCCCGCGTCGGGCTGCGGCGATGGCGCCGGCCACGTCGCCGTCGGGAATCAGGTAGACGCGCGCGCCGATCTTGCGAACCCGTTCGATGGCCTCTTCATGCCGGGGTCTGTCCAGGATCATCACGGTCATGTCGCTGATCGACATCCGCTTGGCCTTCGCGACGTTCCGGACGTTGGCCTCGATCGGGGCGGTGATATCGATGGCCGAGGCGGCCTCGCGGCCGGTGACGATCTTCTCCATGTAGACGCAAGGGCCCGGGTCGAACATCGAGCCGCGCGCGGAGACCGCGACGACCGAGAGCGCATTGGCCTGCCCGACCGCGACCAGTCGAGTCCCGTCGATCGGGTTGACCGCGACGTCCACCTCGGGCGGCTGGCCGGTGCCGATCTGCTCGCCATTGAAGAGCATCGGCGCCTCGTCCTTCTCGCCCTCGCCGATGACGACGATGCCGTCCATGTGGACCGCGTTGAAGAACATCCGCATGGCATCGACGGCCGCCTGGTCGGCGGCGATCTTGTCGCCGCGGCCGACCCACCGAGCCGCCCCCAGTGCGGCCGCCTCGGTCGTCCGCACCAGGTTGAGCGCGAGGTCGTTATCCGGCATCGGCGGCAGCCGCCTCGTGGAGTCCGCACGCCCCGGGACGGGATCCAATCCGGCCGGCGTCCGGCCCAGGTCATCCGATGGTAACAGCATCGTCTCTCTCCTCTCGCGGTTTCATCGCCAGGGAATGGCCCGGACTCGGATTCACGGCCCGGTGGCTTCAGGGAAGTTCCCGAATCCGCAGGTTGCGGAACTCGACGGGTGCGCCCTCGGATTCGAGGCAAAGGTAGCCGTTGTTCGGCTCACAGTTGCTGCCGCCCGAGACCTCCTCGCCGTTGACCCACAGCCGGACTTCGCCGTTGATCCCGCGCACATAATAGTGGTTCCACTGGCCGACCCCTTTGCTCCGCTGTTTCGTCGGGAAGCTGCGGCTGCCATCGGGCGAGAGGGGCGGGAATGGCTTCATCTTCGACGAGCCGACCGCGAAGACATCGCCATTCGTCGTGAACCAGGTCGCCTTCTTGCCCGAGCTCTTCTCGTACTTGCCCGTAAAGCCGTGGTCGAGGATCTGCACCTCGATGCCCCCGCGCGGGAGCGAGTTGGGCTTGATGCCTTGCAGTGCCTTCTCGGGGGCCCACACGAAGATCCCCGAATTACCCGCCGATTCGAGGTGTCTCCACTCGGCCACCAGCTCGAAGTTGGTCACCGGCTTGCTGGTGCGCAGCACGCCGACGGGATGTCCGGTGCAGTGGAGCACGTCACCCTGCCAGGTCCAGGTCTCGGGATCGCAGTTGACCCTGGCGAAATCGTCCTTTCCGAGCGCCTTCCAGCCCGGCCCGGTGCCGTCGAGGAACGCCTTGGGCAACCCGGACGGCTCGCCGGACATGCCGATCGCCAGGGGTGCAACGATCGCCACCAGCCAACCGATCGCGATCAGGTGGCGATGAAAAGACGAAGATGTCATGGGTTTGCTCCGTGTCGGGGATGATGAGCGTGGAAGACACACATCATGACCGGCCGCGGAGCAAGGGGCAAGGCGGTCTCGGGAGGCCGCGGGAGATCGCTCCCGCCCTTCAAGGCGCATTCGTTCGTCGTTCAGTGACCACGGCGCCACGTCCGGACAGCGAAGCCGCCGTGGCGGAGCCTCGCCGAGAATGCCGACGATCCGTGGTTGGGATGGGTGACCTTGAAGCCGCTGGAAGTCGTCGCGTTGATACCCGTTCCGGATACGCTCAAGGAGTAGCCCGGACCATACGTCTTCGACATCGAATTGGTGAAATCCGCCACGCCCCCGGTGGCAACGACGGTGAGGGGACCGTGGATCACGGCGTGACGCGGCGCGGTCGCCAAGGAGGCGGTCACGATTCCGTTATAGTCCGTCACCACGTTTCCGAACGAATCCTCGACCACGGCCGTGACATTGAAGGGCTGGCGGGCGGGGACTCTCGCGGGCGGCTGGGAAATCAGAACCAGTTGGCTTGGAGCGGCGGGAATCACGGTCGAGGAATTCGAGTTCGCAGGGGTCAAAATGCCGGAGGTCAATTGGAGAGAGTCGGCCGAACTCGCTCGTCGCAGAGTCAGCCCGGAAAAAGTCGCCACCCCGTTCACCATCACCATCGAAGTCGTGCCGCCGAGCGTGTCCGTCGCCGGGTTGCCGGCGAGCGAGGCATTCACGGCCCCCTGGTCGGACGTCACGATGTTCCCGAAGGCATCCTCGGCCGCGACGGTTAAACCGAAGCCGCTCCCGGCCGTCACAGCCGCGGGAGGCTGCGCGATGACGACCAGTCGGGTTGCCGATGCCGGGACGACTTCCAGGGATCTCGCAGTCGCCGAGGACAGATCACTCGCCAGGACGTTCAGAGCGTATCCCGCATGGGCCTGGTCGATTGTCAGACCGGAGAAACGAGCCAGGCCGCCGACGGCCGTCGCCGTCGCAGGACCTATCAGTGTTGCACCGCCGGGATTGACGGCCAACGATGCTGTCACGGTCCCGTCGAAGTTTGTCTCGATGTTTCCGAACGAGTCCACGGCCGCGATCGTGAGGCCGAAAGGCTGACCGGCGATCGCGCTGGCGGGAGGCTGATCGACAACCACTAACCCAATCGCCGCAGACGGAGTGATCCGGATCGCCGTGGTGGAGGTCGCCTTCAGCCCGTCGGCACCGATCTGCAATGTGTAGTCACTAGCGGCCTGATCGATCGTCAGGCCGGCGAATTGCCCCAGGCCACTCGAGGCGGTAATCGCGAGCGTCCCGCCGAGTTTGCCTTGACCTGAGCCGCCCAGGGCGACCGAGAGAGTGCCGCTGTAGTTCGGCTCCGCATTGCCGAATCCATCCTCGACAGCAACCGAAAAACCGAACGGATTGCCGGCCGTAGCTACGCTCGGCGGCTGGGCGGTCACGACCACTTGACTGGGTGTGGAGGGTGTCACCGTGAAGCTGGTTGTACTCACGCCGGCCAGGCCCTCGCTCGAGACGTTCAGCGTATATCCGTAGTCGGCCTCGTTGAGCGTCAGGCCGGAGAAGTCCGCGATCCCGCCGCTGGCCGGGATCGTCAGCGTGCCTCCGAGGCTCGGCCTGTTCGGTCCTCCGCTGAGGTCCACGGTCACCTTGCCGCTATCATCGGACTCGAGATTGCCATAGGCATCCTCGATCCAGACCGACAGTCCAAAGCCCGTGCCGGCCGCGACACTCGTCGGCGGCTGGGAGGAAACGACGAGCTGAGACGGCGACGCGGGCGACACCGCAAACATGCTCGTCGCGGCCGTCAGTCCGACACTCGTGGCATCGAGGACGAATCCGGAGCCGGCTTCGGTGATGGTCAGACCGGAGAAACTCGCCGTGCCGCTCGTTACGACACTGGTGAGCGTGCCCTTCAAGACGGCTCCAACCGGCCCTCCGGATAATCCAACAGAGATACCGCCGTTATACCCCGTCTCGAGATTACCGAAGGCGTCCTCGACTTGCACCGACAGACCGATCCCGGTTCCGGCCGTGATCCTGGTCAGGGGCTCGCCGTTGATGACGAGTTGACTCGGTGCGGCGGGGGTCACTGCAAAGGATGGTGTGGTGGCAGCGGACAGGCCGTTACTCGTCGCTTGTATGCTGAAACCGGAGCCTGCCGTGGTGAGGATCAAACTTGTAAAATCGGCCACTCCGCCGCTCGCTTGCAGGGTCAGGTCACCGCCCAGGATTCCTCCAGCCGGATTGGAGCCGAGTGCGAGAGTGATACCGCCGCCGAAACTGTCTTCGAGGTTGCCGTAGACGTCTTCGACGCTGACCGTGATGCCGAAACCCTGGCCCGCGGTGACGCTCGCCGGAGGTGCGCTGGCGACCAGTTGCGAGGCCGATGCGGGCGTCACGGCGAAGGCCGTTGTGGTCGCGGCGGTCAGTCCGTTACCCGTGACCTCGAGCGTGTAGCCGGCGCCGGCCTCGGTGATGCTCAGGCCCGAGAAATCCACCACACCGCCGCTCGCGGAAACCGAGAGCGGGCCGTTCAGCCGGGCTCCGGCGGGCCCGCCGTTGATCGTAACGCTCAGCTTACCGTTGTAACTCGGATCGAGGTTGCCGTACGCGTCCTCGACCGCGAGGGCCATGCCGAAACCGAGGCCCGCCGCGATCGCCCGCGAGGGCTCCGTAGTGACGACGAGCAGAGACGGCGTCGAGGGCTCGACGTCGAAGGATTGCGTCGTCGCGGCAGTCAATCCGCCCGAGCTCGCCGCGATCGTGAATCCATCCCCGGCTTGATCGAGGGACAGTCCATTGAAATCGGCCACCCCGCCGGTTGCCACCGACGTGAGGTTCCCGGCAAGGCTCGCTGCGACGGGATTGGCGCCGAGCGCGAGATTCACGCTGCCGTCGAACTCGCTCTCGAGGTTTCCGTACGCGTCTTCGACGCTGACCGCCAGGCCAAACGCTCCTCCCGCGGTGACGCTCGCCGGAGGTTGTGCGCCGATGACCAGTTGCGAGGCCGTCGCGGGCACGACGTTGAAACTGGCCGATGTCGCGGAATTCATGCTGCCGTCGGAGATCAGCAGAGAATAGCCGGTCCCGGCCCGGTCGATCGACATGCCCGAAAAGGTCGCGACGCCGTCCTTGATGGGCTCGGTCAAGGTACCGTTCAGGGCTGCGCCGCCAGGGTCGCTCGAGAGCGAGATCGTGACGGTGCCGGTCGCGCCGGTCAGGAGTTGACCATCGGGGCTTTCCACCGCCACGGTCAGCCCGAACGGACTACCGGCAGCGAGCGAGGAGGGCGGTTGAGCCGCCACGTCGAGCCGATCGGGCAGCCCATAGGACGCGAGGTCGGGCACCAGGAGGTTGGCGATCGGAGTTCCCAGTCCGGTGGCTTCGTCGTAGCCCGGCCCGGCGTTGTAGCCCCCGTTGCCTCCCGATGTGATGTCGTGGAAGTCGGTGGAAGGGAGGGAGTAAAGTGCGGGCAATGTCTGGCTCGGGCCGTCGAGGGTCGTCCCCCCCATCGCGACGCGCCCCTGGTCGGCGATCGCGATCAGGGCGGCCCAGGCCGGAGCGGCCACACTGGTGCCGCCCATCGCATTCCAGGGGCCCCCTCCCGTGTCATCGTAGGAGTCGTAGACCGCGACTCCCGGGGAGCGAGAGGCGTTGAACGAGACATCGGGGATCGTCCGGTATCCCGTGGTCTGCACCGACTCCTGGTAAGCGGGCTCGCTCTCGAAGGAACTGACCCCGCCCCCTCCGCTGGACCACGCCGACTCGCCCAGATAGGTGCCGTCGGAGCCGAGGGAGACGGCTGTGCCACCGGCGGCCACGACGTTCGGCGAGTAGGCCGGGTCGATGCCCGGGGAGCCCCCGTCGCCCGTGGCGGCCACGAAGGTGACGCCCTGATGACCGACCGGTGTCAGGAAGTAGGGATCCCACCCCGTTTCGCTGCTGTACTCGGGAGAACCCCAACTGAGCGAGGCGGTCGAAACGCCGGCAAGGTTGGCGGCGGTCGTGACCGCGGTGAAGAGGTCGCCGAAGGAATTGGTGTCGGCTTCGATCAGGACGATATTCGCCCCCGGCGCGATGGCGTGGGCCCACTCCACGTCCATGGCCTCTTCGTACTCCCAGTTACCGCTCGAGCTCCCCGCTCCGGCCGGGTCCGTGCCCGGAAGGCCGGTCCTGCCTGCATTCTCATTGAGCTTCAGGAAGCTCGGCGGGTCCGGCAGCTTGAACTGCTTGTCGAACTGGGCCAGGTCGCTGGTGCTGAAGTTGGAGGCCGTGCTGTTGACCAGTCCGGGATCGTCATAGGCATCGACGATGGCGATCGTCTGGCCGGTCCCATCACCGGTGAGCGATCCGAATGAAATACCGTTCAAGCCGTAGCCGGTCCGGATTTGCTGCGGGGTATAGCCGACAGGAGACCCGGATCCGCCGCCCTGCGGGGTCACCGGGATGCCTGTCGTCGGGATCAGAGAGGAGTTCGGCTGGACGAGTATCGAGGGCGAGATAGCGAGTGCGGCCTGATTGGCGCCGAGGAGGGCGGGCACCACGCGGATTTCCAGGTCTTCTCGAGCTGCGAGAAACGCACGAATCTTGCGCGGTCGGGCTCGACGTGGGGACGGTTGGGGGGGGGCCATGCCACTCTCCGTAGTTGAAGCAAAGCCGGGCGCAGGGAATGACCTGACCGCAGCTCCCTTGGGGATGCGTCTCGTCCGAGATTGCGCGTTTTCGGATCGGTTTCGGACCCGGGACGGGTGAACGTCTTGTCCTGGGTCCGTTCGAGGTCAGTGGGTCTGGGGTCGATGCCAGCGGCGAAGTATCCACGCGGGCCTCGTCACGATCGCAGCGAAGGCCCTCGTCGGCGCGATGGACGCGCCGGCCTGCGGAATGTCGCCCTGTCTTGCCGGAAACTGAAGTTAGTTTAACCCACAAATCGTCGAGAGGACGGCGAAGTTCCGCCGGGCTCGACGGTTCTCATCCTTCCCACATCGCTGATTGCTCATAAATCAGAGGAACAGATGCGAAGAAGAGCAAAGACTCAAGCCGGGCTGCGACTGCGTCCGTCTCGGCTTTCTGGTACCGTAAGTCATTTCTTTCTTTGCGCCCTTTACGATCCTCACCTTGCGTCCCTGCGTGAAACCCTTTTCTGGAGGTTGACAGACCGTCCGCCCGTGGGGCGGGCTTCTCGGCCGGGATGGGATTGGACTTGAGGAAAAATCGTACGTCTGCTATGAAGCTCAATGGTTAGGCATCGGGCTGACGCCGCAGCGTCTCGATCGGTCTCCGCATCGTCAAGAAGGCGAGGGATTCGCCGCGACAGCCGCCGCTCGCTCGCTTCGAGAGTGATCTCCCCTTTTTCCCCCGGGATCTCCGCACGGATTCGGGATCCTGAGCCCGCCAGCTCGGCAAGGAGGCCTCCTGGCATGAATCGCCGCACGGCACTCTTCGCGTCGATGTTACTGGGAGGCCTGGTCCCACGAAGCCTCCGCGCGCAAACCTCGGGCCGCCGTCTCGCCGCCCGCGACAGGAACGCCGAGCCGTCCTCGACCGATCGCGAGGATGCGGTCGCGCCCCTGGTTGACTCCGATTTCCCCGCCGCGTTGGCCAGGGATCCCGCCTTCAAGCCGCAGAAATGGGACATCTCGCGGTACACCCGCATCCAGAGCCACCAGGCTCCTCCGGAGAAGGCCCTGATCGACTGGATCCTGCTCCGGACCGGGATTCCGGACTGGCACGGAGACCGTCCTACCGCCCTCTGGGCCAACCGTAGCACGCTCTTCGCCTATAACTCCCCCGAGATCCTCAAGCAGGTGAACGACATCGTCGAACGGTTCACCAATGCGGTCGAGGACATACTGGCGGTGCGCGTGCAGATCGTCGCCGCGGTCGACACGCGGTGGCGATACACGGTTTACTCGCGCCTCACCTACGTCGGAGGCGGTCCGCAAGGCCAGCAGATCTGGACGATGACCAAGGATGACTCCGCCTTGGTCCTCTCACAGATGCAGATCCAGCAAGGTTTCCGCCCACTGGCGAGCGGGAAAGTGGAAGTCGTCAACGGCGAGACATTTCGGTGGAAGACCACGAAGGAGAGCACCTTCGTCGGCGGACTTCAACGAGACAGTTCCGCCGGCATCTCCTTCCAGCCTCGCCCCGAAAAGCTCAATGAGGGGATCGTCTTGAAGCTCAGCCCGCTCCTGACGTTCGAGGGGAACGGGGTCGATGCCAAGATCGACCTGACCGTCAACACCCTCCGCACGCTCCATAAGACCAAGGTGATCGCCCCTCGCGAGATCGGCGCCGCCGCCGAGATGACGATCGACGTGCCCGACGCGACCGAGACCCACCTGGAACAGACCGTCAAGAACTGGCCCCTCAATCAGACGCTGGTGATCTCCTCCGGCATCCATCCGGGCATCCTCGACAAGAAGAGCGGCCTGTTCAATCTCCCCATCCCGGGGACGTACCCGACGGCCACGGAAGTCCTCGTGTTCCTCGACGTGGATACGGTCGCTCGCGGCCGTGTCTCGCGCGACCCCGAAACGCGCCCGCGATCGCCCTCCTCCCGTAGCAGCACTCCTCGTAGCCGCTCGACCCTCGAAGCCAAACCGGAACGCGATGCGGTCGATTCCAACTCCGATCAGTAGAGTCCGACATGGGTCCACAGGTGGCTTGCTTCCGGTTCCTCCGAGATCGGCCATCCCCGCCCCGGCAAAGTTCATCTACATTATGGGGTTGAGCGCTCCTATAATACCTTTAGCGTTGACGGCGGAACTCGACAAACATCGCCTCTGCGGCTCGCTTGGACCTGGGGCGATCATCGGTCGATCTCGGGCGAGAACGAACGGCGCGACGGTCAGCCATCCGGCCTGATGCCTTGGCATTTTCGATCTGGTCGATCGCACGGCCTCGCTCGCCCGAATCATCAAAGTTCTTGGGAGCGAGACGGTCATGAAGGAAGGAAGCCCGATACCGATCGGTTGGCGACCGATCCTGGCGCATGCCGCTACGGTAGGGGTCACGCTGTTGCTGGTGGCGATCCTCTTCGGCGATCGCCTGGGGCTGCGTCAACCGCCACTGGTGCAGATCCCCGGATTTTCGAGGCAGCGGGTCTCCCCGGTCCCCCCTGCCCCGCAGCCGGTCTCACCATCCCGAGGGGTCGCCGAACCGGACGCCCCCGACGCTCGCTCCGGAGCGACACCTCCATTGCCCGAGGATCGGCTCAAGGGTCTCGACGCCGACGAGCTGATCAATGTTCGCGTCTACGGATCGGTGAACAAGAGCGTCGTGAACATCACGACCGAGGCCGAAGGGCTCGGCTATTTCGGCGATGAGACATCCACCGGCGGCGGGTCGGGTTTCGTGATCGACAAGTCGGGCCATGTCCTGACCAATTTCCACGTCATTCAGGAGGCGGATACGGTCCGGGTCAAGCTGTTCGACGGCTCGGCCCACGAGGCCCGCCTCGTCGGCGCGGATGTCGCGAACGACGTGGCCGTGCTGAGGATTCAGGTGCCGGACGACAAGCTGGTGCCCGTGAAGTTCGGCGACTCGTCGAATGTCCTGGTCGGCCAGAAGATCCTCGCCATCGGCAATCCCTTCGGCCTCGAACGCACGCTGACTTCGGGGATCGTCAGCAGCCTCGACCGCACATTCAAGGCCAAGAACGGCCGGATGATCAAGGGTATCATCCAGACGGACGCCGCGATCAACCCGGGCAACTCGGGCGGACCTTTGCTGAACTCGCGCGGCGAAGTGATCGGGATGAACACGGCGATCGTCAGCCAGGTCGGCCAGTCGGCCGGCATCAGCTTCGCCGTCCCGATCAACGGAATCCTGCGGATCCTGGACCAGTTGATCCGGAATGGCCGCGTGATCCGGGCCGACCTCGGGATCAGCCGCTTCTTCGCCACGGGCCAAGGTTTGCTGATCGTCTCGATGGCCAAGGGAGGATCCGCCGAACGCGCCGGACTCCAGGGCGTCCGGGTGCGACTCGAGCAATTGGGCCTGGGCCTCGCCCGCCGGATCATCGATACCGATAGCGCCGACGTGATCGTCGCCATCGAGCACAAGCGTGTCCGTAACCTCGACGAGTTGCTGAGCGAGGTCGAGAAGCATCGACCGGGCGAGCGAATCCGCGTCACGGTCGTGCGCGACGGCAAGCCGATCGATATCATCGTCGAGCTCGGAGAGTCGTGATCGTCGTCGCCAGAAAAACCGGGAGAAATGGGGCCGGGCATTCGATGACGCCCGCCGAGTGCGGGGCGTGCTCCCGGCCACATCCTGACGAGGCGATCCGATTTCATCGTCGATGCACGCGGATCGCATGTGCCGCGGGATGATGTTCGGCAACCGTCTTCGACGGGCTCCGGATGACTCGAACTTTCTGGGTCCGCAGCTTCGCCACAGCGGGGTTTGCGTCGAGCGTGATGACGGTCTCGGCGTTCAGCCCCGCCCCGGAAGCCTGGACGGCGTAGCCGCGACCCGTCGGGCCGAGCTTGACGCGGGCGAAGCTGACTACACCTTGGCTAGCGATCGCGGAGAGGGTCTTGTGACGGGAAGTCCGGCCGTGACCGGCCTTTCCTCCCAATTGAACGGTCAGACTGCCGGCAAATGTCGTCACCACGTTGCCGTAGATGTCCTCGACCGAGAGCGTCAGTGAGGCGGTGTTGCCGGCCTGAGGTGAAGTCGCGATCGCGATTCCTGCCGGCGCGGCAGCCGCGACCGCGAAGGGTGTCGTCGCCGCGGCGGCCATCCCGTCGGTGGTCGCCCAGAGTGTGTAACCATCAGCAACATGCGTGAGTGTCAATCCCGAGAAGATTGCGACTCCGTCGCGCGACGTCACGGTGAGGGTTCCACCCAGAGTGTCAGCCCCGGAGTTGCCGGCCAGACTGATGGTGACGTTACCCAGGTAGCCCACATCGAGGCTTCCATCCGGGTTCTCCACCTGGACCGTGAGCCCGAAGGATTGCCCGGCGGTCACGACGTCGGGCGGTCCGGCCGTCACGGCCAGTTGGGGAGCGATATTGTAAGAGGCCAGGTCGGAGATCATGACGTCGGCCACGGGGCTCCCCAAGCCGGTGGTTTCGTCATAGCCCGGCCCGGCGTTGAAACCACCGTTGCTCCCGGCCGTGATGTCGTGAAAATCGCCCGCGGCCAGGGAATAGAGTACCGGCAACGTCTGGCTGGGCCCGTCGAGGGTCGCCGCACCCTGGGCGACGCGTCCCTGGTCGGCGATGGCGATCAAGGCTGTCCAGCACGGCGCCCCCAGGCTGGTGCCTCCGATCTTCTTCCAGGGGCCATTCCCGGCCGTATCATTGTAGGAGTCATAGACGGAGACGCCCGAGTTGGGATCGGCGTCGAACGCGATGTCGGGGATTGTCCGCATCCCGGTGCCCTGGGCACCTCGCTGATAAACGGGTTCGGGCTCGCTCAGGCTGATGCCACCGCCGCCGTTCGACCAGGCCGTTTCCCCTCCGTAGGAATTGCCGCCGGAAAGGGTGAGCGACGTCCCGCCGACGGCGACCACGTTCGGCGAGTAGGCGGGATACATTCCCGGCGATCCCGCGTCGCCGGCGGAGGCCACGAATGTCACCCCTTGATGGCCGCTTGGCGTCGTGAAGTTACTGTCGAATGTCTCTTCGCCGTTGAACTCGCCGCAACCCCAGCTCATCGACACGACCGACACCCCGGCGAAGGATGCGGCCGCCGACGCGCCCTGGTACAGATCCGGACTGCTATTGGAGCTGCACTCGACCAGGAGGATGGAGGCCTGCGGGGCCAACGCGTGGGTCCACTCCACGTCCATCGCCTCCTCTTCCTCCCAGTTCCCGGGCGTCCCCGGACCTGAGGGATCCGTGGCGGGAAGGTTGCTGCTGCTCGAAAACTGATTGATCTTGAGGAAGCTCGGCGGGTCCGGCAGCCCGAACTGCTGATCGAACCGGGCCAGATCGCTCGTGGAGAAACCCGCGGCCGAGCTGTCCACCAGGCTCGGATCATCGTAAGCATCGATGATGGCGATCGTCTGGCCCGTCCCGTCGCCCTTGATGGCCCCGAGCGGGATGTCGTCGAGCGAATAGGCCGACAGGATCTGCTGCGGGCTCAAGCCCCAGGGAGTCTCCTCGCTCCAGGACAGAGTGGCATTCGGGGAGCCGCCGAATCCGGACGAATCCACCTTGAGAATCGGCTGCATCGCGATCGCCGGGATGGCACTCACGATGGCCCCGGCTATGCTCGGGATGGCGGGAAGGAGGTGAACTTCCAGGGCTTCCAGCTGAGGGTATAACCGTCGCCGAATTCGAGGCCGTTGGCGCAGTGCGATCGGAGGAGAGGGAGCATAGGGCTCTCCAAGGTGAACAACGGGCGTGGCAAGGGGACTCAACCGCCGTCGCGCGGCAGGATGTGCCCGGCCAAGGCGTCGATGCCGCCCGGGTCGGCCGTGCAAATCGCGGTCGAAGGTTTCGTTCGTGCTCTACCAGGCAGGAGTCCGTCCCGGCATCGCTTCTTGGACCGATGTCTGGAGGCGGCTCGGTACGTCATGGCCGGCCCGAGCCCTCGCGAATCACCGCCTCGATTCGCCTCCTATCGAAAGCGTAGGCCACGATCGACACCCGGGCGCGCCGGATGGAATCGTGATCGCTCGGGCCGGCGTGAATGGACCGAGGATACTCCCGATCGACGGGACGACCGCCTCGTCTCGGGTCCGGAATCGTACGGCTGTGTCCCGAACTCGGTCCCCTGTAGTAAGATGATGGGTAGGCGAGGGAGCAGACCCGCCGCCCGTGGAGGGGATCCGATCCGTGGGACACATGACCGGCGACACAACCGCGGACTTACAGAGCCTGATCGATCGCCTTCGCCTCGGGGACGACTCGGCTCGGGCCGAGCTCTTGACGCGAGCGTACCATCGACTGCGGCGGATCGCCGCGTCGATGTTCCATCGCGACTTCCCGCGCCTCAAGGACCGGCACGACCTGGAGAGTGTCGTGGACGAGAGCTGGCCACGCCTGATGCGGGCCCTGGAGACGGCGCGGCCGCCGACCGTCGAGGACTTTCTCCGGCTGGTCGCGCACAAGGTCCGTCAAGTTCTGCTCGATATGGCCGACGGCCAGCGTCGTCGCGACGGACGGCAGCGCGACGGCCTCCTCAACTCGAGCGAGGACCCCGCCCGCATCGAGCCCGAGGACAACTCGTTCGAGCCCGGAAAGCTGGCGCTACTGACCGAGTTCCATCGCCAGGTCGAGGACCTGCCCGAAGACCAGCGTGCGGTCTTCGAGCTCCACTATTACACCGATCTGCCTCAGGCCGAGATCGCCCGGCTTCTCGGGCTGCACCCGCGCAAAGTGAGCTACCTCTGGGTGGCCGCGACCGAGCACCTGGCCGGACGTCTGGACGGCCTCGATGAATTCCTGGCCTGATCGGTCGAAGCCGGTCCCGTGGCAAGGGGCTCCCGGACCGTAATCTCGCGGGATCGATCGATCGGGTCGATTCGGGTCGCAGCGAACCGGCGTTTCAGCGGAGTACGCGATGCAGCACCCGGATCACGACGACTTTACCTCGACGGCCAGGGAGTCGGAGCGAGATCCGTCCTCGGGTCCAGAGCCCGAAGGAGATCCGCTCCTCGGGTTTCTCGTCCGGTGGGAGGACGCGCAAGCTCGTGGCGAGGATCCGACGGCCGAGATTCTTTGCGCGGGCGATGCACGATGGTTGGCCGAACTCGAAGCGCGGATCGCAAAGAGGAAGCGGCTCCGCGCGATCCTGGCCATGCCGGCCGTGATGGAGGCGCCCGGAAAAACGCGTCGGCATCGGCGCCCCTGCCCCGATTCCCGGGCCATGAGATCCTGGGCGAGATCGGACGGGGCGGGATGGGGGTGGTCTACAGGGCACTCGACATCCGGCTGAGCCGGATCGTCGCCCTGAAGACGCTGGCCGAGGCGAGACATGCTACGCGAGATCAGCTCGCGCGGTTCCTGGACGAGGCGAAAGCCGTCGCGCGGCTCCGGCACCCGAACATCATCGCGATCCACGCCATCGGCGAGCGGGAGGAGCAGCCCTATTTCTCGCTGGAGTACGCGGAGGGAGGAAACCTGGCCCGGTCACTGGCCAAGGGCCCGATGGCGTCACGCCAGGCGGCCGAACTCGTCGAGTTGCTGGCAAGAGCCGTGCATTCCGCCCATCGGGCCGGGATCATCCACCGCGACCTGAAGCCGAGTAACGTCCTCCTGACCGCAGAGGGAGTGCCGAAGGTTGGGGACTTCGGTCTCGCCAAGTTGCTCGACGGCCACTCGTCGCGGACCTATTCCGGGCAAGTCATGGGGACTCCGAGCTACATGGCACCGGAGCAGGCGGAAGGGCGTTCGCGCGAAGTGGGGCCGGCCGCCGATGTCTACGCGCTCGGCGCCATCCTCTACCACGCGATGACCGGCCGGCCGCCCTTCCAGGGCGACTCCGCGCTGGAAACGCTCAAGATGGTCGCGGCGTCCGACGCCGTCCCGCCGAACCAACTCCGGCCGGACGTGCCGCGCGACCTGGAGACGATCTGCCTGAAATGCCTGGAGAAGTCGCCCGCGCGGCGGTACAACAGCGCCCTCGAGCTCGCCGAGGACCTGCGGCGATTCCTCGAGGATCGTCCCATCTTGGCCCGGCCGGTGGGAGCGGCGGGCAGGCTCTGGCGCTGGGCCTGGCGCAATCGCATGCTGGCCGCGGCGGCGTCGATCCTGGTGGCGGTGTTCGCCCTGGGTACTCCCGGCTTCTTCGCCCTCTGGCTCGGCGCCCGGGCCGATCGCGCCCGGGCCATCAAGGCCCTGTCCGAGGCCCAGGACGCCAACCGCCAGGCCGACGACGCGCGCGGGCGCGCCGAGCGCAGCCGCGACCGCGCCCTGAGCTCGATCCGGACGCTCGTGATGACCGAGTGGGACGACATGCTGGCCGAAGAACTCAGGCCGTACCGCAGGCTCCTCACCGGTCAGGGCCTACTCCAGGCCCAGGAGCTGGTCAAAGCCCTGGAAGGGGACATCCGGGCCGAGTCCCAGCAGGTCGTCGGCTATCTCGCCCTGGCGGCCGCCCAGGCCGAGGCCGGAGAGACCCCGGCGGCCAAGGAGTCGGGACGCAAGGCGCTCGACCTCGCCGAGGCTCTGGCCGACCGCGACCCGACCGCGGCTTCGCGCGAGCTCCTGGGTACGGTCCTCCATCGACTCTGCAACCTGACCGACGACTCGGAGGCGCATCGAGGCTACGCCCGCCGCTCCAGCGTGATCCTGGAATCGCTCGCGACCCAACACCCGGGCCAGCCCGATCACAACGCACACATCATCGCGCTCAATTACCATAATATCGGGCACACCTATTTTTATGATCATCGGCCGGCCGAGGCAATCGCCGCTTTCGAGGCCGGCGTCCGGTACTGCCAGGAGCAGATCCGTCGCGGCGATCGGAGCGATCCGATTCAGCTCGACCTGGCCCGCAACCTGGTGTATCTCTGCCGCGTCGAACGGACTTCGGACCGCGTTGACGACGCGATCGACGCCGGCAAGCGGGCCATACCGATCTATCGTGCGATCCTCGATCGCGAGCCGGCCAATTACTCGGTCGCGACGCAATTATGCCTGGCCCACGAGGAGCTCGGCTTCGCCTATCAGGCCCCGAGTCGTTGGGCCGACGTGATCGCTTGCCACGAAGCGGCTCGCGCGACGCTCAAGGCCGCGGCCGGGAAGCATGGGGGACTCGTCTCTCGAATGGCAGCGATTCAGGCCCAGCTCGCCCAGGTCGACTTCAACCTATCGTTGGCCTACGCCTCGGACCCCGCTCGATATTACCGGCCGATGCGCGAGGCCGTCGCCGAGTCGTATGCGATCTGCGACAAGCTCGAGCTCGTCCAGCCTCTCTCGATCGAGCTCCGGATGATCTTCGCCAGCGGCTGTTACGAGATGGCCGGCTTCCAGGTCGAGGACGGGCTCCAAGCCGACCTGGAGCTTTACGAACGGTCGGAGCGACTATGGAACGAGTTGGTCGGCCGCATCCCCGGGAATGTGATGTGTCGCGCAGGGCTGGCCCTCGTCCGCATCGAACTCGCGGACGAGCTCGAGGCTCGCGGCCGGACCAAAGAAGCCCGAGCTTGCCGCCAGCGGTCACTCGACAGCGTCAGAGGCGACGTCGAGATTCTCTTCCAGCTCGCGCTGAATTACGCCCTGAATTCGCGGCTGATCGGCACCTATCCGATCAAGCTCGATGCTCGCCGACAGCAAGATCGGCGGCGGATGTTCGCACTCCGGGCATTCCCGATGCTGCGAGAGGCGATTGCCGCCGGCTATCGGGATATCGCGCGACTGTGGAAAGAGCCTGAACTGATTCCGCTCCAGGCCGACCCCGAGTTCATGACAATTGCCTCGGCGCTCGACGACCAGGCGTTTCCGGCCGACCCCTTCGTGCCGCCGTCGCCGAATTGACCGTCCGTGCTCGAACTGGGAGAATCAAGCCGGCTAGGTCCGAACCGAAGTTTGACGACACGAATCCTCACGCTCCTCGATGGGGCGTGAGTGACGCCACACGGGCGAGAGCCGTCGTTGACCGTCGATCGAGCGGAGATTGACTCGCCCACGGGAGTGGTCATCATGATCCCGGTCGAAGCTCGCCTGGCTCGCATTTACGTCAATACCGAAGAACATTGGCAAGGCCAGCGGCTCTACGAGGCCATCGTGGCTCGGGCACGAGCCGACGGGATCGCTGGTGCGTCGGTGTTCCCGATCGAGGTCGGCTACGGGGAGGGCCGTCAGGTCCACGACGTCTCCAGTGACTATGGTTTCTTCGACCTCCCCGTTGTCATCGAGATTGTCGACCTGCCAGATCGCATCAGGATCCTGCTCGAAGGGCTGGGCGAGATGATCTCCCACGCCATGGTCACGGTCGAATCGGCCGGCCTGATCCGCGACCCCCACGACCCGAGGGTGACACCATGATCATGGAAGGGGATGCGCGACGAGTCACGATCTATGTCGGCAGCAAGGATACCTGGCACGGCCGGAATCTGGCCGAGTCGATCGTCGAACGCTGCCGGACCTCGGGACTGGCCGGGGCGACCGTGGTGCGCGGCATCATGGGCTTCGGCAAGCACTCGAGAATTCACCGTGCCCATCTGCTCGGACTGTCCGACGACCTCCCCGAGCGGATCGAGATCGTTGACTGCCGCGAACGGATCGACGTGATCCTCCCGCTCCTCGACGAGATGGTCGGAGGGGGCTTGATCCTGGTCGAGGACGTGCGAGTGGTCCATCATCGTCGCGATCCCTAGCCCCCCGGGAATCCGCGAGGATCCAATCGCCACGCTGAATGATGCCGTCGATCCGGCACGCTGCCATCTTCTCCACTCGACCGAGCGAGGAGGCCCTCCGATGTCTGCTCACTTCCGCGAGATGAATCGTCGGGTGGTGATACGGGGAGTTCTCGTGTCCGCACTGGTCGTGGTCGGATCGGTCCGATGTGCGAGTGCCGATGACCCACCGGTGCCGCGACTCATGGAGCGGCTCGGCCGCGGCATGGTCGCCGTCAAGCGCGGCGATGGAAGCGTTTTTGTGGGCTGGCGGCTCCTGGGAACCGACCCTGAGAACATCGTTTTCAACCTCTATCGCGAGGGCGAGGACGGATCGACCCAGAAGGTCAATGAGGCGCCGATCGCGAAATCGACCAGCTTTACCGACCGCAAGGCGGACCTGGCCCACTCCGTCGTTTACTCGATCAGGCCGGTGCTCGGGGACCGCGAAGGGCCGGCCGAGGCGACCTATCGATTGGCCGCCGGGCCTCGGTCGCTTCCCTACGTATCGATACCCCTGCGGACACCTCGGGACTATAGCCCCAATGACGCCTCGGTCGGAGACCTCGACGGCGACGGCGAATATGAGATCGTCCTGCATCAGGCGTCGGCGGGCCGCGACAACTCGCAGGCCGGTCGGACCGGGGAGCCGATCCTCGAGGCTTACAAGCTCGATGGGACATTCCTCTGGCGCATCAATCTGGGCAAGAATATCCGCGAGGGGGCCCACTACACACAGTTCCTCGTCTACGACCTCGACGGTGACGGGCGCGCCGAGGTGGCCTGCAAGACCGCGGATGGAACCACCGATGGTGCGGGTCGGGTCATCGGCGATGCCAGTGCCGACGAGCGTAATGCTTCGGGTTATGTCCTGACCGGCGCGGAATACCTGACCGTCTTCGATGGACTGACCGGCCAGGCGCTCGCCTCCACCGATTACCTCCCCGCTCGTGGGCGCGTCGCCGATTGGGGCGACAACTACGGCAATCGGGTCGATCGCTTCCTGGCTTGCGTGGCTTACCTGGACGGCATCCGACCGAGCGTCGTCATGTGTCGGGGCTACTACACCAGAACGGTGCTGGTCGCGTGGAACTGGCGAGGCGGCAAGCTAACGCGCGTCTGGACGTTCGACACCGATGTCGCAGCATCCGATCGTGTCTATCGCGGCCAGGGGAATCATAACCTCAGCGTCGGGGACGTCAACGGCGACGGAAAGGACGAGATCGTCTACGGAGCCTGTTGCATCGACGACGATGGCAGGGGACTCTACACGACGGGCCTGGGACACGGTGATGCCCTGCACCTCTCGGACATCGACCCGAGCCGGCCTGGACTGGAGGTCTTCGTCATCCACGAGAGGCCCCGGCATCCCCAGGGAGCCGAGCTCCGCGACGCGAGGACCGGCCAGCTCATCTGGGGAAAGGGCTCGCCCGACGTCGGCCGGGGCGTTGCCATGGACATCGATCCACGCCACCACGGCTATGAGATCTGGGCATCTGGCCAGGGCTTGTCCGGCCTCTGGAACGTCAAGGGCGAGACGATCTCCGAACGCAAGCCGCGGTCCTGCAATTTCGGTGTCTGGTGGGACGGCGACTTGCTCCGCGAGATCCTCGACGGCAACCGCATCACGAAGTGGGACTGGGAGTCCGGCTCCGAATCCCCGTTGCTTGTCGCCGAGGGCTGTACGTCGAACAACTCCACCAAATCGACCCCGTGTCTCTGCGCCGATATCCTCGGCGATTGGCGGGAAGAAGTCATCTGGAGGACGAGCGATAACAAGGAGCTACGCATCTACACGTCCACGATCCCCACGGATCACAGGCTGTATACCCTGATGCATGACCCCCAGTACCGGCTCTCGGTGGCCTGGCAGAACGTCGGTTACAATCAGCCGACCCAGCCGGGTTTCTACCTCGGAGATGGCATGGCAACGTCGCCGAGGCCTCGGATCAACGTCCCGGCAGGGCCATCCGCCGATCGTCACCGTGAGCCTGGCGATGGAGCGTCTCACGTTGATGCCGATGAATATCGTCGGCTCGGGACGCTCGATCGAGCCGACGCCTTGAGGACCGCCCAATCCTCCAGCAGGAGTCCGCCGACACTCAGGCGAGAGGCTCGACGTAAGGACTGATCCTGAGCGGTAACTTGCGAGTGACGAGCGGATGAACGCGGAGGTTGGGCCGCAAATCGCCCTGGACGCCGTTTTTCTCGCGCAGCGGGTTCCTCGGCTTGACCGACCTCGGACGAGCCGGGGTCGCGAACCCCTGATCGATCGGCATATAACCAACCGATGAGGAACCCGATAAGATTGAGTTTGCGGGATGGCTCGCCGTGGAAAGAATCTCGGAGGCGGTTGTCGCGGCACTCGCGAGATTGATGATAACATCCTTGGCGAGGTTGGAACTGAGGGCCTGGGGGTCCACCGCTGATGAAGTCGTTGACGCGGCGGTCAGGCTGGGAGTGGCGGATTTCGGAGCATCCAGGAACACCCCATTGATCACCGCGTTGGCGCCCGAGAGCCGGGTCACCCGGATGATCACGTCTCCCGTCACCACCCAGTCCAGGTAGACGCCCCCCGTGAAGGACGAGATCGTTTCGGTGTCCAGAACCGCCCCCGTCGCGGCGCTGACGACCTGCACCTGCTCGCTGCGCCCCTTGTTGTCGTAGTCGTCGGCGTAGACCTCCAGGTCGTGCGCCTGCCCGTCGGTCAGGTCGACGTCGATCGTGAAGGTCGTCGTCGAGAACCAGACGGCGGCCGTCCGCCCCGACCCCGATACGTTCTGGAGCGCCGCCGGATTGGTCGAGTTGGTGGTCCAGGTGTAGTTGAACTGGCTCTGGGGCGTGACGGAGGCGTAAGCGGGGAGTTTGGAGGCGTCGGCGATGACGACATACCCCTTGGAGCCATAAGCCCCGATCCAATTCCCTTGCGTCGTGGTGTCTTTCTCCAGGAACGAGGCCGACGCCAGCGGGGGCGTGCCGGCCGGCGGGTCCAGGAACACCCCGTTGATCACCGCATTCGGGCCCGAGATCCGCGTCACCTTGATGATCACGTCCCCCGTCACCGCCCAGTCCAGGTAGACCCCCCCCGTGAAGGACGAGATCATCTCGGTGTCCAGCACGGCGCCCGTCGCGGCGCTGACGACCTGCACCTGCTCGCTGCGCCCCTTGTTGTCGTAGTCGTCGGCGTAGACCTCCAGGTCGTGCGCCTGGCCGTCGGTCAGGTTGACGCCAATCGAGAAGGTCGTCGTCGAGAACCAGACGGCGGCCGTCCGGTACGGGCCGGACGCGTTCTGGAGCGCCGCCGGATTGGTCGAGGTGGTGGTCCAGGTGTAGTTGAACTGGCTCTGGGGCGTGACGGAGGCATAAGACGGGAGGCTGGAGGCATCGGCGACGACGTCATACCCCTGGAAGCCATAGGTCGCGATCCAGCTCCCCTGCGTCGCGGTATCTTGCTTAAGGAACGAGGCCGACGCCAGCGGGGGCGTGCCGGCCGGCGGGTCCAGGAACACCCCGTTGATCACCGCGTTCAGGCCCGCCAGCCGGGACACCTCGATGATCACGTTCCCCGTCACCTCCCAGTCCAGGTAGACCCCACCGGTGAAGGACGAGATCGTCTCGGTGTCCAGCACGGCCCCCGTCGCGGCGCTGACGACCTGCACCTGCTCGCTGCGCCCCTTGTTGTCGTAGTCGTCGGCGTAGACCTCCAGGTCGTGCGCCTGGCCGTCGGTCAGGTTGACGCCAATCGAGAAGGTCGTCGTCGAGAACCAGACGGCGGCCGTCCGGTACGGGCCGGACGCGTTCTGGAGCGCCGCCGGATTGGTCGAGGTGGTGGTCCAGGTGTAGTTCGACTGGCCCTGGGGCATGACGGAGGCGTAGGACGGGAGGCTGGACGAATTGCCGATGACGTCATACCCCTGGAAGCCATAGGTCGCGATCCAGCTCCCCTGCGTCGTGGTGTCCTTACCGAGGAAAATGGCCGTTGTGCTGGAGATGTTGACCGAGAAGGTGCCCATTGTCCCTGTCGCGACGGCATTGCCGCTCAGGTCCGTGACCGGCGTACCGCCGAGGGACACCTGGTACGTGCCGTTGTCGGAGGATGACCAGGCGCCGCCGGGGGGGGTTATTTCATACGTGATGACGAATCCTTGCGCATTGCCGAATGGATCAGTCGTGCCGTTCGCCTGCATGGATATGGCGGTTGCCGCGATGGCGGCGCCTCCGCCGGGGGGGAGCACGGACACGACGGCGCCCGGCAGACTGGACATGGAGATGGCGACATTGTCGGCGTAGGTCACCGTGAAGGTGTACGGGTTGAGCGCGGAGGCATTACTGGAGGTCACGCCGGGCGCAACCAGTGTGGCAGTCGGTGCCGTCGTGTCGGCGGTCGCGTCATGCTGGTAGGCGCCGATATCCGTGCCGTTGGGCCCGGTCCGCGAATCATATCCTCGCTGATCGGTGAAGAGGTTCGTCGGATTTGACCCGGCGCCCAGGGCCGGGCTTCCGGACTGCAAGGCGATGGTCTGGGTCGGTCCACCATTCGAGGCGAGTCCGGCGGTATCGAGGAGCGGATCGACCCCGATGAGATTGTTGGAACCGGTCACAGTCCCATTGACCGGCGAAGCCTGGAACAGCGAATTGGTGGCGTCGATATTGCCCGAAAAGTTGACCGCGCCGTTGCCGGCGAACAGGGTGCTCACGGCCTTGACGGTGCCCGCGGCCTGGACACCGCCTCCTCCGGAGCCCGTGCCGATCTGGCTATTCAGCGCGACGGTGCTGTTGTAAAGATCAACGGTACCGCCATTCACATAAAGGCCGCCGCCATCGGAATCGCCCGGGCTACCGACACTGCCCGATGCTCCATTCCCGAGGCCGAGGCTCCCCCCCTTCCCGCCCTTGCCGCCAGTCCCCCCCGTCCCACCCTGGACCGAGTTTTCAGCCACCGTCACGTTGTACAGCGTGAGTGTGCCTCCGGCAACGTAAATGGCACCGCCCTGGCCGTTGCCGCCGTCGCCGCCGTTGCCCCCGATTCCGCCGCTGGCAATCCCCCCTCCGCCGCTACCGGAACTGGGGAAAGTGATCTGGGGAATGCCGCCATTCCCAACGCCGGTATCGCCTCTCGCGGCGGGTCCACCGCGGCGACGGCCGTTAGGGAGCCAGGCGATTCCGGCGGTTGGATTGCTGCTCCCTCCGGAGAAGCTCAGGCCGCCGGCGAACCCTCCGTTGCCGCCGATTCCGCCGGACCCGCCGGACCCACCCTCGGCGGCATTTGCGCTGAGCGTATCGGCGTTGAAAATAACCGTGCCACCCGCAAGATAGAGGGCACCTCCGTATCCCCAACCGCCCGACCCGCCGGACCCGCCCGATCCGCCGAGGGGCAAGGCACCCCCTCCGCTGCCGCTTCCGAAAATACTGCCGAGCGAACCCATGCCGCCGGTGCCACCCCGGCCTCCAGGTCCTCCCTGACCGCCAAACGCCTGGTTATTGGCCATAGTCGAACCGATGAGGGTGAGCGTCCCGCCGCTGACGTACACACCACCCCCAGAACCGACGCCGCCACCACCGCCTAGACCGCCCTTTCCACCAGAGCCCCCATGAAAGAGTTGAGAAGGACCCGTCGGGTTCGATCCGAAGATTGATCCACTGGAGAGTGTGATGCCAATGCCTGTACTAACCAGCAGGCTACTCCCGGGACCACCCGTTCCACCACGTCCGCCGACCCCTCCAGTTGCGGAGTTGGCAGTGAGAGCCCCCAAATCGATGGTCAAGCTCCCCTGCGAAAGGTAGAGCGCTCCGCCATAGGCCGGTCCGCCGAGTCCACCTTGGCCTCCGCTGCCGCCCGGCTTACCGAGGACGCCGTCGCCACCCATGCCGCCCTTGCCGCCGGCACCGCCGATCGCCTGGTTGGTCGCAAAAGTCCCGCCGTTGACCTGAAGGTTACCGCCGGCTACGTAGACTCCGCCCCCCGCGGCCGAGCCCCCGTTGCCACCGGCACCGCCGGCCGCGCCCGTGCCACTTGCACCCGATTTCTTGACGAATTGATTGCCCCCCGCCCCGCCGCTGCCGCCCGCCCCGCCGCGAGCCGAGTTGTTGCCGATGAGGTCGTTGTTGAGGACCAGGTTCCCTGACGCCAGATAGATGCCGCCGCCACGACCGTTTCCCCCGTCCCCGGCATTCCCGCCCGCTACGCCGGCCCCGCCGGCCTTTCCGTTAACGCCCCTGGCGCCCTGGGCCAGATTGTTCGAGACCGCAACCCGGGTCATCTGGACCGTGCCGCCGTCGATCAGGACGCCTCCGCCCAGCGCCGCGGTGCCGCCGAGGATGCCGCCGTCAGTCGCGTTTCCCTGCTCGATGGCCAGATCCTGGAAAGCCACGGTCACAGTCAACTTGTTCCCACTGACCACTTCGAAGATCCGGTCCGTCCACGAGGAATTCCCGGGCTCGATGATCGAGTTGGTCTCGCCCTGGCCGATGATCGTCAAGGTCTTGTTCGGGAAGGCCGATTCGTTCTGGATCACGATCTGGCCGGCCGACTTGTCGGTGAGTACGTAGGTACCGGTCCCCAGGATGATCGTGTTGCTCGCGTCGCTATTGCTCAGGGCCTGGGCGAACGCGGAGCGCAGGCTGGCATCCGTCGGGACCGGGTAAAACGTCCCGGAGCCCGGCGTCGGATTGGCGATGATATTGAAGGAGTCGGTCGTGACCGAGGGGAATTTCGAGCTGGTGATGATGAAACTGTACCCACTACCCAGCTCGTTGAGCGTCAGCCCGTCGAAGACCGCCTCGCCATTGACGGCCGTCGCGGTCAGTGTCCCGCCGAGGGTGGCGCCGGTCGGGTTGTTCTCGAGGGCGATGGTCACCGTGCCGCTGAACCCGGGATCGGTATCGCCCTGGACATTCACGGCCGAGACCGCGACGCCGAACGGTTGATCGACGATCACGTTGCTCGGGGGCTGTGCCGAGACGACCATCTTGGTCGCGGCCCCGTAGGCGACCAGGGTGGGGATCAACAGGTCGGCCTGCGGCGAGCCCAGCCCGGTGACCTCATCGTAGCCGGTCCCGGCCTGGAAGTCGCCGTTGGTCCCGACGGTGATATCATTGAAATCGGTGGAGGGTGCGTAGTAGAGGGCCGGGAGGGTCTGGGTGGGGCCGTCGAGCGTCGTCGCCCCCGCGAGGACCCGGCCCTGGTCGGCGATCGCGACCAGGCCCGCCCAGCTCGGCGACGCGAGGCTCGTGCCGCCGATCGAGAGCCAGTCGCCGGGGTTGCCGACGGCGTCGTATGTGTCGAGGACCGCGACGCCCGTATTGGGATCGGCGTCCCAGGCCACGTCCGGGATGGTCCTCATGCCGGTGCTCTGGACCTGCTCCTGGTACGCCGGCTCGGTCTCATACTGGCTGGTCCCACCGCCGCTGCCGGACCAGGCGGTCTCGCTCTGGATCGAGTTGTCTCCGTTGAGATTGAGGGTCGTCCCGCCGACCGCCACTACATTCGGAGAGTAGGCGGGATAATATCCCGGCGACCCCTGATCGCCGGAGGCCGCCAGGAATGTCACACCCTGGTGTCCGGACGGCGTGGTGAAGGTGGAGTCGACCGACTGCTGGCCGCTATACTCGGGGAGCCCCCAGCTCATCGAGACGACCGACACTCCGGGGAGGCCTGCGGCCGTGGCCACGGCCTGGAACAGGTTGTTGTTGTCGGTGTCGTTATTCGCCTCGACGAGGTCGATGCTGGCGCCGGGCGCGATGGCGTGAGCCCACTCGACGTCGAGGGATTCCTCCATCTCCCAGGTCCCGGAGAGATTTCCGGCGCCGGCCGGGTCGGTGCCGGGGAGGTTCGTGAGCTGGCCGAGCTGGTTGTACTTGGTGAAGCTCGGCGGATCCGGGATCCCAAAGGTCGAGTCGAAAACGGCCAGGTCGCTCGAGCTGAATGCGGGATTGGGCTGGCCGTTGATCTCGCTGTCGACGAAGTTGGGTGCGTCGTAGGCATCGACGATGGCGATGGTCTGACCCGTGCCATCCCCCTTGATCGATCCGAAGGTGATGTTGCTGATGTTATACGCCGTGGTCATCTGGATCGGTGTGTAGCCCACGGGTCCGCTCGAGATGATCTGCGGACGGGTTGGCCCGGAGGCGTTCGCACCCGGCGAAGACCAGCTATGAAGGAGGATCGGCAGCCGGATCGCGGACTGACTCAGCACGACGCGGATCTCGAGATCTTCCAGGATCGGGCGGAACGGCGGCTGTCGCCGGAGCCGAAGGCCGCATGAGCGCGATCGACGGGACATGGGATCTCTCCTGGATGCCGGGCTCTGATGGATGAACTGATTCTGGTTGCGCAGCAGGGCGATCGTCGAGTTCACGGGCCAAGTCCGTCGCGACGGGGCCGGCAGCTCGTGCCGCCTCCCGCCCGGACTCCTGTGAGACGCTGGAAACGAGATCTGTCAGGATGATGGAAAGGGAGACGATGTCGCCAGGTCCGATACTTCGGATTCGCGCCTGCCGCCCGAACACATTGCGTAGACCGGTGAGCCTTAAATTACGACGATTCCATCATCGGTCAAAGGATGCATCCGTATACACCGCAAGATCCGGCGATTTTTCGGTGTTCGATGGATGGAACTCTGAGCGAATTCTCGCGAAGATCGAGCTTTCGGGCGGAATCAGGCCCCATCAGCTTTGCGATACGCATCCATAAAGTCAAGTGAAACCGTCACGATTGGCGAGGGGTACTCAGCGTGGAGACATGGTATCAGGTTGCGATCCTGTCAATCGGGGGAAGTCTTGGCGTCAACACGCGTTATTGGTTGGGAGTGGCCATCTCGCGGTCGATCGGCACGAGGTTCCCATGGGCGACGTTCGCGATCAACGTGTCGGGCTCGTTCGCGATCGGTTTGCTGACGGTGCTCCTGGGCCGCTGGTTGCCACACCCCCACGCTCGATTGCTGGTCGTGGTCGGATTCCTGGGCGGTTATACCACGTTCTCTTCGTTCTCGATGGAGGTCCTGACGCTCTGGGAGCGCGGGGAGTCGGGACCTTGCCTGGGTTATATCCTCGGCAGCGTAATCGGAGGACTGGTCGCGGTCTTGCTCGGCACGGCAGCCGGCCGTGCCCTGGCGCGCTGAGGTGGTCGCCGTCCCCGTCGCGTCGTCCAAGTGACGGGCAAGAGCTCGAACTGTGACGTGGCCCAACACCAATCCGGTTCGTCGGTCGGAAAGGGTCTTGATGAAGCCGGCCGGACCGTTCATACTGATTCTTGTATCTGTGGCCTGCGTTGATGATTCGTGAAAAGATCCCGTCCGTGGCGTTTCCCTCAGGTGAGGCACACACACCCGACCGGGGATCGGAGTCAGGTGTTTCATCCGACCGGGTCGATTGTATCGGGATCGGTATGTCGCGGCTCGTCAGACAGCTCCTGTTGGCTCGCTGATCGCATGCCACGCCATCGTGACATTATGCGGTCCGTGCTTGCATGAGTTTGCCGGATCATCGCATCTGATCGGCATCGCCTCGAAAGATCATGCCCCCGCCGCTCCCACCCAGGCTGGGGGCGACTCGACCGACGGTTGCCTCCTCTGCCATTTCTTCGCTCAGGGCCAACTCCCGGTCACCTTCGCCAGCGAGCCTTCGATTCAGCAGATCGAGGAACTGGCGATCCCCGCGATTCCGCTCGGGCAATTCCTTTCCAACCCACTCCCATCGAGCCTGCGCGCCCCTCCCAATTTCGCTTCCCACCGAGCCTGATCGACGAGCCTCCATCGTCTTCATGACGAGAATGCCGTCTGCGCATCGTCTTGGGAATTCGGGCCATCCCGCCCAGGACCAGGTCAGGCCCTCACTTGCGTCGTCCTACCCCGATCGCGCAACGGTCTCTCCATCTGGCTGAGTTCAACGATCGTCGTCCCAGGCATCGCGAGACGGATATCTCCATCCGACGATCCTCCTCGTCGTGCGGGGCATAAACGGCCTCACACGCACTCGGCCAGGAATCGGCGATCTCGATGGATCTTACGCGAGGCGCCGGGGCCGATCTGACGCGATCACCGCAATGTCCTCGTCCCGGGCGCGCTCGATCTGATCGGCTTCGCAGCGATCGCCGATTCCTTGCGAATTCCGCTCGGCACTTTGCGTTGGCGGTTGAATCGATCGCGTGCCGCGTGCCCGGAGGTATTGGACCAGGTCCTTCCCTGATTACATCGCACCATTTCCTTTTCCCGGGTCGTGAGAACGGTTCCTATCCCGGATCGAGCAATGATCATCATCGAGGGGATCTTGATGCGAACTGACGATGACAGGAAGAGTAGCCGGGGTTTCACGTTGATCGAGCTGCTGGTCGTGATCGCGATCATCGCGGTGCTGATCGCGCTCCTCCTTCCGGCCGTGCAATCGGCACGGGAGGCGGCCCGCCGCTCCGGATGTGTCAATAATCTCGAGCAGATCGGCCTGGCGCTGCACAACGATCACGATGCCATGAACGTCTTCCCGCCGGGGTACGTGAGCTCGATCAACCGGACCATCCTCGATGCCTGCAACCAGGACCAGGAGAATCAGAGCGGCGTCGACCTCGGGACCGGCTGGGCCTGGGGGAGCATGATCCTGCCGCATCTTGACCAGGGCCGCTGTATGACTCCATCAATGTCAACCTTTCGGTGGCCTACCACGACAACGACACGTGCAGCCTGACCGCATTGAGCGTCTACCTCTGCCCGTCGGATTTCGGACCCTCGGTCGTCCCCGTGTTCGAGGATCCGCCCGACCCCGCCAATCCCGGGAGCTACAACGCGTCGCACATCGTCAACACCCTCGCACGCGGCAATTACGTCGGCATGTATGGGATCGGCGAGATTTGCGCCAGTCCGGCGCCAACGATTCGGTGAACAATAACGGCAACGGACCGATGGGGCAGCACGCCGGGATCTTCTACCGAAACAGCGCGACGTCGGTCGCCGCCGTCACCGACGGGACGAGCAACACGATCATGGTCGGCGAGCGCGGCCACAACCTGTCGTATGTGACCTGGGTGGCCCGCTCGATCAATGGCTGGCTCGGCAAGACCTCGCCTATCGAAGGCGGGACCGACCAGTTCAACCCGTCGCCCGAAGAATGCTGGACGCAGATCTTGGGCCCGGCGGGTCTCGAGGATGGCAACCGGACGATCAATAACCCCGAGGCCCATGTCGAGGACTACTGGAGCATGCACCCCGGGGGCGCGAATATGTTGTTCGCCGACGGTTCGGTCCACTTCCTGAAGGCTTCCATCAATCCGGTCCCCTGGCGGGCGATGGCGACCCGTTCGTTCGGCGAGATCATCTCGTCGGACTCCTACTAAGCGGTCTCAGAGTGATGGAGTCGACCGCCATCGGTTACTTCCAGTGCCCGTCATGCACCGGAGCATTCTCGGTCTGCGGCGTGATTGGAAGGCACGCGAGGTCGCCAACTTCTCCGGTAGGATGAGGCAGCCTGGATGATCATGGGCGGACTTGATTTCGAGTCCCAAAGCATCTCATGGTAAGAATTTGCGGGATCGAATCGGTCATGCCGGGTCGGGAAACGCATGAATATGTGGGCGATGGCGCAGCAACGCCCCTCGGATGAATCCCGAGTCGCGATCAGGGTTTTCCTGATCGAGTCGTGGCCAGAAGCGCAAGGGTATCCTAGGTTTGATTGGATCTCCTTGGATCGACGTTTTTCGCGAATTCGCCGGCGAATGAAAGAAGATGGAAACCGCCAACCGAGCTGTTCAACTCGGGCAATCTCGGTAGTCCAATCGGCATTTCGTGATTCCGGGAGGGCGAGGCTCCGTCCGAGCCGGCTCACGGCTTGAGTAGCCTGGAGGCTCGCCCTCCCGGATTCGTGCTAGCCGATCGAGCGATCCCCTACATCCGAGACAGGCTACGCGGATCGACTCGATATCGATTACGAATTGCGCCTCTAATGGTCCCATAAACCATCGGTTTCGCGAAGAGAGGGAGGTCGATCGAAGATCCTGCTCGGGTTCCAAGTGAGAATCAGCAGGGAGTATTCCGATGCCGACGCAGCTTGCACTCGTCGGAAGGATGACACGGATGGCGGGTCGATTCTCTCGCGCCCGCGAGCGACGGCGACGGGGCGATCGTCGGAAGTCATTCACTCTGGAGCGATTGGAGGAGCGGACGCTGCTGTCGATCACGATCTCCGGCTATAATCCGGCCGCCGGGACCGTGACCTTCACCGGCGATGGAGCTGGTGACAGGTTGATCTTGAGCGAGTTGCCCTCGCCCGACCTGCCCGGTGACCGACTCGTCCTGGCGACCAATCTGCCGAATGATCCAGGTAAGCCGGGCGACTTGAACAGCCCGATCGACCTCGACCCGAGCATGCCCGGAGATCAAGAATTGGTCATCGGACAGGGCACGTCGCCCA
Source organism: uncultured Planctomycetota bacterium (assembly GCA_963743925.1). Lineage (GTDB taxonomy): Bacteria > Planctomycetota > Planctomycetia > Isosphaerales > Isosphaeraceae > CAVZRC01. Next base: position 926,702 of record CAVURY010000041.1, on the reverse strand, counting down.
TGATCACCGTCAATTTCAGCGCGGGCGGTGTGAACACGCTCGAATTGGATAATTCATGGAATTATGGACATCCATTGACCATGAACGGAGGTGGCGCGGATACCCTTCGATCGGACTCATCGGGCACAATCACATGGACGCTGAACGGCGGGAGTGCCGGGCGGATCGGGTCCAATCTGACGTTCACGGGCCTGGCGGCCTTGGTCGGAGGCAGCGGCGACGACACCTTCAACATCCTGGCCACCACCGGGATCAGCCTCGACGGCGGCGGCGGGTTCAACAACTTCGTATTCAGCAATGGTGCCGTCCTGAAGGGCTCGATCGATGGTATCGACGCATTCGATACCCTGGACTTCACCGCCTACACCTCCCCGCTCGCCGTCACGCTCACCTCCGGGGTAACCGGCAATGGTGTGGGCGGGTCCATCTCGGGATCGCCCGACCCCATCTCCGGAGGTTTCTTCAACATCAGGTCGATCCTGACCAGCTCCGGCAAGCGCGACACGCTCATCGGCGAAAACGCGGAACGCTGGTGGTTCCTCGGCGGAACCAATCGGTACGGCGACCTCACCCACGCCTTCCTCGTCTTCTCCGGATTCGATACGCTCATCGGCGGCAACGGCGACGACACCTTCTATTTCGTGACCAGCACCGGAGTCAACATCGACGCCGGGGCAGGGACCAATGACTTCGTCTTCAGCGACGGGATCGTCCTGACCGGCTCGATCACCGGGAGCGGAGGCACCAACACCCTGGACCTCACAAACTACACCACGCCCCTCTCCGTCACCCTGACCTCGGGCTCGAGCGCAGGGGTGGGCGGGTTCATCTCGGGATCGCCCGACCCCATCTCCAAGACCTTCTCCGACATCGGCTCGATCCTGACCACATCGGGGATCGGCGACTCGCTCACCGGCGAAAACGCCGATCGCACCTGGAATCTCGACGTGTCCGATACCTACGGGGACGGTACGGCGACCTTCCTCACCTTCTCCGGCTTCGACGTGCTCACGGGCGGCAGCGGCGACGACACCTTCAACATCCTCACCGCTACGACCGCCAACCTGAACGGCGGGTCGGGAACCAACCAGTTCGTCTTCGCCGACGGCGTCGTACTTGATGGATCCATCGACTCGCGAGGAAGTACAAGCATCCTCGACTTGAGTCAGATCCACGGGGCGACTTCGGTCGATCTCGCGACGGGTTATTGCTCCGTCGTGGATGGAACCCTTTCGGGGGTCCCGGTCATCGTCAGCGGAACGGGCACCAATAACGTCACCGGCGACGCATCCAACGACACATATTACAGCGACGGCACGGCCGACACGTTCGTTGGCGGCGGCGGGAGCGACACATTCTCCTTGACGCTCCAGGCGGGCAGCTCGACTCGAGTGACCGCCAGCCAGGGCGACAACACACTCGACTTCTCCCGGGCGACGGCCGGAATCGCGCTCGACCTGGACTCGACCCAGCTTCAGACGGTCTCAACCGGCCGGCAACTCCAGCTCACCGGCGAGTTCACCACCGTCATAGGATCGCCATTTAGCAATACGTTCGACGTGACCGCCGGCCTCCTGCCCCGAACCATCATCGGCGGGACGGCGGGGAGCACCGCGGACGACACCCTCCAGGTTGACGCCGGCGGGCGTGTCGCCGTCGTGACACCCACCCAGGTGCTCGTCGAGGGATTGGGAGCGATCACCTATTCCCATTTCAGCAATGTGATCGTCGTCGACCAGGCCCTGTCCGATCTCGCCCTGAGTCAAACGTCGTCGCCCGTACCAACCGTGATCGATGGGACCTTGGTGATCGTCCTGACGGTCTCCGATGGCGGACCTTCGACGGCCACGCAGGTCGTGTTGAGCGACGTCATTCCGACGTCGATGGAATTCGTGTCAGCCACCCCCAGTCAGGGAAGCCTCCAGGTTTCGTCGGGTATACTGACGGCGAACCTCGGAAGCCTCGCCGTCGGGGCGCAAGCAACGGTGCGGATCGTGCTGACTCCCAGGATCGCCGGGGCATCGATCAATTCCGCGACCGTCTCCGCAGAGCAGCACGATCCGACCCCCGCCGACGCGACGAGTTCGCTGGCGATTTCGGTCGTGCCCGGCACCGATTTGCAGATCATCCGGCAGTACCAGACCGGCTCCCGGCGGTATTTGACGTCGATCGTCCTCGTATTCAACGCACCGCTCATCAACGCGACCGACCTCAGCTATTACTCGATCTACAGTGCGGGTCGCGATAAAAAGCTCGGGACCCGCGATGACCGCCCGATTCGCCTGAGGTCCGCCGTCTACGACGTGGCCGCGGACCATGTGACCATCTACCCGGCGGCCCGTCTTTCGCTCTCGATCAACTACTTGATCCGCGCGAGCGGGATCTCCTCCACCGATGGAGCGATCCTGGACGGGGCAAGAAACGGCCGGTCAGGAAGCCTCTACCGCGCAATCTTCCATGGACTCAAGAAATATCGTCTCTTGGGGCCCTGATTGATATCGAGCACCCGAGATGGACGACGACCAGAACACGGCAATCCCCCGGGAGGGAAATGACTGTTCGACAGAGTGAGTTCGAAACGATAACTGCGACGACCATCCCCGGAGGAGACGGGCGCCGCAGTCGAGAGCAATCCCTCAGATCAGAATGGGCGACGAGCTCGGCCTGCAGCGGATTCGCGCGTCGCACATCCGATCAATACTTGCCCGGGGCCTGGGGAACGGCCGTCGGAACGTAGCTGGACTGGGGTGCCGGGGCGACCTTGGCCGGAGCCTGGGGCGCGGGCAGGACCTTGGCCGGAGCATAGGGTGCCGGGGCGACCTTGCTCGGAGCCTGAGGTGCCGGGGCGATCTTCGACGGGGCCTGAGGAGCCGGCATGATCTTGGCCGGAGCCTGGGGCGCCGGGGCGATCTTCGACGGGGCATAGGGCGCCGGGGCGATCTTGCTCGGGGCTTGGGGCGCGGGCATGATCTTGGCCGGAGCCTGGGGCGCCGGGGCGATCTTCGACGGGGCATAGGGCGCCGGGGCGATCTTGCTCGGGGCCTGGGGCGCCGGCAGGATCTTGGACGGGGCATAGGGCGCCGGGGCGATCTTCGACGGGGCCTGAGGAGCCGGCATGATCTTCGCCGGGGCCTGGGGCGCCGGGGCGATCTTGGACGGGGCCTGAGGAGCCGGCAGGATCTTCGCCGGAGCCTGGGGCGCCGGCAGGATCTTCGCCGGAGCCTGGGGCGCCGGAGCTATCTTGGCCGGGGCCTGGGGCGCCGGAAGGATTTTGGCTGGGCCTTGAGCCGTCGGGTAAGTCCCTTGCGGGGACTGTCCGGACAAGCTCAAAGCAATAACGAGTACCGCACTGGTCATCGCGATGTCCTCTGTGTAGAGAGAGGTTGTCGGTCGATGTCTCGATCGAGTCGGTGAGCTTACGATGCCCCTGATGGTTAGGCACGGCCGATGCTGGACAGCGTCCGAACGCCAACACCACCGATCACACTGGTGTACGCTTTCCAGGCGCCAGAAGCGCCTTGAAGCGAACGACTCCCCACCCTGCGATGGGGCGCTGATCACGAAGGCCTTGTCACGGTGGCGGAAGCCTCAAGCCGGTCATCTTGGCCGACTCTCGCTCTCCACCCCAGGGGTGGCCATGCTTGGTTATCGGCATCAACTCCCTCCCGATTTACAGAACTTGAGAAAATCGAGAGACTGACGCCTTGACGTACTCTAGGGGCTTTGACGAGTTTCAAGGAGATAACTTGGGAGGTCCAGCGAATTGCCATCCACTGATGACGGTTTCGGAGCCGAACCAAGATGGGGGACCTGGGACAAGTCACCGTCGGGTCGTGACTCGAAGATTCACCCGAGGCCAGGATTCCAAGAGATGACTTCCTGGACTCGAGCGTCGGCGCGATCGGGTGGATTCAATCAACACCGGTATGGGAGGCAGCATGCGTAGTGGCAACCGGCTCGGTGGTCTGTTCGCGTTGGCCCTTGCCGCCACGATGGGTGTGGCGGTCGAGGCACAGACCGGTGAGCAAGTGACGAGCATCCCGTTGGGAGGCACGTCGAGTGGAGAGAACGGCGACCGCTACTTCGGAGTTTATATCCCGACGCGTTTCGGCGGCGAATTGACGATCAAGGCGAGTTCGGGTCATGTCGTGGAATTGAAGGGGCCCAAGGGCCAAGCCCTGACCAACGGTAAGGAGATCGGGCCGGATCAGGAGGGTTGGGTTACCTTCAAGGTGAAGGGGGCGAAGCCGTCCTACACGGTGGAAACCACCTTCGTCCAGGTGGGCCAGAGCGTAAAAAGGCCCTGGAACTTCTACTATTGGCCGACGAAGGCCGACTCGATCCATGAGCCCTGGGCCGGCGGAAACGGACGAGTCAACACCATGTCCGTCAACGGCGATGACCAGTTGATCGCGACGCCGGGCTCCTACATCCCACCCGGAGTGGACATCGTCCTGGCGGGCCCGAATGGCTTGCTGGAGACTCAGCCCGCTCCCGGCGACGACGCGACCTGGTTCCCGAACCTCTACGACGACCTGACATGGCTGGGGCCGGACAAGGAGCATGGGAATCAGCTCACGAGATTCCAGACCCAATCGCCGCTCCTCAAGTACGACCAGGTCCTGAGCTCGGGGGCGCGGCAATATGAGGCGGCGTTCAGCCAGACCAACGGGATTTCTCGGTGGCCGGGCCATTGCCTCGGTGGTGCGGTCGCCTCGATCCTCCTGAACGAACCGACCCCGGCTCCGGGGTCGGGTCTGACGCGCGACGAGCTCAAGGGCCTCTGGGCCGAGCTGGGCGAGAATCACCTCAATCACCGGATCGGCGACCATGCCACCGACATCCCGCCCGGACCGCCCCGCCCCGGCCCGGACCCGACCGATTACAGCGTGCCCAGGGTCCATGCGATGCTCGAGACGCACATCCGCGGCGAAAAGAGGACGCTACTCGCGAACCTCCGGGCATTCCCTCCGCGCGGGATGATCAACGAGGTCTGGAACCATGGAATCTACAAATACATCGCCAGCTATCATGCGATCCCCGGCCGCGGCCCCCGGGCCGTACGGATCGTGCTGGAATTGCACGGCAACTCCGGATCGATGCTCAACGGCCAGGAAGACAAGGACCGCGTCGTATTCTACGAATACAGCCTGGTCTATGGGATGGACGGCCGGGTCGACGAGAGCAACCCATACGCGGCGGACTGGATCTCGGTCGGTGGGGAAGCGATGTTCGCGCCCCTGAATGTCCTGGAGGTGGTGGAGTCGCGATGGGCCGGACATAATCCCTATGTCACCGAGGATCAGGTCCGTTCCCTCGACCTGGCCAATGGAGGGCGTTCCTCCGGCCGTCTCGCCGGAGCCCCGCCGACCTTCCGACCGGTTGTCGAGTACGAGGGAGGCCGACCGTCCCTGATCGCCAGTGGTCCCAGATTCGAGTCGGAAATGACACCTCAACCTCGGTTCGGGGGCGGCGGCGGGCGCGGTTTCTTCGGGTTATTCCGCGGGCGTTGAGCTCGATCCTTGCGTTTCCCCTCCCCGCTTTCGACGACGCGGAAACGCGGGACGCACGCTCGCGTTGGACCACCATGCTCCCTTCGGGCCCGACTCTGGACCCGGCCTTTCCTGGGCCGACCCGAGCCGGGCTTTCCGGTTTTTCCCATCAGGACAGGCACACCGAGCGATCGCCTTCGCGTTGCGAACGGGCGGGACATCTGCCGATTGGCGCGAATATAACGGCTTTTTAACCCGATCGATCCGACAAGACACCGGCTTCGGCATTTTCGTCAAGGCTGTTCAAGTTTGACGGGCCGCCGGGTCGATGAAACAAAACGAATCGGGAGAGACGCCAGGTGCCGTGACGCCTCGATCGGCCTCCGACGACACCGAAGCGGCGATGCGACCAGGGACAGTCAGGTAGCGGGGATGCCGCCATGAGTCAAGTTCATACCGATCTCACGATGCCCGCCACGCGATGCGGATGTTTGCCCGCGGGGACCATGGCCGTCCTCATCTCCGTACCGAAAGTCCGGTCGAAGACCGTCGAACCCGACGCCACACCCTCGGGTCGCGTGGAATGGCGACGACCTTCGCATCGCCGCGAGCGGCCGCGTCGGCTTCGCCGAGGCGTGCGGATCGCGGCCTGGTCTCTGATGTCGATGTTGCCGCTACTCGGGGGCAGTGCACTGGCCTGGGCGAACCTGGCGTCACGGGCCCTGATCCTCCCCTCCTGGACGGAGCGGGCCGGGGCCGACCCGAAGGATCGACAGATCCCGACGGCCTCGATCGAGTCGAGTCGACCGGCGGATTCACCGATGGAAGGCTCGATCGATATCCGTTCGTCGTCGTCCGAAACGCTCAGTCCGGTGATCGGGCCACCGGTCGCCGACATGGAAGTCCCCGTCATTTTCCCCGGCTACGTGTTGCCGGACGACAGCAGGGAGGAGCCGGCGCATGCGGGAAGTTGACGAGGCCCTGGCGAGGGCTTATGCCCAGCGTGATAAGGCCGACCCGGCTCAGACTGTACCCCCGGCCCCCCATTGGCCCGCCCACGCTTCGCAGCGCTCATGGCCAACCTCGGAGCCGGGCACAAACCCTCTTGATGCTCCGATCCCGACGCAGTTAAGCGGCGATTCCTCGCGGAGGTCCATCGCCAGGGAGGTGGCTCTCGAGCCGCTGAACGAGTTGCAATGGCCGTCCGTGGTACTGACGCTCGAGAAGGAGTGGGGCGATCGGTTCGAGCGGATGGCCGATTTTCTGGTTGAATGCCGGCAGCGGCAGAATATCCGGGTCATCCTCTTCACCAGTTGTCATCGAGCCGAGGGGAGGTCGACCCTCGTGCTGACCCTGGCTCGCGCATTATCGCGCCATTCTTGCCGCACCGTGCTCGTGGACGCCGACCTCACCGGCCCGATGATCGCGCGCCTGCTCGGCTTACGCCCCCAGGTCGGCCTGGACGACGTGGTCGAGGGCGGCCAGTCGCTCTCGGACGCCTTGATCGACGCCCCCGATGATCACCTCACCATCTTGCCGATGCGGAGCGCCGTTGCCAGACCTCGCGACTTCCTGGCAGGCCCGGCCTGGACGTGCTCGCTGGCTCGACTCCGCCGCGAGTTCGACCTGATCCTGCTCGACGGCGGTCCCTTGTTCACCGGTTTGAATGCGGCCGTGCTCCACCGCTCGGTCGATGCCGCGGTGCTCGTCCACCACAACGGTTTGACCGGAGAACGTGCGATCCTCCGCGCCCGAGAGGTCCTGGAAGCCGGCGGGGTTCCGCTCCTGGGACTTGCCGAGACATTCGTCTGAATGGAGTCCTTCTCGGGCCGCTACGGACTCAGAGTCTCGGGATCACGGGCCGGAACCTCAAGGACTCATGCACGGAAGGACCCGAACGTGTACGAGACCCACTACGGGCTGGAGCGTCGCCCCTTCGGCGAGACGGTGAGTCCTTCCAGATACGTGGCCTTGCCCAGCCATGAGGGCGTGCTGAGACGGCTTCGTTACGCACTGGAGCAGCGCCGCGGCCCGGCCGTCTTGTTCGGACCTCCAGGGTCGGGCAAGACACTCCTCGCACGCCGGCTGTCGAGCCAATGGGATGGCCCGGTGGTGCATGTCACGTTCCCGGCGATGCCCACATCTGAACTCGTCGCTCTACTCGCCGAGGAGTTCGGCGGCCAGCCCACGTCAACGGCTTCGCTCCACGAAGCCCTGCGGCAATTGCGCGGCCACCTTGCCGGGGCGGTCTCTCAGGGTCGGCGACCCTTGCTCGTCGTCGACGAGGCCCATTTGATCGCCCACCATTCCACCTTCGAGGCCCTCCGACTGCTGCTCAACTTCACGACGGATGGTTCGCCCGACCTCTCGCTGTTGCTCGTCGGCGGTACGGAGGCTCTCCTGGATCTTCCCCCGGGCCTCGCCGACCGACTTGCCGCAAGGTGCCTCCTTGGCCCCTTGACCGAATCGGAAACGTCAACCTATCTCCTGGGCCGACTCGAGGCCGCAGGTGCCCGGGTGCCGCTCTTTTCACCCGCCGGTTTGACCGCACTTTACTACGCCGGTAGCGGACTCCCACGCCGCCTCAACCGGATCGCCGACCTGTCCTTGCTCATAGCCTATGCCCAGGAGCTCCCCATCGCGGATGAGTTGACCATCGACATCGCCTCGCGCGAGTTCAGGCATGATGGGATCGCCGCGTGACGGAGTGTGGCTCATCCCGGAAAATTGGGCGGTCTGGAACGCTTACGGGCCTCGAGGTTTTTGAGAGACTCCGGCAGACGATTTTTCGGGATGAGATTAGAATCCCGATCGCGCGTGATTTCGGTGTCTGAAAGGACGACGCCAGGCATCCTGCCTGCGGTCTTGTCCCGACACGGGTTGGAAGCCCGTACCCATCGACCCGATTCTCCCGCGCCGCCGCCCTGATGCGGTGGTCTGAGGTCACGCGAGTCTAAGGAGAGCACACGTGGCGATACCTCGAGTTCCCGGTCAATCCGGACGACGCATCCGGTTCGTTTTCGCCCTGTTGGTCGCGTTCCTCTCGGGGATGCTGAATCCCTCGATTTCGTGGAGCCAGGAGCCTCCACCGGATCCGACACCGATTGCCCAGGGAGACGTCCCTCCGGCCAATGGACCCGCACCGGATGCGGCGGAGGGCACGGATCCGCAGGGGGGACAGGTCCTGACTCAAGGCCCCGTGCACGAGGCGTTTGCGTCGCCGGTCGTCCACGATCCCAAGGCCGCGCCGGTCGTCGCCAAGGCCCCCCCCGAACCGATTCAGGAGTTGCCCCCGGATCAGAAGCCGTCGGGGCAGAACATCCAGTGGATTCCGGGATACTGGGCCTGGGACACCACCCGCAACGATTACTTGTGGGTCAGCGGCGTCTGGCGTGAGCCACCGCCAAATACCCAGTGGGTCCCCGGTTACTGGCACCAGGTGGACGATGGAAATCAGTGGGTCCCGGGATCCTGGATGCCGGCGAGCGCCGGGCAAAGTCCGGGGCAACCCCAGGTCCAGGCGCAGCCTCAAGCGACGTACATGCCGCCGCCGCCGGCGACCATGGAAGCGGGCCCCAACACGCCGCAGCCATCACCGAACGTGGCATGGACGCCAGGCTACTGGGTCTGGCAACCGAATGGGTATGCCTGGCGGCCCGGGTTCTGGGCGGCCGTGCAGACGAACTGGATCTGGATGCCCCCTCATTACGTCTGGACGCCCAGCGGCTATCTCTTCGTACCCGGATACTGGGACCTGCCCGTGGCCAACCGCGGACTCATGTTCGCGCCGGTCTACTATCCCCAACCGGTTTATGCCCAGCCCGGCTTCGCGTTCACGCCCTCGATCAGCATCGTCGGTTCCGCCGTGACCGCCAACCTGTTCGTGCAGGCGAGCACCAACCAGTATCTGTTCGGCAACTACTACGCACAGACCAATGTCAGCGTGGGGATCGTCCCTTGGTTCTCGTTCAGCTTCTCGGTCGGCCGCCCGATGTACTACGACCCGTTATTCTCGTATTACGCGGTCATCAACGTTCAGCAGAATCCGCGCTGGATCATTCAGGCCCGCGAGGCGTACGTGCTACGCCGTGACAACGTGGCGATGCGGCCCCCGGTGACCTACGCCGAGCAGATCCGCATCGAACGGAACGTGTCGATCACGCGAAATATCACGGTGGTCGACCATCGGACGATGGGGATGTCCCTGAGCCGTTTGGCGGCCGATCCGATCGCCGGGAAGAACTTGCGGATGGTCCGGGTGAGCGAGGCCGAACGCCAGCAATTGCGTCAGCAGGTGGCCCAGTTGCACCAGGTGCGTGAGCAGCGACAGCATCAGGAGCGGGAAGCCGCGCGTGCCGGTGCACCCACCCGCCCCCGGACGATGAGCATGCCCCACTCGCCGATCGCGGCGCACCCAGCGCGTCCCGCTGGACATCCCGGCGGCCATCCAACCGAGCATCCCGGCGGTGCCGGCGCCGCGCGAGCCGCCGTCGCTCACCGTGGCGAAGGGGAGCGGGCATCGGCCCACGGCTCGGAGGCGCATGCCGGCCGCCCCGCGGGCGAGGCACCCCGCGCCGCGCCTGCGAGACAAGCCGCACCCAAAGCCGCACGACCCGCCCCCAAGGCCGTACGACCGGCTCCCGCCCAGCGCGGACGTCCCGCGCATCCGGCGCAGCCCGAAGAGCGTGAACGCCGTCCGGGTCGCTGATTTCCGAACTGGCGATCAGGCCTCGTGGATCGGGGAGGGATCGTTAACCTCGATTCCTCCCCCTCCCTCGTTCGATGCCTTCGAGCCGATTACTTCAATTTGGAATGATCCTGCATTCGAAATGGCTTGCCAGCCTTGTAAAGGGCAAGCCGGTCGTCTTCCTTTGTCGTGATACCCAGTAAACCCCTTGGGGGGTTTGGCGGGAAGCGCTCCATATTCTTCCGATCGAGCTCCAGGGCGCGTTCTTGCCATCGCACTGCGCTCGCAAAATCGCCGACCTCCGCGTAGGCGGCTGCGAGTACCATCAGGACGCCATCATCGCCCCAGTTGGCCAGTTCGGCCGCACGGGTGGCCTCCTGGACGGCAAGCTTACCCGATCGGAACCTGGCGTCGGGGCAAGTAGCCGAGATCCAGGCACGCTGTTCGTGTGCCGAGACGAGGTCGGGATAGCGCCGGATCATATCCTCGAATCCGACGAGTGCCTCAGCGTATCTCCCCATATGCATCAAATTGTAAGGATTTGGCTGTTGCGATTCGACGGGCGCCCGCGGATCAGGTGGGACCGGCTGCGTGGGATTCTTGGCCGCCCACTCGTACTTGCGTCTCAATTCGCCGTGGTAGGCGGCGCGGGCGACGGCGATTGCGGATCGATCTTGCAACTGATCGCGCCAATAGGCCTTCGAGGCGGCCCGTGCCTCGGGCGTCTGTCTGTCGTCAGACGACCCTGACGCATCAGAGTCGAGTCGGGCGAGGTCTCGTTCGTAGAGCTGTAACTCGTCAATCCAAAATCCCTCATGTTCGCGATGCGATGCAGCCTGCGCGAGGAGGTTTCGGGCTATCCGCCAGTTCCGCCACGCGACGATCTCCCAACCGAGGAGAATTCCCAGGATCGCGATCACGGCCATGACGGTTCGGACTCGCATCCCAAGCCCGGGGAAGACCGACGAAGCGAGGGATTTGGTCCACCATGATCCGCGTCTCTCACCTCGCCACTGTGCTGTGATCACGATCAGGAGAACAGCGAGGGCGGTGAGCAATGCCCCGAGGGTCAGAAGATCATAAATCGGGAAGAGTGAAAGAAACCCGACAGGAGTTAACGGGGCATCGTGATAGGCGACCCAGCCATTGAGGATCGACAAGGGAGTGCCGCCGTTGTTCAAGCCCGATGCACCCAACCATTCTTTGAACGGTGTGGGCCGGATCACCCAGATCGCCAGCGCGAGTACGATCAATGCCGATGCGATCGAGTTGATCCATTGCCGTGCATGCAACCGGAGCCATCTCATCGTTCACATCTCCCGCTCTGGAAGGGAGCTCAGTGAATCCCGCGCAAACCCATGGCGACGGCCTCGGGATTCGTAGCCAGCCGCATGGCTTCGGTGCCGGAGATCACCTTCTGGTTGTAGAGGTCGATGAGGTGCTGGTCGAACCGCTGCATCCCCTGCTCCCGGGTGCTGATGTAGTCGCTGAGCTCGCCGAGTCGGTTCTCCAGGATGAACTTCGAGGTCACGGGCCCGCCCCGGAGGATCTCCATCGCCGCGCGGCGATGATCGTCCCGCGTGACCGCCAGGCGCTGGGAGATGACCGCCGCGAGCGAGCCGGCCAGTTGCGACGTGGCGATCGCACGCTCCTCGGGAGGGATCATCGCCAGGATGCGCTCGATGGTCTGGGCGGCGTTCGAGCTGTGCACCGTGGTGAACACCTGGTGTCCGGTGTCGGCGGCGCGGAGGGCCATCCGCATGGTCTCGCTATCGCGGACCTCGCCGACCAGGATCACGTCCGGGTCTTGCCGCATGGCCTGCCGAAGTCCATGCTCGAACGACGGCGTGTCGCGGCCGAGCTCGAGCTGAGAGATCAACGCCTTCTGGTTGACGTGCGTGTACTCGATCGGGTCCTCGATGGTGATGATCTTGCATCGGAATGTGTTGTTGATCAGGTCGACCATGGCGGCGAGGGTCGTGGACTTGCCGCTGCCGGTCGTGCCCGTGACCAGGGTCAACCCGCGCATCGACAGCGTGATATCGTGGATCACCTGCGGGAGGTGAAGTTCCTCGATGGTGCGGATCTTGAGCTGGATGACGCGCATGACCAGCGACGGGGTGCCCATCTGGCTGTAGATGTTGCACCGGAATCGGGAGAGTCCGTGGATCTCGTACGAGAAGTCGAGGCCCTGCACCATCGCCGCGGTCAGTGCATCGGCGGTCAATCCCGGCCCGATCGACAGGATGAACTGCCTCAGCTCCTCTTCGGAGACCGGCGGCGACTCCACGACGCGGATCAGGCCGTTGATGCGGACCATCGGCGAGGCACCGGTCTGGAGGTGCAGGTCCGACGCACCCTGTGCCACCGCGAACCTGATCAACTGGTCGAAGTTCATGGCCGAGCCGCTCCCCGGAGGCTGAAGAAGGGTGAACGACTGACTTTATCACAAAGTCATGTCGTGCCCCAGTCGGCAGCGTTCGGGAGAGGCCGACGGTTCACGGGCTGACCTCGGCCTCGCCCTCAACGGCGGCTTCGGCATCGGTCTTGAGCGTCGAGTCGAGCCCGAGGAGGTATCGCGCGGAGAGGATGCGACGCTCGGCATCGCCTAGGGAGGCGCGCTCGCGACGGATTCGTAACGCTTCCTCGGGCGCGTTGGTGACGAGCCCCCCTACCCCGCGCTCGATCAGCCGGACCATGGCCTTGGGGTCATCGACCGTCCACGCATAAAGACGCAGATCGCGTCGCTTCACGGCGCGGATCAGCCGGTCGCTCAGCACCCCCGTATTGACGCTCAGCCCCTCGACGTCGAGCCGGGCGGGGTCCCCGAACGCATAGGTGATCAGGGCCACGACCGTGAGCCGAGGGTTCTGCCGCTTGGCCGCCATCAGTCCTTCATGGTCCAGCGAGGTGACTTCGCATTCCGACTCGAAGTTTTCGCGACGGATCAGGTCGGCCACCTTGGCGGCCAATCCGCGGTCCTTGCCGTAATACTTCAGCTCGATCTGGAGCTTGATCTTGCCGCGGGCCAGCGCGATCACCTCGGAGAGCGTCGGGATTCGCTCGCCGACGAATTCCGGGCTGAACCGCCGGCCGAGGTCCAGCGTGCGTGCCTCGGCGAACGTGATGTCGGAGATCCGCCGCGGATCACCCGCCAGTCGCATCAGATCGCGATCGTGAATGACAACGACCACGCCATCGGCGGTCTCCTGGACGTCGAGCTCGGCGTAGTCGGCGCCGATCTCGATGGCCTTGCGGAACGCGCTCAGGGTGTTCTCCGGGGCGAGTCGCTCGTAGCCGCGATGGGCGACGACGACAATCGGCACGTCGCGCCCGAGCCGGTTCGGCACGCTGAACGCCAGGTATCCGACGAGGCCGAGCAGGGCCGCGGCACCCGCCACCCTCACGCGGAGGAACCTCCGGACGCGCGGGCCGGCCGCCTCGACGATCCTCATCGCCCGGGTGGCGATCGGCCATGGTCCGCTGGCAACCCAGGCATCCAGCGTCCCTCCACGCTCGAGGTAGAGGTGGAGGATCAGCAGGCAATGGATCGCCACCAGCAAGAAAGAGATCGCCGCGACCATGAACGCCTGGGACGCCAGCAGGCCGGCCACCAGCGGGACGAGGACTCTCGGCCGAGCCTCGGCCGGCGCGAGGAGGAACGCGCAGGACCGGCCGAACCCCCACACGAGAACCACGCTCAGGAGCGTGCCCACCGCCTGCCAGCCGAACAAGATCGCCCCGATCCGCAACCGGGCGCCGGCGGCGAGCGCCCGACTCTCGTCGATCGCGGCCCGACCGCGCCGCTCCCCGAATAGCAGGATCGGCATCACGAAGACGAGGTCCACGTAGAGTCTCGCCAGCAGCGCCGCGAGCCCGGCGATGAGGATTCCGCCGATCCCCAGCGAGACATACCAGATCGGCGGACGGTTGGTCAGGTAATAGTTGATATCTTGCCTCGAGAGCAATGCGAGATACGCGAGGCCCCCCAGGACCACGAACGGGGCCGAGAGGAACGCCAGCATCACCAGGCTGCGAACGCCGAAGGTGAGCAAGCGGAGGAAGACCGACGCCAGATCCGCCGCCGTGCCCGAGACCGTGACGCCTTTGCCCCGAACCTGCGTCGCCACGATCGCGAGCACGCCGACATGCTCGACCAAGGTCCCCAACATCAGCGAGAGGGCGATCAGCACCAGATAGACCAACCCCGTCGGGGAGAGCAGGAAATGAGCGATCTCGGTGTTCGTCACGGCGGATCGACCGGTCCGCGCGATCAGTGGCGCGATCACCCAGCCCGTCCCGATGACGCCGATCAGGAATACGACCCCTTTGAATGCCGCCTCGAAGACGATCAGTGGCACGAGCGCCGTCCAGAGGTCTCGCAAGACCTGTGAGGCGAGCGAGTGCCGTTTCGGCCGATCATCGGGGTTCATCGGGGTCTTGGGGATCATATTCGGCGAGATCGATTCGGAACGGAGGATCGAGGAAGGACACGATTGGTCGGGTTTCCATCGTCGACTGCATGACAGTATCCTTGGCGGTGCGACAAGTCCAGATCGACCGGACCGCTCCCGATAATCCGGCGCCGGGCCTCTCTGGGGGATGGCCCGCCATGGCTTTCACGGGCACCGGGATCTCCCGTCAAGTCATCCCCAGCGCCTTCATTGCCGCGGTCATCGGGTCGGAGAAGAAGACCGGATCGACTCGTTCCACGATCTCCCCCGAGACTTCGAGGAAGTTCCGCTTGTTCTCCAGCGGGACCAATGCCCTTCGTGCACCGTTATCCATTAGGGGCCGCGGAAGGTGTCCGAGGCCAGGAGGTCTTGCACCTTACGATCCTGGCGGGTCCATTCCCGCATCGCATCGGCGGAGGCCGCCTCCCATACCCTGACGATACCGTCAACGGATCCCGTGGCGAGTCGCGTCCCATCGGGGGACCAGGATACCGACCGGACCCGGCTCGCATGCTCCTGGAGCGTGAGGAGCTCGCGGCCCTCGCCCACGTCCCAGACCTTCGCCGTCCCGTCCGCACTCCCCGTCGCCAGCCGACTCCCGTCGGGCGACCAGCAGATCGAGGTGATATTGTTATCGTGGCCCTCGAATGCGAGGAGCTCGCGGCCGGTGGTGGCATCCCAGACCTTCGCCGTCCCGTCCCGGCTCGCGGCGGCCAGCCGCCCTCCGTCCGGCGACCAGCACACCGATGGCATCCGTCCTTCATGCCCCTTGAGGGCGAGGAGTTGGCGGCCGGTGGTGGCGTCCCAGACCTTCGCCGTCCCGTCCCAGCTCGCGCTGGCCAGCCGCCTCCCGTCCGGAGACCAGCACACACATGAGACCTGGTCTGCATGCCCCTTGAGGTCCATCGGTGCCCGACCTCCGGTGACGTCCCAGCTCCGCGCCGAAAGGTCTGCACTCGCCGTCGCCAGGGCGTTGCCGTCGGGGGACCAGGACACGCAACGCACCGCGCCGCTATGCCCCTCGAGGGCCAGGAGTTGACGGCCGGTGTCGATGTCCCAGACCTTCGCGTCCACGCCCGCGCTCCCCGTCGCCAGCCGCCTCCCGTCGGGCGACCAGGACACCGACAAGACCCGGCCCGCATGCCCCTGGAGAGCCCGGAGTTGGCGGCCGGTGGTGGCGTCCCAGACCTTTGCCGTCCCGTCCCAGCTCGCGCTGGCCAGCCGCCTGCCATCGGGGGACCAGCACACGGAAAGGACCTGGCCCGTATGCCCCTGGAGGACCAGCAAGTCCGTGCCGCCGAAAGCGTCCCACACTCTCACCGTACCGTCCTCGCTCCCGGTGGCCAGCCGGCTCCCGTCGGGCGACCAGCACACCGACAAGACCTCGCCCGCATGCCCCTTGAGAGCCAGGAGTTGGCGGCCGGAGCCGGCGTCCCAGACCCGCGCCGTGTGGTCTGCATTCGACGTCGCCAGGGCGTTGCCGTCGGGGGACCAGGACACGCAACGCACCGCGCCGCTATGCCCCCCGAGTGTCAGGATCTCTCGGCCGCCTTCGGCGTCCCACACCCGGACTGTCCTATCCTGACCGCCCGTGGCCAGCCGACTCCCGTCGGGCGACCAGGATACGGACCAGTCGCCGCCGCCATGACCGGTGAGCGTGAGCCGCTTCCGGCCGTCGGCCGCGCCCCAGACTGTGACCGCGCCGTCTCCGCTCGCCGCGGCCAGCCGGCTCCCGTCCGGCGACCAGCACACCGACCTGGCATCCCTCCCATGTGTCTCGAGGGTGAGCCGTTCCGGGCCGCCTGTGGCATCCCAGACCTTCACCGTGCCGTCTGCGCTCGCCGTCGCCAGCCGGCTCCCATCCGGCGAGTAGGACGCCGAGCTGATCCCGGCGCGGTGGCCGATGAAGGTGTGCCGCTCCAGGTGACAGAGTCGCTGCCAGTAATGCCACTCGAAGCCCCGCTCGGGATAGCTTTCCGTCGCTGCCAGCAGGGCCCGCAGTCGCCGCACGTGGCCGGCGTCCCAGGCCCGCTGCATCAGGTTGACGCTCGCGGCATACCACTGCCGCCGCATCTCATACTCCGCCGCGCTGCGCGCTCGGCCTCTTCAGTCGCCCGAGATTTCGCCGCCTGGGCCGCCACCCTCTGGCCGGCCTCTTCGTCCAGGGCCCGCATGGTCTGCACATAGCCGAACGAGGCGACCCCGACCATCGCCACCAGAAGGACGAAGACTGCCGCCGTTAGTCCCGCCATCACCGGATTCCGTCGGCACCACCGCCACGCCTGCTCGGGCGCGGAGGCGCGCCGCGCCCGGATCGGCCGATCCTCGAGGAACCGCCGCAAGTCCTCGGCGAGCTCGGCGGCGGTCGTGTAGCGATGGGCCGGCTCGCGCGCCATGGCCTTCAGGACGATCGTCTCCAGATCGCGCGGCACCCTCGGGTCGAGCTGCCGGGGCCGGGGCGGGACGCGGTGCAAGAGCTGATGCAGCAGCGCGGCCCGGTCCGTCTCGTCGAACGCCGGCCGGCCGCAGATCAGCTCGAAGAGCGTGGCTCCCAGCCCGTAGATGTCGGCCCGCGCATCGCCTCGGCCGCCGATCCGTTCCGGTGCCATGTAGCGCAGGGTCCCGAGCAAGTCGCCCGTGTGGGTCAGGGTCGCCTCGTCGCCGGCATCTTTCGCCAGGCCGAAGTCGGTGATCCAGAGGTTGCCCGCCGCGTCGATCAGCAGATTCGACGGCTTGATGTCGCGATGGATCACTCCCTGTTCGTGCGCGTAGGCGAGTGCCTCGGAGACCTGGACGCCGATCCGCGCCGCCTCGCGATAGTCGGGGCCGGCGGCGGCCTCCTGACATGGACCCTCCGCCGCGGCGCCGGCGCCGCCTCAGCCGATCATCGAGGCCCTGCCCGTCGATGAACTGCATGACGTAGTAATGACGCCCGCCCTGCTCGCCGATACCGAAGACCGGCACGATGTGGGTGTGGTGTAGCCGGCCGGCGGCCTTGGCCTCGCGGAGGAAGCGGGCCCGGTCGCCATTCTCGGGCAAGAACTTCAGCGCCACATGCCGGTTCAGCGACCCCTGATAGGCCTCGTAGACGATCCCCATGCCACCCCGGCCGATCTCTCGGATGATCCGGAAGTCGCCCCAAGTCTCGGTCGGTGTCGGGACGTCTCCCGTCTCGCTCGATCGCTCCTGATCCGCGATCAGGATCCTCAGCCCGGGATCCCTGAGGAGCTTCAACCCGGCCAGGACCGTGTCGCCCGCCCCGTCGAGCCGCCCGGCCTGTTCGTCGCACCGGGTGCAAGCATCGAGGTGCTTGGCGACCTCGTCCAGGTCGGTCTCGGGCAGCTCGCCCAGCGCAAAGGCGAACAGTCTCTCCGAGCTGGGGCAGGCGATCCGGCTCATCAAGTCCCCCAGGTGACGATCCCCCGACTCCCGGCTCTCGGAGGAGGAGGTCCAACTCTCGTCGGCACCTATTATATTAAGCACGCTAACGAAAAGCGCCAGACCAAGCAAGAGTTCCCCGCCATGTGACATTAATTGTCGAAGGATTCGGAAAAGTTAAGCTCGGCAACCTGGGAGCACTTTTCGGCAAAGACGACATGGTCGGCCGTGTGCGCCAGATGATCTGCGACGAGCCGATCGCTATGCGGCACACAAGAGTCGCTCTGTCTTGGGACCGGATGCTAGAGTGGTGCAATTCGACATGAAATCTAATGACTCGACATCATCTTCTCTGTTGCGCCGCGCCATCGCCCGCGAGCCGGACGCCTGGGAACGGATCGTGACGGTGTACTCTCCGCTGGTGCGCCACTGGTGCCGGCAGGCAGGCGTCCAGGCTCACGACATCCAGGACGTCTCGCAAGAAGTCTTCGCGACGGTCTCCTCCAACCTGGGGAGGTTCCAGTCCGACCGGCCGGGCACGACCTTCCGCGCCTGGATGCGCGGATTGCGCGGCACAAACTCCAGCACTACTTCCAGGACCGGGGCGAACCTGGGGCCGGCGGGACCGATGCCCAGCAGCGGCTCCAGCAAGTCCCCACTCCGTCGGACGAGTCCGAACTCTCCGAGACCCCGGCCGACGTCGCCGGAGTGTATCACCGCGCCTTGAACCTGGTGCGCAGCCAGTTCGAGGACCGCACCTGGAAGGCGTTCTGGCGAGTGGTCATCGAGGACCGTTCACCGGCGGAGGTGGCCGCCGAGATGGGGATCACGGCCAACGCCGTCCGTCAGGCCAAATCGCGTGTCTTGCGACGGCTCAAGGAAGAGATGGGAGAGCTGATCGCCTGAATCCTCACCGTCCTGCCGATAACACCCGCCTGTCCCGACATGACGTCCTCCCCACGTCCCTCGCTTCGCAATCTGCCGACCCGCTTCGAAGCTCGCAGGGAAGATCCTGTCACGCGAACGGGAACACTATAGCGAGCGGAAGGAGCGAGGACCGAGATCGGCGGTTGAGGAGGGCGTGGCGATGAGCAAGGAGAATGGGTCTGGGGCAAGGATGAACGCGGCCGAGACGTCGGTGTAGCATCGGCGAATTCGATCGAGTCACGATTCGCCCGAGACCACTCGAGTTCGACTCCCGGGGACCCCGACGACTCGTAAGGTGTCCCCGAGATCGACGCGGGCCGCACAAGCGGCCCGGGGCATTTGATGGCCCGTGGAACGGCCCCCGGCCCCTTCAGTCCCCGAATGGTTCCCGACCCAGGTCCTAACCCATGCCGATCCCGCTTTGCACACAAATAGGATCCACGGGAGGAGAGTGAGATGGGCTCGCACCGGACGTACCGGGCTGCGCGCCTCGCTCCGGACCCTCCCGCTCACCGGAGAAACGCGATGATGAGCCTGAAGCGAGTGAGTCTTCCCTGTGTCCCGGCGATGGTCGCTGTCGCCTCGGCGCGGGTCGGCTGGCATGAGCCGGCGGCCGGCCAGACTAGAACCGCAGACGTCCCGAAACTGGGTCCCAACTCCATCGGCCTTACTTACACCCCGATGCCCGACTCGTTCAAGTTCCGCGAAGCCCACGAAGTCCAGGGCTGGATCGACCGGAACGATGCCGAGGCCATGATCAAGCATGCCTGGGAGATCTGGGGCGGGCTCTCGACCCTCACCTCGCAGGAGATCGACGGCAAGAAGTACCCGGTCTTCGAGACCTGGGTTGACGAGTTCTCCGTCTTCCCGCAGCCATCCAGCGGCGCCGCGAGGCCGACGGGCAAGGCTCACCCCTTCACCCGAGCCCGCCAGCTGGACCACACCGGCCGCGCCCAGCTCCAGACACCCGCCGCGGTGGGGCCACCCGCGAAGCCGGTCGCCTCGCAGCTAGTAACGGTCAAGTACACGAAGCAGATCTACGACGGCGTGCGGGTCAACCAGTACGACTCGACGGCCGTCATGAACGAGCTCAACCAGAGTTGGGGCAAGAACAGCCCGCCGACCCCGCTTGCCGAACGTAGCGTAAAGCCGTTCTCTGATCATTCGATCATGCTTAAGCCCACGTATCAGGTGGTGAGCGGCACGGCCGCCACCCTGCTGACCTACTGGAACGGGCCCGCCGCCAGCACCCACCCGCAGGTCCCGGACGTCGATACCTGGACGAACAAGATGCTCGTCATCCCCCCCGGCGTCGCGGAGATCAAGGTCCAGGAGATTCCCGTGGTGCCCATCGACCAATTCTACCACTTCAGGTTGAACCAGGAGGAGGCGAGCGTCATCAAGGCACTGGGCGCCGGTAAGGCACAGGCGGGCGATTACGCGATCCT
Organism: uncultured Planctomycetota bacterium; assembly: GCA_963743925.1. Classification (GTDB taxonomy): domain Bacteria; phylum Planctomycetota; class Planctomycetia; order Isosphaerales; family Isosphaeraceae; genus CAVZRC01. Next base: position 906,316 of record CAVURY010000041.1, on the reverse strand, counting down.
CGTCGCGATGCACGTATCGAGCCGGGAGATCGACAACTGGACCTGGCAGACGTTCTGGTGGTCGAACAAGAAGCCCAAGATCCCCGAGGGGGTCCGGCCGCACGTGGCGCCGCCATTCGACCACTACGACGTCGCCGTGGGCTACTCGTTCACGACCGGACCGGACAGCCCTGCTGGGCTCAACGTCGTGTGCTTCAACCCGTACCTCGAGGCGGGTTTCGACGCAAGCACGTTCGTCCGGCCCGGACGGCTCGGGATCGAATCGAACTGCATGAGTTGCCACCGCGCCGCGGCCTGGCCGCCGCCCCATCCCAAGCCCTCGGGTATCAACTACGTGGCCAACGGCCTCGTCGACCCGGGAGATCCCCAACTCTTTGCGGGCACGACCAAGACGGACTTCCTCTGGGGCTTCGCGAAGGACGTCCCCCCGCCGGCATCGGGACCGGCGACGGCGGATCGACCCTGAACTACGTCGCATGGTACGGGGCCGACCCCGCCGGGGATCCCGTCGGGGCCTCCGCCCGTCCCCCGCTCCAGCCACCGGGGACCGGTGGTCGTTCCGCCGATCATGAGGGTCCCTCTCCCGGGATCGGCCGAACGTACTCGACGCGGACCGCCCCAATTGAGTTATGGGTCAGGAGGAAAGAGGTCACAGGAAGAAAACTGAGTCGAGGAGGAAAACGGGGTCGGTGGAGCTGAATCGTTGCGATCTTCAGCACCGCCTCGCCCGGAGTTGACGGGGCTCGTCATCCTGGCTCGACATCCGATAGTGGCCCAACCAGGCGGACTGCTGTTCCACGACCTGGCGGCTCGACCAATCTAACTCTGGAGACTCGCAAATGCCGCAAGCCGACATGACGAACCTGGCCGCGAGGATCGATGCTGAGGTCGAGAGCTACATGAGTCATCATCGAGTCGGGGCCCTCGTGGTGGTGCTAATCGGGGCCGGCGATTCGGTCCCCGCGGTCAAAGGCTACGGGATCGTGGATCCCCCCGGGGAGCTCGTACCGACCGGTTCCTCGATCTTCGAGATCGGCTCGGTCACCAAGACCTTCACCGGGGCGGCGCTGGCCTGGCTGGCCCGGCCCGGTGGGCCGATCAAGTCGATCGCGGACCCGGCCCAGGCCTACGTGCCGGACGCGCAGGATCACGGCGTCACGATACCCGTCTGGCAGGTTGACGTCCCCGTGGCGCTCGTCGACCTGGCCGATTTCGCGCCCGGGTTCCCGCCCGACAGCTCGGAGCAAACGCTTCACCCCGATCGCTGTTATCAGAAGCTGTTCGACGAGATCAACACGCGAGGCAATGGGCTCCTCGTGACGGAACCCGGCACTACCTACAGTTACTCCGACGCGGCCTTCGAGCTCCTGGGGTCGATACTCGCTTACGTCCAGTCCGGAGCCCAGGGGTACTCGTATGCGGCCTTGCTCCGCGCGTTCCTCCAGGCCGCGAGCCTGGCGATGCCCGATACGGTCGTCGACCTCGACGAAGGGCAGAAGGCCCGGCTCGTCCCGGGCTTCCGCGGCGGCCGGCGCATCCCCTACACGCCCGGAGACTGGCTCATCGTCTCCACGGGCGACGACATGCTGGCCTGGCTGAAATACCAGATGGGCCTGCTCTCCAGCCCGTTGAACTCCCTCCTGCCGGTGATCCGGCAGCCCCGGATCTCGACGGGTTCGGGCGCCCAGACCGGCCTGGGCCTGTTCTTCCGGACGGCCCCGACTCCTGATGGGCTGACGAAATACTGGAAGAACGGCGCCGCCGCAGGATATAGCAGCTACATCACGTTCTCGGCGGGAAGCAGTCCAGGCGACAGGATCGGTGTGGTGGTCCTCGCGAACGAGAAGGATGCACATCCGTCCGAACTCGGCAACGCGCTCTTCGGGCTCCTCTCGGGCGACTCGAGCGACGTCGTGACATCCGGCCATCCGTGAGTCGGACGTCGGGCGGGCCGGGACAGGCGCGTAAGATTGTCGACAGACCTCGTACAAGGGAGACATGCCAGGGATGCGATCACTGCCTCGATTTACGGCGCCAGCCCGCTCTACAGCGGCGGCTTGACGGCCATCGACGACCTCAAGGCCTCGGGCTTCACGACGGTCGTCGCCTGCGCCGTCCACGTGTCCACGGCCGGCGACCTGATCTACAACGACTCAACCGTCGTATCCGGCGGCACATACGTCGGCCCTGCCGCCTGGCCCGGGCAACTCACCGGCCTCAAGAAGGGCACGACCTCGGTGAATCGGCTCCTGTTCTCTATCGGCGGCCGGGGGACCAGCGACTTCGCCAATATCCAATCCCTCATCCAGAGCCAGGGGACGGGACCCAACAGCATCCTCTACAAGAACTTCCAGGCCCTCAAGGCGGCGATACCCACGATCGACGGCATCGATCTCGATGATGAGAGTAACTACGACCAGGACTCGACCGTCGCCTTCAGCCTGATGCTGAAGACCTTGGGCTACCAGGTCACCTTCTGCCCGTACACCGAGACGGATTACTGGCTGGATTGCTTGTACTCCCTGAACAAGCAGGCGCCGGGACTCGTGACCGGATTCAATCTCCAGTGCTATGCAGGCGGAGCGGGCAGCAATCCGCGGACCTGGATCGAGGCCGTCAGCAAGAAGATGGGCTCCCGATTCGACGCCAGCGGGTTCGTCTTCCCCGGACTCTGGTGCAGCAATGGCGACGGCTGCACCCAGGGCCAGTGCCCCGATAGCATCGCCAGCCAATTCGCCTCCTGGAAGCCGGATGGCATCCAGGGAGGGTTCATCTGGCTCTACGATGACATCCTGAGCTGCGAGAATTCGGGGGTCTGTTCCGGCGGCATGGGGAGTGCCGCTTACGCAAGTGCGATCGCGTCCGGGCTCAGCTAGAGCCTCGCGGTTGGATTGCATACGGCTGATACGAGCCCGAAGCGCCAGCGAGTGCATGCTCCAGGCGGAATTCACTCGCTGGCGCTTCGGGCTTGTAGCGCAATCCAACCGTAAGTGCTCTAGCGGCCCCTCCGTCCTCGATCGACCTGCAGGAGTCGCGGCTCCATGCGGGAAGGTCGGGGGCGAGTTGATCTCGCTCGGGACGATCGCGAATCCCGGAGTCGCAGAGACCGCCGTGGCATTGGACGGATGAACGATCGGCTTCACGAGCCCTCGCTCGCTTGGCTCTTCGACCCTCCCCGATCTCGATTGCGTCACATCCACGGAGCCTGGACCATCCCGTCGCGGCGAAAGACCGTTCTGCGGGCCGCCGCCGATGGTCGCGTTCTGCGCCCCTAGGTGTGATCGACCGAAGGAACCGGAAAGCAACCTCATCTCTCGGCATCGTTATGTGCATCTGCCGCCCCAACTCGTGAACGGCTACGCTTGATCTTCGATCAGCGAAGATCGCCCGATCTCCGAGCAACCCAAGCCTTTCGGTGAGCGCCCCACACCGGCTTCCGCGGGCCTGCGTTTCTGACATCCGAAACGCGCGTTATATTAACTATGGTAGACTTTGCTTCGAAAGAACGGGCCCCGCCTGACATGCGAGGACTTCAGACGGCATGCCGGTCTTTGCGTCGATCTCAGAACATCTCGCTGCAGGGCGAGTGAAAACCAACAAGCCCTTGTATATTCGCGAGCTCGGCGTATCTCAGGGGCCCTGATGGGATCGATCGTGCGACGCACGCCAAATGGTCACCGGGACCAGGCAGAGGACGAAGCGTGGGATCAATGGATCGATTGTCCCACACCCAAATCCCCTGCAGTCGAAAAGTCCCAGGAGCGACCAATCACAATCCCTCGCCCCTCGAGGGCATGCCGGCCTGGGCCCCGGGCTGAGAACCGCGAGCGGGGCGACACGGAGACGCGGCGAAATGTTGCCATCGAGTGCCAATGAGTGCCATGTCCGGACAACGACCCAGGAGCCAGAAAGCCCAGCTCGCCTTCAAGATATCGCCGTCAGATTTCGCGAATCGCATTCCGCCTCCGCGTCCGGTGGGTGTTGAACCTCGGCGCGATCCGGACTTCGGATGTGCTGTCGCTCGGCCGCCTCGGCGCGGTAGCATCTCGAGAGCATGTTCCACGATTCCAAACTCGATCGGCGCGATTGGGAGGATGGGAGGTCGATCCGGTCATGGCCCAAGTCGGTGAGATCGATTTCAGGACGCTCGCGCCCCGCTTGGAGCGAGCTTACTCCTTCGCCGCCGAGCAGGTCCGCGGAACCATCGCCCGTTACCCGGACTATTTCCCGATCTACACGGAGGGAGGGCGCTGGAAGCATTCCGGCGAGCTCTGGACCGACTGGTGCGCCGGGTTCCACGCGGGGATGATGTGGCTGATCGCACAGCGAACCGGCGACGCATGGTGGAGAGACGTCGCCGAGCACTATTCGCAGCTTCTCGAGCACCGGCAGCACGACCGCGACGTCCACGACCTGGGTTTCATCTTCCTCAACACCTACCTGCCCTGGTATCGGCTGACCGGAGACGAGCGTCTTCGTCAGGTCTTGATCACGGCCGGACGAACCCTGGCGTTGCGCTTCAACCCCAAGGGGCAATATCTCCGCTCCTTCGTGGCGCCGGACAGCCTGTTCATCGATATCATGATGAATGTCCCGCTGATCTTCTACGCCGCCCGCGAGTCCAGCGACCATGACCTGTATGAGCTGGCGGTGGCGCACTGCCGCACGACCGAGCGTACGATCGTGCGCCCGGACGGCTCCACGGCCCACGAGGGTATCTTCGACCCGGAGACGGGCGACTTCCTGCGGCAATCGACCCAGCAGGGACTTCGCGCCGATTCGACCTGGGCCCGCGGCCTGGCGTGGTCGCTCTACGGGTTCTCGACCGTGTTCTCCTACACCGGCGATCGGGCCGACCTGGAGGTCGCCCGACGCAACGCCGATTGCTTCCTCGATCGTTGTCCCGAGGGACTGGTCGCGCCCTGGGATTTCGATGTCCCCGAAGGCCCCGATCGGATCGACGACTCATCGGCCTCGGCGATCGCCGCGTCGGGCCTCTGGGATCTCGCCACGTTGACCGCCTCGAGCGACCCCGCCCGCTCGCTCCGATATCGCAACGCCGCGCTGACGATCCTGGACTCGCTCTGCTCCGACCGCTATCTGGCCCGGACGACCCCCGGGTGGGAAGGGGTCTTGAAACATGGCGTGTATCATATCCACAAGAAGCTGGGGGTCGACGAGTCGGTGATGTGGGGCGAGTTCTTCTTCCTGGAGGCCGTCGACAAGGTCCTGCGCCCGGTCGAGGCGGCGGCGATGGGTCGCAAGCCGGGAGGGAAGGTGCTAGACTGACCAGCCCTGGGGAGGAGCAGGCCGATCGCGCCGCGAGAGCAAGCCGGGGAGGAGGACTTGAACGATGCACCTTGATCAGAACTCCGATCGCGACAATGACAAGAAAGAGGTCGGAATTGGCCGAGGTCAACCGGAATTCGACCTCCCGATCTACGACCCGGATGAAACCGATGCCGACCCCGAAGCCCTCGGCTTCGACGACCTCAACGACGACGACGAGGATGAGGGCGACGATGACGAGCCGGGTCTCGATGATGAGCTGCTCTCCCAGGAGATCGAGGCGGAACCCAGGACGGTCCTGATCACGGGAGCGTGCGGCAACATCGGTCGCAAGCTCCGCGCGGCGTGGACCGACGTCTACGATCTGATCCTGATCGACAAGGATGCCGGCGAGGACGATCTCGAGATCATCGAGGCGGATCTGGCCAAGATGGACGACGACTGGATCACGCACTTCCACGGCGTCGATACGGTCGTGCACCTGGCGGCCAATCCCGACGATCGAGCGGACTGGGAGGATCTGGTCGGCCCGAACCTCGACGCCATGGCCAACGTCTTCCACGCCGCGGCCCTTGCCGGCGTCGAGCGGCTCATCTTCGCCAGCTCCAATCATGTCATGGGCGGCTATCAGGAGCTGGACGACGCGCCGATCTCGGTTGATCAGGAACCCCGGCCGGATGGCCCTTATGGCGCGACGAAACTGTTCGGTGAGCGGCTAGGCCAGAGCCTCTCCCGTGCGTTCGACTTGACTTTCATCGCCCTGAGGCTCGGCTGGATCCAGGAGGGGATGAATCGGGCCGAATCCCTCCCCGACGACTGGTCGCGCAAACTCTGGCTGTCCAATGCCGACCTGGTCCAGCTCTTCGACTGCGCCGTCGAAGCCGAGATCGAGGATCGCACGTTCGTCGTGCTCAATGGGATGTCGCGCAACCACGGCATGCGCTGGGACCTCTCCGAGACCGCCGAACTCCTGGGATTTCTCCCGGTCGATGACGCCTTCGCGGCGCCGCAACCGATCGGGCACTCGGATGAATCCTGAGGACAGGAAGCGAAGATTTCGTCACCGTGCATTGAGGTTCCGGCGTCATCATGGCCGAGAGACGATGAGACCCCTCGCGCACGCGCCCAACTCGTCGGCGAAGGGATCGGACTGCATCGTCCGCCGACGACAGTCCGAGCCCGGCGTCAACGTATCGAGTCGGCATCGCGTTCCGTCACGGGGATCCCGATATCGACGCGAAAATTCACTCGCATCCCCCGCGATATTAGACAGGGCCTCGATGGTATCCTAGAGTTCTATCAGGAGCGGCAAGGCGGAGAGATTCCAATCGGCTGAATTGAGCCGGTCCGTGCGCGACCTGTCGGGTCGCTATAACATGGGACCGACCGGGAAACCAACTCCCGCGCTCCCCAGCCAGCCCTGTCTAACTGGGCGATCCGTGCAATTCACCAGGTGGAGGCGTTGAGTCATGCAATTGCGTCGATGGGTTCTTGCCCTGTTGATAACGATGATGTTTGTCAACTCTTGGGCGGATCGAGCAGGCGCATCTCCGATCGCATCCGCTCGCGGAACGGTCGCCGGTCGCTGCCGATGAGGCCCTTGAACAGTCGAGGTTGACAGCTCGCGGCGCGTTCTCGACCTCCGCCCGAATCCGGTCCACAATCGACTCACTTCGTTTTCAGCGACCGGACGGCGGAAAGGGATGACGCGACTCGCCGCTGGAATGCGGTTCATGGACGAGCTAGAGTCGGAGATCGACGCGCGAAGCAAACGGCCTGTAGCGTGCGCCTGGTCACGGCTCGCGAGGACGACATGCCCATCAAGGTGATCGGAGCCGGCCTCGGCCGGACGGGGACCCTCTCGCTCAAGATGGCCCTGGAAGAGCTGGGGTTCACCAGATGCTATCACATGACCGAGCTCCTCTCTCACCTCGAGGATGCGCGGGTCTGGGACGCCGCCGCTCGCGGCGCGGAGGTGGATTGGGAATCCCTCTTCGAAGGATACCAGGCAACCGTCGATTGGCCCGGCTGCACGTTCTATGAGAGCCTCATGAGGTCCTACCCCGACGCGAAGGTCATCCTCACGGTTCGCGACCCCGAGCGATGGTACGAGAGTGCGCGGCAGACGATCTATTACGTCCGACGTGCATTCCCGAGCTGGGTGCCCTTGCTCTCCCGACGGATGCGCGACTTTCAGCGCATGCTCGATCGGTTGATCTGGGAGGGGACATTTCACGGTGGCTTCGAGGATCGATCGCTCGCGATCGATGTGTTCAACCGGCACAACGAGCAGGTCCGTCGCGATGTGCCGCCCGACAAGCTACTGGTCTTCGACGTCCAGCAAGGCTGGGAACCCCTCTGTGAGTTCCTCGGCGTCCCGGCCCCGGCGGGCACACCGTTCCCCCGCGTCAACGAATCCGCCGGGTTCCGCTCTCGGATTCAGCGCATCTCGCGGATCGTGCGGACGGCCGGCTACACCATCGTCACCGCGGCAGCCCTGATCCTCCTGTGGCTGGTGAGATGGCTTCTGACTTGAAGTGCGACTCATCCGCACGATCCGACTCGTACAGGTCTTTTCGAAGCCCCAAAGAGGAGAGCACCTCGATGGTCAAGAACAGGGGCGCATTGAAAACCTGGAGGATATTGTCGGCCAGCGCCGGACGCCTTCCCTCGATCGCATGTCCGACGAGCTGGATGATCCACCCGAGCGCGAACGTGGCGAAGAAAACCGAGGCCGATTGGGCGAAAGGTAGTCGCGCGGTCCAGTCGGCGATCCACAAGAGTGTCAACGTGATGGGGAGCTGCATCAGCGCAACCGTCCAGTCGAGCCTCAGGTAATAGACGATGACACCCAGGTAGAAGATGGTCGCCGCCGTGATCGGCACCGCGGGATTCACGAACCGGAACCAGCTCAGGATGAGGAACAGCGAGAACGTGACGAGGGGGACGCCCACGAAGTGGGTCATCTTGTTCCGCGGGTCCTTGTGATACGCCCCGTAACTCTCCATCTGCTGCTTCAGCGACGTCATTGTCAGTGTCTCCCGATCCGCGCATCGTGTTGAGGGATTCGATAGGAAAGGAGGATATCGGAGGAGCCTGGAATGATACCATCCTGTCGGCGATCTTGCGCTGGAGCGCGAGACGCTCGGGTCATCCGTCGGCCTCAACACTCCCGGAGTTCTCCTGTCCCTCGGGAGGCCCGGTCGAGGACGCGACGCTCGTGGAGCTGGAAGTAGAAGCGAATCTCCAGCCGGTTGGACGTCAGCGCCTCGAGCGCCTCGAGCACCAGGTTGACGCTGGCGAACAGGAGCAGCCCGACCCCGGCGACCGCCAGGATGACCGGCAGGGCGACGATCCGGTTCTGCAACAGCGCGTCGAGTGCCAGAGATAAGCTCGTCCCCACGAACGACGCGAAGGCGACATACAAGGCGATGAGGGCGAACCGGATGCGGTCGCCCCTCCATCCCAGACGTTGAAACTGATCGTGGATGTGCTCGAGCCGTTCCGGGATGTAGTCGAGCGACGACTTCCCGCAGTCGAGCTGGTCGACTTTCTCGTTGAGGACGCGGATCCGGTCCACGACCCGCGACATCCGGTTTGAAGTCGAGATGATCAGGGACGCATTCGCGGTCAGGAAGATGGCCGGCGTGATCATGGCCGAGAGCGTATCGTACTGCGACGGCGACGGGAGCGGCATCTGTGCGATTCTCCTGCAAGCCCTTCCGAGTTGCTCAATCGTTGATCGGATCCGACGGTCCCGGCATATCCCACATCCTCGACTCCTCCAGATCCTCCCGGGGCGGGATCCAGGGGGAAGCGTGATGAGGAGCCGGACGGAGAGGGCCTGGAGATAGATATCATAGCGATCGCTGAGCCGAACGAGCTCCGCCCCCTCCGCCGTCGCGAGGGGCATCGAGATCCCGGCCGTCGTCAGGGCCGTTCGGATGATCGACAACTCCGCCATGGTCAACCTCGGCCGGGCCGGCGGCTCGACGGAGACCGCCAGTGCGTGCGCCAGGTCGGCGAGCAGTCGAAGTCCCATGCGGTAAGTGAGCCGGGCCTGCTCCCTCGGGAGGCCCTGGCCGCCGACGATCAGCAAGGCGCAGGTATCCAGGACCGTCGTCAATGAGACCAGCCAGGATTGTCCGAAATGCTGCGCCCGGTAGAACGACAGTATCGGATGCGAAAGATGGCTCTGGAGGGTCTCGGCCATCCATCGCTCGCCCTCACGCAGGTTGGACCGCAAGACTTCGTTGCTGTCGGTCCCGGTGTAGCGTCGGAGGAGCCGGATCGCATTCGGCGGGCTGCCGGCACGCGACATGATCAAGAGGCTGCCGATTTGCGCGCGGAATAAGCCTGATCCAGGAGCGGCATGTAGGTGATGATCAGCCCGAGGAAGATGAATCCGGTCGCCGCCTCGATGATGACCAGGAATCGGTCGAACGGATGCGGAGACGTGACGTCGCCGAGCCCGAGCGTCAAGAACGTGGAAGCGCTCATGTAGATGAGTCCGCCGAAGTGGACCGGGCCGGCCTCGGTCTGGAATTGGACGCCCAGGCCGTAATCGATGAGCGCGAAGGCGAAAATCACGAGGGAACCCCAGAGGATCAGCAGGAACATCACCGAGATGGGGCCGAAGATCGCGAGGAAGTTCAGGCATGTCTCGGGGTCGCGAATCCTCCTCCCCACCTCGGACCAGAGATACCAGGTTACTTTGTTGAATCGGCCCGAGAGTCGCCACATGGGGGCCACCGTCCGAGGGAGCACGATCGTGGCGAATCCGTCCCACAAGACGCCGACCCAGATGAAGACACCGACCGTACAACAAACGATCTTGAGCATGGGATGGAGGAGACCTTCTTACAAATGACGCATTGAGCCCATCGGCAACCGGGTCCGGGAGCCAGGCGCGAAGGATCGCCGAGAGCGGAGATCATCCGATGGTCGAGGTCTCGCGGTCTGGAAGCCTCCCCATTCGGCATCCGTGCTCGTCGCTCCAATCTTAGGGAATGACCTTGTGCCGTGTTGACTGGCATTGGACGGTTCGAGGGCCGTCGCATACCATAGGCTTCGACGAGTGGACGAAGGCCCGCGGTCCGTCGGAAAGCGATCACCGCCCGGTTTGAAAAGACTCGATCCTCGATCGGAAATCATGGCGGCACCCCGATACCGAATGCTGGCGCTGGATGTGGATGGGACGCTTCTCGACCCGGACGGCACCTTGCGCGCCCGGACCGCGGAGGCGGTCGCGAGGGCCGCGAGGGCGGGAATCCGACCGGTCCTCTGCACGGGCCGCCGGTATCGGCGGGCTCGGCCGATCGGCGAGCAACTGGGCCTGGACGCCCCGCTGGTGTGCAACTCGGGAGCGATCGTCAAGGACCCCGGCGACCATCGGACGCTCTGGCGCGCGGACTTCGACCGTGAGCTGGCCGCCGACATCCGGGACCTTTTCCGATGCCACGAACTGCCCGCCGTCGTGTTCACCGATCGGAGTCCGGACGACTTCGACTTCGTCGTCCCGGCCTACCCCACGGGGCGGTTGCCATTCGACGATTACATCGCCCAGAATCTCGAGCACGCCGAGATCGACCCGAGAGGACGACGGGACCTCACGCCGCATCCCCCCTCGATCGTCGTTCGAGACGAGGAGCCGATGTTCCACGTTTGCGCCATCGGGACGAGGGAGGAGATGCTCGCGTTCGAGCGAGGCGTACGAGAACGGGTCGCCGGCCGGGTCCAGACCTTCGTCCTGCGGACGTCGCGCTATCTGGGGACGATGTGCGAAATCCTCCGCGTTGACGCGAGCAAGTGGACCGCGGTCCTCCACCTGGCCGAGTTATGGGGCATCGATCCCGATGAGATCTGCGCCGTGGGGGACGACGCCAACGACATCCCGATGATCCGCAACGCCGGCCTGGGCGTCGCGATGGGGCATGCTCACCGCGAGGTCCAGGAGGCCGCGGACCTCGTGACCGGCGGCCATGACGAAGACGGCGTGGCCATGCTCGTCGATGGTGTCTTGCTGGCGTAGCTCGTTCAACCTTTTCCTTACGACCAGTGGCCAGGGCCTCGGAGGAAGATCGCTCGGACGACAAGCCTGATCAAAGCCCGAATGGCCTACATTCGCGCAGATGACTCCGGAAGAACTCCGCCATCTCGCGATACTCGCGCTCCCTGGGATCGTCCTGCTCCGGGAAATCCTGGCTGTGGCGCACGATGCATTCGACGCCCATCGCGTCGAGTTTGGCCTTCAGTGCCGCGCCGAAACGGGGGTGATGGATTCCCTCTCCGGGCTTGGCGTCCGCGGAGAGCGGCTCGTCCGGCTCGGCATAGAACATGATCACAGGCGGGTCGCAGGTCGTGGCGTAGTTGATCGGCGACGCATCCTCGTAGAGCTTGTGCGCCCGGGACGTATCGAGCTCGGAATCGGACAGGCCGTAGAACAGCTTGAGCGCCCCGTGCTCGTGCGCGCGACCGCCGACGACCCGCTTGATGAAACGCGGGTCGTACGAGGTCTGGGCCCCATCGACCCCGATGCAGGCGAGTCGGGTCGATTGGCGGGCGATCGGGTCGGAACTCCGCGGATCGGCCAGGTCGTCATGGAACCCGATCCAGAGTGCGATCCCCGCGCCTGCCGAGCTGCCCGACGCGGCCATCCGGCTCGGATCGATCCCCAGCTCACCGGCGCGCGACCGCAGATACTGGATCGCCCTCGCACCGTCGAGCATCGGCGCGGGGAAGGTGGCCGTATCCGAGAGCCGGTAATTCACCGAAGCGACCGAGATCCCCGAATCCAGGCACTTCGCGAGGAGCCAATCGGGGACGCTCGACTTGTCCCCGAGCCGGAAACCTCCGCCGTGAAAGAACACGACCAGCGGAGTCTTGCCTGGCGTTCCAACTGCTGGCCTGGCTCTCCAGAAGTCCAGGACGTTCCGGTCGTGCGGGCCGTATCGGAGGTTCGCAAGATCCGGCTTGGGTTTGGCCGGCGCCAGAAATCGGGGCGGCTCGGCCCAGGTCTGCCAGCACACCAGGATCAGACCACACAGGACGATGAAGCCCGCGAACCCACGCCGCACACGCGGATGAAACAACATGGTTGTACCTCAAGAGGAGTCCGAGCGTCCGGCACCGGCCAGGCGGAAAGTTCGGGTGGCCTGCCACCCCGAAACGGTCGCAAGTTCGGATCGGCCAGTCGGTTACGGGGCTGTATGAACGTATCGCACTTGCCACATCCCCGAGTCCTGATATTTAGCCGGACGATCCGAAATCCACTCCCTGAAGGCCTCTCACGTATTCGATGGATGCCACGAAGTCTTCCAGCCGTTTCCTGAATTGTTCGTGCCGGTCAAGAGAGTTTACCCCATAGGATCCCGACGGAGCATCGACGGCGCCACGTCTCATTCCCTTCGTGCTGTTCTATGTTCTCTCTTGGAGGACGAGATCTTCTATGTCCCGCGTTCGCGTCGGCGGCTCGACCCGGTCGAAGCCCATTCGCGGAAGACCTCAGACTCGCCGCGCGCGGCGTGACAGGGAGGGGGACGATCCGCGCCGGTCCGAGTCTCTCAAGGACCGATGCGCTCATGTTTTTCTTACACCCGCATATCTCCAGCATTTGTATCCGACACGCGACCCGGCGTCATCTCCGGGAGAAGACACACCTTCGGCGATCCGCTCTCAGCCTGGAGACGCTGGAGCCGCGACGGCTGCTGACGAATTTCATCGTGAACTCCACGCTCGATGACGCGAGTGCGCCGATCGCCGATCCCACCGAGCTGACGCTCCGGATGGCGATCGCGCAATCCAACCTGACGGCCGGACCCAACACGATCGAATTCCACATACCCGCCGAGACGTCTCCGGATTCCGGCACTCCGGTCGCGGGCTTCGATCCTTCGACCCAGGAATGGACGATCACCCTCACGAACGGACCTCTGCCGACGATCACGACTCCGGTACTCATCGATGGGTTCTCCCAGGCCCATCTCGGGACCACGTTCCGCTACCCCGATCAGTTCACTTCCGAGGTGCAATCCCTCGTGGTTGATCCCCTGGCGACCTCCGGTTCCTTTCAACTGTTCGTGCCCCCCTACGTCGATCGTGACGGCATCGCTCGCGGGGGCGGCGAGACGGCGCCGATCCCGTATGATGCATCGGCCGGAGACGTCCAGGGAGCGTTGCAGCCCCTGGTCGGGACCAGCGAGGCGGGCGTGAGCAATGTCCTGGTGACCGGCGCGAGCGTCGATGCGGCCGGCGGCGTGACCCTTTCATTTCAAGGCGCGGCCACCGGCCTGCCCATCCCCTTGATAACATCCAACAATCCGATCGCGACGGTCGCGGAGGTAACGGCCGGCGGGATACCCCAGGGCGATCCGACCGAGATCGTGTTGACGCCGAACTCGGTCCAGGCGACCGCCGGGAATAACGCGGTGGACCGCGTGATCGTCGACGGTCATCTGACGGGCGGGGCAACCGGCTTCCAGATCGATGCATCGGCCTCGACGTTGCGCGGCCTGATCATCCAGGGCTTTGGGACGGGTGTCGCGGTCGGTGCGACGGATCCTTCCGGCAATCGGGTTCGCGGCGTCCTGGTCCAGGGAGACTTCATCGGGGTGGCGATCCTCTACCCGGTCGATTCGCTCTCCGGCAGCCCGCTCCCCGCTCCGGACAACGAGCTGCTCGACTCGCTGGGTAATTCCGGCCCGGGCGTCGTGGAAGACGGTTTGAATACGACCCTGGGCGGGGCATCGCCCGAGGACGACAACGTCATCGGCGACAACGGTGGTGCGGGCGTGGCGATCGATCCCGGTGCCGAGGGTAACCAGGTCCTGGGGAACCAGATCGGCCTGATCGGGCCATCCGGCGACGGTTACTACTATAACGCGGGCGACGGTGCCCAGGGCGTCCTGGTCGAATCGTCGAGCAACCTGATCGGCGTATCGGCCGCCGGGAACGTGATCTCGCATAATGCCCTCGACGGCATCGAGATCCTCGAGACCCCGAATGACGGAGCGACGCAGAATGTCATCGCCGGCAACGAGATCGGCACCGCGACCGGCGGCGGTTATGTCTTCGGGAACGGGGATCCCGGCAACCGAGGCAACGGCGTCGAGATCCAGGGCGCCGCGAACAACGTGATCGGCGGCACCTCCGCCGGTGCGGGGAATGTGATCTCATCCAACTCCGGGTCGGGCGTGGATATCCACGGCGCGGCCGCGCTGGGGAACGTGATCGCGAGCAACATCATCGGGCTATACGGCGATGGCGGCGAAGTGCTCGGCAATCTCGAGGAGGGTGTAGCCGTCTCGTCCTCCGACACCCAGATCGGGCCCGGCAACGTCATCTCGGCGAACCTGATCGGCGTGTCGATCGCGGGCACGACCGATACCGGCACGGATGTCCTGAACGTCTCCGTCATCGGCGACCTGATCGGCACCGACATCACGGGCGAACTGGATCTCGGCAATGCCTACCAGGGAATTCTCATCGACGGGGCCATCGGGGTCACGATCCAGGGGAACGCGGCCGGGTCGCAGGTGATCTCGGGCAATACCGTCGGGATCGACATCGAGAACTCATCCACGGGCACCCTGGTCGAGGGGAATCTGATCGGCACCGACAAGACCGGCACCCTCGAGATTCCCAACGCCCAGCAGGGGCTGTTGATCGCGAACTCCTCCGCCAACACCGTCGGCGGGACCGCCGGCACGAGCATGAACCTGATCTCGTCCAATCACTGGGGCATCGAGATCGATGGCGGACCGACGGCCGACAACCTCGTGGTCGGCAACTTCATCGGCACCGACATCACCGGCCAGTTGCCGCTCGGCAACGAGGTTGACGGCGTGAGGATCTCCGCCTCGTCGGGCAACACGATCGGGGGTACTCTGGCCGAGCAGGGCAATACGATCGCCTACAATAGCGGGTACGGGATCGACCTCCATTCGGGATTCGGCGACGCATTCCTGTCGGATGCGATCTTCGCCAACGGTGCCAATGAGATCTCATCCGACAACCCGGTGGGGATCTACCTGGCACCCGGCAGCAATCAAGGGATTCCCGCCCCGAGCCTCTCGAAGGTCACCCCCAACGTCACCGTGGGCACCACGACGATTCAGGGGAGCTATTCCTCGCAGCCGAGCACCCGGTTCCTGATCCAGTTCTTCAGCAACCTGACGACGGACCCGGCCGGCCAGTACGAAGGCCAGACCCTGATCGGCTCGACGATCGTGACCACCGATTCGAAAGGGGACACCTCGTTCACGGTTGACGTCCCCACGCTCGTCAAGGCCGGATACTGGATCACCACGACGGCAACCTACCTGTCCACGACCGACCCCGTGCCGATCATGAGCGCCGTCGAGACTTCAACCTTCTCGACAAACGCCATCGAAGCGATCAACTTCCTGATCGTCACCAGTACGGCCAACACGCCCACGACGGGAACACTCCTCTCGGCCATCGAGGCCTCCAATGCGAACCCCAGCGTCAGCCTCTATCTGCCGAATCACATCGTGTTCCAGATACCGGGGACCGGCTTGCAGACGATCGAGCTGGCCGCCGGGTTGCCGGCCATCACGACACCCGTCGTGATCGACGGCTATAGCCAGGCCGGCTCTCAGGGCAATGTCGGGGGGGGGACCTATGACGTCATCGACACCCAGGAGACCGATGTCGCGACGATCACAGTCCAGATCGACGGCTCCGGGATCGGTGGCGTCGTCGATGGCCTGACGATCGCGGCGCAGGACTGCACGATCGACGGACTGATCATCACGGGGTTCTCCGGCGGCGCGGGGGTCGCCCTGGAGGAGCCCGCGACGACCGTCGCCGGTGTGCCGGGCGATACCATCTGGGGCAACTTCATCGGCGTGCCCCGGTTCCTCCCCACGACGTTCAACCCCGTCGTGGCGGCCTCCAATTTCGATGCCAACGGCGTCGGTGTCTCGATCGCCAGCTCGGGCAACATCGTCGGGGGCGCCAGCCCGGTTGACCGCAACGTGATCCAGGGAAACACCGGCGCCGGCGTGTTGCTCGATGGCACGCTGAACGCGGTCGAGTCGAATTTCATCCTCGACAACGGCGGCGACGGCGTGCTCGCCGAAGCGGCCAATAATTCGATCGGACTGGCGATCGGCCTGGGGGCGGGAGGAGCCGGCAATGTCATCTCGGGCAATCAGGGCAGCGGCGTCCACATCCTCGGCCCATCGGCTCGGGGGAACATCGTCGCCAGCAACGAGATCGGTACCCAGGTCGGCCTCGCCGGAGCGGGAAGCCTGATCCGCGGAACGCAAGCCCGCGCCAACTTCGGCGACGGCATCCTCATCGAGGACGCGCCCGGAAATATCGTCGGAGGCGCATCCGTGTATGCCGGCAACGTCATCGCCGGAAACGACCGAAATGGTGTCACTATCGAGAACGACGGCACCGATACGACTGCGACCGGCAATCGCGTCCAGGGGAATGATATCGGGTTCGGTTCCCGGGTTGGTGTGCTGTATCTGATCCCGAACTTTGCGGACGGCGTCTCAATCTCGTCGTCGGGCAATCTGGTCGGCGGCGACACGGCGGCCGCGATGAATATCATCATCGACAACGGCCAGGACGGCGTTGCGATCGTCGCGGCCGCAACCGGAGTCGCCCCGACCGCGAATCTCGTCCAGGGGAATTATATCGGCACCGACCTCGGAGACGACCGTTACGGCAACGGATTCAATGGTGTCTTCCTCTCGGGGGCGTCGGGCAACACGGTCGGCGGCACCACCGGCGGGGCCGCGAACGTCATCTCCGGCAATTTCGCCGGGGTCGTGATCCAGTCGGGAGGGGATAATCTCCTGGCCGGCAACCTGATCGGCACGACGGCCTCCGGCTCGAATGCCCTGGGCAACACCCTCGATGGGATCACCGTCGATCGGTCGCCCGGGAACACGATCGGCGGCACGGCCTCCGGCGCGGCGAACGTGATCGCGGGCAACGGCCAGGCCGGAGTCGACCTCACCGGCATCGCCACGACCGGCACCGTCACCAACGGCAACTTCATCGGCACCAATTCCCTCGGTTCGGATTCCCTCGGCAATGGGACCGACGGGGTCCTGGTCCAGGCCGGCTCCGCGGGCAATACGATCGGCGGCACGGCCACCGGTGCGGGCAATACGATCGCGTACAACCTCGCCTCCGGGGTGGCGATCGAGTCGGGCATCGGCAACGCGGTCCTCTCCAACGCGATCTTCGCCAACGCGTCGATGGGGATCAACCTGTCGGCGGGAGCCAACGACGGGATCAGCCCACCGGTCGTCGACGCCGCCATCCCGGACGCGGTCGCCGGCACGACCGATGTCCAGTGGACCTACACCGCGCCGGTGACGGGGATTTACCGGTTCGAGTTCTTCAGCAACGCGTCCGCCGATCCCTCGGGGAATTTCGAGGGCCAGACGCCGATCGGCTCGGTCACCTTGAGCGTCAGTGCCGGCGGCGTCGCCTCGTTATCGGCGGACCTATCCGGCGCGGTCTCATCGGGACTCCAGATCACCGAGACCGTGACCTACCAGGGTACGCCCTCGCTCTTGATGCCCGGCGATTCGTCCGCGTTTTCCGGCGCGGCCCCCGCGATCGCCGTCGCGATCCAGTTCGCCTCGGCGACGTCCTCGTGGTCCACCCCGGGCATCGCCACCATCCTGGTCGATCGGGCCGGCAACACGTCCGGCACGGTCTCGGTCGGATTCGCCACCGCCGACGGCACGGCCGTCGCCGGGGTCGATTACGCCTCGACATCCGGCAGCCTCACGTTCGCCCCCGGCGTGACCACCCAACCGATCAGCGTCCCGCTCCTCGACGCTCGCATCGCCGTCGGCGACTTCGCGTTCACGATCACTCTGAGCACCCCGGCCGGCGGGGCCACGCTGGGAACCCCCGCGACCACGACGGTGATCATCGACGTCAACAATCAGGGCGGACAATTTCACATCTATATCGTCGATACCGATAGCGGCGCCGTCGTGCAGGACGGTACGAATTCCGGTTCTCTCCCCTGGGCCATCGCACAATCCAACGCGAACCCCAGCTCCAGCCCCGCGCTCCCCAACGAGATCGTCTTTGCGATCCCGGGAACCGGCGTGCGGACGATCCAGCCGACTGCCGTCCTACCCACGATTACCGAGCCGGTCGCGATCGACGGCTACAGCCAGCCCGGCTCTCAGACCAACACCACGGCCACCGGCGATACCGCCACGCTCCTCGTCCAGATCGACGGCTCCCAGCTCGTGGGAAGCGGGATCGACGGCCTGACGATCGCGGCCTACGATTGCGCGGTCGACGGCCTGATCATCACCGGCTTCGGCGGTGCCGGCGTCGCGCTCGAGACTCCGTCCACGCCCTTCCCCCTCGCCGCGATAGGCGCCCACATCTGGGGCAATTTCATCGGCGTGGCCCAGTTCAGTACCTTGCAGGACATCGTCGTCGATCCGACCCGGAATCCGGATGCCAACCAGGCCGGCATCATCGTGGCCTCCTCGAACAATCATATCGGCGGCGCGCTGCCCGTCGGACGCAACCTGATCCAGGGGAACAAGGAGGCCGGCGTCATCCTTTATGGCTCCGGCGCGACGGGCAACCTGGTCGAGGGGAACTTCATCCTCGATAACGGCGGCGATGGCGTCCTCGTCCTGTCGTCGAGCAACGAGATCGGTCAGCCGATCGGCGCCGGGACCGCCGGCGCCGGCGACGTGATCTCGGGGAACCATGCCAATGGCGTCTTCATCCTGGGCCCCTCGGCGCAAGGGAACATCGTCGCCAATGACCTGATCGGCACGAGGCCCGACGGCACCGGCCCCCGGCCCAACAGCGGTGATGGAGTCCTCATCGAGAACGCTCCGGGCAACGTCGTGGGCGGGACCGGAACCGACGACCTCAACGTCATCGCCGCGAACGGCGGCGACGGCGTGATGATCGAGAACGATCAGGGGGACGCCCTGCCCGCCGTCCCGACGCAGGTCAGCCAGGCACTCACGGATGCCGGTTACTCGGTCGACGTGCCCCCGATGAGCGCCACGGCCAACCGCGTGCAAGGCAACTGGATCGGCTTCAATCTCTCCGGAGTCCTCTACCTGATGCCGAACACCGATGGCGTCTTCCTCTCGTCATCGGGGAACATCGTCGGCGGCAACACGGTCGCGGCACAGAACATCATCATCGCCAACCACCGCGACGGGGTCGTCGTCTCGGGCGTCCGGCTCGACGCCAGCAACAATACCCTCGGCGCGATCCTCAACGCCCAGCCGACCCTGAACGTGATCGCCGCCAACTTCATCGGGACCCAGGGAGGCGGCGACGACTTCGGCAACGCCCTCGACGGCGTCTTGCTCTATGGTGCAACCAACAACACGATCGGAGGATCGTCGGGCGCCGGTATGAACGTCATCTCCGGGAATAATATCGGAGTCGTGATCCAGACGGGCGGTTCGAACGCCGTCATGGGGAATGAGATCGGCACGACCTCGGGCGGCTTGCAGGCGCTCCCCAATGCACGACAGGGTATCCTGATCGAAGCCTCGCCGGGCAATACGATCGGCGGCGCCGGCGGCGCCGGCAGAAACGTGGTCTCGGCCAATCATTGGGGCATCCAGATCGACGGCGCGGCCTCGACGCTCAACGCCGTGATCGGCAACCTGATCGGTACCGATAGCACCGGGCAAGCTCCGCTGGGCAATGAGCTCGACGGCGTCATCCTCAGCGGCGGCGCATTCAACAACACGATCGGAGGGACCGGCGCCGGCCAGGGGAACACCATCGCGTTCAACCTTTCCAACGGCGTCGAGATCTCCTCCGGTTACGGCGACGCGATCCTCTCGAACGCGATCTTCTCCAACGACCTCAAGGGCATCCAACTGGACGGCACCGCCAACGATTCCATCGCGCCCCCGACCATCACCGCCGCGCTCCCCGATACGGCCCTCAACGCCACCGAGGTCGACGGGAACTACAACGTGTCGGCCGTCGCGACGTTTCTGATCCAGTTCTTCAGCAACACGACCCCAGACCCCTCGGGGAACTACGAAGGTCAGACGCCGATCGGCTCGACGACTTTCAAGAGCGATCCCCTCGACAATCCGAGCGGTTCGTTCACGGTGGACCTCTCAATCGTCGTGCCCACGGGCTCCTGGATCACCGCCACCATCACCTACCTGTCGCCCACTCCGCCCGTCCTCGGCCTGAACAATGGCGACACATCCGAGTTCTCGGGGGCGACCAGGGCCGTCAGCCCCTTCCTCGTCACGAGCACGGCCGATCAAACGATCAATCCGGCCGTGGGAACGATCCGTTACGCAATCGCATACTCGAACGCTCATCCGATCCCGAGCGGATCCACGCCCAATCAGATCGATTTTCTGATCCTCGGGGGCGGATTGCAGACGATCAGCCTGGTGTCGGCCCTGCCGACGATCACGGTGCCGGTCGTGATCGACGGTTACAGCCAACCCGGGTCCAGTACGAACGACTCGTCGCAGTTCCTCGCGCCCGACACGCTCGACGACCAGGAGACCGACATCGCGACGATCACCGTCCAGCTCGACGGTTCGCAGATCAATGCGGCCGGAGTCGCCGGCCTCACGATCGCGACGCCGGGTTGCACGGTCGATGGGCTGAGCATCACCGGGTTCAGCGGCGCGGCGATCGCCCTGGAGGCGAGCGCGACGCCCATCACCGGCTCGCTCGGCAGCACCGTCTGGGGCAACTTCGTCGGTGTGACCCAGTTCAGCACGAGGACCTTCAGCCCCGTCAATGACGCCCACAACTCCAACGCCAATGGTGTCGGCATCGCGATCGACAGCCCGAACAACGTCATCGGCGGCACGAGCCCGGTCGACCGCAACATCATCCAGGGGAACACCGGCGACGGCGTGATCGTCTCCGGCATGCAAGGGACGGGGAACACGATCGCGACGAACTTCATCCTCGATAACGGCGGCGACGGCGTGCTGCTGCTGTCGGCGAACAATCGGATCGGTCAGGCGAGCGGCCCGGGTCCGGCCGGCGCCGGGAACGTCATCTCCGGCAACATGGGGAGCGGCGTCCACATCCTCGATCCGGCGGCGAAGGGCAATTCGGTCGCCAACAACGAGATCGGCACCCAGGTCGGCCTGGCCGGCCAGCGTGTTCCGATCCGGGGAACCCAGGCCCGCCCCAACGGGATCGACGGTGTCCTGATCGAGGATGCGCCGGCCAACAGCGTCGGCGGC
Source organism: uncultured Planctomycetota bacterium (assembly GCA_963743925.1). Taxonomy (GTDB): domain Bacteria; phylum Planctomycetota; class Planctomycetia; order Isosphaerales; family Isosphaeraceae; genus CAVZRC01. The sequence continues at coordinate 884,795 of CAVURY010000041.1, read as the reverse complement.
CAGGTCGCCGATTCCGGCAACGTCCTCGCCGGGAACAAGGCCGCCGGAGTCGTCATCGAAAATTACGTCAACGGCACGATTCCCCCCATCGTCGTTCCCGCGCCCGCGTTCATCAGCAATACGAAGGGCACCGGCAATTCCGTGCAGGGGAATCTGGTCGGTTTCAACGACCGGAACGCTCAGGTCCAGACGATCCCGAATCAGGACGGCGTCTTCATCGCCTCGTCGGGGAACCTGGTCGGCGGCAATGCCACGGCCGCGCGAAACACGATCGTTTCCAACCTTCGCAACGGGATTGCTGTCTCCGGCGTGCAGCTCGACGCGGCCAACAACCCATTGATGGCGATCCCAAACGCCGCGCCTGTTTCGAACACCATCTCAGGCAATGAAATCGGCACGGTCTCGGGCAGCGACGATTACGGCAACGCGCTCGACGGGATCTTCCTCTATGAAGCCGGCAGCAACACCGTGGGCGGGACATCCGCGGCCGCGGGGAACGTGGTCGCGAACAACTCCGCCGGGATCGTCCTCGAGGGCACGTCTTCGACGAGCAACCTCGTCGCCGCGAACCTTGTCGGCACGACGGCCGATGGGTCGGTTCCGCTCGGTAATGCGAACGACGGCATCGAAATCCTCAACGCACCGTCCAACATCATCGGCGGTACGGTCGCGGGTGCGGCGAATGTGATCGCGGGCAACGGCATCGGCGTGCATCTCAGCGGGTCGAGCACGACCGACAATCTCGTCTGGGGCAACTTCATCGGCACCAATTCCGTCGGATCGGACCTCATCGGCAATTCCGGGGATGGCGTTTCGATCGACGCCAACGCTTCGAAGAACACAATCGGCGGTACCATGGCGGGCGCCACGAATATCGTCGCATTCAACGGAGCCTCGGGAGTCGCAATCGACCAGGGAAAAGGCAATTCGATCCTGTCGAACTCGATCGACTCGAACGCCCAGTCGGGCATCGCCCTGACCCATGGCGGCAACGACCTGCAGGCGGCCCCGACGCTCACCGCGGCGGTCCCGACCGCCGCCAGCACATTGATCGAAGGGAGTCTCACCTCCGCTCCGGCGACCTCGTTCCTGATCCAGTTCTTCAGCAATGTCACGGCCGACCCCTCGGGCTTCGGGCAAGGGCAGACGCTGATCGGCTCGACCGTCGTGACGACCGATTCCAACGGGAACGCGAGCGTCAACCTGACCTTGTCCGGCGCACTGACGACCGGGCTGGCCATCTCCGCCACGGCGACGAACGAGTCCAACGGCGATTCCTCGGCCTTCGCGTCGGATGTGGTAAACGCCCCGGTCGGGGTGGAATTCGTCGCCGCGACGTTCTCGGCCAGTCAGTCGAGCGGCCTGGCCTCGATCTCCGTGACCCGAACCGGCAACCTCGGCGCGACCTTCTCCGTCGCGTACGCCACGGGCGGGGGCACCGCCGCTCCGGGGATCAACTACACCGCGACCCAGGGAATCCTCGTCTTCAACCCCAACCAGATCATCGAGACCTTCACGGTCACGCTGGCCACGAACACGCCTCCGTCCGGCGATCTGACCGTCGGCCTGTCGCTGAGCAACCCGACCGGTGGCGCATCCCTCGGATCTCCGAGCACCGCGGTTCTGACCATCGTCGACGCCCGGCCGATCCTGGTCGAGTTCGGGGCCTCAGCATACATGGCCGACGAATCGGCCGGCCTGGCCATCATCACCGTGATCCGGAATTCGCCCTCGGGCGCCTCCACCGTCGCCTATGCGACCGGCGGAGGTACGGCCGTTCCGGGCGTCCAGTACGCGGCGACTTCCGGCACGATCACCTTCAGCCCCGGTCAGACGAGCGCATCCTTCTCGGTGCCGCTGGAAGGCGTCTTGAGCCAGTCCGGGCAGTGGACCGTCGGCCTGGCGCTGAGCAGCCCGACGGGCGCGACACTGGGCAATCCGTCCGCGGCGATCCTGACATTGACGGCGTCCGCCGGGGCGATCGAGTTCGGCGCGGCCGCCGTCACGGTGCCCGAGTCCGAAGGCTCGGTGCTGATCACCGTCGATCGCGTGGGAGGATTGAGCGGGACGGTCTCGGTGAGATATGCCGAGGCCTCCGGCAGCGCGATCCCCGGCGTCAACTACACCCCGATCTCGGGCACCTTGATCTTTCAACCGGGCTCGACGGAGCAATCGTTCATCCTCCCGATCCAGGGCAATAGCACGAACCCCAACGACGCGACGGTGATCCTGAGCCTGAGCGGTCCGACCGGCGGGGCCGTACTGGGGAATCCCGGCACCGAGATCGTGACGATCGGCAAGCCGCTGATCATCACTTCGGAACAGCTCTCCATCAACGGGGCGGGGATCACGGCCGTCACGTTCTCCTTCAACAAGCCTCTCGATCCGGCCCGTGCACAGGACCCGGCCAACTACGGTTCCTTCGTGATCACATCCGGCCCCGGCGGCGTCTTCGGGACCGTCGCGGACAACGCGACCCCGATTCAATCGGTCATCTACAACCCTTCGAACTTGACGGTGACCGTGACTCCCGCCGGCGTATTGCCGATGACCCGCCTCGATCGGATCGTGATCTACGGCCGGGCGAATCCGCTCCTGAACACCGGCGTGATCGACACCGACGGTAACCTCCTGGCCGGTTCGAACGGGGTCCCCGGCACGCCTTTCGTCACGATCTTCGGAGCCGGGACCCGCCTGAACTACCCCGACGGCACGGGGAACATCGTGACGCTTCGATTGGCTCGGGGTGGGCTCATGGAGTTGTTCCAGGCGCCCAGCGGCCAGATCCAGCAGGTGGTGCTGATCGGCACCGTCCCGCATCAAAGCACGTTGACCGGCACGGTGCGACGCGGGCCTAACGGCACGGGCCGGACTGCCCTGCCTCCGATCACCGGAGGTGCGGGAGTCCGCATTCGCCTCAAGCCCCCGGCATTCGGCTCGCAGACCTCGACGCGTCGCGCGACCGCGAAGAACGCCAAACACATCATTCGCGTCGTCCACCCCGCGCCGGAAACGCCTCGGCCCTTCTCGCGTCGACGATGGGGTCGGTGAGCCATCCCCGAAGGGGTACGAGGAGCGCCGTAGGGATGGCATCGGAGAATCTGTCCGTACGCGCAGCGTCCGGGCGGATGTTCCCGAGCGGAATGTGGGAACAGGTTGCCGCGAGTCATCTCGGAATGGGACGTCGCCCGGATGATTCGCAGACTCGATCGCCATTTTCGACCAAGTCAGGTCGTGCAAGAACTCCCGTGGGGTTAGACTCATGGACATCCGGATTCATACATCCCGCCTCGCGCGTGTCGCGCAGGAGATCTCCCATGAGGCTCGAACTCCTCTGTCGGCTTCCGTCTCCTACCACATCGATCGAGGTTGCGCTATTCAGCCTGAGCATCATCTTCGCCGCGAGTCTTTGCGGCTGCGCGGGGGACGATTCTCAGATGATCGCGCAGGACTCTGCGCAAGTCGTCGCAAAGTCAGCTAGCCCGGCCCCCGACTCGCCGAAGTCGGCCCAGGCCCAGGCCCTGAATCTCCGTAAGATCATCTACGACGCCCGCATCGACTTGCTCGTCAAGAACATGGACGCCACCGAGCGTGCGGTCCTCAACCTGATCAAGGATCACGGCGGTTTCCTGGCCGAGTCGAACATCGCCGCCCAGTCCGGTACCCAGCGCGATGCGACGTGGCGGGCTCGAGTCCCGGTCGATCGATTCGATTCGTTCGTGAGTGCCGTGAGCAAGCTCGGCGAAGTGAGAACCAATCACATCGGGTCCCAGGACGTGACCGAGGAGTTTGCCGACCTCGAGGCCCGGATTCGCAATAAACAGGAGGAAGAGAAACGCCTGCTCAAGCACCTCGCCGACTCGACCGGCAAGCTCGAAGATATCCTCGTCGTCGAGAAGGAGATCACCCGGGTCCGCGGCGAGATCGAACAGATGCAGGGCCGGTTACGCTTCCTCGCCAACCGTGCGGATCTGAGCACCATCACCATCACGGCAACCGAGTGGAAAGACTATACAGCACCCGCCCCGATGACCTTCCAGGCCCAGATCTCTCACACCTTCTTCCAATCCCTGGACGTCCTCGTCGGGTTCGGCAAGGCCATCCTACTGGTCCTCGTCGCGCTGGTACCCTGGATGCCCGTGATCGTGATCGTGCTGTTCGTCCTGCTCTGGCTCATCCGCTCGTCTCGACGGTCGGCCGCGGCCTGGGCGGCGGACGACGCGTCATCCCCATCCCGGCGATCTTGAACCCGGCACCCTCCGCCTCCGATACCATGAACCTGAAGAACGACCGAGGCCACCCCATCCAGAAAGGACGAGATCATGAAGCCGATCCATTTGTTGCCGGCAACCGCGATTTGGATGATCCTGGCCTCGGCTTCGGCCATGGCCCAAACCGCGTCGGAGTCGCTCGGCATGTTCGAAGGGCATGGCGACGTGGGCGCCGTGAAGCATCCCGGTTCGCTCGCCTATGATGCCCAGCGGAGCTACACGGTCGCCGGCAGCGGCATGAACATGTGGTCCACCCGCGACGCGTTCCACTACGCCTGGAAGAAAGCTTCGGGCGACGTCGCGCTGACGGCCGACATCGCGTTCCTGGGCGCCGGAACCGAGCCGCATCGCAAGGCCTGCCTGATCATCCGCCAGAGCCTGGACGCCGATTCGGCGTACGTCGACGCGGCCTTGCACGGCGACGGCCTGACTTCGCTCCAGTTTCGCGCGGCCAGGGGTGGGGCAACGCACGAGGTCCAGGCGAACGCCTCGGCCCCGAAGCGGTTACGACTCGAGAAGCGAGGCAAATACGTCCGGATGTACCTCTCCTCCGGCAGCGAAATGGGATTCTCGGGGGCCGCGACGAGGATCAGCTTCGAGGAACCCTTCTACGTCGGAATCGGGGTGTGCTCGCACAACGACAACGTGACGGAGAAGGCCGTCTTCTCGAACGTGGAGTTGACCACGACGTTCCCCGCACCCTCGAGTCCCCCGGTCGTCTATAGCACCCTCGAGACCCAGTCGATGGCCTCGACGGATCGCCGGGTGGTGTACGTGACGCCCAGCCGGATCGAAGCCCCCAACTGGCTGCATGATGGCCGTTCTTTGATTTACAACGGCGGAGGCCGGATCTTCCGCATCCCAGCGACCGGGGGCGAACCGGAGGCGATCGATACCGGCTTCGCCAACCGCTGCAACAACGACCACGGCATCTCGCCCGACGGGACCTTGCTGGCGATCAGCGATCAGTCGCAAGGGAGCCGTCGATCCCTCATCTATACGCTGCCGGTCGCCGGCGGAACGCCCAAGCTCATCACGCCGACAGGTCCGTCCTACTGGCATGGCTGGTCGCCCGACGGCCGGACTCTGACGTTCTGCGGCGATCGCGGCGGCGAATTCGACATCTATACCATCCCGGCACCGGGCGGCCCGGAGACGCGTTTGACGACCGCCAAGGGCCTGGACGACGGCCCCGAGTATTCTCCCGACGGACGCTTCATTTATTTCAATTCGGTCCGCACCGGCACGATGCAGATCTGGAGGATGAAGTCGGACGGTTCCGAGCAAGTGCCCGTCACCAACGACGAGTTCAACAACTGGTTCCCCCACCCTTCTTCCGACGGTCGTTCGATGGTATTCCTCTCATTCGAGAAGGATGTCGCGGGCCATCCCGCCAACAAGGACGTGACTCTGCGCAGGCTGACTCTCGCGACCGGGAAGATCGACGTACTGGGCGAGTTCTTCGGCGGCCAGGGGACGGTCAACGTCCCCTGCTGGTCGCCCGACGGACGAAGGATCGCCTTCGTGACTTACCAGCCAATAAACTAGCACATGATCACTTACTCGAATGTGAATGAATCGCAACGATTTCACTGAAGGATGACCGGCCGGGGATATTCGTGAAGACCATGCCTTCCGACGAGAACGAATCGGAGAACCCCCTCGTCGGGCGACTGGTTCGGCTGGGACTCTGGTCCGAGGATTCCCGAATCGAGCCGATCTCGGGAGGCATCACGAACCGCAACTTCGTGGTCCGGTCCGGCGATCCGGCCGTTTCTTACGTAGCTCGACTCTGCGACCCGCTCCCCATCTTGGGCATCGATCGCCGCAACGAAGTGGCTTGCCACGAGGTGGCCGCCGCCTCGGGGCTCGCGCCCGAGATCGTCCATCATGAGCCTGGTCTCATGATCACCCGTTTTGTCGAGGGGCGCACCCTGACCGCCCTCGACCTGCGCCGACCGGAGCTCCTCGATCGCCTCACGGCCCTGCTCCGCAGGTTGCATGGAGGGTGGGATGTGATGGCCGGAGAGATCCTCTATTTCTGCCCCTTCCAGGTCGTTCGCACTTACGCCCGGACGGCTACTCGTCTTGGCGCCGAGCTGCCGGATGACCTCGCTTCCATGCTCGAGCATGTCCGCCGGTTATCACGGAGCATCGCGCCATTCCGGCCCGTCCTCTGTCACAATGATCTCTTACCGGCAAATCTGATCGACGACGGCCGACGCATCTGGCTGGTCGACTGGGAGTATGCCGGAGTTGGCCATCCGCTGTTCGACCTGGCCAACGTGTCTTCGAACGCCGAACTCGACGGACATCTCGAAGGCCGCTTGCTCGCCACTTATCGCGGGACGGAGGAGGCCGACCCGCGTGATCTCGCCGAGATGCGGATCTTCAAGGCGGTCTCCTTGCTCCGCGAGGCCCTCTGGGGGGCCATCCAATCGGTCGCCTCCGACATCGACTTCGACTACCGATCTTACGCCTCCAGGTACCTGGCCGCTTTTCGCTCGGCGTCCGATTCGGTCGGAATGCGCGATCCCGGCGGGGAGGATGCATTCAGCGGTTAGCATTGCACCGCGACGAGACGCGATCTGCCCCACCTCGGTGGCCCTCGCCACGTCCGATCAAGCCGGGCCTTCGGCATCCGGCTCGCCAACGAGCGGCCACCAGAGGCAGAGTGATCCCCTCACCTCACGAACACCCTCGTCGATCCCGGGGAGGATCGCGAACATCGCGGAACCCGGGCGCTTCCATGAGGACCATCCCAGGACGCTCCGAACGTTGGACTTCATGTACGCATTGGTGAGCGAACCGCGCCGATAAAGCTCGCGGTAGAGAGCATAGAGCTCGTCCGAGCTGATGAGGAATCTCTGGCCCGAAGTGTACTCGACCTCGTAGCGTTTGGCCGTCTGGTCAACCGAGGCGATTGCATACGAGGATCTGCGAGTCGTGGACAACATCTCCCGGTAGTGAAGCTCGCAGGATCTGGTCACGCGTTCGGACACTTTGGCCCAGAGTTCGCCATTGCTCAGACGCGGCGCGGTCGCGTTCCAGGCCAGCACGGCGGCGATGAAACCGTCTGGAGGCCGGTATCCGTGGGCCGGCCACCACGTAATGATGGACGAGCGACGGGGCTGCGTACACCGTGCCTCCCCCTTCGACTCTCGTCTCGAAGGAACTCCCCAAATTCGCCAGGCGACTCTCTCCCGCCGGGCAGAATTCGCACATGTGGAATCCCCGCGTCTGATTGACGCGCCGATGGCAGAGTTGTTCGAGCTTGATCCGGAATTCCTCGCTCGTCGTTCCGGTCGAGAACGGGTAGCCCGGCTCAAGCCATCCGATGTTGACCGTGCCTGGCGGCTCTTTCCGACCGTTGAGGTAGGTGTACGGCGTCAGATCTTCGAAGTGCGCCATTGAGAGAACCTCGATGGTCTCGTGGTCACTCGGCCCCGGAAAGTGCGTGTGCGTCCGGCGAACCCCTTCTTGCAGGCCATGCTACGATCGGTGCATGGTCGAATGGGGGTAAGCCATGGCGCGGTCGGATCGAGACGAGGGCAAGGAACATTACTGGCGGCGGGTCCTGACGCAATGGCAGGCGAGCCAGCCCACGACGTTGCGGGCGTCTTGCGTGGCTCAAGGGATCTCGCAACCGTAGTTTTGCTGGTGGCGGCGTGAGATCCAGCGGCGCGATCGTGAACGGCCGCGGTTTGCCGGTGCACGTCGTTGGCGAGGCACCAGTTCCCGAATGCGACGGTAGCGCGATCGAGGTCGTTCTCGGCGGCGGGCGCCGCGTTCGCGTGAGACCGGGCTTCGATCGAACGACCCTTGTTCGGTTGCTCGACGTCCTCGGCGAGGGGGGCATGCCATGCTGAGCTTGCCCGCCACGGTGCGCATATGGCGATGCGCCCAGCCGACGGATTTGAGCAACTATCTTTATCCGTATAACGTCTTCGACTTTACCATGAGCCGAAAGCGGGACGGGCCGAGCCGGTTTCTCCAGGGTTTTCGGTGTTACTTGCAAGCCGATGCCTTCGGCGGCTACGACGGGATCTACGCCGGTGGCGATGTCGTCGAGGTGGGTTGCAATGCGCAGCGCGCGGCGGAAGTTCATCGAGGCACAGACCACGGATCCGGCGCGATCGGCCGCGGCCCTGGCTTATTACCGTGAGCCCTATGACATCGAGCGCGCGATCAAAGCCGAGATCGCCAAGCTGCCGCCGACCGCCGACGAACCGGCACGCGCAGTGGTCCGTCTGCGGGTCCGCCAAGGGCGGTCGGTCGCGGTCGTGGAGAACTTCAAGGCGTGGCTGGACGCACAGAAGCCGGACGTGCTGCCGAAGAGTCCGATGGGCGCCGCGATCGGGTATGTGCAGAACCAATGGGAGGCGTTGAAGCGGTACACCGGCTCGGGCTTGCTGTCGATCGACAACAACGTATCCGAGCAACATATGAAAACAATCGCCACTGGACGCAAGAATTGGTTGTTCACGGGAAGTGAGAATGGCGGCAAGACGATGGCCGTGCTCTTTACACTGGTATCGAGCTGTCAGCATCACGGACACGACCCGTTCGTCTACCTCCGCGACGTGCTGGAGCGGCTTCCGAATGTTCCTCAGGATCGTCTGGCCGAGCTTCTTCCGGACTGTTGGTCGCCGCCAAAGCCAGTCGAACCTCCCGCACCCGAAGTCGAGCCGACCCGGTGAAAAGGCCCGTGCGCCCTTCGCGATGTTCCCGCCGGGAAGGCTCGTGGGGGGAGTCGGTGTCAACTGGGAGGCCAGAGCTGACCGAAAAGGATAGACACGGCCACCCCCGATCGGGGTCGCGCGGGGGCGGTGGAACAAGGGGTTCGACCGCCGCGATCCGGCGGGGGTTTTCGGCCAGGGAGGGCCGGCCCATGCTGTCAGCGGGCGCTCAAAACCGGCTGTCCGGTACGCCGGGAAGAACGCGAAGATCCTGAACCGGTTCCAGGAGCTCAACAGGGCCGACTCGTGCGACCGGCTGGCCGACGCGGAGGTGCGAACCGAGAGGCCACTGACGCTGTGAGAGAAACCGGAACGTCTACGCGGCGCGGAGGAGCGGGCCGCGCGTTCACCGAGACCAGGGCCAAAGAAGATAATCCGACTGTATGAAGCGTCTGCCTCGGCGCAGCCCCTCCATCCGTCATTGTGCCGCCGCCCGCGGCCTGTCGCGGTAGGGCTTCCGACGCTGGTAGAGCTCGAGTTGGGCGAGGCCCTCCTTCTGGTCCTCGGCCTTGGCGATCGAGAGCGCCCTCTGCTGAGTCTGGACGGCGTCTTCGAACTTGCCCACCTCGGCGTAGGCCGCGGCGAGGGTGCTGAGCATCCGGGCGTTCTTCCCATCGGTGAGCTGGCAGGCGCGGCGGGCCGCCTCGACGGCCGCCCGGCCGTTGCGGAACGAAGCGACGGGGCACGTGGCCCGGATCCAGGCCAGGTCGTTGAGCGCCCGGGGATTCTCGGGAGCCAGGCGGAGAACCTGCGCGTAATCGGCGATCGCCTTGTCATAGGCCTTCTGGTTCTCCCAGGCGACGCCGCGTTCCAGGTAAGCCGCCGCCGAATTCGGATCCAGCGCGATGGCAGCGTTGTAGTCCGCGAGTGCCTCGCGGAACTGGTGATCGTCATCGCGCGCGTTGCCACGCTTGATGTAGTAGGAGGCCGCCGGGGGGCCGAGTTCGATGGCCGCAGTGTAGTCAGCGATGGCCTGGTTGTATCGCTTCTTGCCATACCAGAGGTCGCCGCGTTGAACGTACAGGCGGGGGTCGAGGACGAGGGCCCGAAGGTAACCGGCCGCGCCAGCCGCCTGATCCTGCGCGAGGTCGATGGCCGCGGTGAAGTCGGCGATCGCCCGGTCGGGGTCGTCCCTGTCCGACCAGATCGACCCACGGGCGCGATGTGCTTCGATATTTTTCGGGTTGATATTGATCAATTTCTCCAATGCCGTGAGGGCACCGTCGCGGTCCCCCTTCGCGAGGCAGGCATCGGCGAGGCCGGCGGCCGCCTGCTCGTACTTCGGGTCCAGACGGACCGCCTCGGACAGCTCGGCGATCGCACGGTCGTAGTCCCTGGCCTTGAGCGCCTCGCCGCCGGCCTGGAAATGAAGCTCCGGGTCCTTGCTCTGGAACGATTCGAGCGCATCGCGCACGGTGCGGGCCACCGGGTCGTCATCTGGTGCCTTGCCCGGCCGGACGAATTGTACCAAGTAGTCGAACCTCGGGGACCGGCTCACCCAGAAGTCGTATTGAATCGGCCGCCACCAAAGCTTTCCCTTGTAGGAGGCATTGGTCCACTCGCGGCCGCCGATGGTCTCGACCGGGAACGCCGAGGCATCCGGGTTGTCGATCCGGCCCTTCTCCGCCAGGGAGTGGGCGACCTCGCGGAGGACACCCGCCGGGCCATCGGGCCCGTCGAGCTTCATCCGGTGCAGGCCGGTCTGGGTCTCGATCAGGAATGCGTAGTTCCGGCCGACCTCGAATCCCAGGATCTTGCCCCAGACGGGGACAGGGGCCCGGGAGGGTTTCCAGGCGGCATTGAGCTTCATGGAGAAGCCGTCGCCGTCGACGGAGACCGATTCGGCGCGGACGAGCGACGCCGGGGAGGGTGCCAGGACGGTCACGGCGGCGACGCCGTAGGCCAGACCCGCGCCGACCTGGACCCCGAGGAACAGCAGGACGGCGACGGCGGCCGCGAGTCGCCGGGGGCGGGGCGGGTGGTCGAGCGCCGGGCATGCGCGGGCGAGAGCCGGTTGTTCCTTCCATGACGCGAAGAACCGGCCGAGCGTCCGGCGCAGGTCAGCCGTCGTCGCCCGGAGCGGCCAGGTGAAGGGGGAGTACGACCGGAGGTACTCGGCGTGCGGCTCCCCGTCGCGGTCAACCCACACGAACATGTGACCGGGGCGGAGCCCGTGGATCGGCCTTGGAAGGTGGCGGTTCAGGCGGGTCCGGGCGATGTCCAGCTCGTCAGGGGTCTGCACGGCGGCGAGGCAGGTCAGCACCCGATCACCCGGGACCCGCCGGAACGCTGTCTCGACCTCCCACCACACGCCTTCGGTCGGGGCTGGCTGGAGGATGATCATCGACGCGGCGTCGATCAGCGCAGTCACCTCGGCTTGCCAGGCGTCGTGAGACACGTAGATCCTTGGCACCCCCGGGGCCGAGAACCGTTCGTTCGGGCGGCCGATGGCGATCATCGGTCCGAACTTCGAGACCGCGCCGAGGAGTTGCTCCTCGGACGTGTCCCGGCTCTGGCCGAGCAGCACCCGGAGCAGCCGGAGCGGGTAGAGGTTGAAGGCGTACCGGAACGGCGCGGGGACCCACTCGAAGAAAGGCTGCTGGCCCAGGAATCGGGCGGCTGTCCCCTGGTCGTTGAAGGAGTAGCGTGCGTCGTCGAGGAAAGACCGGAGGAACACGATGCGCGGCCTTCGGTCCTTCTTCAGCGACGCCGCCCCGTCCGTCTGGCCAATCAAGTGGCCCAGGTACAGCAGCGCGAGCCCGGGGATCGACAGGGCGACCAGGCTCAGGCCGTTCACTTCCATGTAGGGCAGGCTGCGGAGGAAGGCGGCCTCGAATAGGTTCTCGGTCAGGCTGGCATCGGGATTGAATTCGCCCGGCCCGGCAGCACGGCCGGCCAGTGCGCTGGCGCCGAGGTAGGCCGCCGCGACCAGCGCAACGCCCGCAAGCCTCAAGACCAGGCCGAGACCAGCAGACCGCAGCGGCACGCGCTTGATCCGGATCGGACGCGGCGCCCGGGCGGGCCGGGGCTTCGCCGTGCGGACTCCCTTGACGATCAGCGCGGTCCAGATTCCCAGAAGCAGGGAGATCAGAAACGCACTGGGCAACCACCACCACATATCGCCGTGCCAGTCCAATTTGGCGGCGAGAACCCCGAGTATCCCGCATATGGGCCAGACAAACGCGGCCAGCACCCAGAAGCCGAAGGTCGTCCGCATCCGGGTCACAGTCATCTTCGGGCCCAGGAGCCGCACCAGGGCCTCGATGGGCACAGAGCCGACAGCGATATCCACCGATCGGCGGAAGCGCTGACCTGCGGCCCGGACCGTCAGGGCGCAGCGCGGCGTACCGCCGGCGGTAAGCAGCGGTGTGACCTCCAGCGAGTCGACCTCCTGGATCTTGAAGCGAAGGCGCCGACGTTGGGGGATCACCGATTCTAGGACCGGTGCGCCGTCGGCACGGAAGACCGCGTCCGGAATGCGGAGGGTCCCCGGGGCCCTGGCCAGGACGATTTCGTCGGCACCAATCCAGAGGAGCTTCCCCTTGGCCGACGACGTGCGGAACGACTGTAACTGCGGCGCCCGCACGATGGGCAAGATCTCGGGCCAGAGTGCATCCGGGATCCTGGACATCATCTTCCTCCTTCCGCCGTCCATATCTTGAGTCGATGAGAATGGCATCGATCGAACGTCTCTCCTGGAATCTACACCTCATTCGAGACGCGCCGCATCATTGAACTCGTTATCCTGGACATCAGCAAGTGCCCAGGCTCTGATCGAGGCCGCGTCAGACAGTCGAACAGACGGCGGGGTTGGGAGACCCGCGCCGAACGGAGACGATCGGCCGGACGTCGGTCCGGCGCATCCTGGCCGCCGGCTGATGATCGGTGGTTCTGCGCCCGACCCGCGTTCACGTCAAGCACGGGGTTGGCCGGACGGACACGAAAGTGCGTAGTGTTTCGCGACTGAGAGACTGTCCCATAAGGGGAACACTTGTCGAACGAATTGAAAATCCTCCCGGATCTTCTATCGCATTCGTGCACCAAGAGTTACGACAAAGAAACAGCTCGATGCCGCCGCAGGTGCGTTAACGGATTACCAATTTGGTGGCATCTTCATAGGTAAGGGATGATACGCGAAGTCATCCGAGGTCAGCCCGCGGGCCGTTGACGACGCTTCGCTGTCCGCGCGGCCCTCTATCGCAATGGGAGATGAGACGATCACTCCGATCTCCTGGCCCCTGAACAGGGCATGCCGGCCGTCCCGGCCCCAGCCGGGATCGGCGAGCGTGGCGATGGGGACCCGGCGAAAAGTTGCCAATGAGTGCCAATGAGTGCCATGGCCCGACCGGATCCGAGTCGGTCTGGGAAGTCGCGGTGGCCGTCTCGTCGGTCGCTCCGCGGGCGCCGAATCCCGCGAGCGATCCCGGACCGGTGCTCACGGCGCGGCCTACGAGACCCTTCCGAGACAGACACCGAGTTTCCTCATCATGCCCGTTGACGATCATCTTCCGGAGAGTTCGGGCAATTCGCAACGGCGTCCCTGGATGCGCGGCCGCATACGCGTTCACCCCCATGAAACCTCAAGAGGCGCGGCTTTCAGATTCCGGCCGATGGGGCATCCCAATCGCGACCGAGGATTTCGCTCGCCCCCGCACACGGCCTTCGATTACAGTACGGACGTACGGAGGAGTTCGTTTTTCCCCGGGAGATCGGGCAAATCAGCTACCGGGACTCATCCCGACGGAGGGCCCCTCTGAGGTCGAGCCGGTTTCGCTTACCTGGAAATCCGTAGTTGGCTGTTTACATCCATCTTTCAAGATTCACATAATATTCGTCTCAAAGACACGATCCGCATCCTACCCGTTTGCGACCGCCCCGAACCGAGACCTCCCGGACGGCCATCGCAGACTTCTGAGCCCAGACATCCCATGACGACAACGCAAGCTGCGCCCACGGCACCCTCGAAGTTCGACAACAATGGGCAATACAGCCGTACATCCATCCTGAGATACGAGAAGATCTTCGGCGAAGGCTACATCAGCACCGGCGGCCATGCGACGACGGAGGATCTTGCGCCCGGCTGGGGTCCTCGTTGCGTCCGGGAGTACGGATCCTCGATGTCGGCAGCGGCATCGGTGGCGCCGCGTTCCATCTGGCCCGGGCCTACGGTGCCAAGGTGACGGGGATCGACCTGGCCGAGGAGATGACGGCCATCGCCGTGGACGAGACGGCCAAAGTCGGGATGGGCGACTCGGTCCAATTCCTGCTCGGCGACGTGCTCGAGACGTCTTTTCCCGAGCCGTTCGACATCATCTGGAGCCGGGATGCGTTCATGCACATCCCCGACAAGGCGCGTTTGTTCTCCTGCCTGTATGGGCTCATGGCCCCGGGCGGCCGACTGGTGATCACCGATTATGCCCGGGGCAAGACCCCCGCGTCGCCGGAATTCGAGAAGTACATCGAGAAGACCGGCTACAACGTGATCGAGCCGGAACAATACGGCGAGAAACTCCGAGCCGCCGGGTTCGTCGATGTCGTCGTCGACGACGCCACCGCGAAATTCGTCGAGATCTTGCGGAAGGAAGCGGATAGCCTGGGCGACCGCAGGGCCGAGTTCCTCGAATCCTTCTCGGAGGCCGACCTGAATTACCTGGTCGAGCGCTGGGCGATGAAGATCGGCTTCTGCAAGGCCGGCGACATGAAGTGGGGCATCTACCTGGCTACCAAGAAGAGCTGATTCGCTAGGCGGTCGGGCCGGAAAATCCGGGTCGCAAGTGGCATACTCCCTCGATTCACCGCCCGCGACGTAACGGAGGAAGGTGACGGGCGATGAGTCAAGCATGGCGGGAGAAAAGCGGTGGCGCGGATTCAACGTCCTCGCCACCCGCGACTCGCCAGTTGCCTCGTTTCGAGCCGGCTCCGACCGAGGATAGCCGCGACCTGGCTTCTTTCGGATACAAGCCGGCGCTCAACCGGACCCTCGGCGGCTTTTCCGCGTTCGCCGCGGGATTCTCCTATATCTCGATCCTGACCGGCGTGTTTCAGATGTTCTACATGGGCTACGGCGCGGGTGGGCCGGCCTTCTTCTGGACATGGCCGGCGGTCTTCCTGGGACAGTTGACCGTCGGTCTTTGCTTCGCCGAGCTTGCGGCGCAGTACCCGTTATCCGGCGGGATCTACCAGTGGTCGCGGCTGACCGGCGGTCGTGCTCTCGGCTGGATGGCCGGTTGGGTCTACCTTTGCGGCTCGATCATCTCACTCGCGGCGGTTGCCATGGCGACTCAGGCGACCCTCCCCCAGATTTCTCCCATGTTCCAGTTTGTCGGCGATCCCTCGGTGAAGGCGGATACAGCCCGGAACGCCGTCCTCCTGGGCTGCGTGCTGATCGCGGCGACGACGGCCATCAATACGGCGGGCGTCCGGCTCATGGCGAGGATCAACAATGTCGGGGTCATCGCCGAGCTCATCGGCGTTGCGTTGCTCATCATGCTCCTGGCCACCAGGATCCGCCGAGATCCATCCGTCCTCTTCGACACGCAGGGTCGTGGTGTTGACCAGCCGCTGGGATACCTCGGGCCATTCCTGGCCGCATCCCTGATGGCTTCGTACGTCCTCTATGGTTTCGACACGGCGGGTACGCTGGCCGAAGAGACCGGTAAGCCCCGTCAACGCGCCCCCTGGGCGATCCTCCAGGCTCTTTGTGCGGCGGCGTTGACCGGCGCGTTGCTGATCATCTTCGGCATCCTCGCGGTCAGCGATGTGACGCTGCCGGAACTGAGTCGGATCACCGGCGGACTCCCTTACCTGATCAAAGACGTGCTGGGGACTCGTCTCGGCGCCGTATTCCTGGTCGACGTCATCTTCGCCGTGTTCGTCTGCGCCCTGGCCGTCCATGCCGGGACAGTCCGGCTGGTCTTCGCGATGGCACGCGACAATAATCTCCCCTTCGCGAAGTCGCTCGGCCACGTCGCCGAGCGCACGAGGGCCCCGATCCTTCCTCCGCTCCTGATCGGCGTCCTGGCCGGGGGCCTCCTGGTCGTGAACATCAACCTTCCCCACGTCATCGAGACGCTCTGTTCGGTCGCCATCGTCTGGGTGAATCTCGCGTACCTCCTGGTCACGGTTCCCATGATGAGGGCTCGGCTTCGCAAGCGACGCGGCCTCCGCGCTCGACGCGCGGCCGCCCAGGCCGGGTCGAGTGTTCAGGAGGGAGTCCGGTACTTCTCCATGGGCCGCTGGGGGATCCCGGTCAATTCGATCGCCGTCTTCTGGGGTGTCTTCGTTGTCGTCAACATCAGTTGGCCGCGCCCGGAAGTGTACGGATCGGACCTTCGCGGCCGGTTCGCCGCCCCATTGGCGACGCTCGCCCTGCTGATCGTCGGCGCCTTGTATTATCTGTTCGTCCAGCGGCGGAGGACCGGAATCCTCGCGGAACACGCGTGCTCGGGGCTCAACATGGGAACGGCCGTCGCGAATTCATGGTCTCTGTCCGGCGAGGACGGTACAGCCGGATGCTCCGTGAGGGCCGTGTGACGGCCCCGGCGTGACGGGCCAAGCCAGAGGCGCGCCGTCCGGGGAATCGCCTGAGAGTTTCATAAGTCAGGTTAATCGCGATCGACGAGTTCGGGGGTTCCATCCACCTTGCTGCGAGGAACCATGAGGAGCCGAGGATGATCAAGCTGCAAGTGCGAAGGAAACGGAAGCGGGCGGCGATCTCACGCGAGCGGCGGGCACCCGGGCGGCTCCGGCAGTTCCTGGGCTGGTGCGTGCACGCCTACACGGCTCTGGGCCTGGTGCTCGCCTGGATCATCGCGCTCCGGCTCGTCGAGGGCGCCCTGGCGCCTTCCGCTGGTCATTTCTGCTGATGCTGGTCGCCACTCTCGTCGATGCCACCGATGGAACCCTGGCACGCTGGGTCCGCATCAAAGAGGCGGTGCCCAGCTTCGACGGCCGCCGCCTGGATGACATCATCGACTTCCTGACCTACACGTTCCTCCCGATCCTCTTGATCTGGCGAGCGGGCATCCTCCCCGCGGGATACGAGTCCTGCCTCCTGCTCCCGCTCCTCGCGAGCGTCTACGGGTTCTGCCAGGTCCAGGCCAAGACCGAGGACGGCTATTTTCTGGGATTCCCCTCCCTCTGGAACGTCGTCGCCGTGTATCTCTACGTCCTCCCATTCGGGAGCTGGGCCTCGCTGGCGATCGTCACCGTACTGGCCCTCCTGACCTTCGTCCCGACCCGATACCTGTACCCCTCGCTGCCGGGCAAATTCAATCGAATCATGACGATCCTGAGCATCCCGTGGACGATCGCGCTCGTCTGGATCATCTGGACCCTGCCCGACGGCGCGTCCGACCGAAGCCCGAACTACCTCCAAGTGGCATGGCTCTCGTTGATCTATCCCGTGCTCTACCTGGGCGCGTCGTGGGTCATCAGTATCCGTTACTGGATGAATAAACTAACGCCGGTCGATGCGGCTCCGTGATGGATTCGTCGGTCCGGCCGGCAGCCTCGCCGGATTCAAGATTTGATCCGCAGATGAGCGCGGATGGGAAGCCGGAATCCGGAAAGCCGACGCGATCCGACCTCCATTCTCGGGTCATGCTCCTTCGGTCTTATCCGTCTTCTGATCGGTATTCATCCGCGGACGCCTTGTCTCTTCATCGATGCTATTCTTTTCCGATCCGCGTCCCTCTGCGGCCGATCTCATCCAGGCCTGTTTCCGAGTTAGACTTCCGACACGGCGTGCTCGAGGCTGGCCTCCTCCTCGCGGGCGATGCGCTGGCCCTCGGCCACATCGACCATCGAGAGGATTGCGCCTCCGACGACGAAGAAGGCAATGACGGCGATGATCGCGCCGCGACTGGACCCCGTCACGATATTGACCGCGGCGAAGGTGGCGGGGCCGAGGATTCCGGCGAACTTCTCGGTGGTCCCGAAGAACCCGAAGAACTCCCCCGACTTGTCGCGCGGGATCAAGCTGGCGAACAGCGACCGGCTCAAGGCCTGCGTGCCTCCCTGCACCGTCCCGACGAGGATCGCGAGGATGAGGAAGTGCGTCCCGGACTTCATGTAATAGCCGACGATGCAGATCGCCACGTACACGACCAGGCCCAAGGCGATCGATCGCTTGGCACCGATCCGGCCGGCCAGCATCCCGAAGAGGAACGCGAAGGGGATCCCGACGAACTGGACGATCAGGATCGACGCGATGGTGATGCCCTTGTCGATCTTCAACTCCGTCGCGTAGATCGTGGCCATCCTCATGATCGTGCCGATACCGTCATTGAAGATCAAGAACGCCAGGAGCATCAGCACGGCTTGTCGGTAGCGGCGCAGGCTGCGACCGGTCTCGACGAGTCGGTGGATCGCCGCCCGGACCGGGAAAACCGTCCCGGCTCGATATCCCGCCGGTAGCCCGGTACCCGAAGGCTCCGGTACGCGGCGGAACAGGGGAATCGAGAAGGCGACCCACCAGATCGCCACCGAGAGGAACGAGAGTCGCACCCGGAGCGTATCCGGCGGGGTCAGTCCATCGCCGGACGGGAGCCCGAACCACCCCGGTTTCGTGATCCACGCGAGGTTCAGGGCCAGCAACAAACCCCCGCCGAGGTATCCCAGCGCATAGCCGGCCGTCGAGACCCGGTCGACCTCCTCATCCCTCGCGATGTGGGGCAACAGGGCGTCGTAGAAGACGAAGCTGCCGTTGGCGCCGACGTTCGCCAGGATGAACAGGATCGAGGCCAGGATCCAGTCGCCCTGGTAGATGAAGAACATCGCGGCCACCGATGCCGCGCCCAGAGCCATGAATCCGCCGAGCATCCGCTTCTTACGGCCGTTGAAATCGGCCATGGTGCCCAGGATGGGCGAGATCACGGCGATGAGGACCGTCCCGATGGTCGTCGAGATGGCGAACCATCGGGTCGCCTCCTCCTCTTTCATGACCCCGGCGCAGGCCACGCTGGCATAATAAATCGGGAAGACGGCGGTGATGATCGTGCAGACCATCGCCGAATTGGCCCAGTCGTACATCGCCCAGGCGCGGAGCTCCGGTCGATCGAGCCCCAGATTCTTCAGCCAATCCTTCATGATGCGCATGACTCCCGGAAGCCGATCGCCCTTTCCTGGTAAGATCCCCAATCCGCGATCGGCGTCAAGAGCGGAACTCGACGAATCGGGAGGATGGGTCGCAGAAAAGAGAGCCGGATTCGGGCATGATCACGCATCATCGCCGAATGTCACCGTTAACGAGTCGAGAGTGACAGAGGTACAGAATGACATCGAGCCGCGAGCATGCTTCGTAGGTGCGTAGGCCGAACCTGTTGGGCGCGGTAGAAGACGCCCTTGCCGCCGTGGCCCAGCTCGCCCGGGATCGCGTAGCCGTCGATGGCCGCGACGGCACGGTTGGTCATCTTCCAGGTGGCGACGCCGACGGGCGACTCAGCCCCGGTGCCCTCTCGACCGTGATTTTCGGGTCCCGCGAGGGCAAGATGCCATCGGCGGCAAGGCCGACGATCGATCGATCGAGGAGGCTCTCGGACTGGCCGCAGGCCCTCAGGAGTGCCTCGACCCGCCGCCGCAGATTCGCATCGGTCGAGCGCTCGTGGTCCACGATGGCGGCCTCAACGCCGCCGAGGGTCCGAGTGCCGTCGTTCATCGAGGGAGTTCCTACGCGTCGATCGTCGGACGTGTCTCCGGAAAGTCCACGACGTCCGTCCGAGGTTAACGCGCGGGGAGGTCGAAGACGACTTCTTCGATCTTTCCCGTGAAGGCGAAGGGCGACCTTGCCCGGTAGGTCGGCGAGACCGGCTCGCCGTTGTCCTTGCCGATGTCCATCCCCGCATAGGTGGTGAACCGGAGCGGGACCGTGCGCTCCAGGTGGTTTTCGCCGACCTGCTTGTCGTTGACAAACAACCGGCCGCGGCCGCCTGTGGCCGGTTTTCCGGGCTCGTCGGCCGTGAATTCGTAGAGGAGCCGGACCTTGCCGGTAGGCAGGTCCTCCGTGGCGGTCAGCGTCTCGAGTTTCACGCCGAGGAAGCTGTAGGTGTAACGCGGCCTGCTGTCCTGGACGTAGAGCGAGAAACCTCCCATGACGTCGGACTCGGCGACGATCACTCCCTCGGCGCCTGCCGAGGGAATGTCCAGGTCGGCGCTGATCGTGAACGATCGGTTGTAGAGGTGTGGGATCATGCCCGCGCCGATGTTCTCGGTGCCGGGGTAGTAGACGAACCTCGTTTGCCCCGTGGAAGGTGGATTGATGCCGTAGAACTGGGCGAACCCCGCAAGCAGGGGCGTGACGTGGTATTTCTGGGCGTCCTGCCAGAACAGTTCCTTGAGTTCGCGGAGCTTCTCGGGGTGTGCGACGGCCAGGTCGGTTGCCTGCGAGAAGTCCTCGTCGATGTTGTACAGCTCCCACTTGTCGCTGTCTGGATCCCACTTGCCCGGAAGGAATTTCTCCATCGTCTTGGGGTCGAGCTTCCAAGGGATCCGGTCCAGGCGGGCGCAGGCCATCCAGCCATCTTTGTACATGGCTCGGTTGCCGAAGATTTCGAAGTACTGCTGAGTGTGGCGGCCCTTCGCGTTGGCGTCGCCGAACGTGTCGGAAAAGCTCACGCCATGGATGGGCATCTGCTCGATGCCGTTGACCCGCTTGGGTGCGGAGATGCCCGCGACGTCGAGGATTGTCGGCGCGACGTCGTTCACGTGCGTAAACTGGCTGCGCAGGCCCCCTTTCTCCTTGATATGACCGGGCCAGGAGACGACCAGCGGGTTCCGAGTGCCGCCCAGGTGGGAGGCGACCTGTTTGCCCCACTGAAACGGCGTGTTGCCCGCCCAGGCCCAGGCGCAGGCGAAATGCGGCTGCATGACCGGACCGCCCCAGGCGTCGATCCCGCCATAGGCGCCCATGAGCTTCAACTGCTGTTGCGCGTTCAGGGGGATGCCGGTGATCGTCGTGAGTTCGTTGAATGTCCCGGTTTCCGTCCCCTCCATGCTCGAGCCGTTGTCGCCCCAGATATAGAGGATGAGCGTGTTCTCGGCCAGGCCCATCACTTCGATGGCCTTGACGACGCGTCCGACCTGGTAGTCCGTGTTCTCCTGGAAGCCCGCGTAGACCTCCATCTGTCGGGCGTAGAGCTTCTTCGCATCCGGCGAGAGCGAGTCCCAGGCCGGGAAGGCTGGGTCTCGCGGCGTGCGCTTGGTGCTGACCGGGATGACTCCCAGGGACTTCTGGCGCGCGAACGTCTCTTCGCGCAATCTGTCCCATCCCTGATCGAACTTGCCCTTGTACTTGTCCGCCCACGGCTTGGGCACGTGGTGTGGCGAGTGGGTGGCACCCGTGGCGTAATAGACAAAGAACGGCTTGTCGGGCGACTGGGCCTTCTGGTCGTGCAACCAGCGGATCGTGCGGTCGGAGAGGTCCTCGGGGAAGTAGTAGTCCTTCTGTCTGGGCACCCCGATGATCGTATTGTTCTCGGTCAGGACCGGATCGTACTGGCCCGACGCCCCGCCGAGGAATCCGTAGAAATAGTCGAATCCCAGCCCACACGGCCAGCGATCGAACGGGCCGGCGGCGCCCTGCTGATTGTCGGGCGTCAGGTGCCATTTCCCGAACGCGGCAGTGGAATAGCCGTTGCCCTGGAGGATCCCGGCGATACCGACGGCGCTCTTCGGCCACGTCGCGTTGTAGCCCGGCCAACCGCCCGCGAACTCGGCGATCTGGCCGAAGCCCACGGCGTGATGGTTGCGTCCCGACAACAGCGCGGCTCGGGTCGGCGAGCAGAGCGCCGTCACGTGGAACCGGTTGTAGCGCAAGCCCTGGCTGGCCAGCCGAGTCAGCGTCGGGGTCTGGCACGGGCCGCCGAATGTCGATGGATTCCCGAAGCCGGCGTCGTCGATCAGGACCAGCAGCACGTTGGGCGCGCCGTGGGGTGCCTTCACAGGTTGCGGGAAGTCCGGCTTCGAGCCCGCGAGCGTGCGTCTGGCGACGCCTTTGAAGGATGGGTCCGGAACCGGGATGTCGCTGCGGTTCTCGACGGCCCGGGCCTCGTCTTGCTCGGGCCGTTGGCCCGCCAAGGCGCCGGTCCCCACCAGACAGCCGAGAAGTCCGCCCATCGTGGCGATAACGATCACCGGCGCAGAGCGATTCACCAGCATCATACGGCCTCGCAGTATTGAGGTGAGAGGAAGACTCGGGTGTCTCAAGGGCATTGGAGGCATCAAGGTTGACCGGGCGCCTCCTCGTCAGCGGTTACCCCACCAAAGCCCGGATCCAGCCCACCGCCAGAAAGAGGATGACCAAGATACCCCCGACAACCCAGCGCAGGTCGGGAATCATCAGGTCCTTCGAGACCGGCACCAGGGCAATCTCCAGGGCCATGAACTTGTAGGGCTCGTACGGGGCGTAGGCGGGATCGGCCAGCAGGCTCAAGAACGCACGGCGGCTGGGATAACGCACAACGACGACCCGACTCCAGTTGTCCAGGGCCGCTGGGACTTCGATCAGGTTTCTTCCATGCGCCCTCCCGCCCACCATGGGATAGCCGGCGCGCTTGAGCAGCATCATCAAGACGCCCTTTTCGTAGAACTCGTTGGCCTGTTCGGGCGTGCCCTGGAAGTCCGGGGTTCCGGGAAAAGAGCGGAGCTGGGGGTAGAAACGCATGAGGTTGAGCATGTAGACGGGTTTGCCGTCATCCGCCTCGGCCCAGGCGCGGAGACGGGCGAGGGCCGCTGTCCTCTCCTCCGGCGGTAGCGGCAACTCTTGGGCTCCCCCCAGGTAACGGTCAATTTCCTCCGGGGTGAGTTTCCCCCGGAGTGGAGAGTGCCAGAGCCAGAACGCGAGGAAAAGACCCAGGAAAATCGCAAATATGATGAAATTCATCAAGCGTCTCTCCTTCGAGGCGGCATCGAAGGTCACCGTCACTTCGGCAGAGCTGGCGAACTTCAAACCCGGGGCATTGGCCGCGGCGCCAACGGCTCGTCAGCCGAGGCGATTGTCATCTGGCCACGCGACTTTGCCATCGATTCGAGCCGGTCGATCCCGCACGTCACGCGTCGGGATCGACCCGGCGTTCCGACCTAGCGCGCGAAATTCAACCCCGGGTCGTTCGACGGGCCGCCGACGAGGCGGAAGGTGAAGTTGTCGGCGTCCTTCCAGGCCACCTGGCCGACCAGGGCGCCGTTCTGGCCTCCCTGAGCGGCGAGGGTCAGGACGCCGCCAGCGAGGGTTGACTTGCCCGCGATGTTCATCGGCGGCTTGCCCGGGCCGTTGGCGGTCCAGGTGAATGCTCCGCCGTCCTGGATCGTCAGGGAAATCTTCGCGTCCTGGGCCGGCGTGGCGGCCCATGTCCCGGCCAATCTCCCCTCGACTGCCGGCGCCGCGGCCAGGGTCGCCTCGGCGGGTGGCGATGGGTTACCGCCGGAGGGTTGGAACGCCGCGATGATCTGAGCCGAGAGCGTATCGCCGGGCTGGAGCCGCACGACCTCCTTGAGTTGGGCGATGGCGTTCGGGTCATGCCCCTGGGTCAGATAGTGGTAGGCCAGCACGAAGTGACCCTGGGCCGAATCCGGGTTCGACTTGACATAGGTCTCCAGCGCCCGGAGTTGGCTGGTGTAGATGTTGACGTCAGCGTACATCCCGCTCAGGGTCGTCCAGTCCCAGCCGGGTCTCACCGAGAGGACCGCATAGAGCGGGGCGGCGGCTTGCTGGTACTTGCCCTGGGCGAAGTACCCCAGTGCGAGGAACTCGTGCATGTTCGCGTCATTGGACGTCTGGGCGAGTGCCTGCTGATCGAGCTGAACGGCCTGGGCGTAGTCGCCCGCCTTGAAGGCCTCGCGGGCCTGATCGTACGTCGCATTCGCCTGGCCGACGGAGGCCTGATCGGATGTCGCGGCGGTCGTGCTGATCGGCTGGGAGTAGTTGGTACCCTGCGCCGCGGTCGACTGCTGCGAATCGACGGTCTGCTGCACGGCCCCGGTCTGCGCAACGCCGCCCGACCTGTAACCGCCGCCAGAGTAGGGATTGCTATAGCCCGAATAGCCCCAGCCGTACATCGGCGAGCCGGCGCCCCAGGCCCCGACTCCGCTCGCGTAACCCGTGCCCAGGCCCGTCGCCCCCCAGCCCGCATAATTGTTGCCGTTCCAGTAGCCATTATGGTTATTGGCATAGCCCGCGCCGACGGCGGCGGCGCCCGCGTTGGGGTACCGCGAGCCCTGGTTGCGATCGGCGTAGCCCGCGCCGGCCGCCGCGGCGCCCGCGTTGGGGTACTGCGAGCCCTGGTTGCGATCGGCGTAGCCCGCGCCGGCCGCCGCGGCGCCCGCGTTCTGGTTCGACGAGCCCTGGTTGCGATCGGCGTAACCCGCGCCGGCGGCGGCACCAGCGTTCTGGTTCGACGAACCCTGATTGCCAGATTGCGAGCGGTTGCCGTAGGAACCCGACCGGCCCGACTGCGAGTGGGGCTGGCTGAATGACGGAGAGTGGCCCATGGATCCTCCGCCCGTCTGGCCACCGTAGCCGCCGCCCCCACCGCGTCCACCGCCGCCACCGCCGCCGTAGCCGCCGCCACCGCCACCTCCACCACCGCCGCCGTATCCGCGGCCACCGCCGCCGCCGTAGCCGCCGCCACGACCCGCGACGACGTCGGATGGGAGTGCCAGGAGCGCCAGGGCAATGCCGAGGGCCAGGGTCGAAAGTCTGCGATTCATGATGAAGATCCTCGAAGAAAGGAGATAATGTTGGGTACGTCGGGTGGCCTTACTTGCCGGCCTCGGGCGGCTTGCGCACGATCGTGAACTCGTCGACCCCGGGCACCGCGGCGCCTCCGATCGTCCGGTCGACCGATTTCCAGTTCGCCCGCTCCTTACCGAGACGGGTGATGATACTCGTTACTGATGCATGCTTGCCGTCCTGTCGCACGCCCTCGGCCTTGATCACCCACTGCTCTCCGTCGCGGGTGCAGTACCCCTCGCCGAAGCCCCCTTCGGTGTCGAAGATCCAGGTCTTGAACTGTTGACGCGTCGGGTCCCAGCCGATCCGCTGCGTGCCCGAGAGCACGGGCTTGCCCTGCATCTTCACAGTGAACTCGCGGAGCAGGAAGTTGCCGCCGTCGGCCCATTTGCAGGTGGTGAGGACGACCGCATCCTCGCTCTCGTTGATCCAGTCCCCGACCATCCACTCCAGTTCCTTGAGGCGTACGTGCGGGGTGAGGTCCCGGGCCTGCTCGTCGCGGACGGCCGACTGGAGCCAGTGGCCATCGCGCTTCAAGTAGACGACGGTAAAGCGAGTAATCTCCGCCGGCCCGCCCCCGGCCGGAGTGATGGTCGTCCGGCTCTCCTCGAGCGCCGTGTCGGGGCCGAGGAAACGCAGGGCCTGCGCCTCGATGGCGATCTTGCCGCCGGGATTCTCCGCGAACGACGCTGCCAACTGGTCGCGGATGCGCGCGCGGCCGTCGGTCCGCTCGCCCTGCTCGTCGATGACGAGGGCGTCCTCAGCGAAGGTCGCGGCGGCCGCCGCGGCGTCGCCCGCGTTGAAGGCTTTCGCGTAGGCCACGACGAGCGCGGCGATCGACTTCTCACCATCCGCATTCTTGTTGGCCCCTCCGGCTGCGGACTCGGCCGTCGCACGACGCGCCGGCCCCGACACCGGGGTCTCCTGGCGCGCAGGCCCTGGCACGTCCCGATCAGCGCCACGCCGACCGCGATCGATTTCATCCTCATGGACTCCTCCGTCTCGAAAAGCTCACGGACTCCGGTCGGTAACGCACCGGCCCGATACTCGCGTGAGGCCACGCGTCGATGGGGGATCGCTATCGAAGCGATCGATTCATCCGGGATCACCCCGCGGGGCCACCATCTTCGGGGGCCTCTCTTGCTGACATAAGGAGCGGTCATGATACTACGCGGACGAATGCAAGTCTCCAAGAAACTTGTTTTTCTTGGGATTTCATGTTTGATAATATTTTAACAAATAAAACATATCGCCTTCCTCCGAGCCTGCAGGACCCGACGCCCGGAATGATCCGGGCGGCACCCGGACCCCCGCGATCGGGCCCGGCCTCCGCAGGGAGAGGGCGTCAGCGCGGCCCAACACCCCCGCGCCGGGAATCGCCGCCGGCCAGGGAGCCGTTCGGACCACCGCCCGGCATCCTTGTCGGGTCGGGCGTGGATGTGGACCGTCTGGCGACGACGTCCCGCGCAATCCCTTCGTCGGGTTTCGGGAGGGCACCCAGGGCCCAGCTCGGCAGGATGAACCTTCGGCTCGTTGAGGAGGCGGTTGAACTCGTCGTGGGCCTTCAGGAGCGTCCCGATCCTCTTGGCTCACCGTTGGAGTTATCGTTGGAGTTATGCGGCCTAGCGGGTCACCATATGTTTCCTCATGCGCACGTCGGTGCGACACCGTCGCGCCCTCCGGGGTTGCCTCTGGCTGTATGCCGGCCGGGGTGACCTTCGTTCTGCCGCGCCGCCTTCGCTGCTGAACGACCGTCGCCCCCGACCCGTGAACAGGTACCTCCGGATTACGCGCCTACCGTCCGAACGCCGCGATGCGACTTAGACCCACGACAGGAATTCGGGATTGTCCGTCAGTCCCGGTATGAACGGATTCTTGTCCGGCTGGCCGGTGTGGTGATCGAACCGGAGGATTTCGTTGCCCAGTTGACTGGCGACGTAGAGCCAGCCGTCTCCATCCTCGGCGATGCCCCCGGTCGAGTTGATGCCCGATGACGAGCCGATCAGGGTCGTGACCTTGCCGCTGGCCACTTCGAAGGCGAGCACGGAGTTGTTCTTCTGGCTACCGATGTAGATGTGCTTCTTACTCTGGCTGACGAGCAGGTGCACGGGCGTCGCGAGGCCATCGGCGCCGGTCACGGGGGAATCCAGGTACTTGCCGGATTGATCGTATCGTCGGACCTCGTTGCGTTTCTCGTCGGAGAGATACAGGACGTCGCCGGAATCCCGGGAAGGCCCGAAGATCGCGTCGCGCAGGACCTTCACGCCGTGGCTGTCGCTCTTCTCGGGCGCGACGAACGTCCCCGGATAGACGGAATTCTTCGTCGGCATGGGCTGCCCGGCCTGGGAAGAACCCGGTGCGTAGTAGTATGTGACCGCGTTGGTGCCGTCCGGGTCGGCCTTCTGGCCCTGGTTGGCCACGTAGACATTCCCACCAGGCCCCTGGACCACGTCGAAAGGATGCTGAAGCCCGGGATTCGCATCCGAACTCCAGGTGCAGAACATTCCCAGGTACTTCCGCTTGCCGCTGCTGTCCGGCTTGTCAAACTGGAGGATCTCGCCGACGCTCTCGGCCGTGGAACCGGTGGATTTGTAGGCATTGGTCAGATAGAGCGTCCCGTCTCCCGCCACGAAAAACCCTCGGAGCTCATCCAGGTCATGACCAATTTTGCCGGTGTCCAGCAAGGCGGGGATGGACGGAGTCTGTCCGCCGCCCTTATCCCAGGCGACGATGTTCTTGATTCCAGTCTTGCCGCCGTGGAACGTGACGTAGAGAAGCTTGGACATCGAATTCCCCCTTCATGGGATGGGACCGGAACGCTGGGTGAGATGTCGTTGACGGGAAGTCGAGAGGGGCCGGAAAGGCCCGTACGTGCCCCGCTCGCAACTGCAAAGGACCCGATGCCACCAGGCTCGGGGCTCCTACGATACTCCCGAGCCGTGCGCGGTTCATACAAGGTTCTCGTGAATCGTCCTGCTCCAGGTGCCGTCGGGATGGCCGGTGCCCGACTTGGGGCGCGACTTGATGTCGTAGGAGAACGTATAGAGCATGGCCCCGTTCTTCTGACCTCCATCCGGTTCCCACCGGCAGAGCTTCACCACATCATCGAGGGGCGTGAAGTTGTTGGACGCGGGCGGACCCATACAGCTCATGCCGATCGCCAGTTTTCCGTAAGCGGGCTGCGAGGTCGTACCGATCGCTTTGGCATATTCCACGAAGAGGGCGGTGGTCTCCTCGAACCCGCGGTAGGGCGTGTAATCCATGGTCGTGAGGTAAGTCAACGGGCCGGCGAACTCCCGCAGGAAATCCGGCTGCTGGCCGAGCAGTTCGAGCCAGGCGGAATAGATCGGGGCCGTGATCACGGCGTCCGTCCCCAAGGTCTGTCGTAGCTGGTTGGTCACGGTGATCAAGGTGGAGCTGTACGTCGGCGGTTCGTAGTCCAGGTCGACACCGTTGACACCCCAGGCGTCTACCGCACTCGCCACCGAATCGGCGAACGCGCTCGGGTCGGCGATCGTCCCCAGCCGCGATGATAAGATCGACAGGATCACCTTCGTACCGTTCGCCCGCACTTGCTTGATCCATCCCTGGATGACCTCTGCGGAATTCTGCTGGCAGAGGAAGCCGAAGTCCAGTTGGTCATTCTCATCGACGTTAACGAACGCCAACGGGACGACATTGACGTAGGGAGGCATCTGGTTCAACGTCGGAGATTTCCCGGGACCGGTCGGTTCTTGACCGATCCAGTAATTCGTGAACGTTTCATTCAGGCTTGCCATCGTCGGACCTCCATCTCAGGTTCGTGGATTCGAGGCGTTCCCGAAGCGCAGCGATCGACTTTCTTCGCAGCCCATTCCGATGTTCTCGGGCCACTGGTACCAGCCTGGTCGCTCAATGACTCATACCGTCCTGTTCGCTTCGATTTGACTCGGCGATCGCGATTTTCTGGAACGTGTTCGCTCGATCGACAGGATGCATGGACTCCGAGCGGTTCGGCGTCCGAATGAAGTTGAGACGCCCCTCGGGAAGACCACGATGCTGCCGATGCCAGTAAAGACTCGACTCACATGGACGCGAAAGCGAACGCAAGAAACCGTGAGGGACTTGCCCGGAAGTGCGAGTATCGCACAGAATATGGTCTAAAATAAGCGTGGCCCGGAGCTAGAACACGATGGCAAGCACCGAGTCGGATGAAACCAGTCCAACGCTGCTGGGACGGGTCGGCAAGGACCCTGGCGACCAGGTCGCATGGGCGGCTTTCGTCGCCCGCTACGGCCCGAAGATCCGCGGCTGGTGCCGCCAGCGCGGCCTGCAACCCGCCGACGCCGAGGACGTGACGCAGGACGTCCTGTTGCGGCTCTCCCGGGCGTTGAAGACGTTCACCTACGACCCGTCCCGGACCTTTCGCGGCTGGCTTCGCGCGGTGACCCTGCATGCCCTGAACGACTTCGCCGCGGAGCGCCGCCGTCGGCCAGGGATCGCGAGCGGGGACGCCCGATTCCTGGAAGTCCTGGGGACCGTGCAGGCCCGAGACGAACTCCTGGCCCGGTTGGAGGAGCAATTCGACCGCGAGGTGGTGGCCCGGGCCACCGTCACGGTCCGATCAAAGGTCGAGCCGCAAACCTGGGAGGCATTCCGGTTGATGACGAGCGAGGGCCGCTCCGGCGAAGAAGTCGCGGCGCAGCTGGGCTTGAAAGTCATGGCGGTCTTCAAGGCCAAGAGCCGAGTCCTCGGGTTCCTTCGCGAGGAGGTCAAGCGGCTCAACGGCGAGTCCTGAGGAATAAGCCTGGATTGATTTCCCGGTTCGCCGTCGATGAAGTTGGGCGCGGCCTCCGACCCGCGCCGAACCGGGGAGTTCCTCCGGCGATACGGCTCGAAATCTCCGGAACGGTCTCGTCCCGACCCCGACCTCGACAAAGGCGGATTTCTGCCCCATACTCTCCATGACCGAGGGCATACGGCCCCTGATTTCTCGATCACGGAGACGCCATGAGGATTCTTTTCGACGGGCATCTGGATCTGTCGTGGAACGCATTGTCGTGGGGCCGGGATATCTCGATCGACCTCGATGACTTGAACCGCGGCGAGCGGAACATGACGGATCACCCGTCTCGAGGTCGGGCGACGACCACGCTGCCGGAGATGCGACGCGGGGCGATCGCGGCTTGTCAGGCCACGCTGCTGGCCCGCGCCCGGCCGGAAGGGCGGCCGCATGACGGGCCGAGCCGCGTCAATCTCGACTTCGCCAACCAGGAGATCGCCTCGGCCACGGCTCGCGGACAGCTCGCCTATTACGAGCTGCTCGAGCGCCGCGGTGTGCTCCGCATGATCCGGACTGTGGGCGAACTCGACGCGCACCTGAAGGAATGGTCCGCCGACCCCGATTCCACGCCGATCGGCTACATCCTGGCCATGGAGGGCGCCGACCCGATCGTCGACGTCCGTCACGCCGAGACCTGGTGGGACCTGGGGCTACGCTCGGTGAATCTGGCCCACTACGGCAAGAGCCGGTACGCCGTCGGCACGGGCGGAGACGGCCCGCTGACTCCGGATGGCGTCCTCCTCCTGAAGGAATTCGAACGGCTCGGCATGATCCTCGACGCGACCCACCTGTCGGATACCAGCTTCTTCCAGGCGCTCGACACATTCGGCGGGCCGGTGCTGGCCAGCCACAACAACTGCCGGGAGCTCGTCCCCGACGGGCGGCAATTCAGCGACGAACAGATCCGCCGGCTCATCGACCGCGGCGCCGTGATCGGCGCGGCCCTCGACGCCTGGATGCTCGCGCCCGGATGGGTCAGGGGCGAGACCTCGCGCGAGGTGGTCGGGCTCGAATCCGTCGCCGACCATATCGATCGAGTCTGCCAACTGGCCGGCAACGCCCGCCATGCCGCGATCGGCAGCGACCTCGACGGCGGCTTCGGGACCGAGCAGGTCCCTCACGGGCTCGACCGGATCTCCGAGCTCCAGAAGTTCGACGCCATCCTGTCCGACCGCGGGTACCGCCCCGAGGCCATCGACGACATCTTCCACGGCAACTGGCTGCGGTTCTTCCGCAGACACCTCCCGCGCTGATCCTGGAAGACCTCGAGTGCTCATGGTAAAATCCATTGCGTGCAAGCGTCGGTGTGGGAGGAAGGCGGACCGGGCAACCCGTCATCGCCTCCATGTGGCTCATCCATGTCAAGAAGCCCTTCATCGACGAGGGACATGCCGCCGATCGCGAGAGTGAGGCGGCTCGAGCAGGCCCCGACGGCAGGCAGGAAGTAACACGTTGGACGACATCAAGTCTTTATCGGCGGCCTGGCGCGAGGAGGCACGAGGCTTTACCGGCGCGGACGACCAGGGTCCGTCCGATGGCCGCGCGCACCACGGCCTGGATCCGTCAACCGTGCTCACGGCCCGGCTCGATGCCATCGGCGAAGGCATTCGCCTCCGCCGAAAGCTCGATGGGCTGGTCCCCGACGAGGAGAGCGAATCGGGCCGTCGCGAGGTCGTTTGTCTGCTCGCCGAGCTCCAGAAGCTCGCGGGCGAGGACCTGACGAGTTTGCGACCCGGGACGACCCGCCACCGCGAGGTGGCGACCCGCGTCAAGGAGTGGCTGGTCGAGGCGCGAGTCGCCGGCCGGAATGCGCAGACCGTACTCCAGTTCGAGCCCCTGCATCAGGCCATGGCCCTCGAGGCGCTTCGCGGCGACCTCGAATGGTTGAGCGCCGTGGTGTCCCGGCTCGACAATGAGGCACCGCCCTCGCCAGCGGTATGGCTCGATGGCGAGCTGGAGCGGCTGCGCTCCTCGCTGAGTCCGCCCGATGCCCGCCGTGCCGACCCTCGCGACGAGCCCGTCCGCGCCCGATGCGAGTGGATGAAAGCAGGCCTGCTGGAGCGGCGGGTCCGGCGAAGCTGGCCCGACCGATGCTCGGGGATCATTCCGAGCAGCCTTGGGTCCAGCGGTTCCAGCTCTCGCGGCTCCAGGCGCAAGTCGCCGCGCTCGACCTGATTGATGACCCGTTCCCCTCCTCCGCCGGAGGCCCGGAAGGGCCCGCGGATTGGGTCAAAGACCTGGCAGGCCGCCGCGCGGAACTCGCCGACGCCGCCGATGAACAGATCATCGCGATGCCGCCTTCCGGCCGGCGCGATGCGTGCACCGCCATCATCACCGCCGCCTTCGACGAGATCGGCGAGATGACCGCCTTCCTCGAGCAAATGCCGCCGCGACGGGCGGTGCGTCGGCTCGAGCTGGCCCAGGAGGATCTCGATCGCCTCGCCGAATCGTGCCGACGATGGGCGAGCACTCCGGACCGTGACGACGAAGAGCCGCCGATTCCCGCCGCCGAGGACGGACGAGTCGAACCCTCCGATCCGGTCGATCGCGATCCGGAAGAGGAAATCGCCCCGGTGCTGCGCCGACAGACCCGCCGGGTCGAGCGACTGGCTCGCCGGGTGCGCCGCGAGTGGCAGGAGAAACTCCTGAACCTCCGCATGGAAGGGCTCCTCGGCCGTCGACTCCTGGCGATCCTGGAGAATACCGTCCTCATCTTGATCCCGGTCCTCATGGGCCTGATCGCGGCCGAACATTACATGGAACGGTCCGGCCCCCTCTCGACGAACCAGCACCGGTTCTTCGCCTGGGCCGACCTGGCCATCTGCTCGGTATTCCTCCTGGAGTTCGGCCTCAAGCTCGCCCTGGCGCCCGATCGACTGGCGTACTTTTTCCATCATCTGCTCATCGACCTTCTCCCCTCGCTTCCATTCGGCTTCGTCGCGCACCAGATCGACCTGTCCGAGCTCGGGACGGCGGCGGCAAACCAGACGGATGCCATGGAAGTCCTGGCGAGTTATGGCCGGATGGCCCAGGTCCTGCGATTCAGCCGGCTCGTCCTCCCGATCGCCCGACTCACGCGAATCGGATTGATCCTCTTGCGGCTGAGCGATCGCCTGGTCCGACGACTCGTCGGCCTGCTCAACCGAAACATCATCCTGTTCGAACCGTCGGCCGCGCAGAAGCCCGAGTCGAGCGACCGCCATCGTCTGCTGGCGATCCGCGGCGAGCTCGAGCACGACCGCGCGGCCGCCGAGAGCCAGCTCGATCGCGATCAACGTCGCGAGCTGGCCACCCGGATCCTCTCCGACTTCGAATGCCAGATCCTCCGGCTTCCCAACTCGGCGATCGAGGGGATCACGCCGGACGACGAGCATCGCGAGATCCCCGTCGAGGCCGTCGTCGAGCGCCTGATCCAGATGACCCCCGAGGAGCTCGTCGACCGGATGGGACCCTCCTTCGTGGTCTCGGTAGACCGCTATCTCCGCCTCTTCAATGCCCCCGTCATCCGACGGATGCCGCTCATCCGCAAGCTGGCGAGCGTCCGCGAGAAGAGCCCGGCCGAGGCCGTGGCCCTCGCCGCGAACTACCTGGGCCATCTGATCCAGCGCGGCCTCGACGGCGCCTACTTCCTGGCCGATCTCCAGGGCACGCTCTCCCCCCCGGTGTTCCTCGACCGCCTGGGCTCCACGATCGTCAACGCCACCCGTAACCCGGCCAAGAAGCTGCTCTGGCTCGGCGGCGTTTTCCTCGTGCTCTTCCTGATCGTGAACGCCGTGCCCTTCTTCGAGCCGTTCCGGGGCGTGATCGACAAGCTCCAGAAACTGCTGGGCTGGCCGGTGATCATCCTCGGCGTGATCTGCCTGGCCTTCTGGACGTTGGGCGCCTGGTTCCGCAAGATCGCCAACCAGTCGGCCGATTTCAGCGAGCGGATCGTCGAGGCGCAGTTCGCCGCCCATACCAAGTCGCTCAAGACCCGCCGCCGCGATCAGGACGCCCAGTTCCTGGCCGAGCGCGTGATCGACCCGGAATTGCTCCTCCGCTCCTCGGATGATCGCGTGGTCGTCCCGGATGGACCTGGCCATGATGATGGCACCTCACGACCGGGCTTTCTCCTCTTCGAAAACCGCGAGCTGGCCTTCCTGCGGAACGTCCGCCTGCTCTACCAGGATTACCTGGACGGATCGCCGCTCCACCGCAGCGACACCAAGGCATCGATCCAGCTCCTGGGGAACCTGGCCCTGACCAACCTCAGGCGGAGCCATCTCCGGCACTTGTTGCAGGAGACCCGGATGCTCAACCGGCTCGACCTGAGCCGTTCCGGCGGCCTGCTCGGCGGCCCGTACCTCTGGTTCAACTACATCACCCGGATGCTGGTCCAGGAGACTGCGATCCTGATCCTTGACTACAATCGTCATGCGATCCCGATGGACCGCTTGGCGTGCTCGCCCGAGTCGGTCCGCCGCGAGTTCCGCGACTGGCTGGCGGGCCGGCTGAAGGTCAACCCATCGGAAATCCTGCTGCCGGAACCCGTTTCGCCCGGATCGACTTCCTCCACAATCTCCGATCTCCCCGCGGATTGTGGCGGCCCGCCCACCGGGCGGGAGACTCCCGGTCTTCCTGGCCGGCCCTCATCGGAGCTCCACAATCCGGCGGACGGCTCGCCCCGGACGCGACGCCGGGAAGCCGATGCCTTCCTCGAGACGGTCGAGTTCACCGCGGTCGATTTCCTCGCCGACGACGCCGATCGCGATGCCGAGATCCGCTCTCGGTTCGGGCCTCAGGTCGCGGAGCTGGCGCGGCTCGATCGCCAGCAGAATGTCCGTCGGGCCTTCCGAAGCTTCCCGCTCCACGAGCTGCCGACATCCTCCCGGACGATCAATCCGTTCATCCTCTACGAGAACTACCTCTCGGGAGGGCGGATCGCGCTGCTGCCGCTCTACGTCATCGGCGGCCTGGGCCGGGCCGCGGGGCTCGCCGTGCGCAGCATCTACCGCGTCGTCGGCGAGATCCTCCATCCTCAGGTCGACCAGGATCGCACCGTCCCGCCGGACACCTACTGGGCGGCCCTGAGGAAGATCCACCGCATGCGGAAGCCCGTATTCATGGGCTCGCTCTGGCTCAGGGCCCGATTCGACGTGGAGTATCTGGGCCTGGCGCTCCCCACGGCGCCGTCGGGAATCGCCGCCGAGTCGTTGATGGAGGCCGACCTCGATTTCATCGGAGCCACCCGCCAGGACCGGATCATCGCCGAGCAGGTCCGTCGCGAGCATCACGATCGCCTCGAATGGATCACGCGCTGGCTCCACCAGTTCAACTGGACCTTCGACGAGCTGCCGCACTATTTATTGCGAGAGATCCCCTTCCTGGCCAATCGCGGCGGCGAGGCGCTTCGGGCTCTCGTCGCGGCGTGTGTCCTCGACCACGATGACATCGCGACCCTCGCCCTCTCGATCGAGGGACTCAAGCGAGTCCTGGCCTATGGCGCCGATCCGTCGCAACCGGCCGGCGTGCTCCCCGCCGGACTCCCAGAGCCGGTCCTCAGCCTCCGGGCCCTCTGGCATCCCGTGCATCGTTGCCGGCGTAAAGCCGCCGAACTGTTCGATCTCCCGTGTTTTCCCGCATATGACGCCGTCCAGAAGCGACGGATTCTCCACTACCTCCGCCGACACCAACGCCTCGTCCGGGGTTGGGTCCGGGTGGTCCTCGGCCAGGGAGGCCCGGATCCCTGGGCGACCGTGAAGACCCGCTTGCGCGACGTCATGCTCCGGACCGACCTCTGGAGCGACCAGATCCTGGTCCTCCGCGCGGTCCAGACGTTGACGATGCTCGACGTCCAGCACAACTGCACGATCGTCTGGGACCTCGGCGGATATACGAGTCCCGATCCCGGCGGCAATGAACCCGAGACCCGGCCCCTCGCCTCCATCCTGAGGCGTGACGATGAGCCGGTCTCGAGCATCCTTTGAGAAGGACGTCTCTCGCCGGGGACCGGTCGGGTCATAATCCCAGCTCGTCTCGCACGGCGGTGAATGCGTCGATGGCGAACTCGAGATCCTCGCGCGTATGCGCCGCGGAAACCTGGACCCGGACGCGGGCCTTCCCCTGCGGCACCACGGGATAGAAGAACCCGATCGCATAGACGCCCTTCTCGAGCAGGCGTTCGGCCATCTTCCCGGCCATCGTGGCGTCTCCGATCATGATCGGGACGATCGGGTGCTCGCCGGGGACGATCTGGAACTTCCGCTCGGTCATCGCCGCGCGAAAGAACCGGGTATTGGCCTCGAGCCGATCGCGGAGCTCGGTCGACCGCCGGCAGATCTCGATCGCCTTGAGCGATCCGCCCAGGATCGGCGGCGCGACGGAGTTCGAGAAGAGATACGGCCGCGACCGCTGGCGGAGCATCGCCACGATCTCGGACGGGCCGCTGGTGTAGCCGCCGCTGGCCCCGCCGAGGGCCTTGCCCAGGGTCCCGGTGAGGATATCCACCCGGCCCATGACGCCGCGATACTCGTGCGTACCGCGGCCGTGCTCGCCCAGGAAGCCGACGGCGTGCGAGTCGTCCACCATCACCATCGCGTCATACTTCTCGGCCAGGTCGCAGGCGGATTTCAGGTCGGCGATGATCCCGTCCATCGAGAACACGCCGTCGGTGGCGATGAGCCGGAACCGGGCGTCGCGCGCCTCCTGGAGCCTGGATTCCAGGTCGGCCATGTCGTTGTTCTTGTACCGGAGCCGCTTCGCCTTGCAGAGCCGGATCCCGTCGATGATCGACGCGTGATTCAGCTCGTCCGAGATCACGGCATCCTCGGCGCCGAGGATGGTCTCGAACAAACCTCCGTTGGCGTCCCAGCAGGATGAGTAGAGGATCGTATCTTCGGTCCCCAGGAACTCGGTGATCGCGTCCTCGAGCGCCTTGTGAGGCCGTTGCGTCCCGCAGATGAACCGGACCGAGGCCATCCCGTGCCCCCACCGGTCGAGCGCCTCATGCGCCGCCCGGACGACCTCGGGATGATCGGCCAGGCCCAGGTAATTGTTCGCGCACATGTTCAGCACCTCGGCCCGGCCCTGGACGCCGACGTGCGCCCTCTGCGGCGAGCTCAGGACGCGCTCGCCCTTGAACAGCCCGGCCTTCCGAATCGCGTCGAGCTGGGTCGACAACTGCTCTTTCATTGCGCCGTACATGATCGCGATCCCCCTCGGGACCTCCGCAGATGATCCCTAATCATGCTCATACGGAATTCGTCCGCAGATGACGCAGATGAACGCAGATAAAACAATAAAAATACTGAATTTTATTTTCTATGCAGATAGTTATAGTCTTGTCGCATTTTTCTTATCTGCGTCTATCTGCGTTCATCTGCGGACAAGATGGTATTCTCCCCGGTAGGCTTGACTACTAGCCCTCGTGCCAGGTGAGGATCACCTTCCCCGACTCGCCGGATTTCATGGCCGCGAAGCCCTTCTCGAAGTCGCGGAAATTGTAGCGGTGGGTGATGACCGGGCTCAGGTCCAGCCCCGACTGGAGCATCACGGTCATCTTGTACCAGGTCTCGTACATCTCCCGGCCGTAGATGCCCTTGATGGTGATCATGTTGAAGACGACCGTGTTCCAGTCGATCGCGACCTCGCGGGTGGGGATGCCGAGCATGGCAATCTTTCCGCCATGGCACATGTTGGCGAGCATGTCGCGGAACGCGTCGGGGTTGCCGGACATCTCCAGGCCGATGTCGAACCCTTCCTTCATGCCGAGCTCCTCCTGGGCGCTCGCGATCGACCGCTCCCGGACGTCGATGGCCAGCGTGGCCCCCATCTTGCGGGCGAGTTCGAGCCGGTAAGGATTGACGTCGGTGATCACGACGTGACGCGCCCCGGCGTGGCGGACGACCTTGACTGCCATGATCCCGATCGGTCCGGCGCCGGTGATCAACACGTCCTCGCCGAGCGCATCGAACTGGAGTGCCGTGTGGACCGCATTGCCGAACGGGTCGAAGATCGCCTGCACGTCGCGGGGGATGCTCGGGTCGTGGGCCCAGACATTCGTCATCGGCAGCGCGAGATATTCGGCGAACGCCCCGGGCCGATTGACGCCGATCCCCTTGGTATCCTTGCAGAGGTGCCTCCGGCCGGCCAGGCAGTTCCGGCACCGGCCGCAGACCACGTGCCCCTCGCCGCTGACGATCTCGCCGACGTGGAAGTCCTTCACGTTCGAGCCGACCTCGACGATCTCGCCGACAAATTCGTGCCCGACGACCATCGGCACCGGGATCGTCTTCTTGGCCCAGGCATCCCACGCCTCGATATGAACATCCGTCCCGCAGATCCCCGTCCGCAGGATCTTGATCAGGACGTCGTTGATCCCGATCCGCGGGACCGGCACCTGATCGAGCCACAGACCAGGCTTGGCCTCCTTCTTCACGAGGGCCAGCATCGTCTCCATGTTCGAACTTCCTCCAACTCTTGTTTGATCGCGATTCGCGGCGATTCGGGCTCAGGTTTCGTCGAGGCTTCTGTTATCCTGAAGGCTATCATCAATGAGGGAGGCGAATCCAGGGGAAGTCGTATGGGGCTCGTCTATTGCATCTCGGCAGCAGTCGTCGGGGCACTGTTCATCGCCCTGCAATGCCTCGTCCTCGTCGTCATCGCGGTGTTGGTGTGGGTGATGGGGAATCTGCTCATGTACCCATGGAATCGTCGCATGGCGTTGGACTGCGTCCCGATCCTCGAAAGTTGGGCGGAGGAGAATGATCTGACTCTCCTGCGCAGTCGCTACTTCGGGATCAGCGGTATCACAGGCCACTTTGCGTCGCTTCAAATCGTCTTCCGGGTGGCCGTCGTCAACACCTACGGCACCCGCAAGGGTTGGGTTCGTCTGACAGGCAGATGTATCGAGGAGCGGTTTTACTATACTCGGATTGATTCGAGACCGGGATGTCCGGGGGCCGTCTCCGGGCCAAGGTTCGCCGCTCTGAACCCCCTGAATCAACCGCTCTGGGATGACGAACTCGACGGCGGATGGAAGCCGCTGACCAGGAATCTCGACTGGTGATGGGGTCATTGTCACGCGGCGAGAACCTCGATCGGCTTCGCGCCGGGGAACCTGGGATATCGTCGTGATCGGCGGCGGGGCTACCGGCCTCGGGTCGGCGGTCGACGCGGCGTCGCGCGGGTATCGCACCCTGCTACTCGAGGCCCGCGACTTCGCGCAGGGGACTTCCAGCCGCAGCACCAAGCTCATCCACGGCGGAGTGCGCTACCTGGCCCAGGGAGACATCGGGCTCGTTCGCGAGGCTCTCCACGAGCGGGGCGTCCTCTTCCGCAATGCTCCGCATCTGGTCCATGCCCGAGAGTTCGTCGTGCCCGCCTATCGGTGGCTGGACCTGCCCTACTATGGGATCGGCCTGAAAGCCTATGACTGGCTGGCGGGACGCTCCAACCTCGCGGCGTCGGCCTGGATCGGCCCGGAGGACGTGATCTCTCGAATCCCGACGATCTCTCGGCGCGGCTTGCGCGGGGGGATCGTCTATACCGACGGCCAGTTCGACGACGCCCGGCTGGCGATCGCGCTGGCCCGGACGCTGGCCGATCTGGGGGGCACGGCCCTCAATGCGGCTCCTGTCACGGGCTTCATCAAGCGTGGAGGGCGGATCGTCGGGGTCAACGCCGAGGATGCGGAGACCGGCGAAGGGTTCGCCATCGAGGCCCGCGCGGTGATCAATGCGACCGGGGTCTACGCCGACACCATCCGCAGGCTCGACGAGCCGGCCGACGGGTCCAATCCCTTGCTCACCCCCAGCCAGGGCACGCATGTGGTCCTCGATCGTTCGTTCCTACCCGGAGCCAGTGCGATCCTGGTCCCACGGACCGATGACGGTCGCGTCCTGTTCGCCATCCCATGGCACGACCGGGTCCTGGTCGGTACGACCGATACCCCGGTCGCCGAGCTGCCCATCGAGCCGCAACCTCGTCGGGAGGAAATCGCTTATCTGCTCGACCACGCCTCTCGTTACCTCGAACGGAGCCCGGGAACGTCGGACGTCCTGAGCACGTTCGCCGGCCTTCGGCCGCTCCTCCGCAGCCACAGAGGCCGCGTGGGAGGCGCGACGGCCAAACTGTCCCGTGAGCATGCCGTGGTGATCTCCGACTCGGGCCTCGTCACCATCACCGGGGGGAAGTGGACGACCTATCGGCGGATGGCGATCGACGCGGTGGACCACGCGGCCCGGACCGGCGGACTCGCCGCTCGTCCGTTGACGACCGATCGGATCAAGCTGCATGGCTGTGTCGCCCAGATCGAGGAGCCCAACAGTTCCGAGTCGGTTTACGGCTCGGACGCATCGGCCTTGCGATCGCTCTGCTCGGGGCACCCCGACTGGGAGCAACGGCTCCATCCATCGCTCCCCTATCGCGTCGGAGAGATCGTCTGGGCCGCCCGACTTGAGGCGGCGCGATCCGTCGAGGACGTGCTGGCTCGACGGACCCGAGCACTCTTCCTCGACGCCCGAGCGAGTATCGAGGTGGCGCCCTCGGTGGCCGCCTTGCTGGCGGTCGAGCTTTCCCGCGATCAGACCTGGCAAGATCGTCAGGTCACGCAATTTCGCGAGCTCGCGAAAGCCTATCTGGTCCCGACGGATTGAGGACCGATTCTCGACACGCTCGATGGCCAACCTTGGCGCGTGAGCGGTCCATGACCTGCTCCCTATTGCCAGAAGCACTCCATCGGGTCGTCGGCGATGAACTCCAGGGCATCCGCGAGCGAGAGGGCCGAGCCCGACTCGCCGACCGGCCGCCAACGATCCTGATAGGCGTTCCAGTAAAGGACCTGAAAAAGTCCCTCGCCCTTGGGGCGTAACCGCGCGACGGGGATCCCATCTTCCTCACGGATCAAGTTATAGCCGCGCGAATCCTTGCGTACGAAGATGCCGCCACCATGGTCCTGGTCGAACGCTTCAATCTGACCCTGGATGAAATCCAGGATGACGGGATGGACCTCTCGGAACGGTAGGTCGACCTCCGAGGTCTTCCCCAGAGCGACGCGTCGGCCAGGCGGGTTTTTCGGTTTCATGAACGCCTCCTTCGCCGCGTCTCGAAAGATGATGCATGGGTTCAGCCAAACTCCGCCTTGCTAGGCAGTGCTGTTCGACATCATACCCGAACCGGGGCTCAAACAAGAGCATTCGGTCGGAGGGACCCGGTCGAGGGGCTCCGGTCGGGCGGCCGCCTTCTGGTAGAATCTGTCTTTCCACCCGCCACCCGCCACCCATCACCCGCCACCCGCTCTGGTAGAATCCGACGGGTGACCGAGGTCGAAAAGGAATGAAAAAAGCCATGGCAAACGGGGCGGATATCCTGGTTCAGGGCCTGGTCGGTTGGGGAGTACGGCATCTCTTCGGCATGCCGGGCTCACACTCCACGACCATCTACGATGCGCTGGCACGCTCCGGTTCGATCCGGACGATACTGACTCGCAACGAGCATGCCGGCGCCTTCGCGGCCGACGGCTCGGCGAGGGTGACGGGCAAGCCCGGCGTCATCTGTACGACCGCGGGTCCGGGCGCGACGAACGCGCTCACCGGGGTCGCCGAGTGCTGGGCCGACTCGGTGCCGATCCTCCTGCTCGCCGGCCAGGTCAATTCGGATGCGCTCGACCGCGAATGCGGCAATTATCACGAGATCGACCTCGAAGGGATCTTCCGGCCCGTGACGGCCTGGTGCGGAACGGTCCGGCGAGTCGATCGGATCCCCTCGCATCTGGGCCAGGCCTATCAAGCGATGACCCGGGGGCGGCCCCGCCCCGCCGCCCTCTTTCTCCCCCAGGATCTGATGCGAGCGCCTTGCGAGGTCTCGGCCGAGCTGACGTCGTTCCCTCCCCCGTCGATCCCTCTCGTACCCGAGGGCGCGATCGCAGAGGCCGCGGAAGTCCTGGCGAGTGCCCGCCGCCCGATCATCCTGGCCGGCGGTGGTGCGCTCTGGGCCGGTGCGGCTCAGGCGATCGA
Source organism: uncultured Planctomycetota bacterium (assembly GCA_963743925.1). Classification (GTDB taxonomy): domain Bacteria; phylum Planctomycetota; class Planctomycetia; order Isosphaerales; family Isosphaeraceae; genus CAVZRC01. The sequence continues at coordinate 843,246 of CAVURY010000041.1, read as the reverse complement.
GGATCTGGCGCGGCGGCTCGACGCACCGATCATCACCACCCTCAACGGTAAGGGCCTGATCGACGAGCGCAACCCGCTCTCGCTCGGACATGGCCGTTCGGTCCGGGCGAAGGCCGTGCTGCCGCACGCCGACGTCATGCTGGCCGTCGGCTGCCGATTCACCGAGGTCTTCACCGACTGGCGACGACTGCCGATCCCCGGCCGGTTGATCCAGATCGACCTCGACCCCGACCAGATCGGCATGAACCACCCGGTGGAGGTGGGGATCGTCGCCGACGCCGCGGCCTCTTGCCGAGCCCTTATGTCCGCGCTGGAGGGCCTGCCGAAGCCGGCCGAGTCGGGATGGGGCTCGCTCTGGGACGAGGCACGCGCCGCGCGTCATCCTCGGCCCGAGTGGCTGATCGAGACGCTTCGCTCGGCGCTCCCCGGCGACGTCCCGGTCTTCACCGACGCGTGCGAGATGGGCTATCGGATGCAGGCGGATTGGCCGTCGCACGGCCCGCGCCGATTCTTCTACCCGTCCAACTACATCACGCTGGGCTGGGCGTTCCCGGCGGCGGTGGGCGCCGCCGTGGCACTCGGCGGCCGCCCTGTCGTGTCGTTGAGCGGTGACGGCGGTTTCGTCATGACCGCCCAGGAGCTTGCCACCGCGGCACGCTACAAGCTCCCCGTCATCGCTTTGGTCCACAACGACTCCACTTATGGAGCCATCAAGAACATCCAGGACCGAGCCCACGAGGGTCGCCACCTCGACACCGACCTGAACAACCCCGACTTCCCCCGCCTCGCCGAGGCGTACGGCGTCCACGGCCAACGGTCCCGGGACCCGGACGAGCTGTTCGCCGCGGTCCGCGAGGCCCTCGACCGCGATGGACCGTCGCTCATCGAGATCCCGGACCAGTGGCGATTCCTCCGCGACCTGGCCACCCCGGTGCGTCGGAGTTGATTCGAAGCGTACCGCCAATGAAAAGAAAAGACGTCCGCAGATGAACGCAGATCAGACGACGGATAAAATTGAATAAACATGACCCAAGAAAGGACGTCGGATCGCGTCTGCTTCCCCGATTCCGGCTTTCCGTCCGCGATCATCTGCGTTCATCTGCGGATCAACTCTGAAAATCCGGCCCCGATCCTCATCGGGTAAGAGGGTATAGGTTCAGGTGCTCCATCGCGTCGAGGATCCAGGGATGACTCCACGGATTGCGCATGGCGTAGCCGACCGAGATGGCCGAGATCGCCAGCGCGATCAGCGCCAGGTTGCGGACCCAGCCGCGGGTCTGGCCGGCTTCGACCCCCTTGGGCAGCAAGAGCAGCCAGAATGGGATCAGCCAGAAGAGCCATCGCAGCCCCTGGGCCGAGCCGCCGTAATTCCGTGCCTTGGGGTTCCAGGTGTAGAACGCCAGGAGCACGACGGTGAGAACGACCGTCATCCAGGCGATGGCCGCCATCGGCTCGCCACCCCGTCGCAGCAGGATGACGGCGTTGAGAAAGGCGAGCAGTGCGAGCAGTCCGGGGATTGCCAACAAGGCCCAGACATACTGATGCAGCGCTCCGCCGGTCTTCCACACCGACGGGTCATAGAGGTAATACCCCGCAAGGCCGCCAACCGCCAAGACCGTCAGCCAGGTCCAAACGGTCAGGAACCGTCCGCCGCCGCGGAGCAGCCTCGTCGCGCCCCAGGCCGAGAACAGGAACAGAGGGGTCAGCGAGAAGACGCCATGATGACCGAACGTCATGTGGAGCAGGTAGACGCTATAAGGCTCGGGACGCATGTTGAAGGCGTCCAGCTCCAGAGGGGTCTGCCAGATACTACCTTCGTAGCTATACTCCGCGGATCCGAACGAGTCGTAAGGGAGGTAGAATTCGCCGAATTCCACGTACTGCGCGGCCACGAAGGCGGCGACGGGGATGATGGCCGCGGGGATGAAACACAGCAGAGACTTCTTGGGAAAGCGGAAGAACAGCAGCGGAAAAAGCAGGGCCGGGAAAGCCAGTGCCGGCAGCTCGTTGGCCACGGCGAAACTCGAGAAGAAGCCCGCGCCCGCGAACCGCCAGCCGGAAAGTTCGCCCTCGTCCCAGATCCGCAGGAACTGGTAGAGCGCGAAGAAGGCGCTGAAGGCCGCGATCGTGTGATTATTCAAGGTCTGCGTGTACGGCAGAAGATAGGTGCCGAAGGCCGCGGCGATCAGGCAGAAGATCCACGCCCAGTCGTTGGCCGCGTAGCGGTCGAGGACGCGAGCGAACAGGACCAGGAAGATCCCCAGCGGGATCACGTTCAAGACGATGAGCACGGGCTTGAAGTAGAAGATATAAGCCGGCCATTTCGCCGGCTCCTGGGGAGTCTCGAGCACGCCCTTGAATTTGCCCGGATTGTCGGGATCCGCCTTCTGAGTCCAACGCTCCGCCCGCTCCTGGAGAAAGACCCGATCCAGCGGCACGCCGCTGAGACGCCTTGCCGGATAGAGAATCCCCGCGATCATCGTCGAGATGAACGCGGGCTTGCTCGAGTAGAAGTGCTTGACGGGCACCTGCCCTCCGTCCGCCCCGCCGCTACCTTTGAGCGCGTGCTCGACCTTGTCCTGGGTTTCAGTCTGCCACGGGCATTCGTCGATGACATACGTGTTTCGCTCGAGCAAACTCCAGACGGTGCACCATCGGGAGATGTCGTTGGCCGTCATGAATGCCGGTTGGCGCAGAGTATGGCCGGTCGCGATCGCGGTCGCCACCGTGATGATGACCAGGGCCGCGAACCGACGGACATCCGGACGCCTTGGCATCAGCTCGTCTTCATCGTTCATCACTGATCCTCGCTCGGGCTGTCATTTCATCGGGGACGGATTGGGTCCATCCGAGCCTGTCGAGATTGGCACGGGTGGAGCCTCGCCTTCTCGAGTGGTTTCGTCGCGGCTCGATACTTTCTCGACCACGCTGTAGGTATCCTCGGGCCGGATGTTGTAGGCGGTGACCAGCTCGGCGAGGATTCCCAAGCTCAGGAGCTGGACGCCGATGATCAACATGGCACCCGAGTAGAATAGCAGCGGGCGATTGCCGATCGGCCGGTTGATCGGGTCCAGCCAGAGGATCGCCAGGAAGAGCATCCCCAGGCCGCCCAGGCCCAGCAGGACTACGCCCAGGCCGCCCAGGACATGGAGCGGGCGCTGGCTGAATCGGGTCAGGAAGCGGACCGTGAGGAGGTCGAGGAATCCCTTCAACAGGCGCGAGACCCCGTATTTCGACGCACCATGCTGACGGGCGCGATGACGGACCACGACCTCGCCGACCCGGAATCCTCGGGCATGCGCCAGCACCGGGATGAACCGGTGCAGTTCGCCGTAGATGCCGACCTCCTTGAGCACGACGCTGCGATAGGCCTTGAAGCCGCAGTTATGGTCGTGGAGCTTGCAGCCGGTCAGTCGGCTGACCATCCGGTTGAAGACCCGGCTGGGATACACCTTGTGCCACGGGTCATGGCGCGTCTTCTTCCATCCGCTGACCACGTCGAAGCCCTTCTCCAGCTCGGCCAGGAAGCGCGGGATCTCGGCCGGATCGTCCTGGAGGTCGCCGTCCATCGTGAAGACGACATCGCCCTTCGCGCTCTCGAAGCCGGCCATGAGGGCGGCCGCCTTGCCGAAATTGCGACGGAACCGGATCGCTCCGACCCTCGAATCGACCCGGGCGAGCCCGGTCAGGACATCCCAGGTGCCGTCGCGGCTGCCGTCGTCCACGAACAGGAACTCGGCGGGCCCTTGCGCGGCCGTCGAGAATACGGCCGCCAGTTGTCGATGGAGCTCCGCCAGGCTCTCCTCCTCATCATGGACCGGTATGACGACGCTGATCATGACGGGGTCGGACCTGCTTCCAGGGGGGGAGTCACCGTCGCACTCGGACGACGAAACAAGGGGACCAGGACGATGGCGGCGGCGAGCTCGGCGACCACCCAGACCAGCCTCAGCATCAGCGCCGCGACCATCGCGCGTTCCGATCCCAGCGCGGGGGCCAGGGCCGACATGAGCACCCCCTCCCGGACGACCAGTCCACCGGGGAAGACGGCCACCACGAACCCGGCGACGGTCGCCAGCGCCACGCTGGCGATGACCACGGGGACCAGGCCATGGACGATCAGGGCCTTGGCACCGTCGGGATCGAACGACCGGACCACCGCGACCTGACTCAGGCCCAGCAGGACCCAGCCGGCCGTCGACCAGAGCAGACCTTCGGTGAGCAGCCGCCCCGACAGCAGTGGCAGGGCCTCGGGACCGACTCCGGGTATGGGCGAGCTGACCACCAGTGCCAGCCGGCCGAAAACGCGCGGCAGGACCAAGCCCAGCAACAGGAGGCCCAGGCCCAGACCCGACAAGGCCGCCAACTCATAGATTGGTAACGACACCGGCCCCAGGATCGGCAGCATCAGGTCGATTCGATCCGAGCCGGCCGCCGTCGCGAATCCGGCCGCCGCGATCAGTCCGCCCGCCGCCATCATCACCAGCGTTTCATAGAATGTCGCGATAGCCGCCGTTGCGGCGCGGGCCCCGAACGGAACGACCATCCCCGTGCGCACGACCACGACCATCGCCTTTCCCGGGACATATTTCCCCAAATGACTGATTATATAGGCCCGCAACGCGGGGACGAGCCCGACCGGCGTGGCGCCGGCATGGAGAATCCTCTCGAAAAATCGCCCGCACGCCGAGAGCCCGGCCAGGTACAGGAGGCCCGATCCCACCAGCCAGACCGGCTCGAAATGGAGCGTGATCCGCCGATCGCCCAGGTCGTCCCACGTGCGCAAGACGTGACGCCCGACCGCCCACAGCACGACTGCGGCTATAGCCGCCTTCACGGCCGCGATCGTCCGGCGTTTCCAGCGAGGCCGAGCCATGCGGTAATCTCCGAATCGACCTCGCAACCATCAGGGCGGGATGCGGAGACGTCACCGGCGACATCGAGTGCATGAGCCGGCCCGTCTCGCTAACCTTCATCATTTCACCGGGATGCGACACCAAGGTACCGCCCCGACCGGACCCTCGCAAGAGAATAATCCCGACGCCTTCGGTGATCCCCGGCTCCCTGGAGACGCCTCTTTTACGGATGTCGTTGACCCGGAGAGGAGGTCGTATTACGCTGAGATCGAAAGCCGTGAAGGCGACGGTGTTCGGGTACCCGAGGAATCCCATGGATACGACGCATCCCGCAAGACGGAGTCGAAGCTTCCCGACGCTGAGTTTACTCTTCGCGCCGTTTCGCTGGATCGGCGCGAGCCGTCGGAGAATCTGGGTCGCGGTGTTGCTCCTCCTGGCGACGATCGCGTGCCCGGTGATCTGGTGGTGGACGCAACTGCTAGGCTTGCCCGACATCGGCGACCCGTTCGACGTCGCCGCTTTCCGGGCCTTCAAGATCCCCGATGACCGCAATGCCTTCGTCCTGTATCGCCAGGCGGCCCGTTCGCTCAAGCCGTGGGGCCGGGGGCAGAGTGACAAGATTAATCGGTATAGCCGGTTGGTGCGTGCCAATCCGGAAATAGAACGCTGGGTCGAGGACAACCGCGAGGCGATGGAGTTGTTTCGCCAGGGGACTGAGCGGCCCGATGCACTCGATCGGATCCCCGAAATCGAGCACGCACAGACCGATGACTTGAACGTGCTGCAAGCCTTGGGTTCGTTCCGTGTGCTGGCCTTGCTCAAGGGTTCGCGGCTTGAGGATCAAGGCGACCTGGCCGGCGCCTGGGCCTGGTATCGCGCGGCGCTCTGCGCCATCCTCCACGTCGGCCTGCGTGCCTCGGTGATCGAGCGGCAGATTGCCCGGCGTTGGTACAACGAAATTCAAGACCACGTGGCTTCCTGGGCCGCTGACCCCCGGACGACCCCCGCACTGCTCCGTCAGGCTCTCGAAGACGTGATCGCCTGCGAGTCACTCGCCCCCTCGGACTCGTATACGCTGAAGGCCCAGTACTTCGAGGTCGACCGGATCCTCGACGACCTCAACAGGCAGGGCCGGCGGATGCCTCCGTCCTGGGCGGCCGCCATCGGCATGATCGACTACCACCTGGCCCGCGAGTTGCTGGATCCGGTCTATCGGGCGTGGCGGTTCTGGCGCCGAGAACACGAACGAAGTCGGCGAGTGATCCGGCTCGCATTGGCCAACTGGATCGCGTATTACGACCTGCCGCCAGAAGATCGGCCGGAGCCTGATCCGAATACCCTCACGGCTTTCGACTTCTATGCCTTCGGACCGGACGCCCCGGCCAATGCCCGCATCCTCTCGCCGCGGTCGCTCGATCGCTGGCTCGGATCGACGACCGATGCCGGATTGCTGCTGGGATTCTGGGGATGGAGCGGGATCCGCTTGCGCGAGCGGCTCGATCACGGCGACCTCTTGATCCTGCTGGCGACGCAACTCTATCGCCGCGATCATGGGACCGATCCGCCGACGCCCGAGGCGCTGGTCGGCCCCTACCTCAAGAGCTTGCCCGAAGAATTCCCGGACAACAGGAGGGACGATACGGCCCCGGTAGCCGGAGCGCCGGAGACATCCCAACCATGACAGCGATTCGCCGGATGAACCGTCCCGTTGGCCCCAGCGAGGGTGATGGCGATGACGACGACCGCGACTTTGATCCGCAGCTTTCCAACGTTCCGCTGGATCGTCGCGCCGTTTCGATGGATCGGCAGAAGCCGACGTCGGATCTGGTGCGCGGTGTCGTTGCTGCTGGCGATGATCGCGGCCGCCCCGGTCTGGTGGGCGACGCAACTGATGGGCCTGCCCGGCATCGGCCACCCGTTCGACATCGCGGAATTCCGGCGGTTCACGATCCCCGACGATCGTAATGCCTTCATCCTCTACCGCCAGGCAGTTGATAGGTTCAAGCCCGATGAGGACTTCTTCAAATCATCGAGAAACAAGGTCAACCTGTTCGCCCGCTGGTCGAAGGCCGACCCGAAGGTTCGGCGATGGGCCGAGGAGAACCGCGAGGCGATGGCGATCTACCGCCTGGGTGCCGAGCGGCCCGACGCGCTGGATTCCATCCCTTCGTCCGATTCCGAATTCTCGAATAGGAGAGTGGAGGTCGGCGAACTGATCTGGATGAACGGGCCGATGTCCTCGTCCGATTCCGAATACTTGAGGAGGAGAGGGGCTCTACGTTCCATTCGCACGCTGTCCCTGCTGGAGGCCTCGCGTCTGGAAGAGCAAGGCGACATGACGGGTGCCTGGGGATGGTATCGAGCCGGCCTCCGCTTCGCTCGCCACCTCGGGATGCACGGCACGGTCAAGACGCGGATGGAAGCTCAAGGATGGCGGCGCACGCTCCAGGACCGGATCTCCGTGTGGGCCGCAGACCCGAGGATCACTCCCGCATTGCTCCGCCGGGCTCTCGACGACGCGATCGCCTGCGAGTCGCTCGCCGTCTCGGAGTCGTTCACGCTCAAGGCCGAATACCTGAACTTGGACGGGTTGATCGCCGAACCGAACGGCCCGGGCCGTGAGGTTCCCATCATGAGCCTTCGGAGGCTCTGGAACCATCCGGAGTACCAACTGTCCCCGGAACAATTGCAAGCCTTCTGGGATACTTGGCGATACTGGCGGCGGGAACCGGAGCGGAGCCGGCGGGTCATCCGGCTGACATTCGCCAACTGGCTGGCGTACTACGAGATGCCTTCCGGGGATCGTCCCAAGCCCGACCGGGACGCCATCTCTGGCTTCGACATCTATCCTCTTGGGTCCGATGCGCCGGCCAACGCCCGGTTGCTATCATCCCAGTCGCTCGATCGCTGGCTCAATTCGACTTGCGACGCCAATGTCCTCCTGGGCTACCTGGTCTGGAAGCGGCTTCGAGGGAACGAGCGGCTTGACCATCGGGAACTCCTGATCCTCCTGGGAACACAACTCTATCGCCGCGACCATGGGAGCGATCCACCCACGCCCGAGGCGCTCGTCGGTCCCTACCTCAAGCACCTGCCCGAAGAGTTCGAAGGGAGAGACGAGGCGATCCCGAGGTCCGGAAAGGCGTTAGAATCGAAGTGAGTCGAAACTTCCGAATGATTCCTCAACCCGAACGTTGACGAACATGAAGGACGAGGCACTACCCGCCGCGAAGTTCCGGCGGTTCGAAAAGGTCCTGGCGGTCAGCTCCCGGATGGGCGAGGACGTCGCCGGGCATCTGGGCACCGTCATCTGGTGCAATCAGCCCTACTTCAATCATCGAACCAGGATATGGGCGGAGTGGGGATACGGGGTGTATTTCCCACCCGTGGATCGATACCGCTCATTCAGGGAGTCCGACCTGGAATCGACCGGTGAAGTCGAGCTGGAAGCGGCCATCCGGGGCCAGCGATATGAGATCAGTTTCGATACCGTCCCAATCGAAGACATGACCGTTGTGGATGGAAAATACCAGATGGTTCTACCGCGGGGTGAGTTCTGGTTTCCGATCGACGAAATCGGCACTCAGGAAGGAACTTATCGTGTCCCGGGACAGTTCTGGCAGGTCTTTATCTTCTCCAAACTTGAGATCTCCGAGCCTCGACATCACTTCGGTACGTGGGAAAGCGGGATTACCGGCGTCGAAATTGAAGTACCGAATGAAGTCATACTCTACAGAGATTATATGATTGGGATCATGTCGAAGGTCTTCGACACCGAACCTGAGTCCTGGGTCGTGGTCAGTGGCCTGGATTCGTTGCTCATGAAATGAAGGGCGATCCGACCGATATCTCTGTGGGAATCTCGCGGCCATGGACTACGCAGGATCCAAGCTTGAAGCGGTGAATCGACCCGAGCATCCCGCTGCGCTCGATCCCGAGTTGCTGGCTGCCGAATGCGACTTCCGCGCGACGCGACGCTCCGGTCCCGGCGGTCAGAACCGGAACAAGGTCGAGACGGCGGTGATCCTGACCCATCGGCCGACAGGGATTCGCGCCGAGGCGTCGGAACGTCGGACGCAGGGGGAGAACCGGCGAGCGGCCTTGACCCGGCTCCGGATCGAGCTGGCCCTGATCGTCCGCAGGCCCGTCGGGCAAGCCGCGGAAGAGCGATTCCTTCCCAGCACCCTGTGGCGATCGCGATGCAAGAACGGGCGGATCGTCGTCAATCCCGAGCACGAGGATTTCCCGGCGCTGTTGGCCGAGGCGCTCGATGTGCTCCAAGCCCGTGGCGACGATCCCAAAATCGCTGCGGAGACGCTCGGCTGCTCGCCATCCCAGTTCATCAAGCTGTTGAAGGATGAACCCCGGGCCCTGGCCCTGGTGAACGCTCGACGCCAGCAGGCCGGGCGGCACCCCCTCCGCTGAACGCGAGGAAGAGGTCCGCCCGGCCGCCGGCGTCGATCTTTCGTTCGGGCGGGGTCGTCAGAAGTCCCGCACCCGGCGTCTCCCGTCGAGCTTACCGCGACGGCTCGACATTGGGAGGTGCCGACATCGCGGTCAGCTCCTCGGCGGTCATGTCCGCGAAGCTCCGCCCTTCTCGCTCGAGCCCGGCCTGGAGACGCATGGCGATCTCGCGGAGCTCGGGCGAATCGATGATCGTCGCCAGCTCCAGGAGCTCGGCCGGGTCCAGGTCGCCCAGGTCGCGCCCGGCCTCATCGAGCTGGAGCTCCATCCGCAGGGCGGTCTGCTGCATCTCGGCATGGGTCTCGGCGGATCCGCCGAAGATCAGGCTCTGGTCTCCGCGAGTCAAGCGGCTCTGGTCGTCGGCGTTATCGAAGCCGAAACCGATCAAGGCGGCTCGGAGTCGGCGCGGCCGCGGGCTGGATTGCTGCATCAGCGTCATCGCGCAGTGGGCCTTTCTCTAGGGGTGGTGCCGGAATCGACTGGCGGGCAAGCCGACTCTTGTCCCGGACCACCGGCTCAGCCGGCTCGCCTCGCGATTGTCTTATCGGATTCTCCCCGGCCCGCGAACAGGGTGGATCGGCGGAATGCCCCTCCCGCGATGGAACCGACCGGCAACGGTCTTACGATCCACCCAGGCATTCCTTCGCGACCGTGCGGGCGACGCGGTACGCGGCCTTGACCGTGATCCCCCGCGCCTCGATCTGCTCCTCGCCGAACAGGCGACCCTCGCTGGGCGGCAACCCCGCCAGCGCCAGCGTCAGCGGAAGTAGGTCGAGGAATTGCCGATATTTCGCTTGCAAGTCATTGGCTGCTGCTGGTTCGGCCACGGCCTTGGCTCCTCTCTCCGACGGGTCCATGGAAAGGGTCCTCTCGAGGAGGAAATCGGTCCGATCGCGTCCCGCTCGACCGTCGAGATTCGGCGTTAACCGGGCTGTCGTCGCGACGCGCGGGGTCGATCCCACCGGACCCTTCCTCCCCCTATGACACTAGCGCGCCGACGGGCACTCGGGCAAGGGTCTCGGACTTTTTTGGCCCCTTCCGGACACGATCCACCCGGCGCACCCCTCGAGGCGGGACGCGGCCGCGTCGAGCCAGGAAAGGGGAAACAACCCCGAGAACCGTCGAGATTCGCTTTGACGTGATCCGGTCGAAGGGATATGATGAAGCGAGTCAACACGTTGCTGCTAAAGTCAGGATGGGCCGCCGCGACTGGACTTGCTCGACTTCAGGTGATCCCGGAGCCCCGGCCCCACGATGATCCCGGTTCAGGATTGAATCGCCTTCTTGTGATTCTCCTCAGGAGCCCGATTGGCTTCGACCGGAAGGACGGGATGACTACCCGGCCCGGATCCATCGAGCATGCGGCCTGACCCACGCTCATCACCCGGTCAGACACATTCTCAGACAATATTCAATATTCTTGGAGGGTTGATTGATTCGTCGAGTCGAAGAGGAGCCCGCGAACGGGTTCCTGTCCATGGACCTCAGTCCAGCCACACTCCGGGCCCTCAAGCAGGCCCGATACCTCTCCCCTACCCCCATTCAAGAGGCCTTCATCCCCAAGGCGCTCGATGGCCTCGATGTCATCGGCCAGGCCAGGACGGGTACGGGCAAGACGGCGGCATTCGGCATCCCGATCCTGGAGATGCTCGAGCCGCGAGGACGGGGCCCCCAGGCCATCATCCTGGCCCCCACCCGCGAGCTGATCCAGCAGATCGTCGGTGAGCTCCAGAAGCTGGCCATCGGTCGTCCGATCTCCATCTGCGGCACTTTCGGCGGCGAGCCGATCGATCGGCAGATCCGTGCCCTCCACCAGGGCGTGGACCTGGTCGTCGGCACTCCCGGCCGCGTGCTGGATCATATCCAGCGGAAAACGCTCTATCTCGGAGACATCGTCCACGTCGTCCTCGACGAGGCCGATCGGATGCTCGACATCGGGTTCCGTCCCGACATCGAGAGGATTCTCCGCGGGCTCCCCACGCCCCGCCAGACCTTGCTGCTCTCGGCCACCATCAACGCCGACGTGCTCAAGCTGGCCCAGCGCTACATGTACGATCCGCTCGAGGTCAACCTGTCGCGGGACGAGCCTTCCGTCGAGACGATCAAGCAGTTCTACGTCTCGGTGAACGCGGATCGGAAGATCGACCTGTTGATTCAGCTCCTCAAGCGCGACCGTCCCCGGCAATGCATCGTCTTCACCCGCACCAAGCGCGGTGCCGACCGATTGGCCGAACGGCTTCGTCGCACGATCTCCGGGGTGGCGGCCATCCACGGCGATCTCCCTCAGTCCACCCGCGACCGCGTGATGCGCGGATTCCGGAGCGGCCAGATCACCTTGCTCGTGGCGACCGACGTCGTCGGCCGCGGAATCGACGTCGAGGGGATCAGCCATGTGATCAACTACGACATCCCAGACGATGCCGAGAATTACGTCCATCGGATCGGTCGTACCGGTCGTATGGGCAAGGATGGCGTCGCCTACCTGTTCGTCTGCCCCGATCAGGGGGAGCCGCTCACGGCGATCGAAAACCTGACCAACAAGGTGATCCCGCCCCTCCAGATCGATGGCTTCGAGACGGCCCGCCCCCGGAAGCAGCCCGCGGCCCGTGAGCTGTTCAATACCGCCGCCACCCGGGCACCCGCCCTGGCAATTCGTTAAACCGAGGACTCGTGAGTCTTCCGCCGCAGTCTGACCCGCCCGAGGGCCGCGAATAACCCTCGGGCATCGGTCCGTAAGCGGACCGCGTCGTCATCGGACGGCGCGGGAGCATCGCGGTAAAGCATCCGATCGCAGCGAGCCGCGATCCGGGCGGCCCGATCCGCCAGGTCATCGGAACCCGTGCAGGCTGCGACACCCTGCCGCGCCTCCTCGGGCGTCAAAGCCCCCGACGGACGCCCGATACCAATCTCCAGGTAACGGATCAGCGACTCGCTGATCTCCAGCGCGACCTCGGCACCCTCCTCGACCATCGTGGTGGTGTCCGAGGGCCGATGCGCTCCCAATCGGCGCGCGACATCAGCCGCGTACCGGCGACTCGCGGAGGGCCCGTGAGTCCGGCGATCTCGCGTGCGCTTCCGCACCCAGAAAAGTCCGGCGGTCACCGCGAAGAGCAGGACCATCGAGACGATTCCCGCCCTCCAAGCCAGTCGCGTCGCCTCCGATGCTTGCTCGTCCTGATCAATTGTGGGGATCGACGACAGATCGAAGCCGGGGACAGCGACCACTCGCAGCGGCACCCCCTGCGTGACCCGGGTATCGTACCGGGATGAGGCCGGATCGTACGCCGCGATGGCCACCGGCGGCAGGACCGTTTCGCCCGGACGGGTCGGCCGGAGCCGGTAGACGAATGTCCGGGACGGCGGCTCCTGCAACAGCTCATCGCCCTTCGGCTCGATCCGCAATCCAAGCCCGATGCGTTCGAAGCGTTTCAACTCGGGCCGATTGAGCATCCCCCAGGCCGCGCGGCCCGTCACGATGATACGGTATTCCAGCTCCTGGCCCACTCGAACCGTGGCCGGCACCGCCTCGGCCTTGAGCGTGAATCCCCCGACACCTCCCAGGAACTCGGCCGGACGTCCCTCTCCAGGCACCGGTTTGATGGGGATCCGTACCGGCCGGCTCCGTCCCGTCCGATCGCCCAGCCGCGCCCGAATCGAGGGAATTTCCAGGGTCCCGGCGCGCCGGGGCACGACGCGAAACCGACTCACGAACAGGTTGGATTCGGCCACCATCCCACCGATCCCGCTGGCGCTGATCGGCTCCAAGTCGGTGCCGATCGGCCAGACATCCGCATCACGAATCGAGGGCCGATCGATCTCGGGCCGTTGCTGGGCCCCGACCACGCCCACCTGGACCTCCAGGCCCTTCCCGACGAAGTAAGGCCCCGACGAAGCCTTCACGCGAACGCTGAGCTCGTCGGACTCCTGCCCACGGACCGCACCGATGGCCAGGAAAAACCAGACCGCCGCGAGCCCCAGACTCCGGGCGCGTAAACCCTCTCCCCGCCTCCGCCTCGTCGGCCCGCGAGAATTCAGCCGGTTCGATGGCTCCGGGACTTGAATCGATGGACTCCCGGTAACATTCCGAAGTTGGGGCTTACGTTCGATGATGTCACCTTATATGATATTTTCTACGCAGATACCCCAGATCCCGCAACCACACATTGGGTATCCAGCGTGGCCCCGACTTGCTGAGACGGAATCAAACCGACCCTCGACGAGGCAACATGCGACGATTCAAACCTGCCGTGGAACATTGCGAGTCAAGGATTTGCCCCACCTTGGTCTTCATTTTCAGCGGTAATGCACTGGCGGCGGCCCCGACCGACTATCGCACCCAAGTCGCCGCGGATCAGCTCGCGCGGCACGGCGACCAGCCGATCCAGGTGAGCACGCCGGCCCTGGATGGTCCGGGCGCGTTCTACCACATTGCGGATTATATCCGGACGGTGAGCCACGGGCAGCCGATCGGCCTGGTGGGTTTCAGCGCCGGCGGAGCCCTGGCCATGCGCCTGGCCGGACAGCCGGGGCTGGACGTGACTTCCGTCATGAACTACTACGGACCGCCCGATCTGAAGGATTGGATCACGTATCACCAGGACGACCGCTATTTCCGATATGTCAGCAGCCACGTCCATCTCACCGGCGGGATCGTCGACCTGTTCAGCGGCCCCAGTACGTCCGACGCGTATTTCGTGAACGCCTTCGGGCTCCACGACCGAAACGTCGTGAGCTCGGTCAGCACGGCGAGCTTCTACCGCGACTATCAGCACGGCCAGGTCTTCGACTATCCCGGCCCTCACGGAGTCACGCTCTACGCGGACTACTCGGCGTTCCAGGATTTCCTGGATCATCTGTGATCGCGGACCCTCGTCGACTCACTGGACTCGCGAAATGGCCGCGGGATTCCCCCTGAACAACGGGAGCGACTTGACCAGGCTCTGGTACACGCCCCATCCCAGGGGGATCGCCACCACGATCCAGGCGAATGCGATCACAACCGGCGATGTCGCCGAGTTTTCGGAACGATGCATGGTCCCTCCGAACCTCGTTACGATTTCTCATAACGAATGATGATGCCGCTCGTCGACCGGCCTGACCAACAGGTTGCAGATCAGGCCGAGCAGGAGTAGCCCGGCCATCAGATACATGGTCGAATTGTACGCTTCGGACCTGGGCACTCCGTGCTTGATCCGGTAGTCCGAGATGTAGTTGACCGATTGCGGGCCCACGACGGCCGCCATCGACCACGCGGTGATCAACCGGCCGTGGATGGCACCCAGGTGCAAGGTGCCGAACAGGTCCCGCAGATATGCGGGGATCGTGGCGAAGCCGCCCCCATACATCGAGATGATGACCGCCGTGACCAGGACGAACAGCGGGACATTCTGCCACTCCTGTGCGAACGGGACGAGGATATAGAGTGCCGATCCGAGCAGGAAGTAGACCGAGTAGATGACTTTCCGGCCGGCCAGGTCGGATAGTGACGACCAGAAGAAGCGCCCGCCCATGTTGAAGAGGCTGAGCAGTCCGGCGAATCCGCCGCCGACAGCGGCCGTGGTCCCGAACATGTCCTGGCACATCAGCGACGCCTGGCCGAGGATGCCGATCCCCGCCGTGACATTGAGGCAGAGGAGCGCCCAGAGCAGCCAGAACTGCGGCGTCTTCCAGGCGACGTCCACGTCGACATGGGCGTGCGTGACGAGCTTCTTCGGGCGAGCGGGAGGCGTATATCCCACCGGCAGCCATCCCGGCTCCGGCACCCGGACGAGGAACGCCCCGGACATCATGTAGAGGAAGTAGACGCAGGCCATCACCAGGAAGGCCTCTTTCACCCCCACCGACGTGGAAGACTGGAACCGGCCCATCAGCTCCACGCCCAGTGGGGCGCCGATCAGCGCGCCCCCGCCGAACCCCATGATCGCCATCCCGGTGGCCATGCCCGGCCGGTCGGGGAACCATTTGACCAGCGTCGAGACGGGCGAGATGTATCCCAGGCCAAGCCCGATCCCGCCGAGGAAGCCGTAGCCCAGATAGACGACCCAGATGTTGTGCAGCGAGACGCCCAGGCTGGCCAGCATCAGGCCGCCGCAGAAACAGCAGGCGCTGCAAAAAATCGTCTTCCGCGGCCCGACTCGCTCGGCCCAGCGACCGAAGAGCGCCGCCGACAGCCCGAGCATGATCAGCGCGATCGAATAGATCCAGCCGACCTCGGGGCGGGTCCAATCCCTCCCATCGATCGAGCGATCGATCCCGACGACGCGGGTCAACGGCCCGTTGAAGACGCTGAAACCATAGACCTCGCCGATACAGAGGTGAACGGCCAGCGCGGCGGGAGGGATCAGCCAACGGTTGAAACCCGCCCGGCCGATCGTCCGTTCGCGATCGAGGAAACCCGGTATTTTCATGAACTTTCGTCGCGGTAGTAGGACGTTCGGTCGTCACGCAACGTGGTGAGCCAGCTTGACGATCGCAAGGCGGATCAGAAAACTCCCCACGAGGATGCCGGTCGCGGCGCCCAGGATCAAGAACAATCCGCCTCCGGCGAGCAACAGGCACTCGGGGATCACCATGCCGGCGCAAACCGCGATCGCCGCGACGACCATCAGACTTCTTCGTGCTCCATCGCCCGAGATTCCTCGGAGTAGCTCCCGCAAGAGCCGGCCCAGCGGGACCAGGTTCAGCACCAGCAGGATGCCGAGTGCCGGTCGAAGCAGCGAAGCCGCCCTCCCCTGCCCGATCAGCGTCGCCGCGACGAGCATCCCCGCGCAGCCGATCATCACGGCCGAGTTGGCGAGGTAACCCCCGAGCCAGCGCGCGTCTTTCCAGCCCGGCTGCGAGCTCGTACTGAACAGGACCCCCTTGTAGACCGCCGAGCCGAGCGCGGGCAAGAGCCCCCCGATGACGGCCAGCCAACGGACCCACCCCAGGAGGCTCGATTCGAAGGGCAGCCAGTCGATCGCCACGATCGCCGTCAACGGCATCGAGTAGATGGTCAGGCACCACGTGCCCAGCGACATCGGCGAGCTCGGCTTGATCACCCGGAGCATGTGGTGGAATCGGAGCGGATCGCCCAGGTCGAGGACCAGCAGCGTCAGGTCGATGAGCAGGCACAACAGTGCGGCCGGGTAAACCGCGCGGGCCGTTTCTCCCAGCGCCGAAGGCATCGCCAATTCACCGACCGCCGCGACCAGGAAAAGCCCGGTCGTCAGGTTATTGAAGACCAGGTCCCACGTGACCAGCCCATGCCAGTTCGGAGCCTTGGTGATCCGGAGGGACGCATAGCCCGTACCATTCGCCGACGGTTCCAGTCCGATCGTCATTTCACCGTCCCACGAAGAAGACGAGGAGCATCACGGCGATCGCCAGCAACGCACAGCCTACGGCCCTGACGTAATCACCCATCATGTGAAGCCACGGGTTGAAGGGTTGCTCGGGCAGCCCATAAGTCGAGGGCCGGTCCACCAGGAGGTAGAACGAATTCAACTCCGAATACGTCTCGCCCGGCCGATCGCCATAGAGATAGGCCCTCGACTCGCCCTGCGCGTGGAGGTCTACCACGCGCTTTCGCGCCCGTTCGCGCAATTCCTCGATCGGTCCGAACTGGATCGACCCCGTCGGACACGCCTTGGCGCAGGCCGGGACGAGTCCATCCCGCTGGCGATCGTAGCAGAGGGTGCACTTGTGCGTATGCCCGTCGGATTCGCTCCGGGTGATGACCCCGAACGGGCAGGCGGCGATGCAGTACGCGCAGCCGTTGCAGATGTCGGGCTGGATATAGACATTCGCGAATTCGTTGTAAATGATCGCCCCGGTGGGGCAGGCGTGCTGGCAGGGAGCGGCCGTGCAATGCTTGCAGACGTCGCTCATCATGAGCCAGCGGCCGGCCTCGGCCCCGCCGAGCAGCGACTCCAGGGTGACCGCATGATCGGCCGGGCCGGAATGCCCCGACTCGGGCTGGAGCGGTAGCCCGCCCGGCGGGAACTGCTCGATGAACTTGACGTGCCGCCAGGACGTGGCCGTGAGCGCCTCGGTATTGTCGTAGCTATTCCCCGACCATCGAAATCCGTCGGCCTCGAGCTGATTCCATTGCTTGCAAGCGACTTCGCAGGCCTTGCAGCCGATGCAGACCGTGGTGTCGGTATAGAAGCCGGTGGCCTCTCGGTGCGACGGCGGGTCGAACCGCTCGAACGGGCCGAGGACGCGATCGAGTAGCGCCGCCAGACGTCCGCGAGGCGAATCGATGGCCTGGGAGACCCCGGACAGCTCGAGCTCCCTAACGCTCATGGCTGAAACTCCCCTCGGGCTGGGCGGAAGCCGGAGTCCCGGGGACCGGCCCCGAGGCCGGCCATGGTCTTGTCTTGACGGTTGGGCCCGGCACGGGTCCATCGAGCCGACCGGCCCGGACCCGGCAGGCGAATACCTTGGCCTCGTGCATGCTGACGTTCGAGTCGGCCACGAGCGATGTCAGGTCGTTGGCATTACCGCCGACGGTCTCCCCGGCGAAACCCCAGTGAAAGGGGAGTCCAACCTGATGGATCACGCGGCCTTCGACCACCAGCGTCCGGATCCGTCGGGTGACCATCGCCCGGGCCTCGATCCGGGTGCGGGCGGACTCGACCGTCAGCCAGCCGCCGTGCACGATCCCCTGCTCCGCGGCCAATCCCGGGCTCAGCTCGACGAACATCTCCGGCTGGAGTTCGTTGAGCCAGGCGTTGAACCGGCTCATGGGACCGCTCAGGTAGTGTTCGGTGAGCCGGAATGTGAATGCGACGACCGGATACTCGGCCGTCGCAGTCCGGGCCAGTCGATTGAGCGGGCCGTCGAAGGTGCGGACCGATGGAGTGCAGACTTGCTGCGGGTAGAGCAGATTGCCCACGGGGGATTCCATCGGCTCATAGTGGGTCGGCAGGGGCCCATCCTTGACCGCTCCGGGCGCGAAGAGCCAGCCGAGGCCGTCGGGTTTCATGATGAACGGCTCGTCGCCCGCGATGGCGTCCATGCCCTTGGCGTCGCGGTCCGGCCGATAGCCGGGCGGCTTCTCCGGCTCGAAGTCGGGCTGATCGTCCCCCACCCATCGCATTCGTTCCGCATCCCACCAGATCAGCTTCTTCCGATCCGACCAGGGCCGGCCGTCGGGGTCCGCCGAGGCGCGGTTGTATAGCACCCGTCGGTTGTGCGGCCAGGCGAATCCCCACTCCGGCTGAACCGGGTTATCGGTCCGCCTCCGTTCGCGGGCGCGATTGCGGCCCGGCTCGGGGAAGACGCCGGAATAGATCCAGCATCCACAGGCCGTCGTCCCATCATCTTTCAACTCGGAAAAGCCGCGGAGCAGGCGCGGGCGACCCGTTTGCTCGTCGGTCTCGTCGAGCTTGTAGCCGTTGATCTCCATCAGGATCTTCTCGACGTCCGGCTCGCCCTCGATGCGGCTGGCCGTCCCGTGGGGCAGATGAGGCGACTCGTCGTAATCGTAATCCCAGGTCAGCGAGAGCAGCGGCTGGTCCCTGGGATCGGTCGAACCGGCATAGAGCCGACGCAGGCGCTTGCCCAGCTCATAGACGAACCAGGCGTCCGAGCGGCAATCCCCGGGCGGGTCGATCGCCTTCGCGTGCCACTGGAGCAATCGTTGCGTGTTGGTCAGGGTCCCTTCCTTCTCCGGGCTGGCGGCCGCCGGGAGGAAGAAGACCTCGGTCTTGATCTCGGAGGCGGGCGGGCCGTTCGGGTCGCTCTTCCAGAAGACGGCGCTCTCCGTCTCGAACCAGTCGAGCACGACCAGCCAGTCGAGGTTGCGCAGGCCGGCGCGGTGGAGACCCGCGTTGGGACCGCCTCCGCCCGGGTTCTGACCGAAGAGGAAGTAGCCCTCCAGCTCGCCGCGAGACATCCGGTCGAACGTCGGCAGTTGCGAGTAATCGTCGTCGATCCGCGGCAGCCAGTCGAACCGGAAGTCGTTCGCGACGGTCGCCGCCTCGCCGTACCAGGCCTTGAGGAAGCTCACGATGAACTCGCGGAAGTTCGCCCAGTAGCCGGTCGGCAAGCCCTCGTGCTCGACGTAGGAATCCAGGGTCTCATGGGCGTCGTCCGCCGCCGGCTGGGGGAGATACCCGGGCAGGAGGTCGTACAGCGTCGAGACGTCGGTCGAGCCCTGGATGCTGGAATGCCCGCGCATCGCCATGATCCCGCCCCCGGGCCGGCCCATGTTCCCCAGCAACAATTGCAGGATCCCGGCCGCGCGGATGATCTGCACGCCGGTCGTATGCTGGGTCCAGCCCACGCCGTAGACGAGCGCCGTGGTCCGTTCGCGGCCGGAGTGCTCGCAGAGCAATTCCGCGACCCGCAAGAACTCCTCCGGCGTGCACCCGCACACCTCGGCGACGACCTCCGGCTTATAGCGGGAAAAATGGCGCCTCAGGATCTGCATCACGCAGCGTGGATGCCGCAAGGTCGGGTCGCGCGGCGGCTCGCCGGCCGGCGAATCGGTCATGTCCGCGCGGGGGGCGGAATGCGAGGTCGCCCCGCCCATCAACCCGTAACCGTGGACCCCCGCCTCGCTCCGCTGGTCGCCGCGGCCGGAACCATCTCCCGACGGGCTCTCGTTCGGATGGTCGCTCGGCGCGCCCTGATAGCCCCAATGTCCCTTCTGGGCATCATAGGAGTCCGATTCCCGGTCGTAACCGCTGAAGAGTCCCGCCAGGTCCTCGGTATCTGCATAGCCCTCCTGGATGATGACCGAGGCATTGGTGTAGGCCAGGACGTAATCTTTGAACCAGCGCTCATGGGACAGGACATGGTGGATGATCCCGCCGAGGAACGCCACGTCGCTGCCGGCGCGGATGCCCACGAAGACGCCGCAGAGCGCGGAGGTGCGCGAGTAGCGCGGGTTGACGTGGATCAAGGTCGCGCCGTTCTCCTTGGCCTTCATGGGCCAGCGGAAGCCGACCGGATGGGCCTCGGCCATGTTCGAGCCCATGAACAGGATGCAATCGCTGTTGGCCAGGTCCTGCTGGTAGTTGGTGGCCGCGCCGCGGCCGAACGAGGCGCCCAGACCGGGCACCGAGGCGGAGTGTCAGATTCGCGCCTGATTCTCGACCGAGACGACCCCGAGCCCGCCCGTGAACAGCTTCTTGATCAGGTAATTCTCCTCGACGTCCAGCGTCGCACCGCCCAGAGTGCCGACGCTCCTGACCAGGTTCAAGCGCCGGCCTTCCTCGTCGACGGCGATGAAGTCGCGGTCGCGCGCATCCTTGACGCGTCCTGCGATCCGGTCCAACGCCCAGTCGAGCGGCTTGATCTCCCAACGATCGGAGAACGGGGCCCGGTACATCACCGTCTTCGCGCGATGAGCGTTGACGGCGAGCTGGAACGCATTGGCGCCCTTGGGGCACAATGTCCCCTCGTTGATCGGACTGCGCGGGTCCCCCTCGATGTCGATGAGCTGACCTTCCTTGGTGTAGATGAGCTGACCGCAGCCGACCGCGCAATAAGGACAAACGCTCTCCGTGACCGTGGCGCCGCGGAGCCGGGAAGCCTTCTGCGTCGCCTGCTTGCCATAAGGCTGAGGCGAGCGGTGGTCCGGAGTCGAGAAGAACGGGAGCCCGATCATGCGGATCGCCTCGCCTTGGTGGAAAGTCCGGGGATAAGTTGCCCGGCTCGCGACGGATCCGGCCGATCCCCGTGAGACGGATGGGTACGCCTCGATCGGTCAGCACGTTGAACCAGATCGAATCTTGCACGTCGCGGTGCTCGGGACGCCTGCGGGAAGCCATCAGTTCGGTCACGATATGCAATGGCTGCGCCGATCCAGGAAGGGCCGCCGCCGATCGTCCTCACGATGCGGGTCGCGACCGGCCGAGTACGCGATACTCCGGAGCTGGCAAGTGGAATCCGCCCCGGAATCGGCTATGATGAATGCAAAGTCATCGTCGGCCTCCGGCGACGCGGTCGCGGCTGGTACGATTCCGAGGATGGGTGCGTGGGGAGGGGACTGCGTGATGCTCGCTTCGAATCTCCTGCTGCTGGTCATCTTGGGGCAGGCGCCGGACGAACAAACCGACCCGGCGGCGCTCGCGGCGCAACTGGGCTCGGGGCGATATGCCGAGCGCGAAGCGGCCTCCGAGTCATTGCTCCGGCTCGGACGCACCGCCCTGCCGGTCCTCCGCGAGGCCCGGAGCTCGCGTGACATGGAGGTCCGGAATCGCGCCTACAACCTGATCCAGAGAATCGAAGGGGCCCTCCTGACCGAGCCCAGCCGCGTCCGGCTCGATTTCGATAATGCCTCGCTCTCGGAAATCGCCCGCTCCTTGAGTCAGCAGACCGGATTCAAGGTCGTCCTCAATCCGGAAAACCTCCCCAAGTGGAAGTCGCAACGTGTCACCCTCCGTCAGCCGGACCCGATCCCGTTCTGGAAGGCCGTCGATCGCCTCTGCGACGCCGCCCAGCTCCAGTATAACCTCGCGTCGAATGGGCTCGTCGGCCCGCGAGAGCCGACCTTCCCGCTCAACGACGGCACGCTGAGGACGATCACCCCCAACTCCGATCACGGGCCGTTCCGCGTCAGCCTGGTGAGCGTGGATTATGAGCGTCACGTCAACTACGGAATTCCCGGCGCCGGATTCGGTGCCGGAGCGGGTTTCGGTCCCGGGCCGGGTTTTCGGCCACAGGTGGGCAACCCGCCCCCGTTACGACGTCCTCAAGTGATGCCGCCCCCGCGGCTCTATCCCATCACCAACTCCCAGTTCTCGGCCCACCTCATGGTGGCCGCCGAACCCAGGCTATCTCTCAGCCAGGTCGGCACGCTTCAGGTGCTCGAGGCGGTCGACAACCGCGATAACTCGCTGATCCTGTCGGGCAACGCCGCTCCCACGATCCACCGGATGCCCGGCTATTTCGGCATGATGAACGGGTCCGTCCTCCAGCTCCAGGCCCAGCTCCAGCGACCCGCCATGGCCGGCGAGACGATCAAGAAGCTCCGCGGGATCATCCCGCTGACCGTCTCGTCGCGGCGCCCGGATCCGCTGATCGTCCCCCTCGACCAGGGCACGGGCAAACGCTACGAGAATCCCGACGTCGAGTTGACCGTCCACGACATCCGGACCCAGCCGAATTCCCGCCAGACGATCATCGAACTGTCGCTCAAGTCCAACGAGCGCGGCACGACCTCCGCCGAACACGGCGATGGCGACATCTTCCGCGACGTCTACCCCGACAGCCAGCGTCTCCAATTGGAGATCCTCGACTCACGCGGCCAAGTCGTCCCCTGGTCCCCGTTCCCCTCCGGCGATTCCGAGTCCTCCCACGTAACCTTGACAGTGATGAACCTATCGGCCTCCGCTCCGCTCAAGGAGCTGCGGTATCACACCCTGACCCGCGCCACGGTCAGCATTCCCTTCGAGTTCCACGATATTCCGATGCCTTGATCGCTCGATCCCTCGTCGATCTCGAGCGATTCGCGATGGGCCTTGTCGAGCGCATGGGCAACCCTCCAATTCCTGGCGGTTTCCTCAACCGGAAAGAGGACGTCGGAAGGACAATCCATGCCAGTTGAAACCGCTTCGATCTCGATCCACGAAAGCATCGGCCGATGCCGGACGGATGAGTGGGATGAGCTGGCCCGATCCAGCGGCTCGGGAATCCTCATGGGCCATGGTTTCGCCGCCGCGGTCGAGGAAGCGTTCGGAGACCAGGCCCGCTTCGAGCACGCGGTCGTCTACGACCAGGGCAAGGCGGTGGCCTGCGCGAGCTTCTGCGCCTTCCCGGTTGACATCAACATGCTCGCCGACGGTTCCGCGCGACGGATGACCGAGATCCTGAGCAAACATGTGCATTCGTTGATGCGAAAGAAGGTGGTCTTCTGCGGCCTGCCGGTATCCGTCGGGACCAAACAGCTCGCGATCGCTCCCGAGGCACGGCATGAGGACGCCTTGCGCACGCTGAATGAGATCGCCGTGTCGTTGGCGCGCCGCGAGCGCGCGGCTTACATCGTGTTCAAGGAGTTCCCGCCCGAGGATTGCGCGAGGATGGATTTCTTGCAAGAACTCGGATACCGGCGCTTCTCGTCGCCCGCGATGAACACCTTCGAACGTCGGTTTGCCGACTTCGATGCCTACGTCGAGTCCCTCCGGAGCCGGTATCGGCAATGTGTCCGCAGGTCGCTGGACAAGTCCCGTACCGCCGGCCTGCGTTACGAACGGCTGACTGACACCGACGCGATCCTGCGCCTGTACACCCCGACTCTCCATCGGCTCTACGAGGCGGTCGCCCTATCCTCGACGAACCGACTCGAGTTGTTGCCGCACTCATTCTTCCCGAGCCTGGCGCGGCACCTACCCGGACAGATCGGTCTCACGCTTGTCTACGCCGACGATCGCATCGCCGCGTTCAACTGGAACCTGTTCCACGACGGGATCTATCACTTCCTCTTCGCCGGGTTGGACTACGAGTTAAATCCGAGCCTGGACCTCTACTTCAACCTGATGTATGCCGAGATGGACCAGGCTTTTCGCCGGCGCCGAGACGCTCGTGATCGGACAGACGGCGGACGACTTCAAGTCGCGACTGGGATGCACCCAGGAACGGCGATTTTTCTACGTCGCACCGGTGGGACTCGTCCCGAAAATGATCCTCAAGGCCGCGGGCGGGCTCCTGCTCCCGGAGCCTCCGCCCGCACCGATCAACCACGTGTTTCGAAACGCCGACCCTGCCGTCACCGGACGAGGTCATATCTCGTCAAAGATCCCTCGTTCGGATTCCAGGAAATGAGTCGAGTGACCCGCCTCGTCGCGAACGAACATCGTCGGACACACCCGACGAGTTCGCGGCTGCCGATCGGGATGAGATCCTGGTTCGCAGATGAACGCGGAGGATGAGACGAAACGACCGGACGAGTCAGTCCGTACATGCGGGGGCGGCTCGAGCCGTGATTCTCACTCGGCAATCGGCGGATTGGTCCTTCCCCATCTGTCTTCATCTGCGGACGAGTTTTTCCCGCTCGCGCCCCGCCACTTGATGGAAGCCGGCCTCACGGCGGGCACCACCGTTGAGCAGGCGATACCAAATGCCGCCGACAGCGGCCCTGACAGGTCTTGGCATGCGACGATGGCAGAGCACTCCAGATCGAATGTCAATATGATCTATGAACCCTGCTTCTCCTTCCTCATTGCCGGCCGGGATTGGTCTGTATGATCCATGGGACTCTTGTTGAAAGCATCGATTTTCCAGCCTATAATCCAGCGGATGATCTGGATTACGCCCCCAGCCGGGCGTAAAGAAAGACGCCCTCGAGGCGTCCAAACACAGGTTAGACGGCGGGGGGCATGCTGATGGGCGCGGTGGTCGACTTCGCCGAATTGCCCTGCGATCAGTGCTCGGCCGTTCTGTCGACTCTTTCCACCGGAGGCATCGAACTGGTGGACGAGGTCGATGAGCGCGGGCTGCGATGGCATATGTGCCGCCGCGAGGGATGCCAAGTGGACTTGGCTTTCGGCCCGGTCATGCCCGGTGGCTCGAAGGGCGTCTGCATGTACTCGGGGGCTTTGTCATGGTGGCGGCGGCCGCTGGGCATGAGGCGGCTCTCTCGTGTCGTTTGGTCATCCGTCTTGTCAGCCGGAGGAAGACCTGTCTAACGAGGCGATGCGGCGGAACCGCTGCCCGGGCCGCTGATCTTGGGCGTTAAATGGCGGAGAGACAGGCATGGATGACCAGATCGCAGGCTCAGTGCAGGCGGCGGCCAAGGCCGGCGACGTGGCGACTCTCGCACGATTGGTCGCTGACCACGGCGGGCCGGCTGTTCGCCTCGACGGCGATCCCGACGAGTTGACGGCACTCCATTGGGCGGCCGCCTCCGGGATCCTCGACGCAGTGAATTATCTCCTGGGCCCGCCCGTCCTGGCTGACCCCCGGGCCGCGAGGAACAACCAATTCACGCCGTTGCACTCGGCCGCGATGTTGGGCCACGCGGCGGTGTGCGAGGCCTTGCTCAAGGCCGGGGCGGACGTGAACGCGCAGACCCGACCGCAAGGCTATTCGCCTCTCCACAGTGCGGCGTTCGCCGGCCACGTCGAGGCTATCCGCGTGTTGTTGGCCCATGGGGCGGACCGTGGCTTGCTCAACTACCGACGCGAGCGACCCGCGGACACGGCGCGCCGGACGGGACAGGCGGTTGCAGTGCAAGTCCTTGAGGCCCAAGGGGTCTAACGAAGCGATGCGGCGGACCCATCTTTCGGAGCGCCGCTGAACTTATGGCGTTAGAACGCCTGGAGGCCAACGATGCCCGTAGATCTGGTCGTGCAGTGGCGAGCGGATGTCGTAGGCGAATGGCGAGAAGAGTTGACCGGGTCGGACCTGCTTGACATGAAGCCCGTCGTCGAAGGTCCGCGCCATGTCCTCGTGGTGCGGGGGGACTGCACTGCGGACTACACATTCGGGCCCCGGGATCCGATGGCGCCGACCGGGCCTACCGCGCCGTTTGCGACGACCTGGGAGCTTTCCGACGACAAGGTCCTCTCCATCTGGCTGCCGATCGCTCCGATGCCCGAGTACGATATGCCCGAGTGGTCCCGTGAGGAGGTCTGCTTCGATGTGCTCTCGGTCACAGACAGGAGCTTAGCCTTGAGTAACCGGCGATTCGATTACGAGGACGTCATGGTGCTCGGGCGGGTGGACATCGAGGAGCATAGGCGCCGCAAGTACGGCCTCGGATCGAAGAACTGGAGCGGTGGGTCCCGCCAGGCCAGTCCCTGAAGTCGGGCTCGATGGAACGGCGGGCGGATGCTTGAGTATGGCCAACTTCCAAAACGGGGACCGTCTAACGAGGCGATGCGGCGGCCCGCTGACCTTTTGCGTCAGGCCGCGGGAGTCGGAGGTCAACTCGTTCAGTGAGGCGCGGTCGGACCGGCTTCGCGCACTCCAGGATGACGGCGTGGAGGCCCGCGAAGCCAACACTTATGATGAATACTTCGGCTACGACGACAGATTTCATCGGGCTTAACCCGGCATTGCTGCGGACCCGCCTGCGGCGGATCGCTGAACTTGGCGTTAGGGGGCTTCGAGCGATGACCCGCGAGGATGTGAAACGCGACATCCTTCGGCTCGTCTCGAGTCATGACGGCGAGTACTACTGGTACCAAGTAGACCGATCGCTCAGCGGCACTCGTCCCGGTTGCGTCGGCCCTTTCATAAATGAGATCCGTGAGCTGGAGGCCGAGGGCTTGATCGAGTTCCGCCCGAACCCGGCCCTTGGCGAGCATCGTCGTTACTGGTTAACTGCGTTAGGGCGTCGAGCAGTGTCGGGCAGAGCCGAGTCCTAACCCGGCGTTGAAGCAGACCCGCCTGCGGCGGGCCTCTGAACGTTTCGGTTAGCCGAGGTCAGCCCGATTGCCGGAGAGCCATGCCCAGGGTAGAATCCATTGACGATGCAGCGGTCGCGGAGGCTCTCGATGCGGACCATCAAGTTCGTCCACTGGCAGGATGGTGATGCCTTTCTCGGCTACCTGCTCGACTATCCCGACTACTGGACCCAGGGCGACTCCCTCGACGATCTGAAGGACCACCTTGTCGACTTGTACAGCGATCTGAGGAGCGGCGAGCTACCCGGCATGCGCAAGCTCGATGAGTTGGTGATCCCGTGAAGCGTGGATCTGGTCCGCCCGATCGAGGCGGTCGGATGCGTCTTGGTCCGCCATGGTGGGCGGCACGACTGGTATCGGAACCCGACGACCGGGGTATCCCAGCCGATCCCCCGACACCGCGAGATCAAGGATCATCTGGCGCGGCACATCATCAGCATGCTCAGTAATCCGCCCGATATGGATTTTGATGAGGCTAACGTTGACGGGGGCGCCGGCTAACGAAGCCATGCAGCGGACCCGCCTGCGGCGGGCCGCTGATCTATCGCGCTTGCCGGCGGAGAGTCCCCATGCCGATATTCATCCATCTCGCCCCCGAATCGCGGGCCACTTTGATCCGTCGCAACGGTATCAGCCGTCTCTCCAAGGCGTGGCGCGATCGACCGGCAGGTGTCTTCGCTGTGCCGATCACTCGCAACTTCTACTTCTCGCACCAGTGGCTCCGGGAGCTGAAGCGCCGTGGGCAGGGCGTGATCTCCGGCGTGTACTTCCGCATCCCCGACGAGGAGCCGGTCTGGGTCGGCCACTACGGCCGAGCCCATCAGCCGATGGCAGCGTCCGAGGCAGTCGCCGAATTCATGGGCGGGGAGAGCCGCGAGGGCTGGGAAGTCATCATCCCGCGCCGGATCGAGTCGAAGGAGATCCAACGTGTCCGGACCTTGCCTCAGGTCGTCGGGTGGCGGTATTATCCCGGTGCCAAGGGTAAGCCGCCGTACTGCACCTGCAAGTACTGCACTCGCGGGGACTACGGGGCGGCCCGGCTCCGATCGCGGCTCGGCTCACCCGATGCCTGACGAAACGATGCAGCGGACCCCCTGCGCGGGCCGCCGATCTTGGTGTTACAAGTCGGGGGGTTCACATCCTTGGTGCGTCGTATATGGGGGAGACCGCGATATCGACGATCGCCCTGCTGGTCGCCTGCACCGCGGTGCCGTTGCTCTTGGCTCGCCACATCCAACCCTCGGTCGGGTGCTTATCGGCAGTCGCGGCGGCCTGGCTTTGGGTCAGGCTCGTGCGTCCCATGCCTGGCTTTACGCAGCGGCTCGTTTGCATCGCCGGCCTGTCCGTGATCCCTGGCGTGTCGCTGGGCTGCCTGGCGAAATGGGTCCTTCGTCCGAAGTCCAACCAGGCGCTTCAGAGGACCCGGCCTGTCTCGGCGTCTGCTGGTGAGTTCAAGGCGGTTCTCGGCGGCCCGGGCCGCTGAGATTTGCGTCAGGTGGCGAAGATCGCTCTCCATGAGTCGGAGACCGCAAAAAAGCGTCGAAGTGGAGTTAGAGAGCTGGGAGCGGTTCGGAGCCGTGAGGCATCCACTCTTGGCGCTTGCCCCAGTCGGGTTGTAGTTCACCTCCTTCGTATTCTATGGCTCCTGGCTCGTGGCTTGGCCCGGCGCTGGACATCCCGGATGGGGCACCCGTCCTGGCCCCAGGTACTTCAGAGACGCATCCTGCCTGGAAAGCGAGGCGGCAGGGGTTACGCCCCCTACCGCCTGGAAAAGCCGATCCGATCAATAGCGGTAATGGTCGGACTTGAAGGGGCCTTCCTTGGAGACGTGGATGTAGGCGGCCTGCTCGGGCGTCAGTTCGGTCAACTCCACGCTCAGTTTCTTCAATTGCAAGCGGGCCACGTGCTCGTCCAGCTTCTTGGGCAGGACGTAGACGCCGACAGGGTACTTGGCGTTGTCCTGCCACAACTCGATCTGGGCCAGGACCTGGTTGGCGAAGGAAGAGCTCATCACGTACGAAGGGTGGCCCGTGCCGCAGCCCAGGTTCACCAGGCGCCCCTTGGCGAGCAGGATGATCCGCTTCCGGTCGGGGAAGATGATGTGATCGACCTGCGGCTTGATCTCCTCCCAGGGGTAGTCCTCGAGCGACGCCACGTCGATCTCGTTATCGAAGTGACCGATGTTGCAGACGATGGCCTGATTCTTCATCTTGGCCATGTGCGCATGCGTGATGACCTTGTAGTTGCCGGTGGCCGTCACGAAGATGTCGGCCTTGTCGCAGGCGTAATCCATGGTGACGACGCGGTAGCCTTCCATGGCGGCCTGCAACGCGCAGATCGGGTCGATCTCGGTGATCCACACCTGGGCGGAGAGGGCACGCAGGGCCTGGGCTGAACCTTTGCCCACATCGCCGTAACCGGCGACCACGGCGATCTTACCGGCGATCATCACATCGGTGGCTCGCTTGATGCCGTCCACCAGCGACTCGCGGCAGCCGTACAGGTTGTCGAATTTGGACTTGGTGACGGAGTCGTTGACGTTGATGGCGGGGAATTTCAGTTCGCCACGCTTGTGCATCTGGTAGAGGCGGTGGACGCCGGTGGTGGTCTCCTCGGTGACACCCTTGATGGCGGCGAGGTTCTTGGCGTACCAGCCGGGTTGCGAGGCGATACGATTCTTGATGGCGGCAAAGAGGACGCGCTCCTCCTCGCTGCTGGGCTTGTCGAGGACGTGGATGTCCGCTTCGGCACGGGCGCCGAGGTGGAGCAGCAAGGTCGCATCTCCGCCGTCGTCGAGGATCATGTTCGAGTGCCCGCCGTCGGCCCACTCGAAGATCTTGTGAGTGTAATCCCAGTACTCTTCGAGGGACTCACCCTTGTAGGCAAAAACCGGGATGCCGGCGGCCGCGATCGCGGCGGCGGCATGATCCTGGGTCGAGAAGATGTTGCACGAGGCCCAGCGGACCTCGGCACCGAGAGCCTTGAGCGTCTCGATCAGTACGGCTGTCTGGATGGTCATGTGGAGCGAGCCGGT
Organism: uncultured Planctomycetota bacterium; assembly: GCA_963743925.1. Classification (GTDB taxonomy): domain Bacteria; phylum Planctomycetota; class Planctomycetia; order Isosphaerales; family Isosphaeraceae; genus CAVZRC01. The sequence continues at coordinate 813,553 of CAVURY010000041.1, read as the reverse complement.
GATGCGTGCGCCTTTGAGGGGCTGGCGCGAGGCATACTCCTCGCGGATGGCCATGAGGCCGGGCATCTCGGTCTCGGCGATGGCGATCTCGCGGCGGCCCCAGGGGGCCAGCGAGATGTCGGCGACGTGGTAGTCGCGGGAAGTCGTCGGCTTCGTGGAAACGGCGGTCACGTTCAAAGTCTCCTGAAACGATGAACGGGCGCCGTTGCACAGTAATAATCCACCCCGCGAGCCTGGCAGGAACGCCCATGCGTGCCGTCGCAGCGCCCCTCGTCGAGATGGTGTAACCTCTTGATTCTAGGCAGGGCTCCGTGGAAGGACCAATTTCGGAGTCAATCTATTCATAGCAAATCGAACGGATCGGTGGCAAGGTGTAGGAAGTCGGAGTCCAGCGGCCTACCCAGGCGACGCTTAAAATGCCGTTCCGTGCCGGTCCTTCGTCACGAAGACGCCACAATAGCGTAACCATTGGACTCCCGGTGATTTGGCGTCGCCGGTTAGCCATTCCGTTGTGGATAATAAGCGCCGACATTGCTTTCGATCACCAAACGTTTGCCAACCTCGGCCCGTGACCGCGCATGGCCGAGTTCGTCGGGCAACTACGAAGAGAATCCGTACGAAATCGGATTCTCAACGGACCGTAAGCCGCCCATTCATCCGTGAACCAAGCGAAAAGCGATCGAACGAAGCCACGGCTATAAGGATTGTATCGATTATAGGGTCCACTTCCCGCCATAAGTCGTTCGGAAGCGAGGGAACGAACCCACGACATTGAGGAATGAACCGGTTGCAGGGACTTTGTCGGTCGAGACCCGAATCGATTGGTCCTCAATCAGTCGAAGGTTTCCGGATGACGAGCGAGCCATGCAATCAGGCGTCGCCCGGCAGAGCTGAACGTGTCTTCTCCCAGTGCGCCCGGGCTCAATCCAGCGAGCGGCGATCAGTCCAGGGCCGTGCTGGAGCGCCTCGGATCGCGCGATTGCCCGATGAACCTTCAGCGTAACCCGGTGGTTGGTGACGCCATATCGGATGTCGGTCAAATGCGGTCCGACGTCGACCCTGATCCCGGAAAGCCGTCGAACTCCCTCGGCCAGCTCGACCGGAGCGTCAAAGGATCGACCCGCCGGGTCGGCGCCTTCGACGTGGATGGTCGGAAACTCCCAGAATTGCTCCCAGAGTCGACCCAGTCCCCGCTGGACGATCAAGACATTGCCCTGACGCACAACGACCGCGCAGGCCTCGACGACGGCCGCCGGCGGAGGCTTCGGCGTCGCGATCGGGATCTCGTCCTGGAGCCCGAGCTGTCGGGCACGGCAAAGCGAGCTCAAAGGGCAGAACAGGCAACTCGGCTGACGCGGAGTACAGACCATCGCGCCCAGGTCCATCAAGGCCTGGTTGAAGTCCCCGGCGCCTTGCTCCGGCACCAGTCGCTCGGCGGCCAGCCAGATCCGTTCGCGAGCCGACGACGTCTTCACATCCTCTCGCAAGGCGATCAGTCGCGCCAGTAGTCGCTGGCTATTGGCCTCGACGATCGGCTCGGGCCGGTCGAACGCGAACGACAGGACCGCCCCCGCGATGTAACGACCGACTCCCGGGAGTGCCCGGACTGCGGCGGGATCGTCGGGAATCATCCCGCCATGTTCCTCGACCACCCGACGTGCCGCCGCATGCAACTGCCTGGCCCGACGGTAGTAACCCAGCCCTTCCCATGCCTTCAGTACCGCGGCCTCATCCGCCTCCGCAAGCGCCCGGACATCCGGGAACCGTCGCAAGAACCTCTCGAAATAGGGGATCACGGCCGCCACCGTCGTCTGGACCAGCATCAATTCCGAGACCAGGATTCGATACGGATCCCGGTCGGCTCGCCACGGTAACGGCCGACGCGCACCGAGATACCAATCGACGAGCCGCTCGCGGATCCCGGCGACCCAGCGATCGTCCAGGTCCGGTTCGGGATCGCGACCCCCCCTCCTCGATCCGCTTCCCTGGGATTTGACCACCGGTCTCGCTCCCGACCTTCGGTTCGTCTGCTCATTTTGGCCGCGAAAAATCCCTTAAACGGGATTAATTTAGGTAATCAGGGAGACTTTCCCGCTAAGCCGGGATAAAATGTACCATAATCAGTTCAAGAAGGCGACTAAGTCTCCTAATTTTCCCCAGATCCGCAATCGAGACCGTCGTGATGCCTGGCAAAACCGGCAAAATCCTCGATGATCTCCTCGATTGCGGCATTGGCTTCGAAAAATCGAGTTTCACGGCCGAGTGCACGACCTGCCGAGAGGCACATACGAGGCCTCCGGCTCGAATTGCCAGGGATCTCGGGCCTCATTCACATGGGGACGGGTGCGAAAGCCATGGGAACTCTTTGGTTCGAAGCGAGGTGCTCCGGAAAGCAGTCTCATCGAATCCCGATGACGTGATCGGTGATCTGTTTCGCATTCGAGAGGGCCTCGGGATGGTGCGAGTGACATTCAATCCGTGTTTTTCTCCAATCACGATGGGGTGAGTTGTGAGCGACCGAATGACCTGGGACGGCCGGCGTGGGAACTGCCGTTCACGCAATTATCCGGCGAAGGCCAACCCGAATCGCGCTCCGATCGTACAAGAACGGGCGAACGACTTTTCGGGTCAGGGAGATTCGTTTCCCGAGACCTGCGACCCGGACTGCCGGCGGAACCCTCTGACCGAGAGTCAGCAACGACTGGCGGCGAAGTACTTGCCGATGGCCGAGGCCATGGTGCTTCGATTGCGATGCCGCGATCACGAGCGCGACGAGCTGAATTCGGTCGCTTATATGGCCTTGGTCGAGGCGGCGCAGACCTTCGATCCGACTCGAACGGTGAACTTCGCCACCTTCGCCCGCCTCCGGATTCGGGGGGCGCTGCAAACTTACCGAAAGACTTGCTATCGGGAGCATCCGGAGTACAACGGGACGCAAATACCGGAGTACTGCAAGCTGGAAGTCTTGAAGGAGAGGGCCGACTGGGTCTTCGGCGAGTACCGGAGGAGTCCGGAAGAACCCGACCTGGAGGAGGCCGATGCGCTGGAGTCTTACCTGCGCCGCCTCCCGCAATCCCAGGCCTCCGCCTGCCGGTTGATCTATCTTGAGGGGAGGTCACAGGAAGAAGCCGCGGCCCTCCTGGGATACTCGAAGGCCCGCCTGTCGAGACTGCACCGAGAAGCACTCGACCGACTGAGTCGCGAATGCGCGTCCGGGCCGTCCTATCAGGCCCATGCCCGCGGCGAGACCTGGAATTAATTGACCATGCCGCCGCGGGAGTTCCGGCGTGCACGAACGACGCGACCCGCGTTGTCGCAGCAGCCCCTCGCGACGCGGCTCAAGCGGCCCGGTCGGCCGCCAGGTGAGCATGACCGTGACCATCCAGGAACTGCCGGATCGAGCCCACGACGTATCGTTGCTGCTCGTCGGTCAACTCGGGATACATCGGCATCGCGACCGTCTCACGCGCGGCCAGTTCGGTCTCCGGGAAATCGCCGGGATGATGGCCGAGCATCGTGAAGCAGGGCTGCAAATGCAGGGGAATCGGGTAGTAGATTTCCGTCCCGATCTGACGGCCGGTGAGATACTCACGCAACGGATCGCGGATCGGGGCGGGGACGCGGACGACGAACTGGTTGTAGACGTGATAGCATCCCGACTGCTCGAGGGGGAGTGTCACGAGGTCCGTGAGCCCGTGGGCCTCGAACAGGCTCCGGTAGCGTGCCGCGGCCTCTCGGCGCTGGAGGGTCCAGGACTCGAGATGGCGGAGCTTGACGCGGAGGATCGCGGCCTGGATCGCATCGAGCCGCGAGTTGATCCCGACCTCGTGGTGATGATACTTGGGCTCCATCCCGTGGACGCGCAGCCGGGCCAGCTTCCGCCCGAGCACCGGATCGTCGGTGGTCATCATCCCGCCGTCGCCGAAGCCGCCCAGGTTCTTGGACGGGTAGAAGCTGAAGGCCGCGGCCTGTCCGAGCGTGCCGGCCTGGCGGCCGTGGTAGGCGGCCCCGACGGCTTGCGCCGCATCTTCCAGCACGAACAGGTCATATTTCCGGGCGATCTCGAGGATCGGGTCCATGTCGGCGGTCTGGCCGTAGAGGTGGACCGGGATGATGACACGCGTTCGCGGCGTGATGGCGGCTTCGATCTTGTCGGGGTCGATGTTATAGGTCTCGGGATCGATGTCCACGAAGACCGGCTTGGCCCCGGTCCTCCAGATCGATCCGGCCGTGGCGAAGAACGAGTAAGGGGTCGTGACGACCTCGTCACCGGCACCGATACCCAAAGCCATCAGGGGCAAGAGTAGCGCATCGGTTCCCGAAGCACAACCGATGCCGCGTGCCGCGCCGCAGTATTCGGCCAGCTCATTCTCGAGCGCCTCGACTTCCGGTCCCTGGATGAACATCTGGTTCTCGAGCACGCGCTTGATCACGGGTTCGATCTCGTCTCGAATCCCCTGATATTGCGCCTTGAGATCGAGAGCGGGTACGGCCACGGATTTCGGGGGAATGCTCATCGGCGATCACTCCTTTGACGCCTCTGGCGGATGCGAAGGTTCGTTCACCCACCCTGCGATGTGCGTGATCTCCTTCCCTGGAGATATCGGACGCCGAAAGCTAATGCCTCCCGAGAATCGTGTCAATGTCGCTTGGATGCGGGAGGATTGGGAGAGTCGGGGGGATCGATCCCTCCCGATCCACGGCCTTAGAACGTAACCGATGAACTTGATGGAAGATCGGTGACGGACGATCTCGCTTCCGGCTCTCCGGCAGACTCCAGCTCCTGGATACGAGCGACAACCAGGGAATCGAGCAGATGATGAGGCCCGAGGGGAGCCCCCAGACGAAACTCGACTCCGGGATGAAGGCTGCTGAGCTCGTCCCGAGCCGCGGTCAGGTCTCTCCGCAGGTGGACGCCCGCCGACAGGAAATACGGGACCATCAAGACGCGCATCGCACCCCGGGCGACGCACCGGCCTCCCCCGTTGGGAATATCGGGCTCGGCCAGTTCCAGGAAACAGGCCTCCACGATCGGATGGACTCCAGTCGCCGAGAGCCGGGCGGCGAGTTCGTGCAGGTCGTCATTGGCCGAGGACTGGCGGCTTCCGTGCGCGATCAGCAAGACGGCCGTCTTTTCGGGCGATGATGCCGGAACCATTGGACTTTCAGGGTTATCCATCTTCCTCTCGACCCATTCGCAATTCGATTCCGCCTCCGGAAATGGTAGGCGGCAAAGGCGGACCGTCAAATGAAATCGCCGGCCACGACGCGTGTGACGATCAAGTGGATTCCAGCCAGGGATTCGCCCCCGGGGAAACATCCAGCTCCTGTCGGAGCCGGGCCAGGGCCCTGACCCAGAGCATCCGCACCGCGCCGACGCCTCGCCCCATCCGTCGGGCGACCTCCTCGTGAGGTAGCCCCTCGACGTTACGGAGCAGGATGATCTCGGCATAATCGGCGGGGAGCCGGGCCAGTGCGTCGGCCAGTCGCAGCTCCAGCTCGTGCCGGCCGGCACGCTGGCTGGGAGAGGAGCCCGGCGCTTCCAGAGCCGCTCCGAGCCTACGCGACGACTCGGCAATCGCTTCCTCCAGCGAGACCTCCCTACCGACATCGCGGCGCCGGGCACCTCCATAGCGTCGCACCTCGTGGAGCAGGACATGCGCGAGGATTTTCCTCAGCCAGGCGGCCAGTTCGGCCTCGGTCTCGCCCCGAAACCTGGGCCAGTCCCGGACCGCTTCCATCAACGTCTGCTGGACGATGTCCGACGCGTCAAACTTCGCGCGGAACCGCGGCTCGACCTGGAGCCGGGCCAGAAGTCCCAACCAGCTTCGATATTGCTCGAGCTCGGCGATCATGATCGGATCGACACTCCGTCATCGACAGAGTTTGCTGATTGACCGTCCTCTACGACGGGTTCGCGGCGATACGCCTCCAAACCCACCTTCGCCCGATCACCATCCGCGCCGCCCACCGTATGACCCGGACGACCACGGTCAGCACTCCCACCGCGTAAGCACCCAGTATGGTCAGCCGATGCCACCCTTCCCAGGAGTAATGCTCGGCGGGCGCCGCCTTCTTCAGATCCAGTCCTATTGCGATTGCTCCCACTGCGACCGATGCGATGGCCGTGATAATGACCAGCAATGTGAGCCGCTTCCACCGACTCTTCGCCAGGCACCAGCCGAACGAAGCCAGGACGACGACCACGGGAATGCCGGCGAGCGTGGGGACGGTCCCCAGCTCGACGGCATGCCAGGGCGAGTGTCTGTGGATCGGCTCCATCGCGTTGACCATGAGGCAGACACCCAGCGGGATGGCCACGGCAACCGGCAAGGCCATGAGCGACCGCACACTCAGGAGGCGTCGCCGGGTTGCCAGGCGGAGTATCAGCCAGGGAATGACCACATTGACGATCGCCAGACCTCCAATCGCCGGGAAAACCCAGGGCGGAACGTCAAGATCTCGCGCATTCGACCAGGGCAGAGGCCGGAGCCATCGGGGATCGTCCCGCAGATCACGAGGCCGAACCACCGCTCCGCGAGCCGGCTGATAGGCACCCTCGGTCGACATGCCCAGCGGCGCGCGACAGATCGTCTCATCCTCCCCTCCGTCCAGCAGTCGCGGCAATTGGCCCGTGTTCGCGTCGCCAAGAACTTCCCGGGCAGGCGATCCCGACCACAGTTTTCGACCGGTCTTGCCATCGAGCCCGGTCATCGAACTGAGGACCACGGTTGCCGGTCTGCCCTCAGTCGTCGGGATAATTTGCAACACCGTCTCTCGACCCGGCGCGGGGCTCGTCCGGGACCAGATCTCCGTCAAGTCCCCGCGTGTCGCGTACAATCGCGAGCCTTCATCGAACAGCAACTCGTCGCGGCCGTCGCCGTCGAGGTCGTTTCCGATCATGTTCGAAACCGAGCTGGAAGGGAGATCGAGACCGATCCGTTCCCGTCCCATCGCATCGAGGATTACGACTCGCCGCCGGCCATCCGCCAGCTCGACCTCGAGGCAGACCTCTCGCCGACGCTTACCCTCGAAATCGGCCAGGCACAGGGGACGACCATTCGATCCCCATGCCCCATCGCGCTGATACCTCCAGCGGATCGAACCGTCGCGGCCGTCGATCGCGGTCACGCAGGAGGCGACCGAGGCGACCTCAACGGCCCGTTCCAACAGGATGACCTCATCGCGGCCGTCGCCGTCCAGATCACCAAGTGCCGGGAGTGCCCGATCACGCGGCTCGAACGGGGCGGGGCGGGACCAGAGCAGATGGCCGTCCCGGAGCGAGATCGCCTTCCACTCGAAGGACGCGGGACCGATCTGGACGCCCACCACCACGTCATGTGCGCCGTCGCCGTCGAAGTCGCTGAACTGTCGGGAAAGCTCGCTCATGGAGGTCGCATTGTCCATGTTGAAGTCCGTCAGCGGGACATCCCAGATCACCAGCCCATCGGAGCCCGACAGCCGTGCCAGGCGTTGCATGGTTTTTCCGCCATGCAACACCAGGACATCCGATATCCCCGTCTTCTCGCGGGGCGAGAGGGTAGCGGTTGTGACATCCGTGTATCCGAGAGATTCGAGCCCCGGCAACAACAGTCCGCTCGACCAGAGGCTTCGGCCCGATCGCCCCGACAGGATTCGGATGGGAGGATTCGAGTTGAACATCCCACCTCGACCGTGACTCTGACTCCGGATGGCCAGCACGTCGGATGTGCCGTCGCCGTCCACATCGCCGCCTTCTGGCCGGGCGATCGAGAGCGAATATCGGACGCTGCGTCCGATCCGGTACCAGTTCCATGGTTCGAGGCTCGTATTCCAGAGCACGCGACCGTCCCGCCCGGATCGGGCGACGGCTGTACGCTCTCCCGTTTGCACGGGATTGTACTCCGAAGGTATGTCCAGATGTCCGGTCATCACGTCGGTGATGCCATCGCCGTCGAAATCGGCGGCCGCTTCAGAGTCTCCCAGCGCCCGCCAATTCTCGGGAGTCTCGGCCCGGAAGCCTTGCAGCTTACCTCTTGCAGAACCCCACAGGTTGACCAGGCCATCGCCATCCAGATCGGCCGGCCTGGGCCGGGCGAAGCCCTCGATCGTGTGGGACTCCCGACCCGTTGACGCGGCCAGCACATGAACGACCACCGGCGTGGATCCTTCCGGCGAGTGATCCGTCCGTTCTTCCTCGGGATCTTTCCCGCCGATCGGGATCGCCAGCATCGGCCATCCGTCGGGCCCGCGGCCCCACCAGCACGGTGCTCCGATGCGCAGCAAGGTGAGAGCCGCATCCACATTCCACGCCCACAAGGCACGCCCGTCCTTGCCCGAGAGGGCATCCACGAAGATCCTGGGCGGCTCCAGTCTCCCCGAATTAGGGAGGCGTCCGTCGTAGGTGGAGACGGCCATGAGCTCGCGGGTGCCGTCGCCGTCGAGGTCCGGGGCCTCCAGCAGATGGACCAGACCGTCGTCGGCCCTCGTGGCGGGTTGCAGCGGACGGACCCAGCGCACCTGCCCGGTCACGCCGTCGAGGAGTCTCACGCCCCGATATTCGTGGAATCGAGGGTGGCTGTCCCAATCGGGTACCGCGACCTCGGCGTGACCATCTCCGTTCAAGTCCAGGATCAGAGGCCAACCCGCCGACCCGCCCGCGAGGCGGATCCACGATGCGAAGCCCTCGATCGGAGCCTGCCAGATCGGCTCGCGCGTCGCGGTCGAAAAGGCGGCGAGGGTCAAGATGCCGGCCTTCGATCCCGGCCCCAGCGCCAGGACGTCGGGCGAGCCATCGCCGTCCAGGTCGGCATACTGCACCGGACGGACGGGCGAAAAGCCAAGGTCAATCGGTCGGCCGACCGGTCGGCCGCTCGCCGGGTCGAGTGCGGTCCATCGCGAGCCGACCACCTCCCCGAGGGTCGTCCCCAGACGACCCGTCACGACCGAGATCTGAACGTCGAAAGCTTCGAAGGGCAGATTCGGCGGCGCCCATCGCCTGATGCGGTCCCACAACCACGGCCTGGATTGGGGAGTCGTGTCGAGCGCCCGCGACCACAATCCGCGTCCCGTCCGGCCCGAGATGGCCGCCATCACGCGACGGCCCGGGCGGAACATGTCGAACTGGATCACGCTGCCGTCCACACCGAACGAGACGGCGCTTCCGGTCGGGTCCTCGAACACGAAGAAGACGGCGACGAGGTCGGGTATGTCGTCGCCGTCGATAGGGACCAGGGCCGGCTGGCCGATGACCCGTCCAACCCGTGCGCCCTTCACGGCTGGTTGCGATTTTCCTGCGCCCGCCGACTTGATCTCGCCGAGGGCCTTCAAGAACTCGCTCGGGCCGAGCGGATCCGGCCCAACGACTCCGTCGAGGGCGGCCGAGTAGGTCCAGATCATCCCCCCATTCTTGCTCGAGACGGCCATGAGCGAAGGCGTCCGTGCGAAAGCCATGACGACGTCGCACGTGCCATCGCCGTCGAGGTCGGGCGCGGGCTTGACCAGCGTGCCGGGTGGGGTGTCGTCCCAAATCAGGGCCAGGCGCCGCATCCAGGTGAGAGTGTACTCCGGATCATGTCCTCCATTTTGGATTCTGCCCGGACTGGCGGCGTCCCAGATGGGATGGCCGGTCGCGCCATCTCGTCGCATCAGGGTCCATCCGTCCCACTGGATGAAGTCCGCCTTGCCCGGCTTCAGGATCAAGGCGTCCGTCGCCGACGAGAATGGGATGGCCGGCTCATCCAGCAAGAGGCCCTCATCGAGCGAGAGCCGGTGGGAATGCGTTTCACCACGATCGACCCCCATGCGATACGTCCGGCCGAGCCGTCCGGTCCCGGTCAGCCTCAGCCGATAGTCGCCCGCCGGCAACGAGAGGGCCGTGCGTTTCCCGACGTCGAACGGTTCGCCGATCGGCTCGTCGCCCGACTCGGGGAGGAGCTGGGCAATCAGGGGCGGTCCGTCGGTCGTCAGCACGACCCGGCCGAGCCTCCAATCGCTGTAGTACCGCCAGCCGAGCACGGCACCGAGCATCAGCACGACCGTGGCCACAACGCCGATCGCCGTCGATCGGATCGCCTTCTTGCGCCTCTGAATATAGCGCAGCGCCCGCTCCGGGAGCGGGGCACGCCTGGCCCCGATCGGTCGAGCATCGAGAACGGCCCTCAGATCGTCTGCGAGCGCACGGGCGGACTGATACCGCCGCGTCGGCTCCTTGGCCAGGCAGGTGAGAATGATCGTCTCCAGATCCCGGGGCAAGTCGGTGCGGAATAGCCTCGGTCGAGTGGGTTCATCCGTCAGGATGCGGGCGATCACGCCGTGCGGAGTGGACGACTCGAACACGGGCCGTCCGGTTGCCAGCTCGTAGAGGGTGGCGCCCAGGCTGTAGACGTCGGTGCGGTGATCGACGGGATGGCGGAGCGATTCGGCCTGCTCGGGGCTCATATACCGAGGCGTGCCCATCAAGGCACCGCTGACGGTGAGCGTGGCCTCGTCGGCCCGCTTGGCCAGGCCGAAGTCGGTCAGCCAGACGACCCCCTCGGCGTCGATCAGGAGATTCGAGGGCTTGATGTCGCGATGGATCACCCCGCGCTGGTGGGCATGCGCCAGCGCCTCGGCCGCCTCGAGGCCCCAACGGGCAACATCCTCGGCCGCCAGGGGCTTATCCGAACGTTGACTCTCGTCGAGGACGTCGGCCAGGCTGCGGCCCTCGATGAACTGCATGGCGTAATAATGGACGCCCCGCTCGGAGCCGACGGCGAAGATCGGCACGATGTGCGTGTGATGCAGCCGGGCGACCGTCTCGGCCTCGCGACGGAACCGCTGCATGGCCTCCTCGTCGGCGACGGCCCCGAACCGCAAGACCTTGAGCGCCACACGACGGCGGAGCGACGTTTGCTCGGCCTCATAGACGACGCCCATGCCGCCGCGTCCGAGCTCGCGGATGATCCGGAAATCGCCCAGGGTCGATGGCCCCTCGGCCGCCGGGCTCGTGGTGCGTCGGATGAACTCGATGCCCGCGAGGCAAGCGTCGAGCTGATCGGCCAGCTCGGGATGAGCGGCAAGGAGCTGGTCGCGATCCGGGGCCGCTCCGGACTGGAGATCGGCCATGTATCGATCCAGGATCTCGACGATCTCCGCGGAAGAGTCGGCCAGAGAAGCCACTTCTGGTTGATGAGGATCGGCGCGATCGGCTTGGTCGAGGGTGGCGTCATCGGGCTCGGTCATATTGTGCGGTCCCCGGCGGTTCTCTGCGAAGGGCGGAGGACGACGATCGGCTCCCCCTCATCAATAGGGCCCGAATCAGCGAGGATGTCACGCAACCCAATTCCGAGTTTCCTCTATATCGTAAACTTCTTGTATTTCGCGTTCGATCTTCCCGCAGTCGGTGGGCAGGTGCGACAGGAGGACACGCCCGGTCGCAGATAGCGTCCGGCTGCCACACCGAGTACGCTGACCCTGTTGATGCCACGGCATCGTCCGGGGATTCACCACCTTCGGGCTATCATGAACAACGTTTCCGGAGTCGTCCATGGGCGTGGAACTTTTCGTGTTCTCTCCACAAGAATCCCTGGTGACATCCGAGGAACTCAGGCGAGAACTGCGCGCCAAGGCTGGGAGGTGCGATTCATCCTTGACCGACCGAACCCTGAACTCGAACCCGCCGCCGAGGGGCCCTTGACCGATCTGCTCGACGTGATGGGCTGGCCGACTTACTCAGAGAAGGGTGTCCTGGTCGCTGAGGCGATCGACCGCCGTGACTCGAAAGCCCTGCAATCGCTCTACGACGAGGGCGTGTCCGGGACGTGTGGTTACCACGCCGAGTGCGACTATCTCTACTCGGAGGAACCTGAGGACGGGTTCGAGGACGAGGAGGAGATCGAGGAAGAAGAGCAGGAGCCGATCGAGGCGAATTGCCTGGAGGCGTTGAAGTTGGCGAAGACCAAGTACGTGCTTCGGGTCCGTATCAGGAGCAGCAACCAGTCTTACAAGTTCCTGAATGTCGTCTGGGAAGCGATCGGTCGTCTCCGAGACGGGCTACTCGTGGACCCACAGTCCGGGGACTTCCGCCATTCCAGATGAGCCATCGGCGCTTTCTTGTTTGTCCGTCCGGAGAAGTCGCACAATTCCCAGAAAGACCCGTCCAATCTCCCATCTTCCCGTCTCTCGATCGATCGCTCGCTCATTCCACGAGCGTTGCTCGGATGACGCGGGGATGCTGGGCGTGGTCGTGGATGGTGGGGGCCAGGCGAAATGAGGGCTGGGCCTCGATCAACCCGCGCACCGGCTTTTCCTGATCGCTGCCGATCTCCAGGATCAGATGGCCTCCCGGCTTGAGGATCCGGGCCGATTCCTCGATCAAACGACCGACCATGTCGAGCCCGCCAGGGCCTCCGTCGAGAGCCAGGTGTGGTTCGTAATCGCGGACACCGACTTCCAGCCCCTCGATCTGGCCCGAGGGGATATAGGGGGGATTGGACATGACCACGTCGAACGGCCCTTCATCGGCGACCGGTCCGAGGCGATCTCCCGGGCGGAAATCGATCCGGTCGATGACCCCGTGCTGGGTGGCATTCTTACGGGCGACGGCCAGGGCCTCCTCGCTGATGTCGATCGCGACGAAGCGTGCCCCGGGGTGGCGAAAGGCCGAGGCCACCGCCAGGCAGCCGGAGCCCGTCCCCACGTCCACGGCGCGGGGTGATTCCATGCCCTTGGTGAGCGTCAGGAACTCGACGACGACGAACTCCGACTCCGGGCGAGGGATCAGGACCGCCGGAGAGACCTCGAAGGGGAGCGAATAGAACTCCTTGCGGCCCACGAGGTAGGCAACCGGCGATCCCTCGACGCGACGGCGGACCAGCTCGCGAAACCGACCGCGCGGGCCTTCGGCCACCTCGTCCGTGAAATGGGTATAGAGCTCGACGCGCTGCCATTTCAGGACGTGGGCCAACATGACCTCGGCGTCGAGACGCGGACTCTCGGATCCGCGCCTCTTCAAATAATCGGCCGTCCAGGTCAGGAGCCGCCCGACGGTCCAGGCGTCCTCGGCGCGGCCTTCCGGGTTCGGTTCGGCGGTCGGCGATGGTTGCGCATCGATCACGGGAGTTGAGACCTCAGCCTGTGGCCAACTTCGACCCGGGACGGGACAGGTCAGACCAGGTCGCCGAGCTGTTCGCGGCGATCGTAATCGATGAGGGCCTTGGTCAATGGGAGCAAGTTGCCCTGCGTCACCTGATCGAGGTTGTAGAGAGTGAGCCCGATCCGGTGGTCGGTCACCCGGTTCTGCGGGAAATTGTAGGTCCGTATCTTCTGCGAGCGGTCTCCGGACCCGATCATGTCTCGGCGGGTCTGGTCGCGTTCGTTGCGGGCACTCTCGCGGCTCTGCTCGTACAGCCGGCTGCGGAGGATTCGCATCGCCTTCGCCTTGTTCTTGTGCTGGCTGCGCTCGTCGCGGCAGTTGACCACCACGCCGGTCGGGAGGTGAGTGATCCGCACGCCGCTCTCGGTCTTGTTCTGGTGCTGGCCGCCCGGGCCGCCCGACCGCATCACGTCGATGAGGAGATCCTCGGTCCGGATCACGATATCGACCTCCTCGGGCTCGGGCAGCACGGCGACCGTGGCGGTCGAGGTGTGAATCCGACCCTGGGCCTCTGTCTGAGGCACGCGCTGGACCCGGTGTACGCCGCTTTCGAACTGGAGATTGCGGAACGCGCCCTCGCCCGCGACGCTGAACGAAACCTCCCGGAAACCGGCCAGCTCCGTCGGCTCGAGGTCCAGCATCTCGAACTTCCAGCCCATCTGCTCGGCATAACGACGGTACATCTCGTAGAGGTCACGGGCGAACAGGGCCGCCTCGTCGCCGCCGGTACCCGCGCGGATCTCGACGATCATCGCGGCATGGCCGGTGCCGGCGCGACGATCGTAGAGCATGTCCCGCAGGGTCTCCCCCTCTTCCTGATGGCGAGCCCGCAAGCCTTCCAGCTCCGCCTCCGCATACGATCGCATCTCGGCATCGCGCTCGATGGCCAGGAGCTGTTCCGCCTCGGTGATCTGGCGACTCAGCTCGAGGTAACGACCGTAGGGGATGGCGACCTTGGCCAGCGAACCCCGCTCCTTCGCCAGGGCGGTCACGCGCCCGGAGTCCGAAGTGATGTCGGGGTCGAGCATGAGTCGCTCGATCTCCAGGAATCGCTGGTAGTCGGCTTGAAGCTTCTCGAACACGGCCGAGCCGTCCGTTGTGAGATGTCTGTTCTAGAGTGCCTCACTCGCGAGATGCATACACCAAGGCCCCATCGGCTGCCACACCAACCCGACGCGCCAGCGAGGGTCCGTTGGCATTCCCCTCGCTGGCGCGTCGGGTTGGTATAGGGTGTATGCAATCCGATCGTGAATCGCTCCAGGTACATTGGACTGAAATGGCTATTTCGAAATGTCCCGCAGGAGCCATCACGAAAACGCAGAACGGCCCGGTGACAGACCGGGTCGGTCCGCCAGCAGGCCGTCTTCGTGGTATCCTCGATCTTCGCTAAGCCTTCTCGGTCGCGGCCGTGGCCGCGGCCTTCTTCCCCTTGCCGTAGGTGCCCTGGAATTTCTTATTGAACTTGTCAACCCGCCCCGCCGCGTCGACGAACTTCACCGAGCCGGTGAAGTAGGGGTGACACTTGGAGCAAACTTCGACCATGATCTTCGGCTTCGTGCTTCGTGTGGTGAACGTGGTGCCACATCCGCACACGACCACGCTGTCTTGATACTTCGGATGAATTCCGTCTTTCATGATTCGATCTTTTCGATCCGCTTTCGCCAATGAAGCGGGTGGAGAGAGCTGATTCAAGGGCTGTGCCCCCCGCGGGGGCAGAACCACAGCGTAGGTCTGGAGGACGGCAATCTCCCGATCAGGATTTCGCGCCCAGCAAGTTCGCGACGGTCTTCTCGACGTCCTCGTAAGTGAATTGGTTGTTAGGGTCGTCCATGGTGAACCGTTTCACTTCCTTGCCGTCGGGCCCGTAAATGAATACGGCGGGAATACCGTTGATGTTCAGTTTATCAAAACCATCGCCAAAACTCTCGTCAAGCAGGACGTTGGTGAAAACAGCCTTCTTTTCCTTGAGGAAACGCTCGGCTTCCGCGACGGCATTCTTGTCGGAGGGGTCGTCCAGCGAGAGCGAGATGAATGCCAGGCCCTTCGGGCCGTACTTGCGATTCATCTCGATGACGTGCGGGAAGTTTTCCTTGCAGGGACCGCACGTGGTCGACCAGGCGTCAACGATGGTGTACTTGACCTTCGGGTTGGCCAGCCGCTGTTGAAATTGGGTCCAGTTGAGCTTTTCCAGCTTGACCACTTTACCGGAATCTTGATCTTCGGAGAAGGCATTTTTCTCCGCCGCGACGAACAGGATTCCCACCAGAGCGAACATCGTCAGAGCACAAGAGACGAGGAATTTCACCGGAATATCCTCCTCGAAGACCTCGACCAAACGTTTGAGCTTAGATGCGCAATCGGGAAGGCGAGGCTTCGTCCGGGCCGATCGGTCGGCGTTGGAAGGAGCCTCGCCCTGAAGTCGGGACCTGGAAGATCCAGGCACCCTATGAGCTTGTTCAGTTACTGCTCTTCTTGTAACTGATACCGCAGCCAACCGCGCGGGTCTCGTCGGTGGCAGGATTCTCGCCCTTCAGGACCGCGTTGACCGCGTCGCGGAGGTAGGTCTTGGTGACCTTGCCCTCAGCCTGGCTGTTGTCCATGGCGCCGGTGTAGCGGATCTTCCGCTCCTTGTCGAGGACGAAGAACTGGGGGGTGTTGGTCGCACCGTAGGCACGGCCGAGCGCCTGGCTCTCGTCATAGGCATAGACGTAGTTGGACTTGTGTTCGGCCATGTACTTCTTGATGCCCGGCAGCTTGTCCTGGTCCATCGAGGAGACGGAGATCCCGACGACCCGGACGCCCTTGTCTTTGTAGTCGTTGGTGAAGTCGACGAGGCGATCCTCGTAGGCGACGACGACCGGGCAGTGGTTGGCCACGAACACGAGGACGACGACGTCATCCTTGAGGTCGGAAAGGCTGAGGCTGGTCTCTTCGCCATTGTGGATCGCGGGGAGGCCCGAGAACGTCGGTGCCTTCTCGCCCACGCTGACGACCTTGTTGAACTTTCCGGCCAAGGCGGGGATGGTGATCGCCGCGATCGCCACCAAGCTGAGCAGAACCTTGCGCATCGATACATTCTCCTGGTGAAAAACTATCGTTAAGGAGGGACCACGATCCCTCTCATCCAACCAAGTGAGGATTTGATAGATTCGAGCGTCTCCCGGAATGGGCCGGGAGAATCTGTACGAGCCGTGAACGCTGTGCCTCTTCGAGGAACAATGCTGTCGAAGAATCAGGATCTCGCCAATCGTCTCCGAGAGGCGTGAGGCCAGGACTGACTGAGTTTCAGTTCGGTGAGGCTCGGGTGCATAGTGGCCGGTACTCGGACTGATTATAAGAAGCGACATCCGCGAGTCAACCGTCCCTACAATCGTTCTCGACGTCGTCCGGGCTTCGTCGGTCGACAACCGGCCGCCAGACATCGATTTTCCCCATCGCTCAGAGCAAAATCATGGCTGATTGCATTCGGTCGAAGCGACTCCGAATGACCCAGGAGAAATGAACCGTCTCAGTCCTCCAGGGTCGGTCGAAATACGATCGGGGAGGGCGAAGGCCCGTCGGATCCGGCGTCAAGACGCGGATCGAACCGACCTTCGCCTTCCCTCGTGACATATCCGATTCCGCGAACCGGCCGCAATCAGCGGTTGACCCGCGAATCCTGGATCGAGTCGTCCTCGGCGTGCTCGACGAAGTGCCAGGAGACCTCCTTGGAGACGATCTTGACGAACTTGATCCGGAATTTGGACCGGCTCGCCCCGGTCTCGATGGGGATCGGCCCTTGATCGGGGAAGTGCGTCTCGCCGTAATCATCGTAGATGGAGACGGCCTCCTTGGGCTGATCCTTGATCGGCTTATCCTTGCTGTTCTTGGGATACTGCATCTCGAACGCCTGGATATGCACCTTGGACTCGCCGTGGAGCATGTTCAGATCGCCCGGGGACTGGATCTGGAACTGTTCGACTTCGAGGAAGACGACGATGTCGGCATTGAAGTCGTTGGCGATCTCGGAGGGTGCCGTCCACTTGGGGTGGGCCTCGATCCAGGTCATGACCTTGTCGGGGTCGACGACCGTGACCTTCTTCAGCTTCTTCCTGAGGATGGCGGTGAACTCACGCGTGATGTCGCGATCGAGGGACGAATACTCCGACACCGAGTTGGAGGCGACCTGGGTGAGGACGACGACTTTCTTGCCCTCGAACGAGGTCTCGCACTTGGGCGGGACCATGGGTTCGAAGGGCTGGAGGAAATAAGCGAGGGTCCGCGGATCGCAACCGGTGGTCGCGATCAGGGATCCCCCGGCCAAGAGGGCGACCATGGCGAGCCGCACCTTGGCGTCGGCGAGTAATCGAGGGGTCATCCTGTACCCCCTCCTTCCTTGGATAAATCACCAGCCGATCGAGTTGGCCACTCCACCGGGACCCGGCCCCGGGACGGCTGGCGAAACGATCAACCGGACCAACCAGGACGCGACGCTGAAGACCACGACGGCCGTCAGCAGGCCCATCATGGGCCCCGAAAGTGACTGGAAACCGACGGGCTCGCCCCGGACTGCGCTCGCGACCAGCCAGGCCATGAGTGGGACCGAGAGCACGGCCAGCAGGCACCCCGCCGGGTTGGCTCGCCACGATCGATCGACTCGCCCGCGCACGAACCAGGCGAACGCCGTGGTCATGCCGCAGGTCGGGCAGAGTCGTCCCGTCATGGCGGCAAACGAGCAGGGCCGGAGCCCGAGCTGGATGTGCGTACCGAACCCTCGGGGGTCCGGCACCAATGTCCTCGCCAATCCCAGGAGCCCCGCGAATCCGGCCGCCGCGACCAGCAACAGACCTCGCATCCGCCATCCCAAAGGACGATGACCGGAGGAAGTCTCGTTCATGGGTGGCCCTCCGGATGAAGGGACGGTCGCGAAAGGGACAACCCGATCGCAAGGGCCTCTGGAAAGGATGTGCAATCTTACCGAGTCTCCGGATTCCGGCAAGACGAAGTCGTCGGTAATGTGGAAAGGGCCACGACACGGCGATAGATTGAGTGTGGAACCGGTGGTGATCTGGCCGGCTGGTATCTGGACGCCAGTGGAAATTTTCACGGGTTCGAAGCCTTCGCGGCCCCGAGCCCGCCACCATCACCCTGTTGGCGACGGGGCTGCTGGGGATGGTCTTCCTGTCGCGACGCGATCCACGATCCGGGTTATCATGATCAGAATTCGGCGACCCACGCTTCGGCCTCGATCATGGCCGTTTGCATACGACTCTCGACCTCGAGTCGGCACGCTTCGATGGTGTCGCGGTCGGCGTCGGGCGGGACGATCACCGGCGGCGGGACCACGCAAGCGGCGTGGCTGAACGGGCGAGGGACGCAGAAGCGGTCCCAGCTCCTGGCCCGCCAGGGCTTCTGGAAGGCCATCCCCGCGCCCACGATCGGTAGACCCGTCCGGCTGCCCAGGTAGGCGATCCCCTGGTGGACCGAGCGGCGCGGTCCGCGCGGTCCGTCCGGGGTCACGCAGAGATGGCCCCGGTCGATCCGAAGCGTCATCTGGCGGAGGGCGCGAGTACCCCCGCGGGTCGTCGATCCCCGGATGACCGTGAAACCCAGGCGACGGATGACCTGGGTGATCAATTCTCCGTCGCGGTGGTCGCTGATCAGGATGTGCATCTCAGGCCAGGACCAGTAGTAGGCCGGGAAGAGCATGACCTCATGGAAGAAGGCGTAGATGTATCGTTGGCCGGTCTGTCGCGCGACCTCGGGTGCGACCTGGGGATCCTGATATCGGAAGTGGTATTTCAGCGTCCGGCCCAGTTGCCGGACCAGGAACGAGCCCGCCGAGCCGACGGCCTGAACCAACAGGGGATGCTGGATCTTCATGACCAGGTCGTCCTTTCCATGGACGGCAAGGGAATCCGTGCCGCTTGGCGATCGTCAGAGCGCCGGAGATTACGCGAAACGCGCATCCTCGACCAGTGCAGCCGAGGAATGGCCGCGAGGATTCCCGTCGCGGGAGTGGTTGAAAACACCGCGCCGGCGCAACGACCGGACGTTCGCGACCGCTCAAGCCGGGCCCTACAGCGAGCCGGCTCGGCGCGGGGGCTTGGGGTCGAGGACGACCTCTTTCTGGTCGGGGCCGGTCAGCCGAGATCTCTGGGCGGCCGTCGCGGTCGGCACGGGCTTCTTGCGCGTCTGGGGAGGGCTGGCCGACTTGCGCGGCTCCTTGAGGAAGAGGCGGTGGACGACGTCGTCGAGCGTGTCGACGAGGTGTAAAGTCAGGTCGGCCTTCACTTCGGCGGGGATCTCGACCAGGTCTTTCTCGTTGTGCCGGGGGATGAGGACGCTCTTGATGCCGGCCCGACGCGCGGCCAGGATCTTCTCCCGAACACCGCCGACGGGCAGGACCCTCCCGGTCAGCGTCACCTCGCCGGTCATGGCGAGGCCGGTCTGGATCGCCTTGCCGCGGAACAAGCTGATCAACGCGGCGGCGATCGCCACGCCGGCGGAAGGACCATCCTTCGGCACCGCGCCGGCCGGGTACGTGGATGTGCAGGTCGGTCTTGTGAAACTTCGAGGTATCGAGCTCGAGTTCCTTGGAATGGCTCCGGAGATAGCTGACCGCGGCCTGGGCGCTCTCGCGCATCGACTCGCCCAGGAGCCCCGTCAAGGTCAGCATCCCCTTGCCGGGCATGCCGGTCACCTCGATGAAGAGGATCTCGCCGCCGGTCGGGGTCCAGGCCAGACCCGTGGCCACGCCCGGGACCCCGGTCCGGTCGGCCAGCTCGCGGAAGAACCGCGATGGGCCGAGGAGGTCGGAGATCCGCTTGGGCTCGATCGTCGTCGAACCGCGTTGGCCCTCGGCGCGTCGGCGGGCCATCTTCCGGCAGATCGCGGCGATCTCCCGCTCGAGATTGCGCAGGCCGGCCTCGCGGGTATAGTCGGAGATGATCTTGCGGATCGAGCTATCGGCGATCGTCAGGTCGGCGGGCGTCAGGCCGTGGAGATCCAACTGCTTGGGGATGATATACTTCTGGGCGATCAGCGTCTTCTCCTCCTCGCTGTAACCCGGGAGCTGGAGG
This sequence comes from uncultured Planctomycetota bacterium, assembly GCA_963743925.1. Classification (GTDB taxonomy): domain Bacteria; phylum Planctomycetota; class Planctomycetia; order Isosphaerales; family Isosphaeraceae; genus CAVZRC01. Next base: position 793,378 of record CAVURY010000041.1, on the reverse strand, counting down.
ACCTCCAGCCGGTCGAGCAGGGGCGAGGGGATGGTCTCGAGCATGTTCGCCGTGGCGATGAACATGACCTTCGACAGGTCGAAGTCGACGTCCAGGTAATGGTCGCGGAATGACGAATTCTGCTCGGGGTCGAGCACTTCGAGGAGTGCGGCGGATGGGTCGCCCCGGAAATCGGCGCCGAGCTTGTCGACCTCGTCGAGCATGAAGACGGGGTTATTGGTCGCGGCCTTGCGAATTCCCTGGATGATCCGGCCCGGCAGGGCGGCGACATAAGTACGGCGATGGCCGCGGATTTCGGCCTCGTCGTGGACGCCGCCCAGGCTCACGCGGACGAACTCGCGGCCCAGGGCCTTCGCGATACTCTTGCCCAGCGACGTCTTGCCCGTGCCCGGCGGGCCGGCGAGGCAGAGGATCGGACCCTTCATGTCCTTCTTGAGCTTGCGGACGGCCAGGTATTCGAGGATCCGCTCCTTGATCTTCTCGAGGTCGTAGTGGTCGTGGTCGAGGACCTTGCGGGCCCTTCGCAGGTCGAGCCGGTCCCGGCTGGCCTTGGCCCAGGGCAGGATCGCCAGCCAGTCGAGATAGGTCCGGACGATCGAGTATTCCGCCGAGCTCGGGTGCATGCCGGCCAGCCGTTCGAGCTCGCGCTCGGCCTCGGCCTGGACCTCGGCGGGCGGGTTGGCCTTCTTGATCCGCTCCCAGAGCTCGCTGATCTCGGGGTTCTCGGATTCGCTCTCCCCCAGCTCGTCCTGGATCGCCTTGAGCTGCTGCCGGAGGAAGTGGTCCCGCTGGGCCTTCGAGAGCTCGCTGCCGACCTGCTCCTGGATCTTGGTCGAGAGTTCCAGGACGGCGAGCTGCCGCGAGAGGTATTGCCCCAGCCGCTCCAGGCGGGAGCGGACGTTGATCTCGCCGAGCAGGGCCTGCTTCTCTTCGATCGTGAACGGCAAGCTCGAGGCCAGCAGGTCGGCCAGTCGGCCGGGTTCCCGGGTGTTGATCGCGGCGACCTGGAGCTCCTCCGGGATCTGCTGGCTCTGGTCGACCATCCGCTGGAAGAAGCGGTTCACGTGGTGGACCAGCGCGTCGAGCTCGACACCCTCCTCGACGACCTCCTCGTACGGCTCGACCTCACCGACCAGATACGGCTCGGTCTGGACGACGCTGATCAGCCGGGCGCGATACTGTCCCTGGCAGACGATCCGGGTCGAACCGTCGGGGAATTTCAGCATCTTGAGGACCAGGCCGACACAGACCGTCGGGAACAGGTCGTCCATGCCGGGCGAGTCCATTTCCGGATGCATCTGGCTGACCAGTGCGACCATCCGTTCGCCGCTCATCGCGTCGTCGATCAGCCGGATGCCGCTCTGCCGGTTGATCACCAGCGGCACCACGGTCTGGGGAAAGACGACGTCGGACCGCAATGGCAAGAGCGGGACGCGACAGATCCCCATCGATTGGGGATCGGTCCGGTCGCCCAGCACGATGATCTGCCCGGAATCGAGCGCGGGACCGCGCAAGGGCCCGGCCTCTTCCCGGCTCGGCGTGGCCTTCCGCGAGTTCTTGGGACTCTTCGATCGGCTTCGTCGTGAGCGCATAGACGGCTTTTCTGAGTTGTCTCGGGGACATTCGACCCAATGAAGCTAGCCTAGGACGGATTCGCGGCCACACCCCGGGATCGTACATGATTAGTCATCGAGGGCACGAAAGAAAGGGGGGACCCGGCCACGGACGGGAAATCACGAACTTTGAACGATTCGTTGACGAAAACCGCTCGAAGCTCCCTCGGATCCTACCGGATCCCACCCTCAGAATCAATCCACACAGTCGTGGCCGGATGGATTGGCAATGAATCTTTCCGGGCCAGGATCGGGTGCGACTCCCATCGCTGGAATCATGCACGTTGATGTCGATCCCGGGCATTCCCGGAACCGGGATTCCGAGGGACCGCGCGGGGTAACATCCATGATGGAGCGAGAACGGACCACCCTCATGACGAGCGATCATCTCCGCCACCAGTCTTCATCGTAGACACCCATGACCTGGGCCTGGTGGATGGTTTGAAGGGTCTGATAATTGAGGAAGGCGAAGAAGCCGAAGAAGATGGCCAGGAAGTAGTCGCGGGTCCACAGATAGGAGAGCACGGCCAGGGAGCCCGCGGTGACCAGACCGATCGTATGAGCCCGACGCTTGCCCTGGTAGGGATTGTGCAAGGAGAGCAGGATCTCGCAAACGCGTCCACCGTCCAGGGGCCAGATCGGCAGCAGGTTCACCAGGCCCCAGAACAGGTTGATCTGGACGAGGAAAAAATAGACCAGGAAGACGCCGTCGCCGATGGCATCTCGATGCTCGAACGAGATCGGTTGACCCCCCAGCGGAAGGCCGAGCAAGAACTGGACGACTCCGAGGTGTTCGGAGGGTGTCAGGCCATAGAGGACCGAGAAGACGAGCATCACGAGGCCGCAGAGGACGAAACCCGCGCCCGGGCCCCAGAGGACGACGGCCAGCCTCTGCATCGGAGTCTGCCGATCGACCTGGCTGGAACACAGCCTCCGCCCATCCAGAGGACGATCGACGGCGAGGAGTGGAACGCCTTCGCCGTCAACCCGTGCCCATACTCGTGGACCAGGATCGAGACGAACACGCAAGCCACCCAGGTCACGATCACCGTCAGTTTTCCTGCCGGCCAGCAGGGCCGATCCCAGCCAGAACAAGGGATGGACCCGGACCGGGATGTCCAGGAAGCGGAACCGCAGGTCGTAGGGTGTCTCGGAGACGCCAAACATCGGCCACCTCGGGTGGACATTCATTCGTGCAAGGACAGCATGTCGGAGCCACCCCATTTAGGACGTTGCGCCGCCACCAAACGGGGAGGCCGCCGGTCGGTCCCGATCGCCCGAGGTCCGGGCTTCCTTGATCGCTCCGGACGGACGCCGTGTTAGGGTGTTCAAGGACCGAGCTTGACGCCGAGGGCCGATCCGGGTTCCGCATGGGACGGCAAATACTTTCATCGAGCTGGGCGATCGACAGATGCGATTCACGAAGATGCACGGGATCGGCAACGATTACGTCTACGTCACACGTTCGACCAGCCCGCGCCGGCCGACCCGGCGAGCTGGCGGGCGGTCAGCGACCGGCATTTCGGCATCGGCGCCGACGGGCTGATCCTGATCTGCCGTCCGAGCGCGCCGACGCGCGGATGCGGATGTTCAACGCCGACGGCTCCGAAGGCGAGATGTGCGGCAACGGCATCCGCTGCGTCGCCAAGTTCATCCACGATCACGGCCTGGCCAGAAAGCCGCGCTGACGATCGAGACCGGCCGCGGCGTCCTGACGCTCGACCTCGAGGTCGCGAGGCGACAAGGTCCGACGGGTCCGCGTCAACATGGGGGCACCGATCCTCGACCCGGCCGGAGATCCCGACGCTCCTACCGGGCGACCCGCCGATCAACGCTCCGATCCGGGTGGACGGCCGCGACTTCGCCGCGACCGCCGTGTCGATGGGCAACCCGCACGCCGTGGTCTACGTCGGACGACGTCGCAGCGTTCCCGCTCGAGGCGCTCGGCCCGCTGATCGAGCACCACGAGCGTTCCCGCGGCGGGTCAACGTCCACTTCGTCGAGGTCTATCGGGCCGGACGAAGTCAGGATGCGGACCTGGGAGCGCGGCTGGGGGATCACGCTGGCCTGCGGCACCGGAGCCTGCGCGGTCTGCGTCGCCGGCGTGCTGACGGGCCGCTCCGGCCGGAGGTCCTCGCCCACCTGCCCGGCGGCGACCTCGAGCTGGAATGGCCCGACGACGCGGCCGCCCGTCTTCATGACCGGCCCGGCGACCGAGGTCTTCTCGGGCGAATGGCCCGACTGAATATCTCCCCCGCCGACCGGCCTCGGATTGAGTGAGAGAGGAAGACGTGTCCGCAGATCGAATATCTAACATCTGCCCGTGATCTGCGTTCATCTGCGGACGAATTTCGGGTCGCCTTCGGAATTGCGAACCGCGGCCCGTGCCGGGTCCCGGGCCAATAGGACCGGCATGATTTCCCAACGCCAGGTGGCCGCGTTCGTCGTTCAAACCCGCTGTCGTTTTGCCGGTACGCTGCGAAGGGCCTCGGCCAGCGTGCTCATCTTAGGCCAGCGCTGATCCTTCTGCCGGGCCGTGAGCTTGCGGAGGATCTGGCAGATCTCCTCGGACAGCTTCGGCTTGACGATCGCCGGATCGAGCGGCTCGGTGTTGATTCTCTGAAGCATCAGCCGGGTGGAATTATTGGCCTCGTAGGGCAGGCGTTCCGTGAGGAGCTCGAAGGCAAGCACGCCGAACGCGAAGATATCGATTCGCTCGTCGATGGGCTCGCGTCGGATCAACTCGGGGGCCATGTATTGCAGATTCCCCGTCCGATTGCCCGGGCGTCGGAAGGCGGGCGTATTCGGGACCGACAGGCCGAAATCGATGAGCTTGACCTGGAGCTGGCGGTTGACCAGGAAGTTCCTGGGGTTGATATCGTGGTGCATGAAACCGGCCGCATGGACCGCGGCCAGACCCTCCGCGGCCTGCGCCAGTAACTCCACGGCGCTGGGCCGTTCGCGCGCGCGCGTTTCCCGGATGTACTGGAAGCTCATCCCATCGATGAATTCCATGACGAGGTAATGCTCGCTATGAGTCGAGGTCCCATACTCGAATGTGCGAACAATATGCGGATGGGAGAGCTGCGAGGCGATTTCACCCTCGGAAGGACGCAACTGCTCGGCCGAGGCACGTGCGATGGCCGCCTGGTTTTTCTCGGGCTCCTGGACCTTGAGGCAGACGGTCTGTCCGGTCTCATTGTCAACGGCCCGATGCACTCGCGACATCGTGCCGTGGGCCATCGCCGAGACGAGCGAGAACCGGCGCTGGAGGTTCACGCGTCCGCGATGCCCCTTCTCGCCGTTCGTCGGTCCCGGAGCGAAGAGTTCTTTCAGCTTGCTGAGCATCGAGATGCTCTCCTCGTGCTCTAGAATCGATCAAGTCTGCAAACAGGGTGCCTTCTCGTATCATTCAATCAAACAAAAGGGCTTCGACCCGAAGGACCAATTCTTGGACCGACATCGCGGACAAAGGTTCAGAATTCCGATTTCGGTCCCATTCTCCGCCCGGTCGTACTCCCGGCTTAATCCGATCACGGAATATACCCCAACACTATACGACGCTTGTGAGAGATTGTGACATCCTGCTTTCGAGGAATTTGTCACGATCGCGAGCGACGCCGGCATGCGAGGATGCTTGCGAGATCAGCCCCGGTCTCATGGAAGGGCCGCCGACAAGAGCGGTAGACGCTCATCCCCGGAGGCTCTACGGTGCGTATTTGGGGGTCGTCTGGCCGGGGACGGGGAGGAGCCCGGCAGTCCTTGCCAGGATGCGTTCCGCACCCCACTGGTCATGGAATTTGGCGACCAGGGAGATGGATGGGGCATGGTCGGGCCAGTTCTCGAATTCCTGCGGCTGCAACAGCAGGTAACGACTCTCGGAGCCGGGCAAGTAATTCAAGAAACGCGGGCTGTCCAACTGCCGGACCGAGCGGCCGATGAAGAAGCAAAGGTCGTCGGGCCAGGAATGAATCGTGTAGAGCGTCCATTTCCGGGGAATCCACTGGCCGATCGCACAACCCCAGGGACCTTGACTCCACCGATAGTTCCATTCGGGGACATCGAAGCCGGTGTGGGCCAGTTTCAGGACGATCGCCATGAGCATGAGCGTGACCAGCCCTCGCCGGGTGTTGCCCGAACTCAAGGTCAACCATCCCAGGACGGCGACGACGGGGACCGTCAGCCCGACGACGATCCCCAGGGTGCGATAATAAGGCATGCTCACGATCCAGACGAATGATCCGTAGATCATGACCACGAGCCAGACGGGCCGGATCGTCGAGAAAACAGGAAAAAGGTTCGTACGGCGGGCGTGATCGTGTTCGCGTTGCGCAAGACCGACTCGAGGCACGCCGCCGCGAGGACGATCAAACCGGCCAGAGCAACCATCCCCGCCGCGGTGGCGAGGCCTGGCACGAAGGACCCGGCGATCACGCTCGCGAGGGCCGCCTGGAGCCAGCCGATGACCCAGGGCCGACCATCGACCGGCCAGGACTCTCGAAGCGATCGAGACGAAGCCAGCAAGGCGAACGGGATACTCGGCAAGCCGAGCAAGAGCACTCCGATGCCAAGTCCCGGAATCGGCAGCTGGGTCAGGGGTAGGGTGAGTGCGAGGCCCAGAGGTCGTGCGAGGTCATCCGGATCGTCGCCACCGACCAGAGGACGGCCGTGGCCAGAGGTGGGAGGATCAGACGGCCGGAGAAAAGCCAGATACCGCACGGCCGATCACGATGATGGCGAGTCCGATGATGATCAAGGGCGGCCATCCTCCCCCCAGGAAGCCAGCGAGGTCCACAAGCCGGCGACCAGTCCGAGCCCTTCGTCAGGAGTCGGTCGATCGCCCCGAGCGTCGCCAGCCCGAGGATCGGGTCGAGGCCGGCGATCAGCGAGCGGTCGATCACGGCGAGACTCCCGAACCAGCAGAATCCGAGGATGATCGCGCCGCGGGTGCCGAACCTCCGGGACATGCCCCGCGTCAGGAGCCAGCCCGCCAGGATCGACGCAAGAGCAGCGGGCCAGCGAACGAGTGCCGTGGAAGGCCGGCCGCTCGCGGTGAGTCGGGTCAGGACGATGCTCGGAATCACCTGGGCCGGCCAGAGATCGGGGGCCCGGTGGCCACGGCACCTGGCCCATCGGCCCGAATTTCTCTCCGGAGGCCAGGCCCAGGCCGCACTCCTGCGGCCCCAGGTCCAATGAGCTGGCACCCATCGCGACAAAACCCAGGGCGAGACCGAGCACGGCCAGATTGACCCATGACCCACCGCCGATCCTCGGCAATACCCCCACGTCGCGGTCGCGTCGGCCCGTCAACGCCCGATTCGGATGCGTCGGAGCCAGCGTCATCGTGGCCATGTCGATATTCATTCACCGCCTCCATGCGGGACAAATCGGTCGAATCGGGTTCCCTGGGCGAAGGACTTTCCTGGGAGTCCTCCTCCCTCAGTGGCCGTTTCCGGGAGCGGTCCGGCCCTGTTGTCAGGATCTTTTCCTCCATCGCCGGGCTTGACGAGAGCGATCACGCTGCGTCGGCGGCCACAGGCGCGTTCAAATGAAGAAAGATGCCTCGGCGGTCGGCCCTTCCGGCCCGCGGTTGCGGTCGAACACCGACTCGGCCTGGAGCAGGGACAGCAGGGGCTTGGTCTTCACCATCGCGTAGATGTAGCCGGGCACCAGCCCATAATGATCAGTCTGGCGTCCAACTCGCTCGCGACGTCCTCGGGCGTCCAACCATCGCGCTCGAATCGATAGAAGGCGACGGAAGCCCCAGTCCGGCAGGTTCCGCGGGCGGATTCCGCCAATCCCCGCTGGCGATCGGCGTCGTCTAGGATCTTCAAGACCTCGCGAAATTGCTTTTCCTCACCCAGCCCATCGCCGGGCATGGGCAGATTCACGAAGTCCACCCCGAGGCGACGGCTCAAGGCTCGCTCTTCCTTCATCTCCTCGCCGGGCCACTGCAAGTTGATCACGGTGCGAATTTGATAGCGTTTGACCGCTTCCGTGAGCTGCTCGCTCGTGAGCTGGCCGCTCCGATAGAGGATGCCTCGCTTGACCTCGTCCCAATGGTCCCACAACAGTTGGCCTTGTCGATCCAGCGTGATCAGCCAGACGGCCACGATCACGGCGGCCAGGGGAACCAGCCCGGAAAACACTTTACGCATCGACAAGTCCTACGCGCCGGCAACGGGATGCCGATCGGCCCGGTTTCTGGGGTGGAAAGGGGATCGGGAAGCCTGCTCGACGTGAATCCTCGGTGCGGAAATCCCCATCGCGGCGGCGAATGGTAGGATAGATCGACTCCTCGGTCAATCCGAACCGGTCCGCAACCTGCATGAGGATCGATCGGCCTCGCGTTGTCGATGGTCCGGTCGTCCGCTAGAATAGCCGTGGAATCCCCCGGCCGCGGAGTTGTGCGATGAGCGTCAGCACAGCCATTCCCTCCCCTCCTCGACGGGCCACCCTGGACGACCTCCTCAAGGTCGAGGGCAAAGCCGAGTTGATCGGCGGGAGAATCGTCCACTACATGGCTACGGGTACCTTCCAAACCGGGTTGCGGTTCGGATCTTCCGCAGCCTCGACGACTACGCCGAGGCTACGGGTCGGGGAATTGTCTCACGACAGCATGGGATTCGCCGTTCCCGAACTTCCATCCGGGCGAGTCCTTCTCCCCTGACGCCTCCTATTATGTAGGTCCGCTCCCGAGCAATCTCATGCGTTTCATCGAGGGCCCGCCGACCTTCGCCGCTGAGTCCGCAGCGAGAACGACTACGGGAAGTCAGCCGAGGACGAAATGGCCGCCAAGCGGGTTGACTATTTCCTGGCGGGCACCCTGGTCGTCTGGGATGTGGACCCGATGGCCCGTTGCGTGTGGAAGTATCAGGCGAGTTCGCCCGATCAACCGGCGCGATTCCACGGCGGCGATCAGGCCGATGCCGAACCGGCGGTTCCCGGTTGGCGTATAGGCGTAGACCGGATGTTCTCTTGATCGGCCGAGCTGTCGAGCCGGTTGTTCGGCCGATCTCGCGGACTTCTCGTCGGGAGCGGAGGAGCTGTCCTCCGATTCCGGATCTCATCGAATTCCTTCGGGATCACTCCTTCCTTCGGGACCATCAATCATGCGTCGAGTTCATCCTGGCCGGCCGGCTGCGGCAAGCCTGACGATCCTCCTGGCCTTCCTGGTTGGGATGTTGCTCGTCCCGACGCCCGTCATTCGGGGAGGATCTCAAGCCCAAGAAGAAGGACACGAATCCCCGGCTCAAGTCGAAGAACGCGGTGATCACGACGTCCGTCGAGCCCTCCGAGGCGAAACCGGGCGAGACCGTGGCCTACAAGGTGACCGTCAAGCTCGACCCCGGGTTTCATATCTACAAGCAGGTCGAAAAGCCGCTGCCGCCGGGTGCCGGGCCGGTCTACACGACCTTCGACTTCTTCGACACGGCCGGGCTCAAGGTCGAGGGTGAATGGAGCGCCTCCAAGGAGGCGGTGAAGCATAAGGAGGCCGTTTGGCCCAACCTGCCCTTCGTCGAATATTACGAAGACGAGGTGGTCTGGAGCCTCAAGCTCAAGGTCCCCGATGGCATCGAGCCGGGCAAGAAGACGCTCCGTAGTCAGGCCGGCTACATGATTTGCAACGACAAGAGCTGTAGCCCTCCCGGCCAGTGGACCGTCCCGGATGCGGAACTCATGGTTCTACCCGGCTGAATCGGCGGCCAAACGGCCGAGACGGCCGGGGAGGATCTCAATGCCGAAGACGAAGGACACGAATCCCCGGATCAAGTCCAAGAACGCGATGCTCACCACGTCCGTCGAGCCGTGCCGAGGCCAAACCGGGCGAGACCGTGACCTTCAAGGTGACCGTCAAGCTCGACCCCGGCTACCATATCTACAAGCAGATCGAGAAGCCCGCCGCCGGGGCCGGGCCGGTCAACACGACCTTCGACTTCTTCGATACCGCCGGCCTCAAGGTCGAGGCGAATGGAGCGCCTCCCGGGAGCCGATGAAGCACAAGGAGGAGAACTTCCCCAATCTGCCCTTCGTGGAATTTTACGAGGACGAGGTCACCTGGAGCATCAAGCTGAAGGTCCCCGACGGCATCGAGCCGGGCAAGAAGACGCTCCGCTGCCAGGCCGGCTACATGGTCTGCAACGACAAGTGCTGTAGCCCTCCCGGCCAGTGGACCTTCCCGGACGCGGAACTCACGGTCCTCCCTGGGGGCGGGGCGGCCAAACGACGGACTCGGTCTCCAAACGGTCCGCAGCATCGCCGGAGCATCTTGCGGATCGTCACCGGCAGAGCACCTCGTCGGAGGCCCCCAAGACGGCTCAACGACCACGGGCACCTCCGGCCGGCCCGGAAGCCCGCCGCTGCCCCGCTGCAAGCCCAGAGCGAGATCGCCCAGAAGGCCGAACAAGGCCTGATCCCGTTCCTGATCGCCTCGGCGATCGGCGGCCTGTTCGCGCTGGTGATGCCCTGCGTCTGGCCGATGGTGCCGATCACGGTCAACTTCTTCGTCAAGCAGGGGCAGGGCGAAGCGGGACGGGCCAAGACGACCGGCCTGGCGATCACCTACTGCCTGTCGATCATCGGGGTCTTCACGGCGGTCGGCGTGCTCTTCTCGTTCTTCTTCTCGGCCTCGGCGCTTGCAGACCCTGGCGAATAACCCCTGGCTGAACTTCGTCGTCGCGGCCCTCTTCGTCGTGTTCGGCCTGAGCCTGCTGGGCCTGTTCGAGATCCGCCTGCCGAGCTTCCTGCTCAATGCCTCGGCCCAGGGGGAGAGCCGCGGCGGGCTGGTCGGCGTCGTCTTCATGGCCCTGACCCTGACGATCACCTCGTTCACCTGCACCTTCCCGGTCGTCGGCGGCCTGCTGGTGATGGCGGCGGGCGGCAATTTCTTCTACCCGATCATCGGGCTGGCGACGTTCGCCACGGTGCTCGCGCTGCCGTTCTTCCTGCTCGCCCTGTCGCCGGGCCTGATCTCGCAAGATGCCCCGCAGCGGCGACTGGATGAACGCGGTGAAGGTCGTCGGCGGCCTGGTCGAGATCGGCGCGGCGCTGAAGTTCATCAACACCGCCGAGCTGGCCTTCGTCACCGCCGGAGAACGCCTGGTTCGACGCCCACGTCGTCCTGACGAGCTGGATCGCCCTCTCGTCGGTTTGCGGCCTCTACCTGCTCGGCATCTTCCGCACCGACCACGACCACGACGAGGTGAAGGTCGGCCCGGGCCGGCTCGTCTTCGGGGCGGCTTTCCTGGGACTGGCCCTGTACCTGGCTGCCGGCCCTCTTCGGCCGACCGCCGCAGAGCCAGGTCTGGGACCGGCTCATCGTCGGCATCCTCCCGCCCGACTCCAGCGAGTTCAGCCGCCGGTCCAGATCGTCGGCGAGGGCGGAGAGTCATCGGGAGAGGTCGAAGGCCACGTCCACCGACCCGGCCCAGGCCGAGCGCGAGCAGAAGAGCTTCCACGGCGTCGTCTGGGGGATGAGCTTCGAGCAGGCCCGCGAACGAGGCGGCCGCGGAGAAGAAGCCGATCCTGATCGACTTCACCGGCGTCAACTGCGCGAATTGCCGGCAGATGGAGCACGGCGTCTTCCCCCGCCCCGAGGTCCGTGCTCCTCGAAAGTTCGTCACGGTCCAGCTCTATACCGACTTCGTCCCGATCGACTCGATCACCGCGGATCAGCGCGAAAGCCGGCCGAGGTCAACCAGGAACGCCAGTTCGATCTCGCCGGAAGTGACGAATCCCTTCTACGTCGTGCTCTCTCCCGACGGCGAAGTGATCGACCAGATCGGGGGTTACAACGAGCCACCGCCTTCGTGGGGTTCCTGGAGAAGGCGCTGGAGAAGTTCCCGGAGACGGTCAAGGTTGCCCAGGCCGGATCCCAACCTGAGCAGCCGCGGGACACCACCGGCCAGGAATAAGCCCGCGCAACCGCAGATCGGCTTCAATGGCTCTTGCGGTAGAGCGGCTCCTTGCCCAGATGCTGCCGGACCTGCTCGACCTGGATCGGGTCGTTGACGGGAAAGTTGGGGACGATGCCTTCAAGGACCCCGACCACTTCCTGTGCGATCGTGATCGCCATGATCTTGAGTGCCTCCTCGGTCTGCGCCGCGGTATGGGGCGTGAGCAGGACATCGCGGCGGCCGATCAAGGGATGACCGGGAGGGGGCGGCTCGACCGTGAAGACGTCGGCGCCGTAGCCCCAGAGTTTGCCCGCGTCGAGGGCCCCGGCGACCGCCGCCTCATCCACCACCGGGCCGCGGGCGGTGTTGATCAGGATCGCGTCGGGACGCATCAGGGCCAGCGTGTCTGGATTGATCAGGCAGCGGGTACTGGCATCGAGCGGGACATGGAGCGTGACGTAATCCGAGGCTTCGAGTAATTCCCGGAGCCCCATCCGACGCGCGTACTCCGGCGCCTCGACCTCCTCCGGCGCCGCCAGGATGTCGTTGTAGAGGACCGTCATCCCGAAACCCAGGTGGGCGATCTCGCCGACGCGGCGGCCGATCCGGCCGAATCCGATGATCCCGAGGGTCTTGCCGGCAATCTGTCGCCCGGTCATGCTGGTCCGTGCGTGATAGTTGCCGGCGATCAGTTCCGCGGTCATCGGCGTGAAGTGCTTGGATATCCCGATGATCAGCGCAAAGACATGTTCGGCGACACTTTGCGTGTTGGCGCCGGCGTGTAGACGACCTGGACGCCGCGAGCCGTAGCGGCATCGATATCGATCTGGTCGTAGCCGACCCCGTGACGTCCCACAACCTTGAGATCCTTGCCGTGGTCGAGGAGTGCGCCGTCGATCACCCCGCCTGTGCGAATGACGAGCGCATCGGCCCCGACGACTTCGCGCTGAAGTGTGGCCGGGTCCAGGGCGGTAGCCCTGCGCAGCTCCCCGGCGTCGCGCAGGAGTTGCATGCCCGCTTCATGCATGCCGGTCAACGTGAAGATGTTCGGTCGGCGTTCCATGGAGTTTCTCGCTCGCTGCCCTGGTCGGTACGGTTCAGGCCGTAGATTATACATGGGTCAGCCAATATTCGGCGCGAATGGCCGCCCGCCACGAGAGCCTCGATCGCAGTCTCTCGAGCCCGTTTCTCTCGTCGGGGTTCCACGCTCCGCGTACACAAGGTCCTTGATGCTCCGTCGCTTCGCGATTCATCCACTGTGGATCATTATCCCGCTGGCTCTCGATCCGGGTAGCGGTCATGCTCCGAGGCTCCGGCGCCTTCGACGACCCCGACAATTACCTCCCGATGGCTCGGGCGTTGGCCTCGGGGGACGGATTCGCCTTCAACGGACGGCCGACCGCCTATCGGCCGCCCCTGTATCCGCTCCTCCTGGCTCCGTTCGTCGCAGCCCCGAGCGGTGGGGCATTCGAGGAATCGCGATATTACATCTTCTGCTCGGGGCCGGCACGGTCTGGCTGACTGCCGTCGCGGCGGCTCGATCCGGCCTCTCCCGAACTCGAGCGATGGCCGCTGCACTCGTGGTGGCTTTCGATCCCGTCCTGGTCTGGCAGAGCCGCTCGGTGATGACGGAGACGCCGGCGGCCTTCCTGGTCGCCGCGACCCTGGCAGGGCTCACCCTCGGAGGAGTTCGCGGGATCGTCTGGGGAGGGTTAGGGTTTGGCCTGGTGGGCTTGTGCCGGCCCAGCATGCTCGCCGGGGCTGCTCTGACCATCCTCGCCGGCCTGGTCTCCTCGCCGGGTCACGCGAAGCGGCGAGTCGTCCGTGCGCGCCGGCCTCACGCTCGTGATCGGTCTCGTCTTGCTGCCCTGGATGATCCGCAATCTGGCCCTCTTCGGCGAACCGATCTGGACGACGACTCACGGCGGATACACGCTGGCGCTCGCGAATAATCCCGTCTATTACCGGGACGTGCTGGATCGCCCCCTCGGGACGAGTTTGGACCGGTCACGAGCAATGGCTCTGGTGGGATTCGGTCAACCGCGAGACGGCCGGCATGACCGAGCCCCAGGCCGATCGATACTTGAATGCGATGGCCTGGCGTCTGGCGCGGGAGCGGCCGGGCGACTTCTTTCGGGCCACGATCGCCAGGCTCGGCCGTTTCTGGAGCATGGCCCCGGCGGCCATGGTTTACGCATCCAGCGTGCGATGGGCGACGTTCGCCTGGACGCTGCCGCTCTGGATCGCCCTGGTATGGGGACTCTGGCGAGAGATCGCTCTGGCGATGGCCGCGAATCGCGGCGCCGATGATCGTGATCGGGCTGACGCTCGTCCACGCCTTCTTCTGGACCGACCTGCGGATGCGTGCCCCGATCGTGCCCGCCATCGCCTTGATCGCGGCAGGCGCCGGGCGACGCTCGGACAACTCCGAGCACGCGGAGTGGAAGCCACCCGCCAACAGGAACGTCAGACTACGGTTGGAGGAGACTCATCTGCGTCTGGGCGGCGTGGGGCTCGGGAGGCTTCGGGTCAACCCGGCGTGTGAACACGATCCAGCGCGACATCGAGAAGCTGATCCCCGTCGCCGCCACGATCCCGACCACGGCCGCCGCCAGCCTGTGGCGTGCGAAAAAGTCGAGCTGGGTCGGGAGATACAGGCGTAGCGTGAAACTGAATGCGATCGCCAGCGCATTGCTCAACGCATACGTCAGGAACTGCCGTGGCCATGACCCCCTCCTCGCGTCGTTGAAGGTCAGGCGACGATTCAGGGTGAAGTTCCAGAGCAAAGCAATCCCGATCGACAGGGCCGCGGAGACCGCCAGAACCCAGGAAGAGCCGAAAAGCGTCGATCTCAGCGAAGCCAGGCGGGTGAAGGACAGTAGCCACTGGAAAATCGCGTAACATGTCAGGTCAACGAACATGCCCGAGAATCCCACGGCGCAGAACTGGATCAGTCGAGAAAGATTGCCGTAACGGCCATCGAGCACATGCTTGAGCGGGCGGAGGTCCCTGAGTCCCAGGCGGGGGGAGCGGAAATCCGGGTCCACCGAGACGGGCACATCGACCGCGTTGGCAGGACGTCGCAGCAGCAACTCCAGCACCAGGCTGGAACCGCTCGCCGAGATCGTGCGACCCCCTTGCTCCCAGAGCGTTCGCCGGATGACGAAGAGGCCCGAGAAGACGTCGGACGAGCCCAGCAGCAGACGGCTCAGCAGGCCGAGTGCCGATCGCGGTTGCCACCATCGGCCCGATCGCGATCGGTCTTCGGTCGGTACGGCAACCGCCAGTTCGGAGTCGCCTTCCCGGATGGCGTTGAGGAGGGGCAGCAGGATTCCGGCGGATAATTTCGCTCAACATCGAGCACGATCAGGAGATCACCGGTGGCCGCGGCCAAACCCGCCCTTGCCGCGGCACTCCAATCGCCTTCGTCCATCTCGACATGCGTGAAATCGACCGAAATCGGGCGTCCAGGGACGACCGCCCACGGCGATGATCTCGATCGGCCCGAAAGCGTTGTCCTGTTCGAGGATTCGTCGAAACTCGTCGACCGTCTGTTCGCTGAGAACCTGTCCCCGAGATAACGGAAGGATGAGACTGAGTCCCCCGGTGGGGACCAGGGCCTCGGGACGCTCGCGAATCCGCATCTGGGACGATACTCCTTCAACTTCAACTGATCGCCCGCACCTATCCGACGTCGCCGGTGATGCAGTGGATGGGGACAGGGCTCTTTGGATGATATTTTTGTCGCAGGGAAAAAAGATGAACTGACGCTAATCACGCAGAGGGAAGACGAGTGATCCAATCGAATCGGTGATTGTTGGTACCCCCGACGTCGAACCGAATCGGAGTCGGAAGCGCGGGATCGTTCATTACCAGGATTATGTTAGTTCAAATATGGCCGCGGAGCAAGGCAAGCTGTGCCCTGCTCGCTTCTGACTACCGGGCGACCGAGACACGAGGCTTCGCACGGCCGCGTCGATTGCCTCGGTAGCCTTCGGAGATTGCCAAGAAACCGGTGATTGTTGTATCTTGAGCATAGCTTGGGACGAGTTGTCAGACCAGACATCGCCCCTTGGATTCGCTCCCGATGTTCGGGAGGACACACCTTGAGAACGGTCATCACCGGAGGCGCAGGATTCGTCGGGTCACATCTCTGCGAGCGGTTTCTCGACGACGGCGATGAGGTGATCTGCGTCGACAATCTGCTGACCGGCAGCCCTCGCAACATTCAACACCTCTCCGATCGGCCCGGGTTTCGGTTCGTCGAACATAACGTCTCCGAGCCCATCGAGATCGACGGCCCGGTCGACAACGTCCTCCATTTCGCCAGCCCGGCCAGCCCCGTCGATTACCTGACTCATCCGATCCCGACGCTCAAGGTCGGGTCCCTGGGCACCCACAACGCACTCGGACTGGCCAAGGCCAAGGATGCTCGTTTCCTCCTGGCGAGCACCTCCGAGATCTACGGCGATCCCGAAGTCCACCCCCAGCGGGAGGATTACTGGGGGAACGTCAACTCGATCGGCCCGCGGGGATGCTACGACGAGGCCAAGCGATTCTCCGAGGCCATCACCATGGCCTATCATCGTTATCACGGGGTGAAGACCCGGATCGTCCGGATCTTCAACACCTATGGTCCACGCATGCGTCTCAACGACGGCCGGGTCCTGCCCGAACTTCATGAAGCAAGCCCTCCGAGGCGAGCCGATCACCGTCTACGGCCAGGGGGAGCAGACGCGCAGCTTCTGCTACGTCACCGATCTCGTCGAGGGGATCGTCCGACTGTTGAAGACCGACTTCTCGGAACCCGTCAATCTGGGCAACCCGTGCGAGATCACCGTCTTGCAGCTCGCCAAGGAGATCATCGCGCTCGTCGAAGGGACCAAGAGTACGATCATCTACGAAGACCTTCCCCAGGACGACCCGAAACGGCGCAAGCCCGACATCACCCGGGCAAAAAACCTGCTGGGATGGGAGCCGGTCGTCGATCGCGCGGTCGGTTTGAAGAGCTCCCTCGAGTATTTCCGCCAGGTCGTCTGACCGAGCCATCAGGCCGGCACCGACGCCCCACCCAGGATCTCCATCGCCGCATTGCGCCCGTTGATCGCGATGACGCTCCCGCCGGGATGGGTGCATGCCCCGCACAGGAAGACGCCCGGCATCGGAGTCCGCGACCGGAGCCGCCGGTCCCACATATACGGGGGCAGGCACTCGCCCTGGAAGATGTGGCCCCCGACCAGGCCCACTTCGCGTTCGATGTCGGGCGGCCCGAGCACCTGCACGTCGATGACCGCCCCGGGCATGTTGTCGCAGAAGCGGGCGATCGATCGCAGGGCGAGATCCCGGACATCCTCGCGGCGACTGTCCCAGTCCCCGCGGGCGAACGTGTGCGGCACGTACTGGGCGAATACGCTCATCGTGTGGATGCCCTCGGGGGCCACGGTCGTGTCGTGGACCGTCTGGAAATAGAGCTCGGTCCAGAGCCGGTCCGGCAGTTCGCCCTCGCGGGCGGCACGATAAGTCGCCTGCCACCCCTCCTTGCTCAGGGGCGTATTGATCTGCCCCTGGTGATGGACCATCCGGGTCCCAGGCCGAGCCGTGAAGCTGGGCAACTCGCGCAGTGCCACGTTCAGTTTGACCGTGCAGCCGACCTGCGGGATCTCCTCGACTCGGGCTCGCCAGGCGGAATCCGCCTCGTCCCCCAGCAGACGCAGCGTGGTCCGCGGATCGGCGTTCGAGACGACGCAAGGCGAGAGGATCCGCTCTCCTCCCTCCAGCTCGACGCCGACGCCCGGGATGATCCGGGCGACCGGCGTCCCGGTGAGCACGACGGCGCCGGCATCGCGCGCGATGTCCCCCAGGATGAACGAGACCATGCCCATCCCGCCGTCGACATAACCCCACATCCCCGGCGTCCCCCCGAGCCGTCCCGACTGGTGGTGGAAATGGATGGATGCCGTGCCCGGGTCGTGCGGACTCGCGAATGTGCCGATGACCCCTTGGCCGAGATAGGCCGATTGGAGGCGTTCGTCGTCGAAGAAATGTTCGACGTACTCGACCATCGACCACTCGAAGAGCAGGCGACGCGCCTCCGTATCGCCACCCAGGCGACGCTCGATCTCCGTCTCGAGACGGAGGCGGCCCGATCCAGAGGTCTCCGTCACCGCTCGGGCGGAGTGCGTCCCGGAGCCGTCTCTTCACGTCGCTGAAGGCCCGCCAGCCCTTCAAGTCGCCCGGCGCCAGCCTGCCGACTTCCTCCTCGCACAGATCGTCGTCATCCCAGAGCTGCACGCTGGAGCCATCCTCGAACGGCACGAAAAGTCCGGCGCGTGCCGGCGTCCAGCGGAATCCGTACTCGGCCATCCCCAACTCCTCGATCACCGTCGGGTGGAGGAGTCCGACCAGGTAAGCACAGGGCGAGATCCGATGTCCCGGCCAGACTTCTCGGAGCGTGCAGGCGCCTCCGATCTGCTCCCTGGACTCCAGGACCAGGACCCGACGGCCCGCCCTGGCGAGGTAAGCCGCGCAGGTCAGCCCATTGTGACCGGCACCGACCACGACCGCGTCCCAGGGGGCTGCAATCAGCTCTCGGATCGGTGCCGGCGCATCCAGGTGCCCCAATGTCTCCGTGGCCGATCGATGGCCTCCCCGCGTCGTCGTCATCGGTGCCTTCCTCGTCTACGAGACCCATTGTCTGAACATGCGTACCGCTATTGTGTCCGAGCAATTCGATCTGGGACAATCATCCCACTTGTATGGAACAAACGAACATGGTATTCCAACGAGCATTACGTCGAAAGGCCGAGGCCGCTCCGCGCCACCGGCCGCTGAGCGTGTTGTAAACTGGATGAGAGGGTTTGAGCAACGGATGGGCGGTCTCGGGCGAGCGGGAAAGGCGGCGGGAGACGATGGGAAGCGAACCGGTGGTCGTCAAGCTGTCGGACTTGGTGGATGGGCTGGAGGCCGTCTGTTATGCGGCCCTCGTCAAGAAGTCGCCCGGCATGACCAAGTCGAATCAACCCTACATGAAGTGCATCTTCCGCGACAAGCGTACGACGGTCGAGGCGCCGCTCTGGTCCGACAATCGATTCCTCAACGATGCGCAATCCTGGGTCGAGGGCATGGCCTATCGACTCCAGGTCCGATGCAAATTCGACCTTCGATACGGGATGCAGGTCGAGATCCTCGGCATCCGGGCCGCGACCGACGACGATTCGCGCGATGGGTTCGATTTTTCGGACCTCTACGAAAGCAGCAAGTATCCCGCGGATGACCGGTTCAAGAGGCTCAAAGAATTCATCAATCGATGCATCGATCAACCGGAGTTGCGTCGGCTGGTGGAAGACATCCTGGACGAACATGCATCGCTGTTCAAGAAGATGCCGGCGGCCCAGGGGTTTCATCATAGTTATACCGGCGGACTGATCGAGCATGTCTGGAGCATGACGCGGGTCGCCAGCTTCGTGGCGGATCACTACGCCAAATACTACGATCAGTTGAACCCTCCCCTGGATCGGGGCGTGGTGATCGCCGCCACGATCCTGCACGACATCGGCAAGCTTCGCGAGCTCGAGTATCACCCGATCGCGGTCAAATACACCAAGGAAGGGTGCCTGATCGGCCACATCCTGATCGGCCGAGATATGATCCGCGAGGCCGCCGGCCGGATCGAAGGATTCCCCGAGGAAACGCTGATTTTGCTGGAGCATGCGATCCTGGCCCACCACGGCAAGCGAGAGTTCGGGTCCCCGGTGCTCCCGCAGACCATGGAAGCCCTCCTCGTGTCGTACATCGACGAGCTCGATGCCAAGATGAATTCGGTGGCTCGCGAGCGGATGACGTCCCAGACGACCGACGCCTTCACCGACCGGATCTTCGCCCTCGAGAATCGGCGGTTCTACAAGGGCATCCCGGAAGCGACCCCGCCCGACTCCTCGATGCCGACGGCCTGATGATCGATCCCCACCGGATCGGTCGCGGCGAGCGCCGGCTTGGCGTCTCCACATCATCGGGGTTAGAATCAGGCTCGAATCGTCAACGCGTCCGCTGGCGTCGCAGCGACCATCATCGAATCGATTGGCCTAACCCGACATGAGAGACACCCGATGAATGTAATCCGTCGATCCGCCTGGACCGCCTTGATGCTCGGTGCCGTGATCGGTTGCGCGGGCGAGGACGATGCAAATCCGAAATCCACGCCCGCCAATTATCCCAGCTCGCCCCCACCGAGCGCGCGGCCTGGCGCACCTCCGACTTCCAAGAGTGAGCCGGAAAAGAAGGTCCCGTCGTCGGAGATGACCCCCGCCCCCACCACCAAGGACGCCCCCAAGGCCGCGGAACCCGGCAAGCCCGGCGACCCGCCGAAGATCGAGGGGCCGAAGGACGGCGCCAGTCTGGACGCAGCCCCCGCGAAGTTGACCGCGGAAGAACTGGCCGCGATCAAGGAGCTTCCCGCCGCGGAACAGCCCGTCGCGATCAAGCAGGCCATCTGCCCGGTGAGCAACCATCACCTCGGCTCGATGGAAAAGCCGCTCAAGGTCACCGCCGAAGGCCGGACGTTCTATCTCTGCTGCGAGGGCTGCGAGGAGGAACTGAAGGCCAATCCCAAGGCGGTCGTCGCCAAGCTGGATGCCAAGGCCGGCAAGTAATCCCGGCGATCCGCTCGCGATCGGATCCTCGGGCCGAGATCGGACTCATGGGTCGGTGCATGCCGGTCAAGCATCGGGTCGCGCGGCGATGCACCGGCCCAGCGCCCTGTCGATCGGCCTCCTGGGGTCTGGCGGCGATGTTCGGGCACGGTTATAATCCTTCCTCAAGTGAGAAAAAGGCTTCGAAGAAAACCGCAAACGACTGTTTGGGGTTTCCGTCGGCAAACTCAGGATCGGCGTCTCTCCCGCGCTGATGCGATCGGATCGAGCCCGCCCGCCGAGAACATGAGTGAACGGCCCATCGCCAGGGACGAACCACGAACGACTCCTCGGATTGGCGGCGCCCTGATCCGCTCGCAGGACCAGCCCCCTCGATTGCGACTCCAACGAATCCGCACGCCTGTCTGCCTCGTCCACGAGCTGAAGTCGTCGTCTTCGCTGGGCCCATGCGTGAGGGCCGGGTCCAAGATCCCGCACCCGCGTGCGTCGCGGGCCGATGAAGTCGCGCGGATTCTCGACGAGATTCGATGCTCCCCGGCCCCGGGGGTCCCGTCCGACCCGAAGCGAGCCGACAGAGCAATTCAGATATTCTGGCTTGTTTGATGGAGGAATGCCATGCAAGAACCTCGAGCCCGTGAAGCCGCCATGAAAGCGATCACGCTGTGGCCGACGACCGGCCGCCGCGCCCCCCGCTCGAACATGCCGATCCGGCAACTGTTCGGGATCAACGTCTTCTCCGACGAGGTCATGAAGGCGCGACTCCCGGAGAACATCTACAAGGCCCTGCGCAATACGATCAAGAGGGGTGCCCCGCTGGACGAGTCGATCGCCGACGTCGTCGCCGCGACGATGCGCGAGTGGGCCATGGAACGCGGGGCGACCCACTTCACGCACTGGTTCCAGCCGATGACGGGCCTCACGGCCGAGAAGCACGACTCGTTCCTGGCCCCGACCGAGGAGGGCGGTGCGGTCGCCGAATTCAGCGGCAAGGAGCTGGTCCGCGGCGAGCCCGATGCCTCCAGCTTCCCCTCCGGCGGCATCCGCACGACCTTCGAAGCCCGCGGCTATACCGCCTGGGACCCGACGAGCCCCGCGTTCATCCTCGAGAACCCCAACGGCACCACCCTCTGCATCCCGACCGCCTTCTGTTCCTGGACCGGCGAGGCCCTCGACAAGAAGACCCCCCTGCTCCGCTCGATGGAGGCGCTCTCCAAGCAGTCCCTCCGCATCCTCCGCCTCTTCGGCTCCGACGCCACCCGCGTCTACAGCACCGCGGGGCCCGAGCAGGAATACTTCCTGATCGACAAATATTTCTACTTCGCCCGGCCCGACCTCATCAACGCCGGCAGGACGCTCTTCGGCGCGAAGCCGCCCAAGGGCCAGGAGATGGAGGACCACTACTTCGGGGCCATCCCCGAGCGCGTCCTCGCCTTCATGCTCGAGTCCGAGACCGAGCTCTACAAGCTCGGGGTCCCCGTCAAGACCCGGCACAATGAGGTCTCGCCGGCCCAGTATGAGATCGCGATCACGTTCAACAACTCCAACGTCGCCACCGACCACAACATGCTCGTGATGGAGACGATGAAGCGGGTGGCCGACCGGTACGGCATGCAGCTCCTGCTGCACGAGAAGCCGTTCGCCGGCGTGAACGGCTCGGGCAAGCACCTGAATTGGTCGCTGGCCGATGACCACGGGAATAACCTGCTCAAGCCCGGCGAGACCCCCCACGATAACGCCCAATTCCTGATCTTCCTGGTCGCCGTCATCCGCGCCGTCGCCCGCCACGGCGACATCCTGCGGGCCACGGTCGCCAACGCCCACAACGACCATCGACTCGGGGCCAACGAAGCCCCGCCGGCGATCATCTCGATCTTCCTGGGCGACATGCTCCAGGACATCGTCGAGCAGATCGAGAAGGGGGGCGCGAAGTCGGCCAAGTCCGGCGGCGAGCTGCGGATCGGGGCCTCCGTGCTGCCGACGCTCCCCCGCGACGCGGGCGACCGCAACCGGACCAGCCCGTTCGCCTTCACCGGCAACAAATTCGAGTTCCGGGCCGTCGGATCGAGCCAGTCCATCAGCGGCTCGATCGTGGCTCTCAACACGATCGTCGCCGAGAGCCTCGACGATATCGCCTCCCACCTCGAGCAGGCCGTCGCCGCCAAGAAGGACCTCAACGCCGAGATCCAGACCTTGCTCCAGACGATCGTCAAGGACAGCAAGCACGTGATCTTCAACGGCGACAATTACAGCGAGTCCTGGCACGCCGAGGCCGAGCGCCGCGGGCTGCCCAACCGACGCTCCACGGTCGACAGCCTCCCCGACCTGATCTCCCCCAAGTCGCTCAAACTCTTCATGAAGTACGGGATCTTCAACGAGCGCGAGCTCCACTCGCGTTACGAGATCTTCCTGGAGAGTTACAAGAAGACGATCAACATCGAATCGCAACTGATGATCCAGATCGCCACGCGGATGATCATCCCCGCGGCGCTACGCTACCAGTCGCAAGTGGCCGAATCCATCGCCAACCTGAAGGCGAGCGGCACCGTCGCCCCCAAGTCGCAGGTCGCGCTCCTCTCCGAGCTGGTCGAAGCCATCGAGAATCTCCAGGAAGCCACGGACCAGCTCAGCTCGGTGACCGAGGAGCACGGCGACGGCGATTCCCTGGCGCATGCCAAGCATTCCCGCGACGCGATCATCCCCGCCATGAACGCCGTCCGGTTCGCCGGAGACAAGCTCGAAGGGCTCGTGGCCGACGACCTCTGGCCCTTGCCGACCTATCAGGACATGCTGTTCTTGAAGTAAGACAGAAACTCCTCATCATAGCGGAGGCCGCCGCGCCTGCCGGAAGTGCCCGTCCATGCGGGACGAGCGGCGTCGGGCGGCCTCCGCGCCCTATCGGCGTCCGACGCCGGCGTCCCGGCAGTGCCACGAGGTTCATCCTCCGCCCCACCTCCTCCTCGCGACGGCTCCAGACGCGAGATCGGATCCACGGAGCTCCTTCGAGCGCAAAAACTTTACGTCTGGCCAAATAAGGATGTGCCAATGGGTAGGAACCCCCTGAAGAATTTGATGGTGATGCTGCTCCGCAACCGCGCATTGGGGAGACCGGCCATCTTCCTGTGCAAGCGGATCGGCCTCGCGAAGCTGGGCTCGAAGATCGCCGTGAACTGCGGCTTCATACCGGATATCGTGGACGTCGAGATTCCCAAGAAACTAGCGGCTCGAGGCCGATTCTCGATGCATAGCCTCGGAGGGCTGGATCAGGTCGCCAGGACGATGTGGTTCATCGATTGGGACGGTTATGAAAAACCATACCCCGACTTGTTCGCCGCGTGCAGTCGAGACGCGGGGTGTGTCCTCGACGTGGGGTCGTACAGCGGCTTCTACTCGCTGCTGGCCGCAAACTGCAACGAAACCTCCCAGATCTTCGCGTTCGAGCCTTATCCGACGGCGCGAAAGTGGCTGGAGAAGAACATCGCGGTAAATGGGTTGTCCGACCGGATCCGTGTCGTCCCTTCCGCCGTGAGCGATGAAGTGGGCGAAGCCGATCTCTATGTGCCGACGACGGTCACCGGTTGGATGGAGACCGCCTCCTCGCTCGATGGCAAATTCACTCGCGAGCATTCCGAGGTCCTGAAGGTGGCGGTCGTCAGCCTCGACGAGTTTAAACGGACCAGCGGGTGTAGACAGATCGACCTGATGAAGCTGGATGTCGAGGCCTGCGAACATCGTGTCCTTGGGGGCGCCCAGACCATCTTCGAGAACGATCGCCCCATCATCTTTCTCGAGATCCTTTCGTCCAACCGACACACCGATGTCCTCGAAACCATCCGCAAGAAGGCCCGATACCTCGACGGTGTCCTCCACACGGAGGGAATCGATTGGAGAGAACACACCGCCTGGGTGGATCAACACAAAGATCACGCCAATGACCACGTCTTCTGCCCCGAGGAGAAGAAGGATCGACTCGAGGAGATCGTGCGCTCGTTGGGCTATAAAGTTTCTCGGATGAAATTCCAGGGTTGAGCGCATCCACCATTGCCGTGAGGAAATGCAGAACGCTCCTTCCGAGCCGTCCTACAATGACGCCCTGGAGCCCGAAGGCCCGGCGTCTGCAAGCTGAAAGACCTGAACGGCGGCTGGAGGTCGTCTAGGCCCGTCGAGAGCCGATCTGTGCCCATGGAGAGTCTGATGATGACCGTAAGTGCTTGTCCGGCCGTGTCAAAGCTTTCGTCACCGCTCCCGTAGTGCAAGCAGGGCACCGTCAGACGTCCTCGCGTGTCCGATACCACGATCCTTGGTCGCCTGGTGATCCAATCGGAGCAGTTCTTCGGATCATCCTGCATAGATCGGGGAGGAAATACATGGGGACGCCCGCGATTGGACCTCGGAATCGTTTCCTCGCACTCCTGAAGTCGCCCGACGACCATCCGCTCATCGTGGCGCACCGCGGCGACTCGTTCCACGCGCCCGAAAACACGCTCGACGCCGCTCGGCTGGCCTGGAAGTCCGGCGCCCCGGCCTGGGAGCTCGACGTCCAGTTGACCCGGGACGGCGTCCCGGTCGTCCTCCACGATGAATCGCTCTCGCGGACCACCGATGTCGCCGCGCGGTTCGCGGGCGACCCGCGCGGCCTCGATGGCTTTCGGATCACCGACTTCGACCTTGCGGAGGTCCGAACCCTCGACGCCGGCTCATGGTTCGTCGACGACCATGGCGGGCCCCGCTCGGCCCGAGCCTTCAACACCGTCAATCAACTCGATGCCGCTCATGTCGAGCATTATCGCTCCGGCCTCGTCCGCATCCCAAGCTTGGCGGAGGCCCTGAGTCTGACTCGCGACCTGGATTGGCTGGTCAATGTCGAGATCAAGTCTTTTCCCGAGCGACCGCCCGGACTTGTCGAGCGCGTGCTCGATGTGATCGCGGAGACTGATACGGGTGAGCGGGTCGTGATCTCCTCCTTCGACCATTCCGACCTCGTCGCCGCCCGGCATCCCGATCGCCGATATGCCCTGGGGATTCTCCTCGCGACTCCCCTCTATCACATCGACGCCTACGCAACCGATCTGGTGGGAGCGGATACCGTCCACGTCTCGACCGAGATCCTGGGAGCCGAGTCGGTTTCCTATCGTCGAGCGAGATCGGCGTCAGCCCTGCGTCGCGACATGGTTGACGACCTGAAGCAAGCCGGCATCCCCGTCCTGGTTTACACGGTCAATCACCAGGCGAACGGCAGCCTCGCCCGTCACCTCGCCGAGATCGGAGTCGATGGACTGTTCACCGACGATCCGACCGGCCTTACGGCGTTGCTTTCCGCGCGGCCTGAGGATCCGGCATGAGTTGACGCAGCTGGTCCACGGCTTCCGCCGTCCGCAGAAAGCGCGGTGCCTTGAAGGCGACATCCCCGCGAATGATCCGGCTATCGGGTTTCGCGCGTTCGCGGAGTTGCCGGTTGATCGATTCGATCTCCAGGAACAAGGGCGATAACGGACCGGTCGACTCTTTCGCGACCGATCGCTGACGAAGCTGGAGCAGATCGAGCCGCAAACGGCCGACCTGTCCCTCGAAATCGGCGCCCGCTTCCGTTTGCTTCAAAGCGGCACCGTCCTGCGACAGGTATTCATCCAGAGCGACGATCGACCGATCCACCTGTGCGACCAGTTTGCGGTCGACGGCCTCGGCTTGGGCCCGCCCCGGCCGTTCGGAGGCTCGGACGAGGTTGACCACGCGCGGGAGCCCGAAATCGTCCGACATGGCGTCGATCTGCGACCGGATCTGTCGCCATCGGGCTTGTAACGCGCGAATCCCGGGAGTCCGGGCGATTCGAGCCTCCACGGCCCACATCCGGCGTCTCAGGACTCTCAGCGATGCCACGAGGTCGGAGGTCGAGGGCCCGGAGTCCAGCGTCCGGTCGAAGCCCCGGACGAGTTCGAGTAACCCGTTCAGGTCCGGGATCAGGGCTGCGGAGCCGACGGGCGCCGGTTTAGCATCGGTCACGCCCGCGACAAGGCTCCGGATGTCCTCGGTCAGCCTCCGCGACTGTTCACGGATCGGGGCGAAGTCCGGGCGACGAGCGACGGGTGCGACGACGGGCGTGTTCACCTCGGCATCGATCGCCTCGAACGCCGAATTCATCACCGGAAGCAGGCGGGAGATGTCTTCCAGGTGCAGCGCGCTACGCGATGCCATGCCGGCGTTCTCGCGGAGAGACGAATCGATCTGCCGGTAGGCGGCATTGACGTCGGCCAGCAGGGCCCTCGATCGGTTCAGACCTCCCAGGTTGGGAGGCGGATAATTCGCGCTGACATAGAAGAGCTCGGCCGCATCCCACAACTCGCTCATCTCCCCCTCGATCCGGGCCCCCGTGCTGGTCCCGCGGAAATCGCTCCGCAGATTCTCGTACATCGCGATCGACTCGAGGACGGTCAGCCGGGCCAGGCGAGGCAGATCTCCCGGACGATACTGGCCGGTCACCGACAGCCGGTTCAGCATCTCTTCCTCGAGCGACCCGGCAGTGGGGTTCTCGTAGCCTGCGATGATGGGATTATCGTAGTTCTGCCCCCGCGCGCCCTCGGGCCCGAGGGTCAGGGCACAGATCATCGCCATGACCGGCGCGAGGCCGTTCGTCCGAGCGATCCGTATCCCGAGCGTCCGCTTCATCGCGCCCTCCTCCTCTCGTGAGGATCGAGTCCAGGGCCGCCGAGCTTGACGACACGACACTCAACTCTAGTCCACGTGACTTCAGACGAAGGGTCGCGCGTGGTTGCCATATCCGAGCGGCCTGGGCAGATCGGACGAGCCCATCAGATACTCGTCGATCGAGTAGGCGGCGTGTCGGCCCTCGGCGATCGCCCAGACGATGAGGCTCTGTCCTCGGGTCATGTCTCCGGCCGTGAAGACCTTGGCGATGCTGGTCCGCTTATCGGCGTCCGCCTTGACGTTGCCCATCGCGTCGAGCTCGACGCCGAGTTGCTCCAGCATCCCTCTTCGTTCGGGACCCGAGAAGCCCATGGCCAGCAGGACGAGCTGGGCCGGATAGATCTTCTCCGTCCCGGGGATCTCGACGAATTGCATCCGCCCGTTGTCCGCCTTCATCTCGACCTGGACCGTCTCGAGAGCCCGGACGCGGCCGCGATCGTCTCCCAGGAACCGCCTGGTGTTGATCGAGAATTCCCGGACGCCTCCCTCCTCGTGTGCGGAGGAGACTCGGAAGACGTTGGACCATTGCGGCCAGGGGTTCGTCGGCGCGCGACCCTCGGGGGGCCGGGGGACGATCTCGAACTGGTGGACGCTCCGGCAGCGCTGGCGATGGACGGTCCCCAGGCAATCGGCCCCCGTGTCGCCGCCGCCGATGATGATGACGTCCAGCTCGCTGGACGAGATGAACTCGCGATCGTCGATGAGATCTCCGGCGACCCGTCGGTTCTGCATCGGCAGGAAGTCCATCGCGAAGTGGATACCTTCGAGGTGTCGCCCTTCGATCGCCAGGTCGCGGGCCTGGGTGGCCCCACCGCAGAGGCAGACCGCGTCGAACTCCTCGAGGAGCTGCTGCGCCGTGACGTTGACTCCGACATTGGTGCCCGGCCGGAAGACGACCCCTTCGGCCTCCATCTGCTCGAGGCGACGGTCGAGGTGCCGCTTCTCCATCTTGAAATCGGGTATCCCGTAGCGGAGGAGCCCACCGATCCGGTCCGCACGTTCGAAGACGGTGACGGAGTGCCCGGCCCGCGCGAGTTGCTCGGCGCAGGCCAGTCCGGCGGGCCCGGATCCGACGACCGCCACGGTCCTCCCCGTCCTCACCCTGGGCGGCTGGGGCACGACCCAGCCCTCTTCCCACGCCCGGTCGATGATGCTGGCCTCGATCTGCTTGATCGTCACCGGGTCGCTGTTGATCCCCAGGACACACGACGCCTCGCATGGGGCCGGACAGAGCTTGCCCGTGAACTCGGGGAAGTTATTCGTCGCGTGGAGGCGATCCAGCGCCGTTCGCCACTGGTCCCGATAGACGAGGTCGTTCCAGTCGGGGATCAGGTTGCCCAGCGGGCAGCCCTGGTGACAGAAGGGAATCCCGCAGTCCATGCAGCGCGCGCCCTGGGCCCGGAGCTTCTCCGCGGGGAATGGCTGATAGACCTCGAGGAAGTCGGAAATCCGCTGGGAGGTCGGCCGGCGAGCCGGCATCTCTCGCGGATACTCGATGAAACCGGTCGGCTTACCCACGGGTCACCTCCACCTCTTCAAGTCGATCGTGGGCGGTGCGGTGACTCGCGGCCGATCGTTGTTCATCCAGTACGCGGCGGTAGTCGGTCGGCATGACCTTGACGAATTTCCCGACCGCCCATTCCCAGTCGTTCAAGAGTCGCGCGGCGGTCAGGCTCCCCGTGTAGCCGGCGTGCCGGATCAGGAGGTCGCGGACCAGCTCGATGTCCTCGGGATCGGCGAGCGGCTCCAGCTCCACCATCTCCAGGTTGCAGCGCTGAGCGAACTCCTGGTCTTCGTCGATGACGAACGCCATGCCCCCGCTCATGCCGGCGGCGAAGTTTCGACCGGTCGGCCCGATGACGACGGCGACGCCGCCGGTCATGTATTCGCAGCAGTGATCGCCGGTCCCCTCGACGACGGCATGCGCCCCGCTGTTGCGGACGCAGAATCGCTCGCCCGCCCGGCCGTGGAAGAACGCCTGGCCGGCGGTGGCCCCGTAGAGTGCCACGTTCCCGATCAGGACGTTGTCCCTGGGGACGAACCGCGCGGCCTTCGGCGGGTAGATGATGATCTTGCCGCCCGAGAGGCCCTTCCCCACGTAGTCGTTGGAATCGCCCTCGATGGTCATCGTGATCCCGCGGGGGACGAATGCTCCGAAGCTCTGGCCCGCCGAGCCCGTGAATTTGAACTGGATCGTGTCGTCGGGGAGCCCCGCACTGCCGTAGCGTCGCGTCAGTTCGCTCCCCAGGATCGTGCCCACCGTCCGGTTGATGTTGCGGATCGGCAGCTCCAGCGAGACCGGCTCGCCCCGCTCCAGCGCCGGCTCGCACGCCGGGAGCAGGGTCGTCCAGTCGAGCGACGATTCCAGGCCGTGATCCTGGTCGCGCACCTTCCGGACCGCGACGTCCGGCCCCACGGCCGGCCGGTAGAAGATCTTGCTGAAATCGAGGCCCTTGGCCTTGTAATGGTCGATGGCCTTGCGCGTATCCAGCAGGTCGCTGCGGCCGATCATCTCGGTCAGGCTGCGGAATCCGAGCTGGGCCATCAACTCGCGGATCTCCTCGGCGATGAAGTGGAAGAAGTTGATGACATGCTCGGCGCGGCCGCGGAATTTCTCGCGGAGCCGAGGATTCTGCGTGGCGATGCCCACCGGGCAGGTATCCAGGTGGCAGACCCGCATCATGATGCAGCCCATGACCACCAGCGGCGCGGTCGCGAAACCGTACTCCTCGGCCCCCAGCAGCGCGGCGATCACGACGTCGCGGCCGGTCTTGAGCTGCCCGTCGGTCTGGACGACGATCCGATCGCGGAGGCCGTTGAGGACGAGGGTCTGCTGCGTCTCGGCCAGGCCCAGCTCCCAGGGGATGCCCGCGTGCTTGAGCGAGGTCAAAGGGCTGGCGCCCGTCCCGCCGTCATGGCCGCTGATCAGGACCACGTCGCTGTGGGCTTTCGCGACCCCCGCCGCGACCGTCCCCACGCCCATCTCGGCCACCAACTTGACGCTGATCCGGGCCCTCGGGTTGCTGTTCTTGAGGTCATAGATGAGCTGGGCGAGATCCTCGATGGAATAAATGTCGTGGTGCGGCGGCGGGCTGATCAGCGCGACGCCGGGCGTCGAGAATCTCACCTTGGCGATCCAGGGCCAGACCTTGTGCCCCGGGAGCTGACCCCCCTCCCCCGGCTTCGCGCCCTGGGCCATCTTGATCTGAAGTTCGTCGGAATTGACGAGATACTCGCTCGTCACGCCGAACCGGCCCGAGGCGACTTGCTTGATCGCGCTCCGCCGGCTATCCCCGTTGGGGAGCGGGAGGAACCGCTCGGGATCCTCGCCACCCTCGCCGGTGTTCGACCGGGCTCCCAGCCGGTTCATGGCGATCGCCAGGGTCTCGTGCGCTTCGGCCGAGATCGAGCCATAGCTCATGGCGCCGGTGGCGAACCGCTTGACGATCGATTCGACCGGCTCGACCTCCTCGATCGGCACCGGCTTGCATTTCTCGAACCGGAACTCGAACAGGCCGCGGAGGGTGCAGAGCCGCTCGTTCTGGTCGTTGACCATCCGGCTGTACTTCTTGAAGATGTCGTAGCGGCCCGATTGCGTGGCATGCTGGAGCCGGAAGACCGTCTCCGGATTGAACAGGTGGAATTCCCCCTCGCGACGCCACTGGTACTGGCCTCCCTCCAGGAGCTGGGTCGTCCCGGCATCGCGACTGGTGTAGGCCCGTCGGTGGTGATAGAGCGTCTCCGCGGCGACCTCGGACAGGCCGATCCCCCCCACCCGCGACGCCGTCTTGTCGAAGTATTGGCTCACGAAATCCTCGTTGAGCCCGATCGCCTCGAAGATCTGGGCTCCGCGATAGCTCTGGATCGTGCTGATGCCCATCTTGGACATCACCTTCACGACGCCCTTCTTGAGCGCCTTGCGATATCGGTAGATGGCCTCATGGATGTCGATCCCTGTGATGAGGCCCTGTCGGATCATCTCGTCGAGGGTTTCGAAGGCGACGTAGGGGTTCACCGTGCCGGCCCCGTATCCCAGCAGGAGGGCGATGTGGTGGACCTCGCGGGCGTCACCGCACTCGATCACCAGCCCGGCGCGCGAGCGGAGTCCGCGGCGCACCATGTCGTGATGGAGGCCCGAGCAGGCCAGCAGCGAGGGGATCGGCGCCATCTCGGCGCTCACTCCGCGATCCGAGAGGATGATCAGGTTGGCCCCCTGCTCGATCGCCGCGCAGGCCCGGTCGAAGAGCGACCGGAGCGCGGCCTCCAGCCCCTTCTCCCCCTCCGCGGCCACGAACAGCATGGGGAGGGTCTCGGACTTGAACCCGCGCCATCCTTCGAGCAGCTTGAGGCGGGCCAGCTCGTGGTTGGCCAGCACGGGCGACTCCAGTGCGATCTGGCGGCAGGAATCGGGCTGCGGGTCCAGGAGGTTCAGCTCGCCGCCGGCGCCGGTGAAGACCGAAGTGACCAGCTCCTCGCGGATCGCGTCCAGCGGGGGATTCGTCACCTGCGCGAAGAGCTGCTTGAAGTAGCTGAACAGCGGCTGCGCCCGGTCCGAGAGCACGGCCAGCGGCGTATCCGTGCCCATCGATCCGATCGCCTCCTCGCCGGCCGACCCCATCGGGCCGACGATGTACTTGAGGTCCTCGAGCGTGTAGCCGAAGGCCATCTGCCGGTGGAGCAACGTGTCGGGATCGGGGCCGGGGACCTCGGGGGCACGCGGCAATTCGGACAGGGTCGTCATGTACTGGCGGAGCCACTTGCCATAAGGCTTCGCAGAGGCGATCCCCTCCTTCAGCTCCTCGTCATCCACGATCCGACCGACCCGGAGGTCGACCAGGAACATCTTCCCCGGCTCGAGCCGACCCTTCTTCACCACCTTCTCCGGCGCGATTTCCAGCGCGCCGACCTCGGAGGCCATGATCACGCGATGGTCGTCGGTCACGACGTAGCGGCTCGGCCGCAGGCCGTTGCGATCGAGCACGGCGCCGATCGACTTCCCATCGGTGAAGGTCACCGACGCGGGGCCGTCCCAGGGCTCCATCAGGCAACTGTGGTACTTGTAGAAATCCTTCTTGACCTGCGACATCGACTCGTGATTCTCCCACGCCTCGGGGATGAGCATCATCATGGCGTGGGGCAGCGAGTACCCGGAACGGAGCAGGAGCTCCACCGCGTTATCCAGGCAGGCCGTGTCGCTGAGGCCCTCGCGGATGATCGGCCGGATCTTGTCGATGTCGCCCGCCTCGTAGAGATCCGAGGCGAACAGCGCCTCTCGCGCCCTCATCCAGTTGATGTTCCCCCGCAACGTGTTGATCTCGCCGTTGTGCGAGATCATCCGGTACGGGTGGGCCAACTGCCAGCTCGGGAACGTATTGGTGCTGAATCGCGAATGGAACATGCAGAGGGCGCTGGTGAGCAGCGGGTCGGCCAGGTCTTCGTCGAAATAGAGGCCGAGCTGCTCCGTGGTGAGCATCCCCTTGTAGACGAGCGTCCGGCAGGACAGGCTCGCGAAATAGAAGTACTTGTGGTCGTCGAGTCCCGAGGCCTCGATCTCGCTCTCGAATCGCTTGCGGATCACGTAGAGCTTCCGCTCGAACTGATCGGCGTCCAGCCCGGGATTCCGGCCGACGAAGGCGTGCCACATGTCGGGCTCGACGGACCGGGCGCCCTCGCCGAGCGAAGACGCGTCCGTCGCGATCCGCCGCCATCCCAGGAATTCCTGCCCCTCCTCGACGACGATCCGTTCGAAGAGCGACATGCCGAATCTCTGCGGGCCCTCGTCTCGCGACGTGAAGAACGCCCCGACGCCGTAATGCTCGGGCTCCGGCAGCGAGATCCCCAGCGGCCGGCAGCGGGCGGCGAAGAATTCGTGCGGGATCTGGATCAGGACCCCGGCCCCGTCGCCCGTATTATTCTCGCAGCCGCATGCACCGCGATGATTCAGGTTGAATAATGCCGTGAGCCCATCTCTGACAATCTGATGCGATTTCCGCCCCTTCAAATCGACGATGAAGCCGACGCCGCAGCTATCGTGCTCGTGGCGCGGGTCATAAAGTCCTTGGGCTAGAGGGAGAGCGGAGCTCATGGTTCGTGATCCTTCCTGGGCGGCTTTTCGCACGATGCGAGTCCGGCGGGGAGCCGGCTATCGTTGATCTTCACGGGACAAATTCGCGAGATTGTGTCGGTCCGGGCGGGCGGGGACCTTCGACTTTCCACGGACCTCGATCGACCCGGGCCGTCTCGGCGGGACGCCCGACCGGCGGTCGAGGGGTCACGGGGCCGTGCTGGCCGGGATGCGGCGATCCGGGACGGCCGATTTCGGGGTGTCGACCGTCACATTCTCGTGGATGAGCAGGTCCAGGAACTTGGCGGCGGCCGGTTCGAGCTTGCCATGCTTCCGGTGGATGATCGCCAGCGGGCGAGTCAGGTGATCGCCGGAATCCTGGCCGTCGATCGGGACGGCGACGAGCGTCCCCGCCTTGATCTCCTGGACGAGCGAGGGCGCGGGCAGGATGGAGACGCCCGAGGGGATCTCCACGGCCCGCTTGATGTTTTCCACATTGTCGAACTCGAGGACGACTTCGACATGGACGTCGTGATGCCGCAGGAAACGGTCGATCGTGCGGCGAATCGGCAAGTCCGTGTCGAAAGCGATGAACGGCTCGCCGTCCAGCTCGGACACGGGCACACCCTGGCGACCCGCGAAGCGATGGGATGGGGCTACGGCCAGGACCATCACTTCCTCTCGCCAGGTGATCACATTGAGATCGGGCCATTTCTTGGGGCAGGACAGCAGGCCCAGCTCGGCCTCGCCGCTGGTCACTCGTTCCAGCACGCGGCTGGGATGCAGGTACTCGAGCCGGACGTTCGCGCGAGGATGTCGCGCCTCGAAGATCTTGATGTACTGGCTCATGTGATGCAGGCCGACCGAATAGATGGCGGCGACGCCCACCGAGCCGACCACCGCGTCCTCGTCCCCCAGTGTCTTGACCCGGTTCTCCAGCTCGAGATAACTCTCGACCAGCTCCTTGCAACCCTCGTAATAGACTTTCCCCTGGGAGGTGGGCACCAGCGGCCGTTTCGAGCGGTCGATCAGCTTGACCCCCAGCCGAGCCTCCAGTTGGTGCACCGCCTGGCTCGCCGAAGATTGCGAGATCCCGTTCTCCTCGGCACCCCGGGAGAAACTGGACCATCGCACGACGTCGCAGAAAATCTTCAAGGACTCGAGCTGCATCCGCGTCTCACCTCTCCCCGACCTTCGACCACCTTACTCTTCCGATCAGCCTTCCGCGTCTATCGACAATTTCCGATAGTGCGCTTTGTGCCTTATTCGAAATTATAATACTAATCGCAGGATCACAGCGATTCGTCAAGGGTCCGTCAAAAAAAATTCGGATTGCCCTTCGAAAAATTGGCCTGCATCGCAACCCGAGAGCAGCCACGACCATGAGGGAAGGATCCCATGCGCAAGCCCATTCCTCCACTCGCCTGGCGACGGCCCTGACCGTCGGAAATCACGAGCGGATGTCGGGATCGTCCGGCGCACGATCGATCATCGGGCGGTCATTTCTATCGACATGGTCGACATCGGGAAGGCGGCCGTTACTTCCGATCCGTTCCCGAATCATCGGGCAAGTCCTGCTCGGACCATCGGCGCACGACCTCGGCGATTTCCAGGACTTCGGCCATGGCACCGACGCCGACGTCACCGCAAGCGAGGCGCTTGGATTGGGGCGGGATCAGGAGGATCCTGGGGGCGTGCTGCGCGAAGATCATCGGGGCTTCTTCGAGATTCCAGTCGCTCGGGACTGGCCCCTTCGCTCGGTCTTCCAGCAGGAGGGCGAGGTGTTGACGGGTCACCGGGCTCTGCCACATCAGCGTGTTCATCGCCGGGGCCAGCACCACGGGTTTGGAGAAATCCCAGGCCCGGTAGATGCAGCTCAAGCAATTATCCGAAATGCCGAGCGCGAATTTCGCGAGCGTGTTCGCGTCCAGTGGGGCGATGATGAGCAGGTCTGCCCAGTTGCGCAACGCGATGTGGAGAACCTCGTCTCCGCGATGATAACGGACGCCGGGCCATTCGTCCTCATCGCGGAAGAACCAGCGTTCCGGCGGCGGGCCAATCGAATCGGCCCCGACCCGCTCGAGCCCCTCGGGATCGAAGAAGTAGAGCGCCGATCGGGTGGCGACGATGCGCACCTCCTGCCCCGCCCCGAGGAGGGCGGACAGCAGCTCGGGCGTCTTGATCGCGGCCACCGATCCGGTCACACCGAGGATGAGCCGAGACATGATCGTCCAATCGTGCGACACGATTCCGCCGGGCCGGGTCATTGCCGTTCCACGTCCAGGGGTGCCATCGACTCGTTGATGACTCGAGCGAGGTCGTCCCAGAGCTTGCGCTGAAGCTGCTGGCATTGCCGGGGCGATAGGAGCATCCGTTCGGCGGCACGTTGCGCGAGCGCGGTGACGATGACCCTGAGGTCCGACGAGATGACTCCGGTCAGGTCTTCGAAAGGGTCCGGCAGATCCAACGATCGAGGCCGGCTCTCTCGGGTGCAAGTGGACATTCAGAACCCTCCTTGGCCGAAGGTGAAATGGGAGGACGGATCCGTTCCGTGCCGAGCTGGAAAAGGTAACCGGCTCTCGGACCCGGAGTCAAGCCGTTGGCCAAGATTTCTTGATGCTAGATTGGTACACATATCGCAGGGTACTGGTCATGGGGAAGTACGACTCCCGAGCTCTATCGGATCGGGCTCGCAATTGCGGCGCCTTGGCCCCTACCCCGATGAATACGAGGAAAGGCCCCGAACCGTTGACCCGGTCGATCCGAATCGCCCCGGTTCGGTTCAGAACAAGGCGGGCTCGGTCTCGCGGCGTCCTTTCGGGCCGAGCGCCTGGTTGACGAGCTCGACGAGCCTGGGGCCGTCGACCAATTCGATCGGGTGCTCGGCGGCGAATTTCTCCGCCGCGAGCGAGAAGGTGCTGGTGGTGACGAAATAGCCCTTGTGGCTGAGCGTGTGATGGATGGTCCCCAGGAATTTCTGGAGCACCGGCGAGCCGACCACGCCTTTCTTGTGATACTTGCACTGGACGACCGCGAGCATCCCATCACCCCGTCGCAACCGGAGATCGGCGCCTTCGTCGCCGGAGCCTCCGACTTGCTCGACTTCATAGCCCAGCGCCTCGAACAGCTCGCCGACGAACTCCTCGAACGATTCGGGGGTCAGCGTGGCCAACTGGGCGAGTTTCAGGTCCGCGCGACGTGCCTGGTGATACTGGCGTTCGACCCGCTCGCGACCCTCGCGGATGGTCGCGCGGAGCTCGTGGACTTCGGCCTCGGCCAGCGCCGATTCCGCCGGATCGAGCCGCAGCAGGTATCGATCGATCTTGAACAGCGCGTTGTCGATCGAGTTGTCGAGGCGCGACCGCTCGGCGCGCGTCAACTGGTTTTGGTACCGCCGGAACACCGCGTATTGCAGATGCTCCAGGGCACCGGCCAGCTCGCGGGCCGTGGTGATCGCGGGGGCGTCCTCGTGATAAGGCGCCGCCGTCCAGAGCAGGCCCTGCTTGGGGACAGCGACGGTCGCCGCTTCTCCGCCGGGCATTGAGGTCGCTCGGGCCTTGAGCCATTCCAGCAGCATCTCGGCACACTGGGGTCCGAGGCACTCCATCTGATGTTCTCCTCCTCATGAGACCGGGCGATCCTTCGACCGCTCTAGCATCACCGACGCCCCGGCGCGGGGCAAGCGCCTTCTGCCGAAGGCTCCCGGTTTCTCGGGCGCGTTGACAGCCTCGCGCGGCCGGATCAGAATCGGGACAGGGCCTTGAACGGAGGATGTCGGTTCGGAGTCGTTGCCATGAATCCTTTCGCCGTGATCCTCGTCGCCGCGGGGAAATCGTCGCGGTTCGGCGACCCGAAACAGAAGAAGATCTAC
Source organism: uncultured Planctomycetota bacterium (assembly GCA_963743925.1). Lineage (GTDB taxonomy): Bacteria > Planctomycetota > Planctomycetia > Isosphaerales > Isosphaeraceae > CAVZRC01. The sequence goes on along the minus strand of CAVURY010000041.1, from coordinate 756,587 downwards.
CGAGACCTCGACGGCCGGGCCGTCTGGCTCCGTGCGCTCGAGCCGTTCGTGAATCGCGAGGATGTCGGCCAACTGATCGTCGCCATCGCCCGAGAGGATCGCGAGCTCTTCGAGAGGCGATACGGCGCGAGCGTCGCGTTCATGAATATCCGGGTCGTCGAGGGCGGCGCCGAGCGGTCCGACACCGTGGCCAACGCCCTGGAGGCCGTGGACCCCGGTTGCGAGTTCGTCTCGATCCACGACGCCGCACGGCCCTGCGTGATCGCCAGCCAGATCGACGCGGTCTTCGCCGCCGCGCGTCAGCATGGCGCGGCCTTGCTCGCGACTCCCGTCGCCGAGACGATCAAGAAGGTCGGCCGGGACGGGCTCATCGTCGAGACCGTCCCCCGCGAAGGGCTGTCCCTCGCCCAGACCCCGCAGGTCTTCCGACGCGATCTCATCTGCAAGGCCTATGCTCAACGTTCCCGCATCGGCCATAAGCTGACGGACGACTGCCAGCTCGTCGAAGCGCTCGGGCACCGATGCGCCGTGGTCGCGAGTTCTCCTCTGAATATCAAGATCACGACCATGGATGACCTGAAGCTCGCCGCCGCCATCCTGCCGCTCCTCGAAAAGACCTCGCACGGCGGCTCACCCCATCCCTTTGCCGACGAGCAAGCGATGTGGGGCGAACTTCCCAAGCTCAAGCCCTCCGATCTCTTCGGCCCCTGAAATCCGATCGATGAGGGACGGCGGACGGCTACCGTCCCTCGATCGCGATTCGGGCTTCGATCCCGCCCAAATAGCAAATTCCAGATTCCGAACTGGGTGTCTCCGGAATCTGGAATTATCGCCCTTGATCCGAAGTGGGCGTTGCTGACAGAGGATGTTTTTCGTAAGGCTCGCAACACGAACAATGAGACGTGGCGATTATCGAGAGAATCGCCACGTCCCATTTCAGCGTTCCGGTTGTTATGATGTCCTGGACGATAGGATGTCAGCGACTACCGAGCAAGATCAGATTCAACACCGCGTGGACGCGGTCCACCGAGGCAGCGACCGCACGGGCGATCCCGAACCGACCTGAGATGTGCGAGTAATCGCCGGAGACCGCGGGCGCGGCAAAGATGATGACCTCGCTGCGCTCACCCGCGAGGATCTCCAGGACCGGCGGCGCGGGGCGAGACGTCCGGGGCGCCGTTCCTTGAACCAGGTACTCCTGGCCGCAGAACTTGCCGCAATTCCGGGCCTCGGACCACCCGGGAACGGTCTCACCGAGGACAGTGGCCAGCGCGAGGTCTCCAAAATCGATGCCGATGTGTCGGTAGCACGCGGGGACCGACCCGCCCGTGATTCGCGCACCGCATTCGATCACCAGGACGGTCTCGCGATCCGGCATCCGGACGTCCAGGTCGAACGGCGAGGAGCGAAGTTCCAGAGCCTGGATGGCCGACTCCACGACCGAGTGAATCTCGCCCGGCGCGAAGTTCGGCGGACAGGCAACGTCTCGAAGAATGAGGCAGGCAGATTCATCCTTGCCGCGGTAGATCATGCGCTCGGTGACGCCAACGATTCGCACAATGCCGTCCTTGTCCACGATGCCGGACACGCCGTACTCCTCACCCGGGACGAACTCCTCGACGAGGACAAGGCCCGCGCCCGGAGTACCGTCATCGAGTGTGATCCTGTTTGCGGCTGCGTACGCTTCGTCGAATTGCGCAGCGTCTCGAACGACGCGAACGCCTTGAGACCCTCCGGCGTCGTCGGGTTTGACCACGACCGGGTAGCCCATCGCTTCGGCGGCGTGGCGTGCGTCGCCGATGTTTTGGAATGGGACTGACCTTGGCTGGGGCACGCCGCGTAAAGCCATGGCGGCCCGCTGCTTCGACTTGGATCGGAACAAGGCCAGCACGTCGGGTGAAGGCCCCGGAAGACCCAATGCCCGCCGCGCCAAGGCGGCGGTGTGCGTGAACAGCTCGAAACCGGGTACTACCTGCACAACTCGATGGTCGCTCGCGAACGTGATCGCGGCGTTTACAATCGCTGCGGGGGCGGTTTCTTCGACGACGAGGGTTGCCCCGAGATCCCCTTCTCCGAGCAGATCGCCCCGCTCTCGCGAAGGCTCGCCGACGACGGAATCTATGATGCAGAGACTCATCCCTCGTCGGCTCACGGGGCCCGCGTAATTGCGGAGCCCATCGCGGCTATGTCCGAGCTGAATGACCCAATCACCTTTGTCGAGATTTGTCATGAGAAGATGGCTCCTGAATGCAACGAGCGGTGGCAAGGGAACTGCCACCGCTCGCGAAGGTCATGGTTTGAGTCGGTTTCGATCGATCGTCACACGTCCTGGGTTTCCATCGCGTGCGACTCGTAACGGATGATCTCGGCGACGGTGTTGTCGGCCGGATACACGATCACACAGTTGGCGCCCGTGAACGTCTCCTCCGAACGATAAGTGACCACCACGACTTCATCCCCTAGGGAGAAATGCAACGCAGCACCTCCATTGAGCTTGAATTCGCCCCTCACTGCGCCGGGGAAGACGTAGGTCGAGATGCGAGCCTTGCTCGTGAGCCCGTAAATCTCTACTTTCTCGAACGTCTCGATGCCCGAAGCTTCGAGCAGCGCCGGGTCGATCAAGCACGACCCGTTGTAGTGAGGCTGAAGGGCGGTGACTTTGAGCCGATGGATCTTTCCGTTGACGAACGTCTTGAGCATAATTCGGTCCTTTCCACTTTGAGAGGTTGACGGGTAAGGGAGTCGGAGAGCGGGTTACATCTTATTGGCGTGTTCGCCGGCGAGCCGTGCCACAGTCGTGGTCTCGTGGTAGACCCGGAGGCAGTGGAGGGAGTCCGAGCCGGGCTCGAACTCGAAGGAGTTGACCCCGCGGAGTTCGACTTCGAATCCGCTGGCCAGCTCGAAGGGGCCGATCTTGGCGCCGGGACGGAAGGTCATACGGACCCGCCACTCGGCGAGCGCCTTGTCAGTGGTTTCGGCGACCGTCAAGACCTCGAACTCGCGCCGCTCGGTGCGGTCGTAGAGATTCTCGCAGAACGCCTGGATGGCGGCCTTGCCCTTGACCGGCGGCATGTTGACGTTGAAGACCTCACCTTGGTCGCTGAACATGGCGGCGACCCGGTCAGCCTGCGACTGGTTCTGGCCCTCGAAATAGGCCTTGACGACGGACAGACGGCTCCTCATCAGTTGCTCCTTTCGAGCATCAGAAGTTGTGGGAACGGCAATAGACTCAAGAATAGGTGCGGTCGGCCTCAGCACGGCCGACCGCCTGGGGACGACGGCAGGAGGCATGTCACTTAAAGAACGACAGGGGGAAGTCCATCGCTTCCAGGAATGACGTAGGCCGAATAGTGAACGCATTTCGGCGTTCGCCGTCGATCAGGACGTCGAGGTTCCCGCACTTGAACGTGCCGGCGAACCCGGGCGCGCTCTCGACCAGCTCGATCAGGCGGGGATCGGGATCGCCCTTGTAGAAGACCTGTTTCAGGTCGGGCTCGCGATCGGCAAGGTCGGTGACCTGACGGACCCCAGCCGCGGCCATCTCGGCCATGGAGGCCGTAATGTTTGCCGTCTCAAAGGCGACGTGATGCAGGCCCTCACCCGCCTTACGGAGGAAGCGGGCCAGCACACACCCGCGGTGGGGCGGGGCCAGGAGGACAACGCGGACACCTTCGGCCTGGAAGCTGGCCAAGTAGGTGTGATTCTCTGGTGGCGTCGGCGGGCAACCCGGTGCCTCGTTCGGCCAACGGTGGAACGGCTCCACGGGCCTGAGGCGATGGACAGCCTCAAGGTCACGAGCCCAGCGCCTCACTTTCCGCTCGCTCATGGCGAGGGCGATATGGTGAACCTCGGCGTCGTGCAGAGGGCCCCCGGGCAGTACCGGGGATAGGGGGGCGTCGAGGCCCCTGAGCAAGAGCTTGCCGGGATATCCCGGCAGAACGTTTTTCGACCTCAAATCGCGCCAATTCATGAGCACACCTCTTGGAATGAGGGTTTCCGGGGCGAAACATGCGGTCGCTGTGGCGACCGAAGATCGACTCGGTCCGGGCTGCCGCGACTTTGCACGAGCTTCGCTCGCCGCGGCCCGCCCTCTCCCGGTCCCCACCGGGCTGAGGATTTGTGAGGGACGGAGCCATGGAAGCGAGGCGCGTACTGCGAAACCGTGTGCGGAAGCACCTGACCTCTTGATCGAAGCCGTGCCTCAAGCGAGAATTAACTCGTCGCGAACCAAACGGCTACGAATTGCTGCTCCCTTCTCGCGACAGAATCCTGCAATTCGAGGGTTTCATCCCCTCGCTGGTCGGACGCACGACTGGACTAATCGACCTCAATCTCTACACCGGCGCGCAGTCGGTCAACCCGGACATGGTTCTCCGAAGAATTCCGACAGAATCCGGTGATTGGCCGAGTGGGATATGTCTGGAATCGAGTCCCGAATCCCGCCCGTCGCTCTGCGGGGGCACCTATGCTTGACTCGAGCGAAGGATCCGAGTGGAAGTTGATCGCCGATGTGAGGTCCGGGCAGCAAGCCGCTGCGGCGAAACTCTTCGCCCTCTTCCATGGCCGCCTTATCGCGGACGTCCGCAGGAAGCGGATAGCGCTCCGAGTGATTGACCCAATCGCGAGCACGGGTGATGCGGTCAACAGCGCTTTCAACGACTTACTCGAAGGCATTGCCAACGGTCGTATTCTTTCCGAACGAGATGATCGACGGAGTCTCTATGCGCTTCTGAGGAAGATCGCAGAGGAGAAGGTCATCCACCAGTGGAGGCATCAAGGGGCCAAGAAGCGGGATCGCCATAAATTGCTCAGCGAGATGGACCGGGGAGGGACAAACGGAGATGGACCGGCGATGGGCCTGGACGGTTTCCCTGACGACGAACCGCCTCCCGGCACCGAGGCGGGGTTCCTTGAGGAGATTTCTCGCATTCGATTAGCGCTGAATGACGAACTGTCGTGCCGCGTATTCGACCTGATGCTGGAAGGCTACGCGCAGGAATCGAAGGGCTATACGGATCGGGTGATGGCCGAGCGACTGGATTGCTCGGATCGGACGATCCGACGCAAAGTGGAACTCATTAAAGCCGTAGCCCTAAAGCTGGAGGGACGATGAGCGAACGACCCGTATCCGAACGAGCACCCCTCGACGGCGAAGGCCCAGGTCGGAGGGACAAGGACTGCGATTCGTTCGAGGGGGCGTGGCGAGCGGGGCACCGTCCCCAGATCGAGGAGTACGTGGCCCGATACTCTGAGGCTGGGAAGCCGGCGTTCCTCTGGGAACTCCTCCTGCTCGAGAAGTCGCTCTTGGCGGAGGGGGGGCTAAGTGCCGAGGTCAACGAGTATGTCCGCCGATTTCCGGCGTACGACTCGATCGTCCGAGCCGCCTTTGGGCAGAGCGAGAAGGTGGACCTGATCGGGGAGATCCTCGCGAGGCAGGATCTCGAGGACCCTAAATGGTTCGAGGATTTCGCCCGGAAACACCGCTTCGACCGGGTCATGCGGGGTGAGAAACCCAAGGCGGACGAATATTGGGTCCCGGGCTTGTTGCCGGACTCATTACATCGGAATCTAATGGCCGTCTTCGACGAGACCCCTCCCCGGACGCCTGGGTGGGCCCACGCGAGCGGATCGCGAATACCGGAGAAAATCGGCAAGTATTTGATCGAAGAAAGGCTGGGTACGGGGGGGCAGGCCACGGTGTATCGGGCTCGGGATCCGGGCAGGGAGACTGGATCACGGCCGCAGGCAAGTTCCTCGAGTCCGCTATGGGTTCGCTGGGGAGCGGCGTCGATCCTTCGGACTCCCCGTGGCGAACGGGCATGAAGCTCGCCGAGTTGGTCTGTCAACGACGATTTCTCCTGATCCTGGATGGACTGGACGAGCCCCTGCTCGACCGATCCCTGAAGACTGGGGAAGCCTGGCTCAATGACCAATCCCTGCTTGCGTTGCTGCTGAAACTCGCCGATCGGGACACCTCGGATGCCGACAGAGGCTCCTCGAACGGCCTCTGCATCGTGACCTCTCGATTGCTGATCCGCGAGCTGTGCGATGACAGGTCGGGGGCGGGTGGGTCCGCCCATCTGGATCGATCCACGCAGAAGGGAAGGTCCTCCGGGGGCGAAACCCACGGATATCGCCGGGATGGCGTCGCCGGGGCGCCTTCCCCGATCCGGTGCGTCGAGCTGGGCCGCCTCGGCGAAGAGGACGACCATCATCTCGGCGCGAAGGTACTCATCGATCACTGTCCCGACCTGGCCGGCTACGACCAGGCGCTTGTTCGCCGCGCCGCCGGCTCGCTCAAGGGGCATCCTCGATCACTGGTCCTGCTCGGGAGCTATCTGGACCGGCAAGCTGACGAGACAAGATCGCAGCTCCTCGAACGGCTCTGCGTTGAATCCAGAGGCCGGGACAAGGCGCTGGGCTGGTTCCTGCGGATCTACGAGAGTTGGCTCGAGGCGTCGCCGAGCATCCTCCAGGCCCTCCGCGTGCTCGCGCTCTTCGAGCGCTCCGCCAAGACCTCCTATGTCAACGCGATCCGAAAGCAGGAGGCATCGATCGCGGGTATCACGGAGAACCTGGCCAATCAGGGCGACGGCGAATGGCTGGAGACCCTGGAGGAGTTGAAGCGACTGAACCTGCTGACCGTCGGCGAGCCTGCGGGGATGCAGACTTTCGGCGGCGGGACGACCCTGGCCATCCCCCCCGAGGTGCGCGACCATCTCGCGGGCTCGCTCCGGGAAAGGTTCGAAGAGCCGTGTCGAAAATGTCATCAATATCTGTACGAAATTAACATGTCAAAGTACAACGACAAGATTCGGGATCCCGACCAACTCTCAGAGATGCTGGAACTGTGCGTCGCGGCGTATCACGGATGCCAGGCGGCGAAAGGCGATGATTTCCTCGATGTTTTTATGCATGTTTACTGGCGTTGCATGCAGAGAGGTAGCGATCGATACAACACCTACATGTTGGGGAGGCCGGGGATCGAGCTCGTAGCCCTGTCCATCTGTCTCGGTTCCCTCCTGTGTCGGGAGTCGCTGGACGATCTGCGGAGGAAGGGCAAGAAGGAAGGCGTCGAGAAGATCAAGAGGTTTTACGTCCTGGGATTGGAGGAACGCGGCCTCCAGTACTGGCACCTCGCTCGCTTCGAAGAGGCTTGTGCATCGTTCGGGAAGGCCTTCGTGGCGCTCGACCAAGTCTTCAGGCAGGACTCGTATCCCGACGATCGCGTCATGATCCAGCGTCGGCTGGGTGAGATCTACCTGTACTGGGGCAACATGGAGAAGGCCGAACTCCATACTCACAAGGCGTTGTCGATGGTGGCGAAGACAGAGGAGAGGACCGAGGGGCTTCCGCCGTCGGATGCCGCCCAGGAAACGCCCGCCGGCCCTACCAGGAAGGCGGATGGCCGGTATCTGAGCATCGAATTCGACCGTGAGCTGGAGCTCAGCACAACGGAAAACATTAATTGGTATGAACCTGTCGATGCGAGGGTTCAGCGAGCTCGATACTTTGACCTGGTCGATCAGCCCGACGAGGCCGAGAAGCTCTTCAATGAGGCCAGGACCCTCGCTCAGAAGGTGCAGCATCTTGAGAACCTTACCTCCGTGTGGCTCCTCTGGCACGCAGAGCACCTGATCAATCGGGGGAAGTTCCTAGAGGCGAGGATCATGGCTCAGGCCGCCATCAATGCGGAGGAGGATAAGAGTAAGGTGCTCTTGAAGATCGTGCAGGAATTCGTCTGGCAGTATGCCTATGCGGCCGGCATGATCGAGGAGACCAAGGCGACGGGCCAGCCCCTCGAGGAGGATCTCGTCGTCGAATTCGAGAGGCACGTTGCAGGCTTGGAAAAGACCGGGCAATTGCCGCACTTGCCTTATGGCTGGTTGGCCATGGCGAAGGTCTATCAAGCAGCCCACCGATGGGACCAGGCGTTCAGGAGTTTGGAGGAGACTCGCCTCCTGTCCTGCTGCTTTGAGATGAGGCTGCATGAGACCGATTGTTACCTGGGCTATGCCGAATTCTATCATGCCCGCTCGCATTCCGACTCCCGAGAAAGGGACGACCTGAAGATGGCCGGCAGGTACTTGGCCGACGCCTTCCAGCGTGCCAGCGAGTTGAAATACAGGCGCAGTCTCGGCAAGATCCGTAGATTGGCAGAGAAGATCTACGGAACGGGCACGGGTCTTGACTAGGACATGATCCCCAACGATTGGCGAACCGCCGGCATCGGTTCGCCTGGCAGGCGGCTCCTCCCCGGCCCGCGGACGTGGATGTCACTGTTTCACCCCGACTTAACGGACGGAGGAGAAAAGGGAACCGTCAACTCGGACTTGCAAGTAGCGTCGGGTCGCCTCGAAGTCAACCGATCCAGAAATGGGAACGGAGCAGATTAACGCTCCCGACTTCCTGGGGTACATCCTTGGACGCCGACAAGGCACCGGATCCTTCCCGAACGGATGCTCTCGCGCCGCCGGTTGACACAGGCGTGAAAGGTGGCCGGTCGAGAGCGGCACGTCGCCCCGGGCCAGCCACGTAACATCCTGGGACGGAGGTCTGCTCTGTAAGCAGACGTCTTCCGTGGGCGGGACTCATCTGTGGAGTTCGCCTCTTCCGCCGGTCGGGCCAGCGCCTGGAAAGGGTTATCCGCACCTGGGATAGGTCTGTGAACCACGCGACGGGCTCCAGCGGCCCGCCATCGTCCTGATTCTTCCTTTCCCGATACGACCTTTGCCTCCTCTCTATCGAAACGGCCCATCGCCTTCGCATGGAATTTCGGATAGAATCGGCTGAGAGGAACGACTTGATAGCTACCGTCGAGTTGGTAGGGCGGGCGACTGTCGGCCAATCCGCCTTCGAAGTATCCTTGAGAAACGCGAAGCCAGTCGACAGCCATTCGGTGCCTCGTCCAAACGGAGGAAAACCCCATGGCCACGGTCCCCTTGACGGTGTCCTCCCCGAGATCGTTCGACGATCGCGGCAGGGCCGTCCCGCTCACCGACGAAGAAATCCGCCAACAGAACGCACTGGCCTTGGCGGCACTCGACGCCATCGAGGAAATCGGCGACGAGGTCGAGCAGCGCGAGACCCTGGACTATCTCATGCGCGTCGTCGATGAAGATCGGCTGTCCGACCGGCCGCGGTTCGGCTCATGAGGCTGATCGTCCTCGATACCGGAACACTGGGGCTATTGACCCATCCTCGAGCGCAGCCCGCCGCCTTGCCGTGCCGTCAGCGGGCGCAGGATCGCCTCGCAGTTGGTGCGGATGATCGTCCCGGGGGTCGACGTTACCATCGCGCTGGCGTCGGTACTCTGACATCAACGATGCAGTTTGACTCGCCCTTCCTCCACGACCGCGACGATATCCATCGACGGCTGGCCACATTGTTCGACCAGACCTTCCCGGCCGATCCACAGCTTGTCTAACTGGCAGGCACCTAGCAGGTCGTCTACAATCGAGGTCAGGGTTCCACCCCCGGGCGAGGAGACCTTCCATGATCGACGAGATGACTCAGAACGACCGCCTTCGTGTTTCGACCGCTGTCGGCGCCGGGCCCTACCTCATGGTGACCGTGACGCAACTCGATGCCGTACGCGCCGTGCTCGACCGTCACAAGGTTCGTTACTGGGTCGATCCCGATGCGATCTCTCTGGACAACGAACCGGCGGTCACCGTCATCAATTTCGACCGATTCGGCGACGCGGCCCAGATCCAGTCCATCCTCGACGAGGCCGGTTGACGGCCGGGCACCGAATCATGCCCCTCTCCGACGACATCCGCAACCTGGCCGCTCGAGTCCTGGAACGACTGGACGAGGTCCGCGAATTCTACGTGCATTCCCGACAAGCCTGGCGGTTCGTGCAGCAAGTTGCGCCAAGGGTCGCCCGGTTGGGATCGTCGATCTGACTACCAAGCGGCACTTGTCTATCGGGGATCTGGAGTCGCGGTCACAGAAATACGTGAGGGTCCAGCTCGCCGAGTCGACGTTCCGGGAGCTTTCCAGTCTCCTGGAGGACTGGGTACTGGGCCTGATCCAGCTTTGGCTGACCGCCTACCCCGAAGACATGGACCTGAACTTCGACCCGGCCACGGGCCAACGCCGGGGCAAGAAGCAGGAGGAAGTCCAGATCCCCCTGTCTCGCCTGTTGCACCTGCGTGACTGCGCCGCGATCCTGGACGGCTTGATCGAACGTGTCGTCCGAGACTTGACTTACGAGCGGCCGGAGAAGTGGTTCCGATACATCGACAACCGCCTCCATCTCGGATGCCCGACGGCGACCCAGCGGATAAAACTCTACGAGATGAAAGCGGCCCGTGACTGCCTGGAACACAACCGGGGCGTGATCAATCCGGACTACCTCAACAAGGCCGGTACCGCCGCGCGCTACACGGAGGGCGAACGAGTTCAGATCGATGAGCCGTATCTGATGGACTCCTTCGCGTTGCTGCGAGATGCCACCGTGGCGATGGCTGGTGCAGCGGCTGGGATTGCGTCCGGTCCGAAAGCGCCTCGACGTCACCACGGTCGTGGTAGCCGTGGAACGCCCAGTCCTCCATGACGGAACCGGACGCGAGAAGAGGGACGGAACGCATTGGACTCCGCCGTTCTGAGGTATCTTCTGGAAAGAAGGCCCTAACCTCACCGCTTCGCCGTCCCTACGTCCAAGTCTCACCCCTTTCTCGGCCGGCAGACCGGATCTCCCGCTTGCATCTCAGCACTGAACATGCGATCCTACTCGTAGCCATCGCAGAGGGTGCCAAGGGAGGGATTGATGGAATCGGAGCGGGCCGAGTTGCAGGAGGTCACGATTCACACGGACGGTTCCTGCATCGGCAATCCGGGGCCGGGCGGCTACGGTGTCGTCCTGGAGTTCGGCCATCATCAAAGGACGATCTCCGGGGGCTACCGTCTCACGACGAGCAACCGGACGGAAATGATGGCCCTCATCGTCGGCCTGAAGGCTTTGAAGAGGCGTTGCAAGGTGACGATCTACTCAGATTCGGAAATCCTGGTGGATGGGATCAAGAAGCGGACGGCCTACAAGTCCAGGGCCAACGGCTTGAAGGTCAGAAGAAAGGTCAAGTGCAACGAGGATCTCTGGCGTGAGATCCTCGACCTATGCGGTAGACACGTCGTCGAACTCGTCTGGCTACCGGGTCATTCTGGTCACCGCGGCAATGAACTCGCCGATCAATTGGCAAAAGCCGCCACGAGAGGAGATGACCTCCTGACCGATGAAGCGTACGAGGAGGGCACCACTACTACCAGACAAGGCCAAGGCCCTGAGTTCGCTTTCGGATGATGAGCGATGAGATGCGACGGGTCATCGGTCAGGCTGTGATCGTTTTCCATAATCGAGCGTCCACAAACCTCGACAGGTGGGCGACGTTGTCCGTCGCCGCTGTCACCGTATCGTTAGGGCCGGCCGCCGATAGGGTCTGGGCCGCCAGGATGCAATCTCCGTCCAGCGCCTCGGGCGCCGCCGTCGGCAGCCCGGCACTTCGGGCCGCCGCCCACAGGTCGGCCGCGAGCAGCATGACATCGGTCGTGAGGGGGCGCATAGTCGAGCGTGGCCTTGACCTGGTCGAGACGCCGGATACCCGCCATCGCCCTGATGTGGATCAGCTTCCTTCTCACCTCATAATCGGCGATCTACGGGTCGAGTACCCGCACCCCAGCCGCCGCCAAGTCCTTCACCCACTGCCGACACCGGTCGGCCTTCGATCTTCCCCGTGGGTTGGTCAGCAAGCCGAGCGGGCCGGAGTCGAGGAAGACGAGCCTCATGGCCGGAATCGCTCGCGGGCGGACAAGGGCTCCTCATCGATGGCCTTCATCAGCGCGTCGAGGGTCTGCCGCTGCTCTTCCTCATCCCCCATGTCATCGAGGGCGTCCAGCCCTATGGCGATCTCCGCGGCCCGTGCGCGAATCTCCTCATCGGTCATCGGCAAGGCCCGGCCGGTGGCATCGACCGAGCGGCCTGGAGTGATGATCGGGAGTGTGATGGCCATGGTCGGGCCTCCGGAATCGAATGGAGGTCGACAGACTGAATACCGGCCCCGTGCGCGAAGATCAATGAACCTTCGATGCATCAAACCGAAAGAGACTGTCCCATGAGGGGAAAACCTGTCGAGCAAATTGAAAATCCTTCCGGATCTTCTATCGCATTCGTGCGCCAAGGGTTACGGCAACAAACGGTTCGATGCCGCCGCAGGCGCGTTAGCGAATTACCAGAGTGGTGGCATCCTCATTGTTAAGGGATGATGCGCGAAGTCATCCCAGGTCAGCCCTCGCGACGAGGACATCGCTTCGCTGTCCGCGCGGCCCTCTTCGGAATGGGAGATGAGACGATCGCTCCGATCTCCTCGCCACTGAACAGGGCATGCCGGCCGGTCCGGGATCGGCGACCGTGGCGCCGAAGGCCCGGCGAAAAGTTGCCATCGAGTGCCAATGAGTGCCATGGCCCGACCAGATCAGAGTCTGTCCAAGACCCTTCCGAGACAGACACTAAGCATGACTCCGCCCGTGTGACGTCGCTCCGTGTAGTCGGGCGCGGTCCCACGAAAATCCATGGCTGTAGGCGGGGTCTGTGACACCGCGATCCGAGCTGCGGCCTCACAGAGGCCGCCTACAAAAGTTGGAGACGTTCATTACAACTTTGAACGAGCTCAATGAGGCTCATCGAGCATCTGCCAGAGCGTCGGCTCCATGGCGTCGGCCCAGATTCGGTAGCCTTTCCCGCTCAGGTGCAGGTAGTCCGGCATGATCTCCCTCGAGATCGTGCCGTCCTTGTTCAGGAATGACCGACCGATGTCGAGGAACTTGAGGTGTATTCCATCTTCAAGTTTGGCGATCTTCGTATTCACGGCGTCCAGCTTCTCGCGTGTCTCGTCGGGTTTTTCGCCGCGTGGGAAGACCCCTAGCAGCAGGATCTTGGCCTTGGGCAGCTTCTGGCGGAGTTCCATGGCGATTGCCCTGACACCCTGGGCGATCTCGCCGGCCGTCGCCGAGCCGGCGTTATTGGTACCGATCATGAGCACGACGACTTTCGGATCGATCCCCTCGAGCTCGCCGTTCCGGATTCGCCAGAGGACATGCTGGGTCTGGTCGCCGCCGATGCCGAAGTTGGCCGCATTCCTGGGACCATAGAACCGCTTCCAGACGTCGTTGTCATTCCACCCTTGCGTGATCGAATCGCCGAGGAACAGCAAGTTGACCGGTTTCCGGGCGCCTTCGGAAGGCGATTGAGCCTCCCGGCGCGCTTGACGAAACTCTCGTGGAGTTTCATCCAGTCGCCCTCCCGGGGACGGGGTATTACTGTAGCGGGTCCCTCTTGCGCAGGCCGGCAGGCCGGTCGCCAGCAGGCACAATACTCCGATCCACCGGAGCCTGAAAGGATTCCAAGCACGTCGCGTCGTCATCGGCTGTATCCCTGGAGTTTTGGGGTGGAAGGGGATCCGCCGGTCATCTCACCCGGCATGAAGAAGACTTCGATCAGGTTCACTGTACTTCGAGGCCGATCGCCAATCCAGGGTGATGGCTTGCTCCGCGAGGAGTGGAGTGAGAGACGGAAGCCCCCCCTTTGCTTTCGACGACATCCGGCCAACCGTCGCCGGGAAGATGCCCGATCACAGCCCCCTGGCGACGGGACATGCCTTCGCTTAGACTCGCTATCTTCGCGATGCAAAACGGTATCAATCCGGGAGAAGGATCGGAGCTGGCGGCAGGGCCGGACCGTCCGAACCATGCGGTCCGCAGCCCTGCATCGACCATGAATTCTCCGCTTCTCCAGCAGAACAATCCAATGAGGGCTCTCCATCGATGAATCGACTTCCAAAATTCGTGTCCTGGGGCATCCTGGGCCTGGCCTTGAACGGGATCGTCGCGACTTCCGCCACCGCCGGCGAGTGGGTCTCGCTCTTCGATGGCCAGACCCTCAGCGGCTGGACCCAGGGGGGAGGCGAAGGGAAGAGTAAGTGGGAGGTCATCGACGGCTCCATCGTGGGAACGGGCCAGGCGTCGATGCTCTACAGCCCGAAGGGCGATTACAAGAACTTCCGCTTCAAGGCGGAGGTCAAGATCAGCGACGGCGGCAATTCGGGGATGTACTTCCGCTGCCCGAAGCCCAACGGCAGCTTCTCGGAAGGTTACGAGGCCCAGATCGACAGTACCCACCGCGACCCGATCCGGACCGGCTCGGTTTATGGGTTCGTCCACGTCTACAAGCAGATCGTCCCGCCGGACACCTGGTTCACCTACGAAGTCGAGGTCGTGGACAAGGACTGGCGCGGCAAGAAGGTCCCGCACATCAAGGTGATCATCAACGGCGAGGTGCTGTACGAGCTGATCGAGTACACCAAGGCCTGGGAATATGGCCATTTCGCCTTCCAGCAGCACGACCCCGGGAGCAAGGTCCAGATCCGCAAGATCGAGGTCATGGAGCTGGATGAGAAAGGGAAATGATCGGTCCCGGAGATCGCTCTCTTGATCCGGGGTGGTGAGGTCCTCTCAAACATCCCGGATCCTTCCGCCGTCGAACGATCGGATCGAGGAAAACGCGCGACGCGGCTTTCGAACCGGAGCGGAGAACGACGCAGGGTGTATGCCAATAGCTTGATTCGGAGTACGAGACAACGATGGCGAATTTATGGGTCAGAAAGTCGATCCCCGCTCTCCAGGCCGAGGCGGCCGAGAACAACGAGCATAGCCTGAAACGGACGCTCTCGGGCATGAACCTGGTCATGCTCGGAATCGGGGCCATCATCGGCGCGGGCTTCTTCGTATTGACGGGACACGCGGCGGCCGAGAATGCGGGCCCCGCGGTCACGCTCTCGTTCGTCATCGGGGGTATCGCCTGCGCGTTCGCGGGGCTCTGCTATGCCGAGATGGCCTCGACCGTGCCGATCGCCGGATCCGCCTACACCTACGCCTACGCCACGATGGGCGAGTTCATCGCCTGGCTGATCGGGTGGGATTTGATCCTCGAGTACATGGTCGGCGCCACCACGGTCGCCATCGGCTGGTCGGGGTATGTCACCAGCGTCCTCCGCGACTTCGGAATCCACATCCCCGCTCAGTTCACGGCATCGCCCCGCACGAAGTTGATCGAGGTCCCCAACGCGATCGCCGATCAGCTCCATATGCGTCACGGCTGGACGGCGGTCAGCGACGAGGTCATCAAGCTCTTCACGGATCATGGGGTCGCCTACCAGGGATTCAACCAGGTCACCGCCCTGTTCAACGTCCCCGCGATGTTCATCGTGGCGATGGTCACGGCGCTCCTGGTCGTCGGCATCAAGGAGTCGGCGCGGGTCAACGACGTCATCGTGCTGATCAAGGTGGCCATCGTCGTGACTTTCATCATCGTCGGCTTGCCGATGGTCAACCCGGCCAACTGGGGGGGCAAGTTCATCCCGGAGAGCACCGAGTGGTTCCATTACGGGTGGAGCGGCATCTTCCGAGGCGCGGGGCTGGTCTTCTTCGCCTATATCGGGTTCGACGCGGTCTCGACCGCCGCCCAGGAGGCGAAGAATCCCCAGCGCGACATGCCGATCGGGATCATCGGCTCGCTGATCGTCTGCACGATCCTCTACTGCCTGGGCGCGATCGTCATGACGGGCGTCGTCAACTACAAACTCCTCGACGTTCCCGATCCGGTCGCCGTGGCGATCGACGCCATGGGGCTGAGGTGGCTCACGGGGATCGTGAAGCTGGGCGCAATCGCCGGGCTCAGCTCAGTGATCCTCGTGATGCTCCTGAGCCAGCCGCGGATCTTCTACTCGATGGCCCGCGACGGCCTGTTACCGGCGGCGGTCGCCAAGATCCATCCCCGCTTCCGCACCCCGTGGATCACGACGATCATCACGGGCTTGATCGTGATGATCGCCGCGGCCACCATCCCGATCAGCATCGCGGGCGAACTGACGTCGATCGGCACCCTGTTCGCCTTCGCCGTCGTCTCGGCGGGCGTCGTGGCCATGCGGATCTCGCAGCCGGAAGTCGAGCGCCCGTTCAAGGCCCCGCTGATCTGGTTCACCGGCCCGATGGGGGTCATTTCCGCCGTGGCCTTGATGTGCACGCTGCCGGCGGATACCTGGATCCGGCTGATCGTCTGGATGCTGATCGGACTGGCGATCTATTTCATCTATGGGATGCATCACAGCGTCCTCGGGACCGCCCACCCTTCCCAGGGTGATAGCCGTGCGGAGCCGGCAGGGGCCGCTCTCAAGTGATTCACATGCCCCGATGAGTCCGGAGGGCCTGGAGCGTGCGTTCCATGTCCTCCGGTAGGGGCGCTGTCAGCTCGAGGTCCTGGCCGGAGAGGGGATGCCGGAACCGCAACCGGTGGGCATGGAGCGCCTGGCGATCGATCAGCGTGATCCCGGCGTTTTCCGGAGCCGGCGCGGTCCTACGGTCGGCCACGACCACATCGGCTAGCGTGATGCGGTCCCGCCCGGAATAGAGCTTGTCGGCCAGGATGGGGTGGCCGATGTGGGTGAGATGGATGCGGATCTGGTGCGTGCGCCCGGTCTGAGGCTTGCAACGGACCAGGGCGAAGTCGCGGAACCGTTCGACGACCTCGTAGAAGGTCACCGCGGTCTTGCCGCCGTCCTCCGGGGCACGAATGGCCATCTTCTCGCGGACGGTGGGGTGGAACCCGATGCTCCGCTCGATGTAGTCGCTGTCGCGCTGGGGGACTCCATGCACCAGTGCCAGGTACTCCTTGTGGACCTCGCGCAGCTCGAACTGGAGTGCCAGCCGACGGTGGGCCTGTTCGTCCTTGAGGACGACGAGCAGCCCCGTCGTGTCGCGGTCGAGGCGGTGGACGATGCCCGGGCGATGCTCGCCGGCCAGGGTCGAGAGCGTGTCATAGTGGAACTGGAGCGCGTTGACCAGGGTCCCTCGCCAGTTCCCCCTGGCCGGGTGCGTGACCATGCCCGGCGGCTTGTTCACCACGGTCAGCGCCTCGTCCTCGTAGATCACCTCGATCGGGATATCTTCCGGTTCGGGGGCCGCTTCGGACAACTCCGGCAGGTGGATGGCGACCCGGTCTCCGGTCCGCACCCGATACGACGCCTTGACCGGCCGGCCATTGACCCGAACGGCGTCGGCGTCGATCACCTTCTGGATCACGGCCCGAGAATAGTCCGTGTAGCGGCTCGCGAGGTACGCATCGATCCGCTTACCATCGGTCCGGGGCTTGACCTCGAATTCCTGGGGTGTCTCGGAGAGAGGCGGAGGCCACATAATCGCGTTTCAACGTGGAGGATATCCCGGACGGGTAGAGAGACTGGTCCCGGCGACGCGAGCACGTTCGATCGAGCGGCAACGCCCTCGATGATCGACGGCAGGGTGAGTTCATTGTGCCCACCCTGCTGCGAGAATTCCTCAGGGCTTGGACTCGCCTTTGGAAGAGAAGACTTCGCCCGGCAAGTCATCCGCTTTCTGCGGGACCGCAGGCTTGGCGGGCTCCGCTTTCGGGGCCGGAGCCGGCTTGGCGGGCTCCGCTTTCGGCGTCGGAGCCGGCTTCGGGGGCTCCATCTTTGCGGGATCCGCTTTGGGTGTCGGCATCGGTTTCGTGGACTCGGACTTGGGTGTCGGCGACGGCGGAGTGGGCTCTGCTTTAGGGGTCGGGGATGGCTTTGTGGGCTCCGTCTTCGGAGTGGAACCCGACTTTGGCGGTTCCACCATCTTGGGTGTCGATACGGGCTTGCTGGCCTCGACTTTGGGAGCCGGTGCGGGCTTGCTGGCCTCGACTTTGGGAGCGGGCGTCGGCTTGGCGGGCTCCAGCTTGGGAGCCGGTGCGGGCTTGCTGGGCTCCATCTTGGGAGACCCGGTCGGCACGGCGATCTTGGGCGTGGCGGCCTCGGCGGGCGCCTTCACGGTCGGTGTCCTGGGCTCGATCCGGACCTCGGGCAGTCCCTTCGAGACCGGCTCGGCGGGCGGCGAGGTGCTCGTGTTGCCAGCCGGGTTGGGCATGGGGTTCAAGGGGCCGAAGGGAGCATTCGTACCGCTCGTCGTGGTCGGAGGGCTGATCGGGCCCAACAGCGACGAAGGCAAGCTCTCGGTGCCGAGTGGCGGCAAGGTCATCTTCGTCGGCGAATACGCCTGGAAATCCTTGTAGAATGCCTCAGCCTCCGGATCGCGGAGAGCGGTCTCGAAGCGTTTGGCGTCCTCGGCCTCGGGGGTGCCGGGCCATTCCTTGGCGACGAGCTGATACTGCTCGATGGCTTTCGGCAGATCGTTTCGCAACTCGAGGACTCGCGCCTTTCCCAGCGCCGCGGCCCGTGCCTGCGGAGAGTCATGCGGGGCCTCGCTCACGACCTGGTCGAAGAGGTCAAGCGCCTTCTTCGCGGTCGGCATCGCCACGTCGCGGTTCTGGGGCAGGTCCTCCAACGCCAGCCTGTAATAGTCTTTCGCCGCCTGGATAAGCGCCCAGCTCGACGCCGTCGTCTTCGGATACTCCTTCGCCAGATTCACCCGATCCTCGGAGGTCTTGGCGGACTCGAGCTTCAACCAGACGTCCCCGGCCGTCGAACGACCGCTCGTGGCCAATCTCCAGACCACGAACCCGATGGCGAGGACCGTGATGATCGTGAGGGGCCAGCGCAGGTACTGGCCCGGCTCCTTGATCGCGTGAGACGTCAATCGCCCGAGGGCCGTCATCTCCGCCTCTGGATCGTGGATGACCGTCGGGACGACGTGTTCAAGCTGGTGGCGCACGGGGGGAGGGGCAGACGGAGTCCGGCGCGCCGCGGCTGCTTCTTCATCCTAAGACCTCTCGTCGTCCGGCCGGGTCGGATCCCCTGGGACGATGGACTATCCTTCGTGTACTCAACTCCTCAAGGATCTTATGCTTTCGCTCCGGAAACGGTCAAGCGAAGGCCCTCGACTGTACGGCTCGATGGCCGATCGTGCTCGCGGGAGGGCGAGGCTCGCCCTCCCGATTCCGTGTCAGCGATTTCAAGACTTGAGCGGTTGGAAGAGAATTCGCTCCGCCGTGCGGAACAGCAACCAATCGCGATCGTCCCTGCCCAGGAAATCCAGGTGGTCGCGGATCAGTGCCAGGCTGTCAACATAGCGATCCTTCACGACCTGGAATGGGCAATCGCTCTCCCACATGCATCGATTCGCCCCGAAGGCCCGAACAACGCGACGGATGAGCGGAGCCAGATCGACATAAGGAGGGGCCTTCTTTCCCAGAGCATAGAAAGCGCCAACTTTGACGGAGATGTTCGGATGCTCGGCGAGTCGGCAGAGGGCATCGACGTCGGCATCGCGGATGGCCCCATCGGGCCCGGCACCGATCCGTCCGAGGTGGTCGATGATGACCTTCGTATCGGGAAACCGCCGGCACATCCGCTCGACTTCGGGGAAGCCTTTCGGATCGATCAGGCAACTGAGTGCCTGACCGGTCTGGGCGGCGGTGGCGAACATCGCGGCATAACCGGCCGGCTCGAGCCATCGGGCCGGCGGCTGCTTGCTGTATTGCGGCTGGATGCGGAAGGCATGGACGCCTCCCTTGATGAGGTCTCGCATCGCACGGCCCGGGTCGTCACCCAGAGGATCGACGATCGCCGTGCCGACGAACCGGTCGGCGTACAGCTTGATCATGTCAAGCATGTACCGGTTGTCGAATTCGTAGTAGCTCATCTGGATCAGGTTGACCCGTCCGACCCCGGCCGGCCGGCAAAGCGCGAGCAGCTCCTCGGCCGTGAAGGAGCGTGGCTGCATGTCGGCGACCGTGAAGCCCTTCGCCAGCGAGTAATGGGCGACGTCGGGCGTCCAGATGTGCGAGTGGGCGTCGATGTAGGGTTCCGGGGCGGCCATCGTTTCATCACCTTTCGTCCAGGGGTCTCGGCGAAGAATCTCAGTATTGATCGCTCGAGATGCGTTCGCCACCCTTCGGCGTACTCAACGCCTTGAGAACCTTCGGGTCGATGGTGTTCTTGATGAAATGCACCGAGCCGTTGACGAATGAGAAATTCATCCCGCCCGGGAACGGGCTGCCGAACCCGTCCGGAGACTTGTTGATCCCGAGTGCGGGGTCGCGCCAGTTGGTCGGGTCGCCCCAGGGCTTGAACCGGCTCACGACTTCGCCGGCCATGAAGGTATTCGACTCGCCATCGGTCACATCTTTCGGGGCCCGAGGCGTGTCACCCCCGAGGACATGGACGTTCGCCGCGTAATGGCTCAGTGCGTAACCGGCGG
This sequence comes from uncultured Planctomycetota bacterium, assembly GCA_963743925.1. Lineage (GTDB taxonomy): Bacteria > Planctomycetota > Planctomycetia > Isosphaerales > Isosphaeraceae > CAVZRC01. The sequence continues at coordinate 736,376 of CAVURY010000041.1, read as the reverse complement.
CGCTCTCCGTGTAACCGACCGCGTTCTCGGAATACGGAATCCCGGGATTCAGGCTGAAGGGCAACTTGGTACGGAACGCCGCGGCGTTGAGCGGATCGTCCCATGGAATCTGGACGTCGATCCGGTCGAAAAGGTCTTTGTTCTCGTTATAGGGGAGGATCATCGTCTGCCAGCTCTGGAGCGGGCAGCCTCGGCGATCGAAAGTGGCGCCGGGCGGGAAGGTCCCCAGTGCCTCCTTGTAGTGGTAGACACCCAGCGCGATCTGCTTGAGGTTGTTCGTCGATTGGGCCCTCTGGGCGGCCATACTACTACCCCAGCCAGATACCAGGGATCCGGGAGAGAGGATCAGCCAGCCAACCTGATGGGCCGCGCCCCCCGCGGCCAGCCCCGCAACGAACATCAGCACGACTGTCGCGACAAGCCATCCGGTCCATCGCCATGGCCAGCGCCGGTCGATGGAGTCCTTCACCTCCCTCGCCTGAGCGTAAAGCCAGCCGAGGAACAGGTGAGACCCGATCGCGATCAGCACCAGGCAGACGACGCCGGTCGCCACTCCATCCCAGTTCACCCGGATCTTGGGAAAGACCCCCATCAGGTAGATGAACCAGCCGAACACGATCGCGATCGCGAGATCGAGCGGGACGCCATTTCCGAGGAAAGCGATCAAGACCGGGACGAAGAATCCGAGTCCCACTTGGACGAACGATCGCCTCATGGAGATGGCCTCCCGTCCAGGAGCTTGCTCAGTTTCTCCTCATTCATTCGCACGATGTCGCCGTTCGTGAGGAGGACGAACCGCTCCTCGCCGAAGATCTTCGGCTCGTAAGCGAGCGGGATTGCGTCCCGATCGGCGACCAGTCCGAGCTGATAGACATATCGCATTTCCGATGGGTCGGGGACGCGCCAGGCGTCCTCGGGGATCTCCGGCGGCCTGGAGTTCGGCGGAAAATGTCCGTCGTGATGCCTTGCGTAGGTCCACAAGGCGGCTCGGAGTCGGTCCAGGGCATGCCGACGTTGCATCTCAAGTTGCATCGTGGCCGCGGGGTCAACCGCCGGCACGTCCTCGGCGAGCGTGTAGGTCAGGCCCGTCTTCTTCCATGCCCCGGGTGTCATGAGCTCCCGCGCCCGGAGATCATCGTCAGCACAAGGCCGAAGAGGAGCCCCCAGATCGCGACCAGCCCGTTCGCTCGCGCGAAGCTCAGGCGAGGCAGCCGCGGGAAGTCTTTTCGTGCCGCGTTCCAGATCATCTGGACGCCCCACGAGCTCAGCAGGAAGCACAGCAGGAAGAACGAGATCGTCTGAAGCCGCATCCGGGCGACGTCGCTCAGGAGAGCGACCGGCATACCCGCCAGCGCGGATCTGGCTGGCCCCAGCGTCAGGAAGACAGCGATCACCAGAGTCCGAGATCGGTATTTCATCGGCGTCGCCGACCGTCTGGGATCAGTCCTCGGAGAGGTGGTAGAGGTAAGCGGCCTCGATGTATTCACCATCCAGCCCCTCACGTTCGATGACTTCATCGATCTTCGCGTGCTTGAAGTCGAATCGGTTCAGCAAAGCCTTGGCTCGACGATCCCCGCCCCTGGTCAGTGCGACGTCGGTCGTCTCAATCTTCAGCGGAGGATCCATCGCGTCGCGAACGGATCGCAGCCGGGAATAGGCCGGGAATGCACCGTCACGATCGCGGATCGGCGAGGCGATCATCAATTTCCAACGCTCGGACTCATCCAGGAAGAGCCAATACACCGCGTTGAGTTCGAACTGGGACGCAAGGAGCGCCCGGATCAATCGTCTTCCTTCATCGATGACTTCCGGCAACAGGACCCGGGCGCCTACCATAAGGACTTGACCCATAATAACACTCCATGATTGGGATCATTAATTGCCTTCAGGAGGTCTCGAGCGTCGTTTTCCGGCACGAGCTCGTAACGACTCTGCTCGGACCATTCGATCACGATTTCCCAAAATCCTTCGAACTCCTGATCGGAAGTCTTATTCTTCTCTAATTCTGCCTTCAGGCCGGCGACGGCGACAAGCTGTACCAGGTCGTGTGAGTAGCATTCTCGAACCCGATTGGGAGACTCGGGAAAGTCATAACGTCTCGTTTTCTTTGCGATACAACCTTTGAGCGCACACTCCAGAGCGTACCCGCCGAGATAATACGCTCCCGAGAAAAGCCGGACACGAAAGAGTGCCTCGGCTTCCCGGATACGGAGTTCCGCCAGGCGTTTGAAATCGCCTCGATTCATGGGATTGGGAAGTTCGGCGACCTTACGCGAGGACTTCGCGAATGACTTCGGCGTCGGGGATGAGAGCCATCGGACGGCCCTGAAGGTCGGCGATCGTCATGCCCGGGTCGATACCAAGGAGGTGGTAGATCGTGGCCAGGATGTCCTTGGGCGACACCCGGCGCTCGGCCGGGTCGCTAGCGATCTTGTCGGATCGCCCCACGACGGCCCCTCGCGCCACGCCGCCGCCGGCCATGACGACCGAGTAGCACCGCGACCAGTGGTCGCGTCCGCCGCCGTTGGTCATGGAAAGCTTGGGGGTCCGGCCATGCTCGGAGAGCAGAACGACGAGCGTCTCGTCGAGCTGCCCGCGACGGTCCAGGTCGACCAGGAGCCCGGAGAACGTGCGATCGAGTCCGGGAAGCAGCTCATCCTTCATCCGCGGGAAATGATCCCAGTGCGTGTCCCATCCGGTGCCGGCCAGGCCGAACTCGTCCCAGAAGACGGTGATGAACCGCCCGCCGGCTTCGACGAGTCGCCGAGCGGTCAGTGATGCCTGGCCGAAGAGCGTCATCCCGTAGAGATCGCGGGTCTCGTCCGGCTCCTGGCCCAGGTCGAACGCCCGTCGCAGGCTCTCGGAGCCGACCAGGTTGTAGGCCATCGCGCGATGACGGTCGATCCCCGAGGATCGGGAGGCCGACGCATCCGCCTCGCGTCGCAGGTGCTCGATCTGCTGCAAGAGCGTGCGTCGGCGATCGAGTCGATCGAGGGTCAACTCGGGCCCCAGGTTGCTGACGGAACTGAGCTGGAGCCGGCTCTCCGGCGTGATCCCTCGGTAAGGCTCCACGTCTTCCCAGACGTTGCCGGCCAGCGTCTTGCGTGCGACCTTCGTCCCTTTGCCGACGAACTCGGTGCAGACGGGATCATAGGCCCGGCCGAGGAATCCTCCATAGGGCCCCGAGCGCGGCACCTCGCCGACTCGTTGGCTGCTGAACGCCCAGGGAAGGACCAGGTTCCGCGGCAGAGGGGATCGGGGACTCCTGGACTGATGCCCGTCGATGTAGTCGACGGCCGAGCCGATGAAGGGCCAATGGTTCGGATCTTGCGGATTGATTTCGAGGGCGACGTCGATCTTGGGGATCCCCGAGGTCGCAAACGCAACTCCATGGATCGGATAGGGATGCGAGACCGATCGGATGAGCGTGACCTTGTCCATGACCTGCGAGAGTCGAGGGAGCCGGTCGCAGACGTTCAGGCCCGGGACGCTCGAGGGGATGCAGCCCAGCTCTCCGCGGATCTCCAGCGGAGCATCGGGCTTGGGGTCGAACGTCTCGAGCTGGCTGGGCGAGCCGTACATGAAGAGGAGGATGCACGACTTGGCCCGGCCGAAACCCGGCAAGTTCGTCGTGGGCCGCGACTCGCCGGCCTTGACCGTCGTCGCCGGCCAGTCGGAAAGGCCCAGTCCCAGCATCCCGAGCGAGCCGACCTGGAGCAGCTCACGCCGCGTCAGGCCGTCGCAGAAGCGTTTCGGTCCGCCCAGGACTCGTAACATCCAGGTACTCCCGATCCGGCGGGGCGAATTGTCCAACAATTCTCGAACACTCGCCCAGCGTACCGCGAAGACGGGTCCAGATCAACCGACAACGGGAGTCGCATCGTGAGATCTCGCAGACCTCGATGCCCTGCGCCGGCCGAACCCGAAAATCCCGAGCATGCCGATGCCCAGCAGACACCAACTCGTCGGCTCGGGAACTGAAGCGGGCGTGAACGTCAGGCCGGCCAGTCCCGCGGACAGTCCCGTGTCTCCGATCAGCGAGAGCACCCCGGTGGTCGTGTTGAGCGTGTAGAGGCTATTGGTGCCCGTGTATGGGCCGTCGGTCCCGTCAACGACGTAGAGCTTTCCCGAGGAAGGGTCGAAGGCCATGGCTCCCACCGGCCCGAGCGTAAGGCTGAGCGGCACCGAGCTGATGATCGAGCCATTGGACTTGTTGACCTCGAGCAGAGTGTTGCTGTCGTCGTCGAGGAGGAAGAGATTCCCGGCCTTATCGAACGCCAGGTCCGAGAGATCACCGGAACGCTCGACATTGCCGATCGACGTGGCCAGGCCGGTGGATGTGTTGAGCGTGAAGAGCCCGAGGCCGCCGGTCGTGACGTTCTGGACTCCGTAAAGCACGCCGGTCGTCGGGTCGAAACCCAGGTCGCCCTCGAAGATGCCCTTGAGTCCGGTCGCACCGACCAGCATTGAAGCCCCGGTCGTCGGATCGATCTTGTAGAGGGCGTTCGGGGTTGGGCCGCCCAGGAAGCTCGTCATACCGTAGAGAAAGCCACCGGGACTATAGGCGATACCCACCAGCTTCGAGATCCCGGTGGCACGCGGGTCGGATGCAACCCCGGTCGTGGGGTTGACGTCGTACAAGGTGCCGGTGGTGTCATCGTTCCCGATCAAGCCGGCGCTCACCGGCCGCGATGCCATGAGGAGCAATGCCAGGGCTGTCGCTCGGATGCAGGACCATCGTCTCATCGGTCGGACTCCTGAAAAGTTGCCGCGCACCGGGATCGCCCGGCTGACGCCTGTCGAGGCGGTACGGAAAGGGTCGGGGTGCTTCGGTCAGGTCAGGACTCGGGGCGGGATCGTACGGGTGCCCGGGGGACCGGGACGCCGATCAAGCCCGCCATCTCGCGCCGGAGGTGGTCGATCGCGGGATCTCGGGGAGCGGTCGAGCCATCCAGCTCGACGGCTGCTTTGTCGTACCACCGCCGTGCCGACGGGGCATCGCCGAGGTGCCGGCGGGCCATGGCCATGAAGAGCCAGTCGTCGAGGCCGCCCCCGTCGGCCGTCCGGATGACGTGCTCCAGGGCCTCCTGCCCGCGCGTCCAGTCGCCGGCCCGGATTCGGGCCTGCCCCAGGCGACTCCACTGGGCCGGCTGATCCGGGTGAGCCTTGACGAGTTGCTCGGCGATCGCGACCGCCCGAGCGGGTCGCGGATTGGGATACATCACGAGAGACCAGACGGCATTTTCCTTGATGCGATCACTTTCTGGCATCAGCTCGATCGCTCGATCGAAGGATCTCAAAGCCTCGGTGGGGCACCCCGCCGTCATCAACAGTCTCCCCAGGTTCCGCGAATTGTCGGCGAGAGCTTTTCGGTACTCGAGCACGGACGGATGCGCCTTGAAGAGCGTCTCTCCCAGTTCCCCGGCTCGGAGGAGGGATTTGATCGCCTCTTGATGTCGGCGGTTGTTCTCGAATAGGTAGCCCATCGTCTGATGAGCGCGGGCTCGGATCCGCTGCTCGGCCGCCGTGAGATCGATGCCCGCGACCCGGAGATCCCAGGCGGGCAGCGCCCGGGCGAAGTACTCCATCTCCTTCGAGGGCTGACTCGTGGAGCAGAAGGATTGCTGGCCCAGTCGTCCGAAGACCTCGATGACCGAGCGTCGATAAGCCTGACTCGGGAGCGGCTCCGACGGCAGCGATTCCAGGAGCGCGATGGACCGAAAATAGGCTTGCGCCCCTTCCTCGGGCCGGCCGGTGGCATGCAACACGTCGCCCAGCAACTTGTGAACGACGACAAGATCCAGTTGGTCCGCGGGCGAGTCTGGTTGCACGTCGCGTAAGATGCTCTGCGCCTCGGCGAGCCACCGTTCGCGTTCGACCGTCCGATCGGCGATGAACAAGACGCCGATTAAATAGAGGGCATTCTGCGCGGACCTTCGCCGATAACGCGTCTCGGCCGGGTGCTCCGCGATCAGTCCTCGATCGATCTCGAGCGACCGGCGCAAAGGACCCTCCGCAGCCAGCGATCCCCGGAAGGCGCGGTTGCCACCGACGAGGTAAACGAGTTTCCCCCAATTCCCGAGGAGCAAGGCGTGTTCCTCGCGATACGAGAGGTTGGACGGGTCGCTGGCGAGCAACTCCGCGAGGAGAGCATCAGCCACGCGGTAGGACGCTTCGGCCTCATCGAGCTTGGCTGTGGATGATCTCGCGTGGATGTCGCCCATCCGGCGGTGTGCCCGCGCCGATCCCCATCGGGCCTCTTGATTGTGGGGGTTCTGGCCGGAGAGCCTCGCGTAAAGGGCCAGGTCCGCCTGCAAGGAGTTCAGGATCGAACCCGCCTGTTCGGGATTGGTGTTGAGCCCCTCTTCTCCGAGATAGACGTGCAACGAGTCGAGGGCCCTCAATGCCAGCTCGAGATTCTCCTTCGTCCGACTCCTCTCCTCCCAGAGCATGAGGTTTCCGGCGGCCAGGCCGACCAGGGCCAGCAGGACGATCCCGGCGGCCGTCGCGACGGCGGATCTGTGCCGCCGCATCCATCGGCCGACTTGCTCATAGGGTCCAGGTGGTCGCGAGAGGATCGGAGCACCCTGGAGAAATCGCCGGAGGTCTTCGCCCAGCTCCTGAGCCGACTGGTATCGCCCTGAAGGTTCCTTGATCGTGGCCTTGAGGATGATCGTCTCCAGATCGCGAGCGATCCTCCGGTCGAGCTTCCGGGGCGCCACCGGCTCATCGTCGGCGATCTGACGGAGGAGTTGCTGGCGGTCGCGACCATCGAAGGCCGGGCGGAGGACCAATAGCTCGTACAGGCTCGCCCCCAGCGAATAGATGTCGCTGCGCCCGTCGAGCATGCCGTGGCCGAGGGCCTGCTCCGGGCTCATGTAGCGGAGCGTGCCGCAGAGGTCGCCCGTACCAGTCAGGTCGCTCTCGGCCTGCATGCGGGCCAGGCCGAAGTTGACGATCCAGAGATGGCCTCGGCCGTCCACGAGCATGTTGGCCGGCTTGATGTCGCGATGGAGGATCCCCATCGCGTGGGCGTGGCCGATGGCCTCGGCCGCCTGGAGTCCCAGTCGAGCCGCCTCGGCGAGCGACAGGCCGGGGTCGTCCTGGCCGGCCTTCTCCCGATCCTGACGCCGCTCGGCGATGACTTCGGCGAGCGAGCGACCCTCGATGAATTGCATCGCATAGAAGTGGACCCCCCGGTCGCTGCCGACGGCGAAGATCGGCACGATGTTGGGATGGTTCAGGGTCGCAATCGCATGGGCCTCGACGTGGAACCGCGCCAACTGCCTCGGGTCCCGCGCCGCCCCGACGGGGAGGATCTTGAGTGCCACGCGGCGACGGAGTGAGATCTGCTCGGCCTCGTAGACGACCCCCATCCCGCCCCGGCCCACTTCGCGAGTGATCCGGAAATCGCCCAGGATCCCGGCCTCGGGGACGCCGTCCCGGATCGGAGGGATCGAGGCGGATCGCTCCGAATCCTGGAAATCCGCCAGTGCGGCCGCGGCGGGCAACACGTCCCGGAGGGCCGCGGCATACTCGGGATGTTCGGCGGCGAAGGTATCCGGATCGATCGCCTCGCCCGCCTGGACCCGCTGCAAGAACCGGTTGACCAGATCGGCGAGGATCGCGTCCAATTCGCTTGTAAACCCCCCGGTGATGCTCGTGATCATCGCGATGGCTCCAGGAAGGCTCGGAGCCGACGCAACGCTCGCAGGTGACGCACCTTGGTCGCTCCCTCGTTGATGCCGAGTACCTCGGCGATCTCGCCCATCGCCATCTGTTCGACGTTTCGCATGATCAGGAGCTCCCGGTCTCCGGGGGTCAACCGGGCGAGGGCCTCGCCAACTTGTCGCCTCACCTCGTCCCGTATCACATGTTGACTCGGGCTGGTCCCGTCGGCGGTCAGGCGCCTGGTCAGATCCCGCACGGATTCGTCGGAGAGGAGCGGCGACAACGACTCCTCCCGCGTGACGCTACGCTTCTGCGCGTCGATATGGTGGCGATGGATCTTCATGAGTCGTTCCCAGGCGAATTGGCGAAGCCAGGCGATGAAAGGCAAGGGCCGTTCTTGAAAGTATCGGGGCAACGACTCGGCGGCCGCGGCGAGGGCTTCCTGCACGACGTCGGACGGGTCGATCCGCGCCGCCACACGAGGATCGATCCGCGCGGCGACCATCCGCCGGATCCGGTCTCGGTGCGCCGCCAGGAGCCGTTCTCCCGCGTGGCAATCACCGCGGCAGGCTTTCCGGATCAATTCCTCGGTGTCGGATACGCTCGAACTCATCTCGCGCACGCCTCCTGAGACTAACCTTCCGGGCCTGGCGGAAAGGTTACACGAGCCCGGCCCGGGAATCGGCAACGGCCTTTTGAGGAGGAAACGATCCCGGGATGTCCGATTGTCGGCGATCGCTCCGCCGATTGCCTACGTCCAAATCGACGGAAGACCTTATGTCCCCGTAGCTCCGGGGCATGCTTCACGGAACCTCCGCCCAACGAGGCCGGCACCCCCCGGCGGAAACCACGGTGCGGTCGGCGTGATCAGGCCGATGTGGGCGACCGGTCTATCGGCCCGCGGCGGCCTGGTTGAGGAGGCGAGCGACATCCGGCCAGCGCTCGCGCTCGGCGATCTGGCGTGGGGTCTGCCCGGACTCGTCATGGGCGTCGGGATCGGCCCCGGTCTCGAGGAGGACTCGCACGAGGTCCGTTCGTCCCATCTTGGCCGCGATATGCAGGGCGGTCGAGTGGGAATGCGGCTCGCGCGCGTCCGGATCGGCCCCGGCTTCGAGCAGCGATCGGACGATGGGGACCACGTTGTGCGAGATGGCGAGGTGGAGTGGCGGAGAGGCGAAAGTGCTCGACGGAACCGGCGCGGCACCGGCCTCGAGGAGGAGTCTGACGATCTCGGCGTTGCGCCTGGCGACCGCGTTCTCGAGCGGAGAAAGCGGGGGATTGCCCGCGGCGAGGCGAACGTCGGCTCCGGCCGCGATCAATGCGCGGACGACCTCGGTGTGCTCCATCCAGACGGCGGATTGCAAGGGCGTGTAGTTGAATTCGGTGCGAGCCCTGGGGTCGGCGCCCGCAGCCAGCAGCACGCGGACGATTTCGAGATGACCCTGACGCGCGGCGTGCATGAGTGGCGTGTGACCCTGCGGGGTGTGGGTGTCAACGTCGACGCCTTCGGCGATCAGCGCGTTCACACAGGCCAGATCGCCTTCCTCGGCGGCCCGGAGCAGTCTGGCCTCGGCGAGCCCCCCGGTGCCGGCCCCAGCTTCCTGGAGGATCGACACCAGATCCTCGCGTCCCCGCGCGGCGGCGACCTCCAGCGCGGTCCGTCCTTCGTCGTCTCGCGAGTCCAGGTCGGCACCCGCGGCGATCAGTTCCCGGGCGCATCCTGATATATCGCTGTGCTTGCCGAGCGGGAGCCGGCCGTATTCGTGGGCGACGTGCACCAGGGGCGACCGCCCCCAGGAGGCTCGTGCGTTCGGGTCGGCGCCGGCGTCGAGCAGGATGCGGACCATCGCGACGTGCCCCCATCCGACGGCCTGGTGGAGCGGCGTGTCCTCGCCCGGCTTCGTCAAGTTCGGGTCGGCCCCCATTGCCAGCATCCGTCGCGCCAGCTCGACCCGACCCGTCATCGCAACCACGTGCAGGGGCGTCCCCCCATTCGCCGTCCGGGAGTTGATGTCGATCCCCGTGGCGAGCAAGTCCTCATCACTTTCGTCCCATTCCTCCTCGCTGGGTTCTTCCTCGCTCTGCCCTTGAATTTCCCAGTAATAGTCGTCGCGTTCGAGCATGCGGGCCAGATCGAGTACCGTGCGCCCGTTCGCATCCTTGGCATGCACGTCGGCCCCGGCCTCGATCAACTCTCGGCCAAGGGCCGAGTCGGACCGCGCGACGGTCTCCATGAGTGGAGTCGAACCCTCGGGCGTCCGCGCGTTGACATCGGCGCCGGCGGCGATCAGGAGGCGCGCGGTCGCCGAGCTGTGGGCCGCGGCGAGATGCAGGGCGGTCCGGCCTCGGCCATCACGATCTCCGACATCGGCCCCGCAAGCCATCAAGGCGCGAGCGATCTCGGGCTCGTCCCACTCGGCGGCCCACATCAGTGGGGTCATGCCCGATGAATCCGGGCGGGCAAAGTCCGCGCCCGCGGTTAGGAGACGATCGACGATCGGCGCATGTCCCTCTTCGATCGCCGCGCGGAGCGGCGTCTGGCCGGCGGCGTCGGAGGCGTCGAAGTCGGCGCCGGCATCGAGCAACAGATTGACCAGTTCCTCGGCCCCGCGACGGGCGGCGGCCGCCAGCGGGGTCTCACCCGAACACTTTCGGGCGTTCGGGTCGGCTCCGGCCGCGATCAAGGCCCTGGCCGAGGCCGGGTCTCCCGAACGGGCTGCCCGGATGAGCGCCGTCGCGCCATACGCGTCGCGGCAATCGGTTTCAGCTTCCACGCCAGCCGGTTGTTTCACGGCGAGTTGTACCTTCAGCACCGGCAGACCGGATCCTTTGGATCGGCCGAGGAAATGTCGGTTCGAGTTCGGCCGAATTCCGGACCATACCCACGAGCCGTGGCGCCGATACGGAAATCGTTATCCACTGCAACGACGGAGAATTCAAGAGTCCGCCGGCATATCGGATCGGTCGGGAGGAGTCAGCGTGCTCGGAATTCGCCGGGGAGGGCGATCCGAGCAGCCCCCCACTCCGACTCGTTCGACGGTCGGAGTGAGGGGCCTCGGAAGGCGTTTCGATCTCGTTGCGTCGAGTTCTCATCAGCGCACGATCACCTCGAAGGCGACGTGCCCCGACGCGCCGGGGGCCAGGACCTTCGGTAGCGTCCAGCGCATCTCGGTCGAGCCGACGCGATTGACGGCGGTCGTGAAGACCGTCCCCTCGGGGCCGCGCGACGTACCCTTGACGTACTCCAGTCGGGGCAGGAGGCTGTCGGCGATGGTGACCGAGCGGATCGGCGTGTTACCCATGTTGCGGTAGTAAATGACATAGGTGAGCGTATCGCCCGGCTCGGCTTCGACCGCGCTGACCCGCTTGATGACCGCGAGGCCCGGTCGGTCCGGCGGCGTCTCGACGCCGGTCATCGCGTGGGGGCTCCACACCTTGATCGCCTCGCTCGCCCCTTCCGCGATCCCCGTCACGACCGGACTCGCAGCGGTCTTGATCCCGTCCAGGCGGATCCTCTCCTTCATCAGGCCGGCCTTCTGGCGGTTGCGGGCCAGCTCGGGGTTCTGAGTCTGCTTGTTCGACGAGAGCTGGATGATGTTCTCGTAACCGCCGGGTGCGCGGTTGTTGGACTCCTCGTCGATCCATTCGCGGCCCTTCAAGCCCGAGGCTCGGGCACGATTCCGGCTCAGCTCGGCGGATTGGTTCTGGACGAGGCGACGGGATTCGGCTCGATTCCGCGCCAGGAGCGGCGTCTCGATCTTGATCCCCGACCTCGGGCCCTGGACGTCCACGGCCTCGTTGGTCCCGGTGCTCACGCGGACCTCGGCGAATCGCGGAGCATAGACACAGACGACATTGGTCGGGAGGATGCGGGGCTTGACCCGATCGCCCAGGCCGATGTCGAAGCGGACGATCGCGTCGCGCGGCTCGATCCCGCCCAGACGCCCGTCCGACCCGACAGTGACCGGAATGCCCCGGTCGCCACCGTCACAGAGGTATTCGTCGCGCGGGAGTAGCGTCTGGACCTTGGGCGCGGGTGCGGTACAGACCGGCCCGCAGGGCATGGTGCAACGCTTGCCGTCCTGGTTGGCGAACGGGCAAGGCCCGGTCCCGACGCCCGCGATCCAATCCAGGCCGAGGTCTCCCGCGGAGCCTCCGTTGACCTCCTCGACCGTCGGACGACGGCCGCCGATCCGCACGATCGCCATCGGCCGACCCAGCGCCGAGGCCACCTTGAGCGGATGCTCGGTCGGGTTGAGGGTCACGACCGGAATCTGGTCTTTGCTCATCCGCAGCGGGATGGCCTGTTCGGGCTCCTCGAGGTAGATCACCTTCGTGACCAGGCGCCCCAGGTTCATCACCCCATCCAGATCATCCATCGTGAAGATGACGCGGATCGGGTACTTGCCGGGATTGATCCCCTCGGGACGATGCAAATGTCCGACGACCTCCACGACGGGGAAGACCTCGGCACCGGGCCGCTCCGGGATATTCGCGATCCGGAGCCGGTAACCGACCCCTCGCTTCAGGCCGGTGGTGAGGAGCCCGCCTCCCTCGCCCGGCGGCAAGGGGGTCGGCGCGGGCCCGAGGACCTCGACGGTCATCCCCTCGGGTCCCTGGAAGCGGACGACCTGGATATCCGGCTCGAGCACGGGAAGTTCAGGTCCGGGAGCGCCTGGGAGCTCGACGGGCGTCGGTGCCGCGACCACCGGCGCCGTTCCGTCGCTGCTCACGACGGGTCCGACGACGGCGACTCCCGTCGCGGGGGCAGCGGAGACGGCGTCCGAGGGCATCGGATGGACGGATTGCTGGGCCTGGAGATCGGTCGCGAGGACGAGACCCGTCGCGACGACCAGGGTCATTAAAGTGGCCCGAGGGGCCTCGATCGCGAACCGGCCATCGCGGCCGTGGCGGATTTGGCGGCTCATCGAATTCGTCGCGGCGGAAACCCGCGGCCTCTTGCCTTGGGACCGAGCCGCGCCTCTTGATCGGTTCAGAGTTTTGGATCCCCAGTTTCCCGATTCCGGCCCCAACCCAAGCAGGCTGGCAGGTTGATCGTTCGATTTTGACTTGGTGTGAGGACCGTCTGTTCTCGGTCCCCGAGGTGCATTCGATCCCGCCTCTCCATAGCATCCGGGATCATGGATTCGCGTAATCAAGGCAGGGTGAACCCCGCGTAAACGCGAGGCCCACCCCACCTCGAGCGACACCCGGCGTACGGTGACCTCGCGTCAGGGCTTGGCGGGCGGGGGCTCAGGCGCGAGGGTCGGGGTTTCGGATATCCCGCCCTGTGCCGGCTTCACACCGGGGGCCGGGACGTTGACCGCGGGGGGAGGCGGACTCACCGCCGGCGGGGCCGGCGAGCCGGCCGCAGGCACCGGGGCCGGGGCGGGTGCCGGAGCCGGAGCCGGAGCGACGGTGCCCGGCGTGGAATCGAGGATGACCGTATTATCGCCCGCGATCGGGGCGGTCGGGGTCACTCCCGGAGGCAGGGCTCCCGGGGGCAACTCCATCACTCCCGGCCCGGCGACGGGCGTCGAGATCATGGTGGCCCCATGGCCCCCGATCGTGGCCCCGCCGGCGGCGGTTGTCGGCGCACCGCCCAGGATGCTGCCGCCTCCCGGCATCTCCAGATCGATGGCTCCGAGCCGGACGATCAGCAAGATCGTCCCACGCTTGTCGGCCTCGAGGATCGGGTCGATCCCCGGTTCCAGGCGGGTCGAGACGAGCGTCTCGACGCCCGAGACCGCCAGCTCCTGGAACTTCGGATCGGGTAGGTAAATGACCTTGGTGACGAAATTGCCACCATCGAGCACCTGATCGAAGTCCTCGGCGGTGAACTGGATCGGGATGGCGTTATGAGCCAGGTAGGCGTCCGTTCCCGGCGTCGTGGGTGCGACCTCGATCGTCGGATACAACGCGGCGCCCGCACGGCCGGGGATGTCCGTCAATTTCAGCCGGTAGATGAAGCCCTGGCTGAAGTTGTAACGGGCCGGCACGGTCAGTTGGGCCGGCAGGTAGACCCGCTCGCCGCCGGGACCGCCGCCGGTCTGCCAGCCGATCTTCATCCCATTGGGATCGAGGAAATAGACCTGGCTCCGGGTACTGACGAACCGGCGTCCGGCACCCGCGCCGGAGGGTCCGGCCATCCCGGGAGAAGCAGCGGTGAATGGGGGCGGCCCAGGCGCGGGGGCCGAGGTCACGAGATGCGGACGTAACCATTTCTTGAGCCCGACGCCCGGCTCGCTATATCCGAAACCGTCGCCGGCGGTCGCTGCCGCCAGCAGCAGCATTCCGAACGCTTGCATAAAATCCTCCAACTCCCTCGGACAAAATCGGCCGGCCCGGGCCGGTTGCACCCGAATCCGTCGAGCGGGGAGAATGTTTGTCTTCCTAACATGACCGCGACCGCCTCGGCACCGGTCGGATTGAGCCGAGCCAGGCCGAGAGGCGTAAGTCTCCTGATTGCACCAAGCGCATTGGCCGCGTTCAACCGGCGTCCCCGCCGCTCGAAACGACTCATCCGGATTCGGCTCTCGGGCTCTCCGCGAGTTTCCGCCGAGTTAAACTCGAGTTCTCCCGCGGCATGAGGCGGTTCCTATCACCTCCGGACCGTCTGCCGGACTTGCGTCTCCTGACGCCTAGCGATTATGATCGGGCATTCCTCTCCAACCCTTGAGGAATTGCCCTACATCCCGATCATACTTAATAATCGGATCATCTCCCTGTCCGCCGGACGCCGTGTTTGCGGTCGCTCGAGGCTCGAGGCCACGATGTCCGAATGAGTCTCGTATTGGAGATGGCCGCCGAGCGGTCCTGTTCCCGGGGAGCCTTTCTCGATGTTCGCGAAAACGAAGACGCGTAGCGGGGCGTTGATGTCCAGTCCCTTATCTCCCACGCGGACCGGAGTCTGCCTGGCGAGTGCGGCCGCGATCCTGGGCCTGGCGCTGCTCTCCGGGTGGCTGACCCGGGCCGAAGCCCAGGTCGCCCCGGTACCCGGCCAGGCCGGCGGCCAACCCTCGGGTCCGGGGATGCCCGCGATCCCGGGTTCCGTGGCCACCCCGGAGGCCGCCGCCAAGGCGAAGGCCGACGCGACACCGACCGCGGCCGAGCGACTCATCGAGGAAGCGGCCGCGAAGCTCGCCAAGCTCAAATCGGTCGCCGCCAACCTGCTGGAAACGATCGACATGCTGAATCAGCAGGTCAAGATCAAGGGCAACTACCTGAAGGCGCCGGATTATCGCGTCTATCTGCTGCTCTCGGTCTCCGGGCCTCCCGATACCAGCGGGACGACCCTCCAGGTGAGCGACGGCGAGACGCTCTGGGACTACCAGGCCATCCTCGAGACCCAGGCCTATCGCAAGTTCAGCGTCAAGCCGATCATGGAGCGACTCAACTCGCCCGAGCTCGATCCGAAGATCAAGGAACAGGCCATGAATCAGTTGGGATTCGCCGGGCCGGAAACGCTGCTCCTGGGCCTGCGTCGCGACTTCCGATTCGAGGAGAAGGAGGAAGGGACGTTCGACGGCAAGCCGGTCTGGATCATTCGCGGGACCTGGAGGACGCGTCAAGGGTTGACCGGTCCCGATAGCCGACCCGTGCCGCAAGCCGGTATCCTCCCGCCCTACATCCCCAGCGATGCCACGCTCTACCTCGGCAAGGAAGACGGCTGGCCGTACAAACTCGTCCTGGCCGGCAGGAAGACCTCGGTCGTGTTCGACACCCGCAAGAAGGGGCCCGATGGACGCCTGATCGGTTCCAAGAGCTCGATCGAGACGGTCGATCCGACCAGGATCACCATCGAGTACACCGACGTCAAACTGAACGCGCCGATCCAGTTGACGGAGTTCGTCTTCCAGGCCCCGGGCGCCGCCTCCGTCGAGGACAACACGGAGATGATGGTCCGGATGCTCGATCAGGCGATCGCGGTCCAGACGGATCGCAAGAAGGCGGATGCGACCAAGAAGGAAGGCGCGGTCCTCGAACAACCGATCGACATCGACATCCCCCCACCCCCCGGCACGCCGGCCACGACACCGGCCCCGCGCTGAGGAATTCTCGCAAGTTGTTGGCGGAAAACGCGATGGATCTCGTTCCCACGCTCCGCGTCGGTGGTTGAAGCCCGGATCGCGGTCGAGATTCCGTCAGGATTCGGAGCATCCGAGCGGAGATTCCTCATGAGGAATGAGTCTCCTCGACCGATGAGAAGCCCTAAGAGCGAGCAATCTCGACGACCAGTCGGGCCGTGTCCTCCATGATTTCCATCCTGACCTTCAAAAAATCATTAATTTTCATAATTTCAATTCATTGATCTGTCACTTAACTGAGCTGTCACTTAACGCTCGTGTGCTTTGTCCGACGAGGCAGGCTCGAGGGAGTGGCGGCGTGCCGGATCGCATACGTCCTCCCCTACCTTGCTTCTTTGGCTCATGGGCCGAGATTGGGAACCTTCGTGGTTGTTCTCGGGGCTTATCCATCACGAGAGAGGGTGGCCTCTTGCACTAACCCGAAGCGTCAGCGAGGGACCCGCCGGCTTGCCCCCTCGCTGACGCTTCGGGTTGGTATGACTGACCCGGCGGCATTTCCCAATCTCGGCCCATGATCCGCTTCTTTTTCCGCAGGCTAAGCCAACGACATCCCGGCACGCCATCAATGACGGCATCACGGCTTCCGAGGATAGGTAAACGAGTCAATTTATTCCTCGACGATTCCCCGAGCCGCCGCCGGAGGCTCTGCTCCGGTCGCATGAGCCGTGGCCTCCGATGTCGCGAGTGGAAATCCCGCCGTCCCGGGTTCCTTGGCGGTCGGCCGCCCTTGCTCCCGAAGCTCGTCGATCTGACGCTGCAAGGCCCCGAGGATGTCGAGGACTTGCTCCTGTTGGGCCTGCTGGAGCTTCCGCCGGTATTGCAGGGAGTAGAGCAGCAGGAACGGGACCACGCAAAGGGCGCAGGTCAGATAGCACGTCCATATCGCGATCCCGACGATGACGCCGACCGGCTCCGGGAAAAGATGGAAGACGTGTTGAAGCGGGAACACTCCCGGCGGGCTGAGAGACGCTGCGACCAGGAAGTAAAAGGCCCCGAGCAGGACGACCGTCGCCGTGCCGAACGTCGCGGCCCGCATTCGTCGCTCGTGCTGGGCGGCCCGGGCGAGCCTTCGTTCCAGCTTGCGGCGATACTCGCCGAGCTGCGCCTCGCTGACCTGCGTCTCCTGCTCCAGCAGGAGGTCTGCGAACGGTTGATGCGGCCTAGGATCCGTCATGGTTGAGCCTTTCGATAACATCCCGGAGCGATCGCTTGGCGTGATACATGCGGGACTTCACGGTCCCCAGCGGGCAAGAAAGCGACTGCGCGATCTCTTCCAGTCGCATCCCTTCCAGGAAGTGCAATACCAGGACCCCTCGATGCTCGACCGAGAGGTAGGCGAGGGCTCGATGGACGAGTTCGACCTCCTCCCGCACGGGCTCCTCGCACGCGGCCACATCCGTCGCGTGACTGGCCGCTCCCTCGACCGATGCCGCCAGGCGGCGCTCTCGGCGGAGGAACTCCACGATCTTCCCGTGGGCGATCTTGTAGAGCCAGACGCGAAACGCCTCGGGTGCTTCCAACCTCGGCAAGAGCCGAAAGGCCGATAGCCAGACTTCCTGGAGCACATCGAGCGCCTGATCGGCATCCTCCACGAATCTCAGGATGTAGTACAGGAGTTGACGCTCGTAGAGCGTAACCAAGCGGCGGAACGCCTCCATGTCGCCTTGCCGGGCGAGCAGCACCTCAATCCTCTCTCCCAAGCGACTGATCTCGTCGGCCGGCTTCATTCGTCTATCAACCCCCGGCTACAGGAAACATGGCACCGCTGCACGATAAGTCGCTCGCCGGCAGAGGCGGGTTCAATATCGACCCGATTTGAACCTGGGTGCCCCATCGAGCGACTTCTCCCTCGGTTCACATCACGACCCATTCAGGAGATTTCCCATGCGAACGCGATTCTGTGCCTTGAGTGCCCTGCTGGCGACCGTGGCCCTGGCGGCCGCCGACGGGCGAGTCGAAATCAAGCCGCCGGTCTCGGCGGCGATCGAAGCCGACGCATCGCCGGCCGCCGGCGCTCAGCAGGCCGAAGACGACCGACCGGTCGAATCGGCCCGAGGCGATGGACGAGAGCCGAGTCCGGTCACCCGTCGTGCTCCGTTGGTCTCGGACAATTGGGAATGCGCAGCGACGCTGGCGGGGCACCAGGACATGGTGAGATCACTCGCCTTCTCGACCGATGGGAAGCGGCTCTTCAGCGCCAGCTTCGACGGGGAGATCAAGGTCTGGGACACGCAGACCCGCAAGGAGCTGGCCTCGATCGTCTCCCACAGGTCGGCCCTCCAGGCCGTCGTCGTCTCGCCCTCCGGGACGTTGCTCGGCTCGGCGGGCGGATTTCCCGGCGAGGTGAAGCTCTGGGATGTTCGGACGCTCAAATTGCGGATGACGCTCTCCTATCCGCGCCCGGTCTATTGCCTGGCGTTCTCGCATGATTCTCAACTGATTGCAGCGGCGGGCGAGAACGAGGTCTCGATCTGGAGCGTGCGGGACGGCGAGCGTAAGCACAAGTTGGCGGTCGAGATGTGGCCGATTACGGGCCTGGCGTTCTCCGGGGATGATCGCGTTCTCCACGTCGGAGGCTACCCGGACATGGGCCCCGGTCAGGTTGCTGCCAGATCCGGGGTTGTTCGTGCGTGGGATTATTCGACCGGCGCGAAGCTCGGCGAAATCGGGCTACCCCACTCGGTTGAGGGCCTCGCCCTGAGCGTTGACGGCCGCACGCTCGCCGTGTGCGCGGTGGCCATGCACGTCTTCGACGTCGCGATCGACGACCGCCGGGTCAGTTTCATCAGTCGTTTTTCCGCCCTGGACCAGTTCTCGCGAGGCGGCCCCCCGATTTTCCGGGAACAATTCCGCCAGGTGGCCATCAGTCCCGACGGAGAGATCATCGCCGGCGCCGCGGGTTCCCCCGGCTCATTGGCAGCCGATGCGGGCCACGTCGCCCTGTTCGCGCGAAGCGATGGCCGTCGAGTCGCGCGACTCCACTCGCCTCGACTCGACAAAGTTGACGTTCAGGTCGGGGAGCATGACATCAACGCAGTCGCCTTCTCGCCCGACGGAAAGCTGCTGGCCGCGGGTGGCAACGAACGCATCGTGCAGCTCTGGCTGACGCCGACGGCACGGTAACGGGACGGTTTCAGGACGGGCCGCATGCCGCATCGTGGGAGCCGCCGATTCCTCCTCGGCTTCGAATGCGTTCGGTATTGCGGCCTCGGCCTTCCTCATCAGAGAGATCCTATGGAACGAGGATTGGATCTGGTCCTATTTGAGGTTGGTCATTCAACCCTTGAGAGCGGCAATCGGACCTACCAGTGGGGGGGAATGGTCCACAATCGGCCTGCTGGTCGGCCGCTTCTTCCTATCCCTCTGGGCCACCCTACCGCAGTTGACCTTCGCCTTGATCGGTGGCCTCTTGTTCCGTCGGTTTGGAACCGTCGAGCGGCGAGGCCAAACCTGCTGATGAGGAGCCGGTATAGACTGATCCCGGGTCGGGTCCATCGCCAGGAATGCCCCAGAAACGCCGGCAGACGTGCCGCAATGGATTCGTTGCGTTCATGTCCTGGAAAAGTCGTGGCATTCTATAAGTAAGGAAGATCGCTTTCCGCCGACGTTGGGGCTCGATCCACCACGGTATGATGCATCCCCAATGTGCGGACTCCAGATTCTTAACTGAAGGCTTCATCTACGAGACGCGGAACGAAAAAAACCAGGCCTGCAAAGCTCCCTGGAAACGAGCCCGACCGATCATGGAACCGCCAAGGCCGCCAAGAATCTTGGACAAAGGATCATAGATGGGAACGGTTCCTCGGGGCTTCTTGGCGTGCTTGGCGTCCTTGGAGGTTCCATTCCGAGACGCTCCAGCTAAGCTCGCCAGTCAAGTTTGCCAGGCCCCCAAAAAAACGGAAAGGGATCGGCCACTCAACGATCTGTCTCACCTCCATTCGCGGGATATCGAGCAAAAACCGATGAAACGAACTGTCATGGGACCTTGGTCGCACCCAACCCCATGAAAATGGTGTCCTGTGCTTGCATGATTGCTGTTGGCAGGCCTTATTTTCATTGGCAGGCCTTATTTTCAGAGGAAGCCAAACTTATGACGATTAGGCAAACTGTAGGGCTCGATTCCTTCGGTATTCACACCGATACAAAGGCAAAGCACCCCAACGCGAAGAAGTTGATTTCCCTTCCGCAGGTCACTAGAATAAAGTCCACAATCTTCACGTAGAAACTAATCTTTCCAGTCGGAGGTCAGAGAAGACCGATGGAGCCGACCAAACCGGGCGGCGTTGCGAAGCCGAGCAAGGTCGAGGCGATCAAGCTCGCTAGCGAATACCTCAACACCTTCGTGATGAACGAGCTGGGGACCGACTCGTCGCATTTCTCCGAGGAGGCGGCGACGATCCTCAAGTTCCACGGCTCGTATCAGCAGGATGACCGCGACCTGCGGAAGGGCCTGGTCAAGGAGCGCAAGGAGAAGGCCCACCAGTTCATGGTGCGAGTCCGGATCGTGGGCGGTCAGTTGACGGCCGATCAGTACCTGGCCTGCGACCACCTGGCACGGACGATCGGCAACGGTACCTTGCGGATCACCACCCGGCAAGAATTCCAGCTCCACGGGGTCTTGAAAGAGGACCTGAAGAGCACGATCCGCCGGATCAACGAGAGCCTGCTGTCGACCCTGGCGGCCTGCGGCGACGTGGAGCGTAACGTGCTCTGCTGCCCCGCACCGCTCGGCGATTCGCTGCGTGAGGATCTCCTCGCCGATGCGGAGCGATGGGCCTCGCACTGTGCCCCTCGGGCCTCGAGTTACTGGGATATCTGGCTGGATGGCGAGAAAATCGAGTCGCTTCCGCCCGCCGGCCCCGTGCAAGTCCCCACTCCGGGCGACGATCCGGTCGAGCCGATCTACGGGAAAACCTATCTGCCCCGGAAATTCAAGACGGCCTTCGCGCTCCCCGAGGATAATTGCACCGACATCCATGCCAATGACCTCGGGTTCCTCGGGATTGTCGAGGATGGCCGGCTCGTCGGATACAACGTCCTCGTCGGCGGTGGACTGGGCACGACCCCGAGCGCGCAGAAGACGTTCCCCTTCCTCGCGGTACCCCTCTGTTACGTCGACCGGGCCGATGTGATGAAAATCGGCGAGGCCGTGCTCAAGGTCTTTCGCGACTTCGGCAACCGCTCCGACCGGAAGCGGGCTCGCCTCAAGTACATCATCCACGACTGGGGAATGCCGGCCTTCCGCGAGAAGATCGAGGAATATCTCGGGCATCCGATCGCGGATGCCAAGCCGGTCCATGTCTCGGGCGTCAACGACCACCTCGGCTGGCATCGCCAGGCCGACGGCAAGCTTTTCCTGGGCCTCCCCGTCGAGAACGGTCGGATCAAGGATGAGGGTTCCTATCGCCTCCTGAGCGGACTCAAGGCATTCTTCGAGAAATATCGGACGCCGGGCCGGCTCACCTGTCAGCAGTCGGTCATCCTCATCGACCTCGACCCGTCCTGGCGGCCCGAGATCGAGCGATGGCTCGAAGAATACGGCATCGCGACGGTCGAGCAGATCTCGACGGTACGTCGATGGGCCATGGCCTGTCCGGCGCTCCCGACCTGCGGCCTCGCCGTCACCGAAGCCGAACGCGCCCTGCCCAACTTGATCGATCAACTCGAGCTCGAGCTGGAGCGGCTCGACCTCGGGCATGAGCGACTCACGGTGCGAATGACCGGCTGCCCCAACGGCTGTGCCCGTCCGTATAACTCCGACATCGGACTCGTCGGACGCTCGGCCGTGGTCAATCCGGACGGAACCCCGGGACCCGGCACCTATACCATCTTCCTCGGGGGTCGTACCATCGGCGATCGCCTCAACGTGGAATACAAGGATTACGTCCCTTACGACCGGGTCGTCGCCGAGTTGCTCCCGGTCTTCGTCCGCTTCAAGGCGGAGCGTCATGACGGCGAGTCATTCGGCGACTTCTGCGACCGTCTCGGGGTCGAGGAACTGGCCGGCACCGCATCCGCCGAGCTGAACCCGGTCGGTTGACCGTCGATCGAACGGGGGGAAGAGGCCGGATGACGATCTCAGAAGCGAGCTATGCCGCTTTGGCCGAGGCCGCACGCGAGGCCGCCACGCACGCGTATTGCCCCTACAGTCGATTCACGGTCGGGGCGGCTCTGCTAACAGCGGATAGCGCGATCTTCGCCGGCTGCAACGTCGAGAACGCCTCCTACGGCCTGACGATCTGCGCAGAGCGCAATGCCGTGTTTCAGGCGGTCGCGAAAACCCGGGGCAAACTGGTCATCCAGGCGGTCACGGTTTATACGCCGACCACAACGCCGACGGCCCCCTGCGGGGCCTGCCGACAGGTCATCAACGAGTTCGGGCCCGATGCCGAGATCCTCTCGATCTGCGACGGTGAGGGCGTGATCCGCTCGCGCCTCGGCAGCCTGCTTCCGGAGGCATTCGGTCCCGGCAACCTGGCTTGATGAGCTTGCCGAGAAATCCCGGCTATTCCGGCTTCGGATCGTCGGATCGCTCGCCGTCCAGGTCGCCCCCGTGCACGAAGTCGAAGCCGAACCGACCTTTGATACACAGGTGTCCGTGCGTCACCTCGACATCAAGGGGCGAGGTCACCTTCACGATCCGATTGTCCTGGACATGCAGCGAGAGCGTACACCCCACGCCGCAGTAGGGACAGATCGTGTCGGTCCTCGTCTGCCGCGACTCGTCCCACTCGCCGGACTTGCGCAGCTCATATTCGCTGCGGAACATCAGCGCCCCGGTCGGACAGACGCCGATGCAGTTGCCGCAATAGACGCACGCCGAGTCGGGCAACGGGACATCGGCTTCCGTCGAGATCCGCGCGTCGAACCCCCGTCCCGCCACCGCGATCGCGAAGGTATTCTGGGCATCGGTGCCGCAGGCCTCGACGCACTTGTAGCAAAGGATGCATTTGGAGTAGTCGCGAACATACAGGTCATTATCGACCTTGACGGGCTGGACCACGGTCTCCGCGTTCGTCCCCCCGGACGGATGATGATGGCCCGGCTCGCGGGAGTCACGATCGCCCGAGGGCGACGGCGGCATCGGCGGCCCGTAGCGCTCGGGGCAGGCCCCATAGCGGATGGCGTACTCGCGGGCCTGAGGGGCCGTGGAGAGGTCCACGGAGGAACCCAGGAATTCGAGCACCAACTTGCGGGCCAGTCGCACGCGCGGCGAGTCCGTTCGGATATCCATCCCCGCCTCGACGGGCCGGGAACAGGCCGGGACCAGGGTCCGTGCGCCCGCGAGCTCCACCACGCAGACGCGGCAGACATTCACCGGGGTGAGGTTCTCGAGGTAGCAGAGCGTGGGCGTGTCGATCCCCTGCGACCGGCATGCCTCGAGGATCGTCCACGATGCCGGCACGCTCGCCGGTTGACTATCGATCGTGACCTCGACCGTCGCGGGCGCCGGGCGATCGGGAGGCAACGGGGTGGCGCTGGGGCGGGGCGGTGGTCGGAACCAGTAGGAGTCGTGGCTCATGATCGGCCCTCCGGCCCGGGGACGGGATCCAGCGTGGCGAACGCCGACTCGATGGCGTTGGAGGCGGTCTGTCCCAATCCGCAGATCGAGGCGTCGCGCATCACCTGGCCGATCTCCCGGAGCAGGGCGAATTCGTCGTCGCGATCGCCGATCGTCCGGCCCGATCGCAGCCGCTGCAACAGCTCCTCCTGGCGAACGGTCCCCACGCGGCAAGGGACGCACTGGCCGCAAGACTCGTCGCGGAAGAAGGCCGCGATCCTCGTCAGGATGTCGCCGAGGTCGGCCGACTCATCGAATACCAGGACCACGCCCGAGCCGAGCGTCGCACCCGCCGCGCGAGTCCCTTCGAAGGTCAACGGGATATCCAGACGATCCGGTCCGACGAACACGCCGGCCGCACCGCCGAGCAGCACGGCGCGGATGCCCTTGCCGCCCGGCACCCCGCCGGCCATCGCGATCAGCTCACCGAGCGAGATGCCGAAATCGACCTCGTAAACCCCCGGACGCGACACATGCCCGGAGACGCAGAACAGCTTGGGCCCGCTCGACCCCGAGGTCCCGATGCCGGCATACGCCGCGCCGCCGTGTGCGAGGATCAGCGGGATGTTGACCAACGTCTCGACATTGTTGATGACGGTCGGCTTGCCGAACAGGCCCGATTGCACAGGGAAAGGTGGCTTGTTGCGCGGCTCGCCGCGCTTCCCCTCGATCGAGTTGAAGAGGGCCGTCTCCTCGCCGCAAATATAGGCTCCCGCCCCGCGACGGAGCTCCAGTTCGAACGAGAAACCCGTGCCCCTGATGTCGTCTCCAAGCCAACCGGCGGCCCGTGCCGCGCCGATCGCCGCGACGATCCGGCGCTCGGCCAGCGGATACTCCCCGCGAACGTAGAGATATCCGCGCTCGCTCCCGGTCGCGAACCCCGCGATCGTCATCCCCTCCACCACGGCGAAGGGATCACCCTCCATCAAGACGCGGTCCTTGAAGGTGCCGGGCTCCGACTCGTCCGCGTTGCAGACCACGTAATGGGGCCGTTCGGCCGCTCTCGCCACGGCGTCCCACTTGCGTCCGGTGGGGAACGCCGCGCCGCCGCGGCCCATGAGCCTGGAAGCGAGGACCTCGCGAATGACTCCCTCGGGGCCGAGCTCGATCGCCCGAGCGAGTGCGGCATAGCCTCCCGAGGCGAGGTAAGCGTCGAGGCTTTCCGGATCGACCCGGCCGACCCTCCGGAGGAGCCGGAGCGACGGGCTGCCGAGCTGGGGCGCGGACCGCCCGAGCGATTCCAGGTCGCCCTCCGCGACCGTTGCCTTCGAGCCCCGCGCCGACACGATGTCTTCGACGACGGCCGGGGCGATCGTGATCGCCGACGGCCGCTCGCCCCCGTTCAGAATGAGCGCGGCCGGGGCCCGCTCGCAGAGGCCCAGGCAGGGGCTGCGTTTCCAGCAGCCGTCGCTCTCCGGCCCGAGCGTCCGACTCAATCCGGAGCAAAGTTGCTCCGCGCCCGGATCCGGCAGGCGATGTCGTCGCAGACATGCGCGACGGACAGCGGTCGTGGCGAGAGCGAGAAGAGATGATAGAACGTGGCGACGCCATGGGCCTCGGCAGGAGGCACCGTGAGTCGCCGGCAGATGTAGTCCAGGGCGCCCGGCGGCAGCCATCCGAACCGGGACTGGACGGCATGGAGGGCCGGGAGGAGCAGGTCGCGACGGGAGCGGGCTGCGTGGCCGCCCGAATGCGACGTGTGGCCCTCGCCTTCCACGTCCCGCAATCCCCCGGCCCAGGATGAGGTTGGTGGTCCCAGGACGGAATCGACGGCCGCGCGCTCGGCCGTGGTGGGGTCGGGGCCGTGAAAGTGGAGGTCCATCGTGTTAAGTCGCTTTCAGCCGCTCGACCCGGATTGCGGCCGCCTTGAATTCCGCGGTCCCGCTCTTGGGGTCCGTGGCGTCGATCGTCAGGATATTGGTGGCGACGTCGTCCTGAAAGTGGGGCGTCAGGAACGTGAGCCCGGGCCGCAGGCCCTCGTCGATGCGCACCGGTACATCGATCCCCCCGCGCCGCGAGGAGACGTGGACGATCTCGCCCCCTCGCACCCCGAGACGAGTGGCGTCCTCGGGCGAGATGTCGAGGCTCTCGCCCCGTCGCAACGGCGAGGAGTAGCCCGAGGTCTGGACGCCCGTGTTGTAGTCGTCGAGCCGGCGTCCCGTGGTGAGCCGGAGCGGAAACTCCGCGGTCAATCGCTCGAGCGGCGGGTCGTGCTCGACGGGGTGGAAAGCGACCCTCGGGCCTTTGAGCGGCCGTTCCCAGAGCCTGCCGTGGAGGAAGAGCTCGCCCGGATGATCCTCGTCATAACAAGGCCATTGGAGCCCGTGGCCGTCCTCCAGGCGGGCGTAGCTGATCCCGGCGTGCGCCGGGCTGAGCGTGCGCAATTCGTTCCAGATGTCCTCCGCCCTCGGCTCGCCCCAGTCGTGCCCCATCCGTCGAGCGAGATCGAAGAGGATCCGGACGTCGTCCCGTGCCCCGGCGGGCGGTTCCAGGGCCTTGCGCACGCGCTGGACCCGGCGCTCGCTGTTGGTCACCGTCCCATCGGATTCGCACCAGCCGGCCGCGGCCGGGAACACGACATCCGCCATCTCGGCGGTCGCGGTGAGGAAGATGTCCTGCACGATCAGGGAGTCGAGGCTCTCGAGGCGATGCCGGGTCTGGGCCTGGTCCGCCTCGGACTGGAGCGGGTTCTCGCCCAGGACGTAGAGGGCCCGGAACTCGCCCCGTTCCATCGCCTCGAACATCTCCGAGAGGTGCCACCCCCTCCTCGGTGGGATCGTGACGCCCCACCGCCGCTCGAACTTCGTCCGGTACTCGTCGATCTCGATGTGCTGGAAGCCGGCGAGCCGGTCGGGGAGCGCGCCCATGTCGCCGCCGCCCTGGACATTGTTCTGCCCGCGCAGCGGATTGAGGCCGCTTCCGTAACGCCCCACGTGGCCGGTCAGCAGCGACAGGTTGATCAAGGCCAGGACATTATCGACCGCGTTGTGATGCTCCGTGATCCCGAGAGTCCAGCAGATGACCGCGCGATCGGCCCTGGCGAACGCCTGCGCCATCTCCCGGATCGTGGAGGCGTCAACGCCCGTTTCCTTCTCGGCGTAAGCAAGAGTATACGGCTCGACGGACTGCCTGTACGCTTCGAATCCCGTCGTCGCGTGCTCGATGAATTCCCGATGCTCGAGTCCGGCGGCGATGATCTCCCGAGCCACCGCATTGGCCAATGCGATGTCGGAACCGACGTCGAGGCCGAGCCACCCGTCGGCCCAGGCGCGGAACTGGTGCGACGCGGGTCAACCACGTAGAGGCGGGCGCCGCGATTGACGCCTTTGAGCAGATGGTGGAAGAAGATCGGATGTGTCTCTCTCGCGTTCGACCCCCACAGGAGAATGACGTCGGTTTCCTCGATTTCCCGGTAGGAGTTCGTTCCCCCACCGACGCCGAACACCGTCGCCAGACCGGCGACACTCGGGGCGTGTCACGTACGGTTGCAACTGTCGATGTTGTTGCTGCCGATCACGACCCGTGCGAACTTCTGCGCGACGAAGTTCATCTCGTTCGTGGTCTTCGAGCAACTGAACATCCCGAAGGCGGTCGGACCATGCCGGTCAACCGTATCGCGCAATCCCCTGGCAGCCCGATCGAGCGCCTCGTCCCAGCTCGCCGGGCGCAACGTGCCGTTGTCCCGGACCAGCGGTTCCTTCAGCCTGGCATAACGCCCCGCCTTGGTCTTGGTTTTCATCGTTGGCGGCCGATTGTTGGAGGAGAAGTCGGTAGGAATCGGCAACGTGGGAAGCGGTCCAGGAAGCCCATAGCGGCACGATCCGAGAGCATCGTTGCTGGTGGCTCTGTCGATCCCGAGGCCCACGACCATACCAGCCCCGCGGATTTCCTGGACAGGCTTATGAGACCCATTATAGGTGAAAGCGAACCGGACTCAAGCGGGCCGCTCGCTCGGCTCCCGTCCGGCACGAGTCGCGCCGTGAAGTCTCGCCATTCGCCTTTGCGCATCCGGCCGAAATCGCTAAACTTCCGGTTCATACCACTCGGAGGGCTCCAAGGACGATCCCCCGATCAACCGGTTCATGCCAGTCGAGGGAGGGAACCCAAGATGCGACGGATCGCGGTCTTGAATCAGAAGGGCGGCGTTGGCAAGACAACCACATCGGTGAACCTGGCCGCCGCGCTGGCGATGGCCGGCCACAAGACGATGGTGCTGGACCTCGATCCCCAGGCTCACGCCACCTTGCATCTCGGCCTCCTGCCGGGCCGTTCCGGGCCCTCGCTTTACGAAGTCTTGACCGAGGGACTCCCGCTGTCGAAGGTCCGCCGCACGGTCGCTCCGAACCTTTCGATCTGCGGCAGCCACATCGACCTGGCCGGTGCCGAGCTCGAGTTGCTGGGGACCGTCGGTCGGGAAGTGATCTTGCGCGACCAGCTCAACGCCGACTCCGAGCAATTCGACTTCGTCCTGATGGACTGCCCACCCTCGTTGAGCGTCCTGACACTGAACGCCCTCTGCGCGGCCTCCGAGGTCCTGATCCCGCTCCAGGCGCATTTCCTGGCGCTGCACGGACTCTCGAAGCTCCTCGAGACGGTGAACCTCGTCTCGAAGCGCGTGAACCGGGAGCTGAAAGTGGGCGGGATCGTGCTCTGCCTCTACGACGCCGGGACCCGGCACGGCAGCGAGGTGATCGAGGACCTCAACACGTTCTTCGATAGCCGGCAGAAGGCCGACGCCCCCTGGGCCGACGCCAAACTCTTCCAGACCCGGATCCGCCGCAACATCCGGCTCGCCGAGTGCCCCAGCTTCGGTCAGTCGATCTTCCAGTACGCCGCCACCAGCCGCGGTGCCGAGGATTATGCCTCGCTGGCCGCCGAGATCCAGGGCCTGCCCGCGGCGTCCATCTGGCAAAACTCCGAGGAGAAGCCGGCCGACGCCGCTTCCGCGGCGTGACGACCGGCATCGATGGCGAAGGAGTGTAGCCGCCCGGTGCCGGCTCAGATCAGAGCGTCGGATTGACGTTGGTCTCGATGCCGATCCGGACCATCGAATTCTCGGGGACGAAACTTCCGACGTCCTGGAACGGAGCATTGGGCTGGGTCTCGGTCCAGACTGCAAATTTGTACTGCTTGAGCGAGAACCCTTCCGACGGGAGCTGGCTCGCGTTCAGGAGGATTCGCACCGTCGGCCCGGCGACGCGAATTACGGGTGAGCTGATGGCCTGCGTCGATCCGGTGGTCAGATCGGTGATCGTGGCGGAGTTATTCTGGCCGTCGGGCCCCACGGTCACGGCGACCAACGCGTCCGGCGTGATCCCGGGCCGGAGGGGGAAATAGGGGCCGAGCCTCGCGCCTGCGCCGCGATTGAGAGCGAAAACGACCGTCGTCGCGAACGGTGTCGTCGTGAACGGGCCGCGTACGATCGCTCCCAGCTCGATCTGCTTCTTCTTCAGGACGACAGCCCCGCCCACATTCAAGGCGAGCGCATCGTGAGGAAGTCCCGTGTATCCGCTCTGCAAGTTGATCTTCTTGACGACGATCCCGGGGACGCTGTACTGGGTGATCGCCCCGCTCGCGAAGCCGGCGGCCACTCCCAGCGGATTCTTGACCTCTCGCAGCGCCAGGGTCGTGAATTCGTGGCCGGCCCCGCCGAGCAGGGCATTGATGATGGCCGACTTGCCCGCCCCGCTGAACGAGATCTTGGGCTCGTGGCTGATCCGAGCCAGGATAGCCGCTCCCGATTCGTGCGGCGGTTGTACCCCCGCGACGCTCAGCAACGCGCGGCCCTCGAGCGGCTCAAATTCCAGTCCTTTGCGTCTTTTCCTCTCGTTCCGGCTCATTGAGGTAGTACTCCTGGCACTCGGGATGGCAATCGCCGTTCGACGACGTAGACGGTACAAGACCGGCGGCACAACCTTAGGTCCCCTGCTACACTCTAGTCCTCAAGCTCCGCCGCCCGGGTCTTCAGATGGGCATTCACCAATAATGGTAGGAACTTCCGGGTTGGACAACCGATAATCTTATTCGGATCAAAGAAATTGCGACAGTGAGGTGATGCAAGATTGCGATGGGTCGGAATCGACGAAGCCGGTTATGGCCCCAACCTCGGCCCGATGGTGATGACGGCCGTGGTGGCGGAGGTCCCGGGCTGCATGAGCGAGGCAGCGATGCCGGTTCGTGCCCTCGACTTGTGGCGAGACCTGGCGAAAACCGTCGATCGGGCCGGCGGCGACCCGCTCCGGCTCTGGGTGGACGACTCGAAGGCGATCCTGCGTAGGAGAACGGGACGCGTTCGTCTCGAGGCCGCTTGCCTGGCGGCGATCGCCGCCGCCGGGCTCGGAATACCCGATTCGCTGATGGAGCTGGTGGAAGCCATTGATGCCGGATCCCTCGCCGATGCCGAGTTTAGACCGTGGTTCGAGACCGAGGACTCGTTGCAGTCCTGGCCGTGGTCCCACAATCGCTGGATGGTCGAAGTAGTGCTGGGTCGTCGGTCGCTGGAACCCGCCAACGGCCGCTGGCGCCTTGTCGCGATTCATACCGTGATCGTGGGGCCGGCGCGCTTCAACAGGGACCTGGCGGCGAGCGATTCCAAGGCCGAAGTCCATTTCGGCGCCTTCGCCCAGCTCCTGCGACGGGTCTGGGATCGAGCCGCGGACGGGATGACCACTTCGGTCACCGGAGACAAGCACGGCGGGCGCCACTATTATCTGGAGCCGCTCACGAGGGCGTTCGGCGACGCCTGGATCGACCGGGGTCTCGAAAGCCCGGGATCGAGCCGGTACACGATCCGCGACTCGTCGCGTCGCGTGGAGTTGAAACTGATCCCGAAGGCCGATCGCGACGACGGGCTGGTGGCGCTCGCATCCATCGTCAGCAAGACGGTCCGCGAGCTCTGGATGGAGGGATTCAATCGCTACTGGCGTAGCCGGGTCCCCGGGCTGCGTCCGACAGCCGGTTATCCTGTGGATGCACGGCGGTTCCGCCAGGCCATCGAAGAAGCAGCCTCGCTGGAGGGCTGCGATCCACGGATCTGGTGGCGAGCCAGGTAAGAGGCCCCGGGATCCCGGCGAGCCGGACTCGTCGGCATGTGTCCGCGGGGGTCCGCTGGTGTCCGCTCGACTTACCGCTCGCGATAGACGATCCGGCCCTTGGTGAGGTCGTAGGGGGTGATCTCGACCGTCACTCGATCTCCGGGCACGATCCGGATGAAATTCTTCCGCATCTTCCCGGCGATATGCGCCAGGATGCGGTGTCCATTCTCCAGTTCCACCATGAACTGAGTATTGGGGAGCGCCTCAACGATGCGCCCCTCGGTTCGAATCGGTTCCTCTTTGGCCACGCGGATCTCCTGCGATTACCAGCGCCGGCCACGTCCTGGTAGATGGGTGGGATTTCAAGCCGAAGCTCCGAAGATCTCGCAAGTCCCGCACTCTGACAGATAGCCGGGGCGAAGGGGCACCGCCTGGCCATGGTCGAGGGGCCGGAAAGGGACGTGGGAGAATCATCCTGATGAAAGCCACCCCACAATAATCGATCGTGGTCGAATTGACCAGCGGCACTATTAAAGAATCAAGGTAGGAACGGCGGCATCAGTCCCTCGACACGAAGCCGGACGTAATAGACCGCGTCCACGGCCGTGATCGCCAGGCCGCGAGCGTCGCGATCGCACCAGGCCAGGTTGGCCGGACGAGCCGGCAGGGCGAGGATACCCAGCAGGCGGCCGTCGGGTTCGTAGACCCAGATCCCCTGGGCGACGGCCGCGTAAACCCGTCCGTCGCGGTCCACTTTCACGCCGTCCGGGCCCCCACGCTCCGCCGGATCCATCCGGGCGAAGACCCGATCCGAGACGACGTTGAGTCGCCCCGACGGCTCGACCGCGAACGCCCGGATGTGATAGCGCGCGGTATCGCAGATGTAAAGGACTTGCTCGTCGGGAGAGAAAGCGAGGCCGTTGGGCTTCTCGAAATCATCGAGCAGGAGCCGCAGGGCCGGCTCGGCATCTCCACCCTGCCCCGGCTCGATCGAGAAGACACCCTGGAAGTGGAGCGAACGATCGGCGGGTGCCACGCCGTAAGGGGGATCGGTGAAGTAGATCAAACCGTCGGACCGGCAGACGACATCGTTCGGGCTGTTGAGCCGCTTGCCCGACCAGACCTCGACGATCGTCTCGACCTCGCCGCCATCGACCGCCATGCGAGACACCCGACGGCCGTTCTGCTCGCAGAAGATGACGCGGCCGCCGGGGCCGAAGGTCTGACCGTTGGCCGCCCCGGTTCGCTCCCTGACCAACCGAACCGAGCGGTCGGCGTCGATCCGGTAGGTCTTCTCGGCCTTGTTGTCCTGGATGAGCAGCGACCCGTCCGGGCACCAGAGGGGCCCCTCGGTGAATTCGAACCCCCGAGCCAGGCATTCAACGGTCGGGCTCTCGACGAGTTCCGACAAACCGGCGTCCCTGAGAATTTCCGCCATCGATCCGACCTCCCCGCATGGATTGGCAACCGTGTCCCACGTCCTGTTATCCTATATCCCGTGCCGGCGTTGTCTCACTCTGCTGCTGGTCATGTGTGGGCGCTCAGAGCATAATGGTTTAGAATAGGCCGGAGGTAGCCGGGCTCGCGAGCGAGTAGCTTTGGGGCCCCTCGTCCTGGCGGACATCCCTGGCTCGATGGACATGCCGAGATCCGGTCGCGACCGCTCGTTGCGCCGAGACAGCCCATCGAATCGCCTGTCCCGGCCACGAATACCAAGAATCCATCGGTCATCAACACTTCCGTCTCGGGAGGAGCGCCGGCGATGTCTTCGGAGTCGGATTCACCCGATCTGCAAAAGTCCAAAACCTTCTTCCAGTACGGGAACGATGCCGCGATGAAGGGGAACCTCGACTATGCGATCGCCATGTACCGGCAGGCGAGCAAACTCGTGCCGGATAACATGATTTATCGCCAGGCCCTGCGGGGTGTCGAGCGGAAAAAGTTCAATAACGATCCGAAGAGCGTCTCGAAGTTGGTGGGGATGAAGAATCAGCCATTGCTGATGCAGGCGAAGTCGGCGCGCTCGAAGGGCAAGTTCAATGACGCCCTGGAGCTCTGCGAGGACGCCTTCGCCAACAATCCCTGGGACGTGGGGGCGGCGCGTGTCGCGGCCGAGGCCGCCGAGGGGCTGGGCCTCGGAGCCCTGTCGCAGTGGCTGATCGATTCCGTCCAGGCCATCGCCAAGGACGCCGATTTCTTCCGGTTCGCCGGCGGCATCTACGAGACGAATGAGAGCTGGGCCAAGGCGATCGCCTGCTGGGAGCAGGTGAAGAAGCTCAACCCGAACGACCAGGACGTCAGTCGCAAGATCAATGCGTTATCGGCCGCCTCGACGATCAAGCGATCGGGGCTTGACGAGGCCCTGGACCAGCGGGCCGTCCAGGCCAAGCAGGACGCCGCCGCTCCGGCCCCGGAGTCGATGGACGCCAAACTCGAGCGGCTCAAGCAGGAGCAGCTCACTCCCGAGCAGCGGCTGGTCAAGGAAATCCTCAACGACCCCACCGCGCTCCACGCGTACGTGCAGCTCGCCGACATCTATCGATCGCGGAGCGACCTGGAGAAGGCGGAAAAGGTGCTGGCCAAGGGCCTCAAGGCCAATCCGAACGACGCGGGACTGATGTCGATCTACGAGGATACGCAGATCACTCGCTTGAAGCGGGCGGTCCAGTCGCAGACCCATCGCGCCCAGGAAAACCCCGACGACACCGGCGCCAAGGTCAAGCTCGATGAGCTGACCGAGATGCTGAACAAGTACCAGATCCAGGCGTATCGACGTCGCACCGGCCTCCATCCCGAGGATGCGAACCTCCACTTCCAATTTGGGGTCATCCTGGCTCAGATCGGCAAGCACGACGAGGCGATCGGCGAATTCCAGCAGGCGCGGTCCAGCTCGGAGCCTTCGCTCAAGATCCAGGCTCTCCATCAAACCGGGCTGAGCTTCGAGGCCAACAACGCACCCAAGCTCGCCGAGCGCAACTACAAGGAAGCCCTGAAGTTGCTCGAAGCCGAAGACAAGGAGAACTTCAAGGCGCTCCACTACCGCCTCGGTCGGGTTTGCGAGAGCCTCGGCAACACGGAGCACGCCGAAGAGCATTACAACGAGGTTGCGGCGATCGATTACACTTACCTCGACGTCGCCGAGCGGCTCCGTCGCTTGATCTGACCGGCCGATTCGTGGTATCCTCATCGATCCCCATCCGCGGATCGAGGGGGGCCTGCCATCTTCCTGTGAACGGGTCGTGGCTCGACCGACGAAAATGGAATCGCCGGCACAGACGTGGGCCGGTCTTTATCAACATCATCCGCCTTCCCTGACGACTCACGGAGCTATGCCAAACTCACCCTCCGCTTACAAGCGCATGCGGCAGAGTATCAAGCGCCGCAAGCACAACCGGATCACGAAGAAGATCATCAAGACCTCGGTGAAGCGGGCCATGGCGGACGTTGCCGCCAACGACCTCGAGAAGGCCGCGGCCGACTTCAAGATCGCGACGGCCAAGATCGACAAGGCCGGGGCGCGCCGCGTCCTCCATCCCAATACGGCGGCCCGCCGCAAGAGCAGCCTGGCCCGTGCCTATAATGCCGCGGTCGCCAAGGCACAGCAGGCTTGAGTTTTCCGGGTCGCCTTGTGCGCTGACGGACCTGCCGTGGTCGTGGAGGGACGGATCACCGGCCCAGACCATCCCCACTCGGGAGATCACGAGCACCGATCCGATGCCGACCTTCGACGAAGCCTTTGGGATCCTTCAATCGGCCCTGGACGACGCCTTCGGCCCGGCCGGATCCGATTTCGAGGGACTCGAACCGTTCGAGGCGATCGTCGCCGTCTTGCTGGACCGGAATCTGGCCGTGTCGAGCTGGAGGCCGGTACTCGACGCCCTCCGCGAGGAGGGACTGCTCACTCCCGAACGGATGGCCGAGATCGACCTGATCGGGCTCGGCGATGTCGTTCGACAGGAGGAGAAGGGTCGCTCGATCTCGGCCGAGACGCTCGCTCCCCCGAGACATCTGGCGCGTTGGCTCGTCGAGAACCACGACGGCCGAGTTGACTCGCTCTTCAATCCCGACCGATCGACCGGATGGCTCCGGGGGGAGTTGGCGGCCATCAAGGGGGTCGGGATCAGAGGCGCCGATGCCATCCTCCTCCATGCCTTGAAGCGGCCATCTTATCCCGTCGATCGTGCCACCTACCGCGTCCTAGTCCGTCACGACTGGCTCGATCCGTCCGCCGATTACGACGAGGCCCGCGACTTGCTGGTCGATCAGGTCACTCGCGAGGCCGAGATTCCGGAAGAATCCGAGCTCAATTCGCTGATCGACCTCGCGCATGGCATGGAACTGCTCGGGCACCGATTCTGTCGGGCGAATGCCCCGCATTGTGATGGTTGCCCCCTCGAAGGTTTGCTTCCCGGGGGTGGTCCGCGCGGCGCCGAGGATTAACTCCTGACGTCTTCCCACGAACCGGGACGAGCCACCATGGCCGATTACCACCTGGAAGGCCCGAAACCGGCGCGCATCTACGAAGTGATCCTGCCGAAGAAGCTCGGCTATTTCGGCAAGATCCAGGAAGTCCTCGAAGACCTCTTCAACGAGCATGCGATCCGCAAGGTCCCCTTCGTGAAGGAGTCGATCGCACGCCAACGCCGCGATCCGGCTTTCGACGAGGATGGTTGGATCAAGACCCTCTGCCAGGCCTCCCGCGGCTACTCGATCTACGAGATGGACGGCCGCTATCTCTCGCCCGCTGGCCCCGTCGACGAACGGGTCCTGGTGATCCGGTTCATCTTCCACAACCCGGCTCACCCCACCGACTCCCGGACCGATTTCCTCGCCGCGTCGCTGGAGGTGGTCAACCATCTAGTAGCACAGCGGTTCGCCCACGAGCTGGGCGTCGAGGAGGAAATCTGGTTCGTCGAGTATGATTCGCCACGACTGGCGATCTGGCGACGAGATGGGGCCTCGCCTCCCTCGCCGTGAAACGGCTCGTTCCGGCCCCGAAAGACGGGCGGTGCCCCCGTCCTTCATCGGGCTTCCGCGAATCGTCGCGGGATTCGACCTCCATGTCCTAGATTAAGGGTAGCGGGCCAGGCCGTCTCGAGGCCGTACACCCGGGCGCCGCAGGAAGGCTGGCCGCAGGGAACGACGGGATTCGGTCTCGCACGAGCCCGGTCCATGCGAATTGCGCCGTCGAACCGAGGCAGCGGCCGAGCTCAGCTCAGAGGACCGAGACGATGTATCCACTCCCTGTCACACTGGTAGGGATCGACGATCGCCATCTGCACAGGCTTTATCGGGAATTATCGGACGCAAAGGCGGAAGTCGAGAGCGAGTTCGCGACGGCCGACCTGGCGATCGAGCGTCTTCGCTATTCCAGGAAGCGGACGCGCCTCTTCATCGTGCCAGGCGGCCTGGATTCCAACGTCGTCGACGTCCGTTATCTGAGCGACCACTTCGGGAATTGGCCGATCCTGGCGCTGCTCCAGAATACGGATTCGGTCGCCCAGCTCCTGGAGTTGAACCGTGCCGGCGCGACCCAGATGGTGGCGCTCCCCCTTGATCACGATGATTTCCAGGAAGCCTTGAAAGTGATCGGCGCCCAGGTCGGCCATGCATCCATCGATCGGCACGTATTTGCCGTGGCCGGGGCGGTGGGCGGGAGCGGGGCGACGACGATCGCGATCAACCTCGCCAGCGAGATCGCCGATCGAATCGGACGCAGCACGATCCTCGCGGAACTCACGCTCCGGATCGGGGCATTGGCCTCGATGCTCGAGGTACAGCCGCGCATGACGCTGCCCGACCTGCTCAGGGAATTCCACCGGGTAGATGATATGCTGGTCGAGTCGAGCCTGATCCCGATCACCGAAGGATTGAGGGTCCTCGCCGGCGCAGGAATTCTGCCACGTCCCTTCCAACGAGTCGAGCCACCTGGCCAGGATCGTCGGCTATCTCAGGAAGCTCGCGGAAGTCACGGTACTCGATATCCCCGACGCATTCCAGGACGCGGGAGACGTCCTGGACGCTTGCGATCAGATCCTGCTGGTCGGGCTCCAGAATATCCCCTCGATCCGGGCGATGAAGCTATTCTGCGAGCAACAATCCGAGGAGCGTCTCAAACGCTCGCTCTGGATCGTGATCAATCGCTACAACCCGCAGTTGAAGGGATTCACGGGCGCCGAGATCAAGGAGATCCTCGGCGTCCCTCGACTGGCGACGATCGCCAACGACTTCCGCGCGGCCAACCTGGCGATCAACCGGGGGAAGCCGTTGCGCCAGGTTGCGCCGAAGACGCCCATCCTCGACGACCTGGACGCCTTGATCCACGCGCTCCTTGGCCTGGAGCCACGAAAGCCCGCGAGCGGGATGCACCACCTGTTCGGTCGCGTCCGGGAGGCGCTCAGACGCTGAGGGTCGGCGTCCCCGAACGAGCGGGATTCTCGGCTCCACGATCGTCGCCCGAGGCTCGTCTCCTTGACGGACAACAAGGCGGACGTAGACTGTAAGGTCGTAGATTCAGGCGAGGCGCCCCGATCGATACCCGGGCACCCCGGCGAGCAACCCCGAGCGATGGGGCGCGCTTCCCGCCCCCTGCCCCGAGGCCGATGATCATGCATGCGATGCCGGTGATGGTGGGCGTCCTGGCGATCCTCGCCGTCGCTTATCGCTACTACAGCGCATTCCTCGCCGCCAGGGTGGCCGCGCTCGATGACAGCCGGATCACTCCGGCACATCAGTTCAGCGACGGTCAGAACTTCGAACCGACGAACCGGTGGGTGCTCTTCGGCCACCACTTCGCGGCGATCTCGGGGGCCGGCCCGTTGATCGGTCCGGTCCTGGCGATCCAGTTCGGCTACATGCCCGGCCTGGTCTGGCTCGTGGTCGGCGTCTGCCTCGCCGGGGCGGTGCAGGACATGATGGTGCTGGCCGCCTCGACCCGCCGCGGCGGGCTGAGCCTGGCCGGCCTCGCGCGGGAGGAGATCGGTCGGCCCGCCGGGATGGCCGCGGCGCTCGCGATCCTCTACATCGTCATCGTGGCCCTCGCCGGGCTCGGGATCGTGGTGGTCAAGGCCCTCGGCGGCGAGGAAGTGCCGATGAAAGTCGGCACGGAGCTGATCTATCCTCCCAACGGAGAGATCCGGTACGGGATCACCGCGACCGGCCCGAGGATCTACGAGGTTCCCCCGGGAACGACCTATCGGTTCGGCGAGGGGCCGAACCAGACCATGGTCTTCCACGAGCCGTTCAACCTGGCGGTGCCCCACAGTTCCTTCATGAGGGGAAATGCCCAGCGCTCGGGATTCACCCTGCCCGAAGGCGCCAAGCGACTGGTGCCGGGCAGCTCCTGGGGCACGTTCACGATCGCCGCGACCATCCCGATCGCGTTGCTGGTCGGTTGGTACATGTACCGCCTGCGACGGGGGAAGGTGCTGGAAGCCTCGCTGATCGGCGCGGCGATGGTGCTGGCCGCGACCGTCGCGGGGGCCTGGATCCCCGGCTCGGGGCTCGAGCGGTACTTCCTCCTGTCGCGGGACCAGACGATCCTGGCGCTGGCCGGATACGGGTTCGTGGCGGCCGTCCTGCCGGTCTGGCTGCTGCTCTGCCCGCGCGACTACCTGTTCAACCTTCCTCAAGATCGGGACGATCTTCCTGCTGGTCGCCGGGGTCCTGATCGTCAACCCCGAGCTCAAGGCGCCGGCGGTCAGCCCCTACTTCGCCTCCGGCGGCGGCCCCAACCTCGACGGCCCGATCTTCCCCTATGTCTTCATCTGTATCATGTGCGGGGCGATCTCCGGCTTCCACGCCCTGGTCGCCTCCGGCACGACGCCCAAGATGGTAGACAAAGAGGGCGACGTCCGGATGATCGGCTACGGCGCCATGCTGATGGAGGGCCTGGTCGGCGTCGTGGCCCTGATCGCGGCGGCGTCGCTCCCCAATTCGATGTATTACGACATCAACATCGACCTGGCCAAACGGCCCGACTTCCTGGCGAAGCACCCCGACTTCGCGCGGTTCCTGGCGGCCTCCGAGGCCGGCCCGGACGCGCACGTCGACCCCGCGCCGGGCAACGCGCCCGCCGCGGCCCCCGCCGCCGGCGGCAGCGAGCTGGCCTCCATGGAGAAGGAAGTTCGCGAGTCGCTCCACGGCCGGACCGGCGGCGCCGTCACGCTGGCCGTCGGCATGGCGCGGATCTTCTCCGACGCGATGCCGGGCCTCAGCGGGCTGATCAGTTACTGGTACCATTTCGCCATCATGTTCGAGGCCCTGTTCATCCTGACGACGATCGACGCCGGGACCCGGATCGCGCGGTTCCTCGTCCAGGAATTCCTCGGCAAGCTCTGGAAGCCGCTGGGCGACCTCAACTGGCCCCCGGCCGCCTTCCTGGCCACGGGATTGGTCGTCTTCGGCTGGGGCTACTTCATCTATACGGGGAGCGTCGAGACGATCTGGCCCATGTTCGGCATGGCCAACCAGCTCCTGGCGGTGATCGCGCTGGCGGTGGTCACGACGACGATCATCAACTCCGGCCGAGGCCGCTATGCACCGGTGACCCTCCTGCCCATGCTCTTCGTGGCGACGACCACCTCGACGACCGCGTATTACGAGATCACCGGCAAGTTCTGGAACATGACCCGCCAGGCCGACACCATGCTCCGAGGCTGGCTCAATATCGGCCTGACCGGCATGCTCCTGGTCTGCGCGCTGGTGATCGTCGGCTCGGCGGTATTCCGATGGATCTCACCCTCGAAGAAGTCTTCGGACCCGGTCACGGCGGACGACCTGGCTTAGCTCATCGTCTGAACATGATTGGACCGGAGCCCGTATCCTTAAGCCATTCGGCATCTTCGATCAATCCCTCCCACCTGGCTGATTTCAGCCACCTGCGGCTTGGGCCCCTAAAACCCTCGCAAATCTCCGAAAACCCTCGCAATTCCCCGTCGCGCCCGCGCCGTGGCCCAGCTCTCCTTGACCGATGCTTCCGTACAGAATAAACTTCTGTCCATGTGGACACGAATCGGACCGCCTGCGATCGGGCATCTCGACGCCGACTGTTTCTACGTGTCGGCGGAGCGGGTCCGCGACGAGTTCCTGATCGGCAAGCCGGTGGGGGTGCTGGGCAACCAGGGCGCCTGCGTGATCGCCAAGAGCTACGAGATGAAGGCGGCGGGCGTGGCGACGGGGATGCCGATCTGGGATGCGCTGGTGCGATGTCCGACCGGGGTCTACGTCAAGCGGGACTTCCGCTGGTACGAGGTGCTGAGCCGGCTGATGCTGGGGGTGGTCCGGGAATGGTCGCCGCGGGTGGAGTATTATTCGATCGACGAGTTCTTCTTCGCGGCCATGCCGGGCCCGGGCCAGACGTTGCAGGAGCTGGCGGTGTCGATCAAGGACGAGATCCGCGAGCGGCTGAACGTGCCGGTGACGGTGGGGATCGCCCGGACGCGGACGCTGGCCAAGCTGATCTCGGACGCGGCCAAGCCGAACGGGGCGCTGGCGGTGGTCGAGCGCCAGGCCGAGGAGGAACTGCTGGCCGACCGGCCGGTGACCGAGATCACGGGGATCGCGGGCCGTCGCGCGGCCCGGCTCTCGCCCTGGGGGATCCTCACCTGCCTCGACCTGGCGCGGGCCGACCGCCGGCTGGTCCGGGCGCTCCTGACGGCCACGGGCGAGGCGCTCTGGTGGGAGCTCAACGGCGAGGCCGTCCATCCGATCCAGAACCGCCGGCCCGCGCACAAGGCGCTGTCGCGCGGCGGCAGCTTCGGCGAGTCGACCGCCGAGCCGGTCGTCCTCTACGCCTGGCTGGTGCGCAACCTCGAGCGATTGATCGAGGAGCTCGAATACCACGGAGTGGCCGCCGGCCGACTGACCGTCTGCCTCGTCTACAGGGACGGCCGGTCCGGCGTCGGCCAGACGACCCTCGCCGTGCCCAGCGACCGGTTCGACATCCTCCTGGATGCCGCCCGCCCCTGCTTGCGTCAGGCCTGGATCCCTCGCGTCCCGGCGACCCACATGCACCTGATCGCCGAGGAGCTCACCGCCAGGCGGGATTGCCCCCTGGACCTGTTCGATCCGCCCGTGCAACGCAGCCAGTCCCTGGCCATCGCCCGACTCAAGCGCGAGATCAATGCCCGCCACGGCCGATTCGTCCTCCGCAGCGCCGCCACGCTCCCGCTGGCCTCCATCTATCGCGATTCCGCCAACGAATATGACATCTGCGACATCCGGGGGAAGTTGTGTTTCTGATAGTGGCTAGTATGTAAACGGTTCAGATCTTCTTGCCTTTGCCAGCCATCAGTCACCAGCCACTAGCCACTAGCCACTAGCCACTAGCCACTAGCCACTAGCCCATGTGCATCGGTATCTCTCTGGCATGGAGTGAGCTGCCCAAGGAGCTGATCGAGCGGCACGGGCTGATTCGTCGCGTCCACGAGCGTGGGGGCGAGTGGGAAGTGCGCTTCCTCTACCGCGACCGCCTCCCCCGGTTGCCGATCTGGCGCGACGGCCGGCTCCAGGTCGTGCGATGGGGCAACGGCCGGGGCGAGAGTCGGTCCCTGCCGCGCACCGGATGGACCTGGCTGTCGACCATCCAGGAAGGGTACTGGCGCGGCCTCAACCCGATCCCCGTCGACATCCCCGCCACGCTCGGCCTGGATCGGGGCGTCTGGTACCGCATCCGCCAGGGGATCCGCGGCCTGCTCGTCCCGGATGAGCGCGGGAATGCCGTCGTCTACATGATCTGCGAGCCCGCCAGCCATTATTACCAGATCATGACCCGCTCCAACCGCATGCCCGTCCTGATCGAGGAGCGGATCTAGCCCGGTAGGCGATTGTCAGAGAGGAGGAGTGGTTGCTTCCGTTCGAGAGGGCTTCGAAACGGAATCGGCCGCGAAGGCGTCACCCTCCGCGGCCGGACGCTTCTTTTCACTCGATCGATCGAAGATCGTCGGTTCACGAGACTCCGAGGGCTGGTAGCCGATCAATGGCCCGGGCCAGCCCCGGAGCGGTCGTGCTTCGACTCTTCGATCACGACCTGGCGGCGGAAGCCGCCCAGACGCTCATCGCCTTGAGCAACGCCGCGAGGCCGTCCTGGTGGCCGGCGGCAGCCGAAGAATTGTCGGTCGCTCCATCGGGATCACCCAGGCCATTCCCGAGGATCTGCTGGCTCGTCACACGCGGGGGCGTCGCGGCGACGGTGGTGGTCGTGGTGGCGACGGGAGCGACAGGGTGCACGGGCGTCACCGCGACGGGTGTCGTGGGCGTCGCGGTGGGCGTGGTTGCGGTCGCCGTCGAAGTCGTCACCACGGTGAAGACGGTGGCCGGAGTCGTCGTGACGCTGGAGACCACGGGCACCGGGGTCGTCACCGTCGCCGGCGGTGCCGGAGCCGGGTGGGAAGCGGCTTGCGGGATCAGGGCCGCGGCCTTGGGGATGTCGAGCTCGCCGATCGTGATGCCGGTAACCGGATCTTCGATCGGGTCCGAGCCCTGCTCGAGCCACGACTTGAGCTGAGTGACCGAGGGGAGCGCCCGAACCGAGACTCGTAGATCTGCTGGAGCAGCACGACGGAGCCGGTCACGAGCCCCGTGGCGAAGCTGGTCCCCTCGACCGTGGACGTGCCGGAGTCGCCCGACGGTGCGGTCAGGCCTTCTCCCGGCGCGGCGACCGTGGTGGACGAGGCGCCCCCGACCGAGGAGCCGAGGCGCTGGGCGTTCGCCAGGAGGTTACCGGACAGGTCGGTGGCTGTCACGCTGATCGTGCTCGCGACGACCGCCGCGAAGCCCTCCCCCTGCAGGCCGTTGAAGCTGTTCCCGGTCGCCGCGACGACGGGGATGTTCATGGCGGTGAGCTGGTTGATCAGGTTGGTAATCTGCTCGGGAGCCCCGCCGGTGGTGGCGAACCAGTTCTGCGCGTAATTCTGGCCGTCGGACAGCGACATGTTGACGGCGGTGATGTTGTACTCGGCGTGATGATCGATGACCCACTGCAAGGCGTTGGTGATGCTCGCCAGGCTGCCGGTATTGGTGGTGTCGGTGACCCGCAAGGCGACGAGGTTCACGCCGGGCGCCACGCCCAGATCATTGGGGTCGCTGGAGCCGATCAGGCCCGCGACGGCGGTCCCGTGCTGCGAGCTGGTCGCCATCGGATTGGCGGAATTGTCGGCGAAATCGAATCCCGCGACGACCTTGGCACCCGGCCCGAAGGACCCGCCTAGGGCCGGATTGTTGTAATCGATCCCGGTGTCGATCACGGCCACGGTCATCCCCGAGCCGTTGACGTTGTAGTTGGACCGGACCTGGGAGGCCCCGATGATCGGATCATAGGCGGTCGCCGCGCCACCCGCGGTGAGGGTGCCTGCCGGGCGCTCGCGATGCTTGGCCACCGAAGCATTGTAGCGGACCAAGAGGTGAGCTCCCTTCGTATGCGAGGCATCGCTGTGCCCCGTACGAATCAGGGTGGATTGGTGATTGTGCAGCTCTCCGACGACGCGCGTCGAAGAGGTGCCGAGGCCCGCGGAGAGGAGACACCGATCATCCAGGTGTTCGAGATGAGGCCGATGACGAAGACGGCTTCGACGGCGGCTCTGGTGTATGGTCCATCCCATGAATCGTGTCTCCCTGGACGGCCGCCAAACCATCGGCGTAGGCCGTCTCGCGAATCGGTTGTGAACGCTCTCCTTCCTTGGCGCGACCGGGGGTGCGGCTGACTCATTTCAGCCCCGTAACCGGACACGGAGACCCGACTCGATCGATGATCAAATCGGATCTTTCAGAGCGCAAGCAATAGTTGCTAGAGACGGACCACCTGAAAGCTTAGGGTCTCATCCCAAGATCAATCCCATTCAGACGCTAACTCCCCCCACGCCTCCGGGCGGACGGCCCGGGCGCGGAGAATCGACGGCCGTGCGGTGGATCGGGCGCGGACGTTGGACGACCGCGTCTCGGCTCCCGAGGACGGCGATTCGGACTGGACCTCCTGTGTAAGACCGGCCGGAATCATTCCGCCCGATCCATCGGACGGGGACCAGGAGTCCCCGCCCGCACCGATGCGGCTCCGATCGCATCGGGTCTCCCGACCGCCCCGCGACTACCCTTCGGCGTCGCGGTTCGGATCGAGCCGCGGCCGCCGTGCCCCACTCGGCCTTGTGCCTCATCATGAGACGACCTAGAGTGAATGCGCCGTGTCCACGGACCAGTCGAGAACGAGTCTCGATCAGTGCCCCTTGTATCGGACCGTTTCACGGGAGATATTCTTGGGAAACACGGAAATCATCGGGGTGATCCCGGCCCGTTTCGCTTCGACCCGACTCCCCGGCAAACCCCTCTTATCCGCCACCGGGCGGACGCTGATCCAGCACGTCGTCGAGGCCGCACAACAGGCACGATCGCTGGGACGGATCATCGTCGCTACCGATGACCGACGCATCGCCGAAGCCGTGACCGGCTTCGGCGGCGAGGTCGCCATGACCCGCGTTGACCATGCGACCGGCACCGACCGGGTGGCCGAGGTCGCCGGCACGCTGGAAGGGGCGCGAATCATCGTCAACCTGCAAGGAGACGAGCCCGAGGTCTCCGGCGCCACGCTCGATCAAGTCGTCGCATTGCTGGAGGCCGACGCGGAGGCTCCGATGGCCACGCTCGCGACCCCGATCCGGACCGAGGCGATCTACCGGGACCCGTCCTGCGTCAAGGTCGTCTGCTCAGGAAAGGGCCGGGCACTCTACTTCTCGCGAAGCCCGATCCCCTGCCATCGAGACGGACTCCCCGATCCGGCATCCGCCGCGCAACCGGTCGCCCATCTCCATCTGGGGCTATACGCGTACCGTCGCGAGTTCCTGCTGGGGCTCGGCTCGCTCCCCCCCTCCCCCCTGGAGGCTGCCGAGAAGCTGGAGCAGCTCCGCGTGCTCGAGGCGGGATATCCGATCGCCATCGGCATCGTCGAGGAGCCGAGCATCGGCATCGATACACCCGAGGATTACCGTCGTTTCGTCGAACGCTGGCGGGCCGCACACGTCCGAGACTCCCCTTGAACTCGGGGGGATCGCGATGTCAAATGGCATGATTCGGGCAGGGACCCTGTTTCCTTCGCGCGCCGACGGGCGTCGAGCAGAACAAAGCGAGCCGCGATGGCCCAAGGCGTTGAGAATCAGCATGAGCTTGGCCCCAAGGAGCGTCTCCCCGGTATCACGCGCCGGATCGTCGAGACCTACGAGGAGTGTGGTGCGATCCACCACCTGGGCCACTCCCCCCTGCCCAGCTATCACGAGGTCGTCGAG
Source organism: uncultured Planctomycetota bacterium (assembly GCA_963743925.1). Taxonomy (GTDB): domain Bacteria; phylum Planctomycetota; class Planctomycetia; order Isosphaerales; family Isosphaeraceae; genus CAVZRC01. The sequence goes on along the minus strand of CAVURY010000041.1, from coordinate 691,753 downwards.
ATCCTGGCTGACTTGCGGGAGATCCTCTATCCCGGCTACGGTCGGCGTCAAAACCTGCACCTCGGCAATGTGGCGTATCATGTCGGCGACCTGATCGACAGCCTGCACGATCGCCTCACGCAGCAGATCACCCGAGCCTTCCGCGACGATTGCAAGGATCGTGACCAGGAGGCGGACTATGAGCCCCGGGCGAGAGAAATCGTCCTTCGCTTCCTCGACACGATCCCCCAGTTGCGCCATGTGCTGGCCGAGGACGTGCAGGCCGCGTATGACGGCGACCCGGCCGCCAAGAGCCTGGTCGAGATCGTCTTCTGTTACCCCGGAATGGCGGCGGTCACCGTCTATCGGATGGCCCACGAGCTCCACAGACTGGGAGTGCCCCTCCTCCCGCGAATGATGACCGAGTACGCCAAGGGGAAGACCGGCATCGACATCCACCCCGGGGCCACGATCGGCAACCGGTTCTTCATCGACCATGGTACGGGCGTCGTGATCGGCGAGACTACCCAGATCGGCCAGGGAGTGAAGCTCTATCAGGGCGTGACCCTGGGCGCCCTGAGCTTCCCCCGCGATGAGACGGGCCAGATCCTCCGCGACGCGAAGCGACATCCGACCATCGAGGATGACGTGGTCATCTACGCCAATGCGACGATCCTGGGGGGGAAGACCGTCATCGGCCACAACTCGGTCATCGGCTCCTCGGCCTGGATCACCCGGAGCATCGCCCCATACACCACCGTGACCATCGAAGACCCTCGACTCCGATATCGAGAAGGCAATGACGGCCTCTCGGATCGGGATTATGCTCAACGGATCAACTATCAGATCTGATCGCCGGAGCCCGCCGGAGGGGAATTCTCGCGTCCCGACGAGTCGAACAATTCATCCCAGGTGGTCACGTCGAGGATGCGTTCCAGTAGTCGATTGAGATGATTCAGGTCGGTGAGGGCCGTGAGCCGGATAAGTATCCGCCCGTCGGGAGGTCCCAACTTCTTTCGACCCTGGAGGAGCAAGATGTCGCGCGCCTCCTCGGCACGGCCCTTGGCCTCGCCCCTCGCCTCGCCCCGCGTCTCGCCCTTGGCGAAGATGTCCTGGTAGACCGAAGACTCTTCGATTCCTTGGATTCCCAAGACCATTGTGGTGATCTCCTCGGTCAGTTCAGAGACTTTCTCTTTCGAAAACTTCAATCCCATCAGGATCTGCGTGGCCGCCCACAAAGTCATCCGCAACTCGGGGCCGGCCTCGCGGTGTAACCGCTCTGCCACCGCCGTGACGACCCCGACCAATCGATCCGGTTCCACGTCCGACACCGGCGCGAGCGGTATAACAGGCAAACCTCCTGCGAGCAGTCTCGCCGGCGGCTGGAGCCAGATCCGGATGACATCATATCGAAACCAGAGATTCTCGCCCCGACCGGGGAATGTTCGCTCGAAAAGTCCGTTCAATTCGGGTCCATCAGCCGCCGGACGAAGCAGGACCACGGCGGTCCATACCGGCACCTTATGTCGATGGCCCAGCAGCGTATTATACCAATGAGCCTGTTCGGGCTGATTGAGATTCCGACCGGAGAGGACCTCCGTGTGTACGATGTACGGCTCCTTGCCGCCGACCCGCACGACCTTGTCGGACTCGGCGGTTATCGTCGAGACGTTCGAGTCGATCACCTGGACCTGGCTCGGGTCCGTGACGTGAATGCCCGGGAACTCCAGCCACGAGGCCGGCTCCAGCTCGAAGAGTTCTCGCATCGTCGCGTCGAACGGCTTTGACATTTTCCTGCTACCCCGTTCGGTACGCTCGCTGACTTTTCATCCCCGGAGGAGTTCCTCATCGACTCCTTGCGGCGAGTGCCCCCACGTCGCGGTCACACCTCTTCCAGTACGGACGAGGAACCTGCCGGTTTTCCCGGAGGCGAGACGCGGTCGAGCAGGACTGCCACGGTCATGTCTCCCAGGACATTCGAAGTGGTTCGCAACCTGTCCAGCAGCCAGTTGACCGTCAGCAAGATGGGAATCTTATCCACGGGCATCCGAACGGCCGAGAAGATCAACGGCATGGTGACAAAACTTCCCGACGGGATGCCGCCGGCGCCCACGCTGGCGATCAGCGTCGTGAGCATGATCAACACCTGGTCGACCAGCGTCAGGTTGAATTCAAGGGACTGGGCGATGAAGAGCACGGCCGTCGCCTGGTAGAGCGCGGTCCCGTCGTTGTTGAAGTTCGTCCCGATGCATGCGGTCAACTGGCTCGACCGGCGCGAGATGCCGAGCCCCTCCAAGGCTCGCAACGTGATCGGGATCGTCGCGGCGGTGCTGGCCGTGCTGATGGTGTTGGCCATGACGTCCAGGGCCCCTCGGAGGAACCGCAAGGGTGACATCCGCGCGAGCAGCCACATCTGCAAGAGATACCAGGACACCTGGGTCGCCAGCCCGAGCGCGACCACCGCGATCAACCAGATCAGCGATTGGAAGACATTCATCCCCTCCTTCTGGCCGACGCTCGACGCCACGATTCCGAAGACCGCGAACGGCACCAGTGCGACCACCCAGAGCAGCACCTTCATCAGGAGCTCGAAGCCGATCGTCAGCAGGTCGACGACGACCTGGAACGACGTCTCGCCCCGCGCCTTCTGGCTGTCGCGGATCTTGACCAGTCCGATCCCGAGCGCCAGGGTGAGCACGACGAGCTGTGCCAGGTGATTCTGGGTGAATGGCTCCCCGATGCTGCGGGGGATGAGGTCCATGAGCAGCTCGGTGACCGATTTCTGGGCCGGTGGCTGGGCCGTGGCCCCCGTCCCGCTGAGCATCGCGCCGATTCCCGGGCGGACCAGGTTCGTCAAGGTCAGGCCGATGATCATGGCCACGAGCGTGTTGACCAGGTAGAACGCCATCATGAGCGCGCCGAGGCGACCCTTGATCTCATTGGTCACGATCGCACTCAGGATGGCCAGGACGACGAGCGGGGCTGCCAGGGCCGTCAGGGCGCGCAGGATGATCTTGGGGAGCAGCTCCAGGTTGGTTGCCCCCTCCCCCCACGCCCGTCCCACCGGGATCGCGATCAGGACGGCGACGATTACCCATACATAGAGTGGTATACCGCCCGGTCGGCTTTCGGGCTCGTCCTGAATCGTCGGCAGTTCTTCGGGCGTCTCGCTGAGGGGCGGAATCTCGGGCGGCGTCATCGAGGTCTCCGGATTATTCGGGGGATCATCGTCTTGTGGTGCCCTGGCCGGTGCATTGAAATGACGGATTATCGCGGTTCTTCGAGGAAGTTGCGAGCCTACGGGCGAAGTCCCGATGATGTCCGACTGGAGGGGCGGGATTTCGGCCCGGGTCAGGTCGATCGATTGTCGCGCGATCGAGATGGAAGTCCGGTCGACCGGCATCGGGGGTCTTCATGAATCTGATCTGCCACATGCTTCCGTACCAGACCGCCGAAGGCGCGACCAATATGGCGATCGACGAGGCCCTGCTGGACGCGGTCGCCGAGGGAGCGGGCGTGGCCTACCTTCGCACCTATGGTTGGACGGTACCGACGCTGAGCCTCGGCTACTTCCAGCACCTGGCCGAGGTCCGGTCGGATCCTCGGTGGCGGACGGCCCCATTGGTGAGACGGCCGACGGGTGGTGGCGCGATCTGGCACCATCACGAGGTCACCTATGCCCTCATCGTCCCGGCCGCACATCCTCGCGCCCGCCCCAACACGGCCCTCTATGGTGCCGTTCATGCGGCGATCGGAGAGTCGCTGGCAGGAGCGGGCGTTCCGGCCCTGCGGTGGGGGCAACCGGCTTCCAACGATCCTCCAACCCGTCAGCGACCGTTCCTCTGCTTCACGGATCGGGATTCGGAGGACCTGGTCTTCCAGGGATTCAAACTCGTGGGGAGCGCACAACGGCGACGCGCCGGCGCGGTCCTCCAGCATGGCTCATTGCTCCTATCCCGGTCGCCCGGTGCACCGGAACTCCCCGGCCTCTATGACCTGGCGGATGTTCGCCGCGACCTGGATTTCTGGTCCGAGCAACTCATGCGGTGCGTCCCGGCGGCACTCGACCTGGAACCTCGAGCCGTCGATTGGCCCGACGCGATTCGCGTGCGGGCACGAGAACTCGAGGCGTCCACCTATCGCACTCCGGAATGGACCGGGGCACGTTAGCCGAACTTTCGAAATCCGCAATGGGGGATTGCGACGTTTCGGAAAAACGCCTCTCGCGGCCTGCAACGACTTTCGGATCGACTCGACCTTGAGCTAGGATCTTGGATCTCCTGGACAATAGGCTACAATGAAGAGGTTCGGTGGAGAAGGTCTGTGAGGCGCTCTCTGCCGGAATCGTTCCACATCAGCTCGGTTCGTTGAAGTCCGCCAAGACACAAGCAGGAATCGGGAAGGGAGGAGGTCTCCAGACCGCGCCGGACGTCCTTGAATGTCCTCATCGTTGCGGGACTCATTATTCATTGTTGAAGGATATTCGAGTACCTCTGAGGTACCGAAATGGGGCGGGATCGTCGGGCCGGGATGACATGACCGATCGGATCGAATCCGGATGACCGGGCCGGAGGCTTGAGACCTGGTTCGTGTGGTGCGGATCTTTGTCGTTGAAGACCCCGGGGGTCGGGACGGTTCACATGAAAGTGCAACTGGTAGTGGTTCGAGGTAAGCCCGAGGGGAAAGTCATTCCCCTGGTCGGGTCGAATTTCAAGATCGGCCGGGGCGAGACCTGTCATCTCCGGCCGAACAGCGAGCAAGTCAGTCGCGAGCACGCCGAATTCTCGATCAGCGACAATTCGGTGATCGTCCGCGACCTGGGCAGTCGCAACGGGACCCTCGTGAATGGGAAGGCCCTCACTGCGGAGTGCCAACTCAAGGACCGAGACCTGGTTCAGGTCGGTCCCTTGACATTCGCGGTCTCGATCTCGGAGGTGCCCGCACCGGCCGTCGCCGCCAAGGCCCCGGTCGCCAAGCCGGCCGCGCCGGCCGCCAGGGCCAAAGCCTCGCCCGATGACGTATCGGGTGACGAGATCGATTCGTGGTTATTCGGTGACAGTGCCGGCCTCTCGGCCGACCAGCCGACGGCCGTGTATGGCGGCGATACGATCACGATCACGGCTTTCAAGGATGCCAGTGCCGCACCTCCCGCGAAGCCCCAACCGCCCCCATCCGCCAGCGACGACGAGTACGAACGTCAACCCGAAGAAGAGGAATCGGTCGAGGAGGAGTCGGAGACGGACGAAAGCCTACTCGGCGAGGACGAACTCGGCGAGTCGGATGAGAACGAGGATGAGGACGACGAAGAAGGGGCGGAGGTCGCCGAGGAGTTCATGGATGAATCCAATCCGTTCTATGTGGCCAAGAAAGCTCAACAGAATCAGGCCAAGCAGACGGGGCCCGCGAAGCCATCCTTCAAGGACACCAGCGATGCGGCGGGCGACATCCTCCGCCGACTGATGGAACGTCAACGCGCCGCGAAGAACGAGTGAGTTCGACACGAGATGTCCCGGAGTTCGGCTTGATCTCCCCGGCACCGTTATGCTCTGATCTGATGCGACTCAGTGCGATCCGACTGGATCATCTCCGATAAACCCGCGGCGGACCGTACCCTCAAAAGCTGATCCTCGAGAAGGGGCTGACTTGAGTGCGCCGCGTCGCTTCGCTCATGACGTGAGGACGAGGGGGATCTCCCGGCTTGATGTCCATCGACGATCCCGCCCATCCTCCCGCCGCGATCGACGCGGCCCGAGAGGGTTTGCTCCGCCTCATCGATCGGATCGAGGGCCAGGTCGTTGGCCAGCGAACGCTGCTCGAGCGCCTGGTCATCGCCTTGCTCGCCGGGGGTCACGTCCTGATTGAGGGTGTGCCCGGGCTGGCGAAGACCCGAGCCGTTCGGGCCCTGGCCCGGGCGCTCGATCTCCCGTTCCGTCGGATTCAATTCACCCCGGATCTTCTCCCAGCCGACCTGACGGGGACCCAGATCTACCGGCCCGCGACCGGGACTTTCGACGTGCGGCCGGGACCGATCGTGACCAGCGTGTTGCTGGCCGATGAGATCAACCGCGCGCCCGCCAAAGTCCAGAGTGCACTCCTGGAGGCCATGCAGGAGGGCCAGATCACCGTCGGCGATGAAACGATCGCCCTCCCGGATACATTCTGGGTCCTGGCCACCCAGAATCCCATCGAACACGAAGGGACGTACCCACTCCCCGAGGCGCAGCTCGATCGGTTCCTGATGAAGCTGGTCGTCGGCTACCCGGCGCGTGATTCAGAGCTCGAGATGCTCGAGTTGCCGAGCGTCTCCGAGAGCCCACGACGCGATTCGGACTCCACGGGCCCCGACGAGCCGCCCCTTTACGGTCCGAGTGACGTCGCCGAGTTCCGCAGGATGGCTTCCTCGATCCGGATCGCACCGGCGATCAAGGAATACATCGTCGACCTCGTCCGTTCGACGCGAGAACCGGCCGCGTACGGGCTACCACTAGCCCCCCTGCTGGAGCTGGGTGCCAGCCCTCGTGCGACCATCGCCCTCGTTCGCGCCGCCAGGGGACACGCCTTGCTGGCGGGTCGTGATTTCGTGACGCCCCATGACGTGAAGAGTCTTGCCCGCGACATCATGCGGCATCGCATCCTGGTCAGCTACGAGGCTGATGCCGAGGGTTTATCCCCGGACGACTTGCTCCAGCGCATCCTCGACCATATCCCTGTCCCTTGAGTCGATCGGATCGGCCTTCGATCACGATTGGGCGGTGACCAGATCAGCGGTATTCGGTTGGGTGCCCGCCGTCTCGTTCGGTTGCAGTCGGCCGCGATCCCCGGAGTAGATCCAGGCCCAGTAGAGGATCCCGCCCATCATCAGCAGCAGGCTGATGTTCTGAGAAATGGTCAGGCCGATGAAGAACGCGGGCTCGTCGTTGCGGAGGAACTCGATGAGGAACCGGGTGATGGGATAGGTCAGCATCAACACGCCCATGACCTCGCCGTCCCGACGCCGTAGCGGGTAATACGCCGTCAGCAGCAATAAGATGACGAGGCCGTCCAGGGCCGAGTAGAGCTGCGTCGGATGGATGGGCAGCGATGAGGTCGAATGGGGGTCAATCATCCCCAGCAAGACCTGGTGATCCCATGGGGGAGATTTCGCCGGAAACGCGATCGCCCAGGGCAGCCCGCACGGATCTCCGAAGCAGCAACCGTTCAGGAAACAGCCTAACCTCCCGAATAGCGTGCCGATCGCGATCGAGGGTGCCACGGCATCCAGATACGGTCGAAGCGGAAAGGGATGAAAGAATCGATAGGTGAAAAAACCGATCGTGCCGCCCACGATGGAGCCGTAGAAGACGATGCCGCCCCTCCAGTACTGCAATGCCTCCCAGATGTTATGGATGTCCCTTCCCCAGTACTGGATGCAGTAGAACGCGCGTGCGCCGATCAGCCCCGAGACGAAGACCCAGAACGCCATATCCAGGATGACTTCCGGATCGAGCCCCTCGCGTCGGGCCCGCCACCACGCCAGCGCGGGCGCGGAGAGGAAAGCCAGGACCAGCATGATGCCGAATCCGTAGATCGGGATCTCGGCATGCCCGAAGAACGGGATCGTCAACGGTATTCGGAACAAGATCGGCGCCATGCGACTTTGGGTCCTTGTAACCCGTCAGGGATTCGCGCAGGCATTGGGCCCGCGAGTCCAGAGAGACGGCAGCTTGCCTGCACGAAGGAGACGAAGGCGTACTGCTGATCCGGGACCAGCCCACCGGTTCGATCGGGGGATCGAAGGGTCGACACCGCCGCTTCCGATAGCGGTGACTTCACTCCGTCAGGAGCAGGTTATCGAGCAAACGCGTCGAGCCCACGAAGGCCGCAATCAAAGCGACGGCCCGGCGGGAACCGGTCAATTTCTCCAACGGCTCGAACGTGTCGGCATCCACGACCTCGCCGTAGTCGAGCCGCGCCAGCACCTCTGATTCTATGGTCTGGCGGAGAATCTGTCGAACCCGGTTGACTTCGCGCTCGCCTCCGGCCACCGCCTTCCTGGCCAACTCCAGTGCGCGATGAAGCACGGTGGCTGCGCGTCGCTCGGAAGGATCGAGGTAGCGGTTACGGCTGCTGATGGCCAATCCATCCGGTTCGCGGACCGTCGCCACGGTGAGGATTTCGACGGGTACATGCAAGTCCTCGACCATCCGGCGGATGACGACCTGCTGCTGGTAATCCTTCCTGCCGAAGACCGCCAGGTCGGGCCGGACGATTTCAAACAGCTTGAGGACGACCGTCGCAACGCCGCGGAAATGTCCGGGCCGGCTGGCCCCCTCCAGGATATCGGAGATCCCCGGCACTTCGACGAAGGTCGAGAGGGCGCCTCTGGGATAGACGATCGCGGCACTCGGTGCGAAGACGACATCGGCGCCCGAGGCTCGACAGAGGGCCAGGTCGTCCTCGAGCGGCCGGGGATAGCGTTCGAAGTCCTCATGCGGGCCGAATTGCGTCGGATTGACGAAGATCGAGACAACCACCGTGTCCGTGAGGGCCCGGCAGTCCTCGATCAGTTTCCGGTGGCCGGCATGGAGGGCACCCATCGTGGGGACGAGGCCGACGCGAAGGCCACGATCCCGGGCCGCGGCGACCGTCCGGCGAATGGACTCGACCGATTCGCACAATTCAGCCACGCGCCTTCCCCTCGGCCGGCCCCCGGCGGTGTGGACAATCGGGATTATTCAGGCAATCGTCGGGGATCAGCAGATCATTGAGGATCTCGCCCCCGAGGATCGTCCTGTCCACGATCCGGGGGACATCTCCGACTTGAACGCGGCCGTACCAGATTCCCTGCGGGTAAATCACCACCGTCGGGCCGTGCTCACACTGCTCCATACATCCCGAATGATTGGCACGGGCCAGGCTCCCGAAGCCGGCTTTTCTGAGCTCATTCTTGAACGCCTCGCGCAGGGTCTGGTGGCCCTCCGGATCGCAACAGCCCCGCTTATGGCCGGCGTCCCGGACATTCCCGCAGACGAATATGTGGTGCGTGAAAGCAGGCATGTTCCATCCGTCGCATCCGAGGGCCGTCGGATTCACCAACTTTGGTCGGTCGAGATCCTTCGTATCAACGACCCGACTCCGGGTTCCGGAAAGGCCAACTTCGCGTCCAGACTATCATTTTCGGGCCGGCGGATGCAGCCTGACCGTCATGGATTTCCGGCAAACCCCGGACATCGCCCCTTCCATCAAGGCTTTTGCCGCGAACAATGAACAGTGAGAGGTCGAACCTCGGGTCGTTCCGGGATATACTGGCGCTCGAAGCCTTCGGTGGATCGCCGGCGGCCAGAGACGTGCTTCACGGAGTCATCATCAACATGCCCACCACCCGGCATTGCCTGCTGATCGTGGACGATGAACCCGACGTGTGCGACTCCGTCCAGAACTTGTTGCGCCGCGAGTTCCGAGTCCTGAAGGCACACAGCGGCGAGGAGGGGTTCCGCCTCATGCAAGAGGAGGAAGTCCACATCGTGATGTCCGACCAGCGGATGCCGCAGATCACCGGCATCGAGCTCTTGACCAAGCTCAAGGCCCGGCACCCGCAGGCGATCCGGATGCTCTTCACCGGATTCGCCGACCTGGAGTCGATCATCGCGGCGATCAACCAAGGGCATATTTTCCAGTTCATGAGGAAGCCCTGGCAGCCGGAGGAACTGCTCGCCGCCGTGCGGCAGGCGGCGCTCGAGTACGATCGTCTCGAGACGATGGCGATGGAGCGCGAGCACCTGCTGGAAGAAGTCAGCGAGCTGAAGAATCGGGTCTCCGCACTCGAGACCGAAGTCCGGCAAATGCACACCACGCCGAAGAGTTCGCAGTCCCCGCCGAGTCCGGCGTTGTCCGGCAATCTGACGGCATGAAAATCGGCCCGGAGGACGTCCTCGTGCATCGACGCCGGCCCGGGTGGAAGAGCCTTCGCCGCTCGCGAGAGGACGGATGAGAGTGCCGGACCCTCGGGCGGCTTGACCGGCCCGCTCGAGTTAGTAAATCAGTCGTGATCTTTGAGGGGGATCGAACCCTTGGTGCAGTCGACGGGAGTCAACGGGATGGAGCGAAGGCGACATACCCTGCTGGTCGTCGATGACGAGGTGGACGTCCTGGACAGCCTGCGCCACCAGTTCCATCGGACCTATCGGGTCCTGACGTGTCCTTCGGGGACGCAGGCGATCGAGCTGCTGGAGCAGAATGAAGTCGACGTGATCCTCACCGACCAGAGGATGCCCGGGATGTCGGGCGACGTCTTGCTCCGCCGGGCCCGGCAGTTGAAGCCCGACACGATCCGGATGCTCTTCACGGGCTACGCGGACATCCAGGCGGTGATCAGTGCCGTCAATGAGGGGCACATTTTCCGCTACATCCTCAAGCCGTGGGATAGCGCCGAGCTGGAAGGGATCATCCGACAGGGCGTGGAGCAATACGACCTGCTGGCCGAACGCCGACGCCTGATCGTCGAACTGCAAGAGGCCAACTCTCGGCTCGTCGAGGCCAATGGTGAGCTGGCCCGCGCCGGCCAGCTCAAGACGGCGTTCATCGAGGTCGCCAGCCACGAATTCAATACGCCGATCACGCTCGTCCTGGGATTGGCCGAACTCTTGAAGCTCGCGAATCCGGACCGATCGGACCAGGAGCAGGAGATTCTGCGACAGATCACCGCGAGCGGCCGGCAACTCGCTCGACTGGTCACCAACATGTTGACCCTGCTCCGAGCCGAGGATTTCCGGAAGACCCTCCTCACGAGCCCCACGTCCCTGCCCGACCTGATCCAACGTGTGGTCGACCAGGTCCGGCCCTTCCTCCATGTACGCAAACTTCATTTGCAGGTCAAGCATGCCGAGGACCTCGGGGATTTCGACATCGACGCGGATAAGATCACCGCGGTCTTGGTCAATCTGCTGACCAACGCGATCAAGTTCACGCCCGACGCGGGTCAGATCGAGCTGAAGGCGAGGCTGAGCGCCGCGGACGAGGCGGAGATTATCGTCGAGGATCGGGGAGTCGGCCTCGAACCCCGGGCGCTCCAGCACTTGTTCCAGCCGTTCTTCACCCAGTTCGATCCCAGCCGGCATTCCTCCGGGGACTTCGGATTCTGCAAGCGGGGACTCGGCCTTGGCTTGAGCATCGCCAAGCAATTCGTGGAGATGCATGGGGGGCGGATCTTCGCCGAGAGCGTGGAAACGGGAGGGACCCGAGTGACCGTCATCCTTCCGCGTCACACGGGGCTGGCCGAGGAGCCTCCCGACGATCGGCCGACCGGGGCCGATGTGCCGGGGCCCTCATCGGCCGGTCATCTTCCCCCAAATTCGTAGGGTTATTCCGCCCGCATGAAGCCAAGGCTTCGGCGGGCTCCGTCATCCGTCGAGAACGACTCATGCCCACCGCCCTGATCGTCGAAGATGAACCCGAGGCCAACAAGCTCCTGGCCATGCTGCTCCAGCTTCGCGGCTACAAGACCATCTCGGCTTTCCTGGGAGAAGAGGCGCTGGAGAAGATCCGCGAACATTCGCCCGACGTCGTCTTCCTCGACCTCATGCTCCCCGATATGAACGGATACGACGTCTGCCGGTGTCTCAAATCATCCGGCGCGGATAGCCTCATCCCGGTCGTCATCGTCACGGCACGCCTCACCGCCGAGAACCGCATCGAGAGCTTCGAAGTCGGGGCCGATGATTACGTCCCGAAACCCTATACCCCCGACCAGATCTTCGAGGCGCTCGAACAATCCCGTAGTTGGAGAGATCAGCTCGATGACCTGCGGGTTGACGGCGAAGTCCCCCTCGATTCGCGGGACGACGGAGAGACCTTGCGTTGCCTGGCTCGGCTCCGACGCCTGCTCCAGGCACGAAGCGGGCTGAGTTGCGAGGAAGTTGACCGGATCAGTTCGACCATCAAGGAGGTCTGGTCGAGCGTCGACGACTGGTCACGCCGACGCCGCCTGGACCGGGTCGCCTCGCTGGCCTACTCATTGACGCCGGAGTCGCTGACGCTCGTCGTTCGCGACGAGGCCGGATGTCTCGCCGAGCTAACGGACCTCGAATCCCGGCTGAGGCGGAGTCCCCTGGGGCAAGCCCGATTCGACCAGGTCATCGCCGATGACGCCAAGCGTACTCTCACGATGGTCAAGCGGTTCGCGGCCCCGTGAGGCCCGGCGGATCGAAGAGGTCCCGGCACGTCAGCCCTTCCGAGGCGAGAGGACGGCCCCATGAGTTCAAAGTCTGGAGACGACCCCGACCCGAATCGCCCGTGCTACCTGGGCGAGGCCGATCGTATCCTCTTGATGGCCCTGCGCGCCTGGGTAGGCGGACTGGCCGGTGAGTGGCCGGCCGAGGATTCGACCGCCGCCGATCCCGGGGGATTTGGATCGAGGCTCTGGGAGCGGCTCGAGCCTTCCTGGGGTCATCGGATTCGTGAGGCCAGGGATCGCCAGTCATCCCGCGCGAGCCAGATGGAGCTTGACCCGTTCACGGCCCGTAACGAGCTGGCGCGCACCACCGGTCCTCGGCCCGAGTCGATCCGGTTCGGGTCGACGGCAGTTGGTGGGTTCGCGCCTTGCGCGAGGAATCCCCGGCGGTCCAGAGAGTCGTCGCCGCCGCGGCACCGGAGACGGTCCGCAGCTCGGTGCAGGCCGGGCTCCTGCTCGACAATGACGATCTGCGGGCCGAGCGGGTTCCGGATCCCGAGGTCCTGGCCTGGGTCATGTCGCTCTGGAGCGAGCGGCTCGTGGGAGGCGCCCCGGAAAAGGACGATGACACGCCGGCCATCATCGCGCTCAGCAACCTGTCGCCCCGAACCGGGCACCGCCTCTGCTTCTGCGCCGGGATCACCAAGCTGGTCCTGGCCGGCCAAGGGGCGAGCGATCACGATCCTATGATGAGGCCGAGCTCTCGTGCTCGAGAGGAGTGGCTGCGGGACCGCCTGGCATTCGCCGGGCCGGAGTTCGGGGCCGTCGCGCGGCACGACGTCCATGCCAGTCGCACGATGAAACTACCCCGTCGCCGGCGAATCGCTCGACTCGGGCTGTTGACCATCGCTCGCCTCCTGGGCGACTGCGAGCCATTCCGCGTCCGTTGGGCGCTCCAGCATTGGCCGTATACGATCGCCAAGCTCACCCGATCCTTGATGACACTCGAGTCGAAGCGTTCTCCCGTCGTCTCGCACGTCGAGGCGGAGGTCTTGAAAACGGCCTGGGATCGGCTCAACCTGGAAGGGCGATTGAGGAAGCCCTGGCCGGGTCCGGAATGACCTCGTGGGGAGCGTTGACTTGAGCGAGGAAACGATCTCGACGATGGAACGGGCCGCAGACTCGGACGACGGCCACAAGGCCGTGGTACCGACCGAATCGGCCGGTGACCCCGAGCCTCTCGGCTGGCTTCCTCGCTTGTCGACCCGCCAGGTACGGCTGGAGCGATGGCTCTCGAGCTGGGGCCGAGAAGGCCGGATTCCCCCGTTCCTCGATTGGCTGGAGGCCGGTTGCGGGGGCGCGATATCCGTGAAGCGTCCGGAGATCCTCTGGCGTGCCGCGGCACTCAATCGCCCCGGCCTGATCGCCCAATTGACCGCGCCGAGGCTGGCGACTCGACTCGCGATCGGGATCGAGAATGCGCTGGCCCATACGGTCGTCGATCGCCTCCTCGGATTCGACCGACCCCTCGCCGAGAGCCGTCTCCAGTTGACGCCCGTCGAGTGGGGCGTCTGGACTTTCCTGATCCTCCGCGCGCTCGACGCCATGGAGACAGGCTCGCCGCCGGCTCAGGGACCGCTCGAAGTCGGACACCCGGCAACATCCTCCGTGGGCAAGATGACCTCGCCAGTCGATTACGATCGATGGCTCGGTCCCGACGACCTGACGCTGGACCGCGTCGGACCCGACCCGTTCAATTCGTCGGGGCTGGGCCCGATCGTGACCGTCCGCTGGGCGGTCCGGGCCGGCACGACGGTCGGCGCCGTGCGACTCTGGCTGCCCGAGTCGTTGGTCGAGCGATGGCTGGAATCGCCGCCGCAATTCACTCCGCAACGGACCGAGGCGGACCGCGGATGGGACGAGGCGCGAGGGGCCGATGGACCGGAACGTCCGATCGTACGCGGAGAGCTCGCAAGCCAATGGCGGGCCGATGCCGGATCGATCGTCATGCCGCAAGGATTGAGACGTCTTCGTGCTGGGGGCGTCCTCCCGCTCGCCGACTGCCGACTCATCGGCACGCCCGGGAGTCCGGCCGGAGCGGTCAACCTGATCCTCGACCTCGCAGGCCAGGGGGGCCGATTCCGCATCCCGGTGCGACCGCTCCCCGATTCGGGCGGCCGACTCGTCCGCATCGAAGCCGGACTCCTGCATGAACCGCGGCCACGAGATCCCATCCTGGTCAAAGTCAAGGAAAATCGACCGATGAGCCCATCGAACACCTCTTCCAATCCCCCATCTCCCGCGCCGGAGGTCGCTCCGCTCGACGTGCCGGTGACGCTGACCGTGGAGCTCGGTCGCGTCAACCTGACGCTCAGCCGGCTGGCCGACCTCAAGCCGGGCGACGTCATCGAGCTGAGTCGCCACAGCCGCGCGCCGGTCGAATTGACCTCCAACGGCCGACTTGTCGCCCGCGGAGAGTTGATCCTCATCGATACCGACCTGGGCATCCGGGTTACGAGTGTTTTCCTTTGATCGAAATTACACTCTGCTCCGTAAGCAAGGCGAGAGGACTGTCGGTCGGGTGAATGCCACCGATCCGATGGCTCAAGACGCTCGTTTCCGCCACCGACACGATCAGACTCGGGCCGTTCGGGTCAGGCTCTTGGCGATCCATGACGATCCCCGGCGAACGGATCTCTCAGGTCCCGAGCGCGAACACAGCTTCCGGGTCATGGTCCGGGCATGGCACTCATTGGCACTCGATGGCAACTTTCCGACGCGTCTCCGCGTCGCCGCACTCGCGGTTCTCAGCCCGGATCCCGGGCCGGCCGGCAGGCCCTCGAGGGTGGAGAATTGGGATCGGTCGCTCGTGGCGAGGTTCGACGTGGCACCCGACTTTCGTGAAGCCGCCATATATCATATAACGCGCTTCAGAGACCGCAGGAACGCGACCGCGACGCGAGCGGGGTAGCGAGTGAACCGAGGTGCTTGGTCTGCCTGGAGATCGGGCGATCTCGAATGGGCGGGAAATGCGCGAGCCGGATTCATCGTCGCGCGACGTGATGGTTCGCGTATGCGCCGAAAGATGGACCGGGGGGAGTCCTCTGGTGAAGCCGAGTCGCCGGCGACCTGAAATGGTCGATCGACTTCCGCCGAATCTATGCCACGCTCCTCGATCGGTGGCTGGGACTCCCGGCCGAAGCCGTTCTCGGCCGGCGGTTGGACCACCTGCCGTTGCTGGAAGCCAGATCCCAGTTATGCCCACGACTTGACCCGCGCCAGCACCGCACGGTTGTCGCCGGCCGGCTCTTCAACGCGCGGATCGTCATAAGAGTGGCATCCCCGTCCCCGTTCCGGATCATGTCGCAGACGGAGGCGAGAGATCGTTCTGACCCGTTCTCCTATTCCCGTTCTGACCCGTTCTCCTATCCCAAATCCTCGATTGACAGGTGGTTAGGGCTGATGACTTCAGGCACGGCAGCATTCTGTGCCGTTGACCTTCCCCAGTTGTGATGACGGTCAGGACAATCGAAGAAATCGAGATTGGAAAGACCGGGGAGGGGAAGTAGTTAGTAGATCGATCGTTGGCAGGGGGGGTTAGCCGTGGCGAATCGCAACTTTGGCGGGTTCACCCACACGATCCATACGCTCTTTGAGGTGGGGACTCTAGCGGGCCTGAGCGACGGCCAGTTGCTGGAGCTGTTCGCGGCGCGGAGGACCGAGGTGGCCTTCGGGGTGCTGGTGGCGCGACACGGACCGATGGTCCTGGGCGTGTGCCAGAGCCTCCTGGGTGATGCGCACGACGCCGAGGATGCCGTTCAGGCCACCTTTCTCATCCTGGCGAAGAAAGCCCGCTCGATCCGCGATCCGGAGCTGTTGGGCAACTGGCTCTACGGGGTCGCTCGCAGGACGGCTCAGAAGGCCAAAGCTCGGCGTGCGCGCGGGAGCGTGCGCGCGGGAAGGGAGGAGGCCATGTCCGCGATTGCAGTTGCCGATGGTCTCGCTGAGATCGAGTCCGTGCGCCGCGAAGAGACCGCGATGCTGCACGAGGAGGTGGATCGGCTACCCGAAAGCCTCCGGGCTCCGATCGTGCTCTGTTATCTCGAAGGCTTGACTCATGGCGAGGCCGCTCGCCGCCTGCGGTGGCCGATCGGTAGCGTCCGCAGCCGGATGGCTCGGGCCCGTGGCCTGCTCAGGGCACGGCTGACCCGCCGTGGCCTGGCCTATGCGGCCATCGTCGCGGCGATCGAGTCTCCCCCGGTGGCGCGGGCCGAAGTGCCGCATGCCCTCGCCCACACGACGGCTCGGTCGGCTATCACGCTCGCAACCGGCACGGTCTTCGGGTTCGCCTCAACGTCTGTTGCCACTCTGATGGATGAGGTCCTCAAGGCCATGTGCATCACCCAGCTCAAGCGGATCGTCGCGACGGCGCTCGCCGTGTCTGTCATCGCCACGGGTGCGGGGATCATCGCAACGGGAGCCTTGCAGCCCCGGCCCTCGGGCGCGGAGGGTGCTCAAGCAGCACAGGCCGCCGATCGACGGGCGGTGGAGGGAAACCGGGCCGGGCCAACGACGCAGGCCCGTGAGCTGCCGGTGCTCCAGGAGCGGATCCGGTCCTCGTCCCGGACGGCCTTGTCGTCGATCGTTTCGTTCATCGGTGCGACCGGGGTCATCATCTCGCCCGAGGGCCTGATCGTCTCGCAAGCCCACGTCACCCACCGCGAAGGCGCAAGGCCCGGGGCCAAGACCGAGGTCCGCCTCCACGACGACACGGTCGTCGAGGCCGAGTTGCTCGGGGCGGACCGGGTCCACGACCTGTCGCTCCTCCGGTTGGTGAAGCCGGGCCCTTATCCCTTCATCCCCCTCGCCGATCGCGACCTCGCGCCGGGCGAGGGCGTGCTGAAGCTGGGCTATCCGGGGCCGCTCTGGTACCGGAAGGGCCGGCCGCCGGAGGTGCGTTTCGGCAGGGTGCTGGCCACGAACGCCTACACGTTCCTGGTCGACTGCCATGCCAACGGCGGCGATTCGGGGGGGCCGTTCGTCGACCTGGATGGTCGCCTGGTCGGGATCCTCAAGGCATCCACGCCGCTCGCCGATGACAGCCTGCCCGCCGGATTCCCCAACATCCAGATGCCCCGCGGCAGTTTGTGGTGGACCGCAACCGCGTCGCCGATGATCCGCACCCGGCTCGCGAGGATGGAAAAGGGCGAGATCATCGAGGCGACCAATGCCGAGTTGGCCCAGGTCCCCGCCGCGCGGCAGTACGGAACGGGCGACTTGATCGCGGAAGAGCGTCGGACCCAGGGGAAAGACTCGCTCGGCCGATTCCGGGGAGCCGTGGCGGATGTCCGCGGGAGCGTCGTGGGAATCCTGGACGGAGACGAGCCCGTTGCCCGGGGGACCGTCGTCGACACCGCCGGCCTGGTCATCACCAAGGCGAGCGAGGTGCCGGATGAAGTCCGATGCCGCCTGCCGGACGGGCGGGTGAGCCCGGCCCAGGTCGTCGGCGTCGACCCGGCGTATGACCTGGCCCTGTTGCGGCTACGGCGGGTGCCCACCGACGGACTCGTGGCCGTCAACTGGGCGAAGACCGGAGAACTGCCCGCGGGAACCCTGCTCGCAGCGGCGGGGCTCGGGGAACTCCCCGTGGCGGTCGGCGTCGTGAGCATCCCCCGCCGGGACACGCCCGGTCCGCACCCGTCGGCAGCTTACCGGTACCGACGCAACAAGCCTGCCGCCCCGCCCGCGCTGACCGGGAGCACCGTGACGGGCGTGGGCTATCGGGTCGAGACCTCCGAAGGGAACGCGGCCGCCGCCGGCATTCGCCCGGGGGACGTCATCCTGACGATCGCAGGGTCCCCCGTGCCAGAGAACGACGAGATCAGGCGGACCCTCGGCAAGAACCGATATCTTGAAGCGTCTTCCACCTTTCGGACCGTATTGGAAGGCCGCCTCGCCGGGGAGAGGGTCCCCGTCCGGCTCTTGCGGGGAGGGCGGCAGATCGTGCTGACCTTGGAGCTCAAGAAGGTGCCCGATCCCGAGATGGGGTCCGAGTTCGTCAGCGACCATGCCGACGTTCCTCCGACGGTCATCACGGCCGATATCCCCGTCTTGCCCGACGAGTGCGGCGCGCCGGCGGTCGGCGTGGACGGGACGGTGGTTGGGTTGGTGATCAGCCGGTTCGGTGTTACGGGCAGTTTCATCATCCCCGGAGACCGGGTCGCCGCCCGGCTCGCCGACCTCAAGGCGGGCAAGCCGCTCGCCGGCTTCCAGGCACCGGCCGCGAATCCCCCGACCTCGGGCGCACGCCGGGAGTGACTCGGTGCGCCCGGCAAGTTCTCGCACTCGGAAGCGAGCCGGCCAGACCGGCCGATGAGGGAGGATGGCCCCGCCGGGGCCCGACGCGACTCCGGTCCGGTAAATCCCGGAATGAACCACGGAGGCACGGAGACGCGGAGAAGAAAGGAAAAGAGTTCAAAATCTTGGAATGGAATTCTCCGTGTCTCCGTGGTTCATTCCCCGTATTTGCCTCCGGTCACGGTCAACGTTCCAGGGAGTTGAATCATGCTCAATCGGCGAAGCGCGCTGGCGGTTCTTGGGAGTACCGGGATAGGAACGGCCGTCTTTCAACGGGCATTGGCGGCCAGGGCGGGAGGCGGACCTGTTTCGCCACAAATGGTCGCGGACGCGGAATGGGTGGCGGGCATCAAGCTGACCGAGCCGCAACGCGAAGCGGTCGTCAATGCCTTCAAGTTCGCGCGAGAGGACCTGGATCATGTTCGACCGATCGAGCTCGACAATTCGCTGCTTCCGGGGCTCCGGTTCGCTCCGTTTGCCAGTCCCGCGTCACTTCCCGATCCGCTCGATTACGAGGTCAAGAAATCCGCGGCACCCGGCCCCGAACTGCTTGCACGGCCCGACTCCGACGAGGATTTGGCGTTCAGTTCCATTCGACAGCTCGGGAAACTGTTGCGCCATCGACACATTTCGTCGGTGGAATTGACGACGTTGTGTCTGCAACGGCTCCGTCGCTACGATCCGCTGCTCAGATGCGTCGTGACCTACATGGACGAGCTGGCACTGAGACAGGCGGAGCGGGCCGATCAGGAACTGCGGGCCAAGAACGAACGCGGGCCGCTTCACGGCATCCCCTGGGGCATCAAGGACATTTTCTCCTATCCGGGCTACTCCACGACCTGGGGCGTTGGGCAATATCGCGACCGCGTGATCGACGTGAAGGCGGCCGTCGCCGAACGGCTGGAAAATGCCGGTGCGGTGCTCGTCGCGAAATTGGCCACAAATACATTGG
Organism: uncultured Planctomycetota bacterium; assembly: GCA_963743925.1. Lineage (GTDB taxonomy): Bacteria > Planctomycetota > Planctomycetia > Isosphaerales > Isosphaeraceae > CAVZRC01. The sequence goes on along the minus strand of CAVURY010000041.1, from coordinate 672,317 downwards.
CCGGCGGATCGGTCTTGTGGTATCGCGGCATCACCCGGAATCCCTGGAATCCGCGCCGGGATGCCGGCGGTTCGTCATCGGGGTCGGCCGCGGCCGTCGCCGCCGGACTCGTCGGCTTCTCCATCGGCACCGAAACCTCGTCAAGCCTCATCGGCCCTTCCAAGCTCTGCGGTGTCGTGGGACTGAGGCCGACGTACGGACGCGTGAGCCGACATGGCTGCATGCAACTCTGCTGGTCGCTCGACAAGATCGGGCCAATCTGCCGCGACGCCGACGACTGCGGCCTGGTCCTGGCCGCGATTCACGGCGCCGATCCGCGCGATGCGGCATCGGTCGACCGGCCATATGTCTGGCCTTCGTCGCGGGAGCTTTCCACGATCCGAGTGGGGTACGTTGCCAGAGGGGGCGAAGATGAACGACGGGATGATCTTCGAGGCCTGCGCGCATCGGGCATGAAACTCGTCCCCGTCGAACCTCCCAACCTGAAGAAGGACTACGGACTGGCGAAGAATGAGCTCCAGGCGGGGCTCGTCGCCAGCGAGGCGGCAGCCGCGTTCGAAGACCTCACGCGTCGTGGAGAGCCCAGGGGCGTGAAGGGTTGGCCTCCGTACCTCTTGCTCGGCCATTTTATGACGGCTGTCGACTATCTGAGGCTCAATCGGTTGCGGGCCATCGTCATGCACCGATTTGACAAGATGATGCAGGCCGTCGACGTCTATCTTTCTGACGAGGAGATCCCGGGCGGAGATCCTGATGACAGATGGGACTGGTACGGCAATATGACGGGGCATCCGGCGATCACGTTCCCGATGAAGTTCGAGGCGAGGGGCGGTTTTCTCTCGCCAAGACCGCAGGTGATGATCGGCCGCGTTTACGACGAGGGCACCTTGCTCACGCTCGCCCACGCTTGCCAGCGGGCCATCGGACTCACGAATCGTCCGCCTATGGATCAATTCCTGGCGCAAAAGGACGAGATCCTCGCGGGCGAAGAGTTCCCCGATGAGAATAAATACTACACCGACTAGAGGAGCTCCGCGATGTCCTTCCAGCGGGCGATGAGTTCGGGTTTCAGCGTGTGCAGCCGGGCGGATTCGGAGGCGCTCCTCTGGCCCGAGAGGACTTCGAAGACGAGCTGAGCCTTGAAGTGCGGGAAACGGCCGTGGCGTATCGCGTTTCCGGAGTGCGACGCCGCTCAACAGGTATGCGCCGTGAGGAGTTCGATCGCAGAGTCGGCGCATCACACCGGATAAACGACCTGGATCAGCGATTGCAGCGCCAGGGTCTGGAGCCCGGCGAGCGCGGTTGACGCCGCCAGGGTGATCGGTCCCCCGCCGAGTCGATTGAGGCCGTGTCCCGCCGCGACCAGGAAGGGGGGCGTGAAGAGCATCCACAAGCGGGCTACCTCGCCCATGTTCCGGCCGGTCAGGTTCACGAGAATCAGCACGAGGAGTGTAGCCCAGACCGAACGGGGTAAGGTACGCGGGGCGAGCAAGCCGGCCGCGCACCAGACGATCGTCGGCAGCCCGATGGCGATCGCCAGCTCGATCGGATTGGCCCAGAGCCAGAGCCAGTAGGTGCGGGGATACTCGAAGTAGAACCGAGCGTGGTGATAAAGATTCCATCTCCAGACGATGAAAGGGTCCGCGCCCGTGACGAGCCAGGCACCCAGAACGAAGGCCAGGTATCCCGCCCCCGTCGTCAGGATCAAGAAGGCTCGCGATCGGATGCTCAGCTTACGGTTCAAGAGGACGATCAATGCCATGATCAGTCCGACGGGCAAGAAGGCGAGCGTGAAGACCATGCCGAATGCCATCACGACCCCCGACATCGAGCAGAGCAGCAGCCTGAGTCGTTGAGGGCGTCCAATCCCGTGCTGTGACCGCGCAGCCCACGCGGCCAGGGCCCAGGCCGTGGTCGAAAGCAGGGGATACGTCGTATCCGCTCCCGGCTGGAAGAGATTGACGGCGGAGCCCACTGGCCAGAGTGCGGCCGCTGCCCAGGCCGCAGGCGCCGGCAAGGCCGCCCGGGCGAGCAGGTAGAGCGGCACGACCGTCCCGGCGCAGGCCAGGAGCGTCAACAGCGCCGTCGCGTAGAGGCTGGCCCGCTCCCAAAGTCGGATCGGACGACCGTCGATACCCTCGAGCTGGCGAAACCCGGCCTGGACCGATGGGGGCATGGAATCGATCAATAAGTCGGTGAGTGCCGGGTTTCGTTCCAGAATCCGAATCAGGATGCATTGGGCCACGATCAAGCCGGGCGGATGCGTCCCGATGTGAAGGGAATCCTGGCTTCGAATCCATTCGGGATACCGGGCCAGGAACTCCCAGGGATGCTGGGCCGCCTGGTCCCGCGCGATCTTGAAATACCCGGTCGAGCTCGAGAAATAGTTGACATAGGCCCACTTGGTCAGATCGTATTCGTCGGCCGCCCCCATCGGGATGACGACCTGAACCGTCACAGCAGCCGCCAGGAGGGCGGCCAGCCATCGGGCCTCCATTCCACCTGTGATGCGTTTGCTGAGTGCTCGATAACCCAGTCCGGCGAATCCGGCATAGGCTAGCACGCCCAGACCGGAAAGAGCCAGCCAACCCCAGGGGACGTGGACCGTGGGCTTCAGGAGGCTCCACTCCCACTCGCCCCGGATGCCGAGCGGCAGGAGTCCTGTAGAAATGGAGATTGCCAGCAAGGTGACCAGCGCCGCCTGAAGAGCCAGGATCAGTCCGAGTTTCCATCGCATGACGACGATCTTAGCCTCCTCGATCGTCCGGGGCGAAGTGCATTCCGGCCGGATTTCCCCGGAGGCTCGTCGCCGTTCTCGTGACCGACCCTCACCAAAAAAGGGACCGGTCGGTTGCGATGACGGGCCGAGGATGTTCTGATCTTGGATCGACTTGCGGCCGGTCTCGGGAGCGGAGGCCGGTTCCATCGCAATCCGGCGCCGGCAACGACCGGAGCGGCCGACCGGTTTGACCCCCACCGTCCCGGAGATCCCACCGATGCATTTCAACGATGCTACTCCCTCCACGCAGCCGGCCCCTCGTCGCGAGGGCGCCTGGTGGAAAGGGTTATCGCGCTACCAGTGGTTTGTCTTCGTCGTCGCATCGTTGGGCTGGCTCTTCGACACCATGGATCAGCAGCTCTTCAATCTGGCGCAAGCCCGCGGTGACGGAACTCCTGACGGTCGCGCCCGACCAGCCTCCCTCCTCGGGTGCGGTCGCTGCGCACGCCGGCTATTCCACCATGATCTTCATGATCGGCTGGGCGCTGGGGGGGATTTTCTTTGGGATCCTCGGAGACCGGATCGGTCGCGCCAAGACGATGATGTTGACTGTCTTGAGTTACTCGGCATTCACGGGATTGAGCGCCCTATCGTGGGACGTGATGAGCTTCTCGGGCTTTCGATTCCTGACGGGCCTGGGTGTCGGCGGCCAGTTCGCTGTGGGTGTTTCCCTCGTCGCCGAAGTCATGCCCGACCACGCGAGGCCTTATGCCCTGGGATGGCTCCAGGCGCTCTCGGCCGGAGGCAATATGCTGGCGGCGATCGCCAGCATCGTCCTGGGGATGATGGAAGAGGGTGGCGTGATCGCAAGCGCCTGGCGGACGATGTTCCTCATCGGCCTGGCCCCCGCCGTCCTGGCCATCCCGATCTTTCTCCGCTTGAAGGAGCCGGAGCGATGGAAGGCCGCGGCGCGAGAGGAGGAGATCGGCGGAGCGGGTAAGCCCAAGCTCGGCTCGCTGTCGGAGCTCTTCGGCGTCCCTCGATGGAGGCGCAACACGATCGTCGGCATGTTGCTGGCGTTCTCGGGCGTGGTCGGCCTCTGGGGGATCGGGTTCTTCAGTTTCGACCTGATTCGGGGAGTCTTCGTCAAGCACTTCCAGGAGCAGGGGCTCAGCGCTCGAGAGGTGGCCGGAAAGCTCACCTTCTGGAGCGGGATCACCTCACTCGTCCAGAATGCGGGCGCGTTCCTGGGTATCTATGCGTTCGCCCGGATTACGCAGATTATCGGGCGAAAGCCCGCGTTCGCGATCTCGTTCGTGATCGCGGCGGCATCCACCGCCATCACGTTCTGGTTCCTCGACTCGTTCTGGCAAATCTTTGTCTTGATCCCGATCATGGGATTCTGCCAGCTCGCACTCTTCGGCGGTTATTCGATCTACTTCCCCGAACTGTTCCCGACCCGGCTGCGAAGCACGGGGATCTCATTCTGCTACAACGTGGGGCGACTGGTCGCGGCGGCCGGGCCCTTGACCCTCGGCTTGTTGACGAGCGTCGTCTTCAAAGGATATCCCGATCCCATGCCGGCCCGACTCGCCGGGGTCACCATGTGCGCAGTCTTCCTCGTCGGTCTCATGGTGCTCCCCTTCGCCCCGGAGACCAAGGATCAGCCGCTGCCGGAATGAGAGTTGGGATGACTGCTATGGTTGGGGAGCGGGAGCCGTGTTCCGCTTCTGGAGCAGGGCTTCACGGAGCGCATCCTCATCGATCTTGAGGTCGCCTTTTCGCGACAATTCCTTGGCCCAGAAATCGACGAGGTCCCTCCAAAGCTGAGCCGAAGCGGTCGGGGATACGGCCTGCACCGCTCGCATGGAATTGGCCGTGCGCTGGATCGAATCCGAGATGGCAATGATCGGGGCATTGAGTCGGTCGATATCGATGGTCTTCTTGACGACTTCATTCCGGCCGACGACCAAACGATCGCCGGGGAAGAGTTGATAGTTCGCGGAATTGTCGCCCCGATCTTGAATCGCCGCGAGGTCAACCTTGTAAACCCTGGCCGGCTTGCCGCCACGGCCGGGCCTGACCAGGCGGATATCCTTGGGTTCGGCGGTCGGCAATAATCCTGCGGCGTACTGGATCGCGTCGAGCACCGTCTCGTTCCCCGTGCAGGGAAGCTTGCCTGGTATCTGCACGTCTCCCAGTACGTAATAATTCTTCGAATTGTAAGCCGTGATGTTGACGAAAACGCGATCGTCTTCAGCGGGTGGGACGGCTCGTCTGGGACCTGTCTGAGGAACGACTGGCCGTGGTTCCACTCTTGCGGGCGCTGCCTGATCCTGCATTTCGACACGCGCCTCACGAGCAAGTACCGGCCGTACCGGAACTCGGCCACCGGCCCATCTCCGTGACGGGGCCTGATTTCTTGCGCCTCGAGGACGGCCGGGAGTCGATCCGGATTTCTTTAATGGTACGCGAGGATTCACATCTTCCTGCGGCGGATCCTGGAAGGGAGCTCTCGGTGGCACGGGGGGAGCTTCAATAGGACCGGCCTCCCCGTCTTCGGAGGCTGGATCGGCGACGAGGCCCAAGGTTTCGTCTGGGATGAATTGCCGGATTTGCTTGATGATCGCAACTTTCACCTGGGGGAGTGTCAAGCCTCTGACGTTGACGTCGCCGTAGAACCCGAGGTTGATCTTCCCATCCGGCCGAACCAATCGTTCTCCCGAGATCGGTCGGCCTGGCAAGGCTTCGAGCACCTCGACAAGCACGAGGTCGGGAGGTTCTACGACGTAGGGAAGAACGACCATCGCCCCTTCATGGGGCGGTGGGTCGTCGGGAATGAGAGGCAAAGGATGGGGTTTGAGGTCGTACGCGGCAATCAGCCGGTCAACCTCGGCTTTGAACTCGTCCTTGGGTTCCTCGATCCTGGGTGGCGGAGGTGGCTCGACCTTCGCGGGCTGCTCGGCTTTCTCGCCTTTCGGCGCCGGGGGCGGAGGCTTTGTCTCCTGCGGGCCGGCGACGACACCGGCGACGGCGATGAGCATCGCGGACACGATGAGCGGCGAGGCGACGCGTGCGAACGATCGATGGAGCATGGACCGCCCCTTTTCCAGTCGAGGTGCGATACCGGCGATTCGAGACGACAAGATCAGTCCGCACAGTATCCGACGCCCGTCTGATGGGCAAGCATCAATCGAGGGTCGGCGACTTGATCCCGGCGTGTCCGATCAGATCAGAGCACGAGTCGAGCGGCGTCGCGGTCGAGGTAGAGCTTCGCGCCAGGGTGGCGGCGGAGGACGGTGGCCGGGCAGGCTTCGCTGATCGGCCCGCGAAGTGTATTCAAGACGGCATTGGCTTTTCGCGGGCCGGGGACGATGACCGAGACGATCCGCGCCTTGAGCAAGGCGGGAATCGTGAGCGTGAAGGCATGGGTGGGGATGTCGTCGAGCCGCTCGAACCCGACGTCATTGAGCTGCTGGTTGCGGCAGGCCGCGTCGAGCCGGACGACCTTCACGAGGACTGGATCGAGGAAATCGGCCACCGGGGGGTCGTTGAACGCGAGGTGCCCATTCTCGCCGATCCCCGCGCAGACGATGTCCGTCGGCTCGGCTTTCAAAACCTCTTCATACTCCAGGCAGGTTCTGAGCGGAGAATCGACCGCCTCGCCGGGGATCAGTCGAAGACGGTCGCCGGTCAGGCCGACGAGCCGGAAGAGATGCTCCTGGAGGTAGCGACGAAACGAGATCAGATGGTCGGCGCCAAGCCCAAGGTATTCGTCCATGTGGAATGCGACGACTCGCGACCAATCGATCTCCTTGTCGGCGACGAGGCCGGCGAGGAACTCGTTCTGGCTCGGCGCCGCGGCGAAGACGATGTTGACCCGTCCCTGCGCCTGCTGGCGTGCGGCGAGCTCGCGTGCGACGCCTTGCGCGGCGGCATGACCCGCCAACGCACGGCTCTCGAAGACGAAGACTTCCAATCCATCCACGAAAAATCGAGCGATCGTGGGCAGCTCGGTAGCGTTCATGACCGGGGCATCCTGGCGCGAGAACAGGAATGATGGATGCGACCACCAACAGGTTCCGGATATCTTGGAAGATCGAATCCGGAAGAACCTACCCCAATTCCCGCGCCAACGCCACTGTCCTGACCCGGTCGGACGATAAAACCGATCGACGGCTCATCAGTTCCATCTGCTACATCGCGGCAAGCTGGCGTGAAGATCCGGCATGGATCGGACCGGTTCGGAGCTGCTCGCAAAGTTTCTGACACTGATCGAGGTCACCCAGCAAGGACTCTGCCAGGAACGTTTCCGTATCCCGGTCGCTGGTCCACTGTAGCTGGTCGTGGCACTGTCCCATGTGTTCAATCAAGTCTTTCATCCAGAGCAGCGTGTGACGCCGATTTCTCATCGTGGGGTGCTCCTTCACTCGCCTCGATAGTCAGGCGAAAACCCTGTTCCTATTTCGTCTCTAGACCGATCTCTCCGGGCCACAAGGGGCTGTGACTCCCCTCGTGACGGCTTACGGTCACCGATTGTTGTTCTGGAAACGCAAAGTCTGTGCCATGGACGAAACTCGGCCCGCGTGGATCTCTCAAATCGTTGAAGGTCGCAAACTTGAGGAAAAAATCGGGATTCTGACGAGATCTCATCGAAGCGGTGAACATTGTAAGGGTTACATTGTCTCCGACGATCCAGCCAAGACCTCGGCCCTTGCTGTGCGGTCGTGACGCCTCGGCGAGGCGCGGGAGAATGGATCCTCGCGATGAACAAAGCAAGAAGCCGGCCGACTGACGACTTCTCTCGGATCGCGTCAGGGCATAGACTGGGGTGTGGGATCGATGGATCTGGGGGACCGGTAATGACGACGTGGCAGGGGGATTCGACCTCAACGACCGACGTCGGGGGCCATGGCTCGGGTCGCCTGCACACCTGGCCCCATTCCGTGGTGCGTTGGCTCTTCGGGCGTGGCGAGGAGGAGCCATCGCCCGCTTTGATGACCGCCACGGTCGTGCGCTTCCAGAATATCTGCATCAGCCGTGAAGCCGGCGCCGCCGGTGAGGATATCTCCCGACTCGTCGGACAACGACTGGGGTGGAAAGTCTACGATCATGAGCTGATCGAGGCGATCGCGCACCGGATGGGCGTCCCCCTCGATGATGTCCGCACCCTGGACGAGCTGGCTCCGAGCGTCGTCCAGGATTGGCTGCTGCCGCTTCGCGAGGAGTACTACGCGCCTCAAGAGGCGTATCTCGACCACCTGGCCAAGTTGATCGAAGCGATCGGGCGGGCCGGCGAGTCGATCCTGGTCGGCCGCGGCGCGGGATACATGCTGCCCCGCGAGACCACGCTCTCGATCCGTGTGATCGCCCCGTTAAAGGTCCGGGCGCAGCGGCTGGCTGAGCGGATGGGGGTCTCGGTCCGGACGGCACGTCGGGCTGCCAGGGACCTCGATCGCCGCCGCCTCCACTTCGATCGGACCATGTACCGCGCCAATTCCAGCGATCCCCACAACTTCGACCTGGTTCTCGACTCGAATGCTCTCGGACTGGAGATCGCCGCCGAGATCGTTGCGCATGCCGTCGAAGTCGGCCGCTCTGGCGGGAAGTCAACGGGCCCCATCCCGGGCAGCCCCTCCGACCGCGGCATGTTGAAATCCGAGCCGACCTCTGCCGGTTCGGACGCCTGGACCGTGTCCCGAGAACCATCCGAGAGGTCGGCTCTCCCGGCGTCGCCGTCCTCCCCGACGACGGTGGCGAGGTCCGAGGACGGCTCTCCGGAGCGATAAGGGCAATCGACTCTCTTGCCGGCTACGACTACGCAAGCTTGAACGCAACATGCGTCCATTTGCCCGCGTGCGCCAGAGGGATCAACTCGCGGTAATAGGCGGCAACGGACTGGCGAAAAGCCAGATACTCATCCATATAACTGTTGAATTCGTCGAATACGATAATATCGGATGGCTTGAGTTTAGGTAAGAGTTGCATCAGGATCACCAGGGTCGAGGTGTAGAGATCCACATCGACGTGAAGGACGATCCGGCGCGACGGATCGTAGGCGGACGCCCAGGCCGGCAGAGTATCCTGAAAAAGTCCTTTGACGAAATGGCACCGCGAATCTTGAATGTCGGGAGGGACCCCCCGAGCCGTGAAGGTCCCGGAAGGCATCTTCCCCCAGGATTCGGGGAGTCCCTCGAAGCTATCGAAGCCGAAGAATCGGGATTCCGGCTGTCGGTTATTCTCGACCCACCAGCGCAACGACTCTCCTTGGTAGACCCCGAACTCGAGATAGTCGATGGGGCCGTCGAGCCCCTGTTGCTCCAGCAGAGTTCGATACAGCTCATAGCGATCGGGGACTTCCGGACAAGGATTTGCCCGGCACCAGTCTCGAAATTCCGGCCCGTGAGCCCAGTAGAGCAGGCGGTTATGGACCGCAGGTATGTTACGAAAGCGATCGAAGACGGATCGCAGCGGCGAGACGAGTGTGTCCTTCAAGATGGATCACCTGCGTATGGGGTCGTGTCGATGCTTTTTCCGTAGGAGCTCGGAGCCGTGAGCGCATCTTTCGGAGAACGGAATTCGAGATTCCCCATTCTCCATTGCGGATGAATCCAGAATCTCTCATTCCAATCCTGATGCGACCCCCGCAACACAAGAGAGCGATTTACGCTCGGATTGCACACAACCCACACCAACCCGACGCGCCAGCGAGGGGAATGCCTCCGGACACTCGCTGGCGCGTCGGGTTAGTGTGGCAGCCGATGGGGCCACGGTGAATGCAGCTCATGAGGGAGGCGCTTTAGATAGACCCTACAAGGGCCCTACCAAAATAGAAAATCATGAATCAGGGTAGGAAGATACCTTCTCAGAGGCAACTAGGGAAGATGCGAGTCGAGGGGATCCCATTGCCCGCGAAGGATGGTACCGCGGCTCACCGCATCGCCACGATGCTCAGGCCGTAACGGTCGGCGCGGGCGATGACGTCAGACTCATCGAGGAGGATCGTCTTGTCGGCCTCGATCGCGAGGACCTTGGCCCCGGCCTTGTAGAGGTTTTCGATCGTCGTAACGCCGATCGTCGGGACATCGAAACGCATATCTTGTTGCGGCTTCGCGACCTTGACCAACGACCAGCCGCCGGCCCGGCAAAGCTGGCCGGCGCGTTCGATGCAACGGTCCGTCCCTTCGATCGCCTCGACGGCGAGTGCGGCCTTCTCCTTGACCGCGACGGACTGGCCGACATCGAGCCGGCCCATCTCCTTGGCCAGAGACCAGCCGAATTCGACGTCCTTCTGCTCGCTCGCAGTCGGCACGCGACGCGTGAGTATGCCTTCCTTCACGAGTAACTCCGGGCAATAATCCAGGGCCGAAGCAAACGTCATCCCGTCCATCGCGAACTCGGCGATCAGGCCGAGGAGAAGGCTGTCGTCCCGGTTATCCGCTCGCGTGCGGCGATACCACCACTGGAGCGTCCGCAAATCGGGACAGAGTTGGAGCATTCGCCAAGGGGTGTAGATCACGCTCTTGGTCACCTTGCCGGCCATGACGAGATGCGAAACGCCCTCGCGGCGGAACGCTCGGATCATCCGGCCCAGCTTGGCCACTCCGACATACTGAAACGACGTACAGAGATTCCTCAGCTCCTCGGACGCCTCATAGCGAATCCCCACGCAAGCCACGCTCAGGCCCTGCCGACGCGCCGCCTCGGCGAAGAGGATGGGGAACCGCCCGCTGCCGGCCAGCAGACCGATCGGCTTGGCCTGGAATCGGTCCGCGACGGACAATCGCTTCTTGCAGGCAATCGTGCTCACGCCGGGTCGCTCCACGAGATTGGGGAAGTGTATGTCCCCTCGGGACTTGCACTCTTTCGATCGGGTCCTGCCGGAGGCGTATCTCATTCCGCGTGCGGGTCGTCCGTGGACCGCGACAGTTCGGCCGCGTTGACCCGGAACTGCCGAGTGTCTGTCTCGCCGTCGGGATGACCGGGGACGGGGTTGGTGAGCATGGCGACCTGCGCCGAAAGCTCGCGGAGCTGTCGATTCATCTCCGGCAACCTCGCGATCATCTGGAAGATCCGACGTTGTTCGCGGATCGGGATCGCGGGCGAACCGAGTATCTGCTGGCCGTCCGGGACGTTTCGATGCACGCCCGCCTGGGCTCCGACCTTCACTCCGTCGCCGATGCGCGTGTTATCCTTGATCCCCGCCTGGCCTGCCATCACCACGTAGTCGCCGGTCTTGCAGCTTCCCGCAATCCCGACCTGGCCGCAGATCAGATTGTGGCGACCGATCTGGTTGTTGTGGCCGATCATGACCAGATTGTCGATCTTGGTGCCCTCGCCGATCCGCGTGGCTTCGAACGTGGCGCGGTCGATCGTGCAATTCGACCCGATCTCCACATCGTCCCCGACTTCGAGGTGGCCCGTGTGTGGGACCTTGACATGCCGGCCCTCGGCCTGGCGGTATCCGAACCCGTCGCCGCCGAGCACGGTCCCGGCATGGATCTCGACGCGTTCGCCGAGGACGACGTTGGCGTAGAGAACGGCATTGGGATGGACGATGCACCCCTTCCCCAGCGTGCAACCCGACCCGATGACTGCGCCGGGATGGAGGGTGGTGCCGTCGCCGATCTCGGCGTCCTCTCCGACGTAAGCGAAGGGATAGATCGCCACCTCGCGGCCGATCCGGGCCGTCGGGGCGACATACGCCTGAGGATGGATGCCCGTCCATCGGGAAGTGGCCGGCCCGTTGAGATGGCTCCGGACGGCGAGAAACGCGCCGATAGGGTCGTCAACCTCGATGACGGCCAGATCCTTGGCCGTTTCTTGCGGCTCGACGGCGAAATGTGGGCCAACGATCGCGGCAGAGGCGGGGGAACCTCGCAGGAGCTTGGCGAATCGTTCGTTTTCGATGAAGGTAATATCACCCGGTCCCGCCTCAGCGACCGGCCGAGCGGAGCGGATCGAGACGCTCCCATCGCCGACCAACCGGCCGCGAACCAATTCGGCGAGCTGTTCCACCGTTGCGACCACGAGCGATTTCCTTTCTTCCCTGAAAGGAGATGACGAGGACCGGCTTATTGCGGGTCGAGCGAGGTGGATTCTCGAGACCGGCCCCTTCCGTGCACGAATGGTGTGTTCCGCGATCGCGAATCGGGGAGCAGCCTTTCCAGTCGCGAGCGGATGCTAATGATTCTGGTCGAGCAGGGCAAGTCGAGTCCCTCCCGATCGACCCTCACAAACCGATGACCCTCGAGCGTCCGATCGCGACGGCCCCTTCTCGCTACCGGCCATCACATGCTGTGCGATGCCACCCTGCCGCCCCGATCTTGAACCGCGTCTTCTCCTTGATCGTCCGGCAAGTGCCCGAGACTTCAGTTTCCGTTGAAGCGCGACTGCACCAGCGCCGTGAGATTGGGCACGTGTGGAAGATCGGCCGGTCGCTGGGCGACTCGATCGAGCAGCAATCCCGAGAGGCCGGCGCGAATGGCACCACGGACATCATTTTCCAGGTCGTCGCCCACGCAAAGCACCCGCTCCGGAGGCAATCCGAGGTGTTCGCAAGCGGCCCGGAAGAATGAGGCGTGCGGCTTGCGGTAGCCGACTTCCGACGAGATGACCAGGGAATCGACGCAGGAATCCAGTTCGGGCAATCCCTGCACGACTCCCCGCAATCGCGTGTCGAAGTTCGAGCCGACGCAAACCGAGATACCCATCGACTTCAGGACCTTCATCGCCGGGGCTACGTCCGGAAAACATCGCCAGGATTCCGCCCGGCTGAAATGGTCCCAGAGCTCATCGAACGCGCGATCCGGGTCGCCGATCTCGGGCAGGACGTCGAAAACGATCTTTCGCCAACGGCGACGCTCCGTCGCGTCGTCCGTCGAGAAGACCCCCTGCCCGGCGTGGACCTCGTCATTCTGGAAATGCCGGTGAAATCGGGCCCGGACCTCTTCGGTCTCCAGTTCGACTCCCTGGCGGCGAGCCGCCTCGGCATAGGCCGCTGCCACCGAAGGTTCGGGTTTGATTAAAGTCCCAACAGCATCGAAGACGATACCGGAAATGCCGTCCCAGATCGGTCGCTCACTCATCGGCGTGTCAGTTCCCTCGTTAGCCGCCCAGGGCAAGACCCCTCGGCCGGGTCCGACTCGAACCACACGCTGAGAAGATCCACCGACCTACGAACCTGGGTGGTCTGTGTTGACTATTATGCCCCCGGGAGCCCGAGAAAAAAGTCTCAAGCGTCACGGATTCCGCGCAACCGCTCGATCTTCAACGGAGACTCCAAGCATGAATGCCCCCCATCTGCGCGTAAATCAGACCTCGCGCTCGATTTACAGCTCGACGATCCCGTCTTCCCAGGCGGAGGCACTCCACCGTCGACGACTCCTCGATGCCGGGCAGCGATCCTTCCGAGATATCCAGGAAGGACGGTTGAGACCCGATCCCGGTCAATCCGGTTTGCTGGGTCGCAGATTCGGTGCATCATCTCGATAATCCGACACCGCCGATGAGCCGCCGGAAAGCCTTCAAGATCCGCGTCCCGGTCGGACCAACCCGGCGGTGACATCGACATCGAGGTCGGCGACCTGGCCGGCCCATAACTTCGGCAGCGCGATCCCGGCCATGGCGGCATTGTCGGTGCAGAGGGCCAGCGGAGGGATGAAGGCTTCCACGCCCATCTCCTCCGCCATCCGGCTGATCCGCTCGCGGAACCGGGAGTTCGCGGCCACGCCGCCGCCGACGCCCAGGCGCTTCAGACCCGTCCGCAAGAGGGCTTGCCGCGTCTTGGCGACCAACACGTTGACGACCGCCTCCTGGAAACTCGCCGCCACGTTACCGATCAATTCCTCGTCGGTGGGGACCGTACGAGTCGGCGCGTTCTGGCCGTGTAGCGCGTAGAGGACGGCCGTCTTCAAGCCGGAGAAACTGAAGATCAGACGCTCGTCGTGGAGAAACGATCGGGGAAACGCGAAGGCTTTGCGATCGCGATTGGCTGCCACTCGCTCGATCGCCGGCCCCCCGGGATAGCCCAATCCGAGCAGGCTCGCCACCTTGTCAAACGCCTCCCCCGCCGCGTCGTCGGCCGTCCCGCCCAGCGGACTCGATTCCAGCGGGCTCCGGCAGAGGTACAGGCTCGTGTGGCCGCCGGAAACCACCAATCCAACACACGGATAGACCTCTCGGTCGGGATAGGCGAGCTGACAGGCGTAGAGGTGCCCTTCCAGGTGATCGACGGCGATCAGGGGGATCTCCAACGCCAGGGCCAGCGCCTTGGCCGCGGTCAAGCCGACGACCAACGCCCCCACCAATCCGGGTCGCGTCGTGACCGCGACGGCGCCCAGATCGCGGAGCGAGACACCCGCTCGACGTAGGGCTTCGTCGATCATGGGCAGGATCTGTCGGACGTGGGCCCGTGAAGCGATCTCGGGCACCACGCCGCCGTAGCGTTGATGCAGGCCGACCTGCGAGGCTACGACGCTGGAACGGATCCTCGGCACGCCGACTTCCGGCGGCCGGGGACCTTCGAGGACCGCCGCGGCGGTCTCGTCGCAACTCGTCTCGATCGCCAGCAGGATCAGACTCGTCCCGCTCGAGTCGAGAGGCTCACCCGACTCGATCCGGGGGGTGTCGGGCGGCAAGGGAGGGGTCGTGCTCGGCTCGCCCCGGCCTTGATCCCGATCGTCGGCCGCCTGCTCCTCTCCGGGCATCCCGCACCCCGCATCCCGGCTCAAGCCGCCTTGGCCTGGGCCTTGGGTTCCAGCTTCGACCGAATGATTTCGAGAGCCTTGTCGAGTGGCTTGTCCACGTACGGCTCGGACGAGCGTCGAGCGGACGATCGCTTCGACTGTGGCTTCTCGGCGTCTTTCTTGGTCTCGGACTTGTCCTGGGCTTTATCCGGAGATGCTTCGGGCTTGGACTTCTCGACATCGGGCTTGGGCAACGGAGTCCGCCGATGGCCGGCGGCAAGGTCGCGGTCGCGACGCGACATGAACCAGCGGAAGTACTCGCTGGGGTTGAGCTTGACCTCACATCCCTTATCCGGCGTGACTCCCCACTTATCCGTGACTTTCGCGTTCTTGAAGCGGTGGATGTTCTCGCCCGAGGGACGATAATAGCTGGCTACCGTGAGCTTGAGCACGCTGTTGCCGTCGTCGAGCTCGAAGATGTTCTGGACCGAACCCTTGCCGTAAGTCCTCTGCCCGACGACCGTCGCGCGATGATGATCCTGGAGCGCGGCCGAGACGATCTCGGAGGCCGACGCCGAGTTATTGTTGACGAGCACGACCATCGGGATGTCTTCGTAGGAGCTGTTCTTCACGGCCTTGAACGTCTTCGGCGGCGTGTTACGCCCCTTGGTGCTGACGATCTCTCCCTTGTCGAGGAAGAGATCGGAGACCTCGACCGCGGCACTCAACAACCCGCCCGGGTCGTCGCGGAGATCGAGGATCAGCCCCTTCATCCCCTGTTCCTTGAGCTCGTCGAGGGCTTTCTTCAGCTCTTCGACCGTGTTCTGGATGAAGCTGGTGACCCGGACGTAGCCGATCTTCTTGTCCTTATCGAGGAGGAAATCCCATTGATCGTCGGGCTTACGATGATCGCCCAGGACGCTCGGGACGTCGATGATGGCGCGTGTAATGGTAATCGTCTCAGGATCTTCGGAACCTTCGTGCAAGACGCTGAGCTTGACCTCGGTGCCGGGCCGGCCGGTCAGGACTTCGATGGCCTTGTCGGGACTCATGCCCTCGGCAGTCGCCCCGTCGATCTCGACGATCTGGTCGCCCGCGAGGATCCCACCCTCGTAGGCCGGCGTGCCGACCATCGGCGCGATCACGCGGAGTTCAACCGGTCTCCTGGTCGATCCCGACCTGAATTCCGATGCCTCCGAATCGCCCCTCGATCTGGCGACGAAACTGGGTCCACTCGCCCGTGTTGATGAACGTGGAGTGAGGGTCGAGGTTCTGGAGCATCCCTTCCAGGGCACTCTCGAGCAACTCCCGGCGCGACACCGGTCGCACATAGTTGACTTCGACCTTCTCCACGGCGTTGACGAACAAGCCGTAGAGTTCCATCATCTCATCCTTCGGCTTGGCCCCATGGGTGGCTTGCCAACATAACAAGCCGAGTGATCCGATCATCGCCAGGGCAAAATAGTTCCGTCGCGCCATCGCCGAGTACCCTCCTCATGCGCCAGGATCCGAATCGTCTTACGGCTCGAGCGGCCGGGAGAGACGATGGGCCCGAATGACCCGCGTCGAACTCCGCGCCGTTCGCTGGTGTCTATGTCAAAGTCTAGTCAATCCTTAGCACGACTGGCAAGAATCCTCGGACCGATGGCAGGCCACCAATAACCGATGACCAGTGACCAATCACGCCGAGGAAGGTAAGCTGGACTCACGGCGCTCCCTTTCCCTGATGATTCGGGAGGCGAATCCCACGCCGGCCACTGCCCCGCCGCGCCAACCGTCCCACCGAAAATGATGGAATTTGAGGCGACCCATGGACAGCGACCCCGCGCATTCCGACTTACAGTTCATCCGAAACATCGGCATCATCGCACACATCGACGCCGGCAAGACGACGACGACCGAGCGGATCCTGTACTACACGGGCGAGATCCATCGGATGGGGGACGTCGACAAGGGGAATACGACGACCGACTACCTCGAGGAGGAGCGAGAGCGCGGGATCACGATCGTCGCGGCGGCCATCACATGCCACTGGAAGGACGCCACGGGCCACCCGATCACGATCAACATCATCGATACGCCCGGGCACGTTGACTTCACGGCGGAGGTCGAGCGATCGCTCAGGGTGCTCGACGGCGCCGTCACCGTGTTCTCGGCCGTCGAGGGGGTCGAAGCCCAGAGCGAGACGGTGTGGCGGCAGGCCGCCAAGTATCGCGTCCCCCGGGTCTGCTTCATCAACAAGATGGATCGGATCGGCGCCGAATTCGAGCGGGTCTTCCAGGAGATTCAGGACCGGCTGCTCGAGAGTCATCCGATCCCCCTCCAGATCCCGATCGGCGCCGGTCCCGAAGGGACCATGGGCGAGTTCCAGGGCCTGATCGACTTGATCGCGATGAAGGCCCTGTTCTACAAGACCGAGGACCTGGGCTCGACCATCACCGAGACCGAGATTCCCGAGGAGATGCGCCCCGAGGCCGAGCTCTGGCGCGAGCGGATGCTCAACGCGCTCTCGGAGAAGGACGAAGCCTTCACCGAGGTGTACATGGCGCACCTCGAGGGGGCCGAGCTGCCCACCGACCAGATCGTGGCCGCGCTCCGTCGTGCGACCCTGACCGGGCAGTTCCACCCGGTCCTCTGCGGTTCCAGCCTCCGCTACGTGGGTGTCCAGCGGCTCCTGGATGCCGTCGCCGCCTATCTTCCCAGCCCGCTCGACAAGCCGCCGGTCATCGGCCATCATCCCAAGAAGGGGACCGAGCTGACCCGGAAGCCGAGCCCCGACGAGCCGTTCTGCGGGCTCGTCTTCAAGATCACCAATGACGCCCACGGCGACCTCTCGTTCGTGAGGATCTACTCGGGCCGGCTCAAGTCGGGGTCGCGCGTGTACAATCCCGGCAGGGACAAGAAAGAGAACTGCTCGCGGCTCTATCACATCCGGGCCGACGACCGCGAGCAGGTCCAGGAAGTCATCGCCGGGGACATCGTCGGTGTGGTCGGGCTCAAGGACTCGGTCACCGGCGACACGCTTTGCGACGCATCTCACCCCATCCTCCTGGAGCGGATCGAGTTCCCCGAAACCGTCATCAGCATGTCGATCGAGCCGGTCAGCTCGGCCGACAAGGGGAAGCTGGCGGACACCTTGAATTCGCTGGCGCGAGAGGATCCCACGTTCTCATTCCGCGTCAATGAGGAGACCGGCCAGACCCTGATCTCGGGGATGGGCGAACTCCACATGGAGATCCTGAAGAACCGGATGATCCGCGACTACAAGCTGAAAGTCCATGTGGGCCGTCCGCGAGTCAGTTACCGCGAGACGATCAAGCGGGCCGTCAAGCGGGTGGAGGGGACCTGCATCCGCCAGACGGGCGGCTCCGGGCTCTATGCCAAGCTCACGATCGACCTCGAGCCGGAGACCCAGCCCAAGGGCGCACCCGTGCTCCGCTTCGTCAACAAGCTCAAGGGCGGGGTCATCCCCTCCGAGTTCATGCCGGCGATCGAGGCGGGCCTTCGCGAGGAGGCCAAGTCCGGGGGACGGACCGGCTACCCGCTCGTCAACCTCAAGGTCACGATCACCGACGGCGCCACGCACGACGAGGACTCCAACGACCTGGCGTTCCGCTTCGCCGCGTCCGATGCCCTGCGCAAGGCCGTGCAGGAAGCCGGGGCCGTCCTGCTGGAACCGATCATGAGGATCGAGATCGTGACGCCCGAGGAATACCTGGGCAGCATCACGGGCGACCTCGCCAGTCGCCGGGCCCTCATCGATCGCACCAGCACGCGCGGTAAGCTGATGGTGATCGACGCCCGAGCTCCGCTGGAGCAGATGTTCGGCTACTCGACCGCAGTCCGTAGCCTCAGCCAGGGCCGAGCGGGCTACACCATGGAGCCCCTCGAATACGCGCCCGCTCCCGATAGCCTGCTCGAAGCCATCGCCGGAATGTAACGCGATTGCCGGGTACGGGAACCGAATCCGACGCTCGGTTCCCGACCCGAGCCTCTTCTCCGAGAAATCACTTGGCGGACGCTGTCACATCCTCGATCTGTTCGTCTCCCTTGAATGAGATGGTCTTGATCTTCTTGGCATCGAACTTCACGGCCTTCAGGTTGACCATCCGGATCCGGCTGTTGGCGTAGGTTCGGAAGTAGTACCGGAGGTTCTTCAGATCCGAGGCGCTCGTCCATAGCGTGTAATCCGCAACCTCTTTCCTCATCCCTTCATGCACCTCAATGCCCCGTGCCGCCCCCTTCGGGATGTCGAATTGGTTGAGGATATGGAAGGCTTGCAGCACGGCCTCCGGAGCCGTCTCGACCGGGAGGGCGCTCTTCGTGAACGCCACCGCCCGGACGAACCGGGAGGGCGGGGTAAAATCCCCGGGAATACCGAGCATGCCGCTGCCTTGGCCTAGCCCGTTGATCGCTTTCCCATCAACATCGACCTCCGGCACGTTATTGACGGTCATGTTGACGTAGTTGCTGAGGTTGGTCATGTGCCAATCGAAGGTCGGTGAGTTTGTCATGACGCCCAGGGGATTATTATGGACCTTCAGCTTCCCGTCGACGTATTCGAGGACCTTGCTGACGCCACTCGCGTCGGTCAGCACGTAATGCACGGGCGGCACGAAGCCCATGTCCAACTGCTTGACTTCGGCGACCACCACACTTTTGGCGGCGGCGACCGCTTCCGGCACGTCCGCGCAGGTGCCGAGCAGGAAAGTCCCGAGTTCCCACGGCGCCAGGACCTTGCCAGAATCCGTTCCGGTCGTGAACTCCTGATACTTGGCGAAGCGGGGGAAGTAGAAGAGAGCAACTTGCAGCCCCTTCTCATTCAGGCCATCCACGGTGATCGGCAGGTCGAAAGCATTGGTACCGACACAACCGTATTTCATCGTCCATTCGTGCCCCGAGTGCGCGTCCCGCAGGTCGGTCGGTGTGGTCCCGACGTACTTTTTACCCCTCGGCACGATGATCAAGTTCGACATGATGTCGTCGGCGAATTCGAGCGTCCGGGCGAAGACGACCGCGTTGTCACCTTTTGTCTTGATCGTGATCCCGGTGCATGCCCAGGCGGGCGACGTGCCGGCGACGACCTGTGAGAGAATCGCGAGCAAGGCGAGGATTCTTCGGAAACGGCTCATGAACAAGCTCCAAGATGATGTGCAGGGTTGCCAGGAAAGGCATCAAGTGCCCCTGATTATTAATGCGCGGACAGATCCCGCTTCAGCTCACATTCGGCTAAATATTTCTCATCCACTGACGGCCATCGCGACTTCCGAGACCGACTCTGATCCGGTCGGGCCATGGCACTCATTGGCACTCGATGGCAACTTTTCGCAAGGTCTCCGACCCACCGGTCGCCGAGGCCGGCCCGGCCGGCATGCCCTGTTCTGGGGCGAGGAGATTGGAGTGATCGTCTCATTTCCCATTCCGAAGAGGGCCGTGCGGACGGCGAAGCGGCGTCATCGGCCCGAGGGCTGACCTGGGATGACTTCACGCATCATCCCTTACCCATGAGGATGCCACCACACGGGAAATCCGTTAACGCACCTCCGGCCGCATCGAGGGGTTTCTCGTCGTAACTCTTGGTTTACGAACGTGATAGAAGATCCGGAAGGATTCTTCAATTCGTTTGGCACGTGTCCACTTATGGGACAGCCTTTCAACCCCATCGCGGGCCTTGGCCGGATGAATCACAGGACAGCATCGTCACTGTGATCGCCAGGCCAGCCGGCGGATGGACCACCGGCGATCCTGGCGTGGAAGCCGTCTCTGGTTACTGTCGCTGGTGTGGAGACGGTCGCCTCCGACTACGATCCCAGAGTCAATTCAGGCGGTCCGTCGATTTCTTGTTGGACGTCGTCGGAGCGACGTAGAAGAACCAGTCCCGGCCGCTGCCGGCTGACAGATAATTCGGATGGACGGTGTTGTAGACGACATTCAGCCGCGTGTTGACCGACGTCGAGGAGCTCGCATTCCAGTCGCTGAGGATCTGGCGGAACGAGTCGCCCGCGTTCACCACGGTCGCCGATCCGTCGATCAGGATGTCGTTGCCGTTGCCGAGCTGGATGGTGTGCGAGCCCAACCCCCCGACGACGAGGTCGGCACCGTTCCCGGCCGAGACGTAGTCGCTGCCGTTACCTTCGATGATGACATCAGACCCGTTTCCGAGCTGCACGTTGTCGGTGCCGTTGCCGACAGTGACGTTGTCGGTGCCGTCACCGGCGGTGACGTAGTCGTTGCCGCCGCCCAGCGTGACCGTGTCGTTGCCGCCGCCGAGCTGGACGTTGTCCGCCCCGTTGCCCATCGTCACCACATCGGTGCCGGTCCCGGCCTTGACGTAATTGTTGCCGTTGCCGGCCGAGATCGTCTTGTTGCCGTTACCGGTCTGAATGTTCTCGTTGCCCGATCCCAGCGCGATCGTGTCATTGCCGTTGCCGGTGGTGACTGCATCGTTGCCGTTACCCATCGTGATGCTGTTGTTGCCGCTGCCGGATGTGGTCACCGCGTCGGTGCCGTTACCGGCCGTGACGACGTTGTTGCCGGTCCCGAGGACGACCTGGTCGTTGCCGGCACCGAGGCTGATCGTGTCATTGCCGTTGCCAAGCGAGATGTAGCCGCTGGTGCCAGCGGAGTCGGCGGAGGTGATCGTCTTGTTTCCGTTGCCGCCGAAGACCTGGTTGCTGCCGTTGCCCAGCGTGACCGTGTCGTTGCCGCCGCCGAGCTTGAGGTAGTTGTTGCCGTTCCCCTCGGTCACGGTCGTGGGGAGGGTCAAGCCGCTGGCGAGCTGGAAATTCTCGTTGCCGCCATAGCCGGCGACGACGATCGCCGTGAGCGTCTGCGTGTACGTCTTGGAGGTGTAGACACCGTTCAGGGTCGCGCTGACCTGGATTCCCGTGCTGCCGGTCGAACTCGTTCCGGCGGCGCCGATCTGGGCATAGTCGGAGGAGGTGGCGCCGCCGACGACATAGAGCGTGGTCCCGTAGACGTAGGTGCCGGGTCCCAGGATGGTCTGGCTCAACGAGGACGAGCTGCCGGTGTCGTTGCCGCCGGTATTGACGTAGGTGGCCGTGATGGTGCTGGTACCGGCCGCCAGCGTCGATGTGGAGTAAGTGGCCTGATCGACGCCGTTGACGACGGTCAGAGGCACGGTCGCGAGGGTTGTCGAGCCGGCCATGAAGACAACGCTCCCCGGCGGGACGCCGCTACCGGGGCTGACGACCGACACCGCCGCTGTAAGCGTCAACGGCTGGCTCACTGGCGAGGGATTGCCCGAGGAGGCCAGGGACACGGCGGTCTGGGCCGGGTTCACCGTCAGCACGTTCGCGGAGGCGAGGGTGACGGCGTCGAGGAAGTCGGTGGTGTCTCCCCCGACGGTATCGAGGCCGAGGAACTCGATCGTGTGTGCACCGGCCGCGACGGTGAACGCGGGAGTTGAGAACGTCAGGTAATTCGTGCTGGTGGGCCTGAAGGTGCCGACGACGGTGCCGTTGACCTCCACCTCGAAGTTCTGGACCCCGTAATTGGCGCGCTGGGCGGCGTAGAAGGAGATGGTGTAGGCCCCGGCGGACCAGCCGGCGACCGACTGGGTGATGGTGCCGTGCTCCTGGAGGAAGGCGACCTGCGTGCCCTGCGGGGCGGCGGGGTTGGCCGAGGTGAAGGCCGAGTTGTTGCCCGCGACGCCCGAACCGCTCGGCGAGGCGCCGGAGAAAGTCCAGGCCGTGCCGGTCGGGTTATATTGATAGCCGCTGCCGACCGCGGGATTCTCGAACCCCGCGTTGCCCACCGTCGGCGCGGTCGGGTTGAACGTGCCGATCGTGTAGTTGCCGGTCGCGGCCAGGGTTCCCTGGGTGATCGTGTAGGTACCGACGCTGCTCGACGAGGTGGCGGTGGTCGTCAGACTACCCGTGAACGAGGCGGTGGTGTCGCCGTTGACCAATCCCGTGTAGGTGTAGGTCAGCGCCGGCACCTGTCCGCCGTACGTCATCGATTCGGCCGTGGGGGTCACGGTCAGCGGCGCCGCGTTCACCGTCAGGTTGCCGTTGACATAGGCGATCGTGTAGTTGCTCAGCCCGGTACCCGTCGCGGCGCTGGGAACGATGGAGTAGGGCGAACTCGCCACCGGCGCCGAAGCCGGAGCCCCCGCGCTGGACTCGGTCACGCCCGTGATCGTATCGCCATTGGCCGTCACCAGTCCGGTCTCGGTGAACGCCGTCCCGCTGAAGGTCGCCAGCGTGCCGTAGGTCTTGCTCGCGTTGTTCGCCGTGATAGTCAGCGCGGCCTTGTTGACCGTCAGCGTGCCGTTGACGTAGGCAATGGTATAGTTGCTCAGACCGCTGCCTGTCGCGGCGCTGGGCACGATGGGATCGGTGCCCACCGTCGCCGACGCCGGCGCCCCGGAGCTGGTCTCGGTCACGCTGGTGATGCTGTCGCCGCTGCCCGCCACTAGTCCGGTCTCGGTGAACGCCGTCCCGCTGAAAGTCGCGAGCGTGCCGTAGGTCTTGCTCGTACTGTTGGCGGTGATCGTCAGCGTCGCCTTGCTGACCGTCAGGTTGCCGTTGACATAGGCGATCGTGTAGTTGCTTAACCCGGTCCCCACCGCCGTGCTGGGCACGATGGAGTAGGGCGAGCCCGCCACTTGCGCCGAAGCTGGTGCTCCGGTGCTGGACTCGGTCACGCCCGTGATCGTGTCGCCGTTGGCGGTGACCAGTCCGGTCTCGGTGAACGCCGTGCCGCCGAAGGTCGCCAGCGTGCCGTAGGTCTTGCTCGTGCTGTTGGCCGTGATGGTCAAGGCCGCCGTGTTCACGGTCAGCGTCGTCGAGGCGTCGCTCGCGGCGAGGAAGTCGTCCTGCGCCGCGTAGTCGTAGGTCACGGTGTAGGGCGACGACGGGTTGGCCGGCAGCGCAGCGGTGTTAATCGTTGCCGCGAAGATGCCGCTCGGGTTGCGCGACGCCGATTGCGAGAGGGCCGTGATGCCGTTGCCCGAGATGGTGACCGTCAGGTTGCCCGTCGCGGGGGTGGCGCCGGCGGCCAGAGTCCCGGTGAAGGTGACGGTGCGGGTGCCGTAGGTGGTCGTGGCAGAGTTCAGGCCGGCGAACGTCGGTTGCAACACGTTGGTCAGCGCGAAGCTGGCCGAGTTCCCCTCGCTCGCCGAGGCCGTGACGGTGTAGGCGCCTTCTACGCCGTTGGCCGTGGCGGTCACCGAGGCCGAGCCTCCGGAGATCGTGGCCGAGGTCGTTGACAGGCTGGCCGACGCGCCGGTGGCGGGTGCGGTGAACGTTACGACCCCGCCGTTGACCGGGTCGTTGGAGTAGTCGGGCGCGACCGAGACGGCCAGCGGGCTGGCGAACGCCGCGCCGCCGAGGGCGGTCTGCGAGTTGCCGCCGGTGACGGTCAGCGTGTAGCCCTGGCTCTCCACGGCGCCGATGTTGACATTTCCGACCCGCCCCAGGCCGCGCTGGTCGGTGGTCGGCACGCCGGTCCCCGTGGTCCCCGCGTCGATGGCCGGGCTGCCAGGCATGAGCGCCATCGTCTGGGTCGGGCCGCCGTAGTTGCCCAGCGGGGCGAGCAGCGGGTTGCCGCCGATGAGGTTGTTCGAGCCCGAGTAGGGTCCTTGGATGTCCCCGCCGGCGGCCTGTCCGGCGATGATCGTATTGACTGCGTTCACCGTGCCGTTACTGTAGTTGTTGTATACG
Organism: uncultured Planctomycetota bacterium; assembly: GCA_963743925.1. Taxonomy (GTDB): domain Bacteria; phylum Planctomycetota; class Planctomycetia; order Isosphaerales; family Isosphaeraceae; genus CAVZRC01. The sequence goes on along the minus strand of CAVURY010000041.1, from coordinate 648,225 downwards.
CCGCCGCCGCCGCTGCTGGCCGAGTTGCCGCTGATTGTGCAGTTGATGAGCATGGCCGTGCTAAGACGGTTGTAAACGCCGCCGCCGCTGCTGGCCGAGTTGCCGCCGACGGTGCAGTCGGAGAGCGTGGCCGTGCCGCCGCTGTTGAACAGGCCGCCGCCGTAGCTGTTCGCGGAGTTGCCGCTCATGGTGCAGTCGGTGAGACCCAGCTTGGCCTCGCCGCCGTAGTTCGCCAGTCCGCCACCGAGGTCGGCCGAGTTGCCGCTGACGGTGCAGTCGGAGAGCGTGGCCGTGCCGCCGACGTTCGCCAGTCCGCCACCTAATTGGGCATTGTTGCCGCTGACGGTGCAGTCGGAGAGCGTGGCCGTGCCGCCGTTGTAGTTCATCAGGCCGCCGCCGTTGTAGCCCGCGTGGTTGCCGCTGACGGTGCAGTTGGAGAGCGTGGCCGTGCCGTCGCGATTCATCAGGCCGCCGCCTTCGTAAGAGGCGAAGTTGCCGCTGACGGTGCAGTCGGAGAGCGTGGCCGTGCCGCCGTTGTAGTTCATCAGGCCGCCGCCATCGATGCCGGCGAAGTTGCCGCTGACGGTGCAGTCGGAGAGCGTAACCGTGCCGCCGCTGTTCGCCAGGCCGCCGCCATAGTAGGAGTTACTCAGGCCGTCGCCCGAGATGGCGTTTCCGCCGGTGATCGTCAGCCCCGAGAGCGAAGCGGCGCCGCCGAACAGGGCGAAGACCCGCGAGGCCTGGTTGCCGCTGACCGACAGCATGTTCGCGCCGGGGCCCTGGATCGCCAGGGTGCCGCTGGCCTTCGTGAGGTCGAGCTGGCTCCCGCCCAGAGTGATCGTCTGCGGCGTGTTGAAGACGGTCGGGTCGAACGTGACGGTCTCGTCGCCGGAAAGGAATTCGGCGTAGGCGATCGCCTGGCGGAGGTCGGTCTCGCCGGTGACGGGCGAGTCGGTGGGGTTGTTCACCACCAGACTGCCGACGTTCGTAAGGCCGAACGAGGCACCGGCCGCGACGCCGCTGGCCGTCGCGGTCACGGTGTAGGCGCCAAAGAGGTCGTTGGCCGTGGCGGTCACCGAGGCCGAGCCTCCGGAGATCGTGGCCGAGGTCGTTGACAGGCTGGCCGACGCGCCGGTGGCCGGCGGGGTGAACGTGATGACCCCGCCGTTGACCGGGTCGTTCGGGTAGTCGGGCGCGACCGAGACGGTCAGCGGGCTGGCGAACGCCGCGCCGCCGAGGGCGGTCTGCGAGTTGCCGCCGGTGACGGTCAGCGTGTAGCCCTGGCTCTCCACGGCGCCGATGTTGACATTTCCGACCCGCCCCAGGCCGCGCTGGTCGGTGGTCGGCACGCCGGTCCCCGTGGTCCCCGCGTCGATGGCCGGGCTGCCGGGCAGCGGGGGCATGGTCTGGGTCGGCCCGCCGTAGTTGCCCAGCGAGGCGAGCAGCGGGTTGAGCCGGCTCGAGGCGTTGCCCGTCAGGTCGCCGGTCGCTTCGAAATCGCCGCTGCTGCTGCCCGCGGTGATGCCGATCAGGTTGTGGCCTTCGGAATTGAATGAACCATAGATGTCGGGTGCAGAGGAACTGGACGTGTTGCCGGCGATGATCGAATTGACGACGTTCACCGTGCTGACCGGGTTTTCAACGCCGCCGCCACGGACCCTGGTCGAGTTATCGGAAACAGTGACGTTGGTGAGCGTCACCGTGACCGAGACGTAGCCGACGGAAATGCCGCCGCCATCGGAAGTGGCCGAGTTATTGGAGATGGTATCGTTCGTGAGTATCGACAAGCCGTCGGTGAATATGCCTCCGCCCACTTCGGCCGAATTATTGGATATGTTGTCGTTGGTGAGCGTCATCTGGCTGAAGCTGTAAACGCCGCCGCCATAGCCAAAAGCGGCGCTGTTATTGGAGATGGTGCAATCGGTGACGGTCAAGTAGCCGTAGCCGCTGAGAATGCCGCCGCCCAAGAACGAGGCATTGTTCGAGATCGCGCCGCCGGAGATCGTGACGATGTCCCCCGAAGCATCGATGCCGCCCCCGCTACCGCCGCCGGTGTTGGTCGAGAGCGTGCTATTCGTGATGGTCAACGTTCCGGAACTCTGATAGATTCCACCTCCGTTGGACGCCGAGTTGTACTGGATTTCGCAGCCGCTAACCACGCGCAAGTTGCCGGCATTGTCGTAGATGCCGCCGCCGGAACCGCCGCCGGCGTTGCCTGAGAGGTTGCCGCCGGAGATCGTGACGTCGCCGTGCGAGCCCCAGATACCGCCGCCATCATTGGCGGTGTTGGCCGCGATGGTGCTGCCCGTGATGGTCAAGGTGCCGTTGGCCTGATAAATTCCGCCGCCGGATCCCACGCCGCCAGGACCCGCCGCGGGCCCGGTGAAGCCGCCGCTCGAGGTCATGGCACCGCCGCCGCTTCCCGCCTGTCCTCCGGCGCCACCCGCAGCCCTGTTGGAGCTGATGGCGACGTTGTTCAGCGTCAAGATGCCACCCGTCTGATAGATGCCGCCTCCTTCAGCATTGCCTCCAGGGCCACCATTTTGACCAAAGAGGCCGTCAGTCCCCGCAGGCCCGATGGCGGAGTTGTCCTCGATATTCACATTGGTCAGCGAAACCGTTCCATCGGAATCGTAGATGCCGGCGCCCTCGGCGACACTACCGCCGCCGGTGATGGTCAGTCCCAAAAGTGAAGCGGAGCCGCCGTTCAGGTAGAACACCCGAGAGGCGTTGTTGCCGCTGATTGACAGCAGGTTCGCGCCGGGGCCCTGGATCGCCAGGGTGCCGGTGGCTTTCGTGAGGTTGAGCTGGCTCCCGCCCAAGGTGATCGTCTGCGGAGTGTTGAAGACGGTCGAGTCGAACGTGATGGTGTCGTTGGTGGTGCCCGAGGTCGCCTGGACGATCGCCTGACGCAGGTCGGTCTCGCCGGTGACGGGAGCATCGGTGGGATTGTTCACGATGTAGGTGGACAGCAGTCGCCGGTCCTCGAGCATCGTGAGGGTCGGCCGTAGCCGATTGCGGTCGCGGGTCGGGCGGGACGGTACTCGGCGTCGAGTCGGATTCTTCGATGTCATTCGTTGGGCTCTCTCTCGGTGTTGGAAAGGGTCGGTCGATCGACAAAAATGTCGGGCCATGGGCCGGGTCAGGCGCCCACCGTCGGGGTGGCTGGTACGGTATCGGCCTCATCTCCGAAGGCCGCGTTCGGGACGACGAACGTGTGCTCCATCAGCTCGGCGTCGTCGTTGATCGGGTCGGGGAACCGCCGCGGCGGCACCGCTACGGCGAAGACCTCCTGTACGGCGTCTCTAATCCCCCGACCGGCGAAGCAAGGGAAGTTGGCTCATGGGCCGAGATTGGGAAATGCCGCCGGGTCAGTCATACCAAGCCGAAGCGTCAGCGAGGGGGCAAGCCGGCGGATCCCTCGCTGACGCTTCGGGTTAGTGTAAGAGGCCACCCTCTCTCGTGATGGGTAAGACCCGAGAACAACCACGAAGGTTCCCAATCTCGGCCCATGAGCCGGGAAGTTAACCGCCTCGGCCCACGAATCCGGGCACTCGCCCACTTTGCTTGCGATGGAACCGAGACGCGTCGAATCCTCGTCCCGCTCGCTCTCCATGAGCGAAATCCCTCGCGACGGGTCCTCCCGCGAGATCTTCCCGATCGCTCGCACGTCGGGCAACCGCGACATCGTCCCCTCGCTCACCGCGGGAAGCATGTCGATGAGGTACCAGTGCCTACATCGTTCGCAGACACCGATCAGCCGATCTGGCAACTCGGAATCCGGATGGAAGATCGTCATCTACGCGGTGCAATCGGGACATCGCGTGACCCCGGATTCCTGGCGTGACTCCGGGGAGCGTAGCAGATCCGGGCTCGGATCGATCCCTTCGAAGTCAGGACTCTGGATCATGGTATTTGTGCCAGGCTAATAGGCCGTCCGGGAAGTCCGATCCGAGCCCCGACTGGGCGAAACGACAAATTGCGCAACATGGAGTACATTCCTCGGAAAAATGCGGAGCCCTCGACCAAAGCCGTCCGCTCGACGGAAGGGCACCTAATCTCTCATGCGCAGAGAGATCACGTCTCAGCGCATGCTCGAGGAGATTTTCTGCTTATTTCTTCCGATTCGCCGGAGGATCGCCGATAACGGACGGCATCTTGGTCACGCGGACTCGTTCCTTCTTCGGCAGAGTGTCCCAGATGCGCACGGTGGAATCACCGGAGCCGGAGACGAGCTGGGTGCCGTCGGGGCTGAAGGCGATGGCGTGCACGTAGTCGGTGTGGCCGCGCAGCTCGGCGACCTGCTGGTACGATGCCAGGTCCCACAAGCGGATCGTATTGTCCTTGCAGCCGACCGCCAGGCGTGACCCGTCGGGGCTGAAGGCCACCGTGTAAACCGTGGTTCCGTTGTAAAGCGAGGCGAGAACGCGACGGGTACGGGTCTCCGAGACTCGCACGGTCTCATCGGTCGTGACCCATGCGATCAGGCTGCCGTCGCGGCTGTAGGCGACCCGGCCTTCTTGCCCCGTGGGCCCGGGGAGCTCACCGTCACTCCGGCGAGTCGCCAGGTCCCAGAGTCGGACGGCTCCAGAGGCACCCGCGGCGGCGAGCTGCCGGCCATCGGGGCTGAAGGCCAGGTCGCGGATATGCGCTTCCCGGCCTTGGAGGACACCGGCGGGCTCGCCGGTCGCCACATCCCAGAGCCGCGCCCGGCCATCCCACCCCCCGCCGGCCAGCAGGGTACCAGCGGAATTGAAAGCCACCCGGCAATCGCCATGCCAGTCGCCCGTGGGACCAGACAGCACGTGCAACCGTTTGCGACTGGCCACGTCCCAGACGTGGATCTGGTCGCCGCGCGTGACCGCGGCGAGCAGCCGGTCGTCGGGGCTGAACGCCACCGAAGTGACCACCTGCGACTCATGCACCAGCGGACGTCCGAGTTGTCGGCCGGTGCGCGCGTCCCAGAGGCGAACCGTGTGGTCCCAGGCCGCTGAGGCCACAACCGAGCCGTCAGAGTTGAAGGCGACATCGTACACGTAAAGTTCATGCCCGCGCAGGATCCCGTTCCGCGCCGGATCCATGTCCCACACGCGGAGCGAGTCGTCGGTCGCGGAGACCAGGTCCCCGGTCGCGGTGAACACCGCGCCCCATACCCCGCGGGTGTGGCCTCGCAAGACGGAGATCAGCTCGCCCGTCTTGCCGTGCCAGAGTCGCAAGGTCTGATCGTCCGACATGGTGACAACCGACCGGCCGTCCGGGCTGAAACTCGCCCCCCAGCGCCCCGGAGTGTCCCAGCAAGGCCGCAATCCGCTCCCCGGTCAGGGCATCCCACAAGAAGGCCGTCTGGTCCTGGGCGCCCGAGACAACGCGTGACCCGTCGGGGCTGAAGGCGATCGACTGAACGATGTTTGTGTGTCCGGCCATAACTTTGATGAGCTGGCCTGTCAACGCGTCCCAGAGCCGTGGCGAGGGATCCGGGAAATCCCAGGTGGCCGAGATCAGTCGGGATCCCGCTGGGCTGATGGCAAACCACGGATTGAGACCGGTATGTCCTGCCAGGGACGCGACTCGTTTTCGGGTGGCCGGGTCCCACAAGAGGATGACTTTCTCATCGCGTGCCAACGAGGCGATCCGGCGACCGTCCGGGAAGATCGCCATACGCGTGATCGCATGCTCATGACTTCCGAGTACGCCGAGCGGCCGGCCCGTCATCCCGTCCCAGAGGCGGATTCCTTTCCCCTCGCCGGTCACGATCCACTTCCCGTCCGGGCTGAACAGAGCGGGCGCGGTGGTCTCTCCTTCGTTCGAGCCGAGGGCGGCGAGTGGTCGGCCCGTGGTCGCGTCCCAGAGGAGGAATGTCCGGTCCTCGCTGCTGGAGACGATCCGCCGTCCATCCGGATTGAACGCGACTGCCCAGACAGGTCCTTGATGGCCGACGAGCTTCGTCAGCAGTTTGCCGGTCGCCACGTCCCAGACGTGGATGGCGTGGTGCTCGGACCCGGTGGCGAGACGATTCCCGTCAGGGCTATACACATACACATACCGCGGTGCCTCGGCTCCACTCCCGCGGACGAGCTCCGCGCCGGTCGCCGCATCCCAAACGCGGACCTGATGATCGAGGCCGAACACCACCGCAACTTCGCTCCCGGCCGGGCTGGCGACGAATCGCCGCCTTTCCGACCACGCGAGCCAAACGGGTATGATCAACCTTGCGCCTTCGAGCTGGCCTCGCAGATGCCGCCACTCCCAGTTTCGATATTCCTCCGGCGCCTCGTCCAGGGCGATGCGCGCCGGGCCAATATTCTGGAGCTGCAAGGCGCTCTGGGCCGCGGCGATATTGGATCGGTATCGCTGCCGGCGCTCTCCCTCGATCGCCCGTTCGGCCCTTCGGCGCCCTTCGGCGGCCTCCTCGGCCAGCCTCCGGTAGTGATCCGCCGCGAGGCCGGAAGCGACGGTGCCGGTGATGAGCAGCGCGACGATGACTGCCAGCGCGGCCGCCAGGCCCTTGTTGCGCCGCGACCAGCGGACGAGGCGTTCCGTCAGACGGGGGCGACGCGCCTGGATCGGCCGGTCTTCGATGAAGCGGTGCAAGTCTTCGGCGAATTGCCGGGCCGTCTGATAACGGCACCTGGGATCACGGTCGATCGCCTTGTGGACGATCGTCGCCAGATCGCGGGGGATCTCCGGGTTGAGCTTCTCCAGTCGGCCCGGTGCCCCGTTCAGGATTTGCCGCATGAGCCGGCTACGCTCGGTCTCTTCGAACGCCGGTCGGAAGGCGAGTAATTCGTACAGCGTCAGCCCGAGTGCGTACACCTCGCTCCGCGCGTCGGCCTCGCCGTCGAACATCTCCGGTGCCAGATACCGGACGGTCCCGACCACGTCGCCGGTGTTCGTCAGTGCCAGCTCGTCGTCCAATTTGGCCAGGCCGAAGTCCGCCACCCACACGTTGCCCCGCGTGTCCAGAAGCAGGTTTGCCGGCTTGATGTCCCGGTGCAAAACTCCTGCTTGGTGTGCATACGCCAGCGCCTCGGCCACCTGCGCTCCGATTTGCGCCACGCTGTGCCAGTAAGTAGGCACCCCCGATTTCCGCGCTTCATCGCTCTGACCTGGGAGTATGATCGAGATCGCGGACAGTATGGCGGTGGTCGTCGACCCACGATCCTTGGAAGCCGTGTTCGCGGCGGAGATCGTTTTTCTAGCCGCCGCCTCATCTGACATCGGCTCGATACCCACGTCAGGTCGCTCGAATTCCCCCGTCAAGAGCGACCGCGCCATCATCTCAGCCGCCACGTTCGGGGGCGAAACCAGCGTCGGTTCGGCCTCCCCCATCGAGTCCGACACTCGCATCCCCTGTCGCAGGCGCCTTAACTCGTCCAGCACCGCGTCCAGCCCCATCCCCTGGATATACTGCATCACGTAGTAATGCAGCCCGCCCTCTTCACCGACCCCGAAAACCGGCACGATGTTGGTGTGGTGCAGGCTTGCCGCCGACCGGGCTTCCCGCTCGAACCGCTGCCTTTGCTTCAGGTTGGGTCGCAATTGCTGAGGCAGGACCTTGAGCGCCACACGTCGGCCCAGCGACACTTGCTCCGCCTCATAAACGATGCCCATGCCCCCGCGGCCGATCTCCCGGAGAATCCGGTAGTCGCCCAGACGCTCGGGGTGCTCCACGAGTTGCTCTCGAAGCGACGGTCCAGCGAGGGCGGACGCCGCGCCCGCGCTGTCGAAGGCGATTTGCTCCATGATCAGCAAGGCGGGAAACAGGTCGCGGATTTCTTCGGCGTGCTCGGGGTAGCGCGCGGTGTATTCGGAGAGCGGCGGGCGCTCCCCGCGCCGGTAACGCCCTGCAAATTCCTCCGCCAGTAGCTCGACCAGCTCACGTTCAGGCGATCGCGTTTCCATGAAAGCTCCGGCCCGCGATTGCTGCTCGGTCTGTTGAAGCAACGTCAGGCGTCGAACAGCCCCGGGGACTGGCTCAACTCATCCTTGAGGCGTTTCAATGCCCGCAGGTATCGGCTGCTGGTCGTCGATTCATTCATCCCCAGCGTTTTGGCCACTTCGACGTTACTCAACTGTTCGAAATGGCGAAGGCTCAGGATCTCCCGGTCGAGCGGCTCCATGGCGTTGAGCACTTCCTGGACGCGCAGCCGAGTCTCGGCCTTGACGGCGGCCTGAGACGGCGAGGTCAGCCGTCCCATCAAGCGGGCGGCGAGCGACGCGGAGCTGGCCGCCGGCATCGGCCCGCGTTGCAGGGAGATCTCCTGACCGGCGTTCCTCATCTTAGCCCCGAGGTGACGTCGATGCACGTCGATAATCTTCTCCCCGGTGATGTGTCGCAGCCAGAGGAAGAACGGCAACGGCTGATTCGCGAGGTAATCGGGCAATTGCTTGGCGGCCTCGAGATAAGTCTCTTGAAGGATATCGGAGTCGTCGACGCGGCCCTGGAGCAGCCGGTTGAGGCGCAGTCGGACCATCTGCTTGAGCCGCTTGTTGTAGCTGGAGAAGAGCTGGGTCAAGGCCGCCTCGTCCCCGTCGGCAGCCCGGGCGAGTAGCTCGGCCAACTCCTCGGATTCAAGCATCGCGGTACCCCCAGAATAAATCGAAAATCTCCCTTCAATATATGGCTCTTCTGCAAGAGCATAGGCAATTTTGGGCCATTTTCCAGATCTCTGGCAGCATGCACGTCAGGATTTTGAGGCGAAGGTATTCCTCGTCTCGAAGTCCGTACGCTCGTCGTTGGATGACGCGGAGCTTGTCGTCGATTCCTTCGACGAACCCGGGGAGGCTTTGTTCTCCTCAAGGCAATAACCTAGAGCGCTCCACGATTGCGTTGCGCACACCTGATACCAACCCGAAGCGTCAGCGAGGCAATCGTTGGCGGAATCCTCGCTGACGCTTCGGGTTAGTATGAATGAGATTCGACTCGAGCTGTGCTCAACCCAAGCGTTAAGCGCTCTAGCCCTCTCGTGAACTGATGAAGGCTGAGATCCACGTCGAGAAGACAGCACCGTACAGGACGTAGGAGAACAGATCGAAGGCTTGCTGGACGTTTTTCCAGGGGCTTGCCTCGCCCATGACGACCAGGCTGAGTAGGGGCAAACCCATCGCCGCGACGACGGCCGTATAAGCCGCCATCAGCCATCGCGAGCGGCCGGGCTCGCGCCGAACGTCACCGCGAGCGGCATGAGCAAGAATCCGAAATACAACGCGCCGAACGTATTCAACGGACTCGGCTTGACCAGGTATGCCACGAAGAAGATCGCCGCCAGCACGAAGCATCCGCCGATCCATGTCGAAGCGATGCGAGCGTCGCGCGACAGGGCCAGGCGGCCGAAGCGATTGAAGCGCAGCAGGAGATTGAACAGAGGGCTCGCGATCCAGGTTAACAGCAGGAACGCGAAGCTCACGGCGATCAGCGGGACGATGAACGGCTCCAACTTCGGGTTGGTTCGCGCGAGGTTGGCGAGGATCCTCCGGCCGAAGACGAAGCCCAGGATCACGACCCACTGGGCCACACGGCTCAGTCGTCCCATCCAGAGGAAGAAGCGGAGCATCAGCCGGTAGATGAGGTAGCGGGCCTTGAGCGCCTCGACGATCCCCGCCTGAGCCCACTCGAGTTCGGGATCGATCCGCAACGCCTCGCGAAAATGGCCCAGCGCCCCGGCATGATCGCCTCGGTGGAGGAGGGCCCAGCCCTGGTTGGCGTGCGTGAAGGCGTTCTCGGGATCGTTGGCCAGCGCCGAGCCGAGCGTCCGCGCCGCCTCGTCCTTGCGGCCGAGCTGCACCAGGGCCATGGCGCGGAGGTTGGTGCAGCCGGCGTTCTCGGGATCGAGCGCCAGTCCGCGTTCGGCGGCATCGAGAGCGGCGTCCCATCGCCGTCGCCCCATCTCGATCGCCGCGAGCAGGCTGAGATTGTCGGCATCGAGCGGGTCCAGCCGGATCGCCTCCTGGACCGCGGCCTCCGCCTCCTTGAGACGATCCTGCTCGTGGAGGACCCGCCCCCGCACGTAGTGAGAGAACGCCTCGCCGGGTCCCAGGCGGACGGCTTCGTCGGCCTCGTGGAGCGCCTCCCCGCTTCGCTTCTGCTCCGAGAGGCAGAGCGCGAGGAAGCCGTGCGCCATCGCGTGTTCGGGCTCGTCGGCGAGCACCCGGCGGAACTCGCGATCGGCCAGGTCATAGCGGTTCTGTTGATACAGGACGATCCCGCGCTGGAAAGCTGTGCTCATCAGAGTTTCAGATGCTTGAGGATGTCGTCGTAGATCCCGCCCTGGTTGGAATAAAGGGCGTAGTTGCGTGCCGTCGCGAACCATTCGCGGGTGGAAGGCTTGATGGCCGAGGCGGACGTGAGCAGGTCCTTGGTCGTCAACGGTTGAGGGACGCCCGCCTTCATGGCCTCGCGGAGTTTCGCCTCGACAGCGAGGTCGATCACCGCGCGGAGATCGGCGCCCGAGAAGTTGTCGGTCTTCCTGGCGAGATGCTCGTAATCGACGTTCTGGACCGGCTTCCCCCGGCAGAGCAGCCGGAGGATCGCCGCGCGCCGCGACGTCCGGGGGCGGGACGAACAGGATCCGATCGAAGCGTCCCGGCCGTCGGAAAGCCGGGTCGAGGTGCCAGGGCGCATTGGTCGCCGCCAGCACCAGCACCCCCTCATTCTGGCCGCCGATCCCATCCAGCTCGGCCAGGAACTGGTTGATGAGCTGCCGCCCGCCGCTGGCGCGGAGATCGGCCCGGCTGGCCGCGAGGGCGTCGACCTCGTCGAAGAACAGGACGCATGGCGTGTTCTGGCGAGCCTGGTCGAACAACGCATGCAGATTCCGCTCGCTGTTGCCGATCCACATCTCGAGCACGTCGTCGATCCCGACGGCGAGGAATCCCGCATGGATCTCGCCGGCCGTGGCGCGGGCCAGATACGTCTTGCCGCAACCCGGCGGCCCGTACAGCAGGATGCCGCCGCCGATGGTCTTGCCATACGCCCGGTAGAGATCGGGATGATTCATCGGATGAATGATCTTGATCCGGATCTCCTCCTTGAGCGACTCCATCCCGCCGACATCGGCGAATTTCAGGCTCGGACGATCGACCTCGATACTCGGGGCGGGCTCGGGTTCGGTCCATGCCGATCGCACCCGCCCCTCGATCAAGTCGCTGGTCTCCGGGTCGAAATCGTCGTCCGATTCTTCGGGAGCGCGGATGCCGAGCCGCTCGGCGAATGCGCGATCGGCGGCGGACGGGTCCTGGTCCACTCCCCGATGGTAATGGCGGACGGCTTCCTCGACCTCGCCCGCCTGGAAGAGCAAGCGCGCGAACAGGATATCGGCGATGGCCGGGGGATTCGAGCCTTTGGTCACATCTTCGAGGAGCACGACGGCCAGGTCGTTCTTTCCCTGCTGGAGGAACGCATTGGCGAGTCCAACTTTGAGAAGCGAATCGTCCGGGGCCAGCGTGAGACCCTCGCGGAACTCGACCTCCGCCAACTCGGGGCGACCCTGGGCGAGGAGGCTCTCCGCGAGATGCCGCCGCAATGGGATGTTTTCGGGCGAGAGACGGAGGGCTTCCCGCAACGTCTCGAGGGCACGATCTCCGGTCACGGCAAATTCCTCGCGAGCGGACGGCCGATCCAAGCGGGATGCGACGAGAATGCCTATCGTAAAGGGAGGACTGACGATGCGTCAAGGTTCCTGCTAGACCGCGTTCCACGCCCTCCCTCGCGACCATTTTGACGCGAAATCAACGGAGATGAAGCGACCGGTCCCGGCCCGATCAATCCGGATTTGCGGAAAAAGTGGTAACAGGCGGCGTTGACTCCTTGGATCGACGTTGTTATCCTTTTACTTTCCTACGTGATGAGCGAGGATCGATCGAGACGGTCTCGCCGGGACGATGTCAGTTTCAGCTCGGATTGGGAAGGAACGCAAAGCGGTGGCGGGCATTAGCAACGAACGGATCCGCATCCGGATGGAGGCCTACGACCACACCATCTTGGATCAATCTGCCAAGGATATCGTCGACACCGCGAAGCGGACCGAGGCGATTGTCCATGGCCCAATCCCGCTGCCGACGCGCATCGAGCGCTACACGGTGCTCCGAAGCCCGCACATCGACAAGAAGTCGCGGGAGCAGTTTGAAATCCGAACGCACAAGCGTCTGATTGACATCGTTCAGCCGACCAACAAGACGATCGACGCCCTCAACAAGCTGAGCCTGCCGGCGGGTGTGGACATCAAGATCAAGGCTTCCCCCTCGGGAGCCTGATCGGGTCAAGTCCCCATTCCTCCTGCGAGGTCAAGCGGGTTTGATGGTTTCCTGGACCGCGCCCGGCCCGGATAGTCCGGCCCTTGCGTGCTCGTCCGGCAGCGTCGGATGCCTCAATCGGTAAGGGCCCACCCCGGTCCCCCGTGCGATAGCTCCGGCGCCCAGGTCACCGTGACGCCTGGCGGCGACCTGAGACGAAACCTCACCTTTTCACCCAGGTACGCGACGGCTCAAAACAAGCCGGCCGCACCTGTACCGGTACATGACATGCCGGCGGGTTCGTGCGTTTCTCCGACGGAGTTCGAAGATGCGAGTGGGACTACTGGGCCGTAAAGTCGGCATGACCCAGATTTACCAGGAGAACGGCACCGTTCAGCCGGTCACGGTCCTGGAATGCGGTCCCTGCACCGTGCTTCAGGTCCGCACCGAGGAGCGTGACGGCTACCACGCCTGGCAACTGGGCTACGACGACAAGAAGCGAAAGAATGCGACCGAGGCCGCCCGCGGCCACGCCAAGAAAGTCGACGCCGAACCAAAGCGGTACATCCGCGAGATCCGCCAGGAACAAGCGACCGAGATCGCCGAAGGGCAGACGTTGACCGTCGAGCTGTTCACCCAGATCGCCCACGTTGACGTGACCGGCACCAGCAAGGGGCGCGGCTTCGCGGGCGTCATCAAGCGGCACGGATTCCGCGGCCTCCGGGCCACGCACGGCGTGAAGCGGATGCACCGCCACCCGGGTTCGTCGGGCCCGAGTGCCGACCCGGCCCGCACCCAGAAGGGCATCCGCAAGCCGGGGCATTTCGGACACGAACAGGTTACCGTGCGTAACCTCGAAGTCGTGCGTGTCGACCCCGCCAATAACCTGCTCCTGATCAAGGGCGCCGTGCCGGGCCCCAATGGCGGCTATCTGACGATTCGACAGACGAATAAGGTTTAACTTCGGTGTTCAGTGTTCGGTTCTCCGTGTCCAGTGAGGAAGAACCCCGCTCGGCTGAATACGGGAAACTGGGCACTGAAAACTGAACACTGAAGCGAGAGAATCATGCTGACAATCCCGGTCTACAACCCCGCCGGCGAACAAATCGGCGAAGAGTCGATCGATCCGGCCGATTTCGGCGGCGAGATCAACAAGCAACTCCTGCACGACGTGGTGTTGATGCACCTCGCGGCGAAGCGGGTCGGCACGGTCAACACGCGTGGCCGGGCCGATGTCGCGGGATCGGGCAAGAAGCTCTTCCGCCAGAAGGGTACCGGCAACGCCCGCGTCGGCGCCAAGCGGACCAACAAGCGGAAGGGCGGCGGCTCCGCCTTCGCCCGCCGCAACCGCGACTACCGATACAGCATGCCCAAGAAGGCCGTGCGAACCGCGATCCGGATGGCCCTGCTCTCCAAGTTCCTGGATCACCAGGCCCTGGTGCTCGACGGCCTGTCGCTCGATCAGCCCAAGACGCGGACGGTCGCCAAGGCCCTCGGCGCGATCCGACGGCCGGACCTGAGCGAAGCCGAGGCCACCGTGGTGGTCGGCGAAACCAAGCTCCAGGCCCGCAATCGGACCCTGGAGCGGCGGTCGGTCCTGATCGGGCTGCCCGCCCAGGACGCGGTCCTGCATCGCAGCGCCCGCAACATCGACGGCGTGAAGGTCGCACCGGTGGCCGAGTTCAATACCTACGACATCCTCAAGCAACGCTACCTGATCCTGACGCGCGAGGCGCTCGCGACCCTCAAGGAACAGGCCAAGGCCAAGCCGTCACGCAGCGCCGCCGCCGCCTCCGCGAGCCCGGCCGCCTCCACGGAGAGCTGAAATCATGGTCACCTTGCGTCGCCCCCCCCAAGTGCAACGACGCGGCCCGGTGCTGGAGCCGTATCAGGTCGTGATCCGGCCCCTCATCACCGAGAAGGCCACTCACCTCTCGGAGCGGCACAACGCCTACACGTTCGAGGTCAACCTCCTCGCCACCAAGACCGAGATCAAGGACGCCATCGAAGTCCTGTTCAACGTCAAGGTCCAGGATGTCCGGACCCAGAATCGACGCGGAAAGCCGCGTCGATACCGCCTCAAGGTCGGCTACATGCGGCGGTGGCGGAAGGCCATCGTCACCCTCCACGAAGATTATCGGATCGACTTTTATTGATTGATAGGATCGGGCCGCGCAGCGATCGGCCGCGGCGGGTCGGCACGGATCCTCGCCCCGGGCCATCCCCGAGCCGAACGCCGGTAAGCCCGTCTCCTCCAGCGACTCGAAATCGGCCACACCCAAGGATCGATACAATGGGTATTCGCACATACAAGCCGACCAGTCCCGGGCGGCGAAACTCGTCGGTCAGCGACTTCGCAGAGCTGACCGACAAGAACAAGAAGCCCGAGAAGAGCCTGACCGAGCCGCACAAGAAGACCGGCGGGCGGAACAACCAGGGTTTCATCACGGCCCGGCACCGCGGCGGCGGCCATAAGCGGAAGTATCGGATCATCGACTGGCGTCGCAACGACCGCGACGGGCAGCCGGCGACCGTCACGCATATCGAGTATGACCCCAATCGATCGGCACGGATCGCGCTCGTCAAGTACGAGGACGGCGAGAAGCGCTATTTCCTGGCTCCGGATGGACTGAAGGCGGGCATGGTCGTTTCCAGCGGACCCGACGCCGAGCCGAAGCTGGGAAACTGCCTGCCGCTCTCCAAGATCCCGACCGGCCTGACCATCCACAACATCGAGATGCAACCCGGCGGGGGGGGCAAGCTCTGCCGTTCCGCGGGCGTCGGCGCCGTCTTGACGGCCCGCGAAGGGACCTGGGCCCAGATCACGCTCCCCTCCGGCGAGGTCCGCCGCATCCCGGCCGCTTGCCGCGCGTCGATCGGCATGGTCGGCAATCCTGATCACATGAACGTACGACTCGGCAAGGCCGGCCGGGCGCGCTGGTTGGGGCGTCGGCCCCACGTCCGCGGCGTCGCCATGAATCCGGTCGATCACCCGATGGGCGGCGGCGAAGGGCGAACCTCCGGCGGACGGCATCCCTGTTCGCCCACCGGCAAGCTGGCCAAGGGCGGCAAGACTCGCCGACGACGCAAGCCATCGAACAAGGCGATCATCCGTCGGCGCCGCAGCGTACGGTACGGACAGCTCAAGGTTTAGTGTTCGGTTTTCAGTATTCAGTGTTCTTTTCCGGTGAGGACCGTCCCTCTCCACAGTCAACAGCGATCAATTCTCGGTTTGGCCAAGGTTTATTCCAAACCGAAAACTGAACGCTGAAAACCGAACACTGAAGCAAGAGGATTTAGGCCATGGGACGTTCACTCAAAAAAGGCCCGTACGTCGTCGAGCGGCTGCTCGAGAAGGTATCGAGGTCCGAATCCACCGGCAGTCGCGAGCCGATCAAGACCTGGGCGCGGGCCTGCACGATCGTGCCGGAATTCATCGGCAAGAATTTCGCGATCCACAATGGCCGCGCCTTCATCAAACTGTATGTGACCGAAGACATGGTCGGGCATAAGCTCGGCGAGTTCGCCCCGACGCGGACCTTCAAGGGCCACGGCGGCAAGTCCTCGAAGGCCGCCCCGAAGAGATGAGTTCGTCCAGACCCGTCGGCTCGCGGCGGCCGGATCCGTCGCGCCTCGTCGCTCCCCCTAGCGAAGTCAAGAGACCTTGGTCATGATCCCGACACCCGATTACCACGCGACTCATCGCTTCGCCCGGATCTCGGTGCGGAAGCTCCGGCCGCTCTTGGACCTGATCCGAGGCCACTACGCCGACGACGCCCTGGACGTCCTGAAGTATATGCCTCACCGCGGCGCCCGCCTGATCGAGCAGGTGCTGAAAAGCGCCATGGCGAACGCCGAGGACAAAGGCGTGCGCAACGTCGGCGGGCTCGTCATCGTCGACGCCCGCGGAGACGGCGGCCCGATGTTCAAGCGGCTGATGCCGCGCGCCCGCGGCATGGCGTACCTGATCCGCCGCCGGTCGGCGCATATCGAGATCGGACTGTCCGATCCGGCGAACTGGAACGCGAAAGAAGCCGAGACCAACGGGGCGGCCGCCCCGGCCAAGGCTTGAGCCGAGCTCGACATCCGCCGGAGCCTCCCTCCATCCGGCGGGGAGATTTCCGCTCGAGAATGAGGACGAGAAGGAGTTGGAGATGAGACTCATCACGACACGACCGAGAGGCGCTTGACACATGGGCCAAAAGGTTCACCCGACCGGCTTTCGCGTGGGAGTGATGGAGGACTGGCGGAGCCGCTGGTATGCCTCCAAGCACGAGTTCAGCGACCTGCTGGTCGAGGATTTCAAGATCCGGCGCGATATCAAGAAGAAGTACGGATTCGCCGGAATCCCCAGGATCGAGATCGAGCGGACTCGCGATGCGGTCGTCGTCCTGTTGTTGACCGCTCGTCCCGGCGTGATCATCGGGCGCAAGGGGGCCGAGGTGGAGAAGCTCCAGGAGGAGCTCCAGACCCTGACCGGCCGCCGCATCGAGATTAAGATCGTCGAGGTCAGCCGCCCGGAAATCGACGCTCAGCTCATCAGCGAGGACATCGCCGAACAACTCCAGAAACGATCGAGCTTTCGGCGGACCATGAAGCGGGCCCTCGAGCAGACCATGGACGGCGGCGCGAAAGGCGTGAAGATCCAGCTCTCCGGCCGGCTCGGCGGCGCGGAAATGTCCCGGACCGAAGCGGCCGCCATGGGCTCGGTCCCGCTCAGCACGCTTCGAGCCAAGATCGATTATGGCTTCACCGAGGCCAAGACGGCTCAGGGCCACATCGGGATTAAAGTGTGGGTCAATCAAGGCGACTGGTTGAAAGTGGAGGCTGGCGATGGCTCTGATGCCCAAGCGGGTCAAGTACCGAAAAAGCCAAAAAGGCCGCGTAAAAGGTAACGCGACCCGGGGCAATTACGTGGCCTTCGGCGAGTATGGCCTCCAGACCCTGGAGGCCGGGCGGATCACGGCCCAGACGATCGAGGCGGGCCGGATCGTGGCCAGCCAGGCCGTCAAGGGCGGCGGTAAGGTCTTCATCCGGATCTTCCCCCACAAGAGCGTCACCGCCATCCCGGCCGAGACGCGAATGGGTAAGGGGAAGGGTGAAGTGGAATTCTGGGCCGCCGTGGTCAAGCCCGGCACGGTCCTCTTCGAGGTCACCGGACTGAGCGAGGAAGCCGCCCGCGAGGTCTTCGCTCGCGTGGCCCACAAGATGCCGGTGACTTGCCGTTTCGTGGCCAGACGGCCGACCGTCTGATGCCGTCGGACTCCCGAACCACAGAGATGGGATTTCCGGAAGCGAGAATCCCCGAGCGAAGTTGACTGGAAATCGGACAGAAGGATCACGCGATGAGCAAGCCGGCCGAACTCCGAGAACAGACCGACGAGCAGTTGGACCTGCTGCTGCGGGAAGTTCAACATAACCTGTTCCGGCTCCGACTTCAGAGCGAGACGGAGCGGCTCGAGGCCCCGAGCGAGATCGTCAAGGCCAAGCGCGAGGTCGCCCGAATCAAGACCATCCTGCGCCAACGCGAGATCGAACGCGAGGCGAGCGTCCTGGCGCCGGCGCCCTGAGCGTGAGCCGAGCGAAACCCGGGGGAAAGACGGGTCGCTTCGGCAGAGACTCCATCGCGACCACACAATCCGATCCGACCCGACCGAAGAATTTGACGGCAACGTCCCGTGAGAGAACCCGATGAGCCAAGCAAGCCCAGCACTCAGCCACCCGACGTCGGCCCGCGGCCGTCGCAAGACCGAGATCGGCGTCGTGGCCTCCGATAAGATGAGCAAGACGCGACGGGTGATCGTCGAGCGCCTGGTGCCACACCCCAAGTACGGCAAGATGATGCGTTGACGGACCGTCTGCCACGCCCACGACGAGGCCAATTCCTCGCACAAGGGCGATCTGGTCGAAATCATGGAGACGCGCCCGCTTTCCAAACTGAAGCGATGGCGGATCGTCCGGATCGTCCGTCAGGGAGCCCAGCAGGCCCTGGCCGGCGAGGATGAAGCCGCCAAGTCCCCGAGCTGAGCGCGCCGCCTGCTCGAGCCGGATTGTCCTTGCAGGATCGCCCCGGATTTTCCCGATGCCTTGTGGTCTTGTGGTGGCGGGTGGACGCCGCGATTTCGGGCCGCTCGCCGCGACGAAGAAGAGATTTGTCCCATGATCCAGATGCAGACCCGGCTCGACGTGGCTGATAACACGGGAGCCAAGGAAGTGATGTGTATCAAGGTCCTCGGCGGAAGCGCATCGCTGTACAAGCGGCGCACCGCGGGGATCGGCGACACCATCATCGCGAGCGTCAAGAAGGCCACGTCCGGCGGCGATGTCAAGGCGGGGGATGTGGTCCGCTGCGTCATCGTCCGGACACGCAACCAGACCCGGCGCGGCGACGGCTCCTACGTGAAATTCGACCGCAACGCGGTCGTCCTGATCGATAACGAGAAGAACCCTCGCGGGACGCGTATCTTCGGGGCGATCGCCCGAGAGCTTCGCGACCGCCAGTTCATGAAGATCATCAGCCTGGCGGCCGAGGTCGTCTAGGCATACGGGCGGACCATTCCGGCCATCGATGCCGGGGGCAACCCAACTCAACAGCGAGCGGACCATGTACATTCGCAAAGACGACCAAGTGGAAATCATCACCGGGGACGACAAGGGCACCACGAAGGAACGCCGGATCGCCAAGGTGCTCCGCGTCCTTCCGTCTCGGAACAAGATCGTCGTCGAAGGCGTCAACCGCGTCTACAAGCATATGCGGCCGAGCCAGAAGAACCCGCAGGGCGGTCGACTCTCCAAGGAGATGCCGATCGCCGTCTCGAACGCGCTGTTGTTCTGCCCCAAGTGCAATCGAGGCGTGCGGATCGGCCACCGATTCACCGACGACGGACAGAAGCAGCGATATTGCAAATCCTGCGGCGGCTCACTGGGAAATGTCGGGCCGCGAAACCGGCCCATAGCGCGAAGGCGAAGGGCGCGGCCCGCCCCTCGTGAGCGAGCCGGGCCCGATGAGCGATCGTCGGCGGGTTCTTCCTTCCGACGGGTTGAGACGACGTCAGACCGCGGGACCGATCCGGTCGACGCGATTTGGGAACGAACGAAGGACGCGAATGCTGAGAAAGAGCGCAGTGATCGCTTCGCTCCGGACGTGCTGAAGGACAACGCGAATGGCTCGGCTGCAGGATCTTTACAAGAATGACATCGCCAAGGCGATGGCCGCGAAATTCAACCTCGATAACCCGATGGCGATCCCCAAGCTGACGAAGATCGTCGTCAACATGGGCGTCGGCCGGGCGACTCAGGACAAGGCGGTCCTGGAATCGGCCGTTGACAGCCTCGGGAAGATCAGCGGCCAGAAGCCGGTGGTGACCAAGGCCAAGACCTCGGTCGCCGGTTTCCGGCTCCGTGAGGGGAACGATATCGGCTGCAAGGTCACGCTCCGCGGCCGACGGATGTACGAGTTCCTCGACCGACTGATCTCGATCACCCTGCCTCGTATCCGCGACTTCCGGGGCGTCAACCCGAACAGCTTCGACGGTCACGGCAATTACAGCCTGGGCCTGGCGGAGCAAGTCGTGTTCCCCGAGATCGACGCCGACCGGATCCAGCACACTCACGGGATGGATATCACCATCGTGACCACGGCCACGAACGACGACCAGGCCCGCGAGCTGCTCAACCAGTTCGGATTGCCGTTCCGTCAACCGCCCAAGCCGGCGCATCATTGACCGGAAGACGGCCGCTCGTGGTGCGAGGGCACCCGGGTATCCGATCCGTCCGAGTCCAGTCAGATTGATCAGAACCGGAGATCCGATCGTCTTTTCCAGTGGTGGGTGACCCGAGAATGTCGACCAAGGCCCAGAAGATCAAGTCGGAGACGCCGCGGAAGTTCGCGGTGCAACATCGCAACCGCTGCCGCCTCTGCGGGCGTCCCCGCGGCTTCTATCGCAAGTTCGGCATCTGCCGGATCTGTTTCCGGAACCTGGCCAGCCGTGGCCTGATCCCGGGCGTGAAGAAGGCGAGTTGGTAGGAAGAATGACCGTCGAATTGCGATCCGGCCCGTCGGCCGACACCGGCCGGGGTTGAGATCGCCGAGGGCGCGGGGCGACTCGCTCACCCCGGGAGGATGTCGTCGCGGAGGGGGTCTAAGCGACCGGCCTTCTCGTCGTCACACGCGGCCCTCGAATCGGTAACCAGCCGGTGGGCGAATTCCGGGACGGAGTTCGCCGAATGGATTGATTGATTGATTGAGCGGAATCCCAGTCTTGCATGAGCCACCCGCCGCACCGACTCGCCGGGTCAACCCTGACCCGGGGCGTTACCCGCGGCGGCTGAAGAAGGCCTCTTCGCCATGATGACCGACCCGATCGCCGATATGCTAACCAGGATCCGTAACGCAGTCCGGATCGAGCGCACGATCCTGGATATGCCCGCATCGCATATGCGTCGAGGCATTGCGCAGGTCCTGAAGGACGAGGGTTATATCTGGGACTTCGAGGAGATCGACACGCTCCCGGCCAAGACCCTCCGCCTCCACATGAAATACGGCCCCAATGGCGAGCGGCTGATCAGCCGCATCGATCGGATCAGCAAGCCCGGCCGCCGGATCTACAAGGGCTATCGCGACCTCAAGCCGATCCTCGGGGGCATGGGCATCCAGATCCTCAGCACGCCCCAGGGCGTCATCAGCGACCGTCGGGCCCGGACCGAGAAGGTGGGTGGCGAGGTGCTGGCGCTGATCCACTGAGCCCGCGCCGCCGGGCCGAGGCCCGGCGGCGGAGAACCCGACCATCCCACGCACCCAGCGGAGAGAGTGAGCGAATCATGTCGCGGATTGGACGCAAGCCGGTACCCGTGCCCAGCACGGTGAAAGTCTCGATCGCCGACTCGAAGGTTGACATCGAGGGGCCCAAGGGGAAACTCAGCTACACCCACCGCCCGGGTATCGATGTCAAATTCGACCAGGCCGCCAACCAGATCCTCGTGACCCGGGCCGATGATGAGCGGATGAACCGCGCCCTGCACGGCTTGACGCGCAGCCTCGTGGCGAACATGGTCGAGGGGGTCACCAAGGGCTACACCAAGAAGCTCGAGATCGTCGGCGTCGGCTATCAGGCGCAGCTCAAGAAGGCCAACACCGTGGCGTTGCAGGTCGGTTATGCGAACCAGATCGTCCTGGAGGCGCCGACCGGGGTGAGCGTGACGGTGCCGGACGCCACCCATATCATCATCACCGGCCCGGACAAGCAGGCCGTCGGCCAGTTCGCGGCCATCGTCCGCCAGGTCCGGCCCCCCGAACCCTACAAGGGCAAGGGGATTCGCTACGATGGCGAGTTCGTCCGCCGCAAGGCCGGGAAGGCCTTCGGTTCCAAGTAGTCTCTTCGAGTCGAGGCCCTGTGGTAGCCGGCCAAACCCGGGCGATCCGGCCTCGACGACAGCAACACCAGGCCTCCCTATGAATCCGGAGGCCGTCGCGTCGCGACGCGGCGGCTGCACCCGGACGAGGTATCAACCTCGTGCCAGTCTCCTGTTGAGGATCGTCCTGTGAATACGGCAAATCACCAACTGCTCGTGCAGACTCGACGGCTGCGTCGCCAGCGCCGGGTCCGCAACCGACTCGTCGGGACCCCCGAGCGGCCTCGGCTGGCGGTCTTCCGCAGCTCGAAGCACATCTATGCCCAGATGGTCAACGACCAGTCCGGGACCACCCTCGTCTCGGCCAGCTCGCTGGATCCGGAGATCAAGGCCCAGGCCAAGTACGGCGGGAACAAGGCCGCCGCCGCCATCGTCGGGCGCGTCGTCGCCGAGCGTGCCAAGAAGGCCGGTATTGACAAGATTTGCTTCGACCGCCGAAGCTACAAGTACCACGGCCGTGTCGCCGCGCTGGCCGAGGCCGCGCGCGAGGCGGGTTTGAAGTTCTGACCGCCCCTCCCCGTCCGAGCTGATACGGCCCCGATGGGCCATGGCGGGGGTTGGGTTGACGGCCCGGGACGGCAAACCGGAAATTCATCCGTTTTGATCGGTCGAAAATCGTACTTTGGAGGAATTCGTCCGTGGCGAGCGAGTCTCGAGAACGCGATCGCGACCGTGGGGAGTGGAACGAAAGCGTCGTGTCGATTCGACGATGCGCCGCCGTGGTCAAGGGGGGTCGCCGGTTCAGCTTCAACGCCCTGGTAGTCGTCGGCAATCGCCGCGGCCAGGTGGGCTGGGGCTACGGTAAGGCCAACGAAGTTCCTCCCGCGGTCGAGAAGGGTGTCAAAGACGCCCACAAACAGATGAAGAAGGTCCAACTGCGGGGAGGGACGATCCCGCACGCCGTGATCGGCCACTTCGGCGCGGCCAGGGTCCTGCTGCTACCCGCCAGTCCCGGCACGGGCGTCATCGCCGGAGGCGCCGTGCGTGCGGTGGTCGAGGCCGCCGGCGTCCGCGATATCCTGACCAAGAGCTTCGGCTCCACCAATAAGCTCAATCTGGTCAAGGCCGCCATCGATGCCTTGATGCAACTTCGCACCAAGGAAGAGATCGCTCGCCTGCGAGGAGTTCAGCTCTAATGCAACTGCACGATGTCCATCAAGGCATCCATCGCCGAAAGAAGCGGAAGCGAGTCGGCCGCGGCACCGGCTCGGGTCACGGTAAGACCTCGTCCAAGGGGCATAAGGGCCACGCCTCGCGTCAGGGTTTCAAACTCAGCCCGATCTTCGAAGGCGGCCAGATGCCGCTCGCTCGCCGCGTCCCCAAGCGCGGCTTCGTCAACGGTGCCTTCAAGAAGTTCTACGCGATCGTGAATCTCGACGATCTCGAAGCCCGGTTCGAAGCGGGCGCGGTCGTTGACGAGAAGGCGCTACGCGAGAAGGGACTGGTCAAGGGCCACGAGTTCGATGGCATCAAGGTGTTGGCGAACGGCAAGCTGACCAAGTCGCTGGACGTGCATGCGACCAAGTTCAGCGGCTCGGCCGCCGAGAAGATCGCCGCCGCGGGCGGGAAGACCGTCGTCGTGGAATACAAGCCTCACGCCGTCCGCGCGCATTCGAAGGCCGAGCCGGCGAGCCCGACCGCCTGATCGAATCGGATCGGCGATCTGCGCATTCGGTTTCTTCGGACGATGGTAGATCTCTTATCGGCCAATCGCGCAAGTCGCTTGTATTAGGGCTTACGAACATGAACGAGACCTTCCAGGAATTGGGGATTGGTCGTCTGAGCGTACCTGAGCGACTTGAGTTGATCGGACTCATATGGGACAGCATCGACACGGAAGTGGTGATGTTGCCGATCCCCGATTGGGATCTCCGTGAGTTGGAGCGGCGGCGGGCGGTTGCGGAAGCCGCCCCCGAGGCGGCGATCCCATGGGAAACGGTCAAGGCTCGGCTGAAAGCTCGTCCATGAGTCTACCCCTGGTCATTCGGCCGGAAGCGGAACAGGACATACTCGGGGCCCGTGATTGGTACGATCGACAGCGTGAGGGACTCGGCGACGACTTCACGGAGCAGATGGTGATCGCGTTCGAGCGACTGTCCGAGATGCCCGAGATGTTTTCGGTCATCTGGGAAGACGTTCGGACCTGCCGGCCGAAAAGGTTTCCTTACGTAATCTATTATCGAATCCTGACCGACCGAATCGAGGTGTTCGCGGCCTTGCACGGGAGTCGGCACCCCTCTTCAATGGCGGCCACGCGTCTAGCGATATGATCCGGCGATCTTCGCAGTGAACTTGTCCTGTTAGATGAGACTCGATCAGTAACGTCGTAGTCGCTGTCGATCTTGCAACGCGTGCGGGCTTATCTGGCCCACGCGACCACACGCCGGATGAATCAATCGACGGGACGCCCCACCTTCCGGGTTGCGTGCGTAGGTTCAAAGGAGACGATCGACCGTGGAAAAGCTGATCACCATCTTCAAGGTCCCCGAGCTGCGGCGCAAGATCCTCTTCACCGCCGCCCTGCTGGCCATCTACCGGATCGGCTTCTATGTCCCCCTGCCGATCCTCGACCAGGCGAAGTTGAATACCTGGGAGCAGCAGCAGAGCGGCGCGGCCGGCAAGCTCTTCGGCACCGTGGCGATGTTCGGCGGCACCTCGATCGGGATGAGCACGATCTTCGGCCTGGGGATCATGCCGTACATCTCGGCCTCGATCATCTTCCAGCTCCTGGGCAGCGTCGTGCCCGCGCTCGAGGCGATGATGAAGGAAGGAGAGAGCGGCCGGAAACGGATCAATGAATACACGCGATACGCGACCGTGGTGCTCTGCGCCGTCCAGAGCGCCTTCTGGGTGCAGTACATGATGAGCCCGAAAGGGATGGGCGTCGTCTTGCCCGGCCATCAAGACTTCTGGTCCGGCCTGGTCTGCGTCTGCATCATGACCGCCGGGACGATTTTCCTGATGTGGATCGGGGAACAGATCGATGAATTCGGGATCGGCAACGGGATCAGCCTCTTGATCATGGCCGGTATCCTGGCGCGGCTGCCCGTCGCCATGAACGGGCTGTGGGCCAACTCGACGTCGAAATTGAGCCACGAGCCCGGAAAGTACGGCATCCTCACGCTCTTCCTGCTGTTCGGCCTGTTCATCTCGGTCGTCGTGGGCGTCATCGCGATCACCGAGAGCCAGCGACGAATCCCGACCCAGTCCGCCAAGCACGTCCGCGGTCGACGCGTCTTCGGCGGCACGCGACAATACCTCCCGCTGAAGGTCAACCAGGCCGGCGTCATGCCGATCATCTTCGCCTCCAGCCTCCTGATCTTTCCGTCCTTCGTCTTCAGCAGCCTTTCCAACGCGACGGCGAGTTATCGGGCGGAGACCTGGAGCGTCTCCTCGTTCTTCGCCGGCTTCTTCCAGGAGCTTTCCGACGCGTTCCAGAGGCAGAGCTATATCTACACGATCTGCTACATCATCCTGATCTACTTCTTCTGCTACTTCTGGACGGCGATCACCTTCAATCCGAAGGACATGGCCGAGAACCTCAAGGATTACGGCAGCTTCATCCCGGGATATCGCCCCGGACGCCGGACGGCCGACTACCTGGAAAAGGTCATGCTGCGGATTACCTATGTCGGGGCGGCGTTCCTCGCCCTGGTCGCGGTGATCCCTTCGCTGGTGCAAACGTCTCTGGGGGTGGATTGGACCGTGGCGTCGTTCCTCGGAGGTACCGGCCTGCTGATCGTGATCAGCGTCTGCCTGGACCTGGTCCAGAAGATCGATAGCCACCTGGTCATGCGGAACTACACCGGGCTGGTCAATCGCAAATAAGAAATCGCCCGGTGAATGCCGAACCGTCGGCCTGGCTTGCGGATAGACCGAGACGAGCCGGCGCGTTCGTCTCGTGTCGCTGCAACGGAGACGGTGGGACGACTTGACCGAAAGCACGAACTTGGCGGCTAGAGGCTGCCTTTTCGGCGTGCGGGCTTCTATAATACGAGTATCGGCAGGGCCGTCGTTCGATCGGGCGTGGATCAGGCTCAGAGGAGTGAAGTGACGTGTCGTCTCATCGAGGCATGGCATCCCGGCCTTCAATACCCGCCCTGATATCGGGCCTGGCGCGGCGCCCGAAGGCTGCGGGTGGCGGGACTCGCGTCGAATCTCCCCCTCTCATCAAGTTGAAGAGTCCTCGCGAGCTCGCGATGATGCGCGAAGCGGGTCGCGTGGTCGCCAAGGCGTTGCACCAGGTTCGCCAGATGGCAGTGCCCGGGGTCTGCACGGCGGAGATGGACGAGGCGGTGGCCGCGATCTTCCGCGAACATGACGCGATTCCGCTCTTCCTCGGCTACCCCAGCTCGGTCAAAGGGAAGCCGGCGTTCCCGGCCGTGATCTGCGCCAGCGTGAATGAACATGTGGTGCACGGCATCCCCAACCGTCGCCCGTTACGCGAGGGGGATATCGTCTCGATCGATACCGGTTGCAAGGTCGCGGGCTGGTGCGGGGATTCGGCGGTGACGGTGGCGATCGGCGAAGTCAGCCCGGAAATCCAGAAACTGCTGGAGGTGACGTCCGAGACCCTGAATCTGGCCATCCGCGCGATGGCACGTTGCCGATACTGGTCGGAAGTGGCCGGCCTGATGGAGCGATTCGTCAAGAGCCAGGGCTTCTACGTCGTCGAGAAGTTCGTCGGCCATGGCATCGGCCAGGATATGCATGAGGAGCCGCAGGTCCCCAACTTCGTGAGCCAGGCGCTGCGGCAGAACGACATCAAGCTCGAGCCCGGCGTGGTCCTGGCCATCGAGCCGATGGTGGCGGTCGGGACCAAGGAAGTCCGGACGCTCAGCGATGGGTGGACCGTCGAGACCAAAGATCGCCGGCCGAGCGCGCACTTCGAGCATACCGTCGCCATGACCCCCGAAGGCCCGCGTGTCTTGACTTACCTGGAGGACTGATCGGCTCTCTCCGGCATACCCCGAGGTCCCGTTGAGGTCTTTCCGCACCGCCTCGGCGTGCCGTCCTCCCGGATTTCGATCGCTCGAACGCCCGGCGAGCCATGAATTCGCGCGGAGTGGGATGGTCCCCTCTTGCGTGATGACGGCATTACCAGTAAATTGGCTAAATTCGGCTTCGGCCTCGGTGTGACTCGCTTCGAGAGTTAGGAAGACCGCCGGTCTTCTTCTGCCGGCCCACCACCGGAGAGGACGGAACTCTCTCATTCGTAGTGATTGAAGTGAAGAACCATGAAAGTGCGATCGAGTGTCAAGCGGATCTGCGAGAACTGTAAGATCGTCCGCCGCCAGGGCAAGGTGTACGTGATCTGCGCAAATCCCCGCCACAAGCAGCGGCAAGGCTGATCAGCTCCATCGATGGAGCATTTTCCCGCCCGGATGTACAGAACGTATTTAGACGGAGATCGGACGGATGCCTCGTATCCTCGGTGTCAACATCCCCAACGACAAGCGTACGGTGATCTCGCTGCAATATATCTACGGGATCGGACCGCACCTCTCCGCGGTGCTTTGCGAGCGGACGGGGATCGATCCGGAGAAGCGGGCCCGCGACTTGAGCGAAGATGATCTGGCGCGACTGGCCTCGCTGCTGGACAACGAGTACACGGTGGAAGGCCAGCTCCGCCGCCAATTGCAACAAAACATCGCGCGACTTCGCGACATCGGCTGTTATCGTGGACTGCGCCACCGCAAGGGGTTGCCGGTCCGCGGCCAGCGCACCCGGACGAATGCACGGACCCGCAAAGGACCACGCAAGACCGTCGCCGGGAAGAAGGGCGTCAAGGAAATGCGCTGATGCCGGCCCTCGGCCGCATGGCCGTGTCGTGCCGGGACGACTCGCCCGATTTCCGCGCGAGTCCGGGAACGAATTGGGTCGTCCCGACGGACGGGGCGATCGGCCGTCGCAGCTTCGTCGTGCCGGCCGGGTCCCTCACCCGGCGAGGCGTCGGCCTTGCTCTCGATGGACGTCAGAAAACCGATCACGTGTGAATGAGTTTGATTGATCAGGAGCAACGGAACCGTGGCCAAGGCCAAGAAGCGCAAGACACGACGCAACGTCAGCCGGGCGGTTGTGCACATCAAGGCGACGTTCAACAACACGACAGTCACGATCACCGACCCGAACGGCGATGCGTTGTGCTGGGCTTCGTCCGGGACCGTCGGCTTCAAGGGGAGCCGCAAGAGTACACCGTTCGCGGCGCAGCGGGCGGCGGAGACCGCCGCCTCGGCCGCGACGAAGTATGGGGTCAAGGAAGTCGAGGTCAAGGTCAAGGGCCCCGGCTCGGGGCGGGAGAGCGCGATCACGGCGATCCAGGCTTCCGGGCTCTCGATCAAGGCGATCGAGGACGTCACCCCCCTGCCCCACAACGGCTGCCGGCCCCCCAAGAAGCGTCGCGTCTAGTGGACCGCACCTCGCGCCACGGACCGTCCGGCCCGCATCGGGATCCGAGACCGCCGACCTCCCTCCTCCGTCGCGGCGCGGGATCGCCTCGGGGTTTGCCGGATCCTCTACCAGGTCGAGCGGCCCGGTTCGAAATCGGCCCGACGGATGGGGTCCCGCGAAGCTCGATCCATCCCGCCGAGGGACCGACACGACGAGGTTCGCGACGACCAACGATTCGATTACTAGCGCCAGGATTACTGAACACATGACTGAGGGTTGTTGATTCGCCATGGGACGTCATATTGGACCGGTTTGCCGGCTTTGCCGCCGTGAGGGCACGAAGCTCTTCTTGAAAGGGACGCGGTGCGACACGCCCAAGTGCGCCGTGGATCGCCGCGACGGCGTTCCGGGCATGCATCAGTTCCGCCGCGGCAAGGCGAGCGAATACGCCATCCGACTGCGTGAAAAGCAGAAGGTGAAGCGCTACTACGGGATCTTCGAGCGGCAGTTCCGCAAGTATTACGAGGAAGCGAGCCGTCGGCCGGGTAATACCGGTGATGCCTTGATGTCGCTGCTCGAACGTCGCCTGGACAACGTGGTGACCCGACTGGGGTTCGCGATGAGCCGCCCCCAGGCCCGGCAGATCATCACCCACGGGCACGTCATGGTCAACGGTCGCAAGCTCGACATCCCGAGCTACCTGGTTCGCCCCGGCGATCAGATCCAGTTCAAGAACCGTGAGCACTCCCGCAAGCTCGCCGCCGAGAGCCTGGCGACCGGGTCGAGCCCGCCGGTCCCGGAATGGCTGGACCGGAGCAGCACCGAACCGCCCGAGGCCCGCGTCTCGCGCCTGCCGACGGTCCAGGACGTCGGCCTGCCCGTCACGCCCCAGTTGATCATCGAGTTGTTGAGCCGCTGAGATTGCCCGGTCGAGCGCCTTTTGGGTTGGGAGATTTCGATGCGTATTCGTTGGCGCGGCCTCGAACTGCCCAGTCGGGTCGTTTGCATCCGCGAGACCTTGACTGACACCTTCGGCGAGTTCCACGTCGAGCCCTTCGAGCGTGGCTTCGGCCACACCGTGGGGAATAGCCTCAGGCGAATCCTGCTCTCCAGCCTGGAGGGGAGCGCCATCACCCGGATCAAGATCCTGGGCGTGCAGCACGAGTTCTCCTCGATCCCCGGCATGGTGGACGACATCACCGACGTGGTCTTGAACGTCAAGCTCCTGGTGGTCAAGAACCATTCGGAGTCGACCAAGACCCTCCGGATCGATCGCGACCGCCGCGGCGTGGTCACGGCCGCCGACATCCTCCACGACGAGTCGGTCGAGATCATCAATCCCGACCACATCCTCTGCACGCTCACCGACGACGTGCCGTTCCACCTCGAGATGACCGTGGAGAACGGCCGGGGTTATCGGACGGCGGCGGAGGGCCACACCGACGACCTCGAGCTCGGCGTGATCCCGATCGACGCGAGCTTCAGCCCGGTCCATCGCGTGGAGTATCACGTCGAGAATACGCGCGTCGGCCAGCGAACCAACTACGATAAGTTGATCTTGCGCATCTGGTCGACCGGAGTCCTCGGCCCCGAGATGGCCCTGGTGGAAGCGGCCAAGATCCTCCGCAAGCACCT
Source organism: uncultured Planctomycetota bacterium (assembly GCA_963743925.1). Classification (GTDB taxonomy): domain Bacteria; phylum Planctomycetota; class Planctomycetia; order Isosphaerales; family Isosphaeraceae; genus CAVZRC01. The sequence goes on along the minus strand of CAVURY010000041.1, from coordinate 618,558 downwards.
GAACCCGTTCGTCCAGTACAACGAGCCCGGCCCCGGCCTGCCCGCCGAGGCGCACGGCGGCGACGGCGGCCAGCATCTGCCGCTCGATGCGGAGCTGGAACGCAAGCTCGACATGAGCCTCGCCGAGCTCGAGCTCTCCGTCCGCGCGACCAACTGCCTGGAGAGTGAGGGGATCACCACGGTCCGCCACCTGGTCAGCCGCAACGAGGAGCAGCTCTTGAACGTGCGCAACTTCGGCGAGACCACCCTCAAGGAAGTCCGCGCCAAGTTGCTCGAAATCGGCCTCGATCTGGGAATGAACGTCCCGACGAAGCCCTAGGCTTCGCAGTGGCTAGCGCCTAGTGGCCAGTGGCGAGAAAAGAGTTTGCTGAGAGCGGATCGCTATCGCAAACCCCATTCTCCGCTTCTGCTCATGAATCCCTAGCCACCAGCCGCCAGCCACCAGTCACTAGCCACTAGCCACCAGAAGAACCATGCGCCACCAAAATGCCGGCCGGAAATTCAAACGATCCCCTTCGCATCGCCGGATGCTCCTGCGGAACCTGGCCACCGCGCTGCTGGAGCACGGCAAGATTCAGACCACCGTGGCCAAGGCCAAGGAGGTTCAGCCCTTCACGGAGAAGCTGATCACCCTCGCCAAGGACGGCTGGAACCTGAACAATTTCCGACGAAGCCTGGCGGTCCTGACCAGCAAGGACGTGGCCTACAAGCTCTTCCACGAGATCGGCCCGCGCTACCAGGATCGGCCGGGCGGCTACACGCGAATCTACAAGTTGGCGAAGGTCCGGCAAGGGGATGCCGCACCGATGGCCGTGATCGCCTTGCTCGGCGAATCGGAGGTCGTCAGCAAGGCGCCGGCGAAACCGGCCGTGGTCGGCTCCGGACGTCGTCCTTGATCTGAAGGCGTGTTTCCGATCGAGCAATCCCCGGCCGAACTCGCCGATCGTCGGATCCCAACGAGCCCCGGATCTGCGAGATCTTGTCACCATGGCCCCGCCTGGCGGGATCGGACCGGATCATCGTGACTCATCCACCACACGACTCTCACTGCATCTTTTGCAAGATCGTCCACGGCCTGATCCCGTCCGCCAGGATCTTCGAGACCGACGAGGTCGTGGTGTTCCTCGACATCCATCCGGTCAATCCGGGACATACGCTGATCGTGCCGAAAGGGCATCATGCCCAACTGGACGACTTGCCGCCGGAGGTCGCCTCCCACGCCGGTTCGCTACTCCCCTGGCTCTGCCGGGCCGTACGGGCCGCGACCGGTGCCGACGGCATCAACGTGATCATCAATAACGGCCGTGCCGCCGGTCAGACCATCGACCACTGCCACTGGCACATCATCCCGCGCTTCCACGACGATCCCGTGGATTGGCCGTGGCCGCAGGGTGAGTATCTTGGCGACGAACTGGGCCAGATGCGGTTCCGCATCGAACGCGAGCTCAACCTCGGTCTCGACACCGATTCCAACGACGGCTGAGCGGCGCCGATCGCCGGCTCCCGGCTTGCATTTCACCTCCACGCTTCCCATCATACGGACACGACGCCGAGTCGTCGGGCTCCAATCCGAGTAACGTTCTCGCGCGGGCTGCCCCGATCTCCGTCACGTCAGACACCGAGGGAGTGCGATGCCCGTCACGTTGATCTGTTCCGAGTGTGGAGGGAGCTTTCGCCTGAGGGACGAGATGGCGGGACGGAAAGTCCGCTGTCCGGATTGCGACTCCGTCCAGATCGTCCCGGCCCTCGACATCGAGGAAGACTTGTTCTCCCCCGCTGATGAGGAAGTTGACAACGGCTTGCACCCGGCCTTCCGGCGTGACCTCTTCCTCTTCCGTCAGAAGGTGCTGACGCTCAGCGAGAAGTACGTGGTGTGGGATGAGGACGATCGTCCCATCCTCTACATCGAGCGCCCGGCCTATATCATGCGACAGTTGCTGGGTGCCCTCGCGACCATCTTCGTCTTCGTGGTGACTTTCGGCCTCGCGGTGATCGTCGGCCTCGGCCTTTCGGAACAAGTCCAGCCCAAATGGATCGCCTGGTTCGCCTTCGGCATCCTGCTCCTCATCGCCTTCGCCTTGACCGTTCTGACCCTGATCGCGGTGGTGCCCAAGCGGCATATCTCCTTCTATGCCGATGAGTCGAAAGCGGATCTGTTGCTCCAGGTGCTTCAGGATCAGAAATTCCAGTTCTTCATCGCGACTTATACCGTCGTGACCCCGGAAGGCGAATGCCTGGGGCGGATGAAGAAAAACTATCTCTATGATTTCTTCCGGAAAAAATGGGAGGTACTCGATCCGGAAGGGCGGCTGGTTTTGTTCGCCCGCGAGGATTCGTTGCTGCTCTCGATGTTACGCCGATTCCTCGGGCCTCAGATGGGATTCCTGCGCACCAACTTCATCCTGCTCGTTCCCGATGACGATGGCTTGGAGGTGAACCGTGGCGAGTTCAACCGGCAATTCACCGTCTTCGATCGCTATGTCCTCGACCTGGACCGGGATGATCCACCGATGATCGACCGTCGTCTGGCGGTCGCCCTGGGTGTCCTGCTCGACACGGGCGAGCATCGTTGATCCCGGAGAGTGATTCACCGGCCAGGCCGAACCGGGCGAGGAGAAGTTTCCCGCGCCTGACCCGAGACCGCCTTCGCATCATCACGACGGTGCTGCCCTACGGAGGTCAATGGGGCATCGCCCGTGGTCGGATGAGCGATAGCCAGGTTGCGAGTTGGGCCGCTCGCTTCGAACAGCAGGACTTCGGCGGTCGCACCGCCCCGATCCGGGAAGCGACCGACGCACTCCCAGAGTCCCTCGGTGCCCAGTCCGGCGAAGACGACGACCGAACGGTCCGCCGCCATCGGGTTCGGCCCGGCGGCGACGATGGCCGTTTGGGGATGAGCGAACGTCTCGCCGCCGACCTTGACCGAGGCCGAGCCGAACGAGACCGGCAGCGCCCTCGCCAGCCGGGCGGTCAGCCGGTTGGTCGAAGGCCGACCGACCAGGATGAGATGGGCATCCTTCAAGATCGGGTCGCTGATATCGACGTCAGCCTTGATGGGGACCAGGAAATTGGCGAACCGACTCGCCAGCTTCCGCTGCAAACGTTGGGCGGACTCGCGCTGAATCTCCGCCTCGGCAACCGTGCCGTACACGATCAGTGCCTTGTCGAGTTGCCGCTCGAATGAATCGACCGCCCAGAACCGGCGTGAGCCGTGACGAGCGACCACATCGCCCCCGAGTTTGTTCAAGGCATCGCCCCCAAGCCAAACTTCGGTGAGACTGGACAGCGGATTACCGTGCGCCTTCTCGGCGGACTGGAAGAACTCGGTCGTCTCGACGGGGGAACCGGCGTGGGCTCGGCCGAACTCATCCATGAATGACTCGAAAGGCCCGTCTCCCATCAAAGATCGGAGCTCGGCCAGGATGAGGACGCCCTTTCCCGACGCGATATCGTACCACTCGTCGGATCGGAGATCGGCGCGGACTCGACCCAGCGGCAGGTCGTTCCCTCCCCGGCGGGCGACGGCGGCGAGATAACGCGAGATCGGTACAAACCGCGAGAGGGCGATCCGCTCTCGATCGCGGGAGTTGAGTGCGCCGCGGTGCGCACGGGCCTTCAGGGCCTTCTCCTCGGCGACGTTGCGCTCGTAATCGGCGAATGCGGCGGCGAGCCAGATATCGGCGTCGGTCTTGGGTAAGATCGTCCCATGCCAGGCCGGGGCGAGCTCGCGCGACTCATGCGATTTCTCGTCGACGGCCGAACCGATACGCGCCAGGTTGACCGGCTTCGAGGCGCCCGATGGATCGACCGCGGGGGGATCGGCGCGGAGGACCGTCCAGTCGTTGGCGATGAGCGGTCGCATATCCGGATACCGGTGTCGCTCGGAGTCGGTCGGCTCCCAGGTCGAGCCCAGCGGAGGACCGAATTTCGCCCAGGTGGCCAGCTCGCGAGCCATGGCCGTCGTGGTGAACTTCGCGTCGAGCGAATGCGAGGCTGCCAGGGGTGGGGTCGTGAATGCCATGAAGCCGAAGTCGGCATCAATCCCCTTCTTCTTCCGGTCGAAGAGCTGGAGCCAGGTACGATCCCGGTCGGAGGGGTGGAATACGACGTTGTGCGGCCGTCCCGAGGTTGACGGCACCATCTCGAGGCGGACCTGCAAGTCCTTGGCGTTGTTGCACCCCCAGTAGAAGCCCGCCGTGTCGCCGAACCACTCGTGTCGGCCGCTCCGCCAGAGACGGCTCTGGTGCGTGCCGAGCTCGAACATCGCGATCTCGTTCGTCCTGGTGTCGGCCAGCAGCCATTCATTCGTGTACAGGCCGTTATTGCCCTGGCGCAGGATGCGGACGGCATCATCGATCGAGTCGCCGTACTGCAACGCGCGGCGGATGCGGTCGACCAGCGGGATGCCGCCGTCGTCGAACTTGGTCTGGGCGATCGTGGTCTCGCAGACGACGAGTCCGCGGTCATTGAGGTAATAGTCCAGGCCGCTCATGATGCCGCCGGGGTAAGTCTGCATGAGCACGCGATGGCCGCGGGCCGGCTTGACATCGAGCCAGACGTTGTAGTGGTACGCGTGGAAGAGATTCCACATCGTGATGTGCCCGATGACCACCTGGCCGTCGGCCGTGGCCGGGCCGGTGGCCGCGAAGGCGCTGCAATGAGATTCCTTGGGGACCGTGGGCGCCTTGCTCGGCGGGCTCCCGGAATTTTCGGCCCTCCAGGCCCGTGGCGGTGGCCTCGAGTGCGTTCTCAAGGAAGTTCGTCTCGATGTCCGCGTTGATCGTCACGATGTCAAGGAAATCGATCGGCCGTCCATCGAAGGTCGCCCCGGCCGCGGCGGCTCCGTCGGCGATCCCTTTCATCTCCTCGCGGTACTCGAGGTCGAACCGGCGCAGGAACAGGGCGTCGGCCAGCATCCGGAGGTCGCGCCAGGCGTCGGCCGGCGCCTTGGCGCTCCGATACCTGGCGAGCTCGGGGATGAAGCGGCCGATCTCGGGCGCCATCAACCGCCCGTGCTGATAGCCCCGCTCGTAGGGATCGCCTTCGATGTGCAGCACGATCCAGCCGGCCTGCGGGTAGCGATAACCGGACCCGGAACGCTGGACCGTCGCCGGGTCCGGCCGGAAGCGAGTCTCGCCGGGGCTCGATGGCGGATCGTCCGCTCGGGACCATCCCGGAGTTGCGAACATCGCCAGGCCACCGATGACGAGGGGCAGGATTCGGTTCCAGTCGGGCATGGGCATCCTCGGCGAAGCGTCTGAGACTCGTCCGATCCGCGTCCAACGGCCAGGGCCGTCCTCGAAAAAATCCCGTCCCAACTTAATCGAGAACGCCGCCCGACGCGAGGACCCGGTCGGTTTCGCGTGGAATGATCGAGCAACCGGGAGGATGGGGAACCTCCGGGCTCGTCCGCTTCCGGGCCGATCGTTGCGGAGAAGGGGGATGCTGGCGCGGTTCGCGGATGCCTCAATACTGGTCGGAGCCGATCTGCTCGCCGGGTGCCACGGGTTGTACCCAACCCGTGTGGTAGTCCCTCACGGCGAGTCGGCACGGGTTGGGTACAACCCGTGGCACCCGGAAGCCGGTGGTGATCGCTGAGAAGTGTCGTTACGGTTGCGTCAATATTGGTCGGAGTCGATCAGCTCGCCATCGGCGCGATTCCCCAGTCGGCGAAAGACATTCTGGTCGATCGATTGCTTCAAGAACTGGACCGAGCCGTCGCAGAACAGGAAATTGGCGCCCAAGGGATGCCGACTGCTGTAACCCCCGACGAAATTGATCGGCAGCGCCCCGGACTCGATCAATGCCTGCAGTTCCGCCAGGCTGTTCCCACTCCCGCCGAACCGGAACGCGTTCGTAGGCACGGCGGGAGTGGGTACATTGATCGGAGAGCCGGTGTTCCGGAGCGTGGCCCGGGTCCCCGACGCCCAGCTCAACGATGGTCCCGCTTGAGCTTCGCCCACCAGGATCGTGTAGGCCCGCCCATCGGTGATATCGTCGTAGGCGACGTGGCTGTTGAGATAGAGTACGCCGTGATCGTCGGAGTCGATCGGGGCCTCGACGTCGTGATGACAGCCCATGTAGCTCGTCGTGCTGAGAGACCAATCGGACGGGCAGCTCAAGATATTCAGACGCCCCACTTGCACCGTGGCATTTCGACCCTCGTAAACACCGCGCCGGAAATCGAATTGCCGGAAGAGAATCCTCTGCTCGAGGAAGGGTAAGATCTGCACCGTCCAGCTGAAATGATAGCCCTGCGGGACGTTCTGGATCGGCCCCTTATCGTTGACGACGCCGGGCGGCAGGACTTCGTGCGTGGAGACGTAGTTGCCCAGGGCGATGCCCAGTTGAATCAAGTTATTGTGGCATTGGGTCCGCCTCGCCGCCTCTCGCGCCGACTGGACCGCCGGCAGGAGCAGGGCGATCAGGACGGCGATGATCGCGACCACCGTCAGCAGCTCAAGCATGGTGAAGCCCGTGCGCCTCGTCATCGGTCGGATCCTTCCCTTCCTCAATAAGCGCCATCGATGATCTCGCCATCGGAACGGTTCGCCAAGAGCTTCAAGGCGCCACCCGTCGTGGTCTTGAGGAACTTGACCGAGCCGTCCCCCATGGTGAAATTGGCGCCACCGGGATGCTGGCTCGCGAAGCCGCCCACGAAGCCCGGCGTGCCCGGCGCATTCTTGGGAGGGCCGGACTCACCGAACGATTCCTCGATGGATCCGGAAGCGGCGGCTCTCGGGAAATTGACCGCCATATTGATCCCGGAGCCCATGTTCCTGAGGCTGGCGCGGGTGCCCGAGGCCCAACCCTGGCCCGTCCCGTCGTTCAGCTTCTCGCCGAAGAAGATCGTCTGGGACGATCCGTCCGGGATGTCCTCATAACGGATGGCTCGGTTCAGGATGAATACCCCGTTGTTCGTCACGTCGATGGGAGCCTCGAGGTCGTTATGGCAGCCGACGTAATTGTTCAGCGCCACGTTACTCGGGCCGCGAGGACTCCCCCTGTCCGACGGGCAGAGGTAGGTTCGGACGGCCGCCGTACGCGTCGTGGCGTTCTGGATCTCGTAGAGGCCCAGCTTGAAATTGAAATGGTTGTAGATATTCTTCATGTCGCAATACGGCAGGATCCGGACGAGCACGCCGTAGTGGTAGCCCTTCGGTTGATCCAGGACCGGGCCGGTCTCGTTCACCACGCCCGGCGGGAAGACCTCGTGCGACGACTCGTAGTTCTGCGTCGCGATCGCGATCTGCATCAGGTTATTGCAGCATTGGGCCCGCCTGGCGGCCTCTCGGGCCGACTGGACCGCCGGCAGCAGCAAGGCGATCAGGACGGAGATAATCGCGATCACCACCAGCAACTCGATCAACGTGAAGCCCCGCCGACCTCGGGGACGTGAACAGGGATGTCTCATCAGGTGACTCCATCAGAAACGGAAGATGATCTCGGTCTCAGGCCGATCATCCTTTGGATCCTTTTTTTTCGCACGGCAATTCAGGAATTTGTCCGCAGATGAACGCAGATAGACGGTGATAAAGACGATCGTTTGAACGAAAATCAAGAGTATGAGCATTTTACTGAATCATCCTATTTTCCTGTCTGCGCCTATCTGCGTACAGAATTCGGATTGTTTCTACGGACACCGGCCGTCATCGTCCATCCAACGAGACAGCCATCTGCTTGGAATGTCGCGTACGCCGGGTCGGATCGCGAGGATGCTCGGCCTGGGCCAGGATCTTCCGGAGTTTCTCGTCGCCGGGTTCGCGCCCCACCGTGATCGTGACCAGTGCGGCGTCGGGCGAGTCGAGGTCGCGTGCCGGGATCTCCCAGGTCTCGCCGGTGTATGCGGGGTCGGCGGCGATCCGGGCGAGTGCCCGCTGGATTCCCGCCTCGGCGAGCCATTCGGCTTGGAGTCGATGCTCCTGGGCGCGTAGCTCCGCGCGACGGGCCACGCCGACCTTGAGCGAGGCACCGGCAATCAGGGTGATGACGATCAAGCACACCATGACGGCGATCGCCGTCAATCCCGACCGCCGCCTCCGACCACGATGTGCGATCATCTCGACTGGCCCCCTTTCGGTCGTGCCGTCGTGCTCCGATCCTTCCCCTGCAGGGCCAGGACCTCGAGGGGCTGCGGAGGTTCGAGCGGCTCTTTCCCGGTCTCACGGCTCATGGCCATGACGACGAACGGCCGCGAGCCTTCCTCGCGACGCTCGAAGACGACGACATTGCCCTTGCCGACGAGGTACGATTCGTGGCGGCTCCGCTTACCCGCGATGGACTCGTCACGGGCGACACGGCCATTGCGAGCCTCGTACTGGATGACGATATTCGGACCTCGAGTCAACCTGAGGCCGGCCGGGACCTTCGCATCAACCGGCTTCGAGCCGGCCGGAGAGCCAGGGGTGAGCTGCATCCCGTCGCTGGCGTGGACATCGGCCCGAAATTGGCTCGCCAGCCTCGCGAAAGTCGCGGATGCGCTCAACCGCACCTGTGCCTCGCTGTTGACGCGCATCAGGGCCTGGATGGTGACGGCACAGAGGCCGAGGATGACGGTCACGGACGTGATCACGACGAGGAGCTCGATGAGCGCATATCCGCGACGAGCCGAGTAGGGCCGGGTTCCACGCCTCGACAGGGATCTACGATTCGTCCTCAGTCCGGTTTGTTGGGAGATGATCATGGAGCTGGCCTCCGCCGTTCGATCCAGGTCGTGAGGCGGACGGGGGCCTCCCATTCGCCGGCACGGTCGCGCCAACGCAATCGGATCGCGATCCGCTTGGCCGATCGACCCGGCCCGGGCTGCGACTCATCGACGGTGGCGGCCAGCTCCGCATCCGGCAGCCGTTGGAGGGCCGTCGGCGAGATGGTCAACGCACGGGCACGTTCGGTGGTGACGTCATCGAACGGCAACGCCGTGAGTCGCTCCATCGCATTGGACGCCTCCTGGATGGCGCGTTGTCGCTGCTCGGCGGCCCGGCGCTGGAGCCCCGCGTAGCTCAGCACCTTGACGGTCAGGGTCATCCCGACCATCAGCATGACCGCCGCCATCCCCACCTCGACCAGCAGCGAGCCGCGTCGCGGATGCCCGCGTCGCGAAGCGGCGGCAAGGGTCGGCGTCGAGAGTTTGTCGGCGGCAGAGGGGCGCGGCGAGAACCTCGCTCTCCCATGTCCGCTGGGTCTCACTTTCATAGATCCGACAGGTCCCCGATGAGTTTCACGAGCGGTAAGAAGTAAGCCACGGCCAGGACCCCGATGGCCACTCCCATCAGGATCACGGCCAGCGGAAAGAGGGTCTGGAGTGCCGTCTGGATGCGGGTCGCCTGCCGGCGTTCGTTCGTCTCGGCCAGCTCGCGGAGCGCCCAGGTCAAGTTACCTACCGACGCCGCGGAGCCGAGGACCTCCGCATCGGGCCGCCGGATGAGTCCGGCTCGCCAGAGGGCATCGATCCAGTCCGCGCCCTGCCGGACATTCCTCTCAACCCGTCGCAGTCTCCGACGGATCCAGGGGGTCGGATAGTGGTTCGCCAGGGTCTCGAGTCCCAGGCCGATCGGCTTGTTCGCCTCGAACACCAGCGACAGCGCCCGCAGGATCAATGCCGCGTGGCGGCGACTGAACAGGCGGTCGAAGACCGGGATGTTGTAGTTCATCCACCCGCCGAACGAGAAGGGGATGTAGATGAGCAGCAGCAGCTCCGAGATGCCGACCGGGACCGAGACCGGGGCGTAACCGACCAGGTTGTCGGAGATCCGAACGACGAACTTCGTGACTTCCGGGAGTTCGAGCCCGAAGTCATTGAAGATGGCCACCATGTGCGGGATGAACCGGAAGACGAGAAAGGCCACGATGACCTGCACGGCGAGGAGTACGCCGAGGAGATAGGCCAGTCGCGAGGCCGTGGCCATCCAGAGCGACAGCTGGGCGGAGCGGAGCGATCCGGTCAGCTGAAGCGCCTTCGACAACAGGCCCGTCTCCTGCCCGATCCAGGCCATCAGGACGGCATCGCGAGAGACGGCCCCGGGCGTTTCCTTCAAGGCATGGGGAAGCGAGGACCCGCCGTCGAGCCGGGCGATCAGATTCAAGGCCCGCAGCCGGGCACGTCCTCGGAACTGATCGGCGAAGGCCGAGACGGCGGTGGACAGCGGCATCCCCCGCTCCGCCGCGATCCCCAGGATGGCGAGCAATGTGTCCTGCCTCGACACGCGGAGTCTCGCCAGGATGAAGCCCAGGCCGACGATCATCGCGAAGATCGTGACGACGATCGCGACGAGGATCAACCAGCGAAGCGTCATCACGAGCCAGAGCACGACCGCGATCTCGGCGACCAGGAGCATCATGTGCTGAAGCCGCCAGGGATTGTATCGCACCCTGGTGGCGGCCTCGAACTCCGCATCGAAGTCCGCATCGTCGACGATCTTCGAAGCCACGGGCACCTTCGTGTCCGGACCGGGATCGGCTTGCCAGGTGTCGGACACCGGCAAGACATCGTCGCTCGACTGCGGCTCGGCGGAGTTCTTCGTCACGGATTCCTCCGGATCCCTTCGGTCGTGTTCGGCTGCGGTCTCGGCGATTTCATCCGGACAGTTTACTGATCAGGGTAACCAGGGGGAGCATCAGGCCCACCACGATCGTGATGAAACCCCAGAGGATCATGAGGACCGACAGGACGCTCAGCACGGTCCCGGCGAAGGTGGCCTGTGCCGACGCCCGAGCTTCAAACATCTCGCCCGCCATGTGCAAGACCTCGGCGAGACTTCCCTGCCTCTCCCCCCAGTGAACGAGGCGGGGGAGCCCCGCCGGCAGGAATCTGCGCTCGAGCATCGATCGAGCGAGGCTCTGGCCCGACTCCACGGATTCGGCCATCTGGAGGCAGGATTTCTCGACGTCCGCATCGTGGACACCTTCCCCCGTGAGGCGCAAGGCTTCGGGCAGCGGGAGGCGATTCTCGAGGAGGAGGCCCAGGAGATGGCAGAACTCCGCCAGCGACGTCCATCGCCAGACGCCGCCGACGATCGGCAACTGCGCCAGCAGGGACCGCAGGGTCCCGGGCCGCAGGAACAGGTGCGAGAACAGGCTCAGGACGACGAGGCCCGCCACGAGCAAGAGCAAGGCGGGGCCGAGCGCGCTCGCCGCATGCGCGATTTCGAGGGCGGCGATCGTCACATGGGGCAGCCCGATACCGAAGTCGGCGAAGATCGCCTCGAATTGCGGGACGAGGATCGCACTCACGAAGCCGAAGATCGCGATCGCGATGCTCATGCTCAGCACCGGATAGGCCAGGGTCAGCCAGAGCCGACGTCTCAGCTCCGTGCCGATCTCGACGTAACTCGAGAACTTGCTCAGGACATCTCCCAACCGCCGGCTCCGAGAGCCCGCGATCACCAGCCCGCGCAGGTGGGGAGGGATCCGTCCCCTCTGGTCCTCGATCGCCTCGGCGAGCGACATGCCCGCCCCGATCCTGCCGGCGAGGTCCTTCATCGAACGTCGGAGCGGGCCGCGGGGCAGTTCCTCGGCCAGGGCGGCCAGTCCGGTGGCCATCGGCAGATCGGCGCGGGCCAGGCCCGCGAGGTGGCCGGAGAGCTCGGCCGCTTCCGACCCGCTCAGCTTCATCCCCGCTCCGTTCGATCCCGACAATTCCGACATACTGGTCTCGACTTCCCGCTGGGCCTGGATGCACGCTCCGGGATGATTGTTCAACCGATGGACAGGTCTCGCAGCATGTTGCTCACCGGGATGAACAGGGCGAGCCCGTAGAACAACGTCGCGGTGGCCCCGATCACGATCAGGAGGAGCATGGGCAAGAACACGTAGAGCTTCTCGGCCTGGAATTTCGCCCGGCTGCGGTAGTGCGACGCCAGGTTGTGCAGGCCCGCGACGAGCGATCCCTGCGACTGGCCGGTCGCGAGGGTCCAGCGTAGCATGGGGAGGAACGCGGATCGTCCGACCGTCTCGAGGGCCGTCGCGGGCGGCTCACCGCGGGTCACCCCCTCCGCGACCGCGCGGGCGCCCAGGACTAGCCTTGCGTCCCCGGTCGACTCGGCGGCCAGGACCAGCGCCGAGGGATACGGCACCTGATGCTCGAGCAACAGCGCCAGCAACTCGGAGAAGCCGGCGGCCTCGTAATCGGCCATCAGAGACCGCATCCAGGGGAAGAGCCGGAGCACGTTTCCCATCCGCGTCGGCATCCCCGTGGTCCGGCCCGACTCGACCCAGGCCACGACGAGCAGGATCAACAGGATAGGCCCGATCGGCCACCAGTAGCGGACCGAGCCCCCGATCCATTCGAGCCAGCGCAGCGGGGCGGCGACATCCAGGCCGAGCGAGTCGAACGCGGACACGAAGCGGGGCGCGATGGAGTACACCAGCCCGACGAAGAGCCCATAAGCGAGGGAAAGGACGAAGACGGGGTACCAGAGGGCCAGCCCGATGAAGTTGCGAGCCTCGGAATACCCCCGGACATATCGCGTCATGGCCTCCAGCGCGACCGGCAATCGGCCGGCCCGCGTCCCGGCCTCGACGACCGCGCGATACAGAGGCGGGATCGCATTCCTCTCCGCGTCGAGGGCCTCGATCAGGCTCTCGCCCCTCCCGAGTCGGCGGCCGAGCGTGCCCGCGATCCGGCCCAGTCGGCCTCGAACGTCTTTGCTAGCATCGAGGAGCCCACGATCCAGCGGCACGCCCGCGCGGACCAACGCCGCGATCTCTTCGTTGAGTGCGAGCAACTGGTCGATGGAGATCGGCCCCATCGGCTTCGCGTTCGGTTCCCCCTGCGACATCGTGCGAGCCAACCCCCTCCCTTGCGCCTCTGACACTTGTGCCAGACTCATCACATCACAATTGTCCGAGACTGTCAAGCCAACTCCGACGTCACTCGGGTGGGCGGGTCTCGGCGATTCGGGGCGGAGGCTTGCCGACGCCGAAGATGCGTCGGACCTCGGCCGGGGACGTCGCGCCGGCCTCGACGGCGGCGCAGGCACGCTCCCAGCGGTGGACCATCCCGGCCTCGACGGCGATCCGTTCGAGCATCCGGACGTCGGCACTCGAGAGGATGGCGCGGCCGAATTCGTCGGACTCGGGGAGGAGCAGCTCGGCCAGGACGAGGCGCCCGAGGTAGCCGGTATTCCGGCATGCGTCGCAGCCCCTGGGCACCTTGGCGAATCGAACCGGCAGGCCGAGGAGATCTTCGGGGCGAGCAGACGGCTCGGCACAGTCGCAGAGCCGACGGACCAGGCGCTGCGCGACGACCGCGCGCAGGCCGCTCCTGACCGCGTAGGGCTCGATCCCCATGTCGAGGAAGCGCCCGATGACCTCGCAGGCGCTGCCGGCATGGAACGTGGTGAGGATCAGGTGGCCCGTGAGCGCGGCCTGGAGCGCGATCTCGGCGGTCTGCTTGTCGCGGATCTCGCCGATCGCGATGACCTCGGGATCCTGGCGGAGCAGCGATTTCAGGCCCGATTCGAGCGTCAATCCGGCGGCCGGATTGACCTGGGCCTGCGAGACCCCCGCGACGACCGACTCGACGGGATCCTCGAGCGTCGCCAGGCTGCGCTCGCCCGGCCGACGCGCCGCCAGCTCGCGCAGGCAGGCGTAGATCGTGGTCGTCTTGCCGCTCCCCGCGGGCCCGCTGAGGATGACGGAACCCGAGGTCTCATCGAGGACGTGCGAGAGCCCGTCGCGGACTTCGGCGGGCAGGCCGAGGTCGTCGAGCCTCAGGAACCGGCCGGGCGCCGCGAACATCCGGATGACGGCCCGCTCGCCGAAGACCGTGGGGAACGTGCTGAGCCGCATCTCGACCTCGCCCGGCACGCCCCGGATCCGCCCTTCTTGCGGCAAGTCGGTCCGGTAGGTCAACAGCTCGGCCAGCACCTTGAGCCGGGCCACGACGTTGGGCGCGAGCTTCTGTGGGAGCAATCCGACCGGCTGCAAGACGCCGTTGACCCGCCACCGCAGCTCAAGCCCATCGGCGCCGGGCTGGAAGTGGACGTCGCTGGCCCCGGCCTTCTGTGCATCCGCCAGCACCCGCTCGACGACCTCGGTCGCGTAGCGGGGGCCGGCCGGATCGATCTGGGCCAGCGCGTCTCGAAGCGGAGCATCCGGCATTCAACCCCGCCCCCCCTCGCAACAGGTCTCGCAAATCGTCCGGCATCGCGAGCAGAGCAGTTTCCCGCGCCGTTCGACGAGCGAGCCTCCGCAAACCGGGCAAGCGGCTGGAACCGGCACCTGCGCCGGTACGTCACTCGAGGAACCCACCGGACACGCCTCCGCCGACGAACTGCCAGGGCCGCTCGCGAGAGCGGGGAATGACGGTGCCTCTCGGCTTTCTTCTCGTTCGCCGGTGTTCATCAATATTCTTTCCCGGGGCGTGAGTAGCATTGGACCAGAAAACTGGAATAAGCCTCTTGTAACCCGTCAGTTGGGTTGTCAGTCCGACCGTGTAGCAAGGTCGAATCTGCTGAAGAGTAAACCGCCAATTAGCCCAAGGAGCATCTGAGGCAGCAAGGTGAAGGCGGCGACCATGGCAAGAAAAATCGGCCTGTGGCTGTCCACCGACCCCATGTTCATGAAAATCGGATTGAGCGTCCTTCGAAACGGGTAGCGAACCACGTCGGGAAAGCTCCAAGCCAACGCAAGGAAGAATATCATCGCCGCAGCACCGAAATACCCGAATCCCAACAAGAACGAGCGGGATTCACGCCGTTTCAGGATGACCAAGCGGTAGATGCCGATTGCCAAGACGTTCGCCATCGGAAGGGCACCGACGAGGCACCCCTCAACGAACGTGGAATAAACGCGGGATTGTGATAATTCTCGCACCACCACGCAGTCGAGGGCGATGATGGCTACTACGGCCATAAGCCAGACGATGCGGAAGCGAGGCACTTTCACGGCTACCTCTCGATCGTAGAAATCCGCTTATACGTCCAGTTCCGGGGGAACTCGGCGTATAACGCGGCCAGTCCGGGCCGACAGTCCCGGAAAAACTCGTCGTATAACGATCTTATTCCGGTTTTCTGGTCCAATGCTACTCACGGGCCTTCCCGAACAAGGCGGTCGGAGGGAACGGCTCGTTCATTTCCCGAGAACGACCTGTGCCCTCGCGGGCGAGCCCGGGACGTCATCGAGGACGCAGCGAATCCCCTCACGCCGATGGGCCCGGTTGACGGCGACGACGAGCGTGTGCAAGCCGGGCGTCAGGTCGAGGACCAGTGTGCCGGGCATATCATGAGTCGGCTCGACGCGACGGCCATCGATCCAGAAACCCAGCCCTTCGGTCGAGTTCAACGACAGTTTCACCTTGCCTGGAGTCGTGACCTGAAGTTGCGTCCGCGCCACGTCAGTCGGGGCGGAATCCGACGCGGGCGAATTCAACTTCCGGGAGGGCTCATCCCACTCCGAGAGAGGCAGCAGCCCCGCCACGGTCGTGTAGGCCGGCCGCCAGATCAGCGGGCGATCGTCGCGGAGCGCGGCGTCAACCCCGCCGCGCTCGAGTGCCTCCCTGGCCTCAGGGGTCGGTTCGAGCACCTGCCAGCGACGGCTGACTCGCTGGGTGCCGACGGCGAGCCGCCCGACCTTGCCGAGCTCGGAGAGGAACCGGACCAGGTCGACCAGCTCGGGACGTGTCAGGCTATCGACCAGCCCGACGGGCATGATCGAGCCGGACTGCTTCTGCTCCTCGATGGATTTGAGGGGGATCGAGATTTCGCGATCCTCGACGTCGCGCAGCACCATCTCGTTATCGGTCTGTCGGATCTTGATGCCGGTATAGACCTGGCCTTCCTGGGTCGCGACGACGATCGCGTGATAGTTTTCCTTCACCTGCTTGTTGGGCTGGAGCAGCGAATCGACCAGGTAATCGGGCTGGGCACTAGCACCGATGCTCTCCAGGCCGGGCCCGACCTGCCCGCCGGCCCCGGCGATCGCGTGGCACTTCAGGCACGTCAGTTCCTTGCGCCGAAAGATGGCCTCGCCGCGCATCGCATCGCCGCTCTTGCCGACGTCAGCGAGCAGTTGCCTCATCTCGGCATCGGTCAGGGTCCGCGTGCCGGTCTCCAGTTTCCCGGCTTTCGCGATCGCGTCGATCAGGGCGGGCTCGTCGCGACCCGAGGCCCGGATCTGGCGGATGCAGAGCTTGGCGACGTCGGCCCCGAGCGACGTGGGCCACTTTTCCAGGGCCGAGGCGAGCAGGGCCGGGCTTCCTTTACGCTCGAGGACGCGGGCGATCACGATGGCGGAGTCGCCGGCCCGATCGGACTTGAGCCGGCCGAGCCAGGCCACGATCCGCCTCGCGGCGGCCTTCGGATCGACCTCGACGAGCGTCGCCAGGGCCATCGCCTGGACCTCGACGGACGGTCCGCTTTCGGAGAGGGATTCGATCGTCCGCCGCCCAGCTTCCTTGCCCACGCGGGCGAGTGCCTCGATGGCCGCGACGCGGACGGACGGCGAGGTCTCCGCGGCGGACGCCAGCTTGGCCATCCGGTCCTGGAGCGCGGGGACATTCCAGGCCCCGACCGCGCGGAGCGCCGCGGTACGCATCGCATCGTCCGGGCTGGCCAGGAGCGGGACGATCCGGGACAGGTCCCCCTCCGGGACGACCTTGCGGCGCTCGGCGGCTCGGGCCAGGGTGTCGAGCAGCGCGGCGCGTCGCGGTCCGAGGAGCGACTGGCCGCTCAGGACCAGATCCAGCACCGCGGCGAGATCGGCGGGCTCGCCGAGCGTCGCGATCAGCGTCTGGACTTTCTCATCCTGCGCGCCGGGGACTTTCCCCGCTCGTAGAAGGGCCAGCAGCGGCTTGACGCACGCCGGCGAGTTGACCGCCTCGAGTGCGTAGACCAGGCGATCGGGCCGGCCGCCGAAATCGAATCGACCCGCCTGGACCTCCGGGAGCCACTGCCGCGCCAGCTGGGTCGCCGTCAGCCAGAGTCCGTATTCCAGGAACGTGTCGATAGGCCGGTCCAGGGCGGACATGGCCAGCTCGGCCGACCGCAGGCTGGGGAACTGGGCCAGGGCCCGAACGGCTTCGAGCCGCACGCGCGGATTCTCGTCGGAGACCCGCTCGCCCAGCAGTGCGACCGGATCGGGCAGTCGACGACCCCACTGCGGTACCACCCGCACGGCCGCGGCACGGACCCGGGCGTCGGACGAGTGCAGGAGCTTTCTAAGAAGCTCGTGACCGGGTCCATCTAGCCCCTTGTCGGGATCGAGCGCCTGCCAGGTCCAGAGGGCCTCGAGGCGATGGTGCTCGTAGTCGAGGCTCCGCTGATCGAGCCCGGCGACCCACGGTTCCAATTCGGAGAGGACTTCACTGCCCCGTTCTTTCAGCACGCGACGGGCTTGCTGCCGGGTCCACTGCTCGGGGACCTCGAGCGAAGCGAGCAGGTCCTTGGTGGGGATTCCCACGAGCCTGGGACGAGGCACGAGCGGCCGTCCCTTGGCCGTGACGCGCCAGATCCGGCCTCGCGTGTGATCGCGGCGGGGGTCGCGGAAGTCGACCTCTCCGTGCTGGATGATCGGGTTGTACCAGTCGGCGACGTAGATCGCCCCGTCGGGCCCCATCTTGATATCGATCGGTCGGAATGCCACATGACTCGTCTTGATCAGCTCCGATTGCTCGCGCGCCGCGAACCCCGCGCCGTCGTCGCTGAGCACGAACCGGCAGACGCGGTTACCCCGGAAATCGTTGGTCAGGAGGTTGCCCTGCCAGGCCTCCGGCATGTGTCGACCGCTGACGACCTCCAGCCCGCAATACTTCGGGCTGCCCGGATTGAGACCTTTCAGCACGCGGACCGCATCCACGGCCCAGAAATAGGAGGCGCCCGGGATGCAGTAATTGATCCCTTCGCCGCCGGCCCCGTCGGTGGCGAACGACTGCCCCCATCGATCGAAGTGATGACCCCAGGGATTCACCAGCCCCCGCGTGAAGACCTCCAGCCTCATCGACTCGGGGCGGAACTGCCAGATCCCCCCTCCCCCGAGCCGGCGTACACCATAGGGCGTCTCGATGTGGCTGTGGATGTAGACCGACTGGTTGAAGTAGAGCATCCCGTCGAAGCCCCACCGGAGCGTGTGGAGGATGTGATGCGTATCCTCTGTCCCGAAGCCCGAGAGGACGACCCGGGTCCGGTCGGCCTTGCCGTCGCCGTCGGTATCCTTGAGGTGGAGGAGCTCAGTGCTGTTGGCCACATACGCGCCACCGTCGCCGGGCTCGATGCCGGTCGGGATCAGGAGCCCGCCGGCGAAGACCGTGGTCTGATCGGCGCGACCGTCTCCGTCGCGATCCTCGATGATCAGGACCTTGTCATTGGCGACTTGCCCGGGCTTGATCTGGGGATAGACTTCGGAGCTGGCGACCCAGAGCCGGCCCGCCGGGTCGAAATTCATCTGGAGCGGTTTCGCGATGATCGGGTCGGCCGCGAACAGGTTCACCTCGAAGCCGTCGGCGACGATGAAGGACTTGCGCTCGATCTCGGGATCGGGATCGGGGATCGGGAACGGAGCCCGCTGGGCCGCCACTCGTCCCGGCGCGGATAACACGAGCACCATCGCAACCAGGATTCCCGCCTCGCGCAGCCGACCAGTCGAACGGATCAACGGACCACCTCGCTTTCGACGCGAACGAGCTCATAAGTCTGGGGGATCGGCTTGCGGAGCCGGGCGATCTCCTGCTCCTGCTCGGCGACCAGCGGGTCGAACCGCGGGATCTCGATGGCATTGTTCCCTTGCTCGTGCTTCCGGAAGCCGAACAGGTAGGTGATGTTCTGGGGCCGCCAGCGGTCGAAGAAGAGCGTGTTCTTGCGGTTGATCGCGCGGCGGAGCTGCTCGACCTGTTCGAGGTCCGGGCCGGCGAGGATCGGCACCCCCTTGGCCCAATCCTCGGCCGACTTCACCGCGACGGTGCGACCATTCGCCCTGAGCTCGTGATGGCCCGAAGGGAGCCCGGCGACCGCGAGGACCAGCGGCGCCGCGGCCGGATCGCTGCCCGGCAACGCCTGCCGCGACAGTCGGAATCCGAGGGCGACACTCGCAGGCTCGATGCGCCCGACCTTGGCATCCCGGACCAGTCCAATCGAGACGTCGACCGACAGCTCGACGCGCGGACTCCGGCGAAATGCCTCGGGCTGCAAGGCATGGGCGATCACTGAGGCCAGGAATCGATAGCCCAACTCGTTCAGATGGATGCCGTTGTCGCTGAGGCTCGCGCGGCCGTGCTGGGTACGCATCGGCTCGAAGAGGTCGATGAACCATGCCCCGCGTCGGTGAGCGACCTCCTCGATCGAGCGGGTATAACCCTCGAGTGCGGCATTGTGAGGGGCGGGATCGGGCCAGGGCGTCCCGAGATTCGCGTGGGCGACGGGCGATAGCAGGACGACACGCGCCTTGGCTGATGCCACCGCGTCGAGCAGACGATTGAGCCCTTCCACGAATTGCGAACGGCCCGATTCGCCTTCGAACGAGTCGGCCATCCCGTAGCCGACGATGAGCACGGTCGGCCTGGCGGCCAGGATTTGCTCGACGAGTTGCTTGTAACCCGCCGCCGGCGGATCGAACCCGGCGCGGGACAGGCCGCCGATGGTGTCGCCGCTCCAACCCAGGTTGCGGAACGTGAGGTTCTTCTCCGGATTCAAGGCCGTCAGCGTGGTCTCGAGGTACCCGTAGCGCTGGTCCCGCTCGACCAAGGTATCCCCGACGAGGACGATCCGATCGCCGTCCTCGAATGTGAACCGAGCCGGTTCGTCACCGCGGCCGGCGAGCGGTGCCAGCAGGCTCACCAGCCCGACAAGGTAGGTTATGAAGACTTTCAACGAGGGATCCCCAATTCGTTCGGTTGGATTCTCGAGCGAGACGGTGCGGGGGCGAGGGCGCACGGCGGCAGGATACGTCGCCTCGCGCAGGGTCGGCGCGAGGCGCCTGTGTTGGTAACTCGATTGTATGGCACGGGTCCCGTCCTGGTCGAGACCTAATGGTATCATGCAGACCATACGCACCAATCGAGCCATGGACTGGGTCTCTCGCGAGAGGCTATAATCTGCGCGGTTGAGACGCCGGCATCAACCTGGGAAAACCACAGAATTAAAATGATAGAATATTTTAAAGTCAATAATTACAAGTGTATGGTTGATGTGAAGTTTCCGCTCACGCAGATCCACGTCATCATCGGCCAAAACGATTCGGGAAAGACGAGCCTTCTCGAGGCCATGCTCGCATTATCCCGAAGCACGGAGGAGCAGCTCATCCGGGCATTTCCCGGCCATTGGCCGGATCGCGAATTGGTCTTCGCGGGCGAGGAGAAGCCAGAAATTCAGTTCGAGGTCAGACTCGGCGAGGATCAAGGAGCGAGCGATTCGCCGATCACTTATCATCTTGAAGTCGAATTCGGCAAAGAGCGATCATGCCGCAGGATCGAGGAATGGTCTGACAACAGTGATCGAATCCCTATCAACACAAGGGATCAGAGGTGGACGGGTGTCGCTCACCGGTTCGAACTGCTAGACCCTCAACTTAGGGCACCTCTTAGTACGATCGCCGGGAGGTTGGGAAGCGCGAGCCTTTATCGCTTCGACCCCCAGTTGATGGCGATCCCCGCCGCGATCGATCCGAATCGCAAGTTTCGAATGGACCCCAACGGGTTCGGTCTGGCAACCTTGCTCGACGACATCCTGGGCTACGACCCCGAGCGATTCCTGGCACTACGTCGTGATTTCTGCGAGTTTTTCCGCAATTCCGGAGCGTCCGGATCGAGTCTGTTCCAGCCCTCCACCGTCAATTCAGCGAGAGTGGACTGCATACAACCGATCAGCGGACCGGAAAGGGAATCTTCTTTGAAACGGGGGATGGCCGCGCAATTCGTGCCCAGCAGGCTTCGGATGGGGCACTTCTGTTCCTGGGATTACTCGCCCTGATCCATTCACCGAAGCCCCCGAAATTGCTGCTCATCGAGGAGCCGGAAAAAGGCGTTTATCCCAAACGGCTGGAGGAAGTGATTCGCCTCATCCGACGACTCCTGGAGGCGCCATCAGGTATAGTAGCCCCGCAGATCATCCTGACCACCCATTCCCCGTACTTGCTCAGCTCATTCCACCCTGACGAGGTTACACTCATGGTTCGACGGGACGGAAACGGCTCCGTCCAGGCGCGTCCGCTGCGAGACGCCCCGAACATCGAAGAGCGGCTAGGCCAGGGTGATTTCTACCTCGGCGAGCTCTGGTACAACCTCAGCGAGGAAGAGCTGTTTGCCAATGCCTGAACCGGGGCCTGTGATCGAGATCGTAGGCGAAGGGCGAACGGACTCCGGTCGTGGGGGAGATCAACCGGAGTTGCCGACAAGCGGCGTTGTGCCCGTACTCGTCCACAGGTTGTGCGATCGGCCAAGCTCGATGCGAGTCCGGCGGAGGCCCCTACCATTCCTCCAAGGAAAAGGTGTATGGCAGAAACTTCGCTCCGCGAAGCGTCAGGCCTTCAACAGTGGCTCGGCCGGACCTGTCTTTGTCCTCGACACCGAGGGAAACCATCCCGGTCAACTCGAGCAGTTGCGTCGCGGACGCGACTTCGAGTTGCCGAATTATCCGGCGGCGATCGGGGTGGCCCATCCTTGTATCGAGGCATGGCTCCTCGCCGACGCTTCCGCGATTTCTCGTGCGTTGGAGCTCGAACATCCGGTCGAAGTACCGCCCGAACCCGAGACTCTGCCCGCCCCATGCAAGGACAGAACTCAGAATCCCAAGATCCGACTCGCACGCTGTGCCGGATTGAATCGACATCTGTCTGCTACAGAGACGACCCAGATCGCCAGGACAATCCGAGATCTCGATGCGATCCGTAACCGCTGTCCCATGAGCTTCGCGCCATTCGCGGATGAAGTCAGGAGGATCATCAGGCCAATCTTCGAGACGACGGATAGCCAGAACGGGGTCGAGTGATCCAAATTGCTCTCTGGTTCGGATAGCCGCGCCCTCTCGGGTTCCAGGCATTCCT
The DNA here is from genome assembly GCA_963743925.1 of uncultured Planctomycetota bacterium. Taxonomy (GTDB): domain Bacteria; phylum Planctomycetota; class Planctomycetia; order Isosphaerales; family Isosphaeraceae; genus CAVZRC01. The sequence goes on along the minus strand of CAVURY010000041.1, from coordinate 596,589 downwards.
GGCCTTCACGATCGCGGGTACCGATAAGCCTGGCCCATCCGCTCGACCTTGTCCCAGTCCTTGACCAGCGAGCCCCAGACGAAGACCATCACGCCCGTCGATGGTGGACGGGTCCCCTCGCGAAGAATCTCGCCGACTTGCCTGGCCGGGACCGGATCGCCCCAATCGGAGAGTTGCACGATCGGCCAGATCTTGAGCCGCTCGCCCGTCTTGCCTTCGACACCCAGGTGACGGCCCAGCCAGGAAACCTGTCGACCGATCCAGGCCGGATCGTCGACGTGCCCGAAGCGGGCGTGGTAGGGCATCGGGCTGAACACGTCCAGGTAACGGGCCTGGCCTTTCAGGTCGATGGCCAGCTTGGTCCGCAGCGCTCCGTCAAATTCGGCCTCGGTCCACGGGCAATGAAACGTCCCGAGCAACGCGCGAGGTCGCACTTCGTCGCGGATCTCGCGGAGTTCTCGCACCCAGTCCGTGAAGACGTCGCACCGCCATCGAATCCAATTGGTTTTCTGAGTGCCGAGTAACCGTCGGGCCAGCTCGGAGGTCGGACCAGCCGGGAGTTTCACCCCCGTCTCTCGCGAGAACCGGGCCAGGCAGCGGGCGCAGAAGCACGTGTCGGGCAGATTCGGCACGGCCTGCTCCCAGCTTGCTTGGGCGTGATGGTAGTCGAGCCAGACGCCGTCGACCTCGAAGTCCTGGAGGACTTTTCGGTACTCCGCCATCTTCGACTTGCGGTACTCGGGATGGGTCGGGCAGACCCCTTGCCAGCCATCGGGCGCCGGGCAGGGTTTGCCGTCCGTTCCCACCGGGGCAGCGTCGGGGTGCTCCTTCAGGAATGATGCGTCGTGCATCGTATTGAACTCGGCGAAGACCTTCGCGCCCTGGCGTTTCAGGAGTCCGATGCTCTCGCGGGTCAGCCCGCCGGAGCCGATCCATACGGCGTTGACGCCATAGTCGGCCAGCGAGCGGCCCCGGTCGAGGATCTGCGTCGGCACGCCGCCGTAGATCCCTCGAATCGGGACTCGAGAGTCGGCTCCGGATTCGTCCCCGGCGGCAGTCCCCGAAATCCGGGACAGCTCAAGGGTCGCGAAAGCGACCAACGTCAAGGCCACGCTCGATCTTGTACGACGTTCGGCCATCCGGAGCTCCTCGTTCAGTCTGGTTTCATCCATTTCCCACTTGGGAACCTGGAAGAAAACGGCCGGTCCGCACCGCGAAGCCTCGCGACGGACCGGCCGTGCCTTGCATCAAGAGTCATCGTGATCTGCGAAGGGTCAGCCGAGGACCTCGTCGGCTCGTGGAAGGAGCCTGGCGAAGTCGAGCCGGTTGGGACACGCCTGGCGGGCGGCCTCGAGATCGGCCCCGCGCCAGTCTCGCTGCGCAACGCCCAGCTCGGCATAAAGCCGCCTGGCCTCGGCGCGGTGGCCGTGATGTTCGTGATAGGTGAGGAATCGTGTCAGGTTGCAGAGCTCGGCCGTCGTGCCGGCGGCCCGGCTGCAGCGCCCATCGCACGAGGCGCACATCGTCGGCCCGGCGGCGATGCAGGCATCTCGCAATCGGTCGATCGCGGCCTTGGTCATGGGCTTGAACATCTGCGCCGCCGCGGCGTTCTCGCGGATCTGGTCCGTGTTCCGCATCGAGACGCAGACGGAGGAGAACCGCTCGTCGCTCCAGATCGCGTGCAGCATCGACTGGTAGGGCGTCAGTCCCATCGCGCCGAGCTCGGGTAGCTGCAAGGCGATCTCATCGAGGTTCATGTTGCCCGCGACCTGCTTCATCGAGATCAGCCCGATGCCCGCCCTGTAGCAGGCGTCGAGGGCGCGATTCATGTCGTCGTCCTGGGCGATCCAGGGGTTGTTCTGGAGCATGATCGCGTCGACGAACCCGCCGGCCGCCGCCGACTGGAGGAGCTCCGGCCGCCGCGCGTTGTGGGTCGAGAAACCCACGAACTTCGCCTTGCCCGACTTCCGGATTGCCTCGGCGGTCTGCTTGAACTCCTGGCTCCTCGGCCAGAACAATTCGGAGTCGAAGTTCTCGTCGCCCAGCGCGTGGATGAAGATCAGGTTGACATAGTCGGTCTGGAGCGCCTCGAGCCGCTGATCCAGTTGCCGGAGGAGTTGAGCGGGCGTGTTTGGCCGATCCTTGGTGACCAGGAACAGGTCCTTGCGAGCCTCGGGCATCGCCTGGAGCCATCGGCCGATCATCGGCTCCGAGCCGTAGGTCTTGGCCGTGTCGAAGTAGCGGACGCCGTTGGCCCAGGCGAAGCGGAGTAATCGATCGCCGCCGGGGCTCATCCAGGTGCCGAGGTTGAGGATGGTCACGTTGACGCCGGTGCGGCCCAGCTTACGCATGGGCAAGACGACCGCCGGCTTCTGCGGGTTCGGGTCCTGGGCGGCAGCTTGTCCGTCCGGACCGTCGGCGTTGATGTTGGCCGGAGCGACGGCCGCCGCGGCTCGACCTTTGCGGCGGCGGTTGTCCCCCAGCGGCCCGTCACCGAGTGCGGCGGCCGCGGCGAATGCGCCGGCGCCCTTTCCCAAAAAGTCGCGACGATCGATCTCACCGGTCAGGTTGGTCACGTCTTCCTTCATCAGCCTTCTCCTCGCTGTCTCGCGACAGGATGATGCCACGTCCCCAATCCGTTCTCGCGGAGCGAAGCAACGCACGGGTCAAGCTAATCGGCGCCATCGGAGTTGTCGAGGAAAATCCCGGCTGCTTTCACTCTCGGCTCTGCGACGTCCCTCCGACGCCGCAATCAGGGGCTGGTCGGCTTTTCAAATAGTGAATATAGGGCGAATACATCGGCCTTGAGGTCGATCGGCGATTCGCCCTGATCCCATCCGAGGGCGTGGGCAAACTTGCGGATCGGCTCGGTGTCGTCGCGGTCGTAGGTGATGACGCGGAAGCCCGCCGATTCCCAGACCTCCTTCGCGAACGGACAATGCCCGTCCGCCCAGTTCTTGTACGGCTGGCCGGGAGGGCTGGGCGCGGGGCTGATGTTGTAGATCAAGACCCGCCCGCCCGGTCTCAGCGCCGAATGGAGCGCCTTGACGAACGCGGCGTCATCCACGCCGAGGTTGAGGAGTCGCCTCGGCTCGACGGGTCGCTCGGGGTGGACGTATCCTCGCTTGAGCGTGTTCTTCGAGAGGATGAGGTCGTAGTCGCCTCCCACCGTCGTCCTGATGGAGTCGTCAACGGGGAACCGGCCATTGATCAGCCGGATTCTTCCGTCGCGACCTCCCGGATTCTTCACGACCCCTCGATCGTCGGGCGTGCCATAGAGGGCCTTCAGCATCGGATCGACATCCACGCCGGTGACCTCGGCACCGAGACCGGCGAGGAGACGGAGATGGCCGACGGTCCCGTAACCGAAGTCGAGGATCTTCCGACCGGCGACGTCTTCCAGGCCGGCCTGCCCCAGCAGGTCGATCGGCCGAGAATAGGCCAGGGGTGACCCATATTTCGTGTTGTAGTAGAGCGACTCATCGACCGTAATGAGCCTGAGCGTCCGCCGATCGGCCTCGCTCAGCGAACGGGCGTCGGCCTCGCTCAGGTAAGTCTTCTTCGCCTCGTCCATCCAGATTTTGCGCGAGGCGACGCCGGGAAGCCCGGCAGTGGCACCCAGGAATTCCCTGCCTAGCCTGGACTCGACCAGCGGCTTCAAGGCTTGAGCCTCCCTCCGCAGGATCGGGACGGCCGACTCACCGGGAGGCGGGTCGGCCGCGAGACGGGTCGGCGATAAACACATCAAGCCGAATCCCAGCAAGAATGCGACGTCTCCCATGTCACGAAAACTCCGGGTTGTCCGATCCGGGCGAAGTGCCGTGTCCTTCCCGACGTGCAAAGACCTGGATCATGATAAGGGCGAGGGAACCCATTGGCTACGATCCATCGCCGGACGACGAGTGAAAGCCGCTCGGTGGGTGATTCTTTGCCGTTCCCGCGATGCGAACCACGAACAGGGTAGTGCTGTCCAGGAAGCAGCGATCTGTTAAGATCGATCGTTGGAAGCGCAGGTGCCGGGGGGTGCCTGCACCCGAGAAAGACGACGTCACCCCCGAGCGGCTCGTCCGACGCCCTGTCGTCTTCGCGAGTCCCCGAAATGGCCCAAGATCGGGTTGAGGGCCCTTCGATTGGGAGACTCTCCGATGAAGACCCCGCGTCGGGCCGCTTCGGCTGCCCTGACCCTCCACGAATGCAAGATCCGGGCATCAGTCCTCTTGAAAGAGCTCCGGGGCGACGAACGCCCCCCCGCCCTCCGCGCCGCCGAACGGTTCCGAGCTCTGCCCCGATTCGCCGAGCTCGACCCCGATACGATCCTGGAGCGAAGGGAGTCGATCCAGCTCAAGCACGCCCTGGCGGTGATCGCCGCCGAGCTCGGCTACACGACCTGGACGGCCTGCAAGCAAAGGCTGGAAATCCCGGCGACTCTGCGGCTCGACACCGAGCGATTCTTCGAATCCCGGACGGGCGAGCGGATCGGCGCCGCCTTCCTCAACCGATGGTTTGCACGATATAGCGAGGCTCGCTCGTCGTTGGAGGCCGAAGGCGGATACCTGTTCCCGTTCCGCCACCAGTTCTTCATCTGCGAGTACGGGTTCCTGCAAGCCAGGGAGATCGACCTGTCCGACCCGGACTGGGAACGGATCGGCCGCGACTGGGTGCGTCCGGCCGACGTCGAGGCACGCGACCGCCTCGAACACAGGCTGATCGCCATGGGCTACGGCGGGCGTGATCCGAATTGAATCCGATCCGATGCCTCGCGATCTCGCCGCGGCTGCGAGCGAGATCGCGAGGCTTTTCCAGGCGCGGGGGATCACCCGCGGCCCCACGTCGTTTGAAGCCGGCGGATCGACCAGAAGGTGAGCAGGCCGGCGACCGAGGCATAGGCGGCCGACGCGACCAGGAAGACGCCCGCCCCGGCGAGGCTCGGCACCCAGGGCTGGGAGACGAATGGCCCGCGATTGGACCACAGGGCCGCGACCTGTGCATACGACATGAGCGACGTCCAGATCAACATGGCCACGTTCCCGAGAACGAGCATGAGTGCGACGAAAGTCCACGCCAGTGCGTGAGTGGAGTTGCGAGCCCTTGCCGAGACGAGCACCCCGAACGCCGCGACGAACCAGGCGGCGATGGCTCCGAAGAATGCCGCGGCCAGCACGCCCAGCGGATGAATCGCTCCCACGAGCATGCCGACGGCCCACATGACCAGGATCGCCAGCCCGATCCGCCGGGCGCTCCAGACCGCCCCGAACTGCTTGGCGCGGATAATCTCCCCCGGGGTCAGCAGCGTCGTCGCCAGGCTGATCCAGGTGTCTTGCTCGCGCTCGCCGGTGAGGCTCACCGCCGATGCCGCGGCGATCGTGAGCATCGCCAGGATTCCCAGCGCCGTGCTCGACTCCCGCAGCGCGGCATTCATCTCCGTCCGAGACTCGTCGGCGCCGCGGAGCCCGGCCAGTCGGGACAGCGCCGGCGATGCCACGTCGAACAGGTAGCAGCCCAGGAGCACGCTGAAGAACAGCACGACCGATCGGCTACCCAGCCATTTCAGGCCGCCGCCCATCGTGGCATATCGCTCTTTCCAGATCATTGGCGCGTCGCCGCAGGGGCGACTTGGGCGAGGGGTCGACAAGATCGGATTGCGAGCGAGCGGTGCGACTCCGTGCGAGCGACTCAGCCTCCCCGTCGCGGTGGCCAGTCGCGTCCACCACCCCGTCCGGGGCTTCGCTCCCGGCCAGGAACTGCCCCGGAGCGGCCTGAGGCCGGCCACGGCCAGAGCCAGGAACAGGATAGCCAACACCGTCTGAATCCCCACCATCGCCATGAACATCGCCTGGAACGGGCTCATCCCGGCGAGGTACCAATCCTGGAGATAGCCATAGCGAGAGCCACTCATCTCGCCCAGCACGACGATGGGATTGGTCGCTAAGAGTATGTTGTTCAGGGGCGCAACCCAACTCAATGAGCCATCGAGGTACGTCGCGATCGGATGGATGGCCGGCGGCCCCAGCAGCCAGATCGCTTCAACGGCATACGTCACCAGGACCGCATCGCGAGGCCGACGCGCCAGGACCGAGATCAGGATCGCGAAGCCGGCGACCGACATCACGGTGGTAAACGTGCCGAGATAGACATACAGCACGTTCTCGGGATTGAGCCCGCCGTAGAGTAGCATCAACGCGACCACCGGGAACCCGAGCGCGACGAAGGTCCCCACATGGATCAGCCTCGCCCCTAATTTGCCGAAGACGATCTCGCCGCTCGAGAGGCGGCTGGCCAGCAGGTAGTGAAGCGTCTTGCGCTGATGCTCATCGGCGATCACACCCGCCACCAAAGCCGGGAGCAGGCACAGCAGGGCCATGACCTGTGCCTCACCGAACAGGATGAACGTTTCCTCCGCGAAACGATGGACTTCGTCAATCCTCCCCCCGCCGGGATGATTCGCCTCCCAGACCCCAAACCGATCCAGGAGCAGCGCGAGCAAGAAGAAGCCGTAGACCACCCGCGCGAGGTAATAGCGTCCCCGCCGGGCCGTCGTGATCAATTCATATCGCAAGACAGGTCCCAGGCCCAGCACCATGTTCCGCGCCATCCGTTCTGCGGGGAATCGGCAAAATCCGACTTCTGTCCGAGCATCGCTCCATCGTAATCGGTCCCGTCCGATGACGAAAGCGGTCATCCCGGAACGAGAGGCTCCGCTGGACCGGAGGAGCGACTCCACGGTTTTCGGAGATCGGGGGCGCCCTTTCGTCGCCTCAAGACCTTGCGCGAGCCTTGAGCCGCTCGAGAAGCCCCGGGACGTCATAACCGACGAGGTTGGTGACGACCTCGTCGGCGCCCGCATCTTCCAGCGCCGCAACCGAATGGGTCGTGGTGACGCCGACGGCGTACATGCCGGCCGCCTTGGCCGCCTGGATGCCGAAGGTGGCATCCTCGAAGACTACCGAACGAATCGGGTCGACGCCCGCCTTGGCCGCGGCGACCAGGAAGACCTCGGGGTCGGGCTTGCCCCGAGTGATATCCTCCAGCGACGCGATCGCGGCGAATCGTCCGTTCAGGCCGCACTCCGTCACGGTCAGCTCGAGGTTGGGACGGACTCCGCTGGAGCCGATCGCCAGCTTCACGCCGCGTGCCGTCAAGGCGTCCAGGACCTCCCGGACGCCATCCATCAGGACGATCTTCCCGCGCGCCAGATCCCGGTAGCATTCCTCCTTCAGGTCCGAATAGCGCCGGATCTCGTCCTCGGTGATCCCGTCGCCGCAGAGTCGGCGGAAGATGCTGGGGTTCGTCATGCCGAACGTCGCGTGGATGAACTCGGGTGTGAGATTCAGGCCCGTGCGTCGCCCCAGCTCAACCCAGGCCCCCTGATGGGGTTCGAGCGAGTTGACGAGCACTCCGTCGTGGTCGAAGATGGCGAGGTAAGCTTCCGTTGTCGCGGGCACGCTTCAGGTTCCTCCTGCGGGTCAGGGTATCGAATCGGGATTCGTGGGCCGAACCGCCGTTTTTTTCGGGCGAGGCCTCGACTCAGATCAGAGGGCCGCGTCGATCAGGCCCGGGAACGGCATGGCGGCCAGGTTGACGGATGCGAGCAGGGTTTCCGTGACCTCTCGCATCGTGATGGTCCGGGCGAGATGGTCTCGAATGAGCAGACGACGGAGAATCCCGGAGAGGGGGTCGGGGGCCTCCGCGGCCAGCGGCTCGGGATCGACCGAACGGATCTGATCCAGGATCTGGAGCAGGTTGCCACCCGGGAAGGCCATCTTGCCGGTCGCCAGCTCGTAGAGGATCAGCCCGAGGGCGAAGACGTCGCTGGCCTGGCACGCCGGCTCGCCCCGGACCTGCTCCGGGGCGAGGAACCGCGGAGTGCCGAATAGCCCATCCCCCTGCTCGGCGAGGCCGAGCTCGGCCGTGTCATCCGAGAGGACTGGCGTATTCCGACGGAGTTGACGCGCCAATCCGAAGTCGAGGACCTTCACGAGGCCCTCCTCGGTGACCATCACATTCTCGGGCTTGAGGTCGCCGTGAACGATCCCGGCCGCGTGGGCGGCGGCCATCCCCGCGGCGGTCTGGAGGGCGATCGAGAGGAGCGAATCGAGCGAAAGCCGGTCCCCGCGCGCGTGCTGGTTGAGCGGCCGGCCCGCGATGTACTCCATCGCGATGATCGGGATGCCCGCCGTGTCGTCCACGGCGTAGATCGTGCAAAGATTCGGGTGGTTGAGCGCGGCGGCCGCGCGGGCCTCGGCCAGGGCGGCGCTCGGCGTCACGGGGCAATCCGGCTTGAAGACCTTCAATGCCACCGGTCGGTCGAGCTGGAGGTCCCGCGCCCGGTACACCCGGGCGAACGTCCCGGACCCGACCTCCGCCTCGATCAGGTAGTGCGAGAAATAGTTCCCGGGCCGGAGCGCCGTGAATGGGTCGAACACCTGGTGATCGGTCATCCAATCCTCGCGGCAGAGCCCGCCCGACTGGAGCGCCGTCAGCACGCGCAAGATCTCCTGGCTTCGTCGCCCCACGCTCAGGTTGTGCACGACCTGGTACTGGACGAGCCCCTCCGGGTCGATGATGAAGAGACCCCGGACGGTGACCCCCTGCCGCTCATCGTAGACGCGGTAGCTCCGGGCGGCGATCCCGTCTCGGTCGCTCGCGAGCGGGAAGCTCAATCCGCCGAGGCCGCCCCGCGCCTGCGGCGTCGCGATCCAGCGCTCGTGCGACTCGACCGAGTCGCAACTGATCCCCAGGAGGTCGCAATCGTGCGCCGCGAATTCGTCGAACCGCTGGCTGAGCCCGATCAGCTCGGTCGGGCAGATCAGCGAGAAGTCGCGCGGGTAGAACATCAGGATCAGCCAGCGACCCCGGTAGTCTTCCAGCGTGATCCGGGTCCGCGACGGGTCGGGGAACCGCGTGCAAGGGAGATCGATGGCCGGTGCCGCGTTCCCGATCAAGGTCGACATGGGTTGACGAAAGACCTCTCCATCCACGAGAATCCGAATCTACGACATCTGTCCGACTGTCCCGGCGACCATCGATTCACCGGTGCTCACCCATTCTACTGGGTCAGGCGCCGAAATCTGAAGGGGGCGGACCGGGACGGCCTTGCTCGCGAGGGAAACCCGTGCAACCCATGGCGAAGCGGTTATGGCGGCTCTTCTGGCTCGCGGTGCTGGTCGGGCATGGAATCCTCGCCCTTGCTTGGTGGGGGCTCTCACCGGGCGGGTTCGTGCTGGGGCACCCGAGGGTCTGGACCAACAGTGTGGCGCCGCCGCTGGTCCTCGGATTCTCCATCGCCGCGCTCGCGGCACTCAGGCAAGAGCGTCTCGAGTTTCTCCGAATCCTGTTGCCGGCCTGGGCCGTCGCCTGGGCCGCCGGTGGCATCGCGCTGCGAATCGCCTTCCCGATCACGATGGCCCGTCTCTGGTTGGTCCCACTGGCAGCCGCAAGCGCCATGGGGATGGCCGCGATCCCCCCCTGGCGGGGTCCCGGAAAAAGAAGGTGGTCGGCCGGAGCGTTACTGTTGGCGATCGCATCCGCCCTGGCCGGTGCGGTCTCGGTCGGAGCGTTGCGCCCTCCGGCGCTCGCGACGCATCCCCGGAACGACCCGCCGGCTCCTGTGGAAATCCTATCCCGGGATACGTCCCGAATGCCCCAGGGGAGCGTCCGATTCGATTCGGGGGCGATGGTGCAGACGCATGACGGTTCGCTCACGGCCCGCTTCGCTCCGCTCACCATCTCGATCCAACCTCTGCTGACCTTCCTCAACGGCTCCCCGGACGGATCGCCGACGGTCCTGATCCCCGCCCGGGAGCGCGAAGGCCCCGAGCCTCGGTTTCGCGGCGGGAGGCAAGAGGGAAACCGTTCATACATCTTGTTTTATGACTTTCCGGGTCAAGGGCTCGCAAGTCTCCGCGTTGACTCCGCAAACGGGTCGATCGTCATGGACGCCGCCACACGATTGGAAGAGCCAGTCCAGTCGCATCTGAACTCGTACTGCGACGTCGAAATACGAGGCCACCGCCGGCTGGCGATGGAATTCTCGCCCTGTCCGGGCACTCGGATCGACGTCCGGCCGTTCGACTACCCGTTCGGCCGGCCCGCGCGTCTTGCTTTCGTAGAGGCCGATCGCACTTTCCGGGTCGTCGAGGCGTCCAGCGGCGAGAAAGGCCCATTCCGGACGCTGGCGCGAGGGCGACTCGATCCCGACCAGAGTTTATCGATCACGTTCTACGACGAGGGGCGCGCCATCGCGCGACTGACATTCGAGGATTATGCGGCACAGGCCGACACGACCATCTCGCCGACGGCCGGTTGGGGCGTGCCGGTCAACGCCCTCGAGTTCAGCCTCGCGGCCGACGCACCGTCATCGCCGGCGTCGATCTTCGTGACGCTGGCGGGGACATCCGTCGGCCGCGGCTGGGATTGTGTCGGACATCGAGCGGGGATCTACCGTAACCGGCTGCACATCGAGCCCGTCGAGACGACCGTTACGCGGCCGTACTGAGGCTCGATGCGCACGGACAACCTACGGATTCGTGACCGCCGGAGCCGTCGTGACGACAGCCGGATTGGCCACAACCGGAACCGGATTGACCACCGGCAAAGTGGCAGTGACCGGCGCAGGCTGAGCGATCATCGGGGCACTCGCGGTCACGGGCGGGGCCGGCGGAGTCGCCGTACGGATGAGGTTGACCCGCATCCACCCCGACGGATCGAGCGGCGAGATCGACTGGATCGCGAACCCCGGCAGCTTGAGCTGATTCAGGGCGACATCGATGTTCTGGCTGCGGATCTTCGTCCCGAGAGCACCCATGACGAACGCCGCCGTGAACCGGGTCAGGGGCTTCCCCTGGTTCTCGTCGTCGTTGATCGCGATGGCCTCGAAATTGGGCCCGGGGCTGAATTCCTCGATCTTGCCGCGGACGCGGAGGCCTTCCGGTGAAGTCGTGTCGAGCTGATAGGAGACGGCGACTTCCGCCAGGGGCAGCTTGATCCGAAGGACCTTGGCCGGCATGCCGAGCATGCCTCCACCGGCCGCCTGGTCCGGTGCGGGCACGTCGATCTGGAAGTCGTGGATCATCGCGACCAGGAACCCGCGTGCATCGGAGCTGAACTCGGGCGCCTTTTCCGGGCGGAGGATCCGGATCGCCGACACGCGAGGATCCTTGGCTTTCTTGGTCTCTTCCACCAGCTTGAGGTAGGTCGGGAAATCCACATTCGTGCTGACGGTGACCGCGTCTTTCGGCGGCGTGCCGGGCGGCACGGCCTTGGTGACGATCACCAGGTTCTTGACATATTGCACCGAGAACTGCCGCCAGAATCCGCTGGCCCCGCTGGTCAAGAGCGAGCTGATGTGGATGTCGGCCGTGACGCCCGGCTCATATGTGCTCGCGAGCCGAGGCGGCTGCGGTGCGTCGGCACCGCGCTGGTCCGGAGCGTCGCGCCACTGGAACATCCCCCCGACGAAGATGGCCTCGGGTCGCGACCGCAACGAGAGTTGCGTGATGAGGAAGTCGCGGATCGCGGCGGTGTTGTTCCCGATCAGATACTTCGACCTGAGGTCGGCATTCCGCTGCGCCACCTCGGCGGAGATTTTCTCCTGCGTCTCCTCCGCGGCCTCGGTCGGGATCTGCTGCTGGAACTTCGGCAACGCCCCTTCGTAGACCTTATTGGTGATCTTCTGCTGGTTCATGCCGATCAGGGACGCGATCGCTCGCCCCAGCCCGCCGCCGGGTTCCGGCGCGGACGAGATCGTGGCATTGACGTTATGACTGGCCGCCGGGATCAGTTCCAGCCCGCTGGGCCGCAGGACGGCCGTCACGGTGAGCTCGGACCAGTCGTAGGTGGTGGCGCCGAACTCGTAGAGCTTCGCCGCCTTGCGGCCCTGGGGATCCTGGGCGATCTGCTGCTGGAAGTCCCAGATCGGGGTCGCACTGGCCATGGACTGGCTGTTGTAGAACACGATCCCGTCGTCGCTGGGGAGCAATCCGAATCCGGTCTTCGGCCCCGCGGTCACCATCGATGTATATCCCTTGCGTGTAATCGGGCCGGACTGTACGAGATTGGTGTCGAAGACGGGCGCGACGGTTGACACGTCGGCGGTGATATCCAGGTTCGGCTGATTGAAGAGGCTGCTCACTGCGGACGAAAGCTCCCAGGACGGCTGCCAGAATCGGCCCTGATTCTGCTGGTTCAGCGAGTTGAGGGCCTCATGGATCTTCCTCAAGGCCACCTGGCGCTGCGAGACCGAATCGGCGGCATCGTAATCGCGAAGGGCCTTTCCCAGATCGTTCTGGACGAAGTCCACCCAGCGAGACCGATTGGCCTGGATGTTCGGATCGGTCGACGCCGGCAGGGCCTGCACCCTCTCTCTCAACCGCTGACGTGCCCAGGCCAGGCGTACCCTCGGGACCAGCCATTGCCTGAGTTCCGCCCGGATGTTCGCGGCCGGCGGCCATGATACTGTGCCTAGCGCCTCGGAGATCCGGTAGACCTGGTTGATCGCCGTCAGTCGGTCCCCATCATTGTCCGCCTTGGCATAATTGCGGAGATCCTGGAGCAGTGAGTCGAACAAGGTGTTCCAACCGTCCGCATTCGGATCGACCCGGGCGCCGGGCTTGGCCCATGCCTGTCGGATCGACTCGATCGTCCGCTCGACCCCTACATAAGTTGGGGTGGCGGGCGCGGCATGAACTGGCCCTTTCGGCCATCCTGCCGCCACAATCCCGACCATCCCCGCCACCGTCACCAGCCCTAGAATTCGTCGCATGCGTCGTCTCCGTCTCTGGCTGTAGCTCAAGCCTCGTGCCCGATCTACACTTGCATCGTCCCAACCGTCTTCGGAATTCATTAAAGGTATCGAAAACCTGCCGAGGCAATCCCATTCTTCCTAGATACCCACATCCTCTGTCAACCCGGGCAGGTTTGTGAAAAGCTCCACTCTGCATAATCGATGCCGATGCGGGCGGTCGTGAGGCGGCGCGACGGTGGCAGGATCGATCCCGGCGGATCATTCCGCCAGGGCTCCCTCGGTGACGTCTTCTCTTGCCGGCATCGGGCCGTGATCCTGATGCTCTGGATGCGGCGGTCAAAGTAGGGGGACAATCGCCGGCCCCCCGTGCTACAATCGAGTCCGATGCCGACCCGGCCCATCTGTTCATCCCGTCCGGGCATGGAACTCGCGCCGATGGCATACGAACTCATCGATCAAAGATCAATCAATCATCGACCTATCATCTGATCTGAGGGTCAATCGGGAGGAATCGCCGATGTCTCAAGGGTATTCGGTGCGACCGCGTGGGTTGCGCCGTTTGGCGTTTGTGGGATGCCTTGCTGGTCTGCTGCTCGCGGTCGCGGGCTGCGATACCAGCGCGCCATCTTCGACGCGACCAGTCGGTTCGTCGCCGACCTCGTTGAAGGGCAAGACGACCGATCCCGGCGCCCCGGGAAAGACCGGGGCGGCCCTGGGCGGGGCGTCGGGAAAGCAGCCTGAAGGTAAGGCGGCCTCCCAGATCGCCGGGGACCGGATCCAGTCGTTCGCACCCATTGTGATGAGCAAGCAGACCGAGTCGAGCCCGTTCCGTTTCGAAGAGATCGCCAAGCGAGCCGGGCTGGACTTCGTCCATTTCTCCGGGATGGTCGAGGAGAAGCATTTCCCGACGGCCAACGGGTCGGGGGTCGCCGTCTTCGACTATGACAAGGACGGTCTGCTCGACATCTACTTCGCCACCGCCACGCTCCTGCCCCTGGGCACGGCCGTGAAGGGACCGAACCGCCTCTACAAGAACCTGGGCAATGGCCGCTTCAAGGACGTGACGGAAGCCTCGGGCCTGGGTTACCGCGGCTTCTGCCATGGGATCATCGCCGGGGATATCGATAACGACGGCGATCCGGATGTCTTCCTGTGCAACTACGGCAGCGATGTGCTCTACCTGAATAACGGAGACGGCACCTTCAAGGACATCAGCAAATCGGCCGGGATCGACGCGCCGGACTGGTCCTCCGGCGGCGCCATGCTCGACTACGACAACGACGGCTTTCTCGACATCTACGTGAGCAATTACGGCATCTGGAGATATCCCGAAGACCACCAGCGGGTGGGCGACGAGAAGAAAAAGGTCTGGCTCTATTCGTCGCCGAGGGCGATCAAGACGACCAGGCACTTCTTCTATCGCAACAACGGCAACTTGACCTTCACCAACGTCTTCGATCGGGTGATCACGGCCGAGGAGGAGGTGGAGGATCTCGCGACCAAGGCGAAGGTGAAGAAGCGAGTGCCCAAGATCCGCGACGACGGGCACGGCTTCGGCGTGGTGGCGGCCGACCTCAACGACGACGGCCTGATCGACCTCTACGTCGCCAACGACATGAACCCGAACTTCCTGTTCCTGAACCGCGGAGATGGCACGTTCGACGACGCCACCGAGCTCTCGGGCGCCGCCTACGACATGAACGGCCAGGCACAGTCGGGCATGGGTGTCGACGCCGAGGACGTCGACGGCGACGGGCTCCCCGAGCTCTTCGTCACCAACTTCGCCAACGAGTACAACACCCTGTACCAGAATATGGGCAAGGGTTTCTTCTACGACAACACCGCCTTCTTCGGCCTGGCCTCCGACTCGATGCCGTGGGTCGGCTGGGGTTGCGCTCTTGCCGACTTCGACAACGACGGCTGGCCCGATTGCTTCGTGGCCGACGGGCACGTCAACAACAACCGCAAGCTGCTCGACCAGCCGGTGGACTACGAGGAGATCCCGCTCCTTTTCCGCAACTTCGGCGGCAAGCGGTTCCGGCTCTCGACGAAGGACGTGGGGCCGTACTTCGACACCAAGCACGTCGCCCGGGGCGCGGTGATCGGCGACATCGATAACGACGGCGACATCGATATCGTGGTCAACCACAAGGACGGCGAGCCGGCCTTGCTGCGCAACGATACCAAGTCCAAGAACCACTGGATTCGCTTCACCCTCCAGGGGACCAGGAGCAACCGCGACGCCATCGGCGCCAAGATCCAGGTGACCACCGCCGAGCCCTCGACCCACCGAGAGGTCAGCCGCGCCAAGGACGGGAGCGAGGCCGTCAAGGAGGTGACGAAACCCGAGCGGACGATCTACCGCCAACGCAAGGGGGGCTGCAGTCTCGAAGGGACCAACGACCCTCGCGTGCTCATCGGCGTCGGACCCGTGGATGAAGTCAAGAAAGTCGTGATCCGATGGCCCTCGGGCATCGTCACCACCCGGGAAAACCTCAAGGTGGACCGGGAATACCAGATCGTCGAGCCCAAGGACGGAGTTCCCGCGACACCGGCCAAACCGAAGCCGGAAACCCCGCCCGCGAAGTGACAGCCCTCGATTTCTCCGGGTGTCATGCCCACGTTACGTGGGCATGACACCTATCCCTTGATCTCACGAAGGATGCGAGGAGCGATTACCGCGACTTCTTCTTGCGGCCCGACTTTCCTTTCGCTTTCGCCTTGGCCTTCCCTTTCGCCTTGACCTTGGGCTTCTTTCCCCGGGTTCGCGGAGGTCGACCCTGGTCGGGCGTTGTCGCATCCTCGGGGACCGTGACCGGCCCCGGCTGGTCTCGTGGCCGAGCCCGACGACTCGTCCGATCGCCCTGAGATGAGGCTGCCGTCGATCCCGAGGGCCGTTCGGCCGGCCCCGGCCCCGCTCGAGGGGCGAGTCGGCCAGGACGAGGTCGAGCTGGCGACGGTCCACGTCGACATGCGCGATCCGGACGACCTCGCGGTCGCCCAGCCGGTGTCGTCGTCCCGACCTCCGGCCGACGAGGGTATGGGTCCCAGCCTCCAGGTAATAGTAGTCGTCCGCCAGGGCTGTGATGTGGATCAGGCCCTCGACCGGCAGCTCCGCAAGCCGGCAGAACAACCCGAAATCCTGGACGCCCGTGATGATCGCGTGGAACGACTTGCCGATATGGTTGACCAGGTACGACAGCAGTTTCACGCGGATCAGCTCGCGCTCGGCGGCCTCGGCCCGCCGCTCGGTCCGGGTGCAATGCTCGCCCAGCACGACCAGCTCGTCCGGCTTGTTCGCGGGCTTCCTCCCCTCGATCCAGGCGATCAACTGGCGGTGCACCTGCAAGTCCGGATAGCGTCGGATCGGCGACGTGAAATGGCAATAGTCGGCGCTGGCCAGGGCGTAATGCCCCTCGGCTTCGGGCGTGTAATTGGCCTGCTTCAGGCTGCGGAGCAGCCCGTAGTGGACCGCATATTCCTCGGGCTTGCCGGCGGTCTCCTTGAGGATTCGCTGGAGTTCGAACCGGCTTTGCGGCTGGTCGATGGTCAGCCCCAGGCTTCGGGCGAAGTCGGCGAACTCATCGAGCTTGAAGGGCTCGGGGTCGGGGTGGGCTCGCCTCAGGAAGAGGATCTGGTGGGTCGTGAGGGCCGTCGCGACGGCCTCATTCGCCGCCAGCATGAACTCCTCGATGACCTGGTGGCTCTCGTCGTGCGCCGCCAGGCGGGCGCCCGTGACCTCGCCCTTGTCGCCCAACGTGATCGCGACCTCGGGCAGGTTCAGCTCCAGGGCGCCGTGGGCGAACCGGCGACGGCGGAGGATCATGGCCAGCTCGAGCATCTGGCCGACCATCTGCGCGACCGCGGCCGAGACCCCGGGATGGCTCGCGTTCGGCTCCTTCATGACGACGTACGCCTGCTCGTAGCTGAAGCGGTGGTTGACCCGGATCGCCGTCCGCTCGAACCGCTTCGAGACCAGGATTCCCTCCGGGTTGAAATCCATGAAGGCGCTGACGGTGTATCGGGTCCGGCCCTCCTGCAAGCTGGCCAGGCTATTGGAGAGGATCTCGGGGAGCATGGGGATCACGCGATCCGGGAGGTAGACGCTCGTGCCCCGATGATGCGCGGATCGGTCCAGCGCGGAAGCGGCGCGGACGAAGTGCGAGACGTCCGCGATATGGACCCCCAGGTTCCAGTAGCCTTTCTCGTCGCGCGACAGCGAGATGGCGTCGTCGAAGTCGCGCGCGGTGGCCGGATCGATGGTCACGGTGAGCAATTCGCGGAGGTCGGTCCGTTCGCCGATCTCGGCCTCGTTGAACTTCTTGGCCTGCTCGCGGGCCTCGTCGAGGACGGCGTCGTCGAATGTATCGGGGATGTTGAACGCCCGGATGACGGTCAGGGTATCGACGCCCGGCTGCCCGCGCTGGCCGAGGATCTCGGTGATCACCCCCTCGCCTTCCAGGTAGGGCGTGGGATATCGGACGATCTCGACGGCGACCTTGTCGCCCGGCTTGGCCCCCTTGGCCCCGGGGTCGCCGACGTCGATGGGATCCTGGAAGGTCGTGCCGTCGATCCGGACGAAGCCCGCGCCCGCTTCCTCGAAATAGGTCCCGACGAAGATCCCCGACGCTCGTGCCACGATCTGGACGACCCGCCCCTCGTCGTTCATCCCCGGGCGCCGCGATCGCTTGGTGATCTTGACGGCCACCTCGTCGCCGCTCGAGGCATCCCCCGCGGCCTCGGGAGGGATATAGATGTGCTCGGAACGGTCGGTCGAACTCGCAGGGCGGACGAACCCGAACCCCTTGGGAGAGCGTCGGAACAGCCCGACGATCATGCCCTTCTGGTCGGGCAAGCGTAGCGTCTTGTCCTTGCGCAGCTCGAGCTTACCCTCCTTTATGAGACCCTTGACCGTGGCGCGGAAGTCGGCGTAGTCGTCCGCGTCCACTTCGAACCGCCGCGACATCGCCTTGAGCGTGATCGGCTTATAGTCCTGCTCGGATACCAGCTTCAAGACGCGTGCGGCGAACTCGGCCATGGCGGCGCTCCCTCCGTTTGAATCGCCCGTTCGTGTGATCCGATCGATCATACGACAGTCCGTGACGCGCGGGCGAGCACTACTGCGTCACTCCGACGGGAGAGACCCTGCGCCGGAGCCAATTCGAGACCGGGCGCCGCATTCCCATCGCCGGCGACTCGACGAATCGCCAGCTCAGGGCCGCACAAAGCGCCGTCAGGGGGACCGCCGCAAGGAAGAGGATGAGCGGGTTGAACGAGTCGAACCGAGGATTGAGCCACGGCCCGAACCAGTGGATCAACAACATCTGGATCGGGAAGGCGTAGAGGTATAACCCATAAGACAGGTCGCCTCGGCGAGCCCAGTCGTGCATCCAGTTGAATCCCAGGTAGCCGACGCAGAGCAGGAGATAGCCTCCGAGAAACGGGATGGCGACCGGAAGGAGCTGCAACCAAGGCTGAATGCCCGCGAGGATCAGCCCCGCCAGTGCCGTCC
Organism: uncultured Planctomycetota bacterium; assembly: GCA_963743925.1. Lineage (GTDB taxonomy): Bacteria > Planctomycetota > Planctomycetia > Isosphaerales > Isosphaeraceae > CAVZRC01. Next base: position 578,335 of record CAVURY010000041.1, on the reverse strand, counting down.
AGAACCCCGTCGCCGTAAGAGAGATCCGATCACGGTAGAGGTAGAATACCGTCCCCGCCAGGAAATCCGTGCCGAGCCGCGGCCATAACGTGGGCAGGCCGATCAGCCAGCCGATCACCCGGCCGACGCGTATCGGCATCCCGAGATTCAACTGTGCGGCCAGGATCGCGGCACCGACGAGGAGAAATCCTAACACCCAGGCTCGACGTGCCAGCAGGCCGGCCAGTCCCAGGACGAGCACGCCCATATAGCAGACGAATTCCATGCGGATCGTCCAGAGCGAGCCATTCGACGGTATCGTCTCGGGGCTCTGCACGACGAGATTCAAGAGGCCGGGCAAGAACTGCCGCCAATTGAAATGTTGCCAGTATGCCGCATCATCGGGCTCGAGCAGGGGCGAAACGACCAGAGCACCGAGGCTCGCGGCAACGAGGAAGCCCGGATAGATCCGCGAGATGCGCCGGGACAGATAATCCAATGAACCCGCCGATCGAAGCCAACTTTGCGAGATCAGATATCCGCTGAGGATGAAGAAAGCATCGACGGCGATCTCCCCCCCGGTCCTCTGCCCGTGGGTCAGGACGGCAAACGGCTCGTTCCGATGGAGCATAGAAAAGGAATGGGAGAAGATGACCAGCGTCGCCAGGAAGATTCGAATGAAATCGAAGCTGTTGTTGGAACGGCCTTCGGAATGGACCGCGAGTGACTTCGGCCTCTTCGGGGTCTTCGCCGTCGAGCCGGCTTCATCGCGAGGCAAAGGTGAGCTTTCGACCAATGTCATGAGGGGGTTCCAGAGACCTCGGGCCCAGCAGGACCATTCGATTTACGACTTCTTCGATCCATAGATCCGCTCGAGGCGGAGCAAATCAACCCTCGCTAGCTCGACCCTCGTCGCCTTCGGTGGGCAGGGAACGAAATCAGCCAAAGCGCCCGGGATCGGAACGATCGAGACGGCGGATCCTCGGCCGGCCCCGATCGACGCCCCGGCCCTTCGCATCAACCAAGACGAATTCGAAAGTCGCAATCTCCGGGGAGAGAAGGTGGGCCCGGCGCCTCAATTTCCGGCATGCTCCGATCATAACCGCGTGAAATAGACCCGAGAAGACGCGGAGGCGAAAGTTTTCCGGCCCGACGCGGGATCATGCAGGGACGTCTCGCGGACGCACCGCTCGATTCATCCGACGGCAACATTGACGGTTTACCTAGGCCACCCCCGGCCACTGCGGACCGCCAGGGCTCGGTCTCGCTTCCCGGCGCCCGGCCAGCAGCCGGGCGATGAATCCGCCCGCCATGGCGAAGAGGAGCGACAGGAACATGCGGCCGATCTGCACGAAGTTGCCGATCTTGATCTGACGCTGGAGCGTCTCCTCGATCGGTGCTATCATGACTCGTCCGGTCTGTGGTCCCGCGGTCAGGGTGGGCGGCTGCGGCGGCAGGAGCGGGACCCGGACCTCGGGGATCATCACTTCCGCGACCTCGTTCAGGCCGGCGGTGAGATCATGGCCGAACTGCGCGCCGACCCAGTCCCAGTTGACCAGGAGCAGGTAGACCCAGCCGAACAGGGCGAATCCCGTCCAGAAGGCACGGTCGCCCCCCGACAGCATGCCGGCGGCGAGCAGCGCCGTCAGGAGCAGGGCGAGCGTCAACGTCCCGGCGACCGCGGTCCAGACTCTCGTAGCCGACACCATCCCGGCAAGCCCCAACGCGATGAGCGCGATGATCGCCATCGAAGCCGCCAGCGAGATTCGGAACGACTTCATGGCACGGGTCCCCGGCAGAGAGGCGACTCGGGCACGGGATGGATCAAAGGTCCGAGCCGTCGTCCCCCGAGTCGGGCGTCGCATGCCCTTTGAACAGCCTGCGTCCCATGTTCTGCTGGAACGGGGTCCAGCTCGAGTCGCGGCTGGGATCGTCGCGGATCTCGCGGGTGAAGGCGTGGATCTTGGCGTCCAGGTTGTCGATCAGGTGCAGCGCGATCGCTTCCAGCGTCATCGGCAGTTTCGGGCTGCCGAACTCGTACGAGCCGTGATGGCTGACGATCATGTGCTTGAGCCGCAGCAAGAGCTCGGCCGGGAAAGGCTCGCCCATCAACTCGGCGCATCGCTCGACCTTGGCGGCGAGCAGCTCCACGCCCATCACCAGGTGTCCCACGAGCTGGCCCTCATCCGTGTAGGCGAATGCCCTATCGTACGACAGCTCGTCGATCTTGCCGATGTCGTGGAGGAAGATGCCGGTCAGCAGCAAGTCCCGGTCGACCTCCGGGTAGAACCCGATGATCCGGTCGGCCACGTTCAGGAGCGTCACGACGTGCTCGACGAGGCCGCCCTGATAGGCATGATGGTTCTTGATCCCCGCCGGGGCGAGGGTGAACTTGCGGAGGAACTCGTCGTCGATCAGGAAGCATTCGATCAGCCCGCGGAGATGCGGGTTGCTCATCCCCAGGAGGATCTCTCGAAGCCTGGACATCAGCTTGCCCACGCTCTGCGAACTCTGGGGGAGGAATTCTTCGGGCTCGACCCGCGAGCCGTCGATCGCATCGATATGCGTCAGGATGATCTGGAGCGACCCCTGGAAGACCTGGGTCTTGCCGCGGATTCGGAGATAGTCCCCCGGCTCGAACGATCGAGCCAGATCCTCGGTCGCGTTCCAGAGCCGCGCCCCGATGTTCCCCGTCTTGTCGCGAAGTTCCAGTTGCAGATAAAGATTCCCCTGGCGGTTGGCCCGGAGCTGCTTGTCGGCGACGAGAAACACCTCTTCGACCGAATCGCCATGGGTCAATTGGTTTACGTAGCGACGGCTCATGCGTTTCAATCGTTTCCGTTCGTCCCCGGCTCGGAGGGCCTATCCCGGCAGTCTGTGCGACACGATCCGACTCCCCGGCGCCTGGGGAGCCCCGCGTGTTTCGCACGACCTCGACGTAGCCCTGCCGGTACAGGCTCTCAGGCCTCGAGAAAGATCAGGTAAGGCCCGACGCCCGACGAGCGGTCGATTGTAGGAGCGAGCCGATGCCAGGGTCAAGGGAGCCCGACCAATCGGTCGGCGCGAGAGCCAGTAAGAAGACGGCGACAGCCGCCCTGCCCGTTGACTCCGAGGCTCCGGCGTCGAGGCCGGAGCGACTTGGATCGGGCCGGACGGCTGTCCCATCGTCCGTCGAGTCGCCCGGAGCAGAGGTTACAGGTTATTCGTCGGTTGAATGCCGATGAACGTGCCGTTCGGCGGTTCCGGGAACGGGTTGTTATTCGGGGTCGTCACGGTGCCGGCCGGCGGCAGCCCTGTTGCCGAGGTCACGAGGTGGATCTGCTGGAGGGCGTTGCGGGGCAAGCTGAGCTGCTGGATCTTGTTGTAGGGGTCGATCACGACGCCCAGGTAGTAGGTCTGTGGGGTCGGCGAGAGCGCGACCGCGGGGGCGGTGAAGGTATAGACGTTGTCGGTGCCCGTGGACGCCCCGGGAATGCTCGTGGTGACGTCGTAGAGCGCGATCACCGCACTGCCCAGGGTGAAGCTGGGCGTGACCGAGGTGACCAGGGCCACCTGGAACGTGCCTTGCGTCGCCGCGGTGCCGATGTTGGCGATCGAGATGGTCGGCGTGATCGTGTCGCCAGGCGACAGGCCGGCCGGAACGCCCAGGCTGATGACCCTCAGCTCGGGCAGCGCCACCGGCGCGATCGACACCGGGATGGGCCGGCTCACGTTGTTGAAGGGATTGCTCTCCACGACCGTGTTGCCGGCGTTCGCCACCAGGCGGACGTAGAACTTGCCGCCGGCGCCGAAGCCCGCCGGGCGAGACGGGAGCGTGAACGTCTGGCTGATCTGGATCAAGCTATTCTGCGGGACTCTCGGTGCCGCGATCGTGCCGATCTCGACCGCACCCTTGAGAGAGTTGCGGTGGGGCGTGATCAGGACGGCGACCGTTGACGGCGGGGCGTCGGCCGTGGAGACATCCCCGGGCGCCTGCGCGATCGGGTTGGTGATGGTATTGGCGCCGATGTTGTCCACGGTGGCGGTCACGCCCAGAGTCCCTCCCCATGCCGCGCGCGGCCCCGCCGTGCCGCTGGGAATCGTCAGATCCGGGAGCGAGAACCCCAGCGACGAGATCGTCAGCAGGTCTCGCGACTCCAGTCGCTCCAGGTTGTCCAAATTGGTCCGGCGTCGAACGCGTCGCTCCGGGCGCACAGATCGAGAATCGCTAGGCAACACCGAACACCTCCCTGCGGCCGATGACCCAGGGCGCCCCTCGCGGAAAAGGAGGCTTCGCCCGATCCCCGACCGTGAACTCGGTTGGATACGCAAGAAGGCCGACCGCGAACCCGATCGATCCGCAGGCGCCGCGCGGCGTTGCGGTCGAGTGAGTGGCAACCTCTGGTCTATTCAGTCGTCAGCCGCGCGACCAAAGTTGGCCCCAATTTCGAAGATCCTATCGCATCCAGGTCTTGTCGTGAAAGGTGTTACGTCCACATCGGAAGTCGGGTTTGCCCCGGCTGTGCCGGTTGGATCGCGGGGGCCGATGGGACGGTAGGGCCGAGTGTCGGATGACTCGGCCCCTCGGCATTCCTTCGTTCCCGGCCGGAAACCGGCTCATCTCCGAGTGCGAAGATTTTCCCGCCATGCCCTGTCACACTTCCCTCGGGAAGGGAACTCATCCCCGGGGAAGACGACATCCCCGCGTTGTGTCGGGTCTCGGCCCCTAGCATCTCAGCCGCGAATTTCCTCTCGCTCCACGACGAGGTCGCCGATGAACTGGAATCTGCCGCTATCCCACTGGCGTCGAACCCGACCTGATCGCCCTCGTCGCAGCCGCCTCAGGTTTTACCCGGACATCCAGAATCTGGAGTCGCGTTGGCTCTTTTCGGTGACGAACGGCATCCTGGAGTACGCGACCACCGCCTCGAGTTCGAACCCAATCGGCGCGGCGACCGGGTCTGACGGAAATCTCTGGGTGACCGAATACGCTGCGAAGGAATTGGTGGCCTTCAGCCCGAAAGGCGCGGTCGTCCGGACGATCCCGGTCTCCGGGAACCCTGATGCGATCACCTCGGATTCGAACGGGAACCTCTGGGCGACACTGGATGGGACGAGTCCTTCGGTGGTCGAAGTCTCCACCGGCGGCGCCACGCTCGCCAGCTACGCACTCACCTCGGGGTCGCTCCCGCAGGGGATTACTGTCGGCCCGGACAACACGATCTGGTTCGCGCAATACGGCGTCAACGCGATCGGCGAGATCACCGCGAGCGGGGTCGCGTCCTTTTCTCTGGGCAAGGGCGTCCGGCCGGAAGACCTTGTGGCCGGGTCCGACGGCAACCTCTGGGTCACCGACTCGGGTACCAGCCAGATCGCCCGGATCGGCACCAATGGGCTGGGCCTGACAATTTACACACTCCCCACCAGGCTCTCGACGCCCTGGGGGATCGCCGCCGGCCCCGACGGGAACGTCTGGTTCACCGAGTCCACCGCCGGCCAGGTCGGACGGATCACCGCCGGGGGCGTCATCACCGAGTTCTCCCTGGGATCCGGCGGAGCAAGCCCGAAGGGTATCGTGACCGGTCCCGACGGCGACGTCTGGTTCACCGAGTCGGGCGCGAACATCCTGGGCCGGCTCAGTCCCGCCGAGCCCCAGGCTTCCGTCACCGCGTTCACACTGCCGACCTCCGGGTCCACGCCGGTCGGAGTTGCCATCGGCCCCGATCATGCGATCTGGTTCACCGAGTCCACGGCCGGCAAGGTCGGCACCTTCGGCTGGATCCCCGGCGGCGGCGTGGTCACGACGGACCCGACGCAGACGCAGTACAACGCCTTCGCCAATAGCATGATCGGGCCGCTCGACGGCAACCTGCGGACATCGATCGCCCTCGACCCCGCCCCGGGCTGCAACTGCGGGCTAGATACCAGCAGCGTCCTCAGCAGCAACCTCTCGCTGACCTACAACTCCGATACGGTCGACGTCCTCCCGATCATCCAGACGACCTACCAGACCGAGATTAGTGGACCACTCCCCACCCAGATCCAGGCCACGCTCACCTGGAACGGCACGGCCCAGTCGCCGGTCATCTTCGAGACGACCGGCCATAGCCCGGGCGACACCTATCTCCTCAGCGTCCAGGATGCCAACCCGGTCACGGTCACCGGGGCCTATCCCTGGAAGGTTGACATCCAGGCGACCCTGCCCAACGGCAATGTCGTCGACACGACGACCAGCGGGACGGCCTTCGAAGTGGTCAACGGCTCGACCGACCCGCTCGGCCGGGGCTGGAGCCTGGGCGGATCCGCGCAGTTGTTCCCCGACGGCAGTGGAGGTTACTTCTGGGTCGACGGCAACGGAGGCTCCCGCGATTTCCAGGCCGGCAACGGGACCTCATTCGTCAGCCCGGCCGACGACTTCGGCACCCTGGTCAAGAACAGTAACGGGACATTCACCTACACCAACCCGCAAATGTCCCGCTGGAACTTCAACAGCCAGGGTGATCTGACCAGCATCGTCCAACCCGACGGACCGACTGAGACCTTCACCGAGAACTCGTCCGGCGCCCCGGCCTCGGTGACCGTGCCGGGCAACTGGACCACCACGTTCGGCTATTCGAACGGCGAGCTCTCCCAGATCATCGAGCCGGGCAATCGCTCCTTGTCGTTCACGCACGACTCGTCCGACGATCTGACGGCCGCCAGGCTCACCGACGGCAGCTTGCGCACGTTCACCTACGATTCGACAGGCCAGATGCTCAGCGACACCTGGGGCATGCAATCCACCACCTACAGCTACGATTCCGAGGGCGCACTCAGCAGCGCCAACGAAGGATTGAATCGCATCCTGGGGCTTGTCCCGGCCTCGATCCAGGGGTTGCAGACCAATCCCGCCCAGTCGTTGACGAGCCAGGGCATGGCCGTCGAGACCGATCCGATGGGCCGGGTGACCACCTATACCTTCGATTCGCTCGGTCAGCCGGTCAGGGTCCAGGAGCCCGATGGCGGCGTCCAGACCTGGCAGCGCGACTTCGCCGGCCAACCGACCGTCTCCACCGATGAGATGGGCCGGATGACCACCTACACGTATCAGTATGGATCGGGCGACGGCGAGCTGACCCAGGCCACGAATCCCGACGGCACCACCGTCCGCTACCAGTATGACCCGACCTTCCATGAAGTCACCCAGGAGACGGATGCGCTCGGACGTGTGACGAGCTACATGTACAACTCCCAGGGCGATCTGACCGAGACGATCGATCCGATGGGTCGGACGACGACCGAGGCCTGGTCCAATGGCCTGCTCCAGAGCACGACCGACCCGCTCGGCCGCACGTTGACCTATCAGTACAACAGCCAGCGTGAAGAGACCGAACAGGTCGATCCGCTCGGCCGGGCCACGACTTACGCGTACGACTCGGCCGGCAACGAGGTCACGAGCGAGGATCCGATGGGTCGAGTGACGACCACCGTCTATGACGCGATGCGCCGGGTGACCGAGACGATCGACCCGATGGGCCGGATCACCACGACCGTCTACGACGCCAACGGCGAGGTGACCGAGACGGTCGATCCGATGGGACGCATCACCGCGACCCTCTATGACGCCGACGGCGAGGTGACCGAGACGATCGACCCGATGGGCCGGATGACGACGACCCTCTATGACGCCGACGGTGAAGCGACCGAGACGATCGACCCGATGGGTCGGATCACCACGACCGTCTACGATGCGGAAGGTCGGGTGACCGAGTCCGTCGACCCGATGGGTCGGATCACGACGACGTACTATGACCTCGATGGTGAGTTGACGGAGTCCGTCGATCCGATGGGCCGGGTCACCACGACCGTTTACAACGCCATGGGTGAGTTGACGGAGTCCGTCGATCCGTTAGGACGCACGACGACGACGCTCTACGACGCGGATGGCGAAGTGACCGAAATGATCGACCCGATGGGCCGGATGACGACGACCCTGTACGACGCGGACGGTGAGGTGACCGAGTCCATCGACCCGATGGGCCGGATGACGACGACCCTGTACGACGCCGATGGCGAGGTGACCGGGACCGTGGACCCGCTCGGTCATCCGACGACGACGTACTATGACGCGGATGGTGAGGTGACCGAGTCCGTCGATGCATTAGGCCGCATGACGACGACGTACTACGACGCGGACGGCGAAGTGACCGAGATGATCGACCCCATGGGCCGGGTCACCACGACCGTGTACGACGCGGATGGGGAGGTGACCGAGATGATCGACCCCATGGGCCGGATGACGACGACGTACTATGACGCGGATGGTGAGGTGACCGAGTCCGTTGACCCCATGGGACATGTGACGACGACCGTGTACGACGCCGATGGCGAGGTGACCGAGTCGGTCGACCCGCTCGGCCACGCGACCACGACGTTTTATGACGCGGACGGTGAGGTGACCGAGTCGGTTGACCCATTGGGTCATATGACCACGACGATGTACGACGCGGACGGCGAGGTGACCGCGGTGGTTGATCCTCTGGGAAACATGACCACGACGATGTACGACGCGGACGGCGAAGTGACCGAGACGATCGACCCGCTCGGCCACGCGACCACGACGATGTACGACGCGGATGGGGAGGTGACCGAGACGATCGACCCGCTCGGCCGCACCACAACTTCGCTCTATGACTCCGACGGCCGCCTGATCGGCCAGACCTGGGAAGATTCCCAGGGCAACGTGACCAACACCGAAACGTACACGTATGACGCCGATGGCAACGTGCTGACCGCCGGGGATGACGGCGGTACGAACACGATGTCCTACGACGCCCTCAACCGTGTGACCTCCGTGGAGGATCCGTTCGGGTTGACGTTGAACTATACCTATGACGCGGTCGACAACCGCACCGAGGTCCAGGACTCGCTCGGCGGCGTGACGACGTACGTCTACGACGCCGACGATGAGCTGACCAGCGAGCAGTTCGGCGGTACCGGTCACCCCCCCCTTCGGATCGACATGACCTACGACGCGGACGGCGAGGTCCTCACCGAGACGCGCTACAGCGACCTTGCCGGGACCCAGGTCGTGGTCGCGTCGTACTACACGTACAACGCCGACGGCGAGGTCACGGACCTCCTCGACCGCGACAGCCACGGCAACACCGTGGCCGAGTACAGCTACACGTATGACCCGGCCAATCGCGTGACCAGCGAGACGAATCTCGGGATGACCACATCCTACACCTATGACGCCGACAACGAGTTGACCGGCGAAACCTCTCCGCTCGACAAGATCAACTACACCTACGATGCCGACGGCAACCGGATCGGCGGCAATAACGTGATCGGCCCGGGCAATCAGCTCCTCTCCGACGGGACCTGGAATTACACGTACGACGCCGACGGCAACCTGATCCAGAAGGTGGGAGTCGGCTCCGGCCCCGAGCATGGCGTGACCTGGACCTACACTTACGACAATCACGATGAGATGACCTCGGCGGTCGAGGTGCAGGGAAGTACGACGCTGGCGGACGTCACGTATACCTACGACGCCTACGGCGATCGGATCCAGGAAATTGCCTCCGGCAGCAACCTGACGACGCAGGTGACGCGGTTCGCCTATGACGGCCAGAACGACTGGGCCGACCTCGACGGGAACAACAACCTCGTGATGAGGCGGCTATTCCTCGCGTCTCTCGACTCGGTGACGGCGCGAATCACCGCGAGCGGGACCGTGGCCTGGTATCTGGTCGATCGACTGGGTTCCGTGGGCGTCATCACGGACTCGACCGGCGCGGCGATCGACCGGATCAGTTACGACGGCTACGGGAACATCATCGCCGAGGCCAACCCCTCGGCCAGCGACCGTTATCTCTTCACCGGCCGCGAGTTCGACCGGGTCACCGGCCTGCAATACAACCGGGCGCGGTACTACGACCCGAGCACGGGGCGGTGGACCACCGAGGATCCCATCGGGTTGGCGGGTGGGGACACGAATCTCTACCGCTACGTCGAGGACAATCCGACGGATCTTTCCGACCCGACGGGCACGACCTTGAGCGCCCCGGACTCCATCTCGAAGAAAACGGGGACTTACTTCCGGGCAAATGTCGTTGCTCCCCTAATCCGCAAGCTGGGCGATACGCGATTCGACGAAAGGGAGCGGGCCAGCGATCGGTTGATGCAGCTACTGCAAAACTTCGAACCGGGGAGCGTGGAGAATCGAGCGCTCTTGAGTGCCCTCGAGCGCGCCTCGGAAAATGCTGATGAGATCGAGGCGGCAGATCGGGCCCGTTGCATCCTCGGTGATTATCCGAACTACCTCCGAGAGTTCGTTAAGCGAATGAAGGCGAGGATCGCCGCGATCAACGCGGCCGATGATAAGCTCGAACCTACCCCAGAAATGATAAGGGGGACTGCCGAGGGAATTACCATCGCGGAGTTCGAGAGGAATCCGGCAGAGGTCGAACGGAAGCAACTTCTTCTCCGGAAGTACGCCAAGCATAAGGGCGTGGAGGACTTCCTGAAGACTGACCCAGCTATCCAGCAACTTCGCAAAGACAATGGCTTGCTCGGCCATTTGATCGATAGCATTATCGGATATCAACTGCCGCCGAAGTGAGCGGCCGCGGCCGAAGAGCGACCTGTTGAACTTGAGGCCGCTCCACCTTCTTCCGCCCGAGAGACGTACCGATTCGGTCGGTGACGACTGAGCGCCTCGTCGTTCCCGGTGGCGTCGATCCATTGAGCTCACGCTGGGTCAGACTCTCGTGGATCGACCGACCGGCCCGGCCTTCGATACGTCCAGTCCCGCAGTCCACCACCTCTTTCGCTCTCCAATCGAGCGATCGACGTGGTCAACCCTCGGAATGAACACCGGTCAACGCGATCCTCGCTGTGCAACCTCGATTACGGAGTCCCATGATGCGCCGCCTCAGAGTTCACCGCCCCGATCGACTCCCCCGGCGGCGCCCCTGCTGGAAATGCTCGAAGACCGCACCCTCCTGGCCGGCCTGACCAACGCGACGATCACGGCCGCCCAGCTACAGGCCCTGGATGACGGGCTCCAGACGCTGGCAACCTGGGGCGGCACGCTCGGCGATTACGCCGCGCTGGCCCAGCCGATCCCCGGCCTGGCGCCGGCCGGCGCCGCGGCCGGCCAGGGGAGCATCAGCATCGGCCAGGCCCTGGATTTCGCGGGCACCCTCGGTCGCGGCCTCAGCGACCCGGTCCACGCGTTCTTCCAGGAGCAGGACGGCACCAAGTCGCCGACCACCAACGAACTGGTGACCGCCCTCCAGCGGTTGAGCGGTCAGTTCGGGGCCCTCGACGTCACGGTCGATCCCACCAAGGTCAGCGGCGGAGAGACCGGCACCGGCTCCGAGCTCCAGTTCAACCTGGATTATCAGGCCACCCGCACCACGATGGTCGGCCTCAACCTGGGGGCCAATGCCGCCCAGTACAATCTCTCCGTGAATGCCGGCGCGGACGTCAGCCTGACCACCAGCATGGACCTGAACTTCACCTTCGGATTCAACCTGACACCCGGGTTGAGCGAGGCCAACGCCTTCTTCATCCGCGTCAATACTCTCCAGGTCGGCGCCTCGATCGAGGCCGCGAACCTGAATCTCTCGGCCCAGTTCGGATTCCTCGGCGTCGCGGTCCAGAACGGCCAGATCCATCTCAACGGCAACATCGGCGTCACCTTCCCGGGGGCGGGTGCGGGCGGCAGCATCACGATGGCGGCCCTCCAGAACACAGCTCTGGCCAACCTGGTCACGGTAACGCCCGCCCTCTCCCTGAGCATGGTGCTGCCCGTCCGGGCCACCCTGGGCAGCTTCACGACGGCCGGAACCCCAACCATTACCGTCTCGGCCAATACGCTCGACGGGACGCCGCCGGCCGTCGCGCTCTCGGGCTTCGACAGCTTGATGAGCTTCAATAATCTGACGGCGAACAACGCCTACGGCCTGCTCAGCCAGGTCGGCGACTGGCTGAAGGGCCTCGATCGATCGTCCCTGCTCCAGATCCCGATCCCGCTCGCGGGCGACATGAACATCGGTGACATGCTCGATTTCGCCAAGGCCTACAACGACAAGCTGCTGAGCGGCCTGGAGAGCTCGCCGGGCGTGACCGACTTTACCTCGGCGCAGGGGCTGGCCTCCGCCCTCGCCGCTACTCTCGGCCTCGACCCCAGAGTGATCGACGCCAGTTACGACCCGACGACCCAGAACCTGACCTACAACGTGCAACTCAGCGAGACGTTGCCCACCAAGCAGACCGACCTGGATTTCAACTTCGGGCTCGGCGACCTGGCCCAGGCCAGCACCAGCAGCACGATCAGCCTCGATGCGAACGTGATGCTCGGCTTCACGATCGGCTTCAATCTGTCGCCCCTGGCGGCCGGTCAGACCCTTCTCGACAAGGTGTTCCTGAGCAATGCCGCGGCCAGCGGCACGGTCACCCTGACCGGGTCCAACATCGCCGCGTCGGGCGAGTTCGGGTTCCTGAACGTCCAGAGCAGCGGCGGCACGGCCTCGGCAACCGGCACGGTCGGGCTCTCCCTGAAGAGCCCGACCACCGGCAATGTCGGCGATCCGGTCACGCTCAACCAGTTGCAAAGCGCCCTGGTCGGCGACCCCACGACCGTCGTGGCCCTGCAACCGGTGACCGGCTCCGCCACCCTGAGCCTTCAGAACATCTCGGCGGCCGGCGGATTCGTCGTCCCGACGACCGGAAACCCCACCATCACGGTCACGTTGCCCAGCTTCAGCCTGACCGCCACGCCGACGGTCTCTCTCCAGAACTTCGGCAACTTGCTGGATTTCGGGCAGCTCAACTTCAGCCAGGTGGTTTCGGCCCTGACCGGCGTGACCAATTACCTCAGCACTCTTTCCGGTTTCTCGTTCCTGAATACCAAGCTCCCCCTCATCGACAAGAGCGTCACCGACCTGGTCAATTACGCAGACCAGTTCTCCACGGTGGTGAATCAGTTCGCCGCCAACCCGCAGGGCGCCGTCCAGAGCCTGGCCCCGGCGTTGCGCACGGCACTCGGACTGGCGGCCGACGACCCGTCCGTCAACGTCAACTTCACGTCGGACCAGGTCCTCGAGTTCACGATCACGTACACGCCGCTGGCCTTCAGCGGCTCCGTGCCATTGAACCTCAACCTCACGTCGCTCGGGATCACCGGCCTGGGCGACGACCTGGTCGGCGACGTCAGTGCCGGCGGCGTCCTCGCGGCCCAGGCTTCGGCGACATTGACGCTCCACCTCGGCATCGATCTGAGCACGCCAAGCAGCCCCAGCCCATTCCTCTACGACGACACCGGCATCAACCTGAGCGCCCAGGCCGGCGCCAGCGGCCTGAATGCATCCGTCTCGCTCGGCCCGCTCGGCATGTTCATCAGCAACGGCAGCGCGACCCTCGGCCCGGCTCAGTTCGTCGTCGGCCTGACCGGCGCGACCAACCACCGGCTGCCGCTCAGCTCGATCACCCTGAGCAATGCCACGGTCAGCCTCACGGGGACGGCCAGCGCCACGCTGCCCCTGTTCTTCCCGAATCTCTCGACGCCGCTCGGCGGGGCCGGCAACAACAATATCAGCCTGACGATCGGAGACCTCTCCAATATCAGCGGCACCACGCAGATCACGACCCCCAATTTCGCCAATGCCTTCTCCGGAATGAGCCTGACCGGGCAGCTCAACGTCCTGATCGACGGCCTCGACCTGTTCCTCTCGACCTTGCAGCAGGCCCTCAACAGCCAGGTGTTCGCCAACCTGCCCCTCGTCGGCAACAACTTGCAGAACACGGCACACTTCATCAACGACTTCCGCAGCAACGTCATCAGCGAGCTCAAGGGACTGCCCGACGAGGCGGTCGCCACCGTCCAGCAAGGCCTGTTCGATGCGCTCGGTCCCGGCGGCCTCAACATCCTGCTCCCGCAGAGCGGCTCCGGGACGCCGACGATCAACGACGTCGTGGTGACGATCACGTCGAATCAGGTGGAGTTCGACCTGCTCCTGGGCCAGACCTACACGGTCGCCTCGACGCCCTTGAACATGGACCTTCCGGGCCTCGGCCTATCGATCAGCAACGCCGGGGTCACGGTCTCGCTCGGCTGGCAGTTCGACCTGGGTTTCGGGGTCAGCCGCAGCCGGGGCTTCTACTACGACGATTCGAAGTCCAACGAGCTTTCGGTGAATCTCAACGCCACGATCCCCGGGCTGAGCACGACGGGCACGCTCGGCTTCCTGAACCTGGGACTTCAGGACAATCCCGCCAACCCGACCAATTTCACCGCCCAGTTCGCCGTGGACATCACGGACCCGGGCGATACCGGCATGCTGACGCTCGGGGACTTGACCACTCCAGGCCTCAAGCTCTCGCAGATCGTGTCGGCGACGATCACGGGCAACGCCTATGTCAACCTGCTCCTGACGGCGAACTTCGGCGGCGGCGATTTCCCGACGATGAGCTCGGACTTCGTCCTCAACTGGGGCTTCAATTCCGCGGCCACCGGGGTCTCGCTCGCCACGTTCGGCAACGCGCCGACCATCGAGTTCGACGACGTCAGCCTGAACCTGGGCACTTTCTTCAGCAACATGGCCCAGCCGATCCTGGGCGAGATCCAGAGCGTCCTCAATCCGATCCAGCCGATCGTCAATTTCTTCACGACCCCGATCCCGGTCCTGACCGACCTGTCCACCAGCGGGCCGGTGACCCTGGTGAGTCTGCTCCAGGCCTTCACGGGGGGCAAGGTGAATCTGACGTTCCTCCAGACCGTGTCGACCATCACGAGCCTGCTGAACTCGATCCCTTCCGGCGGCTCCATCGTGATCGACTTCGGCAGCTTCAACCTCGGGAGCCTCGACATCCGCGGCGGTCAGCTCTCGACCGCGACGCCGAATGTGACGGCACCGATGCCTGGCGGCTCGCTCAACGGCCAATTGTCCGGCGATGGCGCGTCGGGAGCCGCGGCCCGGTCGTTCATCACACAGATGAGCAGCGTGCCGGGGGGTGGCCTCCAGTTTCCCCTGCTGCAAGACCCCACCACGGCGTTCGGCCTGTTCCTGGGGCAGGACGAATCGCTCTTCTCGTTCGCCGCGCCGACGCTCAGCGCGGGGCTCGCCTACAGCCAGACCTTCCCGATACCCGGGCTCAGCCCGCTGGCCGTGCGGATCGGCGGCACGATCGACGCCGCCGCCAACTTCAAGTTCGGCTACGACACGTACGGCTTGCGGACCTACGTCACCAGCGGCAATCCGCTCGACATCTTCCAGGGGTTTTACGTGGACGCGACGGCCTCCAACCTCACGATCAACGGCCATCTGGGCGTCGCGGCCGAGCTGAATGTGGGCGTCGCCAGCGCGGGCGCCGAGGGCGGGATCGACGCCAACATCGCGCTCGGACTCAACGATCCTGTCGGACAGGGCAAGGTCCGCGCCAATGTGCTGGCGGCCGAGTTCCAGCAGAGCCCGCTCTCGATCTTCACCATCACCGGATCCGTGACCGCCAGCCTGAACATCTATGCCACGATCGGGATCAGTCCCTTCAGCATCACGCTGGGGCCGAAGATCATCGCCTCGGAGACGCTGCTCAGCTTCAATATCGTCGGCACGCCGCCGCCGGATACGCTCCAGATCACGACGCAGTCGCCCACCATCGTCGCCGGGACGCCGGCCACGTTCACCGTCACGGCGATCGGCCTGACCGGCAGGCCGGACCCCGGCTACACCGGGACGGTCCACTTCACCGGCCCCGATAGCACGTCCGGGGCTGTTGGCGATTACACGTTCGTCCAGGGCGACAAGGGCAGCCATACCTTCCAGATCAACGTGGGGACGACGGTCGGCAGCCATGGCGTGACCGTGACCGACGTCGTCAGCGCGAACAATGCGAGCGGCACGGTGAACGTCGTCCCGGCGCCGGCCAGCGTCTTCGCCCTGGCCGGCCCGGCGAGCGTGACGGCCGGCTTCGCCGCCACTTATGCGGTCACGGCCCAGGATCCGTACGGCAACGTGGCCACCGGCTACACGGGGACGGTCCAGTTCACCAGCACCGACACGAACGGTCAGGCCCAACTCCCGCCCGACACCACATTCGCGGCTGGCGACAACGGCGTGCACACATTTACCAATCTCGTCATCCTGGTCACGGCCGGCATCCAGACGCTCGCGGTGACCGATACGGGGAACCCCGCGCTGACCGGCACCTTGCCGGTCACGGTCAACCCGAACGTGGCCACCCAGATCATCCTGACCCAAGCCTTCCCGTCGCCGATCGCCGCGGGCAAGGAGGGTCTGTTCGAGGTCACGGCTCAGGATCAGTTCGGCAACATCGCGACGGGCTACACGGGGACGGTCCAGTTCGGCAGCGACGACGTCCAGGCCCTGCTGCCCGACAACTATGCATTCGCCGCGGACGACCACGGCCAGCACACGTTCCGCGTGACGCTCTATACCCCCGGGGTCCACATGCTGAGCAGCACGGACACCGTGTCGGACAACCTCAGCGTGACCCAGACGGATATCGTGGTGACGGCCCCCCCGGCGCTTGCGCCGGTGGCCAAGCTGGATAACGGGCAGTGGGGGTACTCCGAGCGCGGGTTGTGGACGACGGCCACGGGGGGATACAATGGCACCTACCGGACGACGGGTCCGGGACCGTCGTCGACCTACGCCCAGTGGCGACTCCCTACAACGGCCGGCACTTACGACGTCTGGGTGACCTGGGTGCCTTCGGCATCCAACATGACCAACGCGTCCTATCAGGTGAGTGATGGTGGGACTGTGCTCGGGACCGTCCAGCAGAATCAGAAACTTGCGCGGTTCGCCGGCAGCTACGGCGGTGTGTACTGGGCCGACCTCGGGAGCTTCACGATCAATAGCGGGGCGGTTTATGTCCGGGTCAGCGCCAATTCGAGCGGTAGTCTCGACGCGGACGGTGTCCTCCTGGTCGCCAGCGTCACGTCCACGCCTTCCGTCTCGCTCGGCGGTGCGAAGGCCGTGAACGCGGCACCGGTCGCCACCATCCCGGCACCGGGGTCTTCCTCGGCCGGAGTCTTCGCGAGTCCGGCATCGGCGAATCCCTGGGCGATCTCGCCGCCGGCCACCTTCACGGTTCCCGGGCTGTCGCGAAACCGCCTCACGGTCTCCCCTCAAGGAAATCGAGGCAACCTCAACCTCTCGAGCGTCAGGGTCGCCTACAAGGGATCTCCTCCGACCCAGGATTCCGCCGAGAATGAGATGGACGAACTCCTGAGCCAACTCGCCGTGGGACTGATCTCGACCACGAAGCGGACTCCCTGACCCGCACGCTCCAGAACCCATGACAAGGCCCGGATCGATCGCCCCGCTCAACAGCGTGCTCAACTCGTGCGTCAAACGCGTAGTCCTCGGGCCGAGCCGCCTCGGCCCACGTTAGTGAGGTGATGTACCCCAATGAGAACACTACGGACATGGAAGCTCCTGGCGATCGTCGCCGTGCTTTCCTGCTTTCCGACCGTTTCCGCCGTCGCCGGGACCGTGACAGGGCTCCCGCTCGGTCCCGCTTTCGGGTCCGCCCCTCAGCTTGCGTTGACGGATGGCACCGTGGCCAACGACGGGACGAACCTGAACATCACGTTGAATTTCAGCACCCCGATCGCCCCGCCCTCGGCCTTCGCGGCCAACAGCGTCTTCGGCTACATATTCCTGGATACCGATCAGTCCCAACTGACGGGTACGACCCTGAGCCAACTGGACTCCGCGCTCGGACTCGGCCTGGACCAGATCCCCGCCGGACAGATTCCCAACGGGTTGGGCGTCGATTACGTCGTTGACCTCGACAGCGTGAACGGCTCGGAGTCGGGGCAGGTTGACGTCCTCAGCGCGACGAGCCTCAATACATTGGCTTCGGTGCCGATCTCCTACAGCTCCCTGACCTTGAGCCTCACCATCCCGATCGCGTCCTTGACGGACCCGGTCCCGGTCGATTCCTCCGTGTTCTTCGGCGCGATCATCGGCAATCCCGGAGGTCCGACCGATACGCTACTGGGCGTCCCGGAGCCGCCGAGCCTCGTGCTCAGTATCCCGGCAGTCGTTTTCGTCGGATGCTATCTGTGGACACGAAGGCGCTCCCGATCGAGTTTCTGAGGACTCGATGGGTCCACCGCGGCTCACGGGGCGGCTCTACCCGCCGGAGCCGAGGAACTCCCCTCGAGCCGCTTGCGATCGGGCTTCGAGCGAGGCCGCGGCCGACGGGTCCAGGTGTTGCATCGCCTCGTCGAACTCCCGCCGGCGCCCTGGGCGAGGTAGAGCTCCGCCAGCCCTTGCCAGGCCGGGATGAACCGGGGCTGAATCGCCACGGCTCGTCGCCATTCCGATTCGGCCTCTGCCGCACGGCCCTGACGCAGGAAGACCAGGGCCAGGAGGTGCCGGGCCTTGTAGCTCGGACGGCCCGCATCGCCGGCCGCGATCTGCCCACCTGAGGGCACTTGCAAGAGGCGAAGCAACCGCGCCCCGGCGCCGGAGTCGTCGCCCTGCTCGTGCAACAATGAAGCCTCGAAGAAGAGCAACTCCTCGCCGTCGGGGTACTCCTCGCGTCCGGCGCGGCAGATTGCCAGTGCCTCGCACTTCCGACCCAGCGATTCGTGAGCCCGGGCGATGGCCGCGAACAGGCGAGGGCGGATCGAGTAGTCCCTGGGCATCAGTTCCAGGCTTCGGAGCAACATCGGCATGGCTTCGACGACCCGGCCCAGGCGCTGGTTTGCCAGGCCGAGCTGATACAGGGTGATCGGGTCGTCCGGCCGCTCGGCGTCCTGCCTCAGGAGCAAGTTCAGGTTCCGTTTCAGCTTCACGTCCGACGAGCCCGGGGCCCCGTAGCCGATGTGGCCGATGACCACGTCGGTCCGTCGCAGGTCGTGGCCTGCCCGGCGGATGGCGAGCAGGATCTGCTCGTGAACGCGATACTCCCAGCGCAGGGCCGGATCGCGTCGGAAGAGGCGCACCTGGTCGACCGCGACCTGCGAGCCATAGGGATCGTCGGTCGTCGAGAGCTGACGCATCAGGTAAGCCGCGTTCTCATGCTTCAGTTGGGAGAATACACCACGCAATCTGGTTCGATTCGCCTCGTCGAGCCGCTCGTCGGCATCGAGCCAGAAGATCCAGTCCCCCGAGGCATGTCGGATGCTCTCATTCCGGGCGGCCGAGAAGTCGTCGATCCAGGCGAACTCGACCACCCGAGCCCCCCCCTGCCCCGCCACGTTGCGGGTTCGGTCGTTCGACCCGGTGTCGATCACGATCATCTCGTTGACGAGGTCCGCGACCGAGGCCAGGCAAGCCGCCAGAGTGGCCTCCTCGTCCTTGACGATCATGCAGAGCGAGACCCGAGGGCGATTGACGGTCCGGGAGTGATCCAGGCTCGCCGCAGTTGCCTGTCGCCCTCGATCGCGCAGGGCAACGGCCCTGGGTCCGCCTCCCGGGCACGCCTCCAGATTCGCCGCGGCCCATTCGAGGTCGGGCCACCGGCTCTGCTTCAGGAAAAGGTCGCCGAGCCGGAGCCAGCCGGGCGTGAATTGCGGATTCTCGGCGACCGCCGTGCGCCACTCGGCTTCGGCCTCGGCCGACCGACCGGTCTCCTCGTAGATCACCGCCAGGTTGTGTCGGGCTTTGTAACCGCCGAGTCCGTCATCGCCATTGGCAAGGCTCACGGACCGAGGTCCCGCCAACAACCGCAACAGCGTCGCCTCCGCCCCCGAGACATCACCAAGATCGCGCCGGATGAGTGCCTCGAGGAAGAGCAACTCCGCCTCGTCCGGATGATGCCGGAGACCCGCTCGGCACGCGTCCAGCGCCTCCCGCGGCCGCTCCAATTTCCGCAGGCACCCGGCGATCAGGGAATGCAACTTCGCGACGATGGAATCGCGGGGACGGGACCGCTCCAGGCTCCGTTGCAACAAGGGCAGCGCCTCGGCCCACCGTCCCGTCTCATGGTAGAGTGATCCGACGTTGAACAGGGTGAACGGATCGTCGGGGTGCTCGTCGTTCTCCATCAGCAGGAGACGTAGGTCGCGGTCCAGCTTCCGCCTGCGCAAGTCGGCATCCTCATGCCCCGCATGATGGATCACGATATCGGATCGACGCAGGTCCACGCCCGTCCGTCGCAGTGCCGGCAGGATCTGCTCGTGGATGCGATAACTCCAGCGGGCATCGGGGAGGCGGCGAAACAGCCGCACCTGATCGGCGACGACGGCCGCCTTCGACCCCGGCGCGGCCGGAGAACGCTGACCCATCACGTAAGCGGCATTTTGATCGTCCTTCAAGTCCGCCGCCAACGCCAGGAACTTCCGGCGGTTCTCCGCGTCGAGCGCCTCGTCGGCATCGAGCCAGAAGATCCAGTCTCCTCGCGCGTGCCGCGAGGATTCGTTCGCGCCGCGGCGAAGCTGTCCACCCACGTGAAGGAGAAGACCCGGGCCCCGAAGCGAGCCGCCACGGCGGCCGTGGCGTCGGTCGAACCGGTATCGACCACGACGATCTCGTCCACCAGGTCGGCCGACGATTCCAGACAACGCGCCAGATTGGCCTCCTCGTCCTTGACGATCATGCACAAGGAGATCCGTGGACGAGTCGCGGTCGGAGATGCCAGTGACGAGACCGACTTCGAATCAAGGCCCCCGGACCCCCTGCCCCGCGGCGAGATCGAACGACGGATCGGCCGCTGCCGGAGTTGCCGGAGTCGAGCCTCCATGGCGTCGACCGCGCGATCCCAGGTCAGATGAGCGCGGACATACGCGGAGGCCGCTCGGCCCTTCTCGCGCGCCTCGCCCGGATGGTCCACGACCGTGCGCAGGAGGCTCCGCAAGACCGCCGGGTCGGGTTCGGCCAGCCAGGGAGAGTCGACCGTCTCCAGGTCGCCGATCCGCTTGTCGCGAAATCGCTGGATTCGCGCGGGTACGAGGTAAGCATTCTCCTCGTTGCAAAAATCGAGCGCGGCGCCATAACCGGTGACGATCACGGGCAAGCCGCTGGCCATCGCCTCGGCGATCGGCAGTCCGAACCCCTCGCCGCGGTAAGGGTGCACGAGGCAATTGCAGGCGGTATAGACCCCCGCCAATTCGTCGGGGCCGAGGTCGCGATCGAGGTATTCGATTTCCGGGGCGTCCGGCTGCCGCCGGATGTCACCGATCCGTTCACCGGCGGTTTGCCCCCGATAGAACGAGGTGCCTCCCATGTCCTTGATTACCAGGCAGACGGGGTCGTCGGCGTGGAAGGTCGTCGCGTACGACTCCAGGAGGAGGTCGATCCCCTTTCGATGGATCGTCCCCCCGACGAAGAGGAATCGGAAAGGCTTCCCGGTCTCGAGCGGGAAAGGTGCGACTCCGGGGTGGAATCGCCGGAGATCGACCCCGAGGGGTACGACGTGCACCCGGTCCGCCGGCACGCCGCTGGAGATGTACGAGTCCCGTACGAAGCTCGTGTAGGCCCAGATCTCGTCGACCAGGTCCGTCATCGGGCCGATCCAGGTCCGTGGCAGGCTCCCGAACTCCCACGGCTGAACGATCACCCAGTGCCCGTCGGGCGGAGGGGAAAATGAGGGGGGCCATTGATGACGCACATGGGCCGCGACCGGCCGGCTCAGCGATCGACGAAACCGTTCAACCAGCAGCGATCGCCCCGGAAAGAGCCGCACCTCGCGTTCGGGGACCTCCGGGGAAATCAGGGACAACTCATGTCCGCGCCCGATCAGGCGGAGGCAGAATTCCCGGTTCACCTGGGCGTAGGAGTGCAGCCCTAGTTGGGGGCCTTCCCAGATGATCCCCGATGCTTGTCCATCTCCATCCGACACGGCCGCATGCCGCCCGATGGCTTCGATCAGCCAGGTTGTCCCCAAGTCTTCGGGAGATTGGCCCCGCCTCGCGGCGAATGCTTCCAGGGCCCGATACTGGGCCTCGGGAATCCTCAGGGTCAATTCCCGAGTCGCGGTCCTCGGTTCCGGCTCCGGGGCTGGGGACTGGTCGCCGTTCACCGTATCAATCCACCCGCGTGGAAAACAGGGAATCCGACGTCATGACGACCGACCGCGGATCGGTTCCGATCCGGCTTACTTCGACGATGCCATTCCGCCCCGGCTGAGGGCCGTTCGGCGACCCCTGATGAGGCCGATGAAGCCGACCACCGCCATCCCAACCAGTCCCAGGACCAGGCTCGACGGCTCCGGGATCAGGGCCGATGCCAGGATCTGATCCCCATCGGGCAGGTTATACGTCGCCACCTGAGTGGCCGCTCCGGTCGAGGTGTTGATCGTGACAATGGCACCGCCGGTGTCGAAACCGTAAAGGGTCCCGTTGACGAAGAGACCGTTATCGATCGAGAAGCCCGTCGGTCCGATGTCGTTGGTCGAACCCGTCGTCGGATTGATGCTGACCAGGTCATACGTGGACTGCGTCGTTGTGAAGAGCTGGGATCCATCCGGGCTTACGGCCATCAGTCCTCCGCTGCTCAACCCGAGCGATCCCACCACGTTCGGAGTCGCGGACGGTGGATTCATCGTATAAAAGACGGCATTGACGTCCTGGCTCAGCACGTAGAACTTCCCACTGGCGTCCGATGACGCGTCGAGGGCGCTCTGGCCGATTGCCCCGAGGTCCGTCAAGTTGCCGTTACCGGGATTGATCTGCCAGAGGTGCGCATCCGGCTGCGAGTCCACGCCATAGAGCATGCCATTCGCCCCATACCCCATGCCGTACATGAGGTCGCCGCTAGGGAGGGCGAGCGTGGCAATCGGGCTGTATCCCCCGGTCGCAAGGTCGAGCGTGCCGAATTCGTTGTGGAGGCCGGTGACGTAGACGGTCGGACCCGCCTCGGCCGGCGGCAGGGCAAATGCGGAGCACAGGGCGACCACGATCGCGAGGATGCTGACACGGATCCGATCACGCTTCGTCATCGATATGTTCCTTCTCGTCCTGGATGATGCGGCCCCGCACAGGCTCTCGAAACCACAATCGCCCATCGACAGGGACCTTCGAGGTGCATTCCTAACTAAATGATCAGGACCGGGTCGGCGAAAAGCCGGGTGAGATGGGCCGAAAACCCCGATCTCATCCGAGATCAGCCCGACTTTCGCTTTGAATCAAAACATGAACCTAGCCGCCGTCTGGCTCAATTACAAGAAGTCTTCGGTATACTAATCAAATGCACACTGGACGATGTCTCAAGAAAACCACTTGCGATTCGGTGCGGTCGGCTAGCCGCGATCGCCGAAATCTCCTCTATCCTCCCGAGGGTATCGGCGCGCCGAGATTGTAAACCTAGCGGAAAGAATCTACGATCGAGCATGCTGGACAGACAGTCCGTCTCCGACGAATGGGACCGGTCCACGGGCTTCCGAAATAGCATGACCCGCTTTGACGTACGGGCGTGGATCTCGGCCGTGGTGGGGAGCTTTAAGGTGGTGTTTCACGTGGAGCCTCGATAAAGTTGAGGACCGTGAACCCATCGGTGGCCCTAGCGGTCCGACTCCGTGATAGCCGCGACGAACAACGGGGTGGTCGTCGGTCTCCGACGAGCCCCGATCCCGGCCCGTTCCAGGAGGTTTGATCTCGTGCGTTGGTCGAATGCCCTGATCCCGACGTTGAAGGAGATTCCGGCGGACGCCGTGGCGCCGAGCCACGTGCTGCTGCTGCGGGCGGGGATGATCCGCCAGCTCGGCGCGGGGACGTACACCTACATGCCGCTGGGATTGCGGGTGCTCCAGAAGGCCGCGCAGATCGTCCGCGAAGAGATGGACGCCGCCGGGGCCATCGAGCTCCTCATGCCCGCACTCCAGCCCGTCGAGCTCTGGAAGGAGTCGGGCCGCTTCGAGGCCTATGGCGACCTCCTGATGAAGCTGACCATCAGCGGCGGCCATCACATGGCACTGGGGCCGACGCACGAGGAAGTCATCACGGATATGGTCCGCGACCTGATCCGTTCGTACAAGCAGTTGCCGATCACGCTCTACCAGATCCAGACCAAATTCCGCGATGAGGCGCGGCCCCGGTTCGGCATCGTCAGGACCCGCGAATTCCTCATGAAGGATGCCTACAGCATCGACGCGGACCTGTCGCAGCTCAACGCCAGTTACGACAAGATGTACGAGGCCTATTGTCGGATCTTCGACCGTTGCGGGCTGCCCTACGTGATCGTCGAGGCCGAGAGCGGTCCGATCGGCGGCGAGTCGTCGCACGAGTTCATGGTCCCCTGCGCGACCGGCGAAGACAAGGTCATCTTCTGCTCCAGGTGCGGCTATGCGGCCAATCAGGAGCGGGCCGAGGTCGGCGGCCACGACCACGCCACGGTCACGCCCGCCGCGGACGCTCCCCCCTACCATGCCGTGGAGACCCCGAACAAACGGACCATCCGGGACGTCTGCCAGTTCCTGGGGGTCGAAGAGACGACATCCGCCAAGCTCCTGGTCTACCTGGCCGATGGCAAGCCGGTCGCCGCGCTGGTGCGGGGCGACCACGAACTGAACGAGGCGAAGTTCCGACGGTCCGTGGGGGCGACGGCGATCGTCCCCGCCGACGCCACCACCATCGAGAAAGCGACCGGCGCTCCGATCGGCTTCCTCGGCCCGGTCCGGATCAAGATCCCGCTGGTCATCGACCGGGCGATTGCCGCCATGCCCACGGTCGTCGTCGGCGGCAACGCGGTCGACGTCCACCTCAAGGGGGTGGTGCCCGGCCGCGACTTCCCCCTGGACCCGATCCGGGACATCCGGAACGCCGACGCCAACGACCCCTGCCCCCGTTGCGGCAGCCCTCTCGAGATCAAGTCGGGCCTGGAGATCGGCCACGTCTTCAAGCTCGGCACCAAGTATTCCAAGGCGATGGGCGCGAACTACCTCGACGAGAAGGGGAACGAGACGCTGATCATCATGGGATGCTACGGGATCGGCATCAACCGGATCGTCGCCTCGGCCGTCGAGGCATCCCACGACGCGAACGGGATCATATGGCCGCTCTCGATCGCCCCTTATCACGTGCTGGTGATCCCGCTCCAGGGCAAGGATCCGGCCGTGATGGAGCTGGCTCAGACCATCGAATCGTCGCTGACCTCGGCGGGGCTCGATGTCCTGGTCGACGACCGCGATCAGCGGCCGGGCTTCAAATTCAAGGATGCCGACCTGATCGGCATCCCCCTCCGGGTCGTCATCGGCGAGCGCGGCCTCAAGGAAGGGAAGATCGAGGTCAAGTGGCGCACCGAGTCCGAGGCGAAGCACGTCGATGCGGCCACCGCGGCCGACTCGATCCTCGCGGAATTCGCGGCGGGACGTCGTCGCCACGAGGAGTCCTGCGATGAGCGGCGACGTGTTCGCGCGGCGGCGAAGCCGTCATGAGCCGGAGTCGCCACATCGCCCGGCTCCCCTACTACCTGCTGGGAGCCATGTCCCTCGTCTCGTTCGGCGGGCCGCTGGTCATCTTCCTCGTCCTCCGCGGAGGACGAAGTCCCGACTGGCCTCCCGACCGGGCGATCGAGTGGGTCGTCGTCAGCTTCGTCATCGTCCTCGCGGTTGCACTCTTCGTCGCCTGCCTCAGCTTCGGATCGTGGTATTCCCGGCTCCAGCGCGCCGGGAAACAAGACGCCTCTGAGGCCAACGCGACAGTACAACAGATCATTCGATGAATTCTCATGAAGTCGCGTTGTTCGGTACGGTCGCGACGGGCCTGGTCGCACTGTCATTCGTGTTGAGCGTAGTCCTGTGCGGGTTTGTCCGCCGGAACGCCGCGCGTTGGGGGATGCTGGATCGGCCCGGGGGCCACAAGGGGCATCGCGAACCGACGCCGATGGGCGGCGGCGTGGCCATCTGGTTGACGACAGTCATCCTGCTGGGCATGGGAGCGCTGATCATCAGATATGGGGGCGGCCTGCTCCCCGAACCGCTCTCGAAGCATGTGGACGGCGCCCTCACCCGATTCGGCGAGCTCGCCGAAATCCTCGGCCTGGCCAGCGTCATCATGGTCATGGGATTGATCGACGACCTCAAGGATCTCAACTGGCGGCTGAGGCTGGGGATTCAGGTCTCGTGTGCGGCAATCCTGGCGGCCACGGGGATTCACGTGACCCTGTTCGGCCCCTTCACCCGCCCGATCCTCGGTGGCGCAGTGACGGTCTTGTGGATCGTCGCGCTGACGAACGCGTTCAACATGCTCGACAACATGGACGGGCTGGCGGCGAGCGTCGGGCTGATCGCCGCCCTCTTGTTCTGCGGCGCGCAAGTGGCCGTCGGCAGCCTCTTCCCTCCCGCGGTCTTGCTGGTCGTGGTCGGGGCACTGGGCGGGTTCCTGGTCCATAACCATGCGCCGGCCCGGCTCTACATGGGTGACGCGGGCAGCAACTTCCTCGGGTTCCTCCTCGGTGCCTTGACGGTCGTCGGGACATTCACCAAGGAGGGCTATTCGCCATACAGCGTCCTGGCGCCGTTGCTCGTGATGGCGGTCCCGTTGTACGACATGTGCTCGGTCATCGTGATCCGGCTGCGAGAAGGGCGAAGCCCGTTCCAGGGAGATCGCCGGCACTTTTCGCACCGACTGGTTGCGCGCGGCTTGACGCCGCCGCAAGCGGTCTGGACGATTGATTTGGTGACCCTCGCCGGCGGCCTGGGCGCGCTCCTGTTGCATCGACTCGGCTGGGCCGGAGCCACCGTCGTCATGGCTCAGACCGTCTGCTTGCTCGGAGTCGTGGCCATCCTCGAGTTCTCGGCGAGCCGTTCGGAGCAACGCAATGGCCAGACGCAACCCTCGGAAGCACCCGGTCCTGGTACCGGAGACGGCGCCCGCATTTCGGCCGTTTGAAGACGAAGACGCCGAAGCCGGCGAGACCCTCCCCTATTTCGGTGAGCGCATTCGCCGTTTCGCACTCGGACTCACCGCCGCCCTGATCGCGGCTCGCGCGTATTCCGCCAGCGAGCCGGACATGGCGAATGGAGCCGGCACGGGGATGTACTGGGTCTTCGCGGTCCTGATCGTCGCGGGGTTGGCGCTCGCGGCCGGGTTCGTCGGCGGCCGATTCCGGTTCCGGTTATCATGGACGGATGCCGCGGTTGTGGCCACGGTCATCCTCGTCGCACTCAGCTCGTTGCACGCAATCGATCGGCGTCCCGCCATCAACCTGGCCTGGGAATGGATGGCGATCGGGGTCGTCTACCTTCTGTTCCGCAACCTGCCCCGAACCCGGGACGAGTCGAGCGTCCTGGCCGGGACGCTCGTCGCTGTCTCCTTCGCCGTCTCCGTCTACGGACTCTATCAGGCGAGTGTCGAGTTGCCGCAGCTCCAGGAGGAGTATCGCCGAAACCCGGATCAGTTCCTGCTCCGGCATCGCCAGCTGGGAATCGAGCCGGGGACGCGCGAGCAATACTTATTCGCGCAACGACTCCTCGGATCCAACGAGATCACGTCCACCTTCGCGCTGGCGAACTCCCTCGCCGGATTCATCGTAGGGCCGCTGGTGCTCGCCCTGGCGGTCGCCATTCAGAACTTATCTCGCCGTGATGCGTCCGGGTCGCGCTGGTCGGCGCTCGCAATGGCGGCACCCGTGGGATTGATCCTGCTCGTCTGCCTGATCCTGACCAAGAGTCGGAGTGCCTACCTCGGGCTCCTGGCCGGGTTGGTCATCGTGGCATGGGAATCGCGAAGGCAGATCTCCAGGCGTGTCCTCCTGGGAGCGGGCCTGGCCGGGATCGTCCTCGTGACGGCCCTGGTCGCGATAGGCCTGGCGACCGGGCGCCTGGATCGCGAGGTACTCACCGAATCGACCCTCTCGCTGCGCTACCGCTGGGAATACTGGCAAGGGACCTGGGGGATCGTCACGGGCGGTTCGGGCAGCCCCTGGAAAGCCCTGGTTTCCTCGACGTCCTGGTCGGGAGTCGGCCCGGGAAACTTCCGCGAAGCGTATCTCCGGCACAAGCTTCCGCAGGCGAGTGAGGAGATCCTGGATCCCCATAACCTTTTCTTCGAGGTCTGGGCGATCGGCGGGCTCGGGGCCTTGATCGCCCTCCTGGCGGCACTGTCCCTGGGAATATGGAACTTTTTCGTTCGTCCCTCCACTCCGATTGCCGGCGAGGACGTTACCGAAGGTTCGCGTACCGATCCGGTGCCGCGAAATCGGCGTGATGATCCCGACGCTCCACCTCGTCGGCAGACATGGCTCGTGGTGTCGGCCGGGTCGGGTTGGCTTCTGGTCCTGGCGCTATTGCCATTGAATCTCTTCGTGGAGGGGTCGTTCCCGCGCTGGGTGATCCTTGGGGCCAGCTATCTGACCGCCGTATTGCTGGGCGCACCGCTCTGGCGCCGGCTCCCGATCTCGCCTATCGCCCTCGGCGCGGCCACCGTGGCGATCCTGATCAACCTGCTGGCCGCGGGAGGAATCGGAATCCCGACCGTGGCCCTGGGTCTCTGGGCCTTGTTCGCACTGGGACTGAATCTCCGCGACGATCGCCGTTGCGGCCGACTCCGCGAGTATGAGAGTCGCGTACCATCGTTCGCCCTGGCCACGGTCTGGGCCGCGATGATCGGGTTATTCCTGGGAGCGATCGTGCCGTTCTGGCGTTCGGAGGCCGCGATCTCCGATGCCGAAGAGGCGATCCGTCATCGACCCCCCAATTTCGAGAGGGCCGAAAACGCCTACAAGCAAGCCATCACCGAGGATCGGTACAACGTCCGTCCGTGGCTCGGCTATGCCGATCTCCAGCAGCTCATCTGGGAGTCGCGTGGGGCCAAGATCGGAGATTATCGATGGAAGCAGATTCCGATCCTCTTGCTCGAAGCCAACACGCTTCCGCGGAACCCGAGCTCCTGGTCTTTGCACATCTTGCGCGCCGACCGGATTCGGGCTTTGCTCCAGCGGCTCGGGTCTCAGCTCACACCGATCGACGTCGTGAGTTACGGCGGCGACATCGTCAAGGAAACACGAATCGCGACCCTGCTCTACCCGTCCAGCGCCATGCTGCACGCCCGGCTGGCACTGGCCAGCGCCGAGATCTCCATGTTCGGCGATGCCGTCAAGGAGGCCGAGGAAGCCCTGAGGCTCGATACCCTCACGCCGCATCGCGATAAGAAGCTCCCCGAATCGCTCCGTAAACGGCTCGAATCACAGCTCGCCGAATGGAGTTCTCGCGTGAGGCCTTGAGAGCCAGGGATTCAAGTTTCCTTCCGAGTCGCGTTAGGGCTCGGACTGAGAGATTTCGAAAACGAGACCGGATTCGAGGTCCCCGATTCCCGGTTGCGGGCGAGTCGGGGACCTCGAATCCGGTTCAGACAATTCGTCGGTGACGAGGAAGCCAAATTGCTGGGGAATCCCGCCGGGAGGGCGAGCCGGCACTCGGAGGAGGCCCATACGAAGCCTGGTCTTAGACCTGGCGACTTCGATCCACGGGAATCCAGAGGAGTGTGCCACGTCCGACGCCGAAGGGGCGAAGAGGAATCAAGCCGCTCCTCACCGCCCGGAACGTCAGTGCGATCAACGCGCAACAGAGCAAAGCCATCGGAATCACGACCGAGAGTACAGGTCGAATGAACGACCACTGGGTTTGGATGAACGGGATTCCCATTTCGCCGCGGATCGCCCCGGACGCGCTGGACGAACCACAGCAGGAGAGGACGGCGTTGTTGATGGCGTATACGGAACCGTCGGGGCCAATCGCGGTCGGAGTGTATGCTTCGCCCGTTGCCGCGGCCAGCTTCAGCCCCGGGGATAAGGTGTTCGTGGTGAAATCCCAGCGATAGACGTTACCGTCCTCGCTATTGACGACCGCGCACTTGTTCACCTGGTCGATCGCGGCCGAGTTGATGCACCACTCGCGGACGCCGGACTGGCCAATGTTCTGGGTCCGCCCCAAGACCGTGATGACCTCGTTCATGACCTTGACGTTCGGCAGAATAGGATCGTTCATGCTCACGAATGGGTCGAGGATGGCGACCTTGTTTTCACCCGTACCACCGATCCCCGGATCCGAATAGTCGTTGTACTTGGTGAGGACCAGGTAGGACGAACCGCCGGTGTACTGGGGCACCGCCTTCGAAGGGACGATTGTGGCGGAATCGTCCCAACCGAATGAGCCGGGAATCTTGGTCGTCGCGAGAGTACTGTCGAAATGCAGGAGCCATCCGCGGTCGTGGTGCCTGGTAGGCCAGCCATTCTCCAGCACGCCGAAGTAGACGTCTCCATCCGGACCGATGGTCGGAGAGGCCGTGCTGTCGTCCGGCAATACGGCGTTGCCGCCATTCGGATCCGAGAGGAACACGTGGCTCAGGGGTGTCAACGTCGAGCTCGTGACGCGACAGAGGTAGCCGCCCGAGAAATTGTATTGATTGACCGCGATGTACAGAGTGCCACCGTCGCCCGTCAATGCCGGGCGCAGTTGTATGCGATCTTATCGTAATTCGTATCATTACAGAGCTGCGACGCCGACACGAAGGAACCGGTGCCCGAGCCGGAGATTCGGGCCAATCCGCTGGGAATCCCATCGGGATATCCGGGTAGGGCCGCCCCGCTCGAGAGATATCCGAAATAGAGATTGCCGGACCCGTCCGAGGTGATTGGCGTGCAGATCTGGATCGCGTCGTTGAAAGCGGCGGGATTGGAGAGATAATTCGCCATGCCGACGAACGTCATCCGGCTGGTCGCGCCTTTGATGGAATTCGGGGTCGAACGGACCCAGACGGAACCCCCCGCTCCGGGTATCACGACCGCGGCATCGCCCGGGGTCAATGTGATCCCCATCGGCGGAATCCAATCGTGCGTGGGCAGCACGTAATCGGTGCCGAGGGTCCAGAGCGAATGCCCGTTCCCACCGACGAGGGCGTTGACTTCAAAGTTGCCTTGGGCCCCGATCTTCACCCCGACAAGGACCGTATTGCGAGCCGTGATGACCGGCGAACCATAATGCGTGTAGAGATCGCCGCCTCCGGCATATTGCGGGTCCTGGTCCACCGGGGTCGACCACTTGACAACCTGGGGGAGCTGAGACGGTCCGTTCGCGATCCCACTGTGCTGCGCATTGCGCCCGTAGCTGGTCCAGTACTGCGCCGATGCCGAACCGGGCAAGACGGCGGTCAGGCCCAGGATGGCGAGCCAGCCAAGGGCCGGTCGCCCAAACACCCACGCGCTCCACTCCCGCTGATGACGCTGCATGTATGAAACTCCGCGTTGAGATCACAGATCGGCTCTGTCGGCGATGTCGAATGCAGGAATCTGATCGAAGATGAATCGCAGTTGCGGCGGTCTCTTCCGAACGTGGCGCATTCCCGCGCGCACGGGCAATGATGCCCGTGATCCGTTACCAATCATCACGGTCGTAGGGTTCAAACACCATACCCGAACTAATCGGGTTCCTCAATCAATCTCCCGGTTTACTTTCAATTGTATGCCGTTTCATACCTCATACCGGTGACGTGCGCCCGCAAACCCGCGAATCGTTTAACGAGGCACCGGAACGGGTTGCAATACGGCGATCTCGGTCCGATGGGGATTGAACTCGACATTGCCGGCGGTATCCTCGGCGACGGCCGAGACGCTCGTCGTCCGCGCGTCGGACGATTGGAGATCGATCTCGACCTGCCATTGCGAGTAGTCGTTGACGAGCGGCCGGGCATCCTGGCCGTTGACGCGAACGGAACGGATGCTTCCGTTGTTGACGCTCACCCCTCGAACGAGCAGCCGCCCCTCGCGAGGGCCGTCGATTCGTGTGACGACCGAGACCGGCGGCTGGTCGTCGACAGGAGCGAGCGGATCGGGAAAGCGCTTCATGTTCGGCCGCTCGCCGACCTCGGCGAAGAAGGCCCAGCCGGTCTGATACATTTTGAGCTTACGATAAGCCTGTTGACCGTAATGAGGTCGCCAGATCCCGAATTCGCTGTAGGAAATGTCGAGCCCGTCCACCAGGATGCCCGGCGCCGCGGGAGAAAACGCCCAGTGCGAATCCCAGATCCTGAGTCCTCGGACCGCGGATGGGTGCCGAGCGTCCGGCCCAACCTCTCCGACACCACCCGTCTCGCCGGTCCCGGGACCGCCGCCGAGGTTCACCCCGTAACGTCGCTGGGCATGCGCCTCGTTGTCTCGGAAGCTGATGAAAGGAAGAGTGCGAATATCCACCGGCCGACGCACCCCATCGGGGCCGCGGACCGACATCGTCGGATCGAATCCGGGTGTTGCCGGCGCTTCGTAGCGGAATCCGTACTGATCGCACTCGACGGCGACATTCCGCAGGAAGGCGTTCCGGCTATTGGCCCACCAGAAGCCCGCCCCCTCGTTGCGATCGAACTTGAGCACCTGATCCGGGAGTGGCTTCCCATGGCAGGCCTGCACGGCCAGATTCCCGTCGAGGATGTTCTCGACCTCGGTCCCGTCTTCGAGGAAGAATCCGTGCCCGACGCTTCGATAGCCCACGCAATCGCGGACGACGAGTCCATTGGTGCCGTGAATCGTGATCCAGCGATTGCCGCTGTCCCAGATCGAAGCCCCGACCACCGACGAACCACGCATCGTGTCCCCCACTTTATGGAAGTGGAGGCTGTACTTGCCGAGCTTTCCGGATTTCCCCAGATGCCGGAACTCCGCGTAAGAGATCGATCCCGATGAGTTGCGATGATACATCGTGTGCCCGCGGACGCCCTCGGGATCGGCCGACTCGACGACCACGTTGCGGCTGAGGAGGGCGACCTCGCCCCGGAGCGAGTCGCGGACCTGATGCTTGAATTCCAGTGGAGAGTCGAGTTCGAGCTTCGAGCCGTCGATCGCGCGAATCGTCCGCGCTTCCGTCTGGGGTTGAGTTGCGACGCTGGAGACATCATCGCCGTCCGCGACGATGCGGTGTTTCGTCGCGGTGACGATCACACGGTCGCCGACACGCCAACCCGAGACCTGTTGGGCGAGGAGGACCGAAGGGCTCCCCTTCTCGGCCGTCGCTCCGAGCTTGACCCAGGTCCGTTTGAGCTCCGCGCCGTGAAAATCCATCCGGCCGCCGCAGCAGACGATCGCGGGGCACTCGTCGGGGTCCAGCCCCGCGACCGGCGAGAGACGGATCACGGCCTTGCGGCCCGCGGCCACGGGACGATCCGGAGCGCCGACCTCCAATGCCGCGCGAGCCTGTCCCGGCTTCGGTGCCACGATCGCGTGAGACTCGCAATCGAAGCCCGACTCTCCCGGATCGTCGCCGGACTGGATCTTGATCAGCCCCACTTCGAGCCGGGTATCCTTCTCGGGATCGAACCGCAAGGTCCCGGCGACGTGGATCGATCGGACCGCGAAATCCGCCAAGGCGTCGTAGACGACGCAGTGACCGGTGCGGACCTGCACGCGCGATCGAGCACCGGGGACACGACCGCCCTCCCATGTCGAAGGCTCTGACCAGCGGCCGTCGCCGGCCGAACGGATCAGATCGCGCGGCGCATCCGCGGCGACCGAGAACCCGAACGACAGCACGACGAGCATCGTCGAGGCCAATCGCTTCTGCGTGCATCCCGAAAACAACGACGTCAGCTCGCGAGGCTCGTTGATTACTCTGTTCATCGTCTTTCAACTACGATCCGAAAGAGACGGTGTGACACACGGTGGAACCTCACGAATCATTCTCGCCTCGCTACCGGTCCCGATCCCCCTCCCCGGCCGGTCGGGTCTGGTATTCCCGAAGGTACGACTCGATGCTCGTGTTGACGGGCCGCTTGATCGCTCGATCGAACGGGTAAGCGGGCATGCCACGCCAAGGAAGCGGGCCGACCGAGTCGCTGGTGGCCGTGAACGGGTCTGCGTCCTTGCAGTAGCCGTATGAGCGAAGGACGTAACTGCGTGTCCAGCCGTCCGGCAAGGGAGACACCGCGTCTGCCCGAAATTCGATACGAACTTCATCGCCCGGCCCGACCAGGCAGAGTCGATCATCATCCTCCCGGAGGAGTCCGGCGACATCACCGAAGCGGGTCAGCTTTCCCGAGAATCGAGCCAGCGGCGCCGGGTTGACGTAATCGTAATCATACAGCAACGGCAGTCGTCCGTCGGGGGAAACCTCGCGAGTGTATCCCCGATATCTCAGGTTGGCTCGGGCCACCGGCAGGGTGGCGATCCGAAGCGACGACTCGGCGGTCCGGTCCCGGACCGCGACGAATGCCTGGTCGTAGTAGCACTCCATGTTGGTCTTGATTCGCAAGACGCATCTGGGCCCCTCGAGCTTGCCAGACAGGTCGAGGGTCATGAGGCGAGGCAATCCGGCGGGATATCCCGCGTGGGGCTCGATCACCTCCCATCGCCCATCCGGCCGGAGGCGTTCGATCGCCGGCGCCTTGAGAGCAACCCCGACCGTGGCCGCGGCATAATTCGTCTGCGAATAGGGATATTCGACCCACCCCGCCAGGCAGAGCACGAGCCGGTCCTCGGCCGAGAATCGACCGAGCCGGTCGCCGAAGTCGAGCACGATTCCATGCTCCTCGGCGTAGCCGACCCAGGCCACACGCTTGCGGAACGCGTCGGCCGTACGACGATCCCAGTGTCGGAGAGTCTCGGTCAGGTCTCGGCCTTCGAGATCCTCGGCATGGACCGGTTCGATCGACGTTCGCCAGGCGATCACCTCTCCGGTCGGCCGCGGACCCTCGGGGGCGAACCGCTCGTCGGGCGTGGAAGAAACTCCCGGGGGCCTGTCGATCACCTCGAGCCGGACGTGATCGAGATAGGCGATCTCATCCATCGGCTCCGTGATCGAGATCCGATAGAGCCCGTCGCTCGGCCGGAGTTGATCCGCGGCGATCGCGACGGACTCGTCGCGGTCGGGCTGGCTATAGACGCCGGGAGCGACCAGGTAGCCGAGTCCCCCGCCGCCCAGGAAGTCGCCCAGGCAGACGAAGCGATCTCCGTTCCACGTGAAAAGTACCGGACAGCTCCCGGTCTTGCGATTGTTCTCGCTGAACTCGAGCCGCTGATTCGCGCTGATGTTCAACTCGCACTGGATCACCCCATCCGGCCAGCGGAAGTGGATCAAGTCCGTCTTGTCATTCTGCCCCAGGCCGAGCACGACCGGTGCGATGGATTGGCCCAGTCCGGAATCAGGCGTGGTGTGGTCGTACGTGACATGGATCCCCTGCCCCTCCAGCACGATGCGCGTCCCGATCGCATGCGAATTCGTCCGCATCAGCTCGGGCTTGACTCGCCAGTGCCCTCCCAGCTGGAGGGCCAGCCAATGGTTTCCGTTGCCGGCGTTGGCGGCGAGTACGGGCGCATCTCCTGGCCTGATCGCCAGGATGTCGGACAGCGAGTCGCCGACGAGGTTGACGGCCGTGATGCCCTCAGAATCCGGACTCTCGAGCTTGATTGCGAGAGGCTTGGAGGAGAACCGCTTCCCTTCATTGCGGGCCCAGGCCGGCGGCACGATCTCGCCCGACTTGCTCGGCGCAGCGGGCTGGCCGATGAGGTCGGCCCGACCGTCGAGATCGAGGTCGATGGATTGGGCGTTTCTCCATCGCGCGGCATTGATCGGCCACGGCACGAATCTTGGATTGGCCGCCTCGACCGCGGTTCGTTCGGTGATGTTTCGCCAGGCGTAAATCGGCCCGCCGACGCACGGGGCGACGAGGTCCGCGCGTCCGTCGGAGTCGAAGTCCGATACGAGCAGGCCCGAGACGGAGAGCGGCGCGGGTATTCCCTGGATTCTAACGGCATGGAATTGCCCGAGGCGATCGTTGAGAATCGCCACCGTGGGCGCGCTGTCGGAGACCGAGACCAGGTCCATGTCACGATCGTTGTCGATGTCCAGAACGGCGATCCCTGTGTGTGGCGAGGTGCCACCCGTCAGGGCCTCGACCCCCGTCCACGGGGTCAAGGCGATCGAGAGCCCGCTCTTGGCCTTGACGTTTTCCCAGGCGGTCGCCAGCGGCGCCCAGGCCGGCTCCGGACTACCCGGGATCGCCGTGGGCTTGCCGTCGTTGCGATAGGCCTCGTTGGCGAGACCCGGTGGAGGCCCTTCCGAGCCGAGGAATGCCTTGTCCGCCCGGTCGGCCGCGCAGTAGTTGACGACGATCAGGTCAAGGTCACCGTCCTGATCCAGGTTGACCCAGCGGGCGGTCAGGGCCAGGGCCGCCGGTCCGGTCGATTTCAGGGCCTTCGAAAGAAGCTCGAAGATCTTCCCTTCCCGATTACGGAGGAGGCGATTTTCGCCGATCCCCGTGAGGATGAGGTCGATATGACGATCCGCATCGAAATCGGCCGCGGCGACTCCGATGCTCGCATGGTCTCTGGGCAGGCCGAACGACGCCGAACCATCCTCGAACCGCCCCTCGCCTTTGTTCAACAGGAGGATGTCACGAATCCCGGCCGACCCCACGATGGCCGAGGTCATGTAGAGATCGAGTTTGCCGTCACCATCGGCGTCGAATGCGGCCACGCCAGCCCCGAAGCGAGCACGAATCCGGCCGATCACGGCCTTTGGCCCGATAAAATCGGTCGGCTTGACCCATCGATCCCCATCGGGAAGTTTCACCTCCAACGGGCGCGCCGGCTCAAATCGAGGGGGAGCCGGCTCGGTTGTCTCGGAGAATTCTGCTTTCGAGAAGGGATTCAAGACGCTGGCATACTTGCCCATCTCGCCGTAAACCTTGGCGGCCGAGTCTCCGGGTCCGGGTACCGGCTCCAAGCGGTCGGGATTGATCTTCTTCCAGCGCTCCAGGACGTCCTTTTGCTTCGCGGGATCACCCGCCATCCGGTAGGCGAACGCCAGCTTGTAGATTGCCGGCGTCAAGTAGGGATTGAGTTCGGTCGCCTTGGTGTAGAGAGCGATCTGCTCCCTGGCCTGATCGGGCCCCGCCGGCCTCGTGGGGTCGGCGGGATCCGTCATGGTACTCCCCAGCCAGTACCATCCGGCCGGATCGTGGGGATCGATCTCGGTCACCCGCTTGAAATGGCGATTGGCGTCGCGAAGATTCCCCTGCTGCTCCAGGATGATCCCGCGACAGAAATGGGCGTGGGGATTGTTCGGGTCGCGATCCAGGACTCCCGCCAGGAGCGTCAGGGCCTCGTCGAAATTGCTCAAGGCCGGGTCTGCTCCCGCCTTCTTAGCTTCCTCCGCCTTCACTCCGGTGTCGTTCAAGAGCGCGATGGCCAGGTTGATCGCGCCGGGGATCCAGCCAGGGGCGCGGTCCCTGACCTCTTTGAAGGCCTGGATCGCTTGCGGATACTTATATTGCTCCATGAAGCCCAGACCCTCGAAGTGCCTGGCCATCACGGCCCCCAGCTCGCCGGCCGGGATCTCGTCCTCGAGTGGCCCCGGAGCCGGCTCGGACGCGCCCGTCTTCGAGGCGGTTGCAAGGCTCGTGTTCGTCTGGGGCTCGTCGTTCGACTGGCATGCGGACAACGTCAATAATCCTAGAGTCGTGATGATGACAGGGGCGATTCGCCCCAAGGCTTGCGGAGGCATGGTTGCGGTCCTCGGAGATGACGGAATGAAGCCGAAAGAGCGTCCCGAGGCCAGGCCGACGGTATCGTGATGATCGAAAATAAGTCAACGGCGGGCGAATGAGTGTCACGACTAATTCGGACTTACGAGGGGCGCCCGCCAGGTCGAAAGATCGGCCGAGCGTAGAGATCAGTATAGGCTTCGGCTCGGAGGTGGGAAAGCAGATGATGCCCGCTGCGGCGTTGCCGCTCGGCTCGGAGTGCGGCCAGATCGATGGGTCCAACGACGATCTTCTCGCAGGGTCCGGGGTCGGCCTGGGCCAGGATCCGGCCGTCGAAGTCCACGATCATACTCCCGCCCGGCCAGGAGAACGGCGGATAATTCGCGGCGCTCGCACCTTGATTGGCCGCCACCACGAATGCGAAATTCTCCACGGCCCGCGCCCGGTTGAACAGGGTCCACCAGTCCATCGGCGGGGTTGCTCCCCAGGGATCCATGTACGCGGAGACGCGAATCAGGACCTCAGCCCCTCCAAGTGCCAGCGCCCGGATCGCCTCGGGAAACAGCCAGTCATAGCAAATGGCTGCGCCCAGGCGCCCGATCTCCGTCTCGACGACTGGGAAAAGCGGCTCGTCATAACCAGCCAGGTCATGGGGGCTCGCATGGATCTCCCAGGGGAGCCACGGGTTCACCTTCCGATATCGAGACAGGAGCCCATCGGGGCCGATCAGGCACGTCGCGTTGAAGACGACCCCGGGCCACTTCGGATCGACCTCGAGGAAGGAGCCGGTCTGGATGTACACCCCCCTCTCCCGCGCCTTCTTTGCATAGAGTTCGGTGTGCTCGTTCGGGATCGGGACGGCCAGACGGTCGCTCAGTTCTTCGACGGTCTCATAGATCGGGGCGGCGTGAGCGAACTCGGGGAACACCACCAGCTTGATGTCGAAGAACGGTCCATAGCCGACGACGGCTCGGTCGAGCATCCCAAGGAGGTAGTCCACGCGAGCCGGCAACTCCTCGCGACCGCGGATGCAGGGCAAGTCGATCTGACAGGCGGCGCAATAATATCGAGCGATCTCAGGCATGGTCGCTCATGCCTCGCTCCCAGATTGAGTGGGGAATTCTTGGAGAGGATCCAATCCCGAGAGATCCGAGGGCCATCATCGTGCCTCTCGGTCGTCCCCGACACCGATCGGCTTGGCCTGATTGCTGGCGTCGAGGAATGCGGTCAAGGCAATGTCGGCTTTCCGCTTGGGATCATTGAGGCGAAGGAAGACATCCGCGGCTTTCGCCGTCCGGCCGGAGAGGAACCATTGGGCGCCGAGGATTAGCCAGGCGTCTCGGTCGTCCGGATGGATCTGGACGTGGGATTCGAGGCGTGCAATCTGTCGGGCGAAATCCGCAGGTTCCCCGTAGATCGACTGGATATCGGCTGCGGTTTCGATCCAGCCGGGCTGGGCGATCTGAGCGTCCCGGAGTCGGTGCGCCGCCGCCGTGTAGTTGCCCCGAACGAGGGCGACCTGCGCCAGGCGGAGATGGGGGGCGGCGAGATCGGGAGCCGTGCGCAAAGCCTGCTGATATCGCTCCTCGGCCTTCTTCAGGTTTCCGGCCCGAAAGAGGCGGTCGCCCACCGTGATCGACTGGTTGGCACGCGCCGGATCGCTGGGAGCCCGAGCGGGTTTGTTCGCTCCTTGGGGCCTTTGACCTCCGAGCCTCGGAGGGGGCGAGGCGATCACAGGCCCGCGCATGGGCATCGGAGCGGGTAGCATCGATCCGAATGGGGCGTTGCCGAACCCTCCCGTCCAGATGCCCGGATAGTATCCATACATTCCAAAGGGGCCAACCGCGAAATACGGGATGGCATAGAAGCCCGGATAGCCACCGACTGCTCCCACCGAGGCCCCTGCCCCGTATCCGTAGTGCGAGCCCGCGCCGTGCATGTGTCCGTGTTGAGCACGCGACACGTCGGCGATCAGCAAGGACAAGACTGTCACGCCGAGGCAAAGCATCTTGCGGCCAGGCATGATGGGTCCAAGCCTCGATTCCTGAGATGGGGTTACTCGAATGAATTATTGCCTGGGCCACCGCGCGGAATCAATGGATGCAACTCGAACGGCGGCGGGATTGATCGGAAAGACCCTGGAAAGCGCGGTC
Source organism: uncultured Planctomycetota bacterium (assembly GCA_963743925.1). GTDB lineage: Bacteria > Planctomycetota > Planctomycetia > Isosphaerales > Isosphaeraceae > CAVZRC01. The sequence goes on along the minus strand of CAVURY010000041.1, from coordinate 538,852 downwards.
CCTTTCACCGCGGAAGGTCGGTGCCGCCTCGAACCGGGCGAGTCAACCTGGGCAAGATGCCCATTCGAGGGAGGTCTGCGCCGATATCGGACTGGGCTCGTCCCGACGGCTGTTCGCGGGCGAGGATGAGGTCGGCAGGCTCGATTCGACCGGGTCGAAGACGTTCCCGGAGCTGGAGATTCGGCGCGTTCCCGGGCCCGCGTGGTCCGACGACATGGTTCCATCGATTCGAGTCACGAAGGACGGCCCACTGTAGCAAGGCTTCGCGAGGACGATTCGCCCGAGCGGGCGCATCCTCGGCAGACGTGACGAGATCCAGCTCATGGACGTCATTCTCGGCTTGCCAGTAGAGTGTTCCTCCCGCGAAGGAGTCGGCGTTCACTCGCAGCAGGACACCCTCCCGATCCCGGGCTCGCCGATCGGAAAGACTGAGGAAAGCACAATGGGTGGAATGGATCAGCCACGGCCGGTCGGGACCCGGCAAGAGCCCGGGCCAAGGGCCCAGATTCAAGATCGTCCGTTCGGAGACGAGCGTCGTGTGATCGAGCATGAGGTCGACCTCGAACCGGCTCCTCGAGACTCGAGACGGTATCATGTCGATCGCGACGTTACCCGCCGCCAGGGCGCAATTCGACAAGGCCACGAGTCCACGGCCGAGTTCCAGGCTTAGAATCGGCCCGGTCGAGATCAAGACCGAGTCGGAGATCCGGCAAACCGGTCGATCGACCGTGAACGTGAACAACGGGTAGAGAGGGTCGCTCGACTTCGGCTGCGTCGACGGGGATCGAAATGCGATCAAACCTCCGCTCACTCCCGCCGAGGACGGGGGCACCGTGAGCTGGCATCTCGTGAGGATGAGATGGGCATTCTCCGTCGAGATCAGGTTCTCGACCCGGGAGTCCTGATCGTGATGCAGTGCGACGCCTCGCAGGCACAACGCTCCACCCCGGAGCTCGATCAGGGCCGAACCGGTCGCCTGCGGCGCGGGCGACCACGAGGGAGGCTCGGCATTGGGAGCCGTCTCGACGCGTATCTCGAGATCGATTCCAGGACGGAGTTGGACCGGCGTGAAATGGTGGATCCCCGAGCCCTCGACCCGGACTCGGACATGCTTCATCTCGGGAGTCACCCGGGCCGCGAGGAAGGCCCCTAGATCTCCTCTCCACTGGGGATCCTGAACACTCATCGCAAGTTCCACCACTCCGGTCCCGCCGAGCAGCCCGCCCGGAACTTGTGTGGAGCCCGTCACCTTCCTCGACGGGTTTGCTGGCTGACTCTTGGGAAGGAGCGACTTGATATTGCCCGGATCACCTCCGGCGAGATTTCGAGCCGCGGCCGATCGATCGATCGGCTCCGGACGGATGGGAGTCGGATAAGCGAGGGCGGTCTTCTCGAACAGGCCCGGTCCCGGGCGCGCGGTCGGCGCCAGGATCCGTCGCCGATCGGACGGCAGGAACGGATCGATATCCTTGGGAGATATTGTGGCAAGATCGGAATGGCCGGGCCAGCCCTGGAGAATCTGAATACTGTCCTTCTCCGTCGCGCTCCACGTGGAACGGACTCCGGCGAGGTCATCCACGAGGATCGTGGGTTCATTTCCCCGCGCGAAGAACCCCTTCCAACCCGCGAACAGATTCTGTTCTCCGGCCCAATCCACCTGCTGCGCGGCACTCTTCTCCGCATCCGTCGAGGCGATGACACTGGCGATGCCGGGTACCTGGAGTCGCCCGAAGGCCGATCCATACGAGCGAAAGAGCAAAGGTCGGTTCTTCGCCCCGTTCGCCGACTTGGCCTGCTGAACGATCGGACCCGGCCCGGCGACGACGGAATCAACCAGGCAGATCCGATGCTCGTTGGCGGTATCGGGCGAGTTCATCCGGATCACGGGACCTGTCCCGCAGAGGATGACGGCGCGGTCGAGGACCAGGTCACCTTGACTGCTCAGCATCTCAACCGCGGGTCCGAACGCACCACGGACCATCGTCCGTTCGAGTCGGATTCGCGATGGACGCACGGACGATGGCTCGACTCGAAGGAACGAGAAGGGTTTGCTCCGGGGGTTGAGGATGGTAACGGTGCAGTTGACGAAGGTCAGATTCGAGCCGGCACATGTGAAGAAAGCCGTCTGGCGAGACGTCAAGTCGAGCACATTCACGATGAAGTCAATACCCTCGAAGGTGACGTTCTTCCGCTCGAGGCTCAGGATCGAGGAGGGATGACGCAAGGAATTCGCACTCGATCGTTCGACATATAGGATCGGTCGATAGCCGGGACGCGCCCGGATGAGCCGCGATTCGCCCGAGATATTGACATCCTCAATCGGAAGCGGTCCCTGGTCGGCGAGCTCGGCGATCCCGCCCCGGACCTCATCGAGGGCCACGTGGAGCGTAGGCTTGATCAGTGTCCCGCCCGGCTCGGCGACTCGCCTGACCACAACGACCGGATTCGATGGCGGATCGGACGCAATGGCCCGAGCCCATTCCGGGACCAGCCCACGATGGTTCACGTGTTCGAGGGCCTCCTCCCGATTGTCTCCAGGCACCGGGTCCTTGTCTTCCGGCTCAATCCAGGGGGGCGGCTGACTGATTCCGCCCGGTCTTCCGGAGAGCGCGTCCAATTTTCGCCGATCGATAGTGCCCTGCTTCGACCCGATTTCAGAGGCTGACCGGCCTGTGCGTTCCTGGTTCGAATTCGAGATCCCCACGTCCTCAAAGTCGTCGAAGTCATCGTCGGTGACCCCCGAGATCGGCGACCCTCCCATGAACTGGTGGATGCCGATCACCAGGATGACGAACGCCACCCCGATGACGGTCGTCGAAAGGATCCATGTCGATGTCGATCGGGCGATTGGAGCTTGTAAGGTGACGGCCTGGCTCTCCACATCTTCGGAGTCGGGCGTACCGGCGGAACGCTGTCCCCGCGGCAAAGGTTGAGCGATCTCGGCCGCTCCCGCTCGCATGGGCGGCGGCGACGTCTCGGGTGTGAGTCCAGCAAGGTCCGCCAACGACTCCATAGGGATCAGGGCGTCGTCCAAGTCATTCAAGGGGAGGCTGCTGGCCGGAGCGACTTCCCGCGAGGCTTCCGGGGGTGGGACCCAATCCTCGTCTTCCTCGGCATCCAGTGGGACGAGCGGGATCCCCGGTGTCTGGTCGCCCGGGGCGATCGCTGCTGCGTCCAGGGCAGAAATCAGATCATCATAATTGCCGTAGCGATCCTCGGGATTCTTGGCCAGGAGACGCAGGAGGATGGCGGCGACCCCGGGCGGGATGTCGGGTCGGAGGTCGCGGATATCCGGAGAGGGCGATCGTGCGTGCCGCGTCAGCTTGTCCGTGATGTCGCCGCCCGGAAACGGCGGAATGCCCGCGAGAAAGTAGTAGAACGTGCAACCCAGCGAGTACATGTCACTCAGGATACTCGTCGCCCGGCTGTCCCTCGCCTGCTCGGGAGCCATGTAGTCCACCGTGCCGACCGTCGTCCCCTCTCGCGTGACACGCTCGTCCTCGACATGGGACTGGAGGGCCAGGCCGAGGTCGATGATCTTCGCCTCGCCGCTGGGAGAACGCAGGATATTCGAGGGCTTGATGTCCCGGTGGATCAGGCCGCGAGTCGCCGCGTATTTCAAGCCGCTCGCGACGCTCCGGACGACCCGGATCGCCTCGGACAGGGGGAGCGGGCCATTCTTCTGGACGTAGTCGTGGAAATCCCCTCCGGGGACGTATTCCAGGACGAGATAGTGACGTCCCGCATCGATCCCCCTGTCGTAGATCGCCACGATATTGGGATGTTCCAGCGACTCGGCGCTGCGGGCCTCACGCAGGAATCGCTGGAGTAGCGTCGAGTTGCGGGCGAGCGTCCGGATCAAGACCTTGAGAGCAACTTCATGACCGGTCTGGATATGGACGCCTCGGTACACCGTGCTCATCCCGCCCGTGCCGAGCGGCTCGAGAACGCGGTAGCTCCCGATCTGCTTTTCGGGCTCGTCGTTGCGCGTCGATTCGGATCGCGGATTCAATTCATCCATCGGGTATCCCGAAGCTCTTCCTCACCAGGGACGTATTGATCCGATGAATCGTCACCCTCTTCGCTTGCAATCGCGTGGCGATTTTCTGGCTTCCTGCTGAAGTCAGTCCAATCCAGAATCGCAGAGCCTGCGAGAGATCGGCGATCGGCACGATCTCTCGGGCAATCGGTCGAGACAAGCGATGTGGCCATCTGGTGACGGTCTCGATCGTCCCGGGGAACGGCGCTCCGCGGGAGTTTCGGCGCGCTCTGCCCCTGGTTAATCGACTCTATTGTACAAATGCTGGCGAGGGCTGTGACAGCCCCTCGAAGTGCATTCCATGAAGGATATCCCCTTCGAGCGAGTCGCCGGCGACCGAGAATCGAGAGTTAAAGCCTCTCCGGGCAATGTGTTTGATCAGAGAATCCGCAAGCTCAATCCGCCATCGACATCGAAAACCGCCCCGGTGGAATACGGAAATGCGCCCGACGCTATCGCGGCAACCGCCTTCCCGACGTCCTCGGGCGTCCCCCACCTTCCGATGGGGACGAGTCCGCCGGCGATTCGCTCGTCGTAGGGAGCACGCACAGGCCGTGTCATATCCGTCTCGATCAGCCCGGGTCGGATCTCGTATACCCCGATTCCGTGGCTCGCCAGCCGGGCGGCGAAGAGCTGCACCAACATGCTAAGGCCGGCTTTCGCCACGCAGTATTCGCCGCGCGTGACGCTCGCGAATCGGCTCGAGATCGAGGTGATGAAGACGATCCTTGGATCGGCGACGATCCCCTTGTCGCGCAGCCCAACCATCTCCCGAGCGACCGCTTGAGTCAGGAAGAATGGGCCTCGCAGATTCGTTCCGAGGACTCGGTCCCAGCTCTCGGGAGTCGTCTCGAGGAGATCCAGTCGCTGCGCCGGGGCGATTCCCGCGTTGTTGATCCAGAGGTCGATGCGTCCGAAGATTGAGGACGACTCCTCGAGTAACCGCCGCCCATTAACCGGATCCGCCACGTCGGCACAAAGCGCAACCGCTCGGGGAGCTCCGCGACTCTCCGCGTCGCGGCAGGTGTCCAAGGCCGCGGCCGCGTCGGATCGGTAGTTTACGACGAGAGCATAACCCAGTTCGGCGATCGCCAGCGCGATGCCTCTGCCGATGCCGCGGCCTCCCCCGGTCACGACGGCGACCTTCGTCTCGATGCCCATCGCTTCGATGCTCCTCGTACATCGGATCCCGGAGGTGGAAGATCCCCCTCTCATATCGCTCTACCCGGAGCGGCCTTCGTCCCCCGCCCGACAGCAAGCGACGAACCGATCGAATCTCTCAAATACCCGAAGCCTCTGGCAAGCGAGTTGACAGGAAACCCCGTCATGCCGGAGAATTCGGAGGGAAGAGGACTTCGCGCTCGTAGCTCAGTAGGATAGAGCGGCGGTTTCCTAAACCGCAGGTCGCAGGTTCGAATCCTGCCGGGCGCAGCTCGCCGAACTCAGGATTCTCCGTTTCGGCTCATCACCGTGGCGACGAAGGATGGCCGTATCGTTGCGCCCGTAGCTCAGGAGGATAGAGCAACGGTTTTCTAAACCGTCGGTCGCAGGTTCGAATCCTGCCGGGCGTATTCCTGCGAAACTCGAGGGCCCGGCCGTCAACCCAGTGTCGTTCATCCGTCGAGTCAGGCCACCCGGCGGTTTCTCGCCCGCCGCCCACCCCGTCTCAAACCTTCCGAGTTTCCGAATCCGATTGAACCGCCTTGAGTCGCGTCCATGACGATGACAAGTCATGGGGAATCTGCTACAGTTATGTTGAGGGTCGGCCCGGGAACATCGAGGCGAGTTCCATGTGAAACACCCGCGGCCGTGACACCGAACTTTCCCGTCTTCCTGGTCTCAAGGAGATGGCCTGGACTCCGTTAGTCCGACCCGAGCGGATGACTCCGATGAGCGAAGAGCGGTTGACCGATATCTCGACAATCTGGACAACGATCAGCAGCGCCCACGAGCCAGGCCCGAAAAGTCAGGCCGCCATGGAGGAGCTGGTCGGACGTTACCACGATGCCGTCACGCGATATATCTATCTGAAGGTCCGCGACAAGCATCTCGCCGATGAGGTCCTTCAGGAATTCTGGACCAAGCTCCTGACCGGCAAGCTGGCCGGCGCCGACAAGAGCAAGGGACGGTTTCGCGACTATCTCCGCACCGTGCTGCATCGGCTGATCATCGATCACTTTCGGACCAAGAAGCTTCAATCCCTCCCTCCGGGCGACCTGCTCGATTGGAGTCGACCGGACGAGGACTTCGATCGAGTCTGGCGCGAGGCCGTGATCAATCGCGTCTGGTCACGCCTCGAAACGTACCAGGCGACGACCCCCAAGAATCGATACGCGACCGTCCTGCAACTTCGCCGCGATCATCCCAAAGCGTCCATCGAGGAGATTTCGGAGAAGCTCGGAGAGATCACTCGGATGAAGGTCCGGCCCGAGGCATTTCGAAAAAATCTCCAGCGCACCGCGCCAAGTTCATCGAGCTGCTCATCCAGGAACTACGCGAAACCATCCATTCCAGCCGGACTGAAGATATCGAAGCCGAAATCTTCGATCTAGGTCTGGGACACCTCTACCGGCGATACTCCACGACGGCGGAAGAGTGATTCCGATGCAAACATGAGCCCGTCAAGAGAATCCTTCCTCTCCCTAACTCCTTTCCAATTCACGCACTCGGCTTGAACATTGGACTCCGAATTCCTTCCGGAGATCGTCCGCGCGTCGTGCCTCAGCCGAACCGATTTTCTCCGAAATTCCTCAAGAATTAGGAGATTTGGGCCGACGAAAAAATCGCGCATACCCTTGACCGTGTGATTTAAGCATGTAGAGTTCAATGGAGGCGGTGTGCGCAACACCAGCGTCACGGTGAACTGCAACCCGTCCTTCCCTAGACTGATGTCTGCTCGCAACAATGGATGGACTGCGTTGACAGAACTCGGCACCAGAGGGGAGCGACAATGCTGGTTCTCTCCCGTAAGAAGAACGAAAGCATCATCATCAACGATAACATCACGGTGACCGTGATCGAGATTCGCGGGGACAAGGTGCGTCTCGGCATCGAAGCTCCCAAGGATGTCACTGTACATCGCCGTGAAGTCTACGAAGCGATCCAGAATCAGGCCCGTACGTCGGACGAGGGCGCCAAAGTCGGTCGTTCCGAAGTCTGACCTTCCTGATCGTGATTGCGTCCAGGTGATTCCGAGGCCGTAGAGACTTCGCTCGGAGGAAGAACTTTCGCGCGATCGATGCACCGTCGGATGGATCGTGCGCGCGACGAGCTTTTCGACTAATGGGTGGTCTTCAAGAGCCGGATGAATTCTCTCATCCATGGCCCGTTGTCGGGCCAGCCGCGGACCGTAACCAGCGAGCCGTCCACGACCACGTCCCGATTGACGAATTCCGCGCCCGCGACTCGTAGATCGATCTGGAGATCGGGATAGCAGGTCATCGTCTTTCCCGAAGCACCTCCGGCCGCGAGGATGAGGAGTGGCCCGTGGCAGTTGGCCGCGATTGGCTTCCCCGAGTCGAGGAAGTGTCGGACGATCGCGACGGCTTTCGGCTTATTCCTCAGATACTCCGGCGCTCGGCCACCCGGTAAGACGAGCCCTTCGTAGGCCTCGGCCTGGACTTCCTCGAGTCCGAGATCGGCCTGGACTCGATATCCGGGCTTCTCGGTGTAGGTATCAAATCCGGGCTCGAAGTCGTGGACGACCGAGTGAAACACACGCTTCTCCGACGCGGCGATGTGAACCAGCCAGCCCTCTTCCTCGAGTCGGAATTTGGCGTAATAGATCTCCTGCGCCTCGCCGGCATCGCCCGTGATCATCAGGATTTTGATCATGCTCAGCCCCCTGGTTCACGCAGGGATCGTTGCCAGTCCAGCGAACTCAAAGGCTAGGCTATCGAGTCGGGGCCGACGCCGCAACCCTATGCTTCCCGGCCGATCCGACGAGTCCGCAGCGAGTTCTCCGATTCAGGTCCATCTCGCCCGATCGGAATCGATGGACTCATCAGATCCGGACGGCTTCCCTTGACCACGTGGGACGAGCCGGTTTACAGTCTAGTGGTCGAGAATAGCGCCGGCCCCGTCGTCTAGCCTGGTCTAGGACACATGCCTTTCACGCATGCAACACGGGTTCAAATCCCGTCGGGGTCATTATCACTCTCCGAAAGGCCCGAACCTCCCACCGCGGTCGTGCCGCCCGGTTCCACAGGAGAGGTCGTTTCCATCCAGTCTCTTGAGGCGAGATTTCAGATCCGTCCACGCTCGGCCCCCAGGGCGTGCAGATGCACCTCGACGCACCCGGCCAGGATCGAGACGTTGTAGCCTCCTTCCAGGACGCTCACGATTCGCCCCTTGGCGTATGTATCCGCGACCGAGACAATCTCCTTGGTCAGGATTTCAAAGTCATCGACGTCGAGGCCCAGGTCGCCTACCGGGTCCTCGGCGTGCGCATCGAAGCCCGCGCTGATCAGGACGAGCTCGGGACGAATGCGGTCAGCCAGAGTCTCGAGACCCTTGCGAAATGCGTCGTGATACTGGGACCTGGGGGTGCCATACGCGACAGGCACGTTGATTGTGGCGCCGAGCCCATCTCCGGTACCGGTCTCATCCGCGGCGCCGGTGCCGGGATAGAAGGGGTAACGGTGGATCGACAGGAATCCGACACGGCTATTGTCGTAGAAGGCTTCCTGGGTCCCGTTGCCATGGTGGACGTCGAAGTCGACGATGAGGACCCGGTTCAGATCGAACCGTGCGAGGGCGTCCGCCGCGGCGACGGCGACGTTGCCATAAACGCAGAATCCCATACCCGAAGCAGGCCTCGCGTGATGCCCGGGAGGGCGAACCAGGCAGAGGGCGTGACGATTTTGCGAAGCCATCACGAAGGAGACCGCCTCGACGGCGGCACCTGCGGCCAAGCGAGCCGCGAGACCGGAGCCGGGCATCAGCCAGGTATCCGGATCGAGCATCCCGCCGCCGTGCGCCTCCAGGTCCTCGACCTCCTTCAAGTACTCGGGCGTGTGCACTCGGCCCAGTTCCTCGAGGGTCGCCTCGCGGACCAAGCCGCTCCGACAGGTATTGTGGTAGCCCATTCGCCGGAGATGCCGGAGGATCGCCTGGAGGCGTTCAGGACGTTCCGGGTGGCGGGCCGGGACATGATGCTCGACCATTCGCGAGTCGGTGAACAGCCCGACGACCATGGCTCCTCCTCAATATCGGGATTGACGCACTCAACCTGGCGATGGCCTTCGTCCCTCATTCCCAATCGATCTTACCAGATCACAAACCTGCCGGGGCAACCTGCCGAGCGACGCGCCGTCGCCGGGTTCCACGTGAAACCGGGCGCGGGGTAGGGGAGATACATCGGCCGTGACGGATTTGCCCGCCCGCACAACTCCCGATAGAATCAATCCGCATGGGTGAACGACGACCGGGACGCGATCCGGAACTCTTTCGCGAAATCGCGATAGTGGCCGCATTGATGATCGTCGGGGGCGTGCTCCGAATCTGGGGGCTCGGTCGGCTCGGGCTGGTCCACTTCGACGAGGGGATCTACGCGCTCGCGGGTCTCTGGAGCTTATCTCCCCGGGGTCTCTGGAGCCTGGATCCGACCACGATCGCGTATGCTCCCCCCGGCTTCCCGTTCCTGGTCGGTTTGGCCTACTGGTTCCTGGGGGTCGGCGACATCTCGGCGATCCTGGTCTCGATCGTAGGGGGCACTCTGACGATCCCGGCGACGGCCTGGGTGGCCGGTCGGACGTTCGGCCGAGGGGCAGGGGCCGCGGCCGCGGCATTCGCGGCATTATCCGGACCGCATCTCGCGTTCTCGCGCATGGCCTTGACGGACGCCTCGTTCCTGCTCTTCTGGACCCTGGCGATCGGCCTGGGCCAGCGTTTCCTGGAACGTCCCAATTCCTGGAGGGCGGTAGCGCTGGGAGTCTCGGTCGGGACGGCTCAACTCTTCAAGTACAACGGCTGGCTTGCGGGAGTCCTCGTCGCGCTGAGCGCGGGACTCGGATTCGTTTTCTGTCGCCCGGGGCGCGAAACGAAGAAGGTCCTCGCCACCTGGACTTGGGGACTATTTGCCGCCCTGGTTGCTGCAATGGTCTACTGGCCATGGTACCGTTTCGTCGAAGCACATGGGGGTTATGCCGCCCTCATGGCGCATCATCGCAGCTACATCGGCGACATGTCTTCGTGGCTCGGTCATCTTTCTATCCAGCTCGCCGAAGCCAGGACACTCTCGGGAGGAGTCGCCTGGCGGTTGCTCGCCGGTCTCGCGGCCTCCATGGGCATATGGGCTGCCTCTGCCGGATGGCGAGCGGGAGTTCGGGGCACTCCGAGGACCTTGCTTCATTTGGTATTCCTTTCCATCATCAGTGTTACCGAGTTGCTCGGTTTTCTTCTTGTTTTCGCTTTCCTCACGACGAGGCTCTATGCTCGCGCGACTTTCAGAATCGCGGTGTTGCATTTGGTCGCCGCCTGGCTCGTGCTTTTTCTCCTGACCCCTTGGTATCACCCTTACGCACGGCTCTGGTTGCCGATCGAGGCATTCGGCTGGCTGCTAATGGCGGGGGCATATGCGGAGGTGTTCCGGAGATCCGAGGAGAGCACACCGGCTCACGGCCGGAGTGTCGGAGTCAAGTCGCTCATGGACCCGCTCGTCGCTCTCGGAGTCATTTGTGTGCTCGTGTTCTTCGGTATCGCCCGTCGAAACCCGACGACAAAGGATCGAATCTCGACCTTGCTCGGACCAACGGACTCGCTCCGGCGAGCTTGCAAGACCATCTCGGGCGAACTGCCCCGAGAGATCGGGGGGCTTCGGCTCTATGCACGGCCTTCCGTGACATTCTACCTTTCCGGCTCGACCTCGGTGCTCCCGCAGCCGAGTCTGGATCGACTACTCGCGCCGGGCGATACGCGAACCTGGGCCTTGCTAGATACGGCGATGACCCGGCAAGAAACCGATGCGAGCGAGCGGTTCACTCGATCGGGCGACCGGTGGATCCTGGTCCGGGAATTCCCGACCTCGCTGAGCCTGCCAACTCTGCTGGACATCGATCCGTCCGTCGCCGCTAGTGGAGCAGGGGACGTCTCGGCTCCGCTCCGGCTCCTCCGACCAAGACGACCCGGAGAAGCTCCATGAATCCCGAACCGCCCGTCTCACTCTGGCCCGATCCCGGCGCGCTCGGTCCCGTCACAGACTTGTACGAGCTGACGATGATGGTCGGCTACTTCGCGTCGGGGATGGCCGAGAAGCAAGCGACGTTCGAGCTCTTCGTCCGGAAGATGCCCACGAACCGGGCTTACATGGTTTTCGCGGGACTCGAACAGGCGATCGGAGATCTGCTCCGACTCGCGTTCTCTCCCGAGCAAGTCGGGGAAATCCGCCAGTGGCCGATCTTCCAGGGGATCGATCCGGGGATCCTCGATGCGCTCGGGCGCCTTCGCTTCGAAGGCGAGGTATGGGCCGTGCCGGAGGGGACCGTCGTTTTCCCGGGCGAGACCTTGTTGCGAGTCACCGCACCTCTGGTACAGGCGCAGTGGGTCGAGACCTTCCTGGTCGCCTCGCTCGCGTATCCGACCCTGGTGGCATCCAAGGCGGCCCGGATGGTCACGGTCGCCAAAGGCCGCCCCTTGTACGAGTTCGGCGCCCGTCGCGGTCATGGACCACATACCGGATTCCTGGCGGCGCGAGCCGCGTATCTCGCGGGTTTCGCCGGCACGAGCCACGTCGAGGCCGCTCGTTTACTCGGCATCCCCGCCACGGGCACGATGGCCCACTCATGGGTACAGGCCTTCCCCGATGAAGCGGCCGCGTTCGTGGCCTTCGAGCGGACTTTCGGAAAGTCGAGCACACTCCTGGTCGACACCTACGACACCCTCGAGGGAGTCCGACATGCCGCGGCCGTCGCGGGACCGATCCAGGCCATCCGGATCGATAGCGGCGATCTCGAGGACCTGTCGCGGCGATCGCGCCTCATCCTCGACGAGAGCGGGCGAAACGCCGTGAAGATCATGGCCTCGGGCGATCTCGACGAGTACCGGATTGCCCAGCTCGTCGAATCGGGCTCGCCCGTTGACGGATTCGGGGTCGGGACCGAGCTGATCACGTCCCGCGACGCTCCCGCGCTCGGAATGGTCTACAAGCTCGTCGAGCTCGACGGTCGAGGAAAGTTCAAGTTGAGCCCGGGGAAGAAGACCTATCCCATGGCCAAACAGGTCTATCGCCGTCGCGACGGGGCAGGGCGGTTCTCCGGCGATCTCGTCACTCAGGCCGGCGAGGCCGCCGAGGGCGAACCCCTGCTGGTCCCGATCGTCCGGAGCGGCCGATTCGTCGAGCCCTTACCATCGCTGGAGGACATCCGCCGACGATGTCGCGAGCAGCTCGCCGCATTGCCCGATCGCCTCCTGGGCCTCGACGCGCGGCCCGATTATCCGATCACATATAGTGATGCCTTGGAGGCTGACGCGAGGCGACTGATGATTCTCTGAGCGCCTCGAGAACTGAACTTTACACGCCACGCCGGTGCCGTTACGATCCCCCAAGTCGCGAGTCGCCACGGTCGAAGCGGCCTTCTGGGCCGCCCATTCCCGAGGACCGTTCGAAGGCTGGTCACGGATGACCCATGCCAGGACGACCGCGACAAGTCGCCGGCTCCCCCTCTCATGGGAGGAATGTCCGCGCGAAGCACGTGGAGGCGAATGCGATGGCCAGGATCATCAGCGTCGCCAATCAGAAGGGCGGGGTGGGGAAGACCACGACCGCGATCAATGTCGCGTCCGGATTGGCGAAGGCGGGTCGAACCGCCCTGGTCGTTGACGTCGATCCCCAATGCAACGCGACCAGCGGGCTGGGAGTCGAGCCTGCGGCGCGACATCCTCTCCTGGCGGGCAAGCCCCTGACCGAGTCGGTGGCCGAGACCGGCCAGGCCGGCTTGTTCGTCCTCCCCGGCTCTCAGAGCCTGACCGATGCGGATGCGCTCTCGGCGTCCAACCGTCAGCGCGCCGCCGCCCTGCGCCAGCAACTCACCGGCGAACTGGGCCGATTCGATTACATCATCGTGGACTGTCCGCCGTCGCTCGGCCAGTTGACGCGGGCCGCGCTCGGGGCGTCCTCGGAAATCTATATCCCGATCCAGTGCGAATATTTCGCGATGGAGGGGCTCTCGCAGATCATCGAGCTCGCCCGACAGACCAAGTCTCGCGACAATCCTCGGTTGGAGATCGGCGGGATCGTCCTGACGATGTTCGACCCGGCGCTCGAGCTCGCCAACGAGGTCGCCGAGGAGGTCCGCGAGTTCTTCGCCGACACGGTCTTCGATTCGATCATCCCCCGGGACGTCGCGATCAGCGAGGCCCCCAGCCACGGCCAGAGTGTGATGGAATATGCCCCCCGGGCACGCGGAGCCCGGGCCTATACGGAACTTGTCATGGAGGTCATCGACCGTGAATCGACGTCGCCTCGGACGCGGCCTGGAAGCCCTGCTCGGTCGTGAAGAAGGTGGATTCGAACCGGGATCGTTCGAGGCAGCCGAGCTGCTCCAGATCGCCGTCGATCAGGTGGATCCCAACCCGTACCAACCGCGTCGCCAATTCGACGCCGAAGAGATCTCGTCGCTGGCCGACTCGCTCCGGCAGCACGGCATGCTCCAACCGATCCTGGTCCGTTCGGTGGGGCCGCGCTATCAGCTCATCGCCGGAGAGCGTCGGCTCCGCGCCAGCATCGAAGCCCAGCTCCACGAGATCCCGGCGCGGGTCCTGAATCTCGACGATCAACGCGTCTTCGAAATCGCGATGGTCGAGAACCTCCAACGCCAGGATCTCAATGCGCTCGACAAGGCCGGAGCCTTCCGCGATTACCTCTCGCGATACGGCGGGACCCAGGAAGAGCTGGCCGGCCGCCTGGGACTCGATCGCTCCACGGTCTCCAACCTGATCCGCTTGCTCGAGCTGCCCGACGAAATCCTCGACGCGGTACGATCCAACCAGATCAGTCAGGGGCACGCGAGGGCGCTTCTCGGCCTCGGCGACAACGAAAGCCGGTTGATCGCCTGCCGACGCGTGGTGGCCGAACATCTGTCGGTCCGGCAGACCGAGGCCCTCGTAAGTACCGGAATCCCGACCCCCAGTCGAACGCGGGTTCGCAAGGATGCGGCGCACGACACGAGCGAGAAAGCCCCCCATGTCCTGGGCCTTGAGCAAGCATTCCACCGCCGATTCGGCACCACGGTCCTGATCCGCGCCAAGGGTCCGGAACGCGGGCAGATCATCATCGACTATCATTCGCGCGAGGAGTTCGACCGCCTTTCTCAGTTCTTCGGCGGAGATTCCGAGGGAGCGATGGTGGCCAATAGTAGCGTCGAAGACGTCTAAGACTCTCGTGGGCGGACATACTGACGCCGCGTTCACCGCCGATGCGCCGCGCGTGCAGGCGCGGGTAGCCTGCTGTGCTCACGCCACGCGGTGGCTTAGGCAATTTGGGCGACAGCGCCGTCTTGGGGAAGACTCCGAGCCTGGACGATCGAGCGCTTCCCATTTCTTGCGTCCGCAGAGACCAATCGAGAATCCCGATATGCGATACTCCGGAGTCTGGCGGATGGCAGGGCTGACGACTGGCTTCGTATCACCGGATTTTCAAAGTATTTGCATCAATCCTACTCTGAAGGTGGGAAATCGGCATCGGGTTTGCCTGAGGGTTTCCTCCCAAAAACGAAATCATTATGAGGCGTACGGCCCGGCCCTTTCGGCGTCTCCGGCGAAGGTCGCCTACTCACGCGAGTATTACACCAACATGATTGCGCAACCGCACGATGGAACGGCGGCGGACGAAGACCATCCCCGGACGGCGAACTCCGGAAAATTCGGTCCGGCGGGGGATGACGACCTCAGGAAATTGTTGAGCGGATTCAGCCATCGCTGTCGGAACTCGCTCAATGGTATCAAGATGGGGTTGTATCTCTTCCGCAGGGAAAGTCGTGGGCCCGCGACATCGTACCTGTCCGAGCTGGATCGCACCTATCAGCAGGTCGAGTGCCTGCTCGACCAGCTCCAGGCGATCTATCGGCCCATGAACTTGACGATGGTGTGCGGCCCCCTCGGCCAGCTGATCGAGGAGCGTATCCGGTGCTGGCGGTCGTCTTCTCCGACGAAGTGCCGTGCGCTCAGGGTCACGCCCCCGGAACATGAGATTGCAGGCGAGTTCGATCCCATCCAGTTGGGAAAGGGCCTGGATGCCCTGGCGAGATGGAGGATGGAGTCCACCGAATTCTCTGCGACCTTCCTGATCAGTTGGCGACTCCGGGACGGTATGTTCGAGATCTGCTGGGAGGAAACCCGATCGGGATCGTGCGGTGCGTCCTCGGCTCCGACGGGGAAGGAAGGCGCAAATGGTGGACCGACGAATGGTCGGTCCGAGTCTCTCGCGGAATCCTTCCTCGCTAGAGTCATGGCCGCGCACGGTGGTCGGCTGGAGAAGACGCTTCGCCCCAATTTGCGATGGAGGTTGCTGTTTCCGCAGTTCCATTCCGATGCCGAGCGACATATTTGAAAGCGTCAAGGTGACGGGCACGAGCCCAAGCCGAGAGTCGCACGCGCACCGGCCAGCGCCGGCTCGGCACGAGTCTAGAGGGAAGAGCTTCCGTCCCAACACTCCGGAGCAAGCTTGACGCCGACGCGCCACGGCGCTTACCATTCCCTGTTGAACAGTATGCGGGGCGTAGCGCAGCCTGGTTAGCGCGCCTGCCTTGGGAGCAGGAGGTCACCAGTTCGAATCTGGTCGCCCCGATCGTCGCGGTTCACCCCAATCGCGCGACTTCGACGAGCCACGGGTGGTCGGCCGGACTTCAGCCCGCAGGGATGCAAGTATCTCCCCGTAAGTACGGGAAATTTCGTCGGACCCTGAGAAGCCCAACTTCAATAGTCGGGGCGAGTGACGGTGTCACCAGATCACGATTCCGAGAGCGCGAAGGAGCGAGCCGCCCTGGCCGGGGCCAGCCTGGTGAAGGATGGGATGATCGTTGGTCTGGGTTCGGGCACGACCTCGGCAATCATGGTCCGACTCCTCGCCAAGCGTGTCGCGCTCGAGGGTTTGAAGATTACGGGTGTGCCATCGAGCGGCGCGACCGCCGAGCTCGCGCGAGCTCGGGATCCCGCTACGCTGCGCTGGACGAAGTCGGGAACCTCGATATCAATCTCGACGGAGCAGACGAGATCGACCCCAGCTTTCGCATGATCAAAGGACGGGGCGGGGCATTGCTTCGCGAGAAGATCGTGGCCCTGAGCTCGCTCCATCGAGTCACCATGATCACCGGAGAGAAGCGGGTGGAGCAGCTTGGCCTCGTCTCACCCCTTCCCGTCGAAGTCAGTCTCTTCGGCCTGAAGCATACCGAGCGTCGGCTTCAGAAACTCGGAGCATCGACCACGATTCGCCGCCTGCCCGATGGCTCGCCAGCGCTCACGGACAACCAGAACGCGATCATCGATTGCCGATTCCACGGCATCGACGATCCCCCGCGATTGGATGCCCAGCTTCAGTGCCTGGCGGGCGTACTCGATACAGGGCTATTTGTCGACCTTTGTGACACGTTGATCGTCGGATCGGACGACGGCGTCGAGGTCATCCCCAGGGTCCCGCCTCGTCAATCATGAGCTGAGGCCCGACGCATTCGCCAATCGGGGCATCATCGCGACCGGCCGAGGACGTCGTTTCACGTGGAAAGGCTCACTTCGAGAGTCTCGTCTTGAGGTCGTCGAGGATATCGGAAGTCCGCGAGGCGCCGATCCGGTCGCAACCCAATTTCGCGCACTCGATCATCGCATCAAGGTCCCGGACGCCGCCGGCCGCCTTGAGCTTGACCCGGGGCGGGGCGGAGCGTCGCATCAGGCGAAGATCGTCGAGCGTCGCGCCTCCCGTCCCATACCCGGTTGACGTCTTCACGTAATCCGCTCCGACATCGCCACAGATCCGGCAAAGCCGGACCTTCTGGTCATCGTTCAGATAGCAGTTCTCGAAAATGACTTTCACGATCGCGCCACCGGCGTGGGCGGCCTTCGTGACAACGTCGATATCCGACTCGACGGCGTCCCACTCACCGGCGAGGGCCTGTCCGATGTTGATCACCATGTCCAGCTCGGTCGCCCCGTCCGCCATCGCCTGGCGGGCTTCGAAGACCTTCACGACCGAGGCGTGCCCGCCATGCGGGAATCCGATCGTGGTGCCGACCTCGACACCAGTGCCCTTCAGGATTCCCGCCGCCATCGCAACGGCATACGGCTTGATGCAGACGCTGGCCACGCCGTAACGGGCTGCTAGTCGGCACCCCTCCTCCAGCTCCGCACCGCCGAGGGTCGGACCCAGAAGAGAATGATCGATTCGTTTGGCGATCGCATCGTAGCTGAGGATAAAGCTCATCAGTGGTGGGATCCCATGAAAGATTGGGGTCGAGCTGCTCCGTCGGTTTCCGGGTCGATTCTCGCGACTTTGGCGTCGATGGGCAAGTGTGCGCTTCCTTTGGAACCGCCCGCGGGTTTCCTCATGGGGGTTGGGCCGGGGGCAGGTAGGTTCATCGTTTCTCAGGAGGATGGATAGAGCGAAGGACGGTCCGCGCGGCGCCTCGGTCGCGGCGCCGACGGGCGTCGGGATGTGAGCGTCGGTCGAAACATCATCGTGATCGCCAATGGTATGTAGAGCATTACCAGGGCTCCACCCTTGTCCAGGTACCAGAACTGGCTGGCCACCATCAACGCCGCCGAGAGGGCGATCAACTCCGCCAGGTTCTTCCGCGCCACCCAGATCATCGCCCCGATCACCAGAATCAAGTACGCGATCAGGACCGGGAGCCGATAGCTCGAATCGATACTGACCCAGAAGCTCGCGGCGGAGGGCGGCTCGGACTCCGGCCAAAGCCCGACCTCGGCGATACTCCGGGCACCCAGGGCTCGTGCCCAATCGCCCAACCCGGGGAGGAGTGTTTTCCCGAGCAGGGCACACCCGGCCACGACGGTCACCGCGACGATGAGGAATCGCCACGCGCCTCGTCCCCAGTAGAATCCCAGCCAGAGGACGATCAGGCCAAGGCACGCGGGAATCCATCCGGCTGCCAGCCCGATCAGGAGTCCCGTCAGGGCAGGTCGCGAGTGCCAGTAAAGAGCTCCGACGATCAGGGCCGAGGCGATGAGCTGTCCGCTATCGACCAGCGCCATCCGGGTATAGGGCAGCAGCAAGTAACACGCGGCCATCGCCATGCCCGTGATGGGCCTCTCGAAATGCTTCCAGCCGATGGCCAGCAAGCCGAGGACCAGGCCCAGATGTGCCAGGCTCGCCAGCACGCGCTGGACGATCACCTGGGACCGTTCCGTCTTCAAGTTCGATGAGATCGGAATCAACTTCTTGAATTGGTCGAGGGCCGGATTCTCCGGCCCGGTCTCCGTTGGCGGCCGGTTCTCCCGCCCCGAGGGTTCCGCCGGATTCCGCGCGGCACCATCCTTGACGGGAAGGCTGACCGTTTCGGCCAGCATCAGCCCCAGCAAGCCGATCGACAGGCAAAGGAGCCCCGCAGAGTTGAGATTGGGCTCCAGGAGAGGTCGGCGAGAAAGTCCCAGGTCGATGAAGCAACGGAACAGCCACAAGCCGGAGCCGAGGAACAGCCAGATGTAAGCCGCCCAGATGTGCCGCTCCGGATCTCCCACGATCAGGAGCATCCCGGGTACCAGCGCGAACAGCAGGAGCAGGTCGAGATTCCGCACGCTCCAGAACCGGCTGAACTTGAAGAATAGGGTGACGCACCCCAGTAGAGATAAGAAGAGCCAGACTTCCGGGGTGAGCTCCAGAGCGGCGGCGAACTCACGATTCACGGCAGCCTCATCAGATCAGTCCGACTCGAAGGGGAGGGGTTCGCCGCCGAGTTGACACAGCGCGTTGAGCGCCGCTCGTTGTTCGGCTTCCTTCTTGGTTCGACCCCAGGCCGGCGCGTAGCATCGGCTCCCGATTCTCGCCGAAATCTTGAAGCACTTGGAATGATCCGGCCCCTTCTCGTCGAGGAGGGAATAACAGGGCGTCTCGCCGAACTCGCGCTGCGAAACCTGCTGGAGATGACTCTTGTGGTTGAGTCCCCCCTGGCCATCAACGGCCGCGTCGATCTCCGGCCCGATATGCCGGACGATGAAGCGCCTCGCCGCGTCTTCCCCTCCGTCGAGGTAGATCGCTCCGATCAAACTCTCGAAGACATCCGCCATCATCGAAGACGGAGTCTGCTCATGCGAGCCCATACCCTTGCCGATGATGAGGAACTCGTTGATTCCCAGCTCCTGCGAGATCTTGGCGCAGGTCCGCCACGAGACGACGATGGACTTGATCCGGGTCAGCTCACCCTCCAGGTACTCGGGGAACTTACGGAACAGCATGTCGCAGACGATCGCCCCGAGGATCGAATCCCCGAGGAACTCCAACCGCTCATTCGAGACCAGGCGATGGTCCGCTCCGGATGCGTGCGTGAGGGCCTCCCGGAGAAGGTTCAAGTCGCGAAAGCGATGACCGATGATCTCCTGGCACTCGGCCAGTAATTCGGTATCGTCGCCGTGAGTCATCCGGGCCATGATCGCACCAAGAAGGCGCCCAAGGAGTTGCGTTGCGGAATTGATAGATTATAAGTCCCGGTAGGACTTGTCAACTCTCTCAGGATTGTCAGCCCAAAGTCCGGGGGATCAGCCCAGTCCAGGAGGGCACTGATCCGCCGCGATGATCGATGTTCCACTCTCAGTTCAATCGGCAGCTCGAGCCGCTCGAATGAAGGCGGCGACCGCGGCGGCGTCCTTCCGTCCTGGTGACGACTCGACACCGCTGGCGACGTCGACCATCCAGGGCCGAATCCGCGATACGCGTCCGGCGACATTGCCGGGAGTCAACCCGCCCGCCAGGATCAGTCGAGGCAGGGGGGGCATGCGGTCAAGAATCTTGTCGGCGATCGATGCCCCGGTGCCGCCCGATTGTCCGGGCACGTAGGCATCCACCAAGACCCCCTCTAACGGGCGACCCAGGACATTCGCCCGCTCCAGGTATCGGGAAACGTGATCCCAGGCTGAGGCATCACCCAGCCGAAAGGCACGGATAACCCGGAACCGCTCGAGTTGGAGGAGGTCTTCAGGCGGCTCCTGTCCATGCAATTGCACGATTCCGAGGCCCAGCGACTCGGCGAACTCGGCCACTTCCTCCGCCGGCCGATCCACGAACACACCCACCACTTCAACCGATTTTGGCAGCGCGGCGACGATCTCCGCCGCCACGCTTCGTGTCACATATCGCGGCGAGGGGGGATGGAAGTTGAGGCCGATCCAATCAGCACCCGATTCAACGCAGGTCCGAGCGTCCTCGACGCTCGTGAGCCCGCAAATTTTGACCCGGACTGCGGAATGGGACAATCCAAGAGCTTTCGCGAAACGGTGATGTGGCGAGACTCCCGTCCGACCCGCTGCCTTCGGCTGATCGCGGCACCTTCAACGCCGGGTCACGACCCCAGGTAGGAAGCCAGCTTTTCCTTGAACTTGTTCTCGGGATTGACTCCGACCAAGCGGTCAACTTCCTTGCCATCCTTGAAAATCAGGACCGTCGGAATCGCCGAGATTCGTAGGCTGCCCGGAGTCTCCATGTTTTCGTCGGTATTCATCTTACCAACTTTGACCTTTCCGTCGTAATCACCGGCCAGCTTCTCGATCGTCGGAGCGAGCATTCGACAGGGTCCGCACCATGGTGCCCAGAAGTCAACCACCACGGGGACCGACGAATCCAGTACCTCCGACTTCCAGTTGCCGTCGGTAAACTCCTTCACGCTACCGGCCATTGTAAATGCCTCGAGTGCTGCGAAAGTCCTAAAACCGTAAAAGCTTAATGCGTCCGCTGGTCGTTCGGGAGCGACCCGATATCCAGGATTATAAGGTACCCGGATGCCGAGTCAACGACTTGAGCCCACCGACCTCGGCCCGGAGATCTCGTTCCAGAGCGGCCGGGCTCGGCGCAATATCCCGTAAGTTTGTCCGGTCTGCGACTTCTGACTCGTCGGCGGCTGTCGCGAGGGCTTCCGGCGGATTCATGGGCTTCGAGATGGCGGGAATGGCCGCTCACGGGCGGGTGGATTCGATATGCACACGCCGGGCAAGTCGGATCGACCAGCCGGGGATACGATTCGGCCGGGCCCGGGAGATTCGCCGACCCATTCATCCGCGAAAAATACCCTTCCCCCAATCATTGGTCGCAGATAACTACTTTCGTCGGGTATTCGCGACTTCGGGCTCGGCGAGATAAAGAAGGCGGCCGCAGCTCAGGCAGAAGGAGAGCGAGCCTCCATTAATCAATTCATTCAGCATCTGAGTCGTGACCGCCGTGTAGCATCCATGGCAGGCACCGTCCTCGCAAGCCGCCAGGGCATCGGCACCGTAACGGGAGACAATCCGGCGGTAGCGGTCGCGGAAATCCTCGGGGATTGCCGTCTCGGCCCCCGTGAGCGCCGCCTCGATTTCGCGGAGCTGGGCCTTGTGTGCCGCGCTCTGCTCCTCGATCTGCTGCCGGAAGGCCGCGAGCTCGCCGGTGGTCCGTTTCAGGTCGGCTTCGAGTTTCGCCACCTCGGTCGACTTGGTCTCGATCACATCGAGCGCCATGAGGACCTGCTCCTCCAGCTTCGATTTCGCGGCGTTGTCGTGCGCGATCTGATTCTGGAGGGCCTTATACTCCTCGTTCTTCTTGACCTGGTTGAGCTTGATCTTCAATTCGTCAATCTTGGATTCGACGCTCTGAAGCATGTGCTCGTGTTTCTTCATGCCGATCTTCGAATCCTGGAGCGCCTTCTTGGCGGTTTCGAGTTCGGCCTGGCGCGCGGCCAGGGCCGCCTGGCGCGCGGCGAGTGTCTTGGGGCCGGAGCTGAGCCGGTCCTGCAGGGCCCTGGCGCGTTGATGCAGGAGGTGGAGGTCGCGTAAATTATCGGCGGTCGCGGGCATCAGTCACGTTCCTTCCTCGGATCGGTGTTCTGGTGACGATCCTAGGCCTGCTGGGGATCGCCCGTCTCCAACTCCGTCGCCTTCTCGGCCTCGGGGCGGGCGGCGACCCGTAGGCCCGGACAACCGAACCCCGGGGGAACCCAGGTCGAGGCAGCCGGATGTTCCGGGGCCAGGAACTGGTCGACCGACCAAAAAACCCCCGGCCGCCTGGGGCGGCCGGGGGTTCTTGGGATGGTCACCCCGTACTTTCGAGGAACCCTTCGAGTTGTCGGCTCCGCACGGGATGCTGGAGCTTCCGGACGGCCTTGGCCTCGATCTGGCGGACACGCTCTCGCGTGACCTTGAAGATCCGGCCCACCTCCTCGAGGGTATAGGTGTACCCGTCGCCGAGCCCGTAGCGAAGCTTGATGATCTCGCGTTCGCGATAGGTCAGGGTCTTGAGCACCTGATCGATCTTCTCCTTGAGCATCTCCTGGGTGGCGGCGTTGATGGGACTCTCGGCCGCCTCATCCTCGATGAAATCGCCGAAGTAGCTGTCTTCGCTCTCGCCGACGGGCCGGTCGAGCGAGATCGGATGGCGGGAGATCTTCATCACCCGCCGCGTCTCTTCGACCGAGATATTCGCGGCGCGGGCCGTCTCCTCGATGGTCGGCTCCCGACCCTTCTCCTGGAGCAGCTTCTTGGAGACGTTGCGGAGCTTGGACATCGTCTCGATCATGTGGACCGGGATCCGGATGGTCCGGGCCTGATCGGCGATGGCGCGGGTGATGGCCTGGCGAATCCACCAGGTGGCATACGTGCTGAACTTGTAGCCGCGGCGATACTCGTACTTGTCCACGGCCCGCATCAGGCCGGTGTTCCCTTCCTGGATCAGGTCGAGGAACGAGAGCCCGCGGTTGCGGTACTTCTTGGCGATCGAGACGACCAGCCGGAGGTTGCCGCCGGAGAGCTCGCGCTTGGCCTGCTCATACCGACGGAAGCGGACGTTCATGGCCTCGACGCGACGACCCAGCGACGTCGGCGTCTCGAGGGTGATCCTCATCAGGTCCTTGAGTTCCTTGACGAGGTTGGCGCGATCTTCCTTGCCGGTGCGGCCGGCGCGGTATTCCTTGAGGAGGAAGACCAGCTCGTTCATCCGGGCGGAGATCTGCTCGAGCCGCTTCATCAACGGCTGGACCTTCTGGGTCCGGATCGAGAGCTCTTCGACCAGGTTGACCGCCTTGCAACGTCGCCGCTTGAGATTATCGAGCAAGGACCGGCGTGCCGGCACGTCCCGCTCCCGGACGAACCCCTTGAAGTCGCGGACGTTGCAGTCCATCAAGTGGACCAGGGTCGCCAGATTATGGGGCATCCGACCCAGGATCTGGTCCTTCTCGAGGTTCTCGGTGACCGAAACCTTGACGGTGCGGTCGAACGGGAGCTCGCCGTCGTTGACCTTCTTCAGGACGTTGACCACCAATGCCAGGGCGAAGTGGCACTCGAGCACCTTGCGGCGGAATTTCTTGCGGGTGATCTCGATCCGCTTGGCCAGGTTGATCTCCTGCTCCCGGGTCAGGAGCGGGATCTCGCCCATCTGGGTCAGGTACATCCGGACGGGGTCGTCGATCCGCCGCGAGATCTCGTCGAGATCTTCGGGGGTCAGCTCGGTCTCCTCGTCCTCCAGGGGCTCCTCGACCAGGTCGTCGTCGGGCTCGTCGTCGAGATCGCCCGAGGCGAGGAGGCGGCTCTCCGCCTCGTCCTCGTTGATCAGCTCGATGCCCATCTCGTCGAGGGTTTCGAGCAGGCCGTGGATGCGCTCGGGGCTCGCCGCCTCGTCAGGCAAATGGTCGTTCACCTGGTCGAACGTCAGGAAACCGCGACGTTTGCCTAATTCGAGGAGCGTCTTGAGGCCCTCATCCAACTTGTCCATCCAAAATCCTCCCACTCGCACGAGACGACAGATCGAGACGCATCAGGCTCTTGTGCTCTTCGAACCCAGCCGCTGGGTCAAGAGACGTCGATATTCTAATTGTAAGGCACGATAGGCTTCGGGGTCGGAGTTCAGGTCGGTTTGACCTAGAGCCCTTTGCAGGTCCTTCAGCCTGGCTTGACGCTCGCGCTCGGCGAGCACGATCAGGAGCGGCTCGAGCCGCTCGGTCCAGGGGGGCGGCCGGACGCCCTCGGAGTTGGGCGCCAGGTCGGGCATGCACAGTGCCGACGACGCGATCAGGTCCGTCGCCAGGGCGCGGACGGCCGGATCCTCGAGGCGGACCATGAGGTTCTCATACCCGGGGGATTGCCCTTCGGCATGGAGGTCGTAGCAGGCCTGGAGGATCACCCGCAACGGGGCGTCGTGCAGGGTCGCCACGCCGACGCGCGGCAACACCGAGGCGATGGCTTTCGGCTCATTCAAGAGCATCTGGATCAGTTCCAGGTCGGTCCGGTCGAGCTCGGAGGGCCGGATCGGGGCGGCGGCGGGGGGCACCGCCTCGCCCGCCGGCACGCGGTCGGGGTCGCCCTCGCCGGCACGCTTGCCGACGGCTCGCGACCCGGCCGGCGGGCGCCGCAACTGGCGCCGCAGTTGGTTGAGCGTCTCCAGCGGGACGCGAAGCCGTTGCGAGAGCGCGTCGAGAACCTTGGCCTGCTTGACGCCCAGCCCGAGGCGATGCGTCTCGGGCACGGCATTGAAGATCCCGAGGACCCACTCGGCGGCCCGACGCGAGCCCTCGGCCGAATCGAGGTCGAATCGCGACGAGGCCCGGTCCAGCAAGTACGCCGAGGGATCCGGCGCCCGCTCGACCAGCTCGCGGAATGCGCCGGCGCCCGCATTCAGCAGGAAATCGCAGGGATCCTGGTCCGGGGGCAGGGTGAGCACCCGCAGGTCCAGCTCGTTCCCCAGGAACAATTCCAGCGACCGGTCCGCCGCCGATCGCCCGGCCTCATCCCCGTCGAAGACCAGGACCACGCACTCCGAGACCCGTCGCAATCCGCGGAGGTGGTCGGCACCCAGGGCCGTGCCCAGCGTGCCCACGACGTTGCCCAGCCCGACCTGATGGGCCGCGATCACGTCGGTATAGCCCTCGACGACCGCCACCCAGCCCGCCTGCCGGCTCGCCGCCCGCGCCAGGTCCGACGCATAAAGCAATGTACGTTTGTGGAAAAGCACCGTCTCGGGAGTGTTCAAATATTTCGCGACGTGCCGGCCCTGCGCCTCGATCGCGCGCTGGGCGTCCGGCAGGATCCGCCCGCCGAAACCGACGGCCCGGCCGCGGTCGTCGTGGATCGGGAAGATCAGGCGGCCGCGGAACCGCTCGCGGACCGGGCCCCCCTCATCGCCGCCGCGGCCGACGAGGCCGGCCTGCTCCAGCAGGTCCATGCCGAAGCCCCGCTTCCGCGCCAGGCCCAGCAGCCAGCCGCGGGGCATCGGCGCGAAACCCAGGCGAAATTGTTCGGCGCTCGAACGCGACAGGCCCCGACCTTCCAGGTAGCCCAGCGCCTCCGACGACTCCCGCAGCGCACCGGCAAAAACCTCTTCCGCCCAGGCGTTGACCTCGAACAGCTCCGTCTTCGAAGGACCCCGAGACGATCCGGCGGCGGCCGACGGCGACGGCTTCTCCAGCACAATCCCCGCCCGATCCGCCAGCATGCGCAACGCCTCAGCAAAATCCACGTGTTCGTAATTCTTCACGAAATCAAAGATGTCCCCGCCGGCCCCGCAACTCCAGCATTTGTACGACTGGCGTTCCGGGTTCAGCTCGAGGGACGGATTGTGGTCGTCGTGGAACGGGCAAAGCGCCTTGTATTTATTACCCACACGACGCAGGGTCAGAGACTCACCGACCAGGGCGACAATGTTGACCGCGTTTTTTATGGCGGATAACGAGTTATCGGGATGGCGGGGCACCGGGAACTCCTGATAGGGAGGGCTCAGGCCCGGATCCGTGGTCCGCAGCCCCCCGAGAGCCGAACCTTGTCGTCCGAACTCATCAGAAGACGGCACACCGTGCCCTGTTCGTTGTCGGCGGCTTCAACCGAATTATAACCCTCCTGGATTTAGGGTCAAGTTTTCCCGGCGTCTCGCCGAAGAGCCGCCGATCTTTCTAACACGGCATGATTTTAGCGGTTAGGAATTGTCGTTCGACTCTCCGGCCGATGCCGCTCCGGGCCTTCCGCGGCCGGCGCCGACCCTTGACAACGGCCATTCCCTTGTTCCAGGGGTGCCGCCGTCTTATCTATATCCTCACAATCGCGCAGTTCTTGTCCCCAAAACCAGGTGTCCAAGTCAAGCTGGCAAACTTGATATTTTCGAAATGCCTCCCCATGAGCGCATGGCCCGAGCAGACTTGCTGCGACGCCGTGGTAAGCCCCATGGAGAGGGAAAAGCGTGCGATCGCCCCCGAAGCTATGGCGATTTCAGGGTCGGGCCGGCAACAAGAGAGACCGGGAACTGGGGTCGATGATCGACCCCTTGGAGGGTAAGCGTTGCCCAGTCCCGTTACGGGCGGAAATGCCCGGAAGATAATCGCCTCGAGGTCTCGGAACCCATTTGGATGAATTGACTTCCGGATTCGGTCGAGCCTCGACACGAGGTCCGTTCCGTCGGGCGATGTCGCGCAACCCGTCGCGGAATTCAGGGCCGAGTCGTTTCGCGGGCGCCGCCAACGAGGATCCCGGCGGCCCGGCCGTCGGGAGCCTGTACGACCAGGGGAAGCCCGCGCGTGATTTCGACCTTCCGGATCGCGGCCTCGAACTGGTCCACCGTCGCCACACGTTCCTGACCGACGGCGATGATCCGCATCCCGGGACGAAGGCCGTCCCGGTAGGCCGGGCTCCCATTGACGACGCGATCGATCTCGATACCCGCACCACCCTCGGACGGCTCGGTGATCGGTCGGATGCGGAATCCCAGCGCCAGCACTTCCGGTGCAGGGGGGAGCTCATCCATGGTCACCGTCACGGACTGGGGCTTCCCTTCCCGATAGAAGGCGACGGGCACCTGCTTGCCAACATCCAGACTCGCAGCCAGGTTTCGCAGGCTCGCCCGGTCGGCCACATCGCGATCGGCCAGCTTGACGATCACATCCCCTCGTTTGAGCCCCGCGCGTTCGGCCGGGCTGCCCGGTTGGATATCGACGATCAAGGCGCCGCGATTATTGGGCAGGTTGAGTCGCCGAGCCGATTCGGCGTCGAGAGCTTGAGGATAGAGCCGGACTCCCAGGTAGCCGCGAACGACCTTCCCCTCCCTGATCAGCCCCTCGACCACCCTCCTCGCCAGCACGGAGGGGATCGCCAGGCCAATCCCCTCATACCCGCCGGACTTGGTGATGATCGCCGTGTTGATTCCGACCACCTTGCCGGCCAGGTTGATCAAGGGACCGCCGGAATTCCCGGGGTTGATGGCCGCATCGGTCTGGATGAACGACTCGTAATCCGTGATCTGCACGTCATTCCGCTCGGTCGCCGAGACGATGCCCGCGGTGACGGAATGGTCGAAGCCGAGAGGGCTGCCGATGGCCAGCACCCAGTCGCCGTTATCGAGCTGGTCCGAATCTCCCCACTCCGCCTGGACTTTGAGGTCCGCCTTGATCTGGAGCACGGCGAGGTCCGACTTGGGGTCGGCCCCGACCAGCCTGGCCTGCACATCGTCGCCGGGGCCCAGCCGGACCAGGATGCGATCCGCGTCCTTGACCACGTGGTTGTTGGTGACGACATAACCCCTGGCTTTATCGATGATGACCCCGGACCCCAGCTCGGAACTCTGAAATGCGGGGCCCAGACGGTCCGCACCCAGGGGTGAGCCGCGGAATCCCTCGCCGCCTCGCTTCTCCTTGAAGGACTGGACGTTGACCACCGCCGGTGAAACGGCCGTGGTCGCCATCCGAAAGAGTTCGGAGGCCATCGCGACCATGCCTTGCTTGTCCAGCTTCGCCAGGGCTTCGGAGGCCGCCCGGGCCCGACCCGCCTCCCATGCGTAGCCGGTTCGCTCTGCGACGTAAGGGACGCCATACACGACGAGCGCGGCCAAGGAGAGGATGAAGAGAACCAGCAAGAAACCACGCCGGACCGGGGGTGTCGTGGGGCGAGGCGGGGGCTCTTCGAAGCCGAATTCCTGGGGGTTGAACGAGGCCATCACTCACCTATCTCCGCGGCGCCCGGCCGGCCTGGCGGCTGGCGGTTGCGCCGAAAATCTCTTCGTTTGAAATCGGATATCGCGTCGATGCCTGTTTGCGGCATCATTTTGGACGCCGACGACCGCGAAATCAACCTCGGGTCGCCGGCCATTAATCATTTGATCATTAACATCACGGCCGGGCCAGAGGGTCGGCCGTCGGCCTGTTGAGTCGAAAGCCGACGGACTCTGTCGGCGGAGCATGCTCGTCGGTTAAAACGGAAGGATGCCGCGTCGAGGATTGCGGTCTCCGATCCGGCGACGAACGCCCGAGGACGATCCATCGAATGTCCGTGCCCCGTGACCTATAACCGGAAACCAACAACCAGATGTGCGGCATCGCCGGATTCCTTCGCAACGACGGGCAGGGGGCCGACCGCGGGATCGCGGAGCGGATGACGGCGACGTTGAGCCATCGCGGGCCGGATGGCGACGGCTTCTATTGCGAAGGCCCCATCGCACTGGGGCATCGTCGGCTCTCGATCATCGACGTCGACGGCGGCGCCCAGCCGATGTCGAACGAGGACGGTACGATCTGGGTCACCTACAATGGGGAGCTCTACAACGAGCTGGAGCTGAGGGCCGAGCTCGAGGCGAAGGGGCATCGGTACCGGACCGCGTCGGACACCGAGAGCCTGGTCCACCTCTACGAGGAAGAGGGGGTGGATTTCCTGCGCCGGCTCAACGGCATGTTCGCGCTGGCCATCTGGGACAGCAAGCGTGCACGACTGATCCTGGCTCGCGACCGGATGGGCCAGAAGCCGCTGTACTACGGGATGCTTCGCGGTGGCGGCTTGGCCTTCGGATCCGAGCCGAAAGCGGTGCTGGCCCATCCGGAGATCGGTCGCGGGCTCGACTCCGCCGGCCTGGTCCGCTACCTCTTTTACGAGTACCTCCCGGCGCCGTTCTCGATCTGGGAGTCGCTCCGCAAACTGTCCCCGTCCCACGCCCTGGTCTGGGAATCGGGCGCGGTCCGACTCCATCGCTACTGGGAGCCGCAAGTCCCGGCGACCACCCCACGCGACTTCGACGCGACGGCCGAGACCTTCTGGGGCGAATTCCGGGATTCGGTGGCGCGGCATCGACGATCGGACGTGCCGCTGGGCGTCTTCCTCTCGGGAGGCGTGGATTCGTCGAGCGTGGCCGCCGCACTCTGCGAGGTCGAGCCGGCGCGGAACGTCCGCACCTTCTCGATCGGATTCGAGGATCCGAGCTTCGACGAGAGCGGCCATGCTCGCGCGGTGGCGCGACATCTCGGGACCGACCATCGCGAGCGCACCTTCTCGATCGAGACGGTCTACGACCTCCTGCCCGAGGTCGCCCGCTGGCTCGATGAGCCGTTCGGCGACGCGTCGATCCTGCCGACTCACCTCCTGAGTCGATTCGCGCGCGAGGACGTGACGGTCGTACTGGGCGGCGACGGGGCCGACGAGTTGCTGGCCGGATATCCGACCTTCGCCGCCGAGCGCGCGGCCGGCCTGTTCCGTCGTCTCCCCCGCCCGGCGCAGGCCCTGGCGGGCGCGGCGGTCGGGCGGCTGCCCGTCGATCACCGCAATTTCAGCCTCGACTTCAAGCTCAAGCAGTTCCTGAGGGGGGCGGCCGAACCGCTCCCGCTGGCGCATCAACGCTGGCTCGGTTCGTTCTCGGGTGCCGAGATCGCCCGGCTGCTGATCGGAGGCGACCCGATCGGCATCGAGGATGAGCACCTCCGCCGCGCCGAGGCCGTCGGCGGGGGCTCAGACCCGCTGTCTCGATCGCTGGCACTGTACCAGGATACCTACCTGCCAGAGGACATCCTGACCAAGGTTGACCGTGCCAGCATGGCCTGCGGGCTCGAGGTCCGGGCCCCGTTCCTGGACGCCGACCTGGTGGATTTCATCCACGCCCTCCCCCCGAACTTCAAGCTGGGCCCCCGAAACGAGGCCAAGCGCCTGCTCAAGCGCGCCGCGGCCAGTCGCCTCCCGCCCTCGATCATGGCACGACCCAAGAAGGGGTTCGGCATCCCGGTCGCGAAATGGCTGCGAGGGCCCCTGGTGCCGATGGTCGATCGGCTCCTGGGGCGCGATCGCCTCGAATGCCAGGGGATCTTCCGACCCGAGGAAGTGGCCCGCCGCATCGTCGAGCATCGGGCCGGCATCCGCGATCATCGCAAGCCCCTCTGGACCCTCCTGATGTTCCAGCTCTGGTATGAACAATGGCTCGGCTGACGGACCGACGCAGCACCCGACGCCCAGACCCTTAACCGAGCAATTTCGCCGAGCGACAACTCATCATGAGGATCCTGGTCGTCTCCGACATCCACGCCAACTGGGCCGCCCTCCAGGCGATCGCCCAGCCCTTCGATGTCTGCCTCTGCCTGGGCGACCTCGTCGACTACGGGCCGGATCCCGGGCCCTGTGTTCGTTGGGCGATGGAGCATGCGACCTACGCCGTCCGGGGCAACCACGACCATGGGGTCGCCCAGGGAATCCCCGTCACGGGCAAGACGGGGTATCGCTATCTGACGATGGCGACGCGGCCCTCGATGTGGGACGCACTCGGTCACGACGAGCGCAGTTACCTCCTCAAGCTGCCCGTGACCCAGCGATTCACCCTGGCCGGCAAACGGTTCCTGCTGGTCCACGCCACGCCTCGCGACCCGCTGGATGAGTACTTGCTCAAGGACCCGAACGTCTGGGCCAAGCGGCTTCAGAATGTCGACGCCGACATCGTCTGCGTCGGCCATACACACATGCAGTTCAAGCTGGAAGTCAACGGCGTCCTGGTCCTCAACCCGGGGAGCGTCGGACTCCCCCGCGACGGCGATCCGCGCGCCGGCTTCGCCGTCATCGAGGATCACAAGATCGAGCTGAGGCGAATCCCTTATCCCATCGAGGAGACGGTCACCCGGGTGGAAGCCATGCCCTGGCCCCGAAAAGCCAAGGAGATGACGGCCTATGTGCTCCGCCTCGGGAAGCTGCCCCTCGAGCCGGCACTCGAAGGCGCCGAGACGGACATCCTCGACGATGAACCAGACCTGGACCTCGACGATTCGAGTGACGACCAGTGACCAATGACCCGATCAAAGGCCGCCGTCCAGCCGATCACGGATCGTCGGCAGGTATTTCTCGGCCGAGGCCGTGTTGACCAGCACGACTCGATCACCGGGTCGGATCATGCCGCGGTCGGCCAGTTCGGGGAGTGAGGCGAGCGTCGCGGCGCCCTCGGGCGACCAGGCGAAGCGTCGATCTCGCCATTCCTCGCGGATCACCTCGCCGATGGCCTCCTCGGACACCGCGACCGCGCAGCCGCCCGTCGCTCGGACGATTTTCAGGACGTTGATATGCCCGACGTTCTGCGCCACGTTCAGCCCGGTGGCGACCGTCTGTCCCGGAGATCGGGGCTCGATGTCGGCCGCCCCGGACTCGAAGGCGCGCACGATCGGCGTGCTGGCCGTGCTCTGGACGCAGACCATCCGGGGCCGGTCGGGGCCGACGAGTCCCAATGCCTCCAGCTCGTCGAACGCCTTGGCCATGCCGACGACACCGGTCCCGCCCCCTGTCGGGTAAACGATCACGTCCGGCAGTTGCCATCGGCGCTCGTCCAGGCGATCCCCGGCCGGCTCGGCCATCTCCAGGCCCAGGGTCTTCTTCCCTTCGGTGCGCCAACCCGGCTCCTGAAACGTGGCGACGCTGAAGTATCCCCTCGGCACGTATTCCTCGCGAATCCGCTTGCCGCAGTCGATGATCGTCCCCGCCACGAGCTCGACCTTGACGAGATCGGGATGAAGCTTGGCCAGTGCGGCGACCTTGCCGAGCACCGGCAAGTCGGTGTCGGGCGACATCACGACGACCACCTCGAGACCCGCCGCGACGCCGTACTCGGCGAGCGAGTCGCCGGCATTGCCCTGCGTCGGCACCGCGAGACGGTTCAATCCCAAGGCCCGGGCCATCGAGACCGTCATCGCCATACCGCGATCTTTGAAGGAGAGCGTCGGATTCCCCCCGAAACCGCCGTAGTGTTTCCCCTCATCCTTGACTTCCAGGAGACACCTGAGCCGATCGGCCAGCGGGTGCGCATATCGCAGACAGGGCGTGCAGCCCTCTCCCAGACCGACGATCTGTCGCAAGTCTACGGGATCGTCGGCATCGAGCGGCAACAGGCCGCCAAAACGCCACAGGTTTCGCCGTCCAGGCGACCACCAGCCGTCGCGGCCGCGCTCGGCCTTCAGACGCTCCAGATCCAGGACCACATGAAGTGGCCGGCCGTCCCGCTCGCAAAGATTCATGACGCGATCCGCGGGATATTCCACGCCACAGACCGAGCAGACGAGGTGTGAGACGTAACCCATTTTGCCATCATCCTATCGAAATCGATCGCCCAGCCGTACGTCAAAACGAATGAATTCGTTTTGGAAATAATCTTTCGTGGTTGCGAATAAATCCTCGACCGGGTTCGTCTAGGGTGAGTCTCTGAGTGGCGGCTTTTCCCGGGCCGTGAGATCCGGGCGTCGAAAAGCGTCAGCTTTCCGATCCCGCGTACGCGACTCCCAGACGATGGCATCGAACTGGTCGATTCGTTGTCAAGATAGCGAATAGCGGCTCGGAAGTCGTCGTCTTTCTAATTGTCAGCAGGGAAGTCAAAGAATCGACATTGAGGCAATCGGTCCGACCGCTCCCCTCCGTGGTCTGCCTTGTCGCCCCGTGTTCTGGGCTTTCTTGAGAAATGAGGCAGTCCGATAGCGGTCGCAAATCTCGGCCTATACGTCTCTTGGGAATTCGATGTCGAATTTCGCCCGATCTCGAGAGGCATGTTAAGCTTGGCGATGCGGCTTCCCTCAGGCTTCATACGTCTCGATGACCCGTCAATCGTTGGAATTCCCATGAACGACCGGCGGAATCGGCCTCTTTGAAGGCGATCGGACTCCACTCCGTCGCCACCAAGAAAATCCAAGAGGCTACTCTCGGTCCCGACCCGATACGTCCACCTCGTAGGATAGCCACCCTCTCGAACTGACCCGGAAAGGTCCACTCAATGCGTCAGCCAGGTCGAACAATCGCTGCGATCGTCGCAGGCAATCTCTTGATCACGCTGCTGCCGATGATCGCGGCGGCCGACGGAACGAAGGACAAGACGTCCAAGAAAAAGAAGGACGGCTCCTCGGTCACGGCCACCAAGACCACCCAGGAGAAGACGACTTCCAAGACGGATGACGAGATCCCTTCGTATAACCTCCTCGCCGCGATGAATCAGGGCTACGTCTCCGCGAAAGCGGAAGGCACCGGTGATGGCCGGATGACCATCTCCGTGACCAACCGCACGAGCAAGCCGCTCCGCGTCATCCTGCCCCCGGGAATCGTCGCACAAGGCGCAACCGGCCAGATGGGCGGCATGGGCGGCGGTATGGGCGGCATGGGCGGCGGTATGGGCGGCGGCGGCATGGGCGGCGGCGGTATGGGCGGCGGCGGTATGGGCGGCGGCGGCATGGGCGGCATGGGCGGCATGGGCCGTTCATCCGGCACGATGCCCCCGATGCAGGGAATGATGATGCTCTCCAATATCATCATGTATTTCTGCGGAGACGTAGAGAGCTGGGATCGGCGAGCCATGATGATGGGTATGGGCGGTGGGATGATGGGTGGTGGTATGGGTGGCATGGGCGGCGGCATGGGCGGTGGCATGGGCGGCGGCATGGGCGGCGGCATGCGTTCGGTCCCGCCTACCGACCTGTTGTTCGCCGATCTGAAGCCCAAGCAGACCCGGAACTTGCCCACCAGCCTGGTCAGCCTCTCGCCCCCGAGTCCGGATTCGGGCCTGGCCCTCCCCGAGCAGGGTGAACCGCTCCGGATCGTCGGCGACATCGCCAAAGTGAATGATGATCCACGGGTGCAGAAGGCCCTCAAGCGGCTCTCGGCCAACAAGGCCCCCGCTTCGGTCTCTCAGCTCGTGATGTGGCGACTGGCCGGGGGTATGGAGTGGGCCTCGATCGCCCAGCTCTCGAACAAGTGGGCGAACCTCTATGAGCTGACCTTGGCCCAGGATTTCGTCGACCGCCTAGGCACGCTGCCGGAAGGCGAGAGCGGACGGATCTTGTTCCAGATCACCGGTACCGACCCCGCCAGCGAGGCGATGGCAACCGACCTGACGACGTCCCTCAAGGACAAGACCGTGCTGGGCTTGCAGGCGGCGATGGGTATTCCGACTCAACCCGAAGGTCCGGCCGTGGCCTGCCAAATCCGCCTCACCGGCGGCGAGGCTCTCGTCCAGGTTTCCAGCACCGACGGCACCGCCCAGAATTGGGTCGCGTTCGGAAAATTCTCGCTGCCGATCGCCAAGGCCGAAGGGAAGCCGGACACCGCCAAGTTCGCCGACGCCCTCGCCGAGGGAGTGCTCAACCGGCTCGTTCGGGCCCAGTTGATCAAAGGCCCCCGCGAGAAGGGCAAGTTGACCTACGGCATCCGCATCGAGAACGCCTCCCCGCTGGTCCTTAACGGACTGAGCGTGCTCGGCCAGACCGACAAGCCGGGCGAGACGCCCAAGCTCCTCTGGGGGATCAGCCTCCCGCCCCGGAAGCACATGACGCTCCCGGCCTCCGAGGACGCCGTCAAGACGCTCGGCCTGAAGCAGGGCATCCGCGTGATGGCCCTCGACCTCAGCGGCCTCTGAGTAACGCAAGGCGAGGTAACGAACCTGCACGGCCGGAGAGCATCAAGCTCTCCGGCCGTTGTTATTTGGATTTCAGGCGAGCGGTCGGCAGCGTTGCCAACCTCGACCTTCGGCGGGCGCCAGGTCGCCATATTGCTCGGGATCGATGGCTGCCGCGGCGATCCGCAGGCTGGTCTCGAGGCGGGGACCGGGCCGCGAAAAATAGGCGGAGCCGTCCACGATCACGACGCGACCCTCCTGAACGGCCTTCAGATTCCTCCACTCGGAGCGATCGCGGAGCAGATCCAATTCGTCGCGTGCGCGATCGAGCGCGAAGCCGCATGGGGCGGCGATGATGACGTCCGGCCGGCTCTCGGCGACCTCGGTCCAATCGATGCGCCGGGCTTTCCGGCCCGCGAGACCCACCGGGTCGCCTCCACCCGCCAGATGGATGATTTCGGGGTTCCAGTGCCCCGACGCGAAGGGCGGGTCGATCCATTCGAGGAGGAACACGCGAGGGATCTCGGATGCGAGACGTCCCGTCGAATTCCTTCGTCTCGCGATCTCCCGTGCCGTCGCCTCGAACCGGCCGACGAGCGCATCGGCCTCCGCCTCGCGATCGATCAGCGTGCCGATCGAGCGGAACATGCCGAAGACTTCGGCCAGCGTGGTCGGGTTGACGCTCTCGACGCGTGGTTGCCCGGCTATCGCCATCGCGGCGCGGCGGACCGTCGCCTCGTTGACGGCACAAACGTCGCACTGTTCCTGGGTCAGGATCAGGTCGGGGCGGAGGTCCGCCAACAGGCCTCCGTCGAGCTCGTAGAGGCTCCCGGCCTGATCGCTGACCATGGCATCGATCTCGACGCCGGTGGCGGCGCCGGGGATGCGGCTCCGGGTCAGGTGGGGCAACCGCTCCACGCCCGGCGGATCGTCGCACTCGTGAGTGACGCCGACCAGGTCGCCGCGACGTCCCAGGGCGCAAACCAGCTCGGTGAGGGACGGGAGCAAGCTGACGATACGCATGTGGCACGACCGCGAGAGTGTTGAGGGGACCCGGCGAGACCGGCCACCGTCGTCAGGATGGCCGATGCACGTCGGTGGTCGGCCCGACCGATACGATGGTCATCGGCCAGAGCGGCCATTGGGCCAGCACGCGCCGCACGTCGCCGAGGCTCACGCGATTGAACGCCTCGAGCTCGTCTTCCACCGAGAGGTAATTGCCATGGTACATCCAGTGGGAGCCCAGCGAGGCGAGGCGGCCCATGGGACGCTCGCTCCGGAGGACCGACCGCGCGAGCACCTTGTTTTTGGCCCGGACCAGCTCATCCTCGGTCGGCCCCTCCCGCATCAGCGTCTTGTAGACCTCGACGATCCGGCCGAGGTTGTCCTGGGTCGATTCGGGCTCGCAACTCAGGAATGAGAAGAAGGCCCCGGCCTGGTTGTAGTCATGGTAGGACATATCGGCTCCGTCGGCGTAACCCGGATCTTTGAGGGTCCAGTAGAGGCGTGAGCCGGTATAGTCGCCGAGGATAGTGGCCAGCAGATGCGCCGCGTAACGGTCCGGGCTCTCGAGCGGAGGCCCATCTCCGACGCCGACCACGGTCTGCTGCTGGTCGTCGGCGCGCAGGATGGTCCGGAACGCTCCGGTACCCTGCGGAGGCACGGCCTGCCGGCTCGCTCGGCCGCCACTCCAGGTCTCGCAATGCGCCCGCGCCAGCTCGACCAGCGGGCCCCACTCCGCCTTCCCGGCGAAGCCCAGGACGATGTTGGCCGGGCTGTATCGCCCCGCGAAGTAATCGCGCATCTGGTCGGCCGTGAGCGCGGTGATCGAATCGACGCTACCCAGGAGGCTGTTGCCCAGCGGATGCCCGCCGAAGTGGGCCGATTTGGCCGCCTCGTAGGCCACCATCATCGGGTCGTCCATATACATCCGAATCTCTTCGATGATCACCTGCTTCTCGGTCTCGAATTCCTCACTCTTGAGCGACGGCCGGAGGATATCGGAGAGGACGTCGAAGGCCGATGGGAGGTACTCGGGCAGGCAGGTCACGTGATAGAACGTGTCTTCCTCCGAGGTCTGCGCATTATGCTTGGCGCCGATGCGATCGAGGTCGCGATTGACCTTCAGGGCGTCGCGGCGCGGAGTCCCCTTGAACGTCATGTGCTCGAGGAAATGCGAGACGCCCGCCAGATCGCTCGACTCGTCGCGACTCCCCGCCTTGACGAAGAACCCCGCGGCCACGGAGTGCGCGCGATCGTTCAGCTCGGCGATGACTTGCAGGCCATTGTTCAGGGTCGTCTGATGAAAATTCATCTTGGTCTTCCTGATCCCCGATCGATCGATCCTCGCCACACCGATAAGTCAGACGGATGACAAATTACGGTAAACGAAGCGCGTTGGGTCCGAGCGTCAAGATCGTCAGATCTTCAAGCCGCGACATCCCGGCGGCGTAGTCCGAGACGCCCTCGGGCGTCAGCGCATCGAGGGCGTCGGAGATCTCCTCGATGCTCCGCACCCGGCCCAGGTAATACCAGTCGGAAGCCAGGGCGTCGGATCGGCTCATGCTCGACTCTTGCGCCATGATCAGCGAGCTCTTCAGGCCCGCTCGCATGGTCTCCAGCTCGTCGAGGGCGACCCCGTCGCGGGCGAGCCGATCGAGCTCGACGAACATGACGTCGAGGGTCTGTTGGGCCCGGTCGGTCGAGGTCCCCGCGTAGCAGAGCATGGCGGAGCGGTCCCGCTGGTGCTCGTACCCCGCGTAAACCGAGTAGCACAGCCCGCGCTTCTCGCGGACCTCCGTGAACAGCCGGGCCGAGGAATAGCCCCCGAGGATGGCCACGGCGGCCCGTGCCGAATAATACTCGGGGCTGTCGACATTCGCCGCGGGACGGGCGAAGGCGATCTGGATCTGCTGGGTCTCGCGTACGATGTGGTCGCGCAAAGGCCCGACGGGCCGCAGGTGAATCCTGGGCTCGGGG
Source organism: uncultured Planctomycetota bacterium (assembly GCA_963743925.1). GTDB lineage: Bacteria > Planctomycetota > Planctomycetia > Isosphaerales > Isosphaeraceae > CAVZRC01. The sequence goes on along the minus strand of CAVURY010000041.1, from coordinate 501,080 downwards.
CGCGGCTTCCATTCGCCGAAGAGCCGGTCGACGGTGTCGCGAAGGCGGGGCCAGTCGATCGCGCCGGCCACTCCCAGGATGGCGCCGTTGGGCCGATAGGTCGCCTCCCAGAATCGGCGGAGGTCATCCGGAGTCAGGCCGGTGACCCCCTCGGTATTCCCGGGCAATGGACGGCCCAACGGGTCGGGAAAATGGCGTCTCCTCAACTCATGGATGACCTTCGAGCTGGGATCGTCCTCGAGGCTCCGGAGGTTCTGGAGGCAGAGCGCCCGGATCGATTCGACCTGATCATCATCGAGGTGGGGACGGAGTACCACGTCGGCGAAGATCTCCAAGGCCGGTTCGATGTTACGACCCAGGGTCGCCGCGGCCAGCGAGGTGTGCAGAGTATGGGCGCCCTCCGCGTGGATGACCCCGAGGTTATCGAGCGCCGCCAGCAGTTCGCGGCTGTCCCGATCGCCCGCCCCGCGCGTGATCCAGTCCGCCGCCATCGTCGCCGCGCCGCCGCCGAGCTCCAGGCCTTCGGCCCCTTCATAGGCGACCCCCGCCGGCAGGAGCATCGTGAACGCCGCCGACTGGACTCCCGCCATCGTCTCGGCGAGCAGCACCAACCCGTTGGGACAGACGTGCTGCTGAATCGCCGATGTATTCGCATCCGTCACGTGCACCTCGATCAAGGAATTCCCAGGCTGATGCCCTCGTACGATCCATCAACCGTATCGAGCCGATGAGGTCCCCGCAACCGCTATTCGGGCGCGGCACAGCCCCTTCCATCATGATACATCATCCGTGATTTCCCGGCGTCACGCCCTGACGAAGACTCCAGTCTGCGTCACTCGTCAATCGCCTTGTAAAGCGTCTTGGTCCGACGGAATCCCACGTTTCGATACAGTTGGACGGCCGCGGCATTCTCCGCCGTGACCTCCAGGTAAGCTCGGTGGAGGCCGGCCTCGCAGAAACCGGCCAAGGATCGTCGCACCAGGGCCCGCCCCAGGCCGAGCCCCCGATACGACGGGAGCACGCCCACATTCTGGATCGCTCCGATCTGGCCATGATCCCTCACGCCCTGAACGGTCCCCACGTATCCCGACGGATTCGCGATCAGCCAGGTGGCACCGGGGAGAAAACCCGGCTTCCGTCGGATCTCGTTCATCAGTCGCCGGCAGCCATATCGATCGCCCAGGCAGGGAAAGACGAAGGCGTCGATCTCCTTCAGGAAACTCCGATACTTGACCTCGGCATGTTGTTCCAGCAAGGTTTCTTCCCACGGCACCCAGACGAACGGATCCGGCAGGACGCCGGCCGTCACCGCCCGGTCCAGGTCGATCTCCATGCGGAACCGTTTGTAATACGTGATGGCCATCGCCTGCCCACGGCCCGCACGTGCCGCCCGACTAGCCGAAGAGAACTCCCCCTGAGGTCGCAAAGCATTATAGGACGGGCCTCTCGGCGCGGTCAATCGCCGCCAATTGGCGTCCTTTCGTCATCGATCGTACCATCCCGCGATGGCCTCCGACAAATATCCGAGAGATCCTGGGGCTTCGCTTCCCACCCCCGTGCCAATCCTTCTTTAGCAGGATCTTGGGAGGGGTCCTCGGGTTGAGATCGCCCGGTCGTGGAGGCACGGCTTCGGCGAAGTGACGATCGCCCTGCGCCTCAAGCCGAGGCGCCCGGGGCGGCTTCCGGCCGAGGAGGGCCCGATTCGGCGGAGTTTCCCGAGACCATGCCGTCGCGGTCCGGTCGGGCGATGAGCATCGGCACGTCGAGGCCGTGTCGAACGCGATCCACCGTCTGGCCCAGGAGCAGGTCGCGGACCATCCCGTGGCCGTGCGAACCGACGACCAGCAAGTTGACCGGATCGCGTCGGAGGTGGGATACGAGCTCGCCCGCGGGATCGGGCCCATAGAGCAAGACCGATCGCGCGGAGTAACCCCGCTCATGCAACGCGGCGACCAGGTCGGCCAGGTAACGCTCATCGGCGCCGGTCTCGCGGTCGGCCGTCTCGGGACCGAGGACGCGCGTCATCGCCGTGTCAACGACGTGGAGCAGCACCAGCTCGGAGGGGCCGCCCTGGGTCTGGGCCAGGCCGAGGGCTCGATTCAGGATCTCCGCATCGGCGTGGTCGTGCTCCAGCGCGACGCCGATCCTGGACAACTTTCGGGGCCGCAGCGCGGTCATCCAGTCGAGCTTCACGGCCGGCTTGGGGAGCCAGGGCGGCGAGGGTCTCACGATCGGCTTGATGGTCACCCAGACCAGGAGCCCGCCGACGGCGCCCGCCACCGCGTACAGGCCGCCCGCGACCAGCCAGCTCAACGGGATCGGACCGAGGTGCCTCGCCGACGTCGAGGCCAGAGCAACCCACTCGCCGATCTGATCCAGGACCAGCTTGCCATTGAGCGCGACGATGACCGCGGCCGTCGTCCAGGCCAGCACGCGCCCCCACAAAGGCGTCGCGAAGACGCCCATATTGCGGCGGTTGGACGTGAAGTGGATCAGCGGGATCACCGCGAACGAGAGCTGCAAGCTCAGGATCACCTGGCTGAGGATGATCAGTCCCTGCGTCGAGCGATCGCCCGCGAGCGAGATCACCAGGACCGCCGGAACCAGCGCGAGAAGCCGGGTGATCATCCGACGCAGCCAGGGCGCCATGCGCAAGTGGAGGTAACCCTCCATCACGATCTGACCGGCCAGCGTCCCGGTGAGCGTCGAGCTCTGTCCCGCGCACAACAGGGCGACGCCGAACAGGATCGGCGCGGCCTGTCCCAGGAAGGAAGGGAGGAGCTTGTACGCCTCCTCGATGCTGGCGACTTCCACGCCATGCCGGTGGAATACCGCCGCGCTCACGATCAGGATGGCCGCGTTGACGAAGAAGGCGAGATTCAATGCGATCGTCGAGTCGATGAGGTAGTAGCGGCAGGCTATCGCCTTGCTCTTCCGGTCGCTCCCGATCCGACGCGTCTGGACCAGCGCCGAATGCAAGTACAGGTTATGCGGCATCACCGTGGCGCCCAGGATGCCGATCGCCACGTACAACGACCCCGGCGGCAGGGTCGGCCGCAGCCCCGAAACGACCCCGGCCATGTCCGGACGGGCCATGAAGATCTGGACCAGAAAACACAGCCCGATCGTCGCGACCAGCGCCAGGATCACGGCCTCGACTTGCCGCATCCCCCAGCGTTGAAGGTAGAGCAACAGGAACGTATCGAAGGCCGTGACCAGGCATCCCCACAACAACGGGAGGCCAAACAGCAGCTTCAATGCGATGATCGTCCCCAGGATCTCGGCCAGGTCGGTCGCCGCGATGGCGACCTCCGCCAGTACCCAGAGGATCGCGTTGACACCCGGCGAGTATTCGGCACGACACGCCTGGGCCAGGTCATGCCCGGTCACCACTCCCAGGCGTGCCGCCAGGGTTTGCAACAGCACGGCCATCAGGTTGGACATCAGGAGGACCCAGATCAGCGCGTAGCCGAACTGGGCGCCACCCGCCAGGTCCGTCGCCCAGTTCCCCGGGTCCATGTAGCCGACGCTGACCAGATACGCCGGGCCGAGAAAAGCCAGGAACTGGCGCAGCCCCTGCCGCGTCCCTCCCGATGATGGCACCGCCACCGAACCGTGAACCTCGTCCAGCGACCGGCGCTCGGGCGCGATCTCTTCGACTGCCCCCATCATCGTCCTCGCCATCCGTTATCACCACTCTCTCGCACGCACTCTCCCCAGCACGCAAAACCGATTTGCGTCAAGCGATTTCCATCCACCCTGTGTCCTACCCTTTATAACGGATCGACTTGATCCTCTCCAATAGCTATTTCCGATCAGAAAAAAGATTTTTTTGGGCAACCAAAAAAATGTTCGAATGCGTCCAGGATAATCACGGCCGCGCTCGCGATTCCCGGGTGCCACTGCTTATCCGCGCAGGTCAAACTCGATGCCCCATCTTCGATATCCTGTACATCCTGTCAAACCGAATTCGATTCAACTATTTCAGATGTTCATCGAACCAGGCGATCGCTTCCCGCTGCGCCCGGGCCCGAGCCTCGTAGTAGACGCCGTAGTGCTTGATCCCCGGGATCGTGACGAGTTTCTTGACGCCGGTGGCACGCTCATGGGCCAGGATCGCGTGGTCCTTGTTATCGAAGAGCTCTTCCTTCTCGGCGATGATGAAGAGCTTCGCGCAGTCCTTGCATCGTCCGATATCCTCGATCGGTGCGTAGCCCGCGAATTTCTCGATGATCGGCGCGCCGGTCAACGTGCCGAACTTCTCGAGGGGTCTGGGATATCCGATCTGACCGCGAGTGCGAGCGGTCCCCTGGCCGAAGGTGTAATTCCGCAACTGCGGGTTATCGATCGCCCAGCGCCCGTCCATCGAGCCCACCTGGCTCACGAACGCCTTCACGCGAGGGTCGCGAGCGGCGACGTAGACGACATGGCCGCCGGAGAACGAGGAGCCCCAGATGCCGATGCGTTCGCGATCGCACAGCGGCTCGCCGACGGCCCAGTGGATCGCGTTCAGGATATCGGTGGTCTGGTCGATCGGATCGACCACCTCACGGACCTCCTTCACCTCGGCGACCAGCTTGCCGTCCTTCTTCTCGGGCTTGTCGCCGACGAGCACCAGTCGCGAGTCGCTCTTGCCCCAACCGCGGTAATCGAACGTGACCACGAGATACCCCGCGCGAGCGAACGCGACCCCGTCGGGACGCAAGGCCGCCGCTGTGCCGCCCCAGCCGTGGCTCATGATGATGGTGGGCAGCTTGTCCTTCTTCGGGTCCTTCGGGGCGAAGACCTCCGCGGCCATGCGGGTGCCCTCACTGATGATGGTGGCCGACCGCATCGTGACGTCGTCGGGGACCGAGAAGTTCGACGGAACCGGCTGGGTCCATACCGCGGACGTCGCCAGCCAGAGCGCCAGGGCCGGAGCTGCGAGTGCGGGAATCAAATGCATCGGATTTCCTTGCCTCTGTTGGAATCGATTGTCATCCGGGGTGCACGACTCGGACGGATGCGGCCTCGATTCGCCTTCGTCGCCGCCAGATCCAGGGTCGATCTAAGAGTTTATCCGCAGATGAATGCAGATCAACGCAGATGGAAAGCCGAAATCCGGAAGACAGACGCAATATGAATTTCTGATTTTATTTATGTCTGTTTGATTTAATCTGCCTTTTTAATCTGCGTTCATCTGCGGACGTCTTCTCTCTTCAATGATGGTCCTCTTTTCGGTGCTCAATTCCGGTGCTCGAGGAGAGCCGGTCGTTTCCGCGCGCTTGCTCGGGCTTCCCGGCGCCTTATGCTCGATCGGTCGAGAGAGGTTCCCCGGCAACCCGAGGAGTTGACCCGTCATGAAGCGTCGCCGATTCTTACAGACCGTCGCCGGGACCGCGTTCGCGTTCCAGATCGTGCCGCGTCACGTCCTGGGGAGGGGATTCACGCCGCCCGGCGAGAAGCTGAACATCGCGGGGATCGGGGTCGGCGGCCAGGGCGGCGGCGTGGTCCGCGACATGGCGACCGAGAACATCGTCGCCCTCTGCGACGTGGACTCGAACAAGGCGGCGGGCACATTCATGGCCTTCCCGAAGGCCGAGCAGTTCCGCGACTATCGCGTGCTCCTCGACAAGCGGAAGGACATCGACGCGGTGATGATCGCGACGCCCGACCACATGCACGCCCCGATCACGATCGCGGCCCTGCGCGCCGGGAAGCACGTCTATGTCGAGAAGCCGATGGCCCACTCCATCGAGGAGGCCCGGGTCATGGCGCGCATCGGCCGCGAGACGGGCCTGGTGACTCAGATGGGGAACAACGGCCACGCGAGCGAAGGGCTCCGACAGACGCGAGAATGGCTGGAAGCCGGCGCGATCGGGCCGGTGCGTGAGATCCATTGCTGGTCCGACCGGCCGGGCAAGTGGTGGTCCCAGAATCGCGACCGGCCGACCGAGACGCCGCCGGTCCCCGCCTCGCTCGACTGGGGCCTCTGGATCGGGGCCGCGCCGATGCGGCCGTACTCGAGCCTGTATCACCCCTTCAGTTGGCGGGGATGGTTCGACTTCGGCACCGGGGCGCTGGGCGACATGGCCATCCACAACATGGACCCGGCCTTCTACGCCCTCGACCTTGGCGCACCAACCGCCGTCGAAGCCACCACGAGCGAGCTCAAGCCGGAATCGTATCCGCTCTGGACCGTTCTTCGGTACGAATTCGCCGCGAAGGGCAATCGCCCCGCGGTGACACTCACCTGGTACGACGGCGGCAAGCTGCCCCCGAGACCGCGCGACATGCCGGAATCCACGTCGCTCTCCGACAACGGGATCTACTTCGTCGGCGACAAGGGGACGCTCGTCGGAGGCGGCTGGTCGGGGCCGCCGACCCTCTACCCGGAGAGTCTGCGGAACGAATTCCGGGTGCCCGAACCGACGATCCCTCGCTCGATCGGCCATCGCGCGGAATGGATCAAGGCGTGCAAGGATCACAAGCCCGAGGACGCCAAGGCGGGCTTCGCCTACTCGGGCCCCTTCACCGAGGCACTCCTGGTCGGCAACCTGGCCCTGCGACTTCAGAAGCGGATCGAATGGGACGCCGCCGCGATGAAGGCGACCAACGCACCCGAGGCCGATGAACTCATCCACAAACGCTATCGCGAAGGGTTCGGCGTCGGAATCTGATAGCGTCAAACCGAACCATGGTCGAGCACTCGGACGCGCTCGCCCCGCGGCAGCGGGGAGCGGGTGCCCGAAGGGCGGGCGAGGGGGCCTCGCATTTTGGATTTTCGATTTCCGATTTCGGATTGCGGCATAAGAGACGTCGTCTCTTCCGCTTCGCCCCGCGGCAGCGGGGAGTCTCAACCGTGACCGATGTCGCCAGTGAGGCGCGATACGATTCGTATACCGTATCGCGCTACAGGAGAAGGTGCCCGAAGAGCGGATGAGGGGCGATCCCGTTCGGCCGTCGTATCTCAGACAGAGCCTGTACAGTTCCTGGGCCGCGGTCCTCCGAACGAGCCGAGCACAAGTGGCGTTCCAAGAGGATCGCGCCACACGCTGGGATTGCGGCCTAACATAGACAACGGACTGACATCGGAATCCGGCCTTCACCTCGTCGCCAAGGTGGCCACCCGGAATGGGTGGAATCCAGTCGGGAGAAGCAGGGTAACACCGCGTAATCCCACTGGGTGGAGCGGGATTCGAAATCGGTCCGCGGCGAACTGGGCGACGACGAATGGGACGCCGATGGCCGACGGGTGGCCACGTGCTCCTCGGGAGGGCCGACACTGGTCTCTTGCAACGGAATCGGAGCCGCGTAATAATGCTCGCTCGAACCTCACTTTCCGTTGTCATAGTTCCCATGGTTGTCCGACAGGTCGCGGGCGGATACCCCGCTACCTCGAATCGAATCTCGCCCTGGCAGGGCCGGCCCTCTCCGCCGCCCGAGTCCGGACGCTCATGCGCTACTTCGACGCACCGATGCCTCGATTCGACGCCGGGACGACAGAGGACCCGGCCGTTTGCCGTTACGCCTACGCGCCATGTTCGTCGGATCGCGCGGCAATGGCCCTGGCCGCATTCGTGTGGGGGCCGGCGCGACGAACGGAATGGACTGGACGTGAACGTCACCCCTTGCAAATCCACATCCAAGAGGAGCACCTATGCGCCGTCTTACTCATCTCAAGTTCCAGTTCCAGCCGCGTCACGATCAGCTCGAGTCTCGCCGCCTGCTCTCGACGGTCTATAGCACGAACTGGTCCGGCTATGGAGCCGCCACGAACCTATCATCCCCGGCGGCCGGCTCGGTGACGTCAGTCAGCGGGTCGTGGGTCGTCCCGACGGTGACCGCCCCGCGCCGCGGCAACTACTACTCCTCTGCCTGGGTGGGGATCGACGGACTCTCCGATTCGACCGTCGAGCAGCTCGGGACCGAGCAGGACGTATCCAACGGGACCGCCCGCTATGACGCCTGGTGGGAGATGTACTCCTCCGGAGACGGGCAGCCGGAGCAGGTGATCTCGGGCTTCACGATCAAGCCGGGCGATTCGATCACGGCCTCGGTCAATTACACCGGCTCGGGCAACTTCGTCCTCAGTATCACCGACTCCACCAGGAACGAAACCTTCACCACCACCCAGAACACGAACAAGACGCAGAGCCCGACCGCCTCGCAGAGCTCCGCCGAGTGGATCGTCGAGGCCCCGTCCGTGGGGGGAGGCCAGTCGAGCCTGGCCAATTTCGGGACGATCACGTTCAGCAACGCCTCGGCGACGATCGACTCGGTCAACGGCCCGATCAATGATTCCAACTGGCAAAATGAGGCGATCGACATGATCACGAGCCGGGGGACCCTGCTGGATTCGACGTCGGCGCTCAACAGCGGCGGAACGGGATTCACGGTGACCTACAAAGGCACGGCCGGGCCTACACTCGGCGGAGGCAGCCTGGGAAGCCGGGCGATGCAGCGGCAGACTGTCCGTACGACCCCCATCTCGCTCGCGTCTCAGACCGGCCAGGCGACGACGGTCGTCTTCTACGGTTTGGTCCCCACCGATCAGGTGAAGAAGGATGGCTCCCGCCTGACCGGCTCGTCGTCGTCGAATTGACCAGGATCTTCCTCATCGGAGGATGGATCGAGGTCGCAGACCGGGGGGCGGGGCCGCGAGACGCGCCGCTGCCTCCCGCGCCGCGCCGGAGCGAATCCCCTGGTCGAGGCACGAGGTCTCGGAGATACCGGGATGAGGGCGATACCAGGCCCATCGCTCCCCGGCGGGCCCGGGGATCAGGCGCCCGCAACCACCGCGGCCGTCCTGCCTGAGGCCGCGGAGATCGATGCGACCGTCGGATCCTTCACAGCGCCTCCGAAGAACTCCGCATAGACCTCGTCCCCACGGCGGCGTAGTTCGGCAAGCACCGCCTCCGAGGGCCTCGCCAAGTCGGGCGGACGACGGACAAACCGCCGCAGCATGATCCGGTAGCGGAACGAATCGATCAACAAATAGAAGGCGTCGGTCGAGTCCGGTTGCTCGGTCTGGAAATACAACGTCTCGGACCGCCCCATGCGGTCACGGACCTCCTTGAGATAGCGCCAGATGGCCAGGTAGTAGGCGAAGATCTCCGGGTCGTGGCCGTAGAGCGGGATCAGCTTGACCTGCACGACGCGGAACTGCCCCGTGGCGGCGACCACATCTTCCAGCGCCCGATAGATCGTCTCGAGGCGCCTGGCCTCGCGATGCGGCGCGTCGGCGATGTGGGCCAGGGGATCGCAGCTCCGATCGATGATCGCCTGGTAGAGCTTGCGCGGCTTGTACAGGCTGATCGCGAACTGGTTGATGGAATCGATCAACTCCTCGCGCAAGGTGTAGCGGGCCTGTCGCCGCTGGAAGATGAAGGTGCCGAAGGCCGCGATGATCGACAGGGCGAGGAGTTCGAAGACCCCTTGCCAGAAGCCTTGAGCGAGCGCGGCAGGGTCCCAGATCGCGTTCATGTCATCCTACCTTGAATCGAGCCTCTCCGTCGCACCCGGAGTCGCCGACCGATGACGACCTCGGGAGCCGAATCCTCGGAATTCCATTCGAAATGGTCACCTCTCGACAGTGATTCGCCCCCCTGCGACGTTTCTTCACGCGAATCCAGGGGCATCGGCGGATTCGAACGCGAGCCGCACCTTTGTGTGCTCCATGATGAGGGGATGAACGGCTATGTCAAACCATTCGCCATCCATTTTCACTCTAAATCCTGGATGGCCAACAAGCCGCCTCGGCGGATCCAATATCGTAGGGTTGGCATCGCCCTCGGGTCAACCATAGCGATGCAGTTGTTGGCAACTCGACCATCGATGTCCTAGGTTTCTTATCAAGTGGCAGATGGAGGAAACCAGGACGGTTGACCTCGAAGATCCGCGCCGATGGGTCGCTTTCCCGGGAGTGAGCTGCGATGACGAACAAGCTGGGGCCGAAAAGGAACCGCAAGGTCGGGCCGACAGTCGAGGCCCTGGAAGACCGCAAGCTCCTGACCGGATCGCCCATCCACAGGGTCGGCGCCTCCGCGGTTCTGGCCGTCCTTAAACCCACGGTGGATACGGCCCCGCGGCTCGATCACTCATTGGTATTGTCATCGCGCGTTACGCGCTGTTCGTCCAAGAACGTGTCTCCCGACGCCCAGCATGGTGTTCGTCGGCCCGCGTACGACATCGCGATTCATTTTTCGTATGTGGGGTCACCCGGGAATGCATCCGTTGGGATCAACGGATTTGTGCCACCGTCGAGAGCCACGGTGCCGGCAAAGGCCCCCAATGGCGATGCCTATCAACATATCGGCGGCGTCCCCTACGTCTACGGCGTCGGCCAGACGGAGATAACCGCTGGGCAATACGTCACCTTCCTGAATAAGGTCAACCCGAATGGCCAGAACCCCGTCCAGCCGTACACCGGGGTCACGCTCTGGGTGAACGCCTTCTCGCCGGTGCTCAATCCGTTCTCGGGCGAGATCAACCTGGTGAATAACGCCACACCCGGCACGCATTATCAGTTGGCCGCCAGCTACTGGGCGAACAAGCCCCTCGTGAATGGCAACATCTTCGACTTCGCCTATTTCGTGAACAGCCTCTATAACGGTTCCACTGTGGCGGTCAACAATGGCCAGGCCAGGAGCCCGCTCGGCTTCCCGGTCCGTTTGCAGACGCGATACGTGAATTTATCGACGAACATCTCGACCGGAATGTACGACCTGCAAGATTCGTCCTTCCCCTTCTTCCAGCGATTGAATACCTCGGGCTACGTGATTCCGAGCGAAAACGAATGGGTGAAGGCGGCCTACTATTCTCCGCGATTCACCGGTAACGGCACCCACTATTACTATTACCCCACCGTCAGCAACACCCCGCCTACCGCTCTCACAACGGGAGGCTCAAACCCGACTGTGGATGGCCTGGGGAATGTGATCGAGTCCCATCTGGCGCGAGGGGTTGCCTATTCCAACTACGACCAGACCGTATTCTGGCAGCCTCCCTATGACCCCCTGACGACCGGCAACGGAGCGAACGTCGTCAATGTGGGGAAGGACCATACGCCCTCGCCCTGGCTCACCTATGACCAGGGAGGCAACGCCGTGGAGTACACCGATACCGTCGCCACCCCGGTGGCTGGTACGGCCAACCCGCATGATCTGCCGGTGTTTGTCAAGGTCCATGGCGGCATCGCCAACGCCACCACCTACCAACTCTGGCTCACGGCGACCGGGACCTCCGACCCCTATGGGCAGGACCTCGGGCAGACCGACACCCAGGGCGGGGCACGGTTCGGCTATGTGCCCGGTCCGACCGCGCACAAGCCGATCGGCAGCTCGAAAAGAGTCTCGTCATCGACGCTCGCGAAGCCGCTGACGAGCGACGGGATCGTCTACAGGCTGGACAACCTGAACACCCTGGATACGCTCTACACCAGCAACCTCACGCAGGCGATCATCCTGGCGAATGACCATTCAGCCTATGTGTCCCTGGGCGCGAGCTTCAAGCAGTCGAACCCAGGCCGGCTCCAAGTCTGTCTACGGCTTCCTGGACAACGTCACCCGCACGCAATTCTACACGATCGACCCGAAAGAGGCCGCCGCGGCCTCGGCGAACCCGCGATACACCAGCGAGGGAGTCGTGTTCACGGCGCTTCCTCCCAATGTCGGCACCACCGATTTCCGACGATTCTACAACTCGGAAACCGGTGCGTACGCCTATTCCGCCGCCGACGCGGATATCCAGTTCTTCACGTCCCGAGGCTACACGTTCGACGGCTACGCCTGGTCGGTCGATTAGCCGGGACTCCCGCGAAGGATCCGCCGCAAGGCCGGCCGTGCCGACCGGAATCGACTTGCGTTCGGTTTCCGTGCGAGCCGCGCCGATTTCCAATCCATACCAGATCCGAACTACGGATCGCACGGACCAGAATCCCGGTCGGATCTCTTTCCCATCCGAGTGATCCATGCAATCCGTGGTCAAACTCTTCCCGGTCCGATTCCGGAATTCTCTGTAGGCCTCAGTGCGCAAGTGCTCTCCAGGGTTTCTATCATCCAGGTAACGGATTTCACCGGCCGCGCCGGGGTGCGCAAACGAGGTGAAGCGAGTGCATCGGTGGAATGAAGAATCACTTCAGGCGAACACGAAAATAAGCGAAACGAAGCCACAGATAGGCAGTCTGGGTAAATTTTGCCGGCTCTGCCTCAAGGCCGGGATGGCTCGGTACAGCGAAACACACGGAACGAACGGGCATGAGACCTTGATGACACCCAATCCTCGAAAATGATAGTGTATGCCTGAGTGATCGCCTTCGGGCGATGGATTCTCAGAAGTATCCACGACATGTCAATCTGTGCCGAGTTGGGCTTGAAGCCAAGATTGGCGGGCTTCGGAGGTCCGGATGTCATTATGGCAGTCGGAGCATTCCGCGACCTTGCCTGTCGTGTCACAAGTCATTATTGCCAAGCCATTTAGGCAAACGAGACCTTTTCGGTACGCGGCTTGCGTTAAGCTTCCGGCAAGTCGTCGAAGGAGATGGCCGTCCACCCGCCGAACGGTGATTCGGAAACTCAGTGAGAAGGGCGGTTGGCCGGGTCGAATCCGAAATATCGAGGAACGGGGAAGGCTTAATGACTACCGTGAGCGAACGACAGGAATTCACGTTCCAGGCTGAGATCAAGCAGCTCTTACACCTGCTGTCGCATTCGCTTTATCAGAGTCGGGAGATCGCGGTCCGGGAGCTGATCTCGAACGCGTCCGACGCGCTCGACAAGATGCGTTATGTCACCCTGACCGACGAGTCGCAGCGCGACTCCGGTCCGCTCGAGATCGTCATCGAAGGCCGTGAGGCCGACCATCAACTGATCATCCGCGACACGGGCGTCGGGATGACCCATGACGAGCTGGTCAAGAACCTGGGGACCATCGCGCATAGCGGCTCCGCCGAGTTCCTCAAGGCCATGGCCTCGAACGCCCAGTCCAAGTCGAACGTGTCGCTGATCGGCCAGTTCGGCGTCGGTTTCTACGCGGCGTTCATGCTCGCCGATAAGGTGCGGGTCCGGACGCGGAGCTACCACGACGAATCCGGCTGGGAATGGGAGTCGGAGGGGACCGGGAGCTTCGCGGTCACGCCCGCCGACGGCCCGCTGCCCCGCGGCACTGAGGTCATCCTCCACCTCAAGGAGGATGCCAGGGATTTCACGTCCGAGTGGCGCCTCAAGGAAATCGTCCGGCGATTCTCGAGCTTCGTGCCTCATCCGATCCGGCTGGGCGAGGGGGGCGAGATCCTCAACGAGCAGAAGCCGATCTGGGTCGAGCCCAAGAGCCAGGTCACCGAGGAGCAATACACGCGGTTCTATCAGCATCTGACCCATCACCCCGAGGAGACGCCGCTCTGGCATCTCCACATGGCGGCCGATTCGCCGATCCAGTTCCGCGCCATCATCTATTGCCCGCCGACGAACCCCGAACGCCTCGGGTTCACGCGACTCGAGCACGGGCTGCACCTCTGCGCCAAGCGGGTCCTGGTCCAGGCCGAGTGCCGCGAGCTCGTGCCCGAGTACCTGCGGTTCCTCCACGGACTGGTCGATTCCGAGGACTTGCCGCTGAACGTCTCGCGCGAGACGCTCCAGGATAACAGCGTGATCCGGCGAATCCGTGGCGCCGTCACCAAGAGCGTCCTCGACCGCCTGGATAATCTCGCTCAGGAGAACCCCGAGACGTTCCAGACGTTCTACACCCAGTTCGGCGCCATGCTCAAGGAGGGCCTGGTCGTTGACCCGATGAACAAAGAGCGGATCGCCAAGCTGCTCCGGTTCGCCTCCTCGCGCGGCCAGGACGCCTCGCCGACGGTCTCCCTGGACGAGTACATCGCCCGGATGCCGGGAGGGCAGAAGCGGATCTACTACCTGGGCGGCCCCGACTTCGCCTCGATCGCCAAGAGCCCGAACCTCGAGATCTTCCGACGTCGCGGCGTCGAAGTGCTCTTCCTCACCGATCCGATCGACGAATTCGCCATCACATCGCTGAGGGCGTATCAGGGCAAGGAGTTGACGTCAACCGATTCGGCCGACCTCGACCTTCCCGAGACGAGCGAGACCGCCACAGGCGAGCCGAAGCCCGAGGAACCCCAGGTCAAGGAGAGCGGCTTCGCCCATGTCCTCGACCTGTTTCGGTCCGCGCTCGAGGGTCGAGTCCGCGAGGTCCGTGAATCGAAACGGCTGATCGATAGTCCCTGCTGCCTCGTCAATGCCGAAGGCGGGCTGAGCACCCAGATGCAGCGCATGTTGAAGATGGCGAACAAGGAATTCCCCGAGACCGCCCGTATCCTCGAGGTCAATCCATCGGCCCCCTTGATCCGCCGCCTCTGCAACCTCAGCGCCAACTCGGACCACGATGCGTTCATCAAGCAGTGCGCCATGCAGCTCTGGACCAACGCGCTGATCCTCGAAGGCGTCACGCCCGATCCCGAGGATCTCGTCGCACGCGTCCAGTCCTTCATGGCCGAGGCGGCCGAGAAACGCTCGCCGCTGATCCTATGATGGAATGAGCGATTGGGTGGGGTGTGACGAGTTGTGGAAGAAGGAATTGTTCCCCCCTTCCAAACCCGCCACCCGCCACCCCAGAATCAGCCGCCGTGATCGAAGTTGAAGTAGAACGGATACGGATAGGGCCCGGGTCCGGGCGCGATCGGATCAAGATCGTAGATGGGAACATATGAACCCATCTGATAGTACATGCCGACCGGCTTGAACGGGTGGACGAGCCCCTGGACGAATCGGAGCGGGCGAGGCCAGGGATGGCTGGAGGCATCGATCGTGCTCTGGCCGGGCGACCCGTACCAGTAGGGGTAAATGCTCTTGGTGTCGGGGGTCTTCCATCCCAGTCCATAGAGCCCCTGCGAGCGGAACCAGTTCACGTGGCTGATCGAACCCCGATCCCCGTATCGCGTGTTGTAGAAGTAATCGCGCCGTGGGTCCGGCGGCAGGTAGGTGGGCGTCCCGGCGAACCGCTGGACAAGGCCGCTGCGCTGGGCGATCTCGGGGACCTGGGGCAGGGGGGGCTGGGCCGACGCGGACGTCGCGAGCACCGACCAGAAGCCCAGCGCGGCGAAGCCGGCGAGCATCCGGACAGGAAGGCTCGAGTTAGCGGGACCGCCCGGCTCTCGGGCGGCAGTGTTCCGACCTCTCGGTCTCGATCGTTCCATGAGCTCGACTCCTCGCTCGAGTGCCTCGTCCCATCCGGGAAGAGGTTTCTGATCCAACAATCGACCCCTTATTACCGATCGGCATGGGCGGGTCAGGACCAACAGCCTGACTGATCCTGAAGACCAGCCGGGGACCTGTGCCGAGCCTTCGGGGTATCTCTGCCTAATGGTCGACGCCGACCGCCCGGCCCGCGACCGATCCGGTGCACAGGCACGGGCGAGCAGGGCGGTCGGTCGATCGGAGTCAGCCGGTTATGGGCGGGGTCTGTGCCCCCCCATCCAGACCCCGGCCTCACAGAGCCCGGCTATATAAGAAGCCGAGATTCATCACAACCTCTAGCCTTTCAGCTCAGGGATCGAACGGGTTCATGGGCGGGAAGGCGAAGAAGTCGCGCGGCGACCGCGTGACGACCACGTAAGGAACGTATCCGGGCGTGATCGGGACCGGCCCGCCTGCTCCGACGAAGTAGTCGACCTTCGGCGCCGGATGGAGCAATCCGGCCAGCGAGGCGAGCTTCCCATGCAAGCCGGAACCTAATCCGGAGAGGCAATGAGAGCAGCCCTTACCGCCACAGAACCCGCAGCCCTTGCCTAGACCGAGGCCGCCGCACAGTCCGCAGCCCGGATCGCCGCAACCACCGAGCTTCCCGGCGCCTCCGCAAAGCCCGCAACCCCGGCCGCGGCAGCCACCGCAGAGGCTCGCGTGCTTGCCCTTGCCGTGGCCATGTTAACCGATCACGCCACAACCCGCCTGGCCGCAGGGATATTGCGACGAGGGCTGGACGACCGTAGTGGCAACCGGTGCGGACTGGTTCGAGGTGAGGACGGGTCCGCAACCGACGCAGGCCGAACCCGCCGCGTCGATGGGCGCGAACCGCCCGGCCGACTTGTGATGACCGCAACCGATCCCTCCCGCACAGCCCGACACGTCACAAGCCGATCCCGATCCGTGGTGCCCGAACAGCCCCGAGCCCGAGCCTGAACCCAGACCGGAGCCGGAGCAGAGACCGCAGCCCTTACCTCCGCAGGCCGAGCAACCCGTCCCGAGGCCGCCGCCATGACCGTGCCCGATACCCGCGACTCCCCCCATCAGGGCGTGCAGGCGGCAGCTCGCGCACCCGATCAGGTAATTGGGGTTATACAGGTGGTTCTTGGCATAGTGTCCATACGGGACCGGGGGCGCCATGAACTCGCCGCCGGTCGTGAAGTCGTAGGCGTTGACGGTTCGGGGAATCGTGTGGTGGAGGCGATAGCCATCCGCACGGACAGTGCTCGCCCAACCCAAACCCGTCGCGATGGCAGCAGCCAACGCGATCGCCAGTGGCATCCCTCGTCGATTTTCGATGCGCATGGTCTGTCCCTTACTTGACTTCCATGAATCCCTCCTGGAGTGTCTCGAATCCATCGAGCGACGGACGTGCCCGAGCCTTCCTGTGCGCGGACGACGCGATCTGCCCCAGCCATCACGAAACAACCCGACCGGCTTGACCAAGATCACGACGGTCGGCCGTTATCGTCAATCCGAACCATCCCATCACCCGCCCAACCCCGATCGGCCCTTTAAATCAGGGCAATGACGCGACACGACCTATCTGGATCGAGACGTGCGACATTCGGGGGATCCGAGGCGATGCGACGGCTTCAGTCCGTGACTTGGCCTTATGTCAGACGATCGGTCCGAGAGGACGTCGCTCTCGACCGAATCCCGACCGAGGCGCAAAAAAAGACCAGGCCCCCGGCAATAACCGGGGGACTGGTCCAGATTCTCGCCATGACCCGAATCAACCGGGAGATTCCCACCATATTCCCGGCGTGGTTGTGCCGGAAGTGTGCCCGGACCGTGGGACTGAAAACGGGAAATCTGGAAACCGGAGGTTGTTACGAGCCGGAATCCTTGCTCGGTTGCGACAAGTCCGCCTGAGATTCCGAGTCGTTCCTAACTCCTACCCGATGCCAGCAGAGGGAGCTGACATGATCCCGGACTTCCCGATGAGGAACGCCGGACGCCCCATTCATCAGGGATCCGACATTCTACCCCTGGCGAGAGAGCGGGGGAGCGAGCGCGGCCCCGCCCGTCGCCGGCAAGACCATGTCGCGTCAGCGGCTACCGTTCGGATAGACCATCGAGGTCGGCAGCTCGTTGACCTTCTGGTTGGCATCTCCGTAGGAGATTGCGGCATGCTGCGCACGCTTCTTGTCTTCACGATCGCGGTGGAGCTTGCCGAACTTGGGGATGCCCAGGATATGACCGATGACGTGAGGTCGGTCGTGGCCCGGGCCGGACATCACGTTCGGGGCGGCGGGTATGCCGGTTGCGACGACCGAGGCGTCGTAGGACCCGGCGCCGGGCCTCGACGACATCGCGGCCATGCGCGGATCCGCAAGGGGATTCTGGGAGCCCCTGGCCACACCGACCGGGGTCGGCTCGGCCGTCGGCTGGGCTCCTCCCGCGACGGCGAAGCCCTCGCTCGAGGGGCCTCCCGGTCCCACCACGGCGACGCCAGTTGCCGGCGATTCCATGATCACGGTCCCATGGGAATCACCGATCACCATCGGACCCGACACGATCGTCTCGCCCGGGACGACCATGCTCACCATGCCCGGCTGGCTCGGGGGAGGAGGGACATCGACCCCGTCATGCCGCTTGACGTGGGCGCGCTGGCATTCCACGCAATGCCGCCACGCGAAGAGACCCTTGTGATTGTGCGGGGAGCGTGCGGCCATTCTCGGGTCGGCCGCGGCAGCAGGCGCGGCGGTCGGCCTATACCCGGACGTCACCGCGTATCCCGCGGGAGCCGCGGAAGGCGCGTAGCCGGCAGTGGGCGCGTATCCGGCGGACGGTTCCAGGCCGATCGCCGGCTGAGTGCCGGCCGAAGGCTGGGGCGCGGGCGCGGCGTAGCCGGCCTGCGGGCCATCGACGGGGGAGGCTATGGCCGGCAAGGCGGGCGCCGCCATCGCCAGGCCGCAGAGGCCCAGGACCAACCGAGTTCGAGGCATCATGAGGGAACTCCTTTCCCCGGTTCGCGCCCGGCCTCGCGCGACGATTCCCGCGCGGGCCGAGACCTTCCGAACCAAAGCGATAAACGGTGGCTCGGCCTTCCTGTCATCCGAGACCTGACCCGGCCGAGAAGAGGGGATCCATCCCCGGGCCGAATTGTGGCGAGAGCGGAATGCCCTCATCCGGAAAACCGAAGTCGGGCGCATTCGCTACAAGATCGGAACTCGGCCTTCTCATACATCCGGTATCATCGGCACAACCCCGTGCGTTCTTGCGAGAATCCTCCGGCTCGCCTTGAACGCCGGTGGCTTGTCGTCGACGAGTCTCGGCCTCGGACCCGTCTCGCGACCGGCCCGGACCAGTCAATAACTGTCGGAGCTGATGACCTCGCCGCCGTTACGGCTGCCCAGCGACTGCCAGACCGGCACGCTGATCGAGTTCTTGATGAACTGAACGTGACCGTCGCAAGACACGGCATTGACGCCGCCGGGGTGCTTGCTGTGGGCGGTGATATTGTGCGAGAGCCAGTTCCAGATGGGATCGGTCCGGTTGCTGTGCGGCAGGCCGCCCCGGCAGTCGGGCTGCGGATCGTTGGGGACCCGTCGGTGATTATAAAGGGAATGCCCTGGAGCCCCATAGTGCCATCGTACGCCGCGCGTGTCCTGGAACTGGGTCGTGGTCGGTGGGAGGCTCAGGCACATCGAGACATAATCGGCGTCGGATGTCAGCGGCGGTCCGGTCGTACTGTTGTTTCCGGTGATCAGGAAGACCTCGGAGGGGTTATTCGCGTAAGTCGCGCCGGGGATGGAGCGGACCGTCTCGGATACGGCGACCGTGTTCGACGTACCGTCAATGATCGCGGCCGGCGAGATGGCCGAGTTCTCGAAGAGCACCCCGTTGGGGATGTCGGTCAGCGGCGCCGCGGGCCTTTGCACGACCGAATAGCCCGAACCGGTGTTCATCGGGTAGTTGTGGGTCGCGTAGTTGCCGTTGCTCACCGTGATCAGCGTCGGCGTGGAATCGGTCGGGCAGATGAGCACGTTGAGAAAGACCTCGAATCCGGTCACGTTCGCGGCCGCCAGGGTAGTCGTCGGGTCGGTATCGGGCGGCAGGTTGAAATTGAACGCATTGAAGATCACCTGTTCTTCGAGTTGGGGGAGGATCTCGGCATAGGCGCCCCAGCAGTTTCCCTGCCCGGTGATATGGCTATTAACCCGTCCCGGCGGCAGGACATCGTAGGTCGAGATGTAATTGTTCAGGGCCAGGCCGATCTGCTTGAGGTTGCTGACGCATTGCGCGCGGCGAGCGGCCTCGCGAGCGGCCTGGACGGCGGGAAGCAGCAATGCGATCAGCACCGCGATGATTGCGACGACCACCAGCAATTCGATCAGTGTGAACGCCGGACGCAGTCGCTTATCAGGCATCGATCATTCCCTCAAGACGTTGACAATGGCAGGATCGTGTCAAGCTGCGCCATGATCATGGCGATCGTCACGATTGTAGGAAGTTCCGGACATGGATACAATCGTGTTGACGACCGACGTGATCCTGGCGGGCAGACTCATGCTGGAGAATGAAGTTCGGGCGTATCGGACACGGCTCGGCTGGTCGCAGGAGGAGCTGGCGAGCCGCTCGGGCCTCTCGCGGGCGGGCATCAGCGCGATCGAGACGGGCCGACTGATCCCGTTGACGGCCGCGGCGCTGGCCCTGGCATCGGCGCTGGAATGCACGGTCGAAGCCATCTTCCGACTGCCGGGGAGCCGATCGGCTGATGGCGGCCAAGAATGGGCCTGGGAGCCGCCGTCTTCGACCTGGCGCTACTGGCGGGCCGAGGTTTCGGGCCGACGATACCGTTATCCGGTCGAGGTCTCGCTGATGGGCCTGCTCGCTCACGACGGGGTGACTCGAGACGGGACCATTGAGGAACACTCCGGCGACGATCCCGGCAGGACCCTCGTGCTGGCGTGTTGCGATCCGGCGGTGGGCCTGCTGGCCGCCGAGCTCGCCCGGCAGTCGGAGATTCGACTGATCGTTCTCCGACGATCGAGCCGGGAGGCGCTGGACCTGCTCGGCCGAGGGCTGGTGCATGCCGCCGGCGTCCACCTCGCACGCTCGGACGAGCCGGAGGGGAACGTCGCACCGATCTGCGAGCATTTCGGCGGCGAGCCCGGCCGATCCGGGGATTACCAGTTGCTGCGAATGGCCGACTGGGATGAGGGGATCGCGTTGGGGCCCGGCCTGGGCTTGAGCACGATCCGGGAGGTCGTGGCCGCCAAGCTGCGATGGGTCCTCCGCGAGCCCGGGTCGGGCGCCCAGCAATGTCTCGATGAGCTACTTCATGGGCCGGAATCACGGCGGTCGCAGCGCCACTGCACCCGGGCCCTCGACCACCGCGGCGTCGCCGAGGCGATCCGCGGGGAAAACGCCGACGCCGGAGTCTGCCTGCGGATCGCCAGCGAGGAGGCCGGGCTCCGTTTCCTCAGCGTCCGCCAAGAGGCTTATGAAATCTGCATCCCCGACTCCCTGATCCACGACCCGCGCGGGCAGGCTCTCCTGAAGGTCGTGCGATCATCGACCTATCGTCGGCTCCTGTCCGACTTGCCGGGCTACAACACCGCGCACACCGGAGACCTGCGGAGCGTACGCATTCGGGCGCGATGACCTGGACGATTGCGGATCGTGCTGGAGGCTGCCATCGGCATGCCCCTCTTGACTTCGCCCTGCCCGGAACTCACGATGATCTGGTCGATAAAAAGGGCGGGATTCCGATCCCGCGAGAACCGAACCTGACCTGGGAGTACCGTATGAGATCGTTGATGTGCGTGGCGAGCGTCCTGGTCCTTTTGGCCGTCGCCGGATGGGTCTCGGGCCCCGCGGGTGCCGCGAGCGACGACGAGACGCCCACGGTGAAGAAGATCATGGCGACCTTGCACAAGGGTACCAAGGCTCCCCTGAACAACGTCAAGGCGTTGTTGAAGGAGGATTCGCCCGATTGGTCGAAGGTTGAGAAGGATGCCGTGATCATCGAGAAGTTCGCGGTTTTCCTGACCAAGACCGATCCGCCCAAGGGCGAGAAAGCGTCCTATGTCAAGCTGACCAAGGCTTATGAGACCGGCGCGAAGGACCTCAAGACTGCGGCGGAAAAAGAAGACCTCAAGTCGGCTCGCGCCGCGTCCAAGAAGCTGGGCGACTCCTGCAAGGCGTGCCACACGGCACACAGGCCCCCTGCGGAAAAATGATCCGTCCGTCGCAGACGAACGAATGATCTCGGGTCCGAGAGGTCCTCGACGGCAAGTCGAAGCCTCACCCCATTTCCTCTCCGTTGGAGCGTGGGGCTGACTTTGCCACCTCCAGGACTCGTCAACTGCCTCCACGACACCACGAGCCCCTATGCAACTCCCCCTGATCTCCCACAAGGCCGCGCGGTTCACCGAGAGCGTGATTCGTGGCATGTCGATCGAGGCGCGTCGCTACGGCGCCGTGAACCTGGCGCAAGGGATGCCGGACTTCCCGGCCCCGCCGGAGATCAAGGCCGCGGCGTGCCGCGCGATCGAGGCGGACTTCAATCAATACGCGATCACGTGGGGCGCGCAGGGCCTGCGCCAGGCGATCGCCGAACATGCCGGATGGTACCTGGGCCTCACGGTCGATCCCGAGACGGAGATCACCGTCACCTGCGGCAGCACGGAGGCGATGCTGGTCGCGTTGCTGTCGCTGATCAATCCCGGCGACGAGGTGATCCTGACCCAGCCGTTCTACGAGAACTACTGGCCCGATTGCGCCCTCGCCGGCGCCACGCCGCGATTCGTGCCACTCCATCCGCCGCACTGGCGGTTCGACCTCGACGAGCTCGCCGCGGCATTCAACGATCAGACCAAGGCGATCATCCTGTGTAACCCCAACAATCCCACCGGCACAGTCTTCACGCGCGCCGATCTCGAGGCGATCGCGGCCCTCTGCCGGAAGTGGGACGTGATCGCCATCACGGACGAAATCTACGAACATATCATTCACGATGGCCGTGAGCATGTCGCGCTGGCCGGCCTGGAAGGGATGTGGGAGCGGTCGGTCACGATCGGCGGGATGTCGAAGACCTATGGCGTGACCGGCTGGCGGGTCGGGACGATCCTCGCCCCGCCCCGCCTGACCCATGCATTCCGCCAGGTGCACGACTTCGTCTCGATCGGGGCGGCAGCGCCCCTTCAGGAGGCCGGCGCCGTGGCCTACCGGCTCCCTCGGGAGTACTACACGAAGCTCGCCGCCGATTACCAGGCCCGACGAGACCGCTTCTGCCGCGTCCTCCAGGAAGTCGGCTTCGAGCTCGAGCTTCCCGAGGGCGCCTATTACGTCATGACCGGCATCAAGGCCTTCGGGGTCACCGACGACGTGGATTTTTCCCGCTACCTGGTCCGCGAGATCGGGGTCGCGACGGTACCCGGCTCCAGCTTCTTCCAGGACAAGGCCCTGGGGCGTCCTTATATCCGATTCTGCTTCTGCAAGCGGGATTCGACCCTCGACGAGGCGGCCGAGCGGCTCCGGAAGTTGCGGGTGATCGTCTGAGAACTTTCCGGCGGGTCCATCATCTCCTGGACAAATACGCCTCCACGTCGTATTTGGCCTCCGCCAGGCCGACCCGCGTTTTTTCGCGATGGACCTTGATTGCCGCGATCTTGTCGCCGCCATCGGCCAGCGAACGGGCCTCTTCCGAGAGGTTCCAGGTCTCGGTGTACTCGATTCCCAGGTGCTTCAGGACCAAATCAAGTTTCTGCTCGAGACGCCGCAGCCGCACCGCGTCGTCATGCGAGAAATCGGACGAATGGCCAAGGATATCAATCATGGGTTATTCCTCATCTCTCCCGATTCAGACGGGAGGTTTCGAGAGGTGATTCGTCGGAGCGTCCGCAAAATTGAACGGGGCCTCACATTTCCGATCGATTCGGCGGTCCCGGCTGTCGGTCATTTCCCGGCGACCGCCCGTGTGGTAAAAGCGATGCACCTGCGAGAAGTCGGCCCTGGTTCATGTTGAGCCCTGGGGACCGTTGCAATCGCTCATCCGGATCCCGGAACCGAGCTTTCAGCCTGGAGTTTCGCCATGGCGATCGTGAGACCGAGCTTCGAGAAATTGACCGGGGCCGCAATCCTGGCCGTGGTCGGACTTGGCATCGCGGTCGAGCCATCGAGTGCGCAGGCACCTCCGAGCGCTTCGTCCGGTTCGAGTCCCGCGATCGGCCGATCGCCTAATGCCGCGGCATCGCCCACGCCCGCGACCTCGATCGCGCGAAACCCGCTCGATCCCCTCGAGCCGGCCGAGATCCAGGCGGCCGTCGACATCGTTCGAAGAGAGAAACGGCTGCCGGACTCCGTCCGTTTCGTGACGGTGTCCCTGAACGAGCCGCCGAAAGAGCTCGTCCTCCATCCGCGGTCCGGGAGCCGGCCGCCTCGCGAAGCGTTCTTGATCCTGCTCGACAACGCGACCGGTCGGGGCTACGAGGCGATCGTCGACCTCTCCAGGGGGATGGTGGGTCGATACGAGGCGCTGCCCGTGGGAGTCCAGCCGCCGATCATGCTCGACGAGTTCGGCGAGTGCGAAGAGGCGGCCCGGCGGTCGCCGGCCTTCCGCGAGGCGTGCGAGAAGCGGGGGATCAAGGATCTCAGCCTGGTCATGATCGACGCGTGGTCGGCGGGCCATTACGGCAATGAACCGCCGGAGGACCGCGGCAAGCGGCTCTGCCGCGCGTTGTGCTGGGTCCGCTCCGAGCCCTTCGATAACGGCTACGCCCGGCCGATCGAGAACCTCATCGTCGTCATCGATCTCAATCGCAAGGAAGTCGTTCGCGTCGAGGACTACGGCGCCATCCCGCTCCCACCCCAGGCGGGGAACTGGGCTCGCCAGTACAACAAGGAGACCCGGTCCGACCTCAAGCCGCTGGACGTCACCCAGTCGGACGGCCCGAGCTTCGGCATCCGCGGCCACGAGGTCTCGTGGCAGAAGTGGGACCTGCGCGTCGGCTTCAACCCGCGCGAGGGGCTGGTGCTCTACACGGTCCGGTACGACGGCCGACCGGTTCTCTATCGGGCATCGATCTCCGAGATGATCGTGCCCTACGCCGACCCGAAGATATCGGCCTATCGGAAGAACGCCTTCGACCTCGGCGAGTATGGCGTGGGGATGATGGCCAATTCCCTGGCGGTCGGCTGCGACTGCCTGGGCACGATCCGCTATTTCGACGGCCACCTGGCCGACAGCCGCGGCCGACTGGTCACGATCAAGAACGCCATCTGCGTCCACGAGGAAGATTTCGGCATCCTCTGGAAGCACACCGACTGGCGAATCAACCAGACGGAAGTTCGTCGGGCTCGACGCCTGTCCGTTTCCCTGGTCGCCACGGTGGGCAACTACGACTATGGCTTCTACTGGTACTTCTACCAGGACGGCACGATCCAGATGGAGGTCAAGCTCACGGGCATCATGAACTCGACCGGATTGAAGCCCGGCGAGACGCCGCGCTACGGTACCGAGGTCGCCCCGCAGGTGAACGCCCCGAATCACCAGCATTTCTTCGGCGCCCGGCTCGACCTCTCGGTGGACGGAGAGACCAATACGGTCCACGAGGTCAACACGAAGGCCGTGCCGCCTGGCCCCGAGAACCCGTACGGCAACGCCTTCTTCGCCGAGGCCACGCCTCTCTTGAAGGAGCTGGAAGCCCGTCGCAGCACCAATCCGCTCTCATCCCGGTTCTGGCGTATCGTCAACCCCGGCCGCAAGAACGGCCTCGGCCAGCCCGTGGCGTATCGCCTCTGCCCCGGCGAGAACGTGCTCCCGTTTGCACAACCCGGCGCCGCGGTGCTCCAGCGCGGGGTTCTTGACGAACAACCTCTGGGTCACGCCCTATGACCCGAAGGAACGGTACCCGACCGGCGAGTATCCCAATCAGAACCCGGGCGGCGACGGCTTGCCCAGATGGACCAAGGCCGACCGGGAGATCGCCGGACGCGACCTGGTCGTCTGGTACAACTTCGGCCAGACGCACATCCCTCGCGTTGAGGACTGGCCCGTGATGCCGGTCTCATCGGTCGGCTTCCTGCTCCGGCCCGACGGCTTCTTCGACTGCAACCCGGCGATGGACCTGCCGGCGCCGTCGGCATCGACGAACTCAGAGTTTATCCGCAGATGAACGCAGATGAACGCAGATGGAGAGCCGGAATCCGGAAAGCCGACGCGTACGACGTCCTCTCCCGGGTCATGTCTCTTCGGTTTGATCCGTCTTCTGATCCGCATTCATCTGCGGACGTCTTGTCTTTTCACTGATGGTTCTCAGCGGAATCCAGTCCAGGGACAGGTTCATATCGACAACAGTTGTGATGCACATGGAACGCCCAGGGCCACCTCCCGTTCCTCAAGACGCCAGGCGGCATAGGCCAGCGCCTCGTCGATGTCTTGAGGCTCGAGGTAGGGATATGCCCTGAGGATTTCTTCCCGGCTTCGCCCCTCGGAGAGCAAACCGACGATTGTGCCGACTGTCACTCGCAGACCGCGAATGCACGCCTTGCCCCCCATTACCGCGGGATCCAGGGTGATGCGAGAGAGTTGATTCATGGTTGACTCACCAATCCTTATCCTTCCCTTCGAGAAGTATCCCGATCCATCTTCGATCATATCCGACGCGGCGGTTTTATTGTCCACTCGTGGGCGCGGGATCGGGCAAAGGGTTACCCTCCACATCGAGCCTCCGGATCGCCTTGACGAACGGGAGGGTCTTGAGCGGCCCCTCGATCTGGGACCTGTCGCCAACGACCAGGATTGTCATGGTTTCCGGCGTGATGTATTGCTTGGCGACGCGTTCGACATCGGCGCGGGTCAGCGCCTCGATCCGTGACTGGTATCGCTCGAGCTCATCATCGGGCAGCTCGTCGGCGATCAGCTTCGCGAGCTGGCCGGCGACCCCGAAGGTCGTTTCGAACCGGCTGGGGAATCCCAGGATGATCCGCTCCTTGGCGAAAGCCAGCTCAGCCTCGGTGACGGGCCGGTTGCCGGCGATCTCGGAGACCTCCTTGAAGAGCTCGATCAGCGACTCCTTCGTCACCGTGGTTTCGACCGTGCCCTGGATGTCGAAGGGACCGGGGCCCCGGTCGAATGAGAAGCTCGAGTTCACCCCGTAACTGTACCCCTTGTCCACGCGGAGATTCAGGTTCAGGCGGCTCTCGAACTGGCCTCCCAGGATCGCGTTCAAGACGACGAGCGCGGAGAAATCGGGCGACTTGCGGGGGGCTCCGACCCGGCCGACAGTCAAGACCGACTGCTCCGCGCCCGGCCTGTCGATGAGGAACAGCGTCTGAGGCTGATGCGATACGGCCTTGAGCTCGAGCGAGGGGGCGGGCGGCGCCGACCCTGCCGCCCAGTTGCCGAGGCGGGATTCCAGCGCGGCCGCGATCGCATCGGGCCGCACGTCGCCCACGACCACCAGCACGGCGTTGCTCGGCACCATGATCCGCCGATAGAACGCCACCACATCATCCCGCGATATCGACCGGACCGAAGCGTCGGTCCCCAGGTCGGGGCGTCCGTATGGATGTTCCAGCCCATAAATCAAGCGCGGGAAGATCGCCGTGGCGGTCTCCGTAGGGTCATCGGTGCGCGCCTTGAGGTGCGACAATCGCTGGAGCTTCAGCCTTTCCAGCTCCTTGTCGGGGAAGGACGGGTTCCTGACGACGTCCGCGAAAAGGTCCAGGGCATGGTCTTGATGGCGGGTCAAGACGCTCAGGCTGATGCTGCTCGATTCGAGTCCGCCGCCGGCCCCGAGGGTCGCCCCGAGCTCGGATAGCTCGCCGGCCAGTTGGAGCGCGGGTCGCGAAGTCGTCCCTTCTTCGAGCAGACTCGAGGCCAGCGAGGCCAATCCCTCTTTGCCCCTGGGGGTGAGGGTCTCGCCCGATTTGAAGATCAGGTCCACCGTCACGATGGGCAGTTCGTGCCTCTCGACGATCCGCAATTCCAGGCCGTTGGACAGCCGTCGCCGTTCGAACCGGGGCGGCTGGTAGTGGGGCGTCGGACCGAGCTCGGGAATGGTCGAGCGAGCGAAGCCATCCTTGACCTCCGCGACCGTCGCGGCGGGGGCCTGGTCGGGAGCGGGCGCGGGAGCCGCATCGGGCTTGACGACATCCGCGGGCGGTTGCGGCATCCTTGGCGACGGCTTGCCCGGAGCGATCTCGAGCTCGATGCGATTGGCCCCGAGGTACTTGCGGGCGACGCGCCGGACGTCCTCGGGCGTGACGGCGAAGATCTTGGCCAACTCGGTCCGATAGGCGAGCGGATCGCCGAAAATGGCCGCGTATTCATTGAAGACCGCAGCCTTTCGGGTCACCGACTGGAGGCCCATGATCATCCCGCTTTCCTGCTGATTCTGCGCCTTGCGAACCTCCAGATCCGTGGGTCCCTCCTGCTTGAGACGCTCGATCTGGGCGTCGGCGATCTTCAGCAGGGCATCAAGCTTCTGGTCGGGATGGGCGTAGAGGTCGATTTCGAAGGTTCCGGCCAGCACCTGGGTCGGGTGCGAGGCGCTCACGCTGGCCGCGAGCTGACGGTCGAAAATGAGCTCGCGAAACAGCCGGTTCTCCTTGTCCAGGCCACCCAATACGGCGGCCAGTACGTCGAGCGCCGGCTCGTCGGGATGACCGGCGGGGACGGTCGGCCAGACCAGCTGGAGGCGGGGCAGGCTCACCGCGTCGGTGATCCGGATGATCTTCGGGGCAGACAGTGTCGGTACGTTCGGTTTCGGGGGCGTGACTTGCGGGCCGCGGGGCAGGGGACCGAAGTAGCGTGCGATCCATCCCCGGACCTGCTCGGGTGCGAAGTCGCCCACTACGCAGAGGATCGCGTTGTCGGGGGCATAATAGTTCCGGAAGAACGCCGAAACGTCGGCCAGGCCCGCCGCCGTCAGGTCCGACATCGAGCCGATGACGCTATGGTGGTAGGGATGATCCTCGGGGTAGAGCGCCTCTCGCAAGACTTCATCGGCCTGGCCATAGGGGGCGTTGTCGACCGTCTCCCGACGCTCGTTCTTGACGACATCCCGCTCCTTGTCGAGCTTCTCCTGCGTCATCGCCGGCAGCAGGAAGCCCATGCGATCCGCCTCGAGCCAGAGGGCTCGTTCCAGCGCATTGCTGGGGACCCGCTCGTAGTACTCGGTGTGGTCGTCGTCGGTTGACGCGTTGTTCTCCGCACCCAACCTCTCCAACGGCCGGGAGAAGTCCTCGTCGTGGTGCTTGGAGCCCAGGAACATCATGTGTTCGAAGAGGTGGGCGAAACCGGTCCGGCCCGGTTTCTCATCCTTCGAGCCGACCTTGTAGAAGACGTTGACGGCCGCCACCGGCGTCTTGTGGTCCTCATGGAGGAGGACCGTCAGCCCATTGGGAAGGGTGTAGCGTTCGACCTTGAGATCGGGCACCTGGGGTTTCCTCGACACATCCTCGCCGAGAGCGAGCCGCGCGACCAGTACCCACCACGCAAGGACCGAGCCGGCGAGGCCACGTGTCACCCATTTCATGCGAGCAAACCCTCCGTGAACAGGGGCCATCGATCGGATTCGAGCCCGACACCCGCTGGGCGAGCCTCTCTGGACCCAGCCAAGTCTGAACCCCGCGATTCGGGCGAGCGGACGGTGGTCTCCGGGTACTCGGTCAGGCCGATACTGTTCTAGCCCAGGTGTGGGTCGAACGTCCAGTGAACGAGGCCTCTCGTGCCGAGGTCGAAGTTCGGTATCGCGCGATAGGATCTCGGCGTCAGTGTCCACTTCTCGCAAGGATGCGCTCAATCCTGCCGGTCTGCGCGTGGATGAGGCCGATGGTGCTATCGTCACAGTAGACGAGCGTCTGTCCATCGGGCGCGAAGGCCAGACCCCTGACGACACCGGAGGGTCCCTCGACTAAGAATCTGTTCCATAAGGGGTCGGAAGCCGCTCTCGTTGGGTGGGTGCAACCGACCGATTTCCAAGGCTTATGTTGGTGGGCTGCACCCGCCCTACAACCGTCAAACCAGGCTTCTGAGACCGACTCCGATCCGGTCGGGCCGTGGCACTCATTGGCACTCGATGGCAACTTTTCGCAAGGTCTCCATCGCCCCGGTCGCCGATCCCGGGCCGGCCCCGGGCCGGCCGGCATGCCCTGTTCAGGGGCGAGGAGTTTGGAGCGATCGTCTCATCTCCCATCCCGAAAAGAACCGTGCGGACAGCGAAGCGGTGTCGCCGGACCGAGGGCCGACCTGGGATGACTTCGCGCATCATCCCCTACTGATGAGGATGCCACCAGACGGGCGATTCGTTAACGCACCTACGGCGGCATCGAGCGGTTTCCTGTCGTAACTCTTATCGCACGAACACGATAGGAGATTCGGAAGGATTTTCAACTCGTTTGGCCGGTGTTCCTCCTTATGGGACAGTCTCTAAGCTCAAGGACCTGATCGTTGCCTTCTCACCGTTGAGTCTGCCGGCTTCCTCGAACATGACCATGTCCCACAGGTGGACCACGCCGTCAAAACCCGCCGTGGCGACGGTCTTGCCGTCGGGAGAGTAGCCGAGGGACCGGGCTCGTTCGCTGTCCGTCATGACAGCTTTTCCGCGCGACGATGTTGTTGGTCCGGGCAATGTCTGTTCTGTCGGGAACCGGGTGTCGGGAGGTATCGGGAATTCCAGGAGCCGGTTGTTGATCAGGATCACATCGGGGTCGCGAACGAAGGGCTGAATTTCAGCCTCATCAAGGTCCACGCGGACGACCTTCGCTCCCAGATCGAAGCGAAAAACCGCACGCCTGGCCTGTATCACGAGGTCGAAATCGTCCTTCCCGGCAACCCTGTGCTTCAAGGTCGCGTCGATCAACGTCCTATCCTGGACGTCGCGGACTTTGACCAAGAACGGCCAGTGCGGGTGATTGAACTCGTGATTCCGTTTGAGCACCTTGTAGAAGGTTTCTTCGAGATCAGGAGATTGGACTGGCTCCTGAACGTTGAGACGCGGTTTTCCCTCGGAGGGCTGCGAACCCTGACCGAGGAGAGAAGCCGCCTCATCTATGGCGAAGATCGGGCGTACGAAAGGTATGGTCAGGGCGGCCAGGGCGGTGGCAGTTGCCACCACCGCCGCGGCGAGCGACAATCGGGTCATGAACAGGCTCCTCAAAGTGGCTTGCGTGAGAGCGGAAACGGCGGGTGAGGCGGTCGCGGCGAACGCCGCACGGCCCGCCACGGTTGGAAGGGAATTCGCCGATGCGGCCGCCAGGGCTCCGGCCGCTTCATGAGGTGCCAGGTTCGCCGCGAACAGCCCGATCGGAACCGTCATTCCGCGCGCTACTAATCGCCGGCGAAGCCTTTCTCGAGCGCGAGAAAGCCGCGAGAGGATCGTCCCGTGAGCACAGCCGAGCCTCTCGGCGACAGCGGCGGTCGACAACCCTTCGAGATGGCAGAGCACGATCGGCTCGCGGTACCGGCCCGGCAGCCGCGCGATCTCTTCGTGCAATGCCGCACGGCAATCGGATGTCCCGCTCGGGACGGTTCGACGTGACGCGATCAGGATACCGCACTGCCTTTCGTGAAACCGCCGGATCACCGCCGCGTAGCGCGTCCGTCGCGCCACGCGCAGGGCCACTCCGAAGAGCCAACTGGCCACCGAGTCGCGATTGCGGATCGATCGAGCCCGGCGCAAGAAGACCAGGAATGTGGCCTGGAACGCGTCCTCGGCTTCGTGCGGATCGTCGAGGGCGTGCCTGCAAACGTGCAAGACCATCGGTCCGTGACGCTCGACGAGGACGCCGAAGGCCCGTTCCGCCGCGACGCCGTCCGAGGTCAAGAACTGGTCCAGGAGTTCACCGTCCGTCAATCCCCCGACGACACCCAGACCGAACAAGGTCCGGACCTCTTTCAGGAGAACGGCTGCTCTCGATTCGCCGGCCATCACGTCGTCCCTCCGTCTCATCGCGTCGACTGATGTAGTGCGAGAGCCCCGGCGATTATTCCCGATTTCTGGACAATCCTGAAAGTTCTCACAGCCGGCTCATTTACAGGTGGAACCGTCGCTGGAAATGAGCCCAACCGATTGGTCTGGTCTTCCTGGCGTCTTTGGCGCCTTGGCGGTTCCATTCCGATGGGCCCCGGATCTCCCTCCGGCCCGGTCGGCAGTCCGATTTTTGATTGGACACTTCTCCTCCGTCTCCACAGACTTAAGGAGAGATCTCTGAATCTTTACGGGCACTTGAGAAAATCGCGTATCCCTACCGGTCCCTGCGAGCAGTACCTATAGCAGAAGCACATCTCGACGGCGGTCGGTTCGGGATTCCGGTCGGAGAGGGTCGGTATGCAGACCATGCTGCGAGGTCCGTTCAGCGGTGCGATCATCCACCAGCTCGATCGTCTGTTCCAACACGGCACGACTGCTGGGTTGACCGAGGGCGAACTACTGGAACGATTTGCAAGAGCACACGACGAGGCGGCTTTCGAGGCCTTGATCGCCCGGCACGGGCCGATGGTGCTGGGCGTCTGCCGCCAGTTGCTCCGGGATCCCAATGACGTGGACGACGCCTTTCAGGCAACGTTCCTGGTCCTGGTCCGGAAAGCCGGCACGCTCCATCGCTGTGATCTGCTGGGCAACTGGCTCTATGGCGTGGCCTACCGGGTGGCGACGCGGGCACGAGTCCTCGCGGCACGGCGGTCGGCGAAGGCCCCGCACGGTCAGGATGCGGTGGACCGGCTCGACGCGGGCGATGATCGGCCGTCAATGCTCCGGGATGAGGCTTCCGGCCTGGACCCGGAACCGAGGCCCTGGCTGCATGAAGAAGTCGGCCGTTTGCCCGAGAAATATCGCATCCCCGTGCGACTCTGCTACTTCGAGGGTCTGACCCACGAGGAGGCGGCTCGGCGGATGGGTTGCCCGATCGGCACGGTCA
The DNA here is from genome assembly GCA_963743925.1 of uncultured Planctomycetota bacterium. Classification (GTDB taxonomy): domain Bacteria; phylum Planctomycetota; class Planctomycetia; order Isosphaerales; family Isosphaeraceae; genus CAVZRC01. Next base: position 468,969 of record CAVURY010000041.1, on the reverse strand, counting down.
AGGGCCGTCTGTCTCGGGCCCGCGACCTGCTTCGGAAGCGGTTGACCCGCCGCGGGGTGACCCTCTCGGCCGCCGCACTCGCCTCTCACCTGGCCATCCCCGACGCCAGGGCGGCCGTCCCCGCCTCGCTGGAATACGCCACGCTCAAGGCCGCGCAGGCAGTCGCCGTCAACACCGTCGCTTCGATCCTCAACGTCTCTGCCGTGTCATTACCGGTCGCCGCCCTAACCGATGGAGTCTTGCAATCCATGATCGCGACACACTTTCGAGCCATTGCACTTCCCTTGCTCGTCGTCGGCATCGTGACCACCGGAGTGGTCATCGGTGCGACTCAGATCAGCACATTCGAGGAGCCGGAAGAAGCTCAGCCTCCCCAGGCTGCTCTCCAGAAGAAGGCCGTCGCATCCAAAAGTTCTGCCCCGTCGGAAGCCGGTAAGAAGGCCGGACAGACCATCACCAAACAGGCCGCAGCACCCGCCGGGGCTGGTGCTCAGGGGGCCGGAATGATGGGCGGGATGGGGGGCGGCATGGTCGGAATGATGGGCGGTGGCGGCGGAATGGGCGGTGCCGAGGACACGATCCCGGGACTCAATGCCGAGGAGACGGTTGAACTCCGCAACCGTCTCGGGATCGCTCGACTGGCCGCGGGACTGGCCTCCTGGGACAAGAATCCCAAGAATGAGGCTGTCCTGACGAAGCTGGAGGAGCCGATCCCGATGAGCTTCGCCAATGAGACCCCGCTCGATGATGTGCTCAAATATATCAAGCAAGCCACATTCAAACAGGGACAGGCGCCGATCCCGATTTACGTCGATCCGGTCGGGCTGAACCAGGCCGAACGGAGCGTGAACTCGACCGTACAGTTAGATCTGGAAGGGGTCCCCCTGAAGACCTCGTTACGATTGATCTTGAAGCAGTTGGGCCTGGCCTACTGCATTCGCGACGGCGTGCTGATCGTCAGCTCGGTTCAAGGGATCCGCGAGGAACTGGCTGAGGCCGCCTACGAGTTGCTCGGCAGCGGGAATGAGAATGTTGACATGCGGATATTACTTCAGTTGGGCATCTCACCCTTCCCCCGAGGCGGCGGTATGGGCGGTATGGGCGGTATGGGCGGTATGGGCGGCGGAATGGGAGGTGGCATGAGCGGCATGAGGAGCATGGGCATGGGTCAGGGTGGAGGGATGATGTAGATCAAGGCCACTCAATCGATCATCGTCAGTCCCTCATTTGGGGTCACGGGGTCGGCCTCCGGTGACAAGGGGATCTCGATGAGGAAGGTCGCTCCTTGACCGAGGCGGGACTGGACCGCGATCTTGCCGCCGTGCTCCCGGATGATCTTCTGGGACACGGGCAGTCCGAGCCCGGTCCCGCCGGAGCCTTTGGTCGATGCGAAGATCTGGAAGAATGAGGGGATGTCGGCCTCGTCGATCCCCGGCCCGTTATCGGAGATGCTGATCCGGAGCAAGGACTGATCGGCGTCGCGTTCGGTCCGGACGATCACCCGGGCATTCGGGGAATCCTCGCTGGCGTCGATCGCGTTGGTCACGATGTTGAGGACGGCCCGATGGATGCCTTCCGGGTCGATCATGACCCGGGAGAGATTCTCGCCGGCCTGCCATTCGAGGCTCACCCCCAGTTCCTGGGCCCGCGGCTGCATGAGCTCGATCACCTCGCCGACGGTCTCGTTGAGGTCGGAGGGTTCCAGCGCCGGTTCGCGGTCCTTGGAGAACGAGAGCATGTCCATGACCAGGTTATAGATCCGCGTCTGGTTCTTCTCGACGATGTTCCAGCCGCGACGGACGATCGATTCGTCCTTCTCGTTGAGCCCGAGGTCGATCAGATAGCTGCCGCTGCGGATGCCCTGGAGGATGTTCTTGATGTGGTGCGAGAGCGTGGCGATGGTCTGCCCCACGGCCGCGAGCCGCTCGGCCTGGATCTTGTCGTTGTAGAACAGGGTGTTCTCGATGGCCAGCCCGGCTTGGTGGCCGATCGCGACCATGAGCATGAGCTGATCCTGGGTGAATTTGGTGCGCGCGGGGCGTCCTACCGTGGCGAGCGCTCCGAAGCCGGCGCCGGCCTGGATATCGGCGTAGAGGACGCCCAGCGTCGTATGCCGGCCCTGGATCGGGACGCAGATGGCCTCGCGGATCTGGAAGTTGACGATCGACTGAGCGGGACTGAATCGCTTGTCGCCGGGCGCATCGGTGGTTATGACGCCCTGGCCTTGCTCCAGGACATGATCGACGATCGTCCGCGAGATCGTCATCCGCTCGTCGGACTGATCGGGTTCGCGCCAGCGGACCGCCTTGGGTACGAGCTGCCCCGACTCGTCCTTGAGCAGGATGGCGCCACGGTCGGCGCCGATCGACTCGAACACCAGCTCGAGGATCTGGGGCGAGAGCGCGTCGATATCCAGGACATTGCTGATCGCCTGGGTGGCCCGGTACATCACGGAGAGGGGCATCAGCCGATCGCGCAGCCAGCCGGCGGCGGCGGCGTCGGGTGCCTGAAGGACCCGCGAGCCTTCGTCGGAGGGGATGCTGCGCAAGATCGCGGAGCGGTCGGCCGGGCTGCTCTTGGCCAGCAGGTCCACCCTGGCCCTCAGGTCGCGAGTCGCATTGGTGCTCCCCTCGTGGAACACCAGGACGGTCTGGCCTAGTTGGACCCGGTCGCCGGTGTGGAGCGCCGTCCGCTCGACGGGACGATCGTTGACGTACGTGCCATTGGCCGATTCCAGGTCGACGATCTGATAACCGGTCGAGGCGAGCCGTACCTCGGCATGGCGGCGGGACACCTCATTATCGTGGATCTGGATGGGATTCGAGGTGTCCCTGCCCAGACCCACCGGACCGGAGGTGAACTCGAACCGCTTCCCCTGGTCGGCCCCTTTCGTGACGAACAAGGAGGCCACGAGGCAACGTCTCCCTGGCTCAGGTGCAACTTCGCGCAAGATCTGCGCAGCCTTAACTCAACCTAACGAACCCGTTGTCAGCCGTCAACCGTCTCGACGCGGACCGAGCGATGGAGAGCTCGGAGTGAGCGGGTATCGACGAGTTGGTGCGGCGGGGATGAATCCTGGTAAACTCGGGGGACCTCCCCAAGTACCCGGCGATTTCGGCATCGTCGTGAGCCTTCGCCCGATCAACCTCGCTCGAGAACGATCACGGCCCCGCGGGAAACATGAACCTCTTTCCGGAGTATCCTCATGTCCGGCCTTCATCCCCGACAAATGGCCCGTTCGTGCAAATCTGCGATCGTCGTCGCGATGTTATTCATCACCATCGGTCGAGCCGACGAGCCGGGCTTCCGCCCGCTTTTCAACGGGAACGATTTGACCGGCTGGCGGCAAGGCAAGACGGACCTGGCGGGCAAGATGACCTCCGAAGACGGCCGGTTTGCCGTCAAGGACGGGATCCTGGTGATCTCCGGGTCGAAAGAAAAGCCCCCCAAGATGACCGAGATCGACACGGTGAGATCTTATGATGGGAATTTCACGCTCCGCCTGGAGTTCCGCGCCTCGCGAGACGCGAACAGCGGACTCCACCTTCGCGACAAGGCCTTCGCGCATCAGCTCCAGATCCGCGATTATCCTCGAGTCGGCCCTTACAAGATGCTCAAGGATTACAGGGACGTCGACTGGAACGCGATCGAAGTGGTCGTCGCCGGCACCAAGGCCCGCTGCACCTGCAACGGTGAGCTCCTCGAAGCGGCCCTCGAGATCCCCAGGAGTGGCCCTCTCTCGCTGCAATCCGAGACGAACACGATCGAGTATCGGAACATCCGGATCATGACTGGTCATTAACTTCGATGTTTTCGGAGAATCCGTGCAACACCATCGCCTCGACGGATCAGCGATCCGTATCGACGGCGCTCTCGTTGACGTGACGGGCGAGTTGCACGGCGTCGAGCCAGTCACCGCGCAGGAGCTGGCAGACGGCCAGCAGCCGGAGCGACTCGGGGCCGGGCCTGAGCTCGTGGCATCTGCGGGCGTCCCGGAGGGCCGACTCGAGCCGGCCGGCCTGGAGTTCGAGCAGGCCGGAACGCCGATGCCGAGCGTACGACTCGAGCGCATCTCGGAACAGCCGGAGGTCGGTCCGGCAGCGACGACACGCGTCGACCAACCCTTGCCGGGCGCCGCAGGTCGGGCATCGGAGCCCCTCGGACGCGCGGGAACTCCCGGCGGATTCATGCACGGCCATGGATGGTCCGCACGTCAGGCGTCCTCCAGGTAGAAGACCAGGTCCTCGATCTCTTTCATCGCCGAACGGATCTCCGCCTCGGACTTGTTGTCGATCGCATTCCGCAGGTCGCTCAGCATGGCTTGCAGCTCGGCGGCATCCTCGGCATTGGCCTTGGGGAGGACGGCCTCCGCCTTGGCCATGAGGGCCTTGGCCATCTCGATCCCCTGCCTCAAGGCCGGCTGGAGGCCGTCACCAGTCTGGGAGCCCGCCGGCTCGAACGAGTCGCCCGCCGAGGCCGGGCCGGGCAAGCCGAGGGACGCGCCGGGACCTTCCGCCCCCTCGGCCGTCCCCATCACGGCCTCGAGCCGGTCGATCGCGTCGCTGCGCTCGCGCTTGCGGAACCGCTCCATCGCGTTGTCGATGACGACATGCTTGGCCAGGCCCGTGGCGCGCTCGGTGGCCGTCACCTTGAGGATCCCGCTCAGGTCGAGGTCGAGGCGGACCAGGATCTGGTTGCCGGCGGGCACCTCGGCCAGTCCATCGACCATGAACTCGCCGACATGCGTGTTGTATCGGGTGTCGGGGTTCTCGCCCTGGAAGACCCGGATCTCCGCCCTCGGCTGGCTGTTGACGACCGTCGAGTAGATCTCGGTCCGGCTGACGGGCAGGGGGGTGTTGCGCTCGATGATCGGCGAGAAGTGGTTGGTGGACAGGAATCCATATAGCTCGCCCAGCGCCTCGATGCCGAGCGTGTGTGGCGTGATGTCGACCAGGATCGGGCCGACATCGATGCCGGCGATCAGTCCGCCCTGGACGGCCGCCCCCATGGCGACGGCCAGGTCGGGCTCGATCTCGCTGTGGACCGGGCGCCCGAGCCGCTCTTCCAGAAGTTGATGGATCATCGGGGTGCGGGTCGCGCCGCCGACCAGGATCACCTTGTCGATCTGGCCGGCCTGCACCTTGCCGTCGGTCAGGGCCTTGTCCAGGCAGGTCAGCGTCTTCATGAGGAGGGGCCGGATCAGCTCCTCGTAATCGTAGCGAGCGATCTCCATCTTCAGGTTCAGCGGCCGGCCGTCCTTCTCGGCGATGAATTCCTCCTCGACCGTGGTCACCGCGTCGGCCGAAAGCCGCTTCTTGGCGTCCTCGGCGGCGCGGAGCACGCGGGCCTTGGGTCCGAGCGACGCGCGGAGGTCCACGCCGTGCTCCTCGGCGAATTCGTCGCAGATGTAGTCGAGCAGCAACTGGTCGAAGTCGTCGCCGCCGAGCTGGGTATCGCCGTGGCTGGCCTGGATCTCGACGACGCCGTTCTCGACCTGGGCCAGCGAGACGTCGAAGGTGCCGCCGCCGAGGTCATAGACCAGCAGCCGCTCCATGTCCGTCGGGTGAGGGTCGTAGGTCAACACGGCGGCGGTCGGCTCGTTGATGATCCGGACGACTTCCAGCCCGGCCAGCTCGCCGGCCTCGCGGGTGGCCTGCCTCTGCCCGTCGTTGAAGAAGGCCGGGACCGTGATCACGGCCTTGGATACCGGATGCCCCAACACCTTCTCGGCCCGAGTCTTGAGGGTACGCAGGATGATCGCAGAGATCTCCTGCGGCGTGTACTTCTGGTCGCCGAGCGTGACCGTCGCCTCCTGGCCCATCTTGCGCTTGATCGAGCGAATCGTGCGCTCCGGAGCCAGGACATACTGGTTGCGCGCGGCCTTGCCGACGAGCAAGTGGCCCTGCGGGTCCAGGCCGACCACCGACGGAAGGATCGGGTCGCCATCCTCGTCGGGGAGGACGACGGATCGGCCGTCCCGGATCGCAGCCACCTCGCTATTGGTCGTCCCCAGGTCGATGCCGATGATCGTGTCTTTAGCCATTCTGCGATTCCTTGACTGGATCTGATCCGTCCGAGGCAGGTCGGGAGGCTTTGCGATCGGAACCGGTGTCGATTTCCAGGTCGATGCCGGTGTCGCTGTCGTCCTCGTCTTCGTCTTCGTCTTCGTTCTCGCCGTCGATGTCTTCGAGGTCGCCGCCGGCAAGCCCGGATTCGTCGAGTTCGTCGTCCGGATAGGGGTTGTCGAGCTCGTCAGCCGGCGCCGGGGTGGGTACGACCGTCGTACTGGCCGCCTGCACCTCCGCGTAGCGGAGGAGGCGATTCTTCCAGGTATAGCCCCGACGGAGTTCCTTGACCACGGTCCCGGGCGGGCGTCCCGAGTCCTCGACGATCTCGAGGACGACCATTCGCTCGGGGTTGACGGGGTTCCCCTCGCAGGGTATTCGCTCGATTCGCTCGGACTTCATCAGCCGACCGAGTCGGTTCTGGATCAACTGATAGCCTTCGAGGAGCGAGTCGAAGAACTCTCGACGCGACCGGCCTGCATCCCGGATGACATCGAGAGCCCGTCGATGATAGCCGCCGGCCAGCCTGCGGCGGAGCCAGGACTGTCGGCGAAACTCCCGGTCGAGGGCGTCGGTCAGGGCCTCGGTTGACTCGTCGGCGATCCGGCGGCGGGCCTTCTCGATCTGGAGTCGTCCCCGATCCAGTGCCTCGTCGAGGTCGCCCAAGGCCTCCGCCAGCGGCTTGCCGGCAGACCAGGCCGCCTGTGTCTCCTTGGGCTCGACCGACCGGAACTGCTCGATGGCCTGGCGCATCCCCGCGAGCATCGCCTCGGCCTGTTCGAGGAGTCCCCGCCCGCTCTTGGTCTGGAGCTTCAGCTCATGGCGCAGCGCCGTGAATTCCTCGGCCAGGTCGATCAGCCCGAATTCCGCACGCGCGCCGGACGCGTCCGCGGGGGCGACGGGAGCCGGCTCCGGAGATCGGCCGTTCCCCGGTTGATCGAGGCCCCCGGCCTCGAGCTGGGCCGCCTCGAGCCAATCCCGGAAGCGTTCGAGGAGGTCGTCCACATCCTCTGATTGGGTGTCGTTCATGGCGAGTCCGCGAGGTTCAACAGGGTAGCGACCGGGAGGCGGGTCGTCCTCAGCCGTCGCTTCAGGTCGGCCGTCAGCGTCTCGAGCGAGTCGGCCGTGGTCTCCAACTGGAAGATCTGCGCCTTCAAACGCCGGGCCGGGTCGCGCAGGGCCTCGTACGCGGCGTGGACCTCCGCGAATCGTTCGGGCGCCCGGTCCGGCGGCGATTCGCGGACCAGCTCCAGGTATCGCTTTCGGATCTCGGCTTCGCCGGCATCCGGGGTCAGGCCCAGGGTTTCATAAGGATCGTTCATGAATCGGGATCACTTCTTCTTTTTTCTCTTGGTCTTGCGAGGGGCCGCTTTCCTGGCCGGTCGCGGCATCGGCGCGGGCCTGAATACCGGGACATCGTCATCGAAATCGTCCTCGTCGTCGCCGAAATCGTCGTCGTCGAAATCCAGGTCATCGTAGTAGGACGGCCCGAACGGTCCGCCGCCGAAGGGGAAGCCGTAATCGTTGAAGCGCTCGGTGAGTTCCGTGAGCAGGCCGAGCTGCCTTCGGATTTGGGGCAAGAGGTCCATGTCTCTCTGATCCGTGGATACCTCGGCGATCTTCAGCGCCTTCTCCAGGTAGCGCTGTCCCGCGTCGGTGCCGCCGACGATATGCCCCTTGGTCAACTCGACGTCGGCTGCGTTCATGTTCATCAAGGCGGAATCGGGGTGCTGCTTCACGCCGGCTTTGACCAGCTTCTCGCGTAGAGCGAACTCCTTCGGGAGCAACCTCAAGAACTCGACGACCCTCTCGATGTCTTCGCGGCGGAACTTCGATCGGGTCATCCGCTTGAAGTAGGCGACGACCTCCTTGACGTGCTGATCGCGGCCTTTGTAGTCGATCTTGGAGCCGACGAACGCGCTCAACTGTTCGGCCATCTCGCCGGCCGTCTCACTGCGGCACTTCTTCTTCAGGTCGGCCGTCCAGAGCTTGGTATAGCCGCTCACCGTGCTGGGGGTCAACTCGTAGCGAGTCGATTCGATGGTCAACGCCAGCCAGAGCGGGGTGGGCTCAACGAGGAGGGCCCGGGCCTCCTTCAAGAACTGGTCGCTCCGCTCACCTTGACCGGCCTTCGACTCGAAGATCACCTTGCGAGCGAGGTAATGGAATTGCTGGCGGCACTCCGGCAAGAGTTCCTCGGCAGCGGCGAACTCGGCGCGACCCGCGTCCCACTCTTTGGAGAGCGCATTACGTCGGGCCAGCCCGACCCGGATCGTCCATTCGAGCTCTCTCAGCGAATGGTCGAGCGGCTTGCTCCGCCTCGCCTGCTGGGCATAGGAGAGGGCGGCAGTGAGGTCGTTGTGATGGAACTGGTGACGGCTCAGGCGTTCGAGGGTCTCCGCGTCGTCCGGGAATGCCGCCAGGAGCCGTTTCGCGGCGTCTTCGACCCCCTTGGGATCTTCCCAGTCCTCGTGGACCTCGACGAGCAACCGGTAGGTCGGTAGGTAATCGGGGGCCAGCGCGAGGCTTCGCTCCACGCACGCCAGGACCTCCTGCTTGGAGGCGGCGATCTCCGGGTCGTTCGACGTCCTGGCCCTCTTACCCCTCCCCGGCGGCCCAAACGGTGACGGCGGGGTGTCATACTGATCGTCGAGGAGATCGGCGACGTCTTCGTTGTGCAACCGAGCCAGGTGGTGCCAGACGAGTGCCTGGGCCAGGCCCCGCTCGGAGGCGTTCCACGGCTCGATGGTCTTGATGTCGTTGATGTATTCGACCCAATAGTGGATCGCGCCATTTGCATCGGCCTGGGGACCGTCCCAGACGAGCGCCCAGAGGCGGTTCCAGCGCGGGTCGATCACCATCGGCTGGGCGACACGGGTGAACTGCGTGACCACGCGCTGGGCCTCGTGCCATCCCATGTCCTGGGCGGACTTGATCAGCGAACCGATCAAGACCAAGGTCAGACGTTCGGCCAGCCTCGGGTCGATGTGGCGCAAGCTGTGGCGGAGCGGACCGAGCACGCGGAAGACCTTGTCCCATTCATGGTTGGCCATGGAAAGTCGCAACTGGCGGATTCGTTCCAGCACGGGCTCGCCGAAGACGAGCTTCTCCATCGGCTCCAGGTCGGCCGAATCCGATCCTTCGGCCGTCGAGACCATGCGACGGAACCGCTGCGCGATCGGGAAGGCCGTGCGCTTGGGGTCGAGCCGGTCCCAGTTCGTCTTCGTCTCCGCCTCGTCGTGGCGATAGAAGGCGGCCAGGCCCCGCACGAAGAATTTCCACTCGCTCAGGGGCGAGCTCCGCGGCAGGTCGCGGAGCAACTCCATCGCGCCGGCCTCGTCGCCGGCCTGGAGCTTCTCCAGCGATTGGCGAATGATCAGGGCCTCTCGCGCTCGATCCGGCGAGTCCGCCCCGGCGCGATCGGGATGGATGACGAGCTGGTCCGCGGCCAGTTCGGTGATCCGCCCCCGGAGTTCCGGCGATCCCAGCCGATCCTGGATCTGGGTCGCCTGCTTCTGGAATCCGAGGGTTATCAGGAGTCGGACCAATTCTTCCGGCGAATCGGACGCCGTCACCCCGAATTCGAGCAAGTGCTGTGCGACCTCGACCGCCGACGTCCGCATCCCCTGCTGGAGGAGCTGTCGCGCACGCAGGAAATACGCCCGCTCCAGCAGCCGGTGGTTTTCCCCCGAAGCATCCTCCTTGAAACTCAGCTTGGCCTGCTTGACGGCATCCTTGTACCTCTCCTTCTCGATGAGTCGTTCCGCTTCCGCCCGCGGCGCGGAACTCGCCCCGACCGCAGGAGCCTTTTCCGGGTGACTTCGTGAGAGTTTTGATGCCATGATTGATTGCGGGCCACCGTGAAAGGCGGAGCGTTCTCGGGAACTTGTGAGGTCCGAATAAGAACCAAATTCTAGCCGCAAGGAACGGCAGAATCAAAACCGGGAATGAGATTCCTTGGATGGGGAAGTGGGCTTCTGCCGATGGCTTGCGCCATCTCGGGCATCGTTTCGCCGTCGAAGACACATAGGAACTGTGTCAGGAAAGGAGTCTATAGCAAGGAGACCGGGTGTCGGGATTATTCCCAGAGTGCTGTCTAGTGGCCGCCCATTCGGGACGACCGACGGAGGTGCCGCGATCATTGCTATTGAGTCAATCGTTCGCGCGGGTTCTGGATCGTTGTGAGTGGCGACCCGAGACCCTGTCGCTGCGATCGATGGATTCTTCAATGTCGTGGGTTTGTTTCCTCAAATTCGGCCCGGAACTACCGGCGCGACTGCCCTATTTCTGATCCAGATCCTCGAAGGTCTGGATCAGGGCGTCAAAGAATGCCTTGCCCTCCTCGAAGCCCGGCTCCTCGGCATTGAGGGTCAGCAGATAGCCCGACGCCGATTTCCGCCAGATCACTTCGTATCCCCGGCGTGACTTCCCTTCGCCCGCGATCATCCGGAACTCGAGGCGGTGGCCTGCGAGAGTCTTGACGGGATGCGGCTCGTCGGCGATGACCTTGAACTCCTTGAGATTCTTCTCGTAATGCTTGCGGCGGAGAGCGAGCAATTGCCTGGGTTCGAGCGGGACCGGCAGCGCGAAGGCGACGAAATGGAGCTGGATATCGACTTTCCCCTTCTCGGGGACCTTGAAGCGTAGGACCGTCGCGCCGAGCTGTTTGACTTCCTCGATCGACCAATCGTCGCCCGGCGCGGTCATTCGGCATCCGAGCTCGGCGTTCGTATAAATTCGCCCGACGATTCCCGTCTTGAATTTGTCCGAAAGGGATGAGCGCTTCGAGCGATGGTCCTTGATCTCAATCCCGAGACTCGCCGGCAATGCCCTGCGAAGCGGCTGCGTCCCTTCGACCGTCTGGTGGTCGATCAGCTTCACCAGCGCGAACGACGTCCCGACTTCGTCGACACTGGAATCGACGGGGATCCACCGGCCGACATAGACCTCGTTCCACATGTGACCGCCCCACTGGCCTGGAATCATCCGTTCGCCCAGCGCGATCCGGGTCGGGATACCGACCGCTCGCGCGAGAGAGGCGAACAGCGTCGAGTACTCGCTGCACTTGCCTTTCCGGCACGCGAGCACCTCCGGGCCGGTAAGCGTCTCGGCGATCATCGCGGCCTCGACGTTCCTGGATACCCAGGAGCTCAACGCCCTGACAGCCTCAAGTGCGTCGGTCTTCCCCTTGGTCACTTCGCGGGCGACTGCGACGATCCGTTCATCCTTCGGCTTGATGAAACGAGACTCGCCCAGATATGGCGCGAACTCCGGACCCCCAATCGGCAGCCGCGGCTTCGCGGTCATCGGCTTGGGGGCATCGATCCGTACCAATGCTCGATATTGGTCCCCCTGCCTGGACTGTTCGACGATATGCTGGCGGTCGTCCTCAAGGCGGAACCGGTTGAAGTCGATGTCCTTCCATTTGAGCTCGACGGTCAGTGATTCGAGGAGCTCGGGCGGACCGATCTCCGTGCCGATCGGGAACATCAGCACGTCGCGACCATTCATCGTCCGGTAGACAATGTCGCGAGCTTGATCCGCCGAGCAGCGACGGATGGTCTTGAGACCACCTTCGTCCGACTGTTCCATGAGCAGCCCTTCGGAATCCAGGACGAACCGCCGATCTCCTTCCAGAGGGCCCGAGTTGACCGACCAGGATCGACCTATATCACCGGGTCTACTGGCGAGACGCCTGACTTGCGTCGGCTTCGGTGTGCACGATTCCTCGCCCAGCAACGTGATCGTACCGGACTCATAACCCTCCGGCCGATCGGCCAGCCAATCGTCGAGGCAGGGTTCGAGGAGGACAGTCTCGGCGTCATCGAATACCCGGCTCCGATCGATGCCGGCCACCGTCGCCGTCACTTCGAAGATCGAGCCGCGGATTCGACCCGTGACACGGGTCTTGCCCGACTCTCGCTTCCCCTCGACCGCAATCGACACCGGCCGATAATCCGGCGTCACCACGTACTCTCCCCGCTCGATGATCTCCTCTTTATTGACCCCAAGAAGGTCGATCAGGATGCGCGAATCCCGCGAAATCCGGAAGTTCTTGTCCGGCAGGCGGATGACCACGGTGTGGATGGAGCCGAATCGATGACCGTCGGCGATATAGGCGTGCCAGACGTCACGGACGCGGGGCGATCCGTGAGCCATGCCTCCGGCGGCCGAGAAGATCAACAGGAAGACCGGGAACGACCGTTGGATCGACCTCATGATGCGAGTCTCCATCGAGGAGCGGCCGGAGCCTCAGGACGGGATCTTGGAAACTCCGCTTCCATCTCGGCGGCGCCGCCAGGACATCGTGTCGTGCGCCGCCATGATCAGGAAGAACGGCGCCAGGAGGGCGATGGAAAGTAGCCGGAGCCAGTCGGATATTTGGAAGACCTGGCCATGGCCTGCGCCGACCGAGACCATCACGACAAAGCCAGAGGCCAGCGCGATCACCATCAGGCTTGATAGGACGGCGAAAAGCGCGGGCCGGTAGCCTCTGGGCGATTCGGCCTCGAGCGCACGCACCATCCCCTCGCAGAGGAACGGGGATGCGAAGGCGCCCGCGGCGATCACAAGGAGTGACGCGGCGGCCCATACGGCAGCCACCGGCCAATCCACGGGTTTCTCTCGTCCCGCGACGGCGACCATCACAGCGACGAGATCAGCTCCGGCGACCGACGCGGTCATCCAGATCATGGTCCGCGTGGCATAATGCGTTATCGACTCGTCCTGGCGACGGCGCCAGTAGGTCTCGAGGCGACTGGCCGGGATCAGGCGGGTATACATCACCCGTTCGATCCAGGGGACCGAGTCCTGGAGATTCCGGGTCAACTCTCCGGCCTCCCCGAGCCGATTGGCGGCACGCTCGGCAGCCGCACCCTCTTCACCGAGATGGATGAGCTCCTCCTCGAAGCTCGTCGCCAGATGAGCGAACAACTCCTCCCGCATCCGGTCCTTGCGGGCCTCGCTGGCACATACGGGACTCACCACGCGCTCGACCAGATCCCGCAGTTGACTGGGTATCATGTTGGTGCTCCCAGGATCCCGCCCACGATCGTCACGAAGTGTAACCAGGCTTCCCGTCGACGCGCCAGTTCGCGCGAACCCTTCTCGGTCAGTTGGTAGATCCGCCGCCTCGGCCCGCGCCGGCCGCTGGACTCGTCCTCCCAAGCGGCCCGCACGAAGCCCGCCCCCTCGAGCCGGTAGAGGACCGGGTACAGAGTCCCCTCCTTCAGGCTCAGAGCTCCATACCCCTGCTCCTCGAGCCGGCGCAGGACCTCGAACCCATGGGCTTCGCCCCGCTCGAGGGATGCCAGCACCATCCCCTCCAGGTGGCCGCGCAGTGTGTCGCCTTCTATCCTCTGCATGACCAATTATTTAGTCAGGCTAAATAGCCTGTCAAGCGGCAGCTCAGCGGCGTTGAGAAAATCGACCTGCGGCTTCGCAGGTGCGGATGGTTTGCTTCTTCTACCAAAGTTGGAGAGGGACGGGGCGGGATATGCTGGAGTACCGATCCAGCGGTGAGGACCGAAACCCTGGATCATCGGATGTGAGAAGGGCGGGGTCATGAGACTCCACGCCCTGCGATATCGACCTTAACTTCCAAGAACAAGGCAACGCACTTCGGCGGCGGGTTGTCCGGTCATACGCAGACGGCAACCTTTTCTTCGGAACGTGCATAACGCGACGAACCGAGGATCTCTTCCCGAAACACGGGGACATGGCCCGGAGCTTCGATACCGATCCGGACCTGGTTGTTGTCGATCTTGACGACCGTCACGATGATGTTTCCGTCGATCACGATCTTCTCATTCAGTTTGCGGCTCAAGACCAGCATGATGACCTCCGTGATTCGTGCTCTGGAGACTCCGCTCAATCCTTGTCATGCACTCGATGGGAAATCCGAGCCCTGAGAGAACGGCCTTTACACACCCACCGCCATCGCTTCTTCGTGTCGAGCCCGGCGTGCCGTCCCCATGATCTCTTCGCGGAACACAGAGACATCGCCCGGCGCCTCGATACCGATCCGGATCTGGTTGCGGTCGATCTTGACGACCGTCAGGGTGATGTTTCCATCGATCACGATCTTCTCATTGACTTTGCGGCTCAATACCAGCATGACAGCCTCCATGATTCGTGGACTGGTGTCTCAACTCTCGGTTCCAGTATCGGACAACCCTCGCAGTTGGAACCTGTCCCGCCGATCCTTTGGACTTGGGGAACTTCTTGCGTGGGGTGCGTTCGTTGAGATCGGGTTATTGCATACCGAATGCCAGAATTTCCTCGCGGAAGGCAACACGCACAGAAGTCTAATCTTTGTATGGATTTAGGAAATTCGACGTTCTGAGACTGCTCCAGTCCATCGTGGGCTTTCTTACGAAACTTGAAACTTTTCTTCTCAAATGGACAATCGGTTAGCCGAAATCATGGGAATGGGTGTCGAAGTTCGCATTCCCGGGGATGGTCAGGTCGAGATCAAGTCGCTACTCTGGTGGTCATTCGTCCTTGATCGGTAGGATGTCGATGGGCGAGGCGTTATTCAGGTCATGGAGTGAGGCAGCGCCGTTTCGACGGACGAGATCCGCCACGGATGCGGCACATTTTCCCGGCTGAACAATGACCCATGACTAAGCTGCGAGTCGGAATCGGCCATGACACCCACCGATTGGAGGAGGGGCGGCCTTTGATCCTGGGGGGCCGGACGATCGCCCATCCGCGGGGCTTGGTGGGCCACTCCGACGCCGATGTCGTCTGCCACGCGGTTTCCGACGCCCTGCTGGGGGCTGCCGGTCTAGGTGACATCGGCGAGCATTACCCGGATACCGATCCTCGTTGGCGAGGCATGGACAGCACCCTGCTGCTGGCGGAGGTGATCGACCGGCTCGGTCAGAGCGGGTGGCGGGTCGTGAATTGCGACGTGATCATCCACGCCCAGGAGCCGAAGCTCGGGCCGCACAAGACGGCCATTCGCGACAACCTCGCTCGGCTGCTGGGAGTCGCCGAGAGGAGCGTGAACGTCAAGGCCAAGACCGGCGAGCACGTCGGGCCCGTCGGACGGGGCGAGGCCATGCTCTGCGAGGCCGTCGTATTGATCGAGTCGGCCGAGCCGGCGTGATGTGAACCCTATTTCGTTCGAGAGGATCCGGTCCTCATCCGGCATATCGAAGGAATCCGATTTGTCGGCGGTTGAAGTCAAGAGAGGACTCGGCGGGCCGGCCCGCCGGGCTGGGGTGAGGTCCTTCCATGCCGTTGCGCGTTTATAACACACTCTCTCAGGCCAAGGAGCCCTTCCAGACCGTCCATCCCGGCAAGGTCGGGATGTACGTCTGTGGCCCGACCGTCTATTCTCCCAGCCACATCGGCCACATGGTCGGCCCGGTGATCTTCGACACGATAAAGCGGTATCTCGTCTACCTCGGCTTCGAGGTGACATGGGTGGTCAACATCACCGACGTTGACGACAAACTGATCGTTCAGGCCCAGAAAGACGGGACCAGCGTCCAGGACCTGGCCGAGAGGGTGACCCAGGATTATCTCGACTGCTTGTCGGCGCTGGGGGTCGAAGGGATTGACCACATGCCGCGAGCCACCCAGCATATCGGCGAGATCGTCGCGATCAACGAATCCTTGATCGAAAAGGGATTCGCGTACGAATCGGCGGGCGACGTCTATTTCGACGTGGGCAAGGCGGCCGAATACGGCAAGCTCAGCCACCGCGATCCGGAGGGCCTGTTGGCCGGCGCCCGGATCGAGCTCTCGTCGATCAAGCGTCACCCCGGTGATTTCGCCCTATGGAAGCGGTCCAAGCCGGGCGAGCCGTCGTGGGAGAGCCCCTGGGGACCCGGGCGGCCCGGCTGGCACATCGAGTGCTCGGCCATGAGCATGAAATACCTGGGAGAGCACTTCGACATCCACGGCGGCGGCCTGGATCTGGTCTTCCCCCATCACGAGAACGAGCTGGTCCAGTCCGAGTCCTACAGCGGAGAGACCTTCGCCACGTACTGGCTGCACAACGGCCTCCTCACCAAGGAGGGCCGGAAGATCTCCAAGTCCGACCCGGCGACGATCGTGCTCATGAGCGACCTGCTCAAGGCCCATCCTCCCGACACCCTCCGCGCCTTGCTGCTCTCGAGCCACTATCGCCGGCCGATCGATTTCGGCCCGAACCGCCTCGACGAGATCGAGAGGGGACTCCAGACGTTCTATCGGGCCTTCGAGCGGTTCGAAGAGCTGACCGGCGATCGGTTCGACCGGATCGAGGCCCCGAAGCGGCGGGTCGAGCCCGAGCCGAATGGTTCGCCGCTGATCCAGGAGATCGCCGAGCATCGCCTTCGATTCCTCGACGCGATGGACGACGATTTCAACACCGGCGGGGCACTCGGCGAGCTCTTCGAGATCGCTCACGCGCTCAATCGCTTCGCCCACGAGCTGGGGCTTGATCCGGCGAAGGTCCGCCCCGCTCAGCTCGACGAGTATCGCTCGGGGATGGTCGTGCTCAAGGAACTCAGCCAGATCCTCGGTCTCTTCAATCGCCCCGTGGAGCGCCGGGTCCACTCGGAGGATTCGCTGACCGGTCCCCTGATCGGACTCCTGATCGATCTCCGCGCACGACTCCGCAAGGAGAAGAACTTCGCCATGGCCGACGAGATCCGCAACCGCCTCACGGATCTGGGTGTAACCCTCGAGGACCGGCCCGACGGCACCCGATGGAGAATCTCCTGATTTTGGATTTCCGATTTCCGATTTTGGATTGAATTTCGGTTGGAGGGCGGGAGTGCACTACGGCATTGAGTGTCTTCAATCCAACATCGGAAATCGGAGAGCCTGAATTCCAAGGATGGAGCGACAATGTCCGGCGTCTTCGATTCCGAATCCAAACTCGAAAATCCAAAATCCCAGATCGAAAATCCGAAATGGGATGCCCGTGTCGTCGGAATTGACCCCGGCTTGAACGTGACGGGCTATGCGGTGGTTCAGCCCTCGGCTCGAGGGGTTTTCGTGGTCGAGGCTGGAGTCGTCCGGCCGGGATCCGCATGCAAGTCGATGGGGCAGCGCCTCGCCTGGATTCATCAAGGGATTGCCGAGGTGCTCGAGGCGTTCCCGCCGATGGGCGTCGCCCTCGAACAGGTCCATAGCCATGTCAACTTCCCACGCACGGCGATCCTGATGGCCCATGCGCGGGGAGTCATCGTGCTGGCCGCCGCCCAGCGAGAGACGCCGGTCTTCGGCTACGCCGCGACTCGGATCAAGAAGACCCTCACCGGCAGCGGGCGAGCACCCAAATCCCAGATTCAGCACGCAATCATGTCCGAGCTCGGTCTCGATCGACTCCCCGAGCCGAATGACGTCGCCGATGCCTGCGCCGTGGCCTTATGCCACTTCCACATCAGCCGGAACCAGCGGCTTCTCAAGGATATCTAAGTCGGGCCGAATTCGTAAGAATGAGGGCTCGCCGTACCCCGCCTCATGGCTTCGCTCAAAGTTCCGAGCGAGATCGCTTCGACGTGGTGGGCACCGCGCCGATGCCCAACTCCTTCTTCTTTTTCTTGAGAGCGACCTTGGACTCCGGTTTGGCGTCAGGCGGGGACGACTCGGCTCCCACCGATTCCGGGGGGGGAGCCGTGGTCGCTGGATCGCAGCCGATTGCTAACACGGCGAAGAACGAAATCATGATAAGAGAATTGCATTTTCTCATTTTTCTCTCCGTTGAGGGTCTCGAAGTGGGCCTGCACTCTCCGATCTCGGCCGGAGCGCGAATCAACGATTCGGCGTCGATCGGAGTCGAGGGGCAGGGCGGGGTGTCTGGAAACGTCGATCAATACTGGTCGGCGCTGATGACCTCGCCGCCGGCTCGCGTCGCCAGGGCTCGGTAGGTCGTTGGGTTGATGCTGTCCTTGAGGAAATGGACCGAGCCGTCGGCCATTGCGAAATTGCCGCCTCCCGGATGGAGGCTGCGGAAGCCGAATTGCCCCAGGTTTAGACAGGCCGGGATCGTGATCCAGTCCGGTGGGAAGGAGACCGTGGCGAAACAGGATGCAAGTACAGCACCGATCGTATCGGGCGGGGCATTCAGCCTTGGAACACAGGTGGCACCGCTAGTGATCCTGGTATCGTTCGTCCAGTAGGGATTCCCATTCCACGGCGGTCCAGCCCAGATTCCCCCGATGAGATTGAACATGAAGTTCGAACCCGGAGGCTCGTTGCGGAACCGAGACATCTCGCCGAACAGCAAGGTATTGCTCAGCCCATCGGTGACCGATGACACCTTGTGGGACCATTCGACGCTGAACATGCCGTCGCCTGGCCCCTGGTTGCAGGTGCCGGGATATAGGCCGTCGGGATCGGGGAGGGTCGGGGTGGTCGCCCAGTTGATCGCCATGGTTTCCTGGAGACCCCGCGACGTGCCATAGGATCCCTGCGTCACCGAGATGTAGCCGCTCGGATCCGGCGTAGCCTCGCCGTCCGAAGGGCAGATGTACGTCGCCACTTTGGTGGAAATGCCCGTGAGATTCGAGCCACTATCGTAGAGACGAACGATGTTATAGGAATTGTAGTGGACGGCGCCTTCGATATAAGGAAGGATGAATACGAAGGCGGTATGTCCGATCGGATACGATGAATTATCCAGTATACCGCAGGGTGGAAGGCCAGGATAAGACAACTGTAATCCTCGGTTTCCGATCGGGAAGCTGCCATTGGTTGACTCGTAGTTGAGGGCCCCCAACGCGATCTGCTTCAGGTTGTTGGTGCACTGGGATCGGCGCGCCGCTTCGCGGGCACTCTGGACCGCGGGAAGTAGGAGCGCGATCAAGACGGCGATGATCGCGATCACCACGAGTAACTCGATCAGGGTGAAGCCGGACCTCGGCTTACGGTGGACGAAGTTGCGGATCATGGCGAATTCTCGACTCCACGCAATCCGATCAGATGGAATTTACGCGACGGACCCACTCCGTCGCCAATCGTCGTTCATCTCCCCGGCTCTCTGCGGTGTAACAACGACGCCGTTTCAGGCCTTCGACCATCGAGCGTCGTGAGAGCCCTGAGTATGGACGCCCTTCGCTCCGCAGGGCGGCGTTGCGCCGATCTGATAAGCAGGGTGTCCACGGCGGCGCGAATCCCGGAAAAGCCGTGACTCATTTCTTGGGAGATGATCATCAGGTGCGACGATGATCGGCGTTGCGAATTGAGCGACTACCCTGTGGAGGGGGACGAACGCTCGAATCGAGTCCTCGAAGCCCGATCCCTCGATGCCTCGTGATCTCGATGACTGAATCACAGTTTATAGACAAGGAGAATTGAAAGGCAAGGGTTTTGAAAAGCTTTCGAAGATTCATAACGTGTTGCGACAAGATCGCATACCGTGCGTACATTGCACGTCCTCGTGACGCCTCCGAACGCGGTCGAAAGTCAACGGCACGCGCAGCTCCTGTATGAGAATGTCGCCCGATTCAGGGATCGTCGGCGGTCTACCCACTCCGTCGTGTGCCCCGGTCCCTACTCGGTCCACCGGTGATCCCCGGCGGACGGGTAGGGCATCGATTCGTCGTCACACCGGTGCGACCCTTTTTCCTCCGATGGTTCGAGCCATTTCACCCCTCCGATCGATCACGGAAAATCGATCGCGAATCCGCCATCACTCCGCTTTCTTCATGATGAACATCAATTGATTTTCCTTCGTCTTGAATTCCGTCGGGATTTCACCCTTGGGCAGGGCATAGATGAGTCGAAGGGTCTCCCCTTCCTTCTGAATCAGGCCGCGGGCGACATCCCCCGACGAGCCTTCGACTTTGCTCGTCATGACGATATCACTGGGAGTCTTGGTCGAGTCGAGTTTATAGCTGGCCGAATAGCGCTCCTTCTTCTCCTTGTCGGCGACCGTGACGGAATCCTTCGTGAAGGTCACGACCGTGCCCTTGATCCGCTCCTCAGGTTCCTTCGTGCCGTCCTTCTCGCCGGAGACGATGGTATAGCGGCCGACCAAGGCTTCGGGCGAGAACGTCTTATCGTCCGCGACCTCGGTCGAGACGGCGTTTTGCGCCATCGAGATGGAACTCAGCAGGGCAATGAATCCGACTCCACAAATCATGTCGAGCGACCACATCGGTGACCCTCCCGGGCGGTTTTCGTGTCCATGCACAGCATCGGAATACCGTGACAACTCATCCCGCAACTGCGATGCCGCGCCACCGCGATCCCTGGCGTCGCGAACTGCGCCAGCCTGGTTAGCGTCCTCGGGCCGAGGATGAGCAAGATCAAATCGGCGTCAACGCGAGGCGATCGCTTTGCCTTGAGGCCAGGTCGGCGAAGCGGCGCCTGCCTATCGTGTTTTGGACTCTGAGTTTATGATAGGGGATAGTCCTCCGCCCTCGGGGCGGTGTCGCCCGGGCTGAGCCGGGGAATGGCGTTTCGGGGTCGGTCACGACCGCGGTTCAAGCGGATAGCTCGGGAGGACTGTCCGCCATGACCGAAGCGACCCGGATTCTCGCGGCGATCGATCAAGGCGACCCACTGGCCGCCGAGCAACTCTTCCCGCTGGTCTACGACGAACTCCGCAGGCTCGCCGCTGACAAGCTGGCGCGGGAGGCCTCCGGGCAGACGCTCGACGCCACGGGTTTGGTCCACGAGGCCTATCTGCGGCTGGTGGGCCCCGACGACTCCCGACGCTGGAAAGACCGCGGACACTTCTTCGCCGCCGCGGCCCAGGCGATGCGCCGCATCCTCGTCGACAACGCCCGCCGCAAGCGGGCCCGGAAGCGAGGCGCAGGCCTCCGGCGGCAGCCGCTCGATGCCGTGGCCGCGCCGGAAATCGATCTCGAGCTCGTGGCCCTCGATGAGGCACTGCAAAAGCTGGCCGAGACCGACCCGATCAAGGCTCGCCTGGTCGAGCTGCGCTATTTCGCCGGTCTCACGAGCGAGCACGCCGCGAAGCTCCTCGACATCTCGCCCGCCACGGCCGACCGGCATTGGGCCTATGCGAGGGCCTGGCTCCGCAACGAGGTACGCGGCGGGTAATCCCGTACCTCCGAAGTCATTTCTGAGAATCACGTGATGCTTTCGCAGGCCGCCCTGCGCTATTGCTCCTGGAAACCATGGCGTCCGAGCCTGGAGAACAACGATGAGCGACGAAACCCTGTTCCACAATGCCCTGGAGAAGCCGATTGCCGAGCGGTCCGCGTTTCTGGAACAGGCGTGTGCGGGCGACACCGCGCTCAAGCACCGCGTCTCAGCCCTGCTCCGGTCGCACGAAACGCCGGACAGCTTCCTGGTCAGGCCCGATGGGGACCCGGAGGCGACCAGAGACTCGGATTCCAATCAGATCGAGGGAGACGCCGGAGCGGCCTGGCCGGAGAAGGAACCGATCGCCCGGAACTGGACCGTCGTCGGCCCGGGCAGCCTCATCGGACCGTACAAGCTCATTCAGCCGATCGGCGAGGGAGGCATGGGCACCGTCTTCATGGCCGAACAGACCGAGCCGGTACGGCGGACGGTGGCCCTGAAGCTCATCAAGGCCGGCATGGACAGCCGTCAAGTGCTGGCCCGGTTCGGGGCGGAGCGGCAGGCCCTCGCTCTGATGGACCACCCCAATATCGCCAGGGTCCTCGATGCCGGGACCACCAATGACGGCCGACCCTATTTCGTCATGGAGCTGGTCAAGGGCATCCCGATCACGAAGTTCTGTGACGATCGCCGGCTGTCGACTCGCGAGCGACTGGAGCTGGCCATACCCGTCTGCAAGGCTGTGCAGCACGCTCATCAGAAAGGGGTCATCCATCGCGACATCAAGCCCTCCAACGTCCTGGTCGCCCTCTATGACGGCAGGCCGGTGCCCAAGGTCATCGACTTCGGAGTGGCCAAGGCGACCGGTCCGAGGCTGACCGACCAGACCCTCTACACCGAGTTCGGAGCGGTCGTCGGCACCGTCGAGTACATGAGCCCGGAACAGGCCGAGCTCAACCAGCTCGACATCGACACCCGCAGCGACATCTACAGCCTGGGCGTGCTCATCTACGAGCTCCTGACCGGCTCCACCCCGTTGCACCGCGGGCGGCTGAAACAGGCGGCGATTCTCGAGGTGTTGCGGCTGATCAGAGAAGAGGAGACGCCGCGACCGAGCTTGCGAATCTCGACCACCGCCGAGCTGCCGTCGATCGCCGCCTGTCGAAATGTCGAGCCGCGGAGACTCAGCGCGCTGATGCGGGGAGAACTCGACTGGATCGTGATGAAGGCGCTGGAGAAGGACCGTGACCGGCGATACGAGACGGCCAACGGGCTGGCGGCCGACCTGCGGTGCTATCTGGACGATGAGGCGGTGCACGCCTGCCCGCCGACGGCGGCCTACCGCCTGAGCAAGTTTGCCAAGAAGTATCGCGTGGCCCTGGCGACGGCGTGCGCCTTCCTTGCCGTGCTGGTGGGGGCGACGGTCATCAGCGTCTGGCAGGCGGTTCGTGCCGATCGGGCGAGGGCCGAAGCGGTCCTGGCCTACGCGGCCGAGACCCAGCAGCGAAAGGAGGCGCAGGATCAACGCGACCGGGCGTTCAAGGCGGAGGTGGATGCAACGGCCAGCATGAACCGTGCCCGCGACGCCGTGGATGACTACCTGACTACGATCAGCGAGAGCCGGTTACTCGATTCGCCTTTGCCCGGGCTGCAGCCGCTTCGCAAAGAACTGCTGGTCACGGCCCTCAAATACTACGAGGACTTCGTGCAGCGACACCAGGACGACACGGATCTGCGAGCCGACCTGGCCGCGGCCACTCTTCGCGTGGGCGAGATCACCGACCAGATCGGCTCGAAGCAAGAGTCCCTGATGGCATTCCAGACGGCGTCGAGCATGTACGAGGCCCTCGCAGGAACGGCCTTCTCCCCCTCGACCCAGCCCTACCGCGCCGGCCAAGGTCGTTGCCTCGTCAGGATGGCGATGATCGAGTTCGAGCAGGGCCATTCGGACGAGTCACTGCGATCGTTCGAGCGCTCTCTCACGCTCCTGGATCGGCTCGTGCGGGACCGCCCCGAAGACCCGAAGACCCGCGCCGACGCGGCGCTCGCCCACCATTATCTTTCCCTCGCGCTTCTGAACCGGGGGAGCCCCGAAGAGGCGACGCGCCATCAAAGAGCGGCCATCGACCTCCGCAAGGGGCTTGCCGAAGAGTTTCCGACGAAGATGTCGTATCGGATCGATCTGGCGCTCAGTCTCAGTAACTTGGGCTTCATCCACATGCGCGGCGGACAACTCTCGGAGGCATTCGATTCCGTCGGCCGTGCCAATGCAATCCAGCGGGCCCTGGTCGTGGAACACCCGGAAGACCCGAGGTTGCACCACACTCTCGCGCTCAGCATCCGGGGAATGGCCAGCATCCTCAACTCGCTAGGCCGATGGAAGGAGAGTCGTCCGTTGTTCGTGGAGGCAGTGGAGATCATGAGCCGGGTTGTTTTCGAAAACCCGGCTGTTACCGAGTTCCGGAGGGTGCTCGCGACCAGTGCCGCGGAGCTCGGCCAGTGCCTGATCGACCACGACGAGCTCGACGCCGGATTGCTCGCCTTCGCCAAGGCCCGCGATCAAGCGGAGACCGTGCGCAGGACCAACCCCAACGACGTCAGGAACCTCAACTCGCTGGCCTCGATCCATCGTGGGATTGGCAAGACACTCGCGAAACAGGGACGGACTGACGATGCACTCGCCTCGCTCCATGAGGCCATCGTGCTCGGCGAGCGAATCGCGTCAGAGGACAACCTCTTCACATATGACCTGGCCTGCGGACTGGCCCTCTACGGCGAGGTCGCCGGTCGCGACAAGTCCGCCCCGAACGAGGAATTGAGCAAGAAATCCCGGCAATACTCGGACAAGTCTATGGCGGTTCTTCAGCAAGCGGTTGATCGCGGATGGAGACAGGCCGAATGGATGGAGCGCGATCCGGAACTCGGATCGCTGCGGTCCCGCCCCGATTTCCAGGCCCTGATCGGGAGGCTTCGCCAGAAGCCCAGATCGGCCCCAACCGGCCGATAACGCACAAGTCGGACGCAGGCCGAGACGCGGCCTTGATGAAACTGAAATCAAAGGAGGAATGATCCCGGAGGGACCAGGAGCCGAGTTCAAGATCCCATCGACGTGCCCGTCATCTCCGCGTGCCGGATTCCTTCGGATCTCCCCTGATTCAGAGAAGAGCGGCCGGTGAGGTCCTGCGTTCGCGCGGCGCCTCCATCGCCCGGGCGCCCGGTCTGCGCGCCTGGTCACTGGCCCTTCCAAAATCCGCAGACCGTTTCATCAGTCCCACGGTTGCGATTCCTCCGGATACCGCGCATCGGCCCTCTTGAACTGGAAAGTTGAATTCATGGCTACAACGAGTTCGCCCGCCGGATCGACCCTGGAACCTGACCGCCCCAAGATGGACGAACCGGCGCCGTTGCGGGCGGTCCACACGACGAACTTCCCCGCGCTCTTGCGGCGGATCGGCGCATCGTTGCTGGTCACCACGTACCAGGCGGGCAAGCTCGTGCTGGTCCGCGACGAGGGGGATCACCTCAATACCCACTTCCGCACCTTCCAGGCCCCGATGGGCATGGCCCTGTCCGGCGACCGGCTGGCCCTCGGCACCAAGATCCAGGTCTGGGAGTTCGTCGACGTCCCGGCCGTGGCTGCCAGGCTCGACCCGCCCGGCCGGCACGACGCCTGCTTCCTGCCCCGCTCCAGCCACGTCACGGGCAACATCCAGATCCATGAGATGGCCTGGGGGTGCGGCGGGGAGTTGTGGGTCGTCAACACTCGGTTCTCCTGCCTCTGTACGCTCGACGGCTCCGCGAGCTTTGCGCCGAAGTGGCGACCACCGTTTATCGGCGAGCTAGAGCCAACCGACCGCTGCCACTTGAACGGCCTAGGGATGGTCGATGGCCGCCCGCGCTACGTCACGGCGCTGGGCGAGACCGACGAGCCGATGGGCTGGCGGGCGAACAAGGCCAGGGGCGGCATCCTGATGGATGTGGCCTCCGGCGAGGTGATCACCCGCGGGCTGTCGATGCCCCACTCGCCGCGATGGCACGCCGGCCGGCTCTGGGTCTGCGAGTCGGGCGCGGGGACGTTCGGCTCCATCGACATGAACACCGGAAAGTACGAGGCCATTGCCGAGGTTCCGGGCTTCACCCGAGGGGTCGACTTCGCCGACAACCTCGCCTTTGTCGGCCTTTCGCAGGTACGCGAGAGTGCCGTGTTCAGCGGCATCCCGATCACCGAGCGGCTGACCGATGAGCAGCGGACCTGCGGCGTCTGCGTGATCGATCTGACTACCGGGCAAGTAAACACGCTCCTGCGATTCGAGACCGCCGTGCAGGAGGTCTTCGCGGTGACGGTACTGCCGGGCAGGCGGTACCCAGAGCTGATAAACGACGACGAGAAATTGCTGGAGAACTCATTCGTGGTGCCCGACGCGTCGCTGGCCGAGGTGTCGGCCGCGCTGCGGGCTCCGGCCGAACCGACTCGTGGCGCGTCGGGAGTGGGAGCGGGCGCGAATGGGAGTGGGCCGCGCGGGGTGTTTGCGAAGGCGTGATTGAGGTTGTCCATCATCAGAGGATCAAGAGAATCATGAGTAACAATTTCGCATTAGATTTGAAAAGGGGCGGTCGGAATACGGTCGTCACCCGACAACGGCGGCAGATGAGGCCGACGGTGATGGCGCTGGAGGACCGTAGGCTGCTGTCAACGTTCACCGTCACCAGCACGCTTGACGACGGCGGCGTCGGCACGCTGCGCTGGGCGGTCGGCCAGGCGAATTCGACCGGCGGGGCCGAGACGATCGCCTTTGACCAAAAAGTGTTCAAGACACCACAGACAATCATCCTGTCGGGCACCGATCTCGAGCTGAGCAATACGAGCGGCACGGAGACGATCACGAGCCCGAAGGCTGGCGTGACAGTCAGCGGCGGCGAGCTGAGCCGTGTGTTCCTGGTCGACGGCGGTGTCACGGCGTCGATGTCGGGGATGACGGTCACCGGCGGCAGCGTCCTGAACTACGATCACGGCGACAATGGCGCCGGACTGGACAATCTCGGCGGCACGGTCACACTGACCAACTGCACCGTCAGCGGAAACACTTCCGAGCTCGACGGCGGCGGCCTGTACAACGGCAAAGGTACGGCCACGCTGAATAACTGCACCGTTAGCGGCAACTCCGCCGGCAGCGGCGGCGGTGTGGACAGCTACGGCGGCACGGTCACACTGACCAACTGCATGGTCAGCGGAAACTCCGCCGGCATCGGCGGTGGCGTTTACAACGGTGGGAGCACGGGCACGGCCACGCTCACCAACTGCACGGTCAGCGGCAACTCCGCCGCCGTCAACGGCGGCGGGATCTTCAACGTCACCGGTACGGTCGCGCTGGCCAACTGCGTCGTCAGCAACAACGTCTGCGGAGAATCCCCCTACTTTAGTGGCGGCGGCGGCGGCGGTCTATATAATGCTAGCGCCACGGCCGTTCTGACCAACTGCACGGTCAGCGGCAACTCCGCCAAAGGGTCTTTCGAATCCGGCGGCGGCGTGTACAACCACAGTAGCACGACCACGCTCACCAACTGCACCGTCAGCGGCAACTCCGCAACCTTCGGCGGTGGCCTGGACACCTACTTCGGTACGTTCGCGCTGACCAATTGCAGCGTTAGCGGCAACTCCGCCACCGCTTGGGGCGGCGGCGTCACCATCGACCGAGCCAGTGCCACGCTCACCGATTGCTCCGTCGGCGGCAATTCCGCCAGGTACTACGGCGGCGGTATGTCGAACCGCTACGGCACGACCACGCTCAACAGGTGCACCGTTAGCGGCAACTCCGCCCTCCTCAAAGGTGGCGGCGTGTGGAACGATGGCGGTACGACAACGCTCACCACGTGCACGGTCAGCGGCGACTCCGCCACGATTGGCGGCGGCCTGTTCAACAATAGCACCCCCTACGGCACTGGCGTGGCCACGTTGACCACCTGTACCGTCAGCGACAACTCCGCCATATCCGGCGGCGGAATGTACAACGACTCCGGCATGGCCACGCTGAAGAACTGCACGGTCAGCGGCAACTCCGCCACCGACAGTGGCGGCGGCCTGTTCAACACGGAGGGATACTTCGGGGGGGCGGTCACTCTGGACAACTGCTCGCTTAGCGGCAACTCGGCCGCCATCAGCGGCGGCGGCCTGTTCAACGCCAAGGACTCCTACGGCGCGGCTACGGCCACGGTCACCACCTGCACGGTCAGCGGCAACTTCGCCGCGGTCGGCGGCGGGATTGCGAACCAGGGTAAGCTGATCGTCTCCTCCTGCACAATTATCACCAACCAGGCGGCGTTCGAGGGTGGCGGCATCGCCACGTCCTCTGGTCATGTGAAGATCACCGATTCCGTTATTGAAGGAAACGATGCCAACTCGTCTGCTACCGGCCTGGGCGGCGGCATCTTCAGTGACAACTCCCATCTGTCGCTGACCAATTGCACGGTGAGCGCTAACCAGGCCAACGGCGCGACCGCCTTGGGTGGGGGGATCTGCGCCCTCGAGAGCACGGTTGATCTGCAGACTTGCACGGTAAGCGCCAACCAGGCGAATGGAACCGGGCTGGGCGAGGGAGGCGGGATCTACAGCCTTAACGGGGTCTTGACTCTCGTCACGAGTACCGTGACGGGAAATGAAGCCACGACCGGCGGCGCCGATATCTTCGTCTTCTCTTGAGGTTTCCGCGGCCAGGATCAGGGTCGGATTTCCGGGCCGCGACGAGCTTGACCTCCCGTCCTTCGAAGGCGTCAGCAGGGCGCCGGCTGATTCAACCCGCGGCGCGGCGGGTTCAGTCGAGAGCGGGAGCGAAGCGCGCGGGTCGTTCGCGAAGTTGTTTTTCGTTCGAGGTCGTTCTTCACACAAGGAGCAATAGAACCATGGGTATCCATTCAGCGAGGGATCAGCGAACGGGCAGGCGGGGGACAGTCGATGCACGGCAACGGCGGCGGATGCGGCCGACATTGACGGCGCTGGAGGATCGCCGGCTGCTGTTGACGTTCACGGTCACCAGCACGCTGGACAACGGCAGCGCCGGCACGCTGCGATGGGCGGTCGGCCAGGCGAACATAGCTGGCGGGGCCGAGACGATCGCGTTCGACAAGACGGTGTTCAAGAACCCGCAGACGATCACGTTGACGGGTACTCAGCTCGAGCTGACTGACCCGACCGGGACGGAGACGATCACTGGCCCCAAGGTGGGAGTAACAGTCAGCGGCGGCGGACACAGCCGGGTGTTCCAGGTCAACGGGGGTGTCACGGCGACAATCTCGGGACTGACGATCACCGGCGGCAACACGCCTAACAACGGCGGCGGTCTCTACAACGACGGGGGCACTGCCACGCTGACCAACTGCTCCGTCAGCGGGAACACCACCGATCCCAACTCCCCATCCGGTTACGGCGGCGGTCTCTTCAACCTCGACGGCACGGTCACGCTGACCAATTGCTCCGTCAGCGGAAACTCCTCGTACTACGGCGGCGGCCTGGACAACCTCGATGGCACGGCCACGCTGAAGAACTGCACCGTCAGCGGTAACACCGCCGGTACCGGCGGCGGAGTGTACAGCGGCGGGAGCACGGGCGCGGCCACGCTGAATAACACGAGCGTCAGCGGAAACACCGCCGGTTTCGGCGGCGGCATTACGAACTGGCTCGGCAAGGTCACGCTTCTCAACTATTGCACCGTCACTGGAAACTCCGCCTACTGGGGCGGCGGCCTGTATAACTTCTACGGCACGGCCAAGCTGACCAACTGCACGGTCAGCGGCAACTCCGCCGGCCACGGCGGCGGCTTGGATAACGAGGGCAAGGTCACGCTGAACGTCTGTACGGTCAGTGACAATTCCGCCAGCATCAGCGGCGGTGGCGTGTTCAACGACGGGGGCAAGTCCACGCTGACCAACTGCACCGTCAGCGGCAACTCCGCCACCAACGGTGGCGGCCTGTACAACGTCGCGGGGTATTACGGGCGCACGGCCACGCTGACCAACTGCACCGTCAGCGGCAACTCCGCCACCGACAGTGGCGGCGGACTGTTCAACGCCACCGACTCCCAGTACGGCGCGGCCACGGCCAACTTGAACACGTGCACCGTCAGCGGCAACTCCGCCGTCAACGGTGGTGGCATTGCCAACCAGGGGACGCTCAACGTCTCGTCCTCCTCCTATATCATCACGAACCTGGCGTCTGCCGAGGGTGGTGGCATCGCCATGACCTCCGGCAAGGCAACGATCACCGGTTCCTTCATCAACGGCAACCAGGCCAGTTCGTCTGGTACCGCCCTTGGCGGGGGAATCTTCTGTGCAAACAGCGTTCTGTCGCTGGCCAACTGCACGCTAAACGCCAACCAGGCGAACGGCGCGACGGCCCTGGGTGGGGCTATCTATGCCCTGGATAGCACGGTGAACGCTCAGACTTTGACGGTGACTGGCAACCAGGCGAATGGCACCACGCTGGGAGAGGGAGGCGGGATCTATCGCTTTGGCGGCGTCTTGAAGCTCGTGGCCAGTACCGTGACAGGCAATACAGCCACGACCGGCGGTAACGATATCTTCGTCCACCCGTGAGGTTTCTGCCGGCCAGAACCAGGGAGTGCGCGTCGGTCAAATCGACTTTGGCCGGTGCGGTCGTCCGACCGCACCGGCCAAAGTCGTATTTTCGTCGCTCGACGCCTCTCTGTACGCTTGTCACCCTCTACCCGTGAACGGCCGCCTTGACCCTGTCGCTCGGGCCTCGATACGATGAAACGGGTGAAGGGGCGATCAGGGCGTTTCAAGGAACGAACGCTCGTCGCCCTCGCAAGGAACTCGCGACTCGCAACCGAGGTGGAATCGATCGTGCAGGTCATCATTAACGGCGAGCGGCGCGACATGCCCGAGCCGCTGACCGTTGCCGAGCTGCTGCGGCATCTCGGGGTCAAGCCGGAACACGTCGCCGTCGAGATCAACAAAGATCTGGTCACACGCTCCCGACAGGGCAACACCCCGATCGCAGCCGGCGATGTCCTGGAGATCGTGACACTGGTCGGGGGCGGTTCCGCGTCGGCCCCGGCCGTCGAGGCCCTCACGATCGGCACGCACGTCGTCCGGAGCCGCCTGTTCGTCGGGACGGGCAAGTATTCGACCCTCGAGTTGATGCGGGATTGCCTCGAAGCCAGCGGAGCCGAGGTGGTCACGGTCGCCGTGCGCCGCGAGCGGCTGTTCGACCGTCAGGGCCGAAACCTGCTGGACTATCTCGATCCGAAGCGATATACCATCCTTCCCAACACGGCCGGCTGCTTCTCGGCGGAAGATGCACTTCGAACGGCCCGCCTCGGTCGGGAGTTGCTCGAGGGCCTGGGAAATCCCGGTGCCGATTGGGTCAAACTCGAGGTCCTGGCCGACCCACGAACCTTGCTGCCCGACCCCGTTGCGACCCTCGAGTCTACGCGGGTCCTCGTCAAGGAAGGCTTCCAGGTCCTCTGCTATACGAGCGACGATCCCATCATGGCCCGCCGGCTCAAGGAGGCCGGGGCCACGAGCGTCATGCCCGCCGGCAGCCCGATCGGCAGCGGCCAGGGAGTGCTCAATCCGAATAACATCCGGATCATCCTGGAAGATCTCAAAGGGACGGATCCCTCCTATCCCGTCATCATCGACGCGGGGGTTGGAACCGCCAGCGACGTCGCCATCGCGATGGAACTGGGCTGCGACGGCGTGCTCCTCAATACCGGCATCGCCGGGGCCACCGACCCTCTACGCATGGCTCATGCCATGCGACTCGCCATCGAGGCCGGCCGGCTCGCCGCCGGATCGGGCCGCATCCCCAAGAAACTCCACGCCAGCGCTTCCAGCCCCACCCAGGGTCTCATCGATCGCTCGTGACGGCAGGCCCGAGGTTTCTATGATAGATTAAGAGTTTCCGACCTACTGATCCAGGAGAAGACCTGTGCCCGTGTGTCGGGCCCGTTGGGAGCGAGCATGGCACATCTGGACCCGGTCTCGATCCTCGGCCCTGCCGGAGCCATCGCGCGACGACTGCCCAGTTACGAGCATCGCTCGGAGCAGTTGGCGATGGCCGACGCGGTGGCCCGCGCGATCGAGAAGCCGGGCCACCTGATCGTCGAGGCCGGGACGGGCGTCGGCAAGAGCTTCGCCTACCTGGTTCCGGCGATCCAGGCGACCGCCAATCCCAAGATGAAGGTCGTCGTCTCGACGCATACCATCGCATTGCAGGAGCAGTTGCTCAGCAAGGATATCCCCTTCCTGCGCTCGGTGATGCCGCAGGAATTCTCGGCGGTCCTGGTCAAGGGCCGGTCGAATTACATCAGCCTCCGCCGTTTGCAGGTGGCGATCCAGCGCCAGGATTCGCTCTTCCAGCGGCCCGAAGAAATGGACCAGCTCGCCACCATCCGGATGTGGTCGAGGCGAACGCAGGACGGCAGCCGCTCCGACCTCGACTTCCGCCCGCTCCCCGCGGTCTGGGAGGCCATCCAGAGTGAAGACGGCAACTGCATGGGCAAGCAGTGCCCCAATTACCAGGAATGCTTCTTCTATCGAGCCCGGCGACGGATGCGGTCGGCCAACGTGCTTGTGGTCAATCATGCGCTCCTCGTCACTGACCTCGCCCTGCGGGGAGAAGGCTTCGGACTGCTCCCCGACTATGATGTCGCGATCATCGACGAGGCGCACACGCTCGAATCCGTGGCCGGCGAGCACCTCGGCATGCAGCTCACCAACATCGGCGTCGATTACACCCTGGCGAGATTGTACAGCGAGCGCACGCACAAGGGCCTCCTGGCGATCAGGCGCGGCGACAATTCGGACAAGGCCCTCGATCATGCGATCCACCAGGCCAGGGCGACGAGGGCCGCGGCCGATGACTTCTTCGACCGCGCCGCCGACTGGTTTCAACGCCAGCCTCAGGCGTTCAACGGTCGGCTCCGTCAGCCGCTCGGCTGGAGCGAAACCCTGTGCGAGGAACTGCGCCGGCTCGCGGCGGCCATCGATCTGGGCGCCCGAGAGATCGAGAAGCCCGAAGATCGAATCGAGCTGACCGCCGCCGAGGCGCGTTGCCGGACGATGGCCGACAAGATCGCGAGCTGGATGCGGCAATCGGCGGAGACCTGCGTCTACTGGATGGACGTGGAGAACAAGGCCCGCCGCCGCATCCGGCTCGCCGCGGCTCCCCTCGACGTGGGGCCGAACTTGCGCGATCTCCTCTTCACCGAGGTCCCCACCTGTGTGCTGACCTCGGCGACCCTCTGCGTCGGCTCGCCCCCACGATTCGACTTCATCCGCGAGCGGATCGGCCTGACCGCCGCCGAAACCCTGGCCCTGGGCAGCCCCTTCGATTACGCCCGGCAGGTGACTGTTCACCTGCCCAACAACCTGCCGGACCCCACCGATCAACCCGCACAATTCGAACGGGACGCCATCGGGGCAATCGCGCACTACCTGGAGCGCACCCAGGGCAAGGCGTTCGTCCTGTTCACTTCCTACAAGATGCTCGAGGCCGCGTCGCGGGTCCTGACTCCCTGGCTGAGCCGGCGCAACATCGCCGTCTTCGCCCAGGGCGAGGGCATGGATCGCTCGAGGATGGTCGACGCCTTCAAGGCCGACCTCAACAGCGTCATCTTCGGTACCGACAGCTTCTGGCAGGGAGTGGATGTTCCCGGCGAGACGCTTTCGAACGTCATCATCACGCGCCTGCCATTCTCGGTACCCAGCCATCCACTCCTGGAGGCCCGTCTCGAGGAGATCCGGAAGCGAGGCGGTAGTCCGTTCCTCGAGTACCAGGTGCCCGAGGCGGTCATCAAGCTCAAGCAAGGCTTCGGGCGGCTCATCCGCTCCAAGTCCGACCGTGGAATTGTCGTGATCCTCGACCCTCGCCTACTCACCAAGCCCTACGGACGAACGTTCCTCAATTCGCTCCCGAACTGCCCCCGCGTCGTCGAGACGCCTACCCTGGTGGACACTCGTCTCTGAGTTCGAACCAGACCCGACACAAGCCATGTCGGGACCAGCCGACGCGAATTCGTTGCGATCATCCGACGAAAGACGCGAAGTCTGCTTCGAGCCTTGTTTCGGGGATTTTGTAACCCCTGACTCGGTCTGTCCCTCATTATGTATGATCTCGATCGGTGCCAACGGACCAAACGAAGCGATTGCAAACCGTCTGTTGTCGAAAATCACCCGGCAATCCTCGGATTGTTGTAACCGGATGCACTCGCCGCGACTCTTGAAATGCACGCAGTCACAAGGAGCCGACAAACATGGCCAGTGCATTAGCGAAGAAGTCGATCAGGCACGAGTGCCGGACTCCCGCCGAAGTCAGGTCCGACGAGGATCTGCTGGACCAATTCCTAACGGGCGGGGAATTGGATGCGCAGGACGCATTCCGCGTGCTCGTGGAGCGACACGGGCCGATGGTCCTGGGGGTCTGCCGCTACGTCCTGAACCAGGATCAAGATGCCGAGGATGCTTTCCAGGCGACATTCCTGCAACTGTCGCGGAAAGGGGCATCGATCCGCAATCGCAGGGTCCTCGCCGGTTGGCTCCACGAGATCGCTTATCGCATCGCGCTCAGGTCCCGCGCCAGCGCCGTCCGCCGTCGAAGCCTGGAAAGGCAGGGAATGGCCATGGTGCCCCCCGTCATGAACTTCGACGATCAGAGCGAACAGGCGGCCATGAAGGAGCTGCGGCCGGTCCTTCACGAAGAGGTCAATCGACTTCCCGACAAGTACCGAATTCCGGTCATACTCAGCTACCTGGAAGGCAAGACCAACGAAGAGGTGGCGGCGCAGTTGAAATGGCCGGTGGGCACGGTCAAGGGCCGGCTCTCGCGGGCTCGCGATCTGCTCCGGTCGCGATTAACCCGTCGGGGACTCGCCCTATCGGCGGCCTTCCTGATGACCGCACTCTCGCGCGGGCGGGTCTTCGCGGAGCTCGTACCCGCGGAATTGGTTCGCAAGACGGTGAAATCGGCCGTCAAGATGGGGCCCGCCGCTTCCGAATTGGATTCCTCATCTCCCCCGGATCCGGAACTGCCATTCAGCGACCCAACCGGACCGGTCGAACTCATGACGCGGGCGAGTCGAAGATTGACGAGTCCATACCGGCTTGCACTGGTCGTGACGGTCTTCCTGGCCCTTTTCCTCACATTCGCCATCGGAACGTCGCTGGCCGTAATGAACAAGAGTGACGGATTCTCCAAGTCCGGCGGCTTCACCTGGAGTGCAAGTCTGTCGGAAATTCGAACCCTTCTCCTTTCACCCTTCGCATCTCGAGGCAGTTGCCACTGACGGCCATCTCCCCTCCCGGTGTACCTCGCACCTCTCACGGATTCCCGAATGCGGTTTTCATCTCTGTCGACGATGATCGGGAAGTCTATTCTCGGTGTTCCGGGAACGGCTCATGGCTTCGAAAGCGCGTCTCTCAATCGCAACAACCGCGTCTCTCGATCGCAACGTCGCTCCAGGCGACTGTCTTGAGAGCTCCCGCCCTCCCGACTTTCGTGCGACTCGAGTATCGAAGTTCGATCTCCACGGACACTCATTCCTTGACTGTCACGATCGTGCGTTGCACAATCTGATGATTGCACAACGAAGTCGAACGTGCTCAAAATGTGCGGGTGTCTCGGAAGAACTTTGCGTCGACGTGCGAGGACTTTCCTCTCCCGGCAGATCGATCGCGCTCCATTCGTTGGTAAGGGTGATGGCATGTTGCCGCCGCGTCGTGGGCGCCGGCCGAACTCGATGAGATGGTTGATTCAGAGGAGTTCGTCGCAGTGGGCAACGAGTCTGCACCTACTCCCGACGGGGTTGACTCGCCCGGTCCCGGCCAGCCGACGGTGCCTGCGGTACTACGGGCGGTGCATACCCCCAACTTTCCGGCCTTGCTGAGAAGTCTGGGCGCCTCGCTCCTCGTCACGACCTATCAGGCGGGAAAGCTGGTCATGGTCCGCGACGAGGGGGAGCACCTCAACACGCATTTCCGGACCTTTCAGGCGCCGATGGGTCTGGCTTTGAAAGGGGACCGGCTCGCCATCGGGACGGCCGTCCAGGTCTGGGAGTATGTGGACGTGCCGGCCGTGACCGCCAAGCTCGAGCCAGCGGGCCGGCACGATGCCTGCTTCCTGCCCCGATCCTGCCATGTCACCGGCAACATCCAGATCCATGAGATGGCCTGGGGCACGGGCGACGAGTTGTGGGTGGTCAACACGCGGTTCTCGTGCCTCTGCACGCTCGATCGCACGGCGAGTTTCACGCCACGCTGGCGTCCGCCGTTCGTCAGCGTCCTGGAGCCGACGGATCGCTGTCACCTCAATGGACTGGGGATGGTGGACGGGCGTCCGCGTTATGTGACCGCCCTCGGCCGGACCGACGCTCCGGGCGGCTGGCGTCCCGAGAAGGCGACTGGAGGGATCGTGATGGACATCGCCAGCGGCGAGCTGATGGCGAGGGGCCTCTCGATGCCGCACTCGCCGCGCTGGTACGGGGGGCGACTCTGGGTGTGCGAATCGGGGGCCGGGACCCTGGGTTATATCGACGGTCGAACCGGGCGTTACGAGGCGATCGCTTCGACGCCGGGGTTCACGCGCGGCCTGGATTTCGCGGGCAACCTGGCATTCGTCGGGTTGTCGCAGGTGAGGGAGACGGCGGTCTTCAGCGGTATCCCGATCACGGAGCGATTGTCGGCGGAGCAGCGGACCTGCGGGGTCTGCGTGGTGGACCTGAGCCGGGGAGAGCCGGTGGCGCTCCTGCGATTCGAAGAGGGGGTTCAGGAGGTGTTCGCGGTCCAGGTGCTGCCCGGTAGGCGCTACCCGGAACTCGTGAACGATGAGGCCAAGCTCCTCGAGAACTCATTCGTCGTGCCCGATGCATCGCTCGCCGACGTGCCGGCGGCCCTGCGAGGGCGGCCCGAGGCCGCGTCGACCGCGTAGCCCGATGGAACCCGGTAAGGCGTTTCGCCGAGAAGGACTCGCATCTCCCCGCAACCTCGAGTGTGCGATCCGACAGGCGAATCCGCCCGGTTCGATGGCGAGGGCTCGGGGGAGAGCGGGCCGAAGCGGTGAAGAAGTGGAAGATCTCGGGATTTGCAAACTGGTTGTGATTCGTCTGTCCGTGTCGTGCGGTGTTTCTGTCGATCGGTATCCGAACCTCCGAGATTTCCAGGCCATCGCGGTCGGAAATTTGGAGTCAAACATTCCAGTTCGGGCTTTCTCCGCGTGACAGCCAACGGGCTCGTGACGGCGGATCTTCGTGCGGTTTGCGGAGGTCCACGGCAACCGGGTCCAACGCGTTGGAACGTACGGATCGCGGGGAGAATCCCCGATCCGAAGATCTCCATGACCCATGTGCAGTGAAGCACTTCCCAACGAGCGAGGGACGACGTGAGACTCAACAAGCCATTGGATCGAAAGCGGAGCCGAGCGGGATCGGGACTGGCCTCGGTGTTTCGCCCGGCGGGACGCGATAGAGCACGGAATCGCCTGGTGCCGCGTTTGGTACCGCTGGAGGAACGCGCGCTGTTGACGACGTTTACCGTCAACAGCACGGTCGACAATGCCAGCGGGACTCCCATGGCCGGAACCCTCCGATGGGCGGTCGACCAGGCCGACCTGGCCGGCGGCAACGACGTCATCAACTTCGATCCCTCCGTCTTCGGCACACCGCAGACGATCGCGCTACAGCAGCTCCTCACCCCCATCGAGCTGGGCGGAGGCGCTCAGTCGATCACGATCGACGGCCCGGGCGCGTCCCTCTTGACCATCGATGCCAACAACGAGGGCGGGGCCTTCAAGGTGGATGCGACGGTCCAGGCCACCATCTCGGGCCTGACCTTTACCAAGGCCTCGCTCGGCGGTGATGGCGCGGTGGACGATCTCGGCACGTTGACGCTGAGCAATTGCACCTTCACCGCCAATACGATCAGCGGCGTGTACGTGAAGGGCACGGCGAGCATCAGCGACTGCACGATCACGGGCGACAATAGCTTCTTCGGGGCCGGCATTTTCGTGAAGGGAGGCAAGGCCACGATCTCCGGCAGTACGATCGACGACAACATCGGCGCCCGCGGAGCCGGCATCTGCAACTACTCCCAGGGCACCACCACGGTGACCGATTGCACGATAAGCGGGAACTCGGCGCTCGGCGGGGGCGGCGGGCTGTACAACGCGGGCCAGCTCACCGTGACGGATTGCATCATCAGCGGCGACACCGGGGGCGGCGGCGGCGGCCTGTACGACAAGTCCGGCACGGCTTACCTCAGCGGCAGTACGATCAGCGGCGGATCCGGCTTCATCGACGGAGGCAACCTCGATACTCAGAACGGGGCGACGCTGACGCTTGCGGACTGCACCGTCGCCAACGGGAGCGCCGAGATCGGCGGCGGGCTGTACAACGCGGGCAAGGCGACGCTCGCGGACTGCACGATCAGCGACAACATCGCGACCGGCAGTAGCGGCGGGGGCCAGGGGGGCGGTGTGGCTAATGGCCCGCTCCAGAGCAACGCCGTCCTGATCTTGAGCAATAGTACGCTGATGGGCAACACCGCGAAGCTGGGCGGTGGAGGGCTGTACA
Organism: uncultured Planctomycetota bacterium; assembly: GCA_963743925.1. Classification (GTDB taxonomy): domain Bacteria; phylum Planctomycetota; class Planctomycetia; order Isosphaerales; family Isosphaeraceae; genus CAVZRC01. Next base: position 431,327 of record CAVURY010000041.1, on the reverse strand, counting down.
ACAACGGGACGGCGACCTTGACCGCCAGCACGATCGCCGGCAACTTCGCCAACCAGGCCGGGAGCTTGCTCGCCTCCGACGGTGGCGGCGTCAACAATGATGGGACCGTGACTCTCGTGGCCTGCACGGTCAGCGGGAACACGACGACGGCCGACGGCGGCGGTGTTTACAACGGCGGGCTCGGCGCGAACAAGGCGACGCTCAACGACACGATCGTGGCCGGCAACACGGGCGTGGGCACGGGAGCCTCCGATATCGCCATCAGCGGCAATAATGGGGTACCCGTGGTCGGATCGTACAACCTGATCGGTCCCGGCGGCACGGGAGGGCTGGTGAATGGGACGAACGGGAACATCGTATTGACGAGCCTGACGAATCTGGGCCTGACGTCCCTTGGGGACTTCGGTGGTCCGACGGAGACCATGGCACTCCTGTCGACCAGCGCCGGTATCGCGGCGGGGAGCCAGCCATTGGAGGTCGATTCCCAGGGCCATCCGCTCCTCGCGGACCAGAGAGGTATGCCATTCGACAAGCCCGCGCCGGACATCGGCGCGTACCAATCCGTGACCGTGCCACTGGTCGTCGCAGCCACGGGCGACAACGCCAGTGCACCTCCCGGCAAGCTGGACTTGCGGGCGGCCGTGAATCTGGCCGACATGGAGTCGGCGGCCACCACGATCACCTTCGACACGACGGTCTTCGCGTCCGCCCAGTCGATCACGCTCACGGCCGGCCAGCTCGAGCTGAGCAACACCGGCGGATTGATGACGATCACCGGCCCCTCGGCAGGAGTGTCCGTCAGCGGCGATCGCGCCAGCCGGGTCTTCCAGGTTGACAGGAGCGTCAAAGCCACGATCTCGGGCTTGACCATCACCGATGGCCTGACGAGTAAGAATCAAGGCGGATCCTATGCCGGATACGGAGCGGGACTGCTCAATCGAGGTACCGTCTCGCTGACCAATTGCACGATCAGCGCGAACTTCGCGTCTTACGACGGCGGCGGGCTGGACAGCGTCAACGGGACCATCAACCTGTCCAACTGCTCGATCAGCGGCAACACGGCCAGTTCCGGGTCCGGACTGTTGATTGACGGCCCGGCGAATCTGACCGATTGCACGGTGAACGGCAATGCCTCCGGCGGCCTGGAGAATGCCGGTCCTTCAGTCCTGACGATGACGAGCTGCACGATCGACGGCAACTCGGAGTTCGGACTGGATAACTATGGCACGGTCGTGATGATTGCTTGTTCGGTCACGGGTAACAGCGATTTCGGTCTGGCCAATTACGGCAACGGGTCCACGAATGGCTCGATCGCGCTGACCGACACGATCGTCGCCGGCAATCAACTGAACGGTGTCCCCACCGATATCGGTGGTACCGACCCGGCCGGGGTCACGGGCAGTAACAACCTGGTGGGGACGGGAGGCTCGGGTGGACTCCTCGCCGCGAACAACATCCTCAACGTCGCGGCTCCGGGGCTCGCCGTTCTGGGTAGGTATGGCGGTCCGACCCAGACCGTCGCCCTGCTCCCCGGCAGTCCCGCCATCGGCGCCGGCGTGGCCGTCACGGGAGTCACGACCGACCAGCGCGGCGATCCTCTCGACTCGCCAAAGCCCGACATCGGTGCCTTCCAGACAGGCGGCTTCTCCATCACGGCCGTGGCCGGAAGCACGCCGCAGAGCGCAGTACCCGGGGCGGCCTTCGCCAATCCCTTGGCCGTCAGCGTCACCGCCAACCGGGCGGGCGAGCCGGTCGCCGGGGGCTTGGTGAGTTTCTCGGCCCCCACGAGCGGTGCCTCGGCCAGTCTTTCCAGCACGTCCGCGACCATCGACTCCGGCGGAGTGGCCCAGGTGGATGCGACGGCCAATTCCACGAGCGGCTCTTACTCGGTCACCGCGACGACCGCCGGTGCCGCGGCACCGGTCGAGTTCGCGCTCACGAACCTGATCCAACCGCACTACTCCGATTTGATTAACCAGACCGTGACGTACGGGACATCCAGCGCCACCTTTGCCGGGAGGCTCGGCTATGGAAGGCAAGCGCCGCAGGGCGAAGACGTTGCGGTGACCCTCGACGGCGTGACTCAGCAGGCGGTCATCGACGCGAATGGCGACTTTTCCACCACTTTCGCGGATGTCGCCGGCCTCTCGGTCTCCGGATCGCCTTACACGATCACCTACTCTTATGCCGGCGACGCGACCTTCGCCCCCGCCTCCGCGACCAGCATCTTGACAGTCACTCAGGCGACGCCCACGATCGCCTGGGCCGATCCGGCCGATATCGTCTACGGTACGGCGCTGTCGGGCACTCAGCTCGACGCGACCGCATCCGTGCCCGGGACCTTCACCTACACGCCGGCCTCCGGCACGGTCCTGAAGGCGGGCTCGGGACAGACCCTCTCGGTCTCGTTCGCTCCCACCGACTCGGCCGATTTCACGACGGCGACTGCCACGTCGTCGATCAACGTCACGCGGGCCACTCCGACGATCGCCTGGGCCGATCCGGCCGACATCGTCTACGGCACGGCCCTCTCGAGCGCTCAGCTCGACGCGACCGCCTCGTCAACCCTGGGGAGCGTGTCGGGGACATTCACCTACAGCCCGGCGGCGGGCTCGGTCCTGAAGGCGGGCTCGGGACAGATCCTCTCGGTCTCGTTCGCGCCCACCGACTCGGCCGATTTCACGACGGCGACCGGGACCTCGACGATCAACGTCAACAAGGCCACGCCCACGATCAGCTGGTCCGACCCGGCCGACATCGTCTACGGTACGGCGCTCTCGGGAACTCAGCTCGACGCGACCGCTTCGGTGCCCGGCACGTTCACCTACACTCCGGCGGCCGGAGTCATCCTGAACGCGGGCAGCGGCCAGGCGCTCTCGGTCTCGTTCGCTCCCACCGACTCGACCGATTTCACGACGGCGACCGAGACCTCGACGATCAACGTCAACAAGGCCACGCCCACGATCAGCTGGTCCAACCCGGCCGAAATCACCTTCGGCACTCCGCTGTCAGCGACGCAGCTCGATGCGACCGCGTCCGTGCCCGGGACCTTCACCTATACGCCGGCCTCCGGCACGGTTCTGAAGGCGGGCTCGGGACAGACCCTCTCGGTCTCGTTCGCTCCCACCGACTCGACCGATTTCACGACGGCGACCGGGACCTCGACGATCAACGTCGCAAGAGCCACGCCCGCGATCGCCTGGGCCGACCCGGCCGATATCGTCTACGGTACGGCGCTGTCGGGCACTCAGCTCGACGCGACCGCATCCGTGCCCGGGACCTTCACCTACACGCCGGCCTCCGGCACGGTCCTGAAGGCGGGCTCGGGACAGACCCTCTCGGTCTCGTTCGCTCCCACCGACTCGGCCGATTTCACGACGGCGACTGCCACGTCGTCGATCAACGTCACGCGGGCCACTCCGACGATCGCCTGGGCCGATCCGGCCGACATCGTCTACGGCACGGCCCTCTCGAGCGCTCAGCTCGACGCGACCGCCTCGTCAACCCTGGGGAGCGTGTCGGGGACATTCACCTACAGCCCGGCGGCGGGCTCGGTCCTGAAGGCGGGCTCGGGACAGATCCTCTCGGTCTCGTTCGCGCCCACCGACTCGGCCGATTTCACGACGGCGACCGGGACCTCGACGATCAACGTCAACAAGGCCACGCCCACGATCGCCTGGTCCGACCCGGCCGACATCGTCTACGGAACGGCGCTCTCGGGAACTCAGCTCGACGCGACCGCTTCGGTGCCCGGCACGTTCACCTATTCGCCGGCCGCAGGAGTGCTCCTGGACGGCGGCAACCAGACCCTTTCGGTCTCCTTCGTCCCCCAGGATGCGACCGATTACGCGACGATCGTCGGGACCGCGACCATCGACGTGGCCAAGGCGACGCCGACGCTCAACCTCACCGATCCCGGCGGCCATTTCGATGGCAATGCGTTCCCGGCGACGGTCACCATCAGCGGCTCGGGCGGGAACACGACGGCCGCGGCCACGCTGGACAACGTCGCGCCGACCCTGACTTACTACGCAGGGACCGGCACGACGGGCATGGTACTCGGCTCCGCGCCTCCCACGGCGGCGGGGACCTATACGGTGGTGGCCAGCTTCCCCGGCACGCTCGATTACGCGTCGGTCCAGTCCAAGCCCGTGCCCTTCACGATCGAGCCGGAGACCGCGACACTGGCCCTGACGTCGTCGGTAGCCTCGCCGGTCTTCGGACAATCCGTGACCTTCGTCGCGAAGGTGACCGCCGCCGTCGCCGGAACGCCGAGCGGCACCGTCACGTTCCTGCTCGATGGCCAGACGCCGCTGGCGACCGTCCCGCTGGACGGATCGGGTACCGCGATGCTTTCCACGTCGAACCTCAGCTTGGGGTCACATACGATCACCGCGACCTACAGCGGCGATCCCAACTTCCTGGCGGGCCCATCGGGATCGGCCTCGGAGTCGGTGGGGAAGGCTCGTGCGGGGATCGTCCTGGTGCCTCACCCGACCTTCAAGAAGAAGAAAATCGTCTCGGTCGGGCTGACGGCGGAGCTAGAGCCGGTCTCGCCGAGCGGTGTCACGCCGGTCGGCGGCACGGTCACGTTCGAGGTGATCAAGAAGTCGAAGAAGAAGACGAAAGTGACGACTCTGGGCACGGCCGGCGTGAGCGGAGGCAACGCGACGATCACGGTGAAGGCCAGGAACGTCTTGAAGAAGCCGATCACCATCGTCTACAGCGGCGACAGCGAATTCTCGGGAGGTGCCGCGACGCCGCCGACCTTGACGCAGGCCGGATTGAAGAGTCTGGCGCGGCCGACGCTTGCGTTATCGAAGCCCGGCCTCGCTCGCATCGCCGCGGCCACTCCGGCCGGAGCCGGCCGTCGTTGATACGCGAGGCGCCGATCGCTCCAGTCTTTCGAGTCCGAGGTGAGGACGTCGCTCGCGTTTCGGGAGGGCTGGCCGTCGTGTAACTCGGCGGCTACCGATCCCGAAACGTGATCGTTCGCTCGATCGTGTCATGCGGCCGGCCGTCGACCTCGGCATAGGGATAGACGAAGAAATTCAGGGACTGCCCCTTCTGGGCCGGGTTCAGCATCAGATTCCGCCCCCGGCTGAATTCCAGGCGATTCTCGTCGTGGTGCCCGAAGAAATAGTCGCGCTTGGGGGGATTCTTCGACCCCTCGCTGGCATCGACGGGGACCCAGCCCCGGTCCCGAATATACAGCTCAGCCCAGCAGTGATAGCCGGGAATCTCGCCGGAGCCCCGAGACTCAGGCAGCGAGACTCCGATGGCGAACCGCGCCGGAATGCCGACCGAGCGGGCCATCCCGATGACCAGGGCGTGAAAGTCGGTGCAGTTTCCTCGTTTCGCGTCGCAGGCGTACAACGCGTCGCCTCGCCCCCAGCCGGTCCCGCTCTTGTCATAGCTCATCATGCCGGAAACCTTGTCGTAGATCGCCCGGGCCTTCTCGAGATCGGAGTCCAGGCCCTTCGTGGCGTCCTCCGCGAGCGCGCGGATGGGGCCCGACAGGGGCACCAGCGGTTCCGGAGCAAGGGCACGTTCCCGATCCACGCCGATCAGCGGCTCATTGCGTCCCGGATTCTCGCGCCGGGTCGCGGTGATCGTCAGGGTCAGAGTCGCCGGTTGTGTCGGCCGATCGATTCGGAGATGGACGCTCTGGTTGCCGAAACGCGATTCTCTCCCGAGCACGACGGGGCCGGGTGCATCGATCAAGACCTGATGAATCGTCTGGTTCGGGTCGGTCTGAGGAAAGGGGACCCAGATGTCGAGGGTCTTCGCATTCTGAGGTATGGTTCGGACAGTCATCCGACACGAGAGCTCGAAGGTCCGGGAACGCGGGACATCGTCCCGGGCCATCGCGGACGTCGCCAGGATCAACGCCGGCCAGAGCCGGAGGCAGGAAATCGATCGGAGCACGAGCCGCGTCATACCAGGCCCTCCACAATTTCTCCGGATTCGGCGGACGCGCGGGTTGCCGTTCCTCAATCCTCGAATGTCGTCACCACCGGATTCTGATCCATTCCCTTGCGGACCACGGCCACGATCCGGGCGCCGAGCAAGATGACCAGATCCTTCGACTGATACCCCGTGCCACCCGTTCCATGATACTTCTCGATCAGGTGGGCCGTGACGCTTTCCAGTGTCGCTCCCTCGGGGGATTTCGTCGAGAAGGTTGAACGCAAAACCATCCTCGTCGTAGACGCGATAGTGGGTGAGACGATACTCGCTCGTCTCGCTCGCGACAGGATCCTGCTCCGCCAGTGGGATCAATTCGTATGTCATCGGATCAGGCCCTCCCGGGTCGGCATGTCTCCAGAATCCATCCTCGTCGGTCCTTCTGGGATCGATGGAAAAGTTCTTGAATGAATTTTCGATTTGTGCAATCGGGAAAGAAAAGTGGCGTACTCATCCTCGCACAAGTCGTTCGAGTCGGCGAGGGGATCGTTTCCCGACGATGGGCGATCGATCCGGATCGGGCCCTATCGAGGGATCAGCCCGGAGTGAATCCGAGCCTCTTGTCAATACGGCAGTAATTCCTCTATCTATCCTTTCGAATATCCGCTAGGATAATGCCGGTTGGTCTGACGACCGAGCGGCACCGCTGGCTCTTCCGATCCGGTCTCTGCTCCTCTCTTTCGCCTTTCCTGCCTCAATTGGGCCTCAACGGAAGCCCCTTCCTTCTCGACCCTGGAAGTCCCGGGCGGGTCGTCATGCCTTCGAAGGAGATTTTCGGTGGGTAAGAAGTTGTACGTGGGTAACCTGACCTACAATGTGAACGAGTCCGACCTGGAGGCTCTGTTCACGCCCTTCGGGCAGGTCCAGAGCGCCCAGATCATCGTCGATCGCGACACGAACCGCTCGAAGGGGTTCGGGTTCGTCGAGATGGAGACCGACGCCCAAGCCCAGGCGGCCATCCAGGGGCTCAACGCCCGTGAGCATGACGGCCGGAACCTGACTGTGAACGAGGCCAAGCCGCGCGAAGCTCGTACGGGCGGCGGCGGTGGCGGCTACGGCGGCGGTGGTGGCGGCGGACGCAGCGGTGGCGGACGCAGTGGCGGCGGCTACGGCGGTGGCGGTGGCAACCGTTATTGATCGCTAGTCGGACCGGTTCGCGTCGAGGGCCGATTCGCTCGGTCCTCGGCGGCTCCGTGCCCACCGGCTCCGCCAGAGACCCCAATCGGGGCACAGCCGGGGTTTCCCTCACCCACTCAACGGACCGCCCTGATGAACCCCAGGTACTATCACACCCCGCTCCCCTCAACTCGAGTCCGCTGCCCGGTCTGCCATGAGGCCGTCTATTCTCGGGCGGGCATCCACCCGCAGTGTGCCGTCCGTCAGGCCGACCCACCTCGGCCCAAGGACAAGGGACCCAAGAAGCCGGATCAACCGGAGATCGATGCCCTGGTCCCTCCGGCCAAACCCGAGATCCTCCCGACTCCCGATGATCTGGCCCTCTCCCCGCCTTCGCCGATCGCGGTCCCTTGATCCCGGTCGGTCTCCCATCCAGAAGTGCCTGGGAACTCCCGACGACTTGAACGCGGAGATCGGGCTGGTTTCCATATCGATCGCGGCCCGGAGTGGCCGCCCGCACGCACGATGGCAAGGCGACCCCGCCGGGCCGAGTCGTTATCCGGGGACATATGGCTTCATGCCCCGTGGATCGTGACATCCTCACGCACGGACGGGCGTCCTGACTGCAGGGGTCTTGTGACCCTTGAGCTCTTCGAGTTCTTTCAGCAGTCGATTGAGCTTATCATCGAGCTCGCGGAATCGTCGGTCGTTCTCCTCGCGCCCGGGCGGGACGACGTCGCGTGGAGTGGCCGGAATGGGCCGTCGCGGGGGAGCGGCGGGCTTGGCCGGAGTCGCTCTACGCGGGGGAGCGGCGGGCTTGACCGGAGTCGCTGGGCGAATCGGTTCGGCGGCGTCTCGTGGTGCCTCGGCTCTCCGCGATTCGCGGCGTTGAAGCTCATTGAGCCGTCGGGTTGCGGCCTCGAGCCGTTGCTGGAGATCCCGGATTTCTCGGCGCATGGCTTCCGGCTCGCCGGACCCGCGCCGATCGATGCCCTTCTTCGCGGCATCCGGCCTGGTCTCGGCCCCGGGAAGCTCGCGCGGCAGGATCGGCTCGCGAGTCGATTCCTCCCGATTGCCCGCTCGCTTTCGCAACTCGTCGACCGCCTCGCGTTGTTTGTCGCGGGCTTCGTCCATCTGCTTGCGCATCTCGTCGCCAATCCGATCGGCCTCGTGCCGGCCATGCTCCATGGCTTCCTGCAACTCCTTATGGGCACGTTCCAGCGCCTCGCGCATCTCTTTCTCGACCGGCCCACCCCGCTCGAACGACTTGCGCAGTTCTTCCCCAGACCTCTCCAGTGCCCGCCGCACATCGTCGGCCGTCAAACCTTCCTTGGTGAGCGACTGGTGGATCTCGCCGACGGCCCTCTCGAGCGCCTTGCGGACCTGCTCGCCCACCGGACTCACGTCCTTGCCGAGCTTCTCGACGAGATCTTTCAACTCCTTCTCGATCCGCTCGGCGGCCGACGGATCTTCTTCGTTATTGGACTTCTTCGCCGGTTTGGGCTGGTCTACCTCGACCTTCGCACTCGGCCTGCTGGACTTTTCCTGAGGAGCCAACCGCGCGAGCTTCTGCTGGGCGATCTCTCGCATCCCGATCTTTCTGTCCAGCTCCTGTTTCAAATTTGCTTCCTTGAAATCATCACCTTTCGCGACCGCGTCGCCTTCATGCAAATGTTCGATGCGTTGAATCAGGAAGGACTTCTTCTTTTTCAGCGTGTCCAGCCTGACCTGGAGATCGGCCACCTTGGCCTGCGACGCATTCTTGACGCTGTCGGCCTCAGCCGCAGCCCGAGCCTCGATCTTGTCCTTCTTCTGGGCCCAGAGGTTTTCCCAGTCAGCCATCAAGCTCTTGTAGTGTTTATGCGCCACGACCAGCGATGGCTCGGTGGGCTGTCGCGCGAAGATCCTGGCATGCTCCAGCGACTTCTCCGCGTTCTTGATCTCTTTGATGAGGGCGATGGTCTCGGGGTCCTTCTCGAATTCTTCGATGACACGAGCGTTGAGCCGGTCGGTTTCCCCCTGCGCCTTGGCCTCCTGCTGGGCCTCGACGGAGAGGGCGAGTCGGCTCTGGGCCGTCTCCAGCTCCGCTTGCGTTTCGAGCATCTCCATCTCGGTCTGGAGAAGCGCATTTGCGATCTGGTTGTATTGATCCCGCGTGACTTGACTGAATAGCGGGGTCGGTTCGGTATCGACGGTCTTCCTCCCTGCTTCGTCACGGACCAAGGTCGCGAGCTCATTCTTCGTCACCGCGATTTCCGCGTCTAGCTTCGCGATTGAGTCGCTCAAGCCGTCCTTTCTCGTCGAATCGCGGGTATTCTGGTCCGGTTTGGACGTCGGCGATTCTGCCTCGTCCCTATGTGCCCAGCTTGGCGCCAGGGGCAGGAGCAGGGCGGCGAGCCCCACGAAGGCGAAGCGTCCGACCAGGGAGAGTCGTTGAGGAGTCTTGGCGCGCACGATCATTCGCAACCTCCTTTTCAGACAGGAAACATGCCCGTTGCCGAGGGTGGCCGAAGCGACGACCGAGGCTGCGGCCGGGATCGTCCGGACACCCGAAACGTATTCGAGGGCCGCCACCAGGGCGGTCGCATAAGTCCTGGCCTCGCCCGGCATCGTCCAGACGACCCAGGCGTCACAGCATTGCTCCTCGGCCTCTCGCAGGGCGCGTCGGAGCCACCAGACGGCGGGGTGCCACCAGTACAGTCCGATCGCGAAAAGCTCGAGCCAACGGACCCAGTGGTCGCGTCGTTTCAGGTGGGCCAGCTCGTGGAGTATCAACGAACGGCGCTGATCCTCGCTCAAGATCTCCCAGAGACTCCGCGGCACTAGTAGTCGCGGACGTCGCCCCACCGCCCAGAGCATCGGGGGGATTTCTCCCGGCACCAGGCAGACCGTGGGGGTACGCCTCAGCGCCATTTGCCTGGCCAGCTCGCCGATCCGGGCCTGCCACTCCCCCGGCATCGGTGCGACGTCACGCAACACGCGCTGAAACCGGACGATCCGCAGCGCCGCGAGCGACCACCATGACAGGGCACCCGCGAACACCAGGCCCAAGACCAGTGATTGCCGATTCCAGGTCGTTGGAGGGTGGGAATCCGTGAATGTTTCTCCCCCACCTGACTCAACGTGAGGCTGGTCTTCAATCGTGTCCAACAGCGTCAGTGCACTGGCCGGTCCCATCGCATGACCGTGGTCCGGGGCACTCCGGGCTGGCCCGACCTCAGCCGGAACCGGCATGCTCGATATCCAGAGGTCCGGCATCGCGACCGGCACGAACGGTGGTGTGACGAGCTTGAGGAACGCCAGCAGACAAAGGCCGTGAATCCACGCGGGACGTCGACACGATCGGCCGAGGATGGCGACCAGCGCCGCCAGGGCTGTCACGGCGACCGCGTTGCTCAACATGCTTTGAACGAGCCATTCCATGAGAGGATCGTCTCCTCACGGTCTTCCGGTCAGCTTCGGTGAGAGGAATTGCCCCGCCCGTTGCTCGGCTCATCGGCCTCGTCGATGATGCTCCTCAGGGCCAGTCGCTCGTCGTCCGTCAGATCCTTGGCCCGCGCCAGATGGGTCAAGAGTGGCGTGAGCGAACCGTCGCAAAGCGTTTCGGCGAGCGAGCGGAGCCGGCGGCCGATCAGTTCATCCCGGTCGAGCATCGCAGCGAAAACGTGGACGAACATCGTCCGGTCACGCCTCACGTAACCTTTGGCCTCCATCCGATCCAGCAGCTTTTGAACGGTCGCATACTGGGCCGCCCCGCCGCGCGGATACAGTATCTCGGTCAACTGCCGGATCGTTGACGGTCCACGGCCCCAGAGGATTCGCAAGACCGAGAGCTCCGATTCCGTGATGTCCTGGGCCGGCCGTGCCATGTGCCCCCTCGTTGCTAATCCATCGCAAGCCCAGCTTCGACCGCAGTCATTTCGTCTGAGCTTTCAGTCGTTCTGTCTGAGTAGAGGATATGTGCGTTCAGAAGGGCTGTCAAGGGGTCGTTCGCTGTTTCGTGAAGGGGCCAAGCCCTGTTGCCGGGGACTCGTACGGGCTCAGAGGTGAAGAGGCGGGGAGGAATGTCTTGATGAGGCGGGGATTCGAGACTGTTGCAACTCAATCGTTGGCGAGCGGTAGCGGAGAAACGCCAGAGATCGCTTTGCAACAGCCTCAACGTTCGGAGAAGCACGTGAGGTCGAGCCGAATGGTCCTTGAACCCGACCTGACGGGTCTATCAGATAAGCGAACCCGAGCCGAGGCTGCCCGAGGATCCCAGGTCAGATCCCGTGCTCCCCGTGCTCGTGCTGCCGGCCGACGTCGTTCCCGTGCTGCCTGACGAACTGGTGCTCGTACCTGTTGTTGATCCGGCCCCGGTCGTGGTGGTCCCAGTGCCCGTGTTTCCGGTACTGGTGGTTCCGGACCCGATCGTTCCCGTGCTCGTCGTCCCGGTCGAGGTTGTACCGGTGCCCGTCGTGCCGGTCCCTGTGTTCCGTCCCGGTCCCAGTGCCGATCGTTCCAGTTCCTGTCGTCCCGGTTCCTGTGGTTCCAGTCCCAGTAGTTCCCGTGCCCGTGCCCGTCGTCCCGGTCCCGGTGGTGCCCGTGCCGGTGGTCCCGGTCCCGGTCGTCCCAGTACCCGTTGTTCCGGTGCCCGTGCCGGTGGTCCCGGTCCCGGTTGTGCCCGTGCCGGTCGTGCCGGTTCCTGTTGTGCCCGTGCCCGTGGTGCCCGTGGATCCGGTCCCAGTGCCGGTGGTCCCGGTCCCGGTCGTGCCCGTGCCGGACGTCCCGGTCCCGGTCGTGCCCGTGCCGGACGTCCCGGTCCCGGTCGTGCCCGTGCCGGACGTCCCGGTCCCGGTCGTGCCCGTGCCGGTGGTGCCCGTGCCGGTCGTGCCGGTTCCGGACGTGCCGGTTCCTGTGGTACCCGTGCCTGTGGATCCGGTCCCAGTGCCGGTGGTCCCGGTCCCTGTGGTGCCGGTTCCGGACGCGCCGGTTCCTGTGGTGCCGGTTCCGGACGTCCCGGTTCCGCTGGTCCCTGTGCCCGTCGTTCCAGAGCCGGTTGTCCCGGTTCCGGTGGTGCCGGTCGAACTGCCTTTATTCGCCTTCAGAGCCTGGCTTTCGGGCGAATTCAGGATGAGCTCATGCACCGTGCCGCGACTCAAGCCGGTTTGAAGCTCTCCGGTCCAGTAGTTGACCTCGCTCGGCTGGGGGGTCCTCTGCAAGATCGACTGATACTGACCGATCACGAAGCGGTCCGCTGAAGTCGTATATCCCGCCAGGCTGCCGCCGCCGGTCGAAGACGTGCTGCCCGATGTCGCGGTGGAACTCCCGGACGACAGAGCCTGGCTTTCGGGTGAATTCAGGATCAGATTATGGACCACACCCTGACTCAGTCCGCTCTGAAGCTCTCCGGTCCAGTAGTTGACCTCGCTCGGCTGGGGCGATCTCTGCAGGATCGATTGATATTGTCCGATTACGAAGCGATCGGCTGAAGTCGTGTATCCCGATAGGCTGCCATTTCCGGTCGTGCTCGCCGAGGTTTCGGCCGACGCAGCAGCCAGGTTTGCCGCCGAGGCGCCCGCCCCCGACGGTAATCTTCGATCCTCGAGCCCCACGACCAGCAATGGGAACGACACCTTCCGACGACGACGAGGGCGTACACCGCGATCGATATCGAAACCCCACTCGCGAAGGGCTGCCTTGAAACCTCGATACATCCCTGACCTCCTCAAGAACGACTTTCATCCCGGTGCTGTACCAGGCCGGGTCGATGGAATCCCATGAAAATCGCACTGTTCCGGGTGCGAAAGTAAATCCGACTATTTTTATAAGTGCAACTTACGCGCCATTCGCGGCAACGCCGGTCCAATAGCCGGGCCATGGTGCATCGCATGGCGGGGTGTGCTAATGTGCGCGTTGGTCGCGACGCCTCGAGTTCGCGGCTGCATTCACTGGTCCGTCTTCACGCGAATTGGATCGCTTGCAAGAAACAGCGCTCTGGCCGGCAGTAATCGGTAGGTGATGTGTAACGCGTTGGGCTCGAGAGGAAATATGTCATGTCGCGAGCACGATCGGACGCGGTCTCGAGACCGTTGCGGGTTCTTCTCGAGAGGGGTTCGGCTGTCGGCATGACGGACGGCCAGCTTCTCGATCTGTTCAAGACCCATCGCGACGAGAGCGCCGAGTCGGCATTCGCCGTGCTGGTGGCGCGGCATGGTCCGATGGTCTTGGGCGTCTGCCGTTACTGGCTCAGGGACGACCATGCCGCGGATGACGCGTTCCAGGCCGTTTTCCTGGTCCTGGCGCGACGCGCCGGATCGATCAGGCGGCCGGAGGCGCTCTCGGCGTGGTTATTCGGTGTGGCGGTTCGCATCGCGCGGAAATCGCGTGCACAATCGGATCGGCGACATCGCCGAGAGGTCAGGGGGGATACCATGTCGGATCTCGAGATCGCCTGCCCGGAACCCGACAGCCAGGAGTTGGGGGCCGAGGAGGTTGCGACGGTCCACGAAGAAGTGGGCAAGCTGCCCGACCGCTACCGCCTCGCGGTCGTCCTCTGCCATTTCGAGGGCCTGACGCATGCGGAGGCGGCCCGTCGCCTGGGTTGTGCCTCGGGCACGGTCGGCTCACTGGTGACACGAGCCCGCGACATGCTGCGCAGCCGCCTCGCTCGCCGAGGTTTCTCTTCCGGCGCCGTGCTGCTCGCCAGGGCCCTTGAGCCGAAGCTCGCCAAGGCCGTCGTCCCCCTGACCCTCGAACGCTCCACGATCCAGGCCGCGCTCGTGTTCGCGTCGAACCGGACCGGGGCCGTCGGCATTGCCTCGTCGGCGGCCGTCGATCTGGCGAGAGGAACGCTCAGGACCATGAGTCTGACCAAGCTGACCGGGGCCGTTGCTGTGATATTTGCACTGAGCACCCTTGCGATCGGTGTGGGGGATCTCAGCACTGCCGCTCCTCGGGCTGTGGATTCTCCGGCCGCCGGCCAACTCGCTCAGCCCCCGGATCAACACTCGGAAAGGCTCACGCCAACCCCGACCCCGGCCTCTCCCCAACTGCCCGGCGCCATGGGCCAGCCACCGCCTTGGCTCATCAAGGAGGCGCCGTTCGACATCACGGCCTACTTCGCCGCACCACCGACGGCGGAGAATGCCGCTCCTCGATATCTCGATGCTTTATTCGAATTCGGCGCGGAGATGGCGGTATGCTTCCCCGAAGGACCGGAGCGGGAGAGCCGCAAGCAGGCCGCGGAAAAGCGGACAGTACAGTTTTACGAGATTTTTTCGGCGATGCGAAAGAATCCGAATGCCGTATCGGGTGCACGGATCGATGCGATGCTCGAGGAGTTCGAGACCGGCTTCCGCAAGCTGACCTGGGCTCAACAGCGTCCGCGTTGCGTGTTCCAAACGGCCCACGGCGTGACGGCCCGCGTCCCCCATGCGATGGTTGCCCGCCAGGTCGCCCGGGTCGCGGTCTTGAAGGTCCGCCGCGAGCGGGAGCGCGGCGAGGTCGACGCCGCCATCCGTGATCTGGCTCGTCTCCTGAGATTATCGCGCGACCTCCTGCCCCGAGGGGGCATGATCATCGATCTCGTATCGGCGTCCATCGAGGGCTCCGCCTCCAAGGAAATCGTCTTGCCATTACTGACGACGCCCGGCCTGACGATCGAGCATTGCGATCGTTTGCTCGCCCTGCTGGCCGACCACGAATCGCGATCGGTCGATCCTTATATTGAAGGCTTGCGGGCGGAATACGTGTATCAACGGATGACTCTCCACGATCTGGTCTTCGAACAGGACCGACTCCGGAAGGAATGGAACAGCCTCGGGAATCCCGCCGGCCCGTCGATTGTTGCCGAGACCGTCGAGCCGACCTTCTTCGTCATGCTCGGCGGGAACGGCCAGATGCCCCAGCCGGGAGTCGGTCAACGGGTCAAGTCGGCGGTCGTTCAGATGATGGCTTTGAAGAACGTAGCGGACCTGGACGCCCGGATGGCTCGGACGACCCCGGAAGAGCTGTCGCAGCAAGTGGATAAGCTCAACGAGTATTACAGGAGTCTTCAGGATTTCGCCGGTGCCCCATATCTCGAGCGAATCCGCCGATCGGCGACGCGGCCGCCATCCTTGAGTTCGATCGACCTCCGCACGCGGGTCACGCGCGGCCTTCTTCCGGCCACATCGTCGTTCGAAGAAGCGTTGGCGAGATGGAAAGCGACGATGCGGGTGACCCAGGGTCTTGTCGCGGTGCGACGCTGGCAGCTCCGTCACGGGGGGGAAACGCCGGCGTCTCTCGAAGCTGCCGTCCGTGAATCCGGCCTTCCGGCGGTCCCGACCGACCCCTACGACGAGCGGCCGATTCGCTTCTCCATGGTTGGAGGCCAGCCGACCGTCTATTCCATCGGCCAAGACGGTCGGGACGACGGAGGTCAGACCGAAGCCATCAGGTCACCCTATGTGGGTGACGTTCTGCTGCGGCTTCCCAGACCCTGAGACCCGAGGAACGAAAAATCCCGGGTTGAGCGCCCCGGGATTCATCTCGTGATCGTCAAATCGGTTCGTCCGATTGTCGGTCCCACCCGATTACGGGGAAGGTCGATCAGAGCATCGTTGACACCGAGGTCGGCGTCAAAGCCGTGACCAGGGAGTTGACGTTGGAGAACGAGGTGTTCGTCGGCGTATTGACCGACGTAACGATGTTCTGAATCTGGCTCAGCGGCAGTTGACTGAGCGGCAGTTGGCTCAGCGGCAGCTGGCTCAGCGGCAGTTGACTCAGCGATGAAACCGTATTGCTGATCGACGTCGATGTCGTGGAAATCGTCCGCGCAATCGTCGAGCTCAGGCTGGAACTCGTTGTGGAGGAGCTTGAGAAGCTGGGCGAGCCGCCCCCGCCGCCGAATCCTGGCCTCAAGGCTCCCAGATCAGGAGCCTGTTTCACGTTGAGTCCTATTGAACCAACGTTGGATGCCGACGGCAACGTATTGATCAGGAACGAAGGCCGGGTCCCGGATACGGACCCGGTTGAACGCCGAGGACGAGGACGAGATCGTCGGGCTTTCCGAGGGCATCCCACCACTAACGGCGGTGGCGGCGGCGGCAGGGGCATGCAGGCCGGTCGCTCGGTCGATCCGGTGAGCGGAGGCGTGGCGAACAAAGTGGTGCGCTGCATGGTGGGCGCTTGCTGCCTCTGCCGCTCCGGAGAGGAGCATCCGATCCTCGAGGCAGGAAGCCGAGACGGCGATGGAGGGCACGCAGCGCCTCCGGGTACGGCGAGAGACAGGGTCGCCTTTTGAACGCAGGATCGTTTTCAAACCGAAGAACATGGTTGCCTCCTCAAGTGATGGCCCACGACTCTGCATTCCGTCTCGTGAGCGTTCTCCATATCGGTAATCGCACCCGTTTGATACTTGCCTGGTCAAACGTGGGCGGCTGTTTGAATCAAGGTATCTGCAACTCGTATGCCGTAGCTCTCGCCATACGCTCCCCGGCGTAGGATGGCACCATTGACCTGGAATGAGCCGGCTCACGCTGCCGCAAGCCCTACCAGAACCTGCAAGAGGGAGTAGGGCGGCCGTGCCGGCCGGAGATCTCGAAGGGAGAACGCCCTGCGAGTTGACCACCTCCTTACCCGATCCTGGCCGACACGGACTGTCCGACCCTCACGGTTGTCGAAACTCATTGGCCGATCAACTCGACGAGCGATGACCGAAATCCTTGACGCAAGTGTCAACGAAAATAGAAGATACGGTTCCAACCGCCCACACGCAACGGCGATCATTGGGGGTCGGAAGAAGAAAAATCGGGAATCGTGGGACGCGCCGACAGGACAGTTACAAGTATCAAATAAAGGGCGAGCGCCAATGAGTGCGGAGGAGGCTCGGTGATGCAAGGGGCATCGTCGCGAAGTGCGTGGAAGCAGTTGGACGACCTGTTCCGCTTCGGTGTGGCGGGGCAGATCGGCGACGAGGAGCTCCTGTCTCGATTCGTGAGCATCGGGCGTCGGGATCGCGGTGAGCCGGCCGAAGTCGCGGAGGCCGCGTTCGCGGCCCTCGTGGATCGATACGGGTCGATGGTCCTTGGCGTCTGCCGCCGCGTGCTGGGCGACCGGCATGAGGCCGAGGATGCGTTCCAGGCGACCTTCCTGGTGCTGGCCCGCAAGGCGGGCTCGATCGCGAGGCGCGAGCAGTTGGCCAACTGGCTGTATGGCGTCGCGTGCCGGACGGCATTGGATGCCCGGGCTCGCACCCGACGTCGAAAAGTGCGGGAGCGAAAGGCGCATGCCATGTCGCCGACAGAAAGTCCAGCAAACAACCAAGTAGACCTCGACGAACTTCGCTCCATCCTCGACGAGGAGTTGTCCCGTTTGCCGGAGGCGTACCGCGTCGCCGTGGTCCTCTGCGAGCTGGAGGGCCTCTCGCGTTACGCCGCGGCACAGCGGCTCGGAATTCCCGAGGGGACACTTTCCAGTCGTCTTGCACGGGCCAAGGATCTGTTGCGACGTCACCTCGCGGGTCGAGGTCTTGCACCATCCGCCACCACGCTCGATGCCGCATTGGAGCCCGAGGCCCGAGCCATCCTGATACCGCCTGCTCTGGCGGGTTCCACGATCCAGGCCGCGGCGCGTGTCGCGGCGGGTGCCGCCCTGACCGAGGTCAGCTCGACCTCCGTCGTTTCCCTGACCCAAGGAGTTCTCAAAGCCATGCTGATCGCGAAATTCCAGGGGCTCGTCCTGGGCCTCACCTCCGCACTCGTCGTCACGACGGGGATCGGCGTCCTCGCGCAGGACCCAGCTCCCTCGGAAGGCGACCGTCTCAGTGCCCTGGAGCGTAAGCTCGACCGGATCCTCGAGAGGATGGGTAGCTCTCGAGATGACCGTACACCGTCGCCCGCCGCGGAGGGAACGCCTCGACCGGCACCAAGTCCCCACCCGGCTCCCCGCCCGAGCCCGTCCGCGGATCTGATCCTGCCCCAGCCGCCTCATCCGCCCGCGCCGGCCGTTATGGCGCCAGTGCCTGGGACTCCCCCCCCTCCGGCCGTACCGCCGGTGCCTCCGACTCCCGCCACTCCGGCCTTACCGTCCGCTGATCTGCAGCTGGAATCCGGCCCCGTCCGTCTCACACTCCCCCCTCAAGGCGGACTCCCGAAGGCGCTCGCCTCGCGGGTTGATGCGCTCGAAAAGCGGCTCTCCCAACTCGAACAACGCTTCGGCGATATCGAGCGCCGTCTCGCCCGGCCCGTTTCTTCGAGCGGCGCGGCCGGGGGGAATATGATGAGGATGATGAGGATGCAAATGCAGGGGATGGGGGTAGGACCCAGCCTTCGTGGAGCTGACCTAGCCCCATCGCCTCAGCCCCGCGCCTTGCCAAATCCGGAGGACTCATCCTCAAGGCCAGAGTCCGATGTCGCTCCCAGCCCCGAGACCCCGTCCGCAGACGCTCCGCCCCGCCCGTCCTGATCGGGGTCAATCGCCTTTGCCCTTGTGCCAGCCCGATCAGACCCTCACGATGGATAGAAAGCCGGCGGGAGTTCGATTCGAGGGACGAACGATCCCGCCGCGCCTTGATAGCATCCACTGAGGGAATCGGAAGCATGAGATCGCAGATCGCCAAGGCATCAGGTTTGACAATTCTGGCCGCAACCCTGGGCGTCATGTCCTGGGCAGCCGGTCCAGGCGCCGGCGCAGCCGACCGGCCCGCGGCAGCCTCCCGATCGGGCGTCAACCAATCGGGCTTCGACGCGAAGACACGTGCCCAGGATGACCTCTTCCGTCACGTCAACGGCACCTGGCTCGCCGAGGCCAAGATCCCCGCCGAGTACGGCTATTTCGGCTCGTTCATGCAGCTCCGAGACCAGGCGCTCACCGATCTCCGGGCGATCATCGAAGACACGGCCCTGCGGGACGATCCGACCTCGGGCGCCGAGGCCCGGAAGATCGGCGACCTGTACACCGGCTTCGTCGATGAGAAGGCCATCGAAGCCCTCGGTCTCAAGCCGATCCAGCAAGAGCTGAGTCGGATCGATGCCATCCAGGACAAGGCGGGATTTCTTCGCACCGTCGGCGAGCTCCAGCGCCAGGGGGTCGGCGGGCTCTTCCGGCTCTTCGTCGCCCCGGATGCCAAGCAGTCTGATCGCGAGATCGTCTACCTGTCGCAAGGCGGGATCACCCTTCCGGACGAGTCTTATTACCGCGACCCGAAGTTCCAGCCCATCCGGGATGCCTTCGTCATGCACGTCGAGAGGATGTTCGCGCTGGCCGGACGTCCCGAGCCGGCCGCGGCGGCCAGGCAGGTCATGGAGCTGGAGACGCGGCTCGCCAAGGATCACTGGGATCGCGTCAAGACCCGCAACCAGACCCTCGCCTACAACAAGAAGGACCGTGCGGCGCTCGATGCACTGTCCCCCGGATTCGACTGGTCGATCTACTTCGACGCCACCAAGTCCAAGGATTTGAAGGAAGTAATCGTCCGTCAGCCCGAATACTTCGCCGGCATGGCCCGATCGTTTGGAGAGGTCCCCCTCCCGCAGTGGAAGACCTGGATGACCTGGCAGGTGATCCACGATGCGGCCCCCTATCTCAATAAGGCGCTGGTGGATGAGAACTTCGATTTCGTGCGGAAGCTGAGCGGCGCCACCGAGCTCCCTCCGCGATGGAAGCGGGGCGTGACGCTGGTCGAGGCCGCGCTGGGCGAGGCGGCCGGCAAACTCTATGTCGGCCGCCATTTTCCGCCCGCGGCCAAGGCGCGGATGCAACAGCTCGTGCAGAACCTGATCGAGGCGTATCGACAGGACATCCAGGACCTCGCCTGGATGAGCCCCGAGACCAAGAAGAAGGCCCTGGAAAAGCTGGCCAAGTTCACGCCGAAGATCGGATACCCCGATAAGTGGAGGGACTATACCAAGCTGGAGATCCGCCGCGATGATGTGGTGGGGAACGTCCGCCGGGCGAGTGCCTTCGAAGTCGACCGCAACCTGGCCAAGCTCGGAAAGCCGGTTAACCGGTCCGAGTGGGGTATGACCCCCCAGACGGTGAACGCCTACTACAATCCGGGCTTCAACGAGATCGTCTTCCCGGCCGCGATCCTCCAGCCGCCGTTCTTCGACATGAACGCCGACGATGCCGTGAACTACGGGGGCATCGGGGCGGTGATCGGCCACGAGATCGGGCACGGCTTCGACGACCAGGGCTCGAAATTCGACGGCGACGGGAACATGAAGAACTGGTGGACCGAAGCCGATCGCCAGGAATTCGAGAAGCGCGCGAAGATGCTCATCGAGCAATACAATAGCTTTACTCCGGCCCAGCTCCCCGGCCAGCACGTCAATGGCGCATTGACCATCGGGGAGAACATCGGTGACCTCGGAGGACTGACCATCGCCTACAAGGCTTACAAGATCTCGCTGAATGGGTCGGAGGCGCCGGTACTCGAGTCGTTCACCGGAGAGCAGCGATTCTTCCTGGGATGGGCCCAGATCTGGCGCTCCAAGTACCGCGATGCCGAGCTGGCACGACGACTGGCCACGGATCCCCATTCCCCGACCGAGTTCCGCTGCAACGGCGTCGTGCGGAATCTCCCCGAATTCTACGCCGCCTTCGGGGTCAAGGAGGGCGACAAACTCTGGCTCCCGCCCGACCGCCGCGTCCGGATCTGGTGAAGATCATCCAGGTCTCCCGGAATGCCGAAAGATCCATGGCATGGTCCATTTATCGGCTCAATGCCGATTTTCCGGAGCGATTGCGCTGGGTTTCGGCGGCTTAGGAATTCTAGAAAGAATTGCCGGGTAGTCCCGTATTTCCGTGAAAATATTGCGAGGGTCGATGGGTGGTATCTCTCATCTCGCCGCCTTCGACCCATTCTCCGCCAGCCGCAAATGAAGATAAGATCCGACACGCCGCGAGAACCGTAGCTGCTCCGGACATGGTCTGGAATTCTCGCAGGTCAGGCTTTCCAGCCCGACGATCGCCCTGTCAGGCTGGAAGGCCTGAGTGAGCT
This sequence comes from uncultured Planctomycetota bacterium, assembly GCA_963743925.1. Classification (GTDB taxonomy): domain Bacteria; phylum Planctomycetota; class Planctomycetia; order Isosphaerales; family Isosphaeraceae; genus CAVZRC01. Next base: position 410,281 of record CAVURY010000041.1, on the reverse strand, counting down.
ACACAGAAACTCGAGGTTGTGGCCGTGTTTCGGATCTTTGGAAAAAGTGTGGCACACGTCCTCGGGTCTTGGTCATAGAAGGGTGCCGGCTCGGCATGGACGCCGGGCAGAATTCACCGACCCTCGCTTCAGGAAGGAGCGGATCGATGTTCAATTTCTTGCGATGGGCGCTGGCCGCCGGCCTCTTGATGTCGCTCGCCTTCTGCGTGCTCGGGTTCCTTGTCACCTTCAGCTCGCCGACCAATCGGTTTTGCCCGGTCGTATACAGCATCTTGATCGTGCTTTACGGGATCGGAACCGCTCGCTTGCTGAGGCCGGTGATCCAGAGGGCCTGATCGCACCGGGATCGTCGACGGAGGAGAATGCCGATGGGATGGTTTACCGAGCCGGGTAACAGATAGACTCATGTCCCGACCGGCGTCGGCCGATTGTCAAGGACCGTGTGGATTCCTGGACAGGTTGTTGGCGTCCGAAGGACATGAGAGTCATGAATCAAATCTTTCGAGGAGTACTGGCGTTTGTCCTCGGGTTCATGACGCTGGGAGTGACGGCCATGATCGCCGAGATGACCGTCAACCTGATTTTCCCACCTCCCGCAGACCTCGATCTGAGCGACCCCGCGGCGATCAGTAGGCTACAGATCGGAGCTTTGATATCGGTGCTCATGGGGTGGGGCCTGGCGACATTCGCCGGGGCCTGGGTGGCCGCACGGGTCGCGACCGTCTATCGGCTCGCATTCGGTCTGAGTATCGGAGTGCTGGGTTTGATCGCGGCGATCGCCACCATGATGATGATCCCACATCCGACCTGGATGTGGGTCCTGGGCGTCGCCGAATTCCTGCCCTTCGCATACCTCGGGGCGAAACTGGTCGAATGCCGGACCATCCCGCCACTCCCCATGGCCAACTGAAGTGGCGGTCTTGCACGCATCGCACCGGGACAGGTGCCGCTCGAAAATCACTCAAGACCTTGGGTCATCGGTGGGTGACCGACGACGCCCCGGAGCGTCGGGCTTTCCCCAATGTCGGCTCACCGTAGTATTCCAGCCGCGATGCCGCGCTGAGCTCGTAGTCGAGCAGGCCCTTGACCCGGATCGTGGCGTCCGACGCGCCCGAGATCGCGACATCCGCGGCCTCGAGGGTCAGATCGGCCAGGCGAAGGTGGCTGGCTCCCTGAGCCTTGAGGACGGCGGCCCGAGCCGCGCCGCGGGCCGATATCGAGCTCGCGCCGCTGAGATCGACGAGCAATTTCTCCGATTTCAGCTCGAAGCCGCCCAGTTCCAGCTTGCTCGCCCCGCTGGCGAGTAATCGAGCATCTTGAGAGGCTCCCGTGAGCTTCAAGGTGCTGGCCCCGCTGGCGTCGAACTGGACGTGACCCGCGCGGATCGATCCGTCCAGGGTGCTGGCCCCGCCGACCCGGCTCCGAAAGGGACGATCCGACTCGAAGCCCTGGATCGTCGCGTGTGCCGCCCCGCCGAGTCCGATCTCCTCGAGGACGGGCATCGTGATCGACAGGTGGGGGCGCTTCGACAGCCGGTAATTCCCTTTCTTGAGGCTGACTCGGAGCGTCGAGCCCTTCCGGACGGCTTCGACGTGTTCCAGGATGTTGTCGTCGGCCGTCAGGGTGACCTTGAACGCTCGTGCCCGCGTCACCTCGGCGCGGAAGGATTGGGCGATCTCGACCGCGTTGAAGTCGGCCAGATCCCACGACCTGGTCGCAGGATGACCCGATCCCACGATCATCTCGGGATCGCCCTGGCTCGTGATGATGACATTCGCGGTCGTGTTGGTGGAACCCGAGGATGGTACGACGGCACCGGGACTCTTGGGTTGGCCCGCGGCGCGCCGAGGCATCGGGGCCGAAGGAGCCGCGAACCATCCGGCCGTTGCGACCAGGGTCAAGCCGAGCAAGCCGACGAGGGCGATCGGGGTGGGCTTCCTGACGCGGGTGCGAGGCCTGGCTTCCGACCAGTCATCGACCGGTTCCGCTTTCCGAGCGGAGAAGCCGGCCTTCGCGGAATCCCCGGGCTCCGTTCGGGATGTCCGTCGCGAGGGTCGGGCGCCCGGGCGCTGGATCTCGGCGAGTTGCCGTCCGAGCTCCTCGGCCACGTCGGATGCCGATTGGTATCTCAAGGCCGGATCCTTCTGGTGGAGGCGCCCGATGACCGCCTCCAATGATTCGGGCACTTCCGGATTGATCTCGACCAGCGGTCGTGGCGACTCGTCGCAGACCCGACGCAGGACGCCCATCGTCGTCCTGGCGCGGAACGGAGAGTGGCCCGCGCACATGGCATAAAGCACGCTTCCGAGGCTGAAGAGGTCGGCGCGATGGTCCGCGGTCTCCCCGCTCGCCTGCTCGGGCGACATGTACTGCGGGGTTCCGGCCACGATACCGCTCTGGGATTGGCTGGCATCGTCGATGGCACGGGCCAGGCCGAAGTCGGTGATCTTGACGCGCTCGACGCCGTTCTCCAGCAGGATATTGGAGGGCTTGATGTCGCGGTGCACGAGGCCCTGATGATGCGCCGCGGCGAGACCGAGCGCGGTCTGCATGCCGATCCGCAGGACTTCCTCGGTGCGAAGCGGGCCATCCCGGTCGATCCGCTCCTGGAGCGAGTGGCCGGCGATGCAGGGCATCACGAGGTAAGGGAGGCTGCTCTCGGGATCGGTATCGACCGCGTAGATCGCGACCACGTGATCGTGCACGACGGCCGCGGCCGCCTTGGCTTCGCGGAAGAATCGCCTGCGTGCGGCCCCGCTCGCGGCCATCTGCGGGGCGAGAATCTTGATGGCCACGACCCGGCTCAACGACGGGTCGAATGCCTTGAGGACGATGCCCATGCCCCCTTGGCCCAGTATCCCGATCACTTCATAAGGCCCGAGCCTTCCCAGGTAGGCGGGGTCATCGGACGGGGTGAGGAAATCCAACTCGAGCTTGTCGCGGCCGAAGGTCGGTCTGGGCTGGTCCTCGTTTCGGCTCGGTCGTTCGGAAGGAATCCGACCCGTCGTCGGCGAATCCTTCGCTCCGCCGAGATGTCGGATCTCGTGCCAGAGTCGGCTCCCCGCTGCGAGCCGCTCCAGCGCCTTCTGGCAGGTCGTGCAGTGGTCGAGGTGACCGGCCAGGTCGGCCTGGCCTCCGGGGGACAGATCGTCGTCCAGGTAAGAACGCAGACGGTCCGAGTCGCAGGATGACAGACGATTCACCATCGGAAAACTCCTTCGCCAGTGGCTCGCTCGATCTCTCGACGGAGTCGGGCCACGACCCGGCTCTTGTATTGATAGACGGTGCCGACCGTGAGTCCCAGGGCCCGCGCCGCCTCGTCGGGCGGCCGGCCCTCCACGCCCGTCTTCCAGAAGGCCTCCCACGCGGGCCGGGAGAACTCGTCGCGGATCCGCTCGGCCGCCCAGTGGAGCAGACGACGTTGGTACTCGACGTCGAACTGGACGGACTCCTCCAGGTTCGGCGACGGTTGCGCCTCCAGGAGATGCTGCATCTCGGTGTCGCCCGTGCCGCGCGGGTGCCTCCTCTGGGCGTTGAGGAGGTTGACGATCAGGTTGCGGGCGATCGTCGAGAGCCAGCCGCGAAACGTGCCCCTGGCGGGATCGGGGTCATACCGCTCGATGGCGCCGGCAACCGCCCGGAAGACCTCCTGGACGAGGTCGGCGGCGTCCGCATCCTGCAGCCCTCGCCGTTGCGCGAGCTGGCGAATCAGCGGGCCGTAGATCTCGACGAACTCCGCCCAGGCCCGCTCGTCCATCGGGTTGCGTAAGCGGACCAGGAGGCTGGGTCGTGTCGTGGGTGTCTCGTTCATGAATTTCCCTCCCGGTGATTACACAATCGCCGGGAGGGTATTTGAACGGATTCGGCGATTTCTTCCCGGCTCGAGGAGCGATTTCGCTCGACCGCGGGCCGAAAAAACCGACTGGCCCGATTCAGGCCAACAAGCTTACTGGCCCGCCTTGAGAGGTCCCGCCGAGGGTTTCCCGCGCCGGGCTCCTGGTCGGCTCTTTCAGGTATCGATCGAACCAATCGCCGAATGAGGAGAAGTCCTGGCCGATGGTCAGCCACCCATGACCGGCACCCGGCTTGACCACCAGCTTCGTCTCGATCCCGGCCTCCTTGAGCTTTTCGACGATCAGCTCGGATTGTTGGAGCGGGACGAGCTGATCTTTATCCCCGTGGATGATCAGGGTCGGCGGATCGTCGGGCGTGACATGGTAGGCCGGGGAAACTTGCCTGGCGATCTCCTCGAGTCGTGCCGGGTCGGTGATCGAGACCCAGAGCCGGCTCTCCTTGTCCTGCTCGCGGTAATCGAAGGCCGGTCGATAGGGCGGCGCGTGATCGGTGGCGTGGATTTTCCGGTTCCCGAGCTTGCCGTAGTTGAGGAAGTCGGTCGGCGGGAAGAAGCAGGCCACCGCCTGGACTCGGCTGGAGGTCCGCTCCACGGGGTCCTTGGCTTTCGGGTTCCCGTCGTCGCCGGCCGTGCCCAGCATGAGCGACAGATGACCGCCCGCCGATGCGCCGCAGACTCCGATCCGTGCCGGATCGATGCCATACTCCTTGCTGTGAGTGCGGATGAACCGGACGGCCCGATTCATGTCCTGGACGATCTCCGGGATCGTGAAGCGAGGCTGACTGCCGTGGACCACGGCGAAGACGGTGTAGCCTCGATCCGTCAGCGGCCGGATGATCCCCGGCTGGATCGCGTCATGCGACGAGACGAAACCTCCGCTCACGACCACGATCACGCCGATCCCGTTCGCGTCTTTCCTGGGCGTGAAGACGTCCATGGTCAGCGCAGTACCGTACTTGCGCCCATAAATCACGTCTTCCTTGCGGTCGAATGCAGGCTCGTCGGCCTTGGCGAAGACCACACTGACGAACAGGCCGGCCATCAGGCCGAGGATCATCCGAAAGAATAGGGCGCGGCTCATGGAATCGTCTCCTGGACGGCGGATGTCAATCCCCGCTTACGCATGATCCCCAGCATAACCGAAGGCCTGAGCCGAAGCCTCATCATCGCTCCGGTTTTCCATCCTGGCGCGGCCGAGCCCGCCTGAATGGACTTCGGTGACTCCGGGAGGGCGAGGCGGCTCCGCCCTCTTGTTCCTTGGCGCTCTTGGTCCGCGGCCGCCGGAATTTCGACGGAAAAGAACTAGGATGGCAAGGCTGGCTGGAAACGAGCCCGACCGATCATCTCGACGATCATGGAACCGCCGAGGATGCCAAGAATACGGGACGAACGACCATCGATCGGGATGATTCCTCCGGGCTCGTTGACGTCCTTGTCGGTTCCATTCCGAGATCCTCCAGCGAAGCTCCCCCTCGAGTTTGCCGGCCTCGTTTTTTCCAGGGCCTCCTGGAGCATGCGGCGATCCGGCGCCAACTCGGCGACCAGGAGCTTGAGCCGATCGACCTCGGATTCAAGTTCTGAAATGCGAATTTATTCACATGGTACGAGGGCTTCCTGGAGGGCCTTCCAGCGGTAGTAGGTGGTGGGGCCGATGCCGGCCTTGCGACAGGCCTGGTGGAGGGTCAAGCCGGCGTCGAGGTCGGCCTGGAAGCCTCGAAGGATGGATGCAATCCGGTCCGGTCGGGGTCGTCTTCGCATGGGTCGCTCCCCGGCTCTCTGCCGGTTGTACGATTCCCATCAAGACTGGACCAGAGTTCGGGGAGCAGGCCAATCCTGGAATCCTGGAACTCGGCGCCTCGCGAAAAGTTGTCGTCTCCCGTCTCCATCCGAGACGGCAAGCTTCCACGAATCGCATCCGGGTCGGCTTCCGCGTCGGGTCGCTTCCGGGCTTGAGCGGCATGCACTTTCGTTGCGGCCTGACTGTTTTCCGGGGCAAGCCAACGGCCTGCACTGGCAGCGACGCCGGTTCGGCGACACTTGTTGGGCAGGCCGTTGGGTCGTACATTCGGGACGGGGTGCTCAATTCACGGGTCGGGCACGTCCACGCCGGCTCCAGGAGTAGCCGACGACGACGATCAAGGCGGTAACGGACATGACCCACGTGCTGGGCTCCGGACAGCCACTGAGGGTCGTCTCCAAGCTGGCATAGACATCCGTCTGGACCTGGACCGTCGAAGTCAGGGTGTCCAGCGTCGAGTTCAACATGTAGTTCGTGGCAACCGTAAAGCTGACGGCGCCGAGGGCGCCTTCGATGACCGTGACGTCGCTCCGGGTCAAGTCGCCGGTCGTGGTGACCATCGGGCTGCCCGACGCGGTGGTCTGGACTTCGAAAGATCCGGTAAACTCCGCCACGAGGACGTTGTCATTGATGATTCTCTGGTCCACGATGCCCACGATTGCTTGCGCGAAAAACATCGGCGGCATGATACCGCTGCCGTTTCCTTGATGATAGGCGGAGTTGGAGACGCCCGCGAAGCTCGAACCGGTGACGGGGCCGGTCTGGGCGACATCAGGATTGGGCGATGGACCGTCGACGGTCGCGGCGGTCGCAGTCTGCTGGGCCGAAAACGACGGCGTGATCGTCGCCTCGGGACTGGTCTGGATCACGACCGGCCCATACGAGATCAACGTGGTCGATGAACTGGTACTGCCGATAGGACTGATCGGGCCGTTGTAGAGGGTGCCGTTCATCGAGAGGCTGGAATTCACGGCGAGGGTGTCATCCGAGACGCTGACCGGCTCCGTAATGACATAGTTAGAACTCGCCTGCTGATAGATCGTTGCCAAAGCGTATCCGCACGTGCTCGGATCCCATTGGTTGTACAACAGGAAGCTACCCTGGTTGTCGCCGGACGCGCTACCCGCCGAGATGCTGCCCGAAGCCGATGCAATATAATCCGCCGAGGCCGGCGAGGTCGCCAGACTCGCCAGAATCAGGGCGAGTGCCGATGCACGCAAGGCATTCGGTCGCAACGCCTTGGAAGTCGAGCCAGAGAGCCGCGAATGTCCATACACGAACGCACGACCACGATCGGATCGCATAGAAAGTCTCCTGGATTGAATTGAGGAATCTGACGTGGACCCTGTTGTCCAGATCGCTCGGTCCGGATCTCAAGTTATGCTTCAGCGCCCTCCTCCCTCGTCAAGGCCCGACCGGCTCGGCGCCGCGGAAGACTTCGGCGGGAGTCCGGTAGCCCAGGTCTTGGTGCATGCTCTCGCGGTTGTAGAACCCGAACCCTCCTTCGAGGCCATTCCAAGGTATCTTATTAATCCTTTTCCAAGGATAACTTACCGAGCGGTGGCAAATTTGGGCTTGATTGTACTCATTGACTAGACGTACGGACAGGCCGACTGATGAAATTCTTGCTTGGCTGCGCGTTCGAACAGAGCGGCCACGAACCCAATTTCGGAGTCGGCCGTGTCAAATCGGCTGTCCGTTTCTCTCCATGAGCCCGGCGGGGATCAGGAGTCGGGAGATGAAAGCATCATTGTCGAGATCTTTCAGCAGTCGTTCGCGCCTGCCCGATATCATTGAGTCTCGGGATCGGATTGGGGAGAAAGGCATGGATGTGCCAACCGGAGACCAGAACGCGCGGCGGTTTTCCGACACTTTGGAAATGGTCGGCGCCGGGGATATCGGGTTGCGTTTCTTTCCGCGGTACGGCGAGGGAGGTAGGATGGATTCGGTCACGAGCACCTGGCATCACTTCACGGGTATGTCTATGTCCGACACCAAAGGCGAACCATCCGGCGTGTCGGCCCTGTTCGACCGCTACGAGGAACGCCTCCGTCGCATCGTGCGTCTGCGCCTGGACCGAAGGTTGACGGGGATCGTCGATTCTTCCAGCGTGCTCGCGGCGGCTCGCGAAGAGGCCGAGCGTCGCCGCCGCGAGTCGCCCGAGGCCGAGGCTGGCTCGTTCCTCGGACTTCGGCGGATCGTCGGAGAGGTGTTGCAGGGGATTCACCAGGAGCGGCTTGGTCCCGACGTACGGGCCGACATCTCGCTGTACCGAGGCGCGCTGCCGGAGACCACGTCGATCTCCCTGGCCGCCCACCTGCTCGGCCGAGGGGGCGGCGAGGATGATGAGGCCGCCGCCCGCGCCGAGCGGAAGATCCTGCTCCAGGAGACGCTCAATGCCATGGACCCGCTCGACCGCGAAGTGTTGACACTCCGGCATTGCGAGCAGCTCTCCAACGACGAGACGGCCACCGTTCTGGATATCTCGCCCGCCCAGGCGAGCGAGGCGTATGTTCGCGCCCTGAAACGAATCAGCGTGATCATGGCGTCTCTGCCGGGTTTCAAACGCAAGGCCGCGAGATGAGCGCGGCTCGGTGAGACGAGCATGAGGGTTTCGAAGCAACTCACGCCGGAGGGAAAGGGTAGCTCAATGGCGGTAGACGGAACCGATCGAAACCCCATCGAGGTCCTGTCCGAGGAGTTCCTCGACCGGCTCCGACGTGGCGAGGCGGTGACGCCCGAGGAATACGCCGACAGGCATCCCGACCTGGCCGACGAGATCCTCACGTTGTTCCCGGCACTCTTGATGATGGAGGATCTCGGCGAGGAGAGCTCGGACCGGACGACGTCGATCGCCGGCGATGCCGGCACGACCGCCGGCGCGACCGTGGGCCGCCTGGGCGAGTTCCGGCTGCTTCGCGAGGCGGGTCGAGGCGGAATGGGCGTCGTGTACGAGGCCGAGCAGGAGTCGCTCGGCCGTCGCGTCGCGCTCAAGGTCCTGCCGCCGGGGGCGCTGACCGACCCCAAGCAGATCCGCCGCTTCGAGCGCGAGGCGCGGTCGGCCGCCCGGCTGCATCATACGAATATCGTCCCGATCTTCGGCGTCGGCCAGTTTGAAGGGACGCATTATTATGTGATGCAGTTCATCCAGGGGCAAGGCCTTGATGCCGTGCTCGTCGAGCTGAGGAAGCTCCGGGATCTACGAACGACGAGGTCGAACCGCGCGTCGACGCCCGGCCCGACGGCGGGGGGACGCGGCCGCGGACATCGCCCGGTCTCTCGTCACGGGAGCGTTCGCGGCCGGCACCGGCGGCTCGGCCTCGCCGGCGGGCTTGGGCGCCACGGAGGCGTATCACAGTGAGACGCCTCCTGTGCCGGGTCCCGGTTCTCTTGACGACGCGAGCGTCGCGGCGGCGAGCAGCACTTCGGGCGTGTCGACGCTCGCCGAGACCGACCGCCGATTCGCGCAGAGTGTGGCTCGGATCGGGGTCCAGGTGGCCGAGGCGCTCGCGCATGCCCACGGGCAGGGCATCCTCCACCGCGACATCAAGCCGTCGAACTTGCTCCTGGACCGCGAGGGAAATGTCTGGGTGACCGACTTCGGGCTGGCCAAGGCGACCGGTGCCGAGGACCTGACTCATACCGGCGACATCATCGGCACGGTGCGGTACATGGCGCCGGAGCGATTTCAAGGAACGGGCGACGCGCGGGCGGACCTCTACGCGCTGGGGCTGACGCTCTATGAGCTCCTGGCCCTGCGGCCGGCGTTCGACGATACCGACCGCGCCAGCCTGATCCGCCAGGTGACCCAGGAGGATCCGCCCCGGCTGCGTCGGCTCAATCGGCACGTCCCGCCCGACCTGGAGACGATCATCCACAAGGCGATCGCCCGGGATCCGGGCCGGCGCTATCAGTCGGCCCGGGCCTTCTCCGACGACCTGCAACGGTTCGTCAACGGTCGGCCGATCCTGGCTCGGCGGGTCTCGACGACGGAGCGGCTCTATCGCTGGGGCCGGCGGAACCCGGCACTGGCGACGACGGTCGGCCTGTTCGCCCTGTTGCTGGTGGCGACGACGGTCGGATCGATCGTCGCCGCGGCCCGGTTCCGCAACATCGCCCAGGCCGCGCACATCGCCGCCGATGACGCGAACGAAGCGAGGCGTCAGGCGGAGATCTCGCGCCAGCAGGCCGACCAGGCCGGCCGCGACGCCGAGGCCCGCCGCATCGACGCCGAGGATCAGCGGCATCGCGCCCAGGCGAGCCTCGCCGAATCTCAAGCGAGCCTCGCCCTGGCCCGCAAGGCCGTGGACGATTCCTTCACCAAGGTCAGCGAAAGCGCCCTCTTGAACGTGCCCGGGCTGCGGCCGCTCCGCCGGGATCTCCTCGAATCGGCCCTGGTCTTCTATTCGGAGTTCCTACGACGAGGCGGGAATGATCCGGCCGTCCTGGCCGACCTGGCCGCGACCCAGGCGCGGGTCGGGCAGATCCTCTCGGACCTGGGCGATCGGGAGAAGGCTCGCGCGGCGCTGCGCCGGGCGGCGGAGTTGTACGACAAGACGCTGGCCGACCGGCCGGATGACGTGGCCTTGCTGGAGCGGCAGTCCGAGGTCTGGCACCGGCTCGGCGATCTGGACTACCGCACCGACCGAAAGACGGCCAACGTGGCGTATCGGAAAGCGATCGCGATCCGAGAGCGGCTCGCGGCCGCGCATCCGGCCGAGCCGCGGTTCCGGATGGCCCTCTCGCGATCTCTCAATGGCCTGGCGATCAGTGACGACGCCGGCCTCGCGGTCCGCGATGCCTACCGCCGCTCGCTCGAGCTGCGGCTGAAGCTGGCCGACGAGATCCCGGAGGATCCCGACCTCTTGCACGGCCTCAGCGAATCGTTCCTCAACATCGGGGTCGTGCTCTGGAGAGACGGGCATCGCGAAGAGGCAATCGAGCTGACGACGCACTCGATCGATTACGGCCGCGCCGCCGTGGCGCGGCGACCGCACGACCTCGAATTCGCGTCGGACCTCTCGGTCGCCTTCAGCCAGACCGCCAGATTCATCTGGCAGGTCGGGCGCCGCGAAGAGGCCCTGGCGCTCTCGGCCGACGGCATCGCCTTCCTGCGCAAACTTTCGGCGGAGAACCCCGACGTCGGCTCCTACCGCGACACTCTGGCCAACGCGATTGCCGCACGGGGCCAGTATCTCGGGGAGCTCGGGCGGGCCGAGGCCGTCTCGTCGGCACGCGAGGCGGCCGAGATCCTGGAGACGAAGCCGGACCCGGACCTCGTCGCCCTGGTGAACGCCGCGTTCTATCGGGTTCACATCGCCGTGGGCCTGGCGGGCAACGACGCGACGCGTGGGTTTGCGTCCTGGCCGGAGGCGGCCCGCCGCGAGGCAGACCTGGCCGTCGCGGACTTGAAGGCTTCTGTCGCTCAAGGCTTCCGGCGGTCCGACATCATCCGCGCGGACTCGGACTTCAGGACTCTGCTCGCCCGCGACGACGTGAAGTCGCTCTTGTCCGAGATGGAACGAAAGCCGGCCGGGCCGGCGCCCGCCCTCGCGAAGGCGGAGGCGCCCGCGATTGCCGCGCGAACGCCCTCTCCGCTGGACCGGCCGGGCCGGCTCGAGGAAGACCGATTCCTCGGCGACCTGACCATCGCCCTGCTCTCCGAGGACGAGGGATCGCCCGATCGGGCCCTCGGCCGCCTGGAAGCCATGCTGGCCCGGATCGAGGCAAGGCGGAAGTCGAGTACGGACTCGCCCGCCCTGGAGAAATCGGCGCAATCGATCCGGGTCAGGCTCGGCGAGCATCACTGGAAGGCCGGCCGGCTGGCCGAAGCCCGGCGCCTCTGGGACGACGTGTTCGCGCCGTTACGCCGGCTGGCCGCCGACGATCGAGGGCGCCAGGCCATCCAGAGCCGCTTCGCGGGGGCGACGCAACGGATCAGCGAACTTTACGTCGATAGTGGCCTCTGGGAGCAGGCCGCCGAATATGATGGGTACTACCGAGCAGGAAACCCCGATATCCGTTCCTTCCGCTGCTACGACTCCGGCCTCCTCGCTCTGGCGCGTGGCGACGTCGCGGCCTGTCGCGAGATCGCGATCGAGGGCATCGATCGGAACGGGGCGAGGGGCGACTTCCTGGCATTCAATGCGCTCCGGACGGCGATGCTCGGCGCGGAGAGCCCCGTACCACCCGACAGGCTCGTGGAGTTGGCGAAGGGCCTGATCGAGAACAAAGAGTGGGAATGGTGGTATCGGATCGCGCGTGGCGACACCCTGTCGTACGCCGGGCGCGACGGCGAGGCGCTCGCCGCCGTCGGGGCGGAGTGCAGCACCATGAACGGCAAGGCGGTCGTCGCGCGGATCCACGCTCGCGCCGGCCGCGCCGAACAGGCCAGGCGCTGGCTTCGCGCGCTCGACCGCGACCTCGAAGAATACGTCCGCCGGGGTCTGCTGGCCGTCGGTTCGCTCCGCCGGCCCCAATTCTCGGCGACCGATGTCCTCCGTGCCGACCTCCTTCGCAGGCAGGCGTACGACATGATCGGTGAGAGGTCTCCCGAGCTGCGGAGCCTTCGACTGATGAGGGGCGAGGCGTTGTGGCGGCTGGAGGAACGCGAGCGAGCCGAAGTCGAGTTCGCGGCAGCCATCGCCCGGGCGCCCGACGAATTGGCCGCGCTGATCGATCGGGCCCATGCGTTCGAGACGCTGGGCTTGCGCGATCGAGCCGACGCCGACCTGGCCGAGGCGACGCGGCGGAAGCCGGACGACCCGCGTCCGTGGGTCGCGCGCGGCAGGCTGCTCGCCGGGCGCGGGAACGGCTCGGAAGTCGACGGCGCTTACGTACGCGCGGCCGGGCTCGCCCCGGGCCGGCTCGACCCGTTCCTCGAGGCTGGCTGGTGGGTCGCCGGGCCGTATTCCGACGATATGAACCGGTCCGAGCCCCCCGAGAAGGATCCCGACCCGTCGCGGCCCGTCGCGGGTGAAACCGGCACGCCGATGCGCTGGAAGCCGGCGTGCGCGAACGAGGACCGGTATCTCAACCTCGGCGACTATTGCGGCCGGCCGCGCTCGTCGGTCTATGCGATGACGCATCTCGCCTCGGATCGCGAGCGGACGGCGGTGCTCTGCCTCAGCGGTGGCGATCGAGTCCGCGTCTGGCTGAACGGCCGGGTCGTCTTCGACGGGGATCAGCCGCACAGCTATCATCTCGGGCCGGAATTCCTGGCGCCCGTGACGCTCCGCGCCGGGAGGAACACGCTGCTCGCAAGGGTGAGCCATGAGTCGGGCGGGCACCAGTTGAGGCTCCGATCGGCGGATTTCGAGCTGGATCACGCCTATCTCCTCGCCGAATTCGGCCGGTGGTCGGGGGCCGCGGACGCCTTCGATCGGGCCGACCGTCGCGGGCAGTTCCTCCATCCCTGGGCCAGGGCGCATCAGGTCGAGCTCCTGGCCGCGCTGGGCGATCGCGACCGATACCTCCGCGCCGCGGCCTTACTGGTCGACTTCGATGGCCCGGTCCATCCCGATCCCTTCGACGTCGCCCTCGCGGTGGGCATGGTGCCCAATACGCTGGTCAGCCCTGATCGTCTCGTCGAACTTGCCAATGAGGGGGTCGGCCGGAACCCGGCCGAGGACTGGCGAAGGATTGCCCTGGGCCTGGCCTGCTATCGTGCCGGGCGCCATCGCGAGGCGCTCGACCACCTGAAGAGGCACGCACCCGATGCCCACCACATCGAGGAGCCGATCCAGGCGATGGCCTACTGGCGACTGGGTGAAAAGGATAAGGCCCGAGAGTCGCTCGCTCGGGCTGATGGCCACTTCCAGGCCTGGTGCCACGAGCGCCGGGATGGCCGTGCTACGGCGTGGGTCAGTTGGTGGCACGACGGCCCGCGGTTTGTCGCCCTGCGCCGTGAGGCCCACGAACTCATCGACGGTCACGCCTCCGATGACACCGCCGCGCTGGCCGCAGTCCGTGCCGAGATGGGGAGCCTGATCGACGACACGCGACTCGCCCACCTGGGCCTACGACCTCGCCTTGCGGCTGGAGCCGGACAACGCCGCCTACAATCGAGCCCTGGCTGCCCGGCTGATCGAGCTGGGTCGGTTGATCGAAGAATCACTCCGCGACGCCGTCTTTCCGGCCGACCCGTTCCGCCGCTGATTCGCGGAGTCGGGCGGCCAGACACCACTGCTCTGAAGGTCTTGAGGTCCGAGGCACTCCTGGGGGCTGCGCCGGCGAAGCCGGTTTGACCCCAGCCACGCGGGGGACGCTCCCGGGCGAGCCGTGGATGGCTGGGGTCGGCGCCCGGGGGACGACGCCCCCGGAGGGCGACGTCACGCATCGGCATGAGTCCCTCGTTCACGAAGTCCTATCAGCCTCCGAAGATGTTCACGGCAGCGGGACTGACGCCAGCCCGTGGGGGCCATCCCCGATGACGTAGGTCGGGTATAAACGCGGCCCCTCCGTCAGGGTAAGGTCCGACTCGGCAGCTTCGGATAGCGGATTGACGATGATGAGGGCAGGGGGGGCAGATTCGAGGCGTCGGGGAGCGAGGTTGAGGCAGGACTGACGCCCGGATCCGTCGGTCGGACTGGGGCTGCGGCACCCGTCGTCGCGATCTGGGTCGGTCCGCCCGAATCCGGCAACGTCCCTTGCTGGCGGTCGAGCTGGACGAGGGCACGCTGGGCGACGGCCAGGTCCGGCCGGAGGGCCAGGGCCTTGCGATATTCCTGTCGCGCGGGCTCGTACTGGCCGGTCGCGGCGAGGAGGTAGCCGAGGTTGGCGTGCCCGGCCGCGTCCCCCTCCGAGCGGCTCAGCAATGTGAGTGCCTCCTCAGAGCGTCCGGTCGCCGCCAGGGTGAGGCCCAGGTTCGTGCGAATCCGCGCGTCGTCCGGGGCCAGTTTCAGGGCCTTCTTCAGGGATTTCTCCGACTCCGCCCAACGTCCCTGGAGGTAATAGCTGTAACCCTCGTCATTCCAGGTCTTGGCCTCCTTGGGGCCGAGTTTCAAGGCCTTCTTGTAGTGGTCCTCGGATTGCTGGAATCGCCCGAGCCGATCGAAGACGGCGGCCATCCGGCGATGCGCGAGCGCTTGATCGAGAGACTTGAGGTCGCCATGCCCCTTGGCCTCGGCGGCGGTCAAGGCCGCTTGATATTCCTGGAGCGCCCGGTCGAAGTTCCCCTGATTTTCGAAGATCTTCCCGAAGTCCAGATGCACCTGGAATCGCTGACGCTCGGTGGCCTCCCGATGAAACGTCATGTTCTCACCGACGGCCCGGCCCACGTCCACCGAGGTCGCTGGGGGGATATTCTGCGGGGCGGCGGTCGCGGCGGTCGCCGAGGCCGGCGACGGGGCCGACGTGGCCGCGGACGTGTCGGGTCGTCGAGGCATGAGGATACAACCACACTCGATGGCCGCGAGCATCGCCAGGCCGGCCTTCATCGCGATCGACCGCATCGCCGCCCGCCCGCCGGTCGCGCCGAACCGCCTCCCTGGAACGATCTTCATGTCAGCGAACTCCCATGGAAGCCGATTCGGTCGGCGGCAGCGCGAAGCCCTGCGAAGCGATCTGGTTGCGGCCGATCGTGTTCGTGTACTGGCCGATGGCCTCGACTCCCATCGCTCCCGGATAGGGGGACGGGCCGATGACCACGCGATCGGCGACGACCGGCACGCCCGCCGCCGTCAAGGTCTCGAGGACCGCCTGGCGGCGGGCCTGGGCCAGGGCCGGTTGATCGGGAGTCCACTGGACCGCGATCGGCCCCGACCAGTCGGGCAATCGCGAGAACATCAAGTTGAACCGCGACGCGCCGATCGGAGAGAACCGGTTCGTACCGGGCAGGAAATCCGACCCATAGAGCGTGAACCGGTGCGTGTCCGCCTTGGAGACCTGGACCGCAAATTGCTGATTGACGTAATAACCCAGCGGAGGCTCGATGAAGGCGTTGGGATGGCCGATGACCTTCCTCTCGAGGGTATGCGCCGTATGGTGGAACATCCGATGGATGTGCCCGCGACGGTTGCAAACGGCCGGCGTGGACGGGTCGCTCGCGGGAGCCGGCGGCTGGGCGACGGCCCCGCTCGCGGCTATCGCCGTCAGGATCATCGCGCCGGACCACCGCCCGATCCGCTTCCCTCGATCGTCCATGCCGGTCTCCCCCCTCAAATCCGAGTCGGTCCCGAATCACTCGTCGGAGTGGCCGTGAGGTCCGACAACCCATCGCTCTTCGCTCTGGAAGTGCTTCATGAGGTTGAGCGGATCCTGCTCTCCCATGGTCCCGCGAAACTCGCGGCCGAGCTTGCCTTCGATCCGCCCCAGCAGGTAGAACTCCACATCATTCGGCTGATAGATCCGGTCCCCGGGGGCCTCGGTCACGTCCTTCCTGTCCAGGGGCGAGACGAGCTGCGGGGTGACCAGGACGATCGTTTCCGTCTCGACGGTCTGGACCTGGTTGGCACTGAACCATGGGCCGACGAGGGGCAGGTCGCCGAGGCCCGGAATCCGGACCGTGGTCGCGTTGGTCGTCATCTGGAGCAGTCCGGCGATCGCCAGGGTCTGTCCCTCCCGCAATTCGACGACGGTGCGGGCACTCCGCTCCGTGATCGAGGGGACGGTGCCTCCATTCACCGAGGCCGTCTGCGCGTAGTTCAGCTCGCTGATCACCGGCTCGACATCGAGCCGGATCACGTCGTTGGCGAGGATCTGCGGGAGGAAGGTCAGGATCGTGCCGAATCGCTGGAACTGGACCGTCACCACCGCCGTGCCGCCGGGGATGGACGAGCTCTGCGGGACCGGGAACGGGAAGAGTCCGCCGACCAGGAAGCGAGCGGGCTGCCCGTCCATCGCCATCAAATTCGGCTCGGCGAGGATCTTCGCCAGGGCGTTGGAGCGCAGGGCGTCGATAAATAGCGAGAAATGACCGGCGTCGAATACGCCGAAGAGCGGCGATGTCCCCGAGGGCGCGACCGAGGAGGTCCCTCCGACGCTGCCTTGAACGGCCCCCGCGAATCCGCGCGGGCCGAGGCCCTGACTGATGCTGGAGTTCGCCGTCGTCGTGAACAACGCGTCATTGCCGATCGCCGAGCCGATGATGGATTTGCCCCGCGAATACAGCCAGCTCACGCCGATACTGCGCGTCGCGCTGCGATTGATTTCCGCGATCTTCACGTGGAGCAAGACCTGACGAGGCCCCGGGACCGTCACACGATTGACGATCATGATCCCTCTGCCGCCGCCACCACCCGCCATTCCGCCGCCGCCACCCATCCCGCCGCCACCCATCCCGCCTCCGCCACCACCCATGCCGCCTCCGCCGCCACCCATCCCTCCGCCTGCCATGCCTCCACCGCCCATGCCGCCACCGCCGCCTCCACCGCCTCCGCGATAATAGGGGCTGCTCGACAGCGTCATGGAGACGACCTGGATCACGTCCGCCATCGTCTTGGAGTCGGGCACTTGACCATCGAGGATGATCTGCGGACCGACCTGGCGAATCTTCACCTCGGACCCGGGGAAAGCCTGTCGAATCCTCGCCTCGAGGTCTCGCGTATCGATCGTGACCCGGACGAGGAACGAGACCGGGCGATTCGTCTCGTCCCAGAGGGTCAGGCTGGTCGTACCGGTCATCTTCCCGTGGAGATTCAAGAGGCGAGAAGCCGGCTGATCATTGAGCGGCTCGACATCGGCGACCAACGGATTGGCGATCAGAATCCGAGTGAGGTCGCGCCGGGTCTGGATCGTCCGGAATTGGCCCTCTACCAGGCTGATCTCGGCCTCCGGCTCATTGATCATTTCGACCAGATTGGTCACGTCCCTGGCGACTTCTTCATTGGTCCGGCGGGCCGGCGGACCCGGGGGGCGTTCGGGAGCCAGACCCGTTGCGTCGCGGGGAAACTGGATCAGCCGGGGTGGCGGAATCTCCGTCGCGGTCGGGAGCGGCTCGACCGGAATGACTCGCGGAACCGTCTCGACGGGAATCGGCGGCGGTAGGGGTGGATCCAGTTGGCCTTGTTGCGCATAGAGTCTTGGCGGCTCGATCGGCGCTGATCGTTCCGACAGGGCGATCGCGCCTGGAGTCTTCGTGGTCACGGGTACGTGATCGAGATTCAATGGTGCCGGGGAACCCGAGGGGACCGATTGCGCCTTGGCCAGGGCCCCCGCCATCATCCCGAACAAGAGAACGACGCCCGCGCACCCCCTGGGCAGGAGTTGACGCTTCCTGCCCATAATGGTCCGGCCTGCCCCCAGATTGGTTGTTCTTCGGCTTTTCACGCACGACCTTCCTGGTCGATTCGTTCACGCCGTCGGGCTGCTGTGAACAACCGGACGACCGCCCGGAGTCGATGTTGCAGGACCGCCCTCGCGAATACGGTTTCCCGGAAACAGCGACCATGTAAGGACTTACAAAGCTTGGTCCACTCCTTCGGGCGATCTCATCGATGTTTCCGGGTGGAAAAACCGCAGAGTCGCCGGATCATGCGGGTTCTGTGGATTGATTCGGCATTCCGGATGAGGGAACTTGAGCGGATTCTATGGATTGATTCGGCATTCCGGATGGGGCAACTTGATCGGGAATGAAAAGTCGAGTCAGGGACCCTTGTCGCGCTTTCCGCGGTCGAAGCACAATGGAGCCTGTTCGGACCGTCCTGGATGCGGCGCAGGCCGCGGCTGATTTCATGAGAGACGAATGTCCATCGCTCGACATGGGTTTGGATTGGAAGAACTGGATCAGGCGCTGGGAGGAGGACTCCTGCCGGGGACTTTGACCGTCCTGGCGGGGGCGACCGGCGTCGGCAAGACTCAGCTCGGCCTACGCTGGGCCCAGCGGGGATTGGTCGGAGAAGGGCGTCGCGGCATCCTCTGCGACTTGACCTCCCGGGGCGATTCCCAGAATCACGCCGAGTACGCATCGCGACTCTTCGACTGGGATCTGAACGAGTATCCGCTGACGACATCGCCCAACTTCGAGGGTGCCTGGGACTTCTCTCGACCGATCGGCGATTATTTCCATCCGATCGCCCGGGGAGGGCGGCGGGTGACTCGAGGCGATCTCGAAGCCGAGCAGTGGCATGAATGGAAGAGCGAGCTGGCGCGGATCTTCCGTTGTGCCGTGGGCTACTTCTACCAGCATTTCGCGAGGGGGTGCCGTCGTGTCGTGTTCGACGGACTGGAGCCGACCGAGCGGTTCAGCGAATCCATCCAGTTCGAGTTCTTTGAGTACATCTATCACCACGTCTTGCGCAAAGAAGACGAATGGGCCGCCCGCGAGTGGCTCCGCGAGAAATACCGGACGTTCGAGCAACAGGTGCACGGCCACCGATACGACCAGGCGAGCGTCGGCTGCCTCTACCTGTACACGACGCCCCAGATCATGCTCGACGAGCTCCTCGTCCAGCCGATCAGCCAGGGCGACATCTTCGCCAACGCCAATACGATCATCCTCATGGGCCGGACGCGCCATAACGGCCGGCTCGGCCGGGCCTTGACCGTCACCAAGCATCGCGGGAGCGCCTGCGGCGAGGAGATCCTCCCTTATCGGATCACGGAGGAAGGATTCGTCTTCGATTGAGCATCCCCAAACGAGTCATCGCCCCGGAGTTCGCCCCGATGAGCATCGCCATCGACCTTTCCGGACTGACCGCCCTGGTCACGGGTTCCTCGCAGGGGATCGGGGCCGAGACGGCTCGACTGCTCCATCAAGCCGGTGCGCGGGTGGTCCTCAATCACCCCGACACCGCCGGGGGGAGCATTCATCAGGATTCCGTCACCTTGCGCGACGCCTTGTTGTCGAAACGGGCCGATAGCGCGATGGTGCGCGCGGCCGACGTGAGCGATCCGGCCGCCGTCGAGGCGATGATGCGGGACGTCGGCCGGGAATGGGGCGGTCTCGATATCCTCGTGAACAATGCGGGGATCCTCCGCGACCGGTCGATCGCCAAGATGACGGTGGACGAGTGGCGGTCCGTCATCGACGTGAACCTGAGCGGCGTCTTCTACTGCTGCAAGTTCGGGCTGGGGATCCTCCGCGACGGCGGCTCGATCGTCTCCGTGGGGAGCCTGGCCGCGAAGATGGGTTTCCATGGCCAGTCGAACTACGCGTCGGCGAAGGCGGGCGTCCAGTCATTGACCCGCGTGCTCGCCCGGGAATGCGCCAAGCGGGCGATCCGGGTGAATGCCGTCGCCCCGGGCGTGATCGACACGCCCATGGTCGCCCGGATCACCGACAATGCTCGGGAGCAACTCTCCCGGTCGATCGCCTTGCAGAGGCTCGGCAAGCCCCGGGACGTGGCCGAGGCGGTCCTGTTCCTCTGCTCGCCGCTCGCCGGATACATCACCGGGCATGTCCTCGAGGTTGACGGAGGCTTTATGGGTTAGAGTCTCGGTTCAGGTGAAATCGGAGATTTCACCGACTATCCAGGGGCCGAGGCGGCGGATAGGGCGATGGCTGTCGCCAGCTCCAGGCTGTCCGGTACTTGACGGCCAGGTGCGGAGTCTCGACACGACGGCCTCCCTCGGCCCCCGAGGTCAGCAATGCCTCCTGAAGGCCGCTCGTCAGCAAGGTTCGCTCGACCGGCCAGGCGGGCCGACCGGTCCGGATCATCTCATCGATGCCCCGGACCTGGTGGGCGAAGTGCATGAGAGGCCGGACCTCTCGTGTGTCGAAGCCGGTCGCGCGCACCCGGCCGTCGCCGGTCCGCCAGGCGGCCGACCACGCGCCGACGGCATAGTTGAGGGTCAGCACCGCCCCAAGCAGGCCATCCTCGTACTCGATCTGCCAGAGGACCGGCTCCTTGACCTTGTCGGGCAGCTCGTCGATGGTCAGGCGGCGGTCGGGCGACTTCGCCAGCGCCTCGGCGATCATGGGCGCGGGACGGCTCCGGCATCCAGCGACTTCCAGACGGCCGGCCCGGTGGTGCTCCGGACGGAACGCACGCCCGTCTCGCCCCCGCGCCGGCGCTCGGCGAGGCATTGCACGATTTCCAGCGCGTGGAATCCGTAGGCGTCGAGCGTGTGGTAAGAAAGGGCGAGCACATGCGTCAGAGGCTCGCCCGGCCCGACGTCTACCGGCGGATTCCGTCGGGCGACCGGCAGGACCGACCCGGCCATCATCGGTAGCCCCAGGTCTCGCGCCTTGCGATCGATCCAGGCGATGTCCGCGCGGCTGTCCGCCAACTGCTTGTCCATGAAAACCGGGACCGAACGCCCCGACCGGCGGAAGACCTCGACGACTTCCTCGAAGACGCGCCGTTTCGGGTACATCGTGGCGCCGATCGGCGAGCGGGGATACGTCCCGAGCTCGAGGACGAGCAAGACCCCGTTGACCACGAGCCGGCCCGTGCCCAGGGTCAGGGCCTCGGTGACTGTCCCGACCAACGGCACTCCTTGCTCCCGCGCCAGTCGCGCCCCCTTGTCGTTCGCGGGCCTCTGGTCGAGGTAGAGCGAGGCCAGCCTCATCGATGGGGATTCTCCCTGGCCGTCGAGTGTGTAGGCCTCCAGCAAGCGGCCGAGGATCACGTCGGCGTGCGAATTGTGGTGGTAAACCGTCGTGATGCCGGCGACTCGAGGCCGGCCCGGGGGCGCCACTCCGGTCCCGGCGGACGCCAGGGCGGCGCCCCAGGCCAGGAACTTGCGGCGTTTGCATGCCCCGGCTTCACGGATCGATCTCATGAGCCTGCCTCACTCTAGCGGGCCATGCCCCTCATCTTAGCGATGCGAGATACTCGAGCAGGTCCGCCGCCTGTTGCGGGGTCAGGCTCCGGAGCAGTGATTCGGGCATGAGCGATTGTTTCTGAGGAGCGAGAATCTCGACGTCCGAGACCGCGGTCCGGACCTCCTTGTTCTGGGCGTCGCGGAGTACGATCTCCTTCTCATCCCGCGAGGCGAGCAAGCCCGAGTGGACGAGGCCTGACTTGGTCTCGAGGTGGTAGACGGTGTATTTCGGTTCCACGGTCAAGGACGGCTCCAGGATCTGCCGGAGCAGTTCCGGGCGGGGATATTTCGCGCCGATCTTGCCCAGGTCCGGCCCGATCTCGAGGCCCACTCCGTCGAGGCGGTGGCAGCTCTTGCAGTTGACGATCGACTCGGCGGAGAAGATCGAACGGCCGCGGCCGGCGTCCCCCTTCAGGCTGAGGAGGATCGCGGGGTCGATCGCGTCGCCGAGCCGCCGGACCCGCCCGGACTCGGGCACGAATCGCTCGAACAGGTCGCGGACCTCGGTGGCCGGATGATCGCGAGTTGCCGCGATGATCTCGTCGCGGACGAGGGCGGGAAAGGCCCCGCGACCGACCGCCCGCGACAGCGCGATGGCTCGGTTCGTGGTCGCGGTCAGGCGACGGATCGCGTCGGCCCGCGCGCCCCGGGCCGACGCGGATCCGTCCCGGAGGTCCTTGATGAGAGAAACGGTCTCCTCGCGCTCGGCTCGCGACGCGATCGAGCCCTTGGGATCGGGCATCCGGGAGATCCACTCATCGAGCAGGTCGAGCGCCTTCTGGTCGACCACCCGGGACCCGACGCGAGGCATCCTCGCGCCTCCGAGCGAGGCGATCCGGTAGGAGAGGACGGATCGCTCCGGCTCTCCCGGGGCGATGATCATCGCGTCGGTGATCCCGAACGTCCCCTGAACGGGACGGCCGGCGACGGCCCTGGTATCCTCGAGCTTGGTCCCGTGGCCCAGCTCGATGTACGAGTTGCCCCCGCCGTCGGCCACGTGGCAGATCGAGCAATTGACGTGAAGATACGTGCGGGCCCGGTCGCCCAGGTCCGCACGCGGGTCGTACGGGTCGATGAACCGTGGCAGCGACTTGAGTGCGTCTCCCAGCGGCGTCGAGAAGATGCCGATGTGGTCCAGGGCGCGGATCTGGTTGTCCACGATGCCGCCATAATCGTGCTCCCTGTTCATCTGCGACGCGTTCAGGCCCAGGACGAAGCCCGCCGCGCGCGAGTGGCAGAACATACACTCGTTGCGCCCGGGAACCCGCCAGGTGGTACGGTCGATGCCGTTCGGCGCGGCGGAATCCTTGATGTTCAGGACGTGATCGGTCCCGTTCAGTCCCACGAGCGTGGCGTCGTCCCTCGCCTCGTCCCACAGGTAGGTGTAACCCATCCAGTGGTCGTCCTGCTTGACGAGGATCCGCGTCTCGACGGGAGCACGCGACCCTGGTTTGCCCTTTTCCAATTCGAGTGACAGTGTCTGGACCGCCACCATGCCGTCCGGATAGGCCCACGAGCGGGGGTCGGTGATCTGGGTGCTGCCGGGGAGCGCGAAATACCGCTCCATGGACGCCCCGTCGGCCCAGTATGGGGCATTCACCGAGTAGGGGATGACTCCGGGTGCCATGCGCCCGTCCCGGACCGAGGAGTACACACCGGTGTCGCTCAGCTTCCTCGGGAATGGGCTCGCCATGGAGTTCGCCGGGGTGTGCTCCAAGGCGTGGATGAAGCCCGTGGTATTGTCGATCGCGAAGATGTCGCCGGACCGCGTGACGGCAAAGCTGGCGATGAAGACCGCCGTGTCGGCCAACTCCTTGTGCCAGGTGACCTTCTCCCCATCGTAGCGCAGGCCCCAGACCTTTCCGTACTGGTAGTCCCCGTAAATATAAGCCCCTCGCAGCTCCGGAAACTTCGCCCCATGGTAGACGTAGCCGCCGGTGATGGACCGGCACTCGGTGTGGTGGTGCTCGACGACGGGAGGGATGATCGGGCCGGGACCGACCTTCTTGTGCGGGTGGAACGGGTGGCTGCCCTCCTGGACGCTCCAGCCGTAGTTTCCCCCCTTCCGGACGACCCGGATCATCTCCCAGAGATCCTGGCCGACGTCGCCGACCCAGAGCCGGCCGGTCTCCGCGTCGAAGCTCATACGCCAGGGATTCCGGAACCCGAAGGCCCAGATCTCCGGCCGCGCGCCGGGATGGTGGATGAACGGGTTGTCCTTGGGGATCGAATAATTCCGGCCGGGGTCCGGATGCTCGACATCGATCCGCATCATGACCGACAGGAGATCATCGACCCCCTGGCCGGAGTTGTTGACATCGGAGCCGCTCGTGCCGTCGCCCGTGGCGATGTAGAGATATCCGTCGGGCCCGATGATCGCCTCGCCGCCGTTGTGCCCTCCCGACGGCCATTCGATGATGACTCGCTCGGAGCCGGGTCGGATTCGCCGCGGGTACTCGAACCCGGTCTCGAACCGCGAGACCCGGCTCAGCGGCGGGCCGGGCGTGCCCTCCGCCGGCGTTGGACTGAAGACGAAGACCTGACCATTCTCCTTGTATTTGGGGTGGAAGGAGAAGGCGTAGAGCGCGCGCTGGATATCGAGGAAAAGCTCGGTCCTGTCCGAGTCGGGCGCATCGAGGGCGAAGCTATAAATCTTCCCGTTGTTCTCGCCCACCAGGAGACGGTTGGTGTCGGGCTCCTGGGCGATGCAGACCGGCCCCTGGAACTTGATCCGCGGAAAGCGCCGCTCGAGCCGGTAGGGGGCGGGCGGTTCCGGGGAGCCGACGATCCGCGACGTCGTCCACGGGACTCGCTTCGCGAGCCCGAACGGTTTGAAGGGAGGAGGCTTGTCGTCGCCGAGAGCGGCCAGAGGCGCAATCATCGAGCAAGCGAAGAAAATGCGGGCCAAACGTCGCATGAATTCATCCCGGCGTCTATCGAGGATCGCGGCCCGGTGCCGGGCCGCGGAAAGCCACCTCGTGGTCAGGCGAGCATATCTGGGTTTCAACCCCGGGCTGAAGCCTGATTGGATCTCTCCGGCGGCTTGGCTCCGGCGTCCTCGGCCAGGTATCGCTCGAGGGGAGGGCGACGGAGGTGGTCTCCGGTCGCCTGCTGCATGGCTCGGGCGACCGCCAGCAGGGTCGACTCGTCGAAGAGCCGGCCCGTGAGCGTGACCGAGCCGGGCATCGAGCGGCCGTCGCGATCGCGGAAGCCCATCGGGAAGACGACGGTCGGGTGGCCCGTGAGATTGGTGATCGAAAGGTCCTGCCCGCTGCCGACGTAGAGGTCGACTTTCGCCATCCGATCGGCCATCGCCCTCATGAGCTTGGTCCGGACCCGGGCGGCGCGGAGATACTCGACGGCCGGCACGAACTGGCCCTGGCGGAAGGTGGCCGGCCAGGAGTTCAGTCCCTCCGTGATGTGCTTGCGCGTCAGCTCGTCGAAGGCCGCGGCGGCTTCCGTGCCCAGCATCAGCGTGACGGCGCGCACGGGAAGCTCCTCGGGCAGCGTGATCGGCACGAGGTCGAAGCCGAGCTTCCGCAGGACCTTCAGCTCATCTCTCTCGTCGGCCGGCCGGTTGGAGACCTCGATGTATCCGATCTTGAGGGATGAGAAGTTGACCTTCGGCGGCCAGTCGAAGGGTTGATCGACGGCCGCCCAGTCGAGCCCGTCGGCGCCGTGGATGGCGTCGAAGACCAGGGCGCAGTCCTCGACCGAGCGGGTGATCGGCCCCAGCTTGTCCATCGACCAGGAGAGGGTCATGCAGCCGTGCCGGCTGACGCGCCCGAAGGTCGGTCGAAGTCCCGATGCTCCGCAGGCGCGGCAGGGCGAGACGATGCTGCCCAGGGTCTCGCTGCCGATGGCGAAGCCGACCAGTCCCGCCGCGGCGGCCGAGGCCGAGCCGGCCGAAGAGCCGCTGGAGCCGGCTCGCGGATTCCATGGGCTTCGAGTCCGGCCGCCGAACCACTGGTCGCCCATCGCCAGCGCGCCCAGGGTCAGCTTCGCCAGCAAGACCGCGCCGGCCTCCTCCAGCCGCGCGGCCACGCTCGCCGTCGCGTCGATGACGCGGTCCTTGAATGGCGTCGCGCCCCAGGTCGTCGGGTAACCCGGAAAGGCGATCAGGTCCTTGGCACCCCAAGGGATTCCGTGCAACGGGCCTCGGTACTGGCCCGAGGCGATCTCCTTGTCCGCCCTCGCGGCCTGCCTGAGCGCCACCTCCTCGGTCAGGGTCACGACGCACTTCAGGAGCGGGTCGAACCGCTTGAGCCTGGCGAGATACAGCCTCGTGAGCTCGGTCGAGCTGACCTGTCTCGAGCGCACCAATGACGAAAGCTCCGTCACGGGCAAGAAAGCCAGCTCTTCATCCGAGCCGGGTCGTTGCGGCGTACGGCCCTCGATGGGCGTCGCCCGGTTCCGCCGGATCGCCTCCGCCGGCCTGGGAGGGGTCGGATAGAACACCAGCGCCGGCGGGATGTCATATCCCACGTCCACCTTACGCAGCTCCTCGAACGATCGGAGGCTCTGCTCGATCGATCGAGCCGTGTTGGTTCGCTCCTCCTCGGTGAAATCCAGCCCGGCGATCCATTCCGCCTGCTTGATCATCTCCGGGGTGACCCGGCCGGCCTGGGCCGCTTGCACCGCCATCGCCCTGCGGAACGTCACGCTTCCGAGGCCAAGGGCGGCCAGTCCCTGAAGTATCGCCCGCCGTCGCAAGGGAAGTGGTCCCTTCTCATCGGACGACGTCAACCCAAGCCCATCCGACCATTCCTGCTCCCATCCATTCCGGGTGTCACTCATCATGTTGCTCGCTTTTCCCCTCGGATCTCCCCCGCGGCCCTGCAATTGCGACGGACCATTGTCGCGTCAACGAGCGACGCCCTCAAGCGGGGCGATGCGGGTGAATCCCCTCGATGAGATCACGCGGGAACTCTTTGCTCCTTTTGCGGAAATACATCGTAATGAAGGTTGGTGTTTCACAGAACAGGGCATTCACGCCGGGAGCCCCCGCTTCCGAGAACGGCCGGAGCCCAAGACACCCTTATCAGGAGATCAGGACCATGAAGGCGATCGGTCGATCCATGCTACTGGCGGGAGGGCTGGTGATCGTGACCTTCGGCCTGGAGGCCACCCCTGCACACGCCCAGGGATTCGGGTTTGGATTCAGCACCCCAGGGGCCGCATTCGGATTCGGAGGTGGAGGCTACGGCGGCTACGGCGGTTACGGCGGACTTTATCCCGGTTACTACGGGGGCTATCCGTACGTGGCACCGCCCTATGTCGTGGCGGGCGCCCCGCTTGTGGTCCCCCGGCCGTACGTGGTGCCAGGCCCGGTTGGGTGGCCGCGCGGATACTATTACGGCGGCGTCGGACGTTATCCTGGCTACTATGGAGGGGGCTGGCATCGAGGATACGGCCACTATCGTCGTTGAGACCCGGGCTTCGGCAACGCCGTCACGCCCCTTCCCTAAATTCCGCATCCGGCAACGTCTTCCCGAAACTCGACACAGTCGTCATAATCTCGTGTGACACGATGACGAGGGTGTCAAGTTCGGGAAGACGAACCTAAGGGGATGACAGGCGTGTCGCGATGAGACCTGGTCTTTCCTCCCTCGACCTTCCGACATCTCCTTGCCAATCGGTACTTCGACCGTGATCGTCTGATTCGGATCGGTGGACAGAAAACCGGGGAGCGTCGGCGCACCCGGTCAAACACGACTGCGACAGTCGCCATGAGAGTTCCGAAGATCCAATGGGCGGGACCGGGGAACGTCCCCGGGTCGTGGCGAGTCACACGGCCACGTTCCGGGCGGGGCGGCCAATATTCAGGCAAGATTGTCCTGCTTATCGTCGTCCTCCTCGGGGGAGATTCCGCGCGAGGCGACCAGCCAGGACTCTCGGAGGGTCCGATCAAGGTCCGATCCATACGAGTTGAAGACGGGCTCCCGGTGAGTCAGGTCGAATATCTTTGCCAGACGCGAGACGGTTTCCTCTGGGTGGGTTCCAAGCACGAGGGCCTCTTTCGCTTCGATGGCCTCGGCTTCTCATCCACGTCGGGCGATCTGCATACCGGGAAGCCTTATCCCGGGGACAAGGAAATCAGCGCCGTGCTCGCCGGTGGCGACGGCAGCCTGTGGATCGGTTCACCCAAAGGGCTCTGGCGAAAGTCGGCGGGCCAATGGGATCACTTCACGACTTCCCGGGGATTGAGCCACGACGCGATCACGGCATTGCATGAGGACCCGGCGGGGGTCGTCTGGATCGGCACGAGTGCCGGTCTGAATCGCCTGGACGGCCGTTCGATTCGGGCGTATTCGGGACTCGAAGAGGCTCGAGACATCGACATCTCGGCGATCGCGGGGGACCGCGCGGGAGACCTATGGTTCGGGACGCGCACCGGCCATCTCTACCGCCTGCACGACGGGCGATTCACCGAGATCTCCCGGGGTCCCGACCAGGGCACCGACTCGATCAACGCTATCCTCTCGGGCGACGATGGGAGCATCTGGGTCGGCACCTGGCGATATGGTCTGGGTCGCATACAACAGGGGATGACCCGGATCTACAGGGCACAGCACGGCTTGAGAGAACCCGAGATCCTCGGGCTCGCCGCGGACCGATGGGGACGGATCTGGATCGCCGCCAGGGACGGCCTGTATCTCCTTCGCGACGAACCGGCGGCTCCCGTGATCGGGGGTGTCGCGGTAATCGCCGGTGTCGACGCGACGATCAGACCCGTGAGCCATGACGCGACGCTCTCCCTGTTGCGCGACCGCTCGGGATCGATCTGGATGGGCGGCCGATCCGGATTGCATCATTACAAGGACTGGCGGCTGAATGTCTACTTGACCGATGAAAAGGCGCACGATCGAAGTGTCGTCGCCCTGCACCCGGCCCGCGATGGCGGGGTCTGGGTCAGCCTGAGTGGCGGCGGAATCTCCCGACTCCGCGACGGGAAAGTCGTGGCGAGATACGGGGAAGCGGATGGGCTATCGAGCCGATACGTGACCTCGATCTGCGAGACCAAGGGAAGCGCCCTCTGGGTCGGCACTTGGGGGCATGGGCTCAATCGGTTTCAGGATGGCCGGTTCGTACCGGATCGCGAATCGGGCGAGATGGCCAAGGATGTGATCCGCTCGATCTTCGAGGATGACGGCGGGGACCTGTGGGTCGGCACCTGGGGAAGCGGATTGCGTCGACTCCGACACGGACGCCTGATCGAGACCTACACGACGCGCGACGGCCTGGCCGACGATCAGGTCCGCGTGATGGCTCAGGATTCGGCGAAGGACCTCTGGATCGCAACCTATCACGGCTTGAGTCGATTCCACGATGGGAAACTGACGACCTACACCAAGAAGGATGGCTTGTCGGAAGACTCGATCTTCTGCCTTCGACCGGACGCCGATGGGTCACTCTGGATCGGAACCTGGGGAGGAGGGCTGAATCGGTTGCGCGACGGCCGGTTCACCGCTTATACCACGAAAGATGGCCTGCATTGCGACACGATCTGCGAGATCCTCATCGACGGTGAGGATCTCTGGATGGGGAGTCCCAAGGGGATCTTCCGGGTTAACAAGGCTGCGCTGCAGGCTCGCGACGACGATTCGACGCTTTCGATCGCCTCGGATTCCTACGGCACCGCCGAGGGCATGATCTCGGCACAATGCAACCGGGGGACCCAGCCTTCGGGCTGCCGGACCGCCGACGGTCGGATCTGGTTCGCCACGATCGACGGCGTCGTCATGGTGGAACCACGCCTCCTCCCGTCGAGCGACGAGGCACCGGCGGCCGTCGTGGTCCAGGTCCGTCGAGATCACAAGCCCGTCGATGACCCGACGACGTTGCGACTCACCTCGGGACGGGTCGACGTCGAGTTCCTCTTCACCGCCCCGACGTTCGAGGGATCCGAGAAGGCACTCTTTCAGTATCAACTCCAGGGTTTCGACGACGCCTGGGAGAAACCGATCTCGGATCGATCGGTCCATTACAACCACCTCCCGTCGGGGGATTATGACTTCAAGGTTCGCGCCCGGCACGGCAATGGGGACTGGGGGCCCGCGTCAACTTCTTTCCGGCTGACGATCGTCCCGCCGTTCTATCAACGCAATGATTTCCGACTGGCGGCGTTGTTGGCCTGCGGCGCGGTCGCCATGCTGACATATCGCCACCGGACGGCCGAGTTCCGGGCGCGGAGTCGCGAGCTCAACGCCCTGGTTGACCGCAGCACCGCGGATGCCCGCTCGTCGCAAGCGGCCGCCGAACGGGCCAATCGTGCCAAGGACCGATTCCTCGCCGTCCTCAGCCATGAGCTGCGCACGCCCCTGACCCCGGTCCTGCTCGCCGTCAACACGCTCCTCGACGAAGACGGTCTGCCGCAGGATGTCTGCGCCCACCTGGAGATGATCCGTCGTAACGTCGCGATCGAGGCGCAACTGGTCGACGATCTGCTCGACGTCTCGCGGATCGAGCGCGGGCGGTTGAAAGTCGAGTTCTCACGGGTAGACGTCCATGAGGTCATCGCTCGCGCCCTGGACATCTGCGCCGCTCAAATTACCGAGGCCGGGCTCAACGTCGTCCGGGACCTCTGGGCCGAGCAGCACGACGCCCAGGCCGACCCTTCCCGGCTGTTGCAGCTCTTCTGGAACCTGATCCGTAATGCGTCCAGGTTCGTTCCATCCGGAGCGACCCTGACGATTCGCTCATACAACGCCGACCCCGGCTCCTCCCGATCCGCGACGATCGACGGCCGTTCGTGCGGACCGGGCGCGAACCCCGAGGCGGCGGGTCGGCTCCTCGTCGTGGAGCTCCACGATACGGGGATCGGCATCGATCCGGAGTTCCTCGAGCGGATCTTCGATCCATTCGAGCAAGTGGGAGAAGGCGCCCAGCGTCGGGACGGGCTGGGCCTTGGCCTGGCGATCAGCCGCGCCGTGGCCGAGGCTCACCGGGGCCGATTGTCGGCCCACAGCCCGGGCAAGGGTCGAGGTGCGACCTTCCGACTGGAACTGACGGCCGAGCCTTCGCCGGAACTCGCCCAGGAACCGGCGTCGAGCCGGACGGAGCCGACCGTCCGCTACGATCGATCGCATCGGCCGTGCCTGAAGGTACTCCTGGTCGAGGACAATACCGACACGCTTCGATACCTCGGTATCGCCCTGCGCCGTCGCGGCCATGAGGTCGCGGAGGCAAATTCCCTGGCGGTCGCGCGAGAGGCCCTTGCCGTCACGAAGTTCGACCTGCTCATCAGCGACATCGAGCTCCCCGACGGTTCGGGGCTCGACCTGATGCGCGAGCTGCGGCCGAAAGGAGTCCGGGGCATCGCCCTGAGCGGCCACGGGTCCGAAGATGACTCGCGCGAGAGCCTGGCGGCCGGCTTCGTCACGCATCTCGCCAAGCCGGTGCTCGTGGACGTCCTCGACGAGGCGATCGGGCAAGCGGCGGCGGGCCTCCGACGAGAGGACCTGATTTCGACGATCCCCGGCCCGAGCTCCCCGGGGGATTCCTCGGAACTGGCCGAGGCGCTCCTGGCCGGTTTTCACGGCTACCTGTAGACATCGCCCTCCTCATCGCTAGAGCGCTTCCCGCTTGGTTTGCGCACAGCTCGACACGCAGGTCGCTCATACTAACCCGACGCGCCAGCGAGGGGAATGCCGTCGGACCCTCGTTGGCGCGTCGGGTTCGTAGGATCCTTTGTGCGCAACCCAAGCGGGAAGCTCTCTCACGAGGTGATCGATAGGGTCAATCGTTTCACACCGCCGGATCGCGGGCCTCCACCTCACGACCAATAAATCGGCCGGCATCCCGAATAAGGCTCCAGGGCCAAGATAATCCGCCAACCAGAGCCACGGGATACTCCCATGAAAACGTACCGGGTTTCACGCTTTTATCGCTGGTCCAGGATCGGGGCCAAGGTCATGCTGACGGCGATCGGCGGGGCGCTTTATGTCGCCGCCGTGACTCATCCGACGCCCATGGCGGCGCGATTATCTCTGCTGGCCGGCCTCGCCCTCTTCGGCTGGCTATTCTACGTGCGGCTCCCGAGGATTCCGACGGAGATTACCGTCACGGATGATGGCTGGGTGGATTTCCGGAGCCGAAAGGGGTCGACCCGGGTCCAGGCCACCGATATCCGTTCGATCGCGCGAACCTTCGGACGCAGGACACTCCGGGTGGAACACGCCGGAGGTCAGGTCCGGGTACCCAATCGATTCGGCAAGTTGCTCGACCTCCTCTTCACGATCAAGGGCCTCAACCCGGCCGTCGATATCCGCGGCTTCTGAGCGAATCCTGATGCGATCGAGCGGGACGGGCATCTTGCCCGTCGTCCCGCCCTCACATAGGCTGGAGGCCTGTGCAACCACCCGCGCCGGGCTTGGGTCTCCGGATCCGACTTGAGAGGCGGAACGAACGTCCCCGGATCAGCGTGGCCACGCGGCCATCAGAGAGGGATTGCGCATGGAGCGAACTCCCGTGAGGGCCGAGTTTCCGGCCGTCGTGGCGCTCGTCCTGTTGCTGAACGTGATGCTCATGTCTCGGACGGTTCATGCCACGAATCCGCCATCAAAGCTCTCGAAAGAACAGGCTTCCGCGTTCGCCCGGCTGGCCTTGAAGGGCCTGAGCGAGGAGTTCCCGAATAAGCCCGAGCACGTGCTCGGCCGGGCCGCCGATTTGAAGTGCCCGAAGGACTTGCACCCCGCCTTCTACGGCTGCTACGACTGGCATTCCTCCGTCCACGGTCACTGGATGCTCGTGCGGTTGCTCCGCGACTTCCCGCAATTGCCGGAGGCGGCGGAGATCCGCTCGGTGTTGCGCGAGCACCTGAGCGCGGAGAACCTGAAAGTCGAGGCCGAGTATTTCGCCCGTCCCGAGAGCAAGTCCTTCGAGAGGACCTATGGATGGGCCTGGCTTCTCAAGCTGGCCGCGGAGCTTCGCGGTTGGGACGACGGGGACGCGAAGGTCTGGTCGAAGAACATCGAGCCGCTCTCCGACGCGATCGTCGCTCGGTATCTCGATTTCCTCCCCAAGCAGACATATCCGATCCGGACCGGCGTACATCCGAATACCGCATTCGGGCTGTCCTTCGCGCACGACTACGCCCAGGCGTTCGGCAATGCGCGGCTGAAAGATCTGATCGAGGAGCGTGCGCGGGCCTACTTCGCCGCGGACGTCAACGTCCCGGCAGGGTGGGAGCCGAGCGGGGCCGACTTCTTCTCCCCGAGCCTGATGGAGGCGGACCTGATGCGACGGGTGCTCCCGCCTGCCGAGTTTCGTACCTGGTTTGAACGGTTCCTGCCGGGGTCCGCCCGGGGCGAGCCGAGATCGATCTTCGAT
The DNA here is from genome assembly GCA_963743925.1 of uncultured Planctomycetota bacterium. GTDB lineage: Bacteria > Planctomycetota > Planctomycetia > Isosphaerales > Isosphaeraceae > CAVZRC01. The sequence goes on along the minus strand of CAVURY010000041.1, from coordinate 377,594 downwards.
CCGGCGACGGTGACGGATCGCTCCGATCCGCAACTCGTCCATCTCGACGGGCTGAATCTGAGTCGGGCCTGGAGCATGAAGAGCATCGCGGCCGCGCTGCCGGTCGGCGACGCGGCCCGATCGGCCCTGACCGCCTCGGCCGCACGGCACGCCGAAGCGGGCCTCGCGCACGTCTCCAGCGGCAACTACGAAGGCGAACACTGGCTGGCCTCGTTCGCCGTCTATCTGCTCTCGACGCCGACGGCTGATTGACCGGCCGGATTCGGAATCCGGGTGGAGAGCCGAGCCGACTCTCGCCCGACCGAGCTCGATCCAGCCCAATGGCGAGAGGATTGATGAGCGAATCGACGCGTGAGACTCGATCGAAGGAATCGCGAGGGGATGGTACGGCTCCCGCCTGGATGACGATCCTCCCGATGATCGCGGCGGCCCTGATGGTCGGCTTCTGGCTGATGCATGCGGCGGGACCCGAAGACACCGAAGCCCTCGAATCGCCGCTGATCTTGTCGGTCGCCCGACAGTTGATCGTCGGGCCCGACGAGCTCTACGGCCCGTTCGGCGGCACCAACCCGCTCGTCTTGATCCACGCCCCGCTCTACTACCGCCTGTCGGCGATGGCGGCCTGGCCGTGGGCACGCTACGGGGTGCATCCGGTCACTGCGGCGCGGCTGGCGGGCCGGACGTTGTCGATCCTCGGGCTCATCGTGACCCTCATTGCCGCCTCTCGCCTGGCTCGGCTAGGAGGACGTTCTCGAAATGCGGGCTGGTGGGCGGCTCTGCTGATCGCCGCGTCTCCGGTGATCGGAGGGCAGCCCTACGCGGTAAGGCCGGACATGATGGGAATCGCATTTCAAACGGTCGGGGTCCTCCTCGTGCTCTCGGCCCTCGAGGGTGGGAGCGACCGGAGTGCTCGCATCATCTGGGCCTACGCGGCATTCGGACTGGCGGCGTGCGTCAAGCAACACCTGGTGGTGGGGCCGGCGATCGGCCTGGCCCTGCTGATCGCGGGCTGGCTGGGAGGTCGGGTTCATCTCCGAATGATTGCCGGAGCCCTGGTAGTGGGCACCGGGATCGTGATGGCCATCTACGGTGGCGAGTGGATCTTCACCCAGGGCCGGATCTGGGACTCGGCCTTCGTGGTCGCGGCCCAGGTCAACCGAGTCCATCCCGGCGGTTGGGATCATGCCGGCATCATGATCCTGGCTGTCAGCAATGATGCCATCGGCCTGATCTCTCTCTTCGCGGCGATCGGACTCGGCAGGGTCGGGGCCTTGCAGGGACTCGGGCGGAGGCTCATCCTCCTCGGAGGTGTCGGCATCATCGGCATCCTCCTTGTCACGCTGATCCTCCACTCGGTCGTGCAACGAGTAGAGGTGGGCATCATCGTCTTCTTGGGCGCATGCGCGATCATGGCCCTCATCATCCCCGCTTGTGTCCTGATCGAACGGTCGGCATTCCTTGGAGATCGGCTCGATGCGGCTTTATGGCTCTACATCGCCTCGGAATTTTCGATGGCGACCGTACTCTTTTACATGAGCACGGGGAGCTGGAAGAATTACGCCATCCAATCCGTCGTCTTCGGGGCGATCCTGACCGCCCGGGCGGCCTCTCGCCTCGTCGAGACCCCGCCATCGTCTCGAATCCTCTGGCCGACGGCACTGGCACTGGCCACCGTGCTGGTCTCCGTGTTCAACCATGTTTTTGATTCTGAGATACTCATGATAGGTGAACGAGCTGCTGTGCGCGGGATCTTCGAGGCCGTGAGGCAGCCGCCTTCGGCATTCGTCTTCCTCGATCGCCCGGGCTTCAATCGAGTCGGAGGTCGGTTCGACCTGGTCTACGATGACTGGCTCTATCCGGTATTCGAGTCGATGCACCGGGCCGAGCCCCGCTCGGGATGGCTATCGATGGCGCTGAGAGACCGCCGGGTTCGAGTCGTCGTGTCGACGTACCCCGCGAGTCGAATCGAGGGGACCGGGCTGGACCTTCGCACCTTCGGCTTCCGTTCCGACATTCAAGTCGGACCATTCTTCGTCTGGACCCGTTAGCCGAGCGAGCGCACGATCGCGGCCGGGCCGATTGCGATTCCCCTCCCTTTCGGCCGGATTCTTTAGGTGTTACAATCGTCGGGAGTCGACGACAAGCAACGAGTTCACCGACGGACCCGACGGGCTCACAGCGGACCCGGACGCTGATCCAGGGGAGGTATTCCAGTCGTGGAAACCGCCGATTTCCGATTCCGACCCGCGACGGCCCGCCTCATGACGGCGCTGGTGCTGGTGCTCGCGTTCGCCGGCACAGCCCGCGCGAGCTCAGCGCGTCGGACGAAGAACGATTGCAGATCCTGTCCGAGCCCGACGCCGTCAAGAAGAAGCTGGAGAAGGACCGGAATCTCGAGCCTTACGAAGTCTTCAAGTCGCAGGTCGCACCGTTCGACGTCCTCCCCTTCGTCAAACCTCATCACTGGTCCACGATCACTCTGGACATGCGGGCCAACGAGGAGGACTACGACGGGTTCTTGCAGACGGAGCCGGTGATGATGCCGGGGATGCCGTTGCAGGTGGTCTATCGTCGCGATTCGCGGCTGATCAAGGAGCAGCGCAGATCGTTGTCCCAGCAGGTGCTGCTCACCCGAATTCCCAAGGAATGGACCCTGGATCTCGTCCGCCCGGGCGCCCTGCGACCGGACAGGAGCTGGCAGGCCAGTCTCTCAGTCCTCGAGCCGAACCAGATGTTGATCGTCGTGTTGAGCAAGGACTCGACCAACCATTTCGCGCCGTGGGGCCGGATGACGGCGACGATCCCGATGGGCGTCGAGCGGGATAATACGCGCGATCTCGAGCGGTTGCGCTATTATCGCCTGGTCTTGCCGATGGATGCCGAGAAGCCGCCGCTCTCGTCGCATCCGCTGACCTGGACCACGATCAGTCACGTGGTCTGGGATGGCCTTCCTCCCGATATCCTCTCCGTGGGGCAGCAGCAGGCCCTCCTGGATTGGCTGCACTGGGGCGGCCAGTTGATCTTCACGGGCGGAGCGGGGCAGGCCTATGCCCTGTATCACGAAAGTTTCCTCGGGCCGTATCTCCCGGCCGAAGCGAGCGGCCAGACCGTCGGCCTGACGGAGGCCGACCTTCGACCCCTCTCGCAGTCTTACCCGCCCCCGACCACTCAGGTCATCCCCTCGCCCGATACAATTGAACAGGCGCCGCCGATCAACCCGGGTTTCGGTCGGGTCTACCAGGCTCCTGCGCCGATCGTCCCGGCGAGCGAGAAGCCGGTCTACATCTCGGTGCTTCGCCCGAATCCGGGTTCGTCGACCATCCCTCTGGGTGAAGCGAGCCCCCACCTGCTGGCGGTCGAGCGTCGGGTCGGGCGCGGGCGGATCACCATGCTGACGCTCAACCCGATCGAGCCGACCCTGGCTTTGTGGTCGGGCATGGACACCCTGGTCCGTCGCGTCGTCCTCCGCCGTCCCGAGGAGACCGTCATCGGTTCGGCCGCCTTCGACGGCATCGCCTACATGGGTCCCCGTCGTGGCCGGCTGATGGGTCAGGATCTCTCCTGGTATCGGATCACCACCCGCGATGCCCGGCCGCACGAGGACTCCGCAGGCCACTTGCCCAAACCCCCGGAACAGACGAAGCGTGCGATCGATACGACGAAAGGGGCCATGCAGCCCGCTCTCGTGACCACGAGTGCAATGCCCGTCGTCGAGGAGGAGAGCGACGCCGAGTCGTCGGCCGCCATGTTCGGTGTGGCCGACTGGCGTGATACGTCGCGGTTCCCCACCCTGTGCCGAGAGCTCCTCGAAGAGGCGTCCGGGATCACGATCCCCAGCTCGGATTTCGTCCTGAAGGTCATCCTCGCCTATCTGATCGCCGTCGTGCCGCTCAACTGGTTGATTTGCCGATTCGTGTTGAACCGTCGCGAGTGGGCCTGGGTCGTCGTCCCGCTGGTCGCCCTGGGCTTCGCCATCGCCGTGCAGCGGGTCGCCGCTTACGACGTCGGCTTCGACTCGGCCTCCGACGAGATCGACGTGCTGGAGATCCAGGGCGAGTATCATCGGGCACACCTCAGCCGGTTCGCCTCGCTCTACACGAACGGCCGCGGGAATTACAACATCTCGTATCCCAACAACACCTCGGCCCTCACCCTCCCGCTGGACAACGGACGATCGATCCGCGGCGAGGACGTGACGACCTCCATCTGGCAATCTTCGCCGGTCCCGGAACTGATGGGCCTGGCGGTCCAGCCGCGGAGCATGTCGCTGTTCCGGTCGGAGGAGCTGGCGACCCTGGGCGGCTCGATCCGCATCGAGGGTGAAGGAGCGAAGCGTCGGCTCGTCAACGAGAGCGAGCTGGAACTTCGCGACGCGACCCTGATCGACTTCGTCAAGGGCGGCGAGCGGCGCGAGCAATACCTGGGCACGATCGCCGCGGGCTCCTCGGCGGAGATGACCGCCGCGACCAACGCGACCCCTCCGGATCGCGTCGAATTCGCCGAGGGCCCCGATCCGAACACGATCCTCCATGCCCTGAGGACGACCTGGGAACGGCGTGAGGAGAATGTCGGCGAGATCCGACTGGTGGCGTGGGTGCCGCGGGCGATGCCGGGACAGGTGATCGAGCCGCCCCTCGACCGGGCACGCGGGTTCACGGCCGTCCTCGTCCACCTCCGATCCGGCCCCCCGCCGAACCCCGATGGACCGACTTACAACATCCTGGCACTGGGTCCCGAGAAGACACCCGCCGCCGCCCAGAGGCCCGGCGTCGAGGTGGGTACTCCAACCATCTTCTCGGGCCGGGCCCGCCGTCCTCCACAGCCCAAGCGCGTACCACTGTCGAAGGGCGCGGGTTACTGATCCAGCCATCCGTAGCGGGCCGATGAACGCACCGAGACGAATGCCAAAGGAAATGGAGATGAGTGACTCATGATCGAGGTGATCCACTTCACCAAGAATTACGGTGATTTCATCGCAGTCGACGACCTGAGCTTCACCATCAACAAGGGCGAGATCTTCGGCTTCATCGGGCCCAACGGTGCCGGCAAGAGCACGACCATCCGATTCCTGGCCACCTTGCTGCGGCCGACGTCGGGGGAGGGCCGCGTCGCGGGCCATTCGGTCACCACCGAACCGATGGCGGTCCGGCGGGTCATCGGCTTCATGCCCGACGATTTCGGGGTCTACGACGGCATGAAAGTCTGGGAATTCCTCGATTTCTTCGCCGTGGCGTACGAGATCCGCGCTCGTACCGCAAGAAGATCATCGGCGAAGTGCTCGACCTCCTCGACCTGACCGAGAAGCGAGACGCGTATGTCAACGGCCTCTCCAAGGGGATGAAGCAGCGGCTCTGCCTGGCCAAGACGCTGGTCCATGACCCGCCGGTCCTCATCCTGGACGAGCCCGCATCGGGCCTCGATCCCCGGGCCAGGCTCGAGATGAAGGCCCTGCTCAATGAATTGAGGCAGATGGGCAAGACGATCCTGATCTCCAGCCATATCCTCTCCGAGCTGGCCGACTTCTGCACCTCGATCGGGATCATCGAGCGGGGTAAGCTCCTGGCCGCCGGCAGCATCCGGGAAATCCAGCAGCAGATCCGCTCCCACCGCGTCCTCAAGGTCCGCATCCTCAACGAGATGACCGAGACCGCGGCCGAGATCCTCCGCCAGGACCATTCCATCCGACTCGTCGAGACCTACGATCACACCGTCAACGCCGAGTTCGAAGGACAGGATCAAGACATGGCACGCCTGCTCGATCGACTCATCCAGTCCGGAGTCGTCGTGCAGTCGTTCGACGAGGAACCCCTCTCGCTCGAGGAGGTCTTCATGATGATCACCAAAGGGATTGTCAGTTAGAATTTTTGTCAGTGGTCCGTGGTCTGTGCTCGATCGACCAAACCTCGGCGCAGGTTGTTCGTGCTTTCCTGGAGTTGATAAATCCAAGAGCCAGTGTCAGAACAACCATGCGAGAGCGCGATCGGACAACGGACAACGGACAACGGAAACGAGATCACGCCTCATGCTCTTCCGCGACAATCCCGTCCTGACTCGCGAGTTGCTCGTCACCCTGCGGTCGCCGCGTGCGTTCATCCTCCAGATGGCCTACGTCTGTGCCCTCGGCGCCCTGGTGTATTTCTACTGGCCGTCGGGCGGGGAGGGTGGCGGGCATCAGGTCAGTCCGGGCGTGGCGCGTCGGCTCTTCGACATCTTCTTCCTCGGTCAGTTCTTCCTGGTGGCGCTCATGGCGCCGACGTTCGCCGCGGGGAGCATCACGGGGGAGAAGGAGCGGAAGACCTACGAGCTGCTCCTGGCCAGCCCGCTTCGACCCGGCACCATCCTGGTGGGGAAGCTCCTCAGCTCGCTCAGCTACCTGGTGATCCTGATCATTTCCAGCCTGCCGCTGATGATCCTCTGCTATCTGCTGGGAGGTCTGCTGCTCTCGGAGATCGCCCGAGGATACCTCGTCCTGATCCTGTCGGCCGGGACGTTCGGGCTGCTGAGCATCGCCTGCTCGAGCTTCTTCCGACGGACCAGCTCGGCCCTGGTCGTCAGCTACCTCGTGATCCTCCCGCTGGCCGTCGCCTGCGTCGTGCTGACCCGCACCGAGAACGTCCAGGCGCGCGACTTCGTCTCGATCGCCGTGCTCCCCCCCTGGTGTATGGCGACCTGGACGGTGCTGGGCATCTTGATCAACGGTCGTCTGCTCCGTCCGCCCGACGTCGGCAGCGAGGGGAAGGATGTCATCGACGAAGAGGAGGAGATGAAATACGCGATCGGAGTGGTGATCGATCGCGAGCTCTTCCCGGATAAGCTCTTCGCGCCGGCGAAGCGTCATGACTTGATGCCCGACGGGACCAATCCCGTCCTCGACAAGGAGCTGAGGAGCGAGATCTTCAGCCAGGGCACGCTGATGCTGCGCGTGGTGATCCAGGTCAGCATGCTCCTGTCGATCCCGCTGATGGCGGCCTTATTGTTCCTCCGCCCGGACCTGGCGGCCTATTACGTGGCCTATGTCCTGACCTTCAACCTCCTGGTGGGGCCCGTCTTCTCCTCGGGGAGCATCACGCAGGAGCGGGAACGGCAGACCTTGAGCTTGCTGCTGACGACGCTGCTCCGTCCCGGCAAGATCGTCACGGCCAAGCTGCTCGCGGCGCTCCGGGTCTCCACGGTCCTGACCTTCCTGTTGACGGAGCAGATCCTGCTGGCCTACGCCCTGCTCCCCGAACTTCGGGCACGCTTCTGGACCCTCATCGTCTTCTTCCTGATCATCGCCACGACATGCCTGGCGACCTCGACCATCGGCCTGCTGTGCTCGTCACTGGCCCGGCGGACATCCGTGGCCATGGTCCTGACGTACTCGACACTGCTGGCACTCTTCGTGATCCCGATGGGCCTTTCCTGGTATCTCCAGGGGATTCCCTCGGTCACCAAGCAACAGTTGGCGGCCATGACGGTCACCAGCCCGTTCTCCGCGGCGCTCAGCGTCCCGATGCGCGGTAGCCGCGAGGAGTCGTGGATGAACGCACCGACCCCCGTTCAGGATTCCGTCGTGCTGGTGACGATCCTGCCGGGCATCCAGATGCCGGTCTGGGCGATCTTCCTGTGCATCTATCCCCCGCTCAGCCTGATCTTGTTCTTCTTCACTTACCTTGCCTTCCGATGGCGATGGTGGCGTTCGGGTGGTCTGGGTTAGCGATCGATCGGCTTCCGCTCGCGCGGAGTCTCGGGCAGAGTACCGCTCTCGAGATACCACATCTTGTCGGGCCCTCGCACGAGGGAGGCGACGGCCGGGATCGTGGCGATCGGGCCTCCCTGACGCTGACCTCGGATCGAGATCTTCAGCGTGTACTTGGCCTCCGCGCGAATCTGACCGCCGCTCTTCTCTCCGCGATATTCGAGGACCTCGAACACCAGCGGGGTCATCGAGCCGGCCTGGCTCCCTTTGAGCTTCTGCAACTTCTCCTTCCAGTAAGCCTTGAACCCCTCGAACGACCCGTAAGACGTGCTCGTCTTGCCCGCCTTGCCCAGCAAGAGCCACATCCGACGGAAATGGGGGATGTGGTGCGAGAGGGCCCCGTAGTAATCGCGCAAGGCCTGCTCCGGAGTCATCCGGACGGGGCGTTCCAGTGTGATCAGGATGGGATAGCTGAGAAGGACCGCCCCGGCACCTCCCACGAGCACGATCAGGGCGAGTAATCCCAGGTTTTCCAGGAACAGGTAGGCGAAGAAAGCCGTCAAGAACAGCCAGGCAGCCAGCAGGAGCAGCGTCGGCCCCCATTCGCCCTGGCGAGACCAGACCTCCTCGACGAGGTCCTTGGGATCCTCATGGCCCGGCGTCTCGGACTTGGCTGCCCTGGCCTCGCGTGGTCTGTCGGCCGGCTTCGGCCTTGGAGAGCCGCCGACCGGTCGCGGTCTTTCCTGGACGGGTGCCGACGAGGACCCAGGCGTCGGCTCGGGCTCCGGTGCCAGGTCGAATACCTCGCCCCACTCGCCCGCGGGCGTGGGAGTCACTTCGGCCTTAGCCGGCTTCTCCTTCGGGTCGTCCCGGAAGAGCAGATCGGCGGCGGCGATCTCCGGATCACTCTTCTTCCCCGCGTCATCACCAGAAACCTGCTCGGGCATGGAGATCCTCCGGCGAAAGTCCGTCGGCCGCTTTCCGATCGATCCAGTACGGCAACGCTGATCAGGCTCATCCGGCATCAGGTTCCGCGCGGATCTCTGGAATCCGATGAGACCACGGACTCGGTCGGTTTCTCGATTCCCGACGAAAGAGCCCGTTCTTGTCGATGGGCCGAACGCGATTGTAGCCTGCCGACCCGAAAATGGGGACAGGCTCCCGACGAGTCCTCGGCGGTGCAGAGATACCAACTCGTTCGGTCAACATCCCGGCGCCTTTCCGGGCATCGTGCCATCGTCTCTACCGGCACAACGAGGACGGGAGACTCTTGCACCATGAGTTGCCGTATGGTCATAACTCGGTCTACAGGTGTGGTCGGGTCTTTCCCGATCGGTCCATTCGCGATCACGTAGTGTCAACATCCGGCACCCTCTAGGGCTGGAGGAGTCTCGATGAATCCGCGTACCCTGCTCCGATCCGCGGCGGTCCTCATGCTCCTCGGCGGGTATCCCCGCTCGATGGCGCAACCGCCGCGGCTCGAATTCACCCGGATGGTCGCCCATTGGAGCGAGTATTCCGATCCGGGATATCTCCCGTTCATCGACGACGCCAGGCCCGAGGTGGTCCAGGTCGGATTCTACGGCGGCCACTTCTGGAGCCTGGCCCACACGCCTTACGGCAACGGTTATCCCGCCCACTTTCCCGTCCGCGGGCTCGCCGAGTGCGGCCGTTGGTTCGAAGACCTGAATCGCCAGATCCATCTACGGGGGGCCAAGGTCATCGGGCATTTCGACGTCGAGTTCCTCATCGGCGACCCCGACAGTCCCGAAGGCCCGCGCGGCTTTTTCAAGTTCTACCGCGACCTCTGGGACGAAAGGGAGCTGGGACCCAGGCCGGCCGTTGACCCTCTCGATCTGCTCCAGAAGGGCCCGGATGGGAAGCCGATCGTCCACGACACGTACAAGATCGGCGGCATGCGAGAATATGGGGGCTGCCTGAATAACCCTCAGTGGCGAGCCGTGCTCAAGGTGTGGGTGAAGGCGGCCATCGGCAGGGGAGTCGATGGGTTCATCGGCAACTATCTGTATCGCCACAATTGCCTCTGTCGCCACTGCGTTTCGGGGTTCAAGCGATACCTTGCCGGTCGATTCACGGCGGACCAGTTGCGCGAGCGATTCGGCATCAACGACCTGGAGCGTCATGAGTTTCGGGAGATCGTGAGCTGGCACGACCCCAAGGAATCGACCCCGCTGCGCCGGGAGATGCTGCGGTTCTCGCAGATTTCGATCAAGGAGGCGTTCGATGAGGTGTTCCTCCGATTCGGGCGGTCGCTCAAGCCCGACCTGATCGCGGCCCAGTGGGACCACCTGGGCGACTTCGGACAGATCGACGGCGATGAGCGTTGCCTCTTGCCGTCCGACCGGTGGGGACGCGACGAGGATTACCTGTGGTACAGCACCGGGGGTGCCTCCTGCTTCACCGACCTTGCCGCGGGCATCCTGGGCGAAGGCACCTTGCAGGCCCGCTATATTCGCGGGGCATTCGACGATAAGCCTTATACCCTGGGCAAATATGAATCGACCCGGATTCGGGTTGCGATCGCCGAGCTGGCCGCCAATGGCGGCGCGGCGATGGGCTTCTATACCACGTTCACCAACCCCGAGGCCCGCCGCGAGCTGGTCCGATACTACAGCTTCCTCCGCGCGAATGACTCCCTCTACCACGCCAACCGATCCCACGCCGAGGCCGTGCTTCTCTATCCGAGACGTGCCGTCCACGATGGAGATGTCGCGGCGGTGGGCAAGTTCAAGGCGCTCGGCCTTCGCCTCCTCGATCGTCACGTGCTCTTCGACGTCCTGCCCGACGACCTCGCCACGCCGGAACGATTGTCGGCCTATCGCAGGATTTTCCGGGTCTCGGACGTCGAACAGGCCGATTTCGAGGGCGTGGATTTCAGCCGGTTCGAGGCCCCGAGAACGGTCCGGGTCTCGGCGAGCCGGCCGGCCGCCGGCATTGAGGTGACCGTGCATTTCGTCAACTACGATCGCACCGAGCCCACCGAGAAACGAAGTCCTGGCTCGGGGATCGCCGACGAAAAGCCGAGGCCGGTCTCGGGCATTCGGGTCGATCTCCTCCTACCGTCGGGTACGAGTGCGGAGAGCCTCGAGGTGCTTTCTCCCGAGCGACCCGGACCCGAGAAGATCCTTTTTGAATCGGACGGCGATAGGCTCCGCTTCGCGATGCCGGAATTTCTGGTTTATGGCGTGGCCCGTATACGGTTGAGGTCGCCGGAAAAATGAAACAGCACGGCGCCGAGCCGATGGCGAGGTGAGTTCGGGCGAGGCGTCTGGTCGTGCGAACATACCCGGCGGCGAAGCCGTCGAATGGCTCGTTGAAGATGCGGCCAGGGCATCCCGAGCCCTCGCGGAAAAATCGCCGGACAATCAAGCGATTCGGTCGGGGTCAGGACGGCCAACCGAGTTCGCCCCCCCGGCCCGCGACGACATTACCCCGGACGATCGCAGGGTCGAGGTGCGAGACGCAGCCCAGTTCGGGCCCGGCACTGGGTGATGATCCCGGACGAGGATCGCCCTGGACCATGCTGGGCTGCGACTGCCTCAGGTGGGGTATCGGCGGCGGAGAGTGGTATGGCGGTGACCATCCAGATGGCTGAATCGGTGGGCAGGCGACGGCGCTGTTAGCCTCGGCCAGTCTGTGAGAGGGTGGCGGCCAATCGTCCCTCGGGGATCATCTGATGCAACTCTCGCACGAATTGGCTCGGATCGAGGGTGAGAGAATGGACTCGCTTCGGCGATGCGGCCATTGAATCTTCCTTGCGTCTAGCGTCGGTAAACGACCTCAGGATAGCAAAGCGGCATCAGTGCCACGGCGATCCGATGGGCATTGGGGCTGCTACGGACTTCATCAGCTTGTTCCGACGGTGAACCCCATCTTTTCTCTGGCTCGATCTTCCCCGATGATCGTGCGAGGTGTGACCCGCGATGCGGCTCGGATGTAATCCTGGTGGGACGGCCGAAATTCGTCGTCTGCCCCGGTTGGCGGCCCACTCGAGCTGAGACGCGCCCCTACTGGGACGCACGCCGGCGCGGTAGAATGCACCTTACTAGTCGGGCGCGACCAACCGATTTCGGGTGCGATTATGGCTCAACCGATCAAGATTTTCATAAGTTATAGCCACAAGGACCGACGGTGGTTGGAGGAGTTTCGGGAACACCTGACCCCTCTGGCGCGAGGGGCGTTGGTAGAGTCTTGGGACGACACGATGATCGAGTCGTCGTCGCGGTGGCGCGACGAAATCGCGGCGTCGCTGGCCGCAGCGGACGTCGGGATCCTGCTGGTCAGCCCGAGCTTCCTAGCCTCGGAGTTCATCGCGCGGCACGAGCTGGCCCCGCTCCTGGCCGGCAAGCGGGTCTTTTGGGTTGCCCTGCGGCATAGCAACTTCGAGCAGACGGATTTGGCCCACTACCAAGCCGCGAACAATCCCGGGCGTCCTCTGGCGGGACTACCGGAGGCCGACCGTGACCGGGAGTGGGTGGCGATTTGCCAGAAGTTACTGGCGGTCTCCACGTCGCCGCTTCCCCAGCTACCTCCGCAACCGTCGGCGGCTCGCGAGCGGGCCGCCGCGGCCCTGTGGGTCATGCCGTTCGCCCGCAACCGGTTCTTCACTGGCCGCGCGGTGACGCTCGACGAACTCCGCGAGGCATTCGCCGGCCGCGGGTCGCTAGCGTCCGCCTCACCCCTCACCGTGGCTCTTGCCGGGCTCGGGGGCGTAGGAAAGACGCAGACGGCCGTCGAGTTCGCCTACCGCCACCGGACCGAGTATCGCGCGGTTTTGTGGACGCGGGCCGACTCAGAGGCGTCGCTCGACTTCGACTACCACGCGATAGCCACACTCCTCGGCCTACCGGAGAAGGACGCCCGCGACGCCGAGGGGACGCGCGAGGCCGTCAAGCAATGGTTGACCCGGGAGGATGGCTACCTTTTGATTCTCGACAATGCCGACGAGCCTGCGGTCGTGCGAGAGTACCTGCCCAATGAGCCGGGCGGGCACGTCCTCATCACGTCGCGTGCCCACAACCTCGACATCCTGAACGTCAACCGCTTGGTCGACCTCGAACGAATGGCCGCCGACGAAGCCCGTGAGTTCCTCTTCGCTCGCACTCGGCGGACGGACGACGACCCCCGCGAGCGTTCCGCTGCCGAGAGTCTGGCCCGGGAACTGGGATACCTGCCGCTCGCGCTCGAGCAGGCCGCCGCGTATGTGGCCGTGCATGATGACCGATTCGAGGATTACCTCGTCGACTTTCGCCGACTCCGGCTCGATCTGCTTGAGAAGCACGGGCCGGTCGCAGGCGGATCGCGAGACTCCGTCCGTACGACCTGGACCAAGAGTCTCGAGGCCGTGCGATCCCGCTCTGAGGCGGCGGTCGAGTTGCTGACCGCCAGTGCATTCCTCGCGCCAGAGCGAGTTCCGTACAACCTGGCCGTCGCGGGGGCGGCGGCGCTTGGCGGACGGCTCGCCGTCGCGCTGGCTGGCGGCGGCAACCCCGCGCGTGCTCTCAATGAGCTGTTGACTCCACTGACCCGGTACTCGCTCGTCCGCCGCGACGCGACATCGAGGTCGTACGACGTGCATCGTCTGGTCCAGGCAGTCGTCCTCGACGGCCTGGACGACGACGACCGCCGAGACTGGGCCGAGCGCGTCGTCCAGGCCGTCGACCGGGCATCCCCGGCGGTCGAGTTTGCGAACTGGCCCGAGTGCGAGACGCTCCTGCCCCACTGGCTGGCCTGCGCCGAGCTGGTCGAGCGATTCGGAGTCGATTCGGAGGCGGCGGTGGGTGTGCTCGACAGGGCGGGGTCTTATCTTCGGGAGCGCGCCCGTTACGCCGCGGCCGAGCCCCTGTTTCGTGTCGCTCTGGCGCTCCGCGAGCGGTTGTCGGGCCCGGACCACCCCGACACCGCCACGAGCCTCGAGCGGCTCGGCCTGGTCCTCCGGGACCGAGGCGAGCACGCGGCCGGCGAAGCCGCCTTCCGCCGCGCCCTGGCGATCCATGAGTCGGTCCTGGGCCCGGACCACCCCGACACCGCCACGAGCCTCGAACACCTGGGCAGCTTGATCTTTCTGACCGAGGACCGGATCTCATCCCGCCCCTACCTCCGCCGGGCTCTAGAGATCCGGGAGAGGGTGCTGGGGACGGACCACCTCGATACCGCAGAGAGCCTCGGCAGCCTCGCACTTTTCCTGTTCTGCTACGGGGAATACGCCGCGGCCGAGCCCTTGATCCGCCGCGCCCTGACGACGCGCGAGCAGCGACTGGGCCCGGACCACCCCGACACCGCCGCGTCGCTCCGCACCCTTGCGATGATCCTCGACAGGCGCGGCAAGCTCGCCAAGGCCGAGCCGCTCTACCGCCGCGTTCTGGCCGTCAACGAGGGGGCGTACGGGTCAGAGCATCCGCAAGTGGCGGAGGATCTCGAGATACTGGGACGGCTATTGAAGCGACGTGGAGACCTTGCCGGGGCCGAGTTTCAGTTCCGGCGCGTACTGGCAATCCGCGAGGCCGCGTTCAGTCCCGGCCACCCGGAAACCGTCATCGCCCTGACCAACCTCGCCCGGCTCGCCAGGACTCGCGGCCGTTACGCCGAGGCCGAGATCCTAGGCCGTCGCGCGCTACAGACGAGCGAGACTGCCCAGACCGCCGGCCATGCCGAGACGGCGGACAGCCTAATCGGCCTGGCCAGCCTGTTCAAGGACGTCGGGCGGTTCGAGGAGGCCGAGGCGTTCCACCGCCGCGCGCTGGCCGCCCGCGAGAGCGCCCTCGGGTCCGAGCACTTTCAAACCGGCAACAGCCTGGTCCTCCTTGCCGCTCTGCTCCGGTCGCTAGGGCGGTACGATGAGGCCGTGGCGCTGCTCCGCCGCGCTCTCCCCATCTACGAGAGACAGCTCAGCCCGGACAACCCACAGACCGCCGATATCGTCATCCACCTGGCGATGGTGCTCCAGAATCTTGGGAATTACGCGGAGTCGGAGTCGCTCTACCGCCGCGCACTCTCGGTCTACGAGGCCACGCTTGGCCCCGACCACCCGGAGCTCGTGGGCGGCCTCAACCAACTGGCCTGGCTGCTGGAAAACACCGGGAAGTACGCCGAGGCCGACGCCCTGCACCGCCGCGGCCTGGAGATCCGTGAACGGGCGCTTGGCCCCGACCACCCGGATACCGTGTACAGTTTGTTTCATCTGGCCGTGTTCCTACGCGGGCAGGGTTTATACGCGGAGTCTGAGTCGTTGTTCCGCCGCGCCCTGGCGATCCAGGAAGCGCTGCTCGGCCCCGACCACCCGGAGACGGCCAATTATGCGCGACAACTGGCCGCTGTACTACAGCAGCGAGGCGCGTACGCCGAGGCCGAGGCCCTCTACCGCCGCGCCCTGGCAGTCTGCGAGGCCTCGCTCGGTCCCGACCACCCCGATACCGCCACCGCGCTCGACTTTCTGGCGTGGATCGTCCAGGTGCAGAGAGGATATGCCGAGGCCGAGCCGCTCCGCCGCCGCGCCCTGGCGGTCCGCGAGACAACCCTCGGCCCCGACCACCCCGACACGATCGCTAGCCTGAACAACCTCGCCTGGCTCCTGTCGCAACGGGGCGGCCTGGCCGAGGCCGAGACGCTGCTCCGGCGCGTCCTGGCGTCGCGAGAGAAGACCCTCGGCCCCGACCACCCCGAAACCGCCGACGCGCTCGACTATCTTGCCGGCATGTTCAAGTGGCGAGGCGCCCTTGCCGAGTCGGAGTCGCTGTTCCGCCGGTCGCTAGCGGTGCGCGAGGCGGCGATTGGGCCAGACCACCCTGACACTGCGACCAGCCTCGACAACCTTGCATCGCTCCTCCAGGAGCGGGGCGAGTACGCACAAGCCGAGTCACTCTTCCGCCGGTCGCTGGCGGTGCGCGAGGCGGCGCTTGGACCTGACAACCTCAACACGATCGCAAGTCTCGAGCGCCTCGCCAACTCACTCGAGTCCGCAGGCAGTTACGCCGAGGCCGAGACGCTGCTCCGCCGCGCCCTGGCGGTCCAGGAGAGAGCGCTCGGGGTCGACCACCCCGCGACGGCCCTCTACTACCGTCATCTTGCTTCGTTCCTCGAAAATCGTGGCGCCTACCAGGAGGCCGAGTCGCTGTACCGTCGCGCGCTAGCGACCTGCGAGGCCGCCCGAGGGCCCGATCACATCGACACCGCCGTCGCCCTGAACAACCTCGCCATCATCCGGAACTCGCGCGGAGGCCGCGACGAAGCCGAGTCGTTGTACCGCCGCGCCCTGCCGATCTTCGAGTCGGCGCTGGGGGCGGAGAACCCGCAACTCGTCGTGATCTTGAACAACCTGGGTTACCTGTTCCAGCACCGGAGCTCCTACGACGAGGCCGAGGCCTACTACCGCCGCGGCCTGGCGGTGAACGTGGCGGCCCTCGGACCCGACCACGTCGAGACGTGTCGGTCCAGGCATTACCTCGCAAACTTCCTTGAAGAGCGGGGAATCTACGACGAGGCCGAGACGCTCCACCGCCTCGCCCTCGAGACCTGCGAGCGGACGCTGGGCCCCGATCACCCGGATACCCTCAGCGCCGCGTCCAACCTGGCCGTCCTGCACGAGAACCGAGGCCGGTACGACGAATCTGAGGCCCTCGAACGCCGCGTCCTGGCAGCCCGGGAAAAACTCTTCGGCCCCGACCACCTCAACACGGCCGTCAGTGCCAACAATCTGGCATGGATTCTCCTAGAGCGTGGGGCGTACGACGAATCGGAGATCCTCAACCGCCGGGCCCTGGCGAATCGCGAAGCGGCGCTCGGCCCCGATCACTCTGTGACTTCGTTCAGCCGCGACAACCTTGCGTGGCTTCTCCAAAAGCGGGGTTCGTATGACGAGTCGGAGGCCCTCTTCCGCCGCACCCTCGAGTCACGAATGCAGGTGCTCGGGCCCAACCACCCAGACACGGCCAAGAGTCTTATCTTCCTTGCCGAACTGTCAAAGGACCGGGGCGACCTCGCTGGGGCCGATCCACTCTACCGCCGGTCGCTCGAACTCCGCGAGGCGGCTTGTGGGCCCGGCCATCCCGCGACAGGCAAAGGTATGCACGGCCTCGCCGAGTTCCTGCTTGCGCGATCGTCGCTCGACGAGGCAGAGTCGGTGGCACGCCGCGCCCTGACGATCCGCGAGACAGCGCTGGGGCCCGGCCATCCCGCGACGGCTAACAGCCTCGATCTCCTGGCCGAGATACTCGCTGCCCTCGGCCGCCCCGACGACGCGGAGTCGCTCCATCGCCGTGCATTGGCAGCACGTGAGGCCCTGCTCGACCCCGCGCACCTCGAGACATCCGCCGGCCTGTATAAGTTCGCCGAGTTCCTCCGGGCAATTGGCCGCCCCGACGAGTCGGAGGCATTCCACCGGCGTGCCCTGGCGGCTCGCGAGCGGGTGCTCGTTCCCGCCCACCCCGATCTCGCGAAGAGCCGCGCCGCGCTCGGCGATGTGTTGCGAGCGCTGCATAGGGGCGGCGAGGCCGACATTCCGGAACGCCCCCACTGAGAGGAACGTCTTGCGTCGAGGTGACCTCAAGCGCAGGCCGTCTTCGAACTCGACTCCATCGTGAGAATCCGCTCAGATTCAGTTCTCCCTTTCATGAAAACGATCGTCATCGCAAATCAAAAAGGCGGCTGGGGAAAATCGTAACCGTCCAGTGCCTAGATTAGCCGAGCAGCTCAGGGGCGGGTTCGCCGTTGCGATGAGCCGCGATCGCCTGCTCCAGATACGCCAGCACCGACCGATGTCGCAGCCGGAGCGTCTGCACCACCGTCAGCATCCGCTCCGCGAAGCGGCAGCCCCCCCGGGCTATGGCTGTCGAAGGCATTCTTCCGCCACAGCACACCGCCGCGGACGATCCGCTCGGCATGATTGTTCGTCGGATCGACCCCCTCACACGCCGCGAACAGCCACAACGCCGGATCCATCGCTGGCAGGTTCTCGCAGATCGTCGCCGCCTTGGCATCGGCGCAGCCGCGTCCCCGCTCCAACGCCGCGCGGAACGCAGCGGCGCCCGTGTCCAACGTCGCCTGGAGTCCCTCTCGGTCGATCGTCCGCTGGCGGAAGTCCCACCACGCCGCGAAAAGCTTCGTGGACGCCTCCTGGCCGGCTCGGCCGATCGCTTCCGCCTCGCCGCGGTCGACGCACTCGCCAAAACCGCGGTCCAGATGGGCCCAGCACACCTGGCTTTGTTCCGGCGGCGAGCGATTGTACGTCCCCCAGCGGTCGCGGCAGACGATCCACGTGATCGCCTCGTCCGACAGCGCCTTGAGCCCCTCCCAAGTTGCGTCGTGCGTGGATCACGAAGAACGCCACCGTGGCGGTCGCCGCCGCCCAGAGCCACCGCCGCCGGCCGGCTTGCTTTCAGCCCGTCTTCGTCAACGTTCTGGGCCGGGGCCGTGCGGACCGCCTCGCCGGCCTCGTCATGGGCGGTGGCCAGGACGGCGACGGTCTGTCGCTCCAGCGTCCCGACCGTGCCCAGCGCGACCGGGGCCCAGGGCATCCTCGACGAATTCCTGCACCCCGCGGCGACTGAGGTGGTGGCGGCCGACGAGGTAGGCCATCATCGCCGCCAGCCGCGGGCCGATGACGTGCGTGGCGATCGACTCGGGGATCGCGGCGCGGGTCAGCTCGCCGCAACTCGGGCAGGTCCGCGCATGGGCCCGATGCTCGGTGATGATCACCGCGGGTTCGGGGATCTCGGCGTCTTGGTGTCAGGTCGGCTCGGGATCGCCGGGCGCGGGTTCCTTGGACGAAGGGGCGTGGCAGGCGGCGCCACTCTCGGGGAGGTAATCGACGACGGTGTTGACCCGTTCCGGGGGCAGGTGACGGCGGAAGTAGCCCGGATGGCCGGGCTGTCCGCCCCGCCTGCGCTGGGACCGGGGCTTGACGACCGGCCTGGGGTGCCCGGCGGATTGGCCGAGGGAGGGATCGAGCAGTCGGAGGCATTCTGATCGAGCCGGAGCCGGAGTTCGTGGACGAGGGCTTCCAACTGGGCGATCCGTCGCAACGCGCCGTCGAACTTGCGCCGCAGTCGCTGGCACTCGGGGCATCCGGGCGTATCGGGGGCCTCCTGATCGCACATAAGTCCGGAGGATAAGCGGAGTCACCCTCCTAAGCAAGACTTGCGGGGGCAAAGGTCCCTTATCAAGGCGCTGGTCGGTTACCCATGCGTCTTCAGATAATATTCGAACAACTGCCGGACGGTGATCGTCTCCGGCCTGGCCCAAACCGCAGACACCTTTCCGCCAGCCGCGACGAAATCTTCCAGGCTGACGCCCTCGGGAATCGTCGATCACCCGCGTTCGATCAGGTCGAGCGTCTCATCGACCTCGGACTACTTCGCCTCAGCCTGCGGCTCTGTCAGGTTTCCCGCCGCGAAGTAGTAGCTAGCTCTTGCCCCGGAGCCGGAACTTGCAGTGCCAGCCATCGCTCTTTTTCCGCATTCCCGCCATCGCTGCGTCTCCCTTCGGAAACGCCCTGTATCTTCCCTGTTGGCGGAAAAATAGCGGAATACCGCCGAGCCAACGAAAAAGGGGCTACGGCATTATTCGCTGTAACCCCTTTGGTTTCAAGATGCCGAAGACAGGAGTTGAACCTGCACCCCCCGTTAGGAGGACTAGGACCTGAACCTAGCGCGTCTGCCAATTCCGCCACTTCGGCTCGAGATTTGGTGGGTACTTAAGTCGCGTTGCAGCCTGGGTCTTAGGGTTTTTCGCGTCTTGAGCTCCACAGGAATTTGATTCTACTCGGGTAGGGGAGGCTGGGGCAATATCATCAGTCGAAGATCCGCGATCCAGGCCGCCGATCGTCCCCCGATCGTTTCCGAATTCGCGATCCCGCGGAGTCCAGATCTCAGCGTAACCGGAAACCCCAGCCGGTGGGCAGTGAGCCACCACTTCAGTGATTGGCTAATCATCATTCAACGCAGAAACCGTGATGTCCAGGTTCATTCGACCGCCGATCTCTTCGAGGCCCGCTTCCCAGCCGCGTCCCGATAGCTCCGGCGGTACGACGATTCGAGCCGTCATGTCGAATAGCGGCACCCCGCTGGTCGGGGCCGGGGTGCACTCCGAATCCATGGTCTCGATGCTGATACCCTGCCTGGAGAGGTAGTGGGCAACCTCGTGGATGATCCCTTCGTGATCGGCTCCGTGGACCTGGATGCGGTAATGGAGCCAGCCGGAGTGGGACTCGGCATAGGTGCCCTCGGCCGGGGTTGTCGTGACCTTGTAACCCCGCTCGGTCAGGCCGCGAAAGCTCGCATCGAGACCCGAGAACCGGTCCGCGGGCATGGAGACGAGCATCAGGACCGCGAATTCGCCGCCGAGGCGGGCCATCCGGCTGGTCTCGACGTTCCCGCCGCGTTCGAGCAGGAGCCCGGTCACTTCATCGACGATCCCGATCCGGTCGGGACCGGTCAAGGTCAGGACGAAATTCCGTTGCATGAGTGCAATCCCATCAGAATCGGGGTGTTAGACGCGATGTTCCCGCGAGCCGAAGACCAGAACCCTCCCTCGTCATTGACCTCTTTCCCCTTGAGAAGCGTTTCCTCGTTGGCCATGATCAGGGGGGTTTCCTGGTCGACAATACTCCGGATCGAGTCACGAGACCACCCTGCGTTCGACCGGAAACTCCCGGGAGATCGGGCCGCAGCAGGATCGGTCTCGATCACCGGAAACGGAACGGCCGGGTTTCATCGAAGAGGAAACGGGCCCATCTCGACTCATCGCCGGCATCCATCGCGAAACAGCTCTGGGAGGATTCCATGACTCGTCAGACGGTCAAGGAGATATTGGCCGGACGGCTCGAGGTCGGCACGCCGGTGGTCATCGAGGGCTGGCTCCGCACCCGGCGCGACTCCAAGGCCGGGCTCTCGTTCCTGCTCGTCAGCGACGGCTCATGCTTCGAGCCGATCCAGGTCGTCGCCGAGGCATCGCTGCCCAACTATCAGACCGAGATCCTGCACCTGACGACGCACTGTTCGTTGCGCGTCGAGGGGACGCTGGCCGCTTCCGTTGGCAAGGGACAGCAGTTCGAGGTCAAGGCCGATCGCGTCGAGGTGGTCGGATGGGTCGAGAATCCGGATAGCTACCCGGTCTCGGCCAAGCGTCACACGATGGAGCACCTGCGGACCGTCGCACACCTGAGGCCTCGGACGAACACGTTCGGCGCGGTGGCCCGAGTCCGAGACTGCCTGTCGATGGCCGTCCACCGATACTTCCACGACCACGGTTTTGTCTGGATCCATACGCCGATCATCACAACCAGCGACGCCGAGGGCGCCGGGGCTATGTTCCGGGTCTCGACGCTCGACCTGGCCAATCCCCCCCGCGACGAGCACGGTGCCATCGATTTCTCCGCCGATTTCTTCGGCAAGGCGGCCAGCCTGACCGTCTCCGGCCAGCTCAACGTCGAGGCCTACTGCCTGGCGCTCAATCGCGTTTATACGTTCGGGCCGACCTTCCGCGCGAGAATTCGAACACCACCCGGCACCTCGCCGAGTTCTGGATGATTGAGCCCGAGATCGCGTTCGCCGACCTCAACGACGACGCCGACCTCGCCGAGGACTTCCTCAAGAGCCTCCTGCGCACCGTGCTGGACGAGCGTCCCGACGACATGGCGTTCTTCGCCCAGCACATCGATAAGGAATGCATCACCCGGCTCGAGACGTTCATCAACGCGAGCTTCGAGCGGATGGACTACGGCGAAGCCATCAAGCGGCTCGAGGCGGCGGTCGAGAAGGGGCACAAGTTCGAGTTCCCGGTCAAGTGGGGCATCGACCTCCAGTCCGAGCACGAGCGTTACCTGACCGAGACCCTCGTCGGTCGGCCGATCGTCGTGATGAACTACCCGAAAGACATCAAGGCGTTCTACATGCGGCTCAACGACGACGGCAAGACGGTGGCCGCGATGGACGTGCTGGCCCCCGGCATCGGCGAGCTGATCGGCGGCTCGCAGCGCGAGGAGCGGCTCGACGTCCTCGATTCGCGGCTCGACGAGATCGGCCTGTCGAAGGAGCAGTACAACTGGTACCGCGACCTGCGGCGATACGGCACCGTGCCTCACGCCGGCTTCGGACTCGGTTTCGAACGGACGATGGTTTACATCACCGGGATGGTCAATATCCGCGACGTGATCCCGTTCCCACGAACCCCCGGCAACGCGGAGTTCTGATCCATCTCAGCAACGAGGAGACATTCCGAGCATGACCCGGCTCCTGACCCGCCCGCACGTCCTCGCGACTTTCCTGATGGGGCTTTGTATGTCGATATCTCCAGCAAACCCTTCGATGGCCGGAACCGATGAGGACGCCCGCGCCTTCATCGCGGAGCATGAGAAGACCGTTCGCCCGCTCGAACGCGAGGCCGCCCTGACCTGGTGGAACGCCAACGTCACGGGCCGCGACGAGGACTTCAAGGCCAAGGAGGAGGCGCAGAACCGTTTCGACGCGGCGCTTTCCGACCGCGAGCGCTTCGCCCGACTCAAGGCGATCCGCGAGAAGCCGATCGCCGATCCGACCGTGGCCCGAGAGATCGCCGTGCTCTATCTGATCTACCTGGAGAAGCAGGTGGATCCCGTTCTCTTGCGGCGGATCACCGCCAAGGCGAATGCCATCGAGAAGGCATTCAACGCCTACCGTGCGAATGTCGGCGGGCGATTGATGACGGATAGCGAGGTACGCAAGGTCCTCAAAGAATCCCGCATCTCGACCGAGCGAAAATCCGTCTGGGAGGGGAGCAAGGGCGTCGGCCCGGTGGTCGAGACCGACCTCAAGGAATTGATCCGGCTGCGCAACGAGGCCGCGCGGAAGCTGGGGTTCGCGAACTACCATGCCATGCAGCTCCATCTCAACGAGCAATCGCAGGAGGGCGTCCTCAAGATCTTCGACGAGCTCGACGCGTTGACACGCGAGCCGTTCCGCAAGCTCAAGATCGAGATCGACGCGAAGCTCGCCGACCAGAGCGGCATCGCTGCGGCGGACGTCCGCCCGTGGCACTATCACGACCCGTTCTTCCAGGAGTCGCCGGCCATCTTCTCCGCCGACTTCGACTCGGTCTACGCCAGGCTCGACATCCTCAAGCTTTGCCGGCAGTTCTACGCCGGCATCGGCCTGCCGATCGACGATGTGATCGCCCGCAGCGACCTCTACGAGAAGCCGGGGAAGAGTCCGCACGCCTTCTGCACCGATATCGATCGCGAGGGAGACGTCCGCGTCCTGGCGAACATCGTGCCCAACGAGTACTGGATGGGCACGATGCTCCACGAGCTCGGTCATTCGGTCTACAGCAGCCGGAACATCCCGCGCTCGCTCCCCTACACGCTGCGATTCGAGGCGCACATCCTGACGACCGAAGGCGTCGCCATGCTGTTCGAGCGGTTCTCGAAGGATGCCGACTGGCTGCTCGCCATGGGAGTCTCCGTGCCCGATCCGGCCGCGTTCGACCAGGCCGGGGCCAGGATGCAGCGCGCCAAGCTCCTGGTCTTCTCGCGATGGGCGCAGGTCATGTTCCGGTTCGAGAAGGCCCTCTACGATAACCCCGACCAGGACCTCAACGCTCTCTGGTGGGACATCGTCGAGCGTTACCAGATGGTCAGACGCCCCGAGGGCCGCAACGCGCCCGACTACGCGAGCAAGATCCACATCGTCAGCGCACCGGCCTATTACCACAACTACCTGCTTGGCCAGCTATTCGCCGACCAGGTCCTGCACGCGATCGCCCGCGACGTCCTGGGCGGAGTCTCCCCATCCAAGGCCAGCTTCGTCGGCAAGCCGGCCGTCGGCGACTACTTGAAGGCCCGCGTTTTCGCGCCGGACGCTCGCTCGACTGGAACGCCCTGACCCGCCACGCGACCGGCGAAGACCTCAACGCCAAGGCCTTCTCCGCCGAGATCGGGCAAGAATAGCCCTTTCCAGTAGGGCCGGTTTCACCGGCCGGACTGTCGAATCGACCGGACGGGAGCGAGGAGAACTTGGCCGCCCTTAGCCATACCGGCCGGCACAGCCGGCCCTACGCAATTGTTACTTCAGCAACTCCAGCATCTCCAGATGCGTGGGCATCTCGGCGCTGTGATAGACGCGCTGCGTGGCCGGTTGGAAATCGGCCTCGTTGGCGCTGTAGATATCGACAAACTTCTGGGGGTTTCGGTCGACGATCGGGAACCAGGAGCTCTGGATCTGGATCATGATCTTGTGCCCGGCTCGGAAGGTGTGCGCGACGTCTTGCAGCGTGAAATTGACGGGGGTCGGCTTCCCGGGGACGAACGGCTCGGGCTTCGAGAGGCTGTCGCGGAACTTGCCGCGCATCACGTCGCCTCGAACCAGTTGCTGATAGCCCCCGAGCTTCACCTCGGACTCATCGGGTTCCTTGGTGGGATAGTCTTCGGGATAGACGTCGATCAGCTTGACGATCCAGTCGGAATCGGTCCCGCTCGTCAACACGAAGAGCTTGGCCTGGATCGGCCCTGTGATGGTCAGGTCTTCCTTGAGCGGGTCGCCCGAGTAGACGAGGACGTCCGTCCTTCGCGAGGCGAACCGCTGATCCTGGATCATATAATCGCCGGTCATGCCGATCTCGATCTTGTCGATGAACTCCACCGGCTTCGCGGGGTCGCTGATGTACTCGTCGAAGGACTCGGCATCGGCATCGGCCGGCGGGTCGAATGAGAGCCCCGAGCGCGGCTGGAGGTAGAGCGATCGGCGCTTGACTCGTTGCGGCGGCCAGGTGTCGAACGTCCGCCATTGATTGGTCCCGGTCTCGAAGACCCAGGCTTCCGGAAACCGTGAGGGACCCTTCCCTTTCAGGTGGAACTGGAAGAAGGGGAACTCGATCTTCTCCCGGTAGAATTCGCCGGTATTGGAGTGGAACGGCACGGGGCCGAGCGAGTCGCCAGGGCCCCCGGCCCATCCGCCATGCCGCCAGGGGCCCATCACCAGGAAATTGGTCGCGCCGGGGGTGGACGCTTCCACGTTCCTGTAGGTTTCGAGCGCACCGAAGAGGTTCTCTGCATCGAACCAGCCACCCACCGTCATGACGGCCGGCTTGATGCCCTTCAGGTGCGGCCTGAGGTTGCGAGCCTGCCAGAACTCGTCGTTGGTCCCGTGCTTCATGATCTCGTTCCAGAACGGCACGTCGTCCTTGAAGTAGAGCTGATTCGCATGATAGAGCGGCCCCATGCGGAGGTAGAACGCGTAGCCGTCGGGCGTGCCGTACTTGAACCGCTCGGTGCTGACCTTGGTCGGCGCGGGCCGCGGATGGCCGAACGACGCGAGGAAGTTGAACGCGTGAGGGAGGAAGAATGCGCCGTTGTGGTGCCAGTCGTCGCCGGTGAACCAGTCGGTCACGGGTGCCTGCGGGGATGCCGCCTTCAGCGCCGGGTGGGCGTCGATCATCCCGGCCGCCGTATAGAAGCCGGGATAGGAGATCCCCCACATGCCGACCCGTCCGTTGTGGTTCGGGATGTGCTTGATCAGCCAGTCGATGGTGTCATAAGTATCGGTGCTCTCGTCGATGTCCGTCGGGCCGTCCTTATGCTCCCGGTGCGGCCTCATGTTGACGAACTCGCCCTCCGACATCCAGCGCCCGCGAACATCCTGATAGACGACGATGTAACCGTCGTTGCCGAACAAGGCCGAAGGGCCGAGGTCCGACTTGTAGGCATCCTCTCCATAGGGCTGGCATGAGTAGGGCGTCCGCGACAGCATGATCGGATAGCGCTGGCTCGTATCCTTGGGGACGTAGACCGAGGTGAAGAGCTTGACCCCATCGCGCATCGGGATGAGATGCTCGTACTTCGTGTAGCGAGCCTTGATCGTCTCGACCCCCTGAGCCAACAGGGGAGACGGGGCGAGCATCGCCAATATCAACAGCGCCGCGCGGCGCGGGAAAGGACTCGGAGATCGGCCTCGAAGCATGATCGGAACTCCAGCTCTTGCGTCGAATTTCACCGGGACCGGCCGGTCCCCCAATGCGATTGCGATGCGAACGAGACCAGGATATCCGAGCGGGGTCTTCGAATCAGCACCCAAGCCCAGGTCCTTCCGGATGATAGGCCGATCGTTCCCCAGACTGTCTTTTTTCGGTTGAGTGCAAGACATCTACCGTTTCATCGAAATCCGATGAAATCCTCATCTCGCTCTTCTCTGATGGGAGCGGCGCCGGCTGAGACTTGCTGCGAAAGGTGGCACTCGTTGGCACTCGTTGGCAACATTTTCTCGCCACGCCGTCTCCGATCTCGTGGTCCCGAAACAAGTTGGAGCCGAACCGCGGGACGGCCGTGACGGGCGCGGTCTTCAGCGAGATGACATTCACCATAACCCTGGCCCCGATTCAGAGCGGTTGCGCACGATCCCTTATAATGAGAGTGCCTCAACTTCGAGAATTCTTGAACGCATCTGGCGCGAAATCCTGACGCTGGTCTCTCGAACTCGCGACGAGATCGGCAGATGCAGTAAACCCAACGAAATGGGAACTGTCGCGCCGAGAGTAGGCTCGCACGCCCGAGCCGAGTGGGCGAGGCACCCGGCGACATGGCGGCACGACTTGCTTTTCTGTGGGCGATCAGGCGCCAATGCGAAGGTTGAAGTCGATCTCTAATGCGCCGAAAACGGCGGCCAGGCCCTCGGCGCCGGCGGCCTGGTCTCCGTCGGCGGCGACTCGTTCACCCTTTTCCCAGGCCAACTCCGACAGCCCCTCGCTCCCCTGCGGCACCACCATCGGAGACCGAAAACGGGGAGCAGGACACCCGTCCTCCGTCTGAAAACTAGCCGCGTCCCGAATGGCATTAAGCCCGCTAAACCAAGGACTGCTCGGTACTTGAGATGAACAGGGCCTCCGTGCACCATGGGATTTCTCACAACCACCATGGCACAGGAGGCCCCGCGATGCATCGCCGGATTTCTACCATCCTCAACGCGCCGAGACAAGACCTCGCCGCCAGGCTCGGCGACGACGTCATCGGCGCCGCCTGTCGGGCCGTCGGTCACACCTGGTGTGACTCCTGCCTCCTGACACCGGCGGCCATCATCCACTGGTCCCTCATCCAGGTCCTCCACGGCAACACCGCCTTGACCCACGTCTCGCTCCTGGCCGGCCGCGCCTTCTCCGCATCGGCCTTCTGCCAGGCCCGCTCCCGGCTCCCCCTGACCGTCTTCCGCGCCCTGCTCCGCGACATGGCCCGCGCGCTGATCCCCGACACCGAGGCCATCGGCCGCTGGCGCGGCCATCGCACCTTCCTGGTCGATGGCTCGTCGTCCTCCATGCCCGACGCGCCGGAACTGCAGGCCCACTTCGGCCAGCCGGGCGACCAGGCCAAGGGCTGTGGCTTCCCGATGGCCCACCTCCTGGCCTTCTTCCACTCGGGTACCGGGCTACTCCTGGAGGTCATCGCGGCGCCGCTGCGGTCGAGCGACCTGAGCGGCATCGGTGCCATCCTCTCGCTGCTCACCGCCGGCGATGTCCTGGTGGCCGACCGCGGCTTCTGCTCGTTCGCCCATCTGGCGCTCTTGGTGTCGCGGGGCGCCCACGCCGTCTTTCGCCTGCACCAGAAGCAGATCGTTCAACTTCACCCCGGGCCGGGCGCACGCCGAGCCGGGGCGGAGTCGGGGTGTCAAGGGGATGCCGCGGAGCCGGTAGATCCGGGCCTTGGGGATGACGGATCAGCTCGTCGAGTACTTCAAGCCGGCGGATCGCCCGGCGTGGATGAGCGAGGACGACTACCGGTCTATGACGGGCTCGATCGAAGTGCGGGAGCTGAGGTATCGGATCGAGGTGCCGGGGTTCCGGACGCGCGAGGTGACGCCGGTGACGACGCTGCTCGATGCCACGGCCTACCCGGCCGATTCGCTGGCGGAATTATATATGACGAGGTGGCCTGTGGAGGAGAACCTGAAGTCGCTCAAGATTACGATGAAGATGGATGTGTTGAAGTGCATGACAGTGGATGGGGTCCTCAAGGAGATGACGATGTACGCGGTGGCGTACAACCTGGTGCGGGTGGCGATGTGCGAGGCGGGCGGCCTCCGGGGGGTGGTGGCGGATCGGGTGAGCTTCATCGACGCACTGCGGTGGCTGCGCGATGCCGATGCGGGGGAGGAGATGCCCGAGTTGGTGGTCAATCCTTGGCGTCCCGGGCGGTCGGAGCCGCGGGCGAAGAAGCGTCGTCCGAAGCAGTATGACCTGATGAGGGTGTCGCGGTCGGAGATGCGCAAGAGGTTGCGAGAGAAGGACTTGGCGGCATAGGCCAAACAAACTTACAGATACTAAAATCCATTCTGTTTTGATGGGATGGGGAGGGGGCAGCATGGAAGCAAACGTGAATAACAATGCATAACACAATGATATAAGGCTGCATGTCCAGACATTTACATAATCTGAATTCTAATTCAATAGTTTAATTACTAGAGACTGAGTGCAACTCAAGACAGGGAAATGGTTTCGGGAGTCTTAATGCCATTCGGGACGCAGCTAGTTTTCAGTTCCAGGGATTCCCAGCACAGCCCAGGGTAGGGACAAAGAATGAAAGCATATAGCGACCACATAAACGATTGGTGCCAAACGGTTTACGGAAATCCGAGTGCCATTCACTCCTGACCCCTTTCTGCCCACTGAGGAGACCGATCCACGACAGTAAGGATTGGCCCGTGGTCGGTCGTCCGACGTCCGTAATTCGCTGGCGCGGACATCCCCGGCCTCGATCGATCGCCGGCTTTCTTGACAACGGACCACGGACCATTGATCATTTCGCAGGCCCTTGCGGAACAGATTCCCCTGGTGAGCGTTGACCCGGAGTTCGACGCCTACGGCGTGAACCGACTCTGGTGAGGATCGTCAACTGGCGAAAGCGACCGGCCTTGAACGGACTTCGACAACAAGGCGGGAGGGACATGACGAGTGTCGGAACAATGACCCTGGTCGAACACCAAGAGCTCGTCGCCGAGAGCAAAGTCGAATGGGAGCACGCGGAGTTCGAGGAGACTACCGGCGAGTTGCACGGGGGAACGGAGACGCGGTGCGCCTTCCTGAACGGCGTGGGCGGGAAAGTCCTGTTCGTGATGACCAATGCGGGTAGAATAGCGAGGAAGGAGGACGCGATCGACACCGAAGAGATCGTATGGACCGGGCGTATCCTGTCGCGTTTGTTCCTTGCGATGCCGTGGGAGTGACAATGGAGAGTAACCATGCAAACGACACTGGCGGCCGAAGACATCAAGCTGACGTTGCCCGAGCTGCTTGACAGCCTGGCGCCCGGCGATGAAGTCATTTTGACCCGGGATCACCAGCCCGTGGCGAAGTTAGTGAGCGAGAAGCCGCGGGGACGCATGCCTCGTGTTCCGGGGTTGGGTAGAGGGATGATTACGATCATCTCCGATGACGAAGACCACCTGAAAGACTTTGCGGAATACATGCCGTGAGGGTCTTGCTGGGTACGCACGCTCTCCAGGCAAATACGGGGAATTAACCACGGAGGCACAGAGACACAGAGAATTCCATTCAAAGACTTTGAACTCTTTTCCCTACTTCTTCGTGTCTCTGTGCCTCCGTGGTTAATTCTGGGATTTGCCTCTACTGGTTGATCGAGGGCGATCCGCAGCTCAGCGCCGGCCCGGACGACGATCAGCGATCCGGCCAATCCGTTGAACCGACCCTACGAGGACTTCATCGACGTCGCGTTGAAACAGAATGGGTTCCTGGTATTGCCCGTGCTGCCGACCCATACGGCTCGGTTAATCGGGTTGCCGTTCCATCACAAGGACCCGTTCGACCGCCTACTCGTGGCCCAGTCTTTGACCGAACAAGTTCCCATCGTCAGTGCCGACGTGCAACTCGATGCCTACGGCATCACCCGGATCTGGTAACGACGAGATGAGTGAAGTCGGCGAACGTACCGTTCTCGGCTCCGATCGGCGAAAGGCAAGGGCGAAGTCAGGCAAGAGCGGGATCAGACGTATACCTATAAATCCCTCACCTTTCCTAATCTGCCCCAGTTCGTATAGCTTATTCTGAACCCGGGCCTCCGCCAGACTTCCCGTCTAACCCCGACCTTTTTGTCTTCGCAAGATGGAGAAGATGAGGTAAATGGAGAGCTTGAGCGGCTTGGATTTATACGTTTGACCAGGTCCTTGGGGTCCTGTTGCGAGCTTGACCCGGATATCCGCCGGGCCTAGAGTCGATTTCGGGAAACGTCGGCTTGCTCCCGACGGAGGAGTGATTCCGACCTCCGACCGTGGCGATCGAATGGTACGAAGGTATCATGCGGCGGGCGTTCCTGACGGAGGAATGATTCCGACCTCCGATCGTGGCGGGGTCCGGGCCGGATTCGCGGAAAGGACCGGCCGGATGCATGTCATATCCCGAAAGCGAATCCGAGAGTTCGGGGCCGATCATCCCGACGCGGTCGAGCCGCTGGACCGCTGGTATCGGATCGCCAAGAAGGCGACATGGGCCAATTTCGCCGAAGTCCGGACGGATTTCGGTTCGGCCGATCAGGTGGGCGATTACACGGTCCTCAACATCGCCGGGAACAAGTACCGCCTTGTGGCCGAGATTTTCCACAACACGCAAGTCTTGCTGGTCCGGGGTGTCTACACCCACAAGGACTATGACGAACTCGATCTATGAGGAGAGACGACCATGGCCATCGAGACGAACCCGGTCGGGGGAGCCCCGGCCGTGGATGCCTACCTCGACCTCGTGCGGGCCTTCCCGCTCCGCCCGATCCGATCGGCGGACGAACATGATCGGGCCATCGCGGCGATCGAGGCCCTGGCCGACCGACGCCACGAATGGAGGGCCGGCGAAGAGGATTACTTCGTCGTGCTCGCCCTCCTCATCGAGCGCTATGAGGACGAAATCTACCCGGACGAATCGTGAGACATCTGCTGGAACGCGTCTCGTTCGCATCGCGCATTACCGTGGGTCCTAGCATAGCCAACCGCATCAAATAATCGATTGATAATGTAATACGAATTGCGAATAAAGGAATAATTGGAGACTGTCACATTGATACCGGCATCTTTGTCGGTCGCCCCGAAGGGCCGGTCACAAATCGGCCCGCGGCAACGACTCGGGATCGGGTCGGATATCGATATCCGAGCCCTGAAGGGGCTGATGGTGCAGCCGCTGCCCTAGTTGCCGAAAGACGATGCGTTCTGGCAGATGATGGAGGGGATCTGGGCCGCCCGCGCAGCGGCCGGTCTAGACCGCTTCACGATTGCGTTGCGCACACCGGATACTAACCCGAAGCGTCAGCGAGGCGATCGTTGGCGGAATCCTCGCTGACGCTTCGGGTTAGTATGAATGAGATTCGACTCGAGCTGTGCTCAACCCAATCGTAGAGCGCTCTAATCGGCGGTCGAACAGGAAGGCGATGATGCAAACAACGATGCCGACGAGTCCAAACTGAAGGAGAATGCGAATGCCGCGCAAATTACCGTTCGATGCCGCTGTCGGTTCGCTTCACCAGCTTGTTGAGGGGATGGTCCCCGGAGAGGAACTCGTGCTGACCGTGCACGGAGTACCGAAAGCCATCGTGACCAAGCCGCCTCTTACGAGCTGGCCCTGTCAGCCCGGCACCGCGAAGGACACGAAGCACTGGATGGCGCCGGACTTCGACGCGCCACTGGAAGACTTCGCGGAGTACATGGAATGACCCTACTCCTCGATACGCACACCTTCCTCTGGTTCTGGTGGGCTGACCCGCAATTGAGCGCGGCGGCTTCGGCGACGATCTGCGACCCGGCCAACCGCAAGCTCATCAGTCCGGCAAGCTCGTGGGAAGTCGCCATCAAGGTGAGCCGGAAGAAGCTCGACCTGGGGGCACCGTACCGGGGTTACATCCACATGAACATGCTTCGGAACAACTTCGAGCTGCTGCCGATCACCGACGAGCACCTCGCGGGCCTGATCGACATGCCATTCCATCACAAGGACCCGTTCGACCGGATGCTGATCGCGCAGGCAGGTTACGAGAGCATCCCGATCGTGAGCGCTGACGTGCAATTCGACGCCTACGGCATCAATCGCATCTGGTAGAAGAAGAAGGTTGGGGTCAGGAAGAAGTAGGATGGGGTCAGGAGCCGTTCCTTCCCCGATTCAACGACCGATCCGGTCAGACCGCACCGCTTCGGGCTTATCGCTTCTTACCCCCGACACCTGGGACGGCCGCGACTTGCTTCATCCACGCCGCGATCTGGCGTTCGTCGATGTCGTCAACGGATTCGAGCTCCACGCCCCGCGTTGACTTGCCCATGCCCACCGGCGTCACCGGTGGTACTGGCCTGAGCGCCGCGCCGTTGATGAACATGAGCTTCACGTGGCCGACGAAGCCGCCGCAACAGAAGCACCAGCCGTCGCCCACGCCGTAGTACGACATCCCCCACTTCACGGAGCGCCGCAGGCCGGGCAGCGTCTTGGCCGCCAGGGCATCGACACTTTCGGCGATGCCGCGCTGCGGCTGCGGCAGGCTGGCGATGTAGGCAAAAACCGGCTTGTCTCCGACCGCTGCCTTCGCGGGACTTGCCCTGCCGGTCATGGCTTCCGGTAGCGTCGTGGAGACTTCGCCTTGTGCCTCCGTGCGCTCGGCCGGTTTCCGGACCGCGGGTTTGGAAGTCTTGTCGGCCTCGCGGGCGGGCATGGTGGGATCCTCTAAACCTCGAACGTTCTCGCTGTGCTCCTTGCTCGTCAGTGCAACTTCATACTTGTCGCCGGCGAGGGCGTCAATCTGGTCAACCTTTCGAATGGCAACTCGCAATCGCGCCGCCGAACCTCGCGCGGCAGCAGCTTCCGTCCGCTAGCAGGATGACTCGCCGCACCCGCCCGCCATCGGCGTGTCGCCCGTGAGGTTCTGCCCACCGAATCCCCCGCCTGGTGACAGCGGCAAGGCATGACTCACTCAAGACCTGCTGACCGCGAGCCGATAATACTTTTGTGCTTTGCCAGTGCTCCGCGCCAAAACCTTATGCTGTCCGGCGGTTCGCCCGTCCGACATTGCACCCGCCGCGAGCGGCAGGCGAGGCACCCACAATCGAAGGCCGGGTAGGCAACGCCTACCCGGCCTTCGGTGTTGATGCGCCGCCAGTGGTGGTCGCCTTCCGCAACATCGCCCAGAGCACCTTGCGGTTGGGTTGCGCATGTCCCCAGGCCTTGCGAATCCACCCCCCCGTACCCCCATAGGCGTTAATCTAAGAGAGCGAATCTCCGGGAAAGCGAGCCGTCAGACCTGAAAGCCCCGGGAAAGCTGGGCTGCGACCCTTAGAGCGTGTCCGAGGAGGTGGTAGGCCCACCGCGAACGCCGAGGCACTCCGGTGGGCCTCAGGCCGCTACGCGGCCCTCGGCTCACCCTACATCCTCTTCTCGTACAACCTTTGAGCATTCCGGGCTTCCCGAGTGTCAGCCGTTAAGTTAACGCCCATGGAAGTTACGGGGGAGCTGGCCTGCTCCCCATTTTTCGGTCCAGTGATAATGGGTATCATCTGCTCCGCCGTTCAGTAGACGAGCGATCGAAGCGGACTGATTGAATCAGCGTCCTAACCCGAGCCGCTCTCGATGGTAGGCAAGGCGCTCGACCGGGCTCATCCGGGTGAAGTCGGGGCGACCATTGGTGTGCGAGTGGCCGTTCCCGTTGCTGCTCGGGTTCTGATGATTGTAGCGAGAGACCGAGTAAGACTCAGTGACGAGCGGACGACCGCTCGGGCAGGCACATTTCGTCTCCGTGGTCGGAGTCCCATTCGGCGCGGCCGGATGCGACTGGCAAGCACAGGCATGGGCTACGTGTTGGCCTCCCGCCGGTGCGATCGAACGTCTCGTCGCCGCCCCGTTCTCGCAGGGGAGGGACTCGGGTTTTGGCGCTCCACCACTGGATGCCGCGGCTGCGGCCGGCTTTGCGGTGCCCGCGTAGCTCATCGACTGGTCGGTCAGCTTCAGGTCATCTTCCAGGGCGCGATGCGGACGGAGACCCAATCGACCGAGGACCGCGTGGTACGCCTTGACGGCGTTGACCGGCCCGACCTGGCCCTCGACGATTAGCCGGAGGAAGTGGACGAACGCCAGTTGATTCTCGGCCTGGTTGATCTTGCGGCCGAAGAGGGCGACCTTGGCCCCGTGCTTCTGGGCGTCGTGGAGGAGCTGGAACGCGTCTCGAGTCGTGCCGGCCGATCCGCCCAGGATGCCGACGACCAGGCTCGGATCGAACCGGACCAGTTCCTCCATGGCCTTGGGTCCGTGGTAGACCATCTTGAGGAATGCCGGGCGGCCGCTCGGGCCGACGCCCGCAAGCATCCGCGTGATCATGTCGTTGATATATTTGGGCAAGATCTCGGGAGCGACCGCGCCGGGGACGTTGGGGTCGAAGATCTCGAGGAAATAGCGGAACCCTTTGCGCTCGGCCTCTTCGCGGAACTCGTGGAACCGGACCAGGGTCTCCAGGTCGCGCTCGAGGTTATTGTTGAAGGTCACGCTGTAAAGGCCCAGGTCGGCGCCGATCGAACGTTCGCCGGGCTCGCAATCGAGATGTCCGCACTGGATGTGGTCGATGCTGGCGGTCCGGAATGGTCGGGACGGCGACTGGTGGTAGGAGGCACCCCGGGCGAGGTGGATGTCGGAGGTGTCGTTGGCACGCACCGCGGGGGTGACCGGAGAATGTTCGAACAGTCGCTCGCGGATCGTCAGCGCATGGTTGGAACTCGCCGACATGAGCATGATGTCGACCAGGCCGGAACGGGCGATCAACCGCATCTGGTTGCGGTACTCTTCGAGGGTCTTGAACCGGACCTCGCCCGCGTGCATCTCCGGCGACTGGCCGGGTGCGCCGAGGCCCAGGGCCATGTCGGCGTCCTTGGCGTCGGCGATGATGAACTCACGGCAGTTGGGATCGGCGAGGATCGCGGCCAGCTTGCGGTCGAGTGATTTTTCCATGGCCTCAGCGCTTCCCCTGGCCTTGCCCCGAGATCGTGACGCGAGAGCTGCCGTACGTGCCATTGCCTGCGCCGCGCCCATCGTCACGCGGACCGGCGAGGCCGGCTTGCCATTGGTGAACGACTTCGCGGGAGAGGCGCCCGAGGTCCCCGTTCCGGCGCTCCCGGACGGCTTCGGCTTGCCGGCCGCGGCCTTGGGATTGCTCTTGTAGACCGCCTCGATGGTCTCGCGGAGGACCGACGCGGAGTGTTGCAGCGCCGAGATCTCCTTGGGCCAGAGCTCGATCTCGAGCTGGGCTTCAACGCCCTTGCGGCCGACCACCGTCGGGATCGAGATGCAGACGTCGCGGATGCCGTAGGGGCCGTTGACCAGGGCGGAGACCGGCAGGATTCGCTTCTGATCGAGTGCGATCGCGTTGATGACATCCCGGATCGACAGGCCGACGGCGAACCCCGCGCCTCCCTTGAGCTTGATGACCTCGGCACCGCTGCCGCGGGTCCTCTTCAGGATCGCCTCGGCGGTCGTCGCGTTCCAGTTCGGGAAGCGCTCGAGCGGGAGGCCCGCGGCCTGCGCGGTCGACCAGATCGGGACCATGCTGTCTCCGTGCTCGCCGAGTATCAAGGCCGACACCTGCGTGGGGGGCAGGTTGACACCTTCGGCGATCAGGCTGCGAAAGCGGGCCGTATCAAGCTGGGTCCCGAGCCCGATCACCTGGGTCGCCGGGAGGTCGAGGTGTCGCATCGCCAGGTATGTGAGGACGTTGACCGGGTTGGAGACGACCAGGACGATCGCATCGCGCTTCAAGCCGGCGGAAGCGGCCTGGCCGAGGATGTTCAAGAAGAGCTCGACGTTGCGGTTGATCAGGTCGAGGCGACTCTCATCCGGCTTGCGGCGCAGGCCGGCCGTGATCACGACGACGTCGCTCTCGGGGATCGCTTCGTAGCCGGTCGCGCGAATCCGCTGGTCGGCGACCAGCGAGGCCCCATGGAGCAAGTCGAGGGCCTGTCCCTTGACCTGGTCGGCGTTGAGGTCGATCAGGTCGATCTGGCTGACGATCCCGCCGCACTGGAGCGCGAAAGCCGCCGATGAACCGACCAGGCCGCCCCCACCAATGATGCTGACTTTCATGGTTATCTCCTAACTTGGAACCGGCGAGAGACTCATGTATTGCTGTTGAGCGATTTTCGATTGGATCGACTACAAATGCTCTTCGAGTCGGGCATAATCCGGAACCCCCCCCGAACCCCCCCTTCGTAAGGGGGGGACGCATGTTGGCCCCCTCCCTAAAGGGGGGGATCGGGGGTCAAAGGGCTCGCTCCTAAGCGTCCCCCCCTTACGAAGGGGGGGTTCGGGGGGGTTAATCGGCCCGCCAAGGTCAACCCGTCTGTAAACCGCTCACATCTCCCGCCACCCGCCACCGTTACCTGGCCGCCCCGTTCAAGGCCCGCATGACCTGGTCCGTGATCGCCCGGACGAGCGCCTCGGAGTCGGCCCCGCCAGCGGATGCGTGCCCATTGCTCGAGGGCCTGGCGTTCGCCGGCGCGGTTGCGGGTGCGGGCGACTTCGTGCCCAGCTTGATGTCGGCGGCGAGCGGGGTCAAAGCCCCTTCGATCGGGGATTGATAGGGCAGGCTGTCGGCGATCTTGGGATGGATGAAGATGCGCGGCTCGGGCGGGGACTCGTCATAGCCTTCGCGGAAGAGGCTGTTGCCGCAGAGGTCGCAATTCTCGAGGCCTCGCTCCAGCCGAGGGTCGGGGATCCCGAGTTTCGGCTTGAGCCGGATCAGCTCGGCAGCCTTCTCATCGTCATAATAATTCACCCGGCCGATCTGCCGGGCGAGGATCAGGATGCGGCAATAGGCGTCGATGATCTCGGTCTTGAAGTAGGCGTCTTCGAGGTCGGTGCCGTATGTGACGGTCCCGTGATTCGCGAGCAAGATCGTGTCCGTGTCCTTGACGTAGGGGAGCACCGTATCGGCGAAGTCTTGCGAACCCGGCGTTTCATAGGGAGTGATCGCCACCTCGCCCAGGAAGACCTCGATCTCGGGGAGGACGCACTTCGGGATCGGCTCCCTCGCGACGGCGAAGGCCGTGGCATGGGGCGGATGGCAGTGCACGACCGAACGGACATCCGGCCTGGCTCGCATGATGCTGAGGTGCAGCAGGATCTCGCTCGACCGCTTCCGCTTGCCGGAGACCTGCTTGCCGTCCAGGTCGACGATGCAGAGGTCGTCGGGCTTCATGAAGCCCTTGGAAACCCGGGTCGGTGTGCAGAGCACCCGATCCTCGGCGAGCCGGTAGCTGATGTTCCCGTCGTTCGCCGCCGCGAACCCCTTGTTATAGACGCGACGGCCGATCTCGCACATCTGCTCGCGGAGCTTCCACTCGTTCATCACCGCGCCATTGCCATTACCGATCATGATTCCCTCGTTCCGACTCCCGGGACTCGCGATCCTCGCCGGGCCGTCGGGTTAGTTTGGGATTGGTCCGTCGTCCGTGGTCCGTGGTCCGTTGTGGGCCGTCGGGTTAGTTTGGGTAGTCCGGAAAAATCGTCAGTTGATCGATCAGGCACGCACAATACGCGTCCACGGGAGTCTTGTTCCTGCCGAACGGATTGGCGGCCTCGCGGCCCTCGCTGAAG
Organism: uncultured Planctomycetota bacterium; assembly: GCA_963743925.1. Classification (GTDB taxonomy): domain Bacteria; phylum Planctomycetota; class Planctomycetia; order Isosphaerales; family Isosphaeraceae; genus CAVZRC01. The sequence continues at coordinate 340,333 of CAVURY010000041.1, read as the reverse complement.
CCGATCAAGCTGCCCGGTCCGGCACCGAGGTTGTCGAAGACGACGAGCTCCTCCCCACGATCCGACGAACCCTCGGCGAGGGCCGCGAGCGGCATCGGCAGCGTGAGCAGGAAGCGGCCCCCGCGAAGCTGGGGAGATGATCGCGACAGGGTCACGCGTCCGATCACTTCGCCGATCCTCATCTCTGGCCCCCCGTCCCGGAACGATCGTCCGGCAGTCCCATCACGCTCCACCGCCCGGGAGTGGTCTTACCCAGCAGGTCCTGGAGAGCTGCGCCATCGTTGGTGAGCAGCACCTGGTCGCCACGCCTCGCCCCGAGCCGGTCGAAGACCAGGATGGGCTCGCCGTCGGGTCCGCCGTTCGCCGTCTGGAGCTGAACCACCAGCAAACGCTCGCCCTCGAATGTGGGATGCTTCACCGTGGCCGTCGCCGTACCGATGACCCGACCAAGTTGCATCTCGCCCTCGTAGGATGCTCTATGAGCACCGATAACCGACCGGAAATAAGTCACTGTCGCAACAATACCGGGACAATTCCCCGAGGATGGTGAGTGCGACGGCACTCCTGGGGGCTCGCCGGCTGCGCCGTCTTCGACCCCAGCCACCCCATTTGGAGCCCAGACCGCGCTCGGGTGGCTGGGGTCGAGCCCGCAGGGCGATTCCCCCAGGAATGCCTGTGGAAGCCCGCCCTCACTCCGAGAAATCACCTGATTTCGTTGCAGCAGTGTTGGAAATAGTCCCTCGCACAACGCATCAAACGAATCGCATGCCGCCGACGAGGCTGGTTCGCCGCTGGCGGCAGAAGGTCAAGGGTGTGGTCACACCTTCGCCGGTCGGGCCCGCGATCGAGAACGACAGGACGCCCTCGCCTCCCAGCCCGAGCCCGGCGGTACAGGGACCATTCACCACGAAGATGGTGCAGTCCATGACCTTGCCCATCCTGGTCATCACGGAGGTATCCCGGGAGTGCAGCACCGCGGTATGACCGTAGCCCTGCTCGCTCGCCTTGGCGAGCTCGATCGCGCGGTCCACGTTCGATACCCTGACGAACGGGATGAACGGCATCATCTGCTCGTGATCGACGAACGGGTGGTCGGCGCCGGTCTCCGCGAACAGGATCTGAGTCCCGTCGGGAACCTTGACGCCCGCGTGCTGGCCGAGGACGGCCGGATCCTTACCGATCAGATCCTTGTTCACGTGCAAGGCCCCGTCGTTTCCTTTCTGGAATGCGGCCTGAGTCAGGGCATCGACCTGGCTGGGCGTCAGCCGGAATCCGCCGTGTCTCCCCATCTCTTCCATGAGAGCGTCGTAAATCTGGGCGACGGCGAAGACCTGTTTCTCGCCGATGCAGAGCAAGTTGTTATCGAAGGCCCCGCCGGCGATGATCGAGCGGGCCGTGTTCTTCAGGCAGGCGGTCGCATCCACGACGACCGGGGGATTCCCCGGCCCGGCGACGACCGCACGCTTCTTGGCACCCAGGGCGGCCCGCGCGACGGCCGGCCCGCCGGTCACCACGAGCAATCGAACGACCCGATGGTCGAAGAGTGCCTGGGCGGATTCCAGCGTGGGCGGGTCGATGATCGTGAGCAGGTTCTCCAGCCCGATCGCCTCCCGGATCGCCTTGTTGAACCGACGCACGCCCTCGGCCGCGATCTTCGCCCCGGACGGATGGGCGTTGAAGACGACCGTGTTCCCCGAGGCCAGGATGTTGATCGCGTTCCCGGCCAGGGTCGGCAGGCTATGCGTGACCGGCGTGATCGCGCCGATGACCCCGAACGGTGCGTAATCCGTCAGGGTGATCCCGTTGTCGCCCGCGTCGTTATCGGTGCGGAGATATTCGACTCCGGGAACGCGCGGGATGGCGTCGCGGAGCTTGGCGATCTTGTGGTCGAGCCGGCCGATCTGGGTCTCCTCGAGCTCGGCGCGACCCAGTTCCTCGGCCTGATCGACGCAGATCTTGCGGATGCAGTCCACCGCCTTGCGACGGTCCTCGAGGGGCCGGGTCCGGAACGACTGGAACGCGGCATCGGCCGCGGCGACGGCGTCCCCCGCCGAGGCGAAGGCCCCGAGGTTGCCCGAGGCTCGCGATGGTGCTTTGCCATTACCGAGGGACGCGCCGTTGCCCATCTGGGCCAGCACTTCCTGGATCACGTTTCGGATGATGTCTTCGGTCATTTGCATGGGGGTGGGTCCTGGAATCCAAAATCCAAAATCGCAAATCCAAAATCCGGTCAGCCTCCATGCGACGTGAAGATCGCCCGGCCGCCGATGTCCACCGTGTCGACCAGGCCGATCACCACCGCATCGATCGGCAGCTTGTCCGTCTCGGGCGTCAGCCGCGCGCTCGAGCCCTGACAGATCAGGACCATCTCGCCCAGGCCCGCGCCCAGCGTGTTGACCACGACGAAGGTCCGGCCGGTCGGCACGAGGCGGTCCCGCCCCTTGTCGTCGAGCCGGTAAGGCTCGACCGTCAGGAGCTTCTGCCCCGTCATCGAGGCGACCTTCTGGGTCGCCACCACGCTGCCTGTCACCCGGGCCAGGAACATCGGGCCGATACCCTCTCGAAGTCGCGGAACTTCGCCAATGACGCATTCATTCCATCGCAGTAATCGGATCAACCACGAATTGCACGGGTAAACCGGATCGACCACGGATTGTACGGATAACACGGATAAGAGATCGAGAATCAGAGCAAAGGATATCCATACTCTGGGAGTCGGACACGAAATAGATTGGTTCTTATCCGATTTATCCGTGCAATCCGTGGTCGATGTTCTTCCTGCTACCGTTGCTTCGTATCAGGTTTTCATCCGGGAGGCTCAGGACTGCCGAGGATGTCCCTGGCCTGGCGGGCGACGACGATCTCCTCGTTGGTCGGGACCGTCCAGACCTGGACTCGCGATCCGGACGCGGAGACACGGCGCTCGGCCGGACCCGAAGCGTTCAGGGAAGGGTCGAGGGCGATCCCGAACCAGTTGAGGTCGCGGCAGACTCCGGACCGGATCGGTGCCGAATTCTCGCCGATCCCGCCGGTGAAGACGATCGCGTCGGCGCCGTCCAGCTCGAGGAGGAACGCACCCAGATAGTGACGGATTGAGGCGATGAAGACGTCCATGGCCAGCCTGGCTCGTTCGTTGCCGGACTCGGCGGCGGCCTCGATGTCACGGAGGTCGCATCCCGCCCCGCTCATCCCCTCCAGACCCGATTGGTTCGCCAGGATATCGAGGATTTCGTCCAGACCCTTGCCGGTCTCGCGGAGCAGCACGGGCAGGGCGAAGACGTCGAAGTCGCCCACGCGGTTGTTGTGCGGGAGACCGGATTGAGGGCTCATTCCCAGGCTACTTGCGACCGATTGCCCGTTGCGGATCGCGCAGAGCGACGAGCTCCCGCCCAGATGGCAGGAGATCAACTTGATGTCTTTGCGGCCGATCAGCTCGGGCGTCCGACCGGCGATATAACGATGACTGGCACCATGGAATCCCCAGCGTCGGACGCCCAGCTTGGTCGCCCATTCATCGGGGATGGCATAGCGTTGGTTCGCCTCCGGGATTGTCCGGTGGAAGCCGGTCTCGAACGCGGCGACCAGGGGCAGATCCGGGAAGCGTTCCCCGAGCATCCGCATCGCCTTGATATAGGGCGGATTGTGCGCCGGGGCGACGTCCGCGAACGCTTCCATCGCTTCGAGAACATGCTCGTCCACGATGTGCACGCCGGTGAGGTTCCGCGCGTGGACCGCCTTGAACCCGATGGCCGAGACCTCGGCGGCGTCGCCCAGCACGCCGATCTCGGCATCGGTCAACTGGTCGAGGCACAGTTGCAAGGCCTCGCCATGGTCGGCGATCGGGCAGACCTGCTCGCGCTGACCGCGGTCCGACTTGGTGACCACCTTGGCCGACTGCGACCCGATCCGCTCGATCGATCCCCTGGCGAGGACCGGCTCGGCCGGGTCGGACATGTCGAAGAGGCGGTACTTGAAGCTGGTGCTGCCGAGGTTGGCGACGAGGATCTTCACCGATCGCCTCCGACGAACGCCCGGACCACGGCCGGGTCGGGACGCGGGATGACGTGTGCGGCGCGGAGCTCGCCGACCCGGCCGGCCGCCTCGGCGCCGGCCTCGACGGCCGCCCGGACGCTGCTGACGTCGCCGCGGATCAGGACGCTCACCACGCCCCCGTCGAGCTTGAGCACGGGGCTGGCCAGCTCCACGCTGGCCGCCTTGAGCATCGCATCCACCGCCTGGATGAGCCCGACGAGCCCGAAGGTCTCGATCAGGCCCAAGGCATTCCCATTCATGATTCTCGGCTCCCCTGCTGCTGGACGGCGATGCTCACGACCCCAGGAACGTCCGCAAGACGGATTCATCCGGGCGCGGGATGACGTGCGCACTGAGCAGCTCGCCGACCCGGCCGGCCGCCTCGGCGCCGGCCTCGACGGCCGCCCGGACGCTCCCCACATCGCCGCGGACCAGCGTGGCGACGAATCCGCCGCCGACCTGGACGCGGCCCGCCAGGGTGACGTTCGCCGCCTTGAGCATGGCGTCGGTCCCCTCGATCATGCCGACCAGGCCCTTGGTCTCGATCAGGCCCAGCGCCTCGCCGCCGAAGCCGTTGCCATTGCCGCCGATCCGCGAGCCGCTTCGTTGAAGTGTCGTCATGGTTCTCAGGCTCCGTCGCTCTTGGGGGCCTTGGAAGGGGCCGAGGCCGCCGATGCCGCCTTGGTGAACGTCAGCACGCCGCCGAGGTCTTCGTGGGGTCGGGCGATCACCTGGACGCTGACCACCTCGCCGATCCGGCTCGCCGCCGCGGCCCCGGCGTCGATCGCCGCCTTGACGGCGGCCACGTCGCCGGCCACGAAGGCCGTCACCAGCCCGCTGCCGATCTTGTCCCAGCCCACCAGGTCCACGTTGGCGGCCTTGACCATCGCGTCGCAGGCTTCCACCAGGGCCACGAACCCCTTGGTCTCGATCATGCCGAGCGCTTCGATTGATGCAGAGGCCATGAAGGCCCTCCTTCGTTCGTTCAGATCAGTATTGAGTCCGCTCAGGTCCCGTCGTTCGGTCGATTGGTCTACCCGGCTCCATCCGGCCGCGGTCCCGGCTCACGCCCTGGTCAGCGTGACCCGGCTCGCATGCGGCAAGTCACAGCAGTTCGCCTCGTCGGTATCGATGTGCACTTCGAGCTTCCAGTCGGGATGGGTCCGGACCAGCAAACCCTCGAGGACCGAAGGGCACGGGCTCTCGACCCGCATGTTCATCCGGTCGAGGTGCTTGACGCCGTAATACTCGGCATCCCTCGGCCCCATGTGGACGTGCCGCTCGGCGCGGATCACGCCCTGACTCATCACCAGCGTCCCCTTGGGACCGACCAGCAAACAGCCGGGCGTCCCCTCGATGTCGCCCGAGAGGCGGACCGGCAGGTCGATCCCCAGGCTGATCGAGTCGGTGAAGGCCAGCTCCACCTGGCTGAACTTGCGGCAAGGGCCCAGGATCCGCACGGCGGGGATCATCCGCTGCCTCGGGCCTACCACGGCGACCGTCTCGTTCGCCGCGAAGTCGGTGTCCTGGTAGAGCCGGCGCATCGGAGTCAACTGGGCGCCCGGGCCGAAGAGGACCTCGACATCGGCCTGCGTGAGGTGACAGTGTCGCGCCGAGATGTTCACGACCACATTGGGTTGATAGCCCGCATCCGGCTTGCCGTTGGTCCCGGCCATCGGGGCACCATTGGCCATCTGTTTCTGGAGGATCGCGCGGACCAGGCTCTCGACCTGTTCCCGCGTCGGTGATGGTGCCGTCAGGATGCTCATGCCTGGGTCCTCTCGCCATCGTTGCGGATGGCGCCGTCCGCACGCGCCAGCTCGACGATGCTCCCGTTATTCCGGCTCTCACCCACCGGGGCGACATGGATCGTCACCCCCGCCGCTTCCAGTACCGAACGGTGCTCCTCGGACAGGCCCGAGTCGACCACCAAGGAACCGATCTCTTCGAGCCCGCAGAGTCGAGCCAGTGCCAGTCGCCCGAACTTCGTGTGGTCCGCGACGATCATCACCTCTTGCCCGCACGTCATCATCTGCCGCTCGGTCTCGACCAGGAGCAGATTCGAGTTATAGATCCCCTCGGGGACGATACCGCCGGCGCCCAGGATCGCCGTACTGACCCGGATCGACTGCATGTTGGCGATCGCCAGTGGTCCGAGGGCCACTCCGGTCCGCGGGTAAACATACCCGCCGATCAGGATCAGGTCCGTCTGCTGGCTGGAAGCGAGGAGTTGTGCGATCGGGAGGCTGTTCGTCACGACCTGGACGCGACGCCCGATCAGAGCCCGCGCGACCTCGAGCGTCGTGGTGCCGCCGTCGAGCAGGACCGTATCACCGTCTTCCAGCAGGGCCGCAGCCGCCTGGCCGATGGCCCGCTTCTCGGCCACCGCGGTGCCGGTCCGTTCGTCGAAGGCCGGCATCGACCGGACCTCGCCCGCGTAAACGGCCCCGCCATGCGTCCGCTTGACCGAGCCCGCCAGATCCAGAGATTCCAGGTCGCGCCGGATCGTGCTTTCCGAGACCCGCAAGACTCGCACGAGCTCGTCCAGCGTGGCGAATCCCTGCCGGGTGATGAGCTCCAGGAGTCGTCGCCGACGAGTCTCAGCCAGCATGCTCGCCCTTGATTGAAAACGCCTCTTACGACCCGTCAACATTCTTCAAGATCGACCGTTGTTTGTCAATAACCTTCATTCGGACTGATCGTTTTTGGGAGAATATGACGGAGTTCTGGTGGAGTCATGGTTTTGCGAGGGTGCGAGGCTTAGAATGAGGACCACCTGGGGGATCGAGACGATGCCGGAACTACCTGAAGTCGAAACGATGGTTCGCGGACTGCGGCCCGCGCTGACGGGCCTGGCATTACGTCGCCTCGAAGTGCTCGATCCGAGCCTGGTCCAGGGCTGCTCCGCCTCCAGCCTCTCGCGACGAGGGCGCGGCGCGACGGTCACGCGGATCGCGCGACGGGGCAAGTGGGTGGTCATCGAGCTGGCCGGGGACCGTGGGATTATCGTCATTCAGCCCCGGATGACCGGAGGCTTCTGGCTGGTAAGTCCCCAGCGACCCGACCACATTCGCCTGGCGTTCCACGTGGAGAAGCCGCAAGCGACGATCTGGTATTGCGACACCCGGAGACTGGGCAAGATCTGCTGGTTCGCCGATGCCGATCAGGCCGGACGGGCCTTCGCCAGGTCGCACGGACCGGATGCCCTCGAGATCGCCCGTGACGAGCTCGCCGACCGGCTCGCCCGAACGTCGCGCGGCATCAAGCCAACCCTCATGGATCAGAAGGTCCTCGCGGGCATCGGCAATATCTATGCGGACGAAGTGCTGCACCAGGCTCGAATCCATCCCGAGCGGGGGGCTGCGACGCTCTCGTCCGACGAAATCGATCGAATCCATCGGGCCATCGGCGAGATCCTGACCACGGCCATCGCACTGGAAGGGTCCAGCTTCGACGCCGGCTATCGCACGATCCTCGGCCTCGAAGGCGGCTTCCTGGCACAGAATTCGGTCTATGGGCGCGAAAATCTCCCGTGCCGCGCCTGCGATCGGCCGATCCTCAAGACCAAGATCGCCGGACTCATCGGCCGACCGACCTATTACTGTCCCGGTTGCCAGGTGCGGGAGTGACTCGATCCGACGACAACAAAGCCGAACTCGCGATTCAACGCGCGATCAGACTGGCGGTGAGGAATGGCCTCGCCGTTGCCCCGAGGGATGAGTGGGGCCGATTACTCTGGGCCAAATTCGATGGCAACATCCTCCAGATCAATAAATCAATCGCCTATCATGAAGAGCTCGACGACGAACTCGTGATCAATGAGTCTCACCCGGCCTGGATGGACATGAGGGGTTATGTAATGGACGATCGACGAAGAGGCCATTTCTCGACCAAGTCCGTCGATCATATTATCCGCCACGAAATTGGCCATGCCTTGCATTATCGGCGGCTAACCACTGTCGAAAGGGCCGATATTTGGTATAAAGACTTGTCGCCGAGAGAGAAGGTCGTCGCCTCGCGAGTCAGCGATTATTCCACGGACGGACGGATCGAATTCGTCGCCGAGGTCTTCGCGGGGCAGTGGGGCGGTCGCCGATTCCGTCCGGAGGTACTCGCGCTCTACGAAAAGCTGAAAGGACCATCACGATGATGCCTCCCCAGTGCTTCGACTGCAAGCACTTCTTCCCGGTCGTTCGCGGAAAACTGACGGGGTGCGCGGCTTTTCCTGATGCCATCCCCGACGATATCCGGAAGAACCGCCACGACCACCGCCAGCCTTATCCGGGCGATCACGGCATCCGCTTCGAGCCGAGCGAATCCGCCATCCGCCTCGGCCTGATCTCACCCCAGCCGCCTTACGACCATTTGACGCTTCCTCGGAGCGAGCGAGACGAAGTCACCGCCTCAACTCCGAGCAAACCTCGGAAGACCCGCAAGGGTCGCCGTCGCGTGGCTCATTGAACCGGTCCGATCTCGACCGGGACGCCACTTCCGATCGAGCCGACTCAGATGATGACTGAGAAGATGGGAGACGAGGATCCGGCGAGGAGGCGGAAAGTCTATGAGACCATTCGAAAGTCGGCGCGCGTCGCCAGAGGTCGCGGCGTATCCGTCGTTCCGCTGAGGAATTCTCGTGAACATCTCAAGATCATGTTCGACGATCCATTCGAATTGTCTGACGTAATTGTCGCTTATGACCACATTGATGATGTAATCGTCTTCAACTCGGACCATCAATCCTGGGCCGATATCGTCGTGTTTCTCCTCGATCGGCAGCGATGTTTCTCGACTCATAGTCCTCAACATCTTGTCCGACATGAACTTGGACACGCGATGCATTATCGAGCCATCTCATCCTCTCCGCGGACTCGTGCTCGGATCTGGAATGCGGAGAATCTCAGCTCGGAAGAGGCAGAGATCGTCCAGAAGGTTAGCGGCCGGGCGATCTGGAACCCCAAGGAATTCGTGGCTGAGGTCTATGCCGGTCTTTGGGCGAAAATACGCTATGATGACGACGTGCTCGACCCTTTCAATCAGTTCGGAGGCGTCCGACCATGATTAGTGATCCCCAATGCTTCCGATGCGCGCATCTCGACCGTTCCAACTCATTCAATCCTCTCCGCTGCCGCGCCTTTCCGGATATGATCCCGGTCGGGATACAGATGAACAAGCACGACCATCGGAAGCCTTACCCCGGCGACCACGGAATTCATTTCGAGCCGACGGAGGTGTGGAAAACCGTTCCGACTTCCACCGCCAGCGAACCCCCGAAGACCCGAAAGGGTCGCGGTCGCGTGGCTCATTGAACCGGTCCGATCTCGACCGGGCAGGCACTTCCGATTAATCTGGCGCAGCAGGAGGCGTATCGCCTCGAGCCGAGGTTCCGAGAGGTGTAAGAGCGTTCCCGTCTGCCTTCCCCGCCCTGCGCGGAACTCGCCCGACTCGTCAGCCCGATCGAAAGGGACAGACTCGTGTCCTATCGCAGCTTCAAACACTTGCTCGGCGAGACCAGCCTGGAGCGGAAATGTCGCTTCATCTTCGGGCTGGGGATTCTCCTGCTGGTCTCCGGCAGTTTCTTCTGGTACGGGCAGAAGACCGAGAGCCTGGTCCGCAAACAAACGACCCAGACGGCCCGGATGCTCATCAACGATACCTTGCGGAACATCCATATCCGGTCCCTGGGGAATTCCAACTTCGATCCCATCCTGCAAATGCTCTGGAAAGACTTCAAGCCCCTGGATGATCTCCCCAACTATAAGGGTCGGGTCCTGGACCCCTACAATCGCCACGATCCCAACAAACAGCCCGTCGACGACTACGAACGCGGTGTGATCGCGGAATTCCTCGCCTCGGCCACCGCCGAAAATGCGGCCGCCCGTCAGCGGACGTCGCGGGAAAGGACCCCGAGTTTCGCCGACGGCACGCCGACCTGGCGAGATCGCATCACGAACGGCAAGAAGGAGTTCCAGTACATTCAGGCTGTTTCCTTCGAATCCGGGTGCTTGATGGCTTGTCACGGCGAAGACGGAACTCAGATCGACAACCACGTCTGGAGGCCCAGCCCCGACGGCAAGCTTTGGGTCGAGACCAAAGCCGGCGACCTGGCCGGCGCCGTGGTCGTCAACCTCCCCATGGAGCAGACCTACAAGGCGATCAACAGCAACCGGGCCATCCTGATCACCGCCGCGATGGTCACGGCGATCCTGGCGATGTTCTCGTCGGCCATGATCGTCCGCTACGTGATCGTCAAGCCGGTCAAGCACCTCCGCGACGTCTCCGACGCGATCGCGGCGGGCCGATTGACGATTCGCAGCCAGATCGAGACCGGCGACGAATTCGAGGAGCTTTCCCACGCATTCAATCGGATGATCCACAACCTCGTCGCCATGCAGCAGGAACTCCGAGAGGTGAACAACGACCTGGACCGCAAGGTCGATGAGCTGGCGCAGGCCAACCTCGCGCTCTTCGAGATGAACCGGCTCAAGAGCGACTTCCTGGCGACGATGAGCCACGAACTGCGTACGCCGCTCAACTCGATCATCGGCTTCTCCGAGGTCCTTTCCGGCACCGACCAGCTCAACGAGCGGCACCGTCGATATGCCGGAAACATCCAGTCCTCGGGCAAGATGCTGCTGTCGATGATCAACGATATCCTGGACCTGGCCAAGATCGAGAGCGGAAAGATGGAGGTCCGCACCGAGGACTTCTCGATCCGGGATGTCTGCGAGGGACTGGCCAACCTGACGAGGCCGATCGCCGAGCGGAAGAACATCACGCTGGAGAACCGGATCGACGAGGCGATCCCGCTCTTGCGACAAGACCCGGGCAAGTTGCGACAGATCCTCTACAACCTGCTGTCCAACGCCATCAAGTTCACCCCGGAGGGGGGACGTGTGACGCTCCGGGCCCGCGCCGAGGGCCGATTCGTCCTCGTCGAGGTCCAGGACACCGGCATCGGCATCGCCGAGGACGATCGCGAGACGATCTTCGAGAAGTTCCGCCAGGCCAAGGCCCCCGGCCAGGGCGAGACCGTCCTGACCCGCGAGCACCAGGGGACCGGGCTCGGCCTCTCGATCGTCCGCGAGCTGACCAAGCTGCTCGGTGGCGACGTCCACCTGGAAAGCCAGCTCGGCCAGGGGAGCATCTTCAAGGTCCGGATTCCGCTCATGCTCCCCGGCAATCGCAAGTTCGAGGTCACCCTCTCCGATGAGCGGATCGACCTCACCAAGGCCCGACGAATCGAGCCGCGCCCCCCGCTGCCACACCTGGCACTCGGCCGACCTCAGCCCATCCTTCCGGGAGGGGACCCTGCGGACGCGTTCCGGGGCGCAAGCGGAACCCATCCGCGACGTAGCCCGAACCCCGATGATCGAGCCACGATGCGATCGTCGGACCGCTATGAGGCGAGAGTCTTCCCGATCACTCCGAACGAACCAGGCGACCCGCATCATGCATCAGAACGTTCGTCCGCTCGCGGCATTCCTGTTCGCGATGAGTCTGGCGGTCCCGTCGATCGCCCAGGAGCTCAAGGCCGGCGCGGCAGCGGAGGTGCTCTCGGCCGACGACGCGATGGTCATCGGCGGCGGGATCGGCCCTGGCAAGGCCAAGGGTCAGGAGGGCGAGCTGCGCGCCTCGGCACTCGTGATCGAGGACTCCCGCCGAAATCGGATCGCTCTCATCGCCTGCGACGTGCTGATGATCGAGCGCGACGTCCTCGACCGGGCCGCGCGTCGGATCGAAGAGATGGCCAAGGTCCCGTTCGACCACGTCCTGATCAACGCAACCCACACCCATCACGCCCCGACCACCGTGACAGTCCACGGGTACGAACGCGAAGAGGCTTTCACCCGTCAGGTCGAGGAAAAGATCGTCCAGGCGGCCGTGAAGGCCGCGGCCCGGCTCGCACCGGTCACGTTTCTCTTCAGACTCGGCGAGGAATCTTCCGTGGGGAAGAACAGTCGGCTGCTGCTCCGCGACGGCACCATCTACTGGACCGGTCCTTACGATGACGCCATGCGGCCGACCGGCCCTTTCGACCCCGAATTGCCGGTGCTGGCCTTCCGTCGCCGGGATGGCGGACTCGAAGCGGCCCTGTTCAATCATTCCACACATACGATCGGCACCCAGAAGCCGGGCGTCCGATCGCCGTCCTTCTATGGGCTGGCGGCGCAGGAGCTCGAAAAGGACAAGGGAGGCAGATTCCTCTTCTTCGAAGGTGCATCGGGCTCGACCCATAATCTCGACGTGGCCCCGCTCGAGGCCACTTATCGCATCCGACAGGCGGTCGCCGGCGCCCTGGAAGCCGCCCAGGCTCGCTCGGTCAACCGGGTGGCCGCGATCCGGAAGGAGATCACGGTCAAGGTCCGCCACTTCCGGGAAGACGAGGATGATCGTCGCGTGGTGGCCTACTGCACCAAGCGGTACAAGGATCCGGCCGCCGCTCGTTTCGTGATCGATACGTTCCGCGCGATGCGGCGGCGAGTCGCTCCCCGGCAAGGCGAGTCGCGAAAGACCTGGATCCAGGCAATGCGCATCGGCGACGTGGCGATCGTGGGCGTCCCCGCCGAGTTCTTCACGACGCTCGGCCAGGAGATCAAGCGTCAATCGCCCTTCCGTTACACGATGGTCTTCGAGCTGGCGAATGATTACATCGGGTATGTCCCGGATCGGGTCGGTTATGATCGCGGCGGTTATCAGGTCTGGACGGGCCTGCATAGCTTCGTCGAGAGGGGTACCGGAGAGCTGATCGTGTCGGAGTCCGTCGAGCTCCTGAATCGGCTTCATCGCGATTCGAAGCCCGACGCGGACCGTTGACCGATCCGGGTCGTTCGCAATCGGGCGACGATCGGTTAGAATCAAAGAGCGTGGCGCGGACGGCCTGAAGCGTCGTCGGGGTCCCGCCACGCAACACGCTGGGAGCCTTCGTGTATGACCTTGCAGGGCGATGGTCCACCGGTATTGGGTATCGACCTGGGAGGCACGAAGACTCTGGTCGCGGTGGTCGGCAGCGACAATCGGGTCCTGGGCCGTGCCAAGCGCACGACCCCCGCCAAGGAAGGCGGAGCGGCGATCATCGCGTCCATGGTCGGGGCCGTCGAAGAGGCCGTCAAGAGCGCCGGACTGACGCGCCAGGACATCGCCGCGGCCGGGATCGGCTCGCCCGGTCCCCTGGATGTCAAGGCGGGCGTCATCCTCTTCAGCGCCAACATGAACGTGAAGAATTTCCCGATCGGTCCCGAGTTATCGGCGGTCCTGAACCGACCCGTCCTGGTCCAGAACGATGTCCGCGCGGGCGGGTATGCGGAGTTCCGGCTCGGGGCAGGGCGGGGCTATCGCGACATCATCGCGGCATTCGTCGGGACGGGCATCGGCGGCTGCGTGATCCTCAATGGAGAGATCGTGACGGGCTCGACGGGCAACGCCGGCGAACTCGGGCATATGATCGTGAAAGCGGGCGGACCGCGGTGCGGCTGCGGCTCGCGCGGCTGCATGGAGGCGCTCGCCAGCAAGACCGCGATCGCACGCCGCGTTTCCAAGGCCACGCGTAAGGGGCTCCCCACGGTCCTGGGGGAGAAGATGGCTCGCAAGGGGGGCCGGCTCAAGAGTGGAGACCTGGCCGAGGCCGTCGCGGCCAGGGACCTGGTCGCCCTCAAGGAAGTTCATCGCGCCGCCCACTTCCTCGGGATCGGGCTAGGCAGCCTCATCAACGTCCTCGGGCCCGAGATCGTCGTCATCGGCGGCGGAGTCGCCGGAGCCCTCGGGACTCCCTATCTCGAACTCGTCCGGACGGCGGCCCGCTCTCAGGCCCTGACCGATCCTGAAGGCAACATCCGCATCGAGACCGCCGCTCTCGGCGACGATGCCGGAATCCTCGGCGCCGCACTGCTCGCCCGCGAGAAGTTCGTTCGCTCATAACCCCCCATCCGACCGAGATGGGCGAGGAGCTTTCGAACGGGGATCGGTCGGTGCTCGAGGTTGATCGGGCTTGGCCGCCGGATAGGCCAGACTCCTCAACCAAGTCAGGACGTCCGAAGGATCTTTGGGCTTCAGGATCGCCTGGAATCCGGGCATCCGGCGGATACCTTGTCTTACGATTTTTTCGTACTCGCCGGGATACGCCAGGATCGGCTTGCGAGCCAGGCTGGGGCCGAGGTCGCCCCCCAGGCCCGCCGATCCGTGACAGGTCGCACAATTCGCGGCAAAAAATCGCGCCCCGTTGCCGAGATCACCCTCAACCGATGCAGGATCGCGGCCCGGGCCGTGACTTTCGCGCGTTCCGACGTCTTTGAGCGCGAGCTTGATCGGGACCGGCGGTGTCGAGCGATCGGAATAGTGCTTCGCCAGATAATCGATCAGCGGGCTTTCCTCATTCTTCGGCAGCGGTGCACCCCAGTTGATCATCTTCTCGATCTCCGCCTTCCATTGAACGGGAGTGAGCCGCTGGCCTGCGATCATGTCCTCGGAATGACAGATCAAGCAGTTCTCCTGGATACTCCGGCGAGCCATGGCTTCCCGGATCTCTGCCTCATCATCGTCGTCCACGGGCTCAACCGGAGGTTGGGCGACGGCCGGTGGACGAACCGTCTGGACTTGAGAATCCCCCGGGCCCCGGGCCGTTACGGCGATGTCTCCGCCCTCGTCCGGCGAATCCGGACAGACGATCCAGACCAGGGCCGAAACGAGGGCCATGACGATCGAATGGCGTAAGCCGTGGATCATGAGAACGCTCTCAACCGACCCGGCAATCGACGGAATCGATGCCGTTCCAGAGATACCCGCTCCGATTCCAGGCCGGCGTCTCCGGCTGCACCTGGCCGGTCGAATCGGTGGCGCGGGACGAGAGGACAAAGCGACCGGTGCCGGTCGGCATCCAGTTCAGTCGCCATTGCCGCCACGTCCCTTCCTCGGGGTCGCCGATGAGCGTCGCCTCGATCCAGGGGGAGCGGCGGTCGATCGAGACCTCGACCTTGGTGACGTGCCCTCGACCCGTCCAGGCGATCCCGCGGATCTCGATCGGCCGGTTCGGGACCGATCCGCCGGACCTCGGCCAGGTGATCAGCGACTTGACGTTCATCCAGGTCACCGGCTCGGGAGGAGCGGATGGCGGTGCCTTGGCCGTCGCCCCGGCAGGCGGAGGCATCCGGTAGGCGGTCTGCATGTAGAAGCCCGGGGCCTCCTCGCGCGAGACCACGATTCGTCGCACCCATTTCAGCCAGTTGTTACCGGTCCAGCCGGGGACGATCAGGCGCAATGGACCGCCGTGCACCGTCGGTAAGGCCTCTCGATTCATCCGCGTGGCCAGGAGGGTACCCGGTTCGAGCGCCCGATCGAGGGGAATGCTGCGGATGAACGCCGGGGTCTTGGGCGAAGGGGGCGCATCGCCGCCGAGGAAGTGCACGTGGGCGGCGCCGGGCTGCAATCCGGCACGTTCGAGCAAATCCGCCAGTCGAATCCCCGACCATTCCGCCTGTCCGACGCCGCCGCGCTCCCATGGCACTCCCGGCACGCGCGGCCGATACAGTCCCCTGCCATTGCCGGCGCACTGGAGGACGGCCGTCCTCGTCGTCGTCTCGAACCGGGCCAGATCCGCAAGTCCCATCCGCAACGGCCGGGCCACCAGCCCCACGACCTCGACTTCCCAGGGCCCAAGATCGACCGCCGGGGCCCCGAAGTGACTCCGGACGAAAAATTGGTCATTCGGCGTCAGACGATGCTCGAGTGCCGCGATCGAGCTCTCCAGGTTGAGCGGACGCTGGCTGCGGACGATCAAAGCTCGATCATCCGCCGGCGCGTTGTCGATCTCGGCGGCAATTGCTCGATCCGCCGTGACCGAGGAAGCCGAGCGATTACCGACAAAACCCAGGATGCCCAGCCGGATCAGCGAACGTCGGCTGATGTACGTTAAGGGTAGAGCAGCACCCGAGGGAAGTTCCGGATGTTCCATCGGCGGCGAGCTCGTTCCCTGGTCAGCATCCAACATGAAGATTCTCTTGCCGAGGATTCGAGGAGGCCGCCCGCCTGCGCAAGCCGGAAAGCCTCTCGATGTCGTCGAGAAAAGTATCCCCGATCGGTCTTCGACTGTCCATCTTCGGATCATCGAGGAGCGACCCGGTTTTTCGATTTGCGAGAGAATCGACGCGCAGAGACGGGGCGGTCATCACGAGCGAACCGAGCAAATCCGACCCCATGACGCGTGGGCGAGAGACCGATGCGGCCCGGGCGTACAGGATGGCGCCAGGGCACCCTGCGGTTCCGTCGTGCAAGGGCGATGTGATCGGAAAAAGTCCGGCACGAGAGACGAGATACGAATACATCGACAATGTCTAATTCGTCCCGCCGGGAGGGCACGGCTTGGCACCTCCGGCGAACGAACCATTGCTGGATGACCTCCCGCCTGCTCCCAGCGATGGGGAGTCGAAGAACCAGTTCGTGAACGCAAGCTCCTGCAGATGATAGGTCAGGCCGTTGGCCCCGACGACCGTAAACTCTTGCGTAGGCGTGCCGAAGCCAGGAGACAACGGATCTCCAACTTCCAGGTTGGTCTGGCACGAGTTCACCACCTGCCCGAGACCTCCCCAACTTGGGGTGAGGTTGACTCCCGACGGATCATTGATCGCTTCGCCCAACTCATGCGACAGAGTGCTGACATCCATATTCCCGAACGTTCCGCTCGTGTCGAGCGAGAACGGGCCATAAATCTGGAGGTTAGGGCCGACTTGGAACGAGTTGTGATAGCCCAGAATGCAGCAGTTGACGCTGATGTTCGTCCCCGATTGGGCAGAAACCACATTTTTGGTGAGGAAGATCGGCAGGGTACCGGCATTCACCATCCCGGCCAGCGGCCCATTGATGAGCCCCCGGACCGCGGTGTCGAGGTCGTTGTTATTCACGACTCCGACAAACCCACATCCCCCGGACAACGTCTGCGAGTCGAAGTTCTGTCCTGGACCCGACGAACCGGCGCCCGAAAAAGTCAGTGACTGAGGATTGAGGACCGTCGGCTGCATGATGAGATGGTAAGGCGTCCCCGCCACCAGCGACCAGAACTGGGCGCGCTGGAAGGCATCGATGAACTGCGTCGTGCCCACGTTGACGCCGTTCATCGTCCATGCGTTATTCGTGAATAGCGGCGACCCGGTGATGATATCAACGCTTGTGTGCCCGGGCACGCATGGGTCTGGAGCGGTGGGATCGTATGTGATCGTGGTCGGCGGGTTGGTCGTCGTATCGGTGATTGTTATCACGAGCGGGACGATTGGCGTGGGAATCGTGGTCGTCGCCTTGTTCGCGCCGAACGGGCTCCGGCCGACGATCGTACCCGTGAAGGTTTCCCCACCCATGGCGGCGGACGCCGTGATGGAATAGGACCACAAGGGAATGGGTACCACTGCGCTGCGTACATCGTTGTTGAGGTCGAAGCCCGGCGGCCTGGGGAAGCGATGGCGCGGATTGGGGTAGATGATGCGCACTCCCGCGGCGGCGGCGCGCACGTTGGCCGGTTTTCCACCAACTCGAGAGGCCGTGGCATTGGGCAAGGATTTCCCGCCCGGTTGAATCACAGAACCCCGAGTCGCCTTGCCAACCGCGACGAATTTCGCCAGGATTCGCCCGAGTCCGACGCCGGATACCGCTGATCCAGACGTGATCACCAAAGCGAGAATGATGGTCCGGGAGCGAATCGGTTTCATCGCATGCTCCTGGCCGGAATACGGTCGGCCGCAAGGACTTGCTGTCCTGCGGCAGTTACGTTGGGAAGGCCCACGAACCCGGGATCCTACTGATTGCGATAGCAACCTGCAAGGGGTTGGGGATCGACCCTTTGCTTACCTCCGCGATCTGGTCGGTCGGGGTTGCACCCACCCGGCGCGGCGGATCGCAGAGTTGCTGGCCGTTCCTCCAATCCGGCTCGAGGTCAGCTATAGCGAGCGGCGAATGGGTCTCGCCACGAAGGTCGAGTGCAGCCTCGCACCGGATCCGGTGATGGTGGACGATCGCGGTCCGATTGCCGGCTCGAGGACATCAAGACTCGGCCGTTCCGGTAAGCGGCCTGCCGGCCGACGCCGCCGGCCTGAGAGTGCTCCATTCCCGTTGGACGATACCCTACCGCATCCGGCGCATGGGGAGGCACATGCCCCCATCGGCATGAAGGCCTGTGAATTCGAGCCCGCCTTCGTCGAGATCGATCGAGGTTTTCGGTCTTCGCAACAAGTTGGAAGCAAGCCGATTCCTCGTCCGTGAAATCCAAGAAATTCAACGACATGAGAAACGGATGGTCGAGATCATCGACACTCCAACTGGTCGGTAGGCTCTCCGCATCTCCGACCCGATGACGAGTGCTCTCTTAACCAATACGGACTGGGTGTACAGGACGGGACAACGGAAGGTGATATCGGGAGACCCCCGCATGGCAGTCGAGCGAACCGAATCCTCGACGCCCGTGTTGACTGCTCATTCGGACTTCCGATCCATTCAGTCTGTGCAATCGATTCCACCGGTGAAGTCTCGGATGAAAGAAGGCAACACGCGACGGACCCGAGGCGAACTCGACGGGACAGACCAGGAGTCCGTTCACGATATTCGGCCAGGAGTGCAGGAGCGGCCTCAGACGGGACATCTCGACGCGTTGGACGAGGGCCGAAATCCGAGGGATCAAGCATACGGATCCTCGATCTCATGCTCGAACCGCTCTCAAGCACGGTATCCGCAAGAATGCGGGGCCCGGATGTCGCGAGAATCGCGACCGCCGCCACAACCCGCGCAATCGCCAAACCCATGCTGACATGAGCCTCTCAATCCGCTTTTCCTGCCTCGATCCATTTTGGTACGCGGTTCGCTGAGGCTAAGATGGATGAGTTCGCAGGGAAGGTCTTGCTGCGCGAAATGCCTCGCGAACGGAGTGGAATCGACCGTCCTCACATCGTCGGATCAGGGGTGGTTATCGAGATTTCCACACAGGTGATCAACCATGCGGAAGGGCAGACGCAACCGGCACCGTGCCTTGTTTTCCCGCCTCGAACGTCATCTCGAGATTAGCCTGGACTACATGAAGCCCCGGCGAATTCGCACGCGCTCGGCGCGATACGCCGCGGCGATCGGCGAACAGTTGGGCCTGATATCGCGTCCGAAATGCTGTTCCTGGTGTCGCAGGCACAGTCGCCTCGAACGCCATCACTGGGATTACACCGAGGCTCTCAACGTGACTTTCCTCTGCGTCGAGTGTCACGTCCTGGCCAATGCGATGGTCGCGCGGGCAGCGAGTGCCTAACTTTTCGGCAGGCCGTTGACATGGGGGATCGGCGACTGACTGATCGAAGGAATCCGTTCGGATTGCTCGGGTGGTGACGGCGAGTTCAGCGGGAGATGGACCTGGAATGTCGTTTCATGTCCGGGGCTCGAAGTCCAGCGGAGTTTGCCGCCGGCCAGCTCGATAATCTTGGAGGCGCGGGGCAGGCCGAGGCCCAGGCCGCGGCCTGCTTGTCGTCCGCAATAAAAGGGGTCGAACAGGTGGGCCGCCTCGCCGGCGTTGATCCCCTTACCGGTGTCGCTGATCGACCAGATCAGCTCGTCGTTCTTCAGAGTCGAACGGACGTGGATTCGGCCGCCCGTTGGCGTGGCCTGGAGGGCGTTTCGCAGCAAGATCTCGGCGAGATGCCGCATCGCCTCGGGATCCGTCCAGGACGATGACGGTGCCTCATCGAGCTCCGCCACCAGTCGGACCCCTCGCGCAGAGCACTCGCGCTCGAAATCCCGGAGCAAGGTCGCGAGCAATTCCGAAGGCCGGCAGGCGCGGGGCCGCGGCGCGGGCGGCCGCGCCACGAACATCAAGTCGCGGAGGATGCGGTGGGCTCGCTGGGCCTGGCCGAGGATGATGCGAAGCGACCGAACGACCTCGGGATCGTCGGCCCGCGCGAGCAGCAGTTGCGCGCGGCCGACGACCACCGCCAGCGGATTGTTGAGCTCGTGCCCGGCCCCCGCGGCGAATTCTCCCAGTGCATCGAGTTTCCCCCGACGAAGCCGCTCCTCCGCGCCCTCGACGTGCTGTCGCAGGGAACCGACGACCGCGCGGAGCCGGCCCGCGAGGCGGGTGCGATCGGCCAGCAATGCGGCCCAGGCCTCCCAGGCGCCTCGAAGCGTCGGATTGACGGGCGAAGGGCCCGTGACCGTCGATTCCGGGGGGCACCACAACTCGATCGAGGCTCGCGTGCAACCCTCCGAGCGGAGGGGCAGCACGACGCTCGCCGGACGCAGCGGCTCACCGGGACGTGGCGACGATCCTTGGTCATGAGGGCGAGACGCATCCGACGCGTCGGTCGCGGTTCGGCCCATGCTCGCCCCCGGATCCACGCCGTCATGCCAGGTGATCCGGGCCGCGCTGACCCCGGGCTCGGCGCACCAGGTCATCGCGGCACGATCGGCCCATTCTTCGGGGGATTCCGCCGGTGACGACCCTGCCAGGAGCTCGAGGAAGCGGCCGTCGCGGCCCCGCTCCGCGCAGGGCCGCGACCTGCCGTTGTAGCGACGCATACCGACGCGTCACCCGCTCCTCGTGAGGGTTGGCATCGGCATCGACGAATGCGCCGATGCAGCGCGCCTGGACCTCTGCCATCAGGATCCGGAGCCTGGGCTCGCTCGGCGCCGACTCATGCTCCGGCCGGCCGAGGGACCAGGGGGTCTGCTCGGCCCACCGGTACGCCTCCTGGACGATCGCGAGCCGATCCGGACAGGAGGCGGCGGCATTCAATGCCCCCTGATGATCGGCGTGGAGCCAGGCGGCGTTGACCACCAGCGGAGCACAACCCCAACGCTCGGCAAGTTGACGCCCCAGATCACCCAGGTCCGCGCCCAGATCCTCCAGTTCGCTCTGCCGGCGTTGACGAGGATCCTCCAACCGCCACCAACTCAACAGCCATTCCGGCTCGATGGCGGCGACCGCCCAGCGGCCGAGATCGCAGAGTTGGCCCGCGATGGCCACGGCCTCCGGATCGGGGTCGCCGATCTCGCGAGCCAGGCCCCGA
Source organism: uncultured Planctomycetota bacterium (assembly GCA_963743925.1). GTDB lineage: Bacteria > Planctomycetota > Planctomycetia > Isosphaerales > Isosphaeraceae > CAVZRC01. The sequence continues at coordinate 319,286 of CAVURY010000041.1, read as the reverse complement.
GCCGCAAACCCGACCGCGACGGAATGGCGCCAGAGCCGGCCGAGCAGCTCCGCCACCGGCCCCGACGAAACCACTTTGGGCCACCAGCCCCGTGCGGCGAGCATTTCCAGCGGGCTGATCCGCAGATCGACGCTCGAGCGAGCGAGGGTCCAACCCGGATCCAACCCGATCGCCGCCTGAATCTTCGGGGATTCGACCGGGTCGAGATCGTCATCCGAAGATTCATCGGCCAGCGCGCCGATCAACAATCGCGCCGTCGCGGGCCGCAACGGGAGATGGTCGAGCCCCACGAGGCGACGTCGCCATTCCTCGGGCGGAGATTTCCGACGTGGATGGACACGCACCGCGCTGGGACTCCTTCCCATCTCGTGCCCAAATGCAGACTTCCGTTCCAACCGCGATGGCGATCACCGAGAGATGTCAATGATCGCCGTCTCGAGTCCATTCTACTCGATCGATCGTCGCAGCCGGCAATGCCGATCGACGGTGCCTGGACGCGGGCTCTTACCTCACCCCGCGACACCGGCCTCCATATCCAAGAGTCGGCAAACTCGGCGCATCAGATCATCGATATCGAGGGGCTTGTGCAGAAAATCGTCGGCGCCCGAGTCGCGCAGTTCCTGGATCTTGTCTTCCTCGACCATCCCGGAGATGCAGATGATCTTGATGTCGGCCATCGTCGGATCGCGGCGGATCAGCTCGCAGACCGCCTGACCGTTGATGTCTTCCAGCATCACGTCCAGGATGATGAGGTCGGGATGATACTCCTTGGCCAGCATCCCGGCCCCGAAGCCGTTGTTGACGACCCGGGTCTCGAACCGCGCATCGCCGGCCAGGACTTCCGAGATCAGGTTGACCACGTCCTGATCGTCATCCACGATCAAGACTCGCCGTTTCCCGCTCTCCAGGGCATCCGTCGGGATGCTGTTCTCTTTCATGAACCGGTAGAGAGCATCACGCGGGATTCGCCGGAATCTCGAGCCCGGGACGCGAAATCCCTTGAGCTGACCCGAGTCGAAGCAGCGAATGATCGTCTGCTGGCTCACCTTGCATATCTTGGCCGCCTCGCCCGTCGTGAACACGGTCTTCATGGTCGTGGACGTCCCATTTTGCGAGATCAAGGACAAGGTCCCTCCTCACGATCACTCCAGTATCCGATCGGAAGAAGAGGACGACGCTTGATCGGCCTCCTTGCAAGTCCTGCTTACGACACGAACTCAACCATGCCCAAAGCCTCTCTCCCCGCCGCGTCGTTTGCACCAACCTCTCGGTAACTCGTGGTTGTTAAATTCTACGAAACCTTTAGAGATTACCAATATTACCAATCCCACCAATTGTATAGCGAGCGTTGACCTTGTCAATCCGAATGCGTCAATCGTCCCAACTTGTCAGTGACACGCGAGTTGCACGAACGAAGCTCCGATACGCTTCCACGATTCTAACAGGACTTGCGACCGGAAAACGAGAAGAAATACCCGAGATCATTCCAGAACACGGGCTTCAAGATGGCGGGTTCCGGTCGAATTGACAAGGGAGATCGGTCGCATAGTTCAGAGCACTGACAGGCCATGGGGATCCTCCTGATGTTGGCAACCTGCCAGGGGACTGCGAAGAATTGATGAGCGAAACAAGCTGGGAGAGCAGGAGTTTCCGGCAGCCAGCCAATCAAAATGAAAGATTTCAGAGTCACGCAAATCCTGACAGAATGACCGTGCCGTGATCTCGCCCGCTCCCGAAGAATGTCATTTCACGTGCCGGAGGTTTCAGCCGTCAGTTCGGGGCGATTTCGCTTGAGGTGAATGAGGAGCGTGGCGATGTCGGCGGGGTTGATTCCGCTGATCCGGCCGGCTTGACCGAAGGACAGGGGGCGAATTCGCTCGAACTTCTCGCGGGCCTCGGCGCGAAGCTGAGGGATCGCCCGATATTCCAGGTCAGCGGGGATCGGCTTGTTCTCGAGCCGGCGGAAACGCTCGATCTGGTCGATCTGTCGCTCGATATAGCCGTCATACTTGGCCTCGATGCCAATCTGGGAAACCACATCAACGGGAAACCCGTGCTCCTCCAGGCTCGGATCGAGAGCAACGATTTGATCCCAGGTCGTCGTGGGCCGCCGGAGAGCCTGAAAGAGGGATTCACCCTGGATGCGAGTCTCGTTCAAGATCCCTCGCAGGCGGGAGATCGCGTCGCGGCGGCTCTGGAATCGCTCCCAGCGATGATCGTCCACCAAGCCGACGGCTCGTCCCATCTCGGTGAGCCTGAGATCCGCGTTATCGTGCCGGAGCATCAAGCGATATTCCGCGCGACTCGTGAACATCCGATAAGGTTCATCGACTCCACGCGTCACCAGGTCGTCGATCAGGACCCCCAGGTACGCGCGCGAACGATCAACGATGAAGGTAGGTTCGCCCTTGACTGCGAGGCCGGCATTGATGCCCGCGATCAATCCCTGCCCGGCCGCCTCTTCATAACCGGTGGTCCCATTGATCTGACCGGCAAAAAACAGATTCCCGACGAGTTTGGTTTCGAGCGTGGGTCGGAGCTGGACCGGCGGGGCGAAATCGTACTCGACCGCATAGCCGAATCGCATGATCTCGGCGTGCTCCAGACCGGGGATCAAGGGGATGATGGCCTCCTGAATGTCGCGAGGCAGGCTGGTCGAGATCCCGTTGCAGTAATACTCGAGCGTGTTCCGTCCCTCGGGCTCGAGGAAGATCTGGTGCTGTTCGCGATCGGCGAACCGGACGACCTTGTCCTCGATCGACGGACAATACCGGGGCCCGGTGCCCTGGATCTGGCCGGAATACATCGGCGCACGATGCAAGTTGTCGCGAATGATCGCGTGGACGGCTGGGTTCGTATAGGTAATGTGGCAATCGAGTTGCGACCGCGGGACGGACTCGGTGAGGAATGAGAACGGGACCGGCTCGACATCGCCCGCCTGCCGCTCCGTCCGGGAGAAATCGATGGTGCGACCGTTGAGCCGGGGAGGCGTTCCGGTCTTGAAACGACGCAGCTCAAATCCCAGATCGAGCAAGCTTTGCGACAAGCCGACCGCGGCCACGTCGCCGCCGCGGCCTCCCGGGGTCTTGACCTCGCCGGTGTGCATGAGGGCCTGGAGGAACGTCCCGGTCGTCACGACCACGGCCGTCGCCCGGTATCGTCCGCCGCCCCGGCATTGGACCCCAGCGATCCGATCCCCCTCGGTGATGAACGACTCGACCATCTCCTGTCGGAGTGAGAGGTTCTCCTGGCGTTCGACGGTCAGCTTCGCGAGGAACTGGTAGGCCTTCTTATCGCATTGGGCGCGAGGGCTGTGCATGGCCGGTCCCTTGCCGCGGTTGAGCAGCCGGAACTGGATGGCCGAGGCATCGGTGAGGACCCCCATCGCACCGCCGAGCGCATCGATCTCCCGGACGATCTGTCCCTTCGCGACGCCGCCGATCGCCGGGTTGCAACTCATCTGGGCGACCGAGTCGCAATTCATCGTCAAGAGCGCGGTCCGCAATCCCATCCGCGCGGCGGCCAGCGCCGCCTCCAATCCAGCATGGCCGGCCCCGACAACCACCACGTCGAAATCATATGAAGCTCGGGTTTTTTGCATGGTCTCCGCTGGAATCCTGGCCGCCGGCGAGAGCGGCGGTGAATGAGTCAACCTCCTCGATACCCTTTACCCGATTAGAGCCGAACGACGCTCGATTCACACTAGCAAGTTGCGTTTCCGGTCGGTGGGCAATCGGACAACCATGGCCCGCATCTCCGATTCCAACCGTTTATGGGCGCCCTCCCGGGCGAGACCACTAGGCACTAGCCTCCCTGCACCGGCCATTGATACCCTGATAAACTCCGCTAGTTGACTCGATGGGTTCACGTTGTCGATCGATGAAATGAGGCAGCCATGGCAGAAGCACGCAAAGGTGAAGTGACCTTCCGAGGTAACCCCGTAACCCTCGCCGGGCCCAAGCTGAAGCCGGGAGACAAGGCTCCCGACTTCACGGCCGTGGGGGCGGGGCTGGCACTCGTGACCCTGGCGGACACCTCCGGGAAAGCTCGCCTCTTCAACGTGGTCCCTTCGCTCGATACCCCGGTCTGCAACAAGCAGACCAAGAGATTCGCCGAGGAGCTCAAGGCCCTGGGCGACAAGGTCGCGGCCTACACGGTCAGCCTCGACTTACCGTTCGCCCAGGCCCGATTCTGCACAGAGGCCAACATCGACAGCCTCAAGAATCTCTCCGACGTGCACAACCATAGCTTCGGCGAGCATTACGGCGTCCTGATCTCGGATCTACCGATCCCGCTCCTGGCACGCGCCGTCGTGGTCGTTGACCCCTCGGATACGGTCCGTTATGTCGAGATCGTGCCGGAGATCGCGCAGGAACCCGATTATGAGCCGGCCCTCACCGCGCTCAAGGAAGCGGCCGGCTCCTGAGGCCAGCCATGAGTCGCGAGTGGCGAGTGGAATTCGAGTTGAGCTCGCCGAGATCGAACGGCCGGGAACGTCTCCCGCCACTCGCGACTCGATAAGCCTGCTATGAAAGCGGCTTGATCCAGATATTGCGATACTGAACGGGGTTGCCGTGATCCTGGAGGAGGATGGGACCGTCTTCACCGGCCCGGTTACTCGCGCCGCCGGGAGTGGTCCCGATTTCCGCATCGTCGATGGTCTTGATGCCGTTATGGACCACGGTGACCCTGGCCTTCTTGGCGACCTTGCCGCCGTCGACCACCGCCTTGTGAAACGTGACATCGTAGGTCTGCCACTGGAGCGGCGGTTTGCAAGCATTCACCCGAGGAATAACCTGGGTGTAGATCGCGCCGCAGTCGTTATTCTGGAGCTTGAGCCCGTAGGAGTCGAGCACTTGAAGCTCGTAGATCCCCCCGAGGTAGACCCCGCTGTTACCCCGGGCCTGGCCGTGGGCCTTGGGCATGTAAGGGACGTTGAATTCCAGATGCAGCCGGAAATCGCCGAACTTCTTCTCGGTCAAAATGTCTCCCTTGCCCACGGTCATGATGCCGTTGACCACGGGCCAGTTCGCGGGGGATTTCCCGTCTCGTTTGACCCATCCTTCGAGTCCCGTTCCGTTGAAGAGCACGACGGCGCCTTCAGGCGGTTTCGCAAACATCATGGCGTCGCCGGGAGTCTCCTGGGCCCGAGACGAGAGGCTGGTGCCACCCAATAGGATGAAGGTCAGCAAGGAGGTCCATCGTGATCGAGACATTTCGCCATTCTCCTGGAGAGGGCTGATGAGCGGCTGGCCCGGGTCGTGAGGGCCTCGCAACCGCCACCTTGATGGCCCCAGTGTAATGTGGGTCGGGGCGGAGGCAAGACGTTGCTCTGGATGGTTCGGAACGAGGCCGGATTCCCATGCCCCGCTCCGGCCGGTTGAGAGGAGACGCATCATGCGCGAGGTTGACGATACTTCGGAATTCGGGACGGTCCCGATCGACTCGACCGAAACGCCGGCCGTTGAGGGCTCGCCCACTTGCCCCGACGATGTCCCGCTCCTCGAACTGATCGAGCGTCTGTCCGAGGAGGACACCTCCGGGGCGCCGAAGGATACGATCGAATCCCCGTCGAACGACGGAGCCGATTCCGTCGCGACGGTCCGGGGCGGCGTCGAGCCGCTGAAGGAAGCGGTCAAGGCTCTGGGCGAGCAATTGGCCCGTCGGCTCGATTCGCTCCAGGCGATCCTGGAACGCGAGCAGCGCGCCGAGGCGAGCCGCGAGCGGGTCGTCGACCGGCTCCATACCGAGCTCCAGGAATACAAGCAGGACTTGCTGCTGAAGGTTCAGCGGCCGATCTTCATCGACCTCATCCAGCTCCACGACGATATCGGCAAGATGATCGAGGCGCGCGCCCCCGCCGAGGCCGAGGCCGAGGCCGAGCCCGAACGTGGGCCCGCGCTGCGCGGGATCCTCGAATCGATCCAGACGGCGATCGAGGACATCCTCTATCGCCAGGCTGTCGAACCATTCTCCGTCGAGGGAACCGCCTTCGACCCTCGCAAGCAGCGAGCGGTCTCCACGGTGGCGACCGAGGACTCCGGCCGGAACAAGACCATCGCCGCCCGTCTGCGAAAAGGATTCCAGGCCGGCGATAAATTGATACGCCCCGAGATCGTGTCCGTCTACACGGTCCGCCCGGCGACGGTGCCGAAGCCGGCGTCCGAGCCTCTCGCCGGATCGTAGGATAGGAAAACGCGGATCAGAAAAGACGACCATCAATGAAAAGACAAGACGTCCGCAGATGTCGGGTAAGGAGGTGGCGGCAACACCACCTCCTTACTCGACATCCACGCATAAACTCTTAATCGAGCGTTTTCTTGAGGAGAGCCTTCGCCGCTTGCAATTCCGAATCGATCCCTCGTGCGATGTCCTCGATACTGGGCGTGATCGGGACATCGGGCTCGATGCCCGCGTCGCGAATCGTCCGGAAGGGGATGACCGATCCATCAGGCCAGGGACCATCCCCGGCGAAGGTGCCGACGAGCGGCAGGTTGACCTCGATCTGCGAGTTGGGGAGGGTCACGAAGAAGAACGCGCTCCCATTGATCCCTCGCTGGTTGCCGCCCGTGGTCTGACCGACGAGAGTCGCCAGTCGATTCTCCTTGACGACCTGAGCAAACTGGAACGTCGCCGAGCTATTCACGGCGCCCACCAGCACGATCACGCGACCCTCGAATCGTTGACCGTGGGGAGCGATGATATTCCCTTTCTCGCCCTCGTCGAACCTGGTCATCCGGAAGAAGCCGTCCCGATCCTCCTTGGCGGCCTGTCCCCAGTCTTTGAACGACCAATCCCAGGTATCCAGGTAAGGATCGAAAACCTTCGGTAGCGAGCGATACCGAGTATAGTGGCGATATCGGTTGCCATGCACCTCCCGAGTCGAGATCCGGGCGATCACGGTATCTCCCACGCCCTGGCCACCTTCATTTTCGCGCAGGTTGACGATCAGCGCCGCGACATGCCGATCCACCAGGTCGTCGAAACCGCGTTCGAGGAAAGACGACCAATCCCATTTGCTGTTATAGAGCGCCCAGCTCGGCATCCGTAGGTAGGATGTCCGATCGTCGATGCGCTCGAACGCCCAGAGCGGTTCGGATTTTCCTCGTTGCGGCTCCCGACTTGCCTTCGCCAGCGTCCTGCGCTGGTCCGCGTCCACCGCGATCGTGACCGGACTCGTGGAACCCGGCTCGATCACTCGCAGATCCATCCGGTCGCCGATCGTGGGGAAGAGGAGCGGGAGGAAGATGTCGAAGGCCTCGTATTTCGAGGTCCCGCGGACTTCGAGATAGGCGAGGCGTTTGGCGTCGTTCGAACCGTCGGCCCGGGCGACCGTCATGAGCTTGGCCAAGATCTCCGGGACCGGGATCCCGCCGATCGAGAGGACCTCGGATCCGGGCTTGAGCCGGGATTCGGGCGACAAGTCCTTCGTCACGATCATCCGGCGCCCGATCCATCGGAAGCAGTACGGGACTCGATTCTTCCCCTCGAACAGGGCTGAAACGACCGCTTTGGGTTGATTGAAGAAATTGGCATACGTATGCCCGCATCGGATCTTCGCGAGGAATTGGGAGACGGCGACGTAGGCGTCGGCAAGGGTGCGGTCCTGGGCAAACCGGGCGCGTAACGCGGCGAGGTGCCCCTCGATCTGAGCCTTGGTGTTGTAACGATAGAGGCCCGGATGCGCCGTCTCATAGATGCATTGCAACACACTCACGTCTTCGAGAAGTTTGGGCGACGGGATGATCGATGTTGAGGAAAGCGGAGACGTTTGAGCGTGAATCCAACGCGGCCCGATTGACAGGATGACCAGGAAGGGGGCAATCCGAGAGATCACTTGTCGCATGCCTGTCAGCTCCTCACTCCAGGACGTAGGAGGCCGCGATCATTGTATTCGCCGTCAAGTGGTACCGGTTCGGAGGCATTCTGAAGGCTCCCCCAATCCCGATGGCCCTCGTTGATCTCGAGGCCCGGACCGAGTTCGAAGCGTCCACACCCATGAGAGCGATGTACGTCCCTCCAATTGGAACATCCTTTGCAGATCGCATGGGGCGGCAAGAGTGCGTTTTCCGCAAAGTCCTCGCGAAACGCTTCAGATCATGTAACCTGAAGCGGTGCACCAGGAGTCATGATTGCACAACACGCTCCACCCGATTATCTCACCGCAAGTCCTCGAGAAATGGAGATTACGACTCGGTTGGGCTAGGCATCCTGGGAAAGATGAATAAACTGAAGGGGAAAACCAATGACGCCGCTCGAGCGAATTGGTCTTGCCCGATATCCCTTGGGCATCGTCTCTCGTGTGATGATGAACCTCGAGTCGAGAACGATCGAATCCAATCCAAAAAAACCTCATCACAATTACGCCCCCGGCGGAAGGCGTGTGTCGGCTCTAGAGGCTGATTTCCGGTGCACTTGCCACGTAAGCCAGGCTCAAACGACCGCGGAACATGACACCGACAAGCGAGGCGACGAGTTCGATGAGTTTCCCAATATCGATGACGGTACGCGAGGAGTGCGCACCCGAATTGGATCTCGCGGACGGACCCGAGATGCGCTTTGCCTTCCTGATCCACCCGATCTCGGAACATAGCAAGAGCCTGATGGATCTCGACAAGGACCAACGGCTCCGCAAGACCTGGGGTCAGGCGAACCTGCTCGAATTCTGCGCCGAGGCACACGAGGCATTCAAGGTCCAGCCCGAGCGGCCTGAGAACGGACATCCCGTTCGTCCGCGTCTGGTCGACGAATTCAATGGACTCATCTCGGCGGCCGGCGGCCGGGCGAAGGGACGTTTATACGAGATCCCGATGGACGCCCGGTCGATGCTGGCGGATCCCGAGCCGGCGCTCGAGCTGATGGAGAAGGCGCTCGAGGATGCCATCGACTGGGGCGCCCGGATCGTCGGGCTCGGGTCGATGACCGGTATCATCGGCAACCATGGCTCATTCCTGGCCGAGCGGCACCCGATCGCCGTGACGACCGGCAACAGCCTGACCGTCTACGCGACCGTGCGGAATCTCGAGCATTATGTCGAGGATCTGGGGATCGATCTGGGCGAGGAGGAGGTTGCGGTCGTCGGCATCCCCGGGAGCATCGCGACGGCGGTGGCCACCTTGCTGGCGCCCCGTTGTCGTCGCATGGTCCTGGTGGCCAGGCAGTCGTCTCGACGAGCGATCGAGAAGGCGGAGCGGATCGGCGCGCGCCTGGAGGTGGAACTACCCAGGGCCCTGGCCGATGCCTCCGTGGTGGTCACCGCCACGTCGTCGGGCAATTGCATCGACCCGCGCTGGCTTCGGCCGGGCTGTTTGGTGCTCGACGTCGGCGTGCCGAGCGACGTCCGTCGGATCTCCCCGGCCCGCGACGACATCCTGGTCCTCTCGGCGGGGTATTCCCGCGTGCCGAATTCCATGCCTCGCGAGTCGTTCTTCCTCCGCTTTTTCCATGGGATGGTCCCTTCTTGCCTGGGCGAGACGATGGTCCTGTCGCTGGAAGGCCGCGCCGATTCGTTCTCGATCGGGCGAGATCTCAGCCTCGAGCGTGTCCGCGAGATCGGCCGGCTGGCCGAGTCGCACGGCTTCACCTTCTCGCAAGCCCTCGCGTCCGGTCTGCCTCTGAGATCCGAGGAACGCACTCAATTCCTCAAGGTACGCTCCAGGCTCCGCAGGGAGCGATCGTTACCCCGACCGCAGGGGGACACTTGCGACTGCGGCAACGACTTCGAACAGGATTCGACCCTGACTGGAGCGATCAACCTGAAGGCCCTGGCCGCGCCGGCCGCCTCGAGGCATGAGCGGCACATCAACCCGGTGCAGATCGGCCTGGGCGGCCCGAGCGGGTTGACGCCCACGTTCGTAGGGGGCCAGGAGACGGAGCTGGTGGACGAATCGGGGCGGGCCTACCTCGATTTCGTCGCGGGCTTCGGATCGCTCAACCTGGGGCATAACCATCCCGAGGTGGTCGCGGCCGTCACCTCGGCGTTGAGCCAGCTCGCCCCCGGCTTCTCCCCCGGGTCGGTCAACCCCCTGGCCGCCGCGCTCGCCGAGCAGCTCGCGGCGATCACGCCGCGCGGCCTGGAGATGGTCTTCTTCACCAACAGCGGGGCCGAATCCGTCGAGGCCGCCCTGAAATTGGCGCGGGCGGCGACCGGACGAAGCGGCCTGCTCTCCTGCCTGGGTTCCTACCACGGCAAGTCCTTCGGTGCCCTCTCGGTCTCGGGGAACCCGACCTATCAGAAGCCGTTCCGCCCGCTGCTCCCCGATTGTCAGGCGATCCCCTACGGCGACGCAAGGACTCTCGAATCGGCCCTCGCGACGCGACACTTCGCCGCATTCATCGTCGAGCCGATCCAGGGCGAGGGCGGCATGATCACCCCGCCGCCGGGCTATCTGGCCGAGGCATATCGACTCTGCCGGGAAACCGGGACCCTCTTCATCGCCGACGAGGTGCAGACCGGCCTGGGGAGGACGGGGACCATGTTCGCGGTCGAGCGAGATGGGATCGAGCCCGATATCATGGCCCTGGCCAAGTCGCTGGGTGGAGGCATCATGCCCCTGGGCGCGATGATCGCCCGACGCGACATCTGGATGAGGGCCTACGGCTCCTATCAGACTTTCGCGCTCCATTCGAGCACGTTTTCGGGAGGCAGCCTGGCCTGCACCGCCGGGCTGGCCACGCTCCGGGTCCTCGGTGACGGCCGGCTGCTGGCGGACGCCGCACTCCGCGGCGAGCAGCTCCGACAGGGCCTCGAGGCGATCGCCCAGACCTGCCCCATCATCCGAGAGGTTCGCGGCCAGGGCCTCATGCTCGGGGTGGAATTCCACGAGCTCTTGCCGACTCTCCTCGCGAACTTCAAGGGGTTCAGTACGTCCGGCACGAACTGGTGGCTCGTGCCCAACCACGACGACCTCCTCCGGACGATCCCGGCGATCTACGTCCAATCGAACCTGCTCCATGAGCATGCCATCTATACCCAGGTCGCCCGGTCGAACCCCCGCGTCTTGAGGGTACAGCCGCCCCTGATCGTGACCGCCAAGCAGGTGGATCGATTCCTCGCGGCCTTCGCCGCGACCTGTGCCGAGTGGGCCAGAATCAGCGTGTCCGTCGACGAGATCTTGAGCAAGTTGACGGGAGAAATCGATCCGAATTGAGCCCGGCCTTCGGGGATCTTGAGCCCGGCCTTCGGGGATCGAATGCTAGAGCGCTTCACGCTTGGGTTACGCACGGAGAATCCTACTAACCCGACGCGCCAGCGAGGGTCCGACGGCATTCCCCTCGCTGGCGCGTCGGGTTAGTAGGATTGACCTGCGTGTCGATCTGTGCGCAAACCAAGCAGGAAGCGCTCTAACGGACGACCCAATCGTACGAACGGCCTGCGGTCGCATCATGAAAGGTCGCGCACTCGAGGGACACCCCCAGCCAGGAGCCGAGCTGGGCGAGGTCGGCGTCGAAGATGTCGCTCAACCGCGCCGTCAGCACGGGAGTCAGCCGGGGCGGCTCGACGCGAGCCTTCCACAACTGCTTCAATGACTGCGACCAGCGACGCGGCATCACCCGATGTCGGATCGTGTTCAGGACGGGCGCCTGGACCAGGACTTCACGCATCGGACTCGGGCGTAGCCGCTCTCCGCCTCGATTCTGGGGCTCGAGCGACTCGTCCCAGACCAATGGCCCCTCATGTCCGAGGAACTCGCCGATCCGCTCCAATTCCTCTTGCGATCGGCTCACCAGGCTCGGGAAGAAGATCGGCAGCACATTCTCGAACCCGTACGCATCGAGGTAGGGCTGCAACTGCATGCTGTATCGGCTGTAATCGATCAGCTCCGGATGCCGCATCAGGGCCTCTCGCAGACTCACCCCGATCCGGCCCGCGGTCACCTCGTGGACGTACTGCGAGACGAGACGATCGATGGGATGCCGCATCACGTAGATCAGCTTGAGCCGAGGAAGGTCCCGCGACATGCGTTCGACCGTCCGGGGATAGGTCGGGAGCTTCGCATAATGCGTGCTCGACTCGCCCCGGAGGTCTCCTGCGCACGCGTCTTCGAACAGCGAGCTATACCACGACAAACCCCGCTCATGAGATTCGTCGTCGCTGAAAAAATTGGGTTCCTTGGGGCGGCTCATGAAAAGGCCGGGCTGACGCGACAGTTGCTCGTGCAACGTGGTCGTGGCGCTCTTCATGGCCCCAATAACGATGAAATCCGGTCGATGGATCACCATCCTGATGATGCACCTAGCCTGTTAGCATGATCGCCCGAAGCGCGGTCCTGGTCCCATTAGGGCTCTAACGTCGATCCATCCCGCGACCGCGCACATCTTATTTGATCTTTACAATTCTTCACATTCCTAGGCGATCGAAATCCATGTTTGCCCGAACGTTAACGTCACAGAAACCTTACCTACCGCATCCCTGAAGCGAAGACAAGGCCAACCCGGAAACACCCGGGGGGAACCTCCTCGGGTTTCCTGGCAACTCAGGCTCCGAACGTACCGAGGTCGAGGGCGCGAACATGCCGCACGTCACAAGTTCTTCCTGGAAAATGGGTTGTGCGCCAGGGTTTTGTGAAGGGTGGCATGTGGGCACAAGAGGAGTGACTCGTGGCGATGACCATGCAAGCGAGCCGACAAGAAAAAACGGCCGTGGCTGTCGAGGGCGTATATGCCCCGCCTGCCGCGGCCGTGTTGGGCCTTCGATGATTCCGGAAGGACATTCTCAGCGAGTCGCATCCTTCGCAACCGGATCGATGAAGTAGACCGTCCCCTCCAGCTTCACTGTGACCGGATCGGCCTGGCTGAAATACTGGTTGTACTCGGCCTTCTGCGTGCGAGCGATCCGGAAATAATCCTCGCTGAACTGGGCGACCTTGATGGCCTTCTTCTCCTCCTCGGGCGTGACGGTCGAGTCAACCCAGCGGGCGTTCTTGAAATAGAACGTCTTGGCACCGATCTGGCGGACATTCGCCTGCGACGTTTGGGCGACATCCTTTGTTGACGCATCCTGAATTCCGGGGGAGGCCAGCGCGACCGTGGCCTGACCCAGGTTCCGACGCGTGTTGCCAAGTCGCTGTTTCTTCTGGCTCTCCGTCATCGACCCCATCCCGCCCATCCCGCCGCCCATGCCACCACCCATGCCACGTCGAGCCAGGTCCTGTGCAGGCTGTGGTTGGTTTTGACCCTGTTGACCTTGCGGGCTGAAGTTTCCTATACCTCCGCCTTGAGTACCTACGATCATCGGTGTCCGACTCAAGCCTGGCGCTTGGGCCGCAGAAGCGTTCTGCTGAGGTGCTCGCATGGCGTTCATGTAGCCTTGCTTGAAGCCACGTTGATCGACCCCGAACTGACCACTGACTTCGGAGAGGGATTCGAGCGAGCGGCCGGCCCGGATCGAATTCGCGCCCATCGCATGCAACGAGACACGCTCATCGGCCAGGAACGAGGTGTACGGCGTGAGCAAACCGTATTTCATGCTGATGTTCACGAGCTCTTCGACCAGTTCCTTGTTCTGGCCGTTCATGTCGATCTGGTCGATGAGATCCCCAACTCGCCTCACGGCCCAGAGCCGCTCGACGAAGTCGTAGCTTGCCCCTCGGTAAGGGCTCGCCAGCTCCGCCGGGAACTCGAATCTCCGGGTCTCTTCGCCGACCTTACCCGTGATGCGGAGGGTCGTTGAGCCCGATTGCCGGTATCGCCCCGCCAGCACGATCTGGCCCCCGTCGAAGAGGTCCGGGACGTCGCGAGGATACGTCCGGTTGGTATCGATCCCCGCCATCTCGAGTCTTAGCTCGGTCAAGACCGGGCTGGTCATCTTGGAATAGAAGCGACCGACGTGCGTCTCGATATCTTCATCGGGTTTGACGTACTCGCTGGTCCCCGTATTGCCGCCGCTGAGCCGGTCCAGCAGGCGGGCATTGACGTCATAGCCGACGCCGAAACAGAAGAGCCGCGATCGTCGGCCATTGCTTCGCTTGCAATTCTCCGCGATTCGCTGCTCCTGCACCTCTCCGGCCGTGGGGAGGCCGTCGGTCATGAACAGGACATAGCCGGGGCGCGACGAATCCCGGAGCATCTCCATTGCCGTCTTGAGTGCCGAGTCGATATTGGTGCTGCCGCCCTCGCGGATGTTATCCACGAACCGCTCGGCTTCCTCGCGGCTCCGCGACGTGTAGCGCTGGAGCTCGGGCCTGAAGCTCTCCACGCGGTCGTCATAAACCACGATGTTGAAGAGGTCTTCGTCGCGGAGGTTGTTGAGCAGCGATTTCAGCGCGCGTCGGGCTTGCTCGATCTTCTTTCCCGCCATCGAGCCGGAGCGGTCGAGCACGAAGATCACGGTCTTGGGGCGGGGCGCGTGTCGGCCGGCTTGACTTCGGGACTGGCCAGCACCAGGAAGTAACCATCCTCCGACTCGCTCGGCCGGTAGCTGAGGACAGACGCCGAAAACGCCCCTTCGGCCATCGTGGTGACCAGCCGGAAGTCGGCGTCCGGCATGATATCATGACGCTCGAGCCGGACATCCACCTCATGATCGCCCTGGCGACGGATGGTCGCATCGTCGCTGGGACAGTAGATCGACTTGATCGACTCCTTGTTGCGGATCGAGAGCTGGACGATCAGCCGCTGGATGGGCTTGGCCGTGAATTTCTGGGTGCCGAGCGGGTAGGTGAATTCGATCACGTCGCGGTCCCGCTTGCAGAGCTGGGTATATCGCATCGTGACCTTGCGATCGGCCCCGGGAGGGATCGGGAACACGCTCGTGCGATAGAGACCGCGACCCATGTATTCCAGCAGGGCGGGGTCTCGCTTGGTCCGGACAATCTCCTCGTAGATCCGCCTGGCCTCGTCCTTGGGAAGGAGTCGTCCGGGCAGCTCTTTGCCGTTGACCAGCAGCACGAAGTTCTGGATGGCGCCCTCCTCCGGGAGCGGGAACAAGAACTCCGAGTCCAGTTGGAATGAGCCGGGGTTGTGGAACGTCTGCGAGACCTGGACCTCGGCGACCTGGTCTCGGACCCGGGCATCGATGTTGACCTCGCGGATCTCATAGGACCGGGCGATGGGCACCGTCGGCCGCCGGTCGATGATGATGCCCTGAGATCGGGCCGGAGGAATGACCAGACCCATCGAGACGATCGCCGCGAACCATCCGATCCATCGAGCGCGTACTCTTAGCATGATCGTGTCTCCCCAGTGAAACGCCCCTCGGCAATGTTCGGGATGTGAAGCCCGATCATCGCTCAGCGATCATCATCCGGGATCGCACACACGCCCGGATCAATGCAGTCCCGCTCGCCCTGCCTCGCGATGCGGATTTCCATCAGGGCGACGTGGGGTCTTCCAGCTATTAGACGTGCGAAGTCCCGAATCATTGGTGCGAATTCGCGAATTGGGCTGGAAACCCCGAGAGACTCGACCAGGTCGATCCATCAAAGGCGTGTGGATCAAGGTTTCGGGGGCCCGGTAGTCAGCCAATCCTCGTCGAAGACGGCATGGTTGACCACGCTCCGTCGGTCGGAGGTGAACACGAGGTGGATGCGGCCGTCGTGGGCCTGAAATACGCTGGGGTACCCGAAGTCGTTGTTTCCCTCGGCGATGTTCCGACGGATCGGCCAGGTCCGGTCCTGGTCCGGGGAAAGCGCCGCGGCGAGCGGTGTCCGGCGGCTCATGCTGTCATTGAAAATCAGCAAGAGCCGTCCGCTCCGCAGCTTGAGGAAATCGACTGCGGCGTTGGGATTGGGAAAGTTCGAGTCCTTCCCCTCGCTCCAGGTACGGCCCCCGTCATGCGACTCCGATCGGACGATGTAACCGATCGTCTTGGGGTCATAATCGCCGCCTCGTCAACAGTAGGCGAGCAAGCGGCCGTCTTCGAGCTGCACCACGGCCGGCTGGATGTTCCCCCGTGCCGAACGGATCGCACCGGTCTTGGTCCAGGTCTTCCTGGCCGGGTTGAATTTCATGAACAGCGAGGTGCTATCGGGTCCGACCGACTCGGGGTCGTGTCCGGTCTCGTGATAGATGGGCAGGAGGTAATCGCCGTCCGCGAGGACGATGGGCCGGCCTCGGACCATATCGCCCTCGTCCTGGGAGAGGACCGAGGCGTCCGACCAGGTCTCGGCATGGTCCCTCGACACCTTGAACTGGATGCGCGAGGTCGACCAGGTCTCGCCGTAACGGACCACGTAGAACAGCCAGACGAGTCCATCCGGCGCCTCCCAGATCACGCCGTTGCCGACCGAGCGGAAGGGATCATGGGCGATGGCCTGGGGAGCCGTCCACTGCGTCGTGCCCTTCCTCAACCGCGCGCCGAAGACCGCGGTGTCGACCGCGTACTCCCCCTTGCCTCCGTAGTAGACCAGGTAAAGGTCTCCGTTGCTCAACTCGGTCATGGACGCCGGATGCTTGTAGGGGCCGGTCGGGACCTCGGGGCCGAAGATGCGCGTGACTCGCAACTCTCCCGCCTCCACCGGCATACCGACGCAGGCGACCAGGAAAAGCGAGCAGCGGACGAGTCTCATCCAATCAGGCTTCATGGGGCGATCCTTGAGCGGGCACGTTGGCGACGACGCGATCAGACACCGATGTCCGATTCCATTCTGGGTCCGTCACGATGAGTGAGCAAGGCGAGAGTCTCAAGAGTCGACTCGGCGATCTGTGATCTTTGGGCTCGATAGCATCCCGGTTCCTGGGGGTTGACATGGCCCACGATGCCGACGACGATTCGTCTTGGGGCGCTTCACGATCGGATTGCATACGCGCCATACCAACCCGACGCGCCAGCGAGGGGAATGCCATCGGACCCTCGCTGGCGCGTCGGGTTAGTGTGGCGACGATGCGGCCAGGGCGTTTGCAACCCATTCGTTAACCGCTCGAGCTTGAGCTGCGGGAGAACTCTTCATCCAACACCCGGGAGCGACAATCTATGGCGACAAAGACCGCGACCGCGACAACATCCAAGCCGAAGGTCCAGTCCACCAAGCTTTTCATCAATAACGAGTGGGTAGACCCGGTCGATGGCGGCGAGTTTGAGACGTACAACCCGGCCACGGGCGACGTCATTGCGAAGGTCGCGGCCGCGGGCCCGGCCGATGTGGACCGGGCGGTGAAGGCGGCGCGTCGGGCCCTGGAAACGGGCCCCTGGAGCACCATGGACGCCGCCGAACAGGGGAAACTCCTGTTCAAACTCGCTGACCTCGTCGAGAAGAACGCCGCCGACCTGGCATCGCTCGAGTCGCTCAACTGCGGCAAGACGATCACGGATTCCAAGGGGGACATGGAAGGGGTCTGCAACACGCTGCGCTATTATGCCGGCTGGGCCGACAAGGTCGAAGGCCGGACCATCCCGGTCCGCGGCAACTTCCTCTCGTATACCTTGCGGCAACCCATCGGAGTGGTCGGCCAGATCATCCCCTGGAACTTCCCGCTGCTGATGCTCGCGTGGAAGTGGGGGCCCGCCCTGGCGTGCGGGAATACGATCGTGCTCAAGCCGGCCGAGCAGACGCCGCTCACGGCGCTCCGGATGGCCGAGCTCACCCGCGAGGCGGGTTTCCCGGACGGTGTCGTCAATATCGTCAACGGCATGGGCGAGACGACCGGCGCGGCACTCGTCGCCCACCCGGATGTTGACAAGATCGCCTTCACCGGCCACGTCGACACGGCCAAGATCATCCAGAAGGCCGCCGCCGACACGCTCAAGCGCACGACGTTCGAGCTGGGCGGCAAGAGCCCGAACGTGATCTTCGCCGACTCCGACCTCGACGCGGCCGTCGCCGGCGCGTTCCACGCGATCTACTTCCACGGCGGCCAGTGCTGCACGGCCGGCAGCCGCCTGTTCGTCGAATCCAGGATCCACGATGAATTCGTCGAACGCCTGGCCGAGAAAGCCAAGGGGCGGATCGTCGGCGACCCGCTCAACCCCAAGACCGAGCAAGGCCCCCAGGTCTCGCAGGAACAGCTCGACAAGATCCTCCATTACGTCGAGCTGGGCGAGAAGCAGGGCGCCCGGCTGTTGACCGGCGGCGAGCGGGTCGGCGACAAGGGATTTTTCGTCCAGCCCACGATCTTCGACAACGTCAAGGACGACATGGCGATCGCCAAGGACGAGATCTTCGGGCCGGTCGTCAGCGTGCTCCCCTTCCAGGGCGTGGACGAGGTCATCGACCGGGCCAACAAGACCCAGTACGGCCTGGCCGCGGCCATCTGGACCAAGGACATCGACAAGGCCCACAAGTTCGCCAAGAAGGTCAAGGCGGGCACGGTCTGGGTCAACTGCTATCACGTGGTCGATTCCAACACGCCATTCGGCGGCTTCAAGATGTCGGGCCAGGGCCGCGAGAACGGCGAGGCCGCCCTCGAGCACTACACCGAGCTCAAGACCGTCACGGTGAAGCTCGGGTGAGGGATTCCCGGGAGGAAGCGGCCCTGCCGGGTGGCATGCCACCCGGCAAGGCCATCGACTCCGACCGTTAATCGAAAGCTTACATACCAAAAAATTACTTATATATCGAGTCAAACTCGAGATGTCCACATCGACAACCGAAGCGAAGTATCGCGTCGCGGCCGTCCAGATGGAGCCGAAGCTGGGACGGCTCGGCGATAACCTGGAGCGGATCCTCGATCGGCTCGGCGAGGCCGCCCGGGCGGGCGCCGACCTGGTCGTCTTCCCGGAATGTGCCTTATCGGGATACGGGTTCTCCGGCCGCGAGGAAGGGCTGGCCCATGCCGTCGCTGTCGACGGCGAAGACGTGAAGCGCGTCGTCGCGGAGTGCCGGCGGCTCGGATGTTATTGCGTGTTCGGCTTACTGGAGCGCGACGGCTCGAGACTCTTCAACGCCTGCGTCCTGGCCGGGCCCGAGGGCGTGATCGGCACGTATCGCAAGGTCCATCTCCCCTTCCTGGGGATCGACATGTTCGTCGACCCCGGCGACCGGCCCTTCGCCGTGCATGACGCCGGGGGCGTCCGCGTCGGGATGCACATCTGCTACGATGGCGGGTTCCCCGAGACCGCCCGCGTCCTCGCCTTGCTGGGAGCCGATCTCCTCGTCCTCCCGACAAACTGGCCGACCCATTCGGAATGCGCCGCGGAGCACATGATCCCGACGCGCGCGATGGAGAACACCGTCTATGTCATGGCGGTCAATCGCGTGGGCGTCGAGAGCGGTTTCCTGTTCATCGGCACGAGCTCGATCGTTGACCCGTCCGGCAGTGTGCTCGCGAAAGCCGGGGCGGATACCGACGAGATCCTGACGGCCGAGATCGATCCGTCGCGTGCCCGCCAGAAGCACCTCGTCCGCGTCCCGGGTCGGCACGAGATCAATCGATTCGCCGACCGCCGTCCGCGATTCTACGAGCCCCTCGTCGCGCCTAAGGGACGCGACTGAATCGACGATCACCGGCGATCATCCCCGCAAGGACCCCCGACTCGCAAGCCCGGTCATTCGAAAACGACGGTGCGAATCCCGTCCACCAGGACGCGATCCTCGAGGTGCCAGCGAACGGCCTGTGCCAGGACGCGACGCTCGACCTCGCGGCCGATCCGGACCATGTCCTCGGCGCCGTCCCGGTGGGAGATGTGCGCCACGTCCTGGTGGAGGATCGGCCCGGCGTCGAGCTCCGCCGTGACGTAGTGGGCCGTCGCCCCGATGATCTTCACGCCGCGGGCATACGCCTGATGGTAAGGGCTCGCCCCGATGAAGGCCGGCAGGAACGAGTGGTGGATGTTGATGATCGGCCGGCCGTACGACTCCAATAGTTGAGGTGAAAGGATCTGCATGTAACGGGCCAGCACCGCCAGCTCGATCTGGTGCTCCTTCAAGAGCCGGACGACCTGCTCCTCCTGCTCGGCCTTCGCACCCTTCGTCACGGGGAGATGATGGAAGGGGATGCCGTGAGCCTCCACCTTCTCGGCCAGGTCGGCGTGGTTGGAGATCACCAGCGGGATCTCGGCGTCGAGCTCGCCGGCCTCCCAGCGCCAGAGGAGGTCGAGCAAGCAATGCGCATATTTCGAGACCAGGATGGCCATACGCTTGGGCCGGTCGGTGAAGCCGACTCGCCAGTTCATCCCGTGCTGGCGAGCCAGCGGAGAGAACGCGGCGTCGAACTCGTCCCGGCCCAGGCCGAAGCCCTGGCTCTCGATCTCCATCCTCATGAAGAACTTGCCGTCGGGCGGATCGCTCACATACTGGACGGCACTGAGGATATTCCCCCGATGCAGGGCGATGAAGCCGGAGACCGCCGCGATCAGTCCCGGGTGATCGGGGCAGTCGATGAGCAGCCGGATGTTGTAGCTCATGGTCAAGACGGTCTCCGAATCCACGTGTGATCCGGGACCGTTATACACAACCCGCCACCCGGTCCCTATCGCAAAATCCGCCTCGTCACCGAGCCCTATCTCTTCTTGAGCCTCTCGATCGCATCGCTCTTCGGATCCTTCGAGATGTCCTTGAAATACGGCAGATCGAACGTGATTCGGTCGCACGACAGGACGGTCTTCTTCCGAGCTTCGAACTTCCGTGAGGGGTACTCGAGTCCATCCTCGCCGATCTCGAGCCGATCTCGGACGCGACGACAGATCAATCTCTTGCTGGACCCCGCGAGCGTGACCCGCAACCGCCTGCCATCGAGGTCCATCACGTCGGTCACCAGCCGCGAGGCTTCGATCAAGGTCTCGGTCGTGGCATCCGGCCCGGCGAGCCCGGCGCGATTCACTTTCACGACCACCTTGCCCCGATCGATCTCGATCCACTCCGGGCTCCCCGGCCTCGTCAGGACGATGCCCCCCTTCCAGACTTGCAGGCTGACGGGGCCCGCGGGATCGTCCAGGAGCCCCCGGCCCGGCGATCGACCGCTCGTCCTCCCTGGAACCAGATCACCCCCACGCGCGACCCCAACGCTTGCGATCCGGTAGCTCCAACGGATGCCTGCCTGATCCTTGGGGTCGGTGCGATCCAACGATAGCTCCAGGATGCCCAGACTCCCCTCACGCGTGAGGAACGGCAAGGTGATCGGCAATTCCTCCTGGCGGAACGTGCGAGCGAACCGGGGCCATCTCCCGACGACCGGCCGCCGGGATTGATCGGGAAACGGCTCGATCAACCTCAGGGCATCGGCGGGCGTCAGTACCTTCCAGGTGTCCGGTTTGGGTGGGAGCTGACCGACCTCCGTCTCCAGTCCCAGCAGGGTGATCGACCGACCGTCGGTCTGGACGGCCGCGTCGATGCCATGGAGCCTGACCCAATCTTTGAGCTTCTGCGGGAAAGCCAGGTTGGGCAGGGCCGTGGGACGATCGCGTTCCAAGGGCTCCAGGTCGAAGGGCGGACTCAAGAAATGACCCATATCGAGGTCGACGAACAGGGGCTCATCGTTCGCTTCGGGCAAGATCCGAGGTTCGGAAGGCTTGTCGAACTTCGCGGGGAGAAGACTCTGGATTCTTGGTGCTTGTTCCAGGTCACCCTGGACGGATCCCCTCTGACGCTTCATCACGAACAAGGTGGGGAACGTACCCGGCGGGGCCGACTTGATGTCGAAGCCATGGGGCGGCTGGAGTTCCCGGCCGGGTTCTCCCCGTCCGACGCAAATCTTCAGGTCATCTCCATCGAGTGCGTAAAAGGCGATCGCGACCACCTTGCTCGCGGGATCATCGGTCTTGGTCCATAGCATCCGTCTGGGCGTCGTCGAAGTGACCAGGCGATAGTTCGTCGAGCTCTTGTCAGGATCGAAGGTCAGTCGGTCGGCCGTGATGGTGATGGTGAACTGACCCGTCTTCAAGAAGGCTTTCTCTTCATCACTCGGCTGATGATTGACCTGCTCGATCGCGGTGACCGCCCAGACTCCCTGGATGGCTTCCGCATCGCGACGGGACGAAGACTCGTCGGCCGTTGCGAGCATGCCGGCCGGGCCCTTGCCGGCGAGCACGGTTGCTCCGACGGCCACGCCGATCACCAGGACGATCGCTCCGGCCGTCTTGATCGCACCGACGGCCATCGATCGTATCGTCGCCAGCACGAGGGTGCCGACCGTCGCGGAGCCGGCCGCCGCGGAGATTCCTCGACCCACCGTCAGGTTGACCGCCGCGCGAATCGTTGACCGGCGCAACGCATCCGGGACGGCTGCGGCGAGGGATTCGGCACCCTGCTGAATCGCGGCCAGCCCGGCGGGGAGGGCCACTCCGCGACGGACGAGCCGCCGCCGGAGCAATTCCCGGGCCCGCGACAGCCGGCCGTGCACCGTCCCGATCGGACAACGGAGCGCCTGCGCCGCGGCCTCGTGCGTCAGTTCCTCGATGTGGCACAGGACCACGGGCGCGCGATACCTTTCCGGCAGACGATCGATCTCCTGGCAGAGCATCGGGATGACGTCGGGCTCGAGCCGCGCGGCGATCCCGTCATCCCGCTTCTGGACTTCGGCGGCCTGCCGCTCGCGACGGCGACGCCGATCGGCGTCTGCCTTGGACTGGACGGAGATCCGCAAGGCGATCCGGTACAACCAGCTCGCCAGCGACCCATCGACCCAGAGTGATCGCGCCTTTCGGGCCAGGACCAGGAAGGTGGCCTGGAAGGCATCCTCGGCATCGTGCGGGTGATGCAGAACGCCCCGGCAGACGCCCATCACCATCGAGCCGTGACGCGCCACCAGCAGCTCGAACATCGTTTCATCTCGGTCGGCGACGAATCGCTCCAGGAGTTGGGCATCCGACAGGCCCGTGGCGGTCCCCTGCGCGAAGACGCGTTGGATGGGATTGAAGACGGACGTCGGCATGGTCCTGGGCATGGTTCGGGCTCCCTCGGGGGTTCGTTGGTGCTCTACCCGATGAAAAGGGCCCTCGAGGCGCTCCCCATACACATTTTCCGAACACGTCTGGGAAATTCTCCCTTCGTGACCGCGGCAAACTTGGGGCGCGATCACGCCTCGGTTTCCGGACTCACCGATCGATCCCGCTTCAAGAGCGGCTCGGCCCCCTGCGCGGAGCGACTCGGCCGCCGCCCGGCCCAGGCCATCGGGGTCATCGCGAGGGCCCCGGAGCGTGACCGCCACGCGTTCGCGGCCGTCGGGGTCGAACACGACAGCGTCGATGGCCAGCGCCGTGCCATCCGGCGTGCGTTCATCCCCGTTGACGTCCCGTGCCCATGCGGCCATCGGGATGATGCAGCCGCCTTCCAGCTCCGCCAGTGCGGCACGTTCGGCCCTCACGGCGCGATGGGTGGCCGGGTCGTCGAGTGGTCCGAGAAACGCCAGGACGGCCGCATCCTCGCGTCGGCATTCGATCCCGAGTGCCCCCTGACCGACCGCCGGCAAGAATTCCGGCGGAGCCAGCCGTTGCGTCACGTGCGACTCCAGCCCCAGCCGCTTCAGACCCGCACAGGCCAGCACCACGGCATCGAGCCGACCGTCCAGGGCCTGGTTCAGCCGGGTCTCGACGTTCCCCCGGATCGTCACGACGTCCAGGTCCGGCCGACGAAAGAGCAACTGCGCCCGACGCCTCGGCGAGCTGGTGCCGACCTTCGCGCCCGGGGGCAAGGCATCGAGAGTCCGGTGCGTCGGCGAGATCAGCGCATCGGCCACATCCTCGCGCGGCGGCACCGCGGCCAGGACGAGCTCGGAGGGTCCCTGCGTCGGCAGGTCTTTCAGGCTGTGGACTGCGACATCGACCGACCCGTCCAGGACCGCCCGCTGGATCTCCTTGGTAAAGAGGCCCACCCCGCCGATGGCGGCCAGGGGCGTGTTGCGGTCCCGGTCACCGTGCGTCTTGATCTCGATCAGCTCGACGATCAGACCCGGATGTAGCGAGCGTAGCCGATCGGCCACCCACTCGGACTGCCAGCGCGCCAGGTGGCTACCGCGAGTGCCGATGCGAATGGTCCCGTCCCTGACACGATCCAAAGCCACTGTCATCACTCCCCAGAGCGCTTCAAGCTTGGTATACGCACGGGGCCGGAAAAAGGGGACTGGCTCACGGCCCCGGACGGTCCCGGGGATCTCGGGCAACCAGCCGGTGGGCCGGGTGCCTGTCCCCTTTTTCCGCGCGCTCAACCCAAGCCTGAAGCGCTCAAACTCGGCCCGGCATGGTATCGTCCGCCTTCCGAACGGCATTCAGTATACACTCGTAGGCCCCATCCCGCATCCCGATCGCCGTCAGCCCATTCTTCGATCCGAGTGCTCGCCTTCCATCGGGCCATTAGGAAAAAATGGAACCGCCAAGGACGCCAAGAATACGAGACGATCAATCATCGATTGGAATGTTTCCTCCGGGCTTCTTGGCGTCCTTGGCGGTTCAATTCCGAGATCCTCCAGCGAAGCTTCCCGGCAAGTTTGCCAGCCTCGAAAAATAGGAAACGCCAAGGACGACAGCAAGACCGGAGGGACCGACTCGCTCGGATCATTGCCCGCGGGTTTCGTGATCGCTCGGTAACCGCAGCATCCGGGATGGTTGCCCGCCCCGTTTTCCCCCCGACCCTCGCGGCTCGCCCGCGACAGGACACATATTATTGAAACTTGATTTTATGAACATATTAATAATGTGATTATCAATGCGTCGCTCGGGTGTTCGCGGGCTGGGCGGTGCTCCGCACGGCTCAGCCCCGCTCACCCCTCGCTCGAATGACCCGCCCGGAACTCGCCGCAGCGAAAGCCGAGGGTGTTGACCAGGTAGCCGGGATCGATCCCGAACCGGCACGCGGCGCGTACGCGCCGCGCGCCCCCGAGCCACGCACCGCCCCGGATCACCCCGACGGCAGCCGCGGGCACGCCAGGACGTTCTGAAGATTTGTCCAGGCACCACTCCCACACGTTCCCCAGCATGTCGTACAGGCCCCATCGGTTGGGATCCTTGCCGCCCACCGGGTGCGTGCCTCCCGTCTGGAAATCGTATTGTTTCTCCGGCCAGCGCGACGTGTCATATCCGTCGGTCAGCTCGAAACCCACTCCGCAGTTCCCCCCATACCAAGCGATCCCATCCAGGGTAGGAGCATTATGCTTGCCGACAATCTCAAGGTCCCCAGCGTAGGTCGCACCGGTCGTGCCCGCGCGACAGGCATACTCCCACTGAGCCTCCGAAGGGAGAGATAACTCCAGATCCTTCAATTGTCCGTTCAATCGTCTCACGAACGCCCCTGCTTCCTTCCAACTCACCTGTTCAACAGGGCGGGTCGGCGATTGGAACCGGCTGGGGTTCTTGCCCATCACCGCCTCCCACAATTCCTGCGTGCATGGCGTGTCGAACAGCCAGAACCCCTCGGCGATCCTCACCGTCCGCTGGGGTCCTTCGTCGTCGAATCGCCCCGCTTCGTCCGGCGGGGATCCCATGAGGGACCGGCCGGGAGGAATCCAGCGCAGCCGCTGGCCGACCCTCTTCACCCGGAATAAGCCCCAGGGGCCGTACCGATCCTCGCCCCACTCCCAGGCCCAGGCGGGCGGGATACCTCGAGCCAGCGGATGGAATGCTTTGAGGAGTTCGTGAGCTGCAGACGCCATAGTTGTGAATCGTCGAAGTCGTGGAGAGATCGCGGAATCCCTGTCAAGTGTTAGAGGCAGGCGCGATCCGATGTGTCTTTCGTGTGATGATATCCTCGAAGATAAGTTCGCTCCCCTTTCGCAGTTTCTTGGGGAAAACGATTAAGGTCTTACAACGAGGTAGCTTGGCCGAGATCGCCAGGAATCCCTCGATTTTCCGTCTCGAGAAGAGAGCCGTCCCCAATAGCTGGGTCGGAGCCGTGCCGGGCGAATAGGTATTCCAGTTCCCCGTCAATTCCTGCACGGAGATCTCGAGCAGCGCTTGTTGCGTGGGGTCGGTCAAGTTGGCGACCGACTGTAAGCGCACACTCACATCGATCGGGATCATCTTGCCCTGCCTCGGATTCGCCAGAGCCTGGTCGGGCGGCCCGAAGATTGCCCCGACCTCATAGTAGGCGACGAGCTGATTCTCGGCGAGATAGAGGATCTCAAACGGAGTTCTGGCTGATCGGCCCGGATTGAATCGGGTCGGAATCTGTGCCGTCTGTGCGGTTTCCAGTGCCGTCTTCCAGTGCTTGGCGGAGATGGCCCGGTACCAAATGGCATTGATCGGCTCGAGCGAGAGCTTTTGGCATGCGAGCAAGTTCATGAGAACATGCCGAGCTTTGCCGCCTCGATGCCGTCCTTCAATCTCTGTTCGTCGGGTGTTCCCAGCAGGTCGATCGGCCGCCGCCCCTCGAACTCGATGTTCGGCGTGCGAAACCAGCCCTCGGGATCATCGACGAATCCACTCACGACTTCGATCAAAGCCGAGTCGATCGGGGTCGATTCCGGGATCTCGTGCTTCTTGTGCCGCTCGCTGCGGAGAAGTGGACGCACGGCTTCTGTGACCATTCGACCCTTGGCCGTCAGGAAGTAGACTTTTCGACCTCCTCGAAGTCGAGCGGTGATGAGCCCGCCGAGGCGGAGGAGCGCGAAATGGTGAACCAGTGTGGATTGGCTCCGCTCGGATGCAGCGTACAATTCACCGATGCCTCGCCCCGCGTCCGACAGAGAGAGGAGGATGTTCAGGCGGACAGGATCATTCGCAAACTTAAGGATGCTCGAGACCATCTTGGCTTGCGAAGGGCTAATAGGACTGTGGACCGATCGTCGAGATCGAGATGGTCTCGAGATCGCCTTCGTCGTTCTCACGTTGGCAATCTCCCAAATTTGGGGGCATCGCGTCGTCGCGGATTCCCCCTTTCGCCATGAGCGACGATCTTGAATGAAATCGACCTAAAACCCCATCTTACTCGAATGCAGCTCCGGAGAGGAACCCGTATCGAGGACCGGCGGACGCCTCGACGCCTCTAACTCCAACCCGCGAACGTTCGCTTCGAGATAACACAGCGGAGACCCGATCAAGCTTCGGCTCATGGGCCAAGATTGGTGAGACAGAGGGCTTTTCTCGGGCCTCGCTCGGCACGAGGCCGAACTGCCTCTTACACTAACCCGAAGCGTGAGCGAGGGATCCGCCGGCATTTCCCTCGCTCACGCTTCGGGTTGGTATGGCCGTCCCGACGACATTTCCCAATCTCGGCTCATGAGCCTAAGCTTCAATGTCTCGAGACAAGGCCAGAACTCTCAGAGGGAGACAGAACTCCTCCTACAGATCCTGCGAAAGCCGGCTCCGTCCGGCAATCATGGTAGTCGCGTCGCAGCGAGCATAGCCTCCCAGACCGATAAGCTTATCGGCCGCCACCCGTTCGGCGGAATCCAGATAATTGACGCAGATCGCCCAGGCACTGTTGGCCCCATCCGCCACGAAATGCCGCTCGATCGTCAGGATGCGATGATTCGACAGGAACCCGTTCAGCTCCCCGGTCGCGCCACCGCTATCCTGTATCGGTATCGTGAAGAAGCGCATCTTCATGGCCTATCCCCGCGATCGCACATACCATAAACAATCAAAATATGAACATTCAAATTATATGTAAATCATAGCGTCGCTCGGGTGTTCGCGGGCTGAGCGGTGCTCCGCACTGCCCAGCCCCGCTCAACCCTCGCTCAAATGCCCCGACCGGAACTCGCCACAGCGAAAGCCGAGGTTGACGTACCGGATGCCGGGACCGTCCGCGCTCCGGCACGCGGCGCGCACGTCCCGCGCGTCGCCGCCCCACGCACCGCCCCGAATCACCCGGACGGCAGCCGCCGGCGTGCCAGGGCTCTCTATATATTTGTCCAGGCACCACTCCCACACGTTCCCCAGCATGTCGTAAAGGCCCCACGGATTGGGGGCCTTGCCGCCGACCGGACGCGTCCCTCCGAACTTGAACTCGTATTGCTTTTCCGGCCACGACGACATGTCATATCCGTCGCTCAACTCGAAATCCTTTCCACAGTTCCCCCCGTACCACGCAATCTCGTCCAGGACAAGGGCATTATTCTGCCCTTTGATCTCCAGATCTCCCGCGTAAGTCGCACCGGTCGTACCCGCGCGGCAGGCGTACTCCCACTGGGCTTCTGAAGGAAGCGACAGTTCCAGTCCGTTCATCAAGCCGTTCAATAGCCGAATGAACCCCTGGGCATCTTCCCAGCCCACCTGTTCGACGGGGCGAGTTGACGTTCGGAACCGGCTCGGATTGTCGCCCATCACGGCTTCCCACAACGCCTGGGTGCACGGCGTGTCGAACAACCAGAACCCCTCCTCAATTTGCACCATCCGCTGAGGGCCTTCATTTTCCCGGTGCCCGGCTTCCTGCGGCGGCGAGCCCATCACGAATCGGCCGGGCGGGATCCAGCGCAACCGCTGGCGGGCCGCATCCTTGATCGAGAAATCGGCCCACAGTCCAGATCCATCCCGCCCGATCGCGGACGCCCAGTCCGGGCGGGTCATGGTCCGGATCGTCAGCTCCTCGACGTCGGACGACAATCGGACTGTTGTCAGAGCCGAAAATTCCAGGATTTCGCCTCCCCGATTTCCCGGCTCGAGCCAGCGGGTCTCGCTCGGGGATTCGCGTTCTGAGCTTTGCTCCGCAACGTGCTCCGCACGGCGCTCAGACCGGCTCACCCCTCGCTCGACCCGGCTCCCCGCGCCGACCGGACCGGCGCTCCGGAACTCGCCACAGCGAAAGCCGAGGCCGTGGTTCCGGATGAAGGGATCGATCCCGGGCCGGGACGCGGCGCGCACGTCCCGCGCGAGCCCGTACCACGCACCGCCCCGGATCACCCGGTCGCCAGTCGCCTCCGTCGTTGCCTTGGGATCATCGCGCGGGGATTTCGCATAAAAATCGGGATCCCACCCGTCCAGACACCACTCCCAGACGTTTCCCAGCATGTCGTACAGGCCCCATCGGTTCGGATCCTTGCCACCCACCGGGTGCGTGCCTCCCGTCTGGAAATCGTATTGTTTCTCCGGCCATGACGACATGTCATATCCGCCGGTCAGCTCGAACCCCACCCCACAGTTCCCCCCATACCACGCGATCCCGTCCAGGATGGGAGCATTACGCTTGCCAAGGATCTTCAAGTCTCCCGCATACGTTTCCGTCTCCGTCCCGGCGCGGCAGGCATACTCCCACTGCGCCTCCGAGGGCATCGAAAGACTGAGCCCTTCGACCAGGCCGTTTGATCGCTCCATAAAGGCCCGACAGTCCTGCCAACTGACTTGCTCGACCGGGCGCGTCGGCGAACGGAAGTAGCTTGGGTTCTCGCCCATCACGGCTTCCCACAATTCCTGGGTGCACGGCGTGTCGAACAGCCAGAAACCGCGAGAAATCCGCACCAGATGCCGCGGGCCTTCGAATTCGAAGCGACCCTCTTCTGTCTCGGGCGATCCCATCATGAATTCACCGGCAGGAATCCAGCGCAGTCGCTGACGAACCCCCTTGACCCGAAACGCGGCCCAGAAGCCGTATCGATCCTTCCCCCACTCGGAGGCCCAGACGGGTCGATCCGTAAAGGATTCGACCTTGATCCGTGCGTTCCGGGTCCGGATCAAGCTCACCAGGCTGCCCGGCGGCTCATTGGCCGATGCCGGATCCCAGAGCGGGTTCCTCCCCGAGATGGCCTGAGCCGCCAGGCCGCCAGCCCCCTGGCGCAATTCGAACATTCGCTCGATCCGGTCAGTCACGGGGAGTCTTAGGGGATCCAGGCCATCGGGCGGGCGATCGCCCGGCGACTCGACCAGTGACCAGATGTCGTGCAAGGCCACGCTCGCCTTCCCCTGGTAGGCCGACCGTGGGAGGCGCGTCAGGACCCGGCGAAACCAGGTCGCCTGGTCGCCCGATGAGTCCGTGCCGGCACCACTTTCCCTGAGCGATCGCCGCTCCTCCTCGAACCACCACGCCGCCTGCTGCAGGACGTCCTCGGTCAGCCCGACCTCTGCGGCCTCGCCTTCCAGGCCGAGGAGCTCCGCGCACCAGACACCGGGATAAATGCCCTGGCGTACGCGACGGGTCAGCTCGTAGACCTTCCGGCGCAGGTCCACGGACTCTTCCCCGATCCTCGCTTGGAAGGCCTGGGCCGCTTCCGGCCGGAACGACGCCGCCTGGAAATGCCGGCTGTGAAACGCCTCGTGCTGCCAGACGCGCGATTCGACGCCGGCATCTCGACGACCCGCAGGCAAGAGCCGTCGGACCTCGCGGATCAGCCAGGGCTCCACGCGCAACGCGAACGCGAGCAGGATGAGGATGCGTTCGCCATGCCATACGAGGCTGCATGCATCGAGGAAGAACGCGCAACGCGAACGCGAGCAGGATGAGGATGCGTTCGGTCAACTTCCCGGATGCTTCCGCGCTCGGCGCGGACTCCCTGGATTCAGCGGGAGTCTCCCAGGGTATGATCGTCCAGTTGGTTTTCAATTCCTCGGGGACCATCCCAGGATCGCAAGGGACCAGCGCGATCGGACGATTCCCGCGCTCGCGATAACGCCGCCCCCGTTCCACCCACGAGGCTGATGCATTACGGCACCGGAGATCTCTCAGAGGTCAACTCGATCGAACGCGGTCCTGGCAAGGTCATCGCTCAAGTTGACGAGAGCAAGTCATCAGAAGACGACTATGCCCTCCGTTGGGAGTCGTACCGAAGCACCATTCGAAAGCGTTTGGACGAACTCCTCGATGAGGTGAAAGGCTCGCCCGTCTCGATGCGTCTCGCCCGAGCGTTGGGGATCGAGGATACTCCATCCCAGGAGAGTGGCGTCAAGAAACGAATCGTCGATTACTTGATGGAGGCCAAGGACAAGTACGCAATTCCCAAGATGGTCAGGCTTCACGAGGAACTCTGCAAGGAGAGTCCGGATCGCCTGGCCGAAAGGGTTGCGGACTGTATTGACTTGATCCTGCCCCTGTACTTCTCACGAGAAACGTATGGATTTGAGGAACCGCGGCATACTATAAGATAGGTAAATCGCTGGCGCTCCACGCTCGACTCGAATCCCGATCTGTGCCGAGATGATCGAACAAGTCATGCTGCCGCAAAGAGAGTTGATGGATCATGCAACGCCCCAATCCTGCAATGGAGGGCAATCGCATGACTGCAGGATTTGGGTCGGCCGAGGTAACGACACCTCGCGAATTCGAATGGCGAACTATCATGGAAGATTGGTCACACCCAACTGCCTGAAAGATCTCAAGTGTTTGCATGGTAGCTTCGGGACGCTTTATCATCATATCATCCATGCTTTACTCGGTTTGCTCAGGGAAATTCGTGGATCGTCTGCAAAAAAATCGAAAACGAAGCCGAAAATAGGAAGATTGGGTAAAATTTCGCGGCGATATCCCAAGGTCGGGGTCGCTCGATGGTGCAATCAGGCGAACAGAACCACTGGCATGCGAAGGGGTGGGGTGCGAAGATATCAGGTCTGGCTCCGACTCTAGTGTTGGGGAACCACCATCGTCCATGCAGGGCCTGCTTCGATCTTCCCGTTACTCTTTGTCGCGCCCGATGCGGGAATCACGAATCATACCGGCCATAAACATCGAACTTGAAAAAGACATGCAATCCCTCGAAGGCCAGATCCTGATCGCCACGCCCGATCTGCTCGCTCCGATGTTCACCCAGAGCGTCATCCTGATGATCGATCATGATGAGAACGGGGCGATCGGCATGATCCTCAACAGGCCGACGGATGCCACGATGTCCGACCTCTCGGGCAAGATCTTCGATGACGAGTTCGAGTGGGACAAACCGTTGCACATCGGCGGCCCCGTGAAGGGCACGCTGGCCGTCCTCCATACGGTGGAAGATATGGCGGACCGCGAGGTCATCCCCGGCGTCTACCTGACCCTCGAAGCGACGAAAGTCCAGCATCTGCTCAGCCGGAAGCCCCAGCCCTCTCTCGTGGTGGCCAACTATTCCGGTTGGGGGCCGGGGCAACTGGAAGGCGAGATCGAGCGGGAGTCGTGGAAGACCCTCCCGGCCAGGGCCGAGCACGTATTCTGGTCGGGCAAGCACGATCTCTGGGAAGCCTCGTTGGGCGCATTCAACGCCAGGACCCTTTCAGACATCCTTGGACTACGAGGAATGCCGGCCGATCCCAGCATGAACTGAACTTATTTGGAAATCCGGACATTTGGCGGTACTCCACGGGAGACGGATCATGAGACCGACTCGACGCGCTTTCGTCCGGACTGCCCTGGGAACGGGGATGTTGGCCTCGATGGCCAGGCCAGGAAGAGCCGCGGAGGATCTTCGGGAGACCTATCGGCGGCTCGACGAGGCCGCGGGCGCCCCGGTCCTCCGCCTGGACGGCC
Organism: uncultured Planctomycetota bacterium; assembly: GCA_963743925.1. GTDB lineage: Bacteria > Planctomycetota > Planctomycetia > Isosphaerales > Isosphaeraceae > CAVZRC01. Next base: position 287,112 of record CAVURY010000041.1, on the reverse strand, counting down.
TGGAGAAGCCCGTCAAGATTGCCTCGATGGAGTTGATCCGCAACCGGCGAAACTTCCTCGTTCGCGTGCGGACGACCGACGGAGCCGAGGGGATCGGCGTCCCCAACGCGATGCACCTGGTTCATACCTACCCGATCTTCCTCAACCGGGTCGCCCCTTTCTTCGTGGGCAAGGATGCCCGCGAGCTCGAGCCGATGCTCTGGGAACTCTACAGGCGCGACGACAATTACAAGTACCAGGGACTCGCGCTCTGGGTCTGCACGGCGGCCGCCGAGTTCGCCATCCTCGACCTGCTCGGCAAGCTTGCGGGTAAGTCGATCGGCGACCTCCTGGGCGGCGTCAAGCGTCGCGAGATCGCCGTCTACCGGGCCAGCGGAGTTCGCGGAAACACGCCCGAGGAGGAGGTCGCCAACCTCAGGAAGCTCGTCGCCGAGACCGGGGCCAAGGCGTTGAAGTTTCGCCTCGGCGGTCGCATGAGCAAGAATGCGGATTCCCTGCCGGGTCGGACCGAGAAGCTGATCCCGATGGTTCGCGAGGCGTTCGGCAAGTCGATGACGCTCTATGCCGATTCGAATAGCTCCTATGACGTGCCGAAAGCGATCGCGATCGGCCGGCTCATGGAGGAATACGACTACGCGTTTTACGAGGAGCCGTGCGAGTTCGACCACCTCCAGGAGACCAAGGCGGTCGCCGACGCGCTTCGCATCCCGGTGGCCGGCGGCGAGCAGGAGTTCAGCGAATCTCGCTTCCGCTGGGTGATCGCCAATCGAGGGCTCGACATCATCCAGCCGGATCTGCACTATTACGGAGGCTTCATCCGTTCGATGCGGGTCGCGAGGATGGCGCACGCAGCGGGCTTGCTCTGCACGCCGCACATGTCGGGCTCGGGCCTGGGTTACCTCGACGCCGCACACTTCGCGTCGTGCATCCCGAATCCCGTCCCGTTCACGGAGTTCAAAGGCGACGCCGAGATCCCCGTCAGTAGCGAGACCTCGTCGTTGAAGGTTGAGGACGGCATGGTCCGGGTCCCGTCCGGCCCCGGTTTCGGAATCACCATCGACCCGGGATTCATCCGCGAGGCGGTGAAAGTCACGACGTTCTGAATGCGCCGCACCCCTGAATTCCGGGTTATTACGTTGGCGCGGAAGAAGCTCACATACTAACCCGAAGCGTCAGCGAGGGGAAAGGCCGCGGGACCTCGCTGACGCTTCGGGTTAGTATGAGCCGGCGTGCGATCCTTCCTTGCCGGGGTAATACTCCCGCTTGCCGACTTCGAATTTCACGTCCGCCGCCGGGCGGGTGTCGGCCTGGAGTAATTTGCGCATCTGCTCCAGGGCGTAACGGTTCTCTTCCTCGGTGTTCGAGGCCACGCAATCCGATGGCACCACCAGGTGGAAGTCTCGCATGTAAGCGTCGTTGGCGGTGAACAGGACGCAGATATTGGTCGCCATGCCGGTGAGCACGAGCGTCCTGGAACCCAGATATTCGAGCAGGACATCGAGCGTCGTCGAGAAGAAACCGGAGTGCTTGGGCTTGAGCACGAAATAATCGTCCTCACCCGGACGGAGACGCTCGACGATCGGTCGCCCGAGCACATCATCCTGGAGGCAATGTTCGACCTGAGCGTTGAGATTCGATCGCCATTTGCCGAAGTTGTCATTCACGTAGATCACCGGCACGCCGGCCCGCCTGGCCCGCTGCTTGAGCCTCGCGATCTGCTCGGCCATCGGGATGGCGAATCGCAAGAGCTGCTCGCCCTCGGGGAATTCCAGGGCGTTGATGACGTCGATGAGGAGGATCGCCACGTCCGACTTATCCGGCGCATTCCCATGGAGATCGGCGTTTCTTGCAGGCATGATTGGCTCTCAGGATCGACGCTCGTTTCCAGTCAATGCGCGGCGCTCCCGCAGGACCGCCGCCACACAAGCGAGTCAATTCCGCTTGCGAAGCACGCGCCAGATTCTGACGGCCGCGAGTTTTGTGATCAGCTCGACCGGGGGCTTACTTGCGGTGATTCATCGCGAATCAACGCTCCGGCTTCGGCGCCTTCTTGACGAGCTCGAGCGACTTCTCGATCAGGATCTCGCCGGTCATCTCGCCGAGAGACGTGCGCGAGACATAGTCATACCGAGGGAAGCTCTGGAAATCGACCTTGGTCAAGATGTAGCCGAAGGCCTCGTTCGTCAGGCCGAACAGCAGGTTATGCTTGCCTCGCATCTTGCGCTTGAGATAGAAGCCGATGTTCGGCAGCGCTTCGCCGGGGATGGTGAGTATTTGCGCATCTCCCAGATTGAGCAGGTTGACGCGGGCATTGATCGTGCGGTCGTCGCCGTGTGAATACTTCAGAGGAGAGTACACGACAACGCCCCACATCGCGTCCGAATCGACCGGGAATCGGACATCGATCGCATCGCAGAACAGATTCGGGTCATTCTGCTCGGTTGCGTCCTTGACGATTCGCAAGGCTTCGTCGGCCATGAGGTTTCCGATGCGCAGGCATTCCTGCCACGAGCGCGCGTCATTCCAGTAGGCGCGGTGGGAATCGCGCGGCTGGTCGAGGTTGCGATTATCGGCCGTGACCATCCCGCCTTGCGCCCCGTTCATGAAGAGGGCTATTCCTCCGGCCCGCGACTCCAGCTTCTCGCAGAGGGGGCCGACCAGGTCAGGACTGAGGATTCCCTCGCTATTGCCCAGGACTTCCGGATGGATCGCGTAATTGACGAGCGTGGCGATCGTCTTGCCCTGGGGGTTGATCGCCTGGATCACGCTCATCCGGCGGTCGTACAGGTCGGGGGCATAGTAGTTGTATGCGATCTTGCCCTGGGCCTCGCCCGTCGCCACCTTGATCCGGGCCGGCTGGAGCCGGTCGATCGCCTCGTTGACCGCCTCCGCGGCCTTCTCGCAGACGAAATCCATGTACTTGAGGTCGCCGGTGTGACCTCCCTTGCCGTCGGGGAAGGCGTAGCAATCCGGTGCGCTATGCGTGTGGCTGGAGCCGATGAGGATGTTCCGAGCCGGAATCCGACCGACCCTGGCGCGCACGCGATCCCCGAGTGCCGACGGAAATCCGAGCAGATCGAGCGCCACGATCGCCACCGTGGTCTCATTTTTCTTGAAGACGAGGGCTCGAGCCGTCAGTTCTCCGCGTTTCTCCCGCGCCGGCTTGGGGACCCCCATTCCACCCGAGATGGGCAAGAGTTTCTCGGGCGTGATGATGCGCATCGCGGCCCCTGCCTGGATCTCGGCGCGAGCCTCGGGCATCTGCCACATCGTGCAAGCGCCCGCACAGGCGCAGAAGACGAGCCATCGTCGAATCATGGTCGGTCGCTCCGGGAGAGGATTGCGAGGCGATTCCCGCCCGATCGTCGAGGCGGGGAGACTCCATCAATACCGCAAATCCCGGCCTCAGGCCAGGATCTCCCGGATCGGACGGCCGTGCTCGACCTCCAGTCGCTTGCGGCCGGGGATCTCGATCAGGCGGGAGTCGATGCCGAGCAGGTGGAGGATCGTGGCGTGGATGTCCGTGACGTAATGGCGGTTCTCGACGGCATGGAAGCCGAGCTCGTCGGTGGCGCCGTGGACGAGTCCCCCCCGGATTCCGCCGCCGGCCAGCCAGACCGAGAAGCCGTAGTTGTGGTGGTCGCGGCCGTCGGCCCCCTGCCGCAGGGTGTCCGACCGAACTCGGTCGCCCAGACGACGATCGTCTCATCGAGCAGCCCCCTGCGCTTGAGGTCGACCAGGAGCCCCGCGATCGGGCGGTCAACCTGGCGCAGAGGGCCGAGTGGTTGGCCCGGAGGCCGGTATGGGCGTCCCAGGCGCCGGCGGCACCCTCGCCGTGGAAGACCTGGATGAATCGGACCCCTCGCTCGCTCAGCCGGCGGGCCGCCAGGAGCTGCTGTCCGAACGGCCGCGTGACGTCGTGGTCCAGCCCGTAGAGCCGTCGGGTCGATTCGTCCTCGTCGCTGAAGCGCAAGACCTCGGGGACTGCGGTCTGCATGTGGAAGGCCAGCTCGTACGACTGGATGCGGGCGCACAGCTTGGGATCGTCTGGATACTCCTGGGTCGCGAGCCGGTTCAGTCGACCGAGGAGGTCGGCCTTGATCATGCCCTCGGACTGGCCGACGGGTACGCCCGGGCGGGCGAAGGGCAGGGGGTCGTTCGGGTCGACTTTGAGCAGGACTCCCGCATGCTCGGGGCCGAGGTAGTTGGCATCGACGCCCCCCATGCACTGGGATTCCAGTGCCGGTCCCATCGCGATGAACTGCGGCAGCTCATCGCTGAGGGCCCCGAGCCCGTAGTGGATCCAGGCGCCGATGGTCGGATAACAGCCGTCGAGCAGGTGGCGGCCGGTGAGGAATTCCATCTGCGCGCCGTGATTGTTGTCGGTGGTGAACATCGACCGAATCACGGCGATGTCGTTGACGCAGCCTCGCAAGTGGGGCCACCAGTCGCTGACCGGAGTCCCGCTCTGTCCGCCTTTTCGGAACCCGATCTGCGTCGGATAGATCCGGGCCTTCTGCTTGTCGATGATGTTATTGGCGACCTGTTCCCGGACATTCTTGAGGAAAGGCGAGTCGAAGACCGTCGACTTGTAGGAGGTCTCGCCGATCATCTTGCCCGCATGGCGGTCGAGCGCGGGTTTGGGGTCGAAGCTCTCCAGGTGGCTGACGCCTCCTCGCATCATCAACCAGATGACGCGCCTGGCCCGGGGCGGGTGATGCGGACGGCCGTCGGGGGGAGCCCAACCGGGTGCATCGTCCGCACGCGCGAACCCGTCTCGATGCAGCATCGCGCCCAGTGCAAGACCCAGGAAACCCATGCCCGCGTCCGCCAGGAACGCCCGTCTCGTGCTCATGGGAGGCTCTCTCGCCGTGGCGCTAAAGGAAGTATTTCACGCAGAGACGCACGGAAAACACGCAGAGACGCAGAGAAGAATGGCGAAAACAAGTCTTGATGCATTTGTCTTCTTTGCGCCCTCTGCGGAAAATTCCTTTGCGTCTCCGCGTGAAACGCATTTTCTTCTCTCAGCATCCGATCTTATCGGATCGTGATGAAATCATTGTGGTTCAGGAGCACGTGTACCAGGGCCGACCTGGCCCGGGCTTCCGGCAACCGAGCGGCGGCGGCTTCCTCGGAGAATGCTTGGGCCAGGCTCACCAGCCCCGCCTCGCATTCGGCCTGCTCCGCGCCCCTGGGAGACCGACCCAGGATGCGCTCGAAGGCCGAAATCACGAACGCCGCGCGAATCGCGGGCGAAGGCTCCGCGCCGACCTCGCGGTCGATCGCCGCGGCGATCTGTCCGGCGCGAGTCAGCACCATGCCGCTGTTGCTCAACGCCAGCGCTTGCTGGGGCACGATCGTCTCGTGCCGCCGATAGCACTCCTCGACATTCGGGGCGTCGAACACGGTCAGGATCGGGATTCGTTCGTCTCGTGCCGTCCGGTAGTACAGCGTCCGTCGGCTGCCGGACTCGGCGAAGTCGATCGGCAAATCCGGGCCGCCCATCGTCACGTCGAGTCGCTCGGCCATGAACAGGAGGCTATCGCGGATGACCTCTCCTTCCATGCGGCCGGCATTCATGCGCCAGAGATAACGATTGTCGGCGTCGATGCGGCGATTCGGGTCGGTCGGGCCAGAGTCGTTCGATCGCATCCGATAGGCCTGGGAGAGGACGATCAGTCGGTGCAGATGCTTCAAACTCCAGCCGGATTCCATCAGCTCGACGGCCAACCAGTCGATAAGGTCGATCGACTCGGGGCGGACGCTGCGGAGTCCGAAGTCGGACATCGCGCCAACCAATGGTGCACCGAAATGTCGGGCCCAGACATGATTGACGGCGACGCGAGCCGCGAGGGGATTGCCGCGTCCGACGATCCAGTCCGCCAGGGCGAGCCGGCGGCCGGTGCTGATTTTCGAGTACGGTGCGTTGCTCGGTGCCTCGCGATAGGTCGTCTTGGCCCTCGGGAATTCGAGCGGACGCGGGGCGTATTCGGTGGATGGCGGACGCTTGACGAGGGCCTCGGCGCGAGCGAGCGATTCGCGTGCGGTCGTCAGCCGTCCCCTCGCGTTGACCAGCGAGGCCGCGGCCTTCGCGCGGGCATCCTTGTCCTTGGTCGCGGCCCCATCTCCGCCGGCCGACATGAGCAGGAGTCCATCGAGGGTCCGCCGCGCGCGGTCGTTGTCGCGACGAGCCGCGAGGGCCGAATGATTCGCATCGGCGAGTTGGAGGGCTCGCTGCGCGGCCGAGGCGGTCTGTGCCGCGTCGGCCCAGGATGAGGAGCCGCTCGATCTGGCCCCCTCATCCTCGAGTCGCTCGACCGCCAGGACGGCGAGAAGAGCCGAGCGCCTGGCCTCGGCCTGGACGAGGCCTGCCTGGGCGACATCGCGGTCTTCGCGTGCAAGTTGGGCGGCCTGCCGGGCGCGGGCCAGTTTCTCGACGGCACCGACGGCCGCGGTGCGAGCGGGCTCCAGCTTGTCGGGCTTGCCCGCGGCGCCGGCAAGGCCCGTCGCGGCCCTGGCATCTTCGTCCTGGGCCGCCGCCAGATCTCGCTCGGCTTGTTCGCAATTGTGTCGGGCTCGGTCGCGATCGGTCCGGGCCTGGAGGACGGATCGATCGGCCTGGGCGCGTGCCTCGTCGATGATGAACGGTCGCTTGTCGGGGCAGGCGGCGGTGAGGCTCAGGGGGATCGGCCGGATGCGGACATCTCCGCCCAGAACGGCGGGTGTCGACGGCCGCAGGGGCCGGGACCTGACCGGCCGCGTTTCGTCGCCGCGAACATACAAATATGTCGGCCGGCCCAGGAAGTCGTCGAACACGCGCGGAATGCCGGCCTTGGTCCGGTCGGCCTCGCCGGGTACGCGATCGGTCCGGATGTGGTAGGGCTCGAAGAAGGCCCGGAAGCGGTAGTAGTCGGCCTGGGAGATCGGGTCATACTTGTGATCGTGGCACCGGGCACACTGGATGGTCAGGCCGAGGAACGCGCGAGCCGTGTGCTCGACGGTGCTCGCGAGCCAGGCATCGCGATTGAAGATGTCCCAGTTCCGGGCCAGGAAGCCGGTGGCGCGAACCGTGTCGGGGTCGTCCGGCGCGAGTTCGTCGCCGGCGAGCATCTCCCGGACCATTCGATCGTAGCCCTTGTCGGCGTTGAGCGACGCGATGATCCAGTCGCGCCAGTGCCAGAGATGCGGGTGGCTATAGCGAGGTTCCTGGCCCAGTCCATACCAGTCGCTGTAACGCCAGATATCCATCCAGTGCCGGCCCCAGCGCTCGCCGTGGCGCGGGCTGCTCAACAGCCGATCGACGACCTTCTGTTCGGCGTCGGGTCTCTCGTCGCGCACGTAGGCATGGAGTTCCTGGCGGGTCGGAGGCAGGCCGATCAGGTCGAGATAAACTCGACGCAGCCAGAGATCCTTGGAGACCGGCGGAGACGGCTTCAGGCCGTGTTCCCGACGTGTCGAGTCGAGGAACGCATCGACAGGATTGCGAGCCCAGACCGTGGACTCCACTCGCGTTATGGCGGGTCGCGAGATCGGCCGGAAGGCCCAGTGCCGACGCGGGTCGGGGGGAGTCGGCTCGGTCGGTGCTCGAGCGCCCTGGTCGATCCAGGCTCGCAGAGCGGTCACTTCGTCGGGGCTGAGCGGCGTCCCCTCGCTCTCGGGCGGCATTCGCTCCGAGCCGTCCGTCGCGGTCACACGCTCGATGAGCAGGCTGTCCGCACTGCTGCCCACTTCGACCGCCGGGCCGCTGTCTCCGCCGCGGCGGATCAGTGCGCCCGTGTCCAGGCGCAGGCCGGCCTTCTGCCGGATCGCTCCGTGACAGCTCGTACAACGCGCGACGAGGATCGGCTTGATCTCTCGCGTGTAATCGACGGCCGGGCCGGATACCGCGAGGGCGGCCAGTAGGATGGGTGTGATCATCGATCGGATCGCCTCTCCAGTCCGGACGTCATCGAGACTTGATGATCTCCAGCTCCCACAGGGCTTCCAGCCGGAAGAACCTCGCGACCTCGGCGAATTCGCGGGGAGGTGGCGTCGCAACAGGCAAGCCGCCTCGCGCGGTTGCGTTGTTCATAAATCGGCCGTCCTCCAGCGACGCCATCCTCTCGATGTGCGATCGTACCGCGACGAACTGGGAGTTACGGCCCTCGCCGCCCTGGGCTCGCGCCCATCGGATCGACCATGACCCGAGTCGCTCCGCGGTACGTGAGTCGAGGCCTCGGCCGACGTCGGAAGGCGCAACAGCCTTGAGGTTCGTCTCCCGGTACCGGCGCACCGCACCGTCGAGGATCGTCTGGTAGATCCGGGCCGCGCTCGCTGCTCGGCTGGGGGCCGTCACGTCCCTACCCTTCGGCCTCGACGCCTCCGGCAACCGGCTCTCGGCCTCGATCCGGTAGAACCGGGCGATCTCGACGAACTCGCGGAGCCGGGTCATATCGACGACCTCAACCGCCGGGCGGCCAGCACGGTTGTTTTCGTCGCGCACGAATCGGCCTCCCTCCAGGGCACTCATCCGCTCGATGTGCGACACGACCGCTGCCCGGCGCGCGGCCGGGCCCCCGAGTTGCGTCCCGACCGACGCGAGCCGAGCTGATGCGTTGCGAACCGACGACGATCGCGCGTCCGGGGCCATGACGGCATCGTCTTGCGCGTGCCTCCAGTGGTCCGACCAGTAACCCAGCCGCTCGGCGAGGATTGCGTCGAGGGCCGAGTCGTCGACCGGACGCGCCGCACCGGCCGGGGATGTTGCCAGGTACCGGGCGACCGCTTCGTCCAGGATCGTCCGGTAGACTCGGCCCGCAATCTGGACCCGCTCGGCGGGGCTGACGGCAATGCCCGGAGACTTGAGTGGTCGCTCGTCCTCGACGCTTTGGGGAACGACCCGGTCGATGCCGCGCCCGTCAACCGGCCGGTAGAACCGGGCGATCTCGGCGAACAATCGGGGCGGCTCCGGCTCGGCCGATCGTCTGGCCGGAACCACGGCCGCCTTGCCGGCGCCGCGCAAGAAGCGGCCGTCCTCGAGGACGGTCATCCGGTTGATATGATCGGACAATGCCTGGTAGCGACCGGCAAGACTCTTCGCCGCGTTGTCCTGCGCTTCCTGCCAACGGAGCGACCATTGCCCTGAACGCTCCGCCAGCTCACGGCTGGAGAATTCAACTTCGTCAGACTGGCTTTCTCGGGTACCGGTCGGCGCCAGGGCCCGCTGGCTCCAAGCGTCGAGAAGGGTCCGATAGACCCGACCCGCGATCGCGGCCCGCTCGGCGGCGGTCGGATCCTTGACGGGAAGGGGCCAGAATCGCCCCGGCGTTTGCGGCGCGCCGTAAGGATTGAGGGAATTCGAATTGCCCAATCCTTGATTGGGCCGCTGGTTCGTCGCTCGCCCTCCGCCTTGGGCGCGGGCGCGCCCTTGACCGTTGCCCAGGAAGACGGTCGCGACGGCGATCATCGCGATGCCGATGGCCAAAGTCGGTCGGCGAGTCGTTTCAAGGGACCGGACGCTCATTGGCTTCACCCCTTTCGACGAGGATCGGCTTCCTATCGGACGCCCGATCCTGAGAGCCATCCGCCGAATTCTAAGTAATTCCTGGCAAAAGGGAAAGGGCCGGACGACGCGGCCGATCGGCACTCTCGTGGGGGTGACGCCGCCGATTCCCCCGCAGCGATGCCTTTCCCGATCGCCCCTCGAAGGCTTCCTTGCTTTTCCGATGTCGGGGGGTCACGCTGGGGAGTATGGAGCTTCGTTGACCCATCCCCGTTGACGAGAGCGATTAGGAAGGGCCTCGGATTTGCGAGGTTTGCGGGGCGGGATATGCCGATGACAGATCGGGAGGAGGCGCGGAACCTGACTCGATCCGCTCCGTTCCGATCGCGACGGTTCCACGTCCGGCCGACTCGTTGCTGACACGCTCGATGCTTCTGCCCATCCCCGGGATGGCGCAGCCGCCCGTCGACGAGCTCAGACGAGCTCCACCGCATCAACCTGGAGCTGAAGAAGACTCAGGCCCAACTGATCCACTGCGAGAAGCTGACGGCTTCCTCCCCAAGATCTTCGACCCCTTCTTCACCACGAAGCCGCAGGGACGAGGGATCGGACTCGGGCTCAGCTCCAGCCACGGGACGATCACCCGGCACGGTGGGCGGATCGAGGTCGAGAGCCGCCAGGGCGCGGGGAGCTGCTTCCGCCTCTACTTGCCGATTCCTCCCGACCCGAAATGATGGCTCGCGGGTGATCGGTTGCGCCGAACAACCTCCAACTCTGAACGTTCTCTTCATGTTTTCTTAATGGAATCTCAATGCCGCTCGATTGCAATGGATTATTGAGATTGATGTCCTTCGCGAGCGTGGTCAACCGGGGCAAGGGGAGTCACCGTGGCAACCGACGGCGGTACCTGGATCGGTCGGGAGATCGCGGAAGGGCGGTATCGGATTCTCGGTCGGGTCGGTCAGGGGAGCATGGGCCGCGTTTACATGGCCTACGACCGGAACCTGGAGACGGATGTCGTCCTCAAATTCCCGTTCGTGAGGGATGAGGGCGCCTCGAGTGAGGAATTCCTCGATCGCTTCTCCCGCGAGATCCGCTCGCTGGTCCGCCTCAGCCATCCCCACATCGTGAAGGTGATCGATGCCGGGGAACTGCAAGGGCGCCCGTTCGTCGTCATGCAGTTCCTCGCCGGAGGGAGTCTGAAAGACCGGATGATCTGCGGGCCCGACGGCACGCTCGGCCCGATGGACCCGGACTCGCTGCGCGGCTGGCTGATGGAGATCGCCAAGGCCCTGGACTTCGTCCACAGCCAGAAGCACATCCACCGCGACGTCAAGCCGGCGAATATCCTCTTCGATCGGCATCAGAATGCGTTCCTGGGCGATTTCGGGATCATCAAGGCACTGGCGAGCGACGAAGTGGAGTTGCTCGGAGACAGCTCGCTGACGGCGCCGGGGTTCCTGCTGGGGACGCCGAACTACGTCGCGCCGGAGATCGTCATGGGCCGGCCTTTCGACGGCCGGGTTGACCAGTATGCGCTCGCCATGACGGTCCACGAAGTCTTGTGCGGGCAGAATTGCATGGAGGGCCCGACGCCTTCGGCGACTGTGGTCAACCAGACGATCGTCATCCCGCCAGACTTGACGGAGCTGATCCCCGGGGTCCCGAGTCGGTTGTCCGACGCCGTGTTGCGCGGCCTGAGCAAGGAGCCCGACGAACGGTTCGAGAGTTGTATCGCCATGGCGAGGGAGATCCTGGCCGCGGTCCCCTCGGATGCCATCTCGGTCCCGATCAACGTCGTTCCCGCCGCGATCATCTCGCGCGGCAAGCCCGGCCGAGTGCCGTGTCCGGCGTGCGATGCGCCAATGCCGGTTGGGAGAGAACACGCCGGCGATCGGGTCCGTTGCGCGCGGTGTCAGGCCACATCGATCGTCGGCCTGCTCTCGTCGAACACCGTGCAACTGAAGCTCATCGAACCGGGAGTTTCCCGCTCGTCGCCCACGGCGACGTCCGCGTATGTCGTTGACGCTCCCGACGAGGAGTCGGGGCCAGAGCCGAACTCGTCGGCAGCAACCGTGATGGCCGAAAAACCCCCGAATACGGAGGAAAGGACGGCGAAACGAGCGGAGCACCGCTGGAGGTCCCGAATCGGACTCGGGGCGACCGCGGCGATAGCCTTGATGTCGCTCTTATTCGTCGGATGGTTCTTGACCCGATCGCATCGCGCCCGCCCGCCCGACGGAAGTGGCGATGCCGCCGTGCCGGTCGAAACGGCCTCGAATCCGGCCGGCACGATACCGGGCAAGCCTCCGGTCGAACTCGTCGAACTCAATATCGCCTATGGCACCGAGAAGCAGCAGTGGTTCGACGCGGCGGCGGCCGAATTCCAGAAGACGGAAGCGGGGCGAGGGATCGCCATCAAGCTCCACGGGATGGGCTCGATGGAGGGGGCGCGAGCGGTGCTCGAGGGCCCGCGGCCGATTCCCATCCAGGTCTGGTCGCCCGCCAGCAGCGCCTACCGCGACCTGTTCGAGCGGGACTGGCGGGCCAAACACGGCGGCTCACCCATCATCAAAGTTGACAACCTCGCCCTCACACCGATGGTGTTCGTCATGTGGGAGGGCCGGCATGAGGCATTTCTGAAGAAGTATCCCAAGGTCTGTTTCCGCACCGTGGCCCTCGCGATCGCCGAGCCCGGCGGCTGGGCGACCATCGCGAATCGTGCCGATTGGGGCCGATTCAAGTTCGGTCACACCGATCCCGACGCATCCAATAGCGGGTTGCTGACCCTGATCCTCATGGCCTACGAGTTCTTCGAGAAAGAGCACGACCTGACCAGGACCGACGTCGCCCGGTCGAAGTTCCAGGACTGGCTGGGCCGGTTCGAGCGGGGGGTCGCGAGGCCGGGCGGCTCGCTCACCCACAGCACGGGCACTCTGATGCGGGAAATGGTCCTCCGGGGGCCATCCGAGTATGATTCCCTGGTCATCTATGAGAACCTGGCCATCGGCTATCTCGATGCCGCGCGAGACCGATGGGGACAGCTCGTGGTCGACTACCCCGAGCCGAACATCTGGAACGAGAACCCCTATTACATCCTCGACGTACCGTGGAGCGACGAGTCGCAGCGCGCGGCGGCCGCGGAGTTCCTCAAGTTCCTGATGAGCGAGCCGATCCAACGCCGCGCCCTCGAGCACGGCTTTCGGCCGGGCAATCCCACCGTCTCGGTCCGGTTCCCCGATAGCCCGCTGATCCGATATTCCCGCCACGGAGTCCGGATCGACTTGCCCCGCATGTGCGAGCCGCCCAAGAAAGACGTCGTCCAGGATCTCCTCGACGGCTTTCATAAAGCGGGGCCGCGTTAGGAATCGGTGAATGCGCCGGGGCGAGGATGACCAGGGAGTTCGATCGGGCAGGTTCGCCTACCGGTTGCCTCGCCGTGAACCCCGCTGTAATCTGACAGGGCGAGGCTCGACTCTTCCCGACGATCCATCAGGGGTCCGACGCGATGTCCGATTCTATCGACAATCGTAATGCGCTCAGCCGTCGCGCACTTCTTGGGGGCGGGGCGGCCGCGACCCTCTCCGCCGGGGCCTATCGGCGGGTTCTCGGTGCCAACGACCGCGTGAAGCTGGGATTCATCGGCTTCGGCCTGATCGGTAAGCGCCACGTCCTCGACTTCCGCGATCAGCCTGGGACGCAACTCCTGGCCGTCGCCGAGGTGCACCGGGGCCGTCGGGCGGAAGCCGTCGCGCTGATGGGTGGCTCGGCTCGAGACCATGGCGATTTCCGCAGGCTGCTCGACGATCGCGACGTCGACGCCGTGGTCATCTCGACTCCCGATCATTGGCATGCCTTGATGACCATGATGGCCTGTGCGGCCGGGAAGGACGTCTACGTCGAGAAGCCGCTGAGCCTGTTCGTCCGCGAGGGCCGCTGGATGATCGACGTCGCCCGACGGCACAAGCGAGTCGTCCAGGTCGGCACGCAGCAGCGGTCCGGGCCGCACTACCAGAAGGCCCGGGAGCTGGTACAAAGCGGCCACATCGGGCAGGTCGTCTCGGTCAGGATGTGGTCCTACCGCAACGTGATGCCGGGCTTCGGCGCGCCGACGGACGGCAATCCACCGCCCGAACTCGATTACGACCTCTGGCTCGGCCCGGCCCCGAAGCGGCCGTATAATCCGAATCGATCGATCTACCACTTCCGGTGGTTCTGGGATTACTCGGGTGGGCAGATGACCAACCTCGGCCAGCACTCGCTCGACGTCGTCCACTGGTTCCTCGACGCCACGTCGCCGACAGCCGTGACCAGCACCGGCGGTCGGTTCGCCTTGAAGGACAATGGCGAGACGCCCGATGCACAGGATGCGACCTTCGAGTATCCTGGCTGGAACGCGACCTGGTCCCAAAGGGAGTGCAGCCGGGGCGCGGAGCCTTCGAAGGGCCTGGAGTTCTGCGGCACGCGGGGAAGCCTGATGATCACGCGAAAGGGTTTCGTCGTGACGCCGGACCCGAAGATCGCGCCCGCCTCCGCGATTCCCCGTTTCGGCGGCCCTCACCCGATCGGCGGCCCAGCATCGACGGGAGATGGAGAGTCGAAGGCATCCTGGACCGCGGCCGTCGAGGATCGTTCGGGCGACGAGTTCGATCAGTTCCGTCGCCATGCCGGCAACTTCCTGGAGTGCGTCCGATCGCGACGCGAGCCGATCTCGGACCTGGAGGGGGCGCATCGTGTCGTCACGACCTGTCACCTGGCCAACCTGTCGCTCCGACTCGGCCGGAAGCTCCGCTGGGACTCCGGGCGCGAGACGGTGGTCGGCGATCCCGGTGCCGCCTCGATGCTCGAGCGTCCCTACCGTGCGCCCTGGGACGCGGAGCTCAAGGCGCTCCTCAGGATGGTGTGACGTCCATTCACTCGATTTGAGCTCCGACCCGAGTGTTTCATCGACGGAGGCTGTCATGCGATTGACCCGACGCGGGATGCTGGCCGCGTGTGCTTCCGCCGGCGCCGTGCCGGCCCTGGCCGGTCGGCCCTCGAACGCGGCGGGCGGACGCGATTCGCTCGGGCTGGTGATTCATTCCTTCCCGATACGGAATGCCGGCGACCGAGATCGACGCCCCGCGGACCGGTTTTCCGATCCGGCCCGATTCCTCGACTATTCCGGATCGCTCGGCGCCCGCGGCGTGCAGGTCGGCCTCGGGGCCCGCGATGAAACCGAAGCTCGCTCGATCCGAGAGCGCGCCCAGGCCGGTTCGATGTACCTGGAAGGGATTGTCTCGCTCCCTCGAGACGACGCCGACCTCGGCCGGTTCGAGGCCGAGATCCGCACCGCGAAGCAAGCCGGAGTCGAGGTCGTCCGCACCGTGATGCTGTCCGGGCGCCGCTACGAGTCGTTCGCCACCCTCGCCGCGTTCCAACGGTTCGCCGAGTCGTCAGCCCACGCGCTGGGACTGGCCGCGCCCGTCGTCGCTCGCCACGGCATCCTCCTGGCCGTCGAGAACCACAAGGATTGGCGCGCCGACGAGTTGCTCTCGATGCTCAAGCGCAACGGGAACGATCACGTCGGAGTCTGCCTCGACGCGGGGAATAGCCTTTCACTCCTGGAAGACCCGATGGAGGTCGTCGAGACGCTCGCCCCTCGGGCATTCACGACTCATTTCAAAGACATGGGCCTCGAGGAGTATCGCGAGGGGTTCTTGCTCGCCGAGGTCCCGCTCGGTGCCGGTGTACTCGACCTTCCCAGAGCTGTCCGGATCCTGAGGTCCGCACGCCCGGGAATCCGCTTCAACATCGAGATGATCACCCGGGACCCGCTCAAGGTGCCCTGCCTGACCGATCGTTACTGGGCCACTTTTCCGGACCTTCCGGGGCGGCATCTCGCCCGGGCTTATACCCTCGTGCGTGACCATCATTCGACGCAGCCGCTCCCACGCATCGGCAACCTGCCGCGAGACGCGCAGCTTCGTGCCGAGGATGAGAACGTGCGACGCTGCCTGGCCTACGCGCGGGATTCGCTCGGGTTGTGATCGAGTCGGGAACGGGGAATTCTTCGCGGCTTGCTCGGCTCATCAGGGGTTGATGCGATATCGATAGGACACGGCATTCTGAGGCCGTAGGGGTCGCGTCGGCCTGGAGAGGTACATTCGCGCGGCGGCCAGGCCGATCACGATGATCCCGCCCAGCTCGAGGATCCAGTTCCACCTGACCCCGCCCAGTCTTGCGGCGAGGAAGGCGTCGACGTGGTGGAACGAGGCGGCGCGGATCACGACGAATCCGAGGATGAAGAGCATTCCCACCAGCGCGAGCCAACGATGTCGAAGGCTCCGGCGTGCGGACCAGAGGAACGTCGCCAGCGTCCCGGAGCAGACGATGACAACGGCCACGATGAAACCGACCTGGAGCTCGCGGCGCTCGGAGTAGAGACCCCGCGTGCGGACCACGTCGCGGCCGATCTGGGTGGCGAGGCTCTGGAGATCGAGCTGCTTGTTGATTCCGAGCGCAACCAACACGGTCGCGAGGACGAGCCAGAATTTCGACGGTCGAGATCCCGGCCGTCTGGTACCGTCGGGCATGGGCTCGAGCCAGGCCGCCCGGTAACTGCCGAAGGCCGCGAGGAAGTAGGCGGCCACCGTGACCCACCCCATGACGGTGGGGTCGCCGATACCGGGCCTCCAGCGACCGCCCATCTGTTCGGCCAGCAATATCGATATGGCTGATGACATCATCGTCCCCTCGTTCGCCGACGCCGATCATTCGGCCAGGTACCACGGTACGTTCACGACAATTACGCGTCGCAGACCGCTGAAGAGAAGATATGCCTTGATGATAGACGCCGTGTGGTTATGCAGGATATAATGGTACCACCTCGTCGCGACCAGCTCGGGGACGATCACGGCGAGGTCCCTCCCCGGGTGGGCTCGCTGGAGGTCCGCGACGACATCCATCAGCGGGCTGTAGAGCTGGCGGAAGGGTGAGAAGATGACGATCAACTTCGGCGCGGGCACGCCCGCCTCCTGCGACGGCTGACGGACGCGCTGCGACCACGTGTCCTCCAGGTCGAGTACCGTCTGCTCGTCGCCGGCGATGTGCAGGGCGTAGACGTCGGGCGAGATCTTCATCGCGATCCGCAGCGCCTTTCGCGTGATGGCGCTCCAGCCTCGGATCGGCAGGAGGGCGATCGGCGGCCGGAGTCCGGCGGCGTCCAGTGGCGCGTCGGTGATGACCTCGCGGGCCACGGTCCGGTAGTGCCGATGGACTCCGTAGAACATCAATAACATCATCGGGACAAGGAGGACCGTGATCCAGGCACCCTCGGCGAACTTCGATACGAGAACGACCGCCAATGTCACCCCCGTGCAGGCCGCACCGAGGCCATTGATCGCCATCGACTTCGACGCATGCGGGCCCTTCTCGCGCCTCCAGTGCTCGACCATACCGGCCTGCGAGAGCGTGAAGGCCAGGAACGCCCCGACGGCGAACAAGGGGATCAGGCTGTCGGTGATCCCGCGGAAGAGGACGAGTAAGGTCCCGGAGAGCCCCGCCAGGACGAGGATCCCGTGCGAATAGACCAGCCGTCGGCCGCGATGGGCGAACGCGTTGGGAAGGTAGCCGTCCTGGGCGATCACCCGGCAAAGACGCGGGAAATCGGCGAATCCGGTATTGGCCGAGAGCGCCAGCACGACCAGGACCGATCCGATGGTGATGTAGTAGAATACGCCCTTGCCGACGACGGCCGCGACAAGTTGCGAGAGGACGCTCTCATAGCCGGCCTGGCCCGGCTCGGTGGCGCCGACGCCATACACGTGGCAGAGGTATGCGATGCCGGCCAGCAGAAGCGACAGCAGGGCGATGATCGCGGAGAGTGTGCGGCGGGCGTAGACGACCGACGGGTCGCTGAACGCGCTGACGCCGTTGCTGACCGCCTCGACGCCCGTCATCGCCGTGCAGCCGCTGGCGAACGACCGCATCAGGATCCAGAGGGTCGCGCCGCCGGCTACCGTCGGCAGTGCCGGCGGATGGACCACCGGCTCCGGATGGCCGCCCGATGTGATCGTCTTCACCAGACCGATGGCGATGACAGCCAGCAACGTCACGATGAATGCGTATGTCGGTGCCATGAAGGCGACGCCCGACTCCTTCACCCCGCGCAAGTTGACGATCGTGATGAAGGCCAGCGTCGCCAGGCAGAGAGGCAGGATGTAGGGTTGGAGGACCGGCACGGCCGACACGAGCGCCCCGATCCCCGCGGAGACGCCGACCGCGACCACGAGGACGTAATCCAGCATCAGGGCCGCCGCGGCGAGCAAGCCCGGCCCCGTACCGAGGTTCTCCTTGGCGACCGTATAAGAACCGCCTCCGTGCGGGTACGCCGCGATCGTCTGTCGGTAAGAGAAGTAGACGACCGCGAGCAGCGCGATGATCAGCGTGGTAATCGGCCCGATGTACCTGACACCGCCAATCCCCAGGGGGATCAGCAGCGTGAGTGCGGCCTCGGGCCCGTACGCCGCCGATGCCAGGGCATCGAGTCCCAGCATCGGGATGCCGGCCAGCACGCCGACGCGCTGGTTTTCCTCTTCCAGAGTCGCCAGCCTGCGGCCGAACAGCCAGTCCAATATTGCCATACGTTCTCCTTGGAATTCGGAAGATCCATCATCTTAGCGACCGCCGGGCCGTGCATCCATGACTTGTCCCCGGAGGAGGGCTCGGTTTCAGGACGGATTCTTCGGGGATGGCATATACTCCACACCAACCCGACGCGCCAGCGAGGGGAATGCCTTCGGACCCTCGCTGGCGCGTCGGGTTAGTGTGGCGGCGATGCGGCCAAGGCGTGCGCAACCTATTCGGTAACCGCTCTGGGTCTGCGACCCAGACGGTCTCGTGCCGGCCCGAATGGGCAGGATCGTTCCCGAAAAGCGTTGCCTCGGTTATCCTGGCCCTGTGTTGCGAGTCGAGATGCGAGGGAGGCGCACGTTTCATGGATTTCTCCGTACCCGAATCGATGCAGGGCGTCCTGGCCAGGGTCCGGGATCTGCTCGAGCGGGAAGTCCTTCCGCTGGAACCGCCGCTGTTATACCGTCCCTTCGCGGAGCTGGTGCCGGCGTTGGAGGCGGTTCGAAGGCAGGTCAGGCAGGAGGGCCTCTGGGCCCCGCAGGTCCCGACATCCTACGGCGGGATGGGCCTCAGCCTCCTGGAATTCGCCCTGGTGGGCGAGGAGCTGGGCCGGAGCCCGCTGGGTCATTATGCGTTCAATTGCCAGGCACCCGACGCGGGAAACATGGAGCTCCTCCGGGAATTCGGGACCGAGACTCAGAAAGAGCGCTGGCTGATGCCGCTGGCCCGGGGTGAAGTCCGGAGCTGCTTCGCCATGACCGAGCCGGACTTCCCCGGCTCCAATCCGGTCTGGATGGGCACGCGGGCGGTCCTCGACGGCGATTCTTATGTCATCGACGGTCGAAAATGGTTCGCCTCGGGAGCCGACGGGGCGAGCTTCGCGATCGTCATGGCCGTGACGGATCCGGAGGCGGATCCGCATCGTCGGGCGAGCATGATCGTCATCTCGGCGGATGCTCCGGGCTTCCGCCGCGTGCGGAACATCCCTTGCATGGGGCATGCCGGCGACGATTGGGCCAGCCACGCCGAGCTGGCGTTCGAGGGGTGCCGGGTCCCCGTGGAAAACCGCCTCGGGGCGGAGGGAGCCGGATTTGCCATGGCGCAGGCGCGGCTGGGTCCGGGGCGCATTCACCACGCGATGCGATGGATCGGAGTCTGCCGACGCGCCTTCGAGCTGATGTGCCGCCGGGCTGCGACTCGCCAGCTCGCGCCCGGCGATCCGCTCGGGAGCCGGCAGGCCGTGCAAGGCTGGATCGCCGAGAGCCTGGCGTCGATCGAGGCCGCCCGGCTCCTGGTCCTCCACGCCGCCTGGATGATCGACGTCCGGGGCATGCAGGCCGCTCGCGAGGCCGTCTCGCTCGTCAAGTTCCACGTCGCCGGGATCATGCAGGAGGTCGTCGACCGCGCGATCCAGACCCACGGCGCCCTCGGGATCACGGATGACACCGTGCTTTCCTGGTTCTATCGGCAAGAGCGTGCGGCGCGGATCTATGACGGGCCGGATGAGGTCCACAAGGCGGTCGTCGCCAGACGAATCCTCAAACGCTGAAGACGCTCGCATGGATTCGACCGAATCCGGCACGACAGGAGGCCGACGATGAGCTTCGCGATCGATGAGGCCGGATCGGTCCGTGAGGGCGAGCGGCTGGACGAGGCACGCCTCGGCGCGTATCTGACCGGCCACCTGTCGGGCGTCGACGAGATGCCGCTCGTCGTCGAGCAGTTTACGCAGGGGCATTCCAACCTCACGTACTTGATCAGGTTCGGTGACCGGGAGATGGTCTTGCGCCGGCCTCCGTTCGGGAATCGCGTGAAATCGGCGCACGATATGGGCCGGGAGTTCCGCATCCTCTCGAGACTCTGCCGGGTCTATGCGCCCGCCCCGTGCCCGATCCTCTCCTGCGAAGATGAGAGCGTGCTCGGCGCCCCGTTCTACCTGATGGAGCGGAGGCGGGGAGTCATCATCCGCCGGCCCCCTCCGCCCGATCGGCCGATGGATCCGGAGACGGTGCGAAGGCTGGGAATCGCGCTCGTGGACAACCTGGCCCGAATGCATGCGATCGATTACGAGGTCGCGGGGCTCGGGGAAATCGGCAAGCCGGAAGGCTATGTCGGCCGCCAGGTGACCGGCTGGTCGAGACGCTATCGCGACGCCCAGACCGATGAACTTCCGCCCCTGGATCGCGTCTCGGCGTGGCTGGACTCCAATCGGCCGGTCGAGTCCGGCGCCGCCCTGGTACACAACGATTACAAGTTCGACAACCTGGTGCTCGATCCCGACGACCTGACCCGGATCGTCGCGGTGCTCGACTGGGAGATGGCCACGATCGGCGACCCGCTGATGGACCTGGGTACGACCCTCGGTTACTGGATCCAGCCCGACGACCTGGAGCCGCTCCGATCCTTCCTCGTCGGGCCGACGACACTCGCCGGCAGCCTGACGCGCGGCGAGGTCGTCGAGCATTACGGGAGCGCGACTGGCCGTGACGTGTCAAACATGCTTTATTACTACGTCTTCGGCCTGTTCAAGATCGCCGTGATCGCCCAGCAGATCTATGCTCGATATGTCCGGGGGGCGACCCAGGACCGGCGTTTTGCGGTGCTCGGGGGCGTGGTCTCCGCGTTGGGGGATCAGGCCGCCAGGGCCATCGATTTGGGGCGGTTCTGACCGCCGGAGGATGCGCGGCCCGTTCGATCGGGTCTTGAATAGGGTTTAGCGGAGCGAAGTCCCGATGCAAGCGAACCGGCTGGATACGCACCAGAAGTCCGTCCAGATCAATATGGACAACACGAAGTATGGCACCTTCGCCGAGATCGGAGCGGGTCAGGAGGTGGCGCGATGGTTCTTCCGGGTCGGCGGTGCGGCCGGCACGATCGCCAAGAGCATCTCGGCCTACGACATGACCGTCTCGGACGCCATCTACGGGGCCTCGGGCCGTTACGTCAGCCGGCAGCGGCTCGAGACGATGCTCGACCACGAATACGGCCTGATGACCGAGCGGCTGGCCGCGAAGCGAGGAGAGAACACCCGTTTCTTCACGTTCGCCGACACCGTCGCCGCCAAGAGCTATACGCGCAAGGCTAATTGGCACGGCTGGATGGGAATCCGGTTCCAGACGAGGCCCGGCTCCGCCCCCTCTCAGATCCTGCTGCACGTCAGCTTGCTGGACGGAGAGGCGACCCTGCAACAAGAGGCCGTGGGAATCCTGGGCGTCAACCTGATCCACGCCGCGCTCTACGAGGCGGCGCCGGCGGCCCTCATCCAGCACCTCCTCGATAGCCTCTCGAGCGATCGAATCGAGGTCGACCTGATCGAGTTCTCCGGCGCGACCTTCGAGAAGGTGGACAACCGCCTGATGAGCCTGGGACTCGTCCACTCGGGCCTGACCAACGCGGCCATGTTCACGGCCGAGGGAAAGGTCGTCGAGCCCGCCGAGGCGATCTACAAGCATCCGATCCTGGTCCTCCGCGGCCGGTTCCGGCCGGTGACCAATCAGACCGTGGACATGCTGAACTGTGCCCTCGCCCAGTTCAAGGAGGAGCCGGCGAACCAGGGGGAGGATATCCTGGTCGTCGCGGAGATGACCCTCCGCCACCTCCAGCAGGGGGACGTGATCGACGACCGGGATTATCTCGATCGCGTCGACATCATCCGGGCGCTCGGCCGTCCCGTGATGATCTCCAATTTCGGCGCGTACTACCGGCTGGCCAATTACCTCCAGAGCCGCACCACCAAGCTCATCGGCCTGGTGATGGGAGTGCCCACGCTCCGCGAGCTCTTCGAGGAGAAGTATTACACGAACCTGGCCGGGGGCATCCTCGAATCATTCGGTCGGATGTTCAAGAATGATCTCAAGCTCTACGTTCATCCGCTCCTGGATCCGGTCGCCGGGATCGCAGCGACCGCCTCGGACTTCCGGGTGACCCCGAAGCTCCAGCACCTCTACAACTACCTGGTCGAGAGCGGACACATCCAGGCCATTCGCGACTATAAGTCGGAATATCTCAGCATCTTCTCGCATGACGTTTATCGGAAGCTGGAAGAGGGGGACCCGACCTGGGTTGACGACGTGCCGCCCAATGTGGCGCTCATGATTTGCCAGCGTCACCTACTCGGCTACGACCCCAAGAAGTACGAGGCGCAGGCCGAGGCGTTGCCTGAGGCCTGACGGAAACCCTCCCGTCCCACCCCCGCCATCACACTCTCGCTTTTCACGGACACGGAGCTCGATTCGCGATGATGACGACGAAGATGCCGAAGTCTTGGTCCAGAACCGGGTCGGCCGGTTGGGCGATCGCCGCGTTGATGTTCTGGATGCGAGGGGCCTCGGCTGCGCCCGTCGAGGTACCGGGATTCGAGACGACCGAGGCGATGGTCGCGATGCGAGACGGTGTCAAGCTCCACACCCTGGTTTTCACGCCCAAAGGGGCGCGGAGCAACCTGCCGATCCTATTCCTGCGGACCCCGTACGGGATCGACAACCGCACGGGATTCTTCCAGACCAGCCTGAAGGAGCTCGCGGACGACGGATATCTCTTCGCCTTCCAGGACATCCGCGGGAAGTTCCGTTCCGAAGGCGAGTTCGCGATGATCCGGGCCCCGCGCGACCCCGCCGACTCCAGGGCGATCGACGAGGGGACCGACGCCTATGACACGATCGATTGGCTGATCAAGAACGTCAGGGGTCACAACGGCCGCGTCGGCATGCTCGGCGTCTCCTATGACGGCTGGTTGACCGTCATGGCGCTTCTCGAGCCCCATCCCGCACTCAAGGCGGCCTCTCCCCAGGCGTCGCCCGCGGACATGTTCCTCGGCGACGATTTCCACCACAACGGAGCGTTCCGGCTCAGTTACGGTTTCGAGTATGTGGCGCGGATGGAGAGCGTCCGCGGGATGCAGTTCTTCCAGTTCGACCGCCGCGACACATACGAATGGTTCCTGGCGTTGGGGCCCCTCTCCACGGCCAACGCTCGCTACTTCCACGAGAAGCTGCCGACCTGGAACGACTTCGTCCACCACCCGAACTACGACACGTTCTGGCGCAAGCAGGCGGTCGCGCGGTTCCTGTCCCGGCCGAAGGTCCCGACGTTGAACGTCGCCGGCTGGTGGGATCAGGAGGATTTCTACGGCCCGCTCAAGATCTACGAGACCTGGGAGAAGCAGGACACCGACCGGAAGAGCACGCTGGTCGTCGGGCCCTGGAACCACGGCGGCTGGAGCAACGGAGCCGGCGACCGACTCGGGCCGATCAAGTTCGACGCCCCCACGGCGTGGCAGTATCGCGAGAAAATCCAGGTCCCGTTCTTCGCCCACTACCTCAAGGATCGGCCGATCGGGCTCGACGAGGAATTCGGCGGCGAGGCGGCGAAGGAACGAGCGGGGGACGCCGCTCGCGGCGGATTCCCCGAGGTGATCAGCTTCCGCACCGGGGCCAACGCGTGGGAATCATACGACCGGTGGCCGCCGCGGAAGGCCGCGACCCGCAAACTCTTCCTGCACGAAGGCGGACGGCTCGCGTTCGAGGACCCGCCGGCCAACGGCACCGACAGGCCCGTCTTCGACGAATACACCTCCGATCCGGCCAAGCCGGTCCCCTATTATGCCCGGCCGATCTCTCCGCTCTACGCCGATCGCCTGTGGCCCGAGTGGCTCGTCCAGGACCAGCGCTTCGTCCATCTCCGCCCCGACGTCCTCAGTTACGAGACCGAGACCTTGACCCGGGACATCGACGTGGTCGGCCCGGTCGTGGCGCAGCTCGTCGCCTCCACCAGCGGGACCGACGGCGATTGGATCGTCAAGCTGATCGACGTCTATCCCGAGGATCCAAACGAGCCCCTCGCGGGATACCAGCTCATGATCGCCAACGAGGTTTACCGCGTCCGGTTCCGCAAGAGCTTCGAGAAGCCCGAGCCCGTCGTTGCCGGCGCGATCGAGCGATTTCCGATCGATCTGCGCTGGGCCGACCATCGGTTCAAGAAGGGGCACAAGATCATGGTGCAGATCCAGAGCACCTGGTTTCCCCTGATCGACCGCAATCCTCAGAAGTTCGTGCCGAATATCTTCGAGGCCGAGGCGTCGGACTACATTCGAGCGAACCAGCGCGTCTACCGAGGACCCGGGGCGGCGACCCACATCGAGCTGTCGGTGTTGCCATGATATTCGGCGATCGCGACCGACTGGTAGGTACCACCTGATCGACGCCCGAGGTAACATGACCAAGCCTCTCCTGGCTTGATCCGAGTCCGCATCGAAGGGAAGACCCGATGATCCGAACGCTCGCCGCTCCGGCCCGAGCCTCACTGGTGCTCGCCATCTTGGCCCTGATCCCTGCGCCCCGCGGCCGCGCAGGGCCTCGAATACGTCAAGGCCCACTATACGAAGTATGAGTACAAGATCCCGATGCGGGATGGCGTGAAGCTGTTCACGTCGGTCTACGTGCCCAAGGGCGCCGAGCACGCCCCGATCATGCTCATGAGGACGCCATACAGCGTGGCGCCCTACGGGATCGACCAGTATCGCGAGAACGTCGGCCCGTCTCCGCACTTCGGCAAGGCCGGATATATCGTCGCCTACCAGGACGTGCGCGGGCGGCTCATGTCCGAGGGGCAATTCGTGGACGTCCGGCCGACGAAGCCCGAGAAGAAGAGCCCGGCCGACATCGACGAGAGCAGCGACACCTTCGACACGATCGATTGGCTGGTCAAGAACATCCCGGGCAACAATGGCCGCGTCGGCTCGTGGGGGATCTCGTATCCCGGCTTCTACGCGGCGGCGACGGCGGTCGAGTCCCATCCCGCGCTCAAGGCCGTGTCGCCCCAGGCGCCGCTCGTGGACTGGTTCCTCGGCGATGACGTGCACCACAACGGGGCTTTCTTCCTCCAGCAGACGTTCGACTTCGACGCCGTCTTCGGCGTACCCCGGTACGAGCCGACGTCCAAGATGCCCGCCCGGATGGGGTTCGACCACGGCACGCCCGATGCCTACGACTTCTTCCTCCGACTCGGCCCGCTCTCCAACGCCAACAAGGTTCATTTCAAGGGCGAGCGCGCCTTCTGGAACGAGGAGATGGACCACCCCAACTACGACAAGTTCTGGCAGGAGCGCGCCCTCTGGCCACACCTCAAGGACACGAAGCCCGCCGTGATGACCGTCGGCGGTTGGTACGACGCGGAAGACCTGTTCGGCCCTCTCAAGACGTATCATTCGATCCAGGACCACAACCCGAAGTCGCAGAACATTCTCGTCATGGGCCCGTGGGTCCACGGCGGCTGGAGCCGCGGCGACGGGGAGAGCCTCGGCTCCGTCAAATTCGCATCCAAGACGGGAGAGCACTTCCGCGAACATCTCGAGTTCGCCTTCTTCGAGCACTACCTCCGAGCGACGAAGCCCGGAATGCCCGGCGCGAGTCACTTCGACGAGAAGATCAAGGCGTGGGTCTTCGAGACGGGCCGGAACGAGTGGCACGGCTACGGGTCGTGGCCCCCGGCCGAGGCGAAGCCGAAGACGCTCTACCTCGGCGCCGGCGGCAGGCTCTCCTTCGAGCCGCCCTCGAAATCCGAGGACGAAGGCTTCGACGAGTACCCGAGCGACCCCGCCCACCCCGTGCCCTATACGAGCCTGGTCACGCCCAGCTATCCGGCGACGTTCATGGTCGAGGATCAGCGATTCGCCTCCCGCCGTCCCGACGTCCTGACCTACGCGACCGAGCCCCTGTCCGAGGATGTGCGCATGGTCGGTCCGATCAAGGTCGACCTGTACGCCTCGACGACCGGGACCGACTCGGACTGGGTCGTCAAGGTGATCGACGTCTACCCCAACGAGTATCCCGAGGCACAGGCCAACCCCCAGGGGCCGCCGAACCCGCCGAACCCGCCGAACCCGGCGACCGTCCCCCTGGGCGGGTTCCAGCAGCTCGTGCGCGGCGACGTGATGCGCGGGCGGTTCCGCAATAGCTTCGAGACCCCTGAGCCGTTCAGGTCCGGCGAGCCGACCCTCGTGCCGATCGTCCTGCCCGACTCGCACCACACGTTCCGGACCGGCCACAAGATCATGGTCCAGATCCAGAGCAGTTGGTTCCCCCTGGTCGACCGGAACCCGCAGACGTTCGTCGATATCTACAAGGCCAAGGAATCGGACTTCAAGAAGGCCACCCAGCGCGTCTACCGGGCGTCCAAGCGGCCGACGAAGCTCGAAATCCTCGTCCTACCGTGACGAATCCCGGGAGCACGGCCGAGATGGAAGAGAGCACGTGAGGGGTGAATCCGGTCGTCCTACCGAGTGGACGAGCCCCGCGTGCTCGGGCATGGCCAGTATGGGAACGACATTCCTGGAGGAGCCGCCGATGCCGACGCCCGATTTTCAGCATATCCGCATGAGCATGCTCGCGGATGAGATCGTCCTCATCGAGATCCTCACCAAGGATCTCCAGGGCCCGAGGAATGCGCAGGAACTCGGGACCGAGCTGGCCATGGTCATCGCCCAGGACTGGGCCAAGCGACTCCTGGTGGACTTCCATCGGACCAGCTTCCTCAGCAGCACGGGATTCGCCGTACTCTTCAAGCTCGCGAGCCAGACGAAAGCTCAAGGACAGGAGGTCAAGATCTGCGGCATGGCCCCGGAATTACGGATCGGGGCTGATGTCGTCGGCCTGCCGAAGGTGGTCGAGATGCACGAGAATCAGGGCTCGGCCGTTCGCGCCTTCGCGAAGGCATGAGCCATTCATGGGAAGCGGCCGGCATGGCGGCGGACGCGGTCTCCATGCGCAGTCAGCCGGGCGTAGTCCTCGATGGGAATCGGCCCGCTCGATTGTAAGACTTCGAGGTCCTCATCGAGTTCGGCCCTGGTCGAGGGTGCCGCCAGGGCCACCGCGACCGACGGATTCTGGAGCACGAATCGGTACCAATCGGGAGCCCGCGGGATGCGGAAGCCGGGCGGATCCTCGGGCGTCGGCTGGAGCAGGGCTCCCCATCGCGTCGCCGTGTAGGAGATCACCGGCATCCCGATCGCGTCCGTGACGGGGAAGATCTCGCGCTCGGCACCCCGATGGGCGGCGTTGTATCGAATCATCAAGGTGTCGAGGAGCCCGCTCCGCGCCATCTCGGCCGCCAGTGGCCGCTGATGACTGGTCACGCCGATCGACCGGATCAACCCGTCACCCATCGCCGCCCGGCAGTATTCCAGCGCACCACCCGGTCCGGCGATCGCCCGCCATTCCGCGGGCCGTTCCACGTAATAGAACGTCAAGACATCGATATGGTCCGTCCTCAACGTCGCCAGGATCGAGCCGAGTTCATCGGCCGCGTCGGCCGCCGTCCTGGCCCCGAACTGGACGCAGAGGACGACCGACTCACGCCGTTCGCCGAGAGTCGCGGTCGCATGACTGACCGCGTCGGCGCCGCCGGGCGTATCGGCATGGCCCGGCCAGTTCAGGAAATTCACACCCATGCCGATGGCATGGAGCACGTCATCCGGCGTCAGGCCGGCCCGATCTCCTCGCGAAGCCAGGCCGAGCCGACAGACCGGCTTTCCGAAGGCCGACTCCGGGCACATCAGGAAGGGTGCCAATCCGGCGGACGGCGGGGCGATCGGTCCGCGTCCTCCATGAGAAGCTTTGTCCGAAGGTGCTGGCACGGTCGGAGATCTCCCTTTCACCTCTCACAAGGTTCCTGCAGGACGCCTACGTGCCCACGATCTTCGTAGCACGCATGCACACCCTCCGGATTTCCCTTGTGATGGGCAGAGTTTTTAACAATAATTTAACCAGCAGCACTGACCATTCCGGCCACGAATGTTGGGACAGCCATGCACTTACTCCGCCCGACGATCCTCGCGATTTTCGTGGTGAATCTCGGTGTGAGCGAGGTCGCGCTCGCCCTCGACAACGAGCCGCCGACCTTCGAGCGGGACGTCCGGCCGATCCTCAAAGCGTATTGCCTGGACTGCCATGGGGGAAGTGCGGAGCTCAAGGGAAAGCTCGACCTTCGGCTGTCTCGAGCCGCCCGACGCGGCGGCAAGAGCGGGCCGGCGATCGTCGCCGGTCAGCCCGATGAGAGCCTGCTCCTGGGCCGGATTCATGACGGCGAGATGCCCCCCGGTGGAAAAAAAGTCCCTCCCGCCCAGGTTGCCGTCATCGAACGCTGGATCGCCACGGGAGCCCGGACGCTCCGCGAGGAGCCCGCGAGCCTGCCGCCTGGGATCGACATCACCCCCGAGGAGCGATCCTACTGGGCCTATCAGCCGATCCGACGACCACTCCCGCCTCCGGTCGGGGCCGAGGATCAGAGGAGGGTCCGCACCCCGATCGACGCGTTCCTGCTGGAGAAGCTACGCGCCCGGGGTTCATCGTTCTCACCGGAGGCGGACAAGCTGACTCTCCTGCGTCGCGCGGCCCTCGATTTGACCGGACTGCCGCCGTCCCACGAGCACGTCGAGGCGTTCCTCGCCGACGTTTCATCCGATGCCTATGAGCGGATGATCGACCGCTTGCTCGACTCGCCCCATTACGGCGAGCGATGGGCGCGACACTGGCTGGACGTGGCCGGTTATGCCGACTCCGATGGCAACGGCAGCGAAGACACACCGCGCCCGTATGCCTACAAGTATCGCGATTATGTCATCCGCTCGATGAATTCCGACAAGCCGCTCGATCGATTCATCATCGAGCAACTGGCCGGCGACGAGCTGGTCCCTCGGCCGTGGAGCAACTTGAAGCCGGAGCAGGTCGAACTGCTGGCGGCGACGGGCTTCCTCCGCACCGCCGTGGACGGCACGTCGACCGGGGCACCCGACGAGCCGCTGGCCGCCAACCAGGTCGTGGCCGACACGCTCAAGATCGTCGGATCGACTTTTCTGGGCCTGACGGTCGGCTGCGCAATGCCACGACCATCGCTACGATCCGATCCCCCAGACCGATTACTATCGCCTCCGCGCCGTCTTCGAGCCGGCCCTCAATCCTCAGCAGTGGCGGAGGCCCGCATCCCGACTGGTCTCGCTCTACACCGACGCCGATCGGGCCAATGCCGCGGCGATCGAGGCGGAAGCCCAGAAGCTCGTGCAGGCGAGGGAGGTCAAGGCCCAGAAATTCCTCGCGGAGGCGGTCGACAAGGAGCTGGCGAAGTTCCCGAAGGACCTCCAGGGCAAGCTCCGCGATGCCGTCAAGACGCCCGAAGGTCAACGCTCGCCCGAGCAGAAGAAGCTGCTGGCCGGCAATCCGAGCGTGAACATCAGCCCGGGGGTCCTCTATCAGTACAACGCCGCGGCCGCCGACGAGTTGAAGAACGACCAGGCGCGGATCGACGCCGTGCGGGCCAGGAAGCGGGTCGAGGAGTTCGTGAGCGTGCTGGACGAAATCCCGGGCGTCCTGCCCGAGACGCGCGTCTTCCACCGGGGCGATCATCGCCAGCCCACGCAGGCAGTCGGAGCCGGTGACCTGTCGATCCTCGCGCCGGCCTCCACCCCGAGGTTCGAGACGATCGCGAAGGACCCGAAGCTCCCCACCTCGGGCCGTCGGCTCGCGTTCGCGAAACACCTGGTCGACGGCCGCCATCCGCTGGTGGGTCGGGTACTGGCCAACCGAGTCTGGCTCCATCATTTCGGCCGCGGGCTCGTGGACACGCCCGGAGATTTCGGCATGCTGGGCCACCGCCCCACCCACCCCGAGCTGCTCGACTGGCTGGCCGCCGAGATCGTCCGCCAGCGCTGGAGCCTCAAGGCCTTGCACCGACTGATCATGACGTCCATGGCCTACCGACAGTCATCGCGACGAGACCCCCCCGACGGCACCCCCGATACCGAGGACGCCTGGTACGGCCGTTTTCCGCTGCGACGACTCGACGCCGAGGCGCTCCGCGATCGAATCCTCGTCGTGAGCGGACGTCTGGATCCCACCCCGTTCGGACGGCCGGTGCCCGTGAACGAGGACACGGTCGGACAGGTCCTCCCGGCCAACGACTCGCCCAGGCGCAGCATTTATCTCGAGGTCCGCCGCACGAAGCCGGTCTCGCTCCTGGCCGCATTCGACTCCCCCGTCATGGCGGTGAACTGCGACCTTCGCGTGAACACGACCTCCGCGCCTCAATCCTTGATGCTGATGAATAGCGACTTCATCCTGGGCCATGCCCAGGCCATGGCGAAGCGGATTCGCGCCGAGACTTCGCCCAGGGCCGACATGCCTCGGTTGATCGCCCACGCCTGGGAGCTCGCCTACAATCGCCCGATCTCGAGCGAGGAGCAAGACTGGACGCGTGCCTTCGTCACGAAACAGCTCGACGCCCTCGCGAGAGCCAACGCCGGCGCAGACCGGGAACTGACGGTGCTGACCAACCTCTGCCAGCAACTCCTGACCTCCAATGAGTTCCTGTACGCGGATTAGGAGAAGAAACGATCCGCAGATGAACGCAGATAGACGCAGATCAATAAATAAATCGCCGACAAGAATAATCATCTGAATAAAAAGGGTTTTGGCATGTGGTTTGAACCGAGTCACTCGAGCCGTCGGGCATTTCTGGCGAACTCCGCATTCGGGGTCGGGTCTTTCGCGCTAGCACATCTACTCAGCCAGGAGGGTTTGCTGGCCGAGACGCCCAAGAAGCCCGGCGAGAACCTGCCGATGGACCTGAAGGCGAGGCCCCCGCAATTCGCCCCCAAGGCGACGGCGATGATCTCGATGTTCATGCACGGCGGGCCTTCGCATGTCGACCTGCTCGACCCCAAGCCCGCGCTGACCCGTCATCACGGCACCGAGTATGGCGGCGACGTGGTGTATAGCTTCGTCAACCGGGCGAACAAGAAGCTATTCGGCAGCCCCTGGAAGTTTGCCAAACACGGCGGGTGCGGCACGCCCGTCTCGGAGTTGCTCCCGGCCACGGCCGGGATCGTCGACGACATCTGCGTCCTGCGATCGATGCACACCGGGCACAACGGCCATGAGGTCTCGATCCGGTACTTCCACGGTGGGATGGCCGGCATCGCGGGCCGGCCGACTCTCGGGAGCTGGATCGTCTATGGCCTGGGTAGTCCGTCGCAGGACTTGCCGGCCTACATGGTCCTCTCGGACCCGGGCGGTCCTCCGGTTGACGGCACGATCAACTGGTCGAGCGGATTCATGCCGACGTTGTACCAGGGGACCGTGCTCCGCCCCGAGGAGCCGCGAATCCTCAACCTCGACCCGCCCCCGCACCTGCGCGGGAGCTTGCAGCAGCAGAACCTCGCGTTCCTCGACCGGCTCAACCGGCGGCACATGTCGCAACATCCCGGCGAGGCCGACCTCGAGGGTCGGATTCAGAGCTACGAGCTTGCCGCATCGATGCAGACGTCCGCCAAGGAGGCGCTCGACGTCTCGAGCGAGCCCGAGCACATCCGCCGGCTCTACGGCCTCGACCAGGACCACACCCGGGAATATGGCACGCGGTGCCTGATCGCGCGTCGGCTGGTGGAGCGCGGGGTCCGGTTCGTCCAGCTCTTCCTCGGCGGTCAGCCGTGGGACAATCACCAATCGATCCGCACCGGCCTCGCCGACATCTGCCACCGGACCGATCGTCCCGCGGCTGCCCTGGTGACGGACCTCAAGCAGCGCGGATTGCTCGACACCACGATCGTCCACTGGGGCGGCGAGATCGGCCGCCTGCCGGTGAGCGAAGGGAACCTCGACAACAACGCCGGCCGAGACCACAACGGACAGGGGTTCTCGATCTGGTTGGCGGGCGGCGGGATCAAGGGGGGCATGACGTATGGCGCGACCGACGAGGTCGGGCATCGCGCCGTCGAGAACGTCGTCACGC
The DNA here is from genome assembly GCA_963743925.1 of uncultured Planctomycetota bacterium. GTDB lineage: Bacteria > Planctomycetota > Planctomycetia > Isosphaerales > Isosphaeraceae > CAVZRC01. The sequence continues at coordinate 255,239 of CAVURY010000041.1, read as the reverse complement.
CGAATGATTTCCAGGCGACGCTCCTCCAGCTCTTTGGCCTGGACCATAATCGGCTGGTCTATCACGCCAACGGCCGCGAACAACGCCTCATCGACGGCCACCCGGCCCGCGTCGTCAAGGAGATCCTCTCGTGAAGCAATCATCAGAAATTCCACAAATGCATAATTATAATTCAGACTCTCTTTGCTTCCTTTCGCATTTTCGTACTTTCCCTTTTTCGTGATCAGTCCCGGCGGATCGCCATGAGCCATCGGCAAGAATCCCACAAATGCATAATTGTAATTCAGGCTTCCTCTGCTTCTTTATCGTGTTTTCGTACTTTCCCTCTTTCGTGATCAATCCAGGCGGATCGCCATGGGCCATCAATTCGAGCCGCTTTCCGCGCAAATCATCGAGGCTGCCATCGCCGTTCACAGGGCACTTGGGCCTGGATTCCTGGAATCGATCTACCATGAAGCCCTGCGCGTCGCACTGAGGCAACGCGGGATTCCACACGAAAATCAGAAGCATGTACGAATCATGTTCGAGGGAGTCGAGGTCGGAGTTCACTATCTCGATCTCCTCGTCGATGGGCAGATCGTCGTGGAATTGAAGGCCGTCAAGGCCCTGGAAGCTGTTCATTTCGCCCAGGTGAGATCTTATCTGCGTGCCACAGGTCTCCGCGTCGGCCTGCTCCTCAACTTCAACGACTCGACGCTCGTCGTGAAGAGAATTGTGCAGGGTTAAGATTCCGAACGATCACGAAAGCACGAAAGTACGAGAACACGAAAAATGAGTCCGATTTCGGTACGGATCGGAGACTCGCCTTCAACGCACCTCCTCGATGGCGAGGTAGCGATTCCAGAGCTTCTGAATCTGCCGCAGATGGCTCATGTGGTCGGCCCCTTCCGTCCCCGCGAAGCCGAGTACGACGAATCGCCCTTTCGAGCAGGATCGGGTCTGTGTCCATGAGTCGGTCCACGAGACGTCTTCTGGCTTGGCCTTCCCTCCCACCGCATCCATCAGGAAGTCGGCGGTCTCGGCGGTGCTGGCATACCCATCGGGAATCAGGGCGGAATGGCTCAGCACGAACGTCTTGCGCCCGGCGGCGGCCTCGAGGGCGAAGCGGCGGAAGCCTTCCATCAAGGCCGGGTCGATGCGGTGGTCCTTGGGATCCCCGGTGTATCCGCAGTAGATCGAATCGGCCATGATCAGGCCGTCAATCCGCGCGAAGTGCTCGGGGACTTTCAGCATCGCGCGGACGCCGCCGAACCCCGCGCTGAAGGAGCTGACGACCAGGCGGCCGATCCGGGGATCCTCGGCGACGTGCAGATCCTTGAGCGCCGTTCGGGCGGCATCGAGCAGCCGGGGGAGGAGTTTCGGGTCCGAGAACGGCTCGGCGTAGACCCGGGAAAGTCCCTTGCGGTTGAAGGCGATGAGTACCGCCGGCCAGTGGGCGTTCACCAGCGCCGGCTCGATCACCGAGGTCGCGCCGTGCAAGTGCAGCACCACGTCCACCACTCCGCCCTTTCCGGGACGGTAGCCCTCGGGGACGAACAGCGATGCGCCCTCGATGCCGAGGCCAGCACGTTGACCTGCGGGTGGCTCCGGCGCGAGGCCGGCGACGTTGAGGATCAAACCGAGCGTCAGACCGATCGCGTTCATCGGAGTTCCCGGAAAGGAGAGCGTGAGGTTCAAGCCAGGATGTCGGTGAGGACCTCTCCCGAGACGTCGGTCAGGCGGAAGTTCCGGCCGTTGTGAAGATAGGTCAGTCTCGTGTGGTCGAGGCCCAGCACGTGGAGGATCGTGGCGTGCAGGTCATGCACGGAAACCGGGTCGCGCGCCGCCTTCCAGCCGATCTCGTCCGTCTCGCCGTGCGAGATCCCTCCCTTGATGCCACCGCCGGCCATCCAGACCAGGAAGCCATAGGGGTTATGATCGCGCCCGTCCCCTTTCTCGGAGACCGGCATCCGGCCGAATTCTCCGCCCCAGACGACCAGCGTGGAGTCGAGCAACCCTCGGCGCTTGAGGTCGGTCAGGAGGGCCGCGATCGGCCGATCGGTCTCCCGGCAACGCTTGCCGTGATTGTCGGCCAGGTTATTATGCGCGTCCCACTCGTCATTGCAGTAAACCTGGACGAAGCGGACGCCGCGCTCGACCAGGCGGCGAGCCAACAGGCACTTCTCGCCGTAGGGCCGCGTCGTCGGGTCGTCCAGGCCGTAGAGACGCCGGGTGTGCTCGGGCTCGGCGGAGAAGTCCACGGCCTCCGTCGCCTCGGACTGCATCCGGTAGGCCAGCTCGTAGTTCTGGATCCGCGCCAGCAAGTCGGGCTCGCCGGGGTGGCTCGCGGCGTGCTCGCGGTTCCATGCGGCCGAGAGCTCGAGCATCCGGCGCTGGCGGTCCGGGCCCACGTCCGGGGGCCGTTCCAGGTTGAGGATCGGCACGCCCTGGGACCGGAAGCTCGTGCCCTGATAGGAGCTCGGCAGGAAGCCCGAGCCCCAGTTGCCGGCTCCTCCCTTGCTCCCCATGCTGTTCTGCAAGACCACGAACCCGGGCAAGTCCTGATTCTCGGTGCCCAATCCGTAGCATGCCCACGATCCGGCGCTCGGGAACCCCGCGCGGACCATCCCCGTATTCATCTGGTACATCGCCGGCCCGTGAGCCGGCGATTCGGCATAGCACGACTTGACCAAGGCCAGGTCGTTGACATGCCGGGCGAGATGAGGCAGTCGGTCGCAGACCCAGGCCCCGCTCTCGCCGTGGCGGCGGAAGCCGAACGGCGATTTCATCAGCGGGCCTGGGCTGCCGAAGAAGACGTCGATCGACTTACCGGGACGGAGGCCGTGATGTCTGGTCAGCTCGGGCTTGGGGTCGAAGGTATCCATCGCGCCCGGGCCACCCTCCATGAATAACCAGATGACGGAGCGAGCCCTCGGGGCGAAATGGGACGGCCTGGGAGCCATTGGACTGGCGATCTCGGCCTCGTCGGCGAGGAGGCCGTCGCGGCCGAGCAGGTCCGCCAGGGCCAGAATCCCGAAACCGGCCCCGGCTTTCCGGAGGAATTGCCGACGATTTGCCGTCCCCGACTCGACGCGACCGCACCGGCAGTGGGCCTGAAAGCCGTCCAAAATCACCTCCCGCCATCACATTCCGGGCATTCAATCGATGTAGATAAACTCATTCAAGGTGAAGAGCACCTGGCAGAGGTCGGCGAATGAGTCCGAGCCATTCCCCGCGGAGAGGAAATCCAGGGATGCGGTCAGCTCGCCGACGCGCGGCGATCGCCCCAGGGCCAGCGAATAAGCGCGGCGGACGCGCTGCGCGGCGGAATTTCCGGCGTCCGCCTCCGCCCGACGCGCCAGCGCCCGGGCACATTCACGGACGAACGGGTCGTTCATCAACGCGAGATTCTGGGTCGGGACGGTCGTGGTGTTGCGCCGGCCGCAGGTGGCCGTGGAATCGGGGGCGTCGAACGTCTCGGCGAACGGATTGACCACCGATCGTTTGACGAAGGCGTAGACGGATCTCCTCCAGAGCCCCGGCCCTTCCGGGATGTTCGTGGGATAGGCGTCCTTGCTCCGCGTGGAGATGGCCTCCGCGGGGATCCGCGGGCGGAACGCCGGCCCGTACATCGCCCGGTTCAGCCGGCCGCTGGCCGCGAGCATCGCGTCGCGGATCGCCTCGGCTTCGAGGCGGACCGGCCGACGGCGTGAGAGCAGGCGGGCATCCGGGTCCTGCAAATGATGTCGCGTATCCGGGTCCATCCCTTGACGGTACGTCGCACTCATCACGATCAGCCGGTGAATCGGCTTGAGTCGCCATTCGTTCCGGATGAGTTCCCCGGCCAGCCAGTCGAGCAACTCGCGATGCAGAGGTGCGTCGCCCGTGCGCCCGAAATCGTCGGGCGTCCGGACCAATCCCTCGCCGAAATGGTACTGCCAGAGGCGATTGACGATCACGCGGGCGACCAGCGACCCTGCGCCACCATCCAAGTCGGTCAGCCACTCGGCCATCGCCGCACGCTGGTAGGTCGTGCCGAGCACCGCCATGGCGTCCTCGACGCCGAGCCGGTATGAATGCCGCGAGAGGCCTGCCGGATGGGCGCGAGCGATCGCCCTGGCCCGATAGGATTCGGGAGTGATCCCGCGCGATAGCACCTGGAGGAATCCGAGGGTGACCGCGTCTTTCTTCGACGTCACGCTACCCCGGCCCAGCAAGAAGCTCGGCTCCGGAACCGAGCCGCGATCGATCAGGATCAATCCCTTGGCGGTCGAGTCGGCGCCCCTTGCCTTGGCGTCAGCTGCCGCGCTCTCGAGAGCCTTCCAGGCGGCCCGGTCGGACTCGCTCAGCCACGCGCAGAGCGCCTCGGGGGTGGAGTCAAGCCTCTTGCCGTACTTCTTGTAGAGCTCGATCTGGACCGGGATGAAGAAGTGCTCGGGCTGACGGAGCCAGAATTTCTCCTCTTCGCTCAATCCGAGTCTTCGCATCGCGTCTTCGCGATAGAGGCGACGTCTGTCTTGAATCCAGAGCTCCAAATCGCGGTGCGGCCTGGAAATTGGTGCCTCTCGCCGCGTCGAGCTGCTGAACGCCGCGAGCATCCGATAATAATCGCGAGTGGGTATCGGGTCGAATTTATGGTCGTGGCATCGGGCACATCCGATGGTCAGGCCGAGCAGGCCGGACCCGGTGGTGGAGAGCATGTTGTCCAGCTCGTCGTAGCGGATCTTGGCCTTGTTCTCGTCGGTATCGGCCGGGGTCGTCTCCTGGCTGGGCGCAGCCGTGCAAAACCCGGTCGCGTCGAGGGCCGCAGGGTCGTCGGGCCGGTACTGGTCGCCCGCGAGCTGCCACCGGATGAACTGGTCGAATGGCATGTCGGAGTTGAAGGCACGGATGACGAGGTCACGGTATCGGTACGCATGGCGACGGTCGAGGTCGCCCTCGTATCCGTCGCTGTCGGCATATCGGGCGACGTCGAGCCAGCGCCGGGCGAATCGCTCCCCATGTTCGGGCGAAGCGACGAGGCGGTTGACCAGCCTCTCATCGGCATCGGGCGCTTCGTCGCGAAGAAATGCCTCGACCCTCTCGGGCGTCGGTGGTAGACCGGCCAGGTCGAAGGTCAGGCGACGGATGATCGTCCGCCGATCGGCCTCGCGTGCCGGCTTCAGACCTTTGGCCTCGAGCCTCGCGAGGACGAATCGGTCGATTCCATTGCGGATCCAGTCTCGATGGTTGACCGCCGGAGGCGTCAGGGTCTGGAGGGGCCGGAACGACCAGTGCGTGCGATCGGCTTCCGTCACGACCATCTCGGTGGACTGAGTACGAGTTGCCGGGGCGATGGGCCCGCCCTCGGGCCAGGGGGCACCCTCGACGATCCACCGCTTCAACAAGCCGATCTCGTCGGGCTTGAGCGGGTCCCCACGAAGCGGCATACGCTCGGCCGGGTCGTTCGATTCGATGCGTTTCAGGATTGTGCTTGCGTGGATCTCGCCGGGTATGATCGCCGGCTCCCCGGAATCTCCTCCCGCCATCGCCGCGGCTCGAGAGTCGAGCCGGAGCCCGCCTCGCGGCTTCTCGGGCCCATGGCACTTCAGGCAAGCTCTCGCCAGAATCGGCCGAATCTCCGAGCTGAAATCCAGGGGTTTTCTCGGATCGGACGAAGCCGGCTTTGCATCCTGTGCGCAGACGCTTCCGCCCGCGCTCGTCATCGCCGTTGACGCGAGAGCGATCACGACCGCGATCCGGGATCGCGATCGAGCGGGCGTCGGTCCCGCCTCGGCAAACACAGGGTGAGAAGGTCGGGTCATCGACTGGCCGCCGGTCTCGTGGATATCCCAATCGTAAGCAATCGCCACGGGACCCATTTTCGCCGAAGCCGGCCTTCCAGTTCAATGACTCCGACGAGTCGGTTCCCGCTGCCCGGCCGAATGGCCATAATGGTGCGACCCGGCGTCTGCTCGGAGGTCGGAGAATCGATCTCGGAGTCGAGAACGGGAAGGCGTGTCCTTCGTTTCTCAGGGTTTCGGAGTCTTCAGGCGATGGTCCTCAACGTATCTGACAAGAGAAGCCGATTGGCGATAATCACGGTCTTGATGGCGTCGTTCGCGATCGCCTGGGCGCGACTTTCGCCGGCACAGGAGCGGCCCCCCGGAGCCTCCCCGGTATCGGAGGGCCCCGGCGGAATGGCCGGATCGAAGGCCGACCTGATGGCGATGACCCCGCTCTGGAAGGGGGATCGCTACCCCGATGGAAGGCCCAAGGTCGCCGAAGATCTCCTCAGGCGTCTCAAGGCCATCTCGATCGAGGAGGCCTGGGACGTCCTCCGCCTGCGCGGGTATGAGAACCAGTTCGCCTCGGGCTGGCAGATGATCCATCCGGATCAGCCCTTCGTGGGGCGCGCGCTCACCGCGGCTTACCTCCCCGGCCGGCCGGACCTCGTCGAGCATGTCGTGCGCACCGGCAAGGAGGAGGGGCGGATCGGCCCCTCGAATTCCTGGCCGATCGACATGCTCCAGCAAGGCGACGTCTACATCGCCGACGGCTGCGGCAAGGTCGCCGACGGCACCTTGATCGGCGACAACCTGGGGAACGCCATCTACGCCAAGACGCATACGGGCGTCGTGTTCGACGCCGGGGCGCGCGACCTCGACGGACTCAAGAAGATCGAAGGATTCAACGCCTTCGTCCGCGGTTGGGATCCGACATTCCTGAAGAACATGGTCCTCTCGTCGATCAACCGGCCGATCCGGATCGGGTCCGTGACCGTCCTGCCGGGCGACGTCATCCTGGCCAGGCGCGAGGGCGTGATCGTCATCCCGCCCCACCTGGCCGAGGAGGTCGTGGTCACCGCCGAGATCGTCGCCCTCAAGGATGAATTCGGGCACATCCGTTTGCGCGAGGGCGTCTACACGCCCGGCCAGATCGACGTGAAATGGACCGCCCCGATCAAGGCCGACTTCTTCAAGTGGCTGCGCCGAGGCCCGAGAAGTCCCCGGTCCCCGACGAGCAGATCGAGAAGGAGCTTTGATCTCGACTACGCCTTGGAGCCCGAGAGGATCGCGCGGATTCGCTCGCCGACGATCGCGTCCTCTCCGGGCTCCATCATCCAGACGCCGATGACCAGTTGCGACCTCGTCGCTCCCGGGCTGACCTCGATGCTCGGCGACCCTTCGCGGAGCTTCTTGACCATGTCCGCAACGCCGAGCTTCCGCCCCTGATAGTCCCAGCGGATTTGCAGGTGCGGGACGGCGTTGGCGATCCTGGGCACGTTCACCTGTGTCTTGACGTCCGGGAATTCCTTGAGGGCTTCGATGATGCACCGGCAGCGACCCTCCCAGTCCCTCCACTCCGCGGCGTGATCCAGCTTCAGGTAGCATTCCAGTGCCACCAGCATGCCGATGACTTCTTCCTTGTTGACCTTGTTCGTCCGGCAGAGCGTGTCGCCATTCGGGCTGTTGTTGAGTCGGGCCGCCTCGATCAGGTCGGCGCGGCCGAGCAGCAGGCCGGTCGACTGCGGACCTCGCAGGCCCTTGCCTCCGGAGAATCCCACCAGGTCGAAACCCAGCTTCGTGTATTTCCAGAGGTTCTCGACTGGCGGTACATCCGCGGCGGCGTCGAGCAACGTCGGCACGTTATGCTTCTTGCCGATCGCGACGAATTCCTCGTGATGAATCTTCCCCCTCGGGTCTTCGAAGTTGAGGAAGAACATCATCGCCGTCTTCTCGCCGATCGCGTTCTCCAACTGCTCGCGCGTGGTCACCTCGATCATCTTCACGCCGGAGTTGCGGATGGCGTGATCGTAGTTCACGCGGTGGGTTTTCTGGACGATGACCTCGCTCTTCATGCCGGTCGTGTCCGGGAGCTGGCTGATTCGCTTCGGATCCTTGCCGGCGACGCAGGCCGCCGTGCCCAGCGCCAGTGCCGAGGCGCAGCCCGAGGTCACCAGCGCCGCCGGACAGCTCAGCAACTCCGCGATGCGCTTGCCCACGGCGAGGTGCAGGTCCTCCAGCTTCACGAACTTCTTGGATGCGACCTGCATCGCCGCCACCACTTCCGGCCGCATCAGGGAGCCCGTCAGGGCCGTGAACGTGCCGGCGGCGTTGATGAACGACCGGATTCCCAGCTCCTGGATCATGTCCCGGCCCGTCCCACCGACGGTCTCGGCGACAACCGGGGACTCGCCGGATAACAGCAGCGGCAGGCTCGACGCGCCGGCCAGAGTTCGTAGAAACGTGCGACGTTGCGTCCTGGGCCGACTCATCATTCGCCTCCGGAGAGAACCGGGATCCTGGGCTTGTCTCGACGCCGCCCCGAGCATAATCCTCTTTTCGAAGTCCCGAGCCGGGGCCGCCCGAGAATCGTACATCATTCCGGCGCCGAGGCCAATGTACCGCGACGTCGATACGGATCACGGCGAGTTCACGGCGTCGCGGGGCGTGGCGTCGGCCGCTCTGGGGCGCCCGCGGGAGCCGGGTCGGCATCCAGCCTCGGCAGGCCGTTCGAGCTGCGGATCCCGTCCCAACGCGGACTTCCCGTGGCCTTGTAATTCTTGGGCAACGTGATCCAGTCCGGGCGGGATAGGCCATTCAACTCGTAGATGATCTTGCCTTCTCGAATCGTCATCTCGCAGGTCAGCTTCTGATTCCCACGCAGCCGGCCTCCATAGACGTCGATGAAGCCGAAATCGCCCTTCTCGAGCCGCAAGACCGCCACGTCCGCCGGAGCCCCGACCGAGAGGTGCCCGAGTTGCTCCCTCTTGATCTCGCGAGCCGGGTTCCAGGTCGACCGCAGGATGACCTCGCCCAGCGGAAGGCCCAGGGCCAGGAACTTGCTCATGACGTTCAGCATGTCCTTGACGCTGGCATTCTGGCTGGTGGCGTGCAGGTCGGTCGAGATCGAGTCGGGCAGGAATCCCTCGTTGATGATCGGGACCGCTATCCGCCAGACGAAGCTTCCGCCTCCATGTCCGACGTCGAAGATGACCCCGCGCTTTCGACCTTCGAACAGGGCGGGGTTGGCGCGGCCGGATTGGTCGAGCTCGTTCCGCAACCCGGAGTAGACGTGAGTGTAGATGTCTCCCGGTCGAAGCTTCTGCGTCAGGAGGGCCTCGAGCGATTTCTGGGGTGAGACACGACCGAAGTCGACCATGACCGGGATGTCGGCGATGGTGCCCGCCTCGACGGCGCGGTCTACGGCCGTGAAATCCCGGCCCGAGTAGTGGGCCGTCTTGATCCCCACGATCACATCCTTGTGCTTCATCGCCATCTCGGCGGTCGGCCTGGCCTCCATGTCCTTGACGTCCTGCTCGAAACGAGTGCCCCGCATCCCGTTGCCCACGATATTCAGGAATGCGAAGACTCGGGTGCGTGACCGATCGATGACGCGCTTCTTGAAATCCTCGAAGTTCCGCCAGCCGGCGCAACCGGCGTCGGCCACGGTCGTCACGCCCGAACGGACCGCGAATCCGTCGGGATAGACGCTGTTGTCGCCGGCGTACGATCGCGGCTCGCCGGTCCCGGCGAAGACGTGCACATGGATGTCCACGAGTCCCGGTGTCACATAGAGGCCCCCGACGTCGACGGACTTGAGCGCCGTCGCCGGGTCGATCTTCTCGGCGACCGCGGCGATCTTGCCGCCGGCGATGGCCACGTCGCGGGTCGCATCGACCTTGTTTTTCGGATCGATGACGTGGCCGCCCCTGAGCAGGAGGTCGTATTTCGGCTGCGCCGAGGCGCTGCCCGCGAGCAACAGGAGGGCAGAAGCTAGCAGCACTTTCATGGACGTTATCCGGGTAGGCTGTTGTGGAGTGATCGAGGCCGTCCCGTCGTTCCCAGAGATATCTTGAGGGGTCCGAAGGCTCTTGTCGAGTTTCCACCGCCCGTCGCCGGAAGAATTGGTCGAATCGACTGCGGTCGGGATTCTCCGGTCGATAGAATGCGGCCTCGCCTTCTGATACACTCGCCGTCGTCGTGATTCATGCCGCAACTCGTGTCGGTGATGAAAGGGATTCAAGTCATGTTGAAAGCCGGTCGGATCGTTCTCGCGTCCTTGGGGATCACCCTGGGCATCGTCGGGCCGTCGGTCGGCCAGGATCAGGCCCCGGCCAAGGGAGCGCCCGCCAAGAAGGGCCTCTACGCGCCGGGGGCGAAGGTCGGGAAGACCCTCTATATCTCGGGGAAGGGCGATTACAAACCTAACGCTGAGTTCCCCGAGAAGGTCGAGAATTGCCTGGGAGAGATCCGCAAGACGCTCCAGTCGGCCGGCCTCGATATGAAGCACGTCGTCAAGTCGTTCGTCTATCTCGAGGACCCCGAGAAGTACGCGGAGATGAACAAGTATTACGCCAAGTTCTTCCCCGAAGACCCGCCGGCGCGGACGACGCTCGGCGTCGCCCAGGTGCCGGGCCCGTCGCGGCTCGAGATCACATGCATCGCCTATACCGACCTCGCCGAGAAGAAGCGGATCGGCGACCCGCCGCCGGGTTTCCCCTATAGCCCGGGCATCCTCGCGGGCGACACGCTCTATGTCTCGGGCAAGGGCGATACGATCTCCCCCGGCGTCCACCCCGCGACGTACGAGGAGCAGGTCCGCCAGTGCATGAAGAACGTCGAGACCACCCTCAAGCAGGCCGGAATCGACTTCCGGCACGTCGTGATGAGCCACGTCTTCCTCGACAAGTACGAGAATCTCGAGATGACCAATAAGGTCTACAAGGAATTCTTCGAGGAGGGCAATGAGCCCGCCTGCTCGACCGTCTTCGTCGACTGGATCCCGGGCGGCTCGCATGTGGAAGTCACGTGCATCGCCACGACCGACCTGGCCGGCCGCAAGGTCGTCCGACCGGCCGCGCCGAAGGAGGGCTCGATCGGAGCGGGCGTCGCCGCCAGCCCGGCCGTCTGGGCGGGGAACTCGCTCTATATCTCCGCACTCTCCGGTTCCAGGCCCACCGGGGGCATCGCGGGCGGCAACCTGGACGAGCAGGTGCACCAGATGGCGCAGAACCACGTCTCCGTCCTCGAGGCGGCCGGGCTGACGCTCGAGGACATCGCCTCCGGGACCGTTTACCTCCGCGACATGAAAGACTATGACCCGATGAACAGGGTCTATCGACCATACTTCTCGCGCGGCAACGCCGTCCGGACCTGCCTCATGCCCAATGCCACCCACGAGAAGAATGACATCCTCGTCAAGGCCTCGTTCATCGCGGCGCGGAAACGCTGAATCCGCTCACACGATTCCGGGGGCGCGAGCCGAGCCACAACTCCGCTCGGACGGAGCCTCGCACTCCCGGGATCGCGAAAGGCCATGGAGATTATCGGGTCTCGATGATACGCCGCCAGACCTCGATCCGGCCGAAGCGAACTTCGGGTTGATAGTGCCGAAGGATGACGTCGGTCAGCCTGTCCAGCTCCAGTCGGTGGAGGGTCGGTGGCACGGTAGGCGACCAGACGACGACCGAGTCTGCCGATCGTTCCAGTTCGGCGACGAACTCGGGCTCGAGGTCGATGTCGACCAGGTACATCCAGCAGAGCCCGGACTCGGCGCGGAAGGGGCACAGTCGTCCGACCGGCCCATTGATCGCGGGGAAGGGGGGCTCTTTGAGGACGTTGGCCACCAGCGTCGCCGGGCCGGTGGTCTGCCGGAGATGGATCAGGACGCGCCGATAGTCCTTCCAGTCGTAGGCTCGCGCATACTCGGAGTTGTACCAGTTGCCGCTTCCGGGCGGTCTCCACGCCGGTAGCATATCGCCGGAAGCCAGCGAATGGATCGCTGCAACCGACGCGACAGGATCGCAAAATCGCGGAACTTTGGGCCTCATCTCGGAGAACACTACGAGCAGAGCGATCACGCGCAGTGTCGGGGCGATGCTCGCGCGTTCCATGATCCAGCCGATCGGGATCGCAAGGCTCACTGAGCCGACGAGCATCACCGGGAAGATGAGGTAGAAGTGCTGGGCCGGATGAAAGGGGCTGTAAAACATGGCCGCCGTCAGGGCCAGAGCCCACGTCGCCGCCCGGTGGCGAGACTCTGCTCGACACGCAACGAGGGTCAGGACGAGCAGGCCGATCTGGATCAGGGTCGCCGGTTCGCCGAGTTGAGTCATGAATACCCTCACGATGGTCGCGGGGTTGTTCCGATTGTAGGGACCTCCCACGGCGACCACTTTCAGACCGCGTGCGAGGTCCCCGGCGATGCCCGCGATCCAGAGGGGGGCGAACACGATCGCGACGAATGCCACGAAGACGAGCGACCATTCCACCAGGTATCGCACCGAGACATTGTGTGCGCCAGGTTCGATCGGCGACGCGACCTTGCGATCGGCTCCTTCACCGACAGCCGACCACAAAGCCGGGAGGAAGAGGACGACGTGGGGCCGGATCGCCAGCGAGAGGGCTGTTAACAGGGCCGAGATGACCCGGCTCGCCCGTCCGGGCCACGCTTCGAGTACCAGCAATCCGAGGACGATGCACAGGGTTGCATGCCAGTCGCGCTCGGCCACCGACGCGAAATCCAGGTTCAGGTAGAACATCAGGAAGATGAGATAGGCCGTGGCACCGGGCAAGCGATGGCCGAGGCATCTCCGGCTCCAGGCGGCGAGGGTCAGGCCGAGGATGATCAACAATGAAGCGTCCACGGCGTAAAGGGCCCAGGTTTGACCCCAACCGGCCACATGCCCGAGCACCAGAATAGGTAAATCGCCCCGGGAAAGTTGTAGCCCCGGATGTCGCGATAGGGGAGGATTCCCGCGTCCCAGGACTGCGCGAGGATCGCGAAGGTGTCGCTGTCGCGATACCAGGGCCAGAACAGGTAGTGTGGGACCCAGGTCGCCAGGAACCCCACCGAGCAAGCCACGACGACCCAGGTCAGACCGCCTTCGAGCGCCCCAGCCGCCTGACGATCCAGCCAGTCGAGCACCCTCGGAAAGAGTCGGGCGGATTCCCGGTCGGCCTGGCGAGACTTCGTGCAGATCCGCCCGACGGCGAACGCGATCGCCAAGACCACCAGTGCCAGACCGGTCCGGCGGCGTCGAAGTTCGAAGGGCAAGAATCTCTGGAGATCGGGGGCCATCACCACCAGGATGACGACGATGGTCCCCGCGAGGATCAGCGCGACAGATCGGCCAATCCGTCGCCAGAGATCGAAGCGGCCACCGCGAGATTGCATGTCCAGGCTCCCCACCCTCCGGCTATTCTAGCATCGAAAGAATTTTCAGAATAACTTCTATTCATTCGATAATATTCAATGCGGCTCGCGATCTGAAACTCCCGACCTTCTCAGCCTTTACAGCGCCCATTCTCTCTGTTAGTCTCGCCCATGCAGGCATGTCATGACTGCACAATTCGAACGACGGGACTCGTTAAGGTACGGGGACGACGTCGATGAGCTCGCAAGCCACGGTCCATTCGGTCGAGGCATTGAAGGACTTCCGGGTCGCGCTGGCCCTCTACAGCGATGATACCCTGGCGGCCCTGGGCGCCGTCGACGCGGAAGTTCGTCGGACGATCCGCTGGCTCGAGCAGGATCGTCCGGCCTACTGGCAGGATCAGATCAAACGGCGACGCGAGCTGGTCTCCCAGGCCCGGGCCGAGGTCTTCCGCAGGCAGCTCCAGAAGAAGCCCGACCATAACCCGGCGATGAGCGAGCAGAAGGAGAACCTCCGCAAGGCGGAGGCGAACTTGCAAGATGCCGAGAAACGCCTCATCCTGGTGCGGAAATGGCAGCCTCGACTCCAGCACGCCGCGCTCGAATACCATGCGAGCGTTCAGCGGCTCAAAGACCTTTCCGGTGGGGACCTCATCGGTGCGGTCGACCTGCTGCGTCGTCTCATCGACGCCCTGGAGGCTTACCTTCGCCTCCAGCCGCCGTCCGGCCTCGGCCTGGAGACGGCCTCGCCACGAGCCTCGGCCCAGATGGAGTCGATCGCCACGAAGGTCCTCGACGAAGCCCCGGCGTCCGTGCCTGCGCCCGAAGCCGGCCCAGGCGCGGTCGCAGCCGCTCTGGCGCCCGAGATCGAGCCGGATCTCGGCTCGACGGCCGAGGTCGTCGAGCCGGGGAAATCCGAATCGTCCGACTGATCGATCTTATCGATGTTGACACGCACCGACCCGGGCCAGATCGAGGTAACATCCGATGGCTAGTGCCAAAGTTCTCGCCGGCTCGACCCGCGTGAACCAGTGTGCCCGCATCCTGCGGGATCACTGGCTGATGACCGAAGCAACCTGGAGCGATGCGGTCCGCCATCGATTCGAGGAGCGCTACCTGGTTCCGCTGGAGTCGGCGGTCGATTCCGCGGTCAACGGCATCCAGGCGATCGCCGAGATCCTCGAACAAGTCCGCCGCGACTGTTCCGACCGGAGCGAATTTCCTTGAGTATCACGACTCCCTTGCCGTCGGCACCGCCGTCGGGCGCCGTCGAGGCGGTTCCATCGGGCCAGACACCGGAAATCCTCGGTCGCGAGCGCGCAGCCCTGCGAGAGCTCCTCCGGCTGATCGGCGAGCGAGCCGCCGCCGAGGCCGACGTGGAGAAGGCCCGCACATCCGAGAACACGACCGCCGACAACGAGTATCAACGAGCTCGGCGGAGCCTACAGGAGAGGGTGGAGAGGTTGGGGCGAGAGTCGCAAGCAACCGACGAACAGCGTAGACGGGCGATCGTCGAGAAGGCAATCCGAGGCGAAGCCGACGCCAAGAATGAGTTCGCCTCATCCAGCCGGAAGATTGCCACCGACTTCGATCGCGCGCGCGAGGCGGCCCGCACTGAGGCCGGCCGCGGCAAGAGCGAGGCCGGTGCCGCCTACGATAGCGGTCAGCTCAAGGCCGCCCAGGAGCATTCCGCGGCCATCAAACCGATCCTCGACCTGGCCAGGATCGCCGACGGCATCCGCGAGCGGTTGGCGATCCTGGCCGTGGATTACGCGAAATTCGGCCTCAATCCCGAACCCCTGATCGCCTCCGAGGAGGATTACTCCCGGTTCGCGGATCCGGTCGAGGAGTTGTTCCAACGGCTCGCCCGCCTTGATCCGCAACGGAAGCTGCTCGAAGGCCTGATCATTCCCAAGATGTTGAAGGGGGCGCGCGAGGCCTGGATCTACATCGTCGCGGTCGGGCTAATGGTCGGGATTGCGGTGATGGCCGGGGGTGGAATGCCCGGGATCATCGGCGGTGCCGCCGCGGGTCTGGCCGTCGCCTTCTTGCTGCGAATCTGGCTGATCAAGCTCTCCAGGAGCCAGCTCGAGCGATTCTCCATGCCGATCATGCAAGGCCTGGCAGACTCCGATAATCTGGCCGTGTACTGCCGAGGGATCGTCGACGACCGGCTCAAGGAGGCACGTCAGGCATTGTCTGGCCGCCGTGAGGAGGACCTCAAGCGGGCCGAAGCCGCTTACATCAAGGCCTTCCAGGCGGCCGAGGCCCAGCGGGACGAACGACTCCGCAAGATCAACGAGATCTATGCCACACGGATGATCGAGGTCCAGACGACGCAGCAGAGCGACCTGCGCGAGGCCATCCAGGCGTACGAGCGACACAAGTCGGAATTCCAGGTCCATGCTCAGGCGAAATTCCAGAAGCTCGACGACAAATATCGGGCACTCAAGGACCAGATCGAGGCCCGTCACGACGCGGACTGGCGATCGATGGCGGAGGCCTGGCGTGAGGGCATGCGCCGCACGTCGGCGGAGATCGAGTCGATCCGGCGCGAGGCAGCCGGCTATTGCCCGGCCTGGGATGATCCGGCCTGGACGACTCGGTCGCTCCCGCGACTCCTGCCGCCCGCGCTGCGATTCGGCGAGATCCCACTCGACCTCGCCGAGCTGCCGGACGGGGTCTCGCCCGACGCCCGATTGATGGACGGCCTGCCACGTCGGTTCGACCTGCCGGCGCTCCGCTCATTCCCCGCCTCGGCCAACCTGCTGATCGAGAGCCCGCCGGAAGGACGCGCCGCGGCGCTCGGAGTGCTCCAGGCCTCGATGTTCCGGCTGCTGACCAGCCTCCCGCCCGGACAGGTCCGATTCACGATCGTCGACCCGATCGGCATCGGTCGCAATTTCGGCGCCTTCATGCACCTGGCCGACTTCGACCCGGCCATGGTGAACAATCAGGTCTGGACGGACGCCCGGCAGATCGAGGAACGGCTGGCCGATCTGGCTGCCCACATGGAGATGGTCACGCAGAAATACCTGCGGAATGAGTATGCGACGCTGGAAGAATATAACGCCGTGGCCGGCGAGGTCGCGGAGCCGTATCGGGTCCTGGTCGTGGCCGACTTTCCGACCCGCTTCGACGAGAAGTCGTTCGCCAGGCTCGCCGCGATCGCCGCCGGAGGCGTCCCTTGCGGCGTACTGATCCTGATCGCGGCCGATCCGACCAAGCCCCTGCCCCTGGATTTCTCGCTCGACGAGATCCGGCCGTACTGCGATCGCCTCGCCTGGGACGGTACGCGCATGGTCTGGAACGACCCCGAATTCGGTCGTTTTCCACTGTCACTCGACACGCCCCCGCCCGCCGAGTTTGCCACCCGTCAAATCCAGCGCGTCGGCGCCGCGGCCAAGGACGCCCGGCGTGTCGAGGTCCCCTTCGATTTCATCGCACCTTCCGAGGGTTCCTGGTGGACTCGCGACAGTCGCGCCGGGATCGACGTACCACTCGGCAAGTCGGGGGCCACCAAGCGGCAGCACCTCGAGCTGGGGCAGGGGACCTCGCAGCACGTCCTGCTCGCCGGTCGCACCGGCTCGGGCAAGTCGACCTTGATGCATGCGCTGATCACCAACCTCGCCCTGAACTACAGCCCCGACGAGATCGATCTCTACCTGATCGACTTCAAGAAGGGCGTCGAGTTCAAGGTCTATGCCACGCATCAACTGCCGCACGCGAGCGTCGTGGCGATCGAGAGCGAACGCGAGTTCGGGCTCAGCGTGCTGCAAAGGCTCGACGGCGAGCTTCGCCTCCGTGCCGACAAATTCCGCGATGCCGGCGTGCAAGATATCAACGGTTATCGGAACGTCCCGGCTACGCCGCCGCTCCCCCGCATCCTGCTGATCGTGGACGAGTTCCAGGAGTTCTTCGTCGAGGAGGATAAGCTGGCGCAGGAGGCCGCCCTGTGGCTCGATCGCCTGGTCCGGCAGGGACGAGCGTTCGGCATCCACGTCCTCCTGGGCTCGCAGAGCCTCAGCGGTGCGTTCACGCTGGCCCGCAGCACATTGGGCCAGATGGCCGTCCGCATCGCGCTCCAATGCAGCGACGCCGACGCGCACCTGATCTTGAGCGAGACCAACGTCGCCCCGAAGATGCTCTCCCGGCCGGGCGAAGCGATCTATAACGACGCCAATGGAGCACCCGAGGGCAACCACTTTTTCCAGGTGGTCTGGCTCGCCGACGAGCGCAGGGAGTCCTACCTGGAAAAGCTCCACGACCTGGCCGCGGAACGGAAGCCCGCGCTGGCCCGGACACCGATCGTCTTCGAGGGGGACGCCCCGGCCGACCTGGCCCTGAACGCGCTCCTCCGGGAACGGATCCAGGCGGCGACCTGGCCCGCTTCGCCGCGATCCGCCCTCGCCTGGCTCGGGGACGCCATCGCGATCAAGGACCCGACCTCGGCGCTGTTCCGGCGCCTCGGCGGTAACCACCTCTTGATCGTCGGCCAGAACGACGAGGCCGCATCAGGGGTCGCGGTCTCGATCCTCCTGAGCCTGGCGGCGCAGTTCCCGCCATCGAGTTCGGCGACGGTCCGGT
Source organism: uncultured Planctomycetota bacterium (assembly GCA_963743925.1). Classification (GTDB taxonomy): domain Bacteria; phylum Planctomycetota; class Planctomycetia; order Isosphaerales; family Isosphaeraceae; genus CAVZRC01. Next base: position 237,533 of record CAVURY010000041.1, on the reverse strand, counting down.
CGGGGGCGCGATTCTTCGTCCTCGACGGGACGCCCGAGGATCATCCGAGCGCGGAGGTCCTCGCTCGCGTGGCGGCCTTCCTGCCCCACGGTGTCGAGGTCGGCGGCTGGCGCGACACCGCGCGAATCCTCGCCGAGGTGGCCGCGGAGGTGCAGCGGCGCCAGGAGGGCGGCACCGATGGGCCCGAGCTCTTCCTCTTCATCCACGACATGCCGAGATTCCGAGACCTCCGCCGACGCGAGGATGAATTCAGCTTCTCGCGCCGCGAGGACGAGGCCGGACCGGCGGAGAAGCTGGAGGCGATCCTGCGCGAAGGCGCCGGCCTGGGCGTCCACCTGATCGCGTGGTGCGACACGGTGAACAACCTCAACCGCCACTTCACCCACCAGGTCCTGCGCGAGTTCGAGATGAGGGTCCTGTTCCAGATGAGCCCGGCCGATTCCGGTCACATGCTGGACACGCCGGTGGCCAGCAAGCTCGGCAACCATCGAGCATTCTTCCATAGCGAGGAGCAGAACCGGCTGGAGAAATTCCGCCCCTACGGCATCCCACCCGAGGAATGGCTCCGCCGGTTCGGCGAGCAACTCGAGCGGCGCGGTTCTCCCGGAGAAGGAGCGGCGTGATCGGAGGCGGAGCCGCTTCGACACGTCCCCGTCATGCGGACGACATTGTTCAAGGACCGCTCGCCTCCTCGAGTCATCGGACGTGGGTGTGACCGCACCGCTCCGCCGCCGGGCCCGCACCGCGGCGGCGAAATCTCGTCCGCCGGCGGGCATCCTCCGGAGCACGGCGCTATCGTCGATCATCGAGATCGCGGCGACGTTGGTGCGGGCAGGGGCCAGGCCCCTTCAACTCAACTCATCGTCCGCGACGTCGCGACCACAGGCCCAACCCGACCAGTGCCGCGATGCCGCCCAGGGCGATCGACGACGGCTCGGGAACGGACTGGAGTTGGAGTGCGCCGTAGGTGAAATTGTCGACGCCGAAGAAGCCGCCGTTGTTGCCCGAGATCGTGAAGCGGGCGACGGCTTCGTTCGCCGTGAATCCGAAGAAGACCGGTGAGTTGAGGGCCGAATTCAGCGTGATCGTGGCAGTCCCCAGCGAGTTCTGCGAGCTATCGAATAGCTCGACCACCACCTGCGAGGGGCTCTTATTTTCGAAGTTGGGAACCTTCGCCACGTAGCCGCCGATCGCCTGGACGGGGCTGGCGAAGTCGATGCCCAACTGGCTGTAGGTGGTGCTGACCTCATTTTCCCAGGTCTGCGCCGAAAGACGGGCCGAAGCTATTGAACTCCGCCACGCCGGCGAAGAAGGGGTTGTTCACGGGCGACGTATTCAGGAACGTGATGCCGGGGATGATCGGCAGCGCGGTCGTGCCCGTTTCGAAAGTGATCACCTGGGCACCGGGAGCGAACTCCGATGCGGTGATCGGAATGAGGCCCGCCCGGGAGTCGGGGCACGCCGCACTCATGCACATCAATGCCAAAACGATCGGAATCGCCTTTCTCATGATCAATTACTTTCCTTTAGCCAAAATAATAGTAATAGACGTCTGAGGATACCCGGCAGAGCGGACTCAACCGGTAACCCTCGAGGGGGAGTACACTTTGAGACCGTGCGATCCTAAAGTCAATGGTTGGTCAACGTGTCGGGACCCGCGTTGCATATCGTGTTGAGAAAAAGCATCGCCCCGACCGACTTGTCATTGAACCCGCTCCTCCGGGAGCGCGTCGAGGCGGCGACCTGGGCCCGCTTCGCCGCGATCCGCCCTCGCCTGGCTCGGGGACGCCATCGCGATCAAGGACCCGACCTCGGCGCTGTTCCGGCGCCTCGGCGGCAACCACCTCTTGATCGTCGGCCGGAACGACGAGGCCGCATCAGGGGTCGCGGTCTCGATCCTCCTGAGCCTGGCGGCGCAGTTCCCGCCGTCGGGTTCGGCGACGGTCCGGTCGGGGCGCGATTCTTCGTCCTCGACGGGACGCCCGAGGATCATCCGAGCGCGGAGATCCTCGCTCGCGCGGCGGGATTCCTGCCGCACGGCGTCGAGGAAGCTGGCGGCTCGTGGATCCCTCGCCGATTCACCGGCGTGAACGGGGCTCGAAACATCGAGCTCATCTCTCATATCCGAAACGCTCCATGAATTCGACGATCGTCGCGTCGGAAAAGACGCGATCGACTTGCTCGTCGGTCAGGGTCGTCCTCCAGGATGAGATCCGGCTCGAGTCGAAGTCCTTCCGGATTCCGGACTCCCAGTCGATCGTCGTCGACCAAAGAAAGCGCTCGGGATAGAGCCGCTTGAACTTTCCCAGGAACCTCGACGAATACGGCAGGTCCAGGTGGGTATAGAGGGAGCGCATCACCGTTTCCGGCATCGTGACGAGATCTTCGTATCGAACGGACAGGACATTCGACGAATCCAGGTAGGGCTTCCAGGTCAAGTAATTCTGGATCACGCCGTCCCATCGCTCCGCCTTGTCTTCGGTCGTCGCATCCGATTGCGATTCGATACTACTCCGGATCGCGCGCGGATCACGAACCGTGTAGATCAACGGGAAGTTCGAAGCGAGATGCTGCACGAGTTCCGGGCTTCGATAAAGATCCGGACTCTTGTCTCCGAGGAGGGGATCGTCGTACTTGCCGTAGAGGTCGCCGAGCTTCGGCGCAACCTCCGAATACCACGCCAGCAGGCTATCGACGCTGTCCTGCTTCTTCCGGTCGAGCAGGGCGATCGCCTCGTCGGACGTCAAGCCATGGACCTTCATCCTCTCACAGTGCAATTCGACGAAATAGTCGCGGAAAAGCGCCCGATTGATCTCGGATTCACAGAGGCGGATGGCCGCAGGATGATCGTCGATGCAGCGCGACATCAGCGACGATCCCGTCCTGAGCGGGCCTACTACGAAGAATCTCCGAGCCCGAGCGGCCGTCGAAGCGATCGTCATGTCAAAATTCTTATCTTCAAGTCTCAATTCGATGATCGTCCGTCGGTGCAATCGATCGGCGACGCGCCATGGCCGATCAGGCCCGCGACCTCTGCGACATACCGGTTTTCCCGGGCGATTTCCCGGCGGATCCCCTCTCGACGCCTGCCGGGGAGACCGCCCAGAGTTGCCTCAATAACTCGAACATGATCGGGTCGTGTCGACGGAGTTCCGCGCGTACGAAGGGATAGAAATCGTTGGTCCCGAAGAAGGCCTCGGTTGACTCGGCGAAGTACTCCATCGGATTCGTCGCCGCGTAGGCCCTCTCGTCCCGGCCGTTGCCGCGCAAGACTTTCTCGTAGATTCTCGATTTCATGATACGGGCGTAGGCGCCTTTCAGTTGAGCATTCTCGAATCCGTCGCGGAGGAACCGGTGGTGATAGGCATGAGAAAGCTCGTGCAGAACCATCCAGGGTTGCTCGAGGGTCCATTTGAGGAAATTGCGGGCGTTGGAGAGCTCGACGCACCCCTGCTTGGCCGGGTTTACCCCGTGTTCCTTCAGCCAGCCAGCGTCGGGATGGTACGCCATGCAAGGGGTGTTCGGTTCGTTCTCCTCGACCCAGATCTTCACTCTGCGAAGTTTCGAGACGGCGGTTGCCGGGACGATTCGCACGATCTGGTAGAGCTGGAATTGGAGGAGGGTCAGCGTACGCTCGGAAATGTTCGGCCTCTGGCGAAGGAAATCGCGATTGACCAGGACGGTCCAGCCCTCGATTCTCCGCGACTCGTACTGCGTCGGGTATCCCTTGGCTACAGAGCGTTTCATGGGATCGGAAACCTGAGGTTGGACCCGAGGCGCCATGGGCCCGAGGAGCAACACGATCGCGATGGAACGCCGGATCGCCTTGCGGCCATGCATCAGGGCTCCGGCCGAGGAACGCGGACAGGCAGATCGCGTGGAGTTCATCGTCCCCCCGCCGCGTCGCACCGCGAGGCCAGGTCGTCGTCGCAAGTCCGACGATGGCAGATGGGAGACCGGAAAAACCGAGCGGGACTGGGCATCAGCGACATCGCCAATTCCTGCGCCATTTTGAGGCGGGCCAACCGTGTGGCCCCGAACGTCGAGAATCTCGGAGTGCCCCCGGCTTGTCAAGTCGTTCGGAGGGTCAACGGCGAGACGCCCTTCACCCCCGGACCGGACGGCTCCAGCGCGTGAGCGATCAAACCGGGCAGTACGTCGAGTAGAAACTCGAGAAGTCATTGTCGAAGGCGAAGCTGGTGAACGAGATCGTCACCGTGATATCCAGGCCCTGGACGTAATGCACCGAGCCGATGGGCAGGAACAGGATCTCGCCCGGATGCAGCACGCATTCCAGGATCTGCGGCTCATCCAATGGCGGGTCCGGCGCGGCCGAGATCGTCCGGCCATCGATTTGGGAAAACACATGATGATAATTTCTCATCAACGGGATATCCCAGCTTGGCGCGATCCGGAGCAGCTTGCGGCCCATCACCTGGGCCATGAAATTGTTGGTGAGGTCGTGATGGAACGGGGTGACCGTCCCGGCCGGTCCCATCCAGAAGAAGCCGCCGGGCTGGTCGCTCCGGAGGTATTCGGGCAGGCCGCCGATGTCGTCCCAGAGTTCCGGGAGGATGCGTCGATTCGACGAGTTATTATTCGCGGTCAGGTAGAAATCGTTGGTCACGCCCGCGGTCCGGAGCTTCTCGATGAACTCGCCGAATTTGATCCGACCGATGAACTTCTCGGAATTGGTCTCATAGCGAGCGTTCCGGTCGTCGCCCGAGTTGCGATTCATCTGGACCTCGACTTCACGGTCGCCGAAATTCTCGGAGAAGAAGTCCAGGTCCCACTTGCGCATCGCCGGCCAGTCATCCATCATGCCCGTGATGATTACCATCCGATTCGTCGAGTAATACTCGGTCAGGAATTCCTCTCGGGACAGACGATGCCTCCGCTCGATCTCTCCCGCCTTGGGGTGCATCCGATGGATCTTGCGATAGGTCGACAGGATCCATTCGCGCTTCTTCAGGCGATTCCTGAGCAGTTCAGAGCCTCGAAAATAGGGGCTCTGCTGCGCGATGCCGATCTCCTGCGCGGCATCGTCGGGCGAGAAGCCATTCGATTGGAGCACGTCGCGTATACTCTCGGGGCTGTTGCCGACCAGGAGATTCTCGGTCAGCCACCGGCGCCACTCATCATCGAACGGGCGAAATCCGACCGCCCCTGCCGGGCCTCGAGCATTCTCGGCGGAGCCGTCTCCTCCCGGAGTGTCCGGCCTCGAGCCGTCCCCACCACGCGCGGTGGGCTGATCGAGGACGGCCTGATCCTGCAAGCCTGACGAGGCTCGGTCTCGGACAGACGTTGACGAAATCGCCATGGAACTCGGGCTCCCGAAATGTTGAGAGATTGGTCGGAATCATACGACGATACCGCGGCGGATCGGCCATCGAAGGCCCTACTCTACTTATTGGACGGGAGGCTTCGGGCCGCCCTGCTTCACCTGCGGGGGTTTCACCTTGATCATGTGGCTCGTGGCCGCCTCGCGACCGATCGCGTCGCGACCCTGGAAGTAATCGCGCTGCCAGTCGTCCGGCCGGATCTCACCCTTGCTCTTCTGCTCGTGGAACTGTCGTCGGGCGACGTCCCACTCATGGTAGGCCCGGCACAGATCGGGATCATCGGTGAGCTTCTGGAAGGTGACCGATGACCTCTCCAGGTCGGCACAAACATTGTTGGCCAGAGGGATGGCCTGGAACAGCGGCTCGCCCACCTCGAAGCGGACCGGCTTATGAGGGGTCATGATCTTGTAATTCATGGTGAATGACATGCTGATCCAGTCGCTCTCGATGAGCGCCGTCAGCGGGTGGAGATTCTCCTTGAAATAGTTCACCGGGCCGCAGACCAGCAGGCGAGAACCCTCGGGTTTGGTCCGGAAGAGGAACGGCGTGTTCCAGGTGATGATCCCCTCGCCGAACTGGCTGTTGATCCAGGGAGCCCAGACTTCGCCCGCGGTGTCGAACTGGAAGTCGATCGAGCCGGGGCTTGTCGCCCCGCGCCAGCTCGCCGAGAATCCCACCGGATTCTTGATCCACCATCCCGTCTGATTGACGATGGTCAGCGGCAAGCAACGATAGGCATAGCGCTGAGGCGTGTTGTTCATCCACGTCCTTTGCCAGTCGGCCCAGCACCATTCCCACCCGGTTCCATCCGTGCGGTTCTTCTTCATCATGCTGTCGTCCGTGATCTGGTAGATGTGGACTTCGAGCTGCGGGTGATCCATATAGCAACCCTCAACGTGGGTTTCGCAGGGCCGTCTTCAACGCAGTGCCTTCCCAGAGGCTCAATCATCGCTCGACGGACCAATTCAGATTAGCCCACACGCTCGCGGTGATCAATCGGGCTGATGACCTCGAGCCCCCTGGCGATCGAGCAACCATCAGCCCGAACAGAGTCGTGCCAAACCGGCTTGCGACTGGAGCCATCTCCTTGCGAAGCCGCAAGCTTCGTCTTCGGGACATCGCGGAGGTCTTCCCGTAACGGCTTCAGGCCGCGAGGTTGCCCCTGATCCTGACGACCAGAGGCAATTCCCGCGCGCTGAAACTCATGGAGTCTCTCACCACCACTCTGATATGAGTGGCAAAGGCGTTCGGTATTAGAGGGGCGGTGTCGGAGTAGGCGTCGGTGTCGGAGTAGGCGTCGGCGTCGGCGTCGGCGTCGGCGTCGGAGTCGGCGTCGGCGTCGGAGTAGGCGTCGGCGTCGGCGTAGGCGTCGGCGTGGGCGTAGGCGTCGGCGTGGGCGTCGGAGTAGGCGTCGGCGTCGGAGTGGGCGTCGGCGTCGGTGTCGGCGTCGGCGTCGGAGTAGGCGTCGGCGTCGGAGTGGGCGTCGGCGTCGGAGTGGGCGTCGGCGTCGGCGTCGGCGTCGGAGTAGGCGTCGGTGTCGGAGTGGGCGTCGGAGTAGGCGTCGGTGTCGGTGTGGGCGTCGGTGTGGGCGTCGGAGTGGGCGTCGGCGTCGGAGTGGGCGTCGGCGTCGGAGTAGGCGTCGGCGTCGGCGTGGGCGTCGGCGTGGGCGTCGGAGTAGGCGTCGGAGTCGGTGTGGGCGTCGGTGTGGGCGTCGGCGTCGGAGTGGGCGTCGGCGTCGGAGTAGGCGTCGGTGTCGGAGTGGGCGTCGGTGTCGGAGTGGGCGTCGGCGTCGGTGTCGGAGTGGGCGTCGGTGTCGGTGTCGGCGTGGGCGTCGGCGTCGGTGTCGGTGTCGGCGTCGGAGTAGGCGTCGGTGTCGGAGTGGGCGTCGGTACAGGTGTGGGCGTGGGCGTCGGAGTGGGCGTCGGAGTCGGAGTAGGCGTCGGTGTCGGTCCGATGACGATTCCGGTGGTCTCGGCGACGTGAATGAAGGTTTGAGCAACGGCTTCGCGACGCCCGCCGGAACTCACCTTGCGGACCCAAAGATTGTAGTCCGTCGAGCTCGGGGTTTCATGCAAGACGTTGGAATACAGTGAGCTCACGAACGAGGACGGGGTCCCGTTCAGGTCGACGCCCGCATTAGCGAGGAGTTGCTGACGCTCGGTCGAGTTCAGCAGGATGTTCCGGAGCCCATTCGTGCTGATGGCCCCGCTACGGAGCGCGGGGACCCACGAATCGACTTCGCCGGAAGTGGGCGTACGCTGGAGGATCGACTCGTACTGCGAGATGACATAAAGTCCCGCGGGCGACGTATCGTAGCTGCTGTTCAGGGGCGATCCACTGACCTTCGGCACGGCCGCGGCGACGGCCGGCGCTTGCTCCTTCCCGGCACCGGCCGACAGGAGCTGCCGGTCTTCCAGGTATCCGGCCGACTCCGAGAGATTCGGCGCGTAACGCCGCTTCCGTCGTCTCATCTGTACGAGACCGACCTCACGCATGAACGTCCTGAGCTTTCGAAACATTGGTGTGCCTCCGCAGGGTCCCGGTTGGAAAATCTGAAGCCATCTCTATGAGGGATAGAGGTGACGAGTGCACGACTCTAAATCCGACTAAGAATGACGGTTTCGCATTTGAACTCTCGCAAGTGATATGCCGATTCGGATTGAAATGGCAATATGGGTTGTATCTTCCGACCGATGCCGGAGACGATCGGCCCGGGGGATCGATGTACGTGGAGAAGGCCCGGCTCGCCGGTGAGACTGCGAACCATCCTGCACACCAATCGGAGTGCCGGTTCACAGGCACGCGATATGACGGACGAATCAACCGAACGCGAATCGGTAAGAATCGATATAATCTCAGCTCAACGTCCGATAATCCATTCGAGGGAGATCTCAGCCGGCCAATCTACGTGTGAGCCGATGGTTTCAGCTTCACAACAGCACACAATTCTTGTGCCAATCGATTGTGTTGACCTCGACTCGAGATCGAGTCCGGGCGAACGGGGGAGAGGAATCGCCACGGCTCCATCAGATTGAAAGTGAGGGATCGGAGAGGTCGCCTTGAATCTGGGCGTTCTGGCCGGTTCTCGCAGGGATGATCGACTCCCTGGCACTCGGACGGTCATCGCAGGTGAGCCAGTCTCACGGGCATGACAATGCTCGAAATACCGACGAGTTTCACCCATCCCACGACGGCTCGCAGCCCGGTAGCAGGACGGGCCGTGACCAGTCCGGTTCGCTCCACTGGCGGGTCGGGTTGCATGCTGCACATCGCACGCCGTACTGTGAATAATCCGAAGACGGCGAAGATTTTCCGAATTGAATCGATGCAATGATCCTGGAAACGCCATGGAACACGTCACGGTGGGGTTAATCGGGCTCGGGACGGTGGGAACCGGGGTGGCCAGGCTGCTCACGGAGCACCCTGAGCGGCTCGAACGTCGCGCCGGGCGCCCGATCCGTTGGAAGTGGGTCGGTGTGCGCGATCCGGAGAAGGCGCGGGAGGTTTGCCTCGACGGTGTTCGCGTGACGACCGACGTCGATCGGATCATCGACGATCCGGCGGTTGATGTCGTCATCGAGACCATGGGCGGTACGGACCCGGCCTTGCGTTACGTGACCGGAGCCCTGGCTGCCGGCAAGCATGTGGTCACGGCCAACAAGGCCCTCCTGGCCGAGCACGGCGTTCAGGTCTTTTCCAAGGCACGCGCCATGCATAGGGCCGTGGCATTCGAAGGGAGCGTCGGCGGCGGTATCCCCATCGTCCAGGCACTCGACGTCGCACTGGCCGCCAACCAGGTCCAGAGCCTGGCCGCCATCGTCAACGGGACCTGCAACTTCATCCTGACCCGGATGACCAGCGAGGGAGTGCCCTATCACGAGGCCCTTCGTCAGGCCCAGCAACTCGGGTACGCGGAGGCTGACCCGACCCTCGACGTTGACGGCACCGACACCGCACACAAGCTGGCCATACTGGCGCAGCTCGCCTTCGAGGCCGACGTGCGGCTCGATGGCATCCCGCGCCAGGGCATCGACTCCCTCCAGCAGGCCGACTTGAAGTACGCGGGCGAGCTCGGCCATCGGATCAAGCTACTGGCACTGGCGAAACTGTCCCCGGCCGGACTCGAATTGAGGGTGGCACCGACTTTGGTCCGACGGGGCACGCCTCTGGCGGAAGTCAGCGGACCCTACAACGCGATCCGCGTCGTCGGCGATGCCGTCGGCGACACGCTGTTCTACGGACGTGGTGCCGGGGCGATGCCGACGGCCTCCGCCGTCGTCGGCGACCTGATCGACGTCGTGACCGGTCGCGCGGGGCTCCCCTCTCGCCTCCGCAACCTCTGGTCCGAGTCGGCCCCGCCGGTCATCCTCGCCCCGGCCAGCCAGATCAGGAGCCGATATTATCTCCGTTTCACGATCGCCGACAGGCCGGGCGTGCTGGCCAGATTGGCCCAGGTCCTCGGTGAAAAGGGGATCAGTATCGCCAGCGTCATCCAGCATGATTCGGGCGACGACACCGCCGAGCAGGGCTCTGTCCCGCTCGTGATCATGACCCATCTCGCCATCCAGGCAGACCTTCACTCGGCGCTCGCGGAAATCGACCGGCTGAATGTCGTCCATGCGCCCAGCGTCTGCCTGGGTGTCGAAGATTGAGATTGCTCCATTTGGGAACCCGACGTAACATGCCCAGACTCGGGATCAGGTTGCCGGATGGAGCCGGCGCCATCCCATCCGCGGCTCGCCCGCGGGCAGTCGGGACCGGCGACAGGGAGGTCGCGGTGATGCCAGGAACCAAGGATTGGACTCGATGGCGGGCGCGATCCCGCCTGTTGGGGGTCGTCGCGCTCGGATCATGCCTCACGGGCTGCGCGTCGATGAGCCAGGATGTGGACGCCTATTACCGCCAGATGGCGGTCAACTACCAGGAGGCCCTCGACAAGGCCAAGCTCGATGAGGTCGCCCTCGAGAACCAATCTCGCGTCCTCGGCGTGACGGGAGATCAGTCGAAGTATCGCAAGGCGCAGCGCCAGATCGAGAAGATCCGCTCCTGGGAGGAACATTGCACCAAGGAGAAGAAGCGCTTCGAGAAAGCGGCCGAATGGATGGAATCGCATCTCAAGGTGGACAAGTCCGTGGTGATGAGCAAGCTGGATGTGTCCCCCGACCCCAACAAGGCGCCCGCTCAAGTCGGTGCGACGCTGAAGGCCGCTGAAGTCGACGATCCCGTGAAGTAGTCTTTGAGCGACCGTCTTACCCCACGCCCGGAATTCACGAAGTGGGTGGCATGCCACGCAGCATGATGGGCATGCCACCCTGCCCAAATCGCCTTGGCATCGCCAACTTACCCAGTGCTTACTCGATCCGACAGGAGCCGCGCCGCCAGTTCAGCGGCCTGGCAACGCAGCTCGCGAACGGCCGTCGTCTCCCAGAGATGCTCTTTCAGCAGCGGACCGATCGCGAACAGGCGATCGTGCGCCCGGCCGTCCGGCGCGATCAGCGCGCCCGAGTCGGCGACGTCCAGGCCCAGGGCGAGCGGCCCGGGGCGACCGATCGCGTTCGAGAGCAGCGATCGCATCAGCCTGGACTCTCCCGAGCGGATGTCACGCGCGGGTCCCGTGCAGTTGATCACATGGCCGACCGAAAGGGTCTCGGTCCCGTCCTGGCCTCGTCGCTGCAATGTCAGATCAACCCGGTTGCCTCGCTCCAGGCAGCCGGTAATCCGCCCCGCGATCACGACGAGTGCCCCCGATTGAAGCTTGGCCTGGAGCAATTCGTCGATCTCCGGCGCGACCCGATGACGATGCACATCCCAGTGAGCGGCCAGGTGCCGCACGAATCGTTGCCGTTCTCCGCCGCCGAGCGAACGCCACAACGATTGCGCGACCGGACGAATGCCGTCGATCACCGATCGCCAATCGCCTCCCTCTGCCTGACAGCGAGCGGCTTCCGTCCGCACCGAGCGCAGCAAAGCCCGCGCCGTCGGTTGCCGATGGCCCGGTTCGAAATGCGGCCGAGGCGTTGACGGCCGATGTCGATTGGGCAGGAAACCGTGTCGTGAGATCGCGTAGATCACACCACGGTGGCCCCTCTCATCGGCCTCGACGACCATGTCGACGGCCGTCAGCCCGGAACCGATCAAGGCAATCGGCTCGTCGGGATCGAGCGCATTCAAAGGCCCGGAGCTCCAGGGATTGGCCACATATCGGCTCATGGCCCGGGACGAATCGAGGCCGAGGAGATGCTGCGGAGGCGGGTTACCCATCGCCAGGATGACGCGATCGGCGATGATGAGGCGGCTCCCCGCGGTCTGCACCCAGATCCGCGAGTCCCCTGCGCTCCCGCGGCGGAGTTCGACCACCTCATCTCGCAAGAACTCGATCGGGACCTCGCTCTGCCCCGCGGTCGAGAGCAGCAGATCTTCCAGGTATCCTCCGTAGAGCTTCCGGGCGCGAAGGTGCCGGCGGATGCCCCGGGAATCCTCGCATGAAGCCAGTCGAGGAAGTGGGTCGGTTCGTCCGGCAACGCGCTCATCAATCCCGCGGGCACGTTCAACAGGTGGCCGTCGCACTGCGTACCGTAAGCGAGTCCGCGCGCGAATCGGGGGCCCTTCTCGACGAGGACGATCCGAACCGACTTCGCGGGGGCCAGACGAGCCAGATGGACGGCGACCATCGTCCCGCTGAAACCGCCGCCGACGATCGCGATGACCGAATCCTCACCGTCACGGTTCAAGGACGACACGGCAATCCTCCCGGGGTCCTGGAGCTCATCGGTTGATTGGGCAGGTCATGCCCGAGTTCGATCCGCACCGTCCTCGCCGGCTTCTGGATGAGGCGGTCGTGATCGACCAGGGTCGTCTCACTGACCCGGTAAAAGCGCCAGCGTGACGGCGGAGGCGAGTAGACGTGCAGGGTGATCAGGTCACTGCCCGGCGGCTCGAAATTGCCCATCTGGTGGATCTCTTCGCCGCAACTCGCCGCCACGGCACCTTCGAGGTGTTCGTGCGACCATAGCGGGACCAGACGCCCGCACCCGGTGGGCCCGAACCGGGTCTCGCTGGCGCGACCCTGAATCACGCGGATCACGCAGTTCGATCCGCAATGGTCATGGATCGGACTGCGCTGTTCGCTGCGCCAGCAAAGGACCAGGGCCTGGTAATGAGGGCGGGCGCGAACGACCGTGCGTCGATAGCACCCCTCATCGAATCCGATCGCATCCGCCAGGTCGTCCTGCCCGAGTTCGAGGCCCTCGACGGCTGCCATCAGCTCGGCGATGGGGATCGCCGTCTCGAGCTGATCCCACCGCCCGAACAGATCGAGAAGCTGCCGACGTCCTCGCATGGCACCTCCCTGCGCCCTGGAGAGACCGAAACGCCCGCCGCTCGATGGTGAAATTGCGATGAATCTCCTCGATGGATCGAGGATAGTCCCCGAGCGCAGGCGTCGTGACCAACTTCTATATCGAGACACGCCCTCCCTGGCTAGCCGATTTTCCCCACGATCCGGGTGATGTGAATTTCCACACCCATGCTGATTCGTGCAGACGTGTTCGCAAAACCGATCGCGGGTTCAGGCTTACGCCTTGCAACTCGACTCACAGGACCCAGTCGTGATAGGCCACCCGTCCGGCCAGATGTGCGATCGTCGTGGAATCGAGGATCCCCCATTCCGCGTCGTGGGCTCGTGTCAGCACGTCGGAGAGATTGCGAGCGGCCGACGACGGGCCCTTGCAATGGGGATGAGTCCGCCCATCGATCGCCGCAATCACCTCGGCCACAGAGATTTCCGCGGGAGGACGCGCGAGCTGATAACCACCGTCCGAGCCGCGAGCGCTGGAGACCAGGCCCGCCGCCTTGAGTTGGAGCAGGATCTTGATCAGATAGGGCTCGGGAATGCGTTGAGCGTCGGCGATCATCCGGATTCGTTTGGGCGATCCGTCGCCCTCCCGAAGCGCCAGCTCGATGACCGCCAGACAGGCATATTCGGCCTTCGCGGATATCCTCATCGTCGTGGTTCGCCACATCCTCGTGCTGGGGCCAGGGCGCGAATCGAGAACGGCCGTCATCCTCGTCTCCTCCAGACGGAGAGGAGACGCTCGGCTCAGTTCCAACACCCTATCAGGGCTCGCTCATAGCGCGAGGGATCCAGCGCCGCCCGGGCCATCTCGTAAGCGAGCCGATAGAGATCCTGGGCCATTTCTACGGTCATTCCTGCCGCGAACGCTTGCATCGGGCACATCACCAATGACGGCCCGACTACGGGCGTGGAACCGAACGAGAGTGTCGACGCTCCCTCTCCACCGACGACGCGAGGAACTGGCATATCGCCCTCCGCGGATGATGCGGTTGAGACTCGAAGACTATATTCCCTACTATTATTATCGACATTATCGGGTTGAGCAAGAAAATCTCGGTGAAAATTATCCCCAGAATCCATTTCACGACCGAGAATTCCTCATTTCCGGGGCGTAAGTGAATCCTGGGAATTGACTTATCCATTGCTGGGCGGATACCGGAGAATCCGACGTCAGCTTCGATTGTTTGCGAAAACCTCGGGGCCATGAAAAGTCGATCGGAAGCCGGCAGGTGTGGAATCTTCTCCAAGTGGATCAGGATCTCCATGATCGTTTGCGTATGTTTGACATCTCCTAACTTGATTTCCTGGAGTGAAGTCGCCACAATGACCCCCGAGATCGAGCTGGGCTTCTGGCAACCGCAACTTTCGGATGGGTCAAAAGGAGATCAGGATGGCAACCACGATGATGATGGAGCGCTCCGGAATGGCGATGCCTGGCATGCCGATGACGGGCGCGAGCGGGATGATGGGTACCTCATCGGCGGCCCCCGCCGGCGCGAACATGATGATGGTCCCGCGTTGCACGATGACGTTCGCCAGGTGCAAGGGCGGCATGAAGATCACGTGCGTCTGCGACGACAAGGTTTCCGCCGGCATGCTCCAGAATCTCTGCACCATGATGATGGGCGGGATGTGCAGTTGCTGCTGCATGATGAACGGAATGATGGTCTGCTGCTACAACCTGACGATGGGGATGTGCAAGGTGGAAGCGACCGAGGATGGCGTCTGCGTCACCTGCACGAGCGGAGACCCCGCGTGCTGCGCCATGATCGAGGCGTGCTGCGATTGCATGACCTCGATGATGAAGGCCGGTTGCTCCTGCTGCATGATGATGAACAACACGCCGGTCTGCTGCGCCTGCTGATGGCGCGGAAACCTGGACCCGAGGGCCGTTCGCCCGGTTTAGCCCCGGCCCTCACGGGTCGGGGCATCGGTGGGGCGATCAGGCCAATGCATCCTCGAGATCGCCGCGGAGATCCCCGAGATCCTCGATTCCCACGCTCAACCGGACGAGACCATCATCCACACCCCGGGCCGTGCGGATTTCGACCGGGATGCTCGCATGCGTCATGGTGGCCGGGTGTCCGATCAGGGATTCCACGCCCCCAAGGCTCTCCGCCAGGCTGAAGAGTCGCGTGCGGGATAAGAGGCGGAGTGCCGAATCGCGACCACCACGGAGCCGGATGCTAATCATCCCGCCAAAATCACTCATCTGTTTCGCCGCGATCCGGTGACCGGGGTGATCCGGTAATCCCGGATAATAGACTCGTTCGACCTTGGGATGACCCGCAAGCCAGGAGGCGAGTGCCTGAGCGTTGGCGGAGTGCCGGTCCATACGGACGGCCAGGGTCTTGATCCCTCGCAGGACCAGCCACGAATCGAACGGGCCGGGGACACCGCCGGCGGCGTTCTGATAGAAGGCGATCGGCTCGAGGAGATCGCGACGGCCGATCACCGCCCCGCCGATCACGTCGGAATGTCCGCCCAGATACTTGGTTGTGCTGTGTACCACCAGGTCGGCGCCGTGCTCGAGGGGGCGCTGGAGATAGGGCGACGCAAAAGTATTGTCCACCGCCAGCACCGCGCCGCGGCGATGGGCCAAGTCGGCCACGGCCGAGATGTCGATGATCTGCAAGAGCGGATTCGTCGGCGTCTCGATCCAGACGAGCTTGGTTGCCGGAGAGAGGATCGCGGCGAAGCCCTCGGGGCTGGCATCCTCCGTGTAGCGTGGGACCAGTCCCCAAGGCTTGAAAACGCGTTCCATCAAGCGGAACGTACCGCCGTAAAGATCGGCCGCGGCCGCCACCTCGTCGCCGGGCCGCAATGTCGAGAGCACGGCCGTGGTCGCGGCGAGGCCCGAGGCGAACGCGAGGGCCCTCTCGCCCCCTTCCAGTGCCGCCAGGCAAGTCTCCAGCGCGGTTCGCGTCGGGTTGCCGCTCCGCGAGTACTCATATCCCCGGTGTTGGCCCGGGGACTCCTGGGTGAACGTGGATGTGGCGTAGATCGGGACCACGGTCGCGCCCGTGGCCGGATCCGCATCCTGCCCGGCATGAATGGCTCGTGTCGAGAACCCGTGATCGGCATCGTACTGGGACATCTTCGCTCGCGCTCCCTTCCTTCAAATCCGATCGAGATCAGCCGCGAGGCCGATTCCAGTACGTGATGAGATCGATACGCGTGATGA
The DNA here is from genome assembly GCA_963743925.1 of uncultured Planctomycetota bacterium. Lineage (GTDB taxonomy): Bacteria > Planctomycetota > Planctomycetia > Isosphaerales > Isosphaeraceae > CAVZRC01. The sequence goes on along the minus strand of CAVURY010000041.1, from coordinate 221,653 downwards.
TGTTGACGACCGAACCGCCCGCCGTCGCCAGGATTCCCGAATTTCCCGAGAGCAGGAGACGGTAAGCTTCATCCAGGTGGACCGCGACGTCGAGCTGTGGCAGAGGACGGGCCATCACGTCGCCGATCCGGACCCGATTGGGGTCGGAACCGTCGTGCAGGAGCCTGGCGATCGTGACCTCCTGGATGCTCCCGACCGCCTTTCCGTCCTGAAGGACCGGGAGCTGCGAGATCCCGCGGGATTGCATCCGCTCGACCGCCTCCGCGGCCGTGGCCTCCGGCCCGATCGGGACCAGCGAACGACCGCCACGATGGTGCAGCAGGTCGCCCACGGTTTCGGGCAACGGTCGCTCGCCCAGAAAATGGTTTTCGGCCATCCAGGCATCGTCGTGGAACTTGCTCAGGTAGTTGCGGCCGGTATCCGGGCAGAGGACCACCACGACATCGTCCGCCGAGAGCCGTCGCGAGTATCGCAAGGCCGCGGCCAATGCCGTACCCGCCGACCCGCCGACGAGAATGCCCTCGCGACGGGCGAGCTCGCGGGCCGTCCGGAAGCTCTCCTCGTCTCCCACGCGAACCCAGTCGTCCACCACCTGGCCGTTGAGGGTCTTCGGCATGAAATCCTCGCCGATCCCTTCCACTTTCCATGGCTTCGGCGCGTCGCCGGAGAGGACCGAGCCCTCGGGATCGGCTCCGATGACCTTGATGTCGGGGTTACGCTCTTTCAGGTAGCGACCCACTCCGGAGATCGTCCCGCCCGTCCCGACGCCGGCGACGAAAGCCGTGATCGTTCCGGCGGTCTGTTCCCAGATCTCCGGGCCCGTCGATCGATAGTGGACATCGGGATTCGCCAGGTTGGCGAACTGATTCGGACGCCAGGCACCCGGAATCTCCCGCGCCAGGCGATCGGCCACGCCGTTGTAACTTTCCGGGGAATCGGGCGGGACCGAGGTCGGCGTCACCACGATCTCAGCCCCGTATGCCCGCAACAACTGGATTTTCTCGCCGCTCATCTTGTCGGGCAGCACGAAGATGCACCGATAACCCTTGACCGCGGCCGCCAAAGCCAGCCCCACCCCGGTATTGCCCGCCGTGGCCTCGATGATCGTCCCACCCGGCTGGAGCCATCCCCGGTGCTCCGCTTCTTCGACCATCGCGACCCCAACCCGATCCTTGATGCTCCCGCCGGGATTCAGCGATTCCAGTTTCAGAAGGATTCGCGCGGAAACACCACTCGCCAACCGCCGGAGTGGAACTAACGGCGTGCGGCCGATGGCCGATAGGATCGATGGTGTTATCGCCAATACTCAATCTCTCGTCCAGATCGACTTGTTCCGGCTTCGATTCCCAATGATTGAGTGTCGCCGTACCCATCACGACCTCCGGTCGCCTTCGAGAAACCCATTCCCCGGGCCCCATTCCAGGGCCGGAGCCTTCCCCTTCTCTAAAATCATCGGCGTGTCGCCCTCTCTGTGTGAGTATTGTTATCCGATCGAATAAGTCAAGATTGGCCTTTCTTCATTGACTGTGGCATCGCCCATTCAATCGGGCCTCACGCCGGGCTTCGGCTGACGGCACATGCTCGTCGAACGCCTTTTGAGGAACGGATCAACTTTGCACTCGCCCTGGAATTCCGGGGAGCCGGCCGCTAGGCTGGTCGCCTGATCCTAGACGCTCGACTCGTTCCGGAGAAGGCTGGCATGAAGATTACCGGTCTCGAACTCCATATTCTGCCTGGCTCCCGATTACGATACGGAGGCTTGCTCCTCGGCGCAAGACGACCTGATCGTGGAGGTTCGGACCGACGAAGGTATCGTCGGGATCGGAGAGACGGACACAAATCCGTGGGTCGCGCGGGAATGCATCCGGGCCCGAGGCACCCACTGCATGGGACGTGGCCTCGAAGAGATGCTCCTGGGCGCCGACCCGATGGAATCCCGAACGGATCTGGGATTTGCTCTACATCGGCTCGAAGATGACCGGCCGGCGCGGGGCCCTCATCTGCGCGATGGGGGCCATCGATGCGGCCCTGTGGGACATCAAGGCCCAGGCGATCGGCGTTCCGCTCTGGAAGATCCTCGGCACCGGCCCGAGGCCGGTTACTCCGTACGCTTCGCTCCTGCCGACCGGCCGGACACTCCGGGACTACTCCGACTCGCTCGTCGCCAAGGTCAAGAAAGCGAAGGCCTTGGGTTATCGCGCCGCCAAGCTGGAGGTCTGCATCAACGGCCCGTACGGTCACAACGGCTTGCAGGAGGATGACGCGGCCGTGGTCGAGATGGTCGCCGAGTGCCGACGTGCGGTCGGGCCCGAGATGGTGCTCATGGTCGACGTGGCATACGCCTGGCCCGACGCCGCGACGGCCCTGCGCGTGATCGAGCGGCTCGCCCCGTATCGGGTCGAGTTCATCGAGACTCCGATCGACATCGACGACCTGGAAGGATATGCCTTCCTCCACGACCGGTCTCCGATCCCGATCGCGGCCGGTGAGTGGCAGAACACGCACTTCGAGTTCCTCGATTTGGCCGACCGCGGAAAGCTCGACGTCCTCCAGCCCGACATCGGGCGCGTCGGCGGACTGACGGAGGCCCTCCGGGTCTGCGCGATTGCCGCCGAAAGGGGCCGGGCTGTCATCCCCCATTGCTGGAAGACCGGGCTGGGAATCGCGGCGGCCGCGCACCTCGCCGCGGTGACCGAGCACTGCCCTTACATCGAGTTCCTGCCCCTGGAGCTCGCCGAATCTCCTCTCCGCCGGGAGCTGCTCGTCCAGGACTTCCGGGTCGTCGACGGGCGGCTCGAACTGCCGACGCGGCCGGGCCTCGGTATCGAGCTGAACCGCGATGCCCTCCAGAAGTACCGGGTGGACGAAACGACTTGAGGGAGGATCATCACCCCGAGTCCTTGCGCAGACTCCTCGCGAGATGCATACTGCCCCGTGACGTATTGCGCCCGGTCCGAATTGTTGTATCCGCCTTCGCGCGATGATATGCTCGGGCATGCTCCCGGGAGGGACATGTCCATGAAACGCAGGACGTTTCTGGCCGCCGCGGCGGCCCTGACCGGTTCGACGTCGCCCGCACCCGCGCCGGCGACCGCCGCCGAGGGCGGTACGCCCGTCCGCGACAAGCCGCTCCGCTCGACGTACTCCGGCCCCGAGTTCTACGACGAGAAGGAGCTCGCCGAACTCCGCGACGTGCTGGAGAAGCGCCAGCCGTTCCGCTGGTATGGGCCGGGCTCCAGGCCACCGATGAAGGTGCTGACCCTGGAGAAGGATCTTGCCGCGCGGATGGGTACGAAGTTTGCGCTGGCCCTCACCTCGGGGACCGCCGCGCTCACCACCGCGCTGGCGGCGCTGGGCGTCGGCCCCGGCGACGAGGTCATCCTCCCCGCCTGGAGCTGGTACTCCTGCTTCAACGCGATCGTGATGCAGGGAGCCCTGCCGGTCTTCGCCGAGTCGGACGAATCCTTCAACCTCGACCCGGCCGACGTCGAGGCGAAGATCACGCCGCGGACCAGGGTGATCATGGTCGTCCACACGATGGGCAGCCCGGCCGATATGGATGCCTTGATGTCGGTCGCGCGCCGACGCGGCGTGAAGGTGCTCGAGGACTGCGCCCAGAGCTTCGGCGGCACGTTCAGGGGCCGGCCCGTGGGTTCCATCGGTGATGTGGGGATCTACAGCTTCCAGATCGCCAAGACGATCAGCTCGGGCGAAGGCGGCGCCCTGGTCACCAATGACCCTCTGCTCTTCGAACGTGCGACGCGGTACCACGATCTCGGCCTCCTCCGCCCGCCCCACCAGGCGATGCTCGGGAGTGCTTCGTTGCCGGGGATGATCGGCAATCAGTACCGCATGAGCGAGTTCACCGGCGGCGTCCTGTTGGCCCAACTCCGCAAGGTCGACACGATCCTCGCCGGTTTCCGCCGCCACGCTCGTCGCGTCTACGAGGAGATCGCCGACCTGCCCGGCCTCTGCCTCCGGAATCGTCCCGACCCCGAGGGCGATATCGGCTCGAACATCTGGCTCGGCTTCCCTTCGCGCGATCATCGCGACCGATTCCTCAAGGGTATGAATGCCGAGAACGTGCCGGCGTCGTCCCCGCTGGAAGTTGCCCTCATACCGATCCAGCCCGCGGCCGAGCAGAAACTGACGGCCCACCCGGAATGGCCATCGTTCACCAGCGCGAGGGGCCGGGCGATCCGGTACGGTGCGGAGTGTTGCCCTCGGACGCTCGCCATCCATCGGCGTTTCGCCGGCATCCCACTCGATCCGAAGTTCTCGAACCGCGATGTCGCCGACATCATCGCGGCCATCCGCAAGGTCTACCCCGCAGCCTCGCGGGCGTGATTCACAGTCAAGCACTCCATCTGCCCGAGATCGTCCGCCAGTGATCGAAGCTGGAAAGACCTGGCTATTCTTTCTTTTCCGCGACACCGTCCAGGATCGCGCGGACGTCGATGTGCTCCCATCGGCCGGACTTGGCGGAGAAACGATAGAGGTGTCCCTGGCCCTCGATCGTGACTGTCCCGGGACTCACGACGGGCGTGGCCCGGACTTCCTCGGGTACTCTGGCGACATCCCAGCGTTGCGCATCGACGCCGTAGGCATACACATCGCGTCCCAACTGATAAACGACGACGCCGGGAGCGACGATCGGCGTCGCCTCGTCGTCGATCGGGAGCACGCAGTTCTTGCGGATGCCAGGTGCCGTTCGCGATGTCGGCGACGGCGATCCGGGTCACCGTCTTACCCTTCATACTCAATGCCGCGAGCCTCTGGTCGATCACGATCGGGGAGACCTCGAGCGGGAATTCTTTCGACCCGGACAACTCGAGCGACTGCGACTTCTTCGACTCGAGGTCGTAGAGGATTGCCCGGTCTCCCACGGACGAGATGACGATCAGTGCGCTTCCTTGCCGGAAATAGAGGGGGACACGCGAGGCGTCCTTCGCCGCACTCCTGCCCACGTCCTGGGGGCTGCGAGGCGCCGCACCTTCGGGGTTCGTCGGTTTGTCCTTTTCGCTCTCTGCCGTGAAAATGATCGATCGGAGCTTTCCCGCGGATAGCGTCAGCGCGCCGAAGTCGAGTTCCAGTCGGAAATCCATCGGAATATGGACCAATCCGATGATCTCCTGATCGGCCGTGGTGATCACCTTGCCACGGGCTAGCGTCGACCGACCCGATCGGCTATTTCGCGTCGTTCACGACCTCACCCGCGGCACCGTTCGCTCGACCCGGACGGCCCATCGCCGCTCGATTCCGCGCCCGTTGGACCGCCTGGTCATCGCCGCCGCCTTGTCCTTGAACGTTGCCCTCGGCCTCGTTAGCGGGCTTGAGGAACCGGATCATCTTGATCTTCTCGGGCTCGATCACATACTGGCCGAGTTCGCCGTCCACGACGACATTCCTGAGGTCGATCTTGCCGCAGAGGTGGTGGCCTCCCTCCATCTCGACCTGGGCGGTTCGTACAATTTCCGTGAAGCCAGGCCCGACGGAACCGCCACCCTGCTGCATCACCATCCCGACCACCGCACCGCGATTGCCGCCCCCCATACCTCCCATGCCCCCGCCCATGCCTCCCATCTGGGCGAGACTCGGCGAGGATGCGATCATCATGGTGAGCGCCGCAAGCAATCCTGTTCGACTCATGACGACCTCCCGAATTTCCAGGCGTCCGATCGAGTGGGCCGAGGGCGACGAAGTGTTGTCTACGACTATTGTCCTTTCGAAGCGAATCGCCGCCAAGCCCCCTGCGACCCACTCCTCAGGCCGGAGTTCAGGCAATCGGCGGTCGTCGTCGGGGAGTTCGTGTGGGCGGCCCTTTTTCCCTCACCCGGGTTCGGATAGGTTGAGGCTCGGCCGCGCGAGGAACAACCACCTTTGGCACGGGAGCAAGGCATGGCAACCCGTCTGTCACTCGACGACAAGCTGGCCGCAATCCGCAAGCTCCGCGGTCAGACGCTCTCCGCCGAGCAGACGACCGAGTTGCGGAAGATGATCGCCGACCGCTCGAACCTCGTGGTCGCGGCGGCGGCCGCGATCGCCGGAGAGAACACCCTCGTCGAACTCGCCGGGGAGCTCGAATCGGCCTTCGAACGCTTCCTCGTCAACCCGCTCAAGGACGATAAGCTCTGCCGAGCCAAGATCGCCGTCGTGCAGGCGCTCGACAAGATGGAACACCAGCGTCCGGACGTATTCCTCAAGGCGTCCAGGCACGTTCAGCTCGAGCCGGTCTGGGGAGGTTCGGAAGACTCTGCCCCACCCCTGCGCGCCGCCGCGATCATCGGCCTGGCGCGGATCGAGGGCTCTTACTCGCTCCCGATGCTCGTGGACGCGATGGCCGACCCGGCGAAGGACGTGCGGATCGCGTCGGCGATGGCCATGGGGTATGTCGGCACTGAAGCCGCCGGCCTGCTCCTCCGCCTCAAGGCCCGCCTCGGAGACCGAGACCCCGAAGTCTTCTCCGAATGCCTCTCGGCCCTCATGACGGCCAATCCCAAGGAGAACCTTTCATTCGTCTGCGAGTACCTCGATCCGGGCAACTCCGCCCGATGTGAGGCGGCGGCGCTGGCGCTGGGCAAGTCGCGGCTTCCCGAGGCGCTGGAACCGTTGAAAGCGTGCTGGCAGAGGTGCACCTTCTCCGACCTCGGGGATCAGATCCTGCTGGACATCGCCATGCTGCGACTCCCCGCCGCGATCGATTACCTTCTGGAGCTCGTCACCGCCGGATCGGAGAAGGACGCGAGCTCTTCCATCTCGGCCCTCAAGATCCACAATTATGACCCCAGGCTGCGCGAGCGACTCGCGCAATTCGTCCAGAAGACGGGCAGCCGAACGCTTCAAATCCAGTTCGACCGAGACTTCCCAACGGAGTGAGGATGTCGCTTGCGTGAACATGTCAGCCTGAATCCCCACATCCAACCATTGATGGAACCGTAGGATTCTGCTCGCATCGCCTCGTTATCTCAGTGTCAGAGCGACTCATGGTCTCGGAGTCACTGAGATCACTCTTCAGAAGCATCGACGCAAGTGCCCTGGAGAGTTTCTATAATCCTGTTGACCGATCATCGGAGGGGTTCGGGGTGCGCGACGTACCGGAGAAAGGAAACGGCCGGGATGTGGGGACATTCGGGATCGAACCGCTGGCACCTGAAGACGACCGACCGAAAAAACGCATGAACCAAACCAGCCTCCCTCCCTCGGACCACCCAAAACCGCGAAAACGAAGCCAGCTCCAACCCCCGATCGTTGCAAAATCACGCGAACGAAGCCAACTCCACGCTGAGATTAGGTCAAAGAAGACGAAACTATGGGCAAGATAGGATGATCGAGGCGAATAAGAAGAATGGACTCAAGAGTCGGCGTTCTGGACGGCAAGGAAGCGGTCGCCCTCTCTTGCGGCCATTCGTTCGGATCGTTCTCGAAGACTGGCCTTTCTCGAAGCACGCTGACATGCTCACCAGGTTCTTGGATTGTTCCCCTTGCGCAAGGCGGCCGATCATCGGATAAGATGGCGAGGAGTCAGTCCCGATTTGCTCCGGCATTGAAGTCGATCACCAGGTAGTCAGGGCGCGGAAGCTGATGTCGAGTGCTTGCAAGTATGTCATCGTGATCCCCGACGGGGCGGCCGACGAGCCGTTCGAGGGACTTGGCGGGAGGACGGCGCTCCAGGCCGCGACGATCCCGGAGATGGACAGAGTCGCCAGTGAGGGGATCGTGGGCCGGTCGCGGAACGTCCCGGATCGATTCCTGCCGGCGAGCGACGTCGCCACGCTGAGCCTGCTCGGGTATGACCCCGAGCAATATTATACCGGCAGGGCCCCGCTCGAGGCCGCGGCGATGGGGATCGAACTGGGTCCGGATGATTGGGCCGTTCGCTGCAACTTGATGAGCATCCTGGACGGGCGGCTGACCGACTTCACGGCCGGTCACATCACCAGCCCGGAGGGACAAGGTTTGATCGAGTCGCTCCAGGCCGACCTCGGTCGTCCCGGGATCGAGTTCCACGCCGGAGTCAGCTACCGGAACCTCATGATTTACCGGGGCCAGGGCCGAGCTGCCTCGTTCACCGGGGACACGGTCACCGACCCTCCGCACGACCATCCCGACCAGCCGGCCGCCGAGCACCTACCCCGCGGGCCGGGCTCGGACGTCCTCATAGACCTCATGAGTCGGGCAACCCCTTTGCTCGCGGACCATCCGGTGAACCGGGCGAGGATCGCGGCCGGCAAGCGGCCGGCCAATGCGATCTGGCTATGGGGGCAGGGGAGGGCACCCTCCGTGCCGAAGTTCGCCGAGCTCCACGGGCTGAAAGGGGCCATCATCTCGGCCGTGGACCTGGTCCGGGGCGTGGGCGTGCTCGCCGGCTGGACGCGACTCGACGTGCCGGGAGCGACCGGATACCTCGACACGGATTACGCCGCCAAGGGCCGGGCGGCCGTGAGTGCGCTCCCCGATTTCGACGTGGTCTGTGCGCACGTCGAGGCCCCCGACGAGGCCAGCCACGAGGGACGACCCGCCGCCAAGGTCGAGGCGATCGAGCGGATTGATCGCGAGGTCGTCGGACCGGTCCTCGAGGCGTTGAGGGCATACGACCGATGGCGAATCGTGATCACCCCCGATCACTCGACGCTGTTGCGAACCCGCGCACACGACCGAGCCCCGGTGGCCTGGGCCATGGCGGGAACCGGGCTCGAAGGCTCGGGTCGAACCTACGACGAGTTCGCGGCCCGAGATCCGGGATGCCCGTTCTTCGATCAGGGCTATCGCCTCATGGGGCGGTTCCTCGATCTGGGTTGGGACGGCCGGACGTCGTAGGGCCGGCTCTGCCGGCCGCTTGGACCGGGATAAACTTAACCCGGAAACAGGCCTCGAGAACGGCGTCCGCCGAGGGACTCGGATCGGAAAAGAGTACCATCCATGAAAGAGAAAACGTCCGCAGATGAATGCAGATCAAAAGACAGATAAAATCGAAAACCATGACTCGAGAAAGGACGTCGTATCGCGTCGGCTTTCCGGATTTTGGCTTTCCATCCGCGTTGATCTGCGTTCATCTGCGGATAGACTCTTAGGTGGATACGACAGGGAGTGACAACGTTGCCGTTGCTCGTTCAGAAGTTTGGCGGGACCAGTGTAGCGGATTCCAACAAGATCCTGGCCGCGGCGCGACGGGCGATCCAGGCGCACGAGCGCGGCGAGCAGGTCCTGATCGTCGTCTCCGCCCGGGGCAAGACGACCGACGAATTGATCGCACTGGCCAAGGAGATCAACGAGACCCCGCCGGCCCGCGAGATGGATATGCTCCTCTCGACCGGCGAGCAGGTGAGCGTCGCCTTGATGGCGATGGCCATCGAGAGCCTGGGCGTGCCGGCGATCAGTTTCACGGGGGCCCAGATCGGCCTGGTCACCGATAGCTTCCACACCAAGGCCCGGATCCGGAATATCTCGAGCGAGCGGATGGTCCAGGCATTGGGCGAGGGGAAGATCGTGATCGTGGCGGGCTTCCAGGGGGTGGACGAGCACTACAACATCACCACGCTCGGCCGGGGCGGTTCGGATACCACGGCGGTCGCCCTGGCCGCGGTGCTCGGCGCCGGCGGCTGCGAGATCTACACCGATGTTGACGGAGTCTACACGACCGACCCTCGCATCGTGCCCGAGGCCCGCAAGATCGATCGCATCAGCTACGACGAGATGCTCGAGCTGGCGAGCCTCGGCGCGGGGGTGATGCACTCCCGATCGATCGAGTTCGCCAAGAAGTACGGGGTGCCGATCCACGTGCGCAGCTCGTTCTCCGACGCGCCGGGGACCTGGATCGTCGGCGAGCACGACGCCCGCCGGCTGGGCGTGCCGGCCACCGGCGCGGCGCTCGCCAAGGACGAGGCGCGGATCACGATCCTCGGCGTCCCGGACCGGCCCGGCGTGGTCCACGCCATCTTCCGCACGATCGCCGCGGCGAACATCGTGGTCGACATGATCGTCCAGAACGTCTCCACGGGGGGGATCACCGAGGTCAGCTTCACCGTCGCCAAGGGCGACCTGCCGGAGACCTTGCGCGCCGCCGAACTCGCCGGCAAGGAGGTCGGCGCCACGTCGGTCACCCATGACGCGGACGTCGCCAAGATCTCGGTCGTCGGGATCGGCATGCGCACCCACACCGGCGTCGCCACGACCATGTTCGACGCCCTCGCCGCCGCCGGCATCAACATCCACATGATCACGACCAGCGAGATCAAGATCAGCGTGCTGGTCGATCGCGCCTCCGCGGTGGCCGCGCTCTGCGCCGTCCACGAGGCGTTCGTCCTCGATCAACTGAACGGGGACAATGCCCCGTTCACCCCCTCGCCGGCCGGCTCCCGCGTGATGAAGCTCGCTCCTTTGGTTGACACGGACGCCTCGGCCGGCGAGCCTCGAATTCAAGGGATGGAAGACCTCGTGATCGCCGGAGTCGAGCTCGACGAGTCGCAGGCCCGCATCGCCCTGTTTCACGTGCCGGATCGCCCCGGCTACGCGGCACGCGTCTTCCGCTCGATCGCCGAGGCCGGCGTCTTCGTCGACATGATCGTGCAGAATATCGGGATCGGCGGGGATTCCGTGCTGTCCTTCACCGTGCCGAAGGACGCCACCGAGCGGGCCGTCGAGGCCGTCCGTGCCGCGGGCGTGAGCGATGTCTCCGTCGAGCCGGCCATGGCCAAGCTCTCGGTCATCGGCGTCGGCATGCGGACCCACACGGGAGTCGCCACCCGGATGTTCGCCGCACTCGCCGAGCGCGGGATCAACATCAACCTCATCAACACCAGCGAGGTCCGGATCAACGTCGGCACCGACATCGCGCGGGGCCGGGAGGGCCTCGAGGCCCTCAAGCGGGCCTTCGCCCTCTGAATGGGAGAGGAATCTCGGGAACGAAAAGACAGGACGTCCGCAGATGAACGCAGATCAGAAATGCAGATCAGACATAAGAATTATGACCCGAGAAAGTCCGTCTCTTTCATCCGGCTTTCTTGATTCTGCCTTTCCATCTGCGTTCATCTGCGTTCATCCGCGGATAAACTCCTAAGATAATCCTCCAACGAACTGGGTCGCCGGTTTTCCGAGCAACTGCGGCAAGTCAGACAGAAGGAAGGGCGAATCGTGGCGAGAGATAAAGTGGTGCTGGCCTACAGCGGTGGCCTCGATACGTCGGTGGCCGTCAAGTGGATCGATGAAACCTACGGCATGGATGTGATCGCCTACACCTGCGACCTGGGCCAGGGTCAGGATATCGAGGCGATCCGCCAGAAGGCGCTCAGGACCGGGGCGATCGACGCGTTCGCCGAGGACGCCCGCAACCTCTTCGTGGACTACTTCGTGTTCCCGTCCCTGGCCGCGGGTGCGCTCTACGAGGGGAAGTATCCCCTGGCTACGGCCTTGGGCCGGCCGCTGATCGCCCAGCTCATGGTCCGGGTCGCGAGGGAGCACGGCGCCGCGGCCGTGGCCCACGGCTGCACGGGCAAGGGGAATGATCAGGTCCGATTCGACGTCACCTTCCAGACGCTCGCCCCGGAGCTGAAGATCATCGCGCCGGTCCGCGAGTGGAAGTGGACCCGCACGCAGGAGCTCGAGTACGCAGCGAAGCATGGCATCGAGGTCGAGGCGACCAAGAAATCCATCTTCAGCACCGACCAGAACCTCTGGGGCCGGTCGATCGAGGCCGGCATCCTCGAAGACCCCTGGGTCGAGCCCCCGCCCGAGACCTTCCAGTGGACCGCCGACCCGAGATTGGCCCCGGACGAGCCCGAGGAGGTCGAGATCACCTTCGACCACGGCAAGCCCGTGGCCCTCGACGGGCGCGAGACCGACGGCGTCGAGCTGATCAACGCCCTGAATCAGCTCGCGGGCAAGCACGGGATCGGTCGCGTCGATCACATCGAGAACCGTCTCGTCGGCATCAAGTCGCGCGAGATCTACGAGGCCCCCGCCGCGGTCCTCCTCCACGAGGCGCACCGCGAGCTGGAATTCCTCACGCTCTCGAAGGAGTCGCTCCGCTTCAAGACGCTGATCAGCCAGGCCTACGCCGACCTGATCTACAACGGCCTCTGGTTCAGCCAGCTGCACCAGGACTTGATGGCATTCACGGTCTCGAACCAGCAATATGTCTCGGGGGTCGTGCGGCTCAAGCTCTTCAAGGGCCACTCGCAGGTCGTGGGTCGAAAGAGCGAGCACAGCCTGTACCGGCATGAGCTGGCAACCTACGAGGAAGGCGATCAGTACGACTCGTCGGCCGCCCTGGGCTTCATCAAGATCCACGGACTCGGCCAGACCACCCAGGCCAAACATCAGATGCTCCGGGGCGAGTCGGGCCATCGCCTCGAGCTGCCCAGCATCATCCCCCCGTCTCGCACCGGCTCGACGCCGACGGAGCCGCATCCCAGGGCCGAGTGACCCTCGAAATCTCGAGTCGATGGCGGACGATGCCGTCGCGCCGATCGATGGGGACTTGGACGGGAGTGCGCGGTTTGTTACGATGTTAAGTTCGCCTTCCGCCACAGGACCGCCTCCTGGCCTCTCGGCGCCCTCCGGAGAGACCAGGACGCCGTCCGAGTCGGCGGTTCCGGTCGAGTCGGATGTGGCCCGTGGATAGTGCGTCCGCGGGCTGGAAAGGGTCTGGGAGAGATGCTGGCATGCCCGAAATGATGACCACCGACGTCCGAGCCATCATGGATCGCTCGCCGTTCGACGTCGCCGCCGTGGCCGACCTCCGCGAAGTGCTCAATCGCGATCCGTCCCGATACCGCACGCTGCGCGAAGCCGTGGCGAACATCCGCGATCGGGAGAAGCGCGAGAAGGAAAACAAGCCCGAGACCCATCTTCGGCTGGGCGTCGGTGAAGTGCTGCTGGGCCGCTATCAAGCCGGACTCGAGCACCTCAAGAAGGCCGGCGACGTGGGGATGGCACACTTCTTCCGCGGCCTCGCATTGGAAAACCGGCAGTTGTTCGAGCACGCGGCCGAGGCGTTCGCCCTGGCCGTGAAACACGGATATGATCCCAAGGGCTCCGAGCTGCATCGCGCCGGCGCCTTGCGTCGCGCCGGTCAGATCGAGGAGGCCAAGAAGATCCTCGCCAATTACGAGAAATTGGGAGGTTCCTCCGCCGAGTACCATTTCCAGCAGGGCTGCCTGATCTCGGTCGACGGCGACCTCGGCGCGGCGGCGGTCGAGTTCGAGAAGGCCCTCAGCCTCGACAGGGAGCACAACGGAGCCCTGTTCGAGCTCGCGTACATCAACGATCTCCACGGCAATGACGACCTCGCCGTCGATTATTACAAGCGATGCACCGAGCGGCCCCCCGTGCCGCTGGCCGCCTGGGTCAATCTCGGCATCCTCTACGAGGATGAGATGAGGTTCCGCGACGCCGAGCAGTGCTACCGTCAGGTCCTCGCCCATGAGCCGAATCACCCTCGCGCCCGCCTGTTCGTCAAGGACTGCCAGGCCAGCAAGGGGATGTACTACGACGAGGAGGCCGAGCGCGGCTATACCGTCCTCAAGCAGCTCCACGAGATCCCGGTCACCGACTTCGAGCTCTCGGTCCGCAGTCGTAACTGCCTGCGTAAGATGAACATCCGGACGCTCGGCGACTTGACCCGCACCACCGAGACGGCGCTCCTCTCCAGCAAGAACTTCGGCGAGACCTCGCTCGCCGAGATCAAGGAGATGATGCAGGCCAAGGGCTTGCGGCTGGGCATGGCGCTCGAGGGGGCCGATCGAGCCGGCCAGGATCATCAGATCGAGCAGCCCCAGCCGGTGGCCCCCGAGATGCAGGCCATGCTGGCCAAGACGATCGGAGACCTCAACCTCTCCGTCCGCGCCCGCAAGTGCCTGAGCAAGCTCAACATCCAGACCCTCGGCGACCTGCTCAAGCACACCGGCGACGAGCTGCTCGAGTGCAAGAACTTCGGCATCACCTCGTTGAACGAGGTCCGGGACAAGCTCACCTCGATGAACCTCAAACTCAAGAACGACTGATTTTGTCCTTTGGTCCGTTGTCCGTGGTCCGTTGTGTCCTTGCCCGAACGACTGAGCCGATCTGAGCGGAGGCCGGCAACGAGCCCGGACATCACGGTGGGGTCGTCGACTCGATTGGCTGCGGACGACGGACCACGGACCACGGACCAACGAGGCATTCGACTCGCAACGGACCACGGACCACGGACGACGGACAAAGGGAAAAAGTGCCGGTTCACGAGCATCGCCCGGGATACCGACTCGTCGGCGCGGAGGGGGCTCCTGGAGACCCCCCACGGCTCGCTGGAAACGCCGACGTTCATGCCGGTCGGGACGCAGGCCACGGTCAAGGGGATCACCCCCGATCAGCTTCGCGACACGGGATCGCGCATGATCCTGGCCAACGCGTTCCACCTGGCCTTGCGACCCGGCGAGGACATCGTGGCCGAGATGGGGGGGCTCCATCGCTTCATGGGATGGGATGGACCGATCCTGACCGACTCGGGGGGCTTCCAGGTCTTCAGCCTGTCGGCGCGTAACCGGATCTCGGACGAGGGCGTGACCTTCCGGTCTCACATCGACGGAAGGCTGCTGGAGCTGACCCCGGAACGGGCCATGGCGATCCAGGAGTCGCTCGGCGCGGACGTGGCGATGTGCCTGGATCATTGTCCGCCGCTCCCCGCCGAGAAGTCGGCCATCGCCGAGGCGGTCAATCGGACGATTCACTGGGCATCGCGTTGCAAGGAGGCCCATTCCCGTCCCGATCAGTCACTGTTCGGTATCGTGCAAGGGGGATCGCACGCCGATCTCCGCGCCGAGTGCGCCGAGGCCTTGATCGCCTTGGACTTCGACGGCTACGCGGTCGGCGGCGTGAGCGTCGGCGAGGGTCGCGATGAGGTCCGCCAGGCCCTCGCCGCGACGACGCATCTCCTGCCGCCCGATCGCGTTCGGTACTTGATGGGAGTGGGCAGGCCGCAGGATATCCTCGACGCCGTCGCCACCGGCATCGATCTGTTCGACTGCGTGATGCCGACCCGAAACGGACGGAATGCAACCTGTTTCACGGATCAGGGTTATGTGAAACTACGCAATGCCGCCCATCGCCATGATCCCGGACCGATCGAGGAGGGATGCGATTGTCTGGCCTGCCTCCGGTTTAGCCGGTCGTATTTGCGGCACCTCTTCCTGGCGAAGGAAATGCTCGGTCCGATCCTGGCGTCGATCCATAACCTCAAGTACCTGCATCGCCTCACGGGCCGAATTCGCGAGGCGATCTCGTCGGGTCGGTTTGTCCAGTTGCGTTTGGAAGTCCTTGAAGCTTTAGGACCCTAGGCGTTAGAGTGCAATCTTCGGCCCGGCCGTTACCGACCTCGACCGTCGCGTTGACATCGGCCTGCCGGGCCTGATGCACTGGCTCACGACGCGCCGATCACACTCGATGGATCCGTCATATGTCTGGACTTCTCGTGGACTTACGATCGCTCTTCGCTCAAGCTGCGGAAGGGTGGACCAATACCTGGCTGCCCATCTACTTCGTCGGCTTCTTCGTCCTGATCTACTTCATGATCCTTCGCCCTCAGAAGCAGCAGGAACAGAAGCGTCGCGCCATGATCGACGGCTTGAAGAAGAACGACAAGGTCCTGACGAGCGGCGGCATCTACGGGACCGTGATCTCGGTCGACACGGCCGAGGACCGGGTGGTCCTGCGAATCGACGACGAGAAGGGCGTGAAAGCCTCATTCGCGAAGTCGAGCGTCGCCCGGGTGATCGAGGCGAAGGCGGAGAAGGGTTCGGAAGTGTAAGCGGAGCCCCTCGCCGCCCGTCGCGGGCATTGCGCAAATCACGAATCTGTCGCATCGAAACAGTAATAGGAATCAGATAACTGTCGGGGGCGACGATCGCCGACCGAGGGACTCGGGCGGGGCGGACACACCGGGCAGGAGGGATGAGAATGAAGAATTTCCTGTGGAGGTTCGCTCTGATCGGGGGTTTGACGCTGGCCGGATTCCTGGCCATGTGGCCTCCCTCTCAGAAGCTCAAGCTGGGGATCGACCTCTCGGGCGGGACCATCCTCGTCTACGAGGTGGACACCGCGAATCTACCCCCCGGCTTCAACATGGACGAGCTGGTCTCGGCGCTGAAGAAACGCGCCGACCCGGAAGGGGTCAAGGAAATCCCGATCCGCAAGATCGGCGTCCACCGGATCGAGATCATCCTGCCGCAGGCCAGCGACGCGGAGGTCGAGGACGTCAAGAAGATGCTCGTCGACGTCGGGGCGCTGGAGTTCCGCATCCTCGCCAACCGTAAGCACGACGAAGACGCGATCCCACGCGCACTCGGGCCGGCCGGCCTGGCCAAGCCGCCATCCCGCTACAAGTGGGCCAGGCTCGGCGAGATCTCGAACGGGACCAATCCGACGACCACCGGCGAGAGTCTCACCGACACCCAGCAGACCTGGAAGAAGGATCAATATGCCGGCACCGACGTCTTCCTGACCGGCAAGGATTCGCTCGGGAACGAGGCGACGGATTCCGTCCGCATCAAGCGGAACTCCGTCAACACGCTGTATCTCGAGAAGCCGCATAAGCTGAAGTCGATCGCCTCCTATCGGGTCGAGTACAACCCCAGCCGGATTCGCGGCGGCGACCCCAACCGTCCCGACCCCAGCGACGTGATCATCCGCGAGGAGAAGGTCGTGCCGGACGGACCGAGACCTGGATCCTCTACAACCTCGATCGGCCCGGGCAGGAGGTGACCGGCAAGTACCTCCGGCAGGTCCGACCCGAGTTCGACGACAAGCTCCAGCCGGCCGTCCGGTTCGAGTTCGACCGGGCCGGGGCGAGGCGGTTCGGCAAGCTCACCCGCGAGCACCTCCCCCAGGAGGACGCCAAGTTCAAGTTCCAGCTGGCGATCTTGCTCGACAACCTCGTGATGTCCGCGCCGGTGATCAACTCCGAGATCCGCGACTCGGGCATCATCGAGGGCGGCCCGCAAGGATTCAAGGCGAAGGAGGTCGAGCACCTGGTCAACGTCCTGCGAGCCGGCAGCCTGCCCGCGAGCTTGAACCCGACCCCGCTCCAGGAAGAGAAGGTGGGCCCCACCCTGGGCGAAGACACGATCGCAAAGGGGATCCGGGCCATCTGGGTCTCGATGCTGGTCGTGCCCATCTTCATGGTGGTCTACTATCGCTTCGCCGGAGTGGTCGCGACCATCGCCCTGGTCGTGAACATGATCCTCCTCATCGGGTCGATGGCGTTCATGCAGGCCACCTTCTCGCTCCCCGGGCTCGCGGGACTGGCCCTGACCATCGGCATGGCCGTGGATGCCAACGTGCTGGTCTTCGAGCGCATGCGCGAGGAGAAGGAGCGCGGGGCCAGCCTGGCCCAGCAGATCCGCAACGGGTTCAATCGGGCCTGGATCACGATCTTCGACTCGCACGTCACCAACTTCCTCGCCGCCGTCGTGCTCTACTTGGTCGGGACCGAGGAGGTCAAGGGCTTCGCCTTGACCATGATGATCGGCATGGCCTGGAACCTGTTCACGGCCGTCTTCATGTCCCGGGTCATCTTCGAGTATTGCTACTCGAAGGGCTGGCTCAAGGATGTGACGATGCTGAAGATGCTGGGTAAGACCAACTTCGACTTCATCGGTCCCCGGTACTACTGCATGGCCGGCTCGCTGATCCTGATCGTCCTGGGGCTGATCGCCACCTATTACCGCGGCAACTCGATGTTCAACATCGACTTCACCGGCGGCACGCTGGTCACCATCCGACTCAATGAGGACGACCCCGCCCTCAAGTCGCTGAACCGATCCGAGTCGAAGATCGCGGAGATGGTCCGCGCCCGGGCGAGCGCGCTCCCCGACGTGACGGTCGAGAGCCTTCGCGTCGGCGGCGACACGGGCCTCGCCCGGTTCAACATCCGCACGACCAATCCGGATCGCGACCAGGTCCAGAAGGCGATCCTGGATGCGTTCGGCACCAGCCTGGCCCGGGTCGAGATGAATTACAAGGACGTCAAGCCGATCACCGCCTCGACCGAGCCCGCCGCCGATCCCGCCAAGACGGCCCCTGCGCCGTCGGTGCGATTCGCCGGCGGACGCGAATACGAGTTGGATTTCAACACGACCGCATTCAACAGCACGCAATCCCCCGCGGAGGTCGTCTCCGCCGAATTCGCCAAGGTCCTCACCAAGGCGAATATCACCAATCCCGAGGCTCGCTTCGAGATCAAGAATCTGCCGACGGCCGCGCCGGTCGGCGAGTCCAAGGCGGCGACCCCGCCCGGCGCGCGATTGGTCCTCCGCACCGACCTCGAGCCCGAGATCGCCAAGGAGCAGCTCCCCAAGCTCAAGGAATCCCTGGCGAACAACCCCGACCTGCTCTTCGAGCGGATCGTGAAATTCGGCAGCACCGTGGCCGAAGAGACCCGCAATCTGGCCCTGGTCGCGACGGTGGCGAGCTGGCTCATCATCATCGCCTACCTCTGGTGGCGGTTCCATTCGTTCGCCTACGGTCTGGCGGCCGTGCTCGCCGTGGTCCACGACGTCTTGATCACCCTGGGCGCGATCGCCATCAGCTACTGGGTGGCCATGATCCCCGGCGTGAGTTCCTTCCTCCAGATCGACCAGTTCAAGATCGACTTGCCGATCGTCGCGGCCTTCCTCACCCTGATCGGATTCTCGGTCAACGACACGATCGTCATCTTCGATCGAATCCGGGAGATCAAGGGGAAGACTCCGCACCTGACCAATAAAATGGTCAATGACGCGCTCAACCAGACGTTGAGCCGGACGATCCTGACTTCGTTCACGGCGTGGCTGGTCGTGGTCATCCTCTACTTCTTCGGCGGCGAGGGCCTCCACGGCTTCTCGTTCGCACTCGTCGTCGGGTTCCTGAGCGGTACCTACAGCACGATCTACATCGCGACGCCGATCCTGATCGATTTCGTGGCCACGAAGCCGCCCACCACCGCTTCCAAGCCCAGCAAACCGATGTACCGCCGCGAAATCCGTCACGTTGAGCGAGCATGAGACCTGCTCGTCCCTGACGGGATGATACACAGAGCCGGCTGTGGCCACAGAAGGGGCCTCGGCCGGCTCTATCGCTTCATGGACGGAGGACTTGCCCTCCAAACAGTTGGAGTGTCTCGCCTTCGCTCTCGAGGAGGAGTGCCCCATCACTGATCGATGCCTCTCGCCCGGCCGGACACCACGCGCGTGCCCAGGTCGACGCTCACCCAACGATCCTTGAGCAGGTCGAGCCTTGCCCAATGGTCGGCGAGCGAACGATCGCCCCGGGCCAGTCGAGACAGGACGTCTTCGACCCCCCCAAGGACGAGGCGGAGGATTTCCGAAAGCTCCGGGATGATCCGCGATCCATCAGGGTTCGCGGCGAGGCTCGTGGCCATCCGCCCCACGTCGAGCGGCGCATCCGCGAGGTCCGTCCGAACGTTCAGCCCGACACCGACCAGGATTCGGTGCGCGTCCGGGATCTCGATGCGTTCGGGCAGGATGCCGCCGAATTTCTTCCCGTCGACCTCGAGGTCGTTGGGCCATCGAATCCCGGCGGATGGTGCCACCAGCTCGAGCTCTCTGAGAGCCTGAATGATCCCGACGGCCGTGGCCAGTGCGAGCTTCGGTTCCGACTCGACCGAGAGGCCGTGCGCGATTGGATCGATCGCCAGGGTGAAGGTCAAGCTCCCGGCATCGGACCACCACGAATGACTGCCGCGCCCTCGGCCGCGAGTCTGACGCCTGGCCCAGACCGCGAACGGGAAATCCAGGCTCCCCTCGCGGACCAGTGCCGCCGCGCGATCGCTGGTCGAGTCGACCTCATCGAGCGCGACGAGCGTCCGGACCAACGGCCAGCGAGGATCGACCGGTTCTTTCCGTGCGGACTCGATCAAGGCAGCCTCGGGATCTGGGAGTCACCTGCATCAGTCTCGGGCTCTTCCTCCACGAAGCGACGAAAGCGTTGCCCGTCGCGTTCGATGGTCTCCAGGAACATGGTCAACGGACGCACGAAGAATCCGCGATCCGGCAGGCATTCATAGACGACCACGGTCTCTTCGCGGCCCTGCGCGTGCCTCGGTGTCGATGGCGAGATGGTGCACGCGGTAGAGTCCGCCCTTGAAATGCCGGTAGAGTCCGCCGAGCTTGATCGCCTCTTCGCCCATGGTTCGACCCCCATCGTTGGAAGATTCCGAAATACGACCCGAAATCGCAGATGAATTTCATCCTGTCGATCCTGTCGATCCTGTCTCTCTGAATGGGAATCGATTTCGACAGGATCGACAGGATCGACAGGATGAAATCAGGCAGATCGGGGGCATCGGGTGCTCGGCCTCGCATCGGAGATACGCTCCTGGCAGTCGTCCTATCGTCCCGCGCCCGCCCGTCCGCAAAGCCATGATTCGGCGCCGACACATGCATCAAGAGTCCCAGCAAGCCCTCAACGCACGACGAGAATCCGAGACCCTCTCGATCGGCCCGACCAGTTCCTCTTCGAAGTTCGCCATCGCTTCGCTCCGGAGCCTCTTCGACTTCACGCGGGCCAACTCGGTCCGAAGCCTGTCGCCTGCCCGGATCAGTTCCTGGCGGAGCCTGTCAACTTGCTCGGGGGAGTGGATGCTGTACTCCGGCAAGTACGTGGCATCGGCCCCATAGATGAACGGATTATTGAGCCTGGCATACTCCTCGGCATCCCGGTGTTCCCACTCGCCGTGTCGGAAGGGCCGCGCTCCCAGCGCGCCCAGTTCGGACGCGTCGCCCTCCGATGTCGGCTTGACCCGCCTGAAGTAGATATTACTGGAACGGGGCGTGTCCCGGCTGTCATCCAACACCGCCATGCCGCTCGCGATCTCGAAGACGTCTTGCGTGGCGCCGCCGTTGCACAACGGCTCGAGTTTCATCGGCTTCAATGGAGTCTGGTAATCGAAGATGTCATTGACGATCCAATCGATCGCGTTGGCCTCCGCGGGGGACTTACCGACGTACCAATCTTCGGCCGGGAGGAGCCTCTTGAGGTAGGCCGCTAGCTCCGCTTCGTCGCGGGGCAGGACGGAGAGCCGATGCTCGCGGCCAGCCAGGCTCATGATATGCCGCACGAGCCGACTGACGAGTGCGGGCGACGGCCGCGCGATGAGCTTGTTAAACCCGTCCCAGTCGAACGACATCAACCAGAGGTGGGGCATGATCGGGCCTCCTTCCGGCCACTCATGGATCGATCGCTGCGTTTCACGATGTCTGATCGGTTGCTGATGGATTGGCAACTCTGATCTCTGGTCTACCCGTTCCAGATCCCCGAGTTGCCCCGCTCGAGTGGCCGCGACAACGATCATCGAGGCCTTCCATCGGTAGGAAACGTCCAGATCCAGACTACCGCACATCAGCGTGAGGTTTGGCCACTGGCCTCTCACCTTGCGGCGCGAGCATCAGCACCAGGCTGCCGTCGCCGTTCCACATCACCACCCGCCCGTCCGCGAGGGCCGCGACGTGACGCCGGTCCTCGTCCAGTTGCGGGTCGTCGATCCCATACTCAGGTTGCGGCGGGCACCACGTCAGAAGGCTGAACGTTGCGTCCGGGTTGAGCCGCCACTCGCCGGCCGATGGCGTCCCCGATTGCCCAACCACCTCGACCACCGAATCGCCGCCTCCGCCCAGTCGGTAGACAAACGCCGGGACGGGCAGCGGCCCGGCAAGCCCGACGACGACCGCATCCCACGACCCGACCAGTTGCTCCCGGCTGGTGACCGGCTGGCCCGTTTCGCCGGCCCGGCCGAACACGGCCGCCCGGACCTGGGCGCGGTATTCCCCCGCTTCATCCTTGTGGTCAATCGGTGACGCCACGTCCAGTCCCTCCTCCAAAAATCGTTCCCGGGCTCGATGGTCCGCGCTCATGATACTCGTTCCATCCCGGTTGGTAACCGGGACAGGGCACACCGACGCACCTGAGTTCAGGGCCGGCCCCACTTGACTTCGCGGATCAATTGCTGGCCTCCCACGGCCGACACCACAACTTCCACGGCTTCCACGAAGTCATCTCCCTCGATGGAGACGTAGGCCCAGCCGATATCTCCTGGTTGCTTGCCCGGCCACTCCTCCATCTGGCCCCTTTCATCGAAGTGGATCGCTCGCGGCTCGCCCTTCGAGTAGCGGCGGAACATGCCGTTCAATCTCGCCCGCAGGGCGTCGCCGGTCAGTTCTTGACGGAGTTCCGGAGTCAGCAGGGCCTCTGCGCACGCGAAGTCCTTTTCGACGAGCGCCGACGCAAATTCGATCGCGACCCTGGTGTGGGACATCGCTCGATCGCTTGCGAGGAACTCCTCCAACCACGTCTTGTGCTGATCCCTACGCTCCTTCGTCTTCTTCTCGGCCCGCTCTCTCTTCTTCTCCATCCACTCGTCCACCTGTGGCCCCCACCACTTGTCCACGAGCTGCGTCAACCGCTCCCGGTCGGACGCCACCTCGTCGGGGTAGCCCGGCGGTATCATGTCGAACAGGCGGGCCAGGGCTTCCTCGCGGGTAAGGCCCTGCTTCCTGAACCCAAAAACCCGGCCGGCCACGACCGGGTCGAGACCGGCCCAGCGCCCGGACTTCTTGGCAACCCGCCAGATGAAGGCGGCCATCTCGGCCATCTCCTCGGGCGTGTCCTTCATCTCCGAGCGCTGTGGGTCGTGGCTGGTCAGCCAGGTGCCGAGTAGATACTCACGGGCCGCAGCCGAGTCGGGGTCGTTCTTTCTCATCGCCTGAGCCTCCCGAACCTGATCCCGACGTCTTCGTGTGATGTCCAGGTGCCGAGCGTAAGCAACAAGGCCGGAGACGGCCACGGCCGCAATCAACCACTGCAAAGTGACTGGCCAACGGGGGGGCCTCATGGACTGGGCCTCGAATGGCTCGGCTTCAAAATTTCGCCTCCAGTCCATCCGTTCCACCTCCGGCCATCGTCCCGCGCCCGGATGTCCGCGCTAACCAGAGTCGTATTGCTCCAGTTTGATGGCTAATCCGCGCCGTGCCGTCAGTCGTTGATGAAAATCGGCTGGCGAATTCCTCTCCCCGGGCGCCATTCATCCGAGTAATGCTTGCCATACTTGCTGATGCGTTCGAACTCGTCCCAGATCCAGTCGATGATCTTCAGGTCCACCGGACCACGGAGTCGGTGCTCCAATTCGTCCTCGAACCGTTGCAACTCGGCCCTGTCGCGCGTCTTCAGGAATTCCGGCACTGCACAGCAGTTCCCGTTGGCGTTCAGCGTCCAGCGGACGGCCTGCACCCATTGTTCGTGGCTGACCCCCGGTGGCCTTCTCGTCGCCAGGCTCTTGATCGACCCGTTGACCCGATCGAACCAGCGCGAGTGGTCGTGGATCGGCTTGAGCCAGGTCACGTAGACGATGGTGCAGATGCTTACGGTGATCAGCGCTGATACAAGGAACTCGAGCCGAGAGAGCGGCAGGGCATGATGTCCCGATTTCCGCCTGGGATCGACGCGGTCTGCATGGTCGCCCTCTTCGGTCACGAACGGCATATCGTAATCTCTGGGCCCTAATCTAAGATTTCCACCATGGATTCGACGTCACCTCTCAGGAGGTTCCATAACCTGGGCAACTTGTCGAGGCTGCTGCACCGCAGAGGCAACCCCAACCACGGAATAGGCGTCGGGTCTCCGTGGGAATTGAACGACGCACGGTCCGTGCGGAAAGCGAGAAGGGTCATCGTGCGCCCTCGCCGATCGATCCGGTCCTCTGGGACAAGCACAGGCCGGCCATCTGCTAGATAAATGGCCACCGCCAAGAACAGCATCGTTGGTGCGAGGAGCATCAATGCCAGGCCGGCCACTCCGATGTCGAATGACCGTTTAATGAAGTGTGCCATGATGAAGCGACTCCAGCCCCATCGGGCCGATCCGGATATCAACCCTCTTTCCTCGATCATGCCTGCAAAACGTGCCAGGGTGTGGCAGGTCCCGTCTCGAATCGAAGCTTTACACCATGGATTCGACGCAAAAGGCGGAAAATAACCTCATCGCTGGATTACAGGACAGCCAGGGGTCCTCTCGTGACTCCGTATTGGCCAGTCGCTCTCAGGTCGCGCCAGAGCTTTTTCACATCCCGATAGCCCGCCAAAGCATCCTGGTAAAGGCTCAGGATTCGCTCGACGGATTCCGGATCCTCATCCAGGAACTCGATCCGCAAACTGCTGGCCCCATGAGAGATGAGTCGAGGGGGATATTCGGCTGCCGTCTGAGGGACAGCGTTGAAGAGGGTGTTCCGACAGCCGACGTCGGCCTTGAGGGGATGATCCATGCCGACCCGGTCCCGGAGCTTGACGTCGTGATGGTCGCACGGCCGGCCGCAGTTGGACGCATCGGTACCGGGAGAGAGGAACGCACAATACACGCAATGCTCCATGTGGTTCATAGGTGAGTTGACGTAACCCCTTTTGTGACCTATGGGTTGCATTGGAGGCTTGATGTCTCCTGACACGGGTGTGACACGCTTCACCCGCGGGCACTACACGAGGAACTCCAATGGCCTAGACTCCGAAGCCGTGGTTCTGGAAGGCGCGTAACGCCTGGTACGTCCAGATCAACGGGAGACAAATCCGCCTGAGCACAGACAAGAAGAAAGCCGACCGTGAATTCTACCGGCTGATGGCTGCCGACGGGAAGTTGGACGAAAGCCAATCCGCTCGCATGACCGTCGCAGACGCAGCCGAGGCACTTCTCTCGCAGGTTGACCACTACCGTGAGAGCACGAAGAGGCTTTACCGAGATATGCTCGGGCCATTCGCCGCCAAGTTCAAGGGCCGTCGTCTCGACTCGATTCGCCCCGACGAGGCGATAAAGTTCGTGACCGCCTACGAGGGGACCGGATACAAAGGGAAGGCTTTCGGGAACTCCTCGAGAGCCCTCGTGTTCCGCCATATCAAGAGCCTATTCAAATGGGCTCGCGACATGGGACTAATGCAGATCAACCCGTTTGTGAGAACGGCGAACCCGTGGACGATTCGAGCACGAGAGCGGCCGATGTCTCAGGAGGAGTACGACCAAATCATGGCCGATGCTCGACTCAGCGACGGATTCAAGGAGGTGGTTGAGATCATATGGCGAACTGGCATGCGTCCGGGAGAGTTGGCGAAACTCTCTGCGAGGCACCTGGATGCCCGACTTCGTATCGCACGCTTTCAGCCGGCGGAGCACAAGACAGGGACGAAGACAGGACTCCAACGGGAAGTTTACTTCCCGCCTGACCTTTGGGAGAGGATCAAGAAGTACGCGGAGAATCGTCCGAAGGGTCCACTCCTGCGAAATCGCAAAGGGAACCCCTGGACCCAAGACCTTATCAGCGACACTTTCTGCCGGGTAAAAAGGCGACCCGGCTTAAACTGTGTCCTCTACCAGGCACGACATTCATTCCTGACCAAGCTCGTAGAGGATGGCGTGCCGTTGGCCAGAGCAGCCAAGATCGGGGGTCATTCTCATACCGAGACCCTGATGAAGCACTACTATCACCCCGAGACTCTCAAGATGCTTGAGGACGTCAAACACGTCAACGTCGGCGAAGTGGATCGGATGGCGGAGATCAAGCAGAAAGTTGAGGCGGAACGCAAGAAGAAGCGATCGGTGTTCCTCAAGAAGCCAAATGGCTCCGGCTCGGATTCGGCTAGTCCTAGAGCGAGTTATGAACTGTAGTCCTGGAAAACAATGGGTTTTCGAAGCCTCAGGGCCGCAGAAAGGCGATTTCGAGCCTCGCCCTCGCAAGAAACCCCGGGAAATACGCCACTACAGTTCATAACACGCTCTAAACCAAGCGTGACTTATAGTCCGACCGGCCGATTTCCCGGAAATAGCTCGAAAACCCCGCATGTTTCTGGAATAATCGAGGTACGAACACATCCTCACTATTCCAGGACAAGGGGGCCTTCGAGTGAGTGCTACTCTCCGAAAAAGACGTGCCGCACGCAAGAAGAGATCCTTCCAGGAGGGGCGACGGCGAATCAAGAAGCGACTCGACAATACGCCCGGTCCCGAGCGGCCGACCCCCATGATGACCGCGACCAACATCCACTACGAATATGCCGATCGCGTCCGTGGGCTCGGTGCCGGCGGCCTCGGTGCCCTCTTCCTGCTGGCTCAACGGATCGAACTCGCCAAGGATATCGACCGCGATCTTCACCTGCTCAAGCGCCATCTTCCGTACCACGAATCCGACCATGTCCTGAACATCGCCCTGAATCTCCTCGCCGGCGGCCGCCGCATCGAACATCTCGAATCGCGGCGCAACGATGAGGTCTACCTCGATGCGCTCGGCGCCGAGCGGATCCCCGACCCGACCACCGAAGGCGACTTCTGTCGCCGCTTCTCCGAGGCCGACGTCCTCACCTTGATGGACATCATCAATGGATCGCGACTCCGGGTCTGGGCCCAGCAGCCGCCCGAGTTCCTCGAGGAGGCGATCCTGGAAGCCGATGGCAGCATCGTGCCCAGCGACGCCGAATGCAGGCGGGGGATGGACTTCGCCCATGACAGCCGATACGGTTACCATCCGCTCCTGATCTCACTGGCCAACACCGCCGAGCCGCTGTTCCTGCTCAATCGCGGCGGTAACCGTCCCTCGCAAGAGCAGGCGGAGGTCTATCTGGACAAGGCCATCGCGCTGTGCCGTCGGGCCGGCTTCCGCAGGATCCTGATGCGGGGCGATACCAAATTCTCCCTGACCCGGCATCTGGATCGGTGGGACGGGGCGGGCGACACGTATTTCGTCTTCGGATACGAGGCCTACGATTCGCTCAAGGCGAGGGCCGACGACCTGCCCGCCGACTCATACCGCCCCCTGAGCCGACCACTGCGTCCGATCAAGACCTCCGAGCGCCAGAAGCCCGAGCGGATCAAGCCGAAGATCGTCCGCGAGCGAGGATACGAGAACATCCGCCTCGTCGAGGAGATGGTCTCGGAGTTCGACTATCGGCCGACGGCCTGCAAGAAGAGTTATCGGATGGTCGTCCTCCGCAAGCGGGTGGAGGTCAACAAGGGAGAGATGCGATTGTTCGAGGAATATCGCTATTTCTTCTACATCACCAACGATCGCACGACGACGGCCGAGGAGGTCGTGTTCTCGGCCAACGATCGTTGCGACCAGGAGAACCTGATCGCCCAGCTCAAGGGGGGCGTTCACGCGCTGACGACCCCGGTGGACGACCTGGTGAGTAACCGGGCGTACATGGTGATGGCCTCGTTGGCGTGGAGCCTCAAGGCCTGGAGTGCCCTGCTGGTCCCGATCGCCCCTCGGCACCGAGCCGAGCACGCGGAGGAGAGACGAACGCTGCTGAGGATGGAGTTCGCGACGTACTGCGCGGCGTTCATCCAGATGCCGTGCCAGATCGTGCGGAGTGGAGGCCGGTTGATCTACCGGCTGCTGTCGTGGAACCCGTGGCAGGGAGTCTTCCTGCGGTCGGTCGAGCGGCTCAACGGATGCTGGCAGTGCTGAAGGATGAACGACCGAAGTCGGGGTCCGGATGCCCGATCCCTATGGGCCATCGAGAGAGACAGACGGGGGTGCGATGACGGAGACGAGATCCGGGAAGTCGATAGGGGGCGAAGTCCCCCGAGCTGTGGAAGGTACGTCTGGACTTCATGGACTTGATCACGCAAATTGCACATAGGTTCTTTTTTTTATCACGCTTGTTTTAGGGCTAGTTCTCCAGATACTTGAAGTCGCCCCGAGGCGCCGGGCCTCCTTCTCGTCTCGAGTCGAGGAAATGGAGGAGGTCCGAACCCCTCACGCGCAACCCCTTCTTGCCGGCTCCCACGCTGGTTCTTGCCAACTCGCCGGAGAGCATCAAATTGTATACATTTGTCTTGCTGCAGCAGAGGATGGCCGCCGTCTCGGTAGCCGTGTATATCAGATCCGGATCGATCCGAACCGCCGTCGGCTTGGTGATTCGCTCCAACGCGGCGACACGATCTTCCAGTTCCTGTAGCCGATCAGAATTCTTTGCTTTGTCTTCCGGTTCTCGTAGCCGATTGACACTCATCGCGCTTTCCTCTCATCATCCCACCATGTGGACCTTCGGACCCGTGAGCGGCTTGTAGCCGTCGCAGCCGGCCCGGCTGCCACTCTCGACGGTGGACTGCATCGTGCGGCCATCGAAGATACAGGCCGTGGGCTCGGGCTCCTTGCCGGCGGCGAAGCGGAGCACGGCGCGGAGGTCGTGGACGATGGCCTCGAAGCAGCCGGCGGCCAGCCATCGGCGGCCCTGCTGCTAGACCATCTCCGGGGGGGGAAGTCCTTGGGCAGGTAGCGCCACAGCGAGACGGTGCGGACGATCCACCGCAGGCCGTCGAAGACGTCGCGGAGGTCATGGACGCGCAGGCCGGCGCCCTCGGGCAAGAGGCAGAGATAGGGGACGACGAATTCCCATTCGGCGTCGGAGACATCACTGGGATAGGGTTGGTGAGTAATCATACCCTATGTTGTCATGGTACCTGGACTAAAGTGAATAACACGCTCTAACCCTCGTCGCGTCGCGAGCGACGGCGCAGGTCGTCGATCGTGAGATCCTCCAGGAGTTCTCCGAGCCGCCGGATCAGGTCGGCGATCGTTTCGAATGTTGACGCGGCGTCGCCGAGGTCGCCACCGGCTCCCATCGCCTCGAGCCGAGCGGCGGCCTGTGCTGCCTCCGGCGAGAACGTCGAGAGGAGCCCGCGCAACTGATGAGCCGATTCCCGCAACTCGGCCGGGTCTCGCCGCGCGATGGCCTCCTGAACTCGGGCCAGCGAACCCGGTAGGTTGTCCCGGAAGATGCCGATCAGCTTGCCCAGGAGCACCGGATCGTCGTCGCAGGCCGCCAGTAGCGTCTCGGGGTCGACGAGGATTCCGGGCCCCGTGGACGAGGACGACGGCGCCTCGGACTCCGACAGGCCGGCCAGCACCCGCTCGATGGCCGCGAAGAGCTCCGTGGGACCGATCGGCTTGGTCAGGAAGTCGTCCATGCCCGCCGCGAGGCACTGGTCGCGGTCTTCGTGCCGCGAGCGCGCCGTCAAGGCGATGACCGGCAGATGCCCCCCCGTGGTCCGCTCCCGCTCGCGAATCGCCCGGACCACCTGGAAGCCGTCCAGCTCCGGCATGTGCACGTCCAGCAACAGAAGGTCGAAGCCGCCCTCTTCGGCCAGGGCCAGCGCCTCCCGTCCGTCGGTCGCCAGCCGCACCCGGTGGCCCCGCCGCGCGAGCAGATGCTCCAGGAGCTGCGCGTTCAACTCGTTGTCCTCGGCCACCAGGATCCGCAGCGGCGAAGCGGCCGGGAGCGGTCCCCGCCCCGTCGGGGGCCCGGCCGTCGGCGGAGCGTCACCTTCGACCCGGCTCATCACCCGGTAGATCGTCTCGAGCAGCTCATCCTGGAGGACGGGCTTGAGCAGGTGGGCGTCGATCCGCAACTCCCGAGAGCGTGCCGGGTCACCCGGCCGGTCCCCCGAGGTGAGCAAGATGATCCGGACGGCGGACAGCGCCGCTCGCTCGCGGATCCAGCCGGCCACGGCCAGGCCGTCGGTCTCGGGCATGCGGGCGTCGAGCAGGACCAGCGGGTAGGGTCGGCCGAGACTGGCGGCATCCCAGAGGGCGCCCATGGCCGCCAGGCCGTCGCCGACCGCCTCCGGGTCCATCTGCCAGCCGCGCAGCCACTCCTCCAGGATCTGGCGGTTGGTGGGGTTGTCGTTGACCACGAGGACCCGCAGGCCCCGGAGCAGGACCGGCGGCCGGGTGGCGAGGGGCTCGGTGGGCTGAGGCTGGAGCCCGAACCGCGCCGCGAAGGCGAAGGTGCTGCCCCGGCCCGGCTCGCTCTCCACGGCGATCGTCCCGCCCATCAGGGCCACCAGCCGGGCGGCGATCGTCAGGCCCAGCCCGGTGCCGCCGTACTTCCGCGTCGTCGAGGTGTCCTGCTGCTCGAAGGCCCGGAAGATCCGTTCCTGCTCGTCCCGCGGGATGCCGATGCCGGTGTCACTCACGGTGAATCGCAGGCCGACGTCTCCCTCGGGCGCCGGGTCGGCGGCGATTTCCACGCGCAAGACTACCTCCCCGGCGTCAGTGAACTTGATGGCGTTGCCCACCAGGTTGAGCAGGACCTGCCGGAGCCGGCCGGCGTCG
The DNA here is from genome assembly GCA_963743925.1 of uncultured Planctomycetota bacterium. Lineage (GTDB taxonomy): Bacteria > Planctomycetota > Planctomycetia > Isosphaerales > Isosphaeraceae > CAVZRC01. The sequence continues at coordinate 191,535 of CAVURY010000041.1, read as the reverse complement.
CCGACCAGGGCGTCGGGCACCTCCATTTGCACGTGGCAGACCAGCTCCAGTCCCTTCCTGTGGGCACGTACGGCCAGGGCCCGCAGGGTGTCGCCGACCGCCGCCCGCAGGGACAAGTCGGCCACGTCCAGCTCGAGCTTGCCGGCCTCGATCTTGGAGAAGTCGAGCAGGTCGTTGATCATGCCGAGGAGGCTGTCGGCGGCCGACTTGACCGCCTTGAGGTATTGTCGCTGGTCCTCGGCCAGGGGCGTGTCGAGGGCCAGGTCGGTCATGCCGATGATGGCGTTCATCGGCGTGCGGATCTCGTGGCTGACGTTGGCCAGGAACTCGTCCTTGGCCCGGTTCGCCGCCTCCGCCCGCAGCATCCGCGTTCGCTCCTCATCCGCCCGCTTGCGCTCGGTCAAATCTAGCACGAAGGCGACACCCTGATTGCATCCCTCGTCGAGCGACGCGACGCCGATCAGCACGGGGACCCGGCTCCCATCCTTGCGGAGATACTCCTTTTCGAATGGCTGCAAGCTCCCCCTGATCTTCAGTTCCGGGACAAGCTGTTGAAGGTCGCGGTCGAGCCACTCGGCGGGCGTCAGATCGGTCCAGCGCAAGCGGCCGGAGGCGAGGTCCTCGCGGTCGTATCCCACCGTGTGGAGGAAGGCTTCATTGGCCTCGAGGATCTCACCATGGAGACCCCAGATGAAGATCCCGATGATATTGGCGTCCACCAGGCGTCGAATCCTGGCTTCGCGCTCCTCGAGATCGCCGTACAGGCGGGCGTTCTCCAGCGAGATCGCGGCCTGCGAGGCCAGCAGTTCCAGCACCGCGAGCCGGGCCGGCGTGAAGACGTGGGGCGTCAGGCTGTTCTCGAGGTACAGCACGCCGATCAGCCTGGCCTGCTTCGCCAGGGGCAGGCCCAGGACGGACCGGGCGCGCGCCCGGCGGAGGTACTCATCCGCCGAGAACGGGTTGGGGGCCGAGGCGTCATCGAGGATCACGCTCTCGCGCGCCCGGATCACGGTGTGGAGGAGGGATTCGGGCAGCTCGGCCGGTGTTATCGACTCCCGTCGGAGCGCGACCTCGACCGTCTTGCGGTCGGACCTGGCCTCCGCTTCGATCCGCGGCGTGTCGCCCCGGAGGAGGATGAGCAGGCCGCGGTCGGCGCCGGCCTGTTCGAGCGCCAGCGTCATCAGGGTCTCGATGAGCCGGTCGAGGACGATCTCGCCGGAGACGGCCTGCGAGGCCTTGACCATCGCGCCGAGATCGAGCTGCTCGACGGGGGCGCCAAACAGGGCGGTGGCAAGCGGCGGGGTGGAGTCCTCTCGGAGGTGCGGGTGGGACTGCTCGAGGTGCCGGACCTTGCCCAGGGCGCCCCAGCGGAGATAGCAGTACCGCGCGTTCCGCAGATAGGCGTGGGCGATGGTCTGGAAGCCGCGTGCCGCGTAGGACCGCGCGGCCACCTCATGGGCCGTCGCTTCGTTCTGGACGAAGCCGTTCTCGTGAGCCGACTGGATCGCCTGCTCGTACAATTGCATGGCGTCGAAGGGGCGTCCTTCGATGCGGGCGATCTCGGCCGACACCAGGGCGTGCTTGTCGTCGAACGTCGGTGGATAGTTGTCGGCCCATTCGCGCAGTTGTTCCCGATGCGCCGTCAGGAGGTCGCGCCACCCCGCCTGCTCGCCGGCCGATGCGTTCTCATAGCACGCCGCCACCGTCAGCGCGGAATAATAGAAGTAGTCCAGCAACTGGATCTGGGCGGCTGCGGCCGGAAGGAGCGCCTTCGCCTTGTCGGCCGCCGCGAGCGCCTCCGCGTAGTCCCCCGACAGGAACCGCGCCTTCAGTTTGAGGATCCAGTACCAACAGATGATCAAGGGCATCCGGTTCCCTGTCAGCTGTACCTCGAACGCCGCCTCGTCGAACTGCGCGTCGCTGAAGGTGGACAAGGTCGAGGTCCGGCCTTGCATGGTTGCGATGAAGCGTTGCTGGCTCTCGATGATGTCCGCGGCATCGCCGTATTTGGCTCGACGGGCGAAGTCCAGCGCCATCTCCGACTCGCGCCACACCGCGTCGAGCGGATCGTTGCGCAGGAGAATGCCCGTGACATATTGGAACATCGCATAGCAAGGGAGGGTCAGATCGCCCGTCTCGATCACGGCGCGAAAGGTCGCCCGCATGAAATCGATCGCGGTCGCAATCGGCTGCGTCCAGAAGGCAACCCGTCCCATGGCGTAAAGGACATTCGCATGGTAGGCGATAAAGCCGTGCTTCTCGACAAGGTCGCAAGCGAGTTTGGCGAAACTGTAGGCATCGCGGTAACGGTGAAAGGCGGGACCGATCATCGACCCCCAATAGCCATAGGCGTGGGCGGCGGCGCCACTCATCCCGTACTGCATGCTGATATTCACAATTCGGCACATCTGCAAACAACACAAACGGAAGTCGGTGAAGTAGGCGACAGGAGCAAGGGCCCCGAACACCTGCATGGCGGCCTTCAATTCCGGGTCGGTCATCAGCGGCAGATCGATCAGGCTCTCGATCGGGCGCCCATCGAGGATCTGCCAGACCGTCTCGTATTCGGCCTGGACCTGCGCCCACGTCGGGTGTGCCGGCAGGTCGATGCCGAACAGGCGCAGGCATGTCAGCCCGCTGTCCACGGCTTGCGGGTTCTCCGACTTCACGGTATGGAGCTGGACCTTCAGGTAGTAGACCGCCGCTTGGTCGACTTTCGACGCCGCGCGCTCGCAGCAACTCCACAATCAGTTGCCCGGCCTCTTCGAAGTGACCGCTCAGAAACTCGCAGACCGCGCGTTCGAGCCATAAGTTGAAAGTCAATTCGTACTGGCTGCCCCAGTCGCTTTCGTCCAGCAGCGCCATGCCGGCCGAAAGATACACGCGCGCCGACGCATAGGCCGCCGACGCCTTGGCCTTTCGCCCGGCACGCAGGTCGATCGTCGCCACCTGCGCCTTCTCGTCGCGGTCGATCAGCAGTGCGGCGCCCCGATTGAGCTGGTTGGCGACGTCGAACAGATGCTCGGCGAGCTGGTCCGCCGTCAGACTCACGAGCAGCACGCGGCCGACCGCCAGGTGGACTTCGGCGCGGCGCTCTTCTGGGATCAATGAATACGCCGACTGCTGGATCCGGTCGTGCAGGAACCTGTACGTATTACCCTGGCGGTGGACGAGGCCCGCGTGGACGGCTTCCCAGAGGGCCGCGTGCATCGCCTCCGCTGTTTCCCCATGAATCAGGATCAGTGTGGCGATCTCGACGACGTTGCCCAGGCAGGCGAGGTGTCTCAGGGCTTCCTGGGTGGTGGCAGAGAGCCGCTTCAGCTTCCCGGCCATGAGTTCCACCACGTTGTCGGTGTAGTTCCTGGCGCGGATGCGATCGATGTCCCATTGCCAGGCCAGCGCGACCGGGTCGAACGCCAGCAGACCCTCTTCGGCCAACGCCGTGAAGAACTGGATCGCGAAGAACGGATTGCCGCCGGTCTTCTCCTGCACGAGTTGCGCCAGGGGCCGCGACTGCTCCGGCTCGCAATGCAGGGGATCGGCGACGAGCCGGCCCACATCGTCGAGCCCGAGAGGCGCCAGCACGATCTCCTGGACACGCGCGCCGGCCGTGCGGATCGCCTCCAGCGTCCGCAGCAGCGGGTGAGAGGGACTGACCTCGTTGTCGCGGTAGGCCCCGACCAGCAGCAGGTGCCGCACCTCCGAGTGCGTGATCATGTCCTCGAGGAGGTCGAGCGTCGCCGCATCCAGCCATTGCAAGTCGTCGAGGAACAGCGCCAGCGGGTGCTCCGGCCGCGCGAAGACGCCGAGGAAGCGCCGGAAAACCATCTGGAACCGGTTCTTCGCGTCCTGCGGCGGCACGTCCGCGACCGGCGGCTGTGCTCCGATCACCAGCTCCAGCTCGGGGACGAGGTTGACGATGAGCTGACCGTTCGCGCCCAGCGCCTCGCCCAGGGCGGCCCGCCACCGGCCGAGCTCCGCCTCGCTCCGGCCCAGCAGCGGGCGGACCAGGCCCCGGAAGGCCTGGGCCAACGTGGCATACGGGATGTCGCGCTTGTACTGGTCGAACTTGCCGGAGGCGAACAGGCCGCGCGGCGGGACGAGCACCTTGTGCAGCTCGTGGACCACCGAGGACTTGCCGATCCCGGAATAGCCGGAGACGAGCACCAGCTCCGGCGTGCCATCGGCCACGACCCGGTCGAAGGCCGCGAGCAGCGCGTCGATCTCGCGCTCGCGGCCGTAGAGCGTCTCGGAGATCAGCAGCCGGTCCGGCACGTCCTGCGCGCCCAGCGGGAACGGGTCGATGCGGCCGTATGCCTCCCATTCCGCCCGGCAGCGACGGAGGTCGGACGCGACGCCCGCGGCGGTCTGGTAGCGATCCTCGGCGGTCTTGGCCAGAAGCCTCATCACGATCGCCGAGAGCGGCCCTGGGATGCCGTCGGCCCGCTCGCCCGGCGGCGCCGGCTGCCGGGCGATGTGGCAATGGACCCACTCCATCGGATCGGCGGCGATGAAGGGCGGCGCCCCCGTCAGCATCTCGTAGAGGGTGACGCCCAGCGCGTAGAGGTCGCTGCGGGAATCGACCGAGCGGTTCATGCGGCCGGTCTGCTCCGGCGCCATGTAGGCGAGCGTCCCGGCGATCACCTCGGGCGGCTCGGGGGCCTGGCGCTCGCGCGGCAGCCGCGAGGCGATGCCGAAGCCGATCAGCCGTACGGCGCCGGTCGCGGCGTCGACCAGGACGTGGGCCGGCTTGATGTCCTTGTGGATGAGGCCCCGCTCGTGGAGCCGGCCCAGCGCGTCCGCCAGGCCGATGGCGACGCGCAGGAACGGCGCGACCTCCCAGGGCCGCCCCAGGAGCCGCGCCAGCGGCTCGCCGCCGGGGTCCTCGAGCACGAGCGTCAACTGCCCGCGGTGACGCCCCAGCCTCAGGGGCCGGGCCGCGAAGGCGGGGTCCAGCTCGTCCCGCAGCGCATGGGCGTGCTCCAGCCGCGCCAGGCTCGCCGGCGCGGGCCGGGCCGACGCGGGGGCCACCACCAGGATCGGGGACGCCTCGCCCTCGCGCACGCCCCGGGACAGGACGAACTCCTCGTCCTCCCACAGCGCCTCGAGTAGGTATCCTGACAGCTCCGCCATGGCGAGGCCCCCCGATTGCGCCCGGCATCCTACGCGTGCGACGACGAAGGCGCCCGCAAAGTCGCAGGTGTGACCAAGATGCCTCCGGGCCAGCATAAGGGATTCCACGCGCACTTCAAACCGGTCGGGCGCGGGGTGTCTCGTGCATGCACGCCTCACCGGGCACGAGTGGCCGTCACCGGGGTGCATCATCTTCCGCGCCGGGCCGCCGCACGGCTATCATCGACTCGTTCATCATGCCTCCGCGATCGGGCCGAGTGCTATCACGATGGAGAGCATGCTTCGAGTGCCCAGGCAGGGAAGTGGGAATCATCCTTCGATTTCATGGCCTCCTTTCCGTGTGCGCAAGGCCACTCTCATCATCCGGCGTGGGGGGCGGAGTGGCTTGGATCAGGGGAAGGACGATGACTTGACAAATGATGGAGGTGGTGTCCGATGGACGACAGCGGGAGCAACCGAAGGCTCCTGGCGTCTCGGCGCACTCGAAGGAGCGCGAGACGTCAAGGGCGGACCGGAGCCGCGCCATGCCGACAGGCGCAGCCGTAATAGGCAGATCTGCCGGTACTATGCCGACCGGCGTCGGTCAGGCTCCCCACCCGTTCGGTAGCAGAAAGGTTCGCCTACAACCCGCCGCGCCACATCGGCGTCGGCTCCAGTTTCGACTCCTGAACGGAGGCCTCATGAGCGACCAACCGACGGCGTTGGGCGGCAACTGCAGCGCCCGATTCGACCCCCTGCGCGAGCTGTTCGCAGCCAAGCTTGAATCGGGCGAAGAACTCGGCGCCTCGCTCATCGTTGACATCGACGGCGAGGCGGTGGTCGACCTGTGGGGCGGCTGGGCGGACGAGGCCCGCAGCGTGCCGTGGACCGAGAACACGATCACCTGCGTCTTTTCCACCACCAAGACGATGACCTCGCTCGCCGCGCTCGTGCTGGTCGATCGCGGCGAGCTCGACCTCGACGCGAACGTCGCCGAGTACTGGCCCGAGTTCGCCGCCCGTGGCAAGGAGGGGATCCAGGTTCGCCAACTGCTGTCGCACACCTCGGGCGTCTCGGGCTGGGACCAGCCGGTCACCATCGACGACGTGTACAACTGGGACGAGTCGACCGCCATGCTGGCGGCGCAGGCACCCTGGTGGCAGCCCGGGGCGGGGTCGGGCTACCACGCGCTGACCTACGGCCACCTGATCGGCGAAGTGATCCGGCGCATCACCGGCCAGCGCCTGGGCGAGTTCCTTGCCGCGCACATCGCGGGGCCGCTGGGCGCCGACTTCCACATCGGCCTGCCGCCCTCGGAATTCCATCGCGTCGCCAACGTGGTGCCGCCGCCGTCGCCGCCGATCGAACTGACCCAGCTCGACCCCAACGGACCGGCGTTCAAGACCTTCACCGGCCCGGACCTGGACTTGAACATACTCGTTGAACATAGCTGGACAGAGCGCTGGCGCCGCGCCGACATCGGCGCGGCCAACGGCCATGGGAATGCCCGTTCGGTGGTGCGCCTCCAGTCGGCGGTGGCCTGCGGCGGCGAAGTCGATGGCATCCGGCTGCTCTCGCCGACGACGATCGACCGGATCTTCGAAGTGCAAAGCCACACGGTCGATCTCGTGCTGGGCATACCGCTCAAGATAGGCGTCGGTTATGGCCTGCCCTGGCCGGAGGTACTGCCCTTCGTCCCGGAAGGCCGGCTCTGTTTCGGGAGCGGCGCGGGCGGCTCGATGGTGATCGCCGACGTGGATCGCCGCATGACCGTCGCCTACGTGATGAACAAGATGGCGCCGGGCATGGTCGTATGGCCCATAGCGGCGGCGCTGGTCGAGCGGGCGTACGACATCGTGAATCGCTAAGCCACGTGCCGCGCACATCGGCATTCGGCCCCAAGCCGGGCGGATCGATTGCAAGACTGACGAGGAGAACGCGAAGGAAAACAAAGGGATCGGCATACGAAAATTCGAGCAAGTGCATCGGCCGCCAGCAGTGACGCACCAGCCCCAGGGGCCGAGCCGCCCAGGCGGGGTCCAGCTCGTCCCGCAGCGCATGGGCGTGCTCCAGCCGCGCCAGGCTCGCCGGCGCGGGCTGTGCCGACGCGGGGGCCACCACCTAAAAGCGTGATGACGAAGGCGGTCACGAAAGTTTCAAGTATGGCAAGACGATCCTCAGACGGCGCCATCAGCCTCCATCGCGGCGACCGCCTCTTGGAGCGAGGCACCGCCCGCTGCGATATCTTATCAGCAGGATCCTTCCTCCGAGGTGATTGTCAAGCGAGCGAAAATCACCTTACTGCTGGGGTCGCCGCGATTGGCGGCGCAGGTCGTCGATCGGGAGGTCATCCAGGAGAGGCCCCAGCCGCCCGATCATCTCGGCGAGGGCCTCGAAGACGGACGCGGCCTCGCCGAGCTCGCCGCCGACTCCCATGGCCTCGAGCCGGGCCGCGGCCCGTGCTGCCTCCGACGAGAACGTCGCCAGCAGCCCGCGCAACTGGTGAGACGATCCCCGCAACTCGGCCGGGTCTCGCCGCGCGATGGCCTCCTGCACTCGGGCCAGGGAACCCGGCACGTTGTCCCGGTAGAGGCGGATCAGCTTGCCCAGGAGCACCGGATCGTCGTCGCAGGCCGCCAGCAGCGTGCTCGCGTCGATCACGCCCCCGGGCTCCGAGGACGAGGCGCCGGGCGCCGCGGACGCCGGGCGGCCGGCCAGCGCGCGCTCGATGACCGCGAAGAGGTCCGCCGAGCGGATGGGCTTGGACAGGTAGTCGTCCATGCCGGCCCGGAGGCAGCGCTCGCGATCCCCCTTCATCGAGTGGGCCGTCAGCGCGACGACCGGTAAGTGTCCTCCCTCGGCCCTCTCGCGCCGTCGCACGGCCTCGATCACCTGGAACCCGTCGAATTCGGGCATCTGGATGTCCAGGAGCATCAGGTCGAAGGAACCGAGGTCCAGGGCTTCGAGGGCCCTGCGGCCATCGCGCGCGACGACGACGTCGTGACCCCGTCGGCGAAGGAGGTGGTCGATGAGATGTTGGTTGAACTCATTGTCCTCGGCCAGCAGGATGTGCAGCCGGACCGCGGATGCGGCCGATTCGGCGGGGACCGGGGGAGGCCCATCCTCGCCTTCGGGCCGAGCCGTGTTGACGGTCGCCGCCTCGATCGGGACCGGCCGAGAGAGGGCCCGGTAGATGATCTCGAGCAGCTCCTCCTGCTGCACGGGCTTCATCGCATAAGCGGCGATCCCCAGCTCGCGGAAGCGGGCGACCTCGCCGTGGAGATCGTCGGAGGTCAGGAGGATGATCCTGGCCGGGGAGAGCTCGGGGGTGTGGAGGATGCGCTCGGCCAGGGCGAGGCCGTCGATGCCGGGCATCCGGGCGTCGAGCACCACCAGGGGGAAGGGCCGGCCCGAGGCCGAGGCCCGCCATAAGGCATCGAGCGCCTCCAGGCCGTCGGCCACTACCGCCGGCTCGGTCCGCCAGCCGCGGAGCCATCCCTCGAGGATCCGTCGATTCGTCGCGTTGTCGTCGACCACGAGGACGCGCATCCCCTGGAGCTCGACCAGCGGCCTCACCAGCGGCCGGTCGTGCTGGCCGGGCTGCACGCCGAACCGCCCCGTGAAATCGAACGTGCTGCCTCGTCCCGCCTCGCTCTGGACGCCGATCTCCCCGCCCATCATGGCGATCAGCCGCGACGCGATCGCCAGGCCCAGCCCCGTCCCGCCATACCGTCGGGTGGTCGAGTTGTCCTGCTGTTCGAAGGCCTGGAAGATCCTCTCCTGCTTGTCGAGCGGGATGCCGATCCCCGTGTCGCTGACCGAGAAGCGCAGGATCTGCTGCGGACCGGCTCGGTCCTCCGGCGAGTCGAGCTCCCCGACCGCGACCATCGGGCCGGCCTCGATTCGAACGACGACCTCGCCCTCCTCGGTGAACTTGATCGCGTTGCCGACGAGATTCAGGAGGATCTGCCGGAGCCGTCCCGCGTCGCCGACCAGGGCGTCGGGGACGTCCGGCTGGATCTGGCAGACGAGCTCCAGCCCTTTCTTGTCGGCGCGGAGGGCCAGGGCGCGGAGGGTCTCCCCCAGCACGCGACGGAGCGAGAACTCGGCCGGGTCCAGTTCGAGCTTGCCGGCCTCGATCTTGGAGAAATCGAGCAGGTCGTTGATCACGTTGAGCAGGGCATCGGCCGACGACTTGACGATCAGCAGGTGTTGCTTCTGCTCCTCGGAGCGCGCGGTCTCGATGGCCAGCTCGGTCATGCCGAGGATGGCGTTCATCGGAGTGCGGATCTCGTGGCTGACGTTGGCGAGGAACTCGCTCTTGGCCCTGCTGGCGGCCTCGGCCGCCTCCTTGGCTCGCCTCTCGACCTCCTCGGCGCGCTTCTGGACGTCGATGTCGATGCAGGAACCGAACCACTTCGTGACCTGGCCCGAGTCGTCGCTCAGCGGCAGCGCCCGCGCGAGATGCCAGAGGTAGGCCCCGTCGAATCGGCGCAGTCGGTACTCGATCTCGTAAGGTTCGCCGGTCGCGAGCGAGCGGGACCACAGCTCGAGACAGCGCGACAGGTCGTCGGGGTGGATGGTCACCCGCCACTCCCAGCCCCGGAGCCGTTCGAAGGTCATCCCGGTGTATTCGGCGTTACGCGCGTTGAAGTAATCGTGGGAACCGTCCGGCTCGGCGGTCCAGACCATATGCGGCAGCGACTCGGCCAGGGTGCGGAACCGTCGCTCGCTCTCGCGCAGCACCTCCTCGGCGCGCTTCTGGTCGTCGATGTCGGTGATGGTCCCCAGCCACTTGACGACCGGGCCGGAGTCCTCGCGGACCGGCAGGCCTCGGCTCTTGAACCAGCGATAACGGCCGTCGGCGGCCCGCAGGCGGAACTCGATATCGTGATCGCTGCCGTTCGCGACGTCCGCCATCCAGCGCGTGATCGTCGCCTCGCGGTCGTCGGGGTGCAGGACGTTGAGCCAACCCTCTCCGGTCACCTCGGCAGCCGGGAAGCCCGTGTACTCCTCGAAACGGTCATTGAGGTATTCGGGGGAGCCATCGGGCCGGGCCGTCCAGACGATCTGGGGCATCGCATTGGCCAGGAACCGGAACCACGCCTCGCTCTCGCGAAGGCCCTCCTCGACGCGCTTCAGCTCGGTGATGTTGACGCGGCTACCCACCAATCGGATCGGCTTACCGGCCTGATCGCGGATGGCCGTCCCACGGGCGAGCATCCAGCGGTAGCTCCCATCCCGGTGGCGGATGCGATACTCGATCTTGTACTCCTTCGTCTCGCCATCGAGGTAGGCGTACAGGGCACGAAGGAGCTTATCCTTGTCATCGGGGTGCAAGTAATTCAGCCAGGTCACGAACGAGCTGTCCTCCTCGGGCGGCTCGAGGCCGAGCTGTTCCCAGACGTTGATCCAGGTCCCGGTCCCATTGAGGTACACCCCGTCCGGCATGTCGACTTCCCAGATCCCGACGTTGGAGACGCGGATCGCCAGATCGAGCCGAGCGTTGGCCTGGTGCAGGGCGACCTCAAGCCGCTTGCATTCGGAAATGTCCTGGATGAATGCGATGAAGTAGTCCGGATTCCCCCCGGCATCCCACTGGACGGATGGAGTGACCGTGGCCCAGATGAACGAGCCATCCTTCCGTATGTAGCGTTTATCGAGCGAGCGATCCGGCAATTCGCCTCGGAGGAGGCGGCTGGCCAGCTCCTGGCTTGCCTGCCGGTCATCCGGGTGGGTCGCGTCCATCCAGTTTCGCTCGAGCAGCTCCTCCCGGGTATATCCGAGGAGATCGCAGAGCTTCTGGTTGACGCTCAGGAATCGGCCGTCGATGCCGGCGTGGCAGATCCCGACCGCCGCGTTCTCGAACGTACCCCTGAACGAACGCTCGCTCTCGCGCAACGACTCCTCGGACCGTCGGCGCGCGAGGAGGATGGCCGACTGGTTCGCACCGAAGCCCAGCAGGAGACGCTCGCCCTCGGTCGGGAAGTCCGCCCGGCGCGAGCCGGCCACGAGGACCCCACGACTCGCCCCGATCCCGAAGGAGATGAGGGCGATCGGGATCTCCCCGCCGCCGAGCGGGTCGTCGATCGACGTCGGTACCTCGGAGGATGCGAGCCTCAGCCAAGGGTCCAGGTGCAGGCCGACTTGCCGGACTCGATCCTCCGGGACCTGGCCTTGGGCGTCGTGAGCGACCTCGACGGCGATCCCGTCGGTCCCGTCCCTCACGGCCAGATAGATGAGGTCCAGGTGCAGCATGTGCCGTAGCACATCGGCAAGGCTCTCGGCGATCCGACGCGCGTCATAGCCGATCCAGACGGCCGGGAACGCCGACAGAGCGACCAGATCCCGGATGCAGCGACGGAGTTGCTGGACTTCTTTCGTGCCGGCCTCGGACTCTGGCATCGGAGGGCCCTGATCAACGACCACTGGCGAGTGTGAGTCGCCAGTCAATTCTGTGGGGCCGGCGCGTCGCGTTCGCGGAGTTCGCGCAGGAACTCGTCCGGCGGTACGTAGAAGGGATTCTCCTGGAGGATGCCGCCGATGATGACCATCGGATGGGTCCGGAGGATGTCCACCACGACGCCGCCGCCGAACTTGGCGAGATCGAACGTGCAGACGACCAGGTCGTCATACTTGGGCAGGAAGTAGTTGACCCGGGTCTCATACTCCAGGAGATCCTGAACCCCGGGGCAATCCCCGAGTGCCCACTCCTGATTGGACCACAACCGGGTCCGCCCGAAGCCGTCGACCTTCGCGCCGGCCAGCACCTCTTCGCGTAAGGCGAGCATCGCGTCCTGGTCGAAGCATCCGCCCCGGAGATGAGCCTCCTCCCAGACCCGGACCTCGATCTGATCGGGGCGGCGGGCGGTGCCCGGGCTGATGCCGACCTCGTCCAGGCGGCGCACCCGCTCCGGAAGATGCTCGGCATCGACGATGTGGAGGACCTTCTCCCCCCGATCGAACCCCTCCTTGGCGAGGGGGAGGAGCACGCGATACTCCTCCTCCCGGCTATGGAAGAAGGCGCAGACGTGGCCGAACCGGCGGAGATCCGCTCCGGGTAACTGACCCGCTCTCGTAGGCCCATTCATCGTGTCGCTCCGATCTGTTCGAGTGCGATCATGATGGGAATCATCCTTGAAGAATCCAAGCATCGGAGTAGAATCATCCTTCGGTTCTATTGTCTCCCATCCGCGTTCGCGCGGCCACTCTCATCTCCGGCGCGATTCTCAGAATGGAGTCGACTCGGGGAAGGTCGGACCTCAGCTTGGAGCGTCATCGGGCTCGGTGGATATGACGGTCTCTCGGGGCGGGCATGCAGCATCCGCGAGGGGCCGAGGCCATCAATTGTCGCGGGCGCAGTGCGGTGAATTCAGGATCATCTCGCGGAGCCTCCGATAGGTAGTCGGGTTGAGCTGGCCATCGTCCACCATCGATTCCAGATCCTCGAGGATCAGACCCATCGTCTTGTCGCTCCCGGCGAAGACGGGGTGGCGGACGACGATCTCGACACGTTCGATGATGATGGATTCGGGCGGCATGGCGATCTCGCCGGGTAGGAGAAGCAGGGATGAGGATTCGACCGATATTCGATTCTATTATACGGAGCAAGTCGCATGCCGGTTCAGCATACGTATTCGAATCCAACGGCTTTGAGAGTGCGAAACCCGGGATACGGACTCGATCTCGCCGCCCTGTCCCGCCCCGGCGTTTCTCATCAAGTGGCTCGGCTGATCTCTCGGGGACCATCGTGGTTCTGACGCGTCCAGGCCTCCACGACTGGCGGGCGGCACAGACTGATCTCGTCCGAGCCGTGAGCATCGCCGGTGGGTCCGGGGTATATCAAGACACCGGATTTGACTATCCTGGGGGAGACGCACCATTCGGAAACGCATCCCGGACCGGCGGGATGAACTCGGGCGGTCGTACGATGCGAGGCGTTCGCCGAGGTACACCATGGGTCGATTGCTGCTTGTCGACGACAATCCGGACCTGATCCTGGCGCAGATCGATCACGTCTTCGGCGGCTCACAGTCCCGGATCGACGTGGCTCGGACCGGCGAGGAGGGGATTCGTGGCATCATCGAACGGGCGCCGGATGTGGTCCTGCTCGACCTCCGCCTCCCCGATCTCTCGGGGCTGGAGGTGTACCAGCGAATCCGGCAGATCGACGCGCGCATCCCGGTCCTGTTCATCACGTCGGCGACGGAGGCGCATCACGCCATCGAGGCGATGAAGCAAGGGGCGTACGACTACCTGATCAAGCCGCTCGACACCCAGCAATTGCGCAAAGTCGTCGGCCAGGCCCTGGAGCTCTCGAGGCTGAGCCGCGAGCCCGCCATCGTCGCCGAGTCGCCCCCCGAGGCGGACCACGGCGACGCGATCATCGGCTGCTGCCCGTCCATGCTCGAGATCTTCAAGGCGATCGGCCGGGTCGCGGCGCAGGACGTCACCGTCCTGATCACCGGCGAGAGCGGAACCGGCAAGGAACTGGTCGCCCGCGCCATCTACCAGCACGGCGCGCGGGCCAAGGGCCCGTTCCTGGCCATCAACTGCGCCGCCATACCCGACGCGCTGCTGGAGAGCGAACTCTTCGGCCACGAGAAGGGGGCCTTCACCGGCGCCGAACGGCGCCGGATCGGCAAGTTCGAGCAGTGCTCCGGAGGCTCGCTGTTCCTCGACGAGGTCGGCGATATGCCGATGGCGACTCAGGGCAAGGTCCTCCGGCTGCTGCAAGACCAGAGCTTCGAGCGAGTCGGCGGCAACGAGACGATCCGGACCGACGTCCGGCTGATCGCGGCCACGAACCGAGACCTGGAAGAAGAGGCCGCCCAGCGGAGATATCGCCCCGACCTGTTCTATCGCCTGAGCGTCTTCACCATCCACCTCCCGCCCTTGCGCGAGCGCGGCGACGACCTGCCCATGCTCGTCAACCACTATGTGAGGCGCTTCAACCGGGAGCTGGGCCGCGAGGTCCGCGAGGTGACCCCCCAGGCGATGGATCTGTTGCGCGCCTACCCCTGGCCCGGGAACATCCGCGAGCTTCAGAGCGTGCTCAAGCAGACGCTCTTGAAGGCGACCGGCCCCGTGGTCACTGCGGAATCCCTCCCCACGCCCGTATCCGGGCACGCCGCCCGACCCAGGTCCGAAGGGCTCGCGCCGGTCGGCGGCCCCGAACCGTCCTCGATGGAATCCTTCTTGCGCCAGCAATTGCAGGACTGCACCCAGGATCTCTACCAGCACGTCCACCGCCAGGTCGATCAGCAATTCTTGCCCCTGGTGCTCCAATCCACCGGGGGGAACCAGCTCCGTGCGGCCCAGATCCTGGGGATCACCCGCAGGACCCTTCGCCTCAAGCTGCGCGAGCTGGGCCTCGCGGTCACGAAGACGGTCGAGGCTCTCGAGGACGACGACGTCGAGTGAATCGCCGTCCCCCAACATGTTCTTCTCATGAAGGACCAATCGATGTCGATGGATGACCCGACCGAGGAGATGGTCGCTCCTTGACCACGCTGGTCAAGGAGCGCACGCGAATCCTGGCTCGCCGCCATCCGCAGTCCCCTCCGGCCGCGCGAGTCGATCGGTGGTTTCACGCATCTCGCTCCGGGGCACCATTCCGGCCTCCACTGCCCCGCCGGAACTCTCACTTCTCGCCCGTCGCCGCAACCCGGATTTGTAAAGATACTTAAATCAACGAACAGGCCATTTGCTCGTTCCGGTATCCGTCGAAATGGCGAAAGTCTTCCTCCGAATCCCGCTCATTGGCGCGCCGGATGCAATACGCACCCGGCACTCGGACACCTGGCGAAGCGCCGGCAGACCGAAATACCGACCCGCGACAGTGTCCCGATTGTCCCCCTCTCAATCTCGTCCGCTGATACGTCGATGATTTTGCCCATGGTCGGGCGGACCCCGAGACCGCGAGGCGCGCCCTGCGCACGCCGTGCGGAGTCGGGCTCAGCTCGCCGGGCCCATTGCCCGATGATGCCCTGATCGAGCCGCGGCGGTCGCCCGCCCCGACCTGTTGACGTCCCACGATGGTCATGTTGATGATCCCGCCCGTCCCACGCGCCGAGATGGGCGTAGCCCGTTCGCGGCCCGAGCGGGCCCGCAGTAGAAACCGCCGTCAATCGGCCCCTCTCGCCGGGGGCCAAATCCCTGATGCTCTAACGAGGACACCTGTTTATGAAAATTAATCGAATTGATGCGATGTCCCGCGTCGTAGTCGGATCCTCCCTCGTCATCGGGATCCTCCTGTTTCCCGGCCCCGGCTCGGGGCAGGATGCCGGGCCGGATGGCCCGCCCGAGAACCCGCCGATCATCGTGCCGCCTCCGCAAGGGACCGCCGGCCGGCTACACGCCGCCCCTCCCGTCGTCCCAGCTCCCGAACAACCTGCGAAAGGTCGCCGGTCGAACGCCCTCCGAGGCGGCAGCCAAGGAGACCACCAGGGTGATCGCAGAAAACCGCCGGCTGGGCAATCTGCCGTTGACCAACACTCGGGAATCCGACCGAGTCAACTATTTCAAGAACGCTTTGACCTGCGAGTGATCCCCTGGGGAGACGGCTCCGGAGTGCCGATTTCAGGAAACAAGCTCGTCATCGTCGGTATCGACGACCAGGGCCTGCTCCACATTCGGATCTTCGACGCCGGTGGCAAGAGCGTCATGGACACGAATGAGACCAAATTATCCGATGCACAAGTCGTGGCGATCTTGACCCTCAAGCGCCAACTCCAGGGCTTGTCGGCCCCCCAAGTGCTGACCGGTGGCGAGAAGGCGCGGGTCATCAGGAAGGTGACATCAATCGTCGCTCAAACCCCTCAAGACCCGCAGCGACGGCTACGCCAAGCCCAACCCCGTGAACTCTCCAGGAGCTCGCGGGCCATTCGATCGAGATCGGGCCGGGACGCGGGCTCGTCCCCGAATCCCGGCCGCACGAAAGCAAAGGACGCCGGGCGATGAGACCCACTCGCCCCCGAACATCGATGACGGCAACCATCCGTAGAAACCCATTCTCCCAGGGGACCCAATCGATTATGAGCCGTTTCTTATCCCTCACCGCCGTCCTGGTCCTTGCCGCCCTGGCCGTCGCGGCCGCGCAGGATTCCCCCGCACCCGCGGACAAGAAAGCTGACGTCACGACGAAGGCGCAGCCTGGCGCGCCGATCTTCTCGCCGCATGGGATGCCGGCGCGGACGGGGGTGGAGCGCGACCAGACCAAGCGTCAACCCGGGCGCATCGAATACAGTTACCCCCTCAAGGGTGACCAGGAGCGTGGCAAGAGCGTGAAGGCGCTCCAGCAGCTCACGGTGGACCTGCTGGCCCTCCACAACATGTACAAGGAGTCGCACTGGGATCTGACTGGCCCGCTGTACCTACCGCTCCACGAATACTACCAGCAACAGGCCGACTTCTACCTCCAGCAGGCCGATCTGTTCGCCGAGCGTGTTCTCCACCTCGGCGCCACCGTTGACGGCCGCTTCTCCACGATCGCTCGCACGACCAGGCTCGCCGATCTGCCCGACGGCTACCTGACCGACGATCACACGCTCAAGCTCCTGCTGGATCGCGTCAGCGTGCTGCAAAAGGAGGTCTACGAGTTGATCGGCGAGACCGAGGATAGCGACTCGCCGACGAGCAACAAGCTTCAAGACCTGGCGTACTCGGTGGACAAGAACCTGTGGCAGTTGCGGGCCCACTTGCAGAGGCCGAGTTCGAAACGAGGAGATCTACCCTGGTTTCGGTATCAGGGAAGCGACCCTTCGGGCCGCTGAGTGCCGGACGCGCGGTGATCGCACGCCGGCCATGAAGTGGTCGGTCCCAGTCCGCTCCCATCACCAAGGAGGTCACGCGAAGAACAATCGGCAACCCTTCAGACCGCGGATCAGACGCCCGCTCGCCCGTCGAGACGGGCACCACGCAACGACGCTCCGGGCCCGCACACATGATCGGGCCGCCGCCCAAACCCTGAAGATCCGGCCCACGCTAGCGACCGAGTTCCTCTGTTCCTTGTATCGAGGTACGCAACCATGAATAAATCCAGACTCGCTGCTGTCTCGCTCATCGGCCTCGTCGGCACCCTCGCCGGAGGGGCCTTCCTGCCGCAAAATTCCGCCCACGCGCAGATCGTCGGCGGGCCGCTGCCCCCGGTGCCGACGCCCCCGGACATCATCCCGCTCGAGCCGGTGGAGAAGCTCGGGAAGGACATGCTCTATGACGACACGATGTCGTATCCTTCAGGCTACGCCTGCGCCACATGCCACGCCCCGACTACGGGCCTCTCGACCGGCCTCAGTTCGATCGTCAACGAGAGGGGCGGCCCGCAGCCCGGCGTGGTGCCCGGGCGGTTCGGCCCTCGCAAGCCCATGAGCTACGGCTATGCGGCGTTCAGCCCGGAAGGCCCCTACTACGACCCCGTCGCGGCGGTCTTCATCGGCGGCAACTTCTGGGATGGCCGTGCCTATGACACCTCCGTCCAGGCGCAGGGCCCTCCCATCAACCCGAACGAGATGGACAATACCCCCGTGGGGACGGCGCCCAACCAGTATCCGCCGCTCCTGGTCCAGAAGCTCCAGTACCGGCCCTATACCCCGCTGATCAAGCAGATCTACGGCCAGGATGTCTTCACCAAGTACACCCCGCGGCAGATCTTCGAGATCTGGGGCGAGGCCATCGCGGCGTTCGAGGCGTCGGGCGAAGTCTGCCAGTTCAGCTCGAAGTATGATGCCTCCAAGTACGGCACTCCGCCGCAGAATCTCTACAAGCTCTCCGCATCCGAGGAGCGCGGGAGAAAGCTGTATTTCGGCGGCGCCCAGTGCTTCGCGTGCCACTCGTCGGCGGGCCAACCCGGCATCCAGATCGAGACGGAGGGGAAGGACACGTTCACGATGTACTGCTATGCCAACATCGGCATTCCCAAGAATCCGGGCAATCCCTACTACGAGGAGACCGATCCCATCAGCAATCCGAACGGGTATAACCCCCTCGGGAGGAAATTCATCGACTGGGGCCTCGGTGGCAATGCCGTCGGGTCGCTCGACGGGACCAAGTTCTTCAACACGACCCCGGGCGACATCCACAAGTTCCGCGGTCTCTTCCAGACTCCGACGACGCGCAACGTCGACGTGCGGCCGGACCCGAAGTTCGTGAAGGCGTACATGCATAACGGCGTCCTGAAGAGCCTCCAGGAGGTCGTCCACTTCTACAACACCCGGAACATCGCCGTGGATGTCAACGGCAATCAGGTCGCCTTCGACCTCCGCAACGGGCCTCCCGTGGGCTACACGCCGATCTGGCCGGCGCCCGAGGTCCTCGCCAACGTCCAGAATGTCGCCGGCTACACCCCCGCCCAGGCGGCCGCCAAAGGGACCACCGGCGTCACGGCCGAGAACGGACAGGTGGGCAACCTCGGCCTGACCGCGTCCCAGGAGGCCGACCTCGTCAACTTCCTCAAGATCCTCAGCGACGGTTACACCGCGCCCAACCCCGTGGGCGATTGACGTCACGCGGCCCCGTGAAGACGGGGGGCCGGGATGCGGCCCGTGCCGCATCCCGGCGGACTCTCGCGGCATATCTCGCCAGGATGAACCTCGAACCCCAACACAAGAGAGTGCGCATGTTCTCAATTATTTGGACCACCCGCGGATCTCCAGCCGATCGCCACGGCCTCGAACTCGATCGGGGCAACCCCAACCCGAGGTGGAGGACGTCGGCATCGGAAGCCATCGCGGAGCCGATCGCGGACTCGCCGCACGGCCCGCAGACGGGCGGTGAAGCGTTGCCCCGGCTGAGGCTGTTCCCCTCGAGGTCCCGAGCGTCCGGGAAGTCTGACATCGGGCGTGCCCGGCGCCTCCTCGCCGCAGGCCTGTCGTACGTCCCTCATCCCAGCTTCGACGAACCGGACGCGTGCGACGTGAACCTCGACCTATCGCCAGAGCGCGGCAACCCCGAGCTGGATCCCGCTCGCGGATCTCGCGACTCCGACGAGGATGCCTCTCAGGGAAACCGGCTTCCGTCTCGCGAGCGGGAAGTCCGGTTGTTCCGCGAGATGAACTACCTGAAGTGCCTCGCCTGTCGGATCCGAGACCGCATCGATCCCGATTCCCCGGACCCGGTCGACCTCGACGAGATTGAACGACTCCAGGCCGAGGCCCTGAAGCTGAAGAACCGGATCGTCGAGACCCACATGCGGCTGGTCGTCTCGGTCGCCAAGAGGCACGCCAGGGTCGGCTACGGCCTGCCCGAACGCATCAGCGACGGCACGCTCGCCCTGTTACAGGCCGTCGAGGGCTTCAACTTCGCCCGGGGCAACCGGTTCAGCACCTATGCGACCTGGTCGATCTTCAACGCGCTCACGGCGCACGATCGTCGGGAATGGCGACGCAACCGATCGGTCGCGCAATACCGGGAGGTCCTCGCGAGTCGTCCCTCCGAGAGCGAGCGAAACGAGCGGGAGGAGTCCCGGCTCGAGTGCAAGGCGGCGGTCGAGCGGCTCCTCCTCCTGCTGGACGGCCGCGAGCGATGGGTCATCGTGAACCGCCACGGCATCGGGGGCGTCCCCGAGCAGACGCTCAAGCAGATCGGCCTGGACCTGGGGATCAGCAAGGAACGCGTCCGCCAGATCGAGCAACGCGCCGCATGACAAGCTCCGGAGCCTCGCCCGCCTGGAGGCGCTCGAGCCCTCCCATTGATGGAACCCTACGAGGATCGATTCACCATGAGCCGGAACCCGATCATACAGGCCGGCGATCGACGGCTTTCGCCGACGCCGTTCTTCGAAGCTCCCGCCTTTCCCGAAGATCACCACCCGGCGATTCGCGCCGATCCGACGGAGAGGATCCCGTTGACCACGGAGGGCGGCGATGCGGTCGGTCCACCCTCGCCGACGCACCGCCTCCACGCCGCGGCCATGATCCGCCAGCTTGGCGGCCGCACCGAGGCCACGTTGCGACGCGAGCTCGACCGTTTCTTCGCCGCCCGCCCGGACCTGAGCCACTCCGATCGAGCGGCGATCGCGCGGGCCATGTCGCGGTTCCGCAACCGCCTCCTGCACCATCCGAGGAGCACCCTCCGCGCGGCCGCGGCCGAGGACGACCCCGTCGGCGCCCACCGGATGCTGGCCACTTTCCGCCAGCTCTTCGGGCTCGCCCACGGCCCGTCCTCCAACCAGGGCGACCCGCTCACGGTCGGGAACCATCCATAGAAAATATGGGCACTTCTTCTGAGACATCGTTCGATTGAATGGTGATGAAATGGGAGAACCCTTGAGATGCGCCCGAACCCCCTCGCGTCGGCCCGTCACCGCGGTGTCATCCTGCTCCTGGTCCTGGCGACCCTCGCCCTGCTGGCGCTCATCGGCGTCTCCTTCGCCACGCTCGCCGGACAGGGAAGGCTCAACGCGCGGAACTTCGCCCGGTCGGTCCTCGCGCCCCGGCCCGACGCGCTGATGGACTTCGCCCTCCAGCAGTTGATCGTCGACACCGGCGACGTCCGTTCGGCCATCCGCGGCCACAGCCTGGCCCGCGACATGTACGGCAACGACGCGGCGAACAATGGATACCTGGCGGCAAACCCTTCCACGGGCGCACCCTTCATCATCGCCGCCATCCAGCCCGTGCCCGCTTCCGCCGGCCTCTACGACTTCCAGACCAATATCCCGACTCCCGCCGCCGATCCGACGTTCTATGGCTATAACTTCACCCGATGGACCCTCAGGCTCTCCTACACCGGCACCGCCATCCCACGCCCGGTCGATCAGACCTTCGAGATCCTCTACGACAACTTCCGGGCCGGCGATACGACCACGGCCTTCGCCGGCCTCGGCGTCCACGTCTTCCGCGTCACGCCGATCGACGCCACGACGAACCTCGATAACCCGACCGCCGCCGCCCAGAACGGGCTCGCGGCCTGGCAGGATTTCCTGGTCCAGCCCCTGGCCGTCGCTACCCGGTTCATCCTCGATGGCCGGCGCCTCCACGCCTTCAACGGACCCGGCATGGGCGCCGGCGCCGCCTACGGCAACTTCCGCTACAACGGCGGGCCGCTCTCCGGTAACTCCGGCCCGACCCAGCCCGGCGACCCCGGCACCGTCGGCATGGACGAGGATTACGACGCCTGCGACCTCGAGAACTGGTTCCTGGCCATCCAGAGCGCCGACGGACAGGTGATCATCCCTTCCTTCCACCGACCGGGGATCATCCGCCACGACCCCGCCCACGGCGTAGACGACTGGGCCCGCAAGAACGCGACCTCGTCCTGGGCCGACTCGGCGGCGCGGATCCTTCGGCCGGTCGCCGCCGACGGCCACGACCCGGCGACCTTCCCCGACCTCGTCCCCGACCCGGCCACCGGCAAGATCGCCTTCGACGTCGACAACGACGCCGACGGCGTCACCGACTCCGTCTGGCTCGACCTGGGCTACCCGGCCCGGCCCGACGCGAGCGGCCGGCTCTCCAAGCCGCTGTTCGCCTTCCTGGTCGTCGGCCTCAACGGGCGGATCCCGCTCAACACCGCCGGCAACCTCGCCGGCGCCGGCGCCATGCACGCCGCGCACCTCGGCAACTCGGTCAGCGAGGTCGACCCGACCTACGCCCTCCAGAACGCCAACCAGGGCCCCGCGGTCGACGCCGATCCATTCAACCTCGCCGGCATCGCCATGCCCCCTTACACGAGCAACACCCAGGTGGACAACGCCGGGATCGACGTCCGCCTCACGCAGCTCCGCAACCTCCTGGCCGGCACGCGCCCCCAGCCCAGGCCGACCTCCGAGCCCGTCCTGGCCGATCCCGCCGGGACGACCAACGGCGACGACAACTTCGTCCTCGGGGCCTGGAATGGCACCGGCGGCGGGCAGCCGTACTACATGCCCAACGGCATCGCGGATCCGGGCGACATCCTCATCAGTGCCGGTCCCCCCCGGGTCCAACGGACCACCCCGGCGGTCGCCGGGCGCTGGGGCGAGCCCCAGTCGGTCCCCGGTGCGCCGATCAACGGCCCGGGCGGGCAGGTCCTGAACCTGGTGGCCAACCCCTACAACAACCCGGTCCGGGCCGGCTATTCGTTCGGCGTCGCCGACCTGCTCGCCGGCGCGCCCCGCGCCGTGGCCGACGACAATAACAACCTCTTCGACCCCTTCCCGATCGGCCACTCCGGCGAGGTCAACGATCGCGACTTCTTCGACTCCGCCGGGGGCCTGCTCCTGCCCGTGGACCGCCTCCGGCGCTTCGTCACGCCGGTGGACATCGACGGCTCGGGCCGCGCCCTGCGTTGGGGCGTCCCCGGGCCCGCGGGCGACGTCGGGGCCGACGCATTCGGCCGGGTCGACTTCGCCGGCTACTTCCGGCCCCCCGGCGCACCGGGGCTCGTCAATGTCGATCCCGGCAATGGCGCGTTGCCCGGCGCCGTCGTCTATCCCTCGAATACGACCGACGCGTTCTACAACGGCGGACCCAACCCGGCCAACCTGGCGTTCCCCTCGTACCTCCCCGACCTCACCAACAACCCGCTCCACGGCTTCGAGGCGGCCAAGAACCCGAACCTCCCCGATTCCGGCGGCGGCTACTCGCCGCAGGCCAATGGCGGCATGCCCGCCGATCAGAACCTCGCGACGGGCGTCCCCGTCGGCTACCCGACCTACGACGTCAACATCCGCACCAACGGCCTCAACGAGGCCGACGAGATGAGCCTCTATCGTCCCGATGCGCTGAAGGATGCCCCCTTCGGCCCGGCCGACCTCGAATGGCTCTACCGGGCGCAGGACGTCGACGGGAATTCGCTCTCGAGCCGGCTGGCCAGCCTGGCCCCGGTCAGCTTCACCAACACCATCGACGGGCCGCGACGGCGACGGCTCTTCGCGCTCGAGAGCTGGGAGTCGAACGAGTTCATCTGGGCCAATGATAATCCTGGGAATGTGTTCCCCTTCAACAGCCGGTTCGCGCCGTCGGCCAACGCCAGCTTCTCGGTCGCGAGCGCCGCCCTGGGCTCGTACGTGTCGGCGCCGTCGCTGGCCCACCGCGGCCGCAAGATCAATCTCAATCATCCCCTGCCGGTCTCGAACGACCCCGACGAGCCGATCCGACGCAAGTGGATCACGGAGACGTATCAACTCCTCAAGTGGATCCTGCCCCCCCGGTCGGTTGACACGCCGGAAGAGCTGGCCCAGCTCGGCCAGTTCGTGGCCAACATCATCGACTTCCGCGACCCGGATTGCACGATGACCCACTGGCAGAACCCGGACGTGCTCCTCGTGCCGGGAAGTCCGTCGGCGGCCCCCACGCTGGCCCTGGCGTCTTCCCCGCCGGCCGATGCGATCCCCCTGGATCAGTACGGCATGGAGTACAACCCGATCGCCCTCAATGAGGTCCTCGCATTCTCCTATGCCTACTATCAGACCGGCGGCGCGCAGGCCAACCGGTTCTTCGTCGAGCTGGTCAACACGCTGACCCAGTCGTCGCTCGCGGCCCTGCCGCCCGGCGGTACGAACCCGCCGGACCCCAGCATCCTCGACCTGGGCGGGCTCCAGTACACCCCGGGAGACCCCTATTCCGGCGGCTGCTGGGACCTGGTCTTCACCGACGACTCGCCGAATAGCCGCCCCGATCCCTATCGCGGGGAGCTCGTCGCGGGCGGCCAGTTCTACGCGATGATCCCGCTCAATCGGGACTCCTTCACCGCATCCGCCGACGGTGCGACTGCCGGTAGCGATGTCAATCTCGTGCCGCTGGGACCCGCGGGCGTGCCTTCGCCGTCGTCGAGCGGTCTCGCGACGCCGACCGACTTCTTCTACGCCCTCGGCAACATCCCGCCCAACCCCTCCGCCGAGACGGGAACGCCACGGCCCACGACCTTCTATCCCGCCGCCAACGGCGTCCCATCCGGCACCCCGTCACTCGTCCAGTACCTCAGCCCCGCGGCCGACCCGTTCAACGGCTCGACGACCCCCAGGATCACCTGGTACCCGGGAATCCTGCCGGGGTCCGGAGAGGGATCCGGCTCGTCGCCGCCGCCCAACTATCAGCCCAAACTCCCCGCCCTCGTCGCGGGCAGCCAGCAGACGAAGTATTACTGGGTCTGCCTGCGACGCCCGGCCAACCCGTTCGCCCCCGTCTCCGCGGCCAATCCCATGCGGGTCGTCGACGCCATGCGCTTCCCCTACATCGACGGCACGGCGCCGATGACCGGCCAGGGCCCCAAGGGAGGGCCGGCGAAGGTCCCCAACCTGACGGCCCCGCAGACGAACACGGTCTACTCGGCCCAGCGGTTCCAGCCCTATCGCGGCGGCCACGCCGTCCCGGTCGCGACCGCCGGCGGGGGCGGCCCGACGGCGACGACGTTGGATGCCCGCTACGGCTACACCGAGCAGATCGCGGCCCCGACGGGATATTCCAACCAGCTCGGGACCCAGGGGGTCTACTACACCGACTCCTCGAGCCAGAACCCGACACCCTACTACTCGACCAACCCGGTCTACCACACGTTGGGGATCGCCAACGACCAGGCCGAGTGGTGGGATTACTTCCCGTTCCACGACCGCGACTTCACCGGGGTGGCCGAGCTGATGCTGGTCCCCGCCTGCCCGCCGGGCCTGTTCACCAAGCAATTCGCGGAGTTCGCCCCGTCGCGGACCGGCTCGGGCCTCTTCGCCCAGGTCCAACCCCGGACGACTCCGCCCCCGATCGTCACGTCATTCGCGACCGCAGCGACGGCCTTCGTGACCGGGTCGGCGGCCAACCCGATGCCGCCGCATACCTTCCCCTACCTGGTGGACCGGTTCTTCTACACCGGGGCGTCGAGCGCGGCGGACGCGGGGGGCACGCTCGTCGGCAGCCCGACCGGCGACGGCTGGTTCAAGATGTTCGAGTTCTTCGAGGTCCCCGGCGCGACGCCGGGGGCGACCGGCCCGGTCGCCCGGGGGACCAATTTCGACTGGGAGCGGCAGGACGCGAAGCCGGGGCTGTTGAACCTCAACCTGATCATCGACGAGGAGGTCTTCTTCGGCGTCGTTGGCCGGCAGGACGCGAATTTCAACCAGGAATGGCTCAATTCGATCCAGGTCCCGGCGATCGCCGCGGGGACGTATTCGCTGCCGCTCAACGGCAAGGCCCCGATCCCTCAGTACGGGCCGCCCGTGCCGCTGGTGGTCACGGCGATCGATGCGAACGGATCGCCGGCCTACGTCTATCCGGTCACCAATCAGGGCGTGACGGGCACGGACCCGATCCTGGCCGCGATCAACCAGGGGAATCCGGCCGGTCCCGGCCGGATCGTTGACAGCCGGATCAAGGCGGCGTTCGCGCAGTTCCTGTGGCTGCGCCACGGCGGCTCGGGCTACCTGTTCGGATTCGGGAGCGGCGCCGTGGGCCAAAACAACGCGGTGGTGCCGATCGACCCGCCCAGCCCGGCCCCGGCCGGCTACGGCTCGGGCATCCCGGCCGAGCGCCCGTTCCGGTCGCTGTCGTTCCCGGACATCGACCATTCGGTGATGCGCCCGGCGATGCTCCCGCCGTCGCCTTTCACCAACCCGCCGAGCACGAATCCGTCCGGGACGGCCGACCCGGGCGTCCGGAATCCGGGCCTCTACCCGGGCTATCCGACGGGGACCGCCCCGACGGGGACCGCGGCGGGCGCCGGCGTCACGCCGGCCTATCCGCCGGCGATCCCGGCGCGGCGCCTCTTCCAGCTCCCGGACGCCAACGAGGAGAGCAACGCGAGCGAGCCGGGCGACTCGTTCATCAACAACCTGGAGCCGACCCCGCCGGCCACGACGTCGGCGAATCCGCCGCCGACCCCGGCGGCGGGCGCTGCCACCGGTGGCGATCGCGGTGAACGGGACGGCGGTGACGTTCGCTCTCAACCAGGGTTATCCGAACCTGGGCTGGTCGATCTGGCCGGGCAACAATTTCCCGGGCGACTCCGGCACGCCGGCGACGAGCGTCGGGCTCGGGATGCCGAGCGACCCCGGTTCGAGCCAGCTGGACGCGCGGGAGCACCCTTCCTGGCGGATCGAGATGTTGCAGCGGGTGATGAACTTGACGACGGTGCGGACGCATCAGTATGCCGTCTGGATCACGGTCGGATTCTTCGAGGTGAAGCGGCGAGGCGACGTGGGGATGATCGCCTCGGGCGATCCGCGACTGGCGTTCGACATCCTGGGGCGGGAGATCGGCCTCCACGGCGACAAGAACCGCCGATTTCGCGGCTTCTTCCTGGTCGACCGGCTCAAGCTCGACGGCTTCGACCCGACAAACTCGGGCCACTGGCATTCGGCCGTCGTCTACCGTGAGAGGATTCCGTGATCGCTCTCGCCCTCGGGGGCTCGACCGCCGCACGCACCGACTCGACCACTTTCTTCCAATCGCGAAAGACGCCACTTATCATCAATCAACCTCGGGTTCGGCCGGACTCCTCCGGTCATGCCTCCATCAGCGCCTTAATCCCTTGCCCACACAGTCCTCAGGAGGCGTCATTTTGTACGCACTTGACGAGCTTTTATGAGCTTCGCGGTGGCGACATGTTTGATCTGCGCCCCACTCTACTTCTCGGGCTTCGGCTTCTTCGGACCGCGCGCATTCTTGCGCAGGTTCGGCGACGAAACCGATCGTTCCAGGCTCATCAAGACGTCGGCCACCTCCGCAGGGGACAGGTCATGAAACACCACCCATTCGTCTTCCGGGATGGCGATCATCATCCCGCGCCGGGTCATCTGGATCTCGCCGGCCACGTAGTAGCCCGAGACCTCCCGGGCCACCTTCTCCTCGACGTGCACCGAGCGCAACGCCGCCCTGATCGTGCTCTGCACGTCGTACGCCATCAGCGCCATGCAGAAGGCGAACAAGGCCGCCTTGGGATTGCCCAGGGTGTTGATCTCGCTATGGAGCGCCGCCTCCAATTCTTGGGAGGCGGTCTCGTTGTTCCAGCCACAATGCCTCATTGTCACACCTTGCATCGGCCCCTCTCCGCATCCACCGCGGTCGGGAGGGGCGCCCATGGGCTCAGGATCCGGTCTCATCTCGGGGTCTTCAACTTCGTCGGGTACGTCTCGTCCGGCCAAGTCCTCCGGTGGCGAGGAGCCGGCGGAGTCGGTCGGGCTGCTCGGCATCCGTCCACAGGACCCACCGGCCCGCCACGCCGGGCAACTTCCGGCCGTGAATCCAGCCGCGGCGGACCCAACAGTGGACGGCGACGCGAGGCTCTCGTTGGAGCTGAATAACAGCCGACCTCCAATTCTTGCATTATGGCGTGCAGTCAAGTTATGCCGAACACTTGCATTTGTAACACATGACTGCGTGCAATCGAGGGCTCTAACAATTCTAAAATACCCGTTTCCATTTGAGCCGAAGAAGTAGCTCGCTGGCCCCGATTTGCCTCACAGGCCCGATCGAATCCCTGTCTTCAGTCACGAAAGTTATCCGCTCCGGGTGTCAGGCGACACTAAAACTGGGTTCTCCCGCACTATTGATGAATCAGAGAGTCAAACCTGGGCAGCAGCCCTCTTTTTCACCGGGATTCCCGGTCGTTGTGGCCTGGGGTGGAACAGTCATCATCAAAAGTGCGGGAGAACCAAAGACTGACCCCCAGGCGACACTAAGACTGACCCCTTCCTGAACATTTCGCCACGGAGGGGCTATGGACAAATTCGACTCGAATTTGGTCAACCTGCATGACACGCGGGCGGATCAATCGAACCTCACCGGTGTCCACCTGCGATCCACGCAGGAGGGTGCCACCATGTTGCAAGCGGAGGTCGTGGATCGGATTCGCGAACTGGCCGGCCAAGGTCTCGGGACCAAGCGGATCGCTCGACGGTTGGGTATCTCACGCAACACCGTCCGCCGCTATCTCACCGGAGCGCCCGTCGGCTTTCACGAACGCCCCGCGGCGCGCCTCCTCGATGCCGCCACCCGGAATCAGGTCACCTCGGGTGAAGCTCATGACCCGCGCGAACAGCGCGTCTTCGCGGCGCTGAAGCGTCTCCAGCTGACTCACCTGCGGGACACGCTCGCGGCGGTGTTGTCCGAGGCGGCCAAGGAGGGATGGACCTACCTGGAGTTCCTCGATCAGATCCTCTGGCGCGAGGTGGACTCCAAGCAGGGGGAGCGGATTCGGATGGGGATGCAGATCGCCCACTCCCCCTACGTCCGGACGATCGAGGAGTTCGATTCCCGTCCCAAACCTCGGTGGACGAGAGGTTGATCCGCGAGCTGTCGACCGGGAACTTCCTCGCTCATGGTGAGAACGTGCTGATGTTTGGACCTCCGGGGGTCGGGAAGTCGCATCTGGCGGTGGGCCTCGGCCGGAAGGTGGTCGAACAAGGACACACGGTCCGGTTCACGACGGCCACGGGGCTGCTCTCGGTGCTGGGAAAGGCCGAATCGGAGGGCAATCTCGGCGACAAGTTGATGGAGTACTGCAAGCCCCGGTTGTTGATCATCGATGAACTGGGTTACCTCCCGTTCGAGCGTCGGTCGGCGCACCTGTTCTTCCAGTTGGTGAACCGCCGATACGAGAAGGGGAGTCTGCTGGTGACGATGAACCAGCGGATCTCGGAATGGGGGATCGTCCTCGGAGACGAGGTCTTGGCCACGGCGATCCTGGATCGCCTGCTCCATCACAGCCACACGCTGATGGTCACGGGAGAAAGTTACCGATTACGTGAGAAGCGCAAGAGCGGGTTGATCCGAACGAGGTTGTCCGACACCCACCCTGAAAAGGTCCAGGGAGAACCGGAGGTCAACGACGGAAAAGAGCCGGGGCGCGGTAAGAAAACCCGATAACACGAATGGAAGCTGGGAGTGGGGATCAGTACAGGTCGGAGGGGGTCAGAATTAGTGTCGCCTGACATAGCCGGCGGGTTGAGTTCCCGAATGACAATCTGCCCGGCGCCTGCATGCAGGTGTTTTCGCCATGGGTCCATGACACGGTATTCGCGGAAAACTGACACGCTTCGCGGTTTCGGCGGAAAAGGCGTAAGTCTTCTCATAGCTGAATCACAGGACCGCGAGCGGCCCTCGAGTCACCCCGTATTGCCCCGTTGCTCTCAGGTCACGCCAGAGCTTTTTCGCATCGCGACGGCCCGCCAAAGCATCCTGGTAAAGGCTTAGGATTCTCTCGACAGAAGCACCATCCTCGTTCAAGAATTCAATCCTCAAGTGCCTGGCACCATGAGAGATAAGTCGAGGAAGATACTCGGCTGCTGTCTGAGGAACGGCGTTGAAGAGGGTGTTCCGACAGCCGACGTCCGCCGTCAAAGGATGCTCGGCACCTACCCGATCTCGAAGCTTGACGTTATGATGATCACAAGGGCGTCCGCAGTTGGTCTTATCAGTGCCCGGGGAGAGGAACGCACAGTACAGACAGAACTCCATGTGGAACATCGGGATCTGCTGGTGGATCACCACCTCGAGCCACGGGGAAGGAGTTGCATCGAGCAGGTCCATGAGCTGATCGACATTCAGGTCGTACGATGCGGTCACGCGCACGGCACCCCGTTCCTTGAGCAGCGAGACGGTCAGCGGATTGGCGGCATTGAGCGAGAAATCCGCGACGAACCGGATTCCTCGTTCCAGGCAATAGCTCAGTCCGCCGGCATTGCGCACCAGGATGCCATCGGCACCACGTTTGACGAGGAAGTGGAAAATGTTGCCTTCGCCCGGTTTTTCGATGCGAGGCGTCGCCAGGTAGATGGCGGCATTCCCCCGTCGCGCGGCCGCGACGGCCTTGTCATATTCCTTGATGTCTTGATAGTCGGCGTAGATGGTCTTGATTCCGCACGCAACGGCCCGGTCGATCTGGTCGGTCCGTTGACACAACACCGCCAGCTCGACCGCGGGTCGATCTCCGTCGACCCAGGCCGATTGCCTCGCGCGCTCGACTGTGATCGCCTTGAAAAGTTCGGGGATTACCGGTTCACCGGCGATCGTCCGGACGGGAGCGGTCGAGGTCGATGCGTCCAGCTTCGCGACCAGATCCCTGCGCAACCGGTTCAGCAGGCTCATCGGGACCATCGGCCTCCCATCGATCGTCAGATCGAGTCGGCCGAGCTGGTAGATCGTCCCTCCCAACCGTCCGAGCTGAGTCGCGAACAGAGCCTCGTCCGCCGGTCGAGTCTCCGCACGTGCGAGGGGCTCGTCCGATTCGACCGTGACGCGTTGAGAGGATGCTGCCACTGCCGAGAGTCGCAGCGGTTCGCCCGCGACGGCAGTCACCTCGATATCGATACTCCGTTTGCGGCTCGGAGGCCCTTCGAACGAGCGCCGCAATCGTCGGCTCAGCTCAGGATCGTCGGTCTTCCAGACCTGCTGTCCGACCCTGAGCCGTCGCAAGTCGATCGAATCGCGGCCGAACCGCAGCTCAACCCGGCCGGAGAACTCGGGACCGGTCTCGGCCGCTGCCCGAGCCGGACGTCGCTCATCCAGGCCGATCACTTCGTAGATGCGGCCGCCCTGCTCGTCGCGGCCGATCTCGTCGCCGTCGAACACCAGGCCATCGCCGGCTTTGACGGGTGCCTCCGCGTGCATCCGGATTCCGTTCGCGGTGATCGATTCCACGAGTCCCAGCCGGATCCCCCGCTTCTTGGCGTAATCGCCGCGGACCAGCACTTTGTGATTGTTCCCCTCGAGGAAACCGTGGGAGAAGCCGCGCGAGAAGGAGAGCTGCATCTCCTGGACGTCGCGGGGCGTGAACGTGACGGGCCGACCGGCGAAAGCCGCGTCGATGGCCGAGCGATAGTGTCGCGTGATGTTCGCCACATACTCGGCGGTCTTGAGCCGGCCCTCGATCTTGAGGCTGGCGACCCCCAGGTCGATCAAGCGCGGGATCAGGTCATAGGCGGCTAAATCTTGGGGACTCAGCAGGTACTGGACATTCTCCAGGTCCACGAGCTGCCCGTCACAGACGATCTGGTAAGGCATCCGGCAGGCCTGGGCGCACTCGCCCCGGTTTGCCGAGCGGCCTCCGAGCGCCTCACTGGTGAGGCACTGACCGGAGTACGCGACGCAGAGCGCACCGTGGACGAACACCTCGAGCGGCAGGTCGGTGCCCCGTCGGATCCGGCCGATCTCGTCGAGCGAGAGCTCACGGGCCAGGATGACGCGGGAGCAACCCAGCTCGCGCGCCAGCTCCACGCCTTCCACGCTGGTGATCGACATCTGGGTCGAGGCGTGGATCTCGATGTCGGGTGAGACCGCCCGGATCAGCCGCGCCAGGCCCATGTCCTGGACGATGACCGCGTTGACACCGGCGACGGCCAGGTCTCGGACGGTGGCCTCCAGGTCCGGCAACTCGCCGGTGAATGCCAGGGTGTTCAACGTGACATAACCCCGGACACCACGCCGGTGGAGCATGCCCATGATTTCCGGCAGGTCCGTGCCGTCGAAATTATGAGCGCGGATCCGGGCGTTATGGCGCTGGAGGCCGAAGTAGACGGCATCGGCCCCGTTCTCGACCGCCGCGATCAGGCAGGTCCGATCGCCGGCCGGCGATAGAAGCTCGGGCTTCAATCGCGGACGCGAGGAGTCCGGAATCGATGCCATTCGATTGGTTGTTCCCTGTTCTTCGGCCACGATCGCCTGCATCCCGATCCTCTCGATCCACCTTCTTGAATCCGACCACACGATCCCTGCTTCCATTGTAACCGAGAGGAGAGGCGTCGAAGAAATCCATTCCAGATGGCGAAATCCAAATTCCGAATGGGTATCGAGACGACCGCCAGGAGCATTTCTCCGAGGCGAGGCCGAACACTCAATACCCCCGATCTTCCTCCTTACATCCTGTTGATCCTGTCCATCTTGTCGGAATTGATTCCAATCCGGAGAGTCGGGATGGACAGGATCAACCTGATCAAATTCATTTTCTTCCACAAACTCCGAGGCCTGCGCTCCATCCTCGCAACTTCCTTCGCATCAGGCTCCCGCCAGGAACGCCGCGATCCGGGTGGCAATTTCCTCGGCGCGATACCAGGGCATCCAGTGCTCGGCGTCGCGAATCACCTGGAGCTGCGAACCGGGGATCGACTTGTGGAGGCGCTCGGCATGCGCGACGGGGAAATGCCGGTCCTGGCCGGCCCAGAGGATGAGCGTCCGGGTTGTGATCGTGGGGTAGAGCTCGCAGATCCGCGGCAAGGTCCCCTGGTACCCGGAGCACATCTTGGAGATGAACGACCGGACCTCGGACGTTGCGAAGGCGCCCCAAAGGTCGGCACGCAGGTCGTCTGCAAGCCGAATTCCCCGGGGGAGGAACGTCCGCTCCGCCCTCCGAAACACCAGAGTCGGGAGCCGCCTCAAGATCAGTCGATTCCAGCCGAACCGCCGCAGGACGCGGATCTCCCACGATGTCGCCTCGTCCCACTGGACGAGCGAGTTCATCACGACGAGACGGCTGACACGTCCGGGATATCGCGCGGCGAAAGCCAGGGCCGGCTGGCCTCCCATATCGATCCCGGCGACGGCGACTCGACCGAATCCCCAGGCATCGAACAGCGTCAGGAGTCGGTCGGCCATGTGGAACGGCGTGGCACCACCCGGCCAGGGTTCGCTGTATCCCATGCCCGGCCAATCCGGCGCGATCACGGTGAAGCGGTCTGCCAGCCTCGGAGCGAGTTCGCACCAGATCTGGAGGTTATCCGGGTAGCCGTGCAGCAGGACGAGCGGCGGCCCGCTGCCCACCCTGGCCACGCGGAGGCGACGTCCTCCCGACACCGGAACCGTCTCGGTCGTGGTGGTGAGCAGCATCAGGCGAGGTCCTCGATGAGTCGGTCCGCCGCCAGGATGCCCGAGATGGCGCAGAAGCTGACCCACTGCCCCGGGTGCGTCGCGCTTCCGGACAGGTAGAGTCGATCCACGAAGGGGCTTCGGTGGGCCAGCCGCCCGGCTCGCATCAGCCGCGCGGTCATCACCGGGTTCATGCTCTCGCGATGGAGGTGGCAAGCGGCCGACCAATCCGAGGGCGTCCTCGTCTCCAGGACCTTCACTTCGCCGACGTGCTCATGCCACCAACTTTCGTCGAGTACCCGGTCCAGGTAGTCTCGCTGCCCGACCGGTCCAAGTCGCTGGGCCTCGTCATGGGCCATCGGCGCGATCAACCGCGCCGGCACCCAGCCGTCGCGCACCAGCCCATCCATCACGGCGGCCGGCGTGACCAGGAGGCGGCAGAGCGCATCACCCCCAGGCAAGTGGAACCTGAGGTACGGTGGAACATCCCCGCCGCGCACGGCCAGGTAGGCACAGACTCCGGGCGACTGGAGTGGGAGCCGCTCGAGCCTTCGCCGGGCACGGCCGGGAACGGCCCTGGAAGCGAGGTCCAGGTAGGTACCGACGCCGCTCGCATTCGACAGCACGGCGTCGGCCTCCAGGAACTCGCCGGAGGCCGTCGCAACGCCGCGCGCCCGTCGTCGTTCGCAACGGATCTCGGTCACATCCGTCCCGAGCTGGAATTCGACCCCGGCCTCTTCAGCGGCCGAGGCGAGTGTCCGCGGCACCATCCCGATCCCCCCGTGAGGGACGAAGGCACCGACTCCATGCAAGATCGCCGCGACGAAGGCCAGCGGACTCGGTGCCTTCTCCGTGGTCTGCCCGGCCACATGCGTCCATATGGCCACGGCCTCAGACACGGCCGCCGGAAGGCCGGATCGCGACAATACGGAACGCAGGGATCGAAGCAAGAACGGGAGTTCGCGCCATGCTCCGTCGCTCAGCAGGGCGATTGCGCCATGTCGGTGGGAGGTGAGCAAGGGGCGGAGTCGCCCGTATGCCCGAGTCACTCGCGCCACGAACTCGCGGTAACGGTTACCCGATCCCGGCCAATTCCGATCGAAACCGGCAGCCGTGTTCTCGAGGTCGGCATGGATCCGGACGATCGAGCCGTCGGCGGATTGAACCTGATAGATGTCGTCAACGCGCCGCATGGGAATCTTCTCGGCCAGATCCATTCCCAGCTCGCGGAAGGCCCAATCGAGCCCCGGTCGGTCCAGGAGCAAGTACGGGCCGCCGTCGAAACTCAAGCCCCCTCGCTCCAGCCCGGCCGCCAGCCCTCCCACCCGGTCGGAAGCCTCGACGACGCGGACCCGGCAGCCCCGCCGCGCCAGTCGTAGGGCCGCGGTCAAGCCGCCCATCCCTGCGCCGATCACCACCACCGACCTGGTCATCGAGGGTGCCTCAATCCCAGGAGCCATTGCATCGACCGTCGGCCGATTCGCAACGATGTCCCCTCGGGATGCAAAGGGGCGAACGCCTGCTCATCCATCTCGGGCACGAACAGCGTCCCTCGGCCGCTGCCCCAGACGTAGACCGGCAGCGAGACGATGCTCAGCAGCGCCGACAGGTCATTGTGATAAGGCCCGCGCCAGTCGGCCAGGGGCTCATCGACCCCGACGACTTCGATCCGGCCCGAGGGATCGCCGAACCAGTGGGAAGCCGCGCGGAGCATGCTCGACTCGCGGAAGGCACGCACCCCCATGTGCCTGGCGGCGACGATGTCCAGCGCGAGCGCATCGCTCGACGCATACAAGCGCCGGGGAGCCTTCGGGTGCGGACATCCCATGACACCCACCAGGCCGTCGGCCGCCGAGTCGTAGGCATCCAGCAGCGCGAAGTGCGGCGGGAACTCGTCCAGGAGCATCATGATCGCGGTCTCGCGCCGAGCCTGGCGCTCCGGGAAGAGGAACGTGTCGCAACGTGCGCCGATCCACTCGATGTTGCCGACGCACAGATAGGCCAGCTCGACCGGGTGGCTGCGCATCTTCCCGAAAGAGATGCGGAAATCGGCCTCCTTCCAGGTACGGCCGACCGTCCCTTGCGCCAAACCACGCCGATAGGTGTGATCGACCTGCTCCGAGGACAGGTTGACGAGACGGTAGCTCGCCGACTCCAGCTCGAAGTAGCGCGCGACTTCGGCCACGCTGCGATGGGCGTAGAATTGATCGTAGATATTGGAAGCTTCGACGACCGCGACATCGGCGCAGCCCGCGGACCGGAGGCGGTCGGCAAGCTCGGCGATCAGCTCCGGATCGGTCAGGATCGAACGATCCTTGCGATGATAGCCGAGCATGAACGTCGGCTTGATCGCCACTCGCAACGATCCCGGCGATCGGCCGAGTGCGCGCTCGCGTTCGCGAAGCCGGCCATCGAGATCGACGTCGTCCAGCAGCCGACGGAAGGCAGTCCGCTTCTCCGCGGACGTCCGGCCCGCGATCACGAAGACTCGCCCGCCGGCTCCCAGGGGGTGGTCTACCGCGGACGATCGTCGGTCGCGCGGGAGGAAGTCGTCTCCGACTGCCCCGATCCGCCCGGCCAGTTCTTCCGGCGTCAAGTCGGTGTCAAGCCGGTCGCGGAGGTCGATCGCCTCGGCCAGGATGGCGAAGATCCGCGCGTGCCGGTCCTCATCGTCGCGGACGCGCCGCAGGTCATCCGCGAGCGACGGCGAGAGCTCGGGCAGTTCGGCGGCCAGCTCCAGCATGCGGTCGTAACAGAGGCGGGCCGTCATCTCCGCGTTGACATTGAAGAGGCAGAAGTCGCGAAAAAGGCTGAATCGAAGGTGCTTCCGGACGTCTCGAGGGACCTGTCCGGTCAACGTTCCCACCGCGGTGATCGTCGCCGCCAGGCAACGGGTCAGCGGGGCCCTGCGCCACGGCACGTGTTGCTGCACCGAACTACACCAGCCGGCGATCGCACCGGCAATCTGTCGCAGATAGGCCCGAATCCTGAGCGATCGGCCGCCGAGGCGGAGGATCGCACCGCGGAGGTAGATCGCGTGCATCTCCTCGTCCTTCCACGCCCAGGTCAAGGCGTGCTGGATCAGTTCACGGACCTGCGGCCCGATCGGCATGGTTTCCAACCTGCGGGCGATCATCGCCTCCCGGTAGCCCACGGCGACGATCTCCTCGCGCTCGAGCGCCAGGAGCAGTAACTGGACCATCTCCTTTCGAGGACGGCCGGCATTCCGATCTCGCAGATGCCCTAATTCGCGCTCGAACTGGTCGTAGATGGTCCCCAAATGCACCTCCGAGATCGAAGCTCGAACGAAATCTCAAGGATGCAGTGGAGTTTCAACGCCGCGGCCCATACTGCGGGAGAGGCTGGCCCAGTTCGTAGGCCCCCAGGTCCGGCGCTCGCCCCAGAAAACCGTCGTTGATGCCGTCCAGAGTCTGCCCGCGATCGAGAGCCTTCGAACGGGTTGACGGCCTCAAGTTGACGGGAGTGGGCAGCATCCTGGAGACATCCTCCGGCGCCATCAAGCCCGAAGCGAATGCCGTCGTCCCATCGACCAGGACCGCATGCTTCAGGACCGGGGCACGCTTCTGAACGTCCTGCAAGCTCGCGTAGCGGACCCCGTTCCAGCGGAGGAAAAGGCGGAACGGGCCCCCACCGAACCCGTCGTAATCGAAGTCGCAGTCGGACATCGGGGCCGTACTGTCGAAGGCGTAATCGGCCGCCGTGCCGACGAACAGGTTATTCCTCGTCCAGCAGTTCCGGACGCGCTCCGAAGTCCAGAGCACGGAAGGAGGCCCGTTCTTCACGATCGTGTTGTGGAAGATCAGGCACCCCGACGGGCTGTTATGGAGCTTGAACGGCTCGACGCCGACGTTGTACATCGCGTTGCGGAAGACGTAGACCGGTCCTCCGTGGACCGGCTGCATCGAGATCCCCTGGAAAACGTTCGTGAGCCGGTTGAGGAAGCATCGCGTATTTCGCTCGGAGTAATCCATCTCGATGCCGTCATCCGTCAATTCGCTCAGATCATTGTTGTGGATGTCGATCGCCGCGCAACGGGGCGACGGGAACGTATCGATGGCATCGGCGAAGCCCCGGATGCGGTTGTAGGCGATGACGTGACCTTCGCCGGTGATCTGGATGCCGCGGGCATTCTCGATCCCTTTGCTGCGCGGCCACGTCGAGGGCCCTTCGATCAGGTTATCCGACAGGAAGTGGTCCCGGGCCTTTCCCTGCGTGTTCCGCGCCGCGTTCATCCCGTATTCAACTTGCGAGATATGGCAGTGCCGGACGACGATCCGGCTCGCGTCGTGGAGAGTGATGCCGTGAAGGGCATTGCGGACCGTGAGCCCTTCGAACCAGACGTCGTGCGCCCCGGAGGCCTCGATCGCGTGGGCCGGGCGCTTTGCGGAGTCTCCCCCGCCGTCGATGACCGCCGGGCCATCGCCGGCCGAGGACCAGACGATCGGCTTCTCGAGGGTGCCGCTATGGCGGATGACCCATGGCCCGGAATAGATCCCGGCGTGAAGCAGGAACACGTCGCCCGGCTCCGACGCCGATTGGGCTGCCGCCAGTCCTCGATAGGGATTCGATGAGGTGCCCACCCCGCCCCCGTCGCCGGGAACGACGTGCTTCCTTTTCGCACCGGAGGGGACCTTCGGCTCGGCACGAGTCTGAGCCCGCACCACTCGACTCATCTCGGCAGCCTTCCCGTCCCGCGGCTTCCGGCCGTTTGAATCGACGACGGTCAACTTCAGCTCGTAAGCCGTCGCGGGCTCGAGCATCAATGCGCTACCCGCGAATAGCCAGCCGTCATCCGGCACGTCGAGCCGGCTCCCGAATTTCTCCTTCCGATGAGCCCCGCGCTCCACTCGCAACAGGGGCGCACCCGCTCGCCAGGCCGACGCGCCGACTTTCCGGTATTCCAGGCGGATCGAGGCCGCACGGCCGGGATCGTCTCGGATGATCCAGTAGATCCCGAGCGAGTGGAGCGTCGGTCGATCGAGCTGAGGCTCGCCAACGGGCATGACGGCTTTCGCGATCGGCGAGAGGATGCACCATGCCAGGGCGAAGGTCAGGAGCAAGATCGCTCGCGACAACGCACTCCGATGAAATGGCGAATCGGCTCGCAACTTTGCCGACCCAGGGGGAGTCTCGGCAGATCGGAACTCCTTTCGAGGAGAACGACCGTCCCTTCGTGGCCGGCATATGCGGCGAACTCCCGATTATTTTTGAGAGCCTAGTGACCTGCGACGGACAAGTCCCCTAGAATAATCCCTTTGCAGATCAGGTGCGACATCGGCCTTGACGGCCGAATCGGAACGAGAGGGTGATGGTGCCCGCTAAACACCCAAGATTCAACGACGTCCCGGGCCATAAGGCTCTACAAGAGCAAGTCTTGGGAGCGGCACTCCCCTCGGAAAAGCTTAGGAACCAGCGCGATGAGCCAGAATAGTTTGACTCACAGTACCCTCGCCGAAATCTTGAATAAGCACGAACCGATGATCCTTTCCGACTGGATCAAGGAGCAATCGTCGGTCCAGGGCCGTCGAGGGGCCGCGCCGAAGGAATCGGAGCTCCGTACCCAGTGCGCGGAATTCCTGAGCCTGCTCCGGTCGAGCCTGAAGCAGGGGAAGGACGCCGACATCGACTCGTCGGCATGGACGGGAATCCGCGAGATGCTGGGCAATCTTTCGCAGACGCGGATCGCGCAGGGTTTCAGCCCGTCGGAAACCGCCTCGTTCATCTTCTCGATCAAGCGGCCGCTCTTCGCATTACTCCGGAGGGAACTCGGAGGTGACGCGCAGGCCCTTGCCGACGCGACCTGGTCGTCCAATGAGCTGATGGACAAGCTCGGACTCTATACGACCGAGGTGTACCAGACGAGGCGAGAGGAGATCATCAACCGCCAGCAGCAGGAGATGATGGAGCTCTCGACGCCGGTCGTGAAGCTCTGGGAAGGGGTCCTGGCCCTGCCGATGATCGGTACGCTCGATAGCGCACGGACCCAGCTCGTGATGGAGAACCTCCTCCAGAAGATCCTGGACACGGGCTCGTCGATCGCCATCATCGACATCACGGGCGTCCCGACCGTGGACACGCTGACCGCGCAACACCTGCTCAAGGCGGTCACCGCGGCCCGGCTCATGGGTGCCGACTGCATCATCAGCGGCATCCGCCCGCAGATCGCGCAGACGATCGTCCACCTCGGCGTTGACCTGGGAGACGTGACGACGAAGGCATCGCTCGCCGACGCGTTCGCCCTGGCGTTGGAGAAGACCGGTCGGGCCGTGACCCACATCAAGCCGGCCCGCGCGTGACGCGGGTCGTTCCCGAGTGTCGAGGTCGCAGGGTGGTTCTCGCATTCGCAGGCCCCGCCGATCGAGACCGGGACGAAGTCGATCGGCCGACCCGCGAGATGCCGGCACCGCGAGAGATTCGAAACCCCACCTTCGTGCCTCGGGATTGGCCCTCACGCCGGATGACCGCAAAGCCGCTTCGCGTCATTCAGGAGCCTCAATGGACCAGATACCGATCCTCCAGATGGGCAACATCCTCCTGGTCACGATCCAGGTTGACATGCATGACCGACTGGTCATGGCGTTGCAAGACAACCTCACGAATCGGATCAGCGAGACGGGGGCACGCGGCGTCCTGATCGACATCTCGGCGCTCGACATGGTGGACTCGTTCATCGGTCGGATGATCGGGAACATCGCCAGCATGTCGCGCGTGCTCGATGCCGAGACGGTCGTGGTGGGCATCCGGCCCGCGGTCGCCATCACCCTGGTCGAGCTGGGACTTTCCCTCCCCGGCGTGCGGACCGCGCTGAATGTCGAGAAGGGGATGAGCGTGCTGCACGCCACGATGGGGCCGGGGCCCAGGGAGGACGGCGATGGCGGTGTCGAAGACTGACACCCTCGAGGTCCGCTCCTCGACCGACGTCGTCATGATCCGCCAGGCTGTGAGGACTTGGACCGCGGAGCTGGGGTTCAGTCTGGTTGACCAGACGAAGATGATCACGGCGGCGAGCGAGTTGGCCCGGAATTCGCTAGAATATGGCGGCGGTGGGCTCGTGATTTTCGAATCGCTCCAGGAGGGTAACCGGCGTGGCCTTCGACTCAGCTTCGAAGACCATGGCCCAGGAATCCCGGACATCGCCCAGGCGATGAAGGACGGCTATACGTCGGGAAAGGGGATGGGACTCGGATTGGGAGGCGCCAAGCGGCTCGTCAACGAGTTCGAAATCCAATCGACGGTCGGCGAAGGGACGAAAGTGACGATCACGAGGTGGAAATAAATGATCAGGGCCCTCGGCTGGTCCACGGACGTGATCATCGACGAGCC
This sequence comes from uncultured Planctomycetota bacterium, assembly GCA_963743925.1. Taxonomy (GTDB): domain Bacteria; phylum Planctomycetota; class Planctomycetia; order Isosphaerales; family Isosphaeraceae; genus CAVZRC01. Next base: position 151,375 of record CAVURY010000041.1, on the reverse strand, counting down.
GACGAAGGTCGGCGAGGCGCGGCGAAAGGCCCTGGCCCTCGCCCGCGAGCTCGGATTCGACGAGACCCGACAAGGAAGAGTCGCCCTGGTGGTCTCGGAGGCGGCGACCAACCTGATCAAGCACGCCGGGGGCGGCGAGCTGATGATCCTCGGACGTGGCTCCGGCGAGAAGGGGAATTGGCTGGAAATTGTCGCGATCGATCGCGGCCAGGGGATGAGCGACGTCGGACGATGCCTGACTGATGGTTACTCGACCGCCGGGTCGCTCGGGACGGGACTGGGTGCGATTTCCCGACTCTCCGATGGCTTTGAGATCTATTCCCAGGTCGGTGGAGGCACGACCGTCTGGGCTCGCCTCGACGCGAAGACCGAGAGTGGGGATCCTGGGAGTCCCGACCGGAGGCTGGCCGCGGTCAGCGTGCCGGCTCCCGGAGAGGTCGCTTGCGGCGACGACTGGGCTATGATCCGGAGGAACGGTCGGAGTTTCGTCCTGGTCGTCGACGGGCTGGGGCACGGTCACCCGGCCGCCGAGGCGGCCTCGGTGGCGCTGGACGTCTTCCGCGAACGGCCGCTCGCCGAGCCCACCGAGCTGATCGAGGCCGCCCATGCGGCGATGCGCGGCACTCGGGGCGCGGCCATGGCCGTCGCGCGGATCGACCCGGAGCTCGGGCAAGTCCGCTATGCGGGCGTGGGAAACATCTCGGGAGTCATAGTCGACTCCCTTAATGGCCGCACCACCAGTATGATTTCGCATAATGGCACGGTCGGCCACATGGTCCGCAAGATCCAGGCGTTCGATTATGCCTGGTCGGAAAACTCCCTGCTGATCATGCATTCCGACGGCCTGACGACGAGATGGGATCTGGATCGATACCCCGGCCTCACCCGTAGGCCGCCGGGCCTGCTCGCCGGCGTCCTCTACCGGGATTACAAGCGAGGACGGGATGATGCGACGGTCGTGGTCCTGAGCGGGGAGGGTGTGACGGCGTGACCCATGTACCGCTGCTCACGCTCGAGGTCCAGACCGAACCGGACATCGTCCTGGCCCGGCAACGAGCGCGACAGATCGCCGGCTTGCTAGGTTTCAGCCATCTCGACCAGACGCGGATCGCCACCGCCACCTCGGAGATCGCGCGAAACGCGTTCCAGTATGCCGGGGGCGGGCGGGTCGAGTTTCTCGTCGAGTTGGGCGACAAACCGGCCCTCATGATCAGGGTCCGCGAACGAGGGCCGGGAATCCACGACCTCCAGGCGATCCTCGACGGCCGTTACGTCTCTTCGACCGGCTTGGGCCTGGGCATCCAGGGAGCCAAGAGGCTCATGGACCGATTCTCGATCGATTCGGCCCAGGGAGCGGGGGCCACGGTCTCGATGGCCAAGAGTTTCCCGCACCAGATCCATGCGCCGAGCCCGCGCGAACTGGCCCGGATCTCGGCCGACCTGGCGAGGAATGCCCCGCAGGGCTTACTGGAAGAGCTCCAGCAGCAGAACCAGGAACTCCTCAATACCCTCCAGGAGCTGCGCGATCGGCAGACCGAGCTCGCGCAGATGCACTCTCGAGAGCTGGAGGAGACAAATCGGGGGGTCGTGGCGCTCTATACGGAGCTCGACGATCACACCAAGGCCCTCAAGCGACTTTCGGACCTGAAGTCGCGCTTCCTCTCGGAGATGAGCCATGAGTTCCGCTCGCCGCTCAACTCGATCCGCAGCCTGACCGGCTTCCTCATCGAGCGGAGCGACGGCGATCTGACCCCCGAGCAGGAGAAGCAGGTCAAGCTCATCCGCAAGGCGGCCGAGGGCCTCTCGATGCTGGTCGACGACCTCCTGGACCTGGCGAAAGTCGAGGCCGGCAAGGCCGTCATCCGGGCTTCGACTTTCTCGGTGAAAGAGGTCTTCGAAACCCTTCAAGAGACGATCCGCCCGACCGTCGATCCCTCGACGGTCCGCCTGACGTTCGAAGATCCGTCCGGACTAACGCCCTTGCAGACCGATGAGGGAAAACTCATCCAGATCCTGCGAAACTTCGTGTCCAATGCGGTGAAGTTCACCCAGCGCGGGGAGATCCGGATCGCGGCGCGTCCGGGAGCGGAACGGACGGTCGTCTTCACGGTCAGCGACACGGGAATCGGGATCGTCGCCGAGGACCTGCCTCGAATCTTCGAGGAATTCGGCCAGATCGAGAATTCCCTGCAGGCGCGGAGCAAGGGGACAGGGCTGGGGCTGCCCCTGGCCCGGAAGCTCGCCGAGTTGCTGGGCGGCACCGTGTCGGTCGAGAGCGAACCGGGTGTCGGTTCGACCTTCTCCGTCGCGATCCCGCGCATTTACAACCCGCCGCTCGAGTCCGGCGAGACGGCCGCGAACCCATCGCCTCCGACCCCCGAGCCGACGGACCAGCCGCCCTCTCCGATCCGGGCCTTGATCGTGGACGACCAGGAGCACGAACGTCATCTCTTGAGAATCCTCCTGGTCGCGATGGGTCCCTTCGAGCTGATCGAGGTCTCCCGCGGGGAGGAGGCGATCGATCGGGCGTGCGAAGAGCAACCCCAGGTGATCGTGCTCGATCTGGGACTGCCGGACATGTCCGGTTTCCAGGTCCTGGAACGCCTCAAGTCGGACGACCGGACCCGAGACATCCCGGTCATCGTCCACACTTCGAAGGTCCTGGACGAGCAGGAGCGTCGGCTCCTCGACGGGCGCGTCATCGCGATCCTCGACAAGACACTCAGGTCACGGGAAGAAGCGGCCGCCCGACTGCGAAGCTCCTTGAGGGAAGCCGGTCTGGTCCCGTCGCGAGCGTGAGGCGGAGAGCGCAGAGATGATCGATCGACCTGAAGCCACGATCCTGCTCGTCGATGACGACGAAACCAAGCGATACACCATCGCCAAGACCCTCCTCCGCGCGGGTTATACGGTGGAGGAGGCCGCCACGGGAAGCGAAGCCTTGCGGTTGGCGGCGATGCGCCCGGATCTGGTCATCCTCGACGTCAGGCTGCCGGACCTGGACGGATTCGAGGTCTGCCGCCGTCTCAAGTCCGATCCCGCCACTCGTGCCATCCCGGTGCTGCACATCTCCAGCACGTTCGTCGGCATCGAGGACAAGGTGCACGGCCTGGAGAGCGGGGCCGACGGCTATCTGACGAACGTCGCCGAGTCGTTGGAGATGCTCGCGACGGTCCGGGCCCTCCTCCGCGCCCGACGCGCCGAGGACGCGGCCCAGCTCACCAACCGCCAATGGCAGGCGACCTTCGATACCATCAGCGACGGGGTCATGCTGCTGGACGGCAGCGGACATGTCGTCCGGGTCAACCGGACCCTCGAGCGCATCCTCGGGCTCCCCTGGGGCGAGCTCGTCGACAGGGATCTGCCTTCGCTGTTGGGAGTCCCGCCCGATGGCGGGCGGCCGCTCTTCGACCGGATGCTCAGATCCGGCGGCCGGGAGATTCGCGAGGTCTCGCTGGGCGAATCCTGGCTGCGCGTCAGCGTCGACCCGATCCGGGATGCGGATCAGGTCATCAAGGGTGCGCTCTGCCTGGTCTCCGACATCACGAGCCAGAAGCGGCTCCAGATGCAACTGCTCCGCCAGGCCGAACGGCTGCAGGAGGCCGACCGTCGCAAGGACGAGTTCCTGGCGATGCTGGCGCACGAGCTCCGCAATCCGCTCGCCCCGCTCTCGAATTCCCTGGAGATCGTCGGCTTTCCCGACGCCGACGTCTCCGATGTCTCCGAGGCGCTCCAGATCGCCAGGCGGCAGATCCAGCACATGGGACGACTGCTGGAAGACCTGCTCGACGTCTCCCGGATCACTCGAGGCAAGGTCGAGCTTCGGAACCAGGAGCTGGATTTCGGCACGATCGTCACGCACGCGATCGAGACGACTCGACCCTTCATCGCGTCCCGCGGCCACGACCTCACCGCGGCGCTCCCGTCCGAGCTCATCCCGGTCCAGGGCGATCCGACGCGACTCGAGCAGATCGTGTCCAACCTCCTGAACAATGCGGCGAAATACACCGAGCCGGGAGGCCGGATCGACGTCCGTCTGACGCGCGAGGGGGATCAGGCCGTCCTCAGTGTTCACGACACGGGCATCGGCATCGCGCCGGAGATGCAGGACCAGATCTTCGACCTATTCGTCCAGGGGGATCATTCCCTGGATCGCTCGCAGGGGGGACTCGGGATCGGACTGACCCTCGTCCGGAGCCTGGTCGAGCTCCATGGCGGGGCGATCTCCGTCACCAGTGAAGGGCTGGGTCGAGGGAGCCGGTTCGTGGTCCGGCTGCCGGTCTTCGCCGAGAAGTCGTGCCAGACCCGCGATGCCTCGAATACCACCGACGCCGCTCGCGGGGATCGCCTGAGGATCCTCCTCGTGGATGATAGCCGCGATTCGACGCGGACTCTCGGCAAGATCCTCGAACTCCGCGGCCACGAGGTGAGATCCGCCGAGGATGGCCATACCGCGATCGAGGTCGTCGATTCCTGGAAGCCGGACGTCGTGCTGCTCGACATCGGGCTACCGGGCATGAACGGCTATCGGGTCGCGGAGAGGCTGCGCGAGCGCTGGGGGTCCGACCGCTTGAAGATGATCGCACTGACCGGATATGGCGGCGAGGAGGCGCGCACGCGTTCGCTCGAAGCCGGATTCGACTTTCATCTCGTCAAGCCCGTCAACTTCGAGGAACTCTATCAAGTCCTCGCGGATATCTCTCGGCGTGCTGAATCGTGAGCCGGCTTGCCCAGCGTCGAACGACTAGCCGGCCGATATCGTCGAGCTCCGACCTTCTCCAATGCCGCGATACCCTTCTCTTACCAAGACAAGAAACACACATTCGCGGTAGGGGCAGTCTCTGCAAGAGGCTCAGGGCAAATCTGCTCAGGTCGACTGCGAGAACTGAAACAAAGCGATTCGCCGCATTGTATGACGTACGTCTCATTGCCGAACGCCTCCTTACCGGTTATAAGAGATTATCTGCCGCAACCGCGACGCGTTGCTCGAACTTGTCATCGTGGTCTTTGCCGGAGGATGCTGCTCGATGCGCAGGCTGAGCGGCGATCAACGGACGGTGCTTCAGGCGATACAGGATGCCCAGGGCGAGACTCAGGAGTTCATCCAGGACTCACTGCTTGCCCAGAAAACTCGGATTGCTCCCGGAGATATCAGGGACTGGCTGCTCACGCTCTACCAGGAGGAGTATGTCGATCTGCTACCCACCAAGGACGGGCTCGGCGCGAGCGTTACATCGCACGGCCGTCTGGCCATGGGGGTATACCGCCAGCCGATGGCACTGGCCACATGCAACCCGGCCGAAGGGATCGAGGCCGACGCCTGGCTATGTTGGGTTGACCGCGAAGAGCAGTCCGATGACCTTCTCAAAGTCGTCGAAAAGGCCCGGACCGAGTGTCGACCGCCGGTCTGCCTTGTGATCGGAACGATCGAAGACGACCATATCGGCCTGGTCGATAGGGCGGTTATTCACGAGCTCAAGGACCGCAACGGCCCAGAACCGGTGAGTACCCTCGTCGACTGCCCGATCCTTGGCCCCGGACCGGAGTTCGAGGCCGCCTATTTCCGGGCGCTTGACCAGCAACTCCCGGTGGACTGTCGGGACATTCAGAAACTGGTCGGATTCTTCCGCGATGACCCACGCCGCTGGATCATCACATCCATGATCCAGGAAGGAGAGAATGCTCTCCCGGTCAAGCCGCGTATCGAGGCGCTGACGAAGTTCTGGGCGAAGGTTGGAGATAGCCTGGTGGGGGTGCCTCCGGGCAAGCTCCCCCTGGTCTGGCTCCAGCTCGTTCCCTCGGCCGCGCCGCCCTGGTGGGCGTTCTGGGCTCGGACTCAGGATCCCAAGCGGGCTCTTCACCAGCGGATGAGCCGGCTCGACGGGACCCGCTGCTTCCGCCCGCTCGGCCCGGTGCAGCGAGTGCACCTGGAGAGGTGGCTGGGGCACTTCAAGGAAAAGGCCCGCGATCCGCGATTGAAGCACCTCGCGAGAATCGATCCCCTTCCCGTCATCAACGAGCTTTGTCCGTTTGATAATGTGAATCTGCCCATGCGCACGGTTCGCCTGGGGCTAACGCCGCTGTTCAATCACCAGCCCAAGGACAACGATTGATGCCGACCGCACCTCGGGATGCCCGGAGCAGCCGCACGGCACGGGACCAGGCTTCCCCCCACCCCGCCGAATACCTCCCATCTCCAGAGCTGGTCGAGGCCGCCGACGTCGCGGTCCGTCTCCAGATGCCGCTGCTCCTGACCGGCGAGCCCGGGGTCGGCAAGACCCAGGCGGCCTACTGGCTGGCGGCAAAGCTGGGACTCGACCTGCTCGAATACGCGGTGCGGTCCACGGCCACGGCGAGCGACCTGTTCTACGGGTACAACTCGCTGGCGCACTACCACGCCGCCGGGCTCGCCACGCGTCACCAACAGTCCTCGGCCCCCAACAACGCCCTGCCGTCGCCCGAGCAGACGGTGCTGCGATATATCACCTTCCACGCCCTGGGCGAGGCGATCCTCAGGGCGGCGCCGCGCGATCAGGTCCGGGAAATCCACCAGCATCCGGGGGGCGGACCGAGCCGCTCAGTCGTACTGCTCGACGAGATCGACAAGGCCCCGCGCGACCTCCCCAACGACGTGCTCCGCTCCGTCGAGACGATGCGGTTCCGGGTGCCGGAACTGGGGGGCAGGCAGATCGAGGCCTCTCCGGAGCTGCGACCGGTGGTGGTGGCCACAAGCAACTCAGAGCGCGGGCTCCCCGATGCCTTCCTCCGGCGCTGCATCTACTACCACATTCCATTCCCGGGCGAGGACCAGCTCAAGGCGATCGTCGAAGCCCGACTCGGGCTGCCGGGTTCGCGTCAGGACCTCGGGGCCGCACTCGAGATCTTCTTCCTCCTTCGTGATCTAGGGCTGCGCAAGGCTCCGGCCACGGCGGAGTTGCTCGACTTCCTGCGGGCGTCGCGCTCCGGCAAGGCGGCCTCTCCGATCGGGGACGGTCTGGGCCCCTGGAAACGGATCGCGCTCGCCTGCCTGGTCAAGACGGAGGAGGACCGCGCAGTGGCTGAGGAGAAGCTCAAGGACTGGACCCCGGTCGAGATGGCATGACGACCTCTGACCACCGAGTTCCCCGGTTTCCAAAGACTCCCGCGGCCCTCGCGGCCATGGTTGACGGCCTGCCCAGCTTCTGCGCACGGCTCCGGGAGACCGCGGGGTTCAGCATCGACACGAGCCAGGCCATCACCGCCACCCGTCTGCTCCTGGATCTTGCAGGCCGTGATGACCTGCCTGCCGACCTCGCCGACCTCGCCGGTCGCTTCGGGCTGATCCTCTGCGCCTCCCCCGAGGAGCTCAGCTCGTTCCCCGAGCGGTTCGAGCAGTGGCTCTCCCGGATCATCCACGAGAGTCCCGCGAAGACTGAGCCGGGCTCCGTGGCCCGGACGGATGGCGATCAGGTGCAGGCCAACCCCGCCGCCGACCAGATCGTCAACAGCCGCCGTCGTGTCCTGCGGTCGGTGTTTGTGCTCGGCGCCGGGCTGCTCGTGATGCTGTCGTGCTTGACCATCGCGGTGAACTTCGGCGGCGGAGACGGAGCGACATTACTCGAGAAAATCTCGCACAAGGACTCGCATAAGAGCGAGCAACAGAAGAAAGAAACCGGGAATCAGAAGACCGGGAACGCCCAGCCCACGCCGACGACAAAGACTGTGACCCCGGACGTGCCGCCCGATGTCCCGGCGTTCGGGCCGCACTCGGGACTGACCGGCAGTGATTGGCCATTTGGCCTCCGTCTTGCGCTGGCGGGCGGGCTTCTGATCGTATTCTCGGTGACGTCGTCATGGGGGCTGCTGCGCTGGTTCGGTCGGGGCTGGGACCAGGCGGTCGCGGTATTGCGTCGCGGGCAGCCGGGAGAGACGGATCGGACGGCGCAGGCCTTCCGGCCGGGGAAGGTGGCGGTCTGGTCGGCCGACGAGCGACTGGCAATCCGGGAGGCGGCCCGCGCCCTGCGGAATCGGGTCAGGACCACCAATCCCGACCGGATCGACATCCGGCGGACCCTCGAGCGGGCGGTACGGTCGGCATGGCCGGTGGTAGCCGTGCCTGAGACGCGCCACGTGGCCATCGAGCACGTCGCCATGGTCGACCGCGAGAGCGCCCTCGACCACGCCGCCGACCTCGCCGACGCGATGCTCGACGCACTCGAGCGCGAGCAGGTCGCAGTCGTCCGTTTCGCCTTCACCCGCGACCCCCGCTACCTCGTGCCCAGGCCCCGGGGTGTCCGCGCCTGCCTTCTCGAGGAGGTTGCGGGGCCGCGGCATGGCCCCCGGCTGCTGCTCTGGACCGATGGGGCCGGCCTGATCGACCCTCACACCGGACGCCCCGGTGCGATGGCGGCCCGGCTGACGGCCGACTGGCCGAGGTGCGTCATCCTGACCCCCATACCTCCGGACGCCTGGTCGGTTCGCGAAGCTGCGCTCCTCGACAAGGGGTACGCCGTGGCCCACGCCACGCCCCGAGGCCTCCGCCACGCCGCACGCTGGCTGGCCGATGACTCATCCCGAGAAGACGTTGACCGCGACGAGCCGGGTTCGCCCGGCGCTCGGCGCGGAGTTCCGCTAGCCGACCCGGACGACCGCGTTCTCGCAACCCGGCTGCCGACGACTCTCCGCGCCGAGCCCCGCCGATGGCTCGCCCCGGTCGTTCCCGATCCGGAGGAGGTGCGCGGCCTCTTAGGTGACCTTCGCCGCTACCTTGGCTCCGACTTCGCCTGGCTGGCCGGCTGCGCGGCCTATCCCGAGATCTCCTGGCGGCTGACGCTGGTCATCGGGCAGGACCTGGGCCGGATCGGCCATGGGACCGGCCGCGAGGCCGGTCCGGCGCTGGCGCGGCTGGCGCGGCTGCCGTGGTTCCGGCACGGTTCGATGCCTGAGTGGATACGCCTGATCCTGCTGGCGGACCTCGCAGTGGGCGACCGCGAGCGCGTTAAGTGCATCCTCGACCGCCTCCTGACCAGCTCGTCGCTCGATGAACTCCCGAGCTCGGCCGAGTCAAGTTCCGCCCAGCTGGCGTTCGGCCTCCCCGCGGAACTACGCCAGGCTCTCTTGACTCACCCCTCGACTCCTTCGTACATCGCCTCGGATCGCGTCGTCGTCAACTTCCTCCTGGGACGGGAACCCTCGCTCCTTGACGTGCCCCTCCCAGACAAGTACAGGCGGCTGCTCACCGCGCCGAAGGCCCCTGCCGACCGCAAGATCGGCCGTCCGGTGAACCGCTCCGCCACGCCCATCCGGGACAGGTTCGTGCGGCTCCTTGGCGAGGTCACGGCTCGCCGGTTTGCGGAGCGCATGGGGGAGTCACAGCCAGGCTGGTGGTCGGCACGGAAGGTGCTTGGGGCTTACGCGGCGCTGCTGGCTCTGACGCTGCTGCCGGCCGTCCAGCTGACGCGGCCCGGCCTGTTCAGCCCGCGCTGGCCCGGGGTTGTGTTCCCGGTCGCGGCGGTCGTGGTTGCTGGGTGGCAGGCCGCCGCGATGGCCTTGCCCTGGGCTCTGGCCAGGGCCCGCCGCGGCGGCGGCAATCTCGCCGCGACCATCATGTCCCTCTGGACCATCGTACCGCTCGGGTTGATCGTCGTCGCGGCCGTTATAGCTTGCGGGACAACCCTCGCGACCGCTCTCGCTCCGGGACTCCCACCCATCACCGCTCAGGCCGTCTTCCGCGATGCCCTCCGCAATCTCGGGCCTTGGTCCGACGGAGTGGTCGTCCTGAAAGGACATAAGCAGAAAGTGACCAGGGTGGCCTTCGTCCGCGATGGATCGCGCATCGCCACCGCGTCCGAGGACGGCACGGCGCGGGTCTGGGACGCCGCCTCCGGCCGGCGACTGCTGACCCTCGAGGGTAACTCCGACTGGGTGAACGGCGTCGCTTTCAGCCCCGACGGATCGCGCATCGCCACCGCCTCCGACGACCGCACGGCGCGGGTCTGGGACGCGTCGAGCGGCAAGATCCTACTCGAGCTAAGCGGGCACGACGGCTCGGTGGTGGGCGTCGCCTTCAGCCCCGACGGTCGGCGCATCGCCACCGCCTCCAAAGACGGCACGGCGCGAGTCTGGGACGCCGCCTCCGGCCAGGGGCTGCTGAGCCTCGAGGGGCGCTCCGTCGCGGTGAACGGCCTCGCATTCAGCCCCGACGGCCGGCGCATCGCCACCGCCTCCAAAGACGGTACGGCGCGGATCTGGGACGCCGCTTCCGGCCAGATGCTGCTGAGCCTCGAGGGCGCTCCGGCGCGGTGAACGCCGTCGCATTCAGCCCCGACGGCCGGCGCATCGTCACCGGATCCGGCGACGGCACGGCGCGGGTCTGGGACGCCGAGTCCGCCCAGCCGCTGTGGTCGTTCAAGGGGCATGCCCGCGAGGTCCTGGACGTCGCATTCAGCCCCGACGGCCGTCGCATCGCCACCGCGTGCGGAGACGACGGCACAGCACGGGTGTGGGACGCCGAGTCCGGCCAGCCGGTGGGCGAGCTGCGTGGGCACACCGGCGCGGTGGTCGGCGTCGCATTCGGACCCGATGGTTCGCGCCTCGCCACCGCCTCCGACGACCACACGGCGCGGGTCTGGGACGCCGGATCGAAGCGGGCGATGCTCCCCTCCGAGGGGCACGCCGGCGCGGTGGTCGGCGTCGCATTCAGCCCCGACGGATCGCGCATCGCCACCGCCTCCTTCGACCGCGAGGTGGGCGTCTGGGATGCCGGATCGGGCCGGCCGCTGCTGACCCTCAGGGGGCATACCCGGGCGGTGTTCGGCGTCGCATTCAGCCCCGACGGATCGCGCCTGGCCACCGCCTCCCACGACGGCACGGCGCGGGTCTGGGATGCCGACTCCGGCCGGCGTCTTTTGACCCTCGACGGGCACAAGGGCCTGGTGAACGCCGTCGCATTCAGCCCCGACGGATCGCAAATCGCCACCGCGTCCTACGACAACACGGCGCGGGTCTGGGACGCCGCGACAGGCCAGGAGCTGCTAACCGTGTGGCACAGCGGCTGGGTGCTCGGCCTCGCATTCAGCCCCGACGGATCGCGCCTGGCCACCGCCTCCGACGACCGCACGGCGCGGGTCTGGGACGTCACCTCCGGCCAGGGGCTGCTGACCCTGGTCGGGCATGATAATCGGGTGGTCGATATCGCCTTCGACCCGAAGGGAAAGCGGATCGCCACGGCCTCCGAAGACGGCCAGGTACGCATCTTCGACGCCGCGACCGGCTCACTCATCGAGACACTCCGTGAACAATCATACAAATCCGGTCGGATCGCGTACCGGCCGGACGGAGGCATCCTCGCATGTTGCAGCGATCGCAGTACGACCCTCTGGGACCTCACCCAGAAGAAGGCGTCAGACGTCTGGACCAACATGGATGTCAATCGCGTGTTGTCCCTGAGTTTCAACCCGAACCGAGCGGCCACAAGGCGGCTCCAACTGCTGGCGATGGGTAATTCAGACGGTAGGCTAGAACTGCTGATCCCGGAGCGTTCGGAGTTCTCGCTGCGATCGACCTGGCTATGGTTCAGCGTGGCTCTGGCGTGGGCCGTGGTCGCCTTCGCCTGGGATCAGAGGCTCAGATGGCGGGCCCCGGGGGCCTGGGTGGCCCGGGCGCACCGGAGGATCATGGTCCGGGCGGCCAGGGCGGGGGTGGCCGCGGCGGGGTTGGCGATCGTCATCGCGGTCGCGGGGGTGCCGGAATGGTGGTCGGGGTCCGTCTTCTATGACCCGATCTGGGTCGTCGATGGGCTGCTGGCCGCGGCGTACATGGCTGCCGTCGCCCTGGTGATGGCTCTGGGCGTGGAGGCGTCGCACGCGGCCCTGCGGGCCGAGGGATTCCGACTCCAGGATGCGCCGCCCCCGATCACCCCCAGTGGCTCCGTCCGAGCCTTCCTGGGCCTCCCCGAGCGGTCTTACGGCCGCCCGGCGGCGCGCTGGCGTCGGGTCGTGAGCCCCTGGCTTCGGCTCCCCGGCCTCCTCGTGCCCCTAGGGCTCGCCGCGGCCCTCCTCTCGCTCGTCAGATAGAAGGCGAACAGAAGTCCGTCAGCGGAGGTCGAAGCGGAATTCGGCATGGGCCGCGTCGAGATCGGCCGTGAGCAAGGGCGGGGGGTTCTATGCTTCTTTGACATCTCTCGTAACACGTATCCGTCCGCGCTCGCCGTCCTCGATCGAGCCCACGATGGCGGCCCAGCTTAACCCGTGCGCATGGAGGTCGCGGACCACATCCGCGGCCACGGCTCCCGGCAAGGCCGCGAGCAAGCCGCCGGAGGTCTGCGCATCGCAGAGCAAGAGCTGCTCCGACTCGGAAAGGTCCGGATCGTAGTTGACCCATCGCGACAAGAATCGACGGTTCGCATGGGTCCCTCCCGGGGCGAGCCCTTTCCGCACGTACTCGACCGCCGCGGGCAGGATCGGGACCCGATCGGACCAGATCGTCGCGCCGACGTGGCTCGCGGCCGCGAGGTTGCGGAGATGGCCGAGCAGCCCGAACCCGGTGATGTCGGTGAGCGCGTGCGCCCCGGCGCCGGCCATGACGTGCGCGGCGTCGCGATTGAGGGTCGTCATCACGACGAGGGCCTCTTTCACGGCACCGAGCGTGTCTTCATCGCGCTTGGCGGCCGTCGAGATGATCCCCAGGCCCAGGGGCTTGCTGAGGACCAGAAAGTCGCCCGGCCGGGCGCCGGCGTTGGTGATGACTTCGCGCGGATGGACCCGACCGACCACGGCCAGGCCGAAGATGGGCTCCTCGGACTGGATCGTATGGCCGCCGACGATCGAGATGCCCGCCTCGCCGGCCTTGTCGATCGCCCCGCGGAGGATCTCGACGAGGACCTCGGGAGGGAGCGCCCGCTCGGGAAACCCACGATGCTGAGCGCCGAGACCGGCGTGCCCGCCATCGCGTAGACGTCGCTCAGCGCATTGGCCGCGGCCACCGCGCCGAAGTCGTACGGGCGGTTGACGATCGGCGTGAAGAAGTCGGTGGTCAGGATCAGCGCGAGGTCGTCGGTGATCCGATAGACGGCGGCATCGTCGGCCGTCGAATGGCCGACCAGCACGTTCGGATCCGTGATGGGAGGCAGACCGGCCAGCAGCGCAAGCAGGTAGTCCGGTGGCTGCTTGGCCGCGCAGCCCGCGCGCTTGGCGAATTGGGTCAGCCGGATCGGTTCGGATTCAGACATCGTCTCGCCCCAAAATGCTCGAATGGCGGTCCTCGGCTCCCCCGGCGCCCCATCTCGGGCATAATATCCCGCGACGAGGGCGATGTCGATCTTCGCATCCAGGCGGGCAGAAAAGGGGAGGGCGACGAATGCGAATCAACGCGGTGAAGAGGGCCCTGGCGGAGGGCAAGGTGGCCATCGGCACCATGATGATGGAGTTCAGCACGACGGGCATCGCGCGGATCGCCGCCGAGGCCGGTGCGGATTTCGCCGTCTTCGACATGGAGCACACCGGCTGGAGCATGGAGACAATCCGGATGCTCATGGCGACCTCTCGAGCGGCGGACCTCGTCCCGATGGTGCGGGTGCCGACCCTCCAGTACCACTTCATCGCGCGCGTGCTCGATGTCGGCTCGATGGGAATCGTCGTCCCGATGGTCGGCGACGCCGACCAGGCCCGCATGATCGTGGATTCCGCGAGGTACCCGCCATCAGGACGACGAGGGGTCGCCTTCGGAGTGGCCCACGACGATTATCGATGGGGCGATCTCTCGACGAAGTTCCGCCAGGCGAACGATGAGGTCCTGCTGATCGCCCAGATCGAGAATGTCCAGGGGGTCGAGAATGTAGACGCGATCGCCGCGGTGGACGGCATCGACGCCCTCTGGATCGGCCAGTACGACCTGACCGCGTCGATGGGCATCCCCGGCCGGTTCGATCACCCCGAATTCCACGCGGCAACCCGACGGGTTGTTGAGGCTTGCCGTCGGAACGGGAAGGCCGCCGTACTCGGCGCGATGGACGCGGCGACACTCGGCCGTGGCCCGCTCGAAGGGTTTCACATGCTGGTTTACCTGGCCGATCTGTGGATCTATCAGAAGGAGCTGAGCCGCTGCTTCGGCTCGGTCCGAGAGACCCTGGCCCACCGGGACCAGGTCGGCGACGAGCCCCGAGATTCGTGAGGGCGGGCTTTCGTCCGACCCTCACGCTCTGCGGAGTTGCCCGGATCGATCAGACATTCACCGGCTGACGGATCGACTTGGAGACGAAGTCACGGAGCTTCACCAGGTCGGCGTTGAAGCGCCGAATCCCGTCGGCCAACTGTTCGGTGGCCATCGCGTCTTCGTTGTGCATCCAGCGGAACGTTTCCTCGTCGAGATGGAGGCGGTCGAGCTTCTGGGCCTTGGCTTTCTCGACGTTGAGCTTGCGTTCGACGGAACCCTCGGCCTTCTGGAGTTCTCCCAGCAGGTCGGGCGAGATCGTCAGGAGGTCGCAGCCGGCCAGCTCGGTGATCTCGCCGACGTTCCGGAAGCTCGCGCCCATGATCTCGGTGGGGTAGTCGAACTTCTTGTAATAGTGATAGATCTGCGTCACCGAGTGCACCCCGGGATCGTCCGCCGGGGGGATGCTCTTGACGCCCTGCTTCTTGCAATACCAGTCATAGATCCGGCCGACGAACGGCGAGATCAACGTCACTCCGGCCTCGGCGCAGGCGACGGCCTGGGCGAAGCTGAAGAGCAGGGTCATATTGCAGTGGATGCCCTCCTTCTCCAGTTGCTCGGCCGCACGGATCCCCTCCCAGGTGGACGCGATCTTGATCAGGATGCGCTTGCGATCGATCCCGTCGGCCTCGTAGAGCGAGATCAATCGTCGCCCTTTTTCGATCGTCCCCTTGGTGTCGAAGGAGAGCCGCGCGTTGACCTCGGTCGAGACGCGCCCCGGGATGATCTTGAGGATCTCCTTGCCGAAGGCGATGAAGAGCCGGTCGGTGATCGCCGTGATCTGCGCGTCGTGATCGCCGTGATCCGATTGCTCCAGCTCGATCACCTCGTCGAGCAGCTTCCGATACCCCGACATCTGGGCGGCCTTGAGGAGCAGCGAAGGGTTGGTCGTCGCATCGCGCGGCTTGTACTGGGCGATCGTATCGAAGTCACCCGTGTCGGCCACGACCACGGTCACCTTGCGCAACTCGTCCAGAAGGTTCATCAGAGTATCCTCCGCATCAGGTCGGATGAAGTAAGACGAAGCCGGGTCATCACCCGGTTCTCGAGCGGGCGGCGGCTCCGTCCGGCCACTAGGTTCTCTTTCAATGTCTTGATTCTAACGCACCGAGAGCAGGGTTGGCTACTCATGCATGGCCCTCAGATAAGCCCTGGCTTGCAAATGCGGAGCCGGGCGCAAGGGCTGTGGATGGTCGGGCCGAAAATGGTAAACTGCTCCCGGATCGGCGACGGGACAGCCGCTCCCGCCGAAGGAACGTCGAATTCACTCGAGGTCGGTCGCGACCGTCCTGAGCGTGGAGATGAACGAGATGACTCAGGCCCAGGATGGCTCGCTCTCGCGAAGACTTAAAGACCTCAAGGGATTCACCTTCGACCTGGACGGCACGATCTGGGAAGGCCCCAGGCTCCTCCCGGGCGCGATCGAGCTCGTCGACGAGCTCCGAGGTGCCGGGCTCGGCGTCGTCTTCGCCTCGAATTCCTCGAGGCACGCCTCCGGCGTGCTCCGCGAGCGACTCTCGGACCTCGGAATCCGGGCGGAACCGGAGCACATGCTCGCGGCCCTCGACCTGACGGGTACCGAGGTCCTCCGTCGGCTCGGGAAAGCCCGGGTCCTGTCGATCGGCACCGACGAGCTCGATGAGATCTTGAGATCCTGCGGGCATACGGTCGTCCCGGACCACGAGTGGAAGTCGGCAACGGCGGTCGTCGTGGGTATCGACCCGGATTTCAGTTACGACCGACTTCGGGCCGCCGCTCGGGCCGTGGCCGCCGGCTCGGCATTCTTCGCGGTCAACCAGGATGCCCGATACCCGGTCGGGCCCGGCGAGTTCGATCCCGGCTGCGGCTCGCTCGCCGAGGCGATTTCCGTGGCCGGAGGAGGCACGCCCATCGCCGTGGGCAAGCCGGAGCCGCCCTTGTTTCAAGTCGCCATCGAGCGGCTCGGCTGTCAACCGCAAGAGTCGGCCATGGTGGGCGATAGCACGGCGTCCGACATGACCGGAGGCCGAGCCGTCGGCATGTTCACCATCTGGATCGCTCCCGAACACGAGGGACCGCCGCCGGATTGCGTCGATCTGCGCGTGAGCGACCTCGATGAGCTGCATCGGCTCTGGCGTGCGTCCCGGGACCAACGATAAGCCATCCGTCCGCGATACGTCAGCTTTGTAGATCGGCGAGCTGCGATTCGAGCAGCTCGCCGACGAGGGCCGGATTGGCCTTGCCGCCGGTCTGCTTCATCACCTGGCCGCGGAGGAAGCCCTTGACGGCTTCGGGCTTCTTCTTCCCCTTCTTCAAGTCCTCGAGCGCCTGCGGATTGGCGGCGATCGCCGCCGAGACGGCCGCGGCGATCGCATCGCGGTCGGAGACCATCTGGTAGCCTCCTTGCGCGATGATCAGCTCGGCGGGGTCGCCGGTATCGATCATCCGGCCCAGGATCTCTCGGCCCTGGTTGGTGTTGAGCTCCCCGCGTTTCACCCGGTTGATCAGGTCGGCGAGACCCTCCGGACGGACGGGGAAATCGGCGATGGCCATCTTCTTTTCCTTGATGGTCCGCAGCACGTCCTGCTGGATCCAGTTGCTCGCCAGCTTGGATTCGCCGGTCGCCTTCGCGACGGAGTCGTAATAATCCGCCACGTCTTGCCCTTGCTCCACCAGGACATTAGCGTCGTAGGCGGAGAGGCCGTAATCCGTTTCAAACCGCCTGCGACGGGCGTCGGGCAATTCGCCGATCGACGCGCGGATCCGATCCAACCAGGACGATTCGACGACCACCGGGACCAGGTCGGGCTCGGGGAAGTAGCGATAATCGGCGGCCGTTTCCTTCTCGCGCTGGGGCTTGGTGACTTCCTCGACGTCGTTCCACCCTCGGGTCGTCTTCGGAGAGTCCTTGATCGTCTTGCCGTCCTCGAGCCAGTGCCGATACTGTCGATCGACCTCGAAGTGGAGCGCCTTCTCGACGGCGCGGAAACTGTTGAGATTCTTGATCTCGACGATCGGAGTCGCGATCGTCCGGCCGTCCCTGGTGATGTGAAGGTTCACATTGGCATCGCAGCGTAGCGAGCCCTCCTGCATCTCGCAGTCGGAGACCTCCAGGTACTGGAGCGTCAGCTTGAGATCCTCGAGGCATCCCCGCGCATCGGCCGGGCTGCGGATGTCGGGCTCGGTGACGATCTCCAGGAGCGGGATGCCCGCGCGATTCAGGTTGACCTCGGAGAAGTCCCCGGCGTCGTGGGTGAGCTTGCCCGTATCCTCCTCGAGGTGAATCCGAGTCAGACGGCACTGTCCGCCCCCGCCGCCGTCCTTCCGGACGGGGATCTCCAGGTGCCCTCCCTTGGAGAACGGCAGGTCATACTGGCTGATCTGATAGTTCTTGGGCAGGTCCGGGTAGTAATAATTCTTGCGGTCCCACTTCGTGAACGGGGCGATCTCGGCGCGCAATGCCAGGGCCGTCTTGAGGGCGAGATCGAACGCCTTGCGGTTCATCACCGGCAGCGTGCCGGGCAGGCCCAGGGAGACCGGGTCCGTCTGCGTGTTCGGAGGCAGGCCGAAATCCGTCCCGCTCCAGGAGAACATCTTGCTCTCGGTCTGGAGCTGCACGTGGATCTCCAGGCCGATGATGATTTCATAGTCCATGAGCTCACTCTCAATCTCAACGAGCCAGCATGCCGGGAGAGTCCGATCAATCGGTCAGGCTCGTTCTCGGCAGGAGATCTTCGGCTTCGACATAGCCCTCGGGAATAGAATACATACCTCCCTGCTCAACCTGCTTCCTGTCTCGGACGGAGAAACCGAGGGAGAAACCGATGTCTTCGCTGCGATTCAGAGCTGTTTCGAGATGATCGAACAATTCATTCCACACATCCTGATTCAACCGACTTCCGAGATCCGGCGCGACGAGGATGAAGCTGATTCGCCCCCAGTCCTCCAGGACGCGAAACAAGACCGAGTATTCACCCTGCTCCCAGTGTTGCGCCTTCGCGAAGTCTTTCAGGGCTCCCATGATCCTCGCCAGTGCCGCTCTCGTCCTCAAGGTTGTGCTGATAGCCATGGCAAGACTCCATCGGGCGGGTCACGAAGCTTCTGGAGGAACGGCTCAGCGTGAGGATGGGTCCAGCTCGCCGGGGGATGAGTACCTCAGATCATTAATCTTGAGAGCCAGGTCCGCAATGTCTTCCCAATTTTTCTGAACGGTCCGCGATGCGGAATCCAGTGCCGCTTGTAATCCGGTCAGAACCAACAGGGCATCGAGCTCGTGGATCTCGAAAGCTTTCGGCAATTTCTGAAGACTCAGTCTTTGACAAATCCTGATCTTGAGGTGAATCTCCAGTGAGTATACCCCCATCGCAATCGCGGTGGGGAAACGCCCGTTCGCGAAAAGCACTTCGGCATCCAGGAGTCGCTCGGCCGCGGCTGCCTGCAAGTCAATCAGCGGAGCGCCCGGAGTCGCGAACTTCGATCCTGCCGCCATTATATCAACCCCGGCCGCTTCCGATGCCAATCCGTCTCCCGCTCGAAGACCCGGGCCGCCCGCAAGAGCGTCTCCTCGGCGAAGGGCGCGGCCATCAATTGCATGCCGATCGGGAGGTTCGACCTGGTCAGTCCGCAGGGGATGCTGATCCCCGGGATTCCGGCCAGGTTGGCCGTGATCGTATAGATATCCGACAGGTACATGGATAACGGGTTGGACGTCTTCTCGCCCAGCTTGAACGCCGGGGTCGGAGAGGTCGGGCCGAGCAAGACGTTAACTTGCTGGAATGCGGCGTCGAAGTCGCCGCGGATCTTGCGACGGACCTGGAGCGCCTTGTTGTAGTACTGGTCGGCGTACCCGGCCGAGAGGGCGAAGGTCCCGAGCATGATCCGCCTCTTGACCTCGGGGCCGAAGCCCTCCGCGCGGCTGGCCATCATCATCCGGACCAGGGGCGCCAGCTTCTCTTCGCCCGGATACTTGGGTGAAAAGTCCTCGGCGCGATGGCCGTAGGTCGTGCCGTCGTATCGCGAGAGATTGCTGGAGCATTCGGCGGGCGCGACGATGTAATAGGCCGGGATGCCGTACTTCGAGTGGGGCAGCGAGACTTCCTTGATCGTCGCCCCGGCTTTCTCGTAGACCTTGACCGCTTCCTGCACGGCCGCGGCGACCTCGGCGTCGAGGCCCTCCCCGAAGAATTCGGGGGCGATCCCGATCCGCAACGATTCGAGGGGTTTTTCGAGCGTCACGAGATAATCGGGGATCGGCCGGTTGACGCTGGTCGAATCCTTGGCGTCACGGCCGGCGATGATGCCGAGCAGGAGTGCCACGTCGGCGACGTCGGCGGCGAATGGCCCGATCTGGTCGAGCGAGCTGGCGAAGGCGATCAGCCCATATCGGCTGACACGACCGTAGGTCGGCTTGAGGCCGACGATGCCGCAGAAGGAGGCCGGCTGTCGGATCGAACCGCCGGTATCGGTGCCGAGTGCGAGCGGTGCGAGACCGGCCGCCACCGCCGCGGCCGAGCCGCCCGACGAGCCGCCGGGTACCCGCGATTCGTCCCAGGGATTCAAGGTCGGCCCATAGGCGCTGTTCTCCGTCGAGGAGCCCATCGCGAACTCATCCATGTTGGTCTTGCCCAGGAGGATCGCGCCGGCGGCCTTGAGCCGGGCGATCGCGGTGGCGTCGTAAGGAGGGCGGAAACCTTTGAGCATCCGACTGCCGCATGTCGTCGGCTCGCCATCGACGCAGAGCACGTCCTTGATCGCAACCGGGACGCCGGCCAGGGGTCCGAGCGGCTCGCCGGCCTTCCGCTTCCGGTCGATCTCACGAGCCTGGGAGAGGACCCGTCCCTCATCGAGGTGGACGAAGACGTTGAGTCTCTGCGAGGCCCTGGCCCGCTCGAGCTGTGCGCTCAGGATCTCTTCGGAGGTCGTCTCGCCCGCGTTCATGCGGGCCAGCAGCGCGACGGCGGTATCGGGAGTCATCGATCGGCATCCTCGGCTCGCGCCCTCCCGGCCACGGGATCGGGCGCGGGATCGTTCAGTCCAGGACGGCGGGGACCAGGAAGCTCGTCGCGTTCCGCTTGGGGGCATTGGCCAGCGCCTGCTCGCGGAGCAGGGCCTCGCCGCGGACGTCGTCCCGGAACACGTTGCGTATCTCGATCCCATGCGCCAGCGGCTCGACTCCGGTCGTGTCGAGCGTCTGAAGTTGTGCGACATGATCGACGATCGAGTTGAGCTGCCCCGTGAACATCTCCAGCTCTTCGGGGCTGATCCGCAGCCGCGCCAGGACCGCGACCTTGGCCACATCCGCATTCGACAGAGACATCCGCGTCCGTCCTTCCCCTACCGACGAGTCCGAGGGCTGTCAACTCGCTGAGGCGCGGATCGAACTCCGCGCCGACGACGGAGCCGCCTCTCCAGGTCAGCTCCCGCGGTACTCAGTCTGACAGATTCGATGTCCCGGTTCAAGGTTCGCTCGCGGGCCCCCGATCGCCCGCGTTCGGGCGTTTGACGGCCCGAGGAAAGCATTCTATGATGGCGACCTGGACGCTTCCACCTTGGTTTGCGCACAGCACGACACGTATGTCATTCATACTAACCCGACGCGCCAGCGAGGGGACTGCCGTCGGACCCTCGCTGGCGCGTCGGGTTAGTAGGATTCTTCGTGCGCGACCCAAGCGGAATCGCTCCAGGTGCGGGATTCCCATCGATGTGGACCGCCTGGATGGCACGCCGAGACCCCGAAACGATGAATGGACCCATAGCGATCATCCTGGCCGCCGGACACGGCAAGCGCATGAAATCGGAGAAGGCCAAGGTCCTGCACGAGGTCTGCGGCCAGCCGATGATTCGCTACGTGGTCGAGGCGGCGCGTGGCGCGGTGCGCGGACGATCATCGTGGTGGTCGGCTACGCCGCCGACCAGGTGCGCGACTACCTCCACGAGGAGCCCGACATCCTGTTCGCGACCCAGTCCGAGCAACTGGGGACCGGGCACGCCGCCAGGGTCTGTCAACCGCTACTGGCCGATTACCGCGGTCCCGCCCTGATCCTCGTCGGCGACGAGCCGCTGCTCCGGCCGGAGCCCCTCGGGGACTTGCTCGATCGGCAGCGCCACGACCGGGTTGCCTGCCTGCTGGGCACGGTCAACTTGCCCGATCCCACCGGGTTCGGGCGAATCCTCCGCGACTCCGCCGGCCGTTTCATCCGCATCGTCGAGGAACGCGATTGCACGCCCGAGGAACGCAAGCTCTCCGAGGTGAATCCCAGTTGCTATGTCTTCGAGCTGCCCGATCTCTGGGATGCTCTCGACCGGATCGGCACCAGCAACTCCCAGGGCGAATATTACCTCACGGATGCCCCCGAACATCTCATGGCCATGGGGCGTGGTGTGGTCGCCCTCAATGTGCTCCAGCCCGACGACGTCCTGGGCGTGAACTCCCGACATCAGCTCGCGCAGGCGGCCGCGATCATGCAGTCGCGGATCCACGATCGATGGATGTCGGAGGGCGTCACCATCGTCGACCCGCGCACCACTTACATCGACGGTCGATGCACCATCGGCCGCGACACGGTGATCTTTCCTTCCACCGTGATCGACGGAGTCGTAAAGATCGGCTCGAACTGCCGGATCGGCCCGTTGACGCATCTCCGAGACGGGACGATCCTCGAGGACGATGTTGAGGTGGGGGCGTTCGTCGAGATCAAACAATCCCATCTCGGTCGAGGGACGATCGTCCGACACCTGGCTTACCTGGGTAACGCCGAGGTCGGGGAGTCGGTCAACTTCGGCGCGACGGCGATCACGGCCAACTTCGACGGAGTTCAGAAGTTTCAGACCGTCATCGGCGACCGCAGCCGCGTCGGTGCCGGTGCGATCCTGATCGCTCCGGTCAGCGTCGGACAGGATTCGATCGTGGGGGCCAATGCCGTCGTCACCAAGAATCGCGACGTCGCGGATGGACAGACCGTGGTCGGCATCCCGGCGCGGCCCCTGGAATAGGGAAGGGGCCAGGCCGTATTCCGCCGACATCGAGCGAGCGAACGTCCGAGGGATCGCGGCGCGCCTGATCTCGGATCAACCGAGCGAGGCAGCCACTCGATTGCGTCTCTGCCTGGTACGCCAGACTGCGAGCGCGCCAGGGCGCCGAAGACCAGCAGCGAGGAGGGTTCCGGGACCGACTGGGCGGCCAGCTCGCCGACGATCGAGTCGGCCGAGGTCGTGGGGTGAACGGTGTCCCAGAAGAGGTAGCCATTGCCAGCCATCGAGGAGTTGATGGCAGAACCTGTGACGTTCGTGAAGCCGTACTGGCTCGGGTTCGCCATCACGTTCTGGACCAATTGCTGGATGTTCACAAGGCTAATCTTGACTCCCAGGCTATTCTGGAGCTGTCCGACCTCATATTGCAGGGCGCTGTTGAACGAGACCGACAGCAAGTTCAGATTCTGTTGCTGGGCTGGCGTCAACTGGCTCGCCGCCGGGATTTGACCGAGAAGGGGAAGGTTGGGGACCAGAAAGTCCTTGGCGCCGGCGTTCGCCAGGGTCGTGATTTCCTGGGCGATGTTCTGAACGGGAACCAAAGGGTTGGTCTGGCCGCCGTTGAGGAAGTCATTGGCCCCTCCCCAGATGGTGAAGAGTTGACTCGCCGTCGGCGTATGACCCGCCAGGTACATGGAGATCTGCGTGCCGGTGTTGGGGATCTGTGCGCCGCTGAACGATGTGTAACCGGTGCCGGTCTGCGCACCCCCGAAAGCATAATCGTTGCCCCCGGCGAGGCTGGCGGTCGGCGCCGCGACGCCGAGATCCTTGGCCAGGTAATCGGCCCAGTTCAGCCCGTTCGAGAACCGCCCCTGGTAGTAGTCGGAGGAGCTGGGCACCGCCCCCTTGCTGGCCAGGTAATCGTTGCCCACATCGGTCAGGCTGTCGCCGAAATTCACGATGCTCGTGATCTGGTCGCCTCGCGTCGAGCCGCCCAGCACCACGCTCGAGCCCAGAACAACCGCCAACCAAATCGATCTTTTCCAACGGTGTGTTCGCATCGAATCCCCGACTCCTTCCCTGGAAACCGCGTTATTCGCCGCAATCGAGCCGCATCGCTCGACGCTTCTTTTCGACGAAGACGGGATCCCCGTCAATACCGAACGCGATCTTCAAGGAAAAAAGAGAAGAATTCGGGGCATCGAAGCCGAGGGCCGGCCTGAATGAGATCGTTGGATTCAAGGCAAATCTCGGAGTTAACCACGGAGGCACGGAGACACGGAGAAGAGGGATAAGAATTCAAAATCTTTGAATTGAATTCTCCGTGCCTCCGTGCCTCCGTGGTTAATTCCCCGTATTTGCCTTAAGTGAGCAAAGACATTCCCGTAATGTCCGAATCCGTTCGGACTCCGCTCGGTAACCGCACGATCCTCATCGCGGTCACTTGAAACGGCTGGACCCAATCCGGATTCCCGTGATACTTGGCGGAATCCCGGCGATATCTCTAACACCAAGACCTGCCTGTCGAATATCTTGAGAGAAAGCCACAAAACCTGTAAATCGTGCCGACCGGGCCTGTCTAAGCCCTCTTGCCGGCAGTTGACTCGGAAATCCCCCGATGAAACCGCGGATCTTCATCTCAACGGTCACCTCCGAGCTGAAGACGGTCCGGCAGTTGACGGCCAACGTGCTCCAGGGGCTCGGTTACGACCCCGTCTGGCAGGACATCTTCGGGACCGAGCCGGGTGACCTCAAGCAGGTCCTCCGAGACAAGATCGACGACTGCGAGGGGCTCATCCAGATCGTTGGCCGGGGCTATGGCGCCGAGCCACCCCAGCCCGACCCGGACTTCGGCCGCGTATCCTACACTCAGTATGAGTTCCTCTACGCGCGGAGCCGGGGCAAGAAGACCTGGATCCTCTTCGCCGAAGATGGCTGCACGCACGACATGCCCCCAGACAGGCTCGACCTGCCCCGCGATTCGGACGTCCCCGACTCCGTCTCCTACCAGGCCGAGCGTCAGGCATTGCAGGAATCCTGGCGGCAGCGGCTGCGCCAGGACGGCCACCTGCGCCACGGTGCCGCAAGCGACACCGAACTCGAGCTGAAGCTGGAGCGTCTCAAGAACGAGTTCGCCGACCTGCGGCGCGGCTTCCGCCGCTGGCAGAAGATCGTCTCAGGCCTGGGCGTGGCCGCCCTGATCCTGATCGGTTGCGTATTGCTCGTGCAATGGCGGACGAAGCGGTCGACCGACGAGGCGATGAAGAAGACCGACGAGGGTATCAAGGATCTCGGCGCCCAGGTGAAGCAGGTGCAGGAAGGACAGTCGATCTCGCCAACCCGAATTCGCCTGCACCTCGTGGAGGCGTCGGAGAAGGCGCGGAAGGAGGCGCTGGCCGCGGCCGAGAAGGAGCCGGAGTTCGACCGGCGCGAGAAGCTCCGCCAGCAAGCGGAGAAAGC
The DNA here is from genome assembly GCA_963743925.1 of uncultured Planctomycetota bacterium. Classification (GTDB taxonomy): domain Bacteria; phylum Planctomycetota; class Planctomycetia; order Isosphaerales; family Isosphaeraceae; genus CAVZRC01. The sequence goes on along the minus strand of CAVURY010000041.1, from coordinate 126,781 downwards.
CCACGAGACCCGGCTCGGGCGCATCGACGACCTGGTCGCCAGCTTCGTGGCGTTGGATCGGCAGGCCGACACGTCGCCGATCCTCCTGGAGATGATCCGGATCTTGAGCGAGGAGAAAGTCAATCCGGTCGACAAGGCCATCGCCTACGCCGAAGGGAAGCGGCCGGCCCTGCTGGCGCAGATCCGGGCCCGCAAGCAGGCGGAGCACGAGCGGGACCGGCTGGCGCTGGAGCCGCTGTTGAAAGCCGCATCGCTGGAACAGTCTCGCGGCCGGCCCGACGCCGCCCGGGCTCGCTTCCAGGAGTTGCTCGACCTGGAGCCGGAATGGCCGCAGGCCCTGGAGACTTACGCCTATTTCCTGTTTGACCAAGCGATCCAATCTGAGTACCACGGCTCGCTTCAAATAGCCCTCGCCGATGCCAATCATTGCTATCGCCTCGCGACTCAGCTCCATGACCAGGATCAGTCGAAGCCGGAAGGCCAGCGTGTCCTCCACGTCGCGTGTACTAAGTGGGGCGATGTGCTCATGATCCGCGGGCAAGGGGGTGACGCCGAATGGGTGCTGAGACTCTACGAGCGAGGCCTGGAGCTCAGCGAGGGCCTGCTCAAGTGCAACCCCGACTCCGCCGAGGCCGCGCGCGACGTCTCGGTCAGCCTCAACAAGCTCGGCGACTTCCTCGCCCGGCGCGGCCAGGCGGGTGACGCCGAGCGGGCGCTGTTGCTCTACGAGCGGGGCCTGGAGCTCAGCGAGGGCCTGCTCAAGCGCAACCCGGACTCGGCCCAGGCCGCGCGCGACGTCTCGGTCAGCCTCAACACGCTCGGCGGCTTCCTCGCCGGGCGCGGCCAGGCGGGAGACGCCGAGCGGGCGCTGAAGCACTACGAGCGGGACCTGGAGCTCAGCGAGGGCTTGCTCAAGCGCAACCCGGACTCGGCCCAGGCCGCGCGCGACGTCTCGGTCAGCCTCAACACGCTCGGCGACTTCCTCGCCCGTCGCGGGCAGGCGGGAGACGCCGAGCGGGCGCTGATGAGCACTCTACGAGCGGGGCCTGGAGCTCCGCGAGGGCCTGCTCAAGCGCAACCCGGACTCGGCCCAGGCCGCGCGCGACGTCTCGGTCAGCCTCGACAGGCTCGGCGACTTCCTCGCCGGTCGCGGGCAGGCGGGAGACGCCGAGCGGGCGCTGTCGCTCTACGAGCGGGGCCTGGAGCTCAGCGAGGGCCTGCTCAAGCGCAACCCGGACTCCGCCCAGGCCGTGCGCGACGTCTCGGTCAGCCTCAACAAGCTCGGCGACTTCCTCGCCGGGCGCGGGCAGGCGGGAGACGCCGAGCGGGCGCTGTCGCTCTACGAGCGGGGCCTGGAGCTCAGCGAGGGCTTGCTCAAGCGCAACCCGGACTCGGCCCAGGCCGCGCGCGACGTGATGTTCAGCCACTACAAGCTGGGCGAGTTGCGCGTCAAGCTGCTCCAGTTTGAATCGGCCCTGGCACAATTCGGAGCGGGCATTGCACTGCTCGATGCGATGATTGCCAGGGGACTGAACGCAGATCAATCCACCCGCGAAAAGGCGATCCTGGTGGCCCGTCTCCAATTCTGCTTGGCCACGCTCGCGACGGGAGATTGGGACCGGATTCTCAAGATCGATGCAGGAGTTCTCCCACGGCTTTTGAGCCTCCGCGCCACGGAAATGGCGCGACAGGGCAAGCTGGCGGACGTGGCACAGGCCGGCGCCAAGTTGCGGGAGCTGAAGCCGTCGACGAATGTCAATCTCTACAACGCTGCCTGCGCCTTCGGCCTATGCGCGGGGCTCGTGGTGAGAGCCTCGGCGAAGCCCGAAGAGGCGGAGGCGCGAAGATACCGTGACCTCGCCATCGCCTGCCTGAGAGGGGCGATTGCGGCGGGCTACAAGAACTTCGACCACATGAGGCGGGATGACGACCTCAAGCCGTTGCACGGAGTGCCGGAATTCGAGAACCTGTTCCCCAAAGGAACTCGGTAGTGGGCCGCGCGGCGACGCCAGAATCGCGATCATGTCAAGGAGCTCGCCTCTTGAACGACGCAATCCTTCCCCCCTCAGGCGCTGCGACCGCGTTTCGCGACGGGTTCTGCCGAGCGGACGGCTTGCCGGCGGTCCCGATCGTCCTGGGCGTCGTCGGGCATCGTCAAATCCCCGCAGGCCAGCGCGATCGGCTGCGCAAGGCCATCGTCACGGTCCTCGAAGAGTTTCGCAAGGAGTATCCCGAAACGCCATTGGTCGTCTTGACGAGCCTGGCACAGGGGGCGGACCAGATCGCCGCCGACGCGACGCTGGCGGTGAAGGGGGCATTCCTGCGCGTGCCGCTCCCATTCACGAGGAACGTCTTCCAGAGCAGCACCAGCTTCGACCAGAACGAAGAAGGCGAGCGGGGACGTCGGGAAGTCGACCGCCTGCTCGACGACAAGTCCGGGGTGGAGTCCTTCGTCGTTCCGCTGCCGGAGCGGCTCGCCAGAGAGGTCAAGGCGGTCGGGGAGTCCCGGGTCGCCACCGAGCAGGGCAATAAGGCGATCCAGGATCTGCGCCACGCCTGCTACGCCAATGTCGGGGGTTTCATCACCCGGCGCAGCCATGTCCTGATCGCCCTCTGGGACGGCCAGGGGGCCGACCCCAGCCGCCCCTCCGGCACGGGAGAATTCGTCGCGCTGAAGCTTTTCGGCCGGGCGCCGGCCAATTACCCATGGACCGACAGCTTTCCCCTCGGCTTCCTCGGAGACCGGGGTCTGGTCATCCACGTGCCGCTCTCGCAAGAAAATCCGGAAGCCGCCGCCAGGCTTTACCGGGTCCTGATGCCCAATGATGAGGGCGCGAAGTGGTCCTTGTCGAAGGAAACGATCCCCCTGGCAAAGTACGACATTCCGGCCCTGCGCTTCTGGCGCCGCCTGAGGCGTTCATTCGAGTTCGGTGACGCTGTGGCCCATCGCGGCCACGGGCGCGGCCAGATTCCGGCGCAGATCCGGTCCGAGGTCCGTCAGTTCCGGGAGATCTGTTCCACCATCGAGGACTTCAACTGGGATGTGACCCGGCCCGGGATCAGAGAAGAAGTCCAGGACCGACTCGTACGGTCTCGCGAAGGCTCCCGCGTGCCTGGTTTCGACGAGGTGCACAATCGCTGGCTTGGACGGATCGGCGAAATCCGGGAAGCGGCGGCGTCCGTGGCGAATCATCTCGACCGCGTTCAGTTCGGGATGCAGGTCCTGATCTTCGTCCTGCTGGCGTTCTGCGCCGCGGCCTTTCACCTCTATTCCCACCTGACCGAGCACGAGACCCATGAACCCTGGTACCTTTATCTCTTCGCGGGCGGGTTGATCGTCTCGTTCGTCGTCGTGACCGTGAGCTGGTGGAAACGGTTCGACCAGCGGAGGATCGATTCACGCACCCTGGCCGAGGCCCTTCGGATTCGCCAGGTCTGGGCGAAGGCGGGCATCGGCCGGTCGGTCGCCGACAGTTACTTCCGCCAACTCCGGAGCGAGCTGAGCTGGATTCGCCAGGTCCTGCTGCACGCCTCGCCACCGCCGCTGTTCTGGTCAAAGCAATTCGAGCTCCTCTCCGATGCCGATCGCCTGAGCACCTTGAATGCGGTGAGGACGTCCTGGGTCAGGGAGCAGAAGCGATACTTCGGCAAACGCTGGAGGCATTGCCATCGATACGCGACGATCTTCCGGGTCTCCGGACTGCTCCTGGCCTCGGCCGCGTGGATCATGCTAATCGCCTTCCTGGTCATTACATGGAAACCTGCGGATGACGCGCGGCGAGCAAACACCGGGACTCGCCCCCCGGCGAGCGAGGAAACACGCGAGGAAACGCGCGAGCCGGCGAGTCCCGAGCATCCCTCCAATTGGATGCTGATCGGGACGAGCATCGCGATCATCAGCGGCGGCCTGCTGGTCGCTTACAGCGAACGGCGTTGTTATGAGGAGCTGGCCCGTCAGTACGAGCGAATGGAGGTGGTTTTCGAGCACGGTCTCGCCGAGCTGAAGAAGCACCTGGACGATACGAAACCCCCAGACATCTGCCGCGCTCAGGCCGTGATCGAGGAACTCGGCCGCGAGTCGATGATGGAACACGCACAATGGCTCATCCTGCGCCGCTCCAGGCCGCTCGAGTTGCAGATCGGCGGATAGCAGGACAACGTCCGAAGCGAAATGCTCAGTAATAGTCAATAAAGCCGATCATCATTTCATCCTCGCTCTGCTCGCCCCAGGTGACGGTCCGGGAAGGGTCCGGGTTCGCGGGGTTTCCCGACGAGTTATCGAAGTGGGCCTCGCACTCGATGTTCGTACCTTTCGGGATCGCTCTGGGCTGGCTGAGCCGGTAGACGCTCTGCCAGTTGAAATCGTAGCGGGGCACCGAGAGCAGGATCTCGCGACGACCGTCGGGGTATGCCGCCGTGAAGGTGAAGCTCTTGCCGCGCAGATGCATGTGGGGCGTCAGACTCAAGAGCCGGATATCGCGATGGGCCGTCCAGAACGTGGTCACGACGCAATCCGGGTCGCCGGGCGGAATTCGCAGATTATGAGCCGGAATCCCCTTCGTGATCGCCAGGTGGCGAGGCGGTCGTGGCGAGAAGACCAGGCCGATCGACGACCGGTCGAATCGCGGTTTTCCGATCGGCTGATAGTGCACCTCGAAGAGAAGGTCGGAGCCCCGGGAGATCTTCTTGCCGACCCCCGGCGGGAAGACCGAAGGCCGATCTCCGGGCGTATAGGCCGCCAGCAAGCTCTCCCGGATCGGTTTGCGGTCCGAGGGCCTGGCCTCCTCGACGAAGATCGTGATGTGGTGAACGACGGCCCGATCTCCGGGCTGGGCCTCGACGGCCTGGAGATAGACATCCTCCGAGAAATGAGTCGCCACGCGAAGTCGATGGATGGGCACGGTACCTTCGGCCGGGACCGAATAGGGAACCGGCATCTCGATGACCATGTCCGGCGTCCCGATCGACCAGACGTCCGGGTACTTCGGCGGCTTCGGAGCCCTGGAGAGGTCGCCGGAGGGGCACCCTTGTTCGACCCATGAAAGCAGGAGCCAGCGTTCGCGAGCCGAGAGACTTCGATCGTTGGCGAAATGCCCGTAGCGAGGATCGGCATGCCAGGGCGGCATTCGCCCATCACCGAGTACCTCGGGGATCGACTCCGCCCATCGCCACGTCTGCTCGTAGGTCAAGAGCGAGAACGGAGCCACCTGGCCCGGTCGGTGGCAGCCCGCACATCGAGAATGAATGATCGGGGCGACGTCGTCCGCGTAAGTGACCGGGCCGAGGCGGCGAGGCTGCTCGGCCGTTGCGTTGGTCTCATTGCGGCCCAGGTCGACTCCAGTCGGAGCGGGGCGCGTGGACGATAAGCGACTGACCTTCGAAGCCGCCTCTCGTTCGATCGGACAACCGATCACCTGGGTACTTTCCGGAACAACTTCATTTCCGGCCAGGATCGATTCGATCGCGTTGACGAGGTAGTTGCGAGTCGGCTGATCCCGACGAGAACGCTGGCCGTACTGGTCATCGATCGCACCGCGATACCGGAGCCGTTGCTGCCCATCGACCACGAGGACTTCGCACGTCCGTTCGGCCAGGAGCCGGTCGGCCACGCGGTTTTCGGGATCCTTCAGGACCGGGAAGTTCGCGCCGGATTCCCTGGCATGGGCGGCAACGTCCGCGATCGATTCGCTCGCATTGGAATTGATCGCAAGAAAATCGACCCCGCGATCGTAATACGTTCTCGCCAGCGCAGCCAGCCGAGGCATGTAGAGTTCGCCGATGGGACAACTGGTGCCGATGAAGACGATGACCACCACGCGATCTCGATGCTCGGAGAGACGATGAGGTCTGCCGCTATCCACCTCGGGAAGCTCGAAGTCGTCAACCCGTACGTTGACGCGGTCGGGCCGCCCCATCCGCATATCCGCCTTCCGCACCGACCCGATCAGGACCAGACCTAACAGGAGGACTCGGGCGACCGGTCTTCCTTGCCGCGAGCGACCACCGGGAGCGGGGCGGGCAGCACAGTCCTGCGACGTCGGGCGATGGCTGCGGATGCAACGGCCGTCTACGCGGCTCCCGTAATTCGCCGTCTCGAGTTGCGATCCCACGGCATCCCCTCCCGGGTTCGAGACGAACATCGGCTCGACGCAGACTCCACCCATCCGCAATACCCGATTCTGTCGGCTCCTCGCGACGTTGCGAGGGCGCAAGAGCGGCGGCCCGTGTTAAGACTTGTAAACCAATCGGCCAGCCTACCGCCTCTCCTTGATTCCTTCCCCGAGATGTGTGGTCCAACTGACGCGATCGGTCGAATTGAACCGTTCGGAACATGCAGAGATCGACATCATCGACGCGGTTCTTGAGGGGATGTCGCGGGTGACCAGGCCAAGACGGCCTGAGAGTTGATCCGCAGATGAATCCAGATGGAAGGCCGGAATCGGGAAAGAAAGCGGGCGCAATACGAGGGCCTCTTTCGGAACATATTTTTGTTTTATCGGTCTTCTTATCTGCGTTCATCTGCGGACGTTTTTTCTCTTCATTGATGGTACTCTTTTCTGATCCGAACCCCTCCGAGGCCGATGTCCTCGAAGGCTTGTTTCAGAGTCGAAGCGGAAGGCATCGCCGAGGCTACTCCGCTTCGTTGAGCCGCCGATAAAGTTCGACGTACTTCCCGAACAACTCGTCGTAGGCGGGCGCATCGGCCGGATTGGGCTCCACGACCTTCTCGATGGAGACCATCTCACGCGCGGCCTCGTCGAAGTCGACATAGATTCCCGCCCCGACGGCCGCGGCCATCGCCGAGCCGAGTGCGCAGACCTCGGTCTCGCGTGCCAGGTGGACCGGCCGCTTGAGGACATCCGCATGGATCCGGAGCCAGAGGTCCGACTTGCGCCCCCGCCGCCCAGGAAGACGCGCTCGATGCGAAGTCCATACTCGGAGGCATCTTCGAGGATGTGCCGCGTCCCGCAGGCCGTGGCCTCGTAAATCGCCCGGAAGACGTGGCCCGGCCCGTGAGCGAGCGAGAGTCCGGTGATGGCGCCGCGCGCCTGCGGGTTCTTGTAAGGGGAGCGATTCCCTTGCCAGTCGTCGCGGACGACGAGGCCCTCGGAGCCTGGTGGGACGGCCGCGGCCCGCTCGTCGAGCACCTCGAAGACGTGGACTCCTCGCCGCTTCGCCTCCTCCTGTTCGTGTCCGCCGAAATGGCGACGGTACCAGTCGAGGATCGAGCCGGTCGCGGTCTGGCCGGCTTCGAGGGTATACAGCCCCTCGACGGTCGCATCGGGATAGCAACCGGCCGCCCCGGAACCGAAGATCCCTCCTCGTGACTGCGCCAGATGGCAGGTGCTGGAGCCGACGATCGCGGCCACGTCGCCGTCCTGGGTCGCACCCAGGCCGAGCATCCCGAGGTAGGCGTCGATCCCACCTTGCGCCACGGGAATCCCCTCCGTCAGGCCGAGATCCGCGGCCGCATCCCGGCTGAGCCGTCCGTCACCTCGGCCCAGTGGTACGATCGTCTTCGGCCATTTCTCGCGGAGATCCCCCAGGCCGACGGCCTCGTGGAGATCCACCGGCCAGCCGCCGTCGGGCCTCGCATAGTTCCATTTCACCGCGACGTGGTTCAGCGACAGGGTCCACTGGTCGGTCAGGCGATGCATCATCCAGTCGGTGCCCTCGACGATCCACGCGGCATCCTGGTAGACCCGAGGCTCGTTTCGCTTGATCCAGAGCGCCTTGGGGAGCATCCATTCGGGTGAGACCCGGCCGGAGACGTATCGCAGCACGGGATCGCCCGTCGCACTGATATCGCCGGCCTCGCGGAATGCCCGCTGGTCCATCCAGAGCAGGGCCCCGCGCAGGGGTTCTCCCCCGGCGTCGCAGGCCACGACCGTGCACGCGGTGCAATCGAGTCCAACGGCAACGACCCGTTCGGGGGCGATGTCTCCGCTCGTCATCGCGGACTTCACGGCGACCCGAGCCGCGGTCCACCAATCCCGAGGCTGCTGCTCGGCCCAGGTCGGCCGCGGATAGACCGTCTCGATCGGCGCGACGCCGGAGGCGATCGTCCGGCCGTGCAGGTCGACCAGCGCGGCGCGCAAGCTCTGTGTACCCACATCCAGGCCAAGCAGGAGGTCTTGGCGTCCCAGGCTCTTTTCCATCGGAGAGGACCTCTCGCAGCATCATCGGAGAATAGAGAGGGATTCGGAGTTCGGCAGCGTCAACAACCGATCAGAACAATTTGCGACTGTCCAGCAACATCGTGACCGGTCCATCATTGACCAGTTCGACCTTCATCATCGCGCGAAAGACGCCGGTGGCCACCGTCAGTCCGGATTGGGCGATCAGTTCGGCGCAACGGAGATAAAGCCGTTCGGCCTCGGCCGGATCGGCGGCCGCGGTGAAGCTGGGCCTGCGCCCGCCCCGGCAATCGGCCAGCAGCGTGAACTGGCTCACGATCAGGACGCCGCCGCTGATATCTTGTACGCTCAGGTTCATCTTACCCAGTTCGTCCTCGAAGGCTCGCAACTTGAGCACCTTATCGGCCATCCAGGCCGCATCCGAGGCGGCGTCGCCCCGCTCGACCCCGAGCAGGACCAGCCAGCCTTTCTCGATCCGCCCCACGCAGGCGCCGTTGACTTCCACCGACGACCGACTCACTCTTTGCAATACCGCACGCATTCACCGACTCCACAGAATTCCGCGATCCCACGGCTCGCGTTATGATACCGCGAGAATCGACGGAAGGCCCGACCCTTCCCCGGATTCGGAGCGACCGGGAAACGCCGGATCCGGCCCTCGTTCTGGGTAGCCCGCGAAGCGGCAAGCTGATAACCTGCTGGGGACAGCATTGAGGCGAGCGGCGGGGGAGCCAGGATCCCGAGGAGGCGAGCTTGGTCGGGTCGAAACCTGTTCGGCTCAGGGTCGGTGTGATCGGATTGGGACGGCTCTGGGAGACCCGGCACAAGCCATCCCTGGCACGGCTCGGGGATCGGTTCCGGGTCGCCGCGGTCTATGACCAGGTCTTTCGTCGCGCCGAGATCGAGGCGTCCCAGCTCGGCTGCGCGGCCTGCGAGGGGCTCTCGGCCCTGATCGAACGGTCCGACGTCGACGTGATCTACCTCCTCTCCCGCCAGTGGTTCGGCTTGCATCCGATCCCTCTGGCCTGTGCGGCGAAAAAGTCGATCTATTGTGCGTTGCCGCTCGCCGACGACCTTCCCGAGCTGGAAGGGCTCGTGAACTTGGTCGATCAGAGCGGGATCGTCTTCATGCCGGAGTTCGCCCGGCGCTGCTATCCCGCAACCCTACGCCTCAAGGAGCTGCTGGCCAACGAGCTGGGACGGCCTCGGTTGATCGTCGGACATTCGCGCCTTTACGGCTTCGATCGTTATGCCGTCCCCGGACCGACGAACCAGATTGTCCCGGCACCCCTCTTGATCGACCCGGGGAGCTACCTGCTCGACTGGTGCGGCGTGATCCTCGACGAGCTGCCCGGATCGGTCCTCGGCTCGCGCTGCCAGGTGATCTCGCCCGAGAATCCCGGCGACCAGGAGGCGGACTTCGAGAGCTTCGTGGCGACTTTCTCGCGGGGAGCGGCGGCCCACATCTCATACGGCCGCTACAATCGGGCGTGCTGGGGCGAAGCCAGCCGGTTCCTGCCGGCTCCCGGATTCCAGGTCTTCGCCGAGCGCGGGGCCGCTTTCCTGGAGATGCCCGAACGGATCCAATGGTCGAGCGCAGCCGGCCTCAAGAACGAGCGGCTCCCGCTCGAGCCGACCGTCGGAGACGTGCTCAACGACCACTTCTATCGGCTCGTCAGCGGCGAGCAGTCCCCGGCGCCGACGATTCGAGACGCGCTGAGGAATGCCCGATTCGTCCAGGACCTCCGACGCAGCCAGGTTGAAGGAGAGACCGTGGCTCGTACCTCTTGAGCCGACGGAAACGCAATCGGATTCCCGATTTAACTCGAAGGAGCATGAGCCGACAAAGGACGCTGTCTTGCGTCGGATTTCCTGATTCCGGCTTTTCATCTGCGTCGATCTGCGTTCATCTGCGGATAAACTTTTAGGAATGTGAGTTCACCGTTGGTAGGAGGCAGACTCAGGGAGGAGCAACAATGGGGGCGATGGATTCGCAACCGACAGGGCAGAGAACTCGGCTCATCTGGCTCGTCCTGGCGGCCGCTACCGGGCTGGGGCTGATGGCCGACTCGCTGCGGCGAAGCTCGGCGACGTACGACGAAGTCCTCTATCTGTCGGTGGCCTCGAAGTGGTGGAGGACCGGAGATCAGTCGAGGATCACCCGCGCCGGTTCGCCGTTGACGTTCTGGAAGCTCCAGCAGGTGCCGCTCCTATGGACGCTCGACCGCCTGGGTTACGGCGAATGGATCGATCGATCCTCGGAGTACGAGCCGATCCTCCTGCCCCTGGCTCGTCTCGCGTCGCTCTGGGTCTGGCTGGTCGCCCTGGCCCTGGTCGTGTACTGGAGCCGACGGTTATACGGACCCCGCGCGATGGTCCTGGCCGCGTGGTGGTTCGCGTTGAGTCCCAACCTGCTCGCCCATGGCCCCCTGATCACGATGGAGACCCCGATCGTCGCCGCGATGACCGGCATGACGGTCCTGTTCTGGATCTTCCTCCAGACCCGCGATCGTCGCGCGTTCGTGGCCTCGGCGATCCTGGGCGGCCTGGCGTTCTCTTGCAAGTTCTCGGCGGTGCTCGCGCCGCCCATCTTCGGGCTGATCTGGTGCCTCGAGGAATGGCGAAACAGAGATCGACGAAAAATACGCGCCCTCATGACCGTCGCCGCCGGAATGGTTGGATTCGCGGCGATCATGGCGATTTCCGACTTCGCGGTTACCGGGGGGCGCTCCTGACGATCAGCCAGCGGACGGGCGATCATCCCAGCCTCGGCGGCAGGCTGGGCTCAACCTTGGGGAGCTGGATCGGCCGCATCATCGAGTCGCCGATCCCCCAGGACTGGGTCGGATTCGTGCGACAGACCCAGTTGCAACGGTCCGGTGCGCCGAGCTATCTCTTGGGCGAGGTCCGAAACACGGGGTGGAGTTATTACTACCTGGTGGCCCTCGCGGTCAAGGTCCCGCTCACGTTCTGGCTGGTCGCTGCGATCCGCGGGGCGATGGCTCGACGCATCCCGTCCGCGGGTCGGGATTGGATCTTGCCGGCCATGGCCGCCGCCTTCGTGGCGATCGCCTCGGTCGGGTCCTCGCGCAACATGGGAATCCGCTACCTCCTGCCGGTGGCTCCGCTGGCGATCGTCTGGATCTCGGCAATGGCCGAGGGCAGTCTCTGGTCGCGGCGACTCGTCTGGGGCGGCCTGGCGGCCCAGGCGATCGCCGTGGCATCGATCCACCCGTACGAATTGACCTATTTCAACGCCCTGGCGTCCGGACCGATCGGTGGTCGTCGGATCCTCGCCGACTCGAACCTCGACTGGGGCCAGGGCCTCAAGCCGCTCGCTCGACTCCAGGCGGAACACCCCGAGTATCGTGACCTGACGCTCTTCTATTTCGGCGAAACGGACCCGGCTCTCTACGGGGTCTCGGGCGTGAGTTATCAGGTCTCGGCGTCCGTCGCCAACGAACACCTGCCGGAATCCCTCGACCCGCGGACGACGTACCTCGCGGTATCCGCCTCTCTACAATGGGGCCCGTACGGCCCACGCGGGCTCTTTCTCCCACTCAAAGGGGTCGAGCCCGATCGCCTCACGGACGACGCAACCATCGCCATCTACCGCACCGTCGACATCCCGAGGGGCCGACCCGGGGACTCGCAACCGATCGTCCTGAAATCGGGAGAATCCCATTCAGCGGGCATCATTCTTCACAAGTCTCGATAATCCATGGACTTGTAGAAAGAATCGCTTCGCGGGTAAGATGGGGGTTTGTATCCGAGCGAACCGGAGCATCGCGATCAGCCCAGCATCGGGATTCGCCGGGCTCGAACGACCGGGAGGCAGCGATTGGCGGAGTCGGAGGCTCGGCGGCAATTGCCGTCCGTCAATGCCGTGCTGGATCATGAGCTTCTCGCGGATCCCACGAACCTGCGTGGCCGGATCGCCGTTCGCCGCGCGGTCCGTCAGGCCCTCGACGAGTTCCGCGAGGGGCTCCGAGAGGGAAAATCACTCCCGACCGATCTGGGGAGCGTCGTCCATCGGGTTCGAGAAATGCTCGACGGTGAACGGTCTTTCCTCCGTCCCGTGATCAACGCGACCGGTGTGCTCCTCCACACCGGGCTCGGCCGGTCCCCACTCGCTCCCGAGGCGATCGCCGCGGTCGCGGAAGTCGCCTCCGGTTATTGCAACCTGGAATTCGACCTCGACGACGGCCTGCGCGGGAGGCGGACGTCGGCGATCTCCGGCATCTTGCGGGAGCTGATCGGCGCCGAGGCCGCCACGGTCGTGAACAACAATGCCGGCGCGACGGTCCTGGCCTTGAGGGCGATGGCCGCCGGCCGCGAGGTCATCGTGTCTCGCGGCGAGCTCGTGGAGATCGGCGGCAGTTTCCGGCTCCCGGAGATCTTCGAAGTCTCCGGTGCCCGGCTGCGTGAGGTCGGGACGACGAACAAGACGCGCCTCTCGGACTACAAGCGCGCGATCGGCCCCGAGACGGCCGCCATCTTGCGGGTCCATCCCAGCAACTTCCGGATCGTCGGATTCACCGAGAGTCCATCGCTTGCCGATCTGGTTCAGCTGGCCCATGCCCATGGCCTCTGGGCCATCGACGACATCGGCTCCGGAGCTCTCGGACCCGAGAGCCCCCCGGGGATCGACGACGAGCCGACGGCGACGGCAGGACTCGCCGCCGGTGCCGACCTGGTCCTCTTCTCCGGCGACAAATTGCTCGGTGGTCCGCAATCCGGGATCATCGCGGGGAGCCGGGAGGCGATCGGGCGGATCGAGTCCGACCCGCTCATGCGTGCCTTACGCGTGGACAAGATGACGTTGGCGGCACTCGAGGCCACCTTGCGTCTGGCCATGGATCCCGAACGAGCCGCCGAACGAATCCCGTTATGGACGATGATCACCCGGCCGCTTCGTGACCTGTCGGCCCGCGCCGAGACACTCGCGGCGGCCTTTCGAGCCGAGCTCGGCCTGAACGCGGCCGTGTTGACGTCGGAATCGTTCATCGGCGGAGGCAGCGTGCCGATCCGGCCGATCTCGACGGCCGTCGTCGCGGTCTCGCCGCCCTTTCCGACTCCTTTCGATCCGGAGTCGGAAGCCGATTGGGCCAGGGCATTACGGCGGGGCCATCCCCCGGTCATCGCCCGGGTCCAGAAGGGACTCGTCCTTTTTGACCTGCGTACGATCACGAAGGAACAAGAGCCGCTCTTGCTCGACTCGATTCGCCGGGTTTGGCACGATAGTGGCTCCTCGAGCTCGATCGATCACCAGACATCGGCCAGGCCGCTGGTCTCGGTGTCGAAAACCGTTAGAATCCCGGAATCAAACGGGTCAGAGGGATCCCAGGCAAAGTGAGGTAAGTCGCGATGCGAGTCTGTCGGTTCGCTTTCGAAGAGATGGTCTTGACGGGCTTCTATGCGGACACTCATGTCATCCCGATCGATCAAGCCGCCGAGGCTTACAGCCGCGATAATGAAGTCGAACTGCTGCTCCCCTCGACCGAAGATCCCCTCGACCTGCTACCGCCGGACGGGATCTCTTACGAATCCGCCCGGGACCTGCACGCCTGGGTCGAGCAGCTTGGCGAGGAGGACCGCGCGGAGCTGATGATCCCGATCGCGGACGTCCGGCTGCTGGTCCCGATCGCCAATCCGCCCAAGATCCTGCTCCTGGCGGGCAATTACGCCAAGCACGTCGCCGAGCGTGGCGGGACGACCGCCGAGCGGCAGGAGACGTTCCCGTACGTCTTCATGAAGCCGCCGAGCACCACCCTGACCCGGCCCGGCGACCCGATCGTTATCCCGCGCGTTTCGCCCGACCACATCGACTGGGAGTGCGAGCTCGGCGTCGTCATCGGCCGCCGCTGCCGCCATATCGATGAAGACGAGGCGATGAGCTGCATCGCCGGCTACACGATCGTCAACGACATCAGCGACCGGGCGTACAAGCCCAACCCCGACCGCAAGCCGCGCGAACGCGATAAGTTCTTCGATTGGATGCACGGGAAGTGGCATGACACCTTCTGCCCGATGGGGCCATGCATCTTGTCGGCCGAGATGGTGCCCGATCCCCAGAACTTGCCCATCAAGCTCAGCGTCAACGGACAGATCAAGCAAAACGCCTCCACCGCGGAGATGGTCTTCCCCGTCGCGGCGGTCGTGTCGTTCCTGTCGGATCTCGTCACGCTCCTGCCAGGCGATGTGATCGCGACCGGCACACCCTCGGGCGTCGGCTCGGCGACCGGGACCTATCTCAAGCCAGGCGACATGGTCATCGCCTCCATCGGGCCGATCGGCACGCTGGAGAACCCCGTCGAGGCCGAGGAAGATGAACTCTGAGTACATGTTGAGCGGGATCACAATCGGGAGACGCGATACGCAACGTCCAATTCCCGCACGGGTTCGGGTACGAACCCGTGGCACACCGGGTCGGCATCTCGGGTACCACGGGTTGTCTTCAACCCGTGCGACAAAGACCGGGCACGAAATCAAGCTCCGGCACGTACCAAACGGGGACTACTGATCGACTGGCATGCGCCTCCGGCGCGTGATAGGTTGGTGCAACGGAATCCCAGCCTCCGACTCGAGTTCCCCGGGACCTGTCGTCCGGGCTCCGCATGACGGGGTTGGCGTCTTCCCGCCGTCGAGCCCGCGGCTCGACGATCGCTCAACGCTGCACCCAGGTCATCAGGACGGTTCGATGCCAGAATTCCGCAAGTTGATGGCCGCGAATCGCGGCGAGATCGCGATCCGGATCTTCCGTTCGGCACACGAGCTGGGGATTCGCACGGTCGCCATCTATTCGCATGAAGATCGGTTCGCCATGCATCGCCTCAAGGCCGATGAGGCCTATGAGGTGGGCAAGCCGGGCGAGCCGATCCGCAGCTATCTGAACATCGACGCGATCATCGAGCTGGCCAAGGAGAAGGAGGTCGAAGCCATCCATCCCGGCTATGGCTTCCTCTCGGAGAATGCCGAATTCGCCCGCGCTTGCGGACGGGCGGGTATCGCCTTCGTCGGGCCCCGTCCCGAACTCCTCGACCTGCTCGGCGACAAGGTGGCGGCGCGGAGGCTCGCGCAGGAGGCGGGCATCCCGGTCCTCTCCGGGAGCGACAAACCCGTCATGCCGGGCCCCGACGCGCATGCCCTGGCCGGATCGCTCGGATACCCGGTGATCGTCAAGGCCTCGATGGGCGGCGGCGGCCGGGGCATGCGCGTCGTCGAGTCGGACGATGATCTCGACGCCGCCCTAGACCAGGCACGACGCGAGGCCGGGACCGCCTTCGGGGTGCCCGACGTCTTCATCGAGAAATTCCTCCGACGCGCCAAGCACATCGAGGTCCAGCTCCTCGGCGACCAGCACGGCAACCTCGTCCACCTCTTTGAACGCGACTGCTCGGTGCAGCGCCGCCACCAGAAGATCGTCGAGATCGCGCCGGCTCCGAACCTCGACCCGGCGATTCGCGCGGCGATCTGCGATGCCGCCGTCCGGATCGGCAAACACGTCCGATACGATAACGCGGGCACCGTCGAGTTCCTCCTCGACGTCGACTCGGGCGAGTTCTTCTTCATCGAGGTCAACCCGCGCATCCAGGTCGAGCACACCGTGACCGAGATCGTCACGGAGGTCGACCTCGTCATGAGCCAGATCCTGATCGCCCAGGGCGTGCCGCTGTCGGATCCCGAGATCAACCTGCCCGACCAGTCTGCGATCCAGGTCCAGGGCTTCGCCCTGCAATGCCGGGTCACCACCGAGGACCCCGAGAATCGGTTCACGCCCGACTACGGGCGGATCACGCACTATCGGACCGTGGGCGGCGTCGGCATCCGGACCGACGGCGGACCGGCGATCACCGGCGGAATCATCACGCCGTTTTACGACTCGCTCCTGGTGAAGATCAGCGCTTATGGCAGACGGTTCATCGATGCCGCGCGTCGGCAGGAGCGGGCCCTCCAGGAGTTCCGGGTCCGCGGGGTCAAGACGAACGTCCCGTTCTTGCTGAACGTCCTGACGCACCCCGTCTTCCTGTCGGGCGATTGCACGACGCGTTTCCTGGACGAGACCCCCGAGCTGTTCCGATTCCCGGTCCGACAGAACCGGGCGACGCGGCTCTTGACCTTCGCGGCGGAGGTCACAGTCAACGGCTTCCCCGGCGTGACCCGCCCGCCCGGATATGCCTCGGTACCCGAGCCCTCTCCTCCCCGGTTCGACCCGCTGGCGCCCCCGGCGCCCGGCTCTCGCCAGAAGTTCCTGGAGATGGGACCCGAAGCCTTCTCCAGGTGGGTCCGCGATCAGCATCCGCTGTTCCTCACCGACACGACCTTCCGCGATGCCCACCAGTCGCTGCTCGCCACCAGGGTCCGGACGCGCGACATGCTCGGAGTCGCCGATGCCTATGCCCGGCTCTGTCCGGGGATGTTCTCGATCGAGATGTGGGGCGGCGCGACGTTCGACACGGCCATGCGGTTCCTCAAGGAGGACCCCTGGGAGCGCCTGGCCCAGCTCCGCGAGCGAATCCCCAATATCCTGTTCCAGATGCTGCTCCGGGGATCGAATGCCGTCGGCTACACGAGCTACCCCGACAACGTCGTGAAGGCCTTCGTCAAGGAGTCGGCCGCGGCCGGGATCGACCTGTTCCGCGTGTTCGACTCGCTGAACTGGGTCCCGAACATGGCACTCTCATTGGAGGCCGTGCGGGAAGCCGGGGCGCTCTGCGAGGCGGCGATCTGCTATTCCGGCGACATCCTCGACCCGAATCGCCCCAAGTACAACCTCGCGTATTTCGTCAATCTGGCCAAGGAGCTCGAGAAGCTCGGCGCGAACCTGATCGCGATCAAGGACATGGCGGGCCTCTGCAAGCCGGTCGCGGCCGAACGACTGATCAAGGCCCTCCGAGAGGAGGTCGGGGTCCCGATCCACTTCCACACTCACGACATCGGCGGGGCGCAGGCCGCGAGCGTCCTCCGCGGGTCCGATGTGGGCCTGGACATCGCCGACGGCGCCGTCGCCTCGATGGCCGGATTGACCTCGCAGCCGAGCTTGAACGCCCTGGTGGAGTCATTGCGATTCACCCCTCGCGAGACCGGCGTCGACCCCAAGGCCCTGATCGAGATCAGCCGGTACTGGGAGGAAGTGCGGAACCTCTACGCCCCGTTCGAGTCGGGCCCACGCTCGCCCTCGGCCGACCTCTACGAGCTGGAGATGCCCGGCGGGCAGTACTCGAACCTGTACCAGCAAGCCAAGGCGCTCGGGTTGGCGGCCCGCTGGCTGGAGGTCTGCACGGCGTACACCCAGGTCAACCAGCTCTTCGGCGACATCATCAAGGTGACGCCGAGCTCGAAGGTCGTGGGGGACATGGCGCTCTTCCTCGTTGCGAATAATCTCGATCCCGAGGATGTCCTCGACCCGCAGCGTGAGCTGGCGTTCCCCGAGAGCGTGGTGGAGTTCGTCGAGGGCCGTCTGGGCCAGCCGCCGGGCGGGTTCCCGCCGGAGTTGCAGGCCCGCGTGCTCAAGGGACGTCCGCCCCTGACGGAACGCCCGGGTGCGAACCTACCGCCCGCCGACATCGATGCGGCGCGCGATCAGGCGACGTCGCTGCTCGGCCGGCCGGCCGGAGCCCGCGAAGCGCTCAGTTTCCTGCTCTATCCCCGCGTCTTCCCGGATTTCGCGACTCACGAACAAACGTATGCCGACACGTCGATTCTGCCGACGTCGATCTTCTTCTTCGGCCCGGACCCGGCCGCCGAGCACCTCGTCGAGATCGAGCCCGGCAAGACGCTGATCGTCAAGCTACTGGCCGTCGGCGAGCCGCACGCCGACGGCAATCGTACGGTCTTCTTCGAGCTCAACGGACAGCCGCGCGAGGTCGAGGTGGCCGACCGATCCCTGGCATCCTCGGTGCGCGAGACCCCGAAAGCCGACCCGGCCGATCCCAACCAGATCGGCGCACCGCTGCCCGGCCTGATCGTCGGCGTCGGCGTCTCGGTCGGCGACCGGGTCCGCAAGGGTCAAAAGCTCCTGTCCATCGAGGCCATGAAGATGGAGACCACGATGTACGCCGAGCGCCCGGGCCGCATCGCCGAGGTCCTCGCCGTCGTCGGGCACCAGGTCAAGACCGGAGAACTTCTGCTCAAATTGAGCGCGGAGTAGGGCGATGACGGGTGGACCGGACTGGGCTCGACGTCGCAGGGCCGGAAGGGGAATCTCACTGCCGAATGACCCCCGAGGCCCGTTCAAAGATGGCTTCCGGTTCGTCGGCCGCCGATGCCGCCTCCACCGCGTCTTTGAGGGTCGCCCCGGACCCGATGATTCGCAGGCCGTCGGCCGACCAGGCGATCCAGCGGCCCGCCAATTCCCTGGGGATCGACTCGGGTTCATCAGCTCGATTGCCATCAACATCATCCCCGACGGAACTCGCATCCTTCGTCGATACTCCGTGCTTCCGCATGGCCGACTTTGACCTCCTGCGAGTTCGATGCACGAGAACGACATGCCACAGACGTCCTCCCAGCCCCACGATACCAGACCCGCCGCAGTCGAGTTTTCAGAGATTTCGCCCTCCCGCCCCTTGCCGAGACCATGACTCGAGCCAGCGATCCCATCCATCACGACCGCCCACGAGCTCGACGGTGAAACGCTATGGCGATTGTGGGACGAGGTGCGGTAATTCTGGCGAGCTTGGGAGAGGGAGCAGAAGAAGTCTTGGTTTCAGAATTGAGGAACGACCGTGACGAACGATTCCTACGAACGGTTCCTGGCGGAGCGGGTGCGAGCCCTGGCTACGATTATCCTGACCCGAAGGGGCGACCTCGCGATCGCGGAGACCAAGCGAGATACCGGCCTGGATTTTCACGTTTCCATCGATCGGGAAGACAAGGCCATGCGCCTGACGTTCGGCGTTCTCCTCCGCGGGGCTCCGTCGTCGGTCTCCATCGAAGAAGCGAACCGGATCCTCGGACCCACGCTCGGACAATTCCAGGGCATGAGGAAGTTCACGTACCCGGTCTGTCTGTTGTTCTTCACCATGCGCGAAGAACAAGCCTTCTTCTCCCGGCTCGCGGAACCCGTCGTGAGCGACGGTGCTCCGAAACTCATTCATCACTCCAGGGCCAACTGCCGCGAACTGACGAACGAGGTCTTGGGCCAAGTTATCGTTGAGATCGTCGCATGGTATGACGCGGTAAATTTCGTGTTGATCGCATAGCGAGAGATTATTCCCTGGGAAGAGAGACCACACGCCTCGACGATGCGTACGGGCCTCCGGATCGCTTCACGGAGACGAATGATCGCTACGTCCCCCTGTGCCATCCCCTCCCGCTTCGCCATCCCGCATCCTCCTACTTTGCAATCCAAGGTTGGCGGTTCCAGATCTGGTCAGCGGAGGTCGCGCTGTGCGGCAAGGGCCGTTACATAGCGATCATCCCGAGATGATTCGGTCAACCGCAGGAGCACACGACGCACTGGGTCGCGTAGCTCAACATTAGCAATCTCACGGAGATCCTTTAGATTATCACCGTTGCTGTCGAAAGGATAACCGGTTGCGACCTGAAGGCAGGTGAGTCCCAGTTGGTAGAGATCGACGTCGGGGGTCCAACGTCCACCGAGCTTAGGAGCTGCGCCAAGGGAAGAGATCCGGTTCGACTTGAGCGACTCCCTGTACGAACGATACGTGGACTGGGGCTTGACGAGAAACGCACACTACTGGCTCGAAAAACGTCATGCGATTCGATACTGGGGCCCTATCGACCCCCGCGAACCATTCGAGGTGGTTTACAAGTTCGCGTTCAACTTTCCCGTCCGCTCGGCGTCGCTCTTCGCGAGCATCAATCTTTGCGCAGAAGATTCCAGCGGAGTCCTGGAGGTCTCCTCCGATCGTGGATCCACCTGGAAGGAAGTCGTTCCAGAATCCGGTACCCGACGTTTTGGTGCTCCAGTCGATATATCGCAGCATGTTAATGGGGCGCGGCTCATTTATGTCCGCGCCCGATTGAAGGGGCGAGATGACGGCCAGGACAGCGCCCTGGCCCAGTTCCTGCGGACCGCCACCCAGCCCGACGGGCACTTCCGCATGCGGTCTCCCCATGTTTTCGAGCTGCGCGTATATGATGTGGAGGTACCCATCTTGACCGGTACCGTGGAATTCGACGACGGTTGGGATAAAGCGCTCAGGTTTTACGACGGTGTCTTCTGGGTGGATCGCACCTTCGACAAACCCGGGGAGTATTGGGCTACCATCACCGTTCGAGCCGGCTCGCTCAAACCGGTGGCTAAAGTTATCCGTATCGTCTCACCGCCCTCCCAACATCTCTCGGATCATCTGTCTCGCCGGACAAAGTGAGCCCAACGAGTGTTACGGACGGCCATCCCTGTATTTCAGGGTGGTCAGCATCGATCTAGGACGGGTTATGCAAGCTCATCGGCTGCGCTCGGGATCTCCTGTCCGCCCGCCGGGTGAGCGATCGCGGCGGCACGGATCCTGGCCAGGAGCAGCATCGCGGCGATGAAGAAGCCGAGCACCTCGACCGTGAGCAGGATGCCCTGGAGGGCGGGCCAGATGGCCTCGGTGAGGGTGACCGCCAGGATCGCCGTCGCCGGCAGGAGGACGCCGCCAAGCGCCAGCCACACCCCCATGAGGGTGACCGCCAGCACCCCGATGACGGCCAGGGCGAACCCGGCCGAGATCAGCACTGCCGGACCCAGCGAGATATACTCCTGGGCGAAGTACATCAGCGGGTAGGCCCCGGCGAAGGTCCCCACGGTCAACAGCAGCATCCACAGATCGAACCGGGGGACCGACGCGACGCGGACGACCAGCCCGACCATCAGGCCGAAGACGAGCACGCTGAGCGGGCCCAGCCACGTCAATTCGCCGAGCCGATCGAGCGGTGCGATCCCCAGGACATCGAGGCGGACGGGTTGGCCGAACAGCAGCCGCTGGTAGGCCCACGTGTAAGTGGTCGAGCCGCCCTGGCGGGCCAGTTTCGTCGGCTGGAGGGACAGCTCCAGCAGCCGCACGTCCGACCCCTTCGCCTCCATCGACACATCGAACTGGTCGAGGATCCCGCCGGGGGGAACCGACAGCTCGTACAACCCCTTGCCGACGGCCGTGTAGGTCACCTTCAGCAGGGTCGGCTCGGCGGCCAGGGCGCCGCGCCACACGAGCTTGCCGTCCCTCAAGGCGACCATCTCGCTGGGCTTGCCGCCGGCCGTGATCGTCAAATCCGCCAGGGAGATGACCTGCGGCGGCAAGGGCAACTCCAGCTCGCACTCGCCGGCCGCCGGGCGCGGGTTCAACGCCCGTATCTCGCCGGTGAACCGCGACTCGTAGATGGACTCCGGCGAGGCCGTCCCGACGCTGAGACGCGGGGTGAGCTCCACGGTGGCGATGAAGGTCTGGACCCGCGCCAGGGGGGGCTTCTCCGCCGGCGCACCCTCCGCCTCGGCCTTCGCGGCCCGCTTCAGGTTTTCCTGGGCCATGTTCGGGCCAAACCCGTATTGCGACTGGTTGGCCAGCTTGGATTGAACGGCCGCCTGACGCGCCCTCTGTACCGCGGGCATCACGAGCGCGATCACGACCGCCAAGATGAAGACGACCACCAGCAACTCGATGAGGGTAAAGGCACGGCGGGATGCGTGGAACATCGGAGCGACGGCGCGTGAAGACAGCTCGAGCATCGGATGCGATACCTCACGCCGCGACGACGATCGGCGGCTCGGTGGGGACCGGCCCACAAGCCGGTCGGGAACACTCACGGCGGGCCACGAGCACACCGTTCTCGAGCGCCGGTCGTGATGGTCGGCATACCGCGATCTTAGCCGGCCCGTGAACGAATGGCGAGGAATGGCCGCGATGAACCCAGGAGATTCCCCCGTGTAGCCTCCGGAAATTCCTGATCGCGTCGCGGAATTTCAAAACCCGCGGCATTCTTAAGATAGATAGGTCTCTTTACGCGCCGGACTATTCACGTGTCGGGGTCGAAGGCATTCGCTCTTCAGTATGGCAAAGGTCGCTGGAAATGAGCCCGCCCCGTCATCCCGACGATCATTGAACCGCCAAGGACGCCAAGGACGCCAAGAATACGCGACGAACGATCATCGTTCGGAATGGTTCCTCCGGGCTTCTTGGCGTCCTTGGCGTCCTTGGCGTCCTTGGCGGTTCAATTCCGAGATCCTCCAGCGAAGCTTCCCTTCAAGCTTGTCAGCATCGTTCTATTTTGGCTGCTCATACGAAACCGCGCGAACGAAGCCAGACGAGAGGTGGAAAAATCTGCGCGAACGAAGCCAGAAGCGCCCGAGAGATCCGATCTGGCCGGGTCACCGGCATTTGCGACGTGAAATCGCGCGAACGAAGCCACGATTATAACGGTTGAATCGATTATGCGGGCAGGCTCGAACGTTGGAGCGAAGTGGTATCGAGATGGATCGACAGACAATCCTCTCCGGGTTCCCGTGCAAAATCGCGCGAACGAAGCCACAAATAGGATGAGCAGGCAATTTGTGCGGATTATCCTGTTTGGCCTTCGGGGATTGTGACATACGGGAATCGTCGGTCAACTCACTCAGTAGATATCGCCTCCGCGTGAGAGCCGTTCTTCCAGTCCGTCGGCCAGTTCAGCGACGCGGCGGATCAATCCGTTGGAATCGGTCGACTTGAGCATCTCGGCCGGGATGTTTTCGATGACCACGAAGTATTCTTCGCCGCGGAGCACGCGGATGGCGAAATGACCTTCCACGATCCGAGCATTCAGCTTGAGCAAGCTACGGCAATCACGCTCGTTAACGGGCCCGCAGACGGAGACCAGGCCGAGGATCGTCCGGCCTTCGGCGTCGGTGCCCGCCGGTCCCACGTAGACGGCTTGCTTTCGATCCAGCCGCAACGGGACGACGAGCTGCCAGCCTTGGCCCGACGGGTTGGCGTCATATCCACCCCGGCGTACGAAGTCCACGATCAACCGGGCGACGTCGGGGTCGGCCGGCTCGGGCACCTCATAAGGGCCCAGTGCGTCCGATCCGGCCCCGGCATCCGCCTGCACGGCGCCCAGCGGGAGTCCACAGCTCGCGCAGTATCGATCCGAGATGTGGTTATTCAGCGTGCAACGCGCACAGACGATAATGATGCTCGTCATCGCTCAGCGGCTCCTCGTCGCGAACTCTTCCGTCTCGGACTGCGGTCGGACCGAAGGCCGCACCCAGGCTGTCGGGCCGCGGCGAGCGGAAGACCGACTCGCCGCGGCACCCACGGGACGGACGTCACCTCCGGCCTATTTCTCCTCGACCTGGACCGTCGTCAGCAACTCGTCGAAGACCGGACGCAACTTTGTCATCGTCTTGTCGGGGCCGATCATCCGGATGTAATAGCTCGCCCCGTCGCCCATGATGATCGCACCCAGGAGCCGGGCATTCGGCCTGTCGGGGTCCACCGGCCGACCGGGGAACCGCGCCGGATGGTAATCGCCCTTGATCTCGGCCCGGGTCAACTCGACGTTCTTCCCTTTGACTTTCTTGCTCTCCACGGTCGGCGGATTTCCGTCCTTGTCCTTGAAGAGTCCCTGCCAGCGCTTGAGATTCGCATCCACCGTGCCCGCGCCTCCCGGGAAGGCGAAGACGACCAGCTCGGCGGGATAGTCGTCACCTTCGATCGGTTCGACCTTGATCTCGGCCTTGCGCATCCCGCCCGGCGGCGGGTTCGACTTCCAGGCTTTCGGTGCCTCGAATTTCAGGCCTCCGGCGTCGATGGTCTGTTTCGTGTCGTCGGCCGCGATCAGGAGCAGGGCGACGGCCGCCAGCCCCCCGATCCGACCGACTCGGCGATGAATCGTGTTCCATGGTCTCATGAGTTGCGGACTCCCTGATCGTTGCGATTGACGGGCCGAGGCTTGCGACGGGCCCCGGACCGGGCTACGCTACCAGTCATTCTCTCTCACTCACGCGCAAGTGAGATCTCCCGATCGCAAACCGGCCGATCCACCGCCTTCTGATCCTACCAACCAGAGTGGACCTCCGGGCAGGAGCAACTCCCGTGATTCGAACCCCAGTGACCGTCCTCAGCCTGGTGTTATTCGGCTGCTTGACACACACGGCCGAGGCGCAGAAGAAGGTGCCCGATGGTGCCAAGGTCTACCTGCTCTCGGGCGGCCAACGCGAACACCACGGCTACCGCGAACAGGCATTCTACCTGGCAAGTACCCTGGAGAACACCGGCCGGTTCCAGGTGACGATCGGCGAGGACGCCGCGATCCTGGAGACTCCGGCCATCCGGAATTACGACCTTCTGATCGTCAGCGTCGATCGTCGCGACCCCGTCTCCAAGTTCACCAGGAGTCAGCAGGAAGCGATTTTCGAGTACGTCCGGTCGGGACACGGCTATGTTTCCATCCACGGCGGCGACAACGCGCCCCCCGACTGGCTCCCCACCTGGAAGGATCTCCTCGGCGGGATTTACTCCCACACCGGCCAGCCCGATGGCAAGGCTCGGAAGGGGACCTATACCGTCAAGATCGTCAACACGACGAGCCCGATCACCCACGGTCTCAAGGACTTCCAGCTCAAGGACGAGCTCTACTACAACATGCAGATGATGCCCGAGGTCCAGCCGCTGGCGACGATCGAGTTTCAAGGAGTCGGCTGGCCCGTGGCCTGGACGCGGAACTTCGGCAAGGGGCGCGTCTTCCACACCAACCTCGGCCATCACGGATGGAAAGACCGCGATTCGGACGATCCCCTACGCGACCCCAACCTCTCGACATTGGTGATCCAGGGCATCGACTGGGTCGCCGCCGGGCGCGCCGTGACCGTCAAGAACTGATCGGCTTTTCCGAACGAGACCGGGCTCGAATTCGTAGGATGGTAGGAGCCGAACGTCTCCGATCGCAAACCTTTGAGCGACTTCGCCTTCGGCAGGCTGTTCTCATCCCGCGGACCCGGATGAAGAGCCTGGTTCCACGGAAGGGTCAGCCCTTGCCGCCAGACCTTCGTTGGAGCAATAATCGAGGGATCTGCTTATCCCACCTGACTGCATCCCGCCCCAATGCTCGAGTGCCAACCACGCATGCCACCGATACCGCCAGCAAAGCGTTCCGATCGTCGTCGGGTGACCGTCGCCGCGGCCGATCCGTGGCTCGGTCGCCTGGCTCGGGCGGTTCTCGCCTGGAGCCTGATCTCGACCGTGGCCGGGGCGGGTGCCGCAGAGCCCGTCGATTTCCGCCGGGAGATCCTGCCGATCCTCTCGGAGAATTGCTTCCTCTGCCACGGTCCCGATTCCAGGACGCGTAAGGGCGACCTCCGGCTCGACGTCAAGGAAGGTGCCTTTCGCAAGAAAGACCCGGTGATCGTCGCGGGTAACAGCGCCGAGAGCGAACTGTTCGCCAGGATCTCGAGTACCGAGCCCGAGGAGATGATGCCGCCCCGGAAGTCGGGCAAGTCCCTGACATTACATCAGGTGGATCTGATCAAGAAGTGGATCGACCAGGGTGCCTCCTGGAGCAAACACTGGGCCTTCGAATCGCCGCGACGCCCGAACCTGCCTCCGACCCGGAACCGAATCTGGGCGAAGAATCCGATCGATGATTTCGTCCTCGCCAGGCTCGAAGCGGAGACGCTGTCCCCTTCATCGGAAGCCGAGCGGACCGCACTGATCCGTCGCGTCACGCTGGATCTGACCGGCCTGCCTCCTTCGCCGGCGGATGTCGATGCGTTCCTGACAGATCGCTCTCCCGACGCCTATGAGGGGCTCGTCGACCGCCTGCTCGCATCGCCCGATTACGGCGAGCGGATGGCCATGGAGTGGCTGGATGGCGCCCGCTACGCCGATACCAACGGATATCAGAACGACTTCGCCCGGACGATGTGGCCCTGGCGCGATTGGGTCATCGCCGCGTTCAATGCCAACCAGCCGTTCGATCGATTCACGATCGACCAGATTGCCGGTGACCTGCTGCCGGGTGCCACGAAGGCCCAGAGGATCGCGACCGGCTTCAATCGAAACAACCGCACGGTCACCGAGGCCGGATCGATCGACGAGGAATGGCGGATCGAGAATGCCATCGACCGCGTCGAGACCACCTCGATGGTTTTCATGGGCCTCACGATGGGCTGTGCCCGTTGCCATGACCATAAATATGATCCGGTCTCGCAGTCGGAGTTTTATCAGTTCCTCGGCTACTTCAACAGCGTCAACGAGAAGGGCGTCTATACGGAGACGAGGGGGAACGTCCCTCCGCTCGTGATGCTGCCGACGAACCGGGATCGCGTTCGCCTCGGCGAGTTCGACTTCGCTCTCGCATTCGCCAAGGCCTATGGCTCCAAGGAGCACCTGGAGGCGCTGAACAAGGCGAAGGCCGAATACGAGAAGACCATTCTTTCCGTGATGGTCATGGAGGACACGACGACACCTCGCCCGTCATACGTGCTCAAACGCGGGCAGTATGACCAGCCCGACAAGAGCAAGGCCCTCGAGCCGGCCACGCCGTCGGCCTTACCGGCTCCGCCAGCGGGCACGCCCCGCAGCCGCCTGGGATTGGCGAAATGGCTGGTGTCGCCGGAGAATCCGCTCTCCGCCCGCGTCGTCGTCAACCGGATCTGGCAGCATCATTTTGGACAGGGACTCGTCAAGACCGCCGAGAACTTCGGCGTCCAGGGCGAGCCGCCGTCGCATCCCGAATTGCTCGACTGGCTGGCCACCGAGCTGATTCGCACGGGGTGGGACCTCAAGGCCATGCATCGGCTGATCGTCACCAGCGCGACGTACCGACAATCTTCGCGAGTGTCG
The DNA here is from genome assembly GCA_963743925.1 of uncultured Planctomycetota bacterium. GTDB lineage: Bacteria > Planctomycetota > Planctomycetia > Isosphaerales > Isosphaeraceae > CAVZRC01. The sequence continues at coordinate 99,876 of CAVURY010000041.1, read as the reverse complement.
CCAGCCCTCGTGGCTCACGACCCGGAGAATCGACTGCTCGCGCGCGGCCCACGGTTCCGACTCTCGGCCGAGGTAGTCCGCGACAACGCGCTGGCGATCGCCGGGCTATTGACCGAGCGGCTCGGCGGCCCGTCCATCAAGCCGTACCAGCCGGCGGGCCTCTGGGAGGAGCTGGCCGGCGGGGCAGGGGAAGCGCCTTACGTCCAGGACAAGGGGCCTTCGCTGTACCGTCGCAGCCTCTACGTCTATCGCAAGCGGACGGTGCCTCATCCGGTCCTCGCCACCTTCGACGCCCCAAGCCGCGAGACTTGCCAGGTCAAGCGGCCGCGAACGAACACGCCCCTCCAGGCCCTCGAGCTGCTCAACGACGTGGCCTATGTCGAGGCTGCACGCGGATTGGCCCAGCTCATGATCGCCGAGAAAAGTTGCTCGATCGACGACCGGATCACCCTGGCCTTCCGGCGTGCGACCGCCCGGAAACCCACGGCGTCCGAGCTGGCGGTGTTGCGTCGCGGGCTCGATCGCTACCGGGCCGAATTCGGCGCGAACCGAGCGGCGGCCCTGCAAATGATCCGTCACGGTGACAGCCCGCTCGATCCGAGCGTCGATCCGATCGAGCTGGCCGCCTATACGGTGACAGCCGGCGTCATCCTGAACCTCGACGAAACGATCACACAAGAATGACAGTTCACTGATATCAAGAGGTCCATCGTGGACGAATTGAAGATCGCGCAACAGTTGAATCGGCGGCTCTTCCTGTCGCGGTCGGGGCTCGGCCTGGGCTCGGTGGCCCTGGGCTCGCTGCTCAAGGCCGACGGCGTCCGTGCCGGGAACGACGTGCCGACGCCCAAGGTGCCCGGGCCCATGGGATTGCTCGGAGATTCGACCGGCGGATTGCCGGGCCTGCCCCATTTTCTCCCCAAGGCCAAGCGGGTCATCTATCTGTTCCAGTCCGGGGCTCCGTCGCAGCTCGACATGTTCGACGCCAAGCCGGTGATCCGCGACCGCCGGGGCATGGAGTTGCCCGACTCGGTGCGGATGGGCCAGCGGATCACGACGATGACCTCGGGACAGAAGAACTTCCCGGTCGCCCCTTCCGTGTTCAAATTCGCCCAGCATGGACAGAGCGGGGCATGGCTCAGCGAGCTCCTGCCCCACACGGCGGAGATCGTCGACGACATCACGATCATCCGCTCGATGCAAACCGAAGCGATCAACCACGACCCGGCGATCACCTTCGTCCAGACGGGCTCGCAGCTCGCGGGACGTCCGAGCATGGGCTCGTGGGTCACCTATGGCCTGGGGACCATGAACCAGGACCTGCCGTCGTTCGTCGTGCTGCTCTCGCGCGGACGGACCGATCAGCCGCTCTACGACCGGCTCTGGGGGAGCGGTTTCCTGCCGTCCCGCTATCAGGGCGTGAAGCTCCGCGGCGGCAAGGAGCCCGTTCTGTACCTCGCCAATCCGGCCGGTTGCTCGCAGCCGACCCGCCGCCAGATGCTCGACGAGATCGGCGCCCTCGACGATCTCCACCACGCGGAGACCGGCGACCCCGAGATCCTCACGCGCGTGGCGCAGTATGAGCTGGGTTATCGGATGCAGCAATCGGTGCCGGATCTCACGGACCTCTCGCGCGAGCCGCAGAGTGTGCTCGACCTGTACGGGCCCGACGTGCGGAAGCCCGGCAGTTATGCCGCGAATTGCTTGCTCGCCCGTCGCCTGGCCGAGCGCGGAGTGCGGTTCATCCAGCTCTACCACATGGGCTGGGATCAGCACGGCGACCTGCCCAATCAGATCCGCGCACAATGTCATGACACGGACCAGCCCTCCGCGGCCCTCATCAAGGATCTCAAACAACGCGGGCTGCTCGACGACACCCTGGTCATCTGGGGAGGCGAGTTCGGCCGCACGATCTACTCGCAAGGTCAGCTCACGGCCACGAACTACGGCCGCGATCATCACCCGCGCTGCTTCACGATCTGGATGGCGGGCGGAGGCATCAAGCCGGGCCTGGTCCACGGCCAGACCGACGACTTCTCCTACAATATCGTCAAAGACCCGGTCGAGGTCTACGACCTGAACGCCACCATCCTCCATCTGCTGGGGGTCGAACACACGAAGCTGACCTACCGCTTCCAGGGGCGCGACTTCCGCCTGACCGACGTCCATGGCAAGGTCGTCAAAGAGATCCTGGCATAAAGGGCTCGTCGGAGTCGCGTTCGCCGCTTGATGCGCGGCGTCAAGCTTAGACCGTGATATGAACTATCCTTTGATTCTCGGCATCTTCCGTTGTAGCCGGGGTCTGTGACCCCGGGTTCGGCATCCCCGGCCTCACAGGGGCCGGCTCCATCGGTTGTAGCCGGGGTCTGTGACCCCGGGTTCGGCATCCCCGGCCTCAAAGAGGCCGGCTCCATCGGTTGTAGCCGGGGTCTGTGACCCCGGGTTCGGCATCCCCGGCCTCAAAGAAGCCGGCTCCATCGGTTGTAGCCGGGGTCTGTGACCCCGGGTTCGGCATCCCCGGCCTCAAAGAGGCCGGCTACAAGGAATGGAGAGGATCCTCACTCGCTCTAACCCAGCGCCACCTCGATACAGGCGATCTCGTTCGGGGTCAAATCGAGGTGAACCGCATCGCCCTCGACCGAGAGGTCGATGATCGTCTCGCCGAGGAAGTCGACCTGCCTGGCCCACGTCGGGTTATGGAAGAGACGAAGCCGGCATCGGCATGATCGTCCTGCGGTCTCAAGCAGGTGGAAGACCAGTCCCCAGCCGCGGTCGCCGGCGTTCTCGGTGAACTCAACTTGCGATATGACCACGTTCTTATGGTCGAGCTGGGCGAGCCAGCCGGCGATCCCGAGGGCAGGGGGGCCGTCCGCGGTCGCCACGACCACGGCCGGCGTGATGAATTCCTGCGCGGCGTGGAAGGGGTATTCCTGGTCCATGACCACGCCGAGCGTGAACGAGCGGCAAGTCTCGGCGCCGGCGATGAGCAGCGTGTCGAGCATCCGGCTTCCGTGCTTGCGATGATAGGGCAGTCCGCCGAAGAGGAGGGCCGTACGTTGCGTCCGCGTCGAGATATCCAGCGCGTCGGGGGTCTCGGGCCGATCCGCCTCCGTCAGCTCGGGGGTCAGGAGCACCGTACGCCTGAGCATCGAGTTGGAATCGGGCCACGCCCAACGGCAGGCCAGGTAGACCGACCAGGGATCCGATCGGGCCATGTGCTCGGCCCAGGTCGGGTCGAGGTCCTTCAGCGTGATATCGATCTCGAGGGTCGGCCTCCCCGCCCACAGTCGATAACGCTGGACGAACGAGGCGAGTCGATTGCCTTGTCGCGGATCGATCAGGCTGCCGGACGAGGTCGCCTGGACCAGCGCGGGGCCGCCATATTCGATGTCGAAGCGATCGCCCTTCATCTGCGAGTTGACCGGCTTACCGGAGGCGTCGATCAGGCCGACGACCGCCAGTTGCTGCCCCAATCTCGGCGATGCCTCGCCGACGCCCGCGATGCTCCGGAGGCCGCCGGTCGTCGGGTCGACGTCGATCTCGATCGACTCGTTGCGGAGCTGCCGACCGCGTGCCGAGAGTCCGCCCGAGGCGGCCGCCGGACGGCCCTGATCGGTCTCGGCCGGCACCCAGGCGAAGCCGAAAGCGGGCAGATCGACCACCGCATAGACGCCTTCGTCCGTGAACTGGGCGGTCTTCAGGGGCCCTTCGGGTCGGAGGTCGAGGGCGGCGTCGGGGAGGATGACCGTGGCGCGTCGGGGCACTCCCACGGGGTTGATCACGAGATACCCCGGCCGCTTGCCTCCGCTCGCAGGGCCGACGCCGACTCCGACGATCAGTCCGGTCAGCGATTCCGCCCAGGCCGGGGTCGACCGCTCCAGCTCGGATGCCGCCTCGTCCGATCGGTCGGTCTCGATCCGCTCCTCGATCTCCTCGATCGATGGGATGTCTCCGGGGGCATCGTGTCCTGCACCCAGGCCGCCGGCCGCCGATGCGAGTGCGCAGGCCCAGGGCCTGGATCGTCCGCGCCCCCTCGAGCCGCGCACGGAGTCGATGATGCCGGGCCAATCGCGAGATGGGCTCTTGTTCTCGTCGCGCGACGGACTGGGCCAGGTAGGGCGTGGCATACGTATCGGGCTCGGGCCGGAACGTCTCGTAGGGGCGGTCGGTCAGGTGGAAGAAGTCGTTGAGCGTGGTCCATCGCCCCAGGACGGGCGAGTAAGTCGCCACCCGCCGCAGGTCTTGATACCAGGGTGCGACCGGGGTCGGCCAGTGGACCAGTGGGACCGCCGCGACATGGTCGTCCCTCATCGTCGCCCCCATCCGCCAGGGGAGCAGCCAGCCCTGAGATGCGCGATCGGCCGCCAGGGGAGGACGCAGCAGGCTCTCGAGGCTGCTCCCGTCGGGGCTCTCCCAGAGCCGCTTCGTCTCGGGGCGAACCGGGAATCGGCCGGCGTCGAACGACATATGCAACGCGTAACGGATCGCGAACCGCTTGGCGATCTGGGGCAGTTGCATGAAGAGCCCGAATCGTCGGCGTGCGTAGGTTTCGACGTTCCTCTCATCGAGGTTGGCGCGATAGACCTCGGCCCCGTGCCGGTATTGCCAGAGGATCGATTCCAGCGGCAGGAGGGCATCCTCGGCCTCCGAATAGGTCCCGCCCGCGATGTCAACCCATCCGTCGTTGATCGCCCGGCGAAGGGCGGCCATGGCGTCCGGATCGACGGCCGACTGGTTCTCGATCGCTCGGGCCGAGGCGACGAACGTGATCGGGACCGCGGTCGCCAGCGGATCGGCGAGCATGCCGCCGGTCATCGCCGGATCGAGCAGGCAGAGGTCAAGGATATAGGCATCGACCGGATAGAATCGCTCGCGGGCCTGGGTCAAGACCTCGTAGGCCGCTCGGAGGCGATTCACCGCGGCCGGACAGTCGCCGATCTGCCAGGCATGGGCACCGGCCATCAGCTCGCGCCAGAGGCTCTCGCGATCGACGCTCTCGGCGTGCCCCATCGCGACGGCCAGGTCGCGGAGCATCCATCGTACGGTCCCCAGCGCCAGGAAATCCCGGGCCGCCGCGGCGATCGGATCCGTCTCGACCGGATCGGTGCTCGCTTCGATCCCGATCCGCGCCCGAATCCGGCCGACCAGATCGGCACGATCCGTGCCCGAGTCCAGGAGCGCCGCCCCGGCGTCCTCGGCTTGCGTCCGGTAACCCGAGGGGAGCCGATCGGCGGAGCCGTCGGCGATGATGCGGACTTCCCGCGGCCCTGGGGACGAAGGGGACTCGATCGATTCGATCCGCGGGAGGACCTGCGATCGCGCGAGCAGGGCCGGATGCCAGGGCGCCGAGACCGCGCACCAGGCCGCCAACGCCTGCTGGTCGCCGAGGTCCGCGGGCGGTTCCTTCCCGTCGTGGGGTATCAGTGCGATCAGCGACCACCCATCCCGCGGAGCTTCGGGTTCGATGGCCTCCGTCTTGACAGACTCGATCAGCGGCACCTCCGCTGTCGCGGCGTTCGACGGATCGAGGGGCGTCATCGGCTCGACGGACTCGAGGAACGGTTCCTCGGGATCGAGGTAAGGCATACTCATGCGATCAAGCTCCGAGCGCGGACTTCAGTTCGCGGACTTCGGCGGTCAGGGCATCCAGCGCACCACGGAGCTGGCTCACCTCGGCACGGAGGGCGGCGATCTCGGTCACCCAGGTCGGCGCGGCGGTCGCCGCCGCGAGCTCGACCCGCGCCGTCGAGAGTCGCGAGGGCGCCTCGTCCTCGGCGGCGACCCGGCCGGCGAATGCATGGCGGACCCGCTCCAGTTCCTCGGGAGGGTAGAGTCCATGAGCGACGAACACCCCGCGCTTCTGTCCAGACGGCGAGAGGTACTGGACCAGTCCGCGCGCGGCCAGGGCCTCGAGGATCGCCTGGAGCGTCGGCAGGTCCGCCAGCGGCTCCATCCGGCTGGCCCGGGCCCGAAGGTCGCCCTCGGTCTGGGGGCCCCGCAGCAGGAGCTCGGCGAGGACCGCCAACTCGACCTTGCTCACCTTCAGCCATTCATAGAGCGTGTATTTCCAGCGAGGGACCCGGCCGCTCCCCTCCACGAGGATCGTCGCACCCTTCTTCCTCAGGCTGTGGAGCGTATCCTCGACGTCGTCCTGATCGTAATTCGTGATCGGGTCGCGGTTCGTCTTCTGGTTGCAGGCCGTGACGATGGCCGCGATCGTCATCGGATAGTTTTCCGGCGTCGTCTTGGCCTTCTCGACCATCACGCCCAGGACGCGACGCTCGCGCGGCCCCAGCGGCACCCATGATGGGCCGCCTGCCGGCGCATTCTGGCTCTCGTTCATGGTGATGACGATTCCTTATCCATTGATATCTCTTGGAGATGGCCTGGAGGGCTAGAGCGCTTCATGATTGAGTTGGTGCCACTCGAGGCCCCCCCTGGCCCCCCCTTCGTAAGGGGGGGACGGGACACGCTCGAAGATCCCCCCCTTACGAAGGGGGGGCCAGGGGGGGTGAATTCGCGAGGGCGAGCTCGCGTGCCTGATTCAATCGTTAAACGCTCTAACCTGGCGGATTCATGGCAGATCCAGCCTCAGTGTCTCGGTGACCCGATTGGTGAAATTGGCGATCCCGACGGTCATGGCCAGCTCGACGATCTGACGATCGTCCAGGGCTTGCTTCAAGCGGGCGAACAGCGCGTCGTCGACATTGATGTGCCGGGTCACCTGCTCGGCGAAGCGCATGACGTCGCGCTGGAGTTCGTCGTAGGCGTCGATGGACTCGAAGATGGCGGTGTCCGCGATTTGCCGGTCGGTGAGGCCGGCCTTCTTGCCGAGGGCCCGATGATGGTGGAGGCAATAGTCGCAGCCGTTGAGCTCCGAGGTCTTGATGTAGGCCAATTCGCGGAGCTTGCCGTCGAGTTGGGTCTTGGGCAGGGTGGCGTTGAGCGCCAGGAAGGCTTCCAGCATCTCCGGGTTATGGGCCATCGCGCGGAAGACGTTGGGGACGACGCCGATCTTCTTCTCCATGCCCTCGAAGACCGGTTTGATCTTCTCGGCGGCGTCCTGGTCCGAGATGTAGCTGACGAGCGCCATGTCGTGTTCTCCCGGTCGGCTCTCGCCATCGGTCGATCGAGATTGCCCCTGCTGGTGCTCGTGGAACAACCAGCGGGGCGCGAGCCCACCGGGCATCGCGGTCGAGAAATCGTCCCCTGGACCGAGAAACCGAACCGGGATCATCGTAGCCGCCGCGTCGCGGACGGTTCAAGGTCCCACTCAGGCTCAGGGGGTGGCGGTCAGGGCGGCGTCGAGCGGTTCGCGGCGCCTCGAGGGCTGCCAGGTGGGGACGTCGCAGAGCCCCCCGCCGCAGAACAAGTGGTGCCAGAGCTGCGTCGAGACCACGCAGGTCAAAGCCACGTCGAAGACGAAACGACGCGGGGTGATTCGAGGGATGCGGACCTGCCAGGCCCGCTGCCGAGCCACCGCGTCCGGGTCGAAATAGCCGGTCGCCCGGAGCGACTCCGGGCTCAACAACTGGTTGACCCAGGCCGGACGATTCGGACCCAGGAACGTGCCCGACATCGTGGCGCGAAACATCGTCTTGGGCCTTCGTGCGATCCGCTCCGGCAGGATCCGGGCCGCAACCTGGCGGAGGATCCATTTCTCGGTCCGGCCGCGGAGTTTGTATTCCGGCGCGAGCCCCGCACAGAACCCGATGACGTCGTCGTCCAGGAACGGATACCGGGTCTCGACCGAGGTATTCATCGCGATCCGGTCCCCTTTGCTGATCATGAGGAGGCCCGCGAGCATCACCTTGTATCCGACGTAAAGCGACTGGTTGAGCGGGTGCCAGCGGCGGATCCGGTCGTTGGTGATATCGAGGTCGTCATAGGGGCTATGATCGCCGAGGCGCTGCCACATGGCGTCCGAGTAGACCGTCGGCTTGGCCTGGGAGATCAGCTCGTAGAGGTCCTGCTGCGCGGGCCGGGTGCCACCGATCGCCATCTCCGCGGGCAGGAGGGGCCGGCCTCCGGCCACCGCGCCCATGAAGAGCTTGCGGAGGAGTCTCGGGCCGGCATGGCCGATCCGGCCGGTGATCCCATCCCGGATCGCCTGGACCTTGTACCAGACATAACCGGCCAGCGCCTCGTCGGCCCCTTCTCCGGTCAGTGCGACCTTGTAGCCCTGCGAGTGGACCGCCTGGGCCAATCGCAGCAGGGCCGCGCACGAGGTATCCAGGACGGGGCCCTCGGCCGCCCGGATGAGATCCGGGAACGCATCGGCCAGTCCCGCACGATCCATGGCGACCGTGGTCAGCGGCGATCCGAGGACCTGCGCCGCCTCGGTTGCGTGGGCACGTTCGTCGGGTCCGGCCTTGTCGAATCCGACGGTGAACGAGGGGATCGCCCCGCCCCGATGTCGGCTGCAGATTCCCAGGACGACCGTCGAATCCAGCCCGCCGCTGATATAGCTGACGACCGGCACGTCGCTCCGGAGCCGGCGCTCGACGGATTGCGTGAGCAGGGCCTCGAGTTCCTCGACCATCGGGGTCGGGTCGTCGAGCCGTCGTTCGGAGCCGGCGTCCGGGAAATCGAGGTCCCAGTATCGGTGCTTGATGACCCGGCCGTCCCGCACCCTCAGGAAATGCCCCGGGGGAAGGGACTCGATCCCTTCGAAGAATGTCCGGGTCGTGCCGGAGCAGAAGAACGTGAAGAGGTGATCGATCCCGCGAGGATCCGGCCGGGCGGCGACCAGCCCCGATGCGAGCAGCGCCTTGATCTCGGATCCCCAGAGGAGCCAGCCGTCGACCTCGGTATAGTACAGGGGGCAGATACCAACCCGGTCGCGGCCGAGGATCAACGTGCGGGAATTCCGGTCCCAGAGCGAGACGGCGAACTGGCCCCGGGCCTTCTCGAACATCCCCTCGCCGAGGTCCTCGTAGAGGTGGACCCAGGCTTCGGTATCGCAACGCGTTGACAGTCGGTGACCCCGCGCGAGGAGATCCTTGCGCAGCTCGGGGTACTCGAATAGCTCTCCGTTGAATGCGACCCAGACCGATCCGTCTTCATTGCTGAGCGGCTGTCGTCCACCCGCCAGATCGACGATCGCGAGTCGACGGGCACCCAGCGCGACGCCCGGCTCGATGTGGAACTGTTCGTCGTCCGGCCCGCGATGGGCGATCGCCCGGGTCATCGCCTCGAGGCGTTGCCAGGGGAATTCCCGCGTCCCTCTCAGGTCAAGAGCACCGGCGATGCCGCACATGATGAATCCTCTAGGAGTGACAGCGGGATGGTGATCAGTCGGGGAGCGGGATGGTCAGAGGCTGCGGGATGGGGCCGGACAGTCCCCGGCGACGGCATGCCAATCGATAGACGAAGCCGCCCAGGATGCCGATTATGAAAGTGCCGATTCGGAGGAGCGCGCCGCGGGGACCGAGTGGGACATAGAACGCCACGATTTCAACCCTCGCTGTTGGTGGATGGTGACCGGGGCGAGCAAGAGCGACGGCTCCCGACCGGCTCGAACCGGCGCCCCATGAAGACCGTCGCAGATGCTGCTTTGACCGGCGAACCGGTCCTTGATCCTCGTACGAAGCACGGGGATCGCGGTGTGGGTCTCGCCGCACTGGTTGGCGAAAATCACGGGTATGCCCAGGTCGCCGGCGACCTTCTCGGGGATCGCGGAGGAGAGGGGTCCGACGTGACCCAGCAGCCAGTGTCGCCGCCCGGAGTCCCGATCCGCGAAGTCCGGCCAGGCCGCGGAGACGACCGCCATGTCGATCCGGCCGCGATAATCGTTCCAGACCTTACGATAAATCATGTCGGCGCAGATCGCGAATCCGACCCGTCCCCAGGGCGTCGAGACGACCAGCGGGGATCGACCGGGATGGAAGCGGAACCGCTCCCAGAACACGAGATTACGCTTGCGGTAAATCTGGATGTCGCCATCGGGCCCGCAGAAGACCAGAGAGTCGTAGAGGTGCCTTCCCGAGCGTTCCACGAAGCCCGCGGCGATCCCCATCCGCCATTCACGACTTCGTCGGCTGAGATGCGTGATCGTCGGGCCATCGGCCGTCTCGCTGAACGGCCCATAATCGGGGCGGAGGCTATACCCGGTGTTGAATAACTCCGGCAGGACCGCGAATTCAACGCCTTCGGCCATCGCCGCGCGGAGGTGTTCATCGGCTCGGTGCAGATTCGCCGAGACATCAAGAGGATCGGAGGGCATCTGGATCGCAGCCACGACGATCTTCACGGCCGTTCACCTCGTTCCGTGGACCGATCGAATGAGAACCTTATTCTCTTTGAATCGGCTAAATGGTCCCGCTCGATCAGGCGGATTCCGGCGTTTCTCAGCATCAAGACCCGGTCGTAGCGGAAAGCGCCGACCGGGACGCCTTGATGCGGAATACCGAGCGTTCACGATTCCGTGATTCGAATGTCAGGGGAATCCGAACCAGGCAAGTATGCCGCCGCGACGAGGCTTCGGCAGGACCTGGGATTCGCTTCGCAGGGACTCTGCCCGGCCTCGCACCGCTTCGACGGTCGGATTCTGTGCCGGTGTCATTTTGTACGTGAATTCATGCTCGTCATCGAGCACCCAGGGGACCAGATTCTCCGAGAAGAACTCGGTCAGGTAATTGTCCCACCAGGGTGCATTGACGGGCTGGATGATCGTCTTGGTCTCGTACCCGTCGAGGATCAAGGTGATCTTGCGATCGCCGTGATAGACGAAGCTACGGGAAGCCGGGGAAGGGCCGAGGGCCTCGTCGTTGACGATGACCAGAGCCCCGGGCGGGTCCGTTCGGACCGTGTATCGTCGAACGACACATCCACTGCCCATGGCGATGCCCGGCAAGAGGAGGAGTGCCGCCAGACGTCGTCGATTGGAGTGGGACTTTACCATCCTTGGCTCTCCCAGCACCTGGGCGTGCTGTCATCGTCAGATACGCAGCCCTTCGGAATACGGCCGGCCCCGGTCCGTCGGTCGATAGCCGAGAGACCGTCGCCGATCGCGATCGAGCCGGCTTCCTGCCAGTTCGCTCACCGACTCTCGGGATGAAGGCGTTCGCCGTTGGTGGCCCGATCCTATGCCCGGCCCGGAGCCACGGGATCGGCGGGGATTGTATCGAGAGATCGGAGGCAGGGCAAGTCGGCTTGGCGCGAACTCGCCAAGCCTGCCATGATGGCTCGATTGCGAGGGTTGAGTGCGTCAATTCCCCGCTTTTCCCGGCCAACCCCTTCCGGAATCCGTTCGAGTACGATGAATATTCAACTGCTCCGCCAGCCGGTGACTTCGGTCAAAGTGCAGTGCCTCGTGCTAGGAGTCTTCGAGAATGATGTCGAGCCGCCTCGCGAACTGGTCGGGACGGGAGTCGGCAAGACGGTCCAGGCGCTGATCGCTCAGAAGGAGGTGACGGGCTCGCCGGGCGAGCTCACGGTGCTCCACCAGCCTTCCGGACTCGAAGCGGGCATGCTCCTGATGGTTGGCCTGGGTCCGCAATCCCGCTTCGAGACGGGGGCCGCTTTCTCCGCCGCGTTCACGGCCGCCAAGCGGCTGGCCGGCAAGAGCCGGGAATCGGTCGCGTTCGTCCTCCCGCGATCCGAGGATACGAGCGGCGTGGCATCCGCCTTGATCGAAGGGGCGATCGTCGGGACGCGAAGTCCCGGCTTGCGGAAGACCGAGCCGAATCGTTACTCATTCGGCTCCATCGGCCTGGTCGTCCCGACCGAACAGGAGGACGAGCCATCGGTCCCGTTCGAAACCTGCATTCGTCGCGGCGAGATCGTGGGTGCGGCCGTCAACCTGGCCCGGGACCTGGCCAACACGCCCCCCGCCGAGAAGCCACCGACCAAGCTGGCCGAACGCATCCAGCTCGTCTCGACCGATGCGGGGATCGTCGTGGAGACGTGGAACGAGCATCGGATCGATCAAGAGCGATTCGGCGGCTTGCGCGGGGTGGCCGCCGGTTCCGACGAGCCTCCGCGCTTCCTGATCCTCGATTATCGCCGCGGCGGCCAGTCGCCGCCCCTGGCGCTGGTCGGCAAGGGCGTCACGTTCGATTCCGGCGGCCTCAGCCTCAAGCCCTCGGCGTCGATGGAAGACATGAAGGCCGACATGACCGGTGCGGCCGTCGTGGCCGCCGCGATGCAAGCCGTCGCTCGACTCGAATTGCCGGTGAACATCACGGGGTATCTCGCGTTGACCGAAAACATGACCGGCGGTCGTGCGATGAAGCTGGGCGATGTCCTGACGATCCGCAATGGCAAGACCGTCGAGATCCTGAACACGGATGCCGAAGGCCGCTTGATCCTGGCCGATGCGCTCAGCTTCGCCGTCGAGAGGCGACCGCATCGCGTCCTGGACCTCGCCACCCTGACGGGTGCCTGTCTGGTGGCACTCGGCAGCAAGGTCGCCGGGTTGTTCGGGAACGACGATGCCTTTTGTCAGGATTTCCTCGTCGCCTGTCGTCAGACCGGAGAACGCGCGTGGCGGCTCCCGCTCGATGAGGATTACAAGGAAGCTCTCAAGAGCCATGTGGCCGACATGAAGAACGTGGGGGGCAAGTGGGGCGGGGCGGTGACGGCCGCGAAGTTTCTCGAGCAATTCGTGGGCACGACGCCGTGGATTCATCTCGACATCGCGGGCCCGAGCTGGTCGGACGCGGATAGTCCCGGTCGTGACATCGGGGCCACGGGCTGCTTCGTCCGCACCCTGGTACGCCTGGTCGAGAATTGCGCGGCGAACCAGTCAGCGGGTTGAAAACCTGATCTCGGACGGCCTTGTCAAGGGCCCGGTCGCTGTTCGATTTCAGGACGAGGTGCGACACCGACGCGGATCGAACCGACATTCGATGCGACGGCTGTTGACGTCCAGTGCCTCGAGGATTTCCCGGACCTCGTTCAGGGGCAGTCGCTGATCGAGTGCCCAGAGGATGATATCGAGGTTCTCACGACCGTGCTTGAAATGCTCGATGATGGGGTCGATGAGGGGCGAAGATTGGAATGCGGTGGTGAGCAGCCCGAAATCCCCCTGATCCAGCTCGATCCAGAAGGTCTTGCCCTGGAGATGCTCCAGCCACCGATGCCTCAGGAATCCGCTCCAATGATTGCCGATCCAGGTGCGGATCGCCGTCTCGCCCAGGTCGCGGCCCGCCTTCTCGCTCTCGATCCATTTGAAACGCCGCGCCTCTTCCTCCCCACACTCATGCAGACTCATCTTGCTTTCAGGATGAAAGTAGACCGTGACCACGGAATCACACTCGACCATTGAGACCTCCGAGCTGAGAGGCTGGACCACTCCTTGAGTGTCTGGCGTAATCTTATGAAACCGATGAAAATGTTCCGATCACGCCTCCAGCGAATCAGGGAGAGAGCCGAAAGAATACCGAAGGAGAGATGGTGGAGAAACGAGCTTGCATCCGTTTCGACCCCATGCAGTATCCGTCATGATTATTCGGTCCAGTGTAGTTCAAGGTCAAGTTTCTGGCAAGCCTGTTGCATGATCGCAACACGACACCTGGGGCGGTCCGAGTTCTTCAGACGTCCATCAGCACAAGTCGAGATCTCCAGACATACCTACTTAAACCGCATATGAATCGCCGGGGAGCTTCGGATTGGGGAACCACGCGAGCGAACGGCCTAGAATGACCGCGGCTCCCGCGGTGCCGGCGGCCAGGGGCCCGATGGGCTGGTCGACGATCGCCCGCCAGAGTACTCGGCCATCCAGTGCGGCGGAGATGAGATGAACATCTCGCCGGGATACGCGAAGTGGTACGCCCGTCGGGTCCAGGGCGAAGACATCATTCGGATCGCCGGGAGACGTCGATTGCAACCGGACCTCGCCCGAGCCGTCGCAAGCCAGGGCTCGGCCGTCGGCGGAAGTCGCGACCGCCAGGCGACCCAGCCGGAACAAGGCCCAACCTTCCCACGCGAGGGTCCGCTCCCAGATGACTTTCCCTCGCAAGTCATGTCCGCGAAGGACTTGCGAACGGCGGGCCAGCGTCACCCAGGCCACCTGCGGAGGCGCCTCTTCGGGCGCCTCGATCAGCAGAGGAGGGTCGCTCGGGTCGAACGTGAAGGTGCAGGTGGATTCACCGGCGGGGTCGAATATCAGCATCTGACCGCCGTGGGTGGTGACGCCGAGGAAGCTGTAGGGACCGATGGCCATCTCCTCCACGGCCGCCTTCAGCTCCTGTTTCCAGACCCAGCGTCCGCTCGTCGTGAGTCGGCCGATCCGATCCCGTTCCTGGACCAGAGCCAGACCGAATTCCTCGGGACGGATGGCCAGGTGCGTGAGCTCGACCAGGCTGACATCCACGCGACGGTGGGTCAGGTGGCTCAAGTCGGTCAGGAGGATCTGCCGGTCGGTGGCGGCGGCCAGCCAACCCGGGGACGCCTTCAGGAGCCGTCCCACTCCGATGAGGTCTGGCCCCTGGCCGATCATCTCGCCGGCCAGATTGAATAAGCGGAGCCGGTGCGGGCTGGTGAAGACGGCGATGACCGGCGGATCGTCCAGGACGCCGAGCACCGCGGTCTCGGCATGCTGGTCGGTCTCCACGAGGGGCACGACCCATGCGGGCTCACGGACGCCGCCGGTTGTCGAGCGGGAGGAAGCACCGACCACCCCGGAAGCCGTCCGTCCCGTGGTCCGCTTGGCCGCTCGAGCCGTGTCGCCGCCGAAAAGGTCGAGTCGGACGATTTCGCCGGTGGCGCTCCCATGGATCACATATCGACCCAAGGGGTCTATTTCCAGGGCGATGACCGGTCTGGGGAGCTGGGTGCGCCAGCGGACATTTCCCGCGGAGTTCATCACCGCCAGCTCGCCTTCGAGGGTTGCCGCCGCGATCGTACGACCCGGGAAGTCGGGGACTGCGTGAGCAATCGTACCCCCGAGATGGTACGAGCCCTCGTTCCGCCCGCGTTGATCGAACCGCTGGATGCCCAGGGTATAGCAGCTCGCCAGGATCATCGAGGCATCGCCATTAATTGCGAGTCTGCCGACGTTCGACATTAAGCGATCATGCCAGAGGGTCTCGGCCTCGAGCCGCTCCTGGCCACGATCGAACTCCAGGCCGATGCCTTCCAACATCCCGAAGGCGGCCGCCACCACCGCCATCGGCTGGTCGGGGACGAAGCAGAAATGCGCGATCGTCTCCAGGGTCTCGAGCCGGCCGACCGGCCGTGCATACCGATTGACCAGGTGCAAGATCCCGTGCCGCGTCCCGATCGCGACATAGCGGCCATGCGGATCGATCGACACGAATGCCGCGTCGGAGGGCGCCGGGCGCTCCTGCTCGATGGCGAAATCGGCGTTCAGGAGGAGCAGGCCGGCATCCGCCGCGTCGACCAGCAAGGCGATCAAGGTCCCGTCGTCGCTGATCGATCCGGCGAGGATCTTGTTCGGCACACGCGACGTTGATAGGGATTCGCCCTGGGTATCGAAGAGATAGAGCTGATTCCCCTCGTCCCAGGCGAGGATCGTACCGGCCTCTCGCGCCAGCACGAGCCCTTTGAGAGGCGAGTCGGTCACCACCGTCCATGCCGTCTCGGGGTCGATCCGCGTCGAAGGTTTACCCGTCCTATCACTCATCGATCGTCCCTGCTCGACAGCCGACGGAATCCGAATTTCCCATCATAACATCACTTCGCGGCCCGCGGACGGCTGGTTGCGACTCGGATCGCCGCGGCGAGCGCGGGATCCATGGCCGGATCGCCCATATTCGCCTCTTCCCGGAGCTGGGCCGCATCGTCGACCGGCTTGGCGGACGAGCGCGAGGTGATCGGCACGTCGGGCTGGACACCTTGCTCGCTGTACGGCCGATTTCGGGGCGAGTAGAACTTGGCGGTCGTCAGCTTGAGGCCCGCGGGGGCCGACCGGAGCGAGAAGATGCTCTGGACCGATCCCTTGCCATAAGTACGCGCCCCGACGATAGTTGCCCGCTGGTGATCTTGCAAGGCCCCCGCGAGGATCTCGCTGGCGCTCGCACTATCATGGTCGACGAGCACGTACACGGGAAAACGCCATCGGGCCCGGCCGCTGGCCGAGAGCATCTGCGTCTGCCCCTGGGCTCTCCCGCGCGTCGATACGATGAGTCCCGAGTCGATGAACCGACTGGCGATATCCACCGCGACGTTGAGCAGGCCGCCCGGATTCCCCCGGAGGTCGAGCACGAGGATCTGCATCCCCTGGCGAGAAAGCTCGGCGATCGCCGAGTCGAGCTCATCGGTCGAGGTCTTCTGGAAGCCCGACAGCCGGAGATAACCGATCCCCGCGGCGGGTTCCACAATCCTGGACTTGGTCACGCTCTCCACCTCGACGTGTCGGCGGACCAATCGATAAGTCTGCGTGCTCCCGTCGCGTCTCAAGACCCCCAACTCGACGGTGCTCCCTTCCGTGCCCTGAAGCCGGTTGGCGGATTCGTCCAGGGCCATCCCTTTGATGGAAACCCCGCCGACCCGGGTGATCTGATCACCGGCCTTGAGGCCGGCTTCCCAGGCCGGTCCGCCGCGAATCACGCCGATCAGGCGAAGGCCTTCCTTGTCGACTTTGAGCTCGATCCCCAGGCCGACGAAGTTGCCATCGATCATGGCATAGAGATCCTCAAGCTTGTCCGGCGTCAGGTAGCTGGTGAAGTCGTCGAGGGCGTCGCAGGCGCCGCAGGTGAATTCCAGGAGCACCGGGGTCGCGGACAGGCCGATCGCCTGTCGGCCCAGCTCGCTGCACGTCTGGGCCATCCGAATGGCGGATATCCGGTCGGGGACGACGAGATTCGCGCGCTGCTGTCGGAGGGTCTCTCGGAGCCACAACACGCGATCGGCCGCGGCGGATGGCGCGTTCGCCTTGAGGAAGGCCGGGTCGCGGAGCGCCACCTCGAGGTTGTCGAGCCCGTGACGGACGAGCGGTTCGAAGGGCACCGCGTCCACGTAGTTGTTCTGGATCCGCTCGAGGACCTCGTCGTAAAGCTCGGCGGACTGTTCGGGGGGGAGGGCGAGCAACACGGTCCGGAAGCTGGTGTCCGAATATCGGCGATGCAGCTTGAAGTGGATCTCGCAGAGTCGCAGCCGGCGACTGAAATCGACGCGACTGGGCCACCGTTCCAGGGCATCCCGGTAGACCTCCATGGCCGCGCCCCAGTTCCGGGCCCGTTCCTTATCGAGGCCGCGTTCGAGCACCTGATCGGGGTCGTCGGTCGTCGCCGTCGCCGTGGATGGCGGTGCCTCCGCCTCGGGAGTCGCCGGCGGCTCGCTCCAGGCGGCGGATGTTGACGTTCCGGCCGTCCAGGCCAGGAAGAGATATGCCAAGCCGGACCAAAGTAGCCGACGCATTGTCGACGATCCTCCCGCTCTGGGAGCGTCGGGCGAGAGCCTGTCGTCGCGTCGGCGTTGGGGCCGAGACTGAACCGTTCCCGGGAGCAGGACAAAGCGATTCCCGGTCAATTCTCGGGAATCGGGCATCGGTCGTGAGTCCGTGAAAACTGGTTCACCGTTGCGACCACAAGGAAATCCCCGCGCACCGCTCCGTCGTTGCCGTTCAAGGGAGTCATATCCAATCAAAGCGGGCGCGACGTGCGCCGGGACGGATCCTCTGGGGATCAATCCCGAACTCGCCGGTCCGAAACCGGGAAGCGCTGAGCCAGTCTCCCCGTTCGAGATGAAATATAACACACTGGTGAGTTCCGAGGGCGACCTGCCGATCTTCGCTCCAGTTCGTCGATTTTCACTGCAGAAGTTACAAAGTCTTGCACGTGAGCCCGGGTGTTTCCCGCCCGGATAGAATGCCTGAGGCGGTCCTCGGAGTCGGAATAAGTCGTCTTCCTCGATGATACTCCGATTTCGTGATTTCTCCGAGTTCCCACCGAAAAGTGTCAAGTTTCGCAAGTATGGTGCCTGCCGAAATGGAATCGGACAAGGAGGGACCATGAAAGCTGATCGGGAAGCTGAGTGGACAGATCCGGGCGTAGCGGGAGCTCGAGCGGATGCGGCAGATTCCCCGAGTGCGAGCAGGCGACGAGAGCTGATGCTCTTGCTCACGCTGGCCTCGGTCCAGTTCACGAGCATCGTCGATTTCATGGTCGTGATGCCGTTGGGCCCCCAATTGATGAGGACCCTGCGGATCAATCCGGATCAGTTCGGCCAGATCGTCTCGTCGTACACGATCAGCGCGGGGATCGCGGGGTTTCTGGCTTCGTCGTTCATGGATCGATTCGGCCGAAAGACGGCGTTCCTCAACCTCTACGCCGGATTCCTGGTTGGAACGCTGCTCTGCGGTCTGGCGAGCAGTTACGCCACGCTCGTGGCGGCCCGGGTGGTGACGGGTGCATTCGGAGGAATCCTCGGGGGTATGGCACTGGCCATCGTGGGCGATGTTTTCCCCGAGGAGCGAAGGGGGCGAGCGACCGGCGTCCTGATGACCGCCTTCGCGGTCGCGTCGGTGGTGGGAGTGCCCGTCGGCCTCCATCTGGGCACCCGGAACGGGTGGCAAGTCCCTTTCCTGATCCTGGCGGCCCTGGGCATCCCCGTATTCTTCGGCGCCTTGATGATCCTCCCGCCCCTACGAAACCATATGCGATCCGGCGGACACACGCATCCTCTCGTTCAGTTCCGCGAGACGTTCAGCATCCCCAACCATCAAAGGGCGTTTGCTCTCGTCGTGACGCTGATGCTGGGCGGGTTCGCCGTGATCCCTTACATCAGCGTCTACCTGGTGTCGAACGTGGGAGTGCCGGAGTCGAGCCTGCCGCTCGTCTATGTGACCGGCGGCGTCCTGACGCTCCTGGGAGCGCCGCTCATCGGGCGCCTCGCGGACCACTACGGCAAGCTGCCGGTCTACCGGGTGGTGGCGATCATCTCGGCGATCCTGATGATCGCCGTGACCAACCTTCCTCCCGTCAACCTGTGGATCGCCGTCGGCGTGGTGGGGCTCTTGATGCTCAGCAATGCCGGACGGATGGTCGCGGCCCTGGCCATGGTCACCGGCAGCGTCGAGCCTCGACGTCGCGGGGGATTCATGAGCGCCAATTCCGCCGTCCAGCACCTGTCGACGGGCCTGGGAGCCTATATCGGCGGGAAGATCCTGACCCCGGGCATCGATGGCAGGTTGCTCCACTTCGATCGGGTGGGAGTCATCGCCCTGGCTTCTACCCTGGCGAGCCTCTGGCTGGCCGGACGCATCAGGCCCGCACAGGTGACAAGCCCGGCTGTTATTGAAACTCCGGCGAGTGAGGAACTCGTGAAGGACCCGCTGTCCGCGGCGGAAATGCTCTGACGAGCCAGATCGGTGCCATTCAGGCAGGGTGTAGGGCGTCGGGTCGCCGTTTTTCCCATTGCCCCTTTTTCGGTAACCAGCCATATTACGGGCAATTCGCAAGCGACCTGTCCCCGGTAAGGATTCCGGCGATGTTATGCCAGCCGCCTCGGAAAGGAGTCCGACGATGTCAAGACAAACGAAGTCCCTTCTCGTCGCTCTGCTCATCCTGTTCGCCGTCGGAATGCCGGCTCGGGCCGGGGATCGTCCGGACGGATCGCGGGTGAATTTCCGGATGGACCTGAAGGCCGGGGCGAAGCACGCGGTCGAACATAGCCGGGATGTCGTGCAGAGGACGCCCGAATTCTCGCTCTGGGACGGTCATAAGCAGATCATCCCGAGCCGCGCCGGGTTCATCTATCGCATCGAGAAAGTCGAGCGAGATCAGCTCTTGATCTCGATGCCCAGCCAGGGCTTGCTCGGCTGGGTCCCTCGAGACGCGGTGGTCGAGTATAATCAGGCGGAGCCCGTCTTCACCTCGGAACTCGACCTCAACGATGGGACATCCTTCGCCCATCTCATGAGGGCGATCGTCTGCCAGGACAACGATCATCTGGACCGGTCGTTCGCCGACCTCAATGAAGCGATCCGCCTCGATCCGAGGAATGTCTCGGCCTGGATCGAAAGGGCGTTCTTGTGGCAATTCCGCAATCGGATGGACCTGGCGATGGCCGACGTGAACAAGGCGATCCAGGCCGATCCGCGTTGTGGAGAGGCGTTCGTCGAACGAGGGGTGTTTCACTACACCCTCAAGGAATACCCGCAAGCTTTCGTCGACCTCGACCGAGCCGTCGAGCTGGGATCGCGATCGATCTTCGTTTACATGACCCGGGGCCTGATGCTCCTCGAGCGGAAGGCGCTCGACGAAGCCGAGGCCGAGTTCCGTCATGCCATCCAGGTCGATCCCAAGAACTCGGACGCGTACCTCTCCATCGGCTCGATTCAGCTGATGAAGGCCAAGGCCGCCGAGGCGGTCACCACCTTCAGCCGCGCCATCCAGCTTGCCCCCGAGAAGGCGGACGCGCATAGCGGTCGAGCGACCGCCTACCTCACACTCGGCCAGCACAAAGCGGCTTTGCAAGACTTGAACAGCGCGATTCAAATCGAGCCCTTGCAGCCGGAGAATCTCCGGAATCGCGGCACCGTCTACTCCTACCTGGGCGAGTGGGATCAGGCGCTGGCGGACGTGGAGTCATCCGCCCGGATCGCTCCCAACGACACCGACACCCAACTCGTACGGGCCTGGATGCTCGCGACCTGCCCGGAGGCCCGATTGCGAGACGGCCGCAAAGCCGTCGCCTCGGCGACCCGTGCTTGCGAACTGACCCGGTGGAAAGTCGCCCGACCCCTGGCATCCCTGGCGGCCGCGTATGCGGAGACCGGGGACTACAACAGTGCGGTCAAATGGCAGCAGAAGGCGATCGAGCTGTCGACCGACGATGGTCCCGAAAAGCGCACTTATCAGACGGGTCTGGAACGGTATCGCGCCGGCAAGCCCTATCACCGGGTCGGGTTGCTCGAGGAATGGGGCGTTCGCCGCTACCATCCGTCGTCCAAGCCGAGCGACAATACATCCGCGAGTGTCAAGGCATCGCCGGCCGGGAATGCGAGTGCGTCGCCGAGTGCGACCAGCCCCGGTCAGCCGTAACCCACCTCACGCACGCCCTCGACCTTTTTCAAAGTGTTGACGAGGGCCGCCATCTTGGAGTCGGACGTCCGGTCGATCGAGATCTCGAAGCGATGTGAGCCGAGCATCCTGCCGGGCCGGACTTTCAATTTGTTCATCAACAATCCGCCGTTCCTGATCTGAGACTCGATTTCAGACAGGGGAAGGATCTGGTCGGCGACGATCGTGAGTGTGCGACGCCGATCGTGTCTCAAGAGGTGGTCTTCGATTGGCTTGAGCGCCGCGAGGATGATCAGGATCAGCAACGTGGTTGACGCCGAGGCCAGATAGAGGCCGGCGCCGGCCGCGAGCCCGACCGCCGCGACAGCCCAGATGCTGGCCGCCGTCGTCAGGCCGTGGACCGACCGGCCCTTTCTGAGGATGGCTCCCGCTCCCAGGAACCCGATCCCGCTGACAACCTGTGCCGCGATACGCGAAGGATCGAGCGTGATCCGACCTTCCTTGAGCACATCGTCGAAGCCATAGGCCGAGACGATCATCACCAGCGCCGAGCCGACGCTGACGAGCATGTGCGTGCGCAACCCGGCCGCTTTGTCGAGGCGCTGACGATCGATGCCGATGAGGCTTCCCAGGATGGCGGCCGCCCCAAGACGAAAGAAGAGCTCTCGAGGGCTCAACGCGACCTCCATGATCCTGGAAAACGAGGCGGCGACCGAGCCGCGTTGCAGTCAGCCTCGCCGATAGGCTCGCCCTTCCAGCATCAAGCGACGTGATTCAAAAGTTTATCGGCAGATGGACGCAGATCAAAGCAGATGGAGGGCCGGAATCAGGAAATCCGAAGCAATACGACATCCGCTCTCGGGTCGTGTTTCTTCGGTCTTATCCGTCTTCCGATCGGTATTCATCTGCGGACGTCTTGTCTCTTCATTGATGGTGCTCTTTTCGGATCCGCGTTCCTCCGCGGCCGATGTCTTCGAGGCCGGTTTCCGAGTTAAAGAACCTCGTGGATCGGCTCGTGTTCATCCAGAAGCATCATCGGCCGTCCGCCGCGATCGGAGACGACTGTAGCCGGATCGATGCCGAGGTTGTGATAAAGGGTGGCGAAGACGTTCTGGAAGGAGACGGGTCGGTCTCGCACGTACGCGGCTTCCTTGTCGGTCGAGCCGATGACCTGGCCCGTCCGCATCCCGCCGCCGGCCATCAGGGCGCAGTTGACCGCGGGCCAGTGATCCCGGCCGGCCTGTTTGTTGATGGTCGGCGTTCGGCCGAATTCTCCCCAGACGATCACGGAGACGTCCCGATCGAGGCCGCGGTGATGGAGGTCGTCGACCAGGGCCGAGAGCGCCATGTCGAGCTTGGGGATACGGACGCGATTGGTCCCGAAGTTGTCTTTATGCGTGTCCCAACGGCCGAATCCGATCGTGACGACGCGCGCGCCGGCCTCGACCAATCTCCGGGCCATGAGGAAGTGATCCATGCAGCAGGGGGGGCCGTCCTTCTCGTTGTTCATGTCTCCGATTCCATAGCGGGCCCGCACGCGAGGGTCTTCTCGCGTGACGTCCAGGGCCTCGTACACCCTACGCGAGGAGAGGACCTCGAAAGCTCGCTGCGTAAAGCCATCCATCCCCCGGACGGCCTCGTCATGATCGAAGGCCCGGCGAAATCCATCGAGCTGACCGAGGAGTGACCTGCGGCTGGCGAGTCGTGTCGGCGTGATGGCGGACGGCTCGAGACTCAGGCCCGCCATGCCGTTAGCCGACTTTCCCCCTTTGGTTTCCGTCCGGAATGGGGTGAACGGAGCGTTCGCCAACCCGAGATAACCGGGGTCGCCGGGGTTTCCCCACCGCGCCTCGCCGGTCCGCGGCGAGAGGCCCATAAACGGAGGTACGTCGGGATGGACCGGTCCCTGGAGCCGCGAGACGACGGCGCCCAGACTCGGGCGGCCACCTTGAGCCTTGCTGATCAGGTCTCGATACCCGGTCAGGCACTGGCCGGCCGAGTGATCTCCACCTGCGCCGACGATCGAGCGAATCAGCACGAACTTGTCCATCATCCGGGCCAGGCGCGGCATATATTCGCAGATTTCCAGCCCCGAGACATTGGTCGGGATCGGCCGGAATTCCCCGCGGATTTCCTCCGGCGCGCCCGGCTTGAGATCGAACATATCCTGGTGCGGCGGGCCGCCCGCCAGGTAGATCATGATGACGGACTTGTGTGACCCGCGTATACCGGCCTGGCCCTCCGCCCTGAGCAGGCCAGGTAACGAAAGGCCGCCCAGCGCCAACCCCCCGATCTTGAGGAAGTCGCGCCGGGTCACTCCATCACAATAGCCCGCACGCGCTCGGCCGAGGATGTGCAGCATCGAGGCATCCCCTTTCAGGACGGGATTTCAATCAACGTTGTGCAAGCATTAAACAATTATTGCGGGCACAACGCGAGATACAACCCCGCCGGAACTGGAACGATCGCTGGTATTGGAAGAACCCCCCGACCTCGGGTCGGGGGAAATGAACTACGTCACCGATCGAAACCGCCTCGTCTTCATTCAATCTATACGACTTATCGAGCCCGACCGGCCTTCGAAATCGATTTTTCTGGGCATTCCGGCGACTTGATTGGGAAAAAGCGGATTGGCGGGGTCATCGGATTTATGAAAGGAATGCACAAGAACGGGATTGTTCGTGCGGATCGTGTCGAGGTGAGATATCGAAATGGAATAATGCAAATCACCCCGGAGCCACGGATTCGGGAGACGTTCGAGGTGGAACTCGATTCCTGACTCCACGTGAATCTGTGCCCCGGAGGTGAGAAATCCGGGTTTTCCGGCTGGAATCACTTCGCGGCCTTCTCCTCTTCGATCCGGTGGCTGCGGTTTGTTGCGAGTCCTGTCCGCTTGGAGACCTTGCCGTCCGTCCATGTGACGGTGATTTCGTCGACTTCGTTGATCTGGCCCAGGCCAAAAGTCATCGTGAACTCGACGGAGGATAAGTAACTCTTCGCGGGGAAGAACTGGCGCTCGCAGGTGAGCCCGCCGGCTTTGAGCCGGGCCTTGGCACCGATGGCATCGCGGTTCGAGGTCTGACCGTTGCCGGCGAGGGTGAGGCGAATCCAGCGATTCTTGTTTCCCCCGTCGTTTCGGAACAGGCGTGGGGAGCCGTTGTTGACGGTGACCACGACATCGAGGTCGCCGTCGCCGTCGATATCCGCATAGGCGCTGCCCCGGCCGACGATCGGCTTGAACAGGTCCGGACCGGCGTTCTCCGGCTTCACGATCACATAGAGATCCTTGCCACGCCTGCCGGAGTTCCAGAAGAGTTGGATCGGCTGTTCATAGGTCTCGCTGGCCTGGACCTTGGAAATCTCCGGCTCGAGGTGGCCGTTGGCGGAGAGCAAGTCGAGGCGTCCATCCAGGTCATAGTCGAAGAAGAAGAGGCCGAATTTGAGCGGAGGCTGGGTCGGGGCACCGAGCCCATACAGGTTGGCCAGGTCCGAGAACTGGAGCATCGACGGCCGGTCGCACACATACAGGGCCGTCATCTCGTTCGCGAAGTTGCCGACGGCCAGCCCCAATCGCTGGTCGTTCTGGAATTGAGCCCAGTCGATACCCATACCGCCTCGGGGCGAACCCGACTGGTCGAAGGCCACTCCCGACATGATCGCGATCTCTTCGAACTTCCCGCCACCTTTGTTGTGGAACAGGAAATTCTGGACCGTGTCGTTGGCCACGGCGATGTCGACGAGGCCATCGCCGTCGACATCATAGGGGGCCACGCCCAGCGATTTCCCCACCGGCACCTTCAGATCGGGGGTGCGGACCTGGATTCCGGACGACTCGCTGATGTCCGTGAATCGCCCTCCGTCGTTACGCAAGAGGGCGCACAATGAACCACTGAACGAGGTCGGAGGCCCATAAGCCCGCCCGACTCCGGTGATCTTGAAGCCTTGAACCTTGTCGATCTCGGGCGTCCAGGTGATGTAATTGGCGATGAACAGGTCCAGGTCGCCGTCGTTATCGATATCCAGGAACGCCGTGCCTGTGAGCCATCCGTTGGGGCCTTTGGCATTGGCCGCGTCGGTCACGTCATCGAAATGCCCCTTGCCATCGTTGCGGAAGAGGTGTCCGCCGCCGATCGCCGTCACGTAGAGGTCGGGATCGCCATCATTGTCGTAGTCGCCCACGGCGACGCCCTGGCCGTAGAACGTCTTGTCCAGCCCGGCTGCCCGGGTCACGTCTTCGAAGTGTCCCTTGCCGTCGTTCCGATAGAGGGCCTGTGTCGTCGCCGGCTTGATCGCATGTCCGGGCCAATTCGACGAATTGACGAAGAAGAGATCAGGGTCGCCGTCGCCGTCGTAATCGATGAACGCGACTCCCGCGCCCATCGTCTCGGGGAGGAGCTTTTCCCCGAGGGCTCCGTTGTTGTGGACGAAATGGAGACCGGACTCCTTGGTGATATCGATGAACCTGACGTCGGGCAAGACGCTTGCCTTGACTACGACCGGCCGTACCGGGGCCACCGGCGCGGCGATGGTGGGCTTCGCGGCCTCGGTCCCGCAGCCCGATAGGCTCATCAGCCCGAGTGACAGGGCAAGTCGCATGATCTCTACGAGGTTCGATTCGCGTTTCATTCTCCGGGCTCCGGTTGGGGCGATGCGGTCGAGGATACGGCTCGGGTCGTCGGTGTTGCCGCGGGGCGTGAAGACCCGATCTTGGTCGCGGGTGGATCGATCCCGGGCGCGCCGGGGCGATGCAGTGAGTGGATCACGATCGACTGGGCATTCTGGTTCGCCGCCGGATCCTTGCTCCGCGCCTTGGCGAACGCCAGGCCCTCCGCCGTCTCGTCGGGCTTGAGCCGCTCATGCAGCCGTTTGTGCGTGACCTCGAGCGCCCGGGCCAGGGCGGCCAGGGCGGTGGGGTCAGTCTCGGCGTCCCAGGCCGATCCCAGGAGTTCGACGATCTCGTGCAGCGGCTCGAGCTTGGATTGGAAGCGCGGCCGCGGACCATCCATGAATCGGCGGACATCGCGCGCCAGTCGGAACGCATCCTCCCGTCGCGTGGCCGGGTCCCCTTGATTCGGCGAGCGGGCGATCCTCGAGGCCAGTTTCACGAGTGCGTCCGGATCGACTTCCGCCTTCGCGCCGTCGCCCGCTTCGGACGAATCCGCGGCCGAACGATCTCCCCAGGCGGGGTCGCCGAAGGCCAGGCCCAGCCCATAATGGGCCGGGAAGTCTTCGGAGTCGATGGCGAGTGTCCGGCGATAAGCGGCGATCGTTTTCTTCAGGAATCCGACCCGTTCGGTGCTGTCGATCGCCTCGATACGGGCTCGCCCGTAGTACGCGGCGGCCAGCTCGTTGATCACCTCGAAATCGCGGCTGAGGTCGATCTTGCGCTCGGGGATCTTGGTATTCAGCACGGCCTCGTAGTTCTGGATGGCCTCGTCGAGATTGGCGTTGCGGACGTTGATCTGGCCGGTCAGCCAGTTGATGACCCAGGGAGCCGCGGGCTTCTCATGCTTGGCGGCCTTCTCCAACGCGGAGAGGGCCTCCGGAATTCGACCTTCCTTCTGATAGACCCTCGCCAGATTCACCCAGCCGTCCGCGGGTCCCAGATCCGCAACCTTGAGGAAGACCTCCTCGGCTTGCTTCAACTCACCCTTCTGTCCGCCCTTCGTCCCGCCTTCCAGCAGCAGGCCGATGCCGTAGTCATTCCAGCGTTGCCAGACCGGCTCGATCGGCGATGGATCGTTCTTGGCCACCGTCCCTCCCTCGACCGGGAGCCGGACGACATCCGAAGCCATGACGACCACGGGAAGCTTGGGCCCTTTGTCCTTCCCGAAGATGTAGTTGAGATAGGTCCGGTCGAATTTCCGGTAGTTGACCTTGGCCTCGAGGGTGATCGGACCGGTCTCGTTCCCGGGGACATCGAGGGCGAAATGGACGACCTGGCCGGCACCGGGAGGGATCTGCTTGTTATACAGTGGGACGAAGATGTCCTGCGGATTGCGGCGATCGATCCGATTGCCATCACGGTCGAGCATGTAAACGTTGATGAAGTGCGAGTAGGGGTTGACCGAATCGTCCGGTCCCATCCCGCCGGAATGGCCGATGATCCGTCCGTTCGAGTTGGCGGTCAGTTCGACCCAGATCTCGTTGGAATCGACGGTCCCCTGGCTGAAGAGGTGGCCAATGTTGAGCGTCCGGACGACCACCTCGACCAGGTATTTCCCGCCGCGCTTCAGCGTCGGCAGTTCGGGACGGATGGGCCCGATCAGCTTACCCTCGATCACCCCCTCATCGCGGAGCCCGAAGATATCGACACGAAGCTTCTTGTCGGCGAGGAACCGGGCGTGCTTGTCGGCGGTCTCCTTGTCTCCCAGGATGGTCGCCAGCCCGGTATTCGCGCCGATGAAGAGATGGTCGTGGATCTTCCGGCCCCCTTTGCCGTCGAAATCCTTGGCTCCGAAGTCGTTGGAGAGCTTCAGATCCATGTGGCATTCATTGCAGTTCGACCTGGCGACCGGCGGATAATAGAAGCTCCTGGCTCCGCCTCCCGAGACGCCCGAGAGCAGGAAGGGGTTGTAGTGGTCCTGGCCGCGGACGAAGTCTTTGTAGTGGTTCACCCCGTAAGGCAGGCCCACCTTGTGGCAGGCCGAGCAGAACTTGGCGTCCTTGATGGCCGGCTTCAGGAACGTCTTCTTGTGCATCTCGGGCTTGGCCTTGACCAGGACGTTATTGATCCACTGCAAGACCTCGTTGTCGCTATTGGCGAAAGGATAATGTATGGGCTCCTCGATGGTGTAAGCCGCATTTCCCCGCGTGTTGTTCACGTTGGTGATCGAGTGACAGGTGGTGCAGGTGATCCCCGCCTGGCTGGTCGGGTTGTTCACGTCGTCATAATTCGGGTCATCGAACTCGCCCGAGAACAATGGGACCGGATCATGGCAGCCGGCGCACCAGCGCGCGGCCTGGGTGGAGTTGTCGCGTTCCATCGCGACCTTGCGGGTCTCGCGAACGCTGAACAGGTACGCCTTGTTATTGAACGAACTGTTGTGGTGCGCCGAGTGGAACCACCCCTTATACGCGTCCTGGTGACACTTGAGGCAATATTCGTCCATCATCAACGTTTGCGCGGGGATGAATTTTCCATTGGCCGTGATCGCCTCGGACGGATAGAAATACGTCTTGCCCTCCTTGGGGCCCTTGACGCCGAAGGCCGAAGGATCTTCCCGGTGGAGTAGGCCCATCACCACGACGAAACCCACCACCGCCACGCCGAACCGGCGTGCCCAATGCCAGCGGATCATCGGCCCGGTGAGGCGATGCTTCACGTACAGGCCGATCGCGACCAGCGGGGTCAGGACGTGCAGCCAGTAGCCGACGCCGCGGACCCGGGGATCGCGGACCTCGAATCCCTCGATCCGGACCAGGACCAGGCCCGAGATGAGCAGGATCATCGCGGTCGCCAGGAGCGCCAGGCCGTAGCGTATCGCACTCCGATTCGGCCGTTTCCACGAGGTCACCAGGTGGACGCCGCCGAAGATCAGGAACGGGACGATCACCGCGAAGCCCAGCAATAGGTGCAGGGCGATCATGAGCATATAGAAAAAAGTCTGCTGCGTTGTGCCGAGGTACCAGGTCAGGGCGGTCACGCTGGCGAGATAGAAACCATTGGCACCGAGCACGGCGAAGCCGATCAGGATGGTCCAGAGGAGGGGCCGCAATCGCGGGCCGACGGCCGGCGTGTAGACCCGCCCCCGGCGGTCCCGCACCGGGTTGACCTGTACTGACATGGGGAATGTCTCCGTTGCGCGGATATCCCAGGGGCCGACGCGGCTGGCGAGGGATGATGAACCCGAAAAAACGAGATCGTTATGAATGCGAGACACAAATCCAATGATGCGAGGAGATTCGCCCGATTATCGGGGGGATTCCCCGTCTCGAGGTGCCGGGCGGCCCGAAGTCCAGGGTCCGCGGGCGGCCGAAAAGCGAAGCGAGTCGAGGGTCTTCCGGATATCCGGCGCGATCTGATCGTAAGACGATTCCGGGCTGTGCCACCTTAAGTAGAGGATCCCATCGGGCCGGGCGAATCCCAGGGTCACCTGCCGGGTCGGTAGGAGCGGCTTGCCATCGGTCGCGACGGGCGTCCCCAGGCCGTTCGGTGCCACGGCATCGCCGGTCCCCGGCGCGATCACCTCAACCCGACCGGCGGTCATGCCGCCGACGGTCTCGCTTCGCCGCTCGCGAAGCTGGTAGCCGGGGAGATTCTCGAGGCGGTTGGCCAGGGAATCGACGATCGTGCCCGCCGAGCTGTCCGGGCCGGCCAATGTCCGGTAGGCGACCAACGACGAGCCTTGAGGTCCCGACCAGGCCGCCAGGGCCTGGCCGGGGACCATCCATGCGGTTCGTTCGACCGGCTTCCACGCGGGGGGAGGCGACAGCTCGACACCGGGGATACCGACTGACGAGGCGCGACCGCATCCCAGGACGAACAACAGCATCACCGGACAGGCGAATCTCGCCGGCCGAATCTTGGCAGTCGTGGGGACCAAACGAGGATCACCTTGTACGATCGAATCGCCGAGGAGGAATGACGATCGGTCCGAGTATTCCCGGTCCAATCACCCGATTGTGAAATGCGACTCCGATCGTCGCGGAGGGCGATCCAGCCGGCAACCCGGCGGGGTCGGTCGTTCGATCTCATCGACGTCGAAGAGGGGTTCGGAATGGATTGCGACTTCCCGACGTCGGGAATCGGGCGTCGCGATATCGAGCGTCAGGATCGATGGACTGAAATGGTACGGAACTTCCCCGGGACAGGGGGGATGCGTGAAGATCGGTGGAGCTTCGGGGGTGCGGTTGTCTTCGAGGATCATCCGCTGATCCCGTTCCCAGGAGAGTGAACGGCCTAATACGGGCCGATCGGCGACATGGCAGCCCGCTCGGGATGTCCGCGGTGCCGCGAGCACCGACAGAGCCCCCAGGATGATCAGGATGCTCACGCGAAACAGGCGTTTCGAGCCGAAACGAGCCACTCCCAAGCTGCTCCTTTGGTTGCAAAACGTCGCCTAGAGGGGATAAACTCGATCCTATGATGGGGCGTTGCGGGTTGTCAATGTCCCCTGCACATTCGAAGTCCACCCCGAGCGAAGGCGCCGGGGGTCAGGTCATCCGGTCGAGAATGAGGAATTCGGGGTCTCCGTCCGATCCAAGAACGCTTGACCGATCGGCTTGCTTTGCCGCCTCCGGCGGACTTCTGTTAGACTGAAGATCGGCAATAATTCGGGAAATCGCGAACAAAGCATCGTCCGAGAGCGTACGGCGGCTGAAGGCTTGGCCGATCGAATCGTCAACGACTCCGTTCCAGCGACTTCACAATCTTCGTGCTACGAGACCTGATGCGGGGTCGTATTCTGCTGCAATCCTCGCGAATCCTTTTCATTCCACCCTGGCGACTGCCGATCCTGGAGGTTCGTCCTTGTTTGCTGGACCCATCATTGCGCGAGAGGTTCTGACGGCCCCCCGGCCCTTGCGTTATTACCTCGGGCGTTCATCATTTTCGGTCTTCCTGTTCATTTTGATGTGGACGGCGTGGCAATCGTTCATCGGTTGGCAGACCGTCTCGGAGCTGGGAGTCGTGGCACGCTTCGGCGGCATCCTCTACTGGATGTTCGCCATGCTCCAGTTGACCTTGATGCTCTTCTTCGCGCCGTTGTTCACGGCCGCGACGGTCTCGTATGAGAAAGACCGCCGGACATTCACGCTCCTGCTCATGACCGACCTGAGCGATCTCGAGATCGTGCTCGGCAAGCTGGTCGCCGGCCTCATGAACGTCCTGACGATCCTGGCCGCGAGCGTCGGCCTGCTGTTTCTCTGCACGCTGCTCGGCGGGATCTCGTTCGGACAGGTGGGAAACCTCTTCGCCGTGACGGCCTCGTCCGGGGTGGCGGGGGGTGCGCTGGGACTCTTGATCGCCCTGTGGCGGGATCGGACATTTCAGTCGATCTCGCTCACGATCCTCATGGTGGTGTTCTCGGTGGCGGGGGTCGAGGCGTTCTCGCTGGTCTTCCCGACGCTCAGTTTCATGGGCGTGCCGCTGGTCGAGGTCTTGAACCCCTATCGCGCGATGCTGGCCGTCCTCTATCCCCCGTCGGGCGAGCTGACCGGCGTCGTCCGGGCCTCGAGCCTGGTTTATATCGGTTGTCGCCTGACTTTTGCCGCCCTGCTGGTGGCCTTCGGGACCTACAAGCTCCGCAAGTGGAATCCGGGCCGGAACGAGCCCAGAGAGCTGCGAGAAGGAAGCGAGGTCGAGGTCGTCGAGACGCTCGTCGAGATCGAGGAGGAGTTGGCCGAGGCCCCGGTCGCCGTCGGTTCGGCGGCCATGGTCGCGGGCGGATCGAGCGTCGTGTCCGATCGTGAGGCCGATGTATCTCACTACACCGATCATTCGAAGGTCCTCGCCGCCGCTTCGGGTCCGAACGGGGGTGGAGAATCGGGTGGCGAGCCCGGTCCAACCACGGGCCTGCATGTCCCCAAGCGTACGCATCGACGGATCGGGGCCACGGCGAAGCCATACCGCCATGCCTGGACGAATCCCATCCTCTGGCGTGAGCTCATGACACGGGCTTACGGCGCGAGGCCGCTCATCGTCAAAGGGTGCTACATCCTGCTCTTCGCCCTGGGGATGGGCCTGTTCTTCCAACTGAGCCGGGGCATGGAGAACCCGTTACGGTCGGGCCTCGTGATGATCCCCGTCGGCCTGACGATCCTCAGCCTGGTCCTCGTCAATGCGCAGGGCGTGACCGCCCTAACTAGCGAACGCGATACCGGTGCGCTCGACCTGCTCCTCGTCACCGAGCTCAGTCCCAAGGAATTCATCTACGGCAAGCTGTACGGCGTACTCTACAATTGCAAGGAGATGATCGGCCTACCCGTCATCACGGCGACCGTCCTGTTTGCCATGGGGCTGATGACCGGCGAAAACTTCCTGTTTTTCCTGATCGATTTCCTCCTGCTCTGCCACTTCGCGGCGATGCTGGGCCTCCACGCGGCCATCACGTATACCAGCAGCCGGACCGCGGTGGCCAACAGCCTCGGGACGATCTTCTTCCTCATGGTCGGCATCCTGCTCTGCTCATTCCTGATCGCACTCAGCGACCGCGAGTTCGGCCGGCAGTTGCTCAGCTTCATGATCTTCATCGGAGCCGGCAGCGTGGCACTCTTCGGCTCGTTGGGGTCCAAGAATCCGTCGCAGGCGATTGCATGGGTCTCGGTCGTGACGCCGTTCTGGACGTTCTACTGCATCATCAGCCTGGTGAACGGCGACCTCATGGCCGCGTTCCTGGTCAGCGCGGGGGTCTATGGTTTTGCCATCCTCGCCATGCTGGTCCCGGCGGTTGGCGACTTCGACATCGCCCTGGGCCGGACCAACGCGATCCAGGGATGACCCGGAAGGATCGCGAGAGATCACCGTCCTCGGCACCCTCTGCTTCGAAACGAAGTTTGAATCGCCCATGGATACGTCACCATGCTGCAAAATCGCCGGAGCCGGAGGCAATTCCTCGCCAGTTCCGCCACGGCCGGAGCGGCATTATCCTCGAACTGGATCGGTCCGATGGGAGCAAGGGCCGGTGAGGGTTTGGATTCCGCTCCCTCCCAGGGCCCCTATGTGGACGTACACACCCACGTCGGGCAAACCTGGAACACTTATCCGCCACTCACGGCCGACGCTCTCGTTCGCTGGATGGACGATCACCACATCATCAAAGCGGTAGTCTTGCCCCTCGTTTCGCCTGAATCCTCGAGTTACCTGAACTTGACCGAACAGGCGATCGCGTCGGCCGTGCGATTTCCGGAACGTTTGATCCCTTTCTGTTGCATCGATCCGAGGACTTCGTATGCCGGCGGCCGAGCCGGGCTGAGGGCGATGCTCAAGAAATACGTCGATCAGGGAGCCAGAGGCTTTGGTGAGCACAAGGCCGGTCTCCCGATCGATCATCCCAGGATGCAAGACCTCTACGAAGTCTGCGACGACCTGCATCTCCCGATCCTGTTCCACATGGACGATCAGCGCGGGATGGATGAGCCCGGCTTACCGGGACTCGAGCGGGTCTTGAAGCGTTTCCCCAACGTGCCCTTCATCGGGCATGGGCCCGGCTTCTGGGCCTCGATTTCCGGAGGAATCACGCCTCGAGACCTGGGGAGTTACCCGCGGGGCCCCGTCACGCCGGGAGGAGCCCTGGATCGTTTGTTTCAGGGCTATCCCAACCTCTGGGGGGACCTCTCGGCGGGCTCGGGTGCCGGAGCATTGACTCGCGATCGATCGTTCGGAAAGGAATTCCTCATCCGGCGTGCGGGGCGACTCCTCTTCGGCACCGACTACCTCAGGCCCGGCCAGGATGTCCCGCAGTTCGAGGCGTTATCGAGTTTCGAGCTGCCGCCCGATGTCCGGGCAAAGATCGAGCGGGAAAATGCCGCGAAACTGCTCGGCCTGAAGCTCTGAGGGGTATCCATCCGTCGCAGGCCCAGGCCGGAAGATTTCGGTCCGTTCCGATCGCCGATCGAATTGACCGATGGATCGAGACTCCAGTCAGGGAATTAATGCAAGAAGGCCGGACTTGCGTCCGGCCTTCCTGACACTCTCGAGAGTGGCGTATCCGTTCGATGACCCAGGTCAATTACTTGCCGACGATCCTGGCTCGCTCGGGAGCGGCGGCAAGGACCTTCGAGCCGAGGTTCAGGTAGTCGGTCACGATGCGGATCACCTCGTCGTTGTAGAAATCCGAGGCCCAGATCTCGCGCTCGACGTACTTCTTCTTCTTGCGGTCCTTCTTAGCCTTCTCGTCGGCGGCCTTCTCCTCGGGGTCATCCGGCACGTACTCGGCTTTGAACTTGGCTTCGTTCAACGAGATCGAGTGACGGGCCTTCCGCTCCAGGTACTTCTTGATCTGCTCATCCAGCTTCTGGAACTTCGGCTCGGCCTTCCTGCGATCGGCCGAGAGCTCGTTCAAGTGGGCGACCAGATCCGCCGGGACGCGGTGATACTGGTCGTGTGGCAGGGGATCGACCTTCTCGAATTTGACGGCATTATCCATCTTCCCCTCGCCGAACTCGCGATGATCGTTCATCGAGGGGATGTGGATGTGGGGGGCAACCCCGTTGATCTGGGTGCTGTCGCCGTTGGCCCGGAAGAACTGCTGGATCGTCAGCTTGAGGGCTCCACGGTTCGGGTTGCCGCGGTCGCGGCGACGCGAATGGCTCTGGATCGGGACGATGCTCTGCACGGTGCCTTTGCCGAACGTGCTGGTATCTCCGATGATCAGGCCACGGCTATAGTCTTTGATCACGCCCGCGAAGATCTCGGAGGCGCTGGCACTGGCCTTGTCGATCAGGAGGACGAACGGGCCATCCCAGGCCGTCCCTTCCTCGTCGTCGAGCAGCGGCTTGACTCCGAAAACTTCCTTCACCTGCACGACCGGGCCGGAGTCGATGAAGAGTCCGGACAGCGTCTTGGCTTCTTCCAGGAGGCCACCGCCGTTGCCCCGGAGATCCATCACCACGGCCTCGACGCCTTCCTTCTTGAAATCTTCGAGGATCTTGCGGCAATCGGAGGTCGCACTCACGGCGTTTGGATCACCGCGGAGGATGGCCCCGGTATCGCCGTAGAAGGCCGGGAGGTTGATGATCCCGATCTTGATCTTCTTGCCATCAGCCGCCTTGGCCTCGATGACCTTGCCCTTCGCGTGCTGCTCCTTGAGCTCGATTCGCTCGCGGGTCAGCTCGTAGACGCGCCGCTCCTTGGTGCCCTCCGGCTGGACGATCAGGCGGACCTTGGTGCCGCGTGGCCCTCGGATATAGCGGACGACATCATTGAGCTTCTTCTCGACGAAGTCGACCTCGTCGCCGTTCTCCTTCTTGATGCCGATGATCTTGTCTTCCGGCTGAAGTCTTCCATCCTTGTCGGCCGCCATCCCCGGTACGACTTCCTGAACGACCGCATAACCGTCCTCGGATCGGAGTGACGCGCCGATCCCTTCCAGCGAGAGATGAAGCTGCTGGTTGAGCATGTCCTCAAGGTCTTTGGGACCGAGGTAGGAGGAGTGGGGGTCGAAGGTCTTCGTCAGGCTGGTGAGATAGATCTGGAGCAGCTCGTTCGAGTCGATCTGGTGCGACATCCGGTTGCGGTCGCGATAGCGGATGGTCCATTTACGGATCACCTCGGCATCGTCGAGCTCCTCGACAACCTTGCCGATCAAGAGGTCCAGCTTGACCTTCTTGCGCCAACGTGCATCGGCCTCGGCTTTATCGGCCGGATAATCGATCTTCTCGGGGTCGTCAGTCAGGTATTCGTCGGTCGAGAAGTCGAACTTCTGCTTGAGCAGCTCCTGCGATTCCTTGTATCGCTCGTCGCTACGCTGGAGGAATCGATCGAAGACTTTCTTGGCGAAGTCGATGTTCCCCTCGCGAACCTGGTCGTCGAGGGTCTTCGCTTCCTTCTTGAATTCTTCGACGTCGGCCTTCAAAAAGTAATACTTCTGAGGGTCGAGATCCTTGATGAAATTATCGCACCACTTGACCGCGATCTCATCGTCGATGACCGGTCGTGCCATGTGATTTCGTTCGACGAGCTCGACAACCTCCCGTGCGGTTTCCTGATCATCGGGTTGAGGAACCGGGGCCTGGGCCCCGATGATTACGGCCATCAACGCCAGGACCGCAATCAGCACCAACGGACGGAAGGCTATCCGGGGCATGGGGTTATGTTCCTGATCTGATAGCGAATTGCTTCGTTTCAAAAAGGCCGACTCCAGCACTCTTATCCTAACCGGGAGGTCCGAAGCGGACAAGTGCAGCCATTCGTAGGCGGAGATCGCACGCACCGCTGAAAAGAACGCCCTTTCTAGTCTACGATCCTCACTACGAATAAGATCGGCGACCGGGAAAGATGCTTCAGAAGGCCGCCGTCAAATTCCCGTTGTTTTCTTCGGTTCTTTCGACAGTCTTCGGGCAATCTTCTCGCGGAAAATCGGATTCGAAACTCAAGTCGTCGCGTGGACCGACCGATGGGAATGAGTAAGACATCCCGTTTTTCATCCGTGCTCGACCACCCTGCGATGTATGACCATGAATCGTCAAGCCGGTCCCAGCATCGTCATCAGCGTCCTGATCGTCTGCTTTTTCGCCGTGGCGCTCTTCCCACGCGACCCGAAGCGCTCGACCTCGACGGCTTCGCGAAATCCGGTATCGGGGTCGGTCGCAAGCGTGCAACCTGACTCCCTTTCCAAGGATGCGGCACCTCCCGCAGTCGGAAAAGGCGATCGTCCTTCGGCGATTTCGGGCATTCACTCGATGGCGACAGCCAAAGAAAGCTCGCCCGACTCGCGTTTGCGGTCATCGACCGTAGTCACCGTTGTGGATGATGGGTCGAGAAAGCCGAAGCGCGATCTCGCCGGGTTGAAACCCGGACCGGGTCAGGGCGTCACCAAAGGACTGGAGTCCTCGAACGGTCAGCCATCATCCCGGCCGATCCAGAACGCCGCGATTTCATCCTCAACGGAGCCGGAGGAACGGACCACGGCGACCCTTTCGAAACGATCGTCGCGCCACGACTCGAACGAAAAGTCGGCTGCGCGGGCCTCGATAGCAACCGGGATATCCGGCGGATCGAATTCGCCTCGCGGCGGGTTCGCGGTCGTTGCCTCGAAGGAGAATCATGCCGATGTCGCCGATCATCGTGATGGAGGTATTGGCATCCCCATGAGCACGCGGCCGGACGGCGAAGTCCTGCCGAACCGGGAACGGCCACGCTCTTCGAGATCACGAGTCCGCAACCCCCTATCCCTGGCGGATCCGGATTGACCCGCGTGGGCGATCGGGAATGGCTCGCCGGTCTGAAGGTTACAGTGCGCTTCGGAAGTAGATGACATCGCCGTCCTTGACGATGTACTCCTTGCCTTCGAGACGTTGAAGGTGCTTGGCCTTGGCTTCCTTGACCGAGCCCGCTTGATGGAGATCCTCGTAGGCGGTCACCTCGGCCCGGATGAACCCCTTGGCGATGTCGGTGTGGATCTTGCCGGCCGCCTCGACGGCGTTGGCCCCGCGCTCGAGATTCCAGCCGCGGACCTCGGGTTCTCCGGCCGTGAAGAAGGTGATGATCCCCACCGCATCGTAGGCCTGACGGATGATCCGATCGCGGCCGAGCTCCTGGATTCCCAGGTCTTCCATGAATACGGCGCGTTCCTCGGGTTCGAGCTGGATGAGCTCGAGCTCGAGCTTCGCGTCGATGGTGACGGCTTCGGGAGCCATCGCGAGGAGCGAAGCGGAGACGACCGTCCCTTGTGGAGCGTTGAGGATGGCGACCTGGGGCTTGTCGGTCAACAGGCCGAAGGACCGGAGCGGTTTCTTGTCCTCCGCGGAGAGACCCAACGCGGACACGCTCTTGCCTTCTTCGAGCGTCGTTTGCACGAGCTTGACGATCTCGAGCTCCTTGGCCAAGACCTCGCGGTCGGGCCGCGGCTTCTTCACGCTGGCCTCGAGTCGCTCGACGCGATTGGTGACCGCCCCGAGGTCGGCGAAGAGCATCTCTTCCCGGAACGTGGCCAGCTCGGCCGCCGGGTCGCCACCGCCGAACCCATTCAGGACGATGAGGAGGGCGTCGCCTTCGCGGATCAGGGCCAGGCGCTGGGGATTGTCCGCGTGCGAGCCGGCCATCAATCCGGGCGTATCGAGGAACTCCACCGTGGCCGGGGTGACTTTCTTGGGTTGATGCAGCGTCGTGAGGTAATCCAGTCGCGGATCGGACAGCATCGCGACGCCGAGCTGGCCCGAATGAATCTTGCCCGGATCGGGACGTGCCCCCGTCAGGAGTTGAAACAACGTACTCTTGCCGCTACCCGCGAATCCGACGATTCCCACTCGCATCCGTCGCATTTCCCCCGTTAGTCGCACTCTTCGACCGCACCTTCATGCGGGACGGTCGCCCGTGCGGAGCCTCGGTAGTCGGATCGATCCTGGTGACACACCGAGGATTCATTCGAAGTCGAAAAGAGATCCGAAGGTCGAGCCCCGCGAAAGCGCGGAGCCTCGCCCCTCCTCATCGAAGATCAGTCTGGCTTCATGCTGGCCTGGAGCGCGTCGAGCCTGGCATCGAGTTGCTCGAGCGAGTCGGAATCGAGCTCCAGATGGCCGAACCGAACACGGTAGAACGCGTTGACGACTTCACCGGGCACCTCGGCGACCGATTGAGCCGGGAGACCTTGACCCGTCAGGAACTTGGCGGCGCGCACGGCGAACTCGCCCTGGGTCTCGGCCGGCGTACGCTCCAGCTCGAGCTGGGACAGCAACTGGGTCAACCGCCGGTAGAAGAGGATGCCGGCCGTCAGCGATCCCGAGTCGACCACGGGACCGCGGAACCACCTCATGATGCGCTGGGCCAGTCGGTAGAGCAGCAAGAACAGGCCGGCCGTCATGCTCAGCCCGAGGAATGCGACGACGCCACCCCGCCAACTGAAGAATGCGCCGAAGTCCTCGAATCGGAAGAGGACCGCCAGTCCCCTCCTGGCCAGGGTCATGAGTTTATTGTAATTCTCTCGTATCCATGTGACCATTTGAAGCATCGGGGCATACAGCAGGCGATTCTGGCGATCGCGGTCGTACCCCACGATATAGAAGACCCAGATATGGCGGATCAAATCGGTCAGGGGCCTGAAGCTGCCGGCGAGACCGCCGACGTGCGCGATCGACTCCGCGCGCTCGGTCGAGGGGGTCGGGTCGAGTGTGATCCAGACAGGCCGCCGGTCGGGATCGGAGCCGGCATAGGCCTCCACCCAGCTATGCGCGTGCTTCTGGCGGACGTTCATGGTCTGGGTCAGGTCGTTCCAGTCGCCTCCCTTGAAGCCGTTTACCACCCGGGCCGGGATGTCGATCGAGCGGAGCAAGAGCGCCAGCGCACTGGCGAAGTACTCGCAATGGCCCACCTTGCGGTTGACGAGGAAGTCCTCGACGGGATCGAGATTGTGGTCGATCCAATCCATGCGCAACGTGTATCGAAACTGACCCGAGTCGCGGAGGAAGGACTCGAGGGCCTGGGCCCGGGCGATGGTCTGTTCGCGACCTTCTCCCTCGATCGATTTCACGACCGGTTCCGCGATCTTGCGAAGGTGACTCTTGAGATCTTCGCGAATCGAGAGCAAGAGCTCGGTGTGCGCGAGGCGGCCGCTCGGATCTTCCTCGCCGGGCTGTGTCGCCCCGGGCTGTGGATCGGAATAGACCTCGTAATCGTAAGTTCCTCCCCGGGCATCCGCACGCAAGAGGGTGCCGTCCATCGGGTTGAGATACGGCGGCGAGCGGGTTCCCGTCGCGGTCGCCTCCCGGATCGGCCTCATCGCGAACAAGGTCTCGGAGTCGTTCGCCTCCAGCTTGATCTTCTGGCGGACCAGCTTTTGCGGCCGGCCGCGCCCCGGGAATCCGACATAGATCTGGGAGACGAGGTGCGATTGTCGCCGCCACCGGCCGGTCTCGTATCGAACGAGAGTCACGCCGCGCCACAAGGGCTCCACGGGCGGACTGATCGTCTTGCCTTCTCCGTCGGTGAATTCGACGGTCATCACCACCGAGTCATTCTCGAGGATCTCGCCGAACTGACCGAGCGAGACTTCCTCGTCGAAGCCGGTGAGATGCCGAGCCATCTGGGCTCCGGGCTGCGAGCGGGTGGCCCCGACCTGCCGCGGGAGCGTCAGGAAGATCAGGCCGCCGAGCGCAAGCGTCGTCGCCAGGACCCGGGCCGTGGCCAGCACGTACGGCAGGTCGAACAGCCCGGCGTACGGGTCGACCGTCAATGGCCGCAGGACAGTTGACCCCAGGGCCTCTCCGGACGAGAGGAACCGCCCCGCCTCGCGCTGGAGGAAGAACTGACCCAGCACCCAGATCGCCAGCATCGCCCAGACGAAAAGCCACAATCCGATCCGGTCGCTCTGGCTGACCACCGCCCCGATCAAGACCTGCATCAGACCGAGCAGGAACAGGAACCAGTCGTCCTCGGCCGTCTTGGGCAAGAAATACTTGATGAGTTGGAGGTAGATCAGCCAGTGACCGAGGGCTCGGATCAATTGAGAGTCATCGAGACGATACTCGAAGTAGAGGACTCCCACGGTCATGAACGCGAGGATGTTGGCGATGGGCCGGGAAAGCGCCCAGTTCGCATGGCGATCGACGGTGAGGAACGCGACGATCCCCGCGATGCCGACGGCCACGGGGAAGAGCTGGAACGTTCGCGTCTCGGATGAGTCGCCGCTCAAGGCCGTGGTGGCCACGGTCAGCATCAGATAAAAACTGGCACGATAGATCAGATAGCTGTTCACG
Source organism: uncultured Planctomycetota bacterium (assembly GCA_963743925.1). Taxonomy (GTDB): domain Bacteria; phylum Planctomycetota; class Planctomycetia; order Isosphaerales; family Isosphaeraceae; genus CAVZRC01. Next base: position 59,593 of record CAVURY010000041.1, on the reverse strand, counting down.
GCCGATACCCTCCCCCCCCGGCCTGGTATGGCTTCGATGGCGTTCGGTGGTCGTCTTCGTCCTCGCTGTCGGGGCCGCGCCGACGTTGATCCTGGCCCGACAGACGCTCCTGAATCGCGCCGCTCAGTCGATGCTGGAGGATGTTCTCGGTGGTCGCCTCGCTGGTCTGGAACAGGGGGGTCAGGTCGCCCTGCGTGGCGTTGAGCAGGACGACGCGGCCCATGAGCGTCCTCGCCCCCGCCCCCGAGAGGCGCGCGGTCTTCTCCGCTTCCTCCAGGAGATTCAGCGGCCGCGTGGAGACGACGATCAACATCGACTCGCGCAGCACCACCGGAGGGAGGATATCCAGGAGCTCGGCCAGGCCGCCCTCGCTGGCCGAGCGGAGGATCGCGAGCTGCTCCAGCAATTCATGGAGGAGCTTCACGGAGGCCGGACCATGCCGGACGCCGGGTGCAGGGCCGGTCCAGCCCAGGACCAGACGCCGCCCCTGGTGTCGGCAGGTCTCCAGGCAGACGGTCGCCGCGAACGAGATCGCCTGCTCGACGGCCTCGCGTTGCTCGGCCGCCGCCTTGGTCCTCGGCAGCCAGGGGTTGACGAGGATCGCCAGATCCTGCTCGTTCTGCTGCTCGAACTCCTTGACCATCAATTCATTGCGCTTCGCCGACGTCCGCCAGTGGATCCAGCGTTGACTATCGCCGGATCGATAATCGCGAAGGCCGTGATACTCCATCTGCTGCGCGGATTGATCGTGCCGTTGTCCCCGACGATTCTCGGTCGCCTGTCGCTGGATCAGGAACCAGCGTCGGGAGAGTTGGCCGATCTTCGGGTACACGACGATCTGGTCGGGGAGAGAGATCGTCACGCGGTGCTCAACGATTCCGAACGGAGCCCGGGTCCCGACGTCGAGATCGCGGAATCGATATTTCCCTCGTTTCGGACCGCTACATCGCCACTGGATCCGTTCCCTCTCGCGACCGGGTATCCGCGCGAAGAAAACCCGCGGTAGCAGCGCGGACGCGCCCGAAACTCCTCGATCCACCGGGATCAGCGAGTCGTCGATGAAGACGGCGAGCGCCGCGTACCACCGCCGGCCGTTCTCGAGTGCATAATCAAGGACCAGCGGATCGCCCGAGAAGACGTAGGGAGGAATTCGTCGCTGGACCGTCAGCCGTCGTAACATGGATCGGCCGCCGAAGATGGAGGCCAGGAATGGGCCCGCCGCCAGCGTGAAGACGAGCAGAATCAGATTCACCTGCTGGATCAGGCCCGCCACCAGGAGCGCCAGGCTCACCGCGAAATACATCAACCCTTCTCGGGTCAGGATCGATCGTTCCGACGGCCCGAGGGCACCCAGCAACCCTTTCGCGATTCGCCGAATCCGCCCGCGGGGTGCACGGTTGCGTGTCCTGTCGTCGCCGCCCATCGGTCTTGGCTCCCGGCCCAACATTTCGCACACGCCCGCACGCAACAAGCTTTATGGACTCAGGTGGGAACGCGGATGCGGTCCATGATATCGCGGATGATCGCTTCGGCGGCGCCGAATTCTCCGGCCTGGAGGAAAGACTTGCCAACAACCCGGTGGGCGAGTACCGGGACGACCAGGGTCTTGATGTCGTCGGGAATGACGTAATTGCGGCCGGAGACCATGGCCAGGCTCTGAGCCGCTCGGTAGAGCGTCAGGGCACCTCGGGTGCTCACGCCGACATGGAGATCGTCGCTTCTCCGGGTGGCATGGACGATGTCGAGTAAGTAATCGCCGATCGCATCATCGACTTGAACGGTCCTGACTCCCCGTTGCAACAGCAGGACATCCTCGGCGCTCAGGACGGCGCCGAGGGTCTCGACCGGCTCACCATCGCGATGACTGGCGAAGACTTTGCGTTCCTCCGAGCGGATGGGGTAACCCATTCGGAGCCGGATCATGAACCGGTCAAGCTGACTCTCCGGCAAGACATAGGTCCCTTCAAACTCGTAGGGATTCTGCGTGGCCAGCACGATGAATGGCGGCGACAAGGGGTATGTCTTACCCTCGACCGACACCTGGCAATCGCTCATCGCTTCCAGCAACGCGCTTTGCGTCCTGGGAGTCGTCCGATTGATCTCGTCCGCGAGGATCACGTTGGCGAACAATGGCCCCGGCTTGAAGACGAAATCGCCCGATGGGGCGTGGTAGATGCTCGAACCAAGGACGTCCGAGGGCAGGAGATCGGGAGTGAACTGGATTCTCCGGAAGGAACAGTCGATACTGGCAGCCATCGCCCTGGCCAGGAGGGTCTTGCCGACACCGGGAACATCCTCGATCAGGACATGCCCCTCGGCCAGCAAGGCGACCACGGCGAGCCGGATGACGTCGGGCTTGCCGAGGACCACGAGGCCGACGTTTTCGATCAGCCGATGCGAAAGCGTGCGAAGTTCGTCGAGAGATGGGGCGACGGGCTCAGTGGTCGTTACATTCATGCGTTCACTCAAGCTACGGTGCGTTTGGCCAGGCCTCACTTGCCGAGGAAGTCAGTATAATCCAACGGCGCACCGATTCCAACGGCCCGAAGAGGAGGCAAGTCCATCTCGGACGGTCTCTTGAGTCCTGATCAGCGTCGGATCATTCCGTCCGATCGCTGATGCGACGGGGATCCATGGTAGCGGGTGTGCTGAAGATCTTGATCTTGGCGGGCCGGCTCAGCCGGTATGATGCACGGTCGCCGCTGGGCCCCTGGTTGGACCGGCTGGAGCGCAGAAACTGTCGCCTGCAGGTCTTATGCCTTTCCAAGGGGAATGTGCTGACGGGTGATCCTCGGGTGTTCGAGGTCCCTGCCTTGGGCCATTCCTGGATGAAGGGGCTTGCGGCGCGGTCGCTCTGGTCCGACGAGCGGCTGGAGCGGCCGGATCTGGTGCATGTCGTTCATGATGAGATGATCGAGACGGCACTGACCGTGTCCGAGCTCTCGCAGTTGCCCTACATCCAGACCGTCGCCCATTTCCGGACCATCGAGCGCGGACTACGCTTGAGCCGTCGATGGTGTCGTCATCTGATCGTCACCGGCCCGGATCTCGCGTCCGGGCTGGTCGGGGAGCTGGGAGTTCCCGCGGACCGCGTCGCAGTGATCCCTCCCGGTATCGTCCTGCCCCAGGAGTCGTTGCGAGTGACCGGCTCGGGACGGGTGCCGGTGATCGGGACCGGCGGTCCACTCGACGAGGGATCGGGATTGATGGTCTTCCTCGAGGCCGCTCGACGAGTCATCGATGCGGGACGGGATGTGGAATTCATCATCGCGGGGCAGGGGGCCAGTCATCTCGACCTGCGGCGGAGCTCCCAGCAACTCCGGATCGGCGAGCGGGTCACCGTGGCCGAGTTTCCTTCGGTGGGCGCGGCTTACTGGACGGTCCTGGATATCTACTGTCAACCCTCGATCGTCTCCAGCGCGGGGGTGACCTTACTCCAGGCGATGGCGCATGCCGTACCTTGCATCGCCACATCGGTTGACGGGCTTCGTGGCCTGCTTCAGGCCGATGCCAGCGGCCTCATCATCCCGTCCGATGACCCCGACGCACTCGAGCGGGCTATGATTCGGCTACTCGATGATCCCGAAGAATCTCGACGGCTCGGGCGAAACGCTCGCGAACGCATCCAGACCGATTTCGACCCCGAGGTCGAGGCCGATCGATTGGTCGAACTCTATGAAGCCGTCACCACGTCCACCGGCCCGCACCATTCCTTGCCGGCATGATGCAACGGCATCGGTCCATGTCATCGGCCGGGATTCGCGACGATCGCAATCCCGAGAATCTCGTAAGACTGGGCAGGTGCAATTGCCATTGCGCCTCGATAGGCTGGGTACGAATTCGTTCGAACATACCTTCCGCCTCCCGAAGGATTGAGCCATGCGTCCAAGGTCTTACCTCATGGTAATGGTCCTCATCCTCTGCGGTGCCACGAACTCGTGGGCCTGGGGACCGCTCGGGCACCGTCTCACCGCGAGGCTCGCCGAGCGGCACCTGAATCCGAAGGCGAAGGCGGCCATCGTGGCCCTGCTCGAGCCGGGCGAGTCGATGGCCGTCGCGTCCTTGTGGGCCGATGACCACCGTCGCGATGTCAAGGGGAGCGGCCCCTGGCATTACGTGGACGTGCCCCTCGACCAGGACCGATACGACGACCGATTCGCGGGACCCGAGCCTCAGAAGGGATATATCATCCCGAAGATCCGGGAGTTCCGGACGATCCTCAAGGATCCCGCACGTCCGGTGGAAGAACGGCGGCAAGCGCTTCGATTCTTGCTCCACCTGGTGGAAGACCTTCACATGCCGATGCACGTCGGCGACAACCAGGATCGGGGCGGAAATGACACTCAGGTGCGGTTCTTCGACCAGGGTACCAACATGCACCGACTCTGGGATTCGGACATCATCGAACGAGCCGGCCGCGATGAGGAGAAATGGCTGGCCGAGCTGATCGCGATGGATACCGACGAGGCCCGCTCCCAGGTCATGGCCGGCGACATCGAAGACTGGGCCACGGAGAGCCTCCTGGCCGCCCGGCAAGCCTACCGGGATCCGACGAGCGGACAGAAGATCAAGAAGGGACAGAAGCTGGCCGACGCCTACCAGGCTGCGAATCTGCCGATCGCGCGTCAGCGCCTGTACCGAGCAGGCGTCCGACTCGCCATGGTTCTCAATGACGTATTCGAAGAGAAGTGACCCGGTCCCGGGAGAAAGTCGACGTCGCGTGGCACACTTCGGGCCGAGATGGGCATGACAGTCTTGCAGTCGCACTGACGAGACGGGATTCCGAGGCGGGGACAGGTCGAGTGTCGAATACCCTGGCCTCCTGGCGTTCCAGATTCAAACCTTGACGACCGAATCTGCTTTCCCCACCAACTTCTCTTGCCCATCGTGAACGATCACCAGGATCGGCAGAGGCGATCGGGAAGGAAGCTCATGGTTTCGAGGGGAATTGCCGATCCCAGTCAATCGAACGTCTCTCTCGTCGGGGCCTTCATGGGTCGATCAGGATGATCGGCTCGAGATTGCTCGGAGTGCAGGGCGTTTTGTCCCAGGGAGGGGCCATGTCACGGCAGGATGTCACTAATCGGGTCAATCGTGAAACGTCGCGGCGTCACGTCAAGTTCCAGGGCCTGGTCGAAGACCTGGAAGGTCGACTCCTGTTGTCGATGTTTCATCATGGGCATGAGATGGTCCAGCGTCAGGCCCACGTCCGGAGCTCGCAAGTACAAACTGCGAAGGTCAGCGGCTCGACCTCGAACAACTCCACATCGGGTACGCACCACCGTGGGAGCAGCGAGCGGCATGGCCATACCATCATGCAGAGGGCTTCCAACAACGCGACGATCACCGTCCAGCCCGTGATCAACGTCCAGCCCATGATCAATGTCGAGCCGTCGGTCAGCGGCGGAACGTCGAGCACGCAGAGCACCTCGAGCACCTCAGCCAGCACCACCCCGACGCCGACAAGCTCCCCCTTGACCCCGTCCCAGACACAGACCGTGACGCCCCCGGTTTCCCTCTCGGGATCGAAGACGAACGGGGACACCACGACGACCTTCACCACGAACTGGAACACGTCGCCCGCCTCGACTTCTCCCACGCCGACCCCGGCCCCGACGCCAACCGGGTCGACCACTCACACCACGACGGGATCCAATACAAACACCCCGACGACGCCCACTCCGACCGGCCAGACATCGGGCGGATCGGCCAGTGCCTCGACCAGTACGAATGCGTCCACGACGACGACCGGCGGCTCGACCGCGAATGCATCGACCGGTAGCTCGGCCTCATCCGCGACGGGCGGATCATCGAGCACGCAGCCGTCTTCGGGCACCTCGAACTCGAATACCGGTACGTCAACCACTCCGACGCCGACACCCACGCCAACACCGACACCCACGCCGACACCCACGCCGACACCTTCGCCAACACCGACTCCGACTCCTTCACCGACCAGCACCTCCACCGCGGGGACGTCGTCCTCGACCAATACGTCGGGCGGTTCCGCATCGGGCAGCACGGGCACGCAGGCGGGAGCCTCGACGTCGGGACCGACCGGTAACGCATCCACGACGACCTCGAGCTCCGGATCGTCCAACTCGGGGCAGGTGGGGTCGGGCGCATCGTCCCAGACCGGCACATCGACCAACTCATCGGCCACGACCGGGCAGAACGGATCGAACAACGCCACGACCAATACCTCGACGACCGCATCGTCGAGCAACGGCGGTTCCTCGCAGACGAGCACGTCCACGACCGCTAACGCCAACGGTTGATGAATCGGTGATGGTTCTCAGTCGGAGAATCCGGAACAGTGGCCGGGCCGGCCCGGCTCGCTCCCGCGGGAAAATGCGGGAGCGAGCCGGCCGGCAATCGGTCCTTCTCTTCCTGAGACGAGAATTCCGGGAACGAGCGCCGGATCGGACGCCGCGGACATGCTCGAATTCTGCCGGCCTTGATCCGTTGAGTCCGCTCAATCGACCGTCAGGAATGTTGGAACTGATCGCGGATCCGGGTCAGATCTCCCAGGCAATCCTCGCGAGGAGCAGCGAAGAAATTGGCACTGAAGCCGGTGGTCGGGAAAGATTGAATCCGCTCGGCGACTCCCCCCTGCGGGGTGATGCGATGCAGGTGATAGTCGAGTGACTCGAGTTCCTTCAGGATCTCCATCGGTTCGACACCGGCGTTGGTGAAAGTGAGGTCGCCGATCTCGAGCAGGATCCGAGCGATCCGCTTGGACGCGAGCAGCCCATGCGCACCGCGGATCACCCCCAGCTCGAAACCTTCCACGTCGATCTTGAGGAGGTCGATCCAGTCCAGCCCCTGGGCCTCGGCGTGGGCATCGAGCGTCGTGATCGGCACTTCGACGACCTGGTCCGCGGAGAGTATCCTTCGATTCCAGGTGACATCGTGATCGGCGAGGGTATTCAGTCCGCTCATCTCGCGGTGGATTCGAAGCCGCGCGATTCCGGGGGTGTCGCCGAGGGCGGAAGGGAAAACCGCCACGGTCGAAAGGCCGTTGGCGGCGAGGTTGCTCGTGAGCAACGCTCGAGTGGCGGGCGCGGGCTCGAATGCGTGGACGACGCCCTCGGGGCCCACGAGATGGGCCGCCTCCAGGCTGAACATCCCGTGATTCGCCCCGACATCCAGCACGGTCATCCCCGGCCGTAGGATCCGCTCGATCAGCGCGCTCTCGTGAGTCTCGGGATTGCCATCGCGAAGGTAGTGATACTCGGCGAGGCTGATGGCTTGATAGCGATGGCCCCAACGATTGTGGGTCCAAGGGGACCGACCCTTCAGGACGTGCGCCGTGTGCCACTCGATGCTGTTGCGGATTTCTCTGCAAAGGCGAGTCGCTCCGCGCAACGCACGGGAGGTCAAGGCAGAAGCAAGCGGGATCATGAGAAGTTCCTCAAATCGTTCAAGGCCTGGATCGTCAAACTTTCGCGCCATCGATTTCGACGAGGTTGGTGAAATCAGCAAGCGAGGCGATGGTCCAACTTCCCGGGAACGCGGGTGAGTTCAGCGACGAGTGGTTATGGTTCGTATCCAAACAACGATCTGTCAGCGCATGTCTGTACTAGCCGATGGATCTGAAAGGATCTTGCCGTTCAAGTCGCGCGAATTGGCCGTGCGCCAATAGGTCGGTGAGCGATTGATCGGCGATGCCAATCCCATTCGGGTGGCCCGACCGAAGGCGAGATCGAAATCCCCTCGCCAACCGGGAGCGGAGGGATCGGTGGGGTAGAACCAGAACAGCGTGGCCATCATGGCGGCGGCCATGATCAATCGAGGGACGGCGCGATCCGAGCAGCGTGCCGAGGAGCTATCTTGCGCGGAGGTCGCAGCCTTCACGATGGATCGAGGAGGGCCGATGCCAAGGGCGATCAGGATGAGCAGGGCGGGGAGATAGTGGAAGCTATATCCGGGTACGCCGAAGTGGACCAAGAGGTGGAACGCCAGAGACGGCATCATGCTAAGTACGATCAGCGATGCCAGGAAAACTCCGTGATCGAGGCGTAACAGCCTGGCGAACCCGCGTGGCGCGAAGAGCAGCGCCGGCCCGAGCGTCCACGTCAGGCCCATTCCGAGTTTGACGCCATATCGCAACGGCCCATCGATCCATCCCAGGTTCCAGATCGAGTTCAAAGCCCCGGACTCGTAGCCGAATTCCGCGGCGGCGGCGCGATAACGCTCCCAACCGCCGAGATCATAGAGCATCGCTCCGATCCAGGCCAGATTCAGGATCGTGAACAGGCCGCCGGCGAGGATGGCTCGTCTCCATCGGTGCTGCCAGAGAATAACCAGCAGGATCGGCAGCCAGAGTATCCCGATATCATGGCGGTAGCCGTTGCCGACCGCCAGGATCGTCGCAGCGGCGTAGGGATGCCACTCGAGAGGACCCGAGCGTCCTCGGACGGCGATTCCCAACAGGAGTGCTCCGACCAGGACGATCGCGGTGTAAGTGCCCGCCACCGCGCCATAGCCCCAGAACAACGGAGCGACTCCCAGCAAGAACGTCGTAGCGAGGGAGATTGACGGGGAGACCAGAGCACGCAGGCACCACCAGACGCTCACGAGTGCAAAGGCGCTACAGGCCATGTCGAGCAGGATGAATCCCCGATACGCGTCCCCGGCCAGTCCGCCCAGCAGTCGCCCCATCGTCTGGAAGAGAGTGTGCTGCATCGGAAACCAGTAGGCCTCGACGTTTTGCATGTAGCCGAACTCGTCGCTTTCCAGCGGCTCAGTCCTTGCGACCGGCCATCGCGTGAGGAGCACGAAGGCGATCGCCAGCCCCGAGGCGAGCAGGATCGTGCGAGTGAGGGGCTCGCTCGGCCCATGATCTCGGGGATGAGACTCACTCCGGATCGCGATCGAAGATCCCATGGTCACATGACTCCTTTCCGACGAGGCACCGCCGCGATGGCCCGCGGTGTGACTCGGTTGTACTCGACGACGGATCACCGAGAAAGACGGGGTTCATCCTTGATCCGCAGCTCGTAACGGTTGGCCGCGGCGAGAAAATCGTAGAAGGCCAGGAGTCCGCAGAAGATCAGCCCCGGGCGTCCGTCGAGGAACCCGAGCCGCAGGACGTAGGCATAGAGGAACCGGATGAGCGGGCGGAACGGGAGCCTTGCGGCGAGCTTCCTCAGCCGGCGTCGGAATCGTTGGGCGCCGCGGAGGGCCTTGGGGATCGGCTCATTGACGATCCGGTCATGCAATGCGGCTTCCCAGATCGCGTATCGGTTATGCTTCTCGACCCAGGAGGCGATCGTCGGGTAGGCGTAATGATCGAGCTGATTCTCGAGGCGTAAGACCCGGCCTTCCAGCTCGACGTGCTCATGGGCCTCGTTGTCGCCCGTGCGACCGCCGGTCGAGTCGGGCATCCTCTCGTAACGCCCCAGTCTGTGCTTGAAGAGACGCAGATTCCAGCACCCCGAATATCCGCAATGGCGGATGCGACGTCCCAGGAAGAAATAGCGGGAATTGAGGTAATATCCCTCGGCCTCGTCGCGGGCGATCCGCCGCTCGATCTCGTCGGCGAGATCGGCGACGACGACCTCGTCGGCGTCGACGATCAAGGCCCACTCGTTGCGCAATGGCAGGTGATCCAATGCCCAGTTCTTCTTCTTCGGGAAAGTCCCGTTGAAATGGAACTGCACCACAGCGGCGCCGAATTCTTCGGCCACTTCCCGGGTCTCGTCGGTGCTTTGACTGTTGACCACGAAGACCTCGTCGGCCCACCACAGTGCGGGCAGGCAACGCCGCAAGTTCTCGGCCTCGTTCTTCACCGGCACGATCACACTGACCGGCACGCTCCTGGCGGTCGATTCCGCAGAAACCACGGGGAAATCTCGTCGAGTCAAAGTATGAGTGTTCAACGTCATCCTCGCGATCGTGAATTGGGACCCGTGTTCAACACGACCTGGCATCCCTGATCGATCCCCCGGATTCTCGCGGCGTGACGAACTAGAGCATCAGAATGAGTGACAGCTCGACGAGTTCGCGGGACAACCCCTTCATTCGCGGAGTTCGCGGTTGATCAAGGGACCACGGATTCCGGGGGTGTCCCCCCGCCACTGAGCCATCGATAGACGGACTCGAGTTTGTTGGCCTGACGGTCCCAGGTGTATTGCTCTTCGACGAGCCGACGGCCGTTTCGACCGAGCTCGTCGCGCTCGTCGGGCGATCGGTCGAGGAGGTCGCGGAGGCCCCTGGTCACGTCGTCTGCATCCGGAGTCACCACGATCGCCCCCCTGGACGCCTCGAGCTCGGGGAAATGGCAGGCCGTCGTGATGAGCGAGGGGAGGCGGCAGGCCAGCGCCTCCAGGATCGCCATGCTAAATCCTTCGCTATAACTCGGGAGGATAAAGGCGTCGGCGGCGGCCCAGACCTGGCGCGCCCGTTCGCCGGCCACGTGGCCGAGGTAGGTCATCCGCGTATTCAGGCCGAATTGCTCCATCCGGTCCCGGAAAGGCGCCCAAAATCCTCCGTCATTGCCGGCGAGCAAGAGATGCACGTCCGGACGATCGCGTGCGATCCGACCGAGAGACTCGGCCAGCAGATCGAGCCCTTTCTTGACGTGCAGCCTCGCGAAGAACAGGAGGACGAATTTTCCGCGGAGCTCCGGCCTTTCCGTTTCGAGGACCGAACGAGGCGGGAGGCCCTCGGCGAACGCGAGGTTGACGCCATTGGGTATGAAGCTGATCGGGGTCCAGGGAGCGACGGACCGCAGGTGCTCGATCTCCGGTCGAGAAAGGGCATGCAGACACGAGGCCCGGCGGAGATTCTTGGACTCGATCATTGCCATGTAGACGCGCTTCTTCCAGTACTTGTGCCGCAATGCCCAGGGCTCGGCCATGCCGTGGGCCGCGATCAGGTAGGGCACCCGAGCCGCTCGGGCCATGCGAGCTCCCCGACGCGTCTGGGCCTGCCAGAGACCGTGGAGGTGCACAACCTCCGCCGAGCGGACGGCGCCCTCGAGATCCACTTCCGGACCCTCGAGCATCAGCCCTGAAGGAAGGGCGGCGTGATCGATGCGGGAGGGTGTCGTCGTCACGATCTTTACACCGGGGCGGATTCGGCTCAGCGCCCCCGTCATGCCGAGGATGCTCGGGACCATGCCGCCGTCACGGCGGGGGTCGAGGCCGTTGCAAAGATGCACCCAGCTCGAATGGAGTGGCTCGGCGGCGGCACTGGGGTTTCGTCGGCTCGGTTCGACCAGCACAGCTTCGCTCGACAGGTCGCTCATCATTTCACCTCGCTTGCGAACCGGCCAGGAGAGACCCGATCGGCCTTCGTCGTCGACCCCGGGCCAGGTGATAGGCTTCGAGCACGCCCCGAGCAAATCGATCGGGACCCCAATGGGCGACGGTCTCCGCGGCCCGGCGACCCATGGCGTCGAGCGCCTCGCCGGGCATCGTCGCGACGCACGATAATCTGGAGGCGATGTCTTCGACGTCGAGCGGGTCGAATCGGAATCCCGTGGTCCCTTCCGGCTCGGGAACCAGCGTCTCGGCACAGCCGGCGCGGCGGGAGACGAGCAGGGGAAGGCTGCTGGCCGCGGCCTCGTTCGCGACGAGTCCCCACGGCTCGAGCAGGCTCGGCAGGATCAATGCGCCCGCACGAGCGTACCATCGAGGCAGGTCGTCCACCTGAAGGAAGCCCGGCCGATGGATGGCGTGAGCGAGCCCGCCGGCTTCGACCGCGGCCTCCACTTGCTCCTTGCCGGGACCGTCGCCGCAAAGGACCAGGTCCCAGGCCGAATGCGGGTCGGCCCCTTCGCGATAGCGCCGATATGCCTCGATCAATCGGACAAGGTTCTTCTCGGGCACGAACCGGCATACGCTGAGAAAGTAAGGACGCTCGGGCAATCCGACTCGCCCCGTCGGATGGCGGCGCCAGCCCCGTCGGGCCGCCGCGAAAAAGTCGTTGTCGACGGCGTTGTATCCCAGGGCGATGCGGTCGGGCGCCATCCCCAGGCTGACCAGGTAGTCGCGATGAGTCCGGCCGCCGACGACCGCCGCGTCGAACCGGCGGACCCGCCGTCGTTTGACCATCTCCTTCCACCAGACACGCGGTCGGTCGATCTCCTGGCTCTCGGACATCAGGATCGCCGGCCGACCTTTGCGGTTCGACCATCGGGCCGCGGCCATCGACTCGGGTCGGGCGTAACCGACGATCCCCAGAGCGTCGGGCTGATGGTCGTCGAGCGCCCGGGTCATGACGCGGCGGCAGTCCTCGGGACTGATCGTCTCGAGGACCCGATCGGGGAAGAGGGTGACCCACTCGAACGTCTCGTCCTGACGACTCCTCTCCCACGGATACGTCCGCTCGCTGCCGGCCGTCTCATAGGCCAACAGCCGGTCACCTCGCTCGGTCAGTCGGGCGGCCAGGGCACGCAACCGGGCCAGGTGATACGGACCGAAATTCGTAAAGCAGACGGCGAATGTCATGAGGCCGACCCTCCGGGTCTCGCTGTAGGATTCAGGTCGCGACACGGTGAGGAGATCCCACCTCGTCCCGTGGACCGCGGAACTTGGCGCTCCACCACATGAGCACGACGACGGGGAATGTCGAGAATCCCCAGCTGTAATAGAACCAGATCAGGGGGTCGTCGTTGACGACCATGAACCAGGCGTTGTAATAGGTGATCGACCACCAGAACTGGACCCAGGGGAGATGCGCGTACAGCGAAAAATACTCATACGAAGTGCGTAGTAGGAGGGCGACGCCGGCAAGGACGATGAGAGTACCAATGGCACCTCCATTGAGCTGAGTGGCACCCAGGATGCCGATCGCGGGGCCCGCGAAATCATCCTCTCGCGGCATCTCCGAACCCGCGATCCAGGCGCTGATCCATGCACTGCGGCCGTAGATCGGCTTGGTGGGCCATACGAGCCGGGGGATGAACGTCGAGAAGACCCGGAGATAATTCGCGCCGCCGTCGTATCCGGACTTCCCCGGGACGGTGTCCATCATCAGCAGGAACCCGCCGTATTCGGCCGTCTCATACGTTTCGACCAGTTCCTCGTCGGCGACGTTGAGGCTCTGGAGGATCGTCTCGAACCGGAAGTCGCCGACGAATCCCGCAAATCCCGCGAACGACCGCTCATGGTCCCGGTCGTTCCTCCACCCGATCGCGATTCCCACGACCAGGATGCCTGCCAGCGACGTGGCGACGAGCACAGGCCATGAAGGCCGCTTGAGCCTGGTAATATAGACTGCACAGACCGTGGATAGGACCCCGATGAGCGAGTGCGATCGCTTACCATTGAACATCCAGATCAGTACGTAGGCGGCCGCGCACAAGAGGCCAGCCCGGTAGAATTCGGGACGCGGCTGTCGCTCCCAACGTCCCGTGATGATGAGCAGGATCGCGGCGACCATCAGCATGAACGGGAACGAGCGGAGGAGCGATTCCTCGGCCGACATCGTGTCCATGCCATCGGCGCCGCTCCTTGCTAGTATCCCCGAGCAGAACAAGCCCCAGATGATCAGCGGCGGGCTGATCATGCCCACGAATCGAGGCGACCAGGACCGAGGCGGCCCGGGAAGGAACTTGACGATCAGTCCTCCGATCCGAAGATGATAGATCGTCAGGAACCATACGAGCGACCAGAGGGCGCGTAAGTTGGCGGCCGCCACCAGTTCCTTGCCGCGCACCCCGACGGCCCAATCGTGGTAGCTGACCGCCTGGATCAGATAAACCTGGACGTATCCGACCAGGAACAGCCAGACCGGCGCGAAAGGATCGAACCTTCGCGACAACACTTGTGCGAGGAAGTAAAGCCCGACGACGCCGGCCGTTGCATAAACGAAGATGAGCTCTTCCATGGCGGTCAACCAATCTCGACGGCGTGAACCGGAGTGAATTTCTCGACCATCACCGCATTGCGAGGCGACGACTCGCGATAGGGGAACCACTCCTTGAGCGTCAGGATCGGGGCCTCGATGAATCGATGAGAGCAGGCCGCGATCGCCACGCTCGCCACCACCTTGGCGCAATCATAAACCAGCCGATCCCCCAATCCATGGCTCGCCGCGTAATTGTCCCAGAGGATGAAGACGATGTAATGGTAGAGGTAGACTCCGTAGCTGATCTGCCCCAGATAGACCAGTCGGCGGCCGCGGAGCAGGCCCAGGCGAGGGTGATTCGCGTATACGACCACCAGGCCGACGATCGCGAAGAAGGTGACATTCAGGCTGAGCATCCGGATGGCTTCGATCGCCGGGACGATGTTGTTTCGCAGGTCGCCCGCGATGAACCGGACGACCGTGATGCTCGCCATCCAGCACGCCGTTGACGCCACGCCCAGGCCGACCCATGCGCGGCGATACTTCATGCGTGCCCGGGCCGGCGAGAGGTCTTTGAGCAAGTGCGCCAGGAGTGCGCCCAATGCCAGGCCGGCGCAGTTGGTCCCGAGCGTCCATCGGTCGACACCGAGCGCTCGCATGATGACACATAAGATCATCAATGCCGCGGCCGAGAGCGGCAGCCCTTTGCGGCCGACCACGCAGAGCAAAGCCGGCCACAGGAGGTAGAATTGCTCCTCGACGGCCAGGCTCCACGTGTGTCGGAAGGCATGAATGAAGGTCGTGGGTGTGTCGGACCAGTAAGTATAGACCAATTGAGTAAAGGTCGCGTAAGACGGCAATTCGTTGACATTGCCCGGCTCGGACGTCCAGGGGTTGATGATGACCAGGAACAAGAGGGACAAGTAATAGATCGGCCATATGCGAAGCCCTCGCCGTACGTAGAAGGCGAACAAGAATCGCCCGGTCGGGCGATGGGCCAATATGATTGACGTGATGAGAAAGCCCGAGAGTACGAAGAAGAGGTTGACCGCCGAACCCAGTGTGCCGAACCCACCCCAGGATAGGTGGCATACCACGATCATCAGCGCGGCTATCCCGCGGATGGCGTCGAGTTCCTTCACGCGTTGCATCGGTGCGCCTCCATGTCGCCGTGCGTAAGATCCGACCGGTCACGGCACGAGTTCATAGCGATCGGTGGGTTGCCGGCGTCGTGTCTCGTGCGAGGTCTCCGACGAGGGCTTGGTCAACTCTTCGATCAGGTCGAGGAGCGAGTCGTGATATCGGGGCCAATCGTAGGCCAATGCGCGGGCTCGGGCGGCGGCGCTCATCTGCTCTCGGAGGGCCGGGTCGCGGCCCAGCCTCTCCATGCGGGCAGCCAGGGCATCGATATCGCGGGCTCCCACCACATAGCCTTCGATGCCGTCGCGGACGACCGAACCGGCGTCGGGAGTGACGACGCAGGGCAGGCCGGAGGCCAGGGCTTCGTAGGTGACCACGGCGGAGCCTTCGAACAGCGATGGGAATACGAACACATCCGCGCGAGCAAGCCTCATGGGCATCTCGGCATGCCCGACCTGGCCGAGGGTCTCGATCATCTCCATGTAGGGGCCGATCGGGCCGATCTCGCGCGGCATCGGGCCCAGGAGCTGGAGCTTCCAGCCGGGGCGTCGGACGAGGCGCCAGGCTTCCAGGAGGTATTTGATGCCCTTCCGCTGGCTGATTCCTCCGGCGAACACGAAGGTGCAATCCGAATCGTGACGCTTGCCGGGGGCCGGACAGAACCTCCGGCAGTCGGCGGCATAGGGGATCACGCGGACTCGTTCGCGAGGCGTCCCATGCCGGATGATGGACCTGGCGATATGCTCCGAAGGGACCGCGACGCGCTCGGCGAGGTCCAGTTCCTGGAGACGCCGTTCATGCAGCCAACCCAGCTCCTCGCGGTCCAGCCTGCCGTTTCCCAGGTAGATCGGGAGGAATTCGGGGGATGACTCGGCTTCTCGATCCAGGACGTCGACTTCCTCACGCACGTCGCCGTGCACCATGCTCAGGATCGTGGGGATTCCGAGTCGTCGACAGGCCGGGAATGTGCGGGAAGACGCGACGTCGCTGAACGCCAGCAATGCCCCGGGACGAGAGCGTTCCACGGATCGCGCCAGCCGGGAATCGAACCAATCGGTCCGAAAACGCGTCAACGCGCGGCGGACGCGCGGCCGATTCGCGGGCAAACGTGTTTCGAGCCGGATCGCCAGGTTGACACCGGGATTGGCGAAGACTCGAGCCGCCGGGATGTCGGGGTGGTGGCGGCGGAGCAAGTATCGCTCCAGCCGTGCCAGGCGATCCGGAGCGTGCCGACGTGCCAGCGTGGCCAGCCGGCCGTCGGGGTCATAGTAGCTCGCCGTCACGAAACCACGGAGGGACCCCGCGCGATGGAGTGCGATCACGGCCTGATAGGCCGGCGGGCGAGCGTCGGGGCAGGCGACCAGCACCGAGCCCCTCTCGCTGGGCGTTTCCATGCTCCACCTCGATCTTCCTTGATCCTCGGTGCATATCCCGATCGATGCTGAGAAGGCACGAGCTCCCTGCCCATGCCCGCGATTCGGCCGTTGTCAGCGCGTCGGCGAGCGATCCCTTTCACCAAGATGATCGTGATGCCGACTCGTCCTGTCAAGGACGACTATAAGTCTTCGCATAACGCTCGCGGCGGGCGACTTCCAGATCGCTCTCGATCATCATCTTGATGAGGCCGCGGAAGTTGACGCGAGGCTTCCAGCCGAGCGCCTCGCGCGCCTTGCTTGCGTCCCCGAGCAGCACCTCGACCTCGGACGGCCGCGTGTACCTCGGGTCGAACTCGATGAAGTCCTGGTAATCGAGATCGAGCGAGGAGAAGGCCGCTTCGAGCAGCTCGCGCACCGAATACGTCTCGCCGGTCGCGACGACGTAGTCATCGGCATGCTCTTGCTGAAGCATCAGCCACATCGCCTCGACGTAGTCGCCGGCGAATCCCCAGTCGCGCTTGGCCTCGAGGTTGCCCATCACCAGCTTCTTCTGGAGGCCCTCTTTGATTCGCGTGGCCCCGAGGGTCACCTTCCGGGTGACGAACGACTCGCCGCGGCGCGGGCTCTCGTGGTTGAAGAGGATGCCCGAGCATGCGAACAGGTCGTAGGCTTCCCGATAATTGATCGTCTGCCAGTGGCCGTAGAGCTTGGCGCAGGCATATGGGCTGCGAGGGTGGAACGGCGTGTCGAGCCCCTGCGGCGGCGGCGCCGAGCCGAACATCTCCGAGCTGGAAGCCTGATAGAACCGGACGGGATGCTTCTCATTGAGCTGCCTCACGGCCTCCAGCACCCGGAGCGTGCCCAGGCCCACCACGTCCGCCGTGTACTCGGGCTGATCGAATGAGACGCGCACGTGGCTTTGCGCGCCCAGATTATAGACCTCGTCGGGGCAGACCTTGTGCATGACCATCGACAGGCTCGAGGAGTCCGCGAGGTCGGCGTAATGCAGATGGAACCGATCGGCGATCGATCGGTCGCGAGAGAAGAGATGGTCGATGCGCTGGCGATTGAGGCTGCTGGAGCGGCGGACCAGCCCGTGGACCTCGTAATCGGGCTTGTCCAGGAGCAGCTCGGCCAGGTAGGACCCGTCCTGGCCGGTGATTCCCGTGATCAGTGCACGTTTCATGGTAGTTGGCTCGGATTCTTCGCGGTGTCGACCGGTCAGGGAATGTGATAAGCGGCGCGTTCATCGGGGAGGATCGGTTGAAGCGCCCGGATGAGCTCTCCGGCGAACTCGCGCAATGCCTCGCCTTCCGGGTCCAGGTCTCCCATGAAGAACACCTCGACGGTCATCGATGAGCCTCGCGTCGTCCGGCCGTGACTGCTTCGACTGGTGATCGGCAGGCGCCGGACGTAGTTTTCCAGCTTCCCCTCGCCAAAGATGTAGTACCAAAATCCCACATGCGAGACCAGTTCATCTCGGCTATATCCCAGCCGCGTGATCAGGGTGGACGCATCGCCGTTCGTCGCGACTTCGATCTCGCGCGTCTGCGACTCGATTTTCGTCCATCCGCCGGAAGGCAGGCAGATCTCCGGCGTATGGCGCAGATTCGTCCCGTATCGGGAGTAGTTGAGCCAGAGCTGCAGTTTCAGCCCGGGATGCTTGGGGCTTTCATAGACTCGGCTGAGATAGTCGGTGGTCTGCGCTCGTTCGATGATGTCGGGATGCACGGGTTGTTCAACGCCCGCCCATTCGCCGAGCACCATCGGGATCGTGGACAGGGAGCCCTTGAGGACCGGCCGCTCGGTCTGGCTGATCCGCTCGAGTGCCGCCTGGGCGGCTATCCCGCTGCTCAGGATTGCGACGCAGACGACGGTCCGTTTCATGAGTGTCATGATCGCTCCTCCTCGTTGGGTAGGCTCCGTCCTCAAGAATAGCCGAGCGGGACGGCCTGAGGCCCTCGGGACCCGGTGTTTTCCTGGATCCAGCCGCTGATTCGATCGAGGATCCAGCACTCGCAATTGAGCATCAGCAGGCCGAAACCCATCATCAGCAGCCCTTCGATCGTGTGGAACGTCCCCGAGGCGAACTGCGGGTTGAGAAAGTGCATGATGAAACCCGTCAGGACAACCCGGGAGATGTTCGCCGTCAAGGCGATCGGCAGGGCGGAGAACACGACCACGGCACGATACCAGCCCGGCCGCGTCAAGAGGCAGGCCATGGCCGTCGTGAGCGCCAGGAAACCCGTCAACTGCCTCATCCCGCTGCACGCCTCGGCGACGAACATCTGAACGCCGCCCGGCAGGGTCATCCGGTTCCCTTCGCAGAGGACCGGCACGCCGGACGCATTCATGACCGTGGAGGCCACGCGGCTGGCCAGGAGCTGGAGCGGCGACGCGATCTTGGAATAGAGCGCGATCGGCAACGGCACCATGAATACCAGGAAAAAGAAGGCGAACCAGTAGCGCCTCAGGGCGGCGACACCGAACAGCAATGCGAATAAGCCGGCCAGGCCGACGAGGAAAGCGACGTCCCCCAAGAAGGGGATCGGCAGCGGAATGGTCACGAACCGCACCACGACCGAGGCCACCAGCATCAAACCGCCGATCCAGGTGCCTCCCCGGATCGGGACCGGCCCGCGACTAGCGACCTGGTTGGCGAAATAAAGGCTGATCAAGGGGACGAGAAATCCATGACTGTAATTCTCATCCGTCGTCCAGACGCCATAGAAGTGACCGAGACTGTCCCAGAACAGGAGCGCGAACAGTCCGAGACACAGCACCGCGCCGAGCCGGTGCAGGCGTTGCTCGGGGTCGACGACCGGACGGGTCAACAGCTTGACCAGGTTCCAAGGCTCGGCGTCGTTCGGGGGTGTCGAGACAGGCGCCTCGGAGAGTGCCGCCATGGCGGGCCGTCCTTCGCTTCGGCTGGAGGAATTCAGGGGGTCCATAGGCTTCTGAAACACGGGGTACGGTGACGAAAACGCTCTCGAGTCACATCGGGCCATTCATCTCAGTTGGCTGTCGGCGAACTGATCCGTCGAAGCGGCTGAGACTCGGTCACGCGCTGGTTCATCGATGCACGTCGCGTGATGTCGTCGGTCGTCGCCACGGCCACGGCCGCTCGGAGGGCGGACTGCCGCTGAGTTTCGTCGTCGAGTCGTCTGGCGATGTCCGACAAGTTGAACCACCACGAGCGGCGCACCAGGTCGTGATCGGCGAGCTCGATCGCCTGCCGATACTCCTGCTCGGCCTCCTTGAGTCGCGACCCGAGGGCGAGGGCTTCGGCGCGCGCGGCGAGCGTCCGAGCATCGATCGCGCCGTCCGTACCGATCGCAACTCCGCCCTTCAGGATGATGTCCAGGAGCGGTTCGGCGCCCACTCGGGCCTTCTCCCGGAGGAGTCGCGCGGCCGCCAACAAGACCATCGGATCCTGGGGCAGGGCTCGTGACCAATCCCGGAAGGTCCAACCTTCCCTCAAGACCATGTCGGATAGGATATCGCGGACGACGTCCTCTCCGGGGAGTAGATAACGCTGGGATGTCTCATGTTCGTCGAACCGCGGGGTGACCGTCCGAGAGATACCGACGCTGGACGCGGACGAGAGTGCCCGGGCGTACAGCCGCAAGGCCGCTTCCTTCTTGCCCTGGTCGAGCAACCGCCGAGCACTCCAGGCCAGACTCACGGCGTCCCGGCTGAGTCCCAGGCTCCGAACCGACCCGGGAGCACGCCTACCCGAGGGGTCAAGCCGCGCCATCGCCAATCGTGCGGTCGGATTCAAGGGGGAGATCTGGAGCGCCTGGGTGAACATCGATGCGATCTCCTCCGCGGGGCCTTTCTCGTCTCCTTCGAAGGTGCTGAAATAGACCCCCCAGTGGGCCATATGCTGTGCGGTGGTCGTGAGCCATCGGCCCTCCGGCACGAGCGAATCGGGCAGGGGCCTACGCCGTGCCGACCGGCCCGGCTCCATCAAGCGCTGCGTCATGACCGCCGCCGCGGACGAGTCCAACGTCCAGAGCCAGGACAGAACGGACGCCCCGATGCCGACGATCAAGATCGAGACGGCGACGGGAGGCCAGGCGAGCCAGAGGGGTAGCGTCCATTGACCGGGCTCTTGAGGAACCGTCGGAAGGGAGACATGACTCGTTCGTGCCCGCGTGACCGCGGGGGCCGGACTCGGGCTCGACCGATGGTTCGCGAGGATATCCTTGACCGATGGCCATGCGGCATCATCGGCCCTCGCGTTTTCGTCGCGGCGATCGGGGCCCGGATCCGGTCTCCGATCGTCGGGACGGAGGCCGCGAGACGCCTCGCGCCGGCTTTCCACGACGGACCGATCCCGGATCGACCTGGTTTTTTTCGCCTCGCGTGCCGGTGGACGAGAAGAGGTCCTGAAGCGTTCCCAGGCGGGCGTAGCCTCTCGACCGGTCCGCCCCCGATCGCTCCGAACCGGTTCGCGATGGTCTTCCTCGGCGCCGGCTTTGCGAGTGTCGTCCGACGCTGTTCGGTCAGGCTGCTCGTCGACATTCGTGATTTCCGGATGAGCCATCCCCGATACCGGAACCTCGGATCCCGGGAAGATCCGTTCAACGTCCTCGAATTCTCGATTTCTTTCGGGATTTCCGGGGTTGTCTTCGGATTCATTGATGGGGGTCGGAGACGGGAATGCCTGTACGTCCTCGGCACAGGTCTCGTGCGATGCTGCCAGGTGTTCCGGATGCGTCGGAGGTTGAGAATAGATATTTTCCGCAAGCTGAGGGATCGATTCGTAGGGATCTCCACCCGTGACGGATTCGCCGGGCGAATCCGTGATGTCAGAATCTCGCTCAAGATCGTCGGCCGCGCCGGGCTGATCGGATCGAGGTCGATCGGTCGGCGAAGCGGGAGAATCCGCTCGTCTCTCGCGGTCGATCGGTGAGTGCCATGGAGACGACGGCGAGACCGTGGGGGCAACAGGCTGCCCGAGCGGAGCCGTCCAGGCCGGCTCGAATCGGCCGACGACTGGCGACGGTTCGGTCCTGATCACCGGGTCGGCGACGGGTGCGGCGAATGTCGGCTCGGATAGAGGTGTCGAACGGCCTGGCTCGATCCTGGGGGCTTGCGGAGTCGGGATCGGCCGTGAATTCGGATCGATCAGAGGGGTGGGTGCCGCCACGCGTCGGGGAGCCCCGGTCGGCGACGGTCGCTCCTGAGTCGAGATTCCATCCTTCGGCGACAGGAAGGGAACGCGTTGACCTTCACCGCCGCCGGCGTGCAGACCCGCGGCTCGGGACTTGAGATGCGCCTCCGCCGCTTTCCAGCGTGCCTCCCATCGCTTACGGTCACGAGCCGGGCGCGACTCGGGCTCGGAGACATCGGGGCGCGGGGTCGAGTCAGCCGGACGCCGATCCTCGCCGGCGGATTCTCCGAAGGCAGACCCATTCGGCAATGGCGTTGAAGCGAGGGCCGCGCGATCCGGGGGCGTGGACGCCGGATACATCTCCCAATCCGGATCGGCCGCGACATCTTGCCGAAGGGTCAGACAATACGAGCCGACGCGAAAGGGCACGTTGAAAGGAAGCGGGCATGGGCTCTTGACCGTACGGCCTTCGAGCACGACGAGGCCCTCGGTCCCGACCGGAACGAGGTTCCAGGATCGGCCCCGGCGCGTGAGGCGACAGGCTTCCGCCGCGAGGTCCTGATCGGCGAGCCGGACCTCGCAGAATGCGGCCCGGCCGATCCGGACCGAAATCCAGGGCAGCTCCACGACGCGAATCGGCCCCGATTCACGATCCTGGATGTGGAGACACGTGGATTCCGGCATGATGGGATCGACTCCTCCATGAGCCTGGACCGCGAGGTGATCCTTCAGCCTCGCTCGACGAAGAGATCCGTGCCGCCCGCCAGCCAACGATTCCAGGTGCCGCCGAGTGCGCTCGCCGAGATCGCGATGGCGGGCAACTCGACCGTCCAGTGTAGCAACGACCATAGACTAAAGCCCACGGCCGCTCCGATCAAGCCATGAGCCAGCGCCCGGTCCGCGGATCCGACCCTCCGGAGGCTGGATGGCAGGCGGACGAGGCACCAGATCCCGGCGATGCCGATGATGACCAATCCGGCCGCGCCCGCCTCCACGCCGCATTTCAGCAGGCTGCTCATGGCGAGGCCAGCCGTTGAATCCTGCGACTGGAAATAGG
Source organism: uncultured Planctomycetota bacterium (assembly GCA_963743925.1). Taxonomy (GTDB): domain Bacteria; phylum Planctomycetota; class Planctomycetia; order Isosphaerales; family Isosphaeraceae; genus CAVZRC01. Next base: position 37,101 of record CAVURY010000041.1, on the reverse strand, counting down.
AATGGATCGTCCGGAAGCTCCCGAAGCCCGTCCCCACCAGCGGGAAGTCCTGGAGGATCGGCAGGCTCTCGATCCAGAAGAGCCGCGTGGTACTCCAGGAGATCGGCGTAACCGGGGGTTGCCCGCCGACGAGCCGCGGCCAGGCCGTGACCATCGTCGCACCGATGCCGAGCGAAGCGAGCATGAGCAGCGTGATTCCGATCGCCGACCAACGCCCGCCGGGCAAGAACGCGCTCGGCAGGCCCGCCATCGCCACCGCCACGGCGAAAGGCACGCAGAACCAGGGTCCGGCCATCAGACCCGCGAGAAACGCCCCGACCATGAGCAGCGTGACCATCAGAATCGCGAACCCGCCCAGGCCGGAATGTCGGAGTCGATCACTCAGGCTTTCCCGGCTCCCCCTCGGGCCCAGGATGTGCAGCAAGATCGCCATCGCCAGGGGGAGTGCCATCGACCCCATGGCCAGGAGGGCTCCGGGGCCTCCCATCAGGGTACCGAACAAGAACGGGCGATCCGGGACGAGCGCGACCCTCTCGATGTCAGGCCGATCCATCCGAACGATCGGCTCGAGACGACGCAAGGATGCGGGCGAGGGAGACTCGAGCATGTCGTCGAGCGTCGGTGCCCAGGCGGGGGGCAGGTCCGGTAAGACGAAGCCGAAGAGTCCCTCGGCTTGTCCGCCGATCTGGACGACCCCAAACGCGGCATTGAGCAGGAAGCCGGCCGCCACGCTCCCCCAGACCCAGTAGAGCCGGCCGAGCCGATCGACGTGATGAGAGACGGTCCAGAAGATTCCCAGGCAGACAGTCGCTCCGATCAGCCATCGCAAGGTCGCCGCCCGGTCGAGGGTCGCAGGCGAGCGGACTTCCGCGGGTGAGGGCAGAGCCGCGTCGGGATCGTCGGCACGAACCAGACGCGACCAGGCCCCCGACGCGTAGACTTCGTGCGCGATCGGCGAGACCCGATGGGCCAATCGCGCCGGCAATGGGAGCAACTGGACGATCCCCAACGCCAACGCGAGCAGTCCGAGGAAAGTCAGGGGGCTCTTCAGGAGCGGCATGCGGCCTTGAGCGAGGAGTTGGACCAGCCGCACGACGACCATCAAGAACGTGAGCCCGACCATCGCGAGAGGGAACCACCAGACCGCCCCGCCGAACGCGAGCACGCTGCCGATCACGAGCATGCCGAGGACGACCGATAGTATCCCGTCGGTCGCCGCCATTATCTTCTGCCGCAGGTTCATGATCGGCATCTCCCGGGGTCTTCGCAGGTCCATCAAGGCCGGATGCCGTCGCCATCGGCGTCCGGCCGTTCGATGCTATTCCTGGCCGGCGTAGGACAGGGCTTCCTCGGCCCTGGGCCGGGCTTCGACCCGATCGGCGACGCCGAAGGCGTCGCCATATCCATAGCTCGACCAATGATCCAGGTCTTCCGTCAATCCGTTGAATACGACACCCGCGATCGCGACATGCGATTGCTCGAGCATGGCCTTGGCGCGGTGGAGCGTCATCAAGTTGTGGGAGCCCGAACGGACGACCAGCAGCGAGGCGTCCACGACCCTGCCGAGGAATCGGCAGTCGGCGAGCCCCAGGACCGCGGGCCCGTCGAGGATGACGCGGTCATAATGGTGCGAGAGTGCCAGCAGGAGCTGGCGAAGCTCGAGCGTCCCCAGGATCTCGATCGGCGTATCGCGTGTATCGCCGGTCGGGATGAAATCGAGGTTCGCGATCCGCGTATGGCGGAGCGTGCGCTGCCAGGGGATCTCGCCGCGGAGGACGTTGACCACGCCCGGCGCCGATTTCGCGTCCTCATCCTCGACGAAGACCTCGGCGAGGGTGGGTCGGCGGAGATCGACGTCCAGCAGCAAGGTCCGCTCGCCGGCCAGTGCGCAGGTCGCCGCCAGGTTCAAGGCCGTCGTGCTCTTCCCCTCGCCGGCCTTGGCGCTGGTGACCAGGAGCGTGATGATCGGCCCGCGACGATCGGCGACGCCCAGGAGGCTGGCGCGGACGTTGCGGTAGGCATCCGAGGCGAGCGACTCCGACGCCCCGGGCGTCCAGAGATGGCGCCCACGCTGCGTCAAGGCCGTCCGACGGATCCGCGGGACGACGCCGAGCAGCGGCAGGGTGAGTCCGTGGCTGGCATGTTCCGGCACCTTCACCGAGTGGTCGATGTGCTCGAGCAGACAGACCAGGCCGATCCCCATCACGAAGGAGAAGATGATCGTCATGGCGATCAGAATCGGCTTGTTCGGCTTGACGGGCAGGGTCGGCTCGGCCACGGTCGTCGGAACTTTGATGAAGTCATTCGCCGTCAATTGAGTGGACGCGATCGCCAGCTCGTTGAGCTTCAATTTCATATCGCCGATCCGCCTGGCCGTCTCGCGACGTTCATCCATCCTGGTCAAGATTTGCTGGTGGGCCGGGATCGACTCCTGCATCTCCTTGAGCAGCACCGCACGCTGCTCCTTATCGGCCTCGAGTTCCCTCTGATACTGGTCGAGGATCATCCCGCCCATATTCGGGGCCTGCCGATTGCCGATCGCGCGAAGTTCCTCGAGTTCGTCCATCACTTCGGTGAGATACTCGGCCCAGACACGCGCGGAAGGCTCGCTGTCGAGGTCGCGTGCGACTTTCTTGACCGACGTCAGATTCCTGACACCTTTTCGCTTCTCCATCTCGAGCTGGGCGATCCGTGCCGCGTTCTCCGAGCGCATGCCGCTCGCGTCCATCTTCGGGAACATCTCGGCGATCATCAGTTGCTGGCTGAGGTCGCCGAGTCTCATCTGCTTCTGGTTCATACTCATCTCGAGATTCACGTATCGTTCCTCGAGGATGCTGCGCCCGCCGGGGCCGATCGTGCTGTTGTTCTTCAGGCTTTCGATGATCGCGGCATCGAGCTCTTTCAGCTCCTGTTCCAGTTTGATCAGGCTTTTCCCGGCATAGTCTTGCGTCGCGAAGATCTGATTGCCATTGTCGCTCTTCGCTTCTTTCTGGAACTCGAGGAGCAAGATTTCCAGGAGACGTCTGGTCCGGGTGGGATCGCGGCCCTCGAGGGTGACGATGTAGATGTTGCTGTTTCTCTGGACCGGCACGCAGGTCAGCGAGCGGAAGAGCTCGGTGGCGGGATCCTCATACTGGGCGAGTTCGGCCGAGATCGAGGATTCCCGGACGACTCGCTCGTGCAATCGGGCGCTCTTGAGCTGGGCGGCGCGATTGGGGACATAGCGTTCCTGGGTTCCGGCGTCGCGGCGACCGATCGGGTGGGTGAACATCGTCGAGAGTACGGGATCGAAATCCGGCGGATTGATCTCGATCTCGGCGCGGACGCTGTAGACCGGCGGCATCCGCAGGACGTAGATACAGCCGAGGACCGCCGCGGGCACGGCGATGGCCAGGACCACCCAGACGCGTCGCCGCAGCGCCCGGAGATAATTCGAGGGCGTCTTGACGGCGGCCGGGTTCAAGCTCAGCGGCGTCGGGTTGGCCCGGAGGGGGCTCGGGACAGAAGCATGGGACTGATAGCTCTGGATTTCGTCCATGATCACCTCCGTGACGATTTCGTGGGCTCATCGCCGCGCGGGGGAGTGCGGGCCGGCGAGAGGATCGACCGCGGGCCGTCGTGTCGAGAGACCCTCGGCGCGGGCCGCGAGGCCCCGACCTCCGAGGAGCCCCAGGATCGGGCCGACCCAACCCAGGTTACGGCTCGAGAGGGCCCCGGCCGCCGCCCTGGGCTGGTCTTCGACCGGCCGATCGCTTCGCTCGATCTCGGCGACCGCCTTCGCCTCGCTTACAAGGTCGTTCGTCTCCACGTCTTGCAAACGCGCCAATCGCTCGTCCAGTGCCTGGCCGAGGCGCTGCATGTAGCGGAAGACGATGTCGGCCGACAGGGGTGCATCCGCACCCACGCCCAGGCTCAACGTGATCCACGGGCTGCGGCCACCGGAGAGTCGAAAGACCGCCGAGGGCCGCGACAAGATCTCTTCATCCACCGACGGACCATCCCAACCCGAGCTAGATGGCGTCGAACCCGCAGGCAGGCATTCGATCTGCACTTGCTCGCAACCGAGACCATAGCCCGCCGCCTCGACGAGCTCGCACGCCGACGTCATGCTCGTGCTCAATTCGATCCGCTGGATCGCCTCCCAGGTCAACTTGGCCGCTTTGCGCTCCTGTCGGCGCCTCGCCAGGCGGTCCTGGAAGTCGTCGCACAGGTTCGCCAGCTCATCGCGACGGCTGGTCACCACCAGCAGGAATGCCAGGCAGCCGAAGATCCCCAGGATGAGCGTCAGGGATTCGTTCTGGCGGGCGACGCCCAGCATGACCACGCCGCAAAGGAATGCGGAGAAGCAATAGAGCATCAACGCAGCCTGGCGCGGATTCAAGCCCAGCCCGATGAGGAGATGATGAACATGGCGGCGATCCGCCGCGCTCAGCGGCAGGTTGCGCACCCAGCGGCGGAAGATGGCCATGGCCGTGTCCGAGATCGGCAGCCCCATCGCCACGATCGGGAACAGGATCGAGATGGCCGAGGGGCCTTCCATCGAGCCCTGCACCCCGATCACGCCGATCAGCAAACCGATCAACATGCTCCCGCTATCTCCCAGGAAGATGCAGGCCGGGTGCCAGTTATAGAGCAGGAAGCCCGCGAGGCTGCCCGCCAGGGCCACCGAGAGGATCGCGGCTTCGATGTTCTCGCTATGGATCGCCACCAGGGTCAGGGTCCCGCTGACCAGCAATCCCACCCCCGAAGCCAATCCGTCCATGCCATCGATCAAGTTCCAGATGTTCATGCAACCGAGGAACCAGAACATCGTGACGATCAGGCTGGGCAGCGCCAGATCCATGGGGAAGCCGAAGACGTCGAGATGGATCGCGGGGTATCCGAGGTCGAGATTCATGCTGAAGACCTCGACGGCACGAATCCGGATCCCGCCGAGGTAGAGGGCCAGGACCGCCATCGCCTGGCCGAGCAGCTTCACGCGGGGCCCGATCGAGCGGGTATCGTCCACGAACCCCACGACCAGGATCACCAGCGCGGCGATCAGCAGCGACCAGTGGTCTCGGATCTGGAGTCCGGCGACGGAGCCGAAGCCCATCGATTGGTCGAGATGCGTCAAGGACGTCGCGGCCGCCACGCCGAAGGCCAGCGCCAGTCCGCCCAATCGCGGGATCGCGCCTTGATGGATTCGCCGGAAGTGATCCGGCCTGTCCACGGCACCAACCCGGGTCGCGACCCACGTCACCAGCGGGGTCGCGAGGACGCACCCCAGCATGGCGAAGGCGAAGATCGTCAAGTAGACGTTGGAGATCATCATCGTTCCGATCATCTCCCGGAGAATCGATCGATCGCAATCCACCGTGGGGGAGGGCCCTGTACCATGAGCCGAGCGAATGCGCGGACGCAGAGACGACCGAGCGGATTTCGGCTCAGAGACAGGGAGCGATGCCGCGACGGGCGCCATCGCAACGGATTACCTCGGGATACGCCGGGCGTGGCCCGATTTTGAGAAGCCCGGAGGGGCAGGGCATCGCTCTGCCCGGATCGTCCTGTCGGATGTGATCCTCCAGACCAGGAGGACATTCCGACGTCGGGCGATTTCAAGACTCGGCCGGGTCGCCCACGTGCCGTCCGGTCGGGCCGGCATCGGCGCGCGGGTCGGGAAATGAACGTGGTGCCATCAATCGCAGGGGGAAAGGCGCATACCACGATAGTGCTCGTCTTCCGTGACTCGTGCGGGTGCAGCCCGTTGCTGAGCATCCGTCTCAGGCGGGGGGCATCAGGGTCGTCGCAGTATCGCTTCTGATTCCAGGATGGTCAAGGCAGATCCGCGCGACATTCGGTCGGGAGAGATGCCTCTCGATTGCCCATGGAACGGGGGCTCGGATCCGGGTATTCCCCATCGTTACGCCACGGTGGCCAGCTCCACCGCTTCGTGATCCGATCAGCGGTCACAACCACTGGATCTGCTTAAGCTTGGATCGGTGGTTACCTTCCTGATCGATTCGGAGGCATCCGGATGCTGATGATGCTCTATGTCGGCCTGGCGATGGTGAGGGGGGAGCATGGCATTCTTGCCCACCTTGCCGACGGCAATCGGGTTGTTAATGGTCGGGATGATCCTGATCGGGATGGGCAACGGCGCCGTCTTCCAGCTCGTGCCGCAACGATTCCCTCGCGAGATCGGGGTGCTGACCGCCCTGGTCGGTGCGGCCGGCGAGATCGGTGGATTCATCCTCCCGAACTTGCTCGGCGGCTTGAAGGGGGCAACGGGGAGTTTTTCGGGGGCTTTTGACGTGTTCGCACTGGCCGGATTGACCTGCGTCGTGATCCTGGCCGCAGTCAGCCCGTTATGGGAGCGAGAATTCGTGGGACGCGGCGGGCTCGCCGTGGAATCTGCGTGAACGGCATGGGTCGCTCGATCAGCGGCAAATCCACGGCGACGTGGTCGAGGAAACCGATCCGCTCGCGGGTGTCGCGAACTTCCCGGCCAAGCTCAACTCAACCATCACGTCCGCGTTGTGGGGCATGGCGAGCGGGAACCTTCGCGGATGTCTTCACCGTCGGAGTCTTGTCTGATTCGTTCGGGACGAGCGCGGTGGGCAAGACCTCGGACTCGCTGCTGAGGTCGGGAAAACCCGGCGCGTAAGTCGGCTCGACGACCGTCATGAGCTGCTTGGCGGACCAGATGCCATGCCGTTCATTGCCGGGAAAGTAGACCTCCGAGTCGAAAGTCAGCGGCGTCTCGAGCACATACCGGGAACAGAAGCGAAGCCCGAACATGCAGGCCGGGAACTCGGGAGCACGCTCCATGTCGCCCACTCGGATGGCAGGCGGCAGCTCGATCCCGCCGGCCCGGTATGCCTTCTGAGTCATCTCGACGCAATAGAGTGCCTTGTCATCGAGTCCCAGCTCATAGTCGAACGGAACTTGTTCCTGGAAGACCTGGCGACAGTAGGCCAGGATCTTGGGGATGGCGCCGCGGTGCTCGGGTCGAAGGCGCTTCACTCCGATCCAGCCGACGTTGTCGAGAATCCAGACGGCAAAGGGCTGCCGAGCCACGCTCGTCCGGGTCGTATCGTAGACGACGGGACCTTCTTCCTCGATGGCCACAACGCCGGTGTGTGAGAACGGGCTATTGCTGCAATTCGCCAGGAACTTGCTCATCGGGAAGTAGCCGTGGAGCAGTCGGGCATCCCCCCGGCGGAAGACGATATCGCCATCGCGGAGGACCTGTTTGCCCCAGCGGTCCCAGCGCGCCATGTGCGGGGTCATGACGATCGGGGGCATCCGCCCCTCGCGTCGAGCCTCGGTGGCCGCCGGCCCGTAATAGTTGCCCGGATAGCCCGCAGCCAACTGCTCGCTCATCTCTCGCTCTTCGGGGGGAAACAAGGCCAGCGAGAGGAACCAGGCGAGGATTCCGGTCATGACGAGTATGCCTCAATCCTTGTGCGCGCAGTCCTTGCAAAGGGAAGGCCCGATCCTGCGGGCCGGCTCATCAAGAAAGCCACGAGTAATGATCGGCCGACAAAGGGCGGCGATTCACGGCGCCGCGCGGGGATTTCGACGGGTCAAGCCCGGGGCTCGTGACAACCGTTCGAATCATTGCTGCAGACTCATCGAATCGTAAAACCTATTCCAGCCTAACCCGCTTTTCGGGTAAATTCGAGCAAAATGAATGCCGTTGCCAACCCCGGCACTCGTCGGCGTCGAACCAATCGCGCCAGTCGATTCGTCCGGATCAGGTGTAATGATACGCCTTTCGGGCGCCCTGGGCTCCTCAATCGAGGCGAGAATCATTTCTTGTCGGGCGGGAGGGGATCCACGGCCTCGGAGGCCGGGACGGTCAGCTCATCGACGACCTTCTTGACCCCGACGGTCTCGGCCGCCAGAGTGACCGCCTTGTTCCTGGCGGCCTGGGTCGGAACCGCGCCGCGTAGAGTCACGACACTGTCTTCGACCTTCACATTCAGAGTGCACGCCTGGAGTGCCTTGTCCCAATGGAGACGACCGTAGACACGCGACATCACGTTCATACTATGGACGGAGTCGCGGGTCTTGTGAAAACCTTCCCGGACGGCATCCTCGGCCTTCTCGAGTCCTTGTTTGATCTTCCGGCCCACGCCGTCGATCTTCTCACCGGCCTTCGCGGCAACCCCTTCGTCCTGCCGGGCTCGACCGATTCCCGCCCAGATCGCCATGCCGAGAGCAAACGACATCAAGGCAGCCACTCCGTAATGCTTTCTCATGACATTCCTCCTTTATTCCTCCAGCATGTCGATCTCTCCACGGAGACCGGTTCCACATTATAACGATTCGCGTCTCTGAATCCGAGTCTCTAGATTGGTCGGCCTGGAGAGAATGGATAGAATAGTGAAAATGGGTGGCGTCGGTGAGGACGGAAGGCTTGTGGGGCTACTGAAAGTCAATCGAAAACGGCGTTTACATCACCTGCAACTGATCTGAAATCGGCGAAGCGCGACGGCCGGATGAGGGACGTTCAGGTGTCGAAGCGGCCACTCGCAGATCGAGGGACTTAGCAGAGCCGGGGATTTGGTGCACGGCCGCGCGAGAACGGGTCCTGAGCCGTGCGGAATGGGCGTTGTTCCTCGAGGGCTTGTCGTTCCTTTGGTTTAACGTCGAGGTGTCCGGGGATGGGGAGGACCACGCACGACCAGGATCGCGGTGTTTGATGAATTCCCGAACGCGGAGGGCCTGACGACCCTGACCTCGGTGGCTATGGGTTTGACCGACGAGGACGCATCCTGCCCGACTCTCCGCCCAGCTTTGGAGTCATTGTCCGATAAGGATCAGCGGCGCCCAACGAAATGGCGGCAAGCCGGCGCGGATCATCTTGCGCTTGGCTTCGCCGAGGGCGACAGCGTGGTCTTGCCCGGCGACAATCGATCGGTAAATACCCAGCATCGAGTCGGTGGCTTCCTCGTCGTCCAGCGTCCAGAGGCTACAAAGTACGCCGCGCGTTCCCGCGTTGAGAAACCCGCGAGCGAGACCGGTTACGCCTTCCCCCAAGGCCATCTCGCCGCGGCCCGTGTGGCAGCCACTCAGCACGACCAGGTCGGCGTTGAGCTTGATTGCGCTGGCTTCCCCGATCGTCAAGAGTCCATCGTTCGTCGGTGGTCTCTTGTCGGTTTCGGCCTCGTACAGCGAAAGAACCAGGGCAGGTGGTCTTCCAGGTCCGGAACCGAGCCGTCCATGAATCGCGAAATGAACCAATCGATAATCAGCCAAGCGTCCCTGACTCGAAGCTGCCTTGAGGCGAGTCTCCGAGGCGTCGAGACCCGTCCAAACATCTTCGGCGGGCGCGCCGAGGGCCTTTCCCGCCTCGTGGACTTCACGGCTCGCCGCGGTCAGCCGAGGCAAATTCTCCCCCAGGCTTCGCAAGTTCGCGCCGGCGGCCGGCGAGATGGGACGATCCCCCTGACGTGGATCGTCCGGCGAGTAGATCGGATCGCCTATTCCCAGGAATGGTTGACCCGGCCTTGGTCGTTTGGAGTCCCAAACTCGATTCAGGTGGAGTGCCGTCATCGACGGGGAGTACCTAATATGGCGGGTTTCAACCAGGAATCTTCCTGTCCGATCGCGGAGGACCTCAAAGTTCAGTAGCGCGAGCGGGCCGTCGGGGATGATGAGGAGATTCCTCCCCTCTATCTGCTTCTCGACCGGCTCGATCAACATGCGATAAAGTTCTGCCCCCGCCCGCTCGTAAAAGTCGCGGACTTGCAGGGCGTCCGGGTCGGTCATGATGCCGAGCGACTCGCCAAAATCGCCGGGTCCGGGGAGAGGAATCAGCGAGACTCCGCTCGGTCCGCCGTCGGTCAAGGGCTTGACGAGGATCGCGTCGCACAGCTTTCCGCCGCACACATAGATCAACGCCACCTCGTTCGGCGCGAGACAAGCTCGGGCTTGTTCGACCGTGCAGGGATTGGGGCGCCGTGTCGCGGCTACGAGCGGATAATCGCGCGCGATCGTGGACTGGAGATCGTCCATCGCTCGCTGCGCCGCGGCCATCTCGCTCAGCAATTCGGTCGTCTTTATCGGCTCGCGGCTGTCGAACGAGGTGACCTCGTTCCGGCGGATTTGGCGGTGAAGCTGAGCAAGTCGCTCCTGAAGTTCGGTTTCCCTCGCCGCGAGGGCCTCCGGAAGGCCGCCGATCACCGTCGAGCGACTACGCCCGAGTTGCTCGAGGAACACCCGCGCCTTCGACTCCTCAGACGTCCGGAAGGCCTCGGCCAGCCATTTCGTTCCCGGTTCGGCGTTCACCAGCATCTCGCAAAGATTGAGTCGCAACATCACGGATTCATAGACGGCGGGGTCGAAGATCCGCTCCTTGGCCTCGATGGTCGTCTTCTGCTCGATGCGAAGGCGGTCGGCCACCTCGGCGGCGGTCGCCAGCGATTCGTACGACTTCTTCCAGGTCACCGGAGACTTCGGATCACTTCGAACCAGGTATTCGCCCTTCATGTTCAGGAAATCCACCGACTCGTCGCGCGCGAGAAAATACGGCCTGTTCGCCGGATCGAGCACAGACAGGCCCGCTAGCGCCCGATCGATCCATTCGAGCGCGCCGGTGAGGTCGCCCATTTCGCCCCGCATCAAGGCGATGCCCTTCATGCAATGAAGGGCAAGCGGGCTTTGGGCTGCCTCCAAGGCTCGAAGCGTTTCGACAGCCTTGCGGTACGAGTCTTCCGCGAGCTGTTTGTCGCCGCTATCTCGGGCGGCTGCTCCTAGCCTCGACTCCGCCCGCGCCTGGAGCTCGCTACCGGAGAGCCCCGCTGCCTTGATGACGTCGAGCGCATCGCGGCAGACCTTGATCGCGACGTCGCCTTGCTTGGTTCGCCGGACCAATTCGGCCTTCTCGAACAGAGCGGACACGAGCTTGCGCGGGGAGTCACCTCGACGAAGGATCGCGATGGCCCGATCGAGGTTCTCGCCCGCCGCGCGGACGCGTCCAGCAGCGGCCTGGCAGCTCGCGAGCGCCACCAGAGAAGCCGCGTAATCCGGGTGTTTCTCCCCGAGACGACGGAGCAGCGACCGCGTGGTCGCCTCGAGCATCTGTTCCGACTCGGCAAACCTGCCGGCGCGGGAGAGGTCCGCCGCGACCATATTTCCGAGGGCGATCACGCTCGGATCGTCCGGACCCGAGATTTTCTTGCTCAGGTCGAAAGCGAGCCGGTGATTCCTCGCAGCCTCTTCGTCTTCGCCTCGCGAGAGATGGATCGACGCGACCGTGCTGTACGCGGTCGCGAGCTTGGCGTGTTGAAACTTCTGATAGATCGCGATCGACTCGTTAACGGCGGCGAGCGCCCGGTCCTGATCGCCTGCAAGCTGGTAGGCGTGGGCGAGATTCTGAGCCATATCCGCCCGGTCGATTTCCCGGCCGAGTTTCTTGGCGAGGTCGTGGGCAAGCCGATACTGTGCGGCCGCTTGCAGGTGCTCGCCACTCTCTAACAAGTGCAGGCCGTAACTCTGATAGCAGACGATCAAGAGGAAGTGCGTAGGGTCCGCGGCATCGATCAAGTCCTGGATCGACTGCCGGTGGAGCTCGCCGGCTTCCTTGGCCCGTCCCAGCTCGTTCGTGACGACGGCAAGTCTCGTGAGCATCAGGGCGGCCCTGATCTTTCCGGTCCGCCGGCCTCCTTTGCGGTAGTGCTCGACCGCGGCGCGGTATTGCTCGATGGTGCCCGCCAGGTCGCGCAGGTCGTGCAGGTCGTCGCCGATCGAATCGCAGAGATCGCCGAGGGCTTCGGTGTCCTTCTCCGCCGCTTTCTCCAAGATCTTCACGGCCTTGCGATGTCCCTCGAGCGCTTCCTTGGCACGCCCGAGCCTCCTGGAATGGTCGGAGGCCACCCGCAAGTAACGAACGACCCTGAGATCCTCGGGCCCGAACGCGGTCTGGGCGATGTCATACGCCCGGCGGGCGGTGGCCAGCGCGTTCTCGAATTCATTCCGCGAGAAGTAAATCCATCCGAGGTTTTCCAGAAAAGGCAGCAGCGCGGGGTTATTTGGGCCGCGCTGCCTGGTCAAGATGTCGCTCGCCTCGCGGATCGGGCCGATGGCGGAGGTCATGTCTCCCTGCGAAAAATAGGCTGAAGAGAGGTTCTGGAGGATCGCAACCCGTTCGGCTGAGGCATCCGGGTCGGCGTTGTCGAGCAGGTCAGCGGCCCGGCGATAGAAACGGATCGCCGTGGCGTAATCCTGACGGTTCGCGGGGCCGATGCCGCGATTCCGCAAGGTTGACGCGACCAGCCGATGCCGCGGATGGAACCCCCTGGAGTACAGCTCCCCCGCCTTCTTGAAGCGAGCGTCGGCCTCGTCGAACTTCTCCCGTGCCAGGGCGTAAAGCCCCAGCTCGTTCTCGGCGGCCGCTTCCCACGCCAGGTCGCTGGCGGCGCGGAACTGGTCTGCGGCGGTCGTCAGGAGCCGCAGCGCCCGGGCTTGCGAGTCAGGGTCGCCGGGCTGGGTTACGCCGTTGACCAGGTCAGCCAATCCGAGCGCCCGGGGGCGGTTCGAAGCCTGTGCCATGCCACGAAGCACAAGTCCCCAGAACGGCTTCTGCCCCGCCGTCGCGTCGCGCCACCGTAGCAGACAAGCGTCGCACGCGAGGTCTGTGAGCAGCTCTCGTTTCCCAAGGAATGCGGCATTCAGCCCGGCCGGATTCGCCACCCGATACCCGGCGGGGGGGCCGCCCTCCGGCGCGGGAATTCGCTCCACGGCCCGGGCGAGGGTCGCGGCGGTAATGAGCTGGTCGAGCTGTCCCGCGCCGCGCGGGTCGGGAGCGGGCCAGGGCTGCGCGTTGGCAGTCGATGCGATGGTGACCATGAAGAGGGCGGTGCAGCTCAGTCTGGGCATCGATATTCCCCTTTGATTTCACGGTGAAACGCCACCGACAAAGATGAACGCCGACCATTGCGGGGACGACTGTTTCCGCGCGGCGGCGCGGCGTAGCTCCAGCAGGGCCTCGCCCGGCAGGGCCCCCGCCTTCATGCGGGAGTAGAACGCCTCCATGAACCGGCTAGTCTCATCGTCATCGACCTTCCAAAGCGAGCACACGACGCCGCGCGCCCCAGCAATGAGGAACGAGCTGGTGAGCCCCCGCACTCCCTCGCCGTTGAAGACATGCCCACGCCCGCTCTCACAGGCGCTGAAGCACGACGAGATCGGCGTTGAGATCGAGGTGAGCGACGTCATCGGAGTCGAGGTATCCCTCCTGGCCGGGCGTTCGGGCCAATATGATGCCGGGAAGCGGGTGCCTGTCGTCTTCCATCGACGCGTGCGCGCCAAAGTGGAGATAGCGGTAACGCCGGAGCGATCGATCCAGAGAGGACGCGATGACGGCAGATCGGGTTGCTTCGCCTTCGACGAGTACCCGCGTCTCCTTGCCGTCCGACAGGATCTGGGCGATACGTCTGGCCTCGCCGACGGCGCCGGGCAATGCGGGCAATGCGGCGAGCTCGGACGGCTGCTCGTCGTCGCGTTGGTCCCGAGGGTTCGCGATCGCCCAGAAGGCACGATCGGGCCGAGCCTTGTTCAACCGGGCCCGCTCTCGTATCGTGCGCAAGGTGGTAAGCGACGGCGCATACCGCACGATTCGGCCTTCGCCGAGGTAGCGGCGGCCGTCCGGGCCGGGCTCGCGAAGCAGCTCGAAAGGCAGGCGACAGAGGGCGCCCGTAGGGACGATCAGGAGGTTGCGGCCCCCGACCCGTTGGGCGAGTGGTGCGAAGAGGACGTCGTAAAGCGCCTCTGCGGCAGGCTTCACCAGAGGACTCTCGAGGGTGCCGGGCTCGACCAGTGCCGACACCAGTTCATCCAGCTCGCTCGCGGCTGGCAAGCGTTTGAGGGTCACCGAAGGCACGCCCCGCCCCTCTTCCGGAGCAAGGATCACGGCAAACGACTCGCGCGACCCGAGTAGGAACGACACCGCAACTTCGCCGGGTTGCAGCAGCTCCGCCGCCTGCGCCGGGGTACAGACATCGACGGGCGAGCGGGGACTTCCAACGTCCTTTCGATGGATGAGGGGCTTGAAGCCGGAGAGGTCTTCCGAAGCCTTCTTCAGGGCCTCCCATGCTTCGAATTGGGCCGGCGTCATCTTACTCGATTGCGGGTCGAACGGGAGTCTATTGAACCGCTTCATCGCGGAGTCGCGCGCGATCAATAGCTCGCGTTCTCTGCCGCGATCGGCTTCCGGCACGCCGCCGAGCCGGTCGGCGACGTCTTGCCCGAGCGCGGCGATCAAGCTTCGCGCCGTCGATCGCTCGACCGCCGCGAAGATCGCCCCCGAGCTCTCATGAGCCGCGGCAAGCTCGTCCACGCGCATGTATGCCGCGAGGAGCCCAGCCGTGAATTCAGGCGCCTGATCGCCGGCGAGAATGCGGTCGCCCTCGCCTGGCATCGCACCGCGAATCGCGTCGAACACTCGCTCGGCGGTGATGAATGACTCGACCGCCTCGCCCAGGAGCTTTCGCCGCGCGTCCGCGTTCTCTTGGGAGTCGGCGCCGCGGATGGCGAGTTCGCCCTTCCAGGTCAGGAGCGCGACGGTGTCTCGCGTCGGCCAGTAATCCGCGTCGCCGATTGCCTTGTTGGTTCTGGGAGGGATCCGCGCGGAGTTCAAGCCCTTTTCGATCTCGGTTCGGGCATGGTCGAAATCCTGCCGCGCCATGCGGAACGCGGTCCGGTGCGCGTAGGCGCGCACTAGTGCCGGGTGGTGAATCCCGTGATTGTGCTGGAGGAAGATCGCCGCCTGGCGGCTGACGAATTCCTCCTCGCCGGCCTGGTCCGCCGCCGCACAGGCCCGCGCCAAGGCCAGCAGGGTCTCGATCGTCGCGGGATCGACCGCCCCGAGTCTTTCGACCTGGATTGCCAGCGCCGTGTCGATCGACTTGCGAGCCTCCGGCAGGCGCCCCTGGGCAAGATCCAACAGGCCGAGGTCGCGCAGGGTCTTCGCCCTGACGAGGCTCGTATCGGGCGGCCTGGGGAGCGTATCCGCCTGCGAGAGCAGGAACAGGGCGTGCTGCAAATGCTCGCGCGCGTCGGGGAGGTGGCCCATCCGGGCGTTGATCCCGGCGAAGAGCCGGAATACATCGGCGGATTCGGCGAAATCGGTCTGATCGGCCGGCAGCGCGAGGAACGCCTGGATCGCCTCGACGTACGACTGGAGCGCGCGCTGCACTTCGCCACGCTCGTAATAGATTTCGGCGGTCGTCTTGATCGCGATCGCGATATCGGTATGTTTGCCGTCATGTACATGTTCGAAGATCTTGCGGGCGGTGCGCAGACTTTCGATCGCCTCATCGGACCGGCCGAGCTCGCGCTTCGCCCGCGCCAGCTCGACCAGCGCGCGGGCCTTCGACGGCGTGTCGCGCAGGCTATCGTATCGATCGATCGCTTCGCGAAATTCCGCGGCTGCCTCCTCGGGTTTGAGGTCGAACATCAGGTCGGTGCCCGCCCTCTCCGACGCATACCCCGCGGCCGTACGGTCGGGCAAACGCTCGCCGATCGCCCTCAATAGCGGCGCGTGATCGATGCGGGTTCGCGACAGGGCGATCGCCACATCGACCACGTCGGCGCCGAGCTCGTCGCGATGGTCGCCGATCAGGTCGCGCAGCCTCGCGGGATCGGCGACTTTGAGCGACGCGCTCCGGCCTTTCTCGGGCGGATGATACTCGAGTGCGTTCGCCTTGATCGCCCGGTTAACGAAACGCTCGAGCTCGCCGAGAGCCTTGGGGCGCATCGGGATCGGTCCGTGTATGGCGGACAGATGAAACGAGATTTCAACGGTCACCCGGTCGTCCCACTCGCGACCGACGGCACGCAGCAGGTCGATCCATCCCGGAACGCCGGGCGGAGTAGCCAGCTTGGCGCAGCCGATCAGCGCCATCCGGGACTTCTCTGCCTTCATCAAATTCCGCCGCGTCTTGACCGCCGTCGCGAGGGCGGTCGTGTCGGGTACCTCGAACCGGGGGATTCCCAGTTTCGGGTCTTCGAGCACCGCGCCCGTCTTCTTGTCCCGGAGCGGGACGATCACTCGGTTGACCGAGAGCCGCTCGAGCAACGCCTCGACGGCGGGCGTGCCCGGCTTGACATCCGCGACCTCCTGCGCCCATGCCGCGGCCATCGAAGCAAGGACAGCGACGAGGGCGAGGGGATTGTGCGACCAAGGGTTGATCAAATCACGTCTCCTTGCCTTCGGAAGTCACCGGGAATCGGGCTTCCAGCCCAGTCCTTCCGCCCTGGTCTTGAACGTGGCGGCCTCTCGCGGATGTCCGGCGCGACCGGCGAAGTCGGCCGCCTTGATCCAGAGGTTAGGGTCGGTCCCGGCGCGTTCGGCAAGCCGGGAATAGAGCGGGTACAGGTCATCCAGCATGCCGAGCGACTCGAGCCCGATGCCAGCCATGAGCTGCTCAGCCGGGTCTCCCTCGCGAGCGAGCCTGGTCAAAGCGGCGGCCCGCGGCTCGTACGCCGCCGGGCCGACGAGGAACAGGCTTTCTTTCATGACCAACGTCTCCATACCTCCGCCATCGACGGCGCTGACGCGCGAACGATATCGCAGCCCGCGCGTGAGCGGACGCGCGTCGTCGGGAAAGGAAAGCTCCGGGTTCTTCGTGACGCGCGACCACAGGACCTTCTCGGCCGTCGTGGCCGCGCCCGAGAGCAACTCAAGCCGGTAGCTCGAGGCGCCCGGCGCCGCGCGCGAGCGAAACGCGGGCTTCGTGGTCGCGACAACCGTGCCGTCGATCGGTCGCACGTCGGGCCGTGCCGCCTCGTCGGCCCGGAATACACCGCCCCCGATCCTGCCGCCGCGGATCTTGTCGCGAAATGCCTGGAGATCGGGCTCGGATAGCTTCGACGGCAGCCGGTCGACTTTACCCTTGCTGTCAACTCCGCGCGTCTCTGTGACCTTGATCGAGGCTTCCTCCGCTAGCTTCTCGAAGTGCCCGTCCGCCAGGAATACGATCGTTACGCCCCCGCCACTACCCGCGGACACGCCGTCGCCCGGGCGCAACAAGTCGAGGCGACGGAGGGGCTTTACCACCCCCGCGATCGAGTTCGTCGGCTTGCCGACGATCTCGATGATCACCGCGACCGGCGCGGGCCGCTCGCCGTCCTGGTTCTGAGTCAAGATCGCGGTCGCGATCAGGAGCGCCATCATGAGTTCGGCCTCAAGGGTGGATCGATCTCGACTCGACACAGGTTGACGCGCTCGGTCCGTCCCGTGAGTTCGACGGGCTCGGGGAACTGGCGACAGCGGCGGATCAATTCGGGATCGCCCTGGATCGCGCCCAAAGTGCTCGCCGTGATCAGGATGTCGGCTTCCAGGGTCTTCGTCCTGCCTTCCACGCGCGACGCGGTGTTGATCGTGTCGCCGATCGCCGTGTAGTCGAGCCGCGTCCGGCCGCCGACCGCTCCGATCACCGCCGGGCCCGTATGAACACCAATGCCAACCTTCATGTCCGCACATCCCAGGCTCGTCCAGAGTTCGGCCTGCTCGCGGATCTTCCCGGCCATGCGAACCGCGGCTCGCACGGCCCGGGCCGCGTGATCGGGCTGATTGACCGGGGCGCCGAAGAGGACCATGACGCCGTCTCCCATGAACGAGACGACCGTTCCGCCCTCGGATTCGATCAAGGGAACGACCGCTCCGAAATAGCCATTCAACAGCGCGACGACCTTTCGCGGATCGTTCTCGAAGCGCTCGCTAAACGCGGTGAAGCCGCGGATATCGGCGAAAAGCGCGGTCACCTCGCGCAGCTCACCGCCCGGATCGAGCCGCCTGGGATCGGCCTCGAGGGCGCGCGTGATCGCCTCGGATTTCACCACGGCCATCATCCGCCGGAGTTGCGCCCATCGCCTGGCAAAGACGACCGAATAGGTCAGCGCCATCGTCAAGGCGAGCGGAACGGTGCTCATCACCCAGCCCAGGTAATGGAAGGCGCCGAATCCGGCGACCGCGACCAGGCCCAGGCCGATCGCGAGTACCGCCGCGCCGCGAGTGAGGCTGATCCGCGCGTAGATGGCGGCCAGCGTACCGCCGGCCAGGACCATCCACGGGAACGGCAAGACCCACCAGGGGCGCGTCAGGAACCGACCATCGTGAAGAGTCGCAAGGATATGGCCATGAATCTCCGGGCCGAACATCAGCTTGCCGGGCTGCGCGACGAAGAGCCGGGCCGCTCCATTGGCGAATGGTGTCGGGTGCATGTCCTGATGTCCCGCGCCGGTCACGCCGACGATCACCGTAGCACCTCGAAATAGCGAAGTTGCGAGCCCCTTGCTCTCCGCCTCAAGCACTTTCCCGAGCGAAAGGACCGGAAACGCTCCGGGGGGACCCACGTAGTTGATCCGCATTCGCTCCTCTGCATCGAGCGGTATGCGTCGGTCGGCCACGGTCAGCTCGCCTCCGCGAATCTCAGGGCGCGAGCTGTCGCCATGCGCCCGGGCGAAGAGTGCCAGGGCGAAGCTCGGCTCGGGGGCGGATTTCTTGGTGTCATCGATCAGCAACTGCCTGCGGATGAACTGGTCATCGTCCTCCGTCAGGTTGAGGAAGCCGAAGCGCATTCCCTCATTCGAGAGTGCGGCGTCTATGCTCCATTGAATGAGCGGCCGGCGGAGCTCGTCCTGGATGACGTCGTAATACTCGGGAAGGACGACCTTGTTTGACGTCCTGACCGCATCGCCGAGGAGCCGAGCGTCGCCTTCCCCTTCTTCGATCTCGCGCAATCCGCTGAGCGACTCGGGAATCATCACGTCGAGCCCGATCGCCCGCGCCCCCTGACTGTCGGCGTACCTCACGAGCCGGGCGAGCTGGGGGCTAATGTACGGCAATGGCCTCTTCCACTGATCCAGTGACTGGTCATCGATGGCGACGATCACCACGTTCGCTCCCGTCCCCCGCTTACCGCGGATCGCGAAGCAGGCGTCCGTGAACCAGTCGTCAAGCGATCGGCCCACGGGTGTCAGGAGCAAGAGCGACGCCACGCAGGCGCAGACCACTCCGACAGGAATTCCACGCCACTGCACACGTGTGAACACTCGAGTTATCGCTTACCAACAGGAATACAATCGCCCGTGATTTCCGATCAGACCAGCGCCCGACCAAGTGAAATGACATCATCGAGTTCTTCGCACGCCTCGAAAGCGACGGGCGTAGATTCGGTCCCGGCCCGATACCGACGATGCGCAAGACGAATCACTCATCGAGCGACGTTGGGCAAGGGCCTTGCGAGCTCATCATCTTCCTCGTCGGGAAGTCGAACGCGACCGCATGGCGACGCGCGAAATGCGCCTTGAACCGGCTTTTCCCGTATGATCATCGACCGCTTCGTCCGCGACGTCCTTCTGCTTTCATGAACACCCATTGGACACCGCCCGTGTTCCCGTGTCAAAGGAAAAAGCGGCGATTGAATAACTCCGCAACTCCTTACCTCCTTCAATTGGACGGGGCCGGCATCGGTGACGCTCGTATCATGGAAGCCGATATTCGAGAGCTTGCTCAGCTCCCGAGGAGATCAGGCCCGACGTCGGTGACATCAGTATCGCCCGGGGCTAGAAACGAATCGTTCGTCAGTCTCGTCGAACACGCGAGACCGGCGTCGGTGACAGACGATGTGCAGGGGTGTCAGGTCCGGGTAACGGTATCCCATCGATTACCTTGAAGTCGCGGCACTGAAACACGCCGTATTCGGCTCAAACCCTCCCGCCGTGCTCAGGATACGGAGTAAAGTCGATTCAGCGAGTATCCGACCACTTTTCGTCGCAAGCTCAATACCGGCGGTGGGATTCGAACCCACACGGGGGTTCCCCCGGAGGATTTTATGTCCTCTCGGCAATCCCGCCATGCCCAAGCCAGCTCAGGGGTTGCGCGTTTCTCCCGAGACCGTTGCCCACCAATTGCCCACCGACAAATGTCAGACCGACTCCGATCTGGCCGCCGTTATCGACGCCTGGGATCGACTGCCCGAGGCGATCAAGGCCGGCATCATGGCCATGGTCAAGGCCGGCTCGGGGAAGTGATGGGGTTGGTATGATGCAACAAATGCAACACGATAAGAAGGGATAGGCTTGAACTGAGTTGATGCACCATTTTCCACCATTTACGATGGTTGGAGCATCCACCTGATACTGCCTGCAAGCCAAGAGCGCAGTCCGTACCGAGGCGTTCTTCGACCACCTGGCACCGTCGCTGTGGAAGGCCATGTCTTGAGAATTCGTTTCGCGGCTAGCAGCGAGAAGAGCAGGGAAAGGTCCTCCCGAAACCGGCCCGGCTTTCGGTGGGTATTTCGAGGCTCAATCCGCCCGATAGCAGGCGAGAAAATCGGAGGGATTCCGACGAATCCCGCGAGTCGCGTTCTGGGATGATATGTTGGCAAAAGTTGTTTTCCGAGGCCCCGAGGAATCGTAGTTTTTCGTACGACCTCGCTACCGAAATCGATCCTCGGAAGATGGGGAGACTTGAGCCGTGGCCAAACCGTTTCGAGGCGCCATCACGGGACGGTCGAGTACCGGGACGCTGATCCGCGCCGACAAGGGTCGGTTCGCCCGGCAGTTGTATGCCCGGCTTGGCCCCGCGGAGTTCTACCGCCGCCGAGCCGCCTGGCTCTTGGAGCATGGCGAGGCGACGAGCTATGCCAGGCTCATGGCCTACCTCGAGCGCGCCGGCATCGACATCGGGCCGCGCCCGCATTCGCCTAGCGGTCCATCGGTCCGGTGATTTCGCATGCGCCCTAACGCGCGAGACGGACGATCGAAAACGGGGATTTCTCCGGAGCCTTAATGCGCGAGGGGTTGCGGCCGCAAGACCCCGGCCCGGCCCGGCGAGGTTGCGGGAACTACGCCCGTTCTCTCTCACCTGCTCTCAGGAACGGGACGGCCCCGAAACCCGGCCCGCCGCCCGAGGGGGTTTTGCGGACGCCCTATCGCGCGTAGGGGGCCCGTTTGGAAAACCCCGCGCCGGGCCGGCGCGCTTGTGAGAATCGCCCCCGCCGGATCGCGCCAGATCGCACCTGATAAATGTTGAAAAACGGTGGCGCCAGCCCCCGAAACGCCCGCCCGACGGACCGTAACAAATCGTAACTTCCCCAAGGCCGCCAGGCCGCCCGCGATGAGGCGATCGGGCCCGAGGCCGTCCGGTCCTGTCGGCCGGCCCGAGGCTTCCGCACGGGGTTATGGCCCCGCGGGGAAGG
This sequence comes from uncultured Planctomycetota bacterium, assembly GCA_963743925.1. Taxonomy (GTDB): domain Bacteria; phylum Planctomycetota; class Planctomycetia; order Isosphaerales; family Isosphaeraceae; genus CAVZRC01. The sequence continues at coordinate 15,907 of CAVURY010000041.1, read as the reverse complement.
CCCCGAGGAGACAGGCCGGATGAGTCGCGGTTGGAATTCTCCACCACTTCTTGGCGCGGATGCTGAGACCCCGCGCTCAACGCCACCGCAGGCGCCCCTCACCAGGCCCTCTCCTCGTCGGGGCGAGAGCGACGGCGCCGGGCGGCGATCAACCCCGCCGCGGCGGCCATGCCGGCCATCGCCAGCGACGACGGCTCGGGAACGGATGCGACGACGACCGTCAAGGAGTCACTCGACCACGTGTACGTGTAGGTGCCGGGCGTCAGGCCCAGGCCGGCGATCGTCGTGTTGTCGAAGGTGCTGCTGCCAGCGAGGGGCGTGCCGGACACATACCCGGCGGGGACCTGGATATTCCCATCAAAGTTATCGACGCCCATCAAATCACCGGTGCCCTCCGAGGGAAAGGTTTGCCCACCCGGGCCGAAACTCGACGGCCCTTGGAAGCCACTGTACCCGTCGAAGGACCCGCCCGGGCTAGGGCCGATGATGATGACTCCTCCAATCGGGTCCAACGTCGTCAACAATGGGACCGTGACTGTAAGACTAAGTCCGGTCAGGTCGAGCGAACCGCTCCCCGTGGCCACGACATCGCTGCCCACCTGGGACACATCGATAACGACTCCCGCATCGGCTGTCCCCTGCAGGGACGCCAGAATCAGCGCGGCCGCAATCGCCGCATTTCTCGTCTTCATGGCTCGGTCTCCGAGCAAAGGTGTCCGGCAGGTGGAATTTGTCATCGGTCTGGGCTGTACTCGAGACGGATGTGACGGGGATGGTATGGGATCGCGAGCACGCGGTCAAGGATGATGTTTTTTCACCGTCCCGGGTTCGTTCGCCTTGGGAGGGACGATGCACGCCAGCCTGCGCGTCAAGGGTCGCACAGCCGCCCGGGCCCTCGGAGCCGTCGTTAACCCAGGAGCGACCCGGCCGGCCCGGGCCCGGGTTCCGGCCGTCGAGCCGCCGCCTCGGGATGAGCGGGATGGGTTCTTGACCAGGGGAGCCGGTTCCGCTTGAAGTACACTCATGCCGGATCGGGACCGGCGCGAGTCGCCCCCTGCCTGGCGACCGCCTTCCCTCAGAGGGGAACGTCAAGCTCGAGCGAGTCATCAGCGGCGGACAGACCGGCGCCGATCAGGCCGCGCTTCGAGCGGCGAGACCTTGCGGCATCCCGACCGGCAAATGGGCGCCCCGAGGCTGGCTGACGGAAGACGGCCCTGCGCCATGGCTGGCGGAATGGGGATTGGTCGAATGTCCCGAGGGTGAGACCGAGGCCGAACGCTACAGAGCCCGACGACGACGTTGCCTGAAAAAGTGACCGGCTATCGAGTGCGTCGGGTTCTCGATGTAGCCCAAGTTGAGCGAATCTCCGGCCTGTCTCTCTCCAAGGTCACTGACGCGCTGCAGGCGATCCGGACGCAAGACAGCTTCAATGTCTGACCATCGGCGTCTATGCCAAGGCTTCCCTGCATGATATCAAGGGAGCGGTCGAGAACCTGCCCGACATGAGCCCGAGGGGAACGATCCCCGCCGAGCCCCTGGCGATGACCGGAACCGACGCTGTTGTGACTCCCATAAGCGAACGCTTTGCCCACCATTTGCCCACCGGAGAGGACGCTTCTAGGCGGAATCTGTCGGTTCCTGACGTGATGGCAAGTTCAGACCCTCAAGCCTCGATGGAGAGGAAACCCCCGAAGAAAAGGGGGTTTGACGGTTCCAGTCGGTTGCAGTCCAATACCGGCGGTGGGATTCGAACCCACACGGGGGTTCCCCCCCAGAGGATTTTAAGTCCTCTTAGCAATCCCTCCATGTCCAAACCAACTAAGGCGTTGCGAGTTTCCCCCGAGTCTGTTGGCCACCTAATGGCCACCGACACCTGTCAGACTGACCCCGAACTGGCCGCTGTCATCGAAGCCTGGGATCAATTGCCCGATGTCGTGCGTGCATCCATCCTGATGTTGGTAAATGCTGGCTCAAAGTGAGTGGAAGGGTTACCATGCCTACTATGGGTGCATGAGTGGCCGATTGTCGATGCATGCGCGGAATCAGGGGAGGGGACCAGTCTGGCACGATGTTTGAGCCGAACACTACCCAAGAAACGGTGCATAAACGGTGGGGGAAGTTCGCCCGGACACCCGAAACCCGAAGGGAGAGGGTTTCCCGCTGATCTGACCGCCGTCATCGACGCCTGGGATCATCTCCCCGATGCCCTCAATGCGCGCGTCGTCGCGATGGTCAAGACCGCCTTGGGGAAAGCGACTGGCGGAGGGTGAGTCTGACTTGTGTGCGCCAAAAATCGCTGTCTGGGTTTAAGCTGGCTATCTTCGGCGATGAGTCGCAACGATTGCAATGTCAAGGGGGATCACATGCCAAGACACTTCCCTGAATGCGACCGCATCGACTGGCACTCCGTCAACGCCATTGAGCTTTCCAGGTTTTGCCGAGCGCGTGGACGTTATGAACTCGCTCGTGAACTCCTTGAGTTGGGCAAGGAATGGTATGAGAAATTCGCGAGACCAGAACGGAAAAGTGATGCCTCGGACCGCCAGCGCTATCGGGACGTCTTGGCCTCCTTCAAAGAAGACCTCACGGAATTCCCGTTATTAATCGACACCAGGGACCGCCTCATCTCCGTCCTTGGAGATCACCCTCAAGGAATCGACCGCGACAAACTGAAGAAGGAAGTGATCCACAAGGGAGTCTCCTCTTTCGGAGTGATCTGCATCCAATTGGCCCAAGGGGGGTGGCTACGCCAGGAAAAGAGTGGCAAGAAGTATACGCTCTATCTCGAAAGAACTCCCCCAGCGAATGACGAGGTCTTCGTCAAGAACGAGATCCCCACACCCGAGATGATCAAGTCTAAAGCCGCTACTGCACTTCCTCTTAATGCCTTGAACATCCAAGCTCCGCCTGGAAGTGGATCCGGATGCTTGCTGCGATTCGTCGGACTCTTTATGGTTGCACTTACATTGGGTTGCGGTTTTCTGATTGCAGATGTCTGGGCATTTCCTCAGTGAGCTCTGGCCGTGAGAATCCATGAGCGGACCCGGCTCGGAACCGCTGGATGATCTACATCGGTGAGCCTTAACCGTGGATGCAACCTGTCCTCATTGTGCGAACCTATTTCGATTGGCCTACGTGGTCACGGTGGGCGATACTATCAAGTGTCCCTCGTGCCATAAGGGTTTCGCGTACAAAAGGCCCCGGCCAGCGACCAAGCCGACGGTCCCTCATCGATCGCCGGCCGTTGCGCCGATCCCGCCGGCCCCGCCAACTGCCCGCCCAAATCAGACCATGCCTGTGGTAGTGGCAACCTCGGTTCCGCCATCCCTGCCGGCCGCTGCGCCGATCCCGCCGGCCCCGCCAGCCGCCCGCCCAAGTCTGACCAAGCCTGACGGCGCAGTTCACGCGATGAAAATCATGATTACGCGGCGGAAATGGCTGTTGATCGGTGGCGCCATCCTGGCGCTGATCGTGATGGGTGTGCTGGGCAACCGGATCAATCGCGAACGGGAAATCTACGTCGCGTTGCATCAGGCCGGTATGTGGGCCATCGAGAAAGCGGAGAGTGGTTTTTCCTTCAGTCGCCTCGGGAGCGATGCGGAGGCAAACCAGCGACTACTCGCGCTAAGACGCAAGTATTATGAGAGGTACAAGAGCATCGGTCGTGATTCCGTCGCGGTCCAGTATGGGATCAGCTATGCCGAGCGCGACGCGATCCTGAAGCGGGGGGACGAAGAGAACTGGCCAGTATGGGACCGGCCGTTTGTGTTTAGGCGTCCCGCGGGCAGCGGAGCCCGATGAGATCGAGCAACCGCCGATCGTTTCCGCCGCGGGCTGAAGTGGCGATTCACCTTGACGTTGCGTTGGTACAGTAAAGCGATCGGGACGCGGGGAGTAGCTATCCTGCGAAAGCCCGGCGCGGCTTGGGTGGCTCCTACTCCCATCGAGACCGCGCCAGGCCGGCCCGGCTGGAGTAGCACGACATGCCAGACCCTCACTCCCCCTCTGTGGACGAGCTTGTCACCGATCTTCGTCGTCCACTCTGGGAGTTCGGCGTCTTGCTACCTAGAAATGGCATGTCCACTGTTGAGGAGCAGGAGAAGTTCGTCCTGCCTCAATTCACGCGTCTGGCCGACGCCCTACGCCCGCTTCGACCCTTGATCGACCGCATAGAAAGTAGGAAGGCTAGGCGCGCCATCCGGGAAGTCATAGAGATGTTCGATGCGATCACCTCCCGATGGAGCTGGCAGGAAGTCGCCAAGCCCGCCGCCGAGCGAGCCGTCTACCTGGAACGACGCCGCGATTGGGCCAGGAAGGAACTGGAACTGCCAGTGCTCGAGGCCGCCATCTCGGCTTCAAGAGGTCAGGATAGAGCGAAATCACGTCGCTACGATGCCTTGGCCGACGAGGCCGATGAGCTTGGCATAGTGCCGACGATGAGCCCCGAGGAAGGGGAGGTTGCCTTTGACAAGGCCCGCGATCGGAGGAGCAATACCCCGCGCCTCGGGAGTTGCAGCCCGACGTTCGAGCCGGACGAGGCGGACCTATTGGGCATGGCCTACAGCGAACTGACAAGGTACATCCGCACTAAGAGGAGCCCGGAGGAACGCGTCGATACCCCGACGTCTTGGATGGAAGCCAAGTCCGCCGCCAGCGTGGCGGGCTCGGAGATCACTTTTCGCTCGCCCGAACCAGATCAGCCCGCGCCTATCGATCCTCTCACCGAAACACTCGATCTGATTCACCGCTCCACCCACGGACTAAATCTTGTCAAGTGGCTTTCTGAGAAGCCCGGAAGAAAAGCGAAGCTGAAGGACGTCTGCAAACACATCTACAAATCTAGCGATAAGACAAGCCTTGCAAAAACCCGCCTGCTCATCAAACGGACTCGCCCGACTCTGGAGCGCAAGGACACTCCCTTGCGGATTCTCTGGACCAAGAACCCCGACGAAATCAAGTTAATCGATCGTTGATTTGAATAGTGCGACATCATGTCGTTTTTCATGTCGTGTTAGATGTCGTCAATGTCGGCTTGCTCGAGCCTAGGATGTTCTCAGAGTGATCAATCGCTCTAGGAGGACATCTATGTATGACGATTTGGCGTTGATGCTCCCTGTTGGCGAGATCAACAAGAGACTGACACGCAACGCTCGCGAGCGGGATCGGCTGCGGACCATGCTGCGCGTTGCCGTTGAAGCCCAAGAGGATGCTGAGAAGTTCGGTACTGAGAAGTTCGGTACTGAGAAGCCCCCCGCCCGCCAACCCGAGGCGGCTAGGCCCGAGGGGGTGGCCAATGCGTAAACAGGAACGCCCCCAGCTTGAGGCCAGAGGCGTTGTGCATGATCGGCGACACGATCATCTTACCGCGCTCTTTCGCCCCGAGGAACGCCCCGGATCGGTAACCGACGATCTTCCCCCTGGGATAACGACACTGGCCGTCGCGCTTCAGGAGCTGGCCGCGATCCGCCCTGGACTGCGCGCCGCCCTCGAGCGTCAATCCGAGGCTGCCAGGCCCGAGGGGGTGGCGTCATGAAAAAACGCCCCTGGCTCGAAGGAACCAAGAGCGTCGTAGGTGAGACTCCACAACAAGTCGATCCTACCATGCCGGCCCGCCCCGTGGAACGACTGGCCCGCCCGCCGGTTGAACGACTAACCTACAGGCTCAACGACCTGGCCGACGCCCTTGGGGTGAGTCGCCGATCCCTCGAACGAGAGCGATCGGCTGGCCGGCTGCCCAAGCCTGACTTGCACATCGGCCGCGCACCGCTGTGGCGAATCGAGACGGTCAACCGCTGGCTCGAAGGGGGAGGCCGATGACACTGCCCTCCTACGACGCGTGGGTGTTAGCCAAGATCCTATGCGGCCAGCCCGTCAACGGCGAGCTGGCCGCGATGACGAGCCCATGGGAGCCTGTGGCCGGCAGGTTGGCCGCCCTGCCCGAGGCTGACCGGCAAGGCGTGTGGCAAGGCTTCCTGTTGGCCCAAGCCGATCCCGACGCAACCATTCGAGCCGTGGCCGATGCCGATCCAATCGGCCCGCCGCCGCCCGCCGGAGAAGCACCGTCAGGTAATGACTGGCCCCCCCCGCGCCTCGATGCTTTGCCCCCGGTCGAGTCGTTCCCGGTCAACGTGTTGCCCTGCGCAGCCGACCGGCTGGTCAGAGAGGGAGCCGACGCGATCGGTTGCCGTTGGGACTTCCTCGGGGTTCCGATGCTGGCCGTGGTTGCCGGGACCATCGGCCGATCGGTCAGTTTGCTCCTCAAGGATGGATACTTCACCGGCGCAACGATCTTCGCGGGTTGCGTCGGCCCGCCTTCGGACGGGAAAACGCCAGCCTTGAAGATCGTGGCCGGCGCGGTCCGCGCCATTGATGACTTGCTGGCCGTCGAGCATGCCCAAGCCCTCGAGCTGTGGAAACAAGCCGCAGCGGAGTTGGCCAAGGGGATCAAACCCCCGCCTCCGCCCAAGCCCCGCCGGATCGACATCGACGATGCCACGATGGAAACGTTGCCGATGCTCTTGGCCGACAACCCACGGGGATTGATCATGATCCGGGACGAACTGACCGCGTTCGTTCTGGGCATGAATCAGTACAAGGGAGGCAAGGGAAACGATCGCTCCAATGCCCTCAAGATTTGGTCAGGGGATCGGATCGTCAAGGATCGTGTTGGCCATGAGAACAACACGCCGATCCGCTGCGCCCATCCCTCCCTGAGCATCATCGGCGGGTTGACGCCCGACTTGCTTGGCGAGCTGGCCGACCCGAGGGGACGAGCCGACGGTTTCGTTGATCGCTTCCTCTTGGTCTATCCCGATCCGCTGCCCGTGGCCGGCTGGTCAGATCTCGGGGTTCCCGAGGATGTCGTCGCTGACTGGCATTCTCTCATTGCCCGCCTGTGGATGCGGCCCCTTGATGTCAAGGACGGCCGAACCGTTCCTCACACCATGTTCTTCACTCCCGAGGGTAAAGCCCGATGGGAGGAACGATACAACGCTCATGTCGCTGAGATGAACGCTGAGGACTTCCCCCCGTCTCTCCGAGGCCCGTGGGGGAAGCTACGTGAATATGCTGGCCGCCTGACTCGAGACGTGGCCCTGATGCACCATGCGGCCGATCCGACCGCCGATCCGGTGATGGTGCCTGAAGTCACCCCCCGCCGCGTCGATGAAGCTTGGAAGCTGATCGCCTACTTCAAGAGCCATGCCCGCCGAATCCATGCCATCATCGCATGCGGACCCGACACCGGGGAAACCCGAGCAGTCAAGGCGATTGTGGATTGGATTCGATCTGGACGTCTCTTGGCGTTCACTGAAAGCGAAATCAAACAGGCCCGACGTTGGATCAATGATGAGGACTTGGCCAACGCCTTAAGCTACCTGACAGGCCGCCATGCGATCCGGCCCCTCCAGTCAATGCAAACCAGCCCGAGAGGTGGTCGCCCGCGATCGCCATTCTACGAAGTGAACCCGACCCTCCTGGTTACTATAAACCCTTAGAACCCTAGAAACCCCCCTCGATCCGGCCGGCCTTGCCCGGTTTCTAGGGTTTCTAGGGTTTCTAGTAACGAACGAGAGAGGATGACGTGGGAACGATTGCAACCGCCCGAGGAGGTCGGCACGATTGGTCAACGATCCGTGACCGGCTGGACTTGGCCACCGTCGCAACCGCCTTACTTGGCCCTGCCCCCGGCCGCCGCGGGGAGAAAGGCCGTCGGCTGTGGTGGTCCTGCCCATTCCATGAGGACAAGAATCCGTCGTTCGTCATCGACCCCGGCAAGTCTGGGTGGAAGTGTTGGGGTTGCGGCGAACATGGCGACGCCGCCGCGCTGGTGATGCGACTCCAAGGGGTCGGATTCCCCGAGGCTGTTGCCTACCTGGCTGGCAAGCCGACCCCCTCGGGGAAGCTGGCCCGCCCGAGGCCCCCGGCCGCCAGCCGCGACAAGGCCCCCGCCAAGCCGCCAGAGGAAGCCTCGGGGTTGCCGCTGGCCGACGCCCTGGCGCGGATCGCCGACGCCGAACAACGTCTCTGGACGCCCTCGGGAGTGGACGCCTTGAAGTACCTGCATGGCCGCGGACTGACCGATCAGACAATCCGCGCCGCCCGCCTCGGGTGGCTTCCCAAGGTGATGCTGCTGAAGGCCGATGGAGTGACGTACTGGCGAGCCTCGGGAGTCACCATCCCTTGGTTCGATCGCGACCGCCTGACGCTGGTCAAGATCCGCCGGCCCGAGGGGTCGGAACCGCGGTATGTTGAAGCGTTCCGCGACCGGCCAGAGGTCTTTCCCTCGATGGAGTTGATCCGGCCCGGCGCGCCGCTGGTCATCGTGGAAGGGGAGTTCGACGCCCTCTTGCTCGGTCAAGAGTTGGCCGGCCTGGCGAGCGTCGTGACGTGCGGATCGGCGTCGAACGGACCGTCAGGCCGGATCCTGACCACCGGGTTGTGCTGCCCTCGATGGTACGCCGCGCACGATGCCGACCCGGCTGGCGACGACGCCGCTCCTAAGTGGCCGGCCCGTACGATCCGAGTCAGGCCCCCCGAGGGGAAGGATTGGACCGACGCCCGCCAGGCCGGCATCAATCTGCGACGATGGTGGGTTGAGGAGTGGTTTGAAGATGTCTACGACCGCGAGGAACGAGCCGCCTTCATGGAATTCGACGGAGGTCTTTCCAGAGCGGATGCTGAACGAGCATCGGGGTTGTCACTTCTCGCCGCGCCGTGAAGAAGTTCACCGAGTGGAGAAAACCTCCGGGAATCTCGGGACCGAATCCTTGACTGTCAGGCAAGATAAGCGTATCATACTTATGTCGAGTCGAGACGTTCGATTCGAAGACGAAAGTGGTCCCGCGAGTGCGGCTAACACCCGCGGGACCGAGGCAAGAGGCTTAAGAGGAGCCCCCGCCATGAAAACCATCTTCGATTCCGCCGCCCCCGTCAAGTCTGACCGCCCCTTCGGGACGCTTCCCCGCCGCGAGCCCTACACCTGGCAAGACCTTCAAGAAGCTGCCCAGATGTTCGGCGATGCCGAAGCGGACCGCATCCTTGAAGAGCGAGCCCAAGAGGCCGCCTGGTATGACCAATTCAACGGGACCTTCCCCGAGGCCGGTCTCTGCCTTATGTGCCGCGAGCGATGTGACGACCTGAACTTCCAGGGTCTTTGCGACCGATGCCACGATCTGGCGACCGATGCCACGATCGCCGGTCAGAATGCCCGCGCCGGACTCGGTTACCGCGTGTTCTGAGGATCGACTCGAGGGGCAAGGATGCCCCGCATTCCACTGGATAGAGGATCCTAATGATCGGCGAGCAATTGAGACAATCGATCCAGGGAGGCAGGCTCTCGCAAGCCGAGTTGGCCCGCGGGACCGGATTGAGCGAAGGGCAAATCTCCCGATTCTTGAAAGGGGAGCGAGGTCTCTCCCTCGAGTCGATCGACAAATTGCTGGAAGTGTTGGAGCTGGAGATCGTGATTAGGCCCCGTTGCATGGCCAGAAAGGACGGTTGACCGTGGCATCGCTCAGGAAGCGCGGATCGATCTGGTACTTCCGCTATACCGACGCCGATGGCGTCAAACAATCCAGGAAGGGTTGCAGCGACAAGAGAACGACCGAGGAACTGGCCCGCGCCGCGGAATCCGAGGCCGCCAAGGTCAAGGCCGGACTGTTCGACCCCAAGGAAGCCGCCTACCGGGACCATGAGGTCAAGCCGCTGGCGGACCATCTGGCCGACTTCCAGCGTTCCCTGCTGGCCAAGGATGGAACTCCGAAACATGCCCAAGTGACCGGCTATCGAGTGCGCCGGGTTCTCGATATGGCCAAGGTCGAGCGAATCTCCGGTCTGTCTCTCTCCAAGGTCACTGACGCGCTGCAGGCAATCCGCACGGAAGACGGATTCAATCAAGAGACGATCAACCACTACATCCGCGCCGTCAAGGCGTTCAGCCGATGGCTCTGGAAGGACAAGAGGGCGCGAGAGCATAACCTTGCCCACCTGGCGACGTCCAACCCCAATGGTGACCGCCGATACATCCGCCGTCCCCTGACCCCCGAGGAAGCCGCCCGCGTCATCGAGGCCGCCGAGCAAGGCCCCGAGGTCATGGGGATGACCGGCCCGGATCGTGCGATGCTCTACATGGTCGCGCTGGGGACTGGGTTCCGCGCCATGCGGGAGCTGAGGCCCCTGACCCCCGAGCGGTTCAACCTCGATGCCGACCCGCCGACGATCACGGTTCGGGCCGGTTACGCCAAGAACGGCAAAGAAGCCGTTCAGCCGATCGCCCAATCGCTGGCCGATCGGCTCGCCCTCTGGCTGGCCGCCAAGCCCCCCGGAAGGCCCGTATTCGACGGGATGACCAAACGGACCGCCGAAATGCTGAGGGTTGACCTGGAAGCCGCCGGAGTGCCTTACGAGACGTCCGAGGGTATCGTGGACTTCCACGCCTCGAGAGTGGCTTACATCTCCAACTTGGTTGCCTCGGGAGCATCGGTCAAGACTTGCCAGACCTTGGCCCGGCATTCGACCCCGAGCCTGACCATCGGCGTTTATGCCAAGGCTTCCTTGCATGATATCAAGGGAGCGGTCGAGAACCTGCCCGACATGAGCCCGAGGGGAACGACCCCCGCCGAGCACCTGGCAATGACGGGAACCGACCCGGTTGTGACACCCATAAGCAAACGCTTTGGCCACTATTTGGCCACCGAAGGGGACGGTTCTAGTCAGGATCTGTCGGTTCCTGACGTGATGGCAAGTTCAGAGTCTCAAACCTCGATGGAGGGGAAACCCCTGAAAAAAGGGGGTTCTGACGGTTCCAGTCGGTTCCAGTCCAATACCGGCGGTGGGAGTCGAACCCACACGGGGGTTCCCCCCAGAGGATTTTAAGTCCTCAGCGTCTGCCATTCCGCCACGCCGGCGAGCCGAGCATCGTTCAGCGAAATCAGGGCGCAAAGCACAAGCATACTGGGGCTTGCGTGCCCGAGGCAATCTGAACACCTTGATCAATTCGCCGAGAATCGTCAAACCAGGTTGAGAGGCGATAAGGGACCGGCCGGGGACAATCTTATCGTCACCGAGTCGAGACTCCAGGTCCACGACAATTCTACCGTACATCCCTGAACACTTAGCGCCTTGCTACGCGGATATACTCGAAGGGCATCGGAAGAGAGGGCGCGTCGATCGTTCGATGGCCCTCATCGCTCGTGGCACTTCCTGATCCTGCCGAATAGTACTGATCCCGAGGCAAAGCCCAAAGGGGTCGAAGGATTTTGACCCCACGACGGTTCAACGTGGCATTCCGACGATGTCCGTGTGAGCCTCTCCTTTCTTGGGATAAACGGCGAGAGCACGAATCCGTCTTCCCGAGCGTGGTCAGGCCGATGCCGGTTTGACTGAGGTCGCGATTCGACTGAGAGATTGTCCCATAAGAGGAACACTGGATAAACGAATTGAAAATCTTTCCGGATCTTTTATCACGTTCGTTCGATAGGAGTTACGACAGGAAACAGCTCGACGCAGCCGTAGGTGCGTTCACGAATTGCCCGTTTGGTGGCATCCTCATCAGTAAGGGATGATACGCGAAGTCATCCGAGGTCAGCCCTCGGTCCGTTGACACCGCTTCGCTGTCCGCACGGTCCTCTTCGGGATGGGAGATGAGACGATCGCCCCAAACTCCTCGCCCCTGAACAGGGCATGCCGGCCGGCCCGGGGCCGGGCCGGGATCGGCGACCGTGGCGTCGGAGACCCGGCGAAAAGTTGCCATCGAGTGCCAATGAGTGCCATGGCCCGACCGGATCCGAGTCGGTCTCGGAAGCCTGATTTGACGGTTGTAGGGCGGGTGCAACCCATCAACATAAGCCCTGGAAGTCGGTGGGTTGCACCCACCATACGAGAGCGGCTTCCGACCCCTTTTGGAACAGATTCTGAGAGATTCGAGCCATCTCCAAATAATGACTGCCGAGATCTCCCGCCCCTGGTAACCCCGACCATCGAGGAACTCGATCGTCGCGAACGGCGTGCGTCATCAGCGCTCGTTTCGACCAGGACGATATCCGCCAAATGGCGTATCCGCCGACGGGATTACCCGCCAACTGGCATACAAATTGCCTGGATAATCTGGCTCATGGCGATCGGTTCAAGTGTTTGATCCTGAATGGAGGACGCGGATGGGAACACGCAAGAAAGCACAGCAAATCCATCCCATGGTCAGCCAGGCATTGCGAGAAGCCATCAGCGATCGAGGTCTGACTGCATATGCCGCGGCCAAGCAGTCCGGGGTGTCCGTCGACGCCATTCAAAGGTTCTTGAACGAGCAACGCGGGCTGAGCCTTTCCACCGTTAACAAGCTGGCCAATTCGCTCGGCTTGACTCTCTGTCCGAATGATGACCCCTCAGGCAAGCCAGAGTAACGACGATTCCTCATGGACGTCCAGTCTCGCTCGAGAACTATCCCATGCAAGATGCTCCTGATCTCCTCAATGTCTGGATGGAGACCGTCCGGGATTATGCGATTTTCCTGGTCGATCTCACCGGGAAGGTCGCAAGCTGGAACGTCGGTGCCGAGCGCATCCTGGGCTACCAGGAGTCGGAAGTCATCGGGATGTCGCTCTCGGTCTTCTTCACGCCGGAAGATCTCGAGCGAGACGTTCCCAAGTGGGAGATGGACCAGGCGTTGGCGAACGGTCGCGCATCGGATGATCGGTGGCACGTCCGCAAGGACGGGACGCGATTCTGGTGCAGCGGTCTGCTCATGGCGGCTCGCGACGCGCAGGGATCGCTCCGGGGCTTCGTCAAGGTGATGCGCGACCTGACCGAACGCAAGAAGATGGAGGAACAGCTCCGGACGCGGGCCGAGGAATTGCTCGAAGCCGACCAGCGAAAAAATGAATTCCTGGCCATGCTCTCTCACGAGCTGCGGAATCCCCTGGCGCCGATCCTCACTTCCCTCTATATCCTCAAGGAAAAAGGGCCGTCCGAGGATCCGCTCTTCCAACAGTCCCGCGCGATGATCGAGCGTCAGGTCTTGAATCTGAAACGAATGATCGATGATTTGCTCGATGTCTCTCGCGTGGCGCTGAACCGCATCCATCTCAAGAGGGAGACCGTGGATCTGAAGGTGATCGCGGAGCGAGCCGCCGAGGACGTCCAGCCGTTGATGAAGGAGCGGGGACACGACCTGGTCGTCACGCCGGGGTCTCCCCCTATTTCCCTGTTAGCCGACCCGGTTCGGCTCGAGCAGGTGATCGTGAATCTCCTCACCAACTCGGCCAAATTCACCGATCCGGGCGGTACCGTCTGGCTCACGACCGAAAGAGAGGGAGATCAGGCCGTCATCCGGGTTCGGGATACGGGCATCGGCATCGCGCCCGAGATGCTGAACCGCGCCTTCGACCTGTTCGCACAGGCCGATCAAGGCCTGGATCGGTCGCGAGGCGGACTCGGCATCGGTCTCACGCTGACTCGAAACCTCATCGCGCTTCACGGCGGGACCATCGAGGCCCGGAGCGATGGAGAACGAAAAGGGAGTGAATTCATCGTCAGGCTCCCGATCCAGCACTCAACCGCCTCGAATCCGGGCGAGAGTGCGGCTCGTGAAGAGGGGGCGAATCCTTCAGCTCCGGCCGTCAGCATCGGTCGTCGCGTCTTGATCGTCGATGATAATCAGGACGCCGCCCACAGCCTTCAGATCCTCCTGAGGCATGCGGGTTACGAGATCCAGGTGGCGCACGACGGCCCCAGGGCGCTCGAGGTCGTCCGCGACTTCCGGCCCAATGTCGCCGTGCTGGATATCGGGCTACCCCATCTCGACGGATATGGGCTCGCCCGGCAACTCCGCGAAGTGATCGCGTGCCCATTGGTCGCGTTGACGGGTTACGCCCCCGAGGAAGCGGCGAGCTCGATCTTCGATCGCTATCTGCTCAAGCCCGTCGATCCGGACGAACTCCTCAAGATCCTGGGAGAACTGGTCCGAGCTCAGGATCCTTCGTGACGTTCATCGCGAGACGCTCCCGCCGATTCACGCGGCCCGATTGCGATCCTGACTACCAGCGGAGGGGGTGGGATTCGAACCCACGGATGGCTTGCACCATCTACGGTTTTCAAGACCGTCCCAATCGACCACTCTGGCACCCCTCCTCATCGCGGCGGAGGTGGTCTCCGCCGTGTTGGCGATCATCGATCTCACTGCTGGCCGACCACCTCGTCCAAGATATCGTCGGCGACGAAGATCGGCACATCCACGGTCACGGCCAGGGCGATGGCGTCGCTAGGTCGCGAGTCGACTTCCACCAGCTCGCCTTCATGCCGGATTCGCAGCTTGGCGAAATAGGTATGCTCACGCAGTTCGTTGATGTAGATGTCCTGCAAATCGCCCCCGAGCAGATCGATCGCGTTGGCGAGGAGGTCGTGCGTGAGGGGGCGCTGGGTCGCGATGTTCTTGACTCGACGCTCGATACTCGAGGCCTCGAAGAACCCGATCACAATCGGGAACATTCGATCCCCATCCACTTCCTTGAGGAAGATGATGTGCGAATCGCTGGTCTCATTGATGATGATCCGCGTGAGCTCCATCTGAACCGCCACGGCACTCTCACCTCTCCACTTCGCTCGGGGGTCGGCAAGTCTCGCCCTCCGATTGCAACGAGGCTCATCGCTTCGCGCCCTCCCCGGCTGTCGGTATCGAGCGTATCTGTTCGATCATAGAGGACTTGGCGCGACCCGTCAACGCTCAGAATAGAGGCCCGAGGTCCGGAGTAAAGGGCCTTCTCCAAGCGACCTGGCCTGCTCATTCTGACCCCCTGGATCACGCATCTCCGTTCGCGACCTGGCAATCCAGGATAACGGGGATGACCGGGGGCCTGTCTCCCCCGGTCGTTGCAATCCCGATGACGGCCAGATGCTCGCTCAGCGGGGCGGATGGTCTCAACCGCCATTCAGGATTGCCAGCACGGACTCGCGTTGGGCCTCCAACTCGGCGAGTTTGGCACGGGCTTGTTCCACCACCTCGGCGGGCGCCCGGGCGACGAACGATTCGTTCCCCAGCTTCCCTCGGTGGCCGGAGATCTGGCGTTCGAGGTCGGTCAGGGCTTTGCGCTGTTTCGCGAGCTCCGCCTCCTTGTCGATCAGTCCGGCCAGCGGCAAAATGATCTCGACCTCCGCCAGGACGGCCACGGCGCACTCGGCGGGCCGGTCGACGGATTCGAGGATGGTCACCGATTCGGCCGGCGGCAGGCTTCGTAAGTACGCCTCGCCCTGCTTCAGCCATTCGGCCACGGCCCCCTTCGCGAGGATGATCGGCGCGATCTTGGCGTCCTTCGGGACGTTTCGCTCGGCTCGAAGATTGCGGATCGCCTTGATGACCTCGCACCACTGATCGACGGTCTTCCGGGCGTTCTCGTCGGTCCAGCCCAGGGGTTTCGGCCAGGCCGCGACGCAGACGCTTTCTTCCGCGGCTTGGGGGGCGCGAAGCCCGCGCGTCGGCGCCAGGCCGGCCAGGCCCTGCCAGACCTGTTCGGAGACGAAGGGCATGATCGGGTGGAGCAATCGACAAAGCCCGTCCAGCAGGGCCGCCAGGACCCGCTGGGCGGTCGGTCGAGTGGCAGGGTCGCGGAGCCGACCCTTCACGAACTCCAGATACCAGTCGCAGAAACCACCCCAGGTGAAGTCCCTGAGCCGCCTCGAGGCCTCCGCGAACTGGAAGCTTTCGAGATCGGACGTGACGCCCGAGATCGTCTGATCCAATCCGTCGAGGATCCAGCGGTCCTCCACCGGCAGCGACGCGAGATCGACCGCGGCCGGCTCATAACCATCCAGATTCATCAGTGCGAATCGGGCGGCGTTCCAGAACTTGTTGGCGAAGTTACGCCCCTGCTCGAATCGTTCCGAGGTGTTGATCGTGCGGCCGTCGGACAGCTTCAGC
>CAVURY010000040.1:0-32259 GCA_963743925.1 uncultured Planctomycetota bacterium | reverse complement strand
CTTGTCGGGAGGGAGCCTCCATGACACCGGACGACGTGCGCGCCGCGGCCGAACGGCTGGTTGACTTCGACCGACGATTCGCACCGCTCTTCGGCAAGGACCCGAATCACAGCCCGCTGAGATCGACGGCCATCACTCGGATGCCCTGCCTGAGCCCGAGCGCCTTGACCGCCTCGTCGGGGGCCGGTAGCGTCATGTTCTTGCGAGGCGGGAGGCTGATCCCCCAGAGCAACTTGGGCGTCTCGCCGGGCTTATCCACCGATCCGACCACGGCCAACCCGTTCAGGATCAGCGGAGACGCATTCTCGATCCGGATTCCGTAGGTCGGCTTGCCCTTCTCTCGGGGTCCCTTGATCAACTGGGCACGCACCAGGCGGTTGAGTACGCCCTCCGCCAGGGCGTCGGCAATCCGGGCACTACCCGATTTTCCATGGTCCTTCGCGACCGGCAGCGTGAATTTGCCGAAGGGGACCCAATTCTTGGCCGGACCGTCGGAGCTGAATACCTGGACCAGCGCGTCGCCGCCGCCGAGCCGCACCCGGCACGCCACGGCCGGCCCCTCCGGCCGGGCCGGGACGCCGATGACCGCCCGGAGCCCGAGGACCGTCTTCCCCTCGATCGCCCCGGTCAGTTCGGCCGCCTGCAACTCCTCCGCCGAGCCCGTGCCGACGATCTGGAACAAGAGCCGACCGCTATCCCCTTCGGGTAACGAGCCCAATCGCTCCACGAAATCCCGGGCCAGGCTCATCTCGTGACGGTTCGCCCAACCCTGGGAGAGTTGTGCGATCGTATCCCAATCCAGTCCGCCGGCCAATCGCCACATGACGAGTTGCGACACCGAGGCGGGGGCCAGGCCGCCCGAGAGCCGCCGCAGCGCTTTCTGGATCCGGGGATCGTCATTGACCCGCCCGATGTCGCCCATGATACGAAGACTCTCCCCCTTCGCGGGCAGGATCAGGCCCGCCTCAGGATCCGGGTTGGAGAGGCTGACGATGCTCGTCGGTAAATGACGGGT
This sequence comes from uncultured Planctomycetota bacterium, assembly GCA_963743925.1. Classification (GTDB taxonomy): domain Bacteria; phylum Planctomycetota; class Planctomycetia; order Isosphaerales; family Isosphaeraceae; genus CAVZRC01. The sequence continues at coordinate 31,244 of CAVURY010000040.1, read as the reverse complement.
CTGCCCGGGCTTCAGGTCGGCGAATGGCGAGTCGCTCGGCGGCACCGATCGCATCCCCCCGCCCATGCCGCCGCCCATCCCGCCCATGCCGCCGCCCATCCCGCCCATGCCGCCGCCCATCCCGCCCATGCCGCCGCCCATGCCCATCATCATGGCGCGCCGATCCCAACTTTCCACGTCTCCACAGAAATACATAATGATATTAGAAAGCATCATCATGCCCATCATGGGGGGCAGCGTGCCGGACGAACGTCCCATACCGCCGCCGCCCATACCACCGCCACCCCGGCCGCCCATGCCACCGCCGCCCATGCCACCACCCATCCCGCCGCCGCCCATGCCGCCGCCCATCCCGCCCATGCCGCCGCCCATCCCGCCCATCTGGCCGGTCGCACCTTGGGCGACGATTCCGGGGGGCATGATCACGCGCAATGGGTGCCTCGTGCGGTTGGTCACCGACACCGTCATACGCCCATCGCCGCGACCTTCGGCCTTCACGGACACGACGCCTTGCTGCATCGCCTCGAGCAAGTTGAGCTCCGGCACCTCTTGATCTCCCGCCGTTTGAGGCCGGGAGGGCACTTTCGTCCCGGAGATCGCGGGCGGGATCTTGCCCGCGGTCTTGTCGCCGGTATCCTCGGCGGAAGCACGGCTCGGGGGGAGACAGGCGACGAGACTGGCCGCCAGAAATGGGGCGGAAACGCGGAGTAATTCTCGCATGGCATTCATGCTTTCTTCTCGGCATGGCTCGGCGAAACGGGATTAGTAAACAAATGAATACTTCAAGACCCATAGATGGGTCGCGGTCGTGTTACAGGCCACTTGATGGAGGGCCATCGCGCGACCGGACGCGACCTGGCCCGGCGTGCATGGCGCGGTGATCCTCGCGATCCTGACCGGGGAAGCAGGTGCCTCGTCGAGACATCCCGCTTCTTCGGCCGACCATCCGTCCTTCGAGTCGATCCCCAGGCCGTGCCTGCTCGGGCGAGGGATCCCACAATCATCGGGCCAGAAACACGCGGCAAGGCTCAAGCTATTGCCAACAATGGTGTTACATCGCTAGAAACGTGCTCGTCACTTGCTCGGACACCGCACGGAACGTTCCTGCGATAAGGATCATTGCCGCGGGAATCTCCCGTTCGGTGCCGGTGATTTCGCCGGAAAACAAGCCGGCTCGAGGGCCCGAAACCCATCGTTAACACGGGAACGAGGCGATTGCCCCATCTCTCCAAGGAGCAGCCAAAGGGCCTGGCGTACGTTCCTGTCCCGATGATTGTGGGACCCCGGGACGGAGAACGCCCTGGAGGGCGGCGATGCCGTGACCACCCGGCGATGAAGGGGTGGGTCGGTGGGATCAACAGCGCAGTGGAAGTGCGGTGAGTCGGCGGCAGGGATTCGGCCCGTTGCACCGGAGGAGAATCATCCGGGTTGGAATGAGGACGGTCTCGAGATCCGATGCCTCGATGATTCGAGGACTTGACTCTTCCAGCACCGATTTAAGCCGGCTCCGCCATGGTGAGTATGTGCAAACCGAGAACGGCCGGGAAGGGAGCTGTGACAGCCTTTGCCTCTCGGTGGCGCCGGCCGACCGATTCAGGTCGTATGGGGTCCGATCCTTGACGTCTCGAACGCCGTTCGCGGAGAGGGCGAGCAGGAAGCCCGCTATCAGCACCGCGATTTCCGAGCGTCGCGACCACATCGGCCCAGGCCCTCAAGGCTTGATCGGGATGAAAGCTGCTCTCGCAAGATTGCCCAGAGTCCTGGAGAAGATATCCGACACCGACCGGAGAGTCAAGTCGAATTCACGGACACCTTTAACCGAGATTTTTTTATTTAGTGAATTGGACCTCCGTCTCCGGTGTTATGCAGTCTCCCTTGTTATGGGGCGTCCAGCCGCCGGCATCGGCGGATCTCGGCCATTGGCCGGCGAAGGCCACCAGGAAGGTCAGTAGGGCCGCGACGCGAGCGAATGCTCTTTGGGCCAGATCGTGCATGATCGTTCAAAGCCCCCGATTCGAGACCGGAATGGGCATCCGACAACCGAGAGTTTAGGCATATTGAGATTTGCCAATCAAATAGGGGTCCCAGCCCCATCCGTGCGAAAACCTACGGTAAGGACGGCCCAAAGAATCGCCCTTGTCCTTTTCCGGCGGGCGCGTATACTCCCCGCTCAACCGGGCGGCTTCCATGCTCCCGGTGCGCACGTCCGCGATCATTTCGATCTCGATGCCGGCGGAGTCTCGACAATGAAGTCGCTCTCGATAGCGCACGCCTGGAAGTCCCAGGTTCTGGGCCTCTGGGCCGAGTCGACCGCTCGAGATCGGGCATGGTCGCCCTCCTCGTGGTCGACCGAGAGCCTCGAGACACGGTTGGCCCTCAGCGCGACCGCCGCCGCCGCGGCGCCGGCCATCCAGATGATCTCGGCGAGCACCGCGGACTCCAAGAGCGTCACGATCGAATACCAGGTCAATCAGCCCATCAGCACCGCGACGCCCCTCCAGTTCGGCGTCTATCGCTCGAGCGACACCCAGTTCGATTCGAGCGACGCGGTGGTTGACACCTATACTCTGATCCCCCCGGCGCGTCTTCGGGCCAGGCCGCGACGCTCGACCAGGCCGGCCAATCGGCCACCGCGGTCGGCACGCACGAGCTCACGATCCCCTTGCCGCAGGGCTTGCCCCCCTATCCGGATAAGCCGTTTGTCCTGGTCGTCGCCGACCCCGGCTCTCCCTCCGCGACCGCCGAACCCCAGCAGACCGCCTCGTTCCGCGTCTACACCATCGGGATCGTGACCCACGGAGGCATCCAGGACCCGAGCTGGATACACGGACCGCCCTGGCAGCTCGAGACCGCCTACCTCATGAAGCATCAGGGCTTCGACTCGGTCATCCACTACAACTGGGCCCTGCTGAGCGGCACTCCCGGCGAGGCGATCAAGCAATCGCCGAGGCTGGCGCGGATCATCCTCGGCACGGCCGATCGTTTCCCCGCGAACGCCCCGGTCGACCTCGAGTTCATCGGCCACAGCGAGGGGACGGTGGTCAACACCTATGCCATCGTCAAGCTCTCCACCGAGATGACCCCGCAGCTCAAGTCCGGCTTCATCGAGGACACCCTGCTGGACCCCCACGCCGCGAACAACGACATCGTCTCCGGCACGCAGATGAGCTTCGCGGGTGCACTCTCCGGGCTGGCCAAGGCGATCGTCACCAACTACCAGGGCGAGGCGAAGGACCCGCCCGCGTATTTCCCCTCGATCGTCAACGAGGCCCAGGTCTTCTACGAGCACTCCTCGGCCACGGCGAGCGGGATCTACAACCTCTGGGGCCAGGTCCCCGTCAAGAGCGACGGGCCCCTGGTGCATTACTATAACCTGACGCCCAGCGGAGTGACCCATTCGGGCAACACCGGGGTGCCCGAGTGGTACCGGAACTACATCGTGCCCACCCTGGGCAACCAGGCCCCGCTGGTCCAGGAGCTCCAGCTCAACGGCCAGATCGACGGAGCCCAATCACCCGCACCGACCGCCATCACCTCGGCCGGCGGTGGGGCGCTGGTGCGACAGGCCGCCGCGGCCCGAGCCGACCGAGCCTACGGGCCGGAGCAGGTCGTGACGACCACGCAGCCGGAATTCTCGGGTACCGCCGCGCCCGGCTCGATGATACGGCTTTACGTCGGACCCGCGACTGAGCCCGCGAAGACCAGGCTGGCCGGCTTCACCCACGCCGACGCCGCCGGCGATTGGTCGTTGACCACCCGACGCCCGCTCCACGATGGACAATATCGGACCGTAGTCTCGGCGTACTCACGCGCCCTGGCCACCCGGCCCGGGCTGAAGGTCGTCCCCACCCAGCCGCTCGGGCGTCTCGTCGTCGTCACACAGCCCGGCCTCTGAGCGGGGAAGGGGGGATGACCCGATGGCTCATGGGCCAAGATTGGTGGGCACGGCCGCGATCCTCCTAACGCGGCGGGCCGCAACCTGTCGTAGTAGGGTGGTGCCGAACGATCCTCGGGATCGTGAGGCCCACCGAACGCCTAGCCGTCTCGGTGGGCCTCACCTCGATGAATCGAGGCTCGGCACCACTACGAAACGCTCCCACGCTCGCCTCAGCCCGGCCCGAGACGCGCGCACGGCGCAGCGATCCTACGGAGTAAGATTCTACGAGCCCGACGCGCCAGCGAGTGAATTCTCGGGCTCATTCACTCGCTGGCGCGTCGGGCTCGGAGGAAAGAACACCAATCTTGGCCCATGAGCCGACCCGATCATCGGGCAGCCTTGGGCGGCTCGATCGATCCCCTGATCAACTCCTCGAAGTCGGTCCGGCTGCGGATCGCATCGAGGTCGGTGTCCGACTGGAGGATCTCCAGGTTGACGAGGCCGCCGCGGACGGCGCGTCGCAGGAGTTCCATGGCACGGTCGCCGTACTTCTGGCGGCGAAACCGATCTCCCTTGCTGAGTGATTCGGGGTCTACCGCCTCCGACGATCCGGGCCTGGCACCGATCAGGGGAATGCAGAGGGCGACATTGCAAGCCAGGTTGTAATAGTTACGCGGGTCGATCTCGGGCAGGCTCTCGTACAGGTCCACGGCACGCTGGAACGATCGCAGCGCCTCGACCGGATCGCCCGCTTGCTGGAGCCCCCGGCCGATGTTGTTATGGGCCTTGGCCAGGTCGATCTGGGAGATGGCGTCCTTCGGATGCCGGGCGACCAGCCGCTCGAGCATGTCCCGGGCCTTCCGGGCGAAGGCGAGCGACTCGGCCGGCTCGCGACGACGCCGGTGGAGGTCGCTCATCATGTTATATGTGCTGGCCAGACCACCCTGGTAGTTGAGGACATCGGGATACCGCCGGTCGAGCCGCTCCAGGATCTCCGCGGCCCTGAGGAGGCCCTTCCGGGCCGAGTCGAGCTTGCCGACCATCTGCTGGGCGAGGTTCAGGTCGCCCAGCTCCATCGCCAGGAGATACGCCTGATCGGCCAGCTCGGGATGCTCGCGTGCGACCTCCTCGCGAAGCTCGACGGCTTTCTGATAAGACTCCAGCGCCGGCTCCGCCCCATCGGGCTGCGACATCAGGGCCTGTCCCAGGAGCCCATGGGCCCTGGCCATGGAGATCCGCGGCTCGATCGCCCTGCGTTCTTCGGCTGCGAGCTGCGCCTCGATCTCCAATGCTTTCTCGAGGGTCTCGATCGCTTCGGAAGTCTGGCCTTTCTCGAGCTGAATCTGTCCGATGTTCTGGAGGATCGAGCTCAGCTCATTTCGACGCGGGACCGACCCCGGATCGGCTGCGATCAACGGCTCGAGCAGTCCCTCGGCACGCCGCAAGGTGCGAAGAGCCTCGTCGCGACGGCCGTCCAGGCGCATCAGGATCGCGCCGAATTCGTTGAGGGTACGCGCCAGGTTCTCCCGATCATCCAGGTTGCCGGGACGTGCCGCGATCGCGCTTTCCCAGAGCGCGACGGCCTGCTGGAACTGGGGGACGGCCTGGGCCGGCGTGCCGATCTCCCCGGTGATCCTGGCGGCGCGGGCACGGGCCGAAGCCAACTCGGAGCGGAGCGCGGGATCACCGCCGCGGCGGTCGAGGAATTCCTCGTAGAACCGCTGCGCATCTCGGAGGAGGTCCTTGCGGAGCGCATCGAGCCCCGGCTGGTTGAGCAAACGCTCCTCGTCGAAGCGGGCGAAGAACCGGTCGACCGCCTGTCGGGCCTGTCGCGAGGATTCCTCGGCGCGATCGCGATCGCGGCGGGCGAGGACCAGCCCGGTCGTCGTGCCGGCGATGCCCGCCACCATCGCCAGGATCAGGACCAGCCCGGCGGCGACCGCCGCCGCGTGCCGGCGAACGAACTTGACCGCGCGATAGCCGGTCGAATCGCGATGAGCCCGGACCGGCCGCCCCTCGAGGTAGCGATGCACGTCGTCGGCGAACTGCTCGGCCGAGGCATACCGCCGCTCCGGCTCCTTGCTCAAGGCCATCAGCACGATCGCATCGAGGTCCCCGGCCAGGATGCGCCCCAGCCGGCGCGGAGTCACGCCGCGAGCCGCGGCGAGCTCTTCGGGATCGGGAGCCGACGGCGATGAAACCGGCGCCGGCTCGGATTGCGGCTCCGACGGGGTCGGCGTGGACGAGGCCGTTCGACGGTACGGCCGCCCCACGACCGCCGTACTGGGCCGCTCGGGCACCTGCTCGCAGATCGCCTGGAGGATCTCGGATGTCGTCCCCTCCTCGAGCCGGTAGGGTTGACGGCCCGTCAGGAGCCGGTACAGCACGACCCCCAGCGAATAGACGTCGACGGCCGTCGTGATCGGCCCACCTTCGATCTGCTCGGGGCTCGCGTACTCCCCGATCCCGCGTGTTTCGCCGCCCGTCTCGGGATGGATCAATCCGGCAGTCCCGAAGCCGATGAGCCTGGGTACCCCGTCCGAGGTGACCAGGATCCGGCTCGGCCTCAGGTCGCGATGGATCACCGCTTGCTGGTGGGCAAAATGGACCGCCCGACAGACCTGGCCGAAGAGCTTCAGCCGCGCGGGGATATCCTGGCGCCGATCGTCGCAATACGCGTCGATCCGCCGGCCGTTGACGTACTCCATCACCAGGTAAGCCCGGCCATCCTCGGTCGTCCCGGCGTCGAGGAGCCCGGCGATATTGGGGTGCTTGCCGAGCGTCGCCTGGATGCGGCTCTCGGCGCGGAACCGCCGCACGATCGCGTCACTGTCCATCCCGCGCCCGATCAGCTTGACGGCGACGTCCTGGCGGAAGTCCTCGACCCGGACCGCCCGGTAGACGGTCCCCATGTCCCCGCCGCCGATCCTCTCCGTGAGCTCATAGGGCCCGATCCGGCGCCCGACCATCGGGTCGGGCTCGCCCGATATCATGGGCCCCGAGTCCCAGGGCGAATCCTCGTCCGACCCGGCACTCATGGCCGGGGTCGGAGATCACCGGCACCGTGACCGCTTCCATCGCGATCGCCTCGACCATCTCGACGCTTGGCACGATACCGGCTTCCGGCGTGGACGCCATCGAAGCGTCATCCGGGTTATCCCGAGAAAGCTCGTCATCCATCGTTGGTCCAGACCCCTCCGCACCGCGCCGAGATGCCGCAGATCGGGACCTCGATCGACCGATCGCTCATCCTGATGGGACTCACCGCGAGACCTCCGAACGTCTCATTATACCGCAACGGCCTCGCGTTTCCCTGGAGTCTCGATCGCGGGATCAACCAATTGCGTCAGGACGTCGTCGCTCTGAATGGCGGATGAGGGAGGATTGGTTACAATGGTTTTGGTAACGATGCCTTTTGGGCCTTGCCCGGAGAACTCCAACGATGAATACCGTCCCAGAAAAGGCCCTCACGGGGACCTGGAGGAACGGTCAGGTCATGCTCGACGTGCCGGCCGACTGGCCCGAGGGGTGCCGAGTCGTCGTCATACCTGGAGAGCCTCCGGAAGAAACTCACGGCATGTCGGAAGAGGGGCAGTCCGATGACCCTGAGTCGATCGCGAGGTGGCTGGCCGAATTCGACGCGATCCCGCCCTGGCAGATGACCGCCGAAGAAGAGGCAAGATGGCAAGCCGATCGCCGGGCTGTCAAGGACTATACGATCGCGAAGATGAATGAGCGTTTCTCGGAGGAGGGGTTGTGAGACGCTATCTGCTCGATACCGGCAGCGCCGCGGACACGATCTTCCGGCGGCTGGGTACGCACGATCGCGTCAAGGAGGCCAGGGCCGCCGGTCATCGAATCGGCATTGGTCTGCCTGTGCTGGGCGAGCTCTATGCCGGCGTCGAGTACAGCACGACCCGGGAGCACAACCTCGAAATCCTGCGGCGCAACTTGGGACTCTTCACGGTCTGGCCTTTCACGCCGCCGGCCGCCAGGACCTATGGCCGCGTCTATGCCGAGCTGCGCCGCAGGGGACGAACCATCCAGCAAGTTGATCTCCAGATCGCCGCGATCGCACTATGTCTGGAGAACTGCACGGTCGTCAGCAAGGACAGCGACCTGCCCGTTGTGCCAGGGTTGACCGTCGAGAACTGGGCGGCGCCATGAGGCGAGGCTTCATAGACCTTCCCGCCTGGGCGGGACGACTTTCAGATCCCCCAGATCCTTGACCTCGCCGGGCGCGACGGTCACATCGCGGAATAGCTCGCCGAATAGCCTGGCCCGATCCGAGGCCAATGCCCCATACTTGAGCCCAGGGACCAGTTGCTCGGTGCGGAACCGGCCGTCGCTGCCGACCCGCATGTCCCCTGGCAAGACGCCTTGCACGGCGGGTTGCTTCGGAAACGAGCCGTCGATGCTGAAGAGTTCGATCGCCTTGAGCGGCTGTCCCTCATCATCGACCACGCGGCCGGTGATCGTCCCCCAGGGCTGGAGCCGGATGGTCAACGGGTTCGACTCGTCCCCCTTGAGGTAATCCGAGCCGATGAGCTTCCGGCCGGCGTGGGTGATGATCACGCGCCGGGGCTTCGACGGGTCAAGGGCGTGGACCTCGATCGCGGGCGAGTCTTCCTCGTATTCGAGGCTATTCGGGAAAAGGTCGGTCAGTCCCTTGACTCTCGTCCCGCCGATCGGCTTCCCCTCGGTATCGACGACGTTCACCTTGAGCGAGCGACCGGGGTCGAGCTGGAGATCCAGCGTCGCTGACTCTGCCTTGGGATCGATGTCGATCTCGGCGATCAAGTGGTAGTTGTTGACGTAGCAATTCAGCGGTCGCGTGTCGAAGGTCATGCGCTGAGGATCATATCCCGGGATCTTCTCGGCACCGACTGGCCCCCGGTAGCGTCGCGTCTCGGAGCGACAGGCGACGATATTGCGCCCGGGCAGGCCGACGACCTCGTACGAGCCGTCGTCCTTGATGGAGATGTAGGCGATGTTGTTATAGTCGTCATACCCTGGGAACTCCTTGATCGCGGGATTGTTGCGGAAGGTGAAGGCATGGACGAATCCCGGCGCAGGCTCGCCGGTCGCCTTGTCGGTGACGCGGCCGCGGATCAGCACTCCCCGCTTGAGCGCGACGTCGAACGTGACGGGCTCGAATGCCGGCGAGCCGGCCTTCACCTGGAAGGAGACCCTGGGGTAAGGCTTCCCCTCGGCCTGCTCGACGGCCAGGTGATAGGCGGGCGCCCTGGGCAGGCCGATGAGGCGATAGCGGCCCTGGACGTCGGTCGTGGCTTCGATGCCATCGCTCGGGGCGGGGTACTGTGTCCGGTAGACTGCGGCGTGGAGCGTCAAGCCGGCGATGGGCCGGCCGGTGTCCTTGTCGCGGACGACCCCCTCGACCGGTTTCGTCGGCGCCGCGGAGTATTCGAATCGCCGGGAGTGGATGATCAGCGGCGTGGACTTGCCCATCTCCTGGCTGACCAGCCGGAGGTCGGCCCCGTCGCGGTTCATGGCATAGACCTCGGTCGTGGCGATCGTCGGGCCCGAGATCGAGAGCTCGGCGATCCGCTCACGGCCCAGCCCGGTGAGTCGGAACCGCCCGTCGGGGCCGGTGGTCGTGGCGGCGAGGATCATCGGCAACTGGTCGAGGCCATCCCCGGGCCCTCGGGTGCGTTTCTCCTTGGCCTGGTCGAGCCAGGGTGTGAGATCACCGCCATCGGCGAAATAGAGGCGCGTGGCCTGGACCTGGGCCCCGATGACGGGCCGACCCTCCAGGTCGACGATCCGGCCCTCGATCGCCGGACCGTCCTCGGCCAGCCGGACGGTCAGCTCGCCGGAGGCGGCGGCCTTCAGGACGCCCCGAACCCAGCCGGGACCGAAACCCGGGGCCGTGGCGACGATCCAGGGGAATTCGTCATAACCATTGAGCATGACGTTGGAGTTGCGGACCGATCGCGGGATCCGCATGAGGAACCGGCCGTCCGGCCCGCTCGCGGATTCCGCGCGGCCTTCCGGATCGGCGTGCGCGGTGCGCAAGGTCGCGCCCGGGACGGGCTGCCCGTCGAGTCCGACCGCGCGACCGCGTACTTCCATCAGTACGCCCGGCGCGGGCACCGACTGCCGGATATCCTTGGAAGATTGCTCCTTCTGAACGGCGGCCGCCGGGTTCGTCGCGGGCTCGGGCGTAGTCGGTCCCTCGCGTCCCGATGGCGAGGGCTCCGGCCGACACGATTCCGACCGCCAGGATCGCGGCGGCCGTGGCGATCTTCAGCCTGGTGATGAACATGTTCCAGAGGATGATCCGGGTCAAAGCGGCCGCAGCCGTCGAGCTGGCCCCGCCCGTCGCCGCCGCGACCGCGGCCGCTGCCCAGGCCGACGGCACCGCCGCCAGCACCTCCGCGGAGACACCCAGGACGCCCAGTGCCGCACCGGTCACGCCGCGACGGGTCAGGCGGTTGCGCAGCCGTTGACGCGCCTTCACCAGCCGGTGACGGAGCGTCGGCTCGGTCCAGTGGAGCCGGCCCGCGGCCTGCTCGTAGGTCAGGCCCTCCAGGTCGCAGAGCACCACCGGCAGACGGAGCCGGTCCGGCAGTCGATCAACTTCCTCGTGTACGATGTTGGATACGTCGGGATCGAGCCCGGGGCGGGTCGCTTCCGGGATCGCCATCGCCGATGCCTCCGCTTCGAGCCTCCGACGCTTCTTCGCCCGGATGCTCGCCTCGACGCTCGCCCGATAGGCCACACGGTGCAGCCAGCCGCCCAGGGCGTCGCCGGCACGGACCGATCCGGCCTTTCGGGCCAGGACCAGGAACGTGGCCTGGAAGGCGTCCTCGACGTCATGTTCGTGCCTCAGGATGGCGCGGCAGGTCGAGATCACCATCGGGCCGTGCCTCGCGACCAGGGCCGCGAAAGCCTGGCCGTCATTCGAGGCGGCATGGCGGGCCAGGAGCTGGCTGTCCGTCAGGCCGACGGCCGTCCCGACGCTAAAGAGGTCGCGCAGGTGTCGCAAGGTCGTCCCCGATGTCATCACGCTCGCCATGATTCGTCCGCCTCCCCGGATGCATCCATTATTATCATATCCCGGGCACGGGCTCCTTGGCCCTTCCGCCCGGATTGAGAGGGGCTGGACGGCCGGCCCCTCCCGACTTTTTCCGGACTCGAATCCCGATTTCTCCCAGGAAGTCGCTCACGTTCTCGCGGATGTGCTCGTCGACCATCCGGCGAACGAGCGGTACAGGCTCGTCATACACCCGCTCAATCCAGCCGGATGACTCCGGTCCTGGACGGGTATCGCCCGAGATCTCAAGAATAAATGAAACACTTTGCCCACGTCCCCGACTCTACAGGTTGGAGCTGGGTATCAGCGAGGAGTTGCACTCATGCGGAGCCGGTCCGCCGGAGCCGTCCTCAAGGACGTCCGGACGCTTCTCGACATCGGGACATCCACGGGCCTTTCGGACAGTCAGCTACTGGAGCGGTACTTGCTGCGTCGCGATGACGCGGCCGACGCCGCGTTCACGGCGCTGGTCGAGCGGCACGGCCCGATGGTGCTCCGCGCCTGCCGGGGAGTGCTTCATGACACGCATGCCGCCGAGGATGCCTTCCAGGCCACCTTCCTCATCCTGGCACGAAAGGCCGGGGCGATCCGCAAGCGGGATTCGGTCGCGAGCTGGCTCTTCGGCGTCGCGCGTCGCGTGGCTCACAGGGCGAAGGCTCGTCGGCAGAGGACATCGGCGTATGAGAAGCAAGGGATCGCCATGCTGGAAGCGAAGGCGGAGTCGATCGATCACGGTCCCGGGTCCCTCCCGGAGATCCATGAAGAGGTCGACCGCTTGCCGGAGCGATACCGGGCGCCGATCGTCCTGTGCTACCTCGAGGGCCTGACGAACGAAGAAGCCGCGGGCCGGCTCCGCCTGCCGCCCAGCACGGTCCGGGTCCGGCTGATGCGGGCGCGATCGCGGCTGCGCGACCGGCTGATCCGGCGCGGACTCGCCCCGGCCGTCCTGGCGGGGATCTCGTCCGGTCGCGCCGAGGCGGCGATACCCGCTCGTCTCGGGGATACAACCATCAAGGCCGCGACCCGGGTCGCGGCCGGCCGGGCGGCGGGGGTCTCGGCCCCGGTCGCCGCCCTCGTGGAAGGGATGATCAGAGCCATGTTTTTCGCCAAGCTGAAAGTGGCCGCGGCCTTGCTGTCGGCCTTGATGCTCGCGTCCGTCCTGATGATCTCGTCGCTCGCGGGACCGACGCAGTTGGAGAAGGACCAGCCCGCCCCCAAGGCAACGGCCCTCCCGCTGGGCAAGGACGACCATCCCAAGTCCAAGGGCATGGATCCGGTGGTCGTCACCGTCGCGACCGCCAGACGATCGCGATGGGTGCGGACGACGAACCAGGTTGGGAACGTGATCGCGGCCGAATCGGTTGACGCCTACGCCATAAGCTCTGGTTATTTGACGAGTCTCCGGGTCGAGATCGGTTCCCGCGTGAAGAAAGGCGATCTCCTGGCGGAGGTCGACGACCCCGAGCTCGCGGGCGCGGTCGAGAAGGCCCGAGCGGAGGTCAGCCGCGCCAAGGTCCGCGTCAAGAAAGCGGAAGCCGCGATGCAAGTGTCCAAATCGGGATGGGAGTTGGAGCATGCCAAGGCCCAGGCCTCCAGCACCTCTCTGGTTGAGGCGGAGGCCAAGCTGCAAATCCAGAAGGCACAATTTGAACGCATGCGAGAGCTGGCCAGCAAGGGCGCGGTCGACCAAGGGATAGCCGACGAGGCATTCGTCAAGGAGGCGTCAGCCCGGGCCGTCGTGAATACGGCTCGCTCTCAAGTGCAGGTCGCTCAGGCCGCCGACGTCATGGCACGGGCGCAGATCGAGGCAGCCAAGGCCGACGTGGAGGAGGCGATGAGCGATCTCCGCATCGCCCAGGTCGGGCTGCAAGGCGAGCAAACCATCGAGGGATATGCGAGGATCAGGGCCCCCTTCGACGGCATCGTCACCCGGCGCAACTATCATGTTGGCGACTTCATCCGCTCGGCCAAGGTGGGAAATGTCGAGCCCATCGTCACGGTCGTCCGCACGGATATCATGCGAGTCGTGGTCAGGGTGCCGGATGTCGATGTACCCTACCTTGACGAAGGCGATCCCGTGATGGTCACGCAGAATGCCCGAGGCCCCCGAGTGTTCCATGGTCGGATTGCGCACGGAATATGCTCAGGATGTTGTGGATCGATCTCTCCGAGCCGAGATCGATCTGCCCAACGCCGATGGCCGCCTTCGTCCCGGGCAATCCGCGAGGGTCGTGATCGATCTGGACACCAGGGAGGATGTCCTCAGAATCCCGAGGGACTCGCTCACCACGGTGGGGTTTGACGGTACGGCGGCCTGCTACCGCGTCCTGGACGGACGCGCGATCAACGCACCGATCAAGATCGGCGAAGGAGATAGAGAATATGTCGAGGTGCTCGAGGGACTGAAGGAGGGCGATATCGTCATCACCGGGCGGGGTGGTCGGGTCTCGGACGGACAGGCGGTCACGATCCAACGAGACGGCCACGAACCGGTTACCCAATGAGCCGGGTAGACCTCGAACGGGCCGTCGCGAATCGACGCGAACGCGAGCCGTTTGCCGTCGGGCGAGTCAGCGAAGCGGCTCATCCTCACGTCCGGTCCTTCTTGATCCCGCTTGTTTTGGGACCAGGATCAGAGTCGGACTGAGTCCCCGTTTCGAGTCTCTTCTGTATTTCTCGTTTTGGGGCTAGGATAAGAAGCCATCCGAGTTCCCGTATCGCGTCACCCCGCGAGCATCTCCGACAGGGCGGGGATCCACGAACGTCAAAAGAGTGGGCTTCTGATCATGGGATTCGAAAGCCGCGACTATGCTCGTGACGGCAGCTATACCGCCAGCCTCTCCGCATGGGGCATGGACCTGACGCCGGTCGTCAAGTATCTCGTCATCGCCAACGTCGTCGTATTTCTCCTCCAACTGCTCCTCACCCGCCCTGCCGCGTTGCAACTCCCCGATTTCGACGGGATCTCGCCCGAACATGAGGAGACCGCATCGGAAACCGAGCCTCCCGAGCCTCCCGTCCGCAAGAAGAACGCGACCAGGGCCGACGAACGGCGCAGGCGAGAGCAGAACGCCAAGGCACGCGAGGCCGTGGAAAAGATGATGTCGCGCATGCCGGGCATGCGCACCTCGGTGATTCAAGATTGGTTCGAGTTGAGCCCGCAAAAGACCGTCGAGCAGGGTCAGATCTGGCGGCTGTTGACGAGCGCATTCTGTCACGACCGCTACGGACTCTGGCACATCGTGTTTAACATGGTGATCCTTTGCTGGTTCGGTCAGCGTCTCGAACGGATGTACGGCTCGACCGAATTCCTGCTGTTCTATCTCGTGGCTGCGGTCTGTGCCTCGCTGGCTTACGTGGCATTAGCCTACTATAGCGGCTCGCGGCTTCCGGCCATCGGCGCCTCGGGGGCGATCATGGCGGTGATGATGCTTTACGTGATCTTCTACCCGTACGAGCAATTCCTCCTCTTCTGGTTCTTTCCCATGCCGCTCTGGGCATTGCTCGGCATCTATATGCTGTACGACCTGCATCCGGTCTTGCTGGCCCTGGCGGGCGACCAGGTGTTCACGGGAGTGGCGCACGCGGGCCATCTTGGAGGGTTGGCATTCGGGTTTCTTTACTGGCGTTTCGGTTGGAGACTGGAACCGATCCTGGACCGCGTCGCCCCTGCCATGGCCGGCACCAAAGCCAGATCGTTCCGGAAGCCGGTCATCCTCCCATCTGCCCCGCGCGACCACGAGCTGACCGAACGCGTCAACGAGGTCCTGAAGAAGATCAGCGAGCAGGGCAAGGACAGCCTGACGGATGAGGAGCGCGAGATCCTGATCCGGGCAGCCGCGAAGTATCGTGGCGAGAAGTAGAGACCGGCGGATGGCCCACTGATGCGGTGCGTACCTTCGGCGACAGCCGACTCCTTCAGCCCCACGAGTACCACGCGCCGATACTCGTCGGGCCGCCGGTCTTACAGGGAACCGATCAGGGCCCCGCCGAGATCCGATGATTGAGCCGAGAGGCGGCCGTGCCGATCCCTGACAACTCCTCGGCCGCCAGGAGGACGTTGACCGCGTCGGTGAAGGCGGCGGGGGTGGACCCGGGTGTCGCGACGAGGCCAATTGAGGGACCGCCGACGGATCCCATGCCCGGGCCACCATCGCCGAAGTTGTCGAACGACGGCGCCCGGGGCTGCAAGCCGATGGCCCGGATGGTCGCTCCACGCGTCGGCGGGCCGGGCGGCACGATGACCCCGTCGGGGCCGAGGAGCGTCAGGCCGGCCGGCGCCGGACTATCCGCGACGGTCGATGTGGGGCCGGCGGGCACGGTGAATGACACGGCGGGGGAGACGATACCGGCCCCGGTCACGTACAGAGAATACGACCCCGCGGGAATCCCGCTGGGCAGGGCGAAGTTGACGGTCTCGCTCAAACTCCCGGTCGCGACGCCCATTCGGCTCCAGTTCGAGGTCGTGGCAAAGTAGACGTTCCCGGAGCTGCTCAAGAGCCGGATGATCGGGTAGTTCTCGTCCATCATGGCGTCGTCGCCATAGGCGGCGCCGGCGTCCATGCCATTCAGCCGCAGCCCGGTCAACGTGTAGACGCTGCCGCTATGGGTGATCGAGGTGACGCTCGGCTGCCACGCGGGGTTCGGGGACCCGCTGGGGGCGCCCACCCAGGTCTCGCCGTCCGCGGCGTCGGTGAGCATCACACGTCCTGTCGGTAGCATCAGCATGCGAAAAACGTAGGACCCGTACGACGCGAGCCCCGGGTCGGCCGGCGCGCTCGCCCCGGTGAGCTGGGTGATCGTGCCCGCGCCGGTCCCGCTCGCGGGGGGACTGTAATCGAAGAGCGCCGTCGGTCCGGTGTATTCGCCGTACTTCAGGGCGGAATCGGCGGCGAAGATCAGGTCGCCGTCGGGGAGCACGGCCGCCGGGGCGTCATCGGCGGTGTACGGGGAGGGGATAGAGGGCCCCGAAGACCACGTGTTCGTCGTCGGGTTGTACAAGGCCGTATTGGAGGTCCCGCCGCCGGCGAAGAACACGTTGCCGTTGGGCAGGAGCATGGCCGGCCCCATCTCGTCCCACTGCTTGCCGTTCAGGTCGGTCGGCGCGCTCAGCGCCGGGATGAAACCCTTGGCGGTGCCGTCGCCGGGGCTGATATCCTCCCACCTGCCGGTCGGGAGGTTGAAGATCTCGGCGAAACCGCCCGAGGTGGGGCCGTAATAATTACTGACGAAGAGGTCGTACGACAGCACGTTGCCGCCGGGGAGCTTGACCCAGCTCTCCTCGACGTTGGTCTCGTTCCAGGCCTTCGGGATCCCGGTCGAATACGTGCCCGGCGCGATGCTCTGCGGGGCCCCGTTCACCATCACGGTGATCGCCGCCGCGGTCGGATTGTAGAGGTATGTCAGGGCGGTGCTGGTATAGGGATACCCCTGTTCGGAACCGGTGCCCAGGAGGATCAGGCCGCTGCCGAGCAGCATCGAGGGATCGTCGCCGAAGGTCGGTTGGGGGAAGCTGGTGATCGTGCTCCAGCCAGTGCCGCTGGAGCCGTTGTCCGGGCCTTTGAACATCTCTCCGGTGTTCGTCTCGCTGCCGGCGCTGCTGTCCTCGCCGCCCAGGAGGAAGACGTTGCCGCTGGGCAGCACGTTGGTCGCGTAGTACAGGCGACTGGAATTCATCAGGTAGGCGTACGGCTCGCTCATGCTCACATAACTGCCTGTCGAGCTAGGCGTCATGATGTTCCAGAGGTTGGTCTCCCCGCCCTGGAAGGAGGTGCTCCCGTTGGCGTAGACCACGTTCCCGGCCATCATGATGGTCCCATTGGGATTCAGGAGCATGGTGCCGCCGCCGTAATAGCCGGAAGTCGCCTGGGTCCAGGTGAAGGTGGTCGACAGCACGAGGCGGTTCTCGAGCGACTCGACTTGGGGACGGTTGGTCGGCGGCCGCCGGGCGCGTCGTCGCGGCCGCCGATGGCCGAATAGGGCGCTCGCGAGCGCGACCGGCAGCGGGCCGGGCCCGGGGTCGAACGGGGAGACAGTTGCTCGACGTGTCATCGCTCCGCCTTTCGCAAGGTTGCAAAACAAGGAAATGTCAAAGATCGAGGTGAAATATCGTCGCGGCCGCCTACGTAGTCCGGGATTCTTTCGCAATCCCTCGGTAATGTCAACGAAAATCTCAAGAACCTATCGAATTCATCGAATTCAATTCCTCGATCTTTCCCGCTTCTCGCGGCATACGGGATGCGTCTCGACGCAACGGACCAAGATTCGGAGAAATTCCGGAGGGATATCAGGGGACGGGACGAATACACCCCCGTAGCCTCAGACCGACCAATCTTCGACGCTCAAGCCGAGGGACGCGGTCGAAGTCGCGCCGGTTGCGGGTGACGACCACCGCCCCATTCTCCAGGGCGACGGCGGCGATGCGCAGATCCATGAGACGAACGTTGAGCCGGGGGGCCTTGAGTTGTGCGACCCGCGAGAGGGCCGATTCCGTATAAGTGAGGATTTGCCAGCGCGCCAATCGCACCACGGCCTCGCCGAAATGCGTAGGCTCGGGCGATCTCTTCCGGTCGGCGGACTTGCCGTGTCAGGGTGTACCAACCCGTGAGTTGCTCATCCACTCTCACGGCCGAAATCGCTAACTCCGCGGGCGGCCGGCCGTCTACCCTGCGGACCACGATGGGGTCGCCGCGGTCGTAGAGACTCAGGACTTCGGTATCGAGGACGAGGAGGTTCATCGCGCCTCGGGGTCTTCGTCAAGCCGGCGACGGTACTCCTCCATCGCCTCATGCCAAGGCTCATACAGGGGATCGTCGCGGAGGTATCCGGTATCTTGCCTCCAGGGGGCCGCGCTCGCGGCAACGCTCAGCTCGGCCAACTTCGCCCCGGCATTCACGCGCATCCGAACCTGATCGGCCAGTCGGTCGATGGCTTCCTCGGCCGTCGCTCCCTCGGCGACCAGGCCGACCGAAAGTCCGCCTGCGCCGGTCGCACGATATCCGTTGCCGGCGACCGGCTCGATGATGACAGGAACTTTCACGGAAGATCTCCCCTTTCTTGCCGTCCCGGTCATCAAGATTCTACCCGGGTGATCACCTGACGGGGAGAGAACCATGAGCTGACCCGTCCCTTGCAAGTGTCAGCATGCGTTTGTAAGATTAAAGGCGATGGTCGGCCCCTGATACTTGCGGTAAATGACAGGGTCCAACTCGAATATTCGCCGGGGAGTGGCCCTGGACACGATACCCCGTCGGGGATAGGCTCACGGGAGATCGACGCTTGTCGGGGTTAGCGATGGGAACTGCGGGGTCGAGGGATCTCGGCGAGTCTCCCTCGGGAGGGCGATGATGGCCGCCATCGACCAGGCCACCGGAAAGTTGATCGACGATCGGCGCACGGCGCTGGCGGAGGCCATCGTCGCCCGGCAGTACTCGCTCCGACCCGACCTGG
This sequence comes from uncultured Planctomycetota bacterium, assembly GCA_963743925.1. GTDB lineage: Bacteria > Planctomycetota > Planctomycetia > Isosphaerales > Isosphaeraceae > CAVZRC01. The sequence goes on along the minus strand of CAVURY010000040.1, from coordinate 12,861 downwards.
AAGAGTATTACGGCCCGGAAGGGCGGGCCAGGTGCGTCCGGGACACCGAGCACCACCTCGCCAACCTCTCGGCCGCCGTCGCCGTGTCGAGCCCGGCCCTCTTCTCCGACTACCTCGACTGGGCCAGGTCGGTGATGACCGCCAACCACGTCCGGGATGAGGACGTCGAGGGCAACCTGGCCTGCTTGCAGGAAGTCCTCTCGACGGGCCTGCCGGAGGAGCACGGGGCGGTCTCCCGCCGGTTTCTGGAGGAGGCGATCCGATGTTCGCGCGGTGCTGCCTCCAGGTTCCCCCCCTCCCTGCTCGCCGACGATGGACCCCTCACCGCCCTGGCCGGGGACTATCTCCGGGCGCTGTTGGATTACGACCGTCGGGCGGCGACCCGCCTGATCCTCGACGCCGTGGGTTCCGGCGTGCCCGTCGAGGACATCTACTTGCATGTGTTCCAACGCTGCCAGCGCGAGGTCGGCCGCCTCTGGCAGGCCCGGCAGATCGCCGTGGTCCAGGAGCACTTCGGCACGGCGCTCACCCAGTCGCTGATGGCCCGGCTGTCCCCCACGGCCGTCCCCGAGCGGGGCAACGGCCGTCGGGCCGTCGCGGCCTCGGTGGGCGGCGAGCGGCACGAGGTCGGCCTGCGGGTCGTCGCCGACTTCTTCGAAATGGCCGGCTACGAGACCCTCTACATCGGGGCCGGCTCCCCCTTGCCGAGCCTCGTCGACGCCGTGGCACAACGCCGCCCCGATCTGCTGCTGATCTCGGCGACGATGGTCGCCCACCTGCCGGGCGTCGGGGCGCTCATCGCCGCCGTCCGCGCCCGGGACGAGTGCCGGGGCGTGACGATCCTCGTCGGGGGCCACCCGTTCAATGTCGTCCCGTCGCTCTGGCGACAGTCGGGGGCCGACGGCTACGCCGCCGACGCGCGGGGCGCGCTGGTCGAGGCCGAGAGGCTACTGGCCGACCGGCCGGGCCGAGAGGACGCCGACACGCCTCCCCAGGCCGTCCGCTCGTGAGGACTCCCGCGATCGCCAACGGGCCGGGCGCGGCATGGACCGCCGGACGTCGGAGCGAGGAGTTGGGGAAGAAGACGTTGGAGGAGACGCTGCACAAGGATAACGCCTTCAAGGAATTTGAAGCTTCCGAGATCCGAACCCTGCCGAGATCGGTCAAGGATCACCTCGATGACCTTGCCGTCCTGCTCGTTTTCTCGGTATTTGAGTCCACCGTACGCGATCGGACTCTCAATGAAATGAAGCGGGAGCTACCCGTTGCACCCCGTCATCCCGCTTTGCAGAAGGCGTTGGCAGACGCCAGAGACGCCATCGAGCGTGGGAGTTTCGTGCGCATCATCGAGACGTACAAGAGCCTGGATCCCAACCTCAAGACACTCGTTGACCAGGTGCGGAAGTAACGCAATTGGGTCGCCCATGGTCGTCGCGGAGCCCGGGAGAACAACGTCTTGCCCGAGCATGCGCTCAGCGACTCGAGGACTTTCTCCAATTATTGGATGCCACCTCCGCAAACTCTCCATTATCTTCTGCCGATCGTCTGCCCGAATCGCTGGATACCGGCAGCCTGGGCGCTGAAAAAGGCCACGTTTGATGCAGCGGAACCGATAAGCTTGGAGGCAAACTCCGGTCCTGGAAGTCTCTATAGAATTCCAACCCCCCCTTTCTTTATCCAGCCTAAACTGTCCAGATACCCCGATGATCGAGCGATGTCCCCTTTCCGCTCCCTCCAGGTCGCGGCGAATCATCCGGAAGCTGTCTGGGATGTTGTTCGCCCTATCCGGCGCAATGACGAAAATGCGAAACCGCACGCTATCGCCGCGCGGCTCGGCCGGAGTAATCTAATACCTTGGTACGCTTGAGCCGGGGCAACGAGCCGCTCCGCGCTCATCCGCCGATCGCGTGCAGTCGCGGGTCGGTGCCGATCCCGGGATGGGACTCGCGCGTCGCGATCCTCACGGGCCGGTCGCAGCCAATCGGGAAGCCCCCGACATGGGATTTGTTCATGCGGCGAAGACGGACCTGTTTGTTAGCTACGCACATGTGGATGATCTCCCCCTGGAATCGGGGATCCCGGGATGGGTGACGACCCTTGTCACCAGCCTCAAGAACCTCCTCGCCCAGAGGCTGGGGCGCGGGGAGTCCCTCTCGCTGTGGATGGATCACCAACTGCCGGGCCATGTGGAGCTGACGCCGGAGATCGAGGGCAAGCTCGGCGAGGCGGCCGTCCTCCTGATCGTCCTGTCGCCAGCCTACCTGGCTTCGACCTGGTGCCTCAAGGAGATGAGACTCTTCATCGAAGCGATCTTGCGGGGTGGCGGCCGGGTCGGCGCACGGATCTTCGTGGTCGAGTACGACCAGGTGGAGCGACCGCCGGATCTCGGTGACCTGAAGGGCTTCCGCTTCTGGGCGAAGGGCCCCCTGGGCCGCTCGACGCGCACCCTGGGAATCCCCCGGCCGGGTCCCGACGACCGGGGGTACTTCGACCAGCTTTACGACCTCCGGCACGACCTGGCCGAGGCCCTCACTCGCCTGAAGGTCGTCGCGGAAGACGTCTCGATGCCGGACGGAGTCGGCGACCGGCCCGTTGTCTTCCTCGCCGAGGTGACCGACGACCTGGACGACCATCGCGAGGAGGTCCGGCGCTACCTGCTCCAGGCGGGCCTGGCCGTCGTGCCGGAGGGCATTTATCCCCGCGACACGGCCGCCTTCCGCGCGGCGGCCGAGGGCGACCTGTCCCGCGCCAAGCTCTTCGTCCAGCTCCTGAGCGGGCTCGCCGGCAAGCGGCTGCCGGGCGGATCGCAGACCATCGTCGGCCTCCAGCACGAGTGCGCCGTCGGTCGCGACGTCTCCGTCCTCCAGTGGCACGCCCGGGGCCTCGACCTCGCGGGAGTCGCCCACCCCGACCACCGCGCCCGGCTCGAGGGCCCATCGGTCATCGTCGCCGACATCCAGGAGTTCAAGGGCCTGGTCGTCCAAAAGGTCCGGGAGCTCTCGGCCCCGAAGCCGGCCGCCCCTACGGCGGTCCGGGACGCCGACACGCTCGTGTTCGTCAATGCCGAGGAAGGTGACCTTGACCTGGCGAAACGAATCGGGGGTCAGCTCTTCCGCCGCGGGGTCGGCTACGTCCTCCCCAACCGGAGCCGCCAGCCGGCCGAGGCCCGCAAGGCCCTTGAGAAGTACCTACTCAACTGCGACGGCCTCGTGCTCGTCCATGGCACCAACCCCGATTGGGTCCTCGAGCAGGTGATGCGATTCCGCAAGATCAAACCGAGGCGAGAATCCCCCATCAAGGCCATCGGCCTCTGCGACGGGCCGCCACCCGATAAGCAGGAGTTGCACTTCGGGCTCCCGGACCTGAGGGTCATCGATTGCCGCCACGGACTGGACGAGGAAGAGCTGAATCAATTCGCCAATCATTTCATTCGATAATTTCACAGTGAAAACCATCGAGCCCCCCGAGACGATTCCTTGCCCCTACCCTGGACTGCGGCCGTTCCGCCGCGAGGAGGCGATCGTCTTCTTCGGCCGGGACGAGCAGGTTGACCAACTGCTGGCGAAGCTCGATCGATCGCGCTTCCTGGCGGTGGTGGGGACGTCGGGGTGCGGGAAATCATCGCTGGTGCGGGCGGGGCTCATCCCCGCGCTCAAGACCGGGCTGATGGTCTCGGGAGGGGCTCGGTGGGCGATTGCGACGATGCGGCCGGGCGACCAGCCGATCCGCAACCTGGCCCGGGCCCTCATCGACGATGGCGTGGTGGCCGGCCCCGCGTCCGCGGGCGAGCACGCGCCCGAGTTCCTCACGGCGGCCCTGCGGCGCGGGCCGCTCGGTCTGGCCGAGGCCCTCCGCGACGCGCCGCCACCCGGACAGAGGAAGCTCCTGTTGCTGATCGACCAGTTCGAGGAGATCTTCCGCTTCCGCCGCGAGGGCGACCGCGACGAGGCCGACGCCTTCGTGGAGCTCCTGCTGGCTTCGGCCGTGCAGGAGGACGTGCCGATCTACGTCGTCCTGACCATGCGCTCGGATTATCTCGGCGACTGCAATCTGTTCGCCGGACTACCCGAGGCGCTCAACGACAGCCAGTTCCTCACGCCCCGGCTGACGCGCGACCAGCGCCGCGAGGCGATCGAGGCGCCGGCGCTGGTCTTCGAGGGCCAGATCGAGCCGGCGCTGGTCAACCGCGTGCTCAACGACATGGATGCGGGCCCGGACCAGTTGCCCCTGATGCAGCACGCCCTGATGCGCCTCTGGACGCGCCCGCCGCGCGCCCGCCCCATCGATCGACGCAGTGCCAGGCTCACGAGAGATCGTGCTCGCGCTGGCCGATTACGAGGCGATCGGTGGACTCAAGACGGCCCTATCCGGACACGCCGACGAGGTGTTCGACCGGCTGGACGAGGGCCAGCGGACCATCGCCGAGGTGCTCTTCCGCGGCCTGAGCGAGCGCGGTGCCGAGGGCCGCGACATCCGGCGACCGACCCCATTGCGATCGGTCGCGGAGGTGGCCGGCGTGCCGGTCGAGCGTGTCGTCCCCGTCGTCGAGGCCTTCCGCCACCCGGACCTCAGCGTCCTCGTACCTCCGCTACCGACGCCGCTCGGACCCGAGACCATCCTCGACATCAGCCACGAGAGCCTGATCCGTCAGTGGCAGCGCCTGCAAGCCTGGGCCGAGGCCGAGGCCAGCTCGGCGGATATGTACCGTCGTCTCGAGAGGACTGCGTTCCTCTGGCGCATGGACCGCGCCGGCCTCTGGGACACCCCCGATCTCGAGTTCGCCCTGGAATGGTGGGCCCGCGAGCGGCCCAACGCTGCGTGGGCCCTGCGCTACGGCGGTGACTTCGACGACGCGAGGCTCTTCCTATCCACCAGTCGGAAGGCGCAGAGCGCAAGCTCGCCACCGAGCAGGAACGACAGGCTGCCGAGTTGGAGGCTGCCCGTCGCCTCGCCGAGGCGGCGGAGGAGCGTCAACGGGTGGAGGAGGAGCGGGCCCACGACGCCGAACGAGCCGCCATGCGGCTCCGCCGGCTCGTGGCAGCCCTCGTGGCTGTCGCGGGCATCGCAGTGGTCCTCGCCGTCGCCGCGTTCATCCAGAGAGATCGAGCATCCAGGGCCCGTACCCTGGCGGACGAGCGGGCCGTGGAGTCGAGAAAACAGACTTACATTGCTCTCGAGGCACGCCGAGCGGCGAGTGAACGCGCAGACGAGGCACTTCGCCAGGCCACGATCGCCGCCGAGGCCAAGAAGGAGGCCGAGCAGCAAACCCGGATCGCCACCGAGGCCAAGGAGGAGGCCGAGCGGCAAACCCGGATCGCCACCGCTCGACGGGTGGCGGCGCAAGCCGCAACCAACCAGGCGGAAGCCCTTGCAAAGATCGCAACCTCGCGACAGCTCGCCGCTCTCTCGGTAGCGGAGCGAGACAAACGCCTCGATCGCTCACTCCTACTGGCGGTTGCAGCTTTGCAGATCGAGAACACATTGGAAGCACGCAAGAGTGTTTACAACGCACTTGAGAGCCGACCGGAGCTCACATCGTTCTTGCACTTTCATGAGGGAGTCGTTGCGAGCGTGGCCTTCAGCCCCGATGGTAAGACCATCGCGGCCGGATCCGGCGGCGCCGGCGGCGGGGGCGTGGTGTTGTGGGACGTCGCCGCGCGCAAACGCCTGGCCGACGAGCCGCTTCCCGTGAAAGAGGGCAACGTTCTTAGCGTGGCCTTCAGCCCCGACGGCAAGACCATCGCGGCCGGATACAGCGTCACCCGCGGCGGGAGCGGCGTGGTGCTGTGGGACGTCGCCGCCGCAAACGCCTGGCCGACGAGCCGCTTCCCGTGAAAGAGGGCCCCGTTCGGAGCGTGGCCTTCAGCCCCGACGGCAAGACCATCGCGGCCGGATACAGCGTCACCCGCGGGAGCGGCGTGGTGCTGTTCGACGCGGCCGCGCGCAATCGCCTGGTCAACCAGCCCCTTCCTGTGAATGAGGGCTACGTTGACAGCGTGGCCTTCAGCCCCGACGGCAAGATCATCGCGGCCGGATACGACGGCGCCGACGACGTTGGCGGCGTGGTCCTGTGGGACGTCGCCGCTCGCAAACGCCTGGTTAACGTGCCACTCGCTGTGAAAGAGGGCGACCTTCAGCCTAAACTGTCCAGATACCCCGATGATCCAGCGATGTCCCCTTTCCGCTCCCTCCAGGTCGCGGCGAATCATCCGGAAGCTGTCTGGGATGTTGTTCGCCCTATCCGGCGCAATGACGAAAATGCGAAACCGCACGCTATCGCCGCGCGCTCGGCCGGAGTAATCTAATACCTTGGTACGCTTGAGCCGGGGCAACGAGCCGCTCCGCGCTCATCCGCCGATCGCGTGCAGTCGCGGGTCGGTGCCGATCCCGGGATGGGACTCGCGCGTCGCGATCCTCACGGGCCGGTCGCAGCCAATCGGGAAGCCCCCGACATGGGATTTGTTCATGCGGCGAAGACGGACCTGTTTGTTAGCTACGCACATGTGGATGATCTCCCCCTGGAATCGGGGATCCCGGGATGGGTGACGACCCTTGTCACCAGCCTCAAGAACCTCCTCGCCCAGAGGCTGGGGCGCGGGGAGTCCCTCTCGCTGTGGATGGATCACCAACTGCCGGGCCATGTGGAGCTGACGCCGGAGATCGAGGGCAAGCTCGGCGAGGCGGCCGTCCTCCTGATCGTCCTGTCGCCAGCCTACCTGGCTTCGACCTGGTGCCTCAAGGAGATGAGACTCTTCATCGAAGCGATCTTGCGGGGTGGCGGCCGGGTCGGCGCACGGATCTTCGTGGTCGAGTACGACCAGGTGGAGCGACCGCCGGATCTCGGTGACCTGAAGGGCTTCCGCTTCTGGGCGAAGGGCCCCCTGGGCCGCTCGACGCGCACCCTGGGAATCCCCCGGCCGGGTCCCGACGACCGGGGGTACTTCGACCAGCTTTACGACCTCCGGCACGACCTGGCCGAGGCCCTCACTCGCCTGAAGGTCGTCGCGGAAGACGTCTCGATGCCGGACGGAGTCGGCGACCGGCCCGTTGTCTTCCTCGCCGAGGTGACCGACGACCTGGACGACCATCGCGAGGAGGTCCGGCGCTACCTGCTCCAGGCGGGCCTGGCCGTCGTGCCGGAGGGCATTTATCCCCGCGACACGGCCGCCTTCCGCGCGGCGGCCGAGGGCGACCTGTCCCGCGCCAAGCTCTTCGTCCAGCTCCTGAGCGGGCTCGCCGGCAAGCGGCTGCCGGGCGGATCGCAGACCATCGTCGGCCTCCAGCACGAGTGCGCCGTCGGTCGCGACGTCTCCGTCCTCCAGTGGCACGCCCGGGGCCTCGACCTCGCGGGAGTCGCCCACCCCGACCACCGCGCCCGGCTCGAGGGCCCATCGGTCATCGTCGCCGACATCCAGGAGTTCAAGGGCCTGGTCGTCCAAAAGGTCCGGGAGCTCTCGGCCCCGAAGCCGGCCGCCCCTACGGCGGTCCGGGACGCCGACACGCTCGTGTTCGTCAATGCCGAGGAAGGTGACCTTGACCTGGCGAAACGAATCGGGGGTCAGCTCTTCCGCCGCGGGGTCGGCTACGTCCTCCCCAACCGGAGCCGCCAGCCGGCCGAGGCCCGCAAGGCCCTTGAGAAGTACCTACTCAACTGCGACGGCCTCGTGCTCGTCCATGGCACCAACCCCGATTGGGTCCTCGAGCAGGTGATGCGATTCCGCAAGATCAAACCGAGGCGAGAATCCCCCATCAAGGCCATCGGCCTCTGCGACGGGCCGCCACCCGATAAGCAGGAGTTGCACTTCGGGCTCCCGGACCTGAGGGTCATCGATTGCCGCCACGGACTGGACGAGGAAGAGCTGAATCAATTCGCCAATCATTTCATTCGATAATTTCACAGTGAAAACCATCGAGCCCCCCGAGACGATTCCTTGCCCCTACCCTGGACTGCGGCCGTTCCGCCGCGAGGAGGCGATCGTCTTCTTCGGCCGGGACGAGCAGGTTGACCAACTGCTGGCGAAGCTCGATCGATCGCGCTTCCTGGCGGTGGTGGGGACGTCGGGGTGCGGGAAATCATCGCTGGTGCGGGCGGGGCTCATCCCCGCGCTCAAGACCGGGCTGATGGTCTCGGGAGGGGCTCGGTGGGCGATTGCGACGATGCGGCCGGGCGACCAGCCGATCCGCAACCTGGCCCGGGCCCTCATCGACGATGGCGTGGTGGCCGGCCCCGCGTCCGCGGGCGAGCACGCGCCCGAGTTCCTCACGGCGGCCCTGCGGCGCGGGCCGCTCGGTCTGGCCGAGGCCCTCCGCGACGCGCCGCCACCCGGACAGAGGAAGCTCCTGTTGCTGATCGACCAGTTCGAGGAGATCTTCCGCTTCCGCCGCGAGGGCGACCGCGACGAGGCCGACGCCTTCGTGGAGCTCCTGCTGGCTTCGGCCGTGCAGGAGGACGTGCCGATCTACGTCGTCCTGACCATGCGCTCGGATTATCTCGGCGACTGCAATCTGTTCGCCGGACTACCCGAGGCGCTCAACGACAGCCAGTTCCTCACGCCCCGGCTGACGCGCGACCAGCGCCGCGAGGCGATCGAGGCGCCGGCGCTGGTCTTCGAGGGCCAGATCGAGCCGGCGCTGGTCAACCGCGTGCTCAACGACATGGATGCGGGCCCGGACCAGTTGCCCCTGATGCAGCACGCCCTGATGCGCCTCTGGACGTGCGCCGCCGCGCGTCCGCCCCATCGATCGACGCAGTGCCAGGCTCACGAGAGATCGTGCTCGCGCTGGCCGATTACGAGGCGATCGGTGGACTCAAGACGGCTCTATCCGGACACGCCGACGAGGTGTTCGACCGGCTGGACGAGGGCCAGCGGACCATCGCCGAGGTGCTCTTCCGCGGCCTGAGCGAGCGCGGTGCCGAGGGCCGCGACATCCGGCGACCGACCCCATTGCGATCGGTCGCGGAGGTGGCCGGCGTGCCGGTCGAGCGTGTCGTCCCCGTCGTCGAGGCCTTCCGCCACCCGGACCTCAGCGTCCTCGTACCTCCGCTACCGACGCCGCTCGGACCCGAGACCATCCTCGACATCAGCCACGAGAGCCTGATCCGTCAGTGGCAGCGCCTGCAAGCCTGGGCCGAGGCCGAGGCCAGCTCGGCGGATATGTACCGTCGTCTCGAGAGGACTGCGTTCCTCTGGCGCATGGACCGCGCCGGCCTCTGGGACACCCCCGATCTCGAGTTCGCCCTGGAATGGTGGGCCCGCGAGCGGCCCAACGCTGCGTGGGCCCTGCGCTACGGCGGTGACTTCGACGACGCGAGGCTCTTCCTATCCACCAGTCGGAAGGCGCAGAAGCGCAAGCTCGCCACCGAGCAGGAACGACAGGCTGCCGAGTTGGAGGCTGCCCGTCGCCTCGCCGAGGCGGCGGAGGAGCGTTCACGGGTGGAGGAGGAGCGGGCCCACGACGCCGAACGAGCCGCCATGCGGCTCCGCCGGCTCGTGTCAGCCTTGGTGGTGGTCGCAGGCGTAGCAGTGGTCCTCGCCGTCGCCGCGTTCATCCAGAGAGATCAAGCATCCAAGGCCCGAGTCCTGGCGAATGAGCAGGCCAAAGAGGCGAGAAAAACAAACCCAGATCGCTCTCGGGGCAAATCGAGACGCAAGGGAACGCGCAGACGAGGCGTTTCGCCAGGCCGAGATCGCAACCAGGGCCAGGAAGGATGCCGAGCAGCAAACCCGGATCGCCGCGGATCAGAAAAAGGAGGCCGAGCGGCAAACCGGGATCGCCACCGCTCGACGGGTGGCGGCAAGCCGCTACCGAACAGGCGAAGACCGTGGCAAGAATCGCAACCTCACGACAGCTCGCCGCTCTCTCCGTGGTAGAGCGAGACAAACGCTTAGACCGCTCCCTCCTGTTGGCGGTCGAAGCTCTTCAGGAGCGAGAACACATTGGAGGCACGCGAGAGTCTTTACCATGGCCTTCAGCACCGAACGGGACTCACGTCGTTCTTGCACGTCAATGAGGGCAGCGTTGAAAGTGTGGCCTTCAGCCCGGATGGCAAGACCATCGCTGCCGGGTGCCAGCGGCTTCGGCTTCGGGGCGTGGTGTTGTGGGACGTGGCCACCCGCAAACGCCTGGTCGGCGAGCCATTTCCCATGAAAGAGGGTAGGTGTCTGAGCGTGGCCTTCAGCCCGGACGGCAAGACCATCGCCGCTGGATACTACATCTTCCGCGGCGGCAGCGCCTCGGCGGCGGCGTGGTTCTTTGGGACCTAGCCACACACAAACGCTTGGCCGACGAGCCACTGCCCGTGAAAGAAGGCTGGGTTCGGAGCGTGGCCTTCAGCCCCGACGGCAAGACCATCGCGGCCGGATACAGCGTCAACCGCGGGAGCGGCGTGGTGCTGTTCGACGCGGCCGCTCGCAATCGCCTGGTCGACCAGCCCCTCCCCGTGAAAGAGGGCGACGTTCACAGCGTGGCCTTCAGCCCCGACGGCAAGATCATCGCGGCCGGATACGACGGCGCCGACGACGTTGGCGGCGTGGTCCTGTGGGACGTCGCCGCTCGCAAACGCCTGGTCGACGAGCCACTCGCCGTGAAAGAGGGCTGGGTTCAGAGCGTGGCCTTCAGCCCCGATGGCAAGACCATCGCGGCCGGATTCACCGGCAACGCCAGCGAGTCAGCGGCGTGGTGCTGTGGGACGTCGCCGCTCGCAAACGCCTGGTCGACGAGCCACTCGCCGTGAAAGAGGGCAGGTTCAGAGCGTGGCCTTCAGCCCCGATGGCAAGACCATCGCGGCCGGATACGGCACCAAAGGCGGCGGGGGCGGCGTGGTGCTGTGGGACCTAGCCGCACGCAAACGCCTTATTGACGAGCCACTCTCTGTGAAAGAGGGCGAGATTCAGAGCGTGGTCTTCAGCCCGAACGGCAAGACCATCGCGGCCGGATACAACGGCGGCCGTAACGGCGGCGTGGTCCTGTGGGACGTCGCCGCTCGCAAACGCCTGGTCGACGAGCCACTCCCCGTGAAAGAGGGATCGTCGGAACGTGGCCTTCAGCCCGGACGGCAAGACCATCGCGGCCGGCATGCCACGGCGGCGGTGTGGTGCTGTGGGACGTGGCCGCTCGCAAAGCCTGGTCGACGAGCCACTCCCCGTGGAAGAGGGCCGGTTTGAGAGCATGGCCTTCAGCCCGAACGGCAAGACCGTCGCGGCCGGATACTTACGTCAGGGGCGGCGTGGCGGCGGACCTGTGGCGTAGTGTTCGCGGGACAGCGGGCGGCGTGGTGCTGTGGGACGTCTTCCCAGGCAAACGCCTGGTCGACGTGCCATTCGCGGTGAAAGAGGCGGTGTCGTGAGCGTGGCCTTCAGCCCCGACAGCAAGACCATCGCGGCCGGATGTCGGCAGCGTGGCCTGCCGCCTTGATGACGCAGCGCCGGGGCGGCGGGCGTGGTACTGTGGGATGTCGCCAAACGCGAACGCCTGGTCAGTGAACCACTTCGCCGCGAAAGAAGGCGGGTTCGGAGCGTGGCCTTCAGCCCCGACAGCAAGACCATCGCGGTTGCATATCTCCTTCATTCTCGACGGGGGCGGTGATGCTATTGGACATAGATCTCGATTCCTGGCAGCGCCGCGCCGGCCGGATCGCCAATCGCAACTTCACCCGGGAGGAATGGCGCGAGTATTTCCCAGAACGGCCTTACCGCGCGACCTTCCCCGACCTCCCCGTTCCACCGGAAGTGACTCCGAAATAGACCGCCTCCCCGACGGTCTCCAATCGCCACAACGGCGATGCCGCGCAGTGAGCCCCCAAACCAAGCGGAACCTCAAGCCTTCTGGGATCACTTCAGAAGTTGCACACGATTAGACTCCAAGAAGCCCTGACTCGGGTGATCGGTCCTGCCCGCGGGACCGAGCCTGACAGAAGGCGCTGGCCGAGAAGGCGCGGCCGGCCATCAGAGAGACGTCGGTCAAGGCGGTGTTGCCGTGGAAGACCTGGATGAGGAACCAGTGGATGATGGCCGCCGGGGTCAAGGGGCCGGTATCGCACCAGGTGTGTCCGGCGGCTCGGCAGGCGGCGTGGATGAAGTCGCCGCCGAGGGTGGCGGCGAGGTCTTGTCTGAGGGCGTTGAGCGTGGTAGAAATCCGGCGATGCATCGCGGGGTCTCCTGTGCCGTGGTGGTTGTGAGAAATACCATGGTGCACGGAGGCCCGTTCTTCTCAAGACCTGAGCCCGTCTGCGGTTAGAACCGCCTTAATGCCATTCGGGACGCCTTAATGCCATTCGGGACAGAGGGAATTGTTAAAGCTCCGATGCTAATAGTACTTCGAATAGAAATCCCCTCCGTCCCGAATGGCATTAAGTTTGCCGCAAGTCTAAATTCAGCAGACAGTTGCGCTCTAGCTGTTGGCTCGAACCGCCATCAATCAAAAACATGAACACAACTAATAATGGTTAGGGTCCTGGAAAACAGGTTATATGGAAAATCGATCACGCCAGCACATGGCGATGCACAGTGAAGCGATTCTGGCTATAAATCCTGACGCTCCTACGACTTAAACGAGCTGCTTAACGCCATTCCCCTCCGCCCCCTTTGTCCGCGCTCATCTCTTTGGAACGCATCCGCTCCCGCCAGACTCCTGCCGCGAGCCAATCCTGAAAGGGTGTACGAGAAGTCCCGTAGGGTGGCGTCGAACGACGCGCCGCGTCGTGAGGCCCACCGATCGACACGACCATCGCGGTGGGCCTCGCCTCGATGAATCGAGGCTCGACACCACCCTACACCACCTCGACATCTGAAGGGTGTACGAGAAGTCCCGTAGGGTGGCGTCGAACGACGCGCCGCGTCGTGAGGCCCACCGATCGACTCG
>CAVURY010000039.1:0-25969 GCA_963743925.1 uncultured Planctomycetota bacterium | reverse complement strand
TGGGCCGAGGCTCCCGGCCAATGACCGCGACTGCTCGCGCAGGCGCCGTCGAGGATGCTCCGGCCGTTCTTGATCCGCTCGACCTCGTGCGCGACCTCCTCCGGAGTGCCGTCGATGAAGAGTTGCTTGAAGACCCGGGTGGCACGATCTTCCGACGGTACTTTCACGCCCTTGCGATTCCACGACAGGGGGCCGCCGCCCAGCGAGAGGGACGGGAACCGGGTCTCGCCGCCCAGTCGAGAGGCGACTTCCTGATCGAGCGAGATCGTGTTACGGATATCGTTGAACCGCACGCCCTCGGGCGCGACGCCCGTTAAGATGGCGACCTCGGTGTGGTGACCGCCCGGGTAGCCCACGTGCGACAGGCCCGAGAACACCGTGAAGTCCCGACAATGCTCTTGCAGCGGCTTCAAGTACCGTGAGGGCTCATAATCCTTCCCGGCTTTCTGCGGGAAGAAATAGGGCATGAAGTCCCAGCGGGCGACTGATCAGGAGCATGCGCTTCGGCCGCATCGCCGCGGCCCGCTTCTCGGCCCCCAGGCCGATCGGCAGCATCGCGTCCAGCAGCGGCAGGCCGATGCAAACGCCCGCCGAGCGGAGGAAGGTGCGGCGGTTCAGAGGGAAGCGGGCCATGGTCTAGCTCCTGACGGACTCTCATTAACATTAGAGCATTCTAGAATGAGATGGCCAAAAGTCGAGGCAGGTTTGCTCACGAGGCGAGATCTCTCGGGCTCCAGACTTCAGCCATCCACCCACGAATCCCAAAGCAAATCATCCTTGGGAGCTATCGGCGTCGGTTCTCGCAACGATAAAGGTTGCCATTCACCATCCCAGCGGACCTCGATCTTATCGGCTTTCGGGCCCGAGAACCATCCGCCGCACCGCACCCAAGCCCACCTGGCCTTCTCGGAGTCCCCCTTGGGGGCTACGGCGACATAATAGACGAACTGAGCCCGACTCTTCGAGAACATCCAAGGCGATCCGAATTCACGCCGACTCTGCTGTACGATCTCCCACCCATTTTCGTCCGCCCATTTCTTCAGGAGCGAGTGATACGAACTCTTGGCTTGAACTTTCCACCTGAAATAGAGATATGCAAAAGGACCCAACCAAGCAGAAGCACATACGAGAGAGCAGAGGAGGCTAGCCACCCAGCCCAGAAAGAACACGACAGATTCTTCCATCGAGAACCTCTACTCTCTCCATGAGGCGTGATACTCGGTCACCCCCGTAACTCCATTCACATTCGATCAAGAACCGGTGATTTGAGCCGGAGATCAGGCTCTCACTTATTCAAGAAAATCCGACTCTGAACCACCTCGTGCACGAGCGACCGAAAGCCGTATTTCCGGGCGCGGCATTTTGCCACCAGATCCTCGACCACCTCGCGGTCGGCGAACTGGATGTCTGCCCCGGTGGCGTAGATGAGCAGCTTCCGCGCGAGGTTGCGGACCAACTGGTCCTTGTCCGCGAGCAGGAGCCGTTTGTAATCGTCGATCGTGTGGAACGGCCGGCCGTCGGGCGTGGTGCCGCCGAGCTCGACGTCGAGACCGCGGTAGATCTGTCGGCCCGGGTAGTTGGCCAGTTCGACAGGCTTCCGACGGCCGGGCTGGGTGGCCCGGTAGAAATCGCGCCAGCCGCCGATGACGTCGAACGATTCCAGCGCGAATCCGGGAGGGTCGATGTGCCGGTGGCACGACGCGCAGGCAACCGTGTTGCGATGCTTGTCGAGCTGCTGCCGGATTGTGGTCGCACCGCGGATGTCGGGCTCCAGGACCGGGATGTCGGGCGGCGGCGGAGCCGGCGGCTGGCCGAGGATCCGATCAAGCACCCACTTGCCCCGCAGCACCGGCGACGTCCGGGTACCGTCCGCAGTGACCTTCAAGATCGATGCGTGAGTCAGGACGCCGCCGCGGTGACTACCCGGAGGGAGCTTGACCCTCCGCAGCTCGCCGCCCGAGACGCCCGCGATGCCGTAATGCTGGGCCAGCCGTTGATTCAGGAACGTCCAGTCCGAGTTGACGAAGTCGGTCACGCTGCGGTCATGGCCGAGGATCTCCTCGAAGAACCGCTCGGTCTCGCGGGGCAACGACCAGAACAGGAAGTCGTCGAACTCGCCGTAGAGCATCGGGTCCGGCGAGGTGGCGTTGATGCTGCGCAGGTCGAGCCATTGGCCGGCGAAATTGGCGGTGAAGCGATGGCTCTTGGGGTCGTTCAGCAGACGCTCGACCTGCGCCCGCAAGACGTCGGGCCTGTGCAACCACCCCCTGGCCGCCAGCTCCATCAACTCGCGGTCGGGCGTTGACGACCAGAGGAAATACGAGAGCCTCGCGGCGACGGCGTAGTCGTCCACCTCGGTGCGACGTTCGCCGTGGGAATCCTCGATCCGCTCGGTGAGGAACAGGAAATGGGGCGAGCACAGGGCGGCCTGGTAGCCGATTATCATCGCCTCGGTGAACGAGACATCCCTGTCCAGGGCGGTGTGGACGAGCTTGACATAATATCGCAATAGCTCCTCGGACACGGGCCGCCGGAAGGCCCGGGGCAGGAACGATCGCAAGAGCCGCTCGGCGTCTGCGCGCGGATTGGCGGGTGCCGGGACGAGCGGGTCGTACACCCACCAGCCTTCCGGCGCGTGGTCGGTTGCGGCGGGACGGGCTTTCCTGCGGCCTCTGCCTTCGCGACCGACTGCGGCTTGAGCGGCACACCGCCGAAGAGGCGCTCGTAACCGAGCGGAGGCCAGGGACTGAGCGGCCCTTCGATCTCGATCCAGTGGACGGCCAGGCCCGGCAGGGTCGGATTGGCGTCGAGTGCGCGACCCTTGTGGACACGCTCGAATTCTCGAGGATGGGGCAGCGACCAGCCGGCGAAGACCATGACCTGGCGCTCGCGGAGGTCGAATTCCTCCTCGATCACGAGCGGTTCGCCGGCCGGGACGTCACGCACGTCGCGGACGTCGGTGTCCTCGCGATCATACTGGGTGGGCCGGCAGACGCACATCATCGGCAGCGGCTTACCGCCGGTATTCACGGCGGAGGCGCAGACCCTCACGCGATATCGGCCGTCGGCCGGCGCGGGCGGGGTCGCGCACGGGATGTAATCGGGATTGCGGAGGTAGAGGATCAGCGAGTCGCCGTCCAGCCGGGCGGACTTCCCGAGCAGCTCCTGGTAGAGTTTGAGCTTCTCGGTGATCTGGCGCCCGGTCCGGCGCTCCGCGATCGAGACCAGCGGACGTTTCTGGATGACCGCGCGGACCGCCTTCTCGGCCGCATCCTGATAGCGCAGTAGATGCGTGGGGGATACGTCGAGGACCGCGCTCACGTTATCGAATCCCGCCGCGATGTTATCGTCCGGGAGCAGGTCCTTGACGTCGATCGGCGTGGCCAGCAGGTCGCGGAGCGTGGCCTCGTATTCCGTCCGGTTCAGCCTCCGGAGTGCGACGCGGCCCTCGCGGCGTTGCCGGGCCAGCGAGGCATCGTGCAAGTGCCGCTGCAACCCGGCGATCGTCGCTCGGGCCTCGTCCTCATCGGGTCGCGGCGCGCCTTTCGGCGGCATCTCACCGCGCGAGAGCCGGTCGAGGACCTTCACCCAGATCGCCGCCACGTTCTTGCCATCGAACGACGGTGGCAGCCGGTCCAGGCGCAGGCGAGACTTCTGCACCGCGGGGCCATGACAGGCGACACAATGCTCGTCGAGGAACTGCCGGAGCTCGGGCTCGAAAGGATCGCGATCTCGTGCGGACGCTCGCCCGGCGTAGACCGACAGGAGGACGAGGGATACCATCAGGATTCGTGCGATATTGAGGGTCATCGCCGGCGGGTGGTATCCAAGGGCCACGGTCTCGAGTCCCGACGGTCGATTATATCCCGGGCGATGCCGGCTGTAACGGGTTTTCCGGGGTCGAGCCGAGGATCGATCGCCGATCCGGATGCGAGCGAAGGAGGCGGATTGATGGCGATGAGCGGGGCACGACGACTGGGCCTGATCGTCTCGTCGATCGCCGTGGCGTGCGCGGGGGCCCTTATTACCGTTCGGGCCTGGCCCGAGAGCGACCCCGACAGGCTCCGTCAGCGGGCCCTGTTCGAGCTGCAAGCGGGTAGGTTCTCCGAGTCGGCCGCGGCCCTGGATCGGCTCGGGAGGCTGGGCGGGCTGAGGCCCGCGGATCGGATCCTGCGGGCGCAGGCGGAGCTGGCGCTGGGCCGGATCCCCGAGGCCCTGGGCGACCTGGGCGGCGTCCCCGATGACGACGAGTTGGGCGCGAAGGCACGGCTCAAGGAGGGGCAGCTCGAGCTTCGCCGGGGTCGCGCCCGGGCCGCGGAGGCCGCGTTCCTTCGAGCCTCGGCGCGGGAGCCCGGGCTCATCGAGGCGCGGCGGCAGCTCGTCTATATCTACGGGATACAGATGCGTCGCCGCGAGCTCCAGGCCCAGTTCGAAGCCCTCTCCGGGCTCACGCCTTTGACCTTCGAACAGGTCCGACTCTGGTGCCTGACGCGGATGTCGGACTGGGACCCCCGCGAAGTCCAGGCCGTCCTCGAATCGTTCGTCGCGACAGACCCCGAGGATCGCGCCTTGCGCCTTGCGCTGGCCGACACGTACAGGCGGCTCAACCGTCCGGACTCGGCCGAGCGCCTGCTGGCCGAGCTGCCGCCTTCGGACCCGGATGCTCGGGTGATCCGGATCCGGATGGCCCAGGACCGCGGGGATGACCGGGCGATCGAGTCCTTGCTGGAAGCCGGGCCCGACGATCATCCCGGGCTCGCCCGGTCCCGGGGGCGAATGGCCCTGGCCCATCGCGATTTCGCGGCTGCGATCCGCTATTTCCGCCTCGTCCTCGACGCCGAGCCGAACGACCGCGATACGCTCTTCAACCTCGCGACGGCCATGACCTTGACCGGAGACCTCGCCGCGGCCAAATCGTTGAGGAAAGCTGCGAACGACCATGACAACCTGGAATCGCTGATCGAGCAAGTCTCCCAGCCTTCGAAGCACGAGGACCTCGCGATCCTGCGCGCTGGGAGCCGCCTACGAGGCCCTCCATCGCCGGCTCGAGTCGCGCGCCTGGTACCGGCTGGCGCTGGCCTGCGATCCCCTCAACGCCGAGGTCCAGAAGGCGCTGTTCCGCCTCGAATCTCCGGGCTGACCGCTCGCGGACAAGCCCGATCCGGCGGCCTCCTCCCCATCCGTTCAGCGCCTCGTCCTCGCCTTCCCCGGGTCGGTCCCCCGATTGAGCCAGATGTCCAGGCGAGGAGTACCGAAGCCGTAAGGCTTGCCGACGATATCCAGGTCGCCGTCGCCATCGAGATCGGCCACGCGCGACTCGTGGTTCTCGATCCCCGTGGCGAGCACCGACTTCTCGAATCCCCCCCGGCCATCGCCGTAGAAGATCCACATCCTGGCATGCGGATGGTCGGGTCGCGTGGCCGCGTCGGTCCACTTGGCCATCTCGGCGCAGAAGATGTCGAGATGGCCGTCCTCGTCGATGTCGGCCAGTTCGAGGGTATGGCCGTGGATGACGTCCTCGCCCAGCAGGTCGTGGGCGACCCAGAGAGCGCCGCGGCGTTCGAACCACTTCAGGGGGCCGATCACGTCTCCGGCGGCGAAGACCACCTCGGGCGAACCTCCCTCGACGAGCTGGCCGGCGGCCGCCCGGGTGAGCTTCGATTTCTCGTCGATGAGCATCGGCCGGTACTCGGCCCCGCCCTCGTGCCGGAACCAGTATCCGCCCCCGATGATGTCGATCTTGCCGTCGCCGTCCACGTCCGCCTTGGCCAACCCCTCGGCCGGTCCGACCTTCGCGATCGAGGCCGTCGGCCAGAGACCGTCGCGCCTCGGGTCGCGCGGGGCTCGGCCAGCCGGAGGACGCCGGCATGCTGGACCCAGAAGGCCAGCTCGACCCGGCCGTCGCCGTCGAAGTCGCCCAGGATCTGGTCGTGGTGCATGCGACCGCCCGAGGAATCGATCTCGCGACGCGTCCACGACGTCCGCGATTCGTAATGCGGACAGGGGTTCTCCCACCAGTAGATCTTGGTGCCGGTGTAATCCTCGCCGAAGATGATGTCGAGATCGCCGTCGCCATCCAGGTCGCCGGAGGCCCCGCCGGCCTCGATGTTGAGCCCGCGATCGATCGGGTGGATCGTCCAGCCATCCTTCTCGCGCCGATACCAGGCGAGGCTCGACCCTTCGACCCGGCTGGCGACCACGATGTCGTTCCGGCCGTCCTTGTCGACGTCGAGCACCAGGCAGGCCGTCTGCTGGGTTGACGTGCCGGGCGGCGGCAGGTCGCCCGCCTTGCTCGAGAGATAGGTCCAGGTCGGTCGTTCTCCCGCATCCGCCCGCATCGCGCCCAGGAGCAGGAACGCCACCGCGATCGAAACAAGTCGCTCCCGATTCGTTCTCATGTCAGGGACTTCCGATGAGGCTGGAGGGAGACGGTGGGGTCAATCGGACACGATCGAGCCGGCTCACGTGGGAGGTCAGGGCCGCCGCCGCGCGAACTCGCGGCGATAGGCGCCCAGGGTCCAGCCGGTCTGACGACGGAAGGTGGTGCTCAGATATTCCATGTAAGCGAATCCGGCGCGCTGGGCGATGTCGGCCAGGGGCAGGTCGGTCTCGGCGAGCAATTGCTTGACGCGATCGATGCGCACGCCGGCGATGGTGTCGAGGATGGTCCGATCGAACTGCTTGCGGAACAGCCGCTGGAGCACGCTCCGAGAGACGGACACCCGATCGAGCACGTCGTTGACGCCGATCCCGGCGCACGCGTTCTCGCGGATGAACCGCATGGCGTCGGCGAGCCGGGGATCCGCGATGGCGGTCACGTCCGAGGACTGGCGGACGGCCACGCCCAGCGGCGGGATCGTCTGCATCTTCGACGGGGCCTCCTGCCCCTTCATCATCCGGTCGAGGAGCGCGGCCGCCTCGTAGCCGATACGGCCCGCGTCGGGGATGACGCTGGAGAGCGGCGGATAGGCCAGCTCGCAGACCAACTCATCGTTATCCACCCCCACGACCGCCACCTCTTCGGGGACGGCCACGCCGGCCCGCCGGCAGGCGTCGAGCAACTGGATCCCGCGAGGGTCGTTGCCGGTCATCACGCCCAGGGGCTTGGGCAGCTTCTTGATCCAGCGTGCGGCCCCCTCCACCTCACCCTCCCATGAGGACTGCTGGTGGCCCCAGGATACCCGGGGGGTCGACTCCATCTCGTGGAAGTGGAAGCCGACGGCGTCCACGCAGGCCGCGAACGCGTCGTGACGGCGCACGGACCACTCGAAGACCGGGAAGCCGAAATAGGCGAAATGCCGGAAGCCCCGCTCCATCAGGTGCTCGGCCGCCAGCCGGGCCATCGCCGCGTGGTCGCCGTGGATCTGCGGCAGGCCAAGGTCCTTCACCTGGTCGTTGAGGTCGACCGTCGGAATTCCGGCGCGGAGCACGGCCTTCGCACTCCGCGGGGTCGAGGCGCGGGAGATGATCCCGTCGCCGTCCCATCCCTCCAGCCACGGCGGCGCCGAGTCCTGGAGCGAGCGTTGTTCGATGTAGACGGTCCACGGACCCCGCTCGCGGATGTATCGCGTGGCGCCGCCGATGATCGACCTACCATAAGCCGTTGACGTCTCGACGATCAGGGCGACGTGGGGGATGCCGGTCGGCCGCCGCTTCGAAGACGCCTTCATGCGAGCAGATCCTGACATGGTCGTGACCGCCCGAATCGGTTAATGCTCAAGGGCCTACTTACCGGTTTCCACGGGGCTCCGGACGCCCTCGATCGCCGAAGATCCGCGGGATTCTCGCGTAGACAGTTGTCGGGCCAAACGCATCTCGGCGTGACCGAAGATTATAAGAAAAAGACCCAAACTTTCATAGACGGATACGCGACGAGGGCCGTATCGTTGAGAGCGTCATGCGAGGCGACGGCCTATTTCACGAGTGCCGGAGCCGATTCGATTCGAGCCGAGGTCAGGATGACATCCATCACCGAGACTCGCGCCGACGACGGGCACCGAGTTCACTCGTTCGGCCGGACCGGACCGGGTTCGAAACTCGGAGCCGTCAATGCCTGATTTCCTGTTTCCCTTTCAATGATCTGATTTCCGATAAGTCTATTCGCAATTTCGGTTCAGGCCGGTCTTGATCCTTGAATCGGGTGAGGGCATCCCTCTTCCCGAGCACTCAGGATGGTGCGCCGCTGTGCGATTGGCCCATGGAGGGTCTCGTCGAGGATCGATCGACTATTCGCTTCCGCCCGCGTCTTACCGGGGCTGTCCGGTCCGGTCTGTCGCCTAAGTGATCCAGACCGATCCCGAGTCTTGGGATGGTGGCCTCGACCAGCGAAGTGAGTTCGCGGGCAGGCGAGTGATGCCATGTTAATTTCTTCCTTTCTCCAAAGACCGGTTCAGTCCATCGGAGTCGGAGAATCCTTTCTGTCCGGGCGTCCGCTCTTATTCGAAATGAAGGTGAGGAGAGAAACTGATGAGCAAGCAGAATCGTCGCGGTTTCACGCTGATCGAGCTCCTGGTGGTCATCGCCATCATCGCCGTCCTGATCGCCCTGCTGTTGCCCGCCGTGCAGTCGGCCCGCGAGGCCGCGCGCCGGATGCAATGCGTCAACAACCTCAAGCAGATCGGGCTCGCCCTGCACAACTATCACACGTCCATCGACCGCTTCCCCATGGGCGTCTCGAAGGCCCCATTCTGGGGACCCGGCGACACCGACGGCCAGTGGGGCTACGGCCGATGGTCCGGCTGGAGTGCCCAGGCCTTACTGCTGGGCTACCTCGACCAGACCCCGCTCTACAACGCCGCCAACTTCAACTGGATCCCCGGCGCCGGCGGGAATCTCGGGGGATCTCCTTTCAACAGCACGATCTACAACACCGTCATCAACGGCTTCCTCTGCCCCTCCGACCCCAATGCGGGGCGCCCGCGCAATAACAGCTACCACGCGAGCATCGGGTTGACCACCTACGAGAGCCCCGTCACGACTCCGGGGATGTTCGCGGTCTTCACCGCCTACGGCATTCGCGACTGCACCGACGGCACGTCGAACACCATCGCGTTCGCCGAGGCGCTGACCGGGCGGGACAACGGCACGTTGACCAATACGTCGGGCGGCGACTCCTACCGCGGCGACGTCGTCGAGAACGCCAACAACCCGGGCACCGGCGGCCAGGGCTCGGACGACCCCCAGGGCTACTACGGCACGTCGGCCCAGTTCCTCACGGCCTCGTCCAACCCGGCCGCCGTGATCGCGGCGCTCCAGGCATGCGCCACGGCCTGGAGCAACACGGCCACCGCGTCCTATTCGTCGATGCGCGGCTTCAGTTGGTGCGACGGCAATGGCGGCTGGACCTACACCAACATCATCCAGACGCCCAACCGCGATGCGACCTTCTCCGGCGGTGGCTGCCGGTTCAACTGCGCCGGCTGCGGCATCGACAGCTCGTTCAGCTACGCGGTGTCGAGCAACCACCCGGGCGGGGCGAACATCCTGATGACCGACGGCAGCGTCCGCTTCGTCAAGGACGGCGTGTCCAGGCTCACCTGGTGGGCCCTCGGCACCCGCAACGGCGGCGAAGTCATCAGCTCCGATGCCTATTGATGTCCAGGGTGGTCCGGGGGGCGCGGCCGGCGGGTCGTGCCCCCCAATTCGCAGGAGATTTGATAACATGACGCGAGTTGACGTGACCGGAATGCTCGTCTCGACGGCCCTCCGCCTGGGCCTGATCGTCGGATTCCTCGCGATCGCCGGGTGCTCGGAGGCGCCGTCGAACGACAAGAGGGATGACCCCGCGCTGAAGGCGTCGATGCAAAAGTCGATGGAGATTTACAAGTCGAAGTCGCAGCCGAAGAAGGGGAGTCCGTTGACGTCGAGGGCGCAACGCTGAGCCCTTCGATCAGATCCCCGGCCTCGCAGAGGCCGGCTACAGAACAGGCCGAAGTTGATAACACGCCCTAATCCAGACGAGTTGTTCCATGAATGTACTACCGATCATCGCCCTGGCGTCCCTGCTGGCCGTTGCCCCACCGGTCAACGAGTCGGCGACACCGAGGGTGCTGGTCTTCACGAAGACCGCCGGCTTCCGCCACGACGCGATCTCGGCCGGTGTCGCGACCGTCCGGGAGCTGGGGGCCGAGGGTGGCTTCGCCGTGGACGCCACCGAGGACTCTGCCGCCTTCACTCCGGAGAACCTGGCCCGATACCGCGCGATCCTGTTCCTCAACACCTCGGGTGAGGTCCTCGACGAGCCCCAGAAGGCGGCGTTTCAGGGATTCATCCGCGGCGGCGGCGGGCTGGCGGCCATCCACCAGGGGATCACGACGCTGGATAAGTGGCCGTGGTATGTTGCGTTGGTCGGCGGCGTGAAGTTCGCCGGGCATCCGCAAATCCAGAAGGCGACCTGCCGGACCGAGATCCGCGACCACCCGGCCACGAAATCCTCGCCCGAATCCTGGGAGTGGACCGAGGAGTGGTACAACTTCGAGCCGAATCCTCGCCCGATGTCGCATGTCCTGATGACGGTCGCCGAGTCATCCTATCAGGGCGGGAAGATGGGCAAGGACCACCCCATCTCCTGGTACCGCGAGGCCGAGGGAGGCCGCGTCTGGTGTACGGCCCTGGGACACATCAAGGAAAGCTACCGCCTTCCGACCTTGCGCAATCACCTGCTGGGAGGGATCCGGTATGCCGCGGGGCTGGCGCCGGCCGTCGCGAAGGTCGACGACCGCCGACTGGACCCGCAGGCGCGGGCGTTCATCCGGAACGTTGAGGACTCGGGCGCACCGGGATTCGAGTCGATGCCCGTGGAGGATGCGCGAAAGGCGTTCCTCGCCATGCGCGATCTGGCCGGCGAGCCCGCGACGGTGAGCAAGGTCGAGGATCGCAATCTGCCCGGCGGGCCGCGGATGCGGATCTACTCGCCCAGGGGCGCGGACGCGGGCCCCAGGCCGGCGTTGATCTACTTCCACGGGGGCGGCTGGGTGCTCGGTTCGCCCGAAACGATCGACGCCCCTTGCCGCCAACTGGCCAACGGCTCGGGGTGCGTGGTCGTCTCGGTCGACTACCGCCGGCCTCCGGAGCATCCGTTTCCGATCCCCCTCGACGACTGCTACGCGGCGACTCGTCATGTCGCCGATCATCCGGCGGAGTTCGGGGTAGACGCCCAGCGGATCGCGGTCGGCGGCGATAGCGCCGGGGGCAACCTGGCCGCCGCCGTCACGCTCATGGCGCGGGACAAGGGCGGCCCGCCGCTGGCGTTCCAGCTCCTGATCTATCCGGTGACCGACTACGCCTGCGACACGACGTCATACCGGTCCTTCGGAAAGGGCTACCTCTTGACCGATTCCGCGATGCGATGGTACTGGAGTCGCTACCTGGCGCGCCCCGAAGACGGCCGCAATCCGCTGGCCTCGCCGCTGCGGGCCGACCTGCACGGGCTGCCGCCGGCCCTGGTGCTGACGGCCGAGTTCGACCCCCTACGCGACGAAGGCGAGGCCTACGCCGCCCGGCTCAAGGCCGCGGGCGTGCGCACCGAGGTCCGTCGGTACGACGGGCAGGTGCACGGCTTCTTCCAGATGGGCAAGCTCATGGACCGCGGCAAGCAGGCCGTTGACGACGCGGCGAAGGCGCTCCGGGCCGCACTCGTCGGCGACGGCAAGCCGAACGCGAAAGTCACGGACCCGGCCAGGCCGACGGCCGCGTCGACCCGGGCCGACCGCGAGGCCTACGCCCGATATGCGCGCGAGCATCGCGGCGACCCGATCCGCGGCCACGCGCTGTTCTTCGACCTCAAGGGCGCCGCTTGCGCACGCTGCCATCGGGCGCGGGGCAGGGGGGCGACATCGCGCCAGACCTCTCCGACGTGGGGGGCAAGTATGAGCGAACCCTGCTGATCGAATCGGTCCTCGAACCCTCGCGACAGATCGTCGATGGTTACCGGCCGACGATCGTCGCCACCGCCGAGGGACGGGTCCTTTCCGGGATCGTCAAGGGAGAATCGCCCCAGGAGCTGGCGCTCGTTCGACGCCGACGGGCACCGGCAGGTGATCCGCAAGTCCGAGATCGTCGAGAGCAAGCCCGGCACGGAATCGCTCATGCCTGACGGGCTGGCCGCCGGGCTCTCGCCGAGCGACTTCGCCGACCTGATCGCCTACATGGAGGGCCTTCGCTCGGCCGGGCAAGGGACGCCCGGTAGCAACATCACGGGACCGATCAGCCTGCCGCCCGGCTTCGCGATCGATCGGCTCGCGGCGGGCATCACCGGGGCCACGGCGATCGCCGCGGCGCCCGACGGCCGGGTCTTCGTCTGCGAGCAGACCGGGACCCTCCGGGTGGTCAAGCGGGGTATGCTCCTGCCGACGCCGTTCGCGACCGTGGAGGTCGACCGCAAATGGGAGCGAGGGCTCATCGGCGTGACCCTCGATCCCGGCTTCGCGGACAATGGGTTCGTCTACGTTTGCTACGTGACGCCGCGGCCGTATGTCCACCACAGGATCAGTCGGTTCACCGCCCAGGGCGACGTCGCCGAGCCGGGGAGCGAGCGCATCCTCTTCGAAGGCGACGACCAGGCCAGGCTCGGCGGCACGGAACCCGCGGGACACCAGGGCGGGGCGATCCACTTCGGCAAGGACGGCAAGCTGTATGTCGCCCTGGGGGACCAGACCGCCGGAGCGCCCGCCCAGGCGATGACGACGCTCCAGGGCAAGTTATTGCGGCTCAACCCCGACGGCTCGATCCCCGAGGACAACCCGTTCTACGCGACGGCCCGCGGCAAGTATCGGGCGATCTGGCGCTCGGCCTGCGGAACCCGTTCACGTTCTCCGTGCAACCCGGCACGGGGCGGATCCTGATCAACGACGTGGGGCTCGGGACCTGGGAGGAGGTGAATGAGGGTTTCGCCGGCGCCAACTATGGCTGGCCGGCGAGCGAAGGCCCGACCGCCGACCCGCGGTTCCGGGGGCCGGTCCATCATTATCCGGTCGCCTCGATCGCCGGCGGGGCGTTCTGCCCCGCGAGCCAGGCCGTCGGCTTCCCGACTCCTTATCAAGGGAAGTACTTCTTCATGGATTTCGTCCGGGGATGGATCAAGGTCCTCGACCCCGATCATCCCGAGAACGTGGAGACATTCGCGACCGGCCTGACGAGGCCGGTGGACCTGGCCTTCGGCACCGACGAGGCCCTCTACGTCCTGCTCCGCGACGCCTGGGTCGTCGACCGCAACTTCAGCCCGGGCACCGGCTCGATGCTCAGGATCAGCTTCAACACTCCGAGCGCCGCGACATCAGAGGCCACGACCGTGCGAGTCTCCGAGGTGACGATCCACGGGGACATGGACTGCTACAAGATCGAGACGCCCGCTGCAACCTACCTCTACGGCAAGCGGGGGGCCGGCTTCGCGAGCATCTTCGACAAGGGCGGGCGGGACTGGGTCTCATACCGGCCGGGCGACAAGGCCCGCGGCGAATATCGCGGGCTACCCAAGTGCGGCCAGCCCGCCAAGTTCTTCCATTGCGGCTACGGATACGGCCAGTACAAGACGGACAACCCCTTCGTCAGCCGCGTCACGCGGCGAGAGGCCGGCCTCGTCCGCATCGAGTCGGAGACGAAAGACGGCAAGTCCGCCTGCCGCTGGGATTTCTACCCGGATCATGCGACGTTCACGCTCCTCCGGATCGATCTCCCGACGTTCTGGTTCCTCTACGAGGGAACGCCGGGCGGCACGCTCGACGCCGAGAGAGACTTCGTGATCCGATCCGACGGCCAGAAGACGACGCTCGACCGGGCCTGGTCGCAGGTCGTCCCCTGGGTCTGCTTCGGCGCGAGCGAGACGCCCGTGGGGCTCGTCCTGGTCAACCACCAGGAGCCGGAGCCGGGCGAGACCGACTCCTACGTCTCGTGGCCCTTCCGGAAGGAAGACGATGGTTCGTTCCGGGATATGACCGTCTTCGGCTTCGGCAGGAAGGGGTACAAGGAACTCGTCCAGCACGTCGCCGACCTGAAGCGTCTCCCCGCGCGATACACCATCGGCTTCATCGATCAGGCCGATTACATCACGGCAAAGGCAACATGCGAGCGAATCCGGCGAGGCGTGATCGTTTCGAATCGGTAGGGCTCCGGATCACTCACCGCGATCGATTGGTTGACCAAAAGGCTGGTATTTGACACCGAGCCGCAGAAAGTTGACGGCTATGGGGCGTTTCCATGCGGTGTCATGCAACCTCGCGTTGCTGGCCGTCGCCTCGATCACGAACCGAGGATTCTCGCCATCCCTGTCCCCGGTCAACATGAGGCTGGATTTGCGGCTGTGAAACTGGCCGGGAAAGATCATCAGTTTCAGGCTCGGTGCCGTCCTCGCTTCTGGCCGGCCCAGTTCGCCAGTCGCTCGGCCTCGTCTCGGACGGCCTTCGGGAAAAGCCAGGGAGCCGATTGCCGCAGCGTCGCGACCAGTGAATGGGTCCAGATCTCGTCGGGATGGGCGCAGCATGCGGGTGGGCCGATTCGTTCACCGCCGAGGATTCGGTGGAGGTCTTCGCTCAAGGTGACCTGATACAAGGACAGGACTTCCTCGATCCGTCCCTCATCGAGAAGTTGCAAGGAAAGAGACGCACGACAGCTCTCGGAAGTACCCACGGGGAGTCGGCCTTCGACAACTTAGCCCTTAATGCGAGCTTTCTTCCTCTCGGGTTCGAGGGGACAAATCCGTGCCTCATGTTCTTCGAAAGCGGTGAGGACCGGAGGTTGCCCTCCGGCCCTCGAGACCTCATATGCTGCGAGGAAACGGCCGGATCAATTCGCCGCTTCACCGGCCTGGTCATCGGTCATGGTGCCCTCCGTTCCTCAGGGGAAGAGCCAGTCGGACCCGCCGTTGCCGGTGAGAGTGTTGGGGTTGCCGTCGGAGTGGACCGTCGTGCCGGCGACGAGCTTGTCCGCGGAGCCCGGCCCGACACCGGCCGTGATCTTCGCTTGTCGGGTCGCGAAGCTGTCGGCCGATTGCCACTCGGCCATGATCGCCATCAGCGCCTGGTCGTTGACATCGCCACTGGAGTCGTAGTTGGTGTAGCCGCCGATCAGGATATCGTCGGCCGTGCCGCCTTTGACGACGTCGGTACCGTTGCCGCCGATCAGGATGTTGCGGCCGTTGCCGCCGGTGATCGTGTCGTTGCCGCTGCCACCGATCAAGATGTTCCCCAGCGAGTTCCCCGTCAAGGTGTCGCCTCCCTGGCCGCCCCGGACGTTGCGAATGTTGGCGATCCCGCCGGCGACTCCGCCATCGACGCCCGTTGCGGTATTGGTGGCGAGGTTGACCGTCATGGAGGTCGTGTACGCCGCGTAATCGAGCCAGTCGTTGCCGCCACCGCCGTCGATCTTACCGGAGATCGTCTCGGCGGCGCCGAAGACGAACTCATCCACCCCGGTGCCGCCGGTCAGGTTCTCGACCCTGGAGAAGCTGAACGAGCCGACCGTGCCGGCGTTGGCAGCCGTGATCGACCAGACGTTGGTCGCATTCGGGCCGATGAGCTTGTCGGCGGTGGAGGTGCTGCCGATCATGCTCTGGATGTTGGCGAAACCGCCGGTCGCGGTCGCCGTCCCCGCCGCCAGGTTGACCGTCACGCCGGTCGTGCGCAGCCCGTAGCCGAGCGTGTCGGTGCCGCCGGCGCCGCCGTTGACCACGCCCGAGACGCTCCCGCCGTCCGGGAACTTGAACAGGTCGTTGAGCGTGCCGCCGGTCAGGTTGGCGATCCCCGTGAACGCGATCCCGTTGACGTTGCCCGCGTTGGCGCCCGTGACCGTCCACGTGTTGGCGACGTTGCCGCCCTGGAGCGTGTCGCTGGACCCGGCGCCGGTGACGGTCGTCCCCGAGCCCTGGGCCGACCCCAGGATGAACAGGTCGCTGCCCCCGCCGCCGCCGTTGAGCACGTCCGTGCCACCGTTGCCGTTGATCACGTTGCTCGCCGAATTGCCGGTGATGACGTCATTGGCCGGGCTGCCGTTGACGTTCTGGATATTGGCGACCCCGCCCGTCGCGGTCGCCGTCCCCGCCGTCAGGTTGACCGTCACGCCGGTCGTGCGCAGCCCGTAGCCGAGCGTGTCGGTCCCGCCGCCGCCGTTGACCACGCCCGAGACGCTCCCGCCGTCCGCGAACCTGAACAGGTCGTTGAGCGTGCCCCCGGTCAGGCCGGCGATGCCCGTGAACGCGATCCCGTTGACGTTGCCCGCGTTGGCGCCCGTGACCGTCCACGTGTTGGCGACGTTGCCGCCCTGGAGCGTGTCGCTGGACCCGGCGCCGGTGACGGTCGTCCCCGAGCCCTGGGCCGACCCCAGGATGAACAGGTCGCTGCCCCCGCCGCCGCCGTTGAGCACGTCCGTGCCACCGTTGCCGTTGATCACGTTGCTCGCCGAATTGCCGGTGATGACGTCATTGGCCGGGGTGCCCGTGACGTTCTGGATATTGGCGACCCCGCCCGTCGCGGTCGCCGTCCCCGCCGTCAGGTTGACCGTCACGCCGGTCGTGCGCAGCCCGTAGCCGAGCGTATCGGTCCCGCCGCCGCCGTTGACCACGCCCGAGACGCTCCCGCCGTCCGGGAACTTGAACAGGTCGTTGAGCGTGCCGCCGGTCAGGTTCTCGACGGCCGAGAAGGCGACCGTGCCGACCGTGCCGGCGTTGACCCCGCTCAGGATCCAGGTGTTGGCGACGTTGGGGCCGATGAGGGTGTCGGCGGCGGAGCTGCCGACCAGGCTCTGGATGTTGGCGAAGCCGCCGGTCTTGGTGGCGGCGAGGGTGGCGAGGTTGACGGTGGCGGCGATGCCGCCGTCGCCCGAGTAGTCCAGGGTGTTGGTGCCGGTGCCGCCGTTGACCTTGCCCGAGACACTGCCGGCGGCGGTGAACTTGAACGTATCGTTGAGCGTGCCGCCGGTCAGGTTCTGGAGGTTCGAGAAGGTGGTCACCCCGACGCTTCCGGCGTTGGCGCCGCTGATGGTCCAGGTCTCCGTCACGTTCGGGCCGACCAGCTTGTTGGTCCCGCCTTGGCCGTTGACCACGAGGCTGCCCGCCGTGGCCTGCACGTTGACCGTGTCGTTACCGGCGCCGGTATTCAGGTTGACGGTCTCGATGGGAAGGGTGACGATGTTGAAGGTATTGCCCCCGGAACCACCATCGATCGTGACGGGCGAGAAGAGGTCGGCCTGCTCGTAGTTGATCGATGCCGGGGCCAGGCCGGAGATCGAGCCCCAGGGCGTGTCGCCCGAGGGGGTGAAGGTGCCGAGCGTCACCGTCCGCGCCGTCGCGTCGGCCGAGTCGTTGACGTTGAGCGTCGCGAAGCTCGGCGGGTCCTCGACGTTCAGGGTGCCGAGGATGCCCTGCACGCTGCCCGCGTTGCCCACGTTGATCGTGTCGTTGCCGGCCGACGTGACGTTCAGAGTCCCGGTGGTCGCCAGCACGTTGACCGTGTTGCCGCCGCTGCCGGTGTTGAGGTCCGTGGTGAAGTAGCTCTCGGTGTTCTGGACGTTGTAGGTCGCCGCCGTGCTACTACCGCCGTTGACCGTCACGACGTTCATCAGGTTGTAGCCGATGAGGGCCGATGCAGTGCGAGTCAGCGACGAGCCGGTCATGGTGTAGGTGTCGTTGAACGGGTCCGCCTGGTCATCGATGGTCAGCGTGTCGTAGCCGGAGCCGCCGTTGACCGTGACGTTGCCCTGGATATGGTCCAGGAATTGGGCCGTCGGGCTGACGAAGACCGAGTCGCTGCCGGAGCCCTCGTCGATCGTGACCGGAGCGGAGGAGGACGTACTCTCGACGTTGATCGTGTCGCTGCCGCCTCCGGGGAAGACGTAGATTTGATTGATCTCGCCGGATGGGTACGAGAACTGCTGCCCATTCAGCGTCACCAGAACGCCACCGGAGCTGTTCTGGTTGACCGTGACCGTGTCATTGTAATTGGAGCCGAGCTGGTCGCCGTAGACGTACAGGCCACCGGCGTCCTCGTACAATGTCTGCGAGTTGCCATCGGTGATGGAATACTCGCCATCCGACTGCGACCAGTGCGATTGCACCTCGTAGCCGTTGAGGAACTCGGTATAGTTCTGGGCTTCGTTGTCGCAGATCTCGTTCCAGGCGGAGCTGTTCCTCGGGTTGACCTGCCACGCATCCCCGTGCGGGTCGGTCATCGCCTCCTCGACCTCGTGCGACGTGACGTAGGTGTAGTCGTTCAGCCCCTGGGAATTGACATCGCCGATCCAGGCGTAATCCCGCACGTTGTTGTTGCCGGTGTAGTACGTGTGATAGCCCCCGGCGCCCGACGAGTTCGAAGCGATCCCGGGAGGGGTGAAGACGAGGTAGAGGCCCGCGTTGGTGTAGGTGTTGGAGTCGGGCAATCCCTGATTGCTGATCGCGTAGCTGATGACGCCTTGGATGTCGGAGCCCGTGAAGCCGTTGGACGGGTCGGAATAGTTGTTCACCTCGTTGACGGGCGTATTGGGGATGAACGCCGGGTAGGGGACGCCGTACTGGTTCAGGCCGCTGAGGTAGGAGCTGTTGTAGAAGATGGGGTCCAACGAGTTCTGGATCTGCGACTGCTGCGACTGGCCCGCGGACGTGGCCCAGTAGGAGCCCCAGTAGATCGTGTAGAGCGGCATCCCCGGTGAGACTGTCCCCAGCAAGGCGCCTCCGCCGTTAGTGGCATTCTCGGCGCCATTGACCGGGTAGTACAAAGTCGTCAGCAAGGCCCGTTCCTCGAGCCACTCGACCGCGAATCGGCGCGCCTGACGCGGCCGCGTCGGGTGGCTGCGGCGAGGATTGGATCGAAGTCGGCGCGACGTCTGGTGGAAGCTCATGTTGATCCCTCACGGTGATGGTAGGTTGACAATCCTGAGGCACACATCGAGACCGAGCCGGATCGCCCTCTCCGGCTCTCACGGGCTCCCCGGTATCGGTTAGCCCGCCCGAGCAGAATCGCGGAAGTGTTTCATCATGTTGTTTGCCGGTCTTCTCCTTCATGTACTCGGGGGAAGACCATGAACCTGTTGAAACCGACCTTCCGGCAACGCCGCTCTCTCCAAAGACAACTCAACTCAAGGAGGCCACGGACACGCGCCTCGATCGCAGGACCTTGGCGGTGCTGGAACTCGACCGCAGGCGATATCGCCGCCTACAGCGGCGACCACGATCCGTC
The DNA here is from genome assembly GCA_963743925.1 of uncultured Planctomycetota bacterium. Taxonomy (GTDB): domain Bacteria; phylum Planctomycetota; class Planctomycetia; order Isosphaerales; family Isosphaeraceae; genus CAVZRC01. The sequence goes on along the minus strand of CAVURY010000039.1, from coordinate 6,809 downwards.
GCCCTTGGCGCACGGTCTGCGGTCAGATCAGGGGCCCGACGCCCGAGGCGCGCGGATCGGGCGCCGGGAACTTGCCAGAATCTCCATCGGGCGACAGGACGGCGGCACGCGATCAGCGGCCGCCCGATTCATTCGCATCGATCAAGAAGGGACGCGACGACCACGCCTCGAGAATACCGTCCTCTCCCGAGCGATCCTGATCCGTCGCCGGATCGCGTGAAGCCCCGGATATTCCGGGGGTCGAGTGTAATACTCGCTGCCGCTGCCGATCGTACACAGGAATTCTCCACGGCGATGTCACCGAATCCTCCGGGGTCGATCGACGTGGGGATCGGCGTGTCTGGTCGAAATCCTCCGGCCACCCCGGCGACATCGTTGAACGAGTCGGAGACTGAAAGGGATTGCCGGGCCGCGACCGAGTGACCCGAGGATGAAATGCCGAAGCCCGGGGTCCGAATCCTACCGGTCCCTCTCCCCTCGGGGAGATGCCTCTCGGATTCGATCGCGGGATGAACGCCATCCCGCCGATATTCCGGACCTGCACGACGGCAAAAGGAGTATCACGATTTCTCAATCGATCCCGAAGGAACGAACGGAATATATCGAAAACATCCGACGGGCCGCGCCGCGGGTCGCCCATGTCCTGAAGGGGCGTCGAGGATCGCGACCCAGTCTCCGGGCCATGAAACCGCGGACGTCGGCGAGCGATCAGTCGATGGGAAGAAGACCCACAGGAGATCGAATCGCGGCTACTTCCATTCGGCCCGGAGTTTCTTGGCCTCGGCCCGCAATTCCTTGGGGATGTAATACCGCACGCGATCCGCGGGCTTCTCGAACCGGGGCTCGAGGCGTCGCAGCAGCTTCGAGACCTCGATGGGCTTCGATTCGCCCTCCGGCTTGATGCGGATGGCGTTGTTGACGCTCTGCTCGTCGCTCTCCTTCTCGGGGAAGTACGGCTGGTAGTACCTCGCCCGCAGGCGGTCCACCAGGCAATACATCTCCGGCGGGTCATACTCGACCCTCGCGGCGACCAGCTCGCGGAGGGCCGTCTCCCAACCCTGGACGTCCGGCGCGATCGCCCCGGAGAAATCCGGCCCCTCGATCATCCCCAGCCCCCTGCGCTCGAGGAAGCGACGCGACAGGTCCGAAAGCGCCTTGTCCCGGTGCGACGCCCAGACCTGGATCTGAGACAGGACGGTGAACTCCTCGATGGCCAGGTATTGCGGCACGGTCGGCCCCGACGCGCCGGCGTCCTCGCGGGCCTGGGCCTCCCAGAATGCCGCGATCGCGGGGACCGGCGCGACGTCCCGGCCCTCCTCCCACAACCGCCTCGCCCGCTTCCACAGGGCCTCGAGCATCCGCTCGAAGCCGCGCGTCGTCTTGTGCAGATAGACGTTCTGGTACATGTAATGCCGGGCGAAGATGTACTCCTCGATGACGAGGAGCGACTTCTCGGCCCAGACGATGTCGCGGCCGGGCGGGTCGTCCTCGTAGATCTCGAACGTGTTCAGGAGCCGGTACCAATCGAAATGCCCGTAGCTCGCGCCCGTGAACAGGCTATCCCTCCTCAGGTAGTCGAGCCGGTCCATGTCGAGCTGGCTGGAGAGGAGGTACTTCTGCCAGGACGGCTGATCGTGATTGTCCTTGTCGATCAGGTCGGCGACCCGATGCGGGAAAGCGGGGCCGAAGGCCCGGCCGAGGATCCGGTGCGCCGGCGTCTCCTCGGACCGCAGGATCGCCTTCGTCCAATCCTCGTGGTCGATGCCCAGGCAACGCTCGAAGACGTGGGAGAACGGGCCGTGGCCGACGTCGTGGATCAGCGCGGCCGCCAGCAGCGGCTCGCGGCCCTGGCTCGTCGGGGTGTCGTCGCCGGAGATCCGGCCGAGGTGCTGGAGCGCCTGCTGCATCAGGTGGACCACGCCCAGGCTGTGGCTCAGCCGGTTGTGATCGGCGCCGGGATAGGTCAGGTAGCTGATCCCCAGTTGATGGATGCGGCGCAGCCGCTGGACCTCGGGGCAGTCGAGCAGCTCGAGCAGCCACCCATCCCGCTTGCGGTCGATGCTGACGTAGTTATACAGGGGATCGCGGATGATCTTCGCGGACACGACCGCCTCCGATCGATCAGCCCACGAACCGGCGGGCCAGTTCCTCGGTCTTCTTCACGATCGCCCCACCTGTCGGCAGATCCTTGAACTGGCACGCCTTCTCGACGGCGACCGGCCAATCGTTCCCTTGCGCGGAAGAAGACGATCGTCGAGGCGACCTCCAGCTCCTTGAGATCGGTCTCGCAGAGCGACCGGGCCAGGGGTTCGAACGCGGCCATCGGCCGAACCAGCCCGGAGCTCGCCAGGCGCGATTCGTATTCGGCGATCTGTCGGATCGATTCCGGGGAAAGCCGGTATGAATACTGCTCGCCGTAGGGACGGACCTCCATCCGCTCTTCCAGGAGCCGCTCGTCGACCATCAGGTCGGTGAGCCGGGCCAGATCCTCCGAATACGGCCCATAATGGTGCAAGTCGTAGTCGACGTCCAGGGGGCAGCCGGCCGCCTGCAGGAGGAAAACCAGCTTCTGCATCCGCTTCCGCGACTGGAGCGTCCCCGCCCACTCCACGATCTTACCGAGCTGGTAACGGGTCATCCTTCGCCTCCCCCCAGGGTCACGGACCAGGATCGAGGAGAGTTGTAACCTCCGGCATCCGTCGCGTCGATGGGAATCGGGAGCGTATGCTCCAGCGATCGGAATCAGCGATCTCCACCGGACGCGATACTGAACAAAAAAATACCATTCACCTGCGGCGGCGCCTAGGGGGAGACGAGAAAGATCGCCAGCGTCCCGACAATCCGTACGGCCGCCAGATGCCGAAAAGTCGTCAAGCTCGGCATGGCCGCCCGCCGATAGAACGATTAAGTCCGACTAAAATGTAGGTCAAACTTTGCAGCCTGACAGATCGGGAGTCGGGCCGGAAAGCCTGACCTGGGCGAGCGGTTGCTCGAGCCAAGGCCGATTAATCATACCATGGATTGGACCCGAAGGGCGGTCTGGCCGGTGCTCCTGTCGATCGCGGCGGGGGTGATCGCTCCGGGCTGCAAACAGGTCGAAGTCATCCCTGCGCCCGGTCATGGCCTGGGTACGGTCGTCGAGCGGCTGCATCGGACGGGTCCACGCTGGAGCGTGCCGACGACGAGCCTGTTGTGTCAACTGGGTCTGGACGACCTGGCCCGTCGACATCCGGGAGCGGCATTTCAGGAACTGGAGCAGGGGCCCCGCGACGGCAGGCCCGGCCCCGCGCGGTTCCTGGCCCTGGCGGAGCTGGCCGACCAGAACGCGCGGGCGATTGGCCCATTGGCGACGTGCGAGGCGTTGACATGGTCACGCGACGCGGCCGTCTACGCCGCGTTCTGCCTGTTGACATCGGGAGGAAGCTCGGGCGCCGACGCGACCCGGTGCGCCGCGCGCTCCGTGCACAACCGCGCCGTCGAGCGGTGCCTGCGACTGACTCACACCACCGTCGCACCCGGACGGAGCGGATGGCCCGAGCGACTCGCCGCGGCCGGGATCGTCACCGCCTCGGACGTCCCCGAGTGGACGTCGATGGGATTGACGTCGCTCGTGCCGGCCGAGGACCGGATCGTCACCGGCCTGGAGCCGAAGGGGCACCGCGGCGGCCTCGGAGTCCCGTTGATCGTACATCGCAACTTCGACGACTCCGAGATCGCCGAGTGGGAGCCGTTCGGGCCCCGGAGGGCGACGTTCGCCGCGACGGCCATGATCCGGCCTCGAGGATCGGCGGCGACCTGGCGCGACCAGCCCGTCGAGATGGTACTCCTCGACCCGGCCCGCACCGACGAGGTCGACCTGGGCGGGCGAATCTTCCCGATGGCCGCCGACCTGACCACCCCGATGGCGATCCGGCTGGCTCAGAGCCCGATCCGGAACTACGAGTACCTGGGCGTGTTCGATCCCGAATTCTACGAAGAGCGGGCGGGCATCTACGCCCTCGACCCTTACCAGCCCGGCAAGGTGCCGGTCGTGCTCGTCCACGGACTCTGGTCGAGCCCCAAGGTCTGGGTCCCGATGCTCGATGCGCTCCGCGGCGATCCGGCGCTCTGCGCCTCCTACCAGTTCTGGGTCGTGCTCTATCCGTCCGGCTATTCGCTGCCGACGGCGGCCCTGGCGGTCCGGCGATCGCTCCGCGAGATCCGCCAACGGCTCGATCCCCAGGGCAACGATCCCGCCCTGGACCGGATGGTGATCGTGGGCAAGAGCACCGGCGGCCAGACCAGCCGACTGCTGGTCCAGTCGAGCGGCGAAGCCCTCTGGAACGCGGTCTTCGCCCGGCCGATCGACCAGGTCCACGCCTCCCCGGCCCTCCGCGCCGAGCTGTCCGAGACGTTCTTCTTCGGGCCGGAGCCGTATATCGGCCGCATCATCTTCGTGTCCACGGCCCACCGGGGCGGCAACCTGGCCCGCCAGCCGGGTGTCCGGCTCGGCGTCAACCTGATCCGCCGCAACAATCCGCTCCGCCCGGCCTGGGCCGAGCTCCGGGCCTCGAACGACTCCGAGGCGTTCCGACCCTCCTTCCGCGATCGGGCCCCGAGCAGCGTGGACGGCATGCGCGCCGACAGCCCCTTGCTCGAGGCCATCAATGCCCATCCCATCGCGCCGGGCGTCGCCTATCATTCGATCATCGCCACCATCCACCCCGGCTTACGGCGAGAGTCGATCACCGACGGCTTCGTGAGTTATTCCAGCGCCCACCTCGAAGGTGCCGCCTCCGAGACCATCGTCACCACGACCCACGTCTGCGTCGAGGCCGACCCCGAGGTCATCGCCGAGGTGCGGAGGATCCTCGAGGAGCACCGGGACGAGGCCGATTCCGCAGAGGCCAGTTCAGTGGCCTTTGAGCGTCCCTCTCCGTTTCGCGGCACGACGATCGTCCCCCCTCGCCCCGCGCCATCGGGGAGAGGGTGCCCGGAGGGCGGGTGGGGAATCTTCATCTCGCCAGCCCCGACCTCCTCAATTCGGAGACAGCATCGTGGAGGAACCGCCCCCGATCAAGTCCGATTGCTTCATGGCTGACGAGTAGCTACTCTGTAAGCACAAGAGGAGCTATTTGCCATGAAAACGCGAATCGTCCGCATCGGGAACTCCCAGGGCATCCGCATCCCCAAGCCGCTCCTCGACCAGACCGGATTATGCGGCGAGGTTGAGATCCACGCTCAGGACGACACTCTAATCATTCGCCCGGCGAAACGACCGCGGGAGGGCTGGGCCGCCGCCTTCCAGGAGATGGCCCGTCGCGGCGACGACGCGTTGCTCGACGACGCCCCACCCAGCCTATCCAGTTGGGATGAGGATGACTGGGAATGGCAATAAAACGCTTCGAGGTCTACCTGGTGAATCTCGATCCGACCATCGGAAGCGAGATCCGGAAGACTCGCCCCTGCCTCGTGGTATCGCCGGACGAGATGAATCATGCCATTCGTACCGTGATCGTCGCGCCCATGACGACCAAGGGACAACCGTACCCAACGCGTGTAGCTTGTCGATTCAAAGGCAAGGGGGGGCAGGTGGTCCTCGACCAGATCCGCACCGTAGACCGAGCCCGGCTGATCACCAAGCAGGGGCAGATCGACGATCAGACCGCGACAGCGGTGCTGGAGGTGCTCAAGGAGATGTTCAAGCCATAGGGAGGGGTTGGGCCGCCTCAACCCAACCACTTCTGGTACGATCACGGGTGATGCGTCCCGGCACGACGCCGATGTCACGCCTCCCGCAGTTCGACCAACGCCGAGAGCTGCTCGGCCAGTTCGACCAATTCCAATGACAGGCCAAACCGTTAGCAGGGTAGGGCCTCTGCCCATCTCCCGGCCGTTCCTGAATGGTAGCACATAAGAGGTGAAGTCAGGCCGGCTTTGCCGGCCGGAGACGCCTGGGATCAGGACCGCGGGGCGCGAGGGATACCTCCCGATCGATCTATCGGTACATCCGCCGCGGATACCGACCGATCGCGCCAGCCTCGCAGGGGCGAATCCCCCTGGACCCGGCGCGGGTCTCGGTGGGGATCGCGCGATCCTCGGGGCGTCTACGAACGGCTGGTGTGTTTCGATCTCGTGACCGGCGAGGAGTTGGGAGATTACAGGTCGATTGTGGAGGCTCTGGCCGCATCACGGGCCGAGGCGAAGCGCGACGGTACCGAGGCCCAAGCCCGTGTCGAAGCCGAGTCGCGAATCCGCATGCTGGAAGCCGAGCTGAAGCGCTCGCGCCGTCCAGGATCGTGAACGATCCGACCGTCTAGCTCATGAACGCCGGTACGGAACTCGTCTCGCAACCGGACGGCCCTCGGAGAATCGCTCTCGGGGACCACCCATTTGAAGGCCACCGACGAATCGAGGACGTATTTCATTCCGCGAGCTCGCCCCTCAACTCACGGAATGGCCGGGACGCCGATGTCCAAAAGGCCGTGTTGGCGATAGGTCTCTTCCCGAATCCGATCCATTCGTTCGGCCGCCCTGCGCATGGCTTCGGGATCTGGATTTGAGGATATGGCTTGCCGGATGGCCTCTTGAAATTCGGCCTCCAATTTCGGCGTGACGGCCGATTTTTTCTCTTCTAATGATGATTCATGGTCACCTCCAGGAGGATCGTAAAGAGGATCCGGTTGAAAGACGAGGGGAAGCGCAGGATTGGTGGCCTGCCTCGGTTTCCGGTTCGGGCCGGTGGAAAAACGCCCATGGCATCTTCGCATCGCCCCCGCACGCTTGCCCTGATCTCTCCGGCGGATTATATTATTGTTTAACACTCGTCG
>CAVURY010000038.1:0-8850 GCA_963743925.1 uncultured Planctomycetota bacterium | reverse complement strand
ACGGGCAGATCTATGTCGCCGACGTCCTGAAGCGGATCCCCGGGGTCAGCGACGCCAACGTGCTCGGGCGCAAGTATGCGATGCGGATCTGGATCGACCCCGACCGCCTCGCCAACATGAAGATCGCGCCGTCCGAGGTGATCCAGGCGATCCAGCAGGAGAACGTCCAGGCGGCCGCCGGCAAGATCGGCAGTCGGCCCGTCCCCACCGGACAGGACTTCGAGCTCCCGATCACGCTCAAGGGCCGCCTCGAGAAGGCCGCCGAGTTCGAGGAGATCATCGTCCGACGGGGCGACGACGGATCGATCGTCCGCATCAAGGATGTCGCCCGCGTCGAGCTGTCGTCGGAGAACTTCGAGTCGGCCAGCTACATCGACGGCAAGCCGGCCGGTGGCATCCTGATCTACCAGTACGCCGACGCCAATGCGCTGAATATCATCCACGCGGTCCGCGAGGAGATGGACCACCTCAAGACAAGCTTCCCGGAGGGCCTCGACTACACGATCGTGTACAACACGACCGACTATGTGGACGAGAACATCAAGGAGGTCGAGCATACGCTGGTCGAGTCGTTCCTTCTTGTGATGATCGTGGTGTTCGTGTTCCTCCAGGGCTTCCGCGCCACGATCATCCCGATGCTGGCGATCCCCGTCTCGCTGGTCGCCACGTTCGCCGTGATGGCGGCCTTCGGCTTCTCGATCAATTCGCTGACATTGTGCGGGCTGGTCCTGGCGATCGGCCTGGTGGTCGACGACGCGATCATCGTGGTCGAGAACGTCGAGAAGTATCTCCATCGAGGCCACGCACCGCTGGAGGCCACCCGCGCCGCGATGGCCGAGATCACCACCCCGATCGTGACCATCACTCTGGTGCTGGCCGCGGTGTTCGTCCCCGTGGCCTTCATGCCGGGGATGACCGGGATGTTGTACAACCAGTTCGCGATGACGATCGTCTTCTCGTTCGTGTTCTCGGCGTTCAACTCGCTCTCGTTCAGCCCTGCGATGTCGCGGCTGTTCCTCCGCGCGAAGCACGGAGAGACCCGCTTCTTCCTGTTCCGCTGGTTCAACAAGGGGCTGGGCTGGATCGAGAATTCCTACGACGCGGTGCTCGAATGGACGGCCCACCACTGGTGGACGATCGTCGCGCCGTCGCTGGTCCTGCTGGGGATCACGGGCTGGATGATCGCCAACCGTCCCAAGTCGTTCATCCCGACCGAGGACCAGGGCTACCTGATCTGCGTCGTCCAGACTCCCGACGGCACCAGCGGTGAGAAGACCGCCGCGGTCATCCAGCGCGTCGAGGCGCTCTGCCGGGGCGAGGAGGGTGTCGAGCATACGGTCGCGATCGAAGGGATGAACGTGATCACCTCGACCAACCAGACCAATTGCGGAGTCGTCTTCGCGCGGCTGGAGGACTGGCACGAGCGTACGACGCCGGGGCTCCGGGCGGCCGGCCTCGCCCGGACGCTCCAGGGGAAGGTGACCTCGATCCGCGACGCCATGGTGATGGTCCTGCAACCGCCTCCCATCCGCGGCCTGAGCCAGACCGGGGGCTTCGAGCTGATGATCGAGGATCGCTCGGGGAAAGGCGTTGACGCCCTCCAGAAAGTCGTCGACCGGTTCCAGGACGAGGCCCGGAAGCGGCCCGAGCTGGCTGGGGTCTTCTCGACCTTCTCCGCACGAGTGCCCCAGCTCAAGTTCGACGTCGATCGCACCAAGGCCCGTCGGCTCGACGTGCCGATCTCCGACCTCTTCGCCACGCTCCAGGCCAACCTCGGCGGCTACTACGTCAACGACTTCGACCTCTACGGCAAGGTCTGGAAGGTCATGGTCCAGGCCGAGGGGAGCGTGCGGACCACCCCCGAGGACATCCAGAACCTTTACGTCCTGAACCGCAAGGGGGAGCGGGTCCCGCTCAGTTCCCTGGGTGAGGTCCGTTACGCCCTCGGGCCGATCGACGTGCCCCACTACAACCTCTACGCCGCGGCCAGGATGAACGGCGAGCCCGCCTCGGGCTATAGCTCGGGACAGGCTCTCGCCGCGATGCAGGAGGTTGCCAGGACCGTCTTGCCCGAAGGGTTCGGCACGGAGTGGACCGGCACGACATTCCAGGAGCAGAAGACCGGCAATCAGGCGACCTACATCTTCGCACTCTCGGTGGTCTGCGTCTTCCTGTTCATGGCGGCCCTCTACGAGAGCTGGATCCGGCCGACGGTCATCATCCTCACGGTGCCCCTGGCCATGTTCGGGGCGATGGTCGGGCTGTGGCTCTACGATATGCCGCTGGACGTCTTCGGGCAGATCGGCCTGGTGATGCTGATCGGGCTGGAGACCAAGAACGCGATCCTGATCGTCGAGTTCGGCGTCGAGATGCGCCGGGAGCGAGGGATGAACATCCTGGAATCGGCCAAGGCGGCGTCGCGCGAGAGACTCCGGCCGATCCTGATGACGTCGTTCGCCTTCGTCATGGGCGTGTTGCCGATGGCACGCGCCACCGGGGCGGGTGCGTACAGCCGGAACTCGCTCGGCATCGTGATCGCGTTCGGGATCGCCGTCAGCACCATCCTCGGCCGGTTCGTGATCCCGATTTATTATGTGCTGGGCGAACGTCTCATCGATTACTTCTCTCGGGGCCGCGACGGGTCGAACCCGTCGCACCCTCCGGTCGTAGAAAACCGCAACGGACGACACGCCCCGGCCCACGAGCGGATTGCGGAGGTCGTCCATGAAGTTTCGAGTCTGTAGCTGGCCTCTGTGAGGCCGGCTATGGCGAAATCCCCGGGGTCACAGACCCCGGCTACAAAGCTCTCTTGCGGATGGGGTTGTAGGCCGGGTCTCGCCAAGCTAAGCTCGGGTCGATGGGGGCACTCTCCGCCCGCCGCCGTACTCGCGAATGGGGTGATGCCGTGTTGAGTTCGAAGTTGAGCGTCGGCATACACATGATGACCATCTTCGCCCTGTTGCCGGAAGAGTCACTGACCTCGGAGTTCATCGCCTCGAGCGTGAACACCAACCCGGTCGTGATCCGCCGCCTGCTCGGCTTACTCCGCGCGGCCGGGATCGTCGAGTCCAGGACGGGCGTCGGCGGCGGCTGGTCGCTCCTGATCGACCCGGAGCGGATCACGCTCCTCGATATTCTCCGCGCCGTCGAGCCCCAGGACGAGATTTTCGCCCTCCACCGCAACGAACCCAACCCCGAATGTCCCTGTGGGCTGCACATCCAGGGCGTGCTGACCGAAGTCTATGACAAGGTACGGGACGGCGTGACCCGGCAGCTCGCAGGCATCACCATCGCCTGCATCGCCGGGAAGATCAACAGTCGGATGGAAGCCGAAGCAATGGCGGCCCTTGGACCCGGGTCGGCCGGACGCGGGAAACCGAAGAGCGACGGCAGGGACCCTTGGGCGACCTGCCTGGAATGAGTAAGCCTGGCCGCGTCGGTCGTGGGGAGGCTCGATCGCCAGCGTGAATCGCCGCTCCAGGCCGTCATAGACGAGCACTCCTCGCGAGGATGTCCCGGCCCAGCAACGCCTCGACCCCCGAGCCGCCCAGATCCTCCGCCGCGACGACATCCAGGTTCGTAGCCAGTAATCCCGTCGTCGTCCCACCCAGCGAGATTTCGACGGCGTAGACGTCGGCCAGCAATGGCGTGAGCCCCGTGGACGCCGTGTGGACCGGCACCTGGCCCACCGGCGAGAGCCCGAGCCGATCGCACACCCACCGCGCGATATTCGTCTTGCTGGCCCCCGTGTTGACCAGGGCACGCACGGGGATCGGAGGGCAGGGCGGTCGGAATTCCGCCTCGGCGGCCGATACCCCGACGTACAACTCGAGCGTCGGCCTGCCGGCGTAATCGAAGCGGAGGCTCAGGATCGGCATGGCGCAATTTCGCGGGTCACTTCGACGATCGGCTCGATGGCCAGGATCTGCTTGATGAACAGCGGGCCGAGGCCGAACCGGCGGTAGCCGGCGCGGAGCGCCTCCTCGAAAGTCTCCGCCGGCCCCTCGACCTCATCCCCCACGATCGCGACGAACTTCCCCGGGGAGCGGGAGAGCCACTCGGGCTTGATCCGCGCGTAAGTCGCGGCCTCGAGGTCGAAGCCGATGAACGGGCGGCGAGCCTGAGTCGGCGAGCCGGGATGAATCGACATGGCGCCTCCAGTGCCCTCCTCGAAGTCCGGCGGAGGCGGCTCTTTCTCAGGGGCTTTGTCCGAGCGAGGGGCATGCCATTCATCCCGATCGGACGAGGCGAGGCCGCCCGTTGTGCCGTGTTCGGTACCTGGCATAGAGAGCCCCTTGTAACAGTGACGGCCGATTCCGCAAAGGTCCCTTTCCCCCATTATGAAGCATGAGCGATACCGGCGATATGGTCAACATGGCCGGGTTCTTGTTCAGTGCTCTTGAAGACACGCCGCCGCGCTATGGCTCGGGTCTCTCGATCACAACGTCTCCCAGTTCGATCGCTTCGCCGCTGCCGGCGACGAACACCCTGCGGGTCTTCCGGCCGCCCGCGTCGTTCCGGGTGGTCATGTCGTTGACCCGATAAGTCGCGCCGGGGATCAGGGCGGGGAACGTGATCCGGCCTTCGAAGTTGGAGATCAGGTCGGCATAAAGACCCGGATCGATCCGCGAAAGGTAGTCGGAATTGGCCGTGAGTTGGTCCTTATCCTCTTCGGCCGTGCTCAGCGCGTCCCGACCGGGCGTCACGATCATCGAGATCAGGAACGGGTCGCGATATCCGGCGAGCGGCTTTCCCCTGGGATCGACCAGTCGCGCCATGGCCTGGCCGCAGGGCTTGAGCCGGACGGTGATCGGCCCGTCGGCCGCGGCCTTCACCGAGAACCGGGCCGTCGCGCCGAGCTGATGCTTCGGATCGAAGAAGAATGCCGGGACCTCGGCGTCGGCGGCCAGGCCGTGCAGCTCGAACCGGCCGTCGTGGACGTCGCCGTGGAAGCTCCCCCGATACTGCCGCCATGGCCATGGCTGGGGCTGGAGGAGGACCGGGCTGAGCACCCGGGCCTCCCGGACGGGCTGGCCGTCCGGGTCGAGGACCCGGGCCTTCACGGTCGCGCCGCGGTGCAGCGCCACGTCGACCTCCCGGGCGTCGGTGCCGGGTTTCAGGTCGCAGGGGATGAAGGAGTGGGCGTAGTAGCGGCCCCCGCCCGGTTGACCCTCGCGGACCATCCGTTCGCCGATCTCCTGGAGCACATAGTCGTCGCTGGGGCCCAGGACGACGAGCGTGCCCGGGTCGGGAAGGACCGGGAGCAGGTATGAGCCGTCGGGCCCAGTCCGCGTGGTGCCGCTCCAGGGGCCGGAATCGGCCTCCACGGTCGGCCGACCCATGTAGCGGAGCGCGGCCCCGGCGACGGGACGGCCCGAGCCTACTTCGGTCACCTTGCCGCGGATCACGGTCCCGCGTCGCAAGGCCAGGTTGACGCGATGCTCGACCTGGCCTTTGGGCCACGCGAATGTGTCCGTCCCGACATTGAGATACGGCTGTCCTTCGGGGGCGAAGACCATGACGGAATAGCGGTCCGTCGAGATGGGATTGGCGCGGAAGAATCCCTCGGCATCGGTCTCGAACGCGTTAGTGAAGCCCGGTCCTCCTCGATAGGAGACGATCTCGAGCGACGCATGCGGGACGGGCTTGCCGGTGTCGGCATAGGTGACGCGTCCGGTGATGACCTTGGCCGGTTCCATGGCCGCGGAAACCGGCTGCGCCTGGTCAGTGGCATCCGTGTCGATGATGAGCCTTTGCCTCGCGAACCGGGGATCTTCCGCCATGAGCAGGACGCGAAGCTCCCGTCCGATACCGCGGACGGTGAAGCGGCCGCCCGCGTCGGTGATCGTCGGGCGAGGCCAGGCGGCCGGTCCATTGGCGTCATTCCCGAGCCAGAAGAGGGGGCCTTCCAGGCTCTCGGGCGGTACTTCCGGCGCGGGAGGGATGACCCATGCCCTCGACCGAGATGCGGACACCCTGCACGGGCTGGCCTTTCACGTCGAACAGCCTGCCGGCGATTACCTTCTCGGGGCGTAGCGTGATCTCGACGGCCGGCTGATCGGCGTCGATGTCCAGGTCGATCCAGCCGGTGCCGAATCCCGGCGCGAGGGCCGCGGCGCCGACCATGTGATGCGTCGACGACGAGGTCCGCGTCGCGTCGAGCCGGAATCGGCCCGATCCGTCGCAGCCCGCCCGGCCGATCACCGCGGGTGCGTAGGAACTCGTCCGTTCTTCGCCCTGCTTGAGCGAGCCATAGACCATCACCGAGGCGTTCGGCACCGGTTTGCCCTGGGGATCGAGCACGCGGCCGACCACGAACATCCTCCTCGATTTTGGATTTTCGATTTTGGATTTTGGATTGTCAGATCGAGGAGCGGGCGGTGCCATTTGGGGTTCATCCTTCATCGCCCGGGCGCAAGTGAGATAGCCGGCGCCGGTGGCGAGTGCGCCGAGGAGAAGCAGGGACATCGCGGTGAGCCTGAGTTTGTGGAGCAGCATGTTTTGCAGGACCTCCCGGGCCAGGACCGCGGCGGGAGCGGAGATCGCCCCACCGGCGGTGGAGTGTCGGGCCGCAAAGCCGATCGCGGCCTTTGTCGTGGAATTGCACAGTAGGGGAGGGATGGACGCCGAAGCGGACCGGGGCGCCAGCATCGCGGGTAGCGCGGCCGAGGTCAGGGCGACTCCGCGGCGAGCCAGCCGGATCCGGAGTTTCTCGCGGGCGCGGGCCAACCGGCTGTGGAGCGTGCCGGACGGGCATCGGAGGCGCCTGGCGGCTTCGTCGAGGGTGAGGCCCTCGAAGTAGCAGAGCACCACCGGCCGTCGGAAGGCCCGGGGCAGGCGGTCGACCTCGTCGTGGATGACCTCGGACTGTTCGCGGTCGATCGCCGGCCGATCGGCCGGCGGTGACATCGGTCCGTCCGGGCCCCACGAGCCCGCGCCGGCTCTCGCGCCGCGATCCTTCAGCGCATCGGCTTCCTCATGCCGACGACGGCGAGCGATCCGGTTCCGGGCGCAACGAGCGGTGCGGATCGCGACCCCGTACAGCCAGTTGCCCAGCAGGTCGGGGTCGCGGATCGTCCGGGCCTTCCGGGCCAGGATCAGGAAGACGGCCTGGAACACATCCTCGGCATGCTGCAGGTCGCCGAGGGACTGCTGGCAGACGCGTAACACCATCGGCCCGTGACGGTCCACCAGCGACGCGAAGGCGGCTTCCCCGGACGGGTCGCACCCGCCGGCCGAGTAACGCTCCAGGAGCTGGCGGTCGGACAGCCCGACGAACGAGCCGCCCTCGAAGAGCGTCCCGAACTGCCGGACCATGAATCCCGTTGCGACACGCGCCATGATTCCGATCGCTCTCTCGAGATCCTCGTGATCGACGCCGGTCCCCACGCGCCCGGCGTCCATTCATCCCCTCGCCATGTACTGTGGCGCCGCCGACCGGCTTGTCCCGGTTCTCGCGGGAGGTGTCCTCAATTGTCGGATTCGCAAGGGGTTACGTCGAGAAAATTCTGAGGAGATCCGCGCTAACGCGGTCAAGGCGCCGCCGGGTCCGGCGTGACGGGGAGCCAGGGCCGTCGGGCAGCCCGCTCGTACTTGTCCCGAAGCCCGGCGTAGTGGGACGCCTCCGCCCTCATCCTCGCGATCCGAGCCGGGGATGGCTCCGGGCCGCGAGGCATGCTCAACGAGTAGTAGGTGATCTCCTGGCGGATCTCTGCGGCGGTGTTGAGCCTCGTCGCCCAGTAGCCGTACTTCTCGGCGAACCCGAGGTACTGCCGGCGCAGGTTCCAGAGCCTGGGTAACTCGATCATCCCGCCGAGGAGGACGGCGACGGCCGCCACCATGACCATCAGGGTCCGAACCGTGATCCGCCGCTGCGGAGTCCGCATTTCAGGAGCCTCGCGTTCCGCGAAAGTCGAGCTCAGTACTGGGCGAGAACTGCAGCCAATTCGGCGAAGTCGTCGGGCTGAAACAGGATGTTGGGATGGTACATCTGGTCGAGGAGCCGGAGCAACTCGTCGGATAGGAACCGCTGGCTGAAGCTCGATCCGGCCCCCAGGTCACGCAGATACCGGGTCAAGGCCTCGAGGAGTTCCTTCCCGCCCATGTCGCGGAGATAGTCACCGGATGTCAGGAAGGCCGGCTGCTGATACTGCGCCACCAACGTGTTGTACCGCGCCGTAATCGCAGCGTCCTGAAGAGGCTGTAGGCCGGCAACCGTCGTACATGCCTGGGAGAGTCGGGTCGCCTCCTGACGGAGCGCCGCCAGCCACTCGGGCTGTCCCGGGGCGGGGCACCGGCCGGCGGCAGTGGCCGTGCGAGGCTGAAACTCACGCTTCCGACGGCATTCATCTGTTCGAGAATCTCATCTCGAAGGACTCCAGCGGCGTGATCCGCCAAGAGCGGCGCGGCGAGGGCTTGAAGCAGTGCATCGACGTCCGGCTCGGATGCTGGTAGTCCAATTGCCCAATGCGAGCCGGGCAGGGGGCGCAGTTCGTTGAAAAGAGCAAGGACTACCTGGGGATGGAGCAGGTAGTTCTCGATCTCATGACGACGCCAGATGAAGGATCGCCCGGCCTGGTTCGCCCAAGTGCCGTTCGCCACGGCGAGCGGGCGATAGTCGCGATCCTCGACAGCCACCGCTACATCATGGGCCGAACGACTCGTTAGGTAGGCGCGTACCGCTCCGAGCCCCTTCGATCCGCCGCTGGGTGAGGTGAGAACGGCGAGGTTGTGATACTGGATGACGACTGCATTCAACAATCGCTCGTCGAGACCCTGGCGGGGTCCTTCGCACACGAGGTGAACGGCCACTACGCGTACCCCCCCTTGGGCCGATACCGTTGAAACAGC
>CAVURY010000037.1:0-720883 GCA_963743925.1 uncultured Planctomycetota bacterium | reverse complement strand
AACAGCCGCGACATCGCAGGGCTGAACGAGAGCGAGTTGAACGCCGAGAACACGAACGAGAAGACGATCGTCATCGCGAACTGGTTGTACAACATCCCGGTCATCCCCGGCATGAAGGCCACGGGGACGAACACCGCGGCCAGCACCAGAGTGATGGTCACGATCGGGGTGGTGATCTCGGCCATCGCGGCGCGGGTGGCCTCCAGCGGTGCGTGGCCTCGATGGAGATACTTCTCGACGTTCTCGACCACGATGATCGCGTCGTCGACCACCAGGCCGATCGCCAGGACCAGCCCGCACAATGTCAGCGAATTGATCGAGAAGCCGAAGGCCGCCATCACGGCGAACGTGGCGACCAGCGAGACGGGGATCGCCAGCATCGGGATGATCGTGGCGCGGAAGCCCTGGAGGAACACGAACACCACGATCATCACAAGAAGGAACGACTCGACCAGCGTATGCTCGACCTCCTTGATGTTCTCGTCCACATAGTCGGTCGTGTTGTACACGATCGTGTAGTCGAGGCCCTCCGGGAAGCTTGTCTTGAGGTGGTCCATCTCCTCGCGGACCGCGTGGATGATATTCAGCGCATTGGCGTCGGCGTACTGGTAGATCAGGATGCCACCGGCCGGCTTGCCGTCGATGTAGCTGGCCGACTCGAAGTTCTCCGACGACAGCTCGACGCGGGCGACATCCTTGATGCGGACGATCGATCCGTCGTCGCCCCGTCGGACGATGATCTCCTCGAACTCGGCGGCCTTCTCGAGGCGGCCCTTGAGCGTGATCGGGAGCTCGAAGTCCTGTCCGGTGGGGACGGGCCGACTGCCGATCTTGCCGGCGGCCGCCTGGACGTTCTCCTGCTGGATCGCCTGGATCACCTCGGACGGCGCGATCTTCATGTTGGCGAGGCGGTCGGGGTCGATCCAGATCCGCATCGCATACTTGCGCCCGAGCACGTTGGCGTCGCTGACCCCGGGGATCCGCTTCAGGACGTCGGCGACATAGATCTGCCCGTAATTATCCAGAAAATTGGCGTCGTACCGGCCGTCGGGCGAGATCAGGTTGACGACGCAGACCATGTCGGTCGACGTCTTCTTGATCGACACGCCATACTGCTTGACCTCGGGCGGGAGCTGGGCCTGCGCCGTCTGGACCCGGTTCTGGATGTCGACGGCGGCCATGTCCTGCGAGTAGCCGACGTCGAACGTCGCCACGATGTTCGACACGCCGTTGCTGGTGCTGTCGGAGTTGTAATAGATCATGCCCTTGGTGCCGTTGATCTGCTGCTCGATCGGCGTGGTCACCGTCCGGGCGACGCTCAGGGCATCCGCCCCCGTGTAGGTGGTCGTCACCTGCACCTGCGGCGGGGCGACCTGAGGATACTGCGCGATCGGCAGCCGAAGCGCGCAGATCCCGCCGATGAGGAGCATCAAGAGCGCCGAGACCGTGGCGAAGATCGGCCGTCGGATGAAGAAGTTGACCATGATCGTCGGTTTCCCAGGGAGGATCGAACTGGATCGGAAGATCGGGATGGCACGCCAACGGTTACGACTTTGGAGGGGTCGTTGCGTCCGCGGTCGTGACCTTGGTGCCGGCGGCGTCGCCCCAGGCGAGCTCGGCCGGCTCCGTCTTGACCGAGAGGCCCGGTCGGATCATCTGCAACCCATCGACGATGACCCTGGCGCCGGAGTCGAGCCCCTGGGAGATGACCCTCAACCGCCCGTGAGCCTGCCCCGCGACGACCCTCCGGACGGCCACCTTGCCTTCCGCGTCGACGACGTGGACGATCGTCCCGGAATCCGACTCGATGACCGAAGGCGCGGGTACCACCACGGCATTCTCGAGGCGGTTGACCACCATCCGGACCTTGACGTACTCGCCGGGGAGGAGTTTGCCGCCGGGGTTGGGGAACCTCGCCTTGACGAGGAAGGTCGATGTGGTCTCGTCGACCGTGTTGTCGATGAAGAAGCCGTGGCCCACGAAGGGGTGCTCTTGCGGGCCAGCCGGGCCGGGGCGGATGAGGCGGACCGCCAGCCCCTTCTCGATCAGGGTGGTGGTCCGATCGAGGTCGCGCGAGCTGAGCCGGACGTCGACCCCCATCGGGTCGAGCTGCTGGATCGTGGCCAGGTCGGAGAAGGCACCCCCGCCGGCAGAGTCCGGCCCGACCAGGTTGCCGACCTTGACCCGGGCCTCGCCGATCCGACCCGTGAGCGGGGCGTACATCCGACAGTAGCCAAGGTTCAGCTCGGCGTCGCGGACGGCGGCTTTCGCGGCCAAGACCTGCGACTGGGCCGAGGCGATCCCGACGACGTAGTCGGACCTGGCCTGGGCGAGGTGGGCGCGGTCGGCCTCGACTTGCGATTCCCAACGCTTGCGGTCGGCCTCGGTCTTGTCGAGATCCTCGGCCGATCCCGCGTTCCGCGAGAGCAGCACCCGGTTGCGCCCCTCCTGGATCCGGGCCAGCACCATCTGGGCCCGGGCGAGTTCCAGTTGCGCCGCGGAGACCTCGCGCTCCTTGGATTCCTCGGCCTTGCGGAGCGAGGCGTCGGCCTCGGCCTGGCGTGCCCTCGCCGACTGGAGTGCCACCTGATACGGCTCCTCGTCGATCACCAGCAGTAGCTGCCCCTTCTTGACCATCGCACCCTCGGCGAAGTGGCGTTCGGTGAGGAACCCGCGGACGCGGGCCCGGATCGTCACATCTTCCAGGGCGCGGGTGGTCCCATTGGGAGCCACCTCGATCGGCACGCTCATCCGCCGCGCCTCGACCACTCCGACCGTCGGGGCCGGAGGGGCGTCCTGGGTGACCGTCTTCTGGCAGCCCAGGAGTGCCAGCAAGGCGAGGGTCACCATGGATCCCCCCAGGACGCGACGGACCGCACGCCAAGGGACAAGATCGAAGCGTCTCATGACTCGAATCCTCCCGAAAACAGGGCGCGCACCGGTCCCGTCCCGAGGCATCATCGTGCCCGGCTCGAAACATGTCCGCGCCAACAGTCGCCGATCTCAGGGCGGATCGGCACGCTCGGGTTCGGGCTCCGAGCCTGTTTTCCGGCCCGGAACGCCCGCCCCTCCAATTGGAACCATCTTAGTTACGATTTGGGCGAAGTCAATCCCCGAGGCGGATCCGCTCGAACGTGTCGCGGGACTTGACGGGGCCTCGTGCCGACCTAGGGGGCCGTCGGACTGATCTAACCCCTTCACTCGGCACTACCTCGGACAGGTGTCGATTTACTTTCCGATCCTCCTACCCGTTCTCAGAATTCCGATCAGACGGTTTGCAGGCCGGTCCCGGTCGGGCTCTCATTGATGATAGAGCACGAGCACGAGGGGACTTCGAGATATGGCCATCGATACACTGGGCGCGGCCCTGCGACAGCTCAACCGCCTGTTCGCCAAGGGCGTGGTCGCGGGGCTCTCCGACGCACAGCTCCTCGAGCGTTTCCTCACTCAGGGAGATGCCGAGGCCTTCGAAGCGCTAGTGGGGCGACACGGACCGATGGTCCTGAGCGTCTGCCGGGGGATCTTGCGCGACCCGCACGATGCCGAGGATGCCTTCCAGGCGACCTTCCTGGTCCTGGTCAAGAAGGGGGGCGCAATCCGTGGACGAGACGCCCTGGCGGGCTGGCTGCACAAGGTCGCGCATCGCGTCGCGATCCAGGCCAATACCGCCGCGGCCCGGCGGCGCACGCTCGAAAAGCGAGTGGGACAGATGGCTGTCGCGACTTCAACGAACGGGCCCGACGCCTCGGACGATTGGCTACCGGCGTTGCATGAGGAGATCGCCCGCCTGCCCGAGAAGTTGCGCCTCGCGGTCGTCCACTGCGACCTGGAAGGCATGACCCGGGCGCAGGCCGCCGCGCAATTGCACTGGAGCGAACGGACGATCCACTACCGGCTGGCCGAGGGGCGTGCTCGACTCAGGAGCCGACTCGCCCGACGCGGGCTGGAACCCGACGGCGCGATCCTGGGCTCGATGTTGTTGCGCGAGGCGAGGGCCGCCATACCAGCCGGTTGGAGCGAAGCGACCGTTCGCGCCGCGCTCGCCACCGTGAATCCTACGATGGCCGTCGGGGTCGTTTCGGCGGCGGCTAACCAATTGAGTCAGGAGGTATTCAAGGTCATGTTGCTCCAAAAGCTCACAGTGACAGCAGTCGCGCTCCTGGCGGTCGGCCTGATCGCGTGGGGGGCCTCGGCAGCCCTGGCCAGGCTCGGTCAAGAGCCTTCGCAAAGGTCGGTCGCCACATCGATCACAGGCACCGATCAGCCCCAGGCGCGAAAGGCGACCGAGCCGAATCCAGGCATAGCGAACGCCGCGCCCGACAACGACGCGACGAAGCCCGCTTTGCGTCATCGCCTATCCCTCCGCGTGCTGAGTGCCAAGACCGGTGAGCCGCTCGATGGGGTCTCGGTGAGTTGGGAGCTTCGAGCTGAGGGCAAGTCTCGTGAGGAAACGGTCACGACCGGCAAGGAGGGTACGGCGTCGATCGAATGGCCCCCGGGGATCGCCTTTCGCTTCCTGTATCTGACCGTGAAGAAACCCGGGTATGTAAGCCTGTTCTTGTACTGGACCGACCGCAACCATGCTATCTCGTTGCCGGAGTCGCAGGAAGCGCGGCTCGAACCAGGCGTGCCCATCCGTGGCATCGTGCAGGACGAGGCCGGGAAGCCGATTGCGCAGGCCACTGTGACCGCGAGGGCAACGGCGACGCAAGGCGAGGAACCCCATTACGGCTATGAACTGGGAACGGCCAGGACCGATGAGCAGGGGCGCTGGCAGATCGACGATGCCCCGGCAAACGTCTCGGACGTGGGCCTGCACGTCCGCCATCCGGACTACCTGAAGCGTCCAGGCCAATCGGGGGGCGGGCGAGAGTGGCGGACGATCCTCTCGAAAGCGTCCACGGTGAAGGGCCGCGTGGTCGACGGATCAGGGAAGCCCATGAAGGGGGCTCAAGTCGTCACCGGAGATAGGGAATATCGGGACGAGAGGACACCGGTGGCGACCAACGAACTCGGGGAGTATACCCTCCGAGGTTGCGAGGCGGGCTCGTCGATCGTCGTGGCTCAGGCCGAGGGTTTCGGCCCCGAGTTTCGGGAGGTTAACGTCCCGAAGGGAGGAGAGGTGGAGGCTCCTGTCATCCGACTGGGGAAGGCGAGCACACTCCGTGTCAAGGTCGTGGACCGGGCCGGCAAGCCCGTCGCCGGCGCCTACTTGCAGGTCGGTACGTGGCGTGGGCGCGACTCGTTGCTCAGGATCGGGGCTCAATCCGAGGTCCCATGGCGCTCCACCTGGAACGCCCAGACCGATGCCGAAGGGCGCTTCACCTGGACCAGCGCCCCGAGCGACGCCATGCTCGTCCATATCTTCAAAGATGGGTATCTGCGCCAGGAACCCGTATCCCTGACCGCCTCGGGCCAAGAGCAGGTCGTGACGCTGGACCCGGCGCTGGTGATCTCGGGGAGCGTGACCGATGCGGTGACCGGCAAGCCGGTGCCCCGTTTCGACGTGATCCAGGGCGTCGACCAACTTCAAGAGAGAGGGGGATCCTGTCGTGGTTCCTGGGGAAGAAGCAGACCATCCGGTGGTGGCGCATGGGCGCGGTGGAATACACCGGCGGTCGTTACTCGAGGAAGTTCGATCTGGAGAAGGAGGTGTTACACGTGCGTGTCGAGGCGCCCGGCTACGAGCCGGCCGAATCGCGCGCCTTCCGACAGGACGAAGGCGCGGTGATCCAGGACTTCCGCCTGAAGCCCGCCGCGGGGATCTCCGGCGTCGTGCTCCTTCCCGACGGCAAACCCGCCGCCGGGGTCCCGGTTGTTCTGGGGACGCAAGAGGATCGCGCGTTCGTGCGTGGCGGCGTTTTCCAGGAGAACTCGCATGCCGAGAGGCTCACCACGGGGCCGGACGGCCGGCTCACGGTCCCGAAACGTGAGGGGGTGTTCTTGATCGTCGTCGCGGCCGATGCGGGGTTCGCCGACGCGACATCGGTCGAGTTCGCCAGGACCGGAAAGGTCGTCTTGCAGCCCTGGGGACGAATCGAGGGCGAGGTGCGGATCGGCCGCAAGCCGGCTGCCTACCAATCGCTCGTCTATTTGCCGGAGTTGCCCTCGAATCGCGATGATGCCTACCGAATGCGGAGCTACGTCTATCACTTCACGGCCGATTCGCAGGGGCGGTTCGCGATCGATCGCGTGATTCCCGGCCGCGGTGAGATCGCCCGCGTTCTGGACACGACCTATCGAGGCGAGTGGTGGGGGCATGTGCCGGTCGAGGTGAAGCCAGGCCAGACGACCCGGGTTCGACTCGGCGGCACGGGTCGACCCGTGATCGGCCGGGTGGTGATCGATGGCACTCCTCCCGAACCCGCCGACTGGCGGACCAACGACCCAGCCGTTCTCGAAACGCCCAGAACCGAGCGACGCAAAGCGACGGCGCGCTGGCTCACCTTCGCGTCGGGGTTCGACGGAAACGGCCGGTTCCGCATCGAGGACGTCGCGCCGGGTACTTATGAGTTAAAGATCCCTGTGAATTCGCCGTCCGACACGACGACCTGTGGCCCCGATCGCGCCATGATGGGTGAGGCGATCCTCCCCGTGACCGTGCCTGAAGGACCGGACGATCAACCGGTCGATATCGGGGACGTGAAGGTCAGGCTTCATGTGCGCGTCGGCGGCCTCGCCCCCGACTTCACGGCGCCACGGCTCGACGGCGGTCCGTTCAAGCTGAGCGAGACGCGCGGCAAGCTCGTCCTGCTCGACTTCTGGGCAACGTGGTGCTGGCCTTGCCGCGCCGAGATTCCCGCGATGAAGGACATCCAGGAGACTTTCGGCGGAGATCCCCGGTTCTTGATCGTCGGCGTCTCGTGCGACGACGCCGCCCTGGCTCCCGCGAAGTACACCAAGGAGAACGCGTTGGTCTGGACTCAGGTGCACGGCGGAAAGCTTCTCGAAGGCGTGGCCGAAACGTATCTCATCCGGGCGATCCCCGCCACATTTCTGATCGCTCCCGACGGCCGCGTCCTGGCCATGAACCTCCGCGGGCCGGCACTCAAGGAGGCCGTCCGAAACGCCTTGAACGACCGGAAGCTGTTCCCCACCGGCAGGTAGAGCGCTTTACGCTCGTGTTGCTCACGACTCATATCAACCCGACGCGTCAGCGAGGGGAATGCCTCCACACCCTCGCGAGCGCGTCGGGTTAGTATCACGCACAGCAGGACACGGCGTGAGCCATCCATCCGTTAAACGCTCTAATCGGGATCGAGCCACCTCTTGACAACCGTCCGATCTCGATTACGATAAAACCAAATCTAATAAACCAAATCTTGCGACGAATCCCGAATATCATCCGTTGGAAGGAGCAATCTCATGGCGCGACCGCCGGCCAAGGAGCTGACGGAGCGTGAGCTCGAGGTCATGCATGTCCTCTGGAATCGCGGGGAGTCGACGGTCGCCGAGGTGCGCGATGCGCTCGCGGCCGCCGGGCTGGACCGCGCGTACACGACGATCGCGACGCTGGTCCGGATCCTCGCGGACAAGCAGTTCCTGATCCAGACGAATGACGAGCGTCCGTTCTCGTATCGGCCCGCGCGGTCGTACGAGGAGGTCTCGCAGAAGCTGCTCGGCGAACTGATCGAACGGGTGTTCCGCGGCTCGCGCGAGCTGTTGCTGGTGCGGCTGATGGAGCAGAAGACGCTCACGCCCAAGGAGCGTGACCTGCTGGAAGAGATCCTGCGGCAACGGGAGAAACGATCGTGAACACGCTCGGCCTGATGCTCCTCGGCAGTATCGCTCATGCGACGGCCTTCGGGGTGGTGGGGATCGTGGCCTATCTGGCCCTTCGGCGCTGGGGTCCCGCGGCAGGTTCGCTCGCGGCCGGCTCGAGCTTGCTCATCATGGCGGTGGTCTCGATGATCGTACTCGGGCCCTGGCCTCGGTGGTGGACCGTCGCCCCGGACGCGTTCGTCCCGGCTGAAAGCAGCCTCCGGTCTGTGGGAGACTCGACGAGCTCGCCCTCGCCGCGAGCGGATACGACGGCGGCACTCGGCCCGATGTCGAGCGGGTCGCCGAATTCCCGGTCGCCCGCATCGTCGGCCGAACCGCTCGCGAGGCCGGCCTTCCTGACCATCTTGCTGGAAGAATTACGACGGCCCGGCCGCAGCCCCGAGACGGCGCATTGGGGCTGGCCGGAATGGCTGGCGGCGGGGTTCTTCGCCAGCCTGTTTGTCGGGCTGGCCCGACTGGGCCTGGGTCTCTGGGGTATCGCGAGAATCCGGGCGAGGAGCCTGATGATCGATGACCGTGAGCTCCAGGATGAGGTCGAGATCGTGCGTGCCGAGCTGAGTTGCACGCGACGGGTCGAGGTCCGGGAGATGGCCAGGCTGGCGACTCCCGCCACGATCGGCTGGCGACGGCCCTTGCTGCTCCTGCCCGGCGACTGGCGCGACTGGGGCCCCGACGAGCGTCGCGCGGTCCTGGCCCACGAGCTCGCCCACGTGCGACGCGGCGACTTCCTGGCCGGGCTCGCGGCCCAGCTCGGCCTCTCCCTGCACTTCTACCACCCCCTGGCCCACTGGCTGGCCGCCCGGCTCCGGCTGGAGCAGGAACTGGCGGCCGACGCCTGGGCCGCCCGGCTCTCGGGCGGAAAGCCGTCGTATCTCGCGACGCTGGCCCGGATGGCCTTGCGCCGCGACAGCCGTGCCATGAGCTGGCCGGCTCGTGCATTCCTTCCATCACACGACACCTTTGTTCGGAGGATCGAGATGCTCCGCAATACGCAGCAGATCCGCCCCGGATCTCTTCCGCTTGTGGCTCGGATTTTGACCGTCGGCGGCCTCGCGGCGCTGGGGCTCCTGGTCGCGGGCCTACGCGGCCCGGCCGGCTGGCCCGCCGCGGCAGCCGAAGCCCAGGCCGCTCCCCAGCCCCAGGCAGGTCTCGCCAAAGCGACCGGCACGGGTTCGGATCAGGCGCCATTCAACCTGGCCTTCCTACCGGGCGACACGAAGATGCTCCTGGCGGTCCGGCCCGGTTCCCTGTTGCGTCGCCGTGACATCCAGTCGCTCGTCAACTCGATGCGACAAGAGCGGATGCTCGGCCCGGCGTTCGTCGTCCCGCCGGAGGATATCGAACAGTTGCTCGTCTTCTGGGAAGGTGATCCTCAGGCGCATCCGGGGCCGAGTCCGCCCTTTTCCGGGGTCGTCCTGCGCATGGCCAAGCCCCAAGACTGGAACGGAATGCTCAAGCAGTTCATCAACCCCAATCAGCAGGAGGCCCGCCACGATGGCCAGAGCTATGTCCGCGTCGAACCGAACGGTCCGCCGTCGAGCTGGGGCTTCTACCTGCCCGACGACCGGACGTTGGTCGCGGCCCCGGAAAGCTTGCTCCGCGACCTGATCGAGGACCGAAATGCGGCCCCGCCGCGGCAGAGCTGGGACGAGGCCTGGAAGAAAATCGCCAAGGGCCAGTTGAATCTGGCCGTCGATACGCGATGGCTGCGGCGGCGGATCGGACCGGGCCCCGCCGGTCCCGGATATCCTCCCCAGGCCAGATTCATCCTCGAGACGTTGTCTCCGCTCCTCGAAAAGGCCCGATCTTATGCCGTGGGGATCGACGCTTCCGATCGACAAATAACGATGGATCTCCAGGCCCGCGCCGGATCCGAGGAGGACGCGAAGCCGGTGGCCGACACGCTCCAGGCGTTCGTGACCCTCGGCAAGAATGCCGCGCAAGGCATGCGGCAGGAGTTCGGCCGCAAGCCCGGCGGCGGCGAGGCGATGGAATGGATCCTCCGGGCCGTCGACTCGCTCCTCGACAAGGCCAGGATCGATACCTCCGAAGGTTTCGTGCATCTCCGCGCGGAGACTTCCGTGGATCTCGCCGAAGGCATCCAACTCCTGGCGCCGGCGGTTACCGCCGCGCGTGCCGCGAACCGCCGGGCCGTGAGCATGAATAACCTCAAGCAGATCGGCCTGGCCCTCCACAACTACAATGCCGCCAACAATGCCTTCCCGGCCCAGGTGCTTTACGGGGGTAAGACCGGCAAGGTGCCCTATAGCTGGCGGGTCGCGATCCTGCCCTACATCGAACAGCAGGAGCTGTACAAGGCTTACAATTTCGACGAGCCCTGGGATGGCCCCAACAATCGCAAGCTCCTCGACAAGATGCCGGCCATCTACAGCCACCCCGACGGGAACGGCACGCCATCGAGCCAGAGCAAGACCTCGTACTTCACCTTCGCGGGCCCGACGACTGCATTATATTCCGGCCCTCGTCCGGAGAGAGAAGCCGATCGGATCGAGCCTCAAGTCCAGCAGTTCACCGACGGGACCTCGAACACGATCATGGTCGTCGAGGCGCAGCGAGACATCCCCTGGACCAAGCCCGAGGATATCCCCTTCGACCCGAACGTCCCCCTGCCCGAACTGGGAGGATTCACGCCCGATGGCTTCAATGCCCTGTTCGCCGACGGGTCGGTCAGGTACATCACGAAGTCGATCGCACCGCAGGTCCTGAAAGCCTTGATCACCCGGGCCGGGGGCGAAGTGATCAGCTCCGACTCGTATTGACCTTCGATCGTCCGACGGCGAGATCACCCGTCACCAAAAGGCCGGGCGGCTCCCCTCAAAGGAGCTTCCCGGCTTGCTTTGCGCCGGGTTCTCGGCCTGCCGCGCCGATCGCGGGCATGGTATAGTGAACGGACTGACGGCCCGACAAGACGGAGGACTGCCATGAGCACGATGGTCGCAAACCCGCCGAAAATAGCAGGTCAGCCCGCGTTGTCCCCCGCGAACGAGGTCACGCCCGAGGATCTCCTGGGGATGTCCGATCGACGGCACTACGAGCTGGTCGATGGAAAATTGAGGGAACGCAACGTGAGCCTGCTTTCCAGCCGAGTCGCGGTGACGCTAGGTCGCAAGCTCGACACCTACCGCGAACAATACAGTTTGGGATGGGTCGTCGAGTCCGAATGCGGTTACCGCTGTTTCCCCTGGAAACCACGCCTGGTGCGTCGAGCGGATCTCTCATTCATCGCCCGGGAGAGACTTCCTTCCAAGGAACATTGGTCCGATGAATATGTCACGATACCGCCTGATCTGGCGGTCGAGGTCGTCAGTCCAACCGATCTGGTCTCTGACCTCGATGAAAAGGTCGAGGAGTATCTGCGAGCGGGTGTGAGGCTGGTCTGGGTCGCTCATCCCGCGATTTCCAAGCTAGAAATCCGGCGCGGTGACGGTTCCGGGATCTGGCTACGGGCCGAGGACGAACTCACGGGCGAGGACGTGATCCCGGGATTCCGCTGCCGTGTGGGCGATCTGTTCCCGGTCCCGCCCCAGGATGAGGACGGATCGTCCGCGAATCCGGAGCCAAGCGGGGAAGCTCCAAATTCCTAAGGCCGCTCGGCGCGATGATCGAGTTGGAATCGAGGAGGTCTCTCAATGAGCACGATGGTCGCGACCCAGCCGGAAATCACGCCCTCGCCCGCGTTTCCGCCCCATGCCGAGATCACCCCGGAAGAATTGCTGGCGATGCCCGACGGCGGGCATTACGAGCTGGTCGACGGCGAGTTGAGGGAGCGTAAAGTGGGCGCATTGTCCAATCTGGTCGCGTTCGAGGTCGGCCGACTCGTCGGCAATCATTGTCGCGAGCACGACCTGGGCTGGCTCTTCGCCGCCGATCACGGCTACCGCTGCTTTTCCTGGAAACCCCGTCAGGTCAGGCGGGCCGACGTCACTTTCATCCGGAAAGATCGGTATCCCTGGAATCAACTATCGGAAGACGGATACACGACGATCCCCCCCGATCTGGCGGTCGAAGTGGTTTCCCCCAACGATGGAGCCGCGGAGCTCCTCGAGAAGATCCAGGAATATCTCAGGGCCGGGGTGAAGCTGGTCTGGGTCATCAATCCCGACACCCGTAGCGTACAAGTCATCCGCGGCGACAAATCGGGGGCCTGGCTGGAGGCTGGCGACGAGCTCACGGGCGAGGACGTGATACCCGGATTCCGCTGCCTGGTCGGCGACCTGTTCCCGATCCCGCCCGACGGGGAAAGCCTCGCGAAACCGGAGCCAGTCCCCGAATCGCATCAATCTTGACGCCAATCGCCCCGATCGTCGGCCCCATTTCGCCAGTTCCCGTGGGTGACGTGCCATGCCGGAATTCGAAGGGACAACCGTGGACCACCCGCCCCGCGATCGCGGGCCGGCCCCGTCATTCCGGATCGACAGCTTCGCGCCCGACCATCGGGTAATCGAGGGGGACGACTCCCAACTGGTCACGGAGACGCGCTGGCTCCTCCAGCACAGGCTGCGGGCTGCGTCGCTGGTCATGGTCGTCGGGTTCGGGCTGTTCTTCATCCGATCACTATGCCTGTTCGACCCCGAATCGCTGACCGTCATGTTTCACAGCCTGCTGCTCTCGATGCTGGTCCTGAGCCTCTCGCTGCTGTCCAGTAGCTGGCGGCCGACGCTCCGCGAGCTCCGGACCTTCGAGGTCGCGCTGTTCGCGACCTTGATCGTCTTCTTCATGGCGGCGCAATACGTCCAGATGCTCCACCGCGTCAGGGCCGACGATCCGACCAGGTTCTTGTCGGCGATCAAGAGCAGCGTGCTGTGGACGTTCTCCATGATCCTCACCTACGCGATCTTCATCCCGAACAACTGGCGGCGCGCGGCCAAGGTGATCATCCCGATGGCCCTGGCGCCGATGGTCGTCCCGTGGATCCTCGGGCAGTTCCACCCCGAGTCTTACGCGGTGGCGGTCCGGGCGGCCAATGTCGAACAGGTTAGCGAGCACGCCCTCTTCCTGGTGATCGGCGCCTTCACGGCGATTTTCGGCACGCACACCATCAACACGCTGAGGAAAGAGGCGTTCACCGCCCGCCTGCTCAACCAGTATCGGCTGGGCCCCAAGCTCGGCGTGGGCGGCATGGGCGAGGTCTTCCTGGCCGAGCATCAATTGCTCAAGCGGCCGTGCGCGATCAAGTTGATCCGTCACGAGAGCTCGAACGACGCCCATGCGATGGCCCGCTTCGAGCGCGAGGTGCGGGCGACCGCGCAACTGTCGCACTGGAACACGATCGAGATCTTCGACTACGGCCGCAACGACGACGGCGTCTTCTACTACGTGATGGAATATCTGCCCGGCTTGAGCCTGGATCTCCTGGTCCGCCGCCACGGTCCGCTGCCGGCGGCCCGCGTGATCTACCTGCTCCGCCAGGCGTGCGACGCGCTCAACGAGGCGCACGGAGTGGGCCTGATCCACCGCGACATCAAGCCGGCCAACCTCTTCGCCGCGTATCGGGGCGGCCTCCACGACGTGACCAAGTTGCTGGATTTCGGGCTGGTCAAGACCTTGCAGGGAGAGACCTCGATCCAGCTCTCGCAGGAAGACACGATCGCCGGCTCGCCCCTGTACGTCGCCCCCGAGCAGGTCCTCCACACCCAGATCCCCGACCGTCGCACCGACATCTATTCGCTGGGCGCGGTCGCCTATTTCCTCCTGACCGGCCGCCCGCCTTTCCTCGGCGAGTCCGCGATGGAAGTCATGATCGCGCACACGCGCGACCCGGTGGTCCCGCCGTCGGAGATCCGACCGGACATCCCCGCCGACCTGGAACAGGTCGTGCTCCGCTGCCTGGCCAAGCAACCCGGGGATCGATTCCCCGACACTCCGAGCCTGGGCCAGGCGCTGGGCGCCTGCGCCGATGCCGCGAACTGGTCGCCCGGGCACGCCGCCGATTGGTGGATGACGCGCCAGGGAGCCCCGGATCACTCGCCCTCGCCCGAATCCCAGGAGCCGGATAATGCCCCGAGCGGGAGCGGCGAATCGGTCTCCGACTCCTCGGCCCGACCGGTCGAGGTACCGCGGCTGATGTGAGGCCGGCCATCACCCGCTCCAGACCGACACCCCACCCCGTCACACGCGACCCGAGGCGATGCAACCCACCCCGACCCATCACGAGACGAACGACGAGAGGGCGGGCCACGCCTGGATGACGGAGCCGCTCGACGCGACCGTCCACCTGGCGTTCGCCTTCGACATCGGCGATGAGATCGACCTGGATCGTGCCCGGCTGATCCTCCAGGGGGAGCCGGGCCAGTTGCCGAGGCGTCGGCGAAACCCCGAATCGATCGGCTACCGGCCGGCCCCGATCCGCGTGGAAGTCGACCCGTCGGGATTGCGGCTCCCGGGCGATCTGGCCCTGATCCGGCAGCCCCGCGCCGAGCTGACGTTCTTCGACTTCGGCGCCATCTCGCTGGCCGTCCAGTTCCCCATGTCGGCGAGCCCCGCGGCGCTGCTCGAGCTGGCCGGACGGCTGGCCGAGACGGCCCCCTTGACCGAGGCGACCCGACGGCTCCTCGACCCCTGGCTCGGGCAGATCCAGCCGGCGGTCTACGACTATGCCATCAGCGAGATGAGCGAGGAATACATCGTCTTCCAACTGGGCGGCCGGCGCACGGGCTGGCTCGAACACCGAGCCGACTGGATCGCCGGTCTGGTCCGCCTGGAATCCGGGCCGCTCAGCGCCAGCGAGGTCCGCGAGGCCACCCGGCTGAGCCTCGCCTACACGCCCAGCGACCTGGTCGTCCTCGACTGGGCCGCCGGCTTCGTGGCCGACACCGATTGCGCCGACACCTTGCAGGTCATCGAGTTCGCCAACGTCCAGCTCCTGGAGTTCCGCCACATCGACGACCGACTCGACGACCGGCTCGAGGCCGCCTACCGGCTCATCCGCCCCGAGCGCAGCGCGCGCCGGGCGACCCGGCTCTGGCGGCTCCACGGCGACGCCATGCGCCAGATCCGCGAGATGGAGATCGAGGCCACCAGCCTCTTCGAGCGGGTCGACAACTCCTTGAAGCTGATCGGCGATCACTACCTGGCGCGCGTCTTCGAGGTGGCCTCGACGCGGTTCCACCTCCGCGGCTGGCAGCAGAGTATCCGCCGCAAGCTCGAGACCGTCGGCAGCGTCTACGACCTCCTGGTGCAGCAGGCCGGCGGCCAGCGCACCGAGGCCCTCGAGATCACGGTCGTCGTGCTCATCGCGCTCGAGATCGTGCTGGCGGTCCTTCGTCATTGAGAGACGATGGATCGGCCGAATGATCGGAGTTCGGTCCCGTCCACGCGATCAGTGATGGAAGATCGCCGCGTGCCCGACTTCGTCTCCGCCGCTGGCGGCGCGGGCCTGGTCCTCATCATGGGGCAGGTGTCGCGATCCCAGCAAGAAGAAGATGCAACCGAGGGCCAGCACTGGGGCGACCGAGAGCATGGCGACGGCCAGATTGGTGACGCCATCCGGGGTATCCGTGGGCTTGGCCCCGATCGAGGCGAAGAACTGACCGATCGGAGAGCCGGCCACGCTCGGATTGCCGAACAGGTTCGAGATCCATCCCAGCATGATCGGCGAGCTGATGTCGCCAAACAGGTGGATCAGGAAGATGAAGGAGGCATACCCGGTGGCTCGACGGTTCGACGGGACCACATTGGCCGTCACCGTGTTGCTCGGTCCGAGCACCATCGACAACAGGACCGACGCCCCGAATAGGAACGCTAGCGATCTCTTGTAATCGGGTTCGAGGATGCCGAGGACGCCGAGGGGAATGGCACCCATCACGGCCAGCGCGGCGAGCAGGAGGTACGACCGACGGGTGACCTTGCGCAGGAGGTCGGGCAGGATCATCCCCAGGACGATCCCGATGAGGCCGGCGACGACCAGGAGCAATCCGATATCGGTACCGGTCCTCTCCGCGGACAGGTGATGCGCCCGCTGGTAAAACGTGGATCCCCAAGCCACATACGCGCCGGTGGCGAACGTCACGGCCGCCATGCCCGCGGTATTGTAGAGGAACGTCGGGGTCCGAAAGATGGCCAGGTATTCCTTCAGGCTGGGCCGATCCACATATTTCGAGGCGGCAGAGCCTTCGGATGCTCCGCGCTTGGGCTCGGTGATGACCAGCCCCGCGAGTGCGACCAGGAGCCCCGGTAGACCGACCACGAAGAAGACCGCCTGCCATCCCATGCGCACGGCGATCGTACCGCCCAGGATGTACCCCAGCGCGGACCCGACGGGGAGGGCCAGGTAATAGACCCCCATCGCTCGACCCCGCTGCTTGATCGGGAAGAGGTCTGCGATCAAAGCGGGTGCGATCGCGCCGTAACTCGCCTCGCCCAGGCCGAGGAGGGCTCGCCAGAAAAACATATGATAGAAGTCGGCCGAGAATGCGGTGAAGACCGTGGCGAAGCTCCAGAGCCCGACTCCCCCCGCGAGCAGGAGCTTGCGACTATAACGATCGCCCATCCAGCCCATCGCCGGCGAGACCAGCGTGTACACAATCATGAACGAGACGCCGAGCACGCCGAACCACTTATCATCGATGTGCAAGGCTTCCTGGATCTTGGTACCGGCCGCGAAGAACGAGTAGCGGTCGATGTAGTTCAGCAGGTTCATCGCGAACAGGACCGCCAGCGCGAAATACTTGCCGCCGATCGTGGGCAGGATGCTGGGTCGCTTCGTCGTCGAAACCGCGGGCGAATCCAAGTCCGGGTCGTGCATTGCCGATGAGCCTCGCCGAAAAGATAGGGGATGATTCGAGATACAACGTTATACCGTGTCGCCGGAGGCTCGGGAAAGTCTCGTTCGCCCGTCGGAAGTCCCGGTCGCTTCGGTGCGGGGAGCGAACGGTCCGAACGCGGATCGGCGCGGTGCTCCGGCGGGACCGGCCTCGTCGAATGCCGCTGTCGGAATGGTCAGGGTCGGGGTCGAGAGGCGCGCGGCGGTCGTCTCACAAGGCGGCGGCCGTCGCCAGGTCGCGGGGGGCGTACTCGAACCGGGCGCATTGGGAGAAGAACGACAGGGGATTGTCGTGGACAACTTTCCGGATGGTCGACTCCTCGTGGCCGCGACGGCGCATCTCGAACATCAGCTCGGGGACGGCGAGGGGGTCGCTATGCCCCCAATCGCCCGCGGAGTTGACCATGATCCGATCGGTGCCGAACACCTCGATCATGTTGACGGCGCGGGCGGGCGTGCATTTGGTGATCGGGTACAGAGTCATCCCGACCCAGTGTCCGGCGTCCAGCGCGGCGCGGATGGTGTGCTCCTCGACGTGGTCGATGCAGACGCGCTCGGGGCTGATGCGTCCGTCATCCCTCACCATGTCCAGGATCATCCGCGTCCCCTGGTACTTGTCGGCGAGGTGGGGCGTGTGCACCAGCACCAGCTCCTGGGTGCGCGCGGCCAGGTCGAGGTGTTCGAGGAAGATGGTCGAACTCGTTGCGCGTGTTCTTGTTCAAGCCGATCTCGCCGATCCCCAGGACCCCCGTCCGCTCCAGGAATTCCGGGATCATCGCGAT
The DNA here is from genome assembly GCA_963743925.1 of uncultured Planctomycetota bacterium. Classification (GTDB taxonomy): domain Bacteria; phylum Planctomycetota; class Planctomycetia; order Isosphaerales; family Isosphaeraceae; genus CAVZRC01. The sequence goes on along the minus strand of CAVURY010000037.1, from coordinate 703,537 downwards.
CACCTCGCGCGACAGCGAGACATTCTCGGCCTCCTTGGCGTTGATGCAGAGCCAGGAGTGATGCTCGATGCCGTAGAGGCCGGCCCGCCTGGGCTCGTACTCGGTCAACTGGCGGAAATAGTCGCGGAACCCCTCCACGCCCGACCGATCGAAGCCCGCCCAGAACGCCGGCTCGCTGATCATCACGCAGCCGGCCAGGGACATGCGCTTGTAGTCGTCGGTCGTGCGGGAGACCATGTGGATGTGCGGATCGATGTAGGTACTCATAGGATGCCTCTCCAGAGTTATGCAGGCCAAGGATTGGCAAGCCCGATCACGCTCACCAAATGACGACGTACCACCTGGTCGGTCGCCCGTCCCAGGCGACGGAAGAAATCGGGAAGCTGGCTCGAATACGTGTTAAGGACCAACGGCCGCGGATTGACCCCGTGGGCAATCTGGTGGCGCAACCGCATCGCCGCCGCGAGACGCTGGATGGCTCGAGCGGAGGTGCAGCTTCGCCAGACCCAGGACTGATGCACGTCTTGCAGGCCGACCGCGTCGGAGAGGAGCATTCGCACGTTTTCCATGTTGGGGTTATTGAACCGTCCCAATTGGCCGAGTACCCAGGCGTTGTGCATCGACCACTGGCCGGTCGGTGGGGCCGCCGGACGCACGGCGACGACGGACTCGCGGACCGGTTCTTCGATGTAAGCCTCCCAGGCAGAAACGCACACCACAACGATGGCTCGGTTCAACGACGCCAATTTGTGCTGACGGCCTCTTCTTCCCGTTCTCAGCCGTCCATGTGCACTCTCCAACTCCTCCGCATCCTTCAGCAACTCTCGCAGGTGCACCGTAAATGCAGTTGACGGCGCGATAACACCCTACTCTTGCACTCTCGTGGACTTCCGCGGAATTCTGTCCACATCGATCTGATCCTGGCTCAGCTTGGCCAACCCATCGATGAGGTAATCGGCCAGCGGTGCCTTCGCCATCATCTGGGACACGGCCCATTCTGATTTGGGGAAGTCGTCCTTGATCTCCCGGAATTGCTCGGCTAGGTCTCGCGTATCGAAGTCATCTCGGCCGAGATACATGATCAGAACGAGCTTATATATCATCTCTGCGGGTAGCTTCATCAGAAGCTTGCGGAGTTGAGCTTCCTCGGGCGGAGGCGGCCCGGAATCTTCCCCAGGGTTCACGATCGGATAATCCGGGTGTCGTTTCGGGAGTTCGGTATCCCAATAGACACGGATCCGCTCGGCCAACCGGATCACTTCCTGAACGACTTCCGAGAGCCTCACGGCTCCTTGACCCTCGGCCGTTGCGCGTCCGGGTTGTCGCGTTTTCATGATTGTCCTCGGCCTCACGCCGTCGAAACCGGTTTTCCTGCCGCAAGTTTGATGATCAGAAATCTCCCGCGACTCCGAGCAGCCTCAACTCCAGATCATCAGACGGGGGAACGCGATCGGCCCACATTCATCGTCTTGCGCCACGACGGGTCATATTCCAGCGAGAAGATGCGCTGGATCGTCTCGGCGCGTCCGGGACCCGGCTCGACGAGTGCCTCGAGGGCCTGGCGGAGCTGGCTCAGGCGGGCGTCGGGCGGCTCGCCGTGGCGGGTCGGGGCGCGGTCGATCCGGTCGAGGGTCGCGGCGATCTCCAGGATCTTGCACCGCGCCTCCAAGAAGTCGTGATCGAGGACCGCCTTCGCGTTGCGTGTGTTCGACATAATCTCTCGTCCTCCGTCACCTTGGGGCTTCGGAATCCATCATGGCAAAACCGGCTTTCTCATGCAAATCACTCGACCGGAAACCTGCGGCCAAGTCGTGTCACACGCCATCCGGATCGGCTCAATCCATAAACCGCCTTGCCGAACCCCGGGAGTCGCCGTCAATTAAGTTTTTGCCTTAAGTGGAATCCTGGCAACGAGAAAGCCAATTTGATCCCGGGCGGTCCCTTGGTTCCTCATAGTCGTTCTGGTATGGTGGTGAGCATGGCGCTGCGATTGTCGACTACGCCGATCCACGCAGCAACGAGCCTTTTCCGATCTGGAAGGAGACGAGCCATGCGAACATTCGGCTTTCGGTTGCCGCTCTTCGTCGCGGTACTGATTTTGGGTGTCGGCTCGACCGTCTGGGCCCTGGGTTTCAATCGAGCCGCGGTCGAGACGGTCTATGTCGGACCCGTAACGACAACCTACACCGTTCCAACCTCGTATGTCGCTACCTCTTGGGTTGAGCCGACCGCTTTCGTGGTGCCGACCAGCTACTCCACCACATATGTGGCCGATCCCATCGCCGTGGTCCAACCATCCTACGTCAGCACGGCTTATGTGAGGACAGGGCTCTTCGGCCGCCGGAGGATCGTCGAGCGTCCATTTTTCTCGCGCTACGGTTCGAACTATCTTCCGACTGCCCTTTATGTCCCCACCACCACTTACGTGCCCACCACCACTTACCGGGCGACCTCGTACGTCCCGACGGTGATGACCGATCCCGTGGTCTGGCCGACGTCGTATCTCGCCTCGGCCGATTGCGTTTGCACCGATGTGGTTGCGTCGGCCGCTCCCCTGCCGCGGACATCGTCGCCGGCTGCCGCGATGCCCCGCTCGAGTACCGGATCGCGGAGCGTCAAGAGCGAGCCGGCCGAGGAAGCGATGAACTCGGACGTCGGCCCCGCCCCGACCGAGCCGGCTCCGGATGCGCAACTCGGCGCGGCGTCGAACGCAGGCCCCGGGGAAACGGTCCCGCCCAATCCACAAAATCCCGCGGCGGTCAACACGACTCCGACGCCCCCCCCAGCTCCGAAGCTGCCGCCCGCCGTCGAGCAGCAGAAGCGACTCAACCCGACCAACGCCGTGACGCCGAACACGGCGGGGACCCAGCAAGGTCAAGCGGGTACCCAGCAAGGTCAAGCGGGGCAGCAGGGACTTGGCAACGCCAATCCGAAGACGACGCAGACGAGGCCGATCCCGGTCGCTCCCCCAGTCCCCAGCGGCGACGCCAATGATCTGAGTGCGCCGTTCCCTGCGGACACGTCCCAGCAGGGCGAGATGCGCCGCCAGGTCCAGAGGCCGGCCTTCTCGACCCGGACCCGGCCCGAATTCCGCAACGTCCTCTTCGGGGTGGTGCAGTCCAGCTCGGACGGACAGCCGGAGGAAGGGGTTCGCGTCAGCGTGACCAATACTTCCGATCCGAACCGCGGCAAGTCCACGGTGACCAACGCCTTCGGCCGCTTCTCGATGCGGCTCTACGACGGAGACTGGACCGTGAACGTGACCATGCCCAGCGGGCGGGTCTACTCCGTCAGCCAGCTCCGGGTCAACGAAGGACAGATCACAGATTCCCTGGGACGCCGGGTGCCCAGCCTGGAGATCACGCGCTGATCCCGACCGGCTGTCGCGGCCTGCTGCTTTCGCGGTGCGATCCGGATCGGCCCCGCATCTCGAGCGCCTCACGAATGGTTGACGCACGGTTCGACACGAAGCGTGCTTATACGAGCCCGAAGCGCCAGCGAGTGAATAGCTTGGGATGCACTCGCTGGCGCTTCGGGCTCGTAGAGAAAAGGAGCTTCATCGATGGACGAGATCCACGAAATCCTGCTCTGCGAGGTCTCCAACGAGCTGGAAGCGTCGATGGTGGTCAACCTCCTCACCGAGGATGAGATCCCGGCGCGGAGCGATTCCAACCAGGCGATGAATACCTTTGGCGGGCTCCCGTTCGAGCCCGGGCACAAGATCTTCGTGCCGGCTTCGATGGCGCGGAAGGCCCGCGAGATCTTGAGCCAGTATCCCCACTTCCACGATCTGCGGAACGTCCACGAGCCGGAGCACTGAGAGGCGACTTGACCGCGAGCGATCCTGCCCCCTCCCCCTCCGCGGAGCGGCCGTTGAGGGTCTGCTATGTCGTGAGCTACTTCCACCCGTTCGCCAGCGGTGCGGAAGGGCAGGCCCTGGCCCAGGGGTTGGAGCTGGCTCGACGCGGCCATGTGGTGCACGTCGTGACGCGTGCCGTTCCCGGCTATCCGGTCCACGATGAAGACTATCACGGGGTGTTCATCCATCGCTGGATCAAGACGGCGAAGGCCGGCCCCCTGTTCGGCCTCAGCTTCCTGTCCGGCGTCATGGCGGCGTTGCGGCACCTGCGGACCGAGATCGACGTCATCCACACCCATCAGGGGCTCTGGGAAGCCGTGGCGACCGGGCTGTCTCGTCGCTTCCTGTCCGGCCGGCCGACCCTGGTCCAGCCGGCGAGCGCGGGGTATTACGGCGAGGCCGACGAGCTGCGCCGGACGCGAGGAGCAGGCCTGCTCCGCCGTGCCATCCTGGCCAATACGGGGTTCGCCGCCATCTCCCTCGAGATCGAGCGACAGTGGCGAGAGCTCGGGGTCGCCCCCACGCGGATCATCCGGATGGCCAGCGGGGTCGATGCCGAGCGGTTCCGCGCCGGGGCCAGTTCCGTCGAGGATTCCCTGCTCCCGCGTCCCCGCGCGATCTTCACGGGCCGGCTCCATCCCCAGAAGAACATCCCGCTCTTGCTCGAGGCCTGGACGGAGGTCGCCCGGCGGTCGCCGGCCAACCTGATCCTGGTCGGGCCGGGGAACGATCGCCAGAAGCTCGCCGAGCTGGCCGGGTCGCTCGGGATCGCCGACCGGGTCCAGTTCACCGGCGGGGTGGACGACACCTCCGAATACCTCCGCGCGGGCGACCTCTTCGTCCTCCCCAGCGTGGCGGAGGGCATGAGCAATTCGCTCCTGGAGGCGATGGCGACCGCCCTGCCCTGCGTCGTCTCCGGGATCGCCGGCAACACCGACCTCATCGACGACGGCCGGACAGGACGACTCGTCGCCGAGCCGACCGCCGCGGCCTGGTCGAGCACCCTCCTGGAATTGATCGAAAATCCGGAGGAGGCGCGCCGGCTCGGCGACGCGGCCCGCCATCGCATCGACGAGGAATTCGCCCTCCCCGTCGTCGTCGACCGCTACGTCGAGCTCTATCGCCGGATGATCGCCGGGACCTGGCCCGAGGCGTGAGGCCCATGGGATCAGGATCAATCGGGCTCGCGAAGGACCCGCCCGGAGCCGAAGTCGATCTCGGTGACGATCCAGCGCCCGGACTCGTCTTCGACCAGTTCGGCTTGAAACGCCTTCCCCTGGATATCGTCCGCGTCCATTTCCGGATTCGCCAGCAGGACCGTAAATGGGACGACAAAGAGGCGAGGCTGGGCCGGTCCAACTCCCTGGACCCGCACCACCATCTCGATCTGGTCGCTACCGGGCGGGTTTTCCTCGAAGGTCGCATTCCGCACAATCCCTCGAATCCGCATGGTCGACTCCCGTGTGATCCACACGAATGACCGGAAAACGCGTCGAATCTCCGGGGGAAAAGTTCGGATGCATCGCTCGACGTGCCGGCCAGAGGGCTTAGAATGATGAGTGAGGCTGCATTTTGTCAAGAAACCGTATGGCATTCGATTTGCGTCCTATACTGCAAATGATCCGCGTGATCGACGCGACCCACGACAAACTCGAAATCATCGCTGCTTCGCCAGATGTTACAGCTACCCGCCTTCGCGCATCTTGACGCGCCCATCGTCCTGGCCCATGGCCTGGGTGGTTTCTCGCGCATCGGCGTGGGCCGCGTGACGCTAACGACCTATTTCCGGGGCATCCCCGAGGCGATGAGGGCGTCGGGGAACCGGGTCCTGGTCACTCGGGTGCCTCCGCTCGCGGGGATCGAGAAGCGGGCTTACAAACTGGGTGAACAGATCGACCGAGCTTTCGGCAACGAACCGGTCCACCTGATCGGCCACAGCATGGGCGGACTCGATTCGCGACGGTTGCTGGCGGATCAGGCCTGGCAGAAGCGGGTCCTGAGCCTGACGACGATCGGCACGCCGCATCTCGGGAGCTCGCTTGCGGACTTCGCCAAGATCCGCGTCGGCCGTATCTACAACATGCTCGCGTCGGTGGGCATCGACCCCCAAGGCTGCCTCGACGTGACCTGCAATGCCGCGCGGCGGTTCCACGACCGCAATCCCCTCCCGTACGGCATCCCCTGTTTCTGCGTGGCCGGGGCCCCCACACCCGAGGCGGTCTGCTGGCCTCTCCGCCGTCCGCACGCCGCCCTCGCGCAGATGGAAGGTCCCAACGACGGCCTGGTCTCCGTCGAGTCGGCGAACGCCTTCGGCACCCCCCTGCCCATCTGGCCCACCGATCACCTGCGGCAGATGAATTGGCTGGCGCACGACGAGTCGGCCGCGATCGGCCCGACTCCCCTCGAGCTTTATGCCCGGGTTGTGGCCCATCTCGCGGCCCTCGGATTCGGCGACACGGGCGACCCTCCGACGTTGAGCATCACCCAGCAACCCCCCGTCCTCGTGCCGGGCGCGGCGGCCCAGAAAAGCGCCTCGCTGGCCGGTTGACGAGAGGGACCCGGCAGGAGATCGCGGACGGATCAGGTCGTCCGTCGGAGATCACGGCATGCCCATCTATGTCGATGCGGACGCCTGCCCCGTCAAGGAGGAGGTCTACCGGGTCGCCCGGCGCTACGTCATCAAGGTCTATGTCGTGGCCAACTCGCCGATACGAGTCCCGCCCGAGGATCTGATCGAGCAGATCGTGGTACGGGGCGGATTCGACGCGGCCGACGACTGGATCGCGGAGCGCGTCGAGGCCGGCGACATCGCGATTACCACCGACATCCCGCTCGCCGACCGCTGCTTGCGCCGGGGTGCCCGGGTCCTGAGCCCCAAGGGGATCGCGTTCACCGAGGACGCCATCGGCGACGCCGTCGCGACGCGCGCCCTGCTCGAGATGCTGCGCCAATCCGGCGAGATCACCGGAGGCCCCGCCCCGTTCGCCAAGTCGGACCGATCGCGGTTCCTCGCGAAGCTCGACGAGTTGGTCCACGCAAGCCGCCGCGACCTGCGAAGATGATCTCGTCCCTCGCTCGACGGAAAGCTGGAACCCGAAATCCCGATCGGATTGCGGCCCCACCGCGTGAGGTCAGATGCTCGGCCGCCGGACAGCTCCCTTGACAATGCCCCGTCGCACCGCCAACATTTAGACAGCCGTCTAATTAAATGGCACTCTCACTTTTTGGAGGGGCCGGGCGATGCCCGGGTGCTCGACGATGACAAGGCTCGGAGTCCTGGTGACAATCGCGATGGTCAACATCGCGGCCACGACGCGGTCGGCCGACGACGCCAAGGCCAACGCCGCCAAAGGCATGCAGGGTAGCTGGGAAGGGGTGTTGAAGGTGACGCCCCAGATCGAATTGCGGATCACGCTGGACGTGACCAAGGCCAAGGATGGGTCGCTGTCCGGCAAGTGGGGCAGTCCCGACGAGGCGCTCAGAGATCTTCCACTCGGGTCGATCACATCGAAGGATGGCGTCGTGAAGTTCGCGACCAAACACGGCGTGACCTATGAAGGGAAGCTGAATCGAGCGGAGACGGAAGTCGTCGGGGGGTGGATTCAACGGGGGAAGACCTACCCGATCACCTTCAAGCGATTCGACCCGTCGAAGGTCGTCGCGGTACCAATCCCGAAGGAGCTGGAAGGGATCTGGGAGGGGAAGCTGAAGGTCAACGGCGGGATCGAGCTCCGGATTGTCCTGAAGGTGGAGAAGGGGAAGGATGGCGCCTTGAAGGCCGTGCTGATCAGTCCCGACCAGAGCGCACAGAGCATCCCCATCAGCGCGATCGACCTGAAAGACCGGGTATTAACCTTCTCAATCAAGCTCATCGGGGCGAAGTTCACGGGGAAGAGGAATGCGGACGCGACCGCCTTCGAGGGCCAGTTCGAGCAGAGTGGGCTCAAGATGCCGCTGACGCTGAAGAAGACCGAGAAGATCAGCTCCGCTCCACGACCCCAGACGCCAAAGCCCCCGTTCCCGTATGGTGCGGAGGACGTCGCGTATGAGAATCCCTCCGGAATGGTGAAACTCGCGGGAACGCTGACCCTTCCGCCGGGAGGAGGCCCGTTTCCCGCCGTCGTCCTGCTCACCGGGTCAGGCGCCCAGGACCGGGACGAGACCATCCTGGGCCACAAGCCCTTCCTCGTCCTGGCCGACTATCTCACCCGGCGCGGGGTCGCGGTCCTCCGGGTCGACGACCGGGGCGTCGGCGGCTCGACCGGCTCCCTCTCGTCGTCGACGACCCACGACTTCGCTGGCGACGCCCTCGCGGGCGTCGCCTTCCTGAAGGGTCGGAAGGAGATCGACCCCCGGAAGATCGGCCTGATCGGCCATAGCGAAGGGGGCCTGATCGCCCCGATCGCGGCCTCGCGATCGAAAGACGTCGCCTTCATCGTGCTGATGGCCGGAACCGGCGTGACGGGGGCCGAGATCCTCATCGCGCAAGGTCAGCTCATCCTCAAGGCCAGCGGCGCGTCGGAGTCCGAGTTGAAGCAGCAGCGCGAGGTGCAGAAGCGCCTGATCGACATCATCCTCCGCGAGAAGGACGAGAACGCCGCCCGGCCGAAGCTGGCGGCGGCCCTGAAGGAGATCCGCGCCGCCTTGCCCGAGGCGGAGAAGAAGGCCGAGAGCGAGGCCGGCGAAGTACTCTCCGAGGCCGCCGTCGATCAGTTCAATAACGCCTGGTTCCGCGCCTTCATCCCCTTCGACCCGCGGTCCGTGCTCCGCTCGGTCCGGTGCCCGGTCCTGGCGATCAACGGCGAGAAGGACCTGCAAGTGCCGCCCAAGGAGAACCTCGCCGAGATCGCCAAGGCCCTCCAAGCCGGCGGCAACCGCGACGTCAAGACGGTGGAGCTGCCCGGCTTGAATCACCTGTTCCAGCCTTGCAAGACCGGTTTGCCGAGCGAGTACGCCGCGATCGAGACGACGATCGCCCCCGAAGCCTTGAAGACGATGGGAGATTGGATCGTCGAACGAACCTCGGCAAAATGACACGTTTGTCGATTGGATCAAGACGAAAGGCTCGTTGAAGCCGAGCGATCGAAGCCGCGAAGGCGGAGCGGCCTTCACGCGCAGGGAACTCGCGCGAGAAGCCGGGGCGGAACTCCTGATCTACTTTCTTGCCGGCGTGTTACCGCCTGAGGGCGCGGGAGGGTTCGGCCGCCGATCGGGCCGATCGCTGGAGAACAGCACATACCGCCCATCCGGCGACATCGCGAGATCGATGAGCTCCTTGTCATGGCCTTCCGGCTCCAGCCGTCTGGGCGGCTCGGCCTTGCCCACCCGGAAGGAATAGAGCGCCATCCCCTCCGGCTCACCGCCGACGAAGATACAGCGACGCGTGCTGGCCGAGTAGAGCGGGAAGTATGGCTTGATGTCGGGCCCATTCGTCCGCTTCCATAAGACCTGCTTGATCTTTCCCTGACTCGGGTCGGTGACGTCGAGCAGGGCGATGGTGTCGCCGACGTCCGTGCCGATGACCGCGACGATCGTCCCCGCGCCCTCCCAGCTGGGCACGGAGAAGATGTTCTGTCCGGGGACTTGCAGGGGACCGCTCTTCTCCGGCCTCACGCCCATCAGCGTCACCTGGCAGGGATTGGAGAAGCTCGCGATCATGAACTGTCGGCTATCCGGCGACCATCTGGGCCTGCCGTAGTCGCCCAGCGGACGTCGCTCCGAGCCATCGGCGTTCATCATCCAGACCCCCGGCTCGGCGCCGGAATTGAGGAGGAAGGCGATGCGATCGCCGGCCGGCGAGAACGTCGGGGAGTTACCCAGGCCGAGGTCCCGGAACGTCAGACGCCCTGCGTCAACTTCGATCGACTTCAATCGCGACAACGTCCACTCGGTCCATGGCGTCGCATCGAAGAGGATGCGACCGCCGTCGTACGACCATGCGGCCGAGCCGCAATAGGTCAGGCCGGGATCCGGCTGATCGGCGACCCGGATGACTTCCCCCGTCGCGACGTCGATCAAGTACAGCGCATACCGCCTATCCGCCGCGGAGGGCCTGGCGGGATGGAGCTTGAGCTGCTCGACCAGCCGGCCGACCGCCTTCTCGGGCGTTTCCTTGTTGACCCGGGATTGCGGGACGTCCGCCTTCTGCGATCCGGCCGCCTTCGGTTCCCGGGCCGAAGTCATCCCAAAGCCGGCGAACAGGCCCGATAACACCATCAGGCCCGTCACCATCACCATCGCCTTCCTACTCATGGTCGGCCTCTTCCGGGTGATCGGATTTAGTCTATCTACACGCGATCACGTTCAGTCATCTCAAAGATCGGGCATCGCCGACCAATCCGAGGAGATCGTCTTCGGTCGATGCCCGCTCGATCTGGCTATTTGGTCGCCGGCAGTCCCCAGGTCTCCGTGAAGAATCCGGCGGTCACGATCCCGCCAGGCGCCCTCGGCGACGCCGGCACATCGATGTCCACCACGGCGAAGTCCGGCAGCTTGGGCACCTGGCGGGCGTTGTTCAGGTAGTCGTACTCGCGGAACGTGAAGCCGCTGTTGAGCACGACGTACCGCTTCGGGTTCAGGGGATTCGGGTAGATCAACACCGGCACGTGATGGCCGGAGTCGAACGATTCGCCCCCGAGCTTGATGCCGGCCTTGTCCCATTTCACCGGCAGTTTGTCGGCGATCCTGGCGAGGATCGCGTTGCTGCCAGGGTCGCCCCAGAGGATGAGGTTGTGCGCGGCGATGTCGACGTCGTTGATCTCCCTGTCATCCTTGACGCGCGCCTCGCCGCGGAACTGGCGGCGCCAGTGGTCGACGGCGTGATTCATCTCCGCGGCCGCCCACTTGCCGACCTTGTCGTTGAGCGCCGAACCCGTCGGACGGACCATCACGAAGCTGTCCATGAACGCGTCGTCGATCGGCCCTTGCAGGCCATGCCGCTTGCGCAAGGTGCCGTCGTCTTCCGATGCGACCGACTGCCACTTGCCGGCGACCTTGCGGAAATGGGCGGTCCAGGAGCGGTCGGAGAGCGGCCGGGGCGCCTCGACAGATTCCCCATCGATCGACACGACCGGATTCTTCTTGAAGATCTCGAAGGAGTTGAAGACACCGGGGATCGCCATCGTGAAAGCGAAGACATTGCTGGTCCTGAACCTGGGAACGAAGGTCGGAAGCCTGTCGAGCATTTCGCCCGGTTGCGCCCGCCACACAGCTCGGCGTCAACGCGAGCCCGCTCCCAGTGCTGCTCCAGTCCATCGACCTGGATCCAGGCGCACTGATTGTAGCGGAGCGTCCAGGTGGTGAAATGGAGCCGCCACGGCAGGAGCTCGCGGCCGACGTGAATAGCCCCGTCTATCCGCTGATTGATCTGGACCTTGGCCTCGGGCGTGTATTGATGGCCGGCCCTGGCGCCGATGATGTGGGCCATCTCGATGCCCTCTTCCTGGAGGGCCTTGGCCATCATGTCGGCGGCCTGCTTCTGCGAGTCCCTCTCTCCGCTATAGGCCACGGTCGGGCAGTGGTACAGGTTGATGGCGTAGTCGGTGCAGTCGTAGAGGTGCCAGAGCTTCTTCTCGTACCAGGTCGGCTGGACTTTTTCTCGCTGGAAGACCTTCAGAAAGTCGGCGGTCTCGGAGAATCCGGCCCCGGGCGCGGCGGCGGCCCACACGCCGGGATAATGCACGGCGAACTGCCAGCAGGCCGCGCCTCCCATCGAGAAGCCTCGCATCACCAGCCGATCCTCATCGATCGGGTAGTGCTTCTTGATATCGTCGAGTGCCTCGAAGAGGTCGATCTCGCCGGCAAACTTGTTGGCGTTGCAATAGCGGCCGTAAGGATGGACCACGAACGCATTCGGCGGCGTGAACTCGCCGCGCGACGTCTGCCGGCCGTCGATGAAGCTCAACTCGCTCAAATTCTCGCCGCGACCGTGACACCAGACGTCGAGCCGGAACCGGTGCGGCGTATCCGGCCGGAACGATGCCGGGACCACCAGCCCGTACGGCTGGACCGAGCCGTCGATCTTCGAGACATAGCCGCGCACCACCAGGCCGGTCGCGGTATTCCAGGGTGCTTGGCCCTCGCGCAACTGCCTGGCACGCTCCTGTCCTTGCGCGAGCAGGTTCTTTGCTACCGAGATCTCTCTGGGCCGATAGAACTCGTCATGTGCCAGCGCGTAGCGGACGGCGTTGTGATAGATCTGCAGGTCCGGCAGCAAGCCGAGGAGGTCCGGCTTGCCTTTGAGGACGCCTCGCAGGGCGTCGATCTCCTTGCCCAGAGCATCGACGCCCGCCTGGAGCGCCGTGCGGTCGGCGTCCGACACCGCGATCCCCTTGGGCGGGACCGGACGCACTCGTTCCGCCACGTTATCGGCGGGACCATCGGCGCGAACCGGGCCGGCCACGGCGAACGCAAGCAAAGGAAGCAGCCAGCGATGTCTCATGAATGTCTCCTCCCACCGATCCTCTCGGGCGCACTCGTCGGAATTCGTGTCGAAGGATTCCCATGATAGCGGGAGGAAACCTCGGCGACGATCGAGGACCCGGAGCGAGCGGCGGGTCGATCGTGCTTCGAGTGGTCGAGGCAAAGGTCCCGACTCCTCAGTGGACCGATCCTCAGGAGGCATCACCGGCTGGCGTCTTGTGGCGTCGTTCGTTCCATTCCGGGGCATCCATGATGCGTAGGGTCCCGTCGTCGAGGAGTTGCATCCCGGTCTCGACCTGGATCGTGTCTTCGAGTTCATCCAGCGTCGATTTCGTCAGAGAGGGGACTCTCCAGAGATGGGCCGTCCGCTGCTGGCCGCCCGAGAGGACGGAGAGCCCGTCGGGGCTGAACGCCACGAACCAGACCTGATTCTCGTGACGGAACGCGGGGCCGATCGGCTTCCCGGTGGCCTTGTCCCAGAGCTGGGCGGTCCGATCGTAGCTGCCCGTCAGCACGGTCCGCCCATCGCGGCTGATCGCCAGGCTCCGCAGCGAGCCGTCGTGCCGCAGCGGCAGCGAGGTGGGCAACCCCGTCTTCGTCTCCCAGAGCCGTGCGATCCGATCCCAGCCGCCGGTGATCACGGTGAGGCCATCGGGGCTGAAGGCCGCGACGGAGACCGGCCCGTCGTGCTTCAGCGGATGGCCGCGGATCTTGCCGGTGGCGGCATCCCAGAGCCGGGCGTTCCGGTCGTCGCTGCCCGTCAGCAGGGTACTCCCATCGGGGCTGAACGCCACCGCGACGACCCGCCCTTGATGCACGAGGGGACCGTGGATCTGGGTCCCGTCGGACGCATTCCACAGGCGGGCCGTGGCGTCGTCGCTCCCGGTCAGGAGGGTGCGCCCGTCGGGGCTGAAGGTGATCGCCCTGACCCGCTGCTCGTGCCGGAGGATCGCGCCGGCGGGCCGGCCCGTCCGGGCGTCCCAGAGCCGAGCCGCACGGTCGTCTCCGGCGGTGGCGACCAGGTCTCCGCTCGGGCTGAAGGCGACGGCGAGGACCCGGTCTTCGTGGACGAGCGCGGGGGTGACGGGTTCGCCCGTCCGGGCGTCCCACACCCTCGCCGTGTTATCGAAGCTGCCCGTCAAGACGCATCGGCCGTCGGCGCTGAAGGCGATGGCCTCCACGGAATCGCCGTGGAGTAGCGGCTTGCCGATCGGGGCGCCGGTAGCCGCGTTCCAGAGCCGTCCCGTGTGATCCTCGCTCGCGGTGAGGATCGTCGAACCATCGGGGCTGAAGAGCACGGACCGGATGAACCCCTGGTGGGCGAACGACAGGCCGAAGGGCTTCGAGACCTCCCAGAGTCGCGCCGATCGATCGAAGCTGCCGGTCAGGACGGATCGACCGTCGGGGCTGAACGCCACCGCGGCGACGGTGTGATGATGGCGGAACAGACTTCCCAGGGGTCGGCCGCTGGCCACCTCGAACAGCCGGGCGGTGCCGTCGTACGAGCCGGTGAGTATCGTCTGGCCGTCGGGGCTGAATGCGACGGCCCCGACGCAGTGCTGATGCCGGAGCGGCCCTCCGATCGGCCGGCCGGTCGCACCGTCCCAGAAACGTGCCGTCCGGTCGTAGCTGCCGGTCAGGATCGTCCGACCATCGGGGCTATATGCGACCGACGACACCCAGTCGTCGTGGGTCATCGGCTGGCCGATCGGGTCGCCGGTGCGCGCGTCCCAGAGTTGGGCCGTCCGGTCCCAGCTCGCGGTCAGGACGGTGCGACCGTCTGGGCCGTAGGCCACGCCGTCGATGAACCCGCGGTGCTGCAGCGGCCGGCCGATCGGGTCGCCGGTGCGCGCGTCCCAGAGCCGGGCCGTGCTGTCGGTGCTGCCGGTCAGGACGGATCGACCGTCGGGGCTGAACGCCACCCCGAGCACCGATGCGCCGTGCTTGAACGTCCGGCCCACTTCGGACATGCTCTCCAGATCCCAGAGGCGGGCCAGGCCGTCGTCGCAGCCGGAGAGCAGGGTCCGGCTGTCGGGGCTGAATGCGACCGCCCCGACCTTGGAGGGGTGACGGAATGCGGCGCCGACGGGTTCCCCCGTGGCCGTGCTCCAGAGCCGGATCGTCTTGTCGTCGCCCGCGGTCGCCGCGAGGCGCCCGTCGGGGCTGAACGCCACGGCATGGATCTGGCCCGGATGCTGGAACCGCGCCCGCAGCGGGTGGATCTGTCGTATCCAGGCGTGGAGGTTCCGGCGGAAAGCGCGCTCGAGGGAGCCGTCGTGGGCGCGACCGGCGCTGCGCAGCCCCCGGGCCAGCCAGAGCACCCCGAGCGCCACGTCGCCCTGCTCGCAGATGGCCTGCGCGTGATCGTACGACAGGTGCGCCGCCATCTGCTCGACCTGCCACTGACGCGATTCGGCCTGGTGCAGCGCCGACCCGATCCGCGAGGCGGCTTGATAGTGGTAGACCGCCAGGAAGACGGAGAGCCCGATCGTCGTCGCGACCGCGATCGCGGCCAGGCCGACCGCGATGGCGAGCGACGTCTTGCGACGGCACCAGCGCCAGACGCGCTCCGGCGCCGTGAGCGGGCGGGCCCGGATCGATTCGAAATTCAGGAACCGGTCGAGGTCCTCCGCCAGCTCCTTCGCCGAGCCGTACCGGCGCTCGGGCGACTTCTCCAGGCACCTCAGGCAGATGGTCTCCAGGTCGCGGGGGACCTTCGGCGTCCGGCGACTGGGCTGCTCCGGCTCCTCGTTCAGGAGCTTGCGGAGGGTCTCAAGGGGGGTCTGGGCCCGGAAGGGAGGCACGCCCGCGAGCATCTCGTAGAGGATCGCGCCGAGCGAATAGACGTCACTCTTCGGCCCGGCCTCGCGGACGCTCCCCGACGCTTGCTCCGGCGACATGTAGCACGGCGAGCCGAGGATGGTCCCGCTCTGGGTCTGCGACGATTCCTTGCCCATGTCCTTCGCCAGGCCGAAATCGGCGATCTTGGGCACGCCTTCCGGCGTGAGCAGGACATTCGCCGGCTTGAGGTCGCGGTGGATGATCCCCCGCTCATGCGCGAAGTGGATGGCTCGCGCGAGGATCTCAGTGATCTGGGCCGCCTTCCTCGCCGACATCGGCCCGCCGGCGAGCTCCTCGGCCAGGGTCCCGCCATCGACCAACGCCATCGAAAAATACGGGAGCCCCTCGCTCTCGCCGATCTCGTAGATCTCGACGATGTTGGGATGGTCCAGCGAGGCCGCGGCCTCGGCCTCGAGCTGGAAGCGGAGGAGGTGGTCCGGGTCGGGTCGGAGATTGCTCAGGACCATCTTCAGGGCGGCGCGACGGTTGAGCCCGAGCTGACGGGCTTCGTAGACGACCGCCATACCGCCGACTCCCAGCTCGCGAACGATCTCGTAGCCCGGGATCGCGGGGTAGCTTCTCGACTGCGGCGCCCGGCCCGGCTGCGTGCCGGTCGCGGGGACTCCGCAAGCCGAGCCTTCCTGGCGGCTCTCGATCCCACGGCCGTTCGATCGACCCGCGACGGCATCGAGGGCGCGATGGAAGGTCACCTGGACGCCGATCGGCTCGGCGAACCGAGGGAAACGGGCGATGAACTCGTGGAGATCGACCGTCTCACCCAGGCTCTCCCGGAGCATGAACTCGTTATGGATGAGGTCGAGCGCGAGGTCGGCATCTTCGAGGAGGCCGGCGAACCGTTCGAAGTACCATTCCGCCGGGACCCGGAGCCCGGCCCGCCACTTGTTCCGCTGGTCGGCCCGGAGGACCGAGGCCAGCTCGAGCGGCTGGAGTTCCCCCTCTGACGCCACGAAAGCCTCGACGTCGGGGGGGCCCCCCTCCTGCCAGAGCCGCAGGAAGCGGCGGACCGGGGCGGCGGAACGCCCCGCGGCCGGCGAAGCCGATCGATGGAGGGAGTCCGCCTCAGGCATCGGGGTTGCGGTCCAGCTTCAAGGCCTTGGCCACGCGGTGGACCGCGCGGTTCAATTGCATCCGCCGGGCCTGAGGCGACCCGCCGAGCCTCTCGGCGATCTCCGACCACTCCCATCCGTCGGCGCGGAGATCGGCGATCTGCCGCTCCTCCTCGCCCAGGCGCACCCTGATCGCCTCGATCAAGTCGAGGTCCGATGCGAGCTGGAATGGGTCCGGGGACGCGCCCTCGACGTCCATCTCATCCACTCGCACGGGGGCCAGGCGACGACCGTCGCGCCGACCTGCCCGCTGGCGTCGGACTTGCAAAGCCAGCTTGTTGCGCGTCATCTGCATCAGCAGGTTGACGAGCTGCTCGGGGGTCTCCAGGTCGAAATGGCCGGTCGAGGCGCGGACAAAAAAGCTGGTGAGCACCGATTGCGAGATATCCATCGAGTCGAACACCCGATAGAGCCGGTGGTCCTCCATCCGAAGCCGAGCCTCCCGGCGAATCACCCCTTCGAAACGACGCACCAATTCCCTCGCGGCGTCTTCGTTCCCGCCGCGGATTGCGTGAATGAACGAATTGAACGAACTGGTGTCAACCATCGTTCCGACTCATCACCGACGACCCCAAAGATGCGAGAAGGGCTGATCCCTACTAGATACCTTAATCGAAGGGCTGTCTACAAGCCGTCTCCCAGACGACGGGCCTCGGGCCCGACGGCCAATCGAGGATACGGTCATCGGAATCCCGGCACGATCCCGGCTTTTTCGCCTCGAACTTGTGCGATCCTCCGCCAGGATGGCAATGTGAGTCGGCGGGAGGGCGACCCGGGTTTCGGCCGCGATCGATCGGGCTCCGCCGACGGGATTGTCGCCCGGATCGGCCAAGAGATGAAGGAAGGTCGATGAGAACCTCGAGGAGTACAAGCAGCGGGCCGAGGCACGCGCCCAGGCCCGTCGGTCGGAGGAGCCTTGATCGAGCCGGCCACTCGTCCGCCTGGACCCCCGATCGTCACGGAGTCTTGGGAAAAACGCGAGCGGGCCGAGGCGGTCGGGCGGGCCGGGGTCGGCGCAAATGCAAGAGCCCCATGGCCATGCGCCGGGGCGTTCGAGGGGCGGTTTCGGCACCACCTTCCACTTGCGATCCGGCCCGGATAAACTTATTATGTGAAATGATTTATGTTATGCAAACTTGTCATTCAAGGCACTTCGCTCGAGGTATTCCGATGAATTCGTCCCAACCGGCTTCGGGTCCGAGACCGGCGCCAGGCCTCGGATCGGGCCGCCCGATCGAGCCCGAGGCATCAAATGGATCGCCCGCGGGGTTGCCTCCGACGCCGGGCCGGCTCCTGGCGATTGCGGCCGGGGCCGGGCTGCTGGCGGGGGGCCTCTCGTGGCTGATCGGCGAGTCGGTCCTCAACGCGTTCCGCCCGCCGATCGAGGAGCAGCACGTGATGGGCCAGGTCATCATGAAGGCGAGTTTCCACGACCAGTCGGCCGCCGACTTCAAGAACGCGACCCTGGCGTTCGCCGTGCTCGGCGGCGTCCTGGGCGCGACGCTGGGGCTCGCCGGCGGGCTGGCCCGGAACTCGACACGGGCGGCGGCGATGGCGGCGGCCATCGGGCTGATCCTGGGCGTCGTCATGGGGATCGGAACATCCTCGGCGTTTCTGCCCCTCTTCTTCCGCGCGCTCGATGTGTCCAAGGAGGAGTTGTCCCGGGACCTCACCCTGCCACTACTGGTGCATTGCGGGATCTGGTCAGCTTGCGGTCTGGCCGGCGGACTGGCCTTCGGGATCGGGCTCGGCGGGCCGCGTCGACGCGCCATCAATGCGACGATCGGCGGCCTGATCGGGGCGGCGTTCGGGGCGGCCCTCTACGAGTTGATCGGGGCGGCGGCCTTCCCGGCCGACAGGACGGCGTACCCCCTGGCGATCACCTGGAACGCCCGCCTCCTCGCGCGGCTGGTCGTCGCGACACTCTCGGCGATGTCTGCCGCCGTGGTCATCAACATGCAAGGCCGGCAACCCGCGGGCAGCCGGCGGGCCCCCTGATCCGCGCCGATGCGATGGGGAGGGGAGATGTCGGAGTCGGCCGCGACGAGCTGCCATCGCGGCCGACCCGACCCGGGCCCGAGGGTCAGTATGCGTCCGAGCTGATCACTTCCCCGCCGTTGCGGGTGCCGAGCGACATCCAGGTCAACTGGCTGACGCTGCTCTTGATGAACTTGACGCTGCCGTCGCAGAACAGGACGTTGGCCCCTCCGGGGTGGGCACTGGCGGCCCCGACGGTCCAGGCTCCGTTGGGCCAGGCCTCGTTGGTGGAACCGCTCATGCAGCCGCCGACCGGGTACCTGGAGTCGCTCGGGACCTGGACCGTGTTGAACGACGCGAAGCCGATGGCGCCGAGCGACCAGCGCCACCCCTTGTAGTCCGTGATGGTCGCGGCGCTGCTGATCGGCTCCGACGAGAACTTGGAGGCGCACTGCTGGAGCGCCGTCTGGATGTTCGTCAAGTTGGTCAGCGCATTCGTGGACCAGGTATTGCTCGTCCCGTCGTTCGTCTCGATGTCGCCGCGATAACGGCTGCCGGAGGGGCCTTTGCCGTCTCCCACGAGCCACTCGGCGTAGGCCACCGTGTTCGATGTCCCGTCGGTGCACGCCTGGACGCCGTACGAGATCGCCCAGCCGAACATCCCGACGCAGCCCATCGGGTCCTGGTTGTTATAGGGGACGGCGTTATTATCCCAGGCGTAATTCCCGCCGGTGGTGTCGGTCCCGAAGGAGGCGGCATAGTTGTTGATGTTGCCCCCATAGGAGACGTCGCCGTTCTGGCCGCTGCCGGCATTCGGATCGGATGGGCAGATGAAGCCCTTGATCACCGCGTTGGCGACCGTATTGTTGATCGCCGTGTACTGGTTCACCGGGTATGGGCCCCAGTTGAAGTTGGCCGCGTTGTAGAGCGGCTGCTGCTCGAGGTAGCCGAGCATGAGCCCCTGGGCGCTCCAGGAATTCCAGTTGGCGTAGTCGTTGAGCGTGGCGGTGGCGCCCTGGGGGTTCATGGAGATTCCTTGCGGGAAGCTGTTGTGCGTGGTGTGATAGTTGTGCAGGGCCAGCCCGATCTGCTTCATATTGTTGGTGCACTGGATGCGACGGGCCGCCTCCCGCGCCGATTGCACGGCCGGGAGTAACAGGGCGATCAGCACGGCGATGATGGCGATGACGACGAGCAGCTCGATCAGGGTGAAACCGCGACTTTCTCTCCGCATCTTCGGGACTCCTCACGAGATCAGAAGGACGAAACGACGATCGGATCGGGACGTTGCGCTCGAGGCGAGGGCCGGATCGGATACCTGCGGCCGGGCGCCGGATCGGGCCGAAATGCCCCCGTCCGCCCGCGCCGCGGCCGCCGGCCTCACCGGCCTTTCCGGCCGGTATTTTTGCTCATATCCTTGTGCTTGGTTTCCATTTGCTTGTGCATGTTGTTGAGCATGTCCTGGGTCTTCTTCTGCGCCTCCGGGGAGACCTCGACCGTCGTGCCGCTCCCGGAGTTGCACCCGGCGATGGGCGAGGCGATCGCGACGGCAAGGGCGAGCATGAGGGAGGCGGGGCGGGCATATCGGTCAGTCTGCATGTCATCAGGCTCCTGG
The DNA here is from genome assembly GCA_963743925.1 of uncultured Planctomycetota bacterium. Classification (GTDB taxonomy): domain Bacteria; phylum Planctomycetota; class Planctomycetia; order Isosphaerales; family Isosphaeraceae; genus CAVZRC01. Next base: position 683,697 of record CAVURY010000037.1, on the reverse strand, counting down.
GAGGATGAATGAAGGATTTCGAGTCGGGGAAGTCTCTCGCGAAGGGCCGGACGCCGATGTACGGGCATCTTGACGACGAGAGTCGGAGTCGCCGCGTTCACCGGACGAGGCCGGTGAAATCCCCCTGCCGCCGGTCTGGCCCGGGTCCGGGGACGTCGTCGCGGCCGAAGCCGCGTGCGGCGGGTTGAAACCTTTGAGGGCCTCCGGCGCGGCGGCCCCCTCCCTCAGCAGATATCCCGCGTCGACCGGCAGCGGTCCATACCGCCCGACGCGACCCGAGGGCCAGGTCACCTCGATCTCTTCGGCCCGCTCGGCGTCGCCGAGGCCGAAGTGGAGCCTGCCCTCGGACGCCGACTGATAGCTGCCGCCGCCGATACGCCAGGCGTTGCGGCGCCGACCGCCCGCGACCACGGTCACCCTGGCACCTACGGCATCGCGGTTCGACTCCGTGCCTTCCAGCCTGAGGGTCAGGCTGTGGCCCCCGGCACTCCGGTTATGGAAATAGGCCAATGGCTGGTTCTGGGAGAGGATCAGCAGGTCAACGCGCCCGTCGTTATCGAGGTCTCCGGTCGCGAGGCCGCGTCCGAGGCGATCCACGCGCCAGGGCGGACCGGCCCGGTCGGAAGCATCGGCGAACCGGCCCCCGCCCGTCCCGACGAGGAGCTGGGCGGGCATCAGCCAGGGGATCTCGGGGCGGAAATCTCCGACATGGCCGTTAGCCGTAGCCAGGTCCGGCCAACCGTCGTTGTCAACGTCGAGGAAAGCGGCCCCGAAACCCAGCAGGTAACGACTCGGGGCGGCGACGCCCGACTCCACGGTCGAATCCGTGAAGATCCCGGCCCCCCGGTTGCGATAGATGGTCGTCAACTCGTTGTAGAAGTTGGTGACGGCCAGGTCGGGCGTGCCGTCGCCGTCGATGTCGGCGCTGGCAACCCCCATGCTCGCCTGGTAGACCCCGGCTCCGCTGCTGGCCACGCCGGAGGTCCCTCCGATCTCCTCGAAGCGGAACCCCCCCAGGTTCCGGAACAGGTAGTTCGCCGTCTGATCGTTGGCGACGTAGATATCGGGCCGCCCGTCGCCGTCGAGGTCGGCGACGACGACACCCAGGCCGCGGCCGTCACGATCGACGATGCCGGCCTCGGCGGTCACGTCGGTGAACCGGCCTCCATCATTGCGAAACAGGTGATCCGCCAGGGAGGGTGAGTACTGCGGGGAGCAATAGGTGTAGGCATTCGTCCGGTGATCCCGGCAGAGGCTCGGATTCGAGGCATCCCAGGCCAGGTAGTGGCAAACGTACAGGTCGAGGTCGCCGTCGCCGTCGAGGTCCGCGAACGCCGCCGAAGTCGGCCAGTCGCGGTCACCGCCCATCCCCCACTTTTGGGTCACGTCCTCGAAAGTCCCGTCGCCTCGATTGCGGTACAAGGCGTAGCGCCGCCATCGCGTGATGAAGAGGTCCGGGGAGCCATCATTGTCGAAGTCCCCCACCGTCACGCCGTGACTGTAGCCCCGGGCGAAGGCGGCGAGGCCCGAGGAGGCGGTCGCGTCTTCGAACGTCCCATCGCCGCGATTGCGGAACAGTCGATCGCCACCCGTGCGCGGCGAATCGAGCTCGGGCGGGAAAGGACCGGCCTGGGTGAGGTAGACGTCGAGCCAGCCATCGCCGTCGAAATCGAGCAGGCCGACCCCGCCTGCCGTGGTCTCGGGCATCTGACGGAGGTCCGAGGCCCCATTATCGAATACGAAATGGAGGCCGGCCGGCTCGGCGTCGTCGGTGAGGCTGAGGTTCCGCGACGCGACGGTGCCGGGGGTCTTGGTCTTCCGGACAGGGTGCGCATCCAGGTCGGCGATCAGCTCGCGGAGCGTCGGGCCAGTCGGACGGCGGGCCGCGATCTTCTGGAGCCGGTCCGTGGCCTCACGGGCCTCGGAATTGCCCGGATCGGACCGGGCCGCGACCGTCCAGAGAGCCTGGGCCTCGAAGTATCGGCCCAGCCTCTCGGCCATCCGGGCGGCCTCGGGCGCCTCGCGGGGGTCGAGTTTCAAGACCTTGTTCTCGTACTCGAACTTGACCCGGTTCAGCTCGGCCCGGCGTTCGCGGAGTCGCGCCGCCCGATCGGCCTGGCCGTCGGCCAGTGCGAGGTCGGCCAGCCGCTGGAGGGCGCGAAGGTTGCCGGGCTCACGTGCGACCATCTCCTCCTGAAATCGACGTTCCCCGGCGGCATCGCCGGCTCGGGCCGCGAACCAGGCGCGGAGCGAGAGCACCTCGGGCGGTGTGAGACGGTCCGGCGGCAGGTGGCGGATGGCCCGCTCGAGCTCGGCCTCGTCCTGCGCCGCGAGCGACCAGTCCAGCCATCCCCTCCAGACGGCCGCGTCGCCCGGCCGTCGCTCGAGACAGGCCTCGAGGCGCCGCTTCGCCTCATCGAACTTCCCCGAACGCGCGGCCAGGTTGGCCCATCCCAGCCAGATCCGGTCGTCGTCCGGTGCATTCCGCGACGCTTTTTCCAGCGCCGAATGGACCACGTCCAGGCCCACCGGCCTGTTCGAGCTGAGCGTCTCCAGCTCCTTGATCAGGCCGCCGGGATTCGGATACTGCCCCCAGGCCCCCAATACCAGCGCTCGGGCCTCATCGAATCGGCCCTGAAGCTTGTACAGGTTGACGAGGGTTTCGCGGGCCTCGATCTGGTGGGCGCCGCCGCCCTTCATCGCCGTCTCGAGCAACCCTTCGGCCTCGGCGAATCGGTCCTGCCGCAAGACGAGCCGGGCCCGGTACAGGGCCGCATGGGGCGCGAACGGCGAATCGGCCGGGACTCGCGACCATGCCTCCGTGGCCGACTCCGGCCGGCCGAGCGACATCTCGCAGGCGCCCAGCAAGAAGGCGATCTCACCCTCCCGGGGCCACCGCCTCGACGCGTCCTCCAGCAATCGACGAGCCGTCTCCGGCGATCGAGCGCCGATCGCTTTCTTGGCGGCCCTCAGGCAGGACTCGAGCCGCCAGGAATCGAGGGTACGCACTCCAACCCATGCCGCGAAGGCCGCGATCATCCCGATCGACAAGGCCCAGGCGCGCAACGATACAACATCGGGACATTCCGAGATGGTCCCATCCGGAAGAACAGTTTCGTCATCGTGTTACAAACGAATCGATCCGTCGCGGGAGGGTGGCTCAGCTCGAAAAGGAGAGCAAGAACGCTCGCACGATGCCACCCCGACCCGATCGAGTCCAGATCCCATATTGCCAATTCCCCGATCGACCGCACAAAGATTCTCCCGATCCGAGTGGATTTTCCAGGACCCATACTCCAGGCCGCAAGAAGCCAACGCGACCGATTCGACAGAACCTCTTACCCAGAAGGCAATTACTGAAGACCGTCGCCGATGCCCGGGTTCCGGGGCGTATTTCGTCGATTTCAGAGGGCCGTGCCCGGCTTCCGCGTTACAAACAACACCGCCTCTTCGCCTTGATGGTTAGGAGGATGGGGCCGATCCACTTGTTCCGCCGGATCCTAACCGCGTATCCTGACGAGATGCACGGATGGTTGCCTCCGTTCTCCGAGTAACCTCCCACCCGTTTCCTGGGGCATGCACCGGGATAGATAGGGGACGACTCCATGATCGAAATCGTGCTCATCACCTCGGCACTGCTGGCCGGTCAGGTCGGGACGGCTCCTCAATCCAAGAGTGCTGAAAAGGCGCCCGCAGCCCCGAAGGTCGCGCGCGAGATGGACCCGGCCGAGGCGCTGGCACATTACAACGAGATGAAAGAGAAGACGCACCCCACGGCCGCCGCGCAGTGGAAGCTGGGGCTGTGGTGCGAAGAGCACGGGCTGAAAGCCGAGGCGTACGTCCATTTCGCCGAGGTCGTGAGGCGCGACCCCAGGCGCGATGCGGCCTGGCGCAAGCTGGGCTTCAAGAAGGTCGGCGGCCGCTGGACGACCGACGAGCAACTCGCCGAGGATAACGAGCAGAAGAAGGCCGACAAGATCTGGGCGGATCGGCTGAAGAAGGTCCACAAGGACATTCACGGGGCCAATGGCGCCAGGAAGCAAGAGCTGGCCCAGGCGGCGCTCGATGCGATCACGGACCCGAGGGCCATCCCGTCGATTTACCGCGCCTTCGGCGTCGGAGGCCCGTCCCACCAGCGGTTCGCGGTCCAGGTCCTCGGCCAGATCAACAAGCCGCTCTCGACGCAGGTCCTGGCGATGCTCGCCGTCTACGGCAAGTCGCCGGATGTCCGGCAGCGTGCCACCGCGACCCTCCGCGAACGACCGCCCGAGGATTACCTCGACCTGCTGGTCGGCCTGATGACCGATCCGATGAAGTACGAGGTGAAACCCGTGGGCGGCCCCGGCTCGCCGGGCGTGCTGTTCGTCGAGGGCCAGCGGTTCAATGTGAACCGGTTCTACGCGCCGCCGATGGCACCGACCGTCACGCCGCAACCGGGCGATATCATTACTTTCGATCAATTCGGCATGCCATTGATTCGCCGTCCAGTAGGACATTCCACGACCAAGACCGGGATCCCGGGTTCGAAGACCCTGGTGAAGGAGACGGACACCACCGAATATGCGGAGATCTCCATAGCCCAACTGGCGATGGAGGCCCAGAGGGGTGCGGCCATGGCGGAGATCCAGCTCGAGAACGACGTGAAGATGATCAAGTCGATCAACGACGACCAGGAGCGATTCAATGATCTCGTGATCGCAGTCGCCAAGGCCGCCTCGGGGAAAAACCGCGGCGACACGCCCAAGGAATGGCGTGAGGCCCTCGCTGCCGGGAACAACTCGAGCAAGAGGCCGTCCACGACCCCCGAGAAGCCGACCTACGCCGAATTGGTACCCCTGGCGTATAACCCCGCGTTCGCTCCGATCGGCTTCATGAGCCAATCCCAGTCCAGGATCCAAGTGGATACCTGACCGGAGCTACACCGCTAGCTTCCGGTCCGGAAGCTTCGCCCCGCGAGCGGTTGCCCACCGCTGGCGGAATCCAACCGACGGGCTCCGATTTCTCCTCAAGTTTTCGAGGACGACGGCCGACGGTCGCGATTGACGGCCCCGCCGATCGGTCGTATGATCCCGCCCGAATCGGCCTGGTCTCGCACGACCAGTCCGCCGTCGGAAGGGACTCGACGCGCACTCGTGATGGAAGGGAGGTCATCGCATGGGGATGTCTCTGGGATGGATCGCTGTCGCATTGGCCGGGCTCGCCGCCGAACCGAAGGCGGGATCGGAGAACGTCCCGATCCAGTACAAGGTCCGGTTCGTGGAAACCGAGGGGATGGGCTGGCGTGAGGCCGTCTTCAGCCGGCTGACGCCGGTGACCCGCCAGGGTGCCGCGACGGTCTGGACCGCTCCCGAGCATGTGAAGGAGCGAATCCTCCAGCAGGCCCTCGGCCAGAATCAGGCCGCCCGCACCATGCAGACCCCGCTGATCAACGCCTGGAACGGTGCGCCGGTGCATTTCTCGATGCGATTCGATCGCCAGCTCGTCACCCGGGTCTCGTGGGATGGCAACGATCGGCCCACCGAAGGGAAGCCCGAGTCCGTTCGAACCGGACCCGTCGGGACCATGACCGGACGCAAGATGGATCAGGGCGTGCTCGTCCAGCTCGTCCTCGAGGATACCGAGGTCCGCGCCATCCATCACATGAACCTCCCTCGTAACGGCGAGCATGCGAGCCAGGCCGCGACGAGTGCCACAATCGTTCAGCCCCATGTCGTCGTCGGTCACGTCAAGGCCGCCGGGCTCACGGCCATTGGCCATACCGCTCCGATTCATGAAGCCGAGGGACACTGCGAGGTGGGAGAGCCCGTCAGGACCGTCGCGAACACGACGTCGGCGTGCTGTGCGAGCGGTTGCGCGAGCGGCAAAGATGAGGTGATCAAGGCACACTTCGCGACGACCAGTCAGGCGTCCACCTGTTGCTCCACGGCGACGAAGGCCGCGTCGAAGCCGAAGTCGGACGAGGTCCACACCGTCTCGATCGAGGTCCCCGAGATTGCCAGCCAGGCGATCGCGGGAGAATGGCTGATCCCGAAGGACGGCATCCTCCTGGTGAGTTTCGGACCCCACACGGTGGCGGGCAAGGACGGCAAGGCCGTGATCCGCGAGCGGCTGGCGATCATCGAAGCCGAAGGGGACGTCGAGAAATCCGTCCAGCGAAACATCCCGGTGGTCCCCAGGTTATCCCTGGTCCCGGTCCCCGCGGCGCCGATCGCCGAACGCGCCCTGAAGGCCGTCCCCAAGGCCCCCGACAATCTCCCGATGGCCATCCCCACCCCGCCGAGCCGATCGATCCCGCAAGGGGTCCACGCCGACGGCCGGCCCGCCGAGCTGCCCCAGCTCCCCGCCGATGAGGTCGAGGACTCGCCGTCTTCGGAAGACGAATCGGCCGAGCCGAGGCCCAGCCCGCAGTCCAAGAAGACCCCTCAGCCCCGGCCGCAAGCCAAGCCGACGGCCGACTCCCAGATGAACCGGACCGGCTACAACACGACCTCGAAGATCCCATCGATGCCTTCCGTGTTCATGCTGCCCGTCCCGAACGTGGGCTTGCAGTTCCTCGTGCCGGTCAAGGCCGTCTCGCTGCGGCTCCCGTTCAACCGGAAGCTCGAGATCGAGGTCTTCGGCCGGGTCGTCCGCAACCCCGAGCCGGAGGCCCGCTCCGCCGAGTTGGCGACGAAGTCCTCCGATAGCGAGAAGAGATGAGACCCCGCGGGTTTAGGCCGCGATCGGGCCGAGCCATCACCGGCCGCTCCAACCGGCCCCACGCCGGGCATGTCCTTGTCACAACGTCGAGGTATAGCCCCCGTCGACCGGCACCGCGATCCCGGTGACGTAATCGCTGGCCGCGCTGGCGAGCCAGATCGCGGTCCCCGCCATGTCGGCCGGCTTGGCCCAACGACCCTGTGCGATCCGCGCGAGGACGCGCTCGTGAAGGCCCGGGATCTGCTCCCGGGCCTTCTCCGTCAGCTCGGTATCGAACCAGCCCGGCAGGATCGCGTTGACCTGGATCTGGTCGGGCGCCCAGGCGAGCGCCAGGCTCTTGGTCAACTGGACGATGCCCCCTTTGCTCGTCGCATAGGCCGGCGCGAAGCTGGCGCCGAAGATCGACGTCATGCTCCCGATGTTGATGATCTTCCCGCCGCCCTCCCGCTTCATCGCCGGGTAGACCGCCTTCGACATCAGGAACGCGCTGGTGAGGTTGGCGTTCATGACCTCGTTCCACTCCGCGAGCGTCATCTCCTGCGGCGGCCTGCGGATATTGATGCCGGCATTATTGAACAGGATGTCGGCGCGGCCGAATCGCTTCAACGTCTCCTCGGCCGCCTTCTCGATATCCTCCGGCCTGGAGACGTCGGCGGTGACGACGAGCGTCTCGACCCCGGTCTGGGAGTGGATCTCGCCGGCGGCGGCTTCCGACTTCGCCGTGTTTCGCCCCAGGATCGCGACCTTGGCCCCGGCCTGGGCCAATCCCAGCGCGATGCCCAGGCCGATCCCCCCATTGCCCCCGGTCACGATCGCCACTTTCCCGCTCAGGTCGAACAGCTTCACGTCGGTCTCTCCACAAGGGGCAAATCGGAAGCCCTGACGGTTGATTCGTAGGGTGCTCTGCGAGCACCGATTCGCATGCCCCGGCCGATCCGGTGCTCGCAGAGCACCCTACAAAGCTCCCATCGAGGGCTGAAGCCACGCCCGGTCTCGTCCTCAATCCCACTTGAGGATCGCGCCGGTATCGGCGCTGGTGGCCATCCTGGCATAGCGAGCCAGATAGCTGGACTTGATCTTCAGGGGCCGTGGGGTCCAGGCCGCGCGACGCTCGGTCAACTGGTCATCGCTGAGCCGGACCGAAAGGACGCCGTTGGGGATATCGATTTCGATCATGTCGCCGTCCTGGAGCAGGCCGATCGGGCCGCCGACGGCGGCCTCCGGGCTGACGTGGCCGACGCATGCTCCGGCCGTCCCGCCGGAGAACCGGCCGTCGGTGATCAGGGCGCAATGCTCATCCAGCCCGACGCCCTTGATGGCCGTCGTGGGGGCGAGCATCTCCTGCATGCCGGGCCCTCCCTTGGGCCCTTCGTAGCGGATCACGACGACGTCCCCCGCCTTGATCTTGCCGTTGATGATCCCGACGTAGGCGTCGACCTCGCTCTCGAAGATCACCGCCGGGCCGGTGTGCTTGAGCATCTTCGGCTTGACCCCCGCCGTCTTGATGACCGCCCCCTTGGGCGCGAGGTTGCCCGAGAGCATCGTCAGCCCGCCGGTCTTCGAATAGGCGTTGGAAACCGGGCGGATCACGTCGTACGGGTCGAAGCCGTCGCCCTCGCCCCCCGGTGACGGCGGGCCTCCGTGCCCGTTTCCGTTGACGATGCCGAGTGGTACGGCCTCGCATTCGCCGGTTTCGCCCTCGGCGTCGAGCAAGGCCAGGCCGGCCGCCTGCGAATGGGCCCCGGCCGCGACGCTGGGGACCGTCCAAGCCTGGCTGGTGCGCTCGCCGCCCGCCCGGACCTGCGTGAAGAGTCGGGCGGATGCGCCCGCCGTCGCGCCGCGGATGTCGTATTCCTCGATGTTCTCGCCCAGGGTCTTGCCGGTCACCGTACTGCACGTCATGTCCAGCAAGTCGGGACAGCCCCGCGCGACCTCGCCCAGGATCGTGTGGATCCCGCCGGCGCGGGCGACGTCCTCGATGTGATAGCGGCTCGACGGGCTCACCTTGCAGAGGTTGGGCGTCCGCTTGCTCAAGGCGTCGATCCGCTCGAGGGTGAAGGGCACGCCCGCCTCGTGCGCGATGGCCAGGATGTGGAGCACGGTGTTGGTGCTCCCCCCCATGGCCATGTCGAGGACCATCGCGTTGTCGAAGGCCGCCCCGGTCGCGATCTCGCGGGGCAGGATCCCATGACCGGGCCCGAGCTTGGCGAACTCCTTGGCCATCGCCACGATCCGATGCGACGCGCGCTCGTAGAGGGCCTTGCGATCGGCCGAGGTCGCCAGGATCGTCCCGTTGCCCGGCAACGCCATGCCGAGGGCCTCGGCCAGGCAGTTCATGCTATTCGCCGTGAACATGCCCGAGCAGCTCCCGCAGGTCGGGCAGGCGGCCTTCTCGATCTCCTCGAGGGCCTCGGCCGAGATCTGGCCGTTCTGCTTCTGCACCCCCGCGACGAAGGCGTCGATCAGGTTGACGGTCTTCCCCGACTCGGTCTTCCCCGCCTCCATCGGGCCGCCCGATACGAAGATCGTCGGGACGTTGACCCGCATCGCACCCATGAACATGCCGGGCACGATCTTGTCGCAGTTCGGGATGCAGATCATCGCGTCGAAGCAGTGCGCCTGGATCATCGTCTCGACGCTGTCGGCGATCAGCTCGCGCGAGGGGAGCGAGAACTTCATCCCGTCGTGGCCCATCGCGATGCCGTCATCGACCCCGATCGTGTTGAACAGGAACGGGACTCCCCCCGCCGCGCGGACGCACTCCTTGACGTAGTTCCCCACCGCCTGGAGATGGACGTGCCCCGGGATGATGTTGACGTGGCTGTTGCAGATGGCGATGAACGGCTTGTTCCAGTCCCCTTCACCGACGCCGGTGGCACGCAGCAGGCTTCGATGGGCGGCGCGGGCGTCGCCCAGCTTGATCGCATCGGAACGCATGGTGAGGCTCTCAAATGGGATGCACACGAGCGGTATGGCAAACGCCCATCCTAGCAGACGACCGCGATCGGGCCAAGCGGGGTCACGGGATCGTCCTCCAGAGGAAGTGCCCGATCATGAGCCCGGCGACGAACGACATCGCGATCGCGGCCAGGACGAACAATGACCAGGCGAGCACCACCGACGCCGGCAGGGTGACCTCGTTGATGCGTCGAGTCTCGGTGACGGGGGCCTGGATCGTCGGCGACGCCTCGAGCTGGATCGGCGGGACGACCACGTCCGCTTCGGCTGCGGGTAGAGGCGGAGGCATCGTGATCGGGCCCGAGGTCCCCGCGACCGACTCGGATGAGAACACGAACCCGCCTTCCGGTGCCGATGGAATCGGTCTCTCGGGGGGGGGCAGGATGGTCTCCGGCGAGAAGGAGTCGGGGAATTGGAACGGATCCGAGCGGGCAGGCGCCGGCGGGATGTTCGTCAGGCTATCGAAGAATTCGGCCTCGACCCGCAAGTCCTCCGGGCGCAACGAGGCCAGCTCCGGCGGGATCATGGCCGCGATCTCGTCCAGGTAGGAGTTGGATTCTCCCGATGACGATGACGATGACGATGCCGTCGCGGACGCCGAGGCCTTTCGAGGCTGAGACAGGCTGGCGGCCATCCCCGAGTCTTCGGCCCCGTCGCCCGTGGCCTGGGAATCGAGTCGCGGTATCAGCAGGTCGGCCTTGCACTTGGGGCAAGCGACCACCGTGCCCGCCTTGTTCGGCGACACGGCCAGAAGCTGGTTGCATCGATAACAGCGGATCTTGAGCCGTTCGACCGTCATGGGCCTGTCCCTCTCCTCTCCAGGAATCCGGTCGGCACCCTTGGCCGCTTCCCCGGTCCACCGATTCCAGCCTACGCGACCGGCCCGCGAACCGCCACGGGCGACCACCTTCGGGCTTTCCCACGTCGGCAGGAATGACGCATGACGGCCGTCACCGGCGCCGGCGCGGATTGACCCTGAAGACGGGACTATGCGGTGGCGCACGCTGGCTTCAAGTCGCCGATCGACAAGGTAGAGAATGGCGAGGCCTTCGACCTGAGGGCAGCCCAGGAGTACCGAGCTCGAAGAGTGAAGCTGTAGGCGTGGACTATGACACCGCGATCGAAATGCCGGCCTCACAGAGGCCGGCCACAGAAGAACCCGACATCCATGACAAGTTGTCAGTGAGCGACCGGCGGTTTTTGTGCGTTGGAAGGTACGGAATCGGCCCACATCGCAAAGTCATTCGCCGCCTGACGGCACCATATGGCGAAGAGGGGCAAATTCATGGCCCCGAGCAGCGCGAGTATCAATGCCAATGCCTTCATCCCCGGATGAAAGGCGAAAAAGGCAAAACCCGCCGCGAGGAATATTCCCAAGGTATACAGGCCCGTGAGCGTCGCGATGATCAGCGAGCTGACGACCTCTGCAATGGCTTCTCCACGCATCGGATGGCCCTCCCTTCCATTGAATCGTCCCATCACTTACCTGATAGTCTCGAATATCTTGACTCGTCCACACGCAAACGCCGCGCCGGTGCTGGGCTCATGAAGCGCGCGGCGTCGTCGAATCGTCGACGTTTCGGCAACCGCCCCATGATCGCCGAACCGAGAGCCCGGGTGGGACGAATCCGATCAAAACATTGAAGGCATCGAGCATGATCACATTCACGCTGATCCCATCCGCTAGTGTTCTCTTTTCGGCAAGCGAATTGCTCGTAGAGCTTCCGACTCGCTCGCTCGACGAGCATCGGAGGGATTTTCGACCCAGCAAGATTGTTCACTTCAATCAACGATAGGACAGACACCATGGCAACCAAGATCGATCCGGAAAAGAAAGTCGATCTGCCGCCCAAGGGCAGCCGGAACCCTGACCCGATCACCGATGCGCCGGGATCGCATCCCATCGAGACCGGCATCGGGGCCGCCTTGGGCGGTGCCGCGAGCGGCATGGCCGTCGGCGCCGTCGCCGGCCCGGTGACCGCCGCCGTCGGCGCGGCTTTGGGAGCCGTGGCGGGCGGGCTCGCCGGCAAGGGCGTCGGCGAATTGATCGACCCGACCACCGAGGATAACTGGCTCCGCGACAATTTCCGCTCGAGGCCTTACGTCGAGGAGGGCGAAACTTTCGACATGTATCAGCCCGTCTATCGATACGGGGCGGAGGCCGAGTCGAAATACGGTGACGCCGGATTCGATACGATCGTGGATGACCTGGAGAAGGATTGGGCCAAGTCACAAGGTCATGCCGAGATGAAATGGCCCCGCGCCCGCGATGCGGTCAAGGATTCCTACGAGCGCACCGTCCAGATCCGCAAGGAACGGAACGCCGCCGAGCTCCCCGAGCCGGTCCTGGAAGACTGAGTGTCTATCTCGGAAGGGTCTTGTCGGGTGCTCCGTGAGCGCCGGTCCCGGGTCACTTGCCGAATTCGGTTCTCACCGAGCACCCGACGAGACGGCCACCGCGACTTCCGAGACGGGCTCGGATCCGGTCGGGCCATGGCACTCATTGGCACTCATTGGCAACTTTTCGCCGGGCCTCCGACGCCACGGTCGCCGATCCCGACCCGGCCCCGGGCCGGCCGGCATTCCCTTTTCAGGGGCCAGGAGTTTGGAGTGATCGTCTCATCTCCCATTCCGAAGAAGATCGTGCGGACAGCGAAGCGGTGTCATCGACCCGAGGGCCGACCTCGGATGACTACGCGCATCATCCCCTACCCAAGAGGATGCCACCAAACGGGCCATTCGTGAACGCACCTACGGCGGCATCGAGCTGTTTCTTTGTCGTAACTCTTGGTGCAAGGACGAGATAGAAGGTCCGGAAGGATTTTTCAATTCGTTCAACAAGTGTCCCCCTTATGGGACAGTCTCTGAAACGGATGAGATCCCGTCAGCCGCCTCGCCGGGTATCCTCGGCGAGGCGGCTCTTAACGTCCTCGCAGTGCAGCGATGGGCCAATCGCTTCTCGTTGCAATCGCTCGAGAAAACCGGATAATGGCCATAGGGATCATCTGTTCCGGTGAGGCATGCCAACGATCATGAGCGAGGAAACGAACGAAGTCCCTGCGTTCGCATGCTGTTCGGTCGGGATCGGTCGTTGGTTCTGGGTCGCCTGGGAGAGCGAGTCCGACGCCCGAGCCCTCTCGCCCGCCCTGGCCTCCGGATACGAGAAGTCCGCCGCCCGCGCCGAGGAGAAGGCCGTCGAGCAGGTCGGCCCGCGGCTGAAGCACCTCCCCGCCAAATGGGCCTCCGGTTACAAGCGTGGTGGCGGTGGCTCGGCACGCGTGCCGAGCACGGAAGGAGAGGCCGAGGGCGCCAATGCACCCCGGCCCAAGGCCCGGTTCGGCCGCCCGGCCGACCGATCCAGGCGCGTCGGGGGAACGACTCGTCTCGCGTTCCTCTACTCCGCGACCGAACGCGATCCGCCCGATTCGCTCGGGCACGTCGCGGTGACCAGGCATCGGATCGTCAGGCAGAACGCGGGCAAGATCTACGTCGACTGCGATCCCTTCGACGAGGACGAATGGGCTCGCCGAAGTCAACGAGTCGGAGAATCGCCGGTGGACGCCCCCAAGACGCGCACGCTGGCCATCGATCGCGTCGCGCTGAGGCAAGAGGGGCGCTTCCGCCGGCGCCATGCCCATCGCGAACTCATGTTCTACGCCAGCGAGCAGGACGGCATCCGCGACGTGGAGGCGGCCCTGACGGCGAAGCACGCCTGGTGCGCCACGCTCGGCGTGCGGTTCCCCTGCTCGGCGGATTCCATCAAGGCCGCCTACCGACGGCTGGTCATGTCCTCACACCCGGACGCCGGCGGCGACCCGGCGGAATTCCGCACGGTCGAGCAGGCCTATCGCGAGGCCCTCGCCTACTTCGCGCAGGCCGACGACCCGACTTCTCCCGGCGAACTCCGATAACTGGGATCGTCAAACTCCGCGCCTATCAGAATCGACTCGGCACATATCCGAGCAGGACCAGTATCAACAGGATGACCAGGAGCGTGCCGAGGCCACCGCTGGGACCATAGCCCCATTGCCGGGAGTGCGGCCAGGTCGGCAGAGCCCCCACGAGCAAGGCAACCAGCAAAATCAGCAGGATCAAGCCCATCGGAGTTATCCTTCGCCCGCGAGGCGTCGAGCACGAGATGTATTTCGAAGAAGCTGATATGGACACTGTCAGTGGTAAAGCACATCTGGTGCCGAATCCGCTTGATTCGAGAAGGGCCTCTCGCCGCCTCAAGCGCGAAGAAATCCGTCGAGGGCATGCCTCTCCCGATCAGAACTCGATATCCAGGTTGACGCCGTGCTTCTCCGCCAGCTTGAGCGCCTTTCCCATATACTCGGCCAGGGAAACCCTGGATGTCATGGCGCGGATCGCCTCCTGCTTGTCGCGCGTGAGGCCCCTGAAATGGTCGTGGAGATTATGGATGTTCGTATAGCCGTCCTTGCCCAGGAACATCAAGGTCTGGAGCTTCATGACGACATCTTCCGGGAGCGTCTTCAGATAGGTCGCCGCCGCGTCATTCCCGCCCGACGTGTGCATACCTCTGGAGGGGGGCTCCGGTGTCTCCCCCGGTCCCGCTGCGGGGGCCCCGCCGGAGAGTCGGATCACTTCGCGGACATAATTGGCAAAAGGCATGATCGCTCCACGTGATGATCGAGGCGAACCGGTCGCGTGACTGAGTCGATCGCCATTTTACATCCAAAGCAAATCCCGCAGGAGGACATGGCCGCCGAAAATCCAACGGCCGGGAGCGAACATCTCCCCCGACTGCCGCGTCCGAGTCATGGAATCCCGCGAGACGTCCTCGGAGTGTGCCGGATTCGCACACGACTTTGCGAAGATGCTGCTGCGACCACAGGAAGTCGTTTGACGACAATGATTTGCGACATTCGGCTTTCCTCAAGTCACTAAAAAGCCAGTGTTTTCCGTGTAGACTCCACGGTTCTCCACGAAGCCATGTAGATTGCCACGGATTCGCATGGATTCCACACCCCAGTAGCTCAGACGGACAAAGCGCGGCCTTGCGAAGGCCGAGGTCGCGGGTTCGATCCCGACGCGGGGCACTGGCCTGTTGGGCGCAACAAAAAACCCGGCGGTGAGGCCGGGGCTTTCGAGATCAGGGGGCCGTCGGACTCTCGGAACGAAGGTCTCTCCCGTCTCTCGTCCGGTAATAGCCCTGTGCGAGACGCGTCACCGGTTCGCCCGTGCTGTGAAGGTAGATGCCATTGAACGCCTACCAGCGCCGGCAGGCAGGTCGGACCGCGCGGGAATGGTCTTGTGATCCTCGTGATCCGCGATGTGGCACGGACCATCCATAATTCGACGCATTTTACATCGGAGCTTTTCGAGCTGGCAAAGAAGCAAGAGGAGAAATCTCATGATTGATAAAGAGCAGAAAGGCCGAATGACAAATTGCTATCACGTAGATTGCTGCAAGTTATTTACCCCAATCATGACCCGCTATTCTATGCCTCAAATTCATCCCAAGCCGCAACGCTCACAGTCGCGACTCGCCTGGCCAAGTCGCGCATGGCTTCGGCATAGACCCTGATCTCGTTCTGGGAGTGCGAATGATCGAATCGAGCATGGAGAATCGCTATGAATGCGCTGTACCATACCGCCACTATTGAAGGCTAATTGTCGCGATACACGCCGCTCCCGGATAACATCATCGATTCGATCAACTATCTGAAAGACATGAGCGCCGCGAAGGTAAATCTCTCGCCTGTAATCGAGCTGCACTTTCCGAGACTTGATGCATATCGCCTGCTGGCGATATAGTTTGAGCGGGCCTGTCGCACGTTGCTTATCGAAGGACAATGGCCTACTCACTGGTCACCCCTCTACGGGTCCAGGTGATGCGTCACAGATCATGCTCGTCCCGATCGACCACCGCCCCCGACCAGTCGGCGAGGTAGTTCTCGATGCTGATGTCGGCCTCGCCATCCCCGCCGATCTCTTGATAGCCGAGCATGTCCTCGGTCATCTCGTGCTCCAGCCGCACGTCGATCCGATGCCCGGTATGGTCCGCCAAGAATTTCCAGACCACCTGGTTGAGCCACTCTCGCTCCCAATGCTTCGGCTCCTCTGATCCGCCGATGTGAAAGTACAGCGGCCGCTGGCCGCGATGGAGCGCCTTGCCCAGCCATAGCATCTGGCGGCAGTCGTGGCAGCTCAGATAGCCGTAGACGCTCACCTCACGCACCTCCGGCGCCTGACGAGGATTGGGTAGACGGGGGCCGGCCCGAGCGGGACGATGGCGGTTACCACACCTGACCGTCGTCCCGACCGGAGCCGGCCATGACATACTCGCATCCGACACCCGCACCGTGCCAGTGGTTCTCGTGGCTCGCCGCCGCCCTCGACAGCCGCTCCGCCCCTCGGCTCGCCCTCCTGTTCCTCGGGGCCGTCCTGGCCCGGGGCCGGCGCACCGTCACGACCTGGATCAGGGCCGCGAAGCTGAGCGACCAATTCCGTCCCTGTTACGCCGCCGTCGCCGCCGCCGGCAAGCGGGCCGATCGCATCGCCCGACGCCTGCTGACCGAGGTGGTCCGGCCGCTGCTCAAGGAGGCCACGCGGCTGACCCTCGCCCTGGACGACACCCCGACCAAGCGGTACGGGCCGCACGTCCAGGGGGCCGGCATCCATCACAACCCGACCCCCGGGCCGGCCGGCTCGCCCTACGTCTATGGGCACGTCTTCGTCGTCCTGGCCCTGCTCGTCGTCCACCCGGCGTGGGGAGTCGTCGCCCTGCCGCTGCTGGCCCGGCTCTACGTCCGCAAGAAGGACCTCCCGTCGATCGACCCGAAGCATCGTCCGGCGTTCCGCACCAAGCTGGAACTGGCCATCGAGCTGCTCCGGTGGGCCAAGCCTTGGCTGGAACTGCTGGGATTACCGATCTGGGTGGTGGCCGACGGAGCCTATGCCAAGGCGGACTTCCTCAAGCCGGCGATGGCCCTGGGGATGACGGTCGTCAGCCGGCTCCGCAAGGACGCGGCCCTGCGGACGTTGCCAGGACCCCGGCCGGCGGGGAGGCGGGGCCGGCCACGGACCTACGGGGAGGACAAGATCGACCTGGCCAAGCGAGGCGGCCAGCGGCGCGGCTGGTCGTCCGACACGTTCGAGCTGTACGGGGAGAAGGTGGTCAAGAAGTACAAGTCATTCCTGGCGACCTGGCGGCCGGCCGGCGGGGTGATCCGGGTGGTCCTGGTGGACGAGCCGACCGGCTGGAGGGCGTACTTCTGCACCGACCCCTCGGCGAGCGTCGCCGACATCCTGGGGATGGTGGCCGACCGGTTCAGCCTGGAGATCACCTTCCGTGAGTGCAAGCAGATCGTCGGTGCGGGCCAGCAGCAGGTGCGGTTCATCTGGGCGAACATCGGGGCGTTCCACGTCTGCCTGTGGACCTACACGATGACCGAGGCGTGGGCGTGGGGCCGCAAGGACGAGGATCTGGTGGACCGCTCGGCCTCGCCGTGGGACAAGGCGTCACGCCGCCCGAGCCACGCGGACAAGCGGCGGGCGTGGCGTCGTGAATTACTGGGCGAGGAGATTCGTGCGGCTCTACGCCCGGGGGCGACGGAGGCGGAAATTCAGGCTACGGCCGAACGGCTGCTCAATCTGGCTGCATAGCATTAAGAATCTCCCTGAAAGTACAGATTTGACGATAATCCGGAAAACCTCAGCTAATTGCGCTTCCAAGATCTCTGAGGCGTCAAAGTCGGGGTCATTCAGTTTGTAGAACCTATCGAGCTTCGCGTCCGATTGGTCCTGGATGCCTTCCCCTAGGTTCATCAGTATATCGCTGAACAATGCTGCATCTGCCATGCGGGCGAACTGCCTCTCGCCGAATAAGCCTATATTTTTCAAAGTTTGATCATATTTATCACATAATCCGACGACGAACCACTTGAGATTCCCCTGATAAGTCGCATGGCGTTTTTCCTGCGCATTAAGCGGTACGGTGTAGGAGTTGATGCGGCGGAACATTTGCCGGATGTCCTGATCGGTGGCGTTGACGATCAGATCCACGCTGAGCGAATAATCAATGAATCTACGTTGCTCGTCATCCTCCAATTGCGCGAATTTCTTCCCTGCGTAAATGCTCTTCCCCGATAAGCGGAGGTCTTCGTTGAAAAAATCTAGAATGGCCTGACTCCTCTGCTGACCATCGACGATCTCCTTGACCGTTTTGCGAGTACGCAACTCGGTCTTCTGATAAAGGGAAAACTTGGGGACTGGATAGCCGGACAGGATCGTATCGATCAAATAAGATCGGGCGGCGGGCGGCCAAACCTTCGGGGAACGCTGATATTCCCGGTTGATGAGGATGCTGCGGTCCTTCATCCCGTTGCAATAATCGGCCACCGTGAAGTTGGACGGAACAACTCGCATTTATAATTATCAAAATGACAAAGGGAAATAAGGCGGGATCGGGTCTGGTCACCAAGCTTATGACTTATGCATCTCGCTTGCAATCTAGTGCCAGAAATTTGCCCAACTTACCGAATCGAGCCGGGGCAGGAGAGATGGTGCCGAGGCGGCTGAAGGCGGGGGACTTGGAGGGATGAAATCCGCGTCCTTCTGCCTATGAAATCAAGTTCCCGGAATCCCTCTCGTAGCGAGGCCTTTTTTGATCCAGTGGAGTAGATTGGCCGCCCCGGCATCTCCCGGGAGTCCGAATCCGAATGTCATCTTTCCGTATCGCCAGCCGACATGATTCAGCACCGTTTCCGCGCCCTTCATGATCTGGTCGATATCCGATCTTTTGATCTCGCTGATCATCACCTGCTCGGGCTTCAGCCGCGCCAACTTGTCGCTATGCCCGACCAGTTTGTTGCGATGCAGTATCACCGGGCGCAGGCCGCCACGAAATCATCGACGAACTTCTTGAGGTCGGTATCCTGGTCGTAGAAGGCTTCCAGCGACCTGAAGTTCAGGTTCTCGCGCTTGCCGATCTCAAGGCGATCGCTCAGACGGCAGACGGACATCGTGATGTCGGCGCGAAGCGCTTCCTCGATTACCCCGAATGCTCGTGGCAGCTTGTCGATGATCGGGCGTTTCTCCGGATCGCCGAAGAGGCCGAGGTAGAAGTCCCATTTCTGATACAACATGACAACATCTTTGCATAATTCCATAAATATATCGCGTATGCCGTCGGGCAACGCATCGATGTGTCCGAAGTTTCCCGCCACCATCGTCTCGCCCTCCGCTCGCCCGTTCGCATTTCTCGCCCACGGCACAAATGGACACCGCCGCATGGGGCCGGGTTCGCTTCGATTGTACCGCCCCAGTTTCGCCGCTGAAATCCGGCGAGGGGGCGCGAACTTCGGGCCGGAGGTCCGGGTCTAACCATTCGAATTCAGTCAGTACTTCAGTCAGTGTTTTCGTGGTAAGTCGGGCGAAAATGGGCCAACCCATCGCAAAATGTGGAAATCATAGAAACCCCTAAAGTATTTGAAATCGCGGATTTACGCTCATAGTCCTCGGAGTGTGCCGGATTCGCACACGACTTTGCGAAGGTCGGGGACCAGGTTCAATTCCTGGCGAGGACATCACCTCTCTTCTTTCGACGACGCCGGAGCCAGACGGCCAGGCGACCGGCTGCAACCCGGTTCAAGTGGGTTCGACTCCCACCGGCGTCTTCCGAAATGGCCATTCCTGATTCCGGTACGGCGAGGCTCCGCCCGAGCTGGCTCACCGAGAAGCTCGCCCTCCCCGATTCGTGCAAGCCGATTTGGAGCGATTAACGCTTGATTTGCGCACGGCTCGATCCGGAGCGATCTTACAAGATCCCGACGCGCCAGCGATTGGATACCCACGAATCGTCCACTCGCTGGCGCTTCGGAATCACGGCTCGGGTTATACTGGGGCGATTCCATCCCGACCCCTGGTTCGAGACTCTGCCATGCCCGTGACGCATGTCAACCGCAAGCGAGACACCTACTACCTCCACGCCGGCAAGACCAAGGCGGGGAACCCGAGATACTGGTTCTCCAAGAGCACCGAGGGGGATCTCGTCGATGCGATCCCCGAAGGTTACGAGGTCTACGAGAACCCCGACGCCCAGGTCTTTCTCCGCAAGATCGTGCCGCAACGGGTGACCCCCTTCGAGGTCGACGTGGTGAGGAAGGGCTTGGAGCGGTATGCGCCGGGGCAGCATTGCCTGGTTGACGTCCAGGGCGAGCACATCGTCGTCTATCACGCCGAGCGGATCAAACTCGACCTGGAGAAATTCGGCTTCGGCATCCGTGAGTTGCCGCCTTCGTATCGCCGCTACATGAAGGTCATGCGGTTCACGCTGGCTGACGAGGACGACCGGACGTTCCGGGCGCAGCGGTGGTGCTTCCGGGGCTCGATCGACCGCTGGATCGACCTCTGGGAGTCGAGGAGCCAAGGGAACCTCTCCGATCTCGTCAAGAAGTTCTGCCCGCATATCGGGCAGGAGTCGTTCTTCGAGTTGATGTGATCCTCATAACCATGGCAGGAGAGAACATCCACGACGATGGGATCTCGCGGCGAAGGGGGCGATGTCGTCAGCGATTGCCCCGGCTGCGGAACCTTTCGACCGATCTGCGACGGCCCGCGGGACACGATCGGCGTCCGAGCCGGGAAGGATTCGGGGAGAATCACGTTGAAGATCCACGCCATCCGGACGGGAACAGTGCGGGTGAAGGCCTGTCAGAGGGTCGGGCGAGGCCGAGGCCCGTTGCGGCAGATCAACATCCTGCTCGACCGCTCCTGGACCGACCCGCTCCCAATTTACGCCTGGGCGATCGAGGCGAATGAGGGTGTGATCGTCGTGGACACGGGGGAGACCGCCAGGACGAAAGAACCTGGCTACTTCCCCCGCTGGCACCCGTACTTCCGGTTGGCGGTCCGGCTCGACGTGCCCCCGGAACAGGAGGTCGGCCCGCAACTGCTCGAACTCGGCATTCGCCCCGACGACGTTCTGACCGTCATCCTCACCCATCTGCACACCGATCATGCGGGCGGTCTGCACCACTTCCCCAGGAGTAAAATCCTCGTCTCCGAGGAGGAATTGGCGCTGGCGAGAGGATTCGCCGGGCGGCTTCGGGGATATTTGCCGGACCGATGGCCCCAGTGGTTTGCTCCCAGCCCGATCGTCTTCGGACCGAAAGCCCTCGTCCCCTTCGAGCGAAGCCACCGCGTCACCACCGACGGCACGGTCGTCATCGTTCCGACCCCAGGACACACACCGGGACACGTCTCGGTGGTCGTCCTGGATGACGATGTCAGCTACTTCCTGGCGGGCGACGCGACCTACACGCAACGAGCCCTGATCGATGAGCAAGTCGATGGGGTCAGTCCCGTCGAGGCGGTCTCGTTGCAGACCATGCGAAGAATTCTCGAGTACGCCCGGAATCGGCCGACGGTCTACCTGCCCACACATGACCCCGAGTCGGGAGTTCGCCTGGCGAACGCCATCCCGGTTCGGATCGGCGAGGAAGTCACGGGATGAAAGTGATTCACACCGAGATCGAGATCGATGCCCCTGCCAGCGAGGTCTGGCGAGTGCTGACAGACTTCGCCGCGTACCCCGAGTGGAACCCGTTCGTGCGTCGTGCAGACGGCGAGGCCAGGGTCGGTGCCCGGCTCCACGTCTACATCCAGCCTTCCGGGGGCAAGGGAATGTCATTCCGCCCCACCGTCCTGGTTGCCGATCCCGATCGGGAATTTCGATGGCTCGGTCGTCTCTGGTTGCCCGGACTATTCGACGGAGAGCATTCGTTCGTCATCGAGCCGATGGGAGAGGGGCGTGTGCGGTTCATCCAGCGGGAGCGGTTCAGAGGTCTGCTCGTGCCATTGCTCTCGAAGATGCTGGACGTTGGGACACGGCAGCGCTTCGAAGAGATGAACCGAGCTTTGAAGCTGCGCTGCGAATCGACGAAAGCACGGCTATCCGATTAAGAACCTCGTGAAACCGACGGGCGGAGTCGGTGCAGGGCCTGCTGGGCCTCGGCGTCCAGCGGGTCGCGGCCGATGGCCAGCAGGTACCAGCCCCTGGCCTCGTCGAGCAGGCCGGCCGCTTCGCAGGCCCGGCCCAGCTTGCTCAGGTCGGGGGCCTGGTTCTCACTCCCCGGCTTCTTGATCCGATTGATCAGGTTGTAGACCTCGTCGAGCTGACGGGCGCGCGTCAGATAGCGTTCGGCGGCGGGACGATCGCCTTGCAGCACGAGGGCCTTGCCCAGCTCGGCGTTCGAGACCCGGTCATAAGGCTCGTCGCTGAGCGCGTCCCGAAAGTGGCCGATCGCCGACGAGGAGTCTCCTCGCATGAGGGCCACCCGGCCCCGGAGCCGGGCAAGGTGCGGATGCTTGGCCGTCGCACTGGCCAGCATCGCCAGCGCCTCGTCGACCATGCCGTGGTTCAGCTTGAGCTCGACGCGAAGCGCTTGCGCCTCGGGATCATCCTCCGGCAATGGCTCGAGGACCCGCTCGACCCTGGCCTCTTCTCCGGGATGATCGATCAGCAGGCCGGCCAGCGCCAGCCGGCTGAACCGGTCGTCGGGGTCGGCCTCGATGAAGCCTTCCAGGTCTCCGGAGATGTCCGGCCCCCAGGCCGTGAAATGGGTCAACGCCCATGTGAACAGGTCGTGGTGGTTGAGCTGCGTCGGTCGCGACAGGCTCCGAAACTCCGCGTCGACCTCGCGACGTCGCGACTGGATCCCCAGGATGTAGATCAGCTCCTTGTGGGCCTCGACCAGGCCCGGCTTGAGTTCCAGCGCCCGACGAAAGGCCGCTTCCGCCCGCCTTGGACGATGCCGTTGCCGCTCGATCCGGCCGGCCATCAAGTGGGCCTGCGCGGCCATCGTGTGATCGTCCGGGACATGCCCGAGCGCGTCGATCGCCTCGTCGAGAGACCCTTCCGCGGTGGCGAGCTGGGCCTCCAGAAGCCAGTCGAGCGGGGTCCTGGCCCGGATCCGTTCCAGCGTCTTCAATGCGTCTCGAGCAAGGTCCCAACGGCCGGCCAGGAAAGCTCGCTCGGCCTCGGCCCACAGGCGGTCGGGGTCCGTCTGTCCTCGCGGTCTGAGCCATCCGGCCACCATAACACAGGAGAGCAACAAGGCGACGGCACCGATCGCAAACCGGGACGGCCCTATTGCGGGGCCAGACTGTCTCTCTGCGCGTCCTGATTGTGCTTCCATCGCGGCCGCCGCGTTACTGAAACGATCGAGGATGACCCGGAACCCGCTTCCCGTGGTAATGCGGCCGAGCCGAAATCCCATGTTGGGGTCAGATCACGCACCCCACATCCCCGGGTTTGCCCTTTTATCACGAAATCACGAAAGTACGAAACCACGAGATCGGACAGACGGGAGGGTCGTATCGGGTCGAACCGGAGTCAGAATCGACCCTCCACGTTCCCTTTCCTGGTTTCGTACTTTCGTGATTTCGTGATCTCCGATGCGTCTACTCCGCCGCAATCTCAAGAAGCTGCGCACACGATCCGGTGATCTTTTCGGGGAGATGGCCGCGTCAACCGATGGGCTCTCCGAGAAGTCTCCTATTTCTTCTTCGGTTTCTTCATCTTCGAGGGGTCGATCGTGGTGCTCATGGCCCTCGATCCCAGGATGTCGAAGTCGAATGTGTTCTCGCCCGACTCGACCGCGGCGAAATCTTTCCTGAGTCCGACACCCGTGTACTTCTTGGCCAGCTCGCCGCCATAACCGACCCGGTTATCCCCGGTGAACGCCTTGAGGGAATAGCGTCCGTCCGGCCCGATCTCCGCGGTCCTTTCGGGCACGACTCGCCCGGAGTTACTCGCGTTGAACGAGATGATCCCGCCGGTGACCGGCTCGCCATTCGCCTTGACCACTCCGGTCACGCTGGCCTCGTTCATCGACGTATCCGTGTATGGCTTGCCATCCCCGCAGCCCGGGACCGCGATCCCGCTCGGCAGCAGGGCCATCGCCAGGAGGAGCGCACCGCGCCTTCGCAAGACGGTCATGAATTCCATCCGAAGAAATCCTCAATGGCCTTTCGTGATCCCGAGAGGGCGGGGCCCCGTCCGAGCCGGGTTGCGTGCCGGCTCGCCGGAAGGCTCGACGTCAGTACGCATCGGAGGAGATCACCTCGCCGCCGGCACGGCTCCCGAGGGCCCACCATGTGTTGATGTTCACGCTCGACTTGATGAATTTCACGGACCCGTCGCAGAACAGGACGTTCACGCCGCCGGGGTGATGGCTGTTGGCGTTATGCGCGATCTGCAATCCCGATCGGCAGCTCCAGGTGTTCGGCGGCATCACGTGGGCATACCGCGTATTGGCGGGCTGGCCCGTGACCCAGGTGGATCCGGAGATATTATCGTCGGCGCCGCCGGTGTAGCCGGCTGCGTCCTGGTTCGCACCGACCGGCACCGGCGGGGTCACCTTGCAGACCTGGTAATAGGCCTGAGGGGTGGACTCCAGATTGTTCGCGACCGGGGCCGGCGTGGCGAGCGACGCGGTCGGGATTCCGGTATCGAACGGGGAGGTCGTGGGACCGAAGTTGTTGCCGATCGCCTTGACCCGCTCGCTGAAGGCGGCCGTGTTGCTCGTGCCGTCGGTGATGCCGGCGATGCTGATCGAGCTGCCGCCGAAGCCGGGGGGGCCGGTGTCGACGCCGCTCGACGAGTAGATGAACGGCCCGGAGGCCGGCTCGTTGTACGAAGGCGCGTTGGAGTTCCCGCCATAGGCGCAGTTGGGCGCCGAGCCGGAGTTGGCCATGTAATTGTTGTGTCCGTCGGGGCTGGTGAGCCGGTCCTGATCCGAGGGACAGAGGAACCCGGAGATCGCGCGGTACTCCGCGGTCGTATTGGCCGGGTGATCGTTCGGCATCGGGGTGTCGCCGACAAACTGGGTATCGACGAAGTTGAGCGCGTTGTAGATCGGCCCTTGCTCGATGTACGGGAGCAACATCGTATGCGCCGACCACTCGATCCACCACGGCCCGTCGCCCCAGGGGAAGGCATTCACCGCGCTGTGGTAGTTGTGCATCGCCAGGCCGATCTGCTTGAGGTTGTTCGTGCACTGGGCACGTCGCGCCGCCTCTCGCGCCGACTGCACGGCGGGGAGCAGGAGTGCAATGAGCACCGCAATGATCGCGATGACGACCAGCAATTCGATCAGCGTGAAACCCCGCCGGGTGCGTGGGACCATGATGCTTCCTCCGGGCAGGACGGGCACGGGTGGATGTGGCGGACCTTCGTCACGATCCACAAGTTGGCGATGGAGAACGAAGAATTTAAGAGAACCTGAGTCAAGACGTATGGGATGTGTCGATCCTTGGGAGAGGATCGGAGCGCCACCCGAGTAGATCCGCCGGATCCGCGGATTTGTAACGGGAAATTTCGCCAAGGTTTCATTTTCCTCCGCGATTCCACGCATGTCTTCCGAAAGCCAATTCACCCGATCAGGCAATGCTATGAGGAGTTACGTCTCCGGCCAGGTGCCCCGTCCCTAGAGCGATTCACGATCGGATTGCCTACACCCCACACCAACCCGACGCGCCAGCGAGGGGAATGCCTCCGGACCCACGCTGGCGCGTCGGGTTGGTGTGGCAGCCGATGGGGCCACGGTCTATGCACCTCATGAGTGAGGCGATCTAATCGTACGGGCAGAGTTTTCCGGGACGTCGGGTTACAAATCGAGGGGCTCGGCGGAATATAGTTGGGTGATTTCGGCGCGGAGGGCGGCGAGGTGACGAACGGGAGACGCACCGTTGTATGAAGGCTCGGGAATCACGGGGAGGTGCCCTGTGGAGGCGACGGGTCGGATCGCGGCGAGGACGGGCGAACAGAGGGCCGAGTTCGCCTCGCGGCTCGCGCGGCACCAGGCCCAGCTCTTCGGCTACATCTATTCGCTGGTGCGCGACCTGGACGACGCGGACGACTTGCTCCAGCAGACGAGCCTGGTGCTCTGGGACAAGTTCGACCAGTACGATCCGTCGCGGAGCTTCGTCGGCTGGGCCTGCGGTGTGGCTCGATTCGAGGTCCTGAATTTCTTGAGGATGCGGAGCCGCCACCGGCTCTATTTCAGCGACGAGCTCAACCTGGCGCTGATCGAAGCCCAGGAGACACTGGAGGAAGAACGGCTCGAGGAGCGGCGCGATGCGCTGGCCGGTTGCATGAGCAAACTGCGGGAACGGGACAAGGATCTGCTGGAGGCCTGCTACGGCCGGTCGGCCGGCGTGCGGCACGTCGCCCAGGCGCAGGGCCGATCGGCGCAGAGCATCCACAATTCGCTCAGGCGGATTCGCCGCGCCCTGTTCGAGTGCGTGAATCGCACCATGGCCCACGGAGGGGTGGCATGAGCGTCTGCGACCCCGACGAGATCCCCATCGAGCTCCGCGACCTGATCGATGAATACTGTTCGGGACTCGTCGACGAGGCGGGAATCCGCCAGCTCGAGGCTCTCTTGCTCGAGAGCGACGCGGCGCGGCAATTCTTCGCCGAATACTTCCAACACCACTCGGAGATCCAGTTCGCGGTCCGCGCGAGTCGGGCGACCGAAGCCGTCGTGGAGCAGATCACGGCCCGACCGGACGACCTCGACGGCGCCTGGCGGCCCGTCGCGGTCGGAACAAGCGGGCGCATTCGCCGACGCTGCTGGAGCCGGTATTCCCGACGAGTCGTCGCGAGCGCGGCGCTCATCAGCTCGGTGGCGGCGGCCTGCGTCTGGCTGGCGTTCGTGTGGCCTCGTCATCGCCAGGCGAGCCCCATGAATGCTTCGACCACGAACGTGGCCTGGCTGGTGAATGCCAGGATTGTCTCTGGTCGCAGACCGATCAGCGGCCCGGCCGGAACATGCAGGCCGGCAAGCCGCTCCGCCTGGAGCGCGGCCTGGCCGAGATCGAATTCGACTGCGGGGCGCGGGTGATCCTCCAGGGCCCGGCCGGCCTCGAATTGCTCTCGGGCAGCTCGGCCCGGCTCCTCCAGGGCATCCTGACGGCGCATGTGCCACCCCGCGCCAAGGGGTTCACCGTCCTCACGCCGCACAACAAGGTCGTCGACCTCGGCACCGAGTTCGGCCTGGCGGTCGACGAGGCCGGGGCGGCCACGGTCCGCGTCTTCACCGGCGAGGTCCAGGCGTTCCCGCTCGCCTCCGGATCCGCCCGCGAATCCGATCCCGGCGTGACCATCCTCCAGGACCAGGCGGTCCGGCTCGACGGCCGCACCATGGATCGCACGCCGGCCGACCGCGTTGACGGCCCGACGAAATACGTCCGGACCATCGAGCCTCAGCCGGTCTTCGTCCCCCGGACACTCCGCTTCGAATTCAACGACCCCAGCCCCGGCACCCTCCGCGACGCCGAGGGCCGGGGGATCGGCCTGACTCACAGGCTCCCCGGGACCGGCGGCAACCTGCCCGGCTCGGATCCCAACCTCAGGCTCCGCCCCGATCGCCGAGCCCTGGAGCTGACGACCACCCGCAGCGACATCAATACCCAGGACCGGATGCCCACGGGCGAATACCTGGGCGTCCGCCTCTCCGATCTCGGCTTCACCGGCGCCGAGGACTTCGAGATCCGCGTCACGCTCCCGAACATCCCCGGCTTGAGCGTGGTCGGTCAGTTCGGCCTCTATGCCGGGACCAGCAGCGATCGCAACATCCGCGGCGGCCTGATCTGCTGGCCGCGTCCCGATACCTACCGGCTCTTCCTGGTCAACAACTTCGGCGGCCGCGACTCCGACCTCTACGAGGTCGGCCTGACGACCTCCGGCGACGACCTCCGGCTCGCCCTGCGGAGGGTCTCCGGCAAGTACTCGCTCGTGGTCGACAACCTGACCCGCAAGAGCTCGAGCACGCTGGCCATCGCCCATCCGGCCTTCCTCGACGGGAAGAACGACCTCTACCTCGGGCTCTTCGGGGCGAACACCCAGAGCGACGCCTGCAAGACCCTGACGATCCGCGACCTCAGCGTGACCGTCTGGACGGCCCAGTCCGCGCCGCCCACAATGGTTGGTATGGGTCCGCCGGGTCGGGACGACCCTTCGACATCGACACCGTGATGACTCTCCGTCGCGGCCGAGGGGGCAGCGTCTCCCGTCGCCCGCGACCGATCCGTTGCCCTTTTCCGAGACCTCACCCCATGGCTCGAATCCACATCCTTGCGCTATTCTTCGGCCTGATGGTCGCGGCGAATCCCCCGGGAGCCCATGGGGCGCCACCTCCGAATGGCGGCGAACCGGTCCCCGCGTTGAAAGTGCTGTTCCTCGGCGATCGGGGACACCATCGACCGGCCGACCGCGCCGCGCAGATCACCCCGGTCTTCGCCGGTCGAGGGATCACGGTCACCTACACCGAGAAGACGAGCGACCTCAACCGGGAGACGCTGGCCCGCCACGACGCCCTCCTCATCTACGCCAACATCGACCAGATCACGCCGGCTCAGGAGAAGGCCCTGATCGACTACGTCGAGGAGGGCGGCGCCTTCGTCCCGCTCCACTGCGCCTCCTACTGCTTCCTCAACTCGCCGAAATACATCGCGCTCGTCGGCGCCCAGTTCCTCCGGCACGGGACGGGGACATTCGACACCAAGATCGTGGACCCCTCGCACCCGATCATGCGGGGCTACGAGCCGTTCCGCACCTGGGACGAGACCTACGTCCATCACAAGCACAACGAGAAGGACCGCCACGTCCTCCAGGTCCGCGCTGAGGGCCAGACCGACGAGCCCTGGACCTGGGTCCGGACCCAGGGCAAGGGCCGCATCTTCTACACGGCCTACGGTCACGACGGGCGAACCTGGCAGAACCCGGGTTTTCACGACCTGGTCGAGCGCGGCATCCGCTGGGCGGTGAACAAGGGGCCGGTCACCGACAGCCGGGGGCGGGTGACATCCGGCCTGCCCCCCTTCACCTACGAGGAGGCGACGGCGGAGATCCCCAACTACCTGCCGGGCAGGCAATGGGGCTCCCAGGGCGAGCCGATCAAGCGGATGCAGCACCCCCTTTCGGCCCGGGAGTCGATCCGGCACATGGTCGTCCCGGGCGGGTTCGAGCCCCGGCTCTTCGCCGCCGAGCCGCAGATCGGCAAGCCGCTCTGCATGACCTGGGATCACCGCGGCCGGCTCTGGATCGCCGAGAGCGTCGACTATCCCAATACCAAGCATCCCGGCACCCCTGGCCGAGACCGGATCACGCTCTGCGAGGACACCGACGGAGACGGCACCGCCGACTCGTTCAAGGTCTTCGCCGAAGGCTTGAACATCCCGACCAGCCTGCTCTATGCCGACGGCGGCCTGATCGTCCTCCAGGCGCCCGACACGCTCTTCCTCAAGGACACCGACGGCGACGGCAAGGCCGACGTGCGCAAGGTCCTGTTCACGGGCTGGGGCACGGATGATACCCACGCCGGGCCGAGCAACCTCCGCTGGGGATTCGACAACTGGGTCTGGGGGATCGTGGGCTACTCGGGATTCCGGGGGACCGTCGGCGGCGAGCGGCACCGAGCCGGCCAGACTTTCTACCGGTTCAAGCCCGACGGGTCGAAGCTCGAGTTCCTGCGCAGCACCAACAACAACTCGTGGGGCGTGGGATTCAGCGAGGATGGCCTGGTCTTCGGCTCGACGGCCAACGGCTGCCCGAGCGTCTACCTGCCGGTGCCCAACCGCTACTACGAGGCGGTGCGCGGCTGGTCGCCCCGCGTGCTCGAGAACATCGCCGTGAACTTCCAGTTCTTCCCGATCACCGAGCGGGTCCGCCAGGTCGACTGGCACGGCGGTTTCACGGCCGGGGCCGGGCATGCCCTCTACACCGCGCGGACCTATCCCTCCCAGTACTGGAACCAGACCGCGTTCGTCACCGAGCCGACCGGGCACCTGGTGGCTACTTTCACGCTCGACCGCAAGGGGAGCGACGTCTCCGCGTACTACGGCTGGAACTTGCTCGCCAGCAACGACGAGTGGACGGCACCCATCGCGGCGGAGGTCGGCCCCGACGGCAACGTCTGGGTGATCGATTGGTACAACTACATCGTCCAGCACAATCCCACGCCGGTCGGCTTCAAGACCGGCAAGGGCAATGCCTACGAGACGCCGCTCCGCGACAAGACACACGGGCGGATCTATCGGATCGTCTACAAGGACGCCCCCCCCGCGCTCGACGGTCCTCGATCCCGAGGATTCCAAAGGGCTGGTCGCCGCGCTCGGGAATGACAACCAACTCTGGCGGATGCACGCGCAGCGGCTCCTCGTCGAGCGCGGGAAGGCCGACGTCGTCCCCGCGCTGATCGAGCGGTCGCGCGACCGCTCGCTGGACGCGATCGGCCTGAACGTCGGCGCGATCCACGCCCTCCGGACGCTCCAGGGCCTCGGTGCCCTGGGCGGCTCGAACCCGGCGGCGGCTGAGGCGGCGACGGCCGCGCTCACGCATCCCTCGGCGGGAGTCCGGCGCAACGCCTTGCAGGTCCTGCCGCGCGACGCGAAATCGACGGCCGCCGTGCTTGCCGGCGGCCTGCTGGCCGACCCGGACGCGCAGGTCCGACTGGCCGCCCTGCTCTGCCTGGCGGATCAGCCCGCCTCGGACGGAGCGGCACGGGCGTTGGCCGATGCCTTGCGTCGCGGGCTCGCCCGCGACGACCGATGGCTCGCCGACGCGGCGACGGCCGCGGCCTCGCGCAACGACTTCGGATTCCTCAAGGCGATGGCCGGTGCCGAAGGCGGCAAGCCGGTCGGTGCGGAGGTCATCCGGATCGTCGAGCGCGTGGCCGAGCACTGGGCACGCGGCGGCCCGGCCGACCAGGCCGGCGGCCTGCTCGCCGCGCTCCACGGCGGCCCGGCCCCCGTCAACGAGGCCCTGCTCAGGGGGATGGCCAGGGGCTGGCCCAAGGGCCGGCCCGCCAGGCTCGATCGCGAGCAAGCGGAGGCCATCAAGAAGCTCGCCATGGAGCTGCCCTCCGCGGCGCGCGGACAGCTCGTCCGGCTGGTGAGCCCCTGGGGCAATTCGATCCTCGACAGCATCAACGCCGAGATGGCCACCTCGCTCCTGGCCTCGGCCAAGGATGAGTCGCTCTCCGAGCAGCGCCGGGTCGAGGTGGCCAGGCAGCTCATCGAGCTCCGCGCCGCGAGCGACGAGACCGCCCGGCAGTTGCTGGAGATCATCACGCCCCGCACGCCGCCCGACCTGGCCGCCGGCCTGATCGACGCCGTCGCCACCGGCTCGGCTCCCGAGACGGGCAATGCCCTGGTCGAGCGCCTGCCGGCCCTGGCGCCGGCCTCGCGGGCCCTGGTGATCCGGGCCTTGCTCCGCCGGGCCGACTGGACGCCGGCCCTGATGACCGCCCTGGAGAAGAACGAGCTCCGCCTCTCCGAGCTGGCGCTGGACCAGAAGCAGGCCCTGTCCGCGCACCCCAACACCGCCATCGCCCGACGCGCCCGCGGGCTGCTCTCGCAAGGCGGCGGACTCCCCGACCCCGACCGACAGCGGGTGATCGCCCGGCTCACGCCCGAGCTCCGCCAGGGCGGCGACGCCATCCAGGGCAAGGTCGTCTTCGTGCAGCAATGCGCCAAGTGCCACCGACACGGCGGCGAGGGCGGCGCGGTCGGCCCCGACCTCTCGGGAGTCGCCGCCCTGCCCCGCGACGAGCTGATGATCCACATCCTCGACCCGAGCCGATCCGTCGAGGGCAACTTCGTCCAGTACACGGTCGCCACCAACGACGGCCGGGTGATCGGCGGCATCCTCGCCGCCGAGACCAGGACCACCGTCGAGCTGCTCGACGCCGAAGGCAAGCGCCAGGTCATCCTCCGCGAGGACATCGACGAGATGGCCGCTTCCAAGAAGTCGCTGATGCCCGAGGGCTTCGAGAAGCAGATCACCACGGCCCAATTGAACGACCTGCTGGCGTTCCTGACCAGCCGCGGCAAGTACCTGCCGCTGGACCTCCGCAAGGCGGCCACGATCGTCAGCACCAAGGGCATGTTCTACGACGCCAACTCGCCGATCGAACGGCTGGTCTTCCGCGACTGGTCGCCCAAGACCTTCGAAGGCGTCCCGTTCCTGCTCATCGATCCCCAGGGCGACCGGGTCCGCAATATCATCCTGCTCAACGGCCCCAACGGCGAGTTCCCGCCGCGGATGCCCAAGGCGGTCGAGTTGCCCTGCCACGCCCCCGCGCGGGCGATCCATCTCCTCAGCGGCGTCAGCGGCTGGGGCTACCCCGGCGGCGAGAAGGGCTCGGTCTCGATGATCGTCCGGCTCCACTATGCGGGCGGAGCGACCGAGGACCATCCGCTGGAGAACGGCGTCCACTTCGCCGACTACATCCGCCTCGTGGATGTTCCCGGCTCCAAGCTCGCCTTCAGGCTCCGCGGGCAGCAGCTCCGCTACCTCGCCGTTCACCCGAAGAAGCAGGACACCATCGATCGCATCGAGTTGATCAAGGGCCCCGACGAATCCGCGCCGATCGTCGTGGCCGTCACGGTCGAGGGCGGGGATGGTAAGTAACGATCGGGCCCGAGATCGCTCCCCGATTGGGGTACCGGATCCGTGTGGTATACGACCAGTGCCACACGGAAACCGAGAAATGTCCTGAGCCGATTCCTCAGCCCTGTCGCCTGGATTCGTACTCCTCGAGGTCCTTCAACGCCGCGTCATCCTTCTGAAGTTCGAGAAACAGGTCGGCCGCAGTGCGCTGGAACTGGGAGAGGTAGGGATTCACCGGAAGGAAAGCGGGAACCTTGGTCGGTAAGGCATCGGGATTCCGAGCAAGTGAGCCGAGGAGTTTTTCGAGAGAAAACGCCTGGAGCCCGCCCTGCTCGAGGAGTTCGCCGATCGGCGTTTCCATCGCCCGAGTCGTCTTCAGGACATGATCCGGCGAGGCGGAGTGAGGGGCCCGGGCGTGGAGACTCTCGCCCGCGTCGATCAAGATCCGCATCTTTTCGAGCATCTCGTCACGAGACGTTGAGGTGACCGCGCGATGGAGTGCCATCTGCCCTTGTTGACTCCAGACGCCGGCACGGGCGCCTCGGGCGAGGAGCATGCGGACCACGTCGGGGGTCGCGTGCTGAGCGGCGATCATCAGCGGGGTCAGTCCCGCCCCGCCGATCCCGTTCAGGTCCGCGCCGAGATCGACGAGCAAGCCCACCAGCTCCGGATGACGCCACGGTTCCGGCGCGAGCACGCAGCGACCGAGGACGCCCGCGGGCACCGCCTTCCTGACGTCCTCCCGGCCGAGGAGATCGAGCATGATTTCGGCCCACCCCGCATCGACCGCCAGCTCGAACGCATCCTTCGCCTTGACGCCCCGCTCCAGGAGCCAGTTGACGATCTTGGTCCGCCGGTTCTCGACGGCGATCTCGAGCGGCGTCCGGCCCCGATACCTCTTCTTGATCGAGCCTCCTTCATCGAACCAGGCCTGGAGCGTCGCGAGGTCGTCGTCCTCGATTGCGCGGACCCAGACGGGCGACTTGTTCTTCGACTTGCTCAACAGGGCGAAGAACCGGCTCAAGCTCTTCGCGACGGGGTAGGTCGTCGATTCGGTACTGTCGTTCTGCGGATAGTACGCGATCCGGCCCCGGTCCTTGCCGCGCACGGAGATGCACAACAATCCCCCGGAGATCTCGTCATCCACTGCGGCGATCGGCAGCATGCGCCGCGGCAGCCCCCAATCGGAAAGCGTCGCGCGGGTCGCTTCCAGGTCGCTGTCCTCGCCCAACTTCGTCACCCCGCCGACGGAGAGGAACCGAGCGATCTCGCACTTCAGGGATTCGTCACCGTCACCGTCCTCGCCTCGCAGGCGGAAAACGGCCGGACGCGGGGTCCCGCCATTGAAGCGACCGAGGAACGCGCGGTATTCGCCGGGGAGGCGGATCTGCAGCCGGGCTTCGAGCGCATCCAACGCATCGGCATCCAGTCCAGGGAGAGCCCTCGTGATCGCCACGCCATGCAGTTCGACTTCCTCCGGCTCTTTGGGCTCCTCGGCCTCCTCGGGTCGCGTCGCGCCTGCCTCACTGAGGATTTCGGCGACCTGGGTGTACCCGGCCACCACGGCAAGGTCGCGCGGACACTCGCCTTGCTCATTTTCTACGTACGGGTCGGCACCCCGCGACAGCAGGAGCCGGACGGCATCGGCCTCGCCAGATTGGGCGGCATAATGCAGGGGCGAGTTCCCGCAGGACGCGATGTCGTCGATATACTCCAGGTCGGCGCCGGCGTCCAGGAACTCGACTACCATCTCGAGATCGGTCCAGAATTCCTGCGCCTTGCGACCCAGAGCAGGTCGGATGAACTCCGCGTCGACCCCGAGCTTGAGCATCCCTCGCGCGGTCGAGAACCGGCCATCGCCGAGGGCATCATAGAAGACCATGCTGGGCGAAGCGTCCCGCTTCTCCAGGAGAAACGCGACGATCTCCCCGCGCCCCTCGAACACGGCATGATCGAGCGAAGTCAAGCCCCACATATCCTTCTCTCGCAGCCCCCAGGGGTTCCTCTCGATCCAGTCGCGGAATCCCGCCAGGTCCCCGTCCTGCACCAAAGCGAGCCATTCCGGCGGAGCCTCGCCCAGGTCCCTCAGGATTTCCATCAATGCGTCGAGCGAGCTCGCCAGAGGGCCGGGCGTGACTACCGATCCGGGCATGAGATCGGGCCAGAACAGGATTCGGCCGCGCCCGGGTCCCGACGAGGTCACGTTGACGCACAGCATGCCGTCGAGCTGGAACGATTCGACGAGGGCGATCGGCGCCAGCCCCTCCGGCATATTCGTCGGCCGTTGCCGATACGCCTGCTCGAGGCCCGGCCGAAGCGGGTCGAGGTCTTCGGCCACCGTTACCCCGAAGAACCGAGAGACGCGACCCCAGTCCTTCCATTTCTCGCGTGCCCACTCGCTCCCATACGAATACCCGAGCCAACGCAGATGCCCCGGCGATCGTCGAGCCGCGATCCAATCCGGCTTGAGCCGGAGGCGGAACCATTGGGGGCGCGGGATGCCGCCGTTATGACTCGAGAGGAAGGCACGGTACTCGGGCGGCAGTACAATGCCGAGGCGCTTTTCCACGTCGGAGAGCACCTCGTCCGACAACGGCTCGGAGGAATCGCGGATGGAAATCTTCACAAGATATCCCTTCCCGGAAAATCGCGGCGACCGAGGGGTCTGGAAAGGAATCGCGGATCTCGTCGGGATGGGCCGATCGACGTCTCAGTGAGTCGCGGCATCCGGGCGATCACCAACCAGACCGGCGTCCAACCGCCGAAATTTCGACACGACCGCGGCACGGATCCGTTCGATATCACCGGATACGACATCCGGGAGGAGCTTCGCCGCTTCGATCGTCGCGGCCCGGCGGCACGATGCCGGCTCCTCGCTCGTGATCGATCCGCAATATCGCTTCGCGATCAACCCGACCCTCAGGGTCAGGAATGCATTCGCGCTCCCGCCGAGTACCGAGCCCACCAGCGTCGAGTACGCCGCCCTGATGCCGGCCGCCGGCATCAGCTCGACCCCGGAATTCGCGAAGGACGACATCACCGGACCCAGATCATCATCTAAATTCGGATCTTTCACATCATCATCGAAAAAATTAACTCGGGTGACATGAATATAAAGATGCGCGAGCTCTTTGACTGTGGCACCCTGCGAATAAAGGCCGGCAATCCGCCAGATCAGTCGGGCTTGCATGAGGAGGACGGCGAGCCCGTCGAGCTTTCCGTTCCGGGAAACGGCCGTCGACACGAGGACACGCGAAGACGTCGCGCGGATCAACTCGTCGGCCGCCCGGTCCAGGTGTCGGAAGGCGGACTCGACGTCGGAACGCAATCTCTTCGGGTCGTGGCGCGATTCGAATTGGACGCGCGGATTCGCCTCGAGCCTCTCGCCGACGGCCCTGAGATAGCGGTCGAGCCCCTCGGCATCCCCGGGCTTCGGAGGGACCAGGGAGGGGGGCAATCTCGCGCCCATCGCGACGAGGGTCAGGATCATGACGACATAAGTCACCAAGAATCCGTACAGGACGATCCGCCCCAGGCCCGCGTCGAATGTCGAGGCGAACCCGACGGTCAGGGCGGTGAGGCAGATGATCCACAGGACCAGCATCGCCAGCAGGATTCCGATCAAGAGCTTCCCCAGCAGGAGCAGTTGCGGCCCGAGTGCGAGCGTATCCCGCGATGCGCCCCACTTCGCCGCGACGACGGAATGGGCGGAATCGGCCCTTCGGGGAGGTCTCTCGTCGGCCCGCACTTCCGTCGGAGCCGGGACCGCTCGCGAGGTCGTCGGAGGTTCCTGCCCGTCGGAGGTCGCGGGCTTTTCCGCCTTCGGCGACTCCCGGCTTTCCTCCGGGGGAGCCTCCTTCCCTCCGGCGGGCGCACCCCTACCCTTCGCCCCTTTCCCTTTCGCCTGAGCCTTCTTCGCCCTGGCCAGGGCCTCCTTCGCGAGGGCGGAGGCGGGCATGGCACGACCCGATTCTCGTGCGCTACTGGATTCCAGTTCCTCGTCGCGGCTCATCGTGCAAGTCCAACCGATCGTGTCACGAGTCAGGAAAATAGGAACGACAATCCCCGCGCCTCGAGACTCGACCGCAATCGGTCCTCCGTGGGCAGCCCGGTCTTCGGGTCGCCACGGCGAGCGTCGCTCCCCGGCGCGAGGTCTCTCTTTCAATTCGTTCGATCGATCGCGTCGGCCGGCTTCGTGTCGAATTCCGCCCGAAGGGCCGGCCGGCCGGGCACCCGACTATCCCAACAGGAACGACAGGATCTCATCCAGGTGCGATTGGGGAGGCGGTTCCCGCTCGACCATGGAAACCTTGGGGAGGAGGCTGTAGGGGAACTGGTATTCCTTGTCCCAGGTCTCGGGCTCGGGGGATTCGGGCAGCCGGGAGACCGGCATCTGGTAGGGGCCTTCCAGCACGCGCCCGTCCTCCCCCACGGGCAGGTGTCGGGGCGCGACCTGGCTCTCTTCATAGGCGACGAAGAGCCGGCCGTCCTGCGAGAGGAAAACATGCGCCGAGTCCACGGCGCTGCACGTGAACAGCCTCGCCTCCACGCCGTCGGCGTTCCTCACGCTCCCCTCGACGAACGCATTCCCCAGGGTCTCGAGCCGAGCCCTCTGATCCTCGGGGACCAGGTCCGTCTTGGGCACGACGAACGCGATCCGATCGATATGATTCGCCCCCACGACGCTCCCGAAGAAGCCGTGCAGGCGCCTCAGCCAGCGGGTGCTCCAGTCCGAACCCCGGCCGGGGTCGAAGCGCTGATTCATCGCCCTCAGGAGCTTGTGCAGGGTGTTGAGCGATTGCGGATTCGCGAGGATGTGCAGCACGTTGACCACGACCAGGAGCGCATTGCATTGCTTCATCGCCCGGAACAAGGGCATGACGATCTTTTTCTGATACTCATTATAGTTCGACTCGAACTTCTTCCACAGCTTGGCATGATCATCCGACTTGTCTTTGAACGTGTTCGGCAAGGGGGCGAACTGCTGATCGCGGGAGGTGCCGACATACCGCCTCTCGACGCTCCGCTTCATCAGGTAATCCGAGAGGAAATCCGGCGGCTGGCTCCGCTTCTGGATGGCCGTGCCGAGCTGGACGGGGGCCCCCTTCTTGCTCAGGAAATGGATCCTCCCGTCCGGATCGACGTGGAACGTGGCCCGGGTCAACTCCCTCGGCGACCTCACGAACAGGTCGGGGTCCAGCCGATTGCGCTCGTCGCGATATTCGACCTCCTCCCCGTCCTGATCCAGGTAGTAGATCTCGCTCCCGTCGCGATAGTAGGTCGTCCGGGTCAGGGCCGCGATCGAGTTGACGTGCCGGTCCCTCAGCTCCCTGGGCATGTCCTCGAGGTTGAAGCGGCGGGGATACTTGATGATCTCGCCGCTCAGATTCAGGTAGAGCGTCGAGGGCGATACGATCGTCGGGTCCTCGACGACCAGCCTGGCGAGCCCCAGCTTGAACTGATCCAGGAGTTCCTTCTCGGTCGACGTCGAGATCCGTTCGACCCGGAGCCCCTTCTCGAACTCCGCGAACTGGGCGGAGGCGCCCAGCTCCTGGAGCGATTCGGAGGACCAGTTCGCGTAATCATTATCGTACATGAACAGGTCGGCAAATCGTTCGCCCGGCAGGTCGTAGAAGGTCAGCCCGCTCAGGGGCTGCTTCCCCGACCATCGGAAGCCGCATTTGTACTGCGAGGTCTCGAGCGTCTTCTCCGGCCAGGCCGCCTGCCCCAGCGACTTTCGCGCCTTGGCGTACGGGAACTGATCCCACCCCGGGTCCGGCAGCTCCTGGACGAAGTGCGTGACCTCGACGGTCCCGTCCCCGAGGGGGAACCGCCTCGGATCGTGGTGCATGAGATGATTGATCAGCGACGTCAGGAGGACGGTCTTCCCTGAGCCCTGGAGCCCGATCACACCGATCCGTCGTTCTGGCATCTGGCAGTCCTTCAAGCGAAGCCCATCGCCTGATCCGGCATTTTGGACGTACCGGGCGAGCTCTTCATGGAAATGAGATCGGGTGGGGACGCGGGTACGAACCCCCACATTACCTGAAACGAATAGGGAGCCCATCGATCCAGCGGAAACTGTAACCCGTTCGCCCCACTGTTTCAAGCCTCGATTCGCATCGATTGCCCCGTCCGGCCCCGGGTTGCGGACGTCTGAGTTTGGCTAATGCGTCGAAAAGGGCGCCCGCCGCGGCCCGGGATGGGAAGGTCCCCGGTTGAAACCCGGCCGGCGACAGGCGACCATGACGGATCATGACCGCCCTCTTCGTGCCAGGGACGCTCACCCCACGGGTACCCCCTCCATGAACACGCCGAGACTCCGCCGGTTCCTCTACGGCTTCGCCCTCCTGACCTTCGCCTCGGCGGCACTCGCCGAGCCCGCCGCGCTCGACGACCCGGGCGACCCGCCCGCGGTTTTCGGGGATCGTGAATTCGACCTTCCTCCGGGCGACCCCTGGTCTCCCGACGCCCCGCAACAGCGCGGGAACCGGCCCAATCCGGGCGAAGGCCTGGTGTTCAAGATGCGGATCGTGCCCCGCTGGTTCGATTCGAACAACCGCTTCTGGTACTGCAACGACCTGCCCAAAGGCGCCCGCGAGTTCGTCGTCGTCGAGGCCGAGAGCGGGTCACGCTCGCCGCTCTTCGATCACGCCAGGCTCGCCGACGCCCTCTCGAGAGCGGCCGGCCAGATCTACAAGGCCGATCGGCTCCCGTTCGCCGAGATCGCATTCCTCGACCCGAAAAACATCCGTTTCGTGGTGGACAAGACGGCCTGGAAATGCGCGCTCGATTCCTATGAATGCTCCAAGATCAAGCCGACCGAGGACTCCAAGCCGGCCCCCGCCGACGAGCCTCCCGCGCGCCGCCGACGCCCCCAGGGTTCGGCTCAGGGATCGGATCGGCCCGCCCCGTCGGATGAGATCCGCTCACCGGATCGCAAATGGACCGCGTTCGTCAAGGGACACAACGTCTTCGTCCGCGCCGAAGGGGAGCCCGAAGCGATCGCGCTCAGTACGGACGGCAAGGAGGGCCAGGGCTACGGGCGCATCTCCTGGTCGCCCGACTCGAAGATCCTGGTCGCCTTCCGGATCGAACCGGGCGACGGCAAGGACGTCTACCTGGTTCAGTCGTCGCCCCCGGCGGGCGGCCGCGCCAGGCTCCAGGTGCGCCCCTACGCACTGCCCGGCGACACCTTCACGGCCTACGAACTCAACCTCTTCGACGTCTCGGAGAAGAAGGCGATCCGCCCCAAGGTCGATCGGATCGATTTCGAGAGCCCCGAGATACGCTGGGACAACGACGGTCAGCATTTCTCGTATGAGAAGATCGACCGCGGACACCAGCGATTCCGCCTGATCCGCGTCGATTCCCGGACCGGCGAGGCCAGTAACGTCATCGACGAGAAGAGCGACACGTTCATCTGGACGGCCCACCGCGAAGGCCTGGGACTGCGGACCGTGAACTGGCTCGACGAGTCCGATGAAGTGATCTATGTGTCGGAGCGCGACGGCTGGCGGCACCTCTACCTGATCGACGCGAAGACGGGCACGCTCAAGAATCCGATCACGAAGGGCGAGTACGTCGTCCGTGGCATCGAGCACATTGACGAGGCCAAACGGCAGGTCTGGTTCCGCGCCGGCGGCAAGAACGCGGATCAGGACCCCTACTTCATCCACCACTACCGGGTCAATTTCGACGGCACGGGCCTGGTCGCCCTGACCGAAGGCAATGGCAACCACCGCTCGGTGGAGTTCTCGCCGGATCGCCGCTACCTCATCGACACCTACAGCCGGGTGGATGCGGCCCCGATCCACGAGCTGCGGCGCACGTCCGACGGTAAGCTCGTCTGCAAGCTCGAGGAGGCGGATATCAACGCCCTCAAGGCAGGCGGCTGGTCGGCCCCCGAGGTCTTCGTGGCCAAGGGCCGCGACGGCAAGACGGATATCTGGGGCATCATCTCCCGGCCCAGGAACTTCGATCCCGCCCGGAAATATCCGGTCATCGAGGACATCTACGCGGGTCCGCACGGCTCGTTCGTGCCGAAGGACTTCAGCCCGGGTCGACGCTCGCAGGCGCTGAACGACCTGGGCTTCATCGTCGTGCAGATCGACGGCATGGGGACGGCCAACCGCTCCAAGGCGTTCCACGACGTCTGCTGGCACAACATCAAGGACGCCGGCTTCCCCGACCGGATCCTCTGGCACCAGGCCGTCGCCCGGAAATACCCCTATTACGACCTGACCCGAGTGGGGATCTACGGCACCTCGGCGGGCGGCCAGAACGCCACCGCCGGCGTCCTCTTCCACCCCGAGTTCTACAAGGCCGCGGCCTCGGCTTGCGGCTGCCACGATAACCGGATGGACAAGGCGTCGTGGAACGAGCAGTGGATGGGATACCCGGTCGGCCCCTGGTACGCGGAGTCGTCGAATATTGACAATGCGAAAAATCTGCGTGGGAAGCTCCTGTTGATCGTCGGCGAGCTGGATACGAACGTCCCGCCAGAGTCGACGATGCGGCTGGTCGACGCCCTGATCAAGGCCGGAAAGGACTTCGAGCTGCTGGTCGTCCCCAACGCCAACCACGGCATGGGCGGCGAATACGGCGTCCGAAGGATGCGCGACTTCTTCGTCCGCCACCTGCTAGGCGGCGACGCGAAGCCGACCGATACCTTGCCGACAGCCTGGTCCCCACGGGACCGAGACCGGTCGGATCGCAAGCCGACCCGTGCCGTGCCAGCCGGCGCCAGCGGGCTCCTCGACCTGGCGGAGCTCAACAGCGACCGCAGCGAGCTCCGAGGGGCGATCGAGCGATACGAGGTCGATCGTGGCAACCTGTTGCGGTCCGCGCCCCAGCCGGGCTCTCCCCTCCGCGACGAGCGGCTCCGTGGATTCACCGGCCAATGGCTCGACCGGCTCGGCTCGGTCGATTTCGACCGGCTCAGCCAGGATGGCAAGGTCGATTACCTGCTCCTGAAAAATCACCTCGGCCACGAGATCCGGCAAGTCGACATCCGGTCCCGCGAGCGTAACGAGTGGGAGCCGCTGGTCCCCTTCGCCCGGACCATCCTCGACCTGGACGAATCGCGACGCGCCCTCAAGTCGATGGAATGGTCGAAGGTGGCCGGCGACCTGATTCGGCTGACGAAGGAGATCGCGGACGCTCGCAAGGCCCTCGAACGCAATCGCGCGGGCAAGGATCAAGACAAAGCGACGGCCCTCGCGAAGACCCGCGCGTCCAACCGCGCGCTGGCGGCCGTCGAGGGCTTGCGGAATGCGCTCCGGACCTGGTTCGCCTTCTACGACGGCTATGACCCCCTCTTCACCTGGTGGATGCAAGAGCCGTACAAGACGGCCGACCAGTCGCTCCAGGCGTATGCCGGCTTCCTCCGCCAGCGATTCGGCGCCTCGGCATCGGGCTCGGGCGCCGACCTCGGCCCGGGCGCAGGCCGCAGACGGGGCGGAGGCGGAGGCGGAGGCGCACCGGGCGGACCTGGCCCCGGCGGGACCGCCCCCGCATCGGCGGAATCCTCCGGGACGAATGCCGAGCGTGATCGCGAGATCGTCGGCACGCCGATCGGCCGCGACGCGCTGCTCAGCGAGCTCAAGTCCGAGATGATCTCGTACACGCCCGAAGAGCTGATCGACCTCGCCCGCAAGGAGCTGAGCTGGTGCGAGGACGAGATGAAGAAGGCTTCGCGCGAGATGGGCCTGGGCGACGACTGGCACGCGGCCCTGGAGCGAGTCAAGACGCTCCACGTCGAGCCGGGCAAGCAACCCGCCTTGATCCGCGACCTCGCCGTCGAGGCGATCGAGTACCTCGACGCCCACAACATGGTGACGATCCCGGCGCTCTGCCGCGATTCCTGGCGCATGACCATGATGTCGCCCGAGGCGCAGCTCGTGAACCCGTTCTTCACCGGCGGCGAGACGATCACCGTCTCGTACCCGACGAGCTCCATGCCCCACGAGGCGAAGATGATGAGCATGCGAGGGAACAACATCCATTTCTCCCGCGCCACGGTGCACCACGAGTTGATCCCCGGCCATCACCTCCAGGGCTACATGGGCTCGCGATACAAGTCGTACCGGCGCATCTTCAGCACGCCGTTCTTCATCGAGGGCTGGCCGCTCTACTGGGAGCTCCTGCTCTGGGACCGCGGCTTCGCCAAGTCGCCCGAGAACCGCGTCGGCATGCTCTTCTGGCGGATGCACCGCTGCGCCCGGATCATCTTCTCGCTGAGCTTCCACCTCGAGAAGATGTCGCCGAAGGAGTGCATCGACTTCCTCGTCGAGCGGGTCGGCCACGAGCGCGACAACGCCACGGCGGAGGTCCGCCGCTCCTTCACGACCTCTTACGGCCCGCTCTATCAGGCCGCCTACCTGCTCGGCGGGTTCCAGATCAGGGCGTTGCATCGCGACCTGGTCGAGTCGGGCAAGATGACCGACCGCGCCTTCCACGACGCGGTCCTCAAGGAGAATTCCATCCCGGTCGACATGATCCGCGCCTCGCTGACGAACCGGGCCCTCACGCCCGATTACGTGCCCGACTGGAAGTTCTACAAGGAAAGCTCGGTTCATTAACTCGGAAACCGGCTTCGAAAAAGAGGCTGCAGAGCGCCGCGGCTCAGAAAAGAGTGCCATCGATGAACAGGCAAGACGTCCGCAGATGAACGCAGATCGAGAAACGGATAAGACCGGAGGGACATGACCCGAGAAAGGACGTCGTATCGCGTCGGCTTTCCGGATCCGGCTTTCCATCCGCGTTCATCCGCGTTCATCTGCGGATAAACTCTTAATTCTGTGAAATCGACATCCAGGTGGCCGGAAACCGCGTCCAGTGGACTTACCTCGGGAGCAGACCATGCCGATCCCGCGCAGGACAGTTCTGAAAGGTCTGGGCGCCGCCGGAGCCATCCCGCTCCGGGGCGCATCGGCCGTCGCCGTTGCCGTGGAGGACCCGCCCCTGCGCGTCGCGGGGCGGCCGGTCGAAGTGACCGTCACGCCCATCGGCCTCCGGATCATCCGGGTCAGCGTGATCCCGACGGGGGATGGCCGTCCTCAACCGATCCCGGACGACGGCTCGCTGCTCCGGCAAGATTGGGGCCCGCCGCTCGTCCGTCTGACGGCCCCCGGCCAGACCCGGTCGATCTCGCGCCGAGAGGAATGGCGGCTCTCGATCTCGGGCGAGCCGCTCGCCATCCGCGTCGAGGCACCCGATGGACGACTCATCCAGCAGATCCGCATCAACGCGGAAACCGGCGCGTTCACGTTTCACCTCGGCGATGGGCCGGTGCTGGGATTCGGCGAGGGTGGCCCTCAGTTCGATCGCCGCGGCTCGGCCGATCGGATGCGGAGCGGCCAGGGAGGCTACCGCCTGCGGACGCACGGCGGCCGCGTACCCATCCCCTGGTTGATCGGCACCGCCGGTTGGGCGATGTTCATGCATCAACCGGCCGGGGCGTTCGATCTCACGAAAGCGGAGGGGCAGTTCACGCCGGCCGGCCCGGATGCCGCGTTACCGATCGACCTGTTCATCGTGACCGCCCGGGAACCCGCCGGGGTAATGGCCGAGCTCGCGCGGCTCACCGGCCATCCCGAAATGCCGCCGCTCTGGACGCTCGGCTATCAGCAATCCCACCGCACGCTGGCGAGCCGCGAGGAGATCCTCTCCATCGGCAGGACGTTTCGCGAGAAGAAGCTCCCGTGCGACGCGCTGATCTACCTCGGGACCGGCTTCTGCCCATCGGGCTGGAACACCGGGCACGGCTCATTCACGTTCAACCCCTCGGTCTTCCCCGACCCCAAGGCGATGCTCGACGAGCTGCACGCCATGCACTTCCACGTGGTGCCGCACGTCGTCATCCGATCGAAGTCGGTGACCGGTACGGTCCACGATCCAGCGGGAGGTGACCGGCCGAGCGAGGAAAGGGCCGCCTCCTACTGGGACGCGCATCGCAAGGTCTTTTCCCTGGGCGTTGACGGCTGGTGGCCCGACGAAGGCGACCCGCTGAACGCGACCTCGCGGCTGTCGAGAATCCGGATGTACTGGGAGGGACCGCAGCTCGACCGGCCGGATCAGCGCCCCTACGCGCTGCACCGAAACGGCTACGCGGGCATGCAGCGCTACGGCGCGTTCCTCTGGTCTGGGGATGTCGATTCGTCCTGGGAAACCTTGAAGACCCACGTACCGGTCGCCATCAACACGTCCCTGACGGGCATCCCCTACTGGGGGACCGACATCGGGGGCTTCGTCCCGACCAGGGAGCTGACGGGCGAGCTCTACGTCCGCTGGTTCCAGTTCGGCGCCTT
This sequence comes from uncultured Planctomycetota bacterium, assembly GCA_963743925.1. Classification (GTDB taxonomy): domain Bacteria; phylum Planctomycetota; class Planctomycetia; order Isosphaerales; family Isosphaeraceae; genus CAVZRC01. The sequence continues at coordinate 639,306 of CAVURY010000037.1, read as the reverse complement.
CTGCCCGCTGTTCCGCTCGCATGGCCGTACCTGGAAGCTCCGGCTCCCCTGGGGCTGGAATACCGGCGAGCTCGGCCCGAACGAGATCCGAGGCTACGGATACGCCGCAAACCCCGGCCCCGAGGAGCTCCACAACGCGGCGGTCGAGCCGATTTGCCGCAAATATCTGGAGCTCCGTTATCGGCTCCTGCCTTACCTCTACAGCGTGGTCCGCGAGTGCTGCCAGACGGGCCTGCCGATCATGCGCGCACTCTGGCTTGAATACCCCGATGACCCGATCGCCCGCGCCCGGGGTGACGAGTTTCTCTGGGGTCCCAACATCCTCGTGGCACCCGTGACCGAGAAGGGTGCCACGGCACGCCGGCTCTACCTGCCCCGAGGTCTCTGGTATGACTTCTGGACCGGAGAGACCGTCGAAGGCGCCCGCGAGATCACGCGTGCCGTGGACCTGGAGACGGTCCCCTTGTACGTCCGGGCCGGGACGATCTTGCCGATCGGACCCGTGAAGCAATTCACCGGCGAGACAACGGACGGCCCGCTGACCCTTCGCGTCTACCCGGGCGCCAACGGCCGATTCCTCCTCTACGAGGACGACGGCATCTCGTTCGGATATCGCAAGGGCGACTGGATGGGGATCGAGCTCGGATGGAACGATCAAGGCCGACGTCTTTCGCTCGGCCTCGCCGATGGCTCTCGCATGCGGCCCCCGCTCGAGCGTCGGATCGAGGTTCAACGAGTGCCGGAGAAGACCGCGACTTCATTCGTCTTCGCGGGGAAGCCATCTGAAGTGTCCCTCAAGAAGTAGATCGAGCGTTCCAAGGCCCTTGCGGGGAACCCAACATGAGTCCGCGTTCTGGTTGGCCATTGATCCTGATCGCGTCCTTCCCGTGCCTGGTTCTCGCCCAGGCCCCGCCCTATCAGTCGGACTTCCCTCCCGCAGAGTTCCGGGCGCGCTGGAATGTCGTCTTCGACCGGATCGGCGATCGGGGCATTGCGATCGTCCAGGGAGCCCCGAAGCCGAACGGCTTCCTGTTCCCGCGCCAGACGAACGAGTTCTATCACCTCTGCGGGATCGAGACGCCGCACGCCTATCTCATCCTGGATGGCAAGACGCGCAAGGCGAGCCTCATCCTACCCCCGCGCGACGCCCGCCTGGAGAGCGCCGAGGGTAAAGTCATCTCGGCCGACGACGCCGAACTCGTGAAGCGGCTGACCGGCGTGGACACCGTCGCGAGCACCAGAGACCTGGCCGGTGAGGGGTTGCATAAGTGGATCGGCCGTACGGATGCGACACTTTACGCGCCGTTCTCACCCGCCGAGGGAAACTCCCAGTGCCGAGATGAGCTACGATCGGCGAACGCCGCCATCACCGCGGACCCCTGGGACGGGCGTCCCTCGCGCGAGGCCCACTTCGCCCAGCTCCTCCGCTCGCGATTCCCGCAAGGCGAGGTCCGCAACCTCACCCCGATCCTCGATGAGATCCGCGCCGTGAAGAGTCCTCGCGAGATCGCGATGATCCGCCGGGCCTCGCAGCTCGCCGGCCGCGGACTCATCGAGGCCATGAAGAGCAGTCAACCGGGCGTATTCGAATACCAGCTCGACGCCGTCGCCCGCTACGTCTTCCTGGCTGGCGGAGCACGCCTGGAGGGCTATCGATCGATCACGGCATCCGGCACCGACAACATCTGGAACATGCACTACTACAGGAACACGGCCCAGTTGAAGGACGGCGACCTCGTCCTGATGGATTTCGCGCCCGAATATCATTATTACACCAGCGACATCGCGCGGGTCTGGCCGGTGAGCGGGAAGTACACCGCCGAGCAGCGCGAGCTCCTCCAGTTCGTGCTCGACTATCGCAACGCCGTATTGACCCGCGTCCGGCCGGGTGCGACGCCTCGGGCGATCCGCGATGAGGCCAAGGCCGCGATGGCCGACGTCTTCCGCCGCACGAAGTTCTCGAAGCCGATCTACGAGCGCGCGGCGCGCCGGCTGGTGGACACCGGCGGCGGCGTCTTCTCCCACCCGGTCGGCATGGCCGTCCACGATGACGGGGAATACGCGCGGAGTCCTGAAGCCGGGCCACGTCTTCTCGATCGACCCGCAGCTCCGCGTGCCCGAGGAGCACATCTACCTCCGCTATGAGGATGTTATCGTGGTCACCGAGAAGGGATACGAGAACTTCACCGACTTCCTGCCGAGCGAGCTCGACGAGATCGAGAAACTCGTGGGCCGCGGCGGGATCCTCCAGGCATTTCCGCCTCAGTTTGATCTGACCGTACAAGATAAGTCCTCGCAAGGGAGAAAGTAGTCCGGCGGGCACAGCCGGCCCTACTTTTCCCACGATGTAAGTCCATTGAGTAGGCTCGCGACCCAGGCCTCTCCATCTGGTAAAGTGAGAGAAACGGAAACGGCCTGGAGCTCATGAGGAAGTACCCTGATTCAGTTAACGGTCGAGGAGGCCCAGCAGCGATTGCCGGATCTGCTCCGCGCCGCCGAGGCGGGAGAGACGGTCGAGATTCGCTCGGAGAACGGACGAATCTTCTGGCTGACCCCCACCCGACCTCGGCCTCCGGTGACCGGAGTGCCGAGAGCCGGTAGCCTTAAGGGATTACTCGTCGTTCCGGACGATTTCAAGGAGCCGCTGGAAGAACTGCGCGAGTACATGGAATGACACTCTTGCTCGAGACTTTCTCCCCATAAACGAGAGGCAAAACGTCCATGGTCCTCCCTCGGTCAAACCGGCTTTTCCGCCTCCCACCGATCGGCATCCTCCTGATCTTCCTCGCCTCCCCCTGCCCCGCCGACACCTACCCGAGGCAGCCTGGCATCGACGCCATCCACTACACCTTCCGACTCACCCTGCGCGATGAGACCGACGAGATCGAAGGTGAGACACTCATCGACCTGCGGTTCCTCCAGGACGGCGTGAAGGAGTTCTGGCTCGACCTTTCGACGCCCGCATCGGGCAAAGGGATGACGGTCGCCGGGGTCAAGTCCGGAGACGCCACGATCCCCCATGAGCACAAGGCCGACCGGCTCCGCGTCATCCTGGACCCGGCGCCGAAGGAGGGCGAGCGCCGCACCTACGCGGTGTCGTATCGCGGAGTCCCATCCGCCGGCCTGCGGATCGGCAAGAACCGCCACGGCGAGCGGACGTTCTTCAGCGACAACTGGCCCGACAAGGCTCGTCGGTGGCTGCCGACGGTTGACCATCCGGGCGACAAGGCGACCAGCGAAGTCATCGTCACGGCCCCCTCACGCTACCAGGTGGTCTCCAATGGCCTCTTGGTGGAGGAGACGGACCTCGGCGACGGCCGCCGCCTCACGCACTGGAAGCAATCGGTCCCGATCGCGACATGGCTGAATGCCCTGGGCGTCGCGCAGTTCACCTCGCATCATGCCGGGATCGTCAAGGGGGTCCCGCTCGAGACCTGGGTCTACCACCAGGACCGCGACGCCGTGGTCCCGGCCCTGGAGATCCCCGCACGCCGCGTGCTCGAGTTCTTCTCCGAGCACATCGGACCCTTCCCGTACGAGAAACTCGCCGGGGTCCAGGCCGCCGGGATCAGCGGCGGGATGGAGGTCGCCAGCGCCATCTTCTATGGCGAACGTTCCGTCTCCGGCCGGGGCGTGGATGGCCTCGTCGCCCACGAGGTGGCCCACCAGTGGTTCGGCGACGCCGTCACCGAGCGCGATTGGGACGACGTCTGGCTCAGCGAGGGTTTCGCGACCTACTTCACCCTCCTCTTCCTCGAACACGACAGCGGCCGGGATGCCTTCGTCAACGGCCTGAAGCGGAGTCGGGAGATCGTCTTCACCGTCGAGAAGCGCAACCCCAACCTGGCCGTCATCCACGACAATCTCGCCGACATGGGAAAGGTCCTCAACCGCCTGGTCTACGAGAAGGGCGGCTGGACGCTCCACATGCTCCGCGCCCGGCTCGGCACCGACACCTTCTGGGCCGGCATTCGCGACTACTATCGCCGCTACCGCGACCGGAATGTCTCCACAGACGACTTCCGTCGCGTCATGGAGGAAGCGTCCGGCCAGGATCTCGGCTGGTTCTTCCACCAGTGGCTCAAGCGGCCCGGCTCTCCCGAGGTGAACGGGACCTGGCGGTATCGTCCGGGAGACCATCGCATCGAGATCGAGCTGAATCAGGCCCAACCCGGCGATCCTTATCGACTACCCATCGAGATCGGCATCATCGCCGAAGGCTCCGCCGAGACGAGGATCGAGAAGATCGAGCTGGCCGACCGACAGAAACGATACGAACTCAAGGCCGACAAGGCTCCGACCACCGTCGTCCTCGACCCCAACTGCTGGATCCTGATGAAGTCGAGCTTCGCGCAGCGGCCGCCCGACGCGGGATCGCCCGCGGCCCGATGAACCAGCCCGCCTCGATGAAGAGAGGCCCGACATCGGCCGCCAATTCAACCCTTCCGGGGAGATGCTTCGGTGGGATACTGTCCCACTGCGGATTGCCTCGCGCTCCATGAGGCGCTCTATCTCATTCAGCTTGAAGATACGCACAGTAACCTGGCCGATCGGCGTGAGAGGTCTGATAACCGCCCCATCGAGGGAGAAATGATCGGACCAGGTATCGGCACGGGGATTGAAGAATCGGATCAGGTCGCCGTCCGGTTCCAGAATGGAACCGAGATCGCTCCCCTTATTTCGATTGCAAACGAGGCACGCATAAGCCAGGTTCTCGGCGATCGTGGGTCCGCCATGCTTCTCGATGACGATATGATCGACTTCGCAGCCAAAGAAGGTGTCATCCTCGTGGATAAGGCAGTATTCACAGCGCCGAACAGCCCTGAGCATGACCAGGCGGCGTAGTTCAACCGGGATATACGTCTGGCTCATGGCGTCAGATGCCGACGTGCGCGGGCCTTGGCCAACCGCATGATATGTTCGAGTTGGAAGTAATGGTCAAGTTCCGAGGTCTCCGCGGCGGACAGGCCCGTTGTCTTCTCGCGTAGAACCAGATCTGAGACACGTTGACGGGTGGACTCGGACGGCAGGAATGCCGCGACGTTCTCCGAAGATGGTCCGGCCGCGATGAAATCGACAAATTCGTCGTAGGCACGTAACTCGGTCATCTCCGCTAACCTTCTCGAGCCCAAGGCGACCCGGTTCGGGACATCCGTTCGATCCTCTCACACCGGTCCTTGCCTGAAATTCTAACATAAACCCGGACGACGCCGGAATGCCGAAGCCGTCACGCCGTCACCGTTCTCGATCCACGCACGGGCCTGGTCCGGCGACCATCTCGTGCGCCGGTTGAAGACCGCGGGGCCGCCCGACGCGGGATCGCCCGCGGCCCGATGAATTAACGCGGCTCGATCAAGAAAGGCGCCGGTCGGACTCGTTCACGGGATCAGGACACACTCCCTCCTCCCGAAATCATGGCCGAGAGTGATCCGCCAGATCGCCTCCGCGATCTTCGCCCCACCGGCCTCCGACGGCTCGATCTCGTTGGCATAGTCGGCGATCTCCGAGCAGACGACGCGGAGGTCGATCACCGGCACCTTGAAATGGCGCACACGATCGATGATGGCGTCGTTGTACAGGCAGAGCGCGGCGACCGCCGCCCGCTGGAACTCATCGTCGTCGGAACAGGGGTTGTAGATCGCGCAGACGGCCATGGGCAGCCCGCGATCCCGGGTTGCCTCCATCAGCCGGTGGTAGTCTTGCTGGAATCCCGCGCGGCTATCGAGAAGAAGTCGCAGCGCCTCGCCGACGGTCGCCACTCGCTCTCGCAGGATCGCGATCTCACCGAGAACATCGTTGCCGCCCACGCTCAGCACCAGATGCGTCGCACCCGCGGGCAGCGCCTCGAGCTGCCTATGCACGTCATCGATGACGCTCCCATCCCTGGCGAGCAAGGTCGCCGACCAGCCCTCGGGCATCCGGTTCCGCACCTGGTCGATGACCGCCGGCCGACGGCCGGGGACATAGCTGGCATTGTCGAGGATGGAATCGCCCAGCAGGACCAGGTGCTGGCTTGTGGCATTCATTGAACTGTCCGTCACGGTGTTCTACTCTTGGGGTAATGTTTCAGGGCAACGAGGATCGCTCGCCTCAAATTCTCGGCGAGGGCACGCAATCGGGTTCGACGGCGCCGGATCCAAGGAAATTCCATCATGCTCCGCAGATTCAAGGAGCCCCTCATCGCGCTCTTCCGCACCTGGCGACGTCGTTCCAGGCGAAGCGCCCCGTCCATCTCCGGGCTCGAGGACCGATTGATGCTCTCCGGCCAAGGGACGGACAAGGCACTGGTAGACTTGACCGCGCCCTCGCATCTCGACGTCGAGGACCGGATGCCCGAGGCTGCCAGGCCCAACAAGCAGACCGTGTTCGTGGTCGGACTCTACCACACGTATTTCCATCGCAATCCGGATCCGGCCGAATTGAATCACGCCCTCGAGCAGTTGGCGGATGGCGTGAGCCATGCAGCCCTCAAGCGTGACTTTGTAAACGCCGTCTCAAATTCGGGCAAGCACATCAGTACCCAGTCGTTCGTGAACGCGCTCTTCGCCACGATCGGCGGTCGTCAGCCAACCCCCGTGAGCCTATCGTATTGGACAGGTCTTCTCGAGTCCGGTCTGAGCCGACAGCAAGTCCGTCAGATGTTCGAGGTGTCGAGCGGGGCCTTGCCGCCGCCGACGGTCACCTGGTTCGTCCCCGAACCCCTCACCTACGGCATGGACCTGACCACCAATCAGTTGGACGCGTTCGCCAGCGTCCCCGGGACTTTCGCTTATTCATCGCCCCTGGGCACGGTCCTCGACGCGGGCACCCAGACGCTCTGGGTCACCTTCACACCGTTCGACACGGCCGATTACATCCCTGTCATCACCTCGACCACCGTTTATGTCGAGCCGGCGACCCCGAACATCACCTGGCCTGATCCCTCCCCGATCAGTCTCGGACAGGCGCTCGGCGCCACCCAGTTCGATGCCACAGCCTCCTCGACGATTGCCGGGCAGTTGGTCGGTGTGCCCGGAACATTTGTCTATTCGCCGCCGGCTGGCACCGTACTCGCGGTGGGCTACCATACACTGTTTGTCCTCTTCACTCCCACCGACACGGCCAATTACACGACCGCCTATCTCGACGACTCGATCGATGTGATTTCGGGTCCAACACCAACACCGACGCCCACTCCGACACCGACCCCGACGCCGACTCCATCGCCCACTCCGACACCGACTCCATCGCCCACTCCGACGCCGACCCCGTCACCCACTCCGACGCCGACCCCGTCGCCCACTCCGACACCGACCCCGTCGCCGACCCCGACGCCATCACCGACGCCCACTCCGACTCCGTCGCCCACTCCATCGCCGACCCCGTCGCCCACTCCGACTCCATCGCCCACTCCATCGCCCGGCGTGATACCGGCCGCCTCGACCACGCAGTCCTCGTCCGCCTCCGCCCCGTCGCCGACTCTCATCTCGTCCGTCTCCCCTTCGTCGGCGACACTCAACTCATCCCACACACCGGACCGGACGCTCATCTCGTCCGCCACTCCGGATCCGATGATGACCGCAACCACCATCCTGGATCAAACCTCGAAGGGGGAGGATCACCAGAAAGACCAGACGGCCGCCGCTCAGGCCACACGAAATCCATTGCCCGTCTCGGACGCGACCCAGCAGCCACGGGCCATGACCTCGGATGCCAGGCCGCATCCCACGTCCTCGGCCTTATCGTCGCCCCTGACGCCGAAGCCAACATCGACGCCTCTCGATGGCGTCAGCAGATCTCCGCGGGCCTCTACGGGAGGGAACGATGCGAACGGTCCCCATTGATGAGGTGCTCACGAGCGGGTCGCTGAATGATCGGCGGCACGAGGTCACGATCGATCTGATCAAGAAGTAAGAGGTTCGAGCCATAGCAGGAGCATTCGAATCCGATGAGAGCCCAGGTCAACGGCCCCGACCCGCCGGATCCGGCCCGAGAATGCATCGGCACCAGTACCGTGATGGCCGGTGTCGCTCCGGATTTTCGTCCCATCAACGACGAATGGCGCCGATGGATCGCCGAGAACCTGCTGCTGGGAGCCTCTCGAGACAGCATCTCCGAGACGATGGTCGCAGCCGGCCTCTCGCCGTCCGAGTCCGCTTCCGAGATCGACCTGGCTTCGCGGAGCCCCTACATCAAGGGCGCCGAGCGCCTGCGCAACCGGCTCAAGAAGCGCGATTGGATCCTCGCGGCCTATCGGAAGCTGAACCGTCTACGCCCCGGCTCCGACGAGATCGAGCGTCGGCACAAGCCCTCGCGCGTCGAGTTCCTTCGGGAGTACTACTGCACGAATCGTCCCGTCATCATCACGGGCATGATGGACGACTGGCCGGCCCTGCAAAAGTGGACCCTCGACCATTTCGCGGAGACGTTCGGAGACCGCGAGGTTGACGTGCAGGTCGGCCGCAATGCGGACGCCAACTACGAAGCCCGTCGCGAGCAATTCCGCCGCAAGATGATCTTCTCCGACTTCATCGAGAGAGTGCGCACTTCGGGCGTCACCAATGACTTCTACATCACGGCCAGCAACAACGCCGGCAACAAGGACGCCCTCCCCGAGCTCTGGGACGACATCGTCCAGATCCCCGAATACCTCGACGCGACGGCCCCCCTGAACGGCTTCTTCTGGTTCGGACCGGCCGGGACGATCACTCCGTTTCACCATGACCTGACCAACAACTTCATGGCCCAGGTGCTCGGCCGCAAACGCATCAAGATCGCTCCCTCGTGGGATATGCCCCTGATGAGGAACCTGTTCCACGTCTTCTGCGAGATCGACGGACGAGTGACGCAGCCAGCACCCGGCGCGAGCCTGCGCCAGCCGCAAGTCCTCGAATGCATCCTCAACCCGGGCGAGATCCTCTTCTTGCCCATCGGCTGCCTGCATTACGTCGAAGGACTCGAGATCTCGGCGACCGTCTCCTTCACCAACTTCGCCTTCGATAACAACGACTTCACGAGCTTCTACGAGACTTATCAGTGCGTCTGAGAACATGCCCAGAATGGTCTTTGTAGTGTGCTCTGTGAGCACCGATCCGGATTGCTCTGCCGAACCTCTTTCAGAAGGCTGAGTGCCGCAAGCGCGGCATGACTCTTCGAAAGCCGATGAATCTCTCTTACTTCATCAGTTCCACACCCCGATCGGGGAGCACGTTGCTCGCCGAGGCCCTGGAATCGACCCGGATCGCCGGGCGGCCGAAGGAGTATTTCGATCCGAACTTCGAGAATTACTGGCTCGAACACCTGTCCATCTCGTCGCCCGCCGAGTATTTCGCGAAGATCTTGCCGGCCGGGACGACACCCAACGGAGTCTTCGGCGCCAAGGTCCACTGGCATCAGTTCGAGCATCTCGCGAAGAAACTCCGGCTGGTCCACGACGACGACTCGACCGACATCGTCGAGCTCCTGCGACGCACATTTCCCGAGCTGCGCTACGTCTTCATCACGCGGCGGGATAAAGTCCGTCAGGCCATTTCGTTTCACAAGGCAATCCGGACCGGAACCTGGTGGTCGATCCGGGCGAATGCGGATGGGAGTCGGGAAGCTCCTCCACCGACATCAGGAACAACCCTGCCCTTCGACTTCGAGCAGATCGACTACTGGGTCGGCCGGCTCGCGGAATTCGAGGCGAACTGGCGCCGCCACTTCGAGGGGTTGGGAGTCAAGCCGTTCGAGGTGGCCTACGAGGATTTCGTCGGGACCTACGAGTTGACCGCCCTCGCGATCCTCCGCTATCTGGGCCTACCGATCTCGGAGGACCTGAAGATCGCGTCGCCTCGGCTCCAGATCCAGGCAGATGAAGTCTCGGAAGAGTGGGTCCATCGCTATCACGAGCTCAAGAAAGTCCAGGGCTTTCCGGCCGGTCGCCATTCCGTCGAGGGCGTTTGACGTGGGCTCGGACTGATGGTCGTTCGTTTCGCGGCCTTTCGACTCTAATCCGGGCGTCGGAGTGAGACGCTCGACGCACCTTTTGCCCGGATTTTCGCCGACCAGATGGCCGTGTCCGCCATCATGTAGATCGTGTCGTTGTCGATGCCGCCGAAGGCGAAGTTGGCGACTCCCGGGACGAGAATCTGGCCGAGCAGATCACCGGCCGCCGTGAAAACCTGGACGCCGCTTTGCGAAGAACTGTAGATACGTCCTTCGCTGTCGGTTTTCAGGCCGTCGGGGATTCCGGGCGTGACAACCGCGATGAGCCGAGCGTTCGTCAAATGCTTGCCGTCCTTGCTGAGGTCGAATCCCCAGATATCGTGCGGCAGTTCGGGACGATAGGGGCCCGAGCCTTGAATCGCGGCGCTGTCGTTGATGTAGAGATGCTTCTCGCACGGTGAAAAGGCGAGACCGTTGGGGCGGTTGAAAGTGTCGGCGACGACCGAGAGAACGCGTCCGCAAGGATCGAAGCGGTACACAAATGTGCCCAACAACGGCGCGTCCTTGAATCCCTGCGCGTAACCGTAGCTCGGGTCGGTGAACCAGATCGAGCCGTCGCTCTTCACCACGACGTCGTTCGGAGAATTGAAGGGGAGTCCAAACCACTCGTCAACGAGCCGCTCGGGGACCGAGGTCTCGAGGTTCATACGACTGATCGCCGCCGAGCTGGACTTCGTCCCCTGTTGGCAAATGATCAGGTTTCCGCCGAGATCGAGCGTCATGCCGTTGGCCATGTTCGACGAGTCGAGCACAGTCGAAAGGTTTTTCTGGTTCTCGGACGGGTCGTCAACCAGGTTGTCCAACGACAACTTGCGGATCAGAACGTTTTTATAGCCTTCGATGGGGATCTTGACATTCACGGGAACGGTCGTGAAGTAAACGGCATTCTCTGCTTTCACATAGACCGGGCCCTCGTGAGCGTCCGTGTTGACGAGTCTCTTGACCTCGGCCTCGTTTCCCAGGACATCGAGAAATCCGTCGGCAAAGATTTCGAGACGCCTGAGGGGGTCGTCCTTGTAGGGCCTTGACGGATTCGACCGATTGGCGCTTTGCGTCCCCATTTCAGGGTTCCTTCGGAGGATTTGCGTTCACCACCGCTGATGTAGCGGGATCTCGGGTGCTTCTCCCGGTCGTTGATTGTCCGGTCGTGCGACGTTGGTTGCCACGAAAATCCGACGAGGATTGGGTGTCAGGGATGAATCCCCCGCTCCTCCCTTATCGCCATCCCGGCTCGACCCGACTAAGATGAGACGCCGGACGTGACCCCACGACTTGTCGGGTCCGAAGCCCTACTGCGAACGAGGAGGCGCAACCCAGGTGCGATCTCAGCCATGAATCCTGTCCAGGAGGTCGAGTTCGACGGGAGCCGAGACGGTCGCGGGGCGCGGCCGACCGGCCGAGTTGGATGGTGCACCGACTCCGTCGCTGGAGATCGGGAACGGCAATTTGTTGGAACGCGTGACCTATGGACTGGTCGCCGCCGCGGCATCGATGTACTTGCTGAGTGCGCTCGGCGATGTCTTGCGGCCCCTCTTCATCGCCGTGCTGCTGTGCTATGCCCTCGTCCCGCTCCGCGCCCGGCTGCATCGATACTTCAGGCCGAGCATCTCGCTGCTGATCATCGTCGTGGGACTCGTCACCGGCTCGTACGCGATCGGCCGGATGGTCTACGCCAACGTCAGCTCGGTCTGGAGAGAGATGCCGGTCTATCAGGCGCGCGCCGAGCGGCTCGCGGAGAGCCTCCGGCAGTTCGCGGACGACAACCTGCCCGCCATGGCACGCTCCGAGCCCCGCGAGCCGATCCGGCTCCCCCTGGAGAAGGCGCAGGACTACCTGCGCAGACTGCTGAGCATGTTCGCCAACTTCGCGGCCGAGGCGATGATCGTCGGCCTCTACATGATCTTCCTGCTCGAAGAGGGGGCGCGGTTCCCGGCCCAGGTCCGTGCCGCGTTCCCGCCGAGGCGATCGGAGCGAATCCTCGAGGTCGCGCACTCGATCAACGGCGGCGTCGTCGATTACCTGTCCGTGAAGGTCAAGGTGAACCTGCTGGTGGCCGTCCCCGCGACGCTGATCATGATGGGCTTCGGCCTCGAAGGCGCCGTGCTCTGGGGGGTCCTGACGTTCTTCGGCCGATTCGTCCCGTATCTCGGCAGCATCGTCACCGGCGCCGTGCCCGTGGCGCTCGGCGCGCTCCAGTTCGAGTCTCCCACGAAGTCCATCACCTTCGCGATCGCGCTGATCGCGGTCCACGTGCTGATCGAGTACGTCGTCGAGCCGGTGATGACGGGCAAGGCCGTGGGGCTCAGCCCCCTGGTCGTGATGCTGGCCCTGTCGTTCTGGGGCCTGACCTGGGGGATCGTGGGGATGTGCCTGGCCGTCCCGTTGATGGTGATCTTCAAGATCGCCCTGGAACACCTCCCCGCCACCCGGCCGGTCGCTCGGATGATCTCGCACGGCGAGAAGTAGCCTCGTCTCGTCTCGCCGCGAGACTCCCCAATGCACATTTGTTCGCTTGTGGGACACTCGATCGGCCATCACGATGGTTCAGGTAGTCCGAGGCCCCATTCCCACAATAGAACCGGAGTCGAACCGATGGATTCCACCGACCCCGAATCGTCCCTTTCGGGACGCGCCGATTCCGCTCGATCAGGACACGGCCTTCCATCGACCCCGACGGTGACCGAGCCGCTGCCCGCCACGATGACCCGCATCCTGGCCATCGCCGCGATCGCCGGGCTCCTTTCCGGCGCGGCCTCGCTGATCGCCGGTGAGATGATCCTGAAATCGTACCAGAACGAATTGGTCCCCGCGCTCAAGGCCCATCCGAGCGCCGAAGATCTGCGACGATGGAGAGAGGCCCGGATTCACAGCGCCGCACTGACGATCATGGCGACGGGGGGAATCCTGGGTTTGACGATGGGTATCGCGGGCGGAGTGGCCCGGCGTTCGTCCAATGCGAGCGCCGGGGCGGCGATCGTGGGGCTCGTCCTCGGCTTTGCCGTGGCGGCTTCCCTGGGCCTGTTCCTCGTCTCGAACTTCTTCAAGAAGTTCGACCCGCAATCGGGCGACCTGGTGCTCCCGTTGCTCACCCATGGTGCGATCTGGTCGGCCGTCGGCGCCATCGGCGGCCTCGCGTTCGGCCTGGGGCTCGGCGGCAAGGGCCGCTGGACGGCGACCCTCGGCGGAGGGCTCCTCGGTGCGGCCGCGGCCGCCGTCATCTACGAGATCGTCGGCGCGCTCGCCTTCGCGTCGAGCAAGACCGATCAACCCGTGTCGGCCACGCTCGCGAGCCGCGGCATGGCCCATTTTCTGGTAGCGATCCTGTCCGCGACGGGCGCGGCCCTGGCCCTCCGCCAATCTCCGAAGAAACCGGCCTCCTCGTCCGACCTCTCATGAAGTCCGGGCGGCCCGCCCATAGCGACCGTCTACAAAAAGAGGGGAGGTCCCCGAGTCTTCGAGGTCCCCCCTCTCGTGCAACTGCCGGCGATCGAGATCGATCCGGTCGAAACTTCGACCTCAATAGCTGTCGGAGCTGATCACCTCGCCGCCGGCTCGCGTGCCGAGCGATTGGTACGTGAGCATATTGACCGAATCCTTGATGAACCGGACGCTCCCGTCTGCGAACGCGAAATTGCACCCGCCCGGATGATAACTGCTGGAGTTGATGAAGCTCGACGCCTCCGGGGCGCAGCTCGGGCACGAGGCGCCCAGGCGGCAACTCCGCCACGGATATTGCTTCGAATTGGGCGGGACGACCGTATTGAACAGCGTATAGCCGCGTTCGCCCAGGGCCCAGAGCTGGCCGTTGTATTGCTTCAGTCCGACGTTGTCGCACGCCGAATACCCCGAGCACGTGGCCAACGCGCTGCTCCTCCAGAAGGCATTGCAGGATTGGAGGGCCTGCAAGACGGCGGCGGGATTGGTCTCCGCGTTATTGCCGGCGATCGTCGAGGGCACGATCCCCCCCGTGGGATCCGTAGCCCCCGACATGCCGTTCCCCCGATAGCTATCGTTCTTGCCGTAGTCCCCCACGAGGCCCTCGCCGAAGGCGATCGTGTTCGACGTCCCGTCCGTGATGGAGGCGAGGCTGACAGACGCGCAAGCGGTCGCGCTGTTATACACCTGGAACACGCCGGTCGTGGCGCCATCCGTGGGATATTGCACGGTTGACGCCCCGATACTGCCGAGATAGCTGTTGATATTTTGCTGGCCCGCAAGTCCATCGGAAGGGCAGAGGAAGGCGGCGATCCTCATATTATAAACCGTTCGATTGATAGCATCCGACAGCGAGCTGTCATAGCAGCAATTCCAGCGGAAATTCGCCGCGTTATAAATCGGCGTCTGCTCGAGATAGGGCAGGAGCATGGCCTGTGCGCTCCATGACGTCCAGTTCGAGAGTTGCCCGGGGGGTACCGCGACGGTACCCGAGTTGGAAAAACCGAGGGTGGTATCAATGCCCGGCGGGAACGCCCCGGTCGCGGAGGAGTAATTGTGCAAAGCCAGGCCCAGTTGCTTCAGATTGTTGGTGCACTGGATGCGGCGAGCCGCTTCCCGCGCCGACTGGACCGCCGGCAGCAAGAGCGCGATCAGGACGGCAATGATGGCGATGACGACCAGGAGCTCGATCAAGGTGAAACCGCGACGGACTCTCATGGAAATGATCTCCAATGAAAAGACCAGGACAACAAATCTATGGGTGCCGTCCTCTCGGCCTCCGGGACAAGTGTCGGACGGACGAATGTCGGCGTTGAGAGCGTTTCGATGAGGGCGTTGCGTTCTTCGGCGAGCGACCCCGAGTCATGTCCGCGACCACCGGCTTATGACTTCTTGCTCGGAGCCTTGGCCTTCTTGGGAGGTCCCCCCTTGTACGTCTCCATCTTGGACTTCAGGTGGGCTTTCGCCTCCTCGCTGACCTGGACCTGCGTGCCCGTGGTCCTCGACTCATCATTGCAACCGGTCAGCGGCAGACATGAACCGGCGAACAGAACGAGAAGTACGATACGTCCGCGAAGAAACTGCCCTGTTTTCATCTCGGATTCTCTAATAGTGTATGAACGAACAGGACATGGCCCGTGGGGAGCTCGGGCCTAATACGTCCACCAGGGTTCGACGATGAATCTCGTGAGAATACACGAACCTTGACGGGAATGGAAGTCCCAAGCAACTAATCCGAAGCCTTTCGGGGAGCGGGGTCTGGCCGATCAGCGTCGATATGAGGCGGGCTGCAATCGCGGCCCCAACCCGTTCCAGTGCGCCGGAGTGACGGTCTTTCATCCCGGCGCATCATTAACCCGAGCCCCCTTCCGTCAATGGTTGAACCTTAGGGGCAGGAGAGGCCCCTCGGTCAGACGGTCGAGCGCGGCTCGCATCCGCTGAAGGGTCGTCCCGGCCGCCGGATCGCCGACCAGGTTATGCTGCTCTCTCGGGTCCCTGCTCAGGTGGAAGAGCTCCTCGCGGACGTCGCCCTCTCGGCGGATGTACGACCAGCCTCTATCCTTGAGCGCGCCCAAAGGAGGGAGAGGCCTGGGGACTCCCCAGGCATCGCGATCGCCGGGATCATTCGGGGCCACCTCGGCGAGCGCGGGAGACGCGGCCTGAGCTTGAAGCGTCGATGAAGCAGGCCCGGTTTGTTCCCAGTACCGTGCCAGCGAGCCCCCGGGAAAGGGCGCGCCGACCTCCAGACCCGTCACATCGACGATCGTCGCCGCCAGGTCTCTCAGGCTGACCGGCTCGTCGACGACGCGCCTCGACGGAGCACCGCCCGGCGGCATGACCAGGAGGGGGACATGCAGCTCGGTCTCGTAGAGACTCTTCCCATGGCAGTAGATGCCGGCATGTTCGCCGAAACTCTCGCCATGGTCCGACACGATGATCAGCCAGGTATTCTCGAGGACTCCGCGACGGCCCAGCTCGTCGACCAGCTTCCCGAGTTGCTCATCGAGATCGGCGACGCAATCGTCATAGGCATCGGCGGCGAATTGCACGCCCTCGGGCGAGAGGGTCGTCTTGTCGAGCTCCCACCAATGCTGGATCAGGACGCGCTGATAATTATTGCTCGGCTCGACGCCGAACCGATGGAGTCGCCCCGGCGGCAACTGGTAGGGATAATGGGCATCGTAGTAGTTCAGGAACGCGAAGAACGGCCGCTCCGGCTGAGCGCGATGCGAGAGCCAGTCCAGCAGCTCGCGATTGACCACCGAGGCCCCCTTGCGATCGGTGTCGACCGCCTGCCAGAGCCTTTGTACATAGGGCAACAGTCCGGCCGACTCCAGCCAATCCTCGGTGAAATAGACGACGGCCTGGTAGCCTTCCAGGGCCCGATTGACGAGCACCGCCATCTTGAGCGCGGTGAGCTCGGGGAAGATGAAATCGCGGTAATGCGCGAATCCGCGGGCCAGCCCCGAATCGGTGGCACAATAATACGTATTGGCCACGAATCCCGCCGTCGCGTAGCCCCGGTCTCCGAGGTACTCCGCGAGGGTGGGGCGCGTCCGGTCCAGCGGGGTGAGCCAGCCGGCCGAGAGCTCGTGTAACCATCGTCCCGTGAACATCGTCGCATGAGATGGCAACGTCCATGACGAGGCCGCGCGGGCGGAATCGAAGCGGATTCCCCGCTCGGCGAGCTCGACCAGGGTCGTGCTGGTGGCCCGCTCGTAGCCGTTCAGGCTCAGATGTCCCGCCGCCACGGCGTCCAGCACGACCAGCAGGACGTTCGGTGACCCCGGCGCCGGCAAGGGCCGGTGCTCGCACGCGATTGTCGGATCCGGTCGCCGGCCCAGATTGATGTCCCCAGGATCACGACCGTCCCGACGGCGACCGGGAAGCTGACCCGGACGAACCTCCGGAAACCCGCCGCATTCCGCTCGATCGCCGGGACGATCCGGGCCGCCACCCCGAGCGTCACCAGGAACCAGGCGATCGTGTAGATCCGCGGATAGGCGACCACGACCATCGGCAGCAATGTCACGGCGAATAGGAGCCTCGCGAAAAGCGGCCGACCGCGCCGCGGGCAGGCCAGGACCGCCCCGCACCCGGCCAGCCCGATCGCCAGGAAGGCGCAGAGGTTGGCCACGGGGATCAGCCACACGAAGTGTCGGCTGACGCCGTAAAGCTGATTCGGATCGAACATATGCTTGCGGAGCACGAACGTGCCTACCTCGAGCAAGCCCGCGACCAGCCCGCACCAGGCCGAGAGCCCGAGCATCGCGACAAGACCCAGCCGGTCCGCCCCCGAATCCTCGGGCGACGACTTGGCCTTTCCAACCGCGTCGAAGTCAACAGTCGGATCGTTCATCAGGGCCTGTGGGTCTGCGGGCCAATCCCGGCCGGGGCCATCCACGATGTCGGAAAAACGTACCCCGATCCTCCGGCCGGTCCGGACCTCAAGCTAACACGGCCTCTGGATGACCATCAAGGCGATCCGAAACCGCAAGGCCGCGACCGCCGTCGAAATCCCGCCCGATCGGGTTGTCGCGCCGACGATCCGGGGAACATACTGTCTGGATACCAGGGCTCATGGAATGTGCAATCAAGCGTCGCAGTCCTCCGGGAGATCGAGAAAGGGAATGGCGAGCGCGATCAGCAGCCCGGAGCAATCACTCGCCGGGATCTGGGTCGGGCGACGATGGAGATGGCTCTCCGCCATCGTCGTCGCGGCGGGTCTCATCCTGGGCGGCCGGGCATGGTGGATCGACCACCATTATCGCGCCGCGATGGCGGAGATCGAGGCGGAGATCGTGGCGGGTCGATACGCGATCGCCTGCCGGAACCTGAACGCGCTCCTCACCTGGAAGGCGGACCGGAACGGCGGAATCGTCTACCTGCTGGGATCGTGCGAGCTGGCTCGCGGTCGAAACCAGGTGGCGGCCGCAGCCTGGGAGCGGGTCGTGCCGGGCTCCGAATTCTCGGAGCGGGCGATTCGGGGCCGGATGCGTCTCCTCCACCAATCCGGCCAACTGGCCGCCGCCGAGCGGCTGATCCTCCAGGCCGCCGAGGATCGCCGCAACGATCGCACGGCCTTGCTCGTGGCGCTCGTGCCGATCTACGAGCAGCAAGGCCGCATCGAGGAGGCGGAGCGGCTCATCGAGGACCGCTGGGAACACGAGAACGCGGCGGGCGAAGGGGCGCTGGAGCCCGCCATCAAGCTGCTCCGGCAGCATATCGATCTGACCGTGAACCCCGCCTCGATCGAGGCCATCCGCAACGTCCTCGACCAGGCCGCCCGGCTGGCTCCCGACGACGATCGCGTCTGGCTGGGCCGGGCGAACCTCGCCATCCGGACCGGCGTCTACGACGAGGCCGAGCGTTGGCTCGATGCCTGCCTGAAGCACCGGCCCGAGGATATCCCGGCCTGGCGAGCGCGACTGAGTTGGGGCCTCGCGACCAAACGCCCCGACGTGGTCGAAAAGGCCCGCAGTCACATTCCGGCCGAGGAGTTGACCCCGGCCCAGGTCCATCGACAGGAGGCCCGGCTCGAGGACTGGTGGCGTGCCGAGCCGGCAGACCTCGACCGCTTGACCAGGATCGCCGAGAAAGGCGGTCAATCGGGTCAGCTCGACGACCTTCGAAACAAGCGAGCCGAGATCGACAAGCTCCGGGCGCGTTACCGGAAACTCCATGAGCGGAAACAGCCCATCCGCGACGCGGTGGAGCTGGCCCGCATCGCCGAGCGTCTCGGCCGGATCTTCGAGGCGCGCGTCTTCCTCAGCCTGGCGATATCGGAAGACCCCGACCGCGACGACCTGCGACACGACCTCCGTCGACTGGGCACGCATCCGGTCCGGCCACGGTGACGCGGGGACAAACGCGGCGATTCCTTCGCGCCATTCAAGAGTTCCCCTCGTCATGCTCCCGGAGTTGGGCGTCAATAGAGCGAGGACGCGTGACGAGACACGGTGACTTCAACTTCAATCGGCGGACGACCCAACGCCCCATCACTCCGCCACGACCATTCGAGGAGCTAGCCATGAACAGGGTGTTCGTCTATGGGACGGCGTTCTTCCTCGCGGCGACGAGCGTCGGCCGGGCCCAGGTCGGGGGGAACCTGACCTACTCGCAATCGGGCGCGAAGGCCCGCGCGCAGGCGCACAATCACTCGTTGAGGGCCCTCGGCGAGCACGACAAGCCGCCGAGCGGGACCTCTTCATTCGTCGAGGCCGACATCCTCATGAACGTCAAGGCCGACGAGTTCGTCGCCGTTTTCGGCATCGCGCAGGAAGGCAAGACCCCCGCCGAATGCGGCCAGAAGATGGACGACGTCGCCCGCGAATTCTCCGACTCCGTGCGACAGCTCGGCGTCGGCGCCGAGGACCAGTACCTGGATTTCGTCACCCAGACGAAGATCTATGCGTTCGAGATCGCCGGCGACGTGGCCCGAGAGAAGCTCGTGGGCTTCGAGCTGAAGAAGACCCTCTCGATCCGCTACAAGGATCGCTCGCTCCTGGACAAGATCGTCCTGGCCGCCGCCCGCTCGAAGATCTACGACCTGATCAAGGTTGACTACGTGGTGAAGGACGTCGAGGCGGTCCAGGACCGCCTCATGGAGGAAGCCGCGAGGGTCATCAGGCGGAAGGTCGCCCGCGACGAGGCGCTGCTCGGCATCAAGCTCCAGCCGCCCGCCCAGGTCTTCGCCGAGAGGCGCGCGGCCTACTATCCCACGGCCATGTACGACTCGGCCGCGGCCTCCGAATCCGAGGAGTTCGCCGGCGGCCAGCCCGACCGCCAGAAATACGCCGTGCAATCGGCCCGAAAGGGGCGGACATTCGTCTTCAACGGGCTCGACGGCGACGGTTTCGACCGGGTCATCAACCCGGTGATCGTCGAGCCCGTCGTCCAGTTCACCCTCCACCTCAAGGTCAAATATGAAGTCGAGCAGATCAAGGCGAAATAGCGTCCCCGTTCGAGAACTTTCTCGAGGAGACCTCCCGGGGCGTGGGCGCGTCCGCCTGGCGCGTCGGAGAGGCCGATTTCGATGACGCTCGCCTCTCCGCCTCGCGCTGGCAGTCGATGCAGCTCGTGGCGTCGGGCAGGGCATTGAGACGAGTCGCGGAGATCTTGGCTCCGCAGAACTCGCAACGGCCGTAGCTCCTCGCGGCGATCCGCTCCAGTGCGCGCTCGATCCGGTCGAGCTCACGCGTCTCGATCTCGGCGAGCTGGGAGGAAATCTCATCGGTCGCGGCATCGACTGCGGCATCGACCGGATCGCCGACCCCGGTGGCTACCGAAATCCCTCGGACGCGATTGAGGTCGCTGTCGAGCGATCTTCGCAGGTCGTCACGTCGCGCGATCAACCGCGAGGTGAGTCTTAACAGGGCATCTCTTCGGGGCATTTGGGCACCTCCCGGTGTATTCGATCCGGATCCGAGCCCCTCCGACGGGCTCGCGTAGCCGATCGCCGCGGCCATCGCGATATCAGGCCATCGTCTTCGGAATCGGCCGCCCAAGCCCGGGCTCCGGAAGATCGAGAGACGGCGCGAGGATCATGGGCGGTCTCGCTCCGCGAAGGCCTGGACATCCTCGATGGCGTGCTCGATGATCCCCCTTCTCCAGGCGCTCGGCGCACTGTCGAGCGCCATGTTCAACAATTCGGCCAGGCGCACGGCGGCATCCTCGGGCGATTCTCCTTTGCCCCGGAGCTCGGGGAAGTCCCTGTGGTGGACGGATAAGCTTTGGGCCGATCGGAGCGGGGCACTCTCGGCCGTGACGATCACTTGATTGGCATCGGTTAACATGGGAAGAGCTCCTGATTGCCCGGCCATTAGATCACCCACTCGACGCACATAACCCCTCCAGGGTCTGCGAGGGTGGGCCACGCCCGATCGAGTGCATTCTCAGAGCCAAAACGAGGGCGTGCCCGGCTGAGACCCTCGATCTTCCGCGATCGCGAGCGGACGGCCCTTTGGGCCATTGCGGCGCCTCGATCCCGAAGCCGATCGGCTCCTTTCTCAGTTGAACGAGTGGGTGTCCTGGTATGCCTCAGGATCGGGCTCGGTGAAGAAGCCCAGGCCCGGATCGACCAGGGTGAGCCAGTCCTCCGACCTCAGATGGATGGTATCCTGCCCCGTGCCGAGCGCGATCCTCAGGTCCCGGGCGCTGAGCATCGATGCGTCCATCAGCATCTCGAGCGGCATGCGATCGGCCTCGCGAGCGGCATGCGATCGGCGATCGATGAGGATGGAGACGGCGTCGGTCAGGTGCAACGGGATGATCAGGTCGGCGTCGAGCAGTTTACCGACGCGGCCCGCGACGGCGCGACGACCCGCGGGCAGGATCAGCATCACGAGCCGCCCATCCGCGAGCACAAACTCCGCCTTGGCATGCGATCGCCCCCCGACGCAATCGCGACCGGCCGACTCCGGGTGCCCGAGGGCGACCCCTCGACGGAACTCCTCATGCGAAGAGCCTTGCATTTCCATGCTGGTTTCCAGGGATCGTTGGATGGTCATATTGATAGCCTCGTCGGAGCCAACGGCGACGATTGATGCCGGAGCCGTGCGGAATTCGCCCATCGCCTGCGACGGGAGTCGGGTTCCGAGGTCATCTCGGCGCAACAAAAAACCCCGTCCATGCGCTGATGAGCACGGCGGGGCCACCTTAGCCAGGAGATAATCGCCTCTCGTAAGCAATTACCGACCTCGATGGTAGAGAATTGGGACCGACTCGTCAAGTCCCAAGGTTCCTGACATCGAGGAATCTCGTGACGGCCATGTGTTCGTGGGGTCGCCAAAGTCGGTTGCGTTGGTTTACACTGACGAGACAAGGTGAAGGATCGATTGACGGCAAAGCTTCCCATCGAGTTGAATGGGTGCCCGAGCCGGCGGAAGGACCGGCAGGATTTCGGGGAGGAGATGTTGGCCGCCGATGGCCACGAATTTCTCCCGGCTACACGCACCCTGTTCCCGAGGCTGCGTTCTATAATAAGTTCGCCATAGCATTCGTTATCTGGATCGAATGCTGTGCTTCAACCCGAGATTTGATGAGGCGATGCTAACTCGATCTCCATTCCCGGAACTCACGGCTGAGGAAGCGGCGGGCTTGATCCCCGGCGGGGCGATGGTCGGCGTGGGCGGCTTCACGCCGGCCGGTTCGCCCAAGGCGGTGCCCCGGGCGCTGGCGCACCGGGCCCGGGCGCTCCACGCGGCCGGCGAGCCGTTCCAGGTCCGGTTGCTGAGCGGCGCCTCGACCGGCGCGGCCTGCGACGACGAGCTGGGCGAAGCCGAGGCGCTGAGCTGGCGCGCCCTTATCTCACGTCGGCCCCGCTGAGGAAGCTCGCCAACGCCGGCAAGCTCGACTTCGTCGACATGCACCTGTCGCACGTCTCGCAGATCGTGCTCGAGGGCTTCCTCGGGCCGATCGACGTGGCGATCGTCGAGGCGACCGAGGTCACCCCCGACGGCAAGGTCTACCTGACGACCGGCATCGGGAACGCGCCGACGTTCCTCCAGTATGCGGATAAGGTCGTCATCGAGCTGAACGCCCGGCATTCGCCCCGGCTCCGCGAGCTGGCCGACATCATCGTGCTGCCCACGCCCCCGAGCCGCAGGCCGATCCCGATCCATGACGCGCTCGACAAGATCGGCACGCCCCACGCGTTGGTGGATCCGAGGAAGGTCGTCGGCGTCGTCCGCAACGACGAGCCGGACGGCGGCCGGGGCTTCTCGCCTCCGGACGACGTGAGCCGGCGGATCGCCGTCCACGTCTCGCGATTCCTGCTCGACGAGATGGCCGCCGGGCGCATCCCGAGCGGGTTCCTGCCGCTCCAGAGCGGCGTCGGCAACGTCTGCAACGCCGTGGTCGCGGGCCTGGCCGAGAGCGCGGACTTCCCCAAGTTCAAGGTCTATACCGAGGTCCTTCAGGACGCGATGCTCGACCTCATCGCCGCCGGGTCGGTCGTGGGCGCCAGCACGTGCTCGCTGACCCTCTCCGACGAGAAGCTGACCTGGTTCTACGACCATTTCGACGACTTCGCCGACCGGATCGTGCTCCGGCCCCAGGAGATCTCGAATAACCCCGGCGTCGCCCGGCGACTGGGCGTGATCGCCACGAACACCGCGATCGAGGCCGACATCTACGGCCACGCCAACTCGACGCACTTCTTCGGCACGCAGGTCATGAACGGCCTGGGCGGCAGCGGCGACTTCGAACGCAACGCGTATCTATCGATCTTCATGTGCCCGTCGGTCGCCAAGGGCGGCAAGGTCTCGACGATCGTGCCGATGTGCTCGCACGTGGATCACAGCGAGCATTCGGTGCAGGTGCTCGTCACCGAGCAGGGCCTGGCCGACCTGCGCGGCCTGGCCCCGGTGCCGAGGGCCCGCCGAATCATCGACACCTGCGCCACCCGGCCTACCGCGACTACCTGCACCGCTACCTCGAATCGGCCCCTCCGGGGCACATCCGTCACGACCTCCGGCGCTGCTTCGAGCTGCACACGAATTTCCTCGAGCGCGGCTCGATGTTGCCCGACCTCGACCCCGCCCAGTTCACCCAGCGTTGACCGGCTCCGTCGCGGCCCCCGGGAGAGCTCTATAGATGATCGAGAAGGACCTGGACATCGCCGCCGACTTTCCGCCGACGCCCTACGCCCGGTGGCGGGCGATCGCCGAGGCGGAGCTGAAGGGCGCCCCGTTCGACAAGAAGCTCGTCGGCCGCACGTTCGAAGGGATCGACATCCAGCCGCTGTACACCGCCGAGAACTGGTCGTCGGCCGGGGACCCCTCGGGATTCCCCGGCTTCTCGCCGCTGACGCGGGGCGACCGCGTGCTCGGCAACGCCGTCTCCGGCTGGGACATCCGCCAGGAGCATCTCCACCCCGACCCGATCGAGGCCAACCGGGCGATCCTCGAGGACCTGGAGCACGGCGTCTGCTCGATCCAGCTCCGGCTCGACGCCGCCGCGTGCGCGGGCCTCGACGCCGACTCCCGGGCCGCGGTCGGGCTGTGCGGGCAGGACGGCGTGATGGCCTATTCGCTCGGCGACCTCGACCGCGTGCTCGACGGCGTCCGGCTCGACATCGCCCCGGTCTCAATCGACTGCGCCGGCTCGTTCCTGCCGGCCGCGGCCCTGCTGGCGGCGCTGCTGGAGCGACGCGGGGTCGAGCCGTCGGCCGTGCGTTGCGCCTTCAACGCGGATCCGATCGGTGCCTTGATGCGCGAGGGGCACCTCGGCGTGCCGCTCGACGCCGCGATGGCCGAGCTGGCCGACCTGGCCTCCTGGACGGCCTCGCGGTACCCGAACGCCACGTCCGTCGAGGTCGGCACCGGGCCCTATCACCACGCCGGCGCCTCGAGTACCCAGGACCTCGCATTCGCCGTCGGCACGGCCGTGGAGTACCTCCGCGCCATGACAGGAGCCGGGCTCGGCGTTGACGTAGCGGCCCGGCAGATCGTCTTCGGCGTCAGCCTCGGGACCCAATTCTTCCGGGCGATCGCCAAGCTCAGGGCCCTGCGCCTGATGTGGTCCAGGGTCGTCGCCGAATGCGGCGGCGATCCGGACGCGGGGCGCACGCTCCGGATCCGGGCGCGGACCAGCCGTCGGGTGCTCACGAGCGTCGATCCCTGGGTGAACCTGCTGCGGAACACCGTCTGCTGCTTCGCCGGCGCCGTCGGCGGGGCCGACTCGATCACGACCGCGCCGATGGACGCGGCGATCGGCCTGAGCGACCATTTCTCCCGCCACCTCGCCCGCAACACGCAGATCATCCTCCAGGAGGAATCCCACCTGAACCGGGTGATCGACCCGGCCGGCGGATCGTGGTTCATCGAGACGCTCACCGCCCAGCTCGCCGAGAAGGCGTGGGCCATCTTCCGCCAGGTCGAGGGGCGCGGCGGGATGATCGAGGCGACCGCCACGGGTTGGGTCGCCGAGCAGATCGGGGCGGTCGAGACCGCCCGCGAGCGGGACATCTCCACCCGCAAGCAAGTCGTCACCGGGGTCAGCGAGCATCCCGATGTGCGCGAGGAGCGGCTGGTCCGACCCGCGCCGGATCGCGTCAGCCTGCGGGCCGAGGCGTCGGCCCGGCTCGTCGCCTGGCGCCGCGACCACGGCGGCGACGATGCCTTGAAGGATCTCGCCCGCGCCGCCGGAGACGCCGGCCGCTCGCCGGGTTCGCTGACCGCCGCCGCCGTCAAGGCGGCCCGAGCGGGAACGACGATCGGCCAGATGGCCGCCGCGCTCGCGGGGGCATCGGCCGGGGCCGAGCCCGCGAAGATCACGCCGATGGCCGTCCACCCTTACGCCGCGGCCTTCGAGGAGCTCCGGGCCGCCTGCGACCTCCACGCCGATCGGACCGGGCGACGGCCGCGGGTCTTTCTGGCGAACATCGGGACGCCGGCCGAGTACATCGCCCGGGCGACCTATGCCCTGAACTTCTTCCAGGCCGGCGGGTTCGAGGAGGCGAACTCCGTCGGATTCGCCGACCCGCAGGCCGCCGCCGACGCCTTCGGCCAGAGCGGGGCCAAGATCGCGATCATCTGCTCGACCGACAAGAAGTACGAGGAGGTCGCCGAGCCGCTGGCCGCGAAGCTCAAGGCCGCCGGCGCCCGCACCGTCGTCCTGGCCGGCAACCCGGGGGCCAGCGATGCGCGTTACCGTGCGGCGGGGATCGATCGTTTCATTTTCATGCGATGCGACGTTCTGGGAACACTCCGGGACCTGCTGCGCGAGGAGGGGGCCCTGTCATGAGCGTCATCCCGAACTTCCGCGACATTGAATGGGGCGGCGGGCCCCGGCCCTCCGTCGGCCTCGACCGCTGGCGAGCCGCGGCCGAGGCCGAAGCGGGCCGGCCGGTCGACGAGCTGGCCCGACCGACCCCCGAGCAGATCCCGATCCGCCCCCTCTACTCGGCGAGCGACCTGGAGGGCATCGGTCATCTCAACACGATGCCGGGCCTGCCGCCGTTCGTCCGGGGTCCGTATACCACGATGTACGTCGTCCGCCCCTGGACCGTGAGGCAGTATGCCGGCTTCTCGACCGCCGAGGAGTCGAACGCCTTCTACCGGCGCAACCTCTCCGCCGGGCAGAAGGGGCTGTCGGTCGCCTTCGACCTGCCGACCCACCGAGGCTACGACTCGGACCATCCCCGCGTCGCCGCGGACGTCGGCATGGCCGGCGTCGCCATCGACAGCATCCTCGACATGAAGATCCTCTTCGGCGGCATCTCGCTGGGCGACATCAGCGTCTCGATGACCATGAACGGCGCCGTGCTGCCGGTGATGGCCCTCTACATCGTGGCCGCCGAGGAGCAGGGCCTCAGCCACGACCAGCTCGCCGGCACGATCCAGAACGACATCCTCAAGGAGTTCATGGTCCGCAACACCTATATCTACCCGCCGGCGCCGAGCATGCGGATCATCTCCGACATCTTCCGATACACCTCGGCCCACATGCCGAAGTTCAACAGCATCAGCATCAGCGGCTACCACATGCAGGAGGCCGGCGCCACGGCCGACCTCGAGCTCGGCTACACGATGGCCGACGGCCTCGAGTACCTCCGCACCGGGATCGCCTCCGGCCTGAGCATCGACGACTTCGCCCCGCGCCTGTCGTTCTTCTGGGCGATCGGCAAGGACATCTTCATGGAGATCGCCAAGCTCCGGGCGGCGCGCCTGATCTGGGCGAAGATCGTCAAGGGATTCGATCCCAAGAGCCCGAAGAGCATGTCGCTGCGCACGCACAGCCAGACGAGCGGCTGGAGCCTCACGGCGCAGGACGTCTACAACAACGTCATCCGGACCTGCATCGAGGCGATGGGCGCCACCCAGGGCCACACGCAGAGCCTGCACACCAATTCGCTCGACGAGGCGCTCGCCCTGCCGACCGACTTCTCGGCCCGGATCGCCCGCAACACGCAGTTGTTCCTCCAGGAGGAGACCGACACCGACATGGTGGTCGACCCCTGGGGCGGCAGCTATTTCATCGAGCGGCTGACCCACGAGCTGGCCCGCCGGGCGTGGTCGCACCTGTACGAGATCGAGCAGCACGGCGGGATGGCCAAGTCGCTGGCGGCCGGCATCCCCAAGATGCGGATCGAGGAGGCGGCGGCCCGGACGCAGGCCGATATCGACTCCGGCGTCCAGACGGTGGTCGGCGTCAACAAGTACGTCCTCGAGCAGGAGGGCCCGATCAAGGTCCTCAAGGTCGACAACCAGGCCGTCCGCGAGGCCCAGCTCCGCCGCCTCGCGGACTTGCGGGCGAACCGCGACCAGGCGGCCGTTGACGCGGCCCTGGACGCGCTGACCGAGGCCGCCCGGACCGGCTCGGGCAACCTGCTCGAGCTGGCGATCCTCGCGGCGCGGGCCCGATCCACCGTCGGCGAGATCAGCCTGGCGCTGGAGAAGGTCTACGGCCGGCACAAGGCCGAGATCCACGAGATCTCCGGGATCTACTCGAACCGGTTCGGGAAGCGCGAGGGGACCATCGCCAACGTCCAGCGCCGTGTCGAGCATTTCCTGGAGACCGAGGGCCGACGGCCGCGGATCCTGGTCGCGAAGCTCGGCCAGGACGGCCACGACCGCGGCCAGCAGGTCATCGCCACCGCCTTCGCCGACTTCGGCTTCGACGTTGACGTCGGCTCGCTCTTCCAGACCCCCCAGGAGGCCGCTCGAGAGGCCGTCGACAACGACGTCCACATCGTCGGGGTCAGCTCGCTGGCCGCCGGCCACCTGACGCTCGTGCCGGCGACCCGCAAGGCGCTCGACGATCTCGGCAGGGATGACATCCTGGTCGTCGTCGGCGGAGTGATCCCGCCGCAGGACTACGAAGAACTGTACCATTCGGGCGCCGTCGCGGTCTTCGGGCCCGGCACGGTCATCACCGATGCCGCGCTCAAGCTCATCGATCTGCTCGAATCGCAGGGACGGGAGGGACCGTCCGATGCAGCTTGAGTCGGTCCTCCACTCGATCGATCCCGCGGGGCCGGCCATGCCGGCATTTCCGTCCTCTTGCTTAGGGCGCATAACGATCGGATCAGGCACGCGGGCTTGTCCGTGCGAATTCACCCCCCGAGTGTCACCAACTCAATCGTTAAGCGCTTTAGTGATGAAGGAGCGGTCGGGATCGACCGCCTCCTCGGATGAAAGTGCCATGGCCATCCCTCCCGAGCCGCCGATCCCCCCGCCTCGCCGACGGCTCTCCCTGGAGCAGTTCGTCGAGGGCGTCCTCGGCCGGCAGCGGGGCGTGCTCAGCCGCGTGATCACGCTGATCGAGTCTCGGCGGTCCGACGACCGCGACCTGGCCCGTCGCGTGCTCACCGCCTTGTTGCCGCACGCCGGCCGGTCGATCCGGGTCGGCATCACCGGCGTCCCGGGCGCCGGCAAGAGCACGCTGATCGAGACCCTCGGCCTGAACCTGATCGCCGCCGGGCACCGCGTCGCCGTGCTGGCGATCGACCCCTCCAGCCGGGTCTCCGGCGGCAGCATCCTCGGCGATAAGACCCGGATGGCGTGCCTGAGCCTCGAGGCGGATGCGTTCGTCCGCCCCTCGCCGAGCGGGCAGACGCTCGGCGGGGTCGCCCGCAACACCCGCGAGGCGATGATCGCCTGCGAGGCCGCCGGCTTCGACGTCGTGATCGTCGAGACCGTCGGCGTGGGCCAGTCGGAGACGGCGGTCGCCGACATGGTTGACACCTTCGTCGCCATCCTGATCGCCGGGGCCGGCGACGAATTGCAGGGGATGAAGCGCGGCCTGATCGAGATGGTCGACCTGCTCGTCATCAACAAGGCCGACGGCGACAACCGACCGAGCGTCGCCCGGGCCGTCAATCAGTACCGCAACGCTATCCGGCTGATGCATCCGCCGGATAGCCCCTGGATACCCCGCGTGCTCTCGTGCAGCGCCCTGGAGAACTCCGGCCTCGACGCGATCTGGTCGCAGGTGCTCGCCCATCGCGAGGCGATCTCGCGGGCGGGCCTGTTCGAGGAGCGGCGTCAGGAGCAGATGGCCCGCTGGATGTGGGACCTCGTCGACGACCACATCCGGCGCCTCCTCCGCGAGGGGCCCGGCATTCGCGACCTCGCGACTGGCCTCGAAACCGACGTCCGGTCGGGCCGGATCGCGGCGGCCGACGCGGCCGCGCGACTCATCGCGGCGCTCGGATTACCGATATCCTCGGCCGATCAGAAGTCGGCCCACGTCGGCGAGGCGAGCCAGGAATATGATCAATCCACCTCGGCGCCTCGCCAATCTATATGCTATCCTCTCGATCGGATCGATGCCCGCCAATCCGAGTCTCGACAAGGAGTCCACGACGATGCCACGAACGGTTGAGGTCACGGAGCTGGCCCTGCGCGACGGCCACCAGAGCTTGCTGGCGACGCGGATGGCGATGGAGGACATGGCCCCGGTCTGCGAAGACATGGACCGGGCCGGCTTCTGGAGCGTCGAGTGCTGGGGCGGGGCCACCTACGACTCCTGCATCCGGTTCCTCAACGAAGACCCCTGGGAGCGGCTGCGCACCTTTCGCAAGCTCATGCCCAACAGCCGACTTCAGATGCTCCTCCGCGGCCAGAACCTGCTCGGCTACCGGCATTACGAGGACACGGTCGTTGACCGTTTCGTTGACAAGTCGGCCGAGAACGGGATGGACGTCTTCCGCGTCTTCGACGCGCTGAACGACATCCGCAACCTCCACCGCGCCCTCAAGGCCGTCCAGCGGACGGGCAAGCACGCCGAGGGGACGATCTGCTACACCGTCTCGCCGTTGCATACGGTCGACAAGTTCGTCGAGATGGCCAGGCAGCTCCGCGATCTCGGCTGCGACTCGATCTGCATCAAGGACATGGCCGCGCTCCTGCGGCCGCAGCCGGCCTACGAGATCGTCCGCGGCATCAAGGAGTCCTGCGGCGAGGACACCGTCGTCCACGTGCATGTCCACTCGACGACCGGCGTGACGCTGGTCAGCCTGATGAAGGCGATCGAGGCGGGCGCCGACATCGTCGACACGTCGATCTCGTCGCTGAGCCTGGGCCCCGGCCAGAACCCCACCGAGGCCCTGGTCGAGATGCTCAAGGGGACCGAGTACACCACGAAGCTCGACAAGGACCGGCTGCTGAAGATCAAGGACCACTTCGCCAGGGTCCGGCCGCGTTACGCCGAGTTCGAGTCGAAGTTCATCGGCGTCGAGACGGAGATCTTCGACAGCCAGATCCCCGGCGGCATGATCTCCAACATGGAGAGCCAGCTCAAGCAGCAGGGGGCCGGCGATCGCGTGAAGGAGGTGTTCGCCGAGGTGCCGAAAGTCCGCAAGGATGCCGGCTATCCGCCGCTGGTCACGCCGTCGAGCCAGATCGTCGGCACGCAGGCGGTCTTCAATGTGCTGATGGGCCGCTACAAGGTGCTGACCGGCGAGTTCGCCGACCTGATGCTCGGCTACTACGGCGAGACGATCGGCGAGCGCTCTCCCGAGGTGATCGAGCTGGCGACCGCCCACGCCAAGAAGGGGCCGATCACCACCAGGCCGGCCGATCTCCTCAAGCCCGAGTGGGACGACCTGCGGGCCAAGGCCCTCGCCCTCGAGGGCTGCGACGGGACCGACGAGGACGTCCTGACCTTCGCCCTGTTCCCGCAGGTCGCGGAGAAGTTCTTCGTCCACCGCTCCGAGGGGCCCAAGACCGTCGGCAAGGACCCGGCCAAGGCCGCGGCCCCCGCGGCGCCAGCGGCGCCGGCCGCCGCCGAGAAGGGCGGGAATGGCCGGGGGCCCATCACAGGCCCCGTCACGTATCAGGTCCGGATCGGCGACACGACCCGCACGGTGACGGTCGAGCCCTCGTGATCCCAAGAAAGGATTGGCAGCGATGAGCGTCAAATCGGCGAAGTCGATGGAGCAACTGGTGGAGGAGCTCCGATCGAAGAAGGAGCACCTCCGGCAGGGCGGCGGGCCGGACCGGCTGGCCAAGCAGCGCGAGCAGGGCAAGCTCACGGCCCGGGAGCGCGCCGACGTCCTGCTCGACCCCGGCACCTTCGAGGAGTGCGGGCTGTTCGCCCGGCACCGGCAGGTCGATTTCGGCATGGCCGGCAAGGAGGTCCCCGCCGACGGCGTCGTCACCGGCGCCGGCACGGTCGACGGCCGGCTCGTGCACGTGGCGAGCCAGGATTTCACCGTGCTCGGCGGCTCCGCCGGCGAGGTCCACTCGAACAAGGTCGCCGACGTGATGGAACAGGCCCTGCGCATGGGCAGCCCGTTCATCTTCATAAATGACTCCGGCGGCGCCCGCGTCCAGGAGGGGATCGACTCGCTCTCCGGATACGGGCGCGTCTTCTACACGAACGTCGAGCTCTCAGGCGCCGTGCCGCAGATCTCGCTGATCTGCGGCCCCTGCGCCGGCGGCGCCGCCTACTCGCCTGCCCTGACCGACTTCGTCATCCAGACGCGGCAGTCGCAGATGTTCATCACCGGCCCGCTGGTCATCAAGCAGGTGACCGGCGAGCAGATCACCGCCGAGGCCCTCGGCGGCCCCGACGCCCACATGGGGCTCTCGGGCGTCACCCATTTCATCGCCGAGAACGACGAGGAGGCCCTCTTCCTCTGCCGACGGCTCCTGAGCTTCCTGCCCTCGAACAACCTGGAGGACCCGCCCCGGATCGCCTGCGAGAACAACGTGGACCCGAACCCCGCCCTGAATGAGATCGTCCCCGTCGATTCGAAGAAGGCGTATGACGTCCGCGAGGTCATCGCCGGGATCGTCGACCAGGGCGATCTCCTGGAGGTTCAGGAGGGCTACGCCCGCAACATCGTCGTGGGCTTCGCCCGCATCCTGGGCCGACCGATCGGGATCATCGCGAACCAGCCCGCGGTGCTCTCGGGCGTGCTCGACGTCAACGCGTTGACCAAGGCCAGCCGATTCATCCGGTTCTGCAACGCCTTCAACATCCCGATGGTCACGTTCGTCGACGTCCCCGGCTTCCTGCCCGGCGTCGGCCAGGAGCACGGCGGGATCATCCGCCACGGCGCCAAGATGCTCTTCGCCTACTCGGCGGCGACGGTGCCGAAGATCCAGGTCATCCTCCGCAAGTCGTACGGCGGGGCGCACCTGGCGATGTGTTCGAAGGACCTGGGCGCCGACCGCGTCTTCGCCTGGCCGACCGCCGAGGTCGCCGTGATGGGGGCCGAGGGGGCCGTCGAGATCGTCTTCCGCAAGGAGATGCAGGAGGCCAAGGACAAGGCCGCCCGCCGCGCCGAGCTGATCGAGGAGTACCGCTCGAACTTCTCGACCCCCTACGCGGCCGCGGGACGACGGCTGGTCGACGACATCATCGAGCCGGCCCATACCCGCCGGCACCTGGCGCAGGCGCTGGAGTACCTCCAGGCCAAGCGCGAGGTCCGTCCCCCCAAGAAGCACGGGCTCATCCCGCTCTAACCGGAGAATGTCATGAACCCGGAATCGAAGGACTGGGCCCGGCTCATCGAGGCCGTCGAATCGCTCCGTCGCGAGGTCACCCTGCTGGGCGGCCGCGTCTCGGCGATCGAGTCGGCCGTCGAATCAACGGCGGCCGGGGCCGCTCGCACGGCGACCGTCTCCGCCCCCGCCGAGACGGCGAGCGAGGACATCAGCGAGGAGCTGATCCTCGTCATCGGCGCCGCGGTCGCGGCCTACCTCGGCAAGCGGGCCTCCGTCCGGCAGATCCGCCTGCTCGGCTCGGCCGCGTGGGCCCAGCAGGGCCGGGCCACGATCCAGGCATCGCACGCGCTGGCGGCCCGACAGGGCCCCTGAACGACCAACCCCCGATTCGGTCGATCGCGGGGGCAGAGACACCGGACCTCCGCGATCGAACCCGGCCGGCCCGCGAGGAGCGAGCTTTGAAACTCAAGATCACCGTCGAAGGCAAGGTCTACGAGGTCGATGTCGAGGTCGCCGAGCCGGAGCCCCAGCGGCCCGACTACGCCCGGCTCTGGGGCCAGGCCCGCATCCCGGCGCCGCCGCCCTCGGCGGTTCCCCCGCCGACTGCGGCCGCCGGCGCACCGGTGGCCGACGAGAGCAAGGTCTGCCGCAGCCCGCTGGCCGGGGTCGTCTCCCGCCTGGCGGCAAAGCCGGGGCAGTCGATCCAGGTCAACGACATCCTGCTCGTGCTGGAGACGATGAAGATGGAGACCGTCATCACGGCCCCCGTCGCCGGCAAGGTCGCCAAGATCAACGCCAACGTCGGCGATCCCATCCAGCAGGGGCAGGTACTCGTCGAGTTCGAATGAGTCCGCACACCGTCGGCACTCCCCGGAGGAAACGACCATGACCCCCGTCAAGGCCCTCAATCATATCGGCATCGCCGTCCGTTCGATCGACGACCACCGCCCGTACTACGAGGGCACGCTCGGCGCCGAGTTCGAAGGCATCGAGGAGGTCGCCGACCAGAAGGTTCGCGTGGGCTTCTTCCGGATCGGCGAGGTCCGGTTCGAGCTGCTCGAGCCGACCGACCCGTCCGGCACGATCGCCGCGTTCCTCGACAAGCGCGGCGAGGGCCTGCATCACGTCGCCTTCACCGTCGACGCGATCCAGGACCGCATCGCCGAGTGGAAGCAAGCCGGCCTGCGAATGATCGACGAGGCCCCCCGCGCCGGTGCGCACCACATGCGGATCGCCTTCGCGCACCCCAAGAGCACCCACGGCGTGCTCACCGAACTTTGCGAGCCGACCTCCGGCCACGGTGCGGGAGGCCACTGAACCGGGGCGGCCGCCCCGAGACACGACACGGCCTGGCCTTCCGGCGGACTTCGCTCGGAGAGTTGAGCGTGACCAACGGTCCCGCAGACCGTGGGTCGAAGGGAAGGGCGGCGTTTTCGACACGATGATTGATGGACCCGAAGACTCGACGCGAGTGGGTCCAGCCTCGACGATGGGAGTCGGAGCCATGACGAATGACCGAGGAGCTTGGTTCAAGGGCGGTCAAGCCCGATGCGATAACCCTCCGCCGCCTCGCGACCATCCTTACCGGGTGATCCTCCTGGGCCCGCCGGGGGTCGGCAAGGGCACGCAGGCGGAGTTGCTCTGCGAGCATCTGGGCACCTGCCACCTGTCTACGGGCGATGTCTTCCGGGCGGCGCAGTGCGATTCCGCGCCGAGCCCGGCCCT
The DNA here is from genome assembly GCA_963743925.1 of uncultured Planctomycetota bacterium. Classification (GTDB taxonomy): domain Bacteria; phylum Planctomycetota; class Planctomycetia; order Isosphaerales; family Isosphaeraceae; genus CAVZRC01. The sequence continues at coordinate 605,281 of CAVURY010000037.1, read as the reverse complement.
GAGGTCGGCCCTGGATAGCATGCATCGGGGCGAACTCGTCTCCGATCTCACGGTCGTCACGATGGTCGAGGAGCGAGTCGGATGCCTACGCTGCCAGGGCGGATTCCTGCTCGACGGGTTCCCCCGCACGGTGGCCCAGGCCGAGGCGCTGGACGCGATGCTCTCCGCGCAGGGCGTCACGCTGGACGCGGTGCTTTGCTACGACCTGCCGCTGGAGGAGATCGTCGACCGGCTGAGCGGTCGACGCACCTGCGCCAAATGCAAAGCAGTCTATCACATCAGCAATCGCAAGCCTCGCGTCGAGGACGTCTGCGACCGGTGCGGCGGCGCGCTGGTACAGCGCGAGGACGACCGTCCCGAATCGATCCGGATTCGGATGCGTGCCTATGAGGAAAGCACCAGGCCGCTGACGGACTACTATGAGCGGACCGGCAAGATCCTGATGATTTCCGCGGCCGGCTCACCGGGAGACATTCTCGACCGTTCGCTCGACGCCTTGAGTGCCGTGCTGGCGAACGGTCGAGCTTGAACGAAATTGAGGACGGGGTACAGGGAGTTGGGGTCCGACCTGCCTCCAGGTTTCGTGGACTTTGAAACGTCGAGGCGGACCGGGGATTCGCCTCGATTGTCAAGGGGCCCGAGACGCTTCGGGGCCTCAGTTCAGGGAATGAAAGGGGGAAGCAATGAATGACCGTCCTTCAACTTTATCATTCGTTCTCGAACTTTTTCGGCCCTTCTTGCAAGTTGCCCGCTGATCAAGATACCATCGTTCCATCGAGGTGAATCACTTCCATACCATCCCGGTCGGATCAGGGCACGGTCGCCGTAATCGACTCTTGAGGCACCCGCGGTGGCGAAAGACCATGACGAGCGACATCCCACGATGGCAGGCTGTCGGGGCCGATGCGGTGCCGGATTCGCGGGGATGGCGACGGCGGGAGCGGGCGCGGGGCTGGAGGCGCCGAGTGCCGGTGCTCGAGTCCCTGGAGTCGCGCCTCTTGCTCACGGTAGGGAGCGGCGTTCCTCAAGGCGTTGCAACGGGCGCCGGGCCGGACGGGAACATCTGGTTCACGATGAGCTCGAATGACATCGGGATGATCAACCCGAGCAACCCCGGCGCCGGGGTCACTCAATACGCGATTCCCACCGCCAACTCCGGGCCGGGGCCGATCGCGGCCGGGCCGCAAGCCGTCCTCTACGCGAGCGACAATGGTAAAGCCCAGATTTACGAGGTTGACAAGAGCACCGGCACTCTGCTCCGGACCATCCCCGTGAGTCAAGGGCAGGACAGTCTCATCTTCGACAACCATAACGACATCATCTACAGCACGGACCCGGCCAACGCCCCCGGAGAAGTTCGGCGGGTAGACCCTGCGGTCGGCATCTCCTCCGATACCCTGCTGGCCGAGGTCGGATATGGGAACGGAGACCTTACCCTGGCGCCAGACGGCAGCTTCGTGCTGGTGGTCAGTCGAGGCACCGGCACGGTCTTCAAGGTCGACCTGAACCACCCCGGCCAAACGCCGACGTCGTTCGGAAGCGGCCAGTACTTCGGAGGCATCGTTTACGACCCTTCCGGCCGGCTGTTCGCCGTATCGAACTCGAACAACGTCGAGAGCATCGTCGAGTTGAATCCGACCACTTTCAATGTGATCGCGAGTTCCGGCCCGCTGCAGGGGCTCGACGGCCTGTCTTTCGACTCCTTCACCGGCGACCTCTTTGCGACTTCGGCCGGGGTCCATGCCGTGTCGGGCCGGGCGGGTTTCTATCAGGTGAGTCTCCAGCCGGGTAGCTTCCTCCAGGCCAAGCTGATCACCAGTAGCGCGTTCCCCGCCAGCTTCGGCCCCGACGGGCTCGAGCCCGACGGGGAGGGCAACCTATTCATAGCTTCCTACCAAACCAAGATCTACCGTTACGACATCACCACCGGGCAAATGACGGCCCTCACGGGCGTCCTCCCGGGGCTCGACGATCTGGTGCCCTTGTCGGGCGTGGGTGGACATACCGTCCCCGACTACTGGTTCTTCGAGCAAAAGGCCGAGCAATTCGGCGCCATCGACCCGACCACCGGTCACATCACCGAGATCCCACTGGTGACCACGGGCGACCCGCAGGTCGAGGGGATCGCCCCCGGACCGGGCGGGACGCTCTGGTTCACGGAGCCCAACACGAACCGGATCGGGATGATCGATACGGACACGGACGTGATCACCGAGTTTCCCGTGCCCACCCCCGGCGCCCAACCGTACGGGATCGTGGAAGGGCCGGACGGCAATATGTGGTTCACCGAGGCCGGGGCCAACCGGATCGGGATGATCAATTCCACGAATCACGGCATCCGGGAGTTCCTCATCGACTCCTCGGGCCAGGACGATGCCGAAGGCATCACCGTCGGGCCGGATTCGAACCTCTGGTTCACCCTGGCCGGCATCAACAAGATCGGCGTGATGAATCCGAACACCGGCGCGATGGTCGGCGAATACGGCGTCCCGACCGCCAATGCCGGCCTCTCCCAGATCGCGTCGGATCCGGCGAATGGGACCATCTGGTTCACCGAGTCGGCGGCCAACCAGGTCGGGAGCATCAACCCCACGACCAAGGCCATCGCCGAATTCGCCACGCCCACCGCGGGCGCCTCTCCCGGGTCGCTCGCGGTCGCCAAGGGAGGGAATATCTGGTTCATCGAGTCGAACGCCAGTCGGGTCGCAGAACTGTACACGAATAGCCCCATCAGCATCGCGGAATACGTCGTCCCGGGACTCGATCCGCTACCGCCCACCATCGTCAGCGCGGAGGCCTTTCCTATCTGGAACCACAATAAGAAAGGCAGGAGGGTGGGCAAACCGGTCTCCGAGAACCTCGAGCTCGATTACAGCACCGCGATGGATCCGACGTCGGCCGGTTCCAATGCCAATTACCAGGTCACCGTCAAGACGATCCAGCGCGGCAAGAAGAAGCATAGTACCGCGTACCAGACCGCCTCCGTGCAGGCGAGCTACGTCCCGTCCAGGAAGGCCGTCATCTTGACCGTCGCGGGAAACCAGATGTACACGAATGGAGGCCAGATCACGGTCATCGCCACGCCGCCGGGCGGTGTCTCGGACCCGGCGGGCGATTTCCTGGCGGCGAACGATACCGCTTTCACGATCCTACCGAAAGCGAAGGGCATCCAGAGGGGTTGAGTTGGCAAACCTGTCTGCGATGATCGCGCACGCATATCGTTGTGGCCGAGTCACCACGCCGGTTCCGGCTTGCCCGTTGACCCGACCTTCCACGGAGTCCAGGCCAGGACGACCTGCTCGACGGTGATATCCGCCTTTTTGGGGCGGAGCGGCAGCGTCGTGAGCTCGGCGACCTCGGCGCGGAGGATGGGGTCGAGCTCGTCCACCTCCTCCTGGAACTTGGCCTCGAGCTCGTCGTACTTCTGCCGCAGGACCTCGAGCGATTCGCCGGCCTGGCCGACGTCGCCGTGCTGCTGCGCCGCCCGGCCGGCCGCCTTCGCGGCCGACGCCGCCCGGCCCACGTTCGCCTGGCTGATCGTCTTGCGGCCCAGGAGCGCCCCCAGTACCGAGCTGCCCATCGCGATCGTGGCGTCCCAGGTTGACCGGTTCGCCTCGGCCTGCTCGCGCTCCAGCTTCGCGCGGGCGCGGCGGATCTGGTCCTCGAGGGCCGCCTGCTTGGGCGCGTACTTGGCCCGCAAGGCCGCGACATCCTGGTCGCGGCGCTCGCGCGACGCCTGGGCGAGCCGGAGCCGGAACTCCCGCTCCGATTCCGACGGCCGGGACGTCTCCTTGAAGGCCGGGCTGGTCCAGAGGTCGAGCGTCCGCTCGCGGTAGAGGTAGTTCTTGAGCGCCTTGGTCCATTCGGGATAAGACTTGGCTCGGGCCAGCTCGGAGGGCAGCGGGGCGAAGCGGGCGCCGGACTCGGGGGCCTTGTCCAGCTCCGGCACGCCGTCGTCGTACGGCTCGCTCTCGGCCCAGACCTCGCTCGGCATCTCGTCGTCGATCCGATGGAGCAAGGCGAGGGTCTCCCAGTGGTCCACGCCCGCCTTCTTGTCCGCATAATGGAGCCGGGCCACGCCCAGGATCGCGGGTCGGTACAGGAGCGATTCCCCGGCCTCGACCGGGCCTCGACGCGGCACGAAGAACACGGGGACGTCCGGAGGCACCACGGGACGGGCGCCTCCCGCGGAGGGGTCGGCGGTCGAGGCGGGCGCCGGCGACTTCGGGGACGATCCCGACTTCGCGTCCGCCGACGGCTGGGGATGTCCCCCCGGCCCCGGCCCCGGCACCGGCGCCGGCCTGCTTGCGGGGTGCCATCAGGGTCTGGATCTGCTCGCGGGTGAGCGGGCCGCGGAGGTAGGAGAGCGTCCAGCGGGTCTGGAAGACCACCGGCCGGTCGTCGTGGACGTTGTTCATCACGAAGACGCGCCGGCCCAGGCCGGAGAGGATCTTGTCCATCGCCGGGCGGTCGAAGGCGTGCCCGGAGGCCGTGGACGCGCCCTCCAGGCCCTCGAGCACGCGGTCCTTGTCGCGCTGGGTCTGGAGACGGCCCAGGAACCAGGTCCCGGCGTTGGAGAGCCCCTTGTAGTCGAGGTCGACCGGGTTCTGGGTCGCCAGCACGATCCCCAGGCCGTAGGCGCGCGCCTGCTTGAGCAGGGTCAGCATCGGGGTCTTGGACGGCGGATTGGATGTGGATGGGAAGTAGCCGAAGATCTCGTCCATATACAGGACGGCGCGCAGGCTCGAGGTGCCCGGCTGCGACCGCGCCCAGGCCAGGATCTCGCCCAGGAGGATCGTGACGAAGAACATCCGCTCGTTGTCCGAGAGGTGGGCGATGGAGATGATCGAGAGCCGAGGCTTCCCCGAGCGGGTGGAGAACAGGCCGGCGACGTCCAGCGGCTCGCCCTCCATCCAGGCGGCGAACCCGGGCGAGGCGAGCAGGTTGTTGAGCTTCATCGCCAGCGCGAATCGGTCCTTGGCCGGGGAGAACGACTCCAGGTCGAGGACGCCGACCTTCTGGAACGGCGGCGACTGCACGGCATGGATCACGCCGCCCATGTCCAAATCGTCGCCGCCCCGCCAGGCGTGGTCGAGGATGTTCGAGAGCAGGATATGCTCGCGGCTGGAGATCGGGTCGACGTCGATGCCGATGAGCGCCAGCAGGCCCGAGACGGCCGAGGCGATCCGCTCGCGATAGGCCTCGGCCTGGCCGGCCAGTCCCGGCGGCGGGGCGTCGAAGGAGCGGAGCACCGTCAGCGGGAGCCCGGCGCCGCTCCCCGGCGTGTAGATCGCCAGGTTGACCGCGTCGCGGAACCGCGCGATCCTCGTGCCGTCCTGCCCCCATTCGGCCAGGCCCTCGCGCCAGCGCTCGGAGGTCTTGACGGCGAACTGCTCGGGGGTCAGCCCCTGGCGCGCCGCCTCGTCCGGGTCGACCCAGGGCCGGAAGTCCTCGGCACGCAGATCGGGGAACGTGAGGAGCAGGTTGCTGAGGTCTCCCTTGGGGTCGATGGCGATCACCGGGATGCCGTCGATCGCCGCCTCTTCCAGCAGGCCGATGCCAAGGCCCGTCTTGCCGCTGCCGGTCATGCCCACGCAGACCGCGTGCGTGGTCAAGTCCTTCGACTCGTAGAGCAGCAGGTCCGGCGTGACCTTCCGCTGGCCCAGGTCGTACGACTTGCCCAGGTAGAATACGCCGAGCTTCTCGAAATCCTGCATGGGTTTCCCCGGTCTTGCTGGCCCGTGTGGAGTGAACCTCGACGCCGCCTATTGTGTCGAGAATCGTCCGTCGATGCTAGAATCCCGCAATGCTGCCTCGTTCCCGTTCGTGAAGGGGAGCCCGCGATCATGGCCTCCGAGAAGAAGCGGCGGAAACTGTCGTCGATCGAGCGGCGTCTGAAGGGGCCCGCCACGCCGAGGCCGAAGGACGGCGACCGTCGCCATCGCGGCGCCGACATCGCGCGCCTCGAACAAGAACGCAAGCAAGCGTCACAAGCATGGAACCTCGACGTCGGCTGGACCGACGCGGAGCCGGAGCCGGGGTGACTCAAGCCAGCTCCTTGCACTTGGCTTCGACCCGCGCCTGATACGTGCCGATCATGTGCGACGCGATCCGGCCCTTGACCACCTCCCAGACCTGCTCGGCCACGGCCTCATCGACGGTCCCGTCGCCGGTGACGGCCAATTGTTTGAGCGCATCGGATCCCGACCCCGCGGCGCTCAGGGCGGCGGCCAGGCCCACCTCGTTCAGGCAATGGGTGTAGGCGTTGGCGACCAGGCTCACCGAGGGGAGGTGCGGCACCAGGTCTTCCAGGTCGACGAAGCGGAAGATCTTCCCGGAGAAGTCCTGCTCGAAGGCCTTCGAAGCCGCCTCGTTGCCGATCATCGGTGCTCCGAAGGTGACGATCTCCTGGACCGAGACGAAGCTGCGCTGGAGCCGCCACGCCGCCAGGAGCGCCAGCGCACCCCCGAGGCTGTGCCCCGTGACCCAGACCGGCCGCTCCTTGGCCTGGATGGCCTCGTTCACCGCCGCCAGCATCGGATCCCAGACCATCTGGAGCGCCTCGAGGAATCCCTTGTGGAACCGGGCGCCCACGCCGGCGGCGGCGAAATCGGTGCCGGCGCGGCCCTCGGGCAGGATCAGGTAGTTGTTGGCGTTGGTCAGGAGCCAGTCCTTGAACCCGTCGAGGGTCGTGGGGGCCTCCGAGCCGCGGAACGCGATCACGATCGACTGGTCGTTCCGAGCTACATACACTTGCGTGTTGTCCACACTGATCAGTTTCGCCTCCAGGCCCAGCTCCGAGCGGAACTTCGCGGGCCCCTCCGGCTCGTTGAGATAGGCGAGGTCGCAGGCGCTCGCCAGGAACAGGGCGTTCCGCGCATCGCCCGCGGCCGAATCGTTCAGAGACATGCTCATCGTCGTCGCTCCCGTGCCATGATCCTTGCCGAACTCACCGCATCGCCTTTCGCCCCGGCTTGGCGTCGTGCCAGGCCTTGGTCGAGTCGCGGCTCACCGATGTCCCGCGCAGGTCGAGCTGCATCAACGAATCCTTGGATGAGAGTGCGTCGTGAAAGCCCTTGTCGGTGATCCTGGTCCTCGCCAGCCTCAAGGTCTCCAGCGCGGGGAGATCCCGGAGGACCCCCAGGCCCGCGTCGGTCACCGGGGTGCCGTTGAGGTCGAGCTCTTGCAGGGCCTTCATACCCCGCAGCTTCTCGAGGACCTCGTCGGTGACGTCCGGGTTGGCCATCTGGAGGACCGAGACATCCGGCATCAACCCCAACAGGGAGTAATCCTTGCGGTCCCAGCCGGTCAGGGTGACGTGGCGACGGCCGTCGACCAGCTTCACACGCTCGGCCAGGTCCAGCGGCACGCACAGGATATAGACCGCCGGCACGGCGGCGGCGAGGAGGCCCAGCACCAGCACGATCAGCGGTGCGGATCCCTTGCGGGGATGCCTCGCGGCGAAGACCAGCCCGACCGGCGGGACGAGCAGGCTGCCCCAGCCCCACGCCCGCCGTTGCCGGAACGCGAGCACGATCAGCCAGAGCCAGACCAGGGCGGCGACGGCCACCCCCCCGACCTGGAGGTAGAATGCCCGGGTTTCCATCCATTCGTGGACGGTGTCGCTATGCAGGCCCGTGCTCGCCAGCGTCCAGAGCATTGGCCTTTCGCCCAGCTTCGCCCGCAATTCCGGGGCGACCGGCACCGAGAGCAGGTAGAGCGCCGGGATGATGGCAAACGCCCCGCCAGCGACGAGCCAGACGAGCGGCTTGACCGCCTCCTGGGCGTGTCGCACCGCGAACCAGAGCGCCAGCGGCGGCAGGAGCAGGCAACCCAGTCCCCACCCCGCTCCCTGCTGGAACGCGCGGGCGATCAGCCAGAGCCAGGCCAGGGCCGCCATCGCCAGTCCGCCGAGCAGGGGTATCAGGAGGTAGACTTCCATCGATCTCCCGAGTAAGGACTTGCCGTCGTGTTCATTCAACAAAGTTGGACCGGCCGGCCTCGACCGGCCCACGCGACCCGCAGCCCGGCTACCGGACCACCGCCGCCAGGGCCTTGAGGACCAGGTCTTTCTCGAAGTCCTTGGGGAACTTGTTGCCGTTGCCGAGCCGGACGACCACCAGGTCGAGGCTGGGGACGACGAAGCCGTCGTTGTGGTCGCGGCCCAGGGTCATGACCAGGTCGCCGGGCGCGCCCGGGATGTGCGGGGCGGTCCACCACTGGCCGCCGTAGTCGGCCTTGACCGAGGTCCCCTTCCAGGCGAAGTCGTAGTACGAGGCCGGGACGATCCGCTTGCCGGCCCACTCGCCCTTGTGCATCGCCAGGTAGCAGAATCGCGCGTGCTGGCGAGGATTGGTGTGGATGCCGCTATATCCCTGGCTGAAGGGTCCGATCGCGCCCGGCCCCCCCTCGGCTCCGCCGAGCGGCTTCCAGCGCAACTGCGTCTCGCCGATCGGGTCGAGCAGCCGCTGCTTCAAGAACGGATACAGGTCCTCGCCCGTCGCCCGATGGAACACGAGCACCAGGTGGGCGACCCCCGCGTTGCTGTAGTGGAAGGCCGAGCCCGGGTCATTCAGGAGCTTGATCATCGGCGAGCCGGAGACGTGCCCGAGGGCCCACTCGAAGGGATGATCCTCAACCGGCGGATTCTGCGTGTCCAGGCCGGAGGCCATGTTCAGGAGGTTCCGCACGGTGATCTCGGCCTTGCGCGGGTCGGGCAGCGGGAGCGACTCGGGGAGCCACTCGGCGTTGCAGACCTTCGTGTCGAGAGACAGCGTCTTGCCGCCGGGCAGCGGGCCGTTGCCGAAGTCGGACAGGATCAAGCCGTACGCCGTGCTGGTGTATGACTTCGAGCTGGAGTAGATGTTGAAGGCGGTCGAGCGGTCGGCGTCCTTGTACCACTCGCCGACGACCTGGCCGCGGCGGATGACCAGCAGGCCCGTCGCGCCCGGGGCCGCGGCGTTGTGGTCCCAGGCCGCCTTGAGCGCGTCCCAGTCCACCCCGCCGACCTCGCGGATTCGCGCCTTCTGCGAGTCGTCGGGCTCGCCCTGCGCGGGGAGCAGGGTACGCCAGCCCCCCTGCTCTTCCGGGGGCGGGAAATAGTCGCTCAGGACGGCCGCGGACGGCCGATCGGCGGCCCGCGACGGCAGGGAAACCGAAGTCAAGACCAGCAGGCTCAGCCCGACGGAGCGGAAGAGGCCACGCATGAATCATCCCCCTGGTGAGACTCAAGAGATTGACCACGAAACGCGCGAGATCCACGAAACAGGGAAGGGAATCCGAACCGATTCGACGCCGCTCTCCTCTTCCGGATTCCTCGTGTCGTTCAGGACCGGTGGGCGATCGGAGCGAGCATGATCCCCGAGGAGAGGGCGTAGGATGATCTCGAGGCGTCGAATCACTTCGTGGCCTCGGCCTTGGCCTCTTCGACCTTGGCCTTCTCGGCCCCCTTCTTGATCACATCGATGGCGTGCTCGCAGTCGCGCTTGTCCTTGTATCCCTGTCCGGAGGTCGCGATGATCTGGCCGTTGGTCGCCTTGAGCCGCCAGCGATGCTCCTCGCCCTTATCCTCGTAGGTCTCGAACTTCAGCTTGGTCGACGCGTCTTTCTTGATCCGGTCGATGGCGCTCTTGCAGTCGCGACCGTCCTTGTAACCCTGTCCGGAGGTCGCGATGATCTGGCCGTTGGACGACTTGAGCCGCCAGCGATGCTCGTCCTTCTGATCCTTGTAGGTCTCGAACGTGAGCAGCCTGGCCGACTCGCCCGACGTCTGGCCGAGGGCCTCGGACGTTGCGCCGGCCTTCGCCACGCCCAGGGTCCCGAGCAGGAATCCCAGGCCGAGCACGCATCGAAATCCCATACGCGACAATGTCATGATGTTCTCCCATTGAGCAGTTGCGAATCCAAGTTTTTGTTCACGCCAGGGCCTGCGAGGCGCCGCGCGTTTTCGCTCGCGATCGATCGGGGCGCCCGGCCCGGGCGGGACATTCAGGATAAGCTTTTCTCGAAGCAAATGCTCCGGTGGTCTCCGTGGTAGTGGCCGTAATTCTCGATTCGCCGATAGCCGGCCGACTCATAGAGGCGGATGGCCTCGGGCTGCAAGGTGCCGGTCTCGAGGCGGACGACCGGGTATCCATCGCGGCGGGCGCGGGCCTCGAGGTCGACGAGGATGCGACGGGCCAGGCCGCGGCCGCGGTACTCGGGCTCCACGTACATCCGCTTGAACTCGGCGACGTCCGGGCCCAACGGGCGATAGCCGCCGCAGGCCACCGGCCGGCCGCCGAGGATGCCGATCACGAACCCGCTCCGCGGGCCGAGGACGTCGGCCGGGCGGAAGTGCCCGGAGCCGTCTTCTTCATAGAGGCGCGCGAGCTCCTCGGTGAGGCCCGCGATCAGCGCCGAGGCGGCGGCATCGCGGGGGTCGACCGCCTCGATCGTCCAGTCGTCCGGATCGTTCGTCATCGTGGGCGTCTCACTTCCGATGCGCCGTGGAATATCGGACCTTGCCGACGACCGGGCCGGCCTGCGACTGGCGGAGCGTCTCGAGGCGGTCCACGATTGTGAACGCCGCATCGGGCTTCCCCAGCCCCCGGGAATTCTCCGCCATCCGGCCCAGCTTCCCGGGGGTATTGAGGAGGGTGTCGATCTTGAACGCCAGGGTGGGCAGGTTATTGCAGCGGATGGCGACCCCCTCTTCCAGGAGGTGGTCGGAGTTCCGCTCCTCCTGGCCGGGGATGGGGTTGATTACCACCATGGGCAGCCCCTTGGCCAGCACCTCCGACGTGGTCAGGCCGCCCGGCTTGCCCACGAACAGGTCGGCCGCCGTCATCAGCTCGTCCATCTCGGTGGTGAACCCCAGGAGCTTGAACGAGACCGCCGAGCGCTTCGGGAACGTCCGGATCCCTTCCGAGAGCTCGGCCCTGAGCGCCTCGTTCCGGCCGCAGACGGCGACCACCTGCGCCGAGTGCTCCATTCGGGCCAGTGCCCTCATCATGTTCCCGACGGGCCCGACGCCGAACCCGCCCGCCGAGACCAGGATCGTGAACCGATCCAGCTCCAGGCCGTGCTTCCGACGCATGGCCCACTTGTCCTTCGTGACCGAGAAGACCGGGTCGATCGGGATTCCCGAGACGGTGATCAGCGGCTCGGGCACGCCCAGCGCCCTGAGGTGGACCTTGGTCTCCTCCAGGGCGACGAAGTACTGCTCGGCGTGCCGGCAGAGCCACATCGCGTGGACGTCGAAATCGGTGACGACCACCGCGTTCATGACCTTCACCTTGCCGCCGTCCTTGAGCGACGAGATGATCCCGGACGGCAGGAAGTGCGTGCAGATGGCGACGTCGGGCTTGTAGCGATGGAGATACTTGATGAACGGGTTCGCATTCAAGCGGTCGAAGGCCAGCCGGACCGGGTCGTTCTTCTTGGGGTCGTCCAGGTAGTCGTAGAGCCAGCCCAGGACCTCGGGCGCCTTGTTGACCAGGTCGATGTAGGCCTTGGAATAGAAGTGGCGGAAGACCTGGTTGGTATATTTGAGCACGTCGAGATGCTGGACCTCCGTCGCGAGGCCCCGGCTCCGGATCGCCTTCTCGACGGCCTCGGCCGCCCGGAGGTGGCCCGCTCCCGCACTGGCAGACAGGACTAGAACTCGACCCAGCATGACGCCACCGCCTTGACACCTAAGATCAGGAACGAAACAGGGGATCCCGCGGCGAATCGACTCAACCCGGTCGGCTACGTAGCGGCGAAGTCGGTCAATCGACGCTTGTCCAGCGAGCGGAAGGCCAGCACGATGCGGTCCTTGGTCACCCCGGCGTCGAGCAACTCCTGGGCGATGCCGTATTCCGTGCCATCGCGCTGAATCCAGTACTTGCCGCCGATGAGATCGACGTGGACCAAGCAGCCATGCTCGCGGCGAGTCCCGTCCCAGCCGACGATCATCAGCAAGTAATGGTCCTGCTCGCGATCGAAGATGGTGTGGAGTTGGAAGTCGCCGTGCGAATAGGGCACCTTGGCGTAGTCGGTCAAGATTCGCTCGATCAACTGGCGGTCGGGGCCTGCGGTATCCATTGGAGGATCGTCTCCGTATGCGGGTCAAAGATGATCAATTGGATCCGCCGGTTTTCGATCAGCAACTGGCCAATCGGCTCCTCGAAGAGGTTATTGTACACCTCCTGGTCGACCGCCCGCAGCAAAGCACGATCGGGTTCGACGCGGGAGAGAACCTCTCCATAGATCGTATATTGACCGATGGCTTGCTCGAGGTCTGCCATCTCCGAGTGGCCGAGGAAACTCTTCACCTCAACCGCGATCTTTCGCTGCCCCTTCTCCGCGGCCAGAAGCTGCTCCGCACCGAGGTCAACATACATATCCTTCTTTCCCCACTTGATGTGGAGCGGATCATCGGTGATCCTCCAACCATCCTTGATCAAGGCGTTCTTGACCTGGTCGTGGTACCGATCGCGTGCAGGCATGTCCTCATCCCGTCTTCATTCAAAGGAACCATCGAGCTTGCAGAGCCATCCGGAAAATCTTACCTAAACTACCCATCCTTGGCTTCGTTTCGCGTATTTTTGCATTCGATCTGCGATTTTCATGACTTGATCGAGTGATGTTGGCTTCGATTCGTCCGTTTTACCGCTCGTACTGAGCGACCATTCATAGACCGCAGACAAGCACACAATCTTGATTGCTGCAACTGGCTTAGTTTCGTCAAAATCTGCGTCTTTGGGATTCGTACCACCTGGATGCATGATGAAAGTTCGTGAAGATCGGGTTGGTTCGGCGTTATTCGCATCCTGCCTTCCCTCTGCCTCGCTGCCCGGATCGATCGGGTGAATGGGGTTTGGAGTGATCGGCGCAAGACTACATATCCAGATGATCGGCGCAACTCGGGAAAATGTTGCATAAATTTTCCTGGATTCTTCATCTTGGCATGACGGGCCGGCTCCGTGCTCAAACAACCCAACGCCATCAATCACCCACACACTCGCTAATCCTGTCTTGAATCTTGTTCAAAACCCTCCTGGTTATTAGGACGCTTGGGCTGGCTTAAAGCCATCAAAAGCGCAGAAGCTGCGGGACTACCCCCTCGCATGGAGCCATCCGCGGTGGGACAGTGGGATTGCGGACAAAGAAACGTCGTAGCCGTTCACGGGCCGAGGGTGACAATCATTCAGCAGTAAACAAGGTGCGGCAGCATGAATGCCAATCCGATCGACGTGGGATCAGAGGCAGGCTCGGAGGGCGCCGGTTGTGTCGGACCGAAGCGATATAGTTCGGAGCGACTGGACGCCGCTAGAACCTTCTTTTCGCCGGCGCCTGAGGGCTCAATCTCCTTCGCCGCGCCGCCCCGCGAAAGTTCAAATCCCGTCGCCAGTCGCTTCCGCAACCAGCGGCGGGATTTGAGTTTGTGAAACGGTCGGGGCGACAAGACACAGAGAACTTTTTATCGCCGGTGTCCGGGGCTGGGAAGCCTACCCGCGTCGGCGGCTGGATGACGGAAAGCCTGTCGAGCACGTGGCTTAGCGATTCACGATGTCTTTCACCCTCTCGGCCAGCGCCATCGCGATGGGCGCGCCCCGCCTGGCGCCATCTTGTTCATCACGTAGGCGAAGGTGATGCGGCGATCCACGTCGATAATCGCCAACGAGCCGCCCGCGCCGCCCCAGCTACACACCCGGCCTTCCGGGGAAAGGCTATAACCGACGCCTATCTTGAGCGGTATGCCGATCACGAGGTCGATCCCGTTGCTTTGCACTTCGAAGATCCGGTCGATCGTCCGCGGCGAGAGGAGACGGACGCCATCGACCTCGCCGCCGCAGGCCACCGCCGACTGGAGACGCGCCACCGAGCGGGCATTGCCGTGGCCGTTGGCCGCGCCGATGTCGGCGCGCCGCCAGCGCTCGGTCCAACTCCATTTCATGCCCGGAGGCATGGTCGGGTTGGTCCAAGTCTTGAACGCCACGCTGTTATCAGCCTGCCGCGGTGTGTTGGGGTCGAGCTGCGGCGGGTCGGACGGGGCAGGCGCCGGCACCACGTTGGCGACGCGATGGAACTCCGAGGGCGGAAGGCCGATGAGGAAGTCGGCGCCCAGCGGCCCCGCAATGTGCGCGGCAAAGAACTCGCCCAGGCGCCGGCCGGTGATGCGCCGGATCACTTCGCCGATCAGGTGGCCGTAGTTCAGCATGTGGTAGCCCGAGGCCGTCCCGGGTTCCCACCAGGGCGCCTGCGCGGCCAGCAGGGCGGTCGACTTGTCCCAGTCGTACAGGTCCTCGAGGGTGATCGGCTGGTCCCAGCCCGAGACGCCCGAGGTGTGCGACAGGAGTTGGCGAACCTTGATCTCCGCCTTGCCCCGGGCCGCGAACTCGGGCCAGTACGCGGCGACGTTCGCGTCGAGGTCAAGCTCGCCGCGGTCCACCAGGACGAGCGCGGCCAGCGCGGTCATCGCCTTCGTGGTGGAAAAGACGCATGTGATCGTGTTCTCGGTCCACGGCACGGTGCGGGCCTCGTCGGCCCAGCCGCCCCACAGATCGACCACCATCTCGCCGTCGATGTTGACGGCGAGCGAGGCGCCAAGGTCTTCTCCCGACTCGAGCTTGGCGGCGAAGAGCTCGCGCAGGGGGTCGAAGCGGCCGCTGCACGTGCCGCCCGGCGCCGTCGGGTGATCGCTCATGAGGCCTCCATTCAGCAATCGCAGTTGAAACTGACGCCGATGTTGCATCGCCAATTGTAGGTGACCGTCCTGCTGCCCAACAGGTATTCCAACGGCGGGGCGACAGGACGGCTATTGAACTTTTTCTGTCCGGGGTGATCGGTCTCGATGCGCTCAACTGCTCGAGACTCGCTGCCACGCTCTCGCCGGGCCGTCGAACAGTAGCCGGAAGTGATTGAGTAAGTTCCGCCCAACGATGCCGTGCGACTGATCGACCAACGCATACCGACCTTGAAAGCGTCCGCCTTGAAATGAGGCTTCCAAAACGACGGACTCCGCGGATTGCACGCTCCCGTCGAACCACGCGAGTTGGACACTTTCATCGATCTGCGGAGTTAACCCCAATTGTTCGATGGCCCAACGTGGCAGGAGCGTGACGTCAGCACCGGTATCGAGCAGCGCGGGTATATTGGCGATGGTCACGTCTCGCTCGTCGAGCGTTCGCAACGTGAGGAGTGCGACTGGTGCCGGTGGTTGATAGAGTCACTCATCATAGGGTGTCAAGAATCTTGTCCCCATGCGACTTTCATATCGAACTTGGTGGCGTCAGCAGGGTCTGCTAAACGCACGCCGGGGAGTTTTCGCGTCATCGGTTGGTCGGCGTCGGGAACGACGACCAACACGATCTGTTGTTCGGCGAGTACGACTCCAGCGGGCAGCCGAACCTGACCGTTTTCGACGACCCCTTCAAACGTCGTGACTGACATGGCATCTCCCTTTCGATGAGGGACTCGAAGATTTGAGGGGCGCAAGATTCATTTTATGCCAGGCGAACGTTCAGCGCCACCGGGAATCCGAAATGGTGAAAATGGGCGACGGGATTTGAACTCAGGAAGTCCAAGTCAAGTCAATAGTTGTGGCGAGTCGGTGTGTTCGTTATGAAATCTCGCTCTCGTTATTGAACCGGGTAGACACCCAATCAATAGCCACAAAATGCATCGACAGGAAAAATACTCGGGGCGACAGGACGGCAATTGAACTTTTGCATGCGTGCGTGGACGGAGATTTTGTGAGATTCGCAGGAGTAAGTCTTCTCCATTCTTCCCTATTCGTAGCAAAACATATCGATATCCCACTTGGTCCCTCCCCTCTCCCCGGCGAGCCTCAAATGACTCACATCGAATGGAGTCTTCGTTTGACTTCCTCTTCACGCATTCCTTCGGATAATAAAAGATTGCGATAGTTATTAATTGTGGCCTGCATCCATGGGTGTTCGTAACCAGTAGCTTCACCGAATTGTCGTAATATCGAAATGGCCCGGCGAATCAGCGACTCTGCCTCTGCTAGCCGATTCGTCGCCTGGAGCAACTGGGCCAAGTTGCTGAGAGCGACAGCCGTTTGAGGGTGCTCTGTGCCAAAGGACGCCTCGTTGATGGCTATGGCCCGGCGAATCAGCGGCTCCGCCTCTGCCAGCCGTTTAGTATCTCGGAGCAATTCTGCCAGGGTGGTTAGGTCTCTGGCCACATTCGGGTGATCTGCCCCGAACGCACGTTCGTCGATCGCCAACGCCCGGCGAATCAGCGGCTCTGCCTCTGCTAGCCGATTCGTTGCCTGGAGCAACTGGGCCAAGTTGTTGAGAGCGACCGCTGTTTGAGGGTGGTCTGGGCCAAAGGACGCCTCGTTGATGGCTATGGCCCGGCGAATCAGCGGCTCTGCCTCTGCTAGCCGATTCGTTGCCTGGAGCAACTGGGCCAAGTTGTTGAGAGCGACCGCTGTTTGAGGGTGGTCTGGGCCAAAGGACGCCTCGTTGATGGCTATGGCCCGGCGAATCAGCGGCTCTGCCTCTGCTAGCCGATTCGTTGCCTGGAGCAACTGGGCCAAGTTGTTGAGAGCGACCGCTGTTTGAGGGTGGTCTGGGCCAAAGGACGCCTCGTTGATGGCTATGGCCCGGCGAATCAGCGGCTCTGCCTCTGCTAGCCGATTTGTCGCCTCTAGCAATTGGGCCAAGTTGTTGAGAGCAACCGCTGTTCGAGGGTGATCGGTGCCATAGGACGCCTCGTTGATGGCCAGTGCTCGCCGCATGAGTGGCTCGGCCAAACCAAACTCCGCCTTCTCCTGTAGGTAGAGAGCCAATGCCCCGAACAGGTGAGCGGTCTGGTCGGCAACTCCGAATTGGTCCACGTAGGCAAGGATCGCAGACAGGTGCGGTTGGACGGGAGAATACAAATTCTCCCACGTGCGGACGTTGCGCGGATCACCGTCGCAGAAATCGTCCAACATGCGCAATGCCCGAATCAACCAGCCACGTCGCTCACTCTCCGGCAGGCGATAGCGGGCGATATCCTGCACAATGCGATGGACCGTCACCACCTCCCGATCGGTTTCCGACCAGCGGAGGAGGGAATATTCAGCCAGATCAGCTAACCCAGTTTCGGTGTCGATGGCCACATCATCAGTGCGGGCCGTCAACTTCGCGACCAGGGCGATGGGGATGGGATCAGGGGCTAGCCAACATAGGATATTCAGCAATCCCCGGCCGTCATCGCCGAGTTGCTCAATCGTTGCCTGGAAGAAGGTAGACAAACTTCTGGGGTACGGCGTCGACCACCATTCAAGGATTTTCGTCTCCATCGCCCGGAAACGGGATCGGTACTCGGCGAAACCGATCCGGTTCTTTGAGACGAACGCGCTGGCTTGTTCAAGGGCCAACGGCAGGTTGCCGAGTTCACTGGCCAGAGCGTGGGCATCGGCCTCATCTGATGTAGTCGGCTTTCTTTTCCCTGCCGTTCGCATCAGAAGGTACTCTTGGGCCTCGGCCGAGCTGAGAACATCAAGGGCGTGATCCGACACCGCCCCGAACCAACTCGATCGGCGGGAAGTGACGATGATGTGCCCGGTGGGCAGCCGTTGTATGAGGCTCTCGACAGCCTCCTCAGCTTCCGCGGTGTCCACGCCGTCCAAGATCAACAGCCAGCCAGGATGCTGGCGCAGCCAACGCACCGCCGCTGCCACCTGGACCTCCTGCTCTCGAACGTGGTGTTCGGGTATGTCCAGAATCAAAGGGCCACACAGGTCGGCCAAGCTGCGCCGTAGAGCCGCCGCGCTGTCGGCAGTCAGGAAAAGGAGGGCCGTATATTCGTGGGCATACCGATAGGCGTACTCGATTGCCAGACGCGTCTTTCCGACCCCACCTAGACCGTGGATGACTTGCCGTGCTGTAACCGTACCGGGCCCAACATGTCTTCCTGTTAGCCCAGTACGGAAGTGCTGAAGGAAGACGTCACGGCCTGTGAACAGCGACCCGAGCGAAGCAAACGGTAAGTTCTGGGGCTTGAGTTCCGGACGCAAGTCGATTTTATGGATGAGAAATCTGAGCTCGGATGCGTCACGAAAGCGGCTATATATAAGATCAGATTGACGGATCTGCTCAACAAATGCGGTCTGTCTCTGATCAAATTCATCAGTCGAAGAGTCCCGTAAACCCTCCTCGGCTAGTATGAAGCAAAAGATCGGTTTCCGCATCTGCTTCGCCGTCTCGTACTCCAACTGCACGATCGACTTTCCCGAGGTATGGGACGTGGAGGCACCGAATTTTTTACCGACAAGCAGAATCATGGCGTCGCAACGATCGATCATCGCGCGGATGCCTTCACCGATCCCTTCTGCTGTCGGAACAAAGACTTCTTGTCCGATCACTTCAATGCCGAGTTGCAACAGGGTTTCCGCCACTACTCGCCGGTAAGTCCCGAACTCGGAGCTAACTCCCGCCAGGTACGCTCGACGAACCGATCCGCGGCGTGGCTGGGAGGAGAACAACTCATCCGGCTCGGCCTTCGGATCCCCCAGTGCCTCCAGGACGTTCGCTAGTTTCGCGTAGTAGTACCCAGGCAGTTCGCGGTCCGTCGTACTGTGCGTCAGAACGGGGAGCTTTTCCCCGAAGCTGAAGTACGCCACGTGCGGTATCCGGAGCGACGTGAATAGTTCGTCAAGACTGCGACCGGGCGGATACCAGTCTTTGACGCATTCTCGCAGACTTTCGCGGATGCGGGTGAGCCAGGCGTCGGCCTCCCGCTGCTCCTCGCGGCCGTCCCATCGGGAGATGAGCGGCACAAGAGTGATCGGGGCACGGCTGACGCCAGGGTCACCGCATTTTAATTTCTACACATGAATTGAGATAAATTCGCTGTCTTGCTCGGCGTTCCGTAAGGGTCGAGAATCGGCGCAAGTCTCTTGTTTTTCCCGTCCCGGCGTCGCGAGCCTTTCCCGTGCGAATCATCAAGAGTGTGCCTACCGGTGGCCTGGCGAAGCTCTTTTTTCGTATCTACCTTGGATCGAAGGGAGACATCGATTTCGACTTCAAGGAGTAGCGACCGATGGCCAACAACGGATCGGCTTCGTTTGAGCGGCATTTCCAGGAGCTTCCAGACCCGCGAATCCCCCGTGCTCGCAAACATCCACTGATCAACATCGTCTTCATGGCTGTTTGCGGTGTCCTCTCCGGGTCAGACTCGATCGCCGGAATCCACGAATTCGCCTTCGACCGTCGCAGTTGGTTTGCTCGGTATCTTGACCTGTCCCCGGGCGTTCCGTGCGAAGACACGTTCGCGCGCGTCTTGGCCAGGATCGATCCGGCGGCGTTCGAGAAATGCCTCTTGAGCTGGATTGAAGCCGTCCACCAAGCGACCGACCATCAACTGATCGCCATCGACGGCAAGACGCTGCGCGGCTCGCGGGATCAGGAGGGGGGCCGTTCGGCCATCCACATGGTCTCGGCCTGGGCCGTTGAGAACCGGCTGTCGCTGGGCCAAGTCGTCGTCCACGAAAAGTCCAACGAGATCACGGCGATTCCGGAACTCCTCCAGTTACTGGACGTCAGCGGGGCCTTGATCACGATCGACGCGATGGGCTGTCAGAGGGAGATCGCCGACCGGATCCGCCAACGCGGAGGCGACTACCTCTTGGCCGTCAAGCCGAATCAGCCAAAGCTCTATGAGCAGGTCGAGGAAGCCATCGACCAGGCGCTGGAGCAAGACGTCGAGAAGGTTGACGAGCACGTGACCATCGAGACAGGCCATGGTCGTCACGAGACCAGGACCTACGCGATCGTCGCGGCTCCCGAGTCGGTCGATCCGGACGACCTTTGGCGCGACCTTGAGGCCGTGGGCATCGCGATCTCCGAACGAGAGGATTCCCAGGGACGAGCGAGCATCGAGGCGCGGTATTACATCCTCAGCCGGCTGCTTCCGGTACGGGATTTCGCCGATGCGGTACGCGGACACTGGGGCATCGAGAACAATCTCCACTGGCAACTCGACGTGAGCTTCCGCGAGGACGAGTGTCGCGTGAGCCGCGATCACGCGCCCGCCAACCTGAGCGTGATCCGCCGGTTCGCCCTTGGCCTGCTCAAACGAGACGAGAGCTGCCGGAAAGGGATCGGGATCAAGCGATTGAAATGCGCGGCGAACGATGAGTATCGTGAGAAAGTGCTATTCACATGTGGAACTTAAAATGCGGTGGCCCTGCGGCTGACGCGGAGTCGCTGCCTAGCGGACTCGACCTTGGAAACGATGTACTCAGTCCCCCGTAGGGATTGTTCGTTAGCGCTTACAACGAGTACCACAGTATCCGGGAAGAAAATCGTACAAATGCCGCTCGCATCGGTGAGGCCCGTTCGGCTATCGATTAGGACGAAGTCGTATTTGGCTATCCACTGCTCGCGCAACGCTTCGAGGAAGCCACTGCCACCATCACCCGTGAAAAACTTCACCCAGTCAAAGCTGAGGACGGCGTGTTCGTAGCCGTCAACTCCGACCCCGGACGGCATAAGGTCTAGTGTCAGTCCGCCACCCAGGCACGGCACACAAAACTCCTGCCAGCCTGTTGCCTCCTGCGGACCGTTGAGCCACGACTGCATGAGTTGCAACACACCGGGGCGAGCAACACCTACCGGAAACGCTTCCGGAAAGTAGAAGTGTAGCCCTGGGGCTTCCAAGTCCCAGTCCACTGCCAACACCCGGAAGCCGCGGGCAGCGAGCAGGGCGGCCGTGTTGGCCAACGCCATCGTCCGTCCCACGCCCCCCTTGTAAGAGTAGAACGTGACAATCGAGCCGGTCTGAGGCTCAAGCGAATCGAGGGAAGCCGTCATTGGCCACCTCCTTTGGCTCGAGCTGTGTCAGGTAGGAACCACCCGTCAAGCCAGCCCAACTTGCGTCGAACGGCGGACAAGACCGGTGGCACTCGGCAATTCGGACGGCCATCTTCTCGACCAACTTCTCCAAACCGCTCTTGCTCGCGAGATACGTCTTCGCATACTTCATTAACTTGAACGATTGTATCGCTGCGACGGCGTCCGGGATCAACTCGCCGTCGTGGATGACGACTGGGACAATGAGGCCACCGAGGTTGGCCGGCCGTCGGAACCCGACGATCGCTTCGCGCTCAAGGAACACGGCCAGTTCATGCTTGCACCACGAACTATCCCAGTAGCCGGCACAGATGAGCGGAACGACAACTTGCGATCGGCTGCATGCGTTTTGGAGGGCGTCCGGCCAACTCGATCCCTCCTTGATGTTCTTACGGTCTACGAAGATACGAACGTCCGATTTACGGAGTTCGGGTTGTAAAGCGGCTGCAAGCAAACCCAAGAAATGCCTGTCGAGAAAACTCTTCCACTTATCGAATCTTCTGTAGCTGATGAAAACGTCCCATTCGTAACCATCCATCGAATAACTCCACACGAAGTGAGCATCGAGAGCGATGACTCGATTCTCCGGTCGTTAATACCTTCCCAAATCCACGGCCTCTGGCAGTGCGACCCGAAGAGCTTCATGCGATCCGGTGTGCTTTCTGCCATGCAAGTCCACAAATCGGCGTCGCTGGATGTTCGCGACCAGGAGAGCGACCTCTGGTGAGGTCGAAACGAGGGAGAACGCTTTGCTGACATAACAGCCCCCAACGGGGGCTTCCTCACGACTCAGGCCCCCTCGTGGGGGCCTTCCTGATACCTCGGCCTAGGCCGAGGAGCCTCATTCCTTATACGGGGTTTGCGGTCGTTCCGATAGTGGATGAAGGTAAAGCGCAGGTGAGACCCCAGGCCGACCTGGCGCTCGATTCTCAATTGCTCAGCTAGACGAGAGCGAGATTTCGAGCAAGCCGCCGTCACCTTGTTACTGCTTAATGACGGATTACGAACCGGACATTCGCGAGCTTGGGATGTAGGTGGACGGAATGAGCGAGGGACGGAGCTCGTGCCCTCTTGGGTCTTCGCTTCGCGCATGAATCGAGAGCTGCGTCGTGCGCAGTGGCGCAGATCCTGTTACTACTTCGCTCGCACACAACGAAAAGTGCTCGAACAGGTTCGGCCAGATCAGATTAGGTTATTTTGAATTTTTAGTGAGAGACAGACAGCAGGATTTGAACTCGCCAAGTTCCTGCTTCCGAAGGAGTTGCAGCAATTCGCCTTCAGAATCCCCACACGACGCTCTCGTTATTGAACCCTCCGACCCACGAAAACAGGCACAATATGCGATCATGAGAAAAATAGTCGGGGCGACGGGATTTGAACCCCGCTTGGCCGTCTACCTGCTGCCCTACCCTGCTTCGGTCTGATCGACCGACGGGCCCGGGAGGTCGCTTCGCGGGGCGATTCCTTCTGCACGCTTGTCGCCCTCGACTCGTGAACGGCTACTCGTCGAGGAGCGCACCCAACGCTCGGGCTTGCGGCTCGCTCTCGAAATCCTCGCGGTTCAGGGGCTCGTCGCGGATCTCGCTGGGAAACGACTCGGCAGAGCCGCCTTGCCAGGGACTCCCGGGCGCCACGAACAGCGACCCGGAGCCCGTCTCCTCCAGCCACGACCGCACCACTTCGGCGACGAACTCCGGCACGTTGTCGCACCGCATCCGGCGAGGCGGTCCGCCTCGGCGCTCCGCGGCTTCGACCGGGATGATCGCGATGTCCGGCGGTCTTGCCACGGCGCGCCTTCAACGTAGCCGTTCACGGGCCGAGGGTGACAATCATTCAGCAGTAAACAAGGTGTGGCAGGAGTCGTGTCGGACCGAAGCGCGCAAAGCGGCTCGCGGTTCGTAGGCCAGGGCGAAGACCCCAACAGAGAAGGAACTCCGTTCGCCAGTTCAGATTTGCGCTTCTGCGCCGGATGACGCTTACCGCTATGCGAGATATCAGAGCCAGTCTTGACATCGCAGGACGGCCCCGGACGTCGTTGGGAATCACCTCGGCGGTCGCCGGCCGGGCCTAGGCATCCCGATCCGCTACTCGACGTTCGGCGTCATCTCGTCGGCCAGGTCGGCCGAGCCGTCGTCGGGCAAGCTCTTGAGATAGGTCCCGACCAGGGCTTCCTCGGAAGGCGGCGGTGCGCCGCGCTCGCGGCGATAGATCTCTCCGGCCAGTAGTACGAGCAACTCTCGATAACTGCGCTGTTCCGTCCGGCGAACGGCAGGCCACGAAAGGGACCCATACCTGAACGCCAGCTTGGCGTCGTTGGTCGTGACCAGCCAACTGGCCACCTCCTGCGGCGACAGAGCGCACGCGTCCGCCGGCGTGTCGGGGCTGACGTGATACAGCAACAGGCCGCTCGCGTGCTTTGCGATGTGGAAGCGCGCTCGAGCCGCCGGCTTGCGTCGCCCGGGGTGCTCCACCTGCCCGAGCCAGTTGGCGAAGAGCAATCGAATGACACGCCGGCTGCGCTCGGGCTCGCGCGAGGCCGCGCTTTACCTGGTAGAGACCGAGCGACAGGTCGAAGGGCAACTGCATATCGCCCAGACGATACGTCCACTCCTCCTCGATCTGTCCGGGAGGGGGGACGACGCGCCGGTCCAGAAATCGCATGAGGTCCAGATACTCGATCTTGAGTGTGAACGCATCCCACTCGGGCATGGGCCGGCACTCGACGACATCCTCCAGGGCGCGTCGAACCTGGTGGTTCGTGGTCCTGGGATCCGCCGCCCAGGTCGCGAGATGTTTCTGCAGTACAGGGAGCCAGAGAGTGACGCGCACGCGATCCTTCAGCCTCTCTCTCCGCCGGACGTGGGCCATCATGCGGAGGACGGCGCGATAGCAGTCCCAGGCGCCGGTCATGTCGCCCCTCTCTTCGCGCAACCCGCCCTCCATGAGCGTCATCCCGATCAGCCCCCAGGACGAGGCCTGAAGGGGATAAGCAGCATCGAGATCGGAGTTATTCTCTCCGGGCAGCGGCTCGCCTACCGGCCCTGATATCCCATCCGGTTGCTCGGCCCCCTTGATAAACAGTTCCACCGCCGGGCGGTTCGCCTCGACAAACGCGCGGAACTCCGGATTGGTCTCGGACCAACCGCCGCCGTAGACGGGCTCGGCTGCTTTCCACGCCCGCCGGAAATATGTGAAGGCGTTCTGATCGTCGGGGAGGCGGAAAGTGCGGAACGCCGCGACATCGAAGGGGTCGCCGATGTCCGGCAGTCCATTCAGGCTCGTCAGCCACCGGATTGCAAGAGTCGTGGCGGCGACCGCGAGGCAGATCGTCAACACGAGCATGACGCGCAGCAGTTGGCGGAGCCTCTTGCGCAGCAATTGAAGGGTCTTCGACGACGTGCCACTCACCGTCGCGGAGCTCTCGGATTGGGTCGGCATGATCGCGGCGTCTCCAGGCGAAGCGAGATCCTCAGCCGGACTTTCCGGTCATCCTAGCCACAAGATGATGGACTTACAATGACAATTGTCAGAGAACCGGAAAGACGGGACCATCGGCCATCATCCGAGCGGTCGGGGCCGACTCTGGCAGCCGGTCTGGGGAAGCCGATTCTCGTCGGGCCCAACTTGGAGCACGGGAATCTCCCCGGAGGCTGCATACCAACGGAGGGGCTGATTTCAGGATTCGCCTTCGGCGTAGAAAGGCGCGGTCGTTCAGGACGCATCGCGGACACCACGAGGCGAACCGAATGCTTACCAGGCGTTCATCAGGATGTTCAGGTCCAAAGGCCAAACCGACGAATGAACGAATCCGTTGCATGCTGTCGTTAGGCCGGGATCATTCGTCCTTCGCGCCGGCTTCGGCCTCATGGAGGAGTCGCTCCACCGCCTCCTCCAATTCTCGGCCTCTGAGGTTCTTGTACCGGATGATCCCCTTGTGGTCGATCAAATAGCCGGTTGGCCACCCGCGCACGTTCCATGTCCTGGAGATGGGTTCCTTCTTTGCGCCAGCGTCCCACCAGGACCGCCAGTTGATCTGGTGCTCTCGTACGGCTCGCTTCGCGGTGTCCCTGTCTTGATCGCCATTGATACCGAGCAGGGCGAACGGTTTGCCCTCGAAACGCTTCACCAAGGTACGCTCGTGGGGGACCATGGCCATACATGGGCCACACCATGTGGCCCAGAACGTCAGCACCACGACCTTTCCGCGATACTGGGTCAATCGAAACGGCACGCCATCGAGGTCATCGGCTTCGATCTCGGGTGCCGCTTTGCCGGTGGCAAGCTTCGACAATTGGAACTGATGTGGCCTCGCCATGTCGGCGAAACGCTGACCGGACGATTCCACGTCGCCGAACTCGCCGTCGAGTCGGTCGAGGAGCGAAATCGCGTCGTCAGTCAATCGGTCGGGATCCAGCTTCTTCAGGTAGTCTGTCGAGCCTTTGCCGAAGCTCTTCTCCAGCCGTTCGATCCAGTCGGCGTCCATTTCCTGGATCGCTCGTTCGAGGAGCCACTTCTTGTACATCGCCAGCTCGAAACAGGCCCGCGCACGAGTCTGTCGGTTCGGGCTGTTGTCGAGGTAAGCCCGCAGCCACCTTTCGGCGACCGGCATGGGCCAGAGTACCACCTGGAACGCGGCATCTCCGAACTGGGCGCCATGGAGATCCAGGTGGTCACGCGACAGGATGTCGGCGGCCTTCTGGGCGTCCGCAGTAAAACGGCCATGGCTGACCACGGTGACGAGCAAATCCACGGACACGGGATCCTTCGGATTTCGTTCGGCCCAGCTCACCAGTCCGGCTGCACCCGGAACGGGCCTGGGCCGTTTCTCATCCGCTTGATCGCGCTGTTCAGGGGTCCCGGACTGATGCAACGCCTTGACGTACTCGTCGAAGTCCTTCGCGTACCGGCTGACCACCTCGCGTGCTTCTTCCCGGAGTTGAGCGTCGTTGTCTTCGACACCACCGCATGCGCGGATTTCTCCCGGCACGGCAAGGAGGAGGCCCCCACCGAGGATGACGAGACTCAGCAGCGGCCAGATCCACGCGCGGCGCTCCCGGAAGTGGCCATTGTCGAGCATCCGTTCGGCCAGACGTGGCGTGTCCATCGAAGACCCCCAAACGAGATCAAAGCTCCAGAGTATCAACGGCCCGAGTCTAGCCGGCCGGCACACCTGCGACAAGAGTAAGAGATCATCCCTGGGGCTTGGGGGTCGGATGTGATTCGAAATCGGGCAGCGAACTCCACACGCGAGCTATGCCGGCCGGGCACTCGTCGGATCGAGGTCTCAGAGCTTGATGGCAGCCAACGGGCCGATCCAGGCCGTCACAGCCGGCCCTGCTTTCCCCTTCACGAGCACGGATTTAGTGAACATGGAGCCATCAGGAGATTTCCCGGGCTTAAATTCAGATATTTCCGGTCTGCGAACGCTGGCCGATGATTCTATCTTGCCTATTGAGAATCGCGACGAAGTGGTCTGCGATCGGTGCTATGACCCTGCGGCGGAGCCCCTCAAGATGGACGGGTCGCGCAAGCGAAGGACCAAGGATCCTGCCAGGAAGAGTTGGTATGCCCGTCATCGGCAGGCACGGTTTGCCCGATGGTTGGGGTTCGGTCGCGTCGATGGCGATCTGATATTGGCGCCGGTGGCCATTTACAAAGTGCTCCCGCGACGCCCCTGAGGCACACCCTTGGCGGGGAGGCGGACAAGGCCGGGTCCCCGCCGGATGCCCGCGAAATGGGCGTGTTCGGCCGAACCTGCCGGGCCCATGTTGTCGTTTGTTCTAGGGCAGGGATGGAGGCGGCCCGCCGGACCCGCATCATTGCGCCCCGTCGATCATACATCTGTTTGTCCGCGCCTCCTTGAGCAGCATACCCCCATGCCGATCATGAAAAGCACCCAGGACGCCTCGCAGTCGACCGGAACACGTACCTCGACGGCTCCGGTCTGCGAAGAGGCCGCCGGGGCCGACTCTCTCTCGGCCGGCGGCCCTGGCATCGCGTCGCCCGGCTCCGGGCCTCGGTGGGCAGGACACGATCCCCATCGCCGCTCGCCCCGGACGCCCTCGCATCGCCCTGTACGGGTGGTCGGACCTCTCGAGATCAACTCTCCCGATGGGGATGCTCGGGGAGTCGACCGACTCCCGGCGTGCCCGGTCCCGCTCGTCCCGTCGAATTAGGCTCCGCCTGAGATTCGACAGCCGAACGGGTTCGCCCCTCATCCGCCCTTCGGTCACCTTCTCCGCCGAGGGGCGAAGGGGAACAGCAGACCCGTCGGCGCGGCTTCCGAGATCCGGTTGCTTCTCGACACCCACGCCATTTGCTGGTAGATCAAGGACGGCCCGCGGAATCGAGCAGGCCGGTCCGGAGGTGTTCGAACTCGAACGGCCGGACCATCCTCGCCGAGCCGACGTATATCGGTAGCTGGCCGGCAACGCGGCGATCGGGCGACGATTCGTCGTGGAGCTTGGGGCGACGCTCTCGCCTCGCGATCATGCGAGATTTCTCCGGAGAGCCATTCATGACCGCAAAAGAGATCGTGGAGGAGCTCGGGACGCTCGGGTCGGAGAGCGTCAAGAAGGTGCTCCGCGATCACGGCGTGAAGGAGCCGTTCTTCGGCGTGAAGATCGGCGACATGAAGCCGATCCAGAAGCGAATCAAGAAGGATTATCAACTCGCGCTCGATCTCTACGAGACCGGGAATTACGACGCCATGTATCTGGCCGGTCTCGTCGCCGACGACGCCAGGATGACCAAGAAGGATCTCAATCGCTGGGTGAAGATGGCCAAGGGGGGCGCACTCGCATCGGCGACCGTCCCCTGGGTCGCGTCGGGAAGTCACCACGGGTACGAGATCGCGCTGGAGTGGATCGAATCCAAGGAGGAAAACGTGGCCAGTGCCGGGTGGGCGACCTTGAGCTGCCTGGTGGCCCTGAAGGACGATGGCGACCTCGATATCGACGGGCTGAAGCGACTTCTCCGGCGCGTGCAGGAGTCGATCCATCAGCAGCCGGATCCCGTCCGCTACGCCATGAACGGCTTCCTGATCTCGCTAGGCTCGTATGTACGGGGACTCACCGACCTCGTCGAGGAGGCAGCGGCGAAGGTCGGCAAGGTCTCGGTCGACATGGGCAACACGGACTGCAAGGTTCCCGACGCGTTGGAATATATCCAGAAGGTCCGGGAGAGGGGCGCGATCGGCAAGAAACGCAAGACCGTGAAATGCTGAACGGGGAAATGGCCGTGACTCAACCCCGGTCGTCAGCCTCGGCAACCCGGACGACCTGTATCTCCGAAAAACAGTGTACAGGCGTTGACAATCGGTCGATAACTGGTTTCAATCCACCGATTCGGCGCGGGCCACCCCGTGCCACCTGTCCTGGAAGCAAAAGGGGAAACCAACGATGGCGACGGGAATCCGGAAGACGGGCGACTTCTGCTGGATCAACATCGTGACGCCGAAGCCCGCCGAGGCGATGGAGTTCTTCGGCCGGGTGCTGGGCTGGACGTATTTCGAGATGCCGGGCTACGGACACGGGATGAAGGTCGGCGGGCGCGATATCGGCGGCATTTTCGATATCGAGGGCCCGGGCGCCCCGCCGGGTATGTTGCCGGTGATCGGGGTCATGGTCAAGGTCGACAACGCGGACACGACCTGCGAGAAGGTCGCGTCGCTGGGCGGCACGGCGAAGCCGGCGTTCGACATCGGCGAGCAAGGCCGGATGGCCGTCTGTTTCGATCCCAACGGCGGCGAGTTCGACATCTGGGAGCCCGGGAAGATGCCCGGCACCGACGCCGACAGTACCCTCCACGGTGCTCCGAGCTGGTCGGAAGCCATGACGACCGACGTCGCCCGCGCGATCGCCTTCTACTCCGACCTGTTCGGCTGGACGCCGGAGGTGATGTCCATGCCGGGGATGGAATACACGGTGTTCAAGAACGGCGGGGCGGACATCGCCGGGTTGATGGCGATCCCGGCGGGGAAAGAGGGGATCAAGCCGCACTGGGGGACGTACTTCACCGTGGACGACGCCGATGAGGCCGCCCGGGTGGCCGAGGACCTCGGCGCCACGCTGTTCGTGCCCCTCATGGACATCCCGGGCATCGGCCGTTTCTGCGGCATCACATCGCCGCAAGGCGTCAAGTTCTATGTGATCAAATATTTGCCGAGGCAAGCGGCTCAGGGCGCTTGACAGTTGGCTTGGATACACGAGGACCGCATCGATCGGAACCAAGCCCGAGACGCCGGCGAGTGAATGGTCTCTGGGGATGCACTCGCTGGCGCTTCGGGCTCATATCAAACCGGATGCGATCCGAGCGTTAATCGCACGTGCTACCCGCCCGACGGCCCGCAGAGCACGCAGCGGACGACTTCCGGGCGCCCGGGAACTGGACGAAGAGGATTCCGCGCCAGCGAGATGACTCCCGTCAGGGTCACGCAGACCGCCGAGACGCGCATCAGGTTCCGTCGCGACGCGTGCGAGAGCAGCGAGCCTCCGGCTCCGACGAGGATCATCAGCGGTGCCGTCCCGGCGCCGAACAGGGCCATGGTGAGGAGTCCGTCCAGGACGTTCGCCGAGCTGCTCGCCAGCGCCAGGTAGCCGTAGACCAGGCCGCACGGGAGGAAGCCGGTCAAGACGCCCGCCAGGAGGACGTCGACCCATCGCGGGGAGCTGAGGAACGGCCCGACGAAGGTCCCGGCCAGGCAGGGAGAGCCGGCGCCGGCGCTCTTTGCCCAGAATCGCCGCGGCAGGAACCCGAGCGCCCGCAAACCCTGGCCGACGAGCAGGATTCCCGCGATCACGCAGAGCGCGGCCTGGGCATTGATCCACATTTTGGATTTTCCGGCCATCCAGAAACCGGCATATCCCGCGGCGACCCCGAGGAATGAGTATGTGGAGATCCGGCCGGCCGTGTAGACGAGTTGACGGAGCAGGTTGGCCGCGAAGCCGGGCGATCGGAGGCCGATGCCGACCGCGAACCCGCCGCACATCCCGATGCAATGCGCCGAGCCGAGCAGGCCACCCAGGAAGACCAGCGGGAGCTCGATCATTGGGCGACCGCCTCCAGGACCTGAGGTTGTTCCGTTCCGACCGGGCCCCTGCCCTGCTTCGCTCCCGGCACCGCCACGTCGTCGATGCTCTCCGGGCCGACCTGGAACGGCCGGTTCAACCGCAGGGAGTTGAGGATCACCAGGGTGCTGCTGGCGACCATGAGCGTCGCCGCCAGCGCCGGGTTCAGCAGGCCCAGGGCCGCGCAGACGACTCCCAGGCTATTGTAACCGAAGGCCCAGGCCAGGTTACCCCGGATCACCCTGCGCGTGCGGCGGGCCAGCTCGATGCTCCAGGGGATGCGGCCCAGGTCGTCGGCCATCAGGCAGACGGCCGCGGCATCGCGCGACACATCCGTCCCGCAGCCCAGCGCGATGCCGATGTCGCTCACCGCCAGGGCCGGGGCGTCGTTGATGCCGTCGCCGATCATGCAGACCGGCCCGAACCGTTGGCGCGCGCGTTCGATCGCGGCCGACTTGTCGCCGGGCAGGAGCTCGGCCTCGACGACGACGCCCAACTGTCGCGCGATCGCCCGCCCACGCGACGCATGATCGCCGGTGAGGACCGCGACGTCGAGGCCCGCCTCGCCGAGCGATCGGATCACCTCGCGAGCCCCCGGTCGCCAACGCTCTTCGAAGACGAACAGGCCCCGGGCCCGGTCGTCCCAGCCCACGATCGAGAACGGCAGCCCCTGGCCCTCCGCGTCCTCGATGGCCGCGGAGATCGCCGGCCCGAGCGAGAGCCCGCGCCGTTCGAGGAACCGGCGGCTGCCCAGCACGATCGGCGAGTTCGACCCATCCGACCGGCCGACGGCGCCCATCCCGGGCACGATCCGGATCCCGGAGACATCGAGGCGATCTTCGCTTTCCGCACCCTCAGGCTTCTTCGCGAAATCGACGATCGCTCGCGAGAGCGCATGGGATGATGCCGATGCGAGGGTTGCGGCGCGTGCCAGGAGTGTTGACTCGTCCTCGGCGTCCTCGCATAGGAAGTGGGAGACCGAGGCTGAGCCTGTCGTGAGGGTCCCGGTCTTGTCGAACCGGACCGCCGCGACGTCCGCGAGCCGCTCGAGGGCCTCGCTGCTGCGGAAGAGGACGCGCTGACCGGCGGCATTTCCGAGCGCACTCCAGACGGCCAGTGGCGCGGCGAGGCCCAGGGCGCACGGGCAAGCGATCAGCCCGACCGCCAGGCCGGCCATGAGGCCGCGCTCCAGCGAGCCAGAGGCCCAGTGGATGCCGAAGGCCCCGAGGGCGATCACCAGGACCGTCGGGGCGAATACCGTGGCGGCCCGGTCGGCGAGCCGCTGATAGCGGCCTTTGGATTCTCGGGCGCGGCGGACCATCTCCACCACGCGGGCGAGCGTCGCCGTCCCGCCGGCCTCGGTCACGCGGATGGTGAAGTCGCCGTCGAGGTTGAGCGTACCCCCGAGGATCCGATCGCCCGGCTCCTTGAGGACCGGCCGACTCTCGCCGGTCAGAACCTGCTCGTCCACCAGCCCGGCGTTGCGGACGACGCGGCCATCGGCCGGGATGCGCTCGCCGGCCAGGACGCGGATCTGATCGCCGACCCGGATCGACTCGCGGGGGACGAGCGCCTCCTGCCCGTCCTCGAGTCGCCTGACCTGGTCGGGCAGGAGCTTCGCCAGGCTATCGAGCGCCGCACCGGCCTGGACGCGGCCGGTCGCCTCGAGCCAGCGGCCCAGGGCCGTCATCACCAGGATGACGCAGCCGACCTCGAAGTAGATCGGGCCATCGCCCCGGATCACCGAGAGGAAAGAGACGGCGAACGACGCGCCGACGCCCGAGGCCAGCAGCCAGTCGGTCGAACAGCACGCCGCGGCGCAGGTTGGACCAGGCATGCTCGAACAGGGGGAAGCCCAGCATGGCCAGGACCGGCAGCGAGAACAGCAGCACCACGTAGCGGAAGAGTCCGGCGAGCGTCGCCGACATCGGGCTCGGTGCTTCGCCGGGTCCGTATACGTCGGTCGTCCAGAGCGCCATGGTGAACGCGATGACGTTCATCGTGAAGAAGCCCGAGAGGCCCAGGCGGGCGAGCAATGCCCGAGGCACTCCCTGGGTCTCGCTGCCGTTGACGATCGCCGCCGCCATCCGGCATCCCAGGCAACAATAGATCGCCGGCTCGGGCCCCTCGGCCGGAACCCGTTGCGAGGCCTGGCCGTCCCACAAGCTCACGGGCAGCGGCAGGCGGCAGTAGTCGCAGACCGGTTGACGCTGGGGGATGCTCATGGCGGGGCCAGCAGCTCGGATTGGAGGGCCGGCAGGAGCCAGGTCACCACGTAAGCGATCGCGGCGCACCAGAACACGACCCAGAGGAGCCGGACGTACCAGGGGATCTCGTTGCCGGTGTAGGCGTGGAACGTGCTCTCTTCGACCGCGGTTGTTTTCTCGACGACCTTCGGCATGATCGGTCTGTTCGCCTCCGCATATATGGATAGATTCGGAATGAACCTTGCGCGGGCTTTTTCGGAAATCGTTGCAATAAGGCCGGGTCAATTCCCCGAGGATGGTGAGAGCGACGGCACTCCTGGGGGCTCGCCGGCTGCGCCGTCTTCGACCCCCGCCACCCAATTCGGGGCTCCGCACCGCTCTCGGGTGGCTGGGGTCGAGCCCGGAGGGCGATGCCCCCAGGGATACGATGAGGAAGCTCGCTCGCTTTCCGACTGTCGCTGACGTCAGTACCAGGCCAGATCCTCGCCGTCCTGCTCGTCGAGGTGGCGCTCGTTCTCGAGCATCGTGTACTTCGGCCGTTCGATGTCGCGGAACATCCCGTGGCACATCGCCCAGCAGAACAGGAAGAAGAAGCCGAGGCTGGCGAGGAGATAGTTGATGATGGGGGTGATGGCGAAGACGCCGTTGACCTCCCCACGATAGATCTGGATGAACTCCTTGAACTTGTTCGCGAACCCCAACGAGCTGGGGATCAGGATCACCAGGGCGAAGATGATCGTGGTGATGACCTGCTTGCGCTGGGTCGTCGATGGCTGTTTGTCGGTGTCCTTCATCACTTCACCCCATCCTTCCTGGCCTCGAGTCCCTTGACGGCCGACGCCTGGTAATCTTCGTAATAGGGATAGCTCTCCAGCCAGGAGCCCAGCCACTGGACGTAGGTCAGCAGGGCGAGGCCGCGTGCGTTGGGCTTGTCGGGCGAGCCGTCGAAGAGCCACGGGTACTCGGGCATCGGCGAGCCCACCGAGAGGG
This sequence comes from uncultured Planctomycetota bacterium, assembly GCA_963743925.1. Classification (GTDB taxonomy): domain Bacteria; phylum Planctomycetota; class Planctomycetia; order Isosphaerales; family Isosphaeraceae; genus CAVZRC01. The sequence continues at coordinate 572,182 of CAVURY010000037.1, read as the reverse complement.
TGGTCGGCTGGAAGAAGTGGACGGCGTGCCAGTCGTTCGAGCGACGGCCCCCTTCGCGGCACAGGTCCGGCCCGACTCGCCGGGTCCCGAACATCACGGGGCGCTGGAGCTCGTTCTGGTACTCCTCGGTCTTGGAGACGGGCCCCCAGCGTCGATCCTCGTTGGAGACCGGGCGGATGAACTGGCTGTGACAGTGCCAGCAACCCTCGCCGGTGTAGACCTTGCGGCCGAGCCGCAGGGCATTCACGGTCAGATCGTTGAGCCATTTCTCGCGTTCGGGCGCGCCCTGGGGCGGCTTGCCGTACGCGGCGGTGAAGCTATCGGGGAAGCGCCGCGCCAGGTCCTCGACCTGGTAGCGGAGGTTCCCGTTCTTCTCGACCAGCTGCTCGACCGTCTGCTCGGGCAGATGGCGATACATCAGGGCCGGCACCAGCGCGTTCGAGAGGAACGCCAGGGCGAAGAAGCCGAGGCCCGCGATGAAGAAGACCCCTGTCTTGGTTTCCAACATGGAAGGCAGATCCTCGAATGAAGGCGGTCATGGCGTGATCCGGGACCGGGACGATCACACGGCGGCGAGCTCTTGCCGATGATGGCTGCCCGCGCGGGACGAGACCCAGGTCGCGGCGATGTTGAATACGAACACGAAGAATCCGGTGAACATCAACAGTCCGGCCACCAGCCGCACGGCCCAGAACGGGATCGAGATGTCGATCGACGTATCCCAGGGCATGAGCGAAGACCAGGACAGCCCCTGGAAGACGCCGAGGGTGATCAGGTCGAAGGACATCAGCCCGATGCCGATCGCGGACAACCAGTAGTGCCACTCCAGCAGGCGCTCGCTGTACCAGGGCGTCTTGAGCAGGCGGGGGATCAGGTAGGTCATCACGCCGAGCTGCCACATCGCGAAGACGCCGAACATCACCATGTGGGCATGGCCGACGACCCAGTCCGTGAAATGGATCAGCGCCTGGAAGGTCAGCGTCGTCTGGAACGAGCACTGTAGGCACGTCAGGAAGTAGAAGAACATCCCGGTGTAGAGCCATCGGATCGGGATGTTATTGGTCAGGGCGCCTGGCGTCCCGCGGAGGGTCATGTGGAAATTGACGATCACCGTCGCGACGACCAGCTCGACGGCGATCGTGGAGATCACGGCCCCGTACTGGAGGAACATGGGGATCGGCGTGTACAGGAAGTGGTGGATTCCCGTCAGCGGGTAGAAGAACGCCAGCCCCCAGAAGCCGACCAGCGACAGGCCGTGGCTCCAGACCGGCTTCTTGAGCATGATCGGCACGAAGTAGTACATCATCCCCCATCCGAGCGGCGTGACGAAGAGGCCGACCAGGTCGTGGATGAACAGGCCGCCGACGGCGCCGGCGCTGGTCCCCGAGACGAAGTACTGCGGGATGAAGTTGCCCATCGCGTAGGTCAGGAAGGTCCAGACGAACGCGGCGAGGAAGTACCACAACGACACGTACATCGGGCCGCGGGTCTTGGCGATGGGCGTGGTGAAGTTGATGGCGACCAGGAGCAGGCCGACGAGCGCGAGCGGGTCGATCCAGACGGGCGTCTCGCCCCATTCCAGGCCTTGCGCCTCGCCGAGCATGATTCCGACGGCCGTCGAGAGGACGACCACCTGCCAGGCGGCAAAGATGAAGTAGGAAAGCGGGCGGCTCAGGACCGGCCGCAGGGTCAGGCGCGGGACCGCCCAGTGGAGGATCCCCAGGAAGGCGTTGGCGATGAAGCCGTAGGCGATCGCGTTGGTGTGGATCATCCGCCAACGGCCCGGTGAGAACAGCTCGATTCCCCGGAGGGGATTCATGCGTTGCAACTGGGTCGCCATCAGGAGGCCGCCCAGCATCGAGACGAACATATAGCCCAGGGCGGCCAGGAAGTACCAGTAAACCAGTCGTTCTTCGACCAGCTCATCGTGGTGGGGCATTTCGCGGCTCAAGGTCGTTCCCCCCTCAACTCCGGTCGGAATCGTCGCCGGAAACATTCAAGGTTATGATGAATCCCAAAGGTTGACTGCTCGGCCGAGGCTCGGATCAGGCGGCCGCCGGCTTGATCGCCCTCCGATAGGGCGTGAACTCGCCCAGGGGATAGAGCAGTGCGATGGTCCAGCCGAAGACCAGGTGGGTCGCCGCCGCCACCCACCACGGGAGGTAGGCGGGGTTCGTGATCCAGTTGCCGGGGTCGCCGCCGATCAGGAGCGGCTGGAGCCACGAGAGGATGCCATAGAAGTTGATCGCCCAGATCGCGAGCGAGACGATGCTCGCGACGATCAGCCTCATGACGATCCCGCCCTTGGCGGCGAACCGGGTCAACGCGAGGTAGACGGGGATGCCGAGCAGCATGCCGGTCGCCAGATAGAGGCAGCAGCCGATCGCCAGGATCAGTCCGTCGCCGACGGCGTAGGTGCTCTGCCCGCCCTTGGTCAGCTCGAGCGCCTGTGCGCCGAGCGGGAAGGTCAGGTAGATCCGGACGAGTTCCAGCGGGCTCTTGCCGGCGATCGGCGCGCCGATGACGTTGAAGAGGAGGCTCGCCATCGCGCCGAAGCTGCCGAGCATGAAACCGGCCGTGGCGTAGTAGGCCGTGTAGTAGCTCGAGGGCTGCCAGCCCTGGGCGGCCTCTTCCTTGTTGATCTCATCCTCGAGGCGCTGGAGCTCGGCCTGGAGCCGCTCCATCTCCTGCTTCTTGGTCTTGAGGTCCATGGTGGCAGCGATCCGCTTCATCAGTCGGTTGGTCGTCCTCGAAAGAAAGGTGACTCGTTCCGTCGTCTTCGATGCTCTGACTTCGTCCGGAGCGCACCGGCCCGCTGGTGTCGACGGACTGATGGCCACGGCCTTGGTCGCGGCCGGCGATCGGACGCCCGGCAGCGGCTTGAGGATGCCATTCTCGTCGAGCATGCCGGATTCGGGCATCTGGCCGTTGCGACGGCTGTCGGCGATCTTGAGCACATAAGCGACCATGTGCCAGATGCGATCGGGCTCCTTCTGGAGCATGTCGTGGTGCGAGGGCATGGGGGTGCCGTTGATGCCCGCGTCGATGTGCCGGTAGATGTCCAGCGGCTCGGTGCCGCCGCGGAGCATGCCGGAGGTCAGGTCGGCCGCCTTGGTGGGATTCCCCCAGGCATCCGTCCCGACGTTGCTCGCCATCTGACCGCGGCCGTCCTCGCCGTGACACTGGTGGCAGGTGAGCGTGAGGAAGGCCTTCTTGCCGAGGTCGACGAGGGCGGGCGTGAATTCGGGCATCGGCGTCGTCGGGTAGACGACCTTGCCGCGGGCCTGCGACCATCGGTTGAGCACCGTGCCGATCAGCTCCTTGACGCGGGCATCATCGACCGAGTCGGAGACCTCGGTCTCCTCGGCCAGCTCGCTCTCGAGCTCGCCCCGGTGCGTGAGGGCCAGGACGTAATCCACGACAGCCTCCTGATCGCCGGGCGAAAACAGGTTGAACGCCGGCATCGAGGTCCCGCGGATTCCCCTGCGGACCGTCCGGATCAGGTCCTCGCGGAGCGGCTTCGACCCGTACGTCGTGGAGGTGAACTTGAAGATCCCGCGGCGATAGTCGCGGGGCTTCGGCAGCAGGTACGCGGCGGCGACGCCGTTGCCGTCGCCCGAGACGCCGTGGCACTGCACGCAGTATCTCGCGTACACGGCGGCGCCCTGCTTCAGATGGGCCTGGGCGACCTCGGGGCTGCCGAGGAGCCTGGGCGATTGAGGGGTGCCGCATTGCTCCCGGAGGACCGAGAGGATCCGAGTCTTCTGCTCGGGCTTGAGCTTCTCGACCTGTGCACTCGGGTTGTACACTTCATCCGGGGGCCGCGAACATCCGGCGAGTGCGCCCGCAAGGAGGATCGCAGCGATAGAACGCCATACTTTCACGGGATTCCTCTGTGCTTGAAACCTCTTCGATTCGGGCCCTTACGGAGGCCACGATGCCTCGGCGTCGAATCCCTCGCCCAGCCGGGCGATAATTATATCAGTGGGACGCTTGATTTTTGAAGCGCTTGATTTCTGGGATGAATTTTCCGCTAGACCCAATTCGAGACATCTGGTCATGATCACGACGCCGACCGAATCTCATCACGACGATGACTCCTCGACGCATCAGGTGCCGGCCCAGGTCACCGGCTCGAGCAAGGGACGGCGTCGACTCTCCGTGTCCGTCATCAATTTCTGGATCGACGCCCTGTTGCTGGTGATCCTCACCCTGCTGGGGTGGGTCTCGGCCACGCTCCAGGTCGTCTTTCGGACTCCGTCGGCCTCCGCGGGCTGGTCATTGTGGGGCCTGGGCTACGACCAGTGGCGAGACCTGCAATTCGGCCTCCTCTGCTTCTTCGCCCTCGGAGTCCTCGTCCATATCATGATGCACTGGAACTGGGTCTGCTCGGTCATCGCGACTCAGATCGTCCGGTCGCGGAGCCGACCCGACGAAGGGATGCAAACGATCTACGGTGTCATCGTCCTGATCATGCTCCTGCATCTGATCGCCGTCGGGGTCGGTGCGGCCATGTTCTGCGTGCACCGACCGCCGCAGTGAGCGGAGCTCCACTCCGGGCGCATCCCGTCCTGGCTCACTCCGTAGTGAGCTTTCCACCCGGAAAATGGGCGCGCAAAAAAACCCCGATATGCAGATTCCGCATACCAGGGCCGTCATAACCCCAAGCCGCCCGACCCGTCGCGAGTCAGTCGGCAACGGACATATCTTTGACTCGTCATGACAAATTGTCAAGGGAGTATCCGGGGAAAACGTGGAGTGGAGGGCACTTCGACCCGGACTCGAGCGAGTTTAGACTCTCGACGGATCGCGTGAGCATTAACCTTGGACTGTCACTTTGAATGGGTTGAGCGTCTCTCCTCCGCCGGCATCGACGATCGACCCGACGTCGGCGACGATCGTCTGGATGTTGGTCGCGGAGTCACCCGCGGACCGATAGCAAGCCGGGGCGTCGGCGACGAGTCGATCGACCGACGCGATCCGCGCCGACGTGCCCGCCGGGCCGAGGATGGTCACGAGGTTGGATCGGAGCTGCGAGGCGATCGGAGGGGTCGGTGCGCCCTGGTCGAACGCCGCGAGGTAAGCCTCGTCCAATCGCTGGTTCGTGGTGCTCGTCACCGCGGCGCCGAGGCCCTCCAGCAGGTGGGCGTCCCGACTCAACACGGATGCGCCGGACGGGGCGAGCCGCGTCTGATCCTGGATGGTCCGCAGGTCTCGTTGGAGCTTCGCCTCGGCCGCGACCTTCCGCACGCCCCAGCCGCGGAAGAAGCCGCGGAGGTGCTGCGTGTAGAACAAGCTCGGATCTTCGAAGTGGTAATAGGGGTTGGAGGGGAGCGACGACTCGCCGTCCCGGAGCGTGTAGAAGTCATCGGTGAAGGTCTGAAATTCCGACGAGCTGACGCCGGCCGAGTCCGCGATGGCCTTCATGTCGGCGATCGTGCGGTCGATCAACGGTTGCGGGACGTCGAGGCTCTGGAGATTCGTCGTCACCCTGGCCGACACCACGGCCCAGCCGGGGTCCCTGGCCGATCCGTAGAGGGGCGAACGGTCGAGCTGGAGCGACACGTCCACGGCCGTGGTGCTCGCGGTCGAGTGGGGCAGATTCGCCGCCGAGGCCGCCAAGGAGATCGCCCTCGCGTCGTCCCGGAGCGCCAGGAATTCCGCCGGGGTGGCCTGCGACTTCAACTCGAGCGTCTTCACCTCGCTGACGTACTGGTCGTACTCATGGCGGACGATCGCAGCCCGCGCCGCAAGTTGTTGGCTGGAGCCGTAGGACGACGTCCCGGGCAGCAGTGAATAGCTCGTGAATGGGGCGAAGCCGGAGAGCAGCCGGCGGTCCTCCAGCCCCTCTATGCGTGGAGCTGAAGCGATGGTCGCGATTCCGCCGACTCGCGAGGTCATGGCGGTCCATGATCCGGATCCCTTCCGTGGGTCGATGAGAGGACGTGATTTGTCGAATGGGTCGGGAAATCATCCCGGATGGCGGGGCCATGATCGGCCCGAGCCATGAATGGGGTTACGTCGCGGTCGAAAACTTGGTTCGCACCCCAAAGGCGATGAAATCTCGGCTCGCGTCTCGAGGGGACCTCAGGCCCCGCCGTTGATTCGACTGTCCCACCTGCTCCTTGGGGGACTGACAGATTGAGAGCCTATTATCCGAGAACAGGATTGAGGTATCTATCGGTAGGGTTAGATCCTGATCGAGTTCTCTTGACGAGCGGATCGCCCCAGTTACAATATGCTAAGAATATGACAGTGGCGATGGAGTTCGCCCGGAAACCACCCTGATTCCAGGGTTAATGACTCCTACCCGTGGCCTGGCCGCGTGTAGGTGTTTTTTTTTGCGCGCCCCTCACACCACGGCGAGCACTGGGTGCGCGGCAATCACGAGAATGCTCTCGGGTTCGATGTGAGATCAATCATGATGGCGAGGGACTGGCGGCACGGGATCCCGGACTTCCCGGACGATCCCTATTCTCGGTTTCATTCAACACAACCATCAGATCTTGCCGAGAATAGCAGGGAAGTTATCGAAAAAACTAAAGGCTGGTTCGACTTCATGAACAGGACAGTTAGCTGGCTCTGGTGCGAGGTGAAGGGGCCGAGAGTGGAGAGAACCCGGCACCATGTGGTTTGACGAGGAACCGCCACCGGGGATGGAACCAACGGCTCCGAGGCCCACGGGGGACTCGGCTGCCGCTGCAGGGGCGTCGCCGGTGAACCCGGCTCCCGTGCGTCGGGCACGCCGGATCCGACGTCTGCCATGGCGCGGATTCCTCGTGACCGTGTTGGTTCTGGGTGCGGTCGGGGGCTTGGCATCCTGGTGGCTGTACTCACGCATCGAAGTGTCCACTGACAACGCCTATGTGGTCGGGAACATCACGCCCATCTCTGCCGAGGTCAGCGGCACGGTCGTCGCCCTCTTCGTCGACGACAACATGATGGTCAAACCCGGAGACCCGATCGCCCAGATCGATCCAGTCCCATTCCAGGTCCAAGTGGACCAGGCCCTGGCCGACTTCAAGCAAATGCAATTCGACGCCCGGGCGGCCGTGGTCAACGTGGGTTTCCTCCAGCAGGACCGCAAGTCGCTGCTCGAGGGCGCGGTGGCCAAGCGAGCCGAGGCCGAGCAGGGCGTCCATGCGGCGGATTTCGGGCTGCGAACCCGCGCACAGATTCTCGCCAAAGACAAGGAGCTACTCGCGTCGCTCCAGGCGCAAAAACCGGGGTTGGAAGCGATCATGGTCAATGCGCGGGATTATCTCGACCGCTTCAACCGCCTGGCCGGGACGGGAGATATCACGGTGCAGGACCGCGACAACCGCGAGGCGACCTACCGCGAGGCGTTGGCCAAGCTGAAATCGCTGCAGAGCAACATCGCCGCCGCCGAGAGCCAGGTCCTCGCCAGCGCGTTGCAGATCCGGGAGGCCGAGACCCGGCTCGAGCAAAGCCGCAAGGCCGTGGCCAGTACGCAGGCCACGGTCGGCCGGGCCGACGCCGCGCAGTTGGAGCCGCAAGTCGAGGAGTATACCGCGACGGCCCTGCAAAACAAGGCGGAGCAAGCGGCGGCAAGACTCAGGCTGGCGCAGCTGAATTTGAGCAGCACCCTCATCCGCGCCGATACCGGGGATCATCAGCCGCCGAACGATCCAGCTCGGCCAGACTCTGGAAGCGCGCAAGCCTTTCTTGAGCATCGTGCCGCTGGACCTCGACAATGTCTGGGTCGTGGCCAACTTCCGCGAAGAACAGATGGCCCGCATCCGGGTGGGGCAACGGGCGCAAGTCCGCGTCGACGGCATCCCCGAACGAACCTTTGCCGGTTGGGTCGAGAGCGTTGCCGGCGGTACCGGCTCGGTGTTTTCCTTGTTTCCCCCGGACAACGCCACCGGCAACTTCGTCCGGATCGTACAACGCCTCTCGGTCCGCGTGCGATTCCAGGAGCCGGCGAATTACCAGAACCGGATCCGCCCCGGTATGTCGGCGCGGATCGTGATCGATACCATGGATTTTGTTCGCCAGAGCGGTCAGCAGTGGTGAACAGGATTCCGGGCCAGGAAGGCGAAGATGGATCATTTTCGGGGACAAGCGATGGTGCCACTGCTCCTCTGGGGCGCATGGGCCTGGCACGGGTCGTCCGTGCTCGCGCAGCCCCCGTCAACGGCAGCGGCCGAGACGAGGCCGATGTCGGCCGACCACGAGCGGCGAGAATCCGAACTTCCACCTGCGTTACCCGATCCATTCCCCTCGATGCCGGCGTTGCCGGCGGCCGAAACCGGCCCATCGCCCATGGCGGACGATCACGCGGTCCGGCTCTGCCTGGCCGATGCCGTCCGCCGCAGCCTGGCCAACGTGCAGACCGTGCAGGCCAACGTCGCAGTACGATCGGCCACGGTCGCCCGGTTCGATGCGCTCAAGAATTTCGTCCCCTTGATGAATCTGCCCCAATTCATGGCCGGCTTCAACCGATTCACCCCGAGCACGGCGGGCTCGGTCACGGACTTCCCCGATGTCATGGGATTCACCCAGTTCGCCGGCCAGCCGGGGCTCGACCACCTCTCGGCGAGCCGGCTCAACCTCCTCTTGCCGCTCGATCCCTCCGGGCAGATCACCTCGTTGCCGATTGCAGAAGAGGGGATTCATGCCAAGCTGCTCATGGAGCAGCTCGTGCGTCGCTCGCAGGCCGCCCTGGCCATCCAGTCCTACTTCGAGGCCAAGCAGATTCCGTACGGTGTCCGGGTTGGCCGGCTGGCCGTGACCCTGGCCCAGGAGACGCGAGCGCTGACCGGACGCAAGTTGCAGGAAAAGCAGGCCTACGACATCGAGCTCAGTAGAGCCAGGATCGCCGAGAGCCAGGCGAGCGTCTTCCTTGCGAATATGGAGAAGAACTCGCGGATCGCCCAGCGCCATCTCGCCCTGGTCCTGCACCAGAGTCGCTTGCTCGTGCCCCAGGACCGCGGTCCGATGCCGATCGAGCTGGACCGCGAGTATTCATTCGACCTCGACGACCCCGACCTGGTGGACATGACGATTGTCCCCGATTTTCCCTGCTCGCGGGAGGAGGCCATTCAACTGGCCAAGCGGCAGCGCGTGGAGGTGCGCATCCTCGTCGTCGGCCTGCGTATCGCCCACCTCCGGAGCCGGGGCGCCGGAATCCGCCTGTTCGGCACCGGCGCAGTTCCGGCCGAGCTGTCGTTCAAGAACACCACCGCGGTCAATCACGGAGTCGCCCTGGGCGCCATCTTCGGCGCGACATACAGTCCGCCGCTGGTGGACGTCAATCTCTGGTCCCATATCCGCCAGGCCCGGCTGGATGTGATCCAGTCTCAGCTCGATCTCGAGAAGTCTCTGGTCGACACGGCCAACGACACGGGCAACTCGTGGGACCGCTGGCAACAGGCCATCAAGGAGTGGCAGCAGCGCGAGGCCGAGCTGGCGCTACGGCGCGAGTACCTGGACCGCCAGGAACGGCTCTACCAGCAGAAGCAGGCGATCCGGCTGGATGTGCTGGGGGCTCGGGTCGACCTGCTTCAAGCCGATGCCAACCGTTGGACGGCCTGGTACAACCTCCAGTTGGCCCGCCTCGACATCCTGCGCGCGACCGAACTCCTGCTCGATTATGTGGAAAAGGCGGGGATCACGCATCTTCCTACGGAGCCCGATGCCCCGCCTCCAGGCTTCTGGAAACGACGGCTCGCCTGGTTGACGGAGGGCAGACGCGGCGGCCTGTTCACTCCGAACAAGGAGGAGACGAACCATGGTGCGACTGAGAGCGAATCCCCGGTGGCTGACACTCTGGGCCGCGATGATGGTGCTGCCGGCGGTCGACCTTCGGGCTCAGGACCCGCCCCTGCCGGGGGCGGCCCAGGCCCAACCGTTGATGGCCGACTCATCCGTACCGGCGGCGCAGCCGCCGCTGGCCGCGCTGCGGCCCGGTACGACGGTCAAGGTCCGAATCCGCCAGGTGTTCCCCTGCGACGGGCTGAGCCCGGGCGAGCGCCTGCTGAGCGGCCGCCAGCCGATCCAGGCGGGCGACCGCTTCCTCGCCGAGGCAATCAACCTAAAATTGACTCCGCTTCCCCTGGTGGGGGGAACGATCGTCAAGGTGACACCGCCCGGTAAGTTCGGCCGGCCGGGTCGTCTCACTCTACAAATGACCGAAGTGGTGGAGAACCGCGATGGAACCTCGAGGACGGTCCCGTGGCTGTTCGACACGGATGACCGGCGATTCTCCACGAGGGCGCAACGGAAGTTGCTGACGAGCCTGATGGGACTGGAAGGGGTGTCCGTCGGAGCAAGCCTGGGATCGCAGTTACTGGGCCCGATTTCGGTAAACCCGGTGATGGTGGGCGGCGGAGCGGGTATCGGCCTGATCCTGGGACTGGGCTACGCCAGCTTCCGGCGCGGAGTTGAAGCCAACCTGGAACAGGGAGACACCTTCGAGATAGTCGTCGGCACGACGTCCTACCGCCCGGTGCCGCGGACCGTGCTGACCACCCTTTTCCCGGCGCCCGATCCCTCGAAAGGCAAGGCCAAGGACCAATGACGAGGACTGCCATGAAACGAGGGATCCGAGACCACGCACACGCGCTACCGGTACTGGTCATCCTCGGGGTGGTCGTCTCGGGGTGTGGCCGGACCGTGACGCTCCTGGAGACCAAGGTTCTTCCGGAGCCGACGGCGCCCGTTGGAGCGAAGAATCTTCCCCAGGCCTACGCGCGTTCCCAGATCAATGACCCTGGACTGCAGCAGTTCGCTGAGGAGTTCAAGGCGTGGGCCTTGCAGCAGACGACGGGCGGGGCCACACCTGGCCTGCTTTTCAAGCGGGTCGAGGTGCTGCCCCCGACCCGGACGGTGCTTCCCTACGGAGTGGGGGCTTTCGAGCAGGAACTGCGGCTGCCCACCATCCTGACCACCGGCCCGGGTTGGGCGAGCCAGAACCCTGGAGAGAAAGAGGCGGCCGCCGTGCACGCTTTTCGCGAGCTGACTCGGGGGATCGAAGCCCTGAAGCTGGATCCGCCACTCCGACCGACGCTGACTATCCAGACGCCCAGCGGACTCGAGCTTGCCTGGATGAACGACCTCAACGAAGGGCGGAGGAACATCCACGGCGACGACTCGCAACCTCTCGCCGCGCCTGGGACCCCGTCCTCGCCGCAACCACTCGCGCAGCCGATGACGAGGCCCGTCGAGAGGGGAAAGAAGATCCATGGCGACGAACAATGAGAAGCCATCGGTCTCGAACCGGTTCGCCGGGGCATGGAGCTTCTTGCTCGCGGGCCGGCCGCTGCTAGCCCTCGCCGTGGTCTGGTTCACGACCGCTGGCCATACGATGAACTTCCGGGAGATGGGGATCGGCAAGGGTTGGGTCGCCGCGGACGTCTACAGCCTGCATTCGCTCTACCTGGTTTCGATTGCCCTGGTGCTCCTGGCCTCCCCTGCCATGAGCCGGCGCTTCACCAGCCGCGGCCTGACCCGGACGGGGCTGGCGATCCTGGCCGCCGGCTCGTTCCTGAACGGCATTGACACGTACGCGCCGCTTTCCGTATTCCTGGTCGGGCGGTTGATGGCCGGGGTCGGTGCCGGGCTGGTCATTTACTTCGCGCCGCGGTTGCTCGATCGACGCTGGGAGAACCCCACGTCCTGGGCCTCCATCCTGCTGCCCGTTGCCGGACCGTCGGTGATCGCGGGCGCCAGCATGCTCCACGGTTGGTCGGCCTGGGAGTGGGGATTCCTGGTCGAGGGAGCGTCGGCCCTGCTGTGCATGGTCGTGCTCCCGTCCTGGGAAGGATCGCACGAATTGCGGCCTGTCCCTCCCAGAGGCTCACTGGCGTTTCTGCCATTCCTTGGGCTGGGGAGTGCCGCCCTGCTCTACTGCCTGCACTGGGGCCAGTTGCAGGGCTGGCTCGAGAGCCCCGATATCGTGGTCGCGGCGGCTTCGGGTACCGTCTTCCTGGCGTTGGCCCTGCTTCTGGCCCGGCCCCAAATCGACTTCCTCGCACTCAAGGAGGGCTGGATTGCCCTGCTTCTGTTCTTCTTTGGCGGCGTGGTCCAGTTTTTCCACGGCACGACCATGACCATTTACAGCGGCATGATTGTCAACTTCAGTCCGTGGCAGCGGTCCTGGCTGGTCTGGTCGATGCCCATGGGCGTCGCGACCGGCCTGCTGTCCGCGCGGCAGGTGATGCAGCGGTGGAGGCTCTTGCGTGGGCTTCCCGGCGCCATTGCGGGCCTGCTGCTCCTGGCCGGCGGCATGTTCTCGTTGCACGAAACGACGCTTGCCTGGCCCTACTGGCAAGTCCAGAATGTCGTCGACCTGAACTGGTTCCAGGCGCCGCAGCACTGGGAACTCGCCCCGGGCCGGTTCCTCGTGGGTTTGGGTCTCGCTCTGTTCATGTTTTCAATCGATATCCTGTTCAGCCCCGATTCCGAGCGTGAGGAAACGATCCGGCCCTTCTTGCTCGTAACCCAGTTCTTCGGCGGCGCGATTGGCATCGGTTTGCTCATCAGTTTCCTCTTGATTTCCCACCAGATCCAGTATTCGTACGTGGCCGATCGGAGCTACATCCAGGCGGAAGAGTTTGCCGAGCGCCGGGCCGTACTGCGGGATGCGCTGAATCAGGCCGGAGAGTCGGCCCCCGATCGCCAGGCCGAGGTGCTCATGTACCGCATGGTGAACTACGAGTCCGACAACCTGGTCTTCGCCGAGATCTATGCCACGTTCATGGCGGCCTCGCTGAGCCTGGCGGGACTGTGCTCCGGGCTGCTGGTTTGGAACCGGCTCCGCTTGACTCCCAGGGCGGCGGCTCCGTGAATGGATGGGCTGACCTCCTCAAGAGCTTAACGGGGTCTGGACTCGCGACGGAAGACGGAGATGGCCCGCTTGTCTTCGGTTGGGACATAGACGAACCGCCCGTCGGGACTGACGCACGCGGTCGTCGCACCGAGAGCATTCCCCGGGGCACCATCGGCGATGGTCTCGATGAACGCGAGTTTGCCGGAGGACAGGTCGCGTCGGAAGCAGGCGACGGTGCCGGAGCGGCTGGCCGCCGCGTAGACGTTCAGGCCATCGGGCGAGATGCCCAGGTGGTTACCCCCCTCGAATCCGTTGAGTTAGCCCTGACCGTTGACCATCTCCTGGATGAGGGCCAGTCGGCCATTCGTGCCGAGCCGGAAGGCGCTCACGGCGTTGTCGCCGTCGAATCGGCCGGAGGTCACGTAGACGGTTCGCCCGTCGCGGCTGACGACGACCCCCATGGCGCCGGCGAGTGCGTGGACGTCCCTTTCCTCGTCCTTGATGACCTGTCGGACCTTCGTCCAGCCGGCGACGGGATCGCGGTCGGCGACGACCAAGCTCCCGGCGCGGCTGGACGCGACGAACAGGGATTTGCCATCCGGGTGGAATGCGAGTCCGCGGGCACCCGCGTAACACCCGCCTTGCCGGCATCGGTGCCGACGACGACCAGCTTGCCGTCGTCGACGCGGAACGAGACCACGGACCCCTGGTCGTCCCCGCCGGGGCCCGCGTCGTCGATCACGCTGATCCCCTTCGAATCGGGGGAGAAGGCCGCATCGATCGGGAAACCCAGCCGGACTCCGGCATCTTCGTCGCGCGCGATATCCAGGCGGCTGAGGAGGCCGTTCTCCGGATCGCGCATAGTAGAGGACGGCGGTCTTCGATCGGAACGCGACCGCGACGGCTTGCAGGCCGTCGGGGCTGAGCGCCAGCCCGGTCACGCCGGCCAGATTCTCGGGGTCGATGACCGTCTGCTTGAGGTCGAGCTTGCCGGTCTGCTGGTCGCGGGCGAATGTCAACACCGCCCCCAGCTTCCACGAGGACGCGTAGAGGAACTTCCCGTCCGGGCTGATGACGGCCGTCACGACCGAGTCGAGCTCGTCGCGAGGGGCGGACTCGACGAGCTTGAGCCGACCCCCCTCGGAGGAGTCCTGAGCCGAGGCCGGCACGACGGCGAAGACGACGACGACGAATCCCGCAACCCATCGGCCGATCCGGGACATGGACTCACCTCCGACCGGGAACCAACCCGATCTCACACAAACCGCGTTTTCGATGTGACGACCCTCTCGCGGATTGTAATCCATACGATCGGGGAATACACACGGAAAAGGATCGCCCTGAAGCGGTAGGGAGCGAGGGAATCCGTTCGACAAGGATCGCGCCGACGCGAGGGGGGAATCGGGCGGAGACCGATGGAACGGCTCCCGATCGCCATTCACTTCGCGAACTGTCGCGAGATACTGCCCTCGCTTCGGAGGAAGTTCCCGGTCCCCTGGAATACGGCTTCGAGCTGGTTCAGTCCGGCGGGGACTGTGGTTCGGAGCCGGGCCGCGCCGTCGATCACCTTCGCCGTTCCCAGGTACCGATCGCCGTCGAAGAACCGGACCGTACCCTTGGGTAGGAGGCCCTTCCCGGCGGATCCGACCTTGGCCGTGAGCTGGACCTGGCCCGCGCGGGTGCGAGGCTTCGTCGTCGAGAGCGTCATCGCTGTCCTGGTGGTCCCGTACGTCCCCGAGATGTCGGCTGCAAGCTGGCTGATGATCGGCTTGGGGGCGGCCGAGCCATTGGAGTTATTGATCGAATTCAGGCCCATGTGGGGTTCGTAAGAATCGATCTGGATCTTCCAGGGCTGGTCGAATGCTTCACCCCAGACGAAGTAGAAGGGCTGTCCGTTGACCTTGCCGGGGACGGCTTCGCTGCCGTACCAGGTGATCTGGTTCTGCGGGCTGGCGACCGCGTCGGGCCGGCGGTCGGATAGAACGCTTCCTTGGCCACGACCGGGCCCGGCGTCTTGTTATTCTGAAGCATATAACTATAGACGAACGAGACGTTGGTCCACATCTGCTGCGGCGTGCTAGGGCCGGGGAATTGGAAATAGTCGATGTTGGGGAAGAGCCAGTCGCCCATCGAGAGCAACGCCTGGCTGTTCGCCGAGCCGGCGTAGTATTGACCGCCCGCCTCCGAGGTCGACACCGGCTTGCCGGTGGCCTGTTGGACTTCCGCGATGGCGGTCGTCAACTGGTTGATTGAGTATCGGCGAGCCTGAAGTCCCTCGTTCCCGACCACGAACGCGTCGGTATAAGGGAGCACGCCGGAGGACGACGCCGCGGCGATCTCGGTGGAGTTATCGGGGTAGTAGATCCCGGCGATCACGTACTGAAAGCCGTCCGCCTTGGCGATCCTGGGGATGTCGGCGTAGGTGCCGAGCAGCGTATACGTGACCAGTCCGCGAAAGCCTTCCGAGTACAGGGCTTTCATGTCGGAGTCGATCTGCTGGTCGGTCGGATTGGCGTTGTAAGGGTCGGAAGTCGAATTGTTGGAGGGGGCGTAGTCCACCCAGTAACGCCGGGTCGTCAAGGCGTTGAAGAAGGCTGCGTTCGTGTTCCCGGTCAACACCAATCGATCCTCGAGAGCGTCCAGAGAAGGCCGGAGGCCCGTTGGTTTACGGCTCGGCCGACGTCCCCGACGATCACTCTTCCACGACACCAGCGACTTCATCGGTGGACCTCCAGGTCGTGACGGAGATATTCTCGAGGTCGATACGACCCGAGTTTCGCACGAATCGCATGTGACGGGACGGGACTGCCGGCGATCGACATGGCAAGACGCCACAAGCCCGGAAAGGTTCCAACCCGCTCCCTTCGGCCTCGAAGGCTGATAGGCCCTCGCTACATTACAGCCCCTGATTACACCTGTCAACGAACCCATTAATTTTACGGATCGTCCGATGATTCATCCGGGTGAATTCTTGGATTTCGGGAGCGAGGGCTTACTGCGAGGACCGCTGGATCTCCCGAAATGTTAGGATGAATCCGGAGCCCGGCTAGCGATGCGGAGATCGAACGAATCGCGATCGAACGAGGACATGGAACCCTGGAATCAATTGATGTCACAACGATACGAACACGAACGAGATGTGGCGGTGCGTGCGGTACATGAGGCGGCGCGGTTGTGCCGCTCCGTGCGAACGGAGATCTCGCCCGATGTGCTGGCGAAGAAGGACAAGAGCCCTGTCACGGTCGCCGATTTCGGCAGCCAGGCCCTGATCTGCCGCGCGCTGGCCGAAGCGTTCCCCGACGATCCCATCATCGCCGAGGAAGACGCGGCCGAGCTGCGCCAGGGCGGAAACGCCGCGATCCTCGACCAGGTGCTCCGGCATGTCCGCCACGTGCGGGACGAGCCGGGCGACGCGCTCGACGCCGACGAGGTCTGTCGATGGATCGACCGCGGCGGGACGAGCGGGTATCGCGACCGGTTCTGGACGCTCGACCCGATCGACGGCACCAAGGGGTTCCTCCGCGGCGAGCAATACGCCGTCGCGCTGGCGCTGGTGGTTGACGGGCAGGTCGCGGTCGCCGCGCTGGCGTGCCCTCAGTTGGTGGCGGGTGGCGGGTGGCGGGTGATGGGTGAAGAGGATCACTCGGGGAT
The DNA here is from genome assembly GCA_963743925.1 of uncultured Planctomycetota bacterium. Lineage (GTDB taxonomy): Bacteria > Planctomycetota > Planctomycetia > Isosphaerales > Isosphaeraceae > CAVZRC01. The sequence goes on along the minus strand of CAVURY010000037.1, from coordinate 555,738 downwards.
GGTGGCGGGTGGCGGGTGGCGGGTGGCGGGTGATGCGGATCGCACCCGGATTGACTCGGGGTCGATCTTCTTCGCCGTGCGTGGCCAAGGGGCGTTCGTCGTGGAAGGCGAACCCGAGATCGATGCGGCCTCTGTTCCGGTCCGGGTCAGCCAGCGAGAGGATCCGGCGGCCGTCAAGTTCTGCGAGTCGGTCGAGTCGGGGCATAGTGCTCACGGGGATTCGGCGGCCATCGCCGGCCGTCTGGGCTTGACCGCGCCGCCGCTGCGGATGGACAGCCAGGCGAAGTATGCCGTCGTCGCGCGCGGCGAGGCCGATATCTACCTCCGGCTCCCCACCCGGGCCGATTACTGCGAGAAGATCTGGGACCACGCCGCCGGGGCCTTGATCGTGACCGAGGCCGGCGGGGTCGTCTCGGATGTTGACGGCCGACCGCTCGAGTTCCACCATGGCCGAGAGCTGACCGCCAACCGAGGCGTCATCGTTACCAACGGCAGGCTGCATCAACGCGTCCTCGACGTGGTCCGGGCCCTGGGGATCGCGACTTGAGAGGAGATACGAGATCACGTCGATGAGCGGGATCAACGAAGGTGATAGCGGCCGTTCCGCGGTTGGTCCGGCCTATCGGCTGACCCGCTCGGCCCTGCTGCGCGGGCTGGGGTTGGTCTACGCCTTGGCGTTCGGCTCATTGGCCGTGCAGCTCGACGGGCTGATCGGATCGCGGGGCATCCTGCCGGCGGCGGATTTCCTGGACCGAGCCGAGCGTGTCTTCGGGAGAGGACCGGCAACCTACTGGCGGCTCCCGACCGTGTTCTGGATCGACGCCACGGACTTCGCCCTGCACGTCGTCTGCTGGGGAGGGGTGGCGCTCGGCGTCCTGGTCGTCACCGGGATCCTGCCCGGTGCGTCACTGGCCTTGCTCTGGCTGTCTTACCTGTCGTTGACGGTGGCCGGCCAGGTGTTCCTCGGCTATCAATGGGATTCGCTGCTGCTCGAGGCCGGGTTGCTGGCACTGCTGCTGACACCGTGGGGGGTCCGTCTCGGTCGCGCCGCCGATGCGCCCGGGCCGTTCGCCGTCTGGCTGTTCCGCTGGCTGGTCTTCCGCCTGATGTTCCAGTCGGGTGTGGTCAAGCTCACGAGTGGCGACCCGACCTGGTGGACCTGGAAGGCGCTCGACTACCACTATCAGACTCAGCCCCTGCCGACCTGGACGAGCTGGTACATTCACCAGATGCCGGGCGGGTTCCAGGCGATTTCCATCGCGTTCATGTACTTCGCCGAGCTCATCGCGCCGTTCTTCATCTTCGGGCCGAGGATTCTGCGCCGGATCGGGTTCGGCAGCCTCGTGCTCCTTCAGTTCCTGATCGCGGCGACCGGGAACTACGGGTTTTTCAACCTCTTGACGGCCATCCTCTGCTTGTCCGTGCTTGATGATCGCGACTGGGACGAGATCAAGGCCATGATCCGGAGAATCCTACCGCGCCGGAGGGGCGAGGTCGGGGCCGAGCCGCCCGCTCTGCGTAGTTGGTCGTGGACGCGTCGGATCGCCATCGGCGTGCTCGGTGGAATCCTCGTCGCGGTGACGGCCGGCCAGACCTTGGAGACCGTGTCACCGTCGGTCATCCTGCCGATGCCACTTCAAGAGGTCGGCCAGTGGATCGAGCCGTTGCGGAGCGCCAATCCCTACGGGTTGTTCCGGGTGATGACCCGCGAGCGTCCCGAGATCACCGTCGAGGGGAGCGATGACGGCGTGAACTGGAGGCCGTATCGGTTCCGATGGAAGCCCGAGGAGCCGGGTCGACGGCCGAGGTTCGCGACCCCGCACATGCCGCGACTCGACTGGCAGATGTGGTTCGCGGCCCTGGGCGGCGATTGCCGGGGCGAGCCGTGGTTCCTCCAGTTCGAGGAGCGATTGCTCGACGGCGTGCCCGAGGTGCTCGCTCTGCTCCGCGAGAATCCCTTTTCCGCCCACCCACCCCGATACCTCCGCGCCCGGCTTTCACGCTACACCTTCACGACGTGGGGCTCGAGCGATTGGTGGTCCGTCGAAGAACGGGGACTCTTCTGCCAGCCATTCGGATCGGCCGAAAAGTAGAAGGTGATGAGCGACATGGCAATCGTTTGTACCCTGATGCTCTCAAGTTGACTGGGAATCCGAACTGGTCTACAGTCGATCGTGGAATGTTTGACAAATATTCAAGCGGAATGTTCGGGCGGCGCTGTTTTCGACCGGTTCGCATTCCAACGGTGGACTTGATGCGACTGCGAAGATCCTTCGGTCTGATCGCGATCCTGGCCGGGCTCGCATCGATGCCCCTGAGCGCGGGCGAACCGCCCGAACGATCGCTCGAGGATCGATTCGCGGGCGTGGTGAAGCCGTTCCTGGGCGATTACTGCATCACGTGTCACGGCCGGAAGAAGAAGGAAGCGAAGCTGGATCTAAGCGGTTACACATCCGTCGATGCGATCGTCCGGGATCATCGGGTCTGGCAGCGGGTGGCAGAACGGCTCGAGGCGGGGGAGATGCCGCCCGATGAGGCGACCCCGCAGCCCGAGCCGCACGAGCGCAGCGCCATGATCGAGTGGATCGGGGAGCTTCGCGATCGGGAGGCTCGCCGGAATGCGGGCGATCCGGGTCCGGTCCTGGCGCATCGCCTGAGCAACGCGGAGTTCGATTACACGATCCGCGACCTGACGGGCGTCGACATCCGGCCGACGCGGGAGTTCCCGGTCGATCCGGCGAACGAGGCGGGGTTCGATAACTCGGGCGAGTCGCTGGCCATGTCTCCGGCGCTGGTGAGGAAATACCTGGCGGCGGCCCGGCTGGTCGCCGACCACCTGGTCCTTCTGCCGGACGGTTTCACCTTCGCTCCCCATCCCGCGGTCACCGACACCGACCGCGACAAGTTCTGCGTCGGGCGGATCGTCGACTTCTACCGGCGGCATGAGGTCGATTACGCCGATTATTTCCTGGCCGCCTGGCGTTACCAGCACCGAGAGAAGCTCGGCAAGCCGCAGGCGACTCTGGACGAATTCGCCGTCGGTGTCAGGCTCAGCCCCAGGTATCTGGCGACGATCTGGGCGGTCTTGACCGAGCCGGGTCCCGAGGCCGGCCCGCTCGCGGAGTTGCAGGCGCTCTGGCGAAAGCTTCCGACCGATCCCACCCAACTGGCCGAGGCCCGGCGCGATTGCGAGCGGATGCGGGATCTTGTCCTACGCGCCGGAAGGCGATCCCGCCTCGCGTGGAGACCATGCGCGTCAAGGGGATCTCCAACGGGAGTCAGCCCTTCGTGCTGTGGAACAACCGTCAGCTCGCCGAGCAGCGGATGGGATACCCCGGCGGCAAGGACGACGACAGGCCGGCGCTGGAGCGGTTTTGCCGGGTGTTTCCCGATACCTTCTTCGTAACCGATCGGGCCCCGTACTTCGAACCGAAGGCCGCTCCATCGGGCCGGCTGCTCACGGCCGGGTTCCACCTGATGCAAGGCTACTTCCGCGATGACGCGCCCCTCTGCGATCTGGTGCTCGACGAAGCCGGCCGCCGCGAGCTCGACGCGCTCTGGTATGCGCTCGATTTCGCGGCCTCGATCGCGATGCGACAGTACCACGATTTCATCTTCTTCGAACGCGCCGAGCCGCCGCGGTTCATGCAGGAGGCCCGGTTCGACTTCGCCCGGGTCGAGGACAAGGACGTCACCTCGGATGCCAAGATGACGCGATTGCGCACGGCCTTCGTGGAGAAGGCTCGCAAGGTCGGGGCGAACGACCGCGCCATCAAGGCGATCGAGGACTATTTCGCGACGATGTCGGCGAGGATCCGGCGCGTCGAGAAGGACCGGAAAGCCGCCGAGCCGAGTCATCTCGAGGCGCTCGTCCGATTCGCCGAACGCGCCTACCGAAGGCCGCTGTCGACGGGAGAGCGTGACGACTTGCTGGGATTCTATCGAGAGTCCCGCGAACGAGACGGGCTCGGCCACGAGGACGCGATTCGCGACGCGGTCGCCGGCATCCTGCTGTCGCCCCGGTTTTGCTTCCGCATCGACGAGGCCCAGCCCGGCGAGTCGATCCGTCCGCTGACCGACCATGCCCTGGCCAGCCGCCTGAGCTACTTCCTCTGGTCGAGCATGCCCGACGCGGAGTTGCTGGCACACGCCGCCGCCGGCGATCTGCACCGGCCGGACGTGCTGATCGCGCAGTCGCGGCGGATGCTCCGCGACGACCGGATCCGCGGCCTGGCCACGGAGTTCGGCGGCAACTGGCTGGACTTCCGCCGCTTCGAGGAGCACAACGGCGTCGACCGCCAGCGGTTCACCGCGTTCACCAACGAGCTCCGCCAGGCGATGTACGAGGAGCCGATCCGCTTCTTCCTCGACGTCGTGCGGCGGGATGGCTCGGTGCTGGACTTCCTGGATGCCGATTACACGTTCGTCAACCCGATCCTGGCGAGGCATTACGGCATCCCGCTGGATGGCGCCAAGGCGGGAGAGTGGGCGCGTGTGGACGATGCGCGGCGATATGGACGCGGCGGCCTCCTGCCGATGTCGGTGTTCCTGACCAGCAACTCGCCGGGCTTACGCACCAGTCCGGTCAAGCGCGGTTACTGGGTGGTACGCCGGATGCTGGGCGAGACGATCCCGCCTCCTCCTCCGGGCGTCCCCGAGCTGCCCAAGGATGAGGCCAAGCTGGGCGAGCTGACGCTCCCGCAGCTCCTCGCCAGGCACCGCGACGTCAAGGAATGCGCCGGATGCCACAAGCGGTTCGATTCGATCGGGCTGGCGTTCGAGGGATATGGCCCGGTCGGGGAACGTCGCGATCGGGACCTGGGCGGGCGCCCGGTCGTCGCCCGGGTGACATTCCCCGACGGCAGCGAAGGGTCGGGTCTCGACGGATTGCGCCGGTACATATCCGAGCGGCGGCGTGAGGAGTTCGTCGAGAACCTCTGCCGGAAGCTGCTCGCCTATGCGCTCGGCCGGAGCCTGCTACCCTCGGACCAATCGACCCTCGCGGCGATGCGAATGCGGCTCTCCGCCGACGGTCACCGGTTCGGGGACCTGGTCGAGGCGATCGTGACCAGTCCGCAGTTCCTCAACAAGCGGGGCCTTGGTCAGTAGTCCGTTTGGTCCGTGGTCCGTAGTCAGTGGAATATGGGTAACACATGGGAAGCGCTGGACGCGAGTCTCTATCCGGACAAACCAACCTGGGAACCGATCCATGACGGCCCACCACGAACGAATCAACCGGCGTGCCGTGCTTCGAGGCGCGGGCGTCGCGATGGCCTTGCCCTGGCTCGAGTCGCTCTCCGTGTGGGGGGGCGAGCCTTTGGCGGGAAGCGCCCCGCAGGCGTTTCCTCGACGCTTCGCCGCGATGTTCATGGGCAACGGGATCAACCCGGTCCACTGGTGGGCGAAGGGCTCCGGCTCGGGCATGGAGCTGAGCAAGAGCCTCCAGCCGCTGGAGCCGGTCAAGACCCGGTTGAATGTCATCTCGGGCCTGTTCAACAAGCAGGCCACGGGGGTCGGCATCCATCCGGGGCAGACGGGGAACATCCTCTCGGGAGCCGCGCTCCAGAAAGGTGCGGTGCTCAAGGGGGGCGTGAGCATGGACCAGGTGCTCGCCGGCCGGCTCGGCGACGAGACGCCGCAGCCGAGCCTCGTCCTGGGTTGCGAGCAGCCGATCACCGGCTATCACGAGACCAACTTCTCGATGGCCTATAGCTCACACATCTCCTGGCACGACGCGCTCTCGCCGGTGCCGATGGAGGTCTACCCGTCGCTCGCCTTCGACGGCCTCTTCGACAACCAGGGGAGCAAGCGGACGCTGAGCATCCTGGACCGCGTGAAGGACCACGCCGCCGAGCTCAGCCGACAGGTCAGCCATGCCGACCGCGCGAAGCTCGACGAGTATTTGATCAGCGTCCGCGAGGTCGAGAAGCGGGTCGAACGCACCCGCGCCATGAAGGGCCGGGCCGACGACCACGCCCGCGACCGCGGCCGACCCGCCATCACCATGCCTCGGCCCGATAACGGCCTGCCCGAGGATATCCGCGAGCACATGCGGCTGATGTGCGACATCATCGCCCTGGCGTTCCAGACCGACAAGACACGGATCGCTACCCTGCTACTCTGCCGCGACCTCTCGGGCCTGTTCTACCCGTTCCTCGACGTCCGCACGGCGCATCACCCGGCCTCGCACAGCGACACGTCCGACGCCTACGAGCGCGTGACGCGGTACTACGTCGGTCAGCTCGCGTATCTCGCCGGCCGGCTCGCCGCGATGCCGGAGGGCGATAGCACGGTCCTCGATCACTCGTGCCTGATGTTCATCTCGAACATGTGGTCGGGGAGCAAGCACGACTCGACCAAGGTGCCGGTCCTCCTGGTCGGCGGCCTGGGCGGGACGCTCGAGACGGGGCGCGTGATGGATTACACGGGCAGCGGCGACGAGAACCGCAAGCTGTGCAGCCTGTATCTCTCGATCATGGACCGGATGGGGATGCAGCAAGCCCGGTTCGGCGACGCCGACGCCCGCCTCGCCCGGCTGTGACCCGGCCGACGGGTGCGATCCGGGTGGCATGCTCTTTCTCTACCGTCACCGTTCTTGAAGTCATCCGGGGACACCAGAAATCTCGGCAGTCCCGGCGACTGAACGCCTTCGTGGCGTCCAATGCTTCCGAGAATATTTACATGCGATAATCCACTTGACTGGTTCTCTAGCAACCCATCGGCGCATTGTCTCTGTCGGGTGGTGTCCTCGTGATCGCAGGCCAAAACGATCCGGCAGCCCCTCGCTACGAGGTGGCGACACGGACCGACCTTTCCGAAGAAATTTATCGGGCATTGTTCATGAACTTCCTCGGACGCGATATCGATCCAGGCATAGGCGGAAACGCCTCTCAACTGGGCGGCCTGGTCGAGGTCGAACTGCTCAATCGCTGGTCAGAGAACATCATGTCGGCGCGAAGTGCCGGGAGAGGCGCGAGGGCCGATGACGTGGCCATCCGGGCTCATCTGGACCGAATGAAATCGGTCGAAGAGGCGGGACGAGAGAACGGCCAAGTCTCGGCAAGTCGATCGTGCCGCGATCGCGGCTGCCGCGTATTACCGCCAGTCCGCAGAATCGCTCTTGGTCCCGCCGAGAGCCCTGTAATGGCCACCGCTTGGAGTGAAGGACCATCGGTGTTCATTACGATGAGCAAGTCGGCCCTGATCATGATCGTCGTCTTTCTCGGCCTGGGGATGGTCGAGTTGATCGACCACAATGAGGCGTCCGCCGAACCAGCAAGGCCAATACGCCAGCCTGATCCCGAGGCTCGGTCGCAGGCCACCCTTCCGGAGCCGGCTGCGCTCTTGCGGAGTTATGAGTCAAGTCTGTCGGCATACGGTCGTATGAAAGGACGATGGAACGTCCAGCTCGAAACGTCGGAGCCGACTAGTCGGGAGAAATCGCCGAGATCGACCGCGGAGTGGGCCGTCTTCCGCGACCACGATCGGCTGAAGGTGATCGACACTACGGTCCGCGAGAACGGCCCGGAGGTCTTCGAGGCCCTACGGCAGGGCACGCAACAGATCCACGTCCATTCCGATGGGAGGGTCCTTGGCTGGCTCCAACCGTCGACACAAGTCGAGTTCGATCTCTTGGGCTCGTCGCTCTGTTCACCTTGCTACGGGATCATGGATAGCAAGTGGATTCCGGAATTCCTGCGGACGGCAAAGTTATCGGTGCAGGCGGAGACTCTCGAAGGACGCCCTCTCTACCGGCTACGAGGGCTGACCATGGACGCCAAGATCGAGCTCTGGATCGACCCTTCACTCGACTATGCTGCGCGGCGAATCCGTTTCGATAAACGTGCCTCCGAATACGACCCGACCGTTCGATCGCGGCAGTTCGATGTCACGCGATTCCGACTGGAGAAAGGTCGCCACGTAGTGGCGGAGGCCACAATGGCACTTACGGTTGGACCGCAGCCGGTGTTCTCGGGGATGGTCGTCGAAAAGATCGTGCAGGGCAAGCGGGTCAAGGTCCATCTTCCGGCCAAGGACGAGAACGGAAACGTCATCGTGTACCACAATCGGAGCACCTGGAAGATCGAGTTGCGCGAAATTGACTTCGTTCCAAGATGGACCGACCGTGACTTCCAGTTCTCACGGCCGATCGCCAACGACACCAGAGTTGCGATACAGGGCGACCCTGGTTCCAAGTTCGTGTGGAAGGACGGCAGGGTCGTCTCGGTCGCCACTTCTCCGGCGTCGAAGTAACCGCCGACCTTAGTTCTCGTTTCGCAGATAAGAAGGCGTAAGGCGAGCGGGCCGGCGGGTCATATCTCCCTCGGCGGATGGGTCGTGAGTGGGTGCGTCCCGCGGGAATTCTCGGCCGAGCCGCCGATTACCCGGTGCGACTGAGGAGCTCGGTGAGTTGGGCAATCCAGGTTTCCAATCGAGTCAACTTCGGGAGCAGTCCTGCGGTCTTCTCCTCGTAACTCAGCCGTCTCAGCGTCGTCAACATGTCGGCGAACGACGGTTCTTCCTTCTTGGTGTACCAGGGCCGGAAGGGAAATCGGAGCGATTCATGCCCCGCCCGGTGGAACCAGACCACCACGATGGTGTAGATGAACAAGGCCATCGGCGCCGTCCGCTCGACGGCCTTGGGGAGGCGATTGGCCGGGTCCTCCAATCCCAGGAATTGCTTGCAAAACTCGAAGGTACATTCGATCGCCCAACGCCCCGCATACGCCGAGAGGATCTCCTCGGCGGTCCGATCGAGGTCGGTGCAGTAGAACATCTGATCGGGCCGCTTCCCTTGGAGGTCGCGCACCAGGACGATGGTCAGGAGTCGGTCCCGGCCCGACTTGTAGTACAGCGCCTGCTTCGTCTTGACGGACAGGGAGGCATGCAAGCCGAATCGGTTGAAGTCGAGTCGCGCCCAGGGCTGCTCCGGGTCCTCGGCCCACTCGGCCATGCCCGGCAGACGATCGCCCTTCTTTCGGGCCGGACCCCGGGTCCCCTTGATCTTGGGAGGCGCCGGTTGGTAGAGCGCCCCCTCGGGATGGACTCGGCTGATGAGATGAACGTTCGAGGGCAGGTGAGACAGGACGCTTCGACCACCATAGGCGCTGTCACCGAGCATGAGGATCTCATCATCAGGAAACCAGCGGGCCACCAGCCGGATGAGTTCCAGGGCCAAGTCCGGTCGGGTGCGATGATCGGGATCGGTCTTGGCCTTGGCTTTGGCCGAGGTCTTGGCCGATTTCCCTTTGCTCTTCTTCCCCTTGGTGAGCCCTTGGCGGTTGATGTAGAGCCGGGCGGCGATCGGCAAGGCGAAGACCTTGGTGGGTGCCCAGAAGGGGTGGACGACGAGCAGGCTCAGGACGACCCAGTCGTGCCCCCAACTGACCAGGGCCTTGGATCGGCTGGAGATCAGCGGGTCGTAATGCATGCCGGCGCCGTAGAGGGTCAGCCCGCGCTTGCGACAGAGGGTGTCATCGACGGTCCAGCGCAGGATGGCGCCCGGCGCGAGGACGGTCATCGCCAGCTTGGCCAATGCCATGGAGAAGGTGTCGATGTCCCAGGCGGCATGGCTGAAGAAGCGATGGAACCGCGACCAGTGTCCGTTGCCGACGTTGCCGCCGGAGAAGATGACTTCGGTGATGAAGCGGTGCCGCTGCGAGAGGACCCAGCCGGTGACGATGGCGACGAAAGTCTGGTAGGTGGGTGCGGTGAACACGGGAGCGAACTGGTGTAGCAGATCGGAGAACGAGGCGGTAAGTTCCATGGGTCGGCTTCCTTGTGTTGGCGCCTTGTTGAGTCTCGTTAACCCACACAAGTAGCCAAGAAACCGCAAGGAAGCCGATATGTCTTCTTGTTCAGGTCGTCTCTCTCAGAAGTGCGAAACCAGAACTTAGGACTGGCACCTGTTCTGTCGAGGCCGCGCCGTCTGCTACGATGACCAACCGGTATTTCATCGACTCCCGTGCTGTGCAATGGCCCGGAGGCGGAGGTCCCCGAAGAGTTGTGCGAGGTCGGCGGGCTGGTAGTGGGAGTTGAGGCGGCGGGGGTAGGGGAGGACCCAGGCGTGGCTGCCGCCGAAGGGGGCCTTTTGGAGGCCGACGCGGGCGTCTTTGATGCCGGAGACGATGCGGTAGGGGCCGATGCCGACGAAGGCGACGACGGTGGGGCGCCAGCGATTGACTTTGGCTTCGAGGCGCTGGCCGCCGGCGCGAAGTTCGTCGGCGGTGAGTTCATTGGCGCGGGCGGTGGCGCGTTCGACGACGCTGGTGATGCCGAATTTGAGGTCGAGAAGGAGGGATCCTTTCGAAGGGGGAGAAGAGGCGCGGGGTGAATCCGCCGCCGTGGAGGGCGGGCCAGAAGCGGTTGCCGGGGCGGCCGATCGCGGCGGTGTAGAGGCCCGGGTTGATGCCGGCGAAGAGGACGATGAGGTCCTTGGCGACGAGATCCAGGACGAGCGTGTTGCGCGCGGCGAGGATCTGGGCTTTGGTGGGTTTCCACGGGGTGAGCAACGTCCGATTCATAATGCTCACGTCATCCGTTCCACCCAATGAGCCCGCCACGCCGGGGGCTCGAACGGCTCTGCGAAATACTGCGTCTCGCGCAGTACCTTGCCGGCCTGGAATTCCATGATGCTCACGGTGTTGATGGGACGCCCGTCATAGGCGATCACATACTCGGTGACCCAGAGCTCACCCCCGCCTACGATCCGCCGGACGACAAAGCCCGACGGCCTGGCCGGATGCTGGCTGCGAAGGGCTTGCACGTTGTGCCGTCCGCGGACCCGCTCCCCCGACTGTGGATACTCGATGACGGCATCGTCGTGATAGATCTCGTGTTCCGCGTCCTGATCGCCCGCTCTCGACGCCTCCCAATGCCTCTCCAGTGCCGCACGGATTTCTCGATCGTACATCACTGCCCCCTCGCCATGGATTACGCCTCTGACTGCCTTCCCAGGGACGAGCTTAGTCCAGCCTGATACTCGCGGCCAACCATCCTAAACCCATCCATCCTTCGGCCCCTCGGCGCCGAACCAGCATCCCGTGATCACTTTCTTTCGCGTGTAGAAAGCAACGGCGTCAGCGCCCTGCGCACTGAGATCACCGTAGAGCGAACTCTTCCAGCCGCCGAAGGGAAAGAACCCCATCGGCGCCGGCACGCCGACATTGATGCCGAGCATCCCCGCCTGGATGCGTTCGCGGAAGATGCGGGCCGCTGCGCCGGATTGCGTGAAAAGGGAGGCCGTGTTGCCGTATCGGCTGCGGTTCGTCAACGTGATCGCCGCGTCCAGGTCCGGGGCGCGCATCAGGCTCACCACCGGGCCGAAGATCTCCTCTCGGCCGACGAACATCTCCGGTGTCACATCGTCGAAGACCGTCGGCCCGATGAAGCAACCCCGCGGCCTGTGGGGTACGGTCTGGGAACGGCCGTCGAGGAGAAGCCGGGCTCCCTCCTCCACGCCGCGCTCGATCGCAGCCCGGATCCGCTTTTCCTCCTTCGGGTTCACCACGGGACAGAGCGTCGCGGTGTCGTCCAGGCCGTCTCCCAGTTTGAGTTCACCCGCCGAGCGGATGAAGGCATCGACGACGGCGTCCTGTCGCACTGGATCACCGACCACCACCAGCACGCTCCCGGCGAGACAGCGCTGTCCCGCAGAGCCGAAGCACGATCCGATCAGGGCGGGCAGGACGAGCTCCAGGTCGGCATCGGGCAGGACGAGCAGATGGTTCTTCGCTCCGCCGTGTGCCTGAACGCGCTTGCCGTGAGCCGCTGCGGTGCTGTAGACCGACTCGGCCACTGCCGACGTGCCGACGAAGGAAACGGCCTGGACATGCGGGTTGGCGATGAGCCGTTCGCTGACTTCCTTGCTGCCCTGCACCACGCCGACGACACCCGGCGGCAAGCCGGCATCAGCGAACAGCTCCGCGAGTCGGGTGCCGGTGAGCGGTGCCTTCTCGGCAGGCTTGAGGAGGAACGTGTTCCCGCAGGCGACGGCGATCGACATCATCCACAGCGGAATCAAGGCCGGGAAATTGAACGGCGGAATGCCGACCACCACACCCATAGGTTCGCGGATGGTATGGCAGTCGACATCCCGCGAGATGTCGGTCAGAGTCTGCCCCATCATCTGGGAGGGAATGCCGCAGGCGAATTCGACGACGTCAAGCCCGCGCCGCAGCGAGCCGCGCGCCTCGCTCAACAGCTTGCCGTTTTCGCGGACGATGCTGTGTGCCACGTCCGAGGAGTTCTTTTCCAGCAGCTCCCGGAACTTGAACAGGACGTGGGCCCGATCCGGCGCCGGAGTGGCGCGCCAGCCGGGGAAGGCTCGGGCGGCGGCGGCGCATGCCTCGTCCACCTGCTCCGGCGCGGCCTCGCGCACCGGCGCCAGCATCTCGGCCGTGTCCGCGGGATTGTAGATGTCGCGGCTCGTGTTCCCACGGCCCTCGACCCAGGTTCCGCCGATCAGGTTCAGCGCGAGAGCCGAACGCGAGGACGTGGCTGGCGACCGACCAGGGGCAGCAATGGTGCTCATGAAGTCCTCCGGAAGCTGGAGAGTCTCTTCGCTGACGGTTGCCTGTCGAATGAATCAGCAAATTCACGGAAGTGGGGACAGGGAGCGGTCGGATCAGCGATCTACCACGCTCATGTCCTCGTAGCGCTCCCCGCTCGCCGCGCCTTTTGGTGCCGCCTCGTTGATGCGTTCCAGGTCCTCGCGCGTAAGGGTGATCCCGAGCGCGGCCACGTTCTCCTCCGGGTTTTTGCGGCGCTTGGTGCCAGGATGGGAACGAGGCCCTCTCCCTGGGCTAGTGGTTGGTGGCTTGTGGCCAGTGGCTGAATCACCTTGCACGATTCCGGGAGGGGGAGCCGGCTGTTCGGCGCGGGTCTCCAGACCCCGCCGCCTGCAGGACCGAAGGTCTCCTGATCCGGGCGGCCTCGGAGGATGGAGACCTTCGGTCGGCCCGGTGGCAAGGTCGGGAGACCTTGCCACAACTCGGCCTCGATCTCCCAGGATCACGAAAGGCAAATTAGTGGCTAGAGAATGCAAATGCCTATATCTTCATTAGCCACTCGCCATTTGCCATTGCCTTCACCAGCCAGGCAGGGTCGTCTCGATCACCACTTCCCCGGCGTCGAAATGACCCCGCCGACTTTGGTGGTTACAACTTGAGACCCTGGGGGACCAGGGGCATCGAGCGGAGTCGGACGCCGGTGGCGGTGAAGATGGCGTTGCCGACCGCCGGGGCGATGCCGACGATCGGGGTCTCGCCCGCGCCGGCCGACGGCAGGTCCTTGCGATCGAGCAGGACCACATCGATTTCGGGCGCGTCGCGGAACCGGGGCACGCGGTACTTCGAGAACTTCGGGTTGACGATCTTGCCCGCATCGAAGGCGATCGCCTCGGTCATCGCGCCGCCGAGCCCCATGATCAACGCGCCTTCGACCTGGTTCTTGAGATGGTCGGGATTGACGATGGCGCCACACTCGAAGGCGCTGACCGCCCGGACGACCTGCACTCGGCCGCTCGATCGATCCACGGAGACCTCGGCGCAGGTGGCGACGAAGCCGCCTTTATCCAGCCCGATCGCGAGACCATGGCCGTGGTCGGTCGGCGGCTTCGAACCCCATCCGAACGACTTCGCCGCGGCCTGGAGCACCGCCCGCAGCCGCTGACCTTCGCGTTCCTCGTCGAGGTTCTTCAGGCGGAATTCCAGCGGATCGATGTGCACGGCATGGGCCAGCTCGTCCATGTGCGACTCGCGGGCGAAGTGGTTCGCCGTGGCCGCCAGCGCCCGGTACGATCCCTGGCGCAAGGGTGAGTCCGACGGGTGGAACGCGGCGACCTGGTTGGGCACCCGGTAAGGCGAGCGTATCCCGGAACCGCCCGAGTTGTAGTTGTGGAATTCCCAGGCGGTGAGCGTCCCGTCCTTGCGCACGCCGCTGACGACGTCGATGACGCCGGCGGGTCGGAAATAGGCCCAGGTGAACTCCTCTTCGCGCGTCCAGACGACCTTGACCGGACGTCCGGCCTCGCGGGCCAGCCGCGCCGCCTCGACGGCCGCCTCGACCGTGTGCTTTCCGCCGTAGCCCGAGCCGGTGTCAGGAACGATGACGCGGACCGCATCGTCGGACAGCCCGAATGCCCCGACCAGCTCTCCCTTGACCCGGAATGGCCCCTGCGAGCCGGTCCAGACGGTCAGCTTGCCGTCCTGCCACTGAGCCACGCCCGCGCGGGGCTCGAGCGGGGCATGGGCGATGTAGGCGACGGTGTACGACTGCGTGAGACGAACGTCCGCGGCCGCAAGGCCCTTCTGGATCGATCCGGTCGGGCCGTTCGCGCCGCCGCCTCCCCCACCTCCGCGCCCGCCCTGACCCTGTCCTCCGGGCTTCTTGAGCTGCGTGAACAGGTCCTTGCCCGAGATCGGCGGGCCGGGCTTCCATTCGGCCTTGAGCGCGGCCAGGGCCTTCGAGGCGAGGGACTCGCTGGGCGCGGCCACGCCGACGAAGTCACCGTCGCGGACGACGACCACGTCACGCATGGCCCTGGCCGCGTCGGCATCGAGCGAGGTGAGCTTCGCGCCGAACGATGGCGCGCGTAGCACCTTGCCGTGCCACATGCCCGGGAGCCGGATGTCCGAGGCGTACTGGTGCTGCCCGTTGACGAACGAGCGGCCGTCGACCTTGGGTACGGAGGTGCCGGCGATCTTCCAGTTCGCGGCGGGCGTGGTCGCGGCCTCGCTGGTGATGGCCTTCGTGAGCTTTCGGCCCCTGGTCAGGGTGCCGTAGGGTAGGGTCTCCCTGGTCTTGATTCGGACGACGGCCCCGTCGGAGACCGAGAGCTCGGCACGATCGACCTTCCAGGTCTCGGCGGCGAGGTCGATGAGGATCTCGCGAGCCGCCGCCGCTGCGCCGGAGCTGCGGCGACATGCTGGGGGTACTCCGGCTGCCGAACGTGCCCATGTCGTAGGGGGTCAGTTGCGTGTCGGCCATGACCATGTGGATCGACTCGATGGGCGCGTGCAGCTCCTCGGCGACGGCCTGGCTCAGGGATGTCCGGATGTTCTGTCCGACTTCCGCCTTGCCCGTATAGACGGCGATCTTGCCGTCCTCGCCGATGTGCAGCCAGGCGCCGATATCCCGGGGTGCCGACTGGCCGCCCCGGCCGCCGCCCCCGCGTTGCCGACCGCCGCCGGGCGGTTGTGCCTCGGCCTGATCGGCGTCCCGATCCAGCAGGGAGAGGATGAGGATGCCCCCGCCCATCGCCTTCAAGAAGCCGCGACGATCCAGGTCGAAATGGTACGCCGGACCTTCGAAGAACTCGTAGCGCTCGGGCTCGATCGCGAGATCCGGATCAAGCTCGGACGCGATGCCGGTTCGGTCGTTCATCGGCTGGCCTCCTTCACGGTCTGCGCGGCCTTGCGGAGAGCGGCGATGATCCGCGGATACGTCCCACACCGGCAGATATTGCCGTCCATGTACTCGACGATTTCCTGGCGGGTCGGGTTGGGGTTCTCGCGCAGGAGGCCGACGCCGGCCATGATCATGCCGGAGGTGCAATAGGCGCATTGCATGGCGCCGGCGTCGAGGAAGGCCTGCTGGAGCGGGTGGAGCTTGCCGTCCTTCTCGAGCCCCTCGATGGTGGTGATCTCGCGCGCGGCGACCGCGCCGAGCTTCGTGATGCACGATCGGGCCGGCGCGCCGTCGATGAGCACGGTGCAGGCCCCGCAACGGCCCTCGCCGCAGCCGTACTTGGAGCCGGTCAGGCCGAGATCGTCGCGGAGCACGCCGAGCAGCGACCGCTCGCGATCGGCGTTGACGCGGACCGTCTTGCCGTTCACCCGGATTTCTGGGACGTCGAGCATGAGGTTCGTCCTGTCAATGAGGGGTTGTTTCAGTGATTGGGAAGGAGACTTGGCTCCGGCTTCAAAGCTTCGAATAAGATCCCGTGATCGCCCGGATAGGGCTTGCGATGATCGTGTTTGTTGTCCGCGATCTGCTGCGGGACTTCCTCGGGGAAGGCCGTACAACGCATGATGTGAAGTGAGGCCGCGGCGACGCGGTCGAGATGTCGGCAGTCGAAGCATTGAGGACTGATGGTCACGGTCGCGGCCCTCGAAACTTGTCCTGGAGGCGAAGGATATCCTCGTCATACGGAATTCTTGCCCAGAGTCCCGCATAGACTTCGGCGACGAATTCCTTCACGTTCTCGGAGGCTCGGATACTGACCTTCCGAGCGATCTCGCTTTCAGACTTCGAGAGGTCGGCGTTCCAGAGAGTGCGGCGTCCTTCCGCATCGAGCAGGCGATAATGAGCCGCATGCCCCAGCTCGTGTCTCACGATGTGGTGTATGTGCTCCGTGCCGTAAAGTCCCTGGCGACGCCGGAAGAATTGTGCCATATCGGCCCAGGCCAGGTGATCGGGATTAAAAACAATCAGATCCTCCAGATGATCATAAGCGGCAATGACTCTCAGACGTTCGAATGGGTCATCGAGCATCCCTTCCAGGAAGCCACGAGCTTCTCGGATGGGAACGGCCTGGACTCCACGGTCCTCTGCTATCCTGATCGCGGTCCGGATCGCCCGATGGATCCTGCGACGTAGCTTGGGGTCTTCGGGCCCAAAGGGCCCACGAGCCAGGGCTGGCTCGGATCTCCGTCTGGCGTGCAATGGTCGGTCTGCCCGCCGGATCTTTCGTGCCGGAACCCTTAACTTCAAGTTCATCTGTTCTCCCGGTGGGCCCGGCCTCCGCGAGGCCCGACCCACCATCATGCAAAGCTCGACGGAGACGTTGCGTTGGCGGGATGACCGCGGAATCACGGCTTCTTCAGCAATCCACGATCGTTCATCCAATCCTGGAGCCTGGCCGTCCATGTCGTGACGGGGGAGTGCGTGTCGTGCATGCCGAAGCCGTGGCCGCCTCGGGCGTAGATGTGGAGCTCGGCGGAGACGCCGGCCTTCTTCAACGCCGAGTAGATGGCGATGGTGCGGTCGGCCAGGCGGTCGTTGTCGGCGACCAGCAGGAACGCGGGCGGAGTCTCCTTGGTGACGTTGAAGCTCTCGGGACGGCCGCCGGGATAGACCAGCATCAGGAAATCGGGCCGGGTGCCCAGCCGGTCGATCGGGTCGGTCGCCCCCTGGCTCTCGGGCTCGAACTTGGTACCCGCCAGCGCGGCGAGCTCGCCTCCCGCGGAGAACCCCATCAGGCCGACCCGCTTCGGGTCGATCCCCCAATCCTCGGCGTGGCTGCGCACCAGCCGGATGGCGCGCCGGGCATCGGCCAGCGCGTGGGTGTCGACCTTGTAGCCGGCGTCCGGGGTCTGGGCCAGGCGATACTTCAAGACGATCCCCGCCACGCCGATGCTGTTGAGGAACTTGGCGACGTCGTACCCCTCATGGTCGATCGCCAGGAAGCGATGCCCGCCCCCGGGGCAAATCACCACCGCCGCGCCCGTGGCCTTGTCGCGCGGGGGCAGGTAGACCGTCAATGTCGGGTTGTGGATCCGGGAGATGTGGCGGTCGTGGACCCCGTTCTTCCCCTGCTCGGCCACCACCTCGGGATCGGTCTTCCCCTCCGAGCCCGGCGCCCCGGACGGCCAGAGCGGGATCACCGGCGGATCGTCGGCCGCCAGACACCACGCCGGAAGCATGATCCAGATCAGGAGCGCTCTGAACGATCTCATGGTGCGTCCTCCTTCGATTGCCGTCGATGAAACGACTGTTGACCCGCCCTCACCGGCCCATGCTCGCGAGGGATCGTGCTCTCACGGGCTCGGTCCACGACCCTTCGTTCGCACTCTCATCATAATAAGCGACAGGATCGGCCGTTTCGATCCTACTGAGAATCCGACTGGTCCTTGTCGTCGACCGGATCGAGATCGATAATCGGGGTCCGAGGGTTGAGTCCCGGGGATTGAACGGGGTCGCTCGATCCCGTCATCCATAGGCTTCGAGGAGGAACTCATGCGGGGCGAACGGACGATGAGACGTCAGGCCCGTTGGCTCGGTATTCTCCTGGGCACCCTCGTCACGCTCATGTGGGTCGGCTCGGATACGGCCCGGGGACAGGATGCGTCGACATCTCACGCCAATCACGAGGCCCGCGCCCTGTTCCGTCGGGTGGCCGACGCCTACAAGGCCCTGGATTTCTACTCCGACGAGGGTCGGTTCGTCGTGGCGATGTCGCTGGGTGACAGGCCGCGCCGCGAGGCCCTGCCGCTCCGTCTGACTTTCAGCCGGCCCAACCGGATCGACCTCGATGCCGGTCCCGTCCGGCTGATCAGCGACGGCAAGACGCTCACGACCCTGGTCCGGCCGCTGAAGAAATACACGACGGCCCCTGCACCCGCGACGATCGGCATCGACACCTTCCGAGAGGGGCCGACCGGCCCGTTGCTCTTCGGCGGGCCGACCGGCGCTCCGACTTTCATCCTGCTCAACCTGCTCATGGGCACCGACCCGGACACCCTGCTCGACGCGATGGGCGGCACGCCCCGCGTCGCGGCCGATGCCATCCGGATCGAGCACCGGGATGGGCCCGACTTGCTCCTCCGCGTCGATCCGGCGACCCGATTGCTCTCGGCCATCGATCTGAGAATCGCCCCTTTGCGCCCGGCGGACGGCCCGACGCCCTCGATCGAGCGATTCGGCTGGACGGCCGGAGCCATCGCGACGCGGCTCCCTGCCGATCGCTCGTTCGCCTTCGTCGCCCCGGAGGGATTCACCGCGACGACCGACCTGAAGGCCAGGGCCGGCGAGGCGGCCGGCGCAAAGTACGCGGTGGAGGAGATGATCGGCAAGCCCGCCCCCGACTTCCGCCTGACCCTCCTCGACGGCCCCGCGAAGTTCCGCGAGATCGTCAAACGCGACCTCGCCGGCAAGGTCGTCCTCATCGACTTCTGGGCGACCTGGTGCGGCCCATGCATCATCGAGCTGCCCGAGATCAAGAAGCTCGTCGATCATTACAATACGTCGAAGCGAGAGGTGCTCGTCGTCGCGCTGAGCCAGGACATGTTGCCCGAGGAACTCCCCGCACTCCGCACGCTCGTCGAGAAGACCCTGACCGAGAAGGGGATCGACTTGACTGTCGGTCCCGCCGGACGCGTCGGGCTGGACCCGAGCAATTCCGTGGGCCGGGCCTTCAACATCGAGGGATTCCCTTCGGTGGTGATCCTCGACCGCAAGGGTATCGTCCGATCGGCTTATGTCGGCTATCGCTCCGACACCACGCTTCCGCTGCATCAGTCTTTGGCCAGGGAAATCGACGCCATCCTCGCGGGCCGGTGATTTCGTCGTCCGCGTCGCGATGCGACGCCCTTGCCGCGATGGCTTGGCCTTCGCCATCGGCCCATGCGACAATCCGATCCCCCGGTCGAGACGACGGAGCCGATCCCCGAAGGTGGGGGCCGACGGCTCGGTTGACCGTCCGACGCCGGAGTTCCCGACATGTCCGACGCGAACCGCGACCTCCTCTTCGGGTTGATCGCACTCCAGAACGGGATGATCGACCAGTCCCAGCTCGTGGCCGCCTTCCAGGCCTGGACGCTCGACAAAGCCCGTCCGCTGGCCGAGCACCTGGTCGGCCGCGGCGATCTCGAGGCCGATCAGCGGGCGATCATCGAAGCCATGGTCGGCATGCACCTGAAGAAGCACGCGGGCAGCACCGAGAAGAGCCTGGCCGCCATCGCATCGGCGGCCTCGACCCGGCAGACCCTGGATCGGATCGCCGACACCGACCTGGCCACCAGCCTGGCCCTGCTCCCGCCGGTCACCGACGGCGACGGCACGTTCTCCCGGATCACCGACCGGACCGGTTCGTTCACCGGCATCAATCTGGATCCGACCGATCCGGGCCCCGAGCCGCCGATCACGACCGATGGCGGCCCGCCCCCCAGTGGATCGGCGGGGCGATATCAGCTCCGTGGCGAGATCGCTCGGGGCGGCATGGGGGCCGTGCTCCGGGGCCGCGACCCGGCCCTCAACCGCGACCTGGCTTTGAAGGTCCTCCTCGACCAGCACCGCGACCGGGCCGACCTGGTCGACCGGTTCGTCGAGGAGGCCCAGATCTGCGGACAGCTTCAGCACCCGGGCGTGGTGCCGGTTTACGAGCTGGGTACCCTGGCGGATCACCGGCCGTTCTTCGCCATGAAGCTGGTGAAAGGTCAAACGCTGGCGGCGTTGCTGGCCGCGCGCCGGTCGCCGTCCGACGATCGGCCGCGGTTCCTGTCGGTCTTCGAGGCCATCTGCCAGACGATGGCCTATGCCCACGCCCGGGGCGTGATCCATCGCGATTTGAAGCCATCGAACGTGATGGTGGGCAGCTTCGGCGAGGTCCAGGTCATGGACTGGGGACTGGCCAAGGTGCTCCCGAAGGACGGCCAGCCCGCGCTCAAGCCGAAGCCGGTGAATGAGACCATAGTGGCGACGCTCCGGACTGAGGGGGACAGCGACCTCTCCGAGGCCGGCAGCGTGCTGGGTACGCCGGCCTACATGGCGCCCGAGCAGGCCCGGGGCGAGACCGAGGCGGTCGATCGCCGGGCCGATGTCTTCGCCCTGGGCTCGATCCTCTGCGAGGTCCTCACCGGGGCACCGGCGTTCGGCGGCGGCTCGGCGCTCGAGATCCTCCGCGCCGCCGGCCGGGCCGACACGGCCGCCGCGATCGACCGGCTGGCCCGTTGCGAGGCCGAGGACGAGCTGATCGCCCTGGCCCGCGACTGCCTGGCCGCCGAGCCCAAAGACCGCCCGGCCGATGCCGGTGCGGTGGCCGGCCGGCTCACCGGCTACCTGTCCGGCGTGCAGGAGCGATTGCGCGCCGCGGAACTGGCCCGCGCCGCCGAGTCGGCTCGCGCCGAGGAAGCCGAGGCCAAGGCGGCCGCCGAGCGTCGAGCCAGGCGGCTGACGCGCGTCCTGGCGGCGACGATCCTGCTGGCGGGCGGACTGGGCGTCGCCGGCTGGCGCTGGGTCGAGCTGGATCGGATGGGCCGGGTGCGCGAGGCAACGGCGCGCGTTGACCTCGCGGTGCGGGAGGCGGCTCGGCTTCGCGGCCAGGCGCAGGGGGCGGCGGTGGGCGACCTGGCCCCGTGGGACGCCGCGGCGTCCGCCGTCGAGAAGGCGCGGGCGCTGCTGGTCGCGGGCGTCGAGCCGGGCGTGCACAAGCAAGTCGAGGACCTGGCCGCGGAGGTCGCCGCCGATCGGGGTCGGGCGGCGGAGGCGGCCGAGGCCGCCGCTCGAGATCGACGGCTGCTCGACCGCCTGGCCGACATCCGCTCGGCCAGGGCCGACGACCGGCTCGGCAACAACACCGATGCCGCCTACCGCGAGGCGTTCCGCGAGGTCGGGATCGATCCCGACGACCTGGCCCCCGAGGAGGTCGGCCGTCGGATTCAGGCGCGTCCCCCGGAGATCGCGGCCGCACTGGCCATGACCCTGGACGACTGGGCCTCGGTCCGTCGCGACCTGCTCAACGACGCCGCCGGCGCGAAGCGGCTGTCCGCGGCCGCCCGCCGTGCCGACCCCGACCCGTGGCGCGATCAGCTCCGCGACGCCCTGGAGATCGCCGACCGCCCCGCCCGCCGCGCGCGTCTCGGCGCCCTGGCCGCTTCCACCGAGGGCCAGGCGCGACCGCCGGTCAGCCTCGACCTGCTGGGCAAGGCCCTCGGCGATGCGGGTGCCCCGGCCGAGGCCGAGTCGGTCCTGCGCCGGGGCGTCCGCGACCATCCGGGCGACCTCTGGCTCAATTACGACCTGGCCCGTGCGCTCGAGAAGCTGGCGAGGCGGGATGAGGCCGTTCGCTTCTACACCGCCGCGCGGATCATTCGTCCGGAGACCGCGCACGAGCTGGCCCACGCCCTGAAGAAGAGGGGAGAGAGCGAGGAGGCCATCGCGGTCTTCCGCGACCTGGTGCGACTCCGACCCGGTAATGGCCGCCACCTCTTCTGCCTGGGCGACGTGCTGCAAGATCGCGGACGATCCGAGGAGGCGCGACGGACGCTGACCGAGGCCGTCGCCTTGCTCCGGCAGACCATCGTCGCCCGGCCCAACGACTACTATGCTCACATCAACCTTGGAGGGGCCTTACTGGATCTGGAACGGATCGACGACTCCCTGGCGGCGTTCCGCGAGGCGGCCCGGATCAGGCCCGGGGACACGCTGGCGCCCGCCGGAATGGGGAGCGCCTTGAACTGGTTCGGCCGTCATGGCGAGGCGGCCGAGTTCTTCCGCCAGGCGCTCCGGCTGGACCCCGACGACGTGGCCTCTCTGCTGGGTCTCGGATCGGCCGTCGAGGAACTGGGTCGGCCCGACGAGGCGATCGAGCTCTATCGTCGGGCCAGACGCCTGGCCCCCGACGACGCGAGGACCCATTACTTTATGAGTAGTGCTTTGAGAAACAAGGGCCGGCTCGAGGAGGCCGTCGCCGAGGCACGCGAGTCGGTGCGTCTCAGCCCGGATGATGCGAACCTACTCGCGAATCTCGGTTATTGTCTCGCGAACTCCGGTCGTTTCGGCGAGGCCGAGGCCGCCTATCGCGAAGCCTTGAAGAATCGCCCCGACTCCGCCTCGACGCTCAATAGCCTGGCCTGGCTGCTCGTCTCGTACCCGGGACACTTCGCGAAAGATCCCAGCGAGGCCGTGGCCATGGCCCGCAGGGCCGTGGAGCTGGGGTCGCGGTTCCCGACGAACGTGAACACGCTGGGGGTCGCCCTGTACCGCGCCGGCATGCTGGACGAGGCCGTGACGATCCTCCGCCGGTCGGCCCTGCTGAACCGGGGCAAGGACGCCAGCGACTGGTTCTTCCTGGCGATGGCCTGCTGGCGGCGCGGCGAGGTCGGCGAGGCGTCGGACTACTACGTCCGCGGCGTGGCCACGCTCTGGCGGTTCCAACAACAGGAGCCTGACTACGACCGGTTCTGGGCCGAGGCATCCATGCTCTTCGGCGCCTTCGGCCCCGGCCCTTCACCCGCCCGGATCAAGGCCGATCCCGAGGGCGCCATGGCCGAGCTGAGGCGGGCCGTCGCCGCCGGGACCGTGGACCGTCCCCGGCTGGAGGAGAACCCCGGCTTCACCCCGCTCCGATCCCGGCCCGACTTTCGGCCCCTCCTCGACCGGGCGGTCCCGGGTCAACCACCGGCGAAGAAAGAAAAGTTGTAGCCGGCCTCTGTGAGGCCGGGGTCTCGATCGCGGGATCACAGACCCCGCCTACAGCTTCACGGCGAGGATCGCGTCGAGCGGCGAGGAGGTCTTGACACCCATCACCTGGGAGAAGCCGACCTGCTTGAGCAGGGCCTCGTACTCGGCAAGGGTCCGCTCCTTGCCTTCGGTACAGGTCAGCATGTTCAAGTTCTGCGACTGGGCCCATCGGGGACCACGCTTGTCGTCGTCGAGCAGCTTCTCCGCGATCAGCAAGGCCCCGCCATCCGGGAGCCGGTCGAAGATCCGCGTCAACAGGTCCAGGACCTTGGGTTCCGACCAGTCGTGCAGGATGCGGCCCAGGGCATAGAGGTCCGTCTCGGGCAGGTCATCCGTGAAGAAGTCGCCGGCCACCACTTCGATCCGGTCCGCCACCGGCGAGGCCCCGACGATCTCCCGGGCCAGCGGGACGGCCGACGGGAGGTCGAGGACGACGGCGTGCAGGTTCGGGTAGCGATGGCAGGCGGCCATCGCCAGGTGGCCGGTCGCACCGCCCAGGTTGACCAGCCGTTCGTACTGGCTCAGGTCGAAGGCCGTGACGACATGCGGAGAGCTGATCAAGCCGTAGCCGTGCATCCCCATCAAGAATTCGCGGAGGGCGTCCTCGGTCCGGAAGAAGTTGGAGAAGATCGGGCCGTCCCAGCCGAAGGTCTGCTGCCAACGATGGGTCCCTTCGCGAATCGCGCCTTCGAGGTTGGCCCAGAGCTTCCACATCACGTCGTTGGAATAGCCGATGTACCCGGTCAATCGCGACGGGCTCCGCTTGCAGAGGTATGCCGAAGTGACCGGAGTATTCTCATACTCATCGCCCCGACGCTCGAGCAGGTGCAGCCCGATGCAGGCATCGAGCAGACGCTCCAAGGCATCGGGGTTGAGCTGGAGTGCCTCGGCCAGTCCGGCCGTCGATTTCGGCCCGTCTTCCAGGGTATCGAAGATCCCCAGCGATACGGCGGCGAACATCGCCTTGGAGCGCCGGAAGGCTTCGAGGAGCTCGAGGATCACGCTCGGGTCCGGCTGGGAATGGTCTCGAATCACGGCCTCTCCTCTCGTTAGTATCTTGCGATTGTCTCTTCACGCCGGTGGTCAGGGACCGACCGGGTTCCGGATGATCGGACCTCTTCGATTTCAGCGAGTTGCCCCCTTTACGGTCCAGAGGAGAAGCCCCGGACAGCCGGATTTGATTCACTCCGCAGAGCCGCCCTCGTGCGCCGGCTGGGCGAAGACGATCAAGTTCCCTGCCGGCTCGCGGACGCCGATCTCGGTCGTCCCGTAGAAGGTCGTTCGCCTCGGGACAATGACGTCCCACCCCGCGAGACGCCGCTCCACGTCGTCGATGTCCGAGACCTCGACGAACATGGCGTTGGGAGACGCCGCACCCGAGACGGCCTTCGCGAGCGCCGGCATGTCCTTCTCGAGGCTCTCCCGGCTCTGGTACATGATCTCAACATTCCCCCGCGAGAGGATCACGAACCCAAGCCCATTCGCTTCCGGGATTTCCACGGTCTTCTCGAAGCCGAGCCGCCCGGTCCAGAAATCCAGGCATGGCTCGATCCGTTCGACCACGAATACCGGCGTCAGCTTCTTCATCGGTCATCTCCCGACTGATTCGACATCGACCTACGACCTGTAAACTGTCCGCCTGTATACAACAGCGATGATGCGGAATCAAGCGGGATGATCCTTCCGTGCTCGGCGTTCCTTGCGCAGGGCGAGAATCAGATAGATGACGATGCCGACATTCAGGGCGAACAGCGCGATCCTGAGGACGGTGAACTTGCGGATGATTTCATACACTTCGAAGGGGATCAGCGAGCTGGTGGCGACGATGACGAGGTATCCGGCCCAGTCGCGCTCGAGGATCAAGCCGATCCCTTCGATCGAATGCAGCACGGCGTAGAAGAAGGTGCCCGCCTCGAGGGCGCGGAGATGGGATCGGTCGATGCCCGTGATCCGGGCCAGGACCTCATGAATGAGATGGTTGTGGGGATCGAGGCCCAGATGGGTGACGAGCCGCTCCGCGGCCGGACCCGGGTCGTGGCCGAGGAATCGGAAGACCCCGATCCCCCCGGCCAGCGCCAGGGCGCCGCTGACCAGCTTGAGGACGCCGATCACCTTGAAGCCGAGGTAGCCGGGCTTCGTCTCGGGTGGCGGGTGGCGGGTGGCGGGTGGTGGGTAGCCGGGTCTCGCCGAGTTCTCCATCCGACTCACCTTTGAAGCACGGATTCCGATGGGTTTGCTCCCGTCAGGGCTCCGGCTCTCGGTACGGCTTGTGATCCCGGTAGAGCTTGAGCCTCGCTTCGCCACGAGTGCGCCCCTCGGCCGTGGGATCGAGGGCGTTCGCCCGGGCCTGAAACTCGACCGCCGAATCGAAGTCGCCCGCCTCGGCGTGGGCCGCGGCGAGGGTCGCCAGGTGATCGGCGTGCTTCCAGGCCGAGAGCTCACACGCCTTTGCGGCCGCCTCGACGGCCTGCTTGCCGTCGCGAAATGTCCGGTCAGGACAAGTGGCGCGGAGCCAGGCGAGGCCGTTGAAGGCGAGAGACTCCTTGGGGTCGAGTTGAATGGCAGCGTCGAAGTCGGCGACGGACTTGGCGTACGACTTGAGGGCCTGCCAGGCGAGGCCGCGTCTGGCGAAGGCGAGGGCATTCTCCGGATCGAGCCGGATGACCATGTTGTAATCGACGATGGCCTTCCGGCTCTCGCCCTTCACTTGCCATTCCACCCCGCGCGAGAGATAAGCCGGGATGCAGAGGGGATCGAGCCAGATGGCCTCGCTGAGATCCTCGATGGCCTTATCGTGATCGTTCCGGGCTCCCCAGGACAGGGCGCGGCCGACATAGGCGAGGGCGGATCGGGGATCGAGCCGGAGGGCTTCCGTGTAATCGTCGATCGCCCGGTCGAATTCCTGGCGGGAATGCCGATTGCCGGCGCGTCGGTAAAGGAGCTGCGCATTCCCGGGATCGAGCCGGATGGCCTGGTCATAGTCCTGGAGTGCGGCGTCGAATTCCTTCCGATCGTGCCGGACGAGGGCTCGCATGGCGTACGAGAATGCGTCCCGGGGATGGACACGAATCTGATCGGTGAAGAAGCCGACGGCCTGCTCGACCGGGAGGATTTCCGCGATCCTGGCCGAGCCGGTGAGGCGTTGCCCCTCGGCCGCGAGCCGGAGCGTCGGTCCGTCCTCGGCCTGCTCGACGCGATAGATCGCGATCGCCTTGCGGCTGGGCTCGCCCGGTTCGTCGTCGTTGCGGAGGACGAAATCGCGAGCCCTGGGCACGACGCGCTTGCCGACCCAGTCGGCTTCGTCCTGGGCGCGAAGTTGGGCCGGCGCGGCCAGGACGAGCATGATCGTGAATGCCGCCCGAAGGATTCTCGCGACTTGGCTGCCGGGAGGGCCCGCCACCCTGTTGCTCGGAGACATGGGGCTATCCCTCGCTCGAATCGGCGCGGAGTCTCGGGATCTCAGGCTCGTCCCGCCGGCACGCCGGGGGCGCAGAGGTCCCCGCAGGGCTCGGCGGCGGCGGCATCGGCCATGCGAAAGCCCTCTCGTGCCGTGGCGGCCGTCACCCCGGCGTTGACGGCGGCAACGACGTTGACCAGGGCGTTCAGAAGGTCATCGGAGATGCCGGCGTCTCGCGCCTTTTCGATCCGGTTCCGGGTGCAGACCTGACACCCGCGTGTCATCGTCACCGCCAGGCCGACCAGGTGTTTCTCCCGGTCGGTCAGGAGCGACGTCTCGTGCGCCTGGCGCAGGTAGCCGACGATCGGCTTGTCATCGTAAGGCATTTGGGAACTCCGGGCTCTCGGGTGATCATCCTCTCGGCACGGGGCGGAACCGAATCATTTCTTCTTGGTCCAGATCGCGGCCAGGTCGTCGGAAGCTTGCTGGCGGATGCCGTTGTCGGAGAGGACCTCCTCGGTCGCCTTGAGCGCCTCCTGATGGTTGAAGACGATCGTCTCGGAGGCCCGGTCGTCGAACGCGATCGTCGTGAATTTCTCCTTGGAGTCGCGCAAGAGCTCGACCATATGCTGGATGTTCTTGACGTGGACTCCGTTGATCTCCTTCACGACCTTGTACTGCGGGCTGTCGTATCCCTTGCCGATCTTGTGGGGGAACATCGGCGAGGTGACCACGACCAGTTCCTCGCCAGGGAATTTCGCGTAGTCGCCGCGGCGGGTCACGAGCGGATTGCCGGTGATCGCCAGGTACGACAGGTACGAAGCGACCCGCCCGAACGCCCCGGCGAACTCGCTGGTGACCGGCGAGAAGACCAGCGGCCCGTAGACGAAGTAGGACGGGTACTTCCCCTTGAGCGTCTCGATCAGCAGCGGGTTGGTCGCCTTGACCGGCAGGTCGATCTTGATGGTCTTGCCCTCGCGGACCACGGTCAGGGGCACCTTGCCGTCCTTCACTACCTTCTGGATGAGGTACTGGAACTTCAGCCGCAGGTGGTCGCTGATCTTGACCATGCCCGTATTGTCGATCTCGTGGTCGCCGATCTTGGTGATGAGGTCGAACGGCTTGAGCGGATCCTTGGGATCGGCGGGGTTCGGTGCGTGGACGACCATACCCTGCGTCTTCTTGTCCAGGCGGAGGAAGCTGCGCAGGGCGTCGTTCTCGAGGGTCTGGAGCGGCTCGTGCATGGCGGGCTTGCCGTCGTAGGTCCCGTCGGCGATATCCTTGAGGAACAGGTCGATCTCCTCGCTCGGGATGATGTAGCCGATGTTGTCGGCCTGGGTGAGCTTGCTGAAGATGAGCCCGACCATCTTGCCGTCGATCAGGGCCGGTCCGCCGCTGTTGCCCGGATTGATCGGGGCGTTGACCTGCACGCGGACGCCCGAGGCGTTCTCGCCGTAGGCGGTGAATTCGATCCGCGAGACGATCCCCTTGGTGATGGACAACGTCGAGCCCCCTTGGGGGAAGCCGTAGACCAGTACGGTCTCCTTGACTTCGGGGAGGGCCTCGGTGCGCGTGATCGGCGTCCGCTTCTCGAAGAAGGATTCGTCCTCCAGCCGGATCACGGCCAGGTCGATCCCGGGGCTCACCGCCTCGACCCGGGCCGGCAGCTTGTCGCTCGACTGGTTGCTCTCGACGAAGAGCTGACTGGCGTACGTGACCATGTGGGCATTCGTCAGGATCCGCTTGCCATCGATGACGACCCCGGTGCCGCTGGCCTCGCTCGGGCTGTTCTTGGTCCACGGGCTGCTGAAGTTGGGATATCGCATCGTCGCGGTGATCTTCACCACCGAATTGCGGATCTTCTCCTCCTGGCCGTCCTCCTCGGCCGCCGCCAAGGCCGACCCCGGGACGCTCGAGACCAGGGTCGTGAACATGACGGCCGCGGCCATCACCCAAGCCGAACTCATCCGTGGCATTTTCATCGCGGAGACTCACCTCTGATTGCCTGACGACGAATTCCGAACAACGTTGCCGGGCCGCGTGGCTCCCGGACCGGATCGACCCGGGCCGGGTGCTCCCGCTTGCGGACACGACGACGGACGGTCGATCCGACCGAGTAATCGCCCCATCTTATCCCCATGCAGGCCGACTGGGTAGTGCCGTGAGTCGCGGAGTGGGCGGTAGGCAGTGGCAGCCGGTGCCCGTCGGTGAGATAGTAGGTGGCGAGCCGACGGCAGACCTCGATCGAATCACGACACGAGCCTTGCGACCTCAATGCGGCCGAACACCCATTTCCAGCGATTCGGAGGAAAGGCGATGATGCGAAGCGCGCGGATCGTTGTCCTGGGATTGTGTGTGACCTGTGGAGTGGAAAGGGCGAGGGCCCAGGAGGGCGTCGGTGGCAACGATGCACAGCCCCCGCTCGCTGCAGCGATGCCAAACGAGGGCTATTCGAGCGTCGGGTTCCAGGGAGCGGTGTCGTCGGGAGGCTCGGGCGCGGTGGAGGCTGGCCTTGAGACCCTCAAGCACGGCGGTAATGCGGCCGACGCGGCCGCGGCGACGATCCTGGCGTTGAGCGTGACCGACTCCCGGTCCTTCTGCTTCGGCGGCGAAGTGCCGATCATGGTCTACGACGCCCGATCCAGGAAGGTCACCGTCATCGCCGGTCAGGGGGTCGCGCCCCGACTGGCGACCCGAGAGGAATTCATTCGACGGGGCGGAATCCCTCTCAAGGGGATCGAAGCGGCGGCAGTCCCCGCCGCGCTCGACGCCTGCCTCACCTTGCTGGACCGCTTCGGTACGATGACCTTCGCCCAGGTCGTCGCGCCGACCAGACAGTTGCTCGTCCGCCCGACCCGCCGCGAGCCCTGGCACGCCGACTTCGCGCGGACCTTGGAGACTCTCATCGCCGCCGAGGCCATGGCCGAGCCGAGCAGACCGGGCCCCACGGCCACCGGCCGCGCACAAGGGCTCCGCCTCGTCGCCGACGCGTTCTATCGAGGGCCGATCGCCCGCCGCATCGACGCCTGGTCGCGGGCTAACGGCGGGTTGATCCGCTACGTCGACCTGGCGACGCACGCGACGCGCATCGAGGAGCCGATCTCGGTTGCCTATCGCGGCCGGACCGTCTACAAATGCGGGCCGTGGACTCAGGGGCCGTGCTTGCTCCAGGCGCTTCAGATCCTCGATGGCATCGACTTCCTGGCGATCGGGCGTAGCGGTGGCGAGTCGGTGGACCTCCAAGATACCCGAAGCATGGTGAGAGAACGCAACAACCCGGAAAGAATCCACACGATCGTCGAAGCCATGAAACTCGCCATGGCCGACCGAGACACGTATTACGCCGATCCCCTGTTCGCTGACGTGCCGATGGACTCCCTCCTCCTGCCGGAGTACGCTTCCAAAAGGCGAGCGTTGATTGACCCGAAGCGTGCGTCATTGGAGCGCCGGCCCGGCGATCCTCGCTCCGGTAAAGCATTGCTCGATCCGGCGGCCGACCCGGCCGCTCGGCGACCGACGCCGCCGGTTGCGGCCGTCCAGGACACGACCACCTGCCTGGTCGCCGACAAGTCCGGCAACGTGGTTGCGGCCACGCCCAGCGGCTGGTCGGGAGTTGTCGCCGGCGATACTGGGGTATGGCTCGGCAGCCGGTTGCAGAGCTTCAATACCTGGGAGGGCCATCCCGATGTGATCGAACCCGGCAAGCGGCCGCGGATCACCCTCTCGCCGACGATTGTGCTCGACAATAACGAAAAAGCGATCCTGGCCATCAGCGTCGCCGGTGGCGACAATCAGGATCAGATGACCTTGCAGCTCTTGATCGGCCAGATCGACTTCGGGCTCGACTTTCACTCGAACCTGCCGGTCACTTCCCCACGGTTCATGAGCGACCATTTCATCAGTTCATTCGGCCAGAAACCTCCCGTCCTGGGCCAGCTCCGGGTCAATCCCGAACTCGGTCAGGAGACGCTCGATGCCCTCAGGAAGCTGGGTCACAAGCTGCTCGTCCGACAAGGTCCGCTGAGTGCGGCACCATCCGTGATCCAGATCTCATCCGGCGACCGGAGCCAGATCAATGCTTCGGGTGATCCCCGTGCCGGGCGACATGCGATGGCATATTGATCGGCCGAAAGAGCTGAGGAGACCCTCCCCCGGCCTCGATCGACTCAGTCCATCAGCACCATCGAGAGCTGCCGCTGGTATTCGGTGACGAGCTCGGAGCCGGGCGCCAGGAGCTGGAAGATCGCGATCATGGTCTGTCGGGCTCGCTCGCCGATCCCCTTGCGGTCGCGTTCGACGAGCTCGAGGCAGATCGCCAGGGCGTCGGCATACTGGCCGGAGGCGGCGAGGGCCTCGGCGAGCTGGAACTTGAGGTCCAGGTCCTCGGGACTTGCGGCCAGCGCGGCGCGGGCCGCCTCGACGCTGCCGCCGCCCTGCTGCGCCTGGAGCTTGAGGACGAGCTCGGCCTTGAGCCGCTCGGCTTCGGGCTCGAGGAATCCCTGGCGCTCCATGGCGGCGATCCGGGCCTGAGTCTCGTCCAGCCGGCCCTGCTCCATCGCGATCCGCGCCAGCCCGGTCTGCGCCGGGATCGAGCCCGGATCGAGCGTCAACGCCTCGTTGTACTTGGATTCCGCGGCATCGGGATCGGACACCTCGAGCCGGCTCGCCTCGGAAGCGAGCCGCTCGGCCGGCGTCGGCATCAGCCGGTCGAGCCAGGCCCGGATCGACGCCTCCGACTGGACCCCGACGAAGCCGTTGACCGCCCGGCCGTCGCGGACGCCGAAGACCGCGGGTATCGAGCGGACGCCGAATTGCAAGGCCAGCTCCGACTCGCTGTCGGTGTTGATCTTGGCCAGTACGAACCGGCCGCCGTACTCCTCCGCCAGCCGCTCGAGGAGCGGACCCAGCGTCCGGCAGGGGCCGCACCACGGGGCCCAGAAGTCGATCACGACCGGTACGAATCCCGATCGTTCGACCACTTCCTGCTCGAAGTTGGCGGATGTGACCTCGATGACCCAGGAGGAGGCCGTTTTCTGGTCGCTCATCGGTACGATATCCCGTTGCGAGTTCTGCCGATCGTCGAATGCCAACGCCGGGCGTCCGGCTGTCGCCTCGATCCGCTTCTTGACGATTTCCATGATAGAAGAACGGGCTCGCGGCGTGAATGCATCAGCTTCGAGCGATTCGCACGTCGGCACCAACGGCTGCCAATTTTGTCAGCCAAGGTCGTCGGCCTTGCGCCGCTCCTCGACGCAGGGAATGCACCGTCTTGCGGCTCGTCGTCCGATTTGCCGGAATTCTTGAGGATTTTGCTGGTCGCCCTTGAACTTCGCGCAATTTGGCACATACCTTGCTGAAGGGCAAGCCGCGTTAAATCATCAGGAAGATCGCCTTCGATCGACCAGGGCGATCGATTGAATGCATGGAGGACTTCAGGATGTTGGTACTCACCCGGAAGCTCGGCGAGAAGATTCTGATCGGCGACGACATCGTGATCACCGTGGTCGACCTCGGTGACTCGCGGATGAAGCTGGGGATCGAGGCCCCGGCCAAATATCGGATCCTGCGGAGCGAGCTGGATCCGAACTCTTCACTCGCCGCGGAGCCGGTCGGCCGACCCGAGGTTTTCAACGGGATGATCGCGCGAACGCGCAGCCGGTCGAAGATGGAACGAGCGTCGAAGCGGCTGGAACCCGTCGGAGCCTGATTTCGACCGGACTCGCCCATCCTGTGACCGACCGGATCGATCCGGGTGGCATGGTGGCCCAGGCCGTCCCACGCATCGGGCTGGTTGGGTGACGCCCCTTTTCTCGGGCGCGATGGTGGCGTATGCTCGAAGGATCACAGCCGCTCGGCCGCGAGCGCGGGCCCATACCCGCGCATGCCGAGACCCGCCCCATCGTCATCCCGGAGAACTGACCCCATGATGAGAGCCCAGAAATCCGCATCGCAGGCCGCGCTGATGGCGGCCTTGTTGCTGGCCGCCGCCTGGCCCGGCTCGGCCCGCGCCGCATCCCCGTTCCCCGACAAGAACCTCGAGGCCGCCATCCGCGACGTGCTCAAGCACGAGCCCAAGGCCGAGTTGACCGATGAGAAACTCCAGAATGTCTATATCCTGGAGGCGGCCGGCAAGGACATCAAGGACCTCACCGGCCTGGAGAAGTGCAAGAACCTGGCGCTGCTGAAGCTCGACAAGAACAAGATCAGCGACATCAAGGCGCTCAAGGACCTGACGAACCTGGAATCGCTCGACCTGTCCAACAACGCGATCAAGGACATCTCGCCGCTGGCCAATCTCAAGGGCCTGCAATTCATCGAGCTCTCCGGCAACCAGGTCGAGAAGCTCGAACCCCTGGGCGGATTGACCAGCCTGACGGCCCTTTACATGGGCGGCAATGCGATCAAGGACATCGGGCCGATCGCACCCCTGACCAAGCTCTGGACGTTATCGCTGCCCAAGAATCAGGTCAAGGATCTCAAAGTCCTGGAGAAGCTCACCAAGCTCTCGACGATCAACCTGGCCGACAACCAGATCGAAGACATCAGCCCGCTGGCCAAGCAGACCGAGGTGAAGCTCCTGCTGATCGAGCGGAACAAGATCAAGGACCTGAAGCCGCTGGCCGACGCGGCGAAGGCCGACGCCGCCGGCCCGAAGCTGTTCGCGCCTTACCTCCGCCTCTACCTGGCGGGGAACCCGCTGTCGGACGCGGCCAAGGCCGACCAGACCAAGGCGCTCAAGGACGCCGGGGTCCGGATCGAGGGCTGAGCGCGAGCAGAATCCCAGCTCCCCCGAGCGTATAATTTCTCGGGAGACGCGAGCGATGGAAGTCTCCAAGGCGGACGAAAGAAAATAACTGGTCCATGCAATGACCGATTCAGCGTGAAGGTTTGGAGTCCTGCACCCGCCAACCGGCCCAGTTAGGTACTTTCGTCCGCCCAAGGCGGGAAGAAATGATTCGACACCGACGCGGGAATTCCACATGAACGATCCACGAACCATGACACTTAATCCTTACATCCCTTCGATTTCGGAGGAAGAACTCGATCGCCGAAACCGAGCCGCCATCCTGCTCCTCGATTCGTGGGAAACCGAGGGAGATGAGGCGGAGCAACGCGAAACCATGGCGATCCTGCGACAGACTCTGGGACAAGGGCGGATCGCCTCGGATCGGAGCCAGTTCCCTTGAGTCGAGTGGTCCTCCTCGATTCAGGCCCACTCGGGCTCGTGACCAATCCACGCGAATCGGACGAGTCACGCCTGTGTAAGGAGTGGCTGAAGATGCTCCTCGCGGCGGGTGTGCGTGTCATGGTTCCCGAGATCGCCGACTACGAGGTTCGGCGAGAATTGCTGTGCGCCGGGCGAGCAAAGGGTATCGGTCGACTCGATGCCTTGGCCGAACAGATCGGCTACCTCCCCCTGAACACGGACGTACTACGGCTCGCCGCCGAACTCTGGGCGGAGGCGAGGCGAGGCGGCTTTCCGACCGCCGATGACAAAGCCCTTGACGGCGATGTGATCCTCGCTGCCCAAGCCCGCCTGATCGATCTCGATCCCGAATTCGACGTCGTGATCGCGACAAGCAACCCCGGTCATCTGTCACGATTTGTGCCAGCGTTTCTCTGGTCCGTGATCTCATGAAGTACGGATTCTCTCGCCTCTCGGGGATCCCCAGTCCTCCGAGAATCATGGGCTCAAGGACAGACTGAGGCGCCCTTGAAGACACTGGCTTTCTTCAATAGTGCAGCTCGAGCGGGCACGACCTTGCTCGTCTACCATCTGGCGTGGATGTTCGCCGAGCTCGGCCTCAATGTCGTCGCCATGGATCTCGACCCCCAGTCGAACTTAACTTCGTCTTTCTTGGACGATGAGGAGCTCGAAAAACTCTGGGAACTCCCGCAATCGACGCGGACCATACTCGGCATGGTCCAGCCCCTCCTCGATCGCATGGGCGATATCCGGAGTCCCGAAATCGCCGAGATTCATCGTCGAATCGGCCTCGTGCCGGGCGACCTGGGATTGAGCCTCTTCGAGGATCGCTTGGCCGAGACGTGGGGCAAGTGCCTGGACGATAACGAACCGAATGCGAAGGACGCCTTTCGAGTCACGACCGCCTTCTATCGCATCATGGAGCAGGCCGCGGGAGGGCACGGCGCTGATCTCATCTTGATCGACGTCGGTCCAAATCTTGGTGCGATCAATCGCGCCGCGCTCGTGTCCGCCGATCATGTCGTGATCCCCCTCGCGGCCGACTTGTTCTCCCTCCAAGGCTTGCGCAATCTCGGGCCGACCCTACGCTCGTGGCGTAAGGGATGGCAGGCTCGCAAGTTGCGAAGCATCAATTTACCGGATTATGATCTTGTGATTCCAAATGGTGAGATGCAACCGGCCGGTTATGTGGTGATGCAGCCGTCGGTGCGGGAGAATTACCCGGTCGCCGCATACCGCCGATGGATCAACCGCATCCCCGAGGTCTACCATCAAGAAGTTCTCGAGAGTCCGGCTTCCGAAGGCATCCCCACCCCGGATCCCATGGCCCTGGCGACTCTGAAGAATTATCGAAGCCTCGCGCCCATGGCCCAGGAGGCCCGAAAGCCGATGTTCGCTCTCAAACCGGCGGATGGGGCGATTGGAGGTCATGCCGCCGCGGTGCAGGATTGCTACCGCGCGTTTCAACGGCTGGCCAAGCGAATCTCGGAGGCCTGCGACATTCCCCTACCTTTGAAGAGCAACTATACGGCCAAGAATATGACTTGAGCACGAGACATCGCGCCGATCGGGGACGGTTCGACCCGCCATGATTGAGCCGACTACCGACGATGGAGGGACACAATTTCTTGGCGAAGCCGTTCGTTCTCGGCCTTGAGCTGTTCGATCTGGGTCTCGGCGAGCTCGAGCTGGGCTTCGGTGAGTGCGACGTTGCTCTCGGCGACCTGGCGTCGCATTTCCGCGAGGTCGAGCTCCGCGGCGATCAGCCGGCGGGCCTTCTCGATCTGGACCCTCATCGTCTCGGCCCCGTCGAGCTCCTCGGCGACCGTGGGCAGCTTCCTGCAAGTGGTCGGGTCGAAGAGGCGCAGGGCATATCCTTCGCGTGCCAGATTGAGCCCTAATACCTCGCTGTGTAATCCGGGACCCTGCCCAGGCTCGATCGCGATATAGCCCGACTCGGACCAGCGGAAGCCCCGGAGCGGCGAATCGAAGTAACCCCCACCGGGATCGATCGTGAAGAGCTCGGGCACCTTCAAGACATCGCGATAGAGTTCGATTTTTTTCTGATCTTCACGGCGCCTGCGCTTCGAGGTCAACTCGATGACCAGATCAGGACCTTTCCCTTCTCCCCAAATCAAGTAGCTGTCCCGATGATGCTTCGGGACACCTCGCGCGACGAAAACGTCGGGCGCGAGGCGTTTGCTCATGTCTCCCTCCTGGTAATAGATCAGCAAATCCGCCGAGACGTAGACCATCGGATCGTCGGCGAAACGATCGCCCAGGATTTCGAGCAAGTCGCGCACGTTCTTGCGATGGATGTCGGTCTCGGTCATCAGCGTTCCATCGCCGGTCGGATATTCGATGGGGCGATCTTTTCGCCGTCGCGGAGCCGTGGCCATGGCGTTGATCCTGTCCTCGCGAGATTCGATCAGACCCTCATCGGGGAGAATTCCACGCAAGGACGGGCCTGGCTCGGCGGAACCATCTCGCCGGCCTCGATGGGGAGATGGAGCACGAAGCGGCTACCCCGTCCGGGCTCGCTGGACACGTCGATACTGCCCCCGAGCACGTCGGCGATCCGACGGACGATGGCGAGGCCCAGCCCGACGCCGGACTGGCCGAGCCGGCGGGCCTCGGCCGTGCGGTAGAAGGGCTCGAAGATGTGCGGCAATTCCTCGCGCGGCAGGCCGGGGCCCTGGTCTTGCACGGCCAACGCGATGCGATCGCCGTCGCGCTCGAGCCCGACGTGGATCGGGGTCCCCGGTGCGCCGTACTTGCGGGCGTTTTCCAGCAGATTGTCGAGGAGTTGGCCCAACAGGTGAGGATGGACCCGGACCCATGCCGGCTCGCCCAGTTCGAGATCTTCCCGGAGATCGACGGCACCCTCGTGGTCCGACCAGTCGCGGAGGTGGTCTCGCGTCCAGGAGGCGAGCTCGACCCGTTGGAGCTCGGGCCGTGCGGCCTCCGTCTCGGCCCGCGCCATGAACAGCAGCGCGTCCACGATCTGCTGGAGCCGGACCGCCTCGCCATGGACGTCCTCGAGAGTGCGCCGGTATTCGTCGGCGGTCCGGTCGCGGCGGAGTGCGACCTCGATCTGGCCGAGCGCGGCCGTCAAGGGAGTCCGCAATTGGTGCGAGGCATCGCCGGTGAACCGACACTGCCGCTCCAGGGCTTCATGGAGGCGCTCGAGCAAGCCGTTGAACGAGCGTGCCAGTCCATCCAGCTCATCGCTGGTCCCCGGGGTGGGGAGGCGCTGGTCCCGATCGGCGGCGCTCATGGAGCAGGCAGCCTGGGCCATGCGTGTCACCGGCAGGAGGGCCCGGCGGCAGAAGCCACGGCCCACCAGCGCGGCCAGGAGCCAGATGACCGTGGAGAGACCGACCAGGGTCAGCGCCACACCGCGGAGACTGGCCTCCATCGGCTCGGTCAGCGTCCCCGAAGCCACGACCAGCGAGGATGATTTCTTCGACGGCGGGGCATTCAGGTCCCCCTGGTCTAACGACTCGTCCTCCCGATCGTCGTCCCGATCCGCCTTGTCGCGATGGGCCGCCCTCGACAGGATGCGCCGCACCACCAGGCGCCATTGGCGACCGGACTGGTCGGTGAATTCGTCATGGATGTGGCCGGCATCCGGGCTGAGTGACGAGACGACCGTCAGATCATGGGACTGGATATCCCAGGAGTGATCCAAGGCCCTGCCGCGGACGTCGAACACGGCCCATCGCACCGGTTCATCCAGGGGATGCAAGCCGGCGATGTCGGGCCGATCGCCCGGCTTCCATTCGACCCGGTCCGATTCCTTGCGTACCGACGCGCAGAGGGCGTCGAGCGCCGTCGTCAGGCGCTCGTCGAGGTCTCGCTGGAGGTGCGTTCGGGCCAGCAGGTAGAGGGTCACCGAGAACCCTCCCAGGACCAGGGCCAACGCCACGAGGAAGAAACCGCTCAGACGGGTCGCCAGGCTCATCATTCCTCCACCTGTTGCGCGTCCGGGGAGTCGCCCAGGAGATAGCCCCGGCCCCGCAGGGTATGGATCAGGCGCGGGCCGTGGAATTCCAGCTTGCGCCGCAGCTCCTTGACGTGCACCTCCAGCGTGTTGGAGAGCCCGTCATATCGCTCGTCCCAGACGTGCTCATAGATCCGAGTCCGGGACAAGACCTCGCCGGCATGCCGGAGGAAGAAGACGAGGAGGGATTGCTCCTTGGCGGTCAGATGCAGGGGATGACCGCCGCGCTCGGCCCGCTGGGTCGCCAGGTCCACCCGGATGTCGCGGTAATCGAGCGTCGTGCCCGCGGCGGCATCCCGGCGACGGACCAAAGCCCGGATCCGGGCCAGCAGCTCCTCGAAGGCGAACGGCTTGGGCAGATAATCGTCGGCGCCCGCATTGAGGCCCCGCACCCGATCCGAGACGGCATCGCGGGCCGTCAAGAACAGCACGGGCGTCTGCCGGTCGAACTGGCGGAATCGCTGGAGCAGCGTCACGCCCTCCTCGCCGGGAAGCCACCAGTCGAGCACGATCAGATCCCATCCGCCGGCCTTGAGCTCGTGCCAGGCCGAGCCCCCGTTCGCCGCATGCTCGACCGTATAGCCCTCCTCCCTGAGGCCGCGGACCAGGAAGTCGGCGATTTTCGCCTCATCCTCGACCACCAGGATCTTGATCCCCATGTTGACACCCCATCCCCGCGGCCGTGCCGGCGACACGCCGCCGGCACCCTCGCGCCGTCCAGACACCTCGATCTCGTATCCATTGCAGCACAACGCACGAAGCCGAGAAAGCCGAGATGCTCGGATGAAGGCGAATTTATGTTCGATTCACGGCCGCCTTAACGTTCAGACTTAGGATGTCTCGTGACGGGAAAGCGGGAAGGTGACAGAGGAACTCATCCCGGGTTCATCTCCCGACGGCTACCCGGATTCGGATGGAATGGGATAGGAGTCGTTGCGATGCTCGAAACACTGGTTGTCGATCTCCTGATGGCAGGCACGCTCCTCATGATGGCCGGCTGGGTCTCCGACACCCTCGGTCGTCTCGCCGAGCCCGGTCGGACTTCGGGCGAAGCCTGGGGCGCCTCGGCGCGTTGAGCGAGCGGCCGGCCGCAAGAGGCGTTCCCTTTCCGTACGAACGGCCGACGACTACACTGAGGCGGTGAGTCTGTTCCGAGATCGTGGCACCACACTCCGGGCATCGACGGATTCGATCATGTCCAGCTCGACCAACGGCCGCCCGGGCAATCACCGCGACCCGACGCGACGACTCAGGCATGATGATCTGGCCTCGGTCATCGCTCAAACCTATGCTCCCCGGCCCGGCCGGCCCGCCACCGGAGATGACGCGGACCGGTTGTCTCCGTGGCTGCCGCGCAGTCACTCCGGCCGTCGGTTCGTGATCATGGCCGGGATCGCGGTCCTCCTGATCTGGGGGGTCCTCTATCTGGTCTTCCGCGAGTGGCGGGCGCGCTATCGCGAGCGTGCCGCCTACGGGGTGAGCCAGGTCGTGCCGGCGATCGACCCGATGGGCGACATCCTCCCGCCGGACGTCGACCCGGCATCCTGGCGCGACGCCGTCAGACAGACGCACGCGATGTTGCTGACGGTGACCGCGTCGAACTTGCTCGACATCGTCGAGATGCGGGACTTGCGCGACGAGCTCGACCGGGCCGTGGGCCGGGCCCGGGCCCGACCCGAGACGGCCGTCGCCGAACTGGCCGGCGTGTGGAATGCCATCGCCGACCGCGCCGAATTCCTGTTGAAGGATAGCCGTTCCCGTAGCGGCGATCGCCACCCGCGTCCCGCCCTCCTGCCGCCGAGGCCGCATCAGTCTTCCGGATCGGGCTCTTCACTGCCGTGATCCGGCAGGGAAGTGGTCCCCGGCAGGGCGCCCCATCGTTCGCGAAGGGCGTGGGCCAGGGTGAGGAATTCCTCGACGTTGAGCGCCTCGGCGCGGAGTTGGCCGCTGAGTCCGTGCGACTCGAGCCAGGCATCCACGTCGGCCTTGGTCCACTGGTCGTCCCAGAGCGCGGCCAGGACGTGGCGGATGGACTTGCGACGGTGGAGGAAGACCTGGCGCACCAGCGCGTGGAACGAAGCCACGTCGCCCACCCTGGCCCGCCTGGCGTCATCGGGCCGGACGACGACCACGGCGGACTCGACCTTGGGCCGCGGCCAGAAGACCGTCGGCGGCAGCTCCCGGACGATCGACACCTCCGCCAGGGCCTGGACCACCACCGAGACCGAGCCGTATGCCGAGCTCGACGGCTCGGCGCACATCCGATCGGCCATCTCGCGCTGGATCGTCACGACCATGAGGGCCGGGCACAACTCGGGATGCACGAGCAGGTTCGATATCAACGGGGTGGCGACGTGATAGGGCAGGTTCGCCACGACCTTGAAACGCGCGTCGGTCCCCGATGCCAGAGCCGATCGCACCGCGTCGAGGACCTCCGGGCTCAGCGTATTCTTGTTCTTGATGGCATCGCGATGGAGCACCCGGACATTCGGCAGCCCGGCGACGGCCTCGGTGGTCAATTGAGCCATCGCCCGGTTGACATCCACGGCCACGACCGTCGCGCCCAGGCCCGCCATCAGCGACGTCAAAGCACCGGTCCCCGAACCGACCTCCAGGATCACGTCGCCCGGCCCCACCTCGGCCGTCTTGACGATCAAGTCGTGGATATTCAAGTCGATCAGGAAATTCTGCCCCAGCCGACGCTGCGGCGAGATCCCGCGCCGGGCGAACAAGTTCCTGAGATACGAGTAGGTTTGCCGAATCGCGGACATAGGCTTAGCGGATGGGAAAGATAAGAGTTTCACGCAGAGACGCAAAGGAGGACGCAGAGGGCGCAAAGAAGAGGTCAAGAATGTTCTTTTCTGCGGAAGGGTCGTCGGGCCTTCAAAGGAGGCTTATTCGATGCCGTTGGCCACGCGATTGATCCCATCTTTGATCAATTCTACGTTGAAATTGATCAACAATCCAAGCCGCAATCCACTCAGGCGCAGATAAGTCAGAAGCTGCCTCTTGTGGATGGGTGCGAGCGTCTCCACGGCTTTCAGCTCGACGATCAGCTTGTGTTGAACGATCAAGTCGGCGCAAAAGCTTCCTCGATGCGGATGGATTCATAAATCACAGGAACCGGGTGCTGGGCGAAGACCACGAGGCCGCGACGCTCGAGTTCGAATCGTAAGACCCTCTCGTAGACGGATTCGACCAAACCGGGCCCCAACCGCCGGTGAACCTTATAGGCCGCATCCACGATTTCCCGACTGATCTCGTTCTCGTGCATCGGTTCTCGCTCCCTCGCGAGGTCTCACGTCGTCAAACCTCAATTCTCTCTTCTTTGCGCCCTCTGCGGAAGTCTTTGCGTCTCTGCGTGAAACTCTTCTCCCCCTCCTGCGATCAACCCTTCAAGAGCTTCTGGACGTGCTTGGCGAGCATGTCGGTCTCGATATTGACCCGGTCGCCGGGGCGGATGAGGCCGAGTGTGGTGACGGCGAGAGTGTGGGGGATGAGCATGATGGAGAACCCGTCGGTCGTGACCTCGACCAGCGTGAGGCTGACGCCGTCGAGGGCGATCGACCCCTTGGGTACCAGCAGAGGGGTCCAGCTCGGGTCGATGGCGAACGCCAGGAATTCCCACTCCCCCTCCGGGCGCCGTTCGGTCAGGACCGCCGTGGTGTCGATGTGCCCCTGGACGAAATGGCCGCCCAGTCGGTCGCCGACCCGGAGCGCCCGCTCGAGGTTGACCCGATCTCCCGGCGTCTTGCCGCCGAGGTTCGTTCGGGCCAGGGTCTCGGGCCCGGCCTGCAACTCGAAACGCTCTCCCTCGGTCGAGATGACCGTCAAGCAGCATCCGTTGACGGCCACGCTCTCGCCGAGAGCCAGCGGGTCGCCGGCCGGACGACCCGGCCAGGTGATCGCGAGCCGGCGGCCGGCGCCTTCCTCGACAGTCCGATCGATCTGGCCCAGTCCTTCGACCAATCCCGTGAACACGTCCGAGGTCTCCTTTCCGTCTCCCGGCAGACTGACGATCGACGGCCAACGATCGGCGGGTTGGGCCTGCCGTCGTTCGACTGGTCTATGGTAGCAACGGAGAGGGCCGGTTAGAATCACCGGATACGTCGCCCGGCTCAGCCGTGCGACCCCTTCGACGGGGATTCCGCCCTGGTGAGATGGGATTGACCTTCGTCTCGTGTGGCCGTCCCGGGCGTCCGGGACGGGACGATTCGCTGGAGAGCAAGGACTTTGGCAACGGGGAGACCGAGCGTGATGACACCTCCTCTGAATCGCCGCGACTTCATGGCGCAGGCGACCGCGACCGCCACCGCGACCGTCGCGCTGGCCGCGAGCACGACAACCGCCTCCGCCGCGCCCGGGCGTGCCGGCCGCGACCGAGCCGCCCTCCCGAAGGGCCCGGCCGACAGGGTCACGCTGGGCAAGACCGGTATCCAGGTCTCGCTGGTGGGCATGGGGACCGGCAGCATCGGCTCCGGCCAGGCCAGCAACCAGACCCGGCTGGGCGTCAAGGAGTTCGGGCGGGTCGTGCGGCACGCCCTGGATAACGGCGTCTGCTTCTTCGACGTGGCCGACCAGTACGGCTCTCACGTCTATCTGCGCGAGGCACTCAAGGGCGTGCCCCGCGACCAGTACGTCATCCAGACCAAGACCCACGCGACCAATTTCAAGGACGCCAAGAGCCACCTGGAACGCTATCGCCTGGAGCTGGGCGTCAACATGATCGACATCGTCCTGCTCCACTGCATGCAGAAAGGCGGGTGGCAGCCCGACCACCGCGGGTCGATGGATTACCTCATGAAGGCCAAGGAGGAGAAGATCATCCGCGCCCACGGCACGAGCTGCCATGGCATG
Source organism: uncultured Planctomycetota bacterium (assembly GCA_963743925.1). Taxonomy (GTDB): domain Bacteria; phylum Planctomycetota; class Planctomycetia; order Isosphaerales; family Isosphaeraceae; genus CAVZRC01. The sequence continues at coordinate 513,093 of CAVURY010000037.1, read as the reverse complement.
GACCCGCTCCACACCTCGGCCAAAGAGGCCTTCGTCGAGGTCAACCTGGCGCGGATCAACCCCGAGGGGCTGATCATGGACGACAAGAAGCCCGACGAGGTCGCCTCGGTGCTGGAAGAGATGCACACGGCCGGCAAGGGGATCGTCGGGATGAAGATCCTGGGCGAAGGGCGGATCAAGACGCCCGAGCGTAAGGATGCATCACTGCGTTTCGTGCTCGGGCTGGGCACGGTCGACGCCTTCATCATCGGCTTCGAGTTGACCGAGCAGATCGATGATATCCTGAAGCGGACGACCGACGCCCTGACTTTCCTCAAGGGCTGATCGAGCCGAGCCGACACGGACTGGTCCCTGACTCACCACGGTCTCGGTCCCGGCGGGCCCAAGGCGAAGCGGCGAGGCTTTCGCCGCATCTCGCGACCCGTCGGGACATGATGACAACAGCCAGCCCGCGGATCGTCCTTCGATCATTCCCCGGAAACCGATGCCTCGGTCCCGCGAATCCGATGGAGCCGATCCGTTCCCTGTAGGGTGGGCACCGCCCAACGATCACAGCCCGGTGGGCGGAGCCCACCTTGCAGGTGAGCGACGCGATTCCATTCTATTGGGTTTCTTCAGCAAAGGCGTTCGCCGAATGAGGTGTCGCACGCCAGGCCACCTTTCCCGCTTCTTGAGCGGTGACGTAGCTCGCAACTCGTGGCGTATAATAAACGACCGCGGCGACCACCAGGATCACCGCCAACCAGACCAGCATATCCCCAACCTGCCGCATGACGGATCGCCTCCTCATATCGCGGTCGCGAAGTCGGCACCGCCGGCATTTCCCGCTGGGAACGCCGACGACCGCTCGACACTCGGCGACCGCCTCAAACCATCATCGTACCCACTCTCCAATCGGTCCGTTCTGCTGACGAAACGTGCCAGGCTACCCGCCCATGAATCACGCCAGGGCCACGCATTTGATGAACGGGCCGACGCCGAGATAGGCAGACCAACGAGGATGTTTCACGAGAACAGAAGTCTTCTGCCAAGCAGATTCGATTCCATTGCCACCAACCCTGTCCGATTTCCTGCAAATCCTCCTGATTGCTCGCCCGGTGTTACTCCAGGCGAACACGAGTGGTTCTCTGGGAACACTAGTTGATTTACCGGGTTTTGTCTCCCACAACTTCCTTCTTCTTCTAGATCAGCACTTCACCCCGAATAGCGACATGCGTTGTGAAAAGACACCATTTTGAACGGCTGATAACACGATGACGGGTTGATCGCCGCCCAAGAGATGCCGGACGGTGATCGAGAGATCGTTCCCACCCTCGAGTTTTCCATCGCGACGGTTAGCAGGAGAGAGACCACACCATGATCGAGCGTCACCCCGGGGTACATGGAGCCGTCAAATGGGCTCGAGTTCTGGTTTTGGTCGGGGCCGCTTGGTGCCTGATGGCCGCGACGGGAGCCGCCGACGCGCCCAAGGCGGCCGAGGTCCGGATCGACGGGAAGACGTTTCACATCCCGAACGGGTTCTCGATCGAGCAGATCGCCGGACCGCCGCTGGTTGACCGGCCGATCACGGCGGCATTCGACGACTCCGGGCGACTCTATGTGGCCGACTCCTCCGGCTCCAACGACAAGGTCCAGAAACAGCTTGCCGACAAGCCCCACAGGATCCTACGCCTCGAGGATGCCGATGGTGACGGGAAATTTGAAAAGAGGACCATCTTCGCGGACAAGATGATGTTCCCGGAGGGGACGATGTGGCTCGACGGCTCGCTCTATGTGGCGGCGCCGCCGAGCATTTGGAAACTGACCGACACGGACGGCGACGGCATCGCCGATCATCGCGTCGAGTGGTTCCAGGGCAAGACGCTCAATGGATGCGCCAACGACCTCCACGGGCCATACCCGGGCCTGGACGGTTGGATCTACTGGTGCAAAGGAGCTTTTGAAAGGCAGATCTACGAGCGGCCCGGCAAGTCGCCGTTTTCAACCCGCGCGTCGCACATCTTCCGGTGTCGTCCGGATGGGAGCGGCATCGAGCCGGTCATGACCGGAGGCATGGATAACCCGGTCGACGTGACCTTCACGCCGGGCGGAGAACGGATCTTCACGACCACATTCTTCGTCCATCCCGGCGGCGGCCAACGCGATGGGCTCATCCATGCGATCTATGGTGGGATCTATGGGAAGGTTCACGAACCGATCTTCGAGCCCGGCCATCAATGGACCGGCCCCGGGGTGATGCCGGTGCTCCTGCACATGGGGCCGGCCGCACCCGCCGGCCTGACCCGCTATGAATCCGACGCCTTCGGCGAGGGCTATCAGGACAATCTGTTCGGCTGCTACTTCAACCTGCACAAGGTCGGCCGCCACGTCCTGACGCCCCAGGGGGCCACCTTCTCGACCCAGGATGAGGACTTCGTCTCCAGCCCCGACCTGGATTTCCACCCGACCGATGTCCTGGAAGACGCCGACGGCAGCCTGCTCATCGTCGACACTGGCGGCTGGTACAAGCTTTGCTGCCCCACCTCGCAACTCCACAAGCCCGATGTGCTGGGGGGGATCTATCGCGTTTCGCGCAAAGTCGCGCCGAAAGTGGGCGACCCATGGGGTCGTGGCCTTCCGACCTTGACGGCCGAAGGATTCGTCGAACGGCTCGGCGACCCCCGGCCGGCCGTGCAGCGACGCGCGATCCATACGTTGGCCTCGCCCGGTGTGCAAGGGGACGCCATCCGGGCCCTCCGCGCGGCGACGCCGAAGGGTCGATCGCTCGCCTGGCGGCGAAATGTCGTCTGGACCCTGGCCCGGATCGATCATCCCGTCGCGCGGCGCTGGTCCGCGGGTATTTCGCCGATCCCGACGAAACCGTCCGCCAGGCCGCGATCCATGTCGCGGGACTCTGGCGCGATCGGGGCGCGAGTTCGCGACTGATCGAATTGCTCAAGGCTCCCTCGGCGCAGAACCGTCGCGCGGCGGCCGAAGCTTTGGGCCGGATCGGCGACAAGGCGGCCGTGCCGGCACTCCTGGAGGCCGCCGGGTCGGCCGATGACCGGATCACCGAGCATTCGATCACCTATGCCCTCATCGAGATCGACGATCCGAAGGGAACCGCCGACGGCTTGCTGGGCCGGAACCCGCGCGTGACCCGCGCCGGCATGGTCGCGCTGGACCAGATGGACGGCGGAAAGCTCGACCCGAAGTTCGTCGCGGGCCTGCTGGCGTCGAGCGACCCCGCGCTCAAAGATACGGCCTCATGGATCGTCGGCCGGCATCGCGAGTGGGCCGAGGCCCTGGCGGGAGTCCTGGGCGAGCGGCTGGACCGGGCCGACCTCCCGGTTGCCGAGCGGGCCGAGCTGGAGAAGCAACTGGGGAGGTTCGCCCAGGCGGCGCCGATCCAGCAGCTCCTGGCTTCGCGCGTGCAAGACATGTCCGCCCCGACGGCCGTGCGCCGGAGCAGCCTCCAGTCGATGGCCTGGTCCAGCCTGAAGGAGAAGGATTTGCCGCCCGCGTGGGTCGCGGCGGTGACGAGCGCCGTCGACGGCCAACCGGCGAACGCCCCGCTGATCGCGACCGCCGTGGCGACCGTCCGCGCCCTGCCGATGACCCAGGGCAAGACGGCGACGTTGCGTGCCCGCCTGCTCGCGATCGGCGCGGACGCGAAGACGCCCGTCGGCCTTCGACTCGAGTCCCTCTCGGCCATCCCCGGGGGCCTGACCGGCGTCGGCGATGACCTGTTCACGTTCTTGATTCAGCAGCTCGACCGCGATCAGACCGTGGCGATCCGGACGACGGTCGCCGACGTCCTGGCGCGGGCCAAGCTCTCGACCGGGCAGCTCGACCGCCTGGCGGAGGCGCTCCGGTCCGCCGGGCCGGTCGAGGTCGACCGCCTGCTCACCGCCTTCGAGCAGTCGCGCGACGAGTCCATCGGGCTGAAGCTGCTCAAAGTCCTCGGTGAGTCGTCGGCCCTCGCTAGCTTGAGGATCGACGCCCTCAAGGCCCACCTGGCGAAATATGGTCCGGCCGTCCAGAAAGAGGCCGAGGCGATCTATGCCCGGCTCAACGTCAACGCCGCCAAGCAGAAGGCGCGACTCGAGCAGCTCGTGACCACCCTCTCCGCGGGCGACATCCGTCGGGGACAGCTCGTCTTCCACAGCGAGAAGGCCGCCTGCTTCTCCTGCCATGCGATCGGGTATCGCGGAGGTACCGTCGGCCCCGATCTCACCCGGATCGGCTCGGTCCGCGCGGATCGCGACCTCCTCGAGGCGATCGTCTTCCCGAGCGCCAGTTTCGTCCGGAGTTTCGAACCCGTCGCCATTGCCACCCAGGACGGTAAGGTCTACAACGGTCTGATCCGCGGCGAAACGGCCGAGGAGTTGATCCTGGCTACTGGAGTCAACCAGGAAGCACGGATCACCCGCCGCAACATCGAGGAAATGCGGCCGAGCGCCGTTTCCGTCATGCCGGCCGGCCTCGATCAGCAGTTGACTCCCCAGGAACTTGCCGACCTCGTCGCCTTCTTGAAAGCCTGTCGCTGAGTCATCCTCGACCGACCTCCCTCTCGATCAACGAGGGTCCAGAGGGAGTTTCTCCACAAGCCAGGGCCTCTGGAGGCGCGTTTTCACCGCTTATTTGAGGATAGATCTTGTAAGAGCCGCCCCTGATTCCTCAAAACGGGAAGGAAAGTACCTACGCGCGGCGGATTTCACGTCGTCCGGAAGCGCATTGCGCAGGACACGGTCGGGTCGAATTGGACAAATCGTTCCTTTCAACTCGCTACCATCCTCGGGACCTTCTGAATTCAGGCAGCTCCCACATCCTTAACGCCATTCCCCCCATATTCTCATCGGAAGCTCTCGTCAGCGTCGCATTCAGGTATTTTATCTGGTAATCGCGGCCAGATCCGGCTTCGTGGCATTCCGCTTGCAGTGTATGGGGCTCCCAAGGGCGGCCAAGGATGTTTGAGTTTGGATGTTGTTTTCCAGCTTGGATGGCCTCTCACGCAACAAGCCAGGATGGAACGATAACGTCCAGGTCTATCAGAGGAGGTTGAGTTGATGATCAAGCGATATATGATGAGCGGCGCCATGGTTCTGGGATTGGCCGGACTGGTCCCCGGGAGCCTCTTGGCCCAGGGCAGCAACAAGGCGGGCGATCTGCCCGGCCCGATCGACAGCCTGTCCGACGTGCAAGACTCGGCCAAGATGCTGTTCAAGCTGGCCGACACCAATAACGACGGCCAGATCTCCCAAAAAGAGGCCGTGGATGCGGGTAATCTGCTGGTGGGCGGCTTCTTCTTCAGGGCCGATGCCAACGGCGATGGTACTCTGTCGCCCGAGGAAGCTCGTGCAGCCAAGGAGTCCTTGCTTAACCAGCAGCCCTTGCTGAGGTACGTCTTGCAGAAGAGCAAGCCGACCAACGGCAATGCGAATCAAATCGGTACGGCCACGGGAGGCCAGAACCCGATCCAGGCGATCACCAACATGCTCGACAGCAACCACGATCAGAAGATCGAGGCTCCCGAGCTGCGCCAGGCGGTCCAGATGGGCGTGCAGACCCTGTTCACGATCGCCGACGCGAATCAGGACGGGCAGTTGAGCCCGGCCGAGCTGAATCGGGCCGTCGGCGAGGCGGCCAAGACGGCGGTGCAGATGGCGTTCCAGACCGCCGACACCGACCATAACGGTGCCCTGAGCATGGCCGAGTTCGACAAGGCTTTGACCGAGCCGGCTCACGCGGCCTTCCGCGTCCTCGACGCCAATAACGACAACCAGATCTCGATCGACGAGCTCCAGAGGGCCCAGCAGATCATCACCGAGCAGATCCAGCGGCTCCGAGTCCCCGAGCCCGCGAATTCGGCCCGCAACCAGATCCGGAACGCGACGACCACCGGCATCGGCCAACCCGCCCCTGCCGCGGCGACCCCCGCTCCGGCTCCTGCGGTCCCTCAATGACTTGACCGGGATTTGACGAGGTAGGTATCCCTGGCCGGGACAGCCTACCTCGGCCGACTGAAAATGCGTCAATCATCGGCTCCGAGCCCCTCGAAACCGTCCGGTTAGAGGGGCTCGGAGCCTTTTTTCGTTCGCGGGTGGGATTGACGAGAAACGCCGCTGGCTGTCCCTCAGAGTGCTTAACAACCGAATTGCATAGCTCCCATACCAACCCGACGCGCCAGCGAGGGGAATGCCTCGGGACCCTCGCTGGCGCGTCGGGTTAGTGTCGCTCCCATCCGGCCACGGCGCGAGCAAACCATCCGTCAACCGCTCGATAACGCCGTCTGAAGAGACCTGGCCTCGTCAAGGCGGCGCTCCAACGTATCTCTGAGTCTCAAGCCCTTCCCCCCTACCGGTCAGACCAACAAAAAAGACCCGGGCCGAATGGCCCGGGTCTCTCTCTTTCGATCGTCAGGACAGTCGCGCCCTCGAACTCACCAGGACTTCCAGGAGCTGGGTACGTAAGAGGCGACCGACTCCGGGACGTGCTTGAACCGATCGGGCAGATTCTGCTTGATCTGATCGGGCAAGTGCTTGAGGCGATCGGGCAGATTCTGCATCGACTCGGGTGCGTACTTCTCGAACCAGGTCTCTTCGCGTTGGCTCAAGAGCAGGGTCACGAACAGGCCGAGTCCGAACCCGAGGCCGAAGCTGGTCATGACCGTGCTATATGGGTTGCTGGAGACGAACTCACCAACCCGACCCGACTCTTCCGAGTTCCCCGAATCGGACACGCGAGACCCGTACTCGCCTCGTCCTTCGGACTGCCCGGCATAGCCGCCCTCGGAAAACGATTCGTAAGGGGCGTGGACGCGACGGGAGTGATTCCTGTTGGCCATCTGAGACTCCTTTGCCGTTTGGCAGAGGACGGTGATTGAAACTCATTCCATCGCCGGGATCTCCGTGCAAAGGCGGTGCCACGAAAGGGCGGACCCCAATGCCCCCGCGACATTCGAACCCGGCGAGAGGGCACGACGTTTGCGTCCTCAAACACGGCTCGGTGTGAGACCGAGCCGCACTATCCGGGTCGGATCGACAGCGAGTCGAAGATCGAGCCCACCAACGGAGGCGACCATGACGACATTTCAATCCCAAGTTTCATCCAGAAGCGTGCACGATTCTCTGTCACGAGCCGCTTCCGCCGATGTGGCCAGGGTCGGTGGAAAGATCAATGTCGGCCAGACGGAGCGTTGGATCTCCGGCGCGGCCGGCGCGGCACTCGTCGTAAACGGACTGAGGCAGGGGTCGCTCGGCGGCCTCATCCAGGCGGGCCTGGGAGGCGGTCTTCTTTTCCGCGCCGCGACCGGCCATTGCCAGCTCTACGATCAACTCGGCATCAGCAGCAGCGCGGATGATCAACGGGTCGGTGTCAGGGGTCTGGACGATGTCCACCGGGGCATCCTGATCAAGAAGAGCCTGACGGTGAGCCGTCCCATCGAGGAGGTCTACGCGTTCTGGAAGAACTTCGAGAACTTCCCGAAGTTTATGAAGCACCTCGAGAAGGTCGAGGTCATCGACTCCCACCGCTCGCACTGGGTGGCCCGGGGGCCGATGGGCATGACGGTGGAGTGGGACGCCGAGATCTACAACGAGAAGCCCAACGAGTTGATCGCGTGGCGGTCGCTCCCGGATTCCCGGATCGATCACGCGGGCTCGGTGCAGTTCCGCAAGGCGCCCGCCGACCGCGGGACCGAGGTCCTCGTCGAGCTGAATTACGAACCTCCCGGCGGCCGGCTCGGCGCGGCGATCGCCTGGCTCTTCGGCGAGGAGCCCAGGATCCAGATGGAAGACGACCTGGCCCGCTTCAAGCAAGTGATGGAGGCCGGCGAGATCGCCACGGTCCAGGGACAATCCAAAGGGCATTGACCCGCCGGACGGGCCGGCCCGTTTCATTCACGAACGACCTACATCGGTGAGAAATTCATCATGAAGGCACTTTGCTGGCTGGGTAAGAATCGCGTGGCCGTGGAACAGGTGCCCGATCCCCGGATCCTGAACCCTCGCGACGCCGTCATCAAGATCACCACGTCCGCGATCTGCGGCTCCGACCTGCACCTCCTGGACGGCTTCATCCCGAGCATGGAGCGCGGCGATATCCTCGGCCATGAATTCATGGGCGAGGTGGTCGAGAAGGGGCCCGAGGTCAAGAACCTCAACATCGGCGATCGCGTGGTGGTCCCGTTCACCATCAGTTGCGGCAGTTGCTTCTTCTGCCAGAAGCAGCTCTGGTCGCTCTGCGACAACTCCAACCCGGGCCAGCGTATGGCCGAGACCATGTACGGCTATTCGGGCTCGGGCCTCTTCGGCTACTCGCACGTCTACGGCGGTTATGCGGGCGGCCAGGCGGAATATGCCCGCGTGCCCTTCGCGGACGTCGGCCCGCTCAAGGTCCCCGACAGCCTGAAGGATGAGCAGGTGCTCTTCCTGTCCGACATCCTGCCGACGGGCTACATGGCCGCGGAGAATTGCGGGATCGAGCGCGGCGATGTCGTGGCGGTATTCGGCTGCGGGCCGGTCGGCCAGTTCGCGATCGTCAGCGCCTACCTGCTGGGTGCCGAGCGCGTGATCGCCATTGACCGGATCCCCGAACGGTTGCGGATGGCCAAGGAGAAGGCGAAGGCGGAGGTCCTCAATTACGAGGAGGTCGACGTCCTGGAAGCCCTCAAGGAGATGACCGGCGGCCGGGGTCCCGACTCCTGCATCGACGCCGTCGGGCTCGAAGCGCACGGCATCACGCTGGACGCCTGGTACGACCTGGCCAAGACCACGCTCAACATGGAGACCGACCGCTCGCACGCCCTGCGGCGGGCGATCCAGGCGTGCCGAAAGGGCGGGACCGTCTCGATCCCCGGCGTCTACGGCGGCCTGCTCGACAAGTTCCCGATGGGCGTGGCCTTCGCGAAGGGCCTGACCCTCAAGATGGGCCAGACCCACATGCACCGATACATGAAACCGCTGATGGAGCGGATCGAGAAGGGCGAGCTCGACCCGAGCTTCGTCATCACTCATCGCGTCCCCCTGGATGAGGCCGCGCAAGCCTACAAGACGTTCCGGGACAAGAAGGACGAGTGCATCAAGGTCGTCCTCAAGCCGTGATCCGGGTCGCGGGCCGGCACTCGGTCCGGGAAAAGTCATGCCCCTCGGCGACCCCACGCAATCCACGTGGTTGACGGAGTCAACAAACCACTTGACTCCGTCAACGATGTGCGACTATCCTCGCCCGAATGACCACACCATCCGCCAGCGACGATTGCGTTGACGCCCTGAGACGATTCAATCGTTTCTATACGAAGAGGATCGGCGTATTGAATGAAGGGCTTCTGCATAGCCCATTCTCGGTCGCCGAAGCTCGGATCCTCTTCGAGCTGGCCCAGACAGGAGTTCATACGGCGACCGCCCTCTCTTCCGAGTTGGGGCTCGATCCGGGTTACCTGAGTCGCATACTTGGTGATTTCGAGCGGCGTGGGCTGGTCAGCCGCAGGCCTTCGGGCGTCGATCGGCGACAGAGTCACCTCTCGCTGACCCAGGAGGGACGGGACGCCTTCGGCGGTCTCGACCGGCGTGCACAATCGGAAATCCTTGCGATGCTGGGCGAGTTGAATCCGGCCGATCAAGGCCGGCTGATCGAGGCGATGCGCACGATCGAATCCCTGCTGCTCGGTGACGGTGGTGCGAAGCGGGGGGCGCCGTATCTCCTCCGATCGCATCGACCGGGCGACATGGGGTGGATCATCCACCGACACGGCCTCTTTTACGCCCAGGAGTATGGCTGGGACGAGCGATTCGAGGCACTCGTGGCCGACATTGCCGCCAAGTTCATCCGTCACCATGATCCGGAGGTCGAGCGGTGCTGGATCGCCGAACTGGAGGGCCAGAATGTGGGTTCGGTCCTCCTGGTCAAGCAGTCGAAGCACGTGGCGAAGCTCCGGCTCTTGCTGGTCGAGCCGACGGCCCGCGGACTGGGCATCGGCCGCCGACTCGTCGAGGAGTGCACCACATTCGCACGCCAGGTCGGCTACCGGAAGATCGTCCTCTGGACGAATCACGTGCTGCACGCCGCCCGGAAGATCTACGTCGAGGCCGGCTATCACCTCGTCCGGGAGGAACCGCATCAGAGCTTCGGTCATGATCTGATCGGAGAAACGTGGGAGTTGTGCCTCTTCTCTGGATTTACAAATAAATATTGACGTAGATTCAACGAGGAGAAGCCGGATTGCGGGCGTCCTCCATCCTGATCCGAGGTCGACCGCGTTCGCGTCGGAATGGCGAGGTGGGACCGATCGTCATCGCGTCGAGCGGGGGCCTGCGGGCCGGATCACTTCTTCATCAGCAGCTCCGCTTCCGCACGGAAGGCCGCCCGTTCCTGTATCTCCTCGTCGGTCAGATCCGCCTGCGACCCCGTGGCGCGATCGGCCCAGGCGTAGTAGGCCCGCGCCAGGGCCGCCTCGCCGAGTTGGTGGTGGCTCATGGCCAGGACGTACAGGTCCAGGGCGAGGTACTGCTCGTCCTGTCCGGTGAGGTTTCCCCGAAGGGTGTCGGCCGCGTCGCGGTACCGGCCTGCACGGTAATAGGCCAGGCCCAGCGTATTGCGAATCGTCGGATGATGCGGATCGAGTCGCATGGCCCTCTCGGCCAGGGTCACGGCCCGGCTCGGCTCGCGCAAGTGTTCCGGGGCGGTCAGGTAGGCCCAGGCCAGTTCGTTGAAGGCCGCCACACTTCCCGGCTGCGACTCGGCAGCAAGGCGGAGCGTGTTGATATCACGCCGCGCCCGCTCGTCCGCGACCTGCTCCTGGGATGACGACCCTCCGAGCAAGGGCTCGACCACGAGCGGCCGTCGCGTATCGGCGCCGAGGGTCGGCGAGTCGGGCGACGAATCCCAGTCGAGGTGCATCGCGGCAAGATAGCGGCGGATCGCCGCCAGGTCCCAGACATGGATGGCCCTGGAGAACGAGGCGATCGCCACCAGTCCCGATCCGTCCGGGGTGAAGCCCAGCCACTGGGCACGGTCGGAACGAGGGTCCTCCAGCTTCGCCACGGTCCGACCCGTTGCGGCGTCAACCAGATGGATGACCGCGGGGGACAACTCAATAGCCAGCAGCCTCTTGTCGGGGGAGAACGCGACCCAGCCCGGGTAGGAGTGGATCTGCAGGGGCAGGCGTAGGGCCGGCTTCCAGGACGGGACTTCCCAGGAGCAATACTCGTTTCCTCGGCCGGTCAGGAGCGCCCGCCCGTCCGGGGAGAACGAGGCGATGTTCATGACGTCCATCTGCAGATCCTTCACCATCGCTCCGGTCGTGGCATCCCAGACCTTGACGCTGGGGGAATGCCAGCCGCTCGTGACCGCCCACCTTCCGTCCGCGCTGAGTACGGCGCGATTCAGGGATGGATGTGGCGCCAGCGTGCACCGAACGGCCTGCGAGGGCAGGTCCAGGACTAACGCCTGCCCCGAGCGCTCACTGGCCACGACGACGGCCAGGCCATCCGGGCGGACATGGGCGCGCTTCGGTATGAAGGGCAGGTCGACGGCCCGCGGCGGCCCGATTTGCAACCGCCTCGAGTCCTCCTGGAGATCTCGGATGGGCCAGCGCCGCAGCCCTCCGGCGCCGCAAGTCAGGAGCTCACGGCCATCCGGTCGGGAGACGAAGCTGACCGAGTCCGTCCGCGTATCCGGCAGAAAGCCGATCTGACGGCCTGTGGGCAGGTCCCAGAGGCGGATCCCGTCGTCCATCCCGACGGCGAGCTGCCCGTCCGCTCCGATGTCTCCCTCGCGATACTCGCCTCGACCGGCGCCCAGGTTGCTGACGAGCGTACGGTACTCGCGACCATCGGCCACCTCCATCAGCCGCACCCGTTCCCCGGCGTTGACGATCCCGCACACAGTCCCGTCGGTGCTAAATTGCAGGTTGCCGATGCCGTCGGGCCAGTTGACCAGCGCCTTGCCCGTCCTGGCATCCCAGAGCCGGCTCGTCCCGTCCCCCGCAACGATCACCAGCAGTTCTCCGCGAGGGTGGAACGCCATCCCGCCCACCCATTGGGTGTGGCCTTCGAGGGCGACCAGGAGACGCCGCTGGGCCGGATCCCAGATCTCGACCCGGCCCGTGCGGCCTTCGAAACCCAGCGCCAGTTGACGGCCGTCCGGGTGCCATGCGATGGCGCCGACGAATCCGGCGTTTCCGGCGGGCAACTCGGTCATCTTCCTGCCGGAGTCGGTGTCCCAGATTTCGACGACGGCCGCGTGCTCCCGATAACCGACCGCCACCTGATGGCCTTCCGGATGGATCGCCAGGGCATACGGTGCGATCCCGGTCCGGAGCGTGCAGATTTGCCGTCCGGTCCGCAGGTCCCACAGGCCGATCGAGTCGTCGGGCCCGATGGCCATCAACCGGCCGCTGTCCCCGCTGAAAACACTCGGAGGGCGGGCGGGCACGGGCTGCGGGAAGACCGGCCGTCCTCCGTCCACGTCCCATACCTGGAGCTCGCCGGAGGATAGGGCCGCCACGAACCGGCCGTCCGGGCTCAAGAGGAGGGCCTCGGGCGCCCGCCCGAGCCCGGCCAAGGAGGCGAACGGCCGGTCGTCGCCGAGACGAAAGACGCGGATGGCGCCTTTCGCGTCGCTCAGGGCGTAGCGACGGTAGTCCCGGTCGAAAACGTGCTGGGAAGTGCCCGGCGGTATGGCCACGGAAGTCGCGCCAGGGCGAAGATCCGCAAGGGCGAGGCAGGCGATCACCTCATTGCGCAGCTCGTCCATTCCCTCCGCGGGCACGCCGACCTCGCGGGCGATCCTGACGGCCTCCGTGAGGGCGGCGAGGCTGTCGAAGCGATGGCCGGGGCGCCGGCTGAAGCGGCCCGCCTGCGCCCGGGCGAGGTGCGATCGCCAGAGCTTGTCCAGGGCGTCCTTCTTGGCGTCGTGCTCCGCCCGCTGGGCCTTCGTCGTCCGCAGCAGTTCCGAGCCCAACCGGGCGGTCCAGGCCGACGATCCGGCGGCGATGACCACCAGCAAGACGGTCGCCAGTGCGGCGGAGGCGGCCAGCCCCGGGTTGCGACGGGCCCAGCGCCAGATCCGCTCCCACGTCGCCGCACGCCGCGCCTTGACCGGTCGATCGGCCAGGAAACGGCGAAGGTCCTCGGCCATCGCCGTGGCCGTCGCGTAGCGCCGGCCCGGATCCTTGGCGATCGCCTTCAGGACGACGGTCTCGAGGTCGCGGGGAATGTGCGGGTCGAGGTTGCGAGGCCGGGGCGGCTCCTCGTGCTGCACTCGCTCGACGAGCCGGGCTCGATCAGAGGCCGCGAATGCCGGCCGCAACGTCAACATCTCGTAGAGGGTCAGGCCCAGGCCGTAGACGTCGCTTCGCGGGTCGGAACGGCCCAGGAACCGCTCCGGAGCCATATACCTCAGCGTCCCGACGAAGTCGCCCTGGCCGGTCAGCTCCTCGGTACCCTGTTCCTTGACCAGGCCGAAGTCGCTGACCCAGACGGTGCCCCGAGTATCGAGCAGGAGGTTGGCCGGCTTGACGTCGCGGTGGAGTATCCCTTGTTGATGGGAGTAGGCCAGGGCGTCGGCGACCTGCACCCCGACCCGGGCCACGCTGCGGGAATAGGCGAGCGTCGATTGGTCGCCCAGCCCGGAGGGATCGCCGAGCACGATCGAGCCGGGCCCTTCCGGAGAGCCATCCGTCGGGCCGGCCCACTCCTCGGTCGGGACGGGTGCGGCTCCGTCGCGACCGTCTGGCGGGCATTCGCCGTCCGGGAACCGGTCGCTGAGCAGCCCCCGGGCGATGCTGATGCTCAGATCCGAGCGTCGACGGGCGCCGGCGTCCGTCGGCGGCTGGGCGCGGCGGCGGAGCTGACCGAGCTCGTTCATGACGTGATCCAGGCTTTGGCCCCGGATGAACTGCATCGCGAAGTAGTGCACGCCTTCGTGCTCGCCGACGCCGAACACGGGCACGATGTTGGTGTGGTGCAGCCGCGCGGCCGCGCGCGCCTCGCGCCGGAATCGCTCGAGGTGGGTCGGGGACATCAGCCCGGCCGTCGGCAGCACCTTGAGCGCCACGTGCCGGCCGAGCGATTCCTGCACCGCTTCGTAGACGACTCCCATCCCGCCGCGGGCCACTTCGCGGAGGATGCGGTATTCGCCGAGCTGAGACGGAATCCGGCCCCGGCCCGCCGAGGTCCCGGCCAAATCCCCGGCGGCCTGCCCGCCGATCGAGCCGAGCTGCTCCATCTCCACCAGGGCCGGGAACAGGTGCCGGATGCGGTCGGCCTGCTCGGGGAATCTTTCGGTGTACTCGCTCAGCGAAGGGCGCTCGCCACGCCGGAATCGCTCGGCGAATTCCTCGGCCAGCGAGGCGAGCGGATCGGCCTCGGAATCCGGGTCATTCATGGAGGTGGCTCCTCGGGCCCTTCACCGCCGCACCTCGCGTGAGGGCGGGATACCGATCACCTGCCGTCACAGTTCGATGCCGGGTATCTGCGTCAAGATCTCGCGAAGGCGACCGAGTGCACGGAGGTAGCGCTTGCCGGCCGCCGTCTCCTTGATCTGCAGGACGCGGGCCGCCTCGGCGTTGGTCAGTTGCTCGAAGTGCCGCAGGGCCAGGACCTCGCGGTCGATCGGGTCCATGCCGTTGAGCGCCTCCTGGAGGCGGAGCTTGGCCTCGGCGCGCACGGCGGCCTCGCTGGGGCGGGTCTGGTGGCCCAGGAGCTGCGCCGCCAGGGCCGCCGAGGTGGCGCCGGGCAGGGCGCCGTGGTGCAGCGAGACTTCCCGGCGGGCGTCCCGCATCCGCGTGCCCAGGTGGCTCCGATGGATCTCCAGCAGCTTGTGGGCGGCGATGCCGCGCAGCCAGAAGAAGAACGGTATCGCGGGCTGCCCCAGGTAGTCGGACAGGCTCTGTGCGGCGGCCAGGTAGACCTCCTGGAGGACGTCCTCGGGGGCGATCCTCCCTTGCAACCGCGGGTCGAGCCGGAAGGCGATCATTCGTCGCAGCCGGCCCTCGTGCCGGGTCAACAACGCCCCCAGGCTCTCGCCATGCGCGTCGGCGGTCCGCCGCAGCAAGCGATTCGTCTCACTCGAATTATCGATCTCGATCGGTGCCATAGAATCATTATTGCGCCGCGAGGCGATCCCGAGACAGCGAAATCGGAGATTCCCGGCCGGATCGATGGACACCGAAGTCCTGCCGACCGGGCCGAGACCCGAGCATCCTTCCCCGCGGATCGGGCGCACTCCGAGGCCCTGGGGCCATCTCTTTCGCATCGCAGGCCGGCCGCCGGCCCCGCCCCGGAAAGTCGAGCGGAGGACGCAAGCCTGTTGGGCGATCCCGCTTAGCGAGTTCCGCCGGACCCTCCGACGAAGAATCCGGCCGCATTCCGGTCTCGGGCCGGCCCCGGCCGCAATTAGACCCTGGGAGCCCGCGGCCGTCGTCGCGGAGAAGCCGCCGGCGCGAACCGTATCGTCAGGCAAGCCTACAGCGGTCTCGGCATCGCCCCGCCGCCCGGTCTGCGCGACGGGAACGATGCCTTTCCCTTCTGCCGCGGACCAAGAGGACAAATCGCATCAGACTCCGCGTTGAGTCCGACTCTCCAAGAATCGATCGAAAGGACCGACTGATGAAGCGACGACTCATCAATGGAATGATTGCCTTGCTCTGCCTCGCGGCGGCCCTGCCCGCGACGATGGCGCGGGCCGACTACGTGTACACGACCATAGACCCACCCGGCCTCGTCGGGTTCTCCATCGCATTCGGCATCAATAACGCTGGACAGGTCGTTGGGAGCTCGCTCGATGCCGACTCCAACTTGACCGGCTTCCTGAGCTCCGGCGGTGTCACCACTTTCCTATCGGTCCCGGGGGCCGTCTTCGGCTCGGACGCATTCGGCATCAACAACAATGGAGCGATCGTCGGCGACTACATCGACGCAAATTCCGGGTTCCACGGCTTCATCCTCGAAGGCGGCAACTTCCGCCCGTTCGATCCCCCCGGCGCGGTGAACAATTCGGTCGCGACCGGCGTCAACGACCTCGGCACGGTCGTCGGCAACGCACAGGACGACAAACATAACATCACGAACTATACGCTCAGCGGCGGCGTCTACACCCCGATCCTTTCCGGCTTCGACCGCGGCAGCGTACAGGGGATCAACAACGCGGGGGATTTCGTCGGGTCTTACAGCGACTCTCATACTCACGGGATCGGCTTCTCGATCCACGCGGGCGTCACCACCGTGATCCAGGTCCAGGGCGCCCATTACACCTTCGCCAATGGGATCAACAACCTGGGGACGATCGTGGGCGATTACACCACCGACTCGGGCTCGCCCGGCTTCCTGCTGAGCGACGGGGTCTTCACGACGATCCAGTTCCCCGGCGCCGTCAGCACGGAAATCTACGGCATCAATGACTCCGGCACGATCGTGGGCGACTACTCCGACGCCGATGGCAACGTGTACGCGTTCATCGCGACGTCCGTCCCCGAGCCGTCCTCCGCCTTACTGGCCGGGATCGCATTGCCGCTGATCGTGGCCTGGGCGCGACGACGGCGGCTTGGCCAGGACGCCTGACCTCGCGCAGTCGCGGGACCGGCCGGCGTCACCATTGCTCCTTCGTGGCCGGAATCCCCGAGCGAGGTGAGCCGGTCAGGAACCCGAATGACGCGGCGTTCGCGCCGGACCCGCCCGTGAAAAACCGCTTACCTCCGGTCTCGGGATCAGGCCCGGCCGCAATTAGACCCAGGGAACTCGCGGCCGACGTCGCGGCGGAGTCCCCCGCGGTGGCCCTCCAATGTCAGGAGATGACGCATGTCACACTTGCACTTCAAATCACGCCGCCGTGCGCGGACCTCCGCTCGTCCCCAAGTGGAGGCGATGGAGGCCCGGAAGCTGCTGTTGACGATCGTCGTGACCGGCACGGGCGATACCATCGCCAACGACGGGATCGTCACCCTGCGTGAGGCGATCACGGCGGCCAACACCAACGCGGCCTCCGGCGATGCGGCGGCGGGCGACCCCGGCCTGGACACGATCGCCTTCGATATCCCGGGCGCGGGCGTCAAGACCATCACACCGGCCTCCGACCTGCCGACGATCACCGAACCGATTGCGATCGACGGCTACACCCAGCACGGGTCCAACCCGAACACCAACCCGATCACCACGGCGGTCAATGCCGTCCCGCTCATCGAGCTGTCCTCGGCCGTCGGGACCGGCAGCACCGGCCTGCGGATCACCGCCGGCGGCAGCACGGTCCGCGGGCTGGTGATCAACGGCTTCCAGGACGGCATCACCCTCCAGACAAACGGGGGCGACGCGATCGCCGGAAACTTCATCGGCACCGATCCGACGGGCACGATGGCGAGGCCGCTCGCAACATTCGGCTTTGGTATTTCCATCGTCGATTCCCCGAACAATACGATCGGTGGGCCGAATCCCGGCGATCGGAATCTCCTCTCGGGCAACGTGGGCCCTGCGATCGGCAACAGTAGGGGCGACGCCTCGGGAATTCTGATCCAGGGCAACTTCATCGGGACCGACGTCACCGGCTCGAAGGCGCTGGGCAATGAGGACGGGATCCTTTTCGTGGCGGGCCAGTCCGGGTCCGGAATCACCATCGGGGGGACGAACCCGGGGGCACGCAACCTCATTTCTGGCAATACTTATTCCGGCATCGAGCTGGGCAACTACAACGGGACCGTCATCCAGGGCAACTTCATCGGCACGGACATCACCGGCACCTCCGGGATTGGCAACAACGGCAGCGCCGCCGTGGACCTGCGGAGCGGGCGGGGCAATACCGTCGGCGGGACGGTCGCCGGAGCGCGCAACGTCATCTCTGCGAACGTGGGAGGCATCTTCCTCGCCGTCAACGATTCCATCGTCCAGGGCAATCTCATCGGGACCGACGTCACCGGCACGCGCGACCTGGGCAACTTCACCGCCGGCGTCGTGGTCAACGGCACGAACAATACCGTCGGCGGGACGGTCGCCAATGCCGGCAACACTATCGCATTCGTAACCTCCAGCAAGATCCCCAACGAGCCCCCGATCGGTGTCGTCAACGCGCCCGGCAACGAGATCCTAGGCAACTCGATCTTCGGCAATCTTGGCCCGGGGATCGGTTTCGCCGGCCTTTCCAAGCCGGTCTTGACCGGGGCCACGGGAACGAGCATCGCAGGGACGCTCAACGGCCCGGCCAACACCTCCTTCCGTCTCGAATTCTTCGCGACCCCGGACACGGGAGATTTCTCGAACGCCCAGGGGAAGACCTTCCTCGGCGCGACCGACGTGATCACCGACACCACCGGCGACTCGAGCTTCACGTTCATCCGGCCGACCGGCATCCCGGCCGGCCAGTTCCTCACGGCGACGGCGACCGGCGCGGCCGGCTCCTCGGCGTTCTCGCAGGCCATTACCATCCCGACGGCGACCGGCGCCGACCTGGCGGTAGCCGTGGCCGGATCGCCCGACACGGTCGCTCCGGGCGGCACGGTCACCTACACGGTCACGGTCACCGACGGCGGCCCCGATGACGCCCAGGATGTGATGCTGACCGCCCCCGTCCCGGCCGGCACGACTTTCGTCTCGTTCTCGACGGCCGCGGGCTGGACCATCACCGCGCCGGCCGTCGGCAGCTCGGGCGGCACGATCACGGCTAATACCTCGGCCCTGGCCGCAACCACCTCACCGGTGGCCTTCACGTTTGTCGTCACTCTGGATGGGGGCGCGGCCGACGGCTCGACCATCTCGGACTCGGCCTCAGTGGCGAGTGCGACGACCGGCGATCCCAATGACGCCAACAACAGCGCCAGCACGACGACGACCGTCGCCGCCACCACACCGCCGCCTGTCACGGCCGACTTGGAGGTCACCCAGTCGGCCTCGCCGGCGACCGCGACCGTCGGCCGCGACGACGTCACCTTCACCATCACCGTGACGAACCGGGGGCCGGCGTCGGCCTCGAATGCGAGCCTGGCCGAGACACTCCCGGCCGGCGTGACCCTCGTCTCGGCCACCGGCGGCGTCACGCCGAGCGGTGGCAAGCTGACCTTCTCGCTCGGCGACCTGGCCGACGGCTCGAGCCTGTCGTTCAGCGTCGTCGTGAAGCCCCTGTCGGCCAGGACCCTGACCGCATCGGCCACCGCATCGGCCACCGAGGCTGATCCCTCCACGGCCAACAACACGGCGACGGCCTCCTCATCCGCCTTGGACCCGACGATCATCCCGACACCGACTCCCACTCCGACGCCGACCCCGACCGCCGGCATCGACGGCCCGCACATCCTCAAAGTCCAACGCTTCGGCATCCATACGATGCCGACCACGGTAGTGCTCGCGTTCGACGCGCCGCTCGGCGCCGTCGCCGCTCGGAACGTCAAGAACTACCGGATCACCGACACCGACGGCGCGAGGATCGCGGTCCGATCGGCGGTCTACGACGCGGTGGCGCACACGGTCACCCTACGCACGGCGCAGCGGATCAGCATCCACCGTCCCTACAGGCTGGTGATCCGAGGCACCGGCCCCGACGGCCTCAGCGACGGCGCCAGCCATCTCATCGACGGCCAGCGAACCGGCCGGCCGGGCAGCGATTATGCGACCACGTTGACCTGGAGGAATCTGGTCCTTCCGGCGTGGTATCGCTCGGCGATAACCCCAGCGACAAGGGGCCGCTGAGTCGAGTGTCTGAACCTTTGGGATAGACGAACCTCGCGTAAAGGGAAACCACGGGTCGGAGGCCCCACAAATGGAACCGCGAGACGCCGCGAACCGCGACCTGATCATCGGCTTGCTCGCCCTGCAAAACGGTATGGTCGAACTGGACCTGCTGGTCGTCGCATTCCGATCGTGGGCCCGCGACAAGACGCGGCCGATCGTCGAGATCCTCGCCGCTCAAGGGGCGATCGACCTCGACGATCGAGCCCTGCTCGAAGGGCTCGCCAGGAGGCATCTGAGGTGTCACGGCGACGATGTGGAGCGGAGCCTGGCGGCCCTCAACGCCGGCGCCTCGACCCGCGAGAACCTCGCGAAGATCGGCGACCCCGACATCGACGCAACCTGCGCCCATCTCGGCTCCGACGCGACCGAGCCGGTTTATGAGCGCATGCAGACCTTCGCCCCGAGCACCGCCACCCCGGACGGCCGGCGGTTCCGCATCCTGCGTCCCCACGCCCGGGGCGGCCTTGGCGCCGTCTTCGTGGCGCTCGACGAGGAGCTGCACCGCGAGGTCGCGCTGAAACGGATCCTCGACCACCACGCCGACGATCCGACCAGCCGGACCCGGTTCGTCCTCGAAGCCGAGATCACGGGAGGGCTCGAACATCCGGGGATTGTTCCGGTCTACGGCCTCGGCAGCTATGGCGACGGCCGACCCTACTACGCCATGCGGTTCGTCCGCGGCGACAGCCTCAAGGACGCGATCGATTCATTCCACGCCGACGAATCGAGCAAGGCCGATCCCGGCGACCGCTCGCTGGCGCTGTGCAAGTTGCTGCGGCGGTTCGTGGACGTCTGCAACGCGATCGACTACGCGCATACCCGGGGCGTGCTGCACCGCGACATCAAGCCGGCGAACGTGATCGTCGGCGAGCACGGCGAGACACTGGTGGTCAACTGGGGCCTGGCCAAGGCGATGGGCAGGTCGGAGACCACGGGTTCGACCTCAGACGAGCGGAACCTGATGCCGTCGTCGGCGAGCGGCTCGGCCGGGACCCTGCCCGGCTCGGTGATGGGCACACCCGCGTATATGAGCCCCGAGCAGGCCGCCGGCGACCTCGATCGCCTCGGATTTCAGTCCGACGTCTACAGCCTGGGGGCGACGCTCTATTGCCTGCTCGTGGGGAAACCGCCGTTCGAAGGGAGCGATGTCGGCGCGATCTTGCATGCAGTCCAGAACGGGTACTTCCCGCCTCCCCGCGCCCGGGATTCCGCGATCGATCCGGCACTCGACGCGGTCTGCCTCAAGGCGATGTCGCTGAAGCCCGAGGATCGCTACGACTCGTGCCGCTCCCTGGCCGACGACGTGGAGAGGTGGGCGGCGGATGAGCCCGTCTCCGCCTGGCGTGAGCCGCTGCCGGCGCGGGCCGGCCGGTGGCTACGCCGCCACCGTACCTGGGTCATCGCCGCCTCGTCGGCGGCCGTTGTGATGCTCCTCGGCCTGAGTGCGGTCGCGACGGTCCAGGCCCGGGCGTATCGGGACCTGATGCGTTACAACACCGACCTCCTCGTCGCCAACCGGCGCGAGAGCGCGGCCCGCTCCCAGGCCGAGGCGCGGTTCGCGCTGGCCCGCGACGCCATCGAGGCCTACTACACCGGGGCCAGCGAGGACGTGCTCCTGAAAGAGCCGCAGCTCGACGACCTGAGGAAGAAGCTCCTCGGATCGGCGCTCGGATTCTACCAGAAACTCCAAGGGGTGCTGGAAGCCGAGCCCGGACAAGGGGCGCGGTCCGAGCTGGCGAAGGCGTATCAGCGGGTGGGCGACCTCGACCGACAGATCGGCTCGCAGCCGGCCGCGCGGGAGGCCTACGAGCGGGCGATGGCGATCTACACGCGGTTGATCCGCGACGAGCCCGGCTTCGATGAGCATCGATTCGCCCTGGCCGAGACTCAGCTCCGGTTCGGCAAGATCTTGTCCCAGTCAGCCCTCGCGGCCGAGGGACTGAAAGCAACCGAGCAATCGCGGGCGATCTTCGAGCAGTTGATGCGCGACCACCCCGACGACCTGCGGTATCGGCGCGCCCTGGCTCTGGCGCACAATGACCTCGGCAACATGCTAGGCTCGAGGCTGGGACGCTACTCCGATGCGATCCCGTCCTATCAGAACGCGGCGGACATCTACGAGCGGCTGGCGAACGACCACCCCGACGTCGCCGAGTATCGGAGCGGTCTGGCCAGGGCCCGGCTCGACATGGGCGCGGCCCTGACCGAGTCGGGACGCGTCCCCGAGGGGCTGAAGCTGCTCGAGCAGGCCTTGCCGGTCCAGGAGCGGCTGGCCCGCGATCATCCCGACGTGGCCGCGTTCCAGGACACCCTGGGCCATGTCCAGAACTTCATCGGGAGCTTGCGGTTCGATCTCGGCCGACCGGCGGAGGCCATGGATGTTTACCGGCAATCGCTCGCCGTCTACGAGCGATTGGTGCGCGACCACCCGACCGTCACCGGGTACCAGGCAAGTCATTCCAATGCCCAGCACAGTATCGGCTGGCTCCTGACGG
Source organism: uncultured Planctomycetota bacterium (assembly GCA_963743925.1). Lineage (GTDB taxonomy): Bacteria > Planctomycetota > Planctomycetia > Isosphaerales > Isosphaeraceae > CAVZRC01. The sequence continues at coordinate 490,907 of CAVURY010000037.1, read as the reverse complement.
GGGCGGGCCGACCGGCCGAGGCCCTGCCGTGGCTCCGGAAGGCCCTGCCGGTCAACGACCGGCTGGCGAGAGAGAACCCCACCGTCACCAGGTTTCGGGATCGGCTCGCCCAATCCCATGCCATCATCGGTGACACGCTCCGCCAGATGGGCCGATTTTCTGACGCCCTTCCGGAATTGCAGCAGGCGATGGCGATCCAGGAGCGTTTGGCGCACGAGAACCCCCCCGTCGGCGTATACCAGAGCGCTGCGGCCACCTGCCACATCCAGATCGCCTCGCTGCTGGATCAGATGCGCCGTTACCCCGAGTCGCGGCGGGAGTATCAGCAGGCGGCCGGCCTCTTCGAGCGACTCTCCAACCCGCTCTTGGGTGATATCTACAATCTGGGATGCGCTCACGCCCGGTTGGCGGCGCCGGGCGACCCGGCCGGGCGTGGGCCCACGCCCGCGGAGGAGTCGGACAGGCGCGCCCACGCCGACAAAGCCATGGCCGCGTTGCATCGCGCCGTCGCGGCCGGGTACAGGAACTTCCTTCTCCTGCGCCGACCCCGACCTTGACCCGCTACGATCACGGCTCGACTTCCGGATGCTCCTGCTCGACGCGGCCTTCCCCGACGATCCGTTCGACCCCTCAACGGAGCTATCCCAGGCCCCGTCTCGCCCATAACCCTCGGCGTGGTGGATTAATCACGGAACCGCGCCGATGGAAGTCTAGACCGTCCTCGCGCGGCTCAGGGATCGGGCGCATTGTCCGTCTGCAACGGCGTATTCAACCATTCCCCCGGGTCGGCATCCGAGGGCATCCGCCAGTCACCGCGGGGCGACAGGCTGACCGTGCCGACCTTGGGGCCGTCGGGGACGCACGAGCGCTTGAACTGCTGCCTGAAGAACCGCGTGTAGAACGTCCGCATGGTCCGCTCGATCAGCTCGCTCGAATACGTCTGGGTGAATGTGGCGAATCGGCTCAGGAACCGGATCTTGGCCGGCGAGAATCCGCAGCGGACGGCGTTGTACAGGATGAAGTCGTGGATCTCGTACGGGCCGAGGGTCCCCTCGGTCGACTGTTCGATGTCACCCGCCAGGGAGGCCGGCAATAATTCGGGCGAGATCGTGGTCTCCACGATCGACAGCAACGTCCGGCGCACCGGGCCGTCGGGATACTGGTTCATCGCCACGTAGTGGACCAGGAACTTCACCAGCGTCTTGGGGATCGAGCAATTGGGATTATACATGCTCATGTGATCACCATTATACGTGCACCACCCGAGCGCCAGCTCCGAGAGGTCGCCGGTGCCGACGACGAAGCCCTTCGACATGAGCAGGAACGTCCGCAGCCGCGCCTGGACGTTCTCGAACGTCAGGTCGCTGCGCGACTCGGCCGGCACGCGCGCCAGCGCGGCGCGGAAGGCTTCGACATCGAGCTCCCGGCAGTCGATGCCGAACGGGGCGTGCCCCATCTCCCGGAAGGCTTCGAGCGCCAGGGCACTGATGTCGATCGTCTCCGAGGAGACACCGAGGTGGTCCATCAGGTCCAGTGCGTTGGTCCGCGTGCGTTGGGTGGTGCCGAAGCCGGGCATCGTCAGGCCGTGGATCGTCCGGCGGTCGAGGCCCAGCATGTCGCAGGTCGTGACCGCGACCAGCAGCGCGAGGGTCGAATCCAGGCCGCCCGAGATCCCGATATTCAGCGGCCTGCCCGGGGGGAGCTGCTCGATCCGCTTGGCCAGCCCCGCGCACTGGATGCCGAAGATCTCGGCGCAACGGCGGTGCAACTCGGGACCCTCGGCCGGGACGAACGGCGTGCCCGGCACCGTACGCTTCAGACCTTCCTGATGCGTTGATGACAGGTCGAAGGGGATGCGTCGGAACGGCCGGAGCGAGGACAGGCTGTCGTCGAAGCTCGTCATGACGCGACGGTCGGTCCGCAGCCGGGCGACGTTGACATCGCGGGTGATCCGGTAGGATTCGCGGCGGATCGGCTCGCCGTCGCCGACCCGGGGCGACTCCGCCAGGAGCACACCGTTCTCGGCGATCAGGCAGTGGCCGCCGAAGACCACGTCGGTCGTCGACTCGGACGGTCCGCAGCCGGCCATCGCATATGCGGCGACGCATCGGCCCGATTGGCCGGCGACCAGGTCGGCACGATACCGGCTCTTGCCGATCGTCTCGTTGCTGGCGGAGATGTTCAAGAGCACGGTCGCCCCGGCCATCGCCTGGAGCGCGCTGGGGGGCACCGGCACCCACAGATCCTCGCAGATCTCGATGCCCACGACGATGGCCTCGGGCCCCGCCTCGCCCCCCCTGCCCCGGGCCTCGAACAGCAGATCGATCCCGAAAGGGACGCGACGACCGGCCAGTTCGATCTCAGCCTGCTCCTTGCCGACGGCCGGGCTGAACCATCGGCTCTCGTAGAATTCCTTGTAGTTGGGGAGGAACTGCTTGGGCACCACGCCCAGGATCGTGCCGTCGGCGATCGCCACGGCGCAGTTGAACAGGCTATTCCCCACCGGTATCGGTGCGCCCACGACCACCAGTTGGGCACGGCCGGCGGTCGCCTCGGCGATCCGTCCGATGGCCCGTTGCGCGGCATCCAGGAGCGCGGATTGGCCGAAGAGGTCCCCGCAGGTGTAGGCGGTGACGCAGAGCTCCGGGAAGATCACGATATCGCTATCGGGGACCGACTCCCGCACGCGGACGATCTCCGCGGCGTTGGCCGATGCGTTCGCCACGGCGGTCCGGGGCGAGATGCAGGTGATCCGTACGAATCCGAATAAACTCATGTGCGACTCATTCATGGTCGTCTTGCCGGCTCCCGTTCGCGATGGCACCCGCGGCCGCCCTTGCCGGCGGGCCGGAACATCCTGCGCCTCGGGATTGTCTCTTCGGACGATTGACCGGACCTAGCCTTCGAGAGTAGAACAGTTTGCATCGCGCATCGATGTCACTTCGGGCGCGAGACGGGCCGGGATGTCCGTCCGAGACGAAGAAAATCCTCGTCGATCGGGACAGGGCGATTCCGGGCGATACTCCGCCTATTCTACCAGGAAGCACCATGTCGAAGTCGATTCGTTTCATCGCCGTCGGGCTCATCCTCGCATCCGGCCTGCTCGGCGAGGTCGCGTGGGCGCAAGGCGGAGGTCGCGGTCACGAGGCGGGCGGCAGCCGTCGGCCATTCGCCAAGCCGGGGACGCCCAGGCAGCCCGAGCGAATCCGCTTCGTTGACGTCAAGCACATCAAGGCCGACATCACGCTCGACAGCAAGAATCGCGCCGTCAGCGGGACGGTCACCCATACGCTGAGCCCCCTGCATCCCTACCTGAAACAGATCGATCTCGACTGCGGATCGAAGCTCAAGGTGACCAAGGTCACGGTCGGTCCCAGGTCGGCCCCGTGCACCTTCACGACCAAGGGCGACACCCTCTCCATCACGCTCGACCGGGCCTACAGCCCCGGCGATACCCTCGAACTGGCGATCGAGTACTCCGGTGCTCCCGAGCACGGGCTCCACTTCGTGATGCCCGACCCGGCCTACCCCGAGAAGACCCTGGCCATCTGGACCCAGGGGGAGGCCGAGGACACGCACCATTGGCTCCCCTGCTACGACTACCCGAACGATCGGGCCACCTCGGAGATGATCGTCACGGTCGAGAAGCCGCTGTTCGTCCTGTCGAACGGCGTCCTGGTCGAGACCAGGCCGAAGGACGATAAGTCCGCGACCTATCACTGGAAGATGGACGTGCCCCACGTCAGCTACCTGATCTCGCTGGCCGTGGCGGATTACTCCATCTACCACGACAAGGTCGGCGACCTGCCGGTGGATTATTACGTGGCCAAGCGGGTCGACGAGGCGACGGCCCGGCGATTCCTGGGCAAGACGCCGCGCATGATCGTCTTCTTCAACGAGAAGACCGGCGCGACTATCCCTATGTCAAGTACGCCCAGTCGGTCATGCCCGAGTTCGGCGGCGGCATGGAGAATATCTCCGCCACGACGATGACCGACGCCGCGCTCAAGGACGAGATCGAAGCCCTTGAGGGGGATTCCGACGGCCTGGTCGCGCACGAGCTGGCGCATCAATGGTTCGGCGACCTGCTGACCTGCAAGGACTGGTCCCACCTCTGGCTCAACGAGGGATTCGCCTCCTACTTCGACCCGCTCTTCACCGAGCACGACCGCGGCGAGGACGCGTTCCGGATCGAGATGAACAATGTCTTGCGGTCGTATCTGGACAGCGACAAGGGATATCGCCGGCCGATCGTCGAGACCCGTTACGAGTCGTCCAACGACATGTTCGACGGCGTGACTTACGCCAAGGGCTCGTGCGTCCTCCACACGCTGCGCGGCCTGCTGGGCGACGAGGCCTGGTGGAAAGGGATCCGCCGCTATGTCTCCGCCCACCAGCTCCAGGTCGTGGAGACGGACGACTTCCGCAAAGCGATGGAGGCGGCTTCCGGCAAGGACCTGAAGTGGTTCTTCGACCAGTGGGTCTACAAGGCGGGCCATCCCGAGCTGAAGATCCGCTGGCATTACGAGGACGCCGACAAGACCGTTCGCGTACATGTCCAGCAAACCCAGAAAGTCGACGACCAGACCCCGTTGTTCCGCCTGCCGACGACCCTGGCGATCACCGAGAGCGTCGGCAATACCCGCGAGATCCCGATCGTCATCGATGGGGCCTCCCAGGAATTCGTCATCCCGTGCGAATCGCGGCCGAAGATGGTGCAAGTCGACCCGGAGGGATGGCTGATCAAGGTGGTCGACTTCGAGAAACCGCCGGCCGAGAACCAGTTCCAGCTCGAGAACGCATCGAGCGTCCTTAGCCGACTCGAAGCGGCGCGGCGCTGGCCGTCGAGGCCAGGACCAATTCCGCGATCGCCCGTTCGCTCGCGCGCGCCTGGAAGCGGGAGAAGGACGTCACCGCCCGACGGGAGATGGTCGAGCTGCTGAGCAACGGCCAGGAGACGTTCCGCTCCGCCCTGCTCGACGCCGCCCGCGACCCCGAGGTGCGCGTCCGCGTCGCGGCGATCGGCGGGCTGGCCAAGCTCGGGCGAGACGACACGACCGAGTCGATCCTCCGCTCGGCCTGGTCCAACACGAGGGAGGCGTACGGGGCGCGCGCCGCCGCCCTGCGCGGCCTGGTCGGCTGGAAGGTCGAGGATGCCCAGGCGTTGCTCGAGGCCGCATTGAAAGTCCCCGCCGACCACCACAAGATCGCGGCCGGGGCGCTGGAGATCTTGCTGGAGACCCCGGGCTCGAAATCCCGCGAGCTCGCGGCGCTCTATAGCCGGTATGGTCAGCCCGCCGCCCTCCGTTCCGCCGCCGTCCGTGCCCTGACACGCATGGCCAAGGACGACCCGGCCCTCCAGGACATCATCGTCTCGCTGGTTGACGACCCGGATCAATCCCTGCGGTTCGCGACTCTAGACGCCGTGCGCGAGCTGAAGATCGTCCGGGCCGCCCCTTTGCTCAAAGCCCGGCTCGAACGCGAGAGCAACGGCTTCAGCGCCTTCATGCGTCGACGACTCCAGGAAGCGATCGAGGTCCTTGGCGAGATCGAATCGCAGGCCCGCGCGGGGGTTGCTCGTGGCGGAGCCGCGGATTCCACGCCGGGCGTCGCCGAGATCGAGGCCCAAGCCGTCGAGCTCGAGCAGAAGGCCAGGGACTTGAGGAGCCGGATCGCCGCGATGAAGGCCGGGAGTTGACCGGCGGAGCCCGGCTCCAAGGCTCCGGCCGCCGGGACCGGCTCGTCGCATTGATTGCACCCGAATTAGAGGGAGATCGAACATGCCGGACCCGATCCTGATGGCCAAGGCGACGGGCGTCGCGTTCGCGGTCGCGGCGGTGATCCTGGCGATCGCCACCTGGTGCGGATACCGCCGCGAGAGCCGTCCGACCTGGATCGATGCCGGATGGGTCTTCGGCCTGGGCGCCGGGTTCTACCTCGGTTGCTGGCTGCTCGGGGTCCAGCCTCACTGGCCGCCGAGCGAGGACGTGGACCGCTTGCTCTGCATCGTGGTCCCGGCCGTGCTCGCCGTCGAGTTGCTGTCGGCCTTCCCCAGGGTTCCGAGATGGCTGGCCTGGGCCTTGCGAGTCGCGATCGCGGGAGGCCTGGCACGCGCGCTGTTACATGGATCGATCTATTTGACCGACCCGGGCACGCCCGACTCGCAGGCCTGGCCGAAGGGCTGGGCCTGGCCGATCCTGGGCTCGCTGGCCGCGTTCCAGATCCTCGTCTGGGCGCTGCTGGTCCGGCTGGCTCGGCGGTCGCCCGGAGTCGCTCCGATGATCGGCCTGGCGATCGTCTCGGGAGGCTCGGCGATCACGATCATGCTGTCCGCGTATGCCAGCGGCGGCCAGATCGGGCTGCCCCTGTCGGCGGCGATCCTGGGCGCGTCGGCCGTCGCGATGGTCGGGCCCAAGCCCGTGCGATTGACCGCCCCGATCGGCGTGGCGATCGTCGGCATCTCGAGCTTGCTGGTCATCGGCCGCTTCTTCGGCGAGCTCCGTACGGATCACGCCGTCCTCCTCTTCATGGCCCCTCTGCTGGCCTGGATTCCGGAGCTGCCCCGCTTGCGACGGATGCCCCCATGGGCGCGCGGACTGCTGGGCGTGTTCCTCGTCGGCGCCGTCGTGTCGGGTGTCCTCGCCGACGCCGCGCGGAGGTTCATCGGAGGAACGGAGTCGACCGCGCCGGGCTCGAAGGAGCCTTCGGTCCAGGATTACATGGACTACGGGCGTTAGCGCCCGTTTTCCCGCGGCCTGCCCCCATTCTTTGTGAGCGAGTCGACTGGAAACGGTCGGCACTTGTTGAGGACCGGATGGGATGCGTGGGACCGGCCAATCCTCACGGCCAGCGCGCATAAATAGGTAATCTGTACGGGCTAGCGCTATCAACAGTAATATGCTACACCTTGGCTTGAGGCGGTGCTCGCATGGTCGTGCGATCACGGATCGCTCAGCGGCCCCGCCTGCCTCCGGCCAGGATGTCTCGCATGCCGACCAAATGGGTGAACGTCGAGTCGATCGGTTCCTACTTCGAGTCGCTCTCCGACCCGCGGCATACGCGAAATCGGAAGCACCTCTTGGTGGACATCGTGGTGATCGCGGTCTGCGGGATGGTCTGTGGCTGCGATGGGCCGACGGCCATCCATCGCTGGGCCGAGAATCGCCGGGATTGGCTGGCCCAGTTCCTTTCGCTCCCCAATGGAATCCCCTCGCGCGATTGCATCCGGCGACTGCTGATCGCGCTCAAGCCCGAGGCGTTTCAGAAGTGCTTCCAGGATTGGATCTCGGCCGCGATCCGGACCGACGACATCGGGGCCGACCGGCTGGTTGCCATCGACGGCAAGACCTGTCGGGGGTCCCACGATGCGTCGCGAGAACTCGGTGCGCTGCACATCGTCAGCGCCTGGGCCAGCGAGGAAGGGATCGCCCTGGGCCAGGTCGCGACCGAGGAGAAATCCAACGAGATCACGGCGATCCCCGAGCTCCTCAAGCAGATCGATCTGACGGGCACCTTGATCACGATCGATGCCATGGGCTGTCAGAAAGCGATCGCCAGCGACATCGTCGACGGCGGTGGCGATTTCGTGATCAGCCTGAAGGACAACCAGCCGAAGCTCCGGGATTCGATCGAAGCCTACTTCGCCAGGCATCTCGAGCTTGACCTGGAGGATCTCAAGTATCGATGCCATGAGACGAGCGAGTCGGCTCACGGTCGGATCGACGAGCGGTCGTACTTCCTGACCCGGATCCCGCCCGACTTCGAGCTGAAGAAGGACTGGCCGTGGATCAAGGCGATCGGCTACTCGCTCCGGATTACGCGGCACGCTGACGGCAGCGAGACGGACGAGACGCGGTACTATATTCTCAGCCGTTATCTCAGTGGCAAGCGATTCAGTGAGGCGGTCCGCGGTCATTGGGCCATCGAGTCGATGCACTGGGTGTTGGACGTGAACTTTCGCGAAGACGACAGCCGGACGCGCGAGCGCACGCTGGCCAATAATCTGAGCTGGCTGAGGCGGTTCGCCGTCGGGCTTCTCAAGCGACATGCCGTCAAGGACAGCCTCCGCGGCAAGATGCTTCGGTGCATGATGAACACGGACTTCCTCACGGAAGTCCTGAATATTCAAGGAGATTGATATGCGCTGACCGTGCGATTGAACCCCTTCCTTCTTGAGAAGAGAGTAGGCTGGATTCGTATTTGGATCGCTCAACGACGACGCGTAACAATCGACGACGCCCCAATGACCGCCAGGGAGCCTTAGGACGATTGTCTCACCCTTGCGCCCTCCGAACACATGCATAACCAAAGGGTCCGTAGAGGACTCATGGCTCATCGTCGTCGAGAAAACCTCGATCTCTATAACGGCTCAAGAGTTCTTCGATCTCTCGCCTCGACTCCTCCGGAAGCGGCTTCGGAGCAACCGGGCGGAACTCAAATACCATGTCCTCGCCTCGAGTCGTCGTCGTCAAGTGGAAGTAGTTCCCTTCCTCGATCGACTTGGATTGGAGGTCAGCCGCATCCCACTCGATTTCGATTTCCTGTCCTTTCTCGTCTGTCACCATCAGGTAGGCGACTTTGTCACGTATCGCGTCCACAATCCCCGTGAATCGCTCGATCTGGGGTTGAGTGGACGCAGCGAACGCAAGAACCCTTCTCTTCTTGGCAGGGGCGTAGTAAATTTCGGGACCCCGCTCGTCGAGCATCCCAAATACTCGCATTCCGTACGGATAGTCATCGCGAAGATGATCTTCGTCATCCAGCCATTCCGCGAATTGCTCGGCATCCTCAGAATGCTTCTGCCGGTGGCGGAGATAAGGATCGACCAATAGAGTCATAGTTCACCTTGCCCAACTACCCTGATCGAAGTGCCCTTGCTGGCCCCGGAGAATCGACTTTCGATCGTCTCGGCTTTAGTCAAGGCTCGACGACATTGCTGCCCCAGTTTTTCCACGTCTTTGTAATCCAAGGCCAAACTGATGCTCCTCATCACCTCGCCATTGAAGTAACCGACACGGAGAGTGAAGGATACGATCGCGCCTTCGATTTCTTTTCCATCACCGGTGAAGACGGGTCGGAGATCGGTAATGACGCGACTCGACTGAAGAATATTTGCATAATCACGTGATAAAGATTCGGATCGCACAACTCTTCGAATCACCGACGACTCCAACAACCTCCGAAATGCGGGCTCGATCAGCATCCAGCGAACCTTGTCGTCCTCCGTCCAAGTTGCTGGGAAAGAGGATCGTAAATCCTCAATAACTGTCTCGGTGGGTAATTCTAGGCGTTCGATGAGGCTCGTAATTCCAAACACGTTGCGAAGCAGCGCAAGGCCCTTATCCGCCTCGGGTAAAGCCTCTCTGAAGATTTCTGAAGATTCGCTCGAGATCGGCCCGCGAAAGAGGCAAAGGATCGACTGCTTCCAGGTGAGAAATCAACTCATCTATCGGTTCGGCGGGGAGGTCGCGAACGATCTCCAAATCCTGCCATTGGGATTTCCCGAGCCGAAGTCGTCCCGCCATTATCTTTCTCCCGTACGATCCGACCTGCTATGCCCGGGCTCAACTCGTCGCAACCTAAAGATATGCCCCCGACTTCGGAGACATCGAGAGAACTAATTGCCCTCCCAATTTACCCAATTTACCAAATCATGCTCTAACCCTATTGTAATGTCCTGCGGGGGTATACCTCAAGTCGGTAGTGGCCACCCATTTCTCAAGATCGACTTTAAAAGTCGCTATCCTTTTGCAATGCAATTGAGGAAACGATGATGCTAGGTCCGTGCCAGAGACGCTACTTGTGCTGCACGGCGGAGCGACGCCCCACTTCCGAACACGTCGAATGGGTCGCCAGGGTGCTGGATGACTCATCGGATTAGGTCGCCGGAAATCTCCGTCGTGGGAACGCTCAGCGAAACGCAATTACGAGCATTCTCAGAGCAGAAGCCGAGTTGATGCCGTCTGGATATTCCCGCTCTGGATGAGACCCCCGATTCGTTCGCCAAGATGACGCGACGTCAGGCCACGATCCCCTTGACGAGCTTCCCCGCGACATCGGTGAGACGGTAATAACGCCCCTGGTGCTTGTACGTCAGCCGCTGGTGGTCGACGCCGAGCAGGGACAGGATGGTGGCGTGGAAGTCGTGGACATGGACGCCGTCCGCCGCGACGCTGTATCCGAACGGGTCGGTAGAACCATAAGTGATGCCCGGCTTGATCCCACCTCCGGCGGCCCAGGCGGTGAAGCAGCGCGGGTGGTGGTCGCGGCCGTAGTCGTTGGCCGTCAGCTTGCCCTGGCTGTAATTGGTCCGGCCGAACTCGCCCCCCCAGAGCACCAGGGTGTCGTCGAGCATCCCCCGCTGTTTCAAATCAGTGATCAATGCCCCGCAGGCCCGGTCGGTCTCGCGGCAGAGCTGGCGGATGCCGCCCGGCAGTCCGCCGTGATGGTCCCAGCCGGGGTGATAGAGCTGGATGAACCGGACGTCACGCTCGGCCAGGCGGCGGGCCAGCAGGCAGTTGGCGGCGAACGTCCCCGGCTTCCGCGCATCCGGCCCGTAGAGCTCGAAGATGTGGTCGGGCTCGTCCGAGACCCGGGTCACCTCGGGCACGGAGGTCTGCATCCGGTACGCCATCTCGTACTGGGCGATCCGGGCCTGGATCGACGGGTCGAGCGTCGCGTCGTACTCGATCTGGTGCAGCTCGCGCAGCCGGTCGAGCATCTTGCGACGGCCTGCGGCCGAGACGCCTGGCGGATTCTCGAGATAGAGCACCGGGTCGGCCCCCGCGCGGAACTCGACACCCTGATGGATCGACGGCAAGAACCCGTTGCCCCAGAGCCGGGAGTACAGCGGCTGGTCGGGCCGCTTCTGGCTGATCAGCACGCAGAATGTCGGCAGGTTGCTGTTCGACGATCCCAGGCCGTAGCTCAACCACGACCCGATCGAAGGCCGCCCGGCGATCGTCGAGCCGGTCTGGAAGAAGGTGATCGCCGGGTCGTGATTGATCGCCTCGGTGTAGACCGAGTTGATGATGCAGAGCTCGTCGGCCACGCGTGCGGTGTACGGCAGGAGATCGCTGATCCACGCGCCCGACTTGCCGTGGCGTGCGAACGAGAAGATCGAGCCGGCCATCGGCAGCGTCGCCTGGTTCGACGACATCGACGTGAGCCTCTGCCCCATCCGGACCGACTCGGGCAGGTCCTGGCCGTTCATCTTGTTGAGGAGCGGCTTGTAGTCGAACAGGTCGAGCTGCGATGGCCCCCCGCTCATGAACAGGTAGATCACCCGTCGAGCCTTGGGCGGATAATGATACGCCGAGAGGATTCCCCCTCCGGCCGGGTCGATCGCCCCGGGGATGGGCTTCCGCGTGTCGGGCGTTGTTCCTGTACCGGTCCCGGCGATACCGTGCTCGGACAGAAGCGACGCCAGCGCGGCACCGCCAAGCCCCAGGCTGGTCCGCGAGAAGAAGTGCCGCCGGTTGAGCTTCAAGCCCGAATCATCGAGGAGGCGTGTGAATTCATTCATGGTTTCGCCGTTTGTGATCGCCAGGTCATGGTTTAACAAGAATTGTACCAGAATGGGGATTAGGAAAACCACGGACCGGATCGACATCGAGCGTCTCAGCCTATCATGGCTGGAGCAGCTTCTCATGGTTGGAGGACCCATTTGATCCTCGCCATTCTTGTCCGAGCAACGCGTAGAGATACTCGTCCCCCCGCGCGCCCTTGAACCAGACGTTCTGGATAAAGTGACCCTCTCGCCTCATTCCCACCTTCTCCAGCACCCTCGCCGCGGCCGCATTACGCGCATCGGTGATGGCCGTCACGCGGTGCTTGCAAAGCTCGCCGAAGACGTAAGCGAGCAGGCATAAGACCGCCTCGGTCGCATAGCCTTTACCATGATATTCCGTCGCCAGCGTGAAGCCGATCTCAACCTGGCCCGGCTGATCCCTCACCGCGTGGAGACCGCAATCGCCGATGATTTCTCCGGTTTCCGCGAGTTCGATCGCCATCTGGAACCAGGTCCCTTCCACGTCGGGGTGGAGGTTGGCCTGCTCGGCGAAGAATCGCAATCCATCCTCTTCCCGAAACTCCGTCCAAGTTTGATACCGGGCGACCCTCGGGTCGGACCGATAGCGGCAGAACGACGCCAGGTCGGATTCTCTCAACCGCCTCAGGACCAGGCGCGGTGTTGATAGGCGAGAAAAGCCTGTATCCGCCATGAGCGTGACTCCATCGTCTCGGGCCGTCGAGGATGTCTCGATCAACCCCCTAGACGACTGGCTTCCGCGACATCGCTGCCCGATAATGGTTCTCGACGCTGGGAGCCATCGAGGTCATGCGAGTCCTCGGTAAGACTCGACGTTCCTCACTCATCGCGACATCGTACCCGAGGACACTCGAAGGAGAAGAGGCCCAATGAGTCGGCGGGAGTTCCAGCTTGTCGAGGGCACGTCGCGGAAGTTCTGGGCGATCGAGTTGGACGGCAACTCGCATACGGTGCAGTTCGGCCGGATCGGCACCACCGGTCAATCTCAGCGCAAGGAATTCCCGACCGACGCCGAGGCGGAGGCATCGCATGCCAAGCTGATCGCCGAGAAGGTCAAGAAGGGCTATACCGAAGCCCCGGTTGCAGGCACCTCCGCGGTGACGGCCACGCCCCCACCTCCCCCAGCCGCCGCGCCCAGGCCGGCGTCGCCCAGGGCTCCTCGCGGGAAACCCGAGCCCGAAACCAAGCTCACGGCCGCTCCCCCGCCCGAACCGGAAGCGCAACCGGCCATCACGGCATCGGAGTCGCTCTCGACGGCGCGCGTCATCGAGCTCGATCCCGAGGACTGGCTCTGGGCGACCTGGCGGCCGCGCAGTCCCTGGCCTCGGCCCGAGATCAAGCCGTTCGACCTGGAAGAATGCCTGGAACGCCTGGCCAAGGTCACGCGAAGTTCACAGACTCATTGGAACTGGAGCAAGATCCGATTCGCCTCGACCATGACGCGCGAAGAGGCCCACTTCTGGCTCGTGGCCGTTTCCGAGGTCATACGACGCAATGTGCAGCCGGGTTTCTTCGTCCAGGAGCTGCGGGAACGGAGGAATTCCTTCGACGGACGCCCGACCCTCCAGGACGCGATCCGCGCGGTCCGCATCATCGTCCAGAACGCCTCCGAGCCGCTCCTGGCCATCCTGGCGACCCTCTTCTCTCCCACCGATCTGATCGCCATCTCGCGAGAAAACCAGAGCCTGAAGAATTACCGGATGCCCAACATCCAGAACGGGTTGCTCGCAGGCTTCCGGCGGAGTGTCTCGCCGTTCCTCACCGATGTCGAGTACCGGGCCATGCAGGACGAGGTGCGGCCATTGATCGGTACCCCCGCGCTGCCGCCGAACCACTACGCCGTGTTCCCGCTTGAAGTCTACATGGCCGCCGCACTCGGGCTGCACGAGGAGGTCGCTCGAATCGCGAGAAGTCTGCCCGACGATCATTATGTCGGGGAGACCTTCTTCGATTTCTACCAACGTCCGCAGCTCATCCTCTTCGGCCTCGGCGATCCGAACTCGGTCGAGTCCGAGATGCGACGGCTCAAGCTGATCCTCAAGAAGCCCGAATACGTCCGGGCCTGGATCGCCCACACCGAGGACACATCACTCGAGTTCGTGCGCGACAGCATCCTGACCAACACCAACAAGGATGAGTGCGCTGCCCTCGTCCAGGTTCTGGGCCTGGTCAAATCTCCCAGGACCGCCGGGCCGATGCTCGAGCTGATGCTCGGATCGAAGTCGCCCGGTGTCGCAAGAGCCTGGCTCGAAGAGAATCCCGGCCATGCCATCCCTGGACTCATCCCACTGGCCGCGGGGAAAGGAAGACTGGCCGAGGCGGCCCTGGACTACCTACGCGCCCAGAAGCGGAAGGATCGCGAGGGCTTCATCCGCGAATGCCTGGCATCCGCCCCTCCCGACGTTGCCGAGAAGCTCCGGCGCGAGGTCTTGGAGCATGTCGAGGATGCGATCCCCGTCTTCGACGAGAAGTTGACTCCCGAGTGGTTGAGTGTTGCCTGCGAGGAGGCGAGGAAGCTCAAGCCTCCCGCCTGGGTTTCGGCGGACGAATTGCGGCCTTTGCTCGTGGGTGGCCACAGGCTGAACGCCGACCAGGCGAAGTCCGTGCTGGCGGCGGTGGCCAAGAGCACGCTCGATGCCCGCCAGCCGCTCGTCGCCTCCCTCAAGGCCCATGCCCAGGCCCGTTCGCTCGACGCCTTCGCCTGGTCCCTCTTCGAGCGATGGCTCGCCGAGGGCGCGCCGAGCAAGGAGAAATGGGCCATGGGCGCGCTCGGCCTGCTCGGCTCCGATGGCAACGCGCTCAAGCTCACCCCGCTCATCCGCGCCTGGCCCGGCGAGAGCCAGCACCAGCGCACCGTCTTCGGGCTCGAGTGCCTGCGTGCCATCGGGACGGACGTCGCCCTGATGCAGCTCAACGGGATCGCGCAGAAGCTCTCGTTCAAGGGACTGAAGGCCAAGGCGACCGAGTTCATGGAGCGGATCGCCGAGGACCGCGGACTCTCCCGCGCCCAGCTCGAGGACCGGATCGTCCCCGACTGCGACCTCGACGAGCGAGGCGGACGCATCTTCGACTTCGGCCCGCGCCAGTTCCAGTTCGCCCTCGGGAGCGAGATGAAGCCGATGGTCCGCGACGAGGCGGGCAAACTGAAGGACGACCTTCCCAAGCCCGGCGTCAAGGACGACTCGGCCAAAGCCACGGCCGCCGTCGAGGACTGGAAACGGCTCAAGAAGCAGATCCGCGAGGTGGCCAAGGTCCAGGCCGAGCGGCTCGAGCAGGCGATGGTCACCGGTCGTCGTTGGAGCCCGGCCGACTTCGAGTCGCTCCTGGTCCGGCACCCGCTGATGATCCACCTGGTCCGACTGGTCCTCTGGGGCGCCTATGACGAGGCGGGCAAGCTGGTTTCGACCTTCCGGGTCACCGAGGAGCGCGACTACGCCGATGTCAACGAGGCAGGCTATCGGTTGGAAGGGATCGCCAGGGTCGGCGTCGTCCATCCGCTGCACCTGACCGACGAGCAACGCTCGGCCTGGGGCGAGATCTTCGGCGACTACGAGATCATCCCGCCGTTCCCGCAGCTCGGCCGCTCGGTGCGTCGGCTCGAGCCCGGCCGTGAGAAAGACAAGGACCTCGCGAAGGGCGAGACGATCACGGTCCCGGCGGTGACGCTGGTGGGCATTTTGGAGCGGCACGGCTGGACGCGCGGCATCCCGCAGGACGCCGGCATCTTCCACGAACATACCAAGCCGTTCGAGGGGGCCAATGTGACCGCGGTGATCCAGTATCCGGGTGTCCCGGTCGGTTACATGGTCGACTGGAATGATCAGGACGTCGAGAAATGCTTCTTCGTGCCGGGGATTTACTCGCCGAAGTCATATCCGGAGCACGAGAACACCCTGCCCCTGGGCGCCGTGGACCCCGTGGTCATCAGCGAGGTCCTGGGGACGCTGAGCGCCCTGGCCGCAAAGGGGAAATGACGCACATGGCCCGAGTGAAGCGCACGGGGAAGTCCGGGACCGCAACCAAGGCCGCCGCGCCGGCCCCGCCCGTCCTCTCGACGGTTCGCTCGATCGACCTCGATCCCGACGACTGGCTCTTTGCGACCTGGCGGCCCCGCACCCCGAGGCCCCGTCTCGAACCGATCCCTTTCGACCTGGAAGCTTGCCTGGAGCGATTCGCCGAGCTGAGGCGAGACGCCGAGGTCGGGGATTGGAACTGGAACAAACCGCGGCTCGCCCCCAACATCTCGCGCGAGGAGGCCCATTTCTGGTACGTGGCGATCACCGAGGCCCGATGCGAGCCCGACAGGAGGCTCGCGTCACCGGCCAACCTGGTAGACGAGCTCCGGAGCGCGGCCGATTCGTTCCGGGGAGGGCTCACTCGCAACGAACTGGTGCGGAGATTTCGCGAGCGCACGGACGCACGGTTGTTTGCCGTCGGGCAACCGGGCTCGATCCTCCTGCTAAATTTCTTCCCACTCCACGACATGATTGCCCTGTCGCGAGAGCGCTACGGATTGACCAAGCTTGATGCGCCCCCCTCCTTCACCATCGACTACGCCCTGATCGACGGTTTCCACAGGCACGTGCTGCCCTACCTCACGGACGCCGAATCTGCGACGATGCGGGACCAGATCCGGCCGGAGACCGCCTCTCACTCCCTCCCGCAGCCCTCGTGCAGGGATTTCTCCCTGGCGATCCATCTGGCCGCCATGCTCGGGATGCACGACGAGCTGAGTGATTTCGTCGCGAGGATTCCGGACCACGAATATGCCGGGGATCCTCTCGCCGAGCGCTGCGACAGGCCGCAGCGAGTCGTCCTGGGGCTCGCAAGCCCGACGGCGGTCGTGTCGGAGATGCGCCGCCTCAATCTTCGGCTCAGGACCCCGGATGACGTCCGAGGTTGGATCGCCCACACAGAGGACTCGGCGCTCGATCTCGTGCGTGACAGCATCCTCTCCCTCACCAGGAGCCTGGAACGCTCCGCGCTGATCGGGAAGCAGAAACGCTCCGCGCTGATCGAAGTCCTCGCCCGGGTGAAGTCGCCAAGGACGGCCGCGCCGATGCTCGAGCTGATGCTCTCCTTGAAGTCACCCCGAATCGCCCGCCGCTGGCTCGACGAGCATCCCGGCCACGCGATCCCGGGGCTAATCCCCATTGCCGCCGAGAAGGGCAAGATGGCCGCCGCGGCGCTGGCTTACCTCCGCGCCCAGAAACGGAAGGGACACGGGGCGTTCCTGGAGGAATGCCTGGCCGCCGCTCAGCCGGACGTCGCCGAGAAGGTCCGCGATAACGGCCTGGACGGCGCGGGCGATTCGAACCCGGCCCTCGATGCCGAGACCTCTCCCGACTGGCTCGAATCGGCCTGCGAGCCGGCCGGAATCCTGAAGTCTCCCGGCTGGGTCGCGCCGGGCGACCTGCCGCCGATCCTCATCGAAGGACGCAAGCTGAGTCCGGCGCAAGAACAGGCCGCGCTCGCGGCCCTGGCCAGGAGCACGTTCGCGGCGCCTCACCCGTTGACCACGGCCCTCCGGGCTCATGCCGATCGGCGATCGCTCGACGCCTTCGCCTGGTCCCTCCTGGAACGGTGGATCCAACACGAGGCCCCGCCCAAGGAGAACTGGGCCCTGGCGGCGCTTGGGCTGCTCGGATCCGACGACGCGGCCCACGATCTGCCTCCCATGATCCGCATCTGGGCCGGCCGGTCCCGGCGATCGCGCGCCCACGGCGGCCTGGAATGCCTCCGCGCCATCGGCTCCGATTTGGCTCTCGCGCACCTGAACCGGATCGCCCGGGAGTTTCCCGTCCGCCGCCTGGGAGCCCGTGCGGCTGCACTGATGTGGGAGGTCGCCGACGAACGCGGCCTCTCACGCGCCGAGCTGGAGGACCGGATCGTCCCTACTTTCGGACTCGGTGCGCCCGGAGGTCCCGTCCTCGACTTCGGCCCGAGGCAGTTCCGATTCGCCCTCGACGGCGCGATGAAGCCGATGATCCGCGACGCGGCCGGCAAGCTGCGTCGCAATCTGCCCACTCCCAACGCCAGGGATGCCCCGGCGAGCGTCACGGCCGCTATCGACAGATGGAATCGGCTCAAGAGGCAGGTGCCTTGGGTGGCCAGGACTCAAGCCGAGCGGCTCGAGCGCACGATGGTCTCAGGACGGCGGTGGAGGCCCGCCGAGTTCGAGACGTTCCTGGTGCAGCACCCGCTCTTGATCCACCTCGTTCGACGCATCCTCTGGGGTTGTTTCGACTCATCGGGGCAACTGGTCTCGGCGTTCCGCGTCAGCGAGGAGCGCGATTACTCCGACGTGAATGAAGCCGCCTTTCGACTGGATGGGGGTGCTTCGGTGGGGATCGTCCATCCCGTACACCTATCCCACGAGAAGATCTCAGCATGGGGCCAGGTGTTTGCGGAGCACGAGATCTTGCCGCCATTCCCTCAGCTCGGCCGCGCGTTCCTCCGGCTCGCGGCGGATCAGCGGAAAGCCAGGGGGATTGCGCGGATCGAGGGCCTGCGACTCCCTGAGACCTTTCTGCGCGATACTCCGTCAACACGGCTGGACGTACGCGTCCTGCCGTAACGACTTCTATGAGCGGACCAGAACCTTCGAGGAATCGGGCGTGACGGCCGTGATCAAGGCCGCCGACATCGGCCGGAATCGACGAGAAATCCGCGCGTGCTACTTCGTACCGACGACATCCGGAGACGAGGCGGATACCCGGGGCGACCCACTGGGGCTCGGCGAGGTGGACCGGGTCGTCCTGAGTGAGGTGATGACGCTCCTGGAAGAACTGGCTTCGAAGGAGACATGAGGCTCATGGCCCGCGCGAAGAACACGAAACCCCCTGATCCCGGTCCCTCGGCCTCGGCCGGTCCCGACTCCATACAGCGGCCGTCGGCCGAAGAGCTCTACGCCGACGAGCTCGTTCGGCTGGCCCAGGACGATCGCGACGCGCCCCGACCTCAGGGCTGGTTCCTGTCGCCTCGATCGGTGCTGACCTTCGTGCTGGGCGACGAACAGAAGGGGATCGCCCCGAAGTTCGTCGGCCGCCGCGCGTTCCTGGAGCGTTGCATCGTCGCGCTGGCCACCAACCGCGGATTGATGCTGATCGGCGAGCCGGGGACGGCCAAGAGCTACCTCAGCGAACTGCTGGCCGCCGCCGTGAGCCGCGACTCGACCTTGACCATCCAGGGGAGCGCGGGGACGACCGAGGATAACATCAAGTATTCGTGGAATTATGCCCTCTTGCTCGCCGAGGGGCCGAGCGAGGCGTCGCTGGTGCCGGCACCCCTGCACCGCGGGATCACCGAAGGCAAGATCGTCCGGTTCGAGGAGATCACCCGATGCCCGCTCGAGATCCAGGACGTGATGCTCTCGATCCTCAGCGATCGCGTGATGAGCATCCCGGAGCTGGACGGACCGGGCCGGATGCTCTATGCCCGGGCGGGGTTCAACGTGATCGCCACGGCCAACACCCGCGACCGCGGCATCAACGAGATGAGCGCGGCCCTGAAGCGTCGGTTCAACTTCGAGACGGTCCACCCGATCGCCGACCTGGCCGAGGAGATGGCTCTGGTCCAGCGCGAGTCGGACCGGTTGCTCCGCCGCGCCGAGGTCCCGGTCTCGCTCCGGCCCGAGATCACCGAGTTGCTCGTGACCACGTTCCGCGAGCTGCGCGCGGCAAGACGGCCGACGGCAGCGCGCTGGAGCCGCTGACGACGGCCCTGAGCACGGCCGAGGCGGTCTCCGCCGGCTTCGCGGCGGGGATCCACGCCTATTACTACGGCAAGGGCGAGGTCGAGCCGGGCCACCTGGTCCAGCATCTCGTCGGCTCGGCCTTGAAGGATGCGCCCGACGACATGAAGAAGCTCCAGCACTACTTCAACCACGTCGTCAAGGCGCGCCGAGGCGCCGCCTGGGTCGCCTTCTACGAAGCTCGGAGCCACCTGCTGTGAATCGCGGCGACGGGGCAGTCCCCGAGACACTCACCGAGTTCGACATGGATGCCCGGGTCGTGTTCTTCCCGGTCCGGCACCATAGCCCGCTCTGCGCGCGGGTGCTCGTCGAGCTGGCCGAGCGGATGCGGCCCGACGCCGTCCTGATCGAGGGGCCGTCGGACTACAACGAGAGGCTCGACGAGCTTTACCTCGGCCATGATCTGCCCATCGCCATCTACAGCTATGTCCGGCTCGCCGACGGCTCGCGACGCGGGGCCTATTACCCGTTCTGCGTGTTCTCCCCGGAGTGGCAGGCGCTGCGAGTCGGTCGAGAGCTGGGCGCGACCGTCCGGTTCATCGATCTGCCGTGGGCCGAGGTCGCCGAGAGCGACCGATTGAGCCATCGCTATGCCGACGCCGAGATGCGCGGGGGAGCCTACATCGCCACCCTCTGCCGTCGGCTGGGCGTCGACGATTTCGACGCCCTCTGGGACGAGATGTTCGAGGTCGAGCCCGGGATGAGCGTGGAGGAATACTTCCGCCGCGGCCACGCATTCTGCGAGCACCTGCGCCGGCTCGACGGCGAACCGAAGGCGGTCGACCTGCATCGCGAGGCGTTCATGGCGGCGGAGATCCGCCGAGCAATGCAAGTGCACCAAGGCCGCCTGCTCGTCGTCACGGGTGGATTCCACAGCTCGGCGCTTTTCGATCGATTGCAGGGAGATGATAACGACCCAGTCCCGTCCACTTCAACGAGAGCGGAGCCGGTCGAGCGCGGCCTGGCATTGACACCCTACTCCTACGAACGGCTCGACGGACTCAAGGGATACGAGTCGGGCATGCCGAACCCGGGCTTCTACCACCAGGCGTGGGAGGACCGTCGATCGGGACTGGGGGAGACGCACCGACGGTTGTTGGCGCGCGTGGCGGGCGTCTTGCGCAAGCGCGGCCAGCCGATCAGCGCGGCCGACCTGATCGCCGCCGATGCGACGGTGCGCGGGCTGGCCGCGCTCCGGGGTCATGGTGTCGTCTGGCGCCGAGACCTGGTCGATGGCATCGCCGCGGCACTGGTCAAGGACGAGTCCAGCGAGAGCCGGACTCATCCGCTGCTCGACGCCGTGCACGAAGTCTTCCGAGGCGGCGAACGGGGACGACTGGCCGAGGGGACCGTGCTGCCGCCGTTGGTGCTCGACCTGAAGCAGCGGCTCAAGGAGAACGGCTGGGAACCCGAGCAACGCCCGCGCGAATTTGAGCTCGTCCTGGACGTCGAGGCCGACCGGCTCAAGAGCCGGTCTCTCCACCAGATCGCCCTACTGGGCATCGCGGGGTTCACGCGGATGGGCGGGACCGACTTCGCCCGACGCGACGACCTGGTACGGTGCTGGGAGCGATGGCGGATCGCCTGGTCGCCCGAGCTGGATGCCACGGCGATCGAGGCGGCGCGGTATGGCTCATCGCTCGCCGAGGCGGCCGCGGCGCGGCTGCTCGAGGCCGTCGAACGGGTCGAGCGCGATGCCAGGGCCGCCGCACGGCTCCTGCTCGACGCCGTGCTCGCGGGCCTCGACTCGATCGTGGGCGAGCTGCACGAGCGCCTCGCCGGGCTGATCCGCCAGGACGGCGACTTCCTCGCCGTCACCGGGGCGTTGGGACACCTGCTCTACCTCTTTCGGCACGACGCGACGCTCGGCAGTCGCGGGCGGGCGGATCTCGGCTCACTGCTGGTCGAGGCGTTCGGGCGCGGGCTCTGGCTGCTCGAGGGCCTGGGCCAGGTCGCCGGCCACGAGGCCGAGCTGGTCGACAGCGTCCGGGCCCTGCTCCAGACCTTCGAGCAGTGCGCCGCGGACACGGGACTGGATCGCACCGAGCTCCTCGAGGTGCTCGCCCGGGTCGCGGAGGACGCGAGCCAGTCGCCGGTCGTCCGGGGCGCGGCGCATGGGGCCTTGTGGACGCTGGGCGCGGCCGATCCCGATCGAGTGCGGGCCGAGCTCAGGCAGTTCGCCGATCCGAGCCGGCTGGGCGACTTCCTCACCGGATTGTTCGGCCTGGCGCGCGAGGCCACGCAGCGGCAGATCGGCCTGATCCTCGGCATCGACGAGCTGATCGCCGGCTTCTCCTCCGAGACGTTCCTGGAGGCGCTGCCGTCGCTCCGGCTGGCCTTCACCTATTTCACCCCCAGGGAGAAGCATCACATGGCGCTCAACCTGCTCCGGTCGCTCGGGATCAATCCTGACGAGGCGCCCATGGCCGTCCTGGAGGTCAGCACCGAGGACGCCGTGCGCGCCATGGCGTTCGAGTCCAGGCTGTTTCTCGCGGCCGAACGATTCGGAGTGAGAGGAGGGTCTCGATGAGCGACGTATCCCGCGAACGCCTGGTCCGCTGGCGGCTGGTCCTCGGCGAGGGTGCCGAGGACGCGCTGGGCTGCACGCTCGACGGGCCCGCCGCCGAGCAGGACCGGGCGCTCGGGTACCTCTACGACCGCGAGTATGGTGCCGGCCGGAACGTCCGCCCGGGCGGCGGGCAAGGAGGCGGACTCGGCGACTCTCAGCTCACCGTGCCCGACTGGATCAACGCCGTGCACACGCTCTTCCCCAGGCGGACCATCGAACGGATCGAGAAGGACGCCCTCGAGCGCTACCGGCTCGACGAGATGGTGACCAACCCCGACCTGCTCCGCCGCGCCCGGCCGAGCATGACGCTGCTGAAGGCCGTGCTCCACACCAAGCACCTGATGAACCAGCAGGTGCTCGCCCTGGCGCGCGACATGGTCCGGAAGGTCGTCGAGGAGTTGATGGAGAAACTCGCGAGGCCCGTGGAGGCGGCCTTCCTGGGCGCCGTTGACCGCCAGCGCCGGAGCCGCCTGAAGGTCGCGAAGAACTTCGATGCCGAGACGACCATCCGCCGCAACCTGGCCCGTTACAATCCGAAGACCAAACGACTCTCGATCGAGGCGCCATTCTTCTTCTCCCGCATCCGTTAACAGGCCGACCGCTGGCAGGTCATTATCCTGGTCGACGAGTCGGGCAGCATGGCCGACAGCGTCATCCATGCGGCCGTCACCGCGGCGATCTTCTTCGGCATCAAGGCGATGCGAACGCATCTCTGCCTCTTCGACACCAACATCGTGGACGTGAGCGATGAATGTCATGATCCGGTGGAAACGATCATGAAGGTCCAGCTCGGGGGCGGGACGGATATCGGCGGCGCCCTGGCCTATGCCGCCCGACTCGTCGAATCGCCCCGACGGACGATCGTCGTGCTGATGAGCGACTTCTACGAGGGTGCTCCGGTGGATCGGTTGTTCGGTATCGCCAGGGGCCTGGTCGAGAGCGGCGTGACCCTGCTCGGCCTGGCCGCGCTCGACGGCCGCGCCGAGCCCAACTACGACCGAGAGACCGCCCGGAGGCTCGTCGCCCTCGGCGCGCACGTCGCGGCCATGACGCCGGGAGAGCTGGCCGAATGGGTGGCTCAGAAGATCAGGTAACGCGTAACTATGCCCCGACCCGACTTGATGGCCTTGTCGCCGGACGACCTCGCGGTCTTGACGAACCGCGGGACCGTCAAGCGCGCCCAACGCGAGCTCGAGTCGGGCGAGATTCGCGGCGAGCTGGATGAGGCGGCCGATGGCGAAGTCTCGGCGCGGTGGTCGGATGGCGTCGAATGCCGTCTCCCTCATGGCAAGGTCATCGGCGAGGGTCGATGTACGTGCCCGGCGACCGAACTCTGCCGTCACCTGATCCGCACCGTCCTGGCCTATCAGAAGCGAGTCGTGGCCGTGCCTCCTGCGGGCGTCGAGTCCCCGGCCCCGGCGGAACCTTCCGGCCCATGGGACCCCGGCCAGATCGGCGACGACGCCCTGGCCGTCGCGTTCAAGCCGGCCGCGCTCACGAGGGCCCTCGGTGAGTTCCAGCAAGGGCTGCTGGCCGAGCTGGTACGCGGCGCGAAGCCCAGCGCCGGTTCCACGTGCCGCCGCATACGGTCCGGTTCCTGGTGCCGGGCGACATCCGCTATACCCATTGCGACTGTGCCGAGCCGGCGCCCTGCCGGCATGTCCCGCCCGCCGTCTGGGCGTTCCGGATGCTCGAGCCCTCCGCGACCGCGGGCTTCGTCTCGACCCAGCAAGCGGCGCTGCCGGTCCCCACATCGTTGCTCGACGATCTGGAAGCGACGCTCCTGGAGTGGGTCGAGCATGGTACATCCGCCGCCCCGCGTGCCTGGGGAGACCGGCTGACCCGGCTGGAGGCGCGTTGCCGCGACGAAGACCTGGCCT
This sequence comes from uncultured Planctomycetota bacterium, assembly GCA_963743925.1. Classification (GTDB taxonomy): domain Bacteria; phylum Planctomycetota; class Planctomycetia; order Isosphaerales; family Isosphaeraceae; genus CAVZRC01. The sequence continues at coordinate 467,157 of CAVURY010000037.1, read as the reverse complement.
GGCCGGGTGAGGTCGTGGGCGAGTTTGCCCGGCAGTTCGAGCGCTACCTGACCCATGATGCCCTGTTCGATCCCAATCGGGCCGCCGAGCTGATCGGCGAGCTGGTCATCCGGTCCGACGCGATCCGGAGCCAGACCAAGGCGGTCCCGCAGCTCCTGATCCGAGGCAGCCGCTCCGACCGGCCGGTCGAGATCGCCTCGTCGCGATACATCGGGCTGGGCTGCGGCGCCCGGGTCGCCCGACGCTCGGTCGAGTTGTTCGCCTATCTGCAAGATGTTGACACCGGCACGATCGTCACGGCCGGGCGCGAATTCGCCGACCCGGTGGAGAGCACGACCGAACTCCCGCGCGACTTCTGCACGCTGGCGCGGCCGGCACTCGTGAAAGGGGCGTCGCTGGCGGACCTGGGGGCCGGCCAGTTGCTCATCCAGGGGGCGAAGCGGTCGCCGAGTCACCGGCTGATCATCGGCCGGGCCCGCGCGGTCGTCAATCCCCAGGCGTTCGCCTGGGAGCAGCTTCGCGCCCCGGTCCTGGCCGAGGGCTTCGATGAGCTTCGGGCCCGTCTCGGCGTGTTACCGCCCTCGTCGCTCCGGCCGCGTCGCGTGGCCGAGGATTTCCACGTCGTCGCCGTCGCCGGATTTCAGGTGAGCCGGTTCGACACGTCGGCTCATGTGGTCCGTGCGACTCTCGTCGATGCCGGTGGGAGTCTCGCCGAGCTGGAGCACCCCTACCATGGCCGCGGACGCGGCGGAGTCGAGTCGCTCCTCGCCCGCCTGGCGAAGGGGCCGCCCGAGTCGCTCCGGTTCGTCGCGGGTCCGACGAGGCTGGGCCCGCGCGGGCTCGTGATCGCGCCCACGGCGCTCGTCTTCCAGGAGGGTCTCTCGCGGACGATCCTCCAGCCGTGGGCCGACGGCGCCGGGGGGGGATCGGTCGCGGCCCGGTCGCCGAGTGGCGCGGCCACTCAGTCCATCGATCCGATCGCCGACTATCCGCGACAGCTCCTCACCGCCCTGGGCGAGCTCGTCCTGCTGGGACTCCAACGGTCCGACCCGCACACGGCACGGGGCTGGCGTGAACTCGCGCGATACGGTTCGGCGATCGGCTACCATCGACTGACGCGCCCGGTGTCGCTGCTCGCCGATGCCCTCGAGCTGAAGAGCGAGACGCCGCGATGGGACGCGCGTCCCGCGGCGCGGCTCATGCTCGAGCTGACGGCACTCGTCCGGCTGGCCCTGGACCTGAGTCATTGAATCGGAAAGTACCATATCATGAACCGGTCATTTGCAGGCGACTCCGCCGATCGCCCCGGGCACTTCCTCGATGAGCTGAGGGCGACGTTCTCGGACTATCCAGACCGGCCCGCGATCCGCCACCAGGATCGATCGTGGACCTATGGGGACCTGGACGTGAAGGCTCGACGCTGCGCGTCCCGGTTACGCCGGTTGGGTGTCGTTCGCGGAGACCGGGTCGCGATCGTGACCTCGGAGAAGTTGCCGTTCCTCGCGGCTCACCTGGGAGCCCTGTACGCGGCGGCCGTCTCGCTCCCGCTGAACCCGCGACTCCCGGTCGATGCCCTGCTGGATCTCCTCCGGGATAGCGGGGCGCGGGCGGTGGTGGCCGGACGGGAAATCCATCCGATCGTCCACGCCTCGCGCGGCGAGTTGCCGGGTCTCCGCGCGCTGATGCTCGACGTCGAGGCGTGGGCGGCGCCGCCGGCCGAGCTTGTTGAGACCGCGATCGAGCGCCATGCCGCATGCTTGATACTCTACAACGCGGACTCACCCGGACGTCCCAGGGGCGTCGTGCACACCCACGCCAGCCTCGCCTCCGGCTTGCACGCCCTCCGTGCCGCCTGGCGTCTCACGCCCGAGGATATGTTGATCAACGTGCTTCCGCTCTTCGACGTCCAGGGGCTCTCACTCGGCTCTCACCTGTGCCTGTCGTCCGGCTCCTGCATGCACATCGAAGAATCCTTTAGACCCGCCCGGACCCTGGAAATCCTGGAGGGAGGCACGGTCTTCATGGGGATTCCCGCGTTCTATCACGCCTTCCTCGAGCGGCACGAGTTCCGGGACGTCGCGCCGAGATGGTCGAGGATGCGGCTGTTCCTCTGCGGATCGGGGACGATCCGTCCCGAAGCGTTGCCCGAGCTGGAATCGATCCTGTGCCGGCCGATCATCCATCACCATGAGATGGCCGAGGCAAATGTCATCGCCAGCGTGCCACTCGACGGGACCTCGCCCCGGGGTTCGGTCGGCGTGCCGCTCGACGGCGTGGAGCTCCGCGTCGTCCTGGACGACGGCACGCTCGCGGGGCCGGGCGTGGCCGGATCGATCCGGATCCGCGGCCCGAACCTGTTCCGCGATTACTGGCGCCAGCCGGAGGCCACCCGCGCCGCATTCGACTCCGGCTGGTTCGATACGGGCGATCTGGGCTGGCGCGACGACGGCGGATTCCTCACCCTGGCCGGGCGGAAACGCGAGCGGCAGGACGCCCGCGAAGGAGGCCTGCCGCCGACGGAAAGGGACACGACCCACTCATGAACTGATTTTCACACACGTTGAAATGGCCTATCCATTCATTCAATCGGGTGCCGACTTCAACGGGACATGGCGATGTACCGGCTCGATCGGGAGTCGGCGGGCTTGGCCTCGGCGGGCGCCTTGAGGCTCTTGAGGAAGGCGATGACCGCATCGCGATCGGCGTGGGCGAGCGATTCGAAGGCGTGGGTGACGCTCTCGGCGTCGCCCTTGTGCCGGCGAATCGCGACCTCGAGGGTGGTCGATCCACCGTCGTGGAAGTAGGGGGCGCTGTCGGCGACGCCCCAGAGAGGCGGCGTCTTCCATTCATCTTCCTGCGGGTAGTCGCGCGGCAAGGGGACCGGCGGGACCTCGGAGTATCCGCTGCCCTGGCCGATCGGCTTGGCGACCCGGTGCAGCAGGAAGTCGCTGTAGACTCCCGTCACGCCGCCCATGTCGGGCGTGTGGCAGATCGCGCAGCCGACCTGACCGAAGACGACCTTGCCGCGCTCGGCCTGGGCCTTCCCGCGCGGGTCGTCGGGCAGGATCTCCACCGGACGGGGCAGGGTGTCGCAGAACCCCACCAGCGAGCGGAATTGCTCCGAGTCCAGGTCGGCTTCCACCTTGGAGTGGGTCGCGTGCGTCCAGGGGTGGGCCTGATCCATCATCGGGTTGCCCAGGCCGAGCTCGTTGGCGCACGCGGCGCCGACGAACTCCTCCAGCGTCGCGAACTGAGCCTTCCAGCCGAACTTGCCGACCCGTCCATCCGGCAGCACCCGCGGCCGGCCCAGGGGGACGGAGTTGAGGTTGACGGTCGTGATCTCCTTGCCGATGACTTGCCACGTCCGTTGCCGACTCTGAAACTCGATGCTCTTCGACGAGATCCGATCGATCCAGCCCGCGCCGAACAGCGCCGTCGGGTTGATGCCCTGGACGCGCACCGGGTCGAAGTCCTTGATCTCGACCTTGCAACCCCCGACGATCTGCAGGCCGCCCTTCACGATCGGGAAGAAGTCGTGGAGCAACGTGGGAGTTTCCCGGCATTCCTTGGAGATGGCGTAAGTGTGGACCACACCGCCCTTGACCTCGTCGCGTCCCGGGCCCGGCAGGGCCTCGAACGCTGCGACGTTCTGCTTCACGCTACCGCCCCCGCCGACCCCTCCCTGGAAGTGGCAGGCCACGCACGACTTCTCGTTATAGACAGGCCCCAGCCCATCGCCGCGCGCCAGCGAATCGCCCTGAGTCCACTCGTGCTCGAACAAGACCGAGCCCGCTTGCCGCACCGACTCGTCGGCGTGCGGGGCCCACATCACCGGGATCCCCGGCGTGCACATCCAGAGCGTCCACGACCCCAGCAGCACCGACAGCCCCAGGCCGACCCGCCGCCGCGACCGCACCAACGCGTTCTCCCTCATGGCAAGCCCCCCGTGAAGGACCGGAAGCCGTCGCGTCGCCACGACGGCCCGACCAGGCCGGAAGCCGGGAAGTCCGGCCTCCGACATTTATCGGACATCGGACAATTGTAAAGAGAGGCCCGGATTCGATCAAGAGGGTCGGGAAATTGGACGGGATCAGCGACGGGGTTTCAACTCGACTGCCTTGGTCTTCTGATCGGGCGGGAATGTGAACCGATCGTCGGCGATCTGACGATTGATCCGCAGGCCGACGACCTGGAAGGTGGACGCTCCTTCCCGATCGCGACCGGTAGAAGTGCCCTCGACCGGGAACCACACTCCATTGTCCTTGGCGAATTTCGTGACCGAGGTGATCTGTCCGACTTTGCGCGGGAGCCAGCCGTGATCCGGGTCGAGCTCGATCGCGACCGGGCCGCCGTGGTCGATGGTCAGGACCACCTTCGGCTTTCCCGCCGGATCCCGGGAGATTTCCATCGGGTTGCCCCGATCGATGAACTGATAGAGCGGCCTGCCGGCGCGGACGTCCAGGAATAGGATCAGCCATAAGACATCGCTCATCTCCCCCTCGTAGAAGTCGTGCGTGTCGGTCTGTTTGCTGACCTCGAAGGTCGTGATCTCGGACGGAAACTTGCCGTCGGCCAGGATGTAGAAGTGGTTCATGCCGTCGCAGCGGCGTTCCTGGACGTACGATTCGACGCCCTCGGCATTGATCGCGCCGTGGCGGACGATCCGGCGATTGCCGAGGGCGTGCGCGTAGTCGACGACTCCCGTGAGCTCGCCCTTCTTCGGTCGGCCATCGGGCCCGAGGTAGGTCGTTCGCTCGCGGAACTCGAGGCTCCTCATCCCCTCCCACCAGCTCTTCAGGGAGTTGCGGATGTAGGCCCTGGTCGGCAATGGGTCGAGTGCCTTTGCCGGAGTGAGTTCGTGGCGCACGACCCCTTTCGCCGGGGCGGGTTCCTGGCGGCCGACATCCAGCCCGGGCATCGCCATGGCGAGCGTGCCCGCGCCGAGCATTCCGAGTGCGAGCAAAGAGCTCGCAGTCATCTTCAATTGATTGAGAAACATGTGACGGAGTCCTCCTCGGATCAAGGAGGCGACGGTAGCCGGGACCATCCCGACCGTCATCGCCTCGCCCGCCACGATCCGCGCCGCGGTCTTCACGGTCTGGTCGATCAAGGCGGCGGAAACCGCCTGGACCGGGGGAGCCTTCGAGACGGCCGGCAGCACGACGGAGGGAGCCAGACCGCGACGGACCAGTCTCGACCGGAGTCGATCGCGGCCCCTCGAGAGCCGGCTGCGCACCGTGCCGACCGGCCATTGCAGCCGTTCGGCGGCCTCCTCATGGGTCAGACCTTCCAGATGGCAGAGGACGACCGGTGCCCGGTATTTCTCCGATAGCCGGCCCACCTCCTCTTCGAGAACCTGACCGAGCTCCAGCGACTCCTCGACGGAGGCGGGCCGGCCGTCGGCCGACCGAGCCGCCATCTCCGCGCCGCGTCCCTCGTGCCTGCGCCGACGGGCCGCGGCGGCCCGCGCATCGGCCGAGACCCGCAAGGCGACCCCGTGCAGCCAACTGGCCACCGAGTCGCCGTTGCGGACCGTGCGGGCCTTCTTGACCAGGATCAAGAACGTCGCCTGGAAGGCATCCTCCGCGTCGTGAAGGTCACCCAGGGCACGCCGGCAGACGCGCATCACCATCGGCCCGTGCCGTTCGACCAAGGCATCGAACGCCGACCCGGCCGACTCGCAGTTCCCGGCGGCGAATCGCTCCAGGAGCTGGCCGTCGGTCAGGTCGCCGACAGTGCCCATCTGGAAAAGTCGGAAGAGATAGCGTGAAGCCGGTTGATTTCGCCCCAAGATCATGGCCCAACTCCCCCCAACGGATTGCGTGGTCCTTGGTAGTGGGACGAGTGGGGCCTGCCAATCCCGATTTCTTTTCGGATGGTGAATTTTTCGGAGGACCCGGTGCGGACCAGGGTCAAGCGATCGAGATGACCCGATGCTGGATCTCGTCTCGCCTGCCCCGGGGCGAGTGGAAGGGGAAGATGCCCAGGCCGAGGTTGGCGGCCAGGGGGATGTGTTGCGGCTGGCGGATGTCGAAGCCCTCGGTCTTGAGCGGGTCGAGGCCCAGCTTGCCCGCCGCGCCGACCGGCGGCAGCCCCTTCTCCTTGCGCTTGGCGTTGACGTAACGCCAGGCGACGTGGTCCATCGCGACGGGGTCGGTGGCGAAGAAGAGCGCGTTGTTCTCCCAGGTCCATTCGGGCCTCGAGGCGCCCGGGCCGCCCTGGTAGACGCCCTTGATCCCGTCCATGATCTGGAGGACGCACTTGCGGCGGATGATCGGGTGGTTGACGACCTGGGGAATGAACTGGTTGCAGACGTTGGTGTCGGGCGTGCCGTGCGATCGGCAGACGTTATTGACCAGCCCGTGGCTCATGTTCTTGAGCGCGCCGGTGACCCCGGCCGAGCCGTGGTCCTTCAGGACGGGCATGAGCACGAGCTTGTTGACGCGCCGGGTCACGAGCAGGCCGAGATGCGAGCGCCGGGTCCGTTCGTCCCGGGGATCGAGGCCGGGCATGACGACCTCCATCACCATGAACTCGTCGGGGTCGTAGCCGGTGGTCCGGTCGAGGTTGCCGGTCTTCTCGTCGTCCCCCTTGATGTCCACCTGCTTGCCGTTGTAGGCGATCCCCAGCCCCGTCCAGGAGATGCCGTCGGGCACGGCCAGGTGCATCTTGGCCCCGACGAATTCGTCGCGATACCGCTCGAAGATGATGATATCCTTCTTCTTGACACCGGCCGCCAGGAGCCCGTCGACGACCTCGAGCATCAGCTCGTTGGAGCTGTTGGCCAGCGGGTTGCCGACCGGGTTCATCTTGACGCCGACCACGTCGCCCGGCTCGACGAAGCTGCGCCAGGCCTCGACGGCGTCGGTGGCGCCGGTCAGTTCCTTCATGCCCCGGTCGACGGCCGCATGGATCGCCCCGCGATCCTTCACGTCATTCTTGATCATCCGAGGATTGCGGACCTCGATGACTCGCCCGGGATACGGACCCGGAATCCCCCACTTCTCGTTCGCCCCGGCCTTGCCGGAGGCCGCCCTGGGCTCCTGGGCCGAGACGTAGGTCAAAGACATGCCCGCCAGAGCGGGGACCGCCGCACTCGCGGCCAGGAACTGGCGGCGGCCGAGGCAACCCGGGACGTGTTCATGATGCGACATCGGAAATGCTCCTAGGATCCAGCCGCGGGGTGCCAGGGATGCGGCACCCCGCTCTCAACGTCAAGGCTAACGGGTCCCTTCGCGCGACGCAACGACCGGGCTAGCTTTCCGGCCTCGGACGACGCGGGGGATCCGCGATTGACCCGTCGGCATGCCCCGACGACAATGACGATTGATCCGCGATGCTTCCCGAAGAGGAGCTGTTCGATGCCGTCGCCCTTCCCCGGGATGGACCCATACCTGGAAAGTCCGGACTGGTTTCCGGACCTACATGACAATCTCATCGTCTTCATGAAAGGCGCGCTTCAGCGCAGCCTGCCCAAGACCTATTATGCTCAGTCAAGTCAGCGAGTCTGGCTGGAATATACGCAAAGGCATATCGAGCCCGATGTCGAGATCGTCCAGTCAACCTCGAAGCGGCGCAAGCGGAGAGGCGGCGATCTGGCCGTGTTGACCGAGCCGCAGGAAGGAGGTCCCCTGGTCGTGATGGTCGAGACCATCGAACATGGGCCGTTCAAGCAGACCTTCCTGGAAGTCCGCCGTCGCCGTGGCAAGGAGGTCCAGATCGTCACCTCCATCGAAGTCTTGAGCCCATCCAATAAGAAGACCGGCCATCCCGGGCGCGAGAAGTATGTGGAGAAACAGATCAAAACCTTGGAAAGCGAGACGCATCTGGTCGAGATCGACCTGCTCCGCGGCGGGACACACACCCTGGCCGTTCCCAGGGATCTCGTCAAGGCACAGGCTGGCGAGTTCGATTACCTGATTTCGATCCATCGTTTCAATCGGCCCAAGGAGTTCGTCGTCTATCCGATCGCGATGACTCAGGGTCTCCCCAAGATCGGGATCCCGCTGCTGCCGGGAGACCCCGACGTGCCGCTCGATCTTCAGGACGCTTTCGACCGATCCTACGCCTTCGGCCCCTATGATCGCGAGATCGAGTACGGAAAGGACCCGATCGTGCCGCGACTGAAACCCGAACAGGCGAAGTGGGTCGCTGGCATACTCGAGTCGCCTCGGCGCCGGACTCGTTGAGCCGGCCCGATTCAGGCGTCCGGCGCCTTTGCCGATGCATCGGAAAGCTTCAATCCCACCTCGGCGATCTGCGGGAGATACTTCGTCCAGTCGACGGTGATGGGCGTCTTGATGATCGGCTCGTCGACGTTGATCCCCAGCGAGAGTGCACGGACGCGCGGGTGATGAGCCTGGCGATCGACCAGCGGCAGGAGGTTCTCCCGGATGTCCTGGGCGCGTGCTTGCTTCTGACGGTCCTGTTCATCCCGGTATCGCAGCGCGATTTGATGGAGGGTGACGATCCTCCAGAAGTGGTACCACTCCTCGACGAGGACGTGTTCGCGGCACCAGTCCCAGGATGCCATGCGTTCGAGGTCTGCGCGGCGGATCAGCAGCACCCGGATGCAACACTTGCGGACGACCTTACGGTCCTCGCACGTCGCGGCTAGCAGCCACTGGCCCCGGGGAAACGACGCGGTGGCCAGGCTGCCGGCCACGCTGTTGACGATATCGTTGACGATCTCGAAGCCGGCCATCCCCTCGGTGGCGAGGACCGGGTCGGTCAGGGTGGCCTGCTCGGCGAGCTGGCGAATCAGCCTCCGCAGGGCGACGTTGTCCAGGATCTGGTTGACCGTCCGGGGCGGGAGCACCGTGCGAAGCTGGAGTTGATAGAGATCGACCCCCGCCGCGCCGGCGGATGGCTCGACGATCGGAGTCAGGAGGTTGGCCGAGAACACGACCTGATCCGATTTCCCCTGCGTGAGCTGGCGCCACTGGCGGTAGAGCACGAGCCAGCCGATGACCACCACGGCGATCGCCTGGAAGATGCCCTCCAGCAGCTTCTCGCCCAGGAACCTGGCGACGTCCCGCGGATCGACCCCCTGGAACCAGGAGGAAATCGAGGCCCAGATGTCGTGGAACCCGGAAGACGTCATCGGAATCCTCCCTTCAGCGGCCATGGGGGCCGCCGACGCCCTGACCTCCGGACATCATCTTACAAGTTGCGCGTCGGCGAAGCTGTAATGCTTACAAATCGCGCGTTCAACGGCTACCGCTCACCGATCCGCGCCCGCGTGGAGCGGCCTGGCCGTGGCCCCGATGGGAAGTTGACTGATCAACAGGAAAGGCAGGGCTTTGAGTCGAGGAAACGCGACGTCGCGACGGAAAAAAACTTCGAGCCGGCGAGATTTCGGCCTTCGGTATTACAGTTGCTAATGAGAGTATCATCGGACATCCACTTCTTCCATGGCTCCTTTGCCCGAGGAGGCGACCATGAATCCCAAGAAGCGTCGCAAGATCTACGGAGTCCGCCGGGAATCTCGCAGGCCACGCGGTTGGACGCGATGGTTCCACGAAGGATTGCTCGAGGCCGATCCGGCCGCGAGCGTGCGGCTCCGGACGGTGCTGTGGGGCCAGAAATGAAGGCGGGGTCGAAGGCGTCGAAGCGATGCCACGATCGCATCGTTTGATCATCACGTCAGAAATCCATTCCAGAACACGATGCGGCCGGTCCGGAGGCGATTCGGAACGGGGCCGGCTGCGTCGCTCCCAGACATGTCAACCGTCGGGTTGTCGAGGATTCCGATCCAGAGGGGCCTTCGGCCTTTCCGATCGACGTTCGGTGGATCATCTCGAGCGCTTCCCGCTTGGGTTGCGCACGAATACTCATACTAACCCGACGCGCCAGCGAGGGTCCGACGGCATTCCCCTCGCTGGCGCGTCGGGTTAGTATGAGTGACATGCGTGTCGAGTTGTGCGCGAACCAAGCGGGAAGCGCTCTCGAACCGTTGCTTCTGACATCCTCGGAGTGATTGGAATCGAGTTCGCGACCCTTCCCGTCCAACCCCACGCGGCTTTGAACGGCAAACTGCATGGGTCACTGCATCCATCACTCGCGCCACGCTCTCCGCGATCCGAATCGAGGAAGTCGGGAAAAACCGGCGGGCTTCACCGCGCTTCAGCCCGCATAATCGATACAATCCGGATAACCGTGGCTTCGTTTTCGATGTTTTGAGCCTGAATTCGGTGTCGCAGGGCGGATCATTGCCTTCCCGGGTTTGTTTTCATGATCTCCATTCGGTGAATGCGAGTCGCGGGGCCACCGCTTGAGCTGGCTTCGTTCGCGCGATTCTTGCTTTCGAAGTTCGGGTGACCGGGCGTTGTTGGCTTCGTTCGCGCGATTTCGAGAGAGATACCGCAGAGGTATTCCCGAAACTCCTTGTCGCCCGGAAGATCGAGACGTGCAAATAGACCTCCCCATTATGTATTATGCCGCCGATTCGGAATTTCATCGACGCCATCAGGAAATTCCTGATATGCGCCTACGGGCCGAGGGTAACAAGCGAATCGAGAAATCGAGGTCATGGCGGCGCCTGGCATCCGCGTTCGCGACGTTCAAGCCGGCTACGAACCGGCCGGGGTTTCCTCGCGACATTTTCGAGCCTGGTACGCCGCGGCACTTTGATAGCGGCCCCAGTAGCGATTGATGGCGTCGAGGGCTTCTTTCTGGCGTTTGCCGAACGTGCTGAGTTTGAGCTTCTCTTTCTTTTTCCCGTCGCGCTGGTAGTGGATCTGAAGCACCCCATCGTTGAGCGCACATTGAGTGATCTCACGATACGCGATGGGCGACTTCCAGCTCGTGAAATGGAGGCCCTGATGATCGAGGGCCAAGGACCCCGCCTTACCTTCCACCGTGACAGCGGGGAACGCCTTGACCACGATGGCGCATTCCTCGTCGGTCTCGGGCAAGAACCGATACGGTAGGGTCGCTTCGTGGTAGCTGCGGAATCTCGCTTCGAAGTCGTCCCACTGCTGCCGCTCGATCTCCTCGGCCTTGTCGATCATCCGGTACCATCCGCCGTCTCCCTGGGCGGCGAGCAGCGACTCCGCGGCCTCGGGCGACAGCGGCACGCCGATGGCTTCGAGCCGGTCCGCGAGCGGCGGATGGGAATCGAATGGGTGTGAGGACTTCAGCTCGCCCATGTCGTGCCCCGCGGCGAAGCGTACGGCGGCCGCCGAGAACCCTTCCGCGATCTGCCCGGCGATGTTGGCCATCTCCAGGATGCGCTCCTGTTCGAAGAGCTTCAGCTGAATCTCGTTGCGAAACTTCGAGTATGCGGTGATCCGCAGCAAGGCGCCGGCCACATCGCGGGGGGAGGTGATTTCCGCCGCGATCCGGTCGGCCCGAAACTCTCGCTCGCGACGGCGTTTCTTCAGCGAGAGTTCGAACAAAGAGCGAAAGCAGTTCATGAAATAGAAGACGACGAGGCCGATTCCGCCACCATGGAGCGCCTCCAGATAGCGTTGATATCCCGCGAGTAACGGGGCGGTCTTCTTGCTGTAGAACGTGTCCGCGCCGCTGAAATGCGCCAGCTCGTGTGCCAGCACGCCATCGGCCTCGGCGACGTGCAGTTGCTTCAACAGCGGAAGGCTGGCGAAAAGCGTCCTGCCGCCGAGCATCGTGCCATTTACACGCACCGGAACTTCGGTCACGAAGAAATTGTCGTCGATGCCGACGATGACCTGATCGGGAGGAGCCGTCTGGGCTTTCTGGCAGATCGCCTTCAACTCGTCGTAAAACCGCCCGGTACCCTCGGGGCTCAGGACTGTTCCCTCGACGTCGAGGGTCCCGTCGGTCTTCTTGAAAATCGCCGCCACGACGGCGATGATGCCGATGACCGCTAATCCCCCGGCGACCAGGATCAGCTTGGGGTAATATCGATTCGCCCAGAGTGCCGTGACCCAGTACGACAAGGCGACGAGCAGGATGCCCTGCACGACCGTCTGGAGTGCGGCGAAGATGCGCAAGACCTGCCAACCGATCGACAACGACAGATATTGCGATCTCTGCGATCGCAACGAGAGCAGCACGCAAAGACCCGCCAGGGCCAATACGGCCACGCTCGCCAGGATCGACCAGACGGACAATCGGATCATCCAGCGAAACGTCGCGAAGTCGCTCCGGACCGACCAATCGAACTTTTCCGCGAACCGGCTGTTCGTCATCAACTGGGAAAACCGAACGGACGTAAGAGCCTCCAGCGCCTTTGCTCGCTTTTCGGTCAACAAATTCGGGTCCGTGCGGATCTGATTTAACAGCGATTCGCGAGCCTTGTCATCGAAGCTACGCTCTGCGTGGCGAAAGAAGCAAAGAGCCACGACGGGGACCAGGAAAATCAAGAATCCCGGCAACACATACGTCTTTGAGAAACCCAGACTTGACCAGCCTGGCTGGGTGGCGCGCATGGATAGGTCCTCGCATCATGATCGACATTCGAATTGTCCGGCGCGGGGTACCGTCCGGTAGATGCCCCATGCGCCGCTTACACGAAAACCGCCGCTACGGTTTCGCGCATGGAGATCATATACGATGGCGGCGGCTTCCGCACCCTGCCACCTGCATGAAAGAGGGCTCCCGCTCATGTGCCCTCGGAGCCGGACACACTGGTCACCACTGGTCGGTGAGCGCGTTCGATTCCGGAGGTTATCCACATCGCAAGTCGGCGAGAAAAGGAGCGCGGGAAAGCGAACGAACCGTGGCACCGTCGCGAGGCGCTCCTAAGTTTGGGTCGGTCAGCAACAGCCGTTCGCCTCAGGGTTCTCGGGCAAGAGACGGGTATGGCAACGATTCGAGACGAAATGGGCCATTGGCACCGTAGGCCCCTCGCGTCGACGCGGTTGCAAGGGCTGGTTCCATGCCCGTTCGCAAGTCGAGCATCTAGTCCGGGGCCGGGCTGTCCCGGTCGAGATCGAGCGTGTACTTACTATTACCACAGAAAGCGAACTGGTAGAAAGCGCGTCGCGCTTCCGCTCAGCTCGGCGCCGGGCTGACCTCTGAGAGCCTTCGGACTGTTCTCAGCCCTTCCTTCGGCACAACCTCGGACAGGTGCAAGTTCGCTTTCCGGTCCTCTGCCCCCTCCTGAGAATTCCGAAAAGAGAAGATGCGCCGCGGCCCGGGTCGGACGCACATTGATTATAGAACGCGGGCACGAGAGGACTCCGACACATGGCAATCGAGACGCTGGGCGCCGCCCTGCGACAGATCAACCGCTTGTTCGCCGACGGCGTGGTCGCGGGGCTCTCCGACGCGCAGCTCCTCGAGCGGTTCCTCTCCTGCGGGGACGCTGGGGCCTTCGAAGCGCTCCTGGGTCGGCACGGACCGATGGTCCTGAGCGTCTGCCGGGGGATCCTACGCGATCCGCACGACGCTGAGGACGCGTTCCAGGCGACCTTCCTGGTCCTGGTCAAGACGGGCGGCACAATCCGGGGAGGAGATGCCTTGGGGGGCTGGCTGCACCGGGTCGCGAGTCGTGTCGCGAACCAGGCCAATGTCGCCGCGGCCCGGCGGCGCAGGCTCGAAGGGCGGGTGGGACGGATGGCCGTCGCGACTTCAACGAACGGCCCGGCCGCCTCGGATGAATGGCTCCCGGCGCTGCACGAGGAGATCGACCGGCTACCCGAGAAGTACCGACTCGCGGTCGTTTACTGTGACCTGGAGGGTATGACCCAGGCGCAGGCCGCCGGGCAATTGCACTGGGGCAGACGGACGCTCCAACACCGGCTGGCCGAGGGGCGTGCTCGGCTCCGGCGCCGACTGGCCCGACGCGGCCTGGCACCCGACTGCGCGGCCCTGGGCGCGGTGTTGCTGCGCAAGGCGCGGGTCGCCGTGCCGGCCGCCTGGAACGAAGCGACCGTCCGTGCCGCGGTCGCCGTCGTGAGTCGCACGATGACCGCTTGGGCCGTCTCGCCGGCGGCCCAGCAATTGGCCCATGATGTGTTCAAGGTCATGTTGCTCCAGAAGCTCACACAGGCATCGCTCACGCTTCTGGCGGCGGGCCTGATCGCCTGGGGCGCGTCGGCCGCATTAGTCTCGCTCCAGGACGGACCTTCGCAGGAGTCGGCCGCGGGACCGGGTCCTTCCATGCGACGGCAGGCCGAGGCCGCCGCCCCGCAGCCCGGACCCACTCCGTCCGACACACCCGGGAAGGTCCCGGTTGGGGGGCGGGTACTCGGGCCGGATGGACGGCCCATCGCGGGTGCGAGGATCTACCGCGCGCCGGCCCTCGGCGATTTTGTTTCCTGGCACCCGGACCCGTCGCTCGAGTCCGCGACGACCGGACCGGACGGCCGCTTCCAGTTCCTCACCAGCCGGTGGGCTGAGTTCACGACCGACAACGTGAAACTCCGACTCGAGAAGACCGTGGTCGTGGCGGCGGCGGTCGGCTACGGGCTCGACTGGGTGGAAGTTCCCCCGGGGGGCCGGAGTGACGACCTGACGCTCCGACTCGTCGAGGACCGGCCGGTCACCGGCCAGGTCGTCGATCTCGAAGGGAAGCCGGTCCCCGGCGCGACCCTCCAGGTGCTGGAGATCCGCGCCGCGGCCGGGGAAGACCTCGGTCCCTGGCTCGAAGCCGCCAGGGCCAGGAAGGGGCGCAGTTACCGGCTCGAGCAGAAGTATCTCCCGCGAAGCACGATCACGCCGGCATCGAAGCTCACCGCCGATGCCGAAGGGCGCTTCCGGCTCACCGGCATCGGACGCGACCGCCTCGTCGTGGCGCGACTCGATGGCCCGGCCATCGCCAGCCAGGATCTCAGGATCCTGACGCGCCCGGGAGAGCCCCTCACCGTGGTCCCGTTCCGGTCCCCGGCCGAAGGGACCACGACCTACTACGCGGCCGATTTCCGGCATGCGGCGGCCCCGACCAGGCCGATCGCCGGCGTGGTCCGCGACAGGGACACGAAGGAGCCGCTGGCCGGGATCGTCATCATGAGCGACCAACTGGCCGATCACCCGTTCGTTGGCCAGATCGTCCAGACCACGACCGACGCCCAGGGACACTATCTGCTGTCAGGTATGCCCAAAGGGAAAGGGAACCGGATCAAGGTCGTCCCGGGCCACGACCAACCGTACATCATCTCCTTCAAGGACGTACCCGATCGTCCCGGCCTGGACACGGTCACGGCCGATGTCGAGCTGAAGCGCGGCATCTGGATCGAGGGCCGGCTGACAGACAAGGTGACCGGCCAGCCCGTGGTAGGGCTCGTGCGCTTTTACCCCCGGGCCGGCAACCCGAACATCGAGGCTTACGGCTATACCCCCGGTGCGAGTTCCCGTACCGCGGCCGTTGAGGACGGATCCTACCGCCTGGCTGGCATGCCGGGACCCGGCCTGGTCGCCGTGCCTTTCCCACTCGGACCGGTCGGCGTCCGTTTCGTGGACGGCTACCTCAGGGCCAACGAACGGGACGACGAGTTCGGGGTCAAGGAGGTCTACCTCCCGACGATCCCCGCGCCCACCATGAATTTCACCGCCATCGCTCGGATCGACCCGGCCACGGGTGCGAGATCGGTCAAGCGTGACCTGACGCTCGACCCGGGCTGGACCTTCAAGGGGACGGTGCTCGGGCCGGACGGCCGGCCCCTGGCCGGGGCGTGGGGCATCGGCCTGACCGCTCGGATGAACTTCTTGGAGAGAGACTTCGAGGTGATGAAGACCGCCGGGTTCACGGTCAGCAATTTCAACCCGCATCGGCCGCGGCCCCTCCTCTTCCAGCATCCGGAGAAGGGGCTGGTCGCAGTGGCCCAGCCCCCGAAGAACGAGGTCGACTCGATCACCGTGCAACTGCGGCCCGGTGCCACGGTCGAGGGCCGGCTGATCGACCCGGACGGGCGGGCGCGACCCGGCGTGGAACTGGGAATCTACCGCCGCTATAAGGAGCCCGCTCAGCCGGACGACGTTGTGTATTTCCCCACGCGCAGCAAGACGGATCAGCAGGGTCGGTTTCGCATCAAGGGCCTGTTGCCCGAGCACGAGTACACCCTGTACGACTGGAAAGGCGGACGGCGCCTGGGCGAGGGACTCCGTTCGGAGGAGACGAAGGACCTGGGCGACGTGACGATCGAGAGCGAGTGACGAGCGGAGGCCGGACGAGCCGGGGGCGTCAGACCGACGTTGGGATCCCCGCTCGCCGAGGGGCCGGAGGTTGAAAGCGAGCGATCGATGAGACCACCATCGGATCGCAGGACCGCACGATCATCGGCGGGCACCGCAGGCCGACCACCGCCTTCACAGTCTCGCACGACGGCCGAGGGCTCGTCTCGGGGGAAGCCATCGGCCGGGGACATCGGCCAGGAGACCTGGCGTTAAGATTCTGGGACCTGGCGTCGCTGGTGCCGTGAGAACGGTTCCATGGCCATAAGGGCATGATCACCGAAAGAAAGGGGGCGAATCGTGAGAATCCGGCAACGTTCGGCTCACCTCGGTGCCAGGCGAGCGCTCCTTCTGGCCGCCCTACTGAGCGTGCCGGCCTCGGCTCCTGGCGCGGAACCGCTGGAGATGATCTGCCAAGCATTCCGCTCCTCATCGCGAGGGCTGACTTCCGGCATCGGTAAGGGAACCTATCGCCATTATCGGGCGATCGGCGAGGATGAGTGGCAACTCTCGCGGGATGCTGACATATCGACCTACTTCGACGGCCAGAGATATCATCTTGAACTCGTCTTCCACCGCGACGATCAGAGGCACGAGGACGTGCATCGAATCATATACGACGGTCGCGACATCATGGGATCCTTTCTGACATCCGACGCCTCAAATTATTACAAATACAAGCCGACGGTTCGCGATGGTCGCGTCTACGCCAAACGGCCCGAGAGGACCGGTTTCCCGTGGGATATCGCGCATCTGCCGGGCAATGCCTGGAACCCGGAACTCATGATCAGCAAGCTGTCCCCCCAAGGGATTGAGATCCGGAAGACCCCCGAAGGCGACTTCGTCGGGAGTTTTCCGATCGTAAACGCGGATCGAGCCCGCGCCCATTTCGAGTGTCCACACCGGTTCGGATTCAATCTGGCCAGGCTCCAGGTTCTGGACGAGGGCCAGCCGGGTGCGGTGTACGAGGCGCGCTACGAGTGGAAAGAGAGCCCGAGCGGCTTGTGGTACATCCGTTCCTTCGATCAGAAAAGGTCGTATCGCAATCGCAGGAATGGCGCCTGGCGAACCCGTGATGTCCTGAAATACACCCAGTTCGAGCCGAATGCCAAGGTCGATCCCAAACTGTTCACGGAAGATGCGCGTCGGCCGACATCGCGGAGCCGGGAGATCGACGACCGTCCCGACGTTGAGGATCCGGATCGACATCGACGAGACAGGCCTGACAGAAATCCATAATTCGATTCTCGTTCAAGGCTGACCCCCGACAGCTACAATCCGCGTGAAGAATTCGTGAAGACAATGGCCCATTTTGTCGCGAATCGTTGCCATACCCCAGAGAAAGTGCTGGGAGAAAGGGTGGCGGGACGACGGTATTGGAGGCGCTGGCCCAAGTTCGCGAGCGAGTACCCGAGTCGCTGCGGAAGCTCAATCCGCGACGACGATGCGATCCGATAATGCATGATCGGCCATCGCGGTGGGGTCGGACCTTGCCGGACGGAGGTCAAAAAGGTCAAACTGATGTCGTACTTCGTTCTCCGCATCCGCGACGAGGTCGCAGACCTCGCCGGAGGAATGTGCGGTTCCTTACGTTCCAACGAATCAGGAGAGACTGCATGAGCGTACGTTTTGGAGCGATCCTCCTCGCCACGAGCTTCGCGTTCGTCCTGTCGGCGCGGGCCGAAGAGATCAAGTCCGGGCCGACCGACCAGATCAGCGGCCCCTTCAACGTGAAGGCGATCACCGGCGAACATCGCAAGGGTGACAACAAGGAAGAACTCTGCTACGTCTGCAAGTATGGCGCCGAGGCCCGTCCGGCCGTCGTGCTGATCTTCACCCAGAAGGCCGATGACAACCTCGCCTCGCTGGTCAAGGCCGTCGACGCGGTCCAGAAGACGAACAAGGACCTGGGCACGGTCGTCGTCGGCGTGGGCGGCGTCACCGACGCCGACTTCGAGAAGCTGCAAGAGACCCACAAGCTCACCACCCCGCTCACGGTCGCCGTCGATAAGGACGGCCCGCCCGCCTACGAGCTCAACAAGGACGCCGCGGTCACCGTCCTCGTCTACAAGTCCGGCGGCAAGATCTGCAAGAATTTCGCCTTCACGGACACCAAGTCCGCCGTCGCGAAGTGCAAGGACATCGTCGAGGCCGCACAGAGCGTGTTGAAGTAATCCACGCCTCCCGCCGACGCGATCGATCGTTCCGATTTGACCCTCGGGCCGGTCCGTACTGGGCCGGCCCGTGGTGTTCTCCCGCTCAACGACCGGATACCGCCGCGAAGGGACCTCACGATGTCGCGAGCCTCGATCCCTGTCCTCGCTTTGTTCCTCGGCGCCACGGCCCTGACGACATCGGCCGCGATCGCCCGAGTCGAGCCCGAAGAACACTCGCCCGCGGCACTCCGCGTTGACGTGCCCCATGTCTCGACCGATCCCGACGTGAAGCTGGACTACGACATCGTCTATGTCCGCGCGCCCCGGCGTGGGGACGACGTCGGCACCAACTGGGCCGAGATCTCCAGCCCGCTCTTCATGGATCCCGGCGCCGACCTGATGCTCCTGCACCCGGACGGCCGCGAGGACGTGCTGGTCCGGGGCGGCAAGGGATCGGTCGCCGACCCCATGGTCTCGTTCGACGGACAGTCGGTCTACTATGCGCTCTTCCACGACCTGGATGGGGCGACGACCACCGTCGGCGCACCGGCCGGCGCCGATATCTACAGGATTCACGCGAAGTCGCGTAAGGTCGTACGGTTGACACATCAGCAGTTCGCGCCCAATACCGGGGCCGGCAACTGGTCGAAGGACTTCCGGACGCCCGAGCCCGGGAAGAACTCGTTCGAGTATGGCGTATTCAACACGGGTCCGTGCCCGCTGCCGGGCGGCAAGGTCGTCTTCACCAGCAACCGAAATGGCTTCCGGCCGCCCAAGCGGCTGCCCCACACCATGCAACTGTTCGTCATGGATGACGACGGACGCAACGTCGAATGCATCGGACATCTGAATCTGGGCATGGCGCTTCACCCGTTGATCTTGAAGGACGGCCGCGTCCTGTTCAGCTCGCTGGAATCGCAGGGGTTGCGGACCTCGACGTTGTGGGGCCTGTGGAGCATCCATCCCGACGGCACGAACTGGGGGCCGATCCTCAGCGCGTTCCTGCCAGGCGAGAGCCCGAGCGCCTACCACTTCCAGGCCCAGTTGTCCGACGGGTCGATCGTGGCCGAGGAATACTACAACCAGACGAGCAGCGGCTTCGGCGGTTTCGTGAAGCTGCCGCCGCCCGGATCGGATGGCGCGCCGCCGTTCGGGCCGGGATATCGCGATGACCCGCGGAATCCGCCGCTGCCCGGCGGTCGCCTCGACGGCGGACGGCCCCGAACCCGACGCCTGCCCTTCAGCCCGCGCGGGGTCGAAGTGCTGACGCGGTTCGCCCGGACCGATGAGGGGCCGGCCGATCACGCGACGTCGGAAGGGCGTGACGGGCCGCGCCTCGGCAAGGTGACGCATCCCTCCGCCGCGCCGGACAACCATCTCCTGACCGTCTGGTCGCCGGGGCCGGTCAATGGCGGTTACACCGTGCACGTCCCGGCCGTCGACGGCGGCCTCTACCTCATCAAGGGCGGCCGTCCGATCGACGAGCCCGCCCGGATGCTGCTGATCAAGAACGATCCGAATTACAACGAGCAGTGGCCCCGCGCCCTGGTCGCTTATCGCCGCATCTACGGAATCGACGAGCCGAAACGAATCCCGCCGCTGGCGAATGACGGTAAGCTCTCGCCCGAGCTCCCCGAGGGCACGCCGTTCGGACTGGTCGGCACCTCGAGCCTGTACAAGCGGGAGAGCTACCCCAACGGCGTGGTGCCTCCCGGCGGCGTGACCGCGACCGCGGCGGCCGGTCCCGATCGCACCGGCGGCTTCCGCGATCTCGACCCGTTCAACACCAGCGTGGGCGGCGTCTCACCCAACTGGTTCAACCAGGGGGCCGACGCGGGGCGATATTCCAACGACGACATCCATGCGATCCGCATCCTGGCGATGGAGCCGACGACGGACCGTCACCGCGGCCCGAAATCGGGCCGGACCTTCCGGAGTCACGCCAACGAGCGCCTGCGCATCCTCGGCGAGATCCCCGTCCGCAAGTTCCCCGCTCCGGGGACTTCGGCCGCGCCGAAAGGGTCAACAAGCCAGGAGGGGCAGCCGATCGATCCCGACGGAAACCCGGACACGAGCTTCCTGGCCAAGATCCCCGCCGACGTGGGCTTCACGTTCCAGACGCTCGACCGATACGGCATGGTCCTGAACATGGCGCAGACCTGGCACCAGCTCCGTCCCGGCGAGATCCGCAACGATTGCGGCGGCTGCCACGCCCATAGCCAGAAGCCGACCCTCTTCAAGGACACCGCGGCCGCGAAGCCCGACTACCGGATCTTCGACCTCACCGAGAGCACGCCGCTAATGACCACCCCGTCGAACGACCAATCCGGCAAGCGGTGGGATCGCGAGGACCGGACGGGTCTCCGCTACCACAAGGGGATCAAGAACGTCGAGTTCTTCCGCGACGTCAAGCCGATCTTCGATCGCAGTTGCGTGGCCTGCCATAGCGGGAAGCGGGACGAGCCGGCGGGCGATCTGGTCCTGGACGACGACAAGATCGTCGACCTGCCGAATGCGGACGACGTGCCCGGAACCTACTACCGGCTGGCGATGGATTATGCCGGGCGGTTCGGCCGGCCGCCGCTAGTCGGCTCCTGGCGGAACGCCAACGCTTCGCGATATGTGCGTATGTTCCAGTCGCGCCGGAGCCTGCTGATCTGGAAGGTCTTCGGCCGGCGCACCGACGGCTGGACGAACGACGACTTCCCGACCGAGACCGTACCGGGCGATCCGAAGACGCTCGAGCATCGGGGGAGTCCCGTAGCGAACACCGCGGCGAACCGGAATCGTGCCGACCTCGACTTCAACGGCAGCGTCATGCCGCCGCCCGCGGCTGTCGCGGGTGACTTCGTCGGGCCGGACGGGGGCAAGATCAAGGTCGCGCCCTCTCGGACGAGGACCGCCTGACGCTGGTACGCTGGATCGACCTGGGCTGTCCGATCGACCTGGACCATGACGCGACCCGGCCGGAGTCCGCCGGCTTCGGCTGGATGCTCGACGACCAGCGGCCGACCCTGACGTTGACCTCGCCGCGCTCGGGCGACAACCCGCCGTTGGGCCGGATCGTGGTCGGTATGTACGACTATGGAGGTCTCGCGCCGGAGAGCTTCCGGGTGGTCGCGAGTTTCCCGGTCGAGGGTGTGGCCGCAGGGCAGGATCTGTCGAGCCGCTTCAGCCCCCTCTCGCGGGGAGTCTGGGGGCTGAAGCTGGACGCGCCGCTCAGGTTGGCGAGGGGCACGCTCACGGTGTCGGTGAAGGATCGCCAGGGGAACGAGTCGCGCATCGAGCGGACGTTCTCGTCGGGCCGGGATAGCGTTCGTTAGAGCGGTCGTCTCATTGGGGGGCCGCCGGTTTCGTGGGTGGGGGGGGCGGGGTTAGGAGTGGCGGGGTGGGGAGCCGCGGCACGCCATCATCGGCCGGGCCTGCAGGCGGTAGGAAAACGTCGGAACTGATGACCTCGCCGCCATTGCGGGTGATCAGGGCACGGAGGACCTGGGGCTTGACCTTCTTGCTGATGAAGAGTGCGGAACCATCGACGATGGCGGCGAAGAACCCATCCTTGGACAGGCCGCCGAGCTCCGGCAGGGGCTTCTTCGGGTCGAAGGGCAGATCCTCGGGCTTGGTCCAGGGGACCGGCTTGGCCGCCTCGACGACCATGATCGTGAGGGAAGTTCCGTCCGTGATTTCTTCGATTCTCGTCCCCTCGTCCCTACCGAACATGGCTCCGGGTCCGGCGAACACTTGATAATAAGTCGATTGCTTGGACTCCTCTTTCTTGCCCGCGACCGGGGCATAGACGGCAGGAATCTGGTCCAGCAAGGCCTTGTTGTTCGGGCTGTCCCAGGGCTCGTCGAGGTGGAACTTTTCATAGAGAGCCCCCTCGTCAAGGTCCGGGAGCAGGGCGACCCGCCAGCTCAGGAGCGGCTTACCGTCCTTGCGAATCGCGGCGGCGGGAAACCGGCCGTTACGACTGAGGAAGTTGTGCATGGCGAGGCCGATGACCTTGAGATGATCCATGATTTTGGCCCGAGCCTCGGGGTCGTCCGCGTGCGCCTGGGCCGGCGCGGCCGCTCCCTTCTCGGTCTGGGCTGGCCGTCCGCCAGCCGCGAGCAGGCCGACGCCCGCCGTGCCGATCCCGATCGTCAGCACGCCCGCCGCGATCGCCGTCATTTTCGAGTGGATCATGGTCCGGATTTCTCCTTCTGCGAGTTGGGCTATCGAGGCCGGGACCATCCCGGCCGTCATCGCATTGCCGGTCGCGAAACTCATCGCGGCCTTGATCGTCGAATGGGCCAGTCCGGCGGGCATGGCCGCCGACGCAGCCTCGGGGCGAAGCGTGGCACCCGCCCAGGCAGCGGGGAGGACCAGGCCTCGGCGGGTCAGACGGGCGCGGAGCAGCTCTCGGGCACGTAAGAGGCGAATGCTCACCGTGCCGACCGGGCAGTTCAGCAGTTGCGCCGCCTCGGCGTGGGTCCGGCCCTCGAAGTAGCAGAGCACCAAAGGAGCTCGGTATTTCTCCGCCAGACGGTCGACCTCCTGGTGCAGCGCCTCGATCTCCTCCCTCCGGCTCGGGTCGTGGGTCGGTGTCGCCTTCATCTCCGTTTTCTGCCCTTCGCGAAGCCGTCGACGGGCCGCGGCGTTCTTGGCCCGCACCGCGACCCGACGGGCGACCCCGTACAGCCAGGGGCCTACCGCATCGCGCCGGCGGATCGAGCCGGCCTTGCGCCCAGGACCAGGAAGGTAGCCTGGAAGGCATCCTCGGCCGCGTGCGAGTCGGACAGGACGCCGCAGCAGACATCCCAGACCATCGGGCCGTGGACCTTCACCAGGGCGGCGAACGCCGTCTCGGCCACCTCATCCCGTCGGCAGAGGAACTGCTCGAGGAGCTGGCCATCGGTCATCCCCCCGACCGACCCCACGTTGAAGAGCGTCTGGATCGACCGCAAGATGGAACCCTGCGAGACTCTCGGCATCTGCCCGACCCTCCCGATATTGACCGTCCTACCCGTAATGTGCAGGCACGGACTCGTTGCTTTCAACTTTCCCGGAATCCTGGGGGAATGGATTCTCTGGAGGCTTGCCGTGCGGGAGCCCCCCTCACCCGCCCTTCGGGCACCCTCTCCCCGCTGCCGCGGGGCGAGGGGGGAAAGACGGCCGCGCCATCCCACGAAAAACGCCTCGCCAGATCCCACGCAAGGTATAGATTCCTCTCCGACGTCCATCCAAGCAGGGAACCTCCTGAAGCCACCGTACCCGGCGTGGGGCGACTGTGAGGGATTGTGCGCTTTTTCCGGGTGCCAACGTGGGTCCGGATGACGCTCAGATCCTCAGGGGCCTGCGAGGCGACCTGCCGGCGGTCGAGCGGCCCACATCGGACGAAGTTTGCCTGAGGCCGGCTCGAACCCCGATCGTCGTCCGCGGACGGGCTTCCAGCGGAGGTTGCGAAGATGCTGTTATGGGACGGATCCCCGCCTGGAGACATGGTCTTGGAAGACGCCAGCGATAACGCAACGAGCCAGGAGAGCCTCAAGGTCCACACCCCCGAGGAGATCACCGCGAAGCTGGGCGGGATCAGCATCAAGACCCTCGGGGCCCTGATCCGCAACCATGGCCTCGAAACCACGACACTCGGCTATGCCGAGCCGTCGCGAAAGGGAGGCCCCCCACGTCGCCTCTGGGGGATGACCGACCCGCAGTTGGAGGTCCTCCTGGCGCTGAGGAATCGCCGCGTCCAGGAATGAGATCCGGGCCGATCCGGAGCGGTACTCCCCATCCCGGCACTCTCCTTCTCGAGGAATTTCGGGTATTCTCAGGGCTGACACTCGACGGACCGGTCCGCTGGGACCGGGGTGATCGCGATCGAAGGGGGCCGGGATGAACGAGATCGTCAGCCACTACAAGGGAAAGACGACCAGCCAGGGTCACAAGCTGGAGGTCAAGGAGAAGGCCGGCGTGATCCTCATTGAATTCAAGCACGAGGGAGAGTACCTGGAAGCGTACGACCCCCTCGTCAAAATCGCTCAGATCGAGCCTGCGGGCGATCATTACACGGTCGGCTGGTTCTATGAAGATTACGATGAACCCTCGGAATCGGTCGAGTACGCCGACAAGGACGAATTGTTCGCCGCCCTCGATGATGCGATCGAGAAGCGGTCCGCGGGGGTTGGCCCGCCCGGCAGTTGATTCGGGACGCCCGGGCCGGCCCTGGAGGTTCGTCACGGTCGCGGCTTCTCGCGCTTCTCGAGCACCAGGGCGTGGACCATCTCCGCGAAGTCTCCGAAATTCTTCTTCGGGTCTCCGGGATCGGTGCCGTCGCGATAGCGTCGCTGGCGGACGGCGACCAGGCGCAGGCGGGGCATCACGACCAGGTATTGGCCCAGGTATCCCTGGGCTTCAAACCCCCGCGCCGGTCCCTCGCCGACCCGCTTCAGCGGCGGCAGGTCGTTATTGAGCTCTTTCAGCTTGCTCTTGAGGACTTCGTCGCCGCGGAGTATCGGCCCGAGGCTCGACCATAATAACTGCTCGCTCGGTACGGCCTTCCCTCTCAGGGCTTCGAGCTTTTCCAGGGACTGTGCGGTCATGCCCCGGTCCTTGAAGTGCTTGACGACCGCGTCATCGACGGCGAATTTCGACGGGCCGGTGATGATCCACCAGAGCAGGCCGCAGGCGGGGTTGAGCGACTGACCGGGCGCGACCGACTGGCGCACCCATTCCTTGCTCACGATTTGCTGGCCCTTCCACGACCCCTCGTCGAGCATCATCTGGCCGATCTTGGCCAGATCGAGGGCACGGATCTGGAGGCCGGACATTCCATGGGGATTCCAGGCGCGATCCAGGGTCCATCCGGTGTCCTTGATCCCCATCGGCCCGAAGATCTCCGCGACGATGTAGCGGTCCATCCTCATCCCCGAGGCCCGCTGGACGAGTCCCGCCAGCAGATTCACGGCCTTGTTGTTGTAGGCGAACTTCGATCCGGGATCGTCGCTCATCTCGGCGGCGAGGGCGAACTGGACGAAGTTGGGGCAGGCGTAGATCTCGGTGGTGATCGGGTTGTTCTGGAGTCCGCTGGTGTGGTTGAGGAGGTGGCGGACGGTGATCAGCTTCTTCCGCCCCTGCTTCCATTCCGGGAAGAAGTCGCAGACCGGCTGGTCGAGCGACTGGATCTTGCCCTTGTCGATCAGCCTCCCGATCGCCAGGTTGACGATCGACTTGGTGGCCGACATCGCCTCGATCGGCCCTCGTTCTCGGCCGAAATCCCGGTCGGCCACGAGCCGGCCATCCTTCACGATGACCACCGCGTCGGAGTCGGCCTCCCCTGCCCTCTGGCGGAGTCGTTCCAGCGCGGCCTCGTCGATGCCCAGCTCGGCGGCCTCGCCGCGAGGGAAGCTCGATTCGTCGTCGCCGGGCTCGGTGGCTTTCGGCTCGTCCCCGAGCGACGTGTGCGTTGAAAGCAGGAGGATTGCGAACAAAATGGTGACAGGATTCGATATCGACCGGCTCATGCGGATCTGATCCTCAAGAGATTGGCCCTGACGGGCGATAAAGATAAATATTCCGGATCGCGTCGGACTGGGACGATTGTCCCACATCCGAGCGTGGTTCGTCACGCATTCAGACCCTGCAAGAGGATCCGTAGGGTCGGCTGTGGCGCGGTGAAAAGTTGGGCTTGACTCGACGAAATGGGGTCGGTCGATGTCTGGGATGTGTTGCGGCTCACGGGAGCCCCTCACCCGCCCTACGGGCACCCTCTCCCCGCTGCCGCGGGGCGAGGGAGAGGAACGACCGCGCCATGGCCAGCCGGGGTTGGCCGGGAAGGATTCCGTCGTGCCCAGGGTACCTCATGTGACGTGAGACTGACCGGCGCAGCCGACCGCTTCTTTACCGGGCGAGCCAGGGAACTGGTCTTCCGTTCCTCACGAAACTCGGTTATCACTTGTGCGAGCGTCCATGCCTGGGATCGGCTCCGCGGGAGGGACGAATCCCACTGAATCGGGTCGAATCGGCGCTGGGCAGCGTTCCGGCGAGCGGCACAAGGGCGCTGACCATGGATCTCTCCTCGCCGTCGCCTACGCATGCCGGCCGATGGTCGGTGAAGCGGCGGATGGTCCCCATCCTGTGCCTGCTCATCTCGGTGGCCTGCCGGGTGGCGATCCTGCCGGGTAGTGAGCCGGTCGCCGCGTTTCCGGCCTCCTCGACGGCCGGGGGCTCGGTGGTGCTCCGCGTCGCCGGGCGCCAATTCGTCGCGCCGGACGGCCGCGTGGTCTTCCTCCGCGGGGTCAACATCGGCGGCGGCAAGCTCCCCCCGTTCGTCGCCATGAGTGACGTCTCCATCCTCGACCGCGCTGTCGACCTGGGCTTCAACGCGATCCGCCTCCCGTTCATCTGGGAGGGATTCGAGCCGGAGCCGGGCCGCTATGACGAGGGATACCTGGCGCGAATGGTGGCCATAGCCGCCGCCGCCTGGGATCGAGGGCTGTATGTGATCGTCGACATCCATCAGGACGGCTTCGCCCGCATCTTGAGCCGTGGCTGCGGCAGCGGATTCCCCCTCTGGGCCGTCTCGCCCCGTTCCAAGCCCGCCACGCCCGACAACGGCTGCGATTGCCGGGGCTGGGCCATCCACGGGCTGACGGACCTGAACATGCACCGGTCGTTCGCCGACTTCTATGCCGATCAGTACGGCGTTCGCACGCGATACCTGGCCATGCTGGGACGGGTCGCGGGGGCTTTCGCCGCGATCCCGGGGGTCGTCGGCTATGATCCGCTGAACGAGCCGTGGGGGGACGAGCGTCGGGAGATCGTCCCGCTCTACCGCGACGCCGCCAGGGCAGTCCGCGCGCGTCATCCGACCGCGATCCTCTTCCTCGAGTCGCGCGGGCCGACCGCCGCGGGATTCCGGACCTGGATGCCGAATCCGTGCCTCGATAACGTCGCGTTCGCGCCGCATTATTACAAGCCGATTGTCATCGCGCTGGAGGACTGGAGCGGGCAGACCGCCGCGATCGACCGGGCTTTCGAGCGGATGGAGGCCAAGGCGGCGGAATGGGGCGTGCCGCTCGTGCTCGGCGAGATCGGCGTCCCGGGCGATGCGGGCAGGGCCGCCGAATACATGGATTACCTCTACAACCACGTCAACGCGGCCCGGGCCTCGGCCTTGCAGTGGTGCATCGCGCCGGATTGGACGCCTCAGGCCCTCGACGGCTGGAACGGCGAGGATTTCAGCGTGCTCGACAACCTCCGTCGGACGCGGCCGAACTATCGGCCCCGTCCCTATCCGCGACGGGTGGCCGGCATACCATTAAGGCTCCGATTCGATTCGACCACCCCGCCCCTCGGCTGCCCGCGACTGGAGTTCACCTGGGCCCATCGCCCCGAGCTCGGGACCACCGAGATCGTCGTGCCGGCCGAGATCTTCCCGCCGGGCGCGCGACCGAGGGTCGAGCCCGGCGACGCGTCCTGCCGATGGGAACCGTCGCGGCGGCTCCTGACTTGCGACGCCGCCCGATCCGTGAACATCCGAGTCATCCTCGAGGTCCCTTGATCCGGCGCGCTCGCGGCCGCCCGGGAAGTCGGGCCTATCGGCGAAAGCGCCGGACCTCCGACGCGGAGAGTCCTCCGTCGGAGCCGATCACCCAGACGCACCATCTCATCTCGTCCGCCGTCACGCCCGTCATTGCCGGCTCGGCGACGGGCAGCGATCGACTCCGCGGCTCGCCGGGGCATACTTTGATCCGGCTCATCGGCCAACTGCTGCCCCGATCATCCAGGAGGACCTCGCCGACCTGGGCGGCGAGCGGCTCGGCCCCGGCGGGGATCTCCCAGGCGAACGACCGGCCGGTCCTTGCGAGCGGTGCGTCGTCATCGGGCGCAAGAGCCGAGGAATAGGCGGGGCCGCGGTGGTGCCGGACCGAGTGCGAAGCTCCAGGCGACACAGGGCCGGCAAGGCCCTAAGGCAAAAGACATCATCCCCCACGGAGAAGGCTTTCCAGTGAGATCCTTCCCTTCGCAGGACGACCAGGACGGGATCGGCCCCGATGATGTTCTTGCCGCGGGACCGCATCTCGACCCTGGCGAACGCGATCGTCCCATTGCCCCGGACCTCGACGGGTCCGGCGTCCACGTCCCAACCCCGCCGATACTCGGGGGGACGGGTGCAGCGGGACAACTGCGGGGATGACGCCGAGGCCCAACGTTTCAGCCGTTCCGGATCGCCCGAGACATAGGCGATGACGGCGCGCCGGGCGACCGAGACGGCCTCGGCCCGCCCCGCCTCCTCGGGCATTTCCGTGCCCGGCAGGCTCGTCTCCGGGCCGGGCTTGAGCAGTTCGTCGACGGCCTTCCGGCCTTCGGACTCGTGCGGCGAACCCGCGACGAGGAAGACCCAGCGGCCCGCGAGGTCGGCGCAGGAGGCGGACTCCGTCATCCAGGTCAATCGTTGCGATCTGACCGCGATCAGCCGCCCCTTGGCATCGAGGTCGCGGAGGAGTCCCGCCCACTTATCCGCCACGATGATCTCCGGCAGATGTCCCTGGTCGGCGCCGTCATCCCAGCGGTCCGCGAACTGGTCGCGGGCCATGTGCTCGACCCGAGGGCGGAGCCCGGCGGCGCGGAGCAAGGCGATCAGATGCGCATGACCGGTCCAGTCGCCATCCTTCCAACGCGCCATGTTTTTCTCGGCGTCCACGGACCAGATGACGACGTCGGCCAGGTCCTGCAGGGCACCGACCGGCGCGGGAGCGACTTTTTGATCGCCTTCCGCCGCGGGCGCCGGGGGCGTGGTCCCGACCCCCTTGAGCCAGGCGGCGTACTCCGCGGCAGGCAGGTACCCGGTGCGCCGATCGATGACCGCCTCGCCCGGCGTGAAGACCAACGACCGAGGGATCGAGTCGATTCCGTACTTGTCGGACAGCCTCTGGTTCTTCTCCTCGCCGATATGGACCTCGACGCAGACGAATTGCTGGCTCAGCGCGACGACCTCGGCATCGGTGAAAGTCCGTCGCTCCAGCTCGCGGCACCAGCCGCAGTGCTCGCCGGTGAAGTACGCCAGGAGCCGGCGTCCGGTGGCCTTGGCCTCGGCGCGGGCCTCGTCCCACGAGCGGGAGAAACGGATCGGCGCATCGGCCCTGGTGCGCCTGGGCTCGCTCGCGAACCGATCGGTCGGCGCGAGGTCCGCGTCTTGCGCCATGGCCGCGGCGATGCCCGGGGACCACCCGGCAACGAGAGGAGCAACCACGAGCGCCCAGAGGGCTCGACGATGCTTAGGGCAACCGGCGGCTCTCATGATGCACTCCGCTCTTGACGAAAGGTCCATCGGTCGTGGCGACGGCTCACGAGGGTCAAGCCTGATTGTCGGAAGCGGCCGAAGACCCGTCAATAGACAATTGTCAGAGCTTGTCGTCGGGAGATGAACGATTCGACCGATGGGGGAGGAAGGGCTCGAGCAGGCGACGGGGCACCCCGATGTCGATCACGGCGACCTTGCCGGTGTAATCCCCGGCGCCGGTCGCGGCGAAGCCGAGCTTGGGTGCGACGAAGGTGGCCGTGGCCTCGGCGCGGACGGCCGCGCCCAGCGGTTGGCCGGTGTCGGCGTCGAGGCCCGAGGGGAGGTCGAGGGCGAAGACCGGCTTGCCCGAGGCGTTGATCGCCTCGATCACGGCCTTGAGCGGCCCCTCGACGGGGCGCGACAGGCCGGTGCCCAGGAGCCCATCCACCAGCCAGTCGGCGTCGGCCAGCAAGGCTCGAAGCATCGCCGGATCGAGAGAATCGCCGGGATGGTCGTCGAAACAGGCCGACTGCGAGACCCCGGACTTTTCCAGGATCGCCCACTGGATGGCGGCATCGCCGCGAAGCTGGTCGTGCCGGGCGAACCAGACGACGCGGACCGGGAAGCCCCATGCGTCGAGATGACGGGCGACGACCCCGCCGTCGCCGCCGTTGTTCCCCGGCCCGCAGAGGACCAGCACCCGGGCCGGGGCCGGCCCGCGCGGGATGTCCGGATCCGTCAACGACGGCGGGGCGAAGAAGGGTCGACCGCCCGCGTCCGGCGGGATCTCGCCGAGCATCTCGGCCAGCCACCCGGCCGCTCCCCGGCCGGCGTTCTCCATCAACACCAGGCCCGGAAGGCCCAGCTCCTCGGCCGCCTGCACGTCCAACCGCCGGACTTCCTGGCGCGATAACGGCCGGATTCGATCGATCATGAGCCGCCTCCCCACTCCTCGGACTCAACCTGAGATTCCAACCCGAGTTAACCCGATCCGCCCGACATTGACAATCCCCGGGCCACCACCCAGAATACCCATTGAGGTCTGCCGGGCGGGCGGCGTATGCTCGTCTCGGTCCCGGCCTCGATCGCGTTTGAGCCGCCCCGGAACGGGAGGAGCCGAATCGACCATGCCGATTTATGAATATCACTGCGAGCCCTGCGACCACACATTCGAGACCCTGATCCGGGGCGACAGCGACGTGGCGCGGTGCCCGAGCTGCGGCAATCTCGAGGTAGCCAAGCAATTCAGCGTCCCCTCGGCCGCGCATACGGGCGGCGCCCGAGGTGGCCAGTTGCCGATTTCCGGCGGCTCCGACGCACCGTCGTTCGGTTGCGGACGGCCGCAGTGCGGGGCGGGCCGGTGCGCGGGGCTCGAGTAGGAGAGAAGTGTCTTCGGAGGAATCGGCGCCGTGGTCGTCATCGAGAAGGCGACCCTTGGCGTTTCCGGGTCACTTAACGCCGGCCGGATGGGTGATCTCGGACGACGTGGGATAGACCAGGGTTCCATGCTCTTCGACGAATGTCACGGGGATTTTCGGATTATTCAAATCTCCTTGCCTTCCCCTCGCTCTCGTTCTTCTGCCACTGCCCCTCCCATTTTTGAAATAAGGCTCCAACTCAGCGGGGGTCATTTTGTAGATCCTTCGAAGCTCAATGTCTTCGTAGATCGAAAAGAACCACGCTTCGACCGTCCGATACTTCTCTCAGGATTTCGAGATTCAAGTGATGGTGGGTGGAGAAACTCCGGGTAAGACGGATGTTAACCGTCTTGAGTTCGTATTCCCTCCCAGCGTCGTCGACAGCATCGTTTCCCTCTCGCCGCTCGAGTCGCTGTAGATT
This sequence comes from uncultured Planctomycetota bacterium, assembly GCA_963743925.1. GTDB lineage: Bacteria > Planctomycetota > Planctomycetia > Isosphaerales > Isosphaeraceae > CAVZRC01. The sequence goes on along the minus strand of CAVURY010000037.1, from coordinate 435,801 downwards.
CAGGACGAGCAAGGCTTGGAGCAGCTTGCCGCCGTTGTCCTGGAAGATATCGTCGATGCCATGACGAGACGCGAGTACCTGGAATCGACGTATGAACGGGAACAGCCGTCGAAATCGGACATGCCCTTGGACTCCAGGAGAGTGGCAGGGAGCTTCGTGATGCCCCGGACCAAGTCCGCTGCGTCGACCTCGAGCGCCGAAGCCAGTCGAAAGAGCGTGTCCAAACGGATAGCACGCTTGTTACGCTCGATCAAGCTGATGTGAGTGCGGTGAATCCCGGCGGCATCCGCTAGCGCCTCTTGAGAGAACCCACGCATCTCCCGGAATTCTCGCAAGCGTGCCCCGAACTGGCCGGTCAAGTCGTTTGGATTCATGACTTGAACCAGGATGACGACTTGAGTACAATAAGGCAACAGACAATGCGCAACAATCATGAAAGGCGGCGGACGGCCGGAAGAAGGACATCCAATGGATAGTCAATCTCTTATTCTTTTCCGCACGCCATCGGGCGAGGCCGTGGTCGGAGATTCCCTCGATGTCTTGGCCTCGCTCGACGCCGAGTCGGTCGACCTGGTCCTGACGAGTCCGCCGTTCGCGCTTCTCAGGCAGAAGACTTACGGGAATGCGGATCAAGCCGATTACGTTGACTGGATCTGCCGATTCGCCCCGCTTGTCCGGCGCGTACTGAAGCCGACCGGCAGCTATGTGATCGATCTCGGCGGGGCCTATCAGCGCGGCAAGCCGGTCCGTTCGCTTCATCAGTACCGGATGCTGATCCGACACGTTGATGATTTCGGATTTCACCTGGCGGAGGAATTCTTCTGGCATAACCCGAGCAAGTTGCCTTCGCCGATCGAATGGGTCAACAAGCGTAAGATCCGGGTGAAAGACACCGTCAACATCATCTGGTGGCTCAGCAAGACGGAGTGGCCCAAGGCCAACGCGTCGAACGTCCTGGTCCCTTATTCCGAGCGGATGAAGGTACTGCTTCGAGATCCCGACCGATTCTACACGCCCAAAGACCGCCCATCGGGCCACAGCATCAGCGGGGGTTTCGCCAAGGATAACGGCGGGGCCATCCCGCCGAACCTCCTGCAATTGCCCAACAGCGAGAGCAACGGATCTTATCTCCAGCTCTGCAAGGCATTCGCCCTCGAACCGCATCCCGCTCGGTTTCCCGTCGCCTTGCCCGAGTTCTTCATCAAGTTCCTGACCGATGAAGGAGACTCGGTCCTCGACATCTTCGGTGGGTCCGGGACGACCGGAGAAGCGGCTGAGGTGCTCGGCAGACGGTGGCGAACGATCGAGATCGATCCGGATTTCGCGCGCGCATCCGTGTTTCGGTTCGTGAGCGAGCGGAGTGAGGAGAGCGTCGCAACCCTCCTGCGCCAGATCGAGAGAAATGAGACACCGACGGTCCGCCCTCACAGGCGGGTTTGTTCGACGCCGTTGGATAGGATCCTCCCTCGAACCGTCGCCGTCTCCAAGGCAGGCCAAGTCTCACGTCCGGCACAGCCGTCGTTTCGGGCAATCTCGCCGGGTAGCCCCTACTCTTCGCCTTTGACAATCTCCCCGCCGGAGCGCATAAGCTTCTGGCTGGTGGATCGCGCCGAGATATCAGGTCATCCGTCATCTCGGCGCGTCCGGGCGAATCGAGCTTCCCCGGACGTATCATCCCCTTCGGATGGATCCGTCCCAGCCGTCGACAGCGGTGATGGCGATGGTGCGAGCACAGGCCGCTGTGTCCGCCGATCGCGGGGAGCAGGACCATGGCGGGGCACCCAGGGCACGGACGAGCACGGGGCGGAATGCACACTTCGGCGCGTCGATCGGCGGTCGAGACGCCGGCCCTGATCGCGACGTCGGCATCGGCATCAGACTCATCGTCGCCGTCGGCCTTTCGGGCGGCGATCTCGGAGCGGGTCGGCGAGTCGCGGTTCGGCCTCTGGTTCGGCGACGGCGTGCAGCTCGGGCTCAGCGGCGACGGCAGCGCGCTGGAAGTCCGGGTCCCCGACGCCTTCTTCCGCGACTGGATCCAGCGGCATTACACCACGAGCTTGCTGGAAGCGGCCGAGGCCGTGGCGGGCCGGCCATTGCAATTGTCGATCCGCATCCGCGACGAAGGGGAGCCGCCCCTGGGCGACGTCGTCGAGCCGGCACCGGCCCACCAAGAGCCCGAGGCCGAGCCTCGGCGTCGGCAGACCGTGAAGATCCCGATGCCGGGCAATCCCAAGGCTCCGCTGTCGTTCCCGACGGTCTCGCCGGGTGGCCCCGACCCCGGTCCTTCGATGCCTCCCGCTCGCAAGAACCTCCCCCGACCGCGAAACCGGATGCAGGCATCGTCGGCCGGCCAAGCGGCTCCCGCCGCCGCCGTCCCCGCATCGACCGGGTCGTCGCCGGGCCGTCCGTCGCGGCAGCTCGAGGGATTCATGACCGGTCCCGGCAACCGCCTGGCACACGCCGCGGCACGCGAGATGGCCCAGTCGGCCGGCGCCGCCTTCAACCCGCTGGTGATCCACGGCGGGGTCGGGCTGGGCAAGACGCACCTGCTCGAAGCGATCGGCCACGCCTTGAGGCGGTCGCATCCCGGCATGAACATCATTCAGCTCACCGCCGAGGGGTTCACCAACAGCTTCCTCGAGGCGATGCGAACCGGCACGCTCAGCAGCTTCCGGTCGCGGTTCCGGGGCGCCGGCGGGCTGATCGTGGACGACGTCCACTTCCTGGCCGCGAAGCGGGCCACCCAGGACGAGTTCCTCCACACCTTCAACGCCGTCATGGACAAAGGGGCGCCGATCGTCCTGGCGACCGACCAGCATCCCCGGCTGATCGGCAAGCTGACCGACGAGCTGATCACGCGGTTCCTGGGCGGGATGGTCGTCAAGATCGAGGCCCCCGACCTGGCCACGCGCAAGGCGATCCTCCAGTCGAGGGCCCTGGCGCGCGGGGTGGACGTCCCCGAGGCGGTCGTCGCCTATATCGCCGAGAACCTCCGCGCCAGCGTCCGCGAGCTGGAAGGGGCCTTGCACACCGTGATCGCGCAGGCCGTGATGACCGGCAAGCGGCTCGACCTGAACCTGGCCAAGGCCGCGCTGAGGGACACGATCCGCCACACCGCGCAGGCCGTCGCCCTCCGCGACGTCGAGCGCGCCGTGTGCGACCTCTTCCAGATCACCGCCGACGCGCTGAAGTCCGACGGCCGCGCCCGCGCCCTGGCCTATCCCCGGATGATGGCGATGTACCTGGCGAGCAAGCACACCGGCGCGGCCTACAGCGAGATCGGCCGGTACTTCGGCGGCCGAAACCATTCGACGGTCATCTCCGCCGAGAAGAAGGTCCACGGCTGGCTCACCGCCGAGGAGCGCAGCGGGCTGCTCGCCCGGATTCGAGACGGTCGCCGATCTCCTGGCCGACCTCGAGCGCACGCTGGGGGCCTGAGCCGAGTTCTTCGTCGCCGCCCAAACCGGCGAGCGGCCCGGCTCCGATCTCGCTGCCCCCCTCGCCGTCCGCTGCCCATGGCGTCGATGATGGCGCTCGTCGCCCCCCTCAGGCCAGCTCTGCCGCGCCCTCGCGAACCACTTTCATGAACTCGAATTCGGAGGCGGTTCGGTGCCGGTCTCGCAGCCAGAACAAGGCCGCGGTGCGGGTCATCTCGGGGTCGGTGATGCCGACGATCGCGAGGCCACGTCCATCGGCCACCGCGCGGCGCGAGAGCACGGTGGAACCGGTCCCCAACCGGACGATGTCGAGCAGGGAATCAATATCATTCATTTCGACGATGAGATTCAGTTGTGCGTGTGCTTCCCGCATGCGATCGTCGAGCAATCGACGAGTCGCGAACTCGCGCGTCGGCAAGACCAGCGGCAGCCGCGCGAGCTCGGCGAGCTTGACGCGTGCCCGGGATGCGAGGGGGTGGTCGGCCGTGGTGATCAGCACGATTTCGGCGTCGAAGAGCGTTTCGGCCTCGATGTTGGGCGACTCGGAAGGCGCGAACGCGATGCCCAGGTCGAGTGAGCCGGCGATGAGCCCCTGCTCGACCGCCCTGCCGCTCGTCTTCTCGATCAAGACGCTGACGTCGGGGTAGCGTCGACGGAAGTTGGCGATCGCGCGGGGTATCAGGGCCGCGCTGAAGGAATGCGTGACACCCACCCGGAGCCGCCCCCCGCGCAAACCCAGGAGATCCGCGACGGCCTCGCGCCCGATCTCGGCCTCTTGCAAGGCCCGCGCGGCGTGTCGCCGGAACACGGCGCCGGCGGCCGTCAACCGCACCGTCCGGCCGACCCGGTCGAACAACGGTGCCCCCAGCTCACGCTCGAGCTCCCGAATCTGGAGCGACAGGGTCGGCTGCGAGACGTTGAGCGTCTCCGCCGCCCTGGTGAAATGGAGCGCGTCGGCCGCGGCCAGGAAATAGCGCAAGTGTCGCAGTTCCACGGGTGCATTCCCCCCACGGCGATCGATAGCCAATCGCTATCGGTTCCATCATAACAAGAAATTGGACCAATCAAACGGGAACGGCTAGGATCTCTAGTGCGGCGGGAATGACGTGCTGATCGAGCGGGGGGCGGCGATATGAGCGCGGCGGCGAATCCTGTCTCAGTGCCGGCGGTCGCGACGAACTCGCGGCTGGCGCGGCTCTGGAGGTTGACGATCGGCCTGAAGATCGTCATGGCCGTGACGGGCGTGATTCTGTCCGGCTTCGTCCTCGTCCACATGGCGGGCAACCTGCAAGTCTTCCAGGGTGAGAAGGGTCAACGACTACGCCAAACTGCTCCGCGTCGAGCCCGCCTTGCTCTGGCTGGCGAGGCTCGTCCTGATCGGTTCGGTCGGATTGCACATCGCGGCCTGGCTGATGCTCTTCAGCGCAACCGGCGGGCGCGTCCGGTCGCGTACAGCAAGGTGACTCGCCGGGAGTCGAGCTTCGCCTCCCGCTCGATGCGTTGGACCGGCCCCCTGCTGCTCGTGTTCATCGTGTACCACATCCTGCATTTGACGACGGGGACGGTCCATCCCGACTTCCGCGAGGGAGACGCCTATTACAACCTGGTCACCGGGTTGCGGGTCTTGCCCGTGGCGATCGTCTATGTGCTGGCGATGTTGGCGCTGGGTTTCCACCTGTGGCACGGCATCTGGAGCCTGTTCCAGACCCTGGGGGCCGAGCAGGCCCGTTACGAGTCGGCAGGGCGCCGGACTGCGACGGTGTTCACCGTGGTGGTCGTGCTGGGTTTCATCGCGGTCCCGCTCTTGATCGCGACCGGATTCGTCAAGTGATGCGAGGAGCGACGCCGTGGAGTTGAAATCAAACATCCCGCCGGGGCCCCTCGAACAGAAGTGGGCGCGGCACAAGTTCGACATGAAGCTGGTCAACCCGGCCAACAAGCGGAAGTACAACGTCATCGTCGTCGGCTCCGGCCTGGCGGGCGGCTCGGCGGCGGCGACGCTGGCCGAGCTGGGCTACAACGTCAATTGCTTCTGCTATCCAGGACAGCCCGCGCCGGGCGCACTCCATCGCGGCGCAGGGCGGCATCAACGCCGCCAAGAACTACCAGAACGACGGCGACAGCGTCTACCGCCTGTTCTACGACACGATCAAGGGCGGCGATTTCCGCTCGCGCGAGGCCAACGTCTACCGCCTGGCGGAGGTCAGCGTCAACATCATCGACCAGTGCGTCGCGCAGGGCGTGCCCTTCGCCCGCGAATACGGCGGCCTGCTCGCAACCGCTCCTTCGGCGGCGCGCAGGTCTCGCGCACGTTCTACGCGCGCGGCCAGACCGGCCAGCAGCTGCTGCTCGGCGCGTATCAGGCGCTCGAGCCGCCAGATCGCCGCGGGCACGGTGCAAGATGTACCCGCGCACGGAGATGCTCGACCTCGTGGTCGTCGACGGCCAGGCGCGCGGGCATCGTCACGCGCGACCTGGTGACCGGCGAGATCGAGTCGCTACGCGGCCGACGCGGTGGTCCTGGCCACCGGCGGCTACGGCAACGTCTTCTACCTGTCGACCAACGCCAAGGGCTGCAACGCCACCGCGATCTGGCGCGCCTACAAGAAGCGGGGCGGCTGTTCGCCAACCCGTGCTACACGCAGATCCACCCGACCTGCATCCCGGTGACCGGCGACTACCAGTCCAAGCTCACGCTGATGTGCGAGTCGCTGCGCAACGACGGCCGCGTCTGGGTGCCGAAGAAGAAGGGCGACAACCGCCCGCCCGACCAGATTCCCGAGGACGAGCGCGACTACTACCTGGAGCGCAAGTACCCGAGCTTCGGCAACCTGGCGCCGCGCGACATCGCCTCGCGCGCCGCCAAGGAGGTCTGCGACGAGGGCCGCGGCGTCGGCGAGACCGGCCTCGGCGTGTATCTCGATTTCGCGGACGCCATCAAGCGGCTGGGCAGCGCCGTCATCCGCGAGCGCTACGGCAACCTGTTCGACATGTACGAACGCATCACCGGCGAGGACCCCTACAAGACGCCGATGCGCATCTACCCGGCGATCCACTACACCATGGGCGGCCTGTGGGTGGACTACAACCTGATGAGCACGTCCCGGGCTGTTCGTGCTGGGCGAGGCGAACTTCTCCGACCACGGCGCGAACCGCCTCGGCGCCAGCGCGCTCATGCAGGGCCTGGCGGACGGCTACTTCGTCATCCCCTACACGATCGGCAACTACCTCGCCGCCAGCAAGCCGGCCAAGGTCGTCCACCGATCACGCCGCGTTCGAGGACGCGGAAGCCGCGGTGCGATGCGCGACTCAAGCGGCTGCTCGCCATCAAGGGCAAGCGCACGGTCGACTAGTTCCACCGCGACTGGGCCAGATGATGTGGGACTAGTGCGGCATGGCGCGCAACGAAGAAGGCCTGAAGGACGCGCTCGAGAAGATCCCGGCGTTGCGCGAGGAGTTCTGGAACGACGTCAACGTGCCGGGCGACGGCGAGGAGCTCAACCAGTCGCTCGAAAAGGCCGGCCGCGTGGCCGACTTCCTGGAATTCGGCGAACTGATGTGCCTGGACGCCCTGGACCGCGAGAATCCTGCGGCGGCCATTTCCGCGAGGAGTACCAGACCCCCGACGGCGAGGCCATGCGCGACGACGAGCACTTCGCCACGTCGCCGCCTGGGAATTCACGGGCGACAGGCCAGCCCGTCCGGCACATCGAGCCGCTGGCGTTCGAGAACGTCCAGCTCCAAACGCGGAGCTACAAGTGATGAACGTCCCGGAAACCGACGGTCAGACCGGAAGGACGGCACGTGCCGTGAGCGGCGAGCATGTTGAGCCCACGATGAACCTCACCTTGAACGTCTGGCGCCAGAGAATCGCCGGACGAAGGGGGCGTTCGTCACGTATCAGGCCGTCGGCATCAGCCCCGACATGTCGTTCCTCGAGATGCTCGACGTCGTCAACGAAGAGCTGATCGGCAAGGGCGAGGAGCCCATCGCCTTCGACCACGACTGCCGCGAGGGCATCTGCGGCATGTGCGGCCTGATGATCAACGGCAGCGCCCACGGGCCCCGCGCAGGCCACGACCACCTGCCAGCTGCACATGCGGCATTCCGAGACGGCGACGCATCTACGATCGAGCCGTGGCGCGCCGAGGCGTTCCCGGTCATCAAGGATCTGATCGTCGACCGCGCCGCCTTCGACCGCATCATCGCAGGCGGGCGGATTCATCACCGTGCGCACCGGCGCGCGCCCGACGCCAACGCCATCCCCGTGCCCAAGGAATCCGCCGACCTGGCGATGGACGCCGCCGCCTGCATCGGCTGCGGCGCCTGCGTGGCGGCCTGCCCGAACGCCTCCGCCATGCTGTTCGTCGCCGCCAAGGTCTCGCATCTGGACCTGCTGCCGCAAGGCCAGCCGGAGCGATCGCGCCGCGTCCTGGCCATGGTCGAACCGATGGACGCCGAGGGCTTCGGCAACTGCTCCAACCACGCGGAATGCGAGGCCGTCTGCCCCAAGGAGATCGGAGTCCACTTCATCTCGATGCTGAACCGAGATTACCTCCGCGCCAGCCTTTTCTCTCGCGACGGCCAGTCCACGGGCGGTGATGGCGCGTGAGAATGCCCTGAATCACCTTGCACGAATCCGGGAGGGCGAGCCGGCTCGGATGGAGCCTCGCCCTTGGATGATCAAAAAGGTCGTTTCGTTGGTGCAAGGATCGAGGTTCATCACACACGATAGAGCGCTACGATCGGGTGGCATACGCCACACCACCGCGATCGGCGAAACGACGTCTTTCGCATTGTCGGACTCACCATCCCAATCTCGACGGGATCGAATGAGATCGATTCGCGACCGAGGTCGAGGAGCCTTGTGCCCGGATCGCCCGAGGTTCTTCCGCAAGACGATCCAGTCGGCGTCGGGTTGGTCCTCGATCGAGATGGGCCCGAATGAGATCAAGAGGTTGCCGGTGACGAGATCCACCTTGCCGTCGGCGTCGAAATCGCCGAGATCGCAGGTGGCGTGGTCGCAGGTCACGGTTTCGAGGGAGTGGCGACGGAATTGCCCGGGTGCGGTCTGCTCGAGCATGATGACCGCGTCCAGGTCCATGTCGCGGCAAAGGCCCTGATAGTACGTGCCCGGGAGGAAACAGACGGCCACGATGTCTTGATCTCCGTCCCCGTCGATATCCCGCGCGACGGCTTGCTGGGCCCCGTACAGCGAGGTCAGGCGATGGCAACGGAACGGGTACGAACCCGGATTCTCCAGCCACTGGACGCCGTGATACGGCCGGAGCAACTGGGAATCCATGGGATCGCCGTTGGTCATGAGCACGTCCCGATCGCCATCGCCGTCCATGTCCACCAGTTGGATCGAGCTCGACCCGAAGGCCGGGTGCGGGGCGGCATAGATGACCTGCGGCTGGAACCGATGATCACCGATGTTGAGATACGCCACGACGGTCTCGTATTCCTGGCTGATCAGGGCCAGGAAGTCCGGCCGGCCGTCGCCGTTGAGGTCGGCCACCGGGACGTGAATCGCTCCATGGCGCGGATCGATCACCGAAGGCACGAAGACCGGCCGTTCGGCGTCGGTCGTCCGATTCTCCAGCAACACGATCGCACCGCTCTTCAACCATCCGAACTCGGCGACGATCAGGTCCAGATCGCCGTCGCCGTCGAAGTCGGCGGCCTGGACGTCGGCGACGCGGCCGAGCCCGCCGGCCAGGGTTCGGGGTGTGAAGGAACCGTCAGCATTTCCCTTGAGCCAGACGACACTGCCGACGCGATCCTCGGTCGGAACGGGTCGCCCCAGATTGGCGACGAGGAGATCCTTGATCCGGTCGCCGTTCAGGTTGACGACCTCGGCATGCGCGGGGTGGGGGATGGCGTCGCTCACGAGCTTGAGCTCCGGCGCCGACTCGTACGGCTTGAGCAGGAAGACTTTCCCGTTCATCATGTCGCAGGCCAGCACGTCGAGTTTACGCTCGTCCGTGAGGTGCACGAACCGGACGTTGGCGACACCGGGCGACGGCAATCGTTGCGATGGCCGATACCCGTGCGACCGAACCGGATCGGGCATTGATCGGGCTTGACCGTCTGCTGGAGTACCGGGAACTGCTCGGGCGCGCGTCGCTGATAATAGGCGACGACGCTCGCGAAGGATGGGGTATCGGCGGGGACCGAACCCTCGCTAAGGAAGTTGAAGCCGCGATCGACCTCGTGCGGCCAGAGGGACTTCGGGAAGAGTTCCGGCGTGGGCACGGCATGGCACTTGCCGCAGGTCCGGTCGAGTTGATCGCGGCTCGCCTCCGGCGCGGACACGATCACCGGCGGATCGGCGGCCCAGGCCGCGGGAGCCGGGCGTGTCGCCCGGGCCCTCCAGGCCAGCGACGCCGCCAGGACCATCAGGGACAGCAGCACCAACCGCGATAGAGACAAACGTGCCGGTCGCAGGCCAAATCGCGAACTTTGTTGAGTATTTTTCACAAGCGATTTTCACTTCATATTTTATACGGTTCGAAATAGTCGAAGGTCGTTGCGGGCCATGGCCGGCGCGTGCGGCGACGATCGAGGACGATCTTCATCCATCGCCATGGTCCGGCTTTCCTGCCTGCGGGCGCAAAGCGATCGACGACCGGATTCCCGGGGCTCGGTGGAGGGTCAAAACGTCCGCCGGGGTGGCGGTTCCAAACTCACGATTCGTCGGGCCGAGATTGCGGATCGATCACGGTCGCTGCCCAGGAATCCTCTCTGGAGCCCGAGCAAGGCTAGCGGTCCGTTTGCCCGAGAACTCACCTATTGTATTAGGCGCCGGCCGACCGTCAATCGTGCCCGAAATTCTTGAGTTTTTTTCATCAGGACCGGTCGCCCTCCTGTCCGGAGGTTGATTTGCGGAGGAATCCGTGCAAAATCGGCATTCCATGTCCATCCTGTTCTCCCGCTGTTAGAGTGTCGACGTGGCACGACAATCGGAGGGATCATGGCGAAGAACTATGCCTGGAATCCGACGCCGGAGGTCATCGAGCGGGCGAACGTCGGCCGGTTCATGAGGCGGCACGGGATCGCCGACTACCGCGCCCTGATCGGCCGCTCGACCGCGGATATCGAATGGTTCTGGGGCGCGGTGGTCGAGGATCTCGAGATCGCGTTCTTCCGGCCTTACGACGCGATCCTGGACGCGAGCCGGGGGATTCCCTGGTCGCAATGGTTCGTGGGCGGGTCGATCAACCTGGCTCATCACTGCCTCGATCGTCATGCACGATCGTCGCGGCGCGACCGGCCCGCCGTGATCTGGGAGGGGGAAGACGGGACGCGTCCGGAGGCTCTCCTACGCCGAGCTACACGCCGAGACCTGCCGACTGGCCGGGGCACTGCGGCGGCTGGGGATCGGCCGGGGCGACCGGGTCGGGCTGTTCCTGCCGATGGTGCCGGAGGCCGTCGTCGCCTTCCTGGCCTGCGCCAAGATCGGCGCGATCAGTCTCCCGATCTTCTCCGGCTTCGGCGCGACGGCGGTCGCCGCCCGGCTGGAGGACGGCCAGGCCGCGGCCCTGATCACGGCCGACATCTCGTACCGACGCGGCAAGGCGATTCATCTGGAGCCGGTCGCGCGGGAGGCCGCCGACGCGTGCCCGAGCGTCCGCCACGTCATCGTCGCCCGGTCGAGACGCGGGACGGCCGATGATCGCGGCGCCATCGACGCCCGCCACATCGCCTGGGATGAGGTCGTCGCGGCCGAGTCCGCCGAGTGTCCGTCCGAACCGCTCGACCCGGAAGCACCGTTGATGATCATTTACACGTCGGGCACGACGGGCCGGCCCAAGGGGGCGGTCCACGTGCACGGCGGGTTCCTGGTCAAGATCGCGCAGGAGGCCGCGCACCAGGCCGACATGCACGAGGACGACGTCCTGTACTGGGTCACCGACCTGGGCTGGATCATGGGCCCCTGGGAGCTGGTCGGCGGCACTGGCCGCGGGGGGGACCGTCGTCCTCGCCGAGGGGGTCCCCGACTACCCGGCCCCGGACCGCCTGTGGTCGATGGTCGAGCGGCATGGGGTCACGATCCTGGGAGTCTCGCCGACGTTGATCCGCGCGCTGGTCAAGCACGGCCTCGAGCCGGTCCGGTCGCACGACCTGGGCCGGCTGCGGATCCTCGCCTCGACGGGCGAGCCGTGGGACCCCGAGTCCTGGCGCTGGCTGTTCGAGAATGTCGGACGGGGACGGCTCCCGATCATCAACATCACGGGAGGGACGGAGGTCGGCGCCTGCCTCCTCTCCGCGTTCCCGATCACGCCCTTGAAGCCGTGCTCGCTGGTGGGACCGTCGCTGGGGATGGCCGTTGACGTCTACGGCCCGGACGGACGTCCGTTGCGGCAGGGGGTCGGCGAGCTGGTCTGCACCAAGCCCTGGCCCGCGATGACGCGCGGGATCTGGGGCGACCCCGAGCGCTACCTGGCGACCTACTGGTCGCGATGGCCCGACGTCTGGGTCCACGGCGACTGGGCCTCGATCGACGAGGACGGCGACTGGTTCCTCCACGGCCGGAGCGACGACACGATCAAGGTGGCGGGCAAGCGATTGGGGCCGGCCGAGGTCGAGTCGATCCTCAACGGGCACGACGCCGTGGCCGAGTCGGCCGCGATCGGGATCCCCCACAGCGTGAAGGGCGAGGCGATCCTCTGCTTCGTCGTCACCCAGCCCGGCCACGAGCCCGGCGAATCCCTGCGAGCGGAGCTGGGCGCGCTCGTCGCCGAGGGCCTGGGCAAGTCGTTCGCCCCCGAGGACGTCCGATTCGTCGCCGAGCTGCCCAAGACCCGGAGCGGCAAGATCCTCCGCCGCGTCATCCAAAGCATCGCGACCGGCCAGGAGCCCGGCGACCTGTCCACCATCGAGAACCTCGCGGCCATCGAGGCCATTCGACGGATTTAAGAGTTTATCCGCAGATGAACGCAGATCGACGCAGATGGGAAGCCGGAATCCGGATAGCCGGCGCGATCCGACGTCCTTTCTCGGTTCACTTAGGCCGGAGTTTGAGGCGTGGGGGGCCCGGCCACCCGAGGGCGTGAGGGCCGACCTGGGTGGAACGTTCAGCCCCTCTTCCGCCGGATCCAGTGGTCCGTGAAGATCGTCCGAGGTACGGCATCCTTGACCTTGGGCATGTGGCAGGCGAGGCAATCCTTCCGCGGGTTGACGGGACAGGGTGACCGGTCCGGCCCGAGACGGCCGCCGGCTCGCGAGTCGCCGATGGGCCGGGCACATCGTGACAGGCCAGGCATTTGGCTTCATAGAACGCCGACGAGGTCCTGGCATCTTCGTGCGGGTCGTGGCAGGTCACGCAACTGAGGGCCTCGGCGCTCTCGGTATAGCAACGGCTCAGGACGAGGCTGGAGGCCTGGTATCGGACGAAGCCGGCGTCGGCCGGGGTGGTCTTGGTCGGAGCCCTGTGGCAATCGCCGCAGAGCGCCACGACCTGCGCGGGCGAGGCCAGCCTGGGCCGGGCGATCGCCGGCTCGGGGAAGTTGGCCGCGGCCGCGATCGCCAGGAGATGATGTTTCCCCGGGCCGTGACAACGCTCGCAGCCGATGCCGCGGTCGCGGGCCTCGGGGCGGCCTTCGGGCTCCCTCGCCGCCCGGAAATTCGTCGCATGGCAGTTCAGGCACTTGCGGACCGCCTCGGCCGAGATGGGACGGCCCAGATAGCCGGGCTCGTCCGGAGGCATCGCCGGATGCTCCATCGTCCGGCCCCACCCTGGTGCGCCGGGATATTGCGAGATGCGCAGCTCGCGGACCTGCCCGTTTCCCTCGCGCCCCAGGAACGATCGCCCCTGGTGGTTCGACCCCAGGGCGTACTCGACCACGGCGCGGAAGGCACTGCGCACCCACCCTCGTCACGGCCTCAACCCGACCATCAACGCGTGCGAATTGATGCGCGACGTGGGAATTGTCCGTGTCGGGGATGTCCCGGTCCGGCCAGGGCAGGCCCTCCAGTTCGGCGGACCGCCGCAAAGTGCGGGAATGCCGGCTGTTCTGCTGCGATCGGAACTGGGCGGGATGGCAGGCGTGCGCAGCTCGCGGCCCCGACGAACGGGGCGGGCTCGCGCAGCAAGGGATCGGACGCGCCGAATCCCTGCGCGGCCCCCAGTGCCGAGGCCGCCTCGGGAGCCTTGCCTTCCTGGAGCAATGCGCGGCTCAGGAGCCAGGACCTTCCGGGTCGATCCCTCGGCCCGCAGGATCGACGAGCAGGCTCGGGCCTCGGCCGGTCGGCCGGCCTGGAGCCAGCAGCGGGCGAGGAGCCTCCGGGCGGCGGCGGGATCCAGGTCGGCATCTCGGAGTTGCGGGTCGCGTCGCAGGGCCTCCGCCAGCGATCGGGCGGCGCCGGCCGGATCGAACAGATCGGCGAGCAATCGTCCGAGCCGGACCCGGCCCCGGACCTCCCAGCCGGGCTGCCGGATGAGACGTTCCGCGGCATCGACCGCGTCGGTCATCGCGCGGGTCTCGGCCCAGTGGCGGGACAAGGCATCGAGGGTCTCGGCATGGTCGGGCTCGGCATCACGAGCCGCGCCCAGCGCGGCCAGGGCCGGCCCGGTCTGCCCGCGACGCAGCAGCCCGCGACCGAGCAGGAAGTAATCCTCCGCCTCCATGGGCCCCGTCCCGAGCCGCCGATAGATCGCCTCGGCCGAATCGTCGCGCCCAGCCGGGCCATCGAGCGTGCCAGCAGCCGTAACGCGTCGGGGTCGGAGGGTCTCGCCTTCAAGATGGCCCTCGCCAGCGTCTCCGCCGCGTGCCAGTCTCGGCCCCGGTAGGCCAGGTCTCCGCGAGTGATCGGGGCCACGTCCCGGTCGCGGACCATTCGAACCAGCAGCCAGGCCCCGACACCCATCACGGCGACGGTCGCGACGAGTCGCAGAAAACTCCGGGATCGATCTCCTCCCATCCGCCTCCCCCAACCCGTGATTGCCCTCGCTTCGCGAGCCCTCGGAGATTGTCCGATCGGGCTCCACGACCCGTCAAGCCTTGCAGATCACCGGTTGAAGGGCAATCTCACACCGATGCGGTCATCAACGCTTCCAGGAAGATCGCGATCACAAGTAAGGCGATTCCTGCCGCTCATTCCGGGCGAGATCGCGGTCGAATCGAGTGGCTTGGTTCGCCAAAGAGCGATTCACGGCTCCATCATCGGAATTTCGTTTGACAATACGTCGTCGCCGAGATCATGATTTGCCTATCCTGAAACTGGTGTCGTTCGATGAGAAAACCGCGGGACGTTCCGCGGCGCACGCCCGCGACGAGATCTTGCCGACCTGCGAGCCCCGGAATTCCACCACTCATCCGATCCGTATCATCGATGCGACGACGGATGCCGATGGCTTGGAGGAGGGGGGATTGTGCCGACAACGATGTCGCGGGCTCGATCAGGTTCGAGGGAAATCGATGAATCAGCCCGGTCCGGAATTACCGCCGACAGGCTCACCCGCCTGGAGCAGGAGACGTTGCGCCTCGCCGCGCGATTGAAGCAGGCGAACCTCCAGATCGGCTTGTTGCAGTTGGCCCTCCTGGTCATCGCGGCGAGCTTGATCGGCGGCGGCTACTACCTGATCACGACGGGCAAGCTCATGGTCGATGGGCTGTCGCCGCCGGTCGCCGGCCGCGTCGAGACCAAAGATTTCGGGTTCTATAATCAGAAAGACACCCGGGTCATCTTCTTCGACGATGACAAATTCGGCATGCCACAGTTCATCTTCCTCGATTCCCAGAAGCGATTGCGCATGCGGCTCAAGGTCTTGCCGGAAAACGAGGGTGCGGGCGGCCTGGCCTTCTATGACCCGACCGGATGGCGAGGGGAATTCCGCATGGGGAGCGACGAGACCTCGGCGTTGAACCTGGTCGGAAAGGGCCAGAAGGGCGGCATCGCCATGGCCGTCACCCCCGACGGCACGCCCAGCCTGAAGATGACCGACAAGGACGGCAAGGTCCTCTGGGAGGCGCCCGCGACATCCCATGACCCGCGGGGGATCGGCCTGCACGCCCGCCGGGTTGAATGATGCGACGACCCCCGGCTGATTCCATCCCCGCTTCATGCACACGAACCTCGACTTCCTACAATGGGGAGTATCGATGTCCATACCGAGATCGTCCCGGGTGAGGACCCTGCTGCTCCTCGGGGGCATGGCCCTGTCCTGGAACCCCGTGGGCTGCGGTTCCAGCAATCCCAACGAGCACGAATTCCTCACTGCACCGCCCGGGATGCCGCCCGACCACCCGAACGAGAGCTTCGCCGAGCGCAGGGAGCGGACCCGGAACCTCACGAAGCAGGAATTGGCGGCCGAGGCGAAGAACAAGGCGGCCGAGGCCAAGAAGGCCGCTGGAAGCGACGCGTGAGCCTCCCGCCCGATCGCCCGGAAATCCGCAATTTCACGACGTTATCATCCGTCTGATTGACGCCTCGATTTTTCCTCTCGCCCGGGAGCCCCAGAACTTGAGAAACCATCGGAATCCTCGAGGATTCACCCTGATCGAGCTGCTGGTCGTCATCGCCATCATCGCGGTCCTGATCGCCCTGCTGCTGCCGGCGGTCCAGTCGGCCCGCGAGGCGGCCCGACGCGCCCAGTGCACCAACAACATGAAGCAGATCGGCCTGGCCGTCAACAACTACGAGAGCACCAACGGCGCCATCCCGCCATCGGCGACGTTCGCCAGCTCAATCCCGGCCTCACAATTACCAGGATCAAGGCGTGCTCTGCCGCGTCCTCCCCTATCTCGAGCAGATCTCCGACTACAACTCGATCAACTTCATGTACGGGGTCCGCGGCATCTGGGTCAACGGCGGCTCCTGGAGCGATCCCGGCGAATGACGACAACTGGTCGGGCGATTATGGCCGCAGCAACAAGACGGCCAACACCACGTACGTCAGCGCATTCCTCTGCCCGTCCGACCCCAACAACGGCGGCAACGGCACGGTCCTGATCAACGGCCAGAACAAGCTGGTCTGCACGACCGACTACTACTGGAACGTCGGCCTCTCGCGCTTCTTCAACGGCGGGATCGTCAACGGCCCCTCTACTCGCCGGCGCCCTCGACGACAACCTCCCGGCGGCCCGTGCGCCAACAAGGTCATCAGGATCGCGTCGTTCACCGACGGCACCAGCAACACGGCCGTGATGAGCGAGTCGCGTCCAGAGCAATTCGGGTCAGCAGATCGACGGCCTGGGCATGGTCTACGCCGGCCCGAGCTGGAACAGTTCATCGGCCAGGGCACCGGCGCCGCCCGCTCGACTGGCTGGCCGCCCAGTACTGCCAGAACACACCGGCACTCAGCAGTCATGACTACTGGTGGAAGGGCGAGTTTGCCCTCTCCGGCGGGCACAACCTCTACTCGCACACCCAGACCCCGAACCGGCGGTCGTGCTACTACACCAGCGTCAATAATCGAGCTCTTACCCGCCGACCTCGAGCGACCAGGACTACGCCGGCGCCACCCAGACCATGGTCGCCGCCAGCTCCTTTCACCCCGGCGGCGTGAATGTCCTGTTCATGGACGGCTCGGTCCACTTCATCAAGAACTCGGTCAACTTCATGTCCTGGTATGCCCTCGCCACCCCGGCGGGCGGCGAGGTCGTCAGCAGCGACTCGTATTGATGGCGATCGCCGCGGTTGGCTTCGGCTCCGATCGATCTGTCTCCGGCGATGCCCGCCTCCTATGATGGGAGAGGCGGGCATCGCTGTTTGTTTCCCGATTCTCCCTGCCCGGCCGGATCACTACCGCGAAACCATGCCGACGCCCACCACGCCACGTTGCGATCCCACTTCCGCGAATCGCAGCCCGCGCGTCGGCGGCGATCGGGGCGGGATCGCGGCCGCCCTCATTCTCGCGGCGATTGCCCCCGCCGTCGTGGTTCGGCACCCGGTTCGACCCGATCGGCCGGGCACAAGCCGCCTTCGATCGCCGTCAGTACCGCGAGCGCTCCAGATGGCGAAGGACCACCTGCGCGGTTCCCCCGCGATCGACGGCCGCGCTGATGGCCGCGCGTTGCCTGACCCGGCTGGGGCGGGCCGCGGAGGCCGAGGACCACTATCGACGGCCCGGTCGACTCGAACGACGACATGCAGGCTCGTGCCCTCGGCCTGCTCCAGGAGGATGAGCCCCGGCGGCGCGGCCCAGATCTACGAGGAGATCCTGACCCGCCGGCCCGACGACGTCCTCGCCCTCAAGCGGCTCGCGGCGGTGAGGATGGGGATGAAGCAGTGGCGGGAGGTGCTCGAGCTGGCCGATCGGCTGATCGCCATCCCCGCGGAGGAGGTCGCCGGCAAGACCCTGGCGGCGATCGCGCACCACGAGTTGAAGCACTACGGACAGGCGGTCGACGCCGCCCGCCGGGTCCTCGAGCTCGACCCGGGCTGAAGCGGATGCCGCTGCCCCGGACGCTCTTCTGGAATAACCTGGCCCTCGACCTGATGGCCCAGGGCCGACCGAGGAGGCGCGGGGATACCTCGAGCGGGCGCTGGCCGAATCGGAGGACGCCGGCCTGATGGAGCTGCTCGGCGTGACCTACTCGCAGCAGGGACGAGAGACGAGGCGGAACGCTGCTGGCGGCAGGCGGAGCGCTGGGACCCGGACAACGCCGACGTCTGCCTCGACCTGGGCCGGCTGGCGATGGGCCGGCGCCGTTGGGATGAGGCCCTCGGCTTCCTGAGCGGGCCGCCGACCGTTCGCCCGAATCCGTCGAGCCGCTGTATAACCTGGGCCAGGTCTACGGGATGATGGGCCGGCACGACGAGGCGGACCGCTATCGACGGCTGGCCGACGAGCGTCGCCAGGCCCAGCCGCCGAGCCGGGGGGGATGGGCGGAGACGCCGATCCCGATGCCACGCCGGACCGCGACGGCGTCCCCGGGCCGGAGCCCGCGCGATGACGACCCGCAGGCCGGGACTCCGCAACGTCTGCCTCGCCCTCCTGCTGCTGGCCATCGTGGCGGCCGGAGTCGGCTCCGTCCTGCGGGCGGCTCGGGACGGCCCCGAGGCTGGACGGGCTCGCCCCGCTCATCGTCGCCAGGCGCTTCGACGAGGCGGAAGCACGGCTCCGCGAGTACCTCCGGGTGCACCCGGGAGCCTCCAGGCCAACATGCTGATGGCGCAGGTCGCCCTCGATCGCGAGGACCAGAAGCCGGACTCGCCCTCGACCATCTCGCGCGGATCAAGGCCGGCGACCGCGGCACCCGGGCGACCGTCCGGCTCAACGAGGGGAAGGCGTATTCGGCCCTGGGCCAGAACGACCGGGCCGAGTCGGCCTGGAAGGAGGCCCTGCGGCTGGAGCCGCGCGTCCCCGAGGCCGGCTGGGACCTGCTCGGCCTCTATTATGTCCAGGGCCGTCGCGAAGAAGCCCACCGGCTCGGCCTGGAACTCTACGCCATCGAGCCCGACCCTCGCGATCGCGTCGACTGCTCCTGGAGCTGCTCCGCCAGGATGCCCAGCCGATCGGCGCCGGAGAGGCTGATCAAGACCCTCGAGCCGATCGTGCACGCGCCCTCCGGAGGACCTCCACATCGCGATCGCCCTGGGCCTGGCCCTGATCCGCAACAGCCGGTTCGACGAGGGCTTGCCGCTCCTGCGCGCGTCGCGATCAGGCCCGCCGGCGACGCGGACGCCTGGGACGCCCTGCTGCGGGGCCTGGACGAGCGCGTCGGCCGGACGAGATGGCCGTGGCCCTGGCGAGTCCCTGCCGGCCTCGCCGCCGACCGGCGGTTCGAGCGGTATCGGGCCGCGCTCGCCAGGAGCAGCGGGACTGGCCGGCGGCCGCCGACGCCTATCTCCGGGCCTGGCGGGCCGACCCGTCCGACTTCCCGGTGCTCTATCGGCTCAGCCGCGTGCTTAAGGCCGCCGGCCGGCCGGATAGGCCGGGACGTTCGACCTCCGGGTCCGGGCCGCGAATGAGGCGAAGGAACAGGCCCTGCCGCTCTACAAGGAAGCCGACGCCGACAAGACCCTGGGCGTCGCGCCCCACCCGGAGCTCTATCGACGCCTCGCCGACCTCCGCGAGCGCATGGGCCGCCTCGACGAGGCCCTGGCCTGGCACGGGCTGGTGCTCCGCGATCAGCCCGACGATCCGGCCAGTCGCGCGGCCGTGGCGCGGCTCCGGGCGACGTCGATGCCGCGACGGTGTCTCGCCGTTGATCGGAGCCGGCTTACGCGACCGACGTTTCCACCGCGATCAGGGCATAACCGTTGCTCTCGACGACCGGTCTTGGATGTTACAACGACGCAATGTGTCGATCGTACTCGGCATGCGTTCCGATCCAGAACCATACGACGGTACCGCCGTCGAGTACTCCCGCAGCCCTGTAGCTGATGCCGACTCCGCACGAATAGGTCGGTGGGTCGGGATGCACTTGCTTGAAATGGAGACCCGGGTGCGCCGGTTCTGCCGAAACAGCCGATACGCCTCGCCAGTCTGGTGTTGGATGCGGAGCGGCAGGGTCGAAAAGGACTGGCGGAACCTCCGCATCATGTCGCGAATTCATAACCGATCCGGATCCAATTCCTCGGTCAGTCCGGCGCGGTGCTCGGCAAGCGCCTCAGCCGCCAGGCGCGCGAGCTTGTCGGCGGATCCGGCGATCGCGCGGTCGAAGGTGTCCTCCGCGGCCAACTCGGCGAGCAACCGAGAGGCCAACAGGTCTTGCTCGGCCTCGGGGAGTTTGGAAGCCTCGTCGAACGCTCGTTCCAGTAGTGTGGTCATATGCATACTCCAATCGGTTTGCGATTCAGCTCTCGATGCAATCGCTCCTCGGATAGGAGCCGAGGATGTCGAGTCGCTCGCATCTCTTGCGGGCGAGCTCGATGGCCTTCTGCAAGGGCTTGTCGTCGACGTGCCCCTCGACGTCGATGAAGAAGAGGTAGGACGGGTCGGTGTCGCCGCCGCCATTGGGGATGGGGAACGACTCGATCCAGGTCATGTTGACGCCGAACTTCTCGAACGGGGCGATCGTCTGGGGGAGCGAACCGGCCTGGTTGGGGAGGCGGATCATGAGGGTCGTCTTGTCGCGGCCGGTACGGTCCTCGGGCGTTCGCCGATCACCGCGAACCGGGTCACGTTATGGGGTTGGTCCTCGATGTTCTCGGCCAGGACGTTGAGCCGGTAGCCGCGGCGGCGGCGCGGCTGGCGACGGCGGCGGCGAACTCCTCGCGCTGGGCGAGCTCGGCGGCCGCGGCCGTGGAGACCACCCTCGACGCCGCCTGCGGCACGTTTTTCCTCAGCCAGTTGCGGCACTGCGACAGGGCCTGGGACTTGGAATAGACGCGCCGCACCTGGCCCCACTCGCAGCGTCCCAGCAGGCAATGGTGAATTCGCAGCCGGACCTCGGCGCGGATCTTGAAGTTGGGCAGCTTGATGAACATGTCGAGCGTGTCGGCGACCCGGCCGTCGGTCGAATTCTCGAGCGGAACCAGCCCGAACTCGACGTGTCGGCGATTGACCTCTTCGAAGACCGCGGCGATCGAGCCGACCGGCACATGCTCGACGGCCTCGCCGAATTGGCGACCGAAGCGAGATGGCTGTAGCTGTACTTGGGTCCCAGATAGGCGACCCGGATCGGACGCTGGAGCGCCCGGGAACCGCTCATCAGCTCGCGAAAGATGATGCGGAGGGTCTCCGTCGGCAAGGGGCCTCGCTCGCCGCGACGGCCTGGGCGATCACCTCGTCTTCGCGGGCCGCCGACCAGACCTCCAGCCCCTGCTGGTTCTTCACTTGCCCGATCTGATGGGCGATCTCGGCACGGCGATTCAACAGCTTGACCAATTCCTGGTCCAGCCGATCGATCTGCGCCCTCAAGTTGCCAGGGTCGGCGCACGTGGAGGCCGGGGACGACTTGGGAGCGGCCGGCGGATTCTTCGAGCCGGCGGCCGGCCCTTTGGGCGGCTTCTCCGGTTTGGGGGCCGCCCCTGTGCGTGGCGAGGACTTCCGGTTCATAGTGGGTCAACTCGGTGAGAGACGATCGGAAGAATCGGGCCCTGGCGCCCCGCCAACCCGGTCCCGATCGCTGGCGCGGTGTCGCGATCCCATTCCCGGGTCGGTCCGATCAGGAGGTGGAAACCAGGCGACCGGGGGCCTCGTCCGCCATTGCGGAGCGGGCTATTTTGCCCAGACGACCAAGCCTAACATCCCTCTTCCCGCCCTTCCGATCCTCGACCAGCCGGCCACTATCGGTGCGGCAAACTTTTCCCCGATAAGTAATTCAAAGCATCGTGCCATCGCTGTCAAGCCCTTGTCAGGGGTTTTGAAGCCAGGCTTTTTGCCGAGAATCCCGAACGGCTCGGATTCGATCGATTGAGATGCCGATTACCGGTGTTGTTGCACCACCGTTGTGCCGGTGGCGATCTGCTCGACCGGGCCGATCGGCCTCGGCTGGAACTCGTAAACCCTGACGTGGTCATCCCATGGCTTCATATCGAGGCCGATTGTCGGGACCACGAGATCGTCCCTCTTCCGTAAGTCGAATCTCGATTGCATCGACGCAAGCCAGGCTGATGTGGCGGGACTCTTGTAGAGGGAGTCGTCGAAGACAACGCAACGGAGAGGCCGTCCGGGCGTCACGAGTGGCCAGCGGGGCCCTCCACCTCGACTCTGCCGAGGGGAATAGATCTGCTGGTTGCACAGGTAGATCGCCGTGCGGGCGACCGCCTCATGTCGCACCGAGATCCCGAAGTCCCATTGCACGCAAGCCAGCTCGGCATCCCGGGCCTGCTCGGGCCAGAACCGGCGGGCGAACTCGCGGGCCTGATGGTCGTACACGGTGCGCGGTACGGATGTCGGAACTCGTCGGCCATCGAGCCGACCCCCACGGCGGCCAGCGTCAGGGCCGCGACCCGGATCGCCACGGCTCGGCCGGTCGGCCGGGGAAGCCACCCCGAGAACCGACTCAGGCCCAGGCCGGCCATGAGGCAGATGGCCGGGGCGAGGTATTGCATGATCCTCGCCTGGCCTCCGTAGGGATAAACCTTCAGCGCGGCGGCGGCCATCGCCAATCCCATCGGCGTCGCGAGGAGCAGGAGGATCGTCCTGTGGCCGCGTCGCCAGAGGACGACCGCGGCGATGAGCACCAGGATCAGCGTGGGCTGCTGGCCCCGCGGCTCCCTCCTCCGGGATAGGCAAGCATGCTGCCGGCATGGATCGAGATCAGCCATTTCGCCAACCGAAGGGGCGAGTCGAGCGGGGGGAAGGAATCGGCCCAGTATTTCTGGAGTCCCGCCAGCGACGAGCCACCATTCTGCTGGCGGTGCATGTAGCCGAGGAACAGGATCGCGAAGGAGGCTGCGATCGTCAGCAAATAGGCCGCGACGCGATCGTTGAACCTCGTCGTCGCATCCTCCAGACGGACGGTGCCAGTGCCATTCCGATACCCCCCGCGACGAAAACGGCCGGATACGAAGCCGCCAGGGCGATCGGCGTGAATCCGGCCAGCATCCAGAGCCGGGCGGTCCGCTCGGGCGACCGGTACCACTCGATCGCCAGGGCCAGCAGCCCCAGGGCCACGAGTAAGTCGGTCGCGTAGGGCTTGGCCTCGGCGCTGTGCCGGAGGGGATGGATCGACACGGCGAAGATCGCAACGGCGAGCAGCAGCGCGGGACCTTCCAGCAGCCGGCCGGCCACGCGCCGGAACAGGAAGACGCTCGCGACGCCGCAGATCAGCGGGCAGAGCCGCAACGACATCTCCGAGAAGCCGAACAGCTTGACGGCCGTCAACTCGGCCCAGAGGAAGAGGATCGGGCAGATTTGCCCGTATTCCAGGGGCGATAGGAGGTCGAGGTAACCGCGGCGAGGCAAGCTGAGGGCGAGGCATGCCTTCGTCACCCCAGACCGGATAATTGATCAAGTAGCGGCCGATTCGCAGCAAGACCCCGAGCGCCACGAACGCCAGGATCGCCCGCTCGATTCGCCGACCGTTCGCGGTCCGATCCTGCCCGGCCGCTGGTTGCCCCAGGCCCGGATCGGCATCGACTCCGCCGCCATCCTCATCCAAAATCAATGAGACGGCCATCCTTGCCCGCTCCTCTCATCCCCGGCGCTGGCATCCTTCCGGGAACCTCGGACCTTGAGGGCATCCCCGGATCCCATCGCGTTATCCATCTCCTTCGGAAAGATCTGCGTCGATGGCCAGCATCGATCGTCAAATCTTCGAGGAAATGTCGTGATTGCGATGCCTGGACAAGAGAAAGCCGCCATGCAGCACTCAGGAGGTGCTACCCGGCACACTGGAATGATCTCGGACCGACGATGCCACCAGCCCGGGCCGGGCGGTTTCCGCTCGTTTCGACGGCCGCGACTTTCCCAGGGGCACATGGTGGCCCAGCGCCATGCTGGTGCGCTCGAAGAGCCACCAGAATCCGTAGGCGCAGGCGATGTTCACTCCGATCATGGGGAAGAACCAGATTGCCTCGGCGGCGGGGCTCCGGCCGCTGATCTTGTAAGCGACCCGATAGAAGGCGCCGGTAATCGGATTATGGACCAGATAAAGGCTGTATGAGATCATCCCGAGGAATAGCAAGGCCCGGGAGTTCAACCAGACGGTAAGCTTCCCTCGTCGGGCAGCCTCCATCAACAGGACGGCGGTCCCGACGCAGACCAACACGCCGGGGTTGAGGTACCAGACTCCCGCCAGGCCGAGTAGCGAGGCGTAGGCATAGAACCACCAGAGGGGGATGACGTTCTGCATGGCCCAGCATGCAGCCACCCCGATCAGGAAACCGTACCAGAAGGGCAGGAATAACCCCGGCCAAAGGTTGGTCAGGAAAATATTCAGCGGCCAGGCGGCGGCCAGCAAAGCCGCCGGGACGAAGATGATGTGGATCGACCTCCGATCCGACTCGTCCCGTCGGGAGCGGTGTGCCAGGACCATGAGCAGGCAGAAAATGAGGTAGAACTGGATCTCCAGGCAGAGGGTCCAGTAGACGGTGTTGATCTGGGGGAGCTCCAGGATGTCCTGGAGATACAGGAGATGGGCCGCCAGCACGCGTGCATCCGGGAAGCGGAAGGTTTTATCGGGGACGAAATACTGGGATAAGTAACCGAAGGACAGGCACAGGACGATCGACATCCAGTATGGCGGATCGAGCCGGATCGACCTTCGCAGGGCGAACCGTCCCATGAAGCGGAAGTCAACCTGGTAGCGTGACATCGAGTAACTGATCACGAAGCCGCTGAGGACGAAGAAGATCGCCACGCCCAGGTGTCCGGCCTCGAAGAAGGCGAGCACCGGCGCGGGCGCCCAGGACTCCAGCAGACCGAGGTGACGCCCCCCGTACGCATGGAAGAGGACGACCCACATCGCGGCGACCCCGCCAACGAATCGACGAAGACGAAGCGCGAGGAGGGCCCTGACGCGATCCCCGAGGGCACCGCGGCCGGGGCCGGAGCTCCCCCATCCTGCGATCCGGGCGCGGTGTCCGGGCGTTCGAGTCGCGGGCTTTCCCCGGACTCGAGCAGGTTGCTTTCCGCCTGACTCATGACGCGTCCTCTTCTGACCGGCTCCGCGAGATCGGCTTTCGCCTGCCCCTCGAGCGGTTTACGATCGGGTTGCGCACACGCTGATACGAGCCCGACGCGCCAGCGAGTGAATGGTCTCTGGGAATGCACTCGCTCGCGCTCGGGGCTCGTATGAGACCACTCCGGATCGAGGCGTGCGCAAACCATTCGTGAAGCGCTCTCGATCCCTGACCGCAAAGATCCAAGGATCTCATCTCGAGGTCAGCCTCGTCAAATCCGCCGCGATGCCGGCGTCCGGCCGTCGGCCGGCCGACGACTGGTTCTTGATCCGATCGCAGGCGGCCTCGGCCTGCTTGCGGACCTCGGCGGCGGGATCGCTTCGCATCCGCTCCAACGCGGGGAGTGCCTCCCTGGCATTGCGGCCGGCGAGTCCCAGGAACTTGATCGCAAGCAGGCGGACGCTGTCCTGCTTGTGACCGAGCTGCTTGACGAGCTCCGGGAGCGACCGCACATCCGGGCCGCGCTCTCGAACCGTCGCAGCAGCCGCTCGGCCGACCGGAGATTCTCCTTCTTCTCGGCCAGGAGGATGATATCGGGGATGAAGAGGGCGCCGTCGGGTCCGTATCGCTGGATCGCCCTCGAAGCCGCGCGACGGACCTGGGAGTTCTCGTCCCGGAGCGCCCTGGCCAGGTGGGGCCTGATGGCTTCCACGTCGAGTTCCAGGCTGGCCAGGGTCGTTGTGGCGGCTTCCCGGACCTCGGCTTGCTCGGCTCCCAGGAGGGGAGTCAACCGGGCGAACGCGGGCTGTGCCGCCTTGCCCATCTTTCCCAAGGTTTGCGCGGCGATCATCCGGGTCTTCGGTGTCGGATCGTCCAGCAACGCGGTGAGCGCGGGTATGGCCGCGATCGCATCCTGGCCGTGACTCCCGATCAACTCGACGGCCGCCAGCCGGACCTCCGGGCTGGGACTGTTCAACTTGCCGATGACGACCGGCAACGATTGACGACCGAGCGGGCCCAGGGTGCGAATCGTGTCGATCGATTGCCGCTGCACCCGGGCGTCGGCGTCGTCGAGCATCGGGGTGAGATCGGCGAGGAGGCGGGCGTCGCGCGCGCGGATTGAGAGAGGACCGCGATGGCCTGGACCCGGATCTCCGCGGACTCATCCTTGAGCAGCTCACGCACGGCCGGCGCGGAGTCGCCGGCGCGGGTCCCCAGGTAACCGATCGCGGTGAGGAAAGCGGCCCTGACGGCTCGGTCGGGGTCACGGAGTCCGGCCGCCAGCTTCCGCGCGATCCCCGGAGGCAGGGGGCGAATCTGCCCCAGTGCCAGCGCCGAGCCGCGACGGACGCGAGCCTCCGGGGCCGTGATCGCCCGCGAGAGCAACCCGACCACAGGGCGACCCATCTGGGCCAGAGCCTCGGCGATCTGATCGATCCGGCTATCCTCCCGGCGGAGGCCCGCGAGGAGCCGGGGGGCGGCTTCCGGTCCGATCTTGCCGAGCAGGAACGCGGCGTGTCTCGCGACGCCGGCCGGCTTCGCCGTCAACAGCGACTCGAGATCCGGGGCCAGATTCCGGAGCAACGCCCGTCTTCCCAGGAGCCAGTTCACCGCGGCCAGCCGGACCGATTCCTCCTCATGCCGGACGTTCTCTCTCACGATCGGCAAGACGGTCGCTTCGGGCAGATCGAATCGCGCCAGGGATTTCAGCGCGGCCGCCCGGACCTCCGGGACGGCATCTTGCGCACTTGATGACGGCGGAATGCACCTCGCCGCTCGGCGAGGGGATATATCCCAGGCTCTCGACGGCCCGGGCGCGAATGGCGACCTCCTTGTGGGCCGAGGCGGCGATTAGCGGAGTGATCGCGGCGGTGCCGATTCGCCCGAGCCCCTGGGTGGCTTCGCGGCGAATCCGCTCACTCGGGTCGCCGAGCAGAGGAATCAGCTCGGGGATGGCGGCCGCGGCATCGGGCCCGATTCGCCCCAGGGCCATGACCACTTCCGCCCGGACGCTCTCCTTCCGCTCCTTCAGCAGGCCACGCAGGCCCTCGACGGCCGGTTTGCCGATCGCCGCCAGGGCCATGGCCGACCGATAATCCTGGTGCGACTCTTCCTGCCCCTGGCCTCCATAATTCGTGCGCAGGGTGTGGACGAGTGCGGGAACCGCCTCGGTGGCGTCGTGTCCCATGTCGGTGACGGTCTCGAGGACCGCCATGCGCACCTGGCCGTCCTTCTCCTTCATCAGCAGGTCGATCAGCACGGGCAACGCCTTGCGCTGCGCGGTCCGATCGGAGTTCCGAATCCTGGTCGCCGCCTCGCGGCGAACGTCCACGTTCTTGGCGTGGAGATTCTCGATCGAGGATTCCGCACGAGCCGGGGCCGGCCTATCCTGGGCCAGACCGCGAGTGGAGAGCGGTCCGCAGAAGGCGATCGCGAGGAGGGCCCGAATCAAACCGCGAATCCACACGAGCGCACTCCTTCAACCAACATGCGTATTCGAGGTTGTTTTCACGAAATGAGGGTCCTAAACTCTCGTCGAGTCTCGGTGAAGGCCCCTCATACCGCAATCCAAAATCGAAAATCCAAAATTCGAGGACCCCTCACCCGTCCTTCGGACACCCTCTCCCCGCTGCCGCGGGGCGAGGGAGAAGAGATGCCGCCTCTCCTCCCGCGATCCGAAATCGAAAATCGAAAATCCAAAATGCATGCGGACGCTCAGGCAAGCAGGCCCGGCAGTGGCTCGGTGCTGTCGCCGAAGCGGTTGACCGGGACGTTCGCCTGCTGGAGCATGGCCAGCAAGAGGTTGGACATCGGCGTTTCCTGCCGGCATTTCAGGTGCTGGCCCGTCCGCAGGGTGCCTCCGCCCTTCCCGACCACGAGCACCGGCAGGTTGATATGGTCGTGGCGGTCCCCGTCGCTGATCCCGCTGCCGTAGAGGACCATCGAATTGTCGAGCAGCGTCGTGCCGCCGGCCTCTTCGATGGACATCATCTTCTCGACCATGTATCCCAGGATCGCGATGTGGTAGCGGTCGATCTCGCGGAGCTTCCGGTTCTTCTCCTGGTCGTTGGCGTGATGGGAAAGCTCGTGGTGTCCGTCGGTGAAGCCGAGCCAGGGATAGTTCCGGTCGGTGGCTTCCTTGGTCACCATGAAGGTGGACGCCCGGGTGCTGTCGGTCTGGAAGGCCAGGACCATCAGGTCGCACATCAGGCGCAGGTGCTCGTCGAAGTCTTCCGGGATGCCCGCGGGCCTCTGGAAATCGGTGCCGGGAAGTTCGACCGCGGCGGCGGCGGATTGCTGGATCCGGCGCTCGACTTCGCGGACCCCCGTCAGGTACTGGTCCAGCTTGCGCTGATCGGTCTTGGCGACGCGATTGCGAATCCGGTTGGCGTCGTCCAGCACGTAGTCGATCATGCTCCGACGGTAGAAGTCGCGATCGGCGATCGTGGTCTGCGTGAGGCTATTGGTCCCCTTGGTGAACAGGCGGTCGAAGACCACCTTCGGGTTCATCTCATAGGGAGCGGGCGAGGTCGGGGTCCGCCAGGAGATATGCGTCTTGTAGGTCCCGCTGTAGCCGAACGCGTTTCCCGAGCGGGCCGACTCGCAGCCGAGCTCGAGGCTGGGGAAGCGGGTCTCGTTGCCGACGTGACGCGCATAAACCTGGTCGATCGAGACGTTGACCCGGACGGCATCCTGGGTCTTGTAGGCCTGGGCACCCGTGAGGAAGCTGGCGGAACCCTGGCCGTGGCCGCATCCTTCGGTATCGCCGTTGAGCAGGGCGGTGGGGTGCGTCAGCCCATGGAACGTGTTGAGATACTCGCGGGCGAACGAGAGGGGCTGGAGCGTCTCGGGCAGGTTGACCAGCGATCCCTCATTTTTCGGGAACCAGGCCGGCAGGTGGACGCCGTTGGGGACGTACCAGAAGCACATCCGGACCGGCGGCCTGGAGGACTTCGCGGCCGCCCGAGCGACGCCCGAAAGGCTCTCCATCCACGGAAGTGCGAGGGCGGCACCCATGCCACGAAGCATCGTTCGTCGGTTCACGTGGATCGGCATATCCTCTTTCCCCTGTTGACGCGAGAAGGCGGGGCGATTCCGTACGTCGGGATCACGGTATCCAGGAATTCTCGGAACGGCTCATCACTTAGCGGCAACGCCGCGATTCTGGAACGCCTGACTTTCCACGATCCCGAAAATGATGTCCTGAATCCGGAAGTCGTTGCCGGCAAGCTTCGTGCGGATATCCTCGACGGCACAGTAGTCGTAGGCTTGCAACCCGCGCCCCAGGCCGTAAGTTAACATATTCTCGATGAGGCATCTCGTAAATTTCTTGGCGGCCGAGGACACCAGGAGGCCCTTCAACTCCTTGACGTCGGCGAATTTACGGCCTCCCAGCAGCTCTCCGGAGGGATCGATCGAGAACTCGCCGTCCATGGCCCGCCAGCGGCCGACGGCATCGTAGTTTTCCAGGGCGAAGCCCAGGGGGTCCATCTGCTGGTGGCACGAGGCGCATTCGGGCTTGGTCCGATGCACCTCCATCCGCTCACGCAGCGAGGCGGCGTCGGCGGCCTGTTTGCTCTCGTCCAATTTAGCAACATTGGGGGGCGGCGGGGGAGGCGGCGTCCCCAGAATCTGCTGCAAGATCCATTGGCCACGCTTCACGGGCGATGTCCGATTGGGATTGGATGTCAGCGTGAGGACACTGGCCTGGGTCAGCACGCCGCCGCGCCGACGATCCGCCAGGGCCACCTTCCGGAACTGGCCGCCCGCGACTCCGGGGATCCCATAATGGCGGGCCAACGCGTCATTCAGGAAGGTGTAGTCGGAATCCAGCAACTCCAGGACGCTCCGGTTGTTTCGCAGGATGTACGCGAAGAACTGCTCGGTCTCCTTGCGCATCGCGGCTCGCAAGGTGTCGTCGAAGTCGCGGAAGAGGTCTTTATCCCGGGCCACCCCGTCCAGCTTGCGTAGCTGCAACCACTGGCCGGCGAAGTTTCCCACGAACTCGTCCGACCTGGGGTCTTCCAGCATCCGGACCACCTGCCGGCGCAGGTTGGATCTCAAGGTCTTGGCGTGGGCTTCGCGGAAGAGCTCGTCGTCGGGCATGCTGCTCCAGAGGAAGTACGAGAGGCGGCTGGCCAGCTCGAACTCGGTCAGCGGACGATCTTCGCGTGCCTCTTCCGGCTCGACCAGGAACAGGAACTGCGGAGAGGCGAGCACCGTCGTCAGCGCGAGCTGGACGGCCCGTTCGTAACTCTCGCCGCGGTCGTGGGCCAGTCGGAAGATCCGGAGGACGCGTTCCACTTCTTCGGGTCGCACGGGCCGTCGAAAGGCCCGTTCCGCGAACCGTGCGATCACCCGCCGGGCACAATCGATCCGCGATTGATCGCCATACTCGGGATCGCAGAACACGATCCTTCGATGCGACTCGGGAAGCGACTCGTTCTTGAGCGGGACCGGTCCGCGCACGACCATCGAGTCGACGTGCAGTCCCCGCTCGCCCCCGTAGCGCTGGTCGCCGCTCACATTATCGCCGACCGCCTTGGGCTTGGCGACGTTGGCGCTCTCGGCCTGGCCGGGAGCCAGGGCGACATGGACCAGATTGTCCCCCTCGGCGACCTTGAGCCAGTATCGGTAGACGACCGTCTCGTCCTGCACGCGCCGGCATCCACCGTCCGACGGTCCTTGCCGAAACCGATCACCAACCTCGGCGGCGGGACGGATTCGTCGATCCCCACTCGAACCAGGCTGAAATCGGCCAGATAGCGGCCGGGCTTCAAGGAATGCTTGAACTCGACCGGTTTGTTGGGCGGGAGCGGATACGTCTTCAGGCCGATCAATTCGGCGGGAGAGTAGGCCTCGGCGTCGGGCAGGACGATCGCCTTGTTCAAGGCGAGCTCCGCGGCGTCGAGATACTTCTCGATGTGGACCGGCGAGATGTTGAGCGCGGAGCCGACGTTGTCGAAGCCGAATCCGATATCGTCGGGGGGGAACGCATCCGCGAGGCGGAGATCCAGGCCGATCAGGTCGCGAACGGTATTATTGTATTCGTGCCGGTTCAGCCGGCGGATCACCACGGGCGCCGAGCTGGTTTTCTTGCCGCATTGCGCGGCCAGGAAGTCGTTTTCGACCCAGGCGACGATCCGGTCCAGCTCTTCGAGGGAGGGCTGGGGCATATCCTTCGGCGGCATGATGCGTCCTTGCACCGCATCCCGGACCCGAATCCAGGTCTGGCCATCCTTGATGGCCTCCGCCTGGTTCTGGTAGCGGTCGAGGGCGATACCCGCCTCGGAATTCTCCTTCATGTGGCAGTCGACGCAGTACCGCTCGAGCAGCGGCAGGACTTGTTTCTGAAATGCGTCACGCGGCCCCGGTTCCTTCGCGGTCGCGTGGGCGGGTGCAAGCAAGATCGCCAATGCTGAGACGCCACGGACCATCCACCGGAACTCGAGCATCTTCATCGTTTTGAATGACTCTTATCAGTGGTCTGTCAGGATTTTAGGCCAAATCCGTCACGGTCCCAAACACGAGATTTCTCGGATGAACGTTGAATCAAAGCGGTTAGCGGGTGGTTTGCTCACGCCGTGGCCGGATGGGTGCGACACTAACCCGCAGCGCCAGCGAGTGTCCTGAGGCATTCCCCTCGCTCGCGCGTCGGGTCGGTATGTATGCAATCCGAACATCGAGCGTCTAGCGTCCCGGGGCTTTGCCGGGATTTCTTGAATACTTATTGAAACCGGGCGGAGCCCCCTCGTCCAGGGGACCATGGGAGAAAACGGGGGTTCCGGGGGTGAGAATCGGGATCGAGGGTCCGGATGGCATCGAAAGCCCGATCCTCGGGATGTACGGATCACCGACGACTCAGGCCAGTTCCGCGTCGAGGGTCTGGCGGACGGACCGGGCCCAGCGTGTCACGCGCTCGGCGTACTCTTCATAGGCGTCAAAAGCGCCGAAGGTGTCCGCGGTGCACGGCAGGAGCAAGGCGTGAAAATGGTCGCGGCAGGACCCGCCCTCGGGCACCGGGTGCCGCATTCGGGGCAATGCTCGGGCATTTCGCACCTCCGATGATCTGGTTCTTCCATTTGTCGATCCGGCCGAAGCGAGTCTCCGGAACGACCAAGGTCACCCGTCAGACGTCCGCTACGGCCGGACAGCCGCGACGCGAAAGCCGATGTGATCGTAACGCCGCTCCGGTTCAAACCGCAACCGGAGCACAGACCGGCAGGCCCAGCCATCGTCCGTCCAACCCCCTCCCCGACGCAGGCGCAACGTGGCCGTGGCCGCATAAAGGTCCGGATCGACGCCGCCGGGAAGTTTCGGGTGATACCAGTCGCGGCACCACTCGTAGGTGTTGCCGTGCATATCGTGCAGCCCCCAGGCATTCGGCGGGTAGCTGCCGACCTTGGCGGCCCGGCCGAGCGACGGCCCCGGTTCCGCCCCGTTGTACGACTTGCCCTTGAAGTTTGCCTGCTTACTGCCGAGTCTGTCGCCGAAAGCCGTGGCCGTCGTGGTCTCGGCCCGGCAAGCGTACTCCCACTGCACCTCGGTCGGCAGCCGGAACTCCCACCCCGCCGGCAGGTCGCCAGAAGCACGGGCCTGCTCGGTCAGGTTCCGGCAGAACCCCTCCGCCTCGACGAAGTTGACATTCCCGACCGGCAGGTCGTCCCCCTCGGGCAGCTCGGCCGTCGGCTCGCCCGGCAACTTGCCGATGATCCGCTTCGACTGCTCCTGCGTCACCTCGTACTTGGCCATCCAAAAGCCCTTGGTCAGCGTCACCTCTACCTGATCCTCGATCGGGCGCCGGTCCGGCTCGCTGGGCGGGCTCCCCATGAGGAACTGGCCCGCCGGGCACCAGCAGAGCCGGATGCCGGCGACCTCGCGCTCATCCCCGGCTTTGGAACCGACGAAGGAATTCACCCCGGCCTCGGGGGCCTTGCCGCCCGCGGGCAAGACACACGTCGCGGCCTCGCGATGGGATCCGATCAAGCCGGCCATCAGGAGAGGACCGGCCCACGACCGTAACATGGTCGAGACATCGCGCCCCCCTTGAGATGCTCTTGGAGCCGAGTTTGTGATTCTCCCACGAAAACCGAGTCTAGAGCAAGGAAACCGGGTATAGGGATTATGGCCAGAGAGGCTGATTTGTGGCTGCCCATTCGGTTCGACCGACAGAGTAGCCGCTATCGTTGCGACCGTGTCGATCGTTCGCGAGGTTTCTGTGTCGTTGCACGTGGCGAGCCGAGATCCAGTCCTTGCAATCGATTGATCCCTGAATGTCGTCGGTTCGTTTCCTCAAGTCCGACCCGGAACTACCGACGCGACTGCCGATCAATCGCGAAGCCTCGACTCTGGGTTCATTGCCTCGATTTCGACTGACTTCGGACGCGACAGGGTGGCAGGATGGGCAGGATTCGGGATTTCAGGCGTTGGTTTCTTCGGTGCCGACCGACTTCGGGCGGGATTTACCCCTAAAGTCGACGCAATCGTTACAACCGTGGCTTCGTTTCATCGCTTTTCGCTCGAATCGCGCGTGAAAGGGCATCCCGGAGCCCGTTGAGTCATTCGGATTCCAACTCCACGACACCGCGATCCTCCTCCACGAATCCGTTCTGTTGATCCCGACGCACCAATTCATACTCCCATCCACGCATTGCGAAATCGGCTCCCGGCATCAACGCAACGACAACGGGAACGGACTCTTGTACCTTAATTATGCCGCCGGTTTGGAATTTCACGAACGGGATCTTGATAACGCGGGCCGTGCGCGACGCCGTTGGCGGCCCGGATGAGCGGTTCGGGTTGGGGTTCTTCGACGACCTGGGCCCTGTCTGAGATTCGTCAGCCGAGCGGGGCCGCCCCTCATCCGCCCCTCGGGCCCCTTCCGGCTTCAGTGCTCATTCGAGCCGCTTCGCGTCGGTTTTTCGGCCATCGCGCGTCAGGACGACGTGGCTGATTTTTCCGTTCGCGTCCTTCACGAACGTGGCGGTGGCGTCCGTGGTCGGCTTGAGGAAGAAGACGGTTTCCGACTCGGGGAAGAGCTCGAACCGGGCATCGCCTGCTGGCTGGGCCATGAGCCTGTCGCCTTCGCGGGTCACGGTGACGGTCGTCTCGTGGTTGATCTCGTAGCGGCCGATGTACTCGTCGTAAATCTTCGGGTCGATCCTGGCCAGCTTGTGGGCGGTTCGCCTGGTGCTTTTCAGGCCCGATTTGCCGGTGATCAGGTAGGCGTTCAAGATGTTCTCAACCTTGCTGGCGTCGTCGTTGTTCACGAGGAAGACGTAACCGATGCCGAGGTCTTTATACATCAAGGACAGGCTCGTGAACCCGGTGTTCCGGCCGCCGTGGCCGAAGTGGGTGCCTTGCGGGGTCTGCCCGATGCCGACGCCCAGGCCGAACGACGATTTTGGGTCGTCGGGGATCGGCCCTTGCGAACGGAGCATGTCCTTGGCCGTGGCCTCCGCGAGGCCCTTGCCCTGGACGTACGCGATCAGGAACTTGGCATAGTTCCTGGCATCGACGTGCAGGCTGGCGGCCATGTTGGGCTGACTCGGCTTCCCTTTTGCCATCGGCGAGGTGCCGCCGTGACCGGTGGCCGTGAGCTTCGCGATCTCTTCGTTCCAGACGAGCGACGCGTGCTCGATGCCCAGCGGCTCGAAGACTTCCTCCTGGCAGAGTTGAACCAGTTTCTTGCCGGTCAATTTCTCGATGACCTTGCCGAGATAGACAAACCCTTCGCCGGAATAGGAAAACTGAGTCCCCGGGATGAACTTGATGTCGAGCTTTCCACTCCGCCAGTTCGGGAACCCGGACCGGTGTGTCAGCACCATCCGCGCGGTGATGAGCTTGTAGCGGTCGTCGTAGGCGATATCCTCGTAGGGGAGATAGGTGTAGAGCGGCGTGTCGACCTGGAGGATGCCGCGATCGACCAGCCGCAGGGCGAGGTAGGCGCAAACGGGCTTGGTCATCGAGGCGGCCTCGAAGACCGTGTCGTCGGTCACCGGGTCCTGGGTCAGCGTGTTCCTGACGCCGAGCCCGCGGTGATAAACGACCTTCGAATCCTTGATGACGGCGACCGACATCCCCGGGATCTTGTAATAGTCGAGGTAGGCTTTCAAGACGCGGTCGAGCGCCTCGACGTCGATTGATCCGGCGCTCCGGAGCACCCCTTCGTCGCCGATCAGCCCGGGCCAGGGGATCGGCATGACCTGGAGGAGTTCGGCCTTCGCCGGTGTTCCGGCGTTGATCTCGACATTGACGTGCGGCCTCACATCGACGCGGATGTCGGCCGAATCGACGGCGTGGATCGAGTAGGAGCCCAGGGGAAGGTGCGTGGCCTTGTAGGCCCCCGACGGATCGACGATCGCCTCGCGCCAGAGCGGCGCGAAGCGGGTTGACTGAACCCGGACCCGAGGAGGAAGGATCGCATCCGACCCGTCTTTCCAGGCGACAGTCCCCGAAACCTCGCCCAGTTCCGTGCCGGGACGGACGAGAAGAAACTCGCCGCAGCGGTCGGGCATGTCGACTTTCTGCGTGCCGGGCCCCCAGGCGAGCCACGAGAACGAGCCGTCCTTGTCTTTATCGGCGACCGAGATATCGAACCCGATCACCCGGTCGTCGACAAGCTCGGCGCCGAGGTCGATCCGCCACTCATAAATGATACTTGTCTCGGTCCGCGCCACGGCCACTTTCGCCGCCCGGTCGGTGGCACCCGATGGTCCGACCACCTGGTTCAGCTTCCCGTATCGGGCATACTGGACGACCGGCGATCCGCTGCCGGCATGGGCCGCGTTCACGAAGATTTCGCAGCCGTCCTGCGCATCCCACCTGGCGATGCCCGGCCCGTCGAGCACGATCGAATTATCGCCCACCTCGACAGCGACATAAAGCGCGTGCTCGGCCACGCTATACGCCATCCGAAACCGCGCGTTGAGGTCGTCCTTGCCGGCGAGCTTGTCGCCGTATTCGACGCGGGCGATGGGATAGGTCGTCGCATTCTTCGGCCAGTCGCTCAGGTCGCCGTCAATTTTGATGCCCGTCGCCGGATAGGCGACGCCGACCGAGCCGTTCTGGCCGTAGATCGGGCTGGACCCGAGGAGCATCATCGCGGCGAGGATGGATACAAGTCGCCGATCCATCGAGAACGAGTAAGGACGGGAGTTCATGAGTGTGGCTTCCTGATCGGGATGCGGTCACTTCACCGGAGAGGGACCGTCGGAGCGGCTCGGGGTCGCCCGAGGACGTCAACGGTGGTGCGCGAAGGCTAATCCAGGAGTCGTACACATCCTACACAAGCGTCCGGCGAGCCTTTGAACGGAAAATCGCCGAATTGCGGGTGATGCATCGGCCGGCATAGCCTTGACCAACGCCCGGAAGCCCGAGTCCTAAGTGTCTGTCTCGGAAGGGTCGAGTAGGGTCTCCGCAAGCACCGGTCCCGGGTCACTTGCCGAATTCGGTGCTCACGGAGCACCCTACGAGTCGGCCACGGCAACTCCCGAAGCAGACTCCGATGCGGTCGGCCCATGGCACTCATTGGCACTCATTGGCAACTTTTCGCCGGGTCGCCGATCCCGGCCCGGCTCGGCCCCCGGCCGGCCGGCATGCCCTGTTCAGGGGCGAGGAGATCGGATTGATCGTCTCATCTTTCATTCCTGAAGAGGACCGTGCGGACAGCGAAGCGGTGTCATCGGCCCGAGGGCTGAGTTCGGATGGCTTCGCGCATCATCCCGTATCTATCAGGATGCCACCACTCGGGTCATTCGTTAACGCACCCACGGCGGCATCGAGCTGCCCACTCGTCGTAACTCCTGGCGCACGAAGGCGATGGAAGATCCGGCACGATTCTCAATTTGTTTGACGAGTGTTCCCCTCATGGGATAGTCTCTAAGTCCGGGCGATCCACCGGAAGCCTCACCATCGGGCTCTCGGCCCGATCTCTTGCTGAGTAGGCCGATTGTGAGTCGCGTCGCTCGACATCCGCTCGCCCCGAGTCGTATCATCGCGGAATCGTGCAAACGGCCGAGCGCTCTCCCTGTGCGATTCACGTTCGGGTCAACGGAATCCCGAATCATGCTCGGTGCGATCGCGGGCGACATCATCGGATCGGTGTATGAGGGGAAGGTGGCCTGGCAGTCGGCCAGGACTCCCCGCTTCAAGCCGCTGTTCCATCCCAAGGCCCGGTTTACCGACGACACGCTCGCTTGCATCGCGCGAACTTGGGCTAGTAAAGTGATGGGAGACCCCACGAAAGGAAAACGGCCATGAACACCCTCAAAG
The DNA here is from genome assembly GCA_963743925.1 of uncultured Planctomycetota bacterium. Lineage (GTDB taxonomy): Bacteria > Planctomycetota > Planctomycetia > Isosphaerales > Isosphaeraceae > CAVZRC01. The sequence continues at coordinate 398,626 of CAVURY010000037.1, read as the reverse complement.
CCGTGGTCCGCAACGGCCGCATCGAGACCGAGGAGCCGCTCGACCTGCCGGAGGGGACCGAACTCCTGACCCCGATCCCCGACCGTTCCGGCGACGACGAGCCCAACTGGGACGCCAGCCCGGATGGTGTTGCGGCCTGGCTCGACTGGGCCGACTCGCTGGAGCCGCTCGTCCGCGCCGAGTGCGAGGAGTCCGAAGCCGAAGACTGGCTGAAGCGGTGCGACCGTCGCGCCGCCCAGAAATTGGAGAAAGACGTCGAAGGGTTGTTCTGATGAGACGCTAGCTGCTCGACACCAACGCGGTCGCCGACTGGATCAATCGGCGGCGCGGGGTCGATCTCCGGGTCCGCGAGGCCCGTGGCCGGGCGGTCATCGGGACTTGCGAACCGGTGGTTGCGGAATTGTTCTTCGGCGTCGAGAACAGCGACACGCGCGACGAGAACGCCGAGCGCTTGCAACGCGCGCTGTCGGGCTTGAAGTGCTGGCCGCTGACACGAGAGGCGTCCCGGGAGTTCGGCCGCATCATGGCGACACTGAAACGCGCCGGGACGATGATCGGCCCGATGGACGTCCTCATCGCCGCCATCGCCCTGACGCTCCCGGAATGCGTCGTCGTGTCCAAGGATACCGATCTGCTCGACATCCCAGGCCTGACCGTTGAGAACTGGGCAGAGGCGGTATGACGAATCGAGTCCAAGGCCAAGCAGAAACCAGGCGTTGGGCAGGTTTTCTACGTCAGCAACATCAAAGGGTGTACGAGAAGAGGATGTAGGGTGCGCCGAGGGCCGCGTAGCGGCGTGAGGCCCACCGGAGTGCCTGGGCATTCGCGGTGGGCCTCGCCGCGACGGATCGCGGCTCGACCCACCCTACCACCTTCTCGTAGACGGTCTCAGGTTTACCCGTGACCTCTTCCGGGCGATCCACCAGGCGCCTCATCATCGGGCTCTCGACCCGATCTCTTGCGGGACAGGTCGTTTGTGAGATTCTGAATGGCGCCGCTCGACATCCGGGCTCGCCGAGTCATATCATCGCGGAATCGTGCAGGCTTCCAGACACGCTCCCGTTGCGATTCACCTCTGGGTCAACGGAATCCCGAATCATGCTCGGTGCGATCGCGGGCGACATCATCGGATCGGTGTATGAGGGGAAGGTGGCCTGGCAGTCGGCCAGGACTCCCCACTTCAAGCCGCTCTTTCATCCCAAGGCGCGGTTCACCGATGACACGGTGCTCACCGTCGCCGTCGCCGAGAGCATCCTCCACGGCGGCGACCTCGTCGATCTGTTCAAGGACTACGCCCGCAGCTACCCGGGCGCCGGATACGGCGGGACGTTCCGCCGCTGGGCCGAGTCGGAAGACCGCGAGCCGTACCGGAGCTGGGGGAACGGATCGGCGATGCGCGTGAGTCCTGTCGGCTACGCCTATGACTCGCTCGACGAGGTCCTGCTGCGCGCCCGGTGGACGGCCGAGGTGACGCACGACCACCCCGAGGCGATCAAGGGGCGCAAGCGACGGCCGCCGCCGTCTTCCTCGCCCGCACGGGCAGCGACAAGGAGCAGATCCGCGATTATATCGAGCGCAAGTTCGGCTATTCCCTGGAGTCGCGGATCGAAGACATCCGGCCGTCCTTCCAGTTCGATGTCTCCTGCAAGGGGACCGTACCCCCTGCCCTGCTCGCCTTCCTCGATTCGACCGATTACGAGGGTGCCGTCCGCCTGGCGGTCTCGCTCGGGGGCGACGCCGACACGCTCGCTTGCATCGCCGGCGGGATCGCCCAGGCGCATTATGGCGGCGTCCCGGCCGAGATCCGCGATCGGGCGCTGGACCGGCTGGACGATCGCTTGCGCTCGGTCGTCGAGGAATTCGAGGCGCGATTCCCGCATCCGGCGCCGCCCCCAATTGCCGATGACTTCGCGTAGCTGGTGGGACTGACCCGGCCTGAGCGCACCCCGTGACACGTTCGTAGGGTTTGGTCCGTGTTATCCCGAGTTCGTGGAGGAGAACTAACTTCAGAATCGCCAGTTGGCAAGTACGAGCGGATAGCCGAGATTCTGGACACGCTGAAAGTCGGACGTGTTGCCGGTAACCAGTTCCAGCCCGTGCTCCAGGGCAATGGCGGCGATCATCGTATCGGCCAGGCCGATGAGTTGGCCGATACGGTCCAGCCCGGCCCCGATCCGACCAGCCAGGTCGGCAGCACCCGCGAAGGGCAGCACCTCCATCGAGGGTACCGATGCACGGAAGGCGTTCAATCGACGGACGCTCTGCCGTTTCTCCAGGCCCCAGACGACTACCTCGACGGTAACAGCCGACAGCGTGTAGCGGCCGAAGACGCTGAGGTAGGCGACGGCGTTGCGGGCAACGTTCTGGTCGATTCCTTTGCCGATTTCCGAGAAGATGTCGGTGTCGAGCAGGGATTTATTCACCGGCCATGGCCCGCAGGGGTTCCTCGCGTCGCCGTTGCATCGCCTCGGCTACGATTTCGTCTATTTCGTCGGGGGCGTCCCGCCAAATGCCCAGCAGCGGGTCGAACGGGACGGCGGTTGCCGCCTCGGCCGGCTTCGTCTGGGCATGCTCTTCTTCCAGCCGTTGAACCAGCAGGGTCGCGGCTTCGGTCATGGCGGCGTCGAGCGAAGCATAGCGTCCGCTATGGACGGCGGCATGGATCGAATCTTCGATATGTGGAGGTAATTGGATCATCATCGTGTTATGCTCCTTTTGTTCAGCTTACCATGGTTGCAGACATTTGCCAGGTTGTACTCCCGGGGGCTCGAGCGGGTGGCGTGTCCGACCGTTAGCACTGGCAAGAAACTCGTCGCGGGCCGGCTTTTCTTGACTTTGATAGCTCCCCCGGTCTCCGTAAGTCCCTCAATCGACGTCGTGATTCAGCGATGTCCCCATTTCGTGCGCGTCCATTTCCCACCACGCAGGAGTGCTCCTCATGAAACGTCTTCTCACCGCGTTCTGCCTGCTCTCGCTGATCCAATCCTCGTGCTATGCGTCTGGTATTTACGGAACGCCAGCTCCGTATACAGGGTTGAGGAGCGCGGCGGATAACCAGTTATTGGCCGGCGGTAGTTACATCAGCGAACCGCTGTCGATCTCCTGGTCCGTCACCTACGACATGAACGGCACGTGGGATTACACATACACCTTCACCGGCTTCAGCGGTCCAGGAATCAGCAACGTCATTTTCAACCTGCCCGACCAAGCCCTCTTCCCGTTACCCGATTTCAGGTCCGTAGAAAACATCGCAATCAATGGCTCCTCCTCCGGTATCAATCAGGAATGGGGCATTTGGCAAGGCGACAACTTCGGCAGCTTTTATAGCCTCGACGGCACCATGATCGCGTTCAGTCCAAGCACCGGCTCGCTGGTCATCACCTTCGATTCTGACCGGGCGCCGGTCTACGGCGACCTCTACGTGAATTGGGACTCGGCCAACTTCGCTCAAAACCTGGGTCTGGGTCACGAAGCCGGTGACGATCCGATTTTTTTCATTGCGACGCCGGGTCTAATCCCCGAGCCGTCGTCACTGGCCCTGCTCACCATCGGAAGCTTGGCCTGCCTTGTCCTCGCCATCCGCCGCCAGCCAATTGGCGCTTCGTAATGAAGAGAGTTCTTGGGACGGAGCGTCCCTCCTGCCCTGCTGGGATCCCTCGAATCCGCCGACTACGAGCGCGCCGAGATCGATCCCGAGAGACCCCTCAAAATGAGAAACGCGATTCGTCCGGGACGCGTGTCAGGCGCCCCCGGCCCGAAGCCAGCGTCTGAGGTTTTCCGCCAGGTCCGCGCACGATCCGTAGCGTGCCTCCGGCGCACTGGCCAGCGTCCTCATGCAGATGGCGGCGAGCGGGGCCGGGACGGCGGGCTCGACGGTTCGGGGCGAGGGGGGATCTTCGTTCATCGCCTGGTAGAGCACGTAGAGCGGAGGGCCGGAGAACGGAGTCCGGCCGCAGAGGAGCTCGTAGAAGACCGCGCCCAGGCTGTACTGATCGCCGGCCGGCAGGGCCCGCGGAGGGTCTCCCGCGGCGAGCTCGGGCGCGGAGTAGGCCGGTGTGCCGATCAACGTCCCGGGGGTCGTGGGGAACTCGCCCGAGTCCGGCCGGTAGGCCAGGCCGAAGTCGGTGAGATAGACACTCCCCGACTCGTCGAAGAGGATATTGGCGGGCTTGATGTCGCGGTGGAGAATGCCCTGGTCGTGGGCGTAGGCCACTGCGTCGGCGAGGTCGGCGACGATCTCCGCGGCCCGACGGAAATCGATCGAACCGGGATCCCGCCGACGCAGCTCGGCCAGGCTCTGGCCTTCGATCAAGGCCATGACGATGAAGCACCGGTCATCGTGGCAGCCCACCTCATAGACCGGCACGATCGCCGGGTGTCTCACCCGGGCCAGGGCCCGTGCCTCGCCGAGGAATCGCTCCTTCATCTCGTCGAACGGGCGCAATCCCGGGCGATGCACCTTGAGCGCCACGGCTCGCTCCAGGATGGGGTCATAGCCGCGGTAAACCTGGGCAAATTGACCTTCGCCGAGGATGCCCAGGACTTGATACCGACCCAGTCGAGTCGCGTCGCTCGATCCAATAGGGAAGACCGGGCCGGATTGCGATGCGGAGCCGTCATCCCCGACGAAAGGGTCCATCGCGTCGCTCGGGAACGGGTCGGCCCATTCTTCGAGCCCGAATTCGGAATCCGGATCGAAATCCGAGCCGCCGGTGCCTGTCCGCGATGCGGTCGCGGCGAGCCGGGCCGCTCCGTGGCCGAAAACAATGGACCGGCGATCATCCCGATCGCTCCAGGGAGGATACCAGGCCCGATGGGGCCGGGACGAAGCCATCGACCGAGCCGGCTCCCGCGATGCCGCGGCCGGATCCCGGATCTCCGGGCGTTGCGCTCTCGAATCCGGCCGCGAGACCATCCCGCCCGTGAGCTTCGATTGGCAACGCGGACACCGGAACACGCGGCCCAGCGGGTCGGCGCTCAGGTGTGACGGATGGCCGCAGACCGGGTTGGGGAAGCGGACGACGCCGTTCATGCCAACGACTCCACTGCGGTCGGGGAAGCCGTCATTATAGGCCCGCAATTCCTCACCGGGCCGGACACCCGCACGGTTGTTGATGAGTTCGAGTCGGCGCGGTCGGGCTCGAATTCTTCCCTGGCGCTGGCGAGCTCGTCCTGGAGCCTCTCGAGGATCCCTTCGATCGCCTCGCGATCGTGTTCCTTATCCTGCCGGGTCAACTTCAACTGGGCGATCAGTCCGTCAGCCAGTTGTTCGCAGTGCGAAAGCCGATCGAAGGACTCGCGGAGCTGGCTGCCGTTCCTGACGGGCCCGGAGTGCGAGCCGTGCGAACCCCTGGGCAACTGCGGAGGCCTGGTGGTCAAGGTCCGGATGTTTCCGCTGGTGCGCGGCGGAATCACTCCGAAGACCGGCCTCGAGGGTTGATGGGGCGGATGCGCCAGCGGATTGGGCCGGGGCTGTTCCACCGGGTCGGTCGTCCGGAGTTCTTCGAACCGGCCCCACTGGGCCCGGAGCCTCTCGATCTCCTCGAGCCCTCGACTGGCCAGGGTCTCGTTCTCGGTCCGAGATCGGCGCAATTCCGCCTGGAGCTTCGCCTGTTCGCCCAGGACCCCGGCCAGGGCCTGCTCCAGGGAGAAGAGCTGCTCCGCCCGCTCCTGACTCTCTCGCTCCAGTCGTTGGACTTCGGACTGGACCAGCCGAAGCTCCGCCTCGAGCTCCCGATCGTCCCGGACGACGCGCGTCGGGGGATCCTGGAATGATATGGCCGCGTACTCCCCGGGGCAGGTCGTCGATCGGACGATCCCGGCCACGAACAGGGGGTCGAGGGCATGGCCGGTGAGCTGGACCGTGCCGGCGGCGACCGGATCATCCGGGAGGTCGAGGTGGACCGTCTCCCTCGCCGGGGCCGCGGCGGACGGCCGGCTGGTCGAGGCCAGGGCCGGCACGGCCCGGAACACGCGTTTGCAGAAGTTGCAGCAGACGTCGCGATCGATCAATTCCGCCGGGACGCGCAGACTGAACCCGCAACCGAGACACCCCATCCTGACGTGCTTGGGTATCGGGAAGTTATGCCCGCAAATCTTGCATCGCGAGAGCCTGCCCAGCAGATACACGTAAGCCGGGCCTTCATGCCGGCAATTCGGGCAGGCGACCGGGACGGTCGCGGTCGAGCGGCTTGGGGAGCACATGGTTCTGGGTCCTTGTATCCTCGGTCTTCTCCTGGCGCTCATCGCGCACGATGGAGCTCGAGTCGGGGTTTCGGCCGCGGTGAGACACTTCCGGGTAGCGGTTCGATCGTGAGCCGCCGGATCGCGTGCCGGGCTGGCGCACCGCGGGCACCGTCGAGGGGCACGCGAGGTCTGATCACTGGCACTCCACGGACGATGCCAGCCGTTGTTCGAGCTGTGCGATCCGGTCCCTGAGGGCCGCGAGTTCGGGCTGTCGGCCCGCCGCCGAGGGCGTCGAATGGAGGTCGGAGTTGGTCGTCCACCAATCCAACCCCATCTCGCGGGCCTTGTTGACGGACGCCACCACGAGGCGGATCTGGATCGTCAGGAGCTCGATATCCAGGAGCTTGATCTTGATATCACCGGCGATCACGAGGCCCTTATCCAACACCCGTTCCAGGACGTCGGCGAGGGTGGCGGAGTGGATCGAGTGATTGGCGGTTCGATTGAGTTCGGCGGCCATCTTGGGTGTCGCGTCGGGAGTCGAGGCGGCTCGACGGAGGCTCCGCACCTCGGTCGATGGGCCCGGTGATCAGCGGACCACTCACGGGGATGACCGAGGCCGGGGCGGCGGGACGATCCGAGGAGTGGCGTGACTTCGGGCGCCCCAGGTCCGGATCGCCCGGAGCATCCGGGTACGACCGTCGTAAGCGGCGCGTCGGAATGCCGAACTCTGGAGCGACGTCGCGATATCGCGGGACGTCTTGATTGGCAGGGTCGTGATTCGCATTTCAATCCCCCGTGACGGCACGCCCGAAAATCCTCTTTACGCGAGAGACCGCCTCCGATTGTCTGGCGGTCGATTGACAGCTCGCGTGGAGCGACCATCCCAGCCCCGCGACGCGGGAGGCGAGCCCCGCGACGTCGCGGTATCGGGTGCCACGTCCGGGCGCTGGCGCAACTCTCCTCGCTCTACTTATACGGGTACGACATTCGCGCCGGCATTGAGAACAACCGGGCTTCTCATCTCGCATCTCCTCCCAGGATCTCGCGCTCGAGATCCGCCGGTTCGAACTCCCGGCCGAGCATCACATCCAGGGGGATTCCGTTGTGATCGAGGAGATAGGCAACGAGGAGGCTATAGCGAAGGTAGAGGCCCGATCGCTGCGGATCCATCTCTCGGTCTCTCCTCCGGAACTGGACCACGGCACGCTGATATTCGAAGTCCGTGCCTCTGGCGATGTAATCCGAATACCCCTCGTTCTTCCAGTCGGGTAGCCGCCAGTATGCGACCGGGCCGATCCTGTCGGCGATGAGCACATGCATGATTTCATGCGCGACAAAATAACTGAGCGTCCGCTCGCCCGGCACCTCCCGGCCCGACGGCCCGACCAGGCGATTGTCATCGAGGCGCGATTCTCTCAGGAAGATATTCCTGGAGAGCGGAGGGTAAGTCAGCCCTCCGACGTGATAATGGAAGTTGGCGAACAGCATGAACCGCCAACTCCGATTGCAAATATAGATGTGGATATTCTTGTTACTGAGATCTTGAGTCAACGGTGACTGTGCGAGGCGATCCTCCGCATCCTCGAGCACCAGACGCGCCGCCTCGGGGATCGGCTCATCCGAATGGAGTGTGATGCCGCCGTGAGTGTACGAGTGGCCGAAGAAGCTCCCCGGATGGCACAGGAGGAGCAGATAGCCGGCGAAAAGGCCGATCGACCCGAGGCTCGCCCGGATCGCCACCCTCGCGAGACGCTTCCGGCTCCAGGGCTTGAGTGGATTCATGTGAGTCAAAGGGTGTACGAGAAGAGGATGTAGGGTGCGCCGAGGGCCGCGTAGCGGCGTGAGGCTCACCGGCGTGCCTCGGCATTCGCGGTGGGCCTCGCCGCGACGGATCGCGGCTCGACCCACCCTACCACTCCAGGGCTTGAGTGGATTCATCTGGGTTGTGCCTTCGATCGTTGCAGCCGATACAACCGGGTGATAGGGTGAGGTTCGCGCGGCGTCGCGAGGCGAGCGCGGAATCGAGTCGTCGGTAGTCCATCGAACGGGGAGTAACCATGAGTCTGATCATTGTGATGGCCGCCATCACCTGGCAAGCGAACTCGGGCATCGCCGATGATGCGAGTCGGGCCGGTCGGCTGGTCCTCGTGGCCGGCGGCGGGAGCGAGGGCGACGGGGCCTCGGCCGATCGAGCGAGAGTGACCAGCCCATTCGGGGTCGGGTTCGACGCCAAGGGGACGTTGTACTTCGTGGAGATGCTCGGGCATCGCGTCAGGAAGATCGGCCCCGACGGACTCGTCACGACGCTGGCCGGTTCGGGACGCGAGGGGAGCGGAGGCGACGACGGGCCGGCGGCCCGGGCCGAGTTGAATGGTCCGCATAGCCTGGAGGTCGCCAGGAACGGTGACCTGTTCATCGCCGACACGTGGAACAACCGGGTCCGCAAGATCGACGGCCGTTCCGGCCGGATCACGAACGTCGCGGGGACGGGCCGCAAGGGATTCTCCGGCGATGGCGGGCCGGCCACCCGGGCCGATTTCGGCGGGATCTACTGCATCGCACTCGACGAGGCCGGGCAGACGCTCGACCTGGTGGACCTGGACGATCGGCGAATCCGTCGCGTCGACCTGAAGACGGGGATCGTCTCGACCATTGCGGGCAACGGCAAGAAGGGCGTGCCGGTCGACGGAGACGACGCCCGGTCGGCACCCCTGGTCGATCCGAGGGCCGTGGCGCTCGACGGCCGGGGCAACGTTTACATCCTGGAACGAAGCGGCAATGCCTTGCGGGTCGTGGACCGAGCCGGGAAGATCCGCACGGTCGCCGGCACCGGCAAGGCGGGCGGCTCGGGCGATGGCGGCGACGCCCGACACGCTCAGTTGAACGGCCCGAAGCATCTCTGCGTCGATGGGCGAGGGAACGTCCTGATCGCCGACACGGAGAACCATCGGATTCGCATCTATCGGCCCGACGACGGCACGATTCGCGGGGTCGCCGGCACGGGCCGCAAGGGAACGGCCGGCCTGGGCGGTCTCCCCGGAGAGGCCGAAATGAACCAGCCGCATGGGGTGACCGTCGGCCCGGGAGGGATCCTCTACATCAGCGACAGCAGTAACAACCGGATCCTCAAGATCGTGCCTTGAAGGTTGAGGCAATACGTTTCACGCAGAGACGCAAAGCGGGGACCGCAGAGGGCGCAGAGAGGATCTTGAGAATCGGCCCCGCAGATTTGCGACGGGCTCAACGTTTTGATCTTTCCGTCTTTTCTCCTCTGCGCCCTCTGCGTCGCCCCTTTGCGTCTCTGCGTGAAATCCGGATTCGGTTTGCGACCGACGACCGGGCGACTCCCACGTTGGAAGCCGCCTGAATGCATCTGGCTCGCAGCGGAGGAGCCCATGGCAGCCGAACGAGACCTTCTTCTCGGACTCCTGGCGTTGCAGAACCGCCTGGTCCAGCCGGACCAGCTCGTCGCCGCCTTCCATGCCTGGACCGGCGACAAGACGCGATCGCTCGCCGACCATCTGGTCGCCCTGGGCCATCTCAATGCCGCCCAGCGGTCGGTCATCGAGGCTCTGGGCGAGCTGCACATCCAGGCTCACGGCGGCGACGTCGCGAAGAGTCTTGCCGCCGTACCCGCCGGCCGGTCCACCCGCGAGAGCCTGGCGAACCTCGGCGACCCGGATATCGACCAGACGCTCGGCCACGTCGCCTCCGGCCATGGCTCGACCCAGGACGGCCCGGACGATGCCGACCGCACGGCCAGCTACGCCGCCGGCGCGGCCGCCGACAACGAGCGGTTCCGCATCCTCCGGCCGCACGCCCAGGGCGGACTGGGTGCCGTCTTCGTCGCCCTCGACGCCGAATTGAACCGCGAGGTCGCGCTCAAGCGGATCCTCGACAGGCACGCCGACGACCCGACCAGCCGCGCCCGCTTCCTCATCGAGGCCGAGATCACCGGCGGGCTCGAGCACCCCGGAATCGTCCCGGTCTACGGCCTGGGCGCCTACGCCGACGGCCGCCCCTACTATGCCATGCGGTTCATCCGGGGCGACAGCCTCAAGCAGGCCGCCGACCGATTCCACGGCGACGCGTCGCTCGAGACGGACCCCGGCCGACGCTCTCTGGAACTGCGCAAGCTCTTGAACCGCTTCTCCGACGTCTGCTACGCGGTCGAGTACGCGCACAGCCGCGGGGTGATCCATCGCGACATCAAGCCGGCCAACGTCATCGTCGGCGACCACGGCGAGACCCTGCTCGTCGACTGGGGCCTGGCCAAGGCGGTGGGCCGACCCGAGTCCGGCATCGACTCGGGCGAGCGGACCTTGGTCCCCTCCTCGGCCAGCGGCAGCGCCGAGACGCTGCCCGGCAGCGCCCTGGGCACGCCGGCCTACATGAGCCCCGAGCAGGCCCGGGGCGAGATCGAGCACCTCGGCCCGCGGTCGGATGTCTATAGCCTCGGTGCCACTCTGCATTACCTCCTGACCGGTCACTCGCCGGTCTCCGGCGACCTGGGCGAGGTGCTCCGCGCCGTCCAGCGGGGCGAGTTCGACCGGCCGCGGAAGGCGGATGCGTCGATCGACCCCGCGCTGGAGGCGATCGTCCTGAAGGCGATGGCCTTCACGCCTTCGGATCGGTACGCCTCGGCGCGGGCGCTGGCCGAGGACGTCGAGCGGTGGATGGCGGATGAGCCGGTCTCGGCCTGGCGCGAGCCGTGGGCCCGCCGCGCCCGACGCTGGGCCAGGCGGCATCGCACGGGGGTCACGGCCGCGGCGGTGGCGCTGCTGGCCGGCGTGGTCGGCCTGTCGTCGGTCCTGGCCGTCCAGGCGCAGGCCAATCGCGAGCTGAAGCGGGCCAACACGAAGCTGGAGACGGCCTACCGCCAGGTGGACGCCTCCAACGCCGGACTCCAGTCGGCCAACGTCGAGCTGGAATCGGCCAATACGCGGGTGACGCGGGCCAACGCCGACCTGGAATCGGCCAACGCGAGGGAGCGCCAGCGGTTCGAGCTGGCGATGGAGGCGATCAAGCTGTTCCACGGCGAGGTCAGCGAGGACCTGCTGCTCAAGGAGAAGGAATTCGCCGGGTTGCGGTCGAGGCTGCTCAAGGGGGCGGCCGGCTTCTACGGCAAGCTGGAGCACCTGATGGAGGGCCAGCCGGACCCGGCGTCGCGATCGGCGCTGGGCCGGGCCTACTTCGAGCTGGCCGTGCTTACGCGACAGATCGGCACCTACGACGAAGCACTGGCCATCCACCGCAAGGCCCTGGCGGTGCGCCGCGAGCTGGCGGGCCGGCCGGGCGCCGATCCCGAGGCGGAGTTGGACGTGGTACGCAGCCTGCTCGACATGGGCTTTACGCAGGCGGGTAGCGACAAGTCCGGGGCGCTGGCGTCCTGCGAGAAGGCGAGCCGCCTGGCCGAGGGCCTGGTCGCGGCGGGCCGCGGCGGGGACGAGGCCCGGGCTCTTCTGGCCCAATGCCTGACTCACACCAGTGAATCCCTGGCGAATCCCCGAGACGGCCTGGAGATGGCGCAGCGCGCCCGGGCAATCTCCAGGATCTCGTCGAGAAGCATGCCGGGGAGACTCGTTACCTGGAGCACCTCGGTGACAATCAATTCGCAATCGGCGTTATCCTCAGCCAATTGGGCCGGTCGGCCGACGCGATCGCGGCGGACGAGGACGCCGCGGCGATCTACCAGCGGCTGGTCGACGCCCGGCCCGACCGGCTGGTGACGCCCGGCCCGACGTCTACATTCGGGACAGCTTGGCGAAGCTGTACAGCAACATCGCGATGCTCAGTCTGAACTGGGCCGGGTCGACGAGGCGGTCGCATCGGGTCGTCGGGCGGCGGCGATCTGGAGGGGGGCGGCCGAGGCCAACCCCGCCGTGACATCTCTGGGGAACAACCTGGCGTATGGGCTGAATAACCTCGCATCCTATTTGATCGACAATGGCCGCCCGGTCGAGGCCCTGAGACGACTGGCCGAGGCGCGGCCGATCGTCGGGAAGCTGCTCGCGGTGGACCCCGGTTCTCTCCTCTACCGGAGAAAACTGGCGAGGAATTGCTCCCTCACCGGGAAGGCCCTGGCCCGGATGGGTAGGCGTCCCGAGGCGCGGGAGTCGTTCGAGGAGGCGGTCTCAATCTGGCGGAAACTGGCCGACGGAGCATCCTTCGAACGCCTCTTACCAGCGTACCCTGGCCGATTCTTTCCAAGATCTCGGGTGGACGTTCTGGAAGGCGGGTTGGCCGGCCGAGGCGGTCCCGGCTTACACCCAGGAGCGGAGATCCGGCAACGGATCGTCGCCGCCGAGCCGTCGAGTCGCTCGGACCGGGACGCGCTGGCGAACTGCGAGACCAACGTCGCCGCGGCCCTGCTGGCCCTGGGGCGGCTATCCGAGTCGCGGGCCTGCTGCGAGCGGGCGCTGGCCCTGCGCGAGGAGCTGTTCAAGGTCGAGCCCGGGAACGAGTCCTATGCCCGGGGCCTGGCGGATACCCTGCTGCGGTCGGGCGGCGCGAAGGCCGCGGCCGGCGATACGGCCGGCGCCGCCGCCGACTGGCGACGGGCCGCGGGGCTCCACGCCGCCCATCCGCCGGCCGGCGGCGAGCCGGCGATCTCCCGGGCCTGCTGCCACGGCGCCCTGGCGGGCCTCGCCGGCATGCCCGGATCGGGGGTCTCAGCCGCCGAGGCGGCGGTGCAAGCCGGGACGGCGATCGCCATCCTCCGCCGGTTGGATGCCGGCGGTTATCGCGACCCCGACTTCCTCATGGTCGAGCCCGGCCTGGCCCCGCTGCGGTCGCGCGACGACTTCCGGCTGCTCATGATGGATGTGCAGTTCCCCGCCGAGCCGTTCGAGGGAGGGCTGCCTTGATCGGCCGCCGTCGGACGGGCCGTTGCACTCACGAAATTGGCGTGTTAATGTGACGCTCTCGCGAGGCGGCCCGAGACGGCGGGCTCGGCCGCGGAGGTTCATCATCCGATAAGGAGGCGTCCGCGATGGAGTCTCGACGGGTATTCCTCGGCCGATGCGGGGCCGGCGCGGCGGTCTGGACCGCGCTGGGCAACGGCGGCTGGTCCGGCCTCCCGGCCGACGCCGCGGCGTTCGATCCCGACCATCTGGGCGAGCTGGCGGGGTTCGCGATCGAGCACGCCAGGACGGCCGGGGCGTCTTACGCCGACATCCGGATCAATCGCTATCGCAATCAAGATATCTCCTTGCGCGTCCAGGCCGACCGGGCGACGGGCAAGCCGGTCGAGGTGCCGTCGGTCTCCGATAGCGCCTCGTTCGGCTTCGGGCTCCGCGTCCTGGCCGATGGCGCCTGGGGGTTCTCGGCCTCGAACGAAGTGACCCGCGAGGCCATCGCCCGCGCGGCGGCCGAGGCCGTCGAGATCGCGCGGGCCAATGCCTCGCTCCGCCGCGAACCGATCCGGCTGGCGGCGACGCCGTCCTACCGCGATACCTACCGGACCAGGATCGTCACCGACCCGTTCTCCGTCCCTATCGAGCAGAAGCTCGAGATGCTCCGCGCCGCGGCGGCCGAGGCGCGCAAGGTCGAGGGGGTGTTCTCCACGGTCGGGTCGATCGGGCTGCACCTCGAAGACCGTTATTTCGTCTCGTCCGAGGGGAGCGTCATCGAGCAGCACGTCTACCAGACCGCCCCGGAGTTCACCGCGACCGCCGTCCAGGCCGCTCGGAAGGTCAAGTCTCGCAACTATCGGCCGCACGCGGTCTGTGCCGGCTACGAGGCCGTCGAGCGGGCCTACATCCCCAGCCAGGCGCGCCGGGTCGCCGAGGAGGCCGTCGCGCACCTCTCGGCGCCCTCGGTCTCGCCCGGCGTCAAGGACCTGGTGCTGATGCCGACCCACCTGGGCCTGACGATCCACGAATCGATCGGCCACTCCACCGAACTGGATCGCGCCCTCGGCTACGAGGCCAACTATGCCGGTACGTCGTTCCTGACCACCGAGAAGCTGGGCAAATTCCGGGTCGGCTCCGAGATCGTCAACTTCAACGGCGACCGGATCCGGCCCGAGAGCCTCTCGACCTGCGGCTACGACGACGATGGGGTGAAGACCCGCCAGTTCCCGATCATCAAGGCGGGGATCTTCGTGGGCTATCAGACGATCCGGGACCAGGCCCACCTGATCGGCCAGTCCGAATCGATGGGCTGCTGCTACGCCGATTCGTATGCCTCGGTCCCGTTCCAGCGGATGCCGAATGTCTGGCTCGAGCCGTCGGAGAAGCCGGTGAGCCTCGACGACCTGGTCGGCGGCATCGACGACGGCATCCTGATCGATGGGCGGGGCTCGTGGTCGATCGACCAGCAGCGGTACAACTTCCAGTTCGGCGGGGACCTGTTCTGGGAGATCAAGGGGGGGAAGGTCCGGGGCATGATCGCCGATGTCGCCTACCAGAGCCGCACGCCGGATTTCTGGGCCTCCTGCGACGGGATCGGCGGCCAGGCGCTCTGGGAGAACGTCGGCCTCAACCGCGACGGCAAGGGACAGCCCCCGCAGATCAACGCCATGAGCCACGGGTGCGCACCCGCGCGATTTCGTCGGATCAATGTGCTGAGGACTTCAACATGAGCTGGACCAGCGAGCAGGCGCGAGCCCTCACCGACCGGATCCTCTCCTTCTCCAAGGCCCGCGAATGCGAGGTATCGCTCGTCCTGTCGGAGTCGGGGCACACCCGGTTCGCCGCCAACGAGGTCACGACCGCGGGCATGCTCCGGACCGTCAGGATCGGGATCACCAGCCGCGAAGGGGGCCGGAGCGGCTCGACGACGACCGACGCGCTCGACGATCCGTCGCTGCGCGAGGCCGTGGCTCGGAGCGAGGCGCTGATGGCCGCGGCCCGTCCCGACCCGGAGCAGGTCGAGGGAGTCGAGCCGCAGAACTATCCGGCGATCCCCGCGTTCGACGAGCCCACCGCGACCGCCGGTCCCATCCGCCGTGCCGACGGGGTCAAGGCCGCGCTCGACCGAGCTCGCGAGCGGGGACTGAATGCCTCCGGCTTCTTCGAGACCGGCGCGGCATGGTCGGCGATCGCCAATAAGAAGGGGAATTTCGGGTTCCACCGGGAGACGACCGCCGAATACTCCTCCACGATGCGCACCGTTGACGGGACCGGGTCGGGTTACGCGCGGCTCGGCTCACCGCGGCTGTCGGACATCGACCCGGCCGCCCTGGCCGGCCGCGCGGCGCGGAAGGCGGAGTCGTCGGCGAAGCCCCGCGATCTGCCCCCGGGCGCGTACACCGTGATCCTCGAGCCCGCGGCCGTCGCCGACCTGCTGATGTGGTTCACCTTCTCGCTCGACGCCCGCGCCGCCGACGAGGGGCGCAGCTACTTCTCGAAGCCCGGCGGCGGCAACCGGCTCGGCGAGAAGATCTTCGCCGACGGCGTGACCCTGCGATCCGACCCATTCGACCCCCGCAATCCGGGCGCGCCCTGGGCACCGGACGGGCTTCGCTTCGGGCCGAGCTCGGCCGGAGGGCTCCCCGCCCGCAAGACCAACTGGATCGAGGATGGCGTCTTCCGTTCGCTCGCCGTCAACCGATACTGGGCGGGCAAGACCAAGGTCGAGCCGGTCCCGTTCTCCGGCGGACTGCGGATGGAAGGCTCGGACAAGTCGCTCGACGCGCTCATCGCCGAGACCGAGCGGGCCTTGCTCGTCACCCGGTTCTGGTACATCCGCTACGTCAACCCTCGGACCGTCATGCTCACCGGCCTGACCCGCGACGGCGTCTGGCTCGTCGAGAAGGGCAAGGTCGTCCACCCGGTCACCAACTTCCGGTTCAACGACAGCCCGGCCGACCTCCTGAAGAACCTCGAAGCGACCAGCGTGGCGACGCGGGCCGGCAGCGAGTTCTTCCCGATGATCGTACCGGCGATCCGGGCCCGCGACTTCCACTTCACGTCGAAGAGCGACGCTGTGTGATACGTCGAGGGAGGGCCATCCCGGCTCAATTTCTGGACGAGACTCATGTCAGAGCGTGTACGAGACGGTGGTCGGGTGGGTCGAGCCGCCATCCGTCGCGGCGAGGCCCACCGCGAATGCCGAGCACTCCTCTACAGCACTCCGGTGGGCCTCACGCCGCTACGCGGCCCTCGGCCCACCCTACAGCCTCTTCTCGTACTCCCTTTCAATGGTTATGCGATGGAGACGGCGGTGAACCTTCTTCGCGGCATCACCGGCTTTCGTCATGTCGATGAGCCCCCGCTATCGGCGGTTGACCTACGAGCTTTCCGCACCTCCTGTCATGCGGCGGCGCGGGCCTTGGGTGGCCGCGTCGTTTCGGCCGAGATGGAGGTCGGCTCTGCCGCCGGCGCGAATTACATCCGCGCCACATTGGACCTTCCGGGCGGTCTCGTTTCGTTGGTGCTCAATCTCAATCATCCCATCGTCGCATTTGTCGGACCCTTGCAGCACGATGGGGACGAGCTTCAATTCGTGGATGTACCTGCGCTCACCGAAGTATTCCGGAGTTTCGGCACCTACGCCATCCTCTCCGCAAGTGAGGCCCGAGAGCCAGTTACGGACGAGGCATCTCGGCTGCTGTCGCCGGCCGAGCTCCGACAGATTCGTTACTGGCGGCCACGGTGTATCGGAGAAGTTGTGTTCAATCGTTGGGATTGAAGTGACTTCGTAACGGCCCGCTTGCGTCGTTTGCTCACTCCGCGAACCGCTTGAAGAACGACGTGTCCTTCCATCGCGGTCGATCGTCGCGGTTGGCGACTCGCTCCAGCAGCTTCGCGACCAGCACGTCGAACTCGCCCGCGGCCTTCTTGTCCACCGGCTGATTTGTGTCGTCCGACGGCGCGTGATAGCGCTCCCTGAGCCATTGCATCACGATCTTCTCTTCCGGCGTACCCTTCTCGAAGCCGTCCATCAGCATCACCGAGGGGATGCCGCGACGGATGAAGCTGTACTGGTCGCTGCGGATGAAGACATTCATCTGCGGAATGGGATCCCGACGCGGCAAGACCCCCAGCGATTCGGCCACGGCTGAGGTGTCGTCGCCCAGGTCCGACTCATCCAGGCCGAAGATCGTCAGCTTCTTGAGGGGATAGAGCGGCAGGAACATGTCGGTGTTGATGTCGGCCACGATCTGCTTCGCGTCCACCGTCGGCGACTGCGCGAAGTACCGCGACCCCAGCAGGCCCTTCTCCTCGCCCGTCACGGCCACGAACAGCACCGACCGCCGCAGCTTGGTCCCCGACTCCTTCAGCATCGCCGCGACGTCGAGCATCGCCGCGATCCCCGACGCGTTGTCCATCGCTCCGTTGTAGATGGAATCTCCCTTGATTGGCGCGCCGATTCCCAGGTGATCGAGGTGCGCCGTGAACACCACGTACTCGCCCTTGAGCTTCGCGTCGGTCCCCGGCAACACGGCCACGACGTTCTGCGAGACCACGTCGGATCGCTTCACGGCGGCGACCGCCTTCATCCGCGCCGGGATCGCGAACCGCGGCAGCGGCTTGCCGGAATCGGCCGCGGCCAGGATCTCGGCGAAGGTGTGGCCCGAGCCGGCGAGCAGCTTGTCGGCATGGGCCGGGTTGACGGTGACGGCCAGCTTCAACCCGCGCGACTCATCCATGGCCGGGTCGGCCAGTCCCATCGACGGCATGGACCTCGCCAGGGCGAAACGCTCCCAGGGGATGTCCATGTTCTTGGGGTTGGCGATGGTCACCATCCCGATAGCCCCGACTCGCTTCAGCAATGCGGCTCGCTCGCCCGCCGACTGCATGTGCGAGGCCAGCGGTCCCGAAATCGACGAGGGCGCGCCGTTCAGGAAGACCACCAGCTTGCCGCGGACGTCCAATCCGTCGAAGTCGTCGTGATGCGCCTCGGGGATCGTCAGGCCGTAACCGACGAAGACCAGGTCGGCCTCGACCGTCGCTGACGGATCGACCCGCGAGCTGATGATGGCCTCTTGACCGAGGGTCAGAGGCACCGTGCCGGTCTCGCGGATCAACGAGAGGCTCGAATGGTCCTCGTCGATCGAGCGCGATGTCAGGCGGACCGTCTGGAGGAAGCCCTCGGTGCCGGCGGGCTTGAGCCCGGCCCGCTCGAATTCCCCGGCCACGTACTCGGCCGCCTTCCGATGTCCCTCGCTGCCGGTATTGCGGCCTTCGAGCTTATCATCGGACAGGGCGACGACGTGAGCCCACCAGCGTCGGCCATCCGGTCCATCCGCCGCCCACGCGACGAAAAACGGCGGCCCCGGAGTCAATGCGGCCGCGACCAAGACGATCTTATTCCACAATTTCATCGGTTCACCTGATCTGATTCGGAGTAGCAGTTCATACGGGTGGCATGACCGGAATCAGCCGACTTTAATCGCTGGTTCAGTCGCGGGCAACAGAGGGATCGCGTGTCCTTTCCGATCGACCTGGCCGCACGACGCGAGGTCGTCCGGGACGTTACGTCCCTGCTGCCGGCACGCGGGCACCACCGTCAACATCCACGGCGCGACCATGTCCTCCGGTTCAGCACATGGTACGTCCGGCCGTCGCGGGTTGGGTGCGTATGTCGTGGCCTGGGGCACCCGAGTTCCGGAGTGAGCGAGAAATCAAACCGCCCAATCTACCCATCCTGCCGCACGCGCAAGCAATTCCCGGATTTCTCCATCCCGCTCCCTGAAACACGCCTTGACAGGATTCCTCACGGGTTTCTAGATTGATCTATCACAG
Organism: uncultured Planctomycetota bacterium; assembly: GCA_963743925.1. Lineage (GTDB taxonomy): Bacteria > Planctomycetota > Planctomycetia > Isosphaerales > Isosphaeraceae > CAVZRC01. The sequence goes on along the minus strand of CAVURY010000037.1, from coordinate 379,745 downwards.
CAGTAGATCCGTAAGATTCGCCTCGCTGAAGATGCCAATGGCCTACGTCGACACGACTTAAGGCGGATTCAGGAAAATGATTCGTCCTCTGAACGCCTGTCTTGCTTGCCTGGTAGCCCGGTGTGAGATCGGATCGATTATTTGCTCGAAGCCGCCTGAGGGGCAGTCGTGCCAACGGCGTCCCTTCCTGTGTTCGCCGGCGGTGCGAGAGAGTCTCCGCTGTTCCTAGCTCATGAGATGAATCGGCTCGATGATCCCGAGGAACTTCTCCCATGCAAGCGCGCACAAACGATATTTCAGAGACGACCCTGCCATGTGCACTCGATCTGTACATCGACCTCTTGAAGAAATGCCTGACGGCTTCCCTTTATGACGAGAGTTCATGGCGTGTCATCGAGGGCACGATCCTCCCGGAGCACCGGACTATCCGGAGGCCATTTCGGTTTCTTTGGGGACATATCCGGCGTATGACGGTCGGACTGCTCGACAGAAACTCGTTGGTCATGGTTCGGCGACAGCCTTTCGATCCGATCGCCCGCCACCAAGGCGATGATCATCCAAGTTTATTCGGCTTCACCATGGTAGGGAATCACCGCCTCGACAATGTACAGAAGTGCATCGAAGACGTCATCGAGCAGAATGTGCCCGGCGATTTCATCGAGACGGGAGTCTGGAGGGGCGGCACGACGATCTTCATGCGGGCTCTCTTGAAGGTCCACGGGGTGACAGACCGGATCGTGTGGGTCGCGGATTCGTTCGAGGGCTTGCCCAAGCCGGCCTCCCGCGACGACGGGTGGGACGTCAGTTTTGTCAAATATCTGAGCGTCTCACTTGAACAGGTGCAAAGTAACTTCGAGCGGTTCGGCCTCCTCGACGACCAGGTGCGATTCCTCAAGGGCTGGTTCTGCGACACCATGCCAAACGCTCCCATCGAGCGCCTGGCCATCCTTCGACTCGATGGCGACTTGTACAGTTCCACCATGGATGTGCTCCGGAATCTCTACCACCGCGTCAGCCCAGGTGGTTACGTGATCATAGATGATTACTATAGCTGGGAGTCCTGTCGCCGAGCCGTGAGCGACTTCCTGCGGGACGCGGGAATCCAACCCCAGATCCGGCAGATCGACGGCGGCGGAGCGTTCTGGAAGGTCGAGGCGCCCTGAATCACGACTCGGCGATGACCGCAGGATTCGGTGGGATTGCAACTGAGCCAGGCGACCACTCCACCCACCGGAAGCGATCCGCATTTCAGCCCACTCGCGGGGGAGATGCAGGCCGCGAGCGGACTGTCCTCTCGATCATTCGGCGAATCGCTTGAAGAACGACGTGTCCTTCCATCGCGGGCGATCGTCGCGGTTGGCGACTCGCTCCAGCAGCTTCGCGACCACCCGGTCGAACGTGGCGGCGGCCTGCTTGTCAACCGGCTGGGCCAGGTCGTCCGATGGCGCATGGTAGCGCTCGGTCAACCACTTCTTGGCGATCTGCTCCTCGGGCGATCCCTTGTCGAAGCCGACCTTCAGGGCCAGCGACGGGATGCCTCGCCGGATGAAGCTGTATTGATCGCTGCGGATGAAGACATTCCGCTTCGGTTCCGGGTCGCCCTGGGGCTTGATGCCCAGCGATTCCGCCGCACTCGCGGCGATGGCGCCGAGGTCCGACTCGTCCAGGCCGTAGATCGTCAGCTTCTTCATCGGGAAGAGGGGCAGGAACATGTCGGTGTTGATGTCGGCCACGATCTGCCTCGCGTCCACCGTCGGCGACTGCGCGAAGTACCGCGAACCCAGCAGGCCCTTCTCCTCGCCCGTCACGGCCACGAACAGCACCGATCGTCGCAGCCTCGTCCCCGACTCCTTCAGCATCGCCGCCACGTCGAGCATCGCCGCGATCCCCGACGCGTTGTCCATCGCCCCGTTGTAGATCGCGTCGCCTCCGATCGGCTTGCCGATCCCCAGGTGATCGAGGTGCGCCGTGAACACGACATACTCGCCCTTGAGCTTCGCGTCGGACCCCGGCAACACGGCCACGACGTTCTGCGAGACCACGTCGGACCGCTTCACGGCGGCGACCGCCTTCATCCGCGCCGGGATCGCGAACCGCGGCAGCGGCTTGCCGGAATCGGCCGCGGCCAGGATCTCGGCGAAGGTGTGGCCCGAGCCGGCGAGCAGCTTGTCGGCATGGGCCGGATTGATGGTGACGGCCAACTTCAGACCCCGCATCTCGTCCATCGCGGGATCGGCCAGGCTCATCGAGGGCATGAATCGCGCCAGCGACGAACGCTCCCAGGGGATGTCCATGTTCTTGGGGTTGGCGATGGTCACCAACCCGATGGCCCCGAGTCGCTTCCACAACGCGGCACGCTCGGCGGCCGACTGCATGTGCGAGGCCAGCGGGCCCGGGATCGACGGAGGCGCGCCGTTCAGGAAGACCACCAGCTTGCCGCGGACGTCCAATCCGTCGAAGTCGTCGTGATGCGCCTCGGGGATCGTCAGGCCGTAACCGGCGAACACGAGAGGCGCTTCCAGCGATGGACCCGGTTCGACGCGTGAGCTGATGATGGCCTCTTGACCGAGGGTCAGCGGCACCGTGCCGTTGTCGCGGATCAACGAGAGGCTCGAGTGTTCCTCGTCGATCGAGCGCGATGTCAGGCGGACGGTCTGGAGGAAGCCCTCGGTGCCGGCGGGCTTGAGCCCGGCCCGCTCGAATTCCTTGGCCACGTAGTCGGCGGCTTTCCGGTGCCCTTCGCTGCCGGTATTGCGGCCTTCGAGCTTGTCATCGGCCAGGGCGACGACATGTGACCACCAGCGTTGGCCATCCGGCAGGTCCTCGGCGCGCACGATGAGCGGCAGCGTCGCGAGGGCGACCGCCAGCGGGATGAGACTTCTCAGGAAATTCATCATCACACCTAAATAGGACATGGGAGCATGGCGATCTCAAGGCGGGCGACCATTTCACCCGGCGGATTCGACGCCACATTTTCCGCGGAACCGACCGGCCGTTGCAACCCACGACCGGTTCGAAGTTGAGGGTCTGCGACCCGGAACAAATGAAGGAGGTACTCCAACATCTGCCGTGGCACCTTTACGCTGGAGGGACGCCTTCAGGCGGTCTCCCGACGTCATGCCAACCGCCCGAAGTCTGCACTCCAACTCGTGTGATCCGTGGCATTTCCGGAAAAAACCGTGGAGTACATCGTCCTCGATGCAGTATCTATGTGGCGAGGCCAGGACGGACTTTTACCGGGGGACGACCATCATGGCGAGGGAGAATCACGGATCGGTCCTGCGGAGCATCGACCGGGTCTTCAATCAAGGGTCGGCGACGGGTGTCGCGGAGGGGGAACTGCTACGTCGGTTCGCCGCCCTTGGCGATGAGGCCGCGTTCGAGGCACTGGTGACGCTCCACGGTCCGATGGTCCTCGGGGTCTGCCGCAGGCTCCTGTATGAACCGCGCGACGTCGAGGACGCCTTCCAGGCGACATTCCTGGTGCTCCTGCGGCGGGCCGGCTCGCTCCGCGGAGGCGACCCGCTCGGCCCGTGGCTGCATGGCGTCGCCTACCGGGTCGCGACCCGGATCCGGACGAGATCGGCCCGCCGGCCGGGCGAGGAGCGCAAGGGGCGCGGCCGGAATCCGCGGGATCATCCTTGGACTTCGATCGTGAGGAATTGCGGTCCATCCTCGACGAGGAGATTGGCCGGCTCCCGGAGAAGTACCGGCGTCCGGTCGTGCTCTGTTACCTCGAGGGCAAGTCGCACCAGCAGGCCGCGAGCCGGCTTCGTTGCACCGAGGGATCCGTGCGCGGGAGGCTCGACCGGGCCCGCGAGAAACTCAAGGTGCGGCTGACCCGCCGCGGGTTGGCCCCGTCCGCGGGGCTGATCGCCTCGGCACTGGCCGGCGACATGGCCTCCGCGGCGGTCCCGCCTTCTTGGGTCACCGGCACGGTCGCCACCCTCGGCCGGGCGGCGACGGCCCGAGCGATCTCGGGCGTGGCCTCGGCGGCGGTCCTGGAGCTGGCCGATGGCGTATTCCGCGGCATGGTCCTCGCCAAGGTCAAGATGGCGGCGCTCGTGTCCGCGAGCGCGGTCATCCTGGCCGTTGGCGCGGTGCTGCTGACCACCCTGCCCCACTCGCTCGCCCGCGATCGGGACGCGGTGTCGGTCGTCGCACAGGGCGTCGCCGCGGCGGCGAAGGACGCCGACGCGGTGACGGGCTGGGTGCTCGATCAGGAAGGCCGGCCGATCGCTGGCGCGAGGGTGTCCCGCGGCTCGGATCGCGCAGGCGCCATTCTCCGAAACGGCGACCGACGCCCACGGCCGCTTCACGTTCCAGAACGTCCCACCGGGCGAGTTGATCTTGACCGTTCAAGCCGATGGATACGCGCCCGATCTCCGGAAACTGGCGATCGTCCAGGAACGACAGCCCGTCGAATTTCGCCTCGGACCCGGCCGGACGATCCGCGGGAGGTTCATCGACGTTCACGACAAGCCGATCGCCGGTGCGCCTGTCGCCGTCGATGACTGGCGCGGACACCATTCGCTGAAGTGGAGCACCGTGACCGATTCGGAGGGCCGATTCCGATGGGACGAGGCGCCGGACGACATGGTCGTGATCGACCTGGGCTCGCTGGGCTTCGGCGGCAAACGATTCTGGCCGACCGGCCCCACCGTCGAGGAACATCTCTTCAAGATGCGTCGAGCCCTCCGCATCCGCGGAGCGGTCACCGACGCCGAGACGGGCCGGACGATCAAGCCCTTCACCGTGGTCCCGGGCTATGACTGGGGCCAGGGCAATTCCCCTTCCTGGGAGTACGATCAGGCCAGGGGCCATTCCGGGGGCTCCTACGACATCACCCTCAGCACGATCTATCCGCTCCGGGTCCTCCGCATCGAGGCGGATGGCTACCTGCCTGCCGTCTCGCGCGGCTTCAAGGACGACGAGGGTGAGACCTACTTCAACGTCAAGCTCCGCCGAGGGGCCTGGACCGAGGGCGTCGTCCGCCTTCCCGACGGCTCGCCGCTCGCCGGCGCGGACATCGTGCTGGTGGATCCGTCACAGCCCGCATTCATCAAGAATGGCACGCCGCCGGCCCCCAAGGATCACCGCACCCTCAAGACCGGCGCCGACGGGCGATTCTCCTTCCCACAGCAAGAGCCGCCGTACACGATCGTCGCGCTCCATGACCGGGGACTCGCCGAGCAGACGATCGATGCGACGCCGGCCTCGGCCTACACCCTGACGATCAAGCCCTGGGGCCGCGTAGAAGGGACGCTGCGGATCGGCAGCCGGCCGGGTGCCGACGAACCGATCAGCCTCGCTTACGAACAGCGGGGCGACACCCCCAAGAGCATCCCCTGGTGGAGCGGCGAGGCCAAGGCGGACGCCTCGGGACTGTTCGTCCTCGAGCGGGTCAAGCCGGGCGCGGTCACCATCGCGCGGACCATCCCGGTCAAGACAACTCAGGCGGTGACGACGGTTTACTGGGGTTCGTCGGTCCCCGTCGATGTCGCACCCGGCATGACGGCCCATGCGGTCCTCGGCGGCACCGGCCGGCCGGTGATCGGTAAGGTCATCGCTCCCGCCGAGATTGCCGCCCGGATCGATTGGAAGCAGGGAATCAACTCGCTGATCCGCAAGGAACCGCCGCTCCACGCCGGCCTGAAACCGGCGGCCCGGTCGGCGCCTCGATCGCACGGCGTGGTGCTGGGCACCGACGGCTCATTCCGGATCGAGGACGTGAACGCCGGTACTTACGAACTGGTGATCGTGGTCGACGAGCCAGTTCGCGATCCGCAGGACCCTCCCACCCACGCGCCGATCGGATCGGCCCGACGGGAGTTGACCGTGCCGGAGATGCCCGGCGGTCGTAGAGATGAGCCGCTGGACCTCGGCGCGATCCCGTTGGTGCCGATCGAGAAGAAGTAGGTTCCCGCTCCGGAAGGCAAGGGGATCGACAAGGACTTGTTCGTATCCAGCGAGAAACACGTTCGGTGATCTCGCGGAAGCCGTTCTTCTTGCGATCGCGGACGATCGCGATTCATTCCTCATCGACCTGGGTCAACAGTTGCGCCAGCATCCCGGCGGCCGCCCGCCGTTCCCCCCAAGAAATGCCGGCAGGGAGATCGTACGTTTCGGTCAGGACCGAAGGCCCGATTCGAAGCGCCCTCGCCCGCGAATAATTTCCGAAAAGACCGTGGAGGCCCTCGCTCTCGACGCAGTATTAGGGTGAGATGAGGATGGACTTCTGCCGGGAGCCACGATCATGGCGAGCGAGAATCACGGGGGCGTCTTGCGGGGCATCGACCGCGTCTTCAACCAGGGCTCCGCGACGGGCCTGGCGGAGGATCAACTGCTCCGGCAGTTCGCGGCCCACGGCGATGAGGCCGCTTTCGAGGCCTTGGTGACGCGCCATGGACCGATGGTCCAGGGCGTCTGCCGCCGGTTGCTCTTCGATCCGAGCGACGTCGAGGACGCCTTCCAGGCCACCTTCCTCGTCCTCCTGCGCCGGGCCGGCTCACTGCGGGAGACCGAGCCGTTGAGCCCCTGGCTGCACGGGGTCGCCTACCGGGTCGCCGCCCGCATCCGGGCCCGATCGGCCCGGCGCCCGGCCGGGGAGCGCCAAGGCGCCCGTCCCGAGGCCGTCGAGCCCGATTGTCCGCTCGAAGGCCTCGAGCTCAGGCGGCTGATCGACGAGGAGATCGGACGGCTCCCCGAGAAGTATCGCCGGCCCGTCGTGCTCTGTTACCTCGAGGGTCAGACCCACGAGCAGGCCGCACGTCGGCTCGCCTGCACCGAGGGATCCGTCCGCGGGCGGCTCGACCGGGCGCGGGAGAAGCTCAAGGCGGGGCTCGCCCGACGCGGCCTGGCCCCGGCCGCCGGGCTGACCGCCTCGGCGCTCGCCGCCGATGTGGCGTCCGCCGCGGTCCCGCCGTCCTGGATCGCCGGGACCGTCGCCACGCTGGGACGGGCGGCGACGGCCCAGGCGGTCTCCACCTCGGCCTCGGCGGCCGCCCGGGAGCTGGCCGACGGCGTCTTCCGGACCATGCTCCTCGCGAAGCTCAAGCTCGCGGCCTCCTTCCTCACCGCGGCTGCGGTCATCCTGGCCGTGGGCGCGGTGGTGATGACGAGCTTGACCAACTCGCTCGCCCGCGAAGGCCAGGTTGGCAAGGCCGCGACGAACGTGAAAGGACAACGCACGGTCTCGTCACCGGAGACATCCGCGCCCGGTCGCGATCCGGATCCCGTCTACTTCCGGGTCGTGGACAAGAAAAGTGGCCAGCCGATTGCCGGGGCGACGCTGGTCATCCGGGTCAACGGCACGGATACGGGTCGAACGACCACGGATGCGTCGGGGCGTGCCGTGATCGCGGTCCCCAAGCCCATGCCGAATACCCTGGACGTGCTCGTGGAGAAGCCCGATTTCGCCTCGATGAGGAGCTACCTGCGGTTCCCGAGGATCTCGGAGGACATCCCCGCTTCCCACACACTGGCGATGGTCGCCGTCAAGGCCGTCGGCGGCGTGGTTCGGGACGAGCAAGTCCGGCCGATCGAGGGGGTCGAAGTCAAGCCGATCATCTGGACTCATTCGAACATGATGCCGAGCCGGGATGAGTTCATCGAACCCAAACCCATCTCTACCGATGCGCGAGGGGTATGGCGCTGGGAGTCGATGCCGGCAGGGATCGAGCCGAATCGAGTCACATTTCAGTTCTCCCACCCCGACTATCAGCGCGTAGACCTGCCGAGCGACAGGACAGCCGAGATCATCCGACGGGAGGGTATCACCGTCCTTCCCCGAGGTCTGGTCATTTCCGGGCGGGTTGTCAACGTCGCGGGTCAACCGATCCCGAAGGCCCGAATCCTTCGGTCCTGGGCGCAATCCGGGAGAGACGGTACTCGCGAAGTGGCCGACGCCGAGGGCCGGTTCCGGTTCTCGCATGTCCCGGCCGGCGAGGCGATCCTGACGGTCCAGGCGCAGGGCCATGCTCCCGAGCTGAGGAAGGTCGACGTGCGCCCGGACCTTCCGGCCGTAGAGCTCCGCCTCGAGAAAGGGCGGACGATTCGAGGCCGGGTCGTGGATCGTCGCGGCGAGCCTCTGGTCGGAGCGACCGTGGATGTCAACTTCTGGCGCAAGTACCAGACGCTCGACTGGCGGACCCAGACCGATGGCGAAGGAGAGTTCATCTGGAATGGTGCGCCTTCCGATGCCATCTCGATCGGTGCCTCTTGCGAGGGCTATCTCAGCGAACACTTGCGCGAGGTACCGCCGGGCGCCGAAGAAGTCTCTTTCACGTTGGTCAAGGAGTTGAAGGTGCGCGGGATGGTCGTCGACGCCGAGACCCGCCACGCCGTCCAGTCGTTCACCCTGGTACCCGGCATGGAGAGTACCAACGGCTTCTCGCCGTACTGGGAGCGCGATCGCACTCGGACGTTGAGCCGCGGCCGATACGAGGTCCGCTTCCAGGACGCGAGCCGGAAGGAGGGCCGCCGCATCCGCATCGAGGCCGACGGTTACAAACCGGAGGTCTCGCGAGTGATCCTGGATGATGAGGACGAGCCGGTCGTCAATTTCGTCCTGCACAAGGCGGCCGGCCTCTCGGGGGTTGTCCGCGCTTCGAACCAATCTCCCCTGTTCGGAGCCGACGTTGTCCTGGTCCTGCCGTCGCAACCCGCGTCCATCAAGAACGGCCTGCCGCCGGACAGCATTCAGCATCGGATGACCAGGACGAACCCCGCCGGCCGATTCGCGTTCCCGGCGCAAGAGCCTCCGTACACCCTCCTCGTGCTTCACGACAGCGGCTTCGCCGAGCGGACGTTCGAGGCCGATCCCGACAGCGTCTGCGACGTGACGATCAAACCCTGGGGCCGCATCGAGGGTACGCTCCGGATCGGCGATCGGCCGGGGGCTGCCGAGACGATCCATCTCTCCTACGATCGACAGGGCAATACGCCGAGTGCCATCCCCTGGTGGAGCGGCGAGGCCACGACCGACGCCAACGGTCGGTTCGCCCTCGAGCGGGTCCTGCCGGGCAAGATTCATCTCTCGCGGATCAAGTCCGTCCAGCAATCGCCTTCGATTATGATGAATTCTCCCGTCCTCTCCAGGCAGGTGAATGTCGCGCCCGGAGCGACGATGCGAGTATCCCTCGGCGGCACGGGCAGGCCGATCGTCGGCAAGCTCAACGTACCCGCCGAGATCGCCGGTCGGGTCGACTGGAATCAGAGCAGCAACTCGCTGATCCTCAAGGCGACTCCCGACAACATGTTCTCCTCCGCGTGGAAGAAGATGATGGGAACGCCGATGGAGCGCCGGTTGTACTCCGTTCTGCTCGACAAGGACGGCTCATTCCGGGTCGACGACGTGGAGGCCGGCACTTATGACCTGAACCTCGTGATCAACGAACCATCGCGCGACCCGCGAGGCTTCATCTCCAGCCACGTGCCGCTCGCATCGGCCCAGCGCGAGGTGATCGTGCCGGAGATGCCCGGCGGGCGGAGCGACAAGCCGCTCGACCTTGGCGCGATCCCGCTGGTTCCGCTCGAGAAGAAGTAGGTCACATCAGCCGGTCAGATGTTCGTATCTCCTACGGGCTCGCCGGAGATCCCAGACCGGCCTGCGGACCGGGACGCGCTCGCGGGTCGAGATCCGTCCCACGCATCGGTCGAATGTCGCCAGGGTCGCCGCCAGTAACACCGTCGCGAGGCTCCCGAAGGCGAAGATCCAGAACAGGGCCGACTCCACCCGGATGGGCCACTCATGGCCCGAGGGCCTCGCGATCTCGGCCGTGAGCAGGCCGAGCCCGAAGAGCGGACTGGCCGAGGCCAGGCTCGCGCCGAGGGCCTTGTTGTCGGGGAGGAGCAGGAACGACAGCGGCACCCAGGCCACGGTGACGAAGACCGCGGCCGCGGCCGAGAGCGTGACGGCGCGGTCGAGCCGGGGCACCCAGGTCGCCAGCGCGATCCCCAGACTCGTGACCGCCGCACCCTCGGCCAGGATGGTCGCGACCACCAGCGGCACGCCCAACCATCGGCCGGTCGGGATCGCATGCACGGCCGCCACGACGGCCGGCAGCAACGCCAGCCAGAGGACCGCGCGATAGTGGGCCAGCCATTTGCCCAGGACGAGGCTTCGGGTCGAGATCGGCGTGGAGAGCAAGACCTCGAGACTGCCCCTGGCCCGCTCCTCGGCCAGCGCGGCCGGCGTGACCAGGCTCATCATCAGCAGCCCGACCGCGCCCTGAAAGCCGTTGAATGGGCCGGACCAGAATGTTTTCCACGCGCCATGGGTCGCGCACTCGCTGGCAGCCAGGATCGTGAAGAGCACCGCCCCCGCCACGTAGGTCTTCCAGAGGAGGGCGAGCCATGTCGATGGCCGATGGACCCGGCACTCCCGCCAGAAAACCGGATGCGAGTCGAGTGCCCATCCCGTCCAGGATGCGTTGAGGAGCCGCGTCCAGGGTCGTCGAACGCGCCACGCGCTCCTCCGCCAGGGCCACCGGCTTCAGGCGCCAGGAAGCCAGGGCCGCCAGCATCGCCGATAGGGCGAGCGTCCCGCCCAGGAAGGCCCAGACCTCGTACGACCGCGAGGAATCCGGACGCAGGACCGGCGCCATCGCGAGCCAGACGGGATTGATTTCCAGCAGCGGTCGCATCCAGGACCCGGGGATCAGCCCGCCGAGCGGCGTCATCCGGATCGTGAACAGGATCGGATACCCGAGCACCCAGCCCGCCATCAGGACGTATGTGGCCACGAGCACCTCGTGGACCCTCCGCGCCCCGATCGACACCGCCAGCGCCAGGGTGCACCCCAGCACGGCGCTACCGCCCGTGATGGCCACCAGGTCGACCAGCGCCATCGGCGGGATTCCTCCGAGATTCGCGGCCAGGGCCAGGACCGGGACGACGCAGAGGACCCCGCCCAGCACCGGCAGCAACCGCGCCGCCAGCGTGCCCAGCACGATCTCCGGCGCGCTCACCTCGGTGATCAGCATCAGGCAGACTTGCCCCCGCGCCCTCTCCGTCCCAAACGTGCCCGCCGTCGCCGCCGGAGCCGCCAGCAGCACCATCGCGAGCTGAGCCAAGACGATCGCCTGGAAAAAGCCCACGCCCGCGCTCGCCATCGCCCGCGGGACGCTCGCCTCCGGTCGCGACATCTGCGCCCGCCACACCAGGGCCAGGCCGACAAGCAGCCCGCCGACCAGCACCGAGCGCGCCGCGTAGAACCACCACTGCCGCGAGACCCGACGCCATTCCCACCAGAATACCGACCCAAGTCCCCGTCCGTTCATGATTCGATTCACTCCCGGCCCGTTTCCTTGTCTCTCCAACCGAAAGAACTTTGCGACGCAAAGCGACCGCGTGCATCATACGACGCGAATCCACGCCGGGTCAACCGGGGACGTGATGGAGTTGTGAAGTACGGCGGGAGGGCCGTCACGACGGTTCGTCGTATGGTAGGCTTCCTGTTGGTGAGCCTCTCGCCTGTAGCCGACGTTTCCAAGGAGCCGCTTTCATGTCCGCTCGATCCGGGTCCCGTGCGACTGCGAGGACATCCTGGCTCCGGCCCAGCCAGCCGCTCCATCATGATCGTCGGTACCGGCCGATCAGACCGGTCATCGAAGCCCTCGAAGGGCGTCAATTGCTCGCCGGTACCTCTCCGACCAATCCCGTGCCCATCGGTCCCAAGCCCACGAGCCCCCCTACCCAACAAGAACTCGGCGCGGCTTACCATCAGGTCCTGGCGATCCAGGCCGAGACGCTCCAGTCGCTCGGCGACTCCGATCGCAGTGTCGAGGCCGCCGGCGCGCGGCTCGCAAGCCGGACGGCCGTCGCGATCGATGGGCTGACCGCCCGGTTGAGCACGGCGACGAGCCCGAAGCAGGCCAACACCATCGCCGGTGCCATCCGTCGGGATCGACATCTCCTCAATCTGGGAGGTGCGCACGCGACCAAAGTCGAGCAGGGCCTCGACGTCGCCCGAGGCGTCGAGGACCAGCAGACCAACACCGATAAGATCTACATCCCGAACGGGTTGTTCACGACCCTTCCGCTGCTCGTCAAGGAGGCCGAGTCCGAAGGCGCGGCGATCGCCCGGAGCGGCCGGAGGGCGGCCGATGCCGTCATCCCGAAACTGAACGACCTCGGCGATCAACTGGCGACCGCCAAGTCAGAGCCGGCGGCTCGGTGAACCACGGCGGAGATGAATGTTGTCCCGATTCAGGAAATGTGGACCTTCGCCCGATGCCGCTGAATATCTACCCGAATGTCCACGCATCGGGATCGGTCCCGTCAGGATGGGTGCCGATCAGAGGCGGTACGATCAAGTATCCCGTGCGAAATGATCGGCTCCATCTTTACCTGAAAGGGCTGCTGCCCGGAAAATGGCAGATGGTGATCAAGAAGGGGGATTCCGGCGAGATCCACTACTTCGAACACGAATCGGGCCGAGTCGCAGACGTCAAATTCTTCCCCCTTTCCACGGGACCGTGAAAACGATATGCAGCTCCAAGCCTTACTGGCCGCAGCAGGCGGGGATCGTGCCGAAGAGTTGAAGCTCTTCGCTCGCCTCATCGTCGGGGTGATCGAGGAGCTCGATCAGGGATTCATCAGCGCTTCGGACGCCATCCAATCGACCTTCCACGCGGATAACTGCCTGTTCATCCGCAAGCATTTCCGAAGAGGATTGCCCGATCGAATCATGGGCCATGGGGTGCAATTGCCCGACCTCTTCGACGCCCTGCCCGCCGAGCTCGCCTACCGAGAGTTCAAGCACGAGCTCGCGATCATGCGAAACCTTTGCTTGAAGATTCTGGAATCGCGTCCTATGGTCGCTTGATCGGAAACCTCTGAACCGAAGACCGACCGCAATGGCGATGGCGCCCCCATGGTGTTCTCTCAGCGACGACGATCACCCCAGTGCCCCCGCCACCCGCGAACGCACACGTCCATCCCCGCACCGTGCTTGACAACCCCTTGTCCGACTTGTACTATTCCCATAGAACAATAGGACACCCGCCCGTGTTTATGATCGATCCTTCCGACCCGACGCCGCTGTATGCCCAGCTAGAAGGCGCGATTCGCGTGGCGATCGCGACGGGACGGCTTCAATCGGGGGATAAGTTGCCGACGGTCCGGCAGCTCGCGGTTGACCTGCGGATCAATGCCAACACGGTCGCGAAGGTCTACAGCGAGCTGGAGCACTCCGGAGTGCTGGAAACGCGCCGGGGGGTCGGCACGTTCATCCGGGACGTGGGAAACCGGACGGCGTCGATCCCCGGCCGCGAACGGCAACTGGTGGAATTGGCCGATCGATTCCTGGCCGGTGCCGCCGCGCTGGAATTCTCGGCGGATGAAGCGATCACCTTTCTCAAGGTCCGATGGATGGACCTGAAACGGGAGAAGTCCGATGCCTAGAGCCATTAACGCCGTCGAAACCCTCAAGGGGAGTCGGAATACCGCCGACCCGCCTCGAATCAATGTTGTCTCCCTCATCTTGCTGATCGCCTTCATCGGCGTAGGGGGTTTGATCAGCGCGGTCTCGGATCGCGTGCTGCCGGTCATCGTGTCGATCCCGATCGGGTTCATCCTGGCCGCGTCGCCGAAGATCGCCCAGCAGTGGGAGCGGGCGGTCGTCTTGCGGCTGGGCAAGTACACGGGCCTGCAAGGGCCGGGGCTGTTCTGGGTCATCCCCGGAATCGACCAGGTCACCTCCTGGATCGATCAGCGGATCATCACGACCAGCTTCGCCGCCGAGGAGACGCTGACCTCCGACACCGTGCCGGTGAACGTGGACGCGGTCCTGTTCTGGATGGTCTACGACCCCGAGAAGGCGGCGCTCGAGGTGCAGGATTACAAGCTGGCGATCAGTTGGGCGGCGCAGACCGCGCTCCGCGACATCATCGGTCGGACTCCGTTGTCGGTGCTCCTCCGCGGCCGCGAACAGATCGAGGCGCAGCTCCAGAAGCTGATCGACGAGCGGTCCAACCCATGGGGCATCACGGTCCAATCCGTCGAGATGCGCGACGTGATCATCCCCGAGTCGTTGCAGGACGCGATGTCGCGCGAGGCGCAGGCGGCCCGCGAGAAGGAGGCCCGCATCATCCTGGGGCAGGCCGAGGTCGAGATCGCCCACCTGTTCGCCAAGGCCTCCGAGTCCTACGAGCACAACCCGACCGCCCTCCACCTCCGGGCGATGAACATACTCTACGAGGGGCTCAAGGAGAAGGGCGCGCTCATGCTCGTGCCCAGCACGGCCGTCGAATCGATGGGGCTGGGAGGGATGCTCGGGATGGCCGCGATGCGCCAGCAAGCCCTCAGCCAGGACCAGTCCGCGGCCGCCCAGGCGAATGGGCCGGTGGTATAACCGATAACCAATTCATGGCCGGTCTTCACCCTCGGCGTAGACGATGTCGAGGGTGCAATTGACGACATTCGGCCTCGGGCTGAAATCTTCATAGCTGAATCCGTATCGCCCGAAGTGGTACAGCTTGATCGTCGTGTCCGCCAACGGGGTGACGCCGATCTGCTGGAGGCGATGGGAGAAGCTGTAGTCCTCGGTCAGGTAGCGGGTGCCGCCGCGTCCATCGGGCACGCACACGGGCAGGAAGAACGGATAGATCCCCGTGACCGAGCCCCAGTGGCAGAGGGGCATCTTCAGCTCGTCGATCATCCGGTGGAGGATCTCGGCGCGAATGCGCAGGAATCCGGTCGATGCGTAGAGCATCGGATAGAGGCCCGGTGCCGCGGGCCCGAAGACGACCTGGTTGACCCCCGCGGCGAATGCGCCGGAATAATCTCGCGAGTTCTTCTTCATGTAGATCCCCGCCACCACCGGCTCGGGCCGCGCCAGGAGCTTGAGCGCATCGGGGGGGTTGAAGCCGATATCGGCGTCGATGAAGAGGAAGCTGTCGAAGCCGTCCCGCAGCGCCTGCGAGAGCATCACGGACCGCAGCAGATCGATGGCCGAGAACGAGGCGCGCCGGACCTGGATCCCGGCCTGCCCGAGCGCACGGAGCCCGTCGTCGCATTCCTTCTCCACGGCCGAGTAGTACGGCACCAGCACGACGGGCTTGCCCTCGACCTTGAGCGGTGCCGATGGCCGGCCCGCACCGACGTCGATCGTCTCCATCACGTTTCGCGTCCTTTTGAAATCTCCGGCGGGGACGATTCGCGGCTCAGCGACGAATCGAAGCCCCGCGCAGCTCACGGTCCTTCTGATGCCGGACCGCCTCCTCGGATCGGTCGATGTACTCTCGGTAACCGGTCGGGTCGATGAACGGGTTGGGCTTCTCGCCGGCCGCCAGCCGCCGCGCCTTCTCCGCGAGGCGGAACTGCGAGGCGTGCGGGCCGAAATAGACGTCGCAGGGGAGCGATTTCAGCACCCGGAAGGTCCTGGCGAAGTCGTCGGGCATCTGCGGATACTCGGGGTTATCCACCAGCCGCACCCCGGGGAGGAGCGTCGCGCTCCCATAGACGACGACGTGGTAGGTCTTCCCCTCCTCCTCGACATTCATCGTCCAGGTGGTGCAGCCCCTGGTATGGCCCGGCGTCAGGCGGGCCGTCAACGTCACGCCGCCGAGCGTGACCCGGTCCCCGTCTCCGATGATCTGGTCCGAGGTTGCGGGCGGGTAGTCGACCACGTCCTCGCTGACCGGCAGGAAATCGCCCTTGCCGCCGCGGGCGAGCAGATCCGCATCGGCCCGGCTCATGATGATCCGGCATCCCGTCAGCTTCTTGAGCAGGGCATGGCCTCCCGCGTGGTCGATGTGGGCGTGGCTATTGAGCAGGACCTTGATCTCCTCGAATCGGAAGCCGAGTTTCCGCATGCCGTCGCGGATCAGGGGGACCGTTTCTTCGAACCCGCTGTTGATGAGGATGTACCCCTCGGGCGTGGCGATCAGATACGAGGCGACGTCCGAGGCGCCCACGTAGTAGATGTTCCCGATCATGCGAAACGGCTCGACCGGGCGGTTCATGGCCCGAAAGGAGTCCTCAATCCGCCTCTTCGCAAAGCTCCTGGCCGCCTCCTTGAGGCGATTACCAGACTCTTGACCCCAGGACTGACGAGCCGCGAGACTGCCGATGATCGCGAGGGCAAACACCACGAATCGCTTCGATCGCATCGTTCCGGCTCCCGCACCCAGAGATGGTCCCTCCGAGCGCCTCCTTGACCAACCCTTCTCGATCGGACGATTATACCAGGGTCGCGGCGAACGTGAGCCATTCCGGACCATTCGTGAACGGGCCCCTCGATGGCGAAACCCAATGTAGGCGAAACCGAGAGCATTAACGGACGTCAAGGTCGATGCCGAGACGGTCGAGGACTGGCATTACTGGATCGAGACGGGCGACAACTTCTGAGGCCGAACCCATGCAATTTCGATCACCGTCCGGGTCCGAACTCGAAGGTCTCCGAGCCGCGGTATCCGAGTTCAAGGCTCATTGGAAATCGTTCTCCACGCTCTGGCACTGCACTTTCGAGGGCACCGTGGAGGACATCCGGGCCCTGGACTATCTCGACTATGAAGGGATCGGATACCCGGGATCAGGGGTCGCGGGGGCTGCTCTGGTCTGGGGGAATGTCCTGGAGAAGAGCGGTCCGTTCCGATGGCTGATCGATGATTGCCTTGGCAGCCTCGTCCTCGTCCCGGCCAGCGGCTTCAGCGAGATCGTCATCTGGCCGTTCGGCCGAGTCTACGAGATCCAGAACGGCTATACTCAATTTGGCAAATATCGATGGCTCCTGGAGGAGGTTGTCGTCCACTGCCTGGGCAACTCGATGGAAGAGGATGACGTCGCGATGCTGGTCGAATTAATCAACTCGGGCGTGGAAAGTGGTTTCGTTGGACTCATGGAGGCGGGGCTCGGCGAACTACGGGGACGACGGAGCTGATTGATCCGATGCTCGCCGGAGGGATTCGATTCCCGCCCATGGGCGATATCCGCGGGTCCCGGACCCATGCCCTCTTGTTAACCGCTCTTTATTTGAGACTGTAGCAGGGTTGCCGGGCCGGCAGCCGCCGCTGTTCACACTAACCCGAAGCGTCAGCGAGGGTCCGATCCTCGGCCTCGCCCGCAGACCCCCTCGCTGACGCTTCGGGTTGGTATTCGACGCGGAAACGACCTGATGCCAACCCCAGAACGCCTACAGCCAACCCGGGATCCCTGCTACAGACTCCTTTATTTCGAGACTCGACGCCCTCGTGGGGGACTTGCATGAGACGCCATTCTCGCTTCCTGATCATTCTCCTTTTCCTGACCTCGGCCTCCGGTGCCCGCGCAGTCGCCGAAGCCGGCCGATGCCCCCAAGGCATCCGATTCTCCGAAGCCGGGCGATCCGCCGAAGACCTTCGACCTCCCGGCCATCGATGCCTACGTCGCGGCGCATGCCCGCGAACTAGGCTTTCCCGGGCTGTCCCTGACGATCGTGCGGGAGGGCAAGGTCGTCCTGGCCCGGGGATACGGCAAGAGATCGCTCGAGGACGGTGCGCCGGTCGTGCCCAACACCCTGTTCGCCGTCGGCTCGGTGACCAAGCAGTTCACCTGCGCGTGCATCCTGCTGCTGGCGGAGGACGGCAAGCTATCGGTCGATGACAAGGTGGCGAAGTACTATCCCCACTTGACGGGTGCCCGCACCGTCTCGCTCTACGACTTGATGGCGCATACCTCCGGATATGCGGATTACTATCCGCTCGATTTCGTCGATCGACGCCTGCGAGAGCCGATCCTGGAAGACGCCCTGCTCGCGCAGTACGCAGGGACTCATCTCGACTTCGAGCCGGGCGAGCGCTGGTCGTACAGCAATACGGGTTATACGCTCCTGGGTCGCGTCGTCGAGAAGGCAAGCGGGAAGCCCTTCGAGCAATTCCTGAAGGAGCGAATCCTCGACCCGCTGGGCATGACGCATTCGGCGTTCGAGCCGGGATCCGAGGTGCAGGGCCGGGCGCGGGGATACACGTCGTTCGCCCTGGGGCCGGCGGAGCCCGCCGAGCTCGAGTCCGACGGCTGGCTGGGCGCCGCGGGGGGCCTGTGGGCCTCCGGACCCGACCTCGCACGCTGGGACATCGCCTTGATGGAGGGTCGCATCCTCAAGCCCGGATCGCTTCGCCTGATGACGACCGCGCGCACGCTCACCAGCGGCAATTCCACGGGATACGGCTGCGGCGTCAATATCAAGCGACTCGACGGAGAGACCTACTGGACCCACGGCGGCTCGATCAGCGGCTTCCTGGCGATGAACACCTTGATCCCGCGTACACGATCCGCCGTGATCGTGCTGACCAACTCCGAGCACCTCGACCCCGGCGCGATCCATGACACGATCCTGGGCTTGCTCCTCAAGGACATGAAGAAGCCCGAGGTGCCGGCAGTCCCGAAGGTGCATGGGCCGTCTCCGAAGGAGGCGGCCCTCAACTTCTTCCATCTGATGCAGTCGGGAAAGGTGGACCGGGAGAAGCTCGGCGAGGAATTCGGCCACTTCTTGACCGACGATCGATTGCGGGCGGCGGCCCCGCGGCTGAAGGCCCTGGGCGAGCCGGAGACGGTCGAGGTCCAGAGCGTCTACGAGCGCGGCGGCATGGAGGTCGCCTCGATCCGCCTCAAATTCAAGACGGCCACGCTGAGAGGGCTCCTCTACCGGACGCCGGACGGGAAGATCCAGCAGCTCCTGTTCCGCAAGGGTTGACCGGATTCCGATCGGCACGCCTTCGCGGCGACCAGGGGCGACCTCATCAAGGCTCGTTAGCCGGCGGAGCAGAATGTGAAGAGTCCTCTGGAGTCCGCCAAGCAAGTCCTGGCGGCTAATGTGGCGGTGCTGTACGGCATCTTCGGCGTGGTCGGCTCATCCGGCTACTTCCCGCCGCGTCGGTTCCTCAACGAGTTCCTGCTGCGGGGCTACGACCCCTGCGACCAAGACGGACGGATGCCAGCTTGGCGGCCATTCGCTGTCGGGTCAGAGGAGTACGGCGACCTGAAGGAATGGGGGGTTGCTGGGCACATCGGAGCGACTGAGGATGGCTTCGGCGTCGCGAGGAATTGGGACGAGTGGGTGACAAGAGATCCTCAACCGATTATCTCTCGTGGGCGTCGCGCCCGGTCCTCGGTTGCCTGCCGACCCCTGTCGCAATCTCGATAGAGAATTCCGCAATCCGGCATGGCGG
Organism: uncultured Planctomycetota bacterium; assembly: GCA_963743925.1. Lineage (GTDB taxonomy): Bacteria > Planctomycetota > Planctomycetia > Isosphaerales > Isosphaeraceae > CAVZRC01. The sequence continues at coordinate 360,594 of CAVURY010000037.1, read as the reverse complement.
CCGCTCCCCACTCGCGGTGCAATAGACCGGTCGAAATTCTTTGAGGAGATCGATCATAATGCGATGCCTACCGATGATACTCGGGGCGGGAGTCGTCCTCGGTGCGGCCTGCCGCGCGGGAGAGCCCCTCGGCGACACGATGGTCGTCGCCTCGTTCCGCACGGGGGACACCGAGTTGTTCGTCGTCGACCCGGACACCGGCGACGCCCGCAACCTGACCCGTAGCCCTGGATCGAGCGAGCGCTATCCCTCGTGGTCGCCGGACGGTTCCCGCGTCGCCTTCAACTCGAATCGTGACGGGACCCACAACCTGTTCCTCATCGATGCCGACGGTACGAACCTCCGTCAGCTCACTCGCGAGAAGCGGGGCGTCGAGGCCGGCATGCAGAGCTGGACGGCGGACGGCCGCTGGATCTACTTCGGGCTGTTCGGCGGCGGTCCGCCCCGGATGTGCCGGATCCACCCGGATGGATCGGGATTCGAGGTCGTCGGCCGAGGGGGGATCGATCCCGCGGTCTCTCCCGACGGCGGCACGATCGTGTATGCCCGGGATGCCGACGGGGGCCATTGCCTGTTCGCCGCCGACGGCGACGGGACGCACGAGCGACGGCTCACGACACGGCCGAATCCGTTCGCCGGGGTCCACGCCGCCTGGACGCCCGACGGCCGGCGGATCATCTTCGCCGATCGGGCGGGCGAAGCCCTGGAATTATTCTGCTGTGGTCCCGACGGCGGGGAGGTCAGGCAACTGACCCGGCTCGGCGGCGCTTCCACGTCGCCCGCCGTCTCCCCGGACGGTCAACGGATCTCGTTCCGATTCTGCGACGAGATCTACTGGCGGGACGGCAAATTGAGCGAGAAGACCTACAAGGAGCGTCGCGCCGATAAGCGGCCCGTCTGGGTGATGAACATCGACGGGTCGGACCCGCACGTGGTCGAGCCGCTCCATTATCAGACGACCATCGATGGCAGCCGTGCCCCCTGGAGGCCGAGGTCAAGATGATGACAAGAACATGGATCATGACGTCGATATTCCTCGTCTCCTCGTCCCTGCCGACGCGGGGCGAGGAGCCGCTGGGTATCCGCCCGTTGCGGCATGCGACGTCCTGGGTCGGCAACTCGTTCGGCGGCGACGGGGGCGAGAACGGATCCGGCTTCTGGGTCCAGAACGGTGCCGACGAGATCGAGGTGACGCCCGACGGCACCGTCTTCGCCGGCATCTCGTGGGACGAGGCCGGCCGTTGCGCGGGCCTCTACAAGGACGGTCGCGTGAACAGGGTCCTCCTGAAAGAGCACGACGGAAAAGGGAAGGAGACCGCCTGGGGCTGGGGCACGGCCAATGGCGCCGTGGCCATCGAAGGTGAGCATCTCTACATCGCCAACGCGGGGAAGAAGCTCCTCCGCTTCCGATGGACGCCCGGCGACCTGGACTCCGCCCGGTTCGTCGACGAGGTTGACATCGGCAGCGAGGCGGCCGGCCTGAACGCCCGTGGCGATCGAATCGTCGTCGTCTATCCCGACGCGATCGAGACCCGCCGCGCGGGCGACATGTCCTCGATCGCTCGATTCCCGGTCAAGGAGGCGCGCGACGTCGCGATCGCCGCGGACGGCAGCCTCTGGATCCTCGCGGGAAATTCGGTGCGGCACCACTCGGCGGAGGGGAAGGACCTCGGCATCGCGGTTCCGGGCGTCGAGAAGCCGACCGCGATCGCCTTCGACTTCCGGGGTCGGCTCATGGTCTGCGACGACGGCCGCCGCCAGCAAGTCCTGACCTTCGACGTGACTGCGACCGGAGGTCCGGAACGCGTGGCCACATTCGGCGACGAGGGGGGTATGCTCTCCGGCACGCCCGGGCGTGCCGCACCTCGGAAGCTGTTCGCGCTCCGCGGGGCCGGGACCGATGCGGCGGGCAACCTGTACGTGGCCATGGGATTCGGCGGCAGTCCCTCGGGCAACTGCGTCCTCCGTTCCTTCGAGCCGTCGGGCAAGCTGCGCTGGGAGCTTTTCTCGACGGCGTTCGTGGACACCTTCGGATTCGACCCGGATTCCGACGGCGCCGTCGTCTACAGCCGGACTGCGATCTTCGACCTGGATCTGGCCAGGACGAAGCCGGGGACCGAGGCCAGCCTGCGGGCGATCACGCTCGACCACGTCAACAACCCCGGAGACGACCGGGTCAAGTATGGTTGCTCCGTCCTGGTGCGGAATCTCGGCGGCCGCCGACTGGCCTACATGATCGGGCAATATGGCGGCGGCTACCGGCTCTACGCGTTCGACGAGCCGAAGGGACAGATCGCCCGCGAGGTCGACCGGATCCACCCCGATGGCGAGACCTGGGCCTGGGATGTCGACGATGACGGCGGCATCTGGCACGGCGACGCTTCGGGGAGGTCGATCAAGCGCTATCGTTTCCGGGGCTGGCGGCCCGACGGCAAGCCCGATTACGACTGGAAGAATCCCGAGTCCTGGCCCTGTCCGGCCGACTTCGAGCTGGTCCGCCGCGTCATCTACGAGAAGGCCACCGACTCGCTCTACCTTTTCGGTTACCTGAAGGGGCAGTCCGTCGATTCCTGGGGCGTCGTGGGCCGGACCGCTCGGCGATACGACGGCTGGCTGGCCGGCAAGACCGTCGAGCGCTGGACCGTCCGCGACCTTCCCACGAACCCGAAGGCGGTCGGACAATGGCAAACCGCTGACGCCCGAGGGCGTCGACATCGCGGGCGAATATCTGTTCGTCGGCATGGTCAAGCCGGATGGCGGCAAGCAGTACACGCACGTCCTGAGCGTGACCGACGGCCGTTACGTCGGCTCCCTGTCGCCGGGCCCCGAGGTGGGCGGCAACGCCGGCTGGCAGGACATGCCTTATCCGATCCAGGCCCTGAAGCGTAAGGACGGCGAATACCTGGTCCTCGTCGAGGAAGACTGGAGGGGTAAGAATCTCCTCTACCGCTGGCGCCCCGAATAATGCTGAGAGCCGGCCGAAAAGGGGAAGAATCAAAGACAGCAAACCTGGGTGGTGAACTCGCCAGGACTCGAGGAAGGAGGGTACGAAACGGCCTTGTCGGATTGTCGCTTCTGGGGTATTTTCTCGACTCCAGCCCGAATCCGTTTACCCCGTGCTCACGTCTCACCACCGGGGTATCGTAGAAGCGGCGTTCAGGCGGATCTCCTCGAAGGAAACCTTTTGGGTCTCCAAGAGATCGCCGTCCGCCCGGAAGATCCATGGAGAGGATCATGCGAAGACCGATCGGCCCCGTATCCGCGTGGGTCAGCGCGGCATTACTGTTGCTGGGCCCCGCCACGTCGCGGGCAGACGAGCCGAAGCCGGAGAAATCGCCCGAAGTCTTCATGAAGTCGCTCGATACGAACTTGATCGTGGACGGTCGCGTGGTGAATACTCGGGGAAGATTCTTCCGCTATCGCGTGGAGAACGTCCAGGGTGACTGGCTCTGGCTCGTCTCCGACCAGGGAACGCGGGGTTGGGCCAACCGCCGTGATGTGATACCGGCCGATCAGGCCGTCTCGTACTTCAGCGAGGCCATTGCGCACGCCCCGATCGGCGGGGGCCTATCGGCTGCGCAGCCTGGCACACTTTCTCGGTGGTGAACCCCGGCGCGCCATCCACGACGCCAACGAGGCCATCCGACTCGATCCGAGCTCGGCGCCGGCGCACGTCGATCGTTGTGAGCTCAAGATCGAGAAGCACGATCTCAAAGGTGCCCTGGCCGACGTGAACGAAGCCATCCGACTCGACCCCAGATCGGCGCGAGCCTATTGCGCACGAGGATCCATCCGGCAGAAACAGAAACAGTACAAACAGGCGTTCGAAGATTTCGACACGGCCATCCGTCTCGATCCGACCGACGGCTACCTGTTCGTGTTCCGGGCGGATTGCTGGGACGATCAGGAAGACCACGATCGGTCGATCGCTGACAACACTGAGGCCATCAGACTCGACCCGACGCTCACCTCGGCATACCTTGTCCGCAGTATGTCGCTGGCGAAGAAGAAAGATCATGAGCACGCCCTCGCCGACGCCAACCAGGCGATTCGCCTCGACCCCAAGTCGCCCGACGCCTATTACATCCGTGCGTTCGTGTGGGAAGAATCCAGGGATTTCTCCCGCGCACTGGCCGACTGCGATGAGGCGATTCGCCTTGATCCGAAAATGCGAGCGGCTCACGCACTCCGCGGCGTGATTCTCGCGGAGAACGGAGAATTCGCGGGTGCGCTCGGCGAATTGATGTTCCATCGGGTCCCGATCCGCATCTCCTTCGGTTCCAAGTGAATCTCGCCTCGCCACTCAACCGGGATGGAAGTCTCGCATCGTGCGATCGTGCCCGGCTCGAGCCCGGAGTTGCCGACCTATGGGCAGGCCAGTTGCCGTCTTTCCGACAGCCCATCAACCCGCTATCATCTAGGGAAGTGGGCCGTTCTTGGGCGCCGATCCTGCGCCAGAAAGGCGATGAGCCCGGAGGCCATGATCATCATGAAGAAGTCGATTGAGCGAGGCGGTGTCCAGAACGACGGGCATGGTTCGGCTGCGTTATGGTTCAACTGGCGGGATTTCGATCCGGCGGTGCTCAACGGGAAGAACGATCTCGTGGCCGAGTTGACCACCTATAGGGACAACCTTGACACCTTGCTCGAAGATCTCGGGAAATTCGTGGTGATCAAGGGATCCGAGATCATCGGCGTTTACCGGACGCACGCCTCAGCCATGAAAGCGGCATTCCGCTTCGCGCCAGGCCCCGTCCTCGTCAGGAAGATTGTCGAGAAGGAGCCGGCGCGAGAGATCGGCCACGTCATACCCTGATGCCGTCCCACACGATCAATTTCGCGGGGGCGAATACTACTCAATGAAGAGACAAGTCGTCCGCAGATGAACGCAGATCAATAGACGGATAGGACTGAAGAAACATGATCCGAGAAAAGATGTCGGATCGCGTCGGCTTTCTCGATTCCGGCTTTCCATCTGCGGTGATCTGCGTGCATCTGCGGATAAACTCTTAATTATCTTGCAATCGCACCCGGCTCGAGCCCGGAGCGGAGGCTGAATCGCGCCCCGACCGCCCCGACGGCGCACGTCGTCCGCGCCAGATCGAGCCGCTTGCGGAGCTGGTACACCGGCTCGATCCCCGTGCAGTGGGCGCCGAGCAGGTTCGCCACCGTCATCGGGCGGAGCTTGGCCGCGGTCCAGTCGAGCGTGGCCCCGTCGGCCTCGAAGAGGTGGAAGCCCCCGAGAACCGCGAAGACTCGGGCCTCGCGAACCTTTTGGCGCGCATATTCCAGGGTGTTGATGATACCGGCATGTCCGCAGCCGGAGACGACCACCAGGCCCTTGTCGGTGTCGATCACCAGCGACATGTCCTCGGGGATGTTGTCCTCGACCTGGCGGCCGTCCGGATATCGGATCGTACGCTTGAGAGTCCAGTTCCGCTCGGGATACGTTCGCGGGACCGGGCCGGTCAACCAGGTACCGGGGAACAACTCGGTCGGCCGCTCGACGATCACGAATGACCCGCCCAGGGACTCGAATTCCTCCTTCAACGCCAGGGCCTCGTTGGTCTCGCGTCCATCCGGCCCGGGACGGCTCAGGAAGATCCCCGCGCCGACGTACGCGCGCTTGAGGGCCTCCGGGTTCTTCCTGGATAGCTCGCGCCTTAAGGTCAAGAGCCCTCCGACGTGATCGCCATGGTGATGGCTGAGGATCACGTCGGTGACGCCGCTCAGGTCGATCTTCAGCTCGCGCGCGTTGTTGAGCACGGTCTCGGGCCGGTTGCCGGTGTCGAACAGGATGCGGCGGCCGTCCACCTCGACCAACGCCGAGAAGCCCCATTCGCCCACCCCGAACCGGTCGGCCAGCATCGTCGAGAAGATCACGACCTCGACCGCCTTGACCGGCCCCCGCGCTCTTGCGCCGGGTTGCCGCGGGAGGCGTCGCGGTCAACATTCCGATCCAGATCGTTACCATCAGCCCGAAAATCCGCCGATTCGGGACAAGACGGTGGATGTCTCTATGCGGATATGATACCATAGCGAACAATCTCCTCTCGACGGGGTAGCTCGTGCAACTGACCGGCTATGCCGCGATGCCAAGGAGTCCCGGCGCGCCCGGTTGCCTACGGAACAGGGAACCCACGCGGCGTCACCGGTCGACCAGCGACAACGGGCCTCGACGGCGACGTGTTGCGAAAGCCTCTGTTTGCGCCGATCATACCACCGACATCGGGGCGAATGGGTTGCGATCAGCGGGATTCGCCGGGAGTCCCGGCTCGTCCCGAACATCACGCCTTCAGCCGATTCCTCGAAATTGGGCGGAATCTTCCCCATGGCACAAGCCCCAGTCGAAGCGAACCTGCTCTTCGGCATCCTCGCGATGCAGCTCGGCCTGATCGAGCAAGCCGACCTGCTCGACTCATTCCAGCGCTGGTCTCGGAACAGGTCCCGACCCTTGGCCGAGGTGCTCGTCGAGCGGGGTGCGTTGACGGTCGAGGATCGCCGGATTCTGGACGGATTGGTCTGCCGACACGTCGAGAAGCACGGCGGCGATACCGTGAAGGGCCTGGCCTCGGTCGCACCGACATCGACCTCGACCCTCCTGATCAACCTGAGCCGGATGGATGATCGAGAGATCGAGGCCACGCTGGCCGACCTCGCCACCGGAGACAACGGCCATGCCACCGTCCACGACTCGCTGACCTCGGATCGCGGCGGCCATGCGACCATCCTTGACCCATTCGCCGCCGGCTGGGAAGGTGATCCACCCGTCCACGACGCGGTCGAAACTGGCCGCGATGGCAACCTCCCCGCCCGCGACCCGGTGGCCGCCACCGAAGCCGTTCCGCCGTTCGAGCCGTCGGCGACCGCCGAAATCAAATCCAGCCTGGGTCAATCGACTTCCGCCGGCGTCCGCTTTCGCCGCTTGCGCCCGCATGCCCGGGGTGGCATCGGCATCGTCAGCGTGGCGATCGACGCCGAGCTCCACCGCGAGGTCGCCCTCAAGGAGATCCTGCCGGAGCAGGCGGATAACCCCGTCAGCCGCGCCCGCTTCCTGCTCGAGGCCGAGGTCACCGGGCGGTTGGAGCATCCGGGGATCGTGCCGGTGTACGGGCTCGGGGCCACGAGCCAGGGCCGCCCCTACTACGCGATGCGGTTCGTGCGCGGCGAGAGCCTCAAGGAGGCCATCGAAGGCTCCCGCGAGTCCGACGCGTCTCGCGGGGCGGAGGCGATGGCCCTGCGGCAACTCCTGTCCCGGTTCCTGGACGTGTGCAACACGATGGCGTACGCGCACAGTCGCGGGATCATCCACCGCGATCTCAAGCCGGCGAACATCATGCTGGGCCCGTACGGCGAGACCCTGGTCGTCAACTGGGGCCTGGCCAAGGTCGTCGGCCGCGACGACGACCGGGTCGAACCATCGGTCGAGGCGACGATCCGGCCGGCGAGCGCCTCGGGCAGCAGCGAGACCGTGGCGGGCACGGCCATGGGCACGCCGGCGTACATGAGCCCGGAGCAGGCGGAGGGACGCATCGAATCGCTGGGCCCGGCCAGCGACGTCTACAGCCTCGGCGCGACGCTCTACAGCCTTCTCACCGGCCGGCCCCCTTTTGCGGAGCCGGACGTGATCGCGGTGATCCGCAAGGTCCAGCGGGGCGACTTCCCGCCGCCGAGGCAGGTCGATCGCCGGGTCCCGCCGGCGCTCGAGGCCGTCGTTCTCAAGGCCATGGCGCTCCAACCCGCCGACCGCTACGACTCGGCCGCCGAGCTGGCCCGCGAGGTCGAGCGGTGGCTGGCCGACGAGCCGGTCAGGGCCTACCGCGATCCGACGGTCGACCGCATCCTCCGATGGGCCAGGAATCACAAGCCGGCGGTGACCTCGATGGCCGTCCTGGTCGCGACCGCGATGGCCGCGCTGGCGGTCAACGACGCGATGATCCGCGCGGAGAAGGATCGGACCGAGCATCAGCGCCGCCTCGCGGTCGACAACTTCGGCAAGGCCGACCAGCAACGCCGGCTCGCCCAGCGGCTGTCGGCGAATCTGACGATCGACCGGGGCCTGTCCTTCTGCGAGCGCGGCGAGGTCAACCGCGGGCTACTCTGGTTGGCGCACGCACTGGAGGTGACCCCCTCCGACGAGCCCGCCCTCGAACACACCGCGCGGGCGAGCCTCGCCGCCTGGAGCCGAGAGCTCACCTCGCTCAAGGCCGTCCTCCGCCATCCGAAGGAGATGGTCGTCGGCACGGCGTTCCGCCCCGGGGACGGGTCCATCCTGACGATGAGCAAGGATTCCGGGAAGCCGATGTTCGACCTGACGACCTGGGACCTCGCCTCGAGCAAGCCCCTGCGCGCTCCGCGGCCGTTCGGCGACCCCCTCGGCTGGATCCGCGACGGGAACGGCGTCCCCGGCTGGTTCATGTACCTCTATCGCGACCCGTTCGGAGGCTGGCTCAGCCCCGACGGTACGACGATCCTGGTGAGTGACAACGAAACCACGGCCCAGTTGAGGGAGATCGCGACGGGTCGGCCCGTCGGTGCCCCGATCCCGATCCCCGAACGCCTCCTCTGCGCGGCGTTCAGCCCGGACGGCACGCGGATCGCCGTCGGCGGCCAGGATCGAACGGCCCGCGTCTCCGTCACCGCCACGGGAGAGCCGGTCGGCCGCCCGCTGACCCATCAGGGCTGGGTCACGGATGTGGCCTTCAGTCCCGATGGCCGGACCATCCTCACCGGCAGCCGGGACGGGACGGCTCAGCTCTGGGACGCCGCCACGGGTCGCGCGATCCTCCCGCCCTTGAAGCACCAGAAGGATGTCATGCGGGTGGCATACAGCCCCGACGGCAAGACGGTGTTGACCGGGAGCTTCGACAACACGGCGCGGATCTGGGATGCCGCGACGGGCCGGGCCGTCGGTCGCCCGCTCGCGCACAACGGGATCATCCTGGCGCTCGCCTTCAGCCCCGACAGTCGGACCGTCCTGACCGGCAGCCACGACGGGACGGCCCGGCTCTGGGACGCCGCCACCAGCGAACCGATCGGCGGCCCCTTGCGGCACCAGAGCTTCGTCAACTTCGCCACCTTCAGCCCCGATGGCCGGGCCGCCCTGACTTGCAGCGATGACAACAGCGCCCGGCTCTGGGACGCCGCGACCGGCCTGGCGCTGGGCAGCCCCCTGGAGCATCTCGGCACGGTCTACCACGCGGCTTTCCGACCCGATGGCAAGCTGCTCGTCACCGCCGGCTCCGACTTCGAGGCCCAGGTCTGGGATACCGCCACGAGCCTCTCCAAGGGGACGACATTCCAGGAGACAGGCCCCGTTTACAGCGTGGCCTACAGCCCGGACGGACGGACCGTCGCTGTCGGCTGCTCCGACGGGACCGCCCGGCTCCGCGATGCTGCGACGGGCCGCTCGATCGGGGATGCGTTACGGCATGGAGATACAGTGAACACGGTCGCTTTCGACCCGGCCGGACGGACCGTCGTGACCGGCAGCTGGGACAAGACGGCGCGGCTCTGGGACGCCATCACCGGCAAGCCCGTCGGCGACCCCATGCCGCACTCCGCGGCCGTCCGCTGCGCGAGGTTCAGTCCCGATGGCCGATCCATCATCACCGGCGACTTCGAAGGCACGGTGCGATTCTGGGACGCCGCCACGGGCCGGCCGATCGGTCCGACGCTCTCCCATACCAGGGGAGACCGCATCGAGGCCGTCGCTTACAGCCCCGACGGCCGGACCGTCGTCACCGGGAGCGATGACACCACCGGCCGGCTCTGGGACGCGACCACCGGCCGTCCGATCGGCGAACCGCTCGAGCATCAGGGCTCATTCCGGAGCGCCGACTTCCGACACGACGGGAAAGTGGTCGCGACCGGAGGTTGGGACAAGGCGGTCCGCTTCTGGGACACGGCCACGGGCGAGCCCGCGAGCCCTCCGCTGATGCTCCAGAGTCTCATCTCATCCGTGGCCTATAGCCCCGACGGCAAGTCGATCCTGGTGGGCTGCGAGGATCAGACCGCCCGGATCTGGGACCCGGCCACGGCCAAGCCGATCAGCCCCGTGTTCGCCCACAAGGAACGGGTCCCGAGCGTGGCATTTCGGCCCGACGGCCGCGCCGCGCTGACCGGCTCCGCCGACGGGACGGCCCGGACCTGGGATGTGCCCCCGCTCGTGGAAGGGTCGATGGAGCGGATCAAATGCTGGGTCGAGGTGCTGACCCGCATGGAACTCTCGCCCGATGGGGTGGTCCGGGTGCTGAATGCCCGGGAATGGGAAGCGCGACGCAGTCGCCTCGGAGAGCTGGGCGGACCGCCGGCGGACGGATAAGAAGCGATAAGCTCGTCCCGATTGCGACCTGCACGCGTACCGGGTCAGATCGGTCGTGCGAAGCCGGCCGCGATCTGCCCCTCTCGCCACACGACGAAGTCGGTCCGGCATGTCATCGTCGAGCGCCTCACGGCAGTCCGAGGGCCTCTTTCAGGCAATCATCCACCCGAGACATGAGCGCCGGAGAGAGGCTGCCAATCGTCGCGAGAATATCTCCTTGAGCCACGGTGTAGAGGTTGTTGCACTTCACCGCGGACGCATAAGTGAGCCCTGAGGATTGCCCGTCGGAAGTCGCGGGATCGATCAGGAGCTGCGTCGGCTCGGCTTGTGCATAGCGAGTATTCCCCGTAATCATCGCGACGATCGTATTCGACAGCCGCTGATTGTCCCGATCGCACTGTACGACGAGGGCCGGGCGATTCTTGCCTGCGCCGCCCGTGACGTATGGGAAGGCGACGATCACAATATGCCCTCGCCGAATCATGACTCCCGCTTGGCGTAGGATTGGTAGCTTTCCAGGGTCGGATCGTTCGCGTCATCCTCCCGCATCACTTCATCGACGAACGGATACGCCTCGCGAGGATCGAGCTCGTGCTCCTCCCGCTCGAATAAAACCTTCACCTTCTCATACTGGTCCGCGCGAAGGAGCACATAATGCACGTCCGTCGTCGGATCGACGAGGTGGACGGGGCCGTCGCCTTCTTCCGCAATGGCCTGCCGGAGATCGTCTGAGATTCTTGTCGTCATGGGATCTTCTCCTTCGGTGGATCGATGACTCCAGTATACAAGCACCCAGGCGTGAAGCACAGGGGATCGACGAGTTCCGCCGTCTGATCAGAACGGGCAAAACTACTAGCGATTACTGCTCTCTCAGCGGGCCGCCTGTTACAATTGCCCCTGATCCACGGCAGGCCAGGCCGATAGGCTTGGTCCTTGTGATCCACGGCCGAGAGAGTCACCGATGCTCCACACCCGACGACGCGGAGAACGATCGAAGCCCGTGATCGCGGCCTTGATGCTCGCGCTCGCCTGCCTATCGAACGGGGCCGTCGCTGTCGCTGATGATCCCGATACTGCCGACTTCTTCGAGAAACAGATTCGGCCCCTCCTTGCCGAGAGGTGCCACAAGTGCCACGGGGTGGGCAAGGTCCGCGGCGGCCTGAACCTCACCGGGAGAGAGCATCTCCTCAAGGGGGGCGACAGCGGGCCCGCGGCCGTTCCGGGCGAGCCGCGGGAAAGCTTGCTCGTCGAGGCGGTCGAGCATCGCGGCGAGCTGAAGATGCCCCCGAACGGGAAGCTCTCCGCTCCCGAGATCGACCGCCTCAAGCGATGGATCGCATTGGGTCTCCCCTGGCCCAATACGCAACCGGCGACTGACCTGCCTCCAGCCGTCACGCCCGTCGAACTCGACGAGTCGTCAGCATGGTGGTCCTTCCGTCCGCTTCGGAAGTCGGAGACCCCCACGATCAGCGACCCGAGTTGGCCCATCTCGCCGATCGACCGGTTCATCCTGGCCGGGCTCGAGGCGAAGGGGCTGAAGCCGGCTCGTCCCGCCGAGAAGCGCACGCTCCTGAGGCGGGCGACCTTCGACCTCACGGGCCTGCCCCCGACACCCGAGGAGCTCGATGCGTTCCTCGCCGACGACTCGCCGGATGCCTTCGCCAGGGTCGTCGATCGCCTGCTCGCCTCTCCAGCTTACGGCGAGCGCTGGGCCAGGCACTGGCTCGACGTCGTCCGCTACGCGGACGCCCGCGACCTGATCCAGTTGCCCGCGGAGAGCGACTTCCGCGAGGCCTGGCGCTATCGCGATTGGGTCGTCGAGTCCTTCAACCGCGACATGTCCTATGCGGACTTCGTCCGCCACCAGATCGCCGGCGACCTGCTGCCTCCCACTCGGCCCGGCGGGATCAACAAAGATGGGCTCGTCGCCACCGGCCTGCTGGCCATCGCCGACTTCGTGCCCGGCGACGTGGACAAGGACCAGATGATCGCCGACTACGTCAACGACGAGATTGACGTCGTCGGCCGGGCCTTCCTCGGCCTGACCATCGCCTGCGCCCGTTGCCACGACCACAAGTTCGACCCGATCTCCGCCGACGACTACTACGCGATGGCCGGCATCTTCTTCAGCACCAGCCTCGTCCCCGGCCCGGTGCCGGGCAACACTCCGTTGGTCCGCGTGCCGCTGTTGCCGCCAGACGAGCTGGCGAGGCTCCGTCGGCAAGACGCGGCCGACAAGCGCCGTCGTGCCGAGCTGGAACAACAGTTGCCCGATGCGATCGACCGGGCTTACATCACACATCTGAATCGCCTCGTCGCCGAGCAGACCGCGCGGTATCTCATCAGCGCCTGTGAATATCGAAATCACGATACCGGGTCGGCGAAGCTCTCGTTGGGCGAGCTGGCGAGACGGCAAAAGCTCCGGGAGGGCTTGCTATCCGCGTGGGTCAACTTTCTCGGCCGGATCGCGAAGCAGGCACCGGCCGGCCTCCATCCGACCCTGCGCGACGCGGCGAACGGGAAGCTGGCCGGACCGGCACTCGCCCGGGCCGCCGATGAGCTCCAGCGTTCGCTCGCGGCCCTGTCGACGCGTCAGGTGGCCGAGTCCGCTCGCGCGCCCGAAGAAGCGAGCCTGGCAAACGCTTGCGTGCTCCGATTTCGGGCCGATGACCCGCATCTGTTGACCGACTCCGGTTACCGGGTCCTGCTCTGGCCGAATCGTTCCGGGCTGCCGTCGGACGCACGGCCGGCAGGGCCCGGCACCGGCCCCGTCAAGACGACCGCCACGATCAATGGCCATACCAAGGCCGTGCTGCGGTTCGACGGTCATTCCCTGCTCGAGTCACCTCGAACCGTGCCCCCGAGCGGCAGCCTGTTCGTCGTCTTCCAGGTCGCGAAGTCGGCCGCGGCGAGCCAACGTCTACTTGGCTGGGAAGACTCGGACGTCGGTCAGCACGGGTTGAGCCTCATGCCCGATCCGGGCGGCTCCCTGCGAGCGATCCTACGCAATCGCGGGCAGTCGGGGGATATCGCCGATACACGTCCGGCGTCGGGATTCGAGATCGTCTGCGTCACCTGGGGTCCGCAAGGCACGACCTTTCATCGCGACGGTAAGGCGGCCGGCTCGCAGAAGGGCATCGATGCCATCTCCTCAGACCCGGCGATCAAGGCCCTCCATCTGGGCGGGCCGGGTTCCGGGAACAGTCCGCGGTTCCGGGGAGATCTCGCCGAGATCCGCGTCTATGACCGTCAACTCGACGACGCCGGACGCAAGCGGATCGAGGCCGAATTGCACCGGACCTGGTTCGAGCCGACGGACCCGAAAGCGCCCCCGAGGGACCTCGTCGTCGACCTCTTCGATGAACTGCTCTCCGACAGGGGCCCCTTCTGGGTGTCGGCGGTCGAGCGGAAAACGAGCCTGACTCCCGAGGACCGATCGCGGCTGGATGACCTGAAGCATGAAGTGGACGCCCTCAAGGCGAGGGCCCCGCTGGTGATCCCCCAGGCGGTCGTCGTCCGGGACGGCGGTCCCAAGGGCACGCGCCACGAGGGCTTCAAGGACGCCCAGGTCTTCCTGCGGGGCAATCACAAGAGGCTTGGCAAGACCGTGCCGCGGGGCTTCCCGCGCATCCTGACGGCCGGGCATGCGGCGAGGATCACCGAGGGGAGCGGCCGGAAGCAACTGGCCGACTGGCTGGCGAGCCCCGATCATCCCCTCACGGCCCGCGTCATGGTCAATCGGGTCTGGCAGCATCACTTCGGCGAGGGCCTGGTCCGCTCCGCCAACGATTTCGGCAGGCGCGGCGACCCGCCTGCGAACCCCGGATTTCTCGACTTCCTGGCCGCAAGGTTCGTGGAGTCGGGCTGGTCCATGAAGGCGATGCACCGGCTCATCATGCTGTCCTCGACCTACCGGCAGGGCAGCCGCGCCGATGCCGAGGGACTCTCCGGGGACCCGGAGAATCGCCTGTTCGGGCGGATGAATCGCCGACGACTCGAGGCGGAGGCCATCCGCGACAGCCTCCTGGCCGTGGCAGGCCGGCTCGACGACCGTCGAGGCGGGCCCGGCTTCGCGGAGCTCGCCGTACCCCGACGGACCTTGTACCTGATGTCGGTGCGAACCGGGCCGAGCTCGTCCGACTTCGGCCGCCTGTTCGATCGCGCCGACCCCGGCTCGATCGTCGCCCGGCGCGGCGAATCGGTCGTGGCCCCGCAGGCCCTCTTCTTCCTCAACGACCCGTTCGTGAGCGAACTGGCCCGCGCCCTGGCCGCTCGGGTGGCTCGCGAAGAGCCGGGGAACCTCGAGGCGCGCATCCGCCGGCTCTACAAACTCGCGTTCGCGCGGCCGCCGACTCCCGCCGAGATCGACCTCGGCCGCCAACTGCTCGGACCGACCCATGCCATCGACGCCTGGGAGAGTTATTGTCAGATTATCTTCAGCAGTAACGAATTTCTCTACATCGATTGACGGATCGGCCCTATCGGGCGGGAGGGAATCATGATCGATCGCGATCTCCCCGGGACGCTGCCGAGTCGCCGCCAGGTGCTGCGACGGGCGGGCGCCGGTTTCGGCTCGATGGCCCTGGCGGCGCTCCTGGCCGACGAGGCGTCGGCCGACCCCCTTCCGTCCGCCAATCCACTGTCTGCCCGCCCGTCGCATTTCCCGAGTCGTGCGAAGCGGGTGATCTTCCTCTTCATGCCCGGCGGCCCTTCGCAGGTCGACACCTTCGACCCCAAGCCCCGCCTGACCCGCGACCACGGCAAGCCCTCGCCGAAGCTCTACCTGGGGCAGCAGAGGAAGTTGCTGTCATCGCCGTGGCGGTTCCGCAAACAGGGCGAATCCGGGCTCGAGGTGAGCGAGCTCTTTCCGTCTGTCGGATCGATGATCGATCATTTGTGCGTAATCCGTTCGATGGTCGCCGACGACGTCAATCATCCCGGCGGCTGTTTGCAGATGAACACGGGCGAGCGGGTGGCCACGCGACCCAGCCTGGGCGCCTGGGTGACCTACGGCCTGGGCACCGAGAATCAGAACCTGCCCGGATTCGTCGCGATCGGCCCCGGCCCGCTGATCGAGGGGGCCCGGCAGTACGGCGCCGGGTTCCTGCCGGCCTCGTTCCAGGGGACGTTCGTCTCCGACCTGCGGAACCCGATCCGCAACCTGAAGAACGACCGGGTGAGCCCGACCCGCCAGCGTCGGGATCTTGACGCGCTGCGCCGGCTCAACGACCTGCACCGCGAGGCCCGCGCCGAGGATAGCCGACTGGGCGCGCGGATCGAATCCTTCGAGCTGGCCTATCGGATGCAGCAGCAAGCCCCCGATGCCTTCGACCTGGCCGGGGAGACCGAGGCCACCAGGCGGGTTTACGGCCTCGATCAGGAGTCGACCGCGGTCTTCGGACGCCAGTGCCTCCTGGCACGACGGTTGGTCGAGCGGGGTGTTCGATTCGTGCAACTGTATCACACCACCGGCGGCTTCCAGCCGTGGGACCAGCACTCCGACCTCAAAGGCGGGCACACCCGGAACGCCCTGGCCACCGACCGGCCGATCGCCGGCCTGCTCCAGGACCTGAAGTCGCGCGGGCTCCTCGACGAGACGCTGGTGATCTGGGGCGGCGAGTTCGGCCGGACCCCGACCGCCGAGGGACAGGACGGGCGCGACCACCATCCGTACGGTTTCAGCATGTGGATGGCCGGGGGCGGGGTTCGCGGCGGCATGGTTCACGGCGCGACCGACGAATACGGCTGGGACGCCGTCGAGGATCGCGTGCACGTCCACGACCTGCACGCCACGATCCTCCACCTGCTGGGCCTCGACCACGAGAAACTCACGTATCGCCACTCGGGCCGGGATTTCCGACTGACTGATGTCTACGGCAATGTCATCAAGAAAATCATCGCGTAAGAAGCCCTTTGGCGAGTTAAGAGTTTATCCGCAGATGAACGCGGATCAACGCAGATGGAAAGCCAGAATCAGGAAAGTTGACGCAATACGACGTCCTTTCTAGTCCAGGAGACCGCAAATAAAGGCCCATGAGGCAGGCGAATGATCCGAGCGACGACTCACGAGAGAAGAAATTTTGACCACGAAATACACCAAAGTCACGAAATAAATGTCGCGATAAATCACACAAGAAATCTTAAAGTTTTGAAGGTTTTCTCGGTTTCCGGCGCTCTTCTTCTTTTTCCATAGTATTTGGTGTATTTCGTGGTTAAGAACGTATTTCTCAGGATTTCGTTCCGCCCCATCATCGATAACGTTTTGCGGGTAAGGCCGGGGCGATGCAAGAAATGCCCCATCTGCCCGTGTGATTCGTCCACCACGAAAATCCTGAAATAAGGATGCAACCAGCTCACGCCCTCACGGTAGAAAAGACCTTGCGGTTCGTCCGCGATTGACGAAGCCAGGAGCACCGGCGATGCCCTTCGAATTCCAGCGAGAATACCTAGTCCGGCTCCCCTTGCCCCTCGCACAGCTATACGGCCGGGCCCACAACGCCAAGGATGCGCGAGCCAGGCACGACAACACCTTCTACCTCTTTGAGAGCCTCATCAAGCTCGCCGCCGCCCCGGCTGTCGCGGCGTACCTGGATGAGGTCGAGCGTGGATCGCCAAGGGTCCCGGCGCTTGATCGCCTGCTCGTTTGCCTCGCCTCCCCCTCGCTCGGACAGTGGCTTGCGATCCACCGCGAGACCGCCCGTCATTTCGGCGAGCGCCTCGACGCCGCAACGCATCCGCTGGGACATCTCTGGGGTCAACTCAACGAGCCCAGGAAGGACAAGGCTTCTCTGCTGGCCCTCTACAACCGCATCAAGAACGGCCCCGACGGCGAGCCCGCCCACGACAGTAAATGCTCGGCGATTCAGGTCCTCGACGCCATTGTGCAGTATCGCAACGGTGTATTCGGTCACGGCGCGGGACGGTTCGAGGCGTTCTACGCCGAGGACATGGGCCCGCTCCTCTTCCCCGCCGCGAACGAACTTCTTGCCGAAGGGACACTCGAACCGATCGGCCCGCGCGGGAGCCGTCTCGTGCAAATCGCCGAAATCCGGACGCTGGACGGGGGCCGGGTTGAAATCGGCCTGCGCGACTTGATTGGACTCCAAGGCGAGCGATCAGCACCGCTATTCCTCGATCGCGAGCAGGCCGGGACTCTCCTGCCCAACCGCGTGGCGGTGCTCTGGCCGGGACTGCGCTGTACCGCTGCGCCTCGATCCGTTGCTCGTCTATCGCGAGGGGGAACTCGCCGACGAGATCCTCTTTCTCAATCGCGATCGTAACGGACGTCAGGTCGAGTACCTCAGCTACACCACCGGCCGGACCGAGCGCGACATGTCTACGGCCGCCGCGCTGGCGACGCTGCTAGGCCGCGTAACCGGCCGCGAGGTCGCCGAGGAGCAGGTCCTCGCGCTGGCCGAGCGGAGCCTGGCCGAGACCCCCTCGGTCGAAACCCTCCTCGGCCCCCCGCCGCAAGTCGGGAAGGTGCGGGGCGACTACGAAATCCTCGCCGAGATCGGCAGGGGTGGCATGGGCGTGGTGTTCCTTGCGCGACAGCTTTCGCTGGGGCGCCTGGTCGCCCTGAAGATGTTACCGTCGGACCTTACCGGGGACGAGGTGGCGCTGGCCCGATTCCGCCGCGAGATGCGCGTGCTGGCCCGGTGCGAGCACCCGAACATCGTGAAAGTACTGGCATCGGGCACCATGCCGGAGGGGGACCTCTTTTACGCGATGGAGTACGTGCCGGGCTGCGACCTGGAACAAGTCTGGAAAGAGCTCTCGGGATCGGAGGAGGAGGCGGGCGTCTCTTTGCTGGGGGAGTTGACATGGGCGAAGGCAGTGCTCTTGGCCAGCCGGAAGCGACGCGAGGAGGCATCGAAGACATCGGTTGACGACGCCACCCTACCGATCTCGCCGCTGCCGCCACTGCCCGAACTGCCTCCGGTCCCCGACGACCCGGGGGGTTACGTCCGGCGGGTCGCGGGGCTGATCCGAGACGCTGCGCTGGCGCTTCAAGCGGTCCACGATCAACAGGTGATCCACCGGGACATCAAGCCCGCGAACCTGATGCTGACGCCCGATGGCAACCGAATCGTGCTAATGGATTTCGGCCTGGCAAAAGGGCAAAGCCTCTCGATGACCGCGAGCAAGGGCGGCGGGCTGCTGGGAACATTGCGCTACGCCGCGCCCGAGCAACTGGCTGCGGCGAGCCTCAAGGTCGGCCCCGCAGCCGACGTGCGCGGCCTGGGAGTGACGCTCTGGGAGATGCTGACCAGGCGGAGGGTATTCGCAGAAGCCGACGACGAGCGGAGCCTGGCGGCGATGGTCTTCGACGTTAACGTCCCACGCTTGCGATCGGTTGACCCAGCCTATGACCGCGACCTGGAAGCAATCTGCGCCAGGGCGACTGAGCGGAGAACGGCCGACCGGATCAGCTCACCCGGAAAGTTGGCCGAGTATCTCCAACTCTACCTCAACGGCAAGCCCCTACCAATTCGGCCGCTGACCGCGAGGGAACTGCTCCTCCGATGGGTCCGCGACCATCGGCCGGCCGTCTCCGCCATCGTGGCGACGTTGACGGTGATCGTCGGGAGCTCGAGCGCCGCGTTTTACCTCGTGAATCGCTCCCGCGATCGCGCCGTCGCCGCCCTCGCTGATTCCGAAGCCAACGCCTACTTCCACACGATCGCCCTCGCTGTCGAAGCGAAGAGAAGTCGCGGGGTCGGCGACGCCGAGGCCCTGCTGGAGTCGTGCCCGGCTCGACTTCGCGGATGGGAATGGCACTATCTGAGGAATCAATGCGTCCGCCCGCTCTTGTCGATTCCTCAGCATCGAGACGAAGTCAATGCAGTCACCTTCAGCCCGGACGGGGAAATGGGGGCGTCGGCAAGCGCAGCGACTTACGGCCACTCCCAAGTGATGGTATGGGACGCCAGGAGCGGGGTTGTGATCGCGGAGTTTAAGGGCCATGAAAGCAGCGTCAACGCCGTTGCATTCAGCCCGAACTCCCGATTCGTGGCCTCCTATGATCTCGACAATGTTGCGATCTGGGAGGCGAAGTCGGGCAAGTTGGTCAAGACGATCGGCGACTGGCGAGGAACCGTGAATTTCGACGACGCGGGGCGACCGGAACGACCTCGCGACGGAGACCAACCATCCCGGTGGGACCGCGACTGGATCGTGTGGCGTCAGGGTTACGATCTGATCCTACGAACCCCGGACGATGCTCGCCCGTTCGCCCTTGGTCCGACTTTAAATCCGGTATCCGGTCAATTCGCCATCAGGCATGACGAGTCCATCGACATCTACGACGCCGATCGGAAAAAGCGATACGCTGTTGAATCTGATTTCCGCAACCCATTTAACCGCCTTTCCTCGGCAGACTTCAGCCCGGACGGCAGCAAGTTTGTCGCCCTCTCATCGGCGATGGAACCAATCCGAGGATCTGGATCGATGTCGAGAACGTTCGCGCATCCCAATCTGGGAATCGGCGACGGGTAAACCGCTGCTCTCGATCAAGAGCGATCGGTCTTCCGGTCACCGGGTGCATTACAGCCGCGACGGCGCTTGGATCGGAGCGGTGACCGGCTGGAGTGTCACCTTCTGGGACGCGACAACTTATCAGGAGCGAGGCTCGATCGGGTACGAGACCAATGGGGTCCACAGCTTCGCAATTGACCCGAGGAGCGAGAAGGTGGCGCTCGGGGGAGGGCGCGGCACGCTCACCGTCTGGTCGTTCTCTGACATGGTCCCCTCGATGGTCCTTCGCGATCACGCGAGAGACTCGGCGATGGGGCAATGCGTCGCGATGGGCCCCGGCGAGGCGTGGGCGATCGCCGGATATAGCGACGGCGTCGTGGCAATCTGGAGCCTGCGAGACGGGGCCATGACCGTTCTCGGGCGACACGACGGCGCCATCCATTTCGTGGACGTGAGCCGCGACGGGACGCTCGCCGCGACATGCGGCGAGGACGGAAAGATCAAGATCTGGGATGTCGTCGCGAGGCGAGAGCGGTCATCCTTCGGAGAATCCGGCGTCACGCCCTCGGCCGTTGCCTTCGACAAGTCCGGCGAGTTCGTCGCCACGTCGGGCGGAGACCGGGCGGTGCGAATCTGGGGCGTCCCGGATGGCCGCCTCCGCAGGCGGATCGAGTCGGACGATGTCGCGATCTCAGTTCGGTTCAGCATCGACGGCGGGAAGCTCGCCTGGGGCTCGGGGCGTTCTGTGATTGTCGCAAACGCGGAGACGGGCGAAATCCTCCAGAAGAAGACTGGTCATACGGACCTCATCACGCGCATCTGCTTCAGCCCGAACGGTCTCGAGGTCGCATCATGTGGCGATGACGGGACGATCCGGATCGAGCCGATCACGGAGGGGAAGTCGTCGGTGCTCCGCGGGCATGTCCGTGAGGTCTCGGCCATCGCCTACGACCCATCCGGCAGCAGGTTGGCTTCGGCCGGTCCCGACGGGTCATTCCGAATCTGGGATGTCGAACACGGCCGAGAGATCCTGAATTTGTCCCCGTTCAAGGACGTCCTGGACACGACACCGGAAATCGCCGCGATTCGCGATCTCGCGTTTGGGGCCGATGGGAACAAGATCGCCGTCTGCGCCCACGGCGGCTCGATCACCATCCTGGATGGGACTCGCAAGTCTCGCGGCGGCGTGGGCGGCGTGGATTGGGCGACGCATGAGGCCGCGCGTAACGAAGCCGCCGAGAACTGGGCCGACGCGCGGTTCTCCCTCACGCAGCTCTTCGAGGCCGATCCGAATAATGTCCGACTCCGGCTTCGTCGCGGGCAGGCCAATCTTCATCTCAGGCGCTGGCGTGAGGCGGACGACGACTTCTCGTCGGTGATCAAGAATGGCGCGGCCGACGTGAACGCTTATCGGGGAAGGGCGAGGGCGGAACTCCATCTCGGCCGTCCCGCCGAAACCGTGGTAGACTGCGACCGCGCGCTGGCCAACGAGGCACGTCTGCCCGATCTCGTCTTCCTGAAGTATCTCGCGAACTCGCTCCTCGGCCAGAAGGAGGCCGCCGAACAGGAGTACCGAGACTTATCGGAGCGGCTGGGACTAATCGTCCCCCGTCGTGACCGATGGTGGAATGAGCGGGTTGACGGCCTGAGCAAGCACGACCGCGACGTCGGGCAACCCCTCGCGACGGATCTGGACGCCCTCGCTCTCGCCCATCATGAGCCGAAGTGGATCCATCGCGCCTGGGGGATTTATCACGCTGCATATGCGAAATACGACCGCTGGCAAGCGGTCTCGAAGGCGTTCACCACCGCGCTCGAGAAGATCCCTGATGACCGCGAGAGCCTGCGTGGTCGGGCTCGCGCCCGGAGCGAACTCGGGAACTGGGAAAAGGTCGTCCAGGATTGCGATCTGGCACTGAGACAGGACCCGAACGGTTGGGACCTGTGGTACCTGCGGGGACGCGCCCACGAGAAGCTCGCCAAGCTCTCCGAAGCGGCGAGCGACTATCGCGAGGCCCTCGATCGCGGCGGGGCCGGCCCCGAGGTTAAGGGGCGACTGGCGGAGATGTCGCGGAGGCTCGATCGGGCCTCGGAGGCGCTGCCGTTGTATGCCGAGGCCCTGACGCATCCGGGCGATAACGATTTCGTCGCGCAGCTCCTGGTCCGGCCGCGGAACGGCCCTTGCGAATCTCGGGAAGTTCGCCGAAGCCAAGGTGCACCTCGCCAGGTCCGTCGACCTCCCTTCCCAGAGGTATCCCTGGATCAAGGTCGCGGATGAGGAGCGGGCGATCCATTGGCGGAACCTGGCTTTCGTCTCGCTCGCGCTAGAGGATCCGGTCGAGTTCCGAACCGTCTGTGAGCGCTTCTTTCGACGATACAACCCGAGTGATTCCGATACGTACTCCAAAGAGGATGCCAAGGCTGCCGACTCGGTGACCGATACCCTGGCGTTTACTTGCCTCCACCGGCCCGACTGTGGGGTCGATTGGAACCGACTGATCTATCTCTCCGAGAAGACCAACAACAAGCACCCCAATTCGGCCGACTACCGCGAGACACTGGGAGCAGCGCTATATCGCGCAGGGCGTTATCGAGAGAGCATCGACCAATTGACCGAAGCGGTCCGCCTGGGCAAGCAAGGCGGATCGATGTGGACGCAATTCTTTCTGGCGATGGCCTACCAACGCTCCGGTGACTCGTCGCAGGCCCGCGAGTGGCTCGCTAAGGCCGTTGGCCAGGATCCCTCGCGAGCGGCGAGACTCAAGGGAGTCGAGCCGTATTGGATCGAGGTCGTCCGGTACAAGACGCTGCAAACAGAGGCGGAATCGCTGATCCTCTGGGACCCACTCTTTCCGTGTTGTCCGTTCGCCGATTGAAGCCACTTGCGACCGATCCTGCGAGATTGTGGGGCGAGGGTCATGTTTCTTCGGTCTTTTCCGTCTCTTGATCTGCATTCATCCGCGGACGCCTTGCCTCTTCATTTGTGGTACTCTTTTCTGATCCGCGTCCCTCTGCGGCCGATGTTTTCCAGGCCGGTTCAGAGTTAAGCGTGGAGCACGACCGCGGCGATCGCGATCACCACACACCCGGCACGATCCGATACCGCACCCTCTCGGCATAGGCTGCGTAACCTTCGAGCTGTTCGTGGAGCAGTCGGTCCTCCACGACGATGCGACGGAGGATCGGCAGGAAGATGAGCACGCCGATCAGGGCCGCCAGCCAGGAGCCGAGCGCCAGGCCACCTCCCGCGAAGATGAACAGGCTGGCCGCGTAGCCCGGGTGCCGGATGTAGCGGTAGGGTCCGCTCGTGATGACGTGATGTCCCCGATCGGTCTGGATCCGGACGACCGACGAGAAGAAGCGATTGACCGACTCGGCCCAGACCAGGACTGCAATCCCGGCGGCCATCGCCAGCATCGCGATCACTTGCAAAGCCAGAGGTACACCGTCGCTCCAGTGGTACCGGCCGACGTCCAGCCCCGCGACGACCAACTGGCCCAGCCAGAGGGGCGTCAGCGCATGGGTCGTCACATAATCCTTGCCGCCGGGACCGGGCCGAATACGCTCCTGGATGAGGCTGGGGTCCACCAGGAACACCCCGCCCAGGGTCCCCACCGCCCAGATGCCGAGGTAGATCCAGAACATAGGCAGGTCCCAACGCCCCGCGCACCCGAACAGGATGGCGCCGATCAGAACCAGGATGATTATCCCGCCCAGGATGCCGAGAACGAGGCCTCTGGTCATGATGCACCACCTTCGTTGGTCGGATTCGTGAATCTCGAGTTCTCGCACGTCCTTGCCGGTGGATCAAGGGTCAACCTGAGAATAGGGGCCGCGCACCGACCCACCGCGGGGTTGTGCCGTCGGTCGGCGCGCAGTACCCTTCCGAGGTGTCGTGCGACGGCGGAGGGAGATCAATCACTCCGCACGCTCCTCTCCGGAAATTCCTGCTGCACGGCCTTCGACGCAGAAAGGACAACCACCGTGATCAGAAACCTCTCCCGGGCCGGACGTCCGATCCTGTCTCCGACTTCATCCGTCCTGCTCGCCATCGCCGCGAGCTACGGCCTCCCGACGCGGGCGACTGCGGAAGACGGTCCGCGATTCGTCGACCTCTCGCTCCTGGTGTCTGCCGAGTACCCGTGCACCTGGCCGACGTTCCCGCGCTTCCAGCTCAACGCCGAGGAGCGGATCGGACCGCTCAGCCCCTATAACAGCGATATCATCATCATCGATGGGAACACCGGCACGCAACTCGACGTCCCGCCGCACTCGGTCACGCCCGCCGATTCCGGATTCTCGAACGCCGGCTCGTTCGGCCGGGCGTACACGGATGTCGTGCCTGCCTGGCAGTTCGGCGGAGAGGCGTGCGTCATCGACTGCCGCGACCTGGTCGAAGCCGCGTCCGCCGGCCGCAGCCCCTTGATTACCAGGGAGACGGTGATCGCCTGGGAGAAGTCTCACCGTCCGCTCGGCCCGGGCGACGCGGTGCTCTTCTTCAGCGGATACAGCGACCGGTTCTACAAGCCCCTGCCGGCGGGACGTCGATTTGGCGCCGACCCCCTTGAAGGGAAATCCCCCGCCTGGCCGGGCCCCGACCCCGGCTGCATGGAGTATCTCGCCGGCCGCGAGGTCATGACGCTCGGCATCGACAGCACGAGCATGGGACCGATCCCCGACCTCGCCGAGCCGACCCACTTCGCCGGGCTCAAGCACGGCATGATCTGGGCCGAGAGCGTGACCGGCCTCGGCCAGCTCCCGACCACCGGCGCGTTCTACTGCATGCTCGGCCCCAAGTACGCCGGCGGCATCTACAGCGAGCTGCGCGCCTTCGCGGTCGTCGGCGACCCGCTCGCTCGCCGCTTGATCGACTCGACCCGCAAGCGGAACGTCGTGGACCTCTCGGTCGTGCTGGCCGAGGACCGACCCGTCTCGTGGCCGGGGCGGGGCGTGGGCCGCCACCGCCAGCTATTTACCACGATCCGATGGGGCATGAACCCGAATACGAGGATGCCATTCGAGTTGCACATGCTCGACGGCCAGTCGGGCACGCACCTGGTCCCACCCGCCTATGCCCTGCCGCCGGCCGGGTTCGACGACGCGACCTATGCGCCCGAAGTCCGGTCGTGGCTGGTCGAGTACGAGTCGAAGTACGGACGCCGCGGCACCAGCGACGTCACGACCGAGAAAGTCCCCCTCTCCCAGACGAGTGGCCCGGCGCGGGTCATCGACGTCACCCCGCTGCTCGGCACGACCGACAAGGCGAGCTGGCCGGCCTCGCCGGAGATCACCGCGGACCACATCCGGAAATACGAATCTCAGCATGGCGAATTACATCCCGGGGATATCGTCGTCTTCCGCAGCGGGTGGAGCGACCGATATTCGCGGCCATTCCCCGAGGGCAAAGCGTGTCTGGACGACCCGCTCAATGGGCGGAGCGAAGGCTGGCCGGCGGCGGGTCCCGGCGCGATCGCCTACCTGGGGACCAAGGGAATCCGCTGCGTCGCCACCGACGCGCCGACACTGGGCGGCGTCGAACCCAAGGGCGCGCTCATGACCTACTGGGCACTCGGTAGCCGGGGGATGGTCGGCGTCGAGTACTTGACGAACGTGGATCGGATGCCGCAAGGGGCTTACTTCCTCTTCGCGGCGGTGAAGATCCGCGGCGGCCACGGCGGACCCGGGCGAGCCATCGCCTTTTACTGATCCCGGAAATGCGAGGGAGATTGGTGATCGTGATGGCTTGCTATAGGGTTGAAATCAACGGCCAGAACTTCCTGATCGAAATGGACGGTCGGCTTGGCAGGTACGGATTCTTCACCACGCGCTTCGCCGAGGCCCTCGATCCCGTCGGTGCGGAGAATGCCGCCATCCAGATGATTCGCGAGACGCAGCACCTCCGCGATTCCGTGCGTAACTCACCCGATGATCGTCCGGTCATGGACGTAACCCTGATCGCCGAGTTGGAGTCCTTCGACGGGATCGCGAACCGAGAACAGGGCTTCGTGTGGTACGAGGATAACCCCAGACGCTGGTGGCAATTCTGGCGACGTCGCTCGCCCTGAATGGGATCGGCGGGCCGCTTGCCGGGGAACGACACTCGGCCCACCGCGGGTTATCCGTCGCCGCCTCGAATCAGAATCATCGAGCGGCTTGACCGATACGTTGCGGAACTCGACCGGGTCGCTGTGACCGGCGAAGCCGAAGAAGCCGGAAGTCCGATCCTTGCCCGGATGCGGTGAGTTGGCCATGAACTCCTTGACCTGGCTCAGGTCGGCGTCGAGGATCACGGTGCCGTTGAGCTCGACCTTGATCTTGGAGCCCTTGACGGTCACCTCCTCGAAATTCCACTGGCCGACCGGCCTCAAGTAGCCCCGCTTGGCGGCGACCATGCCATAGGCCGAGCCGTGGGCCTGGCGGTCGTCGAGCGACCCGGCATACTTCTTATCGCCATCGTCGAGGATCTGGAGTTCGGTCATGCCGGCGTAGGCGGTATCGCCGCGCCCGGGGTATCTGATCGCCAGGCCGTTGTTGCCGCCCGGCGGCAGTTTGAACTCGACCCGCGCGGCGAAGTCGGAGAATTCCTGGTTGTAATAGATCACACCGCCCTTGTGCGGCTTGCATTTCAGGACGCCGCCGGTGACCTCATAGTTCTCGATCGGGCCGGCCCAGTCGGCCAGGTTCTGGCCGTTGAAGACGGACCGAAAGCCCTTGTCTCCGTGCGAGGCTAGGAGCTTGTTGGCCTCGTCCGGATCGATCTCGCGGATCGAGATGTTCCGCCACTGGACCTCGTGATCGTGGGTCTGGAGCTGGACCGGGCCCCGGGCGGCCATGGGCAGCTTGCGATCCCGGTCCCAGAAGTTCTCCCATCGCGCGTGATCGACGACGAGCTTGTCGTTGAGATAGACCGTGGTCCGCTCGCCGACCATGAGGATCCGGAAGGAATTCCACTCGCCGATCGGCTTGTCGGCCAGGACCAGGGGATCCTTGCCGGGTGCTCCGTTGCTGTTGTTCCAGAGCCCGCCGGAGCCCTTGGCGGCGCCCATGCGGGCGTAGCTCGGCTCGGTGTAGTCCCAGATCTGGACCTGCGGGGTGCCGCGGAGATACACGCCGCTATCCCCCTTGGGGCCGATCTTGAAGTTGACCTTCAGCTCGACGTCGCCGTAGTCCTTGTCGGTCGTGAGATAGGCCCCCTGGCCGTCGTTGACGATCACGCCGTTCTCGACCCGCCAGTGCTTCTTGAGGTCCGCCGCGCCCTTCTCCAGCGCCTTCGCCTTCTGCTCGGCGTCCATCGCCTCGAACTTGCGGGGGTCCATGGTGGCCACCCCGTGCCAGCCGGAGAAGTCCTTGCCATTGAAGAGGGTGACGAAGCCTTCCGTCGAGCCGCCCTGCGAGCGACCCGGCGCGGCGCCCGTCGCCACGGTCGAGGCCAGCCCCGCGATCAAAACGCACGAAAACCGTCTGAACATGATGTCAATCTCGCATATCTGGAATTTTGGTGTGAGGAGGCAACAGGGCGGCGTCGGCCGCCCGGCCATTGACACCATCATCGGCGGGTTTCGTGCCCAGATCAACTCCCCGGCCGCGCAACCGGCTCCGGCTCGGGGAACTCCGTCCTCGCCTCGAACCGATCATCGGGAGCCGGGACTGCCTGCGGCGGGGAACAGTTTCGGGTCATCCAGCGCCTTGCGCACGGCCTCCAGGTCGGTCCCCTGTAAATCGTGCGCCACGATCCGACCGTCGGGACCGATCAGGAACGTCAACGGAATTCTCCGTCGTTTCTGATCGGGGCCTATGAAGCCGGAATTCGGGATCGCCCGGATCTTGTATCGAGTTGCGACGCCGGACACGAAGTCGCCGGCGACTCCGTGCATCCAGCCCAGCCCTTTGCCGCTGATGGACTTCTCGGCTTGCGCCGCGGCCTCGCCGCAATCCAGGCTGATCAGCACGAACCGGGGATCGCCGCCGAATGTCTGCTGGACTTCCCGGAGAATCGTCGTGTCGCTCTCCCGTTCCCAGGCTTGCCAGAAGTTGAGCAGGACCAGCTTCCCTCGATAGTCGCCCAGCTTGAGCCGTCGGCCCTTCTCCGGGATGCCGATGCGTTCGATGTCGAAATCCGGGGCCATGTCGCCGACCCTGAGCGCCTCGAAGAGCTTGACGGTGATCGTCCCCAGGTCGAGTGGCTCGTTTGAACGGCCGCCGGGTATCTCGGGCATGGTGAAGGCCATGTTCAGTCGGCCGATCACTTTACCCCGGCCCCTGAACCGCGCATCGGGGGACGCATTGACGACAGCCTTCAATTTTTGCTGGCCCGGCGGGACATCCTCGATCCGAAACCGGCCGTCCTTCTCGATAGGCGCGGCGAACCAGCCCCCGGGAGAACTGATCTCCGCCGGGTCGTTCCTCGTCCAGTCGACCGGCGATTCGGGGGTCCCATCGAGGACGAGCCGCCCGATCACCGGCCGGCCCTTGCCGCCGACGGTCACCCGGAGCGTCACACCCGGCTTGACCTCGACGGCTTCCGGCCAGCAAGGCATGTGGGAGGTCATGCCCCCGGGATATTCCGTGACGAGGCTGCGCGTGACGTTCCCAGGTCCCGGGATCACCCGGTCGAATCGGAACCGGCCCCGCTCGTCGCTCCGCGTCTCGTAACCATAATTGAAGACGATCCCACGCCTTCCTTCCGGCCGAATGGGATGGAACACGACCTCTTGGCCCGCTCCCAACCGGGCGCCGATCCGAACGCCTCCTTCAATCGTCCCCCACGGTTGCAGGACGAGCTTGCCCGACTTCGCGAATTCGTCGGACGAGGCCTCGGCATATCCGAAATCGCTCACGGCGAGCACGAGGAACTGGCCGTCCCTTGCCGGGAACTCGAATCCGCCGTCGGGCCCGGTCGCCGTCTTCGGTGCGTTCACGACGCGATCGAAGCGGCCCGCCTTCATGGTCAATTGATTCTCCGACGATGCCAGCACGACCTCGGCTCCCGCGGCGGGTTTACCATCCGGGCGTAGGACGACCCCCGTGAGGCCCGCCGCTCGCTGGAGGGCGAAATCGAGGGTCTGCGAGCCCTCGGTGGGCTGGAAGGCCCGCGACACGGCCGGCTTGTAGCCCTTGGCTTCGATCCGGATGAAGGCGCCCTCACCCGTCTGATCGAAAGGGGCCGTGTATCGGCCATTCGTGACTTCCACCGCCATGTCCTCGGACCAGTCGATCCCGTCCCGCCACCCGAGCTTGGTGCCCCGGACGACGCGGAAATTCAACAGAGGTCGTCCTGTCTCGGCATCGGTCACGCGACCGCCGACCACCAGCTTCGGATGCAGGGTTACAGTCTGCTCGCGCCCGGATGCGGTCAATTCGGGTTGAATCCACATGTACTCTTCCTTGCCGATGTTATAGCGCACGACGTCCTTGGGCGCGCCCCGCCACGCGAGGCGGCCGTCTCGATCGGTCTCGGCCCGGAACTCGATCGACCGATGCCCGCGCCAGGTGTTGGCAGCGACTACGGCACCGGCGACCGGCTTGCCCTGGATGTCGATAACCCTCACTCGCAGGATGGAACCGGGCTCGGTCATCCGGATTTCGACGGGCGCGGTTCTCTGGGCGACTCGGACCTCTTCAATCCGGGGTGCGAACCCATCGGCCTGGACCGTGATGATCGACGGTCCGGGATCACAGGTCTCGAGGGTGAACTCGCCTCGATCGTTCGTCGTCCCTCTCGGTGGACCGGGAGTCCCCAAGTGCTCGGGGCCGAAGATGGCCCTGGCCCCTCTAACCGGCCGGCCTGCGGCGTCAACGACGCGACCCGTCACCGTCAGCCCTTTCTTGAGGATCGTCACGCTGTCGAGGTTGCTCGACGCTGGGGTGCCGTTCCCCTGATGATGAGGATGCTCGACGTTCGCCCAGACATCGGACAAGTCCTTGGGCGCGACGTCCAGGCGCCATCGCCCCTGGGCGTCTGTCCTGGAAGAACCCAACGTGAAGACGGAGTTGGTTTTTTCGGACTCGGTTGGAGGTGCGTGGACGTGGACCGTGGCACCTTCGATCGGATGTCCGGCCTCGTCCTGCACGATGCCGCCGATCGTGGTGCCCGGCTCGAAGCGCAATTCCTTCGACGTCGGCAGATTGATCGGGTGCCGCTCATCGTCCCAGAGGATGTGGATCGGCACGAGATTCGGCTTGCGAGCGGTCAGCCAGAGACTATGAATCGTCACGCCTGGCGCCCATTCGATGGCCGTGGTGCCGTCTTCCCCGGTGAGGACGGTCGCTTCCAGAAACTTGCCATCGTCGATACGGGCCGTGTACTCGATGGCCACTCCCTCGATCGGTTCGCGCGTCTCCGTCGAAACGGCACGGAGCGCCAGTTTACCCGCCGCTTTCTTGTCGTCGATGGTCCTGGTGGCGTCTTTGCCCCTGGATATCGCATCGGCCTTTGCCGGCTGATCGCGAGCGGCCTGTTCGGCGCGCGCGAAGCCGAAGCCGCCGATGAGCAACAGAAGTGTACTCCCGACCAGGAGTGTCGTCATGACGTGCCTCCTGGATAGAGGCGAGCGGAAGATCGAGTGATCCCGTACGCCCGCCGTGAACTCCAACCATGTCGAGTCGAAGCGCATTTTCGGCTCCTCTTGTCGGGGTGAACCGATTCTATCGACGTCGATGGGGAATCAACTACAAGGCAGCCGGCCAGGACTGTCCGGACCTGGCATCGAAACGAGAAAAGGTCTTCGGCTGGCCGGCCCCGTCGAGACGCAGGATTTCCGTCTCGGTGGTCACCCAAGTTTGCCCGGTTGTCGGACTGATGGAGATCGCACGAGCCTTCACGGGCAGCGGCGGCAGCTCCTTGCCGTCCGCCGTGAAGCGGAGGATCTCGGACCCGAGGAAAACAGCCCAGGCCGTTCCCGTTACCGGCTCGCAGGCGACGCCAAAGATGAGTCTCTCGCCGAGATCCCACTTCCGGATCGTGGACCCGTCGGCGGCAAGATGCCAGAGCCGGTTCATGCTCCCTGCCACATCTTGATGCGCGCGTTCGACGACCCAGACGCTCCCATCGCGCGGATTCGGCGCGACCGAGGCGTAGGCCCAACCTTCCTGAGGCTTCCGGAAAAGGACCTTGCCTTCACGGCTCAACTTCGTGATCCCATAGCCGACCAGCCAGAAGCCATCGGTATGCGGATCATAGGCAATGTCGATCCCCCGGAAAGGAAAGTTCGCCACCTCCTGGCCGTCGGCGTTGAGCACGACCGTCTCGCCGTGGGCAAGGTCCTCGCCCACGGAACACCACAGGTTCCCCGTTCGGGGATCGACCGCGAGCGCATCCGCATTGATCTTGGCGACCTGCCAGAGTTTCCGGCCGTGGAAGTCCACCGCGGTCACGCGATGGCTGACCTGCTCGCACAGATAAATCCGACCGCGAGCCGCGTCGATCGCGACCCCGTGGACAGCGCCAACGGTCTGGCATGTGTTGAATTCCCTCAGAAGCGATGTACGAACGCCATCCTCCGTCTTGTAGAGGATTCGGAGCGCGTCATGATGAGGACGTGCCGCCTCGAAATCCTCGTCGCAGTCATCGAGGACGACGGCCAGGGGCGTCTCGACCGACTTCTCGACGGGTACCTCGAACCGCGTCAGCGGGAATCGTTCTGGCTGCGCTTCCTTTTTCCGCGTGGCGAGGAACTTGCCATCCTTGAGGGCCTTGACGATGGCCTCCTTGAGCGCCGGCCCTCGCAAGTTCTTCGCCAGGATGCGCCCATCGGGGCCGATCAAGAACGTCGCCGGGATCACGTGGAGCTTGAAGCGCGCGCCGACGCCGGAAACCAGGCTGTCAACCAATCCCTGCGTCCAGTTCAGCCCCTCCTTCTCGATGAACCGCCGGGCTTCATCGGCGGTCCGGTCGCAAGACAGGCTGATGAGCCTGAACCGCGGATCGCCGCCGAAGGTCGCCTGGAGGTCCTTGAGCGCGGGGATCTCGGCCAGGCATGGCGCGTACCACGTCGCCCAGAAATCGATCAGGGTTAGTTTTCCCTCGAGCTCGCTCGAAGCGATCCGTTCACCCCTGGCCCCCCCTCCGATTCGCGGGAAGACGAAATCCGGGGCGAGGTCGCCGGCCTTGAGGGTCTCGAAGAGCTTGGCCGCGATCGTCCCCAGGTCGAGCGGTTCATTCGTCCGTCCGCCGGGAATCTCGGGGACGGTGAGGGGCACGTTGACCGTGCCGAGCCTGATCCCCGGTCCGGAGAGACGGGGGCCGGCAACCGGATTGACGATGATCTGCAACTCGAACTGACCCGGAGTGACGTCCTCAACGCGGAAGCGTCCGTCCTTATCGATCCGCGACCCGAATCGGGGGACGAAGTCGCGTGCTCCGCGTCCCTCGCGCGGGGATGTGATCGTCACCGGCTCGTTCTGCGCCGAGTCGACCGGCGCTTCCGGGATTCCATCCAGGACGAGCCTGCCGACCACGGGCCGCCCCTTGCCGCCAATCGTGACCTGAGCCGTCCGGCCGGGCTCGACGGCAACGGGCTCATCCCAGCAAGGCATGTGCATGACAGTGCCGCCGGGGAACTCCGTCCGGATCACCCTCGCCACGGTCCCCGGGCCGGGGATCACCCGTTCGAAGGCGAATCGCCCGCGATCGTCGGTCCTCGCCGAGTAGTCGAAGTCGAGGACGACCATCCCGTCAAGGCGTCCGCGCCCGGTGGGATTGAAGACGACCTCCTCGTCGGACCCGAACCGGGGACCGATCCGCACCCCGCCCTCGATCCGCCCCCAGGGTTGCAGCACGAGCTTCCTCGACTTTGCGAAGTCGTCGGAAGGAGCGTCGGCATAGCCGGCGTCGCTCGCGGCGATCAAGAGGAAGCTGCCCCGGGGCGGCGTGAAAGCGACTCGGCCGTCGGGACCGGTCGTGAATCGCGGGGCGTTCGCATCGCGATCGATCCGCCCCGACCGCATCGCCGCGCGGTTCTGCCGCGTGGCGAGTGCCACTTCGACGCCCGGGGCGGGTTTTCCATCGGGCAAAAGGATCAAGGCGGAGGACGCCTCGGCCGAATTGAGGTTGAAGTCGAAGGTCTGCCGTCCTTCGGAGGGGCGAAAGGCCCGCGACTCGGCCGGCTTGTAACCCGGGGCCTCGATCCGGACGAACAGGGCTACGCCCGGCTCATCGAAATGGACGGAGTACTCACCGCCCGAGATGTTGACGCCCTCGTTCTGGAGCCAGCGGACCGGGCCCCGGTCTTCGAACTGCAGGCCGCGGACCACGCGGAAATTGGGCACGGGGCGGCCGGTCTCGGCGTTGACGACGCGGCCGGCGATCACCAGTTTCGGGTATAACGTGATGACCTGCTCTCGATCAGACGCGATCAATGGGACTCTCCGGTTCGCCATGTAGCCTTCCCGGCCGATGTCGTAGAGCACGACGTCCCGGGGCGCACCGCGCCACTCGAACCGACCTTCGGAATCGGTCGAGGTGCGGAACTCGATCGATCGACGCCCGCGCCAGGTGTCGGCGGCGAAGAAAGCGCCGGCGACCGGCTTGCCCCGCACATCGACGACCCTGCCCCGGACGACTCCCGAGGGCTCGGTCAGTCGGATGACCACGGGTGCAGTCCGCTCCCCGACCAGGACGTCGCGGATCTGGGGAGCGAAGCCCTCGGCCTGGGCGGTGATGATCGTGGCGCCGGCGATGCAGTTCTCCAGGGTGAACGCGCCCTGTTCGCTCGTCGTCGCGGTCGGAGGATTGATCCCCACGACGTCATGGCCCATGACGGCCCTGGCCCTCTTGATCGGCCGACCGGCGGCGTCGACGACCTGGCCGGTCACGGTCAGCCCCTTCTTGAGCACGATCACGCTGTCGCGGCCGATCGATG
The DNA here is from genome assembly GCA_963743925.1 of uncultured Planctomycetota bacterium. GTDB lineage: Bacteria > Planctomycetota > Planctomycetia > Isosphaerales > Isosphaeraceae > CAVZRC01. The sequence goes on along the minus strand of CAVURY010000037.1, from coordinate 326,934 downwards.
CGACGCTGTCGCCGGCAGGCTCGCGATACCGAGGATGTTTCGCGAACACCCAGACTGCGGAAGCGTCCTTGGGGACGGAATCCAGACGCCAACGACCCTGCGAGTCCGTCCCGGCCTCGCCAATCGCGAAGATGGAGTTCGAGCCTTCGTACTCGGTCGGTCGCCCGTGGACTACGATCGTGACGCCCGCGATGGGAAGACCCGCCTCGTCTCGCACGACACCGCCGATCGCATTGCCCGGCTCGAACCGCAGCTCTTTCCAGGGCGGCAACTCCAGCGGATGCCGCTCGTCGTTCCAATATACGTAGATCGGCACGAGTCCGGCGGCGCGGGCCGTGAACTGCAGATTATGGACGGTCGCGCCCGGGGCCCATTCGATCGTCGCCGTGCCGTCCTCCCCGGTCGTGACGGTTGCCGCAAGATGCTTGTCACCGATGAGGCCCCGGTAGGAGATCGTGGCTCCCTCGATCGGCCTCTTGGTCTCCGCCGATGTGGCGTGGAGCGTCAGCCTTCCCGCCGCCTTCCGGTCCTCGGGCTCGGGTTTCGGGGAAATCTTTGCCGGCTCGCTACGGGGACCGTCGGCCGACTGCTCGGCACGCGTGAAGCCGAAGCCGCCGACGAGCAACACGAGTGCGGTCCCGACCGGGAGTGCCGCCATGACGTGCCTCCTGGAGAGCGGCGAGCGGAAGACCATCCGGTCGAGGGCATCGAGGCGGCGGCGAACGTCCGAGCTGCGCGCCATGGCCAGGCCGTGGACCGGCGACGGCCAGGCCGCCCTCACCGCCAGCCGGGCGAGCGTCCGGCCGTACGACGCCACATCGCCGAGCAAGTCGGCGGCGACGGCATCGCAGACGGCGTCGCAGGCCGCCGCATGCGCCGCACGAAGCCGCCAGGCAAGCGGGTGGAACCAGAGCACGATCGACGCGACCTGGGCCGCGAGGTTCCAAACGAGGTCGCGATTTCTCGCGTGCGCCAGCTCGTGGGCGAGGATCGCGCGCAGCTCGTCGGGCCGGGCGTCGTCGCATTCGCTCGCGGGGAGGAGGAGCACCGGGCGCCACAAGCCCGCCAGGCAAGGAGTCGCGACCTCCGACGTTCGCCGCACCCGCACGGGCCGACGACATCCCAGCCGGCGCGCGATCTCGCGACATTCCTGGGCGATCTCCTCGGACGCGTCCGTCGCTCGCCGGACCAGCCGGGCCAGGGCCAGACTCCCCGCCATCAGCCGGCCCGAGAGGAGCAACGCGCCTCCCAGCCAGAGCGACCACAGCCATGGCACGATTCGAGCTCCCCGCCGGAATCCCGAGGACTCGCCGGCAGCCGGCGCGACGGACGAACCGTTGCGACTCACGGTCACGAACGAGGGGGCAGCGGAAGTCACGGGGCGGGTGGCATCGGACGGCTCCCGAACCGAGACGGCTTCCGTCGCCGTTCTCACGGCTGAAGTCGGAGGAATCGATGCCGATCCGAAGATGGCCGGTCGCGGATCGATGGACCTCGGATCGACGGGTGGCCGATCGTCGCTGATGAGACGATAGGTCACCATCGGAGGCGTCGCCGAGAGGACCGCGACCATCGCGAGCCCGACGAACGCCAGACGCCAGATGGCGACGCGCCAGCGCGGATTCCGCCCCGCCAGCACCGCATTGGCCAGCCAGGCCAGGGCCAGCACGACGGTCCACTTGGCGACGAGGACAGCCCCGATCGAGTCATGCAGCAAGCGTGCGGACAACTCCGGCCATGTCGCGAGCAGGCTCATTTTCGGCTCCTCTTGCCGGGTGATCGTGCGGGTCGTGGTGAGGGTGAAGGTGGGACGGAATCGCCGCCGTCTGCGAGCCTCTTGAGCTCGAGCAGCTCGTCCTCGCTGAGCCGCTCCGCCTTGATGATGTTCATGACCAACGCCTGGACCGAGCCGCCGCAATAGGCGTTGACCAGCTCGCCGAGCATCGTCCGGAAGGCCAACCGCGATCGGGTCGCCGCCTTGTAGTAGAACGCCTTGCCGACGCGACGACGGGTGACGTGCCCCTTCTCGAGCAAGGTCGTGAGGTACGACCGGAGCGCGGGATTCTTGATCGGCCCGGGGAAACGCGCCTGGAGGTCGGCGGGCTTCAGCTCGCCGTACTCCCACAGCAGCCGCATGACCTTCAGCTCGCCGGGCGTGAATCTCGGCATGATAACGGGCCCCCTCCTGGTGATCGGCAATATGCAGATCGTACTGCATCTGGGGGTCGTCCGGCAAGGGACATGTGCAGGAATTCCTGCACGTGGAATTCTCTCGTCGACCTGCCGGTCCCCATCCCGCCGAGGCGACCGTCGGGAGTGCACATTCGTGGCCCGGAGTTTCACCGGTCACTTCAGGAAGGATCGATCAACGGGCGAGGCTCGGCCCGACGGTCCATCTCGGCAATTCCGGCGACTCCCCGCAGATCCGTTGCCCGGAGCGAGAAGTCAAATGTCAAGCGCATCGCGAACGATGTACGAAAATCTGAACACCTTCGCCTCAAATCCTCATCCGAATGCACGGGGATGTTGCGACATTTCACCAAGGCTTACGATTCGTTTCATAAACTCGATATTCATGGCATATCTTATGTAACAATGGCACACTGGGATGTGGGAGAGGCGAATCTCGCATCTGCCCGATCAGTCCGAAAATTGGAGGTCAAAACGATGAAACCTTATCTGACTTGTCTTGCGGTCTTGGTTGCGCTCGGCCTCGCGACTCGGGTCGAAGCCGGCCCCACGGTAACCTTGGATATCTCTTACAGCGGCCCTAATCTGGGAGTCTCGGGCACCGGCGTCTTGCAGGCGATCTCGGCCGGCAACGGGGAATACGACGCCGTCAGCGGCTATATCGACGCGGTCCTGCCAGGGATCGGTACGGTCCACGAGACCCTCGTGGCCAATCCGAACGCACCGAATTTCGCCGCCACCGCGGTCTTCTCGAACGCGAACGGTGATAATTTCGTCTACGACGATCGGATCTTCATCCCCTACAACTCGCCCGCCTCGACGGACGGCGCGCAGCTCACGTATGCCGGCGGGCTCGTATTCCAGACCGCGACCCCGAGCAAAGAGGATGTCTACCTGTCGGCCAACGGTCAGGGCTCGTTCGGCGGCTACTTCTACTTCGGCGGTTATGACCGACCTTATGGGGTCCTGGGCGACGGGTCTCTGGGCACGCTCTCGATCACCGTGGGCTCGGTCCCGGAACCTTCCTCGATCATCTCCGCCTCGATCGCCGCCGTCTGCGTGGGCGCCTTCGCCCTGGCTCGCAAGCGGAAGGTCGCTCCCGTCTGATCGCTCGCCCGAATTGATCCGCGAAAGCCTCGGCACGGCCTCTCCGGTCGGCCGATCGCTCCCCCCCGCTTTCTCCCACCTCACGAGGTTTTGTGGCAAGGTCTCCCCGACCTTGCCACGGGGCCAGGCGATGGTCCCGCGGCCGACCCAGAAGGGAAACCTCCGGTCCGGCCGAATGCGGCGACCCTTCGGGCGTCCGGCGACCTCCGCCCAACGGGAAGCATCGCCAACGGGAAATGAGCATTCAATCCTGGCTCATTCTTACGACCGGCATCGAAGGGACCTCGGCCGGTTCATCGTCCCTAAACCCCGCGACCTGGCCGAGCCCCGAGGAGCGAAACCGCGCCCAGTATCAAGCAGAGCGCTCCGGCGACGAACGGCAGCCAGTACCATCGCAGGAGCGCGGAGGGTTCCTCCGCATAAGGGTCGGGCTCGGCGATCGTACGTACCGGATCACCGCCGAGGAGCCGCTGCTGGGTGAACTCGGCCTCCGGCGTCGGCTCGAATCTCCGCGCGAGGACGGTGTATCCGCTCGTCGTGTGCGTGCCGTCGGCCGCGATCCCCGAGTTGCGGATCGAGCGGAGGATCGGCAGTCCCTGATGGCGGTCGTAATCGAACTCGCCCGAGAGCGTCATGGCGGTGGAGAGCTCGATCTCATCCGAGCGGACCGCGAAGTGGTCGTCGGCCGCCAGGATGAGCGTGAAGGAACGCCAGGCGGCCCTGATCGGCGAATGGTCTTCCAGGCGGACGCGAATGAAACGACGGCCGCCTTCGGTTATCCGAGCTAGTTCCACGACCGTGATGGCCGATGTGTCCACGTGGTTTCGCAGCTCCTCGACCACCGTGAGGAGGCCGGTCGCCATCCTGATCCTTATCCACGGATCGCGTTCGTCGATCGCTCCGAGGATTCGCCGGTACGATCGCTCGAGGGAGGTGCCCGGCGACTCGCGGATCTCCCAGGCATCGCTCGCGGTCTTGCGGTGGGCCTGGAATGAGTGCCGCGGGTGGGCGAGATAGACCGAGTCGCCGTTCTTCGAATGGGTCCGCAGGCTGCGGAATTCGCCCGACCGGTTGGATTCGAGCTGCTCGACGAACTCGGTCGTCTTCCCGCCCTGGTCCGTTCTCGAGTAGTGGTATTCGGCGGACGAGCGGATATCCGGGGCGAGATTGACGAGGCGCTCGGCCTCGGGCAAGTACTCATCCAGGAACGCCTGCCAGGCCGGGCGCGCGACCTTGGGGCCGGTCGAGAGGCGTCGTAGCCGTCCGGGCAGGGAGCCTTCATGTCCCGTGTGTCGTTCGACGTCGGCCCGGTAGGCGGCGTCGAGCCCGTCCAGGTCCAGGCCGAGGATGCGTCGGCAATCGGCCTCGAAGGTCGAACCGGGTGCATGTGGTGTAGAGCTCGAGGAATCGCTCCGGCCCGAACCGCGCCAGGAGGAAATTAACCAGTGTGGCACCCTGGACGTAGGCGGGCCATTCGTGACGATCATACCAGTCCGGCCCGGTGAGTTGACGGAGGGTGAGATCATTGCCCTGAGTCACTCGCTCCCAGTCGCGAGCGGCCAGCTCGGCCGGGTCGGTCCCTTGATTGGCCTCGGCCCAGCCTTCGGTCAGCACGGACGGGGGATCGAATCGCGCCGAGCAGTGGCTGGTGAGCACGCAGTGAGCAACCTCATGGCGATCGGTCGCGGATAGGCCCTCGGAGTCCGAGGGCTCATCGCCCGGCCGGGTCCCCATGCAGAGGCCGAAGAGCGCCTTGCCTCGCATCCCCATCATCGGACCGCGAACCCAGTGGACCGTGCCCGTCGTCGCCCGGCCCAGGCGTGCCTCGAGGGCGCGCACGTGCCGGTCCATCGCGGAGACCAGGGCGCGGGCATCGGCCTCGCCCATCGTCTCCGAGATCATCACGACCTTCTCGCCCGCGGTCCGTTGCGGGTAGCGGAACCGGGCCTCGAGGTCCATCACCGACTCGCCCAGCGGGCCCATCAGTTTGAGCGGGAGATTCAGCGGGATCACCCGCCCCGTGCCGACCGCCAGGCCGTAGAGGAAGAAGCCGGTCAGGGACCAGAGCGGCACCATGCCCAGCAGCAGCCACGACAGGGCCTCTCTGCGTGTCGGCCCGCGGACGACCCGCCAGGCTCCTCCCAGGATGAGTCCCAGCCCCGTGACGATGACGAGGACCAGCATGGCCGTGAGAGGCAAGAAATGCGGGTGCCAGGCAAACCTCGCCAGCATGATGGCCAACACGCCCAGGAACGCCAGGCACGAAACCCAGGTCGCGATCGCCAGTCCCCGGAGCGAGAAGAGCCGTCGCATGGTACAATCGCCACCGAGGAACTCGGGCCGAAAAGCACGCCGCGCAACCGTCATTCTGACCGCCGTAGCGATCGGTCGCAATCTCGGGATCCTTTTCCTCGAGTTGGAACGAGGTCATCCACCGATGAGCCAGGCTCCGCCCATCCTGGACCCTTGGCGACTCGTCTGGGGCCAGCCGTATATCGACAGCCGCACCCTGGCCGCGGCGATCGAGCAGGACTTGCAGCGGGACGATAACCCCGACTTCCGCACCCGGCTGCTCGTGCGAGATTCGGCGGTCGCACTGCGATCGTACTGGGGATCGCGGAAGTTCTCGCAGTGGCTGAAGGCCAGCCCAGTCGGTCCGCGGATCCGCCTGATCCTCGATGAAGACCTCGGCGAGATCGGATTCCCCGCCATCCGGAGACGACTCGTGGACAGCATCGACTCGACTCGAATCGGCCGGATCTTCGACCTGCTCGGCCGGGGGGTTCGCGACCCGGTCGAGGTCCACATCGCGGGCTCCATCCCGACGCTGATCAAAGGGTTGACGGTCCGACCGACTGGTGACATCGACTTCGTGGACGAGGTCCCGGAGGAGATCCGGAGCCAGAGGGCCGTGTTACGTAAAATCGCGACCGAGTTCGGTCTGAAGTTCGGTCACGTCCAGTCCCATTATCTCCCGGCTCACTGGCAGAATCGTCAACAATGGCTCGGGGAATTCGGCGGGCTCCGCGTGTATGTGGTCGACGAATACGACATCTTCGTCAGCAAGCTGTCCAGCAAGAAGCAGAAGCACCAGAGCGACCTGGGAGTCCTGGCTCTCGAATTGGATAAGGAAACCGCCCGGCAACGGCTTCTCAACGACGGGAAAGCCTTCCTGGACGATCCCAAGCTCAGGCCGCAAGTCCTGGAGAACTGGCGGTTCATCTTCCAGGAGCCGCTGTTCCCGTAACTTACGTCTTCTCCGATCGGCGGAGCGTCGAGGCCCCATTCCGGTGAGTTGCTCTTCGACCGTGACTACCCTTATGGCCGATTCGTGCCCGGGTGGGCGGCGACCTTCGACACCAGATCGGGAAGACCTCGCTGATAGAGCGAGAGTGTATCTGTGTCGAAAGCGAAGAGACTCATCATCGATTCGGGTCGTCCTCGACCTGCTGGCGATAAGCCTCGATCTCCGCTTTCCAACGATCGAAGTGGGGATCGTCGCGATACGTCCCCACGCTCAGATGCGGTTCGAACCGAGGAGCCGGCCCCCCGAATCGATCAGAAATCAAACTTGTCGATATTTTCCTTGGTGAACAGGAACGGCTGGCCGAGCAGGATGTTGTCGCCCTGGATCTCGACCGATCCCAGCCGGCCGGCCTTCAGTCGAGAGTCGCCGCCCTTGAGGGTCCCGTTCTTGAGCGCGAGGGCCGCCTGGACGGTCAGGTAGCCGAGATCCATCGTGTTCCAGAGGACGACGCAGTCGGTGATGCCGTCGTGGACATAGCTCTTGTTGTCGTTGGGGAGGCCCAGCCCGATGACCTTGACGTCGGTGCGCCCGGACTGCTTCACCGCCTCGGCGGCGCCGGGGACCGCGGGCGTGCAGATGGACATGAAAAGCTTGACGCCCGGGTTGGCGCTCATGACCGTGTTCGCCTCGTCGAACGCCTTCTTCTGGAGGTCGTCGCAGGGGCGCAGGGCGGCCATCTTGATCTGGGGGTACTTCTCCGCGCAGCGCGCCTCGATGCACTTCTGCCACTCGATCATGTTGGACGCGGTCAGCGAGGCGGTGATGATCGCGAACTCGCCCTTGCCGCCGAGCACCCGCGCGGCGTTGTCCATCAAGGCGTGGCCGATCCCCTCGGGCGTGGCCTGATTGACGAAGAAGTCGCGGGCGTCGACCTCGGTGTCCGCATCCCAGGTGAGCACCTTGATCCCCCGGTCGCGGGCCTTGCGCAGGACCGAGGAGATCCCCTGGCGGTTCTCGACGGCCACGGCGATGACGTCGACCCCGCGAGTGATCCACGTATCGACGATCTCGTTCTGCTTGGCCGGGTCGGGATCGGTCGGCCCGTCCCAGATCAGCTTGACCCCCAGCTCGGCCGCGCCCTCCTCGGCACCCTTGCGGCAGGCGATGAAATAGGCGTTCCCCTTGCTCTTGGGCATCATGGCGAGCGTCAACGTCGGCCGGGACGGATCGGGCCGCGTCGCGGATCCACCGGCCTCCCGGGCGTCGACCTCCGCGGCGGAGCCGCCCCCCGCGCCGGGATCGCGGGGGCCCGGCCCGGCCGACGGCCTCTGCCGCGGGAGCGATCGAACCAGGACGAAATTCCCCACGGCGTTGATCAGCGCACCGGCGAGGATCGCGGCGCAGATCACGGCGACTTGCGAGTTCTTCACGGTCATCTCCTCCGAGGACGAATCGGCCCGCGTCCGCGCGCGGGCCCGCGACGTCTGGCCGTGGCGGTCCAGCCCGATCGCCACCAAGAGCAAGGTTCCGGTCAAGACGCCGGCCAGCTCCGCGGGGAAGTCCGCCAGGAGCATGCCGTTGCGGAGCACGGCGATCGCCAGCAGGCCCAGCAGGGTCCCGACGACGCTCCCCCGGCCGCCGAAGATCGACGTGCCACCCAGGACGACGGCCGTGATCGCGGCCAGCTCATAGCCGGTGCCGGCGTCGGCCTTCGCCTGACCCAGGTGCGCCACGTAGATGATCGCCGCCAGGCTGGCGACCAGTCCCGACAGCATATAGACCAGCCCGACCAGGCGGTCGACCGGCAGCCCGGCGTATCGAGCACCCTCGGGCGAGAAGCCGATCGCCATCAGCCCGCGACCGATCGTACTGCGGTGCAGCAGCACCCAGAACGCCGCCACCACCAGCACGAAGATCGGCAACTGGGTCGGGATCCCGCCGAACGAATAACCCTGCCCGAGGAACAGGAACGAACCGGGGAAATTGGTGTAATTGTCCACGCCCTCGGTCAATCCCTCGGCCAGGCCGCGGAACAGCGAGAACGATCCGAGCGTCACGATCAAGGCCGGGATTCGCCCTCGCGTGATCAGGAGCCCGTTCAGGCTACCCGCCAGCGCGCCCAGGAGCAGCGTCCCCGCCGCGGCCAGGCCGATCGGCAGACCCCAGTCGCGCCAGAGCTCCCCGAAGACCACGGCCGACAGGCCCATCAGCGAGCCGACCGACAGGTCGATCCCGCCGCTCGTGATCACCGGCGTCAATGCCACGGCCAGGAGCCCGATCTCGACGCTCAGCCGCAAGACCTCGAAGACGTTCGCGATCGAGAGGAAATTGGTGCCGATCGCCGAGAACACCGCGATTTCCACGACCAGGATCGCCGCCAGGATCGCCTGGGCCGGCTCGAGCCGCCATGCTCGGGGATCGCTGATCTCGACCGCGGCCGTTGTTACTGACATCGCCTCACCCTTCCAAGACCTTCAAGACTGCCGCGGAAGCCCGAATTCCAATCACAGAAATCCGGATATTAACCACGAAAGGCACGAACTACACGAAAGAAGAAGACCAGAAAATCTGAATTGGTTAATTCGATTCATTTGAATTTTTCGTGTAGTTCGTGCCTTTCGTGGTTAAGACTCTTAATTCGTCTTTTGAGTCAACTTATCGGTTTTCGCGATTCGATTCGGCTATGCGCGTTTTTCTCGATAGAGGGCATCCGATGCGACGGCCAGGAGGATGATCAGGCCCTGGATGGCCTTCTCCCACTGCGGTTTGGCGTGGAGGAAGACCAGCGCCGGTCCGATCGAGGCCAGCAGCGCGACGCCGATCAGCGCGCCCCAGAGGGACCCTCGGCCTCCGGTGACCGCCACCCCTCCCACGACGACCGCGGCGATGACCTGGAGCTCGAGGCCGGCTCCGGCGTTGGGGTCGACCGCGGGGAAGCGGACGGCGTCGAGCAACGAAGCCAGTCCGGCCAGGGCGCCCATCACGACGAAGACATTGAACACGACCAGACGCGGGCGGATGCCGGCCAGCCGCGCGGCCTCGGGGTCGGATCCGGTCGCATAGACGGCCCGCCCGGCCGCGAGATGACGCAGGCCCCACGCGAACGCGGCGAAGACCAATAGCGCGATCCCCACCGCCACCCACTGGCCGGTCGACTGCCCGGCACCGAACCACTGGAACGACGTCGGCAGATTGCGGACGAACTCCCCCTCGCGGGCATAGCGGAGCGACTCGCGGCCGATCACCAGGGTGGCCAGGGTCACGACGATCGACGGCAGCCCCAGCCGGGCCACCAGCGCCCCGTTGATCGCACCCAGGACGCCCCCCGCGAGGAGCGTCCCCAGCCCGACCAGCACGATCGGCAGCCCCGACCGCGCCAGCAGCCCGGCGACCACCCCGCAGATGCTGAAGATCGAGCCGATCGAGATGTCGATCTGCCGGCAGAGGATCACCAGCGTCATCCCCACGGCGGCCACCAGCTTCGAGGCGTTGCTGACCGCCAGCGGGCGGAGCTGGTCGGGCCGGAAGAAGCCCGGCGCGGCCACCCTCAGTACCAGGAGCAGGACAGCGTAGGCCACCGCGACCGATAGCTCGCGACGGTATCGTCTCACCATGGAAGCACCGCACTCTCCCCCGCGATCTTACGTAGGCCAGGCCGCTGTCATACCCTTATCCATGAACATGGACGTGGCCCAGGGCCAGTTCCAGGATCTCCTCCTGGGTCGTGCCGGCATTGTCCAGCACGCCGGCGATCGTGCCGCCGTGCATGACGGCGATCCGGTCGCTCATGCCGAGGATCTCGGGCAGCTCGGACGAGATCATCAGGATGGCCAAACCGTCGCGGGCCAGCTCGCTCATGAGGCGGTGGATCTCCGCCTTGGCCCCGACGTCCACGCCCTGGGTCGGCTCGTCGAGGATCAGCACCGCGGGCTTCGCCGCCAGCCAGCGCGCCAGCGCCACCTTCTGCTGGTTCCCGCCCGACAGGTTTCCGACCGGTGCCTCGAGCGTCGGCGTCTTGATCCCCAGCCGGCGGACGAACTGCCAGGCCGTCGTGCGCTCCCGGCCGGAGTCGAGCAGCCGGAATCTCGAATGGGCGCGGAGGGTCGCGAGCGTGATGTTCGCCGACGTCGCCATCTCGAGGATCACGCCATGACGACGGCGATCCTCGGGGACATAAGCGATCCCCATCGCGACCGCGGACGCGGGCGACTCGACGACCACGGTCCGGCCTCGGAGCCGGATCTCGCCCTCATCGGCCGGCGTCAGGCCGAAGAGGATCCGAGCCAGCTCGGTCCGACCCGCGCCGACCAGCCCGGCCAGGCCGAGGATCTCGCCGGCGCGTAGGCTCAGTTCCACATCCCGGACGCCCGCCTCGCGATTCCCCAGCCCGCGCACCTCCAGCACCATCGCTCCCGGCTCGGCCGGCAACTTGGGGAAGACCGCCGACAGCTCGCGCCCGACCATCATCCGGATCAGCTCCCCGCGAGAGACCTCCGCCATGGGACGCGTCCCGACGAGGACGCCGTCGCGCAGGGCCGTCACGCGATCGGCCACTTGCGGCAGCTCTTCCAGGCGGTGGGAGATGTAGATGATCCCCACCCCCTGCCCCTTCAGCTCGCGGATGACCCGGAACAGGTTGTCAACCTCCTGGTCGCTGAGCGAGGCCGTCGGCTCATCCATGATCAGGATTCGCGCCTCGGCCCCCAGCGCCCGCGCGATCTCGACGAGTTGTTGCTCGGGCATCGAGAGGCCCCGGACTTCGGCCTCGGGGTCGATCGACGCGCCGATCCGATCCAGGAGCCGACGCGCCCGCGCCCTGCGCTCGCCCCATCGTACGCGACGCCAGGCGCCCGCCGGTTCCAGGCCCAGGGCGATGTTCTCGGCCACGGTCAGGTCCGGCAACAGCGCCGGTTGCTGGTAGATCGCCGCGATCCCCAGGCCTCGCGCGCGCACCGGGTCGTTCTGCTCGACCTGACGCCCCTGGACCTCGATGGTCCCTTCATCGGGCCGGTGCGCGCCGGTGATCGCCTTGATCAGCGTCGACTTCCCCGCCCCGTTCTCGCCCACCAGCGCGTGGACTTCCCCGCGCGCAGGTCGAACGACACACCCTTGAGCGCCTGGACGCCCGCGAATGCCTTGCTGATCCCCGCCATTTTCAGGAGCGTGGACAATACCCATCCCCATATGCAATGAGATCGGAACTCAAGGATCCGCGGATCGACGCAGATGAACACCGATGGGAGAACCGGGAAGCAGAGGTCTACCCGCGATCGTGCGGCGGTATTCAGGGTCGTCGGGAGAGTACGTCGCGTTCATACGCCTTGACCTCCGCCAGCCAGTCGCGGCCGGCGGGGACGCCCCGGCTGCGGCAATGATGATCCCAGACGGCGCCGAACGGGAGCGTCTTGAGCTCTTCGAGCACCGCGAGCCTCGCCGTGTAGTCGCCCTCGGCCTCGAGTCGTCGGAGGGTCTCGATCGGCTCGAGCAGCGCGAGCAGGAGCGCCTTGAGCGTCGAGCGTACGCCGATCACCCAGGCCGCCACCCGGTTGATGCTCGCGTCGAAGAAGTCGAGCCCGACGCGGACCCGGCCGAGATAATCGCCCCGGACGATCTCCTGCGCGATGGCCTCCAGCTCATCCGAGAGGATCACGACGTGATCGCTGTCCCAGCGGACGCCCCGGCTCACGTGCAGCAGGATCTCGTCGAGGTACTGGAGCACGGCCGAGATCTTGTCGGAGACGACCTCGGTCGGATGGTAATGACCGGCGTCGAGGCAGAGCAGCTTCTTCCGCGTGACGGCATAACCCAGATAGAACTCGTGCGAGCCGACGACGTAGCTCTCCGAGCCGATGCCGAAGAGCTTCCCCTCGACCGCGTCGCGGTTGTACTTCGGGTCGATCGGCTCGGCGTAGATCGCGTCGAGGGCCTCGGCCAGCCGATGGCGCGGCCCCCGTCGATCGGCGGGCGGCTCCTTGGAGCCGTCGGGGATCCAGAGGTTCGTGATGCACGGATCGCCCAGTGCCCGGCCGATCTCGGCGCCGATCCGCCGGCAGGCGATCCCGTGATCGATCCAGAATCGGCGGATCTTCTCGTCGGGATGGGCCAGGGTGTAGCCGTCGGCGGCCAGCGGATGGGCGAAGTACGTCGGGTTGAAGTCCATCCCGATCCGACGGGCCTTCGCCCAGTCGATCCAGCCGCGGAAGTGTTCGGGTCGGAGCGCATCGCGCTCGACCTTCCGGCCGCCGGTCTCGGAATAGCTGGCGTGGAGGTTCAGGCGATGGACGCCGGGCAGGAGCGAGAACGTCTTGTCCAGGTCGGATCGAAGCTCCTCGGCCGTGCGGGCCTTGCCCGGATAGTTGCCGGTGACCGCCAGCCCGCCACCCAGCTCCTGGCCCGTGTCCTCGAAGCCTCCGACATCATCCCCTTGCCAGCAGTGGAGCGAGATCGCGATGGTCGACAGCCGACGGAGCGCCGATTCGACATCCACGCCCCACTCCGCGTAACGCTCCTTCGCCAGGGTGAACGCGTGATCCTCGTTCGTTCCGGGAGAGGTCATGAACGATTCCTCGAGGTAGACCGAGACGCGGGGACGGCGGGACGCGGCCGGGCGCGGCCGGCGCGGCGGGTGACACGAAAGCATGGCCGGGCCGGCGTCGCGGCGATCACCGCCCTCGCCGCCGCGGACCTCGCGGGCGGCACCGAGGATGCGCCGCGACCGGGCACCGTCACGGGTCCGCCATGCTGGATGCTCGCCTCACCCAACACGCTAGCCCAATCGATGGCGATCCGCAACACCGTCGTCGTTTTGCCGGCCCCGTCGCGACCACACCCGCCGACGACCCCATCCCGCTCGAGCGGTTATCGAACGGGTTGCGCACGCCGCGGCCGCATCGTCGCCACACTAACCCGACGCGCCAGCGAGGGTCCGGAGGCATTCCCCTCGCTCGCGCTTCGGGTTGGTATGGAGTGTATGCAATCCGATCATAAAGTGCTCCAGGAGGATCTTCGAGTCGATGAAGACGGTGTTGACCAGGAAACTTACATGCGAGCAATCGGGGCACAGCCCGGCCACCGCATGCGTGCTATCACATAAATCGTCTCGGCGGCTTCGACTTATGTCCGGAAGTGCCTTGCGGTTTGCGTCCGAGTCGTTATATAGGAAGGGTGGGAGAAACGCGTTCACCGGCGAACTCCTCGCTTTTCTCGAAATGAATGGGAGGTGGTCCACCGGATCGGCGAGGCAGTGCGGGCTGTGTCCAGGTTGCCAGTCACCAAAGTCGACCTTTAATGACAGATTCTTGCGGTCGAATCGAGACGAGCCGTCGATATCCGACCTCGTCAACGTCGGAAGGGGAAATCGCATGCGAGCACGCCGAGGCTTCACGCTGATTGAGTTGCTAGTCGTCATTGCCATCATTGCCGTCCTCATCGCATTGTTGTTGCCCGCGGTCCAGTCGGCCCGCGAGTCGGCGAGGCGAGCCCAATGCTCGAACAACCTCAAGCAATTGGGCCTGGCCATGCACAATTACCTGTCGCAGCAGGGGACGTTCCCGCCCCTGGTCCAGAACGGGAGCTTCAACGTCTGGGGGAACACTTACGGGACGAACGGGCTGTATTTCGATCCCTGGCCGCTGGACTGGACGGCGTCGATCCTGGGACAGATGGATCAGATGCCGCTCTACAACCAGTTGAATTTCTCGGTCAGTTCGGGTTGGGCGGGGTTCGGCTCTGTCGGCTGGGACCCGCAGAACACCTCGGTCCTGGCCGTGCAGATCGCCTCGCTGCTGTGCCCATCCGAGGACAAGACGCGGACGACGCTCGGCCCGGGGACGCGGCGGAACTACGTGGCCAACATCGGCGGCCCGGCCAATTTCTACGCCTGGAGCGGCATCTTCGTGCCGCTGAAGGACAACCCGCCGTTCGACTACGCGGGGGTCTACTGGAACAGCAACAGCGGGAACACGTTCGGGATGGAGGGGATCACCGACGGCAGCACGAACACCGCGATGTTCTGCGAGACGCTCCTCGGCTCGGGGCCGGCGGGTCAGATCGCGCTGTCGACGGCCGCTAGTAGAAAGTTGACCTATCAGTTTCAGCTCACGATCCCCAATTACTGGGACCAGGGGCCATCGGGCGGCTTCAACGCCTTGCAGTTCGTGCGCTCCTGCCTGGCCTTGCCCGGCACGTGGCTGTCCAAGGGCGTCAACACGCCCGGCAACGGCAACATCTGGATGGCCAGCAACGCCGCCTCTTGCCTGATGTGGAGCTCCTACAACCACTTCATGCCCCCCAACACCCAGAGCTGCTCGGCCGCCAATAACTTCTACACGACCGGTTACGGGGAGTTCATGGACGCATTGCCGCCGAGCTGCAATCACCCCGGAGGGATCAACATCGGCTTCGCGGACGGGTCCGTCCGCTTCGTCAAGAATAACGTCGCCTACCAGGTCTGGTGGGCGCTGGGCACGAGGAACGGCGGCGAGTCGATCAGCTCCGACGCCTACTGAGTGATCGATCGATCGGCCATGAGGTGACCGAGCCGGGGACGGCCTCGCGCCGTCCCGGGCCCGGGCGCGGCCCTCGCAATCGGAGGCCACCCTCGTCACAGGATACTCGGAGGGCATCCGCGGGCGGTCCGCCAGGAGCCACATCGGGACCCGCCGGCGTGGTCGCCCGCCCGGCACGACCGCCGATGGCGATCCGTCGATCGGGCTCGTCCGGGATCGGATCCGGCCGGCCCTCCCTGGCCGGCCCCGGCCCTGCTCCGCCGACCGGTCCAACAATCCCAGCTTTCGACCGGCCGCGGTCGTGCAAGACGAACTCCACTCTTCAATCGGTCCCCCACCTCCTCCGGAGAAACCATCATGAGCCGATCTGGCCCGAGAATCGCGGGAATCGTCCTGGCCGCTGCGCTCGCCGGGTGCAGCGATCCAGGCGTGCAGGAAGGGCCGGTCCCATTCAAGGGGACGAGCACCGAACCGCTCAACGCGCTCAAGAATGAAATGAAGAAAAATGCCACGACCCAGGCGTACGCGTTCAAGCCCGACGCCGATGGCAAGCCCGTGCACGAGCCCAAGGCGGCAGAGAACAAGGCCGCCGAACCCAAGCCTGCTGGTGACACCAAGCCCGTGGCTGAAACCAAGGCCGCCGAGCCGAAGCCGGCGGAGACCAAAGCCGCCGAGCCGAAGCCGGCGCCGAAAAATTGATGAGCGACGGGTATCGACCGAGGCCGTCAACCCTCGTCGATTCGCTGGCTCGCGGCTCCGCTCGGGGCGGCATTCCCGCCGATCGCGAGATGCGAGCCGCCCTCACCGTTCCACCTTCCCTTTGGGAGAACATACCGATGCGTCGAGTTTGCAGGTCAGTAGCGGGCGGTCTCCTGGTCGTCCTCGCGGCCGCGTTCGCCGGCTGTGGCGGCGGCGATACGACGGCGGCTCCGGGATCAGGATTCCTGAATGACACCGCCCCGACCGAGTTCAAAGCGACCGACCTCACGCCGTTCAATGACATGCAGAACCAGATGAAGGAGAATGCCAAGAAGGGGGCTTACAAACAGAAGCCGACCCCTCCCAAGGAGAAGTCGGCGGAGAAGGCGAAGTCGTGATGATCGTCGCCGTGCGGCCGGTCCCGGGCGGACACCGACCCGGCGACCCGGCCGTCGCGGCGACGCGTGGTCGGGAGGAACCCGTCGCGGACGGGACGAGCCGGAATGGAGAGGAATCCGGGATGCCATCGAGTCGCGCGCACGGGGTCCGGATCGGATGGATCGTGGCGCTGGTCCTCCTCGGCGCGGGCCTGAGCCTGGCGGTCCGCCGCAACTGGGACACCGATCCCGACCGCGTGTTCCTCCGCGCCGACGCGGCGTTCAAGGCCGGCCGCTTCGCCGAGGCCGACACCGCGCTGCGACGGCTCGAGCGGCTCCGCCCCGCGACCGACGTCGACCGCTTCCTCCGCGCCGAGGTCGAACGCGGCGCTCGAACGCCCCGAGGATGCGCTCGCCGGGTTCGCGGCGATACCCGACGATGATCCCCTGGCGCCGCTGGCCCGGCTCCGGACCGGTCAGATCCAGATCCGCCGCGGGCTGACTCGCCCGGCCGAGGCGGCGATGCTGGCCTCGTTGAAGCTCCTGCCGCGCGGGGTCCAGCCCCGCAAGGAACTGGTCTTCATCTACAATATCCAGCATCGCCAGGCCGACCTCGACGCGGTGCTCGGCGAGCTGCTCGACCTGGACGCCCTGGACTTCCAGTATGTCCTCCACTGGACCAAGACCCGGAATACGGTCTGGAACCCCAACGGCGACCTTCCCGCGCTGGAGAAATTCGTGGCAGCCGACCCGGAGGATCGCAATTCGAGGCTGGCCCTGGTGGAAGCCTATCGACGGCTCGACCGGCTGGACGATGCCGAGCGGGTCCTGTCGCCCATGCCGAAGTCGGACCCCGGGGCGCGGACCAAGCGGGTCATGCTGGCGATCGATCGCGGCAACCTCGCGGCCGCGGAGTCGCTCCTGACCGAGGGCGCCGATGACGATCCGCAGTTGGCCCGGCTCCGCGGCCAACTGGCCCTGAGCCGCCGCGACGGGGCCTCGGCCGTCGGACACTTCCGCATCGCGCTGGCGGCCGACCCGATCGACCGGCAGGCGCTCGCCGGCATGGGGACGGCCCTGGGCCTGATCGGCCGGCCCGTTGAGGCCAGGCCGTACCAGGACGCCGCCCGACGCCACGACGACCTCTGGAAGCTCGTCTCCCGCGCCGCGACCACCGAGGGCGAGCGCGACCCCAAGCTCCCCCATCAGCTCGGGATGGCCTGCGCGGCCATCGGCCGCAACCAGGAGGCCCGGGCGTGGCTCCGGCTGGCCATCCTCCGCGACCCGCTCGATGCGGAGAGCCAGCAGACCCTCTTCAAGCTGGAGCACGGCCCGCCCCCCCGATCGGCCGGCAAGGACGCATCCCATCCCGACGCCACGCCGGCCTCCTGAAGCCGCGCCGCGGAGAGATGCCGCGCCGCGTTGGTCCTCGACCGGATCTCCGCGGAGCGGGCCGAGCCGCCCCACGCCCCGAAACGACCCGCCCGCCTTCCCCTGATGCCACCTCGAACCGACGCTCGCGGCATTCCTGGGGGCATCGCCCTGCGGGCTCGACCCCAGCCACCCGAGTGTGGTCCGGGGTCCCGAATGGGGTGGCTGGGGTCGAAGACGGCGCAGCCGGCGAGCCCCCAGGAGTGCTCTCGCACTCACCATCCTCGGGGAATCGCCCCGGTCCTATTGCGACACTGTCGGCCGAATCCCCTTTTTCTATTTTTTATAAGATTTCCCTTGTCGCCGAGGGGGGGGTGGTCTTATATTGCACGTATCCATCGGTCTTGACGATTTTTCGACTCGGATCGAAGGGAAGGGCGTTTCGACGTCTCATCGATCTCATGAATCGTCAATTGGCGGATGGTGAAGATCCGGTTGAGCCGGTCTCGCGGGGCTGCCTGAGGGTCCAGGTAACGTCGCGGCTCATGACGGGAATCTTCCTCGGTCTCTTCCGGTCGGGTCAACGACTTGTCGTGCAGAATCTCGCCCAGACTTTCGGGGTGAGCCCAACCCCCGTGCGGGAGTCGCTGATGGAGATCGCCAACCTCGGGCTGGTGGAGCTGCTGCCCAACCGGGGCGCCATCGTGCGACCGTTCGGCCCGCGCGAGGTCCGCGAGATCAGCCAGGTCCGACGGCTGCTCGAGTCCGAGGCGGCGCGTTGCGCCTCCGGCCGGATCCCTCCCGCCGAATTATCGTCATTGGCACAGGAATTGAACCGTTTGGAATCCTTGCCCAAGGATGAGATCTGGGATCGAGACGCGCGGGCGGCCGACAATCGGCTCCACGGCCTGATTGCCGAGTCGTGCGGCAGCAGCCGGCTGGCGGCCGAGATCGATCGTTATCTCGTTTTGTTCCGTTCATTGCGCGATCTCTGCCACCTGCGCGACGCCTGGACGAACTACTCGCGAGCTAACGACGTCCCGCAGCATCAGGCGATCGTCGCACCCTTGCTCGAGTCGGACGCCGATGGCGCGGCCGGCGCCATGGCCAGACACATTGATTCCGCCACGTTGACCCTGGAGGAAGTTATCTTCGTCGATCGGGACAGCCTCGTGGATTTCCGGGTCGTTGAGTGAGGCGGCCGCGAGGAATTCCCCATGTTGGCCGACCCGAGTGGTCGGATCCGCCTCCGTCGTCTCGAATCGTCCTCCACGCCCGCCCGGTAAGGTGCGGGGCGTTTGCCCGCTTCCGTTGCCTGCGATTCGGATCTCCGTCGAAAATGCGGTTTTTTTGGCCGGTCATCTCGGTCATTTTTTGGATCAGCGTCCGCGTATCCTTGAGACGCGCTCATACCACCTCGAAAGGGGAGCCTCGTGCCCATGAGAAATCGCCGCGCTTTCACGCTCATCGAACTCCTGGTCGTCATCGCCATCATCGCCGTGTTGATCGCCCTCTTGCTACCCGCCGTCCAGTCGGCGCGAGGCGGCACGCCGGGCCCAGTGCACCAACAACCTCAAGCAGCTCGGCCTGGCGCTGCATAACTACAACTCCCAACAAAACTGCTTCCCGCCGCAGGTGCAGAATGGCGGCCCCGCGTCCATCTGGGGAGGTGGTCCCCTCTTCGATCCCTGGCCGCTGGACTGGACGGCGTCGATCCTGCCCCAGATGGAGCAGCAGCCGCTCTACAACGCCCTTAACTTCGCTTTCGGCTCGACCGGCGTGTTCAACCGGACCGTCGTGAGCCAGAAGGTTTCCTCGTTGATGTGCCCGTCGGAAGACACGAAGCTCCCGGCGGCGGCTTCGACCTACGGGTGGAAGAGCTACCATGCGAACGTCGGCGGGCCCGCCGTCATCAGGAACTGGAACGGAATGTTTACCACGCTGGCACAGGACCAATACGGCTTGAATGGCCTGGCACCCAACGGGCAGCCAGGCGGTGCCAACGGCAACTGCGGGGTGGTAGACCTCGCGTCGGTCACCGACGGCACGTCCAACACCTGCATGCTCAGCGAGACCCATCTGGGATCCGGACTGGCGGCGAACCAGGTGACGATCAGCTCCGCAGGGCGACGAGGCGACACGTACATGTGGAGGCCCCTCGGCCAGTCGACGACGGGTTACGACCAGGGCCCCGCCGGCATTCCAATCGCCTTGGCATTCGTCCAGGCCTGCCAGGCGATCCCGGGCTCGACCGTCGCCTTCGGCTCGCTCGCTCCGCCTAATGGAAACTACTGGATCGGCGGCAACCCGGGCTCGTGCATGATGTGGGATGCATACAACCACTTCATGCCCCCCAACACGATCGCCTGCGACTCCACCTCGGACGGGAATACGGGCGGCTACGGCTCGTCGTGCGACGCGTTCCCACCGGCGAGCAACCACCCCGGCGGCATCAACATGGTCTTCGCCGACGGCCACGTCCAGTTCATCAAGAACTCCGTCAATCTCCAGACCTGGTGGGGCCTGGGCAGCCGGAACGGAGCCGAGCTCATCGGCTCGGATCAGTATTGATTTCCCAAAAATTATTGCGAGTTGCCAATGAATTCCCGCGAATGGCAACCACAAGGAGATTCGTCGTGCGGACAATGCGTTTCGCCATCATCACCATCTTCTCGGCCTGCTACCTCACCGGTTGTGGCGGCGACGAGGGACCCGTGAAGGTTGACATGACTACTAAGCCCCCCGGCGAGCTCAAGGGGATGCTGGGTGACCAGATGAAGGCTGCGAAGATCAAGGCGAACCCGGAGGTGCCCTCGGCCAAATAGTAAGGGATTTCCGGGATCGGTCCCCCGCACCGCCGGCTCGACTGCGAGCCGGACCGATCGGGAAGAGCATCCGAGTTATCGGTTCTCATCGCGTGGGCGTCCCGCCGCCGGCAGGCCCGGCGTGCGGGACGCCCACATCGCAAAAGGCCCATCCATTTCGAGCCGGTCCCCACGGGACTTCGACCTGTTGAAGGCATGATGATTCGTTCCCGGATTGCCGCCGGCCTCGCGATCTGCCTGCTGGCGGCGATCCTCGGTTGGGTCACCTGGCTGATGGTCGGCCACTGGCAGGTTCGCGACGGCCTGGCGTGGGCCGCGCGGCGGATGAATGCGAAGCAATATGCCCCGGCGCGCGACCGACTGGCTTGGCTCTCCGCCGGATGGCCGCGGCAGGCGGACGTCGCGTATCTCCTCGGCGTGTGCGAGGCGGAGCTGGGGCATCCGGAGGCGGCGGTGGCCGCCTGGGGCCGCGTGCCGTCGGGCTCGTCGCGAGCTGCCGCGACGAACCTCGCCGAAGGTCGGCTCCTCGTCCGCGCGCTGGGGCGTCTGGCCGACGCCGAGACCTGCTACCGCGCGGCGGCGCGCAGCACCGGTCCCACGGCCATCGAGGCCCGCTGGGCGCTCGCCGAGCTGCTGTTGTGGGAAGGGCGGCTCGACGAGTTTCGCCGGCTGCTCCGCGAGATCGGACGCATCGGGACCTTCGGCGACCGGGTCGCCGCACTCCGCGAGCTGTGGCGGCTCGACTCGATGGTCGTCGCGGCCGAGGAAGTGCAACCGATACTCGACCAGGCCGCGAAGACCGCGCGTGTCGATCCCGGCGCCTTGCTCGTCCACGCGCGGCTCGCCATGCAATACGGCCGGTACGCCGAGGCGCGTCGATACCTGGACTCTTGCGATCCCGTCGCGATGCCCGCGGGGATCCTCCCCCGCATCCGGCTGGAATGGGCGCTGGCCACCGGCGAGGCCGAGGAAGCCCGGCGGGTCCTGCGAGAGATCCCGGCCCAGGACCTCGACGCGTCGGAGCCGCCCTCTCTCCGCGCCTGGTTCGCGGCGCGACGCGGCGACGCCGCCGGCGAGCGATCGGCCCTGGAACAGCTCATCGCGGTCGAGCCCGGCAACACTCAGGCGCTCGACCGCCTGTCCGCCATCGCGATCCGGGCCGGCCATGCCGATATCGCGGCCGCGTTCCGTCGGCGCCAGGAGGAGGCCCTCCGGGACAAGGAGCGTTACCGCCGGCTCATGATCGAGAACCGCGATCCGATCCCCCGGGATGAGCTGCATGAGCGGGCCCGACTCGCCGAGCGCCTCGGCCGTTGGTACGAGGCGCAAGGCTGGTTGAGGCTGGCCGTCGAGCGAGACCCCGCGGACCGGGCCGCACGGGAGGCACTCGACCGGCTCGCCCAGGCCGACTTTGCGGCTGCTCCCCCCCCTGCCCGGCCCGGTTCATCTTTGCTCGACCTGGTCCGCGAATCCGGCGATTCCGGGCCCATCGCGACCGAGACGACGGCCCCGCCGGCGCATGGACCACCCCCGACCGATCCTCCCCCCGCGGTCGAATTCCGCGACGATGCCGGCGCGGCCGGGCTTCGCTTCACCTACGACAACGGCGAATCGCCGCAACACCAGATCCCCGAGACGATCGGCGGGGGCGTCGCCGTCCTCGACTTCGACGGCGACGGTTGGCTCGACGTCTATGTCGTCCAGGGCGGCACGTTTCCGCCCCGGCCCGATCGATCACCGAGCGAAGTCGGCGACCGGCTGTTCCGCAACCGCCGCGACGGCACGTTCCAGGATGCGACCGCCGCCGCGGGCATCGACCGGGCGGGCCGCGGCTACGCGTTCGGCGTCGCGGCGGGGGACTATGACAACGACGGCCGACCCGACCTCTTCGTCACGCGGTTCGGCTCGTATGTCCTGCTGCACAACCGGGGCGACGGCACATTCGAAGACACGACCGAGCGGTCCGGATTGGGGGGCCCTCGCGACTGGCCGACCTCGGCGGCCTTCGCCGATCTCGACGGCGACGGCGACCTCGACCTTTATGTTTGCCACTACCTGGCCTGGGACGCCGAGCACCCCACGATCTGCCGCGACCCGCAGGATGCCAGGCGCCTCGTGTCGTGCCTGCCGCTCGGATTCCCCGCGATGTCCGACCGCCTCTTCCGCAACGACGGCGGCCGGTTCGTCAACGTCACCGAGGCGGCCGGGATCGTCGACCGCGATGGCCGGGGCCTCGGCGTGGTGGCCGCCGACTTCGACGACGACGGACGGATCGACCTGTTCGTGGCCAACGACATGACGGCCAATCTCTTCTTCCGCAACCTGGGGGGCCTTCGATTCGAGGAGATCGGACACCCGGCCGGGGTGGCGTGCAACGCCGAGGGAGGCTACCAGGCCGGGATGGGCGTCGCCTGCGGCGACCTCGACGGCGACGGCCGGCCCGACCTCGCCGTCACGAACTTCTTCGGCGAATCCACCACGCACTACCGCAACCTGGGGCATGCGATGTTCGCCGATAACACCGCGGCCGTCGGGCTCAAGGCGCCGAGCCGATTCCTGCTGGGCTTCGGCAGCTCTTTTCTCGACGCGAACAACGATGGCTGTCTCGACCTGGCGACGGCCAACGGGCACATCCACGACCTTCGGCCCAAGATCCCCTATGCGATGCCCGCCCAGCTCTACCTGGGCGATTCTCGGGGCCGATTGACCGATGCCACCGATCGCAGCGGGCCGCCCTGGCTGGTCCCGAGGATCGGCCGCGGACTGGCCCGCGCCGACCTCGACAACGACGGGCTCATCGATTTGCTTCTCGTCTCGCAGAACTCGCCGCTGGCCTACTTCCACAACCGGACCGAGCATCCCGGCCATTCGCTGACGCTACGGATGGAGGGGACCATATCCAACCGCGACGCGATCGGTGCCCGGGTGACGATCCAGGCCGGCGGTCGGCGTCAGACGGCATGGCGGGTCGGAGGGGGCAGCTACGCGTCGGCCGAGGACCCGCGGCTCCATTTCGGCCTCGGCCCGATGCGAATGATCGATGAGATCGAAGTCCGCTGGCCCTCGGGCCGCGTCGACCGCTTCCGCGACCTGCCGGCCGACACGGGCTATCTCATCCGCGAGGCGGGGCCAGTTCAGCGACCACTCGCCGGCTTCGCCTTGCCTTCGATGCCGGAACCACAAAAGCATCCAAGACGAACAGACCGATGATCGGTCGAAGGAGCAACCGCTAGCGCGCTTTACGCTTGGGTTGCGTACACGCGGAAGCTCTCGCGAATTCACCCCCCCGAACCCCCCCTTCGTAAGGGGGGGATTATGGAGTGCGTCCCATCCCCCCCTTACGAAGGGGGGGTTCGGGGGGGTCTTCGGGCGTGACCAACGGAATCGTGAAGCGCTCTGGGATCAACAATCGCAGATTATCCACGAAAAACACGAACAGCACGAAAAAACGCTCGTTAAATAAATACATTATCCTATTTTGAATTTTCCTATTTCGTGCATTTTCGTGGATAATCTCTTCTTTCCTCCCTGTCAGGGTTTTCGCGGACTCACGATACGGTTCACGGGAGTCCTCGTGATGACCTTGTACGGCTCGACGCCTTCAGTGATCTCGATCGACTGATCGGCGCCGATATTTCGGAAAACCTGGGTCGTCTTGCTGGTGGGCCAGGTCACGGTCAGGCGGTTAACGGATTTCGCGTCGAGGAGCCCGATCGACTCGACGAGGGTGTTGCCGCCGAAGCTCCCGTTGTTGCCGATCGCGCGGTGGATCGAGCGGGCTCCGCCCGGTCCCACCAGGTCGACCTGGAGCTTCGCACCAATGGCCGACTTGTTGGTCCTGGTTCCGACGAGCTTGACCTTCAGCCAGTGATGCCCGTGGCCGGGGTTTTGAAACAGGGCGTTGTACCCGCGATCCCCGGGATAGCCGCCGCCGAGGACGACGAAGAGGTCGAGGTCTCCATCGTCGTCCCAGTCGGCGAAGGAGACTCCGTGGCCCTTCTGCAAGTGGCCGGTCCCGGTCGAGTCGGTCACGTCCTCGAACCGGCCGCCGACGTTGGCGTACATCAGGTCCGGGACCAATCCCGACAGGCTCATCCAGCCGGTGCCGAGGTGGAGGTCGAGGTCTCCGTCGTTGTCGATGTCTCCGGCGTTCATGGACATCACGGGCATGGGCCGCGCGAGCCCGGCCTCTCGGCTGACCTCGAGGAATCCACCGGTGCCGAGGTTGTGGTAGAGGTGGGCATGATCGTCCGAATGGATCGGTAGGCCCATGTAATCGGCCACGACCTCGGCGAGGTTGCTGCTGTAGTCGCCGACGAAGATGTCGAGCCGGCCGTCGTCGTCGTAGTCCCAGAACATGCAGGTGAATCCGTGCGGCGGCCCGAGGACGCCCAGATCGGGCGCGACGTCCACGAACGTGCCGTCACCCTGGTTGCGGTAGAGCCTCGCAGGACCTTCCATGTTCGAGACGAACAGATCGAGCCGGCCGTCGTCGTCGTAGTCGCCCCAGGCCGACCCCTTGGCCCATCGATCGTTCTGGACGCCGGCCTTGCCGGCAACATCCTCGAACGTCCCGTCTCCTCGATTGTGATAGAGCCGGCAGTGGTTCCGCGGGTCGGGCCGTTGCGACGCCGACGGGCCGCCCGATTCCGATTCGGGTCGGACTCGATACTCGCCGCAGACGAACAGGTCGAGCCGGCCGTCGTCGTCGTAATCGCCCCAGGCGGCCGACTCGGTGGAGATCGGCACGCCCAGCCCGCTGGCGACCGTCACGTCCTCGAAGACGCCATCCCCCTCGTTTCGCAGCAAGGACATCCGCGCCGGCTTCTCCCAGGCGCCGCGGAGGAGCACGACGTCCAGCCGGCCATCGTTATCGTAATCGCCGCGGGTGAGGTTGAGGGCGTAGACCTGATCGTCCAGCCCGGCCGTCGCCGAGCGGTCCTCGAACCGGCCATCGCCGCGGTTGACGTACAACGCGGCCCCTCGGACCACGTCGAAGGAGGTCGTGAAGAGGTCGGGCCGGCCGTCGCCGGTGAAGTCGTCGAAGATGCATCCGCCGGCCAGGTCGGGCCCCCGCGCGATGAGGCCGACGCGAGTCGCGACGTTCTCGAATCGCCCGAGGTCGCGCTTCGAGCGGAACGGCTCTACCGGGATCCGGAATCGCGCCGGGACCTTCTCCGGATACTCGCCGAGCGTCATCGCGGCGATATTCATCAGCCAACGAACGCGCAGGTCGCCGGGCCACTCGTCGAGATAGTCGGAGAACCACCGGACCGCCTCGCGCGATCCCGCCGGCCGGGTGTGGACCGCCTCGGCGGCGATCGGGAAGATGCAGCTCGACGGGCCGACGCAGCCGATGCAGTTGTCCTGCTCTCCCCGGCGCAACGCATTGATGCCCAGCAAGGCCATCATGTTCGGCCGGACCTCCGACGGCACCCCGCTCGAGCGGGACAGTTCCAATGCCCTCTTGAGCCAGGACGCCGCCGCATCATGGTCCCCTTCGTAGAGGGCGACGAACGCGAGTTGCCGGTAGACCCAGAGGGCCTGCAATGTCTCGTCCTGAGATGGTGAACGGTCGAGGCGGAGGCCCTGGAGCTGAGTCTGGAGCTGCGACTTGGCGCGTTCGGCGCGATGGGAGATCACCTCGCGGTACTCTCGGAGCGAGCCCTCGTCTTTTGGCTTGTCGGTGAACTGCGCGGTCGCGGCCAGGATGAGCGAGTCGAAGGCCTGCGGGTTGACGAAGACCCGGTCCGACGAACCGGCCGGTGCGGTCGGGTCCGGGAAGGTCGTCAGCGTGGGGCTCGGGTAAGCGGCTGGGTCCGGGGCGCGGCCAGGCGGGACCCGAGACACCGGGGTTGCGCGATCCGCCGGATCGACCAGGTCCCCCGGTATGAGCCAGTAGCTCACCGCAAACCCGACGGTAACGCAGACCAATCCCGTGAAGATCCACTGAAGGACGGATCTCATCTCACACCTCGATTCTGAATGGATCGCACTCAGCTCGCGGGATTCGTCCGCAGAACATCGTCCGCGTGGACGGCATGGCTCGTCCGGATCGCTTCCCAATCGATGACGGCGACCCAGATGCGTTCCTCGGGAGAAAAGACGACCGCCCCTTCAACTTCAAGATCCTCGTCATATAACGTGGGCTCGAGCCCGTCGCGGAGTGAGATCGACTGCCGTGATAGATCGCGAATCGTACCGATGCAATTCAGTCGCACGCGGCCACGAGCGTCGGCATTCTGGAGATCGACAATCACTAGGGCCTTATCCGGCAATGGGTCCATCGTAACAGATTCTCTCTCGCAGCGAAATTGAGGCCATTCGAGGGGAAGCGGATCTGGAGTCACGGCCTCCTGGGCTGGGTCTTCAGGCTGGCGAGGAACTCGACGAGGTCGCGGAGCTCGGCCTTGGTGAGCTTCGGGGCCAGGTCGGCGGGCATGGCGGACGGCCCGCGCTTGCGCTCCTCGATGGCGTCCTTGGGGACGGTGACCGGCTTCCCTTCGGCGGTCATGAGTCGGACCTCCTTGTCGTCCTCGCCGCGGAAGACGCCGGTGATCACCTTGCCGTCGCTGGTGGCCAGCACGACCGATTCGAAGCCCTGGGCGATCTGCTTGTTGGGGTCGACGATCGATTCGAGGATATAGTTGCGATCCTTGAGGGCGCCGATGCCGGAGAGCTCGGGCCCGACCTCGCCGCCGGGGATCTCGCCATTCCAGGTCCGTGCCTTGTGGCAGCGCAGGCATTCGGTCTCGGCCTTGTCGGTGAAGATGGAGCGGCCGCGCTGGGCGTTGCCGCCGGCGAGGACCTCGCGGTAGGCGGCCAGCGGGTCGCCCTTGGGCTTGGAGCCCTCGTACTGCTCGAGCTCCCGGCGGAACGCCGGCTCGTTGCGCGACGCGGCGGCCGCGATCAGGTCGAGCTGGAGCTCGGCGGGGACCTTCCCGGCGATGAGCTGCTCGACCCGGCGGAGCAGCGCCTCGCCGGCCGCCTGGCCTTGCATCGAGCCGAGTGCGGCGATCGCGCCCTGACGCTCGGCCATCGCGCCACGGTCGATCCGCTCCTGAACGATCGGGATCGCCGCCTCGGGATCGGCCTTGGCGAGGATCTGGAGCGCCGCGTTCCGCGTCGCGGTCCCGGTCAAGGCACCCGCGCGGCGGGCGGCGTCGACGCGGTGGGGATCGCCGAGCTGATCGAGGGCCTTGAGGGCCGCCGAGCGGGTGCGATCCGTCTGGTCGCGGTCGGTCGCCAGCGCGATGAGGACGCCGCCGACATCCTTGATGCCCAGCGACGCCGCGGCCAGCGCCGCGGCGGCCCGGACCGAGTCCGGCGACCCGGACAGGATCGCGGCGAGCCTGGGACGCAAGGCGTCCGCGGCCGGGCCGGCCGACCGCGGCGCGATCGGTCTCCAGAGCCCCATGACGGCGTCACGACCCGACGGCTTGGCCCAGCTCCCGAGCATCTCCAGGGCCTGGACGCGCACTCCATAAGGCAGGTCCGAGCGACCGGCGGTCTCGGACACCATCGCGGCCTGTGCAGGACCGCCCAGCTTGAGGTTGGCGTTGAGCACCCGGCGCAGCAGCGGCAAAGGCGTCCCCGATGCGATCGGCAGCGCGGCCAGCGGGGCGAACGCCGCCTCGATCGGCACGTCGTTGATCGCCCGCGCGGCCTCGAGCACCAGCCGGGGATCCGAGTCCTTGAGGAACCGCGCGACCTCGGCATCCCCGAGCCGACGCAAGGCCAACAGGACCCCCATCCGCACGGCCGGCGATCCATCGGCCGCCGCACGCTTCAAAGCCGTCGAATCCCCCGAGCCGACCAGTCCCATGACGGCCGCGTGCCGCAGGTAAGCGTCCTTGTCCGCGCTGGCGCGGAGCATTTCCAGCAGCGGCCCGACGGCCTCCGACCGGCCCAGCTTGCCCAGCGCCATCGCGGCGAACAGGCGGACGCGAGGGCTGTCATCGGCGAGCCGTGCGACCAGCCGGTCGAGGGCCTTCCCTTCCCCGATTTCGCCCAGCACCTTGGCCGCCTGGGCGCGGACCTCGGCCTCCGGGTCTTCGAGCAGCGGTCCCAGTAGCCCCCAGGGGCTGAAGGATTGGCCCGGGGCCTTGAGCCGGGCCACCTGGCCCAGTCCCCAGATCGCATGGATCCGCGCCAGGAGGTTCTCGTTCGACCCAGCGACCTGCGCGAACGCCCGCGAGCCCGCCTCGCCGCGCGTGGCCAGCTCGAACTGGGCCTCCTGTCGAATGCGCATGTCCGCGTGGGCCAGCAGGCGGGCCAGATCGTCGGTCGAGCGATTCGACATCCCTTCCGCGAGCATCGTCTTGACCTCGCGGACCCTGGCATCTCCGCGCCGGGACGTATCGAGAACGCGGTAGAGACGCCCCTTGTTCGGCTTGTCCCACCCCTCGACCCAGTCGCAGAAATACAGGGCCCCGTCGGGGCCGAAGTCGGCGTCGGTCGCCAGCACCCTCCAGACGAACTGCTGGGAATCGGCCAGCTCGAACGATGCCCCTTTGGGCCGGAGCGCGAAGCTCCGGATGCCGCTCTGGCCGCTGGCACCGCGGAAATCGACCAGGAAGAAATGCTTCTTGTATGCATCGGGCAGCAGGCTGACGCCCGGGTCGTAGGCCAGGCCCGACGGCCCGTCGGCGAGGTTGGCGATCGGCGGCAGGATATACGCCGCCTGGCCGTCGAAGGCCGGATACCAGAGCTTCTCCTCGTTCCACGGACCGCGGCTGATCGGCCCGGCGATGAACTGGTAGCCGATCCGCCAGCCGCTGTCACCTCCTTCCACCAGGTAGACCCACCGCGCCTTGTCGCCGCTGTCGGAGTTATTGTCGCCGGTGAACAGGTTGCCGAACTCGTCGAACGCCAGCTCCTGAGGATTGCGGAGCCCCGTGGCGAAGACCTCGAGCTCGGTACCGTCGGGGTTGCAGCGGAGCACCGAGCCGGTGTCGAGCACCGACAGCTTGCGGCCGTCGATCGTCGTCACGTTGAAGCCGCGATCGCCGATGCTGAAATAAAGTCTCCCGTCCGGCCCGAATCGCAGGCCGTGCAGGTCGTGGCCCAGGAAGCCGACGTGGACGCCGTAGCCCTGTTGCAGGATCGTGCGGCGATCGGCGCGGCCGTCGCCGTCGGTATCGCGGAGCTTCCAGAGCCAGGGGATGCACGCATACCAGACGTCGTCCTTGCGAGCCAGGATCCCGGCGCCGATACCGGCCGCGGGATCGTTGAAGCCGTCGGCGAAGACGGTGGCCGAGTCCGCGCGGCCATCGCCGTCGCGGTCCACGACCCGGCGAATCCGCTCGTGCTCGACCTCATACCGGGCGAACCCGGCCCCCAGATATTTCTTGTACATCGCCACGCGGTCGGCGACCGTCCTCGAGGCCAGGTCGTCGTCGAGCCAGTTCATGTGATTGCGGGTGTCGGTCACCCCCGCGCCGTGGCGGAACGTCTCGGCGACATAGGCGACCCCCTTCTCGTCGAAGCTGAACGCGACGGGGTTGGCCAGGAGCGGCTCGGCGGCGAACAGCTCCACCTCGAGCCCGGCCGGCACCCGGAACGAGCGCATCGCCCGCTTCGCCTCCTCGGACGCGGGCGCGATCTTCGGGTCATACGGATGGGACGGGGTTCCGGTGGGGGCCGAGCCCCTGGGATCATCGGCGCGGGCAGACTGGCCGAACATCGAGGCCAACGCGAGGGTCCAGGCCAGGAGGTTGACTTTGACGATGATGGGCTTGCTCATGAATTCATCCAGGTCCAACGGTGGGATCGATGAGGGCAGGTCCCCGTGCCAGGCCGGCTCTGTGGGCGATTCGACGAAAATTGCTATTCTCAGGATACGATGACTACGAACTTGTTGGGAAGTCGATCACGCGGCGTTCGAGCCGCAATCAGAGAGAGGGAGATCCTCATGAGATCGGGTGGCGGGCGGGCGGTCTGGTTCTTGATGGTGGCCGGAGTCTTGGTGCCGAGCCTGGCCTGGCCCGGGGCTGCGCTCGGCGGGTTTGCATTGCGGGACGGCGACACCGTGGTGTTCCTCGGCGACAGCATCACCGCGGCGCGGGCTTACGGCAAGATCGTCGAGAACTACACCCTGCTCCGGTTCCCCGATCGCAAGGTCCGATTCATCAACGCGGGATGGGGCGGCGACACGGCGGCCGGCGGGCTCAAGCGGCTCGATCGCGACGTCCTCGACCGCGGGGCGACCGTGTTGATCGTCGCCTACGGGATCAACGACATCGGCTGGGGCACGAAGGCCGACGCCGAGCACAAGCGGACCTACCTCGACGCGATCCGAGGCATCGTCGAGAAATGCAAGGCGAAGGGCGTTCGGGTCTACATCGGGTCGGCGGCGATCACCGCCGAGAAACCCGAGACGGCCGAGAAGGGGTACCTCCAGGCGATGTGCGACGAGGGCATGGCGCTGGCGCGATCGCTGGGCGAGCATTCCATCGACATCCAGCGCACGATGCGGCGAATCCAGCGGAACGTCCTGGCGGCGAATGCCTCGGCCAAACCGAACGACCAGGCGACCCTCCACGCCGCCGACGGCGTCCACCTCAGCGAGCTGGGCCAACTGGCGATGGCGTTCGCCATCCTCAAGGGCCTGGACGCACCTGCTGAGGTTTCTTCAGTGTCGATCGATGCCGGGGGCTCGAAGGTGGACTCCGCGTCGGGTTGCCGCGTGACCAATCTCTCCGGTTCCGCGGCGAGTGGGCGGATCGAGTTCGACCGCCTCGACGACGGGCTACCGATCAACTTCGGAATCTTCGGGGCCTTGCAGTTCCGCTACATCCCGATCCCGGACGAGCTGGACCGCTACATGCTGACCGTGACGAACCTGCCTCCCGGCCGTTACGAGATCCTCGCCGACGGCCGGGCGTTGGGCATCTCCACCGACCAGCAGCTCGCGGCGGGCCTGAACATCGCCTCGGCGACTGCCGACGGCTGGGAACCCGGCGGCCCCTGGGACGCCGAGGCGGGCATCTTGATCCATCTCACCGAGGCGCGGAGCAAGCTCGCCGAGGCCGCACGATCGCTCGACCAGTACCTGCCGTCACATCCCGATCGGAGCGCGCTGCACGACCAATACCGAGCGTTGAACGAGCAAATCGAGGCAACCCAACGGACGCTCTTGAAGCCACGGCCATTCCATTTCGTCGTGCGGAGGGTTGAAGATGCACGCCGGTGATTACGTAATCGGAAGAGGTTCCTCAGGCATAGCGGATATCGATCGAATCCCACTTCGGAGCAACAGTGAGACGCTCTTAGCGTCTACGGCCGACGTCACATCCCAGATCGGCAGCATTCCAAGGAATCCGAAAAAATACTCTCGGATCACCAGTGAGCCAGCGCGGCGGCGCATGCGCGATCGCGACCATCCACGCGCTACTCCTTGAACTCCCCCTTCTCGTACCTGGCCCAGAACTCCGCCGCCGGCCACCCACGATTCCATTCCGTGCCGATGGTCTTGAGACTCTTCATGTTGCGGAGGTTCTCCAGGCCCTGTTTGGTGAGATTCTTCGGGGTCAGGCGGACCTCTTCCAGCGGCATGTCCTTCAGCGGCGACAGGTCGGAGACTCTGGTCCCCTGCACCATGATTCTCCTCAGGTTCTTGTGGTCCTTGAGGTGGGCCAGCCCCAAATCGCTCACCTGCGTGTCGCTCAATACGAGCAAACGCAGATCATGGCATTGATTAATCTGATTGAGGCTCGCGTCGGTCACCTTGGCGCCCGCACAGTTGAGATCACCCAGCGGCATCCCGTTGAGGGGCGAAAGGTCGGAGACGTTGGAGCCGCCACAGTGGAGAAACGTCAGCTTCATGCCCGTGAGCGGAGACAGGTCGGAGACCTTGGTGCCGCACACGGAGAGGGCGGTGAGTTTCATCCCTTTCAAGACGGAGAGGTCGGAGACCTTCGTGCGTTCAAGCCCTAACTGCTCCAACTTCATACCCGCGAGGGCAGCCAGGTCTTCGACGCTTGTTCCGGTGAGGTCCAGAACTTCCAGCGGCATTCCCTCCAGTGGCGAGATGTCCGACACGTGCAAACCGTCACAATTCAGGATCCTCAGCTTCATGCCCGTAAGCGGCGACAGGTCGTTGACTCGCGTGCCATAGCACCTGAATTCCGTCAAGGGCATCCCCCTCAGCGGAGAGAGGTCAAATAATTCACCCTTGGCGAGGACCAGGGTCCTGAGCGGCAACTCGCCGAGCGGCGACAGGTCGGTTAGCGGACTGTTGCGATCTCCAAAGCCGGAACACCTGAGGGCCCTCAACCTGGTGAGCGCACGCACCGGCGAGATGTCGGTCACGTCATCCGTATTGAGCTCCAGTTCTCGCACGACGCCGTCCTCTATGGTGGGTCTAACCGTAGCGTCGAAGCCCGGGTTGAGTTCCTTCATCCGCGCCGCGACGGCTCTCACTTGCTCGGCCGCCGATAGGGCGGACACGACTCGTTCCCAGGCAGACTCAACGGCGGAACGCGGCGCGGCCTTCGTTACGGGCGTCGGCGGCTCATGGCTGACCCGGACGATCCGGAGGCCGTTTTTCGTGACCGTCACCAGTTCCTGCTTCACCAGCTTGCCATTCTTGGTGGCCTCGACCATGTAGTTGCCGGGCGTCAGGCGGATTTCCTTGGCACCCGCTCCCGTGATGACGATATCCGGCCCGTCGATCTTGACACTGACTCCTGGGTCGTCAACTTCGACGACGAGAGTGCCCTCCGGAGCGAGCAAGCGGATGACCGTGCCGCGGAAATCGGTGACGCCGGTCGCTTCCGCAAAGCCCAGGCATCCGAAGAGCACCACTATCGCGGTCGCGACGACCATCCGGCGACGGTTGAAGAATCCGAGCCACCGGACCGCCCGCGAAGGCCTCGGGGCTTCCTTCGCCGCTGGCGCCTTCCCCTCCCCGGACCCCGGGACGCCCGGTTCCGCGGGGATGTCTCCGGTCCCCTGGAGCTCGGCCAGGCGTCGTCCCAGCAGGTCGGACACGCCGCGTGCCGAGGTCACCCGGTCGGCCGGATTCTTGGCATGCAGTTCCGAGATCAGCTGGCAAAGCCACTCAGGCACCTCAGGCATGATCTCCCGGATCGGGCGGGGCGTATCTTCCACCACGCGCTTGAGAACCGCGATCGTATTCGCGGCCCGGAATGGCGGTCGGCCGCTGCACATCGCGTAGAGGACGCTACCCAGGCTGAACACGTCGGCGCGTTGATCGATCTTCTCGCCTAGCGCTTGCTCGGGCGCCATGTACATCGGGGTGCCGGCGATGAATCCCGACTGCGTGAGACCGGCATCATCGGCCGCGCGCGCCAGGCCAAAGTCCGTGATCTTGACGTGCTCGACCCCCTCTTCCAGCAGGATGTTGCCCGGCTTGATGTCGCGGTGAATCAAGCCCATCTCATGGGCCGCGGCCAGGCCGGCGGCCGTTCGCTGGCCGATCCGCAGCACGTCCGTCAGCTCGAGTGGTCCGGTCGCATCGAGCTTCTGCTGCAACGTTCGCCCGGCGATGTAATCCATGACCAGATAGGGGATGGGCTGGTCCTCGACGGCGTAGATGGCGATCACATTCGCGTGGCGGACCGCCGCGGCCGACCGTGCCTCGCG
Source organism: uncultured Planctomycetota bacterium (assembly GCA_963743925.1). Taxonomy (GTDB): domain Bacteria; phylum Planctomycetota; class Planctomycetia; order Isosphaerales; family Isosphaeraceae; genus CAVZRC01. Next base: position 293,003 of record CAVURY010000037.1, on the reverse strand, counting down.
CACGAATCGCTTCCGAGCCGCCGAGGTCGCCGCCAGGAGCGGAGACATGAGCTTGATGGCGACGAATCGGTGCAACTTCTCGTCGAATGCCTTCACGACGGTCCCGAACCCGCCGTTCCCCAGAACCTCGAGGACTTCGTAGTGCGCCAGCCGGCCCAGCGATCCGGGCTTGTCCGAAGGTTCCAGGAACTTCAGGGCGTTCTCCGCATCGTCGCCGCGCTCGGGGTCGAGCGACGAGAGCAGTTCGGTCCGCGCCGTAGGATCGGGCCGGATCGGATCCGGGCCGATCGTCGAGTGCCCTGCCGCATGGCGAGCGTCGATCTCGTCGCGGTCCACGGCGGGTCGGGCCAGGAAAGCCTCGGCCTGCGGATGGGCCTTCAGCAGCCGCTCCACCTGGAATCGCAGCGCGCGGTCCGCGCCGCAGGCCTGGTCAAGATAAGCCGCCCGCTCCTCCGCTGTTCCCTTCTCGAGCGCCGAGAAGAAGACCTCTTCCACCCGCGACGGATCGCTCATGGCATCGCTCCGGTCTCAAGGGCTCCATTACTTCAATGCGACGAAGCCCGCCGGAACCCCTCAGGCGACTCCGGAATTGTACCATTCCGTCGGAGGTTGCGACGCTCTGCTCGACCGCGGCGTCCGAGGCGGGGCTGAGCGGCGAGCCCCGCCACTATAGCACGAGCTTATTCGCGACCGGCCCCCGAACAAGTCCGCGGCGAGGACTGACAGGATGAGGAGACCCGCGAGTCGTTCGCGAGTCAAGATCGTGTTTCCGTCTCCGACAAGGGCAAGGCTCCGCAAGCGATTTCGGGACTCCCAATCGCCCGAACAGTCGCGGGAGCCCAGGCCGCCAGGATCGTCACCCGATCGTGATCTTGTGAAACAGGGCGTCGGGAAGGGACCTGGACAGGATCTTGTCGATCTCAAAGGCGCGCGGCATGTGGATGAATGGTCGATACGGGAAAATCCGGTCGTTGATCCATGGGGTCTTCCAGTCGGTGCAGGTCTTGACGAAAACCTCGGCGAAGTGGGCCTCTCGCGCCAGGGGATACGTCTCCTCGATCTGTATGCATCCGTCGATGCAGATGTTAACATACGACTGGACGATGGGGTGCTCGGCGGTGGCCGGCTTCCTCGATTGGCTGGCGAAATACCAGAACTCGCCGGCGGGCGTGGCCTTCCTGCCATCCAGCCACGTGATCGCGGAAGGCTCGATCCTGGTCGGCAGATAGTCCGCCTCACGGATCCTGGTCGCCTCAAACTCGGAATCCGTGACGGGGTAGATCACGCCGTTGGTGATGGCGCCTTCCTGGCTTTCCGCGCCGAGGTAGGTCGGGTTCAAGCTCGCGACGTCCGCCTGGTAATACCAGCCGCGCGTGATCCCCTTGACGATCACGGGCCAGGCGGCGAAGGCCTTCGGCACCGTGCGAGTGCGGCTCTCGATCTGGATCAGTGATCCGTAACCGAAGATGTACTTCTGAGTCACTTTCTGCTCGGGATCGGCCAGGCCCGCCACGGCGGGATGAGCTGCCGCGGCAAGGCCCGCGGCACCTGCTGCGCCCATGAGGGTCAATGCCGATCGACGGGTGAACTTGCCGGGCGCGTCAGACACGAGCACTCTCCTTGCGGTCGGTGGTTCGGAAAGGCGGATTGGAACGACTCGTCCGAGCTCAATCGTTGCGGCGGCGGAGCCTCGGTGCCGGTGCGCTCACTCCCGGTCCAGCCGCAGGCGCGGCGAGGATCTCACCGATCGGATGCCCCTCGCACGCGGCGGGCTGGTTGATGTTCAGCAACCGCGCCAGCGTCGCGGCCAGATCCACCATCTCGGTCTCACCGAAGTAGCCGGCGGCGAACGGGGCGCCCAGGAAGAAGACCGGCACATCGGTGTCATAGCGATAGAAGCTGCCGTGCCCCGAGCCGAATTGCCAATCGCCGGACTTGCCCCAGAACGAAAAAGGTGCTTGCACCAGCACGACGTCCCCGGCCCGCGGTGCAAAAAAGCTGCGCCAATGGCCCGGGAGGCGGCGACCGGCGGCAGGTTGCCGTGCAATATCTGGGTGCGCGTCGCATAGCCCAGGAACCCCGATAGCGTCATCACCGCCTCGCCGGCAGCGGTCTCGACAGCCGCGGCATCGAGTTTGCGCCCCTCGATGAGCTTGCGGTTAAGGTAGACGCTCGGGTCCTCCAGCGCCAGCACCCAGTCGCCCGTGCCGAACCGCGCGTCGAGCGCCGTAGTGATCGCGGTCTTGATCGCGGCCTTCTTGCCGCGCTCGGCGGGCAGGCCGAGCGTGCGTGCGCGCTCTGGAGGTTGCGCCGAGCCGTGGTCGGCCGTTATCATGGCGATCCAACCGCGCGCACCCAGCCGCTTGTCGAGATAAGCGAAGAACTCACCGAGCGCGCGATCGGTGCGGAGGAACGAGTCTCTGACCTCGTGCGAGTACGTGCCGAACGTGTGGCCTGAGAAATCGGTCGGGCTGACCGAGATCGCCAGGACGTCGGTGATCTCGTCCTGGCCGAGTCCTTCGCCCTCGACGGCGGCGCGAGCGCATTCGAATGTGTGGTCGATGGCAAAACCCGAGTACGTGAAAGCGTCCCAGTACTTGCCCGTCGGCTTCTGCTCCCCGCCGGTGATCTTGTGCGGAAAGGTCCTGCCGAGACCCAGCACATCGGCCTCCCAGGGAGCGTCGTCGGGCTCCGGACCGTAGACCGCCTCGGGCAGGCAGCGGGTCCACTCCTTGCCGAACCACTGATCGGCGAGGCGCTTCGCATTGAATGCGACCAGCCAGTCGGGCAGCACGTTCATGTAGTAGGTTGACGTCGTCCAGTCGCCGTTCAGCTCGTTGAAGAAGTAGGCGGTGCCGGTCCGGCCCCCGAGCAGCAGCGCGCCGCGCTCCTTGATCGCCACCGCGACGACCCTGGACTTGCCGCCATTGGACATGCGAAGCTCATCGCCCACCGTCGATCCGTAGAAATTGCGCGGCGACGAGTCCTCGCCGGGATCGACCGGCCCTCGGTTGATCACCTGCGCCTTCGCATCGAAAAGCATGTTCTCGGACCGTCCGGTCGCGCGATTGAACCACTTGTTCTGAAAGATGCCGTTCAAGTAGCCGTACGACCCGGACAGGATCAGCGCGTGGCCGGGGCCGGTGTAGGTATTCTGATGCCCGTAGTGTCCGTCGAGCCGCGCCCCTTCGTTGAGCGCCCGGCGCAACCCGCCGGTGAAGTGTGGGCCAAGCCGATCGATCTCGCTGCGGCGCAACTGATCGATGACCACGACCACCACGAGCTTGGGCGCGTCCGCGGCCGCCGCGGCCGTGGAGGTGGTGTCGGCACTAATGCTCGTCAGCAACGCGGCGCACACCAGCAGGCGATTCATTGGGGAGCCTCATTTCGAAGTAGGTCGTCAGGTCTGATTGATCGGTCGGTCGGAGTTCGGCGTTCCGTCGTTCGGGATGATCGCGTTGTCGGCGTCGAGGCGAGCATGGCGGTCATACTACGTGTTCATAACCTTCTGTCTGTCCGGCGAGATCCGGTCGATGCAGGACCAGTCCGGGCAGTCCCCTGATGGCGATGGCGACGAGGGGCGTTCGCTCTCGATTCCGACAGGGAGTCTTCACTCACTGGTGGATCTCGCCTCTCACGATGAGTGATGAGCCCTTTTTCATCGTCGCCCGGGCGTGGGGGGATTAACCTTGTCGATGCCTCCCCGCGTCCCTTCACTGGCATCGGGTGCCACGAGGGCGTCGCCGAAGCCTCCCCTCATGCCGCCGCTGGCACCGGCACCCATGGGTCCCATACCGCCCCCCATGCCGCCGAACTTCTGTGTATCAAGACCGGCCTCCATCGTGAACCCCGTCGAGTGAGTCGTCGATATGATGATCATCACCGAGGCGCAGAGGATCACGAACACTCCCGGCGACAATCGGGCGAGCTTGACGTGGGCGGCTTCCTTGCCGCCTTCAGCTTCCATCTCGGCCCTGATCCCGATGAGGAACAGCGAGAAGCCCAGGAACCCGAACGCCATTCCTACCAGGATTGAACATGACAGCAGCGCTTGCTTGGTGATGTGGAGCTGGGCGGCGATGGCGATCCTCAGGTCGCCCGAGCTGATCCCACCTCCGCCCAATCCTCCCGCCGATATCGACTGTGCTCGCGTCAGCAGGCTCTCGATGGAGGTGCTCGCCTTCCACATGAACAGGAAGAGGTAGAGGGCGCCCAGCAGCAGCGAAATGCTGGCCAGCGCGATCGCCCCCATGAAGCCGATGTTCAGAATCCTCTGCGGAAACGAGATGTTGCGGCTCCGTTCCTCGAACTGTGCACCCCGGAGTTCCTCGGGATCCGGTGGGTCGAGCCGGGACGGGGCCGCTCGGGTCAATATAAGTTCCGCCGACCGCGGCGATGTCCCGTCCGGTTGGGGCGCAGGAGCTCCTGCATCTCTTTTCGCCAGGCCTGTCTCCGCCATGCCCGATCTCCCTCCAGGATGTGATTGCAAAACAGAAAGTAGGTGTCGATTCATCTCTCTGAAGCGAAATCGGCGTCAGTTCAACTCCTAGGAACAGGCCGGGAATCACTTCCCGTTTCGTCGTTGATAGAGTTGGGCGCGGGTCTCCGACCCCGCCCGAGTGCCTGACCGAAGGTCTCCCGATCTCCCGCCGCGTGCCGATCGCCAGGTCGAAAGCGAAGCGGGGAGCGGTGCATTACCCGCGGAAGCTGATCGCGTTGTTCACCGAGGCGATCCACCTCCGTAACCGACACAAGAAGGGCGAGGTGTCGGACGCGCGGTTGCGGCGAGCGCGCAAGGAGTTCGACAGGCGACTGAGAGACCTGGCCTGGCCGGTGCGGGAGGTGCCGGCCTACGAGACGGTGTCGGCGCATCTGTGGAAGCACCTGGACGAGTGGTTCACGTTCCTGAGCCACCCCGAGATCGAGCCGACCAACTGGGAGGCCGAGCGAGCGATCCGGCCGGCGGTGGTGAACCGGAAGGTGTGGGGCGGGAACCGCACCTGGGTGGGCGCACACGCCCAGGAGGTCTTGATGTCCGTGCTTGAGACGTGTCGGCGAGCCGGGCGCTCGGGCCTGGAGTTCGTCAGCCGGACGCTGCGCGCCTTCGGCGATCCGCGGCTCCCACGCCCAATTCTCCTCACACCCCGCTATGTTGGGTATTCCTGCCTAGCAGCACCCTCAAATTTATGGATACCCTTCGAAGGGTCAAGGGAGAAAACTCTGCTTCGCCAATCGCCGTTTGACGCAACGAAGAAGTTCCCGTCGTCAGGGAGGACGGCCCAGGGATTAGGCGCGTCTATTTATTATCTGTATGTAGATCCGTCAGCCTCCAATAAACGTAGCGGGGGCTTGGACCTGGCTTGCCGTAAAGCACCAAGTCACCGGTATCGTGCATAAAGAGCTCGAATGGGCCGTCGCTGGCACGTGGCAACTCCTTCTTCCCACCATTGGGCATGATGGCCCAGTGAGGAGCCGCAATTCCGTCCCCGCGATAGACGACGAAATTGCCGTCTTCTTGCAGCACTGCGCGGAATTGGCCGTTCTTTGATCTGAGGAACTGGCCGGAGAACAGTCTCTCGCCCGTCTTCAAGAACGACTCGTTGTGTGCCATCGTTGTTTCTCCTCGTGAATCTGGGTGATAAGGGTGCAGGAGGTGGGGAGTAGGAACGGTGTCAGGAAACACTCCTGAGTTTCCCGCTCGAACTCTTGTGATTTTCGCCAGCTAGACGATGATTTCTCGGGCCCAGGTGTCGATCTGGTGTCGATTACCTTCTGGATCTGGTAGACGGCGAGATGGCACCCGATGCGCTCCGCACCATGAAAAGGCGGCGTCGCTCGCCGTTGGTCCCGACCCTCGATCTGAATGACGTCCCCCCTTTTTCGCTCCATGAGCGTCGAGGCGCCCATCTTGGCCATACTGCTCGCTGAGGACCTTCCGTTCGCTGAGGACCTTCCGTTTGCCCGGCGGGATAAGATCGACGCAGGACCAACCCGGGCAGGCCGACGATGGCGCCGGCCACGAATGGCGTTCGCTCACGATGCCGACCAGGAACGTTTACCCATTTGTGGATCTCTCCTATAACACTAGTCATGATCACCTGGTCATCACGCGTTTCATCACGATTCCCGACCTACCGAGGCGCCAGCGCCCTTCGAACAGCCGCGAAGTCCTGGAACGGGGCGTCGCCAATCTCCTTCAGGGCGGCTTTCCCGGCGGGATTCAGGACGATCGTCGCGTGGAGAGGCTCGTTCGAGGCGTCCTTGACCGCTCCGAATTGACGAAACAGCCTGAGACCGGGATCGGCGACGAGCCCGAAGGGGCCCCTGGGGAAACCGGCAAGGTCGGTTTTCTTCGCGGAACTCACGACAACAAGATTCATCCTCGAAGGATCGAGCGATGTCCCCAGTTCCTTGACCTGGCTCATGCAGTGCGGGCAGTCGGTCCCTTTCACGAAGAGCGCAACAGTCGGCTTCATGGGGTCGGCTATCGGAAGCTTCCCCGGACTCTCGACAATATCGGGAGGTGTTTGACGAGGCTTGGACGGATCGACGATGGTCACGATCTCCATCATCCCGTGATCCTCATGGTCGAGGATGTGGCAGTGTTCCACGAAGGAACCGCTGAAATCTTCATATTCCATGAACAGGGTATAAGTGTAGCCTTGTTTCAGCGCGAGTGTGTCCCGCCAGGTCGGTTTCCCGATCTCTTGCTTTGTCACAACTTCACCGTGCTCGTCCTTTACTTCCTGGACCAGGAACGAGTTGATGTGGATGTGAAAGGGGTGGGCCACATCAATGGTGAGACCGGCGATCGATTCGACCTCGGTGATGACCTGCCTTTTCTCGGCGCGGGTGAGCTCGTGGCGAGGCCCCAATCCCTCGAGCATCTCGAGTCTCTTCCTGAGACCGACGATTTGCTGGGCTTTCTCCGGCGTCACGTCCTCGTCCCAGTCCTTCTTCGGGTTCGGCTTGCCACTGGGATCGAAGCAGCGCGACTGGAGCATTCCCTTGACGGGTGCCACCACGTCCTCGCGCTCGCCATCGTATTTGAAGATGCGGAAACGCAGGTCGCCACTGCCGGATGCCACGATGATCAGATCTTCGCCCTTCGTGATGCTCATGGCCTCCTGCGGGGACACCACTCGTAGATCACGCTCGGTCCCGTTCCGACTTCCTACGATCCATTTCTGGATCTTCCCGAGCGTCAGCTCCCTGTATTTGGTGGGATCAAACTCTTCGCCACGGGGGAGATCCCACGGCTCCACATCCTGATCCGAGAGGAAATACTTGACCTCGTTCTGCCTCTCAACGATTGCATAGTTCACATACTGAATCTTCGGGTCCGTCGGAGGGCCGAGGTTGCGCCTGCGATACCTCACAAGATCAGCCGGTCTGGGAAGTTCCATCGGTTTCGGGTCTCCGGCGATCACGATCCGCGCGACCAGACTCAGCAATTCTGGTGAACCGTCGTCACCAGTCCCGCCCGGTGCCTGTAGATCCACGAGGTCGTATTCCCCCGAGAATCCTCGTGGGGCCTGAATCAGCACGTCGGAACGGTATCCCGGGTAGAGGTCCAGCTTGGACTTCTCGGTCATATCACCGGTAGGCAAGCCATCGACCGCGATCTCGTTGAGTGCGAGCGTACTGGGTCCCGATTGTATCTGCTTCTCGACGGGATCCTGAAGCTGGGACCCGGCGGCTCTCTGGAGCTGGAGCGTGATCAGCTCTCTCTGCCCGGCATGAATGAACCTGAACCTGCGCACCTCGCCGGGTGCCATTTTGATGGTCGGAATCTTCCGGCCATTGACGGTGACATACCGCCTTAGTTTCTTCCAGCTCCCCGGATCAAACATCAAGTTGCCGGTAAATACATGCTCGTTGCCGGATGTTGTGGGATGGTAGTGTAGCTTTTCGATCTCTCCGTAACCGCGATCTTCGAGCTTGAGATACGGCATCTCAAGACGGAGGTTTCTGTCCATGAGATAAGGGATCTGTTGCAGGACGAGGATTTCTTCCGCCGCGGCCCTGATCGCCGGGTTGTGATCGAGATTGAGGACATCATCGTCTCGCTCGATGATCAAGGCGCCCGCCGCTCCACTCGCGACCTGAGGCGTTGTCGACCCATGCACATGCGGGTGATACCAGAATGTGCCCGCGGGATGCTCCTTGGGGATGTGTACCTCATACTCCTGAACCGAACCATCGGCGTCCGCGATCGGCTCCAGCTTGATCAAGACGTTGTCGCTCTCGAGCTTGCCCGTCCCCTGCGGAGCGACGTGCAGGCCATGATAGTGCAAGTTGGTGGTATTCCAGATGTGGTAATCATTCGCCTCATGTTTCTCTTCGGGCTCGACCGGCAGCCTGTTGCGCAGTGTGACGAAGAGTCTGTCGCCCGCCTTGGCTCGAAGCGTTGGTCCAACGAGTTGGCCATTATATGTTCTGAGCCTGACCCGATCGTTGCCGATACTGAAAAGCGCGTAATCAAGTACCAGTTCCACGTCCAGACGGTCTTTCAGAGAACGAACAACCGTCGGTTGCGCCGCCTTTTGCCGAGCGGCTGGGGCGACACTTCCAGAGACCATCATTCCGCCCATTCCGCCCGCGCCTGCGGTGGGACTCGGTCTTCTCCTTGCTGACCGGCGAAATGCCTCCGCGGAGATCTCGCGAGATCGTGCGTCATTACTTTCCGGCTGCGATTGTACGGCCGCCGCGTCTCCTCTTGTCGTGGTTCTTGTGGGATCTTCCCCCTGAGCAGCCGCGGGCCCTGGTGCGGCCGCCATCATCACGACAAGCACTAGAGCGAGACCCGTGACAGGGGAGAATTCCGTCTTCATCGAGCTTTTCCTCAACCAGTAAAGTCCGTTGATTGACGACTCGGCCCAGCAAACTCCAAACGGTCGTCGTCGAGGATTTGAGTCCACTTGACATGGTGAATTCGAGAAAACGGGAGTGTCAGAGGCGCCATTCCCGACTTCGCCGGCTCATCGCTCCAGAGTGCGTCCTTCGTGGTCAACGTGTATCGCTTCCCCGTCACAGATGGCCCTCGTTGCGCACCCGGAGGGTCTGTCGGAACGGTCCGACGTCGCAGTTCACATGGCGACTGCTTCTTTCCCGCCGGATCGAGCCTGTCGGTGACGACGGGCGAGAAAGGGAACTCGCAGATCGGGTCGCTGGTTCCGACGACCGACCGGTCGTCCGAGTAGGCCTTGCGCATCGCGGCTCATCGGAGAGTTCATGCTCTCATCGCGACACGGGAGTCAGGGAATCGGCGGCGGCGATCTTATTGAGTTTTGTGATCGCCCCTCGACCACTGAAGTAGCCGGTCGGCAAGATCCACGAGCGATTCCGAGAAGAGCCTCGCGCAGTGACCGACAGGCGGAGTGCCCAATGGTCCACCGTGCGACGAACAATCCTGCCCCGCCCGGATAACGCGCGGGGACACGAGATGGGACGATTGGATCTGCCTTCAGCGAGCCTGGGCCCTCATGGCCTGGGACTCAGACGGCTCGATAAGGCGCGATCAGTTGCTGTCATCAATGCGACGAACGCTCTCGAAACCCCTCATTCCTTTTTAGTTTTTTCTTGAGGGTTTTCGGAACTGTCGCGACCCTTGAGTTCGGCAAAGAGCCAGGTGCGGGCGTAAGTCCAATGTCGTTCGGCGGTTGCCAGCGAGATCTTCAGCACCCGGGCGATCTCGGGCATGGTCAGACCGGCGAAGAAGCGGAGTTTGACCAGTTCGGCTTTCAGCGCGTCTTCCGCGGCAAGCTTGCTGAGCGCGTCGTCCAGGGCTTCGAGGTCCTCGAATGTTTCCTCCGCCACGACGGCCGCGGCATCGAGGTTGACGCGGCAGCGACCACCGCCATGCTTGAGTCGCTTCTTGCGGCGAGCGTTCTCCACCAGGATCCGCCGCATCGCTTCCGCGGCCGCAGCAAAGAAGTGGGCGCGGCCGTCCCACTTCTGCTGCTCATCCTCACCAACGAGCCTGAGATAGACCTCGTGCACCAGGTCGGAAGATTGCAGCGTTTGCCCGGAGGCCTCATGCGCCAGCCGATGCGAGGCCAACCGGCGCAGTTCGTCGTAGACCAGCGGCAGAAGCTTCTCGGCGGCCTGCGGGTCGCGTCCCTCGATCGCCGAGAGGATGTAACCATCGTCGCTCATCGCAGTGGATCGCCAGAAAGGAGCAACCCCAAGCCTCAACCCGGCCCCCGGCGCCGTTGCTCGAAATGCCAACGTGCCCGGGCCGGCCAGATGGGGTAGCCCCCCAGACTAACATCCACGGCACCGACGTGATAGAGGCACTCGGTTGGCGTCTTGCTCCGAACGACGTGAGAGGGTAATGAGTCTCCCGCACCGAAGTCCGTCGTAAGACGCGGTGGCGCCCCGCCCTACAGATGAGACAATCGGTGTGGCTACGCTTCGGATGATCCCCCTTCACGCAGTCCCGGATGACCGCAGCCGGTTTGACCCGTCTCTCTCGTCTCCACCCAGGATATCCCGATCGCCCGGGAACAATGATCCGATCGGAGCCGCTGCTCGTCCGACACTTTCACCGCTTGCTCTTGCCATGACGGCCCGCCGGGACTCTGCGCCGTTTCCGCGACTGATTGGCCGACGGGAAGTTCGTGACGGCCGGAAGCCCTTCGGAACATCGAGGATGTGAGATCAATCCTCGACACTCGGCGACCCCGCCACCCCGCCACCAGTCGCATGAAGCCGCACCCGGATCACGTGGGTCTGTCCGCCCAGCTCCGCCGGGACGACCTCGGTCTCGATCCGGCGTTCGTTCAGCAGGGCGGCGACCTCGGGGTCGGACGCCACGGCCTGGGTCAAGACGAGCTCGCCGCCGCGGGCGTATTGCAAGGTCCCGGCGGCCTGCCGGGTCGTCGTCCCGAAGTAGTCGAGCTGGTCGTTCAGCGTCGCGGCGAGGGTAGGGCCTTTGTGCAGGCCGATCCGGAGTCGCAACGGCCGCGTCAGCTCGTCACCGGCGAGCCGGCCCGGTAGTTCCAGCGCGGTCCGGACCGCCGCGGTCACGTCGCCGAACGACGCGAGGACGCCATCGCCCTGGGTCTTGACCACCGCCCCGCCGCCCTGGCGGATCGCGTCGCCCAACCGGCGGAAATGCTCGTGGATCACGCCGAAGGCGCTGGCGTCTCCCAGGCTCTGGTAGAGCGCATCGGCCTGCGCGGGTCCAGCGCCGTGACCAGGAACGTCACCGTCGAGACCGTCGCGAGCTGGCCCGGAGCCAGCGATTCGCCCGGGAACAGCTCGCGGAAGAGGGCCGACGAAGCGGCCTTCGCCGCGGTCAAGGCATTGCTCCGCGACGCCGTCCGCTCGATGCGGACCAGCAATTCGCGGTCATGCCGATTTTGAAGGACCAGCACTTGGCCGCCCGCGCAGCCCTCCGGGGCTCGTGGGCACGAGCCCGGGCGCCAGCTCGATCTCGTAGCGGCGGAGTCCGGTCGAACCCCGCACCATGAAGTCGAACGTCCAGGGCAACTGCGGACCGCGAAGCCGATACGTGCCCTCCGGCAATTCGAGCTCCAGCTCGATCCGCTCGTGCGACGCGAGGCGGACCTGGGCCGTCACGTGCGGCAAATGGGCCGGCCCGCCCACGCAGTACGTGCCCAGGTCGGCCTCGCGGATCTCCGGATGCACCCGGAAGATCAGCTCGATCGAGTTGGCGAAGTCGAGTTCGAAGTCGAGGTGGCAGGCCACGCAGTGGCCATGCTCGGCGATCGCGCGGAGCGTATCCGTCACCTGGCAGGAGATCCGGCAGACCGGGCAGAGTAAGTCCCAGTGCAATTCCAGCAATCCTTCGCGTGCGCCATGCAGGCAGGCCGCAATCACCGGGTCGGGATCGAGCCCGAACCGCTCGGCGAGTGCGAGCGGCCGGATCCGCGCGACGTCCTGCGCCGAGCCGCGTGCCAGATGGTCTCCCAGCCGCTCGACGACCGCCGCGTCGATGCCTCGCTCGGCCAGTCGGTCCAGCAGCCGCTCGAGCCTGAGGCGACGCGGGCCCGGCAAGCGGCCCGACTCCTCGAACGGATCGGCCTCGACGGCCGCACCGCGACGCGATCGTCCCTGTACGGTCGCGTCGATGCGGCGATACACGCCCTCCAGGCGCTTGCGCAGACCGACGCCCACGCCCCAGCGGGATCCGACGCGGATCTTCCAGCTCCTCGGCTCCAGGTCGAGTCGGTGGATCAGCGTCGTCCCGCCTCCGGGCCGGGGGATCAGCTCGACGACGCTGACCAGCCAGACGAATGGGCCCTGACTATACTCGCGCATGACCCCCATCCGCCGCGGCTCGACCCATTCATAGGGATGCTCCTCGCCGATCTCGACCATCCCCGCCTTGCGGCCCTCGGAGAAGGTCCGCACGCCGCGGCCCTCCTCATATCGGGTCGAATACCTCATGGCCGGGAAACCGATCGCGCGGTCGAGCCGGTCCGTATCGGTCACGAACGGCCAGAGTTCCCGCGGCGAGGACTCGAGCTCCCAGCGGAACTCGAACCGCTGGGCCCGGTGCGGGTCATAAGCCGGCAGGATGGGGTGCATCGGGATTCCGGTCGGCTCGCCGTGGAGGAGCGCCTCCAGGTCCCTGAGCATCGCCCCGGCGTCGGCATAACGATCCTCGGGCCGCTTGGCCAGGGCCCTCTCGACCACGCGTACGGTCCCCTCGCTGAGGCCCGCGTCGAGCGTCAGCAGCGGCGGGGGCGGCTCGTTGCAGTGTTTCAGGGCGAGCTCGTCCCGGTTCATCCCCTCGAAGGGCGGCTTGCCCGCCAGGAGATGGAAGAACATGGCGCCCATCGCATACACATCCGTATGCGCATGGGTGGCGCGACCGGTCCACTGCTCCGGCGCCATGTAGTGGGGGGTCCCCATCAGGGCGCCGGCCGCGGTCAGGGCCAGCGACTCGGTGTCGACGACGTGCCTTGCCAGTCCGAAGTCGGAGATCTTGATCCGGGGCGCCCCCGGCCCCGCAGGCTTCGAACCCGCCGCACCCTTGTCCTCCGCGACTTCGGTCTCGGCGAGCGGCTCTCCCACCGGGGACCTCGATCCGGGACGGTCTTCGAGGATATATGAGATCGTGTCCACGAGCCGTCCGCCCGGGGTGTCCGGGGGGATCAGGAGGACGTTGCTCGGCTTGATGTCGCGGTGGATGATCCCGCGGTCATGCGCCGCCATCAGTCCGCGCGCCACGCCCGCCATGATCGCCAGCGCCTCGGATTCGTCGAGTCGGACCCTCTCCCTGAGCAGGCCGTCGAGGCCCTCGCCGGCCACGAATTCCAGGACGAGGTAGGGGATGCCGCCTTCCTCGTTGTATTCCAGCACGTTGACCACGTGGGGGTTATTGGCCTCGGCCATGAGCCGGGCCTCCTTGCGGAACCGACGGAGGCCCATCGTGTCGCCGACCCGCTCGGTCTTCAGGATCTTGATGGCGACGACGGTCCCCTCGGCGAGATCCTCGGCGCGATAGACGATCCCTTGTCCCCCCTCGCCCAGCTTGTTAAGGAGGCGATAGCGGCCCAGGCGGGGCCGGCCCCCGTCGAGGGCCAACGTGCGGGGCTCTTCGATGTCCACGCGAAGCTCGAACGCGCCGGAAGGGAGAGATGACCCGGACCACTGGGGCTTCGGATCGGTCTCGGCCCAGTCCCCGGTGGCGTCGAACGGAGCCGGCGCGACGACCGAGGCGACCGGCGCGGCGAGCCGCTCGAGGACTTCTCCGGCCGTCGGGCGTTCGGCCGGGTCGTCGGCGAGTAGCTCGCGGATCAGCTCGCCGAGCGGGCCGCCGGACTCCGGCCCGGCGAGGCTGAGGCCGCGACCCGTCCGGCCCGTCAGCAACCAGCCACCGAGGGCCCCCAGGCTATACAGGTCGGACGCGCGATCGGCCGCCGGTCCTTCGCCTGATCGCGGATCGCGGCAGGCCGCGTCGAGCGCGCGAGTCGCCGCCGACCCGACCGGGAAGCCGGCGTCGATGCCGGTGAAGTCGAGCTTGGGCCTGCCGTTGACGAGGAGGATTTGGCCGGGTCCGAGCCGGCCATGGGCCAGCCCCAGTCGATGGGCCTCTTCCAGCGCCACCGCCAGGCTCCGTACCATTTCGATCGCGGTCGCACGGAGTACCCCTCCTGTCGCGACCTCGGCCGCGCCCAGGACGTCGGTGCCGACCCACTCCAGGACGACGTAAGGCGGGTCCGCATCCGACCCCAGATCGAGGATGCGGTGCGCCGCGGGATGCTCGAGCTGCGCCGCCAGCCGGAGTCGCGACGCCAGGGATCTCCAGCGCCCGGCGTCCTCCCGCGCGGCCCACGTCGCGAACCTCGACCGTCGTCACGCCAGGCCCGAGATCGCCGATCCGGCCCATCTCCGCGCGATACGAGATCCCGTCCGATCCCGCACCGAGCTGGGCGATCAGTCGGTACTCCTCCAGAGCCATCGGTCACCTCGATCTGCCCTTGTCCCCGATCTCCCCTGCATGCCGTCGAACCGAGTGAATCTATGTTACCGGGCGCCACGACACAGTGATATCTCCGAGGTCTGGCGTCCTCTCCCCGCATCGGACCGATTGCGAGAATCCTTGATTGCACCGCCGATCGACTCCGCGAAAAACTCGGGAAGTTCGACCGGCGACGAGTCCCCTTGTTCGTGGGGACGCGGATCGAACCCATTTCTTCGGCAGGGAGGAGGCCATTCCTCCCCATGACTCCGCGCCCTGCGTGATAGGTTCCCGTCGTTGCGTGAAACACATTTCTCATTTCATGAAAATGTTCCACGAGCGATCATCCGAGCCATGGGTGGCTGGTGTTCGTCGTCCGCGAAGCGGCATCCGCGGGACCGGACCCCTGCGGATTCGCTGGCCGTGCCGGCTGGACTCCAGCCACCCATCCCAGTCCATTTCCATCGGCTGCCCCCCGGACTCGCCGCCGATCTCAGCGAGTGAGCAACCCCGCGTCGAGGATGAACTCCGAGCCCGTGATCGAGCGGGCCCTGGACGACGACAGGAACACGACCGCCGCGGCGACGTCCTCGGGCTCGATCCAGGGCATGGGGAGCAGGTTGCCGGCGGAGCGCTCGGCGATCTCCCGGGCCGTCATCCCTTCGAGCATCGCCAGCCCGTCATTCATCGGCGTGTTGACGCCGGTCGGACACAGCGCGACGACCCGGATATTGTAAGGGGCCAGCTCGATCGCCCACGACTTGGTCAGCCCGACGAGCCCCCATTTCGACGCCGCATAATGGCTGAGCCTGGCCATGCCGCGCAGCCCGGCCACCGACGAGTTGTTGATGATCACGCCATGGCGTCGGTCGATCATCACCGGGATGACCCGCCGCGCGACCAGCCAGGCCCCCTTGAGGTTGATGTCGATCATGACGTCCCAGGCGGCCTCGGTCAGCTCGTGCGCCAGGCCATATCCGCAGATGCCCGCGTTATTGAACAGGATATCGATCCGGCCGAACGTCTCGACGGTCGCACCGACCGCGGAGCCGACCGCGTCGTCATCGCGGACGTCGGCGGCGAAGGTCAAGCATTCGGTGCCCAGGGCGCGGCATTCCTCGGCGAGGGTCTCGAGCTCGTGGGAAGAGCCCATCGGATACCCGGGATAGGCCAGCGGCCGGGCGACGTCCAGGGCCGCGACCCTCACACCCTCGCGGGCCATGGCCAGTGCCGTCGCCCGCCCTTGCCCGTGCGCCGCACCCGTGATGAACGCGACCTGACCGGACAGCTCCGAAGCCGACCCGAAAGGCTTTCCCTCCGATGCCGTCATGCTCAATCCTCCCGCTTGCGATATCCCTGCAAATAATCATCCAGATCGACCCGCAGCGCGTTGTTGAATAGATTCGTGGCGACCATGAGGCCGCCGAAGGCCGTCAGCGCGACGATCTGATCGGGACGGAGCCGGGCGGAAAGGCGGGCGAACATGTCGTCGGAGACGCCATGAGGATCCTTCGCCAGTTGCCGCCCGTAATCGACGACGGTCTGCTCCCAGTCATCGAGCTCGAGTGCCTCGGGGTCCTCGCCCGAATCGATGAGGAGCCGTCGGAAGAAGGTCGAGCAGACCAGGCAATCGGTGCCCGCCGAGATGGCATGCGCGAAGAGCATCGTCCGCCGCTCGCCCAGGAACGGGATGACCTCGCTGCGGAGATCGTACCAGGTCATCAGCGCGTTCAAGGCGACCGGCGCGCGAGCCAGAGTACGTTTCATGTTCGTGAGCCGGCCGTGCGCCGCGAGGATCCCCTCGAGCGCGGCGCGGCCGGCCGGATCAGCTCCATCATCCTCGAGCGGTGGGATTCGCGCCATGAACCTCTCCCTGAAGAGAATCGTGGAACCCGGCATCACGGGACGATTAATGGCCAATCTCGGGCATCGATCCCCGGAAATCGACCGAGATGGGCGGGGTTACTCGTGGCCACGGTCACCGTATCTCCGGGGCGTCCGATGAGAGCGGACTGGGCCGCGAGGATCGCATCGGCATCGAGACTCTGGCCCGCGGCCGTCGGGAGGCCGCGACGGCGTACGACCGCCCAGAATTCGGAAGCCTTACGCATGACCGAAGTCGTGATCGGGTCGTATACGAGGGTTGCGGTGAGAGCATCCAAACGCACCAGACCCGCGGAGACACCGGCTCGGTCGAGTTCGCGGCGTACTTCATAGTCCGCAATCTCGGGGACGATGACCACGACTCCAGCCACTCGCAATGAGTCGAGCCACACCCGGCAGCGATCGCCTTGCAGATGGCCGCGACGGCGACACGCCAGACCGAGGGGAGTGGTATCGAGTACCAGGATTCGTGCCATGTTCCGGTTCAGTAGCACCCCTCGAAGGCGGGAGGTCTCCCTTGACGACGTCGTTCTTCGTCGAGGTTTCGCATGAACTCGTCATAAACCTCGTGCGGCGTATCGTCTTCGGCGTCGATCTCCGCGAGCCGCCGCGTCAGTTCATCCATTCGGGCCTGCCACTCTGCCGCCGAGATCGGTCGCATCTGCCCTGTCTCGGGGTCGAAGTCTGGAGGTCGCCGAGGTCCTGACTCGTGGACGCTGTCGATCGGGGCGTTCGGAGACGAAAGAGGCGGCGCGATCGGCTTCTCCTCAAAAGGGTCTGCCGGGGTTGCTGAATCGGGCACGGTCGATCGTGGGATCATCGCGATATCCTCCGAAGAGCCGGGAATCCGGCCGACCCGATCGTATCATCTCCGACGAGCGTTCGTCATCCCAGGTCGTGAGCCGAGCCGACGGACACAGTCCGAAGACTCGTGTCCAATCGGCGAAACAGCAGGGCCCTCGCCGCCTCCCAACCCAATTACTGGACATTCCCGAGCGGCGGTCCAGGGCCGGCCTTGATGCCGGGGCGAGTACGTGCCATGCCCCATGATGGCTCGAATCCTCCCGGACTGCCCTCAGGAAATTCCTGATGGCGTTCATGAAAGTGAAAACCTGTGGCATACTATAGAATAGGAAGATCTCTTTCGGCGATCGCGTCACATCGTCGGTGAAGCTCGCGGTCCGTCGCCGTGCGAGAGATCGCAGGGAGTCCCTCGCCGAAGAGGGAGCGGCCGGAATCAGACCGCCTCGAGAAAAGGGACGCCGTGTGGAGTCATCCTCGGGGCATTCGACGGTGCGCCGCCGTTCATTGCACGGTAAGAGCCTCATGCGAAGTCCACGGGACAAACCCGCGACCATGAAGCCTGGGCCGGTTGTAATGGCGATTTTCCGCCGGATTCGAAATCGAGGGAACGAAGCCACCGTCGAGGTGCGCCGCCATCCAGGTCGGCTCGACCATCATCTCGAGTCGAAATCGAGCGAACGAACCCAAGACCCGGAGGCCTGGATCGATTGCGTGCAAAATCTCACTCACGTCTTCGTTCCGCAACCGGCGCCGGAATCGAGCGAACGAAGCCAGATCCATGAAAATGGTCGGCGGTCAACCCCTCGTTTGTCGTCGGAGTCGAAATCGAGCGAACGAACCCAGAAGCGAGGCGGGAGAGGGATCCGGCAAGCACAACCCTCGCATCGAGTCGAAATCGAGCGAACGAAGCCACGACAATGAGGGTTATGCCGGTTGCAAGGGCGGTTTCGCCGGGATCGGAATCGATGGAACGAAGCCAATCTCGACACGAAACGACATCCCGAGTCGAGCTCGGACTCCTTCGAGACGCGCTCGGGCGATCATCACGAGGTCACGGCCGAGGAGAGCGACTCTCTCTGGATACCCATGCTTGCAGTCGCCAGGACACTGATCTTCCCCTGCTCGCATGCGAGGCGCGGCGATGACCGGAGGGGCAACCTCTTGACCCTGATCCTCGATCAGATATGGTCAAAGAGCATCGACCGTACATCGCAACACCAGTTCGTCCGGGCCTGTCGGGATGTCTGTTGCGCATGTCAGCCTGAGGACGATCCGCAGGCTCCTCCCGCGTCTTTGCCGTGATCCCGCCCTTCAAACCACGATCCCACCGAGATAGGAACCCCCGATGTCAACACCCGCCTCCCGAGTCACCCGTCGGGCCGCTCTCCAGAGGGCCGCGGCCGCCGGCTTCGCGTTCCCGTTCGTGATGAGGGCGCACGCCACGGCCGCGCCGAGCGAGACCCTCTACCATGCCAGCTTCGGCGCCTCCGGCATGGCCGGCTCCGACATCGGCTCGATCACCGCCAGCCCGCACGTCAAGCTCGTCGCCGTGGCCGACGTTGACCTGAAGAACGCGGCGTCGATCGTCAAGCGATTCCCGGGCGTCAAGGTGTACCAGGACTGGCGCGAGCTGCTCGACAAGGAGAAGCACCTCGACTCGGTCAACGTGTTGACGCCGGATCACATGCATGGATCGATCACCATGAGCGCCCTGCGGCGCGGCCTCAACGTCTACACCCAGAAGCCGCTCACCCAGACGATCTACGAGGCCCGGCAGGTCACCCGCGTGGCCCGCGAGAAGAAGGTCGTCACCCAGATGGGGATCCAGATCCACTCGCACGAGGTCCACCGGACGATCGTGGCGACGATCCAGTCCGGGATGATCGGCAAGGTGATGGAAGTCCTCAGCTGGAGCGGCAAGCACTGGGGCGACACCAGGCCGCGACCCGACCGAAAGGACCCGGTGCCGTCGGGCCTGAACTGGGACTCATGGCTCGGCGTGGCGGCGGATCGACCCTTCATCGCCCGCTACTATCACCCGGGCGAATGGCGGAAACGGCTCGACTTCGGCACCGGGACGTTCGGCGACATGGGCTGCCATATCCTCGACCCCGTCTTCACCTCGCTCAATCTGACCGCCCCCCAATCGCTGCGATCCGAGGGCGGGGCGCCCAACGCCCACAACTGGGGGCTCGACTCGAAGGTCCGCTACATCTTCCCCGGCACGAAATACACCACCAACCCCGTGACCCTCTACTGGTACGACGGCAACGCCCGACCGCCCGCCGAGATCACGGGACTCGTCGGCAAACGGTCGCTGCAGGACCAGGGCTCGATCTACATCGGCACCGAGGGAGTCCTGTACGCGCCTTATATCGATGAGCCGATCCTGCTCCCCGCGGAGAAGTTCAAGGGCGTCAAGCTGCCCAATCCCGGCGGGAATGACCATTACCTCCAGTTCGTCGAGGCCTGCCGTGGGAATGGCCACTCCTCGACGCCATTCGACTATTCCGGCCCGCTCACCGAATCGGTCTTGCTCGGTTGCCTCGCCACCCGGTTCCCCAAGACCACGCTCGAATGGGACTCCGCGAAGCTCGAGATCACGAATGTCTCCGAGGCCAACCACTTCGTCAGGCGCCAGCCTCGCAAGGGCTGGGAGGTCGAAGGGCTCTGATCGGCCGGGCTTCGTCGATGTCCCTCCAATACGATGTGGTTAAACGTATTTGTCTTCAATTGTCGATCAGATTTTCGCGCTGGAGACGAGTCATGGATTACCGGAATCTGGGCAAGTCCGGATTGAAGGTCTCGCGGATCTGCCTCGGCTGCATGAGCTACGGGGTGCCGGAGCGGGGTGCCCATCCCTGGACGCTCGACGAACAGCAGAGCCGGCCGTACTTCGCGCGAGCCCTGGAGCTGGGGATCAACTTCTTCGACACCGCGAATTCGTACTCCGACGGCACGAGCGAGGAGATCCTGGGCCGGGCGATCCGCGAGATCGCCCGGCGCGATGAGGTCGTGATCGCGACCAAGGTCTTCTTCCAGTCGCGGAAGGACCCGAACGGCAAGGGCCTGTCGCGCAAGACGATCATGACCGAGATCGACGCGAGCCTGCGCCGGCTCGGCACGGATTACATCGACCTCTACCAGATCCATCGCTGGGACTACAGCACGCCGATCGAAGAGACGCTCGAGGCCCTGCACGACGTCGTGAAAGACGGCAAGGCGCGGTATCTCGGCGGGTCCTCGATGTTCGCCTGGCAGTTCTGCAAGGCGCTTCACCTGGCCGATCTCCACGGCTGGACGCGGTTCGTCTCGATGCAGGACCATTACAACCTGCTCTATCGCGAGGAGGAGCGGGAGATGATCGGCCTCTGCGCGGCCGAGGGCATCGGCGTGATCCCCTGGAGCCCGCTGGCACGCGGCCGGCTGGCCCGGCCCTGGGACCAGCGGGACGGCACCGAGCGAGCCGAGACGGACGAATTCGGCAAGACGCTCTATCCCAGGACCGAGACGGTCGACCGCGCCGTCGTCGACCGGGTCGGCGAGCTGGCCGCCGAGCGAGGCGTCACCCGGGCCCAGATCGCGATGGCCTGGCTGCTCAGCAAGTCCGCCGTCACATCGCCGATCGTCGGCGCCACCAAGCCGCATCATCTGGAGGACGCGGTGGCCGCCCTGTCGATCCCGCTCACTCCCGAGGAGATCGCACGGCTGGAGGAGCCTTATGTACCGCACCCCGTCCTCGGCTTTTCGTGACGTTCGTGTGCGACCGCCGATCGACGTCGCCCGATGGCCTCATCTTGCTCGACCGTGCGACTCGTCATGGTGACGCTGGGGCCGGCCGGATGGACGATGCCGCGTCCCGGGGCGGCACCGGAACGGCTACCATCGCATCTTCGTAGCATCATACCTTATTATACTGATGCGTAAGCCCTGACCCGCCAATGCCACAAACCGGAGAGACGGACGACTCGGCCCGCTCGGCCCACGTCTGGCCCGACGATGTCCTGTTCGTCGTCTCGTTAAGAACCTGGGACCATATAACCGACCCGGGCGAGGGAGAGCTCGCCGGATACGGCGCGACCGGAGTTACGACTTCGCAACCTCATGATGGCCATCGAGCGGATCCGCTCGCTGCGGCAATCACGACCGAGATCCGAAGCCTCGGCGCGACGTCCTGAACGAAGGGGGGCCTTCTGGTGGTGGTTCCGGGCGAAGAGGGACAACATGGGCGGCTCACGGCCGTACGCGGCTCCGTCGTCGAGGTCTCTTTCACGGCCGGGCTCCCCGCGATCAACGAAGCTCTGCGGCTCGCCATGGGAGAACGAACGATCACTTTCGAAGTCGCCCATCACGTCGATCCTCGCACGGTGCGGGCCATCGCGATGGCCCCTACGGAGGGCTTGCGCGCGGGATGACGGTCGAGCGAACCGGCGAGCCCATCACGGTGCCCGTGGGCCCTCCCACGCTCGGCCGCCAGCTCAACGTCCTCGGAGAGCCGCTGGATGGGCGCGAGCCGTTGACCGGGGTCGAGCGCCGGCCGATCCACCGAGCGGCCCCGTCGCTCGCCATGCAGCGGCGCGGCGTCGAGTTCCTGGAGACCGGGATCAAGGTCATCGACCTGCTGGCTCCGCTGCCTCGCGGCGGCAAGGCCGGCCTGATCGGCGGGGCGGGGGTCGGCAAGACGGTACTCCTCCAGGAATTCATCCGGAGCGTGAACCATGATCGCGCGGGGATCTCCGTCTTTGCCGGCGTGGGCGAGCGCACCCGCGAAGGGAACGACCTCTGGCACGAGATGCAGGAGACGGGCGTCCTGGCCAACGCCATCCTCCTCTTCGGCCAGATGAGCGACCCGCCGGGGAGTCGCTTCCGGGTGGCCCTCGCGGCCCTGACGATGGCCGAGTACTTTCGCGACGTGCGCGGCACCGAAGTGATGTTCCTGGTCGACAAAATCTTCCGCTATGTCCAGGCGGGTTCCGAGGTCTCCGGCCTGCTGGGTAGGCTCCCCTCCGAGATGGGCTATCAGCCCACTTTGGCCGATGACCTGGGGACCTTGGAGGAGCGGATCGCCTCGGTGGCCGCGGCCTCAATCACCTCGGTCCAGGCCGTCTACGTGCCCGCCGATGATATGACCGACCCGGCGGTCGCCCAGACGTTCACTCACCTCGACGCCAGCATCGTCCTGTCGCGCGGCCTCGCCGCGCGGGGGCTCTATCCCGCGATCGACCCGCTCGCCTCGACGTCCCGGCTGCTCGATCCGGTCCGACTCGGAGACCGTCACTACCATGTCGCGCTGCGCGTCAAGGAGACGATCGGGCGCTACCGCGAGCTCCAGGATATCATCGCCATGCTCGGCCTCGAAGAGCTCTCGGCCGTTGACCAGTTGACGGTCCGCCGCGCCCGACGGATCGAGAACTTCCTGACCCAGCCATTCTTCGTGACCGAGATGTTCACCGGTCACGAAGGACGGCGCGTCCCGCTGGAGCGGACGGTCGCGGGCTGCGAGGCGATCCTGGAGGGGAAATACGACGATCGGGATGAGGGCGCACTCTACATGATCGGCCCGATCGAGGAGGCGAAGCCGTGAGCCTGGACCTGGAGATCATCGCCCCGGATCGGATGATCGTGCATCGCCGCGTCGTCGCGCTCCAGGCGGCGGACGCGAGCGGCCGGTTCGGGATCCGGCCCGGCCACGAGGACTTCCTGACGGTCCTCGTCCCCTGCGTGCTCCGCTATCGCGGGGAGGATGGCCGGGAATCGTTCGCCGCGGTCGATGGCGGTGTGCTCCTGGTGGAAGGCGGGCGGATTTCCGTCGCCACCCGAGACGCGGTGCTCGCCGAAGGCCTCGACGAGGTGGCCGACAAGGCCGCGGCCATGCTCGATGCCCGCAAGGGCAAGGAGAAAGCCGCACGCACCGGTTTCGCCGAGCTCGAGGCGTCGCTCCTGCGCGAGTTGCGTAAGGCGGAGCAGCCATGACAAGCCCCCAGGATCGCGACGAGGACCCGTTCGTACGCGAGGTCCGCCGCCAGGCCGAGCGTGCCGGGACCGGCCAGGGCGTGACGATCTGGCGCGGGCTCGGCCTGGTCGGGTCCGTGGGCTGGATGGTCGTCGTGCCCGCGCTCCTCGGGGCTTTCCTGGGACGCTGGATCGATCGCCGAGCGGGGTCGGGCATCTTCTGGACGCTTTCGCTCCTGTTCATGGGGTTGGCGCTCGGATGCACGAGTGCCTGGCGGCACGCGAATCAGGAGCTCGAACCATGAACTGGATCGGCGCTTTCGGCGCGGGCGCCGGTCTCGGCGTGGTCTATTTCGGCGGGCTCTGGTTGACCGTCCTCGGCGTGATGCGCCGGCCCTCGATGGCCGCGTTGGTCCCGGCGAGCGGCGCGGCCCGGCTCATCGTCTTGGGGTTCGGATTGGCGATCGTGGGCCGGCAAGGCTGTGCCGGCATCCTGGCGGCCCTGGGCGGACTCTGGCTGTCGCGGTGGTATCTCTTGCGGAGCATCGGAGGAGTTCGCCATGGATAGCAGCGGACTGTCCCCACCGCCCCTCTTTCACCTCGGGCCGATCGAGGTCACCGGGACCGTCGTCTACTCGATCATCGCCTCGGCCGTCCTGATCGCCGTCGCCCTGCTCGTCCGGCTCGGCCTCGGCCGGCGTCCGTCCGGATGGCCGGTGGTCGCGGAGCTGGTCGTGGAGCACTTCGAAGAGCTGATGCGCGACATGTTCGACTGCGATCCGCGGCCATACACCCCGCTGATCGTGACCCTGGCCCTCTATATCGGCACGGCGAACCTCCTCGGCCTGGCGCCGGGCCTGCATGCGCCGACGGCCGACTTCTCCGCGACGGCCGCGCTGGCGATCGTCGTGTTCTTCGCCGTCCCGTTCTTCGGCATCCGCGCCCGGGGAGTCCGCGGATATCTGGGCCATTATCTCGAGCCTTCGCCGTTACTCCTCCCCTTCGAGATCATCACGGAATTGCCCCGCACCCTGGCGCTGGCCGTACGGCTCTTCGGAAATGTGATGAGCGAGGAGCTCGTCATCGCGGTCTCGCTCTCGCTCGCCGGCCTGTAGGTGCCGGTCCCGATCATGATGCTCGCCGTGCTGACGAGCGTCGTGCAGGCCTATATCTTCGCGGTCCTGACGGTCGTCTACCTGAGCGCGGCCGTGCGGGCCCATTCTCATCGAGAGGAATCACGAACATGAGCACGCCTTTGATCTTCGCGACCGTCAGCATGGTGGTCGCCGGCCTGACGACGGCGATCGGCTCGATCGGCCCGGCTTTCAGCCAGGGGAGGGCCGTCAACTCGGCTCTCGACGCCATCGCCCGCCAGCCCGATGCCTCGGACCGGATCAGCCGAACCCTCTTCGTGGGGCTCGCGATGATCGAATCGCTGGCCATCTACAGCCTGGTGATCTCGCTCATCCTCTTGCTGGCCAACCCGTTCCTCTCGCTGATCAGCGGGCAGTGAGCCATGATCTTCAACGTCTGGACGTTCGCGTTCGAGGTGGTCAACTTCCTGGCCCTGGTCTACGTCCTGCGGCGGCTACTTTACCGCCCGCTCCAGGAGGCGATCGACCGTCGCAAAGAGGCGAACGCCAAGGTCCAGGCCGACGCGGAGAAGGCCCGCATGGAGTCCACCGCGCTCCAGCAGCAGCTGGACACCGAGCTGGCGGCCCTCGATCAGGGACGCCAGGAGTCGATCCGAAAGGCTCGCGAGCAGGCCCAGGCCGAGCGGAAGGCGATCATGGAGGAGGCCGGGCGAGCCGTGCAGAAACGCCGCGAGGAAGCGTCCGCCCAGATCGAAGGGGAGCGTAACCAGGCCCTGCAATCACTCCAGGGCGAGCTGGTTCGATCGGCCCTGATGCTGGCGGAGCGCTTCCTGCACGAGGCTTCCGGCTCCACCCTCCAGCAGCAGCTCGCCGG
Source organism: uncultured Planctomycetota bacterium (assembly GCA_963743925.1). GTDB lineage: Bacteria > Planctomycetota > Planctomycetia > Isosphaerales > Isosphaeraceae > CAVZRC01. The sequence goes on along the minus strand of CAVURY010000037.1, from coordinate 267,958 downwards.
GCGGCTCGTCGAGGAATTGCATGGCATGCCGGAGGACGAGCGGCGGCGCTTACGCGGGGGATTGGCGGCCGACGACACGGCCCTCGTCGAGGCCGCCGCGGAGGTGAATGGCGAGATCCTCGAGGGCCTCGATGCCGAGCTCAAGTCGCTGGCCGGCAGGACGGTCGTCCTCTCCGTGCAGACGCGGCCCGAGCTCCTGGGCGGCTTGCGACTGCGCCTGGGCGGCCATGTCTGGGACGCGACGCTGACCGGCGGTCTCACCGAATCCGCCCCGACCTCCACGGGGGGCGCGCCCTCATGAACGAACGGATCGAGCAGATCGGCAAGGAGGTGCGCGCCGCCCTGGACTCATTGCACTGGCGGGTGCGACATCATGAGGTCGGTCAGGTCGTCTCGGTGGGGGACGGAGTGGGACGGGTGCGCGGGGCTCCCTCCGTGCACTTCGGCGAGCAGCTCGAGCGGGCCGACGGGCTGACCGGCCTGGCATTCGACCTCCGGCCCCACGACGTCGGCGTGCCCTTCCTCGACCCGTCGGATCACGTCTCGGCCGGCGACGAGCTGCGTGCCACCGGGCGCGTGGCCAGCGCGGCGGTCGGCGAGGAATTACTGGGCCGAGTGGTCGATGCGCTCGGGCGACCGCTGGACGGCGGGTCCCCGATCCGCTCGCGGGCCTACCAGCCCGTCGAGCGCGAGGCACCCGGGGTCATCGACCGCCAGCCCGTCCGCGAGCCGTTGCATACCGGCATCAAGGTGATCGATGCCTTGCTGCCGCTGGGCGCGGCCAGCGTGAATTGATCCTCGGCGATCGCGCCACCGGCAAGACCTCGCTGGCACTCGACGCCATCCTCGCCCAGCGCGATACCGACGTCCTCTGCATTTACGCCGCGATCGGGCTGCGGAAGACCAATGTCAACGAAGTCGTGGAGACCCTGCGCACGGCCGGCGTGCTGGCGAAGACGGTGGTCGTGGTGGCCGACGCCGATTCGCCGTCGGGGCAACAATACCTCGCCCCGTACTCGGCGTGCACGATCGGCGAAGCGTTCATGCGCCAGGGCCGGCATGTGCTGGCGATCTACGACAACCTGACCAACCATGCCGACGCCTACCGCCGGATCGCGCTGCTCCTGGGGCGGCCGCCGGGCCGGGAAGCGTATCCGCCCGACGTCTTCTATCTCCACGCTCGACTCCTCGAGCGGGCCACGCGGCTGCACGATCGCCTGGGCGGCGGCAGCCTGACCGCCCTGCCGATCGTCACCACTCAAGCGGGCAACATCTCCGCCTATATCCCGACCAACGCGATCTCGATCACCGACGGCCAGCTCTATCTCGACAGCCACCTGTTCAACGAAGGCGTGCGGCCGGCCGTGGATGTCGGCCTCTCGGTCTCGCGGGTCGGCGGCAAGGCCCAGCCGAAGGTCCTCCGCCGGCTCGCCAGCGATCTGCGCCTGCTCTACGCCCAGTTGCACGAGCTGGAATCCTTCGCCCGGTTCGGGGCCGAGCTGGAGCCGGAGACCCGCCGCCGACTCGGACGAGGCCGGCGGCTGCGCGAGGCGCTCAAACAGCCCCGCCTCGACCCTCTCCGCGTCGGACATGAGGCCGCGATCCTCTTCGCCATCCGCGAGGGTTACCTCGATCACGTCGCGGTGGAGCAGGTCGTCGCCTTCCTGGACTCGCTCCGTCGGCGATTGGAGGATACCGAGTCCGACCTCCTCGACACCATCGAGCTCGAAGACGAGATCAGTGCCGCCTCGACGCAACGGATACGGCAGGCGCTCGACTCGGTCCAGCGAGCTTTCCCCGGAAAGGACGAATCATGACTCGGGAGGCGACCGAGCGGCGAAGGCGGGCCGTGGAGACGGTGCATAACGTCGTGAGCGCGATGCGAGCGATCGCCGCGGGACGGATCCAGGGCGCCCAGCGGGCCCTGGACGGCGCGCGGCGCTACCACGAGGTCGTCCTTCGCGGCCTGTCGTGGCTGCTACCCGAATCGGAGACGTCGTCTCAGGGCACCGACCGACGCCCGACCGCCTTGCTGGTGATGACATCGGACCAGCCGCTCTGCGGCTCGTTCAATCCCGACGTGCTCGCCCTGGCCGAGCGTCGCTGGGACGAGCTTCGGCGAGCGGGGAGCGTCCGTCTCTTCGCGGTCGGCCAGCGCGGGCTTCGCCAACTGCTCGCCCGCGGCATCACTCCGGACGGCAGCGAGCCGGCGGCCACGTCGCTCGAGGGGCAGCACGACCTGGTCAAGCGGCTGGCGAAGCTGCTGGGCACGCGGTACGCGACCGGCGAGCTGGGGGCCCTCCGCGTCATCTACAATCGCTATCAGTCGATCAGCGAGCAGGTCCCCACCGAGGTGCAACTCCTGCCGCCGGACCTGACCGGCCTTCGTCCGTCGGGGTCGGCGTCGCCCCGAGCGTTTCATCGCTACCTCGCGAAGCCCGAACTCCTCGCCGGAATCGTCGACGAGTACGTCTTCATCAGCCTCTACCTCATCGCAGCCGAATCGTACGCCAGCGAGCAGGCGAGTCGTCTCGTTGCCATGGATTCCTCGACCCGGAATACGGAGCAGTTGCTGGAGGCGTTGATCGACCAGGAACGTCGCGAGCGTCAAGCGGAGATCACGCGCGAGGTGCTGGAGTCGATCGGCGCCCGCTTTGCCGAGGGAGCAACCTGAGGCTCACGGGGATCGGCGAAGTGCGATCGATCGAGGGAGGGCGGTCCGGGAGTCTGGCCCGAAGAGGCCCCGTCATCATTCGAAGTCGAGAGTGATGGATCGACCCGACGGGGCCAGGATGCGGTCTTGGATGACGTAGAGCGGACGGTCGTAGGGCCCGTCGCCGCTCGGACGGGGGGGCGCGAGATTCGGCTCGCCTCGGCCCCGGCGGATCGCGCCTCACCTCGCGCGATCCGAGGCGGAGCTCGCCGCCTCCTGGAAAGCCCGACGGACCTCGGTACCGTCCGCGTTGGGGAAATCCGCGCGCTGGACCATCAGGATGTCGATCTGCTTCTTCACCGGGTCGATCCACGCCTGGGTCCCGTACGCCCCGCCGTGGCCGAAGGTCCCGGGCGAGAGAATGGCGGTCACCCCTTGCGGATCGCGGACGACGCACCAGCCCAGGCCCCAGCCGTTCCCGGGGGTGAAGCCGGTCTTCAGGTCGCCCGTCTGCACCGTGGTCATCAGCCTGACGGACTCCGGCTTCAGGTAGCGCCTCCCATCCTTCTCGCCGCCGCTCAGGATCATCTGGCAGAAGCGCGCGTAATCCGGCGCCGTGGAGAAGAGGCCGCCGTTGGCCGCCGGGAATCGATCGCGACTCGTCGGGGCCTTCCCGTACAGGATGCCGACCTCAGTCGCCTTCAGCCCTCCTTGATTGCTCCGTCGGTACGATCGCGCGAGCCGCGGGAGCTGCTCCTCAGTCAGATAGAAGGTCGTGTCCTTCATCCCCAGAGGGCCGAACAGGCGACGCTCGATGAACTCATCGAAGGACAGGCCCGAGACGACCTCGACGACCCTCCCCGCGGTGTTGATCCCCGACTGGCAGTAGACCCACTTCGTGCCCGGCTCGAACTTGACGGGCTTGGCGACATACAGCGGGATGACCCCGGCCAGGTTCGTGATGACGCGAGCCTCGGCGGCCGAGATCTCGCCCATCCCCGAGGTGTGCGTGAGCAGGTGACGGATCGTGACCCGCGCCGGCTTGCCGTCCCCGGTCTTGAGCGCCCGGAACTCGGGCAGGTATTTCGCGACCGGGTCGTCGACCGACAGCTTGCCCTCATCCTGGAGCATCAGGACGGCCGTGCCCGTGATCGGCTTGGTCATCGAGGCGATCCAGAAGATCGAGTCCGTCCGCATCGGCCCGGCCCCGTCGATGTCCGCCTTGCCGATCGCATCCAGGTGTACGACCTTGTCGGGAGTGGCCACGAGCGTCACGGCGCCCGCGATCTCCCCTTTGTCGATGCTCGGGCGCACCCGCTCGCTGATCGCGGAGATCACGGGCGGTTTGTCGCGCCCGGGCTCCTGGCGCGCATCGACTCCCCGAGTCGTTGACAGGATCGCCATCCAGGCGATGGCCGCGAAGCGGATCGTAGCGGTCAGTCTCGGCATGTTCGAGTCTCCTCATCTCATGATTGGCCGGAGTGGTCTTCGGTCTGCTAAAAGGGAATGTACCAACAAAGACCGGTTCAACACAGGATCGTCGCGACGAGGATCTGCTCCTCTCGCCGCGTCGGCCTGGAGAGGTGGAGGCGACGATGACGCGACATCTGAGGCATCTGGTGCCATTCGGGCTCGGGCTGATCGTGGCCGGTTCCGCGGCCGTCTCCTGGAATGGCCGGCCCGTCGCCGCCCGGTCGGGGGGCCAGGCGACGCTCGCAACGGCCCCGGGGTGGAATCAGGGCCTGGCCGCCCTGCCCCACCTGGGTTCATCGCGGTCGCGCGCGATCACGGCCGAGAACCCCACCGGCGGCAAGGGCCGGGGCGGCCGGGCGGTCCCCGACCCCTCCGAGAAGGAGTTCCCCGATTCGGGCCGCGCCGCCGACAAGCTCGGCGTCGGTTGGAAGGTCCGCCCGTTCCTGCGGGTCAACCGCGGCCAGACCGCCACGCTGATGGACGTCGACGGGCCGGGCATCATCCAGCACATCTGGATGGTCGAGGGCCTGAAGCGCGCCCATGTCCTCCGATTCTACTGGGACGGCGAGCCATCCCCGTCCGTCGAGGTCCCCGCCCCCGACTTCTTCGCCGTCGGCCACGGCCGGTTCGCGCCGGTGAATTCGCTCGCGGTGGTCGTCAACCCGCGGAACGCCCTGAACGCCTACTGGCCGATGCCGTTCCGCACCCACGCCCGGGTGACGCTGACCAACGAGTCCCCCGACGAGGACCTGACGCTCCTGGCCTACCAGATCGACTACGCCGAGGGCGAGGTCCCCTCCGACGCCGGCTACTTCCACGCCCAGTTCCGCCGCGCACGGACCGACGTCCAGAACCCCTACGTGATCCTCGACGGGGTCCGGGGCCGCGGCCGATACGTCGGCACCTTCCTCTCCTGGGTCCAGCGCGAGAAGGGGTGGTTCGGCGAGGGCGAGGTCAAATTCTTCCTCGACGGCGATGCCGAATTCCCCACAATTTGCGGGACCGGGACCGAGGACTACTTCTGCGGCAGCTACGGCTTCCCCGCCCCCTTCAGCGGCCCTTACACCGGCACCGTCCTCCCCTCCAGAGACTCCGACGAACCCCCCATCTTCTGGAGCCTCTATCGCTGGCACCTGATGGACCCCGTCGAATTCCAGCACGAGCTCCGGGTGACGATCCAGGCCCTCGGCTGGGAGGGGCGGTACTACAAGAAGCTCTCGGACGATATCGCGTCCGTCGCCTACTGGTATCAAGCCGAGCCCCACGCGGCGTTCCCGCCGCTGCCCGCCCTCGCGGTGCGGAAGGCCGCGGTCTTACCGAATCCGACCGGCCAATGATCTGGGAAGGGCATCCGGCTCATGTGCTCATGCCGAACGATTGGGCGATGGATCCCGTCGGGATCCTGGGCGCGAATGATCCCCGCCGGCCGATCCTAGAGGCCCAGGGCCTTGATCCGCGACGCGAGGGTGGTCGGCTTGATCCCGAGCAATACGGCCGCCCCATCGGATCCCGACACCTTGCCCTTGGATTGCCGGAGCGCCGCGCGGATGTTGTCGGCCTCCAGCCGGCGCATCTCGGCGGCCGTCAGCACCCGATCCTCGGCGGCCGGGGCGGGAGGGGCTGCCGGCTTGCCGGAGGTCTGGGCGGGGCCGGCCGGCAGCTCGATCGTCAGGCGGGAGCCGTCGGCGGTGATGACCGCCCGCTCCATCACGTGCTGAAGCTCCCGGACGTTCCCGGGCCAGTCGTACCGCTGGAGCTGCTGGGCGACCGCCAGCGTGAGCCGCGGCCTGGGCCGGCCGATTTTGCGCGATCAGGGCCAGGAAGTGCTCGGCCAGCAGCGGGATGTCTTCCACGCGCTCCCGGAGCGGCGGCAGCTCGACCGGGAACACGCTCAGCCGGTAGTAGAGATCCTTCCGGAAGCGCCCGGCCTCGGCCTCGCCGCGGAGGTCGCGGTTGGTGGCCGCTATGATCCGCACGTTGACCTTCCGGGTGCGCTCCTCGCCCACGCGCTCCAGCTCGCCCTCCTGGAGCACCCTCAGCAGCTTCGCCTGGAGCTCTGGCGGGATCTCGCCCACCTCGTCGAGGAACAGCGTACCGCCGTCGGCCAGCTCGAACCTCCCGGCCCGGTCGCGGAGCGCGCCGGTGAACGAACCCCGGGCGTGGCCGAAGAACTCGCTCTCGTAGAGCTCGCGCGGCACCGCCGCGCAGTTCACCTTGATCAGCGGCCTGGCCGCGCGCTTGCTCCTGCGATGCAGCTCGCGGGCGACCAGCTCCTTGCCCGTGCCGCTCTCGCCGAGGATCAGCACGGCCGAATCGGTCGGCGCCACCAGGTCGATCTGGCGGGCGAGCGCCTCGAGCGCCGGGCCCTGGCCGACCAGCTCGCCGAACGCCCCGGCGCGCGTCACCTCCTCCCGGAGGTACTCGTTCTCCAGCTCCAGTCTCCGCGAGAGCTCCTCGATCCGCTCGAACGCCGCGGCGGTGGCGATGGCGGCGGCGGCGTGGTCGGCGATGGTCCGCAGCCAGTCCATGCACTCCGGCCCGACGGGCCCGCGAGCGAACACCGCCAGCACCCCGAGCACCTGCCCTCGGTGGATCAGCGGCTGACCGCCGAACCCGGCCACCCCCTCGGCACGCATCCAGTCCGGCCGCGCAACCCACTCGGGCGGGTCGGGCAGCAGGTCCAGGGCCTCGATCGGCTCGCCGGTCGCCGCGATCCGCCCGACCTTCCGCACCCCGATCGGGAACCGTCGGAACCTCCCATCCAGCCGCTTCCACTCGACCTTCGAGTCCACCGCCGATCGGCCGTGGCTGGCGACCAGATGCAGACATGACGACCGGTCCTGGCACTCGGGCGCCATCACGCAGCCGGTGCAATCCTCCGACCGACGCACCAGCCAGATCCGCGCCAGCGCGACGCGAGGGGACTCGGCCATCCGGTCGACCACCAGGCGGAGCAGATCCTCCAGGGCGTGCTCCCGGGCCATATCCAGGAGCAGCCGCTTGGGATCAACGAACAGCGGGTCGGCAACTGCCAGGGTCATGATCGCCTCACGAGATTTCGCATGCGACTCACGAAAAATCGTGGATTTACGAAATATCGTAAGCCTCGCGGCAACCATGGTAATGACGCAACCCTTTCATCGTCAATATGTTGAGCGATTCGCAAAGTGATGGCACGGGGCGTGAATAACTCCTGGTCATTCGCCGTCGAAATCGACGGGCGGAATCAAGAACCGATCACGAAATGGAGCCCGACCATGGCACGCATTTCTCAGATTTCACCCGAGGCCGCGACGGGCCGAGCCAAGGATCTGCTCGACGCGGTGAAACAGAAGCTGGGACTCGTCCCGAACATGACCCGGGCGATGGCTAACGCCCCGGCCGTCCTCGACGGCTACCTTCAGCTCAGCGGGGCACTCGGGAAGGGAGCCCTGCCGGCCAAGGCACGCGAGCAGATCGCCCTCGCGGTCGCCCAGGCGAATGAGTGTGACTATTGCCTGGCGGCACACTCGGCCATCGGCAGGATGGCGGGCCTGACCGCCGACCAGATCCGCGACAGCCGGCTCGGCACCTCGGTCGACCCGAGGACGGACGCCCTGATCCGGTTCGCCTTGAGGGTGCTGGACACTCGCGGCGCCGTCGCAGAGGCCGACCTCGATGAGGTCCGCGGCGCCGGCTTCGACGACGCGGCGATCGCCGAGGTCGTGGCGAACGTGGCGCTCCACGTCTTCACCAACTACTTCAACCGGATGGCCGAGACCGACCTCGACTTCCCCGAAGCCCCGGCCTTGAAGCCGGAGACCGCGACAACGAAGTGATGTAGGCAGGGCCATATCAGGGCGAACGCGCCATCACTCTGATAAACTCGGCACGATACCTCGAATCGAGACAGCCAACCGGGCGACGCGGATAACGAGACCTTTAACGACCGGAGGACATCCCGATGCTTCCCAAGCAGATCGCCGGCATCCCCATACCCGACAGCGCCCTGGCCGCCGAGGCGACGGAACTGGTGCGCGACACCGAGTCCGACCTCCTTTTCGACCATTCCCTGCGGGTTTACCTGTTCGGTGCCCTGCAAGGCCGACGTCTCGGGCTGAAGTACGACCCCGATCTGCTCTACATCGGGGCGATCTTCCACGACATGGGGCTGACCGAGAAATACCGGAGCCCGGACGAGCGTTTCGAGGTGGACGGGGCCAACGCGGCCAGGCGGTTCCTGGAGCGGCATGGCGTCCCCGAGGCCGAGATCGACGTCGTCTGGGACGCCATCGCTCTGCACACCACGCCGGGCATCCCCAGGTGGAAGAAGCCCGAGGTCGCCCTGGTCACCGCGGGCGTCGAGCTGGACGTCCTGGGCCTGGGCTACGACGACGTGCCGGACGACGCTCGCGAGCAGGTGCTGGCAGCATTCCCGCGGGTCGATTTCAAGCGGCGGATCGTCCGGGCCTTCGCCGACGGGATCGCGCACAAGCCGCAGACCGCCTTCGGCAACGTCAAGGCCGACGTGCTCGACAAACTGCTCCCGGGCTACGTCCGTCCGAATTTCTGCGAGATGATCGCCCGCTCTCCGTTCCGAGACTGAGCGATCACGACAAGTCACCACGAACGTTCAAGACCTTCGTAATTCGGAGACACGATCATGATCCGCGCGACGAGTTCCACACTGGCCCTTTCGCTGTTCGCGACCGCTCTCTGGACGATCGCCCTGACCAACCCGGCCTCGGCTCAACAGCCCGTCGAGGTGCTCCACAAGACCGTGAAGGTCGGCGACCTGGACATCTTCTACCGCGAGGCCGGCCCGAAGGACGCCCCGACGGTCCTGTTGCTCCACGGCTTCCCGAGCAGCTCGCAGATGTTCCGCAAACTGATCCCCGCGCTGGGGGACCGGTACCACCTCGTCGCGCCGGACTACCCCGGTTATGGCCATAGCTCGATGCCCTCGCGCGACAAGTTCCATTACACCTTCGACAACCTGGCGAGGGTCATCGATGCGTTCACCGCGACGCTCGGACTGACGGAGTACGCGCTCTACGTGCAAGACTATGGAGCTCCGGTCGGCTACCGACTGGCATCCGCGCACCCGGAGCGGATCACCGCCATCGTGGTGCAGAACGGCAACGCCTATGACGAGGGGCTGGACAACGACTTCTGGAAGCCGCTCAAGGCGTACTGGAAGGAGCCGAACAGCACGGAGAAACGAGACGCCCTCCGCGGTTTTCTCGCCTACGAGGCGACCAAATGGCAGTATACGCACGGGGTGAAGAATCCCGAGCTTGTCAGCCCGGACGGCCCGGCGCACGATCAGTTCCTGCTCGACCGCAACGGCAACGACGAGATCCAGCTCGACCTGTTCCTCAGCTACGGCAGCAACCCGCCGCTCTATCCGAAGTGGCAGTCCTACTTCCGCGAGCAGCAGCCGCCGGTCTTGATCGCCTGGGGCAAGAACGACCAGATCTTCCCGGCGGCCGGGGCCGAGCCGTACAAACGCGACCTGAAGAACCTGGAGTATCACCTTCTCGACGCCGGCCACTTCGCCCTCGAGACGAACGGCGACGAGATCGCCAGGCTGATACGCGAGTTCCTCGGCGAGCATGTGGCCAAGAAGTAGCTCCCGGGCGACTTCAATGAATCCAGCGTGACGCGGATCGAGCGGTGTCGTCGTCTCTTGGCCTCGACGTTTGCGGAGATTCCTTCGATGCGAGATGTTCCCAGCGACATCGCCTTCACCCCCGCGGTGAAGGCGATTCAGGAGCGGAAAGGATCCCGCCAGAGCTATGCCCGGATGGAGCGTGGCCGCGGGTGGCAAACAGAGGTCACCCCTGAGCTGGCGGAATTCCTGGCGGGTCTGGACATGTTCTACCTCGGCACGGCGAACGCCGAGGGGCAGCCTTATATCCAGCATCGCGGCGGCCCGCCCGGGTTCCTCAAGGTGATCGACGACCACACGCTCGGGTTCGCCGACTTCGGCGGCAACCGCCAGTACGTCACGCTGGGAAACCTGTCCGAGAACCCGAAGGCGTTCCTGTTCCTGATGGATTATGCGAATCAACGGAGGGTCAAGCTGTGGGGCACGGCCCGGGTGGTCGAGGGCGATGCGGAGCTGCAAGAGACGCTCAGCGACCCGGATTATCCGGGAAAGGTGGAGCGAGCGATCCTCTTCTCGGTCGAGGCGTGGGACGTGAACTGCCCGCAGCACGTCCAGCAGCGGTTCTCGATGCGAGAAGTCGCCCCGGTGATCCAGGAACTCCGGGCGCGGATCGCCGAGCTGGAATCGGAGGTCGAGCGTCTCCGATCTCGGACTGACCCGGTCAGTCCGTCTTGAGGCGGGAGAGATGTTCCAGTTCGCGTTCTTTGATCGACTCAATATCCACTGCATCCTGCTTGGCACGCTCATCGGCGCGGGCCTTCTCGACCTCCTTCCGTAGCTCGTTGATCGTCTTGCTCCTGGTATAATCCACCAGGACTTTTCGCTTGGACTGGGCCTGCTCAAGGGCGAATTGGGCCTTCTGGTGACTCAATTTTTCCGGGTCATTAGAGACCGTCGGGAAGCGCTTGTTCTCGATCTCGGCCTTGCGCCGGGCCCGCTCGCGGAGATCCTCGGAACGTTTCAGGTTGGATTCGGCGAGCTTGATTTCACCCTCGACCGTGGCCAGATCCCGAGGAAAGGTCACCTCTTCATATTCCTCGACGGCGATCTCGGCAAGCTCGCGGGTCGCCCTGGCAATCGCGTAGGACGCCCTGGCTTTCCGCGTGGCCAGTTGCTGGGCGCGCAGCCTGGCACGCGTCGTGATGGTCGATGGCTGCGGGGCCTTCGCGGACGTGTCGGTCGTTCGCTTCGGGATCGCCTGTCCGTCCTGCTTCGCCGGCTCCTGAGAGCCACGCACGTAGACGCTCGCCCCGCCGGTCGCGATCCCGACCACCAGGGCGGCGACCGTGAGGGATCGAAGTCTGATCCAGAACATCGTTCGAAGGACTCCTTGAGTGAGGGCAAGAACGTGGGCCGGAACCCCGACACCGGTTAACGCACGAGCCGATTGCCGCATGGCGGCATCGACGGCGTTCCGAGCGACCTCCTTCGGCATCGCCGCGACGGCGGCCTGCCTCAACGAGTCGATGACGGCCCCGGCGACGGCGAGTCCCAATCCGCGACGCACCAGTCGATCCCGCAGCAGCTTGCGGCCCTGAGATTGGCGGCTCTTGACGGTCCCGATGGGCCAGCCGAGTGACCGCGCCGCTTCCTGGTGCGTGCGGCCTTCCAGGTCGCAGAGCACGACCGGCGCCCGGTATTTCTCCGGCAGCCGGTTCAACTCCTCGTGGACCGCGGCATCCCGATCGGGGTCGGGTGGTGTCTCGATTTCGACCGTGCGGGCCGCATCCCTGGCCGCGCGACGCTGCTCGTGCTTCCGCCGTCGTCGGACGGTCGCCCGCAGACACGTCGCCGTGCGGCAGGCGACCTGATTGAGCCAGGGACCGAGCGAGTCCCGCACCCAGAGCGATCGCGCCCGGCGGACCAGGACGAGGAAGGTGGCCTGGAACGCATCCTCCGCCTGATGCTCGTCGCGTACGATGGCCATGCAGACGCGCCAGACCATCGCCTCGTGCCGTTCGACCAGCGCCGAGAAGGCCAGCTCGGCCGCCTCGCTGGCATCGGTCGCGAATCGTTCCAGGAGCTGGCCGTCGGTCAGGTCCCCGATCGTCCCGAGATTGTAGAGCGTCTGGAGCTGACGAAGGATCGCCCCGTCCCGTCGCCTGACTATCACGATGTCGGCCCTCGGCCAGCGAACCGCCTCGATCTCTCCGACCCGCGATCGGTCGTTTCACTATAATGTCACGAGGGGCCCGGATGGTTCTGGAGGATCGCTGTTATGAACCGTTGACCCCTATTTCCGGTGATTTCGGCTGTAGGCAGGGTCTGTGACCCCGCGAGACTGACCCCGGCCTCACAGAGGCCGGCTACAGAAGAAGCCGAGGTTCATAACACCCGCTAGAGCCGGCAGATCAGGAGTTCGCGCTCGTAGACCATCTCCGGCGGCAGGCGGTCGTGAAGCTCGATGAAGAGCTCCTCGTGGCCGAGCACTTCCGATCGCCAGGCGTCGCGGTTCACGGCTTGCAACAGCTCGAACTTCTCCCTCGGGAAGTCGAGGCCGCGCCACTCGATCTCGTCGTAGGGCGGCATCCAGCCGATCGGCGTCTCCTTGCCCAGGGCCCGGCCTCGGGCGCGGTTGACGATCCACTTGAGCACGCGCATGTTCTCGCGGAACCCCGGCCACAGGAACCGGCCATCGGCATCCTTGCGGAACCAGTTCACGTTGAAGATCCGGGGCGTCTCCGAGAGCGCGGCGCTGCATCCGGATCCAGTGCCGGAAGTAGTCGCCCATGTGGTAGCCGCAGAACGGCAGCATGGCCATCGGGTCGCGCCGGACCTTGCCGATGACCCCCGCCGCGGCCGCGGTCATCTCCGAGCCGGTGGTCGCCCCGATGTAGACGCCGGCGCTCCAGTTGAACGCCTGGTAGACCAGCGGGGTCGTCGAGGCGCGTCGGCCCCCGAAGATGATCGCGCTGATCGGTACGCCCGCCGGATCTTCCCACGCCGGGTCGATGGTGGGGCATTGCGAGGCGGGGGCGGTGAACCGCGAGTTCGGGTGGGCGGCCTTCGCGCCCGTCTCCTCGGCGATCCGGGGCGTCCAGCGATTCCCCTGCCAGTCGAGGCACTCCTCGGGCGGTTCGTCCGTCATGCCCTCCCACCAGACGCCGCCCTCGGGCGTGAGCGCGACGTTCGTGAAGATGGAGTTCCTCGACAGCGAGGCCATCGCGTTCGGGTTCGTCTTCGCGGACGTCCCCGGCGCGACGCCGAAGAAGCCGGCCTCGGGGTTGATCGCCCTCAGGCAGTCGTGCGCGTCCGGCTTGAGCCAGGCGATGTCGTCGCCCACCGTCCAGACCTTCCACCCCTCGAACCCCGCCGGCGGGATCATCATGGCGAAGTTCGTCTTGCCGCAGGCGCTCGGGAACGCGGCGGTCACGTAGGTCTTCTCGCCCCGCGGGTCCTCGACGCCCAGGATGAGCATATGCTCGGCCATCCAGCCCTCGTCGCGCGCGATATTCGAGGCGATCCGCAGGGCGAAGCACTTCTTGCCGAGCAGCGCGTTGCCGCCGTAGCCGGAGCCGTAAGACCAGATCTCGCGCGTCTCCGGGAAGTGGACGATATACTTCTCCCGGTTGCACGGCCAGGGCACGTCCCGCTGGCCGGGCGCGAGCGGGGCCCCGACCGTGTGCATGCACGGCACGACCCGCTTCTCGCCCTTGTCGATCTCCGCGAAGACGGGCAAGCCGATCCGTGCCATGATCCGCATGCTCACGACGACATAAGGGGAGTCGGTGAGTTGCACGCCGATCTTCGACATCGGCGAGCCGATCGGCCCCATGCTGAACGGCAGCACGTACATCGTGCGCCCTCGCATCGAGCCGCCGAACAACTCCTTCAGCTTGCGCCGCATCCGGAAGGGGTCTTCCCAGTGATTGGTCGGGCCCGCCGCCTCCTTCGAGAGCGAGCAGATGAACGTGCGATCCTCGACCCGCGCCACGTCGCTCGGGTCGGAGCGCGCGTAGTAGCAGCCCGGCCACGATTCCTCGTTGAGCTTGATGAAGCTGCCGCCCTCGACCATCCGCGCAGATCGCCTCGTACTCCTCGCGCGTGCCGTCCACCCAGTGGATGTCGGCGGGCAGCGTGAGCCGGGCCATCTTCTCGACCCACTTGAGCAGATGCTTGTTCTTGCTCAGCGGGGCCGCCAAGTCGCGGCCCGTCGCCGCCGGACCGGCCCCTTTCGAGGCGGGTTCGCTGTCGTCGCGGAGAACTCGCATGCGGGATTCCTTTCTTCCTCAGACACGCCTCCTCGATGCCTACGTGGGGCGGTGTCCTATCTTCGGGCCGGCCTCATCGTCCCCGCAACGGCGGGGGGATCGTGATGAGCCGCGCCTTCTGGACTTCCATCACGGCCAGCCAACGGCCGTCGGGCGAGACGTCGATGCGGTCGCCCGCGTTGCCGGAATCTCGCGCAAGCGTGGCGAGCTCGACCCCGGTTGACGCGTCCCAGATCGCGATCATCGTCCGCGCGATGGCGATCACGCGACGGCCGTCGGGCGTGAATGCCACGTCGCCGAAGGGCGGCTGGACGCCTTTCTCGAGCGGATGGATCGCCGGCTCGACGGGATGTCCGGGCGATTTGCGGGTCATGTCGTATAATCGAATTCGGGACTCCTGGCCTTGATGATCGACGCCGAACGTCGCCCCCGCGGCGGCCAGGGTCCGGCCATCGGGCGAGAAGGCCAGGGATTGGACCCAGAAGCCGTCGGGCTCGAGCGTGGCCTGGAGGCGGTTGCCCGGGACGGACCAGAGTCTCAGGGTCTCGCCGCCGGCGACCGCCAGGGCCTTGCCATCGCGCGCGTAGGCGATCGCCTGGGGCCATTCGGATTTCTTGTCTATTGCGTAACGATCGACCTCGCGGCCGGTCGCCACGTCCCAGTATCGCACCATCCTGTCCCCGCCGCCTGAGGCCAGGGTCTTGCCGTCGGGCGAGAACGCGAGCGCGGTGACCGACGCCGCATGACCGGGCAAGACCCGCGGGGTGCCGCCACCGGCGATATCCCAGAGCACGATCATCGACGGCAGCTCGAAATTGTGCATCGACCCGACCGACCCGGCCAGGATTCGGCCGTCGGGCGAGAAGGCCAGCGCATGCAGTGCTTCCATCGTACCCGGTGTGTTCAGCGTCGCGACGAGCGAGCCCGTCCGGACATCCCAGAGCTTCACCTCGCCGGGACGATCTTTGTAGCCGTAGGCGGTGGCCAGGGATCTTCCGTCGGGCGAGAAGGCCAGATCCTGGACCCCGGTCGCATCGGTTCGAAGTGCCGGTCCCGAGATCGCGCGACGGTATTGGACGCCGGCTGCGTCGGCATCCCCGTTCGGCGGGTCATCGACGTCCGGCCGGCCCAGGCGCCAGAAATTGCGGAAGATGCCCCGCTGGACGAACCGGGAGGGATTGGCCGCGACCACCCCCAGGCTCCGCACCCGATGGCCCGGCTGGATCTCGACCGGCCGCAGGACCACCCGCTCCGTATCCGTGCCATAGGCGATGATCGTGTAACGGCCGGGCGGTACCAGGAACTCGAGCTCGCCGGTGGTCGATCCGGCGCGGAGCGGAAACGGGTCCGTCGTCTGATCGCCCATGAGGAGGAAGGCCCCTCGCTCCCAGCCCGGTCCTTCTAATTCGGCATGGTACCGCTCCTCCAGCTCGCGAAAAGCCGGACACTCGACCCGCAACCGGACCCGGCAGGCCGGATGCATGACGATCGTGTTCCGCTTGCCGAGTTCCTCGCCCGTCACCTTGAGCAGGCCGACGAGCGGGCGTTCCATGTCGGGGCGGATCGCGTAGACAGCCTTCGCAGCTTTGGGGTGCCATAGGGACAGGGTCAACGTCGCCTCGCCTTGCTCGTTCGACGTCTGGGGTTTCAGGCTCAACTCCTCGGACGGCGTGAAGGACGATTCACGATCGAGGTCCCGCGTGAAAAAGGTGCTGACAACCGCCCCCGCGACCGGGCGGCCCTGGGTGTTGACCAGGCGGAGTGGCGTCTCAGCGACCATCTGATTCGGGCCGTTGACCGCCTGCTGGAGCTGCGGGGTGCGGGACAGCTTGAGCAGGGATGCCGTGGCGGCCTCGCGAACCGCGGAATCCTTGTCGCCGAACATCAGGCCTTTGACCAGGTCTTGCAACCTCGCCATCTCGTCGCCGAGCTGGCCGCGGGGCACGTTCCCTAACACGACGAGCGCCCGCTTGCGCACCGCCGGGTCTTTATCCTTGAGTCCGGCGATCCAGTCCGAAAGCCGCCGGCCTTCGATGGTGACGGCCTGCTTGTTCGCGAGATCGGCGTCCTTGGCGGACCGGGCCGATGAGGGCTGCGCCAAGGCCGGGAGGCTCATCGCGGCGCTCAAGGCCAGGATGGCGGCGACCTCGATGTTGAAGCTGCGCGAGCGTCCCACGGGATGCTCCTCCCGAGTTGCGAGGTTGGCGAGGATCTGCCCAACCCTTGCCATTGTGGCTCGCCGCCGAGCCCGCCGCAATCAAATCGCGCGAGGGAGAACCGTATCGACCGCGACCGAGGAAAAACGAACGACCGGGAGCCTCGGCTCCGGGCCTCCCGATCGTCGTAAGTCGTTCAACTCATTCCGGATCGGCCGATCCTCTTTCAGGTCAGGACCAGCTCCTTGGCGATGGGGCTGTGGATGCCGTTGCCATTGGTCGAGGGGGCCAGGAGCAGTTCGGCGGCGATGGCGGTCTCGCCGTGCTGGCTGAGGTCGAGCCCCTCGAGCTCCTGCTCCTCGGACACCCGCATCGGGATGATGAAGTCGGTCACCTTGTAGAGGATCCACGAGCCGACGAAGCTGAACACCGAGACGATGACCAGGGCACCCAGGTGGACGAGGAACGTGCTCGTCCTGCCGCTCGTGAGTCCGACATCCCTGGCGAAGATCCCGGTCATGAGCATCCCCACCATGCCGCCGAGTCCGTGGCACGGGAAGACGTCGAGCGTGTCGTCGAGGGTCGACTTGGACTTCCAGTGGGCGGCCATGTTGCTGATCACGCTGGCGACCAGGCCGATGAAGACGCTCTCGCGGATCGTGACGTAGCCGCACGCGGGCGTGATGGCCACCAGGCCGACCACCGCGCCGATGCAGGCCCCCAGCGCCGACGGCTTGCGACCTTGCATCCAGTCGAAGAACATCCAGCCGAGCATCGCCGACGCCGAGGCCGTGTTCGTGGTCGCGAAGGCCATCGCGGCCGTGCCATTGGCGGCCACCGCCGAGCCGGCGTTGAAGCCGAACCAGCCGAACCAGAGCATCCCGGTGCCCAGGATCACGAACGGCACATTGGCCGGCGAGCTCGTCTCTTTGCTGATATGGATCTTCCGCCGGCCCAGGATCAACGCGCCGGCCAGCGCCGCCCAGCCCGCCGACATATGCACCACGGTCCCGCCGGCGAAGTCGAGCACCCCCCACTTCCGCAGGAAGCCGTCGGGATGCCAGGTCCAGTGCGCCAGGGGAGCATAGATGAACAAGCTGAAGAGCACGATGAAGAGCAGATACGACGAGAATCGCACGCGCTCGGCGAACGACCCCGTGATCAAGGCCGGCGTGATGATCGCGAACTTGAGCTGGAAGAATGCGAAGAGCATCAACGGGATCGTCGGCGACAATGCCTTGCTCGTCGCCTCCCCCACGCCGTCGAACATGAAGAATGTCAGCGGATTCCCCACGAATCCACCCAGGCTGTCGCCGAACGCCAGGCTGAAACCCACGGTCAGCCAGACCAGGCTGATCAAACCCAGAGCCACGACGCTCTGGAGCATCGTCGAGACCACATTCTTCAGACTGACCATGCCCCCATAGAAGAAGGACAGGCCGGGCGTCATCAGCAGCACCAGCGCCGAGGCCGTCAACATCCAGGCCACGTCGCCCGAATTGATCGGTTCCCCCGCCGGAGTCGCCGTGGCCTGTCCTTTGACGAATGGCAATAACGCCACGATTGACAGAACAACCAGCAAGATGAATGGAATCGCTGTTGCACGCTTCATGGGCTTTCCTGACTGTTTTCCAAGCATACCCCGCAACAACCCGTCCGGAGGGATACGATCCCTGCGTCGATCCGCGACGGAGGCCTTTTACTTAAACGATAATCGCAAAACAGGTTGCGTCAAATGATCCGGATTGAGGCGGGTGGGAGGGATTTCAAATGCGATCCTATTGGCGAACGGTGTGCCGGTTTTTCCAAGCATCCGCAATTGTTGTCGGAAGGCCGTTGCTCTGATGATCTTGTCGGATCGAAAGACCGGCTCAAGCCGACACTCCAGCGCACTAAGTGTCTGTCTCGGAAGGGTCTTGTCGGGTGGTCCATGAGCACCGGTCCCGGATCACTTGCCGAATTCGGTCCTCACCGAGCACCCGACGAGACGGCCACCGCGACTTCCGAGACAGTCTCTGATCCGGTCGGGCCATGGCACTCATTGGCACTCATTGGCAACTTTTCGCCGGGTCTCCGTCGCCACGGTCGCCGATCCCGGCCCGGCCCCGGGCCGGCCGGCAGGCCCGTTTCAGGGGCGAGGAGTTCGGAGTGATCGTCGCATCTCCCATTCCGAAAAGGACCGTGCGGACAGCGAAGCGGTGTCATCGGCCCGAGGGCTGACCTCGGATGACTTCGCGCATCATCCCCTACCCAAGAGGATGCCACCACACGGGCCATTCGTTAACGCACCTACGGCGGCATCGAGCTGTTTTTTTGTCGTAACTCTTGGTGTAAGCACGCGATAGAAGGCTCGGAAGGATTTTCAATTCGTTCAACAAGTGTCCCCCTTATGGGACAGTCTCTAACCGATAGACCCGGCCGGGAGAGTACGCCGCCCCTGACGATGGACGAACTGGAAGCGGTCGCGTAGACTGATCCGTAGACGGATGCCGACATTGCGTTATAGGATTCGGTCATGCGTCATCCCAATAAGCACATTACCGAAGCCATCAAGCATGCTGAGTCGCTGGGGTGGCGCGTTACGCAATCTAACGGGCATTGCTGGGGTCATTTGTGGTGCCCGGAGCGTAGCCGCGATGGGTGTCATATTCGCGTATTCTCGACACCTCGAGTCCCCGAGAACCACGCCGACTGGCTGCGGAAGATGATCGATCAGTGCCCGCATGGGCAGGGGGGCTAATATGGGAGCCGAACACGAGTTCATCTTGATCCTGGATGGGATATCCGACCTCAGTGACGAAGCCGTTGACGCCCTCTATGAAGCCGGTTGCGACGATTCCACGATCGTGACCCGGGCGGGTCGGGTCATGATGGGTTTCACTCGGTCTGCACCGAGCAGGATGGTCGCGATCGTCTCCGCCATTCTCGATATCGAAAAGGCAAATGTCGGTGCGCAGGTCAGAGTGGAGCCCGAAACGACCGACGCCGATGCTACACAAGACCCCCTGGCGGGAACGATCAATTCAGCGCTCGCGCTCAAGTACAAGATCGACAATGACCCCGAATTCGCCCCCATGTACACCCTGTTTCAAGCGGCCGGTGGCGTCCGATAAATTCGGGCTGGATCAGGGTGATCCTGCTAGACTAATCCGGTACCGCGGGAATCCAGGCTAGTGACACGACAGTTGGGTCTACGCATTGAATCTGCCAACCAGATGCTCGAATCTCTTATCAATAAACTCAGGGTAGGAAACAAAGGTTCCCTGTTCGTCTCGGAAGGTGCGATTCGGGTCGCCCTTGTACGAAAGCCAGTTGAAGCTTGTGATGACGATGAAATTCCTGTCCGAGATGATGACCTTGGCGTGGGTGTCGCCCAACCTGACGAAAGCAAAATTCGAATACTTCTGTGCGAGTCGTTCGAGATCATGTTCAGCGCGACGGTCGTTGTCTCGGCTCTGGTCGTCATGCTCGCCAAGACCATAGCCGATGTAAACATTAACCTTACGGGCGAGGAGCCGCTCTAACTTAGAAATAAAAGCATGATTAACAACCTTTGCTCTGATCCAGGGCGAGATAATCAGAAGTCGCTCCGTGCTCTCTCTCAACGCCCGCTCCAACAGCCCTGGATGCTCGTAGACGTCCAGTCCACGGACGGGGAAAGTGTCGAGGTGGGCTTTCGCGCTTGAGAGTTGTTCAGATGCGACACGCAAACGCTCTTCGGCCTTCTTCCTCTCCTCAGCCGATCTTGCTGCCTCAGCCGCCTGGTGGGCATCGTCCAGGTCGGCCTGAGCCTTGGACGATGCCTGCTTCAATGCCTCGACCTGTTCGTCCTGCGCTTCGACAATTGGTAAATCAGGCGGCGTATGGTCCGGGACCGGCTCGGCGACCACACTCGCGGAGACGGCCTGGACGATCCCCAGTTTCTTCGGCCCATTGGTCCGCGCAAAGGCTTCCTCGTGCTCGAAGTCAAGGCGACCATCGATGGCAAAGGCAACCTGAACGTCGTCGCTATCATTCGCCTTATAGACGAGGGACAGGGCAGGCTTGAAGAACAGCTCACGCCTCTCGACCGCCTTGACGCCGAGCAACTCTCGGACAGACTCTGATGAACCCCCGGACTGGCGGAGCACGTCCTTGATCTCGCGTACCTTGAGGTCACCAGCCTCCGGGCGTTTCTGCGGGAAGGGGGGTATCTCTTTAATCCCAGCGTCCTTCAGTTCACGAGCCTTAAGCAGCCAGCCTTGATACGGAATCGGCCTCCGCAGGAGGCCATCGAAATCTACCGTGATCGACCTCTCCTCGGGAACCACAAGCTTGGCACCATCGAGAGTCTGCCTCCCCTTCTGGGTCAGGGAGAGTACTTGAGTGCGGGAACCGGGCGGGGCCGCGAGGTGGATATCATCGGTCTGGACGAGGGTGGCGAACGCGTCGTTGACAATCGAGGCTTCGAGACCCAGGAAGACGCCGATCTCCTCGGGTGACTTCAGGCCAGCAGCGATGGTCTTGAGGACGAATTCTGCGACCGGCGGGACCTGTTTCTTGGCGAGGAAGAACGCTTCCAAAGTGAGGCGATAGATGGGTAGTCCCACCTCGGCGTAATCCACGAGGCGAAAGCCCGGCCGCATAGCATGACGCCGGGCGATGTCCTCGGGACTCTGGGTGAGAATGTCGTCAACGTTGATGATGTAAGCACCTTCATGGCACAATCGTCAGGATTCGCTTCAATGTAATCCAGGACCGCCCGGAATGGATTGTTACCTTTGGCCATTGCGCAGAAAACTTGATCGCCGACGATGGCGAGACCGTAACGACCTCGCGACAAGGCTACGTTCAGGCGTTCCTCCTCGCGGAGAAAGCCTAACTTTCCCTCCGGGTTGGAACGGGTCACCGAGTATATGGCGATGTCGGCCTCCCTGCCCTGGAATGCATCTACTGTGTTGCAGTCGATCTCAAGAAGTTCCCAGCTCTCCTCTTCGTAAGCGATCGCGAGCCTGAGTTCCGCCCTTTGCGCGGCGTAACCGGTCAGGATGGCTACTTTGTAATACTTGTCTGCATTCCTGGCCGCCGAATTTAACTCGTTCAAAATCCTTCGGACGACTGTGGCTTCGCACCGGTTCCGGAAGCTGTCCCCGTCGAAGTTCTGGCCGTGGTTGGCGAGTTTCTGCGTCGAGAACCAAGTCACCGGCTTCGGCAGGACACATTCCAAGGCGAGATCGAGTGGCTTTTCGGGGCTCTTGATTTTCCCCTTGTAGAAGCACGCGCTCACCAACCGTCCGATGGCTGGCACCATACGATGCTGGGTGAGCAAACTCCTTTTGCAGCCTTCAGGCAACTCCGCCAGCAGGCGGTCGAAGAGCGTTTCGTCGAGATCTGTCCGGTCAAGGTCGAACCTGCCCAGGATATCTGCCCTTTGGCTCACCTCATCCTTGAAGGGCGGGAGTTGACGCTGGTCGCCGACCAGAATCCACCTCTTCGATCGGGAGAGCGGCACTAGGATCTCAGTGGCAGACGCCTTGGACGCTTCGTCCACGATGCAAAGATCAAAGTGGAGATCCTGCATCCCCTTGACGCCTGCGATTCCGATGCAAGTCCCGGCGATCACCTGAGATCGCTTGAGCAGGACGTCGCTGAAGTCTTCGCTCCTGGCGAAACGCATGACCCAGTCCTGGTGGATCTCCCAGAGCTTCTTATAGATCGCCGTGGATTCGTTCTTAACGTCGGCGTAACCACTCGCCCACTCAGCCAGGTCCTCCATTGACATCTGAGAGAGGCCGCCCTCCCAGATCCCACCGAGTCTCGTGAGCGCATCCTCGATGGCCCCGAGTTCTTTCTGGGCCGCCTGAAGATCCTTCTCGAACTGGAATAGCTCCTTGCCCAGGAGACGTATGTTCTCTGCGTTCTTGTCGTCTGGATGACGACTGGAACCGCCAATGGCCGACGATTCGGACTCAAGGTCCTTAATCTCTCTTCGCCTGCATTCTATCCGTGCTTCAATCTGAGTGATCTCGGCGCACTGCTTCCTTGCCTTGTCGTACATTGATGCAATTTCAACATCTTTGTGTGATATATTTCTCGATTTAGCATACTCGTCCAGAAACGCCCGGCTCTTTTGGATGACCGTATCCCGCCACTTCTCCATCTGGTCTTCCAGACGCAGCGCCTCTACCTGTGGGGAGACCTCCTCGTCGCCAAGCCGACCCACCCGGAGGAGGTTGCGATCCGTCCCAAGTTCGAGGATCTTCTCCAGGGCGTTATCGAGCGCCACATGGGTCTGTGAGCTCAGCAGAATCCGAGAGTCTGGATTATGCTTGAGGAATTGATGGACGACTTCGGCGATGAAAGTCGTCTTTCCCGTACCGGGCGGGCCCTCGACGACTAGGAAGTCCTCCGTTAACAACGCCGCTCCTACGGCTCCCCTCTTGTCTTCGTCGAGGTGGGATTGGAAGAAATCTATTTCGTCCGGAACTCCTGGGACTTGCGCTTGTCCGGGGTTGAGTAGGATGGGCCCGAGATCCGGGCGGGCGGAGCGGTCGAAACGAACGGCGTCGAGTGCAGACTTCTGCCGATCTAGCGAGATCTCCGCCGCCCTTGTGTCAAAGACCAGTTCGCCGGAACGAGGGGCGAGGGACGGGTCACCGTAGTTGACTAAAAGGATGAGTGACTGGCCCCGAACGTCGTCGACCTCACCCGACAAGTACTGCCCGTTAGGTAGAAGCACCCTGCGCGGCTGATCGATCAGGTCGTTGTCCGGAGGATCGAGCAACTGAAATATGGCAAAGCGGCGATCTACCGTCACTCCCCTGTATTTCAGAGGGCTTTGGCGCGTCTTCTCCAGTTCGGCCTTCGCTTGGAGGATGTTCTTCCACGTCTGGTAAAGCCGACGTCCACGCTCTTCGACCTCGGCCGTCCTTCGATTGGCCTGGTCTTCATCGACGCCGAGTTGGAGGTCCCGTATGACCTCCTGCGCGTCCTGGAAATTCAACGGTCGCCCGAATCTGAACTCAAAGGGTGCGATCCAGGATCTGTCCCTCGATTGTTCAAGCAAGGAGTGGGTCGTACGCCAGACCTTAAAGACCACCAGGCGGTCACATCGCGGATCTTTGATCTTGACGTGATAGCGGTAGGAGACGCCGTAGAGCTGATATTGTCCTTCAGGAAACTCCTGGCCCTGCGGCACGTTGCTCAGCTTGTATGGCGCGACGCCACATTCGGTATTGAGATCCTCGCTGAGTATGTCCCTGATCGCTTCTTCGGAGTTCAACTCAAGGTCGGCGAGCAGCCCTGCCATGGCTTTCGAGGTTAGTTCGAGATAGCAGGGCCTTTGCGGACCCCACTTCTGCCTCCTGGATCTCTGGAGATGTTGGAGTTCCGCCAGCAGAATGCTCGCGTTCGCCGGTCGCTCGGCCGGGTCTTCCGAGAGGCAACGTTCAAGCAGGGCCCGGACATCGTGAGGGACGTCCAGCTGGTTCAACGCCGTCGCAATGCTCTCGTAGTCAACGAGGTCGACCTTCGTCAGGCAGTCGAGGACGACAACCGCGAAGGCGTGGACGTCCCTCGAATAGCTGAACGTGCCGTCGTCGTACTCGCGCGGGGTGAATGGTCGGGAGACGAAGTCGGCCAGCGTGAGGCCCGGCTGGAGGTGCCGCTTCAATTTCGAGATTCCGAAATCGGCGAGCTTGGGGCGCTCATCCTCGTCGATCAGAATGTTGCTCGGCTTGAGGTCCCGGTGGACAACGTTCCTCGAATGCGCAAAGGCAAGCGCTTCGAGCACGGGCAATACGATGGCATCAGCAAAGTCGTCCCACCCTTCCGGCTGGGTGGATTAAAGCAGTTGGGACAAATCGGAGTTCACCCACTCAAATACTAAGAAATACTCTCCTGTTTCCTGGTCGGTCCCAGAGTCGAAGAGCTTCACGATGCCTTCGTGGTCTAACTCTTTGAGGGCCTGCGTCTCCCTCTTGAAAACCTCGTCGAGGATGGGTGCTTCGATCGATCCATGCCTGAGCACCTTGACGGCAACTTGATTATTGTCATTGAGCATATCATTCGCCTTGTAGACGAATGCCATGCCACCCGAGCGGGGGTTCGGAGCGAGCGCGTAACGATCGTTGACGAAGCGAGGGCGCTGGGGAGACGTTGCGGCCGCAGCCTTGATGTCCGTAGAGATCTGGATCCCCTTGGCTGGGCTCGCCTTCGGCTTCGGCGTTTCCGAGATTTGGAATATCGCCCCGCAGAAGACGCACTTGATGCTTGTCTGTTTTTTCGGCGCCTTCAGGTTTAACTTACCGCATTTCGAGCAGCGCATTTATCTTTTCCTACTTCCCGCACTTAGAGGCTATCCGGTATAGGAACGAATGGCCACTAGGTGGCGAGCCAGAAGAGTGGCTTATTGATCGAGATGGCACCACGCCATACGCCATTTCGTCGATATTGGGCTGCACTTGATGTACCTGTGTTCGTATACAAGATAGCCCCTTAGAGGCTAACCGGAAAGCCAAGATCGATGGTCGGAACCGATTGGGGCCAAGGAATTGCCTCATCCTTGCTCCTTGCGACGCAACCAGAATCACCACAATGGTTTGCGGCGGAAACCGCACCCTTCTCAGATAGCTTCATAGAGAGTCACCATCGTTCTATAAGCTCCGTTGGCCGTCCCTAACATTATGCATGGAGCCATTGCCCAAGTCGAGAAGCCACTATTAACCGAGAGGTGGTCGAAAGTGATTTCGGGACGGAGACCTAGAACAAGAAGATGACGTCGCACCCGATGGTGAGCTGGCTGCCGCGGGTATTGTCGCTGTAGGGAGTACCTGACTGGGCCCAGTCATAGCGAATTTCGGGTCGGACCCATATGTAATGCTTCGGCTTGTAGATGCAGCCCACGGTCATCTCGTAATAGGTGTCGGCATATCCGGTGCGGCCCCCGGTCGGGTCCCAGAAGACTTCGCTGCGCCAGACGCCGGTGAGCTTGGGTGTCGCCTGGTAGAGCAGCCAGTTTCCGAGCGCGAACCAGCGGGCGGTGCGGGGGGCGCCGTTGAGGCCGCCGGAGGCCAGGCCCGGGACGTTGAGCTCCCAGCCCTGGTCGGCCTCGATCACCTGGGTCAGCTTGTCGCTCCATCGATGGGTCAAGACCGTGGTGAACAGGGTCCGGTCGTTGTGGGCATAACCCGGGTTGTTGCGACCGGCCAGGCTCGGGATGTTGATGTAGCCCGTCGGATAGATCGGCTGATTGGCGGGCAGGAACCGGGGGAATTGATTGGGCCCGGAGACGCAGGTGAATGCCACGTTCGTCTTCGCGTCGGCGGAGGCCCAACTGAAGCCACCGATGTAGCCCCAGATATAACGGTCATCGATCCAGCGGTCCCAGCCGTTGATCGAGCCGTTGTACAGGTTGATCCGCTCGGTCAGGTGCAGCGTCGTGACGACCCCGACGTGGCGGAACGGGCCGTAAGTGAACATATAGGGGACCGACAGCAACGGGCGGGCGATCGCCGGGACCTGCTCGTAGCCGGCCAGCGTGTACCAGAGCCCCGCCTTGACGTCGAGGCCCCCCGGGGTCAGGATCGGCAGGTGGACCTCGCCGTAGAGCTGCGAGAGGTCGTAGCCGGCGAAGTGGCCGGGCGGGAAGGCCCTGTTGAAGAGCCCTTGCATGTAGTTGAATTGCCAGTCGTTGCCGAACATGTTGTCGACGCGGAAACCGAAGTTCACCGAATCGTTCTGCTCGAGCGGGTTCTCGATGATGAGGTAGTACTGGTTGCCCATCCATCGGTTGGCCTGGTTATTCGGATTGACGCCGAAGTTCTGCCCGTTCGCCGGCCGACCGTTCGCATTGTACGTGTAGCTGTTCTGGATCCAGCCGTAGACCCGGACCGGGGAATCTTCCAGCGCGAGGGCTCGCATCAGGAGCGTCGTAGCCGATTCCGGCGGGGCCGCCCTGGCCGTGGCCTCGGTCGGCTCCCCGCCGCCGAGCGCCCGCTCCGAGGAGGCAGCGGCGAGATCGGGGACGAGCCTTGGTTGGGGGGCCGGAGGCGCCGGTGCCGTCTGATCATCCGGGGCCGACGGAGGCTGTCCCGCATCCTGCACCCGCAGGAGTCGAAAATCGTACCGAACCGGGGGGGGAATCTTGAGTAATGACCCGGCCTGAGGATCGAGACTCCGCACCGGGAGGGGTCGGTCTCCCCGTGGCGACTCGAGGGTTCCCGATGTTCGAGCCTTGCCCCCGCCTTTCGTCATCACGGCTCGAGGCCCCGGCGACGGCCCTGCCGGAGCGGGCTCATCAGCCCGGATCGGGGTCGCGCAATACAACACGAATAAGATCAGCCAGGCGGAGACTCCCCTGCCAGGGCGTCGCCCATCCACGCAGTCCCGCAAGGGATCGCATCCGCGCGCGCCTGGATAGTCCGGGACATTTTTCCAGGAGCCCCAGTTCAATACCACGTCCTTCCGATGAAGGCGGCCGATCGGTTACCCGCGCCCGACCTCTCTGAAGATTCCGATTATTAGGATCGGCCGGGACGGGCTTTTTCGTGATATGACGTCGAGAATCCTCAACAATTGCCCGGCATCACAGTTGCTTGGAAATGTCGCACGTCGCCCGCAGGGTCGAGAGGGTTTCCCGACATCATCGGAAGACCGGTTGAGACCCTCGAAATGATGACTCTGCAATCAGTTAGAGCCTGGGAGGGAAGCATCGCCATGGGAGAGGCTGAGTACCGGAAACTCGCTCAACGCCTGGAAGAACTGGAGCGAATGAACCATCGAAATGAGCGAGCCTATCGAAAATGGAAGCGAATCGGTGTCGCACTGCTGGGATGCACGCTGATCGTCGCGATCACCGGAGCCGCGGACCAGAAGCCCACCATCGTCGAGGCCAAGGAGTTCGTGCTCCGCGATGAGAGCAAGTTCATCCGCGCCTCGCTGGCGATCCGGTCGGATGGCACGCCGGGATTCGCCCTGTACGACAAGAACGGCAAGGCCCGGCTCGAGATCGACTTGAGCCCCGAGGAAGAGGGCAGCTTGAATCTGAGCGACGGGACGGGAATCCT
Organism: uncultured Planctomycetota bacterium; assembly: GCA_963743925.1. Lineage (GTDB taxonomy): Bacteria > Planctomycetota > Planctomycetia > Isosphaerales > Isosphaeraceae > CAVZRC01. Next base: position 240,770 of record CAVURY010000037.1, on the reverse strand, counting down.
GCGCGCGGCCGTGGCGCTACGAGCGGACGGCACGCCCGGAATCGGCCTGTTCGGGACGAAGGGTCAAATCCGGGCCTCGCTCGACATCGGGCGAGATGGAACATCGGGCTTCAATGTCTATGACGACGCGGGTAAACTCCGCGCCGCCATGGCACTCCGGCCGGACGCGACACCCGCCCTCGGCCTTTTCGATGAAGACGGGCGCGTCCAGCATTCGATCGAACCGACCAACGAATCGCCGGCCGTCAAGGGCGAGACCCCGGCCAAGAAGGACTGACTCGACGGCTGGCAAAACGGTCAAGGCGAGCCGGGCAACCAGGGCTTGGCCAGGGAGACCCGGCGGCCGCTGCCATATTCGTGATAGGTTCGCGGCTGCTTGTCGGCGTAAGGACTCGGCCCGGGGACTGTCGACCGCTTCATGTTCATGGCCGGATGTCCGGTTGTCGCCGGAGCACCCGGGCGGGCGGTTGCCGGCCGACGATAGCCCGACCACCCCGCCCCAGGGGCATAACCCCTCCAGCCGGAGCGAGATTGGTTGACTTTCGCCCTCGGCTTCGTGGTCGAATGACCCGTACCCTGGGTGACCGATCGATAACCGGTCCAACCCGGGGCGGGGACGCGTGGTGCCGCAGTCATCGCCGGCCGTGAGGCCGGTTGCGCCGGAGCGACAGCCCGAGGCGCGACCCCACCGGGAGCGACCGCCGCGGCCGGTGCAACAGCCGGCTGGGCCTGGGTCGCCGCCGGGGCCGGTGCAGCCGGCTGGACCGCGGTCGGAGCCGGAGTCGTCGCCGGGGCCGGCGCGACATTCTGAGCGACCGCCGAGGCTGCGATGTCAACCATCAAGATCACCAGGACAAGCAGCACCGTCCTGGAGAGGTCGAGAATTTTAGGACGCATGACTGGTCCTCCGTTCCTGCACCCCACCAACATCCACGCCCGACTGAACCCACCGAGTTCACGCGAGGAAGCAGGGGTTTCCCCGTCCGATCACGGAGCGAGGGTTCATTTTGACCCGTCGGATGAGCTCGACCCCCGATGATTTCAGCGACACCGGAATGCAATCAAGACCCTCCTCCATACATCATTGTATGTCACAGATCGGTGGGTGTCTAGACCATTGTGCCGGAGAAACTTTCGAACGCTCCGGATGCGTCGGTGTTGACACGTCAATCGGCCACCCTTCCCGGGGACAATATCGGCGATTCGGGTCCGCCACCGTGCGGGAGAACCTTATGGCCGCCCAATTCCGCGCGACCCGCGCGAATCGACCGATGCCCCCGTTACCGCGATCGACCCTTCCCGGCACCGACACAACGACCTCCGATCACCCACGATGCCCCGTCTCGACGTCCCAGGTACAATACTGCGATGACGAAACTTTCGTGAATAGCCCAAGGGCAAATGCGGCCATGAGTGCATCCATCGCTACGCGGACCAGTAAGGATCATGCCGGCGTCGGGTTCCTGGAGGGAGATTGGCGGGAGCGGTTGGCGTTCATCAATTCGGTGATGCGTGACCTGAGCTCGGAGGATGATCCGCAGGCGATGGTGCGGTCGTATGGCTCGCGCATTCGCAAGATGATGCCGGCCGGCCGATGGATGTCGCTGAGCCGTCGCGGGTTGGAGCGGCCGCACTTCCGGATCACGCGGTCCAGCACCTGGACCGAGGAGATCAACCCGTGGAAGCAGACGAACCGGCTGCCGCTGCTGGAGGGGGGCTTGCTGGCCGATCTGATCTACGCGGGTGAGCCCCGCTTGATCGAGGACATCACGCCGTTGCTCGCCGACGAGGACCCGGCCGGCGGTTATCTGGCCGGCTTCCGCTCCTTGATGGCGATCCCCCACTACGAGCGTGGGGTGGCCATGAACATGGTGATCCTCCTGGAGCACGAGCCGTCGGCCTTCGACCCCGAGAAATTCCCGGAATGGTTCTGGGTCAGCAGCCTCTTCGGCCGGCTGACGCACTACCTCGTCTTGAAGGATGAGCTGACCCGCGCCTATGAGGTCGTCGAGCGTGAGATGAAGCTCGTGGCCGACATCCAGCGATCGCTCCTGCCCCAGACCTTGCCCACGATCCCCGGGCTCGAGCTGGGGACGCACTATCAGACGTCGCAGTGGGCCGGCGGCGACTATTATGATTTCTTCCCGCTGCCGGACGGCCGTTGGGGAATCCTGATCGCGGACGTCAGCGGCCACGGGACTCCCGCCGCCGTCCTGATGGCGATCACGCACAGCCTGGCCCACGGCCTGCCCGGCCCTCCCGAGCCGCCGGGCAGCCTGCTGGCGCACGTCAACCGGCACTTATGTCAGCGCTACAATGCCAGCAACGAAGGATTCGTCACGGCGTTCTACGGGGTCTTCGATCCGTCGCGGCGCACCCTGACTTACGCCTGCGCCGGGCACAACCCGCCGCGGCTGAAGCGGTGCGGCACGCACGAGGTCATCGCGCTCGACGAGATAGGCGGACCCCCGCTGGGCCTGATCGACGAGCTCGCGTACGACGAGACCACCATCGCGCTCGAGCTGTGGGACACCCTGGCCTTCTACACCGACGGCATCACCGAGGCCATGGACGAGCGAGGCGCCCAGTTCGGACCCGATCGGCTGGACGCGGTCCTGGGCCGGTGCGACCTCGACGCGCCGGGGATCGTCCGCGCCGTGATCGAGTCCGTCAACGAGTTCACCGGCGGCCTCCCCGCCGCCGACGACCGCACCCTCATCGTCGCCCAGCTCGGGGAGAGCGTCCCGGCCCAATGCGGCGGGAGCCGAGAAGACGCCCTGAGCGGCAAGATCTGACTTGATCCCAGGCATCCTCGAACGAATATCATCGAGATCACCCCAATGAATCATCGACAAGATATCAAGCTCGCCCCGTCGATCCTCGCGGCCGACGCGGCTCGCCTGGGCGACCAGGTCTCCCAGGTCGTGGCGGCCGGCGCCGATCGGATTCACGTTGACGTGATGGACGGACACTTCGTGCCCAATATCACCTTCGGGCCGGTCGTGGTCCGCTGGCTCCGGCCGGTATCGCCGATCCCGCTGGAGGTGCACCTGATGATCGCGGAGCCGGACCGCTATCTCGAGGCATTCGCCGAGGCCGGGGCCGACACGCTGATCGTGCACCAAGAGGGGGCGATCCACCTGAACCGGACGGTGCAGGCGATCCACGCGCTGGGCAAGCGCGCCGGGGTCGCGATCAATCCCGCGACGCCCGCCTCGACGCTCGAAGAGATCCTGCCGGACCTGGACCTGGTCCTGGTGATGACCGTCAACCCGGGCTTCGGCGGTCAGGAGTTCCTCGCCGGCACGCTGGCGAAGATCGAGAGGGTCCGGCGGATGATCGACCAGGTCCGGCCCGATTGCGAGCTGGAGGTCGACGGCGGGATCGAGGCGCACACGGCGCCCCGGGTCGTCGAGGCCGGCGCGGGTGCTGGTCGCGGGCTCGTCGATCTTCAAGGATCCCGGCGGGCCCGCCGCCGGCATCGCCAAGCTCAAGCAAGGGCTCGCCGGGGCGTGAAGGCCCCCGGATTTCGGGGCGACTCAGGCCCTCATTTCTTCCCGGGCTCGTGCGGGAAGCCGGCCTTGACCAGCTCGCCGTAGCCCGGCTTCAACGGTCGCGCATCATAGCCGAGCTTCCGCAGCATCTCGCCGGCCGTCAGGGCGCGGGCCCCGGCGCGGCAGTGGCAATAGACCAACGACCCCTCGGGGAGGGCCTTGTGCAGCTCGGCCTTCTCCTCGGCCGTCATCCCGCCCTTCTCCCAGTCGCGCAAGCGACTCAAAGGGATCAGCACGGCATCCTTGATGTGGCCGCCATCCCACTCCTTCTGCTCGCGGACATCCACCAGGATCGCCTTCTTGGCCTCGACCTTCGCCTTGACCTCGTCGATCGGATCGGTCGTATGGCCCTTGTCAACGGCCCTGGCCGACGCGACCAGCACGGCCGCCAGCACAACCGATGCCCCTAACAGTTGGCCGATCGACATTCCCATCCATCCTTTACTCGCCCGTCGGGCGTCCCTGGATCTCCACCATCCGTCAAACGCGCCGGATTCCCACGACCGGAATCGACCCCGGTGCCCGCATCCGAGCGGGGCGACGCCCCGCACGATCCGCTCATTCACGTCGACACGCCCATCCCGGGCAAGACCCAGCGCATCAGCACGAACCACCCGGCCAGCATGGCCACGGGCAATAACCAGTCCCACATCGTTCGACCCATCCTCGTCTTCATCCGCCGGCCCACCTCGACCAGAGACTCGCCACCCGCTTGACCCTTCCTTGATCAACTATATTTCCAACCAGGAATAGAATCAAGCGCGGACGAAAGACTCCCGCTCGAATCCGTCGCGGTAAGGGTCACGCGCGGAGAGTCCGGATCCGTAGGGCCTGCCTGGACTCGCCCCGATCCGATGCTACAATGAGTCGGAGTCGCGGTTCACTATACGACTGATTGGATATACGGTCAACTCGATGCCCACGACAATTCCCGATGAGTTCCTGGACCGGATGGCGGAGAAGTTCCGGATGCTGGCGGACCCGACGCGGCTGGCGATCCTCCGCGCCCTGATGGAGGGCGAGAAGAGCGTCGGCCGGGTGGTGGAGGTGACGGGCCAGAACCAGGCGAACATCTCGAAGCACCTCAAGATGCTGGCCGAGTCCGGGATCGTGGGCCGTCGCAAGGAGGGCCTCCAGGTCTTCTACGCGATCGGCGACCCCCTGATCGAGCAGCTCTGCGACCTGGTCTGCGGGTCGATCGTCCGCGAGGCTCGCGAGCAGGCCGAGCGGAGCCGGAGGATCCTCAAGACCTGGGGAAAGGGATGATGCCGGTGATCGTCGGCGACGCGGCCGGCAGGGAGCTGGCCGCCGCAAGGGCGAGTCGGCCCTCCACGGTGCCTCAACCGGGTCCGTCCGCGCGAGCCGTTCAATAATTCTAGGCCGGCGCCGAAATCCATGGTAAACTGCCCGCCGCCTCGATCGATCGAGCCGGATCGGGGATGGATTCGATCGTCCACACTTTCGCGAGGACCTGCGATGTCGCTCGACGTGCAAGCCGGCCAGTCGGAGCTTGAGCCCACGATGCTGGATACCGAGCCGACCTCGGCGGAGGTATCGGTCGCGACGGATGACGGCGTTTATGACTCCGAGCTCGACGCGGTGCAACCCGGCATCGCGCCGGTCAAGGCGGCCGAGCGGTTCTTCGCGGTGGACGTGCTCCGGGGCTTCGCGCTCCTGGGCATCCTGGCGATGAATATCGTCGACTTCGCCTGGCCGGGCGCCGCCTACGGGAACCCGCTGCGGGGCGGCGGCTTCGAGGGGACCGATCGCGCCGTCTGGTTCTTCAACCACCTGGTGTTCGAAGGCAAGATGATGACGATCTTCTCGATGCTCTTCGGCGCGGGGCTCGTGCTGATGGACCAGCGGGCCTCGTCGCGCAAGGCATCGGTGCGCGGCGTCTATTATCGACGCGTCCTCTGGCTGCTGGCGATCGGCCTGGTCCATTCCTACCTGATCTGGGTCGGCGATATCCTGGTGCTCTACGCCGAATGCGGATTGTTCCTCTATTTCTTCCGCAACAAGTCCCCCAGGACTCTGATCATCCTGGGCATCTCGGCCCTGCTGGTCCTCGTGCCGGTCGTCGTCGGCTTCAGCGCGGGGATCGACTACATGAAGGCCACCGCGGCGCGGGTCAAGGCCCAGGAGCAGGCCGGCACCACGCCCGACCCGAGGGACAAGAAGCTCGCCGACGTCTGGACCAAGAATATCGAGGAGCACCTCTCCCCCACCCCCGAGCAACGGGCCAAGGATTGGGACAAGGAGATGGCGATCTATCGCGGCGGTTACACCGGGATCGTCGTGCACCGGGCCAAGCAGCTCGTGTTCGGTCAGACGCTCGGATTCCTGCTCTTCGGCGGGCTCTTCGCCATCGGTCGGATGCTGATCGGCATGGGCTTGATGAAGCTGGGGATCTTCTCCGGGGCTCGGTCGCGGCGGTTCTACCTGTGGATGGTCGGCCTGGGCTACGGCATCGGCCTGCCGCTCATGGTCTTCGACGCGATCGAGATGATCCGCCATGACTTCTCCGCCGAATACCTGATGCACGGCGGCATCTACTACAACACCTACGGCAGCCTGGTCGTGGCCCTGGGGCACGTGGGCCTGCTCATGCTGATCGTGCAGGCGGGCGCGTTGACCTGGCTGACCAGCCGGCTGGCCGCGGTGGGCCGCATGGCCCTGAGCAACTACCTGACCCACTCGATCGTCTGCACGACCCTCTTCTTCGGCTACGGCTTCAACCTCTTCGGTACGATCAACCGGACGGGCCTGGCCGCGATCGTGCTGGCGATCTGGATCTTCCAGCTCGTCGTCAGCCCGATCTGGCTGCGATATTTCCGCTTCGGGCCGGCCGAATGGCTCTGGCGGTCGTTGACCTACTGGCGGCTTCAACCGATGCGGGTCACCCCGGAGGAGACCGCGGCCGTCGCGGCCTGATGCGAAAACCCTCCGGAGAGGGTCGCAAGGATCGGGGGATTGCGTGCGGGCGGATGGGATCAAAGACGGTGGCGCAGGCTCCTCGCCGGCCATCGAGGCAAACGGCCTCGGCCGGCGCAACCCGAAGGCCGAGGGCTGGCTGATCCGCGACGTGACCTTGACCCTGAGCCTGGGCGAACGGCTCGGGGTCTTGGGCCCCTCGGGGGCGGGGAAGACCGTGTTGCTGCGGTGCCTGGCGATGCTCGACCCCGTTGACGCGGGGTCGATCCTATGGCAGGGCCGCACCATCGCGGGCGATGAGGTGCCGCCCTACCGCAGCCGGGCGATCTACCTGCACCAGCGACCCGCACTGGTCGACGGCAGCGTCGAAGACAACCTGCGCCTCCCCTTCGAGCTCGCGGTCCACCGCGGCCGTCGGTTCGATCCGGAGAAGGTCGACGACCTGCTGGGCCGCCTGGGCCGCGATCGCTCGTTCCTGGAGAAAGCGAGTCGGGACCTCTCCGGCGGCGAGGCCCAGATCGTCGGGCTCCTGCGCGCGCTCCAGCTCGAACCGACGGTCTTCCTGCTCGACGAGCCGACCGCCTCGCTCGACCAGGCGACGGCCGAGGCCGTCGAGGGGCTGCTCGACGACTGGCTGGCCGCCGATTCCCCCGCGCGCGCCCTCGTCTGGATCAGCCACGACCGCGATCAGGCGCATCGCGTGACCGATCGGAGGATCTACCTGCGGTCCGGACAGATCGATCCGGAGGGGCGAGATTGATGAGCAAGGCGTACATCGAGCTCTCGTACGGGCAGGTCGCGCTCGCCGCGATTCTGATCCTGATCAACGGGGCGATCTCGGTGCTGTTGAAGCTCGACCTGGAGCGCCGGCTGCTGATCGCCGCGGCCTGCACGGTGACGCAACTGCTCCTGATCGGTCTGGTGCTGGAGTGGGTCTTCCGGGTCGACCGGTGGTATGTGGTCCTGGCGATGATGTCGCTGATGACGCTGGTCGCGGGGGTGGCGGCCATCCAGCGCACTCAGTTCCGCTACCCGGGGATCTGGCGGCGGAGCATCGCCGCGACCTGGGCGAGCTCCTGGCTGATGGCCGCGGTGGCCCTGGGAGTGATCGTCCAAGTCCGCCCGTGGTACACGCCGCAATACGCCATCCCGCTGCTGGGGATGATCCTGGGGAACACGCTCAACGGGGTCTCGCTGGGGCTCGACCGGCTGGGCGGCGAGCTATCCGCGAAGCGCGACCAGGTCGAGGCCCTGCTGGCCCTCGGTGCCACCCGCTGGGAGGCCGCGCACCGACCGATCCGGCAGGCCGTCAAGACGGGGCTGATCCCGACCATCAACGCGATGATGGTCGTGGGGATCGTCAGCCTCCCCGGCATGATGACCGGCCAGCTCCTCGCCGGGACCAGCCCGGTCGAGGCGGTCAAATATCAGGTCGTGATCATGTTCCTGATCGCCTCGGGGGCGGCCCTCGGGACCGTCTCGGTCGTGCTGCTCAGCTACCGACGGCTCTTCAACGAACACCACCAGTTCCTCGACGCGCTGCTGGAGAAGCGTTGAGTTTCGCCCAGGACGGTCCGAGACCGGCGGACGGCAATCGCACCGGCCGATCACGGAGACGATACTCCCCGCACCGTCGCGCTTAAGAAAAGAAACGCATTGCGATACCATGGCTAATAGCTGCCTTTTTTCAACACTTGCGAGATCTTTCAGTACCGAGCAACCCGCCTGTTGACATTGTACGATCGACTCATCACACTTAACCACTCTCGATGCATGCGCCTGCGATCTGATATGGCTCGGCAATCGCTGGTCGGTCGGAGGGACGCAGGGCGGATCGAGTCGCGGGGCGGGATTGTCCCGGACGCGATCAGCTTTCTTCCCGAGATTCATTGACATCCATCGATCTGATGATGGCACGGGAATTTGCTTCTCACCAAGAGGAAAACAAGAAATGAAGTCTTCTCGGAAGAATTCGCGATCGATTCGATCCACTCTCGCCGCGGCGTTGATCGTGTTTGCCTGGACCGGAGCCAGCCGCGCCGGCGACCTCTACGTCGCAAGCGGGACTGATCCGCTCGGAAATCCTGCACTCGTCGACATTTATGTGACCACCACTCTTGTCAACACCGATGAGGGCCCCAAAACCACACTTCAGTTTACGATCTCGGACCTGAGCCCCCCGGCGCGCAGGGCACGAGCGACTTCGTGCTACAGACCAACAATCCTCTGACCGACGCCGGCATTTCGGGCACGGGTTTCTTGGACACTTGGGGCCAGGTATTCACCTCCAATCCTGACACACTCACGCTGACCGCTCCAAATTCGGATCAATGGATTTATCCCGGTCAATCAGCCGTCTTGACCATCACCTTCGCCCCTTATGCAACGCTGGTGGACGAATTGAAAATTTCGAAGGGCCATGGCGGTGGTGAAATTACCGCGCAACTCGTGCCCGAGCCCTCGAGCATCGTACTCGCCACGTTCGGCGCCCTGGGATCCCTGGGCTACAGCCTCCGTCGGCGGATCGCAAAGTGACGGCTGTTGCCGTTTGATCGAAGTCCTCCTCGCTCGATCCCGATCGCGTCATCGGTCCGCTGAGCGGATGCCGATGTCGGCCTCGATATCCATCTTCGACATGGGATGACGGCCGCGCGTCGGGCCGCGGGCATCCCATAGAGCGCTTCACGATCGGATTGCGCATACGAGCCCGACGCGCCAGCGAGTGCGTCGATCATTCCGGCCGGAATTCACTCGCTGGCGCTTCGGGCTCGTACCGGGTCGATGCCGCCACGGCGTGAGCAACTCATCGGTTGACCGATCTAACTCCGTCTCTCGCCCGTCGAGCGGGAAACTCGCAATACGGCCGTTCAATACACCCACCAAGGATGCCTTTGCCCAGTCGTCGGCATCGGAGCGAAGTCGATCAGGGGCAAGTCCTGAAGGGACGGAAGCCAACATTGCGGAGATCACTGATCGCCGGGGGGATTTCCCAACGCATCGCCGAGCGGATACGGTTGGCTGGATTGTTGTACGAACCGTTCCCAAGGAGCCTTTCTTTCTCGTTGACGATTTTGGACATAGTAATCACATCATGATAAGGTCCATGCTTCCCCGTGCGGGACGCGCCGGCATTGTCGTGAAACCATTCAATCGAATTCCCCAGCATGTCGAACAAGCCCAGATCGTTAGGTCGGAGGCTGCCGCACGCCCAGGCATGGTCCTGGCTGTTGGTTTCATACCATTCGTACGCGTCGAGCAGGCCGGGTGAGTGACCGTAATATCGGCTGGTGACCGCACCCGCCCGGCAGGCGTATTCCCATTCGGCCTCGGTGGGCAGGCGATAACCCGTGCGCTCCAGGACGTCGGCCGGGATCGACATCCCTTCGGCGTAAGCCCCGGACGCGTTGCGAAGGTAACACCACTGATCCTTCGGCAGGCCTTCCTGCTCGCTCAGCCAGTTGCAGTAAGCCACGGCATCATACCAATTCAACCCCATGTTTGGTCCACTGATTTCAGGACTGTACCTCTTGATTTCAGGGAATTTCTTCTCATCGACTGATCGACCATGATCCGGCATTTTCCCGGCAAACCGTCGGTATTGCTCTCGTGTGACCTCCTTGGTGGCAACGGCGAAACGGCGGGGGATGATCCAGCGATGCAGGACTTCGTCGGGATTCCGGCCCGGCTCGGTCGGCGGCGACCCCATGCGGAATTCGACCGGACCTTCAATCACGGCGAACGTTTGACCCTGACCGTTGACAAACCAGCGCCGGTTCCCCCAGTCTTTGACCTTCGTCAACCGCCCATCCACCTCCTTCAGCTTGTCCTGCTGCCCCCACTTTCGCAGGATCCATTCCGCCGCACCGTGAATTCCCGCGTCGGGATCGTCGCGGTAGACGTCCAGTAGCTTGCCGTTGAGCGACTCCCTCTCGCCGGGCGACAGGCCCTCCGGACCGTAGGTTCCCAATGCCAGGATCAACGCCCTGCGCATCGAGGTCTCGGCGTGGAACAGGATCGAGTCCATTATCTGCGGACCCGGGGCGGGACCAGGCCTGGCGTTGGCGTCGAGCCGGTCGAATTCGGCGGCGATCGGGTTCGGATCGGCCCCCAGGGGATTGAGCCAACTGATGATGAAGCTCCGCAAGCGGGGGTCGGGGCTGTGCCGCAGCAGCGGCCAGACCTCCTCGGCTTTACCCATGCGAACCAGGGCGACCGCCGCCCGTGATTGACGCTCGGCAAGCCGGTCTTTAACCTCTTCGCCGATCGTTGGGCGATTCCAGACCGAGGCGGTCACCAGCGGTCCATCGGGAGTGGTGCGGCTCACCGAGCAAGATACGGGGCGGTAACCCTGGGCGATCAGTTCCCGGCACTCTTGCAGGTGGACGGCGGTATCAAGTCCATAGTTCTCGACCGCCTCGAAGCTCGAATCGCTGATCCAGAGGGCGGCGTAGCGGCGGTCGGGGTGACCTCGCTTCATGAGCTCGGCGAACGCGGGGTTGTCCCGGATCGGGTCGAGGTCGGCGTCCTCATCCATCCTTCCGAAATCGGCATCGTCGTTCTTGACCGCCTCCTGCAGCAACTGGAGGCATCGCTCTTCAAGCTGACGACCCGTCGCCTTGTTCTTGCCGGAAATGGCCCGGGATGCCAGGGAAAAGGCTCGGGCGACGTGATAGCGCAGCTCCGCATTCTCGGGTTGTTTCCGGATCGCGGCTTCCAGAGCTTCCAATGCCTGGTTCGCCCCGTCGCCCAGCTCTGCCGCCAGGACGGCGGCCAGGCAGACCGCGGAACTCTCCGGGACGTCTCCCTTCCGGAACTTCTCCAGTTCCGCCAGGGCTTCGGTCTTCTTGCCAAGCCGGCCGAAAACGATGACCTTGTATCTGTTGGCAGGGACGGAGTCCGGTTTCTTCTCAATCACACCCTGAAAGTCATCGAGCGATTTCTGATCGTCTCCCAGGCGGAAGTAGGCGATCGCCCGGGCCAACCGGGCATCGAGATCGTCGGGCACGGACCTGAGCTTCTTGTCCGCGATCTCGAGGTCAGCCTGCGCGATCTCGGGTCGCTTGCGGTTTGCTCATCCCGCTGACCGCCACGTCGATGAGCAACTGGCCGCCGAGGTTTGACAGGTTCTGCTCGAAGCGGCCCTCGAACTGGTTTCCATGCATCTGGGCCGTGACGTCGGCTCCCGGGGGGCCTGCACAAACACCGCAATATTTCATGCCACCGTTGGACCCGATCGAAGCATGCACGGCTTGGGGGATCAGCTTCTCGTTCTTCAGTTGATCGTGAATCAGGGCCTGCTCATCGGCGCCGGCCCCGACGTACATCCGAGCGTCTTCATCGCCCGTCTTCTCGACCCAGAGGGCGGCATAGCGGTCGGCGGGCTTGCCCCCCGCATCGGTCGTGGCGTAACCGGCGACATCGACGGGAATGAACTTGTCTTTCTTGTTCCGCTCATCCTGTTGCCGGATTTCCTCGGCGGTCCGACCGTGAGCGATACGCCAGTTCCGACCATCACGGGTCCAGACCGCCGCGACCTTCGCCACCGGCCCAGCGGAGTAGGGACGGAATCGCACGGGACGGTAGCCGGACTTGCGCAAAGCCTCCGCGGTCGTGATGACATCGTCCATCGGCATCGTCTGGCAGAAGGCGAACCGCTCCGAGAGAAGGCCCTGGGCCGACTCGATCCGGCTCACGAGGGAGGCGTCGGGTCTGGTCCACGACGAGACGATCGGCGGATCGTTCCAGGAGTAAGTTGCTTTCTTGGCAAGCTCCGCCCGGAACGCAGCCAGTACCCGTTCCGACATCCTGGCGGCGACGGGGAAGAGGTCCTGATACGCCTTGGGGTCGGCGACCATGAGGAGATCAGCCAGTCGGTCGGGAGCGTCGCTGGCGTAGTCGGTGAGGATGTCCCTCGCCCGCGTGTGTACGCTGTCGGAGGGGGACTTCTGGAAGATCGCGGCCAGCGGGGCCGTCAGCTTGCCACGCACCGGACGCAGGGCATCGAGCCACGGACCCAAATGGGTGGAATTGATCGTTACGAGCGCCTCTGACACCTTGCCGCCCACGGCTTGCCACTTGCCGGCATCCGGGTCATAAAGCGCCAGGGCGCCGGCGGCCGGAAGCAAGCTCGGATCGCCCACCTGCGCCGATTCCAGCACGGTCCAGAGCTTCGCAGTCAGGGTGGATTGGTGGGTCTTCAGGGCATCGCGAAGGACCGGCAGTTCGCTCTCGGTGGCGCCAAGGAGGCGTTTGAAGAGGTAATCAACCCGGGTGGGATCGACGGGCAGGAGGGCGAGGCTGGCGTGGAGGTTCAGGCGCGGATCATCGGTGTTATGTACCAGACGGATGAGCCGGGGATCAGCCCAGCGTCGGTAGCCCGAGAGTTGGTTGACGATGGAAGGAACGTCGGGGGTGCTCGCCTTCTGGAGCGTTTCCACCAGGGACGAAGCCCGCAGCGTGCCATAGGCCTCCGTCGCCCCCCAGGCGATCAGGCAGACCGACATGACCGATCCGAGTGTCCTCAGTTCGTACACCCGCCCCGCCCGCCTCATCATCTTGCGCTGCGACTCGGTCCAATCCTTCTTCTTGGTCCGGACACGGATGTTCGCCCACTCCAGGAAAGTTGGCAGGTGACGGTTCTCGGACCTGGTATTCCAGAGCGCAGGCGCGTTCCTCCAGCAGCAGTTCCGCCCGCCCTTGCCGGGTTTCGCGCTGCTTGCGGGTCAGCCAGACCCGGAGCGAGTGGACCAGATAATCGTGAGTCAACTGGTAATAGCGCCCACCCCGAGTATCAGCCGGTTGCTCATCACCGGTATCGGCGGTATCGGTGGGGGTGATCAGCCGCAATTCACCGTCCAGGATGCGCAGCAGGTCGGCGAATTCTCGAGGGCGACCGGCGATGCCCAATGCGGCCCGGAGTTCCGCTTCCGACCGCATCTGCCCCTTGATGTCGGTGCCGGTCTCCGGGAGCAGCTTCTTGAGGACGGCCCGTGCGGCCTTCTCATGAAGGCGATGCTTGGGATTCGCCTGCGGGGAACCGAACGTCTCTTCCAGAAACGTCACGCCGACGCCCTCGGTCCCGCCGACCTCACGCAAGGTCGCCGTGGTCCAGGGCTTGCCCTTCATCATCTCGGCGAACAAGGCGAGTCGCACGGAGATGATCTTGCCGTCCTGGGCGAGGCCGGCGACGGCTTGATCGAGGAAGGCATCCTGGTCCTTGGAGATGTCGCGCCTGCGTTCCGGTAAATTCCCGTAGGCGGTCCCGAACCCCATCAAGACGTTGCGGGCATGGCGAGGATCGAAGAGATCGACGGCGGCGGTGTTATGTCCCTTGAGAAGGTCGACTTCCAGGTCATCCATGAACCGGGTCGCCGCTATCCAGAAGTCATCCCTGACCATCACGATCGCCTGGGAATGCTCGCCGTCGCACTGCCGCAGGGCGTTCACCAGCTCGGCGTTCTCCTCATTCCGCTTCGCGTGGAGCCATTGCTCAAACTGGTCCAGCACGATCAGGATTTTCCGCCCGGAACGCATCACTCGTCGCGTGCGTATTGCCGCCAGGGCCTCGACCAGCCCCAGCTCCGGAGGCAGATCGGGACACGCCTTGCGCAAGGCTTTCAGCAGCCTGCTCTCCGTGTTTTCCGGGGTCGCCTCGATATAGACGGCCTCGACATGCCCGGCCAGCAGGGGCAGCAATCCCGCCTTGACCAGGGAAGACTTCCCGCAGCCGCTCGGCCCGTAGATCAACCCCACCTTGAACGTCTCGTCGGGATCGGTCCTCTCGATCAGGGTCTTCCAGAACCGGATGCTCTCGGGCAAACCCTCGCGGTCCTGCGGGCCGGGCAGCAATTGCAGGAAGAAATCGGCGTCGCCCTTGTCGAAGGATCTCAGGCCCTTGGGGATGATCTTGATGGGTCGCTGATCCGAGTCGGATTGTTTCGATGCTCCCGGGACCGGTATCCCTTCCAGCGTGGGACTTGCAGCCGCGCCGAGGACCGCGGCACCCGGCCCGGCGCGATCGTACCCGCGGCGTTCCGGAGAAAGACTCCCAGATCCTCCGCCATGTCGATCGCGGTGGTGTACCGGTCGGTCGCGCGTTTCGACATGGCTTTCAGGCAGATTCGTTCCAGCTCTTTGGGGATCGTGTCATCGATCTGCCGGAGCGGACGGGCTTCGGTCGTGGCGATTAGGTCCAGTAGCTCCTTGATGGCCTCGTCCCTGACCTGAGCCCTGGAGACGAAGGGACGCCTCCCGGTCAACAATTCATAGAAGACCACCCCCAGGCTGAAGATGTCGGATCGCCCATCGACCCGGTGACTTTCGCCCCTCGCCTGTTCGGGACTCATGTAGGACGGGGTCCCCGCGACCCCGCCTCCTTTCCCGAAATCCTCCTCCTTGAGCGCCAGGCCGAAGTCGGTGAGGAACGCCTGCCCAGAGGCATCGATCAGGATGTTGCCGGGCTTGATGTCCCGGTGGACAAGGCCGCGGGTGTGGGCGTAATGGAGGGCCGCGGCGACCGTCGCCACCAGCGCCGCCGACTCGTGAAACCCGGGGCGTGATTCCTTGATCCTGCCGGCGAGGTCGCTCCCGTCGATCAGCTTGGATACCACGAAACACAGGCCGTCGTCCGTCCGTCCCACGTCGTATACCGGCACGAGATGGGGATGGTCCAGGCCGGCGACCAATCTCGCCTCATTCAAGTAAGCCCTGATATCTTCAGGGCTGTTGATCCGATCCAGTCGGGGGACCTTGATCGCAACGGGCCGATCCAGATCGGGATCATAGCCGAGGAAGACCTGACCGAACCCGCCCTCTCCCAGCCGTTTAAGGACGTTATAGCGACCGATGCTCGTGACATCGAGAAATGAGTATGAAACCGCGGAACCTTCATCCGAGGGCTGGTCCTGAGTCGACGACAGATCCTCGACTTCGCCCATTGGTCCGAGCCCTGCTACGAGGGAGTCCTTGATTTCGCGACGTCGCGACGATTGTCTCATCCTGATCCGGGATGGGACAAGGGGAAAGGTGCTCTCTGATCGGGGTTCCGGCGATGAATGATAAACGTGGAGTGAATCCCAAAATGGGCGTTGATTGCCCCATTCGCTCAGCGCTATCTGCTCGTCCGATCCGGCATCCTCTCCCTTTCCGCATTTCATATCCGTTGTCAACATTCGCGAACTGACACGATCCGATTCCGCTTCGCAGAACTGGACTCCAAGAAACGTGCATCAGGCCTCCCGGTTAGGCGACACCCCTTCAAGAGTTGGGCAACCGGGGGAATGCTCGTGCCGGTCACGCCACCGGCCTATCTGGCGAACGAGAGATCCCTTTCACGTTCAGAGTCAAGGGCACCGCCACACTATGAGCAAGACACTATGTCGCTGACGGACAAATCGCTCCACGGCAAAGAGTTCGCCTTCGCAATCGACCGAATTGCTGCATGCTCATCCTAGCCCACACAATTGACTTGTTATAGACATTATGACAAGCTGGCCTTTGGCTTATGCCTCAAAGAGGTTGCTCTCCTGAATCGCGGCGATGCGAACTGAGTTAGCCAGACCAGAAAGTCGGAATAAAGTTCGTCGGCTGGAGGCGATTGAGATGATCGCTGAGTTGTTCCTGCTTTCCACCCTGGGCGCCAGCGCGGCCGGCTTGGGCTATTTGTTCCATCACAACGAGAAGGAGAAGAAGGCTCGCGAGGTGAAGCGTAAGGAAGAGGAATCCCAATTCCGCGTCGCATTGCTTCATGAACTCCGGAAACCCGGGTCCACGGCCTTCCGACTGTCCGAGTTCAGCGCAAGGTGCGGGATGCTGCGGACTCTCGCCGATCAGGTCGCCGAGGAGATCTACGGCAAGTTTTATCGAAAGGTCGTGGCGGATGGTGTGATCACTGCGGAGGAGCAGGCTCAAATGTCCTGGCTTTCCGCAGCTTTGGAGCTTGACGCCGCACGCTTGGGCCAAATCGAGCAGAGGGTTAAGGCAACGACTTATAGAGAGACCGTGGAGGGTGTGCTGGCGGATGGCGAGATCACTCGTGAGGAAGCTGCCGCCTTGGATCAACTCCGCAGAGGGTTGGGGATCTCCAAACAAGAGGCCTTTCGATTAACGGATGACGTCTCTCGTTCAGCTTATCTGGCAACGTTTCGGCGGGTCGTCCGGGACGGCATCGTCACGTCCCAGGAGCAGCAGGAATTACTCCGGTGGAAGCATGCTCTCGCCCTCTCGGACGACCAAGCCGGCTCCATCATTCGCGCCGAGGCACTAGCCCTCTATCGCGAATCCTTTACCATGGCGATGCAAGACGGGAACATCACTCCCGAATCGGAGCAAAAGCTGAACTGGCTCCAGAATTGGGCCGGGCTGCGTGACTCCGACGTGGCCCATTATCAACAAATGATCGACCGGTTCAAGCGTCTCGCCACCTATCGTGAGGGGAATCCGCCATCGGTGCGGACACGAAAGCTCCTCGAGGGTGGGGAGATCTGCCATTGGGATCGGCCGTGCACTCTGGTCACGCAGACCCGCACACGTTCCATGAACACCGACGGCGAGCTGGTCGTCACAAGCAAAAACATAATCTTCACATCGTCACAAAAAGGGCTATCTTATGCCCCATCAAAAATTTTAGACATAGTAAAACATTCTGATTCTCTGGAAATCAAGGTCAACGGCCGCCAAGGTTCCGGCCTCTACTGCGTCTCAGATGCTGACGAATTGGAGGCGATCTTGGTGGGCGTCGTCCGCAAACACAAGTTCCTCCTGAGTGAGAGTTATTCTTCGGCGAAGACAAGACATATTCCCGACGACGTCAAACGCGAGGTCTGGGACCGCGATGGAGGTCGTTGCACGCGGTGCAACGCCACCGAATATCTGGAGTTCGACCATATCATCCCGCATTCCCGGGCGGGGCAAATACGGTCAACAACGTCCAACTCCTTTGCCGCAAGTGCAATTCCCTCAAGAAGGACCGCATCTAAGGCAAAGGGAGGTCATCCGATGTCGAAAGTGAGCTGAGTCCGTTCTGACTCGTCAAAATTGGCGGCGTGCGAGTCAGTCGCCGGAATCCGGCTCGGAAGCCTCTTTCACCTGTCAGGAGTGGCAGCGGATGCAGATCCCACGCGGGGAGTCGGGGACCGCTCAACACCTCGATTGGGGCAGCGTGGGGTTCGGGCAACGACTGGATTCCTCATCAGTCGCTCCAGAGCCTCCGCTTGGAACCGGCCAGGAGTTCGTGGGTCGTCCGTTGAACCATCGCATCGAATCCGGTTCGGTCTACCCCTTGCCCTTCGAGACCGCAGGTCCCCTGCAGGACCGCAACGAGTTTTTTCGCCTTCTTTCGAGCTTGCTCCTGTTTCAGTTGCTCGGGCGTATCGGTCGAAGTGAAGCTCAACTCCAATCCCAGGGCATCGGCTATGGCGACGACGCTTGCGATGCTGGCAGAAGGGAATCCACCCGAGAGGATCCGCTGGACGGTTGGCCGCGAAACCCCGCTCCGCTTGGCCAATAACTCGTAGCTCAGCCCGAGTTCCCGGCGCCGCTTCTGAAGCGTCCCGAAATCGAAGGCGGTCGGTCCCATGGTCCCTCCTCTCATCCCGACCAAACCACGCCTAAGGATGAATCGGTCCGTGGCGTCCTTGAAAATCATATCACTTTCGACCTGAAATTGGGAGAAATCGTATCGTATCTGATACCGAATCCGACCCGGATCAGAGGCT
Source organism: uncultured Planctomycetota bacterium (assembly GCA_963743925.1). GTDB lineage: Bacteria > Planctomycetota > Planctomycetia > Isosphaerales > Isosphaeraceae > CAVZRC01. The sequence goes on along the minus strand of CAVURY010000037.1, from coordinate 222,568 downwards.
ACGCGACCTCGCGACGACGCATTCCCGGAATCCGATAGCCCTTGAAAATGTTGAACAGTCTTTCAAACCGCGGCCGGGCCACGTATAGTGAAGAAAGGCTAGGGACCCTCATGCATTGAGCATCCAGGGGTCGAATCTTCCGCCACCTACCGAGGATCGGGTGCAGGCCCGATCTCGCCAGACCACCATAGCCTCGAACGCATCCATCCGGACGAGCCCGAGGGTGCGGACCCGCGGCTCGTTTCGGCAATCCCACACCTGATTCTCAAGGCTCCAGGGTCCCGGTCGGTGGACCGCACTCGGAGTCGCATTTCGGACGGGGCGGCGTTGCCTCGGCCAGAGGCGTCCCGGGTCGCGAATGACGTGAAGGGGGAGGCTCGCATGGCATCTCGGTCTCATTTGCGGATTGCGCTCGTGCTCTCCATCCTGGGCGTCGCAGGAGCGGCCCGCGGACTTGCGGATTCGAAGGGATCGCCCGAGAAATCCAACCCGCGCCCGGTGAACTTCGCGCGCGACGTCCGGTCGATCCTCTCCGACCATTGCTTCGCCTGCCACGGGCCGGACGACAAGGCACGCAAGGGCGGGTTGCGGCTCGACACCAAGGACGGCGTCTTCGCGGCGAACAAGGAAGGCGACCGGGCCGTCGTGCCCGGCAAGCCCGACGAGAGCGACCTGGTCTTCCGGGTCGAGAGCGACGATCCCGAGCTGCAAATGCCGCCCAAGAAGTTCGGCAAGCCGCTGACGGCCGATCAGATCGCCGTCCTCCGGCGCTGGGTCGAGCAAGGCGCGTCGTGGTCAACGCACTGGTCCTTCGAGGCGCCGAAACGCCCCGCGCTGCCCGCCGTCAAGGACACCCGATGGCCCGTCAACGAGATCGATCGGTTCCTCCTGGCTCGGATCGAGGCCGAAGGGCTCACGCCCGAGTCCGAGGCCGGCAAGACCGCACTCATCCGCCGCGTCACCCTCGACCTGACCGGCCTGCCGCCCACCCTCCGCGAGGTCGACGACTTCCTCAAGGACCGGTCCGAGTCCGCCTATGAAACCGTCGTCGACCGGCTGCTGGAATCCCCCCGGTACGGCGAGCACATGGCCCGCTACTGGCTCGACGCCGCGCGTTACGGCGACACGCACGGCCTCCACCTGGACAACTACCGCGAGATGTGGCCCTATCGCGACTGGGTCATCCGGGCCTTCAACGACAACAAGCCGTTCGACCGGTTCGTCGTCGAGCAGATCGCCGGCGACCTGCTCCCCAATGCCACGCTCGACCAGGTCGTCGCCACCGGATTCAACCGGTGCCACATCTCGACCGGAGAGGGCGGCTCGATCGAGGAGGAAGTCTACGTCCGCAACGTCGTCGACCAGGTCGATACGAACGGGACCGTCTTCCTGGGCCTCTCGACCGGCTGCGCGCGTTGCCACGACCACAAGTACGACCCGATCCGGATGAAGGACTATTACCAGCTCTTCGCGTTCTTCAACAACATCGACGGCCCGCCGATGGACGGCAACTCGGCCAAGTGGGAGCCGGTGATCCCGGTGCCGACCTCCGCGCAGCGCCAGACGCTCAAGACGATCGACGGCGAGATCGCGGCGATCCGCGCATCCATCTCCGCCGAGACCGCCCGGGCGGCCGCCGCCTACGACCCCAAGAGTGACTCCGCCGCCTGCGCGGAAGCCCGTCGGGCGGATTTCGTCTGGATCGACGACGAGTTGCCTCCGGGCGCCAAATCCGAAGGCGGTAACGCCTGGGAATTCGTCGGCAAACCGGCCCATCCCGTCCAGAGCGGACGAACCTCTCTCCGCGTAACCGCCAAAGGGCTCGATCAGCGTGTCCTCATGGCCGGCGGAGGAAAGCTCAAGACCGGAGAGGGGGACACGCTCTTCGCCTCCCTGTACATCGACCCGAAGAATCCTCCCAAGGAAGTGATGCTCCAGTGGCACACCAAGGCGGGCTGGTCGCACCGCGCCTACTGGGGGGACAACGCGATCGACTGGGGCAAGGATGGCACGCCCGAGCGGATGCGGATCGGAGTCCTGCCCGCGACCGGCCGGTGGGTGCGCCTGGACGTGCCGGTCGCCAGCCTCAAGCTCGCGCCCGGGACCGTGATCGACGGCTGGGCCTTCACCCAGCACGGGGGCACGATCTACTGGGATCGGGCGGGCATCACGACCCTGATCCCCCAGGACGGGCAGCTCTACGACTCGCTCACCGCCTGGGCCGTGGCCCAGCGCGGCGTCGGGGCGGCCGGGCTGCCGGAGAATCTCCGGGCGATCATCCTGGGCGATCGAGCCCGGTGGACCGACGCCCAGATCAAGGACCTCCGCGACTACTTCGTCGAGCACGCCTACAGCAAGACGAAGGAAGCCTCCGCGCCTTTGCAGACGAAACTGGCGGAGGCCGGGGAGAAGCGCAAGCAGCTCGAGAAACAGTTCCCCACGTCGATGGTCTTCCGCGAGAAGTCGGGCGAGCCCAAGCCGTCGTACTTCCTCAAGCGCGGCGAGTATGACCAGCGGGGCGAGAAGGTGGGCCGGGGCGTGCCGGCCTTCCTGCCGCCACTGCCTCCGGGCGCGCCGGCCAACCGCCTGGGGCTGGCCCGCTGGCTGGTCGAGCCCAACCATCCGCTGACGGCGCGCGTGGCCGTCAACCGCTTCTGGCTCCAGGTCTTCGGGACCGGGCTCGTCAAGACGGCCGAGGACTTCGGCGCGCAGGGCGAGCCCCCCAGCCATCCCGAGCTGCTGGACTGGCTGGCCGTCCGGTTCCGCGAGGATCAATGGGACGTCAAGCGGTTCATGAAGCGGCTGGTGATGTCGGCCGCGTACCGGCAGTCGTCGCGGGCCACGCCGGAGAAGCTGGCGAAGGACCCCGGCAACCGGCTCCTGGCGCGGGCCCCGGTACCGGCTCGACGCCGAGATGCTCCGCGACCAGGCGCTCTTCTCCGCCGGCCTGATGGTCGAGCATGTGGGCGGTCCGAGCGTCAAGCCGCCGCAGCCGGCCGGGCTCTGGGAGGCCGTGGCCTACACCGACAGCAATACGGCCCACTTCGAGGCCGACGCCGGGGCGGAGAAGGTCCACCGCCGCAGCTTGTATACCTTCTGGAAGCGGACCTCGGCCCCGCCGCAGATGACCACGTTCGACGCCCCTTCGCGCGAATCCTGCACGGTGCGCCGCGAGCGGACCAACACGCCACTCCAGGCGCTCCTCCTGATGAACGAGCCGCAGTTCATCGAGGCGTCGCGCGGGCTGGCCGAGCGGACCCTCCGCGAGGCCGGGCCGACCGATGACGACCGGCTGACGTACCTGTTCCGCCTCGTGACATCCCGATGCCCCGACGCGACGGACCTCAAGGAGCTCGAGGCCACCCTCAAGGAGCTCTCGGCCCACTACGCCTCCAAGCCCGACGCCGCCCGGCAGTTGATCGCCATCGGCGAGACCAAGCCCGACCCCCGCTTCAACCCCGCCGAGCTCGCCGCCTGGACGATGATCGGCAACATCGTGCTGAACCTCGACGAGGTCATCACCAAGGGATAATGAAGAAAACCGATCGAAGGATTTCACGCAGAGACGCAGAGGATGACGCAAAGCTCGCAGAGAAAAACGGAGACGAGGAACACTCATGATCATGGTGTTCAGCAAGTCACGTCCCTCGAGAGATCGATTCAATCTTTCATCCTTCTTCTCTGCGCCCTCTGCGGTCCTCTCTGCGTCTCTTCGTGAAACGCTTTCTCCCCCTCTCACCCAATAGGATGCGCCCCGATGGACCCGATCCGCGAACAGCTTCAGCAGATGACGCGCCGGCATTTCTTCGGGCGCACGGGTTTGAGCCTGGGCTCGGCGGCGCTGGCCGGCCTGATGGCGGAGAACCTCCGGGGCGGCGAGGCGGGCTTCACGCCCACACCGACCGGCGGCCTGTCCCCGTCCGGAGTGACCGGCGGCCTGCCGGGACTCCCCCACTTCCCGCCCAAAGCCAGGCGGGCCATCTACCTCCACATGAACGGCGGCCCGTCGCAGATGGACCTGTTCGACTACAAGCCCGCCATGGGGGCGATGTTCGACAAGGATCTGCCCGATTCGATCCGGATGGGCCAGCGTCTGACCACCATGACCAGCGGCCAGGCCCGCTTCCCGGTCGCGCCTTCGAAGTTCCGATTCGCCCGGCACGGCCAGGCGGGCACGTGGGTCAGCGAGCTCCTGCCCTATACATCGAGGCTCGTCGACGAGTTCGCGCTGATCAAGACCGTCTGGACCGAGGCGATCAACCACGACCCGGCGGTCACGTACATCTGCACGGGCAACCAGCTCCCGGGCCGCCCCAGCCTGGGCTCCTGGCTGAGCTACGGCCTGGGCACGATGAACCAGAACCTGCCCGCCTTCGTCGTGATGACCGCGTCATGGTCGAGCAAGGCGGCGGCGCAGGCCATCTACAACCGGCTCTGGGCCGCCGGCAACCTGCCGACCAAGCACCAGGGGGTGGCCCTCCGCTCCGTCGGCGACCCGGTGCTGTTCCTCTCCAACCCCCAGGGCGTGGACCCCTCGACCCGCCGTCGCACGCTCGACGCCATCAACCGGCTCAACCACCGCGAATACGAGCAGCTCGCCGATCCCGAGACCCAGGCCCGGATCGCCCAGTACGAGATGGCGTTCCGCATGCAGACCTCGGTCCCCGAGCTGGCCGACATCTCCGACGAGCCCCGGCACATCCTCGACATGTACGGCCCCGACGTCCACAAGCCCGGCACCTACGCCCGCTCCTGCCTGCTGGCCCGCCGGTTGGCCGAGCGCGACGTCCGGTTCGTCCAGATCTTCCACCGCGGCTGGGATCAGCACAGCAACATGGCCGGCGACCTGCCCGCGCAGTGCAAGGACGTGGACCAGCCCACCTTCGCGCTGGTCGCCGACCTGAAGCAGCGCGGATTGCTCGACGACACCCTGGTCATCTGGGGCGGCGAGTTCGGCCGGACGACCTACTGCCAGGGCAAGCTCACCCGCGACAACTACGGCCGCGACCACCATCCCAAGTGCTTCCCGCTCTGGATGGCCGGCGGCGGCATCAAGCCGGGGGTCGTCTACGGCGAGACCGACGACTTCAGCTACAACATCGTCTCCAACCCGGTCCACATCCACGACATGAACGCCACGATCCTCCATTGCCTGGGCATCGACCACCGCCGGTTGAGCGTCAAATTCCAGGGCCTCGACGTCCGCCTCACCGGCGTGGAGGACCACAACCCGGTCAAGGGCATCCTGGCTTGAGGCAACGGGGTCCTCGGTCTACGATGGGAGCGAGAATCCCGTCGACAACGGAGCCCGTTCATGAATGAGAATCCCGTCACGCTCGAATTCGACGAGGCCCCGGCCGTCAACGCCCTGGACCTGGCCCACGAACGGCGTCTGAAGAAGAACCTCGACTGGCTGAATGCCCGCTGGGACGACCTCTTGCCTCGCACGAGGGGAAAGCTCGTGGCGGTCGCCGGGCAGGAAATCTTCATCGCCGACACCTACCAGGAGGTCATGGACATGGCCCGTGCCGCGCACCCCGACGAGGACGGCGCCCTGAGCCAGTATTTACCTCTTGCACGAGGACCCAGGATCGATTCGCCTCGTCGGCGAGTGGCTCGTCTCTGACGACTGCCCAAGCCTCTCGAGCCCGGCCGACCATCGACACCCTCTTCGTCGAGGTCAAGCGCGTTCTCTCGCGATGGCGCCTCCGAACAGATCGATGCGCTTCCCGCGACCGGAAGCCACATCAGGCTCCTGTACCAGGAGGACGGCGTCTGGCATCGGGAGAATCAGCCGATCATCCCCGGCGACGCGGGCCGACAACCCCTTCGTCAGCCCGACAACCCGCGAGGACCCAAGCAACCCGGACCCGATCGCCCGCGACCCGACTCTCCGATGAGTCCCACACGTCCCGAGTACTCACCAAAGAAAAGCCGAACCCAAAGTCAAGTAATTCGGTCGGAATTGTCGATATCCCTCTTGACCGACAGTTTCCTCCCGGTGATAATCACGCCAGACATTTGCGGTCGGCGTGAGGCATGTGCAAGCGGTCCCGCGAGGGCGGGATCGAGACACGTCCTACCGATGGTGACGAGGTCCGTATGTCGAAGAAAGCACATCCTGCTCACGATGACCATCGCGTTGACCGACCGTCCACCACCGAGGGCCTCGGGCTGGAAGACGTGCGGATGGCCGTCCAGGGGATCCACTACGGCGAGGTCCGCGTGATCATCCAGGATGGTGTCGTCGTCCAGATCGAGCGATTGGAGAAGCGACGGCTTCGATAGAAGAAACGCCGGTTCGTGGGTTTTCGTCAGTAAGGCCGACTCGTCAACGAGAGGCATGTTGATCTCGACTCTTGCGCGTCGCTGACCGGTCCCACCGGAGGCGGACGTGGCGTTTGTTGGAGTTTCGCATGCCTGCAAGGAAACCGGAGAGCCGGCCAGAGCCGGCCGCAATCTTCGTCCGTCGGATCTCGCGAGAAATCTCCCGGCCCGAGGTCGCCCCGACGTGTCGTGTCGCACGCCCCCGGAGCGGGTTCACCCTGATTGAGTTGCTCGTCGTGATCGCGATCATCGCCGTCCTGATCGCCTTGCTGTTGCCCGCGGTTCAAAGCGCCCGCGAGGCCGCCCGACGGGTCCAGTGCGTCAACAATCTCAAGCAGATCGGCCTGGGCCTGCACAACTATCACCAGACTAACGAGTGCTTCACCCCGGGAGCGCTGCCCTATTTCCTCGACGGGAATATCTATTCCACGACGTTCTACAACAACCACGGCCCGAGCGCACATGCTCGGATGCTCAATTATCTGGAGCAAGGGTCGCTCTTCAACGCCCTGAATTTCCAGGTGAGCATCTTCAACGACCCCAACACCGACCTGATCAACTCGACGGTGACCTCGACGGTCATCAACACGTTCCTGTGCCCGTCGAGCACGCCGCCGAGCTGGACGATCCAGGGTGCCGACTCGGTGTTCACGGGCCTCAGGGCGCCGGGCAACAGTTATTTCGCCTCGCTCGGCTCGGGCCTCGAGTTCGCGGCGCAGCAGTCCAAAGGCCCTCCCAACGGCCCCTTCCCTTATATCGGCACGCTCGGTCATGTGACGCGGATCAGCGAGGTCACCGACGGGACGAGCAATACGATCGGCTTCGGCGAATGGAAGATCGGCGACGGGTCGCCGAGCGCACTGGTCGCTCCAGGATATCGTCTTCACCGGGACGTTCCCCGCCGGGACCGCGCGGAACAATGGGACCTTGACCCTGCCCAACCCGATCCTGGTGGCAAGCCTCCAGCCGTGGCTCCAGCAGTGCAGCCGGTTGTGGAGGGCGGGCCAGGGCCGCTACGCCAAGACGGACACCCTCGGCGAATCCTGGGCCCTCGGGCTGGTCGGCTACAGCCAGGGCAACCTCGCCGTCGGGCCGAACTCGCCCTATCCCAACTGCAGCACGGATGGAGGCGGCACGATCGAGAGCGTCGGCTCCTACGGGCTGAGCAGCTTCCATCCCGGCGGTGCCAACGTCCTGATGCTCGACGGATCGGTCCGGTTCCTCAAGGATAGCGTCAGCAACACGACGCTCTGGGCGCTCGGCTCGATCAAGCAAGGCGAAGTGATCTCCTCGGATTCGTACTGAAACGGACATGACACTTCTTTCACGGCGGCATGCCGGTCCCCCTGGAGCGAGATGGACAGACCCATGGCTCATCGGCCTCGATTCATCGATACCCTCTGGTTGGCAATCCTCGCCGTCGCACCGGTAACGGTGTCGGCGCAAGCTCCCCCGCGGCACGACGCCGCGGCGGTGGAGTTCTTCGAGAAGAAGGTCCGGCCGGTGCTGGTGGGCAACTGTTACACTTGCCACTCGGCCGACACCAACTCCAAGGGCGGCCTGCGGACGGATGACCGCAACGGCCTGATCCAGGGAGGGAACAGCGGGCCTGCCGTCGTGCCCGGCGAGCCGGATGAGAGCCTGCTCCTCCAGGCCGTACGCCACGAGCAGGGCGCCCCGAAGATGCCCCCGAAGAAGCAGCTCTCGGCCGAACAGGTCGCCGACCTCACGACATGGATCAAGGACGGCGCGGCATGGCCCGCGGCCGACGCCACGGCGGTCCGCATCGGCAAGCCGAACGCGAAGTACGAGGGCCTCCGCAAGAGCCATTGGGCCTGGCAGCCCCTGAGCCGGGCTCCCGTGCCCTCCGTGCGCGATGACGCCTGGCCGGTCGACGACATCGACCGGTTCATCCTGGCGAAGCTGGAGAAAGAGGGGCTCAGGCCGGTCCGCGACGCCGAGAAGGTGAGCCTGATTCGCCGGGTGACCTTCGACCTCACCGGCCTGCCGCCGACCCCCGATGAGATCGATGCCTTCGTCGCGGATTCCTCTCCCAACGCGCTCGAACGCGTCGTGGACGGGCTCCTGGCCTCGCCGGCTTACGGCCAGCATTGGGGCCGTCACTGGCTCGACGTGGCGCGGTATGGCGACTCGACCGGGTCCTCCCGCAACCTGCCGATGCCCCACGCCTGGCGATATCGCGACTATGTCGTCGACGCGATCAATCACGACAAGCCCTACGACCGGTTCGTCCGCGAGCAGATCGCCGGCGACCTGCTCCCCGCCCGATCGGATCGGGAGCGGGACGAGCAGTTGGTCGCCACCGGATTCCTGGCGCTGGGCGTGAAGGACGTCAACCAGCGGTTCAAGGTCCGGTTCATCATGGATAATGTCGACGAGCAGATCGACACGGTCAGCCGCGCCGTGCTGGGACTGACGGCGAGCTGTGCCCGATGCCACGACCACAAGTTCGACCCGATCCCGACCGCCGATTATTACGCCCTGGCCGGCATCTTCCGCAGCACCGACCTGTGCGCCGGCCTGCGGAACAAGATGGGCGGCGGCGGCCTGGACTACTACGACACGAAGATGCTAATCAAGCTGGGCCCGGATGTCCCGCCGGATGCCGCGACCCTGGCGAAGATCGAGCAGGCCAGGAAGGCCCATGCCGAGGCCAAGGCCGAGTTCGAGAAGCTCGTCGACAACCCGGCGGGCGACGTCCCCGGCCCGGACGGCCGCCCCAAGCGTGCCATCGCCCGGCAGAAGATGAATCGGCTCGAGAACCAGCTCCTCGCGCTCTCGGACCCCTCGGCAAACGGGGGGAAGGTCGTCCTGGGCGTCCGCGATGCCAAGACGGTGAGCGACACCGAGATCCGCATCCGCGGCGAGGCCGAGAAGCTGGGTCCGATCGTCCCGCGCGGATTCCTGGGCGTCCTCAAGGTCCCCGATCGGCCCGCGATCAATCCCCGGCAGAGCGGCCGGCTCGAGCTGGCGCAATGGCTCGCCAGCGACCAGAACCCGCTCACCCCGCGCGTCATCGTCAACCGCGTCTGGCACCACCTGTTCGGCCAGGGGCTGGTCAAGACCGTCGATAACTTCGGCGTGATGGGCGACCGGCCGTCGCATCCCGAGTTGCTCGATCACCTGGCGGCGGAGTTCGTCGGCGACGGCTGGTCGTTGAAGAAGCTCGTCCGGAAGGTGGTGCTGAGCCGTTCCTACCGGCTGGGGTCCGAGTCATCGGCGAAGAACCTGGCCGTCGACCCGGCGAATCGCCTCGTCTGGCGCCATGCTCCTCGGCGGCTCGCGGCCGAGGAGATCCGCGACGCCACCCTCGCCGCCGCCGGGGTCCTCGACCCGGTCCGCCCCGAGACGTCGCTCGCCAGGGGCCTGAGGGTCGTGGAGCTGCCGAACAACGGCCCGCTGGCCAGGCGCATCCTGGCCGAGGCCAACGCGAGCAAGCACCGCAGCCTGTACTTGCCCCTGCTCCGCGGGATCACGCCGCGCTCGCTCGAGGTCTTCGACTTCGCCGAGCAAGGCATGGTCACCGGCAGCCGCGATACGACGACGGTCGCCACCCAGGCCCTCTACCTCCTCAACGACCCGTTCGTGCGTCGACAGGCGCTGAACCTGGCCGAACGGCTGCTCCGTCGCACCGAACTCGACGACGAGGCCCGAGTCCACCTGGCCTACCGGCTGACGCTGGGCCGGGAGGCGACCGCGGCCGAGCTCCGGCGCACGCGCGGCTATCTCTCCGACTACGAGGCCGCCGAGCTCGCGTCGCGTTCGGAGGCCCGGGAGCCGTCGGTCGGCGATGCGGTCGCACTCCGCGAGCCTTCGAGCGACGAGACGAAGGTCGCGTCGACCTCCGCCGTCGCCGCGGCCCCGAAGAGGCCGGCGCCGCCGGTGAACCCGGATGAAGTCCCGCCGGTCGAGGAACCGGTCAAGGAAGAAGTCGTCCGCGCGGCCGACCCGAAGACGGCCGCGTGGGCCAGCTTCTGCCAGGCTTTGCTCGGCAGCGGCGAATTCCGATACGTCCAATGAATGATCCGATACCGGGTGGCATGCCCACGTCCCTCGTGGGCATGAGCCCAGGCCGATCAACGATCTAACGTCTACAAGGGCAGCTTCCCCGATCCCCGGCTCATGCCCACGAGGACGTGGGCATGCCACCCCGAGAAATCCAAGGACAGCCGGACCCCCAATCAATTCCAATTGAGGACAATTTAATGAGCAATCAGGAATTCGACCCGGCCGCATCCCTCGGCCGGCTGACCCGCCGCGAGGCGCTGAGGCACGCGGGCACCGGCTTCGGCTACCTGGCCCTGGCGGGCCTGCTGGGCCGGGATGCCGGGGCGCTCGCCGCGACGGGGGCCTCTCCGAGTCGAGAGCACCCCCTGGCGCCGAAGGCCCCGCACTTCCCGGCCAAGGCCAAGCGGATTATTTTCCTGTTCATGAACGGGGCTATCTCCCAGATGGATACCTGGGACTACAAGCCGCAGCTCCAGAAGGACGACGGCAAGGTCGGTCCGGGCGGAGGGGTCCTGACCGGGTCGAAGTTCAAGTTCCAGCAATATGGCCAGACCGGCACGTGGGTCTCCGAGCTGTTCCCGCACATGGCCCGGCACGTCAACTCGCTCTGCTTCATCCGCGGCCTGCACACCGACACGCCGGCCCACCCCGAGGCCGTGATGCAGCTCCATACCGGCACGGCGATCGCGTCGTTGACCCGGCCGTCGTTGGGCGCCTGGCTCCTCTACGGGCTGGGGACGGAGAACCAGGACATCCCCGGCTACGTGACCATCAACCCGGCGCCCAACTTCGGCGGGGCGGCCAATTACGGCAGCGCGTTCCTCCCGGCCCATTTCCAGGGGACCAAGATCAACGACAGCGGCTACATGGCGAACCTCGAGGCCCAGACGGCCCGCGCCCTGCAACGCAAGCAGATCGACCTGATCCAGTCGATGAACCGCGACCTGGCGGCGACGCCGGGCGGTCCCGATCAACTCGACGGCGTGATCCAGTCGTATGAGCTGGCGTTCACGATGCAGGGGAAGGTCCCGGAGCTGCTGGACATCTCCCGGGAGCCGCAAGCGGTGCTCGACGCCTACGGCGTGAAGCCTGGCCCGGCCGGCAGCTTCGCCCGCCAGTGCTTGATGGCCCGTCGCCTGAGCGAAGCGGGTGTGCGGTTCGTCCAGATCGCGCAACCCGGCTGGGACCATCACACCAACCTCCATCAGGGGTTGATCCGCAACTCCGCCGCCGTCGACCAGCCTGCCGCCGCGCTCCTGACCGACCTCCAGCAGCGAGGGCTCCTCGACGAGACCCTGGTCGTCTTCGGGAGCGAGTTCGGCCGCCTGCCGACCGCCCAGGGCGTCGACGGCCGCGACCACAACATCACCGGATATCCGATGTTCCTGGCCGGCGCGGGCGTGAAGAAAGGCTTCTCCTACGGCAACACCGACGAGTACGGGCAGCACGCCGTCGAAGGCAAGATGCACACCACGGACCTTCATGCCACCCTTCTGGCCCTGATGGGGCTGGACCACGAGAAGCTGACCTACCGCTATGCCGGCCGGGACTTCCGGCTGACCGACGTCGCCGGGAATGTCACCCGCGAGATCTTCGAGTGATCTGATTCGGAGGCGCACGTCCGTCGGATCGATCGCCCCGCGAACCCGACCGTCGTGACTTGGGCTTCCGACGGTGCAAGCCGCCCTCAATAGCCGACGGTCTTGTCCACGATATTCAGCAACATCTCGCCCGCGGCGAAGCGGCGGAGGTTCTCGCAGAGGACCTCGTGCCGCCGTCGTTCGCCTCCGGGCGACTGCCCTGCGCTATGGGGCGTGATGATCACGTTCCGAGACCAGAGCGGATGCCCTTTGGGCAACGGCTCGGGATCGGTCACGTCGAGCCCGGCGGCGGCGACCTGCTTCCGGTCCAGGGCCTCGACCAGGGCCGGCGTATCGACCACGCCGCCTCGCGAGACGTTGATCAGGATGACACCCGGCTTCATCATGCCGAACTCCTTCGCGCCGATCATCTTCCTCGACACCTTCGTGAGCGGCACGGCGCTGGCGACGACATCGGCCCGCGGCAGCAGGGCATGAAACGCGACGGGCTTGTGCAGCTCCTCGACGAAAGGCGGGCGTTCCAGAACCTTCGGATCCGTGGCCAGGACTCGCATGCCGAATCCGGCGGCGCGGCGGGCGATCTCGCTGCCGATGCCTCCCAGGCCGATGAGCACGAGCGTCTTGCCCATCAATTCGTCGAGCACGACCCCCGGCCCGCCGGGTCGCCACTCCTGGTCCCCTGACGTCCGGACGAAGTGCGCCAGGCTGCGAGTGAACGCCAGCAGGTAGCCGATCGCCTGATCGGCAATCTCCGGACCGTAGACCCGTTGCATGTTGGTCAGGGTGATGTCGCCCCGGACGAGCTCGGGGATCTCCATCAGATGCTCCACCCCGGCGCTCAACTGCTGGACCCATTTCAGGGATTTGCCGGCGCGGATGATCCGCGGGCTGATGAAGCCGAGGGAGGCATCGGCGTCGCGAACCTGATCGATCGCCTCGGCTTCATTCCGGCAAGGGACCAACTCCACACCGGGTGCCGCCGCCTTCAACTCGGAGAGGTCTTCCGGCTTCATCGCCGGGATGATCACTTTGAGGCGTTTCGATGCCTGCGCGGATGCCTCAATCGACGCGGTCAATGCAGTCGTGGCCGCCGAGGCGGCGAGGAAGTGCCGGCGGTTCATGGTGGGCGGGCTCCTGAAGAGGGTCGGACGATCGAAGCGATCCGATAGCCGAGTCCATCCTATCCGGCGTCCTCCGACGAGGCGATACGATCGAGGCGAGTCCGGACGGGCCGTCGTCGGGCCTCGTCCCGTCCCCTCCGCCTCGATAAGTCCGCTACCAGCCCGTTGCGGCGGCCCGGCGCACGGGTTAGATTGGCCTCCGCCTCGACCGACCGGGGGCTGAGTCGTGCCCGGTCTCCCCGCGCGGTCCCGGCGGGAGGATCGCGCATCATGAAACGACGAGACGTCCTGGGCTGCCTGTCGGCCGGTGCCGCGGCCGGCTGCTTCGACCTGCTCTCCGGACCGGCTCCCGCGGCCCAGCCGAAGCCGGAATCGTCGGCCGCCCGCGGCCTGCCCCCCTTGAAGATCACCGACATCTCCACGATCCTCACCGCGCCCAACCGGGTCCGGCTGGTGATCGTCAAGGTCTCGACCAGCGAGCCGGGCCTTTACGGCCTGGGCTGCGCGACGTTCACCCAGCGCGCCCGCGTCGTGCAGACGGCCGTCGACAAGTACCTGAAGCCCTTCCTCATCGGCCGCGACGTCGACCAGATCGAGGACATCTGGCAGTCGTCCTATGTCAGCTCGTACTGGCGGAACGGGCCGGTGCTGTTCAATGCGATGAGCGGCGTGGACATGGCCCTCTGGGACATCAAGGGCAAGCGCGCCAATATGCCCGTCTATCAGTTGCTGGGCGGCAAGTGCCGGTTCGCCGCGGCGTGCTATGCCCACGTCAGCGGCAACGACATCAAGCAAGTCGAGGACAATGCGCGCGCCGCGATGGCGAAAGGCTACCGACACATCCGCCTCCAGGTCGGCATCCCCGGCATGGCGACCTACGGCACCCGACTCGCCAACGAGCCCACCAACCGCGAGATCGTCGGGCCGACCAATCCCAAGTTCATCTGGGAGCCCGGCCCTTACCTGCGCACCGTCCCGAAGCTGTTCGAGCACATCCGCACGAACCTCGGCGATGACATCGAGCTCCTGCACGACGTCCACGAGCGGATCTCGCCCAGCCAGGCGGTCAATCTCTGCAAGGAGCTGGAGAAGTATCGCCTCTTCTTCCTGGAGGACCCGCTCTCGCCCGAGGACAAGGACTACTTCCACCAGATCCGGCAGCAGTCGAGCATCCCGATCGCGATGGGAGAGCTCTTCAACACCCAGCAGGAATACCTGCCGTTGATCGCCGGCCGGCTGATCGACTTCATCCGCATCCACATCTCGCAGATCGGCGGCCTGAGCATGGCTCGCAAGGTGGCCGCGCTCTGCGAGTTCTTCGGCGTGAAAACCGCCTGGCACGGGCCCGGCGACGCCTCGCCGGTCGCCCATGCCGCCCAGCTCGCGCTGGAGCTCGCCAGCCACAATTTCGGCATCCACGAGGGCTACGTCTTCCCGCCCGAGACCCGCGACGTCTTCCCCGGCTGCCCAGAGGTGAAGGACGGCGACATGTACGCCCACGAGGCCCCCGGCCTGGGGATCGATATCGACGAGAAGCTGGCGGCCAAGTTCCCGGTCTCCGACGACCCGCCCTTCGACTTCCGATGGGGCACGACCCGACGTCGCGACGGCACGGTGATCCGGCCGTGAGCCGGGTTTCCTGATGTCGAATGGACCTCGCCTCGAAGCGCGTCGATCGATCCGCCCTACAAAGACTGCTGTCTCGGAGGAGGCCACCATGCCAGGCTGCGTCCTACGTGCGTCGGGGCGAGATTTCGACGTGGATGAATTCCTGGCGAAGAGCTCGCTCGAGCCGTGCGAAGTCTGGAGGAGGGGACAGTCCCGCCGGAAATCGCGTCCTCCGTCGCAGACCTCGGGATTCAATCTCGTGGTCAGTGAAGCGCCGGGCGAAGACTTCCGAGCTCAAGTCAAGGAATCCATCGCGTTTCTGGCAGCTTATCACGACGAACTCGCCCGCTTGCGGGACGTGCTCGGGATTGAGCACTCCATTCTCGATTTCGGCGTAATCCTCCCGGATGATCTTGTCTTCGGACAGAGCAACATCTTCCCGGCCGAGCTCGTGCGACTGGCGGGGGAACTGGGACTGGGGATCGAGCTATCTCTCTACCCTCCAGTACGTGATGAACCTGAAGCATAGAAGTACCCCTCTCCGGAGTCGCCCCCCCGATGACCTGGTCGCAGAACTATGACCCCTTGCACGCCTGGGCCCTGTCGACGCTCGTCTCGGCGCTGCCGGTGGTCACGCTCTTCTTCGCGCTGGTCGTCCTCAAGGCGCGGGTCTGGGTCGCGGCCCTGGCCGGGCTGTTGATGGCCGTCGCGCTGGCCCTGATCGTCTTCGGCATGCCCGCGCCGATGGTCGCCGCGGCGGGGGGGCTCGGCGTCATCTTCGGCCTGCTCCGCATCGCCTGGATC
The DNA here is from genome assembly GCA_963743925.1 of uncultured Planctomycetota bacterium. GTDB lineage: Bacteria > Planctomycetota > Planctomycetia > Isosphaerales > Isosphaeraceae > CAVZRC01. The sequence goes on along the minus strand of CAVURY010000037.1, from coordinate 207,078 downwards.
ATCGTCGCCTCGATCTTCCTCTACAACATCGCCGTGGAGACGGGCCAGTTCCAGGTGATGAAGGAGTCGATCGCGGCGCTCTCGACGGACAAGCGGCTGCAACTGATCCTCATCGCGTTTTGCTTCGGGGCATTCCTGGAGGGTACCGGCGGCGGGGGTGCGCCCGTGGCGATCGCGGGTTCGTTCCTGATCGGGCTGGGCTTCGACCCGTTCCAGGCGGCGACGCTCTGCCTGATCGCCAATACCGCGCCCGTGGCCTGGGGGGCCGTCGGCAACCCGATCCGCATCCTGGCGACCGTCACCGCGCTGCCCGAGCATGCCTTGAGCGCCATGACGGGTCGGATCCTCCCGCCGCTCTCGGCGATCCTCCCCCTCTGGCTGGTCCGCACGATGGTCGGCTGGCGCGAGACGCGCGAGGTCTGGCCAGCACTGGCCGTCAGCGGCCTCTCGTTCGCGGGGATGCAGTTCTACTGGTCCAACTACCAGGAATCCGGGCTGGTCGACATCATCGCCGCACTCGCCTCGCTCCTGGCGATGGTCGCCTTCCTGAAGGTCTGGCGGCCGAGGACGATCCTCGAGAACCCCGCCACACCCGCCACGGGCGACGAGATTTACGCCGAGGCTCGCGTGGATGCGAATCGCCGCCATTCATTCGCGACGGTGCTCAAGGGTTGGTCCCCGTTCCTGCTGGCCTCGGTGTTCATCTTCGTATGGGCGCAGCCGCCGATCGCGCGTTACCTGGCCTTCGATGGTTTGAAGCAGCCGATGCCGGTCTTGCATCGCGCGGTCGTGCGCGTGCCGCCATTGGTCCCGGAGCCCACTCCCGAAGACGCGATCGCCGACCTGAATATCCTCTCGCTGCCCGGCACGGCCGTATTGCTGGGCGCAATCCTGGCGGCGTTGGTCCTGGGGATGAGGCCGCTTCGGATCGCGCGGATCTTCGTCCACACGGTCGTCCACCTGGCCCCATCGCTGCTGGCGATCAGCTTCATGGTCGGCCTGGCCTATGTCACGCGATACTCGGGCATGGATACGGTCCTCGGCCTGAGCCTGACCCGAACCGGACCCGCCTTCCCGTTCTTCGGCACCCTGCTCGGCTGGCTGGGCGTCGCGCTGACGGGCACCGACGCCGGCTCGAACGCGCTGTTCGGCAACCTCCAGAAAGTCACCGCCGAGAGCCTGGGCATCAGCCCGATCCTGATGGCATCGGCCAATTCGAGCGGCGGCGTCATGGGCAAGATGATCGATGCGCAGTCGATCGTCGTCTCGAGCACCGCGACCCGGCAGGTAGGCCGCGAGGCGGCGATCTTCCAGTTCGTCTTCAAGCACAGCATCGCGCTGGCCTGCCTGGTCGGCGCGATCGTGATGCTCTATGCCTTCGCGTTCCCCGGGATCATCCCCGCGGCGACCCCGGCCAGGTAAGACGATCAGTACGCATCCCCGCCGATAATCTCCTTCCCGGCGCGGGTGCCGAGGGCCCACCAGGTCTGGATGTTGACCGAATCCTTGATGAACTTCACCGAGCCGTCGCAGAAGGCCATGTTGACGCCGCCGGGATGATTGCTGGTCGCCGTGATCGCCGCCCCGATCCCGCCCCAATCCGGGTGCGAGATGGAGAGGCTAGGATCTTGATTGCCGGCGCAAGAGATGCCGTTGGGCGTCATGACGTGCGAGTAGGCGTTGTTCGCCGTAGTATAGTCGCAACTCAAGAGCCACTGGGCTCCGAAACTGCCGCTGTACGTCGCCTGCGCCGTCCCCGGCAAGCCCTTGCAGGCGGCGACGAACGCTTGAGCAGCGGTCGTGCTCCCCTGATCGAGGATCACCTTGATCGGGACCTGAAAGAGCGAGCGTTTGGCGTTGGACGCGCCGGGCGTGATCGGGTTAGCCGGGGCAGACAAGAGGTCGTTGTTCGCCAGCAGGTGTTCGCTCAGGAGCGCCGTGGTCGTGGTCCCGTCGGTGATCATCTGGATTCGTACCGGACCACCCGTCGCCGGTGGCGTTTGTCCGAATACCGCGATCTGCCTGATGACCAGGTTGGTCGGCGATCGATTGGGAACGATCGTTCCGCTCCAAGCCTTGATCATGGAGGGACCACCGTAGTTTCCTGCGTAGTTGCTCACCGCGAATTGTCCCGTAAAGCCGAGCGTGCTGGAAGCCAAGGCGAAGCTCGGTGATCGCTGCAGGCTCTCCGACGGACACAGCAACGTGCTGATCGTCGTCAGTCCGACGGTGGTGTTGGCACCCGTGAGCGGCGAGGCCATCTCCAGCATCGGGAGGTTGAAGTTCAACGCGTTGTACAACGGCTGCTGCTCGATATGAGGCAGCAGACTCGCCGCCCATGACGTCCACCAGGCGCACGCACCATATGTCCCGCCCGGGGACGTCATGTTCTCCGTCGTCTGCGCCGGCAGTACATTCTGCTGCGTGACGTAGCTCTGCACCGCCAGCCCCAACTGCTTCAAGTTGTTGAGGCACTGGGACCGCCTCGCCGACTCCCGCGCCGATTGCACGGCCGGCAAGAGGAGCGCGATCAAGACCCCGATGATCGCGATCACGACCAGGAGCTCGATCAGAGTGAACGCGGGGCGCGAACGACTTGAGCGAATCATCGCATCACCCTCTCATTCGTCGGCACAGCACGGAATGGAAATGAAAACGGAGGCGCATGAATTCAGTATTCGATCGCGGATGGCGGGTGACAAGGGCAATCGACAGATCGGTAGATCAGCCGATCAAGCCGAAGCCTGGCGGAAACACCTCGACCAGGCAGATACCGACGATCATCCCTTCATCGGCGGATAAAGCGCATATCCGGACACGGCCAGCGGGATCTTGTAGATCGTCTTGCCCGAGGTGACGAAGAGCGTCTTTCGACCCGGCCCGCCGAAGGCCAGGTTCGTGCAGATGTCCTCGGGGATCGGGATCCGGCCCAGCAATTCGCCGCCGGGCGTGATGACATAGACACCGGCCGGCACGTCGGCCGTCTCGCCGGGGTGGCGGGGGAACAGGACGCCGGCCGCAACCCAGAGGTTCCCTCGCTCGTCGAGCCGCATGCCGTCCCCTCCCCGGCCGCGGCCGAAATCGAAGACCAGCCGCTGGCCGCCCAGCCGCCCATCCTCGGCGACGTCGAACGCCCAGACCTTTCGATTCCCGCCCGGCCTCGTGTGACTGTCGATCACGTAGAGCGTCCGGGCATCGGGCGTGATCGCCAGCCCGTTGGGCCGCTCGATCTGGGGCTGAGTCAGCACCCGCAGGACATGGCCGCCCGGATCGATCCGGTAGAGCGACTCGTTGTCCATCTCCAATCCCGAGCGGTCCTTCTCGTAGTAAGGGTCGGTGAACCAGATGCAGCCGTGGATATCCACGACCACGTCGTTGGGGCTGTTGTACCGCTTCCCCTCGTAACGCTCGGTCAGGACCTCGATCTCGCCGGTCTTCAGGTCGGTGCGCACGACGCGACGGCGCCCGCCGGCCCCTGCTCCGCGCCTTCGCAACTGATCAGCCGCCCCTGGAGGTCGAAGGTGTTGCCGTTGGTCCGGCCGCTGTCGGCCCGGAAGACCGAGAGCGTACCCTCGGGCGTCAGGCGATAGATCCGGTTGCCGAAGATCTCGCTGAAAAACAAGTTGTCATCGGCATCGAAGGCAGGCCCTTCCAGCAGGCAGGTCCGTGCGGCGATGGTCGTGGCGCCCTGAGCGGCCAGCAGGCCCGCCGGGATCGGGGTCTGGGTCAGGTCCGGATGCGTTGCCATGCGGTTGCTCCCGATAGAGGGATGTCGCGTCGGGTCGATCGGTCCGGGGCGTCAACACAACTCTACCAAAAAAGGGATCGCGACCGAGCCCAGACCCGACCCCTGCCGGAGCGGTTTTCGATCGCTGTTGGTCCCCATCAGACCAGCCGTTCGACGTATCTTGTGGCGCACCATTTGCGATCATCGTTTCGGGTCGATGCGAGACCGCGCCTCGTGGCTTGCTAATATCGCACGTTCCGCGTAAGGTCTTTCATTGCATTGGAATAGCGCAACTCGCTGTCAGCACTGAGGATCGCACCGGCGGAGTCCCTACATGGATGACCTCTCTCGTTTCTGCTGCCTCAATTTCGACTGCCCTCACCACGGTAAGCGGGGAGCCGGAAATCTGACCGTGACCAGCCGCTACGGCCCTCATAAAGAGCGCCGCATGCTCCGTTGCGGCGCCTGCAAGGCCCGCTTTTCCGAGCGAAAGGGGACGCCGCTCTTCGACTCGCGGCTGCCAGCGAAGAAGACCGAATCGGTCCTGGATCACATCGCCGAGGGGTGCGGCGTCCGCCAGACCGGCCGACTTTGCCACGTGAATCGCGGCACTGTCGGCCGCCTGAGCCGAATCGCTGGGCAGCACGCTCACGGCCTCCACGACGAGTTGGTCGAGCTTTCCCCCCGAACGCGTGAGGTCCAGTTCGATGAGAAGTGGTCCTTCGTCGCGAAGAAGGAGAAGAACTGCGATCCCGCCGACCCGGCCGACGACCGCAAGGGAGACACTTGGGACCACGTCGCGATCGATGCCGAGAGCCGGTTGATCATCAGCGTCGTGCCCGGCGAGCGGACCGCGGAGAATGTCGCGGCCGTGATCGTGGACTTCAAGCGTCGCACCGGGGGCCGCCTGATGGATCTGATCACCACCGACGGCTATCCGGCCTACGAAGAGGCGATCCTGGACGCCTACGGGGAGACGATCACTCCGCCCCGAACTGGCAAGCGGGGTCGCCCCAAGGCCGCGTATCAGGTCGCTCCGGCGGGCCTGAACTATGCGGTCGTGGAGAAGACCCGCGCGAAGGGTCGGGTGGTCGCGATCACGACGCGAGTGGTCTTCGGCACGAAGGCCGCGATCGCGTCGGCGTTGGAAGAGTCGAACGTGAGCCGGGCGATCAATACGTCGTTCGTGGAGCGCCAGAACGGGACGGATCGGCACCGCAACGCCCGGAAGGCTCGCAAGACGTATCGATTCAGCAAGGATTGGCGATTTCATGAGTCGGTCACATATTTAACTATGTACGTATACAATTTCTGCTGGCCGGTTCGGACTCTTCGGATCAAGGATGACGAAGGTTGCTGGCAGAAGCGAAGTCCGGCGATGGCGGCCGGGCTGGCGGATCATGTTTGGTCGATCTCAGAATGGCTGACGTTCCCCGCTGTGCGACATTGATGGGCCACGAGGGATCCGGCCTTTTTTTTTTTTTTTTTTTTTGATCAAGTAAACGCCGGCGGGCACGTCGAGCGACTCGCCGGCGTTGCGCGCGTAGAGGATACCGGCGGCTACCCAGAAGTTCCCTCGATCATCGTGCCGCATGCCGTCGCCGCCACGGCCCCGGCCGAAATCGAAGACCCGCTTCTGCCGACAGCAGCCGATCATCGGCGACATCGAACGCCCAGAACTTGCGATTGCCGCCAGGCTGCGTATGGCTGTCGATCACGTAGAGCGTGCGGACGTCCGGCGTCACCGCCATCCCGTTGGGCCGCTCCACCTATTTCTGCGTCAGCACTCGTTCGACTTGCCGTCTGGGTCGATCCGTTAGAACGACTCCACGTCCATTTCCATTCGCTAGCGGTCCTTCCGAGATAGGGTCGGTGAACCAGATGCGCCGTGGATATCGACGACACGTCGTTCGGCTGTTGTATCGCTTCCCTTCGTATCGCTCGGTCAGTACGTCGATCTTGCCGTACTTCATCTCGATGCGCACCACGCGTCGCGCCCGTTCGTCCATTGCACCACACCCTCTTACTGATCAGTCTACCCTTATCGAAGGCGTTGCCGTTTTTCTCCGCTGTCCTCTCGTCACACCTTATCTTGCCTCGCGTCAGATGATGCGTTGCCGACGATATCGCTGACAACAGATCCCCTCCGCATCTAACGCCATCCCTCCAGCAAGCAGATACTCACATCTATACTCTTATCACTCTCAAACCAACAATCTCTTCTTCCTCAATCTATGAGATCGGTTCCTCACTCTCTGGAAAGCCAGCGGGATCTTGTAGATCGTCTTGCCCGAGGTGACGAAGAGCGTCTTTCGACCCGGCCCGCCGAAGGCCAGGTTCGTGCAGATGTCCTCGGGGATCGGGATCCGGCCCAGCAATTCGCCGTCGGGCGTGATGACATAGACGCCGGCCGGCACGTCGGCCGTCTCGCCGGGGTGGCGGGGGAACAGGACGCCGGCCGCAACCCAGAGGTTCCCTCGCTCGTCGAGCCGCATGCCGTCCCCGCCCCGGCCGCGGCCGAAATCGAAGACCAGCCGCTGGCCGCCCAGCCGCCCATCCTCGGCGACGTCGAACGCCCAGACCTTGCGATTCCCGCCCGGCCTCGTGTGACTGTCGATCACGTAGAGCGTCCGGGCATCGGGCGCGATCGCCAGCCCGTTGGGCCGCTCGATCTGGGGTTGGGCCAGCACCCGCAGGACATGGCCGCCCGGATCGATCCGGTAGAGCGACTCGTTGTCCATCTCCAATCCCGAGCGGTCCTTCTCGTAGTAAGGATCGGTGAACCAGATGCAGCCGTGGATATCCACGACCACGTCGTTGGGGCTGTTGTACCGCTTCCCCTCGTAGCGCTCGGTCAGGACCTCGATCTCGCCGGTCTTCAGGTCGGTGCGCACGACGCGACGGCGCCCGCCCGGCCCCTGTTCCGCGCCTTCGCAACTGATCAGCCGCCCCTGGAGGTCGAAGGTGTTGCCGTTGGTCCGGCCGCTGTCGGCCCGGAAGACCGAGAGCGTACCCTCGGGCGTCAGGCGATAGATCCGGTTGCCGAAGATCTCGCTGAAGAACAGGTTGTCATCCGCGTCGAAGGCCGGCCCTTCCAGCAGGCAGGTCCGTGCGGCGATGGTCGTGGCGCCCTGAGCGGCCAGCAGGCCCGCCGGGATCGGGGTCTGGGTCAGGTCCGGATGCGTTGCCATGCGGTTGCTCCCGATAGAGGGATGTCGGGTCGATCGGTCCGGGGCGTCGACTCAACTCTACCAAAAAAGGGCCCGCGACCGAGCCCGGACCCGACCCCTGCCGGAGCGGTTTTCGATCGGTGATGCCCGATAAGACCAGCCCTTCGACGTACCTTGTGGCGCACCATTTGCGACCACCATCCCGTGTCGATGTGAGCCCGCGAACCCTCAATGAATTTGGCCGAAGTGCCAGGGAGCGACGGTGATGCCGGATCACGAATGGGGCCTGTGCAAGGATTGCAAGTGGTGGCAGATCGAGCCCGATGCCACGATCGGAAATCTGACGTTGGGTCTGTGTATCGACGAGAAACTACAGCCGTTCCGGCTGCGGGTATCCGGGATCAGCGGCTGCAACCGCTTCATGCCGGGCGAGCCCGCGCGGGCCAAAGGTTCGAGCGAGGCCCCACCCACCGCAAAGCCGACTCGATAGACCGAATCGAGATCGCTTGGAGCGGTTAACCCATGGATTGCTCGCGCCATGGCCGCATCGGCGCGACACGAACATGACGCGCCAGAGAAGGTCCGAGGGCATCCTCTTCGCTCGCGCGTCGGGATGTGGCACAACCACTCCTGCTGCCGACGATCTAGAGCTTCATTTCCCGATCTTCCCACTCGGATACGGGCGAGTCGCGTCAATTCATCCTCGAAAATGCCGCCTGTTCGCGCGCTTCAATCGCGACGTCGACGGTGCCGTCGTCCGGGCGACTCATCGCGGATTCATGGCAATGACACCATAAAGCTCCGAATTCGCGAGTTGATGTTGACAACCATCCTCAATTGGATTGCTCCCTCCTTGGCCGTATCGGTTCGACACTAACCCGACGCGCCAGCGAGGGCCCGGAGGCATTCCCCTCGCTGGCGCGTCGGGTTGGTATGGGATTTATGCAATCCGATCGCGAAGCGGTCTAGCTAGAGACGCGACCCCGGTTCCTCGGTAATCTTGCATTCCGGATCGGCGCGTTTTCACGAGGGTCTTCGATGACGCTGGCGTTCGATCGCGTCGCCGGCTCGATGAAGAGCCAGGCGAACCGCTCCTGAGTTTGGTCGTTCGGCGAGAAGTCATTGAACGCGATCGTACCTTTTCCACGGGAAAAACGTGATGCGAACGAGATCGTGTTCATGGCGCAACCTTGCTGGGGCTCTTCACCGCGGTCGTCCTGTCTGCCGGCCCTGCTCCGGTAACGGCCTGCACGAGGGTGCTGTATGTGGCCAAGGATGGCACGGTCATCACCGGCCGCTCGATGGACTGGGGCGAAGATTGAAGTCCAACATGTGGGTGTTGCCGCGGAAAATGAAGCGCGATGGGATGGGCGGGAAGTACAGCGTCTCCTGGGAGTCGAAGTACGGCAGCCTGATCGTCTCGGGCTACGACATCGGCACCTCCGAAGGGATGAACGAGAAGGGGCTGGTCGTCAATATGCTCGCCCTCGCCGAGTCGGATTACGGCAAGCCGCCGGAAGGCACCAGGGTCATCTCGCTGAGTACCTGGGCCCAGTACAGTCTGGATAACCATGCCACCGTGGCCGAGGCCGTGGCCGACTTCCAGCATGGAGCATTTCCAGGTTCAGACCGTGGTCCTCCCCACCGGCAAGCCGGCGAACATGCATCTGGCCCTCTCGGACCCGACCGGCGACTCGGCGATCCTCGAATACGTGAAGGGCAAACTCGTCATCCACCACGGCAAGGCGTACAGGGTGATGACCAACTCGCCCACATACGACAAGCAGCTGGCCATCATGGAGTACTGGCGGGAAGCCGGCGGGCTGACGAAGTCCCTACCCGGGACGTCTCGTGCGGCCGACCGCTTCGTCCGGGCGACGTACCTGCTCGACGCGATCCCGATCGAGGCCAAGCCGCAGTACATCAGCGGCGTCGCGGGGCGGAAGTTTCACTTCCAGGCGATGATGTCGGTGTTGTCGGTGGTGCGGAGCGTCGGCACGCCGCTGGGAATCGACATCGAGAACCAGCCCTGGGTCTCCTCGACCATCTGGCGGACCGTGAGCGACAGCACCAACCGCATCGTGATGTTCGACTCCGCCATGACTCCGGCGACCTTCTGGGTTCGGCTGGACGACCTGGACTTCAAGCCGGGCGCGCCCGTGAAGAAGCTGGAGCTGGTCGGCGGGAAGACCTACAGCGGGAACGCCGCGGACAAGTTCGTCGAGGCCGAGCTATTCAAATTCGCCCCGCTCGGCGACCGATCTGAATCTCCGAAGAATTAAGTCTATCAATGAAGAGACAAGGCTTCCGCAGATGAACGCGGATCAAAAGACAGATCAGACCGAAGGAACATGACCCGAGAAAAGATGTCGAATCGCGTGGACTTTCCGGATTCCGGCTTTCCATCCGCGTTGATCTGCGCCCATCTGCCGATAAACTCATATCCTCTTATTTCTCTTCTTTGCGCCCTCTGCGGTCCTCCTGGCGCCCTCTGCGTGAAACCCCGACGTGCTAACGCCCGAATGCCCGACCGTAGGTCTGCCGATCTCCCGCCGGGAGCCAATCGCCGTCGCTACCGGCCGACCAGGCTCTCGTCCGGGAAGACGACGGTCGCGTCATAGATCGCTTCCTCGAGGGCGCGCAGGTCGACCGGCTTCATCAGGTGGGCGGCGAATCCGGCCGATCGGCTCATCTCGATGTCGTCGGACGAGCCGAAGCCGGAGAGCGCGATCCCCACGATCGGGCGGGTCTCGCGAAGCTTCCGGATCAGTTGCAGGCCGGTCCCATCGGGCAGCTCGATGTCGCTGAGCAGCAAGTTGACGTCCACCCCTTCGGCCGCCTTGAAAGCATCGGCCATGCTCTCGGCCGATCGGACCTCGTGGCCGCGATGGTTCAGGACCTCGGCCAGATATCTCCGGGTGTCCGGATTGTCGTTGACGAGCAGGATCTTCAGGGTCCGTGGCGCAACCGTCCCTTGCGGGACGATCGGCTCGATCGTGGGGACCATGGTCGTGGCCGAGACCGTGGGCATCTCGAGCGTGAATGTCGCCCCGCGCCCTTCGCCGTCGCTGGCCGCGTCGAGCCGGCCGCCGTGCTGCTCGACGATCGATCGGCTGATCGTCAGGCCCAGGCCCAGGCCGTCCGACCGGCGCACCGCCGGGTCGTTCCCTTGCTCGAACAGCCCGAAGATCCGCGGCAGCACGTCGGGCGCGATGCCGATGCCCGTGTCGCTCACCGTGATGATCACGGGAGGCCCCGCCTCGTCCGACGACCCGCCTCCGCCGTCGCGAGACCGGAGCGTGATCGTGCCCCCATCGGGGGTGAATTTGATCGCGTTCTTGAGCAGGTTCCAGAGGACCTGCTGGAGTCGGGTCGGATCGGCGTCGACATCATGACGCCGGGCGGCGAGGTCCAGGACGATCGAAAGTCCCGCCGCGCGGGGATCGTGCCGGCAGATCTCGACGACGCGAAAGATCAGCTCGTGCACGTCCACGGCCTCGCGATTGAGGCGGAGCTTTCCCCGCCGGATGCGCGTCAGGTCCAGGAGGTCGTCGATCAGGCCGACCTCCAGTCCCACGTTGCGACGGATCATCTCCATCACCTCGCGGACGTCGTCGGGCGTCTCGGGCCGCTCGAGCATGGCCGTCGCGGTGGCCAGGATGGGCGTCAAGGGCGTCCGCAGCTCGTGGCTGAGCGTCGCCAGGAACCGGTCCTTGGCCCGGTTCGCCGCCTCGGCCTCGGCCCGGGCCGCCTGTTCGCGGAACATCCGGGTCCGCCCCTCCTCGGCGATCCGAATCGTGCGGATGTCGCGCAGGACCACGACCGACCCGCTCCCGCGCGTGCCCGCGCCGAACCGCGAGATCCTCGCGTCGAACATCGCGGGAATCCTCGGGTCCGGCCCGGTGACCTCGAAGGACGCCTCGCCCTCGTCCCTGATCCGTCTCAGCCGATCCGCCAGCTCCGGCCATCCCTCGAGCGCCTCCGCCACCCCGGCCCCCAGGATCTCGTGCGCCTTCCGCCCGATCACGCGCCCGGCGGCCGGGTTCAGATCCACGACCCGGCCGTCCGGATCGATCACGATCACCGGGTCATTCATGCCCTCCACCACGGCCGCCCATGCCACCGGCGTCAGGTCCAGCAGCCGGTAACGGAACACCCCCGGAACGAACGCCAGCCCGGTCACCGCGAACGCAATCGCCGTGATATCCAGGTAGATGTATCCGAAGACCTCCGACATATCAAGGATATTCACCACCCACGGCAGCAGCACCCCGAAGAGCATGATCGAGGCCTGCACGCGGAACACCCCGCGCGACCGGTACACCGCCCGCGCGATCAGGGCCGTCGCGACCGCGACCAGCGCGTAGCAGTACGCGAAGTGGGCCTTGAATCCCGGCCCGTAGACCGGCATCGCGATCCAGAATCCGCCGATCATTTCATTCGTGAACCCGGACCAGTAGAAATAGTGCCACGGGTTGGTCCAGGCCAGGACGGTCAACGCCAGCGAGGGCGCGCAGATCGCGGCGTACCGTCGGGGTCGCACCCATCGGTCGTGCCCGGTGTACAGGAGGACCGTCGCCAGTAGCCCCAGGATCATGGTGACCACGCCGCTGGCCCTGAGTGCGAAGCACCACTCCTTCATCGGCAAGGGGACGATCAACAACTCCATCGCTTCGAAAAACGCCCACGCCGCCTCACCACCGGCCATCACCGCGAATGCCCGCGCGACCGGCATCCCTCGCCGGCGCCAGGCCAGCGCCGCCAATCCGGCGGAAATCGCGACGGCGATCCCGAACGGGATCGCTTCCGGATTCGGTTGAAACATGATCGTCCTGGCTCCGAACCCACACTGTCTCGCGACGAAGGTCGTCTCGTCCAGGTGTCCCTTCCGGAGGGACCGGCTCAATCGCACTCGTTGCGGAAGTCTCATCCGTCCGAGCCGTACAGCACCCGCGGCGGAAGAGGTCGGTGGAACGTCTCGCTGCCTATCCTCGGCGACGATCCAGTACCTACTGTGAACCCAGGACAATCACACCACGCATGATATCTTGCGAACGATGCGATATCCACCCATTTTATACGGTCGAGAAGTCCAACCGCGAGGCCGAATGATTTCGTTTTCGGCCCACTCCCGACTCCGGCTCCGTAGCCGGATTGGATCACCGCGCGGATCCAAGGTCCCCCCGTGGGAGATGCGCCCCTGAGCAGGTCTTGCGGCATAAGATATTCTATTGGTACGGAGTCAAGGCCGCCGCGTGACCTCCCGGTCGATCTCGAATGTTATCCGGTGAACAAATACTCCCCCAGGAACGCGCCCCAAAACCCGGAATCCGAGGCTTGGATCATGGATATCATCTACCGTTATGACCCGTACAAGGCGATCGCCGGCCGCGGTCACGAGGATTCGACCGGCGCGATCAATGCACTGGAACGGGGCCATGATCGTTACGTCAGGATCGTCACCGAGGTTCAGAAGGAGCTCGTCGGCGATCACTCCACCCATCAGGTCATCATCCCGTCGGACCCGCTCACCCTGGGGTTCCCGATGGAATCCGGCGCGGCTCCGGTCCAGTCCCCATTCGCGCTCGTGCTCGGCTGTTCCGACGCCCGGGTGCCCATCGAGCAGATCTTCGACCAGTCGCCGAACGACCTCTTCGTGATCCGGGTCGCGGGCAACGTGCTGGGCGTCGAGTGCCTGGGGAGCATCGACTATGCCGTCAACCAGTTCGCCGGGGGCCTGAAACTGCTCGTCGTCCTGGGTCACAGCACCTGCGGGGCCGTCTCCGCGGCCGTCGACTCCTACCTGGTCCCCAAGGACTATTCGAGCATCGCGTTCACCCACGCGCTGCGATCGCTGGTCGACCGGATCCAGGTCGCCGTGCGAGGCGCGGCCACGGCCCTCGAGCGAGTCCGGGGGATCTCGGTCTCCCGCCACCCGTCCTATCGTACGGCGCTGATCGAGACCGCGGTCTACCTCAACGCGGCGATCACGGCATACGACGTCCACCGGGAGCTCGATCGGCTCACGACCGTCGACACGCGGGTCGTCTACGGCGTATTCGACCTCGTCGAGCAGCGAGTCCGAGGCCGGCCGGCACTCGACGAGGCCAGCACAGCCGGGCCGATCCCGATCTTCTCCGACGTCCCTCGGAGCCCCGAGGATTTCAGCGAGGTCGGCATCGACCTGGCGCGGGCCGTCGCCACCCGACGGCTCCAGGGAGACGGCACCGCGCCGGTCTTGACGTGAGCGACCCCGATGGGCACGCCTCACGCCGAGGATGGCTTTCGGATGGGGCAATGGTCGATCCGACGGGAGCACGCAACCCGGACTCACGTCGCTTTCCCATCGCTTTCGGATCAACAGGCCGCTAGAATCGGAGAGATGAAGTGAGAGCTGATGCCGATCCTCCGCGGGGGCGATGAGCGACGTGACCGGGCTCGTGGAGGCGATCGGCCGCTTAGACGGCACGCCGATCGGCGGGACCGGCTTTACCATCCAGGTCGACTTCGATCCCACAACCGGGACCACCCTCGGGCAAGGGGTCGCCGTCTATGCGGCGACGTCGCTCGGCGTCACCATCGGCGGCACGTCCTACACGGTGACCGACCTGAGCGACTTCTCTGTCTTTCTGATAGGCGCCACGAACCCATATTACTCCGGCCTTTATAACCCTTCGTTCTATAATAGGTCGGACTACTCTGGTTTCGGCCCGGCTTACACCACGGCGACACCCGCATCCAGCGCGACGGACCCCACCCCGACGGTCTTTTCTGGCTACTCGGCACCGGCATCGTCCGGCAAATGCGCGACGTTCTCGACCGTCGCCGGGCCGCTCACCCTGATTTACGATTACTACGGCGGTGTCAGCACCTCGATCGAATCCGTGCCCGAGCCGTCGTCGCTGGTCCTCTGCGGGATCGGCGGCTCGATCGGCCTGGTTGTCGCCTGGAGGCGTCGCAAGCGGGCCGCTTGACCGTGATGGCGGGCGGGGCATCTCGGGCTCGGGCCTCGAGGCCGACGAGACGGCATACCACCAGCCACATGCCAGGGCCGGTACCGCGACAGTCCAGCCGATCGGCCGCCATCTCCGGGCCAGGGTCGCCTTGCATCGAACGATCCACACGGGTATGATCACTGTCTGATCCCGATGGTCTCCTCAACGGCTTGATGGGCAACCTGGGTGCTCGCATGCTGGGCGACAAGTAGCTCCAAAGAAACCGTGCCAGATACCGGTTCTCCCGCACTTTCGATGATCCAGGTCCGCCAACCGGTCCCGCAGTGCTATTTTCCCGCGGAATCCCCAGTCACCGCGGGCCGGAGCAGGAACGTCATCAGCAAGAGTGCGGAAGTACCCAGATATCGGACAACTTAACACTCAAAGATCTGGGGGAAGTCGGTCGGATGGCCTGGAATGGGAAAGGGATTGCGAGATACGATTGAGGAATTGAGCGGATGCGGACCTTCGATGCGAAGATACCTCAATTGGAGGGGCCGAAGTGAAAACTATCCACAAGTACTCACTCGATACAATTTACGAAGACAACATCGTCGTCATGATGCCACGTGTCGCCAACATCGTGATGGTCGGATCGCAGGGCAGTCAGCCTTTCCTCTGGGCCATCGTGGACACGGAAAGCCCCCTGTTCGAACGCCGTTTCCGCCTGATCGCTACCGGCCAGCCAATCCCCGGCGGTCATGACCATATTGCGAGTTTCACCAGGAACAATGGCGAGTCCACCTGGCACCTTTTCGAGTGACGGAGCGAAGGTTTCTTTCTGGACGACCTCGACTTCTCCGAATGGCCGCTGTTAAGTTGCCCGGTATTTGGGTTCTCCCGCACTCTCGCAAGGACTCGCGGAACGGCTGATGCGGGCGCAATTCCCGCCGCCTTCATTATCTATTCCGTAATCTGTCAACCTGAAAATAACCCGCGCCTTGATGGCCCGAGGTGAACCCATCGCGCGAGTGGTCAAGGTGCCAAGACGATCAGTTCCAGGTCCTGGCGTGGCGGAAACCCATGGTCAAGTAGACGACCTGCGGCGTACTTTCTCCACGCCGCGCCGAACGGAGTGATGTCGGCGTATCCGTGAATGCCCTTCCCCGAAGCAGACGATCGATCCCGACAATGTCCGGCTCCCTTCGATTTTCCATGTCAACCCGGTCGGTCGTAGCACCATTCACTCGCGATACCCAGCATGTCAACCGAGCCCGGATCATTGGGCAGCAAACTGCCGCACCGCCAGGCGCGGTTCTCGCTACTGGCCCAGTACCGAGCATACTGGAAGAGCACCCCAGACTTCGCCGGCGTGCGGAATCCCGACGCAATGGCCAACTTATCGGAGGACGAACGCAAGAGCCGGCAGGCTCTTTGGACCGACGTCGAGGCCATGCTCGAACCGGCCAACGCGAAAGGAGCGAGGCCGGGAAAAAAGTGAGATTGGAATCCCACGAGGCCGCAGATACAGGGGTAACCTGACCGTCAACACCAGGAGGGCGGATCGTCGTGAACTCTCATGCATGCGCGGTCCTCGACCAAATGGACCGCCTGTTCAACCGCGGAACCGTGGCGGGACTGGGCGAGGGGGCGCTCTTGGAGCGTTACGTAGCCGGCGGCGACGAGGCGGCGTTCGCCGCCCTGGTCGCGCGGCACGGGCCGATGGTCCTGGGCGTCTGTCGCCGCGTGCTACGCGACGAGCGAGACGTCGAGGACGCCTTCCAGGCCACGTTCTTGGTCCTGGTCCGCCGCGCCGCCGCGATCCGCGACGGCGAAGGGGTCGGCCGTTGGCTTCACGGGGTCGCCCACCGGGTCGCGGTCCGGGCTCGGGCCCATTCCGCGCGCCGGTTCGTCCACGAGCAATCGGTGGACGAGCCGATCGAGACCCGTATCGCGGCTTCGGCGTCGGATGCCGCCGAGCGCCGCGAGCTGGCATCGATCGTCGATGAGGAAGTGATGCGGCTCCCCTCGAATTTGCGGGCCCCGGTGGTGCTCTGCTACTTCGAAGGGATGTCGCACGACGAGGCCGCCCGGCGGCTCCGGTGGCCGGTCGGCACCGTTCGCAGCCGGATGGCCCGGGCGCGCGATGTCCTGCGGCAACGGCTGGCCCGGCGGGGCGTCACCACCGACGGAGCGGCGATCGTGACCGCACTCGCTCGCCCGCCCGTGCCCCCCCATTGGATCGACGCGACCGTCCGTGCGTCCTTGAACTTCGCGACCTATCCCGCGACGGCCGCCGCCACGATCGCGTCGGCACGGTCCGCCGCCATCGCCAGGAGGTTCCTCTATACCATGCTCATCACCAAGCTCTCGTACATCGGTGCGGCCGGACTCGGAATGGCCCTGGCCGTCGGCGGCGCAGGGACGCTGGCGTTCCAGGGTGCGGGTCACGCGAAACCCATCGGATTGGCCGCGGCGGCGAGCCCGACGCCCGGTGCACAGGATCCGGCGCCCAAGGGCCCGGTTGTCGCCCCGTCGCGAACCGAGCCGTCAGCCGACAGTGCCCGGGCAGCCGTCGTTGCCCCTTCGGTCGCTGCCCCACCCCAGCCGCCTCCCCTGGACGAGCGCCGGCTTAGCGAAGTGGGACGCATGAAGCCGGACGAGGCCGAGTCGATCGTCAGTCTCTTTTTCCCGAAGCTCCCTCCACTCTCCCTGGATTCGGTCAAAGGAATCGTAGGCCTCTCCACGGATAGCCGCCCCGATCTCATGACATGGGAACATGTCTACACACCGGCCTTGGTGCGCGCTCGCACCGGCCTCACGTCGAGCGCCGACGTGCTCGACCCGAAACTCCTCGCCGAGCTTGCGGCGCGGCACGGCGTCGCCGACTTCGGCCGGTTCCGGCGCGACTTTCTCGCCGGCCGCCCTGGTGCGAGCGGGACATTCCGGGATCCCAGCGGCGGCTACCTCGAGCTCCTGCGCCGGCTCCAGGTCATCGACAACGCGCGCTGCGACGTCGCGCTCCGGGAGAATTGTTTCAGGCTCTTTCAAGAATTAATCCGGGGAGAGGCTTCGGGCCTGAGCCAGCTACAGGTCGACCTCGTCGAAGCGTCGTTGGTCCGCGCTCGCCAGAGATTGGCGGACGAGACTGCACAATTCCGCGACGGGCTCGATGAGCTCAAGGCGGCGATCGGCCTCTCGCCGCGTGCGTTATCGATCCCGGACCCTGAAGGCATCGCCTCGTTCCGTGATGTGTTCGAGAAAGTGCACAACTGGCACCGGGATCCGACGCGGACATTCAAGGTGCTCCCCCAACTCATCGCACGGCTTCCGGCCCTGGGCGAGGTCGTGGTCGAGGGCCGGCCGATCCTCGACACCATCGAGGCCAACCCGGACCGCCTGGAAGATGAGCTGGCGGCCCTGATGCGGTCGGCCGTCAAGGATCGGAACGGCCGGGAAAAGGGCGAGGCCGCGCGCGACGAGGACGTACCCCTCGAGCGGCGGACCCGCCAGCATATCCGGCGCCTGGTCGAGGCACGTCGCGCCTATGTCATGGAAAGGCGGCGCTACGAGCTGGCCAGTCGATTGATCGATCAAGTGTTAGAGCAGATCGTGGCGCCCCCTGCGGGAGGGACGCAGGCGTTGGCGCAGTCCGCGGGGGCAAGGATCGCAACCCAAGGACTGCTCGACCAATTGGAACAGGTCCGGGGCGCGCAGGACCGGTTGGTCGGCCTGTGGGCCTCGTTCAAGGCGGAGCGGCTGGCCCTCTACCGCGATCTGGGCGTCCTGCCTTACGACGATTGGAAGTCCTTCTACGACGACCTGGCGGCGCAGGCTTGGCCCGACCAAGTAAGCGTCGGTTCATAACCTGTTTCAATCGGATCGACCTGCGCGTCAATGTGCCCCGGCGGGGGACTTCGCACGCAAGCGGGCCAGCCGGACGCGCGATTCGCGGTCGATCCAGGAATCGGGATACTCGCGGATGAGTCGCTCAAACTCCCGGATCGCCTCGTCGGTCTTGCCTTCGCGAGCGAGGGTCGTAGCCTTGCCAAACTGCTCCTCGCCCACGGTCAGCATCCCGGCGAAGATGCGCACCGCGCGGGCGGGCGAGATCGTTTCCGGCACCTTCTCCAGCACCGGCGGCCTGGGGTCCACCAGCAGGCCGAAGGCCGCCGGCGAGCGCTCGCGGAAGAGGCGGGCGCGCATGTCTCGCTGACGGTTGCTGGAATCGCCGCCCTCACGTCCACCGTACGGGTCGATCTCGGCGATCGCGAGCGAATCGGTGCCTTGGGCTTCCGCGAGGACCTTCCCTTGCGGGGAGACGATCATCGAACCGTCCCCACGCTTCGCGACCACCAGATGCACATAATTCTCGACCGCCCGGGTCCGGAATGCGGCGCGATCGAGCTCGGGGTCGTCGGTCACGGCCGCGCCGCCGAGCGTCGGGACGAAGACGACGTCGGCGCCGGCCAGGGCCAGGCATCGCGTCGCTTCGGGGAAGACCATGTCATAGCAGATGAGCATCCCGACGCCGCCGAGATCCCGAGTGGGGAACACGGGAAAGGTGCTGCCTCGCGCCCGATCCTGCTCCTGGATGGGCAGGTTGACCTTATGATAGCGCCCGACTTCCTTGCCGTCGCGGCCCAGGAGGAACGCCGTGTTGTAGAGGGCACCATCGGCCGGCTCGATGGCGTCGTTGCACACGACGAGGTACATCCGATGCGTCGCGGCGGCGCGGCCGAGCCGGTCGAGCATGCGACCCACGGCGATCGGGAGCACCTCCTTCAGCCGGTCCGGATGGGCCCCCTCCCAGTTGAGCAGGCCCAGGGTGTCTTCCGGAAAGGCGAGCGCTTCGCATCGGGCCGCCCCCGCCTTGTGGATCAGCGACTCCAGCTCCGCCAGGGATCGATCGACGTGCTCGAGCACCTTGGCCGGGTCGGCGATGTGCCAATCGATCGATCGCCGTTTCGTCTGCGCGGCGGCGACCCGGATGGGCTTCCCTCCCGGCGCGGAGGCCGCGAGTCCGGGGCCGGCGCCGGCATCCGCGCCTCACAACCTTCGGTACCGACTGTGCATGGCTCTGGCCACCCAGTACCACGAGCCAGGCAACGACAAAGGTCCAATTCCAGGCTTTCCGATTCATGGTTCGCTCGTCGGACTCGGCCCGACCTCCTGGTGCTTCGCCGCCGGCCCGATGGACGCCGGTCGATCGTCTCGCCTCGACGCGGGCAGGCGATGCGTTAACCGATTAGATCCGATCGCCGGATGCGATGCCAGGAAAAACCAGGCCGGCGAACCTGACGCGAAGCTCCGCCGGAAAACCCCGGAATGGAACCGCCAAGGCGCCAAGAAAACCGGACGACGCAGTCATACTCCGCGCGGCCCTTATAAGAGACATCGCTCTGCTTTTGGTATCCGCCCCCAGCGTTGCCAAGATTGACCTTGTGCGAATGGCCTAGATGCCGTATCACCCGCCATGAGGCTGTTCCACGATGCGCACGACGCCACACAAGAAGGATCAAGGATGTCCCGGACACTTCGACTGTCTGTCATGCTGGCGAGTCTCGTCGGAAGTGCGTCCTCGGCAAGTGCCTCCCCGGTCATGTACGCGTTTAGCGGAACATTGAGCCAACCCTTTAACGGCACCACGCAGTTTTCCGGCACATTCGCGTACGATGCGAGCACGCCGCAGTCGTGGTCACCGTCGCCGGGCGTGGGTGTCTATTCGAGTCAGGTGACCGCTCCCTCCGACCCTCCCGCAACTTTGACATTCAACATCGGCAACATGACGGCCACGTCATTCGGGAACGTCTTTGGGACCGTGGTTACGGTCGTGCATAGCCAGGCGTCCGATTCGTTCACAATCGATCTGAACTTGAACAATGGAAACAATCAAAGCGGACAGAATTACCCAGGTGAGTATTCATATATCGGCGAGCAGATTCAATTCAATAATAATAATCTGACTTCGTCAGGACCGTTCAACTCGACGAGTCTTCCGAGTACATTGAACCTCGCTGATTTCAACAACCCGGGCCCCCAATTCTTGATCGACGGTTGGCTTGCCGATGGCCAATACGTGGAGGTCTTCGGTCAGATCACCTCATTGACTCCCCTCGGAGGCACCGGCGGCGGGGCGTCGAGCGTAAGTGTACCGGAGCCTTCCAGCGTCCTCGTCTTTCTTATCATGGGAGCCGCGCCGGTCCTGACCCGTCGCATACGTGCCCAGCAAGTGGCTCGATGGAGCGTCTGACAGACTCGTCCCCTTCCCCACTCATTAAGTGATTTGTGTCGGAGTTTGCCAGGTCCGGCGGATCGGTGGAGACACAGTTCGCACTCCTGAAGTGATGGGCGTGTTCTTCGAAGGCCTCCTGGTCGCACATGATTGTCGGGATAATCGGTCGGGCTCATTGCAGCGACCTTTACCGCCCCGGTGAAAGCCGCCCCTCGCCTCGTCTGTCAAGCGCCGGCTCCCGGAACGGCTTCCATCGGACGTGATGGCGGCCGGATAACCCGACGGGCCGCCGCCCCGGAATAGGCCCCGATCAGGCAAACGACCAGCGAGAACGGTACGAGGAGGAGGCTGCTGGCGTAGGTGTCGGGGTGGATGGGATTCGGCGAGCCGAAGAACCGGGACACCAGGTACATCGCGGGCAGCCAGGGGCCGACGAACACAGACCACCTCCACGGCCGGTCCGGCAGGCCGAAGCCCAGGAAACCGCTGCTCGCGAGCCAGAGCAAGATCGTCGGCTTCGACGAGTCGTCACCGAAGAGAGCCGCCCGATCGATCAGGCCGATCATGATCCCCAGCCCCGAGGCGACCACCAATCCCACATTGCGCGAAAGCCATGAGTCTCGTTTCATCGAATCACCCCTCCGTCAGGGAAGAATACGCGGATACAATCGGCCTGGGTCTCCTCCGCGGACACCCGCAATCCGACTCCGCAGGACAAACCTCTTTGCAATGCAAAGTATCATCGCGAAAATCGGCGGCTTGTCAACATCCTGTCCAGAATCGACGTGGAAAACGGGTCGGTTCACCCGTCCGCGAACTCTCGACAACTCCGCCGTGTCGATCCAGGACAGACAGGATTGACTGGAACAACAGGATGGGAGCCGATGGCCCCAATTGATCCTGTCAATCCTGTCAGAACGGAGTCGATCCAAGATGGCGAGTCGCACCGGGCGAGCCCAGATCGCCGCCGAGACCCTCGAGATCCTGGAAGCCGGCGGATACCTCACGCCGACCGGACGCCGCGTCTCGATCGGCGAGGCTCTCGAGGCCGCACGGGCTCGTTCGGTCCTCCTTACGCCGGAAGGGCATGACGAGGTCTCTCGACGTTGCGAGCCGATCCTCCGCGAGCACGATGACCGCCCCACGGCGACCTTCGAAACCGTGAACGCGACCACGCTCTCCGCGTCGCGGCGGTTGCTCCGCGACGAACCGTCCGCGCGGGTGCTGGCCCTCAACTTCGCCTCGGCCAAGAATCCGGGCGGGGGATTCCTCAACGGGAGCCAGGCGCAAGAGGAGAGCCTCGCGAGGGCTTCCGGCCTCTACGCCTGCATCAATCCGCTCCAGGATATGTACGAGGCCAACCGACGATTCCCGTCCTGCCTCTACACCGATCACATGATCTACTCGCCGGACGTCCCGGTTTTCCGCGATGATGACGACGTCTTGCTCGAGGAGCCCGATCCGATCTCTTTCATCACCGCGCCGGCCGTGAATGCGGGAGTGGTGCACGCGAGGGAGCCGCGGAACGTCGCGCGGATCGAGCCGGTCATGATCGCGCGGATCGAGAAGGTGCTGGCCCTGGCGGTCGTGAACGGCCACGACGTGCTGGTCCTGGGCGCCTGGGGATGCGGCGTGTTCGGCAACGATCCGGCGCAGGTCGCCCGGGGATTCGCCCGGCATCTCACCGGCGAGGGCCGGTTCCGATCGGCGTTCCGCAAGGTGGCCTTCGCCGTCCTGGATCGAACACCGAGCCGATCGGTGATCGCGCCATTCGAGAGCCATTTCGGTACGGCATAGCTTCGACGGCGAGCCGCCCCGCTCCGGGATGAGGTCAGGTCAGCCCTGGACCATCCTCTCGATAGGGCTCCTCGAGGCCAACCGGTGGATGACCTCTTCCAGCCCGCGAAAGTCGACCGGCTTGATCAGATGGGCGGCGAAGCCCGCGGAATGGCTCATCTCGATGTCGTCCGCCGAACCGAATCCGGACAGCGCGATCCCCGGAATCGCACGGTCGAGGCGCAGGGTCCTCATGAGCTGCAACCCGGACCCATCCGGCAACTCGATGTCGCTGATGAGCAGGTCGAACTCGGCATCGGCGGCGGCCTGAGACGCGGTCCTCAGGTCGGCGGCCGTGCGGACCCGGTGCCCGCGCAGGGTCAGCATCTTGGAGAGGTAGATCAGGGTATCGGTGTTGTCCTCGACGAGGAGTATGGAGAAGCACCGGGGCGCCATGGGCGGGTGCGAAGGGAGCGGCTCACCGGCGAGGGGCGTGTCTGTCGGCGCGAGGACCGACGGTAACTCGATGGTGAACGTCGCCCCGAGGCCCGCGCCGCCGCTGTCGGCGACGAGCCGGCCGCCGTGCTGCTCGACGATCGAGCGGCTGATCGTCAGGCCCAGGCCCAGGCCGCCGGAGCGTTTCGCCGTTGAGGCGCCGCCCTGCTCGAAGAGATTGAAGATCCGCGGCAGCACATCGGGCTCGATGCCGATTCCCGTGTCGCTGACGGCGATCGACAGCCGGGATCCGACCTCGCCCGAGGGGCCCTCGTCCCCATCGCGGGATCGAATCGTCACGATCCCGCCCGCCGGGGTGAATTTGATCGCGTTCTTGATCAGGTTCCAGAGGACCTGCTGCAACCGGAGCGGGTCGACGTCAACCCGGGACTGGCCGGCCCCGAGGTCGAGCACCGCCTCGAGGCGCGCCGAGCGGAGATCGTCCCCGCAGATCTCGACGACGCGATGGATCAACTCGTGCGCATCGACGACCTCGCGCCTCAGGAGCAGCTTCCCTCCGCGGATCCGGGTCAGGTCCAGCAGGTCGTCGATGAGCCGGACCTCCAGGCCCACATTGCGCCGGATCATACCCAGCAGGTCGGGCAGCTCGGCGGGCGCCAGCGGCCGATCGATCATCGCCGTCACCGCGGCGAGGATCGGGGTCAGCGGCGTGCGAAGCTCGTGGCTGAGGGTCGCCAGGAACCGGTCTTGCGCCAGGATCACCGCCTCGGCCTCGGCCCGGGCCATCTGCTCTCGGAGCATCCGCTCCCGCTCCTCCTCGGCGCGCCGGCGTTCGGTGATGTCGCGGAGGACCACGATCCAGCCCGCCGAGCCGGAGCCGCCATTGAGGCGCGTGATCCGCGCGTCGTACACCGCGGGGATCTTCGCGTCCGGCCCGATCATCTCGAAAGCCGCCTCGCCCGACCCTCCGATCCGACCCAGCCGATCCGCCAGCGCCGGCCAGCCGTCGAAAGCCGATGCCGCCCCGGTCCCCAGGACCTCCTGCGATTTCCGGCCCGCCACGCGCTCGGCGGCCGGATTCAGATCCACGACCCGGCCTTCGAGATCGATCACCACCACCGGGTCGTTCATCCGATTCACCACCGCCGCCCACGCCACCGGCGTCAAGTCCAGCAGCCGCAAGCGAAGCAGTCCGGGCAGGAATGCCAGCCCGGTCACGGCGAAGGTCCCCGCGGCCGTATCCAGGTGGAGGTAGCCGAAGACTTGCGCCATGTCGACGATGCTGACCACCCAGGGCACCATCAACCCGAAGAGCATCACGGCGGCCTGCGCCCGGTACACGCCGGCGGATCGGACCGCGGCCTCGGCCAGCAGGAATACGCAGATCGCGACCAGGATGTAAGAATATCCGAATTGGATCCAGAATCCCGGCCCATAAGTGCGGCGTACCATCTCGTAGCCGGCGACCTGGTCGATCCCGATCGACGACCAGAAGAAATGATGCCAGGGGTTGGTCCAGGCCACCGGCAGCAGGGCCAGGGGCACCGCGGAGATCGCGGCGAATCGGCCTGGCTCCAGCCATCGCGCGCGGCCCGTATAATGGAGGACGAAGGCCAGCATGCCCAGGATCGCGGTCACCGCGCCGAGGACCCGCAGGTTGATGCACATCAGCTTGGCCGGCATGGGGACGACGATCAGTTCCATCGCCTCGGCGGATGCCCAGAGCATCTCCCCCGCCATCATCGCGGCGAAGGCAGGGGCCCTCGGCATCTCCAGCCGCCGCAACGCGAATAAGGCCAGGACGGCCGAAATCGCACCGGCGACCAGGAAGGGGATGGCCTCGGGGTTGAATGGGAACGAATTCATTCCGGCTCCGAGCATGCCAAGGAGGCACCGATCGCCCAAGCCCAAGGGTCCAGGGAAGCTGGATCCGAAGGCGGAGTTCCGTCACACCAACCCGAGCAACGACACTCGGGGAAACCTGAGATGTCCATCGCCTCATGTCGCTCGAACGCGGCTGCAATCAGCGATGCGAGATACCTTGATCGACCACACCGTCCGGGCGGTTTACGTAAACTTTGCCCGTACAATATCATAGGAATCCGAGGGGCTGGCCGCAAGTTTGGTCGGAAAGAAGGGGCCCTTTCCTCTTCCGTGACCGACCCGAGCCTTCATGCGTGCGGCCCGATACGTCCTCGCGGTCGGTTCTCGACGGCCCCGCGACCGCCTCGAGACGCGCCCGCCATCGTGTCGAATCGCGTGCGATTCTGGTATCCTCTCAGGCGAAGTCGCCGCCCGATTGACCGGCGGTGCGTCTCCTGACCAGGGGGAATCCCTCATGCTCGCCACACTGATCATGCTGCTCGCCCTGCCGACGGCGGGCGAGCCGATCTCCCTGCATCCCGACAATCCCCATTACTTCCTCTTCCGGGGCAAGCCGACCGTCCTGATCACGTCCACCGAGCATTATGGTGCGGTCCTGAACGGGGATTTCGACGCCATCCCCTACCTCGACGAGCTGCACGCGCGGGGATTCAACCTCACCCGGACGTTCTCGGGCACGTATCGGGAGGTCCCCGGCTCGTTCAAGATCGAGAAGAACACGCTCGCGCCGACGGCCGACCAGTACATCGCCCCCTGGCCTCGCACGGAGACCCCTGGCGCGGCCGACGGCGGGAATCGTCTCGACCTCGGCCGTTGGAACGACGCGTACTTCGAACGACTCAAGGCATTCGCGGCCGCCGCCTCGGATCGTGGGATCGTCATCGAGTACGTCCTCTTCTGCCCGTTCTACGAGGAGAACCTCTGGGCGGTGAACCCGATGAACGCGAGGAACAACGTCAACGGCGTCGGCGACATCCCCCGAAACGAGGCGTACACGGGCAAGCACCGGACCATCCAGGAGCAGCAAGAGGCGTTCGTCCGCAAGGTCGTCCGCGAGTTGAACGCGTTCGACAACCTCTATTTCGAGATCTGCAACGAGCCGTATTTCGGCGGCGTGACCCTGGAGTGGCAGGCACGGATCGCCGAGGTGATCGTCGATACGGAGAAAGACCTGCCCCGCAAGCACCTGCTCGCCCAGAACATCGCCAACGAGAAGGCGAAGATCGAGCATCCCAACCCGAGCGTCTCGATCTTCAACTTCCACTACGCCACGCCCCCCGCCACGGTCGGCATGAACTACGACCTGCGCAAGGTCATCGGCGACGACGAGACCGGCTTCCGCGGCGTCCTGGATCGGCCCTACCGCATCGAGGCCTGGGATTTCCTCATGGCCGGGGGCGCGATCTTCGACCACCTCGACTACTCCTACACGACGGACCACGAGGACGGGACAGCCCCGATCGTCAACCCCACGCCCGGCGGCGGCGGGCCGGGGTTCCGTTCGCGGTTACAGATCCTCAAGCGTTTCATCGAGGGATTCGATTTCGTGAAGATGGCCCCCGATGCCAGGGTGATCGCCCGCGTCGTCCCCGAGAAGACCTCGGCCCGCGCGCTCGGCGAGCCGGGCCGAGCCTACGCGATCTACGCCCACGGCGGGACCAGGGTCGAGCTGGAGCTGAACCTCCCCGACGGCCGTTACCGGGCCGAGTGGCTGAATCCGCGTACCGGCGAGATCGAGAACTCGGACGAAATCCGGAGCCACGGAAGCCCCGTGAGCGTCGCTTCACCCCCGTACGAAGAGGACATCGCGCTGAGCATCCGACGCGCCCCCTCGCCTTGAGTCTCGGCCATCCGCTGGAGGCGCCGACCCCAGCCACCCACGGCTTGCCCGGTAAAGTCCCCCGGGTGGCTGGGGTCACGCCGGCTTCGCCGGCGCAGCCCCCAGGAGTGCCTCCGCGTCCTCTCGAGAGAGCTTGCGAAGGAAGTCACCGGTCGGAGCGAATAACTCGAAGGTGAGATGGTACATTACCTTCACGGCTGTATCACGATAGGCTGCACCTTCTCGCGGGCCCCGGCTTGATCGGATTCGATGAATAACGACATGACCTATTCCCCCGGCCTCCACAGCATCCTCCAGAAAGCGCGCGAGGAATTGCTCGACCTGTCCGCGAGGAACAGGCTGATCAATACCCCGAGAGACCCCGCGCGCGGCAAGAAGCTGGACATCGTCGACGAACGGTCGGAGGAAGTCTTCCGGCTGCTGGTCCGCGAGCGGAAGGCGATGTCGTTCCTGCCGGGTCGCGTCGACGACCAGGACCAGGCCCCGCCCCAAGCGAGCGAGGACCCGCCCCCGGCCGCGTTGTCCCAGCCCGAGGAGGAAACGACGGCCGAGGGTACGGTCAACCCGCGCCACGTCAACCTTCACCTCCAGACCCGCCTCAGCTCCGAGCGGCTGCAAGCCCGGTTGCTCGACATGTATTACGACAGTCAAACATACGAGCAAGAGCAAGGGACCAGCATCCTTTATCTGGCCGCCGGCTTCCTCAAGTGGTACGAGTCGCCCTCCTCGGACAAGGTCCGCTTCGCGCCGCTGCTCTTGCTCCCGGTCGACCTGGAGCGATCCTCGGTGAAGAGCCGGTTCAAGGTCCGGCTCCGGGAGGCCGACATCACGACCAACCTCTCGCTGCAAGCGAAGCTCAAGGCGGAGTTCGAAGTCGCGCTGCCCGAGGTCCCCGACCTCGACGAGCTCTCGACCGCCGCTTACTTCGAGGCCGTCGAACAGGCGATCGGCGACCAGCCGCGATGGGAGGTGCTCCGGAACGACATGGTGCTGTGGTTCTTCTCGTTCGCGAAGTACCTGATGTACCGCGACCTCGACCCGGGCAACTGGCCCGCGCACGCGTCGCTCGAGAGCAACCCGACGCTCTCGGCGCTGCTCCAGGACGGATTCCCCTCCGAGCCCCCCATCTGCGGCGACGAGGAGAAGATCGACCCGCTGATCCCCCCCCAGCAGATGATCCACGTCACCGATGCGGACAGCTCGCAGGCCGTCGTGATCGAGGAAGTCCGGCGCGGGCGCAGCCTGGTCGTCCAGGGACCGCCGGGGACCGGCAAGTCGCAGACCATCACCAACATCATCGCCACCGCGGTCAAGGAAGGTAAGAAGGTCCTGTTCGTCGCCGAGAAGATGGCCGCCCTCGAGGTCGTCTTCAGCCGGCTGGAACGCCTCGGCCTGGGAGTCATCTGCCTGGAGCTGCACAGCCGCAAGGCCAGCAAAAAGGCCGTACTCGACGAGATCCATCGCACGATGAAACTCGGCCGGCCCAGGGTCAACGGCTCGACCGAACAGATCGAGGCGCTGGGCCGGGCACGCGACCAGTTGAACCAGCACGCGTCCCTCCTGAATACGCCCCTCGAGCCGTCGGGCGTGACGGTGTTCCAGATCTTCGGCCGGCTGGCCAGCTTGAATGAACGCGTCCCGGAACCGATCGATTTCGAGCTGACCGGCTCGACCTCGTGGACGAAGAACGCATTCGAAGCCAGGCGTCGGGGCCTCGAAGACCTGCAAACGCACCTGAAGGAGATCGGCCGTCCGAGCGAACACCCCTGGTGGGGGGTGACGCGCGACGCCCTCCTGCTCCCCAACGACCTCAAGCAGCTGATGAATCAGATCGTCGCGGCCGCCACTTCACTGGAAGCGATCGTGGACGAGGTCCACCGCCTGACCGAAGCCCTCGGAGTCCCCGTCCCCGACGCGATGAGCCTGAAGGATGTCCAGCGACTGACCCAGCTCGGCCTCAAGCTCGTGAATGCCCCGCCCATGGATCACCGTCAGATGGGGAATCCGGTCTGGGATGACCATCGCGACGAGATCGTCCGGATCGTGGAGCGCGGGCAGGCCTTCGCGGCCGGCCGGTCCACGCTGGCGGAGATCGTCTCGCCCGTCGCGGCGCAAACCGACCTCGCCGCCGCCCGCCGAAGCCTCGCCGCCCACGGCTCCTCCTGGTTTCGCTGGCTCCGTCGCGATTATCGAGAGGCCCAGGCCACGTTGCGAGGCATCCTCAAGGGGCAATCGCCCAAGCGGCTCGGCGAGCAATTGAAGCTCGTCGACGCCGTGATCGAGAGCCAGGCCGCGACCCGTTCGATCGACGACGATCCCGACATCGGCCAGCTCGGCCGCGACGCCTTCGGGACCTTCTGGAAGGGGACGCGATCCGACTGGCCGCGACTGGCCGCGATCGTGACCTGGGACGACGAATGCCGGGCCGCGCGACTGCCCGAGGATTACCGGCTGATCAAGTCGCGCCTCGATGAGCCCGAGAGATGCGAACAGCCCCTCGGGGCGCTCGCCAAGCAGATCAAGGCGGTATTCCCCCAGATCAATTCCCTGTTCAAGACGGTCCAGCTCGACCTCCTCGAAGCGTTCGGCATCGCCACGCTGTCGCCGATCCCGATCGATGCGATGTCCGCCCGATTGCGGTCGTGGCGGGAGAACCCCGGCGCGCTTTCCCAATGGATCGGCTACCGGATGCGACGGAGTCAACTGGCGGCCGACGGCCTCGATGCCGTGATCGAGCGCCTCCACGACGGCCGGATCCCGTCGGACGCCGTGCTGCATCAGTTCGAGATCGCCTATTACGAGTCGCTCCTGCGCGACGCCTTCGGGCGCCATCGCGAGCTGAGGGAATTCGCCGGCCTCACCCATGAGCGTCGCATCGACGAGTTCCGCAAGCTGGATGTGGCGCGGATCGATCTCGCCCGTTGCGAGGTCGTCACGGCCCATCACGACGCCATCCCGCGCGGGGTCGGCGGCGAGATGAGGATCGTCCAGCAGGAGATCGCCAAGAAGCGCCGTCACAAGCCGATCCGGCAGCTCCTCAAGGAGACCGGCGCCGCGGTCCAGGCGATCAAGCCGGTCTTCCTGATGAGCCCGATCTCGGTGGCGCAGCACCTCGAGCCGGGGAGCCTCACCTTCGACTTGCTCCTCGTCGACGAGGCCAGCCAGATCAGTCCCGTGGACGCCCTGGGCGCGATGGCCCGCGCCCGGCAGGTGGTGGTCGTCGGCGACAGCAAGCAGCTCCCGCCGACGCAATTCTTCGCCAAGATGCTCGATGACGACGGCCTGGATGACGACGCCGACGGCGCCTTCAACGCCGCCAACCTGGACAGCATCCTCGGCCTCTGCACGGCCCAGGGATTGCCGCAACGGATGCTCCGATGGCACTACCGCAGCCGCCACCACTCCCTGATCGCGGTCTCGAACCGCGAATTCTACGAGAACCACCTCTACGTCGTGCCCAGCCCCACGAGCATGACCGCCGACCATGGCCTCCATTTCCGGCCCGTCAAGGACGGCGTCTTCGATCGCGGAGCGACCCGGACGAACCGCGTCGAGGCCCGCGAGATCGCTCGAGCGGTCATCGACCACGCCCGGAATTCCCCCGGGAAGTCGCTGGGCGTCGGCGCGTTCTCGGTCTCCCAGCGCGACGCGATCCGCGACGAGCTCGAGCAGTTGCTCCGCCAGGAGGCGGGGCTCGAGGAGTTCTTCGCCACGGGCCGGCCGGAGCCCTTCTTCGTCAAGAACCTGGAAAACATCCAGGGAGACGAGCGTGACGTGATCTTCATATCCGTGGGATACGCCCGGGATCCGTCCGGCTACCTGGCGATGAATTTCGGGCCGCTCTCGATCGAGGGCGGCGAGCGCCGGCTGAACGTCCTGATCTCCCGGGCCCGCGAGCGTTGCGAGGTCTTCAGCTCGATCACCGCCGACGACATCGACCTCCAGGGAGCCCGATCACGCGGGGCCGCGGTCTTCAAGACCTTCCTCCGCTACGCGGCCACCGGCATCCTCGACGATCCGCGACCGACCGATCGCGATGACGACTCGGAGTTCGAACGGCAGGTGGCGCGGGCGCTCGAGGACTTCGGATACACGGTCCATCGCCAGGTGGGGACCTCGGGCTTCTTCATCGACCTGGCGGTCGTGGATCCGACCAGCCCGGGACGTTACCTGCTCGGCGTCGAATGCGACGGCGCGACCTATCATTCCTCGCGCTCGGCCCGCGATCGCGACCGCCTGCGCGAGGGCGTCCTGAGAGACCGGGGCTGGAAGCTCCATCGGATCTGGAGCACCGATTGGTTCCACCGGCCCGACGAACAGCTCCGCAAGCTCGTCAAGGCAATCGAAGAGGCCCGACTCGACGCGGAGAATCCAGCCGAGCCGGTCGACCGCGAAAGCTCCTCGACTCCGGAACCGGCCGACGAGACGATCGACCGCGTGGAATCGGCCGAGGAGCCGATGAATGGCGACGTCCCGGCCTGGGTGCTCCCCTACCAGGAGGCGAGCTTCGAGGTCCCGAGCGAGACGGCGATCCCGGACACGCCCTTGACCCTCTTGAGGGACATCGTCGCCCGGATCGTGGCGATCGAAGGGCCGATCCATCGCGAGGAGGTCACGCGGCGAGTGACCGCGCTCTGGGGCCAGCAGCGCGCCGGGATCCGGATCGCGGGCGCCGTCTCCGACGCCCTGGCCATGGCGATCCGCAAGGGGATCGTGCAGTCGGAAGGCCAGTTCGTGAGCCCGACGCGACAGGCCGAGATCGCCGTCCGATCGCGCTCCGAGGTGACCGCATCGAACCTCCGAAAGCCCGAGATGCTGCCCCCCGCGGAGATCGCCGCGGCGATCCGGAGATTGCTGACCGATCACATCGGCCTGCATCGCCAGGAGATCCCCGGGATGGTCGCCCGGCTCCTGGGCTTCAAGGCCGCCCATGCCAGGCTGAAGGACGCCATCGACGCCGTCGTCTCCCGGATGATCGAGGAGGGCCAGGCATCGTCACGTGACGACAAGTTATTCCCACCCGGAAAGGACTGATCGTGGGAAGCTCCTCGTCTCTTTTCGGGTCTTTCGTGGTCCAATCTCTCCCCACTCCATTCGAATTCGGCGGCAGCGATGCTCGAGACGGATCTCTACCGGCGGATCATCGGCACGTTGCAGTCCGAGGCGTCTCGGTTCGGACTGCGCTCCGATATGTTGAACGCGGAGCGTGTGCTGAACTGGGGCGGCTTCGTCTCCCAATCCTTCAAGGTCGGGGATGGCGAGCGCACCATCCACGTGAAGCTCGCGTCCGATCCGGGCGAGATGCGCCGCTGGTTCGCCGTCCGCGAATGGCTGGAACGAGAGTACCGCGCCCCTCGCGTCCTGGGCTGGCTGGACATCCCCGGGACGTCGTACGGGGGCCTGGCGTTCGAGCACATCGATGGCGCAACATGGGAGCCGGCCGCGCGCCCGGAACTGATCCACGACCTGATCGACCTGATGGGTCGCTTACACGACGACCGGGAGCTCGCCGCCCAAATCGGCGGGGCCAGGACATATCGGGAATGCTGGGAGCTCCGATACCGCGAGCAGTTCGAGCAGGACCTGATCACCATACGCGGAAGTCGCCCGGCTTCCGTCACCGATGCCGACGTGACGTGGATGGAGGACGAGTCACGCGAGCTGCTCGCGATCGCGCCGGAGCACGCGGCTTTCGAGGGCGCCTCGCATGCGCCCTGCCACTGGGACCTCTGGTGGCAGAATGTGATGGTCGCGGGAGGCGGTGCCTGGTGGGTCATCGACTGGGACAGCCTGGCGGTTGGGGACGAAGCCGAGGATTACGCCACGCTCGTCTGGCCGTTCGTCTACGAACAGAATTGGGACTGGCGCGACCTCCTCGGAGGGAAAGCCGATGGCGCGTTCGCGGACCGCATTGACCTTCATCTCCGGGCCATCACGCTCGACTACCTGATCGACGTCCTGGCCGATTGGTCCGAGTGCGATGTCCCGGAATGGCAGGAAGCGGTGCGTCCCAGGAAAGAAGCCGAACACCGCCGATACCTCGATTGGTACCGGCGACGTTGGGGTAATGAGGCCGATCCCTGAACGACGAGTGGGGGTTCGGGGGTTCGTCCGAGGTGCCGGAGCTGCCAGGCTCAGTTCGTCATCTTTTGCACCAGGGCACGTCGCATGACCTCGTTGCGGTTCTCGGCCTGTAGGCATGCTCCGAGATTGGGTAGGAACAGTCTCGCGAGCGGCGTGCTCGACAGATCGTAACCGATCGGCTTCCCGGGCCCGAGCAACTCGTCCTGCTGCCAGGTTTCGAGGGTGGTC
Source organism: uncultured Planctomycetota bacterium (assembly GCA_963743925.1). Lineage (GTDB taxonomy): Bacteria > Planctomycetota > Planctomycetia > Isosphaerales > Isosphaeraceae > CAVZRC01. The sequence goes on along the minus strand of CAVURY010000037.1, from coordinate 174,743 downwards.
GCCCGGATGACGATGGAGGCGAAACGCCGATTGGCACGACGGGCTCGCTCGCGCTCCCACGGCGTGATGATCATGTCGGCCCAGAGGGCCGCCCAGACCGGGCCGTCACGCCGCATTTCCTCCCGGAGGTTGCTCAGTAACCACGCCTTGATCTCGTCGCTGGGGAGATCCATGGTCCGCTCGAAGAGGTTGGCCTCGCCCCGCACGATGTCCGCGGTGGGGGTCACTCGGGGCAAGTCGCGATAGGCCGCGATCGCCGCATGGAGCCGCTCGGGCGTCTGGCCCGGGGCGGTGGCCCACCCGATCGCGAATTCCAGCGCCTCCTTCTCGATCGCGAGGGCCTGGAGTCCCTGGGTCATCGTGGCGCCCTCGCTCAGGTGCCGGGCCATGCGGAGCAGGACCACGACGTCGTTCCAGGCGCCGGCGAGGTTGCCGCTACTCCTGAGGTCACGCGCGTGGTCCATCACCAGAACGGAGAGCCCATCTATCGGCGCCGGTTCCGACCCATTCAGCAGGGTGAGCCGCGAGGTTTGCTGGAACTGGCAGTCGGGCATCACTGACGCGCGTCGGATCAGGTCGAGGGCCGCGCGCACGTCGGGGTTTCCCGGCAGCGGCACTCCCTTCGGGATGGCCCTAAGCCGGCGTGCGGCCTCGCGATAGAGCTCGGCCGCGTTGCGATCGGACGAGAGCGAGGCCGTCGCGGCCCAGGCGCTCGGCGGGGCGATCGGCCCCGGGTCGGGGATGCCCCAGGCTCGATACCCGATGTAGCCGCCCAGCAGCACCGCGAACGCGCCGGCCAGGAGCGCGCCCAGCCGGAGATAACGCCCCGGGGCGGGGCGGTCCAGGAGCCAGTCGCCGCTCCAGGCCCACGTGACGGCCAGGAGCGCCACGGGCAGGACCAGGAGGCCCCAGAAGGGGATCATCATCCCCCGGACCAGCGCGACCTCGGCGAGGCCCAGGGCGATCGTGACCACCAGCGCGATGACCCCGGCCGTGATCCCCCTGGGAAGCGCCATCCCGCAGAGCTGCGCCACGGCGAATGTGAGCGGGATGCACGCGATGGTCAAGATCGAACTCTCCATCGGAGCATTCATCATCTGTTGCCAATCGGTCGGCTCGAAGTTGAATAACACCAACCAGATGATCCACAGCCCGATGATGATCCACGGCGCCCAGATGATCGCCAGCCCGAAGCACCAGGTCGCGATCTTCGCCAGCCAGACCATCCCCGGCCTGGTCCCGTGATGGACGAGGAATCGATAGGTCCGCGCCCGGTTCTCCAGGGCGAAGACGCTGACCCCGGCCACCAGGGCGACCGGGAAGCTCAGCGAGACGAAAAGTGGACCGATATTGATGGGGCCGCCACTGAGGAAGTAGACGCCGCAGGGGACGACCAGGCCGATCGCCGCGAGCAGGAGCCAGGTCCTACCCCCTTCTCGCATCGTCTCCCAGGCCAGGTGGCGGAACTCGGCGAACCGGGAGCGGGGCCGCGGCTGGTCGACCGCCCAGGCCGAGGACGAGACCACGCCGGCCGAGACCGGCCGCGAGACCGGCGCGGGAGTGCCCAAGGGGGTCGCGACGGAGGGGATGACCTGCAAGGCCTCCCTGCCGGTCCGGGCGGGGCTGCGTCGGGTCACCACGATGGGCGATTGGAACCGGAACGGCAGCCGCAGCCTCGGCAAGGATACGCGACGGCTGCCCCGGGTCCACGCGAATGCGAAGATCGAGACGATCAGGAGTGCCACAGTGATCCCGATATTCCATTGCAGGAAGCCGGCCGCATCGAATCGTACATTGCGATGATACTCGTCGAGCCAAGTCGCCACGCCCACCCAACTGAGCACCGTGAGGCCGATCGCGGTCACCGCGGCGAGCAGGGCATTGCCCATGATGGATGAGCAGAACAGCCCCAGGACAAGGGCTTGGATGAGGAGGCCGACGAGGCGCATCGCCACCTCGAACATACCGGGTCCCCCCCACCGGTTGGTCCCGAGTGCCGCCAACGCCAGGAGCGTCGCGGCCAGTGCCAGGGTGGACAGGAAGGCGAACGAGACCTTGCTCGCCCAGACGACCCCCCGCGCGGCGGGGAGGATGTCGAGAAACCGCAAAGTGCCGGTCTCGCGCTCACCGGCGAATGCCGCCGCGCCGACCGCGTAGGCGTAGAGGGTCGCCCAGCACAAGGCCAGCGCCACCAGGAAGCCGTCCCGCGCCTCTCGGCCCGCGTAGTGCAGCACCAGCACCTGCGTGACCGCCGCGGCCAGGACCAGGAAGGCCCAGATGGGCCAGAACTGCCGTGCATCCTTCCACCACAAGCGCATATACATGGGCGGATCGCTCCGAATGATATTTTCAGCACCTTGCGAGTTCGTAGACCGTCAACGGAGGCTGTCCCCGCCGGCCCTGCGACAGGTCTGACTCACGCCACGTGCACGACCCGCGGGGGAGCCGGCCGCTCGGGCCGTCGGGCGCGCATGTAGCCGATGTAGATCTCCTCCAGGCTGGGCGTCTCGATCTCCAGGCTCTCGACGCCCGGCATCGCCCGCAGGAACTCGCACGCCGAGCGGTCGGCGGCGCGGACGAGCCAGCGCGCCTGGCGAGGGGCGTCCGAGGCGTCGATCAGCTCCAGGCCGCGGCCTTCCGGCGGCGCCTCGGGATGGTCGCGGCTGGCGAACATCACCGACACGATGAACGTGTGCGCCTTCAGCTCGTCCAGCGGCTCGGCGAGGATCAGCTTGCCGTGGTGCAAGAGTGCCACGTGGCTGGCGACCCGCTCCACCTCGCCGATCTGGTGGCTGGAGAGGAGCACCGTCCGGCCCGCCCCGGCCAGGTCGACCATGCTCTCGAGGAACTCGCGGCGGACCAGCACGTCGAGCCCCGATGTCGGCTCGTCGAGGATCAGCAGCGACGGGTCCGCGGCCAGCGCCACCGACAGCGAGACCTTGGCACGCATCCCCTTGGAGAGGGCCTTGATCTTCCGCTCGGGAGGCAGCTCGAAGGCTCGCGTCAACTCGAGGTAGCGCGCCTGGTAGCTGGCGGTCGAGCCCAGCGGGTCGAGGTGGAACGCCGCGGCGAACCAGCCGATCTCGGACACGGTCATCCAGTCGTACAGCACCGGGGCCTCGGGCACGAAGCCGACCCGCCTCCGCACGTCGAAGCCCTGTCGCGACGGGTCGAGGCCCAGCACGTCGAGCCGGCCCGCATCCGGCTGGATCAGCCCGAGCAGCGCCTGGATCGTCGTCGTCTTGCCCGCCCCGTTCTCGCCCAGCAGCCCGAAGACCGAGCCCTCGGCGACCGACAGCGACAGGCCGTCGACGGCCGTATTGCCCCGGTACCGCTTGACCAGCCCATCGACCCGGATCACCGCCCCTGCGTCTGCCATTGCTGAGTCCCTTTCCATCCCGATGATTCTTCGCCGCTCTTGAGATCGGGCTAGCCCCGCGACGGGACGCCGGCCTCCCCATTCGCCTGGCCAGCCGCTCGCGCCCACTCCTCCCGGAAGATCGTCTCGATCTCCGAGGGGTCCATCCAGCTCCGACGCGCCTCCTCGATGGCGAGCCTCAATCGATGGCGGACCATCTCCCGACGCGCCGATCGACAACGGTCCGCCGCGCCCTCGGCCACCTGGAGCCCCATCCCGCGCACCGATTCCAGCAGGCCCTCCGTCTGGAGGTCCCGATACGCCCGCGCCACCGTGTTGGGATTCACCACCAACTGCTTCGACAGCTCCCGCACCGAGGGCACCAGGTCCCCCGGACGCAAGGCACCCCCGGCCACCGCGAACTTCACCCGGTCCGCAATCTGGCCGTATATCGGCCGCTCGTCCCCCGTGTTCAGATCCAGTATGATCATCCGACCTGGCCCCCTAGTGTGTTACTTGACTAATACACTGTATCGGTGGTGCCCGATGACTTCAAGGCCCGTCTGGCGATTTTTTCTCGGAGCGGTGGGAGGCCCTCGCTGGCGATCCCGACCGTAACTTACAATTCAGATCAAGCTTTCGGCGATGAAAGCAATAATTCCTGGACTTCAACTGTGAATTTTCCGGCGGTTCCGGAGGGTTGATCTCGGGAGGAGATGGCGATGATGGCCTTGAATGAATCGGATACCGAACAACTGCTGGAGCGGGCCGCCCTGGGCGATCCGGCGGCCCGCCAGCAACTCCTGGCCGGGCATCGCGACCGGCTCCGGCGCATGGTCGCCTTGCGGCTCGACCGCCGCCTGGCGGCGCGCGTCGATCCCTCCGACATCGTCCAGGAGTCGTTGGCCCAGGCGCATGAGAATCTCGCCGACTACCTCCGCGACCGGCCCTTGCCGTTCTACGCCTGGCTACGGCAGTTCGCCTGGGAGCGGGTCGCCAAGCAGTACGAGCGGCACGTCCGGGCGCAGCGGCGGAGCGTGACCCGCGAGGAGGCGCCGCCGCTGCCCGACGAGTCGGTGGCTCAACTGGCGCATCGCCTGATCGCCAGCGCCACCAGCCCGAGCCGGCACCTGCTCCGCGAGGAGCTGCGCGACCGGGTGCGGACGGCGCTGGGTTGCCTGAAGCCGACCGATCGCGAGGTGCTGGTCCTGCGGTATCTGGAGGGGTTGAGCAACGCCGAGGCCGCCGCGGTCCTTGGGCTCGCCGAGAGCACCGCCGGGATGCGGCACCTTCGCGCTCTGGAGCGACTCCGAATCCTGCTGGGACAGGAAGCCGAGGAGGCCGAATGATGAGGGTTGCATCCGAGACCGCGGGCCCGGGCCAGTCGATCGGCGACGACCCGGTCCTGATCCGGTGGGTCGAGGCCGTGAAGGCACGGCTCGAGGCGGGCGAGCCGGTGAACCTGGAAGATTATCGCCGCCAGGACCCGGTGCGGGCCGAGCGATTGCGCCGGCTCCTGCCGACGATCGGGATCATGGCCGACCTGGCCCGATCGCCGGGCGCGGAGCTTTCCGGCTCGTTCGGCCCCGGGTCGGCCCCGATCCTGGGCCCCGGTGCGCTGGGAGACTACCGGATCGGCCCGGAGATCGGCCGGGGTGGTATGGGCGTCGTCTACGACGCCCAGCAGATGTCGCTCGCCCGCCGCGTCGCCCTGAAGGTGTTGCCCTTTGCCTCGGCGCTGGATCCCAAGCAGCTCCAGCGGTTCAAGAACGAATCGCTGGCGGCGGCCCACCTGCACCACGCCAACATCGTCCCGGTGCACGCGGTCGGCTGCGAGCGGGGGGTGCACTACTACGCGATGCAGTTCATCGACGGCCAGCCGCTGGCCGCGCTCATCGAGGAGTTGCGGCGGATGGAGGCTCGTGCCGGAGAGGGCCCGCCTCGGCCGGGCGGTGAGGCGTTCGCGATGGCCTGCGAGCTGACCTCTGGGCGGATCGGAGGGTCCGCGCCGGGGCCGGACGCCGATCAGATCACCGCGGCCTTCGATCCGAAGGAGCCGAGCTCCGTGGCCGTACTCGACCCGACGCCGGCCTCGACCGCGACACCGACTTCATCGGGTTCATCGACCCGGAGCAAGACCTTCTTCCTCACGGCGGCCCGCCTGGGGATGCAGGCGGCCGAGGCGCTGGAGCACGCCCACGAGCAGGGCGTGCTGCACCGCGACATCAAGCCCGCCAACCTGCTGATCGACGTCCGCGGCAAGCTCTGGATCACCGACTTCGGCCTGGCGCGGCTCCAGGGCGACGCCGGCCTGACGATGACGGGCGACCTCCTGGGGACGCTGCGGTACATGAGCCCCGAGCAGGCCCTGGCCAAGCGGGTCGGGATCGACCATCGCACCGACATCTACTCGCTGGGCGCGACGCTCTACGAACTACTGACGCTGGCACCGGCCTACGCCGGACGGGACCGCCAGGAGATCCTGCGCCGGATCGCCTTCGAGGAGCCGCGCCCGCCCCGGCGGCTCAACCCGTCGATCCCGGTCGACCTGGAGACGATCGTCCTGAAGGCGATGGCCAAGGACCCGGCCGGGCGCTACGCCTCGGCGCAGGAGCTGGCCGACGACCTGGATCGGTTCGTCAAGTGCGAGCCGATCCGGGCGCGGCGGAGCAACGCCTGGGAGCGGTCGGTGAAGTGGGCGCAGCGGCGGCCCGCGGTCGCCGCCCTGCTGGCGACGCTCGTCCTGATCACCCTCCTCGGCTTCGCCGGGATTACTGCGCAGTGGGTCCGGGCCGAACAGGCCCTCCTGACCGTGACCGACGCGAATCGGACGATCAAGAATGCCCTGTATTACAATCGGATCGCCCTGGCGGATCGCGAGCTGGCCGTGAATAACCTGCGCCGGGTTGACCAGCTCCTCGCCGAGTGCGCGCCCGAGCTGCGCGGCTGGGAATGGAACTACCTGAAGCGGGCACGGTACGGATACCTCCCGGTCATCTGCCATGCCGGGGGCCCGATCGTCGAGGTCGCGTTCAGCCCCGACGGCCAGCGGCTCGCCTCGGCCCACATCGACGGGTCCGCGGTGATCTGGGATGCGGCCAACGGCAAGCCCCTCCACGTCCTGCGCGGCCCCGGCGTCGATGTCCGGGGCGCCGCCTTCAGCCCCGACGGCTGGCAAGTCGTATCGAACAGTTTCCGCGAGACCATGATCTGGGACGCGATCACCGGCGAACGGATCGACAGCCTCAGGACGAGCGGCACCGGTTGGAGCGCGGAGTTCAGCCCCGACGGCCGGACGATCGCCTCGACCTGTCGCGGACCGGAGAATGAGGATAAGGCCATCATGATCTGGGACGCGAAGACCCGCCGCTTGATCCGGACGATACGCCACCCGAATGGGGCCAAGCTCGCAAGGTTCAGCCCCGACGGCACTCGCCTCGCCGTGACCGAAGATACGGAGAGAGTGAGCATCATCGAGGTCAGTAGCGGCAAGTTGCTGCACGCCCTGCCCGGTCACACCGGCGGGAGCCATCGCGTAGCCTTCAGCCGCGACGGACGGTACCTCGCCGTGGCTTGCGGCTCGATCTTCACGGAGAATCACGGGGCCGTCAAGATCTGGGACATCTCCGCCGGCCGGCTCCTCCGCACCCTGGAGGGTCACAGCAAGATCGTCTGGGACGTGGCGTACAGTCCTGACGGTCGGCGGCTCGCCTCCGCCAGCTTCGATCAGAAGATCAAGTTCTGGGATCCGAGCACCGGCCAGGAAACCCTCACCTTGCACGGACACACGAACACCGTCACCGGCATCGCCTTCAGCCCCGACGGTCGTCGGCTCGCCACGGCGAGCGAGGACGGCACGATCCGGATCTGGGACGCGTCGCCGATCACGGAACCGCCCGCCCGAGAACTCCTCACCCTCAAAGGACATACCGACGAGGTCCGCTCCGTCGTGTTCAGCCACGACGGCTTGCGGATCGCCTCGGCCGGCAATGACACGATCGTGCGACTCTGGGACGCGGCGAACGGCCGATCGATTCGCTCCTTCCGCGGACACACTCACCCAGTCTCCGGGGTGGACTTTAACCCCGACGGCCGGCGGATCGCCTCGGCCGACCACGGTGGGGCGTTCCGGATCTGGGACGTTCAGACCGGCTCGGTCGAGCTGGCGCTCCGCCAGGACGACTCCGATTGGATTCTGGGCATCGCCTACAGCCCCGATGGACTGAGCTTCGCCACGGGAGGCGATCCGTGCGAAGTCAGGGATTCGACGACCGGCAAACTCCGCGTGAGTCTCGATGGGGCCGGCTGGGTGATCCATTGTGTGGCCTACAGCCGGGACGGCCTGTGGATCGCCACGGGGGACCGTGACGGGGCGGTGAGGGTCTACGAGACCTCCACCGGTCGATTGCTCCGGACCCTCAACGAGAAGGACGGCCGTATCAACGCCGTGGCGTTCAGCCCCGACGGTCGATGCCTCGCCGCGGCCTGTGCCGACGGGTCCATCAAGGTCTGGGATACGGCGAGCTGGGCGGTCCAGGCCTCGATCCCCGCGCACAGCGGTCCTGCGCTCGGGCTCGCTTACAGCCCCGACGGCCGTCGCCTCGCCTCGGGCGGGGCGGATCAGACGATCAAGGTCTGGGACGCGGCGTCCCGCCGCGAGCTCCTGAGCCTCCGAGGCCATCTCGGCGAGGTGAACGCCGTGGCCTACAGCCCCGACGGCAAGCGGCTTGCCTCGGCCAGCGGAGACCACACGATCAAGGTCTGGGATGTGATGCCGGGGCCCGATGCGGGGCCATGACGATACGACGATTGGAGGAGTTCCACCATGATTATCGGCCCGATCCGCTCTCCCGATCGGCGAGGCTTCACCCTGATCGAACTGCTGGTGGTGATCTCGGTCATCGGCGTCCTGGTCGGCCTGCTGTTGCCGGCGGTCCAGGCGGCCCGCGAGGCCGCCCGCCGGATCCAATGCACCAACAACCTGAAGCAGATCACCCTGGCGACTCTCGGCTATATCGACGTCTGGACGACCCTGCCCCGCGGGGCCTACCTGCAGCGCATCGTCGCCGGTGGCGGCCTCTATGACCCTGGGGAGAATCCCAATATCTCGGGAGGTGTGTTCCTCGTCTTGCTTCCCTACCTGGAACAGCGACCCCTCTACGACGCGACGAACTTTCAAGTGAACGTCTTCACCGCGATCAACGCCACGGTCTCGGCCACCGGGATCGGCGCCCTCTGGTGTCCGAGCGACGCCGGCACGAGCGATCCCCAGACCGTGCCCGACGGCAGCTTCTACGACCCCGGCCCCTTCGCGATGAACTACACCAGCTACGCCGCCAACTTCGGGACCTGGCACATGGAGTGGAGCCCGCAGTATAACGACCGGCTGAACGGGCTGTTCAACTGCGACGGCGCGGTCGGGCAAGCCGCCGTCACGGACGGGTGGAGTAACACGATCGCCTTCGGCGAGCACGCGCGGGCACTCCACGCCCCCGCCGATCAACTCTGCTATCACTGGTGGGTATCGGGCTATTTGAGCGATACGGTCCTCACCACGCTCTACCCGATGAATCCGCAGAAGTATACGGCCCCCCTCGATGGCTTCGAGCACGGGTACTGGCAGGCGGCATCCAGCCAGCACCCAGGCGGCGGCAACTTCGCCTTCCTGGACGGCTCGGTCCGGTTCCTCAAGGAGTCGATCAACTGCTGGAAGGTCGACCAGGCCACCGGTTTGCCGCAAGGCATCTCCTTCGATTCGACCGGCCTCGTCCAAGTCGCCCCGCGGACGCAGTTCGGGGTCTACCAGGCCCTCTCGACCCGTGGCGGCGGCGAGGTGGTCGACTCCGCTTCGTACTGATCGCCACAGCACGCCCCGGGCCGAAGGTGACCCGAGGCGGCCAGCCCGCGACAAGTCCGCTGACTGACGTACCGCATCTCATCGCCGCTCGATCGATTACTTCACTACAGGAGCATCTCAACCATGGATCTCAAGTCTCGCCGCGTCGATCATCGTCGAACTTTGCTCGCCTCGCTGAGTACCGCCGGCATCGCCTTGGTTGCCGGCTCGGAGGCCGAGGCCGGCATCATCGTCGCGGCGGTCAATCAGGACGTCGGGTGGGTCGATGGCGTGCAAACCGCCGATTTCGTGGGCACCCTGCCCGGTTACTACGGCCTCAACTCCATCAACATCAAGGCGTCCGGCGGCTCGAGCTCCCGGTCGCTCCGCTTCAGGAACCTGGGTTCCGTCTACGTCAAGGCCCTGGGAGGCACCTTCCCCTCCGCTCACGGCGCCATCGCCGTGATCGCGGACCAGGGACAGAAGTGGGACCAGATTGTCCCCGGCTTCGAGAGATCCGTCGCGCACATCGCGTACAACACAAGCGGGGGGAATGCGAGCGGACTCTCGCCATTCACCGACAAATTCTTCGCCTTCAAATTCAACAATGGTACATCGAGTTCTTCTCAGTTCAGGTACGGATGGATCAGGGCGAGCTTGACCAATCGAAGTTTCAGCAACCTCTTCCTCCACATCGATTCCTACGCTTATGACGATACCGGGGCCCAGATTGCGATGGGCGCGACAGGTGTTCCCGAGCCGTCCTCCGCGATCCAACTCGCAGCTTTGGCGGCGATGACGCTGGGCGCGTCCGGCGTCCGGCGCTGGAAGGCGGCGAAGGCCGCGGCCGCCTCCGCTCCGTCGGGGGAGGTGGCGTGATGGCCCGGACCGACGGTCGTGTCCTCCTGATCGGCTGGGATGCGGCCGACTGGAAGGTGATTCGCCCCTTGCTCGATCGCGGTCGGATGCCCCATCTCGCCCGCCTGATCGCGGGCGGGGTCAGTGGCAACCTCGCCACCATCCACCCGCCCCTCAGCCCGATGCTCTGGACGTCGATCGCCACGGGGAAGCGGCCTCCCAAGCACGGCGTGCTGGGATTCGCCGAGCCGCTGCCCGATGGCTCGGGAGTGCGTCCCGTGTCCTCACTGAGCCGGAGGGCCAAGGCGTCCTGGAATATCTTGAACCAGGACGGCAGGCGTTCCGCGGTGGTCGGCTGGTGGCCGTCTCAGCCGGCGGAGCCGATCGACGGCGTCATGGTATCCAATGCATTCACCAAGGCCGGCGTCGATCTCGAGGCTCCGGCGTTGGCCGGCGGGATGGTCCATCCGGCGGAGTGGTCCGATCGGCTAGCCGAACTCCGGGTCACGGCGCGTGAGGTACCCGGTCAGGTCCTCCGGCTCTTCGTCCCCGAGCTCGAGAAAGTTGACCAGGAGAAGGACAAGAGCCTGCACGTCCTGGCCAAAATGATCGCCGAGGCGATGACCACTCACGCCGCCGCCACCGAGGTCATCGAGCATGCAGAGTGGGACTTCGCGGCGGTCTACTATGACACGATCGACCACATCTCGCACGCCTTCATGAAATACCACCCCCCTCGACTGGGATGGGTGCCCGAGGATGACTTCGCGCTCTACCAGCACGTCGTGGGCGCGACCTATCGCTACCAGGACGCCATGCTCGGCCGCCTGCTCGAGCTGGCCGGTGCCGACACCACCGTGATCGTCCTGAGCGACCACGGCTTCCACAGCGACGACCGTCGGCCGGCGTACATCCCTCCCGAGGCTGCTGGTCCCGCGGTGGAGCATCGGCATTTCGGCATGATCTGCATGCGCGGGCCGGGCATCAAGCGCGGTGAGATCCTCCACGGTGCGTCCATCCTGGACATCGCCCCGACGGTCCTGCACCTCTTCGGCCTGCCGGTCGGCCGCGACATGGATGGCCATGTCCTCACCGCGGCGCTTCAATCTCCCGGAGCGGTGGAGACCATCGCGTCGTGGGAGGATGTCGCGGGCCGATCCGGCCAGCATCCCGGCGAGGCTCGATTCGACCCGGTCGCCGCGAACGAGGCGATGAAGCAGCTCATCGATCTGGGATATGTCGCGCCTCCGCCCGACGACGTGGAGGCGGCGATCACGGAGTGCGTCACCGAGCTCAACTACAACCTGGCCCGTGCTCACGACGACGCCGGCCGGCCCGACCTCTCCGAGCCGATCTACCGGCAGATGATCGCGTCGGACCCGGACGAACATCGCGCGGTCGAGCCGCTCTTTCGCGCCTTGCTCAAGCTGGGCAATCCTATTGAAGCCCGTGCCTTGCTGGACGGATTCGACGCCCGTTGCCGCATCCGAGCGTCCGAAGCCCGGGTCGAGCTCGAGCGACGCCGGGCGGACCGGCCCGATGATTCGCTGGATACACGAGGGCAGATGGTTGAACAGGCGCCAGTTTCACGAACGCAAGAAGCTCGCCGAGCAGGCCGCCGGCTACGCGCTCATGCGTGCCTTGCTCCGCTTCCAGCTCGACCTGGTCGAGGAGCGATGGCCTGATGCCGAGCGAAGCTTTCACGACCTTCAGGAGATCAGCGGCGATCACCACGCCGAGCTTCCCGCCCTCCTCGTGGCCGAGCTGTTCGCGCAGAGCGGCAATATCGAGGAGGCCCTTGTCTGGGCGGAGAAGGCTTTGGAGCAGGATGCGGAGAACTGGCACGCCCTCTCGCTGGCCGCGCGGTTGCATTACCAGAGCCGAAACCATGATCAGGCCCTCGAGCTGGCCGCCGAATCGCTCGGTTTGATCTATTTTCAGCCCCGGACGCACTACTTGATGGGCCTGGCACAGCACGCCTTGGGCGACTTCTCTGGGGCCGAGCTGGCGCTTCGGGTCGCGCTCACTCAGATGCCGGGCCTCGCCGTCGCCCACGACGCAATGGCCGACCTCTACGAAAGGGGGCTTCGGCGCCCATCGGACGCCGCGCTCCACCGAGTGAAGGCGGCGGAACTTCGCCGCGAGCGTCAACGTCCGACGATCGAACCCGAGGGGTTTCCTCTCCTGCCGGAGCGCGAGGTCCGGGCGACCTTCAACGCACGCCCGGGGCGCGCGCCGGAAGACCCGTCGCGCGACGTCGTGATCGTGACCGGCCTTCCCAGGAGCGGCACTTCGATGCTCATGCAGGTCCTGGTTGCCGGCGGGATCATACCGCTGCTCGACGATTTCCGGCCGGCCGACGTGGACAATCCGCGCGGCTACTTCGAGTACGAACCGGCGACCCGCTCTCGTCACGACGACTCCTGGGTGCCCCTGGCCCGCGGTAGAGCGGTCAAACTCGTGCTGCCGCTGATCACGTCTCTTCCTCCCGGCGAATCCTATCGCCTGGTCGTGATCCGACGCGATCTGGCTGAGGTCCTTGCTTCACAGCGCCGAATGCTCGACCGCCTGGGTCGTGAGGGGGCCGCTCGGCTGGGTGAAGACGCCCTCGCCAGAGAATACCGTCAACAAGAGCGACGCGTGGGCGCCTGGCTCGATGCCCGTCCGGTCATCGGCGTGCTCCCGCTCTGCTACGGAGATATCCTCTCGGATCCCGTGCGCACGGCCAGGTCCATCGGAGCCTTCCTGTGCCGAGCATTCGACGTCCAGTCGGCCGCCGACGCGATTGAACCATCACTCAAGACGCAAGCGAGGCCACATCCGTACTCCTCAACCGCGGCCTTGACGGAGCAAGTACGGAGACCTACTGAGGCAGCATTTCCGGCCGGTCAAGAGATCTTGTGCCGGGAAAATAACGGTTGAATGCGAAACCTCACCTAGGACCCGCTTAGTAATCCCTGTCTCCAACGCGGAGGTGGCTCGGAGGGATGTCGTTCGCGGTCGTCCTGGGAGATCGAAACCGCGGGAGCCGGGCTCGCCCGATCGGACACCCCGGCTCCCGCTTCATGGCGAGGCGGACGGGCATCGTCCGCTCGGCGACCTTCCTTCGGGCTCATCGAAATCAACCGGGCGCGAGCGTGAAGTCGACCCCGGAGACCGACGTGTTGGCGAAGTTCACATGGTTATCGATTTCGTTGAGCTGGTGGCCGTTGACGGGCTGGACCGGTCGGGCGTTGGGGAGGAAGCCGCTCGCGCCGGCGATCTCAGCGATGGACCGACCTTCGTCGCCGAGTCCGATACCTCGACGATCAGCCTTCGCTTCGAGAGGATCGCGATGGCGTCCCCGCCGGGTTGTCCATCGTGGTTGCCGTCGATCAGGCGACCCAGGCCGTCTCGCAAGGCCGAAGGCCCTTCGCCGTAGACCACCACTTCCACTTTCCCGGTCAAAGCGAACGGCTTCCTGGGCACGAGCGCGACCGTTTCCAGATCGTCGTACGTCGCCGACCTGAGCTTGATGGTCCCCGCGTTCCTGGCCGTGAACGAGCCGTGTTTGCCCGGCGTGGCCAGGTGATAGGATGCCGTCTTGTCCGCCCCCGAGGCGTCGAGGCTGCCGCTGAAGGTCAGCTCGATCTGACGGATTCGATGGTTCCGATTCTTCAGATAACTGACGTGAGCCAAGGAGACCAGCGGAGGCGGCGTCGGCGCGACCGAAATCGTGACCGTGCCGACATTGCTCGTCGCGGCGGGGGCGCCGGAGTTCGGTCCCGACGATGCCACCATATACTGGAATGTGTCCGTGCCCGTGAAACCGGCCTTGGGCGTGTAGGTGAAGGTGCCGGTCGACGCGTTGAAATTGCTGACCGTCCCGTCGGCCGGCTGGGAGACGAGCGAGAAAAACAAGGCTTGGGATGCGCCAGGGACCGGGAAGGTCCCCGGTCCTGCCAAGGTGACGGACATCGCGGTGTTCGCGGTCGTCGAGGCGTCGGTCGGATTGGCCAGCGGCTTGAAATTGACCGTGGAAACCAGGCTCGAGGCCGTCGGCCCCGAATAGGCCCCGACGGTGACCAGGAACGACTGGCTGGCGGTCGTCCCGTCGGTCGGGTCGGTGGCGGTCACCGTGATCGTGGAGGTCTGGCCGGCCGTGGACTGCGTGGTGTCGAGGACGACCACACCGTTGGGATTGGTCGTTGACAGTGAGGCGGAATAGATCGGTGCGTTGACGGGGAGCGAGACTTCGCCGCCCAGATTCGGATTCGTCGTGACCGGGATCTGCGTGAGTTTCGCGAGCGTGCTCTGGCCCGAGACCATCTGGCCGAAGATGGTGTAATTGTAGCCGAGCTCCGAGTTCGGCGAGCCCGTCGTGATGAAGAACTGGGTATCGTTGGTACCGGTCGTGGTCACGGCCGAGTTCGCCATCCCCAACTGGTCCGTGCCGGTGAACGCCAATTGCTGGACGTTCTCGTTGGGGAAGGGTGTCCCCGGCTGCCCGCTGCTCCCCGTGCCGTCGGAATTCGGTGCCCCGCCCTGAATGACGAAGTCCGTGGCCCCCGGGAAACCGGTCGCCACTCGGGTGATGGATTTTCCGATGTTGCTGTAGTACCCGTCGTTGGTGAATGATTCGATCTTGCTGGCGGTATTCGGCGTCAGATTACTGTTCGAGAAGAGCTGAAATGTGACCGGACCGCTGAAGTCGTTCGCGGCATTGCTGGGGTCGGTGTAAGTGACATTCAGGGTCCAGAATTGGCCCTGGGCGACCTCGGCGGCGATGGCGGGATTGCTGGAGGTGACGGTGAAGTTCTGGGCGTCGGTGGTCCCGCTGCCGTCGAGCGGCAAGGTGTAGCCTTGCTCAGCCGGCACGCTGAGGTTGCTGATCGGTGCGAGCGAGGCGGTTAACAGCCGGCGGTCTTCCAGGTCTTCCGGGATGGGCCGGAGGGAATGACCGCGCCTCGGTCGAGGAGAGGCTCCTCCTGCGAACCAGGCCGGGCGGCCGTGGGTCCTCGAGTCGCTGTTCCACATCTTCGTTCTCCTGACTGTTGCGGGCGCGGCTGTCGCCTCCAGTTCTACTGCTCCCCGCGACTGGATGCAACATGTTTGAAATAACCTGGTCCGGTCGGCCGGGAGGTTGCCGCAGACATGCGCCATTAATAATTTTCGATAACGGGATCAGTCAATCCGAGATTCATCCAGATTCGTTGCGTGGCATGCTCGACCCGGATATATCGCGCGAACCTCGATCGCCCCGCGGCCAATGGGAGGGCGGGGTCCCGATCCGGTCACATCATCCTGACCCGATTGAAGTCAACGTTCCCCAGGCGCGAAGTCTCGTGCGGCGTATAGGTCTCCGCCCCGACGACCTTGCCCCGATTCCGCCGGAGCAGGGTGGACTTGAGCGTGTCCGGGTTGGCGATGAAGGCCCTCGGGATGTACAGGGCCAGATAGTTCCCGCCTCGGAGGCGGAGCGGGATGGAGTCTCGGCGTCTCTCGGCCAGTTTGCGATAGTTGGCCTGGGAAAAGTGGCTGAAGCGGCCGAGCCGCAAGATGCCGGATTGCTGGGTCGGCAGGCCGACGACGATCGACTCGATCTCGTCGAACTCGACGATCGTCTCGCGAGGGCTCCGGCCGATCTGCAACCGCGCGGGCGTGACGGCGAAGTAGGTCCCTCGGATGGCGGCCCATGAGGCGATGATGCCGATGCCGGAGATCAGCGACCACGCGACCAGGAACGCCTCCCACGACAGTTCCCACCGGAGGCGGTGAATGAAGTACCAGAGCACGATGAGCACCAGGGACGCCCAGCCGGCCACGATCGAAAGGTAACCTCGCCAGCCACCGAGGCCGGTTCACACCCGAGACTCGACCAGGAGATCCGGAGATTCGAGCATGAGCGATCCCGCGATGGATTGCGCCGGACGGGGAGAGCATCCGGGGCAGACATTCGAGTCGTCGAGCGGATTCACGAATCGATCGGGGGACACGGGGCTCCCGACGGTATCTTCAGGCTATCAAGCAACGATGAGTGGCACAAGGAACGGCCGCCGAAGGGAGGCGCCGGGTTCATTTGCTCGCGATTGATTCCACGTCCGTGCGTGTGGCCTGCCGACGGAGGAGTATCGGGTTCGTTCGCGCCGATTTAGAGGGCTTTTCGCGAACCTTCGACGTCCCGCCACGTATTATAGGTATGAACACAACACACAAAACCAAGAGTCGAACGATCAAGTCGCCCCTGGAGCTGGCCCGCACCGCGATGGCCGACGCCCGCGAGGCGCTCCCGCCGTATTCGTCGAAGTTTTCCCGGCATGACTTCACCCAGCATCAGCTCTATGCGCTGCTGGCTCTACGCCGGCATTTCCACACCGATTATCGGGGGCTGGAGGCGATCCTCCGCGACTGGGCGGAGCTCCGCACCGCCCTGGGACTGAATCGGGTCCCCGATCACACCACGCTCCAGCGCGCCGGTCGGCGGCTCCGAGGACCGGAGCGGCCGATCCGGGGACCGAGGGAATCGTTGCCGCTCTTCGACGGGGCGCCCCCCGTATCCGGGAACGCGGCCTGATCCCAGGACGTTGTATGAACGGGCCCGATTCATGGCTTTGATCGCCTACACATCGATCCGATCGCGCAACCCGCCGAAGACCAGGGCCTTGACCATGTCCCTCGAGTAGAAGTCGTGCGGGAAGCCCAGCTCGATCCGGCTGGCCTCATCCAGCCGCTCGACCTGCGCGGGGTCGAGTCGGAGGTCGATGCTGGCCAGGTTGTCCCGGAATTGCTCCAGGCGACGCGCCCCGATGATCGGGATGACCGGCACCGGCCGGTATCGAAGCCACGCCAGGGCGACCTGGGCCGGGGATCGCCCGCACGCCTTCGCGATCGCCAGGATCTCTCCGACGATGGCATCGACCCGCGCATCGCGACGATCGAACCCTTTCATCATCTCGCTGTTCATCCGGGCGTCCGCGGCCGCCTGGCCCTGGGCGTATTTGCCCGTCAGGACGCCCCCCGCCAGCGGAGACCAAGCCGTCACGCCCAGGCCCAGCGAATGGGCCATCGGCAGGAGCTCGCGCTCGACCGTCCGCTCGATGAGGCTGTACTCGATCTGGAGCCCAACGAACGGCGTCCAGCCGCGGAGCTCGGCCAGGGTATTCGCCTTCGCGATCACCCAGGCGGGCATGTCCGAGACCCCGGCATAGAGGATCTTGCCTTGCCGGACGAGGTCGTCGAAGCCCCTCATGACCTCCTCGATCGGCGTGATCTGGTCCCAGATGTGGACCCAGTACAGGTCGATGTAATCGGTCCGGAGCCGCTTCAGGCTCGCCTCCACCGCCTGCACCATGTTCTTCCGTTGGTTGCCCCCGGCGTTCGGATCGGTGCCGGGCATCGCGTTGGTGTACTTGGTTGACAGCACGACCTGCCCCCGACGCCCCTCGAGGAATTCGCCGAGGAGCGTCTCGCTGGTCCCATTCGTGTAGACGTTCGCCGTGTCGATGAAGTTGCCGCCCGCCTCGAAAAACGCGTCGAGGACCTTGCGGCTCTCCGCCTTCGAGGAGCCCCAGCCCCAATCCTCGCCGAACGTCATCGTCCCGAGACACAATTCGGAGACCCGCAAACCGGACCTCCCCAGAAGTCGATAACGCATCGCTTGATTCCTCCTCCAAATTGGGCCCGGATCGTTCGATCGATGCGGGATCCTCGTGAAGTCCGGGCGATCGGGATGGAGGCCGGTCGGGTCCATTTCAAACGATTCGGCCGGTGTCTCTCGGATTCTCGGTCTCAAAGGACATTCTATCACCGCGCGGCTTCGGCCATCGACCTCACGAGGGCACGCCCGAGACTCGTCGGACGGGGCGGACGGAGCATCAAGGATCCCTCTTGTCAGCCGTCTTGGAGGCGTCGATGATATCAGGGCCAGGCCGAGTGCCTTGCTTCGGGATCGGTAGCCAAGACGAGTTGGAGAAGCCGTCATGACTCGAGACGTCCCGCCGGCCGATGACGACCGGCGCCCGGATCCGCCCGCCCGGCGGATCGACACCGCGAGTAACCTCCTGCTGGGGCTGCTGGCGCTCCAGAATAACTTCATCGATCGCGACGCCCTGCTGGGTGCCTTCAACGCGTGGGTGGCCGACCGTTCGCGCGGGCTGGGCCGGATCCTCCTGGATCGCGGCGCCCTCTCGCCGCCGCGCCGGCAGCTCCTGGAGGCGCTCGTCGAAGAGCACATCCGGATGCACGGCGACGACCCCGAGAAGAGCCTGGCCGCACTCAGCTCGATCGGCTCGGTGCGCGACGACCTGTCCCGGGTCGCCGACCCTGAAGTCCAGGAGCGCCTCGCCCACGTCTCCGCCGCGCGTTCGCATCAGGACGATGATCCGTATCGGACCGTCGCCCCGTCCTCGGTGGGCGAGTCGACGTCCGCCGGCACTCGGTTCCGCATCCTCCGTCCGCATGCCCGGGGAGGGCTGGGCGAGGTCTTCGTGGCCCTGGATACCGAGCTGAACCGCGACGTGGCGCTCAAGGAGATCCAGGACCGCTTCGCCGACGACCCGCGGTACCGAGCCCGGTTCGAGTTCGAGGCCGAGGTGACCGGCGGGCTGGAGCACCCGGGGATCGTGCCGGTGTACGGGCTGGGTCACACGGCCGACGGCCGGCCGTTCTACGCGATGCGGTTCATCAAGGGGAACAGCCTCAAGGAGGCGATCCAACGGTTCCATCAGGCCGAGAAACGGCCGGGCGCGACCCGGGCGAGAGCACGCTGGAGCTGCGCGAGCTGCTGGGGCGGTTCATCGACGTCTGCGATGCGATGGCGTATGCGCACGGCCGGCGGGTGCTGCATCGCGACCTCAAGCCGGGCAACATCATGCTGGGCAAGTACGGCGAGACGCTGGTGGTCGACTGGGGCCTGGCCAAGGCGCTGGACGAACCCGAGCCCGAGTGTACGATCGAGCGGCCGGAGCTGCCGTTGAAGCCCTCGTCCGGCAGCGCGCTGGAGCCGACGCAGGTGGGATCGGCGGTGGGAACGCCAGGCTACATGAGCCCCGAGCAGGTGGACGGCCGGGTCGGGAAGCTGGGGGTGGCGAGCGACGTCTACTGCCTGGGGGCGACCCTCTATCATGTGCTCACCGGGCATGCCCCCTGCGAGGCCGAGCAGCGAGGCGAGATCTACCGGAAGGTGCTGGTGGGGGAGATCCGTCGTCCGCGGTCGCTCAACCCGCGGATCGCGCCGGCCCTGGAGGCGATCTGTCTGAAAGCGCTGGCGCTAGGGCCGGGAAATCGGTACGAGTCGGCCGGGTCGCTGAGAGTCGACATCGAGCGCTGGCTGGCGGATGAGCCGGTGACGGCGTGGCGGGAGCCGTGGGCGGTTCGGGCGCGGCGATGGACGCGTCGGAACCGGACGGCGGTCAGCGGCGCGGCCGCGGCGATCCTGGTGCTGATGACCGTCGCTGTCGTTGGCTCGGCCATGTACTTCCAGCAGCGTCGCGTCCAGGCGAATCGCCTGGAGCTAGCCTTGCGCGATGTGAACGTGTTAATTGGCCAGGCCGAGGCCGACCCGCAGGGCGATCCGGCCAGGTGGCATTCGGCGCGGGAGGCGTTCAAGCGGGCGGAGGACCTGCTCGGGCCGCTGATCGACGCGGCGTCGCGACGGCGGGTGAAGGATCTGGGCGAGCGGATCGCGACGTCGGCACAGGCGGCCGAGCGGGACGCCGCCCTGCTCCGCGAGGCGGTGGATATCCGCTCGGCACAGGAGGATGACCCGGACGGATCGGTCAGCGACTCGGCCTATGCGAGAGCATTCCGCGAGGCGAAGCTGGATGTCGACGCGCTGGGGCCCAATGCCGTCGGGGTGAAGATCCGGGCGCGGCCGACGGGGTGTCGCTGGCCCTGGCTGCGGCGCTGGACGACTGGTCTTCCCAGCGAAGCAAGGCCCGGACCCAGGACGTCGCCGGCTGGAAGAGGCTGATCGATGCGGCCCGCGTCGCCGATCCCGACGCGACACGCGACCGACTGCGGCAGATCTGGTCGGAGTTCGACCGCAAAGCGCACCGCGAGCCCTTGCTCGAGCTGGCGAAAGGGGCCGATCCCAACGATTGGCCGGCGGCGAACCTGATACTGCTGGCCGGAGCCCTGTCCGCCGCGGGCGAGCGCGAGGCGGCCGTCGACTTGCTTCGCCGCGCTCAAGCCCATCATCCCGGCGATGTCTGGATCAATTACAGCCTGGGGAGCTACCTGGAACAGCTTAGTCCACCCCAGACGGAAGAGGCGATCCGATTTTACAGCGTGGCCCGCGCCCTGCGCCCGAAACGGCGCACAAGCTGGCGCATGCGTTGAAGCGCCGAGGCCGTGGCGATGAGGCCGTGGTGGTGCTCCGTGACTTGACGGAGCTGAGACCCGCAGATGGCGGGCATTGGTGCTGCCTGGGTCGATTGCTTCTAGAACGGGGAGATCGCGCCGGCGCGGCTGAGGCGTTGGAGAAGGCCGTTGCGACTATACGCGCGGCGATCCGGCTCAAGCCCGACCTCGCCGCGGGTTACAACATCCTCGGTGCCGTCTTAGGCGCCCGGGGTAAGGTCGATGAGGCGATTGCGGAATACCGCGCGGCGATCCGGCTCGAGCCCGACCTCGCCAAGGCCCACTACAACCTCGGCATCGCCTTGAAGGCCCATGGTAAGGTCGATGAGGCGATTGCGGAATACCGCGCGGCGATCCGGTTCGAGCCCGACCTCGCCGAGGCCCACTGCAACCTCGGCAATGCGCTCCTGACTCAGGGGAAGTTTCGCGAGGCCCTCGCCGAGCTTCGCCGTGGCCATGAGCTGGGCTCAAAGCGACCGGGCTGGGCGTATCCGTCGGCCAACTGGGTTCGCCGCGCCGAGCGTAGGGTCGTACTGGAGGGCCGGCTTCCGGCGGTGCTCCGGGGCTTTGAGAAGCCCAAGGACGCGGCCGAGACTCTCGAAGTCGCCGATCTCGCGTACGAGGCGAAGCAGTTCGACCGGTCGGCCCAGTTGTACGTCGCAGCATTCCAGGCCGAACCCAAGCTGGCTGAGGATATGGGGGCCTCGAGTCGCTACGACGCCGCCTGCGCCGCGGCGAGGGCGGGCGCCGGTACGAGCGACAACAAGCCGCCCTTGGTTGAGCCGGAGAAAGCCCGCTGGCGCAAGCAGGCGATCGATTGGCTCAAGGCCGACCTGGCCCACTGGACCAGGCAGGTTGAGGCCGGCAAGCCCGAAGCCAAGCGACTGGTGAGACAAAAGCTCCGGCAGTGGAAGGACGACACCGACCTGGCGGGCATCCGCGACGAGGCTTTGGTGAAGGGGCTGCCCGAGGGCGAGCAGAAGGATTGTCGCGCGCTCTGGGCCGAAGTCGATGCCTTGCTCAAGAGGGTCGAGGCCTGTTGAGGCGGCGCCGGCCGGCGTCAGATACTCGTCGGCCGAGGCGGACATAGCATCATTGATCGCTCTTGTCAGTCGTCCTGGGGGCGTCGATGATATCAGGGGGCGGGGTCGAGTGTCTCGCTCAGGGCCGCGCGGCCGGTAACGAGGAGCAGCCGCGATCGAACGTTCAGAGAGGAAAGACCATGGCCGATGAGCACGAACTGCTGAGACGTATCACGATCAACCCCGAGATTTTCGGCGGCAAGCCCATCATTCGAGGCCGTCGGCTGGCGGTCGAACATGTGCTGGGCATGCTCTCGGCCGGTGACACGATCGAGACCCTCCTCGAAGGTTATCCGTGGCTTGAACCGGAGGATATTCGCGCCTGCTTTCTTTATGCCCGGCGGCATGTCGGCCACGAGCGTGTCGAGCTGATGATGACCGAGCTCGATCATGAAACCGTGACGCCATGAAGCTGCTGCTCGATACATGCGTCTGGGGCAAGGCGGCCGACGAGCTGCGAGGCGATGGGCATGACGTTGATTGGGTGGGCAACTGGCCAACGGATCCTGGCGATGCAGAAATTTTGGCCCGAGCACGTGCAGAGGGGCGGATTCTGGTCACACTTGATAAGGACTTCGGCGAGCTGGTTATCGTCCATCGCCTGCCACATAGTGGCATCTTGCGAGTCGTGGACATCTCGGCAAAGAAGCAGGCCGGTGTCATCCGGCACGTCCTGGCCCTCCACGGTGATGAGTTGCAGGCCGGGGCCGTGATCACCGCGGAGAAGGGTCGCCTGAGAATCAGGCCGCCCGAGCAGAGTGACGTCGAGCCGTGAGAGGATCACGCGGACGCTGATCGGCGCGGGTCTCCCGACCCCGCCGCTTGCGGGACCGAAGGTCTCCCGGTCGCGTCGGCCTCGAGGCCGGAGGCCTTCGGTCGGCCCGGTGATGAGCACGAACTAGGTCGCTTCTGAGGGAGGCGCGATGAACGAGAAGACATAGCGGCTTCCTTGCGATTTCTTGGCTACTTGTCAGGGTTGACGAGACTCAACAAGTGCGCAACACAAGGAAGCCGGCACATGAAACATACCACGGCCTATAGCCGTGATTGATCGTTCGGAATCCGTTATCTGGAATCGATTCTTTCCCAAGCACTCAACCCGGCGATCTGTCCTCTCGAGTGCCGCGGCCGTCGGGTTCTCATCCTGCAGGGCCGTTGCTCCCCACGCTCGCGAGCGCCGGGGCGTCCTCATGCAGACGGCAAAGCGTATCGATCCCGACGTCGGTGAACCGGTATCCGATATCATAGAGCATGCGCTTGCACTCGACCTGCTCGGCGCGGCTGATATCGCAATGTTCATAATTGATAATCTCGGGACGAAGACCGGCGTTCAGGACGGCCTTCACGATCCGGTAATCGAAGCCCTCGGTGTCCACCTGGAGCATGTTCACGACCTTGATCCCGTGCTTATCCAGGAGCGAGGGGATGGTCACCACTTCCACGTAGATCTCCTCGATGGCCTCCTCGGGGAGCCCTCGGCTGATGAGATGCCCCCTGTCGAAACCCGCGAGGGTCTGCCCCCATTCCAACGTCGCCTCCGGCTTGATGCGGTAGAAGGGGAGGCGTCCCGGTTCGTCGCCGATCGCCACGTTCTCGAACAGGAGTTGCGTCTCGGACTTGTAATTCTCCTTGAGCCTGGAGAATACGTCGGGCAAGGGCTCGATGAGGAGGCCCCGCAGATGATGGGCCAGGATGGCATCCCTGATGGGATCCGTGGCATCCCCGTCGTGCGCGCCCACCTGGAGCAAGAAGAAATCCGGATTCGCCGCGACGAAATCCCGGAGGTAGGCCTTGAAGAAGAACGGCAAGATGTCCAGTGGAGGCAGGAATTCGTCCGGGAAATATTTGACCATGTCGTAGCCAAATCGGCGCAGAATCGATTTAAAAGATGATTTTATAAACATATAATTTTGACCTATTCCGACAGGGCTCTCCCGGGGAATCACCTCTCATCGTGGACTTGGCTTTGCCGATATTCGCCGAGCGTGAAATCTTAGATCGTTGCCAAGGCGACTGTCAACGATGTGGGCGGGAAAACGGGAAGACGGCGAATCCGCGGCCCGGCGGGGGGCCGACTGAGGGGCCAGCCCATTGCCGTTCAAATAGGCGCGAACCGCGGCCTCTTGTGACACGGAGCAGCGAGGCCACGTGAGCCATGCATCGCCCTCAAGAATCCCGTCAATACTGGCTCGTACCATGCTCGGACGTCCCATTACTCGTTCATTCCTCTGCCCGGGCAACGTCCCCGGCTCCATCCGACCTTCGAAGCCGATTCGGGAGTCGGCGAAGGGACCTCGAACCGGATCGAGTCATGGATCGTCCAGACCGATGAACGTGGACGATTGAGGTCGCGATCGGATCACGATCATCGGCCTGGGAGTGTCGCGAAACCCTGGATCGTCGCCAGGATTTGCGATTTCGGCACATGATTTGCCGTCATCCCCGGAGGAGACGCTTCGCGGCGTCCATATCCGTCGTCAATCAGTCCGAATGACTCCGCTGCGTGCAGGGGAATCGATGGCGAAAATGAAGGGTGCTGTCGCACGGTCGGTCCGGGCCGATCGCTCGGGCGAAGGTGAGGCTCCGGGTCGAGGGCAAGTCCATGCCGCGTCGCGGCATCTCCCGATCGGTGCCGAGCCGCTGGCGGGCGGCGGCGTGCATTTCCGGGTCGGGGCACCGAGGCATCGCGATCTCGAGGTCGTGCTCGAGGCCGGTCCGGGCGCGCCTGGCATCCTGACGCTTGAGCCCGATGCCGAGGGCTACTTCGCCGGGACCGCCGAGAACGCCGGGCCCGGCACGCGATACCGGTTCCGGCTCGGCGGCGAGGGGGGCGACCTCTTGCCCGATCCGGCCTCGCGATATCAGCCCGAGGGCCCCACGGGTCCATCGGAGGTCGTTGACCCGTCGGCGTTCCCCTGGACCGATCGGGACTGGCGCGGGGTCGAGTCGATCGACGGGCACGTGCTCTATGAGCTGCATATCGGCACGTTCACGCCCGAGGGCACCTGGGCCGCCGCCGAGCAGCAGCTTCCTTACCTGGTCGAGCTCGGCGTCACGCTGCTCGAGATCATGCCCGTGGCGGAATTTGGCGGCGACTTCGGCTGGGGATACGACGGGGTCAACCTGTTCGCGCCTTACCATGTTTATGGCCAGCCCGATGACGCCCGGCGGTTCGTCGATCGCGCGCACGCCCTGGGACTCCCGGTGATCCTGGACGTCGTGTATAACCACTTCGGTCCCGATAGCCGATTGCTCAAGCCATTCTCCGAGGATTATGTCACGGATCGGCACGCGATCGAATGGGGCGAGGCCGTGAACTTCGACGGGCCGGGGAGCGGCCTGGTCCGGGAATTCGTCCTGACGAACGCGGCCTACTGGGTCGAGGAGTTCCACTTCGACGGGATGAGGGTGGACGCCACCCAGGCCTTCTACGACACCAGTCCGGAACACATCCTCAAGGCCATCGCGCGGCGGACCCGGGAGGCGGCCGGAGATCGTCGCGTGCTGGTCGTCGGCGAGAACGAGCCGCAGAGCGCCCGACTGTTGCGGGGCGAGGATCGGGGCGGGTTCGGATTCGACATGCTCTGGAGCGACGATTTCCACCACTCCGCCAAGGTCGCCGCGACGGGCAGCCGCGAGGGGTATTACGGCGACTATCTCGGCTCGCCCCAGGAGCTGCTCTCGGCGGTCAAGCGCGGATGGCTCTACCAGGGCCAGTGGAACCTCCGCGAGAAGAAGCGGCGCGGGACTCCGGCGTGGGACATCCCTCCCCCGGCATTCGTCCATTTCTTGCAGAACCACGACCAGATCGGCAACTCGGCGCGAGGCGAGCGGCTCCACTTGCTGACCAGCCCCGGACGTTACCGCGCCCTGACCGCCCTGCAACTGCTGGGGCCCGCCACGCCGATGCTGTTCCAGGGCCAGGAGTTCGCCGCATCGAGCCCGTTCCTCTATTTCGCCGACCAGCCCCCGGAGGTCGCCGAGGCGACACATAAGGGACGCAAGAAGTTCCTCGAGCAATTCCCGAGCCTGGCGACCGCCGAGATGCAGGCGCGGCTGCCGCACTCGGGGAGTATCGAGACATTCCAGAGTGCGAAGCTCGACCTGGCCGAGCGTCACGAGGGCACCCACGCCGAGGCGCTGTCGCTCCACCGCGACCTGCTCCGGCTCCGGCGCGACGACCCGACGATCCGTGCCGGCCGACGGATCGGCGTCGTCGACGGCGCCGTGCTCGGCACCGAAGCCCTGGTCATCCGCTGGTTCGACCCGGAGGGCCGGAATGACGATCGCCTCCTGCTGTTCAACCTGGGCGTCGAGATCCGGTTGCCGGTGGCCACCGAACCGCTCCTGTCCGCGCCCGAGGGTCGGCGTTGGCGTGTCCTCTGGTCGAGCGAGGACCCGCGATACGGTGGACACGGCACGGCCGAGCCCGAAACCGAGGAGCAGAACTGGCGGCTGGCGGCCCACTCCGCCGTCTTGCTGGCTCCCGTACCCACCGAGGCCGACGAGGCCCGGAATCCCCCGGGATCGGCCTGACACGGGGACTCACTGAATTCCCGGCTTTTTCGGTTGTAGCCGGAGTCTGTGACCCCGGGAGCAAGCCCGCGGCCTCACAAAGGCTACTTACAGAAGAATAATCACTTCGTAACACGCTTACCCGCTCGCGTCACGGACCGAATCGCCATGACGAACCTCATCCGATCGATCGTGAGCCCGTGTGCCAGCCCCGACTCCGACGACGCTCCCGGCGACGCCGAGCGGGTGCGCGAGTGGATCATCACCAACGGCCTGGGCGGCTATGCTTCGGGCACGGTCTGCGGCGTGCCGACCCGGCGATACCACGGCTTGCTGATCGCCGCCCTGCCGGCGCCGCTCGGCCGCACGATGATGCTCAACCAGCTCCTCGAGCGGGTCGTGCTCCCCGACGGCGGGACGATCGACCTCGAGGGAGAAGCCCTGGCGGGCCGCCCGGCGCACCCGGCCGAAGGGCGCGTCGCCGAGTTCCGCCTGGAGGCCGGCCTGCCCGTCTGGCGGTTCGATGTCGCGGGGATCACCCTGGAGAAGCGCCTGCTGATCCCCCACTTGCAGAACACGGTGTACGTCTCGTACCGGATGCTCGACTGGCGGCACCGGCGCGGGCGGGGCGATCCAGCTCCAACTGCGGCCGCTCGTGCACATCCGCTCGCACGATGCCCCCGTGAGCACCCCCCATTTCGGGCCCTATCGGTTCACCGCCTGGGGCGATCGCTACGAGGTCTCCGCCGGTCCCGGAATCCCCCCGCTGCGGATGACGCTCCGCGGAGGAGACGGCTCGGCCTTCACCCTCGACGCGGCCCGGACCGCGGAGCTCCTCTTCCGGCTGGAGGCCCAGCGCGGCTATGAGTCGAAGGGGGACCAGTGGAGCCCCGGGTACTTCCACGTCGCGGTGGCCGGCGAGGAATCCGTCACCCTGGTCGCCTCGGCCGAGGATTGGGAGACGCTCCTGGCGATGCCGTTCGACGAGGCGCTTCGGGCCGAGCGTCGCCGACGATCGCGGCTGCTCACCATCGCCCGCCGCGTCGCGCGGGCGCGGCGAGTTCGGGAGCCGGAGCCGAGACCGGCCCTGGCGAATCCCCGGGGCCCTCGGCCGGGGCCGATCGGCGGTTTCCACGCCGAGCTCGTGCTGGCCGCCGACCAGTTCCTGATCACGCCCGCCGGCCGGGTCGAGGATTCCGCCCGTGCTCGCGCCGCCGGAGACGAGGTCCGGACGGTGATCGCCGGCTATCACTGGTTCACCGACTGGGGCCGCGACACCATGATCACCCTCGACGGGTTGACGCTCGCCACCGGCCGCGTCGACGAGGGCGGGTATATCCTCCGCACCTTCGCCCACTACGTCCGCGACGGCCTGATCCCCAACATGTTCCCCGAAGGCCAGACCGAGGGCCTCTACCACACCGCCGACGCCTCGCTCTGGTTCTTCCACGCGGTCCATCGCTACGTCGAGGCCACCGGCGATCGCGAGACCCTCTCGGCCATCCTGCCCAAGCTGGAGCAGATCGCCGATCGTCATATCGAGGGCACCCGGTTCGGCATCGGCGTCGACCCTCGCGACGGCCTGTTGCGGCAGGGGGCCGAGGGATATCAGCTCACCTGGATGGACGCCAAGGTGGGCGATTGGGTCGTGACTCCGCGTCGGGGCAAGGCCGTCGAGATCAACGCCCTGTGGTACAACGCGCTGAGGCTCCTGGAGGGCTGGACGCGCGAGGCCCGCGGCGCGGACGCCGCCGACCGCTACGCCGGTCACGCCGATCGGGCCAGGGAGTCGTTCAACGACCGGTTCTGGCACGAGGCCGGCGGCTACCTCTTCGACGTCGTCGACGGCGAGCACGGCGACGACCCCGCCTGCCGGCCCAATCAGCTCTTCGCCTTCTCCCTCGAGCACGAGGTGCTCGACCGACGTCGGTGGGAGCCGGTCTTGAACGTGGTGCGGGAGAGGCTGTTGACCCCGGTCGGCCTGCGATCGCTCGCCCCGGGCCACGCCGATTACAAGCCGCGGTATTTCGGGGACCTCCGCGCCCGCGATGCGGCCTACCACCAGGGCACGGTCTGGGCCTGGCTGATCGGCCCGTTCGTCGATGCCTGGCTGAAGGTCCATCCCGAAGACCGAGCCGGCGCACGCCAGTTCCTCGACGGCTTCCGGGATCATCTCAACGAAGGGGCCCTGGGCACGCTCAGCGAGATCTTCGACGCCGAGCCGCCGTTCCTGCCCCGCGGCTGCATCGCCCAGGCCTGGAGCGTGGCCGAGGTCCTTCGCGCCTGGGTCAAGACGGCCGATCAGGGCGATTGAACCCGTTGCCCGGGCTTGTCGCCGGGACGCCGCCCGGGGTTCGATTTTCCGGCCGGCGGCCCGTCGCAAACCGCGCGGCCGGCGAGTATCATCGATGCCATGATCCGTTGTTCTCGAGACGCTGAGGATACGCACCCATGAGCCCGGTGATGACCGCCCGCGAATTCCAGTTTCTCCGCCTGAGCATGGTCGGGGATGTCGTGCTCGTCGAGATCCTGTGCAAGGATGTGCAAGGCCCGGAGAAGGCCCAGGCGTTCAGCGCCGAGCTGGTCTCGGTCGCCGGCCAGGAATCGACGAAGCCGCTGCTGGTGGACCTGTGCCGGACCAGCTACCTGAGCAGCATGGGATACTCGTCCCTCTTCAAGATGGTGAAAGAGGCCAAGGCCCGGCAACGGGCGATCAAGTTCTGCTGCATCGATCCGGACGTGCGCGTGGGTGCGGACGCCGTCAGCCTCTACAAGGTCGTCGACATCTATGACACGCGCGAGGCGGCCCTCGCGGCGTTCACTCAGGGTTGAGTGGCGGGTGTGCCGGGAGACCTCCGGTCGGCCTCAGGGCGGGTTCAGGAGAACCGCGCCCATCGCGTGCCCGGCGCTCCGGCTTTCAGGTCGATCACATGACGCCTCGCCTCGCGGATCGCCTTGAACGCCCGGGCCGTGCGGCTCAGCCGGACGACCAGGGCCTCGGCCAGATTCATCAGCGCGAAGATCGCGGCGCCGGCGATGCAGGCGACGAACGTGGTGCAGAACAAGGGCACGATCAAGACATCGAATGCGGATGGATTCATCGGTAGACCTCCCCGGGATCAGGCCCGGACCGGGTTGGCCGATGGATTCCGCATCGCAATCCGACGCCTCTCATCGGCCGATGATGGGTCCTGACGCAGTTCGCGTACCAAGCGGAAAAACATCGTTTTTCCCCGGTTTTCCCGCGATTTTGCGCGTTCCTGTGCGGAAAGCCCCCGTCAGGATCGGGGACATCCTGCCGACCCGGCGAAGGTCCCGTTCGCTCAGTGGCGGGGCTTCTTCGAGCCGATCGAGACCCCGTTGACGATCTCCGCTTCGATCGCACGACCGCCGAACGCGATCGGACGTGCGCGACCTTGAGCTTTGATCGGCTGCCCGACCGTCAGCCCGACACGCTTCATGCCGTCCGGCTTCAGGTGGAGGAAGTCGCCGCCGTCCAGGACGACCCCGTTGGCCTCCCCGTGCTTGGCGTAGTTGAGACGGGTCACGACACCCTCCACCGTCACCTCTTCCTCATGACCCGGGCCGGCGACCGTGATGACACGCCCGTCCGGAGCCCTCAGGGAGACGAGCCGGTAGACCGGATGCTCGCCGTCGGGATGCTTGCGCAGCTCCGGTTCCGCCTCGACGGTCAGCTCGACGGATTGCCCGACAGGCACCGTCGAGGCGATCGCGATCCACAGATGAGGCGGGACATTGACCTGGACCGTCCGGTCACCCTCCTGGAGGAGGATTCCCTCGGTGTCGCCTCTCGGGCTGTAATTGTAGCCCTGGACGACGGCGCGTAACGTCCGCGACCCATGGCCATCGTTCTCGGCGTCGTGGTCATGGCCTCGATGTTTGGGCTTGAGCAACTTCATGAGCATTTCCTTTCTTCAGTGACAAATAGACTCTGACACGGACCTCAAGTAGGCCACCCACCGGGATCTCGCCGGAGATCTCGGCGTCGCGCGCAGGCCGAGCCGGTCCCGGCCGGTGCAACCGGCCTTACGACGGGCGATCGGATTTTCGCCCTCTCGAAGCTCCGCCACCGTTCAGCAGAACGCGGTCGAGGTGACGATCGGACGGGCTTCCGGCACGGCCGTGTATCGGCCGGTGGGGTTGACCATGAACCCGATCCGCCGGGAGCCTTCGGTGCCATCGGCGGCCGCCGCGACGACCTCCAGGATGTGCTCCCCCTTGGATAGCCGGTCGCCGGGCAGCGGCCCCGACCAGTGGCCGTCTCTCGAGGATTCCAGGCCAGCCCAGGCTCCCTCGTCGATCCGGTAGCGGACGGCCCAGACGGGCGACTCGGACCAGGCGCGCACGACCACGCGGTCGGAGCCGGTGACCACGTGACGGGGGCCGGTCGCCAGGAGCCGCTCGCGCGGGTGCGTCACCAGCACGACGGGGCCGCGTTCTTCGGGCGACCGGTAAGTCACGGCCATATCGTCGCCCCGGAAGTAGATCAGGGCATACCCCGGCGGCCCGCCTTCGGGGTCGCCGATCGAGCGGGCGGCGATCGCGACGTTGCGGCCGTCGTTGGCGACCTGCCAGTAATGGGTGTGTCCGCAGACGATCGCCTCGATGCGACGGGACTCGACGATCGCGCGCGAGTCGTCGATCCCCGGGCCGTCGAAGTCCTCCCAGATCTGATACGGATAATTATGTTGAAATAATACCACTCGCTCGCCCGAAACGAGTGCCGAGTCGACCTCGCCGCGGAACCAGTCGATTTGCTCGGACGAGAGGCCCAATGGCCGCGACTCCTGGGTATTGAGCCGGATGAATCTGAACCCGTGCAACGAGAGAGAGCCGTACGGCTCTCCGACGTGCTTGCGGAAACCGGACGCGGAGGAGTCGCCCTTCACGTCGTGATCGCCGATCATCGCGAAGTGGGGGACCTCGAGCCGGCCGCGGAGGCCGTCGAAGAGGTCGAATTGCGCCTGGGTCGCGTCCTGGACGTTGTCCCCGATGAACTGGACGAAAGCCGGCCGGATCAGGCCGTTGACCTCGTCGATCACCGCGGACGCGACCCGGACATTCTCGAGGTCGGGCTCTGTCAGGTGGAGGTCTCCGGGGACCACGACGACGACGGGTTGTTCGCGATCGCTCATGGCGTACGATACTCCTTGTTGGTCAGGAAAGGATGGGGGCATCCGCGATCGCGGGCAACGGGCCGGCCGGCCGGTGCTCGGGTGCGCCGTCCGGTGACGGGCGGGTCTCGGGCATGGCGACCGCGTAGAAGATCGCCGCGGCCGCGGCGATGGCGGCGAGCGTGACGAAGCCGGCGTCGAAACCGGCCTCCTTGACCACGAAGCCCGCGAGCAAGTTGCTCAGGCCGGCGCCGATCCCGGTCGCCGTGGCGAGCGCGCCCTGCGTCAGGTTGAATCGTCCGGTCCCCTTGGTCAGGTCGGCCACCACGAGCACCGAGACGACACCGAAGATCCCCGCGCCGATGCCGTCGAGGAGCTGGACGCCGACCAGGTAATACGGGTTGACGCCCAGGCAGTACAGAAGGCCGCGGGCGGGCAGGACGGCGAAGCCGATCAGGAAGACCGGCTTGCGGCCCCAGGTCGCCGCCAGTCGGCTGGCGGCGAGGGCCACCGGCACCATCACGACCTGGGCCGCGATGATGCAGGCCGACATCAAGACCGCGGCGCCGTCCTTCATGCCGTCGCTCGACTTCTGCCCGACCAGCGGGAGCATCGCCGCGTTGGCGAAATGGAAGAGGACGACCGATGCGGCGAAGATCGCGATCCGGCGGTCCTTGAACAGCTCGATGATCCCGATGGCCTCATGATCCTTCCCATCGCCGTCGTCGGCCCCGCGGGCGAGCTCGTGGTCGATATCGCGCTCGCGGATGAGCATGACGGCCGCGGCGCTGGCGGCCGCCATGCCGGCGACGAGGAAGAACAGCGCCCCATAACCGAGCAGGTAGGCCGAGCCCCCCGCGAGGGCCGCCGCGACGACGTTGCCGCCGTGGTTGAACGCCTCGTTCCGCCCCGTCTGTCGCGGCATCGCCGCCCGTCCGACCAGGCCCAGCGTCAGGGCCGCCACCGCCGGGGGGAAGATCGCGGCCGCCGCGCCGATCGCCGTCTGGGCGGCGACCACCACCGCCAGGGTCGGCACCAGATACATCACGACGCAGCCGCCGGCGACGATCACCGCCGCGATCGCCACGGCCACTCGCTTCCACCGGATGCGGTCGATCAGGGCTCCGGCCGGGGTCTGGGCCAGCACCGTCCCGATCTGCGACGCGGCCAGCGCGATCCCGACCCGGCCGGCGTCCCAGTGGTGATGCTCTCGCAAAAAGGTGCCCAGGAATGGCCCCATCCCGTCCCGGACGTCCGCGAGGAAGACGTTCAATCCGTCGAGCGCCCGGATGCTCGTCCGGGACGGATTTCGCTCGGGAGAATCGGGACCGGTCGTGTCGTTGTTGGACATCATGAAACTCTCTCGTGATCAATCAATCAATAATGGACGAGTGATAGCCAGGCGACGCCGACGAGCGTCGTGAGCAGCGTCAGCGGAACGCCGACCTTGAGGTATTCCAGGAAGCCGAGCTCGGTCCCCGCGCGACGCGCGTTCTCGACGACGATGAGGTTCGCCACCGAGCCGAGCACGGTGAGGTTCCCGGCCAGCGTGCTCGACATCGCCAGGGCCAGCCATGCCAGCTCCTTCCGGGGCATGACCTCCATGAGCGGCTTGAAGAGCAGCACCGCGGGGACGTTCGACACCAGGTTGGAGAGCAGCACCGAGAGCCCGCTGACCAGAACCACCGGCGACTTGAGCAGCGCGTCCCACCGCTCCAGCCCCCAGGTGTGGACGACGTTCACCTCGAAGGCGTGGACCACCACGAACAACCCGGCGAACATCACCAGGAGCGGCCAGTTGACCGCCTTGTAGACTTTCTCGGGGCGGACGCGGTCGAGCATCAGGACCCCCGCCGCGACGAGCGCCACCAGCGCGATCGGCTGGCCGGCGAAGAACAGCGCGACGGTGACCAGCGTCACCGCGATGCTCTTGGTGAGCAGGCCGCGGTGGACCCGGGGACTCGCCGCATCCTCGGCCGGCCGGGGATCCTGCCCCGCCGGGCCGAGAGTCTTGCGGTAGACCAGCGCCACGACGGCGAAGTTCAGCACCAGGCCGATCAAAGCGATCGGGGCCAGCCGCGCGGCGAATCGCAGGTAGGAAATGTGGGAAAGTGATCCGATGATGATATTTTGTGGATTGCCCGTGATCGTGGCGACCGAGCCGATGTTCGAGGCCGTCGCCAGGCCCACCAGGTACGGGATCGCGGGCCGCTTCAGGCGCTGGCAGAGGTGGAGGACCAGCGGGGTCAGCGCGACGCAGACCACATCGTTGACCAGGAACGCCGAGAGGACGCCCGAGAGGGCGATCGTGACCGCCAGCAGGGTGTATGCCCCGGAGAACCGGGCGGCGATGTGCTCCGTCGCCATGGCGAAGAATCCCGCCAGGCGCAGGTACGAGACCACCACCATCATGCCGAAGAGCAGGACGATCGTCTCGTAATCGACGGCCCTGGCCGCGTCCTGCATCGTCAGCACGCCGCAGGCGAGCATGGCGGCCGCCCCGACCAGGGCGATCCCCGACCGGTCGATCCTCAGGCCGGGGATCTTGCCGAGGGCCAACGCGAGATAGGTCAGGCCGAAGATCGTCGAGACCAGGGGGATCGAGGCCGAGGGGGTGGTCATGGGCGGGGATACCTCCGAGATCCGTCGGTGAAAACAGGAAAGAAACCCAACCACGGATTTCACGGATAACACGGATTGAATTTCATTTTCTTAGTCTTTTATCCGTGAAATCCGTGGTTGAATTCCCGAGCTTCACCTCATGGGACAGTTGATAGATCGGACGTCGTGGCCGTCGGGTCGACGATGCGGCCGTCGATGAGTGCTTCGTGCCTGGCCAGCGTCTCGGGGACGAAGAACACGACGATCGCGGTCGCGAGTGCCCCCACGGCGGCCAGGAGTGCGAACAGGCCCCGGTAGCCGAGCGGGCCGACGAGGAATCCGGCCGCCGCCGGGCCGATCGCCGATCCGAAGACCAGGCAGGAGCCGACGATCACCTGGGCCTCGCCCGCCCGCCGCGGGTCGGCCAGGCGATCCGTGACCCACGCGGCCGCCAGGACCGCGAACACGCCGTTGCCGAGTCCGTCGAGCGCCTGGTTCGCCACGGCCATCGTCGGGGACTGCACCACGGACACCAGGCCCAGCCGGACGGCCATGATCGTCCAGCCCACGATCAGGAGCGGCTTCCGCCCCCAACGGTCGGCGAGCCAGCCCGCCGGCCAGACGACGAGCATCCAGGCCACCATGCTCACGGCGAATGCATAGGCGAGCATCCGCTCCGGTGCCTGCAATTCTCGCTTGAGGAACAACCCCAGGTAGACGCCGCCGGGGGCGTTCGCGGCGTGATAGAGGATCATCGCCGCCACGAAGGCCCAGAGGCCGGCGTCCTTCGGGAACCACCCCTTCGCGGACTCATCGGGGGTACTCGGGGTCTTCGACCGGCTCTCGCCATGATCGGGCACGTCCAGCCTTCGGTCATCCCCCCGCTCGGACGTCTCATGGATCAGCAACGCGGCGACGACGGCCAGTCCCTGCGCGACCGCGAGCGGCCACAGGATCGCCCCGACCCCGTACTGCTCCGAGATCCAGCTCCCGACCAGCGCCACGATCACGATACCGATCGGCTTCCAGAAGCGGAGGGCACCCAGGGCCGCACCGACCCCTCCCGGAGGGGCAAGGGCCGCGGCCTCCGCGCCGGAGAGGCTCTCGACCACGGCGCGGGAGATCCCGTTCTCGGCGAACAAGATGACCAAGAACCCGAGCCAGACGGCGTCGTGCGCCCCGGGGAGGAGCACGGTCGCCACGGCGGCCACCGCGAGCGCGGCAACCAGGAACGGCTTGCGCCATCCGATCCGGTCCGACCAGAGTCCGACCGGGAACTGGGCCAGGGCCGACAAGGCCGCCAGCGTCGAAACGATCCCGATCGCGCGGTCGGAGAGTCCCTTCTCACCGAGGTACAGCGGCAGGTAGGGCAGTGTGAATCCGATCGCCGCCATTCCCAGGAAGTAGGATCCGTAGAGTCCGATGCGGTTTCGCCAGTCCATGATGCAATTGGCCCCCTCGCGGTAGGTTCGGCTCGAAGTTAAAGCGCTTCACGATCGGACTGCATACGCTCCATACCAACCCGACGCGCCAGCGAGGGGAATGCCTCCGGATCCTCGCTGGCGCGTGGGGTTAGTGCCGCTCCGATGCAGCCACGGCGCGAGCAATCCATCGGTTGATTGCTCTTGGTTGGGATTGGGTGTCGCGGGTATTCAACCCGTGGCACCCGGCGGCTCCATCTTGACGGATGAGGATCATCTCGGCGGCAAGGCCGGGGGAAGGTCCGCGTCGCGGGTTTGGCGCGGCTCGGGCCGCTTCGCTTTGGGCTCGGGATCGCGACGCTCGTATCGCTTCACCTTGGGCTCGGGGCCGTCGGGCGGCGGCGGGGGAGCGGGGCGGGCGTCGAACTCGCCGCGAGCCGGGCCGGCCTGGGCGAGGTGCTCCGGCACGTGGGTCATGGCCTCCGCGGCGCGGGCCAGCTCGCCGGCGCGCTCGTCGCGGCCGGCCTCCAGGTCGCGACGGGCGGCCGAATAGAGGTCGCGGGCCGCCTTGATGTAGAACTCGGAGCCGGGGGCCCATCGCCCGGTGCCGAGCCATCCCAGCCGTTCATAGGCACGGGTCAGGTCGCGGCGGGCCCGATCGCGGGTGTCCTCGAGGCCGAAGTCGTCGGAGGGCGGCGGCAGGTCCGGATCGGGCCGGTCGAACCGCGAGGCGTTACGGGCATGGTTGACCGCCCGCGCCAGGTCATGGGCGGCGGTGCCGAGCTCGCGGGCTCGGGGCATGTCGGCGTCGGTCTGGGCCTTCAGGCCGTCGCGGTAGAGCGCGGCGGCCCGATCGGTCCAGTCGCGGATCCGCTCCTCGGGCCGGCCCGCGGAGCCCTCGTCGGAACGGAGGCGGCGGAGCAGGTCATAGGCCTTCCTCAAGTCGCCGCCGGGCTCGCGCTCGCCCTTCTTCTTCGGCGCACCCTTCCCCTTGATCTTGGGGACGGGCGGGCCGTCGGGCGGAGGCGGTTGCGCGGGGAGCATGGAGGCCAGCCCGAGGCTGACCAGGACTGACGAAACCGTGGCTGCGAGCTTGATCATGATCGTTCTTCCTTTCCAGAACAGAACGGACGGTTCTCAGTTCGTCTCGGTCCACCGGGACAGCTTGTCTGAGGGTCGTTGAGTCATTAAAGCACGGCGGATGCCAACCCGAAATTTCGCGGAATCCCCGGGCTTTTCGCGTTTTTCCCAACTTGCTGGGCGGAACTCCGCCCGGGTGGACGGGGGGTTTCCGCCCAGGCAGTTCAAGGCGATGGGGGCTGCTGGGCTCGGATCCTGGAGAAATCGAACGGCTTGCCGTACATCCTGGCGATCGCCTCCTTCTGCCTGCGGGTCAGGATCGCGTTGATCCGTTGCATGGTCCCGTCGCGGAGATCGCCGGTTCCGTCGCGGAGCCTGGCCTTCTCCTGCTCCTTGCGGGCGGCCTCCTGCGCCGGATCGGCCGGATTGAAGTCCGGGTTGGCGCTGGCGTTCTTGAGCGACTCGCGAAGCTGCTGGTTCGCGCCGATGAGGTCGTCGAGGACCGCCTGGAGTTGCTCGGCCTGCTCGTCTTCCAGGCGCAAAGCCCGGGCCACGTCAGGCCGGGTGAGGGCGGCGGGCCCCTCGCCCTGGAGCACGATCTGGCGGAACCGAGCGAGCTGGACGGAATCGAGCACCTTGGCCGTCGGCTCGTCCCGGCCGAGCCGCGCCTTCTGCTCGGCGGTGAGTTTCAGCTCCTCCTGGACCGGGACCTGCTTCAGGAGCCAGCCTTCCAGGTCGGCCGATTCGTCGATGAGCGGCTGGCCGTCGGGCCCGGTCAACCTGGCGAGATCGAACGATGCCCCGAGCATCCGGTTGTACTTCTCGCGCTGGTGTCGGGTCAGGACCCGGCCGATCTGCGGCATGACCCGCTTGCTCAACTTGAAGGCATAGGCGCGTGTTGCGCCTTCTGCCGATCCTTGCGGACCTCCTCCAGCTCGAAGGTGCCGCTGGCCTTGGCCAGCTCGGACGATCGCTTCTGGCTCTCCTTGTACTGGTCCTGCTCGGCCTTCACGCCGTCGAGGATCTCGCCGATCATCTCGACCTGCTCGGGCCCGAGGCCGAGCGCCTCGATCAGCTCGGGCGTGCGGAATGCCGACGGCCCCTGGACTCGAAGCACGATCTGGGTCAGGCGGGCCCGCTGCTTGCCGTCGAGCACGGCGTTGACCTGGCGGTCGGTGTCCCGGCTGACGTCCGCGAGGAGGTTATCCATGGCATCGCGAGCGAGCCGCTCCTGCTCCTTCGCGACCGGGTTGACCGCCTTGGCCTTCCCCTTCTGCTTGTCCTTGCCGGAGGCCGATTCGACCTGCTTCCTGGCTTCCTTGGCCTGGTCTCCGATTCGATTGATCTTCTGGACCTGGTCCGCCTTCAGCTCGAGGGCCTTCTGAACCTCCGCGGTGCGGAGCAGGGCCAGCCGGAGGGAGTCGCTCCGACCGGCGAGCCCCAGGTTCTCCTGACCTTGCCCGGCCACGGCCAGGAGGAAGACTCCGGCCGCCGCCATCATCGCCGCGAACACGCGCGCTCTGTTCATCGATGTGATCTCCCTCTGGTCGCGATGTCCCGCACTCCGCGTCAACGACCCTGGCCCGCTGCGGCCCGGCCAACGATTCGTGGAACGCTGGGGTGGACGCAAACCGAATGCCGGGGTCAGAATCGGTGAACGACCGGGTCGAGTCGCGGCGATCGACTCGAGAGTGGGAACAAATCCCCCGGTCCCAACGGGGTATTTCCGCCCACAACGGCCGCCGAAAGCGGTGTAGGGCATCCGGCACGGGTATTGCGGATCCCTCAATTCGCGTACGTCGTTGTAGCTCGCACACGTCAAGGGTTGGCTCATGTCTCTGGACCAGTTCCGGATCCGGATTCCGATCGCGGTTCAGGTCGGCATCGTCGCGGCCTTGTTCGTCGCGGCGCTGGTGGTGCTCTGGGCGACGGGCGCGTCGGTCGTGGCTCGGGAGCGTCGACGGTCGGAGGCCAAGAGCCTGCTCGACCAGTTGGGCAAGGATCTCGCCGAACGAGGGCTGCCGATCATCGCCCAGGGCGGGCAGTTCCCGGAGTTTCCCGAGGAGCAGGCCCGCGACGAGGTCGCCCGCAAACTGTTCGACCAGGCCGCGGCCGCGCTCTCCGCTCACGAGGGCATCGAGGGCGGCTACTGGGTGGACCGGTTCTCGCGCTTCCTGGGCACGGCTACTTCGAAGCCCAGGCCTCCGGAGGAGGCCGTCGCGGAGCTCGAGAGGACGACCGAGCCGACGGGAGACGGCCAGGACGAGCTGGGCTTGCCGCCGCTCGAGGCCAACCAGATCGAGATCCAGGTCAACGCGGCGATCCGCAAGAAACAGGTGCTGTTCTCGGTCGCCGAGCTGGCCAGCGATCGGCCGGTCACGGTGGCGATCCGGACCGCGCCGGTGATGTCGGCGGACAGGCGGGTGGTGGGGGCGACGTGGGTCATGGCCCGGCTGGTCGACCCGCTCTTCGTTGACCGCTCGTTCCAGGGATACCGGCTGGCCGCGGGCCTGGCCCTGGGGGGGATCGCGCTGGCGTTCGCGCTCACCGCGGGCCTGGCGCGGACGGTCCGTCGTCAGGCGGCCGAGCGGGACCGGCTCCAGACCGACTTGCGTCGCAGCGAGCGCCTGGCGGCCCTCGGCAAGCTGCTGGCCGGCGTCGCGCACGAGGTCCGCAACCCGCTGGCGGGCATCCGTTCGACGGCCCAGCTCTGGCAGCGCGGGGTCGTCGGGCTCGACGACGACTCGCTCGGCGGGCTCGTCCACGAGGTCGATCGCCTGGAGGAGATCGTCTCCCGCCTGCTCCAGTTCTCGCGAGCCGATTCCCAGGATCTCGCCCCTGGCGACGTGAACTCCGTCCTGGCCGAGGCTGCCCGGCTGGCCGCGGCGCCCGCCGAGTCCAGGGGAATCCGCGTCGAGGTTGACCTCGACGCGCATTTGCCTCCGGTCGCGATGGCCCCGTCGGCCCTCCTGCAAGTCTTCCGCAACCTGACCACCAACGCCATCCAGGTCATGGCGCCCGGGGGCACCCTGCGACTGACGACCCGCCGCGACTCGTCCCACCGCGCGATCCTCGCCAGCGTGGCGGACACCGGCCCGGGCCTGGCACCCGAGGCGCTGAAGCATATGTTCGAGCCATTCTTCACGACCAAGGCCGAAGGGACCGGGCTCGGCCTGGCGATCGCGCGCGAGATCGCCCTGGCCCATCGCGGCGAGCTTCGGGGCGCCAATCGGTCCGAGGGGACCGGCGCCGTCTTCACGCTCACCCTCCCGGCCGCCGCGCACGAGAGCCATGGAGCCGCCCGCTGATGGACACCCCAGCCAACACCAAGGTCCTGGTGGCCGACGACGACCGAACGATCCGTCGAAACCTCGGCCTGTTCCTCCGATCCGAAGGCTTCCAGGCCCTGGAGGCGTCCGACGGCGACGAGGCGCTGGCGTGCATCGCCGCCGAATCGCCCGACGCCGTGCTGCTGGATCTCAAGATGCCCGGTCGCGACGGCCTGGAGGTTCTCGCCGCGCTCGGGCCGGCGCTGGCCGACCTGCCGGTGATCGTCATCACGGCGCTCGGAGGCTCGACCGCGGCGATCGAGGCCATGCGACGCGGGGCCTATGACTATCTGACCAAGCCGTTCGACCTCGACGAGGTGCTGTTGACCCTCAAGCGGGCGCTCCGGCAGCGCGCGCTGGCCTTCGAAGTCAAGGCGCTCCGGGCGCAGGCCGACGAGGAGTCGAGCGACCCGGCCGACTCCGACGATCGATCCGACGCCGAGCCCGAGCTCGTCGGCAAGAGCGCGGCGATGCGCGAGGTCTTCAAGTCGATCGGCCGCGCCGCGGCGACCGATGCCCCCGTCCTGATCGTCGGCGAGAGCGGCACCGGCAAGGAGCTGGTCGCCGCCGCGCTGCACCGACACTCCGACCGCGCCGCCGGGCCGTTCGTCCGGGTCAATTGCGGGGCGTTGCCCGAGGGCCTGATCGAGAGCGAGCTGTTCGGCCACGAGCGCGGCGCATTCACCGGCGCCGACCGGCAGAAACCAGGCCGGTTCGAGCGCGCCGCCGGGGGCACGATCTTCCTCGACGAGGTGGGCGAGCTGCCGCAATCGGCCCAGGCCAAGATGCTGCGCGTCCTCCAGCAACGGGAGTTCGAGCGCGTCGGCGGCACCGAGACGCTCCACACCGATGCCCGCGTCATCTCGGCGACGCACCGCGACCTGGCCAGGGAGGTGGCGGCCGGCCGATTCCGCGAGGACCTGTATTACCGCCTGAACGTCGCGCGGATCGTGATCCCGCCGCTCCGCGAGCGGCCCGAGGACATCCCGCCATTGGCCGAGCACATCCTCCGGCGCGTCGAGCGAAGGCACGGCTGGGGCGAGCTCTCGCTGTCACCCGAGGCGCTGCTCGCGATCCAGGAACGGCCCTGGCCGGGCAACGTCCGGCAGTTGGAGAACGTGCTGGCGCGGGCGGTGCTCGTGGCCCGCGGCCGGACCATCCTTCCCGAGCACCTGGAAGTCGACGAGTCGGCCGACCCGGCATTCGCCGCCGCCGGCGACACCGCGGAGCCAATCCCGCTCCGCGCCCTGCTGGCCGAGGTCGAGCGGCGGGCGATCCATCGCGCCCTGCTCGCCTGCGGCGGCAACCGCACCAAGACCGCCGAGCGGCTCGGCATCAGCCGCCGCCAGCTCTTCGACAAGATCCGCGAGTATGATCTCCATCCTTGAGGGACCGGTCCGCCAGACATCCTCACCGTGCTTCGCGACCCGTCCCCCGTTCCAGATCTCAGTTCGGTGGCTTGGCACCGGGGTCGCCAGCCTTCGGACCATCCCCCAGGCTGCGCAAGGCGTCCGCGGTGAGCGCCTGTCCCCATTCGTGAATCCCGGGTAGCCCTGTGGCATTGTTCAGATAGCGGCGAGCATCCTCGGCCTTGCCATGCTTCTTGAGGTAGAGGCCGACCAGGTAGGAGTTCAGGCCCTGCGACTCGCGGGAGGCGGTTCGCAAGACCTCGTCGATGGCCTTCAGGTCAGCGGGTGCCGGCTTGGCCTGGCCGTCGAAAGATTTTCGCAGAATCTCGTAGATCTGACACGCCTTGGGTGCCTTGTTGCGATAACTCCTGAGCAGGATCCGGACCGCCTCATCGCGGGTGTCCGTGTCGCCGATCTCATCTCCGAGCAAG
The DNA here is from genome assembly GCA_963743925.1 of uncultured Planctomycetota bacterium. Classification (GTDB taxonomy): domain Bacteria; phylum Planctomycetota; class Planctomycetia; order Isosphaerales; family Isosphaeraceae; genus CAVZRC01. The sequence goes on along the minus strand of CAVURY010000037.1, from coordinate 133,350 downwards.
ATCAGGTTGAAGCAAGTGTACGCAGTTGGGGTTGTCTCGTGGGCCTTGCGGAACCAGGTCATCGCCTTCTTGGGTTCACCGCTGAGCCAGTAGAAATAACCGATCGCCACCGGCCTGGCCGGGTCCGGGCGCTGTTCGATCGATTCGAGGTGGTTCTCGGCGAAGGCTCGGGCGGACGCGAGATCGCCGTGACCCGTTCGCTTACAGAAGAGGAACCACTTGCCCCAGCTTCCCTCGGGATAGCGCTGCGTGATGCCTCGTGCGTAAGCTTCGGCCTCCTGCCAGTCTTCCCGGCCCTCGGCGCAACGCTCGGCACACACCATGGCCCAGCCGGCGCCGCTCTGCGCGGCGGCCTCGGCGAAAGGCCGTGCCAGTTCCCATCGTTTCAGCTCCATGAAATGGTCCGCGAGCTGGACATTAGCCTGGGCGTGACTCAGCCCGTGATCCTCCGTCTTGGCGAGAAACTCCTCGAGGGTCGATCGCCAGTGCCCGAGATCACCGCGTTCCTTGTAGTTCTTGGCGAGCCGGTCGTATGCCCAGTAGTCCGGCGAGAACCGGATATAGCGCAACAAGAGCCCGTTGGCTTTGTCGTATCTGCCGAGCTCGCTGTACCGCCTGGCCAGCGCGGCCAGGATCGCGGGTGACTTGTTAGCGTCCTGTTCCCACTCGACGATGTGAGGTTTCGCTCGCTCCCAGTAGTTCTCGATGAGAGTCGCCCTGGCATAAGGAGACTGGGGGCTGAACCTCAGGAGAGTCTCCGCATGGGCGGCCCGCGCCGCCCCGTCGGAATACTCCACGACCGCGCAGAGGTCATGCGCGTTGTAGTCGAGGTGTCGCACCGCGAATTCCCAGGGCACCAGCTTCTGGGGGTGCTGGGATTTGAAGATCGCGGCGAGCATGGGATACGAGGAAAGCTCGAGGTTCGCGAGGTCGAGATGCTCGATGACGTGGGCCAGGGATCGGTTGGCCCCCCGGCGATCCCCGACCATGGTCTCGAGGTAAGGCCGGTAGGGGTGGTCGGCGACCGACGAGACCGACGCGGCCCAGAACTCATCGACCGGCACCGACCAGGCGAGGCGCATGAAGTGGAGCCGTCGGAAGACCTGCACGAACCGCGTCTCGCGGATCAGCCCGCCGAGGGCGGCCCACGATGGCTCGCCGGTATCGGTGCCCGGCCCTCCCGCCTGGATGAGCAGTTTGCAGATCGCCGGGTCGTCCCCTTCCGCGTTCGCGAGGTGCTCCTTGACCGTGGCCGGGAGCGCCTGGATGGCCAGGAGCTTCTCCGGGAGAGTCCGGGCGAGGATCTCGGGACCGGCCGTGGTCGCCTGGTGCAAGTTGCTGATCCCGCCCACGTGGCACATCGCATCGTGAGCCCGGTAGCAGTCGGGCGCGAGGGCCAGCACCTCCCTCGCCGCGAGCAAGGTCAGGTCCTGCAACACGGGGTATTCGACGACCATCAGGCGCAACAGGGCCGCGAGCGACGCGAGCGGCCCCGGGTTAACGTTCATGCGCGTGATGTCGTAACCCGCGTAAGCCTCGATCAGGTCGGCCCAGGCGGGGTTCGGCCGACTCTCGGCCTTGGCTCGCTCGCGGGCCGAGGTGATATCAGCCTGCGCCTCCTTGTGGCGACCGATCAGGGCCTCGGCATAGGCGCGGTGCCAGAGCCCGTGGGAACCCTTCGGGTCCCGCGCCACCAGGCGCCGGGCATACAAGAGCGCACGGGCCTTGAACACCTTGTGCGCAGGGTGCCAGTGGTGCTCGGTGAGGAGTCCCAGCAGTGCGTAGCCGCGCACGAGTCCCCCGACGCGGGCCGGCGACTCGCCGCCGGTCCGGATCGCCTCGTGCAGGTCGCGAACGGCCGCGAAGACGTCGGGATAACCCAGGCCCGAGAGCCGATCCTCGAACCCGGCGGGCAGGCCGGCATCCGGCCGGCTCGCGTTCGGCTTGCCCTCGAGCCCGAGCTGCTTCAGCACGGCGGGAAACTCGGTGCGAGACAGCTCCTCGGCGATCTCCGCCGGATTGCCGCGCTCGCGCTCCGGGCGGTTGCTGTCGCCCAGGTCGCGCCGGGAGAGCGTCCGGGCGTTCGCTCCGCCTCCGACACGGCGGATGACCGCCGGGCTGAGCCTACCTCGAACGGTGTGGAACACCGTCACGAGCTCGACCTCCGACCCGGCCTTGGCGTCGTCGGCGATCGCCTCGCCGAGCACCTCGTCACGAGTCGCCAGGCCCAGCTCGTCGCGGGCGGCGATCAACAAGGCCTGTCGCATCAATTCGCGATTGAAGATGCCTTGATATGTGTCGCCGAGCTGGTCCGGGTCCTTGGTGCAGGTGGGGTTCGCCAGCGCCACGATCGGCCGAGGATCGCCGCCTTTGCCGCCCCGGATCACGACGACTCGCGTATGGTTCGCGGCCGGATCGAGAGAGTCCGGCGGACCATCGTCGGCGACCGCCGCGAACGCAGAGGACATGATGAAAAACGCGAGGATCGATCGCCCTTTACCGACCGGCTTGCCGCTTGAATCGCGATTCGGGCGACCTGTCGCGCGTCTTGTCAGATCCGTCACGCCAGCTCGAGATGAACGGTGAGCGAACGGACATACGGCAGCGGCGTCGGACATGGCGAGGCCCTCAGTCGGCGGCTCCCAAGGATGTATGACAGCACCGCTCCATGGTCTCTGGCCTGGCTTCGGCCGATCTTGACAGCCAGCCTCCTGAACGAGTCGTCGGCGTCGGCGTACCACGTCAGGTTCATTTGACTCTACAATCCCCCCGCCCTTCCCACAACATCCTGGCATCTGGCCGGCTCATCATGACCGGGGCCATGGTCGCCACCCGTATCGTCCACCCCCGCACCGCCATCTTAGACGGATCAATCCCTCAACCGAACGGACCGGCAGACTTAGTACATGGCGGAACACTGGGGATCCGATCATCTCAACCACTTCGCGCCCTGAAGGGCCTTGCTCGCCTGCGGCGGCAATCGCACCAAGACCGCCGAGCGGCCCGGCATCAGCCGCCGCCGGCTCATCGATAAGATCCGCGAGTATGATCTCCATCCTTGAGAACAGCCGGCTGAGCGACCTAACTTGTTTCCACTGCCTTGGCGGGAAGAAAGCTGAGGTATTCTCGGACATCGAGGTGCATCCGGTCGATCTCAGCCAGGAAGCCGGACACGGCCGCCCGGTAATTGACCGGATTCGTCTCCGTCTTGCGCAAATGAGCGGCTTGGCCCTGGAACCAGGCAATGCGATCTAATGTCGTTTGTAGCTGCTGATCGTTGGAGATCATGATCCCTCCGGTATAATCTCGACAATGCCGCGTTGACCGCCCTCGCGGCGAACCTGCCAGTATTCGATCATCGCCTGCTCACCACCGAGCGCCCCGGAGCGACGAACCCAGAATACGCTCGCTCCAAAGTAAGCATCCGCTTCCATGTGCTGGAACACCAAGGCCGCCTCGTCGGTCACGGATGCCAAGTCAAAGCTGTCTTCCATCAAGAGAACGACATCCACATCATTCGGGAACTCTTCGGCGGTGACGAACGAACCGAAGACGATGAAACGCGCCAGATGGCCGGTCGAGGCGACGAGTTGATAGATGCGGTCGAGCCGAGCGGCTACGGCACATCGCTGGATCGATCCTTGACCGAAACGCCCCAAGACATCCGACAGAGTCGCCCGATGCACACCGATCGGAAGGTCGCCCTCTTCGTTGAAAGCCGGCAATGCCAAGGGAACACCTCGAGCGCTTCGCGAACGGCCGCCGGGAGCGGGCCATCCTTCGCCAGATGTCATTTTCGGAACGTCTCGATCACGAGGCCGATACTCGATTCTAATATCGAGTGAGAATAAGAGGCCACCCGTCGCTGACACGGCATCGATTTTGTGCGATGATCTTGCGACCGGATTTCGGATTCCCGCGGCACCCCATCCGCGTGAGCATGATTGCTTCGTTGGCCCTGCAAGCGACCGCCCCCATGAACCCGATCGTCTTCGCGCTCCGACGGCCGATCACCGTGATGATGCTCGTGCTCGCCCTGGGCCTGGGCGGGACTTACAGCATCTTCCGGATGCAGAAGGATATCTTCCCGTCGCTCAACCAGCCGCAGCTCTACGTGATCCACAACTACGGCGGGATGGATCCCAAGCAGATCGAGGGCCTGATCACCAACGTCTACGAGCTGTTCTTCCAGTACATCAACGGCGTGGAGCACGTCGAGTCGCGGTCGATCCAGAACATGGTGATGCTCAAGCTGTTCTTCCAGCCGGGGATCGACATGGCCGAGGCGACCGCCCAGACGGTCGCCTACAGCAACCGGGCCCTGTCGGTGATGCCGGTCGGCTCGCTGCCGCCGTACGTGGTCCGGCTCGACGCGGGCAGCCTGCCGGTCGGCTACCTGGTCTTCGAGAGCGAGAGCCGATCGGTCGGCGAGCTCCAGGACATGGCCCTCTACCGGATCCGGGCGATGTTCTCGGGCCTGGCGGGCATCTCGTCGCCGCCGCCGTTCGGCGGCAACGTCCGGTCCATCGTCGTCAACGTCGACCCCGACCGGCTCCGATCCTACAACCTCTCGCCGCAGGACGTCGTGGATGCCATCGATCGCGGCAACTTCATCAGCCCTTCGGGCAATGTGACGATCAAGGACCAGATGACGATCGTGCCGGCCAATACGATGGTCGTGAGCCCGCAGGAGCTGCTCAACATCCCGCTCAAGCTCGGGGAGAACGTCTACATCCGGGATGTCGGCAGGGTCAGCGACGCGACGGATATCCCCGTCGGCTACGCGCTCGTCAACGGCAAGAAGTCGGTCTACCTGCCTGTGGTCAAGGCGGCCTCCGCCTCGACGCTGACCGTGGTCAACTCGGTCAGGGAGAACATGGCCCGATTCCAGGCGGCCCTGCCCGACGACGTGAAGGTCTCGTACGAGTTCGACGAGTCGCCGATCGTTTATCGGGCCATCGAGAGCGTGGGCGTCGAGGGGGCGCTGGGCGCAGGGCTGACCGGGCTGATGGTCCTGCTGTTCCTCCGCGACCTCCGGGCCGTGATCATCGTCGTGCTCAACATCCCGCTGGCGCTGCTGGGATCGATCGTCATCCTGGACCTGACGGGCAACACGATCAACATCATGACCCTGGGCGGATTGGCGCTGGCGATCGGCATCCTGGTGGACGAGGCGACCGTCGAGATCGAGAACATCCACACCCAGATGGAGCACACGCCGTCGATGCCCCGGGCCGTGCGGCAGGGGAACATGGAGACGGCCGTACCCCGATTGCTGGCGCTCCTGTGCATCCTCTGCGTGTTCATCCCGTCGTTCATCATGACCGGGCCGGTGCGCGCGCTGTTCGTGCCGCTCTCGCTGGCCGTCGGCGGGGCGATGATCACCTCGTACCTGCTCTCCAGCACCTTCGTGCCGGTGATGAGCGTCTGGCTGCTGGAGAACCGCCACGGGACCCACGGCCACGAGGAGGCCGGCCGGCCCGGGTTCTTCACGAAGCTCCAGAACGGTTTCGAAGGGATCGTCGACTGGACGGTCGGGCATCGTCGCCTGGTGGTGCTGGCCTACCTGCTGGCGACCGGCGCCGTCGTGGTCGTCGTCGGGAGCCAACTGGGCCGCGAGCTGTTCCCGAGGGTCGACACGGGGCAGTTCCAGCTCCGCGTCCGGCCGCCCGAGGGGACCCACTACGAGCTGACTCGCAAGGTGGCTCAGAAGACGCTCGACGTGATCGCCGACGAGGTCGGGCCCAAGAATGTCGACATCACCATGGGCTACGCCGGGGCGAACCCGCCTCAGTTCACGATCAACATGGCCTACCTCTGGAGCCGGGGACCCGACGACAGCCTGCTGCGCGTCGGCCTCCGCGAGGGGAGCGGGATCGGGATCTTCGCGCTGCAGGAGCGGTTGCGCAAGGTCTTGCCCGAGAAGGTCGGGTCGTGGTATCGCCAGGAGCTGGCGCACCTGGGCGTCAACCCGGAGCAGATCGACCGCCGCCTCCAGGACTTCACCTTCGCCTTCGAGCCGGGCGACCTGATCTCGCAGACGATGAGCCTGGGGTCCCCCGCGCCGATCGAGGTGGTCGTCAGCGGCCGGAACATGGCCGATTCCAGCGCGTTCATGGACAAGCTCCGCGCCCAGTTCGACGAGATCAAATCGCTCCGCGACGTCCAGATCCAGCAGTCGCTCCATTACCCGTCCGTGCAGGTCACCCTCGACCGTCAGCGGGCCGGGCTCAGCGGCGTGACGGCCCGCGACATCGGCCAATCGCTGATCGCGGCCACCTACTCCAGCCGGTACACCTCGCGCAATTACTGGCGCGACGACGTCAGCGGCAATTCGTACCAGGTCCAGGTCCAGGTCCCGTCGCCGAGGATGACCGAGGCGACCGACGTCGAGCTCGTGCCGCTGACGACCCAGTCCAATCGCCAGCAGGCGGCGAAGGTCGCCGATTCTCCCTCCAACCCCACGCCGCCGCTCCTGGTCCGCGACGTCGCCCGCGTGATGCGCAGCGAGATGCCCGGCGAGGTCGACCGCTACAACATGAGGCGCTTCCTGAGCCTGACGGCCAACGTCGAGGGGGAAGACCTCGGCCGGACGATCGACCGGCTCGACGCCGCGATCGCCCGCGCCGGCCAGCCGCCTCGGGGGACCGAGGTCGACCTCCGCGGCCAGGTCCGGCCGATGCGGGAGATGTTCCAGAGCCTGGTGATCGGGCTGGGCGTGGCCGTGCTCGTGATCCTGATCATGCTGACCGCCTACTTCCAGTCGTTCCGGCTGGCGCTCTCGGCCGTGGCATCCGTGCCGGCGGTCCTCTGCGGCGTGGTGCTGGCGCTCTGGATCACGCGGACGACGCTCAACATCGAGTCGTTCATGGGGGCGATCATGGCCGTCGGCGTGGCGGTCTCCAACGCGATCATGCTGGTCAGCTTCGGCGACCGCCATCGCCGCGAGGATCGGATGCCGGCCGATCGCGCCGTGATCACCGCCGCCAAGGGCCGGCTGCGACCGATCATCATGACCGGCTGCGCCATGATCGCCGGGATGATCCCGATGTCGCTCGGCTTGGAGGAGGGGAGCGAGCAGAACGCCCCGCTCGGCCGGGCCGTGATCGGCGGCATGGCCCTGGCGACCTTCGCCACGCTCCTGGTCCTGCCGGCCGTGTTCACCCTGCTGCTCGGCGGCGCCTCCGACCGATCCCCATCGCTCGACCCGGACGACCCGGAGAGTACCCACTATGACCCGATCCAGCCCCATCACGACGAGGCGACGCACCCCGAATCGGAGGACAACGGCCATGCCGAGGCCGACGACTGAATCGAGCCCGGCCATGACCCGTCGGCCGCTCCGCAAGGCCCGGGCGCCGTGGCTCGCGGCGTTGGGGCTGCTGCTCCTGGCCGGCGGCTGCCGGCACTCCGACCGGGGAACTTCGCCCGGCCAGAAAGGGGCCACGGGTAAGAGCGAGGAAGGGACGACCGCCGGGATCCGGGTCGTGAAGCCCGAGAAGCGCGACATCCGGATGATGGTCGTCCAGCCGGGGACGCTCCAGGCGTTCGAGGAGTCGCCCATCTACTCGCGGATCTCCGGCTACGTCCAGAAATACCGATACAACATCGGCGACCGGGTCAAGGTCGGCGACATCCTCCTCGACATGTGGATCCCCGACCTGGTCGCGCAGCTCGCGCAGAAGACGGCGATGGTGAGCCGGGCCGAGGTCCAGATCGACGTGACCCAGAGCGCCCTGAGGGCGGCCGAGGCGAAGCTCGAGACGGCCAAGGCCCGGATCCTCTCGGCCGAGGCCGGCGTCAAGCGGCGCAGGCCAGCTACACGCGCTGGGAGTCGGAATACAAGCGGCTCGAGCAGCTCGTGGCCCAGCGCGTCCTCGACGTCCAGGTCCGCGACGAGACCTATCGCCAGTTCGAGGAGGCCGTCGCGGCGCGCGACCAGGCGCATGCGATCGTCTCCGAGATGAACTCGTCGCGCGACCAGGCGATCGCCGACCGCGACCGGGCCCGGGTCGATGTCGATGCCGCCCGCGCCGACCTGTTCGTCGCCCAGGCCGAGGAGCGCGAGGCCCGGGTCAACGTCGATTACGGCCAGATCAAGGTGCCCTTCAACGGCGTGATCACCCAGCGCAACGTCAGCCCGGGCGACTACCTCCAGCCCGGCGGCGGCGCCAACGGCCGGCCGCTGTTCGTCCTCGAGCAGACGGACCCGGTCCGCGTCTTCGTCGGCGTCCCCGAGCTGGCGTCCTTCTTCGTCCACGAAGGGGACACGGCCTTCATCCGCTTCCAGGCGCTCCCGGGGGCCTCCCGCGAGGGCAAGGTCGTCCGCTCGGGATTCTCGATGAATCCCTCGACCCGCACCTTGCAGACCGAGATCGACATCCCCAACGGCGACAACCATCTCCACCCCGGCTGGTACGTGACCGTCTCCATCGCGATCGACCGCAAGCAGGTCTGGACGCTCCCCTCCAACGCCATCAACTTCCAGGGCGGCCAGGACTACTCCATCTTCCTCCAGATCGACGGCAAGCCGGTCCGCACCGGGGTGATCATCGGCCCGTCCGACGACACGCATACCGAGGTGCTCAAGAAGTACGTCCCCGGCGCCCCCAACAACCCGCCCCTGGCCAATACCAACGAGTGGCCGGAATTCGACGGGACCGAGCACGTCCTGATCGGCAGCTTCGACGTCCTCTCCGAAAGCCAGGCGGCTTCGGCCCAGGCCAAGGCGAAACCCTGATCCAAGGCCTCGCGTTTTGGATTTTCGATTTTCGATCTCGGATTACGGGATGAGAGGCGGCGTCTCTCCTCTCTCGCCCCGCGAAGAGGGGAGAGGGCGCCCGCAGGGCGGGTGAGGGGGCCTTCGCGAGCCGCAACACATCCCAGACTTCGATCGAGGCCATTTTCGTCGAGTCAAGCCCAGCAGTTCGCCGCGCCAGTGGGAGGGATGCTTCGAGTCTCTCCGCTTGCTCGCCCCGAAGATGCATAGCTACAATCGGGATGACTCTGTGATTCGGGATGTGAATCCTGGATCGAGGATGCCGATTCCCGTTGCCGGTTCCCGATCCGACCGACCTCCAATCGCCCCGGGGACGACGATGTCTTCTGACGATCCCGGCTCGATTTCGAAGTGGCTCGAGGGCCTGAAGGCCGGCCGGGCGGATGCGGCCGACGCGATCTGGCAACGCTATTTCCGGCGGGTCGTCGCGGAGGCGCGGCGTCGACTCCAGTCGTCGCCCCACCAGGCGGTCGAGGACGGCGAGGACGTGGCCCTCAGCGCCTTCCAGGACCTCTACGCCGGGGCGGCCCGGGGCCAGTTCGATCGGCTTCGCGATCGCGCCGAGCTCTGGCAGCTCCTGCGCGCCATCGCCGCGAAAAAGGTCCTCCAGCATCGACGACGGCATGGCCGCCTGAAACGAGGCGGCGAGGTCTCCCGGATCCCGGCATCGGCCGCGGATCGGGGAGATCAGGAGGCCGATTTCGACGCGGACGCGGTCGTGCTGGCCCTCATCGCCGACAAGGAGCCGCCCCCGGAGGTCGCGGTCATCCTCCAGGAGCAGCTCCAGGAACTCCTCGACTCCCTGCCCGACGCGATCCATCGCCAGATCGCCCGGTGGCGAGTCGAGGGGGTCACCAACGCCCAGATCGCCCGGAATCTGGGCTGCGCGGTCCGGACCGTCGAACGGAAGGCCGAGAACATCCGCCTGGCCTGGGAGCAGATCTGCGAAGAATCCGATCCCTGACCGATCCGCTCCAAACCGAATCGGATTCCGGAGTCCCGGCTTCGCTCGGGCCCGATCCGGGAAATCTGTGTGCGTCCGGTGCACCCCTTCTTGCAGCCCATGCTACGAACGGGCCATGGCCAAAAGGTGGTGAACAGGACCCCAAGCCGATCAGGCCCCCAACCCGAGCGGTCGAGTATCTCTCTCAGCAGAGTCCCGACCGGTCGATACCACACACTCGAGGTCCGATACCGTAGGATGAAATCCGGGGCGATCGGTCATGCGATTCGCAGAACGACGAGAGCTTCGCGATGAGCCGCCGAATGAATCTAAGACTGTTGATTGCGTGCGCGATCATGGGGCTGGTGGCTGGATTCATGTTCCCGGCCGCCGGAATTCCCGACGATCCTCTCCATAAAGCGGCCGAGCTGGGTGACGCCGTCCAGGTACGGAGGTTGCTCGCGGAGCGGCCCGACCAGGTTGACGTCCGGAATAATCGAGGGGAAACTCCCCTTCATCTTGCGGCGCGATACGGCCACAAGGACGCAGCACGGGTCCTGCTTGAAAAAGGGGCGGACGCCAACGCGAGGGACCGCTTCTCCCATACTCCGCTGCATGCGGCTGCGACCTCGGGCCGTGGAGAGCTCGTCCCCCTGCTTGTGTCTCATGGCGCGGATCTGGATGCGACAGATCTTCATGGGCGTACCCCCTTGTTCATTGCGGCGACTCAAAAAAGCGAAGAGATCATCGACCGTATCCCCGGCTTCCTTGCCCTGACGGAGAGGTGCCAGGAGATCGTTGACCTGCTCATCGCCGAGGGGGCAAAGCGGGACATTTTCGTGGCATCGAGCCTGGGATGGATCGACGAAGTATCGAAGCTCCTGATGACGGATCCTCAACTTGCAACGGCCAGGGCACCCGATGGACAGACCGCCCTGCACTGGGCGGCCAAGTACGGTCGGGACGAGGTGGTCGAGCTCCTCTTATCGCGGGGCGCATCCGCCTCGGCCGAAGCCGAACGCCCCGGGCACATGAAGGGAATCACTGCGCTCCATGATGCAGCGGCTGGCGGGCATGTGCGAGTCGCCGAACTCCTCCTGAAACGTGGCACCGATGTCGATGTCAATGCCAATGGCGGTTTCGGCTGGCTTCCCGGGTATGTGCAGGAATGGACACCGCTGCACTGGGCCGCATACAACGGCGGCCAAACACTCACCGAACTCCTGATACGAGAGGGCGCGGATGTCGATGCACGCGACGCCGATGGCGAAACGCCCCTGCACTGGGCCGTGCGCCAGGGTCACCGGCATGTCGTCGAGTCGCTCCTTCGGAATAAGGCCACGATCGTCGCCACCGATTCGCGATGCGTATCGCCTCTGATCGTGGCGGCGGAAGCCGGGCGAGCGGACATCGTGTCCTTGTTACTCGCTCATGGTGCTCCCGTTGACGCCTGGTCTGCGGCAAGCCTGGGTGATCGTAATCGGCTCGAGACCATGATGAAGAACGATTCGCGCCTGATCGTTCAACGAGGCCCGTCGGGCAGGACGCTCCTGCACCTCGCGGCGAGGACCGGTCAACAAGAGGTCATGGAGCGCCTTCTGGCATGCGGCACGGACGCGAACGTCCTGGACAAGAATAACGTCTCGCCGCTCTATGAGGCGGCCAGAGGCGGCCACACGGTTGTGGTGGAACAGCTTCTGGCTCGTGGCGCCGAGGTGGACCAGCGTGGCTACGGTCGAGCCACCTTGTTGCACCGGGCCGCGCGCGAGGGGCACACGCGAGTCGCAGACATCTTGCTCGCGAAGGGTGCGGAACCAAACAGCCGCGACCAGATGGGGTTCATGCCCCTGAACTTGGCGTGTTTCTCCGGAAGCACGGGCGTGGCTCGAACGCTTCTGTCTCACGAGGCCGATGTGAACGCCGCGAGCGATGATGGGACGACGCCTCTCCATGAGGCGGCGGGCTACGGGTCTGTGGAATTGGTCGAGCTGCTGTTGGACCACGGCGCGGATGTCAACAGAGCTGGGGTGAGGGGCACGCCGTTGTGTTACGCGGCCTATTCCAGCTCGCCGCACAACCAAGAGGTCATAGCGATCCTGAAGAGCCACGGGGGCCACTATTGATCGGCGCAGGACACGGCATCGGTGTGATCACTCCCCCTCGTGAACGAGGGGGCTTCTTGGACGACGGCCCGTCGGCCGTTACCGCCCACCGGCCCGATCCGGGCCGGCCGGCCTTGGCGGGCCGGGTCTCCGATTCGGGGCATCTCGCGACGCCCCGGTGCCGTGCCGGTGGGTTGGCTGCGCCTTGCGACGTGTCTACGACCTTCGGTCCGGTCCGAGTACCGAAAGCGGTCACCGAAGCGAAGCCCGTGATTCCATCAATGTCGGATAGCCTACCGAGGTCGGTCCCGGTAGGGAATTTATGTTCATTATTATTATGACTGGGCGGCGATTCCCCCGTCGCGTGAACGCGAAGGTTCCTCGCCGGGAATTTATGGCCGCCGTCCCGGAGACGAGAGGGGACAACCCCTCACGACGTGAGAAGTTCCAGGATTCCACGATCCCGTTCATGAAATTCCAAATCGGCGGCATAGTTAAGGTAGGCGCGTCCATTCCCGCTATCGCTGCACTGGCGAGAGTGCCCGACATCTGGTGCCTGGTTTGATGGATGCGTGACAGGGTGCTGCGCATGTCAGCTCATCGGGTTCGTGATGGAGGACCGCGATGTCGTCGAGATGGAATCCGAGAGACTCAACGGACTATCAGAAGCCCGTTCACCCGTGAAACGAGCGAAAAGCCAGCGAATGAAGCCAAGGCTATAACGATTGCGTTGACTGTAGGGGCACACCCCGGTCGAAGTCGGTCGGCATCGAGGAAACCAACCCCCGTAAATGCGAGTCCTGCCCATCCTGCCATCGTGTCCCGTCTGACATCGTTCTGCATCGAGGAAACGAACTCAGGGTCGATATTTCGCGACCGATGGGCAGTTGCGTCGGTGGCTCAGGGTCGAATGCGAGGGAACGAACCCACGACATCGAGGGATGAATCGATTGTAGGGACGGGAACTCGGCTCGCCACTCGCGACGACCAACTGACCTATTCAGATCCTTCGGGGCAAAATCCTTGTACCCGGTTTCCTTGCGATAGACTCAATTTCGCGATCTTCCGCCGACAGATGTCGGTCTCGAGTGTCAGAGGGGAAGCTTAGAGATAGGGGCGTGCCGTCAGGCTTCGCCATGGCAACGGTCGGCATCGGCCGGGACGCTTCGAAAATCCGTGATACGTTGAGGTCGCTTCTCCCGGGAGAGTGCTTGCATGGCAGCCAATGAAGGGCGGCACCGGAGATGGGTCGAAGACGACCGACGACGGCTGATCGAGGAACGGTGCGATCGGTATGAGTCGGAGTGGCGCGCGTTGCGGGAGCCTCGGATCGAGGATTACCTCGACGGGGTCGAGGGTGAGGTGCGGGTCGCGCTCTGGCTGGAAATCGTGATGCTCGACCAGGAGTTGCGGAAGAGCCGCGGGGACGAGCCGACGCCGCCGGATTATCCGGGACGTGACCCCGGCAAGATGATCCTGCTCGATCCATCCACGGCGGATCTGACCCCGATCGATGAGATGCTCCCGGACGGCGGTGAGCGACCCGGGGGTCTTGGTCTGACGCGCGTAGCCCGGCCTCTGGGCGATTTCCGGGTGCCGGTGAGGCCCGCGAAGGCCCGCGATGACATCGCCGAGCCGCTGGAGCCGACCGAAGGCATACCCGGCGAAACGACGAGCCCGATAGGTCTGCCGGATACGGTCGAACCGCTCGAGGGGGGCGAGGGTGTCCAGCCCCAGCTCGACGGCCTGGCGATGGTGCGCCCCGGCTCGATCCTGGGGGATTACGTGCTGCTCGAGAAGTTGGGCCAGGGGGGCATGGGGGTCGTCTTCAAGGCCTGGCAGAAGGGGCTCAACCGGGACGTCGCGCTGAAGATGATCAAGGCCGGCATGCTGGCCGACTTCCGGCAGGTCCGCCTGTTCCAGATCGAGGCCGAGGCCGTCGCCGCGCTCGACCATCCCCACATCGTCCCGATCCTCGACAGCGGCGAGCACCAGGGAATCCTCTACTACAGCATGAAGCTGATCGACGGCCGGAACCTCGCCGACGGCCTGGACCGGTTCCGGGACCGGCCGAGGGCGATCGCCCGGCTGTTGGCGCGGATTTCCGAGGCGATCCACCACGCCCACGAGCGCGGGGTCCTGCATCGCGACCTGAAGCCGTCGAACATCCTGGTGGACAAACGTGACGAGCCGCACGTGATCGACTTCGGTCTGGCCAAGCGGTTGGGCGAAGGGGTCGTCGATGAGTCGGCGACATCCCAGATCATGGGGACGCCGAGCTACATGTCCCCCGAGCAGGCCCGGGGTCGACGGGATGAGATCACCACGGCCACCGACGTCTACGGCCTGGGCACGATCCTCTATACCCTGCTGTCGGGTCGCCCGCCGTATACCGGCGGCTCGGCCCTGGAAGTCCTCCGCCAGATCCACGAGCAGGAGGTGCCGGCCCCTCACGTCCATAATCCCCGGGTGGACCGCGACCTGGAGACGATCTGCCTGAAATGCCTGGGGAAGCAACCCAGGGATCGCTATGCTTCGGCCCGCGACCTGGCCGACGATCTGAACAGATGGATCGAGGGCCGGCCGATCGTCGCTCGCCCCGCGTCGAAGGTCGAGCGCGCCGTCAAGTGGGTGCGACGCCGGCCGGACATCGCCGCCTGGTGTGCCCTGGTGGCGATCGTCGCGCTGCTGGGTCTCGCCGGCATCATCTGGAACTGGCGGGCGGCCATCGCCGCCAGCGAGGCCGCCATCACCGCCAGCAAGGCGGCTATCACCGCCCGCGACGAAGCCATCCGGAGCGAGGACTACGCCCGGCACGTCGCCTACGCCGCGAAGCTCAACCTGGCCGAGCGCGACTGGCACGACGCGAGCCTCAGCGAGGCGCGTCGCCACCTCGAGGAGACGCGACCGCCCGATGGCAAGTCCGACCTCCGCGGCTTCGAATGGTATTACCTCGACCGCCTATGCAACTCCCAGGAATGGGTGCTGTCCGACCATAAGGAGGTCGTCTCGTGCCTGGCCTACAGCCCCGACAACCGCCACCTGGCGTCCGGGAGCTGGGATCACTCCGCCGTGCTCTGGGACATCGCCACCGGCCAGCCGATCCGGAGGCTGGCCGACAAGTCGTCCTTCTATGCCATCGCTTTCGCGCCCGACGGCAAGACCCTCGCCTCGGGCGGGTTCGACGTGAACGTGACGCTCTGGGACGTCGCCACCGGCCAGCCCATCCGCAGGCTCGCGGGGCACACCAAATCGGTCGGATTGCTGGCGTACTCGCCCGATGGAAAGATCCTGGCTTCCGCCTCGATGGACGGGACGGTCAAGCTCTGGGACGCCGCCGGCACGCTCCTCCGCACCCTCGACGATCAGTCCGGCGGCCTCGCCTTCAGCCGCGACGGCAAGATCCTCTACTCGAACCGTGCCCGCACGACCGAGATCCGCGCCTGGGATACCGCAAGCGGCGCCGTGGTCCGCACGTTCACCCACGACGATGCGATGGGTCCGACTTACGGCATGGCGATCGACGCCGAGGGTCATCTCCTGGCGACCGGCCTGTTCGACGGGACGATCCTCCTGCGAGAGACCGCCACGGGCCGGGTGTTGCGCACCTTCCGCGACCAGCGCGACCCGGTGCCCGTGAATTTCCTGGCCTTCGCGCGAGATGGCAAGACCCTCGCCGCCGGCTGCTCCTCGAATCAGGCGGTCACCCTGTGGGATGCCGCCACCGGCCACCTGGTGCGGACGCTCAAGGGGAATACCGCCACGATCCAGAGTATCGCGTTCGGACCCGATGGCGTCCATCTGGCCTGCGCCAGCAATGACCGCAAGGTCCGGATCTGGGACGCGACGAAGGACCAGGAGTTTCGCTCGCTCAGGGAGCAAGGTGTGGTCTTCAACGTCGCGTTCGGCCCCGACGGTTCGTATCTGGTCTCCGCCTGCCTGGATCGAAGCGTCACGCTCCGGGACGTGGCCGACGGCCAGGTGGTCCGCACCTTCAAGGGGCACACCTCGGCGGTGCATTGCGTCGCGGTCCGTCGGGACGGGCGGCTCGTGGCCTCCGCGGGCCACGACCGTACGGTCCGCATCTGGGACCCCGCCACGGGGCGTGAGCTCCATACCCTCAAGGGTCATGAGGAAGACATCTGGTCCCTCGCCTTCGCGCCGGACGGCAAGACCCTGGCCTCCGGCAGCGACGATCGCTCCGTCAAGATCTGGGATATCGAGGCCGGCCGGGAGATCCGCACCCTTCGGGGGCATATCGACGGGGTCAATGCCCTCGCCTACACGCCCGACGGTAAGACCCTGATCTCGGCCGGTAGCGACGGCTTCGTCCTCGACTGGGACGTGGATTCGGGCCGACGGGAGCGGGCCATCCTCGCGCATACCGGCGGCATCAGGGCGATGGCGATGAGTCCGGACGGGCGTCGGCTGGCCACCGGAGGCTTCGACCGGTTGGTCAAGACGTGGGACCTCGCCGCGGGCCGGGCGGTCCATACACTCCAGGGACACGCGGCGCCCGTCGATGCGCTGGCATTCTCCGCCGATGGCCGCCGATTGGCTTCCGGGGGTCGGGATCGGACGGTCCGCGTCTGGGATCCGGCGTTCGGCCAGGAAGTCCTGGTCCTCCGCGGGCATGCCGGGACTGTGTGGGGTGTCGCGTTCTCTCCGGATGGCCGTCGCATCGCGTCCGCGAGTGACGATCACACGATCAAGCTCTGGGAAACCCGGGGGAACCCGGGGGCTGCCGCGGGCCCGGCGTCTCGATGAATCCGTCCGAGCTCGGGGATGTGGGCCGTCCGAAGGCCGTCGAAGGTCGATGACGTCGCCCGGCCCACGTCCCGCATCGCCCGCCACCTCGCCGGCATGCGCGGCAAATTACTCATTCGGGATCGTGCATTTGTATTCGTTGGCCGATGCGTTCCAGGTGCATGGGCAATTGGCCGCGCAGGGCGTGTCGGCGGTGAGACTGCACGTCGACCCGCAGGGCAAGGGTTCCTCGTTCGAGGCCGTCGTGATCCGGCCACGGCCTGTCCCGACCGGGATCGTGGATCGGCGGATGACGCCTTCGGAGAATCTGGGCAGTCGCATGTCGCGGGACTCCTCGGTGCAATACGGTTTCCGTCTACCCTCGTCACGACTCCCGGCCCGGCGCCGGGGGGTGATCCTTCAGCGCACGAACCAGGACCGTGTCGGACCGACCGTCACGGGTACCACATCGCTGACATCGACGGTGAAGCGGAAGACCTTGCGCACCGTCTGCACCTGGCGCCCGGGGTAGAAGAAGTGGATCTTCACGTCCCAGCAGTCGGAATCCGGGCGGCCGAGCGGGCTCCGCTCCACCTCGATGGAATCCAGGGCCATCGATTCCTTGATGGCCGATTCGAAGACCTTCTCCACCTGGAGGGCGTTGGTCGCGGCGTAGTTGACGGCGCGGTCCTCGGCGCTCAGGCCGAGGTTGCGCAGCTCGTGGTAGACCTTCTGGAGGAACTCGCGCACGGCGTCGGCCTTGGCGTCGCCGGCCGCGTCCGCCGCCGATGCCGATGCCGGCTCGCCGACGACGGCCTTGACCAGGGCGCCGGTGGTCCAGCTATACATGCCCCGGGGCTCGGGGATCACGACCGGCACGACCTGGCCGTTGAGCAGCCGCGCCTGGCCGGCGAGCCGGCCGGGGATCGAGACGATCTCGACCTCACCCTTGACCTGGTCGTCGAGGAACTCGCGGAGCAGATCGTAGATCCTGGCGGCGAAGGGCCCGGCCGGCTGGATCGCGTACAGGGGGGTCTGATCGAAGTTCAGGGTCCAGACGATCGACGCGGCTTCCCAGGGGTTGTCCTTGAGGTAGCCGAGGATCTGGGAGTGGTCGAACGGATTGGCGCCCGGTCCGCCCATGTGCTGCTGGATCGAGTCTCGACGCGCCTCGGAGATCAAATCGTAGCCGATCTGGCCGAGGGCGAAGACCAGTCCGGTCTTGCCGGGCGCGGCCTTGGCGCGGCAGCTCGCGCAACCGCAGCCCTCCGATTTCGGCGGTGCCTCGGCCTTGGCGCGGCAGCTCGCGCAGCCGCAGCCTTCGGATGGGCTCAGGTTCCGCGCAGGGTCCGTACCGCGGGCGATCGGGGGCGAGGTGTTGGCCGAGCTCGTGCCCGCCATGACGTCCACGGCAGGCCGGTCTCCGCCGCTTGGTGGAGCATTCCCCGGAAGATCGTCGCTCATGCGGAGATACCTGGTCTCGAGCAAGCGGCGCGCGTGGACGAGGTCAAGCCGTCCCGCCAGCCATCGACGGCATGAAAGCGTATCATCGAAGCATCGATCGGTCGAGTCAAGCAGAATCTCGCGGATCCGCCGCCCGTCGAGCGATATCCCTCGACCCAGGGCGAGGCTCGCGAGCAGGGCGGCGGCGCCCGCGACGATGGCCGTGGCGTAGCTGGTGCCGACGACGGCCGAGGTGCCCCCTCCGGCCCGGGCGGCGATCAGCCCGGTGCCGGGCGCCAGCAAGCCGGAGGACCGGTAATGTCCCCCCCAGTTGCTGGATTCCAGGGGCTGGCCCCGCGAATCCATGGCACCCACGGCCAGCACGCCGGGCAGCGCGGCGGGGATGTGCGGGCATTCGCAGCCATCGTTGCCGGCCGCGGCGACGATCAAAGCACCCCGGCGCGAGGCCCGGTTGACCGCGTCGGCCAGGATCGGGTAGGCCGAGGTCGGCGGCAGGTTCTGGCCCGCGCTGATGTTGATGATCCGCGCCCCGTGCTCGACCGCGACGAGGATCGCCCGGGCCAGGTCGATCTGCGAGCAGACCCGACGAAACGATTCCTCGAGCCCGGTCCCGCCGGGGCCGTCGACGTCTTCGAAGATCGGTATCACCAGGCCTCGACAGCCCGGCGCCATCCCTCGCGCCGGGTTGTCCGGCGCGTGCCTCCCGAAGATCAAGCTCGCCACCGCGGTCCCGTGCGACGTCGCCGGCCCGCCCGGTCTGGCCGCCGAGGGCACGGCGGCCTCGACCGCTTCCAGGCGCGAACCGGCCAGGGCCGGGTCGGCCCGATCCACCGGGCCATCCAGAACGGCGACGATCACCCCCGGATCGCCCGCGGTCTCCGACCAGAGGCCCGAAAGGCCCGGGATCTCATCGGCCATGACCAATCTTCAATTCAATATCTCGGCACATACTGGGCGCGGTCGTAGTACTTCGGGTTGTGGTGCCACTCGTTGAACTTGACCGAGAAGCCGCGGTCGATGGCGTCCTGGGCGAGGTCGGCCCAGGGAGTCTTGGGGTGGTTGGCGATGACCTCCTCGAGCAGCCGCTTGGCCTCGGCGTATTTCTTGGCGGTCTCGTTCTTGGGCGCCAGGGGCTCCCTGGCGTGGTCGACGACCCAGGTGATCACGAGGTCCTGCGCGGGGTTGCGCTTGGGCGTCGGCGGTTGGTTGACGATCGAGGCCATCAGCGCGCGATACTCGTAGGCCTTGACCTGGAAGGCGACGGTCTGGGCCAGCATCAGGTCGTAATGCGCCTGCCAACGCTTCGCGGACTCGCGGTCGCGGAGCTTGTGGAGTTCCACGAGGCGGTGCTCGATCGCGAGGAGCGCGTTGAGCTTGATCGTGGCCTTCTGGCCCTCCTCCATGGCGGCCTTGACCAGCTCCGGGTGCTCGATCGGGAAGTCGCGGCGGTAGATGAAGTTCCGGCCCTCCATCACGATCGCGTGCAAGGTCTGGCGGAGCGGGGAGGCCTCGCGCTTCTGGACGTAGGTCAGGCGGTTGTCGTATTCGGGCTGGTATTCCTTGAGGGCGATGCTCGAGTAAGCCTGCTCGCGATGGCGGATCCGCATGAACTCCTCGCTGGGCAGGAGGAAGTAGATGCCGCCGGATTCCACGGTCAATCGGGCCAGCTCGTAGGAGGCGAATCCGGAGGGCTGCTCGTCCCAGCGATCGTAGAGGCCGTCCCACTGGTAGAGCTCCAGGTCGGCGGTCTCGGGGCCGCGGCGGATCAGCGGGTGGTAGACGTCGTGGGTGACCGGGTCCTCGTAGCGGTGGTGGGCGAACGGGTATCCGAAGAGCGACTGCCGGCCGATCACGTAGAGGGGGATCAGGTTCCTCTTGAGGGCCTGGCGGGCCTCCTCGACGTCGGCGCCGTCGTCGCCGGATTCGTCGGTCACCAGCACGATCAGGACCTTGCGTTCCTTGTCCTTGCGGATCAGGGACGAGTAGTGCTCGGCGACCTGTCGGATGGTCATCATGGTGTTCTCGATGCCGGTCGAGTCGATCCTCAGCTTCTTGATCGCCCGGCCGATCTGCTCGATGTCGTCGCGGGGCTTCTCGAGCATGTAATCGAGGCCCTGCCCGAAGCCGACGATCGCGTGGTTCAGGGCCCCGGCCGCCTTCTTGGTGGGGTCGATGTTCTGCTTGAGCTCGCTGGAGACGCGGTCGAACTTCTCGATGATCGTCTTCTGATCGTCTTGCATGGAGATCGACTCATCGAATAGCCAGACGACGGTGACCTTGTGGTCCTTGAGCTGGCGGAGGATCTCGCGGGCGAGCTGGTCGAGGGCGACGCCGATCTCCTTGACGACGAAGGTGGGATCGCCGGCGATCTTGCCGCCGCCGCCGAGGTCGGCGGCCGGGGCGACGGGGAGCAGGTTCAGGGGCGAGCGGGCCAGGCTGTCGAGCTTGACCCCGGGGAGGCTCGAGCCTTCATTGATCTTCCCCTTGCCGGCGCCCCGGACGCGGGGCGTGGCGGTCGGCCGGGTCGCGCCCATGCCGCCGGCGACGATGACGCCGGCGCCGTCCTCGCCCTCTTCGCCGCCGCCCTCGCCCAGCACGACCATGGTCGGCTCGCCCGGTTTCTCGGCATGCTCGTCGCCGATCGCCTGGTCGCGCTTCTGGGCGTCCGGGTCGGCGTAGATCGGCGTCAATTCCTGCTCGCCGTTGCGATACGGCGACAGCGCCGAATCGAGCTGGATGGTCTTCTTGATCGTGTCCGACGAGGAGAACGTGGCGACGGCCAGCGCCGAGAGGATCCCCACGTGGACCACCAGCGAGACGCTCCAGGCTTGCATCAGGTGCAGCAGCCGGGGCTTCCGCCGTCGCTTGCGGGGTTGCAGGCGTGTGCTCTTGGGAGACTTCGGCGCCTTCGCGACCGCGGCCGTTTCGCCCGGAGCCATGCCGTTGCCGGCCGCACCGGTCCCCGCGGCGACGGCCGGTTCCTCGGCGCTCGCGGCGGCTCCCGAAGCCGAAGCCGATGCGTCCGCCGCATCGGAGTGCCGAGATTCGACCATCACAGGGGGCGCCTCCATGGTCACCGCCGTCAAGGGCCTGCCGCTCGGTGCCGGGTCCAGAAGGTCGTCGAACGGGTCCCCGTGGATCTTCGATGGCTCCCTGTCCGCACGGTCTTGCCCGGAGACCGCGAGCCCGTAGACATTATCCTCCGACAACGGATCAGCAGATCGCAGTTCCATGTCGCGGCTCCGTCTGAGTGACACGTCTCAAGTGGCTGGTGGCTATGAGCTTCGCTTCGTTAACCCGCGATCGCGCCGCCGTCTCGAACCGTCATCCTTTGCGTCATCCGGGAATCGTCCGAGGCCGGCCGTCGAGCAACGATCGGTTTTCTCCGAGTTGGGGGACGAATCCCGCCTCGCCGCCGGCCGATCATAGCTTCGGCTGTTCCGGCGGCTTGGCCGGTTTGGGGTTATTCTTCTTGGCCTTCGCTTCGGCCGCGTTGTCGTTCCGTCGGGGCGGGATCACGTAAGTCTCCACCCACTTGAAGCCCATCGGATCCTTCAGCTCGCGCTGGGCCAGGAGGGCCCAGGGTGTCGCCGGATGATCCTCGACGACGCGACGCAGCAGCATCTCGGCCTCGCGGGCCGCGGCGGCGGCCTTGTCACTATACCGGATCTCGGCGTCGGGGACGAGCTTCCAGGCGTTGGACCTGGCATTGGTGAATTTGGGGGGATCCTTCTTCATCCGGGCGCAGGCCCAGTTGTACTCGTAGCAGCGGACCTTCATCGCCAGGAGTCGCCCGCGGATCAGGTCGTAGTGGGCCTGCCAGCGCCGGGATGTCTCGCGGTCGCGGAGCTTGGCGACCGAATTGATCGGCCCCCAGGCTTCATCGACGGTGTACGCGGTCCGCTCGGCGACGCCCTGATTATTGGCCATCACGTCCTTGAACTCGGGGGCGTCGGCGGGCGGGAAGTACAGCCCGGGCATGCCGGGCAGGTTCTGCTGCGTGATCATGGCGGCATTGATGACCGCCTGCCGCAGGGGGGAGCGCGAGATCTGCTGCTCGTACTTCTCGCGCCGCTCCAGGTCGGGCTGGTATTCCCGCATCTTGGCCGGGTCGAAGCCCATGCGACGGGTATCGAACCGGGTGATGAAATAGATCCCGCCGGTGGCGGCGGCCAGACGGCTGAGTGCGAACGGGCCGTAGCCGGACTCGAGGACCTCGTATTGCGAGCCCTCGTGCCAGAACGGCAGGCGGATTTGCTCGAGCATCACGCTCTCGGGCCCCTGCCGCACGGGGACGTTGTAGAAGACGTGCTTGGTCTTGGGATCGGTGTAGTTGACGTAGTTCTCCTTGCGGCCGAAAACGGCCTGGGAGCCGAGGACATAGACGGGCACTTTGGCGCGCTGGGCCATCGCGATCGCGCCTTCGAGCTGGCCCTCGTCGTCGCCGACCTCGTCGGTCACGACAATGACCATCGTCCGATAGGCGCGTTCCTTGCTCTCGCGATACCTGCCCCAATTCTTGACGATCTCGGCGACCGTGGTGAACGTGGTCTCGATGCCGCTCTCGTCCCGGGTGACGCTGTTGATGGCCTCGAGGATCTCCGACCGATCGGCCGTCGGCTTGGGGAGCAGCGCCTTGCGGTCCTGGCCGAAGCTGACGACCATCGTCAGGAGGCCGCTATCGGCCGACAAGTTGGTCTCGTCGAGCTGCTTGATGTGGGCGTAGATGTTCTCGATGTGCTTGCTCAAACGTTGCCGCTCGGCCTGGAGGCTGCCGGAGGCGTCGAACGCCCAGACGACCAGGGTCGGCCCTTGCTCCAGGTGGCGGACGATCTCGACGGCGATCCGGTCGACGGCCCCTTCCACCCCGCCGACCATCTCGGCGCCGTTGCCCTTGATCGAGACGGTCTGGCCGAGCATCGTCGCGCGGGGCAGGACCGCTTCGGTCGCCTGGCGGACGTCCAGCCTGACCAGCTCGGGGCCGATCGCGTGGGTCGAGTCCTGGGCGGAGACGGGCACGCCCCCGGCCGTGCTCGGCGCCGAGGTGATCGTGGGGGCCAGCGTCGGGGCGAAGGAGCCGGCGGCGGCCATCGGCGCCGGCGGCTCCGCCGATTGATCGAGATCCTGAAACGTCGAATCCGAGGCGATCAGGTTATCCACCACCTCGGACCGGAACTCGCGCCGGACCTCCCGGTGCGCCTGATATCCGGCCATCGCCAGGCCGGCCAGCACGAGCCCATGGACCGTCACGCTCATGAACAGGGCGGGCAGCTCGATGTCGAGCCTTCCGCCGGTCCAGGCCGCCAACCAGGGGAATCGCCCCTCGAGGTCCCGCAGGATGTGACCAACCACGGTTATTGGCTCCTAGTGCCATCCAGTCGTGCAGTACCATTGATTTTGACCTTGCGGTCGGCGCCCGCAGACCAGCCCCGCCGATTTTCCTAATCTATTCGATACGGCCCGATGCCGCACCTGTGACGGCGTCCGTGTCGGCATGCGCCGATGAATCCACACTCCGCTTTCGTCTAGTTTAGTCGTATGTCTGCCAAGATGGCATTCCTATCTGGCTAGATTCCGTCGCTTCTGGCCGACGCCGCGATTTGGGCGCAACTGATTGTTCTTCAAGGATTTTTGGGAGGGGCGCGGCGACGCTGCACGCTCGGTCTCTCTCTTCATATAAACGTCCGCGGGTCGTGGCCTGTTCGATCGGACTCGAGGCCGCAGCATCGGCGCGGGACTTGCCAGTGAACCTGTATGCTTTCGAACCTGGCAATGGATCATGGGGAGAGCATCATGATGAACCATCCGAAAAATACGGGTCAGGGCGGGGTCGGGATGGGGCCCGGTCCGCAGGGGACCGCACCGGGGAAGGATCCCGACTCGAAATCTGGCGCGGCCGGTCGAGAGGGCACCGATCCCGGAGTCGGCGAGACGGGGATTCCTTTGCCGACCGGCGACCATCCGGACCCGCGTGGCGGCACCATCGAGACGGACTTCGAAGATCTCACCGAACCGACCGGTGATGCGAACTTCCCCGACCCTTCGAAACCCATCATGATGGCCGATCAGTCGGGGCGTCGCCCGGAGATTCCCGGCGGTGGTTACGGCGACTCCCGGGGCACCGAGGAGCCTGCGGATTCGTCGAGTGCCTCCGGCGGAACCGCAATCCGCTCGGGCAGCAATCTCAACGACGACGACTCGAAGAGTACGAGCGACATGCCTCGATCCGGGGCCGATCAACCCGAGCATCCCGAGGTCTCGCAGCCGGCCAATGTCGCCGAGTCGCGCCGATCGACATAGAATAGGCCGGCCGGCTCGGCGAGAGCTGCATCCTCGTGCGGCCTTGCCCGACGACGACCGGGAGGCGCGTGGCGTGCCCTCGGGTGTCGAGGCGTGTTGCGGGAAATCCATCAGGAGAAGTTCATGTTTGCGAGAAAATGGTTGCGCCTGGCGACGACCGCGTTGATGATCGGCCTGCCGGTGCTGGCCGCGGGCTGCGGCGGCGATGACAAGCGGGACGTGGGTGCGCCGGGCGGCAAGGCGGACGCCTCGACCGAGCGCGGTGGCGGGGTCACGACCGGGACCCCGGGCGGGCCGAACGTCACCCCGAATCAGGGGACGCCGCCGACCAGCCGTTGACCGGCTGGTCGAGCGGCCATCCGCTTCAATAGTCGCCAGCCCGTCTCTCATGGACGTCCCGGACGAATCCGACGAGCGAGCGAGTGCCCACTGGCATTCCCCCGGCCCGCTCGTCGGCTTGCTGTCGGGCGCGTGCAATTCGAGCGTGAGGCGCTCCGACTTCGTCGTCGGACTGATGTCTTGTGCGGATTCTTGATGTCGCCAGATTGATATATACTGTCTATTTGTTTTAATCGTTAATTTTTGCCTATTCTTCCTATCTGTGGCTTCGTTTCGCGGGATTTCAGCAGGTTGTGTTTGCGGCCTTCTCGAGTGAGCCCGCATATTTTGCCCATTCTTCCTATTTGTGGCTTCGTTTCATGGTTTTTCGTCGGGTGAATCGGGGAAGTAATCCGATGACCCCGAGATTCTCCTTCATCGTCTGACTCCTCACTCATCCCGCCTGGCTGACAGACTTCCCTTCGAAGGCTTTCCGCGAGAGATCTCTCCACAATAGGTATAGGACATCGCGGCTCCGGCGGTGATCGTTCTCGGACGGTAGTCGGGAGAATCTTGGCCGGCTGCTCCGGCTCCATCGGACGAGTCATACGCGACGGGTTGAGAGTCTGTTCCATAACCCGAGTTGATCCCCGAGGATCAGGGGGAAAAGGCCTCGGACCCTCGCTGATCCCTCGGGTCTGCAGGAGCCAACTTGCGAATCCTCCTTGCCGGGGTCGTATTTCAAAGAGCCGAGGCGATAGGTCGTGAACGCCTGATGGTCAAATGTTTACGAGACATCCGGGCGTCATTCCGACTTGAACCCCCGACCTTCTTCGCCCCACCGACCGAAAAAACGTGAACCCTGGTCTGACCCCCGACCTTCTTCGCCGTTCCGACGGCGACGGGGCCACGCGCGAGATCCCACGCGGCGGCATGGTTCGCTCTTTCGGCGACGACGAGGCTCGGGACCGGCATGGGCATCGTCTGCGGAGCCTTCCGGGTCTCACTCAAGCGGCCCGTCGCCCTCGAGATGATCGAGGCGGGCATCCTGGCCGACCGACGACCCGAGCCGCGCCGGTTCCCCGACGAGGCCGAGGCGGTCGCCGCGATCGATCAGGCGGGCATCGTGCCGGTGGGGCCGGGACCCCGAGGGCATCGATCGACTCGACGAGCGGCGGCCCGGTCGCGGCGAAAGCAGGCGCCGCCGAGCAGGCCGAGCAGGCCGGTGCCCAGGAGTAACAGGCTGGACGGCTCGGGGACCATGTTGATGCTAATCAACCCGGAGCCGCCGTCGCCACCATCACCGAGGTAGCCGTCTCCGCCTCCGGCGCCGCCGGCCACGTCGATGATAGCCCCGCCGCTCTCGGTGAACCCCCCCGTCCCAGACTGGATCGTCACCTGACCGCCTCCGCCTCCGCCACCGGCGAGGATGTCGAAACCACCGGGGCCGGGGACAGAGCCGGATGATCCGCCATCGCCCCCGGCGGCACTCAGGGAACCCGTCAGCAGCACAGAGTCCGCGTGGAGGAAGATGCCGCCGCCGCTACCTCCACCACCTCCTCCTGTTGCTCCATACTGATACGGAGTCCCCCCGTTGACACTGATGCGACCGCTCATGGTCAAGGAACCGACGGCGCCGATCTCGATCGCGCCGCCACCGCCGCCGGACACGCCGAAGGAGGAGCCACCGGCGCTGCCGCCTTGGAGTTGTTGCGCGAGGTTCCCGTACGGGGTGCCGCCAGCGCCGCCGACAGGCGCGGGGAAACCACCGGCTCCGGCACCGCCGGGACCTCCGAAGCCTCCGCCTCCGCCTCCGCTCGCTGCCCCACCACCGCCAGGGAATGGCAAGAAAGTCCCCGCCCCGCCGCCACCGGGGCCGCCACCGGCAGCGAAAGGCGCCGGTCCCACCCCGGGGGCGCCGCCGGGGCCGCCGGGGATAATTCCGGGGCCGGGGCCGCCGCTGGGGACGTAGTTGCCTTGCCCGCTCCCGTCAATCCAACCCGCAATCGTCGCATCGGTGCGCGACAATAATGCGAGCGGCAACGACCCCGTGGCGGTAATAATCGGGTAGGTGGATGCGGCGACGTTGATCGAGTCAAAGTCGAACACCGCGATCCCGTTGTAGACGACGCCGGTGAGGGTTCCGGAGACGACGGGGCCGTTGGGGCTTGCGTCATACACGGTCAAAGTGGGTGTATCGCTCGTGTTGATCGTGTAAGAGCTCGTTGCAGTGGGGAACGCCCCCAGCGAGGCGAAGTCGAGCGGGTTCAGGGGTCCGGCCTGCACCTGACGGGCTACACCGAGCGACAGCCCCGCGCCCAGCACGCAGGCAATGACCAGGCGGGAGGTGACTCTCAGGATCGCGATCTTCATCGGTTGCCTCCGAATTGATGCGTACACGATGTCGTCCAGTCCCCGGCTCCATTCGCCGAGACGCCGGGCGACCCCGATGCCCGCGAGCCTTCCCGCACGAATCCAAGGAAAGGCCGGCTTCGACGCGGGGCGGCCGGAGGGCCGGCGCCGGGATCATCGAGAGGCGTCGCATCGCGATCTCCATCCTTGTGTGAGAAATGACCGAGTCAAGGCCCAACACGACGAGGAGCCGAAGTGGCAGATGGCGAGCTGCAGAATATGGCCGCGATGGCGGCGATCACCCGACCCTGTGGTCGCGATACCGGGACGTGGTGCACGGTGCCCAGGTTCTCGCTTCGACCCTCAGTCTTGCCGAGGTCAATCGGCCATGCAAGTAGGTTGCACGAAATCAACACTTCGAACCAAGCAAGTAGCCCTGCACTTCGAGAGAGGTCGGAGTCAGACCAGGGTTCCGGTTTTTTCGGGCGGTAGAACCTGATGCGACCGCAACGGCTCCTCCAAGTCGACCTGCCGCTCGCGCACCGCTGCCTGGCGACCGTAGAATGGGGCCATCACGTGGTTAACCGAGCACTCGGGTACTGGATAAGGAGTCGTCGTGGCAACGCCGTGATTGAGACATCCCGACCGGCTCGAAGTCGGAAACGAACGAGGTTGGCAGACTTGATGAGAGGCTTCGCTGGAAGATCTCGGAATGGGACCGCCAAGGCGCCAAGGACGCCAAGAAGCCCGAAGGAACGATCCCGATCGATGAGACCTCTCGGGTTCTTCGTCCCGTAATCTCGGCGCCCTTGGCGCCTTGGCGGATCGACGATCGTCGGGATGATCGGTCGGGCTCGTTTCGGGCGAGCTTTGCCATCCTTAAGAAGAAATCTGAAACCTGGTCTGATCCGAACGGTTGTTTGTGGTCTGACCCCACTGGGCCCGAATTTCTGCGGCGATGGATCGGCCGCGGAAGAGTACCGAGTTGTTCATTGCGATCGACCGACCACTCGGGGAGAATGGGCCTGGAGCCTCGCTTCTCCTCGACCTCGGAGAGGCCATTTCCGCAGTGTCCCGGACCACCGATGCCGGATTCCTTCTCACAGGGTCGCTGATCATGAAAGCCTGTCCCTACTGCTCAGAGCAAATCCAGGACGTGGCGAAGAAATGTCGATTCTGCGGCGAAATCCTGGACGATTCGTTGCTGAGGACGAAGGAACGAGGAGGCGGTGCGTCGGTCGGTCGCCGTATTCTCTTCGGGATCGTCTGGAGCGTGGTATTCTTCGTCCTCGGCTGCGTCATAGCCGGGGGAATCGCCGGCGGCATCGCCGGCGCGAAAGACCCGCAACACGCCGCGGAGGCGGGGGCGCGAGCCGGGCAGGAAGTGGGCGAACGCTGGTCCTTCTTGATCCTCCTCGGCTCGGTGGCTCTCGGGGCAGCGGGCGCCGGTTTCGGCAAGTTGCCGGGCACGCGAGGCGAGTCGGAGTGACGAGGAGATGAGAGCCGTCTCCGGCATCGAACAGGTCCGGTGATCCGGAATCCCCGCGCTCCGCTCGCCCGTCGAGCCCTTCCGCATGAGCGACCAAGGGGAGATCGGGGTCGGACCAGAATGTCGCACGGTTTTATCTAACCTGAACTAATGTCCAGAGATCAAGAAGGGGCGGTCTCCTTTGTCTTTGGGACAAGGCTCGGTAGCTTGATTCCCCCGGGCCGAATTCGCAGGCCAAGGGGATCGGCTTCCCGGTGGTTCGGATGGTGGCGATCATCGCGCCGGCCACCGGGTTGCGCAGGACACGGCGACCGGCCCCTGCCGCGGAAGGAGACGGGCGAGACGGCGCCGCTCCGCGAGTTGTGGGACCGGCTCGAGCCGGGCGGGGTCATGCTGGGAGATCGCATCTTCGCCTCGTTCTTCGGCATCCTCGGCCTCTCCGAGCGGGGCGTCAACGGGCTGTTCCGGATGCACCAGGCCCGGAAGTACGACTTCCGCCGCGGCCGGCGGCCGGGCATCGATTAACATGTTCACATGCTAAAATAAACTGTTGCGATCGTTTGAACGAGTAACGGGAGGACGACCGCGAGCGTTGCGCCCGCGATCTG
Organism: uncultured Planctomycetota bacterium; assembly: GCA_963743925.1. Classification (GTDB taxonomy): domain Bacteria; phylum Planctomycetota; class Planctomycetia; order Isosphaerales; family Isosphaeraceae; genus CAVZRC01. The sequence continues at coordinate 104,249 of CAVURY010000037.1, read as the reverse complement.
CACGGCGACGGTTTGCCGGGTCGTCAACTCCTGACTGGACAGGCTCGCCGCCAGCTCTCCTTGGAGGTAGTAAGCGTACGCGGCCAGTAACTGGATGAAACCGAGCACCCTCATCAGCGTCGCGAAGCGGGCAATGTTGAAGGAGAGCAGCACGACGCCGACACAGACCGCGAGGACCGCACCGCCTCGGAGGGCTCCCGCGATCAGGCCCGACCACGGCCCGAGGGCCTTCCCCGACCAGAGCCAGAGCATGAGCAGGGCCATTTCCAACCCAAAAAAGGTGTAGCCGAAGGGCCGAACTGAAACGTATATCGTGCTGTAGAGGAACGGGTTCAGGACCACGAACGGGTCGAGGTCCAGGATGATGGCCTGGCCGACGACCCCCGCAAAGTAGCAGTACCCGGCCCTCAGGGAGTCGGTTCGCAGGGTGAGCGCCATCCCGCGATTCCCCGTGGTCAATACAGGAAAGCCGACGAACATCAGGAAGAAGACGAACCCGAAACGCTCTCGGCTCAGGGCCAGGACAAGGGCCAGGACGGCCACCGCGACCATCCACCGCTGCACCGTGAACCGGGTGAGGCGTGATCGCCTCGTCTCGTACTCAAGTGTCTTGGATGTCATCTTGGCCTCTTCTTGACTGACGCCGCTCGGAGGAACGATCGGTCGAAGTTGGCCTGATTTATTAATTATGTCCCTTTTTGTTCCACTTCGCCCAAGTTATTGCACCCGCAGCCGTGAACGTTCGATCGTGCCGAATGCCCCCTCCTGTCGCCCCTCAATGACCTCGACGCTGACCTTCCGGTTAGGGTAAGCACTATCCTCGTCAGTCAAGTCGCTGGTGACCATTACTTTCGTGCCCGCAGGAACAGGCTGACCATAAAAATCCACATCCTTACAAACAACAGCTTTCTGCCCGACGCCGAGGACCGACGTGTTCCAGCCGTAGGAAAATGTCCAATACCTTAGTTCCATTGCCGGCCGCACCACGCCGAAGAGGAGAGACGTGGCTACGACGCCGATCATCAGGCTCCGACCCGTCATCCGAGGCCGTCGCATAAATGAGCCCTCGGCGGGACGAACTGGCAGGTCCGGATACTAATTCAGGCTTTATATCGAGAATTTGACCTAAGTCCTTGAACCTCTGCTTGGATGCCACCGATGCGACGGGGATACTCATCCCTTACACACTTAACGACTGCCCGAGAGCCCCCGAGACCGATGGAAGGGCAAGATTCCGGCTTGGCCGATCCTCCCAATCATAGCGTTCCGCAAAGCTCCTTGCATCAATCATAATTCGGTGGATGGCACCGTTTGCCGAGACCGTCCGGGACCCGCGCGATTTGCCGGATGTCGCATCACGATGCGAACCCCGGTCGGCATCGTCGGGGAGGCGGCATTGATGGAACGGCTGCCGAATTCACCAGTTCCACCTCCACGCATTGCGCTGTGACCCGGTCGGCATCGAAAGCCAAGCTTGCGAGGTCGAGTCGAAACCTCTACGATGGTGCGTTCGCCCACGTGGAGTGGGATCGTGCCGAAACCGCGCGGCGATGTCCGGCAGGGCGTGCCGCAAGTCCCGATCCGGCAAGGAGCCCATGCAGTACAATCCCGCCAATCCGCTGATCGTCCAGGGGGATCGGACGATCCTACTCGAGGTCGACAACCCGCTGCATGCGGAGGCCCGCGACGCGATCGCGCCATTCGCGGAGATCGAGAAGAGCCCCGAACACATCCATACCTACCGCCTGACCCCCCTGTCGCTCTGGAACGCGGCCGCCGCCGGTATGTCCGCCGACGTGATGGTCCAGGCGCTGGAGACTTATTCCAAATTCCCTATTCCCGCCAACCTTCCGCCCGATCTCCGCGAACTGGTCAGCCGTTACGGTCGGGTTCGACTGCAACGGATCGACGGACAGCTCCGGTTGTCGACCGAGGATCGGCCGCTGCTCGAGGAGCTGGCGCGTCAGCGCGGCGTCCGCGATTACCTGGGCGAGCGGGTGGACGACACGAGCTTCGCGATCGATGACTCCCATCGGGGTGTGCTCAAGCAGGCGTTGATCTCGGTCGGCTATCCGGCCGAGGACATGGCGGGCTACAAGACCGGCACGTCGCTGCCGTTGTCGATCCGCAAGATCGCGACGAGCGGGCTGCCCTTTCGAGTCCGCGATTATCAGGAAGGGGCCGTCGCGGCGTTCTATGCCGGCGGCGATGCGCGCGGGGGCTCGGGCGTGATCGTCTTGCCCTGCGGGGCCGGGAAGACGATCGTCGGCCTGGCGGCCATCGCGGCGCTCCAGACCGAGACCCTGGTCCTGACCACCAGCACCACGGCCGTCGAGCAGTGGAAGCGGGAGATCATCGACAAGACCGACGTCAACCCATCCCTGGTCGGCACGTACACCGGCGACTCCAAGACGCTGGCGCCGATCACCCTGGCGACCTATCAGATCGTGACCTATCGCCCCAAGAAGGACGGCGATTTCCCCCATTTCCACCTATTTGAAGAGCGGGACTGGGGGTTGATCATCTACGACGAGGTGCACCTCCTGCCCGCGCCCGTGTTCCGGATCACGGCCGAGATCCAGGCGCGACGTCGCCTGGGGCTGACGGCGACCCTGGTCCGCGAGGACCACCGCGAGGAGGACGTCTTCAGCCTGATCGGACCCAAGAAGTACGACGTCCCCTGGCGCGTGCTGGAATCCAAGGGCTGGATCGCCGAGGCCCAGTGTCACGAGGTCAGGCTGGGACTGGCCGCGCCGATGCGGATGGAATACGCCCTGGCCGAATGGCGGGAGAAGTTCCGCGTGGCCAGCGAGAATCCGCTCAAGGACGACCTGGTCGCCACCCTGCTGGAACGGTACGACGCGCCCGAGGATCGTGTGCTGGTCATCGGCCAGTACCTCAAGCAGTTGCGGCGGATCGCCGAGCGGTTCGATATCCCGCTGATCACCGGCCAGACCCCGAACTCCGAGCGCGAGGACCTCTACGGCAAGTTCCGACGCGGCGTGATCCGTTCAACTGGTCCTCTCGAAGGTCGGCAACTTCGCGATCGACCTGCCCGATGCCAATGTGATGATCCAGGTCTCGGGCACGTTCGGCAGCCGGCAGGAGGAGGCGCAACGGCTCGGTCGGATCCTCCGCCCCAAGGAGGGCGAGCGGCCCGCGAGCTTCTACTCGCTGGTGACGCGCGATACCCGGGAGATGGACTTCGCCCACCACCGCCAGCTCTTCCTGACCGAGCAGGGATATAACTATGAGATCCTCGACGAGACCGACATGGCCGAGCACGTCCAGGCCCGGCCGGAGGCGGCGGTTTGATCGGCGGGACTCGTACATGTTCGTAGCCCGCCCGCTTACCGGCCGCGAGATCGAATGGAAGGGAAGCCGCAGGCCCCCGATCCTAGAGCGCTTCACGATCGGATTGCATACACCCCACACTAACCCGACGCGCCAGCGAGGGTCCGGAGGCATTCCCCTCGCTGGCGCGTCGGGTTAGTGTCGCCTCGATGCGACCACGACGTGCGCAACCCATTCGTTAACCGCTCTAACCGCCGGTGGAATGTGATGACCCGCCCGAATACGCGAATCCCGGTCAAGCTGCATAAGAGCGTCACGCTGATCCGCACCTCCGAGCCGGTGCTGGCCGAGGAGCTGCTGGCGCGGAAATCGCTGTCGCGCTGGGTGCTGGGCCGGCTGTCCGAGACGGTGCTGCTGATCCAGCCGGACGAGACCGAGGCCGTGATCGAGGAGCTTCGCAAGATGGGCCACACGCCGCGCCTGGTACGCTGAGGGGTCCTTCGTTAATGGCCGTCGCATCGCCGTTGCCGCCGCTTTCCAGCCCGCCGCCGGACGAGCCTCGCCAGGCCTATCGATGGGCGCTCGGGCGCTACAAGTCTTCGCGGCTCGCCGCGATCCGGCTGGCCCAGGGCTTCCTGCCGGACAGCGATCGGATCCGGCCGGCCGCGACGGCCGAGGAGATCACCGAGCACCTGGACCAGCCCGCGGCCGTCGAGGCCCTCGCGGTGCGCGTGCCGCTCGGCTCGCGGCTGGCCCTGAGCCTCTTCGCGGTGACCGAGACGACGTCGATGCCCCTGGCCGGCCTGACCCACTCGCTCGCGACCCTGGGCGCGGAACCGGTCGAGGCGCTGGTCCGGCTGCTCGACCTGGGGCTGCTGGCGATCGAGCCGAGCGCCGACATCGGCCCGATCGACGACTTCGCGGCCGCACTGAATCGGGGGAGCTCGGTCCCATTGCGGGTCCGCGTCCATCCGGCGGTCCCGCACGCGGTCCGGATCGTCCGGCCGGAAGGGGGGCTGCCGGCTATCTCCGGCTCGGTCGCGCAGGTCCGCGAGTCGGATGGCCTGGAGCCGATCCTGCGGCTCGCGGCGCTCTGGCAGCGGGCGGGGATCGAGCCGTTCCGTCAGACGCAGCAGGGGACCCTCTACAAACGCGATCGGGAGCGGGTCGAGGAGGATCCGGTCCTTTCGGGCGCGATCACCGACGCGATCGCACCGTTGCCCAATCCGGCCGCATTCTGGATGGCACTGGCCCGACGCGTCGGGCTGGTCGAGCCGGACCAATCGGGTCAGCGGCTCCTGGCCGCCGCGCCCGGATTCTGGGCCGACAACGCGGTCCACCTCTCCCAGATGGTCGCCACGAGCTGGCTGACGTTGCGGACCTGGCACGAGCCCGACGGTGCGCCCGGCGACGCGTCCGGGGCCGACTCGGAGCTGGCCGTGCCCTACCTCCGCCCCGCCGCACTCCTGTGGTTGGCCACGCTCGGCGACGCGGAATGGGTCGCCCTGGACGACCTGGCCGGCCACCTCACGGCGCGGTACGCCGCATGGGATCGATTGAACCTGTCCGACCCGCAGGCCGGCGACGCGTCGGCCGCCAGGGAGCTGCCCGCGGTGCCCGGCATGATGATGCCCCCCGCCCCGCGCCGCACCGCGCCGCCGCGAGGTCGGGCCCGGCCCGGGGCCGCGACGGCGCCGCGGGGGCGCGTGGTGCTGGAGTCGATCTTACTGGGCGCCGCGTATCCCCTCGGGCTGGTCCGTGCCGCCGAGGAACTGGGGACCGGCCGTCGCGTCGTGCAATTGACCCCGCTGGGGCGGTACGTCCTGGCGTCCGGTCCGACTCCCCCGCCCCGCCCCACATTCGACCAGTTCCTCTTCGTCCAGCCGAACTTCGAGATGATCGCCTATCGACAGGGGCTGACGCCCCACCTCGTGGGGCGGCTCAGCCGATTCGCGCAGTGGTCGCAGGTCGGTTCCGCGCTCGAGCTGAAGCTGACGCATGAGTCGATCGTCTTCGGCCTGGAGGGGGGGCTGAATCCCGACTCGATGCTCGAGACGCTCGGCCGACACAGCCAGCGGGCGCTGCCGGCCGGCGTGGTGGACGCCGTGCGGAACTGGGCCACTCGCCGCGAGCGCGTGACGTACTACGCGGCGGCGACGCTGATGGAGTTCGGCTCGTCGGCCGAGCGGGACCTGGCCCTGGAGTCCTGGCCCGCGGGCGAAGGCGAGCTACCGACGCCGGTCGGCGAACGGTTCCTGCTGGTTGACGACGAGCGAAGGATCCCGTTCGACCGGTTTCGCCTGACCGGTGCCCGCGACTACCGACGCCCGCCCGAAGCCTGCGTGGCGATCGAGCCCGATGGCGTGTCGATGGGGCTGGACCCGGCCCGGTCGGACCTCCTGATCGACGCCGAGATCGGGCGATTCGCCGACGAGCTCCCTCCGGCGCGGCAAGGTCTGGACCGGTCCGGAGAGGCCGAGACGCGACGGTTCGTGGTCACGCCCGCGTCATTGCGGCGAGGGATGAGCCGTGGAGTCAATCCGCAGCAACTCGCGGATTGGTATACGCGACGGACCGGGACCGAGATGCCCCCCGCGGTCCGGCTCCTCGTGGCGCCCCGGACCTCGAGGGTCACGCCGCTGAAGGCGGCCCGCATGATGGTCCTCGATCTGCCCAGCGTCGAGCTCCTCGACGGATTGCTCCAGCACCCCGCCACCAGCCCATGGCTGGGCGACCGACTCGGCCCCAAGGCCGTGACCATCCCCCAGGATCGGCTCGAGCCGCTCCAGAAGGCCCTGAAGGAGCTGGGGATCAGCCTGGAGGTCGAATAGCCCCCGGGCGCGCCAGTCGCCGCACAGGTGGGATTCGACCGAGCCGATCCGCCTGGGCCTGATCCCAGTAACCCTCGACGTGACGGACAGCCTGTTCACCGGTGCTTTATGACACTGTCGCAACAAGACCGGGGCGATTCCCGGAAAATAGTGAGTGCGACGGCACTGCTGGGGGCTCGCCGGCTGCGCCGTCTTCGGCCCCAGCCACCCACTTCGGGGCCCCGGACCACCCTCGGGTGGCTGGGGTCGAGCCCGCAGGGCGATGCCCCCAGGAATGCCTCTGGAAGTCCGCGATCACTTCGACGAATTACCCGGTTTCGTCGCGACAGTGTCTGCTTCCTGGACCTTTACTTTGCCGCCCCCGAACCCTGACCGGCCGGCGCCGGCTTGACCGAGTGCCAGCGCGATTTCGCCGTGGACGAACTGTCCACCGAGCCGGTCGGCTCTTGATCCGGGCCGGGGACGACCTCGAGATCGGTCGGCTCGGGGGCTCGGATCGGGACCGCGGGGTGCCGGAGCGGTCGGGATCGGACGCCAGGCGACGCTTTTCGTGGTGGCCGCGGCCGCCCGGGGAGCGCGATTCGTCCCGGGGGCCACCGGATCGGAGATTCCCAGGAGGCTCGGATGGGGGAGAGTGACGACTTCCCCCTCGCCGGCCACGGCGCGACGCGTTTGGGGCTCGACGGCGCGACGCGTTTGGGGCTCGTCGGAATCCGGCGATTGGGAACGTGCGATCGGGGTCAGGCTACGCCGAGGCCGGGCGGGCAATGACCTCGACGGCGACGACTCCGACGGCGAGCGGCCATCGGCCACGAGCGTGGCCGAGCCTCGCGAGACCGGCGCGTACAGCGCCGTCAGGTTGTTGCGGTCGAGGATGCTGTAGATGGATCGAGGCGTGGCATAGAGGCCGTGATCGCCCCTCGGCTCGGCGAAGTTGCAGACCCCCGCGATGTGGTAATCCGTGGTGAAAAGCCCCCCGCCGGAACGCCCTTGCTTGGGCGCCTTCCAGCACTCGATCGCCTCGTAGGACGGATTCCCCGCCAGGCCTTGCATCCGCGGGTTGAGGATCTTGGTGTACCACGCGGTGGCATCATTGCCCTCCGAGCAGCCGAGGGTGAGCATCTTCATGGGCAGGGGCTTGCTCTTGGGCTCCCAGTGCGCCGGCACCACCCGGCTGGCCGCCAGCTTCCGGCCCGGGCGGATCCGGATGAGCCCGACGTCCCGCGTGAAGTCGTAATCCACCGCCTCCCCTTCGACCGACTCGAGATAATCGACCTTGGCCGGATTCGTGCCCTTCAACTTGCCGTCGAAGAGATCGATGACGATCTTGCGGGGGAATCGCTGGGGCGACGCCTGACGATTGGTTCCCTCGAGTTTGAAAATATGGGCACACGTCAGGATGATCGACTGATCGGGCGTGCTGTGGATGATCGTCCCGGAGCCGAAGCCGGTCGAGTGGGGGCCGATGATCTTGATCCGGACGACGGTCTCGGCCGGGTGGGGATTCACCGCGCTCGGGGACCGCTGGGTCTCGGGCTCGGGGCGATCGTCGGGGTCGTCGCGGCGGGCCCGCGGCCGGGCCTCGGCCGGCTCGGCATCGTCATCATCCGACCCCTGCCGGGAATCGTCGCGATCGCCGGCATGGGCGTTGGAGTTCTCGGGCGGCTGGACCTTGGCCTTGGCGGCCAAATAGAACCTCGCCAGGGCGGCCGCGGACTGCGGACCGCTCGTCCGGTCGAGCTCGCGACCCCTGGCGTTGACCACGACGAAGGTCGGGACGCGGGCGACGCCGTATCGCGTCGCGATCTCGGAGTCCTTGTCGATATCGATCGACTTGACCGGATAACGATTCTGGATCAGTTGCTGGATGGCCGGTCGCACTTGCTTGCACGGGCCGCACCACTCCGCATGGAAGTCGAGCAGGACCGGGGCGGCAACCGCGTCACTCGGCGGGGCACTGGTGACGGTGAGCAGGGCGAGCAACAGGGAGGCGATGGTCATACCGCAAGGACTCCTTTCCCTCGGGAGTGTCCACGGCCCGGCGTCGCGATGCCGCCGCGCGTGGGCTGGACCAGCTCGGTGTCACTCGCCCCGAGTCGAGGCGAGGAACGATCCGTCGGCCGGGCCTTTAGCTGCGAGGAGGGCACACGGACCGCCAACTCGGCGGGCGACCAGGATCGGACGCCGCCGGGTAATCGTGGACGGACCGGGTCCGCGAAAGCGGACGGTTTCGCAGAAAGAAGTGGATGAGATTCGAGATGACAGGCGACGTGCCGGTGACCGAGATCCCCGACCCTTCCTTGAGCGGCGCGCCTCGTGCTATAGGCCCCGCGACACACCCTCTTGGCATGTCGCGTCCCGCCGGTCGATCTCGATGCTTGCGGGTATGGGGCGCCGGAAAAACCGGCACGTCCGACGACCCGAAAGCGGCTCGACGACGGTCCCGCGGCGGCTGCGTTACCCCTCCTGGACTCAAGACTCTCCCGGCCTCCGGCCGAGAGTTGACGAGATCCCGAGGGGTTCGCGTTCACCGCGGTGAGCCCCTTTTACTAGGTGAGGACAAGGAGTACCAGAGCAAACATCGGCTTTTTGCCCGCCGTCCTTGAGAAACAATTTTCAATCGGGCTCAAACCGCGGTCCGCCTCGTCCGGGGGCTCACTTGATCTCTCGATGATGAAACCTTTTAGGGATCAGGTCAGGTTTTGGAGAAAATCTTGGGTGCTCGCCCGAGAAGCGTTTCACGCAGAAACGCAGAGATCCCGCAAAGGGCGCAGAGCTCCTGACGTCACGGGCCGATCGGCTTCTCCGCGCCCTCCGCGTCGCTGCGAGAAACGCTCTCCTCCTCACGGTCACAGCTCCTGAATCTCGATGTCCTTGAAGCGGACTTCCATCGGCTCCGGCCAGACGTGGATCTGGAGCGCGATGATGCCATCCTTGTCGAATTTGGGATCCTCGCGGTCGATGATCCGCGTGCCGTTGAAATCGATCGCGACGTGCGTCCCCTTGGCGGTGATCACGAATTCGTTCCAGTCGCCCTTCTTGACGAGGGCGTTGGCCTTGTCCTCGGGATAGCGTTCCAGGATGCCCCGACGACGTTCCTCGTAGAGGAGGCCCCAGTAGCCATCGGCGACATCGGCCTGGGGGCCGGAGACGGCGCCGTTCTCCGCGCGCTTGCTGCGGAACTGGATGCCCGAGTTGCCGTTGCGAATCTTGACCTTGGCCTTGAGCACGAAATCGCCGTAAGGCTTGTCGGTCACGAGGAACTCGTTCTTCTTGAGCTTTTCCTGGGTCGTGCGGCCGACGATCTCGCCGTCCTCGACCGTGAAGAGCGACTTGTCCGCCGGCGTGACCCACCCGGTGAGGTCCTTGCCGTTGAAGAGCGGATGAAATCCCTTGGAGTCCTGGCCCATGGCCTGCGTCGCGAGATACCACGCAAAGAGGCCGCAGCCGCCCAGGAGCCACAGTGTTGCCGTCGCGAGTCGTGAGGTTCGAATCATCGGATATGTCCTTACTCCCTGGCCTGGAGGCCGGCGGTCGGCGAATCTCTCGAGACCACCGGTCCTCTGAGACGATCGTGAAGGTCGATCGAACGAGGTTGATCGCCGGTCGATTGTGCCGGTGTCATCACGGCCCGTCAATCACCGAGCCGGCCCGCCTGGCGTCCGGTCTCGGGCGCCGGTAGAATCGTCGGCTTTCCCCGGACGTGACTTTTCGAACCACCCCAAGCCTGGCTGATCAAGATGGCCTTCGCGGACGACTTGCGCCAATTCGGTCCCGGATCCTCGGCTCGCGTCTCGCGAGATGAGGCGATCGCCTACTGCGCCCGACTGACGGCGACCCATTACGAGAACTTCAGCGTCGTGACCCGGCTAACGCCGCGGGCGCATCGGCCCGCTTTTCAGAGCATCTACGCCTTCTGCCGATGGTCCGACGACCTGGGCGACGAGGTCGGCGACGCGCGGAGATCGCTCGAGCTCCTCGATTGGTGGCGGGGCGAGTTGCATGCGATGTACCGCGGCGAAAGCCGTCACCCGGTCATGATCGCCCTGGGAGAGACCGTCGCGCGGTACGGTATCCCGCTCGAGCCGTTCGAGGCGCTGATCTCGGCGTTCGAGCAGGACCAGTCGGTCACCGAATATCTCAGCCATGAGCAATTGCTCGACTATTGCACGCGGTCGGCCAATCCGGTGGGCCGGCTCGTGCTCTACATCGCCGGGGCGTTCGACGACGAGAATGCCGGGCTCTCCGACCTCACCTGCACGGCGCTCCAACTGGCCAACTTCTGGCAGGACGTGGCGCGCGACCTGGCCATCGGCCGGATCTATCTGCCCCGCGACGATCGCGACCGATTCGGTTATCCCGAGTCCGACCTGCGGGCGTTGCGGTTCACGCCGGCGTTCGCCGAGCTGATGAAGTTCGAGGTCGAGCGGACGCGCGGGCTCTTCGCCGCGGGGCGTGCGCTGGTGCCGAGGGTCCCCCCCGCATTCGCCGTTGACATCGATCTGTTCTCTCGCGGCGGCCTGGCCATCCTCGACCGGATCGCGGCCCGCGGGTTCGACGTGCTGAGCGCCCGGCCGACGCTGAGTCGTTGGACCAAGGTCCGGCTACTCGGGCGGGCCGTGGTCGCGATGACGATGGCACGCCTGCTCGACAGATCGTCCGGCCGCTCGATTTCAGGCGGCGCTCACGGATCACCCGAGAAGGAACCGGAGCCCCAGCACTCGGAGGGCTCGCCATGATGGACCGGATGCTCCGGGAGAGCTATCGTTTTTGCGGCGCACTGGCGCGACGGGAGGCGCGCAACTTCTACTACGCGTTCATGCTGCTGCCCCCATCGCGTCGGCGGTCGATGTGCGCGCTCTACGCGTTCATGCGGCATACCGACGACCTGGCCGACGAGCCCGGCTCCGCCGAGCAGAAGTTCGAAGCGCTCGCCGTCTGGCGGCGGGCACTCGACGCCGCGCTAGATGGAGAACTTGAACGCGATGGTATCGCCTGGCCGGGACTGCCCGCCCTCGCCGACACGGTGTCGCGGCACGACATCCCCGCGAAGTTGCTGCACGAAGTGATCGAGGGGGTCTCGATGGACATCGAGCCGCGCGGCTTCGCGACCTTCGCCGAGCTGACGGACTACTGCTATCACGTGGCATCCGTGGTCGGACTGAGCTGCCTGCATATCTGGGGATATCGCTCGGGAGGGGGCAAGGCCGAGCGATTGGCCGAGCATTGCGGCATCGCGCTGCAACTGACCAACATCCTCCGGGACATCCGCGAAGACGCCCGCAACGGGCGGATCTACTTGCCTCGCGAGGACCTTGAGCGGTTCGGCGTCGAGCCGGAGGAGCTTGCGGCCAACGGCCGGCCCAGCGATCGGATCCGCGAGCTGCTGGCCTTCGAGGGCCATCGGGCGTACGAATACTACGAGGACGCACGCCAACTCGTCCCGCTCGTTGACCCGGTGGGCCGACCCGTGCTCCGGACGATCGTCGGCATCTACCGCGCGCTGCTCGACGAGATCGCGCGGCGGGATTACCACGTCCTCGACGGTCGGATTGCACTTCCTCCCTGGCGCAAACTGGGCATCGCGATGAAGGCGATGGCTGGTAGAATGGAGGGAGATCCGCGGTCATGATCAAGCGGACCGTCTCTCCCGCGGGAGGTATCGAAAGCCATGGCGACCAAGAAGACCAAACACCCGACACAGGCCGCCAATGGTGCGCCGGTGACCGTGCCGACCGTGAATAAGGCCAAACCTTCCCCAGCAGTCCCGGAAGGAAAACCACCCGTCGAGCCGGTCGTTGAGCAGGCCCGAACGGAGACTCGTCCCGCCAGGAAGACCAAAGCCGAATTAGAACGGCAGGTCAACATCTTGGAAGGACAGGTCGCCCGTTTGAAGGCAGAGCTGGACGAGGTCCGCGGCCCTCAGTTGCCTTGGTGGGAGAAGATCGTAGGTATCTACGAAGAAAACGATCCCGCCTTCGATGAAGCCATGCGGCTCGGTCGAGAATGGCGCGAGTCGTTCCGTCCAAAGAAGAGATCTACCAAGAAGAAATCCCGGAAGTCAAAGTCATCAGATGGTCGTTCTTGATACAGATCACATCAGTCTGATGGAGCGGCCCAAGGCGGCGGCTGCCGCGCCCCTGTTGACTCGATTGAAGCGAATCGACCCTGAATCGATTGCCACCACCATCGTTACTTATGAGGAACAGACGCGCGGTTGGCTGGCCTATCATGCCCGGTCGAGGGACATTTACCAAGAGATCGAGGCGTATGCACGACTCAAGATCCATCTTGAAAGCTATAGGTCGATCAAAATCCTTGACTTCGACGAAGAGACAGCCGCTCAACTCCAGCGATTCCGGAGCATGAAGATACGCATCGGTACGATGGATCTCAAGATCGCAGCCATCGTCCTCGTGCATGATGCGACACTCCTCACGCGCAATCTCGTCGATTTCAGAAAGGTTCCGGGGCTGAAGGCTGAAGATTGGAACTCGTGAAAAACTCGACCGAGCCTCGCCCGACGAACATGAACCCACCCCCCAAGCCTGCCCCTCCTCATGTGGCCATCGTCGGCGGCGGCCTGGCGGGACTGGCGGTCGCGTCGAGCCTGGTTGACCGCGGATTGCGGATCACCATCCTGGAGAGCCGGCCGCGACTCGGAGGCCGGGCCAGCTCGTTCCCCGATCCGTTGACCGGCGAGCTGGTCGACAACTGCCAGCACGTCAGCATGGCGTGCTGCACGAACCTCGCCGATTTCTGCCGACGGGTGGGGATCGGTGGGATGCTCCGACGCGAGCCGGAGCTGGTCTTCCTCGGCCCCGAGGGGGAGATCTCGCGTTTCCGGACCGGAATCGGGCCGGCCCCGTTCCACCTGACCGGGAGCTTCCTGTCGGCGGGTTTCCTGGGCCTCCGCGACAAGATGCGCGTGGCCTACGGCCTGGCCTGCCTGGCCTGGAGTCGCGACGATCGGCCCGGCGAGTCGTTCGCCGACTGGCTCCTACGACACGGCCAGAGCCTCCGTTCGATCAACCTGTTCTGGAGCACCGTCCTCGTCTCGGCTCTGAACGAGCGTCTCGACCAGATGGACGTCGGCCACGCCCGCAAGGTCTTCCTCGACGGCTTCCTCCGCAACCGCACGGGCTTCCAGTTGGAATTGCCCCTGGTCCCGCTGGGCGAGCTCTACGGCTCGCGGCTGGACGGCTGGCTGCGCGAGCACGGCGCCTCGGTCCGGCTGACGACCGGGGTCCGCACGATCGAGCCCGATCGCGATGGAGAGATCGGCGGGGTGGTCCTCCGCTCGGGCGAGTCGATCGCCGCCGACTTCGTCGTTCTGGCGGTCCCGTTCGATCGGGTCGAAGGGCTGATCCCCGAGGCACTCCGCGACCGGATTCCGTCGCTCAATCAACTCGGCGCGATGCGAGCCTCTCCCATAACGGGTGTACACTTCTGGTTCGACCGCCCGGTCTGTCCGTTCGACCACGTTGTCACACCGGGCCGGCTGATCCAGTGGGTTTTCAACCACACCGCGATCCAGGGCCGGACCGCCTCGGCCGCGAGACAGCGTTCCGACGAGGGCGACGCTCCCGAGCCGACAGCCGGCGAGAGCCGGGGGCAATATTTGCAACTGGTCATCAGCGCCTCGTACGACCTGCTGCCGCTCGACAAGCTGGCGATCCGCGATGCGGTGCTCAAGGAACTGGCCGAACTCTGGCCGGCGACCCGGACGGCGAAGCTGCTACGCTGGTGGGTCGTGACCGAGCATGGGGCGACCTTCGCGGTCCGGCCTGGGATCGAGTCGCTCCGGCCTCCGCAGCAGACGCCGATTCACGGCCTCTTGCTGGCTGGCGACTGGACCGACACCGGCTGGCCGGCCACGATGGAAGGGGCCGTCCGAAGCGGCTACCTGGCCGCCCAGGAGATCCTCAAAGTCCTCGATCGACCGACCCGGCTGATCCGCCCCGGGCTCAGGACCGGGACCGTCGCTCGATGGCTCTTCGGCTCCGCCGAGTTCTCGCCGGCCAGATCACCCGTCGCATCCATGAAATCCGTTTCCGAACCTCCCTCGAGTCCCGTCCCTATCGAAGTCTACTGAACGGATATCCCGATCGGCGCTGTCGGACGAAAAATTGGACGCGCGGCGCCCTCGGCGACCACTATATCGGGAATAAGATCAGGGGCCGAGGAGCAGCACCATGCGTGGTGGATCGTCGCCGGACGTACTCAGGCACCTGCGAACCCTCTATCGATGCGGAGTGGTCGGGCCACTCAGCGACGAGCAGTTGCTCGAACGGTTCCTCGCGCATCGCGACGAGACGGCCGAAGAGGCCTTCGCCGAGCTCGTGCAGCGGCACGGCCCGATGGTCCTGGGCGTCTGCCGTCGAGTCCTGGGCGATGCGCACGAGGCCGAGGATGCCTTCCAGGCGACCTTCCTGGTCCTGGCCCGAAAGGCGACTTCGGTCGTCCGGCGGGAGAAGGTCGCCAACTGGCTTTATGGGGTCGCCGTCCGCACGGCCAGGGAGGCTCGCGTTCGCGCGCGTCGGCGATCGAGGGAGGAACGGGTGAGCACGCCAGTTCACGTCGAACCGCCCGACGAGGGCTTCCCCGAGGAGCTGCGGACCATCCTGGACGAGGAGCTCGCCCGGCTGCCGGCGCGGTACCGGGGACCGGTGGTCCTCTGCGAGCTCGAAGGCCTCTCTCGCCCGGAGGCGGCTCGACGGCTCGACATCCCTGAAGGCACGCTCTCCAGCCGCCTGTCACGAGCCAAGACCCGGTTGCGGGACCGGCTGGCCCGCCGCGGCGTGGCCGTGCCCGTGGCCGCGCTCACCACGGCCCTGATCCGCGAGGCTCAGGCCATCTCATTGCCTTTGTCGCTCATCGAGGCGACCGTCGGAGCCGCGACACGCGTCGCGGCCGGTGCCTCCGCGGCCTCGGCCCTCTCGGCCCCGGTCGCATCTCTCTCCGAAGGAGTCCTCAACGCCATGCTGTTCGCAAAAGTCAAAGGGATCGCCCTGGGAGTCGGCGTGATGACCGCGGTTGTCTCCGGCGCGGTCGTGCTGGCCCAATCGGGGCCGGCGTCGAAAACCGCTTGCCATACCGGTGGATCCGACTCAGCCCAGGGCGGAATACCCCGAATCGAACGTCGCACCTCAATCAGCCGAGAGGGATCGTACGGCCGCCCTCGAAAAGAAGCTCGACCGGGTCCTTGAGGCACTCGAGCGGATGTCGATTAAGCCACAGGCACCGGAGAGTGACCCTCAGCCAGCCCGAATGGCCCGGCGAAGCCGGCCGACGGATCGGGACCCCTTTGAAGACGATTCGCGAGTCG
The DNA here is from genome assembly GCA_963743925.1 of uncultured Planctomycetota bacterium. GTDB lineage: Bacteria > Planctomycetota > Planctomycetia > Isosphaerales > Isosphaeraceae > CAVZRC01. Next base: position 88,796 of record CAVURY010000037.1, on the reverse strand, counting down.
AGCGAACCGTTGTCGCACCGGAGCCCTCTCCTCCGCCGAGCTGCGTCCTTCGATACGCCAAGGTAACGTTGAGCCTCCAACGGCGGATCCGTCTCATCCGTCTGCGCCGGATTTTCCCCCGAACCAACATCAATCGATTACCGATCGCCTTCGCGCTGTCGAGATGAAGCTGAATCAGTTACGATGGTAACGGACCACCTCAAGGCTGAAATGAAACAGCTCAGGAGACAAGTTGGCGAAGTGCCTCCCACACCCGCACCCGGTGACACCCCGCTCGCCCGCTGACGGGAGTTGCGTCGGCCGGTCGGGGGGACTATCCTCGAAATCAACTGGCGGAGCGGGACCTCGGCGTTCAGGACGATCGGCCTGGTCGCCGATGGCCGTTGAACTTCGGCTCCGCCATCGAGGAGACTCATCAACCATGATCCTATCGCGTCGCCTCATCCCCGTGCTGCCCGGCTTGTGCCTCTTATCACTCGTGGCGTTTGCCGCCGGCCAGCAGGTGGCGGTGCCGGAGGGAGGTCAGGTATTGAAAAAGGAGCCGGTTCAACTGCCCGAGCAGATCGAGACCGACATCGTGACCCGCGAAGCCTATTGCCGATGGGCGGCCAAGCCACCCGTCCTTGATGGCAAGCTCGACGACAAGTGCTGGGAGCAGGCGGCCCCGATCGAGCAATTCGCCTCGTACTGGACCAAGACCTCGAGGGCCGGGACCAAGGCTTACCTCGTCTGGGATGACGAGGCGCTCTATTACGGCGCGACCATGAATGACCTCGAACTCCGTTCGTACGGGACCAAGCGGAACGACACCCTCTGGGATGGCGACGTCTTCGAGATGTTCTTCAAGCCGAGCGTCGAGAAGCCCGCGTATTACGAATTCCAGGCCAACCCTCGGGAATTCATCTTCGAGTGCGCCTTCCCCAAGCGCGGCGACTATCCCAAGGACTTCGACAAGGCCCCGCTCCTGGGGAACAAGGCCGTCGTCACGCTCAACGGGACGCTCGACCATCCGGGCGACCGCGATAAGGGGTGGACCGTCGAAGGTCGCATCCCCTGGACGGCGTTCCAGCCCTCCGGCGGCAAGCCGAAGCCCGGCGACGTCTGGCGCTTCGCCCTGTGCCGATACGATTACGGACCAGAGGGGACCAAGCCGGTGCTGATGAGCTCAGCACCCCTGACCCAGCCGAGCTTCCACCGTCATGAGGATTACGGGAAGCTCCGATTCGACGGGCCCCACAAGTCGAGCAGGTGAAGATCAAATCAGGTTCGACAGGATTTACAGGATGAAAATGGGAAGACGGGGGGGATCGGCGTTTAACCCCGCCTCTAATGCCGAAGCTGGTCGCCTCGGTTTAATCGAATTCGTTTTGACAGGATTTACAGGATGGACAGGATGAAATCGGGAAGACGAGGATCGGTGTTAACCCCGTCTCTCATGCCGAACCTCGTCGTCTCGGTTCGATCGAATCCGGTTTTGACAGGATTTACAGGATGGACAGGATGAAAATGGGAAGACGGGGGATCGGCGTTTAACCCCGTTTCTCATGCCGAATCTGGTCGTCTCGGTTTGTAGGTTCTGTTCTTGCGCTTGTATTCGAGGCGGCTCGCGCCGAAATTGAGCAGCAGGCCGATTTCGATTCCCGTGGCCGTGAGGTAGTTCACGAGTTGCACCTCGTGGGCCGTCGCGAGGGACTGGACGGCTTTGTTCTCGACGAGGACCGTCGATTCGATCAGCATATCGGCCACGAAGTATCCGACGACAACATTATCATACATGACTTTAATTTGCTTTTCCGTTTCCACGAGCAAGCCCAACTTGCATAGCTCGTGCGTCAATGCGTTCTGGTAGACCGACTCAAGGAAGCCGGATCCCAGCGTGCGATGGACGGTCATGGCACAGCCGATGATCTTCTCAGTCATCTCCTCGTATTGCATCTCTCCATCCTGTCAATCCTGTTCATCCTGTCAAAAGTCTGTATGCTACTATTGCATCTCTCCATCCTGTCAATCCTGTTCATCCTGTCAAAAGTCTGTATGCTACCGGACCTCGTAGATGGCCACCGACGAGCGCCCGTCCCCGGTGTCCCAGACCTTGCGGACCCGCTCCGGGTGCTCGACGACGTAGCGAGCCAATGGGCTGGTCCGTGCGAGGGCATAACGCTCCTGGTCGATGAGCAGGTAGGAGACCCGGTCGTTTGCGATCGTTCGCGCGATCGCGTCGGCGTCGGCGTCAACATCACCGGGCCGCTCGGCCGTGGGGATCTCGAGGGCCTGGCGGCCGGTCTGCCAGAAGACTTCGCCCGGGTGGCGGGTGAGCACCGGGCCGGGTCGCGACCCGTTCGCGGCGAGCCAGCGGCACGCCGCGTCGAACTCGCCATGCGACGCCTCCATGGCCCTCGATCGGCCGGTGACCAGCGAGTATGCGGAATACGGCAGTGAGGCCGACAGCAACAGTCCCGCCGCGATCCGACGCGACCAGCTCGGCCGGAGCCATTCGTAGGGTGCTCCGCGAACACCGATTCCAGCCATGAATCGGCCGATCCGGTTCGCGATCCCCGTCAGCCCTTCGACCGCGCCGACCAGGATGCACGGGATCATCGGGATCAAGAATCGACCGGCCTCGGTGAAAGGCCAGGGCAGCAGCACCAGGAGCGTGCCGATCGCGACCAACCCCGCCAGGCGTCGGCGAGGCCGGCGCAGCGTGCGAATCCACCCGCCGGCGATCACCGTCGTCGCGACGATGGCCCAACCGTTCGCGGCGATCGCCGCGAACGGCGAATGGCGGAACACCGTGCCGACCTCGACGAATGGTCCCGTGATCTGATCGGGAATGCGCTGGATGTAGAAGATCAGTTGACCGGCAATCCGCTCGGGCAAGGTCCCGTTCCCCTGGCCGAGCAGGCCGGCCTGGGTCCGGCCGCCGGGGCCGGCCGCCATCGCCATCCAGGCGATCCAGGGGGAGACGAGGAGGGCGGCGATCGACCCGGCGGCCAGGCCTTCGCGCCAACGTTGACGGATCGACAGGTCGAGGAGGATCGCCAGTGCCAGGCCGATGGCGGCGTGACGGGTCAGCAGGCAGGCGGCCAGGAGAATCCCCAGCACGACCGCGTCCCGGATCCGTGTCGAGCTTCCCGTACCGCTCCGCACGGCGGCGAGGATCGCCAACTGGGCGAGCAGCATGTAGAGCGGCTCGGACTGGATCGCGGCACCGGTCCGCGCCCAAAGCCAGTTGATCGCCACCGCCAGCCCCAGGAGCGTCGCGGCCGGTTCGGGCATCATCCGGCGAAACCAGAGCCACGCCGCCAGGGACGCCCCGATCGTGCAGAGGGCCGACACGACGTGCGCGGAGATCACCGAAACCCCGGTCACCTCCCAGGTCATGGCCAGCAACAGCGGATAACCGGGCGGAAAGTGGGTATGTCGGGGACGGTCGGGATGATCGATCGCCCGGTATCCCTGGCCGGACATCCATGCCCGAGCCAGCACGGCATAGCCCGCGCCGTCGAAGCGCGGAGGTGCCGTCCAGACCGCGTCGCCGCAAATCGCCATCGCCGAGGCCGATGCGATGAGGCACGCGGAAATGAACGACGCGAGAATCGGGCGCTGCCTCGATCGCATCATCGGCCGCGACGTCCCCCCTGCCCCCTCCTCGGGTCGGATCGGCCGGGCTTACCGACTCGCCGATCCTCGATGATCCGATTGGATCACCTCGACTCGAGGCGGTGCAAGGGGCGAGCCTCCCGAATCGCGCGAGGACGCCGATGGGGAGGATTCAGAGGCCGGGAGCGGCGGCCGCGTAGGCGCGGCTCGAGTCGGGATTTCGCCTCGTCCGCGGGCTTGCCTTCGCGGGCGATGATGCCGCGGCGGCCGACTTTACCGGCAAGGCGGGCGATGCCGATTTGGCGGACGGGGCCCGTCGCGAAGTCCGACTCGCCCCGCGGCATGGGGCGGGGTTCCGGTCGTCGAGCTTGCGCACGGCGCGGACCTCGATCTTGCGGACCCATTCGCGGGTCACGCCGAGGCGGCGTCCGATCTCCTTGAGGGTCTGCGGCTGCTCGCCTTCCAGGCCGTATCGCAGCGACAAGATGACGCGCTCGCGATCATCCAGCCGATCCAACCGCCTCAGGAGGATGTTGCGCTCGTCATCGGACTCCAGCATCGAGTCGGGCGCCTCGTGATTATCGATCGACTCATCGGGCGACCAGTGCGTCCCGTCATCGAACATCCCGCCCTCGAGCCTGAGGTGACTGGCTTGTTGGGCCCTGGCCACCAGCGTCTTCTGGGCCTCGGTCAGGTCCAGGGACGACGCGATCTCATCGAAGGTCGGCATTCGCCCCGATTCCCGGCTCAGCAGCCGCTCGGCCCGCCGCCACTTCGTCAGGAGACAGACCATGTGGGCCGGAAGTCGGATCGTGGACGTGGTGTTGATCAACGCGTGGCGGATCGCCTGCTTGATCCAGTAGCTCGCATAGGTGCTGAACCGCGTCCCGAATCGCGGATCGAACTCCTCGGCGGCGCGGATCAGCCCCAGATTGCCCTCTCCGATCAGGTCGTCGAGCACGATACCTCGCCCGACGTAATCCCTCGCGATCTTCACCACCAGCCGCAGGTTGGACTGGATCATCCGCGTACGAGCGCCGCTGTCTCCCCGTGCGATTGCCTCCGCCAGCTCGCATTCCTCCGACGCCGACAACAATGCGTCGTCCTTGATCTCCTGGAGATACATCTGGAGGGTCGTCGCAGCAACGCATTCCTTCGCCTGGGTGCAGCTCATGGTTAAGACTCCGGTGTCTCGAGCGCCTTCGACCGAGGTAGAGCACGACGCCGGGCTCACCTCCTGTGAAATTTCACATACCGGCTCGGATCCGTCGCGGTGGGACTGACTTAGTCCTCCAAGGTTCGGCTCTTTTCACGGGAGGCGTCGCAATCTTCGCGGTCGCTTTGTTCCGGCCCCGGTTTGGGTGAGCCTACTGTGAAAGTTGCAATCCCCGCTCGAAACCGGCGGGATTTCGAAAAAATTTCTCAAAAGGCGAGACTTCGAAGACTCGCGCGCAAAATAAGAGGGCGTCCACCGCCGGTTTCCGCGCCAATTTTCGTGCCACATCTGCGATGTCGAAGTCAACTATAGAACGGGTTTTCGTGGAGAATCGGGGTCAGGGGCGAGCTCTACTCTGCGGGAGCGAGCACGCTTACACGAATCCCGAGGAAGGCCCGACGTCGGATAACTTTTCCAGTCATGCGTCTCGAGACCGATCGGGTTCAGGCGCCGGCGTGGAGGTCGGGTCGGGCTAGATCCCCCGAAACCAGACGGTTTGGCGTGTTGCATGGGACGCCCACGCATACCATAATTATGAATGTGAGCCCGGCCAGATCGCCGAGTTGGAGACCTCCCCTGAAATCAGGACTCTCACGGACGCAACATCTTGGTGGCGCCCTACACCTAGAATGACGATCGCGTCAAAAAAGGGCATTTGTTTTCTAAAAAGGCCGACTATTTTCATAGTCCATCGCGAAATCCAACACTCTGCTGGAACTTTATTAAGACTTGAGTACCACCATCTTCCTTCGCCTTTTCGAGCGGAATGGTCTGGCGTCTCGGTGGACAGTTTGTTCTAATTGATAGGCAATGAGTTGGAGATGGCGATACCTGTCAAGAGGGTGAGACCGAGGTTGCCGACAGGATGCTCGGCGATGAGGTCGAGTGAGACGGACCGGGTCCCGAGGCTGGCCCGAGTCGAGAAAGTCCGAGTGGCCGGGAGATCTCGGGGACCGTCGTGGTCGAGGCGACCTTGCTGCATGGCACGGTCCCGATCCATTCCGGCGATCCTCGACGACTCCTCGGGTCCTGTGAATTCGCGGATGACGAGGGGGCGAAGGTGCCTCCGCCTACGATTGAAGTCGGGAGGATGCGGCCCGCGAGCCGGGGAACCATCGAGGGAAGTGGTCATGATCCAAGATGATGACTTCATCGATCTGATCAATCGGGCGAGATCGAATGATCCGGCGGCGGTCGGCGACTTGCTCGCGCGATTCCAGATCGAGGTCCAGATGATGGTTCGCGCACGACTGCCGCAGAAGCTGCGCGCGCGGTACGACTCGGTGGACTTCGTGCAAGCGGTGTGGAAGAGCTTCTTCTCGGACCTGGGAGAGCAGCCGGGCAGATTCGACAACGCCGAGCATTTCCGCGCTTTCCTGTCGGGCGTGGTCCGGAACAAGGTGCACGAGCAGCACCGCCGGCTGACCAGGACGCGCAAGTACGATATGACGCGCGAGCAGCCGCTGTACATCCGGCGGGGAGACCGCGAGGTCGTGCGAGCAGTGATTTCGCGGGAGCCGTCGCCCAGCGAGATCGTGCAGGCGGAGGACCGTCTGGAGCAGTTGACCAACGGCCGAAGTGCCCGGGAAGTCGAGGTGGTCGCGCTCCGCCGCCAGGGCCTGACCCACGAGGAGATCGCGGAGCGGATCGGGATGGACGAACGCTCGGTGAGGCGCATCATCGAGTCGGTGCGGGCCCGGATGGAGGCACGGTCATGACTCTCAAATATCGGTCAGTCCCGGCCGCCGCCCGCTCCCGCGGCGCGGACAGACCCCTGACGCGGTCCTTCCGATCCTCCGACATCGGCGTGGATCACCGAGCCGAGTCCCGATCGTGGCGGATCAGCCCGGACTCGAGAGGGTCGAACGAGACGCCGATCGATCCGAGTCGGGCGAGTTCCGGCGTTGAGGGCGAATCCTCGTTGCGCTCGAGACGGTCGGCCTTGCCGGCGGTGATTGATGCGTTCACCGAAGCGTGGGAGCGGGGGTCGTCGCCGATCGCCGAGGATTACCTCGACCACCTGGACCCGGCCGATTCCGAGGGTGCCGTCGAGTTGATCTACCGGGAGTATTGCCTGGCCGAGTCCGATGGTCGGAGCCCGGACCGGTCGCATTATTTCGCGCGGTTCCCCCGGCACCGAGAGGGGCTGGAGCGACTCCTGCGGATGCACGGCGCATGCCCGACATCGCTGCTCGGCCGCTGGTTCGCGCCGATGGCGGAGGACTCGGTCCTGCCGGAAGCCGGCGATTCCATCGGACCTTACCTGTTGCGTCGCGAGCTCGGGCGGGGCGGCTTCGCCCGGGTCTTTCTCGCCGAAGAGGCGGACCTGGAGAATCGTCAGGTCGTGGTCAAGGTCTCGACGCGGGCGACCCGCGAGCCCTGGTTGCTGGCCCGGGTGCGGCACGCCAACATCGTGGAGATCGTGTCGCACGCCCTGGTTAACGATGGGGCATTCCAGTTGATCTGCATGCCGTTCTTCGGCGGCGCGACGCTGGAGTCCGTACTCGCCGAACGCCGCGGCCAGGCTCGTGCGGCGGCCTCCGGCCTCGACCTCCTGGCCGACCTCGACCGCGTTTCCGCCCCCGAGTATCCGGGCAGCCAAGCCGCGCGCCCGGCCCGCGAGATCCTCGCTCGGCTGTCGTACGATCGGGCGATCGCCTGGATCATCGCCCGGCTGGCCGACGCCCTCGGCCATGCCTTCGGCCGCGACGTCGCCCACGGAGACGTCAAGCCATCGAATATCCTCCTGTCCGCGGGCGGCAATCCGATGCTCCTGGACTTCAATCTGGCCCGGGACAGTGCCCCGACCCTCGACGGGCCGGCGCTCGGGGCCGACCCGGGCGGGACGCTGGCTTACATGGCACCCGAGCGGCTTCGCGCCATCGCGGGCGCCGAGCCGACTCGTGCCGTCCTCTCCGCCGACGAATCCGGACCCGGATCCGATTCCGACGTCGCCGCCTCGCTCGGCGAGCGGGCGCCACACCTCGCCGACCTCTATTCGCTGGGCATGGTCTTGCTCGAGGCACTGACCGGCCGGCCGCCCCTGTCGATCAAGGAACCGGATCGGAAGGGCGCGGCATCGCGGGGGGCCCTCACGAAATCGGCGGCGAGGGCCTATGCGTCGGCGCGCGAGCGGAGTGCCCGATCGACCATCCGAGACTCCGAGATCCCGGCGGGCCGTTCGATCGCGCCGGGCCTGCGAGTGATCCTCGAGCGATGCCTCGATCCCGACCCGGCGCGACGGTATGGCCGCGCCTCGGAGCTGGCCGACGACCTGGATCGTTGGCGCAGCGACCGGCCGCTGGCCTTCGCCGAAGAGCCCTTCTGGGGGCAGACCTTGCCGCGTTGGCTGCGGCGCAAGAGGCGGATGCTGACCGTGGCGGCCGTCTCGCTGATCACCGTCGGCCTGGCCACGACCGCCGTGGTCTTGAGCGGCATGAGTCTCATGCAGTACCGGAGCGCTACCGCCGGCGCGATCAGCAAGCTGGCCCTCAAATGGGACGTCCCCGAAGCCGGGGCGCTGGTCTACCAGCGAGCCCAGACGCCTCACTCGCTCGAGCCGGATGATCCGCAGGCGATCGAGACCGCTCATCTCGCCTTGAAAGATTACGGCATCCTCGGGCCCAAGGATGACCCGAGCACCGGCGACTGGCGAGTGCGCGACGACGTGAAGCACCTGCCCGCCATCGACCGCCTGGACCTCGAGACCTGGATCATGGAACGTGCCTACCGCTATTGCTGGGGCCTGGAAAACCGGACCCGGTCGCCGTCGGACTGGAGGAGGGCCCTGGAGATCCTCGATCGCGTCAGCGGCCCGATGTCCATCCCGGCCTTCGCCCCCATGAGGGACCGGCTGCTGGCCCGTCTCGATTCCGAGCCCCCCGCCCCCCCCCGACCGCGCGCACGACGGCGCCCCCATGGCTCGATGAGCATCTGCTCGGTTTCGTCGCCGAATGCGAACCCGCATCCGCCGACGGCATCCCGTCGCTCGAGTCGGCGGACGTGATCGATGTGCTCAAGGCCAAGGCCATCGCGCAACGCGCCGCGGCCGAGCGGGCGCTCCGACACTACATCAATTCGCTGACCTTGCGCCCCGACTCCTACTGGGGGCACTACCGCGCCTCGGCCGCGCACTACGGCCTCGGTCGGATATCCGCCTCCGTCGGCCACCTGGAGCACTGCCTCCAGTTGCGCCCCAAGAACCCCGTGCTTCGAGGACAGCTCGCCGCCTGCCTGAACTTACTCGATCGCAATCCGGAAGCCCTGGCGCTCTGCGATCGTGCCGTGGAGATGGCACCCAACCATGCGGAATTCTATCGGACCCGCGCGATCATCCGCGCGAATCTGGGCCAGGTCGACGGCTCGGCCCACGATATCGATCAGTTCGAGACGCTCAACCATTTCCTGCCCGTCAACCCCCTCTGGAGTGCGGATCTCGCGTACTCGCGAGACAACCCCCACGGGCCGAAGTACCCGTACCTGGCCGAGCTGGCCATGGAGCCCTGGTCGTCCCAACTCGGCGTCCGCGACGAATCCGAGGACGACGCCCCCGATGATATCGACTTCCGCCTACGGCTCTCCGAGGCAATCCACAAGTCCGGGGACTATGCCGGTGCCCAGGCCGAACTGGATCGAATCCTGGCATTTGAACCCGATCACCTGCCGACGCGGATGACCAGCGTGGTGCACGCGATCGACGCCCACCAGTTCGATGCGGCCCGGCGTGACCTCGAAGTGATCCTGAATCATCCCGGGTTGCTCGACCATCTCCGCAAGACTCCCGATTGCTTCGTCCCCCTCTTCGTGATGACCCACGACTACTTGAAATCGTCGAGGGTGGCGGACGCCCAGTTGGTCGCCCAACGCGCCGCGGAGCTCGCGGGACAGATCGGCCGCGATCTCGACAGATGCCAGTACAATCTGGCCCAGGTCTATGCCGTGAAGGGGCGAACGGACACCCACTTCATCAAAGAGGCCGCCGACCAGCTCTCCCAAGCCTTCGTGGCGTGCCCCTACCTCCGGCAGTGGTATCAGGATGACAGATGGTACCTCAATTCCGTCCGGGTTCGGCTCGACGAGGCACTCCAGCGGATCGACGACTCGACCGCAGGCCGCCGTCGTCTGGTCTCGAATCCCACGGCCCGAACGCGTTGACGGCTTTGGGTCTCGTGTCGCATTGGAGGGTCTCATCTCCAATCGATCAAGTCAGCTCTGGCCGGCGACCTTTCGATGACCCCGCGCGGCGATCAATCGGCCGATCCCGCAGGAATCGCAGCCCGAGTGGGCCGGCGCGGGACGTCCGGGCGAATCCGATCCCGACCGGTCGGAAACCGTGCCGACGGAGCCGCAGCTCCCGCAACCTCCGCCGGAGCCGCAGCTCCCGCAACCTCCGCCGTGATCGGGGTGGGAATGGGCATCCCCATCTTCGAAGTCGAGGTCGCTGCCGGCGGGCTCGAGCACGACGTCGAATTCGCAGGTCATGCGAAAGCGTGCACGCAGCGTGGCGGCGTCGATCTGATGAGGCCCCAGGTAGTGGAGGACGGTCACATGGTCGTCGAGCATCGGCTCGACGTCGAGGAGCACCCAGGGCCATTCCCCTTCCCGGAGTACCCGCTGGCAGAGCGCAAAGCGTTCTGACCGGATGGCTTCGGCATTTCGTGCGCGGCACAGGTCCTCCGCGGCGGCCGGCCGGAGCACTCGCTGCCGATCCGCGTCCGGGGCCGAGGCGGTCCCCTCCAGGAGGACGAGGACCTCACCCAGTTCAACGCCCCGATCCGTCTGAAGCACGACGGCTTGACCGCGACTCAGGGCACCTTCGCATTCCGGCGAGGCCCGGAACCGCGAGACGTGCGCCATCAAGCCGTATCGGATGAGATAGGCATGATCCCCCACTGCCGCTCGCCTCCTCCTGGAATCGTCGCGGACGCCACGCATCGCCGCGTTCGCGCCCACCACCCTTCAGGCTCCTATCAGATACTAAACCGACGGGAAGACACAAGCCCGCTCCCGACGGGTGACGTCAAGATCCAGAGTATTGCGAATCCCCGCCTTCCTAACGGCTGGTTGAGTGGAGTTGGAGGCCTATGATCCGACTTACGGGCGGGGTCAAGAGACCCGCGCCCAGCGGAGGACTCGGCGTGCCGGATGCCCGTACAATCGGCGCAATCGCGATAACCGTGGCTGGAATTCTTGACCGGTTGTTTCCGCGTCAGACTCGAAGGTCGCCCCGCACCTTCGCTCATCCCTGGTATCATGACGCTCGCGGCAACCTGAACCGCCCGGCGACACTGATGCGGAGCGATCCGGTGAGTATGGAGATGTGGTACATAGCGGTCGTCAACGGGTGCCGTCTCTTACGACGTTCCCTATCAGACCCGGCATTCGGGGAGTATCTGGGAGGGCCCGCATACTTCGAACGGGACCGATGGCGTCATAACCAGGTCAACCTCGATGCCGAATTCCTGGCGCAGGTCGCCGAGATGAACCGCTCGCACCCGGGCATCGAGGACCGGATCTATACCCTCGATTGCGATTTCGACGTACTCCACTATCTGCTCTCCGAAGGTCGGCGACGCGGCGAGTACGACGGGGCCGACTTGGGCACGACGTCGATCCGCGGTGGAATGAGCCTCCCCGACCACCTGCGCGGCGGTCAGGGGCATCCGATTCGATACACGCCTCCCGCGGAAGCGGGCGAGATAGCGGCCTGGCTCGAAGGGCTGACGAGAGGAGACCTTCGCTCGGCCTACTCTCCGGCGGAGATGGAGGCGCAATGCGTCTACAAGTACTGGGCCGATCGGGCTGATGAACGGACCTGGGACCGGATCTTTGGGTATTTCGATGGGCTGCGGTCGTTTTATGCTGAGGTAGCCTTACACGGAGAGGGTGTTCTGGTGGTCGTGACGTAGCCGTGAACGCTTACAGGTTGAGATACTTGACGGCCGGAATTGAACCACGGATCGCACGGATCACGCGGATGGAAATCACACCCGATTGGACTTTCGATCCGTGTGATCCGTGCAATCCGTGGTCAGAGCGCTTCACGAATGGTTCGCGCACAGCTCGACGCGATGCGCGCTTCGACGAGCCCAACGCCATCGTGTGGATACCCGCCAATCATCCACGCGATGGCGCTCCGGGCTCGGAATCAGGCTGTGCGCAATGCGTGCGTGAAGCGATCGAGAGGCAACGCTGCCGCGAGGTCTGTGCGGAAACACTCATGCTCGTGTTCACCCAAAGTCCTTACGCCCTTATAATTCAATGGATTGCCCCCGAACGTTCCCGGGGCCGATGATCGGGATCGCCGAAACCCAGATGGACTCGCCGATTCCGGAAGCGGAATACCAAGATGACCGGAGCGCATGGATGCAGGGCCGGACGTATCGAGTAAAAGGGTTCCGGCACCGCGGCAGCTCCCGATCGCTGGCCCCGACGGCGACCCCGAGGCGACGGGGGACGTTGGACGGATTCGTCGAGTTGAGTTGACAGGAAGGACCGATGAGCCAAGCCCGTATCATGCTTCAGGTTCGGGGCCTCGACTGCCCGAACGAGGTCGAGGCGCTTTGCGCGGCCCTGCGCGATCAGGAGGGGATAACCGCCCTGGGATTCGACCTGATCAACGGGACGATGACGGTGGATTACGCCGCGGGAATCGTCGATCCAGTCGGCCTGGCCCGGCTGATCTCCGATCGGACCGGGCTCCAGACGACCGTCCAGGGGCAGCCCGAGGGATCGGAGCCTTCATGGTGGTCGCGACACGAGCAATGGGTGCTGACCGCGGGCTCCGGGGTCGCACTCGCGATGGGGATGGCTTTCTCCTTGCTGGGGACCGCGATGGGGCTGCCGCAGTCGACCGCCAGCCGGCTGGCCGCGATCGCTTTCGGGCTCGCCGTCGCGATCGGAGGAGTCGGACTGTTTCCCCGGGCCTTCCGGAACCTGAGGCGGCTGCACCTGGATATCGACGTGCTCATGGGCCTGGCGATCCTGGGCGCCGTGGGCCTGGGCCAGTGGGATGAGGCGGCGACCGTCGCCTTCCTGTACGGGCTCTCCGAGGCGCTGGAATCCCTGAGCCTGGAGCACGCGCGTCGGTCGATCCGGGCGATGCTGGATCTGGCCCCGCCCACGGCCGAGCGGATCGGGCCGGATGGCCGGGTGCAGTCCGTGCCGGCCGTCGCGGTTCACACCGGCGATCGCCTTTTGGTGCGCGCCGGGAACACGATCCCCGTCGATGGAGAGGTCGTCTCGGGCCGTTCGAGCGTCGACCAGAAGACGATCACCGGGGAATCCGTCCCCGTGGTCCGGGAGACGGGCGACCCGGTCTACGCCGGGACGGTCAACGGCGAGGGGACGCTGGAGATCCGGGCCTCGGGCCCGGTGAGCGACGCATTGATCTCCCGCGTCGTGGACCAGGTCCGGGCCAACCAGGCGGGCCGCGCGCCGATCGAGCGCCGGATCTCGCGGTTCGCGGCCGTCTACACCCCGATCGTCGTGGGGCTGTCCCTGCTGGTGATGCTGGGCCCGCCGCTGGTCGCCCTGGTGGGCGGCGGCACGGAGGCATGGGACTGGGGCCTGTTGCGCGAGTGGTTCGGCCGGGGGCTGGTGGTGCTCGTGATCGCCTGCCCGTGTGCGCTGGTCATCGCCACGCCGGTGGCCGTCGTCAGCGGGCTCGCGGCGGCGGCACGGGCGGGGATCCTGATTCGAGGCGGCGAGTATCTCGAGGCGATCGGCCAACTGCGAGCCCTGGCCTTCGACAAGACGGGGACCTTGACCCGGGGTCAGCCGGACGTGGTCGAGGTCGTCTGCGCCGGGCCAGCAGGACGAGGATCGCGTGGTCCGGATCGCCGCGGCGCTCGGGGATCGCGGCGGGCATGTCCTGGGCAAGGCGATCGCCCGATATGCCCGGGGCCGGAGCATGGACGTGCCGCTGGCCGACCACTATCTCGCGGTCCCCGGGCTCGGCGCGCGGGGCGCGTCGATTCGGTCGAATATCACCTGGGCAGCCATCGCTACATCGACGAAGAGGGCCTCTGCCGGCCCGAGTTCCACGACCAGCTCGACCGGGCGGAGAACTCGAGCTCGGTCGGGACGGCGGTGACGGTGACGGCCCGCACCGGTCCGCTGGGCTGGATCCGCCTGGCGGACCGCCCGCGTCCCGAGGCGGCGCGGGTCGTCTCCGAGCTGCACCGGATGGGCCTCCAGACCGTGATGCTGACCGGCGATAACGCCGGGACGGCCGCCGCGATGGCCCGAGAGCTGGGCGTCGGCGAGCAGCGGGCGGGCCTCCTGCCCGCCGACAAGGTCACCGCGATCGCCGAGCTCGACGCCCGCCATGGGCCCACGGGCATGGTCGGCGACGGGGTCAACGATGCGCCGGCCCTCGCCGCCGCCAAGGTCAGCATCGCGCTGGGCGGCATCTCCAGCGGCGCCGCGCTGGAGACCGCCGACATCGTCCTGCTCTCCGACGACCTCGGCAGGCTCCCCTGGCTGATCCGCCACAGCCGGGCGACGCTCGCCATCATCCGCCAGAACATCGCCCTGGCCCTGGCGACCAAGGGCGTAGTCCTGCTCCTGGCCATCGACGGACGTGCCAATCTCTGGATGGCCATCGCCGCGGACGTCGGGACCAGTCTGATCGTCATCGCCAATGCGCTGAGACTGCTGGGCCGCCGGACGGGTTAGCTCTCCCTTGCGGCCCGGGGCGAGCCCGCCCGTCCCGTCGCCGGCACCACGGTACGGATTCGCGTCCCCAGACCGGGCCGCGAGATGATCTCCGACCGGCCGCCCGCCAGCATGGCCCGCTCCTCCAGGCCCAGGATGCCGAGGCTGGATCCGTGGGCCGCCCGCGACCAGGCGGCCGCGACATCGAAACCGGTCCCGTTGTCCTCGATGACCAGTTCGAGCGCGTCGCCGTTGCGACGCAACGCGACGCTCAGCCGCGTGGCAGCGGAGTGCTTGATGGCGTTGGTCAGCGCCTCCTGCGTGATCCGATAGCAGGCCGTCTCCACCTCCGGATCGACCGGTCCGACGTCGTCGACATCCACCGCGGCGGCGAGGGAGGTCTTCTCGGCCAGGCCCTCGACGAGGGCACGCAATGCCTCGGCCAGTCCCAGATCATCCAGCAGCGACGGTCGCAGCAGCCTCGACAGGTCGCGCACCTGTTCGAGGGCCAGGCCGGTCATCGCGGCCGCGTCGCGCAGCCGCTGCCCGAGGTTCGGTCCCGATGCCTCGCCGGCGAGGACATTGAGGATGATCTTGACGGCGGTGAGATTCTGGCCGACCTCGTCGTGCAGCTCGCGGGCGATCCGCCGTTGTTCCTCCTCCTGGGCGCGGATCAGTCGCCGGGACAACTCCTCCAGCCGAACCTTGGCCGCCTTCACTTCATCGAGCAAGAGGGCCTGGCGGATCGCGATGGCCAGTTGATTGGCCACCTCTCGCACCACGTCGACCTGCTCGGTCGAGAACGCTCGCGGACGGTCCGAGACCAGGAAAATCGTCCCGATGAGCCGGCCCCCGTCCAGCAACGGGACCCGGATGAAAGAGCGCATTCCCGCGGCCTTGAGCGACTCCATCAAGGGGCTTGCGAAGTCCATGCCGAGGACATCTTCCCCGCTCGAGACGCGACCCTGGCGGAGATCCGCGATCTCGGGCCGATCCTTCAAGGGGTCGTGGAACCGCGTGCCGGGAGGATGCCATCCCCGGAGGATGCCGAGACTGGCGATCACGTCGATCGCGTCACAATCGAGATCGTAAGCCGCGACGCCCCCCGTCCAGTAGGGGACGATCCGCGCGAGATGTCCGAGGGCGGCCTCGGCGATCTCCCGGGGCGAGCGCGATGACAGGATCGCCAGGTCGATCTCGCGGAGGTGCTCCAGCCGGTTGGCATATCGTTGCAGGCCCATCTCGGCTCGCTTCCGTTCGGTGATATCCAGGCAGACTCCGACGACCCGCACCGCCCTGCCCGATGCGTTGTAGTAGTTGCGCCCGAACCCCGCGATCCAGCGCACGGCGCCTCCCGGCAAGACGACCCTGTACTCATGCTCGTACGGCTCTCCGGAGGCACGCGCACGAGAGATGGCCTGCTCGAGTCCGTCGCGGTCCTCCGGATGGACGCGGTCGAAGAGGCTCTCGATCGTCCCGCCGAACTCGCCGGGCGCGAACCCGAACAGTTCCTGCTGGCGTGGGGACCACGTGATCTGCCCCGTGGCCAGGTCGGAATCCCATGAGCCCAGGCCGGCGGACTGCGTGGCCAGCGCGAGCCGCTCATCGCTGGCGCGGAGGGCCCGCTCGATGGATTTACGCTCGGTGATGTCCTGGCAGGTCCCGAGGATTCGGGTCGGCTCTCCGTCGGAGTCGGTGATCATCTCGCCCCATTCGACGACCACCCGTTCGGTCCCATCGGGCCGTACGATACGATGCTCGGTCGCATAAGTGCCATTCTCGCGCAGGGCTCGGACAACGGCCGCCCGGACCGAAGCCCGATCTTCCGGATGCACGGCCCGGAGGAACAGGTCGTTGGTGACGGCGACCTGGCCCGGCTCGTATCCGAAGATGCGGAAGCACTCGTCCGACCATCGCAAGGCGACGGGATGGATCTCGGAGCGAACATCCAGATCCATCTCCCAGCTCCCGACCTGGGCCATCTTCTGCGACTGGCGGAGCATCCGCTCGCTTTCCCGCAGTTGCTCCTCGGCCCGCTTGATGGCGGTGATATCCTGGTGGGCGACGACGACTCGCCGCGGCCCACCTTCCGGAAATGCCGTGACGCGACCGATGTACCAGCGCCGTTCCGAGCGAGAATGACAGGGATACTCGAGCTCGAACGAGGCCCGATGCCCGGCCAGCACCTCGCGGACCCCCGCGGCGAAAGCCGTCGCGGCCTCGCGTTCCTCGCCCGTGACCGAGTCACAGACGTGGAGGTAGTTATATCCGTCGCAGACCTCCCCGATCGCCCCATTCGCACGGGCGAACATCCGCCACGCCGTGTTGACGGCGAGGATGTTGCCCCACGCGTCCAGCACGGCGATATGACTCGAGAGCGAATCGAGGACCGAGCGGGCAAATCGCTCGGATTCCCGCCGACCCGCCTCGGCTTGCTCGCGATCGGTGACGTCCATCACGAATCCGTGCCAGAGGACGCTGCCGTCGGGCTCGACCCGGGGACTGGACCAACCTTCGATCCAGCGACGACCTTTCACCGGGTGCAGGTAGCGAAACTTATCGTGCCAGACGGACGAGAGTTGGAACGCTTCATTCACGCTGTCTTTCAGGGCCAGAATGTCATCGGGATGCACGTTCGCATAGAACGGGGACAAGTCCTCGGCCAGGACTCCTGCGGAGAATCCGTAGAGCTCCTCGATGGCGGGCGTCGCGAATGGCATACTCGCGCTCCCATCCGGTCTCATCCGGAACGTGTAGATGACCCCGGGCACCGATTCGGCGATCATCGACAACTGCTGCTGGAGCTCGAGGCGATGTCGCAACGATACTTCCGCGAGTTTGCGCTCCGTGACGTCGCGCACGATGACGGTGTAGAACCCGCGCCCGTCGACCTCCGTGCGCGAGACCGATAGCTCCGCGGGGAACTCCGTCCCATCGCTCCGCATGCCTCGGACTCCGTAAGAGCCCAGTCGGATCCAAGGTCGCTGGGCGGCATGGGAATCCTCGGAATCCCGCTCGAGTCCCGGGTCGGCTTCGTCGGTGATGAAGTCGCCGACCGGCCGGCCGAGCGCATGGCCTGCCGGGCAGCGGAAGATGGCCTCGGCCGCCTGATTGAAGAGCGTGATCTCGAGCCCCGCCTCCGCGATGATGATGGCGTCGTTGGCCGAGTCGATGATGCTGCTCAGGAGGGCCTCCGACTCGGCGAGCTGTCGCTCGGTCCGGACTTGCTTCAAGACGCGCTCGACGGCCTCCGGCAGATAGTCGAGGTATTCGGCGGACTTGGTGATCAGGTCCCGAACTCCCGCGCAGAGCGCCCGGATGGCGACGGCCTCGTCGCTGAAGCCGGTCACCATCACCACGGGCAACTCGAAACCCATGGCCTTCCACTCGAGATAGACCTCGAGTCCGTCGGCCTCACCGGGCAGTCGGTAGTCCAGCAAGATCAGGTCCACGGGATGCCGGCGGAGTCGGTCCAGAGCGTCTCCGGACGTCGCGGCGATCTCGACCGTGAAGCCCACGCGCTCGAGATGCATCTTCTCCAGCTCGGCGATGACGGCATCATCCTCGACGACGAGGATCGTTTCACGCTGGTCTTTTCCGGGGGCCATAGGAATGCTTCGGGTCAAGAGGGCTGAATCGGCACGGCCACGAATTGAAGGACTATTCCCAGCTCGCGGAGGGCCGTACAAAACGATTCGTATTCCATGGGCTTGGTGATGTAGATGTTACAGCCGAGCCGGTAGCAGCGCTCGACTTCGCGCGGGTCGTCGGTCGTCGTCAGCATGATGATCGGGATCATGCTGGTCCTGGGATCGGACTTGAGCTGGCGGAGCGCCTCGACCCCGTCAACGCGGGGCATGTTGATATCGACGAGAGCGACCAACGGTTCCTGCGGCCGGTCGACAAATCGGCCTTCACGGCGGATGTAGTCGAGCGCCTCCTGGCCGTCGGGCACGTGGACAACCCTCGTGAGGGAAGCCCGCTCGAGGTTGAGTCGGACCAACTCGGCATGCCCTTCGTCGTCTTCCACAAGGAGGATGGTCAGAGGCTCCGTGATCATGTCCGCGGGTTCCCTGTTTCCAACGAGTCGGAGTGGATGGGAAGAGCCGTCGATCGATCTTCCGGGAATGCCGGGAGCGCGACGAAAAAGGTGCTGCCCCGGTTCGCGACCGATTCGAACCAGATCCTGCCCCCGAGTCGTTCGACGACGCGATGGACGATGGCCAGGCCCATCCCTTCACCGGGCGCGGCCTGGGGATACAGCCGGTGGAAGGGTTGGAACATCTTGTCTCGGCCGGCCTCGGTGATTCCCAGTCCATTATCCCGGACGAAATAGGTTCGCAATTCGGTTCCCGCGTCGTCCGGTCCCGGAGCCATGCTGCCCACTTCGATGCGGCCCGGACGCCCTTTGTCGAGATAGTTCAAGGCGTTGCCGATCAGGTTGGCGAAGATCTGTTCCACGGCCGCCGGGTCGCCCAGGGCGTCCGGCAGTTCGCCGGTCCGGATCGTGGCGGCTCGCTCCTCGGCGGTCGACCTCAGCGAATCGATGACCCGCTCGACGATCGCCTTCACCTCGACTCGCCGCCGCTGGTAGTCCACCCGTCCGGCCCGCGAGAGTCGGAGCAAGGCGTCGATGATGCCGCTCAGGCGCGTCACGGCCGTCCGGATGTAGCGGGTCGCCTTCTCCATCGGCCCATCGAGGACGCCCAGCCCGCGATCGCGAACGGCTTGCGGGATGTCGCTCTCCATCAGGTCGGCGCGCAGCGACTGGATCGCGCGGTCGAGTTCCTTGCTGAAGCCCTGGAGGTTGACCAGGGGCGATCGTAAGTCGTGCGACACGCTGTAGACGAACGCCTCGTTTTCTTGCGTCCTGGCCGTGAGCTCGCGATTCACCTCGCTGAGCTGCCGGATTCCCCGCTCGAGCTCGGCATTCAGATGGCGCAAAGCCAGGTCGGCTCGCTTGCGCTCGGTGATGTCCACGATGGCACTGAGTACCAAGACGCCCTCTTCGGTCTCGATCGGGTTGAGGCCGATCTCGACGGGAAACTCGCTGCCGTCCCTGCGCAGTGCATAGAGGTCGCGACCGACGCCCATGGATCGCGTCCCGGGGTCGGCGAAGAAGTGACTGCGGTACTCCGGATGCCGGTTCCGGAAGCGTTCCGGGACGAGCAATTCCACGGGCTGACCGAGCAATTCGACCCGGCTATAGCCGAAGAGTCTTTCCGTCTGGGAATTCACCAGCACGATCCTGCCTTCGCGATCGATCATCACCATCCCATTCGGCGCGGACTCCACCGTCTGGCGAAGCCTCTCGGCGGCGCGTTCGCGATCGCGGATATCGAGCTGGTCGTTGGCCTGCCGCAACTCCTCCTCGATCCTCAGCCGTCCCGTGATGTCGCGGTTCGTCTCGAGCACGAAGGGACGTTCCGCCCGTCGGATCCGCACCATGCGGGACTCCACGATGACCCTCCGGCCGTCCCGAGTCGTGTGGTGGAGCCTGCCCTCCCAGTAATCGTCCCGCTCGAGGACGCCGACGAATGCGCCCACGCCCCCCGAACAATCGGTTTGCAGGAGCGTGTGGCTCACCCGTCCCGATGCTTCGGCGCGCGAGAAACCGTAGAGCCGCTCGGCGCCGCGGTTCCAGAAGGTGATCGGTCCCTCCCAGTCCCATGTGAATATGGCGTCGTAGGACAGGTCGATCAGCATGGCCTGATGCCGCAAAGCCCGGGCACTGATCTCCGAGGCCCGCTGAGCCTCCTTCATCAGCCCACCGAGCAGGGCGATGCCCAGTCCCGTACCAAGGTACAGGACCATGCCCGCCCGCTGATCGGGGCGCTCGAAGGCCGATCGGCCCGACGGAAGGATGAAGTAGAGCGAGGTCAGCGATCCGAGCAGGACCGCGACCAACGCCGGACGGAAACCGCCGCAGTAAGAGGTAAAGAGGATAGCGAGTAACAGCGTAGCGAAGGGGAACCGATCGCCTACCGCCGGGGCGAGCAGGAGCCGCACCCAGGTCGCCAGCGCGATACTGACGGCGGCAACGCCGTAGCGCATCAGGACGGAGTTGGTATAACTCCCCATGATCTGAGCCGGATCTTTTTGAGAAAGAAGTTCCCGCAAGGTTGCTGGCCCAAACTCAAACCCTTGCCGACAACGGCCGATTACGGACTCATCATCGCCTCGGATCCAAACCGAGAGCGATCGAGTGAAACCAGCGAACGGCTTGTGGTTACCGACCAACTGAGAGAACTACGGCCCCGAGTATCTCAGACACGGCCCATCATGGCCGCCAGAAAGGTACGTCATCGACCACGCTGCACATTGCCCGTCCGGGAACCCTATCGAGAAGGCTGATCCGCATGATCTCGTCTCAAGGCGATCCGCCACGCACGTCGCCGATGTACGGCGATCCTACCCGACCGCATGGGGATGACTGGACCACGACCGAATGAGCCTCCTACAGCGGCGCTTGACCCTGGCCGAGTATGGATTCGTTGTTGAAAACGAATGGAGAGTCGCAACTAAGGCGATCTCTCTGTTTAACATTTCTCGAGACAAAGGTCAACAGGACTCCAATTTAAGAATTCCTGACAAAGCCATTTTAGTCAATCGGTGGACCCAAACGGAAGCCCGGCTGGCAGGCATTGCACCGATGCACAGAAGCTGCCGGAGTATCGTCCGGGTAACCAGGAATCGCGCGGACCTGCCATCCCGAAGCCGGCCGATCCGCGGCCTCAGCGGGGTCATGCCGGCCGAGGCTTCGCGGGGCTTGAAGAGCTACGAAGGTGGGATCGGCGGGGCAAAAGGCTCGAGGGGCCGGGGATTGACGGTCGCCGGGCCGCCGTGGGCCTGGACGCGCCGGATCTCCTCCTCGAGTTCGGCGACCTGGTCGGAAGTCGCGAGCACTTCGAGCGAGAGATCGACGACGAAACGACCGCCGGGCGGCAGGGTGACGACCCGGCCGCGGGCCTTCTCGAAGGGGAGCGGATTGGGATAATTCGTGGCGGGCTCGAGTCCGGTGACGTAGCCGTCGCGCAGGCCGGCCGTGTTCTTCCAGAGGGTGAACGCCGGGAGCTGGTCCTTTCGGAATCGGAGGACGACCGCCTTGTCGCCGTCGGAGTTGCGGAGCATGGCCAGGGTCGGACCTCCGCCGGCCGAATCGGCTTGCAGCTCATAATAGTAGGCCTGCTCCGCGAAGCCCGGCTCGGGGCCGCCGTAGACGTCATGCCGGTCGATGCCTTCCTGCGCCCTGGCGTTGCGCGGGGTCACCGTCCGGATCGGCGCGACGAACCGCGCGCCCTCCTCGAGGAACGGCGGGCCGAAATTGCAGTGATAGAGGATCTGCATCTCGACCGGCTGATCCTTGAGGTTGACGAATTCGTCGTGTATGGCCACCTTGTTCGAGCCGGGTACGGTCGTGAATCGGGCCTCCAGGCGGATCTGCGGCCCGAAGAGGCGCGTCTCCTCGACATGGCCCTCGACGACGATCTCGTGAGGCGACTCGGCGTCGATATGCACGGCGACGAACGACGCGGGGATATTCGCGATCCGGCCGTGCAGGCCGAAGGTCGCATGGCTCTCCGAGCCGTCGGGATGGACCGTCTTGATCTCGAACGGCGCCCCGTTGTTCTCCAGCCCGCACCGGGACATCATCTCGTCGTAGCCCTCGAGCCAGCCCAGGCCGCCGGCCGCCAACAGATTCACGAACGACGGATGGACCGGGCCGTCGGTGATCGGCGACTCCCATCCCAGGTAATTCCCCTCGTAGAACCCCTTCCACAAGCCCATGCCCCGCGTCGGCACGATCGAGAACCGGAGCGCCCCGTTGTCCACCACGATCAGGTCGACCCCGTCGCGACGACCTCCGCGGAGCCTCCGCTTGCTCACCGACCAGGGTGCCGTCCCGGCCACGCCGAGCTGGGCCGCGTCGACCGTCAGGTCCTCGACCCACACGTCGTGCGACACGTCTGTCAGTACAAATGTCGGCATGTCTTCGATCGCTTTCTCGATGGGGGTTTGTGTCGGCCGGCTGCGGCGGTCGCACGGGGTGAGCTGCGAGATCGCGGGCTTGACGTCGACCGCTCCCCGCAACGATCCGATGCCGGAGCCGAGTCGCTGCGCCGGCCCGAGGTCGCCCGCACGCCCGGGGATCTCCTACGATCGCGATTTTATGGCTCCATGCCGGCCGAATCCAGGAGTTTCCGGCCCGAGCCTGGCATATCCGTCAGATTCGGCACGTCGCTTGCGATAGAGATTATCCCAAGAGGCCCCGAACATATCCTTTAATGGCCAGATGATGGCCCGATCGCAGGAGTGTGCGGCCCGATTTCCCCGGGCAGGCATGGCGGCAGGTGGGGCCAGGGTCGAATTCGGTTTTGACATCACGGTTTCACCCGCCGGACCGGGCTGCGCCCGACGGCGCTCACGCGGGATGGCCCGACGGCCGCCCCGGACAAATCAAGGGAGACCAGCCATGTTGACCACGAAGCGAAGCGATCGGCGGACTCGGCGGGATATGATCATCACCGCGGAATACCTCGACGAGCGCATTGTCCTGTCAGCGACCTCCGCGGGCATAGTTGCGGAGGCCAACGTCATGGCGGCGGTTTCGAGCTCGCATGCCAGGTCGGCGGAAAAGGCGGCCGTGGCCGTCGGGCATCATCACCACCATTCGGCCAATCACGCAGGGAACCTGGCGCGACACGCAGTCAGCCACCAGAGCACGCCGTCCTCGACGGTGACCCCGATCGTCATCAGTTCCTCGGGGTCGGTCAATCCGGCCGTGGTCTCGCCCTCCGCGACGGTTGCCGGCGACCCTCCGCCCACGACGACGTCCACCGCAAGCCAGACGACCTCGGCGTCCACCACCGCGGCCAACCCGGCCCCCGCGTCGACGAGCTCGACCGGGTCCAGCAGTCTGCCGGCCAACGTGAGCGCCCCGCTCCAGTCGCTCTACCAGCAATACGAGGCATTCGAGAGCTCCGGCGGCAGCGGCACCTTCAGCCCGACGGGTCTCAACGACCTCGAGATTAATGGCACGAACGTCGGGATCAATGTCTACACCAGCGACTCGGCCAATTTCAACACGCTCCTCTCCCAGCTCCAGAGCGATGGACTTCAGGTCACGAGCGACTCGGCCGCATACGGCACCATCGATGGGACGGTCTCGATCGCCCAACTCGCGGCGATCGCGCAAGTCTCGTCGAACATCAGCATCTCGCCGATGTACCGGCCCATGCTGTGACCCCCTTCTCGACCGCTCGAATTCGTGCCGAGATCCGGGCCGGCCCCTTTTCCGAGGGGCCGGCCCGGTCTCGTTCATGGACGAGAGATTCTGGCCGCCGGGCCGGGCGGACGGCTCGCGTAGAAACCCTCAGGGATGTTGACGCGAGCCATCACCACGGTGTCGTCGGTCGGTCCTTCTCGGCCTCTCCACCAGGAGCGAACGGAACTTAGCACGCGTTCGCCCGGGCGGTCTGATCTGTCAGGTTTGGCACGTCCCTTGCACCGCATCTATCTCAAGTGGCCCGAACATATATTCGATGGGCAAACGATTGCCCGATCTCGGGAGTCAGCGGAACGGCCCCTGCGGGCAGGCTTGGTGACGGTCGGAGCCGGCGCCAATCTGGATTCGAGACGCGGATTCACCGCCGGATCGGGGTGCGCCCGGCCGGCGCTCACACAGGACCCTGACGGCCATTCCAATCGCAAAAGGAGACCAACCATGACGACCACGTTGCGAAACGATCGACGGACCCGGCGGAACCTCATGTTCAACCTGGAATATCTCGATGAACGTATCGTCCTTTCGGCGGGCTCCTCAGGGGTCGTCGCGGCACACGCCGCCGAAGTCATGACCCCGCCGCCCGGCACGATGCCGCCCAGCCCGGCACCGCCGCCCGTCGGGTCGTCGTCCGATATCACGGGCCCGCCGGTCGGCACGATGCCGCCCAGCCCGGCGCCGCACGTCGGGACGAAGTCCGAGGTCATGACCCCGCCGCCCGGCACGATGCCGCCCAGCCCGGCACCGCCGGCCGCCCAAGCGACGTCCAACGTCATGACCCCGCCGCCCGGCACGATGCCGCCCAGCCCGGTGTAAGTTCTTTTCGGCGTGACGAGCCCGAATTTCCAGGTCAAACTGCCGCCGGCCCCTCGGCATTCACCCGAGGGGCCACGGATTCGAGTTGAATCACCTCTGTCTCGTCCTCCCCGCTCCCGGCCCATCTGGGCGCCTGGCTCCAGTCACGATCCGCCCAAGAGACCGATCCGGGCCGTCTCCCTGTTCCGAAGGGGGTCGGCCCGGACTTATTTCTTGATGGGGATGATATCCGGCGAGCCCGACCGAATGACCCCGATGGAACTCTCCGGGATGTTGACGCGGGCCCTCCTCGCGGATTAGCCTGAGCCTAAGATGAGAGGCCGGCCCTCGTTCCGGTTCGGTCCGTGGCGCCGGGTCTCAAATCGGTTTCTCTCGGCCCTTACGCCGGGAGCGGGTCGAAAATCGAAACCCCACCCCACCAGAAGGAGAACGGCTCCCATGTCAGAGGTCAACGACCGGAGGATGAAGGAGTCGGAATGCTCGGACTGCGCATCGGTCTCGCGGCGCGACTTCATCAGGACCATCGGAGCCGGCGCCCTGGCGGCCTCCGTGCCGATAATCGGGAGGACCGCCGCCGCAGAGGGGATCACCAAGGTGGGACCGACCCCCTCGGCGCTCGCCGAGACGGCCGTCGCCCGCTTCCACAAGACGCTCACGTCCGAGCAGCGTAAACTGCTCTGCTTCCCGTTCGACGATCCCTTGCGGAAGAAGGTCGGCAACAACTGGGCGATCGTCAAGCCGAAGATCAGCGAACTGAGCACCGAGCAGCAGGCCCTCTGCCAGGAGATCATGAAGAACCTCTGCAGCGAAGAGGGTTACGACCGGTTCATGAAGCAGATGGAAGATGACGACGGGGGATTCGAGAATTACCACGTCGCCGTCTTCGGCGAGCCGGGGACCGAGAAGCCATTCGAGTGGGTGCTGAGCGGCCGGCACGATACCCTCCGCGCCGACGGAAACAGCGTCGAAGGCGCAGCCTTCGGAGGGCCGATCTTTTACGGCCATGCCGCCGACGGGCACGACAATGAGGACGCCAAGCACACCCACAATGTGTGGTGGTACCAGGGGGAGCAGGCCAACAAGATCTTCAAGACCCTCGAGCCGTCGCAGAGGACCCAGGCCCTCGTGGACCGGGCCGAGCCCGATACGCCCAAGACCACCCAGCTCAAGGGAGATCGGCTTCCCAAGACCGGGCTCGACATCGCCGGCCTCGACGGCCAGCAGAAGGTGATGGTCCGAGACCTGCTCACGATGATGCTCAGCCCCTTCCGCGCCTGCGATGCCGCCGAAGTCCGCGAATGCCTCGACGTCAATGGCGGCGTCGACAAGCTGCGCCTGACCTTCTTCAAGGAAGGTGACATCGGCAACGACGGCGTCTGGGACATCTGGAAGCTAGAAGGCCCCGCCTTTTCCTGGTACTTCCGCGGCTCGCCCCACGTCCACACCTGGCTCAATGTGGCGCGGAAGGCCTGAGGATTCTCGCGATCGATCGCACCCGGCGGGCATGGAGGCCCGCATTACTGGTCTGTTTCGATCTCAATCCCGCCCAATCAATTCAATTGGGCAATCCGGCGCCTCGCGACGTCGAGCAGGGCCTGGATCTCCCCGGCTTTCGCGGACTGCGGCGAGGCGGCGAGATAAGCCTGGAGCGGGTCGATCACCTCGCCCGGGCGATCGACATTGAGGCAGAGGATGCCCAGGTCCTGGACCTCTTGCGGGTCGTGAGGGTTCAAGGCGGTGAGCCGGCGCTGGACCGGCAACGCCGAGGGGATGTCATCCGAGTTGAGGTAGATCGCCTTCAGGTTCCGGAGCATCCGCGTGACGACCACCGCGGCGGGGCATGCGGCCGTCATCGCCTCGGTGAGGTCGACCGGCTGCTGGAGGCGCTCCGAGAGCATCCGCTCGCACGCCTCGCGACTCATCACGGCCCCCACGTCGAACGGGTCGACGAACCACGTCCGCTCCCCGTCGACGACCCGTAGCATGAAATGCGCCGGCAAGTTGAGGCCAATCATCGACAACCCCAAGGGCTCGGCCACGGCCTGGTAGAGCACCGAGAGGCTGATCGGAATCCCCAGCCGACGGTCGAGCACCTCATTGAGATAGCTGTTCCTCGGATTGTAGTAATCCTCCTCATTTCCGCGCATCTCCTCCTCGACGTACAAGACCCAGTTGATTTGACCGAGGATCTCGCGCACCCGGGCGCCGGGCGGACATCGGTGCCGAACGCGCTCGGCGAGCTCGCGAATCCGGTCCAGATAGGATGCGATCTCGAGGCCGGGATAGGCGTCGCGGGCGATCTCCAATGCCACCCGAGCCAGGTGCACCGGGCCGTCGCCCGCCAGCAATCGCCGGAACTCGGGGCTGTCGGAGAACCGAGGAAGGGGCACGCGACGATCCTCCGACATTGGTTGGCTTCGACGCACAGGATGGGTGGGAAGGCGGTTTCTCCCCCTAAGGTAATAGTGCGCCCGGCGGGCGGCAACCCGCCATCGGCGGCTGTCGCCACTCGATTTGGGGGCTCGAGTCGGATAACTTGATATCGTCCGGATGAAGAATTTAGGAATCTCCCCAGCGAAACGGCCTTTCATCCTGTCGAACGAGGAACTCCCGACTATGGCGTCCATCTTCAGCTTGGTCGCGTTGGTTTTGCCCGTGATGGCCCAGCAGGCTCCCGAGAAGGGCTCCGCGCTTCAGACGGTCGCCGAGCGGAGCGGCTATCGGGCCACGGCGCGGTATGACGACGTCATGGCCTGGTGCCGGGAGTTCGCCAAGGCGACACCGAACGCTAATCTCACCGAGCTGGGCCGCACCTCCGAAGGCCGGTCGCTTCCGCTCCTGATCGTCGCCGACCCGCCGATCAAGACGGCCGCCGAGGCCGCACGCTCCGGGAAGCTGGTCTGCTTCATCATCGGCAACATCCACGCCGGGGAGGTTTGCGGCAAGGAAGCCTTGCCGATCTTGCTCCGCGAGGTGTTCGCCGGGCCGCATCCCCCCTTGTTGAAGGACCTGGTCCTCGCCGTGGCGCCGATCTACAACGCCGACGGCAACGAGCGGGTCTCCAAGACGAACCGTCCCGGCCAGGTCGGACCTGAAGAGGGGATGGGCCAGCGTGCCAACGCGCGCGGCCTCGACCTCAACCGCGACTTCATCAAGCTCGAGGCGCCGGAGACCCGAGGACTGGTCAAGTTCCTCAACGAGTGGAATCCTCATCTCTTCATCGACACCCACACGACCAACGGCTCGTATCATCGCTACACGATCACCTACGATGGCCCGAAGAACCCGGCCGGCGACCCCAAGGTCACCGGCTTCATGCGTCAGACGTTCTTCCCCGAAGTCACCAGGAACTTCGAGAAGCGGACGAACCTCAAGGCCTACTATTACGGGAATTTCGACCGCGAACACACCAAATGGACGTCCTTCCCCGCGGAGCCTCGGTACGGCACGACCTATGTGGGGCTGAGGAACCGGCTGTCGATCCTCTCCGAGGCCTATTCCTATGCGCCCTTCGAAACCCGGGTGAAAGCGACTCGTGACTTCGTGCTCACGTGCCTGGAAGGCGCGGCCCTCCGCAAGGCCGAGATCGTCAAGCTACTGGCCGCGGCGAGTCAACCCGCCGAGTCCCCGCAGGCGACGGACCAGGTGGCGATCCGGTCACGCGCCCGGGCGGCCAGGGAGCCGGTGACGGTCCTCGGCTTCGAAGAACGCCGCGATGAGAACGGGCGACGCATCAAGACGGACGTCACCAAGGATTACAAGCTCGAACTGGTCAACGAGTTCGAGGCGGCCGAGTCGGTGGCCCGCCCCTTCGCCTATCTGATCCCTCCGACATTCGGCGACGCCGTGGCGACCCTCCAGCGACATGGCCTGGACGTCCTGGAGCTTCGCGAGGATATCGAGCTCGACCTGGAAACCTACAAGATCGATGCGATCGAGAAGTCTCCGCGGCGGTTCGAGGGTCATCAGGCCGTCGAGCTGAAAGTCAGCGGCCAGAAGGCGGCCCGGCTCGTCCCGGCCGGCACCCTGGTGGTGAAGACGGCGCAGCCTCAGGGGACGCTGGCGGTCGTCATGCTCGAGCCGCGCTCGGAGGACGGCCTGGCCACCTGGAACCAGCTCGACGCGGGATTGAAGGTCGGGGCCGAATTCCCGGTGCTGCGACTGCCCCGCTCCGCGCCCCTGTACACGACCGGCGCCGCGGCCCTCGCGGAGAACCAGCCACCCCCGCGGCCGATCACGCTCGAATCGGCCGGAGGCGGAGGAGGACGAGGCCGCGGCGGCTTCGGTTTCGGAAACCAGGCACGCTGGCTCGACGGCGAGCACTGGCTCCAGACTCGCGAGGGGCGGCTCCTCAAGTTCGACGCCATGACCGGCCGCTCGCAGCCGTTCCTCGACTCCAAGGCGCTGGCCAAGTCCCTGACCAGGCTCCCCTCGATCGATGCCGAAGCCGCGCAGTCGATCGTCGGCCGTCCCACGTTCGACATGGACCCGGCCAAGAAAGGCTTCCTGTTCGAGCACGACCAGGATCTCTACTATGCCACCTTCGACGGCGCCACGGCCGTCCGCCTGACCAGCCAGCCCGGCCGCGAGCAATGGCCGCAATTCAGCCCGGACGGCAAGCACGTCGCGTTCGTCCGCGACTTCGACCTGTACGCGGTCGACATCGCCACCCCGACCGAGCGCCGGCTGACGACCGGCGGTCGCGAAGACCTGCGTCACGGGCAAGCCGACTGGGTCTATTTCGAGGAGGTGTGGAACCGGCGATGGCCGTCGTTCTGGTGGAGCCCGGATTCGAAGCGGATCGCGTTCATGGAATTCGACGACGCCGGGGTGCCCTATCACACGGTCCTCGACGACGCGTCCAGCTCGACGTCGCGCAACGTCGAATTGACGCACTATCCCCGTTCCGGCGAGACCAACCCGAAGGTCCGACTCGGCATCGTCGGCGGCGGTGGCGGGTCGGTGCAATGGGCGGACCTCTCGGATTACTCCCCGGGTTCGTCGCTGATCACCGAGGTGGGCTGGTGGCCGGACAGCTCGTCGGCCTATTGCTACGTCCAGGACCGCGCCCAGACCTGGCTCGACGTGCTGAAGGTCACCCCGCAAACCGGCGAGACGACGGCCCCGACCCATCGCTTGTTCCGAGACATGACCAAGGCCTGGATCGATAGCCCCGGGCCGTTCCACGCCTACAAGGATGGGTCGTTCCTGTGGTTGAGCGAGCGCGACGGCTGGAAGCATATCTACCTCTATGGTGCCGACGGTGCGCTCAAGTCGCAGGTCACCTCCGGCCCGTGGGAGGTCCGTCGGCCGGATCACGTCAACCTCAAGGACGGCTGGATCTACTTCACCGGGAGCCGCGAAGCCCCGATGTTAACCGATTTCTACCGCGTCAAGCCGGGCGGCCCGATCGAGCGCCTGACGCAGACGCCCGGGACGCACACCGTGAACATGAGCCCGGACGGCAAGCTCTTCCTGTCGAGCGCGTCCGACATCCGCACGCCGGACCGCATCGGCCTCTACTCCGCCGAGGGCAAGCTGGTGCGGACGGTGGACTCGAATCCCTCGCATGAGCTGAAGCGGCTGCGGTTCGGCCCGCACGAGCGGTTCCAGATCCGGGCCCGGGACGGCTTCATGCTCGAGGCCGAGCTGATCCTGCCGACCGAACTCGAGCCGGGCAAGAAGTACCCGGTCTGGTTCACGACCTATGCTGGCCCGCACACCCCGACGATCTCGGACGGCTGGAACGGGGGCCGGATGCGGGATCACGCGATGGCGCACGAAGGATTCATCATCTTCCACATGGACCCCCGCAGCGCCAGCGGCAAGGGGGCGGTCTCCGCCTGGAAGGCGTACAAGCACCTCGGCGTCCAGGAGACCGAGGACATCAAGGACGCGATCAACTGGCTCAAGCAGCAGAAGCCCTACGTGGACGGGTCGCGGATCGGCATGAGCGGCCACAGCTACGGCGGGTATATCACGTCGTACGCCATGACCCACACCGATCTCTTCGCCGCCGGGATCGCCGGCGCGCCGGTGACCGACTGGCGCGACTATGACTCCATCTACACCGAGCGATTCATGGGCCTGCCCCAGGACAACCCCGAAGGATACAACGTGTCGTCGGTCGTCAAGTCCGCCGGGAAGTTGCACGGCAAGCTCCTGATCCTGCACGGGGCGATCGATGACAACGTGTCGTTGCGGAACACCATGCGGCTGGTCCAGGCGCTTCAGCTCGCGAACAAGGACTTCGAGTTGATGATCTATCCGTCGTCGCGACACGGAATCGGGGGCGCCCACTACCAGCGGATCCAGCAAGACTTCATCCGGCGCACCTTGGGGACGCCCAGGTCGGAGAAGACCGGATCGCCCGGGGAGATCGCATCTCCATCCACATCGCCCGAGGGAAACACTCCTCAACCGGAGGGCCGGCCGCGAGGTCGTCGCCGGGCCGCGGCGTCGGCACAGTAAGGAGTCTGACGGGTGCCATCCCGCGATGATGCGAGTGACGAGATCAGGATCTGATTCGCAATTCGTCGAATGATGGTCGCGATTGCCTCGACCAGCATTGCCCTCGCTTTCCTCGCACAGTCCCCGTTCTTGCCCGGAGCCGGGAAGGTTGCAATCCTTCTCGGCTGCGGTTTCTGCCGGCTAACGTCGGTTCCATCGGGCTACCCTGGTGTCTACCCTCGCTTGATTGAGCTCGGCCCGCCAGACAGGACGGTAGGGGCCAGCCTCCAAGAGTTGGAGGGATCGCTGCGATCGCCGTGTTTCCGAGTTCGGAATTGAACCGCACCGAAAACCGTGGGACCGACTCTCATGATTCGCGTCGATGTCCCGACCTTTCCCATCGGTGCGCGTGCAGCCCGACTGAGCGACATCCGGGAGGCAACAGGGATCCGTCAGCGTTGTTGCTGGACCATCCGACCAAACCTTGGACGCCGACCAATCACGCCGCAACCCGCGAAAATCGCGCGGGCTGCGTTAATCCAACTATCTGCAACAATCTTGGCATTGCTGGATCGATTATTTGAGGACCTATGGACGCTACAGCGGATTGCGAAGCACAGAAGCCGAATGTTCCCGCATTACGTTACCGACCGGAAATTGACGGACTCAGGGCCATCGCCGTACTTGCCGTCGTGTTCTTCCACGCGAAGCTTGGCTGCACGGGTGGTTACATCGGTGTCAACGTCTTCTTCGTCATCTCCGGCTTCCTGATCACTTCGCTCATACTTCGGGACATCCAGACCTCGAATTTCAAGGCGGTTGACTTTTGGGAGAGGCGGATTCGGCGAATCGCCCCGGCATTCGTCGTGACGACGCTGGCGACTCTCGTCGCAGCCTGGCTCCTTTTCCTACCCGACGACTTCGATCGGGTCGGGCGAGCGGTGATGGCCCAGACGCTTTTCGGGTCGAACATCTATCACTGGCGGGTTTCCGGCTACTTCGCCCCGGCCGCCGAGACCCTTCCCCTGCTCCACACGTGGTCGTTGGCCGTGGAAGAGCAATTCTACATCATCTTGCCGATCGCGCTCGTCTTGGTCGGGGCTTGGCGACGTTCGTGGCTGTCTCCAGCGATCGCCCTGGCGTGTGCCGCCTCATTCGGCCTGGGCGTCTGGGCGACCCCGAAGCATCCGGGAGCGGCGTTCTTTCTCCTCCCGACCCGAGCCTGGGAACTCCTGCTGGGATCCCTGATAGCCGGATACCCGACATGGGGTAGCGGGACTCCTCGATGGGCGAGAGAGGCGATCAGTTTGATCGGTCTGAGTGCGATCGGTATCTCGGCGGCGCTCTTCGACTCGCTCACTCCGTTTCCTGGCGTGGCCGCGCTGCTTCCGTGCCTGGGTTCCGTCGCATTCATCTGGGCTAATCGTTCGGACATCACAACCGGAGGCCGAATCCTCGCCTGGAGGCCGTTCGTATTCATCGGGCAGATTTCTTATTCGTTCTATCTCCTCCACTGGCCTATCCTGGTGTTTTCCCTTTACTGGTTCTGGACCGAAGTGACCTGGGCCGGGAGGCTCGGCCTGGTGGCGGCCACTTTCCTGTTGGCGGTGCTCTCCTGGATGCTAGTGGAGACGCCAGTCCGGAAGAAATGGGTGTTGAGTCGGAGACGGGCCCTTTTTTCCGCCGCCGCGTGTTCGATGTTCCTGCTGCTCAGCTGCGGACAACTCGTGAAAGTCAACCAGGGCTTCCCATCACGGTTCGGCCCTCGAACCCTCGAGTATGCCGCATCTCACAACGATAGTGCGTCCGTGGTCGAGGCGGATTTGCAGGCCGTGGAGAGCGGGAAGCTCGCGCAGATCGGGGCCGGGGAAGGACCCGTTCGATGCCTGCTATGGGGGGACAGCCATGCGATGGCACTGACGCCCACCCTGGACTTTATACTCCGAAAGGAGGGAATCCGCGGTCTCGGAGCGATGCGCTCGGGCACACCGCCGCTCCTCGGTTTCGCGGTCCGAAATACATCTCCGAGCGAGGAGTCTCGACGATTCAATGCGGCCGTCGTGAAATTTGCGATCGAGCGGCGGGTGCAAACGGTGGTGATGGCCGGGGTATGGGCCGCATATGCGGAAGCTCCCCTTTTTGAGGAATGCCTCCGGGAAACGGTGAATACGCTGACCTCGGCGGGACTGAGAGTGGTGATCGTCCGCGACATTCCCAGTCATATCGGTGACGTACCTCGGCTCCTGGCTCGGGCCACTCTATTCGGCCAAGATGTCCAGACCGTTGGCATCACCCTCGAAAAGCATCGTGCGACGAACAAGAAGGCGGACGAGCTGATCGAACGGCTTGCAGGGCCGAATGTCACCATCCTCGACCCGGCCCCCTACTTCGTGGATCAGGCCGGTCTTTGTCGAGTTGAATTCGAGGGGAAGGCGATGTATCACGACTTCCACCACCTGTCCGTCCAGGGAGCCCTTCGACTCGTACCGCTTTTCGAGCGGATTTTCTAAGATCGGTGCTGCTGGATCGCTATACTGGAGGGGCACCTTCATATCGCCTCCGGATTCTCGAACCGAGCGAGGCCGTCATGGATGTTCTCCGCCTGGTCGTCATCGGACTGGTCTCCTTCACGGTCCTGGCCGTCGGCGTCGCCATGGGCCGGCGCGACGAGCCGCCCGGGGTTCGGGAACAGCTCGATAAACTGTTCGGACAAGGCAACTACAAGGATGCCTACGAGGGTTACCGCAAGCTCGCTCTCGACGCGAAGGACCAGCCCACGAAAGTGGGAACTGACCTGACGCGCGCGATCCGTTGCCTCGAGCATCTCGGGCGGGTCGATGAGATTGATGCGTTTCGCGAAGCGGTCATCGCGGTCCACCAGTCGAACTGGCGGCTGCTCCATGCGGCGGCTGAGACCTGCCTGGACACCCAGCAAGACGAAGGATTCCTCGTCGCGGGCAAATTCTACCGAGGTAAGCCTCCGGGACCCGGCCAGTACGTCAGCGCAGTCGATCGGGATCGGGCTCGCGCCCTGCAACTCCTGGTTCAAGGAATGGACCGTGCTCGGAAGGCTTCGGACCGCGGTGCCGCGGGCCTTTATTTCGTGACGCTCGCCCGGGCGATCCTGGGCAACCGGGGGGAATCCGAATCCTGGCGGCTCCAGACGCTCACGCCCATCGACGTCCTTCCCGATTATGAACCGCTTGGTTTCTCGGTCTGGGGTGCCGGCCAGGCCAATGCGCCTGTCGAGGCCGACGGGACGCCCGTCTATTACCGGGTCCCCGAGAGCTTCACGAAAGCCAGGAACGACGGCGAGCGCTGGCGCTGGGCGCTCGCGCAGGCCGTCGAGGTCGATCCCGGCTTGCTCAACACGGCTCGCACCACCCTGGCGGAGTTCCTCGTCAACCAGTTCGGCACTCAAACGATCGCCGGTTTGGGGTTCGGCGGAGAGGCGACCGAGGGTCGCCCCAAGTCCTCCGGTCCCTATACCCTGGATACCTTGAAAGACGAGGAGACCATCGCCCGGCTCGCCACCGGCATCAAGCGATTCACGCTCCTCGACGAATTCAACCCGATCAAGATCTACCGGGCGATCGCCGACGATCCGAAGACCGGGCACGGAGAAGCAGCCCTGGGCGCCTTGGTGACCATCTTCGAGAACCGTCGCCAGCTCGACCGCGCCGCCCAGTACCTGAAGCGAAGCCTGGAAGTCTACGGAGATCATTCCGTCAACCAGAAGAAACACGAGCTCGACCAGATCCTCGGCGCCTGGGGCCAATTCGATGCGATGGCGACCCAGCCCGCCGGCCGGGGTGGTCCGGTCAACTTCCGCTTCCGCAACGGCCGCCGTGTCCACTTCGAAGCCCACGAGATCCTGGTCGGCAAGCTCCTGAAGGATGTCAAGGATTACATCACCTCCGGGCCCCCGCAGATCGATTGGCAGAAGATCGATATCAATGACATCGGTGCCCGCCTGGTCGCCCAGAACCAGCAACAATACCTGGGTCGGTCGGTCGCGAACTGGGACCTGGACCTCGAGCCGCTCCCGGGCCACCACGACAGACGGGTCAGCGTCACCACTCCGCTCCAGAAAGCCGGAGCCTATCTGCTCACGGCCCGCATGGAGGAAGGGAACACGAGCCGGATCGTGGTCTGGCTCGATGACACGGTGATCGTCAAGAAACCGCTCGCGGGCAAGACGTACTACTTCATCGCCGACGCCCGCACCGGCCAGCCCGTTCCCCGGGCCGATGTGGAGATGTTCGGCTGGCGCCAGGTCCAGGTCAATGGCAGGAACGAGTTCCGCGTCGAGACCAAGAGGCTGTCGCCCGGGGCGGACGACGAGGGCCAGATCCAGATCGCCGCGGCGGATCTGGTCGATCGCCAGGGACAATACCAATGGCTCGTCACCGCGGCGACCACCGCGGGCCGATTCGCGCACCTGGGATTCACCTACATCTGGAACATTGGGGTGCAGGATCCGGCCTATAACCAGGTGAAGGTCTACCCGATCACCGATCGACCGGCCTATCGTCCCGGCACCCCGGTCCGGTTCAAGTTCTGGATCGCCCGGGCCCGCTACGATGAACCGGACGCCTCGGAGTTCGCCGGCGCCACTTTCACCGTCGAGATCCGCAATCCCAAGGGGGAGAAGGTCTTCACCCAGGGCTTCACGGCCGACGCCTTCGGTGGCTTCGACGGTTCGTTCGAGCTGCCCTCGGATGCGACGCTCGGGGTCTACCAGTTCGTCGTCGCCAACCGGGGCGGCGGCTCGTTCCGGGTCGAGGAGTACAAGAAACCCGAGTTCGAGGTGAATGTCGAGGCCCCGAAGACGCCGGTGATGCTCGGCGAGAAGGTGGCGGCGACCATCAAGGCGAACTACTACTTCGGCGGCCCCGTCGCCGAGGCGAGGGTCAAGTACAAGATCACCCGCTCGACGGCCGACGCCCGATGGTATCCCGCCGCCCGTTGGGATTGGCTCTTCGGCCCCGGCTACTGGTGGTTCGCCGCCGATTCCTCGTGGTATCCCGGCTGGTCGCGCTGGGGGATGCTCCGGCCGTTGGCCTGGTGGTGGGGACAGCCCCAGGGACCTCCCGAGGTCGTGGCCGAAGCCGAGGTGCCGATCCGGCCCGACGGCACGATCCCCGTCGAGATCGACACGGCGCCGGCCAAGGCGGCCCACCCGGATCAGGATCATCGCTACGAGATCACGGCCGAGATCACCGACCAGTCCCGGCGGACGATCGTCGGCACCGGGACCGTGCTGGTCGCCCGCAAGCCCTTCACCGTCTATACCTGGGTCGATCGCGGGCACTATCGCACCGGCGACACGATCGAGGCCGAAGTCCGCGCGCAGACCCTCGATCGCAAGCCGGTCGCCGGCAAGGGGACCCTCAAGCTGCTCAAGGTCACCTACGACGCCCAACGCCGGCCGGTCGAGACCCTCGTGGAGAGCTGGGACCTGACGATCGGCGTCGGGGGTCAGGCCCGCCAGACGATCAAGGCGTCGGCACCGGGCCAGTACCGGCTCTCGTCTACGATCGACGACGGACGGGGCCATGTGATCGAGGGGGGCTACTTGTTCACGATCGTCGGGCAAGGATTCGACGGCGCGAGCTTCCGTTTCAATGACCTGGAGGTCATCCCCGAGCGGAAGGAGTACCGGCCCGGCGAGACGCTCCGGCTGATGATCAACACGAATCAGGTCAACTCCACGGTCCTGCTCT
Source organism: uncultured Planctomycetota bacterium (assembly GCA_963743925.1). Lineage (GTDB taxonomy): Bacteria > Planctomycetota > Planctomycetia > Isosphaerales > Isosphaeraceae > CAVZRC01. Next base: position 52,048 of record CAVURY010000037.1, on the reverse strand, counting down.
TCGTCCGGCCGACGAACGGCGTGTATCTGCCGCCGAAGGTCGTCCACCTGCGAGGCAAGAGCACGGTCGAGGAGATCGGCATCATCCCCCGCGACATGCCCAACATCTTCGTCGAGGCCCTGACGGTCGCCGGCGGCAAGGTGCACGACGAGGCGCGCGAGATCGTCGTCCCGCCGGAGTCGCGCGTCGTCGACGTCACGGTCGAGCCCTCGCAGAAGACGTATAAGCCCGGCCAGAAGGCCAGGGTCAAGGTCAAGCTCAACGGCCCCAACGGGAAAGCCTTTGTGGGCTCGACGGTGCTGGCCGTCTATGACAAGGCCGTCGAATACATCTCGGGAGGCTCGAATGTCCCCGATATCAAGGAGCTCTTCTGGAAGTGGAAGCGGTCCCACCAGCCCCAGACCGAGTCGAGCCTCAACCGCTGGTCCATGAACCTGACGAAGCCGAACGAGATACCGATGCAGGGTGTGGGCGTGTTCGGGCAACTCGACGCGGCGCTCGGTGATGTTCAAGACGGTTCGAGCATGATGTTGACGATGACGAGGGGTATGGGTATGGGCCGCCGAGGAATGATGGGCGGCATGGGTGGCATGGGCGGTGGCTTTGGCATGCCGGCCGGGTCCGCTCTGGCCGCGGCACCGATGGCCCGGGTGATGGAGAAGTCGAAGGAGCGAGAGCCACGATGGAGGGCAGACGCGTTTGTAGTCGAGCCTCCAGCGGGCACCGACAAGGTCGACCCTCATGGGGATTCGCCTACGGTCCAGCCCGCCATCCGCAGCAACTTCGCCGACACCGCTTTCTGGGCCGCCGCCATCACCACGGCCCCGGACGGGACCGCCGAGGTCGAGTTCCCGTTGCCCGAGAGCCTGACGACCTGGAGGGTCAAGACCTGGACGATGGGCCCCGGGACCAAGGTCGGTCAGGGCGAGTCGGAAATCGTCACGACCAAGGATCTGCTGGTCCGCATCCAGTCGCCCCGATTCTTCGTCGAGAAGGACGAGGTCATACTCTCGGCCAACGTCCACAACAAGCTCAAGTCGAAGAAGGCTGTCCGGGTCGTGCTGGAATTCGAGGGCAGCGTGCTGCAACCGATGAGCGAGACCGCGATGTCGCAGGTTGTCGAAATCGCGGCGGGATCGGAGCATCGGGTCAACTGGCGGGTGAAGGTCGCCCACGAGGGACAGGCCATCATCCGGATGAAGGCGTTGAGCGACGAGGAATCGGATGCGGCCCAGATGACGTTCCCGGCCTACGTCCACGGGATGCTCAAGACCGAGGCCTTCGCGGGCGCGATCCGGCCGGATCACGAGAAGGCCCAGGTCGTCATCCACGTCCCGGCCGATCGGAAGCCGGAGCAGACTCGGCTCGAGGTGCGGTACTCGCCGACCCTGGCCGGCGCGCTGGTGGACGCCCTGCCCTACCTCGCCGACTACCCCTACGGCTGCACCGAGCAGACCCTGAACCGGTTCCTGCCGACGGTCATCACGCAGAAGGTCCTGATCGACCTCGGTCTGGACCTGAAGGCGATCCGCGAGAAGCGGACCAACCTCAACGCCCAGGAACTCGGGGACGCAAGCGACCGCGCCAGGCGATGGCAGACTTACGCGCATAACCCGGTCTTCGACCCGGCCGAGGTCTCGAAGATGTCCGCCGCCGGGATTCAGAAGCTGGCCGACATGCAGCTCTCCAACGGCGGCTGGGGCTGGTTCTCCGGCTTCGGCGAGTACGCCTCGCCGCACACGAGTGCCCTGGTGATCCAAGGCCTGCAAGTCGCCCGCCAGAACGACCTGGCCTTGCCCGAGGGGATGCTCGAACGCGGCGTCGCCTGGCTGACCGAATACCAGGCGCAACAGGTCCGTCTGCTCGAGGACGGGGTCAGCAAGGTCAAGCCGCCGTACAGGACGTCCGCCAACGATCAGGACGCGATGAACTTCATGGTCCTGACCGACGCCGGGGTCCGAAACGACGCCATGCTCGGCTTCCTGGATCGGGATCGCACGCATCTCTCGGTTTATGGAAAGGCGATGTTCGGCCTGGCCCTGGAGAAGCTCGGCGAGAAGGCCAAGCTGGCGATGGTCCTCCAGAACCTCGGCCAGTACGTCGTCCAGGACGACGAGAACCAGACGGCCTACCTGAAGCTCCCGAACGAGGGTTACTCCTGGTGGTGGTACGGAAGCGAGATCGAGACCCACGCGTTCTACCTCAAGCTGCTGGCCCGCACCGATCCGAAGGGTGAGCTGGCGCCCCGGCTGGTCAAGTATGTGCTGAATAGCCGCAGGCACGGCGTGTACTGGAATTCGACCCGGGACACGGCCTTCTGCATCGAGGCCCTGGCCGATTACCTCAAGGCCAGCGGCGAGGATCGGCCCGACATTTCGATCACGATCGCCGTCGACGGCCAGACACGCAAGGAGGTGAAGGTCACTCCGGCCGATCTCTTCACCTTCGACAACGCCTTCGTCCTCGAAGGGCTTGCACTCGGGACCGGCGAGCATACGGTTTCGATCCTCAAGAAAGGCAAGGGCCCGCTCTACTTCAATGCCTACCTGACCAACTTCACGCAAGAAGACCCGATCGCCCACACGGGCCTGGAGATCAAGGTGGATCGCAAGGTCTACCGGCTCGTCCGTGACGACAAGTCGGTGGCCGTCGCCGGCGGTCGGGGCGAGGCGGTCGGCCAGCGCGTCGAGAGGTATCGCCGCGAGCCGCTTGCCGACGGGGCGACCCTCAAGAGCGGCGAGCTGGTCGAAGTCGAGCTCGAGATCGACAGCAAGAATGATTACGAGTACCTCGTCTTCGAGGACTACAAGGCGGCCGGATTCGAGCCGGCCGAAGTCCGGAGCGGCTACAACGGCAACGAGCTGGGCGCCTACGTCGAATTCCGCGACGATCGCGTGGCCTTCTTCGCCCGGGCGCTGGCCCGGGGCAAGCACAGCGTCTCGTATCGCCTCCGGGCCGAGATCCCGGGCCGGTTCCACGCCCTGCCCGCCCGGGCCCAGGCGATGTACGCGCCCGAGCTCAAGGGCAACTCGGACGAGATCGAGCTACGGGTGGAGGATTGAAGACACTGTCGCGACAAGACCATCGTCCCCACTTGGGCCTTCTCCAGGTCCGTCCCGCGCAACGCGGTTCGTCGCAGGGTCTGGACCAGGACGTAAGCCGCCGAACTCAAGAGGAGACGGAATTGATTGGCCAGGAACCGGTGGCAACTGGTCCGGTCGGCGAACAGGTCCATTTGCTGCTCCTTGATCCGATTCTCCATGTCACCCCGCTGACAGTAGAAGTGCTCGTAGAGGCCCTGCGGGTCGCCCGGCACGTTGACCGTGATGAACCTCGGGTTGGGCCCCTGGGCGGTGCGCTCGGCCTTGACGATCACGCGCCGCGGTCGGTCCCAACTCCCCGCCTTGTAAGCGAACGAGCCGAAGATCCGCTGCGGCTGGCCCGTCTCCTGGAACTGACGTTCGGCGCGGCCGACCCAGTCGGCGGCCAGGCGCTCCAGGACCGGGTTGCGAGCCAGGCCCAGCACATAGCCGACCCCGTTGGAATCGCACCAGCGCATCAGTCTCCAGCGGCAGAAGCCGCTGTCGGCCCGGATGGTGATCTTCGGGAGGGCGAATCCCCGAAGATGGAGAGTGCGACGGCACTCCTGGGGGCTCGCCGGCTGCGCCGTCTTCGACCCCAGCCACCCGATTCGGGACCCGGACCACGCTCGGGTGGCTGGGGTCGAGCCCGGAGGGCGATGCCCCCAGGAATACCGGTGGAATCCCGCCTCACCCCGACAAACCACCCGGTTTCGTTGCAACGGTGTCGGATTGAATTACAGTTTCAGGTGCTCGAGCAGCCCCTCGGCCGGCTGGAGGCCCGTGATGTAGGTCGCGTCGCCCACCCAGTCGCCGTAGGGGCGGCGATGGCCCACCGCGATGATCCGGAGGCCCGCGGCGCGGGCCGACGTCACACCGGTGGCCGAGTCTTCCAGCGCAACCGCCGATCTCGGCGAGAGGCGGAGCCGCTTCAGCGCCAGTTGATAACCGTCGGGTGCCGGCTTCTGCGCCGTCACGTCCTCCTTGCCCACGATGGTTTCGAAGGCATCGGACAGCCCCGCGGCCTCGAGCACCGTGTGGATGTTCTCGCGCCAGGTGCCGGAGACGACCGCCAGGCGCACCTTGCCCTGAAGGAGCCGGACCAGGTCGGCCACGCCCGGATAGACTCGTGGGGAATACCGCAGCAGCTCGACCGTGAGATCCTGCTTGCGGCGCACCCAGTCGTTGACGCGATCGATGGGCACGCCGCGCAGGGTAAACAGATCCACCAGGAACTCGCGGTCGTCGGCCTCCGCCGCGCGCGCGGCGATCTCGTCGGGGACTTGCCACCCCAACGCGGCCAGCGTGCGCTGCCAGGCGGCGACGTGATGGTTCTCCGTTTCCGCGATCACGCCGTCGAAATCGAAGAGAACAGCTTTCAAGGACATCGTTTGTGACAAATCCGCCAACCCGTGGGACCGGGGACCCAAACCTGCTATTATCATCGATCCTGGGTTGACCGTCAAATGATTGACAAGCCTCGCCGCCAACCCTATGTTGCCTTCCAAGGCGTCCGCATCGCTTGGGCCGGGCGACTCGATCGTTGCATCCCCGATCATCCGCCGCCATGCCGATGAATCGGAGACGCCGACCCCGGCGAGGTACAACCCGTTAACGAACCACCGCGACACCAGGCGACACGACACGACAAGACAAGACACGACACGACCCGGCACGACATTACGAGATTCGACACGATATCGGATTCATTGGGAGGCTGCACCATGGCACGACCCGTGACGCTCTTTACCGGACAGTGGGCCGACCTGACGCTGGAAGTCATCTGCGAGAAGGCCAGCCAGTGGGGTTACGACGGCATCGAGCTGCCGTGCTGGGGCGACCACTTCAACGTGCAGAAGGCGCTGAGCGAGCCGGCGTATTGCAAGGGACGTCACGATCTGCTCGGCAAGTACGGATTGAAGACCTGGGCGATCTCGAATCACCTGACCGGCCAGTTGGTGCTGGATCACAACGACTCCCGGACTGATGACTGGGTGCCCGCCGCGATCCGCGGCGACGCCAAGAAGAAGACGGAATGGGCGATCCAGGAGATGAAGGATTCGGCCCGGGCCGCGCAGAAGCTGGGCGTCAAGGTGGTCAACGGCTTCACCGGCTCGTCGATCTGGCATCTGCTCTACTCCTTCCCGCCGGTTTCGGACGCCACCATCGAGGACGGCTTCAAGCTGTTCGCCGAGCGATGGAATCCGATCCTGGACGTCTTCCAGGAATGCGGGGTCAAGTTCGCGCTGGAGGTCCATCCGACCGAGATCGCCTTCGACATCTATACCGCCGAGAAGGCCCTCAAGGCCGTCGATTTCCGCCCCGAGTTCGGTTTCAACTTCGACCCGAGCCACCTCCTCTGGCAGTTCGTGGATCCCGTGGAATTCATCCGGGCGTTCCCCGAGCGGATCTACCACGTGCACGTGAAGGACGCCGCCCGGACCCTCGACGGGCGCTCGGGCATCCTGGCCTCACACCTCAATTTCGGCGATCATCGACGCGGATGGGACTTCCGCTCGCCCGGGCGCGGCCAGGTCAACTTCGAGGAGATCGCGCGGGCGCTGAACCAGGTCGGCTACGAAGGCCCCCTCTCCGTCGAGTGGGAAGACTGCGGCATGGACCGGGAATACGGCGCGGCCGAGGCGGCGAAGTTCGTCAAGGAGAAGATGGGCTTCAAGTCGGCCGGCCGGCTGTTCGACTCCGCCTTCGCCGACGCCCAGGGCAAGTGATTCGGGAGGAATACCGGAGATTATCCACGAAAGACACGAAACGGACGAAAAGAAAGATCCAGGACAATCAATACAGAACTCCTGGTTCTTGTTTTCTTTCGTGTGTTTCGTGTCTTTCGTGGATAAATCTTTTTTATTTACATATAATCAATCTGGCTTCATATCCACCGCCGTTGACTTGTCGTTTGGTGCGATGATCAGCTCGATCGGCGCGGAGCTGTCTTCGGTGCCGGCGGACTCGGCCTTGGCGACCGCGTAGAACGGGCGGACCATCGGCTTGACCCAGGGTTCTACCTGGAGGAACATGGTCCGCTCGACTTGTTTCTCGGTGATCAGCACGCCGTTGAGGCCGATATCCAGAACGCGGACCCCTTGCGGCAGGTTCTTCACATCGATCGGCACCCGGCCGGAGAACCCCGGGGCTCGTTCGACGGCCAGGGTCATCGAGACCCGCTCGCCGGGCCGGATCGCGACGCGACCCGGCCGCGCCGTGACCTTGAGATTGGCCGCAGCCGTGACGGTGATCCGCCCGCCGGCCGGGCCGCCCGGGTCGATCTCCTGGCTTTGCGGCGTGCCTCCGGGAGACGCCGACGTGGCGGGTGTGACGACTTCACGCGCGACGACGCGCCAGGTCGGCGGCGAGAAGGCCGGGGCCGAGGCGTCCGCCGAGAGCGCCAGGATACCTCCCAGCTCATGGCCGGCGATCCTGGCCGGGGTGGCGGTGATCCCCGGCGGCAACCCCTCGGCGACGACGTCGACCGCCGAGTCGAATCCATCCCGACGCATCAGAGTCAGGTTCACCAGGGCTGTCCCCCGCGCGGGATGCTGGGATTCTCCGTGCCCAGGAAGACCTGGAACGAGGGATGGGGACGCCGCAGGACCAGGTGATAGGCATGATCGCCGCCGCCCAGTCCGCGGACGTCCGCGACCTTGACCAGATAGTCGCCATCGGCCGGCGCGAAACGTCACGCGGGAATCCTTGGAGAACGTCGGGCCGCCGTCGTCGTTCTGGTAATTCAGCGTGGTCGTCGGCACGCCGCTCGGCGGGAAGGTGGTCCCGGGCGGATGGATCTCGACCTTGTACATCGGCTGGCTCTGGGGATGCTGCTCGGGCGTGGTCTCGAGCCAGCCCAGGCGCTGGCCCTGCTGGCCCCAGAAGACGCAGTCGTCGTCGAGGTTGCGGGGAAGAGCCTGGATCCGCATCAATTCGCGGCCGACCAGCAGATAGTCGTTGACCGCCAGGTTTTCCCAGTGCGTCAGACGGATCGCCGGGCTCGTCGCCTGGTGATCCCGGAATGCGGTCTCCGTCTGATCGACGGGTCTCAGCACGGCGCGAGGGATGGCGTTGCTCCGTGCGTCGAGGATATCGATGACCGAGTCGATCGGCGAACCGAGCCGCCGGCCGAAGACCTCGGCGACGATCGTATCGCCCTTCCCGGCGTGGAACCGATAGAAGTTGACATCTCCATCCTGGCCGATGCGACCGGACGCCCCGCCCGGGACGGCGAGATCCTGGGCCTGGGAGCGGTCGTCATTGGTCTCCTGCTCGACAACCTGGCGGCCGTCGGCCGCGACCACGGTCCGCGTCGCGAAAGGCGAACGACCGCCCGACAAGGCGACCGGAACGCCCAGGACGGTCCCCGGCTCCACGCCCGAGCCGACCGGCATGGAGACCTCCCGGACATCGCCGAGATTCGAGCCGACGACCTCGATCCGGGCGGTCGTGCCCCGTTCGACGCCCAGCGGGAAGACCGAGTGGACATAGGGGTTCTCTCCGGCGATGATCCGGTAGAAATGGCCCCCGGAGCCGCCGTAGTCGGCGTCGGCGACCTGGAGCGCGAGGACGCCATCGTGTCGAGACGTATAAGTGAAGACCAGATCGATTCCGGAGGTGCCCGGTGCGGCCTGGTCGAGCTCATCGCCCGACGGTATGAGGAGGGTCGGGACCGGTCGCAACTGGGATCCCAGCGATCGAGCCATGATCTGGAAGACGAGCCGCTGCCCGGCCTTGACCGCGATCCGGAAGATGTCCACGTCGCCCGGCCGTTCGATCGTGCCGAGGAGCGTCGCGGGCAGCACGATCGGCTTACCTCCGGTTTGCTCCAATCGATCGTTGGGTTCTTTCTCGGCGATCTCGGTGTCCGCGACGACCGCGAAGGTCTGGAAGGCCGGGACTCCGAGCGGCGTGATCACACTCACGGTATGCAGGCCGATGCGCGCGTCCCGGGCGATCGCGAGCTCGACCTCGACGCGATTGGGGTCGGGCTTTGCCGCCGGCAGGATGGTCGCCGCGAGACCCGACTCGGGGATGATGACCCCGCTCGCCCGACCGACGCCGGTGCCGGTCAGTGTCAATTTAACCTTGCTGCCCCGCACGCCCCCGCGCGGCTGCGGAGGATTGAGCGAGGTGTTACGGAACAACTCCGGCGGTCGCGAGGACTTCGGCTTCGGCGGCTCGCGTAGGACCACACCGACCGCGCGGGTCCCCGTGTCCCACAAGGCGAGGGACCCGTCGTACCGGCCCATCGCCAGCTTGCGGCCGTCGCGGCTGAATGCCAGGGCTTCCGCCCAGTCGGCCTGGGTGGGGATCGACTCCCGAGTCGAAGGGGTCAGCGAATCGAGCTCCCAGATCCGGACCGTCCGATCCTCGGCGCTGGAGGCCAGCCGCTTGCCGTCGGCGGAGACCGCGAGCCGGAGGACCGGTGCGTCGTGCGCGAAGGCCGAGCGTTCGAGCCGCGACTCTCCCCCGCCATGGCCGTCGACCCGCCACATCCGGATCGACCGATCGACGCCGGCCGCCAGCACGTGAGAACCCTCGGGCGTGAACACCACCGCATACAATTCGCCCGTGGATTCCGAGAGTGTGACCGTGCGACGACCCGTGGCCCAATCCCAGAGCTTGACCGTACGGTCGGCGGCGCACGAGGCCAGGGTCTTGCCGTCGGGCGAGAAGGCCAGGCCGTATACCGAGTCGCTGTGGTCTTTCAGCCGGCGGAGGACCTTCCCGGTGGGGAGGTCCCAGATCAGGACCTGCCTGTCATATCCGGCGGTCGCCATCGCTTTTCCCCCCGGCTCGACCTCGGCCGCGAGGATCGCGTCCGAGTGCCCCGATAAATCGAGACGCTTCTTCCGTTTGGCCACGTCCCAGACCGTGACCGAGCCGAACAGGCCGGGGCGTCCGCCGGCCGCGATCAGCGAGGCCCCATCGGGCGTGAACCGGACGGAGGTGACGGGCCCAGGATGTTCGCCCAGCGTGGCGGCGGGTTTGCTCGACCCGACGTCGTAGAGCACGACCTGCCGGCCGACCGCGGCGGCGAGGAGACGTCCGTCCGCGCCGAAAGCCAGCGAGGAGACGGCGTCGGCGGACGGGACTTTCAGCGCGACCTTGGGCAGATCGGCCGTCACGTCCACGAGCGCGGCCAGCGGGGTCTCGGCGGGGGATGGGCCATCGAACTTCGCGCCTTCCGCGATCCATCGCGTCAAGACGGCGACTTCGTCGTCCTTCAACGGCGGCTGCTTGTAGGGCATCCGGATCGGAGCACCCCGGCGGATCGAGGTGATCAGGTAACTGCTATCCGGGTCGCCCGGATCCAGGATCGCCTCACCCATGGTCTTGCCGCCATGCTCGATCGCGGCGAAAGTCGCCAGGCTCAGCCCGCCCGAAGCCTTCCGGTCGTCGTGACATCCCAGGCATTTCTTGACCAGGATCGGAGCCACCTGACGGCGGAAGCTGACGGTATCCGAGTGCGCCGGCGCGCTCGCGACCGCCAAGACGAGCAAGGACGGCAGGAAGGAAGCGGGCTGTTTCATCTTGACACACCAGAGCAAGGAAGAAACTCGACGATCGTTCAGGAATCATCAACCGCCAATGCGTTGCGAGAAAAAGACGATCGAACCGCCAAGGACGCCAAGAAGAAAAAGGAAGAAGAATGAGAACAAATTCAAAATCTGTTTGTTCACATAAGAAACAAGTCGAGGAAATCGCGATCGACTCGGTGAACGGGCGTAATTATCTCTTCTTGGCGTCCTTGGCCGTTCGATCGTCTTTCCTCATTCATGCGTTGCTGGCGTCTTGGCGGTTCGATGGTCCCATCTGCTAATGATTGAACAAGAATTCCTGGCATGTGAGGGCGGCCCAGTAGAGGTCTTCGATCACCTGGCGTCGGGCCGTCGCGATCGCCGTCTTGTCGGTCAGTCCCGTCGTGGCATCCTTCAGCGCCTTGAGCATTCGGTCGCGTTCCGAGGGCGTCGGCCGGCGGGCCAAGGCCGACAGGAAGAGGCGGTCCACGATCGCGTCATCGGCGTCGTTGCGGCCGATCGACTTTGCGGCGACGCTGGCCTCGGAGCGGAGCTTCTCGTTGATGGTGGTCCCGTTGGACAGGTGGAGGGCCTGGGCCATCGACGGCTCGGCCGAACGCTCGCACGAGCACGTCGAGATCCGCGCCGCCCGGCCGAACGAGTCGAGGAACGAGCTCTCGACCTTGCTATCGGGCAATTGCAGGCTGCGCCAGCCCGCCGGATAGCCGGCGAACGGGGTCGGGACCTCGGTGACCTGGGAGATCGCGTCCAGGAGCACTTCGGCCGGCAGCCGCTTGACGCGGTAGTGGCTCAGGAACTTCGCGTCGGACTCGTTGCCCGGCACCGGCAAGCTGGACCTCGCATAAGCGGCCGAGGTCATGATCGTGCGAATCAGATGCTTGATATCGAAATGGTGGGCCACGAAGTCGGCGACCAGCCAGTCCAGCAGGGCTTCGTCGCTCGGCGGGTTCGAGGCCCGCAAGTCGTCGTCGGGGTCGACCAGGCCCCGGCCGAAGAAGTTGCTCCAGACCCGGTTGACGGCGGCCCGGGCGAAATACGGGTTATCGGGCCGACCCAGCCAGTCGGCGAACACGACGCGGCGATCTCGAGTGTCCCCCGGCGCGACCGGCGGGCCATCCAGGGCCTGCGGAGGCATCGCCACCCCGCGACGCGGATGGAGGATTTCGCCCTCGGTCGCATTCGCCACGACCTCGTCGCCCGTCGTCTCGCCATCCTTGAGCTTGACCCGGGCGAACAGGTTGGCGAAGCCGTAATATTGGTCCTGGGTCCATTTCTCCATCGGATGATTATGACAACGCGCACAGGTCAAGGACAGCCCGAGGAACGCCATGCTCGCGCTCTCGGTCAGGTCGATCGGGTCGCGGTGCATCACGTAGAAGTTGGTGGCGCCATTGGCGAGCGTGCTCCCCTGGGCGGTCACGATCGAGCGCGCGAACCGGTCCCAGGGGACGTTGTTCGCCACGCTCCGCCGCACGAACTGGTAGAACGACCACATCGAGGGGCCGGGCAGCTTCCGCGACGAGACCAGCAGGACGTCGGACCACTTGTAGGCCCAGAAATCGACGTATTCCGAGGTGTTTAGCAGTTGGTCGACCAGCCTGGCGCGCTTCTCCGGGTCGCGGTCTTTCAGGAAGGCTTCGACCCGGTCGATCGGTGGCAGAGTGCCGGTGGCATCGAGGTAGGCCCGGCGGAGGAACGCGGCATCGCCGGCATCCGGCGACGGCGGGATCCGCAGGGCGGCCAGCTTGGCGAGGTTCTTCTCATCGATCGGATTCTTGCGAGGAGACCCGGCAAAGACGGCCGGATCGAGCTTGGTGTCGAACGGGGCGGTCACCGTCACGCGGCCGACCCGGCTGGCGAACCAGACCGTGACGTAAGCCTCGCCGCGGCCGGTGACCTTGAACCGGCCGACGTCGTCCACCGAGGCGACCCCGTCGTCCGTGCTGCTGAACTTGGCCCAATGCGTCACGTCCTCGACGTGACCGTCGGAGTAGGCGGCCTGGACGAGGATCTGCTGCGACTGGCCCGGCTCCATCCGCACGGCGGCCGGGTGGATCATCAGCGAGCGGATCTCCGGGTCGGCGGCGGACGGGCCGGGCATCCCGTCGGCGATCCACTCGGAGATCACCCGATACTCGTGCGAGCCCGCCGGGAATCGGACTCCACCCCCGTGCTCGATGGCGCCCGTGGGCTTGAGCAGCAGCAGGCTCTCCTGCGGCGCGGTCTTGACGATCCGGCGCCCCAGGGCCTGGCGGGTCAGGACGGCATGGTCCACCTCGGGCGCGTAGGCTCGCAGGCTCAGGCGGAACCCGTTCTTGCCCGCCGCGGCCCCGTGGCAGGCTCCGGAATTGCACCCCAGCTTCGTCAGGATCGGCTCGATGTGGTTCCGGAAGTTCCAGGGCTCGTCGCGATCGTGGTCTTCGACCGAGATCGATGTCCGGGCGACCTGACCGTCTACCGTCGCCGTGATCGTCGCCAACCCGTCGCCGTTCGGATGGACGAAGCCGTCCTTGTCGACGGTCGCGACGCGGGGATTGTCGGTCGCGAACACGGCTCGGCCCGTGAGATCGGCGGTGCTCACCGACCCCTCACTCCGCTCGACCACGAATCGCTGCCGAGCATGCGGCCCGACCAGCCGCGCCGAAGGAGGCAGGAGACGTAGCTCGGCGGAGAACACGAGCGAGGGAGCCAGGGCAAGGAGAGTCGGAACGATCATCCAGCCGTAGCTCGTTCGCGTCCGGGTGTCGGTCATGTCGGGGAGTCCACGAAACGGATTTAATCCATCAATTCAAACGAAGAGTTTAACCACGAAAAACACCAAAGACACGAAAAATCAAATCCCTACAGATCGGCGTCCTGGCCACTCGGGAATCAGGCTAAAAGGGTGTACGAGTAGAGGATGTAGGGTGCGCCGAGGGCCGCGTAGCGGCGTGAGGCTCACCGGAGTGCCTCGGCATTCGCGGTGGGCCTCGCCGCGACGGATCGCGGCTCGACCCACCCTACCACCTTCTCGTACACGCTCCTAAGAGGTCAGCGATCTCAGGATCCCGAGGGAGGCCTCGTTCGGGCTCTCTTTTCCGTATTCTTTCGTGTGTTTCGTGTATTTCGTGGTTAATCTGTATGGGCATTCCTGTCGGGGAGACGGTCGTGTCTTTCGAGGAACCTCGAGATGTCAGAAGAGTTCCTCGATCGGCTCGATGCCGTGATCGACGAGGCGGATCGGACGGCTCTGGGGGCCGGGGAGCTCGGTCGCGGGGTCGATCCCGAGGCCGTGATAGACGGTCGCGGCGATCTCGGCGGGGGTGACCGGTCGATCCTTGGGGGCGTAGCCGATCTCGTCGGAGGATCCGACGACGCGGCCGCCCTTGAGGGATCCGCCGGCGAAGAGCACCGTCCAGCACGCCGGGTGATGGTCGCGGCCGCCGGCCGGATTGATCTTGGGGGTGCGTCCGAACTCGCCGAACGCGACCACCATGGTCGTCTCGAGCATCCCCCGACGCTCGAGGTCCTCGAGCAGTGCGGTGTAGGCGTTATCGAAGTTGGGCCCGACCTCGTTCTTGTAGCACTCGATCGGGCTGAACGGGGCCGATCCGTGGATGTCCCAGGTGATCTCGTTGAAGACGGTCTCGAACATGTTGACCGTGACGAACCGGACCCCGCGCTCGACCAGTCGGCGGGCGAGCAGGCAGCTCTGCCCGAACCGGGTGCGACCGTAGCGGTCGCGGACAGAGTCCGACTCGGCGGCGATCTCGAACGCCTCGCGCGCCTGGGGGCTCGACATGAGCTTGAACGCGCCCTCGAAATTCGCGTCCAGGAGCCGGGCGTCGGCCGAAGACTCGAACGCGCCGACGGCGCCGTCGATCGCCGAGCGGAGCGAACGCCGTCGCGACTCCCTCACGGCGGTGACGTAGTCCGGAGGCAGGAGGTCCGGGACCTTGAATGCCTTGTCATTGGGATCGGCGTTCAGGATGAAGGGATCGAACGTCTTGCCCAGGTAGCCGGCGGCGTGTCCGTGCGGCAAATTGCCGCCGGTCGGCCCGATCGGCTTGGGGAGCAAGACATAGGGCGGCGTGTTCTGCCTCGACCCTTTCAGCTTGGCGAGGACCGAGCCATACGGCGGATGGTCGATCCCGCCGGTGAAGAGTCGAACCCGTCTGCATCATCTGGTGCCCGGTGTCGTGGACGGCCGCCGCCGTGTGGTAGACGGAGCGGACCAGCGACACCTTGTCCATCATCGTGGCTAGCCTGGGGAAGATCTCGGAGATCTGGACGCCGGGCACCTTGGTCGAGATCGGCCGGAACGGCCCGCGGATCTCCTCCGGTGCATCGGGCTTCATGTCCCAGGTGTCGAGCTGCGACGGGCCGCCGACCAGGAATAACAGGATGCAATTGAGGTCGCGATCCGGCGCGACGGACCCGGCATTCGCCAGGGCTTGCATCGCCGGGAGGCCCAGGCCGAGTGCCGTCAGAGAGCCGGCGTGGAGGAAATCCCGGCGGGTCAACCCGTCGCAAAAGTGCACCGGCTTCCTGGCATCGACACGGAACATCGTATGACCCCTCTCGATTCGCTCAGGCGGGAATGGTGGGCGGGGACGATCCGGGCATGTCCAAGCATCCATCCTAATCGCTTCAACTGGCCGGGTCAAACAAGCGGGTTGCTCCGAAAAACTGACCAAGGCCCACGACCTAAGGAAGGCGAGTGGCGGGGTGGCACAACGGCAGTTCCGACTGCGGCTTATGGCAACTTCCAGATCCGCACGGTCTTGTCATCGCTTCCTGACACAGCACGTCGGCCATCGGGAGAGAACGCCACGGAGTTGACACCCATGGTGTGGCCATAAAGCCGGCAGATCTCCCGGCCTGTGTCCAGATCCCAGAGCCGGATCAGTCCGTGGTTTCCCGCCGCGAGGGCCTTGTGCCCATCGGGAGAAAGGGCCATGCAATGCATACCATCCCCCTTCCAATTGACGATCTGGAGTTGCTTGCCCGTGGCGGCATCCCACAAACGAAGGGTCTCATCTCCCCCGCCGGAGAGGATGAGGCGGTCGTCGGCCGATCGATCGACGGCACCGGCCGAACCTGTGTGGCCCACGAGGGCCTTGAGTCTGTTGCCACTCTGGACGTCCCACAGCTCCACCGGACCGGCCGAGCTTCCAGTGATCAGCCGCTGCCGGTCGGACGTGAAGGTCGCTGACCCTAAGACGAGATCTCCCGCCTTGAGCCTTATGACGGGTAGCTCCTCCTCCGTTTCTAGATCCCAGAGGTGAATCGAGGGGCTTGCGAAGACTGCGAAAACGCGTCGGTTGTCAGGCGAGAACGCGACGGCCCTCGCCACTCCTATGTCTTTGTCGGCTTTATATGAACGAGTCAACGTATGGATTTTTCGGCCGACGGCGAGATCCCATACCGATAGGTCTTGGCGGGCGCTCGAATCACCGCCACCCCAACCTGACCACGATGCGGCGTACCGCCCGTCCGTAGAGAAGGCCAGGCAACGAATCCCCCAGATTTGCCCCGGCGTGGTGAATAGGTTTTGTCCGCTCACCGGGTCCCACAGGCGAACGGTGTCGTCGGCTCCCTTGGCATACCATTCTGCCCCTTTGTGGAGCCCTCGTTCATGATTGCTGCCGGCGGAGAGGATGCGCTTTCCATCGGGGGAGAAGCACACACGATCGACCCGACCACTATGCCCAACAAGACGTGTGAGTTCTCTGGGATCTTGTCTGTCCGTGGACTTGAACTCCTTGATCTCGATCTTGCGGAACTCGATCGTAGATCCGGGGGACGACAGCCGCAGCGCCAAGTGTCCACTTGAAAACGATCGCTGCTTCTCAGTGATGTAGGCACTTTCTGTTCCGTTCAATAGGACTTGAAGATTATCGCCATCAGCGATTAGATCCAGTGTAAACCACTGGTCGAGAGGGAGGCTCGGGTTGCCCCAACTCGACCATTGGACGTCCCCCGGTGCTGTCAGGATACAGCCTGCGAGAAGCTCGTGTGTACTGCTGATCGGTACCTCGTAGCCTTTAGGCCGTGTCGGCCGTTCCTCGGGTAGAACTGGACCATAGGTCGAACAAAAGAGGATGGAGGCGTTACAGCCTACGTTGTAGCGTGCCTCGAGACGCAGGTGAAAATCCCGGTAATCACCACGCTCCGAATACAGATGACTCACGTCCGCTCCGGAGCCGAGGAGGATGCCGGCTTTGGCTTGCCAATTCCCTCTCTGACTCGGATGTGTTTTCCACCCTGTGAGGTCCGTCCCGCTAAACAGGGATACGAAACGAGGCGCTCCGGCATCGGCAGATGGCACTGACGATTCGTTCACAACTACGCGTTCTTGGCTCCTGGGAACCCCGGTGGGCACGTCACCAGATGCACCCGCAGGGGATGCGTCGATCCTCGCAGGAGGAGTGATTCCGGCGGCGTTGAGATCTCTTGGATCTCCGATGGCAACCGTGGTGCCGTTCTTGTCGGATCGGAAGTAAATGATGATCCCGAGTACGAGCGCGGCGAGGCCGGCGGCGGTCGCGACGATCGGCCATCGGGGGCGCGGGGGGAAAGCCTCGACCGCCTCAGAGGTCGCGGTCGCGGGCTCCAGTCCTGGCGCCTCGTGTGGCGTCATGTCGATCAGGCTCGTCCACATCGACTCCGGCCGGGGCGAATCGTTGCTCATCTGGGCCGGTGCGGCCGGGGCCGCTCCCGCGGCGGGCCAAGCCGAGGCCGTGGAGATCCTTGGGTTCGGCCGTTCTGCCGGAGAGTCGCCAGGCCGGGACAGGTCGGCCCTCGTGCTCTTGGACGCCGCATTCCCCTTCTTGAAGAATGGCGTGAGCGATTGTGCCACCTCGGCCGGCGTCTGGAACCGCCGGGCCGAGTCCTTGGCCATCATCTTGGCGACCAGGGCCGCCAGTTCGGCAGGGACCTCCGGACGCACCAGGTTCAGCGGGTCGGCATCCAGCGAGATGTGGGCCTGGTAGACGTCGTACAACGACTTCGACTGGAACGGCGGTCGGCCGGCCAGGAGATAATAGAGCGTGCCGCCGAGGCTGTAGATGTCGGACCGGATATCGGCACTCATCGCGTCGAGGATCTGCTCGGGCGCGATGAAGTCCGGCGTGCCCAGGGCTTGACCTGCCGAGGTCAACGCACTGTCCACCTTGTCCTCGCGAGTCGCCTTGGCCAGGCCGAAGTCGAGCACCTTGATGGTCGCCCTGTCCCCCTTGCGGGAGAGCATCAGGTTGCCCGGCTTGACATCGCGGTGGATGAGGCCCTCCTCGTGGGCGTGCTGGAGGCCCAGGGATGCTTGATAGATGAAATTGCAGGCGTGGCCGACCGGCAACGGCCCTTTGGCCTTGACCATGCGGGACAGGTCGAGTCCCTCGACGTACTCCATCGCGAAGACGATGCTCTCGCCCAGCCGAGCGGCGTGATACGCGGCGACGATGTTGGGGTGTCGGAGGCTGGCGACGGCCCGGATCTCGCGGAGGAAGCGGTCGACCACTCCGGGACGTTCCATGATCTGCCGCCCCAGAACTTTGAGCACCTCGTCGCGCCCCATCAGGGTATTGTGGGCCAGGTAGACGACGCCCATCCCGCCCCGGCCGAGCTCCCGCTTGATCTCGTAGTCGGGGTGATCCGCCAGTTCCGGCGGAGGCGCACAGGCCGGCGGGGGTGACGGGTTGTTGGCACCCTTGGAGCGCGATGAGCCGCCGGGTTGCGATCGGCCGGCCGCCGCCTTGCCCGCAGGCTGCTGGGCGTCGCGGATACGGCCGAGAAAGCTGTCGCTCGACATCTCGGCGACCCGCTTCCGACAGTCCGGGCACTGCTCGAGGTGCTTGTTGACCGCATCCGCCGAACCGTCGTCGAGCTTGCCCAACCCGTACGAGGATAGGGTCTGATCGGTCGGATGCGTGACGGAATGGGCGTTCATCGGACGGTCTCCGGGTACGGGTCGATCGACTGTTTCCGAAGATGAGAGGCCGGTTCCGCGTCGAACCTGTCGCGAAAAAAAGAAATCACCCCAAGAGATCGCCGGCTTCTTCCCTTAACCGCTTGAGAACCCGCGATTTGGCGAGGATGACCGCGTTCTCTGAGAGGCCCATTTCCACAGCGACTTGACCGGCCGCGGCGCCGTCGATACCGAACCGCTGGAACGCTTCCCAGGTGGTGGGGTTGAAGTCGGGTTGCACGACGGCTAATAGCTTTTGGACGACGTACTGGTCATGATCCCGGTCCCACTCGCGAGCGAGGTCGTCGTTGGGATCGGACAGCCGTTCAAGAAACCCGTCGGCCGGATCAATGCCGACCGCAGGTAGACGGCGACGCTTCCGTCGATAGTTGCGGATCTTGTTCACCGTCACCTGTCGAAGCCAGGCCCGGAACGACCCCTCTCGCTGCCGATCAAACCGGGGGACTTCGCGGAACACGACGACGAGGACCTCCTGACCCAGGTCGGCCGACTCATCTCCGAGGCCGGGGACGCGGCCCAGCCAGCGCCGGATCAGGGGCAGATAGATCCCTTGCAGCCGGTTCCAATCGGACGCATCCGGCCGGGCCACCTTGAGCCGATCGAGCAAACTCAGGGAAGTCGGGTTCACGGGCTAACGCCTGGTCGATTCGTGAGATCTCGATTTGTCCGACCATGATACAGGGATGCGAGGAGAAATGCATCCTCCCGCGGAAAAGCGGAAAACCCCGATCATCGGCCGGGCCTCTATCGCGGTTGGCACCGACGTTCGATGCATCCCCGACCCTTCGAAACACTCCGATGTTCGCAGGCCGAATCATTCCTCTCGGTTTCCCACCAGCACCGACTGGTAGAACCGCCCATCCAGGCGCTCGGTCGCCGTGAAACCGGCTTGACGCATCAACGCCAGCAAGTGGCCCGTGCCGACCGCGTTGAACCGCGTCCGCATGACGTGGGTCGTGATCTCGTCGGAGGTCCGGTTATCGACCACGAAGTACATCGCCATATCGTAGATCTGACCCGCGAAATCCCAGACTTGAAAGATGACGTAGCGCGAGTCACCTTCCTCACGGACGCCGTACGGCTTGACGAGCCCGGTCCCCCGCTCCTCTCGGTCGTAGTCACGGATCGTCAGGAGGCAACCGCCACCGGGCCGGGTGCAGTCATACAATTGCCGGAGAGCAAGCAGCAGGTCGTCGTCGTTCAGGAGGTGGGTGATGGAATTGTCGGCGGAGATGACCACATCGGACTGCCGACCGTGGTGGGCGTAGGCCGCCCTCATGTCGCAGATCGAGAACTCGATCGCGACGGCACGGCGCCGTGCCTCGACCTTGGCACGGGCGATCGCCACGACCGACAGGTCGGAGGCGGTGACGACGAATCCGTTCCTCGCCAGGCCGATGGACTGAGTCCCTATCCCGCACGTGACATCCAGGACCGATCGACACCCGATCCCCCAGCGCTCCCGGATGATGCCGGTGAGCTGTCCGGCCTGCCGCTCGATGCTCTCGTCCCAATCCTGGAAGATCGGGTGATACAGACCGGCCATCCGGTCATAGAATTCGGTCATGGGTGGGAACCCCGGAAGGACCCTCGCGGCGAGGGCCGTCGTCGTCAGGAGGCCGCCAGGCCCTCACCCGGCTTTGGTGGTCGCCTTCAGCCCGGTCACGGGCTTGTCGTCCTTGTCGAGGAATCGAGCGCTCATCATCCAGTCTTCCTCCTCGTTGACGACCTTCACCACCAGCACGTTCAACCCTCTTTTCAACGATAAGCCGGCGACACGGTCCTCGTCCTTCTCGAACGCGCGGCCCTCATCGTTGGTGTGGACCGGCTTGCCATTCAGGTAGACCTTGACCTGATCATCGCTGCCCAGTGTCAGGGTCAGGTCGCCGAGATCAGCATCGGCCATGATATAAACAACGGCGTAGCCTACGCTGTTCTCGGTCTGCTGGCCGAGCAGAGTGTTGAAGTCGAGGATCTGTTCCTTGGCGCAGCTTCCTTCCAGGCGAGCTCCTTACCGTCCGCCTCGATCTTGTCCCCGGCCTTCGGTTTGAGGCCCCCTTCGCCCTTGATTTGTTCCAGGTCGAGGGCCTCGGCTCCCTCCTGACCGGCTTTCATCGGGATCGGCGCGATGACGAGCCAGGTGCAGACATAGCCCTCGGCATCGATTGCGTTCGTCGCATCAGACCCGATGGAGGGGGCGAGTGGCAGTGCCATCGTCGTGACCAATGCCATCGAGATTGTCCAGTTCTTCATCATCATTTCACGGACCTCCCCGGCCCGCCGCTTCCACCGTATAGGTTGGATCATCGCTGTCCCCCTTCACATCGCCCGATGGCCCGTAGATCGGGGGGACGTGCCGACCGGCCAACCGGAGCCAGGTCTGGACCTGCGTCCGGTGATGGCAGGTGTGCAAGAGCCGTCGCCAGAATGTCCAGATCCGCTGCCGCCCCAATCCGTCGAAGAAAGGAACTTCCGCCATCCACCAGCCGGCGCTCGCCGAGGCGATTTGCGGCATGCGTTGCTTCGCCAGAAGCACGTAACGCTCCAGGTAAGCCGGGAGGGTCGGTCGCTCGGCCGTCGGCAAGAGGTCCTCGGCGGGAGGCTCCTCGATGCCGATGAACTGGGCGAAGAACCGCCGCTCGGAGAGGATCTGGTGGACCAGGATGGCCCGGATCGTGTTCGTCGTCTCGTGCGGACGGAAGTCGAGGAGGTCGTCCGGGATCGCCCGCCAGACGCCCGCGGTCTTGTTCGTCTCGCTGGCGTAGGTCGTCACCAGGTGCTGGAAGAGGGGCTCGATGGCCCGCGGGACTTCCTCGTCGGGGATGGCGATGAAATCATATTTCATGGCGCTTTCATCCTCCGTTTGTCGGCGCGATTACTCCCATCAGTCTGATCGACGTTTCGACTCATCTTGCAGCGATCCGGAACATCATCGATCGGGGGCTTGACCGGCCGTCGACTCGCCGACAGCCGCGTGTGGATCCGGGGATTTCGGGAGGGCGAAGGTCGAAAGTCGCTTCAGGGTGATCGCTTTTCGCTGCGGGACGCCCATTTCCAGCGTGTCGCGATCCGACAACCTAATCCTGTGCCTCGGGCGCGCCGAGATCCGGCTGGTGGAGGGCACCCCGAAACTCCGGCCGAAGCGTTCGCGGGCCTCCCTCACGACCCAGGCCCAGGCCCCGAGATCATCGAGGCTGAGCTCTCCATCGGAGACGCGCCACCGGCCCTCGATCTGGGGGATATTCACGCTCGGGTCATCGGGCGAGACGATCCGGACGCGAAGGGAGCGATCCCGTCGGAAATCCCAGACCATCCAGGGGTTCGTCACCGGCCCGGAAGCCGTCACGAAACCGGCTCTCGGTGCGACCTCGGCCTGGGGGATGGCCCACTCGCCGACGATCTCGCGCTCGAACGGCGAGAGACCTGTCGCCTGCCACCAGCCGACCAAGGCCAGGAGGCCCGACAATCCGAGGGCCATCAGCGTCAATCGCCGGCGATGCCGCCAGAGAGCCATGCCTTGACCCTGGGTGACGCGGCACACCGGAGGGGCACACCAAGAACCCAGCCGAGCGGCCGGATCAGACGCGATCCGGATCCGTGGCCGATTTGAACTGGGGGATGAACTGTCGGCCCTCGATCGCCCAGCGGCCGGGGAGCGCGGCCCCGTCAACGATCAGGCGCCAGAGGGCGACCCCGTTCTCGGTCCAACCGGCCTCCGTCGCCGTGCCGACCGCCTCCGCGTCGCTGGGCGACTCGAGGACGCCGGTGGTGGGTGGAGTATCGCGATACAATGCGGGTCCGCGCGGCGGACCGATGCTGGAGTAGTAGACCAAGTTCCCCTCCTCATCATACCCGGCACGAAACGGCGTCCCAGGCTCATCAATGGACGGTAATCGATCGCGACGCCCGCGACGATCCATCGGCCCGGCATCCGCAGCACGGGATTGCGGAGCGCCGGCCCAGGCCGTGCGTCATCTCGGCGGACGAACGGGGCCTCACGACGGATCCAGAGTTCATTGATTCTAGCACGTACGACGGCCGCGCACATCAGGGTAGTGGCCGGCTCACGATGTCAACGGGAACGCGCGGCCACTCTCGATATCAAATTGTCATGCGGCAATCCGACCTCGACGGGAACTCGCCGGCCGCGGAGAAACCCGGAGCCGGCGGCCTCGCGAGGGGGCGTTCGCGCCCGAACTATCGGCCGTCCTGACAGGCCAAGGGGCCAGCGGGCGGGACGGTTCGGAGCCGAAAGTTTCGCGAGGTTCGCGAAAAGGGCGGAAGTCCCTATCCCGCGCGGGTGGAGAATGCTTATAATGGTCCGGTTGGAATCCGAAGGAGCCCGCGACGTCAATCCGCAGGGATTCTGCCCTCGCTGCCCCTCTCGCCTTCCCTCCGGATGGGCCGCCCGCGTCGGCCCCGATTGGATCTGACCCGAGAGATTTTCGACGGGTCGCTACCTCGTTCCTGGAGCTAGGACGTGGGCAGGAAATTGTATGTCGGGAACTTGGCCTACCAGGTCGGCGACGCCGATCTGGAGCAATTGTTCGCCGGGTTCGGGATCGTGGAGAGCGCGCAAGTCATCCAGGATCGCGACACGGGTCGGAGCAAGGGCTTTGGCTTTGTGGAAATGAGCAGCGAGGCCGAGGCCCAGGCGGCCATCCAGGGTCTTCACGACCAGGAAATCAACGGCCGTCGCCTCACAGTTAACGAGGCCAAGCCCCGCGAACCGCGGAGTGGTGGCGGCGGCGGCTACGGCGGCGGTGGCGGCGGCGGTGGACGCGGCGGCTACGGCGGTGGCGGCGGTGGCGGCGGACGCGGTCGCTATTGATCCGCGACTCTGACCATCACCTCCTAACCAGAAATCGAATCGGAGTCTCGCGGAAGCCGAATCGAACTCGACGACTCGCCCGGTCGGTGTCCAAACCGGTTCGGCCGGCTTCTCGCTCCGCTCCATCGGGTGTGCTGTCAACCTTCCAGGTCAGAACACCCGCCGATGTTGCGTCGTCATTTTGTAACCGTCTATGGGGAAAGCCCCGTTGTGGGGCGCCAGAGTGTCGTCTCTGCCGCCCTTACCTGGGGTCTGACCTCTTCACAATCACCATCGAGCGCGCAACGCGCATCCGGCCACCGACGGCGTTCGCCGTCGAAAGGCCTCCGTCTGTTCCAAATCAACCCGACCTCGTCGTAAGGCGACTGCGGGACCTCATTGTCGATCGCGACGAGCGGCCGGTCCGCAAATCCCGGGGGGCTCACTCCTCCCCCGCGCCGGCCACGGTCATCTTGCGCGCCCGGTTGTCATCTTGACCGGGCGCGACTCCTCGAGCGATCAACCGATGAATCGCTCACTCCGTCGCCGGATCGTCGCTACACTAACTCGACGCGCCAGCGAGGGTCCCGGTGGCATCCCCCTCGCTGGCGCGTCGGGTTGGTATGGGATTTATCCAATCCGCTCGTGAATCGCTCTACTGATGGGCGCGCAAATAACTAAAGTTCCTGGGCTCGTTTTACCCGATTTGCAGGGCGTTTCCCGCACTGACGACTTTGGCTCTTTGCGCGGCTATCAGTAACATGACCGCCGATGGGCGTGCTCCAGCGTCACCTCACCGGGCCACGCCCACCATCAACACACTGTCGTTGAAGTAACCTTCCTGTTGCCAGTTGGCGGGGTCATGCCGGTAGCCGTTACCGTCGTGCACGTATTTATACTTATAATGACCCGGTGGTATGACCACGGTCGTGGTGTAGAAACCCTGCGCATCGGGGCCCTCGAGCCTCTGCACGGGTGAGTAGTCCTTATTGAAGCTGGCGGCGAGCTGGACCGACTTCACGCCCTTGGGCAAGCGATGGCGGAAGGTGACGTCGAACTGCCCGTCGGCCCGGGCGGCGACCCTGGGCGGGCCGCTCGAAAGATCCTGATAGTCGAGCGCCACGTCCATGTAGCCGACGAGCATCTCGTCGTTGGTTTGTTCTCCGAAGGTGACGGTCCGGGTCGGGTCGGGATTATTGGGGTTGCCCGCCGAGTTGTCGAAGTGGCCGATACAACGCATGATCGTCCCCTCGGGCATCGGCTTCGGCTCCTCGAGGATATAGGCATTTTGCCAGTCGAACTCGTAACGGGGGACGTCGAGCAGGATCTCCCGGCGGCCGTCGGGATAAGTCGCTTCGAAGCGGAAGGACTTGCCGCGTAGATGCATATGCGGCAGGAGCGCGTAGAGGATGTAATCCTGGTTGAAGCGATGCTCGGAGGCGGACTGGTAGTCGGCGGCACCCGGGGGGATCCGCAATTTGAAGTCGATGGCGGCGATCGAAGTCATCCGCTTCCGGATCGTGGTAGGGTCGGCGAACGTGAAGCCGATGACGCTCCGATCGGTCTGGGGCGTACCGTGCGGGGTGTAATGGACCTGAACGAGCAACCTCGCCCCGACGGGTATGACCTTGGCCGTGCCCGGCGGCAGCTCGCGAGGCGGCATCCCCGGCGAATAGGCGGCCAGGAAGTCGAAGTCGACCGGATTGGCCTCGCTCCGGCCTGGCGGAAGCAGGAACACGACCAGGTGATGGACGACGGCCGGATTGCCCGGGCGCACCTGCGAGGCCCGGACCCACACATCATGGTCCAGCTTGGGATCGATCACGAATTGCTGATAGGGTAGGACCCCTTGCGCGGGGATCTCGACGGTCCTCGGCAGCTCGACGACCAGGTCGGGCTTGGGGATGCGCCAGCCGCCCTCCGCGAACAGGGGCATCTCGGGCCGCTCGCTGGCGTTGCCCTCGGGCGCACCGTCGGCGACCCATGCGGCGATCAGCCGCTTCTCAACGTCGGTCAGGTGGGCGTCGTTGCGAAACTTGCCATACTCGGGGCTGGCATGCCAGGGGGGCATGCGGCCGTCGCTCACGACCTCGGCGATCGTCTCGGCCCAGCCGGCGGCCTGCTTGTACGTGGTCAGGGCGAACGGGGCGATCTCGCCGGGCCGGTGGCAGGCGACGCAGCGATCTTTGAGGATCCGCGCGACTTGCTTCGAATAGGTGACCTCGCCCTTGCCCGGCTGACGCACTCGACCGATCCGGCAGCCGATCGGCTCCGTCTTCGGCACGGAGACGGGTCGCCCGGCGAGGAGCTCTTCGAGCGCAACAGCCAGGTCGCGCCGCGACGGCGAGGGCCGGTGGACCCCGAGCTCGAACTGGTCATCGATGCGGCCCCGATATCGAATCGTCCGGGTCGCGTCGAGCACCAGGACCTCCGGCGTCCGCCCGACTTTCCACCGATCGGCCAGCTCGTTGCCGACATCCTTCAGGAAGGGGAACGGCAGATGGTTCGCGTTCGCGAACCGGCCCATCGCTGTCGGGCCGTCCTGCTGGTTGGCGTCGATCCCGAAGAACGCGACGCCCTTCGCCTCGAACGCCCGCGCCAGCTCCGCGAGCCGCGGAGCGTACTGATTGGCCAGGGGGCAGTCGACCCCGAGGAAGGCCAGGACCACCAGCTTCCGATCGCGGACATCGTCCAGCGCGTGCGAGCCGCCGCGATAGTCCTGGAGCCGGAAACCATCCACATGTCGAGGCTCGACCGGCGCGGCCTGCCCGAGTGCGGCGAAAAGGATGAAGAAGGTCCCGAAGGTCGGCATGGTCGATCACCCCCCGCGACAAGATGGGATCGTTGGTTCCATCGAGGAATCGGATCAACTCGGTTCCTTGTCATCCTACCACAATTGTCGTGGCCGAATAGAGTCCGGTCCGCAAATAGCTTCAGCCGGCCCGGCGAGCGAATGTTGATTCCGCCTCAAGGCGGTACTCCAGCGGGGATCGACGGATTCGACAGTTGCCTCAGTAGCGCACATTGTCCGGCAACGAGGCGTATTCTTTCCAGACCGTCACAGCTTCGTCCCGCATGAGCATCATCTCCGGAAGCCTTCGATCCTCGGCCGGCCTGGCGAACTCTTGATAGATGAAGTCGTCGTCGAAGCCGCCGTATTCCTTGGCGTCGGCCACCGTGGCCCCGAAGAAGATACCGTCGAGGCCCGCCCAGTAGGCGGCTGCCAGGCACATCGGGCAAGGCTCTGAAGAGGTGTAGAGTATGCAACCATCGAGCTTGCATGTTTTCAACCGTGAGCAGGCCGTCCGGATGGCTTCCATCTCGCCGTGCCAGGTCGGATCGAATCGGGCTACAACGTGATTGGAACCTTCGGCGACGATCTGGCCATCGCGGTCGACGATGACCGCGCCGAAGGCGCCGCCGGTACGCTCCTCGACCCCGGCCCTTCGCGAGTTCGCGATCGCCCTGCGCATGAACTCCTCATGCTTGGCGGCGGGGAAGCGGTTGCGGATCTCATCGGGTGGGACCCAGCTCTTGTCCGACACCGCGCGGTTGGCCGGAGACGGCGACGACCCCGGATTCCGGCTCGAAACCGGGCGATCGCCCGGGCCGAATCCGCGCCGAGGGCCCGAATCAGCGCGAGTACCGGTAACCCGAGCCAACCGAAATGGAATAGGGAGTGGAGTGGTTTCACCAAGGGACACCTCGAGTCATCGAAAGGGTAGGTAAGCCGCGCGACATCGATAGGACCGCCCGGATGGCCGGTCAAGTCCGACGCTCGTCGCCGTGCCCCTTCGATCATTCCCAGCAATAGACCCTGCCCCGGTTCGACGCGCCCACGTAACCCCCCCCGGGCCGGATGGCGATCGACGTGCAGTCCTTCATGCCCAGGAATTGCTGCTTCCTGGCGCCGTCGAGCGGATCGAGGACGGAGCCGTTGGTCAGCACGATCTCCCGGTTCACCGGATCATGTTCGAAGTCCTGGAGCAAGTCGGGTGCCGCGGAGGAATCGACCTGCCAGGCCTCCTTGCCATACCAGGAGTCCACGACGCGGAACCCGCCGCGGAAGTTGACGGCCAGGTGGCTGCACGGTGATTCGCGGTCGAGATAGGCGAGTCGTCCCGAGCCGGCCCAGGGGATTTCGAAGAAGGAGACCGGCCGGAGTTGCGAGCTGTCGAGCTGCGCGATGTAGCCGCTCTTCTGCGATCGCAGCCCGGTCGCACAGGCGATCCGACCGCAATCGGGGCTCCAGGCGATCGCATCCGCGCAGACTCCCGGCAAGGCCGCGAACGACCGGTATGCGGGCGAACCCCCGGGCGGCAGGTCCCAGAGCTCGAGATGGGCCGGCTGAGGGTCGCCGGTGAGGGAATACGACCCGGTGCCGATGGCCAGGAATTGGCCGTCGGGCGAGAGGGAGACCGCGTTCACCGTCCCCCCCTGCTCCGGGTAGATCTTCGACACGGCTTGACTGTCGAATCCGACGACCACCGCATACCCGCTTCGCGTGGCGACCGCGGCCGTATTCAGGCCCGGCGGCCCCGCGCAAGGATCGGAGATTGCAGGAAGCGTGGCCTCCCGTGACTCCCACGAAGATTCGAGCCGGGATGGCCTTCGAGGTGAGGTTGATGAGTGTGAGATGGCCGGTGCCGTCCGCGACCACGCAATGATCGCGATCCAGGGTCGCGATGCAAGGCGATCCGACGTACTCCTTCGAGAAATGGACGCTAGTCGTCTCCATGGCTTGCCGGCTCCTGACGCAACCCTACCAATACGACGGCCTCCGAGGCGAGAGCTTCGAGCCGAATCACGCCTGCGTGGCTCGACCCGCCTCACACTCTACCAGGAGCCCGATCGACCGATCAAAGGCTTGTTCGCGAGAACGACGCGATCCGGCGGATGGGGCGGATAATCCCCGCGACGGGCGATGGCGACTCCAGATCCGACGACTCCCCGGCCGGCTGATCTCGGGGATTCGTCGGCGTACGACCATCGCATTTCGCGGGAGTTGGGTTATAAAAGGTGGTTGACCGAATCGCGGAGGGCTCCGTCATCGCGAGAGAACCGAATCCTGGACTCGAGGAGACCTTGATGACCTGTCAACTGCTGCCGTGGCTCCTGGCGACCGTGCTGGGGACCGTCTCGGGCGAGATCGGCGACGGGCCCGACGACCCCTACCTGTGGCTCGAGGAGGTTGCCGGCGAGAAGCCATTGTCTTGGGTGAGAGAGCGCAACGCGGAGAGCACGAGCGAGCTGGCCCGATCCGACCGGTTCCGGGCGCTCGAGCAACGACTCCTGGCGATCCTCGACTCCGATGCGCGGATTCCGGACATCCAGAAGGTCGGCCCGTTCTATTACAATTTCTGGCGGGATGCGAAGAACCGGCGGGGCCTCTGGCGTCGCACCACGATGGCCGAGTATCGCAAGGAGAAGCCCGATTGGGAGATCGTGCTCGACCTGGACGCCCTGGCCAAGTCGGAGGGGGAGAACTGGGTCTGGCACGGGGCGCAGCCGCTCCGACCCGGATACAAGATCGCCCTGGTCTCGCTGTCTCGCGGCGGGGCTGACGCGGCCATCGTCCGCGAGTTCAACCTGGAGACGAAGTCGTTCGTGAAGGACGGCTACACGCTCCCCGAGGCCAAGAGCCGGATCGCCTGGCGCGATGCTGACAGCGTCTTCGTGGGGACCGACTTCGGACCGGGCTCGATGACCGATTCCGGCTACCCGCGGATCGCCAAGGAGTGGAAGCGAGGGACTCCGCTCGCCGAGGCGACCGTCGTATTCGAAGGCCGGCCCGCCGATATGAGCGTCGGCGCCCACCGCGATCTCACGCCCGGCTTCGAACGCGACATCATCGTCCGCACGCCCACGTTCTGGACCACCGAGTGCTTCCTGCGGCGCGATGGGAAGCTCGTCAAGATCGAGAAGCCCGACGACGCCCGCTTCGGCCTGCACCGCGAGTGGCTGCTGCTGCACCTCCGCTCCGACTGGACGGTCGGCGGCAAGACGTATCCGGCCGGCGGACTCATCGCGGCCGAGCTCGAGGCGTTCCTCAAGGGATCCCGCGCGTTCGACCTGCTCTTCGAGCCGACCGCACGGAGGACGCTCAGCCGGTACAGCCCGACGCGGCATCACATCATCCTGAACGAGCTGGACAACGTCCGTAGCCGCATCGAGGTCCTGACGCACCGCGACGGGCATTGGGTCCGCGAGCCGCTGCCTGGCGTGGCGGAGTTCGGCGAGGCCGCCGCTCACGCGGTCAACCCCGAGGACTCCGACGACTATCTCCTGGAGACCGCGGACTTCGTGACCCCCGACACCCTGTCGATCGGCACGATCGGCGGCGGCCCCGCCGAGCGGCTCAAGCAACTCCCCGCGCTCTTCAACGCGGAGGGCCTGGCGGTCTCGCAGCACGAGGCCATCTCGCTGGATGGCACGCGAATCCCCTATTTCCAGGTGGCACGCAAGGACCTCGCCCTCGACGGCAAGAATGCGACACTGATCTTCGGCTACGGCGGATTCGAGATCCCCATGCGGCCCGATTACCGTCCCACCATCGGGGCGGCCTGGCTCGAGAAGGGGGGCGTCTACGTCGTGGCGAACATCCGCGGCGGAGGGGAGTTCGGCCCGAAGTGGCACCGGGCGGCGCTCAAGGCCGACCGGCACAAGGCGTATGAGGATTTCATCGCCGTCGGCGAGGACCTGGTCCGACGCAAGGTGACCTCGCCCCCGCACCTGGGCGCCACGGGTCGGAGCAACGGCGGCCTCCTGATGGGCAACATGCTCACTCGTCGGCCCGATCTCTTCGGCGCGATCGTCTGCGGATCGCCCCTGCTCGACATGAAGCGGTTCAACCACTTGCTCGCCGGCGCGAGCTGGATGGGCGAGTACGGCAATCCGGACATCCCCGAACAGTGGTCGTTCATCCGCACATTTTCGCCGTATCACAACGTCGTGAAATCGACGAAATACCCCCGCACCCTCTTCACCACCTCGACCCGCGACGACCGCGTACACCCCGGCCATGCTCGGAAGATGGTGGCCAGGATGAGGGAGCAGGGACACGACGTGGTCTATTACGAGAACATCGAGGGGGGACACTCCGCCGCCGCCGACAACAAGCAGAGTGCCTTCATGGATGCGCTGGCGTATACGTTCCTCTGGAACGAGCTGACCCGGCCGTCGGATCGTCATTAGCCAAACACGCTCCTGTCTGTATCGGCTCGTAGGAATTCTGACAGGATGTACAGGATCGACCGGATCAGTTCGGATCCGGGGTCATTCCTTCCCGACGCCCAGCCGGCTGATTTCGTCCTCGCCCGGCAAGCCGAAGGAGTACAGGACTCCGGTGGATGACTTGGGGAAGAACGCTTCTCCGTCCGACGGCGTGAACAAAGTATTGCCCGTGCCGACGTAGACTCTGCCACGGGAGACCGAGGGGCCCGACCAGACCGGCCCGAGGGCGAACTCCTTGAGGACCGAGCCCGTGACGGCATCGAGGGCGACCAGCTTGCCGCTGGCGACCGCGGTGAAGTAGACGACGCCGTTGGCGACGGCGATGCCCGAGGCGACGGGGTCGCCGACTTCGGTGAACACCGGCTTGGGCGGCGGTCCGCCGAGGGAGGCGACCCTGGGCCGGTCGTGCCGCCAGCGCTCGGTCCGCGTACCCAGGCTGATGGCGACCACGCGGCCGCCCGTCGGCGGGACGCCGCTATCGGCCGGGCGCTGCTGCGAGCCCAATCGGATGGCGTCGATGCCGTTGGTGTAGATCGTCTTGCCGTCGGTCGCGCAGCCGGTCTGCAAGCCGCCGATGCAGCTCGGCAAGGCGAGCATCCGGGGGTCCGGCGTCGGGGAGAGCGGATAGGACGGCGGTCCGGTATAGATCGGAGTATGGTCCAGGATCTTTCCGTCCAGGGCTCCCAGCACGTAGAAGCCGCCATTCTTGCAGCCCACGCCGACCACCCGGGTCGGCTTGCCCTCGACCGCGAGCGTGTACACCTTGGGCGTATCGCCGATCGACTGATCCTTGTGCCGGCCCTCCTTCGGGTCGTACGACCGCATGGAATTGGTCCAGACGTCTCCCGGGTTGAGCTGGGTGACCCACTTCTCGGCGCCGTCGCTCAGGTTCAGCGCGATGATCGCGCACGACTCGCGCGTGTAGAGCCGGGGATCGTCCGCGGTCGGCCGGCGCGGCGCCGTGTTCACATCCGTGCCGAAGAAGACGGTATGGGATTCGGCGTCGTAGGAGGGTGTACTCCAGACGGAGCTCGTCCCGGGCCCGAAGTAGAAGGTATGGTCGCCCCAGCTATCCTTGATCGTGATCGGGGGATTCAAAGGTTCGGGCTTGGGACCCACGTCGTACTTCCACTCGATCCGGCCCGTCTTCGGATCGAGGGCCATGACATAGCCGCGGCCCGACGAGCCCCGATAGAAGAACCCGCCGGCGACGAGCTGCTCGAGAGTCCCGCCGGCGACGATCAGCTTGCCCTCGACGAGGATTGGCGAGGCCATGAAGACGTTGATCGGGTGCGCGCCCGGGAAATCCTTGGCCCGCGAGTTCAGCTTCCAGCGCTCGGCACCGGTCGCCCGGTCCAGTGCGTAGAACCATCCGCCGACATCGCCGAAGTAGACGGTGTCCTCGGTCACGAGTGCCGAGCCCATGATCCCCTCGGGAGACGCCTGGAAACGGCCGTCTCCTCTCCTGGCCTCGCTCTTCCCCGTCCCGGACGCGTTCCGTCCCGCCGGAGGAGCCGGATTGCGGCGGTATGACCAGCGGACCTTCCCCTCGGGCGTCAACTTGTAGAAGGTGGGATCGGTGGCCGTGCCGAAGTAGACATAGCCGTCCACGACGATGGGCGTGGCATGGATGACCCCGATCCGCTCGCCGGAGCCCTTGGCCGGGAATCGCCATTTCTCCTCGAGCCGGCCGGCGTTCTCCCGCGAGATCGCCGTCTCGCCCGGATTATACCGCGAGCCGATGACGTCGCGGTTATACATCGGCCAGTCCTTCGCATCGGACTGCGCGGGCGGTCGTTAACGGGAGGGCTGCGCCAAGGAAGATCACCCACATCACACGACGAATCGCCTCGGTCATGTTAACTCCGTGCTCGAGTGTTGACGGCCCAACAGGGTGTAGATTCGGCGACGGTCGGCGAATATTACTCCCGGCGCTCGCGTGCTCGCTCCGCTCTCATCCGCGAGACGATCGGCAGCGGTCGTCGGATTTTCCCCGCGTCTCCGATGAGTTCCATCCTCGGTCGCGATCAGAACCAGAGGCTGAACGTCTCGTTCTCGCCGTCGGACAGGAGTGTACCTTTCTTCAGGATATCGCGACCGATGAGGACCGCGACGGAATGAGTTGCCGGCGCGATCTTCACGACCTCCACTTCGAATGCGGGACGGTGGGTTCCCAGGGTGAGTCGCACATCGTAGATGACCCGACTCGCCCGATTCTCGCCGGGCACACTCGACCAGGCTTTCCCCCTCGGGAACGCCCCGAGGTGATCGAGGATCATCGGGTGAACTGCGGTATGAGAGGCGCCGGTGTCGATCAAGGCCGTGGTCGCAAAAGGTGGTGGGACGGGCTGGCCCGCGGCTTGGAGAAAGGCCTCGTCGGCTGTACTCAACTCGATCCGCAGGGTGAGGATAGCCCCGTCGAAGCCGATGGCATCCTGAATCCGAGGCATCAGAGCATGACCCACATCATCGGTCGCGGCTTTTCGTCACGCTGGACTTGCTTGACGAAAAAAGGGACGCGACCAAACCGTCGCAACCCTTCCACCAGCGCCTCGTGACGGGTTGGAAAGAAGCCGAAGTGTTCCGGGCCGTGGATCAGGACATGCTGTCCCTCGTGGTCACCCCACTCGGTAAGATGCGCCCGGTAGTAGTTGGATTCTTGTTCAAGGACGCTCTTTTCCGATTCGAATGGCCAAGGCATCACGGGGGCCATCCCCTCGACGGCGGGACTACCGCTGCCGTTCGCGACGGGCTCGATGACCTCGGGCTTGACTTCTTTATCAGCCTGGGCGTGATCTGTGGTCATGGCATCGCCTCCCTTCATCGAGTCCTCGAGATATTGTCGTCTCCCCTGAATTCTACGGCAGGCGATGGGGGCCGACAATCGATGCTCGACGCGGCCGGGAGCCGGAAGTCCTCTGATCGCCTCTCAAGTATCCTTGGTCCGGACGCGGTCGAGGAAGCCGAGGTCCTCGATGACCTGCTCGATCACCGATTCGAACTTCGCGGAGACGGTCTCGCGAAGCTCGGTCATCTTCTCCTGGATCTCGCCCGCGAGGTCGGAGGTGGCTTTCGTCCGGCTCTCGTAGAGCTTCAGCTTGATCCGGTCCTCGGAGATCAGTCTCTGGAGGACCTTCAGATCCGCCTTCAGGGGCAGGCTGCCCCATGAATGGGCCTTGACTTTCTTCGAGACGAAATCGTTGGCCTTGCCGGTGAACTTCTCGGGGAGCTTGAACTTGGAGTACTTCACGAGTATCCCGGCGAGCAGGGCGATCGTGGCGCCCAGGAAGTCGGCCAGGAACCAGGCCGCGTGCAGGTTGGCCTGGATGAGCAGGATGATCGTCGAGACGACGACGGCCAGCGCGCCGCCGACCCCCCTGGCGATGTCCTGGGCGATGGAATCGGCCGCGTTGCGGACCGGCTCGCCTTCGCCCATGGAGAGGACGAAACGGGCCGGGACGAACTGGTCGACCTCGCGCTCGATGCTGTGTTCTTGCAGCCAGCGCCGCAGGTGATCGCGGAGCGTCTTCAACAGGTTATCGAGGAGTGCCTGCGTATGACGCTCCACGACCTGGCGCACGTCGATGGCCTTGCAGACCTCGTTGACGAGCATCTCGACCTCGTCCAGCGATCCCCCCTCGAGTCGCCATTTCAAGAAGATCCCCTGGACGTCGTCCATCAATGGGTTGACCACGTCGCGTGCCACGGAGCGGGCGAAATCGCCGATCGCCTTGACGACGGCGGCATCGAAGTCCTTGCGACGGCCGACGGCTTCGCTTCGGAGTGCCGCGCAGGCGATCTCGTAGCGACGGCTCAGGACGTTGTAGATCGCCAGCCCGGAGCCGATGGTCAGCTCCGGGCTGGCCGAGCGGATGATCAGCCTGGGGTCCACGCGAAAGACCTCGGCCGCCAGGTCTTTCATGAAGGGCCACTCGCTGCTCCCGCCGGTCAGGAGGACGCGCGAGAACGAGTCCGGCGCCTGGCCGCTCCTGGTGTGGACCAGGGTCCGGCGGATCCAGTCGAACAAGTTAACCGGGCCGCCATCGCCGAGCCGGGACAGGTCGTTGCCCAGGTTGCGGAAGTAGTCGCGGGCGACCGGGCTGGGCCGATAGGCCTGGGCACGCTTGCGGAATTCTTCGACCGACGCGTCCCGGAACTGCCAGTGGCTGTCGCCGATCAGGAGCCGCTTGCGGAAGTCCTGGGTCGGCCCCATCTTGGCCCATCGCTGGGAGAATTCCTCCTTCATCTGGCGACAGATGAGCTGCCAGACGAACATGACGTCGCCCGGGTCGATTTCCTTGCCCGGGTTCTGGTCGAGCAACCACTGGAAGAAGAGGTCGTCGAAGAGGCGGCCGCCCAGGGTGGGGTCGCCCCAGGGGTCGCGGAGCCCATGCTGGTCCATCAATGCGACGTCCAGGGTGCCGCCGCCGAAGTCGACCACGACGACGCCTCGGCGCGCCTCGGCGGCCGAGACGTCGTTGTTCGCCAGGTGGTAGGCGAGCGCCCCCAGCGGCTCCTCGATGCAGGTGACGGGTCCGAATCCGGCCTCCTCGGCGAGCTGGGACGTGATCCGCCGGTGCTCGGGCCCGATCTCCGCCGGCACGCCGACGACGACCGGCATCCCCTCGTCGCGCCCGATGGCGCGGAGCACCCCCTTCTCGCGGATGGTGAGATACGCCTTGCGCAGGAAGCCGCGGGCGTCCCGGCGGGCCCGGTCCGAGACGACGATGTCGGGCTTGAACCCGGCGGCGAACCGGTATCCTTTCCGCTCGGCCGGCTCGCGGTTGGACCACTCCTGGACGGCCTCCGAGCCGAAGGTGACGACGTCCGAGTCGTCCAGGCCCGGCTCCTTCCAGAGGACGCAGGTGTGGACCGACTTCTCGTTGCCGTCCAGGCAGATCGGCTCGGCCGCGAGCGCCCCGTCGGTGTTGCAGTAGGCGAAATGCGAGTTGCTCGTGCCGAAATCGATCCCGACGTAGCCGTGGGGGACCAGCTCTCTGAGTCCCGTGGGAAGCCGGTTGTTTGGGACGCCCATCGTGACACCTCTCGCTAGGCTCGGAGCCGCCGGATCACGCCCTGCTGGACCGCAACGCCGTCCCGCACGATCGCCGGCTTGAGCGTCTCCACCGGTTGGCCGACGTCGATCATGCCGAACTTGGAGAACGTCGCCGCCATCGCCATCTCGTAAGGCGTCCCGCGCGCGACCGACTTCCACTCATAGCCCTCTTCCTGGACCCGCTGGAGCAACGCCTCGGCCGCGTCGGACAGATCCTCCGTCCGGGGGGATGCCCCATCCAGGGTCGTGCGGAGGGTCCCCAGCGCATCGCAGATCGAGGCTGAGAGGACTTCCGGACCCGCGGCGACCGACTCGGCCGCTTCGAGACGGCCCGGGTAAGCCCAGAGCCAGGACAGGACGAGGTCGGCGTCGTGGACCAGCAGCCCGCGGACCTGCTCATCCAGCGCCGCGAGCACCTCGGCCCGCGACGGTCTCACGACCCGGGGCCGGACGGTCCCCAGCAGCAACCAGGATGCCAGCGTGTATCCGGCGGCGCGGAGCCAGCCGAGGGGTCGGCCTCGAACGCCCCGCCACAGCCCGATCGGCACCGCGAGGAATCCGAACCACTTCAGCCCGGTCTCCAATCCGCCCGCGATGTCCGGCCTGGAGGCCAGGAGGCCGACCAGCGCGACCAGCCCCGCGGCGCCCAACACCCCGCCCAGGAACAACCCGATCTCTCGGCTGTTGAACAGCAGAAGGGTCAGCGGCGCCAGCGCGACGGCCCCGATGACCGCTCCCGCGGCCGACGGGATGGCCCAGGAGTAATTCTTGATCGTCGCCACCGGGACGGGGAGCTTCGGCGTGAATGGCGTCAGCGCATCCAGGGCCCCGGCGATCTCGTTGATGGCCCGGGTCTCTCGGGATTCCCCCTGCCCCCAGTAGCCCTTCTCGCGGAGCCACGCCAGGCATGCCGGCATGACGGATTCCCGGACGCGACGACGACGGGCGTCGCAAACGGCCAGGATGATCCTGTCAACTTGACCGGGATCTCCGACATCCACCCGATCCGGCAGCATGGCCTCAACCTCGCGCCGGACCGCCTCTTCCTCGGCCCTGGCCAGCTCGCCCGAGAAATAGGTCCGCCACGCGGGCGTGATGTCTTCGAGTCTGTCGAACTTCGTCATCAGTCTTCGCGATCCGATGGCCCCGAGGGAAAGTGGCGATACCGCGAGACACCGTTGCAACAAGACCGGGGCGATTCCACGAGGGTGGTGAGTGCGACGGCACTCCTGGGGGCTCGCCGGCTGCGCCGTCTTCGACCCCGGCCACCCCCTTCGGGACATCGGGCCGCTCTCGGGTGGCTGGGGTCGAGCCCGGAGGGCTATGCCCCCAGGAATGCCCCTGAAAGCCCGCGCTCACTCCGACAAACGACCCGGTTTCGTTGCAACGGTGTCTACCGCAACAATCTATCCCGAACCGGGCGAGATTCACAGGCCGACAGGCGGCGGATCGCGTCCGAGCCTTCCGCCGTGGCGCGGATCGAGTTCCGACAAAGGCGATTCCCAAGAAATCCGGGCAAGCCCCTTGACCGGCCCGTCGAGCCGGGATATCTTTCACCTAACTTAATAGGTTAGGTACTCACCGATCGCGGAAGGGGGTGGCACTTGG
The DNA here is from genome assembly GCA_963743925.1 of uncultured Planctomycetota bacterium. GTDB lineage: Bacteria > Planctomycetota > Planctomycetia > Isosphaerales > Isosphaeraceae > CAVZRC01. Next base: position 15,747 of record CAVURY010000037.1, on the reverse strand, counting down.
CCGAAGTCGTGCCGAGTGAGCGGGAGATGGACGTGCTCAAGGCGCTCTGGGCGATCGGCTCGGGGAGCGTGCGCGAGGTCCACGAGCAGATGTGCCCGGGCGGCGAGCTGGCGTTCAACACGATCCAGACGATGCTGCGGATCATGGAAGACAAGGGATTGGTGCGGCATCGGGCCGAGGGGCGGACGTTCATCTACGAGCCGGTCTACAGCCGCGACAGGGTCACCTCGCGGCTCTTGCACCGGGTGTTCGACGGGGCGATGGACCAGGTCGTGATCAGCCTGCTCCAGGCCAAGGACTCGAGCGAAGCCGAGCTGAAGAACCTGGAACGGCTGATCGCGGATGCCCGCAAACGGAAGGGTACCCAGGGTCCGTCACGGGATCAGCACGGGGAGGGAAAATAGCCATGTTGTCGCAGGAGCTCGCGTGGCGATCGTTGGCGAATTCCGCGGTCGGGGCGCTGATCGTGCTCGCGCTGGGCGGCCTGGCCGTGCGATGCTGCCGGCAGCCCGTCCGCCGGTCTCGGCTGGTGGTCCTGACCCTCCTCGGCGCACTGATCGCCCCCGCGATCATGGCCATCCCCGCCGCGCCGCGGTGGTCGGCCGGACTGCTCCCGACTGTGGCCCCGACCCGCGCCGAGGACAGGGCGACGGACTCAAACGCCGCCACGCGCCCCGAACGCACGACGATCGCGACGGGCACGCGAACAGGTATCCGGAGCGTTCGCGATGCCGGCCTTGCCGTCGCGAACTGGTCGCGGGGAGAATTCGTAGGATCCGGCACCGGTGCGAGAGAGGCAGACGCACCTGTGGCATCGAGCCCCGGACCGGTCCTCCGACCAGGGTACCTACCGATCGCGTATCTGGCCCTCTCGGTCGGGATGGCCGCGTGGTGGTTGTTCGGTCAGTTGCTGTTGTGGAGGGTGAGTCGCGCGGCAAGGCCCGCTAGAGGGGCCGTGCGCGACCGATTCCTCGCCATCACCGGGCCGGCCGGAGATCGCGTCCTGCTGCTGGAGAGCGACCGGATCGCGCTGCCGTTCACATACACATGGACCCGCCCGGTGATCCTGCTGCCGGCTTCGCTCTGCGGCGGCGATGACGACCACGCCCTGCGCTATTGCCTGGCGCACGAGTGGTCGCACGTCGAGCGCCGCGACGCCTGGGCCTGGAACCTCGCGGCCCTGGCCGGGATGATCCTCTTCTACCAGCCGCTGTTCTGGTGGCTCCGCCGTCAGCTCCGGCTCTGCCAGGATCACCTCGCCGACGACCGCGCCGCAGCGATCGGCTCGCCCGAAGACTACGCCGCCTATCTGGTCCGGCTCGCGCGATTCCGGCAGTCCGGATTGACACTCCCCGCGCTGGGCGTCGGCGACCGGCGTTCCAATCTCTATCGGAGGGTCGTCATGCTCGTCCAGGATCGCGGACCGCTCGAGCATCGCTGCCGGACGGCATGGAGCCTGGCCGCCGGACTGATCGCTGCCCTCGTGATCGCCGGGGTCTCCGGCTTGCGGCTCGAGGCGGCGTCGCGGCCCGAGCAGGCGGTCGCGAAAGCGGCTGAGAAAAAGGAAGACAAGGTCCCGGCCGGTCGCGAGACCAAGCTCGAGCCGGGCCGGACCTATGTGGGTCAAGTCACGGACAAGGACACGGGCAAACCGCTCGCGGGCGCCTCGGTCCTGGTCCAGCTCTCGCTCTTCAATGACCCCAAGACCGGCACCCAGAAGACCCTCGAGGAGATCCGGCAGACGACCGACTCCGAGGGGAGATATCGGTTCACGATCGCGCCCGAGCATCTGGCCGAGCGCTCGCTCTATGTGTACCTGGATGTGAATCACCCCGGCTACGTGAAGGAGTACGGCGGTTACGGTTACGGCATGATCGCCAAGAACGAGAAGCTCGGAGGTCGGCCCTTCTTCGAAAACCTCCGGCTCCGGCCGGGCAAGGCGATCGAGGCGCGGTTGATCAATCCCGAGGGCACCCCGGTGGCCGGAGTTCAGATCAACGCCTTCTGCACCAACCCGGAGGCGAAGAAGAAGGATCCGAACGAGTGGGGGGCATTCACCTGGACCACGACCGATGCCGATGGACGTTTCCGCCTCGATCTGTTCCCGTCCGGCCCGTCGGTGTACTGGATCTGCCCCAGGGATTATGTCTTGTCGACGCATGTCTTGAAGAACAACAAGAGGGGCGATCTGGGGACGATCACCCTGGAGGATGGGAACACGATCCAGGGCAAAGCACTCGACGCGCGGGGTCAGCCTGTTGGTGGCGTCTATGTCCTGGCGGATCGGGACCGTACGAAGGAGCTCGAGGATGAGCCCGAGATGCGATTCGCGGGCGATCATATCTGTCGGACGGTCGTCACCGGCGCCGACGGCTCGTTCACGATCCGCGCCCTGCCGGCGGGCCGTTACAGCGTCGCGCTGTCGGAAGAGGGCCGGGATCCCGCCACGCGGCGGGATGTGGAAGAACTGCCACGGAAGCCCTTGCCGGGTGTCTTCGCGCCGATGAAACTGACCGTCAAGGACGGCCAGAACCCGGAACCCGTCGTATTTCGGGGGGTCCCGCACGTGGTGGTCGAGGCACGGATCTTCGATAGCAAGGGGAACAAGGCGAAAGGTCACGAAGTGAGCCTCTACGGGAAGTTCGATGGCGAGTCCTGGAGCGCCAGGGTCCCGTGCGACCCGGAAGGGGTCTATGTGATCCACGCCCCGCACGGCCTGGAGGATGCCCAGCTCTCGCTGACGACTAACGAGCACAGCGTCTTGCGGCATCGCATGTCGAAGGATGCCCCCTTGAGTGGGGCGCGTTTTCTCCGACTCGGGACGCTCGACCGCGATATCAAGGGGATCGAGATCGTCCGCTATGTGGCCCCGATCGCGGTGGTCAAGGTCACCACGAAAGATGTCGCGAAGCCGGCCGAGCTCGCGGTCTCGGCCGACTATTCGGAGAAAAAGGGCCGAGGAGGAAGGCAAGTCCTCAAGGGCGGGGTGCGGTCGGATTGCGGCTTCGAGCAGCAAGAGGACGGCCGATTTCGATCCGATGGCTTGTACCCGGATCAGGAATTCACGGTCACCGCCCAGGCGAAGGGTTACACATCGAAGACATCGACGTCATTCACCCTGACCGAGGGCGCGACCCAGGAGATCGAGCTCGTCCTGGAGAAGAGCCCATAAATCGTGCCGAGTGGGGAAGGCGACAGGTGGTTCGCATTGCGAGAGAGCAATATCCTGACCGCGGACAGCCCATCGAGGAGAAGTGCCATGTCCTGGCAGATATCAGCCTGGGATTTCCTTGTGCAGGCCGCGGCGGGCGGCCTGATTGTCCTAGCCCTGGGCGGCTTGGCCGTGAGAATATGCCGACAGCCGGCGCGACGGGTGCGGCTGGTCGCGTTGACGATCGTCGGAGCCCTCGTGGTACCCGGGATCGGCGCGATCGGCCTCCCGATTCCGTTCCGGCTCGCCATCGCACCAAAGTTAACATCCGGATCGGCCCCGATCATCGAGCAGGCCGCCGAGCAAGGCCCGGCCTCCTCATCGATCGAGGTGAATCCCCGGACCGACCCTGGATTCGCCGCGATCGCCGCCGGGGCACTCAAGAGCCCGAGCCCCTCGGACCCGCCCGCCGCGATCGTTGAGGCGAGGAGGAACGCATCCCGGGCGGCGAGGTGGCCGTCCGCCGCGCTCTCCGCCCTGGCGGGGTTGGCTTGGCAGCGGCTCATCCTCATCGCTTACGCCTCGGCGTCGGCCGCCCTGCTGGCCTGGTGGTTGCTGGGGCAGGCTCTGCTCTGGCGGGTCACTCGCTCGGCGCGGCCGGCGCGTCAGGCTGTCAGCGACCGCTTCCTCGCCATCACCGGGCCGGCGGGTGCACCCGTCCGGCTGCTCGAGAGCGACCGGATCGTGCTGCCGTTCACGTTCACCTGGAGACGCCCGGTGATCCTGTTGCCTTCACCCCTGTGCGAACGCGGCAACGAGGAAGCCCTGAAATATGCCCTGGCGCACGAGTGGTCGCACGTCGAGCGTCGCGACGCCTGGGCGTGGAATCTGACGGCCCTGGCCGGAGTGCTCCTCTTCTACCAGCCGCTGTTCTGGTGGCTGCGGCGACAGCTCCGCCTCTGCCAGGACTACCTCGCCGACGACCGCGCCGCGGTGGGCGGCTCGCCCGAGGACTACGCGGCCTGCCTCGTCCGGCTGGCCCGCGAGAGCCTGCGCTCGCGCACCCGCGGCCAAGGATTCGGGATTGCCGCACTACCGGCGATGGGAATTTATGATCACCCTTCCAACCTTTCCCGGAGAGTTGACATGCTGATCAGCGACCGAGAACCGATCGAGCATCGCTGCCCGCGATCCTGGAGCCTCGGGGCCGCCGCGGCGACGGCCCTGACCATCCTCGTCGCCTCGGGCCTGCACGCCGACGCCACGTCGGCCGTCGCCGACGGCCCGAAGCCCGCCGCCCCGAAGCCCGCGCCGACGGAGGCCAAGGACGCCCCCAAGGGGGAGACGCTGCACTACTCGGGCAAGGTGAAGGATAAGGACACCGGCAAGCCGATCGCGGGGGCGATCGTGACCGTCCGCCGGCAGGATTTCGTCCCCCAGGAGGGCAACCGCATCATCGAGGAGACCCGGCACACGACGAACGCGGAGGGGGTCTACTCCTTCACGATCCCGCCCGAGCAAGTCGCGGTGAAGCGGCTCTACATCGAGCTCGACGTCGAGCACCCCGACTACGCCACGCAAGCCAGGTTCGGCTACGCCCTGTCGATGATCCGCAAGAATGAGGGGCTTGGCGAGCGGCCGTTCTTCGAAAACATCACGCTACGACCGGCCAAGCCCGTCCTCGGCCGGATCGAGACTCCGGACGGTAGTCCGGCGCAAGGGGTCGAGATCCTGGCCTACTCGCGGACGGGCAAGCCGAAGGTCGGAGAACCGCACGAATACGGCTCTTTCGCCAGGGTCAAGACGGACCAGGATGGCCGATTCCGCCTGCCGATCACGACCCCGGGCCTGGGGATCTTCTGGATCTTGCCCAAGGACTTCGCGCCGCAATCGCACGCGATTCCCGAGGATAGGCGCGGGGACTACGGGACATTCCACCTGGCGAAGGGCGTGGACATTAAGGGTCGGGCCTTCGACTCGCAGGGCAAGCCGATCGCCGGGATGTTCGTCGAGATCGAGCGAGACCGGAGCAACTCGTCCGACAGCGAGCTCCTCAACCAGTTGATCGTCTCCGACGCGATCGAGCGCCGGACCGAGACCGACGCCGCGGGCAATTTCACGTTCGACCCGCTGCCGGATGGCGTTTATCGGCTTCAGCCGGTCGATTATCAGCATGTTCCGAGCAAGGGGTTGATCCGGCGGGCACTTCCCGGCGTTTTCGCGCCGCAGAAAGTCACGATCCAGGAAGGTCGCACGGCCGAGACGTTCGAGATCCGCGCCGCGCCCCACGTGGTGATCGAAGGTGGCTGGATCGACAGCAAGGGCAAGCCCCGGAGCGGCTGGGACCTCATGATCAGTGGCCGGATCGACGGAGAGTTCTGGCACACCCAGGGACTTCCCTCGGCCGACGGCATGTTCGCCGTGAAAGTCCCGCACGGGATGGAGCAAGCGCAGATCGACATCATGACCAACGAACACGCGTCGATGCGGCACCGGATCGGCAAGGACGGAAAGCTCGAGACCGGCCGACATGTCATGCTCGAAACCCTCGATCACGACGTCAAGGATCTCCAGATCATCCGCTACGACGCGCCGATCGTGGTCGTCAAGGCGACCGACAAGGATGGCCGGGCAATCAAGGACATCGAGGTCTCGGGCGATTACCTGGAAGACAAACAGGCATCGGGCTTCCGTTTCAACCTCAAGAACGGCATCGGGTCCGACGTCCGCTTCGAGCGGCAGGACGACGGTCGATACCGTTCGACCCAGCTCACGCCCGACCGCGAGGTGAACATCACGATCCACGCCGACGGGTTCAAACCATCGAGCCGGAAGTTCAAGCTCCCCGAAGGCAAGACCGAGGAAGTGACCTTCGTGCTGGAGCCGAAGTCGTCGCCAGCGAGGTAACGCTCTGAGCTGAGAGACGGTTCCAGAAGGGCCGAAACACTTTCCGTAGGGTGGGTGAAACCCGCCGATTGCCGAGGCGTTATATCGGTGGGTTTCACCCACCCTACGAATGGTAAACACGGCGAATGGAACTGCTCGAAGAGCACCCTACGACCCGTGATCCCCGAGGCTGCGATGCATCAGAACGTTCGAACGGCGATCGGTCTACTCGCCTGGTTGATCGCGTCCGCGACCTCGGCGGCCGAGCCGGTGCGATTGCCGGGAGGGTCGGAATTACCCGAGGTCGATTTCGACCGACACGTGGCCAGCCTCTTCGGACGGCTGGGCTGCAACGCCGGGTCCTGCCACGGGTCGTTCCAGGGTCGGGGCGGCCTGAATCTGAGCCTCTTCGGGCATGACCCGGCCCATGACTATGACTCGATCGCCCGGGAGGCCGTGGGACGCCGTGTCGACATCATCAATCCCGATCGAAGCCTCGTCCTGCTCAAGCCGACCGGCCAGGTCCCGCACGAAGGGGGCCGGAGGTTCGCGGTCGGATCGTGGGAGTATCGGGTGATCCGCGCCTGGATCGCCGCCGGCGCCCGTCGCGAGGCTTCGCGCGCTTCGGCCGACCGGATCGAGGTCCGGCCCCGAGAGCTGGCCCTCGGCCGGCCGGGCGACTCGGCCCGGCTCGCGATCGTCGCCCGCTTCTCCGACGGCAGCGAGGCGGATGTGACCCTGTTCTGCGACATTCACGTCAAGGATGACGCCGTCGTCGCGGTCGACCCGGCCGGCGCGGTCCGCGGCCTGCGGCCGGGCGACACGGCGGTCGTCGCTTCCTATCACGGCCTGCTCGCCTCGGCGAAGGCCTCCGTGTCCTCGGGCCGAGTCGTCGTCGTGCCCGACGTACCGGAATCCGATGAGATCGACCGCGAGGTCTACGCCAAGCTCCGCAGCCTGGGGATCGCGCCGTCGGGAGCATCGTCCGATGCCGAGTTCCTCCGACGCGTCACCCTCGACGCGATCGGCACCCTACCGACGCCCGGAGAGGTCCGGGAATTCCTGGCGGATCGCGCGTCGGACAAGCGGTTGCGAAGGATTGACGCGCTGCTCGCGCACCCGATGCACGCCGCGCTCTGGGCCACGCGGTTCCTCGACATCACCGGCTGCGACGTGGGATCGCTGGAGGGCCCCGACGACCTGAAGCCCCGACGCGCCCGGATGTGGCACGACTGGTTCCGCAAGCGAATCGCCGAGAACATGCCTTACGACCGGATCGCGCGAGGTGTCCTCTGCGCCACCAGCCGAGACGGCGAGGACGTGACCCGTTGGCTCGGGCGCGAGACGGCGCGGATGGACGCGGCGAAGGTCGGCTGGGAGACCGACTACGCGTCCAAGCCGGGCCTGGATCTGTTCTGGCGCCGGTTCTCGTCGAACGGCGAGTATTTCCCGGTCGAGCAGATGGCCGAGCGCACGGCCGCCGCGATGCTGGGCGTGCGGATCGAGTGCGCCCAGTGCCACAAGCACCCATTCGACCGATGGACCCAGGCCGACTACCGGGCATTCGCCAACATCTTCGCCAGGCTCCGCTTCGGCCTCTCTCCCGATGCACTGGCCGCGACGTCGCGGATGATGGAGGAGCGGCGCAAGACGACGGCGGGGGGAGTCCTGCCGCCGATGCCCCGGGTGCGCGAGGTGTTCGTGGCCGACGGCCACACGCGAGGTCTCGCCGATCCCGCGACCGGCCTGCCGCTGCCGCCACGGCCGCTCGGCGGGCCTGAACTCCCCCGGGAGGGCGACCCCCGCGAGCATCTCTTCGCCTGGTTGATCCGGCCGGAGAATCCGGACTTCGCCCGGAGCTTCGTCAACCGCGTCTGGGCCGCCTATTTCGGGGTCGGGCTGGTCGATCCGGTTGACAACTTCTCGGTCGCCAACCCGCCGTCGAACGGCCGATTGCTCGATGCGATCGCGGCCGACTTCGTCTCCCACGGCTACGACATCCGCCGTCTCGAGCGGAAGATCCTCGGATCGAGGGCCTACCAGCGATCCTCGACTCCGGAGCCGGGGAACCTGGATGATCGGCGCAATTTCGCGCGATCCGTGCCGCGGATCCTCATGGCCGAGGTGCTGGTTGACGCCCTCAACGACGCGCTCGGCGTCCCCGGAGAGTTCGGGCCCGACGCCCCGAAGGGGGCGCGGGCGATCGAGGTCGCCGCCAATCGGGTCGGCTCGGAAGACCTGGCGCGGGCCTTCCGCGTCTTCGGCCGGCCCCGTCGCCAGGCGACCTGCGACTGCGAGCGTCCCCGAGATCCCGCCTTGCCCCAGGCGCTGTTCCTCATGTCCGACGAGGGAGTGCTCAAGAAGCTGGCGGCCGGCCGGCTCCGCGCCCTGCTCGACTCGGATCGTTGCGACGCCGAGATCCTCGACGAGCTGTTCCTCGCCACCTTCTCGCGGTTCCCGACGGCCGAGGAACGAGTCCGGGCCCTCGATCACGCTCGGCACAAGGCCGACCGCAAGGCCGCGATGACCGACGTGCTCTGGGCGCTGATCAATTCGCGTGAATTTATCCTGAATCATTGATCGACCGTCTTAAGAGTTTATCCGCAGATGAACGCAGATGAACGCAGATGGAAATCCGGAATCACCAAAGTCGCCGCGATATGATGTATTTTATCAATTCGGATTTATTAGATTTTATATGTATTTTGATCTGCGTTTATCTGCTGACAACTTTCCTTTTGATTGGTATTGCCTTTTGATTGATGATACTCTCGCCTGATCCGCGTTGCTCTGCGGCCGATGTTTTCGAGGCCTGTTTCAGAGTTAACCCTGGAGGGTCCCTGCGATGTCTCGAATGATGACCGACTGCGAGGGATTTCACCGCCGCGACTTTCTGCGGGTCGGCGCGGCGGGGATTCTGGGCCTGGGCTTGCCGGATCTGCTCCGGCTGCGCGGGACGGCCGGCGCATCCGACGCGACGGCCGGGAAGAAGCCGGCGACCGGGGTGATCCAGATCTGGCTATCGGGCGGCCCGGCGACGATCGACATGTGGGACCTGAAGCCCGGCGCGCCCGAGGAAATTCGGGGCGAGTTCCGCCCGATCGCGACGGCCGCGCCGGGGGTCTCGATCGGCGAGCACATGCCGGGGCTGGCGAAGGTGATGGACCGTTGCGTGCTGGTTCGCTCGCTGGGCCATACGATCTCGGCGCACGGGCCGGGCACGACCTACATGGCCACGGGCAATCGACCGAGCGCGTCGCTGGAGTACCCGGCGCTGGGCTCCCTGGCGGCGCGGATGCTGACGTCGCGACGGGGCGTGCCGCCCTATGTCCGGTTCGCTTCGATGAGCGAGGGGGCTCCGACGGTGGGCGTGGGCTACCTCGGGCCGGCGTCCGGCGCGTTCGAGGTCGAGGGAGAGCCCGGCCGCGGTGTCCTCGAGGCGCGCGGCGTCTCGCTGCCGAAGGGGATGTCGCTCCGCGACCTGGAGGACCGCGACGCCTTGCGAGCGGGGCTCGACCGCGGCCTGCGCGCGCTCGATTCCACCGACGTGATGGCGGGCCTCGACGGCTTCCATCGGGAGGCGATCGAGATCCTCCGCTCGGATCGCGTCCGGTCGGCGCTCGACCTGTCACGCGAGCCGGACCGGCTCCGCGACCGGTACGGCAGGACGACGCTCGGCCAGGGTGCCCTGGCCGCGCGCCGGCTGATCGAGGCCGGCGCGGTTCGTCACGCTCGGGTTCGGCGGCTGGGACACGCACGGGGGCAACTTCGCCGCCCTCCGCGATCGCCTGCTACCCCCGCTGGACCGGGCGCTCTCGGGCCTGATCGGAGACCTCGAGTCGCGGGGCCTCCTGGACGAGACCATCATCGTCTGCGCCGGCGAGTTCGGGCGCACGCCCCGGATCAACGTGGGCGCCGGGCGCGACCACTGGTCGCGCTCGATGGCCGTGCTGCTGGCCGGCGGCGGCTTCCGCGGCGGGTCCGTCCACGGCTCGACCGATCCGCACGGCATGGCACCCGCCACAGACCCGTGCTCGCCCGACGACGTCGCCGCCACGATCTTCCAGCGGCTGGGCATCGGCCCACGCCACGAGATCTCCTCCGCCAGCGGGCGGCCGATCGCCATCTTCCGCGAGGGGAATGGCCTCTCCTTGAGCTGATTCGACGGGCCTCCTGGCGGAAAGGCGAGTCTCGGTCGGGAAGACCGCCGCGGGCGTGAGGCGATCGCCCTCACCGCGACCTCCATCGCCGCTCACAGGTCCATCGGCCCGAGCCGGACCTGGATGAGGATATCCTCGTGGTCTTCATGGGTTGATCCGATATCCTCCAGGTGGAGGATCCAGGTCGTCGAATCATCGACCCTCTCGACGATCGATCCGCCGCCACCGAGGCGATTGTCCCGATCTCGGAACGTCTCCGAGGACTGCGCACTGTCGGCCGCATCCGAGAAGGCCCAGGTGTCGCCTTTCTTCAGATAGACTCGCAGCTTCGATCCCGCGGAGACCGGCCCGATTTCCACCTCGCGAGCCGGGTTCGGGTGGCCCGGCAAGCCGGTAAAAATCGGGAACACGTCGCCCTGCGGCGTGACCAGGCCGAATTCCGTGGTCCGGCCACGATCCCCCTCCACCGGGGCGATGTACAGGATTGCATCGTAGGGGATGATGAAGAGGTCCGCGAGCTGACGCGGGGATTTCTGCCATCGCCGTTGCCTCCCGGGTGTGACGTCACGTCGAATCGGCCCGGGGCTCGGATCCTGCTCGAGCTGACCGTCCGCCAGCTCGACCGGGGGCGCGGCGCTGGGGCGTATCCGATTGGGAATCCAGAAGAACAGGACGGCCGCGAGGTTCGCGACGATGAGGGTCAGGAGGACGATCATCCCCGCGGCACGCGTCCGAGCCGATCGCCATACGGACTGCTTTCGGCCCGCCTGGGCCGCGACGTTCCGCAGCCAGGATTCGTAGGTGTCGCCCGAGACCCTGGGTCCGTGGGCCGCTTGGGGATGATCATGACGCCGGGCTTGCCCGGGTGTCTCGGCGTCGGAGTCGTCGGGGTGATCCAGTTCCGCGAGGATCTGCTCATACGCGGTGCGAAGCTGGATGAAGGACAAGTCCTCGCCGCCTCGGTCCGGATGCAGTTGCTGGGCCTTGACCCGGAAGGCATCCTTGACCTCTTCGCGATTACTGTCCCTCGACACTCCCAGGGTAAGGTAGGGATCCATGGCGCGACCGACACTCCTCCGCTAGAACGCCCGACGAGATTATCCGCGCCCGTGACACGCCAGGCCGGACGGCTCGGGGAGGAAGGGGCCGTCTTGACACGGGAATGCGCGATCATGATTATTCGATCGCCGCGGTTCGATGGCAAGATGGCTTGCGAATCGGCCATTGTATGCGCGGACTCCCTCGGCATTCGATGCCCATCTGCCCCGGAGATCCACCGGGCTTCCCGAGCGGTTGGGGTCCCCGGAATCTCGGCATGGGACCGTTCGTCGGTTATCGTCCATCGCCCCGACGATTCTTGCTCGGTTTTCCGACGGCAGCGGAGCCGGCCGACTGCCCATCCTCAGCCTCGACTGCGGCCTTGACGCGGGCATGCTCGGCTGCATTTGCCTCGAAAGCCGCCTCCCGAGCCGCTTCCGCCGGGTCATAGGACCATGCGAGCCAGCACCCCCACAGGCCGCCGACCATCACGCCGAAAATGACCGTCATACCCATGCGGCCCATCCAATCCGATTTCCACACGGACCTCGAGCGGCCGGCCTGGGCGGAAACATGGCGGAGCCATGAGACATAAGTCCTCCTCGCTAAACCCAGGTCGGACGGATTCCGCGGACGACTCACGGAAGGCGTGTCTTCCGATATGAACAGGTCGGGAATCCAGCGAGGGTCGGGCGCCCGGGGGTGACGAACGCCGCCGGGCGCCTCGTTGCGTAAGACGAAGCCTGGACTCCAGTTCGGATCGGGCGACTCCACAACAGGGCCCTTACGGACGGCTCTCGGAGTCGCATGGACGCCCGGCCGAGGATTTCGATAGCGTTCCTTGAGGATCTCTTCGTAGGCGTTACAGAGCCTTATAAAAGATTCGTTTTCGCCGCCGCGATCCGGATGCGCGAGCCACGCCCTGGCCCTGAAGGCTTTCTTGACCTCGTCGAGAGTACACGCCCTGGATATGCCCAGGGTCTGGTATGGATCCATGAATTTTGAACAAGCCGCTCGCGGAAGATCGGGCGTCGCGGCTCCGCGCAAGTTGGGAATGGAGATCGATGCGAACATCCAGCCAAATTATCTCGCCGCCAACCCCGACTGGCAAGGCACCTGGCGAGACCCGCCGCTCGATTCCGTTCGTTTGATCGAGCGGCGCGTTGCGTTCAATCCCGCGGCGCGTCACCATCAGCGATGATCTCCGGCATGCGGCCTATGCGCAGCGAGGGTGGCAAGGTGGATGATGCGGCCGGCCGGGGTATCTTCCTGTATGATCATGGCCGATGCGCGGCGGGTTCATCCGCCGAGTAATCGATCGAGTCGCCGGAGGTGGTCAGCGATGAGGAATGATGGCGTGGGAGCGGTCCGGGGCCTGTGCACCGTCGCAGCAATCTTGATGCTCGCCTCTTCGGCCGGCCCTGCGCAGGAGATCAAGCCGTCGGCGAAGCCCGGAAGCCCGCCCGCGAACCCGGCGGAGAGCGTCGTCCAGGAGCAGGTCGAGGCCTATAACCGCCACGATCTCGACGCCTTCCTGAAATGCTATTCGCCGGAGGCCAAGCTCTATGAGTTCCCCGACAAACTGACCTCGACGGGACTGGACGCGATGCGGGAGCAGTATGGACGGCTCTTCCGCCGGGCACCCGACGTGAAGGTGGAGATCACCGGGCGCATCGTCCAGGGCGATACCGTGATCGACCATGAATCGGGCGTTGCGAACGGTCGGAAGTTCTCCGCGGTGGCGATCTACCGGGTCAAAGACGGCAAGATTGTCGCCGTCTGGTTCATCGAGTAGCGGTCAAGGACGCGAGAACGGGGCGCGGCTCATGGCTTGACTCGCGGTCGGATCGGCGGGAATTGGTCGCGAGAGGACGAGGTGCAAAAGGACATGCTGAGGCTGGTTGTCACAATCCCCCTGGTGGGAGGCATCTTCTTGTGGCTTTGCTATGAGATCTCCCGGGCCATCCGGACCCGGTTGGCCAACACATCGGGAATCCTGATCTCGGGCAGGACGAACATTTGGTTGTTCTGGTTGATCCTTGCCGTCCAGTTCGGCTTCGCGTTCGCCGCCGCGGTGTTGCTCGTGAGGCTCCTGCGAGAAGTCGCGGCTCAACCCGCGTGATGGCTCGCTCCGAGGAGGGGATCCGGTGTTTCGGCACGGCCGGGTGCCTGGACATCGGTGCTCCGAGGCGTTAAAAGCCATGGGTAGACAAGTGACCGTTCGAACGAGGCGTTCCACGCCGCGACCGGCCGACCCGCCGATTCCTCGACCGAAGGGACTGATCATGCTCGACCCCATTTCCCGCCGATCGTTCAGCAGCCTCACCGCGGGAGTCGTGCTCGGCTCCGCGACCAACCTCGCGATGGCCGAGGACAAGGCGAAACCCGGCACACCGGAGCCTCCGCGTCGGCCGACCGAGGCGCCATTCGAACGGCAATACCCCGCGCCGGGCTTCAAGCCGTCGTGGAAGAAGCCGCAGATCAACCGCGTCCTCGTGGAAGACTTCGTCATCTACGCCCACTCCGAGCTGGACATGGTGAAGAAGCTGCTGGAGATGGAGCCGGCCTTGCTCAATGCGACGATGGACTGGGGTCAAGGCGACTGGGAGACCGGACTCGGCGGGGCCTCTCACATGGGCCGGCGGGACATCGTCGAGTACCTGTTGGATCGCGGGGCCCGGATCGATATCTTCTGCGCCGCGATGATAGGCCAGCTCGACGCGGTCAAGTCATTCCTCACCCTCCAGCCGAAGTTGATCGACGCGAAAGGCCCGCATGGATTCACCCTCCATTTCCATGCGCAGGTCGGCGGCAAGGAATCCGAACCCGTGCTCGCTTACCTCCAGTCGATCAAGAAGCTGGAATTGAAGCCGAATCCGTTCCTCAAGAAGGCGGCCGACCCGGCGGCCAAGAAGCCGAAGTGAGGTCGGTGACAGTCGATCCGGCCTCCCGGATCGCGGACCCTTGCGAGAAGCGAAGGCGCTCGATGGGTTGCCCCGACGAAGACCAGAGTCAGGCGGCCTGGAGACATAGCGACCGATGCGTCCGCCGATCACGCTCGAATACAGGCTCCGGTGCGTTTCCGTCAACTTGGTCCTCGGTGGCCTGGTCCTGGGCATCGGGCTGTTGTTGCTGAAAGCGATCGGCCGGAGATCGCCGGCTCGCGAACGCCACGGACAGTTCGTCCTCGCCTGGATGTACATGGGATGGGTTGTCGGTGGGATGATCGGGGCCTGGCTGCTCGACGACGTCACCTACCGACCCAAGTCGGTCGGGGTGTTCGCCCCGTTCGGATTGCTGGCCGGCTGGGTGGCGGGCATGATCCACGGCGGAATCGCGCTGGCCCGCGGGCCGTCTCCGTCGTGCGACCGATATCGGAACGAGAAGCCAGCCCCGAGCCTCGATGACCTGTAGTTTCGAGCAGAGTGGACCGGCGGACCCCGGTCGCGATGGACGCACGTGGTATAATCGTTGAAAGGACGCGTGGGCCAGTGCTTTGAGGTCGGTCTCCGGCTGTTGATTCGGTGGCGGAGTGGCGGATGTCTCAGACTTACAATCCTCGGCTGCGTCGGGCTCTGATGGATGTCGTGGAGAATCAATTGCGAGCCGGTGAGCCGCCCGAGACCTCCGAGACGCTGGCCCGGCTGGTCGCGCAAGGCCGTTCTCGCGACGAGGCCATGGAGTTGCTCGCCAGCGTCGTCTGCTCGGAAATATTCGACGTGCTCAAGACGAACCAGCCTTATGATGAGGCCCGGTTCGTCGAGGGACTCCGGGCCCTGCCCAGGTTGCCGTGGGAGGGCGTAGAAGAGAAAGCCTCCTCGAAGGCCGCGCCGGAACCGCTACGAGGAGCACCTCCAGCGACGACGGGGCGTAAGAAGAAGTGGGGACGTCGATGATCGTCTCCCGAGCATAGCCGAGATTGAGAATGGACGATGTGTGATCGGCACCTGGCGATTGGACCTGGCAAAACGCCGTTGAACTTCGGGTATCCTGTCACGAATTCGGATCATCGGACAGCATCCTCGGGCACCCGCGCACATGCGGAGGTCGGACCATGAAGAAGATCACGTCGTTCCAACAGACCGGTGAACGATACGCGGCTCTTCGAGTCCTCGCGTTTTTCTTCAAACTGCTCGGGATCACGTTTCTCGGGTGCAGCGGTTTGCTCCTGGCCATCGGTCTCTATATCCTCGGGGGGGGGTACCCTACGTACACCTCCGCAAGGCCCCGGTCCTTTCGCGGGGCAGCAGGTGAGTATCTTCTCCCAAGCCCTGTGGTTGGGTGCGACGCTCCCGCTGATATGGTCGCTCGCGTTCCTGATTTCCGGGCTGCAGATGATCGCCATCGCGGCCTTATTCCAACTGATGATTCACCTCGAAGAGAACACGAGGACGACGGCCCAGATCCTGGACAAGATCCGATCGCGCATGGAGCCGGTCCAGCAAGGCTTCGAGCCGTGGTTCCGGACTTGACCGCCTCGACGATCGATCGGCGAAGAGACGGATCGGACGG
>CAVURY010000036.1:0-292096 GCA_963743925.1 uncultured Planctomycetota bacterium | reverse complement strand
ACCCCGGTGGGAACCCGGACGGAATCAACATCTCGCCCCGTCACCGGGGCGCATTTCCATCGGTCCGGGCGGTCTCGGCCCATCGCCAAGGTCGATCCGTGCGATGCGATGGCCCCACGCCGTGATTTCGACCGGTTTGGCGATGAACATGCAAGGAATAGCCGGGATGTTGTTGCGGAGGTTTCCCCTCCGTGAGGCTCTGATCCGCGCCCAGGGCGTCTTGAGATGTCAACCGATTTTTTCGATTCGTCCTCTTCGTATGCGCGGGGCTTGACGAACCCCGGCTCGACGTTCAGACCACGACCGTGTCGCACTCCCGTGCGTCAAGGTTGCTGGCCGCGCGAGGGCCGTCAGAACGGCGCTGCCATACTGGCCAAGAAGGCACTCTTGGCCCGGTTGGCCTCCTCGGCCGCTTGCTTGGCCTGGCGCAGCTCTTCCTCCGCTCTCTGGCGCTCGAAGACCCGTCCCACCTGGGTGCCGATGTGGGCCATGGCCTGCAGCAGCGGCTCGTCGGGTTCTACCGCCTCGCTGGAAAAGAATTCCAGCACTGCCACCACGTTCGCCCCGGCCAACACGGGAAAGCCGAAGCCCGCCCGGACGCCGAGGTCGGTCGCCGCCCTCAGCCGTGGGAAATTGCTGTCGCGGGTCACGTCCATGAGCCATGTCGCCTGCCCCGTGGCCATGACGCGGCCAGGCAGACCGACGCCAGAGGGGAGCCTGGTCGCCTCGGTCGCCTGGCGAAAGCGCTCGAACTGTTGCGGCTGGTCGAAGTGCCAGATGTTCGTGGACAACAGGTCGCCGGTCGCGTCGCCGGCCAAGACGAAGGCGTGGCCGACCGGCCAGCCGGTGTAGGCGCAGACCTGGTCTACTCCGGTCTGGAGAGCCTGCTTGGTGTCAGGGGCCAGGTTGGCGGCCGTCGCGACCTCCTGAAGCAGTTTCACCAAGGCGGTCTGCCGGTGCAGGGCCGCCTCCGACTCCTTCCGGGCCGTCAGGTCCCGGATGAAGGCGCCGAAGAGGTAAGTGCCTCCGCTACCGGCCGGCGAGATCGACAGCTCCACGGGGAATTCTCGGCCATCGCGGCGCAAGGCCGTGGTCTCGATGCGCCGGTTCAAGACCGGCCCGACGCCGGTGGCCAGGAAGGTTTGCAGCCCCCGCTCGTGGGCCTCGCGGTGCTGCGGGGGAACCAGGAAGGAGGAGAGCCGCCGTCCGAGGACTTCCGAAACGGACCAGCCGAAGAGGACCTCGGCCTGCGCGTTCCAGCCCGTGACCCGGCCCTGGGCGTCCATGGTGACGACGGCGTCGTGGGAAGCATCGACGAGCACCCGCGTGCGTTCCTCGCGCTCCCGGAGGGCCCGTTGTAATCGAGCCACTTCTTCCTGGCTCCGGCGAACTCCGCCTCCACCAGCTCCAGGCGGCCGGCGCAATCACCGGCCGCGCGCTCGTGTCCGGCGAGCAGCTCTCGCAGCGCGGCCACTTCCGCCCGCAGCCGATCTTCGTTCTCCTGACGAGATTCGTCGCTCACATCTCCGGGTCCTTTCTGGTCAGGTGCATGTCCCGGTGGAGGACGCTAGGTTACCTTTGTCTCCGCACAGGCGGTCCCGGCTGCGCAGCGCCCGCAGTTCCAGGGCGTGGGCGCCCTGCCGGCGGGCGCCGGTCACGGCATGCTCGAAACACCCCACCGCCTCGGCCCGCCGGGCGGGGTCGCGCCCCGCCTGCGCCATCAGCAATTCGCCCCGGAGACGGTACAGCTCGGCGCGAACCCACATTCGCCCCTGGCGAGGGACAGCGCCAGCCCCTCGGCAGTGGCCGCCTGGGCTTCCTCGAGCTGTCCGGCGGCGCCCAGCATTTCGGCGAGCATGGCAAGGATCTGCGGCCGGAGGATTTCCATGCCCGTGCCCCGGGCGGCAGCCAGGCCTTCGTGAATGGCGTCGAGGCCAACGGCGATTTCCCCCAGGGCAGCCACGGCCCAGCCGCGCCAGATCGTGGCCAGCGGTTGGTAAAACGGCATGCCCTCTTCCCGGCAAAGGGCGATGACGGCCTCCGCCCCGTCTCGCGTCTCGGCGGCCTCCCGGCGGAGTTGGTGGACGTACGCCCGAAAGAACTGGGCGTGGGCCAGGGTCAACGGGTGGGACGACCCGCGCGCCGTGCCAGCGCGTCGTTCACGGTCTCCAGTGCCGCGTCCGGATCGCCCAGTAGCCACAGCGCGCAGGCCAGGAAGGCGCGGCACGTGACCGCCGGGTCGGCCCCGAAGAGCAGCCCCTGACGCTGCAGCCGGTGCTCCTCGTAGAGGCCCAGGGCCGTCTCCAAGTGGGCCCGAGCCCGACCCGGCTCGCCCAGGTGCAGCAGGGTCGTCCCCATGCGGGCGTGGGCCTGGACCAGGAGGGCGGAATCGTTGACGGCCGTGGCCAGGCCCAGGAGCTGCTCGCCCAATTCGCCGCCGGTCCGCACCTCGCCGCGGACCACGAAATAGAGGCACAGCCCCCACAGGACCGGGAAGTACTCGACGGTGGGCTCGACCTCCCCGCACAGCTCCCGCGCCGCGCATGCGCCTGTTCCACCTCGGCGTCCGCGAAGCCCCGGGTGGCCCGCAGCGACACCCCCAGGGCCATTTGCAGCCGCAATTCGCACCGGCGACGCTCGGGCGTGTCCGGCAGCGGCCCGAGCTGCTCGAGGCCGCGCCGGGCCAGCGCGGCCGCCTCCTGGTTGGCGAACACCCGGAACGCTTTCTGGGCCGCCCGCAGGAAGAAGTCGGCGGCACGGGCGCCGTCGCGGGCGGCCTCGAAGAGCAGCGCCAGCTCGGCGGTCACGCCGCCGCCCGTCTCGCCGTGGTGTTGCAAGAGGGCCCGGGCCGCGGCCGAGCTCAAGGCCACCTTGCGCGTCGGCTGGAGCCCCTCGTAGAGGGCATTCTGATAGAGCGCGTGGACGAACGCGTAGCGCAGCGTCGGCGTCCGGTCGGGTAACTGGTACTCGCCCACGCGCCGCACCAGGCCGTGGACGCGGTCCAGCACCTCCAGCCGCTCCTCCACTTCCGTGGCGTCCAGGGCCAGGACCTCGGCGACGACCGCCGCGTCGAACTCCTGGCCCTGCACGCTGGCCGCCAGGAGCAGGCGGCGCTCGTCGTCGGTGAGCTGGTCGATCAGGCGCCGGATCATGCACCGCACCGACTGCGGCAGGTCGCGGCCTAGGTCGGGGACCGCCTGGGCCAGCACCCAGCGACCCCCTTCCTCGGCCAGGACGTTCCGGTCGCGCAAGTATTGCAGCAGGTCCACCAAGAAGAGCGGATTGCCTTCGGTCTTGGCATGGACCATGGCCGCGAAACCGGTCGGGAAGGCATGGCCCGGAAAGGCCAGAGACAGGTAGCGTTCGACGTCGGATTGACTCAAGAACTCCAGGACGATCATCCGGCACAGGCCGCGCCCCTGGAGGTCGAGTTGCACGGGGCAAAACGGGTGGTGGCTCCGCAGCAGTTCGGCCGGCCGGTAGGTCGCCACCAACAGCAACCGCAGGCTCCCGGCCCGGCTCGCGAGGTAGACGAGCAGGTCGACGGTGGAGGCGTCGGCCCAGTGCAGATCATCGAGGAAGAACACGACCGGTCGGGCGTGCCCCACCTCCTCGAGAAAGGTGATCAATTCGCGCTTGAGCCGTTCCTGCGTCGAGGTCGGCGCCTCGGCGGTCCGCCGGGAGAAGGAGGAATCATCCGCCGCCCGCGGGATGACCTGGCCGTACCAGTTCGGCGCCAGGCGTTTCAGGGTCTCGGCCAGGGCTGCGCCACCGGGGCCGCGGAGCAAACTTTCCAGGGCTTCCAGGACCGGCAAATAGGCTTCGCTGCCGGCCAGCCGCTCCGAACAGCATCCCCGGGCCAGGTGGAACGCATGGCCTCGGCGGAGCAGATCCTCCAGGAAGCTCTCGAACAGGGTGGTTTTCCCCAGGCCCGGCTCGCCGGTCACGCACGCCAGCAGGCCGCGGCCCGCCAGGGCGGAGGCAAACCCCTTGTCCAGCTCGGCCAGCTCGCGTCGCCGGCCCACGGGGCGGGGTTTGCCGGCCGGCTGCGATCCGCCCTCCCAGCCGATCCCCGTGGTGTTGAGCGGGAGGTGGGTGGCCCGCTCCAGCCCGTCCAGCGACGCGGCCACTTCGTCGGCGGTCGGCCGCCGCCGCGGGTCCTTCTCCAGCATGCGCAACATCAGCCCTTCCAGCGCGCCGGGTAACTTCTGATTCAGGAGGGAGGGGGCCGGCGGCTGATCCTCGATCAAGGCGTTCAACGTGCCCACTGCCGAGGCCGCCTCGTACGGGTGCCGGCCGGTCGCCATTTCGTAAAGGACGATGCCGAGGGAGAACAGGTCGGCGGGGCTGCCCACCGCTTCGCAGCGGGCCTGTTCGGGAGACATGTAGCGTACCGTGCCGATCAGGGTGCCGGGATCGGTGGCCTTGCAGGTCGGGGTAAAGGCCCGCAAGGCGCTTTCGGGAAGGAGCCGGGCCACCCCGAAATCGAGCACCTTGACGACGTCATCGGGCCGGACGAGCAGGTTCTCGGGCTTGATGTCGCGGTGGACGATCCCGGACGCATGCGCCGCCCCCAAGGCCCGCGCCACCTGGCCGATCCAGCGCACCAACTGGGCCAGGGGCGGGCCGGCGCCGACCCGCGCCCGCAGGGTGTGCCCCTCGATGAATTCCATGACCAGGAACGGCTGGCCCCCGTGCTCCTCCAGGGCGTAGATGGTGCAGATGTGCGGATGGTTCAGGGCCGAGGCGGTCCGGGCCTCGCGGCGAAAGCGATCCAGCGCCTCGGGATCCCGGCAGTGCGGGCCGTGCAGGACCTTGAGGGCCACCAGCCGCCCCAGTCGGTGGTCCTGGCCCTTGTAGACGACGCCCATGCCGCCGCGACCCAGCTCGCCCAGGATCTCATACCCCGGCAGCTCCGGCGGCGTGAGACCTCCGGTCAGGGCCGCGACCGCGCCGGCCAACCAATCCGATCCCCGATCCGGATTGACGGAGTCGTAGTCGGTGACCTGCAGGACTTCGGCCCGGCGATGGCGGTAGTGAAGATCCAGCACGATCAGCTCGCGGGCCAGGGCGGCCCGCGCTGGCTCCCCGATGCCTTCGAGATAATCGCCGATCCGGGGGCGCAGGCCATCCCCGCAGGCCGCCTCGAAGCGATCGCACACCGCATCGAGGCGCTCGGCCTCGGTCAGGGGCAGCGCCGTGATGTGCGTGCGCAAGAGTGGGCCCATGGTCGCGGGTCCTCGGCCTGCGGCGGAATCCGCTACTCGGTCCAGCGCCGGCGGATCAAGTCGAGCTTGCGCTGGACGGTGCGAGGGGCGCGGCGGACCTTGGCGGCGATCTCCTCGGTGGTGTACCCTTCCATTTTCCAGACCGCGATCGTGCGCAGATCGGCATCTCCCAGGCGGTCCAGCAGCCGCTGGCATTCCTCGGCCACCTGGGCGGCGAATGCGGGCGTGGGCTCGCTCCCCAGCAACTCGTCGAGCGCGGCGTCCTCGGAGGATGGGCCGCTTCGGTCCCGCAGGGCGGCCTCGTCGCGCATGGCGCCGCCGCCGCGCTTCTGACTGCGCTCGTCGCGTGCCAGGTGTAGCGCCTTGCGCACCGTGATCGTGACCAGCAGACGCCAGAGGTCATCCCGATCCGCCAGTTGAGGGAAGCGGCCGCCCTCGACGCCGCGACAGAAGCTGGCGAAGGCGCTCAAGGCCACGTCCTCCTCGTCGGCGGCGCGGCGCGGCAGGCCCTGCAACTTGCCCCGCGCCAGGCCCACCAGCCGCCGGAAGTAGCCCTCCCAGAGGTGCTGGGCGGCGACCTGGTCGCCCGCCCGCAGTTGCCCGATCCAGTGGCTGACGGAGAGCGATGACGCCATCGGCCGTTGCCCTCAACAAGAAGTCCAGCGGGACACGTGTTGGGCGATTATAGGCACAGCGGCCCGGGGTTGCCAATGCATTCGCGGCCGGCTTCACTCCGCTTCGGCTTTTTTCGCGAAACGTGTCGGGTTGTCAGGACCTTCCGGCATTGCCCTGATAGAGATCGACGACGGCATTCGCCGGGCGGAGAAGCAAGGGGTCGTGCGACGCCTTCCACTACCGAAATCTCGGTCGGTCGGCCTGCTTCGGCCGGCGCCTGAACTCAATCCAGTGGAGGCACCAGATGAAAACGAAAACCAAAGTCAAGGCCGGTGCCCTCACCTACAACTACGACAGGGCGCAGGTGCGAGGCGCGGTCCCGGGCCTGAAGGTGCAGACGAAGGTCAAGGCCGGGGCCCGGAACGCCTACTGAGCCAAGCCTCAAAAGCAACCGGAATTCAAGACCTCTTAGCAGGAATCACTCCCGATCGCGATCCATCGGGACACAAGACGCGTCGAGGGCTTCGCCCCGGCCGCAGGGCTACGGGGAACAGACGAGGCCCCGACCGTCCGGGGCCTCCTCGTGGAGCCCCGGGCCGAGATCGCCGGCGCGATCACCCCTCACGCGCCGCGCGACCAGCAAGCTGAGGGGAATCGAGGGACGAGGTACACAGTCATGTCAAGCAAGAACATCATCCGCGCGTGGAAGGACGAGGACTACCGGCTCAGCCTGAGCGAGGCCGAACGGGCGCTCCTGCCGGAGCACCCGGCAGGGCTCGTCGAGCTGTCGGGCGCCGAGATGGACGGCATCGGAGGCGGCTACCTGAACACTACCCCCGGCTTAATTCCTACGGGGTTTTTGAAGTGCACGGTAATTCACAGCACCAATTGTCCCTAGTAATAACACGTTGGCGAGGCCATCGCCCACTCAGTTTACCGCACTTCCCCGGAGGCACGAGAACACCGGATGGCTCCCGCTCCCGGACAAGGGGGGTGAAGTGAGGAGGTGGTGTTGAGACCCCCTGTGTAGGGGCGGCCCGCCTCCCGGGTGTTGGCCCCGCCAGGTGATTATGCCCGGGGACTCGGGGGCCGCGGCAAGAGCTACGGCCCTACCCCGCCGACCTGGCCCGCGGCGCCAGGCTGGCTTCGTCGTCCGGACTGCGAGAGGGCAGTTTCGCGGCAAAAGTCCTACTCCGGGGGACGGGCCGTGCCGGCCCGCCCGTCCTGAGAGATGGAATCAACCTGGGACGCATCACACGACGATCGGGGGGTCAAGTCCTTCCCCCCTAAGGGAGCCCTCACCATGCACGCGTTAGACCTCCACCACCCCTCCTGGTACCGCGCCCTCACGCTGACTGAGCGGCTCGCATCCCTGCGCCAGGACCGGCAGGGGGCCCGGGATGTCGCCGTCGATGCCGGTCGTGCCGAGCGACGCCTGCGCCGCTGGCGAGATCAGGAGCCCTTCTCGACGGACGGCTTCTTCGCCCGACGCCTCGCGGCCGACGGGATGAACGAGGACGACCTGCGGCGGTTGCTCGGCGAGCCGATCGAGGCCGTCCGGGACCGATCCCCGGCTCCCCCGGACTGGCTGCTCGAACTGGACCGGGCCTTGTCCGGGCCCGCTTCCGCACCGACCTCCTTGCCCGAGGAGGCGAGCGGGAATCCGCTATCCGACTTCCTCGAGATCGTCCGGCCGCTCATCAGCCAGGGCCGCGACCGCTTGCGCGAGGGGATCGAAGTCCTGGGTCGGGAGCACGGCGAGCTGCCGTTCGATCGCCGGACGGTCGAATCCGCGCTCTACGAAGACCTCCCCAGGCGCCTGATCGCGAAGATGTGCGGGACGATGGCCCTGGAACTCCACGTGTCCCGCCTGCAGGGGGATCTGCGGGGAGACACCCCCGAGGATCGGTTCCGTAGCTTCGTGGAACACATGCGCCCGCGGGATCAAATCGTGGGCCTCCTCCAGGAGTATCCCGTCCTCGCCCGACAGGTCGTCGAAGCGATCGATCGATGGGTGGCGTTCGGCCTGGAATTCCTCCGACATCTGTGCACCGACCTGGCAGCGATTCGGGACACGTTCAGCCCGGAAGGAGAGCCGGGGACGCTGACCGGCGTGGCGGGCGGACAGGGCGACTCGCACCGCGGCGGTCGGTCGGTGCTGGTCGCTGAATTCAGCTCCAGCCTGCGCGTCGTCTACAAGCCGAGGGACCTGGCGGTCGATGTGCACTTCCAGGAGCTCCTGTCCTGGCTGAACGGGCGAGGCGACCACCCTCCCTTCCGGACGCTCAAGATCCTCAACCGCGGGACTCACGGCTGGGCGGAGTACGTGGCCGAGCAGGCATGCACGTCGCCCGACGAGGTACGTCGCTTCTACCGGCGCCAGGGGGGGTACCTGGCGCTGCTCCACGCGCTGGATGCGACCGACTTCCATTACGAGAACCTCGTCGCGGCGGGCGAGCACCCGGTCCTCGTCGATCTGGAGGCGCTCTTCCATCCGCGTGAAGTGCCTGGCGAGTTGATCCGAGCCGGCGGACTCGCCGACGAAGCCATGGCCCAGTCGGTCTTGCGCGTCGGCCTGCTGCCCGTGCGCCTCTGGGCTACCGATCAGTCCGAGGGGGTGGATCTCAGCGGCCTGGGGGCCGACGAGGGACAACTGACCCCCCAGCCGGTCCCGTTCTGGGAGAACGCGGGGACGGACGCGATGCAACTGACCCGGAAACGCGCCACCATCGCCGGAGGTCGGCATCGTCCCTTGCTCGACGGGGCGCCGGCCTGTGCCCTCGATCATATCGGCGACATCGAAGCCGGCTTCACCGAGCTGTACCGCTTGCTCCGGGATCACCGGGACCACCTGCTCTCGGCCGAGGGGATCCTCCGGCGGTTCGCGGGGGATGAGATCCGTGTCATCCTCCGCTCCACGCGGGCTTACGCGACGATGCTCGGCGAGAGCTTCCACCCGGACCTGCTGCGCGACGCCCTGGACCGGGACCGGCACTTCGACCAACTCTGGGTCGAGGAGACGAAGCGCCCCGGCCTGATCAAAGCGTTCCCGGCCGAACGAGACGATCTCCTCAAGGGAGATATCCCGGCAATGAAGGCCCGTCCGGGGTCGCGGGACCTCTGGAGCTGCGATGGGACGCGGATCGCCTATGAGTTCCCGGAGCCGGCGATGGCGACCGTGGAGCGTCGACTGCCCCAGATGGGCGACGCAGGGCTCAATCGGCAGCTCTGGGTCATTCGTGCTTCACTCGCGACGCTCTCCCGGAGTGAAGGCCGAGGGATCCGGCTGCGCCCCCGCTCCATACGGTCGCAGACCGAAGGCGGCGACGGATTTCTCGCCATCGCCCGGGCGATCGGCGACCACCTGGAATCCGTCGCCTTGCGAGATGAGAAGGAAGCCGCCTGGCTCGGCCTCGTCACCCCCCCCCGCGGTGGTCACTGGTCGCTCCTGCCCCTGGGGTTGGACCTCTACGACGGACACCCGGGCGTGTTGCTCTTCCTGGCCTATCTGGGCGCGCTCACGGGCGAAGGCCGCTACACGACCCTGGCGGAGTCGGCGCTGGCGTCGCTCCGCCGGATGATCGATCGCGGCCGGTCCACGTTCAAGACGATCGGTTATACCAGCGGATGGGGTGGGATCATCTACACCTATGTCCATCTTCACGCCCTGTGGAGACGCCCCGATCTGCTCGCGGAGGCGGACGCGATCCTCGAGCAACTCCCGCCGCTCATCGACGACGACGATCACTTCGACGTCATCCAGGGTTCGGCCGGATGTATCGGCGGCCTGATCAGCCTCTATCGGTGCTGTCCTTCGGCGCGCGTCCTCGAAGTGGCGGTCCGATGCGGCGATCACCTCCTCGCCCGGGCACGGAACATGGAACGGGGGATCGCCTGGGAATCGCGGATCCCGGCCCTCCAGCCATTAACCGGGTTCTCACACGGCAACGCCGGCATCGCGTGGGCGCTCGGGGAACTGGCCGACCTCACCGGCGAGGCGCGGTTCCGGACGGCCGAGCGTGCGGCCGTCGCTTACGAGCGCAGCCACTTCTCGGCCGAGGCGAAGAACTGGCCGGACCTGCGCGATCTTAACGCCCTGGGGCTGAAGGGGGACTCCGATCAGGCAAACTCCGTGGCCGCATGGTGCCACGGTGCCCCCGGGATCGGGCTCGCCCGCATTCTTTCGTTGGGTCGCCTCGATGAGCCGGCAACGCGAGCGGAGATCGAGGTGGCCCTGGAGACCACGCTCGCTCAAGGATTCGGCGATAACCATTCGCTGTGCCACGGCGACCTCGGCAGCCTCGAGACGTTGCTGCAGGCGGGAGAGAGGCTCGGGGATCCGCGGTGGCGCGGCGAGGCGGATCGGATGTCAACGGTGACGCTCGAAAGCATCCGCACGAACGGCTGGATTTGCGGCGTCCCCTCGGGCGTGGAGACGCCGGGGTTGATGACGGGGCTTGCCGGCATCGGCTTCGGGCTGCTGCGCCTGGCGGAACCGCGCCGCACGCCTTCGGTCCTGGCGCTCGAGTCTCCTCGACAGTCACCTTGGTGTCCAATTCCAAATAATAATCGCTCTTAAGAATTTCATACGTCCTCCGCCGACGGACGATCAGCCCGGGCGTCTGGCCGCCGCGAAGATCCCGGCCGGGGAATCGGCCCTTCGATCCGTCACCGGGCCTTCGGGCACGGCGGGCGGGTCCGGGCCCGGACTCCCCGACGCGACTCGACGGTCGGGGGCGCGACCATGTGCCGGGAAACCAGTCGACTTCGAGGGAGCCACGCCATGTTCCGCCGCTATGCCTGTGTCCGACAGCACGACATGTCCGATTGCGGCGCCGCCGCCCTGGCCACGCTCGCCGTCCATCACCGCCGCCCGATCGGCCTGGAGGCGATGCGCGACCTCGCCGGCACCGACCGCATCGGCACCAACCTCATCGGACTCCTCCAGGCGGCCGAGGCGATGGGCTTCGCCGCCAGGTCCGTCAAGGGCCCGTTCGAGGCCCTGGCCCGGGTCCCCCTCCCCGCCGTCGCCCACGTCAATACCGAGGAGGGACTCGGGCACTTCCTGGTCCTCCACCGCGTCCGAAAGGGCTCGGTCGTCGTGGCCGACCCGGCACGCGGCATCCAGGTGCTGACCCGCGAGGAGTTCTGCCGGCGCTGGACCGGACACCTCCTACTGGCCGTCCCCGAGCCCAACGCGGGCCCCGCCACGCGGAGCGGCGCACCGGTCTCCCCCTGGCGTCGCTTCCTCCGCCTCCTCAGTCCCTATACCGCCGTCCTCGCCGAGGCCTTCGCGTGTGCCTTTCTCATGACCGTACTCGGCGTCTCGACCTCCTATTTCATCCAGCACCTGGTCAACTCCGTCCTCGTCCGCCACGAGGTGCAGCTGCTCAACGCGCTGGGCATCGGCATGGTCCTGATCGCCCTGTTCCGCATCCTCTTCGGCCTGCTCCGCCAGTACCTCGTCGCCCACGTCGGCCGCAAGGCCGACCTCGCCCTGATCGCCGGCTACACTCGCCACATCCTCAAGCTCCCGGTCCGCTTCTTCGAGATGCGGCAGGTCGGCGAGATCCTCTCGCGGGTCAACGACGCCGCCAAGGTACGCGAGGCCATCAGCGGCACGACTCTCACCGCGGTCGTCGACGGCACGATCGTGGTCATCATGCTCGCGGTCCTCTGGCTCTACGACGTCCGCCTGGCGCTGGTGGCGACGGCGTTCGTCCCGGTGCTGCTGGCCAGCGTCATGGCGCACCATCCGGCGACGCATCGCCTCTCCCGCGAGGCGATGGAGAGCGGCGCCCGGCTCTCGGCCCACATGGTCGAGGACGTCTCCGGAGTCGAGACGGTGAAATCCTTCGGCGCCGAGCCGGTCCGCGCCGAGGAGGGCGAGGCGCGGTTGGTTCGGCTCGTCCAGGACGTCTTCGCGCTCCAGAAGCTGGGCATCAGCATGAACGCCTTCGGGACGCTGGCGACCACCCTGGCGGGCATCGTCATCCTCTGGTACGGCGGCCACCGAGTCATCGACGGGGCGTTGACGATCGGCGAGCTGATGTTCTTCTACACGCTACTGGGCTACCTTCTAGGCCCCCTCGAGCGGCTGGCCTCGGTCAACCTGAAGCTCCAGGACGCCCTGGTGGCCGTTGACCGGCTCTACCAGGTCATGGACGGCGAGGTCGAGCCGATCGGCGACGTCAGGGCGGCCCGCTTCGAGCGGGTGCGCCGCTCCATCCGGCTCCGGGGAGTCGGCTTCAAGTATGGCTGTCGCGCCCCGGTGCTGAAAGACGTCGACCTTCGGATTCGGGCCGGCAAGGTGGTGGCCATCGTCGGCGAGAGCGGCTCGGGGAAATCGACCCTGCTGAAGCTCCTGATGCGGTTCTACGACCCGACCGCCGGGCGAATCCTGATCGATCGGGTCGATCTGCGGGACTTCGAGCTGGCGTCGCTGCGGGCCCGGATCGGCGTCGTCTCGCAGGAGCCGTTCATCTTCAGCGGGACAGTGCGGGAGAATATCGCCCTGGGCCGCCCGGGCGCCGCGATGGAGGAGATCATCCGGGCCGCCCGCTCCGCCGGGCTGGACGAGTTCATCGCGGGGTTGCCGCAGCGGTACGAGACGGTCATCGGAGAGCGCGGGGCGAATCTCTCGGGGGGCCAAAGGCAGCGGCTGGCGATCGCGCGGGCGCTGCTTAAGGAGCCGGAGATCCTGATCTTCGACGAGGCGACCAGCCACCTGGACACCGCCACGGAGCGGGCGATCCAGCACAACCTCCGAACCGCTTTCGCGGGCAAGACCGTGATCCTGGTGGCCCATCGGCTTAGCACGATCAAGGACGCCGATTACATCTACGTCCTTCACCAGGGCCGGGTCGCCGAGGAGGGGACGCACCGGCGGTTGATGCTTCAGGAGGGGCGGTACTGGTCGCTGTGGCGCTCCCAGACCGAAGAGGGCGACGCAGCCGTCCCGAGGCCACCGCTGGCACTGTCGGACGACGAGCCCTCCGCAGACCATCCCGCCTCCCTGAGCGACCGGCCGAACGGGACCGATCGACTACACACCCTGACCCTCAATGGAGATGGCCATGCGTAACTCGATCGTGCTCGACCTTGCCGAGTGCACGGAGTTCCGCCAGACCCTCTTGGCGCGGCCGCCGCGGATCGTCCACGGGACGGCGGGCCTGCTGATCCTCCTGCTCGGGGCGGCGCTGGCCTGGGCTGCCGCGACGCGGGCGAACCTCGTCGTCAGAGCCCCGGGGCGGGTCCGACCCGTCGCCACGCCGGTGAAGATTATCCCGGCCGCCCGAGGCGAGCTCCTCAGCGCCGGCGTCGGCGGGCAGGTCGCCGAGGTGAACGTCCGCGAGGGGGACGAGGTGCGGCGGGGAGCCCTGCTGATCCGGCTGGAGACCGGCCGGCTGGACAACGAGATCGCCAAGCAACGTCTGCTGCTGCGGGTCGCCGAGGCGGAGCTGGCCCGGCTGGACCAGCTCGCCGGGCTGTCGGTGCGGCACTTCGAGGCGGCCCGGTCCAAGGCCGAGGCGGAGCTGGCCCAGGCGCGGGAGGACGTCGGGCGGGCCAAGGCCCAGCAGGGCCCGGAGATCCAGGTGGCCGAGTTGGAGCTGGAGGCGGCGCGCGAGGACGCGGGGCAACTCGGGGCGCTGCTGGGCCGGCGGGCGGCGGCGCCGGCGGAACTGACCAAGGCCAAGCGGAAGGCCCAGGAGGCGAGGGAGAAGAGGGATAAGGCGCGGCTTCCGGTGGATCAGAGCCGGGTGCCGGTGGCGGAGCGGGCGTTGGTCTTGGTCGACCGGGATTACGCCGTGAAGCGGGAAGAGCTGGAGCTGAAGCGCGCCGGCAAGCGAGGGGAGGTCGAGGCGAAGCGGATCGAGCTGGCCAACCGGGAGCTGGAGCGTGAGTTGGCCGAGATCCGGGCGCCGATCAACGGGGTGGTGGTCAAGGGCGACGTGAAGCTCGGCGACTTCCTGGAGCCGGGCAAGCCGGCGCTGGAGCTGGCGCGGCAGGAGGGCTTCCTCTTCGAGGGCTCGGTCGCCAGCCAGGAGGTCGGCCACTTGGCGGAAGGGATGGCGGTGCGGATCGCGCTGGACGCTTACAACTACCAGCAGTACGGGACCCTCGGCGGCACCGTCCGATTCCTCTCGCCGGACTCGGAGGCGGGGGAGGGAGCCGCGCGGACGGTCACCTATACCGTGAAGATCGCCCTGGCCAGCGACGAGCTGGGCCGCGGCGAGTACCGCGGCCGGGTCAAGCTGGGGATGACCGGCCAGGCGGACATCGTGACCGGTCACCGGAGCCTGCTCGCGCTCCTGGTGAAGCGGATCCGCCAGACGATCCGCCTGGACTAAGCCGCCGGAAGTAGCCCTCCCAGAGGTGCTGGGCGGCGACCTGGTCGCCCGCCCGCAGTTGCCCGATCCAGTGGCTGACGGAGAGCGATGACGCCATCGGCCGTTGCCCTCGACAAGAAGCCCAGCAAGACACGTGTGGGGCGATTATAGGCACAGCGCCCCGGGGTTGCCAATGCATTCGCAGCCGGCCGTCACTACGCTTCGGCTTTTTTCGCGAAACGTGTCGGGTTATCGGGACCTTCTGGCATTGCCCTGATAGAGATCAACCACGGCATTCGCCGGGTGGAGAAGCAAGGGGTCGTTCGACACCTTCCACTCCCGCAAGCTCGGTCGGTCGGCCTGCTTCGGCCGGCACCTGAACTCAATTCTTCTCCGAGGAGCACGCTCGCGAGTGCGGGCGGGTACGACCGGCACCGGTCTTCGGCGCGATGTTGTTCGCACGGCTGCCGGGGGACTGCGCATCCCCAGGCGTGTCTACGACCAGGAGTTTGCAACGCCATGAGACTCATCCCGTTTTCCTACCGCGATCGCACGAGTTCGACCCGCCGGGGCCGGCGGAATCCCGCGCACCGGCTCCGCCCGCGGTTGGAGATGATGGAGGACCGGATGCTCTTGAGCGTCGTGACCAGCGGCGCCGACAGCGGTCCCGGCACGCTGCGCCACGCGCTCGACAAGGCGGTCCCGGGCGAAACGATCACGTTTGCTTCGAACCTGACCGGGACGACGATCCACCTGACCAGCGGCGAGTTGGCGATCACCGAGCCCGTGACCATCCAGGGTCCCACCTCCGGTCAACTGACCATCGATGCCCAGTCGCACAGCCGCGTGTTCGACATCACGGCCCAAGGGGTCGTGACGATCGACAACCTGTCGATCGAGCACGGCCTGTCAACGTTCGGCGGTGGCATCTACGCCGAGAGAGGTACGCTGATCTTGCAGGGGGATCTCCTGGCGTTCAACCAGGCGATCGAGACGACGCCGGGCGACACGGCCTCGGGCGGCGCCGTCGCCCTGGGCGACGCCGACCTCGGCAACGCCGCGACGAGCCTGACGGCCTCGAACGACCTCTTCTATGGCAACTCGACCTCGGGCGCCAATGGGCAGACCGGCCGTGCCGGCGGCGACGCCTACGGTGGTGCCATTTACACAGGACTCTCAACCACACTCGTGGTAACCAGCGACTTCTTCTACGATAGCATAGCCATCGGCGGCGACGGCGGCCCGGGAAGCGACGGCAACATCGGCATGGGCCAGCACGGCGGACCGGGCGGCAACGGCGGGAGCACCAATGGTGGTGCGATCGCGACGTATGGCAACCTCAGCATCAGCCAGAGCCAATTCTATCTGGGCACCGCGTACGGTGGTAAGGGCGGGGCGGGTGGCAGCGGCGACGGGGGGGGCGCGGGCGGCGCGGGCGGCGTGGCTTCCGGTGGGGACGTCTTCTCCGTCTCCGGCCTCTCGGGCGGCGCCCTGAGCGCCAACACCGTGCTCTTCGCGAGCAGTCGCGCCTACGGCGGCGATGGCGGTGACCCGGGTAGCGGCTACGAATCCGCTTCCGATGGTACAGCCGGTAAGGGCGGCGATGGCAACGGCGGCGCGGTGTTCGCATCGGGCGGACAGCTCCCCTGGACGGATCACTTTCCCGTCGTGATCCAGACGGTCGTCTTCCAGCTCAACACCGCCAAGGGCGGACTGGGCGGACAGGGCGTTGAGGGTGACTCCGGCGGATCGGGCGGCACCGGCGGCGACGCCTCGGGAGGCGGCATGTTGAGCCAGTTCATGCAACTTTCGGAGACCGGATCCTTGTTCTACGAGAATCAGGCCGTCGCCGGCTTGGGCGGCGAGGGGGGTCAGGGCGATGGGGGTCTCGGCGGCAAGGGCGGGGACGGGGGTGAAGCCTACGGCGGCGGCCAGTTGGCCTTCGACGGCACCGCCGACATCGAGAACACCTGGTACGACACGAATCACGCCAGGGGCGGCGGCGGCGGAGATGGCGGCGAGAGCGGCTTCGGAGACGCGGGCCCGCAAGGCGGCGAGGGCGGATACGCCATCGGCGGGGGCTTGGCCGACTATGGCAACCTGAAACTGGTGTCCGTCATGAGCCTCCAGAACACCGCCACCGGCGGCGACGGCGGCCGGGGGGGCACCGGCGGCCAGCAGGGCACTGACGGCCAGGACGCGCACGGCGGTCTTGGCGGCGACGCCGGCAATGCGACCGGGGGCGGCCTGGCGCTCGAAGCCGGCACCGTCTCGGTTATGCAGTCCGACGCCATCTACAATACGGTCCAGGGGGGGCACGGCGGCGCGGGTGGCGAGAACATCTTCGGCGATGCAGACGGGGGCTTCGGGGGAAAAGGAGGCTCCGCATTCGGCGGCGGGATCGATGCGTCTGGACAACTGAACATGACCGGCGTGCTCATCAGCAGCAATCACGCGGTGGGGGGTGACGGGGGTAGCGGCGGCAATGCCGACAACGGCGATGGTGGCCGAGGCGGAGAGGCCGGCATCGCCCAGGGCGGCGGCCTCTTCATCGATGGTGGCACGACCTCGCTCACATCCGTCTCCGTCTCGAACAACACGGCCGCCGGCGGCCAGGGCGGCGGCGGTGGCAGCGGCAATGGCCAACCCTTCGCCTTCGACGGCGACGGCGGCGCCGGCGGCAATGCCGACGGCGGAGGGATCTACGTCTTCTCCGGGGCCATCCTCGTGGCTGACTCCGGCTCGGTGACGCAGAACCAGGCACAGGGTGGCGCCGGCGGTGACGGCCACACGAGTGGTACCGACGGGCAGGGGATCGGCGGCGGGGTCTACCTCGAGGGCGTCGGCTCGTCCGACACCCCGGCGTTCACCGTCAGCGACAACCAAGCATCGACGGCCGATCAAGATCTCTACGGATCGTTCTGAGGTTTCCCGGCATGTGGGGCGGGCCGGTCGCGCGACTAATCCAATCGTGAAGCGCTCTGGACCCGTCCTTGGTCTATGCGGCGAACCCGCGGCGAGCAACACGCTCGCCCGAGTTATCCGGCGAACTTGAAGCCATCTCGAGACCTTCGACCTGGCGCGCAGTCGATTCCGCGCGAACATCCCGGGCGGTCGAGGGCGTCTCGCGCCGTGGAGGAACATGGCCGCCGGGCAACATCGAGATACGCATTCTCAGCAACCGATATTCCTGAATTCAAGTAACCATTTCTGTACGATCCGTTCCGAAACGAGGGAGGTTGCAGCCATGAGGTGGTCTTCGAATGCTCCGAAGTTGCGACAGCGGAGAAAGATGTGTGTTGAGGTGCTGGAAGAACGCCAGCTCCTGGCGACGATCACGGTGAACACGACGGCGGACGATACGACGGCCGGCGCCGCACTGTCGTTGCGCCAGGCGATCGAGGTCTCCGACGGCACTCTGGCCGTCTCGGCGCTCAGCACGCCGGAGCAGGCCCAGGTGAGCGGGGCCGTCGGCGCCACGAACACGATCGACTTCAACATCCCCACGACGGACCCCGGCTACGACGCGACGACCGGGGCCTGGACGATCGCGCTCCAGTCGACGCTGCCTACGATCAGCACCAACGCGGCGATCATCGACGGCTACACGCAGCCGGGGGCGAGCGAGAACACGCTGCCGCAGGGTGACAATGCGAAGCTCGAGATCGCGATCAGCAGAGCGCTCCACGCGGGGGTGAGCAACGGGCTGACGATCGCGCAGCAAGGGTCGCAGGTGTTCGGGCTTGACATCGAGAATTGCAACGGCGCGGGAGTCCTGGTCACAGCCCCGGGCAACGTGCAAGTCGCGGGCTGCTTCATCGGCACCAACCCGTCCGGAGAGACCTCCGCACAGAATATCTGGGGCGTGGAGATCGAAAACTCGTCCAACTTGATTGGCGGATCGAACGTCGGCGATCGGAACTTGATCTCTGGGAACTTCTCGGGTGGCGTAGTCGTTCCCGCCAACGGAAGTAACCCGCCGCTTCCCGAGCCGACGGGCAACCTGATCGAGAACAACTACATCGGCATCGATGCCGCGGGGACCAAGGCGCTCGCGAACGGTTTCGAGGCCCCAGGCGTCCTCGACTCCGGGTCAGGTGATATATACGGTGGGACGACGGCCGGGCTTGGAAACGTCATTTCAGGGAACAAGGCGGGCGGGATTGTTTCTTATGGAAGCATCACGATCGAGGGGAACTACGTCGGCACGGACGCGACCGGCGATGTCGCCCTGGGCAACGGAGGGAGCGGTTTCGGGGGAATCACCGCAGATCAATCCGGAGGGGCCCCCGTGGTCTCGACGATCATCACAGGTAACGTGGTCTCGGGAAACTCCAGCGGCGGGATTGCCGTGTATGCGAGCTCACAGCCGAGTCAAGCGACCTTCCTGATCGCGAACAACCTCATCGGGACCAACGCCGCCGGGACGGCGGCGCTGGGGAATGGTTTTACTGGGCTCAGGCTCGACGGAACGGTGGAGAACGCCAAGGTCCTGAACAATGTCATTTCCGCGACCACCCTCGGCGCGTTAGACTCCGCATCCACGGGCTTGTCCGTCAACGAAGAGGGCGCGACGGACGTAGAACATAACGTGATCCAGGGTAACCTGATCGGCACCGACAGGACGGGCACTGTCGCGCTGGGCAACACCGGCCTGGGAATGAGCGTCGAGGGGATCGGCAACACGATCGGGGGCTCGGGGCCGGGGCAGGGGAACGTGGTCGCCTTCAGCAGCGGCGCTGGAATCCTGTTAAGCGGGAGCCAGGACACGCTGATTCGAAACTCGATCTTCGGGAACTCGGGTCCGGGGATCCAGTCCCGAGTGAGTGCATCGAACCAGCTCGCCGCCCCGCCCGTGATGACGTTCACACCGGGAGGAGTTGGCGGCGGTACGCTTTCGGGGACCCTGACTGAATCAGCGAACCTGTCGTACGACGTCGAGATCTTCTCGAATCCCTCGGTCGCCGCGCCCGGGAACGAGCAAGGCAAGACGTTCATCCAGGACGTGACTGTGAATACCGATGGCTCGGGCCAGGGCACCTTCTCGGTGAGCGAGCCGATTGGCATCTACACGGCCACGGCGACGAATCCCGACGGAGATACCTCGGCGTTCTCGAACGCCGTGGGATCGCCGACCCTGCCGACCCTGCCGGCCACGACGACGGCGGTGTCGTCGTCATCCAACCCTTCGAACGTCGGCCAGGACGTGACCTTCACCGCCGTCGTTACGGCGCCCGGATTCCAGGGGACGCCGACCGGGGCGGTGACGTTCACCATCGACGGCCAGGCGCAGACCCCCGTGGCGCTCTCGATGGTCGGCGGCGTGGACGAGGCGCGGTTCACGACGTCGACGCTCACCGCGGGGCCGCACACGGTAACCGCCGCGTACGGCGGCGACGCGAATGTCGGCCCCAGTAGCGGGTCGCTGTCAACGCAGACGGTGGACGCCCCGAACCTGCTGGTGACGACGACCTCGCTGGAGTCCTCGCTCAATCCCTCGATGGCGGGCCGGGCGGTGACCTTCACCGCCTTCGTCTCTGGACAAGGGGGCCCGACCGGGACCGTCACCTTCACAATCGACGGCAGCGCGGAGCCGCCGGTCCCGCTCCAGGATGCCGGCGACTCCCAACAGGCCGTCTTCACGATCTCGACCCTGACGGCCGGCGCCACACGATCGGCGCGATGTACAGCGGCGATTCCGCGTTCGCCGCGAGTACCGTGGCGAGCCCCTTGACCCAGACTGTCAACGCCCCTCCGCCGCCGAACAACCCCCTGGCGACCTCGACGACGGTGGTCTCATCGACGGACCCCTCGCAGGCGGGCGAGACGGTGACGTTCACCGCGACCGTGGCACCGACCGCCGGGTCAACGGGCACGCCGACGGGGACCGTCACCTTCGCGATCGATGGAGTGACCGAGCCGCCGGTCGCGCTCCGCATGGTCAACGGCAGCGACCAGGCCACGTTCTCCCTCGCGACGCTGGCGGCCGGCACGCACACGATCACCGCGAGCTATGACGGCGACACGGCGTTCGCGACCAGCACGGCGACCCGTCCCGCGATCGAGACCGTGATCCCCCCGAGCCGACCCACGGTCGTCCCGGCCGCGGACCCGCCCACGGTCGTCTCGCTCAAGCGCTACGGCGTCCACATGGAGCCGACGGTGTTGGTGCTCACGTTCAGCTCCGCGCTCGACCCGTCCCGCGCCGAGGATGTCCGCGACTACCGGATCATCGGTCCAAGCGGGCGGAAAGTCGGGATCAAGTCGGCGGTGTATGACCCGGTCGCACACACCGTGACCCTGCGGCCGATCTCGCGGATCGACATCCACCATACGTCGCACGTCACGGTCATCGGCACGGGTATCTACGGAGTGGCCGGCGTCGCGGACACCCTGCTGGATGGGGCCAGCGACGGGAAGGCCGGCAGCGACTATGTCGCGACCTTGACCTGGCGGAACCTGATCCTCACGCCCGCCCAGGCCGAGCGACTGGCCCTCGAGGAGCGTGCTGCCCGGTCCCGGAAGTGAGCTCCGGGTCCCGGGCCGGTTGTCATGGCAACCCCCGGAAAATAAGCCGGTCGTGACTCGGTTTTTCGGTTCTACTCTCTTCCTTGGAGTTTCGGGTTCGGGTACCGGTTCCAGGGAGGTGATCCTGTAGATTCACGCGCCCCGCACCAGGGGCATGTATCCGAGGTTCAAGATGTCGCGAAAGGCCGTTCGGGAACGATCGGCCGGGCGGAACGGGGTGACGTTGTGGTAGACCTTGCGGTCGTCGACGAGCAGGCCATCGAGCGGCTTGGACAGGACGAACCGGTCGACCACCTCGCGGACTTCCGGGTCGCGGGCGATCTGCGCGATCGCGTCCTCGACGTTCCGTCGGCCGATCAGCGAGAGCACGAAGAACGGCTCGCCGTCCTTGTGGAATCGGTTCACGATCACCGGTCCGGGGCGTGTCCGCATCAGGTGGACCTCGACGAGGGCAAGCGCGATCGGCGGGAAGAGCGCCACGGGCAGCAAGTCGAACCGGAACCAGACCCACTCCTCGAAGAGCGGGGCGCGGAGGATCGCCTCGGGGACCGGGGCGGACCGCCGTTCCTCGCCCGAGTATTCGTATCCGAGGTGTGAGGCCCTCCAGTAGCCGACCCCCTTGCGCTCGTGGAGCGATCGCGTCGCAGGATCGAGGATGAGCTGGCAGTGGTAGCGCGACCGGTTCCCATTCGGCTCATATGGGTCGGCCGGTGCCGCGTCCATCAGCGCCTGGATCGCCGCGAGCTGCTCGGACGCCCCGTCTCCCAACGGCAGGCTCGCGGCGGGCACGAACACATGACCCCGCTCCCGACCTTCGACAACCCGCCTGCGCTCCGTGTCGTCGCGGAAGTCCATGGATCTGCTCCGGGTTCGATGGTCGGCGGCGAGAGATGTCGGATGAATGTCTTCCGCAACTCCCTGCTCGAGGAGACGATGCCGGTGTCGGAGCATATGTGATGAACCGCGAACGCATCAAGTCCTGGTATCCGCCTCAACTTCCGGAGCGACCCGGACGACTCCTCAAAAACGCGAGGAATTGTCGATCGGCCGAGCGACGCGCGTCTTCTGGAATGCAGCGAGGATCGCGCCGGTCATGACGCAGGCGACCAGGACATTCGCGGCGTCGATCACCATGACGATCGGCTTCAGGCCGGCGAACGCATAGTGGGGGATCAGCGTCGGGAGCGCCAATCCAAGCCAGAGTACGAGTCCCAGAGCCGCCCCCTTGCCGGGAGAATCCGTGTCCGTCTTGCGGATGAGCCACGCCATGACATAGGACGCGAGGAACCAGCCCGCGATGTCGAGGACGTACGGGACCGGGTCGCTCTGATCGAACTCCGATCTGGACCTGGATAATCCCGAGAGCCACGGATCCAGGAAGAGCACCCCGTACCAGAGATAGCCCAGCACCTGGTGCAGGATCACCGCGACGACGACCGCCAGATGATTGATTCCCTTCATCGACCGCCTCCATGCGTAAATGGGTTGCCGTGATCGGAATGCCAGGTCGGCCTGAGAGCTCGCCGAGCGGGCGATGATTTCGAAGCCACCGGCCCCAGGCCTCGGGGAAATCAGGGATTGCGAGGCGAGTCCACCCGAGAGAACTGCCGCCGCGCGATGCGGTCGAAGGATCCGTCTCGAGTCAACTTCGACGCCGCAAAGCTTATCGGCAATCGGACGAAGTGGCCATAGGAACTCGATGGACGGTCCTTAAAGGCATTCCATCGAGGACCGTCTGCATTCGGAGGCTCGTTTTGATGGACTATATAAGCAGACGAGACAAGAGACCCGGCAAGCGGACTCGGCTCCGACGGGTTTCGTTCGTTTCCTCATTTCCAGCCGCGAGCGATCTTCGCGTCCGGTCCGGCTGCCGCGATCGTTCCGGGGTTAGCCCCTTCTCCCAGGGCATCGGGTACAAGGTTTGCAGTTGTCCTGTCGGCGTGAGACGGGAGAGCATTCCTACCGGTTCGTTCGAAGGGCGGCCGGGACGGGAAGCCCTTGCCCTGGACCTTGGTGGCGGTTGTGCCCGGCTGCGGAGAGCGAATGATGGCGAAACCGGTCAGCGAAGCGACGAAGTCGGTCTGGATGGAGACCGCCGCGGTCCCGCGGCATCAATCCCTGGCGAAGGATGTGCAGGCGGACGTCTGCGTCGTCGGCGCGGGGATCGCCGGGCTGACCACGGCCTACCTGCTCGCCCGCGAGGGCAAGAGCGTCGTCGTGCTGGATGACGGCCCCGTCGCCGGCGGACAGTCTCAACGCACGACCGCCCACCTGTCCAACGCCATCGATGACCGCTACGTCGAGGTCGAGAAGGTCCACGGCAAGCACGGGGCCCGGCTTGCCGCCGAGAGCCACACCGCGGCCATCGACCGGATCGAGGCGATCGCGAACGACGAAGGGATCGACTGCGACTTCCTCCGCGTCAACGGCTACCTGTTCCTGGCGCCCGGGCAGTCCCGGGAGCTGCTGGACCAGGAGCTCCAGGCCGCGCATCGGGCCGGACTGAAGGACGTCGAGATGGTGGCTCGTGCGCCGCTCTCTTCCTTCGATACCGGGCGTTGCCTCCGCTTCCCGCGCCAGGGGCAATTCCACCCCCTCAAGTACCTCGCCGGCCTTGCGGAAGCCTTCACCAGGCGGGGTGGGACGATCCACACGGGGACTCACGCCTCGAAGATCGATGGCGGGAGCCGGGCGAAGGTCGAGACGAAGTCCGGACCCGTGGTCACCGCCGGTGCCGTCGTGGTGGCCACCAATACGCCCATCAACGACCTTGTGGCCATCCACACCAAGCAGGCCCCCTATCTGACCTATGCGATCGGCGCACGCATCCCTCGCGACTCGGTGACGCGGGCCCTGTACTGGGACACCCTCGAGGATTACCACTACATCCGCGTGCAGCCGATGGAA
Source organism: uncultured Planctomycetota bacterium (assembly GCA_963743925.1). Taxonomy (GTDB): domain Bacteria; phylum Planctomycetota; class Planctomycetia; order Isosphaerales; family Isosphaeraceae; genus CAVZRC01. The sequence goes on along the minus strand of CAVURY010000036.1, from coordinate 268,488 downwards.
CATGGCGGCGACATGCTGATCGTCGGCGGCGAGGATCACAAGGCCGGGCAGGCCGACGACCAGCCGGAGGCGCTGGGGCCGGCTCGAGGAGTGGGCCCGCGAGCGGTTCCCCATGATCAAATCGGTGGACTATCGATGGTCCGGGATGGTCATGGAGACGACCGACGGGCTGGCCTTCATCGGCAGAAACCCGATGGATGCCGAGAACGTCTTCATCGCCACGGGCGACTCGGGCATGGGCCTGACCCACGGCACGATTGCCGGCATCCTCCTGACCGACCTGATCCTCGGACGCGAGAACCCCTGGAGCACGATCTACGACCCGTCGCGCAAGCCGGTCTGGGGCATGGCCTGGAAGGAATTCCTCGTCGAGAACGCCAACGTCGCCAAGGAATACACCAAGGACTGGCTCGGCGGCGGCGACGTCTCCTCCGTGAACGAGATCCCGCTCGGCGAAGGCGCGGTCCTTCGGCGCGGCCTGTCGAAAGTGGCCGTCTACCGCGACGGTCGGGGCACCGCGCACGAGCTCTCGGCGGTCTGCACCCACCTGGGCTGCATCGTGCACTGGAACGGCGCCGAGAAGACCTGGGACTGCCCTTGCCACGGCTCTCGCTTCGACCCCAAAGGCCAGGTCGTCGCCGGCCCGGCCAACTCGCCGCTGGCCGAGGTCAAGGAGTAAAGTAAGGCAGATTCAGAGTTTATCCGCAGATGAACGCAGATGAACGGGGATAGAGAGGCGGAATCGGGAAAGTCGACGTGATATGACGTCCTTTCCGAATCATGTTTCTTCGGTCTTATCTCTCTTCTGATCTGCATTCATCTGCGGACGTCTTGTCTTTTCATGAATGGTATTCTTTTCGGATCCGCGTTCCTCTGCGGCCGATGTTTAGAGATCCCAGACTCGCCGCCCCTTGAGGAACATGGTGAGATAGCCGTCCTCGCTGACCTTGAGGACCGGCCCGTGGAGCGAGGCGGCCAGTGCGGCGAGGGTCCGAGCGCCCTGGACGGCGCGGCCCAGCTCGAGGGCATCCGGGGCGATGCGCAGGATCGCGCCGAAGGTCAGCAATCGCCCGTCCAGGTCGGTCACCACGGCGCCGTCCAGGCTGGCGATCGCCTCCAGGATCGATGGCTCGAGGTCGGCCAGGCTCATGCCCCGGATCACGTGGTGCAGCGAGCGTTTGGCGTGCTTCGGCGAGAGGTTGTCCGGGTCTTCGGGGTCGTCGGCGACGATCTCCGAATGGATCTGGTCGGGCAGCGACAGGAGCTGTCGCACCGAATTCTCGGGGTCGCGCAGCACCACGAACAGGGCCCCGGTCCGCGCCTCGCTCAGGTTGAGCGCGGCCTGGAAGAGCGCCAGGGATAGCCCGGGCCAACGCGCCCGGCCGACCGCCTCGCACCAGACGGCGAACTTGCTGGGGATGTCGAGCAGCCGCCAGCGCGCGTCGCTGAAGCTGAACATCATCATCCCATTGGCGAAGACCTTGATCTCCTGCGCGGGCGTCAGGACGAGGCAGACGTGACCGCCGCAACGCGTCGCCTTGGCGTGATCGCGATAGGCTTGCGGGCAGGGATGGACCGGCGGCTCGCACCCCTGCGCCGACTCCGCCCATCGGGAGACGTCGATCAGCCGGGCCAGGTCGCCCTGGAGGTCCACCAGAAAGAGCGTCCGTACGCCGTCGCAGAGCCGGTGGAACCCCTTGATCGCCGTCAGCCGCGCGTTGAAGTTGGGCGCCCCTTCCCGGTTCTCTCGCGTCGGGGCGGTGGGGTCCTGCTCCGTGCCCAGCAGGAGCGCACCCATCGAGAGGCGACGGTTCTCGTAGGTCGAAAGCGCGGCGACCCGGAGTGCCTCCAGCGCCGCGGGGATGCGATACGGGCTGGCCGCGTCGAGATAATCGGCGATGATCAAGTCCTCGGTCAGATAGCTGAACCGATCCAGGCGATGCGAGAGCTCCTGATTCAGCAGTCCCCGGAACCGGAGGTCGATCGCCTCCACGATCACCTCGACCATCCTCCGCTCCGACGGCAAGAGCGGCATCGGATTGCCCGACTGGAACGCCAGCCGGCTCCCCAGCCACTCGATCTCGACTCCCATCCCGTCCGCGTCTTCATGGAGCCGGTAATACGTCTCGTCCGAGGAACCGTCCCAGTCGATGATGCTGCGATCGCCGAGGATCTCGAGCTGGGCGACGGGGAAGAAATGCTCCAGGGTGCGCCGCAGCACGATCTGATAGACACCCACGATCCGTGAAATCGGCTCCGTCGGCCGCTCGCTCCGCGTGGACAAGACTTCCTCCCGCGACTCCGTCGATGGAAAGGTCCGAGACGACAGGACGTTCGCTCGGACACCCGAGAAACGAGCCGAGCCGGCAGAGTGACCGTCGTGCCATGAGCCACATCCCCATTCTTCGGGCGGATCGTCGGCCGATCCAGTCGCCCTGCCCCTCGACGCCCTCCAGGAGCACGAGGCAAAGAGCCCTGAATTGTAGAGACTTTAGCAAGGAAACCGAATATAGGGATTATGCCCAAGGTCTCGTGACAATTCATTTCCTCGAAATCGACTCGGAATCCTGGATGCGACTGAAGATCGGTCGCGAAGCATTGGACCTGGATTGGTTTCTTCGATGCCGATTAGCTTCAGATGGGAGAGGATGGCAGGATGGGCAGGATTCGGGGTGTTCGGGGGTTGGTTTCCTTGGTGCCAACCGACTTCGGACGGCATTTGCCCCTAAAGTTGACGCAATCGTCATGACCGTGGCTTCCTCTGAAAATAAGGCCTGCCAAAAGCAATCATGCAAGCTCAGGCCGCCGTTTTCATGAAGTTGGGTGCGGCCATGGTCCCATGACAGTTCGTTTGATGGCGTTTCGCTCGATCCAGGGGTGAACGGGCCTCAGATAGGCCGTTGTGTATCGGATTCTATCTCGACAATGTCGTGGCCTGCCTCCACGATCCCGATCCGTCGATCTGTGGAGTCGGCTATCATGCGTACGCCCATGCGTCGTGGTTCCATCGCCTTAGCGACTCCCGCGGGAACGGACCAGCCTATCTTGACTATGCCGCCGATTTGAGATTTCCTGAACGGGTTCTTGGAATCCGGGGCCTCTCGTGTTGGGTGAGTGCACGGGGAGGATTCCAGCAGGAGGAGAGCATGAAGCGTGAGTTGGCTCAAGCCGTCAAGAAAGAATTCGCGGTCGAGCTCAAACAGAAGCTTCCCCAGTTTGCACCGCTCAAGACCAAGAATCTGCCAAATGGCTGGTTTGCATTCGTCTGGGAAGTCCGTCCGGACTTTTTCGTTTATATCGTGTTAGTGATTTCGAGAGATGATCGCTTTACCATCGAGTTGGCCTGGTCGAGTAACGGGGAGTTCCCCGCCACAGCGACCTTGTCGAACCCGATCGCCTACCCTGAGTTCAACGTCAGGCGGGACGAGCCGCGAGATGGGGAATTCCGCTTCCGCCTCGCGCGACTATGGTTGCCCCGAGGAGATTTCTGGTGGGAATTGATCCCCCCTCCCTCTCTTTCGGAACTGAACGACCGCGTCCTGAATTTGGGCGAGGGTGGTGCGGTCCCAGATGATGCGATCGACGGTGCACTCGAGAAGGTGGGCCCGAGCGTTCGCGAGTGCATCGACAAAATTATCACATGTGGCCTGAGATTCATCCATCGCCCCGACGAATGCTTGGCAAGGCGATACTCGCCCTTGGATTCGCCAGACGGCGGGACACAGCGGGAGTAAATGGAAGGAAAGACGAAACTCTGGTCCGGTCTGGGTCGTTTTCGCATGGGTCGCTCCCTGGCTCTCTGCCAGTTGTACGATTCCCATCAAGACTGGACCAGATTTTGGGGGGCAGGCCATCGCGTTGCTAAAGCGTCGAATTGTCACGCTTTTCTCCGCCCTGACGACTCGAGCCGGAGCGCAATGGGCGGAATGGATTGAAGAGGACCCGGAGGTCCTGACGATCATGATATCATTGATCAAGCCGTGTTTGTTCGGAGCCTTATGGTCGGCCTTGTCGTCCGGCTCGCATCCTGCTACGATCCCTCGCCCCAATTCATGAGCCTCACGAAGGATCGCGAGCTCGAGGCGTCCGACGACGCGTTTTCCCAGACATGGAGGTCGGCGCGATGACCAACCGACGAACGTGGATACGCCGAACGTTGATCGCGGGAACGGTCGGTCTCGGCGCCCAGCAGCTCTGGCGGCACGGCTCCGACTATCTTTTCATCGAGCAATTCCGGGTCGTCGAGCCGGGCCAGGATCTATCGCGGGGCCTGGCAGAAGCCCTGGCCGATGAGACGGCTCGTCCACGACTACAAGATCAAGACCGTGCTCGCCCTGGCCCATCCTCCGGAACATGTGCTCTCCGTGCGCGAGAAGGAACTCGCTCGCGAGCTCGGAGTCACGTTGGGTCCACATCCCGATCGTCGATCAGCGCGGGACCAAGGACGCGGCCGCCGAGGAGGCGATCTCCGACCTGATCGAACGGGCGGCCGACGTCGTCGCGGACCCCGCGAACTACCCGATTTTCTTCCACTGCCATCACGGGCTCAACCGGACGTCGATGGTCCAGATCGCCTATCGGACCAAATATTGCGGCTGGACCCTCGACCAGGCCGCCGACGAGATCGACCGGAGCATCGGGCTGGTCAAGGTCAGCCACGGCCCCGATTACCGGCACATGGTCTCCTTCTACGAGAATCGCGTCCTGCCCTTGCGTCAGCAGCAAGCCCGTGCCAATTCCGACGCAACGCGAGACCTCACCGCCCGGGCCGCATCGCCCACCTCCACGTCCACGCAATGAGACCGATTCGCGCCGTCTGATTCTCGCTCGCGCCGGGTCCGCAGTCCGATCGTCGCTCCGGCATCGCTCGCGGATCCGCCTCAAGACCCCAAACCCCACAGCGCCATGATTCGTCGCGGTGGCGTGCTTGATTCTGCGTCACCGTCGTCTAAGATTAAGATTCGTCCCGGCCGCCGCGCCGGAGGGTCTCGATTGGGTCAAACCGATCGCGAAGAAGTTCGGAGGTCCCTCGATTGAACATTCGTCCCGCTCGCGTGGGTGACGTCCCCGGCATTTACGAGCTGATCCGGGTCTTCGCCGACCGGAAGCTGATGATCCGCCGGTCGATGGGGGAACTGTATGAGTCGATCCGCGAGTTCCTCGTCGCCACGGATGAGGAAGGCCGGATCGTCGGCTGCGTCGCCTTGCACGTGTTCTGGGAAGATCTGGCCGAATTGAGGTGCCTGGCCGTGAGCGAACGGCTCCACGGGCACGGGCTCGGCCGCCAGCTCGTGGATGCGTGCTGGGAATCGGCGCGCGAACTGGAGATCGCGTCCGTCTTCACCCTGACGCATGCCTCCGGATTCTTCGAGCGCTGCGGGTATCACCAGGTCGAGAAATCCGAGCTGCCGCACAAGATCTGGAACGAATGCGTGCGGTGTCCGCTGTTCCCGAACTGCCAGGAAATCGCCTTGATCCGATCCGCCAATCCCGATCGGGCGATCGTCGTCCCGGCGCGGGATCTGGCCACCGCCGGGGCCTGACCCTTGGAACGACCGTCGCGCTTACGCCCGCTCCTGATCGGCGCGACGGTCGGCCTGGCAACTGCGATCCTGATGCTCGCCACCGAGCCGCGGCTGGTCATCGCCTGGGATGAGGGCTACACCCTCGGCCGCGAGGCCCGGCTCCGGGACTGGTTCCGTGCGCTCCGCGATCCCCCCGGGTTTGCGTCGCGACTGGAAGCCTCCCGATCAGGAATTGGTCCAGCGCGACAGGACGCCCGCCCCGCGCGCCCGCGACCTGGATACCCGGTCGAAGCTCCTGTTCGACCGGCAGGTCGTGACCTGGTTCTGGCCGTTCGCGAGGGAGGAGCCTCACGGCCATCCCCCCTTTTATGCCCTGCTTGGCCTGGCCGGCGACGTCCTCGCCCCATCCTGGCAGGATTTGCCGCGCGCCCGCCTGGGTCCGATCCTCCTGTTCAGCTTCACGGCGGGGGCGATCTTCCTGTTCGCGACGACCCGATGGGGCTACCGGCCGGCAGCCCTGGCCGCATGCTCCTGGGCCTTGCAGCCGAACCTGTTCGGTCACGGACATTATGCCTGCTACGACGCCATCCTGACCGCCCTCTGGGTGCTGTCGATCATCGTCTTCGCCCGGATCGTCGCCCCTGCGCGGACCGGCACCCGCTCCCGATCGTCGGATGGCGAGATGGGCCTGGACGGCCCTTTTCGGGGTCATCCTGGGCTGCGCCGCCGCGACCAAGTTCACCGGCTGGTTCCTCCCCCTGCCCTTCCTGGCCTGGGCGGCCTGGTATCGCAACCGCCCGGCCTTCAAGGCCCTGGGCGCCGGGCTCGTCATCTCGGCGGCCGTGCTTTTCCTGCTCATGCCGCCCTGGTGGAGCGATCCGATCGGCGGGGTCTACGGGTTCCTGCATTCGAACCTGACGCGCGACCAGACGATCCTGATCACGGTCCAGTTTCTCAACAAGGTTTATGAATCACCGGCCGAATCTCTCCCCTGGTACAACACCCTGCTCTTGACGGTGCTGGTCACGCCGGTGGGCTTCCTGACGATGGGGATCCTGGGACTGGCGTCGGCCGTGATCCGTCGTCGGATCGAGCCGATCGGGCCGCTGATCGCCGGCCACTGGGCGTTCCTGATGATCCTGCGAGCCTTGCCGCACACGCCCGGGCACGATGGCGTCCGGCTCTTCCTGCCGGCGTTCGGGATCCTCGCGTTGCTGGGCGGATTGGGCGCGCGGTTCCTCCTGGATCGGTTCGGCCGTTGGGCCATGCCGGTGATCGTCGCGTCGGTGATCGAGGGGATCGTGAGCGTCGCCGTGATGATGCCGATGCCGCTCTCGTATTTCAGCCCGGTCGTGGGAGGTCTGCCCGGGGCAACGGCGTTGGGGATGGAGCCGACGTATTACTGGGACGCCCTGACCCCGGAATCCCGACGATGGCTCATCGAGCATACGAATCCGGGGCGAACGATCCATTTCTCGCTATTCCCGCACTCCTGGCTCTACCTCCGCCGGACGGGGGAGCTACCCCGTCAACTCTTCCCGTTCGATCGCGGCGAGCCCCAATGGTACGTCCTTCAAAACCGCCCGGGGGCCTTCTCGGACGCCGACCGTGCGCTGGTCGCGCAGGGTCGGGCCGAGTTCACGGTCAGGAAGCTGGGCGTCCCGCTCGTCTGGATCTTCCCGCACGAGCAATGGGAGCAATTCTCGCCGCGTGGACGGCGATAGCGACGTGGCATCGAGCATCGATGGTCCGGGGCGATGGACTCAGTTGAGTCCTATCGACTCGGGACGGCGAACGCTGCCGCCCATTGGAGCGTGATCCGTCCAGACTCATGGGATCGGGGTCGGCCCGATCGGAGTGGTCGCGTTGGCTTCCCATCCGATCGGACCGAATCGTCCCTGGGGGATTGGGCCGCCACGTACTGTGATGCTCGAAGCACGAGACCCGGCGACCTGAGGAAGGAAGGGAGGGCGGGTTAGTGCTGGTAGGATCCTTGGGGTGAGCCCATATACTGGCCGGAAGGCACCACCGAGGCGTAGCTGGCGGGCGCGGCATAAGAGACCGGCGTCCCACAGCCCGCCGTGTAGCTCACCGGCGTCGCACAGCCGACCGTGGTGACGGTCTTCTTGTGGTGAAGTCCGGCGAAGAGGCCGCCACCGCACTTCTTGACCTTGGGCGCACAGGCCGTCTTCACGGGCTTGTGCAAGGGGCGGGGGCGGGCGGGGGACAATAAACGACCGGAGCGGCGCGCAGACCACCGGGGTGGGCGCACAGGAGACCGGAGCCGCATGGCGGCAGGTCTTCTTGTGGCAGGCCTCGGCATTTCCCGACAGCAGGAACGTGCCCAGAACCCCAGCCAGGACCAAAGTTGTCAGGTGTCGCATCATCAATGCATCTCCAAAGAGTAACACGGCGGTTGAGTCTGACGCGATTGTCCCGGACTCAACCGGTTTTCGGAACTGGGAAACCACGGGGCTTCCCGCAGGGTAGGTTAAGAAATTTGGCCCGAGATTTCAAACCCTTAATCTCGCTGCATTTTTCGTACCATGCCGAAGGTCCGCATCTTGAACGCGTCGCGGACGCCGAGAGGTCTATAGGTCAGATGCGACGAAATGGCAAATTCCATCCGTTCGAATCGCGGACCTGGGCAACGCGGAGAGATGCCACGGAGGGTAAATCTCAGGCCGGTGGTGCAGCAGACGTAACCTGACGCAGAGCTCGTGGTATCATCGAGAACACCGCAGGCGGGCTCGTCCGTCGCGTGGAATTCGGCGGAAATCCTCTCGATTCGTAGGATCGCCGTGAACGCGACGATCACGTTCCGCGGCCTCGATCTCACGGATGGCCGGCCGGTACAGCCGACCCAACCTCTCCCTTGCGTGCTCGTGTTTGGCCCGTGGCCTGGCGGCAAGGTTGGACGATCGCCCAGGAGTTCCGATCGATGAGTCTTGATCCGCCGCGACAATCGAGGCGACGATACGCATCCATCGCCGGGCTACTTGCTCTCATCGCGGCGATCGCCGTGGTCTCGGCCTGGTGCCAGGCGGAATCGAAGTCGAGAACCGGTCTATCTGTTGGCATGCTCGTCGGATTCGCAGTGTCCGCGGCGATCGTGTGCGTGAGAAGCCCGACGCTCACGGCCGCCTCGATCCGGCTCGCCGTCGGATCGTCGCTGCTCCTGGTGAGTGTCGCTTTGAGCCTCACTTTGTCCACGGGCGCCGGCTGGCATCACCACTCCATCTTCCATTGGCTCCTGTACTGGGCACTCGCGACCGTCGTGCTCCCACTCCTCCTGGGGCCGGGCCTGCGTCGGATCTGGGCCACGTCCGGGCGGCAGGCATGGGTCGACCATCTGAGGCAAGTCCCGGCGGGATTCTTGCTCTTCGTCCTGACGTTCTTCCTCTTCTTTGCGATCGAGAACGTCCTCAACTTAATGAACCGACCCCCCGTGGTGACGATAAGTCGTTATAAGCCGCGGCCATCCTCAACGAGCGGGCAGACGGGTGCGAGTTCGACCCCATGAGGCGGTCGGCCGATCGGCGACGGCGGCCATCGTTCGTGCGGAGTCTGAACGGGTGCTCGGGCGCGGACCGGAAGGCAGCTCCTCCACATCCGTACGCCGCGGTCACCGGGAGCGGAATGATCGAGATTCCCGGAGATCACTCGGCCCCGATAACGGGCGATGCTTCCGTGTCATCCGGGGCCGCCACTCCTTTTCGGTCCTTGATCATCATGGAATACAGGGCCGGTAGTACGAACAACGTCGCCGGTTCGCCCGCGAGCAGGCCGCCGAGGATCGCCCGGCCGAGCGGTGCGTTCGCCTCGCTGCCCTTGCCCATCGCCAGGGCCATCGGGATCATCGCGAAGAACGCCGCGAGCGCCGTCATCGTCACCGGGCGCACCCGGATCGACGCCGCCTTGCGAATCGCCTCGGTCGGGGTCAATCCCTCGTGCCGCCTCAATTCCTGGGCGTAGTCGGTCATCAGGACCGTGTTGGAGACCTTGATCCCCACGATGAAGATGATCCCCAGGAGCGACTGGACGTTGAGCGCCGTGCCGGTGTAATACAGCATCGGCACCACGCCCACCAGGCAGAGCGGCACGGTCAGCATCACCGCGAGAGGGACGACATAGGACTTGTCGAGCGCCGCCATCAGGAAGTACATGAGGACCGACGCCAGGGCCAGGCCGAAGCCCAGGCTCCGGAACGTGTCTTGCATCCGCGCATACTCGCCGCTCAACTCGATCAGGGCGCCTTTCATCGGCTCGCGGCGGGATCCACCGTCGGTCGGGTCGTATGGCAGCCAGGATGCGTCGGGCTGGGCCTTGCCGAGCCCGTCGAGGACCCGGGCGACGTCGACGGCGACGTGGCCCAGGTCGCGGCCGTCCACGCCGAGCGTGAGGTCCATCGTCGCCTGGAGATTGTTGTGGGTGATCTCCGTCGGCACCGTGCCCCGTCGCAGCGTGGCGATGTTGCGGAGCGGGATCGGCTCGCCCTGCTTGACGCTGGTGATCGGCACGTCCAGCAGCGTCTGGACCGAGTCGATGTCCTCCTCGAAATACTGGACGCCGACGAAGTACTGGTTCTTGCTGACCGGGTCGATCCAGAAGTTCTTCTTGTGGAACTGGATGCTCGAGTTCAGCGCGGCGACGACGTTCTTCATGACTTCGGACTGCGTCAATCCGAGGTCGGCGGCCTTGGCGCGGTCGACCTCGATGACATACTGCGGATAGTCCAGCCGCTGGATGATCCGGGCGTCGACCACGCCGTCGATGCGGGCGATCTCGCGTCGCGCCGCCTCGGCGATCGTGCGGGCCTTGACCGGGTCCTTGCCGGTCACGCGGACGTTGATCGGCGACGACTTGCCCTGGTTCATCGCGCCTCGGATCATGCCCCCGGCGTCGAAGGCGAACTCGAGGTCGGCGAACCGGGAGTCGGCCGCGAGCCCGGCGCGGAGGCGCCGCACCCAGTGCTGCGCCGACTGTTCGCGGTCGTGGATGAGCTGGACCTTGACCACGGCGTCCATCGGCCCGGCGTTCGGGGTGTAGGCCGCCGACAGGTCCGCCACGACGCCGATCTCCGAGATGATCAGTTGCAGGTCGTGACCGAGCGACTCCTTGACGTACGCCTCGACCTGCTCGATCTTCTTCTCGGTGACCTCGATCCGGGTGCCGCTCGGGGCCCTGGCGTAGATTTCGAACGCGCCGGCGTCGACCTCGGGGAAGAACTCTCGGCGCAGCCTGGGACCGATCGAGACCAGTGCCGAGATCATCAAGCTGACGGCGAGCCCGATCGTGAAGACGCGGTGCCGGAGCACGACGTCGAGCCCGCGGACATACGCGGCGATGCCCCGGTCGATCAGGGCCTCCCAGGCCGCGAACGCTCGGCTCCCCCAGCCTCGGCGTTCATCCCCGTGGAGATGGGCCGCCTGAGGGCGGAGCCAGCGGGCGCTCCGCGACGGCACGAAGGTCCGGGAGAGGACGTAGGCGGCGATCATCGCGAACGCAACGGCCATGGCCATCGGCCGGAACAGGAATGCCCCCAGGCCCGGCATGAACGCCAGCGGCGCGAGGACCAGGAAGGTGCAGAGCGTCGAGACCAGCTCGGGCAGCGCCACCTCGCTGGCGCCCAGGTAGGCCGCCTCCTCGGGGGTCGCGCCCAGCCCGAGATGGCGGTGCGTGTTCTCCAGGCAGATGATCGCGCTATCCACCAGCGGGCCGATCGCCAGCGCCAGCCCGGCGAGGGTCATCACGTTGATCGTGTTGCCCGTCGCGTAGAGGCACCCGACCGCCGCCAGGACGGAGATCGGGATCGTCATGACGGCGATCGCCGTCATCCGCCACTCGCCGAGGAAGAGCAGGATGACCAGCGAACACAGGACCGCGCCGAGGACGCCTTCCTCGACCAGGCTCTCGATCGACCGGCGCACGTAGACCGACTGGTCCATCACGACCTGGAGGTTGATCCCCGGGCGCGTCAGCCTGGCCGTCATGGTCTCGAGCGCGCCCTGGAGCGTGTCGACGACCTGGAGGGTGCTGGCGCCGAGCTGTCGGAATACGGGGATATAGACCTGCCTGCGGCCGTTGACCCGCACGACGTTGGTCTGGATGTAGTTCGCGTCCTTGGGCGTTCCCACATCGCGGAGATAAGCCGCGTTGCCGTGTTCGTTGCGGAGGGGGACCTCGCCCATGCTCGTGACGAGGTCGAACATCGAATTCGAGTCGATCGCGTAGTCGGTATCGCCGAACTTGGCGCTGCCGGTCGGGAGGAACACGTTGGAGTCGTCGATCGCCCTGAGCACGTCGAGCGGGGCGAGGTGGCGGGCCTGGAGCTTCTGGCGGTCGAGGTAGACCATCACCGCGCGGACCTTCCCCCCGTAGACGAGCGGGGCCAGCGCGCCCTTCTGCGACATGACCATCGGGCGGACCTCGTACCGGCCCGAGTCATACAAGGCCCCCTCGTTCCAGCCGCCGCCATCGGGGCCGCCGGACTGGCTGTCCAGGGCGATCAGGCAGACCGGCGTACTGCTCGTCGGGTCATACGGGAGGATGACCGGCGGGAGCGTGCCCGGCGGCATCGTCGGGTATTCCCAGCCGGCGAGCGATGCGCTCTCGGTCAGGGCACCGCTCGGGTCGACATGGCCGCCGAAATAGTTGCGGACGATGCTGGCGCCGACGATCGACCGCGACTCCACCCGCTCGCCGCCCGACGCCTGGACCACACCTCGCTCCATCCGCGAAGTGATGTTCTTCTCGATGCTCGCCGCCGGCATCCCGCCGTAGAAGGTCAGGACCTGCACGGCGGGGCTCCGGAAGACCGGCAGGATATCCACCGGGATCGCGTACGTGGCGAGCCCGCCCAGCAGCGCGAGCGAGAGCGTCATGACCGTCACGGCGATGGGATTACGCAGCGAGGCCCGGATCAGTCCATTCATCGTGCTCTTGTCTCGGGGTTAAGAGGGCCGCGGCTCGGGCGCGGAACAAGGCGGGTTCGCTCGGGTGATGACCATTCGTGCAGAGGGGCTTTCCTTCTTCACGATTCCTTCATAATATGGGTTGCCGCCTGGAAGTCCATCATCGCACGGGAAATCGTGCATCCGATCGGGCCCGCCTCGCAGGTCGTTTCCGTGTCGCGATATCCCCGAAGGTTGGAGCCAAGACCGTGACTGACCCGGATCCAATGCCGTCTGCGGCGCGAGTGAGGACCAAGCCGAGCGGCCGACGGCCGTTCAAGGTGCAGGTTTTTCGCGTCCTGTCGGTGGCGTTCGGCCTGATCGTCGCCGCCGGACTCCTCTGGCCGGTCATCTGGAAGGAAACCCACGGCGGGGGTTCCGGCCCGTCCGCCCTCGCGGACACGCCGAGAGCCGCCGCAGTGCCCCGCGTCGAGGTGATCCGGCCCGTTCGAGGCGGCGTCCGTCGCCTGACGATCCAGCCCGGCTCCATCCACGCCTTCGAGTCCGTCAACCTCTATGCCAAGGCGTCGGGCTTCCTCAAGTCGCAGACGGTGGACATCGGGTCGCCCATCAAGCGCGGGGAAGTCCTGGCGGAGATCGACGCCCCGGAGCTCCAGGGGGACGTCGCCGAGGCGGAAGCGGCCGTCGCGCAGGCCGAGGCGAGGGCCGACCAGGCGGCGTCGCGGGTCGCGACCGCCGAGGCGGAGCGTGATGCGGCCCGCGCCAAGGTCACCCAGGCCGAGTCCGACATCGCGAGGCTGACTTCCAGGCGTTCGCTGACCCGGAAGCAGTACGATCGCGTCAAGGATCTGCACGCCCATCATGCGGTCGATGGCCGGCTGGTGGACGAGCAACTCCAGGAGTTCGAGTCGGCGGAGGCCGCCGAGCACACCGGCCACGCGGCGGTGGACACGGCCCGCGCCATGGCCGAGACCGCCGTCGCCAGGGTCCTCGAAGCGAGGGCAGACCTGGCCGAGGCCCGCGCCGCGTTCCGCCTCGCCGAGGCGAAACTGGGCCGGATCCGGATCCTGGCTTCCTATACCCGGATTCGCGCGCCTTTCGATGGGGTGATCACCCGGCGAAGCTTCCATCTCGGCGCCTTCATCCGCTCGGCCGCCGACGGTACTCCCGTGCCGCTGCTCACCGCGACGAGGACCGACCTGATGCGCGTGGTGATCCAGGTGCCCGACATGGATGTACCGCTGCTCGACGTGGGCGACAAGGCCGCCATCGTCGTGGACGCCCTGAAAGGCAGGGAGTTCACCGGCTCCGTCGCGAGGCTGGGCAAGTCCGAGGACCCGACGACGCGGACGATGCGCGTCGAGGTCGACCTTCCCAACCCCGACGCCCTCCTCGTCGCGGGCATGTACGGCCGCGCCACGATCGAGCTCCAACCGCCGACCGATCATCTCACGGTGCCCGCGGCCTGCGTCGTCGGCCATCTGGGGCGCGGCAAGGCGGCGGTGTTCGTCGTCCGGGAAGAGGCCGCCCGGCGAATCCCGGTGACCCTCGGGGGAGACGACGGGGCATCCGTGGAGATCCTCTCCGGGCTCGGGCCCAACGATCAGGTCATCGTGCGACCCGGCGGTTCCCTTGATGACGGCGCCCCGGTCCGGACGACCCTGGACCACGCCGGGGAGGCCATTCGGCGGTAAGAGGGGGAGCCCCTGGTGCCCGGCGAGCTGATCGCGGATGGAGACGAATGGGGCGCGGGGGTCCGATGCGGTAGACTGGGCCACGGTGACCTCTTCTGACACCGGCTTTCGCCCCGAAACCGACTTTCTGCACGCTCCGACTTTCTGCGGTCCTTCCCGGGCCAGGATGAGCGGCGATGGCGATTTACAGGCAACCCGGCCCCTTCCAAGGCGGAGAACATCCTGTGACCGGTCACTCGATCAACTGCCCGGGGGCTGTATCTTGAGAACCTGCTGGCCGCCGCCGGGGTACAGCGAGGTCAATGCCGGACGGAGAATCCCTTGAGGAATCGAGGCGACCGTACCCATTACGACCGCCTGTTCCGCCGGCCAGGTTTCCGCTCTCATCATCGTTGCCAGGTTCGGGTGATACCAACTCTGGTCCAGAGCCAGCATCTGGATTGCCTGCACGCCCAGATCGTATGCTTGTGTCGTGTAGTATGCTCCGAAGTAATTGTCCTCCCGAATGGGTTCCGTCGGGGATTGCGGCGGATTCGGGTTGTCGCTGTAGAAGCGATAGACTGTCGTGGCCGATCGCAGCGTCGTTCGCGTGGCCTTGGCGTTGGCGAATGTATAGATCTTGGAGTAATTCGAGTTCGCATTGCTGGCGATGGGATCGCTCGTGAAGTTGGGCTCGAAGTCGTTGGTCGGAGCCTGGAACCGATCGGACAGCGGCCCGCCGGAACCGAAGAGGCCCTCCGCGGCGAAAACCTTCGTGTTGAAGCCATTCAAGGCCGATTGAAGCACGGTAACCAACTGGCTGCTGGACGCCGACTTGGCGACATTGTCCACTGTGGACTCGAATTGCCGGCACGCCCGTTGGATTGAAGAGTGAATGGCCCTATCTTCGGGAGAACCCGAAAGCCCCGACGGCTTCAAGCCGGTGGCCGTGTTCGCGGCCGCGATGCCGGCCTCGAGCGCGACGGCCTCGGCCTTTGCGGTCGTCTCGGCGTCTGCAATCGTCAGCGACATCCGTGCATACGACGGACTTTCCAGGTTGTCGATGAGCAGCAGGGCGATGTCGTTGCGGAAGACGTCGGCCTGCTGGTAAAAGCTCAGGGCAGGTGTTCCCTCCGGCCAGAGCGGTCGGCTCTCGGTGAGCTGGCGAATGGCCTGCGTCTCATACTTCAAATAGTAGTAAGGCTCATACGAGGCATCTGCGAAGTTGAAGCTGGGGTTGAGGCCCGCGATATAGCGATTGTACTGGAGCGTGAGCGTGTCCATGAGACTGGTTCCTTGCTCGTCCAGAATCGAGGCGCTCTGTATTGAGACGGGCCCGATCCTGGACGAGACGACATGATCATAGTCCACGATCACCCCGCGGACCTGCTCCAGGAACGAATCGCCGTTCACGAGGCTCTCATAGGTCGAGGAGGAAACCGTTGACTCAGGCTGGAAGATGAGCTGACTCTCGGCATAGGCGACGGTCGTTCCCAGCTCCGTGAGGGGTCCGTCGGTGAGCTCGGTTTGCAGGGTCTGGAGCATCGCGGTCACGATGGGCGCGGTCTCGTTCCGGCCTTGATGCGCCGCCCTCAGTATCGAGGCCAGATTCGAGGGAGCCGTGAAGGAGGACGCGGACAGCAGCGACCTCGTCTCCAGTGCGTCGAATCCGAAGCAGGCACGTCGATCGCGAGCGGTGGCCGTGCGTTGCCGAAAGAGCGTGGCGAGACTCATCGTTGACCTCTCGGTGGTGAGTGGCCTGCTGCGAGAACGTTCCGGCCGCCAGCTCGAACCCCTCGTCGATCGACGTCGGATCGGCCGTACGTTCGGAGAGGAGCCGGAGCACCCTCATCCGACGATCGGTGTGGACGAGATGGGTCGTTTCCATGGTGGGGTGGAAAATCCCCGCCACGGCCCCGGATTCGTCGCGGATCGGGATGTAAGAATAGGCGAAGAAGGTCTCCTGAAAAAGCCGGAAATTCCGGCGATGACGGTTCATTATATGGTCTATGCAAGTCTGTACCCACCTCGCCGAACTCATCGGCTCAGCCCATGAGGACGGAGTCGATAGCCGGAGCAATGCGGCCCAGGACGGCCGGCCACCCGCCGCCCATACCCTCGAAAGCCCTCTTACCGATCGGAGAGTCGAGGTCGAACCCGGCATGCTCCATGTGCAGGCGCGTACCTTCGCCTTCCGGCTCGAGTCTCCATGTGATCGTCGAATCGAGCGTCCCGGGCGCGAAGCTGTAGCTCAGGAGACGCTCGGGCTCGACCGCGAGGACCTCGCACGGCTGTTTCCCCCAGGCCCCCATATCCAGCGTGAAACGATGCCCGACGACCGGCTTCACGTCGCCCGCCGCCCACCATCTCGCGTGGATTTCCGGATCCGTCAGCGCCTTCCAGACCTTTGCGGGGGGATGATTGATGAACTGCGACAATCGAATCACCCCTCGTTCCGTCGTCATCGTTCCTCCTCGTCAAGGATGGCGTCGAGGGCCTGCATACGCTCGCGCCAGTATCGCGCAAAGGGCTTCAGCCACTCGTCCACCTCGACCAGTCGCTCCGGATCGAGATGGTAATAGCGCTCACGACCGCGACGCTCATCGCGAACCAGCTTTGCGGATCGCAATACCTGCAAATGCTCGGAAACCGCAGGGCGGTGCAACTGGAACTCATTCACCAGATGGTTGACGGTGTAAGGCCGTCCCATCAGGAGTTCCAGAATCCGTCGGCGAATCGGGTTCGCCAGAACGGCGAAGATATCGGGCGTCGTCATGCGAGACACAATATGTCGGAAGTTTCCGACGTGTCAAGGGCACTCACGAAGGCGAACTGCCGCGCCGGGGAAGCACGGCTTGCCGATCGGTCGGACCGATCCCGATAATGGAGGTGATCCGCCCCGGGCGAAACTGCGAGAGCCATCGGAATTATCGACATGCAAGAAACCGAGGTGATCCCGGCTCCCCAGAACAGTGCGGGCGTGAGCGAGGCTCCGCGCGAGGCCGGCCCCGTGAAGGACTCTCGCCGGATTGGCGTAGACGATCCGGATGCTCGGGGCCTACCGGGTGAGCTGGGATCGCCCGAGGCGGGTCGGGCTCGGCCCTCTCGACGGCTGGGCCTGGCGACGCTGGCGGTCCTGGCGGTGTCTCTGGCGGCATTGATCCCGACCGTCGGCGATCTCGGCCTGACCTGGGACGAGCCGGCCTATCGATATAGCCAGTTGATGTCGGTGCAATGGTGGGAGCAGCTCGGCCAGGCCCGTTCCTGGTCCAAGATCCGGGAGCTTTTCGACCCCGCGACGCTCCTGTACTTCTGGCCTTACGGGCGCCACGGGATCAATTTTCATCCGCCGCTGGCCGGCCAGTTGAACCTGGCCACCTATGAGCTATTCGGCCACTGGATGAAGGATATTCCGGCGCGTCGGATGGCGTCGGTCTTCGAGTTCGCCCTGACGATCGCGATCGGCTTTCAATTCCTCGCCCGGCGCTACGGGGCCTGGGTGGGCGCGATCATGGCCGGCTCGCTCTTGCTGATGCCGCGGCTTTATGGCCAGGCGCATCTGATCGATACCGACACACCCGGCCTCCTGCTCTGGGCGGCGACCGCCCTGGCCTTCTGGAAGGGTCTGTACGAGCCCGATGCGCGGCGATGGCGGGTCGCGGTCGGCATCCTGATGGGCCTGGCGTTCGTGGAGAAGATGGCGGCCGTGATGGTCCTGATCCCCCTGCTCCTCTGGCTCGACGGCTGGGCCACGACCCGATCGAAGACGCGAGCCGATTGGATCGATGGCCTCCTCACGACGGCCGCGATGCTGGCCCCGCTGGCGCTCGCCTTCCAGCAGATCCAGATCCTGCAATGGCCGTTCCCTGCTTCCCGGTTCGAGGAGCTTCGCCGGGAGGCTCCCGACGTCTTGCAACAGTTGTTGCAAAGATATCTCCCTCCCCCCCAGTATACGAACCTGCTCATTCATCGACCGGCGAGCAACTTGCCCGGCGCGATCCTGGCGATCCCGCTGCTCGTCTGGGTCTTCAGGCGCGGGCTCGGCCGGATCTTCCCCGGCAGCAAGGTCTGGGGGGTCGAGCGACCCGCGCTCGAGACCTTCACGGCCATCCTCGCGTTCGCTCCCGCGATCGGCTGGTTGGGCAACCCGGCCTGGTGGCTGGAGACGCTCCCCCGCCTGTCCCACTATTACACGCTCAGCACGGCTCGTCAGGGGGTACTCCCCGACATCCAGATCATCTATTTCGGCCAGCTCTACGAATTCAGCCTCCCCTGGCACAACGCGTTCGTCCTCATGGCGATCACGGTCCCGGTCCTCGTCCTCGGCGCCGGCGTGATCGGTGTCCTCTGGGGCCTGCTGCGGATCCGGATCGACCGGCTCCCGTTCTATTTCCTCCTCCACCTCCTGACGCTGCCGGTGGTCCGGATGTTTCCGACCCCGGCTCACGATGGCGTCCGGCTGTTGCTCCCGTCGTTCTTCTTCCTGTCGGCGTTCGCGGGCTGGGGGACGGTCTGGCTGGCGGACGCCTTGACTCGGGCCGTTCGGGTTTCCTCCCGATTTGCACGACCGGCGCTGGCGGGCCTCGTGCTGGGCTCGGCCGCCCTGGCATTGATCGGGATTCATCCGTACGAGCTGTCCTACTACAACGAGCTGGTCGGCGGCCCGCGCGGGGCCTGGGATCGCGGTTTCGAGCTGACCTACTGGTACGACGCGTTCAACGGCCACGTGATCGAGGATCTCAACCGCAAGCTACCGCCCGACGCCCGCGTCGGATTCCTCAACGACAAGACCCTTCCCGTGACATTCCAGGAGCTGCAAAGCCTGGGCGAGTTCCGGGGCGATATCCAGCCCCCGGAGGCGGACACCGGCGAGTTCTCTTATGTCTGGCTCTTGACGCAGGACTCGAAGGCGTCGTCGTTCACGAGGCTCCTGTTCGCGATGCGTCCCTGGTACGCGAGCGAGCCGCGTCAGCTCGACGGCGCGCGGGTCGCCTCGGTGATCGACCCCGTGGCCGCCTCGCGGGCCTGGGCCTTGCGGACGTTGCTCGACGCCCCCGATCGGAGCAGGCCCGAGCCGGCCTCGGCCCCGGCCTGGGTCTATCGATACGTCCCCTGGCTCAGCCGGCTCTGGGGCGATGGGCTGCTCGTGGAGTACAACCGGGAGGGGAAAGTCAGCAAGGTCGTCGTCCATAAGCTGGCCTTGAATCAAGCGATCCTCGAATGGTCACGCTCCGATCCCGATAGCCTGCTGGCGGCCGCCCGGAAGATCGCCGCGAACCAACCCATCGAGGATGATCCGCTGTCGCAACGGTTGCTCAACCTGATGACGACCGACTCCAAGCCGGAGGGTGCGAAGATCCGGAAGTACCTCACCAACGAGGTACTCCGCCTGCGCCCCCAGGCCCTCGTCGAAGCCGTCCAGATCCTGAACGCCCGCCGCGAGGATGTCGTGAAGGTCATGACGCGTTACGGCTACACCGACCCGAAATCAATTGAAGGATACCTCGATCGCGACCTCCCTTCCTCACCGACAGCAGGTCCGTGAATCGACCGCCGACCAGGGTGTAGCCGGCCTCTGTGAGGCCGGGGATTCGATCGCGAGATTACAGACCCCACCTACAGCCGAAAATGCCGGTAAATCCGGGCCAAGTGTTCATGGCGAGGTCTCGGTGATTGCTCGGTTGTCGCCCGAGACGGGTCGGGCTATCATAGCCCGGGTGGTCGTTCTCAACGACCGATCGACCGGGTTTGCGAGGTGCGTCGGTGTCAACGCGCCCGGGCGTCTCAACGAGGCGATGAGAGGAGGAGGGCGATGGCGACACAGGGTGATCCCCTCGGCGGCTCCCAGCCCCCCCGTCGGGTCGCGACGGTCCTCGAATCGGTCGAGGACGTGCGGGATTTGATCCGACGCACCAACACGATCAAGGAGGCCGTGCCGGTCGCCTTGCAGCAGCAGACTCAGCCGGAGGCCGAGACCCAGCCCTTCCGGGCCACGCACCGGCCGAGCATCGCCCACCTCGTGGTGCTCGACGACGGCGACGATTCCGGCGAGACGATCCGGATCCGGGGCGATCGGTTCGCGATCGGCCGCGCCGACGGCGACCTCATCATCCCGCACGACAATGCCATCTCCGGTCGCCATGCCGAGATCACCCGACGCTTCGAAAACGGCCAGTTCCACTGGTATCTCAGCGACCTCCAGAGCCGGAACGGCACGTTCGTGCGCGTCTCGCGGACCTTGCTGACCTCCCAGCAGGAGATCATGCTCGGCAGCCGGGTCTATCGCCTCGAAACGATCGGACCGCAGTCGGCCGCCGAGCCCCAGGGGGCCCCGAATGCCACCCGGAAATGGTCGATCGCCGACGCGGCCGAGGCCGGATCGATCGGCGCCGCGGTCCTGGTCGAGCAGTCGCAGACCGGCGCGAATAAACGGTTCCCGCTCTCGGGAGCCGAGCAATGGATCGGACGCGATCCGCGCCAGTGCTCGATCGTCGTCGACGACCCGATGGTCAACCCGCGACACGCACGGCTCTACCGAGACGCCCGGGGCCGCTGGCAGATCGAGAACGCCCAGTCGCTCAACGGGCTCTGGCTCCGCATCTCCGAGCTTCCCCTGGGCCGAGGCGGGCAGTTCCAGTGCGGCGAACAGCGATTCATCATCAAGATCAGTTAGAGCGCTTCCCTCTTGGTTTGCGCACAGCTCGACACGCATGTCGCTCATACTAACCCGACGCGCCGGCGAGGGGAATGCCTCCGGACCCTCGCCGGCGCGTCGGATTAGTATGATTCTTTGTGCGCAATCCAAGCGTGAAGCGCTCTAAGAGTTTGTCCGCAGATGGAAAGCCGGGATCCGGAAAGCCGACGCGATCCGACGTCCTGTCTCGGGTCATGGTCCTTCGGTCTTATCCGTCTCCTGATCGGCATTCATCTGCGGACGTCTTACCTTTTCATGGATGGTACGCCCGAAAGCCGTGCGTACGAATCCGATCACGGTCGCGGCGCAGGGCGCGGCGAGGTTGGAATCAGCTAATGACGTCCTTTGGGTACGGAGTCTCGATCGGGTCTTGAGGCGGGATGCTTCGCGCCCGATTCATCCTCGCCATTCGCGATGACCATCGTTTGAAAGGCGACACACTGCCAGGTTCCGTGGCGCCTGATCCATGTTCTCGTTTTCCTCTCCGCGACATATCCCCGCTCCACGACGTATGGCGACCCCTTGCTGACGGTATCCCACGATTCACCGGTCACCACCGCCGCGTCCCCGTAGACCTGGATTCTGGTGTCCCTGAGCTCGAACGACTCGGTGTGGAAGGCGTTCCTTTTTACGTGGTCCAGATATTTTGACTTGTCCCAGAGGGCACCGGTCGGGTCGGTGCCGATCAACTCATACGCCAGCAGTCGGTCCATCGTTCCCACGTCGGATTCCACGAGAGCTTTCCCCCAGGCATTCATCAGGTCGAGTAATTCCTGCTTGGCATCGCTCGTCGGCCGGGGCTTCTCGCCCGGCTGCTCGAGCGCAAATGCACCGACTGTTGCGATCGCGATCGCCACCAATGCCGCCATCGCCGCACTCTTGATCCGGACCATGAGCATTCTCCCGAGGAAACCCTCTGCGAGCGCGGCCGCCGACGACGAGGCCGAGACCATCCCGGCCGTCGTCGCCCGCGGCACCGCGAATTTCATCGCCGACTGAATCGTCGAACTCACCAGCGAAGGCGCAACGACGGCATTTGCAGAACTGCCGTCGCGCGCCATGACCAACACAACGGACGCGGGAGCCAGGCCCCGGCGAATGAGCCGGCACCTCAAGCGCTGCCGCCCTCGGGCGAGCTGGCTGCGGACTGTCCCGATGGGCCGTCCTAACCGCCGCGCGGCTTGCCCTTCCGTCATGCCCTTCATGTCGCAGAGCACGATGGGTTCGCGATATCGCTCCGGTAGCCGATCGATCTCCTCATGGAGTACCTCCGCAAGGTCATCCCATCGCGTCTCGGCCGCGAAGTGCTCGGCCAGACTGGCCGCCTTCTTCTCATGCCGCCGGCGCCGGGACGCGGCCGATCGAGCACAGGAGGCGACCCGGCGGGCGACCCCGTGGAGCCAACTGGCCACGGAGGTTCGGCTTCGGATCGAAGCGGCCCGGCGCGCCAGGACCAGGAATGTCGCTTGAAATGCGTCCTCGGCGTCGTGTTTGTCGCGGAGTATCGCGCGGCAGATGCGGAGCACCATCGGACCGTGTCGCTCGACCAGAGCCTCGAACGCCATCTCGCCGGCCTCACGCCGTTCCGTCACGAACCGCTCGAGTAGCTGGTCGTCGGCTACGTCCCCGACCACTCCTTCATTGAAGAGGGTGTGGACGTGTCGCCAGACGCCGCCGTGTAGACCTTTCGCCACTGGCGGGCCTCCCATCGCACTCAGGTGTCCTCAAGGTAGTGTCGCGGCAGGGACTGATCTATCCAAACCGACGACAAAAAGTAGCAAGCGCCGCGCGATGCGATTCAGGATCACGGGCACTCGCACCACGCCCCCATGATATTGAAGGCCATTCCCAGAGGCGATCGGCGACAGGCGGTCACCGCACAGCCGAACCAGGAGAGGACCTTGTGACGACTGGCGGCGGGACAGTCGTCACAGCGATGAGGCAGCTCATGGCGCGGCGATGCGTGCATGTCCTTGTCCTCGGATTGTCGCTGGGCCGCTGCCTTATCCGACCGGGCGTAATCCCGCAGCCGTCGGGGCCCGGAGACCCGTGCCGAACTGCCGACTCGAAATCGGGATGTGATTCTCGCCCTGTGCCTCAGGGGGCCGGGACCGTGACGCGGAGCGATTGAATCCGCGGTGAATGCGTCGCACGCCCTACTACGATCGCTTTGGGCTTGGCCTTGGGGGCGGCTTTGGTCCGTGCGACCTGCGGGAGGATGTCCGGCCCGATTGTGAGCTGGATGGATTTGAAATGCACGACGCCGATGTTGACCGGAATGTCCCCCACCAGGACGCCGTTCAGCTCGACGCTGTACTTGGTGCCGTGGCGGAAGATCCGGAAGTGATTCCACGCGTTCGGTCGCAGTGACCCGGTCTTGGCGGGGTACTTATGCGAGACCTGGGCCTGCACCGTCCCATCGCCGAAGACGCCGACGAGCAAGTTCTCCGTCGGTTTGCCCTGGAGGTGCAACACGACGCTGGTCGCGGGAGTCGGGATGGAAAAGGTCAGCTCGATCGCGAAATCGCCCGACAGGTTGACCGGCGGCAACTGGACATGGTCCCTGTGAATCGGATCGGTCAGTTCCAGGGCGTTCTCCCGGTTCCGCCGCACCGTGAGGTTCTTCGTCGGCGAGATCCAGCCCGCGGGCAGTTGGCCCGCGGCGAGTTTGCGGAAATCCTCCTCGATCAGGATCCCGGGAGCCAGCCGCCTCGTCGGGGGCCCGGGGGGCGCGGGATTCGGCGGCATGACGGCCATCGGCGGCGCCGGCTCGTTTCGAGTCGAATCGATCAAGGACTCGAGCGACGCCGGGTCCGCGGGGTAGAGGCGGATGTTGCGATACTGGATCTCGAATCCCTGGCCCCACAAGGCAATCTGGCAGGGAGGTGGCCGATCCATCGCCACGTCCTGGACGATCGCCCCGTTCAGGACGCACTTCAAGCCGCGTTCATCCAACTGGAGCGCGATCTCGTTCCACTGGCCGGCCGGTTGCTCGAAGCCCTTGTTCCGGGCCAGCAGATGGCCCGTCCGATCCCGGATCAGGTTGAGGCTGCCGGCTTCACCGGGCTTGATCCGGCAGGTGATCCAATCCGTAGGCAGGCCCGGTCCTCGAAAACCCTTCTTGAGATTGTTCGCCGGCACGAGGAGAATCCCCGACTCCCGATTCGACGTCGCCCCACGCTCCGGGATGAGGTATTCCATCGTCAGGAGGAACTTCGAATAGCTCGTGTTGGTCTGCAACCGACCGTCGGAGCCCGGCGGGCAGCGGAGCTCTCCCCGATCCGGGTCGGGCATCAGATTCTTCCAGCCCGGGGCGGGCCGGTTGTTGCGTATGACGGTCCAGCCGCTCAAGTCTTTCCCATTGAACAAGGCGGTCTCTTCCTCGACGACGACCACCTCGTTGTCGGTCGAGACGGCGTCGTCGGGGCCGGTCGAGAGCGACGGTGCCTCGCCTTTCGTCAACGACCCGGTCCGGCCCGGGTTCGACTTTGAAGTCGAGGCACCGGACGCTCCTCCGGATGTCGGGTTGGGGGCCTCGGCGGAGTTCGCGATCGAAGCGACTTGAGCCGGACCTCCGCGCGAGCTCGCGGACGAATCCGCCCCCGGGCGAAGCAGTATGGCCCCGACCACCGCGGCCATCCCGAGCACTCCGGCGCCGATGGCCGAGCCGATCCAGAGCATGCGACGGCTTTGATCCGGGACGGGCGCATCCCCGCCCGTCTCGGGCTGCCCGGAGGCATCTCTTGCGCGAAGCTCGACCTGCGTGCGAACCGGGCCGCCGACGAGGACGGTATCGGTTCGCTTCGGCCGCGGGGCTTCCGAGGGGGCCGATCCGGTGGGGGCGGCCCCCAGGTTCTGCATCAGGACCGTGCCGGCCGGGGTTGCGGTCTCGGAGATCAGTTCCAGGGCCGACAGATCGTCGGCGACGCGATATCGGGTTCCACAAGCCGCGCAACGGCCGCGACGCCCCCGGGCGACCTCCGGGACGGCCATGCGACCGCCGCACGACGGGCACGCCAAGACGGCGCGTCCATCCGCCGTGGCGCCCGCGCCTTCGGCCATCTTCTGGGTCGGGGCGAAGGCCCGGACCTGGCCGAGGACCGCCGTGGCGAAGTCGGTACAAGTGGGGTAGCGTGACGCCGGATCCTTCGCCAGCCCTCGATGGATCGCCCTGGACAGGCCCACTGGTACGTTCGGGCAGAGGACATGCAGCTCGGGAGGCCCCTGCGCCTGCCCGAGCCGGACCATGACCGCCGTCCCCGTCTCTTCGAACGGACGCCGGCCCGCCAGGAGCTCGTAAACCGTGACCGCCAGCGCGTACTGATCGGCCCGTCCGTCATACGGATAGCCCATGATCAGCTCGAGCGCCATGTACTCCGGCGTCCCCACCACGTTCCCCGCCGAGGTCATCGGCGACGTGTGGACCTGCTCCGACGCGGTGGCGAGCACCTTGGCGATGCCGAAGTCGCTGAGGTAGGCGTTCCCGTGCTGGTCGAAGAGGATGTTGCCCGGCTTCACGTCGCGATGCACGATCCCCTTCGAATGGACGAAGTCGAGGGCCTTGGCGATCACCGGGAGCCAATCGGCCAGGCTCGTCGCGGGCATCGGCCGCGCCCGGCCGTCGCGCTCGAGGACGCGACGATCTTCCAGGCTCCCGCCGGGGAGGCACTGCATAACCGCGTACGGCAGGCCCTCGTATTCGCCCGCGTCGCTGATCTTGACGATGTGCGGGTGGACCAACTGGACGAGCGCCCGGATCTCTCGGGTGAACCGATGGGCGAAGTCGGGGTCGTCGAGCATCGCCCGGCGCGGGACCTTGATGACCACATCCGTGTCCAGGTTCCGGTCCTGCGCCCGATAGACGAACCCCATCCCCCCTTCGCCGAGCAGCGATCGGATGTCGTAACGACCGTCCGACAACTGGAGCCCAACCCAGGATTCGACGCGTGCAGCCATGGGTATTTGCGTCCAGGAAGCATGGGTTCGTCGTCGATGGCACTTCCTTCAGGCCCGGAAGAACAAGGTATTATGGACGGCGTGCACGTGGATATGCAAGGGAAAGTGATATCGTTCTTGCAATGATTCGGGCTCGGGGCGGCGGCCGCGAGGTTAGAGCGCTTCACGATTGGTTTGCGCACAGCTCGGCACGAAGCGGACTCCTACGAGCCCGAAGCGCGAGCGAGTGAATTCCCGGAGAGCATGCACTCGCTCGCGCTTCGAGCTCGTATCAACCGTGCGCAAACCAATCGTGAAGCGCTAGAAGTCTCACCAAAGATAACCTATCCAGTATGATGGCCTTCGGGGCAGAATGGCCTGGGTACTGGTGCGGGCATTTGGCAAAGGCGGTCCATCCGACCGCCTCCCGTGGGAGGCCACGATGCATGTCGGGCGGTTTCGAGCAACCGACGCATCGGCGAGGCTCGAAGTATTCGTGGAGGACTTCCGTAGATCGTCCTATGCGGCGGGTGACGACGGGGAGCCCCTCGCCATCGCCCCTAACCCGATCGACGAGGAGATGGTCCACGACCACGAGAACCTGCTGGGTGCGACTCTGCCCCCATTGTTCCGGGCCTATCTCCTGTCGTGGTGCCTACCATCCACTGACCTCTACGTGGGGCAGTTGCCGCCGAGCCTGCCCACCCAGCCTTTCGATTGGGTAGAACGGTGGTCAGGGCGTGATAAGGGGTCAGGAGCGAATGTCGCACGGATTTTTCTAACCCAAATCGTCGTCGGGGGATAGACAAGAGGCGGTCTCCTTTGGGACAAGGCTCGGTAACTAACGACCCGAGTCCGGCCCGACCAGGAGACCGCCCATGTCCCAGAGTACCCGACACCGGGTGTCCGAGACGATCGATTCCCTCGAGAAGGACAAGAGCCTCCCCTTCACCGAGGTCCTGGACGCCGGGATGGTCGAGGACGCCCTGGCCGCCGAGGGCGTGACCTACAACGAGTCGATCTACACCCCGTTCGTGACCCTCTGCACCTTCCTCTCGCAGGTCCTCGACCCCGACCACTCGTGCCGCGCCGCGGTCGCCCGCGTGGTCGTCTGGCTGGCCATCCACCACCGCAAGCCCTGCTCGGAACAGACCGGCACCTACTGCGATGCCCGACTGCGGCTCCCCCGCGAGGTCGTCGTGCGCCTGGTCCGCCGCACCGGCCGGGAGATCGAGGCCGGCGCCGCGGCCGGCTGGCTCTGGAAGGGCCGCCATGTGCTGCTGGTCAACGGGACCACCGCCTCGATGCCCGACAGCCCCCGCAACCAGGCGGCGTTCCCCCGGCCGAGTTCGCAGGCCGCGGGGGTCGGGTTCCCGCTGGTCCGGATGGTGGCGATCATCGCCCTGGCCACCGGCGTCGTGCTCGACCTGGCCACCGGCCCATACGCGGGGAAGGAGACGGGCGAGACGGCGCTGTTCCGCGAGTTGTGGGGGCGGCTCGAGCCGGGCGGCATCGTGCTGGGAGACCGCGTATTCGGCTCATTCTTCGGCATCCTCGGCCTCTCCGAGTTGGGCATCGACGGCTTGTTCCGCATGCACCAGCGGCGGAGGTACGACTTCCGCCGCGGCCGTCGGCTGGGGGTGGAGGATCATGTGGTGACCTGGACCAAGCCGGGCCGCCCCGACTGGATGGACGAAGCGACTTATGAGCGGCTGCCTCTCGAATTGTCGGTGCGCGAGCTGCGCCTGAAGGTCGAGCGGCCCGGGTTCCGGGTGGATGAGCTGGTGCTGGTGACGACGATGGTGGACGCGGAGCAGCACAGCAAGGGGGAGTTGGCGGATCTGTTCCTGAAGCGATGGAACATCGAATTGGATATTCGCGCGATCAAATGTGCATTGAAAATGAATATCCTGCGCTGCCAGTCGCCGGGTATGGTGGAGAAGGAGATCTGGATGCACCCGCTGGCGTACAACCTGATCCGTGGGGTGATGGCGCGTGCGGCGCGGGCGCATGGCCGGCCGCCACGAGAGGTGAGCTTCACGGGGGCGTGGCAGACGATGAAGGCGTTCCATCAGTCGCTGGTCGAGGCGTCACCGAAGGAGAGGGGAGGCCTGGTCGCGGCGATGCTCAAGGCGATCGCCGGTCATCGCGTCGGGGATCGGCCGGGGCGTTGCGAGCCGCGAGCGAACAAGCGAAGGCCGAGCAAGCAACGCTACCTCAACGAGCCGAGGAGAGAGGCACGCAAGCGATTGATGGGCAAAGCTTAATGAGAAATCCGTGCGACATTCGGGTCAGGAGCCGAAAATCGGTAACGGCTCCTGGCCCTTATCTGAAGTGGTAGGCAGAACTTTGCACTGAGCATCGCATGCTTTAACTTGGATCATAATTCTCAAGAAGTCTTTCGGTGGCGAGAGAAAGTTATCGCTTCTGTTTGCCGATGGCCTTCAGGCGCGGCAGGAGCACCAAGTCGGCCGCTTCCTCGACATCTCTGAGAAGCGTCTCGCGCGGCGTGCCTAGTTGTGCACGTATGGTCAAACCACGGGAAAGGTCAATGACTTGGCTCGCGCGCACGGCTACAGGAAAGTCTGACGGGATTTCTCCCGCGCTGATCCCGTCCCGGAAACGACGTTCCACCAGCGCCACGGCGCCAGCTGCTGCGTCCTGTAGGAACTGCCGGACTTCAGCGTCGTTCACGAGCGGCGCGACGCACACGATGAGACATCCCGGGGCGCACCCTTCCTCGGTCGCACTTTCGACGGCGAACCTCATAAAGCTTGCGAGCGATTCGCGAACGGCTTGCGGCGCGAGGAGTGCCTTCGCGGCGAGAGCGCCCTTCGTCTCGGCGTACTCACGGAGGACGCGCAAGAATAGGGTCCGTTTGTCCCCGAAGACGGAATACAGGCTCGGCCGTCCCACGCCCATCCCGGCGACGAGATCGTCGATCGTCACTCCGTCGTAACCCTTCGACCGGAACACATGAGTCGCTTTTTCCAGCGCCTCCCTCTCGTCGAAGCTGCGCGGTCGTCCACGCGGCCTAGCGTTATTTTGAACCATTTAGTTCAAAACTCCTTGACAATGGCCATCGCACCAATTTATAACCGGACCGTTCGAAAATAGCAAGCCGGCCCTGGCCTCGTGGGGCCTCACGACTCGACCTTCACCCTTCACCACGGAGCCACCCATGGAACATTCGATCGCTCTCGTCACCGGCACCACATCCGGGCTCGGTTATGCGGCAGCCAGCATGCTCGCCATCAAGGGCTACCGCCAGGTCATCGTCACCGGCCGCAGCCTGGCCCGGACCCAGGAAACGGCCGCTCAACTCGCGGCTGAGACAAAGAACCAGGTCTTTACCCCGCTGGAGCTGGATCTGGACGCACCGACCAGCGTCCGGTCCGCCCTCGCCGAGCTTGTCAAGCGAGGTCGGCCGATCGATTTCCTACTGCTCAATGCAGGGTTGGTCCCAGGTAAGAAGCGGGTGCTCACCGCGGCGGGCGTCGAGGCGGCTCAGGCCCCGCTGATCGGCCATCATCAACTGACTGTCGGGTTGCTCCGCGCCAACCTGCTGAGCCCCAACGCGCGGATTGTTATCTCCGGGGCGGAACCTGCCCGAGGGGGCGTACCCATGTTCAGCTACACCGACGTGCCAGCCTTCGCGGCCAAATACTACCAGGGTGACCGAACCGCCGCTGTTGAAGCCCTGCTGCGCAACGGGCCGAACGTGAGGTACGTGCCCAACAATGCGTATGCCGACGCGAAGCTCATTATCGCTTGGTGGGTCGCGGCGCTGGCGCACGGCTACCCTCCGGCATGGCCGTGTACGCTGTCTCGCCCGGTGCGGCGACCGACACCAAGGTAGTGCGAAACGCTGGCCCGGCGTTGAGGTATCTGTTTATCCCAATCGTGAACCTCATTCCCGGCATGAATCAGACGCCGGAGACCGCGGCCCGTCGGTACCTCCAGGCGTCGGAGTTCGGAACCGACGTCTCAGGGCAATTCTTCGCCTCGGCTCAAGGGAAGTTCACAGGCCCAATTGAGGCGCAGCGCCACCCACACCTCCACGATCGCGCCAGCCAGGAAGCCGCGTGGCAGGCCGTCGTCAAGGTCTCCGGCGTCGATTTCTCTTCCACAGCATCCTTGAACGCGGTGTCCTGAAGGAGCGCCGGTCGCGGTGAGATGGTTGCGGTGACCCGAATCAGCATGCGATTGCGGAGCTACGTGCTCGTCCACGCGGTCCTGGGGAATTTTGAAATAACTAGTTCAAAAATCCCTTGGCCGCGGCCATCGCGTCTATTATCATACCAAACAGTTCAAATTCAGCAAAGCGACCCAGACATCGCGAGGAGAATACACATGGAACGGTACCAAGGTAAAACGGTGGTGATTATCGGCGGCACGAGCGGCATCGGGCTCGCGACGGCGAAGATGCTCCTCGATGGGGGCGCGCGCGTCCTGGTGACGGGTCGCTCGCAGGCCGGCCTGGAATCGGCGCAGAAAGAGCTTGGGAAGGGCGGCGTCGTGGTTTCGAGCGACGCGCGGTCGTTGACGGAAATCGACGTGCTCGCCTCTCGGGTGAAGGCCGAATTCGACACGTTCGACCTGCTCTTCGTCAACGCCGGGCTCGGCCTCTTCGCCCCTCTCGAGAACACGACCGAGACGACCTATGACGAGATGTTCAACCTGAACGCCAAGGGACCGTTTTTCGCGGTCCAGAAGCTCGCGCCGCTGATGAACCGGGGAGGCGCTGTCGTCCTCACGACCTCGATCGCCAACGTCAAGGGAATGCCCGCCCTCGCCGCGTATGGAGCGGCCAAGTCTGCGCTGCGATCCTTCGCTCGGGCGTTCGCCGCCGAGCTGCTTCCTCGGGGGATTCGCGTCAACGCGGTGTCGCCCGGCCCCATCGACACGCCGATCATCGGCAAAGCGTTTCCCGATAAAGACGTGGCTGCCGAGGGCACTCGGCAGATGCGCGAAGCCAATCCGATGAAGCGCTTCGGGACGTCGGAGGAAGTCGCCAAGGCCGTCCTCTTCCTCGCGTTCGACGCGACCTTCACGACCGGTGCCGAACTTCCGGTCGATGGGGGTTGGTCGCAACTCTGAAATGCAGTGCACTCCACACGCTTCACCAAGACGGAGGTTTCGGCGTAACAATCCTTACGCCGGTTTTCTGTTCCATTGCTACTCACGGGCCTCCTGGTGTCGCTGCTTAACTTTCAAAGGAGACATGCAAAATGAAGATGCGAAGAATCGTGACCGCCGAAAGCAAGTCGGGCGTCGTGGTGCAGGTGAGTGACCTGCTCGAAACGACCTCGACCGATCTCCCAACCAATATCTGGGGGTTCGACCAGCTTCCTAACCTGCCCCTCGCAGCCGAGCAGGTGCTCGGCGAGTACCAGCAAAAGGGCCTCTTCGGTCCGAAAGGCGCCGTCCGAGTCGAACGTCCAATCATTGCCCCCGGAGACGGGCAACCAGGCGCCGGATCTTGGACCGCTTATTGCCAAGTTCGACCTCGGGACGGGCCACAACATAACGCCCGGCAAATCGGGCGGGGGGATGCACCGCACCGACAGCATCGACCTCGTGGTCGTGATTAGCGGCGAAGGGGAACTGGCTTACCCCGACGAAGACGGCCAGTTGAAGGAAATCCTCCTCAAGCCTGGCGATTTCATCGTGCAGAACGGCAACTTTCACGAGTGGCGCAACCGCTCCAGCGCGCACTTCGTGGTTTTCATCGTCACGCTCGGGGCCGAACGCAAAGCGACCTGAGTAACAAGGGACCATTAAACAGCCCCCCAGCCCGGCGCCGCACGAAAAAGGAAACAAAACGGAGACTGTAGCACGGTTGCCGGGCCGGCAGCCGCCGCTCACACTAACCCGAAGCGTGAGCGAGGGTCCGATCCTCGGCCTCGCCCGCAGACCCCCTCGCTGACGCTTCGGGTTGGTATTCGACGCGGAAACGGACTGATGCCAACCCCAGAACGCCTATAGCCAACCCGGTATCTCTGCTACAGACTCACAAAATGTCTTTATTGAAAAACAAGATCGCCGACGTCACGGGCGGCAGCAGCGGCATGAACGTTCTTGTTCTGGTGGTTGATAGCGTCGTAAAGCTTCCTCCAGAAGCAAACGGTGCCATCGTTATCGGCGGTTCGAATGCCACGATTTACGCTGCGTATTTCTCGGCCAAAGCTGGCGCTCGCGCTGCCATTCATCATGACTGCGGCATCGGTCGAGATGAGGCGGGGGTCAGAGGTCTGCTTTGGGCGGAACAACATGGCATGGCTATGGCGGCCGTCGCGACTGACAGCGCCCGCGTCGGCGACGCCGCAGACATGCACCAACGCGGGATCATCAGTCGTGTCAACAGACTTGCGGCCATGTGTGGTGTAGAGAACGGTCAAACCGTCGTACAAGCAGTGGAGCTCTTGAAATTCGCGCCTTGGCCCCACGCAGACGTGGAGGCGCCGGTCGTGGGACGCACCTTTATTCACGGCGTCCTCTGCATAGACTCCATCTCACTCGGTAATTCAGAAGATGCAGGCTTGGTCGTGGCGAGCGGTAGTCATGGCGGCGTAATGGCTGCTGGAATGACGCGTTTATTTGGGCCACACTTCGCTTTCTTCAACGATGCCGGATTCGGCGCCGATCGCGCGGGTGCTGCCTGGCTTCCTATTCTCGATTCTGAGGGTATTGCCGCCGCTACGGTCGCCGCGGATTCGGCGTGTATCGGTGACGGCCAGTCAACACTGATACAGGGCATTGTCTCGGCCGTGAATGAGACCGCATACCGACTCGGCGCCAGGGTCGGGGAAACGGCCCTTAAAGTGGCGCGCACCGTAGCGGAGAGAGCCTGAATAGTCCACGCGCGGAACAAGCTGACTCACGACGAAGAAGGAAACAAAATGTCCTTATTGAAAAACAAGATCGCCGTCGTCACGGGGGGCAGCAGCGGCATCGGCCTCGCGACCGCCAAGAGGTTCGTTGAAGAGGGCGCCTATGTGTTCATCGCCGGTCGCCGCCAGGCCGAGCTCGACAAGGCCGTCGCGGAGATCGGTAAGAACGTCACC
This sequence comes from uncultured Planctomycetota bacterium, assembly GCA_963743925.1. Taxonomy (GTDB): domain Bacteria; phylum Planctomycetota; class Planctomycetia; order Isosphaerales; family Isosphaeraceae; genus CAVZRC01. The sequence goes on along the minus strand of CAVURY010000036.1, from coordinate 235,680 downwards.
GGCGTAAAGACCGACATCTCAAAGCTCGATGACCTCGACCGTCTCTACGAGACCGTTGCGAAGAAGGGCAAGATCGATGTGATTTTTGCGGGCGCGGCTCTCGTCGAAAAGACGATGACCGCCGCAGTGACGCCTGAGCATTTCGACAAGACCTTCGACACCAACGCCCGCGGCACTTATTTCACCGTTCAAAAGGCGCTGCCCCACTTGAATGAGGGGGCCTCCATCATCCTCGTGGCGTCCGCCGGGAAGAACAAAGGCTTTCCGGGCCGCAGCACCTACAGCGCTACCAAGGCGGCGCTCCGGTCGTTCGCCCGGACGTGGACCAGCGAACTCAAGGATCGGAAGATCAGGTCCAACGTGCTGAGCCCTGGCCCGGTCGACACGCCGATGTTCGACGAGCAGTTCCCGTCCAAAGAGGGCGCCGCCGAAGCCAGAAAGCAGATCACTGCGATGACGCCTCTGGCACGCTTGGCTCGCCCCGAGGAGATCGCTTCCGCAGCTTTGTTCCTCGCCTCGGACCAAAGCAGCTACGTCGCCGGTATCGACCTGCCGGTCAACGGCGGCCTGACGGCTGTATAGACCGAGGGACTTAAACGCTACGGGGAATCCGGGGGTCAGACCTGGGGAATCCGGGGGTCAGACCTGGTTATGGGTTTTTTCCGAGTTCTGGACCCCGAGTTCTGAAAAAACCGGAAAACCTGGTCTGACCCCATGTTCTTGATAGCGATGCAATAACGGGCGCAGTAATGGCCTTTCCGTATCAGCATTTGCGTCGCCCGAAGCGCCATAAAACGCAAGAGGGCGGCTGGCATCGGATTGCCATTCGGAGGGATCGCTCCATCCGTTATAATCCCTCCTCCGCCCATCTGGCGAAAACACGGAGGGAATCCCATGCTGACGCTCACGCTTTCCGATGAGGCCCTGGCCCTGTTCCGTCTTCACATCGAGCGGCACGGGGACGTCAACGTGGACGACACGACCCGGCCTGTCTACCGCGAGTTGGCCCGCGCCGGGGTGATGCGCGCCGTGAGCACGTATGCTGGAGGCCCGGAGTCCGCGTATCGGCTGACCCAGGAGGGATTCGAGCGGAGGTCCGAACTCTTGGCCTGTGCGAGGGCCGCGGGGTGATAGGATGCGCGGAGGCTGCGGCGTTATCCGTGGTCGAAAGCCCACCTCATGCCACAAGGCCCCATCGGGCGCCGGGCATTCCCGGGACGCCGGGGAAAACGCAGTAGACTGGCAAGGTACCCGCGATCGCAGCCTACCTCGCCCTGGCCCGATTGATCCTCCTGGCCATGTCGCTGATTGGCAACTTCGTCTACGCCGCTTTCCTGATCGCCGCCTCGTGGCTCCCGCCCGCCATCAGCTCTTCGTATTCGTGAGAGATCGACGCGTCTATCCGGTCTCGAAGCGTGGCCTTCGCCCACAGCCGACCGCCCTTCTTGCCCTTGAGGAGGTCGGGGTTCAGCACGCCGGAATCCACCGCCACGCCCGTCGAGTTCTCCCCGCCCTGGCGTCCATGTGGGTTGAACGCTCGCCACCTCCCGTCGCCGTCGAAGTCCGGCTGTCCGTTCATGCCCTTCGGTATGCCCAGTTCGCGATTCCGCCGCTCGACGTAGCTTTCTCCCACGTCCTCCCATTCCCTGGCGATCTGCCGGGCATGCAGGCCGGGATCGGCAGGGCGACCGCCCCTGGCCGAGGGCGGCGGCCCGATCATGCCGGGTGGTTTGTTGCTTCCTGGCTCCATCGGGCGACCATACCACGCCGCAACGATCGTGAGCAGACAAACGAGAGGGGCGGGAATTCCAATTGTCGCCAATCAATAGGCTTTGTCATAGTCAGTAAGCTCTCGCCAATTGGGCCGACGGAGGTTCTCACCGCCCGTGTGGGGATGGTTATGAAATTTACACATATTCATGAATAAATGAAATGGTCTTCCCGCCCGCGTGGTGATGGCCTGCGGATGGCAGGGAAGCTATCTCCCGAGCGGCCGTCCTCTCCACCTGCGTGGGGATGGTCCGCCGCTACCTGTTCTTCGACCTGTTACCAGGTCGTTCGCCCCACCCGTGTGGGGATGGTCCCGCGGTCGAATGGAGATGGATTTCTCCTACAGGCAGAGACGGAACCCTCAGGAAGGACGGCCGACCGTCGTCCGGCTCTCGACTCCCGCGTGAATGGCCCCGGCCATTCCACGCCCGAGGTGAACCGCGAGGCTCCCGGCGATAGACAGGGCCACGAGGTCGATCGCGAAGGCGCACCAGTACGGCGCCCCGATCGAGACCCGGCCGAGCAGGACGTTGGCCGCCGAGTAGCTGATCATCCGGGCGAGCGTCTGCACCGAGGAGAATGTCCCGAAGACGACCCCTTGCTCGCTCTCCGGCGTGATCCGCGAGAGGAGCCCCGACAGCGACGGGCTCAGCAGCCCCTGGCCCAGGCCCAGCAGCACGATGGCGACGACCAGTTGGGCCACGTCGCCCGCCATCGCCAGGCCGGCGAATCCGCCGACGGCCAGCACGAGCCCGATGACGATCAGCCGGGACTCGCCGAATCGGGGGACGAGGCGGCGGATCAGCCCGCCTTGCACGACGGCACTCAGGAATCCCAGCCCGGCGAACGCGAAGGCCGCCGAGCTCTCGTCCCAGCCGAGCCGCCCGTTCAGGTAGAGCGCGAAGGTCCCCTCGAACGAGGCGAATCCCAGGACGCTCAGGAACCCGATCAGGACCAGGATGCCGACCCCCGGCAGGCTGACCGTGTTGACGATCCCTCGCCAGTTCAGGACCCGGGCTTCTTTCCGCTCTGCCCCTTCGCGCGGGGCGGCTCGGGGAGGCGGGTCCACACGAGGATCCAGGCGATCGTGGAGAAGCCCGCCGCCACCAGGAACGGGATGCGGAGCCGCCAGTCTTCATTCACCGGCAGCTTCAGCAGCAGCCCGCCCATCAGTGGCCCGAGCACGAATCCCAGCCCGAACGCCATGCCGATCAGGCCCATGCCGCGCGCCCGGTGCTCGGGCTTCGTCACGTCGGCCACGTAGGCCTGCGCCACCAGGATGTTCCCCCCGGAGGCCCCGTCGAGCATCCGCGCCAGCAGCATCACCCGGAAGTCGCGCGAGAGGCCCAGGATCAGGAACGACAGGGCGGTCCCCGCCTGGCTGAAGATCAGCACCGGACGTCGGCCGTAATGGTCGCTCAGCCGGCCCAAGATCGGCCCCGCCACCAACTGGCACATCGGATAGGCCGAGAACAAGACACCGATCTGCCACGCGTCGAACCCGTAATGCTTGGCGAACGGAGCCAGCAGCGGCATGACCAGCGAGAACCCCAGCAGGTCCACCAGCACGATCAGCACGATCACCCCGAGCGGTCTCATTCGCAACTCCCTGTGTGCGCGGCGATCAAGGACAGGATCGCGAAGATCCGGAAGGCTCCGGGCATGCTTTCTCCCTGTTCAGCGGGTCGCAACCGAACAATGATCCGAACGGCGAGGGGTACGAGCCGGTTCCGCCCGTCACGGACCGCCGGCCTCCGCGAGGAGTCTTGAGCGTTCCTCGCGCATGCGATCGGCCTGGTCCTTCAATTCCACCAGCAGTCGGGCGTGGCCGACGATCGCGCCGTACTCCACGACGAAGGAGCCGAAATTGAAGGCCAGCGCCAGCGCCACGGCGGCCAGATGCCAGAGCGCGTAGGCCGAGCCCCGCGTATCGGCCGCGCCGCCCAGCCAGGTCGCGATCGCGAGCGTCGTCATGCTCCCCATGACGAACCGGAAAGCCCGGCGCTTGTTCTTGAGGGCCTGGGAGACGAACCAGTCCGGGAGCCCGTAGACGCGGACGACTTCCTTGGCCCACTTCGCGGTCGCCATGAAGTAGGTGTAGACGATGGAATGGACCCCCAGCACGATCACGACCGTGAGGAGCGAGAACAGCAGGTGGATCCTCCGGGCGACCGCGTACGGCTCGGGTGCCTCGGAGGAGGCGAGGAACCCCAGCACCATGTCGGCGATCAGTAACGACGCGCCCGTGACGGCCAGGACCAGGAAGTTGCGAATCATCGAATGAGTCACCCGGCGTGGATTCTATTCTTGTCTCGAGGCCGACGGGACTCCGGCCAGCCCTCTCGGCCTGGATTCCCTCGTCGCCATGCCTCTCAGACTAAGCGACCACGGCGGTTCCTGGCAACGCGCGATCGGACCCGGCATCATCGGCGACTCGCGGAATCGGGATGTGGCCAGTCGTCATCGATAATCGAGGCATACGATCAGATCACCACGTTGGGAATGTAGATCACCCGTTCCACTCGGGAGATTCGTTTCACAAGGAGCGGGACGATGCCGAATCGGCGGTAACCCTCGCGGATGGCCTCCGAATCATCGTCGAAGAACCCGACAACCTCGCTCCCCTTGATGAGAACGAAACGACCCTCGTGCTCGAGCAATTCCGGCAGCCGTGCTCGATAGGTCGCGACTTCCTCAGCGATCGAGGCTACGGGGTCGATCGTCTCGCTGATCCGCGAATCCGGGACGACGGACACCGCATGTCCGTTCGGTGACGTTTCATCCATAGCCGGCCTTCTTTCTTCGCATTGCTGGTGTGGCCCCAATCCTCGCATCAGTCTCGCCTCCAAGAGTATTGTAGTCGAGCGCCGGTAAAGACAGAACGGTTATCGCCGGTCGCAGCTCTTGCGGATGGTGATCAGTCCAAGCGATCCCGCGAGACGTCCGTCAGCCCGCCAGCTCGCGCAGCCTCTTGACCAGTTCCACGACCTGCTCGGGCGTGAGGCTCGCGGGATCGACCTGGCGGAGCTCGTCGAGGAGGGGGTCGGGCAGCTCGGCGAACAGGCTCCCGGTCAGGGCCCGGCCCGTCTTGACCTTGCGGCGGATGGGCCCTTCGGGGGCCGGCAAGCCGGGGTCCGGCCCGTGTTGCCGCTCGAGGAACTTGAGGATCTCGCGGGCTCGCTCCAGCACCGGGGCCGGGACGCCCGCCAGCCGGGCGACGTGGATGCCATAGCTCTGGTCGGCCCCGCCTGGCACGATCTGGTGCAGGAAGACGATCTCGCCGTCGCTCTCCCGCACCGCGACGTTGGCGTTGCGGAGGTGCGGCTTGGTCTTCTCCAGCTCGACCAGCTCGTGGTAATGGGTGGCGAACAGGGTCCGGCAGCCGATCCCGTCGTGGATGTGCTCGGTGATCGCCCAGGCCAGCGAGATCCCGTCGAACGTGCTGGTGCCCCGGCCGATCTCGTCGAGGATCACCAGGCTGCGCGGGGTCGCGTTGTTGAGGATGTTGGCGGTCTCGGTCATCTCGACCATGAACGTGCTCTGGCCGCGACTCAGCTCGTCGGTGGCGCCGACCCGGGCGAAGAGCCGGTTGACGATCCCGATCCGGGCCCGTCGGGCCGGGACGAAGCTGCCGATCTGGGCGAGGACCGCAAGCAAGGCCACCTGGCGGATATACGTGCTCTTGCCCGCCATGTTCGGCCCGGTGATCAGGAGGATCGTTCCGCCCTCCGGGCCGAGCCTGACGTCGTTGGGGACGAAATCGCCGGAGGGTAACAGCGCGTCGAGCACCGGATGCCGGCCCGCCTCGACCTCGAAGACCGGATCGGCCACGATCTCGGGACGGCAGTAGCCGTGCCGCGCGGCCAGCTCGGCCAGGGCGGTCAGCACGTCGAGCTGCGCGAGCACCGAGCCGGCCTGGATCAATCGGGGCGCCTCGGCCGAGACGCGGTCGCGGAGCGTGGCATAGAGCTCGTATTCCAGCTCGAAGGCTCGGCCCTCCGCCTCAGAGACCTTGTCCTGGTATTCCTTGAGCTCGGCCGTGATGTAACGCTCGGCATTCTTGACCGTCTGCTTCCGGATATAGTCGCTCGGAATGCTCCCGGGCCGGGCTTTCTCCTGGGCGTGCGTGATCTCGATGTAATAGCCGAAGACCTTGTTGTATCCGACCTTGAGGCTGGGAATCCCCGTCCTGCGGATCTGTTCGGTCTGGAACTTGACGATCCACGACTTGCCGCCGCTGGCGCGGGAACGCAGCTCGTCGAGGTCGGCATGATAGCCGTCGCGGATCAGGCCCCCTTCCTTGACGGCCAGCGGCGGGTCGTTGACCAGCGCGGCCTCGATCTCGGCCCGGATCTCCGGGCAGAGCTCCAGGGCCGCCTCGAGCTGGTTGAGCCGCCTGGAGACCCGGGCCGTCAGCCGGGCCTTGACCTTCGGCAGCAACGCGAGCGTCCTGGCCAGGGCGACCAGATCCCGGGGCGTGGCGCGGCCCGTCCCGACCCGCGCCGCCAGCCTCTCCAGGTCGTAAGACTGGCTCAGCATCGTCCGGAGGTCGCCACGGAGGACCGACTGCGTGTACAACTCTTCGACGGCGTCGAGGCGCTCGGCGATCGGCTCCGGCGCCGTCAGCGGCGACGTCAGCCACTCGGACAGCAGCCGAGCCCCCATCGGCGTGGCCGTGCAGTCGATCACGCTGAGCAACGAGCCCTCACGCTTCGCCTCGCGGAGGGTCCGGACCAGCTCGAGGCTCCGCCGCGTCATCTCGTCGAGGGCCATCGTGTCGGCGCGGCGATAGGGGACCAGCCGCGTGATGTGGCCCAGCGAGGTCTTCTGGGTGTCGCGCAGGTAACAGGCCAGCGCGCCGGCCGCCTGGACCTCGATCGCGCGGTCGTCGACCCCGAAGCCGGCGAGCGTCGTCGTCCGGAACTGTTCGAAGAGCGTCTTGCGGGCCTGTTCGGGCTGGAAGTCCCAGGAGGGTCGCACCGTGATCGCCCCGACCGGCTGGCCCCGGAGCATCTTCACCCACGGGGCCTCCAGGCTCAGCTCGGAGATCAGGACCTCCGCCGGATTGAGCCGGGCGATCTCGTCGATCAGCTCCGTCCGCATCAGGCTCGTCAGCGAGAACCGCCCGGTTGACAGCTCGACCCAGGATAGGCCCAACTTCCCGCCGACCTCCACCACGGCCGCCAGGTAGTTGGCCGTCTTGGGATCCAGGAGTTCATCGTCGGTCAAGGTCCCCGGGGTGACGACCCGGACCACGTCCCGCTTCACCAGCCCTTTGGCGAATTTCGAGTCCTCCACCTGCTCGCAGACGGCCGGCGCAGGCCCGCCTGGACGATCCTGGCCAGGTAGGAATCGAGCGCCGGATGGGGGAAGCCGGCCATCGGCATGGCATCGGCACCCTTGTCGCGGGACGTCAGCGCGAGGCCCAGCAAGGGTGCGGCCCGCTCGGCGTCCTCGCCGAACATCTCGTAGAAATCGCCCATCCGGAACAGCAGGAGCGCATCGGGATCGCGGGCCTTCAGCTCGCGATATTGCTGCATCATCGGTGTCGGCGCGGGGTCATTCATGGGCGAAAGAGAGGACCAGGCCGAATGAACCCGGCACAGGCCGACGGCACCCGACCGGCGTTGGTCGGCAGGAAAGTTCGGATCGACGGGGCCGGCGAGAAACAAACCGGGGCGTGTTTCGACGCCCCGATGGCTGGCCTCGCGTCTCTACGGGCCGTGGTTCTCTTCTTCCGACCCCTCGGCGGCAAGGGACCCTGGGATCGGTCGTCTCCGGAATGCGGCCGACCGGAACAGGGCCCGGATTTCGATCAATACTTGTCGAGGGCCGACTGTTCGTCGGTGTAGATCTCGAAGACCTGATCGAGCCGGGTGATGCGGAAGACCTCGAGGAGGTCGGGGTGGATGCAGCAGAGCTTCAGCTTGCCCTTGACGGCCGCCACCTTCTTCTTGAGGTTGATCAGCTTGCCGAGCGCGGCGCTGGAAAGGTACTGGACGTTGCCGAAATTGAGCAGGAGGCTCTTGTGACCTTCATCCTCAACCAGGCTGTAGAGCTGATCGCCGACCTCCTGGATGTTCTCCTCGGTCACGATCTTGGTCTCGACGAAGCTGACAACGGTCACTCCGTCAACATTTTCGAGGCGGAGATGCCGGCGAGGACCTTGCGACATCGCGGTTAAACTCCTGGCGAGAGCGGGTACCAAATCGGATCGGAGTATTTTACCAGATCGAAGGCCGGCCCCGCACGCAGGCTTCTCTGATTATTCGCCAAAATCTGGGAAAAGGACCAACCGAGGGGGAACCCAGCGATCCATCCAGAATTACCATGGCCGATGCTCACTGGCAAGTGGGAAGTGGTTTCGTGGTGGCTTCTTCGTAGTGGCTAGTGGCTGGTGGCTAGTGGCTAGAGAATACCAATGCATTCTCGTCTCTTGGGCCAAGAATGGTGTTCTTTCCACGAGCCCGACGCGCCAGCGAGTGAATGAGCCCGAGAACGCACTCGCTGGCGCGTCGGGCTCGTAGGAGGATCGCGGCCTCGCCCACCAATCGTGGCCCATGAGCCGCATTTTCTTCTCCAGCCCCTAGCCCCTAGCCACCAGCCACTCGCACATTCAGATCAGCTCGCGAGGCGGGTTGGCCGCGTTGACCAGCCGGACAGGGCGGCCGTCGGCGGCTTCGAACCGCGTCGTCTCCGGGTCGATCCCGAGCTTGTGGTACAGCACCCAGGCCAGGTCCGCCGGCGTGACGGGCCGCTCGACGGGCGCATCGCCGCCGACGTCGGTCCGGCCCAGGACGAGTCCGGCGGGAATCCCCGCCCCGAACATCAGGACGCTGTTGGCCCGGCCATGATGGTCCCTGCCGGCATTGCCGTTGATCTTCGGGGTCCGGCCGAATTCGCCCATCATGACGACCAGGGTGTCGTCGATCAGCCCGCGCTCGGTGAGGTCCTCGACCAGAGCCGCGACCCCCTTGTCCAGCGGTGGCGCCAGATTGTTCTTGATGGATGTGAAGTTCTGGGCGTGGGTATCCCAGCCGAGCTGGCCCATCCCCCGGTCGTTGAGCGTCACGAACGAGACCCCGGCCTCGACCAGCCGACGTGCCAGCAGGCAGGACTGGCCGAAGGGCGTCCGCCCGTACTTCTCGCGGACCGAGTCGGATTCCTCGTTGATCCGGAACGCCGCCTGGGCCGCGCTGGAGGTCAGCAGGGAATACGCCTGCTCGGAGAACTGGTCGCGGCTGGTCGTCAGCGCGGTCGCCGGGACATCGCGGGCGAACTCGTCCAGCGACTTCACCATATCGCGGCGGCGCAGGAGCCGGGACAAAGTGAGGCGGTCGGGCGGGGTCAGATTTCGGACCCGGAAGCCCGCCTGGTTCGGGTCCCCGGAGACGGCGAACGGGTCATAGGCCGGCGTCAGGTATCCGCTCAGGCCCGAGATCGGCGCGTCCGGGACCGCGACATAAGGCGGGAGCATCCCGCGCTTCGCCTCGCGGGCCTTGGCCACCACGCTCCCATACCCCGGATATTCCATGGCCGGCGACGGGCGATAGCCCGTCAGCAGGTGGTGGGCCGCCCGGCCGTGGTCCGACTCCGGCGAGGTCATGCTGCGGATCAGCGTCACCCGGTTCATGACCTTGGCGAGGTTCGGCAGCACCTCGCTGATCTCGAGGCCCGGCACCGAGGTCGCGATCGGCTTGAACTCGCCCCGGACGTCCGCCGGCGCCTTCGGCTTCGGGTCGAACGTGTCGATGTGCGACGGGCCGCCCGCCAGCCACACCAAAATGCAGTTCTTCACCTTCGCCGGGCTCGTCCCGGCCCGAGAACGGAGCCGGAACCACTCGTCCATGCCCAGCCCGAGGAATCCCAGCGAGCCGACCCGGAGGATTTCGCGACGGCTCGGGCCGCCACACCGCTGACCGTTCGAGGACCCGGACATGGGATGGTCTCCATTTGTTAGTCCGTTGTCCGTGGTCAGTGGGTACATCAAACCGATCTCTGCTAGCCACCAACTACTGACCACTAGCCACCAACCACGGACAACTGACCACGGACGACGAACAACTAACTCAATGATTGAACGCAAACTCTCGCGAATTCAGCAGCGCCCAGAAGAGGTCTTCGGCCGCCTCGGGCAGCGACGATGCTTGCTTCAGCTCGGCCGACCATCGGGAGAGTTCCTCGGGGGTCGGGGGACGGCAGACCGTCCGATAATAGAGGTTCTCGACCAGTTCCCCGGGCTCGAGGTCGAGCTTGAGGGCGCTGGAAAGGTAGCCGTTCAGGTTGGAAACCTTCCCCTCGATGACATCGCCGCCGATCAGCATCAGGGCCTGGCGGAGGCTCAGGGTCGGCGCCGGGCTGGAGGCGCAGGCGACGGTCCGCGAACATCGGCCGAACGAATCGAGGAGCGTGCTGGGCATCGCCGGGTCGTAGATCTGGATCGCACGGCGGGTATTCTTTCCGCCTCGATCCTGGAAGACATTGGGCACACTGGTCGCCTGGGCCAGCGCGTCGGCCATCTGGTGGGCCGTGAGCGGGCGCGGGAGATGGTGCGAGAACAGCCGGGTGTCTTTCTCGTTCCCCTTCACCGTCCCCGATGACAGTCCATAAGTCTCGGAATTGGCGATGGTCCGGATCAGGTCGCGGAGGTCGTACTTGTGCTCGACGAAATGGCGCGACAGGGCGTCGAGCAGCTCGGGATGGACCGGCGGGTTGGCCCGGCTCATGTCGTCGGGCGGGTTGACCAGGCCCTTGCCGAAGAGCTGCGCCCAGACCCAGTTGGTCGTGGCCCTCGCGAAATACGGGTTGTCCGGCGCGGTGATCCAGTCGGCCAGTGCTTTGCGCGGATCATCGGCGGGGGGGACCTTCACGAGCTTGCCGTCGAGCAAATGCGGTTCGACGGCCTTCTTGGTCCGCAGATGGATCACTTCACCCTTGGGATTGATGGTCACGCGGTCGCGAGTCATCATCATCCCGCCCCCGCCGCCTCCACGTTGGACCTTGGCAAAGAAGGCGGCCAGGCCGTAGTAGGCGTCCTGGGTCCAGACGTCGAACGGATGATCGTGGCACTGGGCGCATCGCATCCGGATCCCCAGGAACCGCTGGGCGGTCAACTCGGCCTGTTCATTCGGCATCGGGGAATCGAGCGCGTAGTTGACCGGCCCGCCGTTGTCGATGTCGTTGGGGTCGCCCACGGCGGTCAGGAGCGTGCGGACCAGATTGTCCCACGGCCGATTTTCGGACAGCGAGCGCTCGATCCAGGTATGGTAGCGAGGGGCCCCGTTCCCCTGTCTCGTCGTGCTGATCTGGAGGAGATCGCCCATCTTGATCTTCCAGAACAGGACGAACTCTTTCGTGGTGAGCAGGCGATCGATCAGCTTGGACCGCTTTTCCGGGTCGGTGTCGGCGAGGAAGCTCCGGATTTCATCGGGCGCGGGCTGTTCGCCCGTCAGGTCGAGCGAGAGGCGCCGGAAGAACGCCGGGTCGCTGGCCGGGGGGCTTGGGGGAACCTTGAGCGCCTCGAGCCGCTTGAAGAGCTCGTCATCGATGAAATTCCGCCGCTTCAGTTTCGAGAAATCGACGGCCAGGTCGGGGTTGATCACGGTCGAGAGCCGGATGGGCAGGACCTGCGTCTCATAGCGAACGATCAGGTCGGCCTCGGCGCGGCGGAGCAGGCTGACACGTCCCTGGGGAGTGACGGCCGCCGAGGCGTCGTCATTGAGTTTGAACGACGAGAGCCGGGTCACGTCGCGACGGTGCCCATCGGCGTACTGGGCGATGACCCGGAGCTGCCGCGCACCGGGCTCATCCATCCGGACGGCCCCGGGGGGCTCGACGACGACGCTCGCGACCGGTCCGTGCGTCTTGCCGGAATGCTCGGGGGCCCCGTCGCGGACCCAGGCCAGCAAGGTCTGATGCTCGGGCGAGCCGATCGCCGTCCGAGGGCCGCCGACATGCGGGACCTGGCCGGTCGCTTTGAGCAGGAAGAGGCTCTGGCCGGGCGCCATCCGAGATAGCCGACGCTGACCGGCGTCGCGCACCACGGCCGGATAATCCCCGGCCGGGTCGTACCCGAACAGCGACAGATGGAATCCGTTCTGCCCTTCCAGCCGCCCGTGGCAGGCGCCCGTGTTGCAGCCGAGCCGGGTCAAGATCGGGACGATGTCCTCGCCGAAGTCCCACGGACGGGCCGACCTCGGCTCGATCGTGACCTTGGCCTCGGCCTTCGGCGAATCGTCCGGCTCGCCCTTGGCCAACGCGGCCCGGACCGTCACCACGCCCGGGGATAGCGGGCGAAGATAGCCCCCGGCCTCGATCGCGACCAGGCCCGCAGGCTCGGCCGTCCAGCGGACTTCTCCCGTCCGATCGCGGGCCGAGTCCGTTTCGTCCGCCGCCAGGAGTTGCAAACCGGGATCATCTGCCGTTATCGTGAACACCTCGGGAGAGATCCGGACGGCGGGCTTCGCGGGCCGGATCGGCACCGCGACGACCGGATCCGGCGATTGCACCGGTTTCGCCCCCGCCTGGGTCGGAACCGCCGGCCGCGGAGGAACGACCGGATCCACGCGGCCATGACATCCCGCGACCAGGACCAGCCCCGCGAAAACGATGACCTGCGAACTCGAGCGACGACGGGGCATCTTCGGATCTCCCTCGTCGAAATGACGACATGCAACGAAAACGACAAACGTCAGTGTCCCAGGCCATCCTAATCGGATAGGATTGGAAACTCAATAGGGGTGGCGAGACGGGGCGCCTGTTTTCCCCCGGGAGCGTGAGGCTTCGTACCAGCCTCCGAATCTCCCGTTCCGGCTTTTCCGGAGCCTCGCCCTCTCGAGTGGTTCAGAAGCGTTCGTTCGATCGGTGAATTCCGCGCATTTTTCGGGAGTCGAGCTGATGGGTAAGGGTGATCGGCGGTCCAAGCGGGGCAAGATCTTCAGGGGCACGTTCGGCAAGCGTCGCCCCAAGCCGGAGAAGGATCGGAAGAGGGCTGCTGCCCTGGCGGCGGCCGCTGCCGCGGCGGCACCGGCACAACCGGCTTCTTGATGGAGTCCGTCGGGTCGCCCGGATCCACGACGGACTCGCCGCGAGGGCCGTTGCATCGGGACTGATCCCCTGTCCCCGGCGAGTGGCTTCGGATAGAATCGGTATTCTCGTCGCGAAGGATTCGCGCTTCCTCCGGCATTGGTCAACTTCCCGGTCGAATCGTGCCGGAAAGGGTGCTCGGACGAGGCAACGGCCAGCCTGGCCGCGGCGCGATGTGCGGCAGGGCGGGGCGGAGGAACTGCCCGCACCTCCGGGGAAGATCAGCCACGCCGAGACCGAGGTGGCCTCGGCTCAATCGATCAGACGAGACGAATCGAGTCGAGTCGAGTGGGATCGAAGCGAAGCGGACTTATCCATCGCGGCGGCTCGGTTCGACTCAGCTCGGAACGGAGTAGAAGGGAGTGCCCCATCATGGCGAAGCTACGGCTCCTCAAGACCGGACATGGCGACCTCACGCTCGCGGAGTGGCATAAGGATCAGCCCGAGACGGTCGCGGCGGCGGAAACGGCGTTCTCGGAGAATTTCACCGCGGGGCGGCTGGCCTTCCGGCTCGACGGGCCCGGGAAGACCACGCCGATCCGCCAGTTCGACCGGACCGCCACGGAGATCCTGATCGTCCCGGCGATTCAGGGTGGGATTGGTTGATCAGTGTTCAGTTTTCAGTTTATGAGTGGTAGAGCGCTTCACGATCGGATTCCATACACCCCACACCAACCCGACGCGCCGGCGAGGGGAATGCCATCGGACCCTCGCCGGCGCGTCGGGTTGGTGTAGCAGCCGAGAGGGCCACGGGATATGCGGCTGTTGAGTGAGGCGCTCTAGAACTTCTAAACGCGGAAAACTGGAGCTTAGCGACCCATGATTCGCACGGGCTATCTCCGGTGGGAGATCGAGGTCGAGGACATCCGGAGCCGCGAGGACTTGTACGCGCGCGAGGTGATCTTCCTGGCTCGCCCGAGTTATCGGATCGTGCGGGTCAAGAGCTCGGGGCACCTCGACGCGGCGGAGCGGTTCGCCCGGGGCGAGGCGACGTATGACTCCGTGCTCCGGACGCTCCATCGCGGCGGCGGCGAGACCGACGTCCGGGTCCCCGACGTCGGCCCGCGCCCGTTCCGCTATTCCGAGAGCGACCGGGCGAAGATGCCGCGGTACTGGATGGAGAAGCTCCAGCGGGAGGCCGGCGCCTTCGCCCAGGAAGTCGTCCGGACGGCGTCGTCGTTCCCGCAACTCGTGATCTCGAGCGCGGGGTTGCGGGCGGGCTATGCGCGGCTCGTCGCCTCGGAGATCTTCCGGGTGATCGAGGGCAAGAGCCAGCCGCAGCCGACCCATGAAGACGAGCCCATGCACCTGGACGTCTCGACGTACCAGCAGGGCGTGCCCGAGCTGGTCGCCGCCGAGCTGGTCCGCGACGTCGTGGAGCCCAAGGAATTCCACGAGTTCTGCCAGTTCGATTGCCTGACCGTCTTGAACGGCGACAAGTATTACCGCATCCCGCGCCGGCCTCACGGCCTGATCGAGGTCTGGGACGCCAGGACGCGCCGGGCCCTGACCCGTCTCTGCGTCGTCTTCCAGGACCCCGGCATGCCCCCTTCTGACGAAGTCGTCATGAAATACCTGCTGGCCAAGCACCAGCCCGATCTCCTCTGGCAGATCGGCGTCCGCTTCAGCCCGCCCACCGGCAAGTTCGAGGTCACGCCCCCGAGGCGATGGAGCGTGGATTGATCTGATCACGCGACGCTGCGATCTCGACTCGTACCGACACGCTCGTACTTCACCTCGATCGAGATCGCGGCATCCGAATCGGACACCGTCCCCCCGGCGGATCGATCACTTCGGCTTGGACGGCGCGCCGGCCGGCTTGGCCGGCGCGGGCGGCTCCTTGGGTTTGGCTGGCTCCTGGCTTGCGGCGGGATTCGGCGTCGCCGGGCTCGCCGGCTCGGCGAGCAGGACCTGGACGACCGCCTCGATCGCCTTGATCAACCCTTCGCTATTCTCGGTCGCGAGCATCCGCACCTTGCCCGAGCGATCGATCACCAGCGTGGTGGGGAAACCGTGGAACTCGGGGATCTTCTTGAGGATTCCCTCGTCGCCCATCCCGCAATAGTAGGGGAGTCCCGACTGCTGGACGAACTGCTTGACCTGATTCAGCGCCGCTTCCGGACTCGGGGCGTCGGGTTCGTACGCGAGTCCCACGATCTCGAGCCCGTGGCGATGGAATCGGCGATAGAGCTCGACCAGGCCAGGGAGTGCCTCGCGGCAGGGCTTGCACCAGGTCCCCCAGATATCGACGAGCACGACCTTCCCCTTGAACTGTTCGAGCGAGAGGGGCTTGCCTTCGAGGTCCTTCACCCGGAAGTCGAACGCGAAGCCGAGGGGCTTGTCGATGCGATCCTTGACCTTCGCGCGGGCCTCGGCGAGGTTCGCCGCGTCGATGGACTTGCGCATCTCCTGATACTTCGGCGTCGCGCGGAGCTGCTTCGTCGTCTCGTCGAAATCGATCCGATCGAAGGCGTCGATGCCGCCGTCGTAGGCTTCTCTCAACACGGTCGTGGCCCGGTCGTATTGACCCAGGGTGTTGTAGTTCGCGGCCTCGGCGAGGAGGATCCTCGCGAAGAGCTCGATCTCCTGCTTCGTCGGCTTCTCGAAGGCGCGGCGGAGCGTCCGGATGAGCGTGCCGGCTTTCTCGAGCGCGGCGGCTCGTTCCGCGGCGGCCGGCTCGCTCTCCGACTGCCGCATCGCGATCCTGGCACGTCCCAGCAACGCCGCCCGATTCTGCGGCTGGATCGCGAGGATCCGGTCCAGGCTGGTCACGGCCTTGGCCGTCTCGCCTTTCGCGTCGGTCCGCATCGCGATCAGGAGCTGACGCTCGACGTCCTCCGGGCGGATCATCGCGTCCGACGCCGCGTTCGCCGGGTCCGAGCCGGCCCGATCACCCCCTGCCGCCGTCTCCACCGCGGAGGGGCCGCGAGCGGCGTCGGGTCTCGTCGATGCCTTCGCCGATTCCTTGGGTCCCGGGTAGAACGGGGACACGCCCGGGTCCATCGGCGGCTCCTCGGGCGGGGAACAACCGCTCATGACGAGGAAAATCATTACCAAGCCCACGATACCGGGCCGAAGCCGACGGGCGTGCATGAATCGCTCCAGATCGAGTCGATGAGGAAATATGGCCGCGAGGATCCATCATGGGCAATTTCAGGGGCTTCCGAGAAGACGAATTGAAGTCAGCCCCAAGAACCAGGCCATTCGGCAGCCTTTCCTTTCACATCTCTCGGCGTGGCCCACACCTCATGCGACGACCGCGGGCGCACCGGCCCGCGCGGGCCGGACACGCGGCCCGTTCAGGAAGCGCCCCAGCCAGGTGTAGCGCACCAGGTTCTGGTACGACCACAACAGGAAGGAGGTCCCGACCGCGACGATGAACAGGAACTTCGCGAGGGCCGGCAAGGGCCAGTCCCGCACGACGTACTGGGCCGCGATGATCAGGGGCAGATGTGCAAGGTAGAGCCAGTAGGCCGAGTCCGACAGGTAACGCATCGTCGGGCTCTCGACCGGGCAGAATCGCCGGAACAACCCCATGAGGCCGAACGTCATGAGCCAGGGGTAGGCCGCCTGCAAGACAACGGCAAGGACCCGGAGCGGCAGCGCGTCGGGCCTGACGCCCAGAGGTCCGGGCCACCCATCCATGAGGACCATCCCCAGCGGGAAAACAACCAGGAGTGCGAGCGACAGCGGCAGCCACCAGCGCTCGCCGACGCGACCGGACCGGTCGTCGAACCCGAAATAGAGCGCCCCGAAGCCGAAGAAGATCGCGTAATACGCCAGGACGTGCGGGATCGGCAGCGGGCCGGAGGAGCCATCCGGCCCGATGGGCAGGCATGCGCCCCCGGCTCCCATGAACCACTGGGGGATCATCGTCAGGGGGACCAGCCAGAGGTAGCGTGCGGGCGAGAGGACCAGCCACCCAGGCGGCCGGATCGACGGCAATCGCACGCCCGGGGCAGAGACGGCCGCCAGCCCGAGCACCAACCACCAGAGGAACCAGAGGAACCAGAGGTGGCTGAAGAGAGGCATCTGCATCAGCACCTCCGCCACGCCCGCCGTTTTCCCCGCCGTCGCGCCGCGCTGGCGCAGGTACTCCGCGATCGCGGACTTGCGGCTCCCCAGCCCCTCCTCATCGAGCTTGATCTGCAGCAGCGACGCGATGTAACGTGTCGTCCCCTCGTCAATGGTCGCGACGCCCAGCGGCGTCTCACCCCGGGTGTTCGTCGCGTTGACGTCCGCGCCGTTCTGAACGAGCGCGTGGACCGTCTTTTCGTGGCCCAGGAAGGCCGCCGCGTGCAGGGGCGTGCTGCGGTCCCGATCGCCGGTGTTCACGTCCGCGCCGCGTCGGATGAGCAGCTCGACGGCCTCCGCGCGACCCGCCCCCGCTGCCCGCTGCAACGGAGTCGAGTCGAACTTGCCGCCCGAGCCGTTGACCGCAGCCCCGCTCGCCAGGCACCGCTCGATGGCGCCAAGGTCTCCCGCGTCTGCGGCCGCCAAGATGTCCGACGCCCCCCCGGACGGCGGGTCACTGTCGGGCTTCCCGGCGGCGGACGACATCGCGACGTAGCTGATCCACATCGTGGCCGGGACGATGGTAATCATCCCCAGCAGCAAGGGAAGGAACACCCGGAAGAACCGGTGCTTGACCAGCGACCACCGGCCTCGCCGGTGCAGCAGCATCGCACTGAAGAAGCCGCTCATGACGAAGAAGAGCGGCATCCGGAAGCCGTGGATCGCGGTGAAGACGATCCCGAAACCGGGATTCGTCTGACGATCCGTGACGACCCAGAACGACGGCACGAACGACATGGAGGCGTGCAGGACGATCCCCAGCAGCATGGCGAAGGCCCGCAGGGCGTCCAGGTCGGATCGTCGGGCGAAGGCCGAATCCTCGATGGTCAGGGAAGTCATGGTTGTGAAGCCCCCAGAGCTTTTCACGATCGAGATCAAGTCAGGAGTGGACAAAAATCGCCCATTGTCCTCTTGTACTATTTCAATAGTACAAGTCGGGAAAAAGGAAGTCAACCGTCGGTGCCAACGGCTTTGTCGGGTGCGTCATCCGCTCGTAATTACGCACCTGGCCTGCCGGGTGCTCGGACGACCCCGAGGCCTACTCGGCGGATTCCCTCGCAAGAACGCCGTCGCCGAAATATAGTGATAATATCAATATTTATATGAATATGAATTTGTTGCATCCGATGCGGCGACGACCGAAAGGTCTGTCGCCCGAAGAGAGCGTAACGCAGGAGCTGCATCCGATCGCAGATCTTTGGAATTCCCGAATAATTCACTGGCTATCGCCTCGAGCCGGTGATAGGTTCAAGCTGCCACCGGATGGATTGAGGCTAACGACATATCTATTGCCTCCCGATCGAGGAGCACCACCTTGGATACGAATGCGGCCGAGATCAAGTTCAATGTGTTGAGGAAACTGCTGGCCTCGATGGCGATCGATCCGCAACTCTACGGGCGGTTCACGAAGGACCCCAAACAAGTGCTGACCGCCAGCAACATGCCCCAGGACGAGATGGACGATGTCCTGGCGGCGATCAGCACCAAGAATAGTGGACTCTTGGCGAATGCCATCGGCGCGAGAGGGACCGTGAGTTGCGTCGTGCCCGAGGAGGTCTGAGGGGTCGACATGCGGAAACAAGGGTCTCTGATCGCCGTCGGGACGGGGATCCGGATCGCCGGGCAGTTGACCGTCGAGGCGATCGCGTCGATTCGGCAGGCCGATCGACTGCTCTACCTGGCGAGTGACGCGATCAGCGACGAGGTCTTCGAACGCCTCAATCCCTCCTGCTGCTCCCTGGCGGTCCATTATGCCGAGGGTACGCGCCGGATGGTCTCCTACCAGAAGATGATCGACCAGATCCTGGGCACGGTTCGCGAAGGCTGGCGGACCTGCGTCGCCTTCTACGGGCATCCGGGGGTCTTCGCCTATCCGACCCACGAGGCGATCCGGCTGGCTCGGGATGAGGGATTCGAAGCCCGGATGCTGCCGGCGATCTCCGCGGAAGACTGCCTGTTCGCCGACCTCGGGGTCGATCCGGCGCGGACCGGATGCCAGAGCTACGAGGCGACCGATCTCCTCCTTCACCACCGATCGATCGACCCCTCGGCCGCGGTCATCCTCTGGCAGGTGGGGGTCGTCGGCGAGCTCGATTACACGCCCGGCCTGCGATCGCCCCGCGCGTTGCGGATGCTCATCGACCGGCTCTGCCAGGTGTATCCCGCCGATCATCGGGTGACGGTCTACGAAGCGTCGCTGTTCCCGGGGGCCGACGCGTCTATCCAGACGGTGCCGCTTGAGCGCCTCGCCGAGGCACGGCTCAATTCGGCCTCGACGCTTTATATCCCCCCTTCCCAGGTCCGGAAGGCCGACCCTTCCGTTCGGGCGAGGCTCCTGGAGACGGCTCCTTCGGAAGAGACCCAAACATGAGCGTCCTGGCCTACCCCCGTATCCACTTCGAAGGCCGGTGCGTGGTCGACGCCGCCACCGGCAACAACTACGACGCCGCCAACGTGCTCGACACGGACGAGGTGGCGATCGATCTCGAACTTGCGGCATTGAGCGATCAGGCCGCATTCTCGGAGATGATCAAGGGCAGGAAGGATGAAAATGATTCCGATTACATGTGGTGCGGCTGGAACTATGGAGGTTCGCTCGGCCTCTGGTTCGACGCGGCCAAGGTAACGGCCGTGACGGGCCTGGATGGTCTACAACACCCCGATGACGGCCTCGTGAACCAGCCGGTACAACTGCTGGACTCCGCGGCGAAGCCCGGGCGCAAGCGACCGGCCGGCCGCGAGGCAGACCGGTGATGGTCGACCTCGACCCCATGGGCGAGGCTTTCCTCACGCAGGCCTTCATCGGCGGGCTGGAGGTCGGTGGGGAGACGGTCGGGTTCGCGGCCGATCATGACACACGCTCGTTCAGCCGATGGGTCGTCAACAGGCTGGCTGTCGACTCGACGAGCGAGCAGAAGTACAGCCCTTACGGTGCGGTTTTCCAGTTCGGGATCCCTCACGAGAAGGTTCGGTTCGTGGCGACGTCGCGGTCTCGGATCTCGACCGAGCTGGCGGAGGCCGCGAAAAAGGGTGTGGGTCTGCTGGTCCAGTTCTCGTTGAGTCACTGCGCGCCGGGATCGCGAACAAGGAGCTGATCTCGCGATACCAGGCCGCCCACGGCCCGGCCGACCTGCCCGGGAACCCGGCGGTCGGGATGCTGGTCGGGACGATCGGCGTCTGGGAGAGTCGCACCGCCGAGCTCGAGACCTACCCCTCCGGCCGACTGTTGCGGACGCCGCCGAATGCCCCGAACGACGCGAGGAGGCTGCCGGGCCCCGCCCTGGTGCGGGTCCAGCCCGATCGTCCGGTCATCTCCCTGAATCTGATCACGACGATCCCCGAAGCGGATGTCGCCTCCGATCCCCCGCGAAAGCTCGACCTGGGACCGATCCGGCTCGGGCTGATCCGGACGCCGGGCGGGAAGCCGGAGGTGCTGGGCAATCCGCTGGATTATGCCTATCCGAGCTACGCGCGAACCGCGGGCATTCTCGATATCAGCTACGATCCGGCCAGGTTCTCGCGGGCGGATCTTCAGGCCGGCACACTGGTCTTGCTCGCCGACCGGTTCGGAGCCGATCCGATCCTGACCGAGGAAGGCTCGGAGATCACCATCGAGACGGACGACCGGGCCCTCTACCTCGACCTGTACGCCTTCGAATCCCAGGAGGCTTCCGGCACGATCAGGCTGCTGGTCCAGGAAAAAGGGCTGCCGCCGACGAGAAATGTACGGATTTTCGCCTACGAATACGAGAATCGCCCGGTTCAACTTTCCGGCGAGAAGAGGCCCGCCTTCGAGATCGGCGAGATCCCCTCTCCCCGCCTGACGCTCGAGCCAGCCCCCGGCATGAAGGAAGGATGGATCTTCCCTCGCGACCAAACCACGCCCCTGAATGTCCCGGTGACGGGTACGAGGCCCGGTATGAGCCTGGTCCTGTTCAGCCAGAGCTCCACCGCCCCCATCGCCGGGGCGGACTGGGGGACGGCGCATTTCGCGGGAGTCCGGGTCTTGCCCCGCGATCAATTCATCGGCACCAGGTACACCCGCGATCACATGCTTCGCTGGGAATTCATTTACGCTCACGTGTTGAGGTTCTACGATCTGACCTTTCCCGCGATGTCCCGCTTCCTCCGCCTGAACGACCGCGCCGCCGTGGAAGCGGCCATCCGGGATCGGGGCCTGTTCGATCCCAAGGTGCAGCCGGGCTTCCATTCCACCCACTACATGCCGATCACCCGCGATCTCTCGCGGAGCAAGCGCGAGCTGCTGGCCGAGTGGAGCCAGTTGGTGCGAGCAGCCGGCAAGCCGGCTCCTTGACGCGTCCGCGACGGCTCCGGTCGGACTCGAGCTCATGGCGTGGGGCCGGCCTGGCGTTCCAGATCGACAATCAAGGTATTGAAGTCGTCTCGGCCGCGCAAGGGGGCGAAGTCGGGATCGGTCGTCTTGAGGCCCTCGAGCACTCCCGGCTGACGAAACACGGCGGTCTTGCCGGCCTTCCTCAGCAGGTCGATGGCCTGGCACAGGAATGGCTCCGAGGCCTTCTTGCGCCGGCCCGCGTCGGTCGCGGGCTCGTTCCGGGCGGCTTCGGAGCACATGCAATAGGCACAGGCGGCGAAGACGAGGACCGTGCCCGAGTCGGGCGCCTGCCGCAGCGACTCCCGGGTCATACGGCTCGCCGCCTCGTAGTCGCCCCGGTGCCGCGCCAGGTAGATCGCCTGCATCAGTCCCAACCGCGCGTCGTTCTCCGCGAAGAACGGGACGCTGGGATGCTTCCGGGTGAGCCGCTCCGAGATGTCCTTGACGCGACGGTAGACCCGGGGGAACTCCTCGTAGGCCCGCGCATTCGAGCAGGCCGTGGCGAACTGGAGCGACCCGTAGACCAGTTGGGACTGGAGATTCAAGTCGTCCGGGTGCTCGGCGGCGAGCTCCTCGCGGATTCGCAGACCCTCTTCCAGAAGTCCTCTGGCCCGGTCGAAGTCCCGGTAGCTCCTGGACACCCCCAGGTTGAGCAGGGCCTCGGCTCGGGCGTCCCTGTACAAGGGCGATCGCGCATCGAACCGGGCAAGCTG
This sequence comes from uncultured Planctomycetota bacterium, assembly GCA_963743925.1. GTDB lineage: Bacteria > Planctomycetota > Planctomycetia > Isosphaerales > Isosphaeraceae > CAVZRC01. Next base: position 213,684 of record CAVURY010000036.1, on the reverse strand, counting down.
GTCGCAGACTTCGAGGCAACGTCCGAGCACTTCCTCGCATTCGTCGGCGTGCTTCACCGAGAAGTGGAGGAGGCGACCGACCCGATTGAGAGTAACGGCCTCCGCCAGGAGGAACTCTCGACGATCGGCCTCATCCGGGGCCAGTCGCCGCCAGGCTTCGACTGCGTCCTTGAAGACGGCATTGGCGGCGGGCACATCCCCGGTCCCGATCAAGTCCTGACCCTGGGAGTCCAGGCCCCGGGCGACCCCGGCCCGGTACGCCGTTTCCTCGGGATACCGCCTCGCCACCTCTTGAAATTGCACCGTTGCTTTCCTCGAGAAATCCAGGGCTTCCCGGGGCCGGCCCAGCTCGCGAGTCAAGGTCGCCAGGTCGAGGTAGATCTGCGCCTGCTCGCCCTGAACGCGCGGTTCTTGGCCTTGCTCGGGAACGATCTCGGTGTAGAACTTGCTGGCTTCCCGGAGCAGCTCCTGTCGCAAGGTTTCGAGGTCCTGGGATTTGAGTCGCTCATCCTGAGCGATCCGAGTGTAGAAGCGATTCACGGCGGTGAGGGCCAGTCCGAAATGCTTCTCGGCCCGCGTCATGGAATCCACCGCCCGTCGGTTGGCGGCCTGAAGGTACACGGTCGCGATCGAGAGGATCCCGAAACCGACGATCACCGCGGCGGCCGAGGCGATTGCGGCGGTCCGATGTCGCCCGGCCCATCGTCGCGCGGTGGTCATCCACGGCTCCTTGAAGACGGTTACCGGTTCGTCCGCGATGTGGCGCTTGACATCGTCGGCCAGGTCGGACGCCGACGCATAGCGATCGGACCTGGATTTGGACAGGCACTTCAGGCAGATCGCCTCCAGCGCGGGCGAGGACCTCGCGTCGATTAGCCGGGGCGCGACCGGCGGCTCTTCGATCACCTTGCGAATCACCTCGTCCGGTCTCCCCTTGAATGGGGGCTGTCCCGTCAGGATCTCATAAAGGATGGCGCCCAGCCCGTAAACGTCGGTCCGCTCGTCAATGTCCAGCGAGTTGCCCAGGGCCTGCTCGGGGGCCATGTAGCCCGGCGTCCCCATGATCGTCCCTTCGGGCGTCTCACCGAGCGGACCACCCTCGGGGATCGGGATCGTCCAGGGTTCGGGTGTTGACCGTTCGTCGCTCAGATCGACGGGGAGATCGGTCAACTCCTTGGCCAGGCCCCAGTCCAGCACGACCACCTCGCCGAAATCGCCGACCACGATGTTCTGGCCCTTCATGTCCCTGTGGATCACCCCCCGGCTATGCGCGTACGCGATCACCTGACAAACCCGTACGAACGCGCCCAGGAGCTCGGTCAATTCAAGATGGACCGGCTGCCCAAGCTGCCGCCTGGCGTGGTAGTCGGCGACGACCTCATTGAGCGTCCGTCCGCTGATCAGGCGCATCGTATAGAACGCCTGCTCCTCGTCGTCGGTCTCCACCAGTTCGTATACCGAGGCGATCCCGGGGTGCTGTAGCCGGCTGGAGATCCGCGCTTCCTTCAGGAATCGCTTCCGCGCGGACTCGAGTTTGGAGGTCGTCGAGCGCAATCGCTTGAGCGCAACCTCGCGGCCCAGGTGGACATCCCGGACGAGCCAGACCTCGCCGATCCCGCCCGTGGCGTGCAACCCGATCATCTCGTAACGCCCCGAACCGGACCGCGCGGCGTCTCCCCCATCTCCGATCGGGACGCCGGACCCGTTCGAGTCGTCAATCGTGCGGCCGGGATCCTCGAAGGTCAAATCCGTCCCATCCGGCTGCTCCGCCCGCGAGACCGTTTCGCATTCGTCAGGAGGGAGGGTGTCCCCGGGCGTCGCCGACCGGGCCTCGACACCGAGCCGACTCCTCGCGGGTCCGTCACCATCGCCCGAGACCGTCCGTCGTGAATCGCGCTCACTCATCACTGACCTCCTGACAGCCCGGATTCGGGTTGTCGTCGATTCCTCCGCGGACGTCCGAGGCCTCGAGCCTCTCATGACTCAGGCTTACTTCCAGTACAGCAGCCCGATCCCAACCGAGGGCCGTCCATGGGGAAGCAGCCAAGACTCTTGGCGTGTTTGACTATTGGGAACACGGCCGGAGTTATCAAGAGCTTGGTGCGGCATTTGGGCTTTCCGGCGGTCTCTTAGTTCTCGTTTCGCAGATAAGAAGGCGTAAGGCGAGCGGGCCGGCGGGTCATATCTCCCTCGGCGGATGGGTCGTGAGTGGGTGCGTCCCGCGGGAATTCTCGGCCGAGCCGCCGATTACCCGGTGCGACTGAGGAGCTCGGTGAGTTGGGCAATCCAGGTTTCCAATCGAGTCAACTTCGGGAGCAGTCCTGCGGTCTTCTCCTCGTAACTCAGCCGTCTCAGCGTCGTCAACATGTCGGCGAACGACGGTTCTTCCTTCTTGCTGTACCAGGGACGGAAGGGAAATCGGAGCGATTCATGCCCCGTCCGGTGGAACCAGACCACCACGATGGTGTAGATGAACAAGGCCATCGGCGCCGTCCGCTCGACGGCCTTGGGGAGGCGATTGGCCGGGTCCTCCAATCCCAGGAATTGCTTGCAATACTCGAAGGTACATTCGATCGCCCAACGCCCCGCATACGCCGAGAGGATCTCCTCGGCGGTCCGATCGAGGTCGGTGCAGTAGAACATCTGATCGGGCCGCTTCCCTTGGAGGTCGCGCACCAGGACGATGGTCAGGAGTCGGTCCCGGCCCGACTTGTAGTACAGCGCTGCTTCGTCTTGACGGACAGGGAGGCATGCAAGCCGAATCGGTTGAAGTCGAGTCGCGCCCAGGGCTGTTCCGGGTCCTCGGCCCACTCGGCCATGCCCGGCAGACGATCGCCCTTCTTCCGGGCCGGGCCCCGGGTCCCCTTGATCTTGGGAGGCGCCGGTTGGTAGAGCGCCCCCTCGGGATGGACTCGGCTGATGAGATGAACGTTCGAGGGCAGATGAGACAGGACGCTTCGACCCCCATAGGCGCTGTCACCGAGCATGAGGACCTGATCATCAGGAAACCAGCGGGCCACCAGCCGGATGAGTTCCAGGGCCAATTCCGGTCGGGTGCGATGATTGGGATCGGTCTTGGCTTTGGCTTTGGCTTTGGCTTGGGTCGAGGTCTTGGCCTTGGCCGATTTCCCTTTGCTCTTCTTTCCCTTGGTGAGCCCCTGGCGGTTGATGTAGAGCCGGGCGGCGATCGGCAAGGCGAAGACCTTGGTGGGTGCCCAGAAGGGGTGGACGACGAGCAGGCTCAGGACGACCCAGTCGTGCCCCCAACTGACCAAAGCCTTGGATCGGCTGGAGATCAGCGGGTCGTAATGCATGCCGGCGCCGTAGAGGGTCAGCCCGCGCTTGCGACAGAGGGTGTCATCGACGGCCCAGTGCAGGATGGCGCCCGGCGCGAGGACGGTCATCGCCAGCTTGGCCAATGCCATGGAGAAGGTGTCGATGTCCCAGGCGGCATGGCTGAAGAAGCGATGGAACCGCGACCAGTGTCCGTTGCCGACGTTGCCGCCGGAGAAGATGACTTCGGTGATGAAGCGGTGCCGCTGCGAGAGGACCCAGCCGGTGACGATGGCGACGAAAGTCTGGTAGGTGGGTGCGGTGAACACGGGAGCGAACTGGTGTAGCAGATCGGAGAACGAGGCGGTAAGTTCCATGGGTCGGCTTCCTTGTGTTGGCGCCTTGTTGAGTCTCGTTAACCCACACAAGTAGCCAAGAAACCGCAAGGAAGCCGATATGTCTTCTTGTTCAGGTCGTCTCTCTCAGAAGTGCGAAACCAGAACTTAGTTTGAGCCTGGACTTGATGCAGTACGGGCTCGGGATTCGGACTTACGACCTTCCTTGCGGTTGCGCCTCGATGACGCCGATTTCCCCGCCGAGCAGACGGAAGTCGGAGATCGCCCGGGGCTGGACCCGGAGAAGCTGCTGCTGTTCGCCCCGGTCAACGAGCAATCCGGCCTCTTCGCGCAACCGGACGAGGAGCTGCCCCAGCCGGTTCTCGCCGCGAAGGATTCCATCCGGATCCCGGACCGCACCCCAGAATCGGTCCTTGCTGGACCGCTCCACGATGGCATGGGGGGCCGTCCAGCGCAGGAGCCTGAGATAGAAATCCCGATAATGCTGGGCCAGCTTGACCCGCAAGCACCACGCCATCAGTTCGACCTGGATCCGATCCCAGTCCGTTCGGGAGTGATTCTTCTTGTGACCGGCTTTCTTCGCCTTCATCTTGGCCTGCATGGCATGCGGCGCATCAAGGATCTCCCGCTGCCAATCCGGCTGATGGGGGAACCGGAGCGCCTGATAGAGCGCCTCCGATGACTTGACGGGGATCCCGCCGATTTGCAGCGGGAACGCGTTCGACATGTTCGAGAGCCCACCCCATTCCTCGTTCACCTTGTGAATAACCGCACAGTCTTCGGATCGCTGACCATCCCATTCCCAGATCATTGATGGACCCCTTTGCTGAATGGCTCGGCGGCACAAGCAGGCGTTGCGATGCCGCCGTGAGAAGAGCGAGCCAGCCTCCGTTTCTGGACATATTTCTTGATATTGCGACCCGGAGACTCCCCGGAAATCGTGGCGACGCCGGCGAGGGAGCCTCGCCGTTGTGCCGTGAAGATGTGGCTCCGGCAAACCCGTGCGATCTCCGAGGTATCTTGGCGCGGCGGTCCGTTCCCCTCGCCCCGCGGTCGCGGTGAGCGGATGCCCGAAGGGCGATCGAGGGGAGCCTTGAGATGCGCCAAACGACGTGAGACCGACCGGGTCTCCTCGACGGGTCAAGCCCGACCCTTCACCGGTGCAGGTTGGCAGCGCCACCCGAACTCGTCCAGCACGTACGCGACATCCTCCCTGACGATCGGGGTGGCATAGGCCGCCAGATTGAAGGGTCCCTCCTGGATTCGACCGACCCGGAGCAGTTGTCCGGCCGGTGACAGATCGTGGGGCCAGTCGAAGTCACCGTAGGTGAAGGCCAGCGCGACCGCATGGGCGTCGGGACGGAGTGCCGAGGCGACCCCTTCGAGGACACACTCCCAGGGGCAGTTGCTTATGCGAAATGGATCGATCAGGGCGAACAGACCCTCGCCGGCCTCGGCCGCGAACCCGCTCGCGATCATTGCGGCCCCGGACTGCCCGGCATCGGACAGGACGGCCCCGCCGACGAGCGAGCCGGTCAGGCTCATGCGACGGAGTCCGGCGTCCAGGCATCCGCGGAGGTCCGGATCACGCTCGGCCGCGAGCAGCCATGAAAGCCGTCCCGACCCGATCGCGTCGAGTGCCAGGCCGATGCCGCAACGGTTGGTTCCGCCTGCGAGCAGTCGAGGTTCCTGGAGCCCGATCAACCGGCCGTAACTGGGCCAGACTCGACGTCGGCCATCGAGATCGGCACGCCAGCGGGCGTAGCCCACACGATGTGACAGGGGGGCTTCGGGCGCGAACGCGAACGGGTCGAAATAGGCAACGTGTCGGAACGGGAGAAGACGAGGTGCAGTTCGGCGCCTCGATTCGAGGCTTGGCCTGGCGCCCGGATCACTCTGAAGAGCGGCTTCATACGGCCAAATATCAGTAGATCCTCTGGAACCGGGCCAGGCCCTCGAGCGTCCCGAAACGAAGGAACGGGCCGAGCCGATCGAGCGTCTCCTTCGGCACCTCGGCGGCGGACTCGGCGACTCGCCGCAGGGTCGCGACGTCCTTCTCATCCCGCCCATAAGGGAGACGGAGTCCTTGCCTGCGCCGGTGGTTCATCTTCTTCTCCCGCGCGGCGGTACAGACCGCATCGACGATCTTCTTCCAGGGGGCGACCGGCGAGTAGCTGCCGATCTGCCGGAATTTGAGGCCGTGCTGCGTCGCCTGCACGACCAGGCCCGGCTCGTCGAGCCGACACGAGGCCTGGGCCAGCCGGTACAAGGCTTCGCGCCGGATCCTCGACGGATGATCGGGCTCCTCGATTCCGAGCAGCTCGAGGATCTCCGCGAGGCCGGCGAGGAGCTTCGAACGCTCGCCCGCCTGGATCGCCTGGAACGCCAGGTAGAACGCCTTCAGGGCCGTCAGTCGCTGGAGCGGCAAGGAGTCCTTCACCGACTCGAAATCCTGGTACAGGCCGGCGGTCCATCGGTCGGCATGGTCCTCGATCGAGGCGAGCAGTCTCGAGCAGCAGCGCGGGTTGGCCAGGGGCTCCCAGCACAGTCCGGATGGCCGATCGGAGCAGATCACCCTGATGAGCCCGCCCGGCTCGACGCGGAGCGTGCCCAGATGAAATTCGTGGCCGGGCAATCCGGCCGCCTCGAAGTAGAGATCCTCGCCCCGCGCCACGACCCGCACCAGGCGGCCGAGACGCGACCCCGCTTGACGACGAAGTACGAAGGTCGCTCCGAACTCGCGGACGAGCTCCTCGGCGACGATCGGGCTGAGATTCATGGTTCCTCCTCGGTCCGAGAAAACGACGTGAGCCGCCCACGATGACGGTCGGTTCAGGAGTGGCACGAGATCGATATCAGCTCGCCGCAGGATCGATGTGGATGACGGTCCCCCAGCTCGGCTGGCTTGTCGTCCAGCCGCGTCCCGCGATGACCGTGATCAGCGGGAAGCTCCGTGGAGCAGGCCAGTTGCAGATGCCGTCGGTGAGCAGGATCTGGACGTCGGCGATCCTGCGATTCTCGATGAGAAATTCGAACGGGCGCACATGTCAGTCCCCCCCCACCCTTGACGCGTAAGGAACGCCAGGCCCCTGGTCGGTAGGGATCGTATCCGCGAAACACCATGTCCCACTGGAGCAGGTGAACCCGGGCTCGCCTGCTGATTCGATCGATCTCGCCAAAGAACTGCTCGAGCAATCGGCTGCCGATCGAGCCGCTCGTGTCCAGGATCACGTTGATCGTGGCCCCGGCCCGGCGAGAGACTCCCGGTACCCCGAATTCCGGACGCCGCCGGTTCGCTCGGGAAAACGTCCTGCGCCGTCCTCCGAGGTGGCGGCCGACGTACTGCCGCAGCAACTGGACCCAGGAGACCATCGGCTGTCCAAGGCGAGCCACCGCCTCGGTCAGGTGCCCCGGGATACTTCCTGGATTCCGAGCGGCGGCCTCGGCGACGAGTGCCCGGACGGCGGAACGCGCCTCCTCGAGGTCGCAGGTCGACTGCTCCCAGACCGCGTGGTCATCGAGCGTCGTCCCGAACCGACACGGAGAAGACGAGATTCCCCGCTCGATCATCAGCCGATCGTAGTATTGCTCGGCCGTATGATCCGTCTCCCAGTAGGGCGGGATCCACACGATCTCGTCCCGGAACGGGATCACCGGCCGGCCCGACCCGTCGCGGGCGATGCCGATCCGGGGCGATGCCATCGATCCGTTGACGCACATGTCCGCCGCGATGTTGAACCACTCGTGATCGAAACCGATCCGCCGGACAGTGTGCATTCGTATGGTATGCTCCACCTCGTGCTGCACCACGGCCGCGAGCTCGTCGAGCGAGAGCGCCTCGACGAATGGCGGGTAGTACAGGCATTCGACTTCGCCGTCCCCGACGATCCGGACGCCCATCGTGCGTCGCTCCTCCGGGAGCCAGGGCATCTCGGAGGCCTTGCAGCGCATTTGCATCGCGGCGTGGCCATAGAACGGCACCACCATCATCAGGCGGCATCGGGCTCGTTCCAGCTTCTCTTCCGCATCCATCGCTCATCCTCCCTCCCCTGGAAGGGCGAGCGAATGCGGCGTCCTGGACAGACGGTCCGGGGATTGGTGCTCAGGATGTTGCGTCTTCGCACCATGCGTTGTCCGCGAGCATCGCATGGAGGTCTGGGCGCTTCGTCAGGAGATCGACGAACCCGACCTTCTCCGGCCGCTGCTTCGCCACGGCCCTGGCGACGCGGAAGTTGGTGACGAGGGCGGTTCGCAGCTCCGGCGTCTCGCCGATCGAAGCGTCCTTCTCGGCGAGCGTCCGGCAGAGGGCCAGGACGAGGTCGCGGTCCCCGACCCGGCCCGACAGGAACGCGGCGAAGTCGAGGGCGACGGTGCAGGCCGCGGGATCCTCGATCCGTTGCTCCACGAGCCGGATCAATCCCCACATCAGGCCGACGAGCTGCTGCCGGTCCAGCTTCCCGAGGCGATCGGACAGCTCGCCGACTCCCGACCGGAGGAGCTCGTCGGGCTCGACGGGACAGCGATGCCGCCGGAACGCGGTCGCCAGATCGCGGCCGACCAGGCCCGCCAGCACTTCTCTCACCGCGGCGGTATTGATGCCCGCCCCGGCCGTCGAGAGGACGCGTACCGCGGCATCCCAGGATCGAGGGCTCGGCTGGATCGTGAAGCCGAGTCCCCCTCTGGTGTCCCCGTAGAGGTGCTTCAGGTCGGCCATGGCGAAATTCAGCACCCCGTCCGCCGCCGACCCGTGGGTCTCTCGCATCCAGGTGACCCACTCCCCGGCGGTCGCCTGTCCGCTGGTGAGAACGAGGTGGGCGAAGCGATCGAGGAAGGCCGGATCGTCGAAGTTGTTGACCGAGTAGCCCTCGGAGAAGTTGCCGGCCGCCACGACCGACCATCCCGGCGGGAGGACGTATTCCCCGACCGCCCGATCGAGGACGAGCTGGAACGACGCGTGGAGGACGTCGTCGGCGGCCCGATTCAGCTCGTCCAGGAAGAGGATTCCCTCGCTGAGCCGGGTCTGCATCTGTCGTTGGAGCCGGAGCCACGCGGCGTGCTGCCCGGGGTTCGACCGATCCTCGGGCTCGGGGCCCAGGAGCCGGCTCGCCTCCTCGGCGGTCAGGTCACCGACGGGGAGGTCGGCCGGGGGGAGGAAATGGGTCCGGCCGTCCTCGCCGCGACTAGGAAGCCCACGCATGTCGGCCGCGTCCAGCTGCGAACAACGCAGGTCCACGAAACCCCAGCCCCGCTCCTCGGCAAGCTGCCTGACCAGACTCGACTTCCCCATCCCCCGGTGCCCCCAGACGAACGGCGTCACCCCGGCCTCGCGACAGATCTGGACGGCCCGCTTGATCACCTTGATCCCTGCCATGCTCTCTCCTTTCTGATCGATGAGAAGGCGAGAACATGGCGAATCTCGACCGGATTCTGGACTTCGAAAAGTTCGCGCGAGCCGAGACGGGCCGGCCCTGATGGGAAATGTCAACCGGACTGCGCACTCCGCGAAACACGCCGGGTCTGGCGAGTAAACGCTTCGTCCAGCGGTGACACAGGGGGGTCTGGCGACCACCATCGGCACCCTCTCCAGGATCAAGGAATTGCGCAGCAGATGCAGATGTTCCGCGGGCGGTGCACGAGATCGCACGCCGTCCGAGAACCTCTCAGGAAGCTTGCAAGAAGTCATGTTCAGCCCGATCCGACGTAGAGTTGAGTGTTGGCTTCCTTCCGGCTCTTTCTCAATTCGCGCGCAGTCTCGAAACGGAGCTGTCTGCCGGCTGCTCCGGCAAGACTACCGTTGTCACTCGAAAGATTCTCATGTCGATCAAAGTGGCTCAATTCTGTTATGGGAGAAATCTTCATGATTCCGTCCGAGTCATTCGGGAAAAAGGTCTACGAATTGATGCGTGCCAGGGTGATGGATGCGTTTCACGGGAATTCCGATCTCGCGCACGATGCCGCGGTGGAAACGTGGCTGGCGGCCGCCCGGAGGAACAGGGCCGCGGTCGAGGAGGAATCGAACCTCGGGTATTTCCTGTTCCGATGCGTCCGGATGGCGATCGACCTGATTCGCCGGCGCCGCGAGATCAGCGGATGCCCGGAGGTCATCGATGCGATCGTCGACGACGCGAATGACCTCATCCGCGAGCGGGCCTGGATCGAGGTCGCCAGGGCCGTGGCCAGCCTGCCGGATTTCGAGCGGCAGATCATCGATCTGTATTACTTCGAAGGATTCTCCGACCGGAAGATCGCCGAGCGCCTCACGCGGGGATCGACGTGCGGAGACGCCCGCCGCAAGTACATCCAGCGAAGCCGGCACGCCGCCGAGGCGCGCATGCGTCCCTGGCTCCAGGAGTTCGCCCTGGATTACGAGTCCGTCGATGCCATCGCCTCGCGGAATTGATCCCCTCGTCCCTTCCACTTCGTGGAGGTGATGAGCGGCCCCCGGGGATCCCCATGCAATCCCCGAGTGCCGCTCGAAATGCATTTCTTCCAACTTCTGTCCAGAAACCGCGAGTCGATCGCCCCTCTTGTGTCCTATCGTTGAACGTGGTCGATCTCGGGATGGGAGCTTCATCTCATGGAGACGCAATTGTTGCCGAAAAAGGTCGTTTCGGGGGGTCAGACCGGCGCCGATCAGGCCGGGCTTGATGCGGCCGCTCGCCTTGGAATCGACACCGGGGGCTGGATGCCCAACGGTTTCAAGACGCTGGCCGGCCCCGATCCGGACCTGGCGGCCCGCTTCGGGCTTCGCGAACATCCCTCCGAGGACTATCCGGAACGGACCGAACTCAATGTCCGGTCCTCAGATGGCACGCTCCGATTCGCCGCCAACTGGAACGCACCGGGCGAACTTTGCACGCTCAGGTTCATCCGTCAGCACCATAAACCCTCCCTCGACGTGGACATCAGGAATCCTCGGCCCGTCGAGGAGGTCGTCGAGTGGATCCGCCGCGAGGGCGTCGAGACGCTTAACGTCGCGGGCAACGCCGAGCCAAGGAGTCGCAAGGCTCTTGCCCATGGGATCACCGAATTCGTTCTATCCTACCTGGGGAAGGTCTTCGTGGCCTTGGGGCATCAGCGGGTTGAGTGACGATCCGATGTCAGATCCCGCGCCACAGGTCCGGGCGCGGGAGACACCTCCGCAAGCCATCTCCTGATCACTGACGTCAGCAGTCGACTCATCCTTCAATACCAGGTGGTCGTCCGACCCGCATGTCGGGAAGGACGAAGTTGTCATGGGAGATCGAATCATGGTCGTCGGCTTCACCGGGACGCGCAAGGGCATGACCCCCGCGCAGGAAGCGAAGGTTCGCGAGTTGCTGGCAGGGCTGGCGGAGATCCGTGGGGCCCACCACGGCGACGCTGTCGGGGCGGACGCCCGATTCCACGAGTTCTGCCTGGAGCTGGAGGTTCCCGTCTACCTGCACCCGGCGGACGACCCGAGAGACCGGGCCTACTGCCAGGGAGCGAAGGACACGTCGGCGCCGCGCAGATTCCTGGACCTGAACCGGGACATCGTCAACTGGTCGCACGCGATGATCGCGACGCCGGCCTCAATGAAGGAGCAACTCCGCTCAGGGACGTGGGCGGCGGTACGGTACGCGCGTACGCAGAGGCGCACGATCTACATCGTGTGGCCGGATGGGACGGTGACGGTAGAGGGGAGCAAGGCACGAACTCCCGACGGGGTCGTGCTCATTCGACCCGACCCGGTGGTTGACCGGGCGATTTTCATCCGCGGATTAACATCCATCGAATAGCAGAGGTGTCGTGAGCCACTTTCTGGGCGCCGACCAGGCGGGGCTCCTTGCGGCCGCTCGTTTTGGGATCGCCACCGGGGGCTGGATGCCCGGCGGTTTCGAGACGCTGGCCGGCCCCGCCCCGGAACTGGCGGGCCGCTTCGGGCTTCACGAACATCCCTCCGAGGACTACCCGGAACGGACCGAACTCAATGTCCGATCCTCGGATGGCACGCTCTGGTTCGGCGCCAGGTCGAGATCACGGTGGGAACTGTACACATACCGGTTCATCCATCGCCAGCAATAGCCGAGTTCAGGATCGACATGCAGAATCCTCGGCCCGTCGAGGAGGTCGTTGAGTGGATCCGCCGCGAGGGCAAGAGGACCACCAACGTCACCGTAGAGATCCAATCGAAGGCCTATGTACGCTCGACTGGCCGGGCCGCCGAGACCTCGTTCCGGCCTGCACGCGGCGGAAAAATTATCCGTTGGTGCCATTTTAAGCCGGATCTAATTGCGTAACGGATTTGGTCTGTTCCTCGTTTGTGTTCTAGACTTCGAAACAGAGTCCCGAAGTTCACGAGATGAGGCAATCGATATGACAGATGTTCTCATCCGAAGAATCCCATCACTAATAAGCTGACGAGACGGCCGTCTTGGGCCGAGTTCCCAAGGTACAACTTTTGGATTGATATAATTGAGTATATACAGGATTAATCGATGGATTGCCTCTCGTTCATATTTCCCCCTCGCTGGCGAGCCGCGGGCCGCGATTTCGAACGAGAAGCGACATGAGTTCATCATCCTCGACGGGGTCTCGGCAGAGCTATGGTCGCACATCGAGGAGGGGATCACTGAGGGGCGATTGAAGACCTTGGCGGCTGACCGCGGAGTAGCCGACGAGCTGCCGGAGTTCCTCGAAGAACTGAGGTCGGCGGATCTGATCGCCCTCGACGGCCCAACTGCAATGCACGGCGATGAAACCTGCCCGCTCCCTCCCCCTCCTCCACGTCGACTCGAAGCGGCTTCCAACAAGGACGTCGAGCACGAGATGCAGGGCTGGGTGGCCGGCCACGGCTACCTCTGGAGCGCCTTCTGGGAGGTAACCTACCGGTGTAACGAGCGGTGCGTCCATTGTTACAACCCGGGCGCGGCCCACTACCCGGGCGAGCAGTCGCATCGCCACACGGACGAATTGACGACCGAAGAGGGCTATCGACTCCTGCGGGAACTGGCCCTGGCCGGCGTCTTCCGGCTCACGATCAGCGGCGGCGAAGCGATGTTGAGGGCCGATTTCTTCGAGCTGGTCGCCGAAGCCCGACGCCTGGGCATGTCGGTGGCCATCTATACAAACGGGCAGTTGCTCGCGACGGAAAACCTGGAGAGATTAGCCCGCTTGTGGCCGGACAGCGTCGGCATCAGCATCTACAGCGCCGATCCGGACACACACGACGCGATCACGAACGTACCGGGGTCCTTCGACCTAAGCCTGGACGCCCTGAAGCGACTGAGGGCTCGCGGCATCAAGACATACCTCAAGAGCGTCCAGATGAAGCACACAGTCGGCGGGTACGCTCGGGTACAGGACCTTGCCGCCCGCGTCGGGGCCGCCCCTGAGATCGACATACAGATGTCCGCCGGGGTCGACGGTGCCCAGGCCCCGATGAAACTGTCCGTCGAAGACCCCGCGGAGCTGATCACCCTGGCTGCGACTCCCAACAGCCCGCTCTTCGTCGGCACCGCCGAACATGGGTGGGGATACTCTCCGAAGGATCCTGAAGGAACCGTATGCGGGGCGGGCGTCGGAGTGATATCGATCGGTCCGTCCGGTCAGATCTCCCCTTGCTCGTCGCTACCGATTCCGATAAGTGACTTCCGCACTGCTGGTTTTCTCGAAGTATGGAAGCGATCGGCGGTCGGTTCTCGCCTGGTTTCCTCTCCCGGCGATCGACCGCGCCTCCCGGCGGATGAGGCCGCCGCCCTCCTCAGCGACTGGCAAGAGATCCGCCTTCGCGACTACCACGAGTGCGGGACGCATGAGCGATGTGGTTGGTGCATTCGCTGCCCGGGCCTGTCGCTCCTCGAACATGGGGACGCGCTGGCACCTTCGACGGTCAACTGCCGGTTGTCTACAGCCCGGATGTTCGCCGCTCGACTCCTCAGGGCCGGCAAGACTCTCGCGGAAATCCGAGCCCTTCTGGGAGTGTCAGAGGAATTCGGTCGTCCCGCCGTATCGTCCTTGCCAGGGCTCAGTATACCCCCAATAAGTTCCGTCGACGGGCCTCCCGGTAATGTCGCTCGCCGCATCCTCCTGGATCTGATCTCGCCCGGCCCCGAGCCGGGATGCGACGGCGAACTTCAGTGTTGCAAGCACTGCCCAGCCTCGAAGTCCCGGCGAAGGGGAGCCTCAGTCCATGATGGCGAATGTGTCGAACTGGTCAACGGTAGCCCGGACACGGCAGCTGTCCTGAGAGCATTTATTGATCTCCGCGACTCTCGCTTCGCGGAGATCGACTGGTCCAACTCGATCGACGATTGATCGCAGTGGGTGTCGTCCGTCCAGCGCTCGCGGGTGACACGTTTCTTTCCGAGCGGCATGACGGAGATAGTGATGAACATTGAGAAGCCCGTTCAGAAGAACTCGTCGCCGGTCCACGGTGCGACAGCTCCCAAGGTCCTCGGGATCCGTACCCGAGTCCGGACCGAGGCGAGGGTCCGCAGTGGCTGCGGCAAGTCGAGCAACTATACCTGTGGCATCAGCTATCGCTCCGGTTGATCCCAACCCAGCCTATGACACGTTGTTTGCGACGACGGGTCCGGCCCCATGCCGGTCTGACGGTGTGGGGCCATTGGCTCTCAGCGACCATTTCCCCGAGGCTTGATGAACTCCCTCGCCCTGGCCAATGCGATCGCCCGTCAGGTCCCACCGTTGAGGATACGACGCGTAGAGGTCTTTGATGTCAGCGGCGCGGACCCCGAGTCCGTGCGCGAAACGGGCGGCTGGTTCCTGGCCGGGCCCGGCGACGTCGGTGACCCGAGAAGTTGGGCCGGTCCGTTCGTCCTGTCACCCCTGCACGGTCGAAGTGTGGTGATCGCTCGCCCCGAGGGCACTTTCATCAGCCTCAAGGGAGTCGGCTGGACGTGGGGGGGGCCGCGGGTATTCGCCTCACCCAAGGATCGGGAGCTCACTTTCGGGCTCCTGGCCCGCCGGGATGCTGATCGCGAGGTGATGGTCTCGGCCTGGCTCGCGGACCGGGGTCTACCTGGGGCTCGGGTCCTGGGCGCCGCCAGGTTCGCCGTCGTTCCCGCGGTGGGCCGGCCGGACGACGTGCTCAGCGACGCCCGATGGCCCGACGGCAGCTGCATCGAGCCGACACTCCTGTATACGCTCGTCCGATCGCCGGTCCGCGTCGCCGACTTGCCACTGATGTCCGGCTTATTGCGGAAAACGGCGATCGAACACGCCGCACACGTGATGGGCTGGCCGGCTCGGGATCTGGGCCGTGCGTTCACTTCGTACCTGGGCTACCAGGTCGGGGCGCTGCACGCGGCCGGCTGCGTCAACGACACCCTTCAGGCCGACAATGTTACGGTCGTCGGGGAGTTGCTCGACTTCGAGTGGTTCACCGTCCCCGGGATCCCCCTGCCGGATGGCACCGGGACGGAATCCATGGCCGCCCGGCAAGGGAAGGAAATCGTATACGCCCTGGAAATCGCCCGCCTGCTCGGACACGTCGTGCTTGGAGGAGTGCTGTTCTCGGACCTGCTGTCCTGGCTGCGCGAGGGGTATGTCGAGGGACGAGGCGGACCTCACCCCGTGTTCGATCAACTGGCTGGGGACTTATCGTGCCGCGGGACAGGCTCGACAATGTGCTGATTTCTCCGGACCGTCCGAGCAACATCGTCTGCTCGCGGCATGTCACGGAGATGGTCGGCCGGCGGGGGCGGGCGGCGGCCGTCGGACCGCAGTCATTACCGCCTCTGTTGCGCGACCTGCCGGCCGAACCGGTGGCCTACCGCGAGTCTCCCGGCGAGGCACTCGCCGAACTGTCCGATCGGGTCGGGCCGGATACTCAGCTATTCGATCTACCGCGTCGCCCGCCCTCGGCCAAGCTCTGCGCCTCCTTGCTCTGCCTCGGTACGGGGGTGGGAGACGACTACTATTGCGATCCCGAGGTCTGCTGGTCGATCACTCCGAATGACCCGTCCCACTACTCCGGCCGTCGTATCAGGGCTCACCTACCTGTAGAAACCCTGGGACTGCTCCTCGATTCGCAAGCCGTCCCCTGGGATTCGTACCCTGATCGGGTGGAATGCCTCGCCTTAGGGCTCGGGGACGTCTCACGGCGCCGGCGTGAGGTCGTACTGGATCGCGTGAGCTGGCTGGCCGATCGCCGCGGATCCGTGCCGGGAGGGCTCGCATGAGACCACGTACTCGGGAGGTCGGGTTCGACTGGATGGAGAGGACTGACGAGGGGGTCGTGGTCGGTTTGGAGCGGCCGGAGGGGGTTGACGTACACCGTCTTGGCGACGACTTCCAACCGGCGGAGCGGCTGGCCGTGCTACCGCCGGGGTCGGTGGTGCTCGGGTCGGCAACGGGACGGCTCTGGTATGCACTCGACACGTCCGGCGACGAGCGTTTCGCGCTCTTCGCACTCGGCGAAAAACCAACGCCAAGGCGGTTTGCACGCATGGTGCCATGCGGCGTGCTGGCGACGCGCCATGGACACGTGGCGCTTGTAGGAGTCTTTCAGGACCGCTTGATATGGCTCGGCGACGGCACGATCAAGGCTTCTCCTCCCGGTCCTGTGCTCGGACTCCCCGTGATCCACCCCGCCGGAGTCGACTGCCTGTATCAAGATCGGATCGGTGCGATACGGCTCTGGACCTGGGAACCCGGTCAACGGCCTCGGACGTGGCGCAGTGACCCCCTCAAACCCTCGACCTCGCTCGCCTGCCGGTTACCGACCGGAGGCCAGGTCATCTCGGTCGAACGATCCGCGGGCGGTCATGTCGCGTTGGTCGAACTCGAAGGTCAGGGGGGATGTCGCTCGGTGCTCCGACCGCGTGATCCCTGGTGGCCGATCAGCCTTCAGATTCTGAGCGACCACGCCGTACTGCACATCTCGAGTCGGGGCCGACGCCGGGCCGTGGCGATCGCGCCGACGGGCGAATGGGTGGCTTTCGATTCATGGCGACGGCCCATCGGGCGAGACGGGGCGGTATGGTTAGTCCGTAATGAACAGCTTCGAGGACGGGTGTGTCTGAAATCCAAGTCGCTCGCTCGGGCTCGCCCGCTTCACCTGAGCTGGGTCGGTGAAGGGGGATTGGGACTGGGTGGCTGGTTGACGGCCCCGCCCCATCCCGGGGGGGCCGTGCTCCTCCTGCACGGCGGTCCGATCGGCTCGGCCGACCATCCTTTCAATCGGTGGAGCCGCCTCCTGGTGGACGCCGGATACGCCGTGCTGCAGCCCAACCTGCCCGGATCGACCGGCTACGGCGATGGACTGCTTCAAGCTCTGAGGTCGGAGAGCTGGTTGCACGGTTTTCACGAGGAAGTTCGGAAGGCCGCGTCGGTCCTGGCTTCCGCGGTGAGCCGACGGCCTTCCGACGTGGTGTTGATGGGTGAGAGTTTCGGGGGTTACGCGGCGCTCTTCTCCGGGGCGAAGACCTGTCGCTGGAGGCCTCGTGCCGTGGTCTCGGTCAACGGCTTCTTTGACCTCGTGATGGACCAGGCAACGAGTGATCCTGAAGTTCGGGCGACGATGCAGGACTGGCTTGGGCCGCCAGAGGCCGATCCCGTCAGGTACTGGCTCGCTTCGCCGATCAACTGGCTGCACGCCGGCATGCCACCGACGCTGCTGATTGCCAGCGCGTGCGATACCAACGTCGCGCCGGCGAACAGTTATGCTCTGCATCGTCGGCTCGCGAACTCATCGGTCCCGTCGCTCCTCGTGAAACTGGCCGCCGGGACCCATAATTACTGGCCGGAAGAGGCCAGCAGGGGGGCGTCCGAAGCCGTGCTCGGCTTCCTTTCCGACATCCAATCCAACCGTCTTCCCCCGCCGGCGGATATCTCCTTCCTCCGGGTGGCCGAGGCCTTGACGGATCTGTGCGGGCGCAACGACCTGTTCGACCCGATCTCCAACCCGCACGAGTGCCTGGCAGTCCGGTGCCTGCGGGCGCTCGCGGTCACGAACCGCCGCCAATGGGAGTTGGAGGATAAAGCCCGTGCTCCGGATCAGTCCCTTGCCGAGGTCGGTGAATTGAAGCGGCAGATTGATCGCCACAACCAGCGCCGGCATCACCTCATCGCCGACATTGGTATTGTCCTCGCAAGCCTTGCGCCAAGGCCTCGGTTGATGAGCAGGGCCTTACGCACCGAGACACCGGGCTCAACCCTTGACCGACTGACCATCCTCCGGCAGCGGCTGGGAGTCCTGGAGGGTGTTCCTCGCTCGACGCGCCAACAGCAGGCAATTGAGCAGACGCGGAGCCAAGTGGAGGGTCTGCGTGAGGCGTTGAGCGAGTTATTCACCGAAGTCGCGGAAGGGCGCGCCGAATTCGTTGCTTGCCCGTCCTGGAAGCTCTACAACCACCCGCACTAAGGCTCTCGCCCATGGGATCACCGGTTTCGTTCTATCCTACCTAAGGGAGGTCTTCGCGGCATTGGGGCGTCAGCGGGTCGAGTGAGCCTCCGGTGCCGGATCGCGCGCCCCAGGTGCTGGGCGTGGGAGATACTTCCGACAGCCATCGTCGAACCTTTGAAAACAGCGATCGACCGATTCTTCACTAGACCCAAACGTTCGGAAATTCGATCCCATGCCACTTGAAATTCCGTGTTGTCGCAAAGAGCCGGGAGCAGATCCTTTCCGGGGCCACTTCTGTCGCTGTTGCGGGGAGCCGTTGGCCGGCGAGGCGCCGATCGTTTTCTGCGACCGTCGCGGCAAGGGAGCCTGCCAGCATTGCGGACGCTTGATCTGTGGGCCTCACGGATGCGACGGTCGCGGAGCGATGCCCGCGCGGAGGTACTGCGAGATCGAAGACTGCGGGCGTCGATGCTACGACGATGGGCGTTGTCCCGTTCATAAGCACAAAGAAGCTTGACGACAAGCATCGTCCCGGTCTTCGACCAAACCAGGAATTCTGATGGGCCATGTCCAGATCCCCTCTGCTATCCGCTATTTGAGTGGGCCGGAGGATTGGATCGGGGCGTTGCGAACTCCGATCCGAGCCTCTGACTCCGGAGCGATCATCTGTCCTTGAAACCGCCCGCGCACGTTCTCGGAACCGTCAAGACCCTTGCAAGGAGACAAATGATGAATTCGACCTGGAACAGAGCCGAGACGATTCCCCCCTATCTCGGAGCAGACCTCACCGACCGATACAGCGGCGGCAATGCTCCCCGAGCGATCGATGTTTGCGGCCTCGTCCCGGATGAGAAACATCTGCATGCCCGATTTTGGACATGGGGGTGGGACCCAGGGTGCGAGGTGCTCGATGTCACGGAGATAGCGAGGGAAATCCGCAACGCCCGCTGGACGATCATCGATGGTCCCCAGGCGCTCGCGGCAGTCGGGTCAACAATGCGAGTGTGCGAGCGGATTTGCGGTGCTGCGGGACAGACGAACTGTGACTGGAAGTCGATCGAGCGCTCGAAATGTCTGCATAAGCCTTTTGCAGGTTTTGTCCTTTCCTCCCTCGAATTGTTCCGAGACCTGAAAGCCGAAGGCCTTGAGATCAGTCTTCCCGGATTCAAAGCGCCTCCAGGAGCAACCGGATTCGTCGCTGAGTTTTATCCCGGCGATCTCTGGAATAAGCGGATCGTCACACCCACGTTCGAACGAATCGATAAGAGCAAGGTGGTCCTGCGACGAAAGGTGTCCCCCGAAGGCAAGGCGGCCCGAGAGCGGATTCTGTGTGCTCTGGGAGTGGTCTTCCAGGAGGGCGATTCCTTGACCGACGATCAACTCGACGCATGTCTGGGCGCGGTCCTTGGCGCAGTTGCCGACGGGAAAGTCGAGGGCGTGAGCATCGGGTCGATCGGGGAAGCTCTCACGGGTCCGGATGGCCGCGGATATCTTCGCGAAGGACCGATGGCGATCCTCGAAATCGAATCCGAGTCGCTGGCCCGTGAGATCCAAGAAAGCATCAAGAGTGAATGGCTCATTGGGGTCGACTCACCAAAACCCTCCAGGAGCCATCAACCTGCGATATGTACAGGGGGGCCATCGCCGACCAAGAAGGTGACCGGAGTGTTACCGAGATTTCAGGGAGGCAACCCTTGCGATCGAGCCCGCGTACTTCAGGAGCGGCTCATCGAATACGCCTCGCGGGGCGAGCCAACCCTCTGCAGATACTGGACCGCATACCAGTACATCTTCCAGAACGATGGGTGCCCTTTCTCCTTCGCTTACGCGCAAAAGGCGATAAGAGCGGCAATACAAACTCCGGTGATGTCGATAGATGGCCTCAGCGGGATTCGCCTCGATGGTTTCATGGTCGATCGGAGGGGGAAACCGGGTGTAGGCCATTGGGCCGGCGCCCCCTATGACGATGAAGAGTGGGGACGCGCCTTCAATGGTGCCAGGGTACTCAAACCTCAATTCCCGTGGACTAACCTCCTGGAAGAGCCTCCGTCGGCTGATGATCAGGGTTCCTGAGCAGCATGATCTCGATCGGCCGGTATTTGCTCGAGATCCGATCGACCGCATCGCGTCCAGTCGGTAAACGAACCAAGAATTCGTCGAGTTGCTGAACCATCTCTCTGCGGAGTCGATCGTCATCCATCCGGAAGAGCGATCTTCGCCGACGACCAACCGCCGGGGCTTCTTCGCAGGGACCCCGGGCATGGGACTCGCCGGGAGATGGATCGGGATCCCGCTCCGAGACCATGGATCGGTGACCTGAAAGGTTGTCACTTGCCAGAAGCTGGGTTGCGTTGACGAGGCGGGCATTACGACCGTCGCCCCTTCTCGAACGGACGATTCAGCCGGAAGTTCGAACGTCACCGAACTCGAGCAAGAAATGGCCTTCGAACCTGGAGAGACAACGATCGACCGAATCTTCGCCATCGGGGATATCCACGGGTGCTCGATCGCCCTTCAATCCCTCCTGCGGTCCATCGACCCCCAGCCCGAGGACACGATCGTCGTCTTGGGCGACGTCATCGACTGGGGGCCAGATTCAAGGTCCTGCGTCCAGCAGCTCATCGATCTCTCGAGCCGCTGCCGGTTCATTCTCATCAGGGGCAATCACGAAGAAATGCTCTTCGGCGCCATGGAATCCCGCTCAGATCATCGCTTCTGGCTCAGGTTCGGCGGTGACCAGACCCTCAGGTCCTACGCCAATGGCGGAGGCGATGCCGTCATCGACCCCTCCCACGTCCGGTTCCTGAAGACTCATGCCCGCGACTATTTCGAGGCGGACGAGTTCATCTTCGTGCACGCCTCCTACGACCCGGACAAACCCGTGACCGAACAGTCGAACACGACCCTCCAGTGGGAACACGTCCAGCCGGATAAGATGCGGCCGCATTTCTCTGGCAAGACCGTGATCGCGGGCCATACCCCTCAGACCAACGGCGAGATCCTCGATCTCGGCTTCCTCAAAGTCATCGATACCGATTGCAGCCGAGGTGGTTGGTTGACCGCCCTGGAAGTCCAAACCGGCAAATTCTTCCGGGCGAGTCAGCGAGGTGAGGTACGATGAACCAGAGCATGGCGAATCGGCCTGCACCCATGCGGACTTGCAAAATGCAACAACAGCGTCGAATTGAGTGACGCCTTCGTCGCGGCAGTTTCGGTCGCTCACGATTGGGCTCCCGGAGCCATTTCAGGGTGTTGAAGCCATCGTCGAACTTCCAACCAGCGAAGCTCGTCTGCGCCACGAACGTCTTACTCGCGAGAAGGCCCGGTTCGCAGGATCGGCCGGGAATCTCGTCGAGCGATTTGAATCGAGTCAGCTCGATGTCGGCCACCCTGATTGGCGCCTCCCGCAGGCGCCGTGGTCCGAAAGGCCACGGCGATCCTGTGTCGGGCGTTGACCAGGAGATGGAGCTTCTAACCAGAAAACGCCTCGGAACGACTTCGCTCGCGACTCTGAGAAATCCAGGCCGCCTTGTCCGGCGAGGAGTGAATGTCTTATGCTCAATGCTCGGCCCGCGGATGCCGGGAGCTGGGGAATTCCCCGCGCGGTTGCGCCGGCCGATCATCAACGACCCGGGAGGAAGCTCGAAGAGCGTAACGGATGGAGCGCATCGACTCACTCACTCATGTCGTGATCCTCGGCTCGACGGGCTCGATCGGGCGAAGCGCGCTGAGCGTGATCGAACATGATGGGGGTGCCCGGCTCAAGGCCTGGGGGCTCAGCGCGCACTCGCGCTGGCAAGACCTGGCCTCGCAGGCGGTTGCGCATCGGCCGCGGTTTATCGTGGTGACCGATCCCAAGCTCGTGCGGCCCGTCGAGCAGGAGTTGCGGGGCCTCGGCGTCCAGGTCCTGGCCGGGCTGGATGGGCTGGTCAAGATGGTCCAGGACCCGGGGACCGATCGCGTCTTGAGCGCGATCGTCGGGGCGGTCGGGCTGAGCGGGACCTGGGCCGCGCTGGAGGCCGGCAAGATCGTCGCCCTGGCGAACAAGGAGACGATGGTCGTGGCCGGGCCGCTGGTGATGGAGCTGGCCCGATCGCGGGACGCACGGATCATCCCGGTCGACAGCGAGCACTCGGCGATCTTCCAGGCCCTGAAGGCGGGCGGCCGCAAGGATGTGCGCCGCGTGATCCTGACATCTTCCGGCGGCCCGTTTCGCGGCCGATCGGCCCGCGACCTGGCCGGAGTGACCCCCGAAGACGCGCTCAAGCATCCCACCTGGCAGATGGGCCGGAAGATCACCATCGACTCGGCCACCCTGATGAACAAGGCCCTGGAAGTGATCGAGGCCCGCTGGCTGTTCGGGCTCGAGCCCGATCAGGTCGAGGTGGTGATCCATCCCGAGAGCGTGGTCCACTCCCTGGTGGAGTTCGTCGACGGCAGCGTGATCGCCCAGCTCTCGCCGCCGGACATGCGGCTGCCGATCCAGTATGCCCTGACATACCCGGACCGGGTGCCGGGCCCGAATCCCGCGATGGATTGGGCCCGATCGTTCTCGCTGAATTTCGAGCCGCCGGACCGGGAGACGTTCCCCGGCCTCGACCTCGGTTTCGAGGTGATGAGGCGGGGAGGGACCGCCGGCGCGGCCCTGAACGCCGCCAATGAGGCGGCGGTCGCGCGGTTCCTCGCCGGGGAGATCGGCTTCCTGGATATCGCCCGCTCCTGTCGCGCGGCATTGGACTCTCACACGTTTGATCCTCGGCCCACGCTCGAGATGCTGTGGAGCGTCGACGCCCGGGCCCGACGGGAGGTTGAGCGTTGGAAACCGTGATGTGGCTGCTGAATATCCTGAAGGTCGCCGTGGGCCTGGGCTTCGTGATCTTCATCCACGAGCTGGGGCACTTCCTCCTGGCCAAGTGGAACGGCGTGAAGGTCGAGAAGTTCTCGATCGGCTTCGGCACGACGATCTTCGGCTTCCGCCGGGGCGAGACCGAATATGTCCTCGCGGCGATCCCGCTGGGCGGCTTCGTCAAGATGCTCGGCGAAGGCCCCGACGACGAGAACAACAAGTCCAGCGACCCTCGCGCCTATCCCAACAAATCGGTCGGGGCCCGGATGGCGATCATCTCGGCCGGCGTGATCATGAACGTGTTCCTGGGCCTCGCGTGCTTCGTCTACGCCTACGGACACGGCATGGATATGCCCCCGGCGAAGGTGGGCGCCGTCGCGGTGGCCTCGCCCGCTTACCAGGCGGGCCTCCGGCCCGGCGACGAGATCGTGGCCATCGACGGCCGGCGCGACATCAGCTTCCTGACTCTACTGCTGAAGGTCTCGCTCAGCGGGACCGGGCAAGTCCTCCACTTCGGGATCGAGCGCCCGGGGCATGATGGCCTGATCGAGATGGACATCCAGCCCCGCCGGGAGCCGAATAATCCCCATCCGACCATCGGCATCAGGCCGAGCGAGAGCCTCGAACTCATCGGCCTCGTGCCCCCCGCCGGGATGGCCGACCCGCCGAAATATTTCCGGCCCGAGGGCAAGGAGGCGGAGGAGACGGTCGACACCCTGGTCGCGGCGGGGCCCGTCGGCCAGGAACCGACCCGACTCACCGACGTCAAGCAATATCAAGACATCCTCGGCAAGTATCTCGATCGACCGATCTTGCACGTCATCGAGCGCCGAGCCGTCACGACGGCCGGAGAGGGGCAGGTCCTGGAGCGATTCGAACTGACGCTGCCGCCCAATCGGTTCGTCGACTTCGGGTTCCGGCTGAGCGCGGAGCCCATCAACGCGATCCGCCACGATTCGCCCGCCGAGAAGGGCGGGTTCCGCAAGGGGGACCGGATCGTCAAGGTCAACGGCCGGGACGACTTCGATCCGATGCGACTGCCCACCCTGTGCCATCAGGGGGCCGGCAAGCCGATGACGTTCGAGGTCGAGCGCACCCTCGCCAACGGCGAGCGGAAGACCGAGACCCTGACCGTGACCCCCGACGACACGCCCCCCTGGGCCGGGCCCTTTCGGATGTATGACGACGGCCTGGACGTCGCGGGACTGGGATTGTCCTTCCCGGTCCGGACCCTGATCGTCGCGGTCCGGCCGGATTCGCCGGCGGCAAGGGCCGGCCTCAAGCCCGGTGACGTGATTAATGGCATGACCGCCACCCCGAAGCCGATCCCGTCCGCCGGACCGCCGAGCGGCAAGGCACCGCCCGCCCCACGGCCGATCACCTACGAATTCGACGAACATGGGCAAGGTTGGGTCGGCGCATTCGGGCTCCTCCAGTACCGTCCCATGCAGGAAGTGAGCCTGGTCGTGAACAAGGCCTCCCAGCCGAAGACGATCATGCCCGAAATCGATCCGGACTGGTACGGTCCGGAACGCGGCCTGGTCTTCGACGAGCTGACTCGAAAGCTCCCCCCGCAGCCCATCGCCTCGGCCGTGCGCCGCGGCCTCGACGACACGGTCGAGAACATCCTGAACATCTACGCCATGTTCCGCAGCCTCTTCACGGGCCGCGTGAGCATGAGCAGTTTGGGCGGCGTGATCACCATCTCGCGCGTCAGCTACAACACCGCCCGGATGGGGTTGACCTACTTGATCCATTTCCTGGGGATCCTCAGCATCAACCTGGCCGTGCTCAACTTCCTGCCGATCCCGCCCCTGGACGGCGGCCAGATGGTCTTCCTCGTGGCCGAGAAGGTCCGGGGCCGTCCGCTGCCCGACTCGGCGCTGATCGCGGGGACCTACGTGGGCCTGCTGCTCGTCCTGCTCCTGATGGTGTTCGTCACCTCCCAGGACATCTTCCGGCTCATCAAGGAATTCTTCTGATCCGTATGGGACGGCCGACCTCGGCCGTCGATTTGTTGCGAAGGGTTGTCCCATGGGCCAGCTCGAGGATCGGTCGAGGTCTGAAGGTCTTGCACTCCCGGAAATCATCGCCCGGCTCGACTCGGGCGAGCTCCCCGCCGCGTTGATCGGGTCCGGTGCCCTGACGCCCGTCGACGTGGTCGCGTCACTGGCTCGCGAGGCGCTGGGGGATGACGACTCTCCGGCCTTGCCGCTGGTCCGGGCGAATCCGCGCGCCCCACGGCTGGCGACGGCGTTGTCGGAGCCGGCCTGGGCCGAGGTCTTCCCGGCCGCCGCGAGCCGTTCACGGCTGGCGATCGCCGCCGGGCTGCTCCAGATCCACGACTTCTGGGATGCCAGCCACGAGGCGGCCCAGAAGGCCGACGACCTGGGCGAGCGGGACTTCTCGGCGTACTGGCACGGCATCGCGCACCGACGCGAGCCCGACCCGGGCAACGCCGGCTACTGGTTCCGGAGGGTCGGACGGCACCCCCTGTTCCCGTCACTCGCCGAGGCGGCCCGGCCCTTGCTCGAACGGCACGGCGATGCGTCTCTCACCGGACGATTGCTGTCCGGCGGAGGCTGGAACCCCTCCGCGATGATCGACCTGTGCACCGAGGCGAAGCCCGGGACCCCGCGCGAAAACCTCGCGCGCCGGCTCCAGCGCCTGGAGATGTGGCTCCTGCTCGAAGCGACCTTTCAGGCTCTGACGCCTTCATCGAAATGAACAACCGACGACGAGGTTGGGATCGTCATTCGAGCAGGAATATCCGACAATTCGTCGAACAGGCCCAGAAGGAGGATTCGCAATGGCTACCGACCTGCATGCTCTAGAGTCGTTTCCGCCTCCCGGTTCGGATTCCGATACGCTCAAATTCTACGAGGTCGTGGACGGAAACATTGTGGTGAACCCGCCGATGGGAGCGAAGGAGTCGGTTCTCGCGAGCTTCCTTCAGGGATTGATGGGACCGTTCGCCCTGTCGAATGGGCTGGGCCGCGTCGTGGTCGAAACCCTCTTCATGATCGATCGCGCCCGCAATCTGAAGCGTCGCCCCGATCTTGCATTCATCTCCGCTCAACGCTGGCCCTTGAGGCGTCGTGTCCCTCGGACGGAGGCCTGGGACGTTGTCCCCGAGTTGGCAACCGAGATCATCAGCCGATCCAACAATGCCGACGCCGTCGCGATCAAGATCGAGGAGTATTTCCAAGCCGGCGTGAGGGCTGTCTTCGTGATCTATCCCGTGAACAACAAGGTTTACGTCTACGATTCCCCGACGCAGGTCCGTATTCTTCAGGTTGGCGATACGCTCGAAGGGGGCGATCTGTTGCCTGGATTTCAGGTCGCGTTAGCGACTCTGTTCGATGAGGGCGATGAAGAGCCCGAACTGGCCGACTGATATCCCGAACGGGATGACCTCGATCGATCGTCTCGAGTCTAACTCGACCCGAGTGATTGACTGCCCCGAAAGCCGGTCTTAAGATCCAGATCCAGCCGGACTTGGGAATGCCGAGCGATCTTGGCGTGACGTCCCGGCGCGAAGTGAAGTGAAATGAGACGACGAACCCCTCCCCTCCTCCATCGCGACCGAGGAGCCTTGCGACCATGAGTTCTGACCAAGGCGGCGGATCGATCACCAGCGTCCTGCATGAGACTCGGGTCTTCCCACCGCCCGAGGAGTTCGGCGCAAGGCCCACATCTCCAGCCTGGCCCAGTACGAGGCGCTCTGGAACCGCGCCAAGGACGATCCCGAAGGCTTCTGGGCCGAGCAGGCCCGGTCGCTCCACTGGGACAAGCCCTGGGATCGGGTGCTGGACTGGCAGCCGCCGTTCGCCAAATGGTTCGTCGGGGGCAAGCTCAACGCCTCATACAACTGCGTTGACCGCCACTGCGAGGGACCCAACAAGAACAAGGCCGCCCTGATCTGGGAGGGCGAGCCCGGGGATCGCCGGGTCTTGCGTTACCAGGACCTTCAGCGCGAGGTCTCGAAGTTCGCCAACGTGCTCAAGGGCCTCGGGGTGCGCCCCGGTGACGTCGTCGCGGTGTACATGCCGCTGGTCCCGGAGCTGGTGATCGCGCTCCTGGCTTGCGCCGGATCGGCGCGCCGCATACCGTGATCTTCGGGGGCTTCAGCGCCGAGTCGCTCGCCGGACGCATCCAGGACTGCAAGGCCAAGGTCCTGGTGACCGCCGACGGCGGCTATCGTCGCGGCAAGCTCGTCCCGCTCAAAGAGAACGCCGACGGCGCCGCGGCCCTCTGTCCCACCCTCGAGAGTATGGTCGTCTACAAGCGGACCGGCACGCCGATCCACTGGTCGGGCGGCCGCGACCACTGGTGGCACGAGCTGATGGATGGCGCCTCGCCGAACTGCCCGGCCGAGCCGCTCGACAGCGAGCATCCCCTGTACATCCTCTATACCTCGGGATCCACCGGCAAGCCAAAGGGCATCCTGCACACGACCGGCGGCTACCTGCTGGGCACGACGGTGTCGACCAGGTGGGTCTTCGACCTCAAGGACGACGACACCTACTGGTGCACGGCCGATATCGGCTGGGTGACGGGCCACTCTTACCTGGTCTACGGGCCGCTCTCCAACGGCGCGACGTGCGTGATGTTCGAAGGGGCCCCGAACTGGCCCGACGAGGGCCGGTTCTGGAAGATCATCGAGGATTACCGGGTCACGATCCTCTACACGGCCCCGACGGCGATCCGCGCCTTCATGAAGTGGGGCGAGCAATTCCCCCGTCGGCACGACCTGTCGAGCCTGCGCCTGCTGGGCACGGTCGGCGAGCCCATCAATCCCGAAGCCTGGATGTGGTATCAAAAGGTCATCGGCGGCGGGCGGTGCCCGATCGTCGACACCTGGTGGCAGACCGAGACGGGCGCGATCATGATCTCGCCGTTGCCGGGTGCGATCCCGTCCGTGCCGGGCTCGGCGACCCGCCCGCTGCCCGGCATCGTCCCCGACATCGTCACCAGGGACGGCAAATCCCTAGGCGCCAATCAGGGCGGCTTCCTCGTGGTCAGGCAGCCGTGGCCGTCGATGCTCCGCACGCTCTACGGCGATGACGAGCGCTACAAGGCCCAGTACTGGTCCGACATCCCGGGTTGCTACTTCACCGGCGACGGGGCGCGTCGAGACGAGCAGGGCAACTACTGGATCATGGGCCGTGTTGACGACGTCCTCAACGTCGCCGGCCACCGGCTGTCGACGATGGAGATCGAGAGCGCCCTGGTCAGCCATCCGACGGTGGCCGAGGCGGCCGTCGTCGGCAAGCCCGACGAATTGAAGGGACAGGGGATCTCGGCGTTCGTGACCCTCGAGGCCGGCCATCATCCCAGCGAGGCGCTCCGCCAGGAGCTCCGCGCCCACGTCACCAAGGAGATCGGCGCCCTGGCCCGCCCGGACGAGATCCGATTCACCGACTCTCTGCCCAAGACCCGCAGCGGCAAGATCATGCGGCGGTTGCTCCGCGACATCGCCGCGGGCGTCGAGAGTGCCGGCGATACCAGCACCCTCGAAGACCTCAGCGTCCTGGCGCGATTGCGGCAGAAGGAAGACGATGAGTGAGAGGTTATGAAGAGATCCATTCCAGATGAAGAGATCCAGATTCCGAATGGGTATCAAGACGACTGCCAGGAGCGTTTCTCCGAGGCGAGGCCGAACATTCGACACCCCCGATCTTCCTGATTTCATCATGTTCATCCTGTCAATCCTGTCGAAATTGATTCAAGTCCAGGGAGACAGGATTGACAGGATCAACATGATGAAATTCATTTCCAAGAGCCGAACGTTCAATCTTCTAGGCTCGGAAAGTCGTGCCTGCGTGCCGATGAATTAGGCATAGATCAATCGACCGCGAGGCTCAGGAATCGGCCGCCCCAATTCCTTGGCTGTCTCGATCCATTCCGCTAGGACGACCTCCACCGCGGCCAGGGCCTCCCGGTAGGATGGGCCGTCGGCGGCGCACCCGGCGAGCCCGGGGACCTCCGCGATAAATGCTTGGTCCACTTCGCTCCAGTAGATGATGATTTCGTAACGGGAGCTATTCAGCATCACATTTCTCCGCATCCATCGGAGCCGTTTCGAATCGAGGTTGCCGGCCGCGAAAGCTCTACAACTCGCCAGCGGCTTGAAAAATACGGCCCCAGCGGTCATCCTGCAAGCCCTGATACGACGAACGGTTTTCACGAGGAGCGACACCATGAAGCTCGGGGCAGCGTTCATCGCCGGCCTGGCGATCGGGCTGGTCATGCTGGGATTGGCGGGCCGCGGTGCGACCCAGGACGGTCCGGAAACGCCGATCGGGCCGAAATGGTGGCCGTCGGAGTGGGGACCGGCCGACCAGCGGGGCGCGGCCAATCGCTTGACCGCCGATCGCGTCAAGGATGCGGCACGCTTGATCCAGGCCGGCAAGGTCTACTCGCTCGGCCGGGTTTACGAGCATGGCATGCCCCTGCCCGGCAAGCGCCACTTCAGCCTGACCATCCCCGGATCTCCGACGGGAGGCCCCAGCGGGAAGAACCAGGGCGTCTATCACGACGACCTGTTCAGCGGCGAGATCGGCCAGATCGGCACCCAGCTCGATGGGCTCGGACACGTCGGCGTGCGCATCGACGGCGACGACTATTTCTACAACGGATTCCGCCGTTCCCAGTTCGGCACGGCCTACGGCCTCGAGAAGCTGGGCATCGAGAACGTCGGCGTGTTCTTCACGCGCGGGGTGCTGGTCGACGTCGCGGCATCGAAGGGCGTCGAGCGGATGAAGGGCGGCGAGGTCATCACGTCCCGCGACCTCGAGACCGCGCTCAAGGCCCAGGGCGTCACGGTCCGCGATGGCGACGTCGTCCTGATCCACACCGGGCACGGCCGGCTCTGGATGAAGGATAACGCGTCCTACGGTGCCGCCGAGCCGGGCATCGGCATGGACGCCGCGCGTTGGCTCTGCGAGCGAAAGATCGCCCTGGTCGGCGCCGACACCTGGGCGACCGAGGTCGTCCCTCCCGAGGACCCCGATCGCCCCTTCCCCGTCCACCAGATGCTCCTCGTCCGTCACGGGATCTACAACCTCGAGAACCTCGATCTCGAAGGGCTGGCCCGGGAGAAGGTCCATGAGTTCGCCTTCGTGTTCGCCCCGCTACGGCTCAAGGGCGCCACGGGTTCGCCCGGCAATCCGATCGCCGTCAAATAGGGCGCGGCAGGAGGTGATCGTGAGGATCGTCGGCTTCGAAACATTCCTGGCCAATGCCGGCCTGCGGAACTACCTGTTCATCCGCCTGCGCACCGATACCGGCCTGACGGGCATCGGCGAGGCCACGCTCGAGTGGCAAGAGCGTACCGTGCTGACCGTGGCGCACGAATGGGTCGAGGGACGGGTGGTTGGCCGGGATCCCTTCGACATCGAGGCGGTGATCGGCGGGATGATCCGAGACCAGTACCAGGGCGGCTCGACGGTGATGACGGCGATCAGCGGCGTCGAGATCGCGCTCTGGGACATCATCGGCAAGGCGACGAATCAGCCGGTGTATCGCCTGATCGGAGGGCGGTGCCGCGCGAATCCCGGCTTATGCCAACGGCTGGTACGGCGGCGCTCGCACGCCCTCCGACTATGCCGAGCGGGCCAGGTCGGCCGTCTCGCGCGGCTATCGCGCGATGAAGTTCGATCCCTTCGGGACCGCCTGGAAGATCCTGTCGCGGGAGGAAGTGGATGCGGCGGTCGACGTCGTGGCCGCGGTCCGCGAGGCCGTCGGCCCCGGCGTGGGCCTGATGATCGAGTTCCACGGTCGACTGGCGCAGGTACCGCGATCGACATGATCCGCCGGCTGGAGCGGTTCCGGCCCGAATGGTGCGAGGAGCCGGTCGTGCCGGAGAGCCTCGAGCTGCTGGCCGAGGTCAAGCGATCGGCCGGCTGCCCGATCGCGGCGGGAGAGCGGCTCTACACCCAGTCCGACTTCTACCGCCTGACGGCCCTCCGCGCGGCGGACATCATCCAGATGGACCTGGCCCATTGCGGCGGAATCCTCGCCGGCAAGAAAGTCGCCGCGATGGCGGCCCCGCAAGACATGCTCGTGGCGCCCCATTGCTCGATCGGGCCGGTCGCGCTGGCGGCCTGCCTCCACTTCGACGCCTCCACGCCCAACTTCTTGATCCAGGAAGCCTTCGCCGAGTTCGACGTCCCCTGGCGCAACGACCTGGTCGCCGGCTGGAATCCCATCAAGGATGGCGAGTTCTTCCTTAGCGATTCCCCCGGCCTGGGCCTGGAGCTCGACGAGCGGGCGATCGCCGACCACCCGTATGTCCCCAACGCGTTCCCCAGCCTCTGGGACGGCGATTGGCAGACGAATTTCACCCAGGACCGTTGACCCAAGAAGGAGGACCGTACCGTTGCCATTCTTCCGCGTCGCGTTGACGGGCGACTTCCTGGACGAATCCGGGTCGGTGGCGTATGGCGACATCGGCCTGGGCCGGCTCGACGCGGTGCCGCAGGTCCGCCGGCATTTCGTGACGGACCTCGCACCGAAGCCCGGCGATGTCGCTTACTGGTCGCGGCTTTATTCGCTCGAGGTCACTCCGGATCACATCCGGGACGTTAACGGGCTGGTGGTGCTCCGTCCTCGGGTGAAGCGGAGCGCGTTCGCGGCCGGAGCGGAGTCCCTCGTGGTGATCGGCCGCTCGGGGGCGGGCTACGACAAGATCGACCTGGCCGCCTGCACCGAGCACGGCGTGGCGGTCTTCAATGCCCCGATGGCGCTCAACCATTCCACGGCTTCATCCGCCCTGCTCTTCATGCTCGCGCTGGCCAAGCGACTGCCGGAACAGGAGCGTGTCACGCGCGAGGGGCGTTGGGATCGCCAGCCGGCCGTGATGGGGGGCGAGATCCAGGGCCGGACGCTCGGCATCATCGGCCTGGGGCACAGCGGCCGCGAGCTGGTGCAGTTGGTCGCACCGTTTGCGATGCGGATCCTCGCGTTCTCGCCGCATGCCGACCCCGTTGTGGCCGATTCGCTGGGGGTCCGCCTCACATCGCTCGAGGAGGTCTTGCGCGAATCGGACTTCCTCAGCCTGCACTGCCGGCTGACCGACTCGACGCGCGGGATGATCGGCGCTTCGCAGTTGGCCCTGATGAAACCGACCGCGTATTTCATCAACGTGGGACGCGGCGAGCTGGTCGACCAGACGGAGCTGGCGAAGGTTCTACGCGAGCGGCGAATCGCGGGCGCCGGCCTTGACGTCTTCGATGTCGAGCCGCTCCCGCTCGATGATCCCTTGCTCGAGCTGGACAACGCGATCCTGACCCCGCACTGGTCGGCCTCGACGTCGGATGTCTCGCGCGCGACGGGCCGAGCGATGACCGACGGGATGCTCCGCGCCTCACGCGGCGAGTTGCCCGAAAACATCGTCAACCCCGAGGTGCTTGACCGGCCCGAATTCCAGCGGAAGCTCGCGCGATTTGGAGCGATTCACGATTGAGTTGGGCACACCTCACACCAACCCGAAGCGTCAGCGAGGGGAATGCCGACGGTAGCCGTTCACACCCTGGAACCCTTGAAAACAAGGGGTTTTGAAGCGGCGATCACTGAAAACCCGCGTTTTACGATTGTCAGACGTTCGCGAACCCCTTGTTTTTCAGCTCCCCGACCTGTGAACGCGTACTGCCGACGGATCCTCGCTGACGCTTCGGGTTGGTATCCCTCCGATGCGCGTCGAGTTGAGCGCCAACCATACGTGATGCGCTCTTGCGGAAACGAAACGGGCGATGGGTCGGCCCGCTGAGAACGAATGACTCCCAGGATGCGATTTTGCGTATAATCGATCGGGATCGCCACAGCCCAGGAGGACAACACCATGGATTCGACCGAACCACCTCCCGCGCCGGTCTTGCCGGCTCCTGCCGAGGATAAATTTCGAAGCGAGCAACGGGCCTTTCAGCGGCTGCTCCCGGACCTTTTGCAGGCGCACCGCGATCAATATGTGGCGATCCACGAAGGACAGGTGGTGGAGTCAGGCACGGATAAGCTCGAGGTGGCCGAACGTGCCTATTCGCGTTTCGGTTACGTCCCTATCCTTGTGACCCTGGTCACAGACCAGCCGCAGAAACCGATTCGGATCCCTTCGCCTCGGCTAATAAGCAATCGTGGTCTCAATGCTCAGGACATCCAGCTTGAGTACGAGATCCAGCAAGGCGAGAAATCCTGACGAACGTTCTTGCGGGAGTTAATTCCATATGACGCGCTGGGGATTCATCGGTTCGGGAAAGATGGCGACCGCTCTGGTCAAGGGGATGCTCCGCGCCGGGATCGCGACGCCCGAGTCCATCTCCGCGAGCGACCCGCTGCCGGCGGCGAGAAACGCGTTGCATTCCGACACCAAGGTGTCCGTCCTGGATTCGAATCTCGCCGTGGTCGAGCGGAGCGATGTCCTGGTGCTGGCCGTGAAGCCGCAGAGCATGCGGGAGGTCTTGCGCGAGCTCCGGCCGGCCGTGACGCCCGAGCACCTGGTCATCTCGATCGCGGCGGGGACGACGATCGACTCGATCGACCAGGGGCTGGAACGCAACGGCCGGTTGGTCCGGGTCATGCCCAACACGCCGGCCCTCGTCGGCGAGGGTGCATCGGCTTACGCGATGGGCCCGCGGACGCGTCGGGAGGACGAGGCGATCGTGAAGGGCTGCCTCGACTCGGTCGGGCGCGCGGTGCGCGTCCCCGAATCGCTGCTCGACGCGGTCACCGGCCTCTCGGGGAGCGGTCCGGCCTTCGTCTACCTGATGATCGAGGCGCTCAGCGATGGCGGGGTCCGAGTCGGCCTGCCGCGCGACGTGGCCACGCTCCTGGCGGCCCAGACCGTGCTCGGCGGCGCCATGATGGTCCGAGATACCGGCGAGCATCCCGGCGTGCTCAAGGACCAGGTGGCCTCGCCGGGCGGCACGACCATCGCCGGCCTGCACGCCCTGGAGCGCGGCGGTCTCCGCGCCGCCCTGATGGACGCCGTCGAGGCGGCCACGAACCGCTCGGCCGAGCTGGCGGCCCTCGCCAGGCCGAAATCACCTCCACCGGGACCTCCACCACCACCACCTCCCCCGCCCAGGCCGAGGCGACCCGATCCACCGCCCAAGTCTCCCGTCGAGGAATCCCGATGAAGCTTGGGCTGATCTCCGACATCCACGGCGATCCCGTCGCGCTGGAACTGGCCTGGGCGCACCTGACCGTCATGGGCGCCGATCGGATCGTCTGCGCCGGCGACCTCGTCGGCTACGGCCCGTTCCCCGATCGCGTCGTGGAATTTCTCCGGGAGCATCAGGTCCCCTCGGTCCGAGGCAACCACGACCGCTGGGCGCTGGAGCGCGGACTGGGCGTCCGCGACGAGTACAAGGGCGGCACGCCGAGTCGCGAGACCCTCGACTTTCTGCGGATGCTCCCCCACGATTTGCTGGTCACCCATGAACAGACCATAGGGGTCGTCGTGCACGGGTCGCCGAGTTCCGACATGGAGTTCGTGAACCGGCGCAGCCATCCGCCCGCGGTCCTGCGAGGCTATCTGTCCGAACTCAGTTGCCAGTTCCTCGTCGTCGGACATACTCACAAGCCGATGTGGTTTCGCTGTCCCGAGGGACTGGTCATCAATCCCGGCTCAGTCGTTTCGATGCCCGTGGTTGACTCATCGCGGACCTTCGCCGTGGTCGATCTCGACTCGCTCGAACCGACATTCCACGACGTGGAGAGCGGCCGGGTCGTCGAAATCGAGCCCTGGACTTGAGGCTCGGTTGAGCGCTCATCCCGGTCTCGAGGCGGACTTTCTCCCTCGCCCCGCGGTAGCGGGGAGAGGGTGCCCGAAGGGCGGGTGAAGGGTCCTGGCATTCTGGAATTTCGATTTCGGATTGCGAGATAAGAGGCGGCGAGATGCGGCTCACCGCCCGCGCAGTTCGCGGACCAGCGCATCCGCTTTGTAGATGGATCGCAGAGCCTCGGTGATGGCACGGACGTTGACCGCGATGTTGCGGCCGGCCCGGTCGTCATAACCGTAGTCGCGGGCGAGCCCGTACCGGTTGCGGTCGAAGTTCAGCCCGATCACCGCGCCGGATCGGTCGATCACCGGGCTGCCCGAGTTGCCGCCGATCGTGTCGGACGTCGTGACGAAGTTCAGCGGCGTATCGAGGGCCAGTCGGCCGGCGTCGCGGGCCTCGATCCAGCTCGCGGGGAGCGCATAGGGCTCGGAGTTGCCGTGTGCGGCGGCATGACCGAACGCCCCGCCGATCGTCGTGTAGGCGGGCACCGGCTTGCCATCCGATTCATACCCCTTCACCTGCCCGAACGCGAGTCTCAAGGTGAAGGTCGCGTCGGGATATGTCGAGGTCCCCTGGTCCTCGAACAGGGCCCTGGCGATGAGGGCATACTGCGACGTCTGGACGCCCTCGATCTCGTCCTCCATGACTTTGCGCACGGCGCGGGCATCGGCGTCGATGTCGCGGGCCAGCCGGATCATCGGGTCTTCCGAGGCGGCGACCGCCTCCCGACCGCCCTTGACCAGTTCCTTGCGGTAGGCGACATCGGCCAGCCTGGAGCCTTGCACCAGCTTCCGTGCCGCCTCCTCGGGCGTGCGGCCGTCGAGGACGCGGGCGAGGGTCGGATCCGAATCGCTCATCGTACGCTTCCAGTAAGTGAGCGAGCGGGCGAGCTTGGCCTCCTCGAACTCGGGGTAGATCGGGGCCGGCGAATAGAGGGCCAGTTCGAGCGAGGCGCGCCGGGCGTCGCCGTACTCGCGGAGCCGTTCGGCGTTGGGCTTCGGGGCCTCCTCGACGAGCCGGACGATCGTCCGGGCAATGTGGAATAACTCGGAATTGAACGCGGCGCCGCCCTCGATGAACAGGCCCCGCCGGCCGATCTTTCGGGCGGCGTCGAGCGAGCGAGCGATCTTGTCCCAGGCCGCTCCGTACGCCTGATTCCGGGTCGGGTCGGCCGCGATCCGGTCTCGGAGGGTCCGTTCCTGCGCCGCCTTGCGCTCGATCAGGGCCGGGTCGCGCAGGCCGGCGAGCCGGCCGTGCTGCAACTTGCGGCTGTTCTGGACTCCGAAAAGATCCTGATTCATCTGCCGGAGCGCCTCGGCGCCGCGGCGGCCGTATTCCAGTAGGAACTCCTCGCGATCCTGGAGCAAAGCCAGGCCCTGCGGCAGCGCCACGTCGCGGAGGTATTCCAGGTGGGCAACCGTGTTCAACCGCGAGGTCGAGCCCGGATTCCCGGCGACGAATACCAGGTCCCCCTCCTTGGTGCCGCCTTCGCCCCAGGTCAGGTAGTGGGCCGGTTTCGCCGGCTTGCCGTCCTCGTAGGCGCGAAAGAACGCGACGTCGAGGTCGTAACGCGGGAATTCGAAGTTGTCGGGGTCGCCGCCGAAGAAGGCGATGGCGTGCTCGGGGGCGAACACGAGCCGGACGTCGGTGTATTTCTTATAGGTATAGAGGTGATATCGACCCCCTCGGTAGAGCGTGACGACGTCACTCCGCTGGCCGGTCCGGTCGAACGACTCTTTCTCGATCTTCGCCATGGCCTGCCGACGAGCCTTGGCGGCCGCGGCGTCGTCCAGGTCCTTGCCGATGCCCGCGTTCACCCGGTCGGTGACATCCACGATGTCGATCAGGACGTTCAATTCCAGGTCGGGCGCCTTGACCTCCTCATCGAGCGACCGGGCGAGGAAACCATCGTGGAAATAGTCCTTCTTCGGCGAACTGATCTTATGAAGCGTGTCCGCGGCGATGTGGTGGTTGGTCATCGCCAGGCCGCTGGCCGAGACGAACGATCCCGAGCCCCCGCTGCTGAACCGAACCGCCCCCGAGCGCACGTTGGCGATCCACTCCGGAGTCGGCTCGAATCCATAGCGCTCCTTGAGCCGACCGATCGGCAGGTTGTCGAAGGTCCACATCCCCTCGTCGGCCCGCGCGGCCGGCATCGCGGACATCACCGCCAGCGCGGCCAGGATCAGGAGTCGTGATGGGTTTCGCGGCAAGGCGGTGTTTGAGGCGCAGTTCCTGGGAGTGTCATCACGTCGGCGACTCCTGATTTATTGATTGTGGAGAAAAGACGGCGATTGTGCGGATTGTCGAGGCGAATCTTGATCTCCAACACCGGCGATGGTCGGGGGGCCGCCCGTCAGTCATCGCGGGCGTTGTCAAACCGACCAGTCTTCGATCGTAAGGCCCGGTACACGTGAGAAGTCGCGGCGATTCCGGGTGACGACGATCAGCTGGTTCGAACGGGCGATCGAGGCAATCTTGAGGTCCTGTGTGCCGATGCGAACGGAGCGGAGCTGCTGGAAGTCAATCTCGGCGGCTTGATCATAGGCGACAGGCGGAACCGGGCGAAATCCAGGAGCGCTTCTAACAGCAGAGTGTATTGACGAATCCGGCTTGGTCCGTCACCGGCCCGACTCAGCTCGGCGAGGCGGCCACGAAGGGCTTCCTCGATGGACACCACGCTGATCCCGACAACGCCGAGATACAATGCCACACGTCCGGTCACAAGGGAATGCCCATGCTGGTATAGCGTCAAGTGGTCGGTGTCGAGGAGGTATCGGAGCATTCATCGGTCTCCCACACACGACCCTCACGGCGATCGACTTCTTCGCGATATTTCCGGATCTCTTCCAGGTATTCCTCGAAGTCGGGGTCGTCCTTCAAGGAGCCGGCCCGCTCCATAAGGGGATTTCGCCGCAGAGTCTCGATGGCCACGATCGAGCCGATGTTCACCTCGTACTGGAGCAGTCTGTGGACCTGCTCGATGGCCGCCTCGCGGGTCGCCGCCGTCGCCTGGATGTCGGGAGCTCCCAGGAGCTGCGCGGCGAACTGCCCGTCCGGCTCCTCCCGGATGCGCACCAGGCTGAATGAGGAAAGCAAGATCGGGGTTTCGAGGTTCATGTTCGGGCTCCCGGGACGGCGGGTCCTGCGGCTCGGAGGATTATCGAGAATTCTACCGATACGCGTGAGGTCCGACAATCGCGCCCGATTCGCCTCGTCGATCGATCCGGCAAGCTGCGACCCGGCGATTTGTGCGGATCCGGCTTCATCTGGTAAACTCGTCCACTGGCCAGACGGATGGCTCCCGGAGTGGGCTCGCCTCGGTCCCAGTCGAAAAGGCGGCTTATGTCGGATTCCGATCTCGCGTCACGCCCGGTACTCGTCCTCGACTTCGGCGCCCAATATGTCCAGCTCATCGCGCGTCGGGTGCGCGAGCGGCACGCCTTCGCGCGGATCGTCCGGCACGACATCACGGCGGCCCGCGTGCGCGACCTCGACCCGCTGGCCGTGATCCTCTCCGGAGGGCCGGCGAGCGTCTATGAGCCGGGCGCCCCCCACTGCGATCCGGCCATCTTCGACCTGGGCATCCCGATCCTGGGCATCTGCTACGGGATGCAACTGATCTGCGAGACCATGGGGACCCAGGTCCAGGCGAACCCCTCGCGGGGCGAGTTCGGGCGCACCGAATGCCGCGTGCTCGACGCCAAGGAGCCGTTGTTCCACGACGTCCCTCGCGAGACGATCGTCTGGATGAGTCACGGCGACCAGATCCAGGACGCCGGGGGCGACTTCCTCGGCCTGGCGGCAACGCCCTCCTGCCCGATCGCCGCCGTCCGCCACCGCGAGCGGCCGATCTACGGCCTCCAGTTCCACCCCGAGGTCTCGCACACGCCGTATGGCTCGCTGATCCTGGGCAATTTCCTGGATCGGATCTGCGCCAACCCGCGGACCTGGACGATGGGCGCCTTCATCGAGCGGTCCCTGGCCGAGGTCTCGCGTCGGGTCGGCCCGGACGACCGGGTCGTCTGCGGCCTCTCCGGCGGCGTCGATTCGGCGGTCTGCGCGGCGCTGCTCGCCAAGGCATTAGGGCCCCGCGTCGTCTGCGTGTTCGTCGACACCGGCTTGCTTCGCAGCGGCGAGCGCGACGCGGTCGCGGAGGCGTTCGGCGCCCGGACCGACGCCGAGCTGCGGGTCGTCGACGCGGCCGAGCCGTTCCTCGAGGCGCTGGCGGGGGTGACCGACCCCCAGGAGAAGCGCCGACGGATCGGGCACACGTTCATCGACATCTTCCGCGAGGCCGCCCGATCGATCCCCGGGGCGCGGTTCCTGGCCCAGGGCACCCTCTACCCCGACGTCATCGAGAGCGGCGGCGAGCCCGACGGACCCACGGCCACGATCAAGATCCACCACAACGTCGGCGGCCTCCCCGAACAGCTCGGCTTCGAGCTGATCGAGCCCTTGCGCGACCTGTTCAAGGACGAGGTGCGACGGCTCGGGATCGAGCTGGGTCTGCCCGATTCGCTGGTCTGGCGCCACCCCTTCCCCGGCCCCGGTCTGGCCGTCCGCTGCCTCGGCGAGGTGACCGCCCCGAGCCTGGACGTCCTCCGCCAGGCCGACGCCATCTTCCTCGACGAGCTCAAGCAGGCCGGGCTCGAGCGCCAGGTCGCCCAGGCCTTCGCGGTCTTGCTGCCGGTCCAGGCCGTCGGCGTGATGGGCGACGCGCGTACTTATGAAAACGTCATCGCGATCCGCGCCGTCGAGACCGAGGACTTCATGACGGCCGACTGGTCCCGCCTGCCGCACGACCTCCTGGCCCGCGTCTCCACCCGGATCACCAACTCCGTCAAGGGCGTGAACCGGGTCGTCTACGACATCACCAGCAAGCCGCCCGGCACCATCGAGTGGGAGTGAGAGCGGATCGGGATCGTCACGGACGAAGGGGCGGACGCGAGATACGACGAGCGGCCAGCCATAAGGTCATTACGCCGATGATCGCCAACGTGCTGGGCTCGGGGACCGCGTATACGGGGTCGGGCAAGTCGACCGGATTGAGCAGGAACATTTCTTGGTTGTCAAAGGGAGTTGCAGAGCCTGTTACGTATCCAGTCGCCAGGATTTGTCCGACGTTATTGATCGCCCAGGCCTGGGAAAGCGTGATGTTGGGGATATTGACAAGATTATTAAGGTTATACATCTTTCCGTTTTCGTCGAGGAACGCGAGAGAATTCGACTCACCGACGATTGCGCCGGCATTATTGATCCCATAAGCTTGACTGTAAGCGACACCCCAGAACGCTTGCGACCAATTGCTGTTGAGTACGCCCAGATCCTGCATCTTGCCATTCTGGTAGAGGAAGGCATGCTGGGCTCCCGTGGCCGTCTCGGCTGTCCCGACGATCTGGCCGGACTGATTGATCGCCATAGCCACGCTATTCGCCCCACCAAGCGTACCTAGATCCGTGACTTGTCCTTGCTGGTAGAGGACCGCATGATACCCTCCGCCGAAGATCGGATAGCCCGGAAAGATTTCGTGAGGTCCCGATACAGGGGTACTCGTGGAGTTGACTTCGGCGTAGCCGATCACCTGGCCTGCGTTGTTGATGCCTAGCGCAGAGGAGTACTGGCCGCCCGGCAAGGTCCCAAGGTCCGTCATCTTGCCGTTCGTGGCGATGAAGGCGTGACTCGTCCCAGCCGAGGTATCCGCGTTTCCGACGACCTGGCCAGCATCATTGATCCCCGCGGCTGCGCTGTTCTGGCCGCCGAGTGCGCCGAGGTCGATAGCCGTCTGGCCAATGGTCTCGGTCGCGTGCCAGATATAAGTCACGGAGTTGAGCTGTCCGGGTTGGCCGGACTGGACCCAGGTGACAGCCTCAGAGGCCACCTGGCCAGAATTGTTGATGACCGTGTAGCTATCGGACTGGTAGCCGAAGCCAGGCGGGTTCGGAATCGGCGCGCGGGTCTCACCGGCCCAGACGCCGTATCCGTCGTACACCGTGGGCAGGGTCTGGCCCCACGACGCGATCAACTGGCCGGAATCGTTCAAACCTCTGACGGCGTCCGGGATCAGGTTCACGGCTTTGTAGAGCGGATCGGCAAAAACGCGCGGGGCAGCCATGCCTACGATCATCCAGACCGCGACGAGTTGAGACCACGAGGCCGCTTTCCATGAACCCATCGCTTCCCTCCCTGGATGTCGGCTTTCGAAACGCGGGGCGTCCTTGACCCCGGATGAGGGCATCATGCGTGATTCCGAGATGTGGGTCAATCGGAACCTATCCCACATTACAGGGAAATGGCAAGCTGTGTTATGGTTCGAGTCTAGCCCTCCACTGGCCACAACGAGGCGGGGCTCGAGACGTTTGTCCAGTCGATTCGAGTACGGACGCGCCGAATTCAGGAGGTAGCCTGACGTGCCCGATCAACCTGTCGCTAATCTGGGGGCGCTGAGCGATCTCTGCACTCCCTGGTGCGTTCACGTGGTTGCGACCTTGCGGATCGCCGATCACATCGCCGCGGGCAAAGGCCGGATCCACGACCTCGCCGCCGTGGCCGGCTGTGATCCCTATGTCCTCCACCGCGTCCTCACGCACCTCGTGAGCAAGGGCCTGTTCGAGGAGCCGAGCTCGGGTACGTTCCTATTGAACGAACCCGCTCGGAAACTCCTGGAGCCCTCGCAGCTCATCGGCCTCGACCTCAAGGGCATCGGCGGTCGAATGGCCCATGCCTGGGGCACTCTCCTCCCCTATGTCAGGACGGGCAAGCCCGCCTACCACGAACGTTTCGGCCGGCCGTTCTGGGAGGATCTGGACGCCCATCCGAAGGTCGCGGCGACCTTCGACGCCCTCATCGGATCGGTCGGGCACGGCACACCCGATCCGGATTTCTCGATCACGGGCGGCTGGGAGGCGGTTCGGAGCGTGGTCGACGTCGGCGGGGGCACCGGCGCCATGCTCGCCGAGATCCTCCGCAAGTGGCCTCACATCGACGGGACGCTGGTCGAGCTCCCGCGGACGGCCGCGCTCTCCGACGAGACCTTCCGGGCGGCCGGCGTGTCCCCTCGCGTCACGACGGTCGGGCAGAGTTTCTTCGACATCCTACCGGCCGGCGCGGACCTCTATTTGCTGCGCAAGGTCGTCAACAACTGGCCCGATCCCGAGGCGACGGCGATCCTGGGCCGCTGTGCCGAGGCGGCTCGCCCCGACGGTCGAGTGGTCATCCTCGGCGGCGTGGGCCCCGACGACGCGCCTCGGGGCCTCTCGATCGAGATGGTCCTGCTGGGAGGCAAGCATCGCACCGTGGCCGAGTTCCGCGAGATCGCGAGCCGGGCCGGGCTGGAGGTCATCGCCGCCGGCCCCCAGCCCTCGGGCCAATTCGTCGTCGAGTGTCGCCCGGCCTGACCTTCATCTCGGATTCTTGTGACGGCGAGTCCACGATGGCGATAGAATGGTCGGTATGAACGGGACCATTCCGACCGTGACGATCTGAGCCAGGCGGTCGGAATTGCGGATCCTTTCGGGAGGACGGGACACTCATGGCCACGGTTGCCACACCGCTTCGCATCGGGCCGGCCGATCACGGCCGCGCGATGACCCTCGACGAGTTCCTGGAGGCCGAGGAGACAGAAGGATACCGTTACGAACTCGCGCGAGGAGTGCTCGAGGTGAGCGAAGTGCCGGACGATCCGCATGGCGATGTCGTTGCCAATCTGTACGATGCGATCAGTCGTTATCGTCGCGATCACCCGGGCGTCATCCGCCGCTACGGTGGCGGAAACGAGTTCCGCCTCTGGCTGCCGGGTATGATCTCGGGGCGCAATCCTGACCTGGGCGTCGTCCTGCACGGCGCCCCCAAGGATTGGCGAGGCCGGCGGATTCCCTCGCTGGCCGGCGAGGTCGTCTCACGCCGAAGCGGCCGGCGCGATTACGTGACCAAGCGAGAGGAGTACCTGGCCTACGGCCTGGACGAGTATTGGATCGTCGACCCCCTGAAACGACAGGTCACCGTCCTGACCCGCCGCGGCGATACCTGGCACGAAGCCGTCTTCCGCGACGACCAGGTCATCGCCAGCCTGGTCCTGCCCGGCTTCGCCACGACCGTCGCCGAGCTCTGGATCGACATCGGGGAAGACGACGCGGATGACGCGGACGATCTCGGGGATAACGGTGAGTGAACGGGGATGGGCTCTTGGTTCCTCCTCAGCCCCCGGCGATCGCCCCCACGATGCAGAACGGCTCCGCCCCCGACGCGACCGCGTCGGGCAGCGGGGCATCCGGCGGCTCATGCGACAGGTCTTCCTCGCAGGCGAAGAACCGCAAGAACGGCCGGCGCTTCTGCGTGACGTGGTCCCGGATCGTCCCTTGCAGCATCGGATAGCGGGCCTCGAGCGCGTCGAGGACCGAGCGCCGAGTCGCCCGGCCCTCGACCTCGAGCGTGACCTCGCCGCCGACTTGCGCCAGCGTCCGCAGATGAAACGGGATGATGACTCGGATCATGGCAGCGTCTGGACCTCGACGGAGACCACGGCCGGAAGGTCCCGGACGATCGGAGCCCAGCTATCCCCGGCATCGCTCGAGGCATAGACCTGCCCGCCGGTGGTCCCGAAATACACGCCGCACGAATCGAGCGTGTCCACGGCCATCGCGTCGCGCAGCACGTTGACGTAGCAGTCCTGTTGCGGCAGGCCCTTTGTCAAG
Source organism: uncultured Planctomycetota bacterium (assembly GCA_963743925.1). GTDB lineage: Bacteria > Planctomycetota > Planctomycetia > Isosphaerales > Isosphaeraceae > CAVZRC01. The sequence goes on along the minus strand of CAVURY010000036.1, from coordinate 170,407 downwards.
GGTTCCCACTCGTTCCCGCCCGTGCGGCTGCGGTACACGCGGAGCTTTCCCTCCAGCGGATAATGCTCCGAATCGCTCTTGATCGGGACGACGTAGATCGTCTCCGGCTCGTGGGCGTGGACGTCGATCACGAACCCGAAGTCGGTCGGCAAGTTCCCGCTGACCTCGTGCCACGAGTCCCCGGCGTCGTCGCTGCGCATCACGTCCCAGTGCTTCTGCATGAACAGCACGCCCGGGCGCGACCGATGCATCGCGATCCGATGGACGCAATGGCCGACCTCGGCATTCGGGTCGGGGATATATTCGGACTTGAGCCCCCGGTTGATCGGCTGCCACGTCTTGCCGCCGTCCTCGGTGCGGAACGCGCCCGCGGCCGAGATCGCGATGAAGATCCGGTCGGGATCGCTCGGATCCAGCAGGATCGTGTGCAGGCACATCCCGCCGGCGCCCGGCTGCCAGCGAGGCCCCGAGCCGTGCCCGCGCAGTCCGGAGAGCTCCCCCCAGGTCTGACCGCCGTCGGTCGACCGGAACAACGCGGCGTCCTCCACCCCGGCGTAGACGGTGTCCGGATCGGTCAATGACGGCTCGAGATGCCAGACCCGCTTGAACTCCCAGGGGTGGGGCGTGCCGTCATACCACTGGTGGGTCCCGGGCACGCCGTCGTAGGCGAACTTGTTCCCCACCGGCTGCCACGTCTTGCCGCCGTCATCGGAGCGCTGCATCATCTGCCCGAACCAGCCGCTCGACTGCGACGCATAGATCCGGTTCGGATCGACGGGCGATCCCTTGACGTGATAGATCTCCCAGCCCGCGAAGTGGGGGCCGCTGATCTCCCACTTGTCTCGATCGCCGTCCGAAGTCAGGACGAACGCGCCCTTGCGCGTCCCGACGAGTACGCGTACCCCGCTCATCATCGACTCCTTTCCAAAACGGGTTTCCCTGGCTCAAATCCATTTAAAGGCGGCGAGCTCTCGTCCCAGAACGGCTCGAACGTCCGGACCCAGTCATGGATGGGTTTGAGGCGATCGGCGTTCAGCTTGTACAGCCGCCTCCGTCCCGAGCCGCGAACGCTGACGAGCCCCACCTCTCTCAAGACCCGCAGATGCTTCGAGACCTGCGGCTGGGCCAGTCCGAGTAGCTCGACCACGTCATTGACCGGCCTCTCGCCCAGGGCGAGCAGGTCCAGGATCTGTCTCCGTCGCGGTTCGGCGACCGCGTTGAACGCGTCCGATGTCGTCGGCATTCGTGCCATGCCGGGATTATATGCCCTAATGGGTATATCGCAAGCCCGGAAATCCAGGGATCGCCCGCCACGGTCGCCGACGGAATCTGGGCACATCGTTTGCGGTCCAATCCTGAGCCGGCAATCGGCAGGAGACCGCCGATCGAGCTTCTGAAAGGAGGACATCATGTCGAACGCATCGAACCAGAATTCCCGGAAATCCACCAGCAGCGGCCAGGGTGCCCTGGGTATGGGCGGACAGCCTTCCGATGACCCCCGGGACATGCACGGAGGAGGTTGGAACCCGGACGACGACCGGACCAGCCCGGTCGGCGGCGCGAGCGGGAACGAGCGCCGCGATATGCAGGTCGGCAACGTCACCGGTGTCGAGGGGGACAAGGCCGTCTCCGCCGAGATCGATAAACTCGCGAAGAAGGCCGCCGCTCATTGAGCGGTCTCATGCCCCTCACGCCCCCCCGGGCTCCCCGCCCTCGGACTCGGGCGGCATCCCGCTCACCCATTCAATCAGCACGATCTGACAATATGTAAATTCCCGCAAACGATAAGGTGTCGGCATATCGTTTGCACAGATTTTGCTCGTTTGATCGATCGGGCCTAGCCGCCGGTCCGGAGCATCAAGCAGGCCGGCGGAAACGCAGGCCGTATCCGCCGGGCCCATCGGATGGACTCTTGCGGTCCCAGCCTTTTCCTTCGGAACGGAACACAACGGAACACCACTCGAGGAGAGCATCCATGATTCGCACGCTGACCCTCGCCGTCCTGGCCCTCGTCGCCACGAACGCCCGCGCCCAGGATTCGTCCACCGTCTCGCTCGGGGACGAATACTTCGCCATGAAGGCCTACGCATCGGGGATGGCCGAGATCGCCAAGAGCCGGGTAGCCCTGGAGCGGGCCACCCAACCCTCCATCAAGGCCTTCGCCGAGCAGATGATCAAGGACCACACGGAATGCAATAATAAGATCGTCGCAGTGGCCGCCAAGAAGCGGATCGCGTTGCCCAACGCGATCGATGCCGTCCATGCCATCGCCATCAACCGGCTCGCGAGGATGACGGGGTCCGACTTCGACAAGACTTACATGATGTCGCAGGTGGGTGCTCACAAAGAGGCCCTGCTCCTCTTCGAGCACGAATCCTGCAAGGGCGAGGACTCGGACCTGAAGGAGCTGGCCACCAAGACGATCCCGATCCTCGAGCACCACACCAAGGAGGCCTTCGAGCTGGCCGGCGAGAAGGCCGATTATCAGAAGTTCTGCAAGATCCAGGAGTATGCCAAGCAGGTCATGAACGAGAAGTGATCGCGGCCGCGTCCTCGTCGGTCTGAACATCGAGAGACCTCGCCACTTCACCCGAAGCGGCGGGGTTTCCTGCGTTTTTCCGAATCGCCCAGAACCGACGCGAACCGCGTCGACATCCTTCGAGTTGCAGGAGCGAGATTTGGCCGATCCGAAAAGCAAACAGCCTCATCAGCCGCTCAAGGCAGACCAGAAGTTGCCGAACGGCCATGGCAGGCACCGTCAAGGACGATGGCTGCCATCTCAGGACCACCTCGAAGACTGGCTCGAGGGGCTCGCAGAGCATGTCCGGGGCAAAGCGTCCGGGGTGACGCTCAAGCCGGCGGTCGAGGAGTTCCGCGAGCTGATCGAGGACGACCCCATCGTCGGCATGTATATGCGCCTGATGATCGAGCAGGTCCCGCACACCAAGCCGTATCGCAAGCGGCATCTGGAGAGCGTCGAACAGATGCTCTACCTGATCGATGAGATCATCGGCCGCGCGCCCGAATACAGCGAGAAGGCCCTGGTGAGCGTCCCTCTCAATGCGGTCCTCGACTGGTGCATGGGCACTCCGGCCGGACTCGCCGCCTTCCGCCATCCCACGATCAACGCGGTCTTCCGAAATATCCTGAGGGCCTGGTGCGACTATCTCAGCAGCCCCGCCTCGCTCTACGTGATCAATGACACCCCGCGAGGCTGGAAGTGCGCCGCCGCGCGGAAAGCGACCGGGATCGAGGAATATCAATACAAGCCGAGGGAGAAGCACTGGGGCTTCACGTCGTGGAACGACTACTTCACCCGGCGATTCAAGCCGGGGGCCCGGCCCATCGCCGACCCCGACGACGACAAGGTGATCGTCAACGCCTGCGAGGCGACGCCCTATGCCCTCAAGACGAACGTGAAGCGTCGCGATCGATTCTGGATCAAGGCCCAGCCCTATTCGCTCCGGGACATGCTCGGCGACGACGAGACGGCCGACCAGTTCGTCGGCGGCACGGTCTACCAGGCGTTCCTCGATGCTCATAACTACCATCGATGGCACAGCCCGGTCTCGGGCACGATCCGCAAGGCGTTCGTCCGCGAAGGGACCTATTACTCCGAGGGCGAATCCGAAGGCGAGGACGTCGACGCCCTCGTGCGATCCCAAAGCTATCTGGCCCACGTCGCCACGCGGGCGATCATCCTCATCGAGTGCGATGATCCCGCGCTCGGCCTGGTCTGCCTGATGCTGATCGGCATGGACGAGGTCTCTTCCTGCATCATCGGCGCCGAGATACGACCCGGCCACCGGTTGAAGAAAGGCGAGGAAGTCGGCTACTTCCAGTTCGGCGGGTCGAGCTACTGCCTGATCTTCCGGCCCGGCGTGATCGCGGACTTCGCCATCGATGCGCTCCCCCAGCCCGACAACCCGACGCCGCCGGTCGTCCTGCTCGGGACGAGGCTCGCCACCGCCAGGTAGGCCGAGCTTGACCCGGCGAGGTAGGATAGGTCATGGCCTGCACGGTTTCACGCTCAGAGAGCGTTTGATAGGATCAGGCTGTGGAAAGGACCTGTCGTTTTCACGCGGCCTGACGGCCGTCCGGTTCGAAATGGCCGGAGGAGAGCACATGGACGAAACCGCGATCTGCGACTACATCGCCCGGACGTTCGCCGGCGTTGACGTCCTCGAAGTTTCGGGCACCAGTTACTTCTTCTTTGATGAACCCGATCACAAGTTTCCGTTCGCCACGCTCGTCACCACCGACGAGCACGACCAGGCGTCGAATCTCGGTCGCCCGTCCGTCTTCCGCCTGAACGTCGGCGTGAGCAAGCAGACGTTCCAGTCATTGTTCGGCTCCGGCCCGGCACAATCCGAGTCGGGAGGTCCGGACGGCGGTTACGACTTCACCGCCCTGGATCGCATCATGCCGCACCCGGTTTACGGTAAGATGTATTGGTTATGTGTACTCAACCCCGGCGAGGAAACCCTCGAGGCGGTTCAGACGTTGCTCGCCGAGGCCTATGACATGGCCGTGCGCAGGCGTGCCGGAACCAAGCCGTCGAAGGAGGGCTGACTGCGCACCGCAGCGGCCCCGGCCTTCCTCGCCTATGACGGCCTCGCCCCTCTCGCAAGCCGCAGGCTGCCTGCACGACCGGTTTCGCCACGTCTCAAGGACTCGCTCACCGCGACAGGTGATCCGACGGCCCGGTAACCATCTCTGATTAACGGTTTCTACCCCTTTGACGGATTCACCCTCCCGCCCTTTCTGCCTCACTGGATCGGTCCAGGAGTAGCCCGGCCCACCCTCCCGGGTCGAGCGCGGAGGACAATCCTCCGGGAATGCCGTTGTAATCCCTCTCCCACTCCGACACGCCGCCCGACTTCGTTGCGATCGTGTCGAAAGCGAACGGTTTATCGGCGATTAGGTTCACGTTTTGCATGTGCGATTTCCCCGCACTCGATGGAATCTCCGTTCGGAAAAGAGATCGCTCGTGACGCGCATGCCTTGGGCTCGGAACAGTCCATCGCATACGAGGGGAGGTCGAGCAATGAGGGACATCTCGCCGACGGTCCGAGCCATCACATTGCTGATGGCCGGACTCGCTGCGCCCAGGGACATACTGGCGGACGATATGGCGGCGGACCGTCCTGCCGGTCGCTTCGAGACCGTCGCGACATTCGACGGGCCGATGCCCACGGGTGTCACCGTCTCCCGCTCCGGGAGGATCTTCGTCAATTTCCCGAAATGGGGCGACAAGGTCGATTTCACCGTCGCCGAGGTCAAGGCGGGCAAGGCCGTCGCCTACCCCGACGCAACCGTGAATTCGGAACAACTGATCTCCGTGCAGAGCGTCGTGGTCGATCCCCTCGATCGGCTCTGGATCGTCGATACGGGGAGCATCGAGTTCGGGCCGACCTCGCCCGGCGGCCCGAAGCTGGTCGGGGTCGATCTGGCCTCGGACAAGGTCTTCAAGACGATCACCTTCCCGCCCGACGTCGCCCTCGCGACGAGCTACCTGAATGACGTCCGCTTCGACCTGCGTCGCGGCGAGGCCGGATACGCCTTCCTGACCGACTCCTCCGGCGAGGGGCCGAACGGGATCGTCGTGGTCGACCTGGCCTCCGGCAAGAGCTGGCGACGACTCCACAATCACGTCTCGACCCGGGCCGAGGCGGGATTCCTGCCCTTGGTCGAGGGGCGTCCCGTACGAGAGACGAAGCCCTCGGGTGCGGTGAAGCCATTGTCGATGGGCTCCGACGGCATCGCCATCGGCCATGACGGCAAGCGGCTCTATTACTGCCCGCTCGTCAGCCGCCGGCTCTACAGCGTGAGCGTTGATGCGCTGATCGACGGCCATCTGAGCGACGAGCAGGTTGCGGCGACCATCGTCAACCACGGCGAGAAGGGGGCGTCGGACGGCCTGGAGTCGGACAACAAGGGCCGGATCTACGCCACGAGCTACGAGCAGAACGCGATCCTGCGACGCGAGGCCGACGGCCCCATCGAGACGCTGGTCCACGACCCGCGAATCCTCTGGCCGGACACGCTCTCGGTCGCGGCCGATGGCCACCTCTATTTCACGGCCAACCAGCTCCATCGCCAGCCCAATTACAACGCGGGCAAGGACCTCCGGCAGAAGCCATACCTGCTCCTCCGGATACCGATCGACGCCGGGCCTGTGAGGCTCATCCGCTAAGCCAGAGCGATTCACCCAAGGATCGCCCGCGCCGTGGCCGCATCGGCGCGACACGAACCCGACGCGACAGCGAGGGTCCGACGGCATTCCCCCGGCTCGCGCTTCGAGTTGGTACGGGGTGTAGGCAATCCGAATGGTGAAGCTCTCTCAGTGCGTTTCCGGACATCTGGAGACCGACAAACCGCCCTTCAGGGCATCAATCAAGGAGGCGATCATGAACGAGATGAAAGTGGCGCGGGGCCTGGGTTGGTTCAGCATCGGCCTCGGCGTCGTCGAGATGCTGGCGGGCCGGGAGCTTGGCCGGACGCTCGGGATGGAAGACAAGGGCTGGCTGTTCCGCGTCTTCGGCGTGCGTGAGGCGGCCACGGGAGTGGCCATCCTCGCCATGGAGAACCCGAAGGCGGGGCTCTGGGCTCGGGTCGCCGGTGATGCACTCGACCTGGCCGCCCTGGGCTCGGGCTTCACCGAAGACAATCCCAGGAAGGAGAATCTCGCCGCCGCGTTCGCCACCGTCGCCGGTATCACGGCGGTGGACTACTGGTGTGCGAAGCGGCTCGGCAGCGGCCGGCCCCACGGCTCCATCGCCACCCATCGGGCGAACGTGGCCGACGGGTCGGAGCCGCATTACCGGGAGATGAGCGAACCCGCGTCGAGACGTTGATCGAAGAGACCCCGATCGAACCGAGAGGATTCAACATGAGAGCGCTTTGCTGGCACGGGAAAAGCGACGTACGCGTGGATACCGTCCCCGATCCCACGATCGAGGACCCGCGCGACGCGATCATCAAGATCACGACAACATGTATCTGTGGATCAGACCTGCATCTCTACGACGGCTACATGCCCACCATGGAACCGGGCGACGTGCTCGGCCACGAGCCGATGGGCGTGGTGGTCGAGGTCGGCAAGGACGTCAAGAAGCTCAAGAAGGGCGACCGGGTGGTCGTGCCCTTCACGATCTCCTGCGGCGAGTGCTGGTACTGCAAGCGCACCGAGTACTCGCTCTGCGACCGGACCAACCGCGGGGCCGAGATCGCCCGCAAGATGATGGGCCAGGCCCCCGCGGGCCTGTTCGGCTACTCGCACATGACGGGCGCCTACCCGGGCGGTCAGGCCGAATACCTCCGCGTGCCCTACGCGGACGTCGGCCCGCAGGTGATCCCCGACGACCTGCCGGACGAGAAGGTCGTCTTCCTCTCGGACATCTTCCCCACCGGCTACATGGCGGCCGAGAACGCCCAGATCCAGCCCGGGGATACGGTGGCGATCTGGGGTTGCGGGCCGGTCGCCCAGTTCGCCATCCGCAGCGCCTGGATGCTCGGCGCCGGGCGAGTCGTCGCCATCGACGCGATCCCCGAGCGGTTGGAGATGGCGCGCCAGGGCAAGGCCGAGACGATCGACTTCGAGAAGCAGGACGTCTACGACACCCTGATGGAGATGACCAAGGGCCGCGGGCCGGACAGTTGCATCGACGCCGTCGGGGCCGAGGCCCATGCCGGCGGGAGTCTCGATGCCGTGATGGACAAGGCGAAGGCGGCGGTCGGGCTCGCCACGGACCGCCCCCACGTCCTGCGCGAGGCGATCATCTGCTGCCGCAAGGGCGGTACGGTCTCGATCCCGGGCGTCTACGTCGGCTTCCCGGACAAGCTCCCCTTCGGCGCGGCGATGAACAAGGCCCTCACGTTCAAGATGGGCCAGACGCACGTGCAACGCTACACCAAGCCTCTGCTGGAGAAGATCCAGTCCGGGGCGATCGACCCGTCGTTCGTGATCACCCACAAGATCCCGCTCGAACAGGCACCAGGAGCCTACAAGACCTTCCGGGACAAGAAGGACAAGTGTATCAAGGTCGTGCTGAAGCCTTGACAGGGAAGCGGCCGGGGGCGTGTTGACGCGCCCTCGGCCCGCTCGAGAGCGCTTCACGAATGGTTTGCGCACGGCTCGATCCGAATCGAACTCCTACGAGCCCGAAGCGCCAGCGAGTGAATCGCCCGGAAAACATCCACTCGCTGGCTCCGGGTTCTCCGAAGGTCTCCGGGCGCCACGGGTCGTATGCGACCCGTGTTGGGCGGTACCCTTGGTTCGTCGGGGAACGTCACTTCCAGCCGACGAAGAGCTGAAGGTTCAGGATGCGCCAGGTGTCGCCGTCCTTGGTCCGCACCTGGACGAAGGAGACCGAATCGGGCTTGGTCGTGTCGGGGGTGAACGTGCCGTGGATGACCAGCAGGCCGGGTTCCAGCATCTCGGCGGATGTGACGACGTTGCGGGATTTCATCGTCGGCGTCGCATTCTTGAAAACGTCAACATAACCCTCCTCGATGTTCGCGCGGCCGCGGCGGGTATCCGTCTTGATCGAGCCGTTGTTCTTGTCCCGGATGTAGAGGTTAATCTCGGCGTCCTCGACATACGTCGCCGCCATGGTCGCGGGATCGTGCTGGTCGAAGAGGGCCGCACCCTTCGTCAGGAGGTCCTGCGCCAGGGCCTTGGGATCCGGGGGGGCGTCCGTCGGAGCGGCGAGTAACAGTGCGGTGATCAGGGTCGCGAGACAGGTCATCGGTCGGTCTCCTGGATGAGTGCTTCGACGCGGATTGCATCCGTTCCTCATTGATCCGTCGTCATGGTGCGCGCCGGCCTCGGGAACGGTCAAGGTCAATACGGGACCGTCCCCGTTCAGCCCGACCGCCGTTCCTGATGAACGATTCCCGGCCCCTTTGAATCCTCCTCCCGATCCGACTCATCCCCCTCCATCGCCGCCGCCGCGATTGATGAACCTCTGGAGATTCCGTTGTTTCGCTCGGTCCCGTTCCTCGCGACACCGCTCTCGCTCCCGCTCTTCCGCTTCGATCGTTTCCAACTCGGCCGCCGTCAGGAGCATTTCCGACGGCAGCGGCTCGAGGCAGTAGCCGCATCTTCCGCTCCTGCGGCTCAGGACATTTCTCTTGCAATGCGGGCAATGGTAGGTCATCTCGTCCCCCTTGCATGGGATTGGGGTCAGCGCGGGGCTCTTGATGATCGTCTCGTACTCCCATTGTTTCGCTCGGTCCCGCTCCTCACGACACCGCTCTCGCTCCCGCTCCTCCGCTTCGATCGTTTCCAACTCGTCCGCCGTCAGGAGCATTTCCGACGGCAGCGGCTCGAGGCAGTAGCCGCATCTTCCGCTCCTGCGGCTCAGGACATTTCTCTTGCAATGCGGGCAATGGTAGGCCATCTCATCCCCTTGGCATGGGCATGGAGTAGCGGTCGAGCTTACCGGTCGAATCACCGAGGCGCATCGCCGCCTTGAGCTCTTTCCCGACTCTCGAGCCGCAGCTTCTCCAGGCGGCTGAGCGGCTTGCCGGGATCGATCTTGATGGCGACGGTCGTGACCGGCTTGACCGCGTTGGCGAGGGCGGGAGCGGAGGCGGAAGCGGTTGGCTTCTTCTTGGCGAGTGGTGCGTCGATGCGCAAACGGCCCGAGCCCAGGTTGTGCTGGATCGGCTCGCCGTCTTGAATCACCAGCACCTGGCAGAACAGGCTCTTCGTCTCGCCCGGAGGAGCCTTGGCGTCGGTCTTGAGGTGGAACACCGCTTCGGTCGTGTCCTTGGTGATCGTCACCGGCTCGGTCGTGACCTTGTTGGGGAGCCCGACGAGCGTCATCTTCGCCCGGCCGGCGAAGTCATGCTCCTTGTTCACCTTGACGCGCAGATCGATCTCTTTCCCCTGTTCGACGCTGGCCGGCGCGAACTTCAGCGTCAAGAATTGCGGCGCGACGGTCAGCCTGGCGAATTCGGACGACACCACGAGTCGGCCGCCGCGAATACGCCTCCGCTGCGCCTGCGTCGCGCCGGCCGGCGGCGCGGGCGGAGGCTCGGTGTAGGTGCCGTTGACCACGATTCGCCACGTCTTCAACTCCGCGCCGCCCGACGCGTTGATCGGGATCGTCGCCTCGCTTTGATTCTCCGGGATCACGCTCTCGTTCTTGGACGAGATCCCCGGCGGATTCCAGGGCAACGCGACCGCGATCGGGGCCGTGAAGCCCGGTTTGCGCCTGGCGACCACCTTCAATTCCATCGAGCCGCCGCGCACGACGGGCACTCTGGGCTCGACGATCTCGACCGTGAACGGCGCCTCCTCCGTCACCGCGACGGCCAGCGACCCGACGGTGCGCGTCCAGAACGGGACGTTGTTCTGGCCGAGCACCAGCTCGGCGGTCGAGCTGAACTCGCAAGGGACCTGCTTCGAGGTATCGGTCGGCCTCCCGTTGACATTCGCCAGCGCGGCCCCGATCGGGGCCCTGGCGTCGGCGCGGAAGAGGACCGGGATGACCGAGTTGCCCGCGCTCATCTCGTCGGCCTCGACGGTCACGCCGGGGGGCAGGCCGTCGGTTGTCAGCGAGATCGCTCCGCTGAAATCCTCGCGCCGGGCCTGGAGCAGGATCGCCTGTCGATTTCCCCTGGGGACCGCCGCCGCCATCACGCTGGTCCCGCGCCGGAGCGATTCGTTGGGAGTGCTCAGCTCGAGCCTGGGCGTCACGGGGCTGATCTCGACGCGATAGGCATAATCCGGCCCGCCGTTCTTCAGATGGTCGGCCACGGAGATCACGAAATCGCCGTCCCGAGGCGCCGTGAACCGGACATAGCTATCCGGGCCGCCACTATCGTCGTTGCTCGCCACCCGCCCGCCGTTCTTGCCGAAGATGTTCAGAACCGGGTCGAGCGGCGAGCGAATCCCGCGAGCGAGCACGCGAACGTCGAATCGCTGCCCTTTCACGGCCTTGAATGCGTAGAGGTCAACATCCCCCGGTTTTCCGATCACGCCGTTGAGGGCGATCGGCGGCGCGAACGGCGTGGCCGTGTCGTGCGTCTCGTTCGGCTCGGTTTCGATCGTGTTGCCGAACGGGCTCAGGCGGAATGTGTTGGGGTAAGGGGCAGTCCCCGTGGCGTCGTGCGCCAGCAGTCCGAAGGTGCGATCGGCGTGGCCGGGCAGGTCGACTTCCGTCGTCGTCTCGCCCATCACGTCGCCGATCCAGCGGACTTTCACATGATCGCCGAATTTGCCGCCGGCGGGCAGCGTGGCGGTGGGTCGCGGGAAGTGGCCGACGTGCAGGCGATAGAGGCACTGGGCGTTTCCGGCATAGGCGGCCTCGCGGACCGCGATCACGTACGTTCCGTCTTCGGGCGCGACGAGCGAAACGAGGCCATCCTGCCAGATCAGGGCGCTATCGTCGCTCGAGGCCAGCTCAAACCGCTTCGCGTCCAGGATCGCCACGTAAGGGTCGAACAGCGTGAGTCCAAGGCGAATGCCCTCCACCTCGACGGTGATCCGCTCCCCCTTGGTCGCCCGGACTCGGTAGTAGTCGATGTCTTCATTACTCGCGACGCCGTTTACGGTGACATTCATGTCGATCGGTTGCGGCCTGGCGAAGTCGCTATTAGGTTCGACCTCGGCCACCTCCTTGAGTGCCCCGACGCTGAAGGTCCTCAAGGAACTCACGCCGGTGGCCGTGCGCACGCGGAAGTCGTGCAGGCCGAGTGCCGCGGTTTCCGAGATCTTGAACGTCACGACCGCCTGAGGCTCCTTGCCGCCGACGATCTTGGTGACCGTGATCCCAGGCTGATAGAAGAGGATTTCCTGGATATCGTTGAGGCGTTGCCCCGAGAGGGTGACAGCGACCTCGGTCCCGCGCCGTCCGCCCACGGGCTGGACCAGCCGAACGACCGGAGCGACCGCCCAGGCCGGCGCCGCCAGTATCAACAATCCCATCGAGGCGAGAACGATCGATTTCATGGTCATCGCCGGGGTGGAGGGCAAAAGGGAAGGATGCGTCGAGGAAGCGCCAGCGTGTACCGCCAAGATGGGGCGATTCCGCCACGATCGCGACGGCGTGAGAAGCTTATTCGAGCAGGTCGGAACAGCCCAGTCAAGTCGCGAGACGTTCAGGACATGGTCTTCCCTCGCGACCTCGATGCAACCGGAAGGGTTGATGGCAAAGTGACGACAACGGACCGGCGCGATTGCGGTTTTGGGTGCAGTGGCTGTCGCCGGAGCAGCCTCCTACTTATATTACATGACTCATTGACGTCGGTAGCCGATGTGAGGGCGGCCCCATCGACTCGATCGACGACCCGGTTATCGATGACCGGGAAGAGCGATGGACGCTCACCCAAACATGGCAACCCTTCCCGACTCGATTCGCAACAGTCCTTCTGTCTCGGGGACACTGCATCATGAAGAGAACGACGCTACAAACCATGTTCATGATCGCCCTCGGTGCGGGGCTGGGCCATGTCGCGGCTGAATCTCGCCTCGACGCCCCGCGTTCCGCCCTGGCGGCCGGCGATCCGGTATCCCATTCCCCGCGGCCGACGGCCGCTCCGGTGGATCAGGCCTCCTGTTCGGAGGGGGCCAACCGGACCGCCCTCCTGTCGCTGGCCACGATCGCCGTCCAACCCGCGGCCGCCCCGGCCGCCCAGGGCAAGAAGCCCAACATCGTCGTCATCTGGGGCGACGACATCGGGCAGTCGAACGTCAGTGCCTACTCGATGGGCGTGATGGGCTATCGCACGCCCAACATCGATCGCATCGCCAAGGAAGGGATGATCTTCACCGATTATTACGCCGAGCAGAGTTGCACGGCCGGCCGGGCCTCGTTCATCACCGGTCAGCACGGACTGCGCACCGGCATGACCAAGGTCGGAATCCCCGGATCCTCGCTGGGCCTCCAGAAGCAAGATCCGACGATCGCCGAGTTGATCAAGCCTCACGGATATGCCACCGGCCAGTTCGGCAAGAACCACCTGGGCGACCTCAACGAATTCCTCCCCACAGTCCACGGCTTCGATGAGTTTTACGGCAACCTCTACCACCTCAACGCCGAGGAAGAGCCCGAGCTTCGCGACTATCCCAAGGACCCGGCCTTCCGCCAGAAGTACGGCCCGCGAGGCGTCCTCGACTCCAGGGCCACGAATGTGGACGATCCCACCGTCGACCCTCGATTCGGCAAGGTCGGCAAGCAGACGATCAAGGATACCGGCCCGCTGACGAAGAAGCGGATGGAGACGATCGACGACGACACCGCCGCCCGTGCCGTCGATTTCATCGAGCGGCGATCGAAGGCCGACAAGCCGTTCTTCCTCTGGGTGAACTTCACTCATATGCACTTCCGCACGCATCCGAAGCCGGAGAGCCTCGGCCAGTCCGGTCGATGGCAGAGCGAATATCACGACGCGATGATCGACCACGACAAGAACGTCGGCACGGTACTCGACGCGATCCATCGCCTCGGCCTCGACGACGACACGTTCGTCATGTACAGCACGGATAACGGCCCGCACATGAACTCCTGGCCCGACGCGGGAATGACCCCCTTCCGCAACGAGAAGAACTCGAACTGGGAAGGTGCCTACCGCGTCCCCTGCATGGTGCGCTGGCCGGGCAAGATCAAGCCGGGCACGGTCTCGAACGAGATCATCGCCCACCACGACTGGCTCCCCACCTTCCTGGCGATGGCCGGGGATGCGGACGTGAAGGAGAAGCTCCTCGAGGGCCACACGGTCGGCGACATGACCTACAAGGTCCACCTGGACGGCTACAATCTCGTCCCTTACCTGACGCGCCGGGCCGACAAGAGCCCGCGCGATTCCTTCATCTATTGCAACGACGACCAGCAGTTGACCGGGCTCCGCTACGATAACTGGAAGCTCGTCTTCCTGGAGCAACGCATCCAGGGCACCCTGCGCATCTGGGCCGAGCCCTTCGTGAACCTGCGCGTCCCCAAGATCTTCAACCTGCGGACGGACCCGTATGAGCGTGCCGACATCACGTCGAACACGTATTACGACTGGCTGCTCGATCACGTCTATCTGCTCACACCGGCCCAGGAATACGTGGGCAAATTCTTGATGACCTTCAAGGAATATCCGCAACGCCAGAAGGCCGCGAGTTTCAACCTCGACGAGGTCCTGAAGAAGCTGAAGGAGGCCCCGGCGAAGTAACGCGACCTCGAAGGAAAAGGACTGGAATCACGGCCCGGTTCACCGTCGATGAAGTTGGGCGCAGGTCTCCGACCGCGCCATACCAGGGCCGAACCGAAAGGGATATCGGGGAGTTCATCTCGGCGTCGATGAAGGAGATGGTCTGGCGACATAGTGCCGGCTGCCGACCAGCCCCGCTTCTTCGCCTGTGAATGCGACGAACACCATGCGGCGTCGTCTCGGAGCGGGATGGGAGGCGAAGTGTCGGGCCAATTCGAGCATCGCCGCGATGCCCGACGCGTTATCGTCGGCACCGGGATGGGCCCGAGCCCGCAGCGCCTCCGGGGCGAGAGTGCCGAATTCCCCATGGCCGAGATGATCGTAGTGGGCACCGATGACGATCGCCTGGTCCGCCAGGTCGCCCTTTCCGTCCAGGACGCCGATCACATTTTTCAGCAAGGTCGCGGCCGCTTCCGATGACCGCCGGTATTCGATCGGTTGATAATAGCTCCCGTCGGATGGCCCGCTCTTCAGGCCGATCCGCCGGAACTCGGCGCGGATGTGCTGGGCCGCCAGGTTGACCCCCGGCGTCGAGATGCCTCGCCCTTCCAGCGTGTCCGAGGCCAGGTAATACACGTCGGCCTTCAGCCTCTCGACGATCCGCTTATCCTCGGGCGGGCCTGCGTTGGCCAGCCCGAGCGCCGCGAGGAATAGGCCCAAAGCCATCCATGGCCGGGAAGCGATGCCGCGTGAAGAGTCGAGTGGTGTCACGGTTGAACCACCATCAGGTTGACCGAATCTCCAGAACTTCGTCGGGCTGGACGACACATTCAGGCGCCCGAGCGCGCGGCCCAGCCTATCCGGCCGCCACACCACCAGGACATCGCCTTCCCGCGGCAGCTCCGGCACCCGCTCCAGCCCGTCACGATTCGCCGACCGCACCGCGGATCGGATCACGCTCGAGGAGGTGGGGCGAATCGTGATCGGACGAATCAAAACTCTCGCAACTTCTTCCTGAAGTTTTCCGCATCGGCACCGGTCAACGTCACCTTCACGAACGAATCCGCAATCCGAGCATTGAACCTGATAATCAGTGAATCGTCTTTGGATTCGATGTACGCAATGTTTCGCACACTGATGCAGTACTTGTTGAATTTCAGAAAATGTTTAGCGTGTCGTTTCTCGTCGCCAAAATAAGATCTAGCACTTGTTATATCTTTCAGGTCGGTTAGCCTCAAAGGATCCTCTCCTCTCGTGGATGAGCAGGCAAAGAAAATGTCAAACACTCCGTCCCCATCGCTCGTGTAAGCAATGTTGTCGATATTGACGATTTTGCTTTCGCCCAGCGATTCGAAAGTTACCCGGCTCGTCTCGAACACCGGTCTTGAGGTCTCACTCTTGGGCTGAGCCACGACCACCTCCAAGCCGGCCGACACCACGGCAAGGAGGAGCAAGCCCGAAACGAACCAGGATGCCTTTCGCGTCTGCAACTTCATGGGATCGACCTCAAGAATCCGGGGATACGTGCCTCCAACGCCGTAGCCTGATTGTCGAATCGGGGGACCGGAAAATAAAGGGGAGTATTTCCTCCCGGCACCGAAGCACGCACGCGTGTGCTCCGGGCTTGCCCACAGGACGGATTTGATCTAACAGACTATTACTCCGACTGGGGTTGACCATGGTAGAATCGAATCCGTCAGGGGAGACCGACCCCACCTGACCATCAAGGCCGACGGCCCGAACAACGCCTCCTGTCCCCGTGGCGCTTCGACGCCTTCGAAAAAGCATGGCGCTCTGTCGGATCACCCGAAGCCTGATGTGGCAGTGTGGGGTCACTCCCCTGATGAACCAGTGTGGCGAGTGGTGATCGCCCGACGACAGAGGTGGCCGTTGGTCGTGTGGTTACTGGTCAGATGTCTCCCGCTTCCTCGCCCCCGGCGAGTCCGGGGACGGTGCGCGCCGCGGTCGCCGACCCAAAACCCGCATGGCAGTCTTTTTCCGCGCTCGCGAATGGCTTCCGCCGGATCATGGGCTACAAGCATCTCTGGATGCTGAAAGCGGCCCTGGACGAGCCGTCCCGAGACGAGTCGATTGTTGATCAAGCCAAGGCCGGTTAAACTCGATTTCAGCCGGGGTTGCCAAGGCGACTTTCCACTGAGTTTGGGACACGATCCTGCAAGCGAGGTGTCATCATGTCGCAAGGAAGATTGGCACGAAGAAGTTTCGCAACGATCCGATCATCAACAATTTTCAAGCTGAGTACTGACTTTCAGCACCAACTCATTGTCCGAAATGAGCCATTTGTTTCAGAAGTGTTGAAATTCGCGCGCGTTCAAAAGGTTTCAGATTGCCACAGGACGAGTCATGATGTCATGAGCGCTCTCAATCAGGGAAAACCTTTGCTGGAAACCGACTCGAAGCCGGATATAATTCGCTTGCAAAAGTTTCTCAGGCGGCAACCCGTCGTCATCCGAGGAACGGGGATCACCGGACCGGGTTCCCAATATCCGTACGATCATTCGAAAATGCTACTTTTTTATCATACTAGTACGGGAAAAGGTGACAAATATGATCTCCCCCCGGGGACATGGGTATACATCTACGACCCGGACAATACCCGATTGGAAGGCGAGGAAGGCGAGGAAGATGAGGGTGGAGAGCTCAAGCCAAAGTTGTTTTATTGGCAAGAATTGAATGATCTGTTGTCTCGGTGGAAAGAACAGGATGTCAGGATGTCGAACGATCAAGTCGTCCAGATGGAAGTGATGGTCGTCGGTGAGGTTTCCAAGGATCTCCTGCCCCCATCAAAGCGGAGCAGCACGTGGTGCACGCTCTTCTGAAAAGGGGCGGTAAAGGTGTCATAGCGTCAGGTAAAGCTCGAGAAAGGAGAACGAGACTCGAACTTGGAACCTACTTTCTGCACATCTCGACCGCAATTTCCCCGAATTTACTCTCGCCCGATCACATGTCTGATTGAGCGTATGCCTCCTCGCTGAGCGACACGGCGACACTGATTCAACCCGGCCGGGCCGGGCCACCCTCCGACGCCCCATTCTTCGCTCTGTCCTACGACATGGCAATGTCCCACTTCGCCACGGCCCCGGGCGCTCGGTGGCTTACGACGACGCCCTTGACGTAAATCGTGTGCCACTCGACTTATGTCAAGGAGATCGACATAAGTATTTTCCACGATTTCTCCCCCTTGACCTTCCTCCCTCTACCGAGATCATGGCGGCGAGGCCGGCGGCCCGTTCGCCCGCCCCCACCATCGAAGCCAGAACTCATCGGAGAGACTCCCGTGGATCCGGATCAGAACCCCGCTCGCCCGGCCGGCCAGCCCCTACACCGCTGCGGCCCGGCCGCATCGCCCGCGCCGCCGGCCATACCCTCAACTCCTCCACCATCGGTGTCCTGCCGATCCTCGACCGCCTCGGCCTCAAGTTGTTCCTCCGTGACCATTTGCCGCGCGAGGACCGGCGCTGCCGCATCGCCACGGTCACCGGGCACTTGCTCCTGCTCAAGAACCTCCTCGTTTCCCGCGAGCCCCTCTATGGCATCGGCGAGTGGGCGGCGCGGCACGTCCCCGAGCGCCTCGGCTTGAGCCCCGCCCAGTTGCCCGCCCTCGACCACGATCGCGTCGGCCGTTGCCTCGACCGACTCTTCGATGCCGATATCCCCACCCTGACCCTGGCCGTCGTCGTTCATGCGGTGCGGGAGTTCGCCGTCGATCTCGACGAGCTGCACAACGATTCGACCACCATCACCTTCCACGGTGATTACGAGACCGCCGATCACGAGCGGACCCTACGGGGCCGGCTGCGGTCGGCCGTCACCTGGGGACACAATAAGGACCATCGCCCCGACCTCAAGCATTTGCTCTACATCCTCACCGTCACGCGCGACGGCGCCGTGCCGGTGCAGTTCCGCGTCCGGAGCGGCAACGCCACCGACGATCGCTCGCACGTCGCTACTTGGGACCTGCTCGGCAAGCTGACCGGCCGCCGCGACTTCCTCTATGTGGCCGATGAGCTACGCGGGGGTGTCAGATCATTGACCTCAGCGTGGCCGGGTCCCGTTGGTACGAGGCAGGGTGTTGCCAGGGTGCGGGTGACGATTCCTGGCTGGAAAGGGGTCACGTTCATCACGGACTCCTTTGAGATCAAAGTTGAGAAGTCGGAGTTGAATAACTCCTTGCGCGACGCCTCGGATTAGGGAGGTCTCAAGACGAGACCAGATTCCCAACTCGATAAGAGCGTCGATCACGGCATCGGCCGCGCCGGCGGCGGAGCCGGAGCCGTCGATCGGGCTGTGTCTCCTTGCGCTTGCCGGTCATGGGGACGAACCTGACGGAGGCGAGGATTTTGCGCTCGTACCCTTTCGTCGTCCTGGTAATCCGCACCAGACTCTGTAGGCCACGGCCGATGGGAGCCACCAGCCGTCCGCCCGGCTTGAGCTGATCGAGTAGCGGACGCGGGACATCCGTCGGCGGAGCGGCCGTGAGGATGATCGCGTCGTAAGGCGCTCGCTCGGGCCATCCATGATAGCCGTCGCCAATCCGCGTCTGGACATTCCGATAGCCCAGCTCGCCCAGCAGGCCCTTGGCCTTATCGCCCAATGCCGGGACGATTTCGATGGTATCGACCTCGCCCACGCATTCGGCCAGGATGGCCGCCTGATAGCCGGAGCCGGTGCCGATCTCCAGCACTCGCATCTTCTTGGTGGGTTCGATGAGCTCGGTCATCCAACCGACGATGTACGGCTGTGAGATCGTCTGGCCATCACCGATCGGCAATGGCTCGTCGCGGTAAGCCCGCTCTTGCAACGTCGCGGGCACGAACCGATCTCGCGGTACTTTTCGGAGCGCCGTCAAGACGGCCTTGTCCTTGACGCCACGACCCTCGATCTGGGTCGCGACCATCTCCAGCCGCCGCGTCCGCTGAATCTCTTCCGAGTCGGGCTGCCAGTATGCGGAAAGCGAGCATGCGGCGAGTACGACCGAAAGGAAGGCGAAGGCCGGCAAAAGCGTGCGCCGCCATCGAATCGGAAAAATACACATCGCCTCGACTCCAGCGTCTAGAATGCGAAGACCAACCTTTACGCCCGTTCCCCTGATACTAACAGAGACCGTCGCCACAGGCAGTGTCTTGCAGGGGGACGCGGGCGGACCAATTTTCCCGGCTAGAGCGCCTTACGGTTGGATTGCGCCTACAAGCCCGAAGCGCCAGCGAGTGAATTCCGCCTGGAGCATGCACTCGCTGGCGCTTCGGGCTCGTATCAGCCGTATGCAATCCAACCGCGAGGCGCTCTAGCCTGCCACCAACAATCTGATCATATTCGGATTTCGTCCGCGATCAGCCCGCACGCCACGAAAACAATTACTGACGATCGCCCCGTGAAACCAATCGCCTTAACGATTCAACCTCGAAAGGCTTGAGTCGATCCATCGCCGATTCAAAGTTCGAAATCGATCAAATCAGCCAAAATTTATGCAACTATAACCGCCCTTGTTCGGATCGTATGAGGTACACGGCAATCGCGGCGATGTCGCCGCCTGGATCCTCCACCTCGTTGCACCGAGGGCCTCCCACGATCGATCCCGCACCAGGGCCATACCGCCATGACCACCACGTCCACCACGACCGACGCGCCAACCAGGACCGACCGCGCCGAGATCAATCGAAAGAACGCCCGGAAGAGCACCGGGCCGAGGAGCGCCGAAGGCAAGGAGCGCTCCCGCTTCAACGCCGTCAAGCACGGCCTCACCGCCAGGACACTCGTCCTGCCCGGCGAGGACCCCGAGGCACTCCAGATCCGACTCGACGGCTGGAACGACAGCCTCAAGCCCTCCAACGATCTCGAGCGATACCTCGTCGAGCGCGCCGTCCGCGTCTCCTGGCAGCTCGACCGCGCCGACCGCGCCGAGGTCGCCCGGTTCGCCGCCCGCATCCGCGACGACGAATTCCGCGACACCTACCGAGGTGTGAGCGCCGACGTCGCCGCCCTGGGGCGACGCCTCTTCTGGGACCGGCGCGGGCCCTTGGAGCTGTACCCGCACTCCCCGCTCAAGGACCAGCTCCTGGCCCACAAGCAGCCGCGGACCTCCTTCTCGGGACTCGCCGACGACCCCGACGATCCCGAGCGCCTGCTCATCCAGCTCGAGCGCTCGTCGGCCGGCTGCACCTGGCTGCTCCAGCAGTGGGCCGAGCTCCGCACGATCCTGGAAGAGGACCAGCTCTGGCAGCCGATCGACCGGTTCAAGGCGATCCGCCTGCTGGGCCGGCAGCCGGCGCAGGCGGCCGAGTACTCGGACGTGACCACGATCTACCTGGCGTGCTGGATCATGCACCCGCAGGTGAAGGAGATCGACCCGTTCACGGACGTGTACAACGAGCTTCTGGCCGGCGAGGCGGCCCAATTCCGCCAGCGGCTGGCCGACCGCGAGGTGGAGGATTACATCCCCGCGGACAAGGACGCGGCGAAGGCGAAGCTGGTGGAGATCGTGTCGGCGGCCGTCGATCGGCTGAAGATCCTGAGCGAGGACCACGAGGCACGGACCGCGGCCGCGTCGGCCGATCGGTCGGCGCGGCTGGCGTTCGACGACAGCGACGAGGGGGAGCGGCTGCGACGGTTCCAGATCGCCTGCGGCCGATCTCTGAACCGATGTCTCGATACCTTGTTGAAGCTCCGGAAGGCCGAGGAGAAGCGTCAAACGGTCCTCGTCCCGACAACCGACACGGTCGCAACAAGGCCGGGGCAATTCCCCGTTGATGGTGAGTGCGACAGCACTCCCGGGGGCTCGCCGGCCGCGCCGTCTTCGACACCAGCCACCCCCTTCGGAGCCCCGGCCCGCGCTCGGATGGCTGGGGTCGAGCCCGGAGGGCGATGCCCCCAGGAATGCCGCGGGGAGCCCGCGCGCTCTCCGACAAACTGCCCGGTTGCTTTGCAACCGTGCCCGACCACTCCGGTATTTCCCGAGGCGTCCCCGCCGATCGACGTGCTTCCGATCGCGGGTGCTCAGAGCAATCGCGTTCGACGCAGGACCCTCATTCGGCGATGTGAGTCAGCCGCCCATCGAATCGAATGAACCACCCGACCGCTCCCCCGCCCTTTCGACAATCGAGGAACGAATCTCGCCAAATGAACCCACCTCCGCGGCCGAAGACGGTGGAAAATCGCGAAACGAAGCCAGGCCCGACGGCCACGAAGACACGGAACGCGCCGAACGAAGCCAAACGTCCGGGTCGCACCGACGCGAACATGGCGAAACGAACCCAGATTCCGTGCGGGTGCTCCATGTGCACCGAACTCGGCAAGTTACCCCGGATTGGTGCCCGCAGAATACCCACCAACCCCCTTCCGAGGACAGAGACTGACCACTGACCACTGACCACTGACCACCACAGAAATTCCCGAATCCTGTTGGAACTCCCGGGGTCTTGGTATAAATTCGTAGCACACCACGTCGTGCGTTCCGTCCCGGCAGAGAGATGGCGAGGGAAATCGGCCCATGAAACGGTTGTCTTTGCGGATCGCGGGTTCTTTCCTGGTTGTGAGCCTGGGGATGTCGGGCTTCATCGCCCACGCCCGTGGTGAGACGAAAACGATCGCCCGTTGCGGCGAGGGTTTCCTGGAGGAGGTCGACGGCTACCGCGTCCTCCACGTCAAGGGAGACCCCTACCAGATGGGCTACCAGCAGGGTGCCCTGCTCCGCGACGATATCCGCGAGCTCGTCCATTTCCTGTTCGACGTCAAGGCCAAGGAGATGAAGGTCGAGCTCGGCGGCATCAAGCTGCTCGACCCCAAGCAGGTGATCAAGGGGATCGTCGCCACCCAGCGCAAGCACATCCCCGAGCGGTTCTTCGAGGAGATGCGCGGGGTCGCCGACGGCGCTCAGATGGACGTCCAGGATATCATGGTCGCCAACTTCATCCCCGAGCTCTTCCACTGCTCCGGTTTCGCGCTCGGCGGCTCCGCCACCAAGGACGGCACCCTCTACCACGGCCGGATCCTCGACTACGGATGCGACTGGCGGCTCCAGGACCACGCCGTGCTGACCGTCGCCGAGCCGAAAGGACGGATCGCGTTCGCCAACATCACCTATGCCGGTTTCGTCGGCTCGGTCACCGGCATGAACGCCGAGCGCGTCTCGATCGGCGAGATGGGGGGCCGGGGGATGGGCCACTGGGACGGCACCCCGATGGCCCTGCTGGTCCGCATGGTCCTCGAAGAGGCCGATTCCCTCGACCGCGCGATCGCCATCTTCCGCGACCATCCGCGCACGTGTGAATACTATTACGTGATCGCCGACGGCGAGACCGGCAAGGCGGTCGGCATGGAGGCCGCCTGGAACGCCTTCCGCACCGTCGGGATGGGCGAGTCCCACGACAAGCTCCCCGTCGCGATCAAGGACGCCGTCGTCCTCTCGGCCGGCGACCGCTACAAGGCGCTCGTCGCCCGGGTCCAGAAGGGCCTCGGCACCTTCGACGCCGACTCGGCCCGTCGCCTGATGGACCGGCCCGTCGCCATGAAGTCGAACCTGCACAGCGTGCTCTTCGAGACCACCACGACCCGCCTCTGGGTCGCCAACGCCTCCGGGGACGGCAAGCCCGCTTCCGAGCAGCCCTACCACGCGTTCCGGCTCCGCGACCTGCTCACGCACCACGCGGATCCGTCGTCCACGGCCCTGCCCGCACCCCCGGCCTCTCCCACGCGGGCCGCCCGCGCCGCCCGCTGATCGGGGCCGATCGAATCATCCAATGACTCTCAATCCACGTTTTGATTTGACAAATGTAGGGGGGTTCCCGATGCGGACGTTGTGGGTTGTCGCGGCCCTGGGCGCGGCCGTGGCCTTCGGCTCGCAAGCCGCCTGCGCCCAGGCCAAGAAGGTCGACCTGAGCACCAAGGAGGGTACGTCGGCGGTCAAGGGGCAGTGGAAGTATCACGACGTCAAGATCGTCGAGGTGGAGGGCAAGGCGCCCGACGGCAAGCCCAACAGGACGTACAACGTCGACCCGCCCGGCGACAAGGCGTCGCGGCCCGATTACGACGACAGCTCGTGGGAGTCGATCGCGCCGGAGAGCCTCAAGGCCCAGCGCGCGGGCGGCGGGGTCTGCTTCTGCTGGTACCGGATCAAGATCACGATCCCGCCCGAGGCCGAGGGCAAGGCCGTGTTCTTCCGGACGACCGTCGATGATTACGGCGAGGTCTGGGTTGACGGCAAGCTGCCGAGGACCGTGGGCAAAGGGGGCGAGGCCATCGTCGCGGGCTTCAACGTCCCCAACCGCGTCCAGCTCAAGGACGCCCGGCCGGGCAAGGTCTACCAGATCGCCGTCTTCGGCATCAACGGCCCGATCTCCGCCGCCCCGACCAACTGGATCTTCCTCAAGGATACCTATCTCGATATCGAGGATAAGAAGTAGGAGAGATCGGTCCACGTGGGGCGAAGGAAGTAGTCCGAGTAAACCGCAAGTAACGGCCCTTGAGCCGCTCGAATATGCGACTCGTCGATGCTGAAAACCACGGAACGGATTCTCAGAAATGCGTTCTTAACCACGAAATGCACCGAATACACGAATAAAGGGGAAAAGAGCCCCAGCGATTGCGAGGACAGTTCCAAAATTAAAATTGAATATTTTCAATGTGTTTTTATAAAATTTATTTCGTGTTTTTGGTGTATTTCGTGGTTACAATTCTTCCCTCTTAAGTCGTCGCTCGGCTCGTTCGCCTGCCTCATTGGCCTTCATTTGCGGTCTCTTGGAGTCGGAGAGTGCTTTGATTCGACCCGCGAACCTGTCACGGGAGCTTGCGGGTCGCCAGCAGCGCCAGGGCGGCCCAACTGGTCGTCGACATCCTCTGGGCGTAGCTCTCGGCACCGGGAGGGCGCGTGGTCTCGACCCAGCTCCCGTCATCGCGCTGGCGGGCGATCAGGAAGCCGCGGCCTCGGGCGATCATCCGGCGGACCTGGTCCGAGTCGCCCGATCGCGCCAGGCCGAGCAGGGCCAGCGCGGTATCGAACGGCTCGGGCGGCGAGGTCACGTAGGGCCCCCACCCCCCCTCGTCATCCTGGCCGCGGCGGAGCAGGTCGAGCGCCGGCGGCCGTCGCGCGAGGGCCGTCGGCGAGCCGATGGCAGCGACCGCCAGCAGGCGAACCGAGGCGTCCGCGACGCTCGAGACCTCCCGCTTCATCAACCAGTCGTCGGCCCGATCGATCGCGGCCCGAAATCGGCGGGAATCGGCCGCCGCCAGGCCGTCGCGGGCCATGAAGGTGGCCAGGACTCGTGCATAAGCCGCCGGCGAGCCCGGCGCCTCCTCGCCCTCCAGGATCCACGATCCATCTTCGGCCTGGTCGAGCGCCATCCGCTCGGCGGCGCGGAGCAAGGCCCCGCGATCGGCGATCCGTCCGGCCCGCGTCGCCGAAGCCATGGCGCCCGTGAAGACCAGCCGCGCCAGCCGCTTGTCGCTGAAAGGTCCCTCGCCTCCGTTCCGATCCCAGCCCGACGGTCGGGCCAGCCAGCCGGTCGTATCGACGAGTGCCTCGTCCGGTACCATATATCCGGCCCGGCCCGCTTCATAGAGCGCCCGGGCCGCGTCGCCGTTGTTGTGGCAGGAGTAGCAGTGGTGCTCGCGAGACCACCGAGGGACCTCGCGCGACAGGAACGCGACCGCCCGGGCTTCCGGCCCCGGCCGTCCCGGCTCCGCGCCGCGCCCGCCACGGGAATGGCCCCGGCCAGCCCGAATGCGAGGATCAGCCCGAGGGTCGCACGGCTCGCGAGCATGGCCATCAACTCACCCCAACGATCGGTCGTCCCGTCCGCTCAACGGGCGGGAAGGAGTTTATGGATCGACTCCTGCACGTCCTTCATCTTGATCGGCTTGGAGAGGACGATGAGCTTGTCGTTGACCGGGAGCTTCTCCTTGAGATCCCCCTGGCGGGGCCCCAGCAGCACGAGGGCCACGAGCTGATGCTCGTCCTCGCGGGCCTTCTCGTGCATATCGATGAGCGAATCGATGGACTCGGAGCCGAGCCCGTCGGTGTCGAAGATCACGGCGTCCACCGGCGCCTCGCGGTACCGTTCGGCGGCCCGTTCGGCGTCGCTGACCAGGAGCACCCGATAGCCCATCTTCGTGAGGGTCTTGCGCAGGACGTCCTGGATCTCGGCCTGCGCCTCGACGCAGAGGACGCTCTTCTGCACGATCGCCTTGACCTCGAACGGCAGGCTCCCGGGCGATGCCCCCTCCTCGGGTTCCGCCTCCTCGGCCGGTGCCGGCTCGGGCGGCAGGGCGAAGATCGAGTCGAACTCCGGGTCCGCCTCGCGACGTCCGGCCGGGGTATTCCCGGGGACCGGTTTCCCCGTGGCCGCGTCGAGCGACGCCCGATACCGCTCCAGGTCGGACACCACCTCGTCCATCGTCTGGTAGCGGAGCTTGAGATCCATCTTCATCATCTTCTCGATGATCAAGGAGAGCTCTTCGTCGGGCGCATAGGGATGCTCGCTGATCGGCTTGATCGACCCGAACGATCGCACCAGCATCTTCTTGAGCATGTCCTTGCTCTCGGATTCCTCCATCGGCAACTGGCCGGTCAGCATCTGGTAGAAGACGCAGCCGAGGAAATAGATGTCGGATCGCGGGTCGCCCTTGGGGCTCTTGCAGGTGCGCTCCAGCGCCGAGTAATCGACGGTCCGCTGGCTCTTGACGCTCGACTTGCCCTCGTCCCCCTCGATGGTGGCGAGGCCGAAATCGACCAGCTTGCCGACGCCGCTGTTGGAGATGAGGATATTGGTCCCCTTGATGTCGCGGTGCGTGACGCCCTGCTCGAGCGAGTACTTCAGGCCCTGCGCAAGCCCGATCATCAGCGGCAACGCATGGCCCGGCTTCAGCCGCCCGCGGAGCTTCAGGAAGTCGCGGAGGTTCATCCCCTCGACATACTCCATGATCATGAAGTGTCGATTGTCTTGCTGCCCGACGTCGATGATCCGGACGATGTTCTCGTGGCGGAGCCGGATGCCGGCCTCGGCCTCCTTGTGGAACCGGTGGACGGCCTCGGGAATCAGGGCGAATCGCTGGCGGAGCACCTTGATCGCCAGCGGCTGCCCGCTGCTGCCGTGCTCGCCCCGATAGACGCGCGCGAACGTCCCCTCGGCGAGGTGGAACAGCACCTTGGATTCCCCGTAGAAGAATCCGGCGGGGTCCCCCTTCTTGAGCCGCTCCACCTGCCAGCTCGTGAGCCACCCCTTGCGGAGCAGCATCCGGAGCACGGCATCGGGCGAGCCATCCTCGGCGTCGGCCATGGCCTCCCGGAGCTGCTCGCGCGAGACGAGGCCGAGCATCGTGACTTGATCGACCAGTGATTCAGCGTCGAGTTCGGGCATGACGGAGAGACCCTCGACTCGTCGAGAACTTGAAGGATAATGCCAAGGACTCGGGCGGTCCGCGTGGCCGACGGGAAATCTGAAGAAATCGAGAACGTCATCATTCTATCAATCCCGATCCCAAGCCCGCCACTCGCGACCCGCCCGATTTGGCCTCGATTGCCCGCGACAACGGCCCCTCTCGATCAGGGGATCTCCTCGGATCCCGACATCCATCCAGCGGCGGCTCGAACAGGGACCCTCCTCTTGAAATGCGTGCACGCTCGCGGTCCGAGTCTCGCGGGCCCGGATTGATCCGGATCGGATCGGATCGGAACTCATCGTCAAATCAAATTTGAGAGTGAAACCGGGGGAAATTTTTACCTGTGCCATGCACGCTGTCACTGCTCCTGTCTTAGGTTTCGGTAAAGGAGCGTCCCGAAATCCTGTAGGTCGTCCGCTGATCGGCTCGAACGGAGGCGAAGTCCTCGCATAGGACGATCGCATCTCGGACGTTGACGTCAAGAATGAGCCCGCCGCTGCTGTTCGCATGATCGGCCGTGGTCGTCGGCCAGAAGGGTTAGAAAAGATGAGCCAGACATCAAGTCAGACACCGGATCCCGAGGTTACGAATGGATCTTCGCGTCAGGACGGCGGATGGATCAATCGGCGAGCCACCGAGCAAGCGACCCGAGCGGCGAACGCCCGGCAGCTCAGCGGCCGCCGGAGGTTTGTTGACCCGACGACCTGCGAGCGGCAGTATTCGGAGGCCGAGATGGAGTTCATGATGGCGATGAATGACTACAAGTGCCGGAGCGGGCGGATGTTCCCGACCTGGAGCGAGGTCCTGGAAGTCCTGCGCGACCTGGGCTACGAGAAGCTCGAGACCCAAGGCCCCGCCTACGGGCCCGTCGAGCGACCGATCACCAACGGACTGGCCGCCCATTGAGTCCCGTTCGACCGGCGATTTCCGCACTCCGATCGTTGACAGCCGGCCCGAAACACCCTATCGTGACCTTGATGTGTCATCCTCTTTTGATGCCGAGAGGCGTTGAACCGCAGAAAGCCGCTGAGCCGTCGAAAGATCCTCTGTGATGCCGCCAGGCGTTGAGCCCAGTTTCCGCACGCGATTCGCACCCAGCCCGACCGGTTTCTTGCACATCGGCGGGGTGCGCACGGCCCTGTTCAACTGGCTGTTGGCCCGCCATCACGGGGGCCAGTTCATCCTCCGGATCGACGACACCGACCAGCAGCGCCACGTCGAGGACGCCGTCGCGCGAATCCTCGATGGGTTCCGCTGGATCGGGATCGACTGGGATGAAGGGCCGGAGGTCGGCGGCGGATTCGGCCCCTATTACCAGTCGCAACGGGCCGAGATCTACCGTCGGGCGGCCGACCGATTGGTCGCCTCGGGCCACGTCTATCGCGACTATAGCACCGAAAAGGAACGCGCCGCGGAAAAGGCCGTGGCCGACCGGGAGAAGCGGGCCTATCGCTTTCGCCGCAAGCCCCTCGCCGACGAGGAGGCCGCCCGTTTCGAGGCCGAAGGAACTCCTTTTGCCCTCCGATTCCAGGTCCCGCCGGGCCGGACGCTCGTCCTCCACGACCTGATCAAGGGGGACGTCGAGTTCTCCACCGACGAGATCGGCGACTTCGTGATCGTCCGACCCGACGGCACGCCCCTCTACAACTTCGCCAGCGCGGTTGACGACGTCGAGATGCGGATCACCCACGTCGTCCGGGCCGAAGAGCACCTCTCCAACACGTTCCCGCAGCTCCTGGTCTTCGAGGCCCTCGGCGCGAAGCTGCCGTCCTTCGGGCATCTCCCGTACGTGGCCGAGCCGGGCTCGCGATCCAAGATGTCCAAGCGCAAGATCGCGGAGTACGAGAAGTCGGGGATCCTGGTCTACCTGCATCAGTACATCGAGAAGGGCTATCTCCCGGAGGCCCTCCTCAACTATCTCGCCCGACTGGGCTGGAGCTTCGACGGCACCCAGGAGATCTTCAGTCGCGACGAGCTCTTCGAGAAGTTCTCGCTCGACCGGGTCACCAGCTCTCCGGCCAGCCACGACCAGGATAAACTGTTCTGGATCGAGGGGGAGTGGATGAAGACGCTCCCGGCCGATAAGAAGGTCCGGGCGGTGATCCCGTTCCTCGAGCGCGAGGGCCTGGTCGCCGAGCCGGTCTCGGAAGGGGCCCGGGCACGCATCCGGCTGGTCATCGAGGCGCTGGGCGACCGGCTCAAGGTCTTCTCCGACATCATCAAGCTGGGCCGATTCTTCTTCACGAAGGATCCCGCCTACGACCCCGACGCGGTGAAGAAACGATTGCGTAAAGACGGGGTCCCAGCCATGCTGGCCGAGCTCGACCAGGTCCTCGCCCAGGCCGAGCCCTTCGACCTGGCGACCCTCGAAAAGGCCGTGCACGACTATGCCGAGCGTTCCGGACGTAAGATGGGCGACGTGGTGAATCCCTTGCGAGTGGCCGTCACCGGGCAGGGCGTCGGGCCGGGCCTTTATGATTGCCTCGTCATCCTCGGCCGAGAGGCGTGCCGGGAGAGAATTCGGCGGGCTCTGGAGATGCTCCAGCAGCCATCAACTTCCTGAACTGACACCCTGGCCGGCGGAATGCCGACGGGCCTTGAGGATGAGCCGCATGCGCGTTTTTGTCACCGGATCCATCGCTTTCGACTACATCATGGTCTTCCCGGGCCGGTTTCGCGACCATATCCTGCCGGACAAGATGCACGTACTCAGCGTGTCCTTCCTGGTCGATTCGCTGACGCGGCTGCGCGGCGGGACGGGCGCCAATATCTCCTTCAATCTCGGACTGCTGGGCGAGCGGCCGGTCCTCGTGGGGAGCGTCGGGGAAGACTTCAGCGAGTACCGCGCCTGGCTGGAGGGGCACGGGGTGGATTGCGGGGTGGTGAAGGTCGTCGCCGGCGATCACACGGCCTCCTGCTTCATCAATACCGACCTGCAAGACAACCAGATCACGGCGTTCTATCCGGGTGCCATGGCGCAGGCGTCGTCGATCTCGATCACCGAGGCGGGCGTGACGCCGAGCGACCTGGTCCTGATCGCGCCCAACGACCCGGCCGCGATGAATCGGTATGCCGCCGAGTGCATCGGTGCGGGAATCCCCTATCTTTATGACCCGTCGATGCAGCTCCCGCGGATGGAACGTTCCGACCTCGAAGCCGGTTGCCGGGGAGCCAGGATCCTGGCCGGCAACGACTATGAATTCGGGATGATGGCCGAAAAGTTGGGCGTGAGCGAGCCCGACCTCCGCCGGATTGCTCCCGTGACGGTGATGACCAAGGGCGAGGCGGGGGCCCTGATCACGGCCGGAGACCAGGAATTCGAGATCCCACCGGCCAAGCCCGCGGCGGTCGTCGACCCGACCGGGGCCGGCGACGCCTTCCGCGCCGGCTTCGTCCTGGGGATGAAGCGGGGATGGCCCTGGCCGGTCGTGGGCCGGGTCGCCGCGCTCACGGGCGTCTATGCGATCGAGCATCGGGGACCCCAGCAGCACTCCTACACGCTCGACGAGTTCCGCGACCGATACCGGGAGAACTTCGGCTCAGCCCCCGAACTCGACTCATGGGTCGGCTGATAATCGGCCGGATCCTGAAGAACCGCGAGGCCTTATGTACCGACGACGCTGGATCATCGCGCTCTCGGTTTTCCTGGCCCTGCTCGTCGGGGCCGAGCTCACTTTCCGGAAATGGACGAGCCCCAAGGCTTGCGTCCAGATCATCAATGAAGGTGATGGACCCATCGAGGATCTGGTCGTCGCCTACAATGACACGCAAGTCCCTGTCGGCCATGTTGGTATGAGGCAGTCGACGCATGTCTGGGTAACGGCCGGCCCTAAAGGGCTGCTTCGCATCGATTTCCGGCAGAAGAACAACGCCCTGAAAGGGTTGCAGATCCCCGATTTCGACCCTCAGCAGAATCTCCAGGATTCCTTCAAGCAGGTCATCGTCATCAAGACCAACGAGATCCAGCGGTTCGTCGAGGATGACGAATCGATCAAGGACAAAGAGTCTCTGGGCGATCGCATCAAGCGATGGATGAGCTCTGAATTCGAGCCGGCCAAGTAGCGGGTTTCCCAGACGAGCAGCCTTGCCGGACGACCACGATGCGCGAGATGACCCGGACTTTCGTCGCGATCCCGATTCCCGATCCGATCGGGAAGAAGCTCGCCCGCAGGCAGGCCGACCTGACTCCGAAGGTCCCCGGATGCCGATGGACGGAGGGCACACCATACCATATCACCCTGGCATTCCTGGGAGACGTCCGGAACAGCGACCTGAATCAGCTCTGCCTGGCCATCGCCTCGGCCGTCGAGCCGTTCGCGCGGTTCGAGCTCGCGATCGAGGGCCTCGGCGCGTTTCCCAGCCCGCAGAAGGCCCGGGTGATCTGGGCCGGGGTCGCCGCCCCGGATCCGAGCCCGCTCCTCGACCTGCGCGAAGCGGTCGTGCGGGCGGCGACGCAAGTCGGCTATCGGCCAGACGATCCGAGGTTCCACCCCCACGTCACGCTGGGACGCATCAAACCCGAACGCGGGTCCGTCTGCGATCTGACCAAGGTCCTCGAGCGTAACCCGGACTGGGCGCCGGGATCATTCCCGGTCGCCGAAGTCGTGACTTATGCCTCGACGCTCGAGGCGAGCGGGCCCAGCTACGTGGTGCTGGGCCGAGGCCGGTTGGCGGGCAAGAAATCATCGCCGCTCGCTTGACCGGTGCGGCCGCGATATGCTATAGTGTTCTAACGTACAGAACCCAATGACCGAGCCTGAGGAGCGATCGCCGTGGCCAAGCGACAGGGGTTGACCGAGGTGAAGCCGACGGTGTCGGCAGAGACGAAGGCGTTGAACAACGCGCTGGGTCAAATCGAGAAGACGTTCGGTGCCGGCGCGATCATGCGGTTGGGCGAGGGTTCCCACATGGAGGTCGAGGGGGTCTCCACCGGCGCCCTCTCGCTGGACCTGGCCTTGGGGGGCAAGGGGCTGCCGCGCGGCCGGATCATCGAGATGTTCGGCCCGGAGTCGAGCGGCAAGACGACGATCGCGCTGCACGCGGTCGCGCAGGCCCAGCGGGACGGGGGCGTGGCCGCGTTCATCGACGCCGAGCATGCGCTGGATCCGTCGTGGTGCAAGCGGCTGGGGGTTGACATCGAGGCGCTCCTGGTGAGCCAACCCGGCAGCGCCGAGGAGGCCCTGCAGATCGCCGAGATGCTGGTCCTCTCCAATGCCGTGGATATCATCGTCATCGACTCGGTGGCGGCGCTGGTGCCCAGGGCCGAGATCGAGGGCGAGATCGGCGACAGTTTCGTCGGCGTCCAGGCTCGGCTGATGAGCCAGGCACTTCGCAAGCTGACCGGCGGGGTCTCGCGGTCGAAGTGCGTGCTGATCTTCATCAACCAGATCCGCGAGAAGATCGGCGTGATGTTCGGCAGCCCCGAGACGACGCCCGGCGGTCGTGCGCTGAAGTTCTACAGTTCGTGCCGGATCGACGTCCGCCGGATCGGTCCGGTGAAGGACGGGGAAGAGGTCGTCGGCTCGCGGATCAAGGCCAAGATCGTCAAGAACAAGGTCGCGCCGCCGTTCCGCGTCTGCGAGTTCGACATGATGTACACTCACGGGATCTCCCGCGAGGCCGACCTCCTTGACCTGGCCCTCGTCGACAAGCTGATCGAGAAGTCGGGGTCGTGGTTCAACTACGGCGACGTCAGGCTCGGCCAGGGCCGCGAGAACGTCAAGCAGCACCTGCGCGACAACGCCCAGCTCGCGGACGAGATCGCCGCCAAGGTGATCGCCAGCCGCACCGCTTCCGGAGGGACACCCAGCGCCAACGGGGTCGCCGCCGGCGACGACGACGATGGCGAGGAATGATCGGCCGAACCGGTCTGATCCCATCAATTCCCGTCGACGGTCCGCCGGGCCTTCGAGAGGCTCGCGGGCGGGACGGGAAGGGCCAGCAAGACGCTGGACTCGGGCGTGAGGGGGACCAGCACGCCGGGGTTCGCGTCGGCGACGGGGAAGAGCGTCTTGATGAGTCCATGAACACTGGCCGCGCCTCGAGGCGCGGAGGCCAGCGGATACGAGTTGCCGTCCAGGACCGCGTCGGGCGGCGACTCCGTGCCCAGGGCCCCGGTCAGGTGGATCTCGCCGTTGGACCGCATGTCGAATGCCAGTCCCAGCGCGCGGAACTCGACCTCGGTCTTTCTCGGGTCGAGGTTGGACAGTCGCGGGGAGAGTCGGAACTTCATCTCGCGGGCCATTGCGCCGAGCAGCTCGACCCCGATCGAGCCCGGCCCGGCCACGAGCTCTCCCTTGACCTCGATCCAGCCCGGCCGCTGGTCGGGGCGTTGACCCCAACGGGCCTTCGGGATCGCGACGCGAGCCCGCCCTGCCAGTCGGTGGAGCGGGAAACGGCGGCCCACGACCTTGCCCAGCTCGAGGTCATGCAAACCGCCCTGGAACTCCGCCTCCCAATCCTTGGTGCCGGATTGCCGCAAGCTGAGGGCACCCTCGACCGTGGCGTTGGTGCCGAGCCAGTCCTCGGCATCGAAGAAGGCATTGAGCACCCGGGCCGGCAGGGGAAGACCTTCCACGGTCCTGATATCGAGCGAGGTGACGAGCGGCTCCGCTCGCCGATCGCGCGTCAACGTCAGCTCGCAGCGCGTGCCGCTGGCGGGGTTGGCGGCCGGCCCGGTGATACCCGGGAGACTGGTATGGGCACCTGGCATGCGATAGGCGAGTCGAACGGTCGGGATTGACGGGTCGACCAGGAACTCGCCCGCGACCTCGCGGAGCGTGAAACGGAGGTCATCGCGACCCAGATCCAGCTGGCAAGAAGGGGCCGTCACGTTGATCCGTTCGAAAGGCACCTGTCCGGAGTGTTGCATCATGGCGACGAACTGCGACAGGGCCGTCGCGGGACCCTCGCCCCGGACCCGGGGATTCTCGAGCTGGAGCGTCAGGTCGCGGTCAACGCGCTGGAGGCGGACTTCGTCGGCGCGGGCGATCTCGGCCAGCCCGCCGCCGCGTGCCTCCTCCTGGCGCAGGACCATCCCCCGGTAGATCACGTCTCCCGGCCGAGGATACCCCACGTCCTGCAGAGTCACCTGGAGCCCGAGCTGGCGACCGAGCTCGATCTCGACGTCACGGACGTGACCGGGCCGGTTGATCCGCCACGCCGTCGCGGCGATCCAGACCGTCGGCACGACGGTCAACACGAAGAGGGCCAGCGTGGCCAGGCCCTGGCGAAACGGGCGATTCAGGGGAAACATCCTTGCCTCCCGGCAGGCTCCGCGATCCATCAGCGCGATGGCTCCGGAGCGGCTCCATCCGCCCGGGGAAGATAGCCGAAGTGCGGATCCCACTCAATGGATCTCCGCGGACAACGCGCGATGACGGCGGCGGTCCCGCAGGCGAAGGCGACGGCAGATTTCGGCACCCATGACCACGAAGATGAGTACGGACGCCGGCTCGGGGACGGGATTACCATCGGGGATGGGATTCCCATCGGCGCCGAGCTGGACCATCGAGTTGATCGTCCCGACGATATTGACCTGTTGGCCCCCCGCGAGCGTGCCCATCAAGGTCAGATTCGCCCCATTGTTGAACTGCGAGAGATTCAAGCTGCTCGGCGGGTTGGTCGAACTGAATGGTCCCCGCGCAACAAGGTTGTTGCTCGACATGCCGATTTCGGCGTGCAGGTTCTCACCATTCGCGTAACCGAATCCTTCGGAGATGAAGAAAGCGTCACCACCCTGAGTGTGAGAGACGATCAATTCGTCGTTGACGATGTTTCCGAAAGAGGATGAAGAGGTATTGCCCAATTTAAATGTCAAGGACAAGACGGGTTCGGATGGATTGGCCGGTACGCCCGAATAATAGCTCCAGCCGGGGAAGGGCTGGATGCCTACATAGAGCGGGAGATCGGTGTCGTAGACGAAGGTGCCGGAGAACGTTGTCGACCCGTTGTACGGTTGGCTGAGCGTGCCGCTGAACTCATAGCTGATCGGCGAGGCGTGGACCGAAGTGGCAACGCATAAGAGGAAGGTCATGAAGCTCAGTTGACGGACGCCGTTGGAGAACATCCTTGTTCCGCTCCCGAGGAGATCGAGGATATGGTCGAGGACCGCGAGCGAGATGAATAAGTTATTTCGAGCGATCGCACAAGGCCGAATGGAGACGATGGACGATGAGACGATGCGACGATGGAGATCTCAAGATCATTCCGGAAGACCTCCCGGGCCTTTGTCAGGTTGGAGTGTCCCGCGCCGATCTACGAAGCACCGATATCCGGCTATGGCAAAATGGTCCCGACCTCAATCGCTTCGCCCCAGTGGGCGAGCCTTTCGCGGTTCAGCGCTTGCAGGGCATCGTGGGCCGCGCGGATCGCCTCGAGGCTGGTGCCGACGTATTTCTCGACGAGTGCGGCGGCGATCTCGAACGCCACCACATTCTCGACGATGACGCTGGCGGCCGGCACGGCGCAGACGTCGGATCGTTCGTAAGCCGCGGGCTGCGGAGCCTTGGTCGCCATGTTGATCGAGGGCCCGCGCGGCCAGCGTGCTGATCGGCTTCTTGGCGGCCCGGACGACGATCGGCTCGCCGTTGGATGTCCCGCCTTCGATTCCTCCGGCGTTGTTGCTCGGGCGGCGGAAGCCGAACCGGCGGTCGTCGGGCGGGTGATCGGATTCGTACTGGTACGGGTCCATGACCTTCGATCCCGGCCGTCGGGCGGCCTCGACTCCCAGGCCGATCTCGACGGCCTTGATCGCCTGGACGCTCATCACCGCGGCGGCCAGCCGGGCGTCGAGCTTGCGGTCGTGCTGGGTATGGCTACCCAGGCCGATCGGGCAGCCGGTCACGATCGCCTCGACGATCCCGCCCAGGGTGTCGCCGGCCTCCCGCGCCGCGTCGATCGCGGCGACGATGGACGGGTCGGCCTCGGGGTTCAGCGTGTAGACCGGGCTGGCGTCGCGGACCGACAGGTCGAACGACAGCGGGGGCGCGGCGATCCCGCCGAGCTCTCGCACGTAGCCGAAGACCGTGATCCCC
Source organism: uncultured Planctomycetota bacterium (assembly GCA_963743925.1). Taxonomy (GTDB): domain Bacteria; phylum Planctomycetota; class Planctomycetia; order Isosphaerales; family Isosphaeraceae; genus CAVZRC01. The sequence continues at coordinate 134,831 of CAVURY010000036.1, read as the reverse complement.
AGTTCGCGCAGCAGCAGCTTGGCCAGGCCGCCGACCGCCACGCGAAGCGCGGTCTCGCGGGCGCTGGCGCGCTCGAGGACCTGGCGGATACCCGTCTGATAGTTGATCGCGCCGGCGAGGTCGATGTGGCCGCCCCTCGGCGCGGACGGCTCGGCCAATCGCTCGAGCTTGGCATCGTTGTTGATCAGTCGCAGGGTGATCGGGGCCCCGGTGGTCACGCCGTGATAGACCCCAGAATCGACGATGACCCGGTCCGTCTCGAGCTTCTGGCGCTTGCCACGGCCATAGCCGCCCTGACGCCGCTCCAGCTCGCGGTCGATCGTCGCCGCGTCGAGTGCGACGCCCGAGGGGAACCCTTCCACGATGGCGGTCAACGCCGGCCCGTGCGACTCGCCGGCTGTCAGATATCGTAGCATGACACTTTCTTCATCTCGATCAACGATACGGGAAGGCCCCGCCGGTCAGTCGTTCGTAGGCTTCGACGTACTTCTCGCGCGTCCTGGCCACGACGTCCTCCGGCAGCTCCGGCGGCGGGCTTGCCTTGTCCCAGCCGGTCGTCTCGAGCCAGTCGCGGACGAACTGCTTGTCGAAGGAAGGCTGCGGACCGCCGGGATGATACGCGTTCCAGGGCCAGTACCGCGAGCTGTCCGGAGTGAGCACCTCATCGACCAGCAGGAGCTCACCGGTCCGGTCATCGAAACCCCATTCGAACTTCGTGTCGGCCAGGATCAGCCCGCTATGCTCGGCGTGCTTCGCGGCCGTCCGATAGACCTCCAGGCTCATCGATTGTAACGTCTCGGCGACCTCGCTGCCGACGGCGCCCGCCATCGTTTCCGGTGAGACGTTCTCATCGTGGCCGGTCTCCGCCTTGGTCGCGGGCGTGAAAATCGGGTCGATCTGCTGACTCTCGACCAGCCCGGCCGGCAGTCGGATGCCGCAAACCGTCCCCGTTGCGCGATATTCCTTCCAGGCGCTCCCCGACAGGTAGCCGCGCACCACGCACTCGAACGGCACGACGCGGGCCTTGCGGACCAGCGTCGCGCGGCCCCGGAGCGCCTCGCGCTCTTCGGGGATCATCGCGATCCCGAATTCCTCGACGTCGGTCGAGAGGAAATGATCGGGAATCTTCAAGTGCCTGAACCAGTAGGCGCTCAATCCCGTCAGCACCCGCCCCTTGTCGGGGATTCCGTTGGGCATGACCCAATCGAATGCGCTGATGCGGTCGGTGGCGACCAGCAAGAGCCGATCGCCCAGGTCGTAGACATCCCGGACCTTCCCCCGGCGCTTCGGGATCGAGCCCGATCCCAGATTGGTTTCCAGCAGCGTCATGCTCGATGATCCCGTCCCGAATGCTCGTGAAGTTCGCGAGCGGTTTGCTCAAGCTCTCACTCTCAGCGTGAGTGTAACACCAACCTCACGCTCCGGCGAGGGCCGCCGCGAATGAAGCCCCTACCCCGTGGCGTCGGGTCCCATGCGGGAGTAAGTTCGATGGTTTAGCCTCCCGGGTGGCTGGGTGGCATCCTTGCACCTGGTAACTTCCTGAGGGTCTTACAAGCGATGGACATGCGGATCTGGACGAGAAGCGGGCTCGGATTGGCCGCGATCTTGCTGACGATGACGTCCGCCCATGCGGACGACAAGGGCACGCCGATCTCTTGGAAGAAGACGGTGATCGAGGGCAAGTTCCGATCCGAGGGCGTCGCGATCGCGGACGTCAATAAGGATGGCAAGCTCGATATACTCATCGGCGATTCGTGGTACGAGGCGCCCTCGTGGGTGAAGCACGACATCCGGAAGCCGGGCGATTACGGCGACGGCTTGCACAGCTACAGCCAGTGCATGACCTGCTGGACGGACGACGTCAACAGCGACGGCTGGCCCGATCAGATCGTCGTCGGTTTCCCCGGCGTGGCGGCCTACTGGTACGAGAATCCCAAGGGCAAGTCTGGATACTGGCCCCGGCACGAAGCCTGGCCCAGCGCATGCAACGAGACGCCGCTCTATGCGGACCTCTTCGGAGACGGCCAACGGGTGCTGATCATGGGCTGGCAGCCCAGGGGCAAGGAAAATGAAGGGCAAATGGCGTGGTTCACGCCCGGCACCAATCCCTCGCAGCCTTGGGAGATGCATGCGGTCAGCGAGCCCAGCCGCCCGGACAAGGTCATCCCCGGCACCTTCCGATTCTCGCACGGGCTTGGCGTGGGTGACCTGAACGGCGACGGACGCAACGACGTGATCTGCACCGGCGGCTGGTGGGAACAGCCCGAATCAGGCCGCAAATCCTCGGCTCCATGGACGTTCCATCCCGCCACCCTGGGCGATGCCGTGGCGGACATGATCGCCTACGACGTGAACCAGGACGGAAAGGCGGACGTGATCGCCAGCTCGGCCCACCAGTACGGGATCTGGTGGTTCGAACAGGGCTCCGCGAAGGATGGCTCGCCGGTCTTCACCAAGCATGACCTGTTCCCCGACCTCGTCTCGGAGACCCACGCCCTGATCGCCGCGGACATCAATCGCGACGGCCTGAAGGATCTGGTCACCGGCAAGCGGTTCTGGTCGCACGGCCGGAGCGAGGCCGGCTCGGACAAACCCGCCCGGATCTACTGGTTCGAGGCCGGCCGCGATCCCAAGGGCGGTATCGCCTTCACGCCTCGCGAGATCGACGATCAGAGCGGCATCGGCACCCAGTTCGTGGTCGCCGACTTCAACGGCGATGGCCTGCTGGATGTCGTCACGGCCAACAAGAAGGGCGTGTTCCTGATCGAACAGGTGGCTCCGGCGAAGTGAGGAGGAATGGATCCGGAAAGAGTGTCCGCAGATGAACGCAGATCGGAGATGAGGGGAAGATACAGCTAACGATTCCGGTCCCTTCCTTTCAGGATTTCTGATCTGCGTTCATCTGTGTTCATCTGCGGACACTCTTTCCCGAATTTCTCAGTTCTGAGCTACCGCCCGATCCGGAATGGTCGGGCGACCGTGTCGCTTGTGACGCGATGGGAGATCGGGTTGACCATGTCGACCTCGAAAGGTCGAGCGACGCTGTTCCCGGCCACGTCCTCGAGCTCGGTGCCGATGACCAGGCGATAGTCGCCCGTTCGCCATGAGGCCGTGGGCGTGAATTGCCAGATGGTTTCTTCGCGATCCACGGAGATTCGACCCGCGACGAGCTTTCCCGATGCATCCTGCACCGTGAGCAGGCGATCCAGGAGGGCCCGGTCCATCGGCTCGGGGAAGCGGACCTCCAGCAGATCCCGGGTCTCGGCCTTCGGCGGCCGGACGTCCCAGTTCTTGGGGTCCGGCGAGGTCTCGTCCGGCGGGCCGGCGCGGAGCGTCTTGCGGAATTCCCTCTTGAGGGGGTTGCCATCGGCGTCGAGCCAGTCGCGGTCGATGACCAACTGGTACGACTTGCCCGCTTCGAGGACAGGCCCGAGCTCCTCGCGCGGCTTGAGGCCCCGCTTGATCCGGCCCGGGTCGAAGAGCAGGGTGAACCGCGTCCCGTCCCGCGACCAGAGCTCCTCATCCAGCTCCAGGAACGGCGTGTCCACCGGCTTGCCGGCGGCGTCGAGCAGGCGGATATGGCGATACGCTTCTCCGCGGCTCATCGGGGCGGAGAAGTAGATATAGAACCGGAGCAGATTCTCCGGAAGCCTCTCGCGCGTGGGGTAGACCTGAGTGATCTCCGCGGACGAGGTGGAAGGTCTCCTGGGAGGCGCGAATTCGGCCGAGATGCGTGATGGGCCGCCGCGTGTGGGAGGCCCAGGATTGGTCCCTTCGCCGTGAGTTGCCGCGATCTCGAGCAATCGCGCGGGATCGAACTCGGCGCGATAACGAAGTCCCGGTTCCAGGGGGAATCGGGGCACGAATCGGATGACATCCCCCTCGACCCGGTACGATCCCAGGAGAGGCGGTGTGTCGGTTGTCGTCGCCGAGGGAAGGGCCGGGAGGACGCGGACCGCCAGGCACGACATCCAGCGTTCACGCGTCAACTCCGGCTGTTTTTCCAGTGCCGACAGCGTCTCGCGATCGATGCCGATCACCTCGACCGTGGCATCCTTTCCATCGGCCTTTCGCGAAATCCAGCGCAGGCTCGGTGAATCCTGCGCGGCAGGTTGATCGAGTGAGGTCGGCTGGTCGTCGGATGGAGCTGAGGCGGACGATGCCGGGGCGTTCCCCTCCGCGAAGGGATACGCCCCGAAGGCTGCTAGCAAGAGGAAGAGGCGTGAGACGCTCACGGCAATTCGATGGTGTCGAGGTCCACCGTGCCGGCCTTATCCTGGGTGAGGATCACGGCATGGGTGGCGTCGAGCTGATCCATCTGGACCACGCCCTTGAGGCTCTCGATCGTGTTGTACCCGAGTCCCTTCGTGCCGCCGCCGCGAACGGGCTGGGTGATGCTCTCGGCCGTGCCCGCGCCCTCGGTGGTGATCTTCATCACGCCGCGGCTGCTATTGGTCATCAGGATGTAGTCCTTGCCATCCTTCTGGTAGACGACCATGTCGAGCGGTCGGTTGCGATTTCCCAGCTCCGCGATGGTCGTGCCCTTGACGTGAGCGCCGGCCTTGAGATCGGCGACCGGGACCTTGACCAGCGGCGTGCAGGTGTACGCGGCGAGCAGATACGGCTCGTTCTGGATGCGGTAGCTGACGAACGTCCGGATCGGCGACTTGGTCTCGAACTGGCCGTGGGCGCCGTGGTAGATCTCGATCGCAGCGCCGTCGATCCCTTCGGTGCTGAACGGGAACGGGATCGCGATCAATCGGGACGAGAATTCCTCGTTTGACAGGCCCGCCAGGAAGACGCGACCGTCCACATAAGCCAGGTCGGTGATCGACTCGGTCCGACCGCGTCCGGGGTTGGGTGCGTTGGGGACCTCGGCCTTGGCGAACCGGACGTTGTCCAGGGCCAGCTCCTCAAGCTTCCCGTCGCCGTTGATCCGGACGATGACGGGGAGCGCTTCGGGCCCGCGTCCGCGAGCCACCGAGACATACGCGGTGCCCGACTGAGGATTGACCGCCAGGTCGTTGATCTGGACCTGATTGGCACTGGTCCCGAGCAGGCCGGCGATCTTACCCGCCAGGTCCTTGACCCGGAGCTTCCGCTTTTCGGTGGCCTTGGCGGCCTTTTCGCCCGTGTCGATGGCGAAGAGTGCGGCGCCTTGCGTGTCTCCCACGAACAGGATGCCTTCCGGCCCGAACGCCAGCGGCCCGGCCGACTTCAAGTCGGGTTTCCCTTTCTTGAGGCTCGCCGAGGGCTCCGCCGCCATCGCCATGGCCGCGGTCAACGAGATACCGGCCAGAGCGATGGCCGCTGCGCGAATTCCCATCCTCGTCATCGGGTGGTTCTCCTTCAGTTGTTGAACCGGTCGATTCCGATCGATGCCAGACGTCTCCCGCTAAACCCGCATTATCCGCGAGGCGTGCGAGGAATCAACCGGGCTCCGTCGGGAAACTCCGAATGTTTTCCGAGTCGCGTGTGTTTTTCGTCGATCTTCTCGCCTATTTATCATAGGATGGTCTCATCACTCTACGAGGAGACCGCGAGCTCTCGGGGGGATGGTCTCATGATCGGCCAGATGCTCATTGGCTTGGCGATGGTGTCGGCATGCTACGATGATGGTAAGGCCCCTGCTCCGGTCGAGAATCGGGCCGCCGACCTCTCCGATTATCAACGCGCCAAGAAGGACGCGGGCCGCGACGCCAAGGCCCAGGTCCGCCTGGCCTTGTGGTGCGAGTCGCACGGCCTGGGCGCCGAGCGGATGAAGCATCTCGCGACGGCGGTCCTGTATGACCCGTCGAACGGCCTGGCGCGGGGGCTGATGGGACTGGTCGCCTTCCAGGGCAAGTGGGCGCGCCCCGACGAGGTCAGCCGCCAGGTCCAGGACGATGCCAACCGCAAGGCCCTGATGGAGGAGTATCTCCAGAAGCGGGTTAAGACCTCCGACAAGGCCGACGACCAGTGGAGACTCGCGCTCTGGTGCGAGCAGAACGGCCTGAAAGACCAGGCGATCGCGCACTATCATGCGGTCTTGCGGCGAGACCCCACCCGCGACGCCGCCTGGATGAGGTTGGGGTTCAAGAAAGTCGGCGGCCGTTGGGTCAAACCGGAGTGGCTGGCGGCTCGTAAGCAGGAGTCCGACCAGCAGGGCCGGGCCAACAAGCACTGGAAGACCTTGCTGGAGAGATGGAACGCCGGGCTGGCCAGCCGCGACAGGTCGCGGCGAGCCGAGGCCGAGAAGGGGCTCGAGGAGGTGGCCGATCCGCGGGCCGTCCCCGCGATCTGGGCGGTCTTCGTGACGGGGGCGACGGAGAATCCGAAACGCGCCGTGCGACTCCTCGGCCAGGTCGATTCGCCGGGCTCGTCGCGGGCGCTGGCGATGCTGGCCCTCATGAGCCCCAAAGCCGAGGTCCGACAGGAAGCGACCCAACTGCTCCGGCGACGCGACCCTCGGGATTTCGCGCGTCTCTTGTTCAGCATGCTTCAAGATGTGATCCGATATGAAGTACGCCCCGTCAACGGGCCGGGATCCACGGGAGTGCTCGTCATCAAGACCCCGGACGTCAACCTCAATCGCCTCTACTCGCCGCCCGTGGCCAGCTTCAATTTGCGGGTGGGCGATACGATCTCTTACGATGCCTGGGGGCTCCCGGTTATCAATCGTTTCATGGGCGATTATGTGACGGGCTCGCGACCGGTGCCCGGCAATAACCTCGCGGCCGCCTCGGCGGTGTTCGGCGTGAACGGCCCGAGTCCGCCAAACCCCATGGCGAGTTTCCTGGCCGGTTCGCATCTCCCCCCGGGCGTCGGAGCGGAACTGGCCAGCCTCGTCCCTCAAAGCCCGCGGATACCGGTCCGTAACATGGGAGGCCCCCCCAGGGGAGCGATGGTGGCCTCCGAAGTGGTGAGCCGAGAGGCTTCGATACCCGTCGGCCAGATGATGCTCCAGGCCCAGCAAGCGGCCCTGTCCGCCCAGCAACAACTCGAGGACGACGTCCGGGTCCTCGAAGCTTACAATCGATCCGTCGAGCAGATGAATCGGCGTGTCCGGCAGGTCCTCGCCGATTCGATCGGTATCGACCTGGGCTCGGATCGCACGGCGTGGGAGAAATGGTTGGTCGACCTCTCCGGCTACGTATACGTATCTCCGGCGAATTCCAGTTACGAGCCGCCGACCGTCGTCGAGCAGGTGCCGCTGGCCTATCAACCGCAATCCTTTCCGACGAGCGTATCCGAACACGTCGCCGCGATTGAGGTCGTGCACCTGTCCCCGCGCGTTCGCGGTCATGGCTACTGCTTCGGCGCCGGAACTCCGGTGCGGACGATGGATGGCCCGCGACCGATCGAGGTCCTCCGTGCTGGAGACCAGGTCCTCACCCAGGACCCGAGGACCGGCGAACTGAAATATCAGGTGCTGGTGGCCGTGTTCCACAATCCGCCCAATGCCACGTTCCGGATCGAGCTCGAGGGCGAGGGCGAGTCGATCGTCGCCACCGGAATCCACCGGCTCTGGAAGGCCGGCAAGGGCTGGACCATGGCCCGCGACCTCAAGCCGGGCGACCTCCTCCGCACCATCGGGGGGACGGCCGCGGTGAAGTCGGTCGTCGAGGAGCCGGTCCAGCCGGTCTTCAACCTCCAGGTGGCCGACGGCGAGAGCTTCTTCGTGGGACGGTCGGGCGTATTGGCCCACGACAATAGCATGGTCAGCCCGACGCCCGAGCCGTTCGACGCGGTCGGGGTCCTGTCGATTGCGAGCCCGGCCCCGTCGCGATCCGTGCTGGGCCGCTGAATGATGGTGATTCCAAGGAGTCCGAATCATGCTGTCGATCCTGGTTGTCTGCTTCGGTCTGATCGCAGCCGATGATGGGGCCCTGTCGGCGCCCAAGGATTCGGCGGACCGGGCCGCCTACGAGGCGGCGCAGGCCAAGGCGGGCCGCGACGCCAAGGCCCACGTGCGGCTGGCCTTGTGGTGCGAGTCGCACGGCCTGGGCGCCGAGCGGATGAAGCACCTGGCGATGGCCGTCCTGTATGACCCGTCGAATGCCCTGGCGAGGGGGCTGATGGGCCTGGTCGCCTACCAGGGCAAGTGGGAGCGGCCCGATCAGGTCAGCCGGCAGGCCCAGGACGATCCCAGGCGCAAAGCCCTGTTGCAGCAATACCTCCAACGCCGCGCCCAGACGCCCGAGACGGCCGATGGCCACTGGAGGCTGGCCGCCTGGTGCGAGCAGAACGGCCTGACACACCAGGCCAATGCCCATCTCCATCGCGTGGTGAAGCTCGATCCGGCGCGGGATATCGCTTGGAAGCACCTGGGTTTCAAGAGGTCGGGCGGCCGTTGGATCAAGCCCGAACTGGTGGCCGCCGCCAAGGCGCGGGCACAGGATCAGCAGAAGGCCGACCGGCACTGGAAGCCGATCCTCGAGCGTTATCGCATTTCCCTTCAAAGCAAGGATGCGTCGCGCCGCGGGAATGCCGAGCAGGCTTTGGCGCAGATCGCCGATCGGGACGCGGTGCCGATGGTGTGGGCGACGTTCGGGCGGGGCGATGCGACGTTGCAGAAAGTCGCGGTGCAGGTGCTCGGCCAGATCGACGACGCCTCGGCATCGCGGTCACTGGTCCTTCTCGCGGTGTTCAGCGGATCGGCGACCGTGCGGGGCCAGGCGGTGGCGACGTTACGTCGCAAGGATGCGAGGGAATTCGCGTCGATGCTGATCGGGATGATTCTCCAGCCGATCGAGTACGAGGTGAAGAAGGTGCGAGGCCCGGGTCAGGGTGGCGAGCTCTTGATCAAGGGCCAGGGCTCGGCACCGAACGTGAAACGGCTGTACTCGCCGCCCTCAGTCCCGTCCTTTGCCTTGCAGCCCGGCGACCGGGCGGTTCTCGATGAGAACGGCCTGCCGGTCATCGCCCACCCGACGTCCATCGGAGAGGCATCGATCCCCGCTCAGGCCTTATTCCCCTTGCCGACGCCTCCTTCGGCAGCCCAGAAGAACCAGTTTGTGGGCCTGCTCACACATAGCGGGCTCGGCGCCGCGGGCCAGAAGATCGCCCAGTTCATGCTCCAGGGTTATCAGGCTCAAGCATTTTATAATAATAGTTCCACCTATTATTCACAGGATCCGTTCGCCCAGATGGCGATTGCGCAGACGGGATGGATGGGACCCGCCAACCCGATGACGAAATACAACTTCACGGTTGTGGAGGGGATTCAGATCCCGATCGGCCGCATGGCGCTGGAGGCGCAGAAGTCGGCCGCCACCGCCCAGAAGCAGCTCGAGAACGATGTCGCCTCAATCGAGGAGTACAATCAATCCTTGAGCCAGATCAACGATCGCGTCGTGCCGATCCTCGAGGCGATCTCGGGGCTCGATATCGGCCCGACGCCCCTCGAGTGGCAGAGGTGGTATGTCAACCTGATCGGCTTCCGGCTCAATCAGTTGCAATCGTCGGACAAGCCGACGGTCGTCGAGGACGTCCCGCTCGCTTATCTGCCCGAGCCGATTCCGCTCAGTCAGTTCACGGCCCCGATCGCGGTACAGCGCATAAGCTGCTTCGGGGCCGGGACGCTGGTGCGGACGCTGACCGGCCTGGAGGCGATCGAGACCCTGAAGGTCGGCGACCCGGTGCTCTCGCAGAACACCCGGACCGCCTCCCTGTCATACAAGCCGATCCTCGCGGTCCACCACAACCCGCCCAGCAAGACGTTCCGCGTCACGCTCGGCGCGGAGACGGTGGTCAGCAGCGAGTTCCACCGGTTCTGGAAATCCGGGCACGGCTGGGTGATGGCCCGGGACCTGAAGGAGGGGGACTTGATCCGCACGCTCGACGGCCCGCTGGCGGTGAGCCGGATCGAGCGTGGCGAGGTGGTCCCGGTGTACAATCTGGATGTGGCCGAGGACGCCGACTTCTTCGTGGGTCGCGGCGGCGTCCTGGTGCACGACAACACGCTGCCCGACCTGCGAGAGCGGCCGTTCGACGCCGCCGATGCGCCGGACATGGCGGGCGCCGGGCCGGCCCCGTCGCGGTCCGTGCTCGGCCGCTGAACGATCGATCGATCATTCCAGGGAGTCTGAATCATGCTCTCGATCGTCCTGATGTGTTCCGTCCTGATCGCCGCGACCGATGGAGGACCATCGAATCCGGCGGACCCGGCGGACCTGGCCGCCTACGAGGCCGCCCAAGCCAAGGCGGGCCGCGATGCCAGGGCCCACGTCCGGCTGGCCTTGTGGTGCGAGTCGCATGGCCTGGGCGCCGAGCGGATGAAGCACCTGGCGATGGCCGTCCTCTACGATCCGTCGAACGCCCTGGCACGCGGGCTGATGGGCCTGGTCGTGCATCAGGGCAAGTGGGACCGTCCGGAGGTCGTCGAGCGGCAGATCCAGGACGATCCGGCCTATCAGGGCCTGATTCGCGAGTACCTCGAGCGCCGCGCGGCGACGTCGCGCAAGCCCGACGCCCAGGCCCGGCTGGGGGCCTGGTGCGAGCAGAAAGGGCTCAAGGAGCAGGCGATCGCGCACTACTCGGAAGTCGTCCGGCTGGACCCGTCACGAGAGGGGGCGTGGCGACGACTGGGATACAAGAAGCAGGGAGACCGCTGGGTCAAGCCCGACGAGCTGGCCGCCGAGCGGATGGAGGGCGAGCGTCAGCGCCACGCCGATAAGCAGTGGGAGCCGAAGCTGAGGCGTTTGCGCGACTCCCTGGAAGCCAAGGACCCGGGCCGTCGCGCCAAGGCCGAGGCGTCGATCGCCGAGGTGACCGACCCTCGCGCCGTGCCGATGATCTGGGCCGTATTCGCCCGCGGGAGCGAGCGATCGCGGGTCGCGGCCGTGCAGATGCTCGGCCAGATCGACGGGCCGTCGGCCTCCAACGCCCTGGCCGCCCTGGCCGTCTTCAACGCCTCGGCCGAAGTCCGGGGGCGGGCGATCGAGACCCTCGCTCGCCGCGATCCTCGCGACGTCATCGGTCGCCTGATCAACCTCGTCCGCAAGCCGCTCAAGTATGAAGTACGACGACCGGGAGGCCCCGGCACGACCGGTGTGCTGTTCGTCGAGGGCGAACGATACAACGTCCGGCGCATGTATGAGAACTCCCCGATCGATCCCGGTCAGATTCCGGCTCGCATCTTCGCGCCTTCGGTCCCCTTCGATCCGTACAGCGTGCAGAACCAGTTGCTGGTCGCGTCGGCCTTCGGGGGCGGCATGTCGATCTCGAGTCCCGGCACGACGCTGAATGCCGAGCAGGTCGGGCGTGCGATGGCGGCCAATCCGCATAACGCCGAGGCGATCCTCAAGAACGCAGTGACGCAAAGGCCGGGCGCGGCCGTGAATCCCTCTTCCAACGTGGTTTACGACACCCTGGCGGCCGCAGCCTTCCGCGACATGCAGATCGCCTCGACCTATCAGGCCATCGAGCAGACCACCCAGAATCTTCAGCAGCGACTTTCGCTCGACATCCAGACGGTCGAGGCGACCAACGCGCAGATCGGCGAACTCAACGGCCGGGTCCTCCCCGTCCTGCGGATGATCAGCGGCCAGGATCTGGGTGCCGAGCCCGAGCAGTGGAAGAGCTGGTGGACCGACCAGCTCGGTTACGTCTACCAGTCGAGTATCCCCGAGATCAAGCCCACGCTCACCGATGAGGTGGTCGCGACCTATCCCTTCCTGCTCGGCACGACCCACTCGGCCTGCTTCGCGGCCGGCACGGTGGTCTCCACGCTCGACGGCCCGCGCGCGATCGAATCGATCCAGGTCGGCGACCGCGTCCTGGCCCAGGATACCACGACCGGCGCGATGGCCTTCCAGCCCGTGGTCGCCGTCCACCGCAACCGCCCGTCGCCGACGTTCCGGATCGACATCGACGGCGAGACGATCGTCGCCACCGGCATCCACCGATTCTGGAAGGCGGGCAAGGGCTGGACCATGGCCCGCGACCTCAAGCCGGGCGACTCGATCCGCGTGATCGGCGGCGTCGCGGCGGTGAAGTCGGTCGCCGCCGACGCCACCGTGCCGGTCTACAACCTCGACGTCGCCGAGAGCCGGGACTTCTTCGTCGGCACCAGGGGCTTCCTCGTCCACGACTTCAGCTTCGTCCACCCGGTCATGTTACCGTTCGATAGTCCGGCCGTGGGTCGATGAGTCCACCTGGAGAGAGTGTCCGATGATCTGGTCCATGCTCATGTTCTGTGCGCTGATCCACGAGGATCCGACAACGGCCGTGATCGCTCCGACGGATCTCTCGGCCTATGAGTCGGCGCGGACCAAGGCGGGCCGCGATGCGGACGCCCACGTGCGGCTGGCCCTCTGGTGCGAGTCGCATGGAATGGGCGCGGAGCGGATGAAGCACCTGGCGATGGCGGTCCTCTACAGCCCGTCCCATGGCCTGGCGCGGGGCCTGATGGGCCTGGTCGCCTGCCAGGGGAAATGGGAACGACCCGAAATCGTCGGCCGGCGGATCGAGGACGATCCGGCCTACCGGGAGCGGATCCGCGAATACCTGGAGCTGCGGAGCAGTACCCCTCGCAAGCCCGATGCCCAGGCACGGCTCGCGGCCTGGTGTGAGGAGAAAGGGCTCAAGGAGCAGTCGATCGCCCACTATAACGAGGTGGTCCGGCTCGATCCCTCCCGAGAGGCGGCCTGGAAACATCTCGGCTACAAGAAGCAGGGGAGCCGCTGGGTCAAGCCCGAGGATCTGGCCGCCGAACGCTCGGAGTCCGAGCGGCAGCGTCACGCCGACAAGCAATGGGAGCCGAAGCTCAAGCGGCTGCGCGAGGGTCTGGAGAGCAAGGACTCTGCGCGTTGCGCCAGGGCCGAGGCGGCGATCGCCGATGTGACCGACCCCCGCGCCGTGCCGATGATCTGGGCGGTGCTGTTTCGCGGCGGGGAGCGGGCGCGGCTGGCGGCCGTGCAGATGCTCGGCCAGATCGACGGGCCGTCGGCATCCAATGCACTGGCGGCCCTGGTGCTTTACAACCCGTCGGCCCGGGTGAGGGCACGCGCGGCCCAGTCGCTCAACCGCCGCGATCCTCGCGACATCGTCGGCCGATTGGTCAACCTTCTCCGCAAGCCGTTCAAGTACGAGGTGAAACGCGTCGGCGGTCCCGGCACGGTGGGGGAGTTGTTCCTCGAGGGCGAACGATTCAACATCCGGCGCTTCTACGAGAACCGCGTGCTCAATCCCGACGCGCTGGGCATGATCGGGGACCGTCTCTTCGCACCGTCGGTCCCCTTCGATCCGTACAGCGTGCAGAATCAGTGGATGCTCTTCGCGGCCAATCAGGGCCTGCTTGACGCTGCATCGCTCGGCGGTTCGGCAGCCGGAGGCGCGACCGCGAGCCATCCGCAGGATGCTGCGGCGATGCTCAAGAACCGGGGGGCCACCCTTCCCGGTGCGGCCTCCAATCCCGCCGTCAGTATGATCAATGACGCGTACGTCCAGGCCCTGTACCGAGACAGGCGGATCGCGACGGCCTATCAGCTCATCGATCAGTCCAGGCAGAACCTGGAGCAGACGCTCGCCCTGGACATCCAGACGGTCGAGACGACCAATACGCAGATCTCCGAGATCAACAGCCGGATCCTTCCCGTGCTCCAGACGATCACCGGCCAGAATATGGGGATCGAGCCCGAGCAGTGGAAGGCCTGGTGGACCGACCAGCTCGGTTATGCGTATCAGTCGAGCACCTCCGAGACCAAGCGCACTTACAGCGAATGGGTGGTCGGGACGACCGGCTTCAGTCAGGCGTGCTTCGCGGCGGGCACCACGGTCTCCACCCTGGACGGCCCGCGCGATCGAATCGATCCAGGTCGGCGACCGCGTCCTGGCGCAAGATACCACGACCGGCTCGATGGCCTTCCAGCCGGTCCTCGCCGTGCACCACAACAAGCCCGCTCCCACACTCCGCATGGACATCGACGGAGAGACGATCGTCACGACCGGCATCCACCGATTCTGGAAGGCGGGCAAGGGCTGGACCATGGCCCGCGACCTCAAGCCGGGCGACTCGATCCGCGTGATCGGCGGCGTCGCGGCGGTGAAGTCGGTCGCCGCCGACGCCACCGTGCCGGTCTACAACCTCGACGTCGCCGAGAGCCGGGACTTCTTCGTCGGCACCAGGGGCTTCCTCGTCCACGACTTCAGCTTCGTCCACCCGGTCATGTCACCGTTCGACGCTTCCGCATTGGTTGTTGTTCATTAGGGATTGCTCATTGTTCATGAGAGTTCTACTTGGCCCGGCGATCGATCTGCCTCCGCCACCAGAATGCCCCGAGGACGATCAGAGCGGCGCTCGTTCCGAGAGTCAGCGTCGTTGGCTCGGGAACCACGCCGAACGAACCAATTCCTGCTGCGAACGGGATCGAGTCGCCATTGGGGTCCGCCAGCGAGGTGGCACCGTTCGTCAGTACGAGCGCGATCGAATCGCTGCTGCCCACCACGGCGCCAGGGCTGACCGTGTAGGAGACGTTGGCCAGGCCGAACGTGTCGCCGGGATTCACCGTCGTGTAGCCCGGATACCCTCCCGCGACGTCTCCCGCATCGGACGTCATGAGGATCATATCCGGCAAAGGGTTTGTAAAGAGAGGCAACCCATAGTCGCCGTCCAGCGACTGAGTGAAGATGTAGGGCGCGGAGACGGTATCGATCGTCGCGTTGGCGAATTGGATCGAACTCCCCGCTGATCCCGACAAGCTGAGCTGCAGCGAACTGGCGGCCAAGTTGTAGCCGGCGCTTCCGGCCGGATCACTGTCGAACAGCAACACGTCGAAGGAACCGCTGGAGCCGGGAGCTACGGACAGGTTGGGCACCTCGATGATCAGGCCGTCCGCGCGGCACGGTGTCACGCCCAAGAGCGTCGAGGCCTGCACGAGCACCGCCACCGCGAGTCGCCGTGCGAGCAGGCCCACTCGGCCAGCCGGCCCCGATGGCGAAAGAACCGGGCCCGAAAGAGATTGTTGAGTTGCGAGCGTCACGAGGATCGCACCTTTCGAGGATCGGTGAGGAAACGTTCTGGGTTTCTCGTTTGGCGCCGAATGGATCGCTCTGTGATGACCAAGGTCCGCCACATTGCCATGGGGACGGGCACCCGGCCCGATCCGTCTTGGCTCTTGAGTCTTCCCGATCACAAGCCGTGAGGCAGTTCCCATCATCATCCCCCGGTTCGCCATCCGCGCGGAAGCCGGTGTATCCGTAGGGTTTACTCCCGTGTGAGCGGGTCGACATGGTTCGCACTCGTCTTGTCCCCCAGGCCCCTGGTTCGGCCCCGACGAGATAGCTGGATCTCGGCTCGGGGGTTCGGTGTACGCGGGGCGGAAAGCGGAGGCGATTTGGTTTTATTCTGACCGATCGGGACCACGGGCGGCGTGCCGGATGCCCCTCCGCTCGAAACCCCCAGGTATCCGGCCACCGAGGGCGGGTCTCCGACTACGGCGGGCGGGACTCCGGCCGAGGCGGGCGAGTCTTCGACCACCGCCGGTAGCGCCGTGCCGATCTCCTTACGCACGTCGTTGTAGTCACTGCCGTTGACGACTCCGTCGCCGTTGATGTCGCCGAAGATGGTCGGCTTGGTTCCATTGATGCCCAGCCATTGGTTGCGGACGAGGACCAAATCCTGGCTGTTGACGACTCCGTCGTCGTTGACGTCCCCCGGCAGGACGTCGAGGCGGCGGTAGAGGGCGGTGGTACCCGGTTTGTCGATGACGATCGAGACCCGGTCAGCCTTGTTGATCGGCTGGGCCAGGGTGATTGTGTAGCTGGTTCCCGAGCCGGAGAGCGCGACCGGCCCGTAGTTGACGCCGATGGCGCTACTGACCGCGACGTCGTCGGCGGTCAGTAGATAGGCCTGGCTGAAGGTGATCTTCAGCTGGCTGATGCCCAGCCAGGGCAGATCGGTGTTCCGGCCGGCAGGCAGCAGGCGGAGCCCATCGGCGGCGGTCTCGACCGCGGCGGTTCGGTTGCCCCAGGTGACACCGACCTGATTGATCGAGGACAGCACGGTCAGGACGACATCGTGACCGGAGCCGCCTGCGTAGTTGATTCCGAAGATGTAGCCATCGGGAGCATAGGTGCTGTCCTGGCTAAACGTACCGATGACACCGCTGCCACTTTGGTTGCTGATGATGGTGAATTGCTCGCCGATCGTCGGCAGGAAGCCGGGCAGAAATGAGATGTCGAGCGAAGGGCTGTCCAGAGCGACGCTGCCGCCGGCCGGTATGACCGTCTGGTCGTACTGGGTTCCGGCGGTTGTGCCTCCCAATTCTTCATAGAGTGTGGAACCAGTCTCCAGCGATAAGCTTCCCGTCGTGAGGGTCCCGGGGGAATTACCGGGCCACAGGACACCGCCGCTTTGAACGGTTGTCGCTGGGACCGTGCCATCGCCAGCCAGGGTACCGCCGCCATTAACCGTGACCGCGGGACCGAGCAAACTCCCGTTGACGACGAGTTTGCCCGAGTTGACGGTGGTCGACCCGCTATAGCTCTCGGCATTCGACAGGGTCAACGTGCCGGAGCCCGTCTTGATCAGGTTATTGACGGGCTCGCCAAAGGCGGAGTTGGGGATATCGACGAAGTCGGAGCCGCCGGTGGGGTCCCACTGCACGTCCAGGGTGGCGCCGCCGCCGCCCTGGTAGTATTCGACGTCGATGGCGTGCAGGCCCGGGGTCAGATCCACCAGGCCCGTCGCCTGATTCGGCGGCTGGAAGTTGTTGTTGGAGACCACCGCGTCGCCGTCGATGTAGAGCATGCTGCCGTCGTCGCTGGTGGTGGCGAAGTTGACCGGGAAGGGTGCGGTGCCGGTCCCGGGGATCGTGATCTCGCCGAACCAGCGGGCCTCGACGTTGTCGTTGAGGCCGGGGCCGAGGTCGTAATAGGCGGGGTTTCCGGCGCTGTCGGCGAAGCCGTTGTCGGCGATATCGGGGAAGTCGAGGGGCCCGACGAGCTGGGCGGTCGCGGCGGGGGTCTGGTCGCCCAGCCAGGCGGGATTGCTGGGGTCGGCGGGCTGGATCAGGCCCTGGGACGCGGGGACGTTGAAATACGTGCCGGTAAGTCCATGAACGAATCCTGAGGTGGCGGTGCCTCTGATGACGCCGGTGATGGTGTCCTGACCGGAGCTCGAATCGGTGAGGTTGCCCGTCGCGCCCAGGTCGATATCGCCGGCGATGTCGATGCGGCCGCTGCCCGCCAGGGCGACGTCCCCCCCCTGGGAGATGATGTCGCCGTCGATCGCGGTCGTGCCGGCCCCGACGACCGTGAGCGCGTAGCCCGCGGAGATCTCGCCGCCGAGGGTCATGGTCCCGGCATCCGAGCCGATCGTCGCCGCCCCGGAGAGGGCGATGGGGATGGCAAAGGCGTTCGAGCCGCCGATATTCTCGATGGCGCCGTCGCCGGCCGGCCCGGAGCCGCTGATCGTGATCGGCTCGGCGGCGGTGTAGTCGAGGCCGCCGGTGAAGGCCAGGGCGCCGCCGGTATCGACGGCGATGCCCGCGGCCGTGGCCGGCCCCATGGCGCCGTCCGCCGCCGCGACCAGCGTGCCGGCGGCGATCGTGGTCGCCCCGAGATAGGCGTCGGTGCTCGACAGAGTCAGGGTGCCGGTGCCGGTCTTGCTCAGGCCGTTGACGGCCCCGACGGTGGAGAAGGCGGAGTTGGGGATGTCGACGAAGTCGGAGCCGCCGGTGGGGTCCCACTGCACGTCCAGGGTGGCGCCGCCGCCGCCCTGGTAGTACTCGACGTCGATGGCGTGCAGGCCCGGGGTCAGATCCACCAGGCCCGTCGCCTGGGTGGGCGGCTGGAAGTTGTTGTTGGAGACCACCGCGTCGCCGTCGATGTAGAGCATGCTGCCGTCGTCGCTGGTGGTGGCGAAGTCGACCGGGACCGGCGCGGTGCCGGTCCCGGGGATCGTGATCTCGCCGAACCAGCGGGCCTCGACGTTGTCGTTGAGGCCGGGGCCGAGGTCGTAATAGGCGGGGTCGCCGGCGCTGTCGGCGAAGCCGTTGTCGGAGATATCGGGGAAGTCGAGGGGCCCGACGAGCTGGGCGGTCGCGGCGGGGGCCTGGTCGCCCAGCCAGGCGGGATTGCTGGGGTCGGCGGGCTGGATCAGGCCCTGGGACGCGGGGAGGTTGAAATAGTCGCCAGTGAGCCCCTGGACCTCGCCGGATCCCGAGGAGGCGGTACCGCTGATGACGCCGGTAATCCTGTCTTCACCGGAACTGGAATCGGAGAGGTTGCCCGAAGGGCCTAGATTGATATTGCCGGCGATGTCGATGGTGCCCGTACCGGACAGAGAAACGCCCCCGAACCCCTGGCAAGTGAGATCGCCCGTGATGGTGGTGGTGCCGGAGCCGGAGATCAACAGAGCGCCATTGCTCGAGTTGGTGATGGGGCCGCTGATCATTTCATCATTCGTCGGATCGCCGAGGTTGATGGTGGGATTGCCGCCACCGGAATCGGCGGTGATGGTGATCGGAACAGCGTCCGAGATGATACGGATCGTGTCCGTGTTATCGGAAGTGTCCAGGGTCATGCCCGACACATCGGCGGCCAATATGGCTACCGATGAGGTGCCGGCCCCGACGACGAATCCCGCACCCCCTCCGGTCACGGAAATGGTCACGGCGGGGTCCGTCAGCGTGTAGATGCCCGCGGCGAGCTGGACGCTGAGCCGGTCGGGAGCGCCCGGGGAAACCGTAAGAGCCAGGTTGCCGCTGTCATCGAGGTTCAGAACGGCGGTTCCGAGCACGCTCACAGTAGCGTAGGCGGGGGCGCTGAAGCCGGAAACGTTCTCCGCCACGATCTCGTAACCGTAAGTGTGGCCCAACGGGACGTCGGTATCCGTGAAAGTTTGGGTCGAGGGAGGTGAATCGCTGGTCTCGGGCCGATCGGCGTAGATGCTATAGGGCCCTCCATCGACGGATCTGGATATCTGGTATCCGAGAGCGAAAGGTCCGGCGTGGTCATCCCAGGTCAATACGACACTGGCGCCGCTTTGAACGGCCGTGGCGTTGGTCGGCGCCGGCGGCACATTGGGGATGTTCACGGAGGCCGTGTTCGAGCTGCTCGATAAGCCTGAGGTGTTGGTGGCTTGCAGTTTGTAATAATAGGTGTTGCCGGGGCTCAGCCCGGGGGCCCCGTCCGTGTAGTAGTAGGGCGCGGAGGCGAGCGTCTGGGTGACGACGTTTTGCGTGAACAGGCTGTCCGTCGCGCGGGTGAGGGTGAAGCCCGTCTCGTTGGTAGCCGTGTTGGTCCAGGTCAGGTAGACTTCCGAGCCGCTGGCCGGCGTGGCGCCCAGGCCCTGGGGGGCGGTCGGCGTCTGGCCCGTCTGGTCGGTCGTCGCGGCGGTAGCAATGTTGGAGGGGCCGGACGAACCGGACGAATTGCTGCCCACAATCTCGAAATAATACGTCGTGCTGGGCGTCAGTCCGGTGACGGTGTAGCTCGTTCAACTCCTGGCCGGCATCGGCCACGGTCGTGAAATTCGAGCCATCCGTGGATTCGAGGATGGCGTAGTTGGTGGCGAAATTCGGCGATACCGTACTGTCGGTCCAGGTCAGTTCGACGGCCGAGCCCGAGAGCGCCTGCGCCGAGGTTAGCCGGGGCGTTGGGCGGCTGGGCCGGCGTACCCGGCCCGGTAAGGCCGAAGGCCTGCAAACTGTCCTGCGTCCCGACGAAAACCTGCCCGTTGGCCACGGTCGGCACCGCGAACTTGACTGCCGCGATGCTGCCCGGTCCGCTGTTCCACAATTCGGTGCTGAGCGACAACGTACTGTAGGCGTGGAGCTCGTCGTTGCCCGTGTCCATGATCCAGGCGATGCCGCCGGCAGGATCCTCGCTTCCGTCGGCCGAAATCGAGACGGATCCGGGGAGATAGCCGAAGTTGTTGTTGGCCGTCTCCGAGGTCGGCTCGATCGTCGCGACGGGGACGGTGGGTGGGTCGGGCGCCGGGTTGGGGGCCACAATATACGACCAGGCATTGCTGTTGTAGCCCGCGACCCAATAAAGCGTGCCATGGTAGTACGCCGGGGTGCTGAGTGACCCGTTGATCAGAACCGGCGGAGTGGTGATGCCGGTAGCGGGGTTGTAGACCGAGTTCAAGACGTTGTCGTCGTTGGCGTTGAACTTTCCCAGGTTATCGCGGTTGACCAGGTAGATCGTGCCTTCTTTGCCGGCGGCCACCATCAGGTGTGGATGGCCGGGGATGCCGGCCGAGTCGGGCAGCACCAGGGGCGATCCGGAGCCGAAATCCTCGTCGGCGTCGTCGAGCGCGTTGACGTTGTAGGGCGTGAAGTAATCGACGATCTTCAGGCCCCAGCCGTTGGAGTTCTGGTCGGTGGCGGTGGTCGTCGGGTCCGCCTCGACCTTGACCAGGGATTCGTAATAGTCGTCGTCGGCGGGGAAGCCGTTGGCGTCGAGGGGCGGATTGCCGCCGCGCGGGTCGCCGTTGCCGGTTTCAAAGTAGAAGGCGGGTTGACCATTAAAGGTCTCGTCCGGGTCGAAGGTCAGGCCGCCGCCGCCGTCCCAGATCCCCCCCTCGCCGCCGTTGGGGTCGGTGCAGAGGACTCCGGAGAGGACCATCCCCTGCGTCGTCAGGTTCGTGACGTTCCATGCGACGACCCAGCCGTGATAGGGGCCGTTGTCGCCGTGCGAGGCCCATTCGGCATAGACCTGGCCATTCACCAGGCTCAGCGCGGGGCGATTGTTCTCTCGCAAGGCGTTGAACTGGACCACTCCGCCGACGTTGCCGTCCCCCGTGCCGGAGACGTAGACCGGCGTGCTATTGGTGTTGCCGTCGGTGGTGCTGCCGATGACGAATGACTGAGCGGTGTCGGTGCCATCGGCGACGTTGATGGCGTGGAGCCTCTGGACGTAGTAAGCATTACCGCCGACGATTTCCTTGGTATTGGGGATGACATAGATGACGTTGGTGGACGGGTCGATGACCGGGGTCCCGGTTATGCCGACCTCCGGGTAGATGTCGCCCGAATTCGTGTCACCGCTCGGGATAGTGGTGACGGACGTGGCGCCAGGGAGGGCGTCATCGGGGTTTGTCGTGTCCAGGAACGTGCGCTGCCAGAGGATGGCGCCGTCGGCGGCGTCGATGGCGTACAATGAGTCGTGTTGCGTGGCGACGAAAACGACCGAATTGTAGGTGCCGGGCGTGCCGACGGTGTTCGGGCCGGCAGCGATCGCGACGTTGGTCAGGACCAGCGGCTCGGCATAGACCTGGCCGTCCAGCGGAGTGTCGTAGAGTTGGCCGAAATCGGCGGCGTTGACGTTCGACGACGTCAGTTGCGTCTCGGTCAGGTTGGCCCCCGTCGACTGGGAATCGACGTGGTATCGGGTGATATTCGTCGCGAGCAAGCGACGAGGCTCGAGCTGCTCCAGTAAGAGCGGACGCAGCGGCCGTTCCCGTCGGGACCCGAGGTTGCTGAAACGTTTCGATCTCGATTTCGACATTTGATGGATCTCACGATGAACACGGCGGAGAGAATCCCGAGCCCTGAATCGATGGGATTCGCCGGAGGGAATGCGAGGTTTTCCGATCGCGAGTCGGACGCGCGGAGTGCCCGGGATTGGCCCTTCGCGCAGCAGCAGCAGGTGCGGAAGACGGTGGCACGATATCAACCAGGGCCTGCCGGCACTCGGCGATGGCGGCATGCGCATCGCCAAGGTGCAGCAAAGCTCCCGCCAGGTTGTTGCGAGCTTCGGGGAAAGGAACCCGAAGGGTCAACGCATGCTTGTAGGCCGCCACGGCGCGGTCATATTCGCGCAAGTCCATCAGAGAGTCGCCAAGATGCAGCCAGGCAGCGGCGTGGACCGGGTCGAGTGCCGGCGCCCGCTCGAACCAAGTTGCTTCCTCGCGGATCTTCCCCCGCTCGGAGTAGGCCATGCCCTTCGAGTGCGGGTAGTCCGGCGCCGGGGATCGAGATCGATCGCGCGGTGCAGGGCGGCGACCGCCTCCTCCGTCCTGCCTGTTTGGTGGAGAATCGCCGCCGGTTGACCCAACCCTTCCGCGCGATCAGCGTGCTCCGCAAGGGTCCGGCGACCATCGGCCGCCGAGCAACGCGACTCCGCGAAGCGTTCCTGGACAAGCCGGCCGGATTCTATTCTGACATGTTTCATTTCATTTGTATTGATCTGAATCGCGAGCAAGAAACGGCCTCGCTCGCCAAACGATCCGGTGAAGGCAGAGGCTGTGAATGGACTCGTCTCTTTCCGGCCGGTCCCGGGATGTGGAAGGCTGGCATCGTGCCGCTCACGCCGACAATGGAGCCCGGGTCGTTGCTCTGATCGCGACTTCGCTCCGCCTCATCCTGGTCGAGGGCTGATCAGGGTAACTCAGCTCGCATCCAAGATGCAAGCCTCCTCCCTCCATGGTGATCATTTTCGCCTTCAAACCGCCCTTCGCCCGGGACTGCCTCGAAGACTGCTCGCCGCCGCGAGCCCTGAAGGGCTTACCGGCCTCGCTCCCCGACGGAAACTTGAACAAAGTTAGACATTATTTTCCGCGGAATAGGTTCCCGAGGCTGGCGGCGCCAGGCACCCGTCTCGAGGCGCGCAGGAAACGGAGACATTCGTCCCAAATCGACTCCAGGATCCTCGTGCACGAACTTCACGCTTTGCGGTGTAGAGCAGTTGGTCATTGGCTCGGCGTGCCGGGATGGAGCGTCAGTCATGGCCGGCCGGTTCGCGTTGCGGTCGGGCCGCCTGGGCCCGAAGATTAAGGAATAAGGACAGGGGAGTTGCAAAGCGGCCTACGATTTCATAATATCCACGCCAGATGGATACGGACGTCGTCCGCCCGTTGACACCTCTACGTCTCGTGACACTTCGGCGGCGAACCGCTCTTGGTAATTCATTCGGAGGCGGGGATATGATCGGCAACCTCTTGATCTGCTGCGCCTTGCTCGGCGTGAATTCCGGCGAGGCAGGATCCTCGGCAAGCTCCACGGCCGATCGCACGGCCTACGAATCGGCGCGGAAGACGGCGGGCCGCGACGCGGGCGCGCACGTCCGGCTGGCCCTCTGGTGCGAGTCGCACGGCTTCGACGCCGAGCGGATGAAGCATCTCGCCATGGCGGTCCTGTACGACCCATCGCATGCGCTGGCACGCGGGCTGATGGGGCTGGTCGAGCATCGGGGGAAATGGGCGAGTCCCGAGGATGTCGGGCAGAAGATCCAGGATGATCCGGCCTATCAGGCCCTGATCCGCGAGTACCTCGAACGACGTGCCCAGGCGTCGCACAAGGCGGAATCGCAGTTGCGGCTGGCCACGTGGTGCGATCAGAAGGGGCTCAAGGCCCAGGCGATCGCGCACTACAACGAGGTCGTCCAGCTCGACCCTTCGAAGGAAGTCGCCTGGCGGCACCTGGGCTACAAGAAGGCGGGCGACCGCTGGGTCAAGCCTGAGGAAGCGTCGGCCGCGAAGCTCGAAGCCGACCTCCAGAAGTCCGCGAATAAGCGCTGGAGTGCGAGGTTCGCCAAGCTGCGCGAGGGCCTGGAGAGCAAGGATGCGGCGAAGCGAGACAAGGCCGAGCGGTCGCTCGACCAGGTGACCGACCCCCGTGCCGTGCCGATGATCTGGGCGGGCTTCATCTGCGCGAACGAGCGATTGCAGCTCGCAGGGGTGCAGATGCTGGGCCAGATCGATGGGCCGGCCGCCTCGACCGCCCTGTCCGCCATCGCGATGCTCTTCCCCGACGGTGCCGTGCGCGTGCGGGCGTCCGAGTTCTTGATCCGCCGCGATCCGCGCGACATCGTCGGCCGGCTGATCAGCATGATCCGCAAGCCATTCACGTATCAGGTGCGGCCGGTCAACGGGCCGGGATCGGTCGGCGAGCTGTTCGTGGAGGGGGAGAAGTTCAACGTCCGCCGATTGTACCGCTCGCAGGCGATCGACCCGTCCTTGATCCCGGCCGCCTCGTTCGCGCCCGCGATGGCCTTCGATCCCTTGGGCGATTCGAGGGGATCGATCTCCGGCGTCAGCGCCCCCGGGCGCCGTGAATCCGCAGGCGACTCCGCGCTTCGATCTGACCACCTATCTCGTGACCCAGGCATTCGCCAACGCCGACACTCCCCGAGACCTCCAGGTCGCCCGTCGCCTCGACTCGATTCGCCGGGATAACGAGGCCCTCCAGCAGAGGCTCGCCGCAGACATCCAGAACCTCGAGGAGATCAACGACCAGATCAACAAGCTCAACGACCGCGTGCTCCCCGTCGTGAAGACGCTCACCGGCCAGGATCTCGGCGCGGAGCCCGACAAATGGAAGGGCTGGTGGACCGACCAGCTCGGTTATGCGTTCCAGGCCCAGGTGCAGACGTCGAAGCCGACGCTGACCGAGATCGTTGACACCCCGAGCTGGTCGGCCTCCTTGGAATGCTTTGGGGCGGGCACCCTGGTCCGGACCATCGACGGCCCACGGCCGATCGAGTCGATCCGGGTGGGCGATCGCCTGCTCTCCCAGAAGACGACCACCGGATCGCTCACGTTCCAGCCCGTGCTGGCCGTCCACCACACCAAGTCCGCGCCGACGATGCGCGTCTCGCTCGATGGCGAGGCCATCGTCGCGACGAGCATCCATCGCTTCTGGAAAGCGGGGAACGGCTGGACCATGGCCCGGGACCTGAGGGTCGGGGATCGCATCCGCGCCGTCGGCGGCGTCGTGTCGGTCCGGTCGATCCAGACCGACGCCAACCAGCCCGTGTACAACCTCGACGTGGCCGAGAACCACGATTTCCTGGTCGGCAGCAAGGGCCTCTTGGTTCACGACTCCAGCTTCGTCCAGCCGCTATCGGAACCATTCGACCGTCCGGCAGGATCGAATTCCAGACAGGAATGAATTTGCCGAACTTCGTCTGATTTCATCCTGTTGATCCTGTCCATCCTGTCAAAATTGATTCCAATCCGGTGAGACAGGATTAACAGGATCAACGGGATGAAATTCATTTGCGAATTCGGAATTCGTCATGAGGCATGGAGCCGCTGGCCGTTGGAGCGCACGTTCACGCCGTTTTCGAACAGGAATTCCAGGCAACGGCGCGGCAGGTGCACCTGCAAGCGGACCCGGTCCTCGTCATAGGTGCGGTCGTGGATCTGGGCGTGCTGGGCCAGGTAAGCCAGGACACGTCCGTTATCCACGCCCGTCTCGACTTCGGCCTCGAGGGCCCGGTCGCTGAGTGCCTCGCGGACGGCCGACTCCAGTCGGTCGAGCCCGTCCTTCTGCGCCGCGCTGATCGACACGGATTCGGCGTGATGGGCCTTGAGCACGTCGAGAAAAGACCGATCGGGCACCTTGTCTGACTTATTCAGGACCAGGAGCGTGGGGTGGCCCTCCAGTCCCAGCTCGGCCAGGACCGTCTTGACCGCCCGGATCTGGCCCTCGGCCTCGGGACTGGAGGCGTCCACGACGTGCAGGAGCAGGTCGGCCTGTCGAGCTTCCTCGAGCGTCGCCTTGAACGAAGCGACCAGCGCGTGCGGCAAGTCCCGGATGAAGCCGACGGTATCGGACAGGAGCGACTGCCCGCCGCCGCGGAACTTCCAGCGCCGGGTCCTGGTGTCGAGCGTCGCGAACAGCTTGTCCTGGACCAGGACGCCGGCCTCGGTCAGCGCGTTCATCAGCGTGCTCTTGCCGGCGTTCGTGTAGCCGACCAGCGAGATCGTCGGCACATCGTCGCGGCTGGCGACCTCGCGCTCCTTGCGCGCCTGGATCTTGGCGAGCTTGGCCTTGAGTTCCTGGATGCGGTGGGTGACCAGCCGGCGGTCCTCTTCGAGCTGCTTCTCGCCGGGGCCCCGCACGCCGATGCCGCCCTTGTATCGCGAGAGGTGGGTCCACATCCGCTTGAGGCGGGGCATCGCGTATTCGAGCTGCGCCAGCTCGACCTGGAGATGGGCCTCGTGCGTCTTCGCATGGGTCGCGAAGATGTCGAGGATCATCTCGGTCCGGTCGACGACCTTGACCTCGAGCTTCTTCTCGAGGTTGCGGGTCTGGGCCGGACCCAGGTCGTTGTCGAAGACGACCACGTCGGCCTCCTGGGCCTCGACGATCGCCTTGAGCTCCTCGACCTTGCCCGAGCCGATGTAGGTCGCAATATCGATCTGCTGCCGCCTTTGCAGCAGGCTGCCCACGACCTCGAGGCCCGCTGTCTTGGCCAATCCCCGGAGCTCTTCCAGGGGATCATCCGGCGTCGTTTCGTTGCGGGGCAGGAGGACCCCGACCAGGATGGCTCGTTCCCGACGCCCCGAACGGTCGATGCTGTTGTTTTCAATCAAAGCGGGATTTGACCTCGTTTCATCGAGTCAATCGAAATGGATCGGACGCTCTTCATCCCGGTCGAATTCTATGGTCCGGTCAACCTTGCGTCAACGACGAACCACGGCACATCCGACCAGATCGTCCCGATGTTCCCCTCGTTCGACACCGCCACGGATGAAGAGGTTCGCCGATTCGATCCGATCCGCCCGGCCTCGCCCTACCGCTTACGATCCGAAGACCTTGCGCGGCTGGAGCCACCCCGCGGCGGGATCGGACCCGGCCAGGGCGACGAGCCGGCCGTCGGAATCGACCATCACGACCTCGCCGGGCGGGAAGCTGAGATCGGGGAAATCCGCGGAGGAGAGCCTCCGTCCGGAGCTCACGGCGGCCACCTGGGCGGGATCGAGAACCACCCGAGGTAGGTCCGCGAGCGCATCCAGCGACGGTTGCAGATGGCGAAGGATCGACTCGGCCGAGATCTCGTCCAGCTCCACGGCGCGTTCGATCGTGAAGGCTCCGATCCGGGTGCGGACCAGGGTCTCAACCAGGCCGCCACAGCCGAGCGCCTCGCCGACGTCGCGGGCGATCGAGCGGATATAGGTCCCTCCGCCGCAGTCGATTTGCAACTCGAGACGCGGCCATTCGTAATGATTGACGGCGATCCGATCGATCCGCACCCGTCGCGGTGCCAGCTCGACCGCCCGGCCGGCCCGTGCGAGGTCGTACGCGCGCCGGCCCTGAACCCGGAGCGCCGAGAACTCGGGAGGCATCTGGTCGACCTCGCCCACCAGCGGGGTCACGGCGGCCTCAACCTCTTGCATCAACGGGACTTTCGGATCTTCCTGGTATACAATCCGCCCGTCCGCGTCCAGCGTGTCGCTCCGCGCGCCCAGCAGGATCACGGTGCGGTACGACTTCGGCATCCGTTGGATCCACTCCACCAGGCGGGTCGCCGCCCCGACGCAGACGACCAGCACGCCCGTCGCCAGTGGGTCGAGAGTGCCGGCATGCCCCGTCTTGGCGCGCCGGTCCAGCCGCGCGACGTGGTCCACCACCGCCCGTGAAGTCATCCCTCGCGGTTTGTTGACATTCAAGATCCCGCCCGCGCCGCGCCAATGACTTTGCCCCACGACCTTCTCCGGCGTTTCCATCCCAGGCCCTCCCTCCGACCGATCGGTCGTTCGTCCAGGCCCGAGGCCCGCTCGATTCACGCAGCCACTTGACGTCAGCCTCCGGGCTGACCTAACATATCAAATCACCCTAATCAGACAGTGCATTGCATGTCGCTCGGGTGTGCGACTCCATCTGTGCGACACGGGGTTTGATCTGCCGATGCCGATACTTCCCAGCGAGCCCGATTGTCATCCTTCAAACCTCTGGGTCGAAGCCGATACCTTGCCGCGGAAAGAGGATGGCGTCTGGTGGTGCCTGCATACCAAGCCCCGCCAGGAGAAGGCCACGGCTCGCGATCTGCGCGAACAAGGGGTTTCGTATTACTTACCCCAGGTGGTCAAGGAAAGTCGAACGCCGCAAGGACGGAAACTCCGATCGGTGGTGCCGCTCTTCGCGAGTTACGTCTTCCTGTACGGCGATGCGAACGACCGACTCGCGGCCTTTCGCGGCGACCGGTTGGTGAACGTCCTGCCGGTTGTCGACCAGGAGGGGCTCGTCCGCGACCTTCGACAGGTCCACACGATGCTCAACTCGGGACTCTCCGTGTCGTCCGAGCCCATGATGCCCGTCGGCGCGAAGGTCCGGATCATGACCGGCCCGCTGACCGGGATCACCGGCACGGTCATCCGCCGGGGGAATCGCGATCAATTCGTCGCCGTGGTGAACTTCCTCGGTCGGGGGGCCACCGTCGATCTGGAGGATTGGCAGGTCGAGCAAGTCAATACTGAGAGTGAGTCCTGATCAGCACCCCGCAAAGCCCGGATCGAGACGATCGATCGATCAAGAACCGTCGCCACGGACCACGTCCTCGAGTGCCGATGAGGGATCGATCCCGCTCCGGATCCGCGACACGGCCTCGGCGTATCGTCGGGATTTCTCCAGGCGCTCCGCAGGATCATAACGATATCCCGCCACCCGCCGATAGTGGACGCTCGTCCGATCACACAAGGTCGCCCACTTTGCGGCATCCATGTCGAAATGACGGGCACACGCGGTCGGGTCGAGCGGCATGGCGATTGCTTTCGCGTTCGGGAACACGTTACGGGCCTGCAACCCCCGCAGGACGGCACCGGCCAGGGCGACGTAACCGAGCAGGGTCGGATGGTGCGTATCCTGGATGACACGGTCGCCGATCAATCCGTTCGGACTGATCGCGGCCAACTCGCGGCGGCCGTCGACGAGGATGCAGCGGGGATGGCGGCGGGCCACGTCTTCGTAGGCGGCGCGAAACGGGGCCGGGCATCGGATAGGCAGGCCGTCGTGATCGAGGGCCGCGAGATAGTGACGGCCCGCCTCGCCCGGATTCCCGGCCCGTTCCAGCAGGCGGCCCAGCCGGAAGTGTGCCTCGGCGAATCCCGGATGTCGGGCGAGGATGGCGGCATAACCGTCGGCGGCTCGAGCCGGATCGCTCGACTCCTCGGCGCGGGACCGGCCGAACTCATCGACGACTCGCCGACGTTCCCGCGTCGACACAACGGGAGGGAGCGTGGATCGGCTGGGCTCGTATCCCGCCTCATTCGCCGGTGGCACGATCAGGATCGGTTGGGCGCCGATCCGCTCGCAATAGCCGACGATCGCCTCCAGACGCGCGCGGAAATCGGCCAGGATGTCGGCCGACTCCGACGGACTGCACAGGGGCGGATCGATGAGCTGGTGTCGCCCCGTGAGCGGCGGCGGGCTGTCGAGCCGGTTCTTGCTGATGATCTCGTAGGCCAGCCGGCAGAACGGCGAGACCAGAGTGGCGTCGTAGACCTCTCGCAGCCAGCGGTTGCCCGGCTCCTCAACGATCCAGGGGTCGCGCTCCTCCTCGAATCGGGCCGCGAATTCGTTGTGACCCGAGTAGATGATCACGGCGTCCGGTCGCCGTTTCAGGCCCGCGAGCTTGTGATGCTGCTTCTCCAGCGAGTCGCCGAGCCAGGCGAGGATCTCGCACTCGAAACGCCGGCCCGGGACCGACTCCTGGAGTTGCCAGGCGACGATCTGGCCCACCGAGAGCCAGGGACGGTACGGCTCGCCCAGCGCGCTCGAGCCGCCCAGGACGAGGACCCGATATTCATCGGGCGACGACGGCTCGAATGTCGTGGGCAATGCCGGGAATCGGTGCATCCAGCCGCGCCAGGCCGCCGAGCTGAGCTCGAGCCCGATGAGCGAGATCAGGCTGACGAAGCAGATCGCGAACCCGCGGAGAATCGCCGGGCGTATCTGAGACTGTTGCGACGCAACCGGGTCGTTTGTCGGAGTGAGCGCGGGCTTACAGAGGCATTCCTGGGGGCATCGCCCTCCGGGCTCGACCCCAGCCACCCGAGAGTCGTCCGCAAGGGTGGCTGGGGTCGAAGACGGCGCAGCCGGCGAGCCCCCAGGAGTGCTCTCGCACGCAGCATTATCGAAATCTAGCCCCGGTCTTGTCGCGACAATGTCGCATATCTTCCCCTTTCGCCGCGATCGTGCCGCCAGCCAGACCGTCATCGGCGTCCCGATGACGGCGGCCAGGACCAGCGCGCTGTACCCGATCAATACCCCGCGCAACGCGGCCTCGACCATGAACCGGCGGACGCCGCGCGGCAGGAGGGGGATCCAGCCGGGCAGCACGATCGCGCCCATGACCAGGATGGCGATCGGCATCGCGATCAGGACCAGGCGTAGTCCGTTGATGACCCGGTTGGATCGCGGGTCTACCCGGACCGATGTTGCGTCAGGATTCGGCCCGGGTGTCGTGGTTTCTCGGGTCATCGCTCAGGCCAACCCGGCCGCTTCGAAGACGGCTCCGCACGAGAATTCCAGCCCCGGCAATAACCGGGTGCGGTAGAAGTCGGGAGGTTCGATCGTGTTCTCGACCCACCGATTCCGCTGCCTACGCATCACGACCGGCGCACGTTTGCGGGGGTTGACGATCCAGTATTCCTTCGCTCCCAGGCGCAGGTACTCATCGGGCTTCTCCTGATAGTCGCGCTTGCGCGAGCTGGGGGAAACCACCTCGATGACGATCTCGGGGAACCAGTGACGCCAGAGGCTTGCGTTCTCGATCGGCGGTGGTGCGCTCAAGAAGACTGCCAGGTCGGGATGCCGTTCGGAGGCGAGGGCGGGGATCAACAGCTTGCACTCGCTTCCGCCGGCGATGAAGTGAATACGACCACGATGCAGAGACTTGTAGTCCTGGAGCTGGTCTCGAACCGCCCGGAGGAGAAGCAGGTGCGGTCGGTCGGGCACGTCGGACAGCGTGATGATCCCTCGGCTGAGTTCATAGAGATACCCTTCCTGCACCTTGGCGTGCTCGAACTCCTCGAGGCTCATCCGTCGGCCGTGATCGGACGGACCGATCTTGATCAATGTCTTGCCCATCACTCCCTCTCATCCCGGTTTTTCAGGGTGCGACCGAGAGATCCAGCGGGATCTCGAGATTGGCCGGGGCCAGGCAGAGGCGATCGTTGCAAGCCTGGTAGCTCAATCGGAGCTTGATCGGGATTGCGCCGGGCTTGGCGTCCGCCGCGAGTCGGATGCGGGCGCCAATCCGGATCTTCCCTTCGTAGAGCGGCACCTTCTCGGTACCGATCGACCCGAGGACCTTGGCGTCTCCGGCGGGATAGGTCACATCCACGAGCGTGGCGGATCGTTCCGAGGTCGGGTCGAGCGTCAGGGTCGTCGGCCTCAACTCCAGGGCCCCGGTGGGGTTGGCGTAGATGTGCCAGCCATCCTGGATCGTGATCGATACCGATGCGTCGAACTCCCCGCCGGGGGCGACCGCTCCGGCCGGTCGGGCGGATGCGACGACCACGCCGGGCTTCGCGGGCACGGGTGCGGCGGCCGTGGCCGACCCGGGTGGGTTCGCGTCGGCCCCCTGGTCGAGATACCGCTCCAGGCCCACGAGCATCATCGGCATCGTGAAAGCGCGTTCCGACAGGGCCGTGCTGAACGCTTCCAGGGCCTTGCCCGCATGGTCGCGGTAGGACGATTCGCCGGTGGCGCGATGGATCGCCAGCAGGTCGAGGACGGCGATGCTGTTGCCGCTGGGCAGGGCGTTGTCGAACGGGTCCTTGGGGCGGGCCAGCAGGCTCTCGTGCCCATCGGCGGTGAAGAAGAACCCGCCCTGCTCGCGATCCTCGAATTCGGCGATCATCCGGTCGGTCAACGCCCGGGCCTCGCGCAGCCAGCGGGCGTCGCCGGTCGCGGCGTGGAGCTGGATCAGCCCGTGGGCCAGGAAGGCGTAATCCTCCAGGTATGCGGGCAGCTTGGCCTTGCCCAGGCGATAGGTCCGCAGCAGCCGGCCGTCCGGGGTGCGGAGCTGACTCAGCAGGAAGTCGGCGGCGCGTTCGGCGGCGCGCCGATATTTCTCGACGCGGAGTACCCGGAAGCCGTCGGCATACGCGGCGATCATCAGCCCGTTCCAGCCGGTCAGGATCTTGTCGTCCCGCATCGGCGAGGGCCGCTTCTCGCGGGCCGACAGCAGCCGGGCGCGGAGCGGCGCCAGGCGGGCCTCCAGCTCTTTCGGCGCGGTCTTCAACGCCTCGGCCTGCTCGGCGCGGGTCTTCGGCTCGAGCAGCACATGACGCCCTCCCTCGAAGTTGGGCTCGCCGGTCAGGCCATAGACCTGGTTGAAGGCGTCGACGTCCGGGCCTTCGCCCAGGACGGACTTCACGTCATCCCGCGTCCAGACGTAATAGGCCCCCTCCTCGCGGTTGGTCTCGGCGTCGAGTGCCGAGTAGAAACCGCCCTCCGGCGAGGTCATGCTCCGCTCGATGTAGGCGAACGTCGCCTCGGACTCCTCGCGCCAGCGCGGGTCGTTCGTGACCGAGAAGGCGAGCAGGTGCGCGGAGGCGAGCTGGGCGTTGTCGTAGAGCATCTTCTCGAAGTGGGGGACCGCCCAGAACCGGTCGGTCGAGTACCGGTGATAACCGCCGCCGAGGTGGTCGCGGATCCCGCCGCGGGCCATCCGATCGAGCGTCAGCCGGACCATCTCCATCGGCTTGCGACCGGGCCGATCGGGTCGCGCGGCGGCCTCCTTTTTCGAGGCGCGTCGGATCTCCTGATCGAGCAGGAAGATGAGGTTGACCGGCTCGGGGAATTTGGGCCGGCGCGTATTGCGAGGGTTGAAGCCGAACCCGCCGTGATCGGGGTCGAACTGTTCTGCCAGCTCCGCCAGCCCTTCCGCGGCCCACGACCGGGAGAGCGGCACCTTGCGCTGGTTCCCGGCGGTCCGGAGTTGTTTGCGCATCGCGTCGGTCAGCACGTTGGCCGATTTGTCGATCTCGGCCCGCTGATCCCGCCAGGCATCCGACACGGCGTTGAGCAGCGTCAAGAACCCCGAGGATCCCTGTCGAGCCCTGGGGGGAAAATACGTCCCGCCGAAGAAGGGTCGGCCGTCGGGCATCAGGAACATCGACATCGGCCAGCCGCCCGGCCCGATCGCTTGGAGGGCCGCCATGTAAATCTGGTCAACGTCGGGCCGCTCCTCGCGATCGACCTTGATGCAGACGAAATGCGCGTTGAGATACTTGGCGATCTCGGCATCTTCGAAGCTCTCGCGCTCCATGACGTGGCACCAGTAGCACGAGCTGTAGCCGACCGAAAGGAAGACCGGCTTGTTCTCGGCCTTGGCCCTGGCGAACGCCTCGGGGCCCCAGGGGTACCAGTCCACGGGGTTGTGGGCGTGCAGGAGCAGGTAGGGGCTCGTCTCGTGGGCCAGTCGGTTGGCCGGCCGATCTTCCTTGGGCTGTTGGGCGTGAGCCGGCGAGTCAGGGCCGGTCAAGGCCAGCAACAAGGCGAGGAGCCCGAGACGGCTCCGCGGCGGGGTCCGGAGGTGCATCGCGTTTTCCTTCCGCGGGATCGTGAACGCGGGAGGTCCGGGCGTCCGCCGAGCCGCGCCGGCCCGTGACGGCGCCCTCACCTCGAGTCGGTCCGTGCGCTCCGATCCTTCGACCCTCGATTCTACGCGGTCGACGGCGGTCCTCCAATCGCGACGGTCAACCTTTCGAGGTGGAGCGTGACGGATTCCGTTAACTCGATGGCCTATCGTGATCCTGGGAGTGTGCCTGGCGTCCCGAATGATCCCGTCGAGAGGCCTGAACGACGCGGGGTCGCGACTGGTTCGCCTTGTGGTGTCCGCGATGCGTCCTGAACGACCGCGCCTTTCTACGCGGAAGACGCAGCCACGATGGGCACAGGGCCGGATCGCGGTCTCTTCATTCGGGCTCGGTGCGGCCGCCGTCGCCAAGGACTGCGCGGCGGCCTCCTGGTGCCTCCGAGGCCATCGCCAGCTCTCTCAACCGAAATCACCGGCCGGACCGCGGGCGTGTCACCGGTGAGTCGGGCGCGTAGGCCTGTGGCGAGGGTGCCTGTCTGGGTATAATTATGTTCCGGCCAGTTGGACATTGCCTCGGGCAGATCGTTTCCAGGTCGCTCTCGACAGGGTGCCGACAAGCCGGGCCTCGTGGCGGCCCTCCGCCCGTTGCTTGGCGCCATCGCGGTCGGAGTGATGCGGCAGGCCAATTACCTCGCGGATGTCGATCACCGGCCGCCGAGCGAGGCGGCGCGATGGCTGAGGTCACGGATCGGACGCGGGGAATGACGCCCGGCGACGATCGCGACCGCGTCGGTCAATCGCGGCATCACGCGGGGAACACCGAGGATCTCATGAACGTCCGGGACACGTCACTGCTCGAGGCGCTCGACCGGGGGCGAACCCTCCCCGCCGAGTGGTACACCGACCCCGAAATGTTCGCACGCGAGAGGAAGCGCATCTTCGCGACGAGCTGGAACTATGCCGGCAGAGTCGAGCAGGTCGCCAAGGCCGGCGACTTCTTGACCGTCCGGGTGGGCGAGGTCCCGGTCGTCATCGTCCGCGACGAGGCGGGGACGCTGAAAGCCTTTGCGAACGTCTGCGGCCACCGCGGCAGCGAGCTGGTGCTGGAGCCGTGTGGCAACCGCCGGACGCTCCAGTGCCACTATCACGCCTGGACCTGGGGCCTCGACGGGACCCTCCGCGCCGCCCCGCGCTCGCAGGAGCAGGCCGGATTCGACAAGGCCGATTTCCCCCTCACTCCTCTCGGCGTCGAGACGTTCGGCCCCTTCCTCTTCGTCAGCCCCGGCCCCGCATCGTCCTCGTTCGCGGCCCAGCTCGGCCAGTTGCCCGCAATCCTCCGGGCCAGCGGCGTTGACATCGACGCGCTGACGTTTCGCGAGCGGAGAGAATACCCGATCCAGGCCAACTGGAAGGTCGTGGTCGAGAATTTCCTCGAGTGCTACCATTGTGCGATCTCACATCCGGGTTTCGCCGGCCTGATCGACCTGGACGAGTACCGGGTCGTGCCCTACGAACGTTTCTCGGTCCAGCGCGGTCCCCTCAAGGCGGGCGCCCGGCGCGGCGCGAGGATGGGTTCGGGAGCGACGAGGGCCGGGAGGGGATCTATACCCATCTCTGGCCGAACTTCATGCTCAACGCCTATCCCGGCCCCGGCAATGCCTCGACAAATCTCATCCTTCCGATCGACGAGAACCGTTGCCTCGCGGTCTACGAGTTCTTCTTCTCCGATCGCATGCCGGAGGAGGAGCAGCGCGCGATGGTCGACTTCATCGATCAGGTCCAGCGGGAAGATATCATCATCGTCGAGTCGGTGCAGCGCGGGCTCCGCTCCGGGTTCTACAAGCAGGGTCAACTGATCCTCTCACGTGAGAATGGGATTCAGCACTTCCAGAAGTTGGTGTTCTCTGCATTGACAGACACCCCCTGACGTTGCTCGCCGCACGGCCCGCTTACTCTCCGCTTCGACGTGGCGTTCAGACCCGACGGCGCCCGGGCCAGCGACTGCGACACGGTCAGGGTCGGGGAGGTCACCACAGGCCGCAGGGCGACCGCCTCCTCGGCCACACCGGAGCGACTTCAGCTTCGCCTTGAGCCCCGACGCCCGTCGCATCGACGCCAGCGGCTCTGACCGGACAGTGAAGGCCGCAGGCGTGTCCCCCCGCCCGGTTGACTACAGCTAGGATACTATTGGAATCCATCGATATTGGACTGCGCCTTTTGGAGCAGAAAGCGCACATCTGAACTGTCGAACAGAGTTCCTTCTCTGTTGGAGTCCTGGCCCTGGCCTACGAACCGCGAGCCGCGTTGCGCGCCTGGATCCGACGACACCGCGGTCGATCAGACCACCGCGCCACGCCGAACCGGCCGGCTCATGGGCTGGGGGATTCGGATTGTCGGACGGGCACGACCTTGACGCGGGCCATGTCCTCGAGAGGCGGGTCGGTCAGGTCGTCATGCGTCAGGTAGACCTTGCAGGTGGCCACCTTGGGCGTCGGGCCGTTGACCTTGACGGTGAGCCCCATGACGAGATCCTTCTGGGGCCCCAGCTTCTTGATCCCGCCGCCCTGATCGTCGAGGAAGACGACGGTATGTTCATCGATCTGGCCGTTTTCCCTCGG
This sequence comes from uncultured Planctomycetota bacterium, assembly GCA_963743925.1. Classification (GTDB taxonomy): domain Bacteria; phylum Planctomycetota; class Planctomycetia; order Isosphaerales; family Isosphaeraceae; genus CAVZRC01. The sequence continues at coordinate 99,009 of CAVURY010000036.1, read as the reverse complement.
GTTCATGCCCGTGATACCGGGCGGGACCCCGTCAGTCCCCTCGGCGGTCAGGTTCGCGGAGAGGACGGCCCTCAGCTTGAGGTTCGTCGCTTCCTTGGTGCCGTAGTTGCGCAGCCGGATCTGGAAGGTGGTCTTGCCGCCCACGTCGACCACGCGGAGCCGCTCGCTGACGACCAGGTTGACATCCGGCATCCCGACGACATCGGTATGTTTCGCGTCGCGACCTTCGAGGCCGCCGTCGCCGTGGGCCTCGGCCAGCACCTCGTAATAGCCGACGCCTCCCATCCGGACCGCGAACCCGAGCGTCCTCGGCTTGCCGCCGGGCTCGATCTGGTCGAATGACCATTGGATGCGACGGGTCTGGTCGTCGTAACGGGCTCCCTTGGGGACCTCGACCAGGCGCCCGCTGACCGGCAAGGTCGCGACCACGCGGACCTTCCGGGCGGGTGCCGTGCCGGGGTTGTCGACCTTGATCTCATAGGTCCCGACCGTGTCGGTGAAGCGCTGGGTGGGCGCCGCGAGGCTGAGATGGAGCAGGGGCTGGACGACCGTGACCGTCTTGACGCTCTCGGATTCTTCCTTGACGAACGGGACGACATCCGGGCTCAGTGCCGTCACCGTGCACGACTGATCGCCGCCCTGGATCGCGTTGACCACGAGGGCGTCGAGCTCCTCGCGCTGGTTGGGGGCCAGGGTGGGGAGCGTCAGCTCGAGCATCTGCTCGTCATTCTTCTCGCCCGTGCCGTGCCGGAGCCCCGGGCTCAGCTTGGCCCGGACCGTGACGTTCTTCGCCGGGCCGTTGCCGATATTGGTCACGCCGATCTTGAACTCGACCGCCTGGCCCTTGAGGACGTTGGTCGTGCTGACGGTCTGGTCGACCTTGAGCCTCGGCTTGAAGACCTGCGTCATCGACTTGCTCGCGGTCTGGAACAAGACGGTCGCCGCATGGTCGAAGGAGCCCGCCTTGACCGGCTTCACCTTGACGGCGATGACCTTCTCGGATCCGCCGGGCAGTACGTTCATCGACCAGCTCAGCAGCGATTCCTTGGCGGTGTAGGCCTCGGGCTGGCTGGACTGATACTCGAGCCCTTCGGGCAGCTCGTCGAGGACCCGGACGTTGATCGCGTCGGAGGTCCCGGTGTTCCTCACGACGATCCTGAGGATCGCCGGCTGGTTCAGGTTCATGCTCGGGGGTGCCTGGACGTCGACCGTCACGGCGACCGACTGCTTCCCCAGGGGGATGCGATCCGACGAGAGCGCGTCCGAGACGGGATCGCCGCCCGGCCCCGCCGTCGGAGCCGGCGCCGTGGTTGGGATCTGGGCGCCGCCGCCCGCGGCCGGGACGGGGGCAGGCGGCGGTTGTCCCGGATCGGTGCCCGGCCCGGCCGGGGTCTTCGCCGGCCCGTCGGTGCGAGCGACTGCCGGGTCGATCAGCGGAGAGTTCCCGCCCACTTCGCCCGGCGGCTCGGGCAGGGCGGCCGGTGCCTGAAGAGGTGCCTCGATCGGGCTTTTTTCGCCCGGAACCTGCTCGGTCGACGCGGTCGCCGGCTTGGATGCCGGGCCGGGCAGGATGACCGGACGGTCTTCCAACGAGGCCTTGGCCTTCGCCGTCGCCGTCGCGGTCGATTTCTTGGCCGTGGGTCCCGGCGCGGGCTTCTTCGGATCCGCCTTCGGGACCACCTTCGGCTTGGCGCCGGCATCGGCCGGATCTTCCACGGGCAGGAAGTCGCCCGGAAACGCCACGTGAGTGGCTGGCGGGCCGGGAGGCGCGGCGTCCGTAGCCGGTGGTCCTCCACCCTCGGTCTGGCCCCGCGCGAACGGGACAGCCGGCGATGCCAGAAGCACGATCCCCATCATCAACGAAAATCGCCGGCCCATGGATCGATCCCCTCCTTGGGAACGGCCCCGGTGGACACCACGCGAGCCAAAATGCAAAGGATTCTCGACGTCGCCACGAGACAGGACGACCAGCAGGCGAGCGACGACCCATCCCGGTCCCGGGCGCAAGGGAAGCGCCGACCAGGAAAGGAGCAAACCATGCCGCGCGGAGTGATAACAGATCCGCCAGGATCGAGGAAGGTCAACTTACCCGAACCAATCCCGGAACCCTCACCATCACGGCAAGGCGGCCTCGATGGATCGGATCATCGCGAGCCGCTCCTGATTCTTGTGATACTCCTTGAGACTCGCGAGGTAAGACGCCGTGGTCTTGCTGCAGACCAGGGTATGCGGGGAACCCTTTCGATCGGTCGTGGTCTTCAGGTCCACCTTGGAATCGCCGATCACACCGGCGAGATGCTTGCGTCGTTCTTCGCGGGCGCGGAATCGATGCACCGATTCGCGCGGATCTTGCAGGAACCGCTTCAGCTCGGCACACTCCGCGCATTTGCAGGTGATCGGGGCCTCCCGTCGGAAATCGGCCGGCTCCTGGGGCTTACACGAGGTGAGGGATTCCAGTTGCTCCCGGCACGCGGCGACCCACCGCGTCAAGCCGTCGCAGGGTTGTTTGACATTCGTCTGGAGCCAAGCCCGAAGACTCTCCAGCGCGGGTACATGCGCGGACGTCAACGGATAGATTTTCGGTGACGCCAGGGCGTGGGTCACGAACCGAGAGAGCCATTCGCACTGCGCGGTGGCCAGCAGCGATCGGGCCAGGCCGGCGAGGACCTCGGCTCGCTTCACGTCTCGTGCCTGCCAGTCGGTCGAGGATCTTGCCGCGTCGATGGCTTCGATGGCCGGAACGAGCTCTCTCGCGAGCCGTTTGCAAAGCTCCTCCCATCCCGATCTCTTCCCGGGTTTGGCCGAGCAGACCTGCTCCAGGAGTCCGATGTTCCGCTCCATCGTCTCCCTGGTCGTGCTCTGCATGACGGCCACGAGCTCGGGTTGAAAAGTCTCCCAGCCGGACTTCTGGCAGATGGCCGCCACGGAATCGCCGGGATCGGCGGTCGCATCCTTGACCAGCACCTTTCCCAGGAAGTCGCGGATCAATCGGGGCTCATCGAGTGCGGCGAGCATCTCCAGCAGGTCGGTCTTCTCGTGCTCCTCGTGATCAACACGAGAATAACGCTCTTCGGGCCAGTTCGCGAGGATCGCCGCGGCAAACTCGATGCATCGCGCCTTCAGTGCGACGGCATCGGCTCCCTTGGTTTTTCGCCAGTTCGCGAGCATCTGCTTGAACGCGGGCACCGCGTTTCGGCTCCCGTTGCCGCAGAGGACTTCGAAATGCCGACTCTCGGGCCAGAGGAAGACGGCGGCATGTCGATACCAGCGATCGAGGGTCATGCCCGCATTGCCCGTGTAGCCTTCGAATTCCTCCTCCGGATCGCACTCCGTGAGCGCCTCGGGGTCGAGGATCTCGTCTTTATCGATCTCCATTTCTCCGATCGGCAGCCCATCGCCTTCGGCGTTGACCCAGTGCTCCGCGCTCAGGCCGGTCTCGAAGACTTCTTCCATCACATACTCGCTGGGATCATCCTCTTCTTCGTCATCGTCGTACCAGCGGCTGCGTCGGCCCCGCGATCCATATCCGCCCCCGGCGTACTCGGCCGAACCCGACTCGTGGTAGGTCAGCAACGCCAGGTAGGCCCGACAACCCTCCTGTCGCGCGGCTTCACAAAGCACCTGCGCCTTGGCGCGATCCGCGCCTTTCAGAGCGTCCCAGGCGATGCCATCTTTCGTGTACCGGTGGTCAAGAGCGATCCCGAGCTTCACCTCCGAGTCGTCCTTCGCCCATTCGCGGATGAGTGGCCGGATTTTCTCGATGTGTTCGGCGACGCGCGGCGCCGTGATGGTTTTCTTGGATTTCCCGAGAGTCAGGTTGTAGACGAGGCAGAGCCGATATCCCTTCCGAACGGGCCGGATCTCATGCTCGCAATCGGCGTAGAATGCGACGAAGTGGTTGTAGAACAGGCTATTCTCGACGTTGGTAAAATCGATCGTCCGCTCCTGTCCTTCGTGGCGGATCACGATCTCGCCGCCTTCATAAGATGACGGAAGCACGATGACCAGCGTCGCCACCATCCGATCGAGCTTCTCGCCATCGCGATGGGGCAGGAAGAAGCTTCCCGGCTCATAGAGCAGCAAGTCGTAAAGATGAGCCTGTAGCTTCTGATCTTCCAACCCCAGCTCTTCCTGAACCTTCTTGACCGTCCCCTCGATGAACCGTTGCCACTCGGGGTTCTCGAGCGAGAAGCGGTCCGGCTCCATCCGCCAGACGCGCCTCACGCTGGTGTCGACGAGGGTCTTCTCGCCCTTGCCATAGGGGGCTTGCCGGCAATGCGTCATCAGCTCCTTGGCCGTCTCGGCGGAGAGCGGGAGACCGATCGGACCCAGTCCTTTAACCTCCAGCCCCGGCAGTACGGCTGACACGCTGCCATTGACGCAGAAGGAACCGGGCCGATCGATTTTTCTCAAGGCCTGGTCGAGTTTTTCCAAGGTCGTTTCTGCCACGTGATTCGCCTCGCCATGTCCGCGGAGTCGACTCCTCGTCGTCGCATCGAAGCCCTCCAAGAAAAGTACTCGAATCCCGCGACAACCGCCATCGGTCTGCGTCTATCGCGCCGGTTGCTCGCCCTCGATCTCCCGGACCATCCGATCGGCGACCGCTTCGGGATCTTCTCCCGGCTCGATCGGGAACGGCCGGACCTCCTCCAATCCGCGGAACCAGGTGGCCTGGCGCTTGGCGAACTGCCGAGAGCGGGTCTGGATGCGGTCGATCGTCTCGTTGAGGTTCGACTCCCCGGCCAGCATCGCGATGACTTCGCGATAACCGATCCCCTGGGCGGCGACCGTGCTCAATGGCCGTGCACCGGCCTGGAGGGCTCGGACCTCATCGACCAGCCCGAGCTCGAAGAAGCCCACCACGCGACGATTGATCCGGTCGTAGAGGCGCGCGCGGGGGAGTTCCAGAGCATAGACGGAGACCCCGGCCGGTGCCGGCCGTTGGTGCTCGACCTGGAGGGCGCTCAGGGGCCGTCCGGTCATCGCGATCACCTCCAGCGCGCGGACGACCCGCCGCCGGTCGTGGGGATGCAGCCGAGCCGCGGTCACCGGGTCGAGTGCCGCGAGCCGGTCGTGGAGCGCGGCCTCCCCCTGATCTTCCGCCTCCCGCTCGAGACGTTCGCGCAGCCGCGGATCGGAGCCCGGCCCGTCGAAGAGCCCCCGCAGCAGAGCCTTGAGGTAGAGCGCGGTGCCTCCGACGAACAACGCGCGTTTGCCCCGTGCCTCGATCGCCCCGACGACCTCGATCGCCCGGTTGCGATAATCGGCCACGCTGGCGGATTCCCAGGGCTCGATCACGTCGATCAGGTGGTGCGGCACACCACCGCGCTCCGCGACGGTCGGCTTGGCCGTGCCGATGTCCATCCCCCGGTAGATCGTCATCGAGTCCATCGCGACGACCTCGGCATCCAGCCGGCGTGCCAGGGCCACGCCGACGGCCGTCTTGCCCGAGGCCGTCGGACCCGTCAGGTACACCGCTCGTCGAAGTGCGTGTTCGTCCATGGACTTCTTCGTTCCGGGCCCGAATCGACATCCCTTCCAGCATACCGCTTCCGCTCCTCGCGGAGGAACGCAGCACAACAACGACGCCCTGATTGTTAAGGAACAGGCGGGAAATCACTTCCGGATATCAATTTCGCCTCCGCCCTCGGTTCGGCGCGGGTCTCCGACCCCGCCGTCGGCGCGACCGAAGGTCTCCCCATCCTGTGCGTGGCGGGCGAGCCCGTTATCGGCGCCCGGCGGGAGATCGGCAGGCCGACGGTGAGGCACTCGGGCGTTGGCCCGTCGGGGTTTCACGCGGATGGCGCCAAGAGGACCGTAGAGGGAGCAAAGAAGATCGAGCAGGGCGCCCTGCACGCCTGCATGCGCGGCGGTTATTGCTGTAGCTTGAACCGGATCGTTACGGTCCCTCGGGCGGGCAGGTCGACGCGGCGCTCGGGATACTGCTGGCGATAGCCAGCCGATTCGGGGATGTGCCCCACCAAGTAGACCCATTTCCCCGGCTCGACCACGGCTCGGAGCCGGCCGTTCGCGTCGGACCGGGGGTTATCGATGTAGCCCGGACGGCTCTGCACCGACATCCGCCCGCCGATCCGGCCCATGGGATCAGGCTCGGCGTCGAACTGGACGCCGGGGATGCCCCGGCCGGTCTTGGCATCGACCGCCTCGAGGATCACCACGCACGCCGGCTTCACGCGGACCTCGAGCGCCTGCTCGTCTTGCCATTCGACCACGCGGAAGTTCGCCCTCGTGCGGAGGCATTCCGCGCCGCCTTCGGTCGGGTCGGCGGTGAATTCGTAATCGCCGGGCGGCAGGCGGAGCTGGAGCTTGCCCGCGGCGTCCGAGATGCCGTAGCTCGATGACCCGCTCGATCCAGTCCCCGCGGAAACACTGACCTTCTTGGCCGGCTGCCCCGTGTCGTCGAAGACCGTGCGGACGGCGATCCGTCGCGTCGAACGCAGGGTGACCCGGATCTCCCCGGTCGCGACCGGCGGCCGCACGTTGCCGGCGACCGACCCGCGGGGGAACTCGAACGCGGATGTCGGCCGGTCCGTCGTCGCGGCGTACAGGTCCATCCAGGCATGGTCCGGATGTTCGACGTAGATCCGGAAGCCCGCCTCCCTGGGCAGGCCGACCAGGCGGAAACGGCCGTCGGGGCCGGTCGTCGTCGTCGTGAGGGACGCCGGGGCGGTGAAGATGGACCAGAATTCCCGGAAGTTATGATGGGTTTCTTTGCCCTGCGTGTCGAGGAAGTCGCAGCCGCCGATCTTGATCCTCGCTCCCGAGATCGGACGCCCCTTTTCGTCGATGACCGATCCGGCGAGACTCGCGGCGGGCGGGAATTGCAGGTCCATGACTTTCGGATCCTCGCCGAAGAGGTTGTAGTCTCCGCCCACGACCTTCCCCCAATCCTCGGGCCGACGGCGAGGCTGATAGCACCGCATGCCGTGCCAGGCGAAGCCGTGGCCCAGTGCCGTGCCGTAGACCTGAAACGTCCCTTGCAGCGGAGAATCCTCGGCCCCCCATCGGGAGACGGGCAGCCGGGCATTTTGGAAGACGTACGATCCATCGCGATCGGTGGTCGTCGTGCCCAGCGGGGCATCCTGCCCGTTGGTCGAGACCAGGTAGATCGTCGCGCCCGCGACCGGCTTACCTTGATGGTCGGTGGTTCGGCCCCGGACCGTGATCGGAGACGTCATGGGGGCTGGCGGGGTGGATTTCTGATTCTCGGCGGCCGGGCGAGCCTGCGGCGTCTTCCCCGGCCCGGTGGAAGCCTGACGACCGCCTGGCGCGCCCGGGGCGAGGGCGAACGTCAGCCCCGCGGTGAACCCCACCAGGACGAGGACCGCCGCGATGCTCTTCAGCCGCGAGAGGAGCATGGATCGTTTCACCCCTCGGAAAAGGTGGCTCACGGATTCGGCGACGACGTTGGGCAGGTCGCCGCCCGTCGCCAGGCTCATCGCGCCGGCGGTCGTCGCGGTGGCCCAGGCGGTCGGGACGGTCGCGGCCTGGAGCGGGCTCCCGACCGCTCCCATCGCCGAAGTCAGTCCCCGACGGTCCAGGCGTTCTCGCAGCCGCTGGCGGCCTCGGTAGAGGCGGGTCTGGAGCGTGCGCAGGGGGCAGCCCACCGCGGCGGCGGCCTGGTCGTGTGTCAGGCCCTGGAGGTCGCAGAGTACGATCGGATCTCGGTATCGCATGGGTAGACGGTCCAGCTCCTCGTATAACCGGGCTCTTGCCTCTTCGCGGCCCTGCGCGGATTCTTCCGCCCGGGGACGCACGACGGCCGACTCGGCGAATCGCCGCTCGTGATGACGGCGGCGGGCCGCGTCGCGGACCCGACGCGCGGCGACCCGGCGGGCCGTGCCGAACAGCCAGTTCGCCAGGGTCTCGCCGCGACGGATCGAGTCGGCCTTCCGGGCCAGCACGAGGAATGTGACCTGAGCGGCGTCCTCGGCGTCGTGGGAGTCGCCGGTGACGTCGCGGCAGACGCGGAGCACCATCGGCGCGTGCCGCCGCACCAGGGCCGCGAACGCTTCCTCCGCGATCGCGTCGCGCCGGAGGAAGCTCCCCAGCAACGTCGCGTCGTCGAGGGAGGCCGCCGTGCCCGAGTCCCACAGCCGCTGGATCAGTCGGACGACGCCTCCCGAATGGGTCCGTGCCATCGGTCCATCCCCCTTCCCGAACGTCTTTCCAGGGAAGTACCCGGAGGATCGCTCGACTTCTTCAAGAATCCGGCCCGCCGGCCGTTTTCCTGGAAGCGCCGGGCGAAACCATGCCGGGGTCACGGCCACCCGCACCAGGCCGCATGATATCGAGAGCCGTTCCCAGCAGCCATCGACGTAGCGAATAGGGCGCGAGAACCCGGATTCCGGGCACCTCCACACCCTGGCATTCCTTTCCCGCGGATCTGTAAAATCGATCAATCCGGTCAAGATTGACGGCGAGGGTTCCGATCAAGTCCGTTATCGCGGCACGCGCGATGGCGAGGCTCGGCTTGCCCGGAACTCAAGGTCGGCTCGGCTCTCAGGACTCGATGGAGGTCGGACGGATGACGGCAGGAGACGAGTCGCAACGGGCGATGACCGATACGGCCGCGGACCGGCCGTTCCTGACGGTCGTTTCGGGACTCCCGCGCTCGGGCACATCCTTGATGATGAGCATGCTCGACGCCGGCGGGATGCCGGTCCTCGTCGACAACATCCGCGGGGCGGACATCGATAACCCGCGCGGTTATTACGAGTACGAACCGGTCAAGGCCCTCAAGAAGGACTCGACCTGGGTCGCCCGATCGATGGGGAAGGGCGTCAAGATGGTCTACCTTTTGGTGTACGACCTCCCTGCGGATATCGAGTACCGCGTGCTGTTCATGCAGCGCAACCTCGACGAGGTCCTGGCATCGCAGAGGGCCATGCTCGAGCGGCTGGGGAAGCCGGTGGGTCCCGACGACGAGATGATTGCCGGGCTGTTCCGCCGCCACCTCGAGAAGTTCGCCGCATGGGTCAAAGAACGGCCCAACTTCCGCGTGCTCGACGTCAACTATAACGAGATGGTGCGCGAACCCGGCCCGATCGTGGCCGAGATCACCCGATTCCTGGGAGGGGGCCTCGACGCCGAAGCGATGGCCGGCACCGTCGATCCGAAGCTCTATCGCAACCGCTCCACCTGAAGGCGCAGGGCCTCGAACTCGGCCGACACACCTCCGCGAAGATGCGGCGTCGGTCGCAGAAGGGCATCCGACACGAAACGGCTCTTTCAATACCTCCTTCCCGATCGGAATCCGCGACAATGTTCGGAAACGAACCCGCGCAAACGCCCGACGCGAGCCCTACCGCACCATCGACCTTACATCGCCGCGCCTGGATCGGCGGGGTCGCGGGCGCGGGCATGCTCGGCGTTTCGGGCCAGTCTCAGGCTGCGATCGCCGACGGCCCTCGCACGTTCGGCACGATGGGCAAGGAACGATTCGTGCTCGAGCCCGGCCGCGAGACGACGCTCTATGAACGCCCCGGCGCCGGTCATCTGACGCACATGTGGTTCGGCGGCGATTGGCCCGGCTATCTGCGGACGCGGATCCGAATTTCCGTTCACGGCGAGCCGACGCCTTCCATCGACATGGAGCTCGGCCTGGGGCATGGGGTGGGATTCGAGGACCCGGCCGCCCCCTGGGGCACTCACCGGATCGGCAAGACGGGCCATCCCAGCGGCCTCTTCAATACCCATCGAATCCCCTTCGGCTCGGGGATCCGCGTGACGGCACAACTGGCCGACGGCGTGATCGAGAAGCCCCCGTTCTGGTGGATCATCCGGGGTGTCGAAGGGCTGACGCCCGAGATCGGCGGAATCCCCCTGCCCCCGAGCGCCCGCCTTCGCCTCGATCGGCGCCCGGATCGGAGGATCGCCGCCCTCGAAGAATTCGACCTCTGCGACGTCCGGGGACAGGGGCTCCTCTATCAAGTCGCGATGGCCGCGAAGAGCGTCAACTTCGGCTATCTCGAGGCCTGCATGCGGGCCTATCTGGGCGATGCCCGGGAGCCGATGTTCCTGTCCTCCGGCCTCGAAGACTACTTCCTGGGCACCTATTACTTCAACCGCGGACTCTACCACACGCCGGTCGCCGGCTTGACCCACATCAACGAGGCCGATCACAGCTTCTCGGCCTATCGCTTCCACGAGGAGGATCCGGTCTTCTTCCGCGACCGCCTTCGCCTCACATGCCGCTGCGGCGAGCGACTGGGCGACATCACGTTCCATGACCCTCGCGAGACGACGTTCAGCACGTATGCCTGGGTCTACCGGTGGTGACCGACCCGAACTTCGGGATTCCTTGCCGCGGCAGGAGCCGAGTCGTGCGGATCGACGGCACTTGATCGGCGTATTCCCGGCGCTCACCTGCGAACGCGATACGGGCCGGTGATGACCACTTCGGTGAACGTGTTCGTCTTCCAGGCTTGCCAGAGTCCGACCGCGAAGATGAAGAGCAAGACCGGCGACTGAATTCCGGCGAAAACCGGTATGCTGAAGATCAGTCCCAGTAAGAGCAACGCATAGAGGAGCATCATGCCGAGCAGGAAGAGCAAGCCGAGGATACCTCGGGGCAGGCGTTCTCGAAGCTTCGCGGCGCGATCTTGCTCCGCGGTCGGCTCCACGTTCGCCTGATCCTTCGCCTTGACTGCCGGCCGGGTTGCCACAGCGACCGGTCGAGCCCCCGCCTTGGGCCGGCCGGTGTCCTCGGCGGGTTTCGCCTTGGCCGATCGGTCCGGCCTGGTTTCCGCGTCGGCGCCGGCTTTCTTCTCGGCTGCCTTCCGGGCTTCCCGAGCTTCGTCCGGGGCCGAGGTGATGGCCTGCCAGGCCTCGGGAACATAAAAGCCGACGATCGCCGAGTAGGTGAGAAACGCCGCGAGCAACTGATAGAACAGGCCGCCCCGATCATCGGAACCGCTTCGCACGGCGCCGCCGACCATATAGCCGACCACGATCGCCACCAATGAGAAATGCCACCCCGTCCCGACGGTGACCATGCGGTAAACGCCCGCGCCGACGGCGGCAGCGATCGAACCGAGGACAAAGGCCTTGATGGGTCGGAGCCATCGTCGTCGAGGACGTATCATCCGCGCGTGGCAATCCGGGCACACCACGTTGCCATTCACATCGTAATACACGTCGGGGATCGATGCCTTACATCTCCGGCAGAACGGGATACCGGAACCCTCATCGTCGAATTCCGCTCGATCGAATTGGGGGACGGGTGCGACCGGATCGTTGGCATCGTGTGTTGGTGACATAAGCGCCCTGTAGCCGGCCTCTGCGAGGCCGGGGAATCGGCTCGTGTAGCCGGCCTCGTGAGGCCGGGAATTCGATCCCACGTTTGCAGGCCCCGCCGACAGCGGCACGGGCCGTACCTTGAGAATGGCGACTGGCCACACAGGATACCGCGCCGGTCCTCGCTTTGCACCATCCTTGAGCCCACGAAATCGCGCCAAGAGAATTGCGTTGCCGTCCCGGTCGCGACAAATGTAAGATGCAAGGGCCTTGCAGACCGATCTCGGGCGGGAAACTCGGTGCCGGGAGGCTTCGCACCATGGGGATTCGACGGATGAACGGCGGACGCTGGCCGATTCGGATGATCGGGCTGCTCGGCCTGCTGATGACGATCGGGCCCGCGTCGGGCCAGGAGGCCTCGAAAGGGGCACGCCCGGCGCCGCTGGGCCGGTACTTCGCGCGTCGGGACCTGGTCGCCTATGCCGAGTTCGACGGCCTGGACGCTCACCGGGCGGCCTGGGAGAAGACCGCGGCCTATCGCCTCCTGACCGAGACGACGACCGGGGCGATGCTCGAGCAATCGGCGGCCCGACTCCTGGACCTGATCCTGGCCCCGCGAAACGGGCAGCGGACGCTGCACGTGGGGGGCCGGGACCTCGTCGCGCTCGGTGAGCATCTGCTGCGATCGGGTTGCGCGCTGGGCGTCAACATCCCCAAGGCCGCCGCGCCGCCGCGTTGCGCGGCCGTGGTGATCCGCGGCGCGGCGGCGGGAAAGGCCCGCGTGGTCATCGATCGGCTCCTGGGGGTCGGCCAGAATCCGCGTGCCACGACCAGGGTCGTCGAGAAGCACGGCGGGCGCAAGGTCAATGTCCTGGGCGATCCGGCGCGAGGCGGCAAGGCCTGGTGGACCGAGGGGGACGACCTGGTCGTGAGCCTTTTCACATCGACGGGCGTTGACGCGATCATCGCGGCCCTCGATGGCGGCGAGCCCAACGCCGTCGAGCATCCCATCCGCGCGGCCCTGGCCCGCAGCGACGATGAGCCCGGCTTCCTGCCGGTCGGGCTGGCGTTCTGCGACAGGTCCGCGTTCCCGCCCCTGCCCCGGACGGCGGTCGCCCTCGGGCTCGATCAGGTCAAACAGTTCGACTACCGCTGGGGATTTCACGGGACGGCGATCGAGTGCATCGTCGGCGCCGCGATCCCGGCCCCGCGAAAGGGTCTCCCGGCCCTGGTCGACCAGCCCGGTTTCGACGCCCATCACCTGCCGACCTTGCCGTCCGGGCTGGCCGGATTCACCGTGTTTTCACTGGAAACCGCCCGATTATACGACCTGATCTTCGCGACGATGGCGGGCGCCGAGCCGCCCCGAATCGGGGGCGCCGCGGATCAGATCCGCCAGGCCGTGGACGAGGCCGTCGGCCTCAAGCTGCGCGAGGAATTCCTGGCCCACCTCGGGCCGCGCGTGCTGGCTTATACCGTCCCGACCCGCGTGAACGCGGCGACCAATCCGCTGGCCGGGTTCGCCCAGGGCATGGTCTTCGTGCCGAAGACGGCGATCGTCTTCGAGGTCAAGGATCACGAAGCCGTCGCGAAGGCCCTGGATGCCCTCGCCCAGCGGGTCAACCGGGCGATGCGCTCGCTCGCCGACGTGGCCGGCGGCGGCGAGGTCGGGGAATTCAAGCGCCTCAAGGGCGAGGAGAACGGCCGCGTGCTCTCCGTGCCCGCCACGATCCTGCCGCTGGCCGCGGGGCTCCGTCCGACCGTACTACTGGGGCGCAAGGAGATGGTCCTGGCAACCTCGCCGGCGACGGCTCGTCGTGCCCTGGAGGTCGTCGAGCGAACGCGGGCCGACGGCCTGCCGCCCGGAGATCCGCTGGGCAAGGTCCTCGAGCGGCTCCCGGAGCGCCTGATCTTCCTCGGCGTGAACGACCTCCAGCAGTCGATGTTCCCCGAGCTGCTGGTCAGCCTGCCGAATCTGCTCGAATACGTCGTGATCCGGTATGTCCAGGGCGTACCGATATTTGCGCAGGTGCCGAACGTGGTGCCTGGCCCCGAGACCGATGACGGTTCCCTGCGACGCACGGCCCGCAAGCTGGCGAAAGATCCCGAGTTGGTCCCCGAGCCCGATTCGCTCCGACCGTTCCTGTTTCCTTCCGTCTACATGCTGGCGGTGAACGACCAGGGTATCCGGTTCATCTCTCGAGAGGCATTTCCGTCGTTCAATCCGGCGACCCTGACACCGATCGCCCTGGCGGTCGCCCTGCCCGCGTTGGGGCTGGCCGAGCAAGATGGCCGGTCGATCAACAACCTCAAGCAGATCGGGCTCGCCCTGCACAACTACCACAGCGCCAACAACAAGTTCCCGGCCGATGTGGTCGACAAGGATGGCAAGCCGCTCCTGAGCTGGCGGGTGCGCATCCTGCCGTACCTGGGTCAGCAGGCTTTGTTCAATGAAATCCACCAGGACGAGCCCTGGGACAGCCCGCACAACAAGGCACTGATCGCCCGGATGCCGGCGGTCTTCGACGTCCCCGGTTCGGCCGGCGAACCGGGCATGACCCACTATCGCGGCTTCTCGGGCGAGCACACGATCTTCGACCCGAAGGTCGCCGAAGGCGTCGGCATCGCGTCGATCACCGACGGGACTTCGAACACGATCGGCGTGGTCGAGGCGCGCGAGGCGGTCCCCTGGACCAGGCCCGAGACCGACATCCCCTTTGGAGGCGACCCGACCAAGCTCGATGCGATCCTGGCGCTGCGTGGCGAGCTGGGCGGCCATTTCCCGGGCGGCTTCCATGCGCTGATGGTGGACGGCTCGGTACGCTTCATCAAGGAGTCGGTCAATCCGGCCGTGCTCAGGGCGATCATCACCCGCAATGGTGGCGAGGTCGTCTCATCGGACTCGTACTGAAACGGGGACGATGGCCGACCTTCGACTTGAAGATCCGTTGCGATCGTGCGCGCGACGGATGTAAGATGACGGGCGTCAGGTCCATTCATCTCATCGCAATTCGCCTCACGAGTGAAAGGGATGCACCATGAGCAGACGGATCGAAGCCTCTCGGCACTGGCATGTCTGGATGCGGCGGGCCTCCCTCTCCGGGGCGGTCCTGGTCGCGATCGCGACGTCGGGGTTCGGCGGCCTTCGGGCGGCCGAGGGCGGCAAGTCTCCATCGGATGCCCGGGCGCAGGGTCGCGAGTTGTTCGAACGCGAATGGCAGCCGGGCGACTCGCGGACTCATGGCGGCGACGGCCTGGGCCCGGTCTACAACGACAGCTCGTGCGTCGCCTGCCACAACCTGGGCGGGACCGGCGGCGGAGGACCGGCCAGCAAGAATGTGGATATCATCACGGCGTCCCCCAATTCCGCACTGACTCCGATGCAGATGACCTCGCAGCCGGCGACCCAATCGCCGGGGTTCCTGGCCAGGGCGTTGGGCTCGCTCGTGGGACTCGAGGGTCCGGCTGAATCCAGGACCAGGCCGTCGTCCGGGACCGCCGCGGCGGGGAGTGCTCCGGCGCGACGAAAGCTCGACACCGGCCCGTTGCTCAAGGCGCATCCCGGCTTCCGGGCGTCGCGCAGCGTCGTCCTCCACCGCTTCGGCACGGGGCCGGGCTACGAGAGCTGGCGCCTGAACCTGATGGGCTTCGGCAATTTCGTCCCCGGCGGGATCGATGAACGGACCAGGGAGATGATGCTGAGCCAGAGCGCGATCAACATGGGCCGGCAATTCATCCAGAACACGGTCGGTCCGTTCGAGCTGGTCCGCTCCCAGCGGAATCCCACGGCCCTGTTCGGTACCGGGCTGATCGATTCCATCCCCGAGCGCGCGATCGAGGACGCAGCGAAGGTGAAGTTCGCGGACTTCCCCGAGATCGCCGGGCGGATCAGCCGGCTCAAGGACAAGCGGATCGGCCGGTTCGGCTGGAAGGCGCAGACGGCGTCGCTCGGCGACTTCGTGCTGACGGCCTGCGCCGTCGAGCTGGGCCTCGAGGTCCCCGATCATCACCAGGGGGGCAATCCCCAGAAGCCGGAGGCCGCGGCCAAGGGACTCGACCTGACCGCCCAGGAATGCAACGCCCTGATGGACTACGTGCGTGCGCTGCCGAAGCCCCTGGAAAACGCGCCGGCCTCCGCCTCGGAATCCCGCGAGATCGCCGCCGGCCGCACGCTATTCGCCTCGATCGGCTGCGCGACATGCCACTCGCCCAAGCTCGGCGACGTCGCGGGCATCTTCAGCGACCTCCTCGTGCACGACCTGGGCCCGCAACTCGGCGACGTCGGCCAGTACGGCGTCTTCGACCCCAGCTCGTCGGACGAAGAGGTCATCGACGACGACGTGCCGATCGCCGATGCGACGACGACCCTCGCGCCAGTCCCCATGCCGGGCTCTTTCATTCCTACGACGCTCATGCCGGCGCCGATGCCTCCCACCCCGCGTGCCCTTCCGACCATCACGACGGTTGCAGTCACCACGGCCCCGCCGCAACTCGCCCCGGAGCCGCCGGCGAGCGAGACGGCACCCGTCGGCAGGCCGATCGCGCCCCCAGCGGAGCAAGTCGTCGCCGTCGCGGGCGCGGTCCCCGCGCCTCCCGACTTCGTCGTGTCCATCGGTCAGGCGGTGCCGATCGGTCAGGCGGTGCCGGTCGCCAAGCGGCCGACGACGGGGCCGGCGTCTCGTTTCGAATGGCGGACCGCGCCCTTGTGGGGCTTCCGCGACTCCGGGCCATACCTCCACGACGGCCGTGCGGACACGCTCGATCAGGCCGTATCGCTCCACGGCGGCGAGGCCACGAGGATCGCCCAGAAGTTCTTCGGCCTCACCGCTCGGGAGCGCCGGCAGGTCGAGATGTTCTTGAAGTCGCTCACGGCGCCCGAGCCGGTCAAGCCGGAGCGGGTCGCCAGCGTCGAGTAGGGCCGGCTGTGCCGGCCGGGAACGCCCCAGAGTTTCTCCTCATGGATTCCTCGGGTGGCATGCTCAGGAGAATGTGCGCATGCCATACATGTGTTCGTTCGTCGTCGGGTGGCTGGGGTCGATGCCGGCGTAGCCGGTGAGCCCCCAGGAGTGCCTCGGCAGCGGCCCTGGGGGCGGTGCCGGCTTGACCCCGGCCACCCGGCCATTTCCAACGGGATTCCCACCTTTTTCTATGGCCATGAACAAGGGCGCTCGTCATGAGATTGCGCGTCGATCGCGGGTCTGATCTCCTGATGCTGATCACGATCGCCGCCCTGGCGATGCGATCGACTGCCCATGGCCAGGAGTCGCCGAAGCCCGACAGGCCGGCCCCGCTCGCCCGTTACTTCCCGCGGAAGGACCTGGTCGTCTACGCCGAATTCGACGGGCTCGACAAACATCGCGAGGCCTGGAACAAGAGCGCGACCTACCGGCTCCTGACCGAGACGGCGACCGGGGCGATGCTCGAGCACTCGATCGTCCGTCTGCTCGATCGGATCGTGGTGGCCCAGTCACCGGTCCCGGCGAGGGGCCGCGAGCTGGTCGATCTGGGGAAACACTTGCTGCGTTCGGGTTTCGCGATCGGGATCAATCGCGCCGGGGGCGTGGGGTTGCCGCGTTGCCTGGCGCTGGTCATTCGCGGAGGGGCGACGGGTGCGAGCCGGACGGTCCTCGACCGATTCCTTCGAGCCGGCGAGGGGCCACGGAACCCGGTCAAGCGAGTGGATAAGCCGGGCGGCCGGCAGGTCCAGATGCTGGGCAATTCGCCCCCGAAGTCGCTGGCCTGGTGGTCCGAGGGCGACGACCTGGTCGTGAGCCTGGCCTCGCCGACCGGCGTTGACGCGATCATCGCGACGCTCGACGGCCGCGAGCCCAATGCCGTCGATCATCCGACGCGCATGGTCTTGAGTAAGGCCGACGATGCGCCCGGCTTCCTGCCGGTCGGACTGGCGTTCTTCGAGATGACCGCATTGCCCCCCCTGCCCCGCGAGGCCCGGGCGATGGGCCTCGACCGGATCAAGCGGTTCGACTACCGATGGGGATTCCACGGACCGGCGATCCAGAGCATCATCGGGGCCGTGGTGCCCTCTCCACGGACGGGGATTCCGGCGCTGTTCGATCAGCCGACCTTCGACGTCCATCATCTCCCCCCGCTGCCCGCCGGGCTGACGGGATTCACGGTGCTCTCGCTCGACGCGGCGCGGTCCTACGATCAGGTGTCTGCCATCGCGAAGGCCATGAATCCTCGGGCGGCACAACCCCTCGCGGCGATCGAAGCCTCGGTCCAGCAGATGACCGGCCTGAAGCTGCGAGACGACCTGCTGGCTCCGCTGGGCTCGCGAGTCGTCATCTATACCGTCCCGACGAAGATCAACGCTCCGCCCAATGTGCTGGCGGGCCTCGCGCACGCCCTGGTCTTCGCTCCCCGGTTGACGGTGGTGATCGATGTCAAGGATCATGATGCGGTGGCCAGAGCGATCGACTCCCTCGCGAAGTTCCCCCGTCAGCCTGCGCCGATCAATTTCAATGCGGGGCCGACGTTCTCCTTTTTTTTCAACACGGGTTCGATGAAAAAGCTCAAGGGTCCCGACTTCGGTTATATCTTCACTCCGTCCTCATCGGGAGTGACCTTGCCGATGGGTATGCGGCCGACCCTGCTGCTCGGCCGAAACGAACTCGTGTGGGGCATGACCCCGGCGACGGCTCGGCGTGCTCGCGACCTGGCGGAAGGTCCCGAAGCGGCCGGGTTGCCTTCGGACGACCCCCTGCTGCGTCCCCTGGTCCAGCTCCCGGATCGATTGACGTTCCTCAACGTCGCGGACACCCGGCAATCGTTGCTGCCCGAAGCCCTGGTCGGACTGCCGAACCTGATCCAGTCCTCCCTCGTGTTGCGAAGCCCTCCTTTCCAGATTCTCCCATTCCAGGCGCCGGTTCCTTCGACGGTTGACGTGTCTCCGACCCCTCCGTTCGACCCCGAGCTGATCCCCGAGCCCGACGAGATCCGACCGTTCCTGTTCCCGTCGGTCTCGGTCCTCGCGGTGAACGACTCGGGGATCCAGTTGATCTCGCGCGAGGCGTTCCCCTCGATCAACCCGGCGACCGTGGTGCCGATCGCGATCGCGATGATCGTGCCGGCCCTGCGCTCGTCGCAGTTCGCGGCCCAACGCGCCCAGTCCACCAATAACCTCAAGCAGATCGGCCTGGCACTGGCCAACTATGAGAGTGCCAACGGCCATTTCCCGGCCGACATCCGCGGGAAAGACGGCAAGCCCTTGTTGAGCTGGCGGGTGCAGATCCTGCCTTACATCGAGCAGGTGGGCATGTTCAACGAATTCAAGCTCGATGAGCCGTGGGATGGCCCGCACAACAAGGCCTTGCTCGACCGGATGCCGGAGGTCTTCGCCCTCCCCGGAAACCCGGCCGACCCGGGGCAGACTTTCTATCGCGGCTTTTCGGGCAAACGTGCGTTCTTCGACCCGAAAACCCCCGAGGGGGTCAAGATCGCGTCGATCCTCGACGGCACTTCGAACACGATCGACGTGGTCGAGGCCAGGGAAGCGGTGCCCTGGACCCGGCCCGACTCCGACATCCCGGCCCCCGAAGACCTCGCCAAGGTCGAGCAGCTACAGGCCCTGCGCGAGGCCCTGGGCGGCCATGGCACCGGCGGGTTCAACGCCCTGTTCTGCGACGGCTCGGTGCGGTTCATCAAGGACTCGACCAATCTCATCACGCTGGGGGCGTTGATCACGCGCGACGGCGGCGAGGTCGTTTCATCCGACTCGTTCTGATCCGACCGGCCCAGCCAGTCGGCTCGGGTGCTAGTTCGGCTCGAGTCGCTATGTCTCACCTGGATTAGAGCGTCTCATTCAGGAGCTGCATACACATTGGCCCCATCGGCCGCCACACTGACCCGACGCGCCAGCGAGGGTGCTGAGGCATTCCCCTCGCTGGCGCGTCGGGTTAGTGTGGGGTGTATGCGATCCGATCGTGAAGCGCTCCAGAAATAGGAAGCCCCGCCGACGTCCGGGTCGCGGGCGCGTCGATCGCGCGGGAAAGGCGTTGTGACCTCCGGCTCCCGACGTTAGTGTTGCGGGAGAGGAGCCGCATGACTCGGCCCGTCCGCCGTGGATGAATGGATTTGAAGCTTGGTTGTGATCCTGGAATTGTGAGCTAACGAACGAACCGTATCTGTCCGTCTCTGGATCGATTGATACCGGATGGGAGTCTTCCATGCCTGAATCGAGTGCTGTCACACCGAGTTCATCGGGATCTCCTCGAGAGATCCGCCGCGTCGCGATGCTGTTCGCGGGGGGACCGGCCCCGGCCGCCAATGCGGTGATCTCGACGGCCGCGGCCGCATTCCACCGCCAGGGCATCGAGGTGCTGGGCATCAAGCACGGCTATGCCCAGCTCATCGAATACGGCGACGATCATCCGATGCAGGAAGGTCGGGATTACATCGTCCTCGATCAGAAGAAGCTGCGTCGCACGCGGAACACCCGCGGCATCCTGATCGGGACCTCGCGCGCGAACCCGGGCAAGGACGTCTCGCAGCCCAGCCACCTGACCGACCCCCAGCGCACCGCCCAGCTCGCGACGGTCCATCGGGCCTTGACCTCCCTGGGGGTCGATGCCCTGGTGTCGATCGGCGGCGACGACACGCTCAAGACGGCCAACAAGTTCAAGCGGTTCCAGGAGTCGCTGCCGCCCGAGACCAAGCGGATCTCGGTGGTCCACGTCCCCAAGACGATCGACAACGACTACCGAGGCATCGACTTCACCTTCGGCTATTTCACGGCCGTCGAGACCCTGGCGGGCGAGATCCTCAACCTCCTGGCCGACGCCGAGGCCGGCCGGATGTACTTCCTCGTCGAGACGATGGGCCGCAGCGCCGGCTGGCTGGCGTATGGCGCCGCCATCGCCGGCGAGGCCAGCCTGGTCATCAGCATCGAGGACCTCGACGACAACCTGATGACCGAGGAACACATCACCGACCCCAAGTCGGGCAAGACCACGACCCGCAAGATCATGAACACCGATAAGCTGATCGACATGATCATCCGGGCCATGTTCTCCCGCGAGCGGGACGGAAAGGAGTTCGGGGTGATCGTGCTGGCCGAAGGGCTGGCCCAGTACCTCCCCTCCCGCTACCTCGAGGGCGTCAAGTTCGACGACCACGGCAACATCTCGCTGTCGCAGACCAACCTGGCCCAGAATATGTCGAAGATGCTCGAGGCCGAATATCAGCACCGGACCGGGAAGAAGCGCCGCGTGACCGGGGTTCAGCTCGGCTACGAGGCCCGTTGCGCCCTGCCCCATGCCTTCGACATCATCCTCGGCAGCCAGCTCGGCGTCGGCGCCTACCGCGCCCTCGTCGAGAACCACCTCGACGGCGTCCTGGTCTCGTGCTCCGGCCAGTTGAACCTCAATTATGTCCCGTTCGAGGAGCTCGTCGACCCCGAGACGCTGGTGACCGTCGTCCGCTTCATCCAGCGCGGCAGCGACTTCCAGCGACTCGCGCGGTTCCTCGAGAACTACTCCCACTATTGACGCGAGCCCGGACCCGTGCGGGAAACCGTTGTTGTAGCCGGGGTCTGTGACCCCGGGTTCGGCAGCTCCGTCCTCACAGAGGCCGGCTACAAGGAACGATGCGACCCGCGCCGATCGCAATTACTTCGCCATCACCCAGCGCGCCAGCTCTCGGAAGCTTGGGGCCTTGCCCTGCATGAGGAGCCCGGTCCGGAAGATCTTGCCCGCCGCCCAGATGCAGAACAGCGCCGTCAGGGTGGTCCCCGCGATCGCCAGGGCGACCTGCCAGGCCGGCGGAGCCGGCTGCATACCCAGCCGCATCAGCATGAGATACGGGCTCGCGGGCGGGAACAAGGACAGTCCCACCGACAGCGGGCTCGCCGGATCCTTGAGGATGGCCGGCCAGATCATCACCGGGAACGTTGACATCAAGATGACGGGCATCATGAGCGACTGGGCGTCCTTCAGCTCGCTGCACGCCGCGCCCACCGCCATGTACAGCGAGCCATAGAGCAAGATGGCCAGGACCAGGAAGAGCACCATCGCCATGAGCAGGGGGATCGAGACGACGTCGGCATAGCCGTAATAGAGGGCCACGCCATATCCGCCGCCGATGTAGAGCGCACCCAGGAGCGCGGCGATCCCGGTCTGGCCCACGAGTTTGCCCATCATGAGTTCGAACGGGCTCACCGAGCCGAGCAGCACCTCGCTGATCTTGCTCATCTTCTCCTCGATCACGCTGTTCAGCAGCGGCGGGGTGCTGGTCATGATCACGAAGAACATGACATACATCAGGACGATCGGCACGACGGCGGTCCGCACCGGATCGATCTTCTCGGCCGCCTTGATCCCGGGCTGGCCGCCGGCCGTCGTGGCCTGGCGGTTGACGAGGCCGAGGTTGTCGATTCCGACCGGCTGGTTCAGCCGATCGGCGAGGGCCTGGTCCAGCCCGGCCGAGCGGAATCGCCGCGATCGGACTTCCCCGTTGATCGTCCCGACCAGCCAGTTCCGCACCACATCGTCGTTGGGATTGTCCGAGTGATACGCGATGGCCGGCAGCTTGGAGGCGCCCGGGGGCGGGGTCTGCGCCGCCTCGGCGGGGATCACCACGTAAGCACCGAGGTCGCCGTGGCGGATCCGGTCGGAGAGCTCGAGGACCACCGAGGAATCATCCGGGCCCGGCGCCTTCACCAGCGACGGCTCGATCCGGGGCAGGATCGTCTTGCCCTTGGCATCGACGGTCTTCTCATTGTAGGCCTTGGCCGCCTTCTCGATCGCCGGATAGAGCTCGCCGGTGCGGTCGACGACGGCGAAGCTCCGCGTCCGGCTATCCACCCGCCCCATCACGAACAGTTGGAGCCCGATCGAGGAGCCCACGAGGATCGGCAGCAGCAGGAGGCTGACGATGAACGCCTTGGTGCGGACCGACGAGCCGAACTCGGTCGTCGCAACGACCCAGATCTTGGAGAGATTAGGACGCATGGGACGCGACCTCCGGCGCGGTCTCGGGTGCGGCGATCCGGACGAAGATATCGTGGAGTGACGGGCGGGCGACTTCGAACCGGGAGATCCGCGTCCGGGTCATCAGGGCCTGGAGGAGCGCCTGAGGGTCCCCGCGCCACCGCACCTGCTGGAAGTTCCCCTGGTCGTTGATCTCCTCGATGTCGTCCAGCCCGTGGAGGGCATCGATCCCGGCCTCGGTCCGCAGCCGGATCGTGTCGTAGCCGTAAGCCGACTGGATCTCATCGAGCGTGCCGTCGAGCACCTTTCGACCCTTGAAGATCATGAAGATCCGGTCGCAGAGCCGTTCCGCGACCCCCATGTCGTGCGTCGAGAAGACCACGGTGGTCCCCTCCTTCTTGAGGTCGAGCACCGCATCCTTGAGGACTTCCGCGTTCACCGGGTCCAGGCCGCTGAACGGCTCGTCGAGGATCAGCAGCTCGGGCCGGTTCAGCACCGACGCGATGAACTGGATCTTCTGGGCCATGCCTTTTGAGAGCGCATCGACCTTCTTGTCGATCCACGCCGAGAGGCTCATCCGATCGAGCCAGTGCGCGATCGAGCGGTCGAGCTCGGGCTGCTTCGCCCCTTTCAGGCCGCCATAATAGCGGAGCAGCCGGCGCACCGACATGCGTTTGTACAACCCGCGCTCCTCGGGCAGATAGCTGACGCGGTCGTGAGCGGCCCGAGTATCCCGCTCGCCCAGGACCTCGATCTCGCCCCGGTCGGGGAGCAGGATGTGCATGATCATCCGCAAGGTCGTCGTCTTGCCCGAGCCGTTCGGGCCGATGAACCCGTAGAGCGAGCCGCTCGGCACGGTCAGGTCCAGGTCGTTGACGGCGACGGTCCCGTTGAAACGCTTCGCCACATTGCGAATCCGGATCGCATCGTTCATTTGGAGGAAGTCCATCGAACCCAGGGGCATCTCGATCAGCCCGACATTGTAGAGGACATTCGTCGGAGGCAAAGGATTATTTCGACACTTCTCGGCGACCACCGGCGTGTGACCACGTGTCGTGAGACCGTGGTTCGGACGGGGGACCTCCAACCTCGCACGTAAGTGCGATCCTCGACTCGCCTGGGATCGGGCTGACGCCCGAAATCGGATGGCTGCGCCCGTCCGAACCGCGCACTGACGTGACTTGGTCACACCCCGCGATCGGGTCGGGCCCGGTGGAGTTCACCGAGAAGTCTCGATTATCCGGTCGAAGATCGATCGCTTCCAAATGGACAAGAACCCGGTCCGCGATCGCCGCTTCCCGCCCATTGAGGATGACCTGCCCGCTGGAAGGCAGATAGGATTAGGATAAGGAACCGATTGCCTTGGCCGAACCGGAACGTTCAGGCGGGCGAAGAAGGACCCTTGCGATGAGCGAACTCGAAGAACTGGAAGCTCGCATCATCAAGCTGGACCGCCAAGATATGGCGAGGCTCCGCGACTGGTTCCTCCAGCTCGATAACCAGCTCTGGGACCAGCAAATCGCCTCGGACTTCGAGGCCGGAAAGCTCCACGGGCTCATCGACAAGGCGCGTGAGGAACTCGCGGAAGGCAGGGCTCGCGAGCTTTGAGACAGTCATCAGATTGAGTTGTGTTTTTTTATCGAAAATAATTTGAGAACACAAATATATAGTCGATTCTCCGAGGGCGGGGACGTCCGAAGAAAAGCCAATTCCCTGCGTCCCCGTTTCCACACTTTTTTCGATCGATGAAGAAAACCTTCAGAGACCGCGGTTATGATTCGTTAAACGGTATTCGGATTATGACGGGATCGATCGGAAGCCCGGTTACGGATGAAGAAGATTGGCCACGGAGAGGCGCTCGGAGTGAAGCTCGGGGAATTCGGCGATTTCCCATTTAGCCTGTTGCACGGAATTGATCGCTTGCGCCAGGTGGTCATGCGAAGCATCGAGTCCGGCCGTGTCGGGCTCGACCCTGACCTGTGCCCCAACATTCGCCCTTTCAACATCAAGAATCGCAGATACGATCGCACTCCCCCTGGTGGGAGCAGCCCTGATGAAGCCCATCAAGACGATCCCGTCGCGTTGAGACAACAAGGCATCGGCGCAGCCCGCATCGTCGAATGCAGCCACGATTTCGGGGGTGAGCTGGGGAATCCCCTCAAGGGTCACGGTGAACTCGAATTCGACGCTTTCGACGGGTGAGGAGTATTCCCGGTCGATGATCTGTCCGGCCATCGCCCGTATCTTTTCCCGGCGCGATTCCGGCAGTGTTGCGATGACATCCCTGGCATTGATGGCCATATCAGCCCTCTCTTTCCATCGCTTCCAAGTGCCGCTCGAAACGACGGTCCGCAATCGGGATATTCGTCTCATACCAGCGGGCGTCTGCCCCTTTATTCCCGCCGACCAGCAAGATCGCCCGGCGACGCGAGTCGAACGCGAACAGGATTCGCCAGGGGTCGCGACGATACCGGAGCCTCGGCTCTTTCATGTTCGAGTAGTCGGACCCCTTGATGGAATCGACGCGCGGACGGCCAAGCTGGGGGCCCTGTTGGATCAGCACTTCGACGGATGCCAGGATCGCATCCTGCAACCCCTCCTCGGCCTCGTCGAACCAGGCGCGGAAGTCTTCATCGAAGAGGACCTCCCATTCCATTGCTCAGCCCCCTTGGATTCGACGAACACGCCACGCGGTCATGACCAGGTCATGACCGCGGTACATCCATTGACGCACAGATCGGGCGTGGCGTCAATGTCGGCCGCGGAAAGGGGACGGATGGGAATGCCGCGAACTTAGGAGGTTAACGTCTGACCGTGAAAGCCGGTAGAATGGAGCGGAATCGATTGATTTGGCCATCGCTGCACGCGGAATCGGATTGTTCCGGAGTTGACCCATGCCGATCCACGACCGGTCTCGCGTTGAGGCGATCCTCTTTTACAACCTCCAACTTTCGTGGAACTGCGAGCTGAGCGCATGGTTCAACAAAGGGGATTTACCGGCAGGGTACCATTCGCTCATCGAACATCACAAGGCCGCCTTTGGTTTCGAGATTCCGACCATCGGCCGAAGTGGGACGGGCGAAGAACTCAGCAATGACGACCCGCGCTCCAGGCGATACGAGAAACTGCTTCGCGAACCTTGGCCCGATCCGCCGGTTACTCAGATTGTCGCCGAGGACGACCTCGAGCGCTACCGACGCGGGCATCGCACCGTGACCATCCGGCACGAGATCGACGACGAGGTCGTGGCGGTGGTCGAGATCATCGCGCCGGCCGACAAACACAGCCGGTGCGCGGTCCGGTTGCTCGTGGAAAAAGTCGCCAACCTGCTCGATCGCAATATCCAGGTGTTGCTCATCGATATCTGCCCGCCCGGCAAGTTCGATCGACGTGGTAGCCACGGCGCCATCTGGGAAGAGATCACGGGTCAAGATTACGTCCCGCCCCCGGGCAAGCCGTTGACCCTGGCTGCATATGAGTGCCAGGACACCCTCCGTGCCCACGTCGAGGCGTTGGCCATCGGCGACCGCTTGCCAAAGATGCCGCTGTTCCTGGGATTGGGCCGGAGTGTCATGGTTCCCCTCGATGCGACCTATCAGACGGCCTGGATGTCTATCCCACACGTATTGAGGGACAGGATCGAGGGTAATCTATGAACATTCATCAGACCTGCAGTGTTCCAGCTCGAACATTGATATGAGTTATGTCTCCATTTCCCCTGCCCCACGAAGAAAAGCTTATTCCCTCCGTCCCTTTTTTCGCCTCTTTGACAAGGAAGTTGGGAAACCTCGTTGGCCATGCCAACAAGACGATTGCACAGATGATTAAAGAGAGGGGTGGTAATGCATCCAATGTGAGGCAAGCGGCTCAATGGGCAGAACGCACGCTTGCAGACACGGCGAAAGGCGCTGTGGGTGGCGACGAAACTGCCGAAACTGCCATTAAGATAGTTAAACAAGTAAGACGCCTGGGTCAAGAACACTGATCGTAGAGGATAACCGATGGGATCAATCAATTTCAAATCATCTTTAGATGCATTTTACAATTTGACTGCCGAAGAGGAAATGCATCTTGATAGTGTTTATGAGAGAATTGAGGATTCCTGCCGGGTCGCCATCCTCCTTCGGTTTGGGAAGAGAGACCTGTGGGTCATTGCGGATGGCGACCACGATACTGTGACTGTCAGTTGTCGAGAAGGCGGTGCAGGCGATTTGGTAGGTTGCGACTGCATCAGTGGGAATACCCCGTGGAATACCCTCGTGGGGCACCGCTTTTCATGGGGCTGGGTAGCGATCAATCAGCAAGGCTATCCCGACGGAGTAATGCTCGGGTTTGATAGGCTCACTCCGCAAGTGCTGTTGTTAGTTGCGGGTTCGTCAATTCGACTGTTCGCCGTTGCTGGGTGACGGGATAAGGGGTCTGGAGCCGAAAATCGGTAACGGCTCCTGACCCGAATGTCGCACGGATTTTTCTAACCCAAATCGTCGTCGGGGGATAGACAAGAGGCGGTCTCCTTTGGGACAAGGCTCGGTAACTAACGACCCGAGTCCGGCCCGACCAGGAGACCGCCCATGTCCCAGAGTACCCGACACCGGGTGTCCGAGACGATCGATTCCCTCGAGAAGGACAAGAGCCTCCCCTTCACCGAGGTCCTGGACGCCGGGATGGTCGAGGACGCCCTGGCCGCCGAGGGCGTGACCTACAACGAGTCGATCTACACCCCGTTCGTGACCCTCTGCACCTTCCTCTCGCAGGTCCTCGACCCCGACCACTCGTGCCGCGCCGCGGTCGCCCGCGTGGTCGTCTGGGGGCGGAAAGGGGGGCGGAAAGGGGACGGAGGGAATTCTGGACGCGGATCGTTCTGAGTCGTAGGGTTTCCTCATGCCTCGGACCGCGCGACCCTCTGTCGGCGGGATAAGCTACCATGCCCTGAACCGGGGCAACCGCCGCGCCGACTTTTTCCATAAGCCGGCCGACTACGACACCTTCGTCGAGGCGATCGCCGACGTCCGACGTCGTCTGCCCGAGGACATCTTCGGCTATTGCCTGATGCCCAACCACTTCTACTTGGTCGTGTGCCCTCATGGAGACGGCGACCTCGGGCGTTGGATGCGGTGGCTGCTCACCGCGCATGCACGGCGCTATCACCGCCACTACAAGACGAGCGGTCATGTCTGGCAGGGTCGCCGCACAAGACCGCGGTCCGTCGTGATAGTGCCCGAGGTGGATTCTCAAGAAAAAGGAAAAATCAAAAAAATCGCCCGAGACGTCAAGAAATTACCCATAATCTCAGTGATTAGGTCGAAGATAGCCATCCTTGCGACGCCGCGAGCCAGACGATGCCCACCGAATGCTCCCGACCGCCGGTCACCCGATCGACATCCCGCGAAGGGGACATCCCATCATGACGGCCACCGCCGAGATCCCTCCCACGCGAGCCGAGATCAACCGCCGCAATGCCCAGCGATCCACGGGGCCGAGATCCCAGGCCGGTAAGGAGCGTTCGCGGTTCAACGCCCTCAAACACGGCTGCCGGGCCCGGCTGCCCATCCTCCCCGGCGAGGACGCCGACGCCTATCAGGGCCGACTCGACGCCTGGATCGACAAGTTCCAGCCCCGCGACGCCGTCGAGGCCTACCTGGTGGAGCGCGCCGTCCATGCATCCTGGCAGCTTGACCGGGCCGACCGCGCCGAGGTAGCGGCCTTGGTGGAGGCCGCCGACGAGCAGCTCATTCGACGCGCCCGGGATGTGCACGAGCTGGGCGCGACCCTGTTCCACGTCCCCGCGCACATTTCCGGCGGCGACCCCGAACACGCCCGCGGCGGCGATGGCGGCGACCAGGATCCGCCCCTCTCCTGGCCGTTCGACCCGGAACATCCCCGTTACCCCGCCCACCTGGTCGAGAAGCTGGAAGCCACGGCGCTGGGGTGCACCTGGCTGCGCCAGCGTTGGGCGGCGCTGGGCGCGGCCCTCGACGGCGGCCTGGCCTGGAGGGCGGTCGACCGGGTGCGGGCGATCCGGCTGCTGGGCAAGCAGCCGCTCGACGTGATCGCCGACAAGGCGGTGCAGTCGATCTACCTGGCCTGTCAGGCGATGGACCCGCACGGGCCGGACGTCTTCGCCGAGCCGTTGAGCGACCTCCGCCGCCCCGGGTCGGAGGCCTCGTATCAGCGGCAGTCGGAGAAGTTCGCGGCGGCGCGGGCCGAGCGGTCGCCGCGGGATGCGGCAGCGGGCCAGGCGGCATTGCGGGCGATCGTGTCGGCGGCCGTGGCGCGGCTGGAGGCCCTGCGGGAAGACCGCGTGGCGACGGAAGCGGAGTCGGCCGTCCTATCGTCGGTCTCGGCGCATTTGTCCTACCGCGACAAGGAGACGGTGGATTGGCTCTGGAAGCATCAGGCGAGGTGCGGCCGGTCGCTCTGCCGGACGTTCGAGGAGCTGCGCAAGGTCCGCCGCGACTTCGGCGACGACCAGCCGGCTCCTCCCGTCCCGATTTCCGACGTCCGTGGTCCGTCGACGGAGAGAGAGTTGGTCGAAGGGTCCGATCTCCTGACGACGGTCGCGGAGCCGGCGACCGTCGACCCCGACGCCAGGGACGTGTTGACCGAAGCCATCACCCTCATCGAGTCCGTCTCCGCGACCGAGGACCACGGCCAACAGACGATGGACCGAACGAACGAACCCATCGCCCCGCCCGAGCCCCTTCCGGTCCCAACGGACCACAGACCACGGACCAAGGACCAAGGACAAAAAATCGTCCTGGCCGTGCTGGTGCTGCTCTGCTCCACGGTCGTCGCCGCGGCGCTAGGAAACGGGGTATCGGCTCGTGCGACGACACCGAGGGCGTTCCCGGATCACTCTTCTCGGCCCGAGGGCCGCGGCGACCACAATGTGACGAACGAACCCAAACCCGAGGGCGGCCCGGCGATGATCGTGGTCGATTTTCGACCCGCCGCGACGGCCACCTCCAGGGCGAACCGGGGTCCGATACGACGTCTCCCCGGAAGGCAGGCGGAAAGGGTTTCACGCAGAGGCGCAAGAGGAGCGCAGAGGGCGCGAAGCACTCCAAATCCGAGGAATGCGATGCCAATCGACGCCACCGGATTGCCGTGGGCCCATGGATTCGATCGGCCGACAGGATACCTCTTCTCGTCTCCGCCCCTCGCGCCCTCTGCGGTCCTCTTCGCGTCACTGCGTGAAATCTGCGCGGGAGGCTGTTCATCAGACCTGAACCCACACCTCATCCCCCCGGACCTCGCAGCGGAACCGATGGACCGAATTGCCGCGCACGGTCGTGCATCGTCCGTCGGCGAGCCGGAACCGCCATCGATGGAGCGGGCAGACCACCTCATTCTCCTCGATCCAGCCGAGGCCCAGCGGTCCATTGGCATGGGGGCAGCGGCCCGACAGGGCCACGACCTCGTCGCCGTGACGGAAGACCGCCACGCGCAGCCCGGCGGCGTCCCGCGACACCCCACGCCCCTCGCGAATCTCGTCGAGCCGGCAGACCGCGACCCATTCGGCCATGACCCAGTCACCCCCCGCCAGCGGAGGAAATCGGAATACGAAGAGCCTAGGACTTGCGTCCGAGGCCTGTCAACCATTAAATTCTACAGGATCACACGTCCGCCCCAAAGCTGCGTGCGGTGCGGCATCGAGGAAACTTCGTTGAGGCGTCAATCCGGCATGAGATCCAGAGCGAAGGCGATCTTCGGCCTGTCGGTGTCCTGGGTGTTGCTGGCCGCGACGGCCGGCTGCGACCTCAAGTCGCGGTCGGCGCCGGATCTGGTCTGGGGGGTGCACGGGATCAATCCGGGCCACCTGCAAAAGCCGCGCGCGGCCGCCTTCGACGCCCAGGATCACCTCTACCTCGCCGATCTGACCGACCGGATCCAGCAGTTCGACCGCGACGGCCAATTCAATGTGAGCTGGCGGACGCCCGATTTCAACGTCGATGGCCCCAGCGGGCTGACCATCGATCGCCTGGGCCGGCTCCTGGTGGCCGACACCCATTTCTATCGGGTCCTGGTCTACTCGCCGAACGGCGAGATCCTGTTCCAGATCGGCGACGGCGTCCAGGGGACCACCCCGGGCCGGTTCGGATACCCCACCGACGTCGTGATCGATCGCGAGGGCAATTTCTACGTCGCCGAGTACGGCGAGAACGACCGGATCCAGGTGTTCTCGCCCGAGGGCAAGTGGCTCCGCCAGTGGGGCGGGCACGGGTACGAGCCGGGCGAATTCCTCAAGCCGCGAGCCCTCGCCATCGACGATAAGGACCGCCTCTTCGTCGCCGACAGTTGCAACCATCGGATCCAGGTCTTCGACCTCCAGGGCAACCTGCTCAAGTCCTGGGGCTCGCGCGGCGACGCGCCCGGCGAGATGAGCTATCCCTACGACCTGGCGATCGGGCCGGACCATTGCCTCTATGTCTGCGAATACGGCAACCATCGCGTTCAGAAGTTCACGATGGACGGCCAATCCATCGGGTTGTGGGGCACGCCGGGCCGTGGGCCCGGTGAGCTCTATAACCCCTACGCCCTGGCCATCGACAGCCTGGGCTATGTCTCCGTGATCGACTCGAATAACCATCGCGTCCAGAGATTCCGGCTATGAGCCATCGCAAGTGCTCTACGGGGAAACCGGCACGGGGAACGGATCGGCTCGCTTTGGGGAGGATTGAGCGATGACGCTAGGCAACTGGTCGGTCACGTTCGGCAACCCCTGGATGTTGATCCTGATCCCGATGATCCTGCCCCCCCTGGTCTGGATGAGCTATCGGAGCCTGGCCGGGCTGGGTCCGTTACGCCGGACGCTCGCGATCCTGTTCCGAGCGTCGGTGATCACGCTGATCGTGCTGGCGCTGGCCGAGGCCCAGTCGGTCCGTCGCACCGACCGCCTGACGACCATGTTCCTGATCGACGCCTCGAACAGCATGCCCAAGGAACAGCAGAAGGCCGCGCTCGATTACGTGACCGAGGCGTCCAAGAAGCGTCGGCGAGACGACATGGCCGGCGTGGTGGTCTTCGGCCGGGAGCCTCGGGTCGAGGTGCCGCCCGCGCCGAGCCCGCTCAATCTCGGCGGGATCGATAGCACGATCGACGCGGAGAACACCGACATGGGGGCCGCCGTCAAGCTGACGCTGGCCGCCTTCCCCGAGGATACCGCGCGTCGGATCGTGATGATCTCCGACGGCAACGAGAACCGCGGCAACCTGCTCGAGCAGGCGCTCATCGCAAAGTCGCTCGGCGTGCAGGTTGACGTCCTGCCGATCGATTACTTCTACGACCGCGAGGTCCTGGTCGAGAAGGTCTCGATCCCCCCGGATGTGAAGGAGGGCGAGCGGGTCAACATCAACGTCGTCATCCGCGCCAGCGAGCCGACCCGCGGCACGCTCCAGATCCTCCAGAAGGCGGACAATTCCACGGCGCCGGCGCCCGGCGACGAGGATCCGGTCCCGGTCGAGCTCCAGCGCGGGGTCAATGTCCTCCAGCGCCGGCAGCTCATCACCGCGCCGAACTTCTACACCTTCAGCGCCGAGTTCAACCCCGAGAAGGGGAGCGGCGACCGCCGGGCGATCAACAACAAGGCCATGGGATTCACCCACGCCCGGGGCAAGGGCCAGGTGCTGATGATCGAAGGGACTGCGGGCGAGCACGCCGAGCTGGTCAAGGCCCTGCACGACAAGCATATCGAGGTCCGGGTCCTGACCGCCCCCCGGATCGACGGCTCGGGCGGAGTCGGCGGCGACCCGCTGCCGATCGACCTGGCCCAGCTCCAGCCCTTCGACGCCGTGATCCTGGCCAACGTCCCCAAGGAGGCGTTCACCGAGAGCCAGCACCAGCTCCTGGCCTCCAACTGCCACGACATGGGCGCCGGGCTGATCATGCTCGGCGGCCAGGACAGCTTCGGGGCCGGCGGCTGGATGAACACCCCGGTCGAGAAGGCCCTGCCCGTTGACATGCAGATCAAGGCCCTGAAGGTCCAGGGCATCGGCGCCATGGTCCTGGTCATGCACGCCAGCGAGATCGCCGAGGGGAACTACTGGCAGAAGGTGGTGGCCAAGGCGGCCATCAGCTCGCTCTCGAGCTACGACTATGCCGGCATGCTCCACTGGGAGGGCCAGGAAGCCTGGCTCTTCACCCTGCGGGCGATCGGCACCGGCCGGTCCAGCATGCTCCGCGCCGTGGACCGGATGACGCCCGGCGACATGCCCGACTTCGATCCCTCGCTCCAGATGGCCATGAAGGGGCTCAACAGCGTCAAGGACGCGATGAGCAAGCACATCGTGGTCATCAGCGACGGCGACCCGACACCGCCCAGCGCCCGCGTCATCAGCCAGCTCTCCGCCAGCAAGATCACGGTGACGACCGTGCTGACCGCCGCGCACGGCAACGACCCCGGCGCGATGAGCATCATGCGGAATCTCGCCGTCCGGACCAAGGGCCGGTTCTACAACGTCACCAACCCGCGCGCCCTGCCGCGGATCTATCAGAAAGAGGCGCGGTCGATCTCGCGCCCGCTCATCTTCGAGCAATCGCCCGCCTGGGCGCCCAAGCTGAATTACCCGATCACCGAGCCGATCATGGGGCTGCCCGATCAGATGCCCGGGATCACCGGCCTGGTGCTGACCTCTCCCAAGGAGAACGAGCTGGTCGACATCCCGCTCGTCTCCCCGCTGCCCGCCGGACAGGTCAACCCGCTGCTGGCCCACTGGACTTACGGCCTCGGCCGATCGGTCGCCTTCACCAGCGACGCCGGCCGGCGATGGGCCAAGGCCTGGCCCGACTGGCAGAGCTACGCCGCCTTCTGGTCCCAGGTCGTCCGCTGGTCGATGCGGCCGGCCGACCAGGGCAACCTCACGCTGAACGTCAAGCGCGAGGAGGGCCGGATCAAGATCGTCGTCGACGCCCTCGACAAGAACAACCAGTTCCTCAACTTCCTCGGCATCCAGGGATACGTCGTCAATCCCGACCTGAAATCGGCGCCGGTCGAGCTGGTCCAGACCGCGCCGGGCCGTTACGAGGCGACCTTCGAGAACGCCGATTCCAGCGGCAATTACTTCGTCAACCTCGGCTATCGCGGCGCCGATAACATCCAGGGCGTGATGTTCAACCGGGGTCTCCGTCCCCTACTCCGACGAGTACCGCGAGCTGAGGAGCAACCCCACGACCCTCGAGACCCTGGCCAGCCTGACCGACGGCCAATCCGTGAGCTGGAAGACCCTGCCCGACGGCCGGGTCGATCTGCCGCGGACCGTCGCCGGGGTCGACCACTTCCGCCGCGACCCGAACCTGGTCAATCCTCGCTCGTTCGCGGCCCTGTGGCCGAGCCTGCTCTGGCTGGCGGCATGCCTGTTCCTCGGCGACGTCGCCGTCCGCCGGATCGCCATCGACGGCGACCGGATCCGTCGGGCCGCGCTCAACGAATGGCGGAAGCTCCGAGGCCAGGAGGACGCCGCGGCCAGCGATTACATGGACAAGCTCAGGAACCGCAAGGCGGAGGTTGACGAGCAGCTCGACCGCTCGCGAACCACCACCGCGGCGCCCCGTCCGGAGCTGGATCCGCAGCTCTTCCCGACGGCGCCCGCGGCCGGCCCGCTCGGCGAGCCGCTCCTCGAGGGAGGCGACTGGGAGAACCGGCCCCGCCCGGCCGAGAGGACCGAGGCCCCAGGCCTCGCCGCCGGCCCCAGGCCGCCCGAGGCGCAAAGCTATACCAATCGACTGCTCAAGGCCAAGCAGCGCGTCTGGGAAGAACGCGACAAGGAACAGGAGAAGAAGCCCCCGGCTTCGTGAAGCCCCGCCCGGCGCGGTGTCGGGCGTCTCGAGCAAAACAAGAAGTGGTCCGCAGATGAAAATACAGACGAACACAGATAAAAATACAAAAGACGAATTCCTATCTGCGTTCATCTGCGGATAACGTATTTGTGTTTTTCCTGGGCAGTCCGACCTTCACCCGAAAGGATCGTCGTCGATGGCCGAACCCGAATCGATGGAAGCCCACGCCGAGGAGTTCCGCACGTCCTATGAGCGCGTGAAGTCCGAGATCGCCAAGGTCATCGTCGGCCATGACGAGATCGTCCACGGCGTCCTGACCTGCCTCTTCATCGGCGGTCACGCGCTCCTGGAGGGCGTGCCGGGCCTGGGCAAGACGCTGCTGGTCCGGACGCTCGCCGACGCGATCGACCTGGACTTCAACCGCATCCAGTTCACGCCCGACCTGATGCCCGCCGACATCATCGGCACGAACATCGTCATGGAGCTCCCCGACGGCCGTCGCGTCTTCGAGTTCCAGCCCGGCCCGGTCTTCTCGCAGATCGTCCTGGCCGACGAGATCAACCGCGCCACGCCCAAGACCCAGTCGGCGATGCTGGAGGCCATGCAGGAGCACTCGGTGACGGTCGGCGGCCACATCCACCGGCTCAAGGAGCCGTTCTTCGTGATGGCGACCCAGAACCCGATCGAGCAGGAGGGGACCTATCCCCTGCCCGAGGCGCAGCTCGACCGGTTCCTGCTCAAGCTGGTCGTCGGCTACTCGACGCGCGAAGAACTCGGCACGATCCTCGACCGCACCACGCGCGGCGAGCGCCCCAAGGCCGAGAAGGTGATGGATGGCCCGACGCTCCTCCGGTTCCAGGCCCTGGTCCGCGACGTGATCATCGCGCCCCACGTGCAGGACTACGCCATTCGCTTGGCCCTGGCCACGCACCCCAAGGGGCCCTTCGCCGTACCGGCGACGAACCAGTATGTCCGCTGGGGGAGCAGCCCCCGCGGCGTCCAGACCCTGGTCCTCGCCGCCAAGGTCCGCTCCCTGCTGGATGGCCGGTTCAACGTGAGCTTCGAGGACCTGCGTCGGGTCTATCTGCCGAGCCTCCGCCATCGCCTGCTCCTGAACTTCGAGGCCCAGGCCGAAGGCATCAACCCGGACGACGTCCTGCTCAAGGTCATCGACGCCGTCTCCGAGAAGGCCGAGACCAAGGCGGCTTAGGGAATGTGATGAACGTCGCCTCAACTGTAGCCGGCCTCCGTGAGGCCGGGGCCCTGTTGTAGCCGGCCTCTGTGAGGCCGGGTTCTGATCGCGGGGCCACAGACCCCGCCTACAAGCGAAATGATCAATAACTAACATGCATGACATTTATGATCCCCCGCCGGCCCTGGAGCAGGAGTGGACCCCGCCCAAGCGTGAGCGGCTCGTCTTCACGACCGGCGACCTGATGTGCCTGATCGGGCTCTGCACCGTGCTATTCGCCGCGTCGGTGCTGGCGTGGCGCTCGGAGCCCGAGCTGGCGATCGCCACGGCGGCGGCCGGTGCGCTGGTGATCCTGGAGAGCTGGCTCACGGCGATGGGCTACCTGAACCGCTGCCGGCCGCTGGGGCTCAAGGCCCGCTGGACCATCTTCCTGGCCGCGCTGGTGCCCTGGCTGGTGGGATTGGGGGTCACCGTGACCGTGATGGTGTCGCTGTTCTGGTTCTCCGACTTCATCAGTTGACCCGGATCGAGCGATCCAGGTGAGGCTGGCGTCTCCATGCCGGGGAGGATTTCATGACCGCGACGACAGAGGCCCCGCTCCTCGACCCGGTCTTCCTGCACAAGCTCGAGCAGCTCGAGCTGGTCAGCCGGAAGATCTTCGTCGGCCGGATGAAGGGCGAGCGGAAGAGCAAGCGCCGCGGTTCCTCGGTGGAGTTCGCCGAGCATCGCAACTACACCTTCGGCGATGACCTCCGGCACATCGATTGGAATGTCTATGGGCGGCTGGACAAGCTCTTCCTGAAATTGTTCCTCGAAGAGGAAGACCTGCACGTCTACACGCTGCTGGACACCAGCCAGTCGATGAACTTCGGCACGCCGACGAAGCTGCGATACGGCAAGCAGGTGGCGGCGGCCCTGGCGTTCATCGGGCTGGTGAACCACGACCGCGTGCTCATGGACACCTTCAGCGCCCAGCTCGACCAGGGGCTCCACGGCATCCGGGGCCGGTCGCAGATGTGGCGAATCATCCAGTATCTCGAGCAGTTGGAGCCCATCGGCACCAGCGACCTGACCGCCGCGGCCCGCGAGTTCGCCATCCGGCACTCCGGCAAGGGCGTCGTCGTGGTGATCTCCGACTTCCTCGACAAGCGGGGCTATCAGGATGCCCTCCGCTACCTGCTGGCGAGGAACATGGATATCTACGTCGTCCACGTCCTGAGCCAGGAGGAGGTCCATCCCGAGCTGGTCGGCGACCTTCGCCTGGTTGACGCCGAGGACGGCGACTTCGCCGAGATCACCATCAGCGCGCCCCTCTTGAAGAGATACAAGGACACCTTGAACGCCTTCGTCGGCGGCTTGAAAGAATGGTGCACCAGTCGCGGTATCACCTATATCTTCACCACCAATGACAATCCGTTCGACAAATTGATCCTCAACTATCTGCGGGAACGCGGGCTGGTGAAGTAAAGCTTTTTGGATTTTCGATTTTCGATTTTGGATTCAGGCCGATTCCGCCCATCGGCCGGCTGAGGGCTGACATGAATCAATGGTCGATCACGAGTCCCTGGGTGTTCTTCGGGTTCGGCGGCGCCCTGGTCGCGTATCTGCTGTACATGATGGTGCGCCGTCGCAAGGGAGAGCGGGCGGGCGTGGCGAACCGGGAGCCAGAACTGTGACATTTTGGATTTTGGATTTTGGATTGAGCCTTCCGCTCCGGATTGAGCCCGTTGGTCGTGGCGGTTCAATCCAAAATCCAAAATCGAAAATCCAAAATCCCGAAGGGGGATTGGATGGGTAGCTTCTGGAGTCGGCTGGGTCAGATGAGTTCTCCGATCGAGCTCAGCACGCCGCTCGGGCTGGCCGCGTGGTCGGCTCTGGCGGGGGTGCCGGTCGGGATCATCGCGCTGTATTTCCTCAAGCTGAGGCGGCGCCCGGTTCAGGTCTCGAGCACGCTCCTGTGGCGCCGGAGCCTGGAGGACCTGCACGTCAACAGCCTGTTCCAGCGGCTGCGGCGGAACTTGCTCCTGTTCCTCCAACTCCTGGCGGTGGCGCTGGCGATGCTGGCGCTGGCCGGGCCGCACATGAAGGGCACCGGGCGCAGGGGCAGCGGTTCGTCCTCATGATCGACAACTCGGCGAGCATGGCCGCGACCGACGTGCCGCCCAGCCGCCTCGAGAAGGCCAAGGAGGCGGCGAAGAAGGTCGTTAGCGATATGGACGCCGACGACCTGGCGATGGTGATCTCCTTCGCCGATTCGGCTCGGGTCGAGTCGAACTATACCGGCGACAAGCGGATGCTGGCCCGCCGGATCGACGCCATCAAGGCGACCCAGGCCAGGACCTCGATCCGGGAGGGGCTCCAGGTGGCCGCGGGCCTGGCCAATCCCTCGAAACAGATCGGCGAGGGCGTAGTCGCTTCATCCGTCGTGACGCCCAAGCTGTTCATCTACACCGACGGCGGTTTCGCCGACGTCGAGGGCTTCAGCCTGGGCAACCTCGAGCCCGAGTTCGTCGTGTTCGGCCCGCCGCCCCCGCCCTACTCGTCACCGGCCGAAGGCGTCAGCGGCGCCGACGAGAAGGCCAAGTTCCGCAACCCGTCGGACAACGTGGCGATCGTCGCGCTCTCCGCGCGCCGCGACGACGACAAGCCGGAGGTCTACCAGCTCTTCGGACGCGTCCATAACTTCCGGCCCGAGGAGGTGTCGACCGAAGCCCAGCTCTATCGACACGCCGTCGACAAGCCCGGTGATGCCGGGGAGCTGGTCGACGCCATCGCGCTCAAGCTCGGCGCGCAGACCGACCAGTCTTTCAAGTTCGATCTGACGGATGTCGGCCTGGCGCCCTACGAGGTCCGCCTCACGGTCAAGGACGCGCTCGACGTGGATAACCGCGCCTTCGCGGTCGTCGGGACCACGCGCAAGGCCCAGGTTCTGGCGGTCACGCCGGGCAACCGATACCTGGTCGACACGCTCAATACGCCCTCGGCCGCCGAACGCGCCGACATCACCATCGTCACGCC
This sequence comes from uncultured Planctomycetota bacterium, assembly GCA_963743925.1. Classification (GTDB taxonomy): domain Bacteria; phylum Planctomycetota; class Planctomycetia; order Isosphaerales; family Isosphaeraceae; genus CAVZRC01. Next base: position 60,819 of record CAVURY010000036.1, on the reverse strand, counting down.
GGAAGAGGCCAAGGGCGAGGCCGTCGCACGCGACCTCAAGGGTGGCCGATACGACCTGGTCATCTACGACGGCGTGAAGCCCAACGCGCCTCCCGAGGCCAACACGCTCTATTTCGGCCAGTTCCCCCCCGGCACCGCGTACGAGAAGACCAAGGAGGTCCAGCAGCCGGTGGTCCTCGACTGGGACATCGCACACCCGGTCATGCAGTACATCCGGGACCTGAGGCTGATCTACATCGCCACGGCCCGCGTCGTCGAGCTGCCTCCCGGGGCCAAGAGCCTGATCGACAGCAACCTGGGATCCCTGGCGTTCCTGGCCCCTCGCGAAGGGTTCACCGACGTCGTCGTCACGTTTCCCCTCATCGACGGGACCACGCCCAACACGACCTGGTTCAAGTACATCAGCTTCCCGCTCTTCGTCTTGAACAGCATCCAGGCCATGGGGAATGTCCGCGAGGGGGCCGGCGACGAGGTGGCCGAGCCGGGCAGCCCGGTGGCCCTGCACGCCGAGACCATCAGCCGCGAGATCACGGTCTCCTCGGCCGATCTGCCCCAGGACAAGGTCGCGCGCTCCCCCCAGGGGACGTTCATCTACAACCACGCCGACAAGGCCGGCATCTACCTGGCGACCTGGGAGCCGAAGGGCCAGTTGCCGTTCGCCGTCAACCTCTTCGACTTCCGCGAGAGCGACCTGGCCCCGCGCGGCCTGGTGCCCGAGGGTGCCCCCACCAGCACGGCCGAGTCGTACAAGATCAAGATCGGCTACACCCCGGTCACCGGCACCCAGAAACCCGCCAAGGTCCAGAAGGACATCTGGTGGTACTTCGCCCTGCTGGTCCTCGGCGTCTTGCTCGTCGAGTGGTATGTCTATAATCGGCGGGTCTATATTTAAGAGCTATAGTAAGATCTTTGTAGGGTGCTCTGTGAGCACCGATCCCGTTTGCGAAGGATCACGGACGGAGCCCCGTCGATCTCAGGAGCTGATTCGCCCAGGCCGCCAGCTCGTCATCGAGGGGCGGCCGCGGCTCCTCGCGATAGTCGATCCGCAGGTCATAGCCCGCGCGGTCATAGATGCTATCGAGGGCAGCCTGGAGGTCGATAAGGACGGGTAGATCATTGGATTTCAAGGGGATCGGAACATTCGGTAATCGCTGGGCCGATTGTATCGGCCAGACCTTGGCCTGGGGTTGCTGTCCTTTCTCCAACACCCTGACCAGGTACTCTCGCGGGCCGATCTTCTCCGGGAGTCGCGCCATGCATTCTCCGCGCAACAGATCGATCTCCACCCGGTGAATCGGTGAGTCCATGACCTCGCGCCGCTTCTGCTCGAAGCTGTCGCGGCCGGGTGACTTCGGCACCTTGTTCCTCGGTTTGAGGATCTCGATGATGGTAACCACGTCGCCAGACTCGCGTTCGACGACTTTCAGAAATGTATCGTGATATTCCACTCGAGCCGTGGAATAGACCCGCTCATCGATCCTCGCGTAGTACTTTGGCCGGAGTTCAACTTTCAGGCGAGCTTGAATTTCGCAGATGAGAGAAAGATGGACGTCCACCCAGAAGCCTTGCTCTTCCAGATGGGGGTCCATACCCGGGAAAGGTGAGGGCATCGCCGAGCTCCTCCCGATCGACCAACGAGATGGGCCTCTGCAATCATCGTCAGCTCTGGACCCAATCGCGCTCCCGCGCGTCACTTTGTCTGCGGTGCGCAGTCCGACGCTCCAATCCGGGGAGTGCGCTCGATCCTCGTGCCGGCCGCAGCACGAACCGCGCGACTTCCGGCGAGCAGCCGTAACGCACGGGGTGCATCCCTCCGACGCCCTCGTTGACGTACATCAGGGTCCTCTCCCGCCGGAAGAATCCGCGGTCGAAGCGTCGCGAGTAGATGCTGGGCATGAAGACGGCCCCGACCAGCGGCAGGCGGATCTGTCCGCCGTGGTTGTGGCCGCAGAACATCAGGTCGATCCCCCAGCGCGCGGCCCGGTAGAACCGATCGGGCGAATGGCTCAGGAGGATCCGGAACTCGGCCGGCGGGCACGCGTTCGGGTCGACGTCCGGGCCCCAGGGCGCCGAGGTCCCGCCGATGGCCAGCGTCGTCCCATCCACGTCGACGGTCGTCCATCGCCCTTCGAGGGCCTCGAATCCCGCCTTCTCCAGCTCGCCGATGATCAACTGGGGGTGATGGCCTTCGTCGTGGTTGCCCAGGATCGCGAACTTACCGAGCCGGGCATTCAGCCGCGCGAGCAAGGGCTCGACCCAGCCGATCGCATCGTCGTGCTCGACCACATCGCCGGTCAGGAAGATCAGGTCGGCCTCCCAACCCTGGCAAGCGTCGATGACCCTCTCGAAGTAATCGCGGTGGAAACAGGGCGCCATGTGAAGGTCGCTGATCTGCACGATCCGGAGGCCGGCCATCGGCTCTGGGAGTTCCGGGAGCGTGACGTCCCACTCGCGGAGCCGGAGGTGGAACGCCTCGTTGCCGGGGAGCCTCAGCAGCCACGATCGCCGGCCGCCGCCGATCAAGTCATCCCGCTCGTCCGGCCCGGCCAGCTCGTGGACCGCCGCCAGATGGGCGATCCCGTCGGGCACTCGCCGCAGGGCCTGGACCAGCGTCGCCAACGGCCAGACGACCAGGCCGGAGATCACGCAGAGGATGGCATAGCCGCGGATCGGCCACGACCAGGTCCACCAGGGCGCCTGGAAATGCCCCCAGAGCAGCAGGGCCGAGGTCGCCCAGAGGCACGCGAAGAGTGCCGTCCGGGCCCGGCCCATGACCTCCTCGCGGAATCCCAACCCGCTGACGACATTGATCGGCAGGACGAAATGACAGAGATGGCCCAGGCCCGGGGGTATCGCCAGCGCGAAGAGGGCCAGCCATGGCCAGTCAGGATTCATGATTCGTGGTCTCGATGGGGCGGGAATCCGCGTCCTCGTGATCCATCACGGGGCTCGGCGGATTGGGGACAGTCCGGTGGGATGCCGTCGTCGCCATCTGAGTCGGCGGAGGGCTGGCGACCTTGCCCGCGGCAGGGCCGTCGGTCGGCGGCGCGGGAACGGCTGCGGCCGGGTGTGTCTGAGAGTGGGTCGTCCCCGTGCGGAGGGCCTGCTCGACGGCCTCCATCAGCCGGTCGGCGCGGAACGGCTTGTAGAGCACGGTCTGGAGCCCTTCCTGACGCGCCTTGACGATCGAGTGCGACGGATCCCAGCCGAACCCGGTCATCAGGATGATCGGGACGCCGGGCTGCGCCTCGCGTAGCCGCCGGAATGCTTCGTAGCCGTCGAGGTCGGGCAGGCGGATATCCACCAGCGCGGTCGAATAGGGCGTCTGCCTCATCAGGGCGATCGCCTCATGCGCATCCCGGGCCGTCTCCACGCTGGCGCCCTGGCTGCCGAGCAGATGATGCGCCGACCGTCGGATCGAGTCGTCGGCGTCGACCACCAGGATCCGGGTGCCGGCCAGCCGAGGTGCCGTGGCCGACAGGTTCTGCTTGGGAGGCGGTGCGATCGTCGAGCCCGCCTTGTGGATCAGGCTGCGGATCTCCCGCGCCCGGTAGAGCAGGTGTCGCAACCGGGCGATGATGTCCTCGTCGTGGCCGGCATAGCGGTCCAGGACGGTGGTCGCGTCGGTGATGATGTCGTCCAGGGGGATCGCCAGCTCGCGGTTGATCGCCTCGACCGACGCGATCGCCGTGCCGACTTTCTCCGCCTCGAGCAGCTCCAGGGTGTTGAGCGCCGCGGCGATGTTCCGGCCGTAGATCTCGATGAATTGCCGGTCGCGGTCGTCGAACGCCTCCGGCTGTGGGCTCTCGACGTTCAACGTGCCGATGACCGTCCCGTGGATGATCAGGGGGACCGTGAGCGAGCTCCGGGACCCCGGCGCACCCTCCAGGTAGTGAGGGTCCCGCGTCGTGTCGGGACAGACATAGCTCATGCCGGTCGCCGCCACGAAGCCGGTCACGCCGTTGCCCTCTTTCCGGGCGAACAGCTCGCGATTGGCGGCCAGCGGCGTCATCCCCTCGGTCAACAGCGGGATCAGGCGGTTGGTCGGCCGGTCCAGCAGCCGGATCTCGATGAAGTCGAGGCCGAGCAGGTCCTTCATGTGCCGGGCGATGTTGTACTTCAGCAGGTCGGTCCGCTCCTCGACCCCCATCTGCGAGAGTTCTTCGGGGGTCAAGTCGGCGAGCTCGTCGCCGGCCTTGTGGATGGCGTTGACCTTGAGCTGCTGCTGCGTCTCGTCGGTCGTCTCGCGGGTCAGGGCGATCAGGTGCGTCAAGGCGTTCGCGGCGTCGAAGACCGGGGTCACCGTGACGCGAAGGTAGCGGTTGCCGCCGATCTTCATCGCCGTGCTGGCCGCCGACTTCGAGGCCACGGCCGTCGTGAACGGGCACGGGTCCGGCCCGAGGATCTCGGGCTGGCCCAGCGCATGGTAGAACGGCAGTCCGACCGGCGGCGTCGTCGAATCGGTCAGCGAGTAGAATTCCGGATTCGCCCAGATGATCCTCAGGTCCGGGTCGACCACCGCGACTCCGTCGGAGATCGCGTCCAGGATCTCCTCCGCCTGGATCATCATCCCGACCCAGCGGACCGCCGAGAGTTGCGACGCATCCACATAGACCGCGGTGAACTTCTGCTCCCGCAGCAGCGACAACGCCTTGGAGATCGTGCGGACCATCACCAGCTCGAACGACTCCGAGAGATGATCGAACGACGATCTCCCGTGTGCGTTGTCGCGGTCAATGACTAGCAGTCGAGGCTTCGCAGCCACACCGGTCGCCCCCACCCCAGGATGATCCTCACCCATCCGTCCCGAGCCGAATCGGATGCATCCATGCGGAACCAGGCACGGTCCAATTACTCATGGTAGTCCGCATACCCCGGCGCGGCAAGGCTCACCAACGTGATTGTCCTCGGACCAATTGCCGCCTTTTCGAATGTTACGCCAATCTTAGAACAATTTTGTGTTTGGCGGTTTAGTATATTTGGCAGGATGGGTGGATATGGGGTGCTTGCGGGGAGATTGCCGAGGTGTTCGGCTGCCAGTCGGCGCGCTTGACATCCGGGTCGCGAGTCATTAGTCCTTAGTCATTGGTCCCTGATCACGAGCGGCTCGGCCCGAAGGGCGATCGTTGTGGGATTCGCCGGGGCCCGACTCTCGGTCGGGCCGACGACATCGTGCCCGGGTTCGACGCTCGGCACCCTCCACTCGTGACCGGGGACGGAGGATCAAATCCGATGCGACCGACTCAGAGATTGACCGGGCACCATGGTGCGTTGCTGGTCGTGGATCTCCAGGAGAAGCTCCTGGCGGCGATCCCGGACCGCGACCCGGTGGTGGCCAACACCGTGAGCCTGATCCGAGGCGCCCGGGCGCTCGGGATGCCGGTCTGGGCCACCGAGCAATATCCGCACGGCCTGGGGGCCTCGACCGCGGCGATCGCCGAGCTGATACCCGATCGTCCGGCCAAGACGACGTTCCATTGCTGCGGGGTCCCCCAACTCCTCGAGCAACTCTACGGGCGGAACATCCGCCACGTCACGTTGGCGGGCATCGAGGCCCACGTCTGCGTGGCGCAGACGGCCCTCGAATTGCTCGACCTGGGCTTCCGCGTCCAGGTCCCGGCCGATGCCGTGGCATCCCGCCGCAAGATCGACTGGGAATTCGCGATCCGACGCCTGGAACACGCCGGTGCCGTCGTCTCGACCACGGAGTCCGTCCTCTTCGAGTGGACCGAGCGGTCGGACCGACCCGAGTTCAAGGCCATCAGCGAGCTGATCAAGGCGATGAACCGCGCGGAATCGTAGGGCGGCCATGCCGGCCGGAATCCCTCACGTCCTCGATCCCGGACATTGATTGAGACAGAGTAAATTACGTGATATGACTCTCCAGGCATGCCAGCCGATCCCTCAGGAATCGCCGGGCCCGGACCAGTCGCACTTTCACGGTCCCCAGCGGCCAACCCAGCCGCGACGCCGCCTCTCGATGCGTGACGCCTTCCAGATAGACCAACGTCAAGACCTCGCGGTACTTCTCGGGCATCCGGCCCAACGCTTCGCGGACGATCCCCCCCTCCTCTTCCAGCGACTCCTCCGGCGGCGGCCCGATCCACGACCGCTCGCCGTGGGTCCTCTCCAGCAGGTTCCGTCTCGCCGTGCGCCGTCGCAGACGGACGGCGATCCGATAGGCAACCCCATGGAGCCACGCTCCGACCGACTCCGGCTCCTGCAACGTGAACGCCTTCCGGATCAGCACCTGGAACGTGGCCTGAAAGACGTCTTCCGCGTCGGGTGTATTCGAGAGCACCTGGCGGCATCGGCGAAGGATGCTCGGCCCATGCCGGTTCACCAATTCTCCGAACGCCGCTTCATCACCGCCCGCCGTGAAGTGCCCTAATAGCTGTCCGTCGGTCATCGTCCGTATCTTCTCCCACGGTAGACCGCCCACAGCGTGCTTCCGCCCCATACATCCATGGATCGACCGAGTGCGCGATTGATCGCCAAGGTTGGCCGTTAGTAGGACGGATCGCTACATCCACGCAACAGTCATGCCAAGCTATCGATTTGCGATTGGATCAGCAAAAGACATTGTCCACCTCCGGCAAGGGCCGGGCGATTGCATGCGCGATCGCCGCCAAGGGCCGGCATGGGATGGGCACGCTTTCTGCAAGCGGTCAAATGCATCGATGGACCCCCGGCGGATCTCGCCGAACGCGTCGAAGAACATATTGATCAATGTTGTTATGTCGCGACGGGTTGACAGGCCGATCGAAATAGCAAGAAATCGCATCAATAACCCGAAAAATGAGAGGATATCGAATATGAGTCAGGATTTCCTGAAAAGCCTCCTGGGCAGGTCGCAACCCGAGCCCGCGACCGACCCCCGGCCCACGAGGGAAGAGGTCGTGGAAGTCGTGGGTGCCGCATACGAACGCAACAAGAGCCTGCTCGACGATCAACGCAAGCTCGCCGAGTCCTATGCCGCCCTGTACGAGCGGCTGACGAAACTCCTCCGCGACGATCCCGAAAAGCTGCTGGATTCGCCGGAATCGATCGACAGCTATCCGACCCTCGAAATGCTCCGGGAACTGGCGGAGGGGTTCTACGACGCGCGGATCAACCTGGCTCCCCTGAGAATCGTGCTCCACGCGGCGGGCGAACCGACGGAGTGAACGGGCACTCGGGCCGGATCCTCTGACTCCTGGAAGGCGATTGTCTGGCGTGAGCGACAAACGTTGACCACTCGATGTATGGACGAGTGCGTCGATGAGTCGGCTCGACAGACTCGCCTTCCCGCCGGGGGCGAATCCTGCCAGGGTTCGCCCGCGGGCGGATTGTACGGGCGACTCACCAGGACTTCGTCCGGGTTCAAGGAAGGCACAATTCGATGGAAGGACGGAATCGGGGGGTGATTGTCTTGCTGGCCGCGGCCGGTCTGCTGGCCGCGATGGATCGGCGAGGCGAGGCTTCGACTCTGCTGACATTTGAAAACACCAACACGGCGAACGAGCAGCCGCTCAACTCGTATGGCGGGCTCAACTGGCAGAATGTCGAGACGATGAACACGGCCTGGGTGGGTGAGCACCGGCAACCCGAACAACGGCTATGTGACCGGGGCGGTCTCCCCGCCGACCGTGGCGTGGGTCCCGCCCGATGGTACTTCGGACACAGCCACCGCCACGCTGAGCAGCTCGACTCCGTTCGCGTTCGAGAGCGCCGCGCTCACCTCGGCGTGGACGGACAACCTGGTGCTCCATGTCACCGGCTATCTCAACGGGCAGGTCGTCGACTCGAAAACCGTCACGCTCAACCCGTCAGGCCCCACAATGGTGAATTTCGGCTTCCAGGATGTCGACAACGTGCGGCTCTCTTCCTCCGGCGGCACGATCGACCCGGCGTTCTTCGCGCCAACTCCCTCCGCCCCGACGCGCCCGCCCATGCCCCAGTTCGTCATGGACAACGTGACCGTGGACGCGGCCAGCGTGATCCCACCCCCCTCGCCGCCCACTTCGCCCGCCCCCTTGCCCACTCCTCTGCCCGAACCCTCGGGCCTCGCCGTCGCCGGAGTACTCGCGGCGAGCCGGTGGTTCCGTCGGAAGTGCGCATGACGCGGGCGGGAGAGACAACGACGCCAAGATGGCTCATCGGGCGGTCAAGTGAACTGTGCCGATATCCATCCCTCAAATTTCCCCTGAATCCTCGTCAAACGCCGACGCAAAGCCTATAGTCGAATGGAAGTACCCCGTCGGATCGCCCGGAAGCGTCCGCAGAGGTGGCTTTGAGCCTGGTCAGTGCCATTCGAATCGACTTCACACGGACACGCGGAGGATCGGACCGACTTCGAGGGGCGACTGCGGATGCACTGCTGGACGTTTTTCGTGCTCATCGGCAATGGTCGGCGCGTCATCGTGAATCAGGTCCGGGCCGATGACCTCGAATCGGCGATCTTGAAATGGGCCCAGATCGTCGAAATCGAGGACGTCTGGATAACCGATGAGGGTCGGATGACGGCCTGGAATCTCCCCCCGGGCGTGGAGGAAGAATTCGGGCCCTTCCGACACGATCTCAAGGGGATCTGGCGTTGCGAATGCACGTTTGGCGTCTGGCGCGACGAGGATTTCCCGTTGGAATGGGGCCGAGAATACCCGGATGTCTGGGTCATCAAGACCGACGCCGGGGATGACACGCCGGGGTTATTCGCCGATTGATTCAGGCACGGATAACCGTAGACCCAGGTAGGGTCAATCAATCGCATCCACACACCTGGCCAACCTCATTCTACTCATCCATCTCCCGGTCCCATAAGGGGTGGGATGTATCGGCAAGGGGCGCTCGCTCCTCATCCTCGAAGAACCAGTCGGGATAAGGCTCGGACTTCGACGCATCCTCGATCAGGCCTTCCAACCCATCGTGGATACGCAGCCGATGCCGTCTCGAGACATCGCCCGGCCGGATCAGCTCGTGGAAGCGTGCCATCGCTTCGCCGGGACTTCCGGCGTTGAACGTGGTCGACAGCCTCGCCCTCGGGCTGAGCGAACGTCGGAACCAATCACCGAACGGCCCGGCTAAACAGATCCCCCATTCCGTATGCCAGGTCTCATCGAGGTCCGCATAGGAGTCCTCCCAGACCTCATGGATCAGTTCCCTGTGCTTCATCGCCAACAAGGACCCATGACTCGGGTCCCCAGACTGACCACATCGAAAAATCCGGGATCTACGCCCTCAAGTAGCCCGATCTCGCAGGATGCTATCGGTTGACTCATGATCCCGTCAATCTCGGTTCACCAGGCTTGGCCCGGACAATGGGGCGCGGGACAATCTGGAAACATGCAACGGGTGATCCAGATAACAGACTTTCCGGTTCGTGGTCCTTGGCGACAACGATCGGAAGGCGGACGTTGGTCACGCGATGAGACCGCCCCTGGAGTTCGCACGATGGACATAATCCTCCAACGCCTCGACGAGATCCATACCACGCTGGAAGTCCCGTCCGACCACTTCCGCGGCGAATTGCTCGCCGAACGAGACGCCCTCATCGATCAGCTCGGTGAATCCTACCTGACCGCGACGCCGAGGCGTCGCGGCGCGGTCCGACGGTTCGTCAAGGAGAGACACCGGCTGATCATCGCCTGCGAGGATCGAGTGACCTGGCACGCGTACCGGCTCCAGGCGAGCGGGGACATCCGCCACCTCCGACTCGGACTGGCAGCCGCCTCGATCGTTGCCCTGGGTATCGACCCGAGGGACTTCGGCTTCGCCATCGGCCACCTCTCCCGGGCGGCAGTCCGAGCGGGGATCGACCCCCGGCCTCATTTCCGGGAGGCGGCGAATCTCTCACCCAGGAGACGCTCCTTACTCGCTCCGTACGGCCAACCCGGCCCATGATCCGGCATCGGCCGAGCGCCGGTCAGTCGGTTGCCACATGCATGATCTCGACCGTCTCATCGGGCTGCCCTTCGAGGAACTCGATCAGAGCCGGGAGTGTGTCGAACCATCCGACAGACGCCTTGCGCACGTAGACCTTCAACATCCCCCTGTCCAGGGTCTCATACTGGCGGCGCACGCGCATGTCGATGATGGCGAAGACCCGTCCCCTCCCGTTGGGCCCCACGTCGGAAATCGTCAGAGTACAATACCCGGCGGGCCGAGCCTCGATGTATCCATAGCCTCCCTCGACTCGAAATCCAGACTCTGCCCCGCCGAATCGGCCCTTTCGGTCGTCAAAGCCATAGGAATAGTCGGACGAGATCAGGTCTTTCTGGGTCTCGAACTCGACGAGCAGGTCTCGGAGTTTGATGAGAAGGAGCTTCCGGTCGTGTGTGACGAGCGGGACGCCCAGAGGGGGATTCTTGAGCCCCCGGAAGAAATCGAGCCCGAAGAGCTTCCGGTACTCCCAACCATCCCGGAAGAAATGGCGGCCATCCAGCAGGTGGATATCGCGGGAGGTCAGCGATAGGGGAAAGCTGGTCTCGGCCGCTCGAACCACGATGCTGCCCTTCCGCGCCATGATACCTCTCAAACCAACGGTAACGCATGAGTTCTCATTCACCCCTTACCCGTTCCAATATCGTCCAGCGCCCGACGGTCCGCGCCAGCCGGCCGCAGCCAGGGTGAGACGTGGTGGCGGTCCCCCAGGTCAGTCATACGAGTAGCCGCAGAAGAAGATCTCCACAGGCTCGTCACCTCGATAGAGGACGATAGATCGCCCCTCGCCCCGGTCGATCGCCTCGATGAGCTCGTCCAAGGCCTCTTCGTCCCCAATCCGAAAAGCCCGCTCCACCATCTGGCGAGTGGGGCGATCTGTCTTGAAGATCGCCAGGATGATATCACGGGGGACCGGTGATACCGCCCCGGCTTCCGGCGACGCGGAGACGCGTTCCATATCGAGGATGGATCGAGTTCCATCGTACGTCGCGTTGCGTCTCGCCTCCTCGATCGTCGCCGGTCGCAGCTCGCTGCCATTGTAGCGACCGGCCTCGAACTCCAGCTCGCGGAGTTCCTCGAGCGTCCTGGAGACATCCCCGCGGAAACGTGCGTAGTATTTCCAGAATTCCGCACCCATCGCAATCTCCTGGTTTCTATCGCTGATCTCCGCCTGGTCATTGCAACGTGATTCCCGGGAACGCCGGCCGGAATGAGGCCAGCCATGACCAGGGCTAACACATCCGGAAAGGCCGTCCGCAGATGATCGCAGATCGATGCAGATCAGAAATCCCTGGATTCAGGGCCGATGCCGGGGATCTTGGGTAAATCGAGGAGACTCGTCGTGAAAACGCGGACCAGATCACTCCGCCGTATCGGGCCTTCATCTCCGATCTGCGTTCATTTGCGGACAGCCTTTCCGGATAGGCTTCGAGCCGTGTCTCAGGTTTATTGGTCCACGCCCTCCGGAAATTCCCGATCGCGTTCAGAAAAAAGAAAACCCGCGGCATAGTTAAGATAGGCAGATCTCTTTCCGCCAACACCAACGCTGTCAACCCGGCCAATCGAGGATGATCTGATGCGTGCGTGCTAGCTGGTGTCTGTGGTTATGCGGATGAGATGGTCGCAGGAAATCGAGATGCGGGTCCGAGGCGAATCGACGATCCAACATGCTGCCCGATGTCCCTACGCTGGCCCTTGAGAGGAATGCGATCGAACGAAGCCACCGAAGCCTCGGATTGCCCATTTGACGCATCGGAACATGGACCCGCTTCGAAAAACCGAGCAAACGAACCGACGACTTTGACGATTGGGTGATTTGCGGGGTCCGGCTTCGTGGCCGTGAGGCCTGCAACCGCGGACAAACCGAGCGAACCCACGACTTTGACGATTGGGTGAATTGTGCCGAGTGTCCTGCGGCCAGGTCGAAACCGAGCGAACGAACCCAGGTCGGCACCCGGAATCATCCGTGGGGATCGGAACGACGATCCCGGCCCGTGCAAGGCTCGCGGTTCGCATGTTGGCGTTTTCGTGTTCGCTGGAATAGAATCCAGGGATTGAGGCTCGGACGGAGCCGCGCCCTCCCCGGAAAAACGACTCTCTTTCCGAAGCGGACCCTCAAGATATCGCGGTTCACCGACGACCAGGAGACATCACCGTGTCCGCCGTCCCTCGACCTCCGACGCCCGGCCCCCTGAGTCCTTCTCCCCGGCTGCTGATGGGCCCCGGTCCCAGCGACGTCCATCCTCGCGTCCTGGCGGCGCTGGGGATGCCCCTGGTCGGCCACCTCGATCCCGAGTTCGTCGCGCTGATGGACCAGACCCAGGAATTGCTCCGCTACGTCTTCCAGACCACCAATCGGATGACCCTGGCGGTCTCGGGGACGGGCTCGGCCGGCATGGAAACCGTGGTCGTCAACCTGATCGAGCCGGGCGACAAGATGCTGGTCTGCGTCAACGGCGTCTTCGGCGCCCGGATGCAGGACGTCGCCGAGCGGGCCGGCGCGCAGGTGACGGTGATCGAGCGGCCTTACGGCCAGGTCTTCGACCCCGACGACGTGAAGGCCGCGATCCAGCGGGTCGGTCCCAAGGTCGTCGGGATCGTACAGGCGGAGACCTCGACCGGCGCCTGGCAGCCGATCGAGGAGATCGCGCGGATCACCCACGAGGCGGGGGCCCTGATCGCGATGGATACCGTGACCGGGCTGGGCGGGATTCCCGTCGAGATCGACGCCTGGGAGATCGACGCGGTCTACTCGGGGACCCAGAAATGCCTGAGTTGCCCGCCCGGGCTGGCACCCGTCTCGATGGGACCGCGGGCCGTCGAGGTTTTGAACAAGCGCAAGTCCAAGGTCCAGAGCTGGTACCTGGACCTGACGATGATCCAGCGCTACTGGGGGAGCGACCGCTTCTACCACCACACGGCGCCGATCAGCATGAATTACGCACTCCGCGAGGCGCTGGCGGTGGCCGTCGAGGAGGGCCTGGAGGCCCGATTCGCCCGGCACGCACTCAACGGCCGGGCCTTGCACGCCGGGCTGGCCGCGATGGGCCTGACCCTCCTCACGGACCCCAAGAACCGCCTGCCCCAGTTGACCTGCGTCAAGATCCCCGACGGCATCGATGACCTGACGGTCCGCCGGCGCCTGCTCAAGGACTGGGGCATCGAGATCGGCGGCGGCCTGGGACCGTTCAAGGGCCAGGCCTGGCGGATCGGACTGATGGGATACGGCTCGCGGCAGAGCAACGTCACGATGGTGCTGGCCGCGCTTGAGACCTGCCTCCGCGACCTGGGATCCAAGCTGTCGCCCGGAGAGGCGATCCATGCCGCGGCTGCGGTGTATGCCGAGGCGAACCGATCGTAGGTCAGGCTTTTCGCCCCTACTGTCCCGTGAACCCTTTGCGTTCTAGGTTGTTGTTCGGGACCTTGATTGGGACATCCTGTTTCATCAGCTTCTTCACATCGGGGGAAGTGGACGACGGGGCAGCCGCTTTCTCTTCATTCGCCAGGACCATGGCTTGCTTGATCCGCTCCCGTCGTCGTTCCAACTGCTGGATTCGCAGCCCGACCTCCGCGATCTCGGCTTCGCTGATCCCGATCTCGGCTTCGGCGAGCTTGAGTTCTCCCTCCGCCTTGGCGACATCCTCCTGGGAAACCATATTCGGTTTTCGTTCATTCAGGCGACCGTTACGGGTGGTGATGGCGACTGCGATTTCTTTCTGGGCCTCGGCTTTCGTTCGCTCCGCGTTCTTCCGGCGCATCTCCAGCTTGAGCCGAGCGATCTCGTCGGCAAGGTCGTCATCGAGTCCTTGGATCTGGCCCACGACGACGAGCACTTTGGTACGGTATAGCTCGAGCTCGCGGGCCGAGACGGCCGCTTTTTCGACGAGGCGTTTGGTATATTCCAGCTCCAGGAGAGCTTGCTTCAGTTGGGCCTCCAACTCCTGGATCGACTTCGCGCTGGACGCGAACTTCCTTTGCGATTCGTTGTCGGGGCGATTCGGGGATCGGGGTTGTGAATCCGTGACCGACCGCTTCAGCAGTTCGTCCACCTTCTTCTCCAGGGCATCGAATCGCTCCGAGGGCAACTGCGCCATGACTTTCTGGTCTATTGGCGGCTGGTCTCGTCGAGGTTCCACTTTCTCTTGCGGTTCGGGCACGACGACTGCCGCGGAATCCTGGTCTGTCGCCGTCTCTTGCGACTGCGTCGCGGCATATGAGACGGCGACCACCCCGCCGGCCGAGAGGCTGGTCGCGAGGATGGCCATTGCGATCCACTTCAATTGAGCGATTTTCATGGTCGTGAGCACTCCCTGGGCGAGGGCGAGCGCCGTTGTGGCGATCGCACCGGCCTGGATGGTTAGAGACGAGCCGAATCCGAAGGCCGCATTCAGCGTCACGGAGGTCAGCGACGGTGGGACGGCCTCGACGAGGAGCCTGGCCGGCAAGCTCGGCCCCGAGCCCAGGAGTGAGGCCAGGGAAGTCGGGGCGAACCCTCGACTCGTCAGGCGCCTCCTGAGCAGGTCTCGCCCCCGGGCCAACCGGCTGCGTACGGTCCCGACCGGACAGCGGAGATCCTCGGCCGCCTGGTCATGGGTGCGTCCGCGCAAGTAGCACAGGATCAAGGGCCTGCGGTATTTCTCCGGCAGCCGGTTCAACTCCTGATCGAGCAAGGGATCCGCTTCCAGCCGGTTCGAGGTCTCCGATGCCGCCACGACTTCCAGCTCCGCGACACCCATCTCCCGGCCCTTGCGGCGAAGCGTCTGGCTCCGGGCTCGCCGCGCGACCCGGTACGCCACGCCGTAAAGCCAGCTCGACAGGAGATCCCGGTCCCGGATCGCCGGCGCCTTGCGGACCAGCACCAGGAACGTCGCCTGGAACGCGTCCTCGATGTCCCGAGGATCCCGCAGCATCCGCCGGCAGAGGCCCAGCACCATCGGACCGTGCAGGTCGACCAGCGCCTCGAAGGCCGTCTCATCTTGTCGCGTCAAGTAACGCTCCAGGAGTTGACGATCCCCGAGACCGCCCAGCGTCCCGTCCCGGAACAGCCGATCGATCTGCCGCAAGACGATCCCACGGACGGCACACGACATGGCCCCACCTCCCAGTAAGTGCTCGATCATTCAAGTTACTGCACCCGGAGCCGGAACCAATCCCCAAATTTCCGAAAATCATCCCTTTCCGGCCAACACATCCCCGGGTGGCATGCCCACGTCCTCGTGGGCATGAGCTGAGGCCGACGGTCAAGATCGTCTGGAAGGTCACAGGGTGGCAAGCTCATGGATACGGGGGTATGAAGCGGAAAGGATCGTGGCTGCGTCCCCCGGCTCATGCCCACGAGGACGTGGGCATGCCACCCGATCTGACATCCGAAATGTTTCGGCCACGGCACTTGCAACCCATCCGCCGGGCGGCTAGACTGACGGTACGACGTTCGTAAGAGATGGTCTCGAGATCCTCTCTTCTCTCGAATTGGGAATCCTGAAACTGGAATCCAAGGGGGGCGCCCGATGCGCGAGCTGGAGAAGCCGGTAGTGCGAGTCTTTCGGCGACTGCGATACCAGCGGTTCCTGACCGCGCTGGTGTGGTCGTTGGCGATCGGGCTGGTGATCGTGGCCGGGGTGATCGGGGGCGAGAAGCTCCTCAATCGGTCCCTGCCGGCCCCGGACTGGGTGCCGTTCGCGGTGGCAGGAGCGGTCGGGATGCTGATCGCGGCGGCCTTCGCGGCCTTCTCCGGCCCGAGCCGGCTCGACGCCGCGGTCGCCATCGACCGGGTGTTCCACCTGAATGAGCGGCTCAGCTCGGCCTTGAGCCTCCCCGAAGACCTGCGCGAGACTCCCGCGGGCCGGGCCTTGATCGCCGACGCGGTCCGGAAGGTCACTGACCTGGATGTCGCCGCCGAGTTCGGGCTCCGGCTCCCTCGCCGCGCTTGGGTCGTGCTGATCCCCGCGACGGCCTGCATGCTCCTCCTGTTCGCCCCCGCGTGGGTCCGCACCAGCGCCCAGGCAAAAACCAGCACCGAGGTGGTCGACGCCAAGGCGCTGGCCAAACAGGCCCAGGCCCTCAGCAAGAAGATCGCCAGCCAGCGACAGGAGATCGACAAGCAGAAGTTCCCCGAGGCCGACAAGCTCCTGGCCCAGATCCAGAAGAAGTCCGACGAGCTGACCAAGGCGCCCCCGGCGGCCAAGGACAAGCTCATGGTCGAGCTGAACTCCTTGACCGATGCGCTCAAGGAGCGTCAGAAGCAGCTCGGGACCCCCGAGCAGATCAACCGCCAGCTCAAGCAGCTCA
Organism: uncultured Planctomycetota bacterium; assembly: GCA_963743925.1. Taxonomy (GTDB): domain Bacteria; phylum Planctomycetota; class Planctomycetia; order Isosphaerales; family Isosphaeraceae; genus CAVZRC01. Next base: position 44,613 of record CAVURY010000036.1, on the reverse strand, counting down.
AGGAGATGGGCAGCCAGGGCCCGGCCGATGACTTCGCCAAGGATCTGGCCCGCGGCGACTTCCAGAAGGCGGCCGAGGAGCTCAAGAAGCTCCAGGAGAAGATGCAGTCGGGCAAGATGAGCGAGGCCGAGAAGAAAGCCCTCAAGGAGCAGCTCGGCGAGATGGCCAAGAAGCTCAACGATCTGGCCAACCTGGAGCAGCGCAAGAAGCAACTGGAAGAGGCCCGCAAGAACGGCGGCCTCAGCCAGCAGCAGTACGAGCGCGAGATGGAGAAGCTCCAGGAGCAGGCCAAGGGATTGAAGCAGCTCCAGCAGCTCGCCAGCAAGATCGGCAAGGCCCAGGAAGCCTTGCAGAAGGGCGATACCAAGAAGGCCGCCGAGGCTCTGGGCATGTCACAGCAGCAGCTCCAGGAGATGGCCAAGCAGCTCGAGGAGATGCAGGCCCTCGACAGCGCCATGGCCGACGTCCAGGACGCCAAGAACGGCATGCCGGCCGACGCGCTGAATCAGCTCGGCGACGACCTGAACAGCCTGGGAATGGGCATGGGCAGGCGCAACCGCGGCAACGGCAACGGGATGGGCCGAGGCCGCGGCCAGGGCGACCGACCCGAGGCCCCCGACGACACCTCCACCTACACGGCCAAGGTGCCCAACCAGATCGGCAAGGGCAAGGCCGTCATGCAGGGCTACACCACCCCGTCGAAGACCGTCAAGGGCCAGGCCCTCATCGACATCCAGGCCGAGCTCGACAGCCCCAACGAATCCAACGCCAACGCCCTCTCGAACCAGAAGATCCCCAAGAACGTCGAGAAGCACATCCGCTCATATTATGATCAGCTCAACAAGGGACGCTGAGGCGGGATGACGGAGCGGAGTCTTCGTACGAGATCCCTCGCGGGCGATCATGACCGAGAGGCTGTTTCGAGAGGCGACGGACGATGACAGAACGTGGCACGGGGTCCAGGTCTCGACATGATGATCGAAGTCGTTGGTTTTGTAGCCGGGCTCTGTGAGCCCGGTCCCCCTTCACCCGACCTCCTCGGAGCCCGGATCAGCGGCCTCACAGAGGACACCTACAGATCAGGAACAGACCCTATGCTCAGGGCGCGAGCCGGATCGGCCCGGCGCGCCAGAGCTTCACGGCCCCGTCGTGACCGCACGAGACGAGGGTCGATCCATCGGGAGAGAACGCCAGGGCGTTGATCTGGGCCTTGTGACCTTCCAGGGTGAGCAATTCCTGGCCGGTGGCGACATCCCAGAACCGGATGACCTTCCCCTTACCCGCCACGGCGACGTTCCGACCGTCGGGCGTGAACGCCAGGCAGCGGAGTTGGTCCGCCTCGCCGGGGATGGTCCGGACCAGCTCCCCTCGCGACCGGTCCCAGACCTTGATGATCCCATTCTCGTTGACCGAGGCCAGCATCGAGCCGTCGGGAGAGAACGCGACGGCCAGGGTATTGCCCACATCCTGGAGCGTCGAAATGGGCCGGCCGCTGTCGACATCCCAGAGCCGGACCGTCGCGTCGTTGGATGCGGTCGCCAGCGTCCGACCATCCGGGCTGAAAGCGACCCGAGTCAGACCTCGCCTGTGTCCGGTCAGGATGGCCCGCGTCGTCTTCGAGGCCAGGTCCCAGATCCGTGCCGTCAGATCGTCGCTGGCCGTCGCCAGCGATCCACCGTCCGGGCTGAAGGCGACCGACCGAACCTGGGCGCCGTGTCCCTCAAGGCTCGTCAATTGTCGATGAGTCGTCGCGTCCCAGAGGATCACGTCGGGATTTCCCGCCTTGCCTGAATCCAGGCTGCCCGAGGCCAGCATCTTCCCGTCCGGGCTGAAGGCCAGGGCCGAAACGGTCGCGGTATGCGCCTTCCAACCCGCCACGAGCCGGCCGGAAGCCGGGTCCCAGAGCCGGATCGTCTGCCTTTCCCGGGTATCGTCGCTGCCGGTGGCCAGTACGGACCCGTCGGGAGAAAAGGCCGCCGACCAGGCCTCGGCCGTGTGGCCGGCCAGCGCCTCGGGCTCGCTCGGCGGATCCAGACGCCAGATCCTCGGCGTCGTGCCGCCCGCGAGGACCAGCGACCGGCCGCTTCGAAGGAAGGTTACATCGATGACGTCCTTTCGGCCAGGAAAGACGGCCAGCCGCCGTGCCGAGGCGGTGTCCCAGACCTCGACCGGTTGAATACCACCCGGAGCTGTCCGGAATCCGATCGCAAGGAGCGTCTCGTCGGGTGAGAAGGCCAGGTGTTGATCCAGATTCTTCCGATCGGCCTGACGCGGGGCCAGGGCTCGCTGCTGTCCGCTCGCTCGATCGAGGATCGTGACCCGCCCGGTGACGTCCATCAGGGCGAGACGCGATCCCTTGGGGCTGAATTCCAGCCACGAGAGTCCTTCCGCCGCATCGAATTGGCCGACTTCACGACCCGAACGCGTCTCCCACAATACGATGCGATGGATCGCCTCCACGCGAGCCCCGAAGAAGCGGCCGTCCGCCGAGAACGCCGACGGGCCGATCGGGCCCGAATGCGGGCCCTCGAGCACAACCCGTGCCTCGCCGGTCCAGGGATCGAGGAGCGAGATCGTCGCGCCATCGCTCACGCCCAGGAGCGAGCCGTCGGCCGAGAAGGCGTGGAACGAAGGGGTGTCTCTGCCGATGGTCCGGCGTTGGAGACCGGGGCTCGCTCCCGCCGACTCACGCTCTCGCACCACGACCGTCTGCCCCCCTCCCGCGCGATTGAAGATGCCCGCGACGCGACGGCCGTCGTCGCCGACGCTCATGAAATGAAAGGACCCGCCATGATCGAAATCGATCCGGCCGAAATGCCGGTTTGCGGCGACCTCGAACAGCTCGATCCGGATGTTCGAAGTGACCCGGGACAGTGCGGCCAGGTACTGGCCGTTGGGCGAGAAGGCCAGGTGGTCGCTGCCGATCTCGGTGGCGTCCGGGAGGGTTCGCGGCTCGTCCAGCGCCATGTCGGGCGACAGGTCCCAGAGCAGCGCCTTCCCCTGCAAATCCCGGGTGACGAGCATCCCGCCGTCGGGTGCCAGGGCCATTCCCACGACGGTCAACTCGTGACCCCAGAGCTGCGAGAACTCGCGATGGGCCTGCCTCCAGAGGTAACGCCAGGCGAAGCCGCGCAGGTCGTCGCCGCCCGGCTCGGGCTTGAGGTCGCGCAGGAGATCCTGGGCCAGCTCGATCTGTCGGGCATCGAGCGCGCGTCGGGCGCGTCGCAGGCCCTCGGCATGATGGTGCCGATCGGCCTGATGGCGCCGCTCCTCGGCGATCCTCGTCTGCCTCTGGGCTTCGCTCGCACCCCGATCGGCACGCGCGACCTGGAGCTCGAGCTGTCGGTTGTGCCATCCCAGCCAACTGGCCCACAAAACGCCGCCCCCGACCAGTCCGCAGGCCAGCAGCACGACGACTCCCATCAGGGCCGCGACGGCCGGCCGTTGTCGGGCCCAGTTTCGCGCCCGCTCGACGGCCGATACGGGCCGGCCGAAGATGGGCCGGCCGTCGAGGAACCGGCGAAGGTCGTCGCGCAGGGCACCGGCCGAGGGATACCGATGCGAGGGCTCCTTGCGCAGGCATCTCATGCAGATCGTATCCAGGTCGCGCGGCAGAGCCCGGGCGGAGCGTTCGCGGTGCGACCGGCTCGGCTTCGAGCACCAGCCGCAAGGTCTCGGCGTCCGTCTCTCCGCGGAATGGCGGCCGACCGGCGAGGACTTCGTAGAGCGTCGCGCCCAGGGCGTAGATGTCGGTCGCGGGGCCGACCTCGTGCCGACGGCCCCCGGCCTGCTCGGGCGCCATGTAATGGGCGGTCCCCATCCTCGCGTCGCTCCGGGTCTCGTCGCCGGCCTCCTGGACCAGCTTGGCCAGGCCGAAATCGGTCAGCCGCGGGACCAGGTCGTCGGGGTCGATTTCCCGGATCGCGTCCCCTGCTCCGTCGGAGGGAGCCTTGGGAGGTCCCTCGCCGGATCGGGCCGATACTCCCGACCTCGGGCCGCCCGCCAGGATGATGTTGTCCGGCTTGATGTCGCGATGGAGGATGCCTCGGTCGTGGGCCTGCTGGACCGCGTCGGCGATGGCGGCCATCCATCGCGCCGCCGGCCGCGCCGGCACGGGTCGATTCTGCGACTTCAGCCAACGACGCAGGCTGGGTCCGGCGCAGAACTCCGAGGCGATGAAGTAGCCGAGCGGGCCGATCTCGCCCGCATCGAAGACCCGGACGATGTTGGGATGATCCAGCCGGGCCGCGGCGCGGGCCTCGCGGAGGAAGCGGTCGACGTCCCCGGGCGCCAGGACGCGCGCCGGCAACGGCATCTTGAGGGCGACCTCGCGGCCCAGCAATCGGTCTCGGGCCCGGACCACGAAGCCGAATCCACCGGCTCCCAATTCGTCCAGGACGTCGAATCGTCCCAGCAGCGGTCGACCCGCCCTGCGATGGCCCCCGTCATCGGCCGACCTCGCCGCGGTCCCCGGCCCGTCCTTCGACGACCGCGACTCCGTCGCCTCCAGCATCGTGAGCAGGAGCATGAGCCGGCTCCGCCCGCGGTCGTCCAGCTCGTCCCGAGTGATGGCGTCGCCGGTGCCGTGCTCCGTCGCCGGGTCCGAGGCGTGCAAGAGTTCGTCGAAGGCCATCATCTCCGCCAGCGATTTCTCGTCAACCGGCGGCGGGCTCGGCTCATCCGGGGTCATGGCCGGGCCTCATCGATTCGCGGAGCTTCGCCAGCGCGCGGCCATAGAGCATCCGCGCCGCGTCCTCCGAGACATCCAGCTCGGCGCCGATCTCCGCGAAGGATCGCCGCTCCCAGAGCCGGAGGTGGATTGCCATCCGCGATCGCGGCGATAAGCCCGCGAGCGCCGCATCGACGGCGGCCCGCGAGGCATTCCTGTCCGCGACGACGCTTGGCGAGGTCGTCGTGCCGGCGACATCGCCGGCGCGGCCGACCGGCTCGATCCGGGCCGCTTGATGGCGTCGACGAGCTTTCATGGACGCGTGCACCAGGATGGCCCTCAACCAGGCGCGGAGCTGGCCCGGCGTCCGGCCCTCGAATCGGGAGAAGTTCCGCCAGGCCTCGACCATGGTCCCCTGAATCAGGTCCGAAGTCGCCGGCTGGGTACTCGGCTGCGACCATTGTCCTCTCCGCACGACCAGCCGGAGGTAATCGCGACACGCCTCCAGCGCGCGCCATCGCGCCGCAGAATCCCCCTCCTTGGCCGCGGCCATCTCGGCGTCGGCCATTGCCCAACCGACCTCGGCCTGTTCAACCGATGCCTGCTCCGTCGACATCCTCTACCTCGCACTTCAATACCACCCAAGCATAGTTGGAGCGGGGCCCTCGAGTATGACGAGGAAACCCGTGCGAAATCAAGCATGCGGGGTCGAGATGACCGAATTCTCGCCCTGGTCGTTGCCAAATCTCACCGGTCTTCGCGAGTCACCGATTTGTCGGGCTCTTTTTCCAAAAAGTTCGTTCGGATTCTCGGCCTCACGGTCCCTATAAGGTACACCGGACGGCGAGTCGGCCCGACGTTGTGTCGATTCGTTCGTCCGGCCCGAGCCCGGCGCGCCCTTGCGTGCCCGGCTCACGTGCGGATGACGGGAAAGGCCCGATGAGGGGTGCGAGGACGCGAGCAACGCCGGACGCAACCGATGGTCCGGCGAGTCTTGCGATCACCTGTTACACCAGCCATGCTGGCGGGAAATCCGCCTCCTACCCATGAAGTTTTCATCAAGATCGAGGAAGTCATTCTATGAAAAGTCACTTGCGGCGAGCGGGTCTTGCGGTCTTCGTGATGATGAACCTCACGCCTTCGTCGAATGCGGCCCCCATCGTCGCCGGCTCGACATACCTGCCGGGGACGGCGATCCAGGATCTGACCCTGGCCCCGAACACGCCTTTCAACCCAACGGGGACGGCGATCCACATTAACGGCCTGTCCGGGGTCGGCTCCATCACCATCAACCGTGCCGCCGAGGACCCGACCACCAGCACGATCGCGATTAATTCGCTCGCGGGCGGGCTCTATTACGGCCAGAATTCCGCCCTGCCTCCGGGAACAACTTACGTATTCGGCAACATCCCACCCCTGACCGGGGCGGATTTCCAGGGCTCGATCACCAACGTGGTCCAGAATCCTCTCGATCCCGGCTTCGCGACCGGGCAACCGTCCAGCTTCCAGTCCGGGGACTTCTCGTTCGGGGGCAATAGTTTCGGGTTCGAGTTCCTCACCGGCCCGCTGATGGGTATCAAGTTTTTCACGGATTCATCCATGCCGTTCAGCTTCTCGGCGACCTTCGATGGCCTACCTCCCTCGGACGGGACGGTGCTCCGTAACTCGGGGACTGACTCGCTGAACGTGCTCTGGTTCGACCCCGCATTGGGCACGAACATCGTGGTGGGCCAGACCTCGAACCGGATCATCGTCCTGAGCAGCGTCCCCGAGCCTTCGAGCATCATCCTGTTGGTTGCCGGGGCGATCGGGCTGTTTTCCCTCGATCGGCGTTCGAGGAAGAGAGGTTGATTACTTCACGCCGTGACGATATGGCGTCGCTGAGGAGCTGGCCGCAAGGCCGCGGCCTGGGGCAGCAGGGCCGCATCGGAGGCGCACCGACTCGATCTACAGGAACTCGGGTCTCGCCCTGCTGGCCGCGGGTGCCGTCGGCCTTCGCGGTTGCCTCCTCAAGCGGCGGGGCGCTCAACCCTGCGGAAAGGCCCGACGTAAACCGTTTCGTTACATGAAAGCCGATAGCTTCTCATCGGATCGAGCCGGCTCGGCCTGGCTCGGGCGATCGCTTCCGCGAGGCGATCGGGCTGTTACCGGCCGTCGCCGAGCGTCCTGATCGGGCGATCCCCGCCGGCCGTATCAAGGTCGGGATCGCCAGAGTCGGACTACGCCGTCGTGGCTGCACGAAGCCAGAATGGTGCCGTCGGGCGAGAAAGCAAGGCCATTGACCTGGCCGTTGTGTCCCTCGAGCGTCAACAACTCCTGGCCGGTGGCCGGGTCCCAGAGCCGGATCGTTCGCGTCTTGCCGGCCACCGCCAGGCTCCGGCCGTCGGGGCTGTACGCCAGACTGAGGAAGTAGTCTTGCTCGAAGGCCATGCTGCGTATCCGGTCGCCCGTGCGTATGTCCCAGATGCAGACCATCCCCTTCTCATCGGCGGCGGCCAGCGATCGGCCGTCAGGCGAGAACGCGACGGCCGCAACCGGCGCGACCGCCGTCAGCGTGCGCACGGGGTTGCCCGATGCGCAATCCCAGAGCCGCACGCTGAAGTCGTTCGACGCCGACGCCAGCAACGTGCCATCCGGGCTGAACGCCACCCGGCGCACGGTGTTGTCATGGCCGGTCAAGACCCGGCTCCGGCGTGTGGCGACGTCCCAGAGCCGGATCGTCCGGTCGGACCCGCCGCTCGCCAGCATCGCCCCGTCCGGGCTGAAGGCGACGGTGCGGACGCGATCCGAGTGCCCGGACAAGATGGCCAGTTGCCGACCCCCCGAGGGGTCCCAGAGCCGGACTTCTCCCGGGGTATCCAGGTGCGCCGAGGCAAGAATCCCTCCCCGGCGGTCGAACGCCAGCGCGCTTCACCGTCCCTTCCCCGGCGTCCCAGCCTCGGACGAGTTCACCCGTAGCGACGTCCCAGAGCTTGATCGTCCGGGCGTCGTCGTCGTCGCTCCCGGATGCGAGCATGGATCCGTCGGGTGAGAACGCCAGCGCCCAGGCCTCGTCATCGTGCCCGGCCGGCTGGGTCGGCTCGGGAGGCGCTGCGAAATTCCAACGGACCGCCGACTTTTCGATCATCAGGAACAGGGATCGGCCGTCCGGACGTGAATCGCGTCCATGCCGCCCCGGCGAGACTCGCGGGATACTTCGCGACGAGTCGCAACGGGTCGAGCTGCCAGACCGTCGTGGGCTGAGAGCTCCCCGAGGCTTCGACACCGTTCCTGGCGATGAGACGGCCGTCCGGAGAGAACGCGCGATCGGCCCCCGGGCTCTGATCGGAGACTCCCGGAGGTATCTCCCGGATCGCGCCCGTCCTCACGTCTCGAATCTCGAGATTCCCGTTGACGAAATCGAGTGCCAGGTACGCGGCCATCGGGGCTGAACCACAGCCCGTCGAGATCGTCGCGAGCCACTTCGAAACGAATCCTCTCCCGTCCCGTCACCGCATCCCAGACCGAGACCGACCGCGAAGCCCCGCCCAGTGCGACGAGTCGGCCGTCCGGCGACGGCATCTCGTGCCGATAATCCCCGATGGGTGCGATCTCGCACCGATCCTTCCCGGTCGCGAGGTCGTGCACCACGATCCGACGCCCCTGCCCCTCGAGGAGGACGATGGCCCCATCCTCCATGACCGGGAGGAGGCCGGAGCGGGTCGGTTCGACTCCATCGCTGTCGGGGGAAATCGGTGCGATCCCCACGTCCCAGAGGCTCATCCGCCGATCGCCCTGCCGGCCCAGCGAGATGACCCAGAAGGACTGCCCTCCGGGGCCGAACCGTGCGTCCGCGACGTTGCGTTCCGACAGCTCCGGGCAAGCCTGGCGACGCATCGAGGTCAGGTCCCAGAGGAAAACCTCGCTCCTCCAGGGTCTCAATGGGTCCATGCCGACCGAGATCAGCCGGCCTCCATCGGGGGCGAATGCCAGATGACCGACCGGAAGCTGGTGCCCCGTCAGCGCCATTCGGACCCGGCCGGTCTCGGGATCGCGCAGGCGGATCGTCCCATAGAAGTCCCCGGTGGCCAGGGTCCGGCCGTCGCGAGACAGGGCCATGCCATGGACGCGTTCGGCACGGCGATCCGAGAGCACGACCACATCACGTCTCGCCAGCCTCATGAGATAGTTCCAGGTGAAGCCCGGATCGCCGGGATCCTGCATGCTCTCGGCGGCGTCGCGATCGGCCTGGATCGCCAGGAGGATGTCCTGGGCCCGCTCGACGTGGCGGGCGTCCAGGCTTCCCCGGCCTGTCGGAGCTGGAACCCCTGGAGATGCCGGCGGGCGAGCCTTGCGTTCGCGTCGGCCCGGGTGACCTCACGCTCCAGTTGCAGGGTGTGGTCCTGGAGGAGGACGTCGCGATACACGATCCCGCCGAACAGGCCCGAGGCCAGCAATCCGGCGAGCACCAAGGCCGCCGCGTGCATGGGTCGGCGGCGGACCCACTTGGCCGCGCGCAGCCGGATCGAGACCGGCCGGGCCCGGATCGGCTCGCCCCGCAGGAACCGCTCCAGATCCTCGCGCAAGCCCGAGGCGGAGGCGTATCGCCGAGCCACGTCCTTCTCCAGGCATTTCAGGCAGATCGTCTCCAGGTCGCGGGGCAGCCCCGGGCGGAGCAGACGGGGGGAGACCGGATCGTCGGCGAGGACCTGTCCCAGCGTCTCGAGGTACGACTCCCCCTGGAACGGCGGGCGCCCCGTCAGGACCTCGTACAACGTCGCTCCCAGCGCATACACGTCTGCCGCCGGGCCGATCTCGCGCCTCCGGCCCGCGGCCTGCTCCGGGGCCATGTAGGGCGGCGAGCCGAGCGGGACGCCGCTCCGGGTCTCCTCGACATCGCCGTTCTCCTCGATGATCCGGGCCAGGCCGAAGTCGGTGATCCGGGGACTCGGCGCGTCGAGGTCCGACGAGTCGCCCCGGGTCAGGAGCAGGACGTTGGACGGCTTCAGGTCCCGATGGAGGATCCCGCGATCGTGGGCGTGCTGGACGGCATCGGCCAGGTCGGCGAGCATGCGGGCGGCCGGCCGCACGGCCACCGGCTGGGTCCGCTCGCGAAGCCAGGCCGAGAGCGTGGGCCCTTCGCAGAAGGCCGAGACGATATAGGCGAACGGCCCGAGCTCCCCGGCCTCGAAAACCGGCACGATATGGGGATGGTCGAGGCCCGCCGCGGCCCTCCCCTCGCGCAGGAATCGTTGACGAGAGTCGGGGTCGGCCAGCACCTCGGCCTTCGGCACCTTCAGCGCGACCTCGCGCCCGAGCACCGGATCGAGGGCCAGATAGACGATGCCGAAACCTCCGCGCCCGATCTCGCGGACCACCCGGAACCGGCCGAGGCTCACCGGCGCCTCCGGAGGCCCTTCGATGGTCGAATCCGATCCCACCGCCGTCGTCCCCGGCCCGTAAGCCTCCAACCGCCGGATCAGGTCGAGGAAGCCCGGAAGGCTCGGGAGCACCGAGGATGGCGGATCGCCGACCGTACCCGGCGCAGGGCGACAGGACCGGGACCGGCCCCTCCGCCCGTGCCGCGTCGAACGCCAGCATCGCGGCGAGCAGATTCTCGTCGATCGGGGTGATCTCATCGGGGGTCATGCTCGGGTCCCAGCAGCTCCCTGAGTCGGACCAGCGCACGGCCCCAGACCTTCTGGGCCGCATCGGCCGAGATCCCCAGCCGCGTCGAGATCTCGTCGAATGAGAGTCGCTCGTGATGATGCCAGCAGACGACCTGGCGATACCGTTCGGGAAGCCGCCCGAGTGCCTCGGTCATCGCCCGGTCACGTTCGCATCGCATCAGCCGACGGCTGGGCGGTGTCACCGTGCTGATCCCGGACGGAGCCTGCCGCGCCAGCCCGGTCCCAAAGCCGGCTTTCGGCACCCGTCGCTTGATTGCGGCATAGTGACGACGCTGATTCGCCAGGCAGTTGAGCAGGACGGCCTTCAGCCACGCGCGCCACTCGAGCTCGGTCTGTCCGCGGAAGGTCCGGGCATGCTGCTGGGCCGCCAGGAACGTATCCTGGACCAGGTCCGAGGCCCCGAACTTCGCCGCCAGCTCCGGCCCCACGGCCTGACGCGCCACCAGGGTCAGGTAATCGCGATACGGCTCGAGCGCCCGCTCCAACTCCGAGACCTCCTCATTGCCGATCGAAACGCCCCGGGGGACATCGAAAGCCTCCGGGGTCGAGGGCTCGTCTCCCTCGGATTCATCGAGCCGGATCGCCCCGGCATTCGTGTGGATGTTCATGAGGGTCATCGGCGACGTGCCGGCTCCACGTGCAATGACCGGCCGGAATCCGGATCCGCCCGGTGCGAACTCGCAACCATCCTCGGTTCCGACCTCTTCCTCATCATGATCGAATCCGATCATGAGCCGCAATGCCAAGAAAAAATCCGATCGAGCGTCGGATCGTGTCGCGGATGGTTTCTTCGAAGGAAACGTGTCGGACGCCGCCGGCCGGGTCCGAGTCGATGGATCGCACCAGACGAGTTCGTGAATTCCTCCTTCAAATGCTCCATGCAACTTGGCCAGGAAAGGTTCACCCCGTGCTACGATTCATGAAGCGGTCGATGCTGTCAATTGCGGTCGTGGTCCTGTTGGTATCCGGGACCCAGGGCGGTCCAGTCATCGACAACCCGGGATTCGAAGCTCCGGATCTCGGGAGCGGTTCAGGTGCATTCCAGTACGGCCCCACGATCGCTCAGCAGGGCGGCTCGGGCTGGACTTTTTTCCAGGGCGCCGGGATCGCCGCGAATGGCAGCGCCTTCAATGTCGCCAATGCCGTCGGCCATCAGGCGGCCTTCATCCAGGACGCGTCGGGCGAGACGCTTCCATCGGCCTTCAGCCAGACCGTGAGCGGATTCGACTCGGGAGAGTATTCGCTGTCGTTCCTGGCCGAAGGCCGGCCCAACAAGTGGTTGACCAACCCGCTCATCGTCTTGATCGATTCGACCGTGCTGAGCTTTGCGGGCACCTCTGTCGTCAATCCGGCGGCGGGATCGATCTTCTACAGTTACACGAGCGATTTGATCAGCCTTTCCGCCGGTTCGCATACGATTACGTTCGAAACCGCGAACCCCGGATCTGCGCCGGATCGAACCACGTTTATCGATGATGTTTCGCTGACGACCAGTGCCGTGCCAGAGCCCTCAGCCTTCATCCTGCTCGCCGCCGGGGTGGTCGGGCTGCTCGGCTTTGCCCGGCGGGATGCATCGTCCCCACCCTCGTCTCCGCGAACTTGGCGGACTTGACCTTCAATGGATTCCGTGCCCCGGCCGGGGGGCCGAGGCCAGGGTTTAAGGGTGATCATGCCCTTCCCTATCGCGGATTCCAAACCTAAATTCACGATACTCTCGATTCAAAGGCCAGGCAGCGGAGACCCTCACCATCAGTAGACTCGCGTCCGTGGCTCTTCCGGCGACTCTACTACTCTTCAGCACCGCTCTGCCGTCAGCGGGGGGAGATGTGATTGAGAGCGGAAATCGGTGTCGCTACTCGATTCGATCATCCCTCGCGGGAGCAGACCCGTACTCCGGTTCTGAACCGGCCCAACTGATGACGCCCCGATGACCATCTCGTTGACCCGCTCAGGCACGACTCATGAGAAGCCGAATTGTCATGAAAAACTCAGGTCGGCTCAGGCAGCGTCCCTCGCTCGAAACCCTGGAAGGCCGTCTCCTCCTGGCGGCACCCATCACGGAATTCCCGATACCTGCCGGCTCGCCAGGGATCACCAACGCCCCGGATGGCGATCTCTGGTTTACCCTGTTCGACAATCAGATCGGTCGGGTTACGCCGAACGGCCAGGTTACCGCGTTCCCCGTCCCTGAGACCACTTTCGGACCCGCCAGGATCGCGACCGGCCCCGACGGCAATCTCTGGTTCACGTACCTCATGGATTATCAAGTCGGACGGATCACACCGGCAGGTCAAGTGACCGTATTTCCTACGCCCTCCGGCAATCACAGTAGCCCACCAGAGGACATCGTAGCGGGGTCGGATGGCAACCTCTGGTTCACGGAGACCACCGGCAACAAGATCGGCCGGATCACACCAACCGGCCAGGTCGCCGAATTCCCTGTCTCCTTGTACCCCGGCACGATCAAGGCCGGGCCCGATGGCAACCTCTGGTTCACGGAGACCGGACCCGGGACCAGCACGATCGGCCGGATCACCACGGGCGGACAGGTCACGGAATTCCCCCTCTACGGACGTCTCAGCAACGGGGAAGCCTTCGACCCCGACGGCAACCTTTGGTTCACCGAAGGTGTGTTGACGGCGATCACCTCCGGCCGGGTCGCCGGGGCCGCCAAGAATACGGACTACCTCGGGAGGATCACACCGACCGGGCAGATCACCGAAATCCCGCTCAGCGGGACTGTTGCCAGTCGGGATCTTATCCTCGGCCCCGACGGCAACCTCTGGTTCACGGACCACGATGGCAACGCAATCGGCCGGATCACTTCGAACGGGTTGGTCGCCGAGTTCGCCGTCCCCACATCGGGCAGCGGGCCGGTCGGCATCGTCGCCGGCCCCGACGGTAACCTCTGGTTCACGGAGGACACGGGCGAGAATATCGGCAGGTTCCGCGTGTCCACGACCGACTTGGTGCTGAGCCTACCGGCCCAGCCGGTGACCGGTGTCACAGGCCAGCCTTTGACCTACGCGATCAGCGTCACCAACCATGGTCCCGTCGAGGCGACCGATGTGGTCCTCACGGAAGAGATCCCGCCGTTCACCGTCCCGGTCCCCGTGATCTCGACGAGCCGGCCTCCTTCCTATACGTCGAGCCAGGGGACCGTCAATCCAATCGCTGCCGGCGGCTTCGTCGCCGAGCTGGGGAACCTCGCGAGCGGAGCGACGGCCACGGTGACCATCGTAATGACATCGACGAGTCCCCAGACGATCACGAGCCGCCTCACCGTCCACGCCAACGAGTCCGATGCCGACCCGGCCGATGATACGGGCATCCTGTCAACTACGATCAGCAAGGGGCCATCGTCGATTCCAACTCCAGCGAGTCCGCCGAACGTCCTGAGCCTGGGCTCGATCCTGCGCCAGGCGAAAGGGGCTCACGGCGATCGTCGTCCGTTTCGATCAGCCGATGGACCCTGCACACACCATCAACACCGGCATCTATCATCTCGTTGTTCTTGGCAGGACAAAGAAGGCCCGCCCCAAGGTCGTGAGCCTCTCCTCGGCAAGTTACGATGCTTCCTCCTACTCCGTCAGGCTGTCATTGCGGAAGCCCGTCAAGACCGGCACGCTTCGACTCACAATCGAGCGATCCGGGGTCCTATCTGCCAACGGGATCGGGTTGCGCGGCAGCGACTATGTCGCCCTCGTCCCCGGGTGAGGCGAGCGGGTGCGGGCGAATTGTCTGTCCCCTTCGTCCGCTCGGTCCTCCGAATATTCATCATGTCTATCCTGCCCATCCCGTCAGGAGTCCTACCATTCGGATTGACAGAAAAACGGGATCAAAATCGATCGAGCATCCCGACGAATGATCTCAGCGATCGGCCCAAGAAATCCGGGATACGCGCGTCGGATTCCGTCGCGGATGGTTTCTCATTCCATGGACATGGGCCAGGAAATGCGCCGAGCGAGCGTCCCTGGGTTCGACATCCGATCGTGAACCGGGAATCGAGGAGATATTTCGATGGGGAAGAGACACCACGGCTTCACGCTGATCGAGCTCCTGGTGGTGATCGCGATCATCGCGGTCCTGATCGCCCTGCTGCTGCCCGCGGTCCAGGCCGCCCGCGAGGCGGCGCGGCGGGCCCAGTGCGTCAACAACGTGAAGCAGCTCGGCCTGGCGATCCACAACTACGAGTCGGCCCACTCGATGCTCCCGCTCGGGCCGGGTCTGGACGCCGCTGCCGGGCATCCCGTTCCCCTCGTTCTTCGCGGGTGCGCAGAACACGACCTGGTTCACGCAGATGCTCGCCGCAGTTCGAGCAGCAGGCACTCTCTAACGCCTTCAACTTCAGCATCGGCATCGAAGGGCCGCCCGGCGCCGACGGCATGCCGATCGGCTTCGCGATCAACTCGACGGTCTACGGGACCAAGCTCGCCGCCTTCCAGTGCCCGAGCGACAACGATCGCGACCTCAACCTGATCTGGCCGAGCAACGGCTATCGTGATCCGGGGGACGCGCGGGAACTACGTCGCGAGCTGGGGCAACACCCAGTGGGGCCAGCAGAACTCCGCCGGCGGCACGGCGACGCTCGAATCTCCCCGTCATCTATCGGCAGTCGGCCTTCGGCCACACCTCCGATCCGGCTCGCCGCGATCATCGACGGGACCAGCTCCACGGTCTTCACCGCCGAGACGCTCCAGGGCCAGGATCAACGACGTCCGCGGCGCGGTCTGGACCCTCGGTGCAGTCTTCATGAGCCGGTTCACCCCGAACGGCACGAAGGACTACTACGGCGTCGCCGACCCGCCGGGCGGCGGCGGCGACCGCCTCGGCGACGGGTTCTGCGTCAATGACCCCGGGGACAAGCTCCCCTGCGTGACCGTCCCGTACCCGTTCTACGACCTCTACTCCGGCTCTCGCGAGCCGCCATCCCGGGCGGCGTCAACGCCGGCTTCGGCGACGGCTCGGTCCGGTTCATCAAGGACACGATCGATCCGGTCGTCTGGATCGGCCTGAACACGATCCAGGGCGGCGAGGTCCTCTCGTCCGATTCCTATTGACGCGATCGTGCCCTGATCCGAGGATCGAACCGATGCCGAACCCGCGAGCCGACCCGACGACGGACCATGCCCCGGACGAGACGGACTCCCACGAGCCGCGACGGCCTTCGGCAGGCTCGGCGACGTCGCGAGGCGACGTGCCGACCTCGACGACTCCGCGGCCCTCCGGCGGCGCTCGCGCCCCGAGCTGCGGCACGAGCGGTTCCGGATCGGCGACAAGCTCGGCGAGGGCGGCATGGGCGTCGTCTACCGCGCCCGCGACAGCCGCGACGGCCGCGAGGTCGCCCTCAAGCTCATGAAGGGCGACGCTCGCCGGCTCGGCCCGCCGCCGGTTCGAGCGCGAGTTCCGCTCGCTCTCGGCCCTGCAACATCCCGCACTGCCTGGGCGTCTTCGACTACGGCGAGCTCGGCGGCGGTCCGTTCTTCACCATGGAGCTGTTCCTGGGCCAGCCCATCACCAGCCTCGCCGGCCGGCGGCTCGACGAGGTGCTCGACCCGCTCCTCGCAATTGACGCACGGCGCTCGACTACATCCACGGTCACGGCATCGTCCACCGCGACGTCAAGCCGTCGAACATCCTCGTCCGCCCGGCGACCCGCGCCGACGGCTCGCCGCGGCTTCGAGACCCGGCTGATGGACTTCGGCCTGGCCAAGTACTACGGCGTGAAGTCGTCGCTCTCGGCCGAGGCCGGCTTCGTCGGCACGGTCGCCTACTGCGCCCCGGAGCAGCTCAACCTCGACGAGCTCGACCACCGCGCCGACCTCTACTGCCTCGGCCTCGTCGGCTACGAGCTGCTCGAGCGGCCGCTATCCCTTCCCCGAGGCGCGGCTGGCCGGCATGCGGCCGTTGATGCAGGCGCAGCTCAACGACAAGCCGAGGCCGCTGGCCGAGGTCGAACCCCGAGGTCCCCGGCGCCGATCGCCGACGCGGTGATGAAGTACCTCCGCAAGCAGCCGCGGCGCCGGCCCGACTCGGCCGCGCTTGCTCCGCACGGCGATCGCCGGCTATCTCGGGCATCGACGACGCAGACTGCCGTCTCCGGCGGTCGTCGATCCCGTCGGCGCGGCCGATGCTCTCGGTCACCGGCTTCGTCTGCCGGCCAGCGAGCAGGAGGTCGCTCGACGATGTCCTCCGCCGCTGCCTGCCGGCCGGGCTCCCGTCGCGCGACGAGATGCCCGCCGTCGCTGATCGTCGTCAGCGGCGAGCCGGGGATCGGCAAGAGCAGCGTGGTCCAGGAGGCCGAGCGGATCGCCCGCGGCCACGGCTGCCAGGTCTACGAGGGCCGCTGCTTCGACGGCAACCTCTCCCCGTTCCAGCCGTTCGTCGAGATCCTCCGCCAGCTCGATCGCCGAGCTGCGGCTGCAGGAGCGCCGCGAGGCCGCGAGCCCGGCCGACGAGGATCTGACCGGCACCCACGTCGCCGGCCTGCCCGCCGAGTCGCTCGTGCGGCTGCTGGGCGATCGTCAACGACTACCGCGGCGAGCTGCTCCGCATCGCCCCCGAGCTGCGCAAATACCTCCCCGGCGAGGCCTATCAGCAGGTCGATTTCGGCCGCGAGGCCGACTACATCTTCCGCGCCCTGTCGGCCTTCTTCCTCGAGATCGCCACCTTCCAGCCGATCTGCCTGAGCTTCGAGGACCTGCAATGGGCCGACAAGAGCTCGCTCGACCTCCTGCGGCATCTCGCCGCCGCCCTGGCCGACGCGCGGCGGTCCGGCCGACGGACTCGGCCGGCGCGCCGAGGCTGGTGATCGTGGCCTCGGCCCGGACCGGGCTATCGCGTACGCTCGAAGCCCTGATGGCCCAGCTCCGCGAGCGTCGCCAGGTCCTGGAGCTGCTCGCTGGCGCCGCTCGACGGAGGGCGAGACGCGCGAGCTGATCGCGCTGCGGCTCAACTGCCGGCCCGAGGAGCTGGCCGACGACCTGGTCGCCCGCGTCCACGCCCTCTGCGGCGGCAACCCGTTCTTCGTCTCCGAGACGGTCCGCGAGTGGTTCGAGAAGGACGCGATCACGCGCGAGCGAATGCGGCTGGGTCCTGGCGACCGAGGCGGCCGACTCGTCGGACCTGCCCGAGACGGTCCGCGACGTGATGCGGCTGCGGCTCCAGGGCCTGCCGCCGAAGGCCCAGCAGGTGCTCGGCGCCGCGGCGGTGATCGGGGCCGTCGTCGATATCGACCTCCTCCGCGAGGTCCTGCCCGACCTGACCGAGTCCGACGTGCTCGACGCGATCGACGCCTTGCTCCCGCGCCGCGTCTTCCGCGAGACGGGGAACGCCGGCCGCGTCGAGTTCGTCCACGACCTGCTCCGCGAGCTGCCGTATGCCGACCTCTCGGCCATCGCGCCGCCGGAGCCTGCACCGCCGGGTCGGCGAGCTGCTCGAAGCGCCGGCGCGCGCAGGGCCAGGCCGTCGCCCCCGCCGTGCTCGCCGACACTTCCAGCATGCCGAGGACCGGCCGAAGGCCTTCGCCTACACGCTGGAGGCGGCCGAGGCGGCGCATCGACGCCTACGCCTTCAACAACGCGATCGCCCACTTCGAATGAGCGCCCGATGCTTCTTGCCCGCGGACGCCGACGATGCCACGCCGCTATCGCCTCTGGGACATGCCTCGGCACCGCCTGCGGCTCCTCGGGCCGGCTCGACGACGCCGATCGAGGCCTACAGGATCGCCCTCGACGCATACGCCGGAGACCGTCATCGACACGGGCGAGCGTCCAGTACGGGATCGGCGAGGCCTACCACCGCAAAGGGGACTACGGCGGCGGCGATCCGCCATTTCGATGAGGCCTTGAGCGAGGTGAAATATCCCTCGACCCGGCGGGCTCATCGGGCATCTCGTCGGATACGTGGATCGCCGCCGTGTATTTCCACCTGCTTCCCTCCAAGCTCCGTCGCTCCGAGTCGACCGGCCTGGACTCGATCGACGTCGCGAGATCGCGTGCGCGACCCACCATCGCCTCTGCCAGATCAACGGCAAGCTGGACGTCTTCCTTTATATTTACTGCTCTTACCAGATCGATACGATTCGCGAAATTGTCGGGCACGCCGGAACGACTCGCCGTAGGCCTATTCCAAGCTCGGGCTCAACTGCGGGATGTTCTCGCTCGGCTGGGTCGCCATGCACTATGTCCGGCGTGCCCGGAGAGCCGCGGTAGTCATGCCGAAAATCGCTCGTCCTGGCGACGGCGAGGGCCTATATCGGGCTGTGCCCACTACTTCCGCGGCCGGCTCGACGAGGCCGAGGTCGACATTTCGCGACGCGATCGGCCCTCTCGACAAGGTCGGCGACTGGTTCGGCATCTTCTGCCACCACATCCTCCGCCACATCCACTTCGTCCGCGGCGATATCCCGAGAGAACTGGCCGAGGCCGAGATGGGAGATCGCGATCGGCACGGCCGGAATGGCGACCGCGAGACGCTCGCCTGGGGGCTACTACGGGAAGGCCGATGCCCTCGCCCGGGCCGGCCAGACCGAGGAGGCGCGAGATCCTCGCGACCCGCGCGGTCGAATATGCTCGCCCGCGCAGTTCGACGACGCATGGGCATCGCGCTTCGGCGTGCTCGGCTTCGTCCGACTCCAGGCGTCCGACTATGCCGGTGCCCGTGACGGCCCTCGAGCAATCGCGGACGCATCGATCATGCGAGCGCTACTGTCTGTTCGAGTTCGTGGGGCCGACCTATCCCGCTCCTCGTCGAGAGCCTGCTCGGCCCCCGCTGGGCCGACGCCGAGGGCGGGACCGAGCCGGGCCATCGCGCAGAAGGCCGGCCGCGAGAGCCGCTTCGCCCGCTTCGTCGGCTGGCGCTACCCGAACTATCGCCCGCATGCCCTGCGCGTCAGCGGCCGCGCCGCCTTCGCCCTCGGTAAGACGAGGAAGGCCGCGATGTATCTGGAGCGGTCGATCGCCGCGGCCGAGGCGCTCGGAGCCCGCTACGACCTCGCCCGCGCCCTGCTCGACGCCTCGCGCGTCGATCCCCGAGAAGGCCGACGACTACCGGCGCCGCGGACAGCGGTTGCTCGACGAGCTCGGTGCCGTCATCCCCGAAGCCGAGAGGCTGCCTTCGTAGGATGACATCCGCACGAGGCTCCGGTCCGCAGGCCGCCATCCGATCGGTGCGGCTTCTTTCGCCCCGGACTCGGACCGTCTCTAGCAGTGCGCCGGGTTTCGGCCCCAGGGCTTCTGGATGTCGGTGATCAGCCGGCCCCCTTTGAAGACGGAGACGGTTCCCGTCGACTGCGAGATGCAGAGCGCGATCGCCCCGGACATGGCCGTGATGCTCGCCGCGGCCTCGTGGCGGGTACCCAGGCCATGCGGCAGCGGATGATCGAGCTTGCCTCGCGGGGCCAGGTACCGGCCCGCGGCCAGGATCACCCCGTCGCCCCGCACGATGAACGCCCCATCGATGGCCGAGAATTCCTTGATCGTCTCCTCGAGCCGCGCGTCGAGGATGTTCCGCTCGCCTTCGGGATAGCCATGAAATGGGTTGATCACCAGTTGATGGCTCTGCGAGAGCACCCGGTCGGTGTCGCCGAGGACGAAGAGCGTGCCGACCGGACGCCCCTCGCGGCCCTCGACGCCCAGCTCGCCGGCGAGGGTCAAGACGCGCTCGAAGACCGTGGCCGTCACGTCGGGAGGGAGTGGCTCGGCCGTCGCGGACGAGAACAGCTCGATCTCCGTGCCCATGTCCAGGACCATGATCGTGTCGATCGTCCCCGAGAGGTCCAGGCCCGTCAGGCAGAGGATCCGGTCGCCGGCGCGGATCAGGCCCTCGGCGGCCGAGACCAGGATCGCCACCTTGATGTGGCCGGTCCGCGTCATGGCCACGTCCGGGACCCGGACCACCACGCACTGCTCGTCCCATCCCGACGGCGCGACGAAGGCCGTTCGGCGCGACACCAGGATCACCCGGAAGTTGACGTCCTGGATCAACGCCGAGAGGTCGCAGTCTTCCTCGACGACGTCGGCATGCAGCAGGATGACCCGGGCGCCGACCTCGCGGGCGATCGCGTGCGCGTGGCGGACCATGCTGCGTGTCAGGGTCTTCACGGGGGTTACCGTCTCGATCTCGAGGGGCCTTCGTTCAGGGCGTGCCGGGTCTGTTGGGAGGTGGCTGGACCGCGGCGGGGAACTCCAGGGCGATCTGGAGGATTCCCAGGTCGTCGTAGAGCGAGTTCGAGCTCTCGGCCCCGGTCACCTCGAATTTGATCGCGTTCTTGCCCGCCTGGAGAAGGCCGGGCGGGATCGGGATCCGGATCCTCTCGGGCGTCTCGTTCCGCGTCGATTTGATGAAACGATTCAGGTAGTCGACCCGCTTCCCATTGATGGATACGAACGTCCGGAGCTCGCCGTTGCGGACCTGTCGGGAATACTCGGAATCGCCGGCCTCGGGGAC
Source organism: uncultured Planctomycetota bacterium (assembly GCA_963743925.1). Lineage (GTDB taxonomy): Bacteria > Planctomycetota > Planctomycetia > Isosphaerales > Isosphaeraceae > CAVZRC01. Next base: position 23,826 of record CAVURY010000036.1, on the reverse strand, counting down.
GACCTGGACGACGTCGAGCACCAGCTCGGCCGGTCGATCGAGGGGCCCGGCCAGCTCGATCGACCGATCGAGCGTGAGCCCTTCCGGGCCGGGCGGGTCGAGCAGCGGCGGGGTCACGGAGATCTCGTCCCCGAGGTGGTGGGCCGAGGTATCGATCACCAGCCGGCGTCCCTTGCCGAGCACGACCAGCCGGCGCACGTCGGCGCGAGGGATCGTGAGCGTGCCGCAATAGGGCGTCGCCAGCGTGAAGGAACCCGGCGATTGGGCCAGGAGCGCACCCTCGGCGAAATCCCGTTCCGCGGGGCGGTCTCCCGGCGCCGACCGCCACTCCGCCCGCACCAGCAGGCCCTCGATCGGGGTCCCCTGCGCGGGCACCCGGCGGAGATACAACCCCGAGACCTCGGCCCATCGCAGCGAGACGCGCTTGCCGTTGACCGAGACGACCACCCGTTGCGGGTCGGCGGCCTGGATCTCCCCGTAGAGCTGATCGCCCACGACGAGCCGGGCCTCGTCCTGGGTCGGGTCCACGTCGAGGCTCGCGGGCGGCTCGGCGAAACGGATGAGTTGCAAGTCGTCGAAGTAGGCGGCCATCGGCTTGGCGGTCGGCGCCGGGTTACTGCCCTGAGTGGCCAACCGCATGCTGACGAGCGGTCCCCCGGGGCCCCGGCCGTGGGCCAGTTCCTTCCGGTCTACGGAGATCTCGGTCTGGTCGGGGCCGAACCGCAACGCGAGGCGATGCCAGCCCGTCGATCGGGCCAGCCGCTGCACGGGCAGGCCGCTCGGCGACTCGACGGCCAGGCTGTCCTCGGACCAGCCCAGCACGATACGCGTCGCGGAACGCCCGGTCGGCCCGTGGAAGACGAACTCGACGATGGACTCCTTGCCGGGAGAGATGATGCCGTCATCGAAGAAGGCCAGCTCGAGCCGTCCGGCCGCCAGGGGCTCCTCCAGGTTATGGACCAGCGATGCGCCCTCGGCGGGCAGGCGGAGGCTCCGCCGCTCGCTGAAGTGCGGCTCGGCGACCGACTCCGGCTTGCCGCCGATCGACCACCGCGACGGGTCGATGGCCTCGAATTCATCGGCCAGAACGCGAGCCTCGCCCGGACGCTGGACGATCGCCTGCACCGCCGCGCGGGGCATCGTGATCTCGGCGGGTTGCCAGCCGACGCCGATCCGGACCGAGTCCTTCGTCAGGTCGCGGAGCGTCCCGGACAGCCGCGCGGCCTCCCCGAGCAGGACGTGGAACGGCGAGAGGCTGGCCAGCGTATTCGCGGCCGCCCCGTCATGGTGGATGATCGCACCGGGCTCCAGCGCGATCGACGCGCCGCCGCCCTCGCCCCTCGGGACCAGCCGAAATCCCGAGGCGGCGTCCCCCTCGATCTGCCCTTCGATCCGCGTGCCATTGGGGAGCTCGAGCGCGTCTCCCCCGGACTGGCCAAAGGCGGCGGGCAACATCAGGGCGACAAGGAGCGCCAGCGGGGTGGTCAGACCGAGGACCACGCGCTTCCGCAAGATCGCTCGTTCGATGGTTTTGGCGTGGACATTCATGACATCGATTCTACGTCGGGACTCGATCCCCCGGCAAGCCGGCCCGAGTTGCGAAGAGTGGGTTCCATTTCCTGCGCAGCCCATCTCGACGCATGTGGCTTCGGCCGAGCGAAAGGCCTTGCGTTGAATTGAAGCTTGAGGTATCGTCCCCATGAGTCGCTGGAGGGATCCATCAACGATCGGAGAGTGCTTCGCACTGACGCGCTCCGACAAGTCCGTGCGACGAGATCATCATTCAGGGAGGAATGGGATGGGACGGGGTTTAACTTTCGTCGCGTGCCTTGCGTTCATGACCTCTCTGCCCTCCGAGGCGAGGGCGGGCTCGATCTCGGCCGACGTCTCGATGACGGTGGTGGGAGAGCTGGGCAACCCTTATCCGTATATCACTTCGATTCCAGATGTGAGTTCTCCGCCTTCCATAGTCTACTCCGGTCCGACACCCTTAAATCTGTCTACAATTGACTACCTGGTAGACGACAACATCCGGACGACCTTCAACATGACGATCACATTCGAAAGCCCATCGGGTAGCCACCCTTCTATTGACGTCACGGGGAATGTGATCGGTAATTTTGATGTCGCGATCATCCCGAGTTCGAGCCCCTTCTTCGCCCCGGGGGGCTTCAATCTTTCGAGCTCTTTGTACGCCGTGGGGACCGGTACGTCGGCGACGCTCCAAGGATGGACGCCTGCCTCCGGAATCCCGATCTCTCTGATCGAACCATATCTGAATCCATCGATTTACGGGTTCAGCGCGTGGGGCCGCGGGATGGGCATAGTCTATTCCGAACTTTACGGCGAAGAAAGTTACTTTATCAATATGCCCGGGGTGGCGTCGGTTCCCGAACCCACAACTGCGCTGATGTACCTGGCCGCGATCGCGGGGCTGGGCGTGTGGCGCGGTGCCCGGCTTCGGCGGTCTCGCACACCCCTGGGCCGCATCGATGGCGACAACTGAGCCCCGATAAGGCGAGGCCGCGACTTCCGAAGGCTGCCTCAGTGCGGCTACAACTCGACCTTGCCGTGAACTTTGAGATCGCGATCGACATCGGGTCGCGAGCCGGTCAGGAGCGCCTTGCCCGCTTCAAAGAGGTATTTGACCCCGCTCGTACCACTGTTGTCCCAGTATTCGCCCTCTTTCCCGTCGAACGCAGCAGGAGCAAGTTCGGGTCATCCTTGCCGCCCGGGAACCAGACCTGCCATTCCAGCCTCCAGAGCCGCGCAACTTTCTCCCGGTCTTCGACCGGCGTAGCCGTCCCGCTGAGTGACACGAACTGCGCCTTGGATTGCATCGTCACGACAACGTGGCCGTCCCGCTCGAGTTCCTCCACCTTCCCGGAGCGGCGGTCCGTCAGGAACCAGAGGGTCCCATCCGGCTGGACCTCGGCGAGTGCCATCGGCCTCGCCCGCAACTGACCCTCCGCGGTCCGCGTGACCAGCATCGCGACGCCAAACTCCTCGAGCAATTCTTGCAGCTTCGTATCGGGTGAAGTCGCCATCTGGGGTTCTCGCGAGCGATTGGAGATGAGTTTCAGCACGAGGACACGTCATCAGCACGGGCCCAAGAGACCGACGACGCAATTCTCAGACCGTACGGCAAGGAGCTTGCCGGTCACGTCCGCGCTCCGAAGCAACTCTCGGCGATTGAAGCGGATCAGCTCGGCGGATTATCCTGTCCCTGTCCGGCAGGCCATTGCGGCCGACCGGAGACCGATCGCTCGAAATCAGGATTCTGCCATGCCGAAAGCCATTCGCATCACCGAGGCCGGCGGCCCGGAAGTCCTTCGCTGGGAGGACGTCGAGGTCGGCGAACCCGGCGAGGGCCAGGCCCGGATCCGGCACACGGCCGTCGGGGTCAACTTCATCGACACCTACCACCGGTCCGGGCTGTATCCGATCCCTTTGCCGAGCGGCCTGGGAAGCGAGGCGGCCGGGGTCGTCGAGGCGGTCGGCCCGGGCGTCACGGTCGTCAGCCCGGGCGACCGCGTGGCTTACGCCGGCGGCCCGCCCGGATCGTACGCCGAGGCGCGGTTGCTGCCGGCCGGCATCCTGGTCCCGATCCCGGACGGGGTGACGGACCAGACGGCGGCGGCCGTGATGCTCAAGGGCATGACCTCCCAGTACCTGATCCGCCGGACGTACCCGGTCAAGGCGGGCGAGACGGTCCTGTTCCACGCCGCGGCCGGCGGCGTCGGGCTGATCGCCTGCCAGTGGCTGAAGGCTCTCGGGGCGACGGTCATCGGCACCGTCGGGTCGGACGAGAAGGCGGCGGTGGCCAGGGCCCACGGCTGCGAGCACGTGATCATCTCGACCCGGGAGGACATCGCCAAGCGGGTGCGGGAGATCACCGGCGGGGCGGGCGTCCCGGTGGTGTACGACTCGGTCGGCAAGGACACGTTCCTGGGCTCGCTCGACTGCCTGCAGCCGCTCGGCCTGATGGTGAGCTTCGGGAACTCTTCCGGAAAGGTGACGCCGTTCGACATCGGCATCCTGTCCCAGAAGGGGTCGCTCTACCTGACCCGTCCGACCCTGGCGACGTACACGGCCACCCGGGCGGACCTGGAGGCGACCGCCCGGGAGGTATTCGAGGTCATCCGGGAGGGCAAAGTGAAGGTCGAGATCCGGCACACCTACCCGCTCGCCGAGGCCGCAGCAGGTGCATCGCGACCTGGAGGGCCGCCGCACCGTCGGCTCGATCGTGATGATCCCCTGAACCGACGACGTCGCCGCCAATCGAGGGGAGTTGATATCGCACCGTATCGGGATGCGGCGTTTTCCCTCGACTTCCCATCATCTGCACGGCCTCGGCGGCTCGTCATCTCCTGTTGTCGGCGTAAGCGGGTGTGGAACCGCATCCGCGATGCTTTCGCGCCCTCCTTCGAGATCGAGCGCGATCGATGAAACCTTGGCAGGTGCGTGGCGGGTTCAGGTAATGGCCGAGGCGGTGATACGGATGCGTCGGGCGGTCGTCATGGTGGGGTCTGCCCCGCGTGTCGGCTTGCGATCTCGCTCAGACGTCGTCGTCGCCGAACCCGTCCGAACGCGTCCGGACTCCCATGACCCGCTCGACCGCTCGGACCAGCTTCTCCATGGCGAACGGTTTCCGGATATAGTCGCGGACGCCGAGCATCTCGGCATAAGCCCGATGCCGGCTCCCCTCGTTCCCCGTGATCATGATCGTCGGGATCAGCCCGCCCGGACGGCTCTTGAGCTTCTCGAGGACCAGGAATCCGCTCTTCTTGGGCATCATCATGTCCAGCACGAGCAGGTCCGGATTCTCGCGCTCTGCGATCATCAGTCCCGCGTTGCCGTCGCGGGCCGCCAGGATCCGAAATCCCTTGTTCTCCAGGACCGTCCGCATCGATTCCAGGATTTCATGATCGTCGTCGACGATGAGGATGGTCCGCTGTTGAGGGGGCATGAGAATCACTCCCGCGAGCTAGGCTACGCCATCTAAAGTGCAGTGCGTCCGAATTTTCCGTTCCTGGAGTTCGTCTTGATAGTCTCCATCATACAACGACGCAAAAAGGACCAGCAAGGGGGAAAACACCTGGCAGGTGTAGATAGTATCATGTTTTTGTGGATCGAGGCGTCCGGCGTGGGCCGGGGGCGGGCGGGCTGCACCCATCGGTGATCGGGGCTTGACCCCTTCCAAAAGGCCGGGTGTTAGCGTCATAATCATGGATCAGATCGGTAGATAAAGGGGGGGATGGGCGGGACCCCCTCCCGGGCGGGACCGGCGGACCGCGACGGCGATTTTCCAGGACTGCGATCGGAAAGGAACGGGGAACCATGATGCCGTGGAGGACGTGGTTGGTGCGTTTGGGCGTGTCCGGTGCTCTGGCGATCGCCGCGGGATGCGGGTCGGGCGATGTCCCCGATCCGAGCTCGGACTCCCAGGCGGCGGCCGATCCCGCGGCATCCGGCGGCGGTCCACAGATGCCGGCGGGCGCGGCCGCGCCCGCCCCGATCGTGGCGCCCAAGGTCGCCGCACGAGACGAACCGGAATCCAAGCCCGAAGAGGCCAAATCCGACGAGGCCACCGCCGAGGCGACGCCCCCCCCGTCCGGCGCCAACCCCGCCCCGGACAAGAACTCGGCCACCGCCGAGATGCTGGCGATGGCGACCGGCGGCGCGCCGGCGCGAATCCGAATCCGGCCGCGGGTGGCGACACCGCTCCGGGTGCCGCCCCTGCACCGGGCGGACCTCCCGGCCCAGGCGGGATGGGAGCCATGCAGAGACCGGGCGGCGGCCCTCCGGGTGGCCCTCCGGGTGGTGGCCCTCCGGGTATGATGGGTGGTATGGCTGGCAGGATGGGTCCCAACGGCCCGGGTGCCGCCGGTGGCAACCCCGGCGATATGATGAAGGGCATGCAGGGGCAGATGCAGAATCAGATGCAGAACCAGATGGCCAGGCAAGGGGCCGGCGCCGGCGGACCGGGTGGCCCCGGGATGATGGCCATGGCCGGGAGCCGCGGCGGCGCACAAGGCGGAGCCAACGCTCCGGCCGATTTCCATACCCCCGAGGGCGGCGTCACGGCTTTCCTGAATGCCTTGAAGGCCCGGGATCTGGACCGCCTGTCCGAGGCTACCGCCATCCACGCACAGATCGAGGCCGCCAAGAAGAACCAGGAGACCTTCAAGAGGATCTACGACGGAAGTCTCTCCGAGTCGGAACTCGATGATCTGGCCAAGAAATTCGAAGACTTCAAGATCATCGGCGAGAACCCGCCCAAGAGCACGGGACGCATAGACGTCATCATCAGCAAGCGGGGCGAAAACAATTCCACCATCCACCGGATTGTCACGGTCCGCCACGAGAAGAAGGGATGGATGGTCTGTGACGTCAGCGGCCCGGCCGAGTTCAAGAGCCCCCGCATGACACCGTACCGCGCGCCGACACGGAAATGACTTTGGATTTTGACAATTATGCCCGAAAATCCCCAGGTTACCCGGACGCCGATCTCCTGAATTTGACGGAATCAAGCGAGGAGCGAGCGATCTCAAAACCGCTCCTCGCCATTTCTCAAGCTCGCATGGATTCTCTTCAAGGCGAGCCGATTCTGTAAGAATGACTCGGCGATTCGTGTAATTTTTCCATCGGCATCGGGGGATTTTCCGGCGTCTGAAAAATTTCTCCTCAAGTTTTCGGCCGAAATGGTCGGAGACGTGGCTCATCGCGGGAATCTGTAGCGGTTGGTCCGAAAAGTGCGATCAGGGGTCTTCCGTAATCATCGCTCGAGGCAACAGGGAATCGCCAGCTCCGAAGCCGGAAATGACTCCTATCGCACTCTCCCACGCAGGAACCAAGGAAGGAGCCTGTATGGTCATCGGGTCCAATCTCTCCGTCTGTACCATCTTCGAATGCCTGGTCGTTTTCTTCCAGCTCTGCGGGATCCTGGGTCTTTGCTTGAATCGCCTGATGCCGCGCTCGACGCCATGGTCATCTCGCGGGCAAGTCGGTCTGATCGTCGCCCTCTTCGGCCTGGGCATCGCCGGGGCGCTTTGTGGTCGCCATGATTCGGAGTTCGCGCTCTTCGCCGGCGGGACCATGACGGTCCTGCTGATCGGAATGACCATGGGGAGTGTTTCGATCGAGAAGGCAGAGCCGACTCGTCAATGTGTGACGAGCGAGGCCGAGCTGGTCGCCTGAGAAAATCGAAAATTCCAAGTGCCTTCGACATCATGGGTTAGGTTTATCGGGGCCGGATGGCCCCGATTTTTTTTGGCCGCGATTTGACCGGGCTCGGAACGCGCGCCATATTTGCGGCGACGACCGGGAATCATCGGGCTGGTCCCGCCGGACTTCGCACCTCGAGTTTCACCCGCCAGACCGGGATTCGCCAGTGTCGCGCTCCGCAGGAAGGGGCCAAAATCCGGCGTCCCTCGGCTCTACGGCCGAGGGGCCGATCGCGCCACGCCCACGGGGCCTGATGACGATTCCGTCACGAAGGACGATTCACCGACCGGAACGGCGCGTCCCGCTCGCCGTTCGCCCTGGGGTCGAGCCGGATCCCCTGCGGGAAAAGGACACGCCCATGATGTTCGGACTGAAACGGATTTCGATTGCGTTTGGTCTCCTGGCCGCACTGGCCACGTCGGCGTCGGCCCAGGGGGTCGCGCCCAACGCCAATCAAATGACCGCCGACGCGGTGGCGGGCTCGTTGCGAGCCAGTCGGAGCCTGGCGGGCTATCGGATCGAGATCCGGGCTCGCGAGGGCCTGGTGACGTTGTCCGGATCCCTGGGCAGCCCGGCCCAGAAGGCCGAAGCCCTGGCCCGGACCCAGCACGTCGCCGGAGTGGCCGGCGTGATCGATCAGCTCCAGGTCGAAGGCGATCGGTCGGTTCGGCCGGTCCAGTATCAGCCGGAAGTGGCCCTGGGCCATCATAATCGGAGCTTCGACGGCGGCGCACCCGCCTACGAGGCCGGCGCCCCGGTTCAGGGCGGCATGACGTCCGGCATCGCCCCGGGCAGCCCGATGCCCGAGGGTCCCGCGGGCATGACCGGTGCCACTCAGGCCGCCATGCCGGGTTACCCCAACTACGCCTGGCCCAGCTATGCCCCGTATCCTAACGCCTCCGCCGTCGGCTACCCGACCGCCTACCCCTGGCAGGCCTGGCCGAATATCGGCCCGTTCCACCCCTACCCGGAAGTCCCCCTCGATTGGCGTGCGGTCACCCTCCGCTGGGACGACGGCATCTGGTGGCTCGACTTCAAGAAGAACTACACCCGGCCGTTCTTCACCCCCTACCCGTTCGGCATCCATGCCTACTGAGCCAGGCTGATCTGATCTGACGCGAGGTCAGACGTCGCTCCAGGGTGTCGCGGCAGGACGAAGGTTCGATTGATCCGGCCGGCGGGAGACTCACGGGTCTCCCGCCGGCTTTTCCGTTTCTCGACGGGTACAGTCATTCCGCTCGCGACTCCGGGGCTCGGAGCGACTCAGGTTCGGAATGCCATACACGCCACACCAACCCGAGGCGTCAGCGAGGGTCCGGAGGCATTCCCCTCGCTGGCTCGTCGGGTTCGTGTTTCACCCTTACGGCCGCGGCGTGAGAAGACCATCCTCTGTCAAGTCATCCGGATATGCGACGAGCCCGCTCGAATCCCGCTCGCACGACATCCTCGTGAGGGTCCTCTCCACTTCCTCTGGTATGGAACCTCGCCCGAAATTGTCAAGGCGACCAGAATTTTCTCACACCCGAGCGGCCATCGTACGATAACTAGTCCACAAGGACCGGTCGTTAAATTGTGAGTCGTCGCCGGAAAGATCGGTCAGCCACTCAATCCTAAGTCCCGGCGCCCAGAGGCCGGTGGGGCAGGATGGCCTCCCGGCGCATTTGCGCACGTTCCCAAGGAGGGGAGAAGACCATGTTCCGATCCGCGCGGCACCGGACCGCGATGACCCTGCGCTGGGTTCGCGGCCTGATTGCGGGTGCCTCTCTGGCGGTGATCGCTACTACTTACGTCGGATGCGGCATCGACTATGTAGCCCGCAATATCTCGCCCTTGCACGTCACCGGCTGGTCATTCGCGTTCCCGATCCTGCCCTCGCAGTCGCAACGACTGGAAGAGGACATGATGCGGGAAGAGCGTAACAACAAGATTCCGATCCTCGATCCGATCCCGGGCGATTTCGCACCGGCGGTCTGCCTGGATCCGCCCAGCGAGGCGGACGTCTGGCGGAAAGTCCCCAAGTTCCGGAACGGCTGCCCGCCGTTCTACGAGACCCAGCGGAATAACGTCCGAATTCTGATCGAGAAGATCGGCGAGAAGATCGACCCGTGCAAGGTTTATCCCCTGGCCGGCCCTTGCCAGCTCGTCCACTGCCACTACAAGTGCACGGTGTACTACGACGAGCTCTACTGGTCGGATTACCCGATCCCGTTCAACCACGTCGATCACAAGGTTGAGGTCGTCTACTTCGATAAGGACCACCTCCGCCGTTGTGCCGGCCCGCCTCAGATCGATACGCCCCCGCTCTGAGTCGAGTCGCCCTCCGCGATCGACGTCCACTCATCGAGGACTGGCACCGAGCCCGGGATATCGCTCCCCGGCTTGGTGCCAGCCTTTTGCGTTCTCCCCGACTTCAGGGGCGGGATAACTCCACTCTATCGGCCGAAGAACGGGAAGATCTTCATCAATTGGGGCGTGTCGGCTGGGAGCCGTACTCGCAGACTTCGAACGCTTCGGCATACTTGACGGCCTTACCCTTCTCGGGGCCCAGCAGGTCGATCAACTTCGGACGGAACCGGTCGGCCATCGAGGCCGCGCCCTGGGCGGTCCGGTCCCGGGTCCATGCCAGCCGGGCATCCTTCTCCTTGGGAACCCGATCGAGATAGCCGAAGAGCCAGGGATTCCACTCGTAGAACTGCGATTCCAGGGCGTTGACGCAGGCGACCTTCTTCTCCAGGGTCGAGTCGATCGGTACGACGACGTCCGGCGCGAAGGGATTGGGCTTCTTGAAGCCGTCCTCGCTGTAGAGGAACACCGGGTTCTTGCGCAGGGCCGGCACGTCGGGGCAGAAGCTCGGGACGATGACCATGAAGGCCGCGTCCTGGACGAGGATGCCGCTGTAGCGATGGTCGGGGTGGTAGTCGTTGGGCCGATGCGAGATGACGACATCGGCCTTCCATTCGCGGATCTTCCGGGTGATGATCCTGCGATTCTCCAGGGTGGGGAGCAATTCCCCGTCGTGGATGTCGAGCACTTCGGACTCGATGCCGAGGATCTCCGCACAACGCTTGACCTCGGCCGTGCGCCGACGAGCGAGGATGGCGCCGGCCATCTCGTGGTGGCCGATATCGCCGTTGGTCACGCTGACGAATTTCACCTTGTAGCCGAGCTGCGCCCAGCGCGCGGCCGTGCCGGCGGCCTCGAGCTCGCAATCGTCCGGGTGCGCCCCGAAGACGATGATCCGCAAGGGACGATCGCCGTCGGATTGGGCGACCGAGGCGGACGGGACGGCCATCGTCGCGGCGGCCGCGATCAGCATGACCGCGAGGGCATAACCCGGGCGAAGGCCCCGCGAGGACGGGGTCGAGCCGGGGATGGGAAGCAGCATGATGGACTCCTCCGGGTTGCCGGGATACGGACCGGGCGACGGCGTTGACGCCGCGCCGGGTAAAAACCAAACCCCGGAGCGGCGAGGGCCGCTCCGGGGTTGGCGAGTGTACCGCGTCGTTATCGCGTCGAAAAGGGTCCAGTCTCGCGGAGGAGTTGCGACACGGGCGAATGGCCACGGGTCGTTGCCGACCGCCTCAACGGTTGGGGGCCGTCGGGGCGGGCGCGGGCGGCTGCAAGGTCCCGGGGTCCGGGGTCCCCGCCCCGGCGGCCGCCGCCGTCGCGGCGGAGACGCCGATCATCTCGATCGCGTCGAACGGGTTGACCGTGGTGTCGTTGTCGGCCAGGGCCGCCGTCTCCTTGAACGGCAGGTTATCGGGCGCCGGCGTCCCGAGCTGCTTGAGGACCCGCAGATATCGTTTGACGATCATCCCGGTGTCCTTCTTGCTCAGCTCATCGTCTCGGAAGGCCGGGAAATCGTTGAGCGCGATCTTCCAGACCTCCAGCCCGTCCCGGAATTTCTGGGCGGCCTCGGGGTAATCGCCCTTCTTGTACGCGACGGTCCCCTCGTAGAAGAGTTGACGGGCGCGGACGCCGCCATCGGTCTGCTCGGCCTGGCACCGGGCCTTCCAGTAGCGATAGTTCATCTGGTTGCTCCAGCGGTCGGTCCAGTGCCGCTGGTTCTCGCTGAGCTGGTTGTACCGCTCCATGTTGGTCGAATCGTCGAGCTTGATCGGGTCGCGGTGGAGCTTGCCGGTCTCGTCCGGCACCTCGTTATGCGACATGAACACGTGCTCGCCGAGGGTCACCCACTCTTTCAAGGCCCCGGCCCATTCGTTCTTGGCCTTCTCGCCGAAGACGGCCGGGACCCCGTACATGCTCATCTTCTCCAGGGCGGAGGCATAGCGCGTCTGCCCGTGCGCCGGCATCGATCGGAACGCGATGTCCTCCGGCCGGCCCTTCCGCTGCGGGGTCGGGTTGACGTACTGGATATCGAGCCCGGTCCCGGAGGTGTTCGCCGCGGTCCCGGAGGTGACCCGGCTGGCGCCCTGATCGACCAGGGTCACCGCGGAGCTGAACCAGCCGTAGCCGAGCTTGAAGTTGTCGTCCCCGACCACGTTCTGCCGGCGCTCGGGGTCGTAGTACGTCTTGAACTCGGTGTCCTCGTCGTCGCGGAAGAGCCGACGCAGGATGATCGACTCGTCGGAGAAGCCCAGCTTGTGGTAGTAGAACCAGGCGGTATCCCAGAGCAAGTCGGGGGAGCGCCGGTTCTTCTTCACCCCCTCCTGGACGAACTGGATCCCCTTCTTGATCCACTGGTACTTGTCTTCGGGGGCGTCCCACTCGACCGAGACGTTGTAGGCCAGATTCCAGCCCTGGAACGTCCAGATCGCCAGGAAGTGCGGCTGGAGCTTGGTGATCAGGTTGACCGTCGACGCGAGCTTGTCCCAGTCGTGCGCACGCTTGTAATCCTCGGCGCGGACCCAGAGGAGGTCCGCGACGATGCCGCGGAATCCGCCCAGCAGGAAGAGCTTCATCATGAAGCTGCCCGTATCGATCTGGCCGATGGCGGCCTCGCCGAGGTCGCGCTCCTTCTTCTCGTACGCCAGCCAACTGGTGTAGGGGAACATCGCCGCGAACAGGGCGACGATCATGATGCCGTAAACGAGCTTCTTGTTGAAGTTGGTCAGGTTATTCATGCGGCGACCTCTCGGTTCTTCAGGATGAAATATCCGGCGAGGGAGAATGGCAGGGCATAAGCGAGGGCGAGCAGGGTATTGGTCCCCATGAGGCCCCAGCTCACCGCGTATCCGTCGGCCACCATGTTGCTGACGTCCATGGCATTGAAGTTGGGCACGACGAAGACCAGCATCGACATGATCGGCATCACCAGCGAGTCCAACGTCTTGGCGAGCACCACGCTGGCCGTCGGGGCCAGGTCGCTCATCTGATTATCGTGGGTCAAGAGTCGGATCAGCGACTCGAACGGCCCGCCGCCCAGGACGGCCTGGCGGGTGAAGTCCACCAGGAACGCGAAGGCCAACTGCCCGGCGATGAAGAACGCGATCGTGGTCAACAGCGCGACCGGCCAGCTCAGGAATGTCCCGGCGCAGACGCCGATGGCGGTCAGGACCATGGCCTGGAGCCAGATGCCGAAGAGCCCCTTCATGTAGTTGACGTCGAATCTCCCCGATCGCGGCAGCAGATACAGGTCGCTCTCGGCCATCCCGAGATATTGCGTCGGGCTCAGGCAGCGGATCTCGATCCGTAAGGCGCCGTTGGAGCCGGACAGGATGTCGGGACGGAGCTGAACCCGGTTGGTGTAGTATTCCTTGATCGGAAACACGTCCCCCTCGAAGACGGCTCCGGTGCGGGAGTTGAAAGCCTGGATCTCGGCATAGACCGGCTCGCCGATCTTTCCCTTGGTCGTCCGGTACACGTTGAAGCTCATTTCCACGGTGACCGGCGGCGAATGGAGCTCGGCGATCTTGGTCCGCAGCTCCTTCGCATCGTCGGCCCGGCCGCCGGATTCGGCCTCGGTCGCCCGATCCTCGAGCTCGGCGGAATCCCGCGTCTTGGCGTCGTAGTCGGACTGGATTCGCTGCAGCTCCGCCTTGTTCCTCGCGATGGTCGCATCGAGCTGGGTGCCCGCGCCGGCCGACAGGTTGGGCTGCTTTTTCGAGGCCTCGGCGGTGTTGATCTGCTCGTTGAGCTGATAGATCCGGTCCAGATCCCATTCGATGGTGTTGGCCCGGAGGAAATCCTCCACGGGAATCCGCCGGTTGAGCGCCCGCGGCTGCTGGCCCCTCGGCGTGAACGGGTCGGGCACGATGCCGAAGCTCCAGATTGCCGCCGACGGGGTCGCACCCTCGATATGGCTGCGCGGCTCCCTCATCGACTGGTCCTGGCCCACGTCGATCCCCATGGCGTGCGGCAGGCCCCGCGAGTCGAGGAACGACAGCGAGCCGTGGATCGGCACCCGGGCGTCATGCGCGTCGTGAGCTGGTCGGCTTGCTCGAGCAGGAGCTTGTAGTCCGACATCCGGCCATCCTTCTTGGCCCGGAGCGCATCGTCGTAGGTCTTCTGCACGGTCAGGCCGACCGTCCGCCACAGGTAGGCCAGGCTGATCCCGCCGAAGAGGGCCACCAGGATCGTCACCAGTGCCATGTAACCGATCATCCGGCCCCAGATCATCTCGAGACGGCGGACCGGCTTGGAGACGACCGTATAGATCGTCTGCTGCTGGATGTCCGTCGGCAGGGAGAGCGGGGTCAGGATCGTCACCATCGCCGTGAGCAGCAGCGAGCAGAGCAGAGTGAGCGTGGTCACGTACAGCCGGCCCATCTCGGCGGCTCTCGGCGGCTGGATGAACCAGTGCGTAAACGCGAGCACGAGGAGGAAGACCGTGATGACGACCCAGGGGGCCCACATCCGCCGGTTCGCCTCGTAGACGCTCAGCCTGGCGATCGAATACAAGCGGCGCGAGCGGACGGCCACCAACTCGAACAGGAAGAGGGCGAGCACCCGGAGGCCCACGACGTATCCCATGTACGTCACGCTGATCCGCATCCCGTAGAAGAGCCCTTCACGCCAGGAGAGGGTCTTGGGGGATAAGCCCATGATGTAGTCGAGGAACCCCTGCTGCTGGAAGTAGACGCCGACCGCCAGGCCCAGCGCCAACGCCAGGTGGGCGCCGAGCAGGACCGTCACATCCACCGGCTTACCCAGCTTCCGGATCGTCCGCCAGATCGCCGTCTCGATCCAGACCACGTACAGCAGGATGCAGGCCAGCGCCGCGATCGCGGTCAGGGTGAACGAGCCGACCGAGTAGGTCGGTAACTTGCCGACCGACTCCAGCACCCGGAGCATGACGGTCAAGGGCGTCAGGACGAGCGCGGCGATGATGAGATAATCGAACCAGCGGCCCTGCCCGACCACTCGCTCCTTGATGCCGGTCACCAGCCAGGAGAGGACCCAGCCCACCAGGCAGAGCAGGCCGATGGCCTTGAGCCACGTCAAGAACCCGCCCAGCAAGCTCGGATCGGTGAAGACCGGATCGCTGCAGATGTAGATCCAGAGCAAGGCGGCCAACCACTGCCTGGAGACCGCCGGCGGCACGGGCGTCTGGACGACCGCGTTGGGCGTGCCCATCGGATTGATGGGGGCCGTCGCCGCGGCCGGAGCCTGGGCCCGCCCCCCGCGGCACCCTGCGTGGCGGCGGGATCCGGATTCAGGATCGGGCCCAGCCCTTGCATGTCCGGGCGCCCTTGGTGGTCGCCGCCTTGGGCGGGCTCGCCGCCGGGCCGGGAGGCGCCGGGTTGACCTGCGCCCAGAGCAAGGGGAGTGTGAGCAAGAAGACAGACATGGGCGGCGTTGCTCCTCAATGAGGCGGATGAGATCGGCGGAGGAGTCGGGCGGGTCGTCCCGGGCGCGGGCGAGGATGATCCGATGAGTGCCTTGGGGATCGCCTCGGTTCGTTGCACCGACTCCCGTCGAGGACCGTTCGAGTCGTTCGAGGCCCCATCCCACGCCCCCGGGGCGGGTGAGAGTCTCGATGGATGTTCAATCAAAGGTGGACGAGCGGACCGACCGACAGCCGGTGCCATGGCCGCTCAAGCTCGGGCTGGATGGTTCACGTCGGCTTGAGCGTTGCCCCCGGATCGAGACCGGAGGACTGGACGATATGCGGTTGAGCCGTGTGACCGCCGTCGGCCACGAGGCCGGCGCGCCGGATCCGGGCGACACCGGCGACTGCGATGCGTGTCCACGGTGTCGGGGCTCCGATTGAACCCGGCCACGCCGGGTCGATCGAGCGGAGCCGGCGATCCCGATCAGGTCTTGGCCGGCGTGGCGAGCTCGTCCTTCGCCGGCGTCCCGGTCCGTCCCGCGTCGTGCGCCACCTTGCGGCGGCCCGGGTGGAGCTCGCTCTCCTTGACGATCCGGAGGAACAACTCCTCCAGCGTGGTGGTCGGGTGGTCGACCATGATATCTTCCCCGCCGTGGCGGAGGATCACGTCGCGAACTTCGTGGATCGCCGCCGGCGAGAGGTTGCGGGCCTTGATCTGGGTCACGTCCTGGACCGTCAGCAGGTCGGAGACGCGTCCGATCTCCTTCAACTCGCCGCGGTGGAGGATGGCGATCCGATCGCAGATGTCCTGCATGTCGGCCAGCAGGTGGCCCGACAGGACGATCGTCTTGCCCTGCTCGCGCAGGTCGCGGATCAGTTCCTTGATCTCGGAGGTGCCGATCGGGTCGAGGCCCGAGGTCGGCTCGTCGAGCAAGATCAACTCGGGGTTGTTGATCAGGGCCTGGGCCAGCCCGATCCGGCGCTGCATGCCCTTGGAATACTCGCGGAGCTGCCGGTGCTTGGCCGAGGTCAGTCCGACCATGTCGATCAAGCGGCCCACGCGCTTGTTCCGTTCGGCCCGGGAGATCTTGAAGAGCCGCCCGTAGAACTGGAGCGTCTCCTCGGCGTTCAGGAACTTGTACAGGTAGGACTCTTCGGGCAAGTAGCCGATCCGCTCGTTCTTCGAGACGTTGGTCGTCGGCTCATTGAAGATGAGCGCCTCTCCTTCGGTCGCGAAGAGCAGCCCGAGGAGCAGCTTGATCGAGGTCGTCTTCCCCGAGCCATTCGGCCCGAGCAATCCGAAGATCTCGCCCCGATGGACCTTGAGATCGAGGGCCTTGAGCGCCTGGACCTTCGGGCGACCCCAGAAATCGCGATAGACCTTGGTCAGATTTCTCGTCTCGATGATGACTTCATGGCTCATTACGCGGGCGCCTTTTGCTCATGATGGATGTCGAAAGTGCACGAAAGCGACGACTCCCGCGGCGATCGGACGAGTGCTTCGACCGCGCCTCAGCCCGGGCCATTTCCGGCGGATTGGAGTCGTAGGAACGAAGGAATCGGATGAAGGCAAAGATAATCAGACGATACCATAATCAACCCCGCTTCGGCGAGGCCGCCGGCCGCGGATGTCCACAATCGTGGACTCGACCCGGCGTCGGCGAGGAGGGACGTCCCGTTTTCGACCGCCGAATCCTTCGACCATCCCCACGCCTTAGGGGATGCTACGATCGAATGCCGCGGAAGGTTCGATCGATCTCGAGTCTTTGGTTGCAGCCCGACATCTTCGACGGGAGCGCGGCCTTCAGCCACGCTCCAGGCCACCGACCGCGATCATCCATGCTAAAGAACGGTGGCATTCTTGGCAAGGTGTCGCGTCTGCTCACTCACGCCGGCACTGACTGGTCGAGGATTCGGGGAGTCGGGTCGCGAGGAAGGCCGGTGGGCGGGGAACTCGCATCGTCCCCGTCCCCCACCACTCCCCCCGCCACCCCTCCCCCCTCACGGCGTGAGCCCGGTACCGCCCGAGGCGATGGGCGCGGCTTCGGCGCGACCGTTGAGCCGGGGCACCGGAGTGACCGGCGTGCTGCCCGTCTCGGAGGCATAAGGCGAAACCGGCAGATCCGATGGGCCGACGGGTGCCCCGCCCGCCGGGTGAGCACCGCCGCCCGCGACGTAAGGCAGATAGCGCTGGCCTCGGGTCTGGTACGGATTGTAATAGGAAGGCAGGAACATCTGTTCCGGCGGCACCGCGAAATATCGGGGGAAGTAGTATTCGGCCGTGCGATCCCCGGCCACGGGGAGGTTAGGGGCATAATCGGCCCAACCGTAGCCATCGGGGGAGCCGTTGGGGAAGCCCCAGCCGTCGCCCGGCCCGGGGGGCAGAATATACCTGGCCTGGCTGCGACGATGTTTCTTCTGATAAGGATAATAGTAAGGTAGCGACTCGGGCTGGTAACCCTGTCCGGTCGAGTGGATCGCCAGGCTCATGGTCAAGGCAACGAAGGCGGCCGTCATCGTGATCCTCCTTGTCGGGCTCCCGGGCGGCGAGTTCCGCACCCGCTTCACTCCGCTCCCCTCTCCGCGCGATAGACGCGGCGTTCGGTTCGAAACGCCGATCCGCGGATGAGGTCGATATCTTCGTAAACATATCACCTCCCCGCGACGGCGGTCGGCGAGGCCGGGGGATTCTCTTCCGATCCGGCGGATCGCACGGTACGATCGTCAAGATGAGTCCCTCGGCGCGTCAGGCCGGGGAAACCCGAGCTCCGCCGGCCATCAGCCCATACAGATCGAATGATCCTCCTGATCGATAATTACGACTCGTTCACGTATAATTTGGTACAGCGCCTGGGCGAGATCGACCCGGGCCTGGAGTTGCGGGTCGTCCGCAACGATCAGGTGACGCTCGACGAGATCGAGGCCGCCAACCCGACCCGGCTCATCATCTCCCCAGGGCCCTGCACCCCGAGGGAAGCGGGGATCTCGAACGAGGTCGTCCAGCGATTCGGCTCGAAGATCCCCCTGCTGGGCGTCTGCCTGGGTCACCAATGCATCGGGCACACGCTTCGGCGCCGAGGTCGTCCGCGCCGACCGGATCATGCACGGCAAGACCTCGTGGGTCCACCACGACGGCCAGGGCGTCTACGTCGGCCTTTCCAACCCGTTCGAGGCGACCCGGTATCACAGCCTGGTGATCCGGCCGGGGACGCTGCCCGAGGATCTCGAGGTCGTCGCCTGGACCGATGAAGGCGAGATCATGGGCGTCCGCCACAAGCGGTTCCCGATCGAAGGCGTGCAGTTCCACCCCGAGAGCTTCCTGACGCTCGAAGGGATCAAACTCCTCAAGAATTTCCTGGAGGGGCATCAGTGATCCGGCCAGACCCGGGCGGATCGAAGGGGTTTCACGCGGAGACGCAGAAAAGGATCTTCCCGTCGGGACCGTTCGACGGGGTCGCTGCGTTCCGGGGCTACTCGATAACGACCGACCGCCGGCCTGCTTCCGATCGACTACACCGGTCGCCGGGTGCTCGCCGCACGCGGTGACGCTGACCGGCTTATCCAGGGCAGGAGGATTCAAGGGATGGCCATTGCCCCCAATCCCGTCTCGCCCTATCGCTCGGTCGATACCCACGGCCGAGCGCTACCCATAACCGAAGACGAGATCCTCGAGCGGAATGCCGAAGCAATCCGGCGCTCGATGAGGTCGCGGAAATGGGTGACGAAGAGGAGCAACGCGCCACCCTCGAGGCGCTGCTGATGACCGCCATCGACCAGGAACCGCTTTCCACCCGCAGGCGGTTCCGCTGATGCGGCTGGTCTTCGTCGAGACCGGGACGCTGAGACTGGTCGCCAACCCTCGCGGCACCCCCCGGGCCGTCCAGTGCCAGCAGTGGGCCAGGAACCTGCTTGCGGCCGGTGTGCGCGTCTTCATCCCGGAGATCTGTGACTATGTGGAGCGACGTAAGCTGATCCACGCAGGTTCGACGTCGGGCCTCGTTCGGGGAAAGAGTCAGGCGCCGATTCCGACTTTCGGCTCCTGACCCTTTCCGGCGTTGACCCTTTTCCGGCGTCACCGGCTTTCGGCTTCTGACCTCTTTCCGGCGTCAAGTCAGGCCGATCGGTCCGTCGCGGCTGATGGGTTCGGATTGGTCGTACAATCCGGGCGGTGTACGTCCCGCAATGGTACCGTACGATGCGACGGACCGGTCGGGCGCGCTGGCCCCCGGACCGGCACCGTGCTATGATGTCCCTGGTCTCATCCCGAAATCTCCATGGATCGCGGACACATGGCGACCCGAACCAGCACGACGAAGCCCGGACCGGCGGGGACGGCGATCCTCGAGCAACTCGCGGAGCTCCACGTGGAGAGCATCTCCCCCGCGACCGCCCGCAAGATCCTGGAGTTCCGGTTCGGCGCCTCGCACCATACGCGAGTGAAGGCCCTCTCGGAGCAGGCCCAGTCGGGCACGCTCATCCCGGCCGAGCAGGAGGAGCTCGACGAGTACATCCGCGTCGGCACCCTGCTATTCATCCTCCAATCGCGAGCACGCCGGGCGCTCAATGCCGCCGGCCAGGCCCCCTGATCATCCATGCCGATCCCCAGAGATCTCGGAGGATACCAGGGGACAGGAGGATACCAGGGGACATTGCTCAAGGAGGATACCAGGGGACATTGCTCAGGAGGATACCAGGGGACATTGCTCATTCTCTCGGAGGACTGGATAATCTGGGTTATTCGATGCTTCGCTGAATCATCCTCCTGTCTGGTGCCCCCCATGCCTCGCACCGCTCGCCTGCTCTGCCGGATACACCTACCACGTCCTCAACCGAGGCAACGCCCGCGCCGCGGTGTTACACAAGCCCGCCGACTACGACGCGTTCATCGAGATGATGGCCGAGGCTCCGCTCAGGACGCCCATGCGAATCCTCGCCTACTGCCTCATGCCCAATCACTTCCACCTCGCGCTCTGGCCCCGCGAGGACGGCGACCTCAGCCGCTGGATGCATTGGCTCCTGACCACTCAGGTCGCGCCGCTACTCGCGGCACTACCACTCCAGCGGACATGTCTGGCAAGGTCGGTTCAAGGCGTTCCCGACCGAGGAGGACGAGCATCTGCTGACGGTCCTGCGCGTACATCGAGCGCAACCCGTTGCGTGCCGGCCTGGTCGATCGTGCTGAGGCGTGGCTGTGGTCGAGCCTGCGATGGCTGGCGTTGCCCGATCGGGCTCCGGTCCGCCTGGAGCCGGGCACGGTCCCGCGGGGCCGGGAATGGGTCGAATGTGTCAACGCCGCGATGACCGAGGCCGAGGTCGAGCGGGTTCGCGAGTCGCGTGCGCCGCGACCGGCCGTTCGGGTCGGAGGACTGGACGCGGGCCACGGCTCGGAGCCTGGGATTGGAGTATAGCCTTCGGCCGCGCGGGCGTCCGTCCGCCACCCGCTCCGCCCCGCCGAACGGGAAGGTTACCCCTGGAGATCAGCCCGAATGTCGATGGTTGGTGCATGTTTCCCAAGCTCATCAGGAGTAATGCCGCCCGGTATGTGCACTCGGTCCAATCGCCGCAAAGCCCGTCGGGATTTAGGAATGTCCCCTTTCATTCTTGCCTTTCATTCTTGACGGGAAGGTTACCCCTGGAGATCAGCCCGAATGTCGATGGTTGGTGCATGTTTCCCAAGCTCATCAGGAGTAATGCCGCCCGGTATGTGCACTCGGTCCAATCGCCGCAAAGCCCGTCGGGATTTAGGAATGTCCCCTTTCATTCTTCTTTATTCTTACCCCTTTCATTCTTGCTTTCATTCTTGACTGTCCCCTTTCATTCTTGACGGTAGGAATGTCCCCTTTCATTCTTGAATGTCTCCTTTCATTCTTTCAACAATGAGAGGTCGGCGCTGTCGATTGCGCGTAGGGTTGTCGGGCGCGGGATGCGGCGTGGCGATTTGTCAACGATCGGTTCCGGGGCCCGGAGGAGGCATGTGAAGAGTGTCGTCATGGACCGGGCTACCGCTGGTCGCCCGCCGCAGGCTTGGACACTGAGGAGAGAGACATCGCGCTCGCCGTGGCTGGAATTCGCATAACAAGGTTGACTAGGCCTCTTGTATGCCAGGGAGTAGGGTGCTAGTCTGCGAAGAATCGCGAATCACATCACTGATCGATCTACGTTTTTCGACCTGGAGGGACGGAATATGATGCTCCAGCACCGCCGCACGAAGATGGTCTGGCTCGTATTCTTGGGCTTGTTCGCCGGAACAGGAACAGAGGGTACTGCCTTAGCGGGTCAGGTCCTCTACGCATCGAGCTTCGCCGGCCAAGAGATCGTGAGCGTTGACGTATCCACGAACATCGTGACGCCGATCGTCCACACACCGGGGAATCCGGACAGTCTGCTTTTCGACGGGTCGAACATTATTTACACGGACGAGAAGAATGGCGAATTAAGAGAGGTCAGCCTGACCACTCATGTCGATTCGGTCCTGTCGAATCAATTCATAGTGCCGGCCGACCTGACGTTGACGCCGGGCGGCCAGAGTGTCCTCGTCAGTGACTTCTCGGCCGGCAAGATCATCAAGTATGATTTTCAGACTCAAACGTCGTCGGTTTTCGCCAGGCCGGGCGGGAACCCCGAGGGGTTGGTCTTCGACCCGACGGGTCGGCTTTTCGCCAACCTAGGTGATCGATTCGGCGGTCCCACGGGAAAATTCGTGGCCCAACTCGACCCCGTCACCGGAGCGATCCTCCACACGTCGCCCGGCCTCAACAGTCTCGACGGGCTTACCTACGACAGCACGACGGGATTGTTATATGCGACATCGCGACTCAGTGGGGCAGTCTACTCGATCGATCCGAATAATCTGGCGAACGCCCGAGTGCTGATCCCTGCCGGGATCTTGAACACGCCCGATGGAATCACATCGGATGGAATGGGGGATTTGTTCATTGCGGTTCAAGGTGATAGCCGCATCTATGAGTACAATCTCATCTCCGGCGCCCTCACGCCGGAGACCATCGTTCCTGGGACGATCGACGACCTGGCACCGGCGTCGGGGCTGGGGAGTGTCCGCGAACCTTCGGCTCTTCTGATGCTTTCGATCGGTGCTCTCGTCGTGATTGCGTATGGCTGTTGGCGAAGCGACCTTTCGGCCTAACCAGTTGTCGAATCAAGATTAATAGTGGCCACGGGACATGTGGCCTGGAGACATCCCTAATTGATGACGCAAGTTGGGCGATGTCCGGAGAGGGACTCTCCCAATTCGGTGCATCTTGCCTCATTAATTAGGGATGCCCATGCGCAAGTAAGCCTGTGGAAAGGAGGAAGAGCCTCGAACTCGGAAACCTTTCGCTGGAACCCTGCGGGTACCCAATCCCGCCTGGCAGAGCGGGCCAGCAGCCAGAAGCGAGTCTTGCGTGGTGGTGGGGCGACCCACCCTGCGAACCGTAGACAGCCAGGTCAAAGGTCGTGTGATCGAGCCCCGAAAACTAAAGACGCCAGGAGCTTTCGTCGTGGACATAGGCGGGGGCCGCGCAGGCACGTTACACCTGGACCCACAGAGCGTGCCTGGTCCTGACGGGGTCGAAGAGCAAGGGCAATGACCAACAGGTTTCCCCAGGAACTTGGGAGGCCCCGACGTCTCCATCGCAATTCCGGAACGGGAGACCGGGACCGACAACTCCCAGGCCCTCGGTGGGACGCCTACGACCGCGGGGAGCGAATCACGGGCGAAACGATGGTATCGGCCCGCGAAGGCAAGGAAGCGGTCCGAGACGGACGGCGGGGAGTCGGAGCGTCCTGAGTCTAGGGATTGTTCAGCCCCGCACGCAACGGTTTCCGTGCCACATTAACCCCTCACGACGCGACAAGGTCCAGGATTCCACGATCGCGTTCATGAAATCCCAAAACGGCGGCATATTTAAGGTAGCAAAGTCTGTCCTCGCGGACTCCTGTAAAGTGGATTGATGTGATGCGTGGATGTGTGCTTGGTGGGTTGTGTCGGGCGGCCGATCGGGTTCGTGGAGGAGGACCGCAATGTCGTCGAGCCGAAACCCGAGACTCAACAGGCCGTCGGACGCCCTTTCACCCGTGGACCGAGCGAAAAACGATGAAACGAAGCCAAAGATATGACGACTGCGTCGACTTTGAGGGTGAATCCCGGCCGATTTCGGTCGGCATCTGCTGGACGCGACGGGCTCGGATGATTCAATGGCTTGCCGAAGCCATATTGATCGGGTCGGTGAGAAGTGGAGTGCGGTGCTCTCGAGATGGAATCCGAGGCTCAACGGGCTGTCTGGCGCTCTTTCAGCCGTGAATCGAGCGAAAAACGATGAAACGAAGCCAAGGCTTTAACGATTGCGTTGACTTTAAGGGCGAATCCCGTTCGAGTTCGGGTCGACCCCGAGGAAACCAATCCCCGAAAACTCGAATCCTGCCCATCCTGCCATCCTGTCCCATTTGAAGTCGGTCGGCCGAAGAAACCAACCCGGGCTGATGCTTCGCGACCGATCAGACGTTGCGCCGATGGTTCCGAGTCGAACTTGAGAAAATGCACGAACTCTCAATAGAATTTGGTCATAATCCCTGTACCCGGCTTCCTTGTTATAGACTCCGAATAAATCAATGCTGACAGTTGACGAAGCGCTCGTATCCGTCCTGGAGCAAGCCCGGCCGTTGCCCTCGGTGTCGGAGCCGCTGGTCATGGCGATCCGTTGCGTCCTGGCCGAGGATGTGTCGGCCGATATCGACCTGCCTCCCTTCGACAAGTCTCTGGTAGACGGTTATGCGTTGCGGACCGAGGACCTGAAGGGGACGGATCGGAGCCTTGGGATCGGGGAATCGATCCTCGCGGGGCAGACCCCGACTCGGCCCCTGGGGCA
>CAVURY010000035.1:0-271899 GCA_963743925.1 uncultured Planctomycetota bacterium | reverse complement strand
ATTGGGAACGCGATCCAGGAAGACACGGGCCCGAAGCCCATCTGATCTCGGCGCGGGAGGGAGCGATCGACCATGCTGACCTTGTGGGGACCGGGCGGGCACACGCGATATTGCGACGGCCAGTCGCGTCGGTCGTTCCTCAAGATCGGCGGGCTGGCGATGGGGGGATTGAGCCTCCCCGGGCTGCTCCAGGCCGAGACGCGGGGGCAGGGGGGTAGCCCATCGGGGACCGCGCGGCCGTCGCACAAGTCGGTGATCATGATCTATCTGTCGGGTGGCGCCCCGCATCAGGACACCTTCGACCTCAAGACCGAGGCCCCCGACGGCATCCGCGGCGAGTTCAAGCCGATCGCGACCCGGCTGCCCGGCGTCCAGATCAGCGAGATGCTGCCGCGGATCGCCGACGTCATCGACAAGGTCGCCGTCATCCGATCGATCGTCGGCCTGCGCGACGAGCACTCGAGCTTCCAGAACGTCACCGGCTTCCCCATGGGCCAGAGCCAGCGCGAGGGGAAACCCAGCTTCGGGTCGGTGATCGCCAGGATGAATGGGCCGGTAGACCCGGTCGTGCCGCCGTTCATCGACCTGTTCCCGGTCATGCAGCACAAGCCCTACAACAGCCCCGGCCCCGGCTTCCTCGGCCACCCGTACAAGGCGGCGCGGATGGAAGGGGACGACCTGGCGCTGCTGAGGCCCCCGCCGGACGTCGCGCCCCCGCGATTCGATCGCCGACGCGCGCTGCTCGGCCAGTTCGACCAGTTCCGCCGCCAGGTTGACAACCCCGAGACCGGCGGCATGGACGAGGTCTATCGACGCGCCTTCGACGTCCTCACCTCGGACAAGGTGGCCCGTGCCCTCGACGTCACCCGCGAGGATCCGCGGCTGCGCGACCGATATGGGATCGGCACCCCGACGCCCCTGGGCGACGCCGCGCCGATGTGGAACGATCAGTTCCTGGTCGCCCGGCGACTGGTCGAGGCCGGCGCGCGTTGCGTGACCGTCGCGTACGGGTTCTGGGACACGCACGGCGGCAATTACCCCTGGCTCCGCCAGTACCTGCCGCTCTTCGACCAGGGGATCTCCGCCCTCGTCGAGGACATCCACGCCCGCGGCCTGGAGCGCGACGTCAGTGTGGTCGTGTGGGGCGAGTTCGGCCGGTCTCCCAAGATCAACAAGGCGGCCGGGCGCGACCATTGGGCCCGGGTCAACTCGGCGATGCTCTTCGGCGGCGGCATGAAGGTCGGCCAGGTCATCGGCTCGACCGACAAGCTGGGCGGCTCAGCGGCCAGCCGGCCTGTTCACTACCAGGACGTCCTGGCCACCATCTACCACAACATGGGCATCGACCCCCACGCCTTCATCCAGGACAAAGCCGACCGCCCCAACACCATCCTGCCCCCGACCGCCGAGCCGATCCACGAGCTCATCTGAGCGCGGGTCGTATCTCCGTCTCATGGCACGGCTGTCCTTACCCCCCTCGCCCCGCGGCAGCGGGGAGAGGGTGCCCGAAGGGCGGGTGAGGGGGTTTCGCATTTCGGATTTCCGATTTCGTATTGCGGGATGAGAAACGGCATCCCCTCCACCTCGTCCGGCGGCAGCGGGGAGAGGGTGCCCGAAGGGCGGGTGAGGGGCTCCCGCGAGCCGCAACTCATCCCAGACATCGACCGAAGCCAACTCGTCGAGCCAAGCCCAATGTCTCACTGCGCCAGCGTCGCCCTGGAACGGATGCCGCACGAAGAAGGGGGGACATCGCGCGTTATGGATCAGCAGAGATGCGGGTCGTATCCGGCTTCGGATCGCTGGGCCGTAACAGCAAGTCCTGAACGCGCGATGTCCCCCTTCTTACGGCGTCGGTTCCGACGTGATTCTCTTATTGGTAACCGATGTGGCACCCCTGACAGCCTGCGGGAACCACGCCGTTTCCGTTGTAGTCCACCGGGGTCACCTGGAAGCCGATGTGGTTCCCCTGGATGGCAGGGGCGGCATCTCCGATGTGTTTCCCGTTGGCGGCGGGGGTTCCGATGTGGTTCCCCTGGATCGCGGGGGTTTCGATGGTTTTCTTCGGGGTGGCGGGGGTTCCAACCTGATTCGTGAGAGCGACGGCGGCAACTTTGGCAAAAGCGAGCGAGACAAGGAGCTGACGGCCTTCGAGGCTCTCGACCACGGGTCGGCGACCGGACCGGGAGCGGCGAGTCGAGCGAACATCCTGACGGCCGAACAATCGCGGTAGGAACATGGCGGTGATCTCCGAACGTGGCGGACGATGATCGGTAGGCCCGGGCGACCACCGCCCTGACCCTCTTGCTCGATCGCGGGTCGTACTTCGGCTGCTTGCCCCGTCGTTGTCAGCGGCTCAGCCCGGGCGCCTCACGGGGCGTGGGTGCCGGTCTCATCGGCTCCGAGAAACGTGCCGTCGCGTCGAGCTTCAATAGTGAAAGTCCCGGACGAGGCTCCACCTGTCGCGAAAGCGCGAAAATCGTCCAAAGTTTCCCGATTTCTCCCCCGGATCGCCCGCGACTCACGCCAGGGGCATGGGAAGAGGGGAATGGCCACCACTCCTTGTTATTGGCGAGGATCCCGAATCTCCGGGACGCGCCGGGCTTGCTCGGCCCGGGTCGCGTTCTCCAACCGGGCGAAACGCTGCGGGGCCGCGATGATTCTGGACGACGCGAGGTCCGCCGACGGCTCTCGACGTCACTTCTTCTCCTGGTGTAGCGTGGAGTTCTTCTCCAACTCGGCCATCAGCTTCTTGAAGTCGGGTCGGTCGCGAAGCGGGTCGAGGGCCGACTCGATTCGGAGTTCGTTGGTGTTGCGGTAGCCGCTGGCAACAGCCCGGCGCAGGCATTCCATCGCGGTGGCGGCTTCCGCCTCGGCTTCGGACGCCGGGACACCCGATCCGGCTCGCCCCGCCAGGCCCGCGAGTACGGCGTGACAGCAGGCTCGCTCAAAGATGATGTCGCCCGACCGCGACGCCAACCCGTCGGCCATCCGCAGCGCGTTCCGCGTGTCGGCGGCCGCCCCCGCCAGGTCGCCGAGGTCTCGGAGAGCCAGCCCACGCCGCCGCGTTGAGGAGAAAACTGTGAGTCGCCCCAATGTGAATGTCGGTTCGTCCTTCAACAACTGTTCTTGCAAGGCGATTGCCCGATCGTAGAACCACTTGGCCTCGGCAGCGCGGCCTGATGAGCGGGCCGCATCGCCAAGGCTGCCGTGGCAACCTGCCAGAATGCGGCGGAAGTCGTAGTCCGTTGGATCATCGTCCACCAACTTCTGGATGAGTTCCAATGCCTTGCGGCACTCGGCCTCGGCCTCCGCCGGCTTGCCCACCTGCAACAGCAGGCCGGCGAAATAATTCCGGCCAAGCCCCAAACTTCTGCGGAATCGCGTGATGGCGGCGTTTCCGTCCGCTAGACTTTGAAAGATCTCCAAGGATGTGCGGGATTCCGCTTCCCCCTCCGCGGCACGCCCAGTCAAGGGCAGCACATTGCCGAGATAAAAGTGGGTGCGACCCAGGCCGTGCCGAAAATCGACGACGTCCGGGTATTCATCGGCCAGCTCTTGATAGATCACCATCCCAGCGCGCAGCTCATGTATCGCCTCGTCGTAATCGCCCGAGACCCACAGCAGGTAACCGATCATGACGATCGTCTCCGCGAGCTCGCGACGCGCTTCATTCGAGGACCCCGGCAACGCGGCGAGCGCTTCTTGATCTGGCCGCGCCAACCGGCAGGCCGAGAGCGCCTGGACGACCTTGCCCTGATACCGCAGCAGCAGGGCCATCCGGATGCGACAGGCGGCCAGCGCCGCCCGCGCGGCCGGGTCAGATACGGCTAGCCTCGCCAGGAGCGACTCCGAACGGCGATACATCGCCATCGCCTCGTCTTTCTCCCCAGTCTGATCCAGAAGGTCAGCGACCGACGTCAAACTCCGGCCGACGTCGACCTTGACACCCGAGTCGGCCCCCGGCTCGGCCGCCAGCGCCTCCCGTGCCGCCAGCACCGCCCGGTGCGCCGCCAGCGCGGCCTCGGAGCGGCCGACCTTGCGAGTCAGCTCCGCGAGCTCGAAGTTCGAATCGGCCAGCGTCCGACGCGAGGCCAGGTCTGTCTCCTGGCCCAAGAGGTCGCCGAGCTTCCCGTAGAAGTCCGACGCCGACTTCAACAGCCGGTTGCGCAGATCCTTGAACTTCCCTTCCTTGAGCAGAAAGTCTTCGCTAACCCCCGTGTGGAACGTCTGGATGGCGTCAACGGCCAGATCATAACGAGCCTTGACCTTGGAGTTGGCCGCCGATAGGTCGGCGTTCGCTTCCTGCTCCCGGTCGAGTGATTCCGCGAGTCGCGTCTTGGCGCGTGCCTCCCTGATCAAACCCCAGGTCGTTCCTATCACACCAGCCAGCAAGGCAAGCATTACCAGGCCCGCGGCGATCACCTGGGCCTTGTGGCGACGGACAAACTTGCCGATCCGATAACCAGCGCCGAGAGGACGCGCTTCGACAACCTCGTCGTCCAGGTAACGCTGGATGTCGCGGGCCAGGCCATTGGCCGTCTCATAGCGTCGCGTGCGGTCCTTCTCCAGCGCCTTCATCACGATCCAGTCGAGCTCGCCGCGCACCAGCTTCTTCAGCTTCGCAGGCTCCGTATGACGGAATGTCGCAAGCGAAGGCAGCGTATCGGTCGAGCTCAACCGCGTGCTGGGCCGAGGCGGCTCCTCCTCGCGGATCATCCGCCGGATCTCGTCCCACGCCGCCTCCTTGAACCGCCTCCACTCCAGCGGCGTCGTGCCGGTCAAGAGCTCGTAGAGCAACACGCCCAGCGAATAGATGTCGGCGCGGGTGTTGACGTCCAGGTTGTTGAGCTGCGCCTGCTCGGGAGACATGTACAGCGGCGTGCCCAGCACCATCTCGTGCGCCGTGTACAGCGTCTTCTCGGTCAGAGATTGATGCATCGCCTTGGCCAGCCCGAAGTCGATCACCTTGGGCACCGGCTTGTCGTCGTACGGCGCGACCAGGATGTTCGACGGCTTCAGGTCGCGGTGGATGATGCCCTTCTGGTGCGCGTGCTGAATCGCCGAGCAGACCTGGATGAAGAGGTCCAGACGCTCCTCGACGCTCAGCCGCGTGGCGTCGCAATACTCGGTGATCGGCACGCCCTTGACGTACTCCATCGCGAAGTAGGGCCGGCCCGAATCGGTGAGCCCGCCATCGAGGACCTTGGCGATATTCGGGTGGTCCATGAGAGCCAGCGCCTGGCGTTCGGCCTCGAAGCGGGCCAGGACGGTGCGCGAGTCCATGCCGGCCTTGATGAGCTTGAGCGCGACCTTGCGGCGGACGGGAGTCGTCTGCTCGGCCGCCCAGACGGTGCCCATGCCGCCCTGGCCGATCTCCTCGAGCAGCTTGTAGCGCCCGGCGATGATGGTGCCGGGCTGCTCGCTCGTGGGGGCGTATCCCGCCGTCTGGTCCGGGTCGCCATTAACCGGCTCGTCGATCACGTGACCGTCGCGGTCATGGGCTCTGAGCAGGGCCAGGACCCAGTCGCGCAGCGCGACATCGTCGGCGCATTCGCGTTCCAGGTACGACGCACGTTGCTCGGGCGGCATCGCTACGGCGGCGGCGAGGAGAGACTCGGTACGATCCGCTGACTCGGGCATGGCTTGGTCCTTCGGCAAACCGGACGCCTCTCGACCTCACTTCTTCTCCGGCAGCGCCGGAGAATTCTTTTCCAGTTCGGCCACCAGCTTCTTGAATTCGGGTCGGTCGCGGAGCGGGTCGAATGCGGGCTCGGTTCGCAGTTCGCCGACGTTGCCATAGCCTACCGCGGCCGCTCGGCGCAACCATTCCATCGCCCGTGAGGCTGCAGCCTCGCCTTCGACTAACGAGACTCCCGACCCATTCACCGCGGCCAGACTCGCTAGAGCGCCTTACAGTTGCATAGCGTACGCCGCACGATCCCCGAACCATCCGGCGATATCCTCGAGGGTCACGTCATGCAAGCCCGACGCGAACGCCGCATATACCGCCCCGGTCGTCCGCGCCGCGGCCGATCGCATCGCGTTCTTGACCTTCGAGACCATCTCCTCGATCGGCGTCAGGTCCGGGCTCCACGGCGGCAGCGGCACCACGCTGGCCCCGGCCGCCTCCACCGCCTCGATCGCCTCATCCGATTTGTGCGGCTTGAGATTGTCCCAGATCACCACGTCGCCGGGCCGCAACTCCGGCACCAAGACCTCCTCGACGTACTCCTCGAAGATCGCGGTGTTCGTGGCGCCTGCGAAGGCCAACGCCGCCACCGGGCCGGAGAGTCGCATCCCGCAGGTCAGCGTGATCGACTCCCAGTGCCCAGGGGCGTCCGAATAGACCCGCTGCCCCGCGGGGGCCCGGCCGTAGATCCGGGTCATCGCCGTGTTGGCCCCGCACTCGTCGACGAAGACCAGTCGTTGCGGGTCCACGTCGGCGAGGGCCTCGCAGAAGGCCCGTCGTTGCTCCTGGACCTCCGGGCTGTCCTGCTCGGCGGCGCGGGGGATCTTCTTCTTTCGCGGCAGCCCCAGCCGGCTCAAGGCGCGGGAGATGGTGGCGTGACTGCACGAGGAGCCGAGGTGCACGCGACACTCCTCGAGCGTGGCATCGGGCCGGTCTCGGATGAGCTGGCAGAGCCGCTCGAGGTCCTCGCTCGTGAGCACCGCCGGGTTGCCTCCGCCGTGGGGCCTGGGTTGGACCGAGCCGGTGGCGCGGTGGAGTTGCAACAGCCGCGTGACGAAGGAGATGCTGACCAGGAACCGCTGTGCGATCTGCCTCAATGTCCCATCACCGCGCGAGGCCGTATCGACGATCCGCTGTCGGAGATCTTCGGAATAGGGTGTCATCGCTCACCTCCTCGCCAGGATCTTCATTCAAACGGCGCGCCATGCAAGTGAAAGGCGCTCTAGTGTCGCATGGCTGCAGGCTCTCTCGACTTGATATCTCATGGTCCGAGCGGGCAGCCGATCGCTCAGCTCGATCGATCGCCGGGAATCCGCCTCGGCGCCGGCGATATCGCTGAGAACGCGTCGAGTCAGCCCCCGTCGCCACACCGCGCCGACGAGTTTCACGAGGTACTCCGGGTCGTTCGGATTCTCCACGACGGTCGGTTCAGTCAAGGAGACCATCCTGTCGTACAGCTTCCTGGCTTGGTCGGAACGGCCGAGCGAACGTTCCACGTCTCCGAGGTTGAGCAATGCATGGGGGATGTGGTTGGCGAGCATCAAGTTGCTGGGGTTGCCACGGGCGAGCTCGTCGAGGATCGCCAGGCTCGCGCGACACTCGACCTCTGCATCCGATACCCTGCCGGTCTGCCCGAGCAAGCGGCCCAGGTATGTTCGGCTCATTGCCAAAATATCGCGAAAACCAGGGATAGCCGGGTATTCTTCGGCTAGCCTCTGTATGATTCGAATCGCCGTGCGAAGCTCGGCCTCTCCCTCCTTCAGCTTGCCAAGGTCGGTCAGTAGCCAACCCAGGAAGTAGTGGTTTGACGACAAGGCCGAGCGAAAATCGGTCACAGAGGGATTTGCGATCGCGAGCTCTTCATAGATCGCCGTCGCCTTTCGGAAGTTCGTTTCCGCATCCTTCTGCTCGTCGTTGTACTGCTGCGCGAATCCAAGGCCGCCGTATCCGCTCGCCAAGGCCCAGCGAAATTTGGTCGAGTTCGGGTTGCCCTCAGCCAGTCTTCGTCGGATGTCCAGGGAGGCACGATACTCGGCTTCCGACTCCTTCACCTGGCTGTAATACAGAAGGAGGAAGGCGATCCGGTTGATCGTCGTGGCCAGCTCAAGCTGGGCGTCGCCCGAAGCCCCGGGTATCTTGGCCAGCTTCTCCTGGTCGCTTCGTGCCTGTCGGTAGGTCGTCAATGCCTCGTTCGGTCGGTTGGTCCGGAAGAGTAACTGCCCGATCAGAGACCGGCAGGATGCGAGCGACGAGGAAGCCGATGGATCCGAATCCTCCAGGCCCTGGAGCAGTGACTCCGATCGTCGGTAAGTCGTCAGCGCCTCACTCGTGTTACCCGTCCTCTCGAGTAGCTCAGCGACGGCGGTGAGGCTTCGACCAACGTCTATCTTCAGACCGATGTCGGCCTCATTCTCGGCCGCCAGAGCTTCGCGCGCGGCGAGTACCGCCCGATGCGACGCCAACGCGGCCTCAGGACGTCCAACCTTGTTGGTGAGCTCGGCCAGCTCGAAGTTCGATTGCCCCAACGCCCGCCGAGAGGCGAAATCCGTCTCCTTTCCCAGAGCGCACCGAGCTTGCCATAGAACTCGGCGGCCGATTTCAACAGCCGGTTGCGCAGCTCCTTGAACTGATCCTCCTTGAGCAGGAAATCCTCGCTCACCCCCGTGTGAAACGTCTTGACGGCATCGACCGCCAGATCATAGCGGGCCTCGACTTTGATGTTGGCGGACGATAGATCGGAGTTCGCTTTCTTTTCGCGACCAAGTGAATCCGCCAGTCGCGTCCTGGCACGCGCCTCCCTGATCAACCCCCAGGTCGTGCCGGCGATGCCCGCCAGCAAGGCCAGCAACACCAGGCTCGCGGCGATCACCTGGGCCTTGTGCCGGCGGACGAACTTGCCGATCCGGTAGCCCGCGCCGGGAGGACGAGCCTCCACGACCTCATCGTCCAGGTAACGCCGGATGTCGCGGGCGAGGCCATTCGCCGTCTCGTAGCGCCGAGTGCGGTCCTTCTCCAGCGCCTTCATGACGATCCAGTCGAGCTCGCCCCGCACCAGCTTCTTGAGCTTCGCAGGTTCCGTGTGACGAAATGTCGCGAGCGAAGGCAGCGTATCCGTCGAGCTCAACCGCAGGCTCGGCCGCGGCGGTTCTTCCTCACGAATCATCCGACGCATCTCATCCCACGCCGCCTCCTTGAACCGCTTTCGTTCAATCGGTGTGGTGCCGGTCAACAGCTCGTAGAGCAACACGCCCAGCGAAAAGATGTCGGCGCGGGTGTCGACGTCGAGGTTGTTGAGCTGCGCCTGCTCGGGAGACATGTACAGCGGCGTGCCCAGCACCATCTCGTGCGCCGTGTACAGGGTCTTCTCGGTCAAGCGACTGGTGCATCGCCTTGGCCAGGCCGAAGTCGATCACCTTGGGGACCGGCTTGTCGTCATACGGCGCGACCAGGATGTTCGACGGCTTCAGGTCGCGGTGGATGATGCCTTTCTGATGCGCGTGCTGGAGCGCCGAGCAGACCTGGATGAGTAGGTTCAGCCGCTCCTCGACGCTCAGTCGCGTGGCGTCGCAATACTCGGTGATGGGCACGCCCTTGACGTACTCCATCACGAAGTAGGGCCGGCCCGAGTCAGTCAGCCCGCCGTCGAGGACCTTGGCGATATTGGGGTGGTCCATCAGGGCCAGCGCCTGGCGTTCGGCCTCGAAGCGGGCCAGGACGGTGCGCGAATCCATGCCGGCCTTGATGAGCTTGAGCGCCACCTTGCGGCGGACGGGTGTGGTCTGCTCGGCGGCCCAGACCGTGCCCATGCCGCCCTGGCCGATCTCCTCGAGCAGCTTGTAGCGTCCGGCGATGATGGTTCCGGGCTGTTCGCCCGTCGGTGCGTACCCCGCCGTCTGGTCCGGGTCGCCGTTGACGGGCCGATCGATCACGTGGTCGGCACGATCATGGGCTTTGAGCAGGGCCAGGACCCAGTCGCGCAGCGCGACATCGTCGGCGCATTCGCGTTCCAGGTACGACTCACGTTGCTCGGGCGGCAGCGCCACGGCGGCGACGAGGAGAGACTCAGTGCGATCCGCTGACTCAGCCATGGTTTTGTCCTACTCGCGGGGCTTGCTCGGACCGGGTCAGGCTCTCCGGCCAGGCGAGACGCTCCCGATCCGCAATGATTCTTGACGGCGCGAAGTCCGTTAGTATCTCTCGATCTCACTTCTTCTCATGTTGTGGCGGGAAGTTCCTTTCCAACTCGGCCACGAGCTTCTTGAAGTCAGGGCGGTTGCGGAGGGGGTCAAAGGCCGACTCGATCCGCAACTCGTTCGCATTCTGGAACCCATCAGCGACTGCTCGATCCAGATATTGCATCGCCCTGGCTGCTTCCTGTTCTCCGTTCGCCACCGACACTCCCGATCCTGACCGCCCCGCGAGACCGGCAAGGGTCGCGTGACAGGCGGCCGACTCAAACAGAACATGACAGCAGACCAACTTGAACTCGTCATCGTGCTGCGGCAGTATCTGGTCGTAAAACCTCATCGCCCGTCGCACATCGGCCGCCGCGCCGGCGGGGTCGCCGAGATCGAGCAGAGTTAGTCCGCGCCGCCGAATCGAGCCCGCCAAGCCGAAGACGAGGTTCAAGTTCAACGAATCCGTGCCGAGCCGCGACTCCCTCAGGGCAATCGCCCGTTCGTAGTCAACCCGGGCCTCGGCCGACTGGCCGCGCGAACGTTCGACGTCTCCGAGGAAGATGAGGGCATAGGCGAGGTTTCCGCGGAAGCCGGTGATAGCGGGGTTGGCTTCCGCCAGCTTCCGCAGGATTGCCGCCGCCGCGCGGCATTCATACTCCGCTGCCGCCGGCTTGCCCATTTGCAACAGGTGTCGTCCAAGTGACATGCGGCCCACAGCCTGGAAATGGGGGAACGAGGCGACGGCCGGGTTTTCGTCCGCCAACTTCTCCAGAATCGTTATCGCGGCACGGTACTCGGACTCCGCCGGATAGCACGTGTCCGCAAGCTGATCGCCGAGATGGATTTGGCTCATCGCCGCGTCGCTACGGAAGACGGTGACGGCCGGGTTTTCGTCCGCCAGCTTCCGGTAGAGGGCAAGCGCAGCGCGAAGTTCGGCCTCCCCCTCCCCCGGCTTGCCTGCGCATGACAGCGCCCGGCCGAGGTAAAGATGACTGGTCGCCACGCCGCGGCTGAACTTGAATACGCCGGGATTCTCGTCGGCCAGTTGCCGATAGATCGCCATCGCCTTGCGGAAATCGGGCTTTGCATCGCCCGCATTGTACGTATACCACAGCAGGTAGCCGGTGAGATTGATTGTATCCGCCAGCTCGTAACGAGCGTCGTTCGGGGCCTCCGGAAGTGCAGCCAGCGTTTCCTGGTCGGCCCGCGCCAACCTGCAGGCCGCGAGCGCATCGGCAAGCCGGCCCGCGATTGCTAGATGCCGGGCCATCCCCGTGCGGCAGGCCGCAAGCGCAGCACGTGCGGCCGGGTCGGAATGCGCCAGGCCGGCGAGTAGTGCCTCCGATCGGCGGTACGCTGCCAATGCCTCCTTCCCCTTTCCGGTCCGATCGAGCAGAGAGGCGAATTCGGTCAGGCTCCGGCCGACTTCGGCCTTTACGCTGGCGTTAGCTCCCTGGTCGACCGCTAGTGCCTCCCTTACCGCCAGTACCGCCTGGTGGGCCGCCAGCGCGGCCTCTGGGCTGCCGACTTCTTTCGTCAAATCGGCAAGCTCAAAATTCGATTGCGCCAGCGCTCTCCGCGACGCAAAGTCCGACTCCTTGCCCAGAAGATCGCTGAGTTTCCCGTAAAAACCCGATGCCGACTGCAACAGCCGGTTACGCAAGTCCTTGAACCTCTCCTCCTTGAGCAGAAAGTCTTCGCTCACCCCCGTGTGGAACGTCTTAATCGCGTCGACGGCCAGGCTGTAACGGGCCTGGACCTTGGCATTGGCGGTCGACAGGTCGGCGTTCGCTTTCCGCTCCCGTCCGAGCGATTCCGCAAGGCGGATATTGGCACGCGCTTCCCTGATTAACCCCCAGGTCGTGCCGGCGGTCCCGGCCAGCAACGCGAGCAACACCACGCCCGCAGCAATCACCTGCCCCTTGTGTCGACGAACGAACTTGCCGATCCGGTAACCCGCGCCGGGCGGACGAGCCTCCACGACTTCGTCATCCAGGTAACGCCGGATGTCACGGGCGAAGCCGCTCGCCGTCTCGTACCGCCGGGTCCGGTCCTTCTCCAGCGCCTTCATCACGATCCAGTCGAGCTCGCCCCGCACCAGCTTCGTGAGCTTCGCCGGCTCCGTATGACGGAATGCCGCGAGCGAAGGCAGCGTATCCGTCGAGCTCAACCGCGTGCTCGGCGTGGGTGGTTCCTCTTCGCGGATCATCCGCCGGACCTCGTCCCACGCCGCCTCCTTGAACCGCCGCCGCTCCAGCGGCGTCGTGCCGGTCAACAGCTCGTAGAGCAGGACGCCCAGCGAATAGATGTCGGCGCGGGTGTCGACGTCCAGGTTGTTGAGCTGCGCCTGCTCGGGAGACATGTACAGCGGCGTGCCCAGCACCATCTCATGGGCTGTGTACAACGTCTTCTCGGTCAAGGACTGGTGCATCGCCTTGGCCAGCCCGAAGTCGATCACCTTGGGGACCGGCCTGTCGTCGTAGGGCGCGACCAGGATGTTCGACGGCTTGAGGTCGCGGTGAATGATGCCCTTCTGGTGCGCGTGCTGGAGCGCCGAGCAGACCTGGACGAAGAGGTTCAACCGCTCCTCGACGCTGAGCCTCGTGGCGTCGCAATACTCGGTGATGGGCACGCCCTTGACGTACTCCATCACGAAGTAGGGCCGGCCCGACTCGGTGAGCCCGCCGTCGAGGACCTTGGCGATATTGGGGTGGTCCATCAGGGCCAGGGCCTGGCGTTCGGCCTCGAAGCGGGCCAGGACGGTGCGCGAGTCCATGCCGGCCTTGATCAGCTTGAGCGCCACCTTGCGGCGGACGGGGGCCGTCTGCTCGGCCGCCCAGACCGTGCCCATGCCGCCCTGGCCGATCTCCTCGAGCAGCTTGTATCGTCCGGCGATGATGGTACCGGGCTGCTCGCTTGTCGAGGTGTACCCGGCGGTCTGGTCCGGGTCGTCGATTGCAGGCCGGTCGATCACCTGGTCGGCCCGATCGTGGGCCCTGAGCAGGGCCAGGAGCCGGTCGAGCATGGCCGGCTCGCCCGAGCATTCGCGCTCCAGATACGACTCACGTTGCTCGGGCGGCAGAGCCGAGGCGATGGCGAAGAGGGATTCGATGCGATCGGCGTTCTCGGGCATGGCTTGGTCCTTCGGTCGAGGCTCGCTCCCCTCCGATAAGCGACTTTTCCGACTCGCGCGCCTCACCGCGGACGAGACTTATTCGATTTTCCCGTCAATCGCGTTGATCAGCCAGGCGCGGGCATACGTCCAGTAGCGGCTCGCCGTGGCCCGCGAGATGCCGAGGGTCTCGGCCGCTTCTTGTTCGGATAGACCGCCGAAGTAACGGAGCTTCACGAGTTCCGCCTTGAGCGGATCGAGCGCGGAGAATCGTTCCAGCGCTTCATTCAAGGCCAGCAGCTCGTCCGGCCGGTCCTCGGCAACAGGCCCGGTCTGGTCTAACGGCACGCGTTGCCTGTCGCCTCCGTGTCGAGCTCGACGGTGATGGCGGGCCCTGTCGATGAGGATCCGCCGCATGGCCTCGGCGGCGACGCGGAAGAAGTGGCGGTGATCCGCATAGGCCCGGTCGCCGACGAGCCGAAGGTAGGCCTCGTGCACCAGGGCGGTGGCGTCGAGGGTGTGATCGGGCCGTTCCCTGGCCATCGCCGACGCAGCCAGCTTGCGCAGCTCGTCGTAAACCAGCGGCAGGAGATGCTCGGCCGCACGGGCGTCGCCGTGCTCGGCGGCGTGAAGGATACGGGTCACATCGTTCATCGACACGGCTTCCGACGGCCGCCCCGGCGGCTTCTCCGACCGGGACTCGAGCGGCGTCGCTCGGAGACGTTCGATCCCGGCCGGTATGCATCGAGGGACGGCTCGACTCCAGCTTAACCGGCTACCCCGGGAAAGGACAGCGGCCCAACCTCCGCGAGGCATCGACGCCATTTTCACCGGCGGGATCGCGGCGAGGCGGACCCCAGGGATGGCTTTCTTGCCGGGAGGATGTGCCCTGCTCGCCTCGACGCACGACAGGAATCATCGGGAGCCGGGACTTCTTGAACGGTTTTTCCGCAATTTTCGGGAGATTCTCCCTCTTTCTTGATAATCTCTTATGCACGATCAAACCGAGATTTCCCGGGACCACGCAGGACAATAGCTTGTGGACCTGACATCCGTCAGCCTGATCGACCGACTCAAGACGGCCCCGCCGGATGCTCCCGACTGGCAACGGCTGCAAGACATTTACTTCCCGTTGATCCAGCGATGGCTGAGGCGCGTACCGGGCCTCGGCAACGAGGCGGATGACCTCGCCCAGGAAGTCTTCCTCGTGCTGCTCCGCGAGTTCCCCCGGTTCGAGCGACGGCGGGAGGGGTCCTTCCGCGCCTGGCTGCGGAACATCGCCGTCAACAAGGCCCGGAACTTCAGCAAGCGGCGCGACCGTCGGCCCGCCGTCGGACTCGATCCGAGCGACGGGTTCCTCGATCAGATGGCCGATCCCGAGAGCGACCTGGCCCGCGAGTGGGACCGCGAGCACGACGAACACGTGGCCCGGAAGATCCTGACGGCCGTGCAGGCGGACTTCAGCCCAACAACCTGGAAGGCGTTCCAACGTTTCGCCCTGGACGGCTTGCCGGCCACGCGCGTGGGCGAGGAGCTGGGGCTGACCGAGAACGCAGTCCTCCTGGCCAAATCGCGGGTGGTCAGGAGGCTACGGGAAGAGGCCGGTGATCTCTTGAGGTGATCTCCCGGTTCCTCGCCGTCCATCCTCCTGGGAGGGGCGGTCAGGCGATCCGCGCCCGACGCGTCGGCATCACTCGGACCGCATCGGGACTGCCGCGCTTACTCAGCCAGGCTGGTGCCGGCCAGGACATATTCGCCCCAGGAAAGGGCCTGGGCCTTGCGCGTCCAGGCCGCGAGCAGGTAGATCCCGGCCGCGGCCAGCCCCAGGGCCAGCCCGGCCCAGAGGCCGAACACGCCAAGCCCTGCGCCGAAGCAGAGCAGGTAGCCGATCGGCAGGCCGATGAACCAGTGCGACACCAGGTTGCAGACCATGGGCGTGTGGGTATCACCGGCACCGCGCATGGCTCCGGTTGACACGCCTTGCAGGCCGTCGAAGAGCTGGAACGCGGCGGCGACCAGCATGAGCGAGCCGGCGGTGGCGATCACGGCCGGATCGGTCGTGAACACCGAGAGCAAAGTCCCGGGCACCGCCGCGAACACCAGGCCGGCGCAGGCCATGAAGGTCGCCCCCAGGGCCAGCGCGGTCCAGCCGGCGTGGCCGGCCGCCGTCGGCTCGCCCCGGCCCAGCGCCTGGCCGACCCGGACCGCTCCGGCGGTCGACAACCCCAGCGGGATCATGAACGTCACGCTGGCGATGTCGAGCACCACGTGGTGCGCCGCCAGGTCCACCGGCTCGAGCATCCCCGCCAGGGCCGTCGCCACCGCGAATACCCCCACCTCGAGCGTCACATTGACCGCCGCCGGCAGCCCGAGCGCCACCAGCCGACCGATCCGAGCCGGGCTCGGGACCAGCGGCACGCGGATCAATCCCGTCGGGCTCCGCAAGTCGGCAACCACCGCGTAGCCGATCAACACGGCCGCCATGTAGGCCCGCGAGACCGCGGTGGACCACCCCGAGCCGACCACACCCATCGCCGGCGCACCCCAGTTCCCGTAGATCAGGATCCAGTCGCCCAGCGCGTTGATCGCGTTGGCGCTGATCAGGGCGAACATCACCGGCTTGACCACCCCCATCGCCTGCAAGTAGCGCCGGAAGGCCGAGAACAGCAGCAGCGGCAGCGTGCTCCAGATCTGCACCCGGAGGAATGGGACCGCACCCTCCAGGACCGTCGGATTCAGACCCAGCCGCCCCAGCAAAGGGATGCTGGCCACCAGCAGGCCCATCACGATCGGCGAGAGGATCAGGCAGAGGTAGACCCCCTGGACCAGCCATCGATGGCACTCGTCGCGACGGCAGGCCCCGAACGCTTGTGAGACCAGGGTATCCAGGCCCAGGAGCAGACCCAGGGCGAAGACGGCCGTCGCGAAATAAAGCATGTTCCCGATGCTGACGGCCCCGATGGCCTCGGCGCCCAGCCTGCCGACGAAGATCGTGTTGACGACCCCCATCGCCATCCAGCCCAACTCGCCGGCGACCACCGGCCAGGCCAGGCTCAGCGTCGGCATCAACTCCATCCGAAATCCCCGCCAGATCTTCCGCATCGTCTCTCCCTGCTCCCCTCATTGAGGAGATCTCCGAAGCGCGATCGTGGCGCGGCATCTTCTCCCCCTCGCCCCGTCACGCGGGGTGAGGGCGCCCGAAGGGCGGGTGATGGGCCTTCCGGGGCTCACGCCGGACCGCAGATCTCCGCATCCCCTCGACCAGCCGATCGCCGACGCGAGCCGCCCCCTCCGCCCTGCGATGGACACGGAGAACTGGCCTGTCGTTCGCCCTCTGACCCCGTCGGCTAGATGGGAGAGCCGATCGGAGGCGATCCAATCCGATTCCGGCGCCCATCCCTCACGCACCCCGGGCCGACCATGGTGACCCCCTCGGTCGCGGCCTGTCAAGCGCAACGCCGCGACCTCATCTCCGCCCGGCAACCCCACCGCCGGCCTCCGGATGCTCGCTTGACACCGCGTAAGGCTCCCGACCAAACTCGATGAAAAGGACCGATTTCGGCCGAGACGTCCCACACATCCATCGAGGCCGGCCGTCAGCCCCCGAGGCCCGCGATCATGTCGTCCCCGTCGTCGCCCCCACCATCCGAGCCCGAGCCCGAGCCGCCCATCGACGTCGAGACCGATTCGCGCTTCCCCTCCGGGCCCTGGCGCGGATTCTTCCTCATGGCCCACTGGCCGGGTCGGCATCAGATGGAGCTGCATCTGACCTTTCGCCAGGGCGTCATGACCGGCGAGGGCCGCGACCGAATCGGCGACTTCCTGATCCGAGGCAAGTACAACCTCGACGACGGCAAATGCCACTGGACGAAGCGGTACATCGGCAAGCACGACGTGGCCTACCAGGGCTATAACGAAGGCAAGGGTATCTGGGGCCTCTGGGACATCCCTCCATCCTGGCGTGGAGGATTCCACATCTGGCCGACGGCGATGGGCGACCCCACATCCCCCCACCTGGCCGAGGCACTCGACGAACCGGCAAAGCCCCCGGCCGAACCAGAGGCGGCACCAGAAGCCGAGGTCGGCGTTGGTGTCGGCGTGGCCGATCCTGAACCCGCAGGCGTGCCTGGCGGTACGGGGG
Source organism: uncultured Planctomycetota bacterium (assembly GCA_963743925.1). Classification (GTDB taxonomy): domain Bacteria; phylum Planctomycetota; class Planctomycetia; order Isosphaerales; family Isosphaeraceae; genus CAVZRC01. The sequence goes on along the minus strand of CAVURY010000035.1, from coordinate 254,779 downwards.
CAGCCCGCTGACCCTCCGTCCGGCTGAACCGAAATCGGATCGTTCGCGATCGGCCTGGAGTTCGCCGGACACAGGCACGAATGTTGGAAGCGTTTCACGCAGAGACGCAAAGGGAGGAGCGCAAAGGGTGCGGAGAAAGCGGACTCTGGGATCTTGATCCTCCCCATCCCGACTTTCTGGTACCGAGAGTTCTTTCTTCTTTGCGCCCTTTTGCTCCTCCCTTTGCGTCTCTGCGTGAAACGCTTCTCTATCTCTCGTTTTCCGTCGAAATCCGTCCTGGACAGTTGTCAGCATCTCTGCTAAAGCGATTGTCCTCGAGATCGCCGGATGGATGAAGCCGGCTCGGTTGATGGATGATGTCGCGTGGCGATGATGACAGCCCTCGCCACCGGCCGTCCGCCACTCGTCAGCGCAAGGATGCCCACCATGCCCTCCATCGCGAACCGCTCACGCACCACGGAAACGCTCGCCCTCGATCCGAAACGAATCCGGACAAACCAATTTAGCTTATCGATTTACGGAGAACCCTCCGCCGAAATCGATGACTTGTTGCCGAGTATCCGAGAGCACGGAATCCTGGTCGCGATTGCCGTCGCTCCCGGACCGAAGCCGGGCACCTGGGAAGTCCTCTCCGGGCATCGGCGTCTGGCCTGTGCGAACGCTCTCGGCCTGGCCGAGGTCCCATGCGAGGTCCGACGGATCCCGCCAGGTGCCGCCCGACGGCGGGCGATCCTGGAATACAACCGACAGCGACGCAAGACATTCAGTCAATTGATGCGCGAGGCCGATGCCCTCGAAGAGCTCTGGGGATCGGAAGCCAGCGCCCGTCGGCTCGCAAACTTGAGGCAAGGCGAATCCGACGGGACCGATTGGCCCGATGGCGCCGAAAGTCGGAATTCCGACGCTCGGGCCGCGGACGAGGATTCGGAGCCGAATCCCGACGAGAACGCGCGCACCCAACGCGCCGGTCGGGGCCGTACGGATACGGCGATCGCGCGACACCTGGGGATCGGGGGCAAGGACCTCTACCGGCAGGCCCGAGCCATCTGGCGGCAGTCGCTCACCGGCGATGCCCGGGCGCAGAGCGGCATCGCCCAGCTCGACGCGGGAACCAAGACCATCCACGCGGCATATAAGGACTTGCGTCGTCGCGACCGCTTCAGCGCCGATTTCCGACCCACCCCCTACGACGTCTGGTCGTTCCGCCATGACCGGGCCTTCGGCATCCCCCATCCCGGCTCCATCCCCCCGGCCCTCGTGGCTCATACGCTCCACTACTACACGTCCCCCGGCGCCCTGGTCGTCGACCCGATGGCCGGCGGCGGGACTACTCTCGACGTCTGCCAATCCATGGGGCGCCGCTGCCTCGCCTATGACCTCCATCCCGTCCGACCGGAGATCCTCGCCCACGACGTTCGCCTCGGCCTGCCCGCCGATGCCTCCGATTGCGACCTCATCTTCTGCGACCCACCTTATCACACCATGCTGGCACGGCATTACGCGCGAGACGGCATCGCCACCGCCCCCCTGTCGGAATGGATCCGCTTCCTGAATGTCCTGGCCGAGCACAGCTTCGCCACGCTCCGACCCGGCGGTTACCTCGCCCTCCTCCTCGCGCCCCAGACCGAGAAAGATCTCCCCGCAGGATTCGGCTACCTCGATCACGCCTTTTTTGGCTACGCCGCGGCGACCCGGGTCGGCTTCCTTCCGGAGCGTCGGATCAGTTGTCCGATGGACGGAGCCTATCTCCCCCAGCATGTCCGCCGTGCCCGCAGCGAGGGGCGGCTGCTCGGCCAGGTCCGTGACCTGCTCGTCATGCGGAAGCCATCCCAAATACGGGAATCCACTCCCGACAGGCTTGATTTCATGCGAGAGAGGTTCGTTCAGTATCCTGCAAACACGGGATAAAACCAGCTTGACAGGCTGCCATTCTGGCATCAGCCATTTTGGCAGCACCTCAATGTGACAGCTTTGTGCTTCTCAGGAAGGGTTTCCTGACCACGCTCGATCGGCCGTGACAGGGTCGAATCTCCCCAAGTCCACCCGATCTCTTGTTCGCTTATTGAAGCGCAAGGCCTCGCTCGACACTTGCATCGTGATCGAGCGGCCGAAAGCCGGAATTCGACCGGGAGAGGCTCTGTTCGAGCCGTCTAGGTCTTGTAGGGTGGATGAAAACCCACCAATTAAAGCCCATTCGATCTGTTGGTTCACCCACTATCGTCGTCCCAACATGCTTACGGGACAGACTTTAAAGGCTGGGCTCGCCGCAGGCCAACTCGTAGACTTTGGCACGAACGAAGGGGTTGGAGAGGGTGGGATTTCGCCTGACCAGCGGCTCGGGAAGTTGGCGAATCGCCTGTTCTACCAGCCGGTCGAGTTGGTCGGCGGTCAATTGCTCGATCATGTAAGCCATGGCGGCTTGTTCGGCGGCTTGTTCATTCACTTCACGCGACTGCTGCTGCCGGGCTTCCAGCTTCCGCAACTGATCTTCGAGCTCCCGGCGGCGGTTTTCGAGCCGGCTGGCGACCTGCGGCAGGAGGTCATATCCATCCTCGATACCCGCCCGGATGTAGCCGGGCCCGTTCTGGAGTTTGCCCTGACTCTGGAGATACAGCGCGTTCAGCAGCACCTTGGCCACGGCTTCCGGGTCTTTCTGGGCGACGAGCCGCTGCGCCAACTGACCGGGAATTCCCTGATTGGTCAGAAGTTCTTGCAAATCCACAGCAACAAGGAGCCGGCCCTCGGCGGTCAGTCGGAACGGTGTTCCCGGAATCGGGATCGATGCTGTCTGGTCTTCTTTCGAAGCTGGTTCTTGATTGGGCCTGACCTCGGGGCCTGCCGGGCCAATCGCCTGGGCCAAGACCGGTCCAGTATTTGGACCACTCCGGGGGGCTACCACTAAAGATTCTGGGACACTCACCGGGTGCACCTCTAAAAGTCTTGGACCGGTCCCCGTGAGGTTTTCAGCCTGCTGGTCGGTCGGCGACGATTTCGAGCGCGACGGACGTTGCGGCGCCTGGCGGATGATCTTGTACGCGGTGGATCGCCCCTTGGCCTTGCTCGTCGCCAGGAGTCCCAGCCTCGTCAGGCTCTCGATGGCCGCCAGCACCGTCTGCCGGCTCAAGCCAGCCTCCCGTGCGATCGTGCGTATACTGGGATAAGCCCAGTCGGTCCCGAAGTCGGAATAGAGCCCGACGACCAGGTAAACCTTGATCGCGGAGCCCCCCAGCGTCTTGAACGCTTCGGAGCGGAGCAAGTCGTGCTCGACCCGGAAGAAATAGGAATTCATGGGGAGTCTTGGCCGGTTATAGGGGCTGACGGCCAGGAATAGGCCATCCGCGATCGTGGAGCTGGGGTCGATTCGCGCTTCAACGAACGTCCAAGTACCCGGTGGTCGGCCACCGTCGGTCGAACGATTGGCGTCATGCACGCGCCCGCTCTCGTGGACCTGTCCTCACCGGTCGAAGGCCGAGACGAGATAACGTCAACAACCCGCCCCGTCACTCGCCGCTCACTCGTCGCCGACCACGGACCATTCGGGCCGCCCGGCCGGCGGGTCGGAGATGTAATAGGTCTTCACCTTGCCACGCTGGTGGGTGGTCGAGACGACCAGGCCGAGCTCTTCTAGCCGTGATAGACAATCGATGACCGTGGGACAGGACAGTTGGGTGCGACGCATGAGGCGGTTCAGGCTGATCGTCACGCTCTGGTCGGGGACACCCCCACACGCCTCGATCATGGCCAGATAGACCTTGATGGCTTCGCCGCGCATCAGGGCCAGGTAGCCCCTGTCGAAAAGCACCGTCTTGACCCAATCGTTCTGTGTACTCTTTGGCATGGTAGCGGTCATGGCGGGATGTCCTCCCTGGAATCGCCGTGGGTCGGAGGTCATCTCAGCTCGGGATCCGTCCGCAAGCCAAGGTCGAACTCAGACGCCACGTGCGCATCCGCTCCCGTTCGAGATCCACATGATCCTCGACGAAGTCGGGCATCCCGCCGCCGCATCGGCCTCGCGCAGACGCCCAAACCGGAAATTCATCGACGTTTGGCGGCAACGACTCCAATCAAACGCAGGTCGGCGGAAATCCTTATCGTCCCGCGATTTCAGGTCGATACGAAGGGGAGATAGTTCACGATTCCTCGCCCGATTCCCGAGAATTTTCGGGGTAGAGTGTTGACCTCGGCATTTCTTGGGTTAGTATTGCTCTTGCCTCACGAACAAATCGCAGGTCGCAAGACGGCCGGGATGGGTTGCTCAGACGCGACCTTCACCGGCCGATGCCATCGGTGGAAGTTAGTGCGGTGAGACCTTTTCTTCAATTCTCGGATCCTCTCTCACGAGATCGGTCCTGGACTCTGAGTAGGTCATTTGCTCTTTGACAATTCGGTTGATGGTATTCGTCAGCCAAACACAACGAGACGATGGTAAGAATTCGTCGCGTCAATGAACCCTTGAGGGAAGCCGGCGTGCGAGTGGTCGTCCGGGAACGCCCGACCTGAGGTCCTCAGGTCATCAGGCGTCGGGGATGGCTCGCAAGGACCGATCCCATTTGGATTTTGGATTGGTGATTTTGGATTTTGGATTCGGGAAGGTTCGCCTTCCTTCAATCCAAAATCCCGAATCTAAAATCCTCAATCTGCAGTGGGTGTGACCAGTTTTTTTCCTCAACCCTTTTGGGTGGGGACCGGCCTTGTGGCGGGCGTCGCGAGCGATCGCGGGGCTCGACTCGAGACCGACTCATTTGTGAAGGGTTTGATCCTGGCTCAGAATGAACGTTGGCGGCGTGGATTAGGCATGCAAGTCGAACGGGTCCGGTCTTCGGATCGGGCCAGTGGCGCAAGGGTGAGTAAGGCGACGGTAACCAACCCCATGGTTGGGCATAGCCGCGGGAAACTGCGGGTAATTCCCAGCGATGTTGGTGGGGGGCATCCCCCGCCAACCAAAGTTCCGGCGCCGTGGGACGGACCGTCGTGGTATTAGGTCGTTGGCGGGGTAACGGCCCACCAAGCCTATGATGCCTACCGGGCGTGCGAGCGCGGCCCGGCACACTGGGACTGAGACACTGCCCAGACTCCTACGGGAGGCTGCAGTCGAGAATCTTCGGCAATGGGCGCAAGCCTGACCGAGCGACGCCGCGTGGAGGATGAAGGCCTTCGGGTTGTAAACTCCTGTCGAGGGGGAGGAAGGGGTAACCTTGACCTATCCCTGGAGGAAGCACGGGCTAAGTTCGTGCCAGCAGCCGCGGTAAGACGAACCGTGCGAACGTTATTCGGAATCACTGGGCTTAAAGCGCGTGTAGGCGGATGGGGACGTCGGTCGCTGAAATCCCCCGGCTCAACCGGGGAACTGGCCCCGAAACGCCCCGTCTGGAGGAACGTAGGGGGATCTGGAACTTCCGGTGGAGCGGTGAAATGCGTTGAGATCGGAAGGAACGCCCGTGGCGAAAGCGAGATCCTGGACGTTTTCTGACGCTGAGACGCGAAAGCTAGGGTAGCGAACGGGATTAGATACCCCGGTAGTCCTAGCCGTAAACGATGGGCACTGGATAGGGGGCTCGCCGATGGGCTCCCTGTCGTAGGGAAACCGTGAAGTGCCCCGCCTGGGGAGTATGGTCGCAAGGCTGAAACTCAAAGGAATTGACGGGGGCTCACACAAGCGGTGGAGCATGTGGCTCAATTCGAGGCTACGCGAAGAACCTTATCCTGGGCTTGACATGCACGGATTAGCCGGCGGAAACGTCGGCGAGGCCGCAAGGTACAACGTGCACAGGTGCTGCATGGCTGTCGTCAGCTCGTGCCGTGAGGTGTTGGGTTAAGTCCCGTAACGAGCGAAACCCCTGTGGTCAGTTGCCAGCGCGTCATGGCGGGGACTCTGACCAGACCGCCGGCGTTAAGCCGGAGGAAGGCGGGGACGACGTCAAGTCATCATGGCCCTTATGCCCAGGGCTGCACACGTGCTACAATGGGACGGACAGAGCGTCGCCAGGCCGCAAGGCCGCGCTAATCGCAAAAATCGTCCCCCAGTTCGGATTGCGGGCTGCAACCCGCCCGCATGAAGCCGGAATCGCTAGTAATCGCCGATCAGCACTGCGGCGGTGAATGTGTTCCTGAGCCTTGTACACACCGCCCGTCAAGCCACCAAAGCGGGGGGCATCCGAAGTCGTCGGAGCCGAAAGGCAGGCGCCGAAGATGAAACCCGTGATGGGGACTAAGTCGTAACAAGGTAACCGTAGGGGAACCTGCGGTTGGATCACCTCCTTTCTAAGGACTTCCTTGGAAAACCCGGCCTGAGACGCTTCAAAAACGTCAATAAGACCACGTCGGCCCCATCCTCGACCCGTCCGATACCCGTACGCCGGCTCCCCTTGAGGGTTGGCGCGACACTCTCGCCTCGTTATCCTCGTGGTTTGCGACCCCGCACCTTGCGGAGTTCGGCCGACCCTGCCCATTGACATCGTGTTGTCCTTCCGGGTCGGCCCGTGCGAATACCATCGACTGAATTTCAATCGGTGGATCCCTCGTCCCCTCGCCCTGGTCGCGGGGCGGGGCCGTCTCGTCACGGCCTCGCCCCCTGGCCAGCCCAGGGAACGATCGTCGCATCGGTCCGCTTGATCGCGGGCCCGGTCGGCGCTCGGTGCTCTTTGTCAATCCGGTGGTTAGTCACACACGAATCACACACCTTCGTGCGATCCGGTGGCCCTCGGGCAACCGGGTGACGCGAGAGGTGAGTGGTAATCTTCACAATACAGTTTTCACGTCGCGTGGGAACGGCACTTGTGGGTGTGGGAAAAGGAGGATTCGTCCCCCTCGACCGCATCTCGAGCCGCCCGGACCATGCGACACGAATCGACGGTAACGCCCGACGCGAGTCGCGCGTTGCCGATCCAGAACCCTTACGGATCACAAATTCGGGGGCCCGGGCCGGTCGGCCGCGTCGCGAGACGCCGCGCCGGAATGCGGTCCCTCGAGAGCCCGTCGCTCGTGCGGCAGTCGGGCGGTGCGGTCCAGGCGCGAGCCTGCATCGGACCACCGGCGGCGGCCCGATCGGCGTGGTCAAGTTCCTAAGGGCGCGGGGGGGATGCCTAGGCGTCATCAGAATTCGGGCGTGGAAGGCTGCGATATGTCCGGGGGAGCTGCCCAACGAGCGTCGATCCCGGAATACCCGAGAAACCCAGGGAACTGAAACATCTCAGTACCTGGAGGAGAGGAAATCAACCGAGATTCCCTGAGTAGCGGCGAGCGAACGGGGAAGAGCCCAAACCGGACGGGACACCGTCCGGGGTAGCGGGGCCGGAGTCGTGGAATGGTCCGAGCCGAGCCGAAGTCCTTTGGAAAATGGCACCAGAGCGGGTGATAGTCCCGTAGGCACAGGCGACGACCTCCTATCCGGTACCCAAGTAGGGTCGGGCACGTGAAACCCGGCCTGAATCGGCGGGGACCATCCTGCAAGGCTAAATACGCGATGACGACCGATAGCGAACCCAGTAGGGCGACCGAACGGTGGGAAGAACCCCGATCAGGGGAGGAGACTGAACCTGAAACCCCGCGCCTACAAGCGGTGGGAGGGCGTTGAGCGCGAGCTCAGCCTGACCGCGTGCCTTTTGCATAATGATCCGGCGAGTTACCGTGTCCGGCGAGGTTAATCCCTTCAGGGGAGGAGCCATAGCGAAAGCGAGTCTGAATAGGGCGACAAAGTCGGGCGTGGTAGACGCGAAACCAGGTGAACTACCCATGGGCAGGTTGAAGCGGCCTTAACCGGCCGTGGAGGACCGAACCCACCAGTGTTGAAAAACTGGGGGAGGACCCGTGGGGAGGAGTCAAAGTCTTATCAAACCTGGAGATAGCTCGTTCTCTCCGAAATGGCTTTAGGGCCAGCCTCGAGACGTATGTCAGGGGGGTAGAGCGACGGAATCCGCCCGGGGGCCTTCCCGGCTACCCGTCGGAACCCAACTCCGAATACCCTGGCACGGACCTCGGGAGTCAGAGTGTGGGGGATAAGCTTCATGCTCGAGAGGGAAACAACCCAGACCGCCGACCAAGGCCCCCAAAGTGACGCTCAGTGGCAAAGGAAGTGGGATCGCCGTGACAGCCGGGATGTTGGCTTAGAAGCAGCCATCATTTCAAAAGTGCGTAATAGCTTACCGGTCGAGCCATCCCGCGCCGAAAATGACGGGGACTAAGCGTCGTGCCGCAGTCGCGGAACCAGTAATGGTTGGTAGGAGAGCGTTGACGTCCGCTGCGAAGCAGCACCGACAAGGAGCTGTGGAGCGTCGTCGAGTGCGCATGCCGGAACGAGTAACGACAAGACGGGTGGGAAGCCCGTCCGCCGAAAGCACAAGGTTTCCTGGGGAAGGTCAATCCGCCCAGGGTTAGTCGGGACCTAAGGCGAGGCCCAAGGGCGTAGCCGATGGACAGGCGGTTAATATTCCGCCACCCGAGCGGGGAGGTTGAACCGGTTGGGGACGCCGGAGTGAGTCGGGTCGGGGTGCTAGATGCCCCCGTGCCGCAAGGCCGACAGCTTGATCTGGAAGCCCGATGACTATCCGGCCGCGAAAAGCCAGCTGGGGACGACCCGCGCGGCCCGTACCGCAATCCGACACAGGTGTGCTAGGCGAGTATCCGAAGGCGTTCGGGAGAACCCTCGTGAAGGAACTCGGCAAAATGACCCCGTACCCTCGGTACAAGGGGTGCTCCCTCGCAAGGGGGAGCCGCAGAGAATCGGCTCTAGCGACTGTTTATCAAAAACACAGGACTCTGCCAACTCGCAAGAGGACGTATAGAGTCTGACGCCTGCTCGGTGTCGGTAGGTTAAGGAAGGCGATGACCGAAAGGGTAGTTGCCGACCGAAGCCCCGATAAACGGCGGCCGTAACTATGACGGTCCTAAGGTAGCGAAGTTCCTTGTCGGGTAAGTTCCGACCTGCATGAATGGCGTAACGACTGGAGCACTGTCTCCACGAGGGACCCGGTGAAACTGTAGTCGTGGTGAAGATGCCACGTACCCGCGGTTAGACGGAAAGACCCCGTGAACCTTTACTGCAGGTTGGCATTGGTCCAGCGTTGTTTCTGTGTAGGATAGGTGGGAGGCTTCGATCCGGCGGCGCCAGCCGTCGGGGAGCCAACGGTGAAATACCACCCTGAAATTGCGCTGGCCCTCACCGGTCCGTAGCCCGGATCGGGACCATGCTCATCGGGCAGTTTGACTGGGGCGGTCTCCTCCCAAAGAGTAACGGAGGAGCGCCATGGTACCCTCGGCCCGGTCGGCAATCGGGCAACAGGAGCGCAAACGTAGAAGGGTGCCTGACTGCGAGACCCATCAGTCGAGCAGAGACGAAAGTCGGCGTTAGTGATCCGGCGGTGCTGGATGGAAAGGCCGTCGCTCAACAGATAAAAGGTACTCCGGGGATAACAGGCTGATCTCCCCCGAGCGTCCCTAGCGGCGGGGAGGTTTGGCACCTCGATGTCGGCTCATCGCATCCTGGGGCTGGAGAAGGTCCCAAGGGTTTGGCTGTTCGCCAATGAAAGCGGTACGCGAGCTGGGTTCAGACCGTCGTGAGACAGGTCGGTCCCTATCTGCCGTGGGCGTAGGAAACTTGAGGAGAGTCTCCCCTAGTACGAGAGGATTGGGGAGGACCGACCTCTGGTGTGCCGGCTGTCCCGCTCGGGGCATCGCCGGGTAGCCAGGTCGGGACAGGATAAGCGCTGAAGGCATCTAAGCGCGAAGCCCCCTCCGAGATGAGGTTTCCGGCAGCTATGGCTGCGAAGGCTCCTGGAAGACGACCAGGTCGATAGGCCGGGCGTGCACGGCGCGCGAGCGCTTCAGCCGACCGGTCCTAACAGCCGAGTAGCTTGACCACCCCGATCGGCTCGCTGCCCATCCGGGCACGGCGATCGGACAGTGACTGCGTAAGGCCCGTTCTGGTATTTTGTAGGCGAAGATTGCCACGTTCGTGTGCGACTAACACCGAAGAAAAGAAGAGCGAATCGTGCCCGGCCGAGCTTGACCGCCGGCCGGCCACTTTTCCGGCGACCATACTGGCGGGGTCACACCCGTTCCCATTCCGAACACGGCCGTTAAGACCGCCAGGCCCATGATAGTGCTTCGGCGCGAAAGTCGGTTATCGCCGGAATCAACCACCAAAGCCGCCCCCATCCTTCCTCGGAAGCGATGAGGGCGGCTTTTCTCCGCGCGCCGCGGTACAGGAACTGTGCGAAGGTCGAACTCGGGTCGGATTAAAGTGCCTCGATCGGTTGGCCCCGCCGGAGGATCGCGATGCCCTCACCGTTCCCGGGAATGGATCCCTACCTGGAGAGCCCGGAGATCTTCCCGGACTTTCATGATAGCGTGATCACCTATCTCCGAGAGGCCCTACAGGCGAATCTTCCCGCCCCGTATTTCGCCGCGCTCGGCCGCCGGGTCTGGATCGAGGTTTCCCGGCGTTCCATCGGACCCGACGTGGAGGTGCGCCGAGCCGGTGGGCCGTCGCCTCGCCAGACGGAGCCCATCCAGGTCGGCGTCGGCGCGGTGGCCATCGCCAGCTCGTCGGTGGCGAGGCCCGTTGTGGTCAAGGTGGCGCACGATGAAATCCGCGAACCCTTCGTCGAGATCTATTCGCGCACAGCAGAAGGCAAGCGGCTCGTCACCTCGATCGAGATCCTCAGCCTCTCCAACAAGACGCCCGGCGAGCATGGGCGCGACCTCTACCAACGCAAGCAGAGGGAGATCCTCGCGAGCCAGGTCCACCTGATTGAAGTCGACTTCCTGCGCGGCGGCGAGCACACCACGGCGGTCCCCCTCGACCTGGCCCGGGAGGCATGTGCTCCCTTCGACTATCACGTCTCGGTTCATCCTTTCGACGACCTCGAAACGTTCCTCGTCTACCCGATCCAGCTCGCGGATCGGCTTCCGCCCGTCGACATCCCTCTGCTGCCCGGCGACCCATCGGTGACGCTTGACTTCCAGGCCGTCTTCGACCGCTGCTACGACGCCGGCCCTTACTCACGCGAGATCCAGTATGATGCGGATACGGTGATCCCTCCACTCCGACCCGACCAGGCCGCCTGGGCCACCGCGATCTTGCAGGCGGCCCACGGGTGATTGACCCGAGAAATCGGGGATCGCAAAGATAGCGGGAGCGTCGAGGTTGTTTCCCTCGGTCTTCTTGGCGTCCCTGGCGTCTTGGCGGTTCAATTCCGGGTCAATCCGGCGGGGCGTCCCGTCGATCCTGTCGGCCGAGAATCGTTCGGACGCGGAACGGACCACTCTTCCAGCGTAGGGCAAGACCGTGGAGATGCGACGTCAGACTCTCGTGATCGGGAGCGTCTGGCTCCTGGCCGTGCTGGTCCTGGCGGGTCTCGCCGCTCGGGCCTTGGCCTCGCGTCGGTTGCGGTCGGAGTGGGATCAAGCCCGTCGCGATCTGGACGCGGGCCTTCTCGAATCCGCCCGGCATCGCCTCGCTCGACTGGCGGAGGAATGGCCAGATAACGGCGAAATCGCCCTCCACCTGGGCCGTTGCGAACTGGCTCGTGACCGACCCGAACAGGCGTTGGCCGCCTGGTCGCGTGCATCCGAGTCGTCTCCTCTGGCCGGTCGCATCGCCCTGGAGCGCGCCAGGGTGGCCATCCGGATGGGACAGTTCGCCGAAGCCGAACAGGTCCTCACCCGGGTGCTTTTTCGGCACTGGCCCGAGGACGCGGATCTCCGCAACCAGTTGCTCAGCCTGCTCGGCCAGGAGGGTCGCTTCGAAGATGCCCGTCATCTGATCGAGACCCGATGGGATGACCTCGGCCGATCGCGATCGCGACCGGGGAGCCGAGATGCCCGACTCGCCCTGCTCCGCGAGCACGTCGGACTCGACTTCGAGACCATCCCACTCGAAGGAAATATGGCCCAGGTGCAAGGGCAAGCGGATGACGATCGGTTGAGGCTCGCGCGTGCCTACCTGGCAACCCGCCTGGGCCACTTCGAGGACGCCGGGGCCGGACTGGAGGTCGTGCTGAAGCGCGGGGTCGACGACCCGGTCGTGTGGCGAGCGCGAATGGACTGGGCCATGGCCGCCGGAGAATGGGGCCCGCTCCGCCAGGCGTTCGACCATCTCTCGGCCGATCAGATCGATCCGACTCGAGCCCAGCGGCTGCGCGTCTGGCTCGCCGCGCGTCGGGGCGATGCGGAGGCCGAGCGGCTTGCCCTGGCAGAACTGGTCGCGCAGGATCCCGGCGATGCGATCGCCTTGACGCGCCTGGCGGAGCTGGCCCATCAGGCCGGGGACGCGCGGGCCGCGGGGCGGCTCCGCGACCGCAAGGCCCGGCTCGATGGTGATCGCGAACGCTATTTCCGGCTCTACAAGCAGAACCGCTACAGCGAGGATCTGGTCGAATTGGCACGTCTGGCCGATCGTCTGGGCCGCCGGTTCGAGGCCTGCGGGTTCTACGAGCTGGTCCGGCAGCAGGACCCCGACAATCGCGAGGCCCGCCTCGCCCTGGCCCGCCTCGCCCCGGCTCCTCCGCCCGATGTTGAAAAGAAGACCGTCACCCTCGCACAACTTCTGGCGACGGAGCTGAGTCCGGCCTCGCCGCGCGATTCACCCCGAGGGACGCAGCAGGCGGCCCCTCCCGGCCCGATCCCCCACTTCGCCGCACCGGCCGGGATCTTCGCGACGGGCTCGTTCATCTTTGACAATGGGGCCTCGCCGATCCACCAGCTCCCCGAGATGGCCGGCGGAGGCATCGGCCTGCTCGATTACGACGGAGACGGCTGGCTCGATCTCTACGCCGTCCAGGGCGGTCGGTTCCCGCCGAGCCCCGCCCGACCCGGGCCGGGGGACCGTCTCTTCCGGAATCGTCGGGACGGGACCTTCGAGGACGCGACGGATTCGGCCGGGATCGCCTCCATGGCACGCGGCTATGGCCACGCCGTGGCGGTGGGCGACTTCGATAACGACGGACATCCGGATCTCTTCATCACGCGATGGCGATCGTACGCCCTCCATCGCAACCGGGGCGACGGGACCTTCGAGGACGTCACCGCGAGGGCGGGCCTGGATGGCGATCGCGACTGGCCGACCTCCGCCGCCTTCGCCGACCTGGACGGCGATGGCGACCTCGACCTCTACGTCTGTCACTACGGGGTCTGGGACTCCGAGCATCCCAAGCTCTGCAAGGACCCGACCGGCACCCGTTACCTCTCCTGCGATCCTCGCGCGATTGAGGCCATGCCCGACCACGTCTTCCGCAACGACGCCGGCAAATTCGTCAACGTGACCCGAGAGGCGGGCATGGCGGAGCAGGAGGGGCGGGGCCTGGGAGTGGTCGCCGCCGACCTCGATGATGACGGCCGCATCGACGTGTTCGTCGCCAACGATACCACGGCCAACGACCTGTTCCATAACCTGGGAGGTTTCCATTTCGAGGAGATCGGCACCATCGCGGGGGTGGCGGCCAATGCCGCGGGCGGCTACCAGGCGGGCATGGGCGTCGCCTGCGGAGACCTCGACGGCGATGGACGGCTCGACCTGGCCGTCACCAACTTCTACCTCGAGTCGACGTCGTTCTTCCGAAATCTCGGGCAGAATGCCTTCGCCGATCGGACCGCCGCGATCGGGCTGGCCGCACCGAGCCGGCATCGGCTCGGCTTCGGCGTCGCCTTCCTGGATGCGAACAACGACGGCCATCTCGACCTGATGACCGCCAACGGTCACATCAGCGACATGCGACCGCTCATCCCGCTGGCGATGTCGGCGCAGCTCTTCGTCGGCGGCGAGGGAGGCGTGCTTAAGGACGTCACCGAACGGGCCGGCCCGCCCTTCGCGGAGCTCCACGTCGGCCGGGGGCTGGCCGTCGGCGATCTCGACAACGACGGCCGCCTCGACGCCCTGATGGTCGCCCAGAACGAGCCGCTCGCCGCCTTCCATAATCAGACCGAGCCCCGCCATCACTTCGTCACGTTTCGCCTCGAGGGGACGAAGTCCAACCGCGACGCCGTCGGGGCGCGGATCGCCGTCGAGGCCGGCGGCCGTCGCCAGGTCGCCGGGCGCCTCGGCGGCGGGAGCTATGCCTCAGCCGGTGATCCCCGGCTCCATTTCGGGCTCGGGCCGTGCCGCAAGGTCGATTCCGTCGAAGTCCGGTGGCCCTCGGGACGAGTCGACCGTCACGAGAAACTCGAGGCCGACACCGGCTATCACCTCCGAGAAGGAGACCCCCGGGCGAGGCCCCTGGCCGGGTTCCGACGATGAGCACGACACCCAGCCTGTCATCCAGGGCCCAGCTCGGCCCTCGGGATGTGCTGCTCCTTTCCGCCTGCTGCGGCCTGGCCGCCGGGTGGCTCGAGGTGGGGTCGCGGGTCTTGTGCAGGAGCATCGACCCCACCAATCGCCTGTACCTGATGAGCCGGCACTTCGTCTGGCTGGTCCCGCTCTCCAATCTGATCCTGTTCTCATGCATGGGAATCCTCCTGGCCGTGGCGACCGGGCTCTGGGCCCGGCGAGGCGGTTGGCTCAGCCCTCGAATCCTCTGCGCCCTCGCCGTTCTGCCGGCGCTCATGGTGGCCGGACCTCGGATTCACGCGGCGTCCTGGTTGATCCTGGCGTCGGGGATCGCTTCGCGCCTGGTTCCCCGGATCGAGCGGCCCGCGGCAAGGCTTCGACGATGGCTGTCGTGGAGCTTCCCATGCCTCCTGGGATCGGTCTTCATCACGGCCGGCTTCGTCTGGGGATCAGACCGGTTCCAGGAGTGGCGCGAAGCCGGCCAGCCCTTGCCCCCGCCCGACGCGCCGAATGTGCTCCTGATCGTGCTGGACACGGTGCGGGCGGACCACCTGAGCCTCTACGGCTATCGACGCCCCACCAGCCCGACTCTGGAGCGGCTGGCCAGGCGGGGCGTCCGGTTCGACGAGGCGAGGGCGACGGCACCCTGGACCCTCCCGTCGCACGCGAGCCTGTTCACCGGCCGCTGGCCCCATGAGCTGGGCGTAAGATGGCTGACCCCCTGGCGCGGAAGCGATCCGACGCTGGCCGAATACCTCGGGTCTCGCGGCTATGCGACCGCGGGCTTCGTCGCCAATACCCTCTATTGCTCGTACGACTCCGGCCTGGGCCGCGGCTTCACGCGATACGACGACTATATCCTCGATCTCTGGCGTCTCGACCCGCTGCGGACGGCGATCCTCGTCGAACTCGCCTGGGATGGCGTTTCTCGGCTGGGCCTGCTGATGAGCCGGGACCTGGACCTGGGACGATTCCGCCCCCGTCTCGACTCCGCCCTCCGTTGGCTCCTGGCGACCGGCCGCAAGGATGCCGGATCGATCAACCGGGCGTTCGTCAACTGGTTGTCCCGCCGCCCTCAACCGCAGCGTCCCTTCTTCGCCTTCCTGAATTACTTCGATGCCCATTCACCTTACCTCCCTCCTGAAGGGACCCCGTTCCGCTTCGGCTCGATGCCACGGGGCCAGGCCGACATCATCTTCCTGGCCGAGCTCTGGACCGCGATCGACAGGCTCCAGTTGGACCCGCGCCATCGGATGCTGGCCCGGGACTCCTACGACAATTGCATCGCTTATCTGGACGGGCGCCTGGGCGAGTTGTTCGACACCCTGCAACGGCGCGGAGACCTCGATCGGACCCTGGTGATCGTCACCTCCGACCATGGCGAAGCCCTGGGAGAGCACGGCCTGTTCGACCACGGCGAGAGCCTCTATCGCCCCGAGATTCGCGTGCCGCTCCTGGTCGTCCCGCCTTCGAACCGCCGGCTTCCGGGCGTCGTGCGGCGGGTCGTCAGCCTCCGCGACCTGCCGGCGACCATCGTCGAGCGGGTCGGCCTGGCGGCCGGGTCGCCGTTCCCTGGCCGTCCGCTGCCCGGGCCGGATCGCGACCCTTCCCCCGGGCCGGCCCCCGCCGACGATGGCGCCGACGGTCCGATCTCCGAGCTCTCGCATCCGAACCCGGCCAATCCGAGTCGGGGTCGATCGCCGGCCTCTCGCGGCCCGTTGATCTCCCTGGGCGAAGCGGAATATGTTTACATCCTCAATGAATCGAGTCGAGAAGAGCAGCTATTCGACGAGCGAGCCGATCCGGATGAGTCATCCAATCTGGCCGGGCTCGGCCCGATGCAACCGCTCTTGCAGCGATTTCGTCGACGCCTCGACCGGATGAGAGCGCCCCTTTCTCGAGCCGCACGGTGAGCCCGCGCCCGGAGATTCCGGTCTGCCTCCGGGACCTCACGCGCTCAACGCGACTCGGGGAATTGGTTGTCCGCAGGCCCTCAAACACATCAAGTCCGAAGTGTTTAATATTTCCATAAAAATCGACGGCGCCAACTTGCGACGCGTGGGGAGTGGTGTTAGCATCCGAGTGCGGCCTTGGTCGTGTGGCCGCATCTCTTTCATCTTTCGCCTTGCATGTACTCGCTCAGCCCCATTTCGTTCAGTCCCGGGGAAGCCGTCTCTGCGCGGCTGGCGGTCTTCGTGCGCCCCGAAAAAGGCGTTCTGAAGAAGCGGTCCGGCGCTCGCGCATCGCGGTGATCCCCCGCGTCCAGTACGACGGGAGGTGCCGATGAATTCGAAAGCGACCTCGCTCCTGGCGGGAGGCCTGATCCTGCCGATCGCGTTGGCAGGCGTCTGCTTCATTTCCGGATGCAATGATGAAACCCATACGACGGGCACGTCGGTCACCAAGCCCCCGGGCGCGGCGGAGGCCGAGAAGAAGTCGATGGATGGCATGAAAGCCCTCATGAAGGATCAGGCCAAGAAGGGAAGATGATCGCCCCGCCTCGTCGGGGTCTGCTGATTCGTGAATGGTCCGGGATCCGTCGGCCGCGCTCGCCTCGAGCCGGCCCGCACGTCGTCATCGAGCGACCCCGTTCGCCCACGCGTTCGGGTCACTGCGTCCCATCCACGTGCTTTGAAGTGGCTACAGCCAAGAGGATGTCTACCATGAGACAGCAAATCTCCCGATCGCATCATCGTCGTTCATCCGGCTTCACGCTGATCGAGTTGTTGGTGGTGATCGCCATCATCGCGGTCCTGATCGCCCTGCTGCTGCCCGCCGTCCAGTCGGCACGCGAGGCCGCCCGCCGTTCCCAATGCACCAACAACTTGAAGCAGATCGGCATCGCGATGCACAACTACCACACGGCCACCGATATCTTCCCGATGGGCTCCACGATGCAGCTCTACGACAACCTCGCCCCGACCGACATGTATTCGTGGAACGACTGGAGTATCCACGCCCAGTTGCTCGGATACATGGAGCAGGGGCCCATCTACAATGCGATCAATTTCTCCTATCCCCCGTTCGCCAGCCCCATCGGCAGCGGCATGGCCAACACCGTCGTGCTGATCCGGATCAGCACCTTCCTCTGCCCGTCGGACGCCAATGCCGGCATGAACCTGATTAACAGCTATTGCGGCAGCATGGGGACCTCGATCGGGTACATCACGCAGACGCAGAGTTCCGGCCTGTTCGCGGAGACGGTCGCCAATAAGATCGCCGGGATCACCGACGGTACGTCGAATACCGTCGCGTTCTCGGAACGTCTGGTGGGGAGCCCCAGCCGGCCCGACCATTACCCGGGCAATGGCATGGACAATGTGACCGCCGCGGCGAGCAACCCGGTGGCGTATTTCTATAATGCCTTGACGGATATGCCGGATACGATGAACTTCCTCCAGGCGTGCAACGCCGCCTGGACGGCGAACGTCACCACGTCATCCTGCTACAATGCCGGCGGACAGTATTGGTCCTGGGGGACTCCGGGGATGACCTTGTTCCAGACCATTGTCCCTCCCGCCTCGACCCAGTACCCCTGGAGCTCCTGCCGCACCGACTGCGCGGGCTGCGGGGTGGACAGCTCGCACCTCGTCAACGCCACCAGCCGGCACCCGGGCGGGTGCAACGTCCTGTTCGCCGACGGCAGCGTCCGCTTCGTGAAGTCCACGGTCAACATCCAGACCTGGATGCAATTGGGGACGATCGCGGGCGGCGAGGTCACCAGCTCCGACTCCTACTGATTCGGTGGCCGCCTCGAGCCATCGAATTCGGAGCCATGGTGATCCGCGGATGTCGCGAGCCCGGAGATGGAGGACCCGATCATCTCCGGGTCCTCCGATCCGGTCCCATTATTCCGCGTGGGTCTTGAGTTTTCCGAGCACCTCTTCCGCAGGAAGAAAATCAGATTCCACCTTCTGGCCGTCGCGGATGTCTCGGATTCCCCCGAGGACGATCCTGTCGCCCACATCGACGCCCTTCTTGATGACGAGGATGTCGCCCACCTCGTCCTGAATGACGATCTCGCGCAGATGCACGCCGTCACCCTTGTCGACGACGTAAACGTACCGTTTGTCCAGGATCTCGAAAGTCGCCCGCTGTGGGATGACGATGGCGTCATGCACCTTTCGAGGCATCAGGATGATGCCGGTCTGACCGTGACGCAGCAGGCCGTCCGGGTTCGGAAAATCCGCACGGAAGGCGATGTTCCCGGTCTCTTGGTTGAAATCGGCCTGCATCGCACCGAGCTTGCCGGGTTGCGGGAACTTCGTCTGGTTCGCCAGCACGAGCTCGATCTTGTCCTCCTCACGCTGCTGCCGGTTGGCCATGTATTCGAGGTATCGTTTCTCGGGCACGTTGAAATAAACCCACATCACGCTGTTATCCGACAACGTCGTGAGGATGTCGCCCTCCTTGATCGGGCTGCCCAGTTGCTGATGAAAGCGGTCGAGGATGCCGTCGAAAGGTGCGATGACGTTGGCGAACGCGGCGTCCGGCTTTGCCTTGTCGAGGGCTGGTACGATCTTGAACATCAGATCGCCCTTCTTCACCGACTGGCCTTCCTTGACCCTGATCTCGTCGAGACTCCCGCTCTCCAGGGCACAGACGTCGATGTGTCGCCGCGCGCGGATCTGGGCGACATATCGCTCGGCGATGGCGACGTCCATCGCCTTGGGGCTGGTGAGCACGATCTTCCGCCGCTCCCGGTCGCGACTTTCCGCGGCAGCCTGGCGGTCGGGCTCGCCGTCGCGCCTGGGCTGGATGAGAATGAGCGCGCCGGGCACGTCGACACTCATCGGTTTGTCGCCGGTCATCTCGACGACCGCCGCCTTGCGCGGCGGCTCGCCATCGCGAGAGACCAGGATGTGGTAGGTCCAGCCCGGTCGGCCGACTTGCTGGGGCTTGCCGGTCCCATCCTTCGGTCTACCGATCCCCGTCTGGGCGAGACCAACGGCTCCGGCCGCGAGCGCCGCCACGACCGTTGCGGTCGTCATCACGAGTTTGACCTTGCGCAGGAACATGGATTTCAGGACTCCTTCGGTAATGACAGTGATCGATGCGGGAGCGGAGCTCGCCGTCGTCGCGTAAACGACCGTTGACTCGGCCAGGCCGGTCGGCACGGCCGCGCGAGCGGCGCCGGCGGCGGATGCGGCCGCCATCGCGGTCGCCGGTGCGACGCCCCGACGCACGAGCCGCCCGCGTAGCCTTTGCCTTCCCCGGGCGAGGCGGCTCTTGACCGTCCCGACCGCGCATCCCAGATGATGCGCGGCTTGCTCGTGGGTGCGGCCCTCGAGATCGCAGAGAACCACCGCGACCCGGAAGCGACCCGGCAGGCGGTCGATCTCCTCATGGATGATCTTCTCGAGGTCGTCATCGTGAGCATGGTGCGGCGGCGCCACCGATTCGGGCCGGAGCGCGGCCGCCGCGTGTTCGTGCGAGCGGCGCCGGATCGTCGCCGATCGGTCGTGAGCCGCGGCCCGATAGGCCGCCTGGTGCAGCCAGGGGGCCAGCGAGCCTTGTGCCCAGAGCGATCCGGCCTTGCGAGCCAGGGCCAGGAACGTCGCCTGAAATGCGTCTTCGGCCGCGTCCCCGTCGCGCAGGACGGAGCGACAAACGCGCAGGACGAACGGCCCGTGGCGCTCGACCAGCGCGGCAAAGGCCAACTCTCTCGGCTCACCGCGGCCGGTGGCGAACTGCTCGAGCAACTGGCCGTCGGAGAGCGCACCGATCGCGCCCGCGTTGAAGAGCGTGCGGAGTTGCACGAGCGCGTTGCCGCTGTTCTTGACCGCCATGGGTCGTCGCTTCCGGTCGGGCTTTTGCAAATCTCACGAGTAAACGCCGCGAGCGGCCTCGCGCGTTCCCGATTTGTGGCTCACCAGGCGATTTTTCACCGTTTCGGCCCCGGGCCCGAGGCCGGTTGGTCAGGATTTGGGGGCCTCGGGCTTGAGATCGCCCCAGAGCTGGATGTCGTCGAAGAGGCCGGTGTCATCGAACGAGCCCACGCCGACCTGACCGCGTTCGAACGTCTTGTCTTGCGCGGTCATGGCCGGCTTCTCCATGTCGTCGAAGTAGACTTCGATCAGGCCGCCCTCGATCCGACGGACGAGCCGGACGTGGTGCCAGCCGTCGGTCCAGGGCGTGCCCATGGTCCGGGTCCTGGCGATCGAGACCCGCGGCGCGCCGTTCACGAGGAAAATGCTGTTGGCGTGCTCATCGGCGGCCTTGGCGAGGTGGGTGTAGTAGAAGTGGCTCGGGTCCCGGTAGCCGAAGATCAGGCAGATGTCGCGGTGGCCGTAATCGCGGCCGGTCGAGCGGACTTTCAGGTCGAGCACGAAGTCGCCCAGTCCCTTCATCGCGGGGACCCTGGCCAGCGCGATGTTCAGCGGCGATCGGACCGGCGGTGCATAATCGCTGGCCGCGTGCAGCTCGAGCGCCGGGTTGCCGTCCGGTCGTGCGATCCGCCAGGCCTTGGGGTCGGTCGGCCCCCAGACGCCGAGGTCGCCGCGGTCGAAGCTGTCCTGGAACAGCAGCGGCAACTCGCCCGCTTGCTTCGGCCTGGGCTCGAACCGGCCCCGATCCGCCCCGGCCAGGAGGCCCATCGCCAGCCAGGCGACGGCCACGATCATCGCCCGCGACTTCGCGATCCTCGGCGAACCCGGCTGACGTCGGTCCTGCATCGCGTTCACTCCTGTCGAAGGGTGTCTTTCGGCCGAGAGCGGGCCTCGGCCAGACTCGGCCGGCGCGTCATTGGTCTCGAGCTCGCTTCATTTTGTGGAAGATCGACCCGATAAATCCAGAGACTGTCACGACGAAATCGGGAGGTTTGTCGCAGTGAGCTCGGACTTGCAACAGGCATTCCTGGCTACATCTGCCTCTCCGGGCTCGACCCCAGCTCACCCGAAGAGCTGGTCCGGGTCTCAAAAAACAGTACCAAATTCCATGGCCAGCCAGAGTTCAGTTCTTTGAATGCATCTTTGTCGCCTGCTGTTCGTGCCGAGCAACCGCTCTACGCAGCCGGAACTCAGTCTGGTCCATCTCAACGTCGATCCTGACGACTCCTGAGGTGGACGTGGCGCGAAGCTCGTACGGCTGCGAGGGAATCCAGAGTTCATACTCGGATTCTCCTTGGCGCAGCATCACTTGATCTAGCGCGATCGCGTTGACCGGCTCCCCGGCACGATACGCTCCCACGATCACAGGCCATTCACTTTCCAGCCAACTCCCGATATTCGAGTCATGTCGGATGGAAACACGGGCTTTCGTGCGGCCGGCGACTTACCCTTTGTAAGCGGATGAATGACGAGAGCCTCAATCGCACCGGCGGGAATGCCTGCAAACTGAGGATCGGGCAGGCCGAGCGGTGGCGGGATCAGCATTTTCGGTTCGTCGGTCGCACCGGCCAATTCAACCAATCGTGGATAATTGGGCGAATCGTATCCGGCGTTGCCCTGATAGATACAGTACGGCTCAATCCCCGTTTTTTCCCACAATCTGGCGGCCATCCACTTACCAATTCCAGGAACCGGCTGCTTGAAAGCGTGTGCGATATCCCACATGGATCAGCATCTTGCAACCAGGATTCGCCGCGATGATGTTCGCCAGCGTCTGCGCCTGTCGCTCCTCGCGCTGCGGGATTTCAGACGCGAGATGGGCTTCGTATTCGTGGATCGGAAAATAAGTTCGATCGCGAGGCTCAACAGGTTTCCGAATCGGGGATCGGCGACGTAGAGCCCGGTCGTTTCCACCGGGAGACCCGGGCTTCTTTAAGCCGTCGCCGGCTTCGAGAGCGCCTTCCGCGGCGTAGTGCTAAATCCCGCTTGTGAATGAGCCGCAACGTCTGCTCATCCACTCGCGATGCTGCGTCGCGTTGTGGGCCTCCATGATGATGACGATTCGCTCTCTGGCCGCAATCTCGCTGATTGCCTACGCCACGCACAGCGCCCGAGGAAATGCTCTGCTCCCACTCGGCCGAGACCTCGCGGTTGTTCCTCACGACCGCGTGGCTTTGCGGACCGAGTCGAGAACGCCTGAGCTTCCGGGCCACGGCCAAACGCGCCCAGCCAGAAACTCAAGCTCTTGTCGTTCAGAGAGTCCCAATGAGTCGAGATGCGCCTCCGACTGCAAAACCTGCTGTAATTGCGTGGCCTGACGATATTTGCCGCTTGCCCGTTGACAGGGTCCAGAGGCCTCCGACCACCACGATCGAAAACAAGAGGACAAACGCCCAGCGAAAGCGATACGCGGCTCGTCGCGATTTGAAGCGATCGCCACAATTGTGCCGAACAAGATCGTCAGAACGGCACTGACGCCGAGCGCCGGAATTTCGAGCGACGCCGGAACTGGTCCCATGAATCCCAACGGATCAATCAACCGCCGCCACCCATAGACGCACACCAGCGAAATCACCGTCGAAAGAACGATCGCGGCGACTTTCGGTCTTCTCGGAATACCGAGCCAGCGCTGCAATGATCATCATCGAGATCACGGTCAACGACGACATGACAACGGACGCGCGCTCGGGGTTCCGAAATGTCACCAGTCCGGTGAGAACGATCTAGCGATATCATCGCGCCAGCGATTTCGCGAACTGAAGACAGGGTGATTTTTCGATGCTTAAATCGTATCAGGCCCGGGATGGCCGGCAAACATGACCAGACTTGTCCGCTTATCGTCCCGCCACTTTCGCGAGCATCGCTGTCGGCACACATCATTGCATCTCGGGCTTCCAGAGTCCACCGTTTTCTAATCGTCCGGATGACGGCATCGAGGTGTTGAGAGTCCTTCATGGGGCCCTTGATATCGAGCGAATCCTAGGATCGGACGACTGACGGGCCACCCCCGATGCGAGCGCTAGGGAACCATCCCCAGGAGCCGCTCGACGGCCAAACCGATGTCGTCCGCCCGCATCAAGGATTCGCCGACGAGGATCGCGGAGACCCCGGCCGCCTCGAGCCGCTCGACGTCGTCGCGGGTGCGGATGCCGCTCTCGCTGACGAGCACGACTTCGGGAGGAATCCGGTCGCGGAGCCGGAGCGTCTGCTCGAGGTCGGTGACGAATTGCGTCAAGTCGCGATTATTGATCCCGACCAGGTCGGCGCCGGAGGCCAGGACGCGGGGCAGGTTGGCCGGGTCGTGAAATTCGACCAGGGCCGCCATCCCCAGGCGATTCGCCCGCTCCCGCAGGCGGACCAGCGAGGCGTCATCGAGGATCTCGGCGATCAGGAGGATCGCATCGGCGCCGGCCAATCGCGCCTCGACCACCTGGTATTCGTCGATCAAGAAGTCCTTGCGTAAGAGCGGGATCGCGACCGAGGCCCGGATTCGCGCCAGATAGGACAGGTGGCCCTGGAAATAAGGCGCGTCGGTCAGTATGCTGAGGCAAGCGGCGCCGTGCTCCTGGTAGATCCGCGATGGCCACCGGGTCGAAATCGGCCCGGATGACCTTGGCCGAGGGACTGGCCTTCTTCACCTCGGCAATCAGTTGGATCGGGCCGGGGCCCTCGAGCGCCGCGCGGAAGTCACGGACAGGTGGGGCCGATGCGGCTTGCGCCTCGAGCTCCTCCAGGGGCAGACGCCGTCGTGCCGCGGCCACCTCTTGACGCTTGGACGCCACGATCTCATCCAGGATGGATACCGTCATTACGTGTCTCTATCAATCCAACCAATCGACCGTCGGCCACTCCAGGACGAGACCCGGCATCATCCGGGGCTCATCGGTTGAACGCGCACCCAGTTTACCAGGTCCTGTCCGCCGGGCGGAGGGGACTGTCGGACGAAACGATCCTGCGACGAACCTCTCCCGGGAGGGATCGGGGGAATGTCCGGGATATGCCGCGTCTGCCGGGATCGGCGTCGCCGGCCCCGAATCTTTCCGGGAAATCCGCTTTGCGATTGGCGATCGATGCGTTATAGCAATACGGATTGTGGATAGGCTTACGCGTCGTGGTCGACCGCCTCTCTCATCCAATCCATACTCTTCGTTCAGCGACCGGGAACCGGGACCCTTCGGATGGGACGGGTTCGTCGCATGATCGTTCGTCTTCCCGCTCGCCGCCCTGCGTCGCCCGGACGCTCGGTGTTTGATGGCTTGGCACGATCGATGCAGATCCGAGATCTGAGGCCCGCACAGCACCAGGACCGACGGGATCGGCAACAGGGATGGAGGGGTTCCCGATGATGGTGAGCACACGGTGTCCTAACGAGTCCTGCGGGTGCATCTCCCAGCTCGTCGACGACCCGCTGGGGCGGATCTTCCGATGCCCGCGCTGCCTCACGAAGCTGCCGACCGCCCCGGCGGCCGCCGCGGACTCGGGCTGGACCGTGATCATCAGGCCGTCGCTTCACACCGGCGCCCGGAGTCGGGGCGGCGAGCTCCAGCCGGCCCCGGCCGGCGGCCGGGGCCGCGGGAATCTCGCGGGGGGCGGGGCCGCCCTGGGTGTCGGCGTCCCGCCGGGATTGGAGAGCGGCGAGTGGCCGATCGGCGATTTCGACCTCCTCAGCGAGAGCGAGTACAGTCCGGCATACGAACCGGGCGCGGGATTCGACGAGAGCGGCGAGATGTGCGCCGAGCCCTTCTCCCAATCCGCGAGCCGGGTCTCCGGCTGGAGCACTGCGTCGAGGCCCCGGACGCCCTCCGGATCCGTGTCCGCCCCGAGCGATCCGGGGGCGATCGGCTCGGACGAGGGGGGGCAGGTCGGGAGGTTCCGGGTCCTGGGTGTGCTGGGCGAGGGGCAGCACGCCGTCGTCTACCGCGCCATCGACACGATCCTCGATCGGGAGGTGGCCCTGAAGATCCCCCGCCAGGGCGTGCTCAGGACGGCCAAATCGCTCGAGCGGTTCCTGGGCGAGGCCCGGGCGCAGGCGAGGCTCCGGCATCCCCGGATCGTGCCGGTCTACGAGGCGGGCCGGGCCGGCGACCGACATTACATCGCCATGGCCTTGATCGAAGGCTGTAGCCTGGCCGAACGCCTGGCGGGGGACCGGTTGGAGATCCGCCACGCCGTGGAGATCGTCGTCGAACTGGCCGAGGCGCTGGCCTATGCCCATGCCCAGGGGGTCGTGCACCGCGACGTCAAGCCGGCCAACGTCCGGGTTGACACCCGCGGCGACGTCTACCTGATGGACTTCGGCATCGCCTACCGCCCCGACTCCGACGAGCTCCCGCTCCCGCCCGGCACGATCCTCGGCACGCCGGCCTACGTGGCCCCCGAGCAGGCCGAAGCCGGGCAGAGGAATGTCTTGCCGGCCAGCGATCAGTACAGCCTGGGCGTCGTCTTGTTCGAGCTGCTCTGCGGCCGAACCCCGTTCTCCGGCCCCCCTTCGTATGTCCTGTTCCACACCATCCACCACGATACTCCCTCGGTGCGCTCGGTGGCCCCCAAGGTCCCGCGCGCCCTGGACGCCATCTGCCTCAAGGCGCTGGCCAAGCGGCCCGAGCGTCGTTACGCCGATTGTCAGCACTTCGCCGACGACCTCCGCCGCTGGCTCCGCGGCGAGACCCCACTGGCCCGCCGCCGCGCCTGGGCTCTGATCGGCGGATGAGCCCGGACGAATCCGATGACCTGAATCACTGTGCACGGGACCCGGGAGTGCGAGCCTCCCGGCGAGCCGCTTTTCTGGCTGTTCGGCGCGGGTCTCCAGACCCCGCCGCCCGCGGGACCGAAGGTCTCCCGATCCCTTCGACCTCGAGCTCGGAGACCTTCGGTTGGCCCGGTGGCAAGGTCGGGAGACCTCGCCACAACGCAGTCGCTCGGGCCTCTGTTGTAGGCGGCCTCTGTGAGGCCGCGGTTCGATCGCGGGGTCACAGACCTCGCCTACAGCCCGGTTCGATCGCTCGACCGCCGCCCTGCTGGGCTCTTGGAACAGATTTGAGTGATCGACTCCGACAGCCCGGGCGGCCGTCCGGGCATGCGCCACGAAACCTGGCCCATGCGAACGATCGATTCCATGGACGAGGTCAGGAGTTCTCCGGATCCGGCGGGCGGATCAGCTCGTCCAACTGTTGCTCGATCTCTTCCGGAGTCCTCCCCATCGCCTGCAAAAAGTATTGGTAATTAGCCAGGCCGACGCGGAAGTTCAGATGTTCGTGCCCGGTGCGGCGCCGGAACTCGATCCAGATCTGCACGCCCCGGCGCATGAGCGGCTCGGCCTCGGCCAGTCGGTCGGTAGCTTTCAGCAACTGCGCCAGGTTGTTGAGGTCAATGGCGACTTCGGTGTGGTCGGGGCCGTAGCTCCGCTCGTCGATCGCCAGGGCGCGGCGGAAGAGCGGCTCGGCCTCGGCCAGTCGGTCGGTGGCCTGCAGCAACGACGCCAGGTTGTTGAGTGCGGTGGCCACGTTAGGATGATCGGGGCCGAGCGCCGCCTCGAGGATCGTGACCACCCGGCGGTAGAGCGGCTCGGCCTCGGCCAGTCGGTCGGTGGCTTTCAGCAACAGCGCCAGGTTGTTGAGGCTTGTGGCGACGACGGAGTGGTCGGGGCCGTAGCTCCGCTCGTCGATCGCCAGGGCTCGGCGGTAGAGCGGCTCGGCCTCGGCCAGTCGGTCGGTGGCTTTCAGCAACTGCGCCAGGTTGTTGAGGCGCGTGGCGACGACGGAGTGGTCGGGGCCGTAGCTCCGCTCGTCGATCGCCAGGGCTCGGCGGTAGAGCGGCTCGGCCTCGGCCAGTCGGTCGGTGGCTTTCAGCAACTGCGCCAGGTTGTTGAGGTCTTGGCGACTTCGGAGTGGTCGGGGCCGTAGCTCCGCTCGTCGATCGCCAGGGCGCGGCGCATGAGCGGCTCGGCCTCGGCCAGTCGGTCGGTGGCTTTCAGCAACTGCGCCAGGTTGTTGAGGTCTCGGGCGACGACGGAGTGGTCGGGGCCGTAGCTCCGCTCGTCGATCGCCAGGGCACGGCGCATGAGCGGCTCGGCCTCGGCCAGTCGGTCGGTGGCTTGCAGCAACTGCGCCAGGTTGTTGAGGTCTGGGCGACGACGGAGTGGTCGGGGCCGTAGCTCCGCTCGTCGATCGCCAGGGCGCGGCGCATGAGCGGCTCGGCCTCGGCCAGTCGGTCGGTGTCTTTCAGCAACATCGCCAGGTTGTTGAGGTCTCGGGCGACGACGGAGTGGTCGGGGCCGTAGCTCCGCTCGTCGATCGCCAGGGCGCGGCGCATGAGCGGCTCGGCCTCGGCCAGTCGGTCGGTGGCCTGCAGCAACGGCGCCAGGTTGTTGAGGGCGGTGGCCACGTTAGGATGATCGGGGCCGAGCGCCGCCTCGAGGATCGTGACCACCCGGCGCATGAGCGGCTCGGCCTCGGCCAGTCGGTCGGTGTCTTTCAGCAACAGCGCCAGGTTGTTGAGGCGTGTGGCGACGGAGGAGTGGTCAGGGCCGTAGCCCCGCTCGTCGATCGCCAGGGCGCGGCGGAAGAGCGGCTCGGCGGCGCGGAACTGGCCGCGCGCCTGCCAGTACGTGCCGAGTCGATCCATCAGCCGGGCCGTCGGCGCGGCGATCTCGTCGGCGTCGGCGTACCGGCTGACCGCCTTGGCATGCGACGCCAGGGGCATCCAGACACCCCAGGTACTTACATCGTCGGCCTCGTCCGGGGCGACGGCATTCACGGCTTCCAGGGCGATTTGCAGCGAGTTGCCCCGGTCGGCCGCGGGAATCCGGCCGCGGGTGATCTCCTGCACCAGCCGGTGGACCAGGACGGCGTCCCCCGAGGCGTCGAACCGCGCCAGCGAGTAGCCCGCCAGTCCCGCCAGCGCCTCGCGAGGGTCGGCGATCGCCTCGGCCAGCGGCGCGGCATCGAACAGAGCGATGGGGATCGGCTCCGGAGCCAGCCAGGCCAGCACGTCGAGCAGTCGCCGCTCCGGATCCCCCAACTGGGCGAAGGTCGTCTCCCAGGTGACCGCCACGCTCGCGGGGTACTGCATCAGCCGCGGGTCGTGCCAGCGGAGCACCTCGGGCCGCTTCTCCTGCCAGCGCCGGAGGTACTCGGCGAACGACAACCGTTGCTTGTCGATGTAGGCCCCCGCTTGCTCCAGGGCCAGGGCCAGGTGGCCCAGCTCGTGCGCGATCGCGGCGCCCTGGACGGCGTCATCACCCTGCTTTCGTCGATGGGGAGTCCGTTCCAGCAAGAACGCCCGTGCGTCGGCCAGGGCGATGACATCGAGATCGAGCCGCGCGACCGCGGCGCTCCAGTCGCCGATCCGCGAGGTGATCAGCACGTGGCCGGTTCGCAGCCGGGCCAGGAGCCGCTCGATCGCCCGCGCCGACTCGTCGGTGTCGACGTTGTTGACGATCAGCAGCCAGCCGGGGTTGGCTTCGAGCCAGCCGAGCACCTGCTCCAGTTGGTCGTCAACCGAAGCCGTTTCCGCGGACATCCCCAGCACGCCGACCAGGTTGGCCAGGTTGGCCCTCAGCTCGGCCGGAGTCGGCGCCGAGACGAACAGCAGCGCCTTGTAGTCATCGGTGTGCCGCCAGGCATATTCGACGGCGGCCCGCGTCTTGCCCACCCCCCCGAGGCCGTGCACCGCCAGCCGGTTGACGATGGCGGTCGCCCGCCCGTCGGGCACTCCGAGCCGGTTGCGCAGGTCGTCGAGGAATGTCTCACGCCCCTTGAAGAGCGTACCGATCGTGGCGAGCGGCAAGTTACAGGGCTTCTTGTGCTCCGGCCGCGAAGATTCCCAGGAGAATCGCAGCTCGGCCAGCTCCGCACGCAGAGACTCGGGGCTATGGAACGAGCCCCAGTCTCGACCGCGGACGACCTGGTTGTAGTACTTGAGCTGAAGGTCTTGCTTGGTCTTGCTCTCCGGCGGATGCGAATCTTGATCGAATGGAGTCGCCTTGTGGGCCCGCAGGATATACACCGGCTTGTTGAGCTCGCGAGCGAGGTAGAATTCCCACTGGGTGTACGACCGCCGGGGCTGTCCCGGCGGCCGCTTCGACGGCTCGCCGCCGTAGTAGAAGCCGATCAGGCAGACGACCGCGTCGCAATCGGCGATTCGCTGCTTGAGCTTCTCGTGGATCTCCAGGTAGGTCAGGTTGAAGATGGCCTGGTCGTCCACGTCGTAGCCGCGCTTGCGCAGGGATAGGCTGGCGAGCTCGCGATAGCTCTTCAAGCCGCGTGTGGTGGCGCTGACGAAGATCCGTTTCTCGCTCATGAGAGCCAGTGCCTTCCGACGCGACGGCCACCTGAGGACTTCGGATGCTGCCCTTTGAGGATATGTTTACGACGATCGGATTGCTACCCTGATCTTGCCTCGGACGCGGTCCGGATGGTCGTCGGCAATCCGCGCGGAGGGGCGACCCATGGACGGGCTGCGAGCAGCGTCTTCCGGCGCTATCTCACGGTCGGACTTCGCCTCAGACCGGGGCGATTCCGCGAAGATGGGAGTGCTCGACCATGGTTCGGTTTGTCGCTTCGCCGGTCGAAGCCCCCTCACCCGCCCTTCGGGCAGCGTCTCCCCGCTGCCGCGGGGCGAGGGAGAAGAGACGCCGCCTCTCATGCCGCAATCCAAAATCCGCAATCCAAAATCCAAAATGTGAGGCCCCTCAGGCCGTGGTCGGAGTGACCGTCTCGGAGTGCTCGACGACGGCCGAGGCAACCGCCGGCATCGGCACCGGCTCCGGCGCCCGAGGCAATCGGACGACGAAGCGGCTGCCCCGGCCCGGCTCGCTCTCCGCGGCGATCGTGCCGCCGTGTGTCGCGGCGATCCGCCGGGCGACGGCGAGGCCCAGCCCGACGCCCGCTCGGCCCAGCCGACGGGCCGACTCGGCGCGATAGAACGGCTCGAAGACGCGCGGCAGGTCTTCGGCCGGGATCCCGCAGCCGCTGTCCTCCACCTCGAGCGCGACCGCGTCGGGCTCGCTCCAGGTGCGGACGACGATCGGCGTGCCCGGTCCGCTGTACTTGCACGCGTTCTCCAGCAGGTTGTCCAGCAACTGGCCGAGCAGCGGCCGGTGCGCCCGGGTCCAGAGCGGCTCGCCGCCACTCCCGTCGAATCGGATGTCATCCGCACGCTCATGGCCGGACCATGTGAGGAGATGTTCGGCGGCCCATGTGCCCAGGTCGAGGGATTCCAGGTCGGGCAGGCCCGCCTCGACCTCGGCTCGGGCGAGGAACAGCAGCGCCTCGACGACCCGCCAGAGCCGGACGGCGTCGTTGTGGAGATGGTCCAGGATGCGCTCGTGCTCCTCGACGGTGCGGGCGCGGCGGCGGGCGACCTCGATCGCTGCGATCAGGGCGGCCAGCGGGGTGCGGAGCTGGTGCGAAGCCTGGCCGGTGAACTGCCTCTGCCGCTCCAACGCCACGTGCAGGCGATCGAGGAGTCCGTTGAAGCTGCTGGCGAATTCGTCCAGCTCGTCGCGCGTCCCCGGGCTGGGCAGCCGGCAGTCGTCGAACGGCATGGCGCGGGCCGACTCGGCCATCAGGGTCAGCGGGGCCAGGGCGCGTCGCCCGAAATGTCGGCCGATCCCCGCGGCCAGTGCCCAGAGGCCCAGCGAGAGCAGCGGCAGCGCGGTCGCCAGCGACCGGATCTCGGCCTCCACCGGCTCGAGCGAAGCCCACGCGGCCAGCACGTGAGGCCGGCGCTCGCGGCCCGGCCCGGCGCCCTTGCGCTCGTCGCGCGCCGGAGGCCTCGGCCGACGTTCCCCGCCGCGGCCCTCGGGCGGCCCGCCACGGCGACGTCCACCGCCGATCGGCCGTGCCAGCACCCGCCATCGCAGGCCGTCGGGGCCCGCGATCGTCGTCGCGACATCCACCGCGAGAGGGCCGAGGTCGCGGCCGTCGAGGATCATCGCCCGCCCCGCCGAACCCGGCGCGCCCTCGGTCCTCTGCCCGTTCTCGTCGTAGATGGCCCAGGTCACGCGCCCGCTCTGGGGCTGGGCCTGGGCCTCGGGGCGCTCCGGGAAGTGGTCCAGCGTCGCCTCCAGCTCCTGGTCCAGGTCGAGCCGCAGCCGCAGCCCGGCGAGGTAGTACAGGCACCCGGAGAACCCGGCGAGGGCCAGCGCCAGCGCCACCAGGAAGGCGACCGACACGCGCGTGACCAGGCTCATGGATCATCCTCGCCCGACGGAGAGGCCGGATCGCCGAGCACGTAGCCACGGCCGCGTACCGTATGGATCAGCCGCGGCCCCTTCGCCTCCAGCGCGCGTCGCAGCGAGTTGATGTGGACGTCCAGCGTGTTGGAGACGAAGTCGTACTCCTCGCCCCAGACGTGCCGCGTAGATCCGGGCCCGCGAGAGGACCTCGTCGGCATGCCGGAAGAAGAAGACGAGCACGGCCAGCTCCTTGGCCGTCAGGTCCAGGGGATGCCCGGCCCGCTCGGCCCTCTGCGAAGCCAGGTCCACGCGGACGTCGCGATAGGAGAGCGTCGTGACCTCGACCGGGCGCCCGCGGCGGATCAGGGCGCGGGCGCGGGCCAGCAACTCCTCGAAGGCGAACGGCTTGCACAGGTAGTCGTCGGCGCCGCCGTCGAGCCCGCGCACCCGGTCGCTGACCGCGTCGTGCGCGGTGACGAAGAGCACGGGCGCATTCCCGCCCTCGCGGCGATAGCCGTCCAGGACCGCCAGTCCGTCCCGGCCGGGCAGCCACCAGTCGAGGATGAGCAGGTCCCACTCCTCGGCCCGGACCGCCGCGAGGGCCGCGTCGCCGTCGGCGGCGTGCGCGACGTGGAAGCCCTCGTCCGACAGCCCGTTCACGATCGATCGGGCGAGGCTTGCGTCGTCCTCGACCACGAGAATCCGGCCCGCCACGGCAATTCCTCCGATCCCGCGATCTCACACGACGCGACGAGCATCATGATCATCGTATTTCACCACAAACGGTCGGGTCGGAGGAGTCACGAGGGCGATCGTGAAGCGGATTTTAGGAGTTGCTATCCGGCGACGAACGCAGATTTTTTTTTTGTCAGTTGAAGATTCGCTGCGAAGAGGTAAAAGTTCTTCCCCCACTCGGTGGCGTCGTGGCCGTGGGAGTCGACGTGCCAGACGTGCGGCACGTCGTGCTCCTTGAGGTAGGCGTGGACGCCCTGGCTGATGCGGATCAAGCCGTCCTTGTTCCCGCAGGCGAGCCAGAGCAGCTTCAGCTTGCCTCTGGCCGCCTCGGGATCGGGCACGAGCTCGGCGGGCGGCTAGCGTGTTCGGGCCGACGAGAAGCCGCCGACCCAGGCGAACGTGTCCAGGTGGCTTCAGGCCGAAGTTCAGCGCTCTGGCCGCCGCCCATCGACAGGCCCGCCAGTGCGCGGTGCTCGCGGTCGGCGGCGACCGAGTAGCGCGACTCGATCGCGGGGATCACGCCCTCCAGCAGATCCTTCTCGAACGCCGCGAAGGCCGGGCCGCGGCGTAGATGTTCCCCTCGGCGCGGTCGTTCTTCTGGGCCCGGCCGTTGGGCATGACGACGATCATCGGCACCGCCTTGCCGTCGGCGATCAGGTTGTCGAGGATGACCCCGGGCGTGCAGAACCGCTGCCACTCCGTCTCGTCGCCGCCGATGCCGTGGAGCAGGTAGAGCACGGGGTACTTCTTTTCGGCGGAGTATCCCGGCGGCGTGTAGACCTTCATCTTGCGGCGCGTGCCCACCGACTTCGAGTCGTACTCGATCATCTCCAGCTTGCCGTGCGGGATGCCCTCGCGGGCCTTCTTGTAGTCGGCCGGCGGGTCGTCGAAGGCGGGCTTGTCGTCGGGGTCGAGCACGATCGGACCGCCGAAGCCACCGCGCCGCGGGGCTATCTTCGCCGGCGTCGGCGATTTCCGGTGATGCTCCAGCGCGCCGTCCCAGCATTGTTTTCAAAACTCGGTTACAAATGCTGTCGAAGAAAGCGGAACCGCGGCTTGCATCACGTCCGCGTGAATCGGGGGCGCCCTGCCCGGCCGGCGATCCTGTTGAAGCGACGTCGCCTCCCGCCTTCTTCAAGGCTCGTCGAGCAGCTCGCTCTGATGCCAGGCACCAGGGGATCTTGCTCTCCATGCACGATCAGGAACGGCGGCACTCCTTCGTCACGTACTGACCGGATTCGCCTTCCACCATCTCGGCGTTCTCCTAGATCGCGCCGCCGATCAGCCTCGATTCCGGCCACTCGGCGCATGTGCTTCGCGCCCACCGTAGGCGTGCGTCCATCTAAAAAGCGGATAAAACCGAAAGAAATCATGACGCGAGACAGGACTCGTCGGATCGCGTTCCCGGCCTTCCGGATCATCGGCACTCCCGGTCGGCCGAGCAGGCGGCCAGGTGCCCCCCCGCCCACGCGCCCTGGCGCCGAGCCGTTCCGGTCGAGGTTGTATCCTGGCGTTCACCATCAACGAGTGGATGCCGCCTTGCGTCTCGATCTGCGGCCGGAAGATCGCTGCTGGCTCAGCCAGTATTGAGGCGCCACGCGTACCCCTTGCCGACGAAGCGAGGGCGGACACCGCTATCCTTGCTCCCACCTATCCATGCCGCCGTGAACCCAGACGATCACAGGCAGCGGGGCGTCGGCCTTCTCGGGCAGTAGAGGTCCAGCCGCTGCCGCTCATGACCTCCCGCGATGTATTCCAGTCCCGTGGCGCCTTCACCCCCTCGGGCATTTATAAAACCGAAAGAAACATGGATCAACTCTTCCTGAGGTCGTACTCGAGCATCGTACCGTAGCGTCTCTCTACAGTCAGCCTCCCCTCGTCGATCGATCGCCCAGAGCCCCGCGTATCAGCTCGCGAGTTCTCGTCCGTCGCGATAGATGCTCTTCGCCCCGCCAGCCAGCTCACCACGCTCTCGACGCCACGCCCTCGCTTCGAGCGCGAGCCAGGCTCCACGTCCTCGCGCATCGAGAGCGAGTAGCCCCGCAGCGCCGGCGCATCACGCCGCCCCCTCCCCACACATCCTTCCAACACGAGACAGGACGTCGGATCGCGTCGCATTCCGGCGATTCCGGCTCACCATCCGAGTGGATCCGTCGATCTGCGATCGAACTCTTCCGACGGCTTCACGTCGGGCATCGTAGCTCCGGATTCCGCCGCCACCCCGAGGCATCGACGCGCCCACCCCTCAGCGTCGTACTCGGCCCGCCTTTCAGCACCTGGCCGTCTTCCGCTTCTTGCCGATTTTTCCGGCCGCCCGGACCTTCTCGATCGACTCGCGCGCACCGGGGACCTTGCATGCCGTTCCGCCCATGTTGACCTTCACGAGGCCGATCCTGTCGGCGACTTCGAGCGACCGCTCCGTCAGCGCACTCACATAAGAGCCCACGTCGATCACGAAGCCGTTCATCTGAAGGCGCACGCGGTTCGGCTGGTTGTGAATCGTCACGGCGATCCGGTCCAGCAACTCGCCGATCTTCGCCATGTCGAGTTCGTCGTCCGGCTTGATCTTGAGCACGGACCCCAGGGTTGACCAGCCGGCGGCCGCGATGGCCTCGGTCTCGGATTCGATCCACTCCAGCCCGATCGCCCAGCCGTGCGGGCCCTCGGACGCCACCCAGGGGACGGTCGACTCGCTGAGGAGATACCAGTAGGCGGCCTTCACCCAGCGATTGAGGTCCTTCCTCGTCATCCTGGCGTCATCGACGATCAACCCGGCGAGATACATCGCGTCGGAGATCCCGGTCTCGTAGAGCTCCAGCGCCAGTGCGTGGTCCTTCTTGATGCGTTTCTGGATCTTCTTCAAGTCTTCGACGCTGACCCCGAAGAACGGCTCGCACGCGCCGTGATTGATCAGGACCTTCTTGATGGAAGGCTTGCCCAGGGTCTTCAGTTCCTCGACGACTTCCTGTGCGGTCATGGGAGGCTCCGTGGGATTCCAACGCCTCTTTGGCTCGCGGGAAATTCGATGGATCATCGGCATTTTCGGCACATTCCTGGTCCCTGATTCCCGCGGCTGATCCTGAAACTGGCCGTCCGGATGGCGGACGTGCATCTCGCGCACGCCCCACGGCTCATCCGTCGGTGGCATGGTGACCTCGAGGCCCTGCTCGAGGCAGTGCCGGTGGACCGCGTCCACATCGTCCACCCAGACCGACATCCAGACCCCTTTGTCCGCGCACTCGCCGGAGTCCTGGTCGTCGCCAGGGTGCTCTTACCGCGCCGCCCTGGGCCCTGGCACAGGAAGATCTCGAACTTGCCGGAGCAGACCGCTCCGAAGGTCGGGGGGCGCCCCACCGGAAGCCCTTCGTCCAGCCGAGTTTCTCGAACCAGGCAACGCTCTCCGCAAGTTCGAGACGTTGAGGATCGGGGTCAAACCCTCGGCGATCCGGCGCCTCCGCAGGGGTCGGTAGGGAACCTTCACGGCGAAGCCTTGCTCTTCTTGATCAAATGACCAGGCATGGGGCCGACTTCGAAGATTGAAACGATTTATCGGCAGGAAGTCAACGGGCGTACAGGAAAACCCGCGATCCCTCCGGCCGGGCTCTCGGATTCGTCGCCAGCCCCTTCATGGGGTCCGGCATCGGGCTCGTCACGATCCAAGCCCGCCGGTCGCCGGCGACAAGACGGCTATTGAACTTTTCCAAGCTTGCGTCTAGGAATGGACGCCCAGCATTCCCGGGTGGCTCATGGTCGGTAAGCAACCCGATCTTCAGGATGACGATCGACCCTGGCATGCTGTGATTCCTCTGGTCCCCTCGAATCCGTCGTCTCATTCGAGAGGGATCCCAATCCAGGGCAGGAGCACGATCATGAAAGTCGCCTTGCGAACTCTCACCGCCGTTTCCATCGGATTGTTCGTGGCGCTCGTACTGCTCGTCGCGGTCGAGTTCTTCAGCGCCGTGGTTCATCCTCTTCCTGAAGACTTCGGGGGAACTACCGAAGAGATGTGTCGGCACGTGGGAGATACCCCGATGGGTACTGGCCGTGGTCGTCCCCGCCTGGGCTTTCACGGCTCTCATCAGCACATGGACGGCGCGAGGTTGGGAACCTGATTCCCTCCGTGATTCTCGGGCTGCTCTTGCTGGCGGCACTCGTGCTCAATCTCTCGATGCTGCCCTATCCGATCTGGTTCAAGGTCGTGAACCTGCTCATGATCCCAACGCCATCTTTGCCGGCATTCGACCGTCGATGCGTCACAAGATCGCGATACCGGCGAGGCCTCGGCAGGAGCGATCCATCGCGCGGGGGGCCCGAGGTAGGACGATGTCATTGGTCATCCGATGTCCCGAGCCCGCCGTTCCAGGAGGCTCCCTCGTCCCGCTTTCGCCGTCGCCCGGCCCTTGGGCTGGCCCGAAGCCTCGACGGGCGTCGGGTGTCGCCCTGTCCCCGGCCATCGGACTTTTCGCGACGGATGGCCGCCTCGAATCCCGACGGACCCGCGACCTTCCCCGCCTCCAATCGGCCCGTCCGGGAGTCGAGCCGGGTCGAATGGGGCACCGAGCATCTTCTTGTAGGCCAGACTCTGTCAACGGGTCAGGATCTCCGAGTGCAGGGCGCACGGAACTGCTTCTCGATCCTCTCGTCCTCGGCCCGGAACGCAGCCATCCGCTTCCGGTTCTCGAGATCGCGTCGAATTCCGGACTGCCTGATTCCTGGCCTTGCGGTAGGCCGGTCGTTCAATTGCCGGGCATTCTGCCGCGAGTCGCTCGTTCAGGCGGCTGAGCGTCGGATCGCGATCCAAGGCGGCTTGTCTCAGCACACGCCGTGCGTCCCGCGTCTCTCGCAGGGCTCGTTGCCGCTCCTGCATCAGATCGCGTAGCTGCGCGACCCGGTCCTCATCCAGGGAGAGTCGCTCCCGCATATCCGAACGCAGCAGGGCGCCGGGGCCTTCGACCTGGAGCTGGATTTGCCGGGCGCAGGCGTGCTGGGCCCGCGACAGGATCCCTGCGATCGAACGCTCGGTGGACTGCTGGAGTTTCATCCGGGATTCGAGCATCGTCGTGAATGGATCTCGCTGCTCCGGGTCGGGAGGATCGTCGAGGCCGCGACCGCGGGCCGTGCCGTTCGAGCTGGCGCCGGTCCGGCCGGCCCGTCCGGTCCGAGCGGCTCCGCCTCCCCGGAGTCGCCCGGATTGTCCGGCCGGATCGCCGCCTTCCGGCCCCTTTCCGCCCATGCGTTCGAACCATCGTAGCCGCTGTTGCTCGTCCTTGTCGCCCAGGGCCTTGAGCTGGGCCTTCTGTCCTTCGGTCAAATTCAATTCCGCCTGGACGGCCGGATTGGTGACGAGTGCCGGGAGGTTCGCCCCGAGGACGCCCGGTCCCCCGGTCCGCGCAGCCGTCGGCTGTTGGGCCATCAGGCTCGCGCCCAGGAGCGAGAGGCCCACGGACGTCGTAGCGACCAGGAGCATGACTCGATGTCGTGGCATCACTCACTCCGCTGATCCCCCGGCCGGCCCGTTGGAACTCGCATCTTAGATTTTCGATCTCGGATTGCGGATTCAGTCGAGTCAAGCCCAAAGTTTCACCGCGCCAGAGCGAGCCACTCCTGGAGGCTGGTTTTGTAGGAGCGGGCTCCGTCCGACGATCCTCGGCTGATCGCTCCGACTCAAGGTTTCCAGGCATCTCCGCACGAACCGATCGTGATCGCGGCGATGCCATCGCCATGAAGTGGTCAGCCGACTCCGGGTGGAGTACCGCCGCCCCCGGGTGGACCGCCGCCACCTCCGGGTGGAGTACCGCCGCCACCCGGTGGACCGCCGCCACCTCCGGGTGGAGTGCCGCCGCCACCCGGTGGACCGCCGCCGCCTCCTCCTTCGGTGCCGCCGGTCGGGTCTTCATCCGCGGTGTCCGACAGGTCCACCACGATGTGCATCGAGCCCATCACGTGGCTGCCGTCGTTGGCGAGTTTCAACAGGGTGTAGTCGCCGGCATCGCTCTCCGGGCTGCCGTTGTAGGACCCGCCGGTGAACACGCGGTCGGTCGCGTTGTAGGTGTCGCGCGACGCTGCCCGCGTGGCGTACGGCTCGAGCGCGTACACCTGTGCCGTGATCGACTCGGCGAAGAAGAGCTGCGTGGCCAGGTCATAGGTCACGTTGCCGTCCTCGTCGTACGTGCGGACGCGGATGTGGACGTGCACCGTGCGGCCGCTGTACCAGCCGGGATAGCTGGTGAGGAACTCGACGATCCCGTGGCCGTTCGTGATCTGATAACCGCGCAGGAAATCCACCGAGGAGGTGTCCTGCGACGCCTCGGCCGAATAGAGGCCGCCGGGGTTGCAACTCCAGATATCCACCCTGGCGCCGACCAGCGGGGTGATCGTGTAGGGGGCCGTGTCGGAGAGTTGGGAGAGGGTGAGGCCCAGGTACAACGGGAGGCCGGGCTGATAGACGCCGGTCGTGCTGTCGAGCCGGACGTCCACCCTCTCGGGCTGTCCGTCAACCCAGAACGGACCTTCCTCCAGGCCGGGAGTCTCGCCGTAGGCCACCCCGGGCGATCCGGCGAAGACGGTGCCCGTCCTCGAGAAGGTCCCCATCAGCGCCAGCGCGACGGCCATCCCCTTCATGAGCACCTCGCGGCGGTTCGGTAAATAGATGATGCGGTCAGGATCTTTCGCCATGATCTCATCCTCCTGTGTTCAGGCGATTGTTTTCGAAGTTGCGTACCGTATAGAGGGGAGCCCCGGGCTGACGCGACTCGCCCTGTGCGAGGGGTTAGAATACCCCGCCGCGACCGCGTCGGTGTTGATGGATCAGCAGGAGCCCGGCGACCAGGCCCCACAGCGTCAGCGAACCGGGCTCCGGGACCGAGGCCGTCACGATCATCTGGAGCGGGTCGGTGCCCAGCGTGACCCCCGCGGGGGTCGTGACGGGAGCGAACGTGAACCAACTGTTCCCGCCGTCGCCGCTCGAGCTCCAGGTGTCCTGGAATCCGACTCCCGTGCCGGAGTCTCCGGAGGCCCAGCCCCAGTCGAACTCGCCGCTCGTCGCATGCAGGACCGCCCAGTAGGTCGTGTCGGCCGACAGGGTGATGCCGCCGGCGGTGAAAGTCGTCTCGACCAGCGGGCCGAGATAGCTCGACGGTGAGGTCAGGGTACCGACGAGCGAACCGGGCTGCTGTCCCCCATCCGTATAGATATCGACAACTGCTGCCCCGGCGATCGGGTTGGCCAGGAGCAGCGTGACGCTGTCGAGCTGGTAGGTCGCGTCCCCGGTGCCGAAGCTGGCCGCCAGCCAGGACGAGCCGGTCGCGGCCTCGGTGCCGCCGTTGGCGACGCCCGTGATGTTGTCGGAGAGCACCAGGGTGCCTGCCGAGGCCGTTTGCGGCCGCGCGGAACACAAGGCCAGCAGGGCGAGCATCCAGCCCACCCGTCGCCGATAGTTAGGATCTCGCATCTCCTCGAAGCTCCCTCGCCATCTTCATGTTATGGAAGAATCGGACACGGTCATGCCGCCGCTCGGTCGAGCGATCTCGACCCGTACCTCGGTGCGTCAAAACAGGTACATTCTCGCGGACATGTTCGGCAGTCATTGCCGACGCGGGAGTAAACGGGTTCTCGCCCGTCGGGCGCGCGCCATGCGTCGAAATTTCTCGGATCTGCGCAGACCCGGAGCGTCGAGGCTCGGGGGTCGAAGATTAAGCGGATTTTAGGAAGGGGATTTTAGGTTAGAACGCGGTCCGAGGGGGGCCTCTTGCCGCCTCCCTCTATCGGGCACGGGTCGCCGCCCCGTCGATCGTCGCGAGGATTCGCGACGCGACGCGGGAGCCATCCGGGACCGGCTTGCGACCGATTTCACGCCGCACCCCTCGCATCGAAGGGCCGCGAGCGGCGCGGCCGGCGTCCACCCTGCGCGCATCCCTCAGACCGAGACCTCGAACCGGAGTCGATTTCCCGATGTTCACGACCTGCAACAAGAACGGCCGCCGCGCGTTCCTCGGCACACTCGCCCTCGGCGCGACCGCCTTCACGGCTCGAGGCGCCTTCGCCGACGCGTTGACCCGGACCCCCACCACGAATGAGGGGCCTTTCTTCCCGACGAAGCTCCCCCTCGACACCGACAACGACCTGCTGATCGTCAACGATTCGATCACCCACGCCGTCGGCGAGATCACCCACCTCAGCGGCCGGCTCCTCGACTCCAAGGGGGACCCGCTCCGCAACGCCGTCATCGAGATCTGGCAGTGCGACAAGGAGGGCACCTATCTCAAGCAGCACACTCGAGACGACGAGACGTTCGACACGAACTTCCAGGGATACGGCCGCTTCCTGACCGGCTCGACCGGCGAGTATTACTTCCGGACGATCAAGCCGGTTCCCTACCGGGTCGGCCCGCGGCGCACATCCACGCGCGAATCTGGAAGGGGGAGAAGAAGCTGCTGACGACCGAATGCTTCATCAAGGGCTTCTCCGGGAACGAGCGAGACGGCCAGTTTCGCAGCATCCGGAACCGCGACCCCAAGGGCCACGAGACCCTCTGCCTGGACTTCGCCCCGGTCAAGGACTCCAGGATCGGCGAGCTCGCCACACGATG
This sequence comes from uncultured Planctomycetota bacterium, assembly GCA_963743925.1. Classification (GTDB taxonomy): domain Bacteria; phylum Planctomycetota; class Planctomycetia; order Isosphaerales; family Isosphaeraceae; genus CAVZRC01. Next base: position 214,190 of record CAVURY010000035.1, on the reverse strand, counting down.
GGACATCGTCCTGGGATACAGCCCTGAAGCTTGAGTCGATCCGAACGCCTTCTGTAGCCGGCCTCTGCGAGGCCGGGGATTCGATCGCGGGGTCGTAAACCCCGCATACAGCCGAAACCCCCCGGGAAATCAGGGTCGATAGTTCATAACACGCTCCAGCCGGCCTTGAGCTAGTCTTCTCTTGGAAGAGCAAGCGCGTTGCTGGCCTGCTCGTGTTCGTGGTCGGGACGGTCGCCGTGACGGCGTTGGTCAGGCTCCCGGTCCCAAGAGGGGTTCGCCCGATGTGGACGAGGCCGACCTTGCGATCAATCAGCCGGGAACCCGCCTGACTGGACGGGAAAATCATGACAAATACGGGACATACGGGCTGCCGAATCCTCGGCTGGCTTTCGGGCTTGGTCTGGTGCCTGCTGGCGCTTGCCGGTTTGGGGACGATCATCTGCTTCGTGTCGCCGACAAGCGACGATGGCGAGGGTCCGACAGCCGATGAGGAGCGGCCGTTTGCCCAGACCGCTTGCCAGGCCAACGGATCGCCCATCGCGTCGCTCGCCTTTTCCCCCGACGACGCCAGGCTGGCGTCCGCGACGATATCGGGAGACGTGCGGCTGGGTGACCTGAGGTTCGGGACGTGGGAGCTGATCGGGCGAGGACCGATGAGCTCCGCGCAATCCCTCGCATTCTCGCCGGACGGCCGGGCCCTGGCCGTCGCCGGATTAGGGCCGATCGTGAGCCTGCTGGACGCGGAATCCGGCGAGGAACGGCAACCGCTGACCCTCGAGCGAGGGAATAACGCCATGCACGTCGCGTTCTCTCGCGACGGCAAGCACGTGGCGTCCGGCGGTTTCGGGGGCGACCTGACGCTCTGGGAGTGGGCCGGCCGACATCGGCTGGCCGCGCTCAAGGTCCGCGACGCGGCTATCACCTCGGTCGCCTTCTCGCCCGACGGCTCGACGCTCGCGGCGGGCGACTCGACGGGACAGGTCGGGTTGTGGGACGTGCATTCCCGCGAGGAACGGGCGAGCTTCCGGGCCGACGAGGCCGGCGATGGCGTCACGGCCGTCGAGTTCTCTCCCGACGGCACCCGACTCGTGACGGCCAATTATGTGGGGCGTACGGTCCGGCTCTGGACCCCGGACGGCGAGATCCGGGCCACGCTCCCGCGGGTGGACTCCGGCGTGAGGGGCCTGGCCTTCTCGCCCGATGGGGCGCTGCTGGCCACGGCACGCGGGGACGGGATCGCCTCGCTCTGGGGCACCGCCGAGGGCCGCGAGCTCGGCTCGGTGCGGGCCAACGAGAGGGGCCTCCAATCGATCGCCTTCTCGGGCGACGGTCGGGTACTGGCGACCGGAGGCACGGACGGATGCGTGCGCCTCTGGGATGTCCACCAAGCCCTGTCCGGGAAGCAGCGATAAATGGCCTTTCGTGATCCCGGGAGGGCGAGTCTCGCCGGCCGTGTGATCGCCTCGTGTCGCACGGGGTTGACGACAACCTGTGGCACCCGAGACGCCTGCCAAGGGTGTCACGAGTTCGTACTCGAACCCGTGCGGAAGATGACCGTTACGGATCGCGCCTCCTTCGCTTCACCCCGCCAATCGCAAACGTATGATCAGTACCACCCGCAAATCGCGAGCGAGACCGTGAGATTGTTCTGAGCCTGGTCCCCAGAGAGTCGCTCCAGCCGTGTCGCCGGGCCCAACAATCGCATCAAGCTCGCGCCCGAGACGGCATGCGGGAGCTCGCGCCCCGGGTGGATCATCCGGGCGCGGGCCGCTACGGCTCGTCCTCGCAAGGTCGCATGAAGGCGATTTTATGAAATGAGGATACCCCATCATCGGGTATCCGTCGCCGATACCTTTCAGGCGGCGTGGCCCTGAGTTGCGGGCTCGCCGCGGAGACCATCAATTCCTCGTTCCGGCTATGGGAGAGACAACCATGAAGCGTTTGATCCTTGCGATCGCCTCTGATGATCGGTGCGGCCATCCTGGCCCGTTAGGCGTCCTGGCGCAGCAGCCCGGGCAGCCGGGGCGGGGAGGCCCGCAGAACCCGCTGCTCCAGGCGTTCGACACCGATCATGACGGCACGCTCTCGCGGCCGAGATCGACGCCGCGGCCGCTAAGCTCCGCGAGCGCTACACCAACAAGGACGGCAATCTGACCGCCGACGAGCTGCCGCGTGGCGGGGGCGGACCGGGTGGCCGGGCCGCGGCTTCTGCCCCGGCGGCGGCGCGATGGAGGCGGAGCAGCGAGCTGAGCAAGCCGCTCCTGCCCAAGGACGACGGCGAGAAGCGGATCCTCGCCGCGCTCGAGCATGCCCGCGGCGGCGAGCGGTACGCCAACGTCTCGACGGCCGACGGCCGGCTCCTCCGCCAGCTCGCCGAATCTATCGGCGCCAGGCGGATCGTCGAGCTCGGCACCTCTACAGGCGAGTCGGGCCTCTGGTTCTCGATGGCCCTGCGCAATACCGGGGCAAGCTCTACACCCACGACATCGACCCCGGCCGGATCGCCGTCGCCCGCGAGAACTTCAATAAGGGCGGCGTCTAGGACATCGTCGTCATCACCGAAGGCGATGCCCACGAGACTGCGCCTCGGAACAAGGAGCCGATCGACATCCTGTTCATCGACGCCGAGAAGGAGGGCTACGACGCCTACCTCAAGGAACTCCTGCCCTACGTCCGCCCCGGCGGGCTCATCATCGCCCACAACATGAAGCGGCCGGCGCCCTAATCCGCGCTATATCGAGGCGATCACCACCAGCCCCGACCTCGACACGTCGTTCGTCCTCATGGACGGCGCCGGCGTCGGGATCACGCTCAAGAAGGCGAGGCCGGCGGGGTGAAACCTTGTGGCGTGGAATTCATCACCCTCGCCCCCGTCGCCGCGGCTTCCGATCGTGGAATCCCGCGGCGCCGGGGCGATCGGACCTCGGACGGAGTCAAGGCGATGCTGACGGCGATCGAGTCGGCCACGGCCCGGGCGGCGCCGGCGGAGGACCGCGCTTCGCCCGAAGGGCGGGTGAGGGGTCCTCGCATTTCGGATTTTCGATCTCCGATTTCGGATTGCGGGATAAGAGGCGGCCTCTCATCCATAGAGAGCCGAGGTCCTGATACACATCGCAGATCACGGACCGGCATCCCCGCTCGGCGACGTCTCCTCCAGCTCGACAACTGGCATCGCTCCATTTTCACGCGCGAGCTGCACATGCGTGATTCCCGTCGGCGACGCCAACTGTAGCTCGAGAACTCCGGCGCGAGACCTGGGTGCCGCGCAAGTCGAGATCCCACAGTTTGGTCAGCCCTTTCAGGTGCGCTAGCCCCGCGTCGGTGATCGGCGTGTCGCTGAGGTCGAGCATACTGAGGTTGGTGAGTCCTTCCAGGTGCGCGAGCCCTTCATCGGTGACCTGCGTGCCCCGCAAACCGAGAAAGGCGAGATCATTCAGGGCCTTCAGATGAACCAGTCCCGCATCGGTGACCGCCGTACCGCCAAGCTCGAGACCCTTGAGTTTCGTCATCCCCTCCACATGGGCGAGCCCGGCATCTGTAACCTGCGTATCGCCAAGGCAAAGAGTCTCCAGTTTGGTCAGCCCTGCCAGATGCGCGAGCCCGGCGCCGCTCACCTGCGTGCCATTGAGGTCCAGGAAGCCGATTTTGGTGAGACCCTTCAGATACGGCATCCCTGCGTCGGTCACGCGCGCGGCGCCCAGGGGGGTGCTCCCTCCTGTGCAGTCGTACGCCCTGTCGCCGATGTTGAGATAGGAGAGCTTGGTCAGCCCCGCCAGATGCGCGAGCTCGGCGTCGGTCACGAATGGTCCGTGGAGATGCAGTCTCTCGACGCGGCCGAGTTGCCCGATGTGACGTAGGGCCGAAGTCGATCCCGGCTGACCAAGGGCGACAGACACCACATGGTCGAAATAATCCACACCGAGACAGTCCACGAGCCATTTCGGCGCACCGGGCCTTCCATCGGTCTCCCAGGAATGACCATTCCATTTCCCGATCTTCAAATCCCAGTCGTACGAGGCGACTCCGCCGTCCTTTCGAATGGCCGCCACCGCCTCGCGCTGGATTCGCGCGCCATTGACAATCCAACCCAGACCGGCGGCGATGATCAGGACGAGGACGATCAGTCCCCGAACGCTGATTCGGAGCCACGGGCGCAGCCATTTTGGAAGGGGGCGGTGTAGCATGTCTCCATTCTCCAATAGTCCGATCGTCTCGCGCCCGACTCTCCGCGGCAACGGCCGACCGGACGTCGTGGCTTCCGGTGGGCCAATCTGAGCCCGATGTATTGCCTTTCCAATCATATCCAGGGCGAGCGCCCTGCCGAGCGGGCAGATGTCGAAATCGGGCGCCAGGCCGCATGAGTGATGCCAAGAAGACCCGGCGGCCAGCGAGCGAGCGGATTTCTTCAACCACCTTTGACACCCCAACGATCGCGACTTTTACTTCACTTGGATCGGGTCCTTGTTCCGGTCACGAGTCGTTGCCCGACCATCCGACCGGAGAGCCGGCGATCATATTCCGTTCCCGCCCGGCGTTTTTCGCCGCCGCGGAGACGGAGGCGAATTGCAGAGCCTCGCCGGATCGACCTCCCGATCATTTGTTCGCGACCGCGAATGTCGCCGGAACGCATCATGCTGCGCACCTCGCTCAAGTGCCTCAGACATTATTGCTCGAGTGTCATACGCGACATGAGTTCACCGCGTGGCGAAGCCCTGCGCCGGCACCGTGCCCGGCTCGGCGTAGAACCGCTGGAGTCCCGGCTCAACCTGTCGAAGCTGACGTTGCTCCCCGCGAGCTTGCCGACTGTCATCGAGGGGACGAGCTACCAGGCGGCCTTCAGCGCGTCGAACGGCGATGGCCGCTATCACTTCAGCCTGGCGTCGGGCAAGTTGCCCGAGGGCCTTTCGTTGAGCAAGAAGGGCGTGTTGCACGGCGTGTCCGACATCGCCGGCGGTTATCACTTCGCGGTCAAGGTCACCGATCCGACCCGAGGCCGAATGAGCGCCACCCGGTCGTTCTCGCTGACCGTGAGCCCGGCGTCGGTACGGGGGCAGACGTCGGGTCCGGTGTCCGAACTGATCGTGAGCGCCCCGACGGCGGTGACGGTGGGCACCTCCTTCCTCGTCAGCGTGACGGCCGAGGATGCCTCCGGCCGCATCGTGACCGGATTCATCGGCGACGTGACGCTGACCAGCAGCGACGGCCAGAGCGTCTACGTCCAGGTACCCGAGTCTCTTCCGGGCACGGTCATCGTGCCGGTCGCTCTCGTCAGGGCGGACACGGTCACGCTCACGGCGGCATCGGGAAACGTCTTCGGCTCGAGCAGCCGCATCACCGTTAACGCGGCGGCGGCGTTCCGATTCGTCGTCAGTGCCCCGAGTACGGCGACGATGGGCCGCGGTTTCAGCGTCAGCGTGACGGCCGAGGATGCTTTGGGCAATACGGCGACCGGCTTTGACGGCGGCGTGACGCTGTACAGCAGCGACGGTCAGGCCGTCAATGTCCAGTCGGCTCCGGTGCTCATCAACGGGTCGGCCGAGGTCACTGTCGCGCTCGACACTGCGGATACGGTGACGCTCACGGCATACTCGGGAAACCTTTACGGCGTCAGCGGCCTCATCACCAACAGCCTGGGAGGGGCGTCCGGTTTCGTCGTCAGTGCGCCGAGCACGGTCACGGCCGACACGAGTTTCAGCGTCAGCGTGACGGCCGAGGATGCCTTCGGCAACGCCTTGACTGGCTTTCAGGGCGCCATCAATCTCACCAGCAGCGACGGTCAGGCCGTGAATCTTCTGTCGCAGCCGTTATTCGACAACGGGACGGCTGTGTTGGACGTCATGCTCGACCGGGCGGGCACGATCACGCTCACCGCCGCGTCGGGGACGGCCACCGGCACGAGCGGCCCGATCGTCGACGGCCCGGCGGCGGCGTGCACATTCGCGGTCGTCGCGCCGAGCACGGCGACGGCGGGCACGAGTTTCAGCGTCACCGTGACGGCCGAGGACGCCTTCGGCAATACGGTGACCACCTACGACGGCGGCGCGACGCTGACCAGCAGCGACGGCCAGGCCGTGATCCTCCCGGCGCAGCCGGTGCTGATCGATGGGACCGCGGATGTGACCATGACGCTCGACCGGGCGGGCACGATCACGCTCACCGCCGCGTCGGGGACGGCCACCGGCACGAGCGGCCCGATCGTCGACGGCCCGGCGGCGGCGTGCACATTCGCGGTCGTCGCGCCGAGCACGGCGACGGCGGGCACGAGTTTCACCGTCACCGTGACGGCCGAGGACGCCTTCGGCAATACGGTGACCACCTACGACGGCGGCGCGACGCTGACCAGCAGCGACGGCCAGGCCGTGATCCTCCCGGCGCAGCCCCTGTTCACCGACGGGACGGCCGCGGTGACCGTCATGCTGATCTCCGCCGACACCGTCACGCTCACCGCCGCCTGGGAGACGATCCAGGGCGCGAGCACTGCCATCGTCGTGAGCGGAGGCGGCGTCACGAACGACTGGTTCAGCCAGAACATGACCGACCTCGGGCTTCAAGACCTGGCGCGATCCGAATTCGGCCGGGACGGCTCCATCACCTACGGCGATGTGATGGGCCTGTTCGCCGAAGCCGAGTCGGCGGGCCCGCTCACCGGCGCGGAGCTGCAATCGCTGCAGGCCCTGGTCACGACCGCCGGGGCGGCCGCCGTTGACATGGCGAGTTCGGTCCAGAGCCTGACCTACAAGGTCGTCGATGGCGATCCGGCCAATGCACAATTCCTCGGCGCGCCATCGGGCAATCTCGCGGTGGGCAGCTCGGCAACCCAGTTACAAGACCTGGTCGATAAATGGTTCCTGGGTGCGGACCATCCCACGATCGACCTGACGGGTTTGTCCGTCAACTACGCGGTTGCCGGCGGCACACTCTTCGGAACCGGCGGCCCCAGTTATCAGGACGCATATCAAGGGGAGGAAGGCGATTGCTGGTTGATCGCCTCCTTCGCGGAGACGGCCCGAGTTGAACCCTCGGTGATCCAGAGCATGTTCACGGACGACGGCACCGCGCTGGAAGACGGAGTGCAGGTCCAAGTCTGGACGGTGCGCTTCTATGACAACGGTGTCGCGTCTTACGTCACCGTGGACAATTACTTGCCGGCCTTCAATGGCAATTTTATTTATACGGACATGGGCCAGCCGATCAGCAGCTCGAGCAATGTGCTCTGGGTCCCGCTGTTGGAGAAGGCGTATGCCCAGCTCAGCGAATCCGGCTGGAACATGCGGCCCCGGTCCAACTCCTATGCGTCGCTGTGCGGCGGCCTGGCGATGCAGACCCTGCCGTTCATCGCCGGCGCCCAGGAAAGCCCCTCGAACCCGTTTGGGGATGCGAGCAGTTTCATCAATGCGATCTCTTCTGAAACGTTGCTGACTCTCGCCTCCGACGTCTCGGGAAACTCCGCCCTTGGGATCGTGGGCGACCACGATTATGCGGTCCTCGGTTACAATGCCTCGGACCAGACGTTCACGCTCCTGAATCCCTGGGGTTGGAACTCCAATTACGGCGTTCCGGGCATCCTCAATCTCACCTGGGATCAGATCACCGAGGATTTCTGGCTCGATGGCAACTGCAACCCGGTCAGCGCCGTTTCCCTTGCCGCTGGATCGGCCGGCCTTGGCCTTTCGGGTTCAGCGGCATGCCGGTGAAGCCCCGGTGGCGACGACCGCCGGGCGGGAAATCGGTCGTCCTGATCCATTTCCGGCCCTGCTTCGGATGCCGTCGCCGGAACAGCGCCCGTCTCGATCTGTCGGGCGATTCGGCGGCCATCTTGCAGAGCGATGACCCGGGACGTCGCGATGGGTGGCCGTGGTCGAAGAGGGCACGGCCGGCGTAGCCCCGGAGTGCCCCGGGCCGCCCGTTCAGCCGCGTTCACGGAGGAGCGACCACTCGGGCCGATAAACCGTCCACCGTCACAGCCCTGCGGCGCGCGGAGGGCCGTGCAAACAGTCGCCCTCGCGTGCTTCGGCGAGGCGAGGCGGCCGGAATCTGGGATGGACGTCGCCGCCGATCTGGGGAGAATGCTCGTCCCACGTCTGCAATCTCGGTGGGCCTGTCGTCCGATCTCGAGCGTCCGATGGTTTGGTTTGTCCCGGAGGGCGGCCGAGCGCCGGGAGGCCCTCGGTCCGGCACTCGGGCGGGGTCGAGGAGAGGGAACCTCGCCCGGCGCGGCCCGTGAGGAGTCCTGGCATTGTCGACGCTGCGCTACGACCCGGCCCAGAGGCCGGGACCCATGGCCATGGGCCATTCGATCCGGCCCGACTCGGCTCCGCCGCCGGAATCTCTCGAGGAGCCCGGGCCCTTGCTCTCGGTGGTGGTGCCTGCGAAGGACGAGGCGGCGAGCTTGCCGCAACTCCTCGACGAGATCGTCCGGGCGCTGCGACCCCTGCGGGATGCCCGCCGCTCGCGGCGGCCGGCGCGATTCGAGATCATCGTCGTCGATGACGCGTCGACCGACCGGACCCCCGCGGTCCTGGAGGACCTGGCCGCGGACTATCCCGAGCTGAGGGGGGTGGTCCTGGGTGCCGGGGCCGGCCAGTCGTCGGCGACGTTGGCCGGCATCCGGATCGCCCGGGGCGACTGGATCGCGACGCTCGACGCCGATCTCCAGAATGACCCGGCCGACCTGGTTACGCTCTGGGACGCGCTCCCCGGCCACGATGCCGCGCTCGGCTGGCGGGCGGAGCGTCGGGACGTCTGGTCCAGGCGGGCGATCGGCCGATGGGCGAACCGGGTGCGGAACGCGCTGCTGGGCCAGTCGATCCGCGACACCGGCTGCTCCGTCCGGATCTTCCCCCGCGAGGTGGCGCTGCGCCTGCCGGCATTCCGGGGCGTGCATCGGTTCTTCGGGCCCCTGCTGTTGCGCGAGGGATGCCGGATCGTCCAGGTGCCCGTCCGCCATCGGCCCCGGCCGCACGGCCGGTCGCACTATAACCTGTGGAATCGGTCGATCCAGGTGGTCCTCGACCTGCTCGGTGTCGCCTGGCTCTCGCGACGGCCGTTGCGATACGAAGTGACCCGGACCTGGGACGCCCGGGAATCGGCGTCGGCCCGCGTCGGCGGGCGGAATCCCGCGGCCCCGACCGCCTCGGCCGGATCGCGACCACGCCGTCACGAGGAGGGCTGATCCCTTGAGTTACCCGGCGTTCTGGCTGACGATCGGCTTCCTGGGCCAGGGGTTATTCACCGCCCGGTTCCTGGTGCAGTGGATGGCCTCGGAGAAGAAGCGCGACGCGGTCGTGCCCGTGGCGTTCTGGTGGCTCAGCCTGCTGGGAGGCGCCGCGCTCCTGTCCTACGCGATCTCCCGACGCGACCCGGTGATCGTCGTCGGCCAGTCGATGGGCCTGTTCATCTACGCCCGGAACCTGATGCTGATCGACAAGGCTCGGCGTCGGCTCGAGGACGCGGATGAAGCCGGTTCCCGCCCCGAATGGCAGGGGCATCCCCACCCCCGGGGCCTACCGGACCGGCACGACCCCGTCTTGGGGGCGACACGCAAAGGCGAGTTGCCTTGAAGCCGACGAACGACGACGTCTGACCTCGTGATCATCGGCACCTACGGCTTCAACTCGGCAAGCCTCATCGCTCGTCGTTTCTCGACGACGAACGCCAGGTGATGCTCGACGTGCCCCGTGATGCCCTTGAGGAATTCCCCCACCGTCCGCGTGACCTCTTCGCCGGTGACCTTGACGAGGACGACATCCCGGTCGAGCGCCCCGGCCGGGAAGGACCGGACGATCCGGGCCGTCTGGTTCCGGATGGTCTCGAAGCAGTTCAGCTCCTCCGCCGCGATCCGGGTCTCGACGGCCAGCTTCGCGGTCAACTCCTCGAGGGTCGAGGCCGGCAGGCGAGGGCTGTCCCTCTGAAGGGCGGCACGAATACGCATCGCGATGGTCAGATCGGTATCGACGAGGTGACACAGCACCTCCATCGCGCTCCACTTTCCTTCGACCGGGCGGGCGTGGAGTTGATCGCGGCTCAAGCCGTCGTAAGCGGCTCGAAGGTCGCCGCAGGAAGCCAGATAACTCTCGATAATCTCTTCCACCGCGATCTCCCGAGTGATGTGGAACAGGCCGCTCGATGAGAGCTGCCTGTGGGGATTAGTTCTTCAAAATGAGGAATTGCGCGAACGTCATGCGGATCGGGCGTCGGCACGATCAGATCTGGGCGACGCCCCCATCGACGAACAGCTCGCTCCCGGTCACGAAGCTGGAATCGCCCGATGCCAGGAAGAGTGCCGCCGTCGCGATCTCTTCGGGACGGCCCATCGTCCCCCGGGGGATGAGGGCGACGAAGGCGTCGATGGCGTCCTTGGGCACCCCTTCGAGGATGGCGGTGTCGATGGTGCCGGGGCTCAAGACGTTCACGCGGATGTTGCGGGCCTTCAGGTCCACCGTCCACGTCCTGGCGAATGACCGGACCGCGGCCTTGCTCGCGCTATAGACGCCGAAGGCCGGGAAGCCCATCGAGCCCGCGATCGAGCCGTTCATGATGATCGACCCGCCGTCATTGAAGAGCGGCAGGGCCTTCTGGACGGTGAAGAGGGTCCCCCGGACGTTCACGCCGAAGGTCTTGTCGAACTGCTCCTCCGTCACATGGCCGATGGGGGCGAACTCACCCGTTCCGGCACTGGCGAACAGGACGTCGATCCGGCCCTTTTCTCGCTGCACCGTCTCGTAGAGGCGGTCGAGGTCGGCGAGATTGCCGGCGTCGCCCTGGACGCCGGTGACGTTCTTGCCGATCGCCTTCACCGCCTCATCCAGGTTCTTCTGTCGGCGGCCCGTGATGAAGACGTACGCCCCTTCCTCGACGAAGAGCTTGGCGGTGGCCAGGGCCATTCCGGAAGTCGCACCCGTGATCACGGCGACCTTGTCTTGAAGTTTCCCCATGTGTTGACAACCCTCCCTCGTTCGCCAGTTCAAGCCTTACTCCACGCCGCCGCCGACTCGAACGATCTCGCCGGTGATCCAGGCCGACTCGCCTGAAGCAAGGAAAACGACGGCTCCTGGTCTTTCTGTACCGCGAGGTACAATAGACTATACGGACCCTTTCAAGGCCCACCACATTTTTCCCCCGAGTCAGGGATCGCCACGCGAGGGGTGCACGATCGTGTCCGTGGCATTCGCCCGCCGGGACGAGGCGGAGCCGGTCCGCCAGGAGTTGATCCTTGATGATCATCACGAGGAGGGGAGCGGCCCCTGGTTACGCCCTTGCCGATCCGCCATTCAACCGCGACGATGCGAATCGCGGCCCGGTCGAGAAGCGGGGATCGCGCGGGCCGATCAGCCCGCCTGAATGGCCCTTCGTGATCCCGGGAGGGCGAGGCCTCCCGGCGAGCCGACAGCTCCAACCCGGACATCTTCTCCCGGTCCGGGATCCTGCGCGATGATGACTCATCCAAGCCGGCTTTCGGGGTCTATCGCCGTTTGATCGCCGAGTTCGGCGGACCATGACGCTGACCGTCGGTCCGCGCCCGGCCGACCGGTGCAGCCCGCGACACGTCGGGGCTCCCGTTCGCGTCGGGATCCGGCTTGACGCACCATGCGGTGTGGTTGAGGAAGGTGGCGGTGAAATCGGGGCCGTCGAGGAGGTAGGCGTCGGAATCGGGATCGGCGAGCCGCTCGAATTCGTCGCGGACCTCGGGCTCCAGATGGGGTCTGATCTTCTTGCGGAGGTCTTCGAGGTATCCCGACAGGTACGCGCGGTCATCCGGGCCCAGCGGGGCCTGACGGTCGATGGTCCAGGTGCGGTGCCGGCATTCGGCGAGTCCGGCGGCCCGGAAGACCCGGCGCAGGTGCCGTCCCACGTAGAATTTCTGGGGCTTGTCCGACTTCTCGGCGAGGGCCGCCAGCTCGGCGCCGCGGATGGCCACCTCGACCTCGACCGGCCAGGGGAGCAGCACGTGGTGCAACTCGTCGTTCTCCAGCACGGCGACGATCCCGCCCGGACGCGCGGCCCGTTCCATGCGACGGAGGGCGTTGACCGGGTCGGGCAGGCTATAGAGGCTCTGGGCGCACCAGACCAGGTCGAAAGAATCATCGGGGATCGGGAGGTGCTCCAGGTCGGCCCGGACGAGTCCGACCCGATCGGCCGGTGGATCGCCGTCCAGACCTTGCCTCGCCAGATCCAGGAAAGCCGGGGAGATGTTGACGGAGAGGACGCGACCAGATTCCCCGATCCGCTCGGCCAACCATCGCGAATAGACGCCGTCGCCGCACGCGAGGTCGAGCACCCGGTCGCCCGGTCGTAGCGGCAGGCCGGCCACGGCCCCGCGCAACTCCTGGGCGAGGGCGCGGTGATAGGCCATCAGAGTCGGGGCATAGCCGGGCAGCTTGTTCGCGTGTGACACGGTCGGCAGGCACTCCGGGTGAGGTCATGCGGACGGAGCAACTCGGTGCTCCAGCATCCCGGAGTTACGGGAGCAATCGGGATGCCAGAACGGTGAAACCGGCCCTTGGCGAAATCACGAGGCTTCGCCCGGCTCCCTCAGCCTTTTCAACTCGGAATTCATCGTCGTCGAGATGATCGGCGGATCGGTCATTTCGTCCCGTTATTCAGGGGCGTGGCATTTCCCGGAGACGGTTGTGGATCAGTAGGTTGGGGCCGGTCGTGGTGGGCATTAGCGAGGGAAAGGACGAAGCAGAAGCCTCGTGCTGAGATTCGCACGCCCGCGCCGCGGCCGAAAAGCGTTTCTTGAGTTGCGAGTTCATCGATTGGAGGTCGTGATGAGGTCTCTTGACATCAGGGCATACTTCGGTTCAATCGGGCGGATGTCTGATTCGATGTCGCCGCGCCGCGATCGCCGCGGGGCGGTCGGGGTGGAATTGATGGAAGACCGCGTCTCACTGTCGGGCTTCACCGTGCAGCCGATGGGCGTCATCAATGGAAACGGGGATCCGAATCTGCGCCCGATGAGCCTCGTCCGTCAATTCAACCCTCAGCCGGACCCGCCGTCGGCGTTGACCAGGATCATCGCCATCTGATCTCGCCCCGGCGTGCCAGGTCGCATGACCGGAACAGGTGCCTGGCGGACTATGCCAGGCACCCTCACCGATTGAAGCGGTTGTGGCCCGGGTCAAGCCGACTGCACGAGGGGCGACCGTAGCCCTCCGGGAGGTTCCCATTCGCGGGGTCGAGGACCTGAATTTCGAACGCGGGCGGGAGATCTCGACATCGATGCGAGGCACGGCCCCAGCAGCCCTGACCTGGGTTGAGCAGGTGGAGTCCAATCACGGTCCGATTGCGAGGCGATCGGCGGGCTTATTGTCCGAGAGTTCCGACGAGAGTCGTCCCGACACCTCGCTCTCGCCCGGCCTACGCATCACGGAACAGGGGACGACCGGCCAACGAGGTGGCCGCCCCGTAGAGGGCGACCGCGAACACCAATCCCATCATCAGCATGCCTTGGCCGTAATAGAATGCGGAGGAATTCGGTGTGACCGGCACATTGAGCTGGAGAAACAGGATGACGGCGAGCACGACGCTCGCCAGCAGGCCGATTCGAATCAGGATCCACACATCGAGTACCACGGTCAGGCCGATGAAGATCCACGTCAAGAAACTCGCCTCCGCGTCTACCAGGCAGTAAAAAGTGGTGGTGATCAGGATGAAGCCGCATGCGGCGAGCCGGACTGAACGCAGCACGATGCGCAGCAGCAGGAGCATCATCAGAAGAGCGAGGCAATGGGTGATGTAGGCCGAGATCATCTCGAGGATGACGCCGAACAGGGATGCCACCCCCACCGGGTTTTCCAGCGGCGTCAGTTCGAGACCCGAGGGCAGGCCGACCCAGGACGCGAGCGCCCGGCTGAACCTCATGAGGAGGCACGCGATCACACCCGCCGTGGCGCCGACCTGGGGATCCCGGCCGACCTGGGGATCCCGGAAGTGGCCCCTCAGCAATCGCGTCCAGGAGATCAGCGTCTGGGGCCAGTAGCGGCGGACGAACGGCTCCATCGCGATGTAGAACAGCCAGGCGTAAGCGGCCGATGAGAGCGCCTGAGCCAGTCCGATTGTGAATAAGACCTATTCGAACAAACCGCCCGCATGGCTCGCTCGAAGCGCCCATGCGAGCAGGTTCACGAAGAAGAGGAAGCAGGCGACCCGGAACGCCCCACGACGGTCGCCCCGGCCCAGCCTGAGATTGCGCCAGGCGAGCACCACTTGCCCGCCGAAAAGAACGACGCTCAGGAGAAGTATCAGATCGACCGCGTGAGGGTTGACCTGTGGCCCCGGCAGGCTCGAAGTCCCCTGCGATGCCGCCGAGTCTGCCGGGAGGACTTCAAAATAGACCGGTCGGCCGCGATAGCTCGTGGCCTCGACGCGCAGGGGCTCATCACCGCCGGGCCAGGTCCCCTCCCAGGCCACGATATGGTCATAGGCGTCGGGCGGCGTTCGTAGCCATGCGGCGCCCTGCAGCTCGTCCTCGGAGAGGCGGTGCAACGACGGTGTTTCATCGGGCGTGGGTCCCAGGCTGAACCCCAGCTCCTCCTCGCGAAACCAGCCGGACCAGGGAAGGCCGGTCGGGTCGGACGCCCTGACGGGTCCGCCCGACCTGGGAGGTGTTGGCTTCGTCCTGTGCAGGGGTGGCTCGAGCGACGGTACCCCTGGAAATGGCAAGGCCCGGAACCATCGCAGTCGTCCGCGGGGGTCGAGAAGGACGCCGGTCATACCCGGCCTGTCCCAGTGCGGCTCATGGGCAGTGATGCGGGTCCTGCTGTATTCGGCGCGCTCGTTCCAGAACTCGGTCACCACGATCGGCTCCGGACTTTGACGGTACCAGAACCTCAGGCCCGGCCAGGGTCCGGTCTTGAGAAGGTCCCAACGGTCGGTCACCCCTGTCGGAAGCTTGGCGCCCGCGACGGCTTGCCGATCTGCCGTTGACAGCTCGAAGCCGGACGCGGAACGAGCGGGTCGGTCGGTATAGCCCAGCCTCTTGATGATCTCTCTGGCTTTGACCTCGAGTGCCTCCGGGGGGAGCTCCATCGGCGCGCGGTTGAACAGGATCGTCCACTGCGCGAGCAGACAGGTCAGAATGAGCCCCGCGACCGTGCCAGCCAGGCAAGCGCCGATGACCCGCAGAGGTGGCGCGGCCGTGTCGCCGGCCGCGGCGACCATGCCGGGCGACGGCGTCTCTCCCGCCGCCAGGCCGCCGCCAGAGGGTCGGCGCCGGGCATGGCCGCCGCCACGGCGCGGGCGGACTTGGGCCGCCCCTGGGGCTCTCGCTCCAGGCAGCTCAAGATCATCCGCTCCACGGCAGGGTCCATGTCGTCGGCGAGCGCCGAGGGGGGCGTGATGGACGACTCCTCTCGAGCTCGCTCCAGATCGGCGAGCGAACCGAATTCGTATGCCCTTCGCCCCGTGAACACCTCGTAGAGGACCAGCCCCATCGAATACAGGTCGCTCTGGATGCTCGTGGCGCCGCGAGCCAGTTGTTCGGGCGCCATGTAGGCCGGCGTCCCCGCGACCTCCGCCGCCCGACTGCCGTCGGAGACCGACCGGGCGAGGCCGTAATCGGTGATCCGAACCTGGCCCCGCCCGTCGAGCATGATGTTGGCCGGCTTCAGGTCCCGGTGCAAGACGCCCTTCTCGTGAGCGGCGGACAGCCCCATGCAGAGCTGCTGGGCGATCTCGATCCCCTTGTTCTTGGGAAGCCGGCCGATCCGGCGCAAGAGCCCTCTCAGATCCTCACCGTCGATATATTCCATCGACAGGAAGTGCTGCCCGTCCACTTCGCCGATGTCATGGACGCGGCAGACGTTGGGATGCGAGATCTGTCGGGCCAGCCGCACCTCATCATGGAAGAGCTGAAGTCTTCGCGGATCATCGGCCAGGTCTTTCGGTAAGAACTTGAGTGCCACCGTGTGTCCGAGCTTCAGGTCGTCGGCCCGGTAGACCTCGCCCATGCCGCCTCGGCCCACCAGCGACACGATGCGGTAGCGATCGGCAATTTTTGTACCCGGCAGGAAGCGACCGTGGTGCGATGAATCGAGCGGTGTGACCGGGGAGGGGTCGCGTCGGCCTCGCGAGTCATCACCGTCCCCTCGGACGTGCAGGCTCGACGTCGCGTCGCTATCGGGCGCGAGCGCCCGGCCGCACTCGGAGCAGAAACGGCCGCCTTCGGGGACATCAAAGTTACAATATTGACAGTTTTTCACTTTTAAATTTGGCCAGTTCCGAGGGCCCGGCCGGGCTGGCGGGATCGGCGGCGAGGCGAGGGCCGCCGCGGCCGCCGCCTCGCCGGCAAACCGGTCGCGATACTCGCGCGGCTCGGGCCGCTCGTCGCGCCGTCGGCGGGCGTCGAGCTCGGCGGCCAGCAGGTCATGGAGCAGATGAGCCCGGTACGGCTCATCGACCTCGCCGAGGTGATCCTCGACCAGCGGCCGCTGCCCGGCCTCCCACATGGCTTCGAAGCGGTCGCGGATCCGATCGATCCGATCGAGCACGTCCAAGGGTAGGGCGGCGCGCTCCGGTCTCGTCTCCCCGTTCATGGTCGGATCCCCACCCCTCGGCGGGCCAGGGCCGGCGGCTCGGTTCACGTCCCCCTGCGCGGGCCCGCGCGCTGCAC
The DNA here is from genome assembly GCA_963743925.1 of uncultured Planctomycetota bacterium. Lineage (GTDB taxonomy): Bacteria > Planctomycetota > Planctomycetia > Isosphaerales > Isosphaeraceae > CAVZRC01. Next base: position 197,578 of record CAVURY010000035.1, on the reverse strand, counting down.
GCGCGCCGGTCTGCCATCATATCTCCCCATGCGCGGCCGAGCCATAAGGCAAAGGGAATGCCGCGGTGTTCCGAGGCTTTGCAGGCGGACCTGGTGTATAAGGAACAGGGAGAGACTAACATCCCGATTTCGGTCAGGAGAACCGCGCCCAACGCGGCCCCACCACTTAACTGGCATGAGCCAACGCGCGTTACTCTAATCTGCTGCGTCCTCTTTGGAGTGCCGAAAAGGATCCCTTTCGGGATAAGCTACCAAGGGCCTAGTCATGCGAGCCTTCAAAGTGCGGGTGCGGACACTGATGGGGATCATTGCCGCCTTGGCCCTGATCATCGCCGTGCTCTCACCCCTGTACCCCTTCGGTCCCCCGCCTTGCTTGACTCCGCCCAGGACCGTCACCTGGCTAATCGCCAGGCCCGTGACGGCTTCTTGCACGGACTGCCATGGACGGAGGTAGGCCCGTGAGTACCAACGGAACAGAACACCGGCCCAAGGGGCCTGCGCCCGACAACTCATCAATGACCATGATCTATGGCTGAGGCGTTGCGGGACCGGTATGACAGCTGTAAAATCGACAGGGCCTGGCGTGCTCAATCATCCGTCGGGAGAACCGAGACGGGCGGTCCCCATCGATAACCGACACCCGGGCTCCGACGGCATCCCGGCGGCCGCCAGGACTTCATGCACGAGGGTAGATCGATGATCGGACTCTGGCGCGGGGCGGTGGTGGCCTTGATCGTCCTGCTTGGCAACCGGGCGATCGCGGGCGAACCGGACGACGCCGAGGGCCTGGTCGCGAGGCTGAAGGCCTCCCTCGGGGCCATCGAGTCGGTCCAGGGGATCTATCGCACCTACTTCTCCCCGAAGACCCCGGGCACGAAGAACTCGATCGAGCCCGACGGCCACTCCGTAGCCGGCGCGATCGCCGGTCCCGACGACCTGGTCCTCTATTCGGAATTCGACTGGGCCTGGCAGGCCACCCCCTACCGCGAGGCGATCGACGGCAAGTGGGGCTTCGTCCATGAAAATCGGATGCACTACACCACGGCCGCTTTCTCCTTCAACGGCGTCACCCTCCACACCTTCAGTCGCGACGGCAAGGGCGGATTGATCAAGCCGTTGGATAACACCTTCACCGTCTGGCGGAATCCACTCCACCTCATCGGAATCGGATTCGGGCTGGAGCCCCGACGCAATCTCGACGCGCTCTTGAGTGGCGCCACCCTCGTCTCGCTCCCCGACACCCCCGCGCACCTCAAGGTGCTGAAGGGCGAGTACCGGGATTATGGCCAGGACCTCGAGCTGACGGTCTGGATCGACACGAAGCACGGTCACCTGCCTCGGCGCATCGAGGTCTTCGAGAAAGCTCGCCGTTTCATGACATGGCGGATCGAGAACGACGAGATACGTGAGGTGTCCCCGGGCGCTGGATGGCGCTTCGTGGGGCCGAGACCGGCTTCTATGTGGCCGATTTCCTCCTGCCCGCGGGAATATCGAAAGAGCGACTCAAGACGCTCGAACCCGCGGCCCTCGCGGCGGTCATGGCGAACGCCGGGGTGATCCCCGGGACGCTCGGCCTGGGCACACAGACCTGGATAGTCGACCCCCGGAGCCTCCGCCTCAATCATGAGATTCCCCGCGAGCGGTTCGTCCTGAATTACCCGGAAGGGACGCGCCTTTACGACACGACTCACGACCCGCCCTTGCAATACACATTCAAGGCGGACCGAACGCTCGAGGAATGGCGTGAGATCGTCGCCAAGGGCGAGCGACGGGCCAGGGATGAAAGGATTCGCCGAAGTGCTCGGGAAGCCCTGGATGCTTTGGCGCCCAAAGATTAGGCCTTACGCCGGTCTTCTCTGATGGAGGATGATTTCACGACTCCTCGTGGCTCGCCTTCTCGGTCGCCAGAGAGTGCCATTGCTGCAGTGTGTCGAGTGCGACATCGCCGAGGTAGGGGATGACCGCCCCGCACGCCAAACAGGCAGCGGCGTTCAGATCGACCTTTTTATAGAAGCTCATCTTGAACATGGCTTCCAGCGACCCATGGATCAGGTCGTCACTCTGACAGGAAGGGCATTGTGTCGGTTTCATGGCCATTTTCCCGCATGGTTGCATGTGGTGGTTGGGCCGTCGGGTTGGCATCCGATAACCACTCCATGTTACACCTTGCACCGGCGGACGTCTCTCCCGGCCTCGGCACCGATCGTTCCATTCGTTCGATCATCTTGACCCCCCGATGTCGCGGGACAAGCGGGATCCTCGGGGCGCTGCGATGCTGCGAGCTGGATGGATCCGCGCGGCGGGATTACGATGAGGTGACCGGGTCGATGCCATCGGTGCGGCATCGGCCGACGGTCTCTCGGTCTCGATCGCGGGAGCCTCGATGGGAGTGTTGCCATCGGATGCCGAGTCGGCCCGCGGCGCGGTCACCCGCGTGCTGGAGGCCGTCCTGCGGGGCGAGCCGCGGTCGGCCGACGAGCTCCTGCCCCTGGTGTACGACGAGTTGCGTCGGCTGGCCGCCGCCCGGCTGGCGCGGGAGGCCCCCGGCCAGACGCTCCAGCCCACGGCGCTGGTCCACGAGGCGTATCTCCGGCTGGTGGGATCCGATCCGGCCCGCCCGTGGGACGGGCGGGGCCACTTCTACGCCGCCGCGGCCGAGGCCATGCGCCGCATCCTGATCGACCGCGCCCGCGACCGCAAGCGCCTCAAGCGGGGCGGCACCCGGGACCGCCGGCACCTCGACCTCGACGGCCTGATCGCCGACGACGCCTCGCCCGACGACCTGCTCGACCTCGACGAGGCCCTCGGCCGGCTCTCGCTCGTCGATGCCCGCGGGGCCGAGCTGGTCAAGCTGCGGCTCTACGCGGGCCTGTCGCTCGACGAGGCCGCCGCGGCCATGGGCGTCGCCCGGCGGACCGCCGAGCGCGACTGGTCCTTCGTCCGTGCGTGGCTATTCCGGCAGCTCGTGACGTCGGACGGCCCCTGAAGGCGGGTCGCGGCTTCGCCGGATGCACTCCGAGCGCGGATCCTCGTCGCCGCGCGAGCCGCGGTGCTCGGAGAGCGACCTTCGGGACTCGCTCTCGCGAAAAATTCCGCTCCGACCGGACATTCCTTGTCGGATTCTCGCCGTGGACGGAGCATGTCTCCTGGAGGGATCGACACCGGTCCCGACCCGACGCCTCGCGAACCCGGAGGTGGGAGCGATGAGACCGCCTGAATCCGACCTGAAGTCCCTGTTCCTGGAGGCCCTCGATCGGCCCGCGGGCCCCGAGCGGGCCGCGTACCTCGACCTCGCCTGCCGCGGCGACGCCTCGCTCCGCGCCGGGCTCGAGGGCCTGCTGGAGGCCCACGACCGCGCCGGCAGCTTCCTCGGCCCCCCGGTCGAAGCCGCCACGACCGCGGCCGGAAGGGACTCGACCACCGCCGCCGAGGCGGATGCTCCCCCGCCCTCCACCGACGGCGCCTTCGGGCCCGGGCCCGGACCGAACGGATCGCCCGCGTCCCGCCGGATCGCCGAGGGCCCCGGTTCTTGCATCGGGCCGTACCGACTCCTGGAGAAGCTCGGCGAGGGGGGCATGGGCGTCGTCTTCCTCGCCGAGCAGGACCGGCCGGTCCGGCGCCGGGTCGCGCTGAAGGTCATCAAGCCCGGGATGGACACCGAGCTGATCGTGGCGCGGTTCGAGGCCGAGCGACAGGCCCTGGCCCTGATGGACCACCCCAACATCGCCCGGGTCTTCGACGCCGGCTCGACCGATTCGGGCCGGCCGTACTTCGTCATGGAGCTCGTCGACGGGGTGCCGATCAACGAGTATTGCGACCGCGAGCGTCTCTCACCGCGGCAGTGGCTCGAGATCTTCGTGGCCGCGTGCCGGGCCATCGAGCACGCGCATCAGAAAGGCGTAATCCACCGCGATATCAAGCCCTCCAACGTGCTGGTCACGCTCCAGGACGGCCGTGCGGTCCCCAAGGTGATCGACTTCGGCGTGGCCAAGGCCATCGACCGGAGATTGAACGAGCGGACGCTGTTCACCCAGCTCGGCGCCCTGGTGGGGACGCCGGAATACATGAGCCCGGAGCAGGCGGACGACGCGGGTGCCGGGATCGACGCGCGCAGCGACGTCTACGCCCTGGGTGTCCTGCTCTACGAGCTGCTGACCGGCACGACGCCGCTGGGCCGGATGCGGCTGATGGAGGCGGCCTTCTCGGAGATCCTGCGGCGGATCCGCGAGGAGGAGCCGCCGAAGCCGAGCACGCGGCTGAGCGGGTCGGGGGAGGCCCTGGCGTCGATCGCGGCGTGCCGGGATGTGGAGCCGTCGCGGCTGACCAGGCTGGTCAGGGGCGAGCTGGACTGGATCACGATGAAGGCGCTCCAGAAGGACCGACATCGGCGATATCCGACGGCGATGGAACTCGGTCGGGACGTGCAACGGTACCTGGACGGCGACCCGGTGGAGGCGTCGCCGCCGTCGCCGCTGTATCGCGCCGGCAAGCTCGCGCGGAGGCATCGCGCCGCCCTCCTGATCGCCGCGGGGATGGTCCTGGTGCTGGCGGGGGCCTCGCTGGTGAGCTGGCGGCTGATGCACCTCGACCGACCGGGCGAGCGGTCGGCGGCATCGAGGCTGAGTCAACCGCGTTTCATCCTGAAGGATCACAAGGACGTCGCCTGGTGTGTCGCGTTCGCGCCCGATGGGAAGTCGATGGTCACCTGCGCGGGCAACCGGGACACGAGCGCCGGCGAGGTCCGTGGATATGATCTGTCCTCCGGACGGCCGGTCCCGATGTACGTCGTCGAGGAGCCCCACGGCATTCGATGGGCCGCCTTCGCCCCGGACGGCAAGACCCTGGCGACCGGCGAATACGACGGGATGGTCCGGATCCGTGAGGCCGCGACCGGCAAGGCCCTGACCCGGCTCGACGCCCACCGCGGGGGCGTGCAGTGCCTCAAGTTCACCCGCGACGGCCGGTCGCTGGTGACATGCGGCAAGGACCGCACCGCGAAGGTCTGGGACCTCGCCACGCGAGGGGTCAAGGCGACGATGACCGGCGCCGCCGAATTCGTCTTCACGCTCGACCTGTCGGTCGACGAGAAGACCTTGCTGACCGGGGCCAGCGACGCCTCGGCGGTCCTGTGGGACGTGGCCACCGGAGGACCGAAGGCGAATGTCTCGGATAACATGGGATGGGTCGAGGTGGTCCGATACTCGCCCAACGGGACGCTGTTCGCGTTCGCCGGCTGGGACAAGGTCGTGAATATCCGGGGCACCACGACGGGGGCGAGGATCCGGACCCTCGACAGCCCCGGGGGCGGGATCCTCGCCCTGGCCTTCACTCCCGACGGCAAACACCTTGTCGCCGGGACCGAGTTGGGCGTGCTGCGGGTGTGGGACACGATGACCTGGGACGTCCTGAGTACGATCAGGGCGCACGACGGCAACATACGGGCGATCGCGTTCTCTCCGGACGGCAAGTCGATGGCGACCGCCGGCCACGACTGGACGGTCAAGATCTGGGACGCGCCGTAGCCCTCACCCGTCGCTTGAACTTGGACCCCCGGATCCCTCGGCCGCCTCCACGCGGACGGGCGGCGGCGCCCGGACCTGTCCATGCCGTGCCCATCGGAATGACGTCGCGAGGCTCTGGGCGCACCAGACCAGGTCGAAGGAGTCATCGGGGATCGGGAGGTGCTCCAGGTCGGCCCGGACGAGTCCGACCCGATCGGCCGGTGGATCGCCGTCCAGACCTTGCCTCGCCAGATCCAGGAAAGCCGGGGAGATGTTGACGGAGAGGACGCGACCAGATTCCCCGATCCGCTCGGCCAACCATCGCGAATAGACGCCGTCGCCGCACGCGAGGTCGAGCACCCGGTCGCCCGGTCGCAAGGGCAGGCCGGCCACGGCCCCGCGCAGCTCCTGGGCGAAGGCGCGGTGATAGGCCATCAGAGTCGGGGCATAGCCGGGCAGCTTGTTCGCGCGCGACGCGGTCGGCAGGTACTTCGGGTGACGTCAGCCGGACGGAGCCGTTCGGTGCTCCATCATCCCGGAGTCATCAGGGCAATCGGGATGCCAGAACGGTGAAACCGGCCGGCTGCCGGGTTGGCAAACATCTTGGCGATCCATTCCTCGTCGCCCCCGGTCGCTCTCGTTAGACTAAATCTCAACGAGGTGAGAGGCGTCGAGTTCTCGACCGCCCGGCCAGTGTCCATTCACAAGAGAGACCGAAGTGACTGTCAAACCCGAGCCGCTTTCACGCCCTTGGTGGAGCTACGTACGGTTCAGCCTGCGGGCGCTGATCGTCCTTGTGCTCTTGATCGGCGCCGGGCTGGGCTGGCTGGTCCGAAGCGCCCACGTCCAGCGCGATGCGGTGGCGGCGATCAGGAGAGCCGGAGGTAGCGTCCTTTATGACTGGGAATGGAACGATGGAAAGTCCGTTCCGGGAGGGAAACCATGGGCGCCAAAGTGGCTCGTGGATCTCGTTGGAATCGACTATTTCGCTCACGTCACTTCTGTCTGGCTGCAACCGGCGCCAACCGATGGAGCGATCGTAGAGGTCGGGCATCTCACCCAACTCGAGCGACTGCAACTCGTTCAAGGGTTCGTCAGCGACGGCGAACTCGCACATCTGAAGGGGCTTACCAAACTCTCGAACCTCTTACTCGGCAACGTCAGCGACGCCGGGCTGGCACATCTGGAGGGGCTGACGAATCTCTCAGGACTGATCCTCGGCGGCCCTCAGCTCACCGATGCCGGGCTGGTGCATCTGAAGGGGCTGACCAATCTCAAGGTCCTCCAGCTTGGCGGCACTCAGGTCACCGATGCCGGGCTGGCGCATCTGAAGGGGCTGACCAAACTCCAGAAACTGACCCTCGGTGGAACCCAGGTCACCGACGCCGGGCTGGTACATATCGAGGGCTTGAGCAGCCTCTCCCTCCTTTGGCTCGGTAGTACTCAGGTTTCGGACGCCGGGCTGATGCATCTGAAGGGGCTGCCCAGGCTCTCCACTCTCGACCTCACGGGTACTCACGTCACCGACGCCGGGCTGGCGCATCTGAAGGGGCTGCCCAAACTTTCTGTCCTCGACCTCGAACGAACGCAGATCAGCGACGCCGGGCTGGTGCATCTGAATGGGCTGACTAAACTCCGCGCCATCGAGCTTTCAGGCACTCAGGTCACGCAGAGTGGGGTGCAAGAGCTTCAAAAGGAGTTGCCGAACGCGCAGATCCACCCGTGAAACAGGCGACTGCCGCACCCACGGATGCCCTATGCACCATGTCCTGCGTGCGGCTTGGCCCATGTCAAAGTAGGTACTTTTCCACACGCCGATCGCCTTAGGGTTCGCCTGCCCTTCCCCCTGCCGCTTCTCTTCACGCATGAGTGATCCGTTTTGGCCTGTTAATGTCACCTGCTTCTTCCGCCGGTCGTAAAGCACGAAATCAGGTGGTTTTGCCCCGACTTCCGCCCGATCTCGAGGTCTAAGCAATCTTCTACGACGAAAGGGTCGCCGTGAACGCTCCTCGCTTCCGGATCGCCTGGGTCATGGTCGCCGTCGCCATCGCCGCACTCGACTTCACGGCGATACGGGCCCTCCTTGCTCGCCATGGGAGTGCCCTTGAAGACCAGAGGAGTATGTGCTTGTTACTGGGGGCCCTGCCGATGGCGAACGTTCTCGCGGTCGGCATGCTGATCGGTCGACGGCGTCCCGCAAGCCGCCCGTTCCTCCTGGGGTTCGAGGCGTTCGGTGCGATGGCGTTGGCCCTGTTCATCGCCCTGGCGATATGCTTTCCTCGTGAGGTCGTGTTGCCCTACCTCACACCCGTTCTTGTCCTCATAGAGAGGACCATCGGGAACGATCGGCCTTTTGTTATGATCCCGATCGTATGCTTCGTCGCTGTGGCCCTGCTCGGCTGGCCGCAGGTGGCCTTCGCCCTGACGGGTGGCTTTCTCTCTCGTAAATTCAAAATCACCGTCACTCCGCGATGAGAAGCCGCACCAGGGGCTTATTCCATGGCACGGGGAGGGCAGGGGGTCAACGCCGGCGAGCTGCCGCCCCGACGGGGCCGCGCCGAGGGGCTCTCGGGAGGAAAGCCGCCGGCGGCAAGCCGAAGAACCCGGCGAGCTTGACGATCTGCCCCTTGGTGAGCGATCGGGCGCCGGTCAGGCTAGCGTTGTTTTTGGTCCATTGCTACGGGAAGGCCAAGCTCGAATAAGGATGAGCAGGAACTGTGCTCGCGGTCGGCCAATGTGTATCCTGAAATGACCAAGTGAAGCCCGATTGCTGGACGATCGCTATGCCGCGTTGCAGGCCGTTCAAACTGATCGATGCCATGATCCTGACTGCCGCCGTAGCGGTCTGGATAGCCCGGATGCGCCCCCTGTGGAACCAACTCCAGAGCGCCGGGATGGCTAGCGGGAAGGGCATCCCCTGGCGAGCCTACGCCGGGACGGCCCTGACCGGTTTGAATCTCGCCATCCTGATGCTCGCCTTGGCTTACCTCGTGATCCGCTTGATGCCGTCACGCCCGCCCAGGTCGGACCTGATTCGTCAGCCGGGTATGCTCCTGCTAGGCGTCCTGGTTGGACTCTTGATCCTATTGATGGCCCTGTCCGCGTTCGTCCCGCTGGTCGCCGGGACCAATGTGATCATCGCTCTTGTCCTCGGCTTGTCCTGGGGTGCGGCATGCCGGCGTTATCGATCGCGTGCCGAGCTGGGATGGATCGAGGGCCTAGGCAAATCCGTCGGAGTCGGCTTGGTCGTTTCCAACGCGGCGATCGACCTCCTGTATCTCGTTGCCTGACCGGTCGCAGAATTCGGCTTATACGTCGAGTTTCGGCGGAAATCGGGGCTAACCAGTCACGCCCCAGGACCTGGCCGCGGCCATCGACTGCCTCGCCGGCGGGCAGGAATGAGGGCGCTAGTCACTCAACGCGGGTGTCATGGGCTGCGTATAAAGCAAACCTTCGGACTCTGTATCAAAGCGACCGGGCAAGGCGACGGGCTCGTGCCATGATCGAAGGCGTGGGGCCCGAGCTCATACTAACCCGACGCGCCAGCGAGGGGATCGGCGCGGCATGTCCGGTCAGCACGGCCCCTGCCCCTCGCTGGCGCGTCGGGTTAGTGTGGAGTGACACACTCCAGAGATCCCGGTAACGATGCGACAGTCACAACCTTCGTTTGGCTTACTGGTTTAGGACGCCGCGGCCAGAGTCTTGAGACCCGTGGTCGCCACGGCTGGTATCGCTCTCGCGTCCGACGAGCCATGCTACAAAGGCTCCAAGAAAGCCCATGATGACGCTGCAAAGGCTGAGTCCAGACCTCAGGCTGTAGTCCGGCACGTTGCTATGGGTGAAGTATCTGACGAAATCGTGGGCCAGTTGCATCGAGACGGAACTCGGCCCGTTTTCTGCGGCATTCGGCTGGAAAGTCAGGAAGTACGCCCAACCGAAGATGGCGAACCCGGCCCAAGCACCGCGGCGGTCGATGGCGACCAGGGTGGCGAAGCAGAGAATGAAAACGGTCAGGTACATGACGATCCCGGCCCAGGTATTGTTATCGGAGCGGATCGCCGTCATGCCGACGGCGATATAAGCAATAAGGGTCATCAGTCCGAAAAGCGTCGGTCTTTTGAATATATTCATTATTTTAATCCTTTCAGGCGATTTATACGGCTTGCGGAGCATTCCGGCGGTCCCGATGCCTGGGATGTGCCGCCCTGGCCGCTACGATGCGTCCGTGCGATTCTAGGCGATTTACGCCCCTGCCCGCTCCTTTTCCTTGACGATTTTATAAAACCCCGCCCGCGACATGCCGCCGACCATCTGGCAGATTTCGGCCACCGTATGCTTTTTGCCCCGGTAGAGTTCCATCGCCAGCTCCCGCTGCTTGTCGCTGAATTTTTTCTTCCTGCCGCCTTTCCTGCCCCTGGCTCTGGCCGCTTCCAGCCCGGTCCGCGTCCGCTCGCGGATGACGTTACGCTCGAATTCCGCCAGGGCGGCGAAGATATGAAACACCAGCTTGCCGCCCGGCGTCGTGGTGTCTATCGCTTCGGTTACGCTCTGGAAGCCGATGCCCTGCCCCTCCAGCTCGGCCATCAGCTCGATCAGGTGCTTGAGCGTACGGCCAAGCCTATCGAGCCGCCAGACTACCAGCACGTCGCCTTCCCGTAGCAGCTCCCTGACCCGCTCCAGCCCGTCACGCTTCGCTCTTTGGCACCGCTTACGGTGTCTTCGATGATTTTCCGGCACCCCGCCGCCTTGAGGGCGTCGCGTTGCAGGTCAAGGTTCTGCTCGATGGTCGATACCCGTGCATAGCCGATTTTCATCCACGCCCCCATGCGTTGCCCAAAACGTCTACCAACCCGTCATCGCCCAGATAAACTTTAACTTGATTTGTATATGCGATTAGTATACACGAAATGCAAGGGAAATCGGTTCCGGCAGGGCAGAAGGCCAGACCGTCTACTAAACGGCCGTTTATGGGATGGTAACGGCTAACCGATCGTTCCAAGATCGCCTCCGGACCGACGAATAGCCATATTGAGAGATCCGATTTGGCGGTATCCCGGAGAATCGTCGCAATGAACGAGCCGACCCTTCAGTCCGCCGTGTCAAACGCGAAACGACGACGGCTTCGATTCGGGATGCGAGGTCTGATCGGGGCCGTCTTGTTGCTCGGGCTGATCTTCGGCTGGCTTGCTCGGATGCAGCGGGAGGCCGTGCAGCGGGAGGCCGTGGTCGCCGAGCTGGCCCGCGACCGGATCGTCGTCAATTCCCGGGAGCCGACCCTGCTGTGCCTGGTCCTCACGAAGCTGCGTGGCAGCAGGAATATTCTCCCGGAGACTCCGGCCAGGTTCGAAAGATGGCTCAGCCCCGGTTGGTTCTCACGCCCCGTCGGCTTCAATGCCGGTAGGCTTCGTGATGCGGAGGTCCCTCGCGTTGTCGAGCGGTTGCAGCCGCTAGGTGACGTGCACGAGGTCGAGTTCCACGGAGGTTCGCTGGACGGGCTGAGGCTCTTCTATATCGGCAAGGTTCCCCGTGGCCGACTAGGGCCGGAACAGGACACTTGCACGTTCAGGGCTTACCCCGCCTCGGGGGCCACCGCCGGATTGTTACCGAGCGAACACCCTTGAGTCCGACTCCTCTGCCAAGGCGATACTCGGATGAGCGTCGTTTCTGGTCCGTTGACTACGGGAAGCCGGCAGGGGTAAATGGCACCCTCTATCCCACTCAGGCACCGACCTTCTACTACAAAGGGGGCAGCGGTGAAAGCTCCTCGCTTCCGCATCGCCTGGGCCATGGTCGCCGTCGCCATCGCCGCACTCGACTTCGGGGCAATTCGGGCATTGCTTGGATTCGATTCCAAAATATGTAATGCCCTGGTACTGGGAGTCCTGCCGATGATAAACGTACTGGCAGGTGGCGTCCTGGTCGGTCATCAGCATCCTGGAAGCCGTCCCTTCATCCGGGGGTTCGTGGCGTTCGGTTCGATGGCGTTGGCCTTGTGCGTCGTCTTGAGTTTCTTCCGTGACGCGGCGGCTCTGGACGATTACGTCGGACTCTTATCAGAGCCTTGGGAGATGGTCATCAGGCACGCCCCTTCCTTCGAGAACGACTGGATCTTGGCCTTCGTCATCGCGGCGTGGGTCGGCTGGCCGCAAGTGGTCTTCGCCCTGATTGGTGGTTGCCTCTCCCGTGGGTTCAAAGTCACGAGCACTCCACGCTGATAGGCTTCATCAGAGGCTTATTCCGGTTTCTGTCCCATCAATCGCCTTGCTCATGGAGGACGATCTCGGCGAGAGTCCGCCCGCGCCAGGCGGACCCTTCCGACCTCGGGGTCATCAGCCGTTGCAGGTCTTGCCGGAGGTCGTCGCGCTCGGGCTCTGCCGAGATCGCCAGCGTGAGAAAGACCCGGGCCTCGAACTTGCGGCCGAGTTGCTCGGCCAGGCCGGCCATCTCCTCCGCATCGCGAAGGGGTTGGTTCCGATCGTACAGTTTCTCGTAGCGAGCTCGAATCCGCTCGATTTCCGCTAACTTGCGCATCGCCTCGGCGGCTTGAGACGGCTGCCCCGCTTTCTCCGCCAGTTGGGCGAGCCGGTCGAGGGCCGCCCGATCGGTGGGATCTTCCGCCAGGAGTTGCTCCAGCTCCTGGCGCTCGATGGCGAGATCCCCCCGCCAGGCGGCAAGCCAGGCTTTCAGCCGATGGACCTGGGCCGGGGTCAAGATTTCGGCGGGCAGGTGTTCGAGCGACTCTCGCACGACATCGAGTTGATTGGTCGCGACGCCCCAGCTCAGCCGGGCTCGCCCGACCGCGACATCCTCCGGCCGGCGTTTGAGGCAGCGATCGAGCCAACGCTCGGCCTCGTCATACGCACCGGTCCGGATCGCCAGGTTCGCTCGACCCAGCCAGACCCGATCGTCGTCGGGGGCCAGACTGGCGGCGGATTCGAGATACGCACGCGCGTCCTTCACCGGGTTGGGCTTGAAAGCGAGCTGGATATGCATCCGGACCAGGTCGATGGCCGTCTCCGAGGCCCCTTCTCCCGTTTCGTTCAGGTGTTCCCAACGCCCTTCGATGAGCCGTTCTGCTTCGTCGATGCGGCCGAGCTGGCTGTAAATCGGCACGAGCAGGAACCGCGTGTGGGATCGGTCATTTCGCGGATCCGCGGCGGCGTCGTTGACGATCTGCTCGGCGACGGCCAGTTTCGCCTTGTCGTGCGCCAGGCGCATTCGAGCCAGGATCGCCTTGTGCGAAAACAGGGATCCCGGCTCGATCCGCGCCAGGGCTCTCGCGGCCGCTTCGTCTCGCCCCCTTTCCTGTTCGCAACGGGCCAGGAGGATCGCGGCCTCGTCGCAATCGGGCCAGCGTGCCAGGAGCTTCGTCAGGCTTCGGGCGGCCGTCCCGAACCGGCCGTTCGCCATCTCCAGCTCGACCTGCATGATCGCGTCGCGATAATCCCGGTCGGTCCACCAGGCCCAGCCCCCCCAGAGGAGTCCCGCGGCCAGGAAAAACGCCGGCCATCGCCGCCAACGGCTCAAGGGCGGACCGGCCGGTTTCTCCTCGACCATCTCGGGCATCCCGTCACCTGGCTCCGGGCGGAAGGGGTCTCGCACGATCGCGCGGACTTGCGAGAAGCGTGATTCGCCGTAATAGTAGATGCGAATTGCCCGACAAGACAAGTGATTCTCCTCGCGTTCGTGGAACGCTCTCCCGCCGACCCAGCCCGTGCATGACTCATGACCCGTGACCGATTGGCGAAACCACCAGGCCTCATGTCGCTCCTCCTGTTGTCGGCATGGTGCGGGCTCGTCGCGGGCCTGCTCGAGGTGGGCACGATCGTGGTCCGCAAGGAGATGTTCGACGCCAACCATCTCTACGGGGTGAGCCGCCATTTCGCCTGGCTGATCCCGGTGACGAACATCGGCGTTTTCCTTGTCCTGGGATTCTTCGGGTGGATCGCCGGTCTGGCCTGGCCGCGCGGCACTCGAATGCTCCTGCCTCGGATCCTTTGCGCGCTCGTCTTGTTGCCGATGGCCTTGATTGCCTTCCCCCGGATTTACACGATGGCCTGGCTGGCCCTGACCCTGGGCCTTGCGTCTCACCTCGTCCCGCGACTCGAGTCGAATGCCCGGCGGTTCCGGCGGTTCGTCCAGTTCAGCTCTCCGGTGGCACTGGTGGCCCTGCTCCTGCTGGGGGCTTCACCCTGGATCAACGACCGGATCAAGCGATCGCGCGAGAGTGCGCGTGCGTTGCCGCCGTCGGGGTCGCCCAATCTCCTCCTGATCGTGCTCGACACCGTCGCGGCCGGCCACCTGAGCCTCTACGGGTACCCGCGCCCCACGAGTACGACCCTGGCCGAGCTCGCCGAGCGTGGGATTCGATTCGATTCCGCCCAGGCGACCTCGTCATGGACACTCCCTTCGCATGCGACGATATTCACAGGGCGATGGATGCACGAGCTGTCGGTCGGATGGCTCAACCCGCTCGACGGAGAATATCCCACGCTGGCCGGGTTCCTCGGGGATCGGGGCTACGCGACGGCCGGCTTCATCGCCAACACGACGTATTGCGCGAGCGATTCGGGCTTGAGCCGCGGCTTCACGCGCTACGAGGATTTCATCTTCCCCGAGTTCACGGCACCGAAGACGGCCGTGCTGGTCAATCGCGTCCTGGCGTTGTACGGGAAGGTCCTGCCGTTCGTGGAGGCCCGGCCGTCGCTCGCCGGGTTGCAGCCCTATGTGCAGGGGATCTGGCAGTCGCTCGTCTACGATCGCAAGGGCGCGGCGACCGTCAACCGCGAGTTCCTCGGCTGGCTGTCGCGGCGGGCCGAGCCGTCGCGGCCCTTCTTCGCCTTCCTGAACTACTCCGACGCCCATACCCCTTATGAACTGGAGGCGGGCCGGATTCATCGTTTCGGCGTCTCTCAGCCCGATGAACGCCAGCGCGAGATGATCCGGCGCTGGGGCGACCTGGACAAGTTCCGCGTCGCTGCGAAGGACCTGCCGCTCGCCGTCGATGCTTACGACGATTGCATCGCCGACCTCGACGAACAGCTCGGAAGGCTGCTCGACAAGCTGCGGCGCCAGGGGGTCCTGGACCGGACCTGGCTGATCATCGCCTCCGACCACGGGGAAAGCTTCGGCGAGCATGCCGGCATCTTCTGCCACGGGACGAGCCTCTACCAGACCGAGCTGCACGTCCCCCTGCTGATCGTCCCCCCGGGCGGCGTGACCGGGCGAGTGGTCAAGGCCCCGGTGACACTGCGGGACCTGGCCGCGACGATCGTCGACGTGCTCGATCTGAAGGCCGACTCCCCCTTTCCCGGCGCGTCGCTGGCTCGTTACTGGGACGATAAGCCGCCGTCGTCTCCGCCGACAGGCACTCCCTCCGACCCGGTGCTCTCCGAGGTCGTCCCCGGGTTCGCGACCGATGTCGACGACGATGGCCTGCCCAGGAAGACATGGCCGCTGGGCGCCCTCAACGACGGCGACTGGTCGTACATCCGCCGCGAGGGAAACACCCAAGAGGAATTGTTCCGCGTGGGCCGGGACGCCGGAGAGCAGCATAACCTGGCCCGCGATCCCGCCGCGCGGACGGTCCTCGAGCGGATGCGTCAGGCCCTGGCCCGACTCGCGGGAGGGCCCCTCCTGCCGGAAAGATTCCGTCGCTGACGACTGCGGCCGTCGCGATCGGCGGCGCCGTAAATCTAGACTCGGCTAGCCTTTTGGGCATGTTCATGTCATCTTCATCGGGAATTAACCCGGATACGCTTGCAACCATTTTCGCGACCGTCAACAATATTCCCGGGTAAGGATGGGCCGTCCGCGCTACCGGACTGGCTCATATCATCGGAGTGTTCGATCCGGCATCCGTGACCGAGCCGGTCCGGAGTGACACCCAGCAGCGATGATTCTTCGATTTTCTCTCGGCGTGCCCTGGGCGGTCGGGCTCGTCCCGCCGCTCGTGAACACAAGGATTCCTGTATATGATCAAATCATGGTTTCGGCCGGGCCGGACGCGTGGGTTCACGCTGATCGAGCTATTGGTCGTGATCGCGATCATCGCCGTGCTCATCGCGCTCCTGTTGCCGGCGGTGCAGGCGGCACGCGAGGCGGCCCGCCGTGCGCAGTGCACCAACAATCTCAAGCAGATCACGCTGGCGATCGCCAATTACGTCGACGTGAATAACGTCACGCCATTGCACGAGTTCCGGTACGCGGCCGAGGGTACCGGAACCAACGGTACCGCGGGCTGTCACTCCTGGTTGGCCGGCATCGCGCCCTACCTGGAGCAGATGACGATGTACAATGCGATGAATTTCGGTTATATCAACACCGCCACATCGGAATGGGCCTATTCCGGACCGATCATCGGCCCCAACCCGACCGATTTCACCGTCAACAAGGCCAGCATCACGACCCTCCTCTGCCCGTCCGACGGGACGGTCAACACGTGCGCGGGCTATGCGCAGTACATCAACTACCAGCCCGGGAATTTCAATTATGTGGGGAACACCGGGCATCCGCGGAACGTGCTGCTGCCCGGCGACCCGCCGAACTCGGGCTCCCTCCCGCCGCTGACCGGGATCATGTCGATGTCGAAGATGTATCTGGGGCAGGTCTTCTGCAGCACGGCGGCTTCGGATGCGACCGCCAACATCACGGTCACCCTGGCGAGCATCACCGACGGGACCTCGAACACGGCCGCCGTGAGCGAGTCGCTCGTGAACGACGGGTCGGGCAACAGCCCCAACAAGCTGCGCAACCTGTACTACACCAGCTCGGGCCTCGTCGATGCCCAGAACAATCCCAGCGTCCCGGCCCTCGCGGTCGTCCAGGATGGCCTGGCGAACCCGATCGAGTACCAGCCCTGGAGTTATTTCAAGGGTCTGACCTGGGCCTACACCGACGCCTGGGAAAAGCACGTGTATGCCCACCTGTTCCCGCCGAACACGCCCCCGATCGTCACGTACCACACCAACACCTTCCGGTGCGAGGAGGGGGACCAGGGCATGTGCCCGACCAGCAACCATCCCGGCGGCGTCAACGTCTCCTTCATGGACGGCTCGGTCCACTTCATCAAGAACTCGATCGGCCTCCAGCCGTGGTGGTTCATGGGGACGCGAGGCCGGGGCGAGATCATCTCGTCGGACAGCTACTGAGCGACGATCGGCTCCGAAGCGATCAGTAAGAAGGTCAGGAATCCATGCAAGCGATACCAACACGCCGCGCGAGCATTTCCGTGCTCGTCGCGGCCTCCACCGTACTCATGCTCGTCATGCCGGCCGTCGTGCCCGGCTGCGGCTCCGGCGAACTCGAGGTCGACAAGGCGGCCCTCTACACGCCCGAATCGCTCGCGTCGGAGCTGGCCTTCCGCTATCAGTCGCTCAACGCCGAGGCGAAGAAATCGACCAGGAAGCTATCCCGGTCCGACAAGGCCGCCGCCGAGAAACGCGAACACGGCAACAAGTCCCAGACGAAGGGCGGCGGCGTCAAGAAGAAGGCGCCGGCGGGACCCAAGACGATCGACGATGTACTCGAGGACATCGACGGCAAGCTGGACCTGATCAAGGGCGTGTCCCGGCCCGAAGCTTGCCTCAAGATGACCGATGCGATTTCCAAGGACAACTCGATCACGGTGGGTGACAAGAAGTCCCTGACCGAGCTCGTGGATCGACTGGCCGTCGAAAAGTAAAGTCGGGAGAGTATCATGAACATCGACCGAAGGACGTTGCTCGGCGGCCTGGCGACGGCCGGCCTGTGGGGCGGCGCGAGGCCCTCGTCCGGATCCGAAGAGGCCGCGAAGCGATCGCTGCGGGTCGCCTTCCTGACCGATTCCCACCTGCCGGTCTCGCCGGGCGAGAATGCGCGGATGTCCCGGATGCTCGACCGCGTCCTGGGCCAGCCCGACAAGCCCGAACTGGTCGTCTTCGGCGGCGACAACGTCATGGCGGTCGACGAGGGGGACGAGCCGATCACCGTCGCGTCCGCCCAGGCCCAGTTCGACAACTGGGCGGCGAGGGTGATGGACCGGCTCAACTGCCCGTCCTTGAGCGTGATCGGCAATCATGACATCTTCTGGAAGGAGAAGGAGTCTTCGCCGGCCGGCGACCCGAAACGCCGCGCGATCAAGACCTACCGGATGCCGGACCGGTACTACAGCCGGCAGGTCGGCGGCTGGAAATTCCTCCTGCTCGACACGTTCCACGCCGAGGGCTGCCGGATCGACGACGCGCAATTCCGCTGGCTCGAGCGCGAGCTGCAAGAGGGGACCGGCCCGATCGCGCTGGTCTCGCACGCCCCCATCCTGAGCGCCACGGGCTTCCTCGAATCCAAGGTCTATTCCCAGGGCAAGTACGTCATACCGGACGACTGGATCATCGCCGATGTCGACAAGCTCAAGGACCTCTTCCTCCGCCACCCGCGTGTCAAGCTGGCGCTCAGCGGCCACATGCATCAGGTCGATCGGGTCGACTACCAAGGCGTGAATTACATCTGCGGCGGCGCGGTCAGCGGCAACTGGTGGGACAAGGAAAAGTACCTCGGCTTCGGGCCGGCCTATGTGATGCTCGACCTCTTCGCCGATGGGACCTTCCGCCATGACGTCATCTTCTGGGAGTGAGGCGAGCCGCGGATGGATGGATCGGGACGTTTGATGAAACGGATCGGCGGAGACGGGGCCGCAGGATGACCGCGGCCCGCTCCGTTGCGGCGGACGTTTCGAGAGCGCTTCTCGGTTGCGTTGATCACGCCCGAAGAACCCCCCCGAACCCCCCTTCGTAAGGGGGGGACGGGGCGCACTCCAAAATCCCCCCCTTACGAAGGGGGGGTTCGGGGGGGTGAATTCGCGATGGCTTGCGACGCGTGCGCGAGCCAATCGTGAAGCGCTCTGGATGCCGACGGGTGGCATCGTCCCGGAATCCGGCGGATCAGATGGTGATGACGCCGGTCCGGATCAGGTACGACAGCCGCTGACGCTGCTCCGGCCGCAAGAGCGTGTGGATCTGCTCGAGGGCCCGGATCAGCGCGTCGCGCACCCTCGCCGCGCTCTGGACGCGGCGTTCGCCGGCGTTGCCGGCCTTGGCGGCGTCGAAGGCATCGCCCGCCAACGAGTCGGCGAACTCCGCCAGCGAGCGGCGATCGTCCACTTCCGCCTGGGCCCGCTCGGTCTTGAGATCGTCGAGGATCCGGACGAGCTCGCCGATCTGCTTGTCGTCCAGGTCGAGCTTGTGGGCGAGGAACCGCAGCG
The DNA here is from genome assembly GCA_963743925.1 of uncultured Planctomycetota bacterium. Taxonomy (GTDB): domain Bacteria; phylum Planctomycetota; class Planctomycetia; order Isosphaerales; family Isosphaeraceae; genus CAVZRC01. The sequence goes on along the minus strand of CAVURY010000035.1, from coordinate 178,840 downwards.
GCCGTCTGACGCCGAACCCGGATCGATCCGAGTCGTGCTGATGGTGGCCGTGGTGATGCATGGAACACCCTCTGTGCTCACCACGGTCGTGATGAGCGCGACGCCCATGCTCCTCGTGGTGCTCCGCCCAATCGGGGAAGTGGATGAAATGGAACGCGGCGTGATGGCGCTGCTCGCGCCGGGAGGCGTGACACATGGTTTCTTTCTCTCCGACTCGCCGAGGCGTTACGCTCCCGGCGGGGACTGATCGCGTGGGCACCTTGCCTCACGCTCATCCAACTGTATGCCCGGCCGTCGGCCGGGTCAAGCCTCGCCGCGATACCACTCAGGCGGGCTCGATGATGGCACCGGGCTCTTCCTCGGCCAGGATGTCGGCCTGGTGTAATGCGGCGGGCTCGGATGTGACGACGCGATGCCCCAGGCCCATGGTGAGGATGATCGTGGCCGAGATGACCATCGAGAGGACGAGATACATCAGCCCGGGCACGAAGGAGTGGGTCCACGTCTCGATCGAGCCGAGCACGTACGGGCCGACGAATCCTCCCAGGTTTCCCAGCGAGTTGATCAGCCCGATACTCCCCGCGGCGGCCGCCTCGGTCAGGATCAGGCTGGGCAGCGCCCAGAACGCCGGCATGTACGACTTCAGCCCGAAGAGCGCCAGGGTGAACAGGGCGACGGCGCAGAAGAGCCGGGCATTGAACGAGAGTGAGGCGGGGATCATCAAGGCGCAGGCGAGTGCGAAGGCTCCCACGTAGATCGGCATCGAGGCGTGCAGCCGGCGCTCGCCGGTGCGATCCGAGCTCCAGCCAATCACGATTTGCCCCACCAGCCCCCCCAGCGGCGGGATGATGACCGCCCAGGTGAGCTGATTCAGTGGCAACTTGTACCACGTCTCGAGGATGCTGGGCAGGAAGAACTCGACGCCGTAGCTGGTCGAGACCACGAAGAAATACGCCGCGGCCAGCAACAACACCTTGGGATGGCGCAGGGCCTCGAGGACGGTGATGTGGCCATGCCCATGCTTGTGCCGCTCCTTGTCGCGCCTCAGCTCCTCCTCCAGGGCCTCGCGCTCGTCGGTGTCGAGCCAGGTCGCATCCCGGGGCCAGTCGGGCAGCTTGAACAGGACCAGGATTCCCAGGATCACCGCCGGGATCCCCCAGGCGATGTACATCCACTGCCAGCCCTGGAGGCCCCAGAGCGCCGGGTACACGACCGTCTCGCCGCCGCTGGTCTCCGTGGTGCCGATCCGGAGCAAGAAATACGAGAGCTTGGGGCTGACGAACTGCGCGACCGGGGAGGCGATGAAGAACCAGGCGAGTGCCCGCCCGCGGTCGCGTGCGGGGAACCAGTGCGTCAGGTAGACGATGACCCCGGGGAAGAACCCGGCCTCGGCCAGGCCCAGGAAGAACCGGACCGTGTAGAACTGGAACGGCGTCGTCACGAAGGCCGTCAACCCCGCGATGATCCCCCACGAGATCATGATCCGACAGATCCATTTCCGGGCGCTCCACCGCTCGACCAGGAGCGTGCCGGGGATCTCCAGGACCAGGTAGCCGATGAAGAAGATCCCCATGCCGAAGCCGATGACCTTGTTATCGAAGCCCGGCAGCTCCTTGGTCATCTGAAGCTTGGCCAGGCCCACGTTGATGCGATCGACGTAGGCGATGGCGTAGCTCAAGAACAACAGCGGCAGCAGCCGGAAGTACGCCTTGGATCGGGCGCGGTCCAGCGCGCTGACGGTCGCGGGAGGGTTCGCCATGGGTCAGACTCGCGGCGGGCCAGGGGGATGTCGTCACTTCGCTTCAGGGGCCGAGATCGATGATCCGCGAGGCGCGGGGCCCTCAGGCTCCCGAATCCGTCGGGCCGATCGATCGCAGGCGCACGAACATCGAAGTTAACACGCCGCGTGCGCCGGGGCAAACACCTGGCAGGGTATTCTGGTGAAGGCCGGCAAACTTGGTTCGGCGCGGGTCTCCGACCCCGCCACCGGCGCGACCGTCAGGGTTTCACGCAGAGGGCGCCAAGAGGACCGCAGAGGGCGCAAAGAAGAGAAACCAGAGGATCAGGAACAGGCCGGGAATCACCGGCTTTGCAGTGACAATTCGAGGTCAGACCCATTCAAGCCGGTCCCGTCCGGCACAGCCGGCCCTACCGCGGTTTCTCGATCAGGATATCGCCCAGGTCGAGGGTCTCGCCGGGCTTGACGGTGAACTCCTTGCGGACCAGCGAACTGATGGGTTCCCGGGCGACTGTGAAGTCGGTGATGCGATACGTCGCGCCGGGGATCAGGACGGGAAGAGTGAGGCGGCCATCGGGGTCGGACACCAGCGGCATCTCGTAGTTGACCGGATCCACCGCGTCCAGGACGGACTCGTCGGCGGAGAGGAGGCCGCCCTTCAGTTTCGCGAGCGTGTAGGGTACACCGGGCGTGACGACCAGCATGAACCGCACGCGAGTGAGACGTCCCGCGACCGGCTTGCCGTCGGGATCGACCAGCCGCGCCCTGGCCGAACCACACGGCTCGAGCCGGACGGTGATCGGTCCGCGGGCCGGGGACTTGTCCGGGGAGCCGGCCGTCGCGCCCACCGCGACGCCACCGTCGCGCCGGGCGATCGTCATCAGCGCGATCGACTTGCTCGAGAGGACCACCGTCGCGCCCAGCTTGCGTTTCGGTTCCAAAAAGTGGACGGGGGTCTCGACATCGGGATCGAGGCCATGGACCTCGAAACGGCCGTTGCGAGTGACATCGCCGTGGTAATCGCCGCTCCAGCGTTTCCAGGGGCTGGGCGTCGGAGCGAGGAGGATCCGGCTGATCATCCAGGCATCGTGGATCGGCTGGCCGTCCGGCCCGATCACCCGGCCTTTCACGGTGATGCCTCGGCGGAAACTCACGTGGACCTCCCTGTCCCGGATGTCCGGCTTCAGGTCGAGCAAGATATTGGCATGCGAATAAGATCGCTGGCCGCCGGGCAGGCCTTCCTCGACCATCCTGCTGCCAATGGTCTGGAGCACGTAATCGTCATCGGGGGCCATGACGGAGAGATAGCCCGGGCTGGGCGAGGCCCCGAATTGAAACGAGCCATCGGCGTCCGTGTCCTGGACGGTGCTCCCGCTGGGTGATCCGGCCTTGCCGCGCTCGGCGAAGGCGATGAATCGGACCGTCGCGCTCGCGATCGGTTTCCCGGAGCCTTCCTCGGTGACCGTGCCGTGGATCACCGCGCCGCGCGGCAAGGCCAGGTCCAGAGATTGCTCGATCGCGCCCTTGGGCCAGTCGAGACGATGATGCATGGCCAGGTAGGGCTGGCCCGCGGGCGGGAAGATCGAGAGGCCATAGCCCTCACCGAATGAAGGATTGACTCGGAACCGACCTTCGGCGTCGGTCTCGAATTCGGTGAGGCCGAGGCTAAGCCGTGGTGGATCTGCGGGCCGAGACCGAGATCAGCGCGTGGGGAACCGGCTGACCGGTGTCGGCATACGTGATGCGTCCCTTGATGATCTTGGCCGGTTGCAGCGCCATGGTCAGCGGCTTCAATGGGACTGTCATGCCCGTATCGATCTGCGATTTGCTGTGCGGCGAATCGCGGGTCATGGACCATGAGAAAGGCCCGCAATCCCTGTCCGACGCCGCGGATGGTGAATCGTCCTTCGGCGTCGGTGATCGCGGGCCGGGGCCACGCGGGTAGCCCGGAAGCGGAAGTGCCAGACCACCAGAAGAGCACCTCCGCGTAGTCCCTGAGAAGCCCGCCTTGATCTCGCTGAATGGCCCGACCCATCAATCTGACCGAGACCGTGACGCCCGCAGCAGGCCGGCCTTGCAGGTCGAAGAGCCGGCCCTGAATGACTTGCTCGGGCCGGAGCGTGATGTCGGCGGTCGGTTCATCGGCGTCGGGATCGAGCTCGATCCAACCCACGCCATGGCCGGGCGCGATCGCGGCGGCACCGAACTGATCGTACCGCGACGACGAGGTCCGCGGTGCATCGATACGGAACCGACCCGAGCCGTCGGCGCGTGTATCGCCGATGGGGACGTAGTTCATCCGCGACATGCTCGGTGAATGTCCGAACGCCTTGCTCCGCGCGTAGACCATGGTCGTGGCATTCGGTACCGGCTTGCCCGCCGGGTCGAGCACCCGGCCGACGACGAACATCCTCCCCGATTTTGGATTTTGGATTTTCGATTTTGGATTGGAAGATTGAGGAGCGGTCGGTGTCTGCTGGGGCTCATCCTTCATCGCCCGTGCATGGGTGAGATAGCCGGTGGCGGTGGCGATGGCGCCGAGGAGCAGCAGCGTGGACATGGTGAGCTTCAGCTTGTGGATCAGCATGGATCGGAGTACCTCCCGGGCCAGGGCCGTCGCCCGAGGTGAGGCTGCCTGGCCGGCCGCGAATCTCAAGGCGTCCCGGGCCGTGATCTCGCACAGGGGGGAGGAGATGGACGCCGCGGCGGGCTTCGAATCCAGGACCGCGGCGATTGCGGCGGCGGGCAAGACCACGCCGCGGCGGGTCAGGCCGCGGCGGAGCTTGTCCCGCGCCCGGACCAGGCGACTGTGGACGGTTCCAGTCGGGCAGCCGAGCCGCCGAGCCGCCTCGTCGAGCGACAATCCCTCGAAGTAGTACAGGACCACGGGCAGGCGAAAGGGCTCGGGCAGCCGGGCAACCTCGCTGTGGAGGATCTCGGCCTGTTCACGGACGATCGCCGGCTGGTCGGCCGGTGAACTCGCGACGCTCGAATCGGAGCATGCCCCTCCATTCTTCATGAGGCCACCCTCCTCATGCTCGCGCCGGCGAGCCAGGCGACCCCTGGCCTTGCGGGCCGTGCGGAGCGCCACTCCATGCAGCCAGTTGCCCAGCAGATCGGGGTCGCGGATCGAGCGGGCCTTGCGCGCCAGGACGAGGAACACGGCCTGGAAGACGTCCTCGGCGAGATGTCGGTCGCCCAGGAGTTGGCGGCAGACGGTGAGGACCATCGGACCGTGTCGCATCACCAGGGCCGAGAACGCCGCTTCCCCGGTACCATCGCGCCGGGAGTTGAACCGCTCCAGGAGCTGGCCGTCGGTCAGTCCCGAGACGGGGCCACCTTGAAAGAGCAACTCGATCTGGCGGACGACGGAGTCGGGGGCCGCACCGATCATGTTCGCCGATCCTCCCGAGGAAACCTCTTCGGACTCATCCCCTTCCTGATTACTGCCCCGAGGCCGGCCATCGTGTCCCAGGTTATTACGCCGGCAAGGAAGAATCGCACGCCGGCTCATACTAACCCGAAGCGTTAGCGAGGTCCCGCGGCCTATCCCCTCGCTAACGCTTCGGGTTAGTATGTGAGCTCCTTCCGTGCCAACGTAATACGTTCGAAATCCCGCGCCGGGCATGGAAACTACTCTCGCGATGCGTCATCGGCCGGTCGGCTCGGGCCCTTGAATGGCTCCCGCCCGCCCTGCGCGAGGAGATCGCCGAGGCGGGTCGGGACCGCGGCCAGGTTGGGTTCGATTGCGACGGCTCGCCGGTAGGATTCCCACGCCTCCTCACGATCGCCCGCGCCTACCTGGGCCAGGCCCAGGTTGTAGTAGATCGAGCTGGTCTCCGGCCGCAGGGCCAGTGCGGCCCGGTAGAAGCCGATGGCATCCCAGGGCTTGACCTCCGTGAGCATCCGACCGAGCTCGTAGTTGAGCCAGAAGTCGGTCGGGCGACGTCGCTGCGCGGCGCGGAGCAGCGGCTCGGCGTCGCCGCCGGCCTGCTTGAGCAGGACGCCCAGCGTCGTCAACAACTGCGGCGGCGCGTCCGTCTCGGGCGCAACGGCCGCCAGTTGTTCGAGGGCCCGGCGGTCGTGCCGGAGGGCCGGGTCGCGGACGCGGTCGCGCCAGGTTGGGTCGGGGTCGGCCCACCGGGCGACTTGCAACAGGCGCGACCGCATGACCGCGTCTTCCTCGACCAGGGCCCAGTCGTCCAGTCCCGCGAGCAGCGTCTCCCGGATCGGCGACATCCGGATGCGGTCCGCGACGGTTCGATCGTCCGGGAATTTCGATCGGGCCTCATGGAACACCGCGGAATAATCCCGGGCCGTGGCTCGGTGGTGGGACGGGTCCTCGAGCAGCCCCGTCCGCCGGAGCCGGATGTCTTCCACCCTGGCCGCCAGATCCAGTTCGTAGAGCGAACGCTTGAACTGGGTTCGCAGCCGGAGCAGGCCGGCGTCGTACAACCGGCTGTCGGCCTGGGCGAGCACGGCCTTCGCCTCGGCCCAGTGCCCCCCTTGCCTCCACGCCTCGGCCTGCTCGACCGCGGACTCGACCGACTGTCGCGCCCGACCCTGGCGGTGCGCGGATTCCGTCCACCAGGCGGCGGCCAGCGCGACCAGGACGAAGGTCGTCGCCACCAGCGCGGCCGGCGCCGGATTCCGCCGACACCAACGCCAGGCGTGCTCCTGCTGGCTGATCCGCCGCGCCCGGACAGGCCGGCCGTCCAGGAACCGTCGCAAGTCGTCCGCCAGCGCCACCGCGTCGGCGAACCGACGCGACGGCTCGCGTTCGATCGCCTTGTGGACCACCGTCTCCAGGTCGCGCGGGATGGCCGGGTCCAGCGTCCGCAACCGCGGCGGCTCCGCGGCCGTCACCTGGCGGACCAGCTCGGCCCGGTCGGTCTTGTCGAACGCGGGCCGACGCGCCAGCAGTTCGTAGAGGGTCAGGCCCAGCGCGTAGACGTCGGAGCGGGCGTCGCAACGGCCTTCGAACCGCTCGGGCGCCATGTAGCGGACCGTGCCGACGATGTCGCCGGGGTGCGTCAGGTCGTCGCTGTCGGAGACCTTGGCCAGCCCGAAGTCGGCGACCCAGACCGTCCCCTGGCTATCGAGCAGCAGATTCGACGGCTTGATGTCGCGGTGGAGCGTCCCCTGGCGATGGGCGTACTCCAGCGCCTCGGCCACCTGGATTCCGATCATCGCCACGCTCCGGGCATAACGGCGGTCGGAGTCCCCGGGCGACGACGGCTCGGACTGGCCCGGCAGTATGGCGGAAGTCGAGGAGTCCGCCGGGACCGGCGGGGCCGTGTCGGAGGGTATAACTTTCCGCGGCCGCGTCGGTCTGTCCGGATGGGGAGCGAGCGGGAATAATCCCGTCATCAGCGAGCGCGCCATGATGGCCGCTCGGGCCCGGCCGCGACGGATCACGCAGCACGAGTCCAGGTCCGATTTAGGAGCCGGGTCGTGGAGGCGACGGATCTCCCGCAGCACCGCGTCGAGGCCGAGGCCCGGGATGAATTGCATGACGTAGTAGTTCATGCCCTCGAACTCGCCGACTCCGAAGACGGGCACGATATTGGTGTGGTGCAACTTGGCCGCGGCGCGCGCCTCCCGCTGGAACCGCAGGAGTTGCTCGGGATCGCGCAGGCCCTGCGCCCGAGGACCTTGAGGGCGACGCGACGGCCGAGCGACTCCTGCTCGGCTTCGTAGACGACGCCCATGCCGCCCCGGCCGACTTCGCGGAGGATCCGGTAGTCGCCGAGGCGCGGCGGGGGGCCGTCGAAGACGTCGTCGACTGGGGCGGGCTTGAGCTCTTCCATCAGCAACAGGGCCGGGAAGAGTCGTCGGATCTCGCCGGCCAACTCAGGATATGCCTCCGCGTCATCCTCGACCGAGGGATGTTCACCCCTGCGATGGCGGTTCAGGAATTGTTCGGCCAGTTCGCCGATGCGATCGTCCGCCGGTCGAGATCGGTCGGACTGACGCCATCCGTGATCGGTCCACTCCGTCCTCGCGTCGCTCGGTTCCTGCATCGCACCACCTCCCGAGAATCCGGCGCTCGCGGATGGGCCGGCCGGCCCAGACCCGCCGATCAACGGTCGAATAGCCCCGGGACGTCCTCCAGGAGATCGCGGAGCCGGCCCAGGGCGCGAACATAACGGTTATTGGCGGCCGTCTTGGAGAGGCCGAGGACCTCGGCGGCCTCGCCGTTGGAGAGCTCCTCGAAATGGCGCAGGGCCAGGATCTCGCGGTCGATCGGATCCATGCGGTTGAGGACCGCCTGGAGCTGGAGCTGCCGCTCGGCGCGGACGGCGGCCTGGCTCGGGGTGGTCAACCGCCCGAGCAACTGGGCCGCGAGTGATGCCGAGCTGGCCTGGGGCCAGGGGCCGTGGTGGAGCGCCACCTCGCGGCCGGCGTCGCGCATCGCGGCGCCGAGGTGGCGGCGGTGCTCCTGGGCGAGCCGCTGGCCGGTGACCAGCCGCAGCCAGAGGTAGGTCGGCATGGGTCGGTCGCGGGCGTAGTCGGGCAGCCGGGCGGACAGGTCGAGATAGGCATCCTGGAGGACATCCGAGGGGTCGATACGCCCTTGCAGCCTGCCATCGATCCGCGTCCGAACCATCTGTCGGAGACGCCTTCGGTGACGCTCCCAGAGCGCAGCCAGTGCCGATTCCTCGCCCGAAGCGGCGCGAGACAAGAGGTCCTCAGAGTCATCCGAGCCCTGAATCATCGCTGTCCCCCTTACCAGTAAGAATGCAGGCGGGGACCGATCGTCCACCGGCCGCGGGCGACAAACGCGATTTTCTTCGCCCCGAGGCCTCGTCGTACTAACGACCATTCTAATCACCCGTGCCGGGTGGTTACCAACGTGATTTCGCCATCTTATGTCGGGGGAACCCCGGACTTCTCGCCTCGGCCGGTGGACGATCCGCTTCGGTTCGCATTCTATCCTTCAGAGGGGGTCTGCCCCGAATGGGGTGGGATCGCGGATTCCAGAGCGATTCACGTTCTGGGTTGAGCACGCGGAGAATGGCGACAGGCACCCGGCCGGGGTACGCCTTTCCCGAAATTGATGGGCGAACTCGCGGCCCGCGGCCAGTTCCGATTTCTCCGGCCGTATACGATAGTAAGTGAGGACCACGGTGTTTTTTCCGATTGTCGCCCTTTTTTCCATCCGGAATTTGACATTCTCATTCATTTTGGGACATCCCCGAATCCTACCATACAAGGACCATGCGGAGATTCCATGGAGGAAGGGGGCGCCGTGGTGGGGAAGAATCCCGGAGAAATCCGAGCAACCTCGCGAACTTCATCCCGATGGGCCCGCTCAATAACGTGTGAAGTCCGGCGAAGACGAGGGTAGGGGGGTGGAGGCGTGAATGACTCCCGAGCATCGTCCAATTTCAGACAAGGAGGCATGATCATGCCAGCAGGATGGATTGGCGAGCGTGCCGAAGATATCGCACTGAACGCGTCGCGTCGGGGTCGCCGGTATGGCCGGACTCAGCCGATCCGGGTGCGGCTGTTGACGTGGCAGTTGACCGCGTTCCTCGGGTCAACCCTCGCGGCTGCGGCCTGCTTGCTGGGGGATTGCCCATTCGGCGAGAAGGCCCGGCCTCGGACCACGCTGGTCGATCAGCCGGGTGCGGTCCGATCGGTCGCGTTCGCCCCGGATGGGACGCTGCTGGCGACGGTCGGGAGTGACGGCTCGGTGGTGTTGAGGGATCCGCTGTCGCGACGGGGATATCGGTTGCGGCCGCCGGATTCCGACCCGGTTCGCTGCCTGGCCTTCCAGCCCGGAGGCAAATTGCTGGCGACGTCGAGCCGGTCGGGCGTCGTCGAGCTCAACGATCTCGACACGGTCGGGTCGCAGGCCCTCGACGATGAGGCCGGGGCGACCGCCGGCGCCGCGAGCCTGGCGTTCGCGCCCGACGGCTCCGTGCTGGCCGTCGGCCAGCAGGACGGACGGATCACGCTCTGGGACGTCGCCACGCGGCGATTGCGGTCGGTCCTGGGCCGACATGCCGACTTCGTCGCCTCGCTGGCATTCGCGCCCGACGGCACGACGCTGGCTTCCGCCGGCGGCGACCGCTCGGTACGGGTCTGGGACCTGTCGGCCCGCGGCGAACGGCTGGAGATCCGCGGCCAGGCGAGCACCTTCGTCGCCCTCTCCTTCTCGCCTGATAGCCGCCTCCTGGCGCTGGGGGACCAGGTCAGCCCGATCATCAGGCTCTGGGATGTCGCCGCCCGGGTCGAGCACGCGGCCTTGCGCGGGCCGGCGGGCGCGGTCGTCGCGCTGGCGATCAGCCCCGACGGCAAGACCCTGGCCGCCGCCGGACTCAAGGGACTGGTCACCGCCTGGGACCTCGCGACCCTGGAACCCCGCCCGACCCGGATGAAACACGCCGGGGCCTCCTCGCTGGCCTTCGCCCCCGACGGCAAGACGTTGGCCTCCGGCGGATTCGACGGCATCGTCCACCTCTGGGAATGGCCAATCGCCGATCACGACTAACGAGTCGTCAAGGGCCGACTCCGGCTCCAATACCCGAGGAAAGTTTTCGACGGCAGGGTTATAATGAACCCGATGTGCCGCCAGGAACGGATCGGGCACGAAGGTGAACGGTCGGAGAAAAGTCCGCGATGTGGAAGCTGAGACCCGATGAACTCCTTCAGCTCAAAGGGGCCGGTGGAGAACGCTTTGCGCATTTCGTCGACCGGCTCATCCGGGCCGAAGCCGCCTTGGGAGGACTATCCCAATCGGAAGTCCGGACTCAGCTTCGAGTCAACATCAAGGATGGTGGCGTCAACACAGAGGTTACGCAAGCTATCCCTCATGATCGTAGCGGCTGGTTCAGCGTTCCGACGTGCTGGCAGTTCAAGGCCGTCGAGGCTGTTGATATCAACGATAAGAAGAACAAAAAGAAGAAAAACAGCCTTCAGGAAGAAATCAACAAGTCCTATGCCGGGACGTTGATTAACCAGGGCTACGGTTTTCGGTTCTGCCTGCTCGGCGATCTGACTCCTCAGAAGCTGACTGACTGGGAGGAGCAGCTCAAAGTAGAAGCCCGTCGCGTTCGATCCGATGCAGTCGATCCGAGGGTCGTCCATGGCGGGCATCTCTTGGCTTGGGCGGAGCGATTTCCTGCTGTCGTCTCATCGCTTCGGAACTCGGACCAAGAGGGACTGCACTGGGAGGCCTGGGAGAAGAATTGCCGGGCGGTGACGAAGATTTATGTGCCAAATCCGGGATGGAAGGAGGCACGCGACCAGATCTTACTGCTTGCCGACTTCAACTTGTCACCCGGTGGCGATCCCTGTCTGCTGATCGGAGGGGCCGCAGGCGTCGGCAAGACGCGGCTGGTCTTCGAAACTCTCAATGAATCGTTGGCGTCACCCTGCCTCGTGGTTTACGCCCGGGATGGTCAAGAGGCCAGGAGGCTGGCCACTACTGTCGCCAACACCCCGGATCAGTCGGCGATCCTCGTCGCGGACGAGTGCACTTTCGAGACTTATTCATTCCTCAACGAGAATATACGAGGACACATTGACCGTATCAGGGTCATATGTCTTGACAACAGTGGTCCGAGGCTGTCGTTTAATTTATGGCTGGATAGTGATTCAATCAGGAATAATATATACGAGATTCTCAGAGAAAATTTCCCTGATGTCCCTGATGATCGTCGTCGCCGGTACGCGGATTTCTCGCGTGGTTTCGTCCGATTGGCCGCTGATATGTGCGATCGAGACATCGAGCTCGCGGATGGCAGAGTATCTGGGTTATTGGGATCAGTCGAGAAGTACTTGAGGAAGCGGCTTGGTGCTGAGCATTTACCACTCATCTCCTTCCTGGCGCTTTTTCATAAAGTGGGCTTTCAGGGCGACGTGCGTACGGACGTAGAAGTACTCTCCAGCATCGCGAACTGCACTCGGCAGGACTTTATCAACGCGGTAAGGGTTGTCAAGGAGGCGCCGGGGTTCGTGGTTCAGGCAGGGCGGTATTGGTACGTTACACCGGAGATCGTTGCTCGTGCACTGTTCCTCGAAGGATGGCGTCGCTGGGTTGAGTCCGATCTATCAGCCTTCTTTACTCCACTCCCGGCGCGTCTCGTTCAGCAACTCGTTGAGCGAGTCGCGACTTTCGGCGGAGAGGAGGCGCGAAATCAACTCGCGTCCTTTTTTCGAGGATGGGTCGGGCGATTGACGACGGGAGATCTCGCTGATTCTCATACGACATCGATCGCTTCCGCGATCATCGAGTCGAGCCCGCAGGAATACCTTTCCAAACTTCATCACTTGATCGAGAGCGCAGGAACCGGAGACTTGGTGAATATCAGGGGGGATTGGAACGGGTCGGCTTGGGGACCGCGGCGGAGTTTGATCGCCCTCCTGGAAAAACTCGTTGCGTTCCCCGACTTCTTCGAGAATTGCGAGGATTGTCTATTCCGGCTCGCGCTCCACGAAAATGAGCCAAATGTTGGCAACAATGCGACGGAGATTTGGCGCAATCTTTATTGTGTTCGTCTTTCAGGGACGGCCGCGCCTTTCGATCAGAGGATCGGCATACTCAGAGATAGGTTGTTGTCTCCGAACCTAGACGAAATGCGGCTGGCATTCCGCGGTTTGGATCGCGTTTTCGCGGGCTCGGCCGGCCACATCGTCGGGCCGCCTGAAGTGGCGGGTCGGCTGAGACCTGGCGACTGGCGGCCGGCTTCGATCTCCGAGGAACATCAGTGTTACCTGGACGCCTTGAACTTGTACGGTGAGCATCTCACGCATAGCGACCCTGATCGTCGCAGTCTGGCGGTTGACGGTCTTGTCGGCCATATGACCTTAATTCTGAGTAACGGGCTTCTCGACGAGCTGAAGCGAGTCCTTGCGCTATCCACGCTCGAGGAAAGCGATCTCCGTCGATTGGTGAATACTGTCGAACGAATTCCTGGCGTTCGAAGAGCAGATCGGGCGCGATCGCGCGAACGACCAAGCCATCCGGTATATTAATCAGGTCCGCCTATGGGTCGATTCGATTCGCCCGTCCGATTTCGACGGGAAATTGCGGATCGTCTGTGCCCGCGATCCATGGGACAAACGATTCGCCGATGATCCCCAAACTCAGACCGACGAGACCGACGAACTGGCGGCTAGGATTCGGTCGGACACGTCTCGGTTGCTTCCTCATCTGGACTGGCTCGCCAGCTACGAGGCGCGATCGGCCGAGCGGTTGGGCTTTGCCCTGGGTCGCATCGACGAAGGTTATGCATGTGGTGAGATGATCCTCAAGCAGGCCATCCAATGGGGATCGGCCCCCCTGTTGAGAGGATATATACGGGGTTTGGTTCTTGCGGAGTTGCGCCCAACTGAAGCGATTCTTCGGCTCATGGAGGAACTCGAAGCCGCTCACCCTCAAATGGTTGTGGAGATCTTGGTTCGCGGTGGAGATTACTTCGACGCGCTGAATCGTGTGATTCAACTCGTCGAATCCCACGCGGTTTCTCCCAGGTTCCTGGCTTCTTTCGCCATGGGAATCGGTCAACGCGAATTGAGCACCGAGGAAGTGGGCCGCCTGTTGCCTTATTTCGTCAACGCCGCGATCAGGGCAGATGCGGATACGGCTCGGGCAGGTGTGCGATTCTTCCACACTTACGTGATGTTCGAAAAGCGTCGCACCTCGGAAAGTTGCATCGCGGTGGAGGACATCCGCTCCCACGTGTGGCGGCTCGCTGATGCGGCTCTTCCCTATGTGGAGACCCGGCTTGCGTTCGAGTGGTCGCGGATTGTTGAGCAGTTGACAGAGCTTGAACCGCACCGAGCGGCAATCCTTCTCGGGCGGGCACTCTTGAGCGATAGTCCGGAGTTGGAGGGTCAGGCTCAAAAACAACTGATCAAACTCGCCTCTCAAGATCCCGACTCGGCGATGGAGGGCTTCGGCCAGGCCTTGCTTGACCCGAATCAAGGCTGGCGGCTCCAAGTACACGTCTTGCGCGATCTTGTGGCTCGTATCCCCGCTCAATCGATCCTCGACTGGGTCCGCAAGCACGGGGTTGATGCTGCCTGTGCCATCGCCCGGCATCTCCCTCGTCCATCCCTGGATGATGAGGGCCATCCGGTTGTTCCTGAAGTGCTGGACGTGATCCTTCGGGAGTTCGATGACGATCGGGTCCTAAACAATTTCTCAGCAGGCGTTCATTCCGGTGAATTTTGGTGGGGAGATCGATCAGAACAACTCCGCCGCGAAGCCGAAGATGCGAGGCGATTCTTGAAACACCCGAATCATCGGATTCGCCAGTGGGCCAGACTCGAAATCGATCAGCGAACGCAGATGGCGGAGCGCGAAGAACTCGAGCACTCCGAGCGAGCCCTGCCTTGATCGATCACGGCCATGTCGAGCGACTCTCGGCCATCGGGCGAGGGCCGGCCGGCTCCTGGCGGAATCCCTCTCGCCGTATCATCTTCTCCGGACTCGGGCCAGCAACCGCGATCGTCCGATCGTTCCCATGTAGACCGAGCTTCGGCTGATCTGGGATAATGCGCCGGTTCGCCCGGATACGCCCCTGGTCCCCGACTGGACGGAAAGCGGAGCGCCCCATGATTCGTCGAGCGAGTCGGCTGGGCTTGGCCCTGGCCGCGACCCTGACCGCGCTACTGGCCTTCGACCTCGAGGCCGGCGCCCAGTCGCCGCCGCGCGACACGCAGGTCGGCCGGTCGTTCCAGGTCCCGTATCGCCTCACGGACACCAACCACTTCCTGGTCCGGGTCCGGATCAACGGCAAGGGGCCGTTCAACTTCCTGGTCGATTCGGGCGCCCCGGCGCTGTTCATCGCGACCGAGACGGCCAAGAAAGTCGGCCTGAAGGCGGCCCGAGACCGCTTCTGGACGCCCGTCGATCGCTTCGACATCGAGGGAGGCGCCCGGCTCGCGAACGTCAAGGCTCGGGTCGAAGACCCCTTTCAGCTCGTGGGGATGAACGCTCTGGGACTCCCCGGCGCGTCGATCGACGGCATCCTGGGATTCACCATCCTCGCCCGGTTCCGCCTGGAGATCGACCCCACCGAGGACCGCATGACCTGGACCCGGCTCGACTTCGAGCCGCGCGAGCCGCCGGTCCCGAGTCGCGGGCCCGGCGCCGACGAGCGCGCGCCGGCGGGGGGCGGGGCGATGAACGCGCTGGGGCCGCTGGCCAAGGGGCTCGCCTTCCTCATGGGCAAGCAGCCGGAGGAAGAGCGGCACCCCCGCGGCTTCCTGGGCCTGGAATGGGCCGCCTCCGCGGCGTCGGAGCCGGACCGCGCCGGGCTCCGCGTCCGTCAGGTGCTCGCCGGCTCGCCCGCCGGCAAGGCGGGCCTCATGGCCGACGACCTGGTCCTCCGGATCAATGGCCGCGCCGTCGACAGCCCCAAGGCGGCTCGCGCCGCCCTGGCCGAGGTTCAAGAGGGCAATACCGTCACGCTCTCCGTCCGCCGCGGCTCGGGGGCCGATGCCCGCGAGCTCAAACTCGTCCTCACCGCCGGGGAGGGATTGTGAGCCATGGATCGCCCTTTCATTCCGCCCGACTCGCCCGCCGACCTCCGGCCCCGCCCGTCCTCGATCGCCCGAGCCGTCCTGACCACGGCGGTCGCCGTCGTCCTGGTCGCCGGACTGGCATGGGCGAACCTCCGGCCCGATCCGCAAGAGGCGCCGCCGATTGCCAAGGCCAAGGCCAAGAAGGCCGCGGTCCCGTTCGTGATGCTGCCGACGAATCACATGCTGGTCAAGGCGCGGATCAACGGCAAGGGGCCGTACAACCTGATCTTCGACCTGGGCGCCCCGATCACGCTCCTGAACAACCGGGCGAGCGAGTCCTCGGGCGTGGTCAAGAATGACGCCCCTCGCTCGTTCCTGTTCGGGATGCGCGGCGAGGCCGAGATCGACAAGCTCCAGGCCGGGGAGATGACGGTCACCAAGCTGCCGGTGATCGTCTTCGACCATCCGATCCTGAAGGCGCTGGAGGACATGGTCGGCCGGAAGATCGACGGGATCATGGGCTTCACGCTCTTCGCCCGGTTCAAGACGACGATCGACTATCAGGCCAACCAGATGACGTTCGAGCCGGTCGATTTCGAGGTCCGCGACCTCTTGAAGGACCTCCAGGACCGGATGATGGCCCCGAGGGTCGCGCGGCATAAGGTCCTGGCGCCGCTGGGCGTCTGGGGGATCCGGCTGGGCACGCCGACGGGCGGCATCGACGCCCCGGGCGTCCCGATCGCGGCCGTCGTCCCCGGCTCGCCCGCCGAGAAGGGGGGCCTCAAGGTCGGCGACGTGATCACCACCCTCGACGGCCGCTGGACCGCCTCGGTCGAGGACGTCTACGCCGCCGCCGCCGATGCCGAGCCCGGCCGCGCCGCCGACGTCGTCATCCTCCGCGACGGCAAGGAGATGACCGTGTCCGTCACGGCCGCGGAGGGGGCGTGATCGGCGCGGAATTCCACGAGCCCTTGAGGCTTCGCCATGTCGATGGAGTCGGGCGGTGAGGTAACGGAGTTGCTCCGGCGATTCCGAGCGGGAGATCTCGACGCCGAAAGTCAGCTCGTCTCACTCCTTTACCAGGACCTACGAGCCATCGCGGCCCGGCGGATGCGTCGAGAGCGGCCCGACCACACCTGGCAGCCCACGGCACTGGTGAATGAGGCGCTCCTCCGGTTGCGCGCCGACGGCACCCTCGCGGCCGCCACCGATCGGACATTCTTGCTCAAGGCCGCGAGCAAGGCCATGCACCAGCTCCTGGTCGACCATCACCGGTACCGCTCGGCCGAGAAGCGTGGGGGCCGGCACCGAAGGATCGCCCTCGACGTCGCTCTCGATCAGCTTGCTCACGTTGACGAGGTGCCCTTCATCGAGCTCCGAGACGAGCTGGAACAGCTCGCGCGCGTGGACGAGCGAGCTTGCGTGGTCGTCCACTTCCGATTCTTTCTGGGAATGTCGGCCGCGGATGTCGCGAGTGCGCTCGGCGTTTCGCAGAAGACTGTGGAGCGAGACTGGAACTTTGCCCGGGGGTGGTTGCTTGCCAGGCTCAAGCCGACGGAGATCCCATGATCCCAACTCAACCGGACGACGGCGAACGCCACCGCAAGCTCCGCGACCTCGTTGACGGCGCCTCCGAGCAACCGGAAAGCAACTGGTCGGCGTTCCTCGAAGGGCAGTGCCCCTCCGATTCCGCGCTCAGGGCTGAGGCCCTGAAGATATTAAAGTACGCCCGGAAAGCGAGCCGGGAGGGCTTCCTGGACCTGTCACTTTCGACGGTGACATTGCCTTCCACGGAGGTGGCAATCCAGGGATTGGGCGAGCCTCCGAAGCTGGGGAAATACGAGATCGTGGAGCGATTCTCGCAGAAGAGCGGACAGGCGGCCGCTTATAAGGCTTTCGATCCCGACCTGCATCGCCACGTCGTTCTCAAGCGTTACCATACCGGACCCGATGGCGCATCCGACGGGACCGATGAGGGCAGGGCCCTGGCCCGGGTGAAGAGTCCGTACGTCGGCGGCTGCCACGGGATCGAGCGGATCGACGGCGAGACGTTCCTGGTCGTCGAGTTCATACCCGGTCGCAACCTGGCCCAGGTCCGGCGTGACCAGCGTCTGCCCATCGAGGAGATCGTCCGCATCCTCGCATCGCTCGCCGAAGGCGTCTCCGCCGTTCACGCACGCGGTTTGATCCACCGCGATATCAAGCCGGCCAATGTGATCCTCCACGACGACGGCAATCCCCGTCTCGTCGACTTCGGACTGGCCGTCCACCTGGGTAGCCGCCGCTTCCGGGATATCTCTGGAACGCTGCAATACATGGCTCCCGAGCAGGCGAGGGGGGAGTGGGATCGGATCGATCAGCGCGTCGATATCTTCGGCCTCGGGGCGTTGCTGTATAACCTCCTGACGCACCGCACGCCGCACGAAGGGGCTAGCGTCACCGAGGTCCTCGATCGCGCGAGGAAGTGCGACATCACACCACCCCGCCGGCACGATCCCACGATCCCCGCCGCGATCGAGGCCGTCTGCCTGAAGGCCCTGGCCGCGGCCCCCGAGAACCGCTACACGACCGCCCTGGAGTTCGCCGCGGCCCTGCGGCGGTCGATCGAGCCGGCTCCGGTCGCATCACCGACGCCCGCCAGAATACCCGTCTGGGTGCGCCGGGGCCTGCCGGCGGCGGTGGTCGTCTGCGGCCTCCTGGCGCCGGCGGTCCGGCTCTGGCCGAGGGGTTCGGGGACCGCGCCGAACATCCTCCCACCCCGTGGCACCGAGCCGGCCGCGGGTCCGCTCCAGGCCGAGATCTCGATGAAGCAATACAAGGACCTGGGCGACCGCCGCAGCGTGCGGCCGATCGGGACGATCTCGGAAGCCTCGCTGACCATCGACCCCCCGCGGCTCAAGGACCTGGTGCGAGTCCATGTCAGGCTCTCGCGCCCGGCATACGTCTACCTGATCGCATTGAACCCCGACGGCAAGGATCAGCCCTGCTTCCCGGACGGCGACATCGCCCCCAGCGTGCCACGCCGGGAGCTCGATTTCCCCGAGGACCCGAAGGATTACTTCGGCCTGACCGACGGCGTGGGCCTCCAGGCGTTCGTGCTGGTGGCCTCCGACGGCCCTTTGCCCCCATACGACTCCTGGAAGTCCCGGGTCCCCGGCGGACTGGACTGGTCTCCGGTGGATCGCGAGGGCCTCTGGACCTACGACAGTGCGAAACTCTCCGAGGCTGAGCGGGTCCGCGGCAAGCTTCGCGGTGATATCCTCCGTCGCGAGTCGGCCCCCGACATCTTGATCGATCTCTGTGACCGCCTCCGACGGTCCCCCGGCGTGACCCTGGTGCGCGCCGTGGCGTTTCCGGTCAAGCCCGATGAAGAAATCATGAAGTAAGGTCCGCCGTGCGGATCACGACTTCCCGGCGGTTTGGAGAGTGGGATGGTGGTTTCCTGGCGATTCCCTGGTCGGCAGCGTGCGGTCCTCACGGCGGGCCCTCCCCGACTTTCCCTTCGAGACGAGGTGAACCATGCGGTGGTCTCCCCCCCGATCGCTCGCGGTCGCCCTGGCGGGCCTGACCCTGGGCGCCCTCCCGTGGACGGCATCTCCCCGGCTTCACGGTCAAGGCCCTCCGCCCCCGGCCGCGCCCGCTCCGGACGCCGACCTGGAGAAGCGCGTCGAGGAGCTCGACCGAGCGATCAACCGGCGCCTCGAAGCGGGCCAGATCGCCGAGGCCCTCCCTCCGGCTCGGGAGAAGCTCGACCTCCTCGCACGCACCCGGGGCAAGGACCACTGGCAGACCGGCAACGCCCGCTGGGACCTCGTGACCTACCAGCGGCTCGCCGGCTTGCCCCGTGAGGTGCAGGATCGCTACGCGAAGGCGCACCGAGCGGAAGCTCGGGCGGTTCAGCTCTATGCACGCGGCCAGTACGCCGAGGTCGCGCTCCTCTGCCGGGAAACCCTCACGATCCGTCGAGACATCCTGGGCGAGGACCACCCCGACATCGCCACCAGCTACAGCAACCTGGCCGTGACTCTCAGGGCCCAGGGGAAGTACGGCGAGGCCGAGGCGATGCACCGCCGCGCCCTGGCGATCTACCTCAAGGCCCTGGGCGAGGGCCACCCCTATATCGCCGGCAGCTACGCCAACCTGGCCGAGATCCTCCGTGCCCAGGGGAAGTCCACCGAGGCCGAGGCGATGCACCGCCGCGCCCTGGCGATGGTGCTCAAGGCCCTGGGCGAGGACCACTTCAGCACCGCCATCAGCTACGCCGGCCTGGCCGCGACCCTCGCTGACCGGGGGAAGTACGGCGAGGCCGAGGCGATGCACCGCCGCGCCCTGGCGATCGAACTCAAGGCCCTGGGCGAGGGCCACACCAGCACCGCCATCAGCTACGCCAACCTGGCCATGACCCTCGGAGTCCGGGGGAAGTACGGCGAGGCCGAGGCGATGTACCGCCGCGCCCTGGCGATCCAGCTCAAGGCCCTGGGCGAGGGCCACCCCGCCACTGCCATGTGCTACGCCGGCCTGGCCGCCACCCTCCGGTCCCAGGAGAAGTACGGCGAGGCCGAGGCGATGCACCGCCGCGCCCTGGCGATCTACCTCAAGGCCCTGGGCGAGGGCCACCCCAGCACCGCCACCAGCTACAGAAACCTGGCCGATACCCTCTCAGACCGGGGGAAGTACGGCGAGGCCGAGTCGATGCACCGCCGCGCCCTGGCGATCGTGCTCGAGGCCCTGGGCGAGGGCCACACTCACACCGCCATGTGCTACAACAACCTGGCCTGGTCTCTCGATCGTCAAGGCGAGCACGACGACGCTCTCCGGACCTGGGCGCGGCCGCGGCGAGCTACGAACAGGCCCGGTTGCGAGGCGCGAAAGGGCTCGATGCGGCGCTGACGGCGGGCAAGTCTCCGCTCCCCTCCTTCGCCATGGCCCTGGCCCGCGCCGGACAGCCTCGCGAGGCCTGGACGCGCTGGGAGCAGGGGCTGGCTCGCGGCCTCATCGACGAGGTGATCGGGCGGGCCGCGCGGCCGCTCACGGACGCCGAGCACGACCGCGAGGCCGGCCTGCTCGGCCAGGCCCAGGCCATCGACGAACGCATCGGCAAGCTCCTGGCCCTCAAGGCACTCTCCCAGGAGCAAGACGAACTCCTCGAGGATCTCAGGCGCCAGGGGAGCGAGCTCCGCGGCCAGGTGCTCGAATTGGAGCAGCAGTTCGAGGGCAAGTATCGCGCCCTCGCGGGCCAGCCCGCCGCGCTCGAAGCCGTCCAGAAGGCCCTCCCGGAAGGGACGGCCCTGATTGGCTGGGTCGATCAAGATCCCTATCACTGGGCCTGTCTGTTACGGCACAGAGGGGACCCGATCTGGGTCCGGATCCCCGGCTCCGGTGAGCACGGCGCCTGGACCAAGGAGGAGCAGGAACGGACGCAACGCCTCCGCGCCGAGCTCAACCCGGAAACCACCAAAGGCCACACCCGACCGCTGGCCGAGGCGGTGGCGCGGCAGCGGCTCGAACCGCTGAAGGAGCAGCTCAAGGGGGTCAACCGGCTGGTCGTCGTGAATTCGCCCGGGCTGGTCGGCGTGCCCATCGAGGTGCTGCTGGCGGCCCGGCCCGGCCCGGCCTGGGACGGTCTCACCGTCGCCTATGCCCCCTCGGCCTCGATGTTCGCCTACCTCATGGGCAAGACGACGCCGAGCGACCGCGCCCCCACCCTGCTGGCCCTGGCCGATCCGGCTTATCCCGAGACGAAGAACGACGCCCCCGCGCCTGCGCCGCCAGAGGCCGGGCTGGCCATCGCCCGTGTCGTCCCCAATGGCAACGCCGACCTCAACGGCATCCGGGCGGGAGACGTCCTGCTGACCTACGCCGGGAGCACGCTGAAGGCACACGCCGACCTCAAGACCGTCGCGGCCGACGCGGGGCCGAAGAAGGTGCCGGTGACGTACTGGCGTGAGGGGATCACCCGTCAGGTCGAGGTCGCCGCCGGGCCGCTCGGCGTCCAGATCGACCCTCGCCCGGTCAAGGCTGCGGTCCTGGCCGGTCAGGCCGCCGAGCACGTGCTGCTGGGGATGCGGGGAGGGTCGCACGAACGATTGCCTGGCACGCGGCGCGAGGTCGAGGCGGTCGCCCGACTGTTCCCCGCCGGATCGGCCACCACCGTGATGGGCGAGCAGGCTTGCGAGTCGGTCGTGCAGGACCTCGCACGCTCGGGCAAGATGAAGGGGTTCCGCTATCTGCACTTCGCCTCGCATGGCGAGTCGGACCCGAGGAACGCCTATCGCTCGGCGCTGATCCTGGCGCCGGACCCCGACCGCTCGGCCGATTCGCTGGCCTCTGAAACCGACGGCACGATCACGGCCGAGCAGATCGCGCGCACCTGGGACCTGGACGCCGACCTGGTGGTGCTCTCGGCCTGCGAGACCGGCCTGGGGCTCGCGGCGGGAGGGGAAGGGTATCTCGGCTTCGCCCAGCCGTTGTTCGCCAAGGGAGCCCGCAGCCTGGTTCTGAGCCTGTGGAAGGTGGACGACGATGCCACGGCGCTGCTGATGACGCGGTTCTACGGGAACCTGCTCGGGACCCGCGCGGGCTTGAAGTCGCCGGTGCCAAAAGCCGAGGCCCTGGCCGAGGCCAAGGCATGGCTTCGCGGCGCGAAGTCCGAGGAGGTCGGCCAGGCCCTCGCCGCGCTGCCGCGCGGTACAATCGTTCGTCGTGAGGCGGTTGTGTCGGTGCCCACGGCTCGCCCGTTCGAAGACCCGAAGTACTGGGCGGCCTTCGTCCTGATCGGGTCGCCGGATTGAGTGGTCGGATCGGAAGATCTTCGTAGGGTGCTCTGTGAGCACCTATCCGCAGTGTCATGCCGGATTCGGTGCTCGCGGAGTACCCTGCGAGACTGTAGAATGACCTTCACGCCGCTCGGAGGCCGAGCCTCAACTCCGAGAGATCGCGAGGGATCGTCCCAAGACCTGGGGATTGACGGCGTCTCTGCCCTGACACTCGCGACGACGATCCATACCAACCCGAAGCGTCAGCGAGGTCTGCCGTAAATCCCTGCGACAGTGAGGGAAAGATCCTCGCTTACGCTTCGGGTTGGTATGGACGGCGGGCGACGTAGACGCTCTCGAACTGTTCAACCCGCAGAGCGCGGACTTTGGGACGATCCCGATTGCGATAACCGGCCGTTGTGCCATTGAGAGACCGGGATGGAACCTGCGTCGAATTCTCCGGTGGGCGAGCATGCGGCCCCGGAGCAGGGCGGGGATGTCGATGTCGCGCCCGCGGGGCGTCGTATCCTCGTGGAGCCCTCCGGGCCGTCGGCGCATCCCTGGGACGGGTATCTGACCGGGCCGGAGAACGAGCTGGCGATGGCGGCGGCGCAGGCGATGGCGCGGGGGGAGCGTCAGGGGATCTCGCCGCTGGTGGTGCATGGACCCTCGGGCGTGGGGAAGTCGCGGCTGCTGGCGGGACTGGTGGCCGAGCGGCTGCGTCGCGAGCCGGGCGCGGCCGTGGCACACCTGGACGCCGAGACCTTCGGCTCGGCGTGCGTCGAGGCGGGCGGGGACGCCTCGGGCGGCTGGCCCGCGCTGCGGGACCGGCTCCGTGGTGTCGACCTGTTCGTGCTCGAAGACCTCGAGGGACTGGAGCGCACGCCGTCGGCCCGCGAGGAGCTGGCCCACACGCTCGATGCGCTCGAGATCGCCGGTGCCGCCGTGGCCGTCTCGGCGAAGTCCGCGCCCGGGACGTGGCCGCGTCGGGAATGGCCCGCCCGGCTGGTCAATCGCCTCCTGGGCGGCCTGACGACGCGGATCGATCCGCCCGGCCTGGCCTCGAGGCGACGGTATGTCCTCCTCCGAGCCGCCGATCACGGGCTGGCCCTCCAGGCCGAGGCCGTCGAGCGGCTCGCCCAGACCGCCGACGGCTACCGCACCCTCGACGGCTGGATCGCCCGGCTCGGCCTCGAGGCGCGGCTCGGCGCGATCCGCGGGGCAAGAGGCGCGATCCGGCCGCACCACGAGGTCAGCAAGCCCCCGCGCTCGACTCGGGGACGGTCGCCACCATCCTGGCCGATGAGGCGTCACTGGCCGATCCGGCCTCGACCGTCGACGCGATCGCCCGGGCCGTCGCCGCTCGGTTCGGCGTCCGGCTCGGCGTCCTGCGCGGGCCCAGCCGCCGGGCGTCGGTCGTCGAGGCTCGCCACCTGGCCATCCACCTGGCCCGGACGCTCACCGGCTCCAGCTTCGCCGCCATCGGCAGCCTACTTCGGAGGCCGCGACCCGGCCACCGTCCGACACGCCTGCAAGGCCGCCGCGGAGCGAATCAATGCCGATCCCGGACTCGCCGCGGTCGTCACCAACCTCTCCCGGAGCTGGCAGAAGTCTGATGCGTGACCAGCCTGGTTTCGCTCGGATTGTCATCCTTTGGCTCAAGAGAACTCGGTGTCGTACCTTCTTAAAGCCGCCTTAATAACCAGGAAGTTCAGGCGAATATTCTGCCATCGCGTTAGCATAGGTGGAATTTGGAAGAGGCAAACAATCTGAAGTGGGCAGGATCGTCCCCAGCCTTGGCGAAATGACTCTGAAAAACAGGAACGTCTCTGGAGAGCCCATCATGATTTGTCAACTTGGTGGCAAGAATTATGACTAATTCCGAGTTTCGTGAAATTCTTCGATCTAAAGACCCCGAAGCGATCGGTCGACTGGCTAACCTCAGTGGTCACCTGGACCTCTCTGCGGGCCGGCTGCCGGTTCTGTGCGCCGAGAACGACTTCTTGACCGGCATGCCGAGATTCTTCGAAAAGAGACTCCTTGGACGCATTGCCGCCAGAAATCGGGCGGCTGACCAACCTGACCAGCTTGGACCTCTCTGGAAACCAATTGACGGCCTTGCCCGACGCGATCGGCCGGCTGACCAACTTGACCAGCCTGGACCTCTCTGGAAACCAATTGACGGCCTTGCCCGACGCGATCGGCCGGCTGACCAACTTGACCAGCCTGGACCTCTCTGGAAACCAATTGACGGCCTTGCCCGACGCGATCGGCCGGCTGACCAACTTGACCAGCCTGAAACTTACTGGGAACCAGTTGACGGCCTTGCCCGACGCGATCGGGCGGCTGACCAACCTGACCAGCCTGGACCTGTCTGGGAACCAGTTGACGGCCTTGCCCGACGCGATCGGCCGGCTGACCAACTTGACCAGCCTGAAACTTACTGGGGACAAACTGAGAATCCTGCCCGACGGGATCGGGCGGCTGACCAGGTTGACCAGCCTGGACATCTCAGGAGACCAGATGACGGCCTTACCCGCTGGGATCGGGCGGCTGACCAACTTGACCAGCCTGAAACTTACTGGGGACAAACTGAGAATCCTGCCCGACGGGATCTGCCGATTGGCCAACTTGACCAGCCTGGTCCTCTCTGGGATCCAGTTGACTGCCTTGCCCGCCGAGGTCGGGCGGCTGACCAGGTTGACCAGCCTGGACCTCTCTGGGAATCAGATGACGGCCCTGCCCGATGGGATCGGGCGGCTGACCAACTTGACTAGCCTGGTCCTCACTGTAAACGAGCTTACTGCCTTGCCCGCCGGGATTGGGCGGCTGACCAGGTTGACCAGCCTGAAACTTACTGGGAACAAACTGAGAATCCTGCCCGCCGAGATCGGCCGGTTGACCAACTTGACCAGCCTGGACATCACTGGATGCTGGCTGAGGGCCTTGCCTGCCGAGATCGGCCGGCTGACCAACCTGACCAGCCTGAACCTCACCGGGTGCTGGCTGCAGGCCCTGCCGATCGAGATGGGCCGGCTGACCAACCTGACCAACCTGAAACTCGATGATAATTCACTGACCGATCCTCCTTCGGACATCATCCGTCAGGGCGTCAAAGCGATCATCGCCTACCTGAGGTCGAAATCTGTCCACGGGAATAGGAAACTTCGGCTGTCCAAAATGGTGCTAGTTGGCGATGGGGGGGTCGGCAAGACGTGCACATTGCGTTCACTGCTTGGCATGCCGTTCAACGCAAACGAGCTTACGACGCACGGAATGGAGGCTTACCGCGCGTGGGAGTTGCCCCATCCGGACGAAACGGGAGTCACGATGCAACTCAGTGCGTGGGACTTCGGAGGACAGCAGATCTACCACGCCACCCATCAGTTCTTCCTGACGGACCGAGCCTTGTGCCTGCTCGTCTGGAACTCCCGCCACGATCCCGACCAGGACCGGCTCGAATACTGGCTCGACACCATCAAGACACGTGCCCCAGAGTCGCCCGTTGTACTCGTCGCCACGCACCTCGATGAACGCGATCCTCCGGCGCTGCCGATCAAGGAGTGGCAGAAGAAGTATCCGATCGTCGCCAGTCTGGTGGTGAGCAACAAGCCACCTCTCCGCGGGATCGACGAATTGACGCGGATAGTCGCCCGCGTCGCCGCCGACCTGCCCTTGATGAATGCAACCTATCCCACGAACTGGGTCGAGGCCATGAAGACGATCGAGGGGATCCAGAAGTACCACTCCCGGCCTGACGTCGCGCAGCACTACTACTCCTTGGAAGCTCTGAGGAAATTGCTGGCGAAGGAGCACGAGCTGCGTGGCGACGCGTTCGAGGCCATGATCCGCTGGTATAACGACCTCGGCGGGCTGCTCTACTTCCCGGACGACCCGGAGCTGAGGGACATCGTCCTCCTGAACCCGTGGCAGGTGAACCGGCTCATCAGCCGGGTCTTCGACCACGGGGATGATGACCTGGACCGTGGCATTCTCACCTCGAAGGTCGCCGATCGAATCTGGGACGAGTGGGCCCCGGAGTACCGCACAAGGCTAACTCGTTTGATGGAGCGGTTCGACCTGGCTTACCGCATCCCGGACACAGACCGGACGCTGGTGGTGAGCCGCCTGCCGGTCAACCCCCGGACTTCGAGCCGACCTGGGAGGCCGCTCGGAAGAATGGGGCGCATCGCGAGATCGCGCTGCGTTATGTATTCAATACGGTCCCCTCCGGCATCCCGACGTGGTTCATCGCCCGCGAGCACCGCTTTAGCCTCGGCCTGCACTGGCGGAATGGCGTCTTGCTTGCGGACAGAGACCGCAAGCATTATGGACTTGTCCGCGTCGATCACAAGGAACGCCGGCTTGAGTTGGCTGTCCGAGGACCGTACCCGGACAATTTCTTCGCCCTGCTCAGGGACGGCCTGGAACTCACGATGGAGCGTTATCCTGGTCTCGAGGTACGGCGCGTGATCCCTTGCCCTTGCGAGGACGGGATACTCTGCCGTGGTGAGTTTGAGTACGACGCGATTTGCAAGGCCAGGGAGAGAGGGCGCCGCGAGGTCGACTGCCCTAGAACCTACAAGCCCGTCTCCGTCGAGAGGCTCCTCTTCGGGCTGGAACATAGCGGGAGCAGCGCCGACTTGCGTCGGATCGAGGAGTTGCTGCACCAGAAGTTCGACCAGCAGGCCGAAGCCATGGCGCAGCGAGATCAAAAGAAGTTCGAGGAGTTGAAGGAGTCGATCACTCAGGCCCAGCGTGAATTCCTCTTACCCGAGACCCTGAGGAAAGAGTTTGAGTCACTCCACCAGGTCCGGTGCCCTCAGGTGTTTCTCCTCCGGCCCGTCGAGCGAGGCCGCTTGAGGAATCCTCTCACCGAGGAGTTGGAATTGCAGCTGTTCTGTCAGGCCCCCGGTTCCTGGCATCCAACAGAAAAGGAAGATGGGGGCCTTTACCGGATACAAGAGCCTGCGCAATGGCTCCGGCCGCTCCTGCCGCACATCCGGGCCCTGCTAAAGATCATGCGAGTAACCGTGCCCCTCGCCGCCGCAGCCGGGAAGCTTCCCGAAGGCTTCGGCGAGGCGATCGGACTGATGGAGTATCTTGTCAAAGAGTCAATAGGCCGCGAGACGCTGTTGGATGCCAAACTACCAATCCACGCCGACGGGGCAGCATTGCGGAACCTACGGTCATTGCTGGAACATCTCGACCCTCCTCAAACTTGGGGTAGGCTTCAGGAAGTCCGGACCCCGGAAGGGCATTACCTGTGGCTTTGTGAAGAGCATGCTCGCCCGTACCGACGGTGGACCAACTGAGACGATGACGCCATCCCTCGGGCGAATGCATCTACATTGTGGTAGTAGTCGAGAATCAGGATTTCGACAGATCGGAGCCGTTATGGCCCATTGCGAACCCCGAGGATTGACGCTGCCGCTGGACTCGTTCGAGCGACGCGAGTAGCCGGGACAATCGCCGATCCACGCCGTATAATCGAGTCGGCTTCTTCCATGACAGGGGATCGAATCGGAGCCGGAGATTCCTTCACGATGGCCACGACTCATGCCTCGAAACCGCGACGTAATCCTGAGGACGATCCCGGCTTCCCCTCCCACGCCGCTGGCGGACGTGACGACCATCGGCGATCTCCTGAAGCGGCTGGGGGACATCCCGGCCGGGCGCGTACGGCTCCATCCGACTCCGGGCACGGCGACCGAGAAGGACGTCATCGAGATCCTGGATCGGGAGAAACGGCCCTGTGAGCTGGTCGAGGGGACCTTGGTGGAGAAGCCCATGGGTTTCGAAGAGTCGGAGATCGCCTGTCTTCTGATCACGGCCCTGAACATCTTCGTGCGGCCGCGCAAGTTGGGAATCGTCACGGGCGAGTCCGGCACCATGCGGCTGTTCCAGGGCCTTGTTCGCATACCCGACGTCGCCTTCGCCTCATGGGACTGCTTTCCTGGCCGGAAGCGGCCCAAGACCCCCATCCCTCTTCTGTCGCCCGATCTCGTCGTCGAGGTGCTCAGCAAGAGCAATACCAAGGCCGAGATGAACCGGAAGCTGGGTGAATACTTCGCGGCCGGAGTGCGGTTGGTCTGGTTGGTGGACCCGAGAAAGCGAACGGCGCGGGTCTATACCGCAGTCGATCGGTCGGTCTTGCTCAAGGAGGATCAATCCCTCGATGGCGGCGATGTGCTGCCGGGCTTCGTGCTGCCGTTGAGCGAGCTGTTTGCGAACGATGAGCCGTGACGCGTTCCGGAAGTCTTCCGTCAGATCTTCCTGACGACATCGCCCACCCGGATCACGCCCGGCTGAATGACCCTGGCATTGATGCCGCGCAGATGAAGCTCTTTTCCAACGGCGGAATTGACGAATTTCCCCGCATCTCGTCCGAAGCGGGCCTGGAACTTATGGCAGCCGGTGTGGGGTTGATCGGTGACTTCGATCACGGCCGAGCCCAGCGCCAGTCGCGTCCCCGGCGGCAGGTTGGTGTCGCTCAAATCCAGGTCGACGAAGAGCTGATCTCCGGCGAGCGCCCAGCGATCTTTGCCCTGCGCCAGGAGGGCGATCACGCGGGAATTCATGAGGTTGAGCTGCATATCGGGATGCGGCGACCCATCCTTCGTGCGCGTGCTGCCGCGAATCTTCCAGGTATCCCCCACGAGGCCTTCGGCCAGGTCGAGCACGCCTTCCTCCAGGACTTCCCGCGCATCGGTATCCGGCCGTCGCACGATCAGCTCCAACACGCCCTCGTCCTTGGGCGACTGCCGGATCTCGTCCAACCGCGCCTCGAGCGCCTCAAGCGTCAAATGTTTCAGATCGCCCATGATCCGTGCTCGCTGTGGGAAGCGTGATGAAGCCGTCCGGAGACACCCGACGACGGAACAAGTACCTGGATTGTACCAGGGAGCGACGGGTTCGCGCCGGCTTCCACGGATCTTTCACCGCCCCCACTCCCGAGTCGTCTTCCACGATACTGGGAGGGCGAGCCTCCCGGCGAGCCGAGGAACGATACAGCTCGGACGGAGCCTCGCCCTCCCGGGATCACGAAAGCCCAATTATCACCCCGGCCAGGAGGATTCGCACGCCGGCTCATACTAACCCGAAGCGTCAGCGAGGAGATCGCCGACGGAATCCTCGCTGACGCTTCGGGTTAGTATGTGAGCTCCTTCCGTGCCGGCGTAATGGCCCTACTCGACGCGGTGGCGGAACAGCCAGGTTGCCGCCGAGAGCGTGCCCACCGCGATCACCCCGAGCGGCCAGAGCAGTTGGAGCACGATCGCCGCGGGCATGGCCTTCAGGAACACGCCCTTGATGATCGCGATGTAGTAGCGCAAGGGGTTCGCCAGCGTCAGGGTCTGGAGCCATTCGGGCATGTTCTCGATCGGCGTGGCGAAGCCCGAGAGCAGGATCGCCGGCACCATGAACACGAACGCGCCCAGGATCGCCTGCTGCTGCGTCGTGGCCAGCGACGAGATGAACAGGCCGACGCCGATCACCGCGGCGAGGAAGACCGTCATGGCCAGGTAGAGAAGCGCGAAGGATCCCTGGAACGGGACGCGGAACACGAAGATGCCGCACAGGAGCATGCCGGTCCCCTCGGACAGCCCGATGATCAGGGCGGGCACCGTCTTGCCGATGACGATCTCGATGGGATTCAGTGGCGAGACGAGGAGCTGCTCGAACGTGCCGAGCTCGCGCTCGCGGGCCACGGAGAGCGCCGTGACCACCAGCCCCATCAGGGTGGTGAGGATCGCCACCAGGGCCGGCACGGTGTTCCAGGTGGTCTCCAGGTTCGGGTTGAACCAGACCCGCGCGGCGACCACGCTCGGCGGCGGCGGGGCCCGTCGCGCCAGGGCGAGCTCCCGGTCGAACGCGTCGAAGATCGCTTGTGCATAACCGGCGACGATCTGGGCGGCGTTCGAGCGCCGGCCGTCGAGGATGAGCTGCACCTCGGCCGGCATCCCGCCCTCGAGCCTTCGCGAGAAGTCCGGGCCGAGGTGCAGCACCATGAGCACGCCCCGCGAGTCGATGGCCGGCGCGATCTCGGGCTCGCCGCGGAGGTACCGGATCTCGGAGAAGTGGGTCGAGCCCTCGAACCGGGCGACGAGGTCGCGCGCGGCGGTGCCGTAGTCCTCGTTCAGGACCGCCATGTGCACATTCTTCACCTCCTGCGTGGCCGCGACGGAGAAGACGAGCAGTTGGACCATCGGCGGCACGATCAGGATGTAGCGGCCCCTCGGGTCGCGCAGGATCGCGAGGAGCTCCTTGACGATCAGCGAGCGGACGCGATGCCACATGGCCTTACTCCAGCCTCATCCGGGTCGAGCGGACGAGCAACAGGTTGAGCACGGCCGCGATGGCCAGGAGGGCCATCGTATCCGGGATCAGGACGCTGGCCACGTCCCCGGCGAGGAAGAGCGTCTGGAGGCTCGACACGAAATAGCGGGCCGGCAGGATGCGGGTGAAGGCCCGGATCGGCGCGGGCATGCTGTCGATCTCGAAGATGAAGCCCGAGAGCTCGAAGGCCGGCAGGAACGCGGCCATCAGCGCCGCCTGGCTGGCGGCGAACTGGTTTTTGGTCAAGGTCGAGATCAACAGGCCCAGGGGCAGCATGGCCGCGAGGAACGCCGAGGAGACCCCCACTAGTGCCCACGCCGAGCCTCGGAACGGCACCCGGAAGACGGCGATGGCCATGATCACCGAGAGGACCATCGCGGCCATCCCCAGGACGAAGTAGGGGATGAGCTTGCCGAGCAGGAAGTCGGCCACGCCTACGGGGGTCGCCATCAGGGCTTCCATCGTGCCGCGCTCCCACTCGCGGGCCACGACGAGCGCGGTCAGCAGCGTGCCGATCAGGGTCATGTTGATCGCGACGGCGCCGGGGACCAAGAAGTCGCGGCTGTCGATTTGCGGGTTGAACCAGTATCGGGGCTGGGCCACGATCCGGGACTCGGCGGCCGGTCGCACCGCGAGCCCGCCGGCCGACACGGCCTCCTGCTGCAACCAGTTGGCCCAGACGCCCTGCACGTAGTTCTCGGCCAAGCCGGCGGTGTTCGGATCGCTGCCGTCGACGATGACCTGCACCGGCGCGGTCTCGCCTCGGCCGAGTCGCCGGTCGAAGTCGGCCGCCAGCACGATGACCGCCTTCAGCCGGCCGGAGACCAGGTCATCCTCGACCTCGTGCCGGTGCCGGGCGAGCCGGATCGTGAAGAACCGGGAGTTGCGGAACGAGGCGACCAGGCTATCCGCCTCGGGCGACGGCTGCTCGACCACCAGCCCGACGGGGATATTCCGCAGGTCGAGCGAAACCCCGTAGCCGAAGATGAACAGGAGCAGCAGCGGCAGCACGACCGCGATCAGGTAACTGCTCGGGTCGCGGATGATCTGGAGCGTCTCCTTGCGGATCAAGCCCATGATCCGTCGGGGCCGGCCGGACCGCTCAGGCCGCGCGGTGGTCATGGTCATGGTCGCCTCCTCGCCGGTCGTACGCTTCGACCAGCGCGATGAACGCGTCCTCGAGCGTCGGCTCGGGTGCGGCGTCGGAGCGGGCCTCGTCCTTCAGCTCGTCGGGAGTGCCCTCGGCGATGATGCGGCCCTGGTAGACCAGCCCGACGCGGTCGCAGTACTCGGCCTCGTCGAGGAAGTGGGTCGTCACCATCACCGTCACGCCGCGCTCGACCAGGGCATTGATGTGCGACCAGAACTCGCGGCGCGTCAGCGGGTCGACGCCCGAGGTCGGCTCGTCGAGGAACAGCACGTCGGGCTCGTGCATGACCGCGCAGGCCAGCGCGAGCCGTTGCTTGAAGCCCAGGGGCAGCGAGCCGGCATTGCCGTCGAGGTAAGGCTGAAGGCCGAATGACTCGGCCATCCGGGCGGTCATCGTGCGTCGGCGGCCGCGGGGCAGTCCATAGATCCCGGCGAAGAACTCGAGGTTCTGCCGGACGCTCAGGTCGCCGTAGAGCGAGAACTTCTGGGCCATGTAACCCAGCCGCGCCCTCGCGGAGGACGCCGCCCGGTACAGGTCGAACCCGGCCACGCGAGCCGACCCGGAGGTCGGGCGCAGGAGGCCGCACATCATCTTGAACGTGGTCGACTTGCCGGCGCCGTTGGGGCCGAGCAGGCCGAAGATCTCGCCCCGGCCGATCCGGAACGTGATCCGGTCGGCGGCGGTGAAGTCGCCGAATTGCTTGGTCAGATCGCGGGCCTCGATGACGGTGCCGCCGTCCTCGCCGGGGCGAGCCGGCCCGGCGAGCGGCGATTCGGCCTTCGGGCCGCCGCCCAGCAGGTCGATGAAGGCGTCCTCGAACCGCGGCGCGACCGGCTCGATCGCGATCCCCTCGATGCCGAAGACGGCCGGGTCCGGCGGCGACTCTCCACGCCGGACGACCAGCCGGACGCTCGATCCCTGGATGACGCCGTCGAGGATTTCGGGGAGCTTCAGGGCCGCGGCCAGGACCCGTCGACGGAACTGGCCGGCACCGTGGACGAGGAAGCTCCGCCCTTCGACCCGCGCCGTGAGATCCCGCGGCGGCCCGTCGTCGAGGACCTTCCCCTCGTTCAGGAGGATCACCCGGCGCAACGCTCGGCCTCGTCGAGGTAGGCCGTGCTCCAGACCACGCCGATCCCCTGGTCGACGAGGTCGTAGACCATCTTCCAGAGCTCGCGACGCGAGATGGGATCGACGCCCACGCTCGGCTCGTCGAGCAGCAGGAGCCTCGGCGGGTGGATCAGGGCGCAGGCCAGTCCCAGCTTCTGCTTCATCCCGCCCGAGAGCTGGCCGGCCAGTCGATCGGTGAAGCGTGCCAGGTCGGTGAACGCCAGCAGCCGCTCGAACGACCGCCGTCGCTCCGCGCCCGTGACGCCGCGGAGATCCGCGTAGAGGTTGAGGTTCTCGATCACCGAGAGGTCTTCGTAGAGCCCGAACCGCTGGGGCATGTAGCTGACGACCCGGCGAATCCCGGCGAGCTCGCGGCCGGTGTCGAATCCGCAGACCGTGATCCGTCCCTCGTCGGGCAGGAGGAGTCCGGCGAGGAGCCGCAACAGCGTCGTCTTGCCGGCGCCGTCCGGCCCGACCAGGCCCGTGACCTGGCCTGGCTCGACGCGGGTGCTCAGGCGGTCGAGCGCCGGGGCCGCGCCCTCCCCGAACCGCTTGGTCACCCCTTCGACCTCCACCAGGGGTTCAGTGTTCACGGGCCGCCCCTTTGCCGCTCTCGTCGAAGCCGACCGTGACGGGCATACCCTGCCGCAAGCCGCCGTCGGGGTTGTCGACGACGATCCGCAGCCGGTAGACCAGGTCGGTGCGAAGCTCCCGCGTCTCGACGGATTTGGGGGTGAACTCGGCCGTCGGCGAGATGAACCCGACGTGCCCCCGGTAAGTCTTGCCCGGCGCGGAATCCGTCCGGACGAAGGCGGGCATGTCGGGCTGGACCCGCCCGAGATCGACCTCGTTGACGTAGGTCCGGACCCAGACGGGGGTGGTCAGGGTCAGCGTGAAGACGGTCTCGCCCGGCGAGATGATCGCGCCGCGTTCGCGGGCGCGGGTCAGGATCTCGCCGGCCCCTGGCGCGATCAGCTCGCCGTCGGCCAGCCGGCGCTCGGCCTGGCTCACCGAAGCCTCCTCGGCCCTGAGCTGGGCGCGACCGGCCTCGATGTCCTCCTGCCGGGGCCCGAGCTCGGCGAGCCGGAACGCCTCCTCGGCCGTATGCGTGCGCGCCTCCGCCTCCTGGAATGAGGTCCGCGCGTTGTCGTACTCCTCGCGCGTCACGGAGCCCTTCTGCACCAGGGCCTCCCTGCGCTTGAGGACCAGTCGCGCGTTGTCCTGGGCGGCCTGCCGCTCGGCCAGCGAGGCCCTCGCCTCGGCGATCTCCTCGGGCCGGGAGCCGTGCTCGAGCCGCTCGAGCGCCGCCTTCTGGTTGTCGCGACGGGCACGAGCCAGCCGCAGCTCGTCCTCGAAGTAACGCTTGTCGAGCGTGGCGAGCACCTGGCCGGGCTTCACCGCATCGCCCTCGTCGACCGCCAGGGTCTCGATCCGGCCCTCGACCTTGAAGGCGAGATTGACCTGCCGGACGTCGACGTTGCCCTGAAGCACCAGCAGGCCGTCGGCTTTCTTCGCATCATTGAAGTAATACCAGGCTCCCCCGCCGGCCGCGCCCGCGATCAGCAGCAGCGCGACGAGGCGGGGCAGGATTCGACGTCGAGGGCCGGGCAGGGAAGTAGCGGCCGGAGCGTCGCGCGGGCCTGGTGAGGAATCGATCATGGCGATTCGCCTTATTCTTGTAGGTCAGGCTTTCGAGCCCGACGCGTCCGTCTTCCGGGTGCCACGGGTCGCGTCCGTTTGCCGCCCCCGCCGCGGGGGCTCGTCGGGCGCGAGGCCCCTGACGAGGAGTTCCATGTGACAGCGCATGAGCGACGCCGCGTCGAGCGGCTTCGCGTCGAGCGGCCCCAGCGAGTGCTTCCACAGGGCCGAGAAGAGCAGGGGGGCGATCATGCAGTAGACCGTATTCTCGACGTCGACCTCGCGGAATTCGCCGCTCTCGATCCCCCGGCGCAGGAGCGCGGTGAGGAGGCGTCGGCCGCGGCCGACGACCTCGTCGAGGTAGAACCGCGCCAGCTCCGGGAAGTTGCTCGCCTCGGAGATCACCAGCTTGGGCAACGCCGAGAACCGCGTGCTGTACACCTTCTCGAAGAACATCCCGCCGATCTTGACCAGCAGCTCCGACACCGGGCCGGGCGCCTGGGCGGCCGCCTCGAATTGCTCGAGGGCCGGCACGAGGTACCCGCTGACCACGGCCTTGAACAGCTCTTCCTTGCTCTTGAAGTAGAGGTAGGCCGTCCCCTTCGTGACCCCCGCCCGCGCCGCCACGTCCTCCAGCCGGGTCGCGGCGAAGCCCCGCTCGGCGAAGCAGTCGAGCGCGGCCTCCAGGATCTCCCCCGGGCGAGAATCCTTGCGACGGCGCCATCGGGCCGCCTGTTCCGTCTCCATCGCCAGCTCCACCGCAAATTTAATAACTGACCGTTCAGTTATTTTATTCTATCGGCGTGCGAGCGGTCGGGCAAGAGGAGATCCACCGCGTCCTGGGGATCATTCAGGTCTGTGTAGACCCCGGATCGATGATTTGCCCGGCCGCGGAAATCGGCATTTCAAGGGAGGAGGTCGAGCTTATACCGCTGGAGAAAAAAGTCTTTGCTCCCCCCTCTCCGACTCACTTTCCAGCCGCTGTCGTCGGGTATCCGCCAGACCTCATCGGAAATCGGCTGGTTGCATCGGGTCTCGGTTATGCGGAAGTCCTTGCTGGATTTGCCGTCGGGGCAGGTCAAGAAATAGCGAAGGGGGAGATACGTCGACCGATCGAGTATGATGAAAGCCTTGGAGAAAGACTCACGGCCGACCCGGGTTCGCGGTCTGACGCGGAGGTACCAGGCCTCGGGCGTTTCCATGAACAGCTCGATGTCATACCGCGATTTCAGGCCCTCGGCGCTCAGATTCCAGAAGAACGGCAAGGCGAGAAATGCAGGCAGGCGCCCTCGATCCTTCGCGTCGAGCGGCCAGATGAAATGCTCCCTCCGCTCGGGTAGGAACAGGTGCATTGTGTCGTCCATCCAGATGGTGCGTTCCGTAAAGCGGGCCTTCTCGGCCCCCCGGGCGACCTCGACGAACGCTCGACCTCCCGACGCAAGGACGATCCGACCGGTTAGAGGGTTTTCCTCCCCCCACCTCGGGTTACGTTCCAGCCCGGTGAACCGGACGTCCAGGCTCGTGTACGCGGCCGATCGACGTCGCCACTCCTCGAGGATGCGGCCGAGCCGAGCGTCGGCCTCGGGTCGAGCGGGAGCGTCCGGGGCCATCTCGAGTCCGGGATCGGGGATGTCTCCTTCGGGGATCGGGTCCTTGTGAGTCTCGGGCCGCCTCTCGGACGCCCGGCGGAGCAGCTCATCTCGACGTCGTGAGTAATTCGCATCCAGCGATCGAAGCGCGTCCTGCAATCCTTCGCGACGCTCCTCGATGAGCGCATTCAGGTGCTGGATGGTCCGATCAGCTCCTTCCCATTCGTCCTTCTTGAGCTGACCTTCGGCCGCCCGGATCAGGTCATCGATCTCCTTCTCGGCGACCACGGGGGCGGCGTAGAGGAAACTCAAGCCGTTTCGATCCAGGAGGCGATAGATCGAGTCGGGGGTGGCGTAGAGCCCGTGGTTTCCTTCCGGCTCGGCGAAGTTGCAGATTCCCGCGAGGTACCCGTCGCCGGTGAACAATCCTCCTCCCGTTCGACCTTGCTTGGGGGCGGTCTGGCATTCGATCGCCTCATACTCGGGGTTGCCGGCCAGACCGCGGACCCGGGGGTTGGTAATGCTGGTCATCCAGGCGGTGGCGTCGTTTCCCTCCGAACAGCCCAGCGTCAGCATCTTCATGCGAATACGCGGTTCCCATCGCCGTGGGACGACCTTCGAAGGCGGCAATCGACGGCCCGGCCTGATCCGGACCAGGCCGACGTCTCGCTGGAAGTCGCAGTTGACGAACTCACCATCGACGGTTTCAAGATAGCGGGCTTGCCCCGCCTGCATGCCATGGAGGTAGCCGTCGAACAGGTTGACCTTGATCTTGTCGGTGAGCTCCCCGAGAGGCACTTGCGGGTCGGGCCGGAACTGGTGTGCCGAGGTCAGGATGAGCGACTCGGCAGGCGTACTGCGAATGATCGTCCCGGAGCCGAAGCGCGTACTCTTCTCGTGAAAAATCTTGATCCGGACCACCGTCTCCCAGGGCTTGGACGAGTAAGGACCCGGGACGTCCGGTGAGGAGGGCGGCGACACCGGGGAGTTCGCCGGGCCTGGGGTTTGCGTCGAAGACTCCGCGCGCTTTGCTAGCGAAGGCTCTACTGAATTGGCGACTTGCCCGGCGACACTCGGGATCGATCCGAGGTGGGACGCCGAGGCGGATAACATCCCGCAGATGACCAGCAGGACCGCCGCAGCCAGCTTCAACTTGGACAGGAACATGGTCTTGAGCACTCCTTCCGTGAGGACCGATACTGCGGAGGGGATCAGATTCGTCGCCGCAGATCCGGCGATGAGTCGGGTGGCGAGGCGCGAGGTCGCATCGATCGTGGCCGCGGAGACCCTACATCGCGACGACACCACGGAAATCGCCCCGGCGATCGCGACCGTCGGGGAAACGACGCCGCGGCGCAACATCCGACTTCTCAGGCGCTCGCGGCCCCGCGCCAGCCGGCTCTTGATCGTCCCGACCGGCCGACCCAGTTCCCGCGCCGCTTCTTCGTAGGTGCGCCCTTCGAGGTCGCAGAGCACGATCGTCGCACGATACCGATCGGGCAGCTTCGCGAGCTCTTCGTGAAGGATCGCGCAGGAATCATCCGGGGTCTTCTCGGAGATGAGGTCTGCGGCCAATCGTGCCGCTTTGCTCTCGTGTGTCCGACGTCGAGCTGCGGCCGCCTTTGATGTGGACGCGACACGGCAAGCCACCCCGTAAAGCCACGGTCCCAACGAGTCCTCGACCCAGAGCGACCCGGCCTTGCGTGCCAGAATCAGGAAGGTCGCTTGGAACGCATCCTGGGTGTCGTGGTGGTCGCGGAGGATGTTCCGGCAGACGCGTAGTACCATCGTGCCGTGACGCCCGACCAGTGCCGCGAAGGCGGCCTCGGCGTCCGGGCCGCGCCGCGCCGCGAATCGCTCCACGAGCTGTCGGTCCGTCAGACCGGCGACAGTCCCCGCGTTGAAGGCGATATCGATCTGCCGTAGGATCATGCTGACTTGCCCGGGCATTGGGGATCCGTCCTCCTGCAACCTGATCTCTACCCTGTAATGTCGCGCCGAGGACCATTTGTTCCATCCTGCGGGATCGCCGCGTCAGCGATTTCAAACCGGCGTACCTCGTGACCATTCGGGTGGCCACAATATCGGCTGATTGGGCATCTTTCGGAGCGCAGGGGAGGGGAGCGGCCGCTTTCCGCGAGGTTCTCCCGACGCGCGAGATCAAGGACGCACCTCGGGTCCATCAGCTCGTGGCCGACATCTCGAGGACGGTCGATCAATATGCCGAGTCGGCCGGGCAGCGCTTCAGGGCCGCACCGTCTCGGCCATGATGGCGATGAGCTGCTCGCCGAAGTGGATGCGGTCCTCGACGCCGGTCGGACGGCCGATTTTCGGGTCGTTGGCGATGCGCTGCTCCATCAGGAGGATGAGGATGCCCTTCTGGACGTACAGCACATTCGCCGCACTGTCTGGGCGTTCGCCCAGGACCGGCCCGTGGCTGGGCCGGAAGCTCGTCTCGCGCAACAGGCGATCGCTCAGCTTGCCGACTGCGTTGTGGCGAGGTCTCCCGACCTCGCCACCGGGCCGACCGAAGGTCTCCAACCTTCGAAGCCGCCGGGATCGGGAGACCTTCGGTCCCGCAAGCGGCGGGGTCTGGAGACCCGCGCCGAACAGCCTGGCCCTTCCGGAATCGTGCAAGGTGATTTAGCGCTTGTCGAGGAAGCCGCGCGACTTCAGCCAGGTCGCGCAGAGGGGCGGCCAGGCCTCGAACGACGGCTCGGGCGCGACATTGTGCCGCTTCGAGCCCTTGCCCAGCCCGAGGCCGTGCTGCCCCTTCTCGAACACGTGCAGCTCGAACGGCACCTTGTGCTTGCGCAGGGCCATCGCGAAGGCCACGCTGTTCTCCATCGGCACGCCGTTGTCGGCCAGCGTATGGGCCAGGAACGTGGGCGGGGTCTTCTCGTTGACCTGGGCCTCGTTGGAGAGCTCGGTCAACTGCTCCTTGGAGGCGTCCGGCCCGAGCAGGTTCCTGGCCGAGCCACGATGGCTGTACTCGGCCGTGAAGCTGACGACCGGGTAGACCAGGATCGCGACGTCGGGCCGCTCGGTGAAGCCGTTGATCGCGTCGCCGGGCAACG
This sequence comes from uncultured Planctomycetota bacterium, assembly GCA_963743925.1. Lineage (GTDB taxonomy): Bacteria > Planctomycetota > Planctomycetia > Isosphaerales > Isosphaeraceae > CAVZRC01. Next base: position 139,964 of record CAVURY010000035.1, on the reverse strand, counting down.
GATGCGCCTCGCGGAAATGGGTGGCGAGCGTCGAGGCCAGGTGCCCGCCGGCCGAGAAACCCATCACGCCGACGCGATCGGGGTCGAGGCCCCACTCCTTCGCCTTCCAGCGGACCATCCGGATGGCCCGCCTCGCGTCGTCCAGCGGAGCAGGGTGCTTGTACCGGGGCGCGAGCCGGTACTTCAGGACCACGCCCGCCACTCCCAGCGAGTTGAGCCACTCGGCGACTTCCTTGCCCTCGTGATCGGTGGCGAGGAACCCGTATCCGCCCCCCGGGCAGATCACGATCGACGCCCCGGTCGCCTTCTCCTTGGGCGCGAGATAGACGGTGATCGTCGGGATGTCGCCCGGGTGATTCTCGTCGCCGGCCTCGGAGCCGACCGCGCCGGCGCGCCCCCGGGCCAGAGCGGATACGTCCGCGGTTCCTCGGCCGAGGCCCCGATCGGGGCGAGCAGCGACAGGCCGACGACGAAGGCGAGAGATCGGAGCATGGCGGCGGGTCCTTGAGGAGGAAGGGAGGCCAACGGACTCCAGTTTCTCGGGACGGCACCACCCTGTCAAACCCCCGCCCATCACCGGATCGCCTCGATTTTCGCCAATGCCGCCCGGATTGCAGCGAACACACCCCTGCGATGAGATCAATCTTCCTCTGGACAAGCGAATACAAGGAATTCCGACGATGGACGAGAACTGGGAGAACACGACGAAGCCGTCACAGATCATGCGTGAGGTGCTGGTCATACCGAAGCCGGGGTTGGGGATGCTGGCCGTGTTCCTGGGTGGCCTGGTCGCGTGCGTCCTGATGTTCCTGGGCGGGGTGGGGATGGAGAGCCCGCTGCTGATCGTCCTGTCGATATTGTTGAGCATCGCCTGCGTCGTCGGCCTGACCGGCCTGTTCACGGTCAGCCCGAACGAGGCGAAGGTCCTTCAACTCTTCGGCAACTACATGGGCACGGTGCGCGAGCCGGGCCTGCGATGGGTCAACCCGTTCTTCACCAAGCGGCGCCTGTCGCTACGGGTGCGGAACTTCGAGAGCGAACGGCTGAAAGTCAACGACCTCTCCGGCAACCCGATCGAGATCGCGGCCGTGGTCGTCTGGAGGGTCGTCGACACGGCCGAGGCGCTCTTCCACGTCGATAACTACGACAATTTCGTCCACGTCCAGAGCGAGTCGGCCTTGCGCAACATGGCCCTGAGTTATCCCTACGACGCGCACGTGGAAGGGGAGACCTCGCTGCGAAGCCACACGGCCGAGGTCGCCGCACACCTCAAGACCGAGATCCAGGAGCGGCTCATGCAGGCGGGCGTCGAGGTCATGGAAGCCCGGATCAGCCACCTGGCGTATGCCCCCGAGATCGCCCAGGCGATGCTCCAGCGGCAGCAGGCCAGCGCGGTGATCGCGGCCCGGCAGAAGATCGTCGAAGGGGCCGTCGGCATGGTCGAGATGGCCTTGCAGATGCTCTCGCACCAGAACATCGTCGAGCTCGACAACGACAAGAAGGCGGAGATGGTCAGCAACCTCCTGGTCGTGCTCTGCTCCGAGCGAGGCACTCAGCCGATCGTGAACACGAGCTCGTCGAGGTGAGCGGCTTTCCGAGGCAGGCGGCGGACTCCTCAATCCCCGCCCGCATAGCTGAAGAAAACCGGCTCCACGCCATTGAAGCGGAACGAGAATGCCTTGCCTTCTCCCAGGGCCTTCCCGGTCCGCTCGTCCGTGACCTTTCGCGACTCCGGCAGCTCGATATCGATCGCGATCGCCTCCGCGTTCAAGCCCGACACGCCGCCCCCAGTTGTGGTCGCGTTCACGGGGAGGTTCTTGAGGATGAAAACAAACGTCCGTCCCGCCTTCGACCAGTACGTGGCCTCGCATCGGGGCGGCCGGCGTCCCTGGTGGGTGAACGCCACTCGCGGCGGGCGGCTCGCGGGATTGATCGGGCGGAGGAAGGTGGCGCGGTGGGCGTCGGTATCCGTGCCCTCCTCGCGATACTGGAGATAGCGCTGGGGCGAGAGGTTCAGGTAGACGGCCCGACCCCGGCCGACTTGCCGGACCTTCGGCGTGCCGAGCCGCGGCTCGGCGATCGCGAACCCGTCTCGAAGGCGGCAGTTGACCGTCTCGAAGAGTTGTCGGAAACGGCCGTAGGAGAAGGCCGCGTCCTGGTTGGTCTCGACCCAGAGCGAGCCGCCGAAGAGGTCCTGCTTGCGGAGATCGCCGTCGTGGGTCACGCCGAACAAGTCATCCAGGGCGCCCCGGCGACGGCCCTTGCCATGCTGGTCGAAGAGGCCGCAGGCGAAGTCGGCGACGACCGTGCCGCCGGCCTGGCAGAACTCGCGGATTCGACGGGCCTCGGCGTCGGAGAGGGCGTAGCAGGCCGGGAGGATCAGGACCTTGTACTCGGCCGGGACCCCGCGGCGGATCAGCTCGTCGTAGGCGAGGAAGTTGTACTGGATGCCCGAGTCGGCGAGCAGGTATTCCCACGCCTTGCGGACGTTGTGCGACGTGCCGAGGCGGTGGTCGTCGCCGCGATTGACCCAGGTCTTGCCGTGCGGCTCGATATCCAGGCACCACGAGACCTGGATCGACGGGTGCGAATAATAGATGGCCACGCCGTCGTGAATCCATCTCGCGCCGGCCAGCTTCGGGCCCTGCACGCCGCCCAGCTCCTTGAGCGTGGCCTTGTAGCGATCGAGCCAGGGGCGGGGCCTGGCCCCGTCGAACCAGCCCTCGACCCAGCCGATCATCCCGCGATTGCCGTGGGCGAAGTAATACCAGCTCTGCCAGATGTCGTTCTCCACGCCGAGCTTGTCGTTGTGGAAGTGGGTGGTCACCTGGGCCCACGCGTTGTTCGGGTTGAACGAGCGGAGGATCTCCTGGGCCGAGCCGAGGTCGTAGGCCTCGATGAACTGGGTCGCCCCGGCCAGCTTCGCGTAGTCGTAGCCTCCCCAGATATTGGGCGCCTGCCCGCCGACGAAGCCGCAGGGCGTCTGGGGGTCGATGCGGTTGGCGTGCTGCACCAGCTCGCGGATCAGATTCGCCCAGACGGAATCCTGATAGCTCAGGCGGTCCAGGAGCTGGGAGAAATCGAGCTGTCCGAGGGGCCGGTCCAGTTGCTCGAGCACGGAGTCGGGCGTCACGAATGCGGCCTTCGGCGCCCGGCCGCCGTAATACGTCTCCAGCCATTCCTGGTAGGCCGCGTCGTCGTCGTTGAGCCTCCAGGGGAGCGGCGTGACGAACGCGCCCCATGAGATCTCGTCATCGAGCGCGTAGGCGACGCGGAGCCGGCTGCCTCGCAACGCGGTGACGTTGGCCGCGACCCGGTCGCGGAGCTGGCGTCTCAGCCTGGCGTCGATGGGCCGGGGGCCGTCGGACCCGTGGCGGATCGCGCGCGGGTTGCGCTGGTCCGCCGCGAAGTTCGCCTTCTTCTCCGACCCGCGCAGGTTCAGGTCGCCCTTGCCGGCGGTGTGGTCGTTGTAGAATTGGAGGTCCCACCGCGCGAGCCAATCGAGCGGTCCTTCCCCGTGGTCGGTGAATCCGCCGTTGAAGCCGAAGTCGCGGCAGAACCGGCCCCCCGCCTCGCCGGTCCCGATTGTCCACTGATAGCGCCAGGGCATGTAGATCCAGGTATTCCATCGGCCGATCAAGAAGGCCGGATCCTGGCGCACCGGCTGGAATTCGGGCGCCGTCGTGATGTAGCGACGATAAGGGTCGTCGCCTCCGGCCGGTCCCTGGGCACCGGCGACGCCGGCCGCCGACGCGACCAGGACCATCACCAGGATCGACGCGAACGACCCGCGGCGATTGCGCGACATACCTCGACGACCTCTCATGACCAGGATTCTCCCGAGCGTCCGACTCCACGACATTCGAACCGATCCTTCCGTCGGACTCAAGGCCCGCGCAATCGGCACCTTCGTCCCGGCCGCCAAAGAGGGACTTCCCCGCGCGATCGGCATGGCTCGAAGCGTCGGCCGATCCGACGCGGTCGAGATCCGGTCGGCGAGCCGGCCACGAACCCTCGCCAGGGCACTCGATGGGAATCTAAGGAATTCGTTGATCAGAAATGTCAGAATTCTCTTGATCTCTGATCGTCCCCTTGATCATGATGTGGCGACGAGTGCGAAGGGGCATGCCACGGCGACGGTCCGTCTCGATCGGTACGATCCGAACTACTTCTCAGCGCATCGGGTGCAGCCATGAAGCTCAGTCTGCGTTCCGAGGAAGCGGAGGTCTGCCGGATTCAGACCGAGGGCGACATCCGGTTCGGCGAGCGGCCCCGGGATCCGCAGTTGCTCGAGAACCTCCTGGGTCCCGATTGTTACCGGAAGCGGATCCTCCTCGACCTCCAGAATACGGCATACATCGACTCGAGCGGCGTGAGCTGGCTCGTGAATTTCCACAAGCATTGCCTCGAGGCGGGCGGGGTCCTGGTGGTGCACTCGGTCCCCCCATCGATCATGGCCATCTTGAAGCTCCTTCACATAGACCGATATCTCAATCTCGTCGAGGACGATCAGGCGGCGCTGAGCGTGGCCCGGGGAGTCAAGTCATGAGCACCACTGGACCGGTCGCCCATTCCGGTCGGAAGACGGCGGGGACCGCGGGGCGGGGGACGGAGAAGGCGGCCGCGAGCACCGAGCCGCCCGGCGCCGCGACGGGCTCGCCCGGCGCCCCTAACGTCGCCGGCCTGCTCCCGGAATCGGCGGTGGCCGCCTTGATCGACCACGCCGTGAAGATGCCGGCGAGTGACATGTTCTTCTCGATCAACGACAATCACGTGGGGATCTCGGTCCGACACCTGGGGATCGTGCGATTGCTGACGATCCTCACGCCCGAGCAGGGTCGGCGCTGCACCAGCTACATCAAGGTCATGGCGGGCATGGATCTGGCCGAGCAGCGCCGGCCGCTGGACGGGCGCTGGGTCTGCGGCGATAACGACAACGCCGCGGGGCGGGTCAACCTGCGAATCAGCACGATCCCGACCCTCCACGGCGAGGACCTCGCGATCCGCCTGTTGAGTTACAACTCGCAGCAGATGATGCTCGACCAGCTCGGCATGATGCGCAAGGAGATCAACGAGCTGACCGCGATGCTCTCGATCCCCAGCGGCCTGATCCTCGTCAGCGGGCCGACCGGATCGGGCAAGACGACGACCCTGTACGGCTGCCTGAGGCACCTGAACAACGGCGAGCGGAAGATCAATACCATCGAGGACCCGATCGAGTACGCCGTCGCGGGGCTCCGGCAGTCGCAGATCAACCCCAAGGCGGACGTCGGATTTCCCGAGTTGCTCCGGAGCGTGCTCCGCCAGTCACCCGACGTGATCATGATCGGCGAGATCCGCGACCCGGTCACGGCCGAGACGGCCGTCCGCGCCGCCAACAGCGGCCACCTCGTGCTGGCCTCGCTGCATGCGCCCTCGGCGGCGGGGGCCGTCCAGAGCATGCTCAGTCTGGGCGCCCATCCGCACTTCCTCTCCAACTCGCTCCAAGGCGTGATCGCGCAGCGTCTGGTCCGGTCGCTCTGCCCCGAGTGCAAGGTCCCCTTCGAGCTCGGGGAGATGCCGCAGACGTTCGACGAGGTCCGGGCCTGGCTCGAGCCCGGCGAGGGTCGGTATCTCTACGGCGCCCGCGGTTGCCCCAAGTGCTTCCGGACCGGCTACGCCAGCCGGACCGGCGTCTTCGAGGTGCTCCGGATGAACCGGGAGCTGCGGCGACTCATCGCCGAAGGGCGGCCGGCCCGGGAACTCCGCCAGGAAGCCGCCCAGGGAGGGCACCTCGACCTGCGCCGCGCGGCCCTGCTCAAGGTCGCCCGCGGCGAGACCAATGCCGAGGAAGTCCTCCGCGCCATACCCGCCGAGGAGCTGGGACTCGAGGATTGAGCCGACGTCCCGGCGACGACTCGTCCGTTTCACCACTTGTTCACCACTTCTTGTAGGGAAGGAACTTGCCCGACATGGTGAGCTTGACCCGATCTCCCTTGGGGTCTTCTTCCTTCTCGACATCCATGGTGAAGTCGATGGCACTCATGATGCCATCGCCGAACGTCTCCTGAATGACGTCCTTCAACGGAAGCCCGTAGACCTGCATGATCTCGTAGAAGCGATAGAGCAGCGGGTTGACCGGTACGGTCGGCATCAGGCCCCCTTTGACGGGGAAACCGGTCAGCTCCGGCAACAGGGCGGGGTCGAGCTCCAGGGCGGAGATCAGCGCCTCGGCCTGCTCGCGGGTGGCGCTGGCCTGTCGGTAGCAGACGGCCGCCAGGAAGATCGGGTTGCAGCCGGCGGAATTCGCCAGCGCGGCGAACGTGAGGCCCTTGGCGGCCTTGGCGCGGAGGATCGTCTCGGTGATCTCGGGAAGCATGGGCGTGGATCCGGGTTGAATGGGCGATCGTGGCGGACGGCATCCGATCGATTTGATGTTATCCCGGGTGCCGCGAGTCGTCGAGGCGAGCCGTCGCGCCCCGCGGTGGTGAAGAGTAGCGTGGCCCGGCCGGCCGCGTTTCGGATCGGGATCCGCCGCGACTCGTCCATCATCCGGGACGTGCCGAGGAACTCCGGCAGGACTCCAGTGACAGGAGGTTACTCGACAGCGTTTGGTCCGGGTAGGAACTGGCGAGCCCACTCCATGTCCTCAGCCTTGAGCCGCGGGCTGGGAGTGCCCTGATAAATGTAGTCCGCATAGCCCGCATCATCGTAGATGCGGTCCAGGATTGCTTGCAAATCGAGCCGAGCATCCGGGTCGGGCGAACGGACGGGGACCGGGATGATCGGCAGCCTCTCGCGGAGCGCGATCGGCCAGAAATCGGCATCGAGACGGCTCTCGACCCGGCTGACGAGGACCGAATAGGAGCAGTCGGGCCGGTCGGCCGCCGGCAAAGGCGGTCCCCCGCGCAGCAGGTCGATCTCGACGAGATGGACCGGGCCGTTGAGGAGCTCCATGCGCTTGGCCAGGTATTGCTCCCGATCGGGGCCCGCGTACTTGTTCGCCGGGCTCAAGAGCTCGACGACCGTGATCAACTCTCGGCTCTTTCGATCGCGGATTTCCACGAAACTCAGGCGCTCGTGGTCCACGGCGGGGAGCCGGACTCGCGCCGGTGCCTCCAAAAGTCCCGTGACCGCGCCGGGGCCAGTCCCGGGCACGGCTTCGTGGGCGCCGCGTCCCACTGAGATGTCGGCCCTCCCGGCCGAGCGGCGCATTTCCGCAGCCAGCTCGTGGACGTAGACATGTTCGTCAATCTTGACGATGTACCGGGGACGCAACTGACCGCCCAGGAGGCTCGCGACCAGAGGGATGAACCGCTCGTGGAAGTCGTGCCAGGCGTCGTCCTGCTCCAGGTAAGGATTCATTCCAGGGAAAGGCGACGGCATCGAAAGATCCTCCCAGGACATCAGCAGTCGGATCGGGCCGAAGCGGTTTCGCCCCAATACCTATCCTAACCATCCAGGTTATCGAGTCGTCGGTCCAGCATCCGCCGCCCGACAGGACTCCAGCATATCGGCCAGGGTCTGCTCGATGGTGAAGCTCGGCTGCCAGCCGGTCGCGCCGCGGAGCTTGCTCGCGTCGGCCACGAGGAATGCCAGGTTGACCGGCCGCACCCGGGCCGGGTTGACGCGGACGCCGACCGGCTTGTGGGCGATCGAGCGGAGATGTTCCAGGGCGTCGGCGATCCGAGTACCCCGGCCGCTGCCGAGGTTGTAGATCTCGCCGGGCTCCCCGTGCGAGGCCAGGAGCCGATAGCTGCGGACGACGTCGCGGACGTCGGTGAAGTCGCGGACCACGTCGAGGTTGCCCACGTCCACGCCCTCCCGGCGGCCCGCCTCCACGTCGGCCACCTGCGACGCCAGGCCGGCCAGGACATATCGCGGCGATTGCCGGGGGCCGGCGTGGTTGAATGGCCGGACGATCACGACGTCCGTGCCGTGGCCCAGGTGGTGCTGGACTCCCAGCAGGTCGGCCGCGGCCTTGCTCGCCGCATACGGGTTGTTCGGCCGGTACGGGCAATCCTCGCGGACCGGGATGAACTCGGGCGCCGGGTCGCCGTAGCAGGTGCCCGAGCTGACCAGGATCACCCTCGGCCTCAGCCCCGACGCCTTCGCCGCCTCGAGCAGGTTCAGGCTCCCGCCCAGGTTGAGCGCCCACGTGCCGCGCGGGTCGGAGACGCTCTGCTGCGGGTTGGATTGCGCGGCCAGGTGATAGATCACCTCGGGCTGCTTGCGGCGCAGCAGCTCGGCCAGCTCCTCCTCCCCCGAATCGATCAGGTCGAACCGCTCGATCCGCGCGCTCCGCCCCACATGGGCCAGATCCGCCGGCCAACGCCCCGACGCCGAGATCCCCACCACCAGGTCGCCCTCGGCGACGAGGTGCTCGGCCAGATGACCGCCCACGAAACCCGACGCCCCCGTCACCAAAGCTCGCATGAGCGGAAACCTCGCCCTGTCGCCGGCCCCTGTCGGTGAGGCCGGCGGTCCTCGATCGACCGGGGGTCGAATACCCCGGATACAAAAGCATCGACATCCCAGCCAAGTCTTGATCTCTCCCCTAAATTAATTCGTCTCCGAGGGCCGTCTCTTCGTCCTCCCCGACCTCTTCGATGTGGTCGCTGGCCTCGGCCTCGGCGACCCCGTCGTCGAGGATGTGGGGCTGGTGGCCGCCGTCCTCGGCGCCAATAGGCCGGCCGTCGCCGATCGGCTCGAGCGCGGCGGCCTCGACGTCGGCGAGCTCCTCCTGGGGGAGCTTGGCGAGGCTGCTGACGGTGTCGCCCTCGTCGAGCTTGATCAGCCGGACGCCCTGCGTGTTGCGGCCGATGGTGCGGATGGAGTCCACGAGGGTGCGGATCACCAGGCCGCCGCTGGTGGTGAGCATGATCTCGTCGGCGTCGGTGACCTTGGACACGGCGACGACCGGCCCGTTGCGATCGGACGTCTGGATGTCGATGAGGCCCTTGCCGCCCCGGTTCTGGGTGCGGTACTCGGTGAGCAGGGTCCGCTTGCCGAAGCCCTTGGCGCAGACGGTCAGGATGCTGGCCGGATCCTCGTCGCCGTTGGCCACGATCATTCCCACGACCTCGTCGCCGTCGAGCAGCTCGATCCCCTTGACGCCGTACGCCTGACGGCCCATCGATCGGACCCGCGACTCGTCGAAGCGGATCGACATGCCTTCGCGGGTGCTGAGGATGACGTGGTCGCCCGACTTGACGCGCGCCACGCCGATGAGCTGGTCGTTCTCCTCGAGGCCCAGCGCGATGATGCCGCGGCCCAGGGGGCGTTTGAAGGCCGTCAGCTCGGTCTTCTTGACCGTGCCGCGTCGCGTGACCATCAGGAGGCATTCGTCGTCGTGGAAGTGGCGGACCGGGATCATGCCGGTGATCCGCTCGCCGTCGCCCAGTTGCAGGAGGTTGACGATCGCCCGGCCGCCGGCGGTCCGCGTGGCCTGCGGCAGGTCGTAGACCTTCAGCCAGTAGACCTTCCCCTTGTCGGTGAAGAAGAGGATGTAGTCGTGGGTCAGCGCGACGAACATGCGTTCGAGGAAGTCGCCTTCCTTGGTGTTGGTCGCGGCGATGCCTCGGCCGCCCCTGCCCTGGGCGCGGTAGGTGCTCGGCGGCAGCCGCTTGATGTAGCCGTCGTGGGTGACGGTCACCACCATGTACTCCTCGCGGATCAGCGCTTCCTTGTCGTAGTCGCCGATCTCCTCGTCGGAGATCATGCTCCGGCGCGGGTTGGCGTACTTGTCCTTCATCTCGCGGAGGTCGGCGCGGATGATGTCGAGGATCAGGTTCTCGTCGGAGAGGATGAGCTCGTATCCGGCGATGTCGGTCTTGAGCCCGAGGTATTCCTGGGCCAGCTTGTCGGCCTCCAGGCCGGTGAGGCGCTGGAGCTGCATGATCAGGATGGCGTCGGCCTGCATGCGGGTCAGGCCGGTTGACGCCTTGGCGTCGGGGTCGTTGAGGGCGCGGCGGAGGATCTCGGCGGAGACCGCGATGCCCATCAGCCGGGTGCGGGCCTCGGGCGGGTTGGCCGACGAGCGGATCACGCGGATGATCTCGTCGATGTAGGCCAGGGCGATCAAGAGGCCCTCGACGATGTGGGCCCGCTGCCGCGCCTGGCGGAGCTGGAACTGGGTCCGGCGCCGGATCACGTTGATCCGGTGCTCGACGAAGAGCCTCAGGAGGTCCTTGAGCGGGAGGGTCTTGGGCCGGCCGTCGACCAGCGCCAGCATGATCACGCTGAAGGTGTCCTGGAGCGGCGAGTATTCGAAGAGCTGGTTGACGACGACGTTGGGGTCTTCGCCCTTCTTGACGGTGACGGCGATCCGGACCGGCTGGTTGCGGTCGCTGAAGTCGTCGATGTTGGAGACGCCGGTGATCCGGCCGCCGTTGACCAGCTCGGCCAGCTTCTTGAGCAGGACTTCCTTGGTGAGCTGGTAGGGGATCTCGGTGAAGATGATCTGGGAGCGGCCGTCGCGGAGCTCCTCGACGTCGTACTTGGCCCGGAGGAGCACGCGACCGCGGCCGGTCCGATAGGCCTCGCGGAGGCCGAACTTGTTGCAGATCGTGGCGCCGGTGGGGAAGTCGGGGCCGGGGATGATCTCCATCAGGTCGTCGAGCTCGATCGCCGGGTCGTCGATGTAGGCGATGAGGGCGTCGCAGACCTCGGCGAGGTTGTGGGGCGGCATCGAGGTGGCCATCCCGACCGCGATCCCGCCGGAGCCGTTGACCAGCAAGTTGGGGAACTTGCCGGGCAGGACGCGAGGCTCCTGGTACTTCTCGTCGTAGTTCGGCTGGAAGTCGACGGTGTCGAGCTGGATGTCCTCGAGCATCTCGGCGGCGACCGCGGAGAGCTTGGCCTCGGTGTACCGCATGGCCGCCGGGGGGAGGCCGTGGATGCTGCCGAAGTTCCCCTGGCCGGTGATCAAGAGGTGCCGCATGTTCCACCACTGGGCCATGCGGGTCAGCGTCGGATAGATCGAGTTATCGCCGTGCGGGTGATATCGCTTCATCGTCTCGCCGACGATGCCGGCGCACTTGCTGGTCGCCCCGCCCGGGCTCAGGCCGAGGTCGCGCATGGCGACGAGGATCCGCCGCTGCGACGGCTTGAGGCCGTCGCGGACGTCGGGCAGCGCGCGGCTGATGATGACGGACATCGCGTAATTGAGGTAGCTCTCCTTGAGCTCGTCCTCGATGTCCAGCGGTTGGGACGGCCGGGGTGCGGCGGGAGGTAAGACGGCAGTACTCACGGTCGATCGGTCCCTCTCTGTAGGAAAGGCGGGGTCGGGAGGCCCTCGCCCATCGCGGCGAGGACACCCGTCGGGTGCTCCGGATGCTCGGAGACCCACGCCCGGCGCCGCAATCCCAGATCACCGGCGTCACCCATAGCGGGGACCCCGGCGAGCGGCTAGATTTCTCGAAACGATCATTGTACCCGGAACCGTCGCATCACGCAACCGGGACCGAGCCGGGTTGACCGAACGCAAGTCTTTCTGCGGCAACCAGTTCGCACTCCGACGAGGGACTCCCGATGCGGACGTTCGGGACGGCTTTCCCGGCCCCTCCCGGGAAGGAGCGAACGTGGCCCCGAAACCAGGCCCCGGATACGGTCGTCCACGAGACCGCAAACGCCGTCCCTTGATCGGTACGCATGCACGTCTCGCCGATCCAACGGACGACGGAGCACGCCAAGGGTACGATTTTTTCCGTTCCCAGGAGTGACCCCAGCTACGCATAGCGCTCGAACGCTCGACGCTGGGCCCGCTGCTTCTCGGCCGGTCTCAACCTTGAACTCCGGGGCGCTCGGCCGTCGGTTGAACGGGCGCGATTTCGAAGACGTTTCGCTGTCATTGCTCTCGAGTGATCACCTCGAGGCGCGCCCGTAATCGCCCGAGCGCATCGAGATGGCGCGGATACAACACCACGTCCGTTCGCTCGAGCGGATCGGTGTCGAGATGGTACATCTGTTCAACGCCGTCGCCACGGCGGATGTAATGCAGTCCCTCCGAAATCAGCGACTTCATCGGCCCTTTCGATACCGGTTCTCGCCCCTGGTTCGTGAGGAATGGTGGTTTGTCCGTCTCCATGAGGACCGGTCCAACCTGCGATTGACCGACCAAGTTTGATTCGGTCCAGAACCGGTCGAGCGACTTACCCGGAAACGGGGAATTCTTGTCGCGTCCCACCAGGCTCGCGATGGTCGCGGACAAGTCGCGCAAGCTCGCAGGCTCGCTGATCATTCGACCCCGCGGCGCTCGGCCTGGGTCGACGATGACGAGCGGAACATTCACCAACTGGCGATACAAGCTGCACCCGTGAAAGAACAGGCCATGATCGCCGAGATGCTCGCCATGATCGGACGCAACGATGACCAGGGTGTCGTCGAGCACCCCACGCTTCGCAAGCTCGTCCAGCAAGATCCCCAGTCGCTTGTCGAGGTAGAAGACCGAGTCGTCGTAAACGTCGATCGCCATTTGAATGTGTCGATGGGCCAAGGCGGTTTTGTCGAACTTCTCCCACGACTGGAGGATCGCATGATCCACGTAGGAGATCGGCCGGAGCCCAAATGCCGGAATAGATCGGTCGGGCACTTCGTACGGTGAGTGAGCATCATTGTAATTCAAGAACGCGAAGAACGGGCGGCCGCGACCTCGTCGCGAGTCGAGCCATTTCAAGAATGACCGGTCGATTATCTCCGCGTTCTTGGCATGTTCTTTCGAATGCGGAATCACGTCGAAGCCATCGCCGACGTACATCTTTAACAACCGGTTGAGCACATAGGCCTCGGTAACCCAGTCGACCCGGTTGCCGAGCGCGACGTAACGAGTGAAAACATCCCACGGCGTGATCGGATAATCATCGTAGTGCGCAAACCCCCTTGCGAGGCCGGTCTCACGGCTACAATAGTCGAGATTTGCCACGAAACCGGCCGTGTCATACCCGCCGGAACTCAGGAACTCGGCGACGGTCGGGTACGTTGCATCCAGCGGCTCGAGCCAGTTGGCACTCAATTCGTGGGGCCACCGCCCGGTGAACATGCTGCTATGCGATGCGAGAGTCCATGGGGCCGCCGCGAAAGCGCGATCGAACCGGACGCCCTGGCGTGCCAGCCGATCGAGGTTCGGCGACGTCAGGCGCCCGTATCCATAAAGGCTCAGATTATTGGTCCGTACCGTGTCCCAGACGATCAGCAACACGTTCCGGCCGGTCGTCGGGGCGGACGGCAGCAGCGCTTTCACCTTGCGTTCAGACCACGCTCGTTCGCCGAACCATATCAAGATGAGGCTGAGTAAGCCCCCCGCCAGGAGCGGCGTGGTTCGCCGCACGAGCCAACCAACCGAATTACTACGACGCCCCCCTCGCACCGCCCACCGCGCAGCCTGAACGGCCACCCCCGCTGAGAGCAACAGGACCGACCATGGAGCGAGCGGCAACCGCGCCGTGGCATTCAAAATGCCGATGAACGTCAGCATCCCGATCGCAACACGCAGGAAACCCGCGCCGCGCCACACTAATCCAGCTAAAGCCAGAAATAGCCCGGGAACCATGATCAGAACCGTAACTCCTGCCGGAATGAGCCAGAAAAAATGGTCGCCCAGTCGAAAGAAGCGGTCGCCGGCCAAGTGATGCTTCAGGATCAACAGACCAAGGTCCAGGAAACCGCCCACCAATCCAATCCATAAAGCGATCAATAACACAGTGCCTGGTACCGACCACGCTACCGAAAAGCCGTTTCCAGTTCGGTTGATCTCATCCGCAACACCCGTCGGTTCATTCGGCCCCATACGCAATTTCATCCCCCTACCCATGAATGCAGACGATTTCGCCAAGGCACCTGGAACGTCAATCCTAGCACAATCGCTGGAGATTCTGAGTGCGCTCTGAACGCGCATTACATAAATTTCCAGCAGTCCATGAACGACATGATTGCCTCCGAACCGTCGCGGCGACGTAATCTGGTCATGGCCATGAGCGTCGAGTGATTGGTGTTTCCCAGCTCCGAGCTGGCCAACACCCGACACTTGCTCGAGCCGTACCGGAAATGGCTCGAAGCTCTCATTCAGGACCGTTCGGAACCATTCGCGACAACCACCCCGAAGTAGCGGCGTCGCTTTCTTAAGGGTCGCGCACGGCGCGGAGAGCTCACGCGAGGGGAAGCTCGGCGCGACGTCCCGACGGCTCCGCGCCTACTCACGCCTGGACCGCCGGGCTTTTCCACACGGTACGGGACCAGGGCCGGCTTGGGTCGAGGATCGCTGTGCCGTGATGGCTACAAGCCGTTAGCTGGGATCCTGGCGATTCGGACTTGCGTCCCCGGATATACCGCGGGTCTCGATCGGGTCGTCCCATCTCAAGAGCCCGCATAACTCCACTGTCGGGGCCCAACAGACCCCGTCGCGGCGCCCAATATAGGGGACCTGCTAAGTTTTTCTTGACATCCGACGCAGCCACGGTGATATTCTTTTGATCGCCGTGGAAACGTCACGGGGGAATTGATCCGAATCTACAACTCCGGCCGCTTGCTCTCCAACCGGCCGCCGACTTCAATCGATCGCTGTCAGATACCGGGCAGGGTTCCCGCTCGCTCGAAAACCGATCTCTTAATCAGCCAGGTCCAATTGGTCTTTGACCTCGATAGTCGAGCGCGCACGTTCGGACGTAGCCGGCCGAGTCGGCCCGTGCATGCGTGTGGCCACCCGGTGTCCTGGTGTGTCCGCGGGACCTCGGAATCCACCGTGGTCGGCGTAATCGTGACACCGCGGGCTCGATCATCGGGCCCCGTTCATGGTCATCGTGTCCAGATTCTTTTTTCCGAGTGTGATTTTATATTGAGGAGAGTTATCGATGCGTCGGCGTGGTTTCACCTTGATCGAACTTCTCGTCGTGATCGCCATCATCGCGGTCCTGATCGCGCTCCTGTTGCCCGCCGTCCAGGCCGCCCGCGAGGCCGCCCGCCGTATCCAGTGCACCAACAACATGAAGCAAATCGGCCTCGGCCTTCACAACTATCACTCGGTGCACAACGTGTTCGCCATGGGCTGCTCGAGCGGCGCCTACGATCCCCCCGGCACGTGGTGGAGTGTCAAGCAGAACCTGGGCCCTCTCGCGCTCATACTACCGTTCCTCGAGCAGACGCCGGTCTACAACTCGATCAATTTCAATTTCGGAGCTGATGAGTTTGAGCCGATCGGTAGTCGCTCGCTGACCGCCAGCATCCAGGCGACCGCGACTAACTCGAGCCTGAAAGCCTTCCAGTGCCCTTCCGACCCGCTCGCGGGGGCGCCGGATTATCAAGGCACGACCAACACCACCAATTATTACGCTTCCGTCGGCACGACGATGTACTGGTCGCAGCTCGGGACGACGTGGCCTAATAACGTGCCAAGTGTCAGCATACCGAGCACGGGGCTGTTCACCTTGCAAGCGTCGTACGGCATGCAAAATTGCACGGACGGCTCCTCGAACACCATCGCATTTGGTGAGGCCGCGGTCGGCTCACAGACCGCCCAGCTCGGTCAGAAACTGGTCGGCGTTGTGAATGTCACGGCACTCGTACCTTACGAAACCCTTGATGCGTCAACCAATATTAACAACACGTTGGCCGCCATTCAGGCTTGCCAGACCGCGTGGCAAACAAAGACCGGCGGCGCCCCTGACACGCAGCGCGGTGATAACTGGTCGCACGGGTCGATGGCGATTAGTTTGTTCAACACGATCGTAACACCTAACTATAACAACGGCTCATTTTCTTATTGCGGTAGCATCGGCTCCGGCGGGCGGGCGGATCTCAGCAACGCCGATAGCTGGCATCCGGGCGGGGTGAACGTGACGATGGCCGACGGCAGCGTCCGCTTCGTCAAGAACTCGATCAACATCCAGACCTGGATGGCATTGGGTACGAAGGCCGGCGGCGAAGTCATCAGCTCCGACAGCTACTGATCCACCGAGCCAAACGCCACGACGGGCAGACCGCATCCGGCCATGGCCACGTTCGCGTGGCGATGGCGCCGGAGTGAACACCATACATAAGTCCAATCCAGAGCTATAGTCCAGCTTGCGGCACAGTTTGCGCCTCGGCGCCGTCGCGCGGCGAAAAGTCGTCTGCCCGGAGAATAGAAGCGATCGGTTCAATTGCGCACGGTTTTGGGGCGGAAGTACTCTTCGTCGCGGTAGCCGTAGGCTCGCTGTTGGATCACCCGGATGAATCCCCGCTCCCCTCGCTTCGTCGTCACGCATTTACGCTGGTGGATCGGAGCCTTGCTCTTCGCCTCCACCGTCATCAATTACATCGACCGCCAGACATTGAACGTGCTGGCACCCTTCCTGAAAACCGAATACCGGTGGACCAATAGCGACTTCGCCTGGATCGTCATCGCGTTCCGTTCCTCGTATTCCGTCGTGCAGTTGATCGGCGGCCGACTCGTCGATCGCCTCGGCACGCGGCGCGGGTTGGGGCTCGCGGTTGCGTGGTACTCGGTGACGGCCATGCTGACGTCGCTGGCCGGCGGTTTCGGCAGCTTCTGCGCGTTCCGGTTCTTGCTGGGTGCCGGCGAGGCGGCCAACTGGCCCGGCGCGACCAAGGCCGTCTCCGAATGGTTCCCCGCCAAGGAACGCGGCATCGCCGTGGCTCTGTTCGACAGCGGATCGGCGATCGGGGCGGCGGTGGCGCCGGCGCTCGTGGTGGGACTCTTTCATCTGTTCGGCACGTGGCGTCCGGCTTTCCTGGTCACGGGCGCGTTGGGTTTCTTGTGGCTGGTCGCTTGGGTGGCGTTCTACCACAGGCCGGAAGATCATCCGCACATCGGCGCAACAGAGCGAGCGTTGATCCTCAGCACGCGGTCCGGCGCGGGTGAAGCGCCGGCGCCGACGTACACCCGGCTGGCGACGCTCGTGCGATACCGGCAGACGTGGGGAGTTGTCCTGACCAAGGCCATCCTCGACCCGTACTGGTTCCTCGTCGCCGATTGGTTCGCGCTGTTCCTGGTGAGCCGAGGATTCGAGCTGGAGGAAACGCTCGTGGGCTTCTGGGTCCCGTTCGTTTGCGCGGACATCGGGAACTTCCTGGGGGGAGGGCTGTCGGGCTACTTCATTCATCGGGGGTGGAGCGTGGGGGCGGCGCGGAGGGTCATCTTCTTGATCTGTGGGCCGCTGATGCTGCTCATGATACCGGCGGCCTACACCGCGCAGCTCTGGTTACTGATCGCGGAGATCGGGCTGGCGACCCTCGGCTATGCGGCCTGCGCCACGATCTTCCTGACCCTGCCATCGGACCTGTTCGAGAGCGGGTCGGTGGCCACGGTGAGCGGCTTCGCGGGCATGGTGACGGGCTTCGTGACGATCGCGACGACATCGGTCATCGGGACGGTCACCGATCAGTATTCCTTCACGCCCATCCTGCTGGGGGCGAGCGCGGCGCCGGTACTGGCGGCGATCGTCGTGTTCACGCTCGTGCGGAACACGCGGAACACGGGGAACGGCGTGCTGCTGAGGATTTGAGGTCGATCCCAGTCCCGGGAGAATCCCGGGAGAGCGGCACGGCTATTTCGCGGCCGCGGTCGAGACGGGTCCAGGAGGGCCTTGAACGAGGGTTTCGAGCCACTCCCTGTAAGTCTCGAGGTAGGCCTTTTCCACCTCGACCGAGCCGGGGTTATCGGCCAACACCCCGAGGAGCATCTTTCGGTAGGCTCCCACCCGTCGTTCGCCGACGGGGGAAGCCATGAGGTTGACCCGCTCGAATGGATCGACCCTCAGGTCATAGAGTTGCTCGAGCCCCATGCCGTGCCTGATGTAATGATGGCCCGAGGCCACCAGGGACATCTGGAATCCCGGGTGCTCGCGAGCGGGTCGCGGCTGGGCCTGGAAAGCGGCCGCTTCGGCCTGCTCGGTGAGGGCGGGGCTGGTGGACTCCCGGGCCTGCCCGGGTCCCGCCCCCCAGTAGTCCGCCAGCGAGCGGCCCGGGAACGGTGAGCCTTCGGAGAGGCCCAGCAGGTCGACCACGGTGGCCGGCAGATCGCGCAGGCTGACGGGGCTGGACACCACTCGGCCCTTGGGCGCGCGGGGAGAGAGGATTACCAGCGGGACTCCGATCGCATCGAGGTTGGTGTTGTGGGCGTGGCCGAAGAATGCATGCTCGCCGAACTCTTCTCCGTGATCCGAGGTGATGATCACGTCCGTGTTCTCGAGGAGCCCCCGGCCTTGCAGCTCGTCGAGCAAGCGGCCGAGCTGGTCATCGAGGAAAGCGATGCAGTCGTGATAGCCGTCGCGGGCCATCAAGACGTCTCGTTTCGTGATCAGGTCCTTGTTCATCACCACGAAATCGACGAGTACCCGGTAATCCGCCGGGGTCACGGGCCGGATCCCGAAGCGTCCGGCACGTCCTGCCGGGGCGATGTAGGGCGCGTGGGCGTCGAAGTAGTTCAGGAAGGCGAAGAAGGGCCGATCCGTCCGCCGTCGGCCCAGCCAGTCGAGGAAGGCGCCGTCGATCGCGCGTGCGCCGCGGGATTGGAGCCCGATCCACTTCTTCTCGTAGTGGTCGCCGAAACTCAGGAGGTTCTCGAGGATCCACTTCCCGGCGACCGTGCGACCGACGAGGGAGCGGGGCGTCAGCGCGTAATCCTCGTAATGGACGAAGCCCCGATCGAGCCCGGTCTCGTAGTTGCAGCAATCGGTGTTCGCCACGAATCCGGCGGTCTGGTAGCCCCGCGAGCCCAGGTACTCGGCCAGGGTCGAATGCGAGGTGTCGAGCCGATACTTCCACTGGGAATTGAGCCGGAACGGCCACTGGCCGGTGAAGAAGGTGCTGTGCGAAGGGAACGTCCAGGGGGCGGGCGCCATGGCGAGGTCGTACCGGACACCTCGGCGTGCCCACGCCGCCAGGTTTGGTGTGGTGTCGCGTTGATAGCCGTAGGGGCTCGTATAGGAGGCGCGAACGGTATCCCAGACGATCAACACGACGTTACGGGCACCGGGGGGCGCCGACGTCAATCCGGCCACCGCGCGGGATTCCATGATCGCCCGCCGACCCGACGAGAGGGCCGCCAGGACAATCAGCAGGCCGAGGATTGCCGGGATCGGTCGCATCGGCCGCGAGCACAGGCCACGGCGGACGACCGCATTGCCGATCGGCCGAGCCAGCCCCGCGGCCAGGAACAAGCTACAGGCACCGTACATCGGCATTCTCAGCAGCGCCGACCAGATCGCGAGCGTCGCGAAGAGCCAGGACGCCACGTTCAGCGAGAGGAGTTTCGGCCGGAGTCGGATCACGGCGGCCACCACCACCCCGGGGATCGCCAACAGGATGGCGTGGCTCACGGGTACCGTCCAAGGGAAGTCTCTCGCACTCCGAAAGGACCCCTCGGGATTCAGGCAGAACCTCTTGAAGAGGATCACTCCCAGATCGAGATAGCCTCCGCAGAGGCCGAACGTGATCGCCAGGAGGACCGCGGCCGTAGGAGTGAGAAGGATCCGGCCGGGCTGCCGCCGAGCCGCGGGTTCGATCGGTGTGGATTCCATCGGGGCTCTTCCTTCGTGGCTCTCGGGAGTACCATCGCGCGGGAGGCCGATATCGCCCGATCCCGGCGTTCCGAATCAGGGACGGCCGCGATCGATCGCTCCGGAGGTCTGGTCCATCCGAGGCCGGCCATGCCATAATGGGAGACCAAGGTTCCGTCGCGGAGTGGCGCGGCCTCGACGGGCCCGGTCGCAGTCAATCGGAGGACGCTTGTTGAGTCCCTCCGACTCGATATCATAATCCGCAATCTATCCAGTCGGCGCGCCGATCGTGTACAGGGAGCGAGTTCCATGAGGCTGTGGTACGGGAGAATTGCCGCGAGTTTGGTCGGAGGCATGATCACCGGGTTGATGGGCCTGGTCCTCGTCGGTTGCGACGCGCCGGACATCGTCCCCGTCGCGCCGCCGGGCGCGCCGAATCCCAGGACGTCGCCCGATTCGGATGCGTCCCAGGCACAGGGGGAGATGGCCGCCCCGGCGCTGAAGACGGAATCGACGCCCACCAAGACCGTGGAGTACACGCCGGCCACGCCCACGGCCAAGAACGAGACCAAGACGACGAAAAGCGGGATCAAGTACGAGACGCTCGCCGACGGATCCGGCCCCGAGCTCAAGCCCGGCCAGTCGGCCCAATTCCTGTACGTGGCCAAGCTCGAGAACGGCAAGGTGATCGACGACCGCACGCGCAAGGCCAACCGGCCCGAGATCATCCAAGTGCTGCCCGACACCGGCCCGGGCCTGAAGGCCTGGCAGGAAGCCTTGCCCGGGATGAAAGTCGGCGAGACCCGCAAGATGATCATCCCACCCGCGATGGGATACGGCGAGAAGGGTCAACCCCCCGAGATCCCGCCCAACGCGACGCTGATCTACGAGGTCGAGCTCGTCAAGATCATCGGGAACTGACGAGACGGAGCGGTCGGAAATCGCGGGATTCACCGCGGGTCATGCCCGTCCGCACGGATGCGGGGCGATCTCGGCACCCGCACGAGTCACCCCAGCTGATCCTGCCACTGCCCGACCGACCGACCGAGGGGCGGGATGATCCGCTCCCGGCGGACGTTCGGATCTACCGGGCGAGGGGGTTGCCCGGCCCCCCTACTTGAGATAACCTCTACGGATCGAACAACCTACGTCCCGGCTCCTGCCTCATCGGTGCGGTGGATTTGTCCGGGAACCGCGACGCCTAGATCGTGTTCTGAACTATCGTCCTCTAATTCTCGGCATCTTCCATTGTAGCCGGGGTCTGTGACCCCGGGTTCGGCAGGCCCGGCCTCACAGAGGACGGCTACAAGGAATGGAGTGGTTCATCACCCGCTCTAGATCTCTGCGTGGAAACCCGATTCAGACACGTGGCTCCCGCCTCGATAAATGGGGAATGGCATGACGAACGTGGCGAGTACACCGAAGTTCTCGGGGATGAAATATCGCGTGGTCAACACGCTGGGTACGGGGGCCGGCAGCACGATCTTGCTGATCAGCGACAAGACGGCCGGCGGCAAGCGTTATGCCCTGAAGGTGGTCCGCAAGCAAGAGCCCGAGGATGAAGTCTACATCCAGCAGGCTCTGACCGAATTCGAGGCGGCGAAGAAGCTGAATCATCCGGCCATCGCCAAGGTCTTCGATTGCCGGCTGAAGAAGTCCTGGTTCAAGGTCAAAGGGGCGGAGCTCCTGCTCGAATATGTCGAGGGGAAGACTCTCGACGAGATCGAGGCACCCGAGCTGGGCCAGCTCGTCCTGGTCTTCTGCCAGGTCTCCAGCGCGATGACGCACATGCACCGCCGAGGAGTCTTCCACGGCGACCTGAAGCCATCCAACATCATGCTGGGCAAGAGCGGTCAGGTGAAGCTCATCGACTTCGGCACCGCCTGGGTCCGGGGCCAGGAGAAGAACCGGATCCAGGGGACACCCCAGTTCATCGCGCCGGAGCAGGCCACCGAGAAGACCGTCAACGAGAAGACCGATATCTACAACCTGGGCGCCACGATGTACCGGATGTTCACCGGCCGGTTCCCTCAGCAGGGAATCCTCAAGCCCGGGGAAGACCGGAAGCTCGTCCCCCCGATCAAGATCAACCCCCGCATCCCCGGGACACTCAACGAGCTGATCATGAGCAGCCTGAGCCTCGACCCGTCGAAGCGGCCCGTCGGCATGTTCGAGATCCGCGACTCGTTGAACGCGATCGCCAAGCAGATGGGACTCGACGAGGCCGAGCTCCGCGGTGCCGAAGACGACGATTGACGCGGGTCGATCGCTCGAAACCTGCTGATGCCGATCGCGAGCCTCTCGGTGGCGAGGCTCGCGACCCGCTTTCCTGATCGATCGACGGCGGGCCTCGGACCGACGAATCAAAGCTGTCGCATGAAGGACACGAGGTCGGATTTCTCCGATCCGTTCAGCTTCAGCTCGAGGATCAGATTGAAGAACTCCACGGTGTCTTCCAGCGTGGGCAAACGGCCGTCGTGGAAGTACGGGGGCGACTCCTTGATGCCTCGCAGGGGGAACGTCTTGATCGGTCCCTGACCGGTCGCCACCAGTCCGTTGATCGTCTGCGTCTTGAAGAACCGCTCGACCTGGAGGTCGTGCATCGAGTTATCCGTGTAGTACGGGGCCGGGTGGCAACTGGCGCACTGGGCCTTGCCGAAGAAGAGGACCTGGCCGCGCATCTCGGGCGAGTCGGCCCCGAACTTCCTGGGATCGAGCTTGCCGAAGATGTTCAATCCCGGGGCCGGCGGGAAGGCGAGGAGCTCCTGGACCTCCGACATGAAGTGGACCTGGCTGCCGCGCTCCAGGGGGTTGACCCCCTTGGCGGCGGCCGACACCTGGTCGCCGTCGAAGTACGCCGCTCGCTGCTCGAATTCGGTGAAGTCCTCGACCGTCTTCAGGGCCCGCTGAGAGCCGAAGAGCCGCTGGATGTTCAATCCCCGGAGACTCGTCGTCTCGATGCGGCGGCGATGTGCCTGCGGCCGGATGTCTCCCACGAGGTGGGTCGCCCCGGACGTGTGGCCATTCACGTGGCAGTCGAAGCATGAGACGCCCAGCATGCCGGCCGGGCTCTCCGTCTTGCGGTCGGCGGAGGCATTGAATTGCTGCTGCGGGAACTGGGTGACCAGGAGGCGCAGGCCTTCCAGATCCTTGGCGTTGAGGATCCCGGCGAAGAGCTCCTGGAAGTTGTCGACCGTGATGACCTTCCCCTGTGACACGTCGCCGAGGTCGGGCCGGCTGGTCAAGTACATCGCGGGCGGGAACTCGGGGAGGAAGTGCTCGGGCAGGTCGAAATCGAGATCGAACCGCGCGAGCCGCGGCAGCGCCCGGATTTCCATCTGCGGGAAGAGCATACCGCCGACCGCGTGCTTGGGGTGAGGCAGCGGGAGGAACCCCTTCGGGAACACGCCTTTCTCTCGGATCTCTTCGGGAGACATCGCGGCGAGAGCGTCCCAGGTCATCCCCTCCGGCAGCCTCGCGGCGGGACCGACCTGGATCGGCTTGCCGCGGGACATCCTGGCCTTGTCGTCGGGCCTCGGGTCGAGGACATACCGGGATTCCAGGAGTTCGCGCTGTCGAGACATGACGGCCGCTTTCTCGGCCCTGTCCTTGTCCATCCGTTCCCGGAACGATTCCCGACCCAGCAAGACAGGAGCGACCTGATCGTAGCTTGACGGGGCCGGCGAACCCGCATCCCGACCGGTAGCGGCCGTCTGGGCCCGGGCCGCCGGGCCGAGATGCCCTATCAGGACGACGGCCAGGATGAGCAACAAGGCCGGGCCGGCGAGACGAGCCGGCCGTCGGCGAATTCGACTCTCGTAGGAAGCGTGCATCGGTGTCTCCTCGACGTTGGGCGTTGCGCGATCGCCTAGATGGAAGCACACAACTAGATGGAAGCACACAACCGGGAAAGTAGGGCCGGCTGTGCCGGCCGGTAACCCGTAGGATCGCGGCCGCATAGCCCGATAGCGGCTGACGGGCCGATCCAGGCCGGCACAGCCGGCCCTGCTTTCTGATATCGATTCGGTGCGAGGGAAAGGACGCGCTCGATCGTGCGACCCGGAGGTAGCCGACCGGCGTCTGTGAGCATGACAGGGTCCGGGCTTCGAATCAATGAGGAGCGTCCCGTCCGGGTTGTCGGCGGCTTCTGACCGCGCGGTCACGGTCCAGGCTTGGCATCCTGCTTCATCCCTGCCAGCAGCTTGTCCACGGTATCTTCAAGACCGAAGCTCCCGACCGTGCGAACGCGGATAACCCCCGTGCCATCGAGGACGAAGACCCGCGGATAGCCCCGGATGTGGTAGCGCTTGGCGATCGGCCCCGTGCCGACGTCGCCGTCGAACCAATTCGGCCAGGTCATCCGCTCCCGCACCATCACGCCGCGGGCCGTGTCCTTATTCTCTTCGCAATCGACTCCCAGAAGGGCGAATGGCTGGCCCTTGAATCGCTCGACGAGCTCGCGTTCGTGCGGGACCTCCGCCATGCAGGGGCCACACCACGACCCCCAGAAGACCAGCATGACCACCTTGCCTCGATAGTCGCTCAAACGGAGAGGCTTCCCGTCCACGTCCACGCCCTCGATCTCCGGGGCCGGCTTGCCGACGGCCAAGTTGAGGATCTCGTCGAGTCGGGCCTCGGCCTCTTGCCCGAGCGTCCTCTTGCGAGCGACCACCTCCTCGAACCGGCGGCGCTCCTCGGCCGTCAATGGCTTTCCGTCCCCTCCCGGCGCGGGTTCCCTCAGTAATGCCTCCAGCTCGCGGACGCGCCGTGTCACGAGCGGGACATCGCCGTATTCCGTGATCACCTCTTCGAAGAGCCGCTCCGCCTCGGCCTGGAGGGCTTGCGGGTCGCTCAGGCGAAGAGCGAGACGGTCGGCGTATTCCTCGTCGGTCATCTCGAATTCGCGAACGGTGCCTCGGCCGAGCGTGCGTCGCTTCGGCCGGCCCTCGACGCCCCGGGCGGGGACGACCATCTTGGCCTTGCGGGCGAGATACTGGGCCAGGGCGAGCCGCGCCAGCCCCCTCGCCTCGCGGCCCTTGGCCGCCGCGTAGAACCCCAGCAGCATCGCGTCGCGCCGGGGAGTCGCCGCGTTGTCCAGCGCCAGGCCGACGCGGACGGCCTCGGGGTCGTCGCCATGATGACGGACGAGCAGCGCGGCGGCACGCGCGAATTGGTCGCCATACTCCCCCGTGTCGCGGCCGGCCCGGTCGATCACCCAGAGCAAGGCGTCGCGGGCGGACGGATCGTGGGGCGATGACTCGGCCAGGTCCACCATCCGGCGAGCGTAGCCGGCCACCCGATCGATGGGCCGCTTCGCGGCGACCGCCCCCTTGAGGCGCGGATTCTCGGCCTTCCCGGCGGCCAGGCGATCCGCGGCCACTTCCGCCTCGTACTCCGCCCGGATCCTCGCGTAACCCTCGGCGCCCGGCCGTTCGGGCCGCGCAGCCCGATCATCGGACTCCGATGTCTCGGCAGAGATGGCCGAGAAGTCCGTCCGCTCGCCGGCCCCTGCGAACGTGGCGATGAGCAGGGCCGCGAATCCCACCGAGGCGAGTGACCTCACGGCATGATCCTCCGATTCGAGGGCACGATGACGATCGTAGAGGCCGCATGACACAAGCATGAGCGTCATTCCGGATGCGCCCGGCCCGGGCCTATCCCTCGTCCAACCCGATCCGACCCCGGCGATGATGGATCGACGCCGACGGCGCTTGGCGACCAGTGCCTCTGGAGTTCTGGATACCGTCGAGCCTGAAGGTAGCCGTCCCACGACAGTCCCGCGATGCAAACCGCCAGGGACACGGCGAGGACGCGTAACCACCTGGTTGGGGACAACATCCCTGCCAAGGCTCCGGCGGCTGCGACGCCGAACCATCCGGCTTGATGGCCGGGCACGAACGTCATGATCGAGCCCAGCAGGCCGAGGAGCAATGCGAACCCGACGCCGGCCCGAGCGACCCGAATCCGCAAAGTCACGAACCATTCGCGGGAGGGTGTCATCGCCAGGGCCTCTGTCTCGCCTCGGTTATGGATCGTCGTTGGCGCCCGATCGGATATTCCAGTTCCGGCGGGTCGGGCTCGACGGCGTACCCGCTCGCCTCGAGGTGATCCGTCTTCCCGTGTTCGGATTGGGGCATCGCCCTAACTCAGCCTAACATTTTGCGTCAAGATGGATCGACTGGGTCGCGAGCCTATCCTTGACCGGCGAAGATTGTCAACATTTTTCGAGTGAAGCCCGGGTCCGGGCCCTCTTAATGGATGTGGAGGAGAAGGAAAGGCGTCGTCCGGGGGGCGGTTGGACCATGGCCACTGGCGCATCGGGGATGGATTTGCAGCACCTTCGCGACCTCTTCCGAGGTGGATCGTTCGTCGGCCTGACCGACGATCAGCTCCTGGCGAGGTACGCCTCGGCCCGCGACGGGCCGGCGTTCGAGGCGCTGGTGGTGCGGCACGGGCCGATGGTCGTGGCGACCTGCCGCGCCATCCTCAAGCATGAGCAAGACGTCGAGGACGCCTTTCAAGCCACCTTCCTCGTGCTGGCCCGCAAGGCGGGATCGGTACGCGCCGGCGTCGCCCTGGGCGGCTGGCTGCACCGCGTGGCCTATCGGATCGCGGTCCAGGCGAAGGGCGAGGCGAACCAGAGGCGTCGCCTGGAATCGGAGGTCGCGGCGATGGAGAGCTCGGAAGCGGCCGACCCCGGGCGTGCGATCGATCACGACCTGCGCTCGATCCTGTACGAGCAGATCGAGCGGCTGCCGGAGCGCGAGCGCCTGCCGGTGATCCTCTGCGACCTGGAAGGGCTGACCTACGAGCAGGCGGCCGGCCGCCTGCAATGGACCGCGTCGGTCGTCTGTTATCGGCTGTCCAAGGCCCGCAAGCGACTCCGCGATCGCCTGGCCCGTCGCGGGGTGACCCCGGCGCTCGTGGCCGTCGTCATGGCCTCGACGAGGGAAACGGCGACGGCCGCCTTGCCGGCCTCGTGGGCGCGGGCGGCCGTCGCGGCGGCGACCGGCGGCCCGACCTCGGCCGCCGCCGCTGCATTGACTCACACCATGATCAAAGGGATGCTCATGAATCAGCTCAAAGTCGGCCTCGTCTTCGGCATGGCGGCGGCCTTGATGATCTCCGCCGGGGTCGTCGTCCTGGGAGACGGCCGGCCCGCGCCGGGCGGGGCCACATCTGTCGAGGAACCGCGGTCGGTCAAGACCATCACCCAGCCCGAGGCCAGGCCGGTCGCGTCGATCGAGGTTCGGGGCCGTGTCATCGGTCCTGATGGCAAGCCGTTCGCCGGTGCCAGGATCTACGCCTACCGGCCGAGTCCCCGGGGCGACGACCACTTCGCCGCCGGCCCGCCGGCGCCGGACGCCGTCAGTGACGCCGACGGCCACTTCCGATTCATGCTCGCCGAACCGGGTTATGTGTCTCAGCAGGTGCAGTCGCGCTGGACCAATCCGACCGTCGTCGCCCTGGCCCGCGGATTCGGGCCGGGCTTCGCCTCGCCGGCAACGGCCGACGCGGCCGGGGATCTGACGCTCAAGCTGGTCCGCGATGACGTGCCGATCGACGGCCGGATCATCGACCTCGAGGGCCGGCCCGTCCCGGATGTGACCGTCCGTCCTCTCGCCCTCTGGGCCTCCTCCGGTGAAGACCTTACCGAGTGGGAGCACGCGATGGCCGGCGCGAAGGATATCTACGATGGGTCGATGGGCAAGCTCTCCAACAGCCTGGAACTGTACCGCTGGGGCAAGGATCTGGCCGTCACGACCGATGCCGAGGGACGATTTCGAATGACCGGGATCGGTCGGGAGCGGGTCGTCTCGCTCTGGATCGAGGGGCCGACGATCGCCACCTCGTTCGCCGATATTCACGCGCGGACGCGGCCCGGTCCGACTTATCACCTGGCCGGGCAGCGGGACAAGCCCGAGTTCGGGACGCTCGTCTTCCACGGCGCGACGTTCGAGCAGGGCGCGGCACCGACGCGGCCGATCGAAGGCATCGTCCGCGACAAGGATACCGGCCAGCCGCTCGCGGGCGTCTCGATCCGGAGCCAACGCTTCGCCGGCAATGTGATCAGCGGCAGAGATCACGTGCGAACCACGACCGGCGCCGACGGCCGTTATCGACTGGTGGGGATGCCCGGCGGAGCCGGGAACCGGATCACGGCCAATCCCGGTCCGGCCCAACCTTACCTGGGGGCTGGGGACGAGGTCCCCTCGGGACAGGGCCCGGAGCCGGCCACGGTCGACTTCGCGCTCAAACACGGCGTCGCGATCCGGGGGAAGGTCAGCGACCGGGCGACCGGGAAGCCCGTCCCGGCCCTCGTCGAATACTTCGTCTTCGTAGACAATCCCCATCGAGGGCAGGCGGGTGGGCTCCACGGAGGCGAGATCCAGACCCGCGCCGATGGCTCGTTCGAGCTGGTCGGCCTGCCCGGCCGGGGGCTGGTCTCGGCGCGAGCCATCAAGGACCATTATCTGATCGGTCAAGGTGCCGACAAGATTCCGGGCGCCGGCCAGAACGGTGAGTTCCGGACCGATCCCCACATCTGCCAGCCGGAATTCACGCACGCGATCGTCGCGATCGAACCCGCCGAGGACGCCCGGTCGCTGACCTGCGACCTGGCGCTCGATCCGGGTCGGTCGCGTCCGGGGACCGTGGTCGGCCCCGACGGCAAGCCCGTCGCGGGCTGTGTCGCCATCAACCTCTGTCCGCCGACGATGAGCCTCAACATCGATACGCTGAACTCGGAGGCGTTCACCGCGATCGCACTCGATCCGAAGAAACCGCGGCCTCTATTCTTCCGCCACGATGAGAAGAAGCTCGCGGCGCTCGTCGAGCGCCAGGGGCGACGAGAGCGGGCCGCTGACCGTCCGCCTCCAGCCGGCCGGCACCATCACCGGGCGACTGGTCGAAGACGACGGCGAGCCCCGGCGCGGCGTCCGGATCAACGTGAACTATGGGAAAGACCAGTTCGGTCCGCGCTATTACTCGCCCCTGCTCGAGCCGGTCCTCGGCGACGACGGTCGATTCCGGATCGAAGGGCTGATCCCGGGGGTTGCTTATGATTTCGGCGTCCTCGTGGGGGGCGTGACGTCCCTGGGCGAATTCGCCACGGGCGTGGCGCTCAAGCCCGGCGAGGCCCGGGATCTGGGGGATGTGAAGGTCCGGGCCAGGTAGATGATCGCGAAGGCTATCTCGATGGAATCACGGAAGAGGCAAATTAAGAGTGTTCATGTCGGAAAATGGTGGCGAGCCTCGACTCGAGTGCCGACTTCACGCCCAGGAGTGCTCGCACGACCCCCGCCGTCGCCCGCTTCACATTGCGGAAACAATAAAACATGTTTATATATTTAAATTGTGTCACTCGCCTGAACGGCCTCAAGGAGTTCCGCAAGCCGGTCCACAGTCCCTCCAGCGTGTTGTTGTGGACCTCACGGATGCCGTCCCCGTCGTCATCCCGCGCCACTCCTTGATCGCGCGGCAGACCGTCGCGCAGGACCGACCCATCGCCGCCGAGTGCCGAAGATGCTCCACCGGCGAGCGCAACGGCGTGACCAGCATCGATTGAAGTCCGAGCTCGTGAGCCGCTGGCCGGTCGCATTGCCTCAAGACTGAGTTCGGCGTGTCAATCTGGCGCTGACCGTGAGCGAATGGGACGCGTTGTGTCGGGGACGTAAATGATGTCAGTTCGCGAGAAAACTATCCGGGCGAGAGTTGCAGCTGCTGGATACCTCTGCCTTGGCCCGGGGCACGCAGAGCGTCGCGTCAAGGAGGTCTTCCCCTCCAGCGGCAGAGGCAAGCCACTCCCGCCCACGGCCCGGGACGCTCACCTCGGTCTTCGGACCCGTCGACTGCCAAACCCAATCGCCCTGCCCCTGTCTTGATCTGGGGCACTCTTCCGCAATTCCACGTCGTGCCGCCCATGGGAGCACCTCAGCGTGCCAAAGGGTCGGCAGGTCGGACCGATCCGAGGATCAGTTCATCCGCCTCACGGCGGAGGATCTGGTAGTCCCCCCGATCCCACCACCACGGCGCCGTCGCGCTGAGCACCTCCCCCGGCTTGAGGCCCCAGGCCTCTCCGCCCCGGGGGTCGTGCGCCTTCTCGAGCCAACGCCGAGCCTCCTCGGCATGCCCGAGTCGGTGGTGCGCCATCGCCAGAACCAGCCTGGTCAGCACGTGAGTAGGCCAGTGGGGATGGGTCTCGATCGAGGCGCTCAGGTGTCGGATCGCCTGCTCGTGCTGGCCGGCGCGATAGTGAGCCAAGCCTAAGACGTAGGGATAAAGGAACGGGTGCGCACCTGTCGCGGCCTCCACCATTCTCAGCGGAGCGGAAAGGTCGTCCAGGTCGTCCGGGACCAGTAGACAGGCACGAGCCGCTTCAAGGATTCCCCCGGCCGTTGCGCGACCGAACCGTTCCACCGTCGCGGCGCAGGCGCTGTGGTAGCCCTCGCGATCCCCGGCCAGAAGCAAGGATAGGGCGAGCCGATGCCGCAGCTCCGCGGCGTCGGGCTTCCGTTCAACGGCCTGCTGGAGGACGGCGACCATCTCTCGCAAGGTACCTTTGTCCCACAGCGCTCCGGCGAGAGACACGTAGGAAGCAGAGAGATCCGGATTGAGGCGAATTGCCTCACGGTACTCGACGATCGCTGCGTCGAGTCGGCCCCCAGTGTACAGGACGAGGCCGAGGTTGACGTGGGCCGAGACGTCATCAGGCTTGAGGCGAATTGCCTCACGGTACTTGGCGATCACCGTGTCTAGATTTCGCGGATTATATGTCCTTGCAGGTCGAAACCCGACAGAGGGACTTGTGCTCGCTTCTGAATATCGAAAAGCAGACCGGTTTTGTGATACGGCGAGTGGGGCCGACCCACCTCGAGTAACGCGAGTACTGGTAGAAGCCACGAGCCCGGCAAATCGGGAGTCTGTTCTCGCTTTACCAGCGGGGTCGATGACGAACAAATCTATGGGGTCCTGGACCCACTCGGACGCGTTCCCCAGGATGTCGAACAAGCCTAGGTCGTTCGGCTTAAGTTGGCCGATGGGGCGACCTGAATATCCCCCATTTGAAGTCTCATAGCACCAGACATATCGGTCCAGCCAAAGATCGCCGGAGCCATGGGGGCGGCTGGTCGTCGTCCCCGCACGGCAAGCGTACTCCCACTCGGCTTCTGTCGGGAGGCGGTAGCCCGAGCGCTCCAGGAAATCCGACGGCAGTGTCATCCCCAACTCGATCTCCTTCGGATAACACCACTGATCCTCGGGGATCTGCTCTCGCTGGCTCAGCCAATTGCAGTAGCGAGCCGCGCCATACCAGTCGACCATGTGGGGGATTGTATTGAGAAGAGGATCCGTGCTCTGGCCGGTGAAGATCGAGCGCTTGTACTGGGCGTCCGTTACTTCCTTGGTCGCAATCGCGAAGGACCGGCCGATCCGCACCACATGTTGGGCTTCATAGATAGTGCGGCCAGGCTCGCTCGTGGGGGATCCCATCACGAATGATCCCGGTTCGTGGAGGATTGCCAGGGTCAGGCCCTCGGTGTTGACGTACCAGTTGCGGTCCGTGGGAAGGGCCATGCCGGAGAGCTCCCGATCGATCCGATCAAGTTCTCCGGCCTGCCCCCACTTTTGCCGCAACAACCAATCGACCGCCGAGTGCACCCCGGGGTCAGGGTCGTTTTGGTACCAGCCCAGGAGCCGAACGGTCAAGGCCTGCCGCTCCGCCGCGATCGCCGTCGCGGGAAACTCACCCAGGGTCAAGATCAAGGCGCGGCGGGCCGAGGCGTCGGGCTCGGTCTTGAGCCGCTCGATGACCGCCTCCACTGCCTGCGAGCCGGAGTCAAACCTGGCCAAGTTGTGGATCACCTCGGTGCGCAGACTCGGGTCGGGCGAGTGTCTCAGCAGGGGCCAAACCAGCTCGGGCCGGCCAAGTTGCACTAGGGCCGCCGCCGCTTGCCCCTGCCGCTGCACCAGTTCGCGATGGGCCTTGGGTGGGATCAGCGGCCGGTGCCAGACCGATGCGGTGATCAGCGGAAGATCGTCGCCTGGCGTCGTGACCGCGATCGCCGCCGGTCGATAGCCCTGCAAGGCCCATTCCCGGCACCGCTCCAAGTTCGCCACGGGGACCAGACCATGGCTCTCTTGCGATTCCAGGGTCTTGCTCGCGTTCCAGATGCCGGCGAATAGCCGGTCGTAACCCGCCGGGAACATCAAGGCGCGATAGCCGGGGTGGGAGCGTATCGGTTCCAGCTCAGGAACGATGCTGATGCGTTGGAAATTGGAGTATCGGTTGAAGCCGTTAGCGACCGCATCCCGGAGGAGTTGCACCGCCCGATCGCCATAACTCTTGGTCGTGATGGTGTGCGATGCTTCGGCATAAGCACAAGCAGCATAGAAAAGGAACTCGGCATTTCCGGGATGTGCGGTCAATGCCTTTTCCAATCGCTTGAATCCCTCAGTATCCTGGCCAAGCTGGCATGCGACCGCTGCATCGGCCCATGCGGCTTGAGGGTCGTCGCTGACACTCTTGTTGGTACGGTTAAGGTACTCGGCGAAATCGCTCTTGGCCTCTTCCGGCTTGCCCAGGTGAGCGTAAGAACGAGAACGCTGTAGAAATGTCTGATCCGAACCTTTCTTCAAGCTAATGATTCTTGTAAAATCGGCAACTGCCCCCTCAAATTGGTCGAGGTAGAACCGGACAGAACCTCGCGCTTCAATTACGTTCTGATCGTTGGGGTTGGCGTTGAGCGCCTGCTCCAACTGGGCCAAACTCTTTGTGCGCATTTGTTTGAAGTCCTGAGAGTCTGCCGGGCTCAGGCTGACGTCGACCTGCAATTTAGAGCCAACCTCCTTAGTCGCATATGCAACTTGATTCCCCATGAATGGGTCGGGCGTAGTGGCGCCGGGGTCCCCTCGGACCCAGACCGCACAAGACCGCAATTTGCCGTCCGTCGCGAGCACGATGCTCCTGGTATCGAGAACAAAGCCCAGGTTGCCGCGCGCGACACGGACTTGTTGGAACTGCTCCTGGGTCATATCTACGTCGAATTGGGCCCCGTCGTCTGGGCCCAAGCACTTGGCCCAGACTGTCGCGTAGACTAAGTCAGGGCCTTTACCACGATCGGTCGCCATGTACCCGGCCACGTCGATGAGTTTGTAGCCCTGTTGCTGCCAATTTGCGTCTTTCTGGCGGAGGGATTCGGCCCCGACGCCGTGGACCATTTGCCAGGGCCGTCCGTCGCGTGTCCAGACCGCCGCCACTCGGACCGTTTCCGCCGCCCGGTACGGCCGGAAGCGGATTGGTCGATACCCCGACCGTCGCAGTCCCTCGGCCACCTCGACAAACACCTCGAGCGGCATCGTCTGACAGAAGGCGAACCGCTCGGCAACCAATCCCTGGGCCTGGTCGATCCGCGTCACCAGCGCCGGGTCGCGTTCCGCCCAGGCGGGGTCGAGGGCAGGATCGTTCCATCGGGGTTCGAGGGTCTGGGCGATGGCTTGCTGCAGGTGGGAGACCGCCTGCATGGGGGACTTCGCGAGACGGGTTATGAGCACATCAAATAGCGGGTGATCCGCCGATTGGACCAAGACGGCGAGGTCCTCGGGGCGATCGGCGTAAGCCAGGATCAGGTTGTTCGCCAGGGTCCGCTCCGCCTCCGACCGGCTCCGGTCTTGAAAGGTCGCGGCGAGTTGTTTGATGAGATTCGATCGGGCTGGCCGAAAGGCCTCGGTCCAGAAACGGAGGACCTGCGGGTCTTCCTTGACCAATCGGTCCACGATCGCCGTGCTGTGCGCCTGCCAGCGCGCATCATCCGGGCCGAATGCCGCCAAGGCGGCGGCGGCGCGGAGGCGGCCGTCGGAGTCGGCCTTGCTATCGCCGAGCAGGGCCCAGAGCCGCGGCCTGAGAGTGTGGCCCGACGGTTTCAGGGCATCGCGGATGACCAGGAGTTCCTCGGCGCTCGCCTTGAGCAGCCGCCGGGACAGGTAGTCGACCTGGCGGGCATCGACCGACACCAGGGCCAGGGCGGCGCGGAGTTTCTCGGGGGAGTCGTCGGATTCGGCCTTGAGATGCAAGACCAGTAGGGGATCAGCCCCACGGCGGTAGCCCTCGAGTTGCTCGACCAGAGTCGGTACCTTACCGATCTGAGCCGCCAGGATGGCCTGGGCCAGAGAGTATCCCCGGGTCTTGTCCCTCGCCTCCTGGACCTGGACCCGGTTCCAACCCCAGGCGGCCGCCATCAGCGCCACGACCAAGGCCGCAGTCGCCGCCGCGACCAGGGGGCGATGCTTGGCCCTCCACCGCCGCGCTCGTACCGTCCAGGGCTCGCGCCAGGCCGAGACCGGCTCGCCGGCCAACCAATGCTCGATGTCGTCGGCCAGCGCGCCCGGCGTGACGTACCGATCCTCCGGCCCCAGGGCCATCGCCTTCAGGCAGGTCGCCTCCAGCGCCGGGTCGATCGCCCGGTTGACCGCCCTCGGCGGCGGGAACTCGCCGCGTCGGACCTTGCCCAGCACCACGTCCCGGTTGCGGTCCTCGAACGGCGCCCGGCCGGTCAGGAGGGCGTACAGCGTCGCACCCAGGCCGTAGACGTCGCTGGCCGGGCCCAGCAAATCGTGCCGGCCGGCGACCTGCTCGGGGCTGGCATAGGCCGGCGTGCCCACCATCGTGCCCGCGAATGTCTCATCCCGCGAGCCGCTCGGGCCCGACAGCCGGATCGGGCCTTCGGCCAGCCCCGAGCCGTCGCCGGGCGCCGGATCGGCGGCCGCCGTCCGGCCCAGCGGCTTGGCCAGGCCCCAGTCCACCACCAGCGTCTCGCCGTAGGGGCCCAGCATGATGTTGCCCGGCTTGAGGTCGCGGTGCAGCACGCCCCGGCTGTGCGCATACGCGATCGCGTTGCAGACGTCCGTGAACCGCCGCAATAACTCGCGCAGCCGCGCGCCCGCGCCGCGACGTCCCGCTTCAGGCCCTCATCGCCATGGAACGCCGCGATCGCCTCCTTGAGGCTATCCCCCTGGATGAACCGCATCGCGTAGAACGGCCGGCCGCTGGCGTCGTGGCCCAATCCATACACGGGGATGATGCCCGGGTGCTCGAGCTTGCCGGTGATCTCCGCCTCGTGGACGAACCGCGAGCGGCTGTGGAGGTCGTCGGCGTGGCGATCCTGGATCTCCTTGAGGGCCACCGCACGGTCGAGCTCCTGGTCCAGCGCCACGGAGACCTGGCCCAGCCCTCCTTTGGCGTGCGGCCGGAGGATGCGGAATCGTGAGCCGGCGGAAGTCGAGGCACCCAGGCTCGCCTGGCTCATCGTCCGGAGGGGATCGTCATGATTCCCCCGCACGGCCGAGACCTGCGCCAGGCTGGTGTGCAACTCGCCGTCGGCGACGCGCGACAGGTCCGCGCGCACCGGGCCGATCGGGCTGAGCGCCGCCAGGCTCTTCGCGGGGTCATCGCCATGCAGCTTGATGTGCTCCTCGACCAGGCCGGCCAGGAGCAGGTGCCGGCTCGGCGACAGGGCGCCGCGCTCGAGGAGGATCCGATCCAGTGACTTGGAACGGTCGCCGATCCGGCGATGGAAGGCGTTGACCAACGCGTCGCGGTCGATGAAGTCGAGCTGGAGGGCCAGCAGGCCGAACAGCAGGTCGCGGTCCGCGCCGGCCCGGGGCCGGGCGGCCCGAATAGGGGGCGCCGCGACTAAGACAGTGTCGATCACGGCGGGGTGATCCGGGAATCGGTGACGGTACTCTTCCGGCATCGGCCGCTCGCCGTTCCGGCGGCGATAGGCCAGCTCCACTCCCAGCAACCCGCGCAATAACTCCGCGCGCACCGGCTCGGGCACCTCACCCAGGTCGTCTTCGATCCGCGGCCGCCGGCCCGCCTTCCAGGCGGCCTCGAACCGGTCGCACAACGCCTCCACCCGTCCGCCCAGCGACGACGAGCGGTCCTCTCCCTCAGTCGGGGTCGCACCGCTCATGAAATCCCCTCCCTCGACCAGAGGTCGCGGATCCGCTGCAGTTTCCGCTCGACGGTCGACTCGACGCACCCCAGCCGCGCCGCGATCGCGGCGTTGGTCTGGCCTTCCATCTTCCAGACCGCCACCGCGCGCAACGTCTCATCCCCCAGGCGGTCGAGCAGTCGCCGGCACTCGTCGGCCACCAGGGCGGCGAACTCGGGGGTCGGTTCCGTACCCAGGACCAGCTCGAGGTTCAGCTCGGCCTGCTCCCAGAGCGACCGTCCCCAGGCGCCCCGCCCGGGCTGGCGGGCCTCGCGGCGCGCCAGGTCGGCGGCCTTGCGCACGGTGAGGACGAACAGGAGCTGCCAGAGGTCGTCGCGGCCCTCGAGCCTGGGGAACTGGCCGCGTTCGGCACGACGGTAGAAGCTATCGAAGGCGGCCAGCGCGACGTCCTCCTCGTCGGCGGCGCGGCGCGCGGTCCTGCGGAGTCGCGTGCGAGCCAGGGCGACGAGGCGGTGGAAGTAGGCCTCCCAGAGGGGCTCCGCGGCGGCGCGGTCGCCGTCCTTGAGCTGAGCGATCCAGCGCGTGACCGACCCTTCGGGGTCCATGGGCACGACTCCTTTCGACCGCGAGCGACGACGGGGGCGACGCATCCATGATCGGGCCTCGGCCCCCGGATTGCAAACATAATTTTCTCGACCAGATACACGAATCTGGCGAGTCGATCGGTGCGGCGCGACGTACCGCCCGATCGACATCCCGGTCGGCTCTGCCGCGCCGGCCCGTCCGAAGCGAGCCCCCCTTCGCACCGAGCCTGTCGTGAGGGCAGAACCAATTCTGAAAAAATCGCGAGAGGGTTGCGGGGTTATTCGCCGCACCAGCGATGTACTTTGTGAGCGGGGGACGCAGGCAAGATCGCCGGTGTCCGGGTGGCCGGCGTCTCGCTCGCAGAGGGCACCTCCGATGGACGGGACACGGGCGAGGCGAACGAGGGATCGGGCTCGGCAATCTTGGTATGCCCGCCAGCGCCAGTGGCGGTTCGCCCGGTTCCTGGGGTTCGGCGGCGGGATCGAGGCGCCGCCTCGGATGGACGCGATGCCCTGGAGGACGCCCGCCGGCGCATGAGCCCAGCGGGCGGTTCGGCCAGGATGCTCCGAGGCAATCCCGCGACGGTCCTCCCCTTCATAGACCGGGTTTATTCCGTGCTCGTCGGATGGCGAACTGGGGGATTGTCTTGACACATCCCCCTGATCTGCCTCCGGGGAGGAAGTTCGATGCGTCGCAAATTCTTCGACCGGACCCATCCAACGAGGGCGGGTGAAACTCCGTCAACGTGCTTCGTTTTCTGTTCCGGGGCGTGACCCCAGACGGTCAGGGCGTCGGTCGCCCTGACGGTGGGCGTCAGGCCGAGGGACGATCGTCATCTCACTTCAGGCGTGCCCGAACACACGACCCAACAGCCGCAACCGGCCGAACACCGGGGCGCCGAGTTCAGGGCATTGTTTGCCCCTGCCAAGTCGGCGTCCCAAACAAGGAGCTTCACCAATGACATTCTTCAGATGGCAGAAATCGTCGAATTCCACATCGAAGACCTCCACTCGCGACCGTCGCCGCGTGCCGCGACGCGAGCGGATGCGGTTCAAGCCCTGGGCGGACCCGCTGGAGGGGCGGGTCGTGCTCACTACGGCTTATTTCTATCCGCTGGACCTTCCGCAGTTGGCAGGTGACATCAAGGCGGCCAATAACCCTACCAAGGGCACGACCGCAGTCGAGATCGACCTTGTTCGTTTCGCCCCTATCGGCCCCTACACCCTCAACGAGTTCAACCCGACGGTGCAGGGCCTCGGTCTGAGCATCGTCAACAATAAATCGTCTTCCGTGACGATCCCCCTCCGTGGCACAGAGTTCTTGTGGATCGGCCCCAACGCTGGGCCCGTGACGGTCAACGGCGGCCCGGGCATCGTCCTGCAGAACGGGAAGGCCAACAGCAGCAGAGGCAGCGGCTCGGGCAACGGCGGCGCAATCGATTACGAGGACACGAACCCCAGTTCCGCCCTCAACGTCTCCAACGTCACGTTCACGGGCAATTCAGCCACGAACGACGGCGGCGCGATCTATGCCGGGCCAGGAAGCGGACCCGTGGACGTGAATAACTCGATATTCGGCACCGGCTCCTCGGCGACTCCGGGCAACACGGCGGGTGGCAACGGCGGCGCCATCGACTACGAGGGCTCCTACTCGCTCACGATCACGAACAGCAGCTTCGTGGGCAATTCGGCTGGAAACCCCCAGCGGGGAGGAGGGGGCAATGGCGGCGCGGTCGAGATCGGCGGGTCCGATGGCGCGGCGGCCCGATGCGGCACCGTGTCGTTGACCAACTGCCAGTTCGGGACGTCATACAATCCTATCTTCACAACTGTAGGTGCACCTCCCCTTCCACCGCAGGGCAACACGGCGATGAACGGCGGCGGCGCGATCGACTATGAGGCCCAGCTGAACAACAACAGCACCTCCTTGTCCCTCACGAATGTGACGTTTCGCCAAAGCAATGCGCGGTATGGGGGCGCACTTTTCGTCGGGGGCGGGACCGGGCCCGTGACCATGAACGGCTCGAAGTTCGGGGACACGTACCCGACCTTGGATAACGGTACAGACAACAATAGCGCGCAGGGGTGGGGGGCGCCATCTTCGACGTCGGTGAATCGTCACTCACCATCACCTCTACGTCCTTCCTGTACAACAAAGCCGTCAACGGCGGCGCAGTCTACTACGCCGGTCAGGGCGCTCTCAGCGTCGGCGGCAATTCCGCGTTCTCCTTCAACTCCGCGTATGACCCCATTGGAGACCTCCCGGCCTCCGGCGGCGCCATCTACATTGGTTCACTTGGCAACTCCAGTGCCGCGGTCCCAAGCGCCGTCATTGACAGCACGTCGTTTACCGACAACTCTGCCATGTGTAGCAGAGGAGGCGGGATTGGCGGCTACGCCTCGGGAGGTGCCATCGAGGATTCCTCCATGTCCCTCGCGATCACCAATTCCTCCTTCACGGGCAACAAGGCGGTCGGCGGCCCCGGCGGCGAGGCTTCGGGGTCGATCAACGGCGGCGATGGGGGCAATGCCACTGGCGGCGCGATCGATTACGAGTACGGAGGCGGCCCACTCAATATCTCTCACGGCGTGACGTTCACGGATAACGAGGCCATCGGCGGTGGGGGGGGATACCACCTCACGGGCGGGGGCAGCGGCGGCAATGGCGGATTCGCCGCGGGTGGGGCCCTCGTGGTTGACGCCGACAGCAAAAAGGACGTAATCGCCGCCACGTTCACGGGCAACCAGGCCCACGGCGGAAACGGCGGAAACGGTTCCGGCTCCGGCGCCAACGGGAACGGTGGAATCGGGGAGGGCGGGGCCATGCGCATCGTGGATCCGCTTGGTCTTGCCCTGACCATTGCTAACCCGCCGCGCATTACCATTGAGTACAGCACCTTCGACTCCAACAGCGCCACCGGCGGCACCGCGGGAACTGGTGAGACCGGCGGCGCCGGCGGCCCTGGTGAGGGAAGCGGCGGGGCTTTCGAGGCTAACGGCTGTTACGTTACTGGCAACTGGCTCACATTCTCCGACAACTCGGCCAATAACGGAGGCACCGCGATCGGATCCGGAACCGGATACGGAGGTGCAATCTACATCAACGAGTACAGTACTGTCCTACTGACGGACTGCACGGGCTCTGGCGACGCGGGCCAAACGGGAGACAATTCAGGTCCTGATACGGGCGTCTGCTTCTACTTCTCCGGGGCGCGGTACACGAACAACGGGCAGGGCGTTGTTGCGTGAGAGCTTCCCAGCTCGAGTCACAAACAACCTCGCGCTCAACCCGAAAGCGAGCCAAAGGTCAAGCGACTGTTCCAGGTCTCGATGTGCGAACGCCCCGCAAAGACCTTGATTCCTGCAGTCTAAGCTGGTCAGGGGAGGGCCGGGCGCAACGCCCGGCCCTCCCCTCAACCGAGACCGCTCCGGCTAATTGTTCGCTGAAGATCAGCGGTGAAGCGGTGATGGCGCCCGTTCAGGCGCGCAGGAACGGACACCGTTTTTTACGCGAACCCAGATCGGGCATGCCGAAAAGCTCGTTGAGCCAGACTTGGTTCTTGGTTTTTCGCTCTGGAATGACCAAGTCTGACCTCGGGTATGCCCGCCACCGCCAGCTCGAGAGAGGAGATCCCTATGAGACCGCTGTTTTGCCTCGCATCTGCCCTGGTCGTCCTGACGCTCCTGGGGCTGTGCCGTACCTCGAGGGCTCGTCAGATCATCGAGGGTTCCGAGCTCTTGAAGAATCCCACCTTCGACCGCCGGGCTGAGGGGTGGTTCCTCCGAAGTGCCGTCCCCGAACCGGAGCTTCGTCATGGCGACAGCGCCTCGGTGCGGCTCGACGGTGTCGAGCCGGGGCCACAATCGTGGTCGCACGCGGGCGTCGCCATCAACCCGGTGCCTGCGGACCGCGAACTCCGCTTCGACTGCCAGGTCCGCGGGCACGCCGACGGGCAGACGGCCTCTGTCAATGTGTTCGGATACGACAAGGATCGCGATCTCACCTTTCAGTCGAGCACCCCGTTCGACCTGGTCGCCGGGAAATGGACCAGGTTGACCCGGGAGTATGTTGTCCCCCCGGGCACGGCGACGTTGACGGCCTGGGTCATCAACGCGACCGCCCAGCCTATCTCGGTCGCCGACGCCCATCTCCGAGTCGGCGGCCCGAAGAAGGCCGGTCCCAGGCTTCCCAAGCCGCCCGGCGGTCTGCTCGCGCGTTTGCTGCGGCCGGCCCCCGCGCGGCCCGCCCCCCCACTCGACGGGCCGGGCGTCATCCACGCCGGCGCCCAGGCCGCCGTCGCCACCCGGGCCAAAGACGACGTCGGGGTCCTGACCTTTCCCATCCCCGGCACCTATCGCGACCAGGTCCCCCTCACCTTCGACCTCAAGGTCGAACCGCCCGGAGCCCTGAAGAGCTACCGCTGGGTGCGGCGTCCCGATGGTCGCAACTGGCTCTGCGAAGTCACCGTGGCGCCGACGCAAAAGGGGGCCGTGGTCCGGTGGGAGGCGCTGGTCCTGGTCGGTCGGGGCAAGGACGGCCCGCTCCCTCGAGCGGCCCGGCCCGAAGCGCCCGAGGAAGCGGCGCCCTGGACGCGGAGCACCGCCTGCGTCCAGAGCGACGACCCGGCCATACGCGACAAGGCCCAGGAACTGGCCCGGGGGACCGAGGGTGTCGAGTCGTACGCCCGCCGCGTCATCGCGTTCACCGCGCATCATCAGGGCAAGGACGGCGTCGCGTTCGACGCCCTCGACGCCCGCAAGGGGCTGGACTGCGGCGGGTCGTGCACCAGCCGCGCCAACCTGGCCGCGGCGCTGTTGCGAGCCGGGGGCATTCCCGCCCGCACCGTCGCCCACCTGCCGACCTGGTCCGGCCCGTTGTACGAGCACTGGCTGGTTGAGTACTGGCACCCCGGCGCCGGCTGGGTGTGGATCGAATCGTCGCTGGGCCAGTTCCGGCCTCGGCCGTGTACCCTGGTCGTGCTCGGCGTGGCCAACCCGGAGGACGAGGACCGTGCGTTCGATCCGTTGCAGACCCGCCAGGTCATGCCGGGGGCCCCTCACCTCTCGGTGCACGTCGGGTCCGAGCCATTGCACCCCGCCCCGCAGCTTGACCAACGACTCGGCGGCGCCGGCAACGTCGCCACCATCGAGACCCGCCTGAGCGGGACCGAAGCAGAGCTGGCCGAGCTATTCTCCGTGGCGCGGGCGCCTTCGCCACGCTGGTCGGGGAGGGTGAGACGGGCGTGGCCGACGCCGCAAGGGCCGAGTCGGTGCGCAACGCCCTACGATCGAAAAAGGCCACCGACCTGGCAGCCGCGCTGCGACGGGATCGGCCGGCCGAGGCGAAATAGGATGATCGGCGTCCATTATTCCTGACGCCCTTCCGGGACGGGCCTCT
The DNA here is from genome assembly GCA_963743925.1 of uncultured Planctomycetota bacterium. Taxonomy (GTDB): domain Bacteria; phylum Planctomycetota; class Planctomycetia; order Isosphaerales; family Isosphaeraceae; genus CAVZRC01. The sequence goes on along the minus strand of CAVURY010000035.1, from coordinate 98,560 downwards.
CATCTTCGTCCCAATCCAGGCGCATCGCCGCCCGTCGGGTGCGCAAGGAGGCGAGGTCCCAGATCCGCACGGCCGTCTCGCTGCGGGACATAACGGCCAGCATGCAAGTTGCTCGGGGAGAGGATAACACAATGGCTCCCCGACCAACCGAGAAGCCTCCGGACTTTAGCCTGGCTGGAGTGTCACGGCGTCGATCGCTGGGTGCGGACTGCGGCGAAGCGGAACGGATTGGAATCCAGCCTTCGCCCGCGAGGCCGTCCTCGGTAAGAACCCCCGCGCCAATCCAAGTCATCATTGACTCCCGATGCTTTTTCCTCCTTCGGCCTGCACCGATCGAAGTAGGAGGCGGCCTGCGCATCGGTGGGTTCAGGGCGTGGCGAACACGTCGGCAGGGAGGTCGGCCAGCCCGAGCTTCTCCTTCCACTCGGCGGCCTTCCCGGGCTTGCCCCACCCCTCGTAAAGCCGCACCACCCGCACCGCCGCCTCGGGCAGCCAGGCCTTGCCCACCGCGGGGTCCTTCGCCTCGCTCGCCTTCATGCCCTCGTAGCCCCCGATCACCAGCGGCTCGGACTCGTCGTACCGGCCTTGGCCCAAGAGCGCACCGCCGAGCTGGCTCATCGTGTTAAACCGCAACGAGTCGTCGGGGGTAGCCTTCGCGCGGATCGCGAAGCATTCCCGCAGGACGGGCTCGGCAACCGACCATTTCTCCTGGCTCAGCAGGTTGGAGCCGAGCCACGCGAGGTCGCCGGCGAGGCGGGGGCTGTCGGGCTTCTCGGCCTTGCGGCGGCCGAGCAGTGTCTGGCGCCTCAGGTCCTCGGCGTCGGCCCAGCGCCCGAGCGACTCGTAGGCGCCGGCGAGGCTGGAACGACTCGCGAGCGAGTCGGGGTGATCGGGACCCAGCTTCGAGTCGAACAGCTTGAGCGTCGCCTCGAGCATCTCGATGGCCTCGGCGGGGCGGCCGGCGCTGCGATATGCGACGGCGAGGTTGTTGCGAGTGGCGAGCGTAAGGGGGTGGTCGCGACCCAACTTCGACTCGCGTAGCTTCAAGATCTCATCGAACATCGTGACGCCCTCGGCGAAGCGGCCGGCGTAGATGTAGGCAGCGGCGAGGTTGTTGCGGCTGGTCAGCGTGTCGGGGTGGTCGGGACCCAGCTTCGAGTCGAACAGCTTGAGCGTCGCCTCGAGCATCTCGATGGCCTCGGCGGTGCGGCCGGCGTACAAGTAGGCGTCGGCGAGGTTGTTGCGGATTTCGAGCGTATCGGGGTGGTCGGGACCCAGCCTGGAGTCGAACAGCTTGAGCGTCGCCTCGAGCATCTCGATGGCCTGGGCGGTGCGGCCGGCGTTCATATAGGCGAGGGCGAGGCTGGTGCGGCTCATGTGCGTGTCGCGGTGGTCGCGACCCAGCTTCGACTCGAGTAGCTTGAGCGTCTCCTCGAGCATCTCGATGGCCTGGTCGGTGCGGCCGGCGTTCATGTAGGCGATGGCGAGTTTGTTGCGGCTGGTCAGCGTGTCGGGATGGTCGGGACCCAGCTTCGACCGGCGCAGCTCCAGGGCGCGCTCGTGCTGACGGATCGCCAGCAGTGCTTCACCCATGTAAGAGTAGGTCTCACCCAGCGTGTCTCGAACTTCCGCCTCGACAGTCGGCTGGCCCTTGAAAACGTCGGCGATCTTCGCCTCGGCGACGTCGACGGCCTTGCGGGCCGTCACGTCCTTGCCCAGGCCCCCCTCCTGGCCTTCGGGCCGCGGGGCCACGAGGACGCCATCCTTGAGGAAGGTCAGTACCGTCGCGGCCCGCTGGCGCGACTCCTCCGACTTCGCCAGCGACGTCGCTTTCTGCGCCAGCGCCTCCTCGGTTTCCCTCTTCGCCTTGATCGTCTCGGCCAGGGCCGCCTCGGCCTCATTCTTGGCCTCGGTGGTGGCGGCGTTGGCGGCGATGAGCTGGCGGTTCTTCGCCTCCAGCGCAGAGTTCGCTACGGATTTCACGACCGCCACGGCCGAGAGGCCGATGACACCGACCACCAGCGTCGCCGCCGTGCCGGCCACCAGCGTGCGGTTGCGCCGCATCCACCGCCGCGCCCGGATCGAAAACGGCTCGCGCCAGGCCGAGACCGGCTCGCCGGCCAGCCAATGCTCGATGTCGTCGGCCAGGGCGGTGGAGGAGGCATAACGGTCTTCGGGGATCAGGGCCATCGCCTTCAGGCAGGTCGCCTCCAGCGCCGGGTCGATCGCCCGGTTGACCGCCCTCGGCGGCGGGAACTCGCCGCGTCGGACCTTGCCCAGGACGACGCCGACGTCCGGGCCGTCGAACGGCGCCCGGCCGGTCAGGAGGGCGTACAGCGTCGCACCCAGGCCGTAGACGTCGCTGGCCGGGCCCAGCAAATCGTGCCGGCCGGCGACCTGCTCGGGGCTGGCATAAGCCGGCGTGCCCACCATCGTCCCGGCGAATGTCTCATCCCGCGAGCCGCTCAGGCCCGACAGCCGGATCGGGCCTTCGGCGATCGACGAGCCGGCGCCGGGCGCCGGATCGGCGGCCGCCGTCTGGCCCAGCGGCTTGGCCAGGCCCCAGTCCACCACCAGCGTCTCGCCGTAGGGGCCCAGCATGATGTTGCCCGGCTTGAGGTCGCGGTGCAGCACGCCCCGGCTGTGCGCATACGCGATCGCGTTGCAGACGTCCGTGAACCGCCGCAATAACTCGCGCAGCCGCGCGCCCTGCGCCGCGACGTCCCGCTTCAGGCCCTCATCGCCATGGAACGCCGCGATCGCCTCCTTGAGGCTATCCCCCTGGATGAACCGCATCGCGTAGAACGGCCGGCCACTGGCATCGTGGCCCAATCCATACACGGGGATGATGCCCGGGTGCTCGAGCTTGCCGGTGATCTCCGCCTCCTGGACGAACCGCGAGCGGCTGTGGACGTCGTCGGCGTGGCGACCCTGGATCTCCTTGAGGGCCACCGCACGGTCGAGCTCCTGGTCCAGCGCCACGGAGACCTGGCCCAGCCCCCCTTTGGCGTGCGGCCGGAGGATGCGGAATCGTGAGCCGGCGGAAGTCGAGGCACCCAGGCTCGCCTGGCTCATCGTCCGGAGGGGATCGTCATGATTCCCCCGCACGGCCGAGACCTGCGCCAGGCTGGTGTGCAGCTCGGGGTCGGCGATGCGAGACAGATCCGCGCGCACCGGGCCGATCGAGCTGAGCGCCGCCAGGCTCTTCGCGGGGTCATCGCCATGCAGCTTGATGTGCTCCTCGACCAGGCCGGCCAGGAGCAGGTGCCGGCTCGGCGACAGGGCGCCGCGCTCGAGGAGGATCCGATCGAGTGGCCTGGAACGGTCGCCGATCCAGCGATGGAAGGCGTCGACCAACGCGTCGCGGTCGATGAAGTTGAGCTGGAGGGCCAGCAGGCCGAACAGCAGGTTGCGGTCCGCGCCGGCCTGGGGCCGGGCGGACCGAGGAGGGGCGCGGCGCCAAGGTTGGTCTCGATCACGGCGACGTGCTCCGGGAACCGGCACTGATACTCCTCCGGAGTCGGCCGCTCGCCGTTCCGGCGGCGGTAGGCCAGCTCCAGCTCCAGCAGCGCGCGCAGATAACACCGCGCCCGCCTCGGGCGCTTCACCGAGGTAATCCTCGATCGTCGGCCTCCCGCCCGCCTTCCAGGCGGCCTCGAACCGGTCGCACAACGCCTCCACCCGTCCGCCCAGCGACGACGAGCGGTCCCCTCCCTCGGTCGGGGTCGCACCGCTCATGAAATCCCCTCTCTCGACCAGAGGTCGCGAATCCGCTGCAGTTTTCGCTCGACGGTCGACTCGACGCACCCCAGCCGCGCCGCGATCGCGGCATTGGTCTGGCCTTCCATCTTCCACACCGCCACCGCGAAATGTCTCATCGCCCAGGCGGTCGAGCAGGCGCCGGCACTCATCGGCCACCAACGCCGCGAACTCGGGGCTGGGCTCCGTGCCGAGGAGCAGCTCGATGTCCAGCCCGGCCCGCTCCTCGGGCGACCGGCCCCCGGCGCCGCGCCCGGGCCGGCGGGCCTCGCGACGCGTCAGGTCGGCGGCCTTGCGGACGGTGATGACGAACAGGAGTTGCCAGAGGTCATCGCGGCCCTCGAGCCTGGGGAACTGGCCGCATTCGGCGCGGCGGTAGAAGCTGTCGAAGGCGGCCAGCGCGACGTCCTCCTCGTCGGCGGCGCCGCGCGAGGTGCCGCGGAGGCGCGTGCGCGCCAGGGCGACGAGGCGGTGGAAGTAGGCCCTCCAGAGCGGCTCCGCGGCGGCGCGGTCGCCGTCCTTGAGCTGAGCGATCCAGCGCGTGACCGACCCTTCGGGGTCCATGGGCACGACTCCTCTCAACCGCGAGGGACGACGGGGCCGACGCCTTCATGATCGGGCCTCGGCCCCCGGATTGCAAACATAATTTTCTCGACCAGATGCACGAATCCGGCGAGTCGATCGGTGCGTCGCGACGTACGGCCCCGATCGACTTACCGGTCGGCTCTGGCTCGCCGGCTCGCCCGACACGAGACCCCCTTCGCACCGAGCCTGCCGGAGGGACAGACCCGATTCTGAAAAAATCGGAGGGTTACGGGGTTATTCGCCGCGCCAGCGATGTACTTTGTGAGCGTGGGACGCAGGAATGATCGCCGAGTGGCCGGCGGGCCCGCGTCCCGCTCGGAGAGGGCATCTGCGATGGACGCGACCCGGGCGAGGCGGACGCGGGATCGGGCTCGGCAATCTTGGTACGCCCGCCACCGCCAGTGGCGGTTCGTCCGGTTCCCGGGGTTCGGCGGCGGCGTACCAGCCCCGCGCCACCCCGGACCCGACATGAAATGGCCGGCCGCCGGCGAGTGACCCGGACGGGGTCGCGGCTCCCGGCTGTCATGTGGAGTTTTCGGTCGCGTTGAGTAGAAGGGTCTTCCGCCGGGTCGGCGGAACCGGAAGGCGTGTCGTGATCCGGCGCCCCCGTTCGGGGTTCGATTTCTCGGCGCAGGCCACTTGCCCGAGCGACAGCCCGAATTCGCTGGCCCAGACGCTCACCGAATGCAAGGCGCCCAAGCCCTTGCCGCGATCGTGGCTTCGCCGCGCCGTCTTTCCATCGACCGCCAAGATCGGTCGGGTCACGCCGACGGCCTCCGCGGCCGTGGCGCGCAACGATTGCAGCCAGTCGGCGAAACGGGCTTGAAAGGCGGCCGGCTTGAGCTGGACCAAGACGCGACGAAAAACATCCTTGCGCCGGATTCCGTTGGGCAAGTCGAGCGCCTCCGAGAGGAGATCTTGTTCCAAGGCCGCCCACTTGGCGATCACGGCCGGGCCGTCGGCATCGGCCAGGACCGCCATCAGGGCGATGACGACGACATTGACCAGAGGATGCCGTCAACTGACGGTGCAACGAGGATCCTCCAACTCCTCACTTCACCGGCTACTGCCAATTTTCACGCCGGGACCAGCGATGCGAACCGCCCGGCCGCGTCGTTCCAGGCGGCGGTATTGCGCGGCTCGTAGACCGTCACGAGGAACGACCGGGCGACCACGGCACGCATATCGGCGATCGAGCCGAGTCGTCCGCAACCGATGGCCTGCATCAGGATATTGCCGATCGCCGTGGCCTCGACGGGGCCGGCATGCACGGGCCGTCCGCAGGCATCGGCGGTGAACTGGCAGAGCAACGTGTTTTTGCTGCCGCCGCCGACCACGTGGATCGTGCGGATCGTCGTGCCGAGGATGGCCTCGATCCGCTCGATCGTCCAGCGGTACTTCAGCGCGAGGCTCTCGAGGCAGCATCGGACCAGGGCCCCCTCGTCGACGGGCGGCGCCTGATTGGTCCGGGTGCAGTAGGCGGCCAGCCGGGCCGGCATGTCTCCGGTGGCCAGGAAGCTGGTGTCATCCGGGTCCACCAGGGTCTTGAAAGGGGGGGCAACCTGGGCCCGGGCGATGAGATCCTCGTATGTCCACTCTCGCCCCGTACGGGCCCAGGTCCGGCGGCTCTCCTGGACGAGCCAGAGGCCCATGATGTTTTTCAGCAGCCGCGTCGTCCCCGCCACGCCCCCCTCGTTGGTGAGATTATACCTCATCGTTTCGGCGTTGATCACCGGATGCGGAACTTCGACGCCCAAAAGCGACCAGGTCCCCGAGCTGAGGTAGCACCAGTCCGGCGGCGACGATGACGACGACGAGGCCGATGACGACGGAGATGTCGACCGGACCGGCACGGCGGCCACGGCGCTGGCGGTGTCGTGGGTGGCCGGCGCGATCACGGTCAAGGGGCGGGAGAGCCCGAGCTCCTCGGCGACCGACCGCCGCAATGGCCCCAGCGCCGTGCCGGGCTCGATCAGGTCGGGCAGGATCGCGCGGGGGAGCCCCAGGTCGCGGCAGAGCTCGTCGGACCAGGTGCCGGAGCGCGGGTCGAGCAACTGCGTCGTCGAGGCGTCGGTCCGCTCGCCGGCGCGGCGGCCGGTCAGCAGCCAGCCGAAGAGGTCCGGCATCATCAGCATCGTCTCGGCCACCTCGAAGAGCGGCGAGTTGGACCGCGACAGCGCCAGGAGCTGATACAGCGTGTTGAACGGCAGGAATTGCAGGCCGGTGACCTCGTAGATCCGCTCGCGCGGGACGCGTCGGAACGCCTCCTCGAGCATGCCGTCGGTCCTGGCGTCGCGATAATGGACCGGGTTGCCCAGGAGCGTCTCGCCCCGGCCGATCAGGCCGAAATCGACCCCCCAGGTATCCACCCCGGCCGCGTCCAGCTCGCCGCCGCCGGAGGACGCCTTGCGCAGCGCCACCTTGACCTCGTCGAAGAGCTGGGGCAGGTCCCAGTAGATGGTGTCCAGCATGCGGACGGGCCCGTTGGGGAAGCGATGGACCTCCTCCAGCTCCAGGCGCTCTCCGTCGAAGCGGCCCAGGAGCCCCCGGCCGCTCTCGGCCCCCAGATCCAGCGCCAGGTAGTTGCTCGTCGTGGCCATGTGCGTCGATTCTCCCGTCGTGCGCCGTGATTGCGATGCGATCCGGGCCCTTCGATCGGGCGGGACGAATGCCCATCATAAGAGCCCGCTCGACGGCGAACAAGCAGACGTCACGCTCGGAGAGGAGGCGGGTCGCGAGAGGAGCGAGGACGCCGAAAATCGGTGTGGGGAAATTCCGTACTTTCGCTATCCTGGAGTGAGGAGGCTAGGGATCCTGGTCGATATCCGCGAGGTGAATTCCGTGGCCGCAGCGTCGAAGACCGAACGCGTCGATCCGCGCGTGCCCGCCGATCAAAAGCGCTTGATCGAGCAGGCGGCCAGCCTATCCGGCCAGACCGTCAGCAGTTTCATCCCGAACCTGACCCTACGGCATGCGCGCGAAGTCGTCCGCGAGAACACCGTGATCGAGCTATCCAAACGAGATTGGGACCGCCTCCTTGCGGCCTTGAACGACACCGAGGCCGAGCCTGGCCCGGCATTGCGCCGAGCTGCGAAGCGGCACAAGGAACTCTTCGGGTAAATCGTGGCGCATGATTGGAAGGTTGAATCCCTCTACGTCGCCTCTCGATCTGATCGCCCTCTCCGGCTTTCCTCGGCCGCACCCGGCCGATTCCAGAGCAGACTGAGGAGAAAGCCCGTCGCCCCGGCGAAGATCAAGATCAGCATTCCCAGGACGAAGGCGACCCGATAATACTCTCCGTGCATCTTCAGGCTCCCCGGGGTGACGGGATGTCGGGCATCAAACCACCGCTCGAGTCTGTTGATCCACGGGTCGGGATACGGGACACCGTGGTCGAGGCCGTTAGCAAAGTACCACGTCCGGTGGTGTGCCCAGATCAAGTAAAGCGCCGCCGCGAGCACGATGGCGAGGAGGGCCGACGCCGAGCGACGTCCCCCGATTCGGCGAAGGGAGGGGCCGAATTTCCAGACCACGGCGAACGCCGTGAAAAAGCTAAACCCCCACCCGATGACCGAGGATGCGGTAACCTGCAAAGCATATCCGAGCGAGCGTTGCGACCGGACCCAGGCGAGCAAGATGCCCCAGGCGATGATCGCCACCATCGACGTTCGCAGGCTCATTCGTCGATCACGCATGGTCGCTTCGCCTCGAAGCCTGTCCTGCTCGACTACTCAACCTTGGTCGCGCCCCAATCCAGCACCAGCAGCGACACCGCTTGCCTCGGCAGGTTCAGCCTGAGAGTCAGCTTGCCACCCTCGGGATGGAGCCAGCGCGGCGAGCCCAGCGGGGCGAGCTCGGACGATCGCTCCAGCGCGGCATACTGCTCGGGCGTCGGCCGCTGGGGCGAGCCCAACCGCTTCCACGCCTCGAAGGCATTGCTATGCTCGCGATCGATCCGATAGTGCTCCAGCAGCGTGGGGCCGATCTCGGCGGGCAGCCCGCCCAGCGCCAGTTCGACGTCCGCCGACGGCCCCGGCAGGTCGTCGTCGTGGTGGTGCCAGATCAGCACGCAGAGCTTGCTCCCCGCGCGGCTGGCCAGGGCCGAGACGTCCGGCTCGCCCCGCACGCCGCCGGTCCGGATCGCCTCCAGGCCGACCTCGCTCGTGCTCTCGACGGCCAGAGACCGCCCGCCCATCTGGCCGAACATCCGGAACACGTTGAGCACGGGGAGCGCGATGCCATTCGTCGCCAGCACCCGGAACCCGGCGAAGAAGGGCTGGCCTTCGAACTCGAACGCCCAGGTCACCGCCCCTTCGAAGTTGACCCCATGCTTCCGGGCTAGTTCGTACTTGCGGGCGAACGAGGCGGCGGTGTAGCTGGCGTAGAGCGTCCCGTTTCGGTAGCCGTTCTGCGGGTAGACGGTCGACGGGCAGGCGGCGCAGCCGTCCGGGTCCGATTCACCGATGATGATCGGCTTATTCTTCAATTCGGGGTAGCTCGCCACGATCGCGAAGCCCCGGTCGATGTCCTGGAGTTGCGCGCCGATCCCGGTCCGGACGTGCCCCTCGACGAATCGGGGATCGCCCTTGGCGTGGAAGGCGATGAAGTCCAGCGGAGAGCCCGACTTCCCGGTGGCATGGTTCGTCCCGCGCACGCAGTGGTCGAGGAAGTCCTTGAGGAACTTCGAGCCCCCCGGCGACCGGGGCCCGGCGACGTGCGGGCCGCCGACCCTCGCCGTCGGCAGCGCCCGCTTCACGGCGTCGGCGGCATGGTCGTAGAGCGCATGGTACTCCTCGGGAGTGCCCCGCCAGTACATGATGTTGGGCTCGTTCCAGACCTCCCAGTACCACGTCTCCACCTCGGCTTGACCGTATCGCTCGACCGAGTGCTTGACCCATTGGTGGACCAGCTCGGCCCACTTCTTGTAGTCCCTGGGCGGATAGGCCCAGCCGGTCGAGATCGAGTTCCGGCCGCCCGGCGTCCAGGAATGCTGATAGGGCTCGGGCCTGGTGGAGAGGGCCTCGGGCATGAAGCCGATCTGAACGTAAGGCTTGACGCCTCGCTCCCGGTAGGTGTCGAAGATCCGGTCGAGGATCGTCCAGTCGTACTTCGGGTTGCCGGCGGCGTCCTCGGAGTAAACTCCGGTCGATCCCCACTTCAGGGCGGGCGTGCCGTCGCCGGAAGTCAGCAGGTTATGGGTGCGGATGTAGACCGGCTGAGCGCTGAGATCGGCGAGCTGGGAGAGCAGCCTCGTACCGTCTTTCATGTAGGTATAATTCGGCTCGTCGTGCCCGAAGAACCGCCAGACCGGGCGCATCTCGCCCCGGGTCCGCGAGGCGTCGACGCGGATGGCGACCGGGAACGGGGCATCGCCGGCTCGCGGCCCCGGCTCGTCCGGGCCGTCGGCGAGGCCGGCCATCGGGCCGAAGGCGATGACCAGGATCGCCAGGAGACGACAGGCGGTCCATCGTGCGGTCGCGCCGAGGATTGTGGCCCCGATATTCACAGCAGTGCCTCCCGTGATCCATTCCCTGGCGTTGTCGCCGGCCGGATATCCACGATACCGTTCGGCCCCTGAGTTATAGGCGGAAAGGTCGGCCCTCGCAAGGGATCGCAGGGTCGCTATGATATTCCCGAGGTCAGATGAGCGATGATAAGGAATAGGACTGGAATCACTCGCCGGTTCCCCGTCGATGGAGTTGGGCGCGGGTCGGAGACCCACGCCGAACCGGGGGCGGAGCCGAAAAGCGACACCCGAAAGTGATTCCCGGCCTGTTCCCGATCGGACGAGATCGTTGATGCTCCCGGAAAGCCGTCATGCCGACCCTCATCCTTCCGCCTCGATACTCCGACGATTCGATCACGCTGCGCCGGGCGGCGATCGCACTCGGCTGGGACGTGATGCGGCTGGCAAGCCGGCAATGCCCCGACGACTTCGAGCCCGAGGACCCGGTCCTCTTCGGCGAGCCCCTCTTCAACGAGATCGTCGCCGAGCAACTCGGCCTGTCGCGACTGGTGCCCTCGGAGGATTTCCTGATCCGTCTGCCGGATGAGTACACCCGTAGGCGGTTGAGGCTGATGACCGCCGCCGAGGCGCGCTCGCAACCCGGCCCCCTGTTCCTCAAGCCGCCGAATCAGAAGACCTTTCCGGCGAAGGTCTATTCCACCGGCGCCGACCTGCCCGAGATGCCGGATGACGACCCGGTGCTGGCCTCCGAGCCGGTCGAGTGGATCGCCGAGTTCCGCTATTTCATCGGGGACCGACGTCCGCGGGCCTGGTCGCCCTACTGGTTGCGTGGAGCCCTCGCTCGCCGGGGTGACGAGTGGATCATCGAGCCCGCGATGGCGGCGGCGACCGAGGAACTGGTCGCGAGGCTGCTGGCGGACCCCCGGGTTGAACTGCCGACGGCCTTCGTCCTGGACGCCGGGGTCATCCGGGATCGGGGTGCGGCGATCGTGGAGGCCAACGAGGCCTCGGGCTCCGGGATCTACGGCTGCGACCCTCGGGGAGTGCTCGAGGTCCTGCGGGCAGCGACGATCAAGATTCCAGGGCCAAGCCCAGAGCATGGCCTGGAGAAGTGATGTGAGCCGCCGATCCGACGGGCGTATACGAGCATCAATTCTCTCGACGGTCTTGACGCGGAGGAGACTCAGCGATGATGCTCGACGGTCGAGCCGCGGGAGAGAATGCGGAAAGGAACAGGGAGTCGAGACGTGTACATTCCCTCGGCCTTCGCCCAGACCGACACGAGCAAGCTACATGACTTCATCCGCCGGTACAGCTTCGCCATCTTGACGTCGCACGGAGAGGGCGGCCTGGTGGCCAGCCACTTGCCCTTGCTCCTCGACGCCGATGCCGGGACGCAGGGCTACCTCCTGGGGCACATGGCCAGGGCGAATCCGCACTGGCGGCGGGTCGAAGGCGAGGTGATGGCCGTATTCTCCGGACCACATACCTACATATCGCCCTCGTGGTACGAGGATGCCGGCACCGTCCCGACCTGGAACTACGTCGCGGTCCACGCCTACGGCACCTTCCACCTCGTCGAGGAGCGCGACGCCCTCCTCCAGATCCTGAGGCGGTCGGTCGGGGCCTACGAGAGCCCGATGCCCGAGCCCTGGGTGTTCGATGAGTCGGCCGAGCATGCCGAGAAGATGCTCAAGATGATCGTCGGTTTCCGGATCGAGATCACGCGCCTGGAAGGCAAGTGGAAGCTCAACCAGAATCACCCGGAGGAGCGGAGGCGGAAGGTCATCAACGCCCTTTCCGTGCGGCCGGACGACGACTCGAAGGCGATCGTCCAGTTGATGAGCGAGAGCATGCGGGACGGGCGGTGAACCGCGATATGGGTGAGCCCTGACTCATGATTCGACCTCGAGCTGCCCGCTGCATTGCGCGACGATCTGGGCGGCGACCTGGTTCGGGCTATAGCCGCCCGGGAGCCGGACCAGGGGCTTGCCGTGGCGTTCGCCGAGTTGCTTCACGTCCCCGAACGAATGGCTCGACCAGCGGATCGCCAGCAGGATGAGCGCCACGTCCGTCCGGGCGACCACGGCTTCGAAGGTCGCGACGGACTGGTGTTCCTTGGTCTCGAGCCAGATCAGGTCCTTCAGCGCCAGGGCCTTCTTCAGGGCCTCCTGGGTCCCGCGGCGGCGGCTCCCTCCGATCAGCACGACGCTCTTTCCGGCCAGCAATCGGGCCGCCTCCTTCACCTCGGCGGTCGGCTCGGGGGTCGCGGCGGCGGCCGCGGGGAGTCCGCCGGAGTGCGTCGCCAGGAACCGATCGATCTCCCGGAGGACCCGACGGAAGCCGGGGGGCATCTCCATCGTTTCGGGAATCTCATCGATCACGGGCAACAGGAGGTCCCGGATCTCGCGGTTGCTGGGCGGCAGGCCCTTGCCGATCAGGTCCTCCACGACCTCGATGACGGCCGGCCAATCCTGCCCACCGCGACGGCCCTCGGGGACCTCATCCAGGAGCGAGCGTAGCCGGTTGAACGACGCCTCGTGCTGCGGGCCTCGTCCGGTCTGACCGTATCGATTGCGCTGCCTCTCGATGCGAGACAGCAGGTCGGCCCAGCGGACGGGATCCGCCGGATCATCGGCACGCATGAACCTCTTGATGAAGACGTGATAACGGGCCGCCATCGCCTTGAGCCAGTCGAAGACCTGGATCTGGTCGGCATCGTCGACGGCCTGGATCCTCCGGATCGCGGCGCGCAGGGCCGACTGGGCTTCGGAGACGAGGGGCAGGACCTCTTCCAGGGCTTTCGGGATCGCCTTCTTTTCGTCGAGGATGCCGCGGACCAGCGCCATCGCCTCGGCGACGACCTCGAAGCACCCGCCCAGGTCGTCGAGCACCGAGATGTCAACGGATGCCGCGGGATCCGCGGCAGTCTGCCACAACAGGCCATTCATCAGCGTGTCGGCCCAGCGGGTGATCTCCGGGTCCGGGGAGGGCCCCTCATCATCGAGCTCGGCGCCCTGCTCGAGCCATCGTTCATGCGCGGCCGCCCAGCGCGCGGCATCCGCCTTCTTCCGGCACCGGGCCTCGATCGTCTCGATCTCATCCTCGAAGGCCGCCGGCCCGGCAGGCCGCGTCGAGCCGGGCTTCGCTTCGCGCCTGGCGGGGACGGATCGTCCCAGCGTGAGCTCCCTCAGCGGTTCGGGCCGCCGGACCGATTCGACCTGGGCGGCCGGGGGCGACGATCTGGCCTCGATCGTCGCATCCACGGTCGCCGCGGATGGCGAGTTCGCCTGGGCTTTGCCGTTGACGTCCGCGGCGTTCGCGGTCGCCGCCAGGATCTTCTCGGCCAGCGCCCTCAGCTCGGCGCGGAGGACGGCATCCTCGGCCGACAGATCGATCAGTCTGTCGGCCTCGACGGCGAAGATCTTCATCTGCCAGTCCGCCATCTCGCATTCCCCACGCGATTCTGCATCCGTCCTCTGCGGTGCTACACTCAAGCATATCCCCGGACGAGACGAGCGAGCAGCCCCGCGCGTCGAAGACCGGGCGCCGGTCGGGCGCGATCAGAGCCGCCCGGTAACGACGAACAATTCCACCCGCCGACACAAATATAAGCCGCCTCGAACGATCACGGACGGCCCGCCGGCAAGATTCGCACGACTTTCCCGGAGATCAGGTCGCGCACGAGTGGCCCGAACATCCGCGAATCATTGCTGTTGTCGCGGTGGTCGCCCAGCAGGAAGAAGCAGTCTTCCGGCACTTTCACGGGCCCGAACGTGCGCAACGGCGAGCGTCCGGGCGTGTACGTGACGCGGAATCCCTCGGCACCGACGCCCTTCTCGACGGCCACGACCGTGCCGATCCCATGGACCGGCGGGATCCGGTCGAAGTCGTGGCGCGGGAGCGGCTCGTAGTCGGCCGGCACTCCGTTGATGAGCAATCGGTTCTCGCGCATCTCCACGAGATCACCCGGCAGGGCGGCCACGCGCTTCAGGCCCAGCGTGTTGCGGTTCGGCACCAGGAACGAGACGAGATCGCCGCGCCGAGGCGTGCCCACCCGCGCGAGGCGGATGGTCGAATAAGGCAACTTCAAGTCATAAGCCGCACGGTTGACGATGACCCGATCGCCGAGCAGCAAGGTCGGTGCCTCGGACGGCCCGGAGACGGTGTAAGCCGACACGTATTCGGGCAAGCACGCCGGCGCGGCCGCGAGGAGCACGATGACCGCCAGCCGTCGGCGCGTGAGTCTGAGGCGAGAGAGGATCGGCACTGTCCGAACTCCGGGTCTGATGGATGACCGAGGCCGTGGATCGATGATCCCACGGGATCGTAAAACGTGGTCTCTCGGACCCAGGATACACGGGCCTCCGCCCGCCAACCATGCCTCTTGTCGGCCCCTGCCGCGCACTCGCGGGCCCTCACCGCGGATCCCGGCAGCGATCGGCGAGAATCCCCGGAAAGTCGGAACTTTACCCCGCTCTCGTTACACTAATAGGAGTCCGGAACACGCCAACCCCTGTAACGAGAGGCGAATGGTGACCATTGACCCGAACTCCTCGTGGCGGCGGGACCTTCAGACGATCTTCAACGCGGGGACGTCGGCCGGCCTGTCCGACGGCCAGTTGCTGGATCGGATCGCGAGCCGGTCCGGCACCGGCCGCGAGGGAAGTGCCGAGGTGGAGTCGGCCTTCGCCTTGCTGATCGAGCGGCATGGCCTGATGGTGCTCCGCGTCTGCCGCGGCGTCCTGAGCGATCCGCACGAAGCCGACGACGCGTTCCAGGCGACGTTCCTGGTCCTGCTCCGCCAGGCCGGCTCGATCCGTAAGCGCGAGTCGGTCGGACCCTGGCTGCACGGCGTCGCCCGTCGAATCGCGTCCCGCGCCCGATCGGCCGCGGCACGGCGTCGGACCCACGAACGTCGATGGTTCGATCGAAGGCAAGATGCGGCATCCCGACCGGACGAGAACCACTTCGATCTCTCGGCCACGATCCACGCCGAGCTGGGTCGGCTGCCCGAGCGTTACCGCGCCCCGATCGTGCTCTGCGACCTGGAGGAGCGGTCGCTCGACGAGGCCGCGCGGCAGCTCGGCTGGCCGCTGGGGACCGTCAAGAGCCGGCTGAATCGCGGCCGGGAGCGGCTCCGCGACCGACTCGTCCGCCGCGGCGTCGCTCCGGGGACGGCCGGGCTCGTGCTCTCCGGCTCCGGCCTGTTCCCTCCGGCGGACGCCGCGATCGTGCTTTCCTCCGCCCTCGCCGAGGCGACCGCGGAGATGATCCGTTCGGCCGGGGCCGTCGCCGGCGGCTCGTCGGCCTCGGCGCTGGCCCTGGCTCGAGCTATACCGAGGGCGACGCTCATGGAAAAGTTGAAATGGGCCGCGGTCGTCCTGCTCCTGCTCGGATCCTCGGCGCTGGGGATCGCATACCTGGCGAGCGGCCTACGGATTGACGACCCGCCCGAGGAACAGGCCGAAGCGCCGAATATTCCCGCCCTGCCAAAAGGAGCCGAGGCAGGGACCACGCCCAAGCCCGCGGGGAGATTGCCCTATGTCGGCGAATCGTACCTCGAGCCGCTCGACATCTCGGGCCGTGCGACCGGCCCGGCCGGTCAGCCCGTCGCCGGCGCCACGGTCTATGTCCTCGACTGGAGGGACCGGAGGCCAGGTGCCAGGATCGGCCAGAGCCGATTGCTGACGACCACGACGACCGGGCCGGACGGCCGATTCGTCGCCCGCGGAGTGCGGCTTGGCGCCCCGGAGTACGGCACCGACAAAGTGGGGCTGTTCCAGCTCGCCGCGACCGCGCCCGGCTATGGTCTCACCTGGAACGAGTACAGCCGCGTCCATCCCGCCGATCCCCGGCCCTCTCCCCGGATCTTGGTTGACCCGAAGGGGCCCGTGGACTTCTATCAAGGTGAGCCGATCCAGGTCGCCCTGACTTTCGACCTTCCCGCGGTCGTCCGCGGCCGGCTCGTCGACGACCTGGAGCGGCCACTCGCCGGCGTCAAGGTCCAGGTCGGCATCTGCGACGATGACCGCCAGCCCGCCGGCAAGATCTGGTCGTGTGTCCGCCTGGACCCGACCGACGCGATCCCGAAGGAACGCCGGGAGCTATGGTATATCGAGTCGCTACCCGAGTCCCTCTTCTCCACCCGCACCCAGGCCGACGGCACCTTCCGGATCGATGGCCTGCCTCGCGAGGCCCAGTTCCTCAGCTCGATCAACCCCGGCCCCGAGTATGAGCCCTTGAGTCCGACGATCGCCACGACCACCAGGGAGATACGGGGCGTCCGCAGCCTCGGCTACGATGCCGTGCTGGACCACCGTTTTGCACTTCCCCGTGAAGTCCGGCTGGCCGTCCGGTATTCGGATTCCAATCTGCCGGCGCGGGACGCGACCCTCCGGGCCAGGAGCCACCGCGCCCTGCTGAGGGCCGGGAGCGTCGGCAGGACCGACGACCGGGGGCGAGCGACGCTGCGCCTCCGCCCTGGGGATTACGAACTCGCGATCGAGCCTTCGCTCGGCGCCCCCTATGGTCCGGGCCGGAGATCTCTGAAGATCGGACCCGAGGACGTCGCGGAGATCAACGACCTGAAGCTGCAACCCGCGGCCCTCGTGACCCTGGAGGCCGTCGACGCGAAGACCGGAGCGGGGATCGAGGACGTCCGCTTCCAGTACGAGACCGAGGCGAATCCCCGGCACCGCGACGTACCCAGCCAGCTCGTCGTGCTCGACCATCCGGCGACCGACGACCGCGGCCGGTTACGCGCGCTCGTCGAGCCGGGTCGACAGCGGTTCTTCGTCGAGGCCGCCCCGCAGGGCTGGAAGTTCGAGGGCCAGCCCGGCGAGTGGCTCGATCTCGCGGCCGGGCGGGAAACCACGGTCCGATTCGCGTTCGCGAAGCTCGAAGATCCGGCGACGAATGGCCCCTCGACTGGGGTCTCCTCCATATTCCCCGAGGATCTGGTCGAGAAATGGCGACGTCAGCAGCGAGCAGCCCGGACGGGGAAATTCCGCATCCGCCACGCTTCGATCGGGAGCCGCGGCGCGATCTCCCCGGCCGAACTCGTCGCCTTCCTCAACCGGGGCGACCTGGGCGACTCTCGCGACATCGTCGCGACGATCCTCGCCGCATTCCCCGGCCTTGCCGATCCACAGATGACCTCCCACGAGATCGTCCTGGACGCCAGACGGAGGCGAGAAACGGTTCGCCGGAAACGCCTTTCGGAAGTCAACACTTATATATTTAATGGAAATGAATTTCTTGGCTATTCCAATCTTTCTGCCGACGTGCATATATCCATTGTTAACAATTTCGGCAGCGGTATCTGGGGGATACCGGATGTCGGCTACTGGCCGCGGTTCGGGCACCCGCCTGCCCGATCGAGTGCAAGTCCCGGACGAGATCCCGCGATCCGTCTCACCGAGGGGACCGATGGCCGACTGACCATCGAGAATGAGACGGAGAATGGGACGGCGAAGTGGCTCGTAGACCGAGAGACGGGCTTCGTCCACACATATTCCTCGATACCAAGACCGCGTCAATCAGTGGTCGAGAGACAGGAGGTTCGCCAGTACGGCCCTAAGGTTTTCCCCAACGGTGCCGTCCTTCCTACGGTCCGCGTGGAGGCGAGGCTTTCCGGCGATCAGGACGATTATCTCACCATCCAGGTCATCGATGATGCCGACCTGTCGTATCGCCCCGGCCCCCTCGACTTCGCGCTCGCCGTGCCCGCCGGGACGCTGATCGTCGACATTCGCGAAGGCCAGGCGTCCCCGAACAAGGGGATCGCCCACTATCCGGTCGCCGACGTGGTCGCCTATGCCGACGAGATGGCCCTGCGGTACCGATCGATCGAGCCGGTGCTGAAGATCGGCCAGCCGGCGCCGCCGATCCGCCCCGCGGCCTGGTTCGACCGCAACGGCCCGGCCGCGGCCCCCGACCTCGCCGGCAAGGTCACGCTGGTCGACTTCTGGGGGTACACGAGCGGGCCGTGCATGGCCGAGCTGCCCGAGGTCCAGGCCGCGGCCGACCGATTCGCCGCCAGGAGCAAGGACTTCATCTTGATCGGGCTCCACAACAGCGGTCCGACCGTCGGAGAGGCCGCCATGTTCGCCCGCCAGCAGGGGCTGACCTACCGGTTGGCCATCGACCATCCGACGGACGAAGAGGGCTGGCCCGGGGCGACGTTCCAATCCTACGGCATCCACAGCCACGCCGTCCCCGCCGCCGCGGTGATCGACCGCCAGGGCAAGGTCGCCTTCGTGGGCCCGTTCCGCCAGGCCCTCCAGAAGGCCGCGGACCTGCTCGGCCCGTAGATCTGATCGCGACGTCTATCGTGAGATCTCCGAACCGGCCAGGCCTCGCCACGAGCAGGGCGCGGGCCCCTGCGCGCTATCGAAATGGAGTGGGAACCTTCGAGCCTTGAGGAGCAGGTAATATGCTTCGAGAATCGAATCGGCCGCGGGACGCCTGGAGTGGGGGGCACCTCGGCCCGTCGAGGGTGAGGGTGGGATCCACGCGGGCCCCTCTCGGCAATCGCAAAGGGCTGGGTGTCTTCGTGGCGATATCGGCGGCCGCCTTCTGGTTCGGGGACGCGGGCCGCCTCAAGGACAACCCACGTATCAGGCGGGTGCCCGGGGAGGCCGGCCATCGCACCAGCCTGTTCGCGATCTCCGCCGATGGCAGTCGGATCGCGACGACGGATCTCGGCGGGTCGATTGCCCTGCGGGAAGCACAGAAGGGCTGGATGATCGAAGAGTTTCCGGGTTCGCCGGGTTATCTCCGGTCCATCTCACTATCGCCGGACGGCCGGTTCCTGGCTTGTACCGGGCTGAGATCGGGCGTCACGGTCTACGACCTGCGATCCCGAGTGGAGGCGCGGAGGCTGCCCGTGCCCCTCGATCGGCCCCGGGTCGTCGCGTATTCGCCGGACGGGCGGACGATCGCCGTGACGACGGACCGGGATGGGCAGATCGTCCTCTGGGACCTGGCCGCGGGACGGGTGGTCCGGTCGTTGCTCGCCCCCGGCCCCGCCGTGAGCCTGGCCTTCTCATCCGACGGGCACACCCTGGCCTCGGGAGGATTCGACCGCGATTCGACGGTCCTGGTCTGGGATCTCGACACCGGTCAGTCTCGGCGCCTGATCGGCCGGAATCGGGGCCCCATCGTGGCCCTCGCCCTCTCGCACGACGGCCGCTGGCTGGCGTCGGCGAGCGGACATGAACGCGAGGTTCGACTCCGGGACCTGAAGTCCGGCGACTCGCCGCGATCGATCGAGGGGCATGCGTACGGGACGACCTCCGCCGCCTTCTCCCCCGACGGGACGACCCTGGCCACGGCCGGAAACGACGGGATGGTCCGCCTGTGGGCCGTGGCGACCGGCCGGGCGGAGATGGCACTCGACGGCGACGCGATCGCGATGGGCCATGTCGCCTACTCTCCCGACGGCCACCAGCTCGCCGCAACGTCGAGGGACGACCACGACCTCCGCGTCTGGGAGCTCGCTGAAGCCCTGGCCGTCCGGCCTACCGTCGTCCGCGGCAACTGACTTCCGGCGATCGGCGATTTCTCCGGGTGGCATCGAGGATTCCGCCGTCGCCGAGCACGAAGCGCCCCGGCGGGGCTCAAGGCATTACCGTCTCGGCCATGATCGCGATGAGCTGTTCGCCGAAGTGGAGGCGGTCCTCGGCGGTCGTCGGCCGCCCGGTTTTCGGGTCCTTGGCGATGCGCTGCTCCATCAGGAGGATGAGGATGCCCTTCTGGTCGTAGAGTACATTCGCCGCGGTGTCCAGGCGCTCGCCCAGGACCGGCCCGTGGCTGGGCCGGAAGCTCGTCTCGCGCACCAGGCGGTCGCTCAGCTTGCCGACGACGGCGTGCGACGCCTCGTCCGCGGCCCTGGTCGAGAGATACTCCCCGGTCTCGGTGTTGTGCAGGTTAAGCATGAGGTGGATCTTCCGCCCCGCGTCAACGCGCGAGGCGATCGACTTCTTGACGTACCAGATCTCGGGCATCCGGGCCAGGTATCGCTTGTCGCGCAGGTCAACCTCGTCCCAGTGGCGATTGACGTCGAATCCATTGGCGTTGAACCGGACCTGTCCCGTGGCGCAGCCGTCGGGGTTGACCATCGGGGTGAATAGGAACACGACCTTGCGACGCAGGGCGCGGGCTTTCGGGTCGTCCGAAGTGATGAATCGAAGGGCCCCCTCCATCACGTAAGACGTGCCCGATTCCCAGGCATGCTGACGGGCCTGGAGCCAGACGGTGACCTTGTCCCGGTCGTCGACATCGGCCGCGGTCACCGTGACCAGGTGGAGGTCCCTCCCCATCGCGGTCTTGCCGATGACCTCGATGCGGGCATCGTCGCAGCGATCGACCTGCTCCAGCAGGCGGGCCAGATGCCGGGTTGTGTAAGGCGGCTGGTGGGCGATCCAGATGGCGTCATGCTTCGGGCGGATCCGGATCGTGGCCTCCTTGTCATGGTCGTCCCACGTGACCTCGGTGATGGGCCGCCAGTGTTCGCCGTCGTCGCTGGCGACCGGCAGGATGCCGGGCCCCATCGCGCAGGCGCCGGGCTTGCCGTTGTACTCGCCCACGAAGTCGGTCATGGTGAGGGTGAGGTCGCGATCCCTGGCACCATCGATCCGGAAGAAATACCAGCTCGCCTGACGGTTCCGCCCATGCTCGTCCTGCTGGCCCTTCACATGGCAGCGGAATGCAGCCTCGCCAAGCGGCTCGATCTGGCCCAGCGAGGCTCCCTCGAAGTTGGTGTTGAAGCGGATCGGTCCCGATTCGGGTGCGGCGCCCATCAGGACCACGAGGCTGATCTCGGTGATCAGCGCGCCGAGCACGCGGTAGCGAGATCCTGACATGGGCAGCGGCATGGACAAACTCCGTGTCTTCGGGATCGACTTTGCCCTTCTCATGGGCCCTTCTTGATCAGGCCGCTCGCCCTGGCGAGGACGTCCTGGAGCCGGCCGCAGGCGACGATCGTGCCCTTGTCATCGACGGCGACCGCGTGCGGGATCGCCTGCACGGCGAAGCGGCCGAAGAGGTCGCCCCAGGTCCTCACGCCCTCGCGGGCCGGGATGTCGACGCAGGTCGGGTAGTCGAGGTGGAACTCGTCCATCACCCTCCGGATCGCCGGGAGCTCGCTGCCCGGCGGATGGACGCCGATGATCGTCAGGCCGTTGGACTCGCGACCCTGATGCAACGCGCCGAGCTGGGGCAGGTCGGCGCGGCAGGGGCCGCACCACTCGGCCCAGAAGTCGAGGATCACGACCTTGCCGCGGAGCGTTTGCCACGTCAAGGCCTTGCCGTTGAGCCATTGCGCTCCCGGAGGAAACTCCGGCGCCGGCTTGCCGATCAGGGCGTCGATCGCCCGCTGCCGCGCCTGCTGCTCGGCTTGCACCTGCGCCAGGGAGAGCAACTCGAGGTATCGGGCCGGCGAGATCGCGGCGACCCCATCCTGGGGCTGCTTGAACGCTCCGGCGTGGCTTCCGTCCTCGTCGAGGACATGGACCACCGTCCCTTCCGGCACGATCACGTCGTGGAAGAGAGCAGGGTCTACTTTCGGTTCCAGCGTCACCGATTCGATCGTGGTGTCGCGGTGCCAGTTGATCAGGATTCGACCCTGGGCCATGGGTATCCAGTTATCGAACGCGAGCTCGGTGACGCGGAACGGATACCAGACCCCCGGCGCGATCTCGCGGAAGTCGTCGCACCGGCTGATGCCGGTCGGCATGGCGCGGTAGCCGAAGTTGCCGCCATGGTGCTCGATCTTGATCGGGATATCGTTCCGGTCAGTGGCCAGGAACAGGACGCTCGAGTTGTGGGGTTGGGTGCGTGCCCCGAACATGACGTCGCGACGCAGCTTGATGCAAGGGTGGCCGTCGACCTCCGCCTCGCCGCAGTAGCGGAATTGATGTCGGTATTTGTTGATCCTGTCCTGCCACGCCGAGACGAGCAAGTCGGCCAGGGGGAAGTTGATCCGTTCGCCGCGCAGCATCAGCGTGTGGGGCCGGAATACGGCGATGCCACCGCGGCGATCCTCGCCTCCTTTGATTAGGGTGGCCACGGGTTGGATGTCCTGCCCGAGTCCATCGGTACGGTCGAACGTACGCGTCCAATCGCCGTCGAACGCCTTGACCTGGAGCCGTTCGGAGCGCCGACCGCCCAGCGTCGTGGTCTCTTCAAGGGAGGTCAAGTACGCCAGGTTCCCTCGGAGGATCGAGCGAACTTCCTCCGGCTTTTCGACGATGAGACCTTCCATGAGTATATCTGAACTGAGCGATTTGTAGCCGACCCTGGCCTTGACCTCGAGGTTGGCATAGCGTTTCTCCTGCTCGGCAACCCGGGCGACGACCTCCGCGAGCTTCCGCTTCTCCGGTTCCCCGCCGATCGGTTCCGGGACGGCCGAACCGACGAGGGCGCGGTCCTTGATCGTGAAGACGGGGAGGCCGGCGGGGATCGCAATGTCGCGGAAGAATGCGGCCTCGTGTTTCGGGGCGAGGTCGACTTTCTCGACGGTCGTCTCGGTGCGGCTGCTCGCGACCTGCTTCTTCTGCCTCAGGGCTTCGATATCGTAGTTGACCACGGTGAACTTGACGGGGAACCAGGCCCCGGGTGCCACCTCGCGCAGCTCATCGACATGCATCTCGAGGTAGGGCAGGTCGCCGAAGCGGCTCGAGGGCCAGGAGACTTGTTCCTTGACGCAGATGGAGTTCCGCTCGGGGGCCAGCCAGAGGTACTGGAGGGCCGAGGTGTCCTTCGAAGCGCGCCAATGGTCCACGCGGACCTTCAGGCAACGCAGTCCATCGACCTTCTCTTCGCCTTCGAAATGGGTCACGACCTTGATGAACTCGTAGGCCGAGCCGCTCTCGCGGAGGAATCGGGGGTACTTGGGATCAGCATGGATCGCCTCGGTCCCACTGAGGTAGACCGAGAGCGGAAAGTTGACCCGGTAATGGGCCAGCGGCAAGGTGTGCGCAGGGTGAACGTCCGGGTGCTCGAAGCGACCCAGGTGGATGTTCACGCAGTTGCCGGCGACCACCGTGCGGGTTCGATCGCCGTCATAGGTGGAGACTTCTTCCCGATGTTTCTTGGTCGCGAGCACCCGCTCGAATGCTTCCTCCCGGAAGTAGATCCGACCTCCCTGGAGGACGACGCGGCGAGTGGCCTGCGTCATGACGTCGGCAGGAGTGCCGGGGGCCCCCAGAGCGGCCTTCCGGGTCGTGATCCGGGCGATGTACTCGATGTCCCGGTATCTCGCCTCCTCCGCGCGGAGGGCTGCCACGATCGCGGCCATCCGATCGCCCTCGGCACCTGGCCAGGGCTCATCCCTCGCGAAGGCCGCGGGCTCGGCTTGCCACAGACCGGCGACGAGCAACCATCCCGCCGGGAACCGTCGTTGAATCGGTCGCATCGTCGGTACTCCCTTCTCGACCCTCGATGGACTGAAGCCATGGCCGGGGACACGATGGCGAATCCTCAGTCGCCGTGTCGTGCGAAGCGATCATTCCCACGCCGATCGGAGCCAGATGCCGCCGTCGACGGCCAGCGCGGTACCGGTGATGTAGTCGGCGTCGTCGGAGGCGAGGAACGCCGCCGCCTTGCCGATGTCCTCGGGCACGCCGAGTCGGCCCCAGGGCAGGCCAGCGCCTGCCTTGGCGATCGCCTCGCTGCCGAACGACTCGTGCTCGCCGGGCGTGTCGATCCAGCCGGGCTCGATGACGTTCACGTTGATCCGATGCTGGTACAGCTCGGCGGCGATGGTGAAGGCCATGTTGTTCAGGCCCGCCTTGGCGGCATTGTACGCGACGCTGCGCGCGTACGGCGTCTGGACGTGGCAGCTCGAGATGAAGACGATCTTGCCCCCGCCGCCCCGCCCGACCATGTGCCGCGCCACGAGCTGGCTCATGTGGAACCCGCTCGTCAGGGTCGCCTCGATCACCCTGGCGAAAGTCTCCGGGTCGTATTCGAGGAAGTCTTCGCGGCGATTGAAGGCCGGGTTGCTCACGAAGATATCGATCCGCCCCAGTGCCTCGACCGTCCGGTCAACGACCGACTCGCACGACGGCCGCCGGAACACGTCCCCCTCGACCAGCGCCGCACTCCGGCCCATCGCCCGGATCTCGGCGACGACCGCCTCGGCCTGATCGGTCCGCTCGCGGTCGTTGATCGAGACGTCGGCCCCGGCGCGGGCCAGTTCCAGGGCACAGCCTCGACCGATCCCGCGCGCCGCACCCGTCACCAAAGCTTTCTTGCCGTCGAGTTTCATGATCGATGCTTTGCTGTCGATAAGTCTGTCGATCGTGAGCCTTCCGTTTCAATCGAACAGGATAACCGCCGCGATATCGGCGGGCAAGCCGCGGGCAGCCGTCTCCAGAATGGGAGAGGGACTTCCATTTTTTCGAGGCTCGGCAGTTCGGCGCGGGCCTCCCGACCCCGCCGCCTGCGGGACCGAAGGTCCCTCGCTCGCGGCGACCTCGAGGCTGGAGACCTTCGGTCGGCCCGGTGGCGGGGTCGGGAGACCTCGCCACATCGCAGTGACTTCGAGTTTTTCAGAACCGTGGTCGTGGAGACGGACTCTTGGTCGGTGTGGATGCTACGCTGGCTCACGGCGATCTCGAGAAGGATCATGATGATGCGATTCGATCAACAAACGAAAGCGCGGCCGAAGCGGAGGGTTTCGCTCGCGCTCGAATCTCTCGAAGGGCGGGCTCTCCTCTCTCTTCCCTCGGTCTCGCCGGGCGGCGGCCCGCCGAGCTATCCGTCGCCCCCACCGACATCGACGCCACCGCCCGTCTCGAACCCGACGCCCTTGCCCGTCTCGAACCCGATGCCCGCGCCCGTCTCGAACCCGATCCCGATCGGGAGAACGCTGGCTCCCGGGCCGATCGCGACCCTGAATCATCCCGGGTCGGCCTCGAATCCACCCCCGTCGCCTTCCCCGCGGAGGGTGCATCACACGAACCAAGCGGTTCACCAGCTCACCGCCTCGGGAGTCGTCGAGAAATCGCCCAGCTTCTACGCCTCTTATACCGGGCCGAAGTGGGCGGAGCTGAACGCGGTCAAGGCCAGCGCGAAGCTCCTGACGAATGGAGATTTCCGCTTCACCGGGACCAATCAAGGCCGGATCACGATGGCGCCGGCCGTTTATGTCTGGGGCCTCGACCGCAACGGCAACCTGCCCGCCGGCCCGTTCGCGGGGCGTCCGAACATCAGGTTCGACGCGGTCGTGATCGTCCGGCTCGACTCCTCACTCACGCCGACGGCCCAGGTCGTCAACCTGGTCAGCGGCGCCGCCACCGACCTGCCCGCGGGGTCGGCCCACATCAAGGGTCGCACGGTCACGGTCCGGGTCCCCGGCAGCCTGCTCCCCTCGACGGGCCTGGCCCCGTCGCAGTTCCGCTTCAACTACTGGCCCGAGGATGGCGGACCGCCCGTCTCCTCCTCGGTCGCCAGCTTCGCGCCCGAATTCACCACGGCGCAGGTCGAGACGGAGCGAGGCGGCTGATGCCGATTCCGCCCGAGGCGAAGTCCTGCTCCAGGCCGGGAATCCGTCCAATCGGCCGGATCGGATTTCCTTGGCCCGGTTTATCTGGACTCGCGCGGTCAGAGGTCGTATCGTCGTATGCAGAGCATCGATGATTCGACCCGTTGGACCTCGGTCGGGGTTTGGACCCATGTCTCTGTGGAACATTGCGAGTCGGCGATCCGGGGGCGAAACCGCTCATCGGACCTTCCTCCTGACGGTCGCGACACTGACCTCCGCGATCGTCTCGACCGCCCCGGGAACGTTGCACGCCCAGGCCCTGCCCTGCCCGTTCGACGAAAGGACCATCCGGACCGTTGTCGAATGGATGGACAGGCGGGTGGTGCAGAAGTCGCGCGATTTCGCCCTACGCGACGACAAGCAGGCGGTCTCCTGGAACGGTACAAAGGTTTATATCTATCTGGTGAAGCGCTTCGAGGACGGCCGTCTGTGGCTCAAGTCCGAGGAGGCCGTGGGGCCGAGTGGTTGGGTGGCGGCCGATCAAGTGATCCCGGTCGAGAAAGCCATCGATTTCTGGACCGGTCGGATCCGGACCCACCCGGTGGGAGCTTTCTCGTACCGGATACGCGGCATGATCTGGCACGACACGCACCGCCTCAACCTCGCCCAAGGTCGTTCGGTCCAGCCCCCGCTCAGCTTTGTCGAACTGCACAAGGCCATCGCCGACCTGACCGAGGCGATCAAGCGAGACCCCCGATGTGCCGACGCTCTTGTGGAGCGAGCCACGATCTGGCGAGAGGAAGAGGAGTACGACAAGGCGATCGACGACTACACCGAGGCCATCCGGCTATCCCTCCCTTCAGCACTAGACAACATGCCACTCACCACATCTGATCCTCAGTATGCCACCGCATACAGCGACCGGGGCATCGCCTGGTCCAGAAAAGGGGAGCATGACAAGGCCATCGCCGACCTCAGCGAAGCGATTCGGCGAGGCCTGGAATCGGGGGTCGCCTATTCCACCCGCGGTGAATCCTGGGCCGCCAAGGGCGAGTACGACAAGGCCATCGCCGACTTCGGCGAAACCATCCGGCTCGATGCCGGGGACGCCTGGGCTTACTATCGCCGCGGCCGTGCCCGATTCGACAAGGGCGAGTACGACAGGGCGATCATCGATTTCAATGAATCCATCAAACTTGATCCCGAGAATCCTTCCGCATACTTCGACCGGGGCTGTCTCTGGGGCAACAACAGCCAGTACGACCGTGCGATCGCCGACTTCAGCGAAGTGATCCGGCTCGATCCACAATACGCGTCGGCCTACCTCTTTCGCGGCAGGGCCTGGTCCGATAAGGGAGACTATGACAAGGCGATCGCCGACTTCACGGAGGAAGCCGGATTGGATTCCCGGAACGCGGATGTCTTCCTCCGCCGGGGAAACGCCTGGCGAGCCAAGAGGGAACCCAACAAGGCGATCGTCGACTACACGGAAGCGATCCGGATCGCCCCGAAAATGGCGGCCGCGTACCTCGGCCGAGGTGACATGTGGTATGCCAGGAAGGAATACGATAAGGCCAGGGGCGACTACACGGAAGCGATCCGCCTTGATCCTCAGGAGGAGTCGTCCTACTACGGCCGCGGCCTCGTCTGGGAGGAAAAGAAGGAGTATGACCGGGCTCTCGCCGACCTCGATCGCGCCGTCTCGCTCAATTCCGACTTCGCAGCGGCGTACA
The DNA here is from genome assembly GCA_963743925.1 of uncultured Planctomycetota bacterium. GTDB lineage: Bacteria > Planctomycetota > Planctomycetia > Isosphaerales > Isosphaeraceae > CAVZRC01. The sequence goes on along the minus strand of CAVURY010000035.1, from coordinate 71,523 downwards.
GCATGCGCGGCAAGATCCGATATGATCGGGGCGAATACGATAAGGCCATTAAAGATTGCAATCGAGCGATCGCGCTCGATCCTGATGAGGCATTTGCCCACTACCATCGCGGTGTCTCCTGGTGGAAAAAAGGGGAGCTCGACGCCGCCGTCGTCGACCTCAACCAGTCTATCCGACTCAATCCCAAGGAGCCCTCGGCGTACTTCTCTCGCGGCCTCATCCGGAATGACAGGAGGGAATACGACAAGGCCATCGCCGATTACAGCGAGGCCATCCGGCTCGATCCCCAGTATTCCGGGGGTTACAACAACCGTGGGATAGTGCGGCAGGCCATGAAGGACCTTGACGCGGCCATCGCCGATTTCGACCGAGCCATCTCACTCGATCCCCAAAATGCCCAGGCCTACCACAACCGGGGCTGGTGCTGGCGGATCAAGCGGGCGTACGAGAAGGCCATCGCCGACTACTCCGAGGCCATCCGGATCGATCCGACCTACGCGTGGGCCTACAATAACCGCGGCATCGCGCGGCGAGATCAGGGGGAATGGGACAGGGCTCTCACCGATTTCGACGAGTCGATCCGGCTCGATCCCAAAGTGACTTATCCCCATTACAACCGGGCGGCCCTCTTGTTCTTGACGCACCGCGATGGGGCGGCGGACGAAGCCCAGGCGGTGCTGAAGCTCCAGGATTGGAGAGGCGATCTGTCGATGTATGCCGTGCTGTTGGGCCAATTCGCCGCCCGTCGCGATGGGCAGGACGATCGAGCCAGGATGTTCCTCGACGAGGCCAAGGCCCGCTGCGACGCAGCCACTTGGCCCTATCCGATCATCGGGCACCTTCGCGGCGAGATCGACGAGGCGACACTCCTGGGCGCCGCGACGTCCAACGACAAGATGACCGAGGTGCGGTGCTTCCTCGGGCTCAAAGAGCTGGAGAAGGGCCGCAAGGAGGCGGCCGAAGAGCACTTCCGCTGGGTGAAAGAGCACGGCAATCGGTCTTTCACCCAATACTCCATCAGCGTCGGCGAGCTGGACCGACTCCTCGCGGAAGGTGCCGAGGGGGACGGGCCGTGAAGGCGGGGCGAGGATAGGGGAAGGTAGGGCCAGCTGTGCCGGCCGGGATCGGCTCGGAAGCACGGATCATGCTCCGCAGCCCAACCCACGAGTGTCCGGCCGTCACAACCGGCACGACTTTTCCCCTCGCGCACGTCTCTTCGCCCGGCCGAGCACAGTCTGGGTGGCATGCCCATCGTACTCGTGGGCATGAGCCGATGAAAGAAGCGCCGCGCCCACCGAAGTGGTTCGCGCCACCCCGCCCAAACTGCCTTTCTCGCCTTGCTCCGATTGACGTCTCCGAGTATGGTCTCGGTCGTGTCCGACTCCCGCGACGATTCGGGCGACCCCCTGGAGCGCATCCTGTGCCCATTCACCTCCTGATTCGCGCCTAGGGTCCTGCCACGAATCCCCGCCCTTGTATCGTCCGTCGATCGATCGAATCGTCGGAGTCGAGTCGGCCGCCGCCGCGGCGCGAGTGCGCGCCGAGGATGAGGATCCCACGACTTCTCAGGAGATCGGCGCATGAGGCATGGGTTGAGGATCGCGGCGATGGGCGATCGGGTCCGGCTGGCCGTCATGGTCCTGGCGCTCGGCCTGGCGACGGCCGTGCCCGTCCGGTCGTTGGGCGACGAACCTGCCGGCAAGGACTGGATCGGTCAGGAAGTGGTCGCGAGACATCGCGATTTCCAGCTCAAAGACGTCGAAGGCGGTCCCGGCCGCGCGACGAAACTCGCGGTCTACCGCGTCGAGCAGGTCAAGGGCGGCTTGCTCCGCCTGAAGGAAGAGGGAGGCACCATCGGCTGGGCGCCGGCCGCGCAGGTCGTGCCCGTCGATCAGGCCGTCGAGTTCTTCAGCGACGCGATCAAGGCGAATCCTCGCGATCCCCGGAACTACGTCATGCGGGCCCACGTCCTGCTCTTCGTGCGGGAAGATCCCGAGCATGCGCTGGCCGATTGCGACGAGGCCATCCGGCTCGATCCCAAGGATGCCTTCGCCTACGGCATCCGCGGCGCGGCCCGGGCGGAAACCCAGGACTACACCCGGGCCATCGCCGATTTCACCGAGGTGATCCGCCTGTCCCCGCAAGACCCCGTCCCGTACCGCGATCGCGGCGCCGTCCGGATGTCCGTCCAGGATTTCGAATCGGCCATCGCCGACTTCAACGAGGCCATCCGCCTCGATCCCAGGGACTCGTCCACCTTCGTCACCCGCGCCGCGGCCTGGCTGTCGCGGAAGGTGAACGACAAGGCGATCGCCGACTTCGACGAGGCCATCCGCCTCGACCCCAAGAACGTGGACGCCTACCTTCTCCGGGCCTCGCTCCGGGGGCAGAAGGGCGAGTTCGATCAGGCCATCGCCGACTTCACCCAGATCATCAAGATCGATCCCCGGGCGCCCCTGGCCTACGAGGCGCGCGGCACCGGCTGGCGGAACAAGAAAGAATATGACCGAGCGATCGCCGACTTCGACGAGGCGATCCGCCTCGACCCGAAGAACGCCGGCGCCTATCTCGCCCGCGCCCTCACCTGGCGGGACCAGCGCGAGAACGACAAGGCGATCGCCGACCTCGACCAGTCGATCCGGCTCGATCCCGAGAATCCCGACGCCTACGCGATCCGCGGCGATTCCTGGGCCGACAAGAAGGCCTTCGACAAGGCGATCGCCGATTACTCCCGGCTCCTCCGGCTCGACCCCCGCAACGCCTGGGCCTATTGCAGCCGCGGCCTCGCCGAGGCCGAGTCGAAGCAGTACGAGAAGGCCGTCGCCGACCTCGATCGCGCCCTCAAGCTCGAGCCGAAGAATCCCGACGCCCTCAACGGCCGCGCCTGGTTCCGCGCGACCTGCCCGGTCGAGACCTACCGCGACGCCGCCCAGGCCGTCGCCTCGGCGACCCGGGCGTGCAAGCTGACCGACTGGAAAGACCCCGGCATGCTCGACACGCTCGCCGCCGCCTATGCCGAGGCCCGCGACTTCGATTCGGCCGTGAAGTGGGAGAACAAGGCGATCGAGCTGGAATCCGACGCCCACGAGAAGGCCGAGTACGCCGAGCGGCTCGCGCTCTACCGCGACAAGAAGCCCTATCGCGATCCGATGCCCAGGCCGTGACGACGTGTGACGGCTTCCCATTCGGATCGAGGGCGCTACGACATCGAGGGTGTTATGAAGTCGGACTCTTCTGTAGCCGGCCTCTGTGAGGCCGGGGTCTCGATCACGGGGTCACAGACCCCGTCTACAACCGGAAAAGTCGAGAATTCATGGATGACGGTTCATAACACGCTCTAAGGACGACGATCGCACGACAAGGAGGCTCGGTTCATGCGGGTTTCGCGGAGGATTGCGAGAATGGTCGAAGGAGTACGAGTCCGGCATGCCGCCGTGTTCCTGGCAATCGGCCTGACGCTGGCCGTGCCGGCCGCCTCGCACGGCGATGAGCCGGCGGCGGCCGAGCGATTGGGTCGGCAAGCGGGTCGTGCAGAAGTACAACAACTTCCCCGTCCGCGTCGACGGCCAGGCCGTGCCGGGCAGCGGCGACAGGTTCGCGATCTACCGCGTGGATCGGGTCGAGGGCGGCCGGCTCCACCTCGAGGGCGATGGCGGGGCGGTCAGCGGCTGGGGCGAGGCCGGCCAGTTCGTGCCGGTTGACGAGGCCATCGCTTTCTTCACCGATCGCATTCGCAAGCGCCCGGATGATGTCTTCTCGCATGTCATGCGAGCGTCGCTGTTCGAGAGCCGGAACGATTACGCCCACGCGGTCGAGGACTACACCGAGATCATCCGCATCGAACCCCAGCCCGACGCCTACATCGGCCGGGGCAACGCCTGGCTGGGCAAGGACGACGTTGACAAGGCGATCGCCGATTTCGACGAGGCCATCCGCCTCGAGCCGCAGGCCGCCCCGGCGTTCTCCGGGCGAGGCCATGCGCGGCACATCAAGCAGGAGTACGACAAGGCGATCGCCGACTTCGACCAGGCGATCCGCCTCAGCCCGGACGACGCCGAGGCCCACGCCGGCCGCGGCCAGGTCTGGGCGGAGAAGGGCGATCACGACAAGGCCCTCGCCGACTTCGACCGGGCCTTGCGGCTCAACCCGCATTCCCTGGCGGCGCTGAACGGCCGCGGATTCGTCCAGTACCGCAAGAAGGAGTACGACCTGGCCATCGCCGACTTCAACGAGGCCATCCGCCTCGACCCGAACAACGCCTCGGCCTACTACAACCGCAGCCTCGCCTGGCAATTCAAGGACGAGTTCATCAACGCGGTCAACGATTATGACCAGGCGGTCCGCCTCGACCCGCGTTATGCGCGCGAGCCCCTCGTCACGGCCCCTCCTCCGCCCGTCCCGGTGGCCGTCGGCAAGACCCCGGCCGACCCGTTCGGCCTCGCCGAGCTGGTGACGCCCGCCCTCGACCCGAAGGCAGGCCCCGGACCCGTCGATGCCGCGGTGGTCCAGGCGGGGGGTGGCGACCCCTTCGGTAACTTCAGTCAGAATCTCCAGCACGACCTGGCCTATGCCGAGCGCTGCATGCAATGCGCCTACGCGTGGTGCAACGCGAAGGATTACGATCGGGCCATCCACGATTTCAGCGATGCGATCCGGTTCAATCCGCAGCTCGCCGGTGCCTATCTCGGCCGCGGCCACTCCCGGTTCGAGAAGAAAGAGTACGACCAGGCCATCGCCGACTATGACCAGGCGATCGAGATCGACGCGCACGCCACCCTGGCGTTCGTGGGCCGCGGTCGAGCCTGGGCCGCCAAGGGCGAGCACGACAAGGCCTTCGCCGACTTCGACCAGGCCGTCCGGCTCGATCCGCAATCGCAGATCGCCCATCTCGGTCGCGCCTTCGCCTGGGATCTGAAGAAGGAGTACGACAAGGCGATCGCCGACTTCGACGAGGCGATCAAGATCGATCCCAAGGCGGGCATGGCCTATTTCGGTCGGTCTCACGCGCGATCATCGAAGAAAGATTATGAATCGGCCGTCGCCGACCTGGACCGGTCGATCGAGCTCGACCCGGCCAACTCCCAGGCGTACAACAACCTCGCCTGGCTCTGGGCGACCTGCCCCGAGGCGAGGTTCCGCGACGGCAAGAAAGCCGTGGAATCGGCCACCAAGGCGTGCGAGATGACCGAGTGGAAGGAGCCCGGCGTGATCGACACCCTCGCCGCCGCCTGCGCCGAGACCGGCGATTTCGATGCGGCGATCAAGTGGCAGACCCAGGCCAATTCGCTCTTCACCATCCCCCAGGAAAAGGCCGACGGCGAGCAGCGGCTCAAGCTCTACCGGGAGAAGAAGCCCTATCGCGAGACGAAGCCCTAATGGAGCGGGATGTTAGTGCGCTTTGCGCTCGCGTTGCGCACATCTGATACCAGCTCGAAGCGTGAGCGAGGGGAATGCCGCCGGATCCTCGCTGACGCTTCGGGTTAGTGTGATGACCACTGAAGTGTTGGTGTGTGCAACTCAATCGTTAGCCGCTCTACCAGTCAGCAGGGTGTGCAGCAAGGCCAGGGACCGCACGACAGAGAGGATCGGGCCATGCGGGGTTCGTGGGAGATCGCGACGCTGGGCGGCCATTCCCGGCTGGCCTTCGTGGCCATGGCCTTCGTCTTGACGGCAACCGTTCCGGTCGTCGCTCGGGGCGATGAGCCGGCCGACACCGAATGGGTCGGCAAGCGGGTCGTGACCGACTTCGTGGCCAATCTCAAGAAACCCGCGTCCCTCGCCTACGAGATCAGGGGCCTCGTCCGATTCGAAAAAGAGGAGTACGACCAGGCCGATCGCCAACTACACCGAAGCCATTCGCCTCGATCCCAAGAACTCCGACGCCTACGAAGCTCGTGGCGACGCCTGGATGTTGAAAACCCAGCCCGACAAGGCGATCGCCGATTTCACCGAAGCGATCCGGCTGGATCCTCGAATCGCTCGGAGTACATGCCCGGCGTGGCGACGTCTGGCTCTTGAAGAAAGAGCCTGACAAGGCTCTCGCCGATCTCAATCGAAGCGATCCGGCTCGACCCCCGGATGCCCGGCTCCTATTTCAACCGCGCCAACGTCTGGCTGCTCAAAAAGGCAGTACGATAAAGCCATCACCGACCTCGACCGAGGCCATTCGACTCCATCCCCAGGTATGCCGCAAGCCTACCTCCGACCGCGGCGGCGCCTGGGTGGATCACGGAGCCAACACGACAAGGCGATCGCCGATCTACACCGAGGCCATGCGACTCGAGCCACGATCGACTCATGCCCGTACGCCGAACCGCGGTGCCGATCTGGTTCACCAAGAAGTGCGTACGATAAAGCCATGATCGACCTGGACGAGGCGATCCGGCTCGATCCCCGACTTGCCGGAGCTCTACATCAACCGTGGCCATGCGATTTGGGAGGATCGAGTGGGCCAACACGATAAGGCCATCGCCGACTTCAGCGAAGCCATCCGGCTCGACCCGCAGAATAGCCGATACCTACTACTATCGCGGCGGGGCCTTGGGGATGATGAGCCAACACGATAAGGCGATCGCCGATTTCACCGAGGCCATCCGAATCGATCCCCATGTCGCCATGGCCCACACACGGCTCGCCGTATTATACGTCTACCGCGGCTATGCCTGGGGGAGGATAAGTCAATACGATAAGGCCATCGCCGACCTCAGCGAAGCCATCCGGCTCGACCCGCAGAATGCCGATACTTACTACTATCGTGGGATGGCTTGGGGCACCAAGGGTGACTACGACAAGGCCATTGTGGATCTCACCGAGGCGATCTCGCTCAGCCCGAAGTATAAGAGTTATACGTTTCGCGCCTGGGCATGGGGCCACAAGAAGGAATACGGCAAAGCCATCGCCGATTACACCGAAGCCGTTCGATTGAACTCGCGCGATGCTTACGGATACAACGGGGGTGCATGGATCTGGGCGACCTGCCCCGACGCCAGGTTCCGCGACGGCAAGAAGGCCGTCGAGTCGGCGACTCGTGCGTGCGAACTGTCCGATTGGAAAGTCGCGGATCATCTCGGTACGTTGGCCGCGGCCTACGCCGAGGCCGGAGATTTCGACTCCGCCGTGAAATGGCAGACCCGGGCGAATGAACTGTATCCCGACCCCGCGGCGAAAACTCAGGGCGAAGAGCGGGTCAAGCTCTACCGCGAGAAGAAGCCCTATCGCGAGACAAATCGCTGACGTCGTAGAATCGATTCACTGAGCATCACGATTTCGTGGGCATGGCCGTGAGCCGGGTCGTGTGCCGTTCCGGGTGGCATGCCCATCGTACTCGTGGGCATGAGGCCTGGCGAGATAGCGGACCGTTCCGGGTGGTATGCCATCGTATTCGTGGACTGAGGTTCGTCTGGCGATAGCCTCGGCTCATGCCCACGAGTACGATGGGCATGCCACCCCAGACTGTGCTTGGCCGTGCGAGATGACAAACCATTCCGGGTGGGCCAGTCGCCGGGGAAGGTCGAGAGGTATGCCGCGTTTCGAGTGCGACGGTTGCGGGGTGTGCTGCCGTTCCTACCTGATCTTCGCGTCGGAGAGTGATGCCGCGCGCGAGCCGCGGATCGCCGACGAAGGCCGACGTCTTCCGGACCACCTCGCCACGCCGAAGTGGACGTTCCAGATCTTCCCTCTCCCCTTCCACGAGACCTGCTGCTTCCTCGACGAGTCCGCCCGCTGCACGATCTATTCGGGCCGGCCGGACGTCTGCCGCGCCTTCGCCGCGGGCGACGTCCAGTGTCAGGACGCCCGCTCCCGCGCCGGGCTCCCTCCCCTCGAACCGGTCGAACCCGAAGGGCTTCCCGATGATCGCGTGGAGTGATCGAGGCCGAGCATGCGACCGTTCAAGATCCATCCCTCATGGTCCGTCAGGCTGATCATCGCCTTTGCTGTTGTGGCCGCTTTGCTGGCATTCGGCGGTTGGTATCACGCCAGCCAGGCCGCGCGAAACCGTGCCATCGCCATCGTGGCCCGGAAATTCGAGGAGATGTACGGTGGTCAAGCTCCGTCCTCCTACAAACCATTGCCCCCGGGTAGGTTCCCATCGTCAAGGCCGTCCGTGACGGCGACCGGTACGGATACATCGTCACATTGGGTTATCAATACGTCGTGAATGATAGGCGAGATTTCGCAGGACGTCCGATCCCGTACGAATCCGGCTTCACGGTCCTCGAGCGGTTCCGTGTCGGACAGGACGGGTCCTGTGACTATCTCGGGCTCACCGCAGGAGGACAATATTGAACGACGTCGAGGAGTTTCGGCGGTGCGGCGGGAAATCGCAGGTTAGGTCTCGGGCCTGGCCTCGCGTCGCACGGGTTGAGGACAACCCGTGGCACCCGAGATGCTGGCCTCGGGGTGCCACGGGTTCGTACCGAACCCGTGCGGGAAACGACCCTCGCGTATCGCATTTCCCGAGTTCCACCCCGGTACCGACTCGCCGCGAGTGGACGCCTCAACGTCGCGCTCCATCGGCCTCGGCCGCCTTCAGCAAGACCTCGATGGCATTCTCGAAGGCCGGTGTGTCGAAGGGGTGGATGTCGTTCTTCGACCGGATCACGCCGCCATGGTCGATGAGGAAGAACGTGGGATAGCCGCGTACGTTCCAGCTCGTGGTGATCGGGCCGGGACCGTCGAGCTTGTCCCCGTCCCGCCAGCATCGCCAGGTGATCTCTCCCTGGGCGATCGCCTGCTTGAGTGCCTCGCGTTGGTCGTGGTTGTTGATCCCCAGGATGACGAACGGCCGGCCCCGCAGTCGGTCGAGCGTGGATCGCAGCCGCGGGTAGACGAGTTTGCAGCCGCCGCAGTGCTCGTGGCTGCCGAAGTCGAGGAGGACCACCTTGCCGCGGAACTCGGAGAGTTTCATCGGCTTGCCGTCGGCGTCCTCGCCGACGATCTCCGGGGCCTTCACGCCGGCGGCGAGATTCCGGACCTCCCACAATTCCCGCTCGGCGACCATGGCGAGGGTTTCGGTGGTCGCGACCATGCCATTGACAAATGGAACGTCGCCGTATTCGCTGATGACCCGCTCCAGGACGGCTTCGGCCCGGCGAACGATGGCTTGCCGATCCGCCTTGCGAAGTCGATCGGCGAACGCCGGGTCGAGAAAGTAGAGATCCCACGCGTGCCGCGAGTCGGCGCCGGGCCGGGACAACCCTTCGACGCAGTCGGCCTCGGCCTTGAGATAACGGCCCAGGGCCAATCCCATCCGGCCCCTCGTCGGGCGGTCGCGGCCGCGATCGAAGAGGGCTCGCAGGAGTCGCTCACGGTAAGGCATCGGCAGTTGTTCGCCCATATTCAGGGCCATCGCGACGTTCCGATCGGCCAGATGCTCGGCGATCGTCTCGAGGTGGTCGCGAATCAGCGCGTTGACGACCCGGGACATCACGGCGTCGCGCTCCGCTCGCGAATCGAAGAAGCGGGGGCCTTGCTCGACGAGCCAGATCAGGGCGTCGAATGCGGCTTTGTTCCGCGGATCATCCTGGGCGAGTCGCCACATCTTCGGCCCGACGTCCGGCCACTTCGGATAGGCCGCGATGTAAGCCCGAAGGCTGGCCTCGCCCGGCTCGGCCTTGCCCGCCTTCTTCCGCTCCGCCTCCTCGGCCTGGTTGGCGGCCTTGACCGCGAAGTTGAACGACTCCTCCATCGTGCGGAATTGCTCGCTCGGATTGGTGACCGGTCCCGGCCGTCGCTCGCGGTGGGCGACGTCGGCGAGGGTCTCCCGGGTGGGCTGGCCGTGTTGGGGTGTGTAGAGGATATCCCCATAATCGTTCGACACCCGGGCGAAGAGCTGGTCGGCCTCGCGGAGCAGTGGAGCCGGATCGGCCGCGCGGAGCTGTCCCAGGTAGTCCGCCCCGTACATGTCGAGCAACGACTTCTCTTCCTTCGCGCCCGACGGTTTCTTCAGACTCTCGACGAATTCACCCTTCATCTTGAGATACTGGGCCAGGGCCAGGATCGCCTGCCCGTGCACGACGCGTTCCGTGCTCCGCTCGGCGACCGTACGGAGGAATTCATCGCGACGGGGTGACGGGTAGTGGACCATCTTTAACATGAGGCTCCCGAGGCGCGCGTCTCCGAGATGGTCGCGGCCGAGGATCTCCATCGTGCGGCCGAGCGCGTCGCCCGGGGCTCGGTGATAACCATCCCAGTACCTCATGGTCTTCTCGAGGACCAGGACCAGCGCATCGGCGGCGACGGGATCGTTGGGGTAACGCTCGGCCAGCGCGAGGAATCGCGGGTTGAACGCAATCTCCGGGAGGGTCCGATCCTTGTAGATCGCCTGGAGCTCCTCATGGGTCTTCACGTTCTCGCCGAGTTTGTTGTAAGCCGCCATGGCGTCGTCGAACTCCTTCACCAGCGCCCGGAATTGCTCGGCGGGAGATGGCAGCTTGACTTCGGAAGCCTCGCCCGACGGTGGACGGGTTGGCTCGCGTTTTCCTCCATCCTGGGCGGCGAATCCCCGTCCGATACCCATACCGGCCGCGACACCTATGGCCAGCAAGACTCCCGACGCGATCGCGATCGCCTTCAGATTGGTCCAGAACATGAGCGAGATCACTCCTTCCGCCAGGGTCGCAGCCGAGGCCGGGACCGACCCGGCCGTCGCCCGTTCGGCCGCGAAGCGAATCGCGGCTCGCGCCAGGCCTTGCGCCGTTGCCTGCGAGATGGCGGCCGAGGCCGGCTCCGGACCGAGCGCCGCGGCGATCAGGCCGACCGTCGGGGCGAGTCCCCTACGCGTCAGCCGCGCCCGCAGCAGGTCGCGGGCCCGATCCAATCGGCGGCGGAGGGTCCGGTCGGAGCAATGCAAGAGGCGGGCGATCTCCTCTTGGGATCGGCCCTCCAGCTCGCAGAGGACCACGGCCATCCGGCAGGCTTCGGGCAGCCGGGCGACTTCCTCGTGGATGATCGCGGCCTCCTCGCGACGTAACGCCTGATCCGGAATTCCCTCCGGATCGGTCGAGCCTCGCGTCAAGGACATGGCGGCCTCCCGTGACTCGTGCTTGAGCCGGCGTGCGGCCCGGGTCTTGAGCGTCCGGGCCGTGCGGTGGGCCGTGCCGTAGAGCCAGTTGCCCAGCAATTCCGGCCGCCGGATCGTCCCGGCCTTCCGCGCCAGGACGAGGAATGTGGCCTGGAAGGCGTCCTCGGCGTCATGGGGATCCGCGAGCAGCGACCGACAGACTCGCTTTACCATCGGCCCGTGTCGGGACACCAGCGCGGCGAAGGCGGCCTCGGCATCGTCGTCGCGACGGCCGTTGAACCGTTCGAGCAACTGTGCATCGGTCGCGCCCGCGAACGTCCCCGAGCCGAACAAGGTCCGCAATGGTTCGAGTGCCAGCCCAGGCCGTCCGCCCCTCATCGATATCGCCTCCTCAGCCGGACATCGTGCTCGTCTGATTGTACTGCCCGGCCGGGCCCTTGGGCGGACAACCATTCTCTGAAGCGGCCGGAAATCGGTACGATGCGATTGAGTCCTCACCTGCCCGGTATCTTGCGAGGTGATCGGGCGATAGGGCGATGTCCCCGGTCCGGAGCGGCCAGCTTTGGGGTTCAGTCCGATGAAACGCGCCTGTTCGAAGGTCCTGATCTCGCTCCTCGTGCTGATCGCCGCGGTTGTCGTGGTCCCCATCTTCATCCCATGGACGCCGATCAACTGCACGCAACAGGACGTGGATATCCGCACGGGCAGGGTCCGCTACTCCCGGTATCTCGCGTTTTGCAAGGTCTTTGAACGCGTCGAGGAGTCCGCGCTCTCGCGTGTCCTCCCGCGTGAGATGGTCGAGGGCGTCAAGCCCGAATGGGAGCGGGTGAATACATTCTCGCCCGGTCTCGGCCATTCACCCCACTACCGATTCCACGGCGCATTCGGCCAGATCCGCGAAATCGAGATCCTCTGGGAGGCGGGCGAGGTTGACGAATCGACCAGACGGAAGATCGCATCTCGGATCCTGGCACTCTGGCAATTCGATGGGAGTTATTTCAACGCCGATCGTTACATCGACGGCCTGAGTGACTTGACCGACATCAACAAGCCGGGACCGCTCGTCCGGACCATCGACGCCCTCGAGATGCCGGAGGAGCACGTCGAAGGCGATCACCGTGTCCTCACGATGTACTACCCCGATGGACGACCACTCGAACGAGCACAAGGGTTTCGGGATTCAAGCGGTCAATTCGTGAGACACGGGATATGGGAGGCATGGTATCCGAACGGGAAACGAGAATGTTATGCGAATCTCGACCATGGGATCCATCACGGTCGAAGATTCGATTGGGACTCGGACGGCAAACTGATCGCAATCAAAAAATTCAATCATAATGAATTGATCGAATACGAATCACAGAGCCTTGTAGCTCATCCCGAATACGCGGAAGCCCTGCGTCTCTCCGGAATCGGGCCCGACCATCGGACGGATGGCCCTGAGACTCGACAAGAGTAGGGCCGGATACGCAGGTTCGGGTACGAACCCATGGCACACCGGGTCGATATTTTCGGGTGCCACGGGTTGAAGACGACCCGTGCGACGCGAGGCCGAGCCCGAATGAATGATCTTGGAACCCGCGCCGACGGGCCCGCTCCCCCCTTCGCCCCTCCGGGGAGAAGGTGCCCGAAGGGCGGATGAGGGGCGAACCCGTTCGGCTGTCGTACCTCAGACAGAGCCTTATCTGGCTTCCACTCGTGCAGTTACCCCCGTCATGGACGCGCGCCCGCGCCCTGGCCCAGGTCGCCGAGCTCCTTGTCGACCTTCTCGAGGTCTTCGAGGAGTGACCGTCGTCGCTTGCGCGCCTCATCGACCCGCTTGAGTCGCGCGGCTTGCTCGGCCAGGGGCAGCCCGACCTTCACGAACTCACCCCGCGTGGTCCGGGCGATCAGCGTCTTCAGGGCCGCCGCGAGCGGGAGATCGAGGTCGTCGCGCTCGATCGATTCGGGGGTGACCCTGGCCGCCTCGACCTTCGCGGGCTCCGGCGCACGGGCACGCTCGCCCACCTTCCGCTTGTACAGGTCCTCCAGCTCCCGGACGCGACGCTTCACGTCCCGGTGCTGCCCGTCCCCCGGGATATAATACCCGTCGGTCGGATCGACCCCCCAGTCGGCTTTGCCCTCTCGCCTGTCGATGTCCTCGCCGCGGGGCAACTGGTAATAGGCGATCGTCAGCTTGATCGCGCCCCCGTCGTCCTTCAGCGGGACGATCGACTGGACCGAGCCCTTGCCGAACGTCCGCGACCCGAGCAGGATCGCCCGGTCGTTGTCCTTGAGGGCCCCGGCGAGGATCTCGCCGGCCGAGGACGTCGAGCCGTCGGCCAGCACGACGAGCGGGACGTCGGACGCCAGCGCCGGCGGTCCTTCGGCCGAGAACGTCTGCACGGCCTCGCCGCGCTTGCGCATCGTGACGATCGTCCCCTTGGCGAGGAACAACCGCGCCACGTCCACCGTCGCGCTCAGCAGCCCGCCGGGGCAACCCCGGAGGTCGAGGATGAGCGCCTTCATCCCTCGGCCCGTGAGGCCCTCGATGGCCCGCTTCAGCTCGCCGGCCGTCTCGGAAGTGAAATGGATGATCCGGATGTAACCGATCGCATGGTCCGGGTCGAGCAGGAATTCCGGGCTGATCGCCGACCACCCGGAAGCCGGTGAAGCTGGGGGGCTTCATGACTCCCCGCGTGACGGCCAGCTCCTCGGCGCGGCCGTCGGCATGCCTGACCTTGAGCCGCACGGCCTCGCCCTCCTTGCCGAGGATCCGCTCGACCACCTCGGCGATCTCGAGGCCCCTGGTCGGCTTGCCGTTGACTTCGTCGATGACGTCGCCGGCCCGGATCCCCGCCTTGGCCGCCGGCGAGTCGAAGAGCGGTACGATCACGATCACCTGGCCATCCCTGGATTCGAGCTGGACACCGATGCCCGTGACTCTACCTTCCGTGTTGCGGGTCAGGTCGGCCATCTGCCGGGCGTCGATGTACGCGGAGTGCGGGTCGTGGAGCGCGTCGAGCATCCCGCGGATCGCGCCCGGCGGAGCGCCGACTCGTCCGGCGGCTTGACGTAGGCCTCGCGGACCTTCGCCAGGACCTCGGATTCGATCGCGACCCCGTCCGCCTTCGGCCTGGGAGCGGGAGCGGCGCCGTCCGGGGGCTGGGCCTGGGGCTCGATGGCGATGATAGCGGGCTTGACCCTGGCCTGGGCCTCGCTCCAGGGGTTGAAGGCGGCCAGCGGCAGGATCAGGCCCGCCGCGACCGCCGCGACGAGGCCCACCGCGCGTCGGCCCGGCTCGCGACGGCTCCGGCCCGCGTCGAGGATGGCGACCAGCCGCCGCTCCAGCTTCGCGGAAGACGCCATGGACGTCGCCATGGCCGTGCGAGAGCCGCCCGGGACCCGTCCCGTGACGATCGCCAGCAGCTGGCCGGCATATGCGTAGCGGTCGAGGCCGCACGCCAGTGCCGTGTCGTCGGCCGCCTGCTCCTGCTCCCGGCGAATCGAGGCCAGGGCGAGCCATGCCAGCGGGTTGAACCAGTGGATCGCGCACGCGCCCTGCGCGGCGAGTTGCGTCGAGAAATCCCGGCGCCGGACGTGCGCCAGCTCGTGCAGCAGGGCCGTCGTCAGCCGCTCTTCCGGCCATCCTTCGGCATCGGCGGGGAGGAGGATGACCGGGCGGAAGACTCCCCAGGTCATCGGGATCTCCCGGGACGCGCTCAGGACCAGCCGGACCGGCCGTCGCGTGCCGACCTGCGCCGCCAGCCGTCGCATGAGCTCGAGCATCGCCGGATCCCTCACGGGCGTCGCGCCTCGCGAGAGTCGACGCAGGCTCAACAGGCCGAGCAGTACCGGGACGCCGCTCAGGAACACCCCGGCCGCCCAGGGGATCAGCATCCAGGTATTCTTCCATGCCGACGAGAGATCGTGATCGCTCAAAAGGACCTCCGAAATGTGAGGGGACGGTCGAGTGCGAGTGGCGAACGAGTCGGTGCGATGCCCGGCCGACGGCAGGGGACCGACCGGCCCACCGGGTTGCCAGCTTGCGGCCGGGGCGATCGAGGCGACCTCATCGCCGCGGAGCGAGGAGGATCCCGCCGCGGCCGGCGCCGTCGGCCGGGATGGCGGCAGAGGGATGGGCCGGGTAGCGGCCTCGGGCGGGACGGGCCAGGGCATCGCCGGCGAGATCCGCCAGCCCGGCAGCGTGGCGGAGAGCACCGGAATGCCGAGCGCGCCGACGACCGCGACCGACCAGGCCAGGTGCCTCGACGCCGCGGACCCTCGGCGCATCGCCAGGGCCGCCACGGCGCCGGCCGCGAGCACAACCGCCGACTTCACCGAAGACGCGACGACGAGCGTGCCGAGCCACTCCACGTCCCGGGGAATCCGCGACGGATCGAGCCAATCGGTCATGATGTTTCCCCCTTCCTCCTCGCCTGGTCGATCAGGTTCGCGAGCCGGTCCAGCTCCTCCGTGGACAGGTCGGCCGCCGCGTCGCCGAGGTGGGCCGCCACCGCCTTCTCGAGCGAGCCGTCGAAGAACGTTTGCAGGACCCGCTCGAGCGCGGACCGCCCGGCACGCGCCCGAGGCCGGCTCGCCCGGTACACGAACGTCAAGCCGTCCCGCACGTGAGTCAGGTGCCCCTTCTGTTCGAGGATCCGCAGCATGGTGCGGACCGCCGTCTTCGTCGGCGGGTCGGGCAACTCGGCCAGCACATCGGCCGCCGTCGCCTCCCCCCTCGCGTAGATGGCGTCCATGATCTGCCGCTCCCGGCGGCTCAAAGACTCTTCCGGCCTGGAACCCATCGCCTACCCTCCTCCAACCTCATCGGCCTCCATGCCCTTCATGACCTGCCAAATTTTTAACACGTTGTTCCGGCCGCGCCAAGCCGGTGTGCCAAAATTTTGGCATGGTGTCGAAAACGCGATGAGAATCGAATCCGTCGCCGATGCGCGCCTGGCTCGACGACACGACACGCCGATGTCGCTATGATTGGTGCAAGGATCGATCCGGTGTCATGTCCGAGCGGGGAATCCCCCGACCCTTGCCTGGAGTTGGTCGTGATGCACGCGAGCCATTTCCGACTCTCGAGGATTTCCGGATTCTGTGCGGTGATCCTCGCCCTCCTGGCCTTGGTACTCGTCGTGCTCGTGCAGGCGTACTCGGTCGAGCGTTCGCGACTGCGCGGCGCCGAGAAAGACGTCACGTACGGGAAACCCGAGGAGACGAAGCACTTCTGGAAGTACGAGATGCCGGGCCTTCAGGGACCACGGGCCGTATCGGCCGAGGCATCGAAGCTCGCCGACGGCGAGGAAGTGATCGGCGTCGTGATCGACGGCAAGCCGCGGGCCTACTGGCTGAAGGCGCTCCGGCACCCGCCCTGGCATATCGTCAACGATGTCATCGAGGGAGTTCCCGTCTCGGTGACCTTCTGCGACCGCGCCGACTGCACGCGGGTCTATACCGGCGCCCGGTCGTCGAAGCCACTGGACCTCAATCTCGGCGGACTCTACGGCCGGGAGATGGTCGTGGAAGCCGGAGGCGTCCTCTACCTCCAGGAAACCGGCAAGCCCTTCGAAGCCGGCGCGGGTGTACCGCCGATCCCTTACGCCAATCTCCCATGGGAACGCACCACCTGGAAAGCGTGGAGGCAGCGGCATCCCGAGACCGACATCTTCATCGGCCTGGGCGGGATCGGCCCGAAACCCTGAGGGCGCCTCCATCAGGAAGATGCCCGGGTCACGTGATTTCGCGGATCCCTCGGGAGGTTGTCGGGGGCGGTCGAGACGCTCGTGATATCCGATTCCGTCGGTGCGGTCTCCATTTTGCTCGTGCTGGAGTCGCCGGGAGTCGTGCCGCGGGAAATGGACCGAATACCCACTTGATGTATGTCCCGGGATCACTTAATTTCGATTGGAAGACTCGCTCCACTTCGGCCTCCTTCCCTCCCGATGGTTCGTGCGAAATGGTGTTGCTCGAGTGGGCGAGCGATGCACCTCTTCGGAATCCGATCTGAGTATCGTGTCATGCAGCAAGGGGAGCTTTATGAGCTACGCGCGATCGTGGATCACCGGGGCGTTGGCGTTGACCCTCCTCGTTACCGTCTGGGGCTGCGGTGATGATCGAGGCTCCGTCGAGACGACCACCGCCGAGGCGAATGTGAAGGGCACCGTGAGGGTCCGGGGCAAACCGATGAAAGGCGGCGAGATCACATTCAACCCCGCGAACTACCAGCGCAAGGACGAGAAGCCCCGTACGGCGAAGATCGGAGAGGACGGTACGTATTCGATCGTGACACTACAGGGCCACAACTCCGCCCGGATCTCGAGCCCGATGATGGCCAAGGATCCCCAGTTGGCATACGGAATCCACACCATCGATGTCCAGCCGGGGGACAATTCGTTCGACATCGACCTGCCGCCGAAGTGACCGCCACTCTCCATCACTCTCGGGCGGGACCTCACGCTCCCCAGGACCTTCGGAGGTTTCGGGAGGGTGAGACTCCGTCCGAGCCGGCTTGCTCGCCCGGAGGCGCGCACTCCCGGCATCGAGCAAGACGATTGAGGCCTCTCATTCTCTGATGTCGCTTCGCTCTCAGCAAGTCTCAAGGCAAGTCATATCAGTCGCTCTCATGTGTTGTCGAGCGATGGATTTGTGCGACACGACTCGCCGGTCAACGCCCGAGCCCGGCCCCGATTGCTCGAAATCCGGGCCGTGCCAAACATGCGGAGACGCCAACGGCGAAAGGGCCGGACCTCACCGACGGTACGGCCCGAAAGGGGCACGGATGGGCTTCAGCCTCGCGTCGGGCGGTCGGAGCCCGGGCCGGGCCGGGACCGAGGACCTTCCGCCGAGCGAGTCTTCCCGGTCAGTAGGAGTCGGACGAGACCGTTTCTTCGCCCTCGCGAGTCCCGAGCGCCCACCAGACGGTGGGGCTGATCGATGACTTGATCGCCTTGACCGAACCGTCGCCGAACGTGACGTTGACGACGCCCGGATGCCGGCTGCTCGCGGTGGCGGCGGCTCCGTCGTTGACCCAGGAATTGTTGGAGTCGTCGCAACTCCACAGATTGGGGGGCATGACGTGGTTGTACAGGCCGGTCTCGGGGTGGCCATCCCACCACCATTCGCCCTGAGAGATCGCCCCGTTGGTCGCCAGAGTCCCCACGCCCGGCCCGTTGGCGAGGCACTGCTGATAATACTGTAGCGGGTAGACGTCATTCCACATGTTGTTCGTCTTCCCGCTCGGGTCGATGGGTACGCTGTAGATCGCCGAGGTCGGCCTCAGGTTGTCGTTCACGGCGACCTGGTCGCCGATCCCCTTCACCTTCTCGCTGAAGAAAGCCGTGTTGCTCAGGCCATCCGTGATGCCGGCGAAGTTCACGACCCTGCAATTATTGACGGAGAAGAAACAGCCATTGCAGGCGCCGTGGCCGTTGTTGTCGAAGAAGGCCTCGGGCGCGCTGCCGGCGTTGCCGCAATAGTTCTGGTGCCCATACGGGTTGGTGATCCGGTCGAGGTCGGATGGGCAGAGCAGGCCGGTGATGTGCGCCAGGTCGGCGGTGTTGTTCAAGACATCGCCCGGGCAGGCGGCGCAACCGTTGGGGTTGGTGAAATTGATGGTGTTGAACAGGTTGCTCTGCTCCATGTAGGGCAGCAACATCACCAGGCAAGACCAATCGTTCCAGCCCGTCCCGTAGTGGCCGTTCGGCAGGGAATTCACCGACTGATGGTAATTGTGCGTCGCCAGGCCGAGCTGCTTGAGATTATTGGTGCATTGAGCACGGCGTGCCGCCTCGCGTGCGGCCTGGACGGCCGGCAGGAGGAGTGCGATGAGAACGGCGATGATGGCGATGACGACGAGCAGCTCGATCAGCGTGAAACCGCGTGAGCCTCGAACACCCTTCATGAGAGCACCTCCGGATAGGGGAGCCGGCGGATGGGGCCGCCGATCGCACAGGTTGTCCATTCGGGGCGCCCTACGCGTTCGCCCCGCACTCGACCCGATGCAAGCATCAATTTCCGGGAAATCAACGGATGAATCGGACATCCGCAACCGGAATGGGGAACCCCAAGCTCGGTCGCGGATCAATGCCGCGCACGTTCACCGATCTCGAAATGAATCAATCTCTGAATTAGACCACCTGCCATGTTAGGACGCAAGAGTGTCACCCCACCATCCCGTTGTTTCGGGGACTTTTCCTCGCGCGGGAGGAGGGTGGGCGGCATGATTCCGGGTGAATCCAAGGGGGTGGAGGCCATGCCGGAGTCGGAGGCCGCGCCCGCCACGAACCCGAGAAATCCCGGTTTTTCCGCGGATTTTCCCGGAATCATCGGGCCCGTCGGGTGCGACGAAGAATCCCGGAATCGACCCGCTATCGGGATTTCTCCGGATGCCCGGCCTGCCCACTCAAAAAATACTCCTAAAAGATTCGGACATGACGTGAATCCGCAGGACAGTGTGTCTACGAATTCTTTAATAGTCGATTCCCCTGCAATCGCGGTGATGAGCCTTGCCGGCATCCCCGTGCCAATCGATGCTACGCGCGGATCCGGACGTCCCTGGCCTCGAGTTCTCCTCCGCGGGATCCACCGCCTTGCGTGCATCACTCGGACGGCCGGATTCGCGATTTCGAAATCCTTCGGTTCCCGGCTGCTGGATGGGGCGTGGCGCATCGGTCGCTCCGGGGTCGCTCTCTACGGTTTCTGAGAGGCTTCTCGCCCGGCCTCTCCGCGTGGTCTTGGGTGGCCCTTGGTGGGTGAGCCGAGCCCGGGGATGATGCGAATCCAGTGGTCGGTCATGATCATTCCCCTGGCCACCTCGCGGCGCGGCATGTGGCAATCGAGGCATCCGGACCGGGTCGAGACCGGGCAGTCGGCCACGCGGCGCTCGTTGTGACAGGATCGGCAGGTCATCTCATAGGCCGGCCGGTCGGTCGAGGCCCTCGCGTGGGGGTCGTGGCAGGTGTTGCATCCGAGGCTGTTGCCGCTCGACTTGAAGCAGGCCGACTGGACCAGGGCAACCGGCTGGTGCCGGACCAGGACCGGGTTGTCGGTCCGGATCGAGCCCGGCTTCACCATCTCGGGCGTGCGGTGGCAGGCACCGCAGCGGCGGAGCTGCTCCTCGACGGTCCAGGTCTCGAGCCCGGCGGGAATCGGCAGGTCGACGGCGCCGCGACGGGCCGCCTCGACATGCGACCGCGACGGGCCGTGACAGCGCTCGCAAGTCACGTTGGGGATCATCGTCGCCTCGTCGAGCACCTTCGGGCCCCGGTCCGAGGTCGCCGTCGTGTGGCACCCGAAGCAGATGAGCGTGTTCTCGGCCGAGAGGACGCGCCCTCGGTCGGTGTTCCCCGAGGCGTGGCCGGTCAAGAACTGTCCGGGCGTCACGTCGAGCGAGGCGGAATGGGCGAAGGCGGTCAGCCGGTGCTCCCGGCTGGTCGGGCGGCTCGGGTCGCGATCCAGCAGCGAGAGGAACGTCGTGGCATGACGGCCCGAGCCGAATGCATATTCGATCACGAATCGCTCCACGGTCTCCCGGCTCGGCTCGGAACGTTCGGTCGAGAACCGGCCGTCGCGCAGGCGATAGGTCCAGACGACGCCCGGCCGTTCTGGGTCCCGGGCCGTCCGACCGTCCCAATCGTGCCCCAGTGCGACCCTCGCCGCGGGCCGCAAGGTCCTGGAATGGCCCGAGCGGCCGTGAGATGCCGACTCGCCGGGATGGCACTCCCGGCAGGAGACGTCCCCGACATAGTTCCCGTAATCGGGATCGACCGCGGATTGCGACCCCGGTCCCGCGACACCTTCCCTGGCCGACCTGGTCCCCTTCCGCACGATCCAGATCGAGCCGGCGAATGCGAGCATCATCGTCATCGCCAATGCGACGGAGATCGCCCTCTGTCCGGAGGGCCTGGATCGGTCGATGCCGGGGCGAGTGGAAGGATGCGGAACGGACACGTCTTGGCCCCTCCCTAACTCGCCTGGATCGGGGGAGATTCCCGAGACAACCCCGGTTGATCGGCGATCCCCGCGACCGACTCGCCTTGATTATAGCGGAGGGAGGACCGCGCACGCAGACCGGGTCCAGGTTTGCCGACGCGTCGGCGACGCGTCACCGCGTGGTCATGTCCCGCGCCGGCGCGAAGCAACGGACGAGGGCCCGGGCGATCACCCCGGCCGCGGCGACGACATAGAGCCACGGCGAGATGTCATTCGTCAAGGCCAGGACCTTCCTGGCCGGGGCGAGGACGGCCGTCAGGTCGTCGGGTAATATGATGAAATAAGCGAAGATTACGCCCGCGACGATCATGATACGTCTGAAATCATTCGACATGAGGCTGCTCCTTCGCGGTCCCGGCGATCGACGGCGGAGTCGCCCGCGACATCAGCAGCATTCCGACCCCGGCGAGCGTCAGGATGATCGAGATCCTCGTGAGCGTCGCCGACCCGAGCCCGGCGATCATGGCTACCTGCGCCCCATTGACGCCGGGGCCCGCGACGTTGGCCTGCATGGCGGCGGTGATCGCCATGAAGATGCCGATCAGGAGGAGCTTCATCTCCGTCGTCCGCGCCCGGCCCAGGATCAGGATGATCGCCAGGACCAGGAAGGTCGTCGAAACGGCCGTCATCGGCAAGACATATTGCCAGGTTGGGTCGGGATTCATCGCTTCGTCTCCCCGGGTGAGTGCCGTCTTCTCGGGACACTGCTCGATTTTCGGAACGACAGGGCGCGGTTTGCAACACTCTGCCCGCGGCTGCGGTTCGAAATAGTCGCGACTCCGAGATCCTTGCACACGCCGTTCCGGTCGGCACGCGGGGATCGCCGCGAGGTCGCCGAATCGGCGTCTCACGTCAGTGCCCAGGCGTGGAAATTGCCCGGCGCCGCTCACGGTATTCTTGGCTCTCGTAGTCCTGCCGATTTCGAGGTACGATTCGCGTCATGAGCAAGCCCGAGGTTCCACAATCGGTGGGAAAAGTTAACGGGCGGCAGACGGGAATGGTATCCACCGTCGCATTCCGCAAATGCGTGTGCCTTGGTCTCGGAGGTCGGATGATGGCAGACGCTCTCGATCTCGGCAAGCGAACAGGAAAAGCTCGGGTTGCGTTGACGGCCTTCGCGGTCGTTGCGATCGTGATCTGGATGCTCTATCTCCGACCTCGGCGCGCCGGGAAGCCGATCGGGGTCATCGTCCGGCAGATCGAACAAGGCGACGAGCTTCAGAGGATGTTGGCCATCCGCGGCCTCAGTAGTGATTTGGCCCGACCGGACGAGTTCGCGCTGGTTTTCCCTCATGTCATTCGTGCCATGAAGGACGAATCGCAGATGGTTCGAGAAGCGGCGGCTTCCGTCGTCGTCGGCGTGATCCTCCGCTCTGATGGTAAGGACTCGAGGGGAACGGTTGAGAGCGAGCCAACGGGCGTGGCGCTCTGCCGTGAGGCCGAGGAGGCGCTCGTAGCCCTGCTCGACGAGTTATCGCCGACTCACGGGTGCGACCTACGATTGATCTCCTCGGTCACCGGCGCGACGGACATCCCCAAATCGGGCAAGCGCCTGATCGTGGTGGCGGTCGTGGATCATCTGGTTCATTTCCGGATCTTCAACGGTGATGGTAAGGCGGTCGTGGATATGGATGAGACCAGGCTGAGAGAACGAACCCCTCAGATCGAGATCCTCAAGAAGCGACTCGAGAGCTTATGGCCTCCCCACGAGCTAACCCGGGGCGAGAAAGATGAGGTCATCACCGCCGTCGCATCGGTCGTCGATCGTTCCCCGACGTTCCGCGCCACGGCGGCGAAATCCTTGGGATTTGTGGCCTCGATCGGGAAACTTGACGTCCCGCCACCTCGACTGGTGGCTTGCCTGGACGACGAAGCCCCGGATGTCCGCGTGGCTGCCGCCGAGGCCCTGATCGAGTATCGTCAGGGGCCAGAACTGATCGTTCCCGTGGCGCTGCGACGCATTCCAACCGAGATTCCATACGTTCTCAATGCGTTCACGGATGAATTCTGGTTCGTCCGCCTCGAGCCTTCGGTCTTACCGCTCTTGATCGAAGGATTGTCGAGCGAGAACAACGCTGTGTGCCTCAGTTGCACGGCGGCGATCAACCACATGGGCCGCGACGCCAGGCCGGCGCTGCCCGCCATCCTGACCTTGATTCGCAAGGAGCTCAAGTCGCCCCGCCCTCCCGGTGCCCATTTCAGGGAGCGAATCGTCGCGATGGCGTCGGGGGCGATCGGAGAACTCATGTCGGACACGGATCCGCCACCGGGGGCCGTCGAACTCCTCTGCGAGGTCTTGAAGCACCCGGGCGAAACGGGACGGGCATCGGGCCCCGATCGACCTGCCTCGCCGGTCGCACCCGCGGATACCTGGCAGGTTCGGAGTGAGAGGCTGGCGGAGGCCGCCTGGTCTCTGGGAATCCTCGGTCGATCCGCCGCGCCCGCCGTGCCACTCCTCCTCTCGATCTTCGACGCGGCCCCGGAATCCACTGAGAACCTCCGTGGAATCATCGCCGAGGCCCTCGCCGAGATCACCCGAGGGACGCCGGATGAGGACCGCGTCATCGCGAGCCTGGCGAGAGCTTGGAAAACCGCGCCCAAGGAGCAGAAACCCGCGCTCGCCCGGGCTCTCCGGAGCCTCGGCCCGAAGTCGGAACAACTCGTCCCGGAACTCAGACAAATGCCCCCCGACAAATCGGGTTCGGCGATACGACGCGTCCGCTATCCGAGATCGAGACGTGGACAACCCGAGCGGGAGTCGCGCGAGTGACACCGAGATCAACGGGGCCGTGGCGGTTGTGACTCCTGGACCGAGCGTGCCGATCCGATCGGTGAATGTAGAGCGTCTTGATCCCATCCGTCCATCACTCGTCCAATTTGGCTGCAGGAATCGTTGCCCGACCTGACCGGAGCCAGCCCTCAGGATTTCTTTCTCGACGGCGCTTGCCCTCGGCGCACGTCCCAGACGATGGCGGAGCCCCGCTGGGATCCCGTGAGGAGCCTGGCGCCGTCGGGCGAGAAGGCCAGCACCTCGGCTCGATCGTCGGCGGGATCGAGCGTGAGCACGAGCTCGCCCGTCTCGACGTCGTACAGGCGAATGGCGGACTCGCCGAAGTCCTCTTCGCTTCGAACATCGGTCGCAGCGACCGTCTTGCCATCGGGCGACAGGGCGAGCAAGCAGGCTTCCGCGCGCGGATAGGCGATCCGCCGCCGGAGCGCCCCGGCCTGCACGTCCCAGAGGCTGATCCATCCCTTCGAATGCGAGGCCATGATCCGGCCATCGGCGCCGAACGCGGCGGCGGTCAGCACGGGGTCACGCGGGCGGGCGGCTTTCCGCCGCTCGGCCGCCCGATCATCGGCGAGGAATCGCCGCTGCTCGTGGCCGGTGAGCACGTTGAAGCGGATGATGTTGCCATCTTCCAGGGCTGCATGGAACCAGGTCGGGTTCGCCTCGAATTGCAAGGCGGCCGGCCGCGCGATGGTGTTGGGCTTGTTCACCGTGGCGGTGCTCCAGCGCAGCCGGCCCGTCACGGCCTCGACCCCGACGACGCTGTCGTCGTCGGCGACGACGACCATCCGTCCGTCGGGTGTCGGCGCCGTGAGTCGGATCCAACCCCGAGGGATCTCGCGTGCCACCTCGCCCGTCGCGGCCTCGTAGACCGCAACGATCCCTTTGCCGGAGTCCGACGGATGGTCGCGGTGGCCGGATACGACGAGCCGCTTGCCGTCGCGCGAGAAGCCCACGGATTGGGGAGTGGCGGCTGCGCCACCCACGCTCACGATGGGCGCCAGGAGCTTGTGCCAGATCAGCTTGCCAGTGGCCGCGTCCCAGACCCGCACGAACCCGTCGGTATGGCCGGTGACGATCCGATCGCCCGACGGCGACCACCCGGCGGCGCCGGCCCGGCCGACGGGCGTGCTCTCGTCGTGGTGCAGCCGCCGCCCGGTGGCAACTTCGAAGAGCGCGACGGTATTCTGCTCCGGCAGGGCGACGAGCCTGCCGTCGGGCGAGAACGCGACGGGTCGGCCCCACCAACCGGGCAGGTCCACCGTCCACTGCGGCTCTAAAGTGGTCGCGTCCAGCAGGTGAAGTCCGCGGAAGTTGACGATCGCCATCCTCCGGCCGTCGGGCGACAGGGCGACGTCCCCGAAGCCGATCTCGTCCTTTCCCGTGAGGTCCCGGATTCGCTCGCCGGTCTCGATGTCCCAGAGCCGGATCTCGGTTCGCTTCACGATCGGCTGCCTGGGCGCGCCGGGCCCCAGCCCACGCAAACGAATCTCCCGCCGATCCACGGCCGGCCCCGCTTCCTGTTGTTTCTCCGGATCCTTTGCCTCCTGCCGGTGGCCGGCTGTCAGGATATGCCGGCTATCCGGCGTCACGGCCATCGACTTCAAATGATCGCCGGCGACCGGTCCGATCTCACGGACGAGCTGGCCATCGCTCAGGCGCCAGACTCGGATCATCGCGCTGAACTGGCCCCCGGCGACCAGTCTCGTGCCATCGGGCGTGAACGCCAGGTGTTGTCCGCCTTTGGGCATGCTGAAAGTCCGCGCGACTTCATCGGGCTTCTCGAGCCTACGAAGGTGGATCGTCTCATCAGTACCGCTGCTGGCGAACCAGCGGCCATCGGGCGAGAATTTGACATCGATGACGTTGTTTCGATGGAGCTTCTGGCGAAACAGAGGCCGATCGGCCGACAGGTCCCAGAGGACGACCTCTCTCGACCCGTGCCCGCAGAGCAGTTTCGAACCGTCCGGCGAGAAAGCGGCTGTCTCGACCCAACCCCGATCTCCCGGCACGATGAGTTGCTTGACCTGGCGGCCGGACCCCACCGCGAAGATCGTGATCCGGGGACTCCGGCGCGGAGGTCCCCGGCGGCGACGAACCGCCCGTCGGGCGAGAGGGCGAACGACCGGATGCCGCCCGGCGTCCGCAGCAGGTCCGTGCCGATCCGAGCCAGGGCCCGAGGCGGTAGGGATCGCTCGGCGTCGTCCGTCCCAGGTCGATCATCCGGCCTCTTCATGGCCGCATCGCGCACGACCGGCGCCACGGATTGCGCGGCCGACGGCACCAAGGCGAGGACCGTCGCGGAGACCGCCAGGAGCATCGCCATGGCGACCTTGAGCCTGCCGAGTAGCATGATCTTCAGGACCTCGCCTGTCAGGGCAATCACCTCAGCGGAGACCACCCCCGCCGTCACCGCTCCTTCCGGCGCAATCGGGCTCGCGGCCCGAGCCATGGGGTCGATCAACCGGGGGGGCATGCCGGCCGATGCCGACTCCCGAGCCAGCAGCACCGCCAGCGATCCGACCGAGCGCGACACACCGGGCCGGGCCAGTCGCTTCGCCAGCATCGATCTCGCCCTCGATAGGCGGCTCGATACCGTCCCGATCGGCCAGCCGAGTTGGCTCGCCGCCTCCTTGAGAGACTTGCCCTCAAGCTCGCACAGGACGATGGGGATGCGATACTTCTCGGGCAGGCGGCTCAACTCCGCGTCGAGTCGATCCGTCAGGTCATCGGTGAGGCCGTGCGACACGACCTCGGGTTCCGGCACGGCTGGCATCGGGATTTCCCGTGCCCGCCGCCTGGCCCTCATCGCCCTCGCTTTCATCGCCGTCTGGTATGCCACGCCGTAGAGCCAGTTGCCGAGCTTCTCACGAATCATGATCGAAGCCGCCTTGCGAGCGAGGACGAGGAAGGTCGCCTGGAACGCATCTTCGGCGTCGTGGTGGTCGCGGAGCACCCTCCGGCAGACGCCCCAGACCATCGGGCCGTGGCGGTGGACGATCGCCGCGAAGACGGCCTGCTCCCGACGTTCTGCGAAGCGATCCAGGAGTTGCCCGTCCGAGAGCCCGCCGAGGCAACCCACCTCGAAAAGAGCCCGAAGATCATGGGCCGCCACCTTCATCCATCGTCCCTCATGCCCGCGTTCCTCGAAGAATCGGTCTCGCCTGCCCTCCACCTACTTACTACCCGGTTGATCCCGTTTTCATCCACGATTTCTCCGCCATTCGATTTCCTGGGAACGCCGTCGCGCGCCCGAGTCTCAAACAATCCTCGCAACCGATGAAAGGAGGGCCGGCTGTGCCGTCCTGGATCGGCCCATCAGCCGCTATCCGGCTATGCGGCTGCGATCCTACGTGTTTCCTGCAAGTTGTCGTCCTGAAGGCGAGGGTCTTCAAGATCGCATCAATGGACAATCATCGGCGGGTTGCCTCCTCCAAACTCGGCAGAGGACCGAACCCCCGATCCTCATCATGGCCCTCGAACGACCCGATGGCATGGACAAGCCAGTGGCGATTCGCAGCCCTCCAGTAGGCGACACTCAATCGCCTATGATCAAAACCTCTCATGAGCGCCAGGCCCGCTTCTTGGCCATAGCGGAAGGCATCGAACCTTGGCCTGTCTCGGCTTGAGGCGAACCGCCATGGGCCGGTCAATCCGCTCGTCACAGTCGGTCATCTTCGGCGATTGGCCGAGTTCGTCCGGTCTTGCTCGCATGAGCCACGATCCGTCAATCCTCGCGTCGGTACCGCCGGCTCCAGCCTCCCCCATCATCCCGTGTTCGACCGTCCCCGCCAACCAGGAACCGGCCTCGAACTTACGGCGTGGGCAGCGGTGGATCCGGATCGACAGGGAGCCAGGGACGGGCGGCGGCTTGCTCCCATTTCCGCCTCATCCGCACGTGATAGCCGGCAACCTCAGGACGTGGGTGGTCGCCGGGTAGTTGCGGAGCTGGGGCGCGTATGCTGGACTCACCACCGTAGACACTCGCCAACACGTCGTGGTGACCGGCCTTCTCGAGGCGATCTTGGATTCGCTTCAGGGTGACAACCGCTCCCAGCAGCAGGGCGACGACCGCGAATGGAGCCAACCTGCGAACGATCCAGCCCCGACTCGGGATGCGTTGCCGGAACGCCCAGCGCGACAGATAGCCGACGGCGAGCCCCGCGACGGCTCCCGCCATCAGGCCATCGGGCACGATATAGCGATGCCGCGCCGTCGGCGAGAATGAGAAGAGCGGCGCGCCCCCCGCGAGAAATCCATAACCCAGCAGGAATGCGAGGTCGGCGAGCCCGACGATCAGGATCGCCACGCCACAAGACGCGAGGATCGCGGTCGGTTTCCGCGAGATGGTCACGGGTTCCCCGTCCGCCCGCTGCCTGTCGATCGCCTCGGCAATCCTGAGCCCGGCCACTCCCGCCGTACACGCCACGACGATCACCAAGCCCAGAAGTGGGTTGCCCGTCTCGCGGTCGATGGCCGAGTACGCGGCCAGGACGACCGCGGCCGAGGCTACGACTCCCATCATCCCCTTCGTCGAGTTCCGTCGCAAAGGCATGGCCCCGATGGAGACACGGATCTCCGGATCACCCGCGACACGTCCCGCCGCCGTTTCGCGTCCGGCTATCGGCTCCAACTTCTTCCGTGCCACGACATACGCAGTTTATCAGCGCCATCTTCATCAGCCGCCTGTAACTGTCCTGCAGGTCTCCATCAGGGAGCGATATCATCCGTTCGAGAGGGCCATTCCAGACTTCGCGTGTCCAGCCCGAGACGCGGAGCGCATCGGCGCCCCACGCCTCGATACTGGCGTGGGTGGTCAGCACCGCGTCGCGGAAGTGGGCCATCGCCTGGAGCGGCACGGACGAGAGGACGGTCATCAGGTCCTCCGCCTCGCGGCGCGCCGGGATGAGGCTTTCCATGGAAGGCGACGCCCCTCCTTGCAGGCCGATCGCGAGCTTCTCGACATCGAGACCCCATGCGGACCAGAGTCGCAGTCGGGCCGGGCCCAGTCTCCGTTGGATGAACGCACGCTTACCGGCGAGGATGTGTCGAGGTCCCAAGAGCTCCTGGTCGTCGGGCTCGGCCTCACCCGAGTCGAGCCGCTCGACCAGGGCCAGCTCGTGCTCCGGGACCTCGTCGCGGTGGTGGGCGACGTAGTGCACGCAAAGCGAGTTCGTGACTTCACCGCGCGGCAGGATGTGGTCGGTGCACGAACTGTTCGCTTGGCAACAACACGTATGGATCCCAGCGGACGCGTAGTCGCTGGGTCTCGACTCCCGGATGGCCGCGCACATCCGCCTGGTGATCGCGTCCAGCACGGGCGCGATCGAAGCCGGCCGTGTCGGCTCGATGAAGAGGAGCCGTGTCGCGAGTCCCATGTGCTGCCTCCCGGGCTTGAGCGGGCGGATCCGCAAATTGCAGTCGGGCACGTCTCGCCTCGTGTCCAGGCTTTCCGCCATCCTAAGTGATCATTTCAGTGAGTCACGAGCCGCTTTGCCCGCGGAGCTTTGCCAGGTTCCCCTGGTTCGGTTCATAGGCAGAGCCGGACGAGTCGCCGGTGATACTGCCGCGAAACACGCCAACTTCCAGCCCCGATGGCTTATCAACGATCGAATATTTGATCGCATACCCCGGCGCACACGGGAAGTTGCCCTCCAGGATGATCGCCTCCTCGACCAATTTGCCGGACTTTCCCTGCCCTGTGTGCTGCCTCAACTCCTTCTGGCACGCCTTGCGGGCTGCGTGGCGTTCCGCCCATCGCCGGCCGAGTTCGATGATCTCGTCCAGCGACTCACCCTCCGGGTCGGATGCCTGGCCGGGACTCGCGCCGCGATCGCCCTCTTGCGTGCGACTATCGAACGGCTCGAACCGGCGTTCGGAGAACGGCTCGACCAGCTCCCCGGAGCCGCACATCCACTCGACGGCGGAGGGCAAGTCGGACCCTGCCATGAAGACCCGCTCGCCGTCGCTGGGTAGCACGAACAGGCGGTCGTGGCGGCCCGGATGGAAGACCAGTTCGTCGCCGTTGAGGGTGTCGCCGACGATCACGCATTCCACAGCCCGGTCTTTCGGAAGGACCTCGCGGCCCTCGTCCCAGAACCAGTATTTTGCGATCCGCCGACGCCACTTGCTCAGTTCTTTCTCGACCCGCCACGGTGGGTAGATCCGGACCAACGAGCCGCCCAGTACGCCTTCGCCGAGGCGAGTCACGTACTCGCGGTAGCCGTCGGGGAACTTGATCCACAGCCGCGATTCGAGGGAATCCACCTCGTCGGGCATGGCCAGGACGAGCGGGCCCCCGACGATTTGAACTTCATCGATATTCATGGGAATTCCCGCCGCCTTAACCATAGCCAAGATTGTTCATTCTTTATCGTATTCGAGGTTGACAATCACCCGATCCTGCCGAACGACTCCCCAGTCCACGTGATTGACGCTCCCGTCAACGTAGGCGTGGAACCATGCGTCGCGAAGGCAGCGGTCGCAATGCAATCGGAAGCTGCCCTCGGGGGGACGCCCGATCCAGTCGATGCACTCGGGCTCATGCGGATTCCGTCGGAAGGAGCCGTCCCATCGCGGGAGTGGAGCCCCGCAGGAGGGGCGATCCAGGGCCCGGCCCTTGATCGCCGCGAACATCCGACGCCTCGCCCTCACCATGAGAAAGATCGCCCGGAGCAGGAACGAACAGCCGGCGGCGGTCGCCGGGATGGAGAGCCAGGGCCATCGCCGGTCGTACAGGGCATCGGCGGCGACGAACGCGACGCAGGCGAGGAGGAGCATCCCGGCGACGGTCAGTCCGGCGAGCGTCGCGAGACAGATCGCGAATGTCCCCAGGAGCCTCCACCAGCTCCACTGCATGGCCATGGGGATACCCCGACATCTGGCAAGTCTCGCCCCCGGATCACGCGTTCCCGCATCGTCTCGCGATAGGGAAGCCTTCGGCAAAAAACCTTCACGCAGGCCCATCCGCAATCACCGTCGGCGACGATGATCGGATGGGCCTCGCGATCGGCGGAAATCCCGGGTGAGGGCCCGTGACGCCGCGGGCCGAGGCTTTCCCGGTTCCCGGAGCGGTCGTCGGCTGCGCGATCCGTCGGCCCAGCCGCGTGATTCCCCGGGCGTCAATCGATTCAAAGCTCGCCGCAGCTCTCGATGATGACTTTGCTTCGCGGCGTCCCGCTCCCCGTGCCCATGCCTTCGATCGTCTTCACCAGGTCCGTTCCGTCGGTCACCTCGCCGAAGACCACGTGCTTGCCATCGAGCCAGTTGGTCACCACCGTGGTGATGAAGAATTGCGAGCCGTTCGTGTTCGGGCCGGCATTCGCCATGGACAGGAGGAACGGCCTGTCGTGCTTGAGCTTGAAATTCTCGTCCTTGAACTTATTCCCGTAGATCGACTTGCCGCCGGTGCCGTTGTGGTTCGTGAAGTCCCCGCCCTGGAGCATGAACTGGGGGATGATCCGGTGGAACGAGCATCCCTTGTACCCGAATCCCTTCTCGTGGGTGCACAAAACGCGGAAGTTCTCGGCGGTCTCGGGCACCACGTCTTTGAACAACTCCATGGTGATGCGTCCCGAGGGCTTACCGTCGATGGAGATGTCGAAGTATACGCGCGGCCTGGACATATTCCGTGGTCCTCTGTCGGATGCCGACTCTCGATTCTGGTGATCCGCAGGAGTCCGCACCCCGAGGAGAGACGACGAAAGGACTCGAGGCGGGATGCGGGATTTACAGCCCTCACGTTAACGGTTAAGGCCTGATATCTCAAGTCGCACAGGAAACTCATGCGGACGAAGCGGCTTAAATCTGGGAGCCGATCGCCGACATCAAAGACAAGTGGTCCGCAGATGAATGCCGATCGAGAGGCGGATCAGACCGGAGGAACACGACCCGAGAGAGGACGTCGGATCGCGTCGGCTTTCCGGATTCCGGCTCTCCATCCGCGTTGATCTGCGTCCATCCGCGGATAAACTCTTTAGAATGACCAATGGCTTTTCGAGGCCGAGGGCCTTGAGGGAGCGGATCGCCGCCGAGGCGACCCTCGGATCGGAGGTCTACTCGACGGATCGCGATCCCGCGGCGCCGGAGATGATCGGTGGAGAGGATGAAGGCATTGAGATCGCCCCGAGCTCGGATCCTGGTCTGGAGCGGGTCGGCATTGCTGCTCCTGGCCGTCGCGGCGAGTGCGCCCTGGCTCGGTCGCGGCAAAGCGGGTCGGTCAGCGGGCGGCCCGATCGGCCCCCCGGTCGAGCGAGCGGATGAGCCGATCATCGGCCATGAAAAGTCGCTCGCCGCGATCCGGGAGGGGCGGTTCGATGAGGCATTCGCATTCTACCAGGGTCTGGACGCCGGCTCGTTCCGGGCCGAGGACTTCTCCACACTGGGCACGGTACTGCTCCGGGGGGACCACCTGACGCTGGGGTGGACGGCCCTGGAAGCCGCGCGGCGAATCGATGCCAAGCATGAGCCGACGAACCGCGCGCTCGACGCCCTCCAGGGAAATCTGACACTGGCTCTCGGCCCGAAATCGACGGCAATCCGGGAGGCGGTCGACGAGGTCGAGTTCCTGGGCGGCGTTCGCGACGGGCCTCCGTTGGGGATGCTGGCGCTGGGCCTGGCCCGGTTTTCGGGCGATCCCGGCCGCGAGCGTGATTTCCTCGACCGGTTGCTGGTCCGCGACCGCTCCGTGCTGCGGGCCGTCGCGACGATCGACGACGCGCTCAAATTGGTGGCGCGGCTCCTGCTCGAGACGGGCCGTCCGGCCGACGCGATCGACCTGCTCCGCCCGATGGTGGCCCGGGTCCCCGGCGCCGGTGCCGACGCGAGCCGGCGCAACGCGGGCGCGATCCCGTCCCGCAACGACCGCGAGGCCGCCTGGCTGCTCGGCCGGGCCGCGTTGCAACTCGACCGGCACGAGCTAGCCGACGCGATGCACGTGCTGGCGGCGGGCTTCGGGGGTGTCAGCAGCCCCACGCCCGAGCCCTCGCCCTACGTCGGTTCCCGCCGCTGCGGCGATTGCCACCGGGCGATCTACCAGGCCCAGCAGGGCGACACTCCTCATGCCAGGACCCTCTATTTCGGCGCCGGCTTGAAGGATGTTCCGCTCCCGGCTCAGCCGGTCCCCGACCCCGTGGTCCCGGGCATCACCCACCACTTCTCGCGAGAGTCTGACGACCGCATCAAGCTGGAGACCCGCGTCGATCAGCGGGTGGTCCGGGCGGTGATCACTTACGCGGTGGGCTCCGGCAACCACGGCATCACCATGATCGGCAAGGACTCGCTGGTCGGCGCCGAGCGCGAGCTGCGCGTCTCCTATTTCAGCACGGGTCAGGACTGGGGCGAGACCAAGGGGATCAATGCCCCTCCGCGCGAACCGGCCGATTCCATCGGGTTGACTCTCTCGACCAAGGCCATGCGCCAGTGCATCCACTGCCACGCGACCTGGTTTCGCGCGGCCGATCCGCTCCCCTCGATCCCGATCGGGCCCGAGGCCCAGGACCACGGAATCGGCTGCGAACGTTGCCACGGACCCGGCCTCAACCACGACAAGG
Source organism: uncultured Planctomycetota bacterium (assembly GCA_963743925.1). GTDB lineage: Bacteria > Planctomycetota > Planctomycetia > Isosphaerales > Isosphaeraceae > CAVZRC01. Next base: position 38,180 of record CAVURY010000035.1, on the reverse strand, counting down.
CCATCACCTCGGGATTCGCCGAATCGGCGATCGGCCGGACCGTCCGCACCCCGCCGGGCGAACTCTTGCAGTCGTGCAACGAGTGCCATGCCGATAATGGGTCGGTCGAGCCGAACGATCCGGAATTCACGCGGATCCAGGGGACCACGCTGATGTTCAGCCGCTGCTTCACGGCCACCCGCGGCGAGCTCCACTGCGTCACCTGCCACGATCCCCACCGCCGTCTCGATACCACCCTGGTCCACTACGACGCAAAATGCCTCGGCTGCCACACCCCGCCGACGCCAAAGACGAGCCCCCCGCCGACCGACCACTCCAAGGCAGCCCCCATCGCCAGGCCCGGCACGCCGATCTGCCCGGTCAACTCGGCCACCGATTGCGTGTCCTGCCACATGCCCAAGGTCAAGGATCCTTCGCGGCCGGTCTATTACACCGACCACCACATTCGCATTCATCGACGGCATGGCGGGTGACCCGGGGCGTACCGTGTGAGGATCCGTCGATTCCATCGGATAGCAATCGCTCGTCACGGGCGAGTATTGTGGATGCAAGGCGCTGACCAGGTCACGATCTTGTCGGCGTTTGCGAATGAGAGCCCCGAGCCGGAACGGATGATGCAATCCGATCATCAGACCACCCGTCACCCGCCGCCCGCCGCCCGCCACCCGATTAGGTGGGCGGTGCTGGTCGCGGCGGCCGCGATGACCCTGGCGTATTTCGCCTACGATCGGTATGAGGTCTCCCGACTGGCCAGGTCGGTTCGAGATGCGTTCGCCGCTCGACGCTACGATGAGCTTCGGGGTTTCATCCAGCATTGGATTCGAGAGCGGCCCCGCTCGGCCGATGCATGGTATTACGCCGCGTGGCTGGCGCTGGTCGATGAACGGCCCAGGGAAGCTTTCGAGGCCGTCGAACAGGCATCTCGACTCGGCTACGATCCGGCGAAACTCGGCGTCCTGAAAGCCATTTACCAGGCCCGGGGCGGGCAGGTCAACCAGGCCGAGCCGGTCCTGCGGGAGGCGTTCGAGCAGAATCGCGAGCCCATGACGGAAGTCGCCAGGGAGTTGGCGCGGATCTACCTCTCAACCTACCGGCTCCCCTATGCCGCCGTGGCGGTCGACCGATGTCGGGCCCTGGCGCCCGAGGATCCCCAGCCCTACCTGTGGAGCAACGAGATCGTGACGCGGTCTTATGGGGACCCCTCGATCCTGATCCGGAACTATCGCGCGGCGCTGGAGCGAGACCCGAGCCTCGACGACGCTCGACGCGGCCTGGCCCGGCAGCTCAGCAAGGAGCGCCGCTTCGACGAGGCCGACCAGGAGTATCGCGAGCTCCTCCGCCGCAACCCCAAGGATGCCTCGGCCCTGGTCGGGATCGGTCGGAACGCGCTTCGCCAGGGCAATCTCGACGGCGCCGTCAAGGAGTTCGAAGCCGCCCTGGAGGTCGACCCGCGGCACCTCGACGCCCTCGAGGAACTCGCCCAGGCCGACTTGCGGCTCGGCCGGTTCGACCGGGCGTGCCGGCGGTTTGAGCTCATCATCCAGGCCGAACCCTTTGACCATGTGGTCCATTCCTCCTACTCCCGGGCCCTGGAGCTCTCCGGCGACGCCGCCAGGGCCCGGTCCGAGGCCGAGCTGTCGGCGCGCCTCCGCAAGGAATCCGACCGGATGTCGCAGCTCCAGTACAACCTCCTCCAGTACCCGGACGATCTCGCCTCGCGGTTCGAGGTCGCCCGATGGCTTCTCGAGCACGGCAAGGCCGACGAGGGCCTGAGGTGGACCCGGGAAATCCTCCGCACCAAGCCCGATCACCTCCCGACCCATCAGGCTCTCGCCGATTACTACGTGAAGCGCGGCGACTCGGGCCTGGCGAATTATCACAGACTCCGGGCTTCCGCACCTTGAGGGCAAAGCCGTCGAATTTGCGTTAACCAAAATCATGAAATGACTTGCGGCAACTTGCTCCCGCGCTGCGCGTGGGAACGAGACCAGAATGAGTTGTCTGCATCGATTTTGAACAATAGGTAAACGAGCTCGATTCGGGGATATTTAGAGCCTCGGCCGGCCCGGATTCAGCGGCGTCGTGGCCCGGGTTGAGCGGGTCGAAAAAAAAGGTCAGGAAGTTCGCGGGGATGGGCGTCCCGTTGAGAGTGTTCAGGCTCCGCCGCGGCTCAATGGCGGCCGGGGTCCCGCGAATTTTGTCCTGTGGAGTGAGGGTTCGCCCCTGCGGGGCGACACGGGTCTCAGGCGCTTACCCCTTGGTGCCACCATGCCGGAAGAAACCATCGATCCTGGTCTGCTGGAGCAGACGAAGAACCAGATTCGCAAGCTGGTGGCCGAGATCGCCGACCTGGCGGAATCGGACATCCAACCGCCCGAGTTCTACGTGGAATTCCTCAACCGCTCGGTGGCGGCCGTGGCCGCGACCGGTGGCGCGTTCTGGCTGCTGGATGGCCGGGGCGGGTTGAGGCTGCAATATCAGGTCGAGTTCGGCGCGACCGGGCTGATGGACGGCCGCGTGAAGACCGCGCCGCACGACGCACTGCTGGGCTGCATGCTCCAGGCGTCGCAGGCCCAGATCATCCCGCCCGGCGCGGTGATCGAGGGCGTGCCCCAGGCGTTCAACCCGACCGAATACACGATGATCATCGCCCCGCTGATGGTCGACAAGCAGGTGACCGGGCTGCTCGAGATCCTGATGGATCCCACCCGGCGGGCGGCCCAGCAGAAGAGCACGCTCCGGTTCGTCAGCGACCTGTGCGACCTCGCGGCCACCTACCTGAAGAACCGGCAGATGCGGCAGATGATGTCGCAGCAACGGCTCTGGAACCAGCTCGAAGGGTTCACCCACCAGATCCACGCCTCGCTCGACCTGAAGGAGGCGGCGTACTCCGTCGTCAACGACGGCAAGCGCCTGGTGGGCTGCGATCGGCTCAGCGTCGCGCTCAAGATCTCCGGACGGGTGATGGTCGAGGCGGTCAGCGGCCAGGAAGTCGTCGAGCAGCGCTCGAACCTGGTGCGAGAGCTCACCCGGCTCTGCAAGGCCGTGATCCGATCGGGCGAAGACCTGGTCTACACCGGCACCACCGACGGTTTCGCCCCCGACCTCCGCGACGCGGTCGAGATGTACGTGGACGAGTCGGGTTCGAAGATCGTCTCCGTGACGATCCTCCACAAGCCCGAGACCGAGCAAGGCGCCGAGAGCAAGGAGAAGGAGACGTTCGGGTGCCTGGTGGCCGAGCAGATCGGCGACGAGCTCGCCCCGACGGACATGCACGCCCGGACCGAGGTCGTCGCCCGGCACGCCTCGACGGCGCTCTGGAACGCCCAGGAACACCACAAGATCTTCCTCAAGCCGGTCCTCAAGGCGCTGGGCTCTCCCTGGCGGATGTTCCGCGGCCGCACCCTGGCCAAGATCGCCGCGGTGGTCGCGGCCGTGATCGTGGTCGTCGTCGCGATGGCGTTCATCCCCTGCACCCTCACCATCGAGGGCCACGGCTCGCTGCTGCCCGAAGAGCGCCACAAGGTCTATTCGCCGGTCCCCAGCTCGCACGTCGTCGAGGTCCTCGTCGACCACGGCGATCGGGTGAAGAAGGGCGACCTCCTGATCAAGCTCGACAGCCCCGAGCTCCAGAAGGAGCTCAAGGGGCTCATGGCCGACCAGTCGAAGGCCGACTCTCAGTACTTTTCGCTCAGGAAGCAGGAAGAGAAGGCCAACGGCTCGCAGTCCTCGTCGGGCGAGATGGACATCAACCAGATCCGGGCCCAGATGTACGAGGCCAAGTTCACCTCCAAAGGCGCCCGAGAGCGGATCGAGATCATCAACGAGCAGCTCGAATCGATGAACGTCCGCTCCCCGCAGGATGGGATCATCACCACCTGGGAGGCCAGGAAGAACCTGATGGGCCGCCCGGTGGAGATCGGGACCGAATTGCTCCAGATCGCCGGGACCGAGGGCGAATGGCTCCTGGAAGTCGAGGTCCCCGACGATGATATGGGCCCCGTCCTGGCCGCCAAGCACCAGCTCGAGGAGGATATCAAGGCGCAGCGGAAGAAGCCCGACGCCACCCTCTCCGCCTACTTCGTCACGATGACCGACCCCTCGCATCGTTATAACGGCTACGTGCGCAAGGTCGCCCCCAGCGCCGAGAACGTCGCGGAGTCGGAGCAGTACAAGAATCGCCACGTCGTCAAGGTGACGATCGGCTTCCCGGACAGCGTCCGGCAAGACTACCTGAAGCGAAACGAGATCACCGAGATGCGGCCCGGTGCCGAGGTACGAGCCCGGGTCAGCTGCGGCGGGACCAACCTGGCCTATTACCTGCTGCGGAAACCCGTCCAGGTCTTCTACGAATCGGTCCTGTTCCGCTGGCCGTTCATCCATTGACGCGACCGCGAGTCCGTCGATCGCATCGCATCGGAGCGAGGCGACGAAACCAGGCGATCGCGATGCGCGCGTGAGCGACTCGAGCTGTAGGTTTCGACGACCGTGACACCGTCCCGATCGGGGCCCGTGGCCCCGACAACACCCATTGATCTCAGGCGAGGAGGCTCGTCCAACCATGTCCATCGTGAAGCCGATCGCGGCCTTGGCCGCGAGTTCCTTGATACTGCTGAGCGTCGCCTCCGCCCAGAATGGCGGGGCCGACGCCCAGCCCGAAAACGCGGCTGTCCAGAAGCTGGTCCTCTCGGAGCTGGCCCACCTCAACTGGATCGAGAAGTCCGACGTGGCCGCCCTTCGCGAGGGCGTCGTCGAGAAGATGGAGCTCCAGATCGGCATGCCGGTCAAGGCCGGCGGCACCATCGGCACCCTCCATCACAAATTCGCCGAGCTGACCGTCCGCAAGGCGAAGCTCCAGGCCGACAGCGTCGGTCCCAAGGAGAAGGCCCAGGCTCAGGTGGGAGTGGCCGCGTCGGTCGTCGCCCGCAATATCCGGCTCAACGAGCGCAAGCCCGGGATGGTCTCCGCCGAGGACGTCGCCAAGGCCGAGGGCGAATACAAGGTCGCCGTCGCCATGGAGAAAGAAGCCGTGGAGAATCAGGGGATCGCCGACGCCGAGATGAGACTGGCCATCCAGACCCTCGAGGAGCACACCATCCGGGCGCCTTTCGACGGGATCGTCATCAAGCGGATGAAGCACCCCGGCGAGAGCGTCCGCGCCAATGAGGCGGTCGTCCTGCTCGGAAACCTCAACAAGCTGGCGGCCGACGCTTACGTCCCCCTGGAGTACGCTTTTCGCGTCAAGGAGGACCAGATCGTTGAGATCGTGCCTAAGCTCACCGGGGCCCGCTCCGACCCGACAGGGATCGAGAAGAAGCGATTCCGCGGCAAGATCACCTTCGTCGATCCCGAGATCCAGCCGATCGCCGAGGCCGCCGTCCACGTCCGTGCCGAGTTCGACAACAACGCGAGCTTCGACCTCAGGCCGGGCCTTTCCGTGCAGATGACCATCTTCGTGACCCCGGAAGCGGCGGCCAGGCCCCCGGTCGATCCCGCGACCCGGACCGCGCGAGCCCAGTAATCCCGCGACGACGAAGGATGAAGCGCCTATCCCGGTAGGCCGTCTCGTAGGGCGCGTGAAACACGCCAAGTCCATCTCGATCAAGGAGTTCGGTGGGTCCACCCACCCTACAAGAGACAGGCTCTAAGGACCACTGAGATGAGTTCCGCTCCCAGCCAGGTTCCCACCCCGGCGTTCGGTCAAGCCGCCGAACACCTCCAGGTCAGGCTCCGGCCTGACCTGGTCGTCCAGCCCCAGTTCTACGAGGGGATGACGCACTATGTGATCAAGGATCCCCTGGCGCTGAAGTACTTCCGCTTCAAGATCGAGGAATACTTCCTCCTCCAGCAATTCGACGGCAAGCAGACGCTCCAGGATGTGAAGAAGGCATTCGAGCGGAAGTACCGCCCGCAGACGATCTCGATCGAGGACCTGACGCGCTTCGTCGCCCAGCTCCACGAGGCGGGGATCATCCAGATCGACAGCGGCGAGCAGGCCAAGGTGCTGATCCGCCGCCGCAAGAAGAACCGATGGCGCAAGGTCTGGAGCTTCTTCGCCAACATCCTGTTCATCAAGATCCCGATCATCGACCCCGAGCGGTTGTTGACCCGGATGTATCCGTTCTTCCGCTGGATCTACACCCCGGCGTTCATCACCCTCAGCGTGTCATCGATGCTGCTGGCCCTCCTCCTGGTCGGCAGCAACTGGAAGACATTCTACGACAAGCTCCCCGACTTCCAGAGCTTCTTCAACTGGTGGACCATCATGAGCTTCTGGCTCTGCCTGGCCGTCGTGAAGATCATTCACGAGTTCGGGCACGGGCTCACGGCCAAGCATTACGGCGGCGAAGTCCACGAGATGGGGCTCCTCTTCCTGGTCCTCACGCCGGCCTTGTATTGCGACGTCACCGATAGCTGGCTCCTGCCCAACAAGTGGAAACGCATCTGGATCTCCGCGGCGGGGATCTACGTCGAGTGCTTCCTGGCCAGCATCGCCACATTCGTCTGGTGGTACAGCACGCCCGGGCTCCTGAATAGCCTGGCCATGGCGACCATGTTCATCTGCTCGGTCAACACGATCCTCTTCAACGCCAATCCGTTGCTCCGATATGACGGCTACTACGTGATGGCGGACTGGCTGGAGATCCCCAACCTGCGGATCAAGAGCACCCAGTTCTTCACCTACCTGATCCAGGAGAAGGTGCTGGGCCTGGAGATCCCGGTCCAGAGCTACCTGCCGAAGTCGCGCCGTTACCTGTTCGTGACCTACGCGATCGCCAGCTACATCTATCGCTGGTTCGTGACGTTCGCGATCCTCTGGTTCCTGTCCCAGGTCCTCAAGCCTTACAAGCTCGAATCGGTCAGCTATCTGCTGGCGCTGGTCTCGTTGGTCCCCTTGGCGGGGATGCCCGTCTATCAGATCGGCAAGTTTCTCCGCACGCCCGGGAGGTTGCGCAAAGTGAAAAAGGTACGTGCGACCGCTTTCGCCGCGGCGGCGATCGCGATAGTCACAGGAATCCTCCTGATCCCGACGCCGCTGCGCGTGGGAGGGACGTTCGTGCTCAAGCTGGCCAAGCCCGAGGTCGTCTACGTCGGGACCGAGGGGCGGCTCGTCGAGCTCAATGTCAAGAACGGGCAGTGGGTCACCAAGGACACCGTGCTGGCCAAGCTCTCCAATCCGGAGAAGCAGAGAGAGCTGATCCAGCGCACCCAAGACCATGACATCAGTTTTGCGAAAGCTTCGTACTACAACATGAGCCCGGATCATGAACACCGGGCGCAATCCAAGACGCACAGGGATTACGCCGAGAAACTCGAGCCGATGATCGAGAAGATCACCGACCAGATCGGCAAGCTGACCCTGGTCTCCAACCGGGATGGCCAGGTGGTCGGTGCGCCCATCGCGCGAGCGTCGGCCAGTGGATCAGGCCCGGCAAGACCAGCGATCCCGAGGCCAAGGTCGAGAAGCCGTTCTTCTGCGAGATCGGCGACCCTCACCACCTCGAGGCGCACCTGATCCTCGACCAGGCCGACATCCACCTGATCAAGACCGACAGCAAGGCCTGGCTGAAAGTCCACGGCCTGGCCCAGACCACCTTCAAGAGCGTGGTCGCCGAGATCGCCAAGCGGACCAGCGACGAAGTCCCCACCGAGCTATCGAACATGGCCGAGGGGGAAGTCGCCTCCAAGCCCGATCCCAAGACCGGCAACGCCAAGCCGTTGACCGCCGTCTACGAGGTCATCATCCCCGTCGAGAATCCCCTGCTGGACCTCGAACCGGGCCTGCGGGGCTATGCCAAGATCGATGGCGGCTCCTATACCATGGCCTGGTGGCTGGTGAGGTGGTGGAACAAGATCTTCAACTTCCAGCTCTGACCCCGGCCTCTCGGTCGGATGGATCGAGCGGGCTCATCGGGCCTCGTCCGATGTCCGGGGTCGTCCCCCTCCGGGAGACGGCCCCGCTTTCGTTTTCCCCGGCAACAACCCGCAGAGTTCGATGATTCGAATCGCGAGAGGTTCTTGGTCCGCGGATGAATTCAGATGAGAACGCGGATGAGGAGACGGAATGGTCGGGCGGATCGGTACGGACATGCCAGGGCGACTCGAGCCGGAAGCCACAGTCTGGAATGTTCCTGCTGTCTTCCCCATCGGTATTCATCTGCGTTCATCTGCGGACGTGTTACTTCCCCGAGTGATCACGGACGAAGCACAGTGATGGTCAATGATTTTATTTGATAAAATTGTTGACCTGGCCATCGTAGTAGACTTGCAGGGGATCGAGATCGGGTCCGGCCGGGCCGGGGGTGGTGGTTTCGGTCGGACGAAGATCGTTCTCGAGGATGGTCCAGTCGCTCGATAAGGCTACCTGCAACTGCGGAGTCGTCCGGATGGCTCGGTTCACCACCTGGACCTCGGCGATGGTCCGGTGGATGAGCCCTTGCCAGCCTGGCGCCATTCCGCTGTACAACTGGAGCGACTGTTGTAGCTCGATCCGCCGGTTCGCCCAGCCCAGGAGCCCATGCGAAGCCGCAAAACCGACGTTACCAACATACTGCACATCGCTCGTGAAGGCGTAGTCAACCGCGTTCTGGACCTGGTTGCCGTCGATCGCGACATTGCGCTTCTGCTTCACGAAATTACTGTTCGGATCCTGGCTGGCGGCGTTCATCGCCTGGTCGATCGCCGTCTCGTCCTGGGCGAGCTTGCTGGCCTGAGCCGCGGTGACGTGCGATCGCCCCTCAGCCTGCGCCAGGTCGCCCTGGAACCGGGCGAACGTCGTCGGGTCGAGGGCATTCAGGGCCGCCGCGGCACTGGCCACGGCGGCGGCCGACGGGCCCGGCATCGCGGCCATGGTTGAGAGGAGTTGCCGGTCGTCCAGCGCCTCGCATCGCGGTTTCAGCTTCGTCCACGGCCGTCGCCGCCCGATGCCGAACCCATACCCGAATGCGCCAACCGGCTTCCTCGAGTGATTGCCCACCATCGCCTCACTTCCCTGCCGGCTGTCTGGCCGGTCATCCTTGATATTTGGGCAGACTCCCGCCTGGCCGTCATATATTAAGGCCAAGACTCTGCCAAGCCGTGTTTCGCCGCCCTTCCCGGAGAGACCAACCCGAAACGCCAGCAAAGGTCGCTGTAAATCTTTGCGAAGCAATGCGATAGGCCGTCGCACGTGTTCGGGTTGGCATCCCGGGGTCGGTCACGGAGGACGTCCCGTGCTGGCGAGAGGCGGATCGATGTGTTGAGAAGCTCTCACGTGTCCGACATCCGATACGAGGGCCGTAGGGAAAGGTTCGAGGTCACGCGGCGAATTTTTTTCCCCCTCTTGGTGTCCGTCACCCCCCGCGTTTGGCAATCTCCATACAGACGGGGACCGACGCTCAACGGAATGAGTGACATGCGGCCTCGGGATTGGTCCGAAATCGACGCCCAGTCGAACGGATCCCGATCGAGGGGTACTTGAGCCTGTCGGCCCACCGAGTCATTCCAAGCTCAACGTACTTCACTTTGCCGTGCAGGCGTCGAGCGAATCTGCCCCGAGATTGTTTTCTTGTTGAACCTGTGTGTCCGACCCTGCCCATCGAGATGGGGAGGTCGGAGGAGATATCGGTCCCGAGTTCGTTCCACGCAATCGCGAGGCGGGACCGTGACGACCAGTGATCGTGATTTAGACCTTTTCCAGACTGGGAGATGACCTCATGAGCGTTCCATTTCGATCCCGCCGCAATCGCAACGTCCGCCCGGTCCTGAGCTCGCTGGAGGGACGCGAGCTGCTCAACGCGGCGATGCCGAAGATCGTGCACGATGCGCGAGTTCACGCACACGTCTTCGACGCGAAACACCACGATAACCAGAACAACAAGAACCAGGGACCGAGCGTCACGGTCCTCAATCAGGTCAGCAACGGGGGCTATACGTTCACCAATTTCAGCGGCCCGAACGCGGGCACCACTGCCGCCGCGGGCACGAACATGAACGGGATCTCGAACTCGGGCACCTCCGTCGGGTTTGACATCGACAACAACGGGAACTTCGATAACTTCGCCGTCAATCCCCTGAAGTCCAGGAAGGTCACACTCCTGAACATCAACGGATCGACGAAAGGCATGGCCCTGGGGATCAACTCCTCGGGCACCGTGGTCGGCACCGATGGAAACGGCAACGCCTTCTACAGCAGCAAGGGCAAGCTGACGACCTTCATCCCGACCGGGGGGATGTCGGCGGTCGCCTTCGGGATCAACGACCACGGGACGATCGTCGGTCAGTATGTGACCTCGACCGCGACGCCCGGGTTCATCCGGGTCAATCCCAGGACGACTCTCACGATCAACGCCCCGTCCGGGCCGAATGTGGTCAACGCCCAGGGCATCAACAACAAGGGCCTCGTGGTCGGCTTCTATCTCGGCACGGATGGCCAGGTCCACGGCTTCATGGCGAACGAGAAGGGCGCGCATAGCGGGACCATCACCGGCACCGCGATCGCCGACCCGACCATCCCCAACGTCCCGGGCGAGCCCGGCGCCACGTTCGTGTTCTCGCAGATCCTCGGGATCAACGACAAGGGGATCGCCGTGGGCTACTATGGCGACTCGACCACCAGCCAGCACGGTTTCCTCTACAACACCAATACCGGGGTGTACACCTTCCTGGACGACCCGAGCGAGGCATTCAACAACGGGGTGGAGGTCACCCAGATCACGGGGATCACCAACTCGGGCGAAATCACGGGGTTCTACTCCGACGCCAACGGGGTCTTCCACGGCTTCGTCGCCCAGGCCCCCAGAGGCTGAGTCGGACCCTCACAGATCCCGCATCGCGAATACCACGCCGTCACGACCGGTCGGCTGATGAGGTCGTGACGTCAGGTCTCTTCGATCTGGCTCCGATCCCACCTCGCGGTCGGGTTGAGCGGGCTCATCGGGCCGCGTCCGATGCCTGGGGTCGTCTCTCTCCGGGGAGACGACCTCGTTTTCATTTGCCAGGCCGCCGCGTCCAAATCGGTACCGCGACTGCCTCCCAGGTTTCTCATCGAACCGGGCTGGTTTTCTGTAACCGCCCCGACATTCGCAGGCTCTTCTGATTTGGGGGTGATTCCGGGCCAAGCAACAGCCGGCAGACTCCAGCTTATTCGCAAGGTTTCATGTAATCTCTAAAGCGCCTGGTCATCCCTGATTCACCATCGGGGTCGTGCAATTCGGAATGACGAAGATGCTCCGCGAGCCGGGGCGGGACCGAGATCGGATCTCCCGACCCTTCGTGCGCGGTAGCTTCATGCTTGGAGGTACGCCATGTTCCCCACCATTCGTCGATCGCGTCGCCGTGCCTTGCGTCCTTGCCTGGATTCGCTGGAAGAGCGCGCCCTGCTCAATGCCGCGATGCCGAGGCCCGACCACGGTCACGCGGCCGTCATCGACGCAAAACATAAGCAGATGCCGATTGTCCCCAACCTCCCGGCCGCGCCGACGGTTTCGTACACGACCGTGCCCGCCAGCGGCGACGTGAATCCGTATGGGTTGGCGGTGGTACCGGCGGGGTATCGGGGCGGGGGCCTGCTCCACGCGGGAGAATACCTCGTCGCCAACTTCAATAACAGCACCAATACTCAAGGCACCGGCACCACGATCGTGGCCATCACGCCCGGCCAGACCACTCCGATCACGCCCGGTCAAACGCCACCGTCCCAACCGGCGACCGTCTTCTTCAACTCGCAGGCCGCCGGGTTATCGGAGGCCCTCGGGGTCTTGCGCAGCGGGTTCGTGATCGTCGGCAACGTTCCCACCCCGGACGGCACGTTCAATACGATCGGGGCGGGCTCGATCCAGATCATCAACAGCTCGGGAAGCGTCGTCCAGACGCTGACCGACTCCAACACCAACTCGAAGCTCTTCGACGGGCCCTGGGCCGCGACGGTCAACGATCGTGGAAACACGGCCCAGTTGTTCGTCTCGAACGTCGAGAGCGGGACCGTGACCCGCGTCAATCTGAAGGTCGTGAAGCACCATGGCCAGGTGAGCCTGAAGGTCGTCAGCATGACCCAGATCGCATCGGGCTATACGGTGCAGCCGAATTCGGCCGCCGTGATCCTCGGACCGGGCGGGTTGGCCTATAATGCGAAGAACGACACGCTCTATGTCGCCGCGACGGGGAATAACGAGATCTTCGCCATCCCGCACGCGAGCCGCACGCGAGCCGATAACGGGACGGGTACCGTCGTCTATCAGGATCCGGCGCACCTCCGCGGGCCGATCGGCCTGGCCCTCGCCCCCAACGGCGACCTCCTGACGACCAACGACGATGCCGTGAACGGCGACCCGAACAACGCGAGCGATCTGATCGAGTTCACCCCGAAAGGCCAGTTCGTGGGCCAGCTCTCCCTGGATACGGGAGTCCAAGGCGCGGCCTTTCAAATCGTCGTCGTGAGCAGCGGTCACACGGTGACCGTCGCCTCGGTCAACGACGGCACCAACACCCTGGACTTGCGGACGATCACCGTGTGATTGGCCTTCCGGGTGGCATGGTCCGCTACGTGGCCATGCCACCCACCTGGCCGCGATCGTCTCGCGGTAAGGCCGTCAACGGATGGAATCCGCGATCCTGGGCGAGTGCCTCGTCATCGTCGGGCTCGGGATTCGCCGGGATCTCCGATGGCTCGTCGGATGGATGACCTTGGCGGGGTGCGACTTGCGGGTGCGGAAATGGGCGGCGAAGCTCGAGCCCGCCGCGCCCGCCGATGACGTGGTCAAGGGAACCGATGCGTTGCTGGCCACCAGGTCGGGGATCAAGGTCGCCCCGTTCGGCGATCCGAGGCCGGTCGCCAGATTGGCTCCGGAGGATACCGGGTTCCGAGACCCCGTTACCATCGCGTGGAAGTCGGCGGAGGGGAGGCTATAGAGGATCGGCAGGGTTTGCGAGGCGCCATCCAGGCTCCCCTTCCCCTGCACGGCGCGGCCCTGGTCGGCGATGGCGATGATCGCCGCCCAGGCGGGGGTCCCCAGGCTCGTCCCTCCCACGACCTGCCACGACCCCTGGCCGTTATAGAGCGAGGTCTCGTAGACTTCGACTCCGGTATCCGGGTCGCCGAGGAAAGCCACGTCGGGGGTGCTTCGCTTACCGGTCGCCTGGATGGCTCGCTGATAGGACGGCTCGGCGTTGTATCGGCTGAACCCGCCACCGCTGTCATACCAGGCGGTCTCGCCCAGGTAGTTCCCCGAGTCGTTGACATTGAGCGATGTTCCGCCGACTGCGAGGACATCCGGCGAGACCGCCGGCCAGTTCGTGCCGCCGGCCAGACCGTTGTCCCCACTGGCGGCGACGAACGTGATGCCGGCGTGCCCGGCCGGGGTCCGGAAGTGCCAGGAGGACTGGTAGGGAATCTCGCTGAACCCCCAGCTCATCGAGACGGCGCTGACTCCCGCCATGTTCCGCGCCGTGTCCACCGCGAACAGGAGACTCTGGCGGTTCTGCGACTTGGCCTCGACCACCACGATATTCGCGCCGGGGGCGATCGCATGCGCCCATTCCACGTCCAGCGATTCCTCGATGCCCAGCCGACGTTCGACTTCGCGCCCCCCTCGTTGATCACCGTCGGCGTGATCCCGGGCAGGCCGTAGGTCTGGTCGAAAACGGTCAGGTCCGGGATGAGCGTCGGGTCGTGGTAGGCTTCGATCAGGGCGATCGTCTGGCCCGCGCCGTTCCCCTGGACCGTCGCGCCGGAGGCCGACGTGAACGTGATCGCGTCCAGTCCGTAGGCGTGGGTCAACGCCGACGGCGTGAATCCCGAGAGCAAGCAACGTTCGTCGAGCGGATCGAAGCCCGGCCGGAGGCCGCGACGGGGTTTTCGCATCAGTCACCTACTCGTGGTGCGCAATCGAGGCGGAAAATCGGAGGGTCGGACCGCGAACTTCCTGAGGAAACCATCTTCGCTCAAGCTCTCGCGATTTTACCAGATTCTCGATGCGAAAATGTAGGACGAAACCGGGAAGCATCGCGCGATCCCGTCCGACCGTGAGTTGCGTCGGCGTATTGAGCCTGTTAGGCTTCGAATCTGGTCCCGGATACGCCGGTTTTCCGGGTTGTCATGCGGTCTGACTTGGCTGAAGCACGTGGAGGCTGTGATGATTCGAAGCAACAGACGGTTGATGACCACGCTCGGGCTCGCGATCGGTCTGGTGGCGGCCGGCGGTCCCGGCACGGCCAGGGCCGAGTTGAAAGTCGGCGACAAGGCGCCGGCGTTCGAGCTCCAAGGGTCCGACGGCAAGACGTATTCGCTCGACCAGTTCAAGGGGAAGTCCGCCGTCATCCTGGCCTGGTTCCCCAAGGCCGATACCCCGGGCTGCACCAAGGAATGCAAGTCGATCCGCGACAACGGCAAGGACCTGCGCGACCTGAACGTCGCCTATTTCACCATCAGCGTCGACAAGCCCGAGGACAACAAGAAGTTCTCCGATAAGTTCGACCTGGACTTCCCGATCCTCAGCGATCCGGAGAAGAGCGTGGCCAAGGCCTACGGTGTCCTCATGTCGAATCGTCCCTTCGCCAACCGCTGGACGTTCTACATCGACAAGGACGGGACCATCAAGGAGATCGACAAGACCATAAAGACGGAGCAAGCGGGCGCGGACATCGCCGCCAAGGTCAAGGCGCTGAAGCTCGACTCCTCCAAGTAAGACTAGGTCCGATCGATCGAGATGTCCGTCGGTCGTTCGGCCGTAGGGATGTGTCTCAAGGGCGGCCCTGGGCGCGCAGCTCGGCCCAGTGCCGCGCCTGGAGGTCGGCCCAGAGTTGCTTCAACTCGCCGAGGATCCTCCAGAAGAGCCGGCTATGCATCCGGCCCGGGACGCGTCGGCAGACTCGCGACGAGAACGATTGCGGCTCCGTGTACTCGAGATGGTGCGCGACCTCGTGCAGGAACGTGTCGAACAGCTCATTGAGCGGGCGCCGGCCTTCCTTGCGATCGTGAGTGTAGATACGCACGAGTCGCCGCGACTTGTAATACCCCCCGAGCACGCGCGTCGTGGGCCGCGTGTTGATGTCGATCACGAAATCAACGCGGCACGCGTACATCCTGCCCAGCCGATTCCGGAAGAGCGCGGCCAGGGCCGTGACGGGAGGCTCATAGGCCCGGGGCGTCGCGGAAGGGGTGTGCGCCGACCGTTGCGTCCAGGCGGCCGGCTCGGCCGCGCCTTGCGGCGGCGGGGGGCACTCGCCCCGCTCGCGTTCGGTGCGTCGGCCGGGGTCCGGTGAGGAGGGCAGGTCCATTGCGGCGTTCCGTCAAGGCCGGCGGGCGGGATGGATCTCGTCAGGACCCGGCTCCCGGTGGATCGTTAGCCCGTCGGATGGTTCATTCGAAGGTCGGATCAATCAGTCAATAAGTCGCTCGGCCGCCGCTGATGTCGTAGCACTGGCCGGTCGTGAAGCTGGCCTCCGGGCTGGCCAGGTAGTGGATCAGCGCGGCGACCTCCTCGATGGTCCCGGTCCGCCCGAGCGGAATCTTCGAGAGCATGTACTCGACCGTACTGGGCGCGAGGCCCTCGAGGATCGCCGTGCGGATCACCGCCGGCGAGATCGCGTTGACGGTGATGTTCCCCTTGCCGGCCAGCTCCTTGGCGAGGGATTTGGTCAGGGCGATGACCGCCGCCTTGGAGGCCGAGTAGGGCATGAGCGTCGGGTTCCCCTCCTTGCCGGCGATCGAGGCCACGTTGACGATCCGCCCGTAGCCATGCGCCAGCATCCGCGGTACCGCGGCCTTGCAGAACAGGAACGGGCCGATCACGTTGACGTCGAAGACCTCGCGCACCTCGTCGACCTGAAGGTTCCAGCTCAGGTCGGTCCGGCCGGTGATCCCGGCGTTATTGACCAGGATCGACAGCGGACCGAGGCGAGCCTCGGCCTGCTCGACGGCCGCGGCGACGTCATCTTCCGAGCGGACGTCGCCGACCAGGTCCAGGCCATCGAGCTCGACGGCGACCGCGCGGGCCAGCTCCGGCTGGCGATCGAACGCGGCGATCCGGGCACCCGCGGCATGGAGCCTCCGGGCGATCCCCGTACCGATCCCCTGACCGGCGCCGGTCACCAGCGCGACCTGACCATCCAACCGGAAGAACTCCGCCATCAGCCCGCCTCGCACAAGCCCCGCGAATTTCCCGCACCAGTTGCGCCCCAACAACTTACCACGCCGCTCCGGGCTTGGCTACGGGGCGGGCTCGGCGATTCAACGTCACTCGATGTTTGATTCGATCCAGGAGATGCCCCGACGGACCGGGATCGGGCAATCTCGCATGCTCGTCCCGGTCAACTTTGACATTCTGTGCGATTGGGCCGACAATCCCAGTCAGTCGGGCTCTGGCACGGAGAGCCGGATCGTGGAAGGGGAGAGACGGCATTGAATCGACCCGAGACGGCATTCCTGTTGACCAACGATGACGGCTGGGATGCGCCGGGCCTGGCGGCACTCTGGCAAGCTGCTGAGGGCCTCGGCCGTCGTCGGCTGGTCGCCCCGGCCGGACCGGTCTCGGGCTGCGGACATCAGGTGACCACGCACGCGCCGATCGCGATCACGCAGATCGGCGAGGATCGGGTGTCGGTGGCGGGTACGCCGGCGGATTGCGTCCGACTGGCCTTCGATCACCTCACGCCGGGCATCGATTGGGTCCTTTCCGGGATCAATGCCGGCGGCAATCTGGGAGCCGATGTCTACCACTCGGGGACGGTCGCCGCCGTCCGGGAGGGCGTACTCCACGGCGTGCCCGGGATCGCCCTCTCGCACTATATCGCCCGAGGTCGGGTCATCGATTGGCCCCGCGCGGCCCGTTGGGCCAATTCGGTCCTCCGCCAGTTGCTGGCGTTGCCCCCCGAGCCGGGTACGTTCTGGAACGTCAACTTCCCGCACCCCGGGCCGGACGAGCCCGACCCCGAGATCGTCTTCTGCCCGCTCGACCCTTCACCCTTGCCCCTGACCTATCGCGTCGAGAACGGCCAGGCGACGTACAGCGGCAACTACCAGTCGAGGGCCCGCCGGCCGCGCAGCGACGTTGACGCCTGCTTCGGCGGCCAGATCGCGGTGACCTTGATCCGGGTCTTCGACGTTGAACGGGAATCCGACCCAAACTTGCCCAGGTTGTAGGCCATCGATTCAGGAGGCTTCGACGCTCTCGCGAACCTCGGCCCAGAGCCCCGGCGAGATGTCGGCTACCCCGGATTTCAGCACGATTGCCAATCCTTCAGCGATGGAGCATTCTCGGAGCTGGGCGATGGCCGCCGCGGCGATGCATGGCGAGCGGCTCATGCCGGCCCCGCAATAGACCAGTGTCGGCAGGTCATGGCGCAACAAACCCGCGACGGTCGTGACGGCGAGTCTGAGCAGCCAACGGGGGTTCCCCGGCCCGTCCATGAGCGGGAACCGGCAATAGACCAGGTCGCGGCTCAAGGCCGCGATAGGCTCATTCAGCGCCAGGTCGACCACGACGCGGATTCCCCCGGCGTGGAGGCCGTCCAGATCACGGACATCGCCGACATGCCCCAGCCAGAGCGAGTAACCCGAAATCCGTCGCACGGTATCGTGCCCTCAGAGTTCTTCCAGCATATCAGACTTCGACTTGGGTTTATCGATTCCCAGCGGGTTCGAAGCGAGCCGCGTTCGAGCAATCCGGACGAGCTTATCTGATGGTCCCATTGGGTTCGGCGGCGAGACGATGACCATCACGTTACGGGCGACCTGGACGGGTGTAATAAAGACCCCCCAAGGAAAGCCCCACCAGCCGAATACGGCACTGAGAGCGAGCTTGCCGGCCTGAGTCTTGACGGCGCACCGACGGCAACTCACCTGCTGTAAGTTCCCCCAACGCGTGAAGGCCAACGCCGACCAAACCCAGTAGGCGGCATGAACATCTACGGGACCTGGCCCTTGGCATCGAGGGCATGCTCCAGTATGAATCTGTTGGGCACGATCTCGTGCGGCGCCCTCGGATACACATGCCGAGGCCGAAAGTGCTTGGCCCTTGCCCTGGCAGTTCGTGTTGCAGAAGCGAAGGTCGCCGTTCTTGACGCCACCGAAGAGGATCGTCTCGCCACAGTAATCGCAGGTTGCCACGAGCAAGAGCTCCTTACAACGGATGCCACGAGGTGCCCGATGGCTCGGGATCTCGAGCATCGGATCGATTGCTAAAGTACCGCTGAAACGCTCAAAGAGCGACCATTTTTCAGGGTCGTGCGAGGGGGTCAGAGAGCGAAAGCGGCGAATTCGGGACCGTACCGGACCAGGCCGCCGTTCTCGGGAATGCTGCCGCTGCGCAGCTCCAGGACCATGAACTCCTCGTCGACCCCGTATTCATTTCTCAGACCACGCTGACCAGCCCGGATGAAGCCGAAGCGCGGATAATACTCGGGCCAGCCGAGCACGACCACGAATCCATAGTCGGCGCGATCGCAGGCCGCCAGTCCCTCGACGATGAGTCGGCCGCCGATGCCTCGACGTTGATGGCTCGGCAGGACTGCGAACGGGGCCAATCCGACGCCGATTCCCTCGACGAATTCACCCTCGATCTCGACCGGACTGAATGCGACTTGGCCGACGATTTCGCCGTCCACTTCGGCCACCAGGGAAATCCGGAGATGTTCACTCTCCCGGAGCAAATCGACCAGCCTGGCTTCGGCGGCCGACGGAAAGGCGGCCTCGACGACACGTCGGATCGCGACGACGTCGGTCGGCCCTTCCGGTCGGATCGACATGTCCATGAACGTTGCCCCAATCTTGGCTGAAACAAGAGCGGCGAACCCACCGGAGTCGTCAATGGCCCCAGCCTCGGGTCAACTCGCGGCGAAATCGCCGAACCGTTCCGCTATGATGATCATACTGCTCTGGCCGTGAGGCCTTTTCAAGACACGCCCGACGAAGTTGCGGTTCTGAGGAATTCGCCCATGCCTCGCATCCTCGGCCTGGATTACGGTACACGACGCGTCGGCGCGGCCCTGAGCGATCCCGGCCGCTCGATCGCGTTCCCGGCCGAGGTCTACACGCTACGAGGGGCCAAGCACGACGAACGCTATTTCCGCGAGCTCGTCGCGGAGAATGATGTCGAGCGGATCGTCGTCGGCCTGCCGCTGCACACGAGCGGGCGGGAGGGTCTGCTCGCCGCGATGGCCCGCCGCTTCGGAGACTGGCTGGCCGGGATCACCGGCCGGCCGGTCGTCTATTACGACGAGCGGTATTCGACGGTCGAGGCCGAGCAGCGACTGCTCGACGCCGGCTTGAAGCGAGACAAGCGGAAGGCCCTCCGCGACCAGCTTGCCGCCCAGATCATGCTCCAGGCTTACCTCGACGCCGGCTGCCCCGAGACCGAGGCCCCGGCAGCTCCACTGGCGGATCCCCAGGAGGCCGACTCATGACCACCCTGATCATCGGTTGCGGCTACCTGGGCCGACAGTTAGGTGCCTTGCTGCTCCGCGACGGCGGGCGCGTCCTCGGCACGGTCCGATCTCCGGGTCGAGCCGCGGAGATCGCCGGCCTGGGCATCGAGCCCGTCATCGCCGACGTACTGCAGCCAGACACGCTGAATGCCTTGCCCCAGGTCGATCGCGTTTTCTACTGCGTCGGGTTCGATCGCTCGTCGGGTGCGGCGATGCGAGCCGTTTATGTGGACGGATTGAGGAATGTGCTCGGGAGCCTCCCGGATTCGGTGGATCGCGTCGTCTACGCCAGTTCGACGGGCGTCTACGGCCAGGCGGACGGCGAGTGGGTTGACGAGGACTCGCCGACTTGTCCGCAGCATGAGTCGGGCAAGGTCTGTCTGGAGGCCGAAGGGCTCATCCGAGAGTGGGCCGGTCGGTCGGTCATCCTGCGGTTCGCAGGCCTCTACGGGCCCGGCCGGATCGTGCGCCGGGCCATCCTGGAAAAGGGGGAGCCGATCCCCGGCGACCCGGAGAAGTTCCTCAACATGGTCCACATCGAAGACGCCGCCCGGGTGTCCGCGGCGGCTCTCATCGCCGACGAGCCGGGACCGATCTACGTGGTCGGCGACGACCGACCGGTTGCGCGTCGCGAGTATTACACCGTGGCGGCGAAGGCACTCGGGGCTCCGGAGCCCCGTTTCGCATCTCCGTTGCCGGGGAGTCCCGAGGCGGCCCGCGACGCGACCAACAAGCGGGTCGCGAACCATCGGATGAAGAGCGGGCTCGGCATCACGCTGCTTTATCCCGAGATCACGAGCGGGCTGCCCGACGTGTTGAGGCCCGGTTGATCCGGGAATCGTGCGTGTCTCAACCCGTGGGTGCCGGCTCGACATAGCAGCGGAGCGGGCCCTTGGACGACCGGCTCCGCGGGTCCGGGCCGTAGGCGATCACCTGGTCGCGCTTCAGCTCGGCCAGTTCCTTGTGGGTCGTGTAGACGATGGCGCGCCCGGTCGTGTGGATCCGCTCGGTCAGCTCCTTCGCCTTGGGCAAGGTATGGCGGAAGAGCTTGATGAGCAGCTCGATGACGTAGTCGAATGTATGATCCTCGTCGTTGAGGATCACCACGTTGTAGGGGGGCAATCGCCGTGTTTGCGGCTCCTTCGTGATTTCCTCGACTTCGGTCTCGGTCTCGGCGACCGCACTCATCGATTTGGACACGCCGGCCATTACGTAAGGCTCCCACAAAAGCGATTGTGCGAGTTCAGACGCCGTTTTGATTATACTGTATTTCTCCGGGTCACCAAGGAAATCTCGGAGTCGGAGTTTGAAACCGAGCGAACGACGAGGCGATTGGGGGATCGAGATGCGGGGGATGAGTCCGGGTACGGCATTACGTCAGCTCCAGCAGGCCCAGGCCGGCCTGAAGAGAGCCCGCCAGCTCTTGAAGCAGGCCCGGGACGACGAGGCGGCGGTGCCCGCGGTCTTCGAGGCCGGCTGGTCGAGCCTGGCCCAGGCCCATCGGCTGATGGCGGAGATTCCCCGCGAATCGGCGGACGAGGCCGTGTTGACCAAACAACTGGCCGTCCAGCGGTATGCGACCGCCTTGCTGGTCCGGCTGCGCCGGCTGCATCGACACGGCGGGATCGGTCCGGAGGCGTTCTCCGACGATGATGACGATGCGCTCGACGACCACGATCTCGAGGATTGAACGGGATGCCACGTCCGCAACCCCCCCGCCCGGCCCCCAGTACCCGTCCCGCCCCCGCGCCTCGGTTCCCCGATCGCAGCCTGACTCCGGAAGAGACCTTGCCGACCATGGCCATCCGGTCGCCGGGGAATCATACCTTCGTCTATCGGAAGATGGTCGAGGGTCCGGTCGGGGCGGCCACCCCAAACCACGGCGACCTGGTGCGCGTCGTCGACCGCGACAACCAGCAACTCGGCTACGCGCTCTGGAACGGCCGGTCGCAGATCAGCCTGAGGTTCCTGTCGCGAGCCGCCGGGCCGCCGGGCCGCGAGTTCTGGGAGCGTCGGATTGAGGAGGCCGTGAACTTGCGGACCTCGCTCCTTGGCCTGGACCGCGAGACCAACGCCTACCGCGTCCTCCATGCCGAGGGGGACGGACTCAGCGGCCTGATCGTCGACCGGTACGCCGACGTCCTCTCGGTCGAGATCTTCAGCCTGGGCATGTATCAACGGATGGGGCCGATCCTTTCGATCCTCGCCGATAAGCTGGGGACGGCCCATTTCCGCGTGGGCGTCGACGAACGGATCGCGCTCCAGGAAGACTTCTCCGGCCGACCGCTGGCCAGCCCGCAACTGCCGCCTCGCGTGACGATCGAGGAGCACGGGATTCGCTATCGCATCCATTTCGAGGAGTCGCACAAGACGGGCTTCTTCTGCGACCAGCGCGACAACCGCCGCGATTTGGCGCGGTTCTGCGCGGGCCGTTCCGTGCTGGACGTGTGCTGCTACACCGGCGGATTCGGGCTCAACGCCTTGATCAAGGGCCAGGCTCGAGAGGTCACCTGCGTCGACCTGGACGAGAAGGCCGTGGCCCTGGCTCGCGAGAATGGCAATGCGAACCAGGTCAAGCTGGACGTGGTCCATTCCGACGCCTTCGGCTACCTGCGCCAGATGGGATTGAACGGCAAGACCTACGGGGTCATCGTGCTCGACCCGCCCAAGCTGATCCCCGATCGCGACGAGGTCGCGCCGGGGAAGGGGAAGTACTTCGACCTGAACGTGCTGGCGATGAAGCTGATCGAGCCGGGGGGCGTGCTGGTGACCTGCTCGTGCTCGGGCCTGCTCCCGGCCCCGGACTTCCTCAGCCTGCTCCGAGCCGCGGCGCGAAAGGCCGAGCGTCCGGCCCAGCTCCTGGCCATGACCGGCGCGGCCGCCGACCACCCCGTCGCGCTCGACACCCCCGAGAGTGCCTACCTGAAAGTCGCCTGGCTGCGCATGGGGGACCCGGGTGCGTAGCCGGTTCGATCGGCCAGAATCGTACGAGCAAGAGTACGTTTGCCGACCTACCGGGGCACCAGTGCGCTTCGGATAGCCGCGAAGTCCATGAACGGCTTCTCGCCGATCTCCTTCAGTGCGATTTTCCCCGCGGGATTCAGGACGATCGTCGCGTGGAGAGGCTCGTCCGGGTCGTCCTTGACGACTCCGAATTGACGAAAAAGCCTGCGATCGGGATCGGCAACGAGCACGATGTGCGGGCCCTTGGGGAAATCGGCCAGGTCCTTCTTCTTCGCGGAACTCACGACGACAAGATTCGCCTTCGATGGGTCGATCGAGCTTCCCAGTTCCTTGACCTGGCCCATGCAGTGCGAGCAGTCGGTCCCCTTCACGAACAGCGCAACGGTCGGCTTTTGCGGGTCGGCTACCGGAATCCTCGCCTGATCCTCGAGGATCTCGGGAGGTGTCGGGCGGGGTTTATTCGGATCGACGATGGTCACGACTTCCATCATCCCGTGATCCTCGTGATCGAGGATGTGGCAGTGTTCCACGAATGAACCGATGAAATCTTCATATTTCATGAATAATGTATAAGTGTAGCCTTGCTTCAGCGTCAATGTATCTCGCCAGGTCGGCTTCCCGATCTCTTGCTTGGTCACATCCTCTCCATCCTCGTCCTTGACTTCGTGGACGAGAAACGAGTTGATGTGGATGTGGAAGGGGTGGGCCACGTCAATTTCGACACCGGCGATCGATTCGACCGCGGTGATGATCCGCCTTTCCTCGACGTGGGTGGGCTTACGACGAGGCACCAAGCCCTCGAGCATCTCGATCCTCTCCCTGAGACGCTCGATTTTCCGTGCTTTGTGCGGCGGCACCAGCTCATACTGGATGTCCTCCTTCGGGTTGCCATTCCCGTCGAAGGAGCGCGATTGCAGCATTCCGTCGACGAGTGCCGTGTCCTTGCGATCGCCGTTGCTCGTGAAGATGCGGAAACGGAGATCTCCATCGCCGAGTGCCACGATGATCAGATTCTTCCCCTTCGTGATGCCCATGGCCTCCTTCTGCGACATCAATCGTAGTTCGCGCTCGCCCCCGTTCCGAGTTCCCACGACCCACTTCTGGACCTTCCCCAGCTTCAGCTCCCTGTACTCATTGGAATTGGGATCGAACTCCCGGCCCTCGGGGAAATCCCAGGGCTCCACATGTTGGTCGGAGAGGTAATACCTGACTCCGTTCCCTTCCTCGACGATTCCATAGTAAACATGCTGAATCTTCGGATCGGTCGGAGGGCCCAGGTCGGCCGTTCGATACCTGGCAAGATCGGCCGGCCTGGGAAGCTCCATCGGGTTCGCGTCTCCGGCGATCACGATCCGCGCGACCAGGATCAACGGTTCTGGTGAACCATCTTCACCCGTCCCCTCGGGTGCGTTGAGATCCACGAGGTCGTATTCCCCCGAAAATCCGGATGGGGCCTGGATCAGCACGTCGGAACGGTAACCAGGGTACAGGTCCAGCTTGGACTTCGCGGTCATATCACCGGTAGGCAGGCCGTCGACAGCGATCTCGTCGAGAGCAATCGTACCCGGACCCGGTCCTTTCTTCCCATCGGGTCCGAGGACCTGGGACCCGGAGGCCCTGATGAGCTGGAGAGAGATCAGCTCTCTCGGCCCGGCATGAATGAATCTGAGCCTTCGAACTTCGCCGGGGGCCATGTGGATGGTCGGGATCTTCTGTCCATTGACTGTGACGTACCGCCCTAATTCCTTCCAGGCCCTCGGATCGAACATGAGATTCCTGGTAAATATGTGTCTTGCATCGACCTCTTTGGGGTGGTAGTGGATGTTTTCGACCTGCCCGTAACCGCGCACTTCGACCGTGTGATAAGGCATGAGACGGTCGATATCCCTGTCCATGAGATAAGGGATCTGTTGAAGGACGAGGACATCTTCCGCCGCAGCCTTGATCGCCGGGTTGTTATCGAGATTGAGGAATCCATCCTCCCTCTCGATGATCAACGCTCCCGCCGCTCCACTCGCGACCTGAGGCGTCGTCGATCCATGTACATGCGGATGATACCAGAATGTCCCCGCGGGATGATCCTTGGGGATCTTGACCGCATATTTCTGGACCGAACCATTGCCGTCCGCACTCGGCTCCAGCTTGATCAAGACATTGTCGCTCTCGAGCTCGTCCGTACCCTGCGGAGCGACGTGCAAGCCATGATAATGCAGGTTGGTCGTATTCCAATTGTGGTAATCGCTGGCCTCGTGTTTCGTCTCGGGTTCGACCGGCAGCTTGTTGCGAAGCGTGACGAAGAGGGTGTCGCCCGCTCGGCGCGAAGGGTTGGTCCAACGAGATTGCCGTTGTATGTTCTGAGCCTGACGAGATCGTTGCCGATCTGGAAAAGCGCATAGTCGAGAACCAGTTCGACGTCAAGGCGGTGGTCGCGAGAACGAACGACCGTTGGCTGAGCCGCCCTATGCTGGGCCGTGCGGGCGGCGCTTTCGCCGAGCGTTGTTCTGCCCATCCCGCCCATCCCGCCCGCGGCTGCTGTGCGACTCGGTCTTCTCGTTGCCGTCCGATGAAATGCCTCCGCGGAGATCTCGCGAGATCGTGTGTCATCGCTTTCCGGCTGCGACTCCACCGCGGTCGCGACACCTTTCCCCTGCGCAGCCGCCGGCCTCGGCGCGGCCGCCATCAAGAAGACATGTATCAGAACAAGACCTGTGACAAAGGAGAATGTCGTTTTCATCATGTTTTTTCCTCAGCGATCAAGGGCCGTTGAAAGACGACTCGCAAAGAAGAACTCAACAGAGTCGTAGATCGTCCAGCGAGATGCGAGTGCAATCGGCAGGGTGAATTCGACAGCGAATCGATGTGTTCACCGGGCCTTCAGGGCCCCAAACTCGAGGACATCGGCTCCGATTCCGCTGCTCTTGCCCGGCGAGAAGTCCTCGGATCGGTCCTTTGCAACCCTCCGCAGAGGGTGGCCAAAATAGTGACTGTCGCATCGTCACCGGGATCTCTGGAGTGTGTCACTCCACACTAACCCGACGCGCCAGCGAGGGGCAGGGGCCGTGGTGACCGGACATGCCGCGCCGATCCCCTCGCTGGCGCGTCGGGTTAGTATGAGCTCGGGCCCCACGCCTTCGATCATGGCACGAGCCCGTCGCCTTGCCCGGTCGCTTTGCTACAGAGTCCCAAAATAGGATTATTTCGCGCAAGTGTGAATGCGCCAAGTGCCTGGTACGAAAAACAATAAAAACCCTCACCAGCCTCTTGCCGTTTTCCGCCCGAGGACCGGCGTAAAGAGCGAGGATGCATGATCGTATCTTATTCAAAGAATAAAATATTATTTCATTTCCTAGTGAATAATTAATTCTGATGTATCGGATCTCGTCGCCGCATCGCCAGCGACAGTGCCTTGCCCTTCCGATGATCCAGCCGGGCGTCGCTTACCGCGGTTCCCGAAAGATCCGGGATCTGGAGTCGCTGGCCTCGGGATGGCATAATCGGGTTGACCCAGCGCCTGGCTCGGCCCGTCGGCGACCTCGATGTGCGGTGGCGATCGCCTGCACCGCTCGCCTCGAGGCGAGGCGACGCCTCGCCGGGGCCGCGTCGTTCGAGTGCCGACCGGAAAGTCGCCCGGCTTTGCGCATGGGGGCGCTTCCTGAGCGGCCATTTCCGTCATGGGGTGAAACCGGCTCCGGATCTTCTCCATAGGAATTCCGCAATGTCGATCGCGTGTTTCGCCGCCCTGACCTTGACCCTTCCCGGCGTCGATTCGCGGCGTTGGGAGGATGAGGTCGTCTACGGCATCATCATCGAGAAATTCTGGGACGGAGATCCATCGAATAACTTCATGCGAGACCGGTTCATCAAGGATCGCGCACGCTACGAGGGCGGCTTCTGGGGGGGCGATCTGAAGGGCGTCATCGATAAGCTCGACGACCTGGCGGACCTGGGAATCACCGCGATCTTGCTCTATCCCGTCTTCCAGAACGACGAAAACCCGGTCGGGAAGTTCCTGCCAACCGGCTATCGCCCGAAGGATTACGAGCGCGTTGACAGGAACTTCGGCGACGAGGCCACCCTGCGACGACTCGTCGACGCGGCCCATGCCCGCGACATCCGTGTCATCCTCGACATGCCCATCACGCTGCCCGGATTCGAGCATCCGTTCATCGTCGACCCCGCGAAGAAGGATTGGTTCGGTCCCAGGAGCGAGTACGGGGTCCGTCGCTGGAAGGTCGAGAACCCCGAGGTCGCGGACTATCTGATCGGCGTCTGCCGGCGGTGGAAGCAGCGATCGGGATGCGACGGATTTCGGATCGACTCCGCCCACCTCCAGCCGGTCGCGTTCTGGAAGCGGTTCGTCGCCGAACTGAAGTCCTCGCCGCCGCTTGGCCCATTCCTGATCCTGCCCGAGCTCACGATCAATCCGAGAGAGATCGGAAGATTCGTGACCGAGGGCGGCTTCGACGGTGCATACGACTTCAGTGCCATGCAAGTCCGCGACGTGTTCGGCAAAGATGCGGACGTGAGGATGCTCTCCTTCATCGCGGACGAGGCGAAGCGGTTCTATCCTTCTCCCCGCACGATGATGGCACCGATCGATAATTATGAGGATGCTTTCGCGTCGATCGCCAAGGATCCTAAGGCGGGTCGGACCAGGCTCGCCCTGACCTATCAACTGATGCTCGATCGCGTCCCGCTCCTCTACGCGGGGGATGAGCTGGGGATCGCGTTCCGCGAGGTCGGCGGGGCATTCCCGGACGATCGTCGCGCTTCCGCCTTCCTGAAGGAGGTGAAGGCCCTCATCGCACTCCGCAAGCGTGAACCCGCGTTGCGTCGCGGCGAGTTCTCCGAAGTCCTCGCCCGCGATGCGGTCTATGCGTTCCTGCGAACTTCGGGAGAAGATCGAATCCTCGTGGTGTTGAACGGCTCCGGCGCGACGAAGGATTTCTCGATGCCCATCGGCAAACGAAACTGGAGCGCATGCCGGTTTGACGACTTGATCTCCGGTGAATTGATCAAGGCCGCCGGCAATGGGGCGGCGCTCGAGGTGAAGGCGTTCGGCGCGAGGATCGTGAAGGTCCATTGAACGGCTTCGGTCAGGCGGAATAACGCTCAACGGCCGCCTCGTCCCAGGAGACTCCGCTACCGGGCGCGTCCTGCACGACCGCCATGCCGTCCTGTATGCGCAGGGGTTCTTCGAGGATGGGGTTCCACCAGTCGGCGTATTCGAGCCAGTGGGCCGTCGGCGTCGCGCAGAGGAGTTGGGCGCTGATCTCCGGGAAGATGTGGCTCGACATGCGGACGCCGTTGGCCTCGGCGAGTGCCGCGGCGCGGAGCCAGCCGGTCACGCCGCCGATCTTCATCACGTCGGGCATGATGAAGTCCGAGGCGCCGGCTTCGAGGGCGTGGCGCAGGTCGAGCGTGCCCCACCAGTTCTCGCCGCACTGGATCGGGGTCTCGGCCTCGCGGGCGATCCTGGCGTGTCCGGCGTAGTCATGGGCGAGCGTGGGTTCCTCGACCCAGGTCAGGCCCTCTCCGTCCAGTATGCGCAGTCGACCGACGGCCTCGACGGGAGTGAGGCATTGATTGTAGTTGACCATGACCGCGACGCCCTCTCCGACCGCCTGGCGGATGGCCCGGATGACCGCGACGTCTTCCTGAACGCTCGGATGGCCGATCTTCGCCTTCACGCCGAGGAGTCCACGTTCGGCCCATTCCGCCGCGGCCCTGGCGGAGGCCTCGGGTCCGTCGTACCCCACCGGCCCATATGCCGGGATCGGTCTGGCGATCCCGCCGAGCAATCCCACGAGCGAGGTGCCGCGGCCCCGCGCGAGTGCGTCCCAGAGCGCCATGTCGATCGCGGCGAGCGCGATGCCGACGAGCCCCTGGGTCCCGAGGAGTCGGAATCGCCGGGAGAGCTTCTGCTCGACCTCGAGCGGAGCAACCGGTTCGCCTTTGATGAAGCCTTCCAGATTCCGGATCAATTCGGTCGCGGGCTTCAGCGCCGCCGTGGTGTAAGTGAAAATGAGGCTGTGACCGACGACTCCGTCATCGCCGAAGACATCGGTGAGGATCAGCGGTGATTCGGCGACAGCGCCGCCGGCCGTCCGATGCGGCGAAGCCATCGGCACCCGAACCGCGCGGACTCTCAAGCTCTGGATCTCGGGCATCTCGCCTCCACGGCTCGTTCGGAGATCACCTGCACGGATGGTAATCTCAAAGCGTTCCGAGATCCAGGGCGCCGCAATCCAATCCAGCGAGCCCGGCCATCCGTGTCCGGGCGGGGCCAGCCGGCCATTGACCTTATTGAGGCGAATGGCGGCAGGTGGAGGCCTTTCACTCGAGGCCTCGCGGGCCAGTCCCGACCTGGCTCCGCTTCGTTCCCAGCCCGACTTTCGGCCCTTGATGCTCGACCTGGCGATGCCGGCCGAGCCGTTCGCATCCGGCGACTGAACGACACGAGCCGCAGGGGTCAACTCGTCCGAAGACTCCCCGGAGGCTCGATCAGTAGACCCTGACGATCGCCGGCGAGGACGTGAGGATCTTGCCCTCGCTATCGGCCGTCAGGAAGTAACTGTTGGCGACCCGGCCCGAGGTGAAGTCCTTGCCGACGAAGACGTTGACCCGGTAGCGATCGGTCCCCACCCGCCGGACTTGCACCTTGAGGAGATCGTCCGGCGTCCCGAGCGAGCGAACGACCTGCTCACCAATGTGGTCGTCCACCGTGACACGCGTGTCACGACGTTGCTCTTCATCCCGGTCGCGTTGCACGGTCGTGGTCATCTTCGTCCCCTGAGTCTTTGTTCGGGCGGGTTCAGTGCAATCGGATCGATTGGGGAAGGTCGGCCGCGCCGGGGGCCTCTGCCGGCACCGATCGAGGCCGGGTCGGGATGACGCGACGGTTGACGTCCATCTCGATCGTCCCGAACGTCTGCTCGTGGCGCTCGATCGTCGTCGCGATCGCGGCCAGGAGTCGCTTGGTCGTGTAGGTGTTCATGACGATCCTGTGGTTCGCCTTGATGACCTGGCTGCCGGCCGTGAACGGCTGGGGATTCAGGCCGAAGTCGAGGATCACTTCCTCGGGGGTGGCCATCACCCGGCAGAAGTTGGAGTAGGTCGGTTCCGCCCCCGAGTCGTTGACGACCACTCCGGGCGCCTGCTGGCCCTGGGGATTCTGCGGCGGCTGGAGCTCGGGGCGTGTCCCACCGCGCTGCTCTCGATCGCTCACGTCGGACCCTCCTCTCGGTTGCTCCCCCACCGCGACGGCGGGAGGAAGTTCAGATCCTTGCTCTGAATCCATCGTACCACAATCTCAGCAAACCAGGAAGTTATTGGTTTAAGTAGAATCTAGATTTGTTTAATAATTGAGGAGGCATCCGTGCCCGTCGTGATGGGCGTGCATGGGAGGTCGGGGCCCAAGGGCGGGCTTCGTGGGGCCGCGGCGGGAGCCTCGAGGGCGTGCGGAAAGCGGGCCCGGCGCACCGGCCCTCCTCGCACGGGATCGGGTGCTTCGCCGCGCGGGCTCGCCCCGATCGCTCCCGGTCGAAGCGGGCGCGTCGGCGAGGTGGGAAAGCCACCCGCCGGGGAGGCTCCGGCTGCTCCCGGATCGCGACATGTGCTGAATTTGCGGCACAACGTGCCATTTCTGATTCATTCGCTCGTTTCAAAAAGGGCACGTCCGTTTCACATTGACCACAGATATTGTACTTCATTTCGAGTGATGCGAGCGTTTCACCTGTGAGGTCCATTCGAGAGACGGCTCCCGGCCCAAGGTCTCGGACGTTCCAGACGGGGGGAGACTTCCTCGATCTCATGGGAGTAATTCGATGATGAAGCGATTGGTTCTGGGCATCGCGGCTCTGGTCTTGGTCCTGAGCAATGTCGGGCAGTCTTATGCGGATCTCGTCTACGACAATGGCCCGATCAACGGCGGCGTCGAGGCGTGGACCATCAACTTCGGATATCAGGTCTCGGACTCGTTCACCCTGGGCAGTCCCGCGACGTTGACCGGGGCCCAGATCGGCCTATGGGCGTTCTCCGGGGATACTCCGACTTCCGTGGACTGGTCGATCGGCAGCGTGGCATTCGGCTCCGACATCAGCTCCGGGGCGGCTACTCTGAGTAACGTATATCAATATACTAACGGATACGGTTACGATATCCTGGAGTCAACATTTTCGCTGGGCGGGGTGCTGGGCGCGGGCACTTACTGGCTCACTCTGCAGGACGCGACGACCGCGAATGGCAATCCCGTTTATTGGGATCAGAACAGCGGCCCGTCAGCGGCCCAGGAGAGCGCCCTGGGCACGATCCCTTCCGAGTCCTTCCAGCTCTACGGCGCCGGATCCGTCCCGGAGCCGTCCACGATCTGCCTGCTTGGGATCGGTGTGGCGGGCCTGGCGGGTTATTGCCGGCGTCGTCGTGGCTCGATGACGGCGTAAGTTGGCGAAACGACCCCGACGATGGGGAAGGAGTCTCTTGCCCGGCCGCGATCCCGTGCCGGGCGAGAGACGGAGCCCCCTGGCTCGATGGAAGCCGTTCGACTTCGCCTCCGGTCGCCCGAGATCATCGCCGAGGGAGGTGAATCGACGCATCCTTGCGGTAGGCTCGAGAATCCCCGGTTTTCTCCGACCCGCCGTCGTGTCGGCGCGGCTCCCCTTTGCCTGGGCTGGCGGACTGGCGTAGGATGGATGGCCCGTCCGGGGCGTCGGTTCGGGTCGGTTCGTCTCGGGTTTTCTCGCGATCATCGAGCAGGTCGAGAGCTTGGATTAAGCCGTGCCCAGTCTGACCGTCGAAAATTACGTCAAGACGATCGCGCTGATCGCCGCGCAGAGCGCACCCGGCAGCGCGGTGAGTACCGGCGAGCTGGCCCAGGCGCTGAACGTGTCGCCGGGGACGGTCACCGGGATGCTCAAGACGCTCTCCGAGGCGAGCCTGGCCACGTATACGCCGTATGAAGGGGCACGGCTCACCGAGGCCGGACAGCGGCTGGCCCTCAAGGTCATCCGTCGTCATCGCCTCCTGGAGCGATTCCTGGTCGAGACCCTCAAGATGTCCTGGGACGAGGTCCACGAAGAAGCCGAGCACATGGAGCACGCCGCGTCGGAGCGGCTGATCGACCGGATCGATGAGTATCTCGCCTATCCGGAAGTGGACCCGCATGGCGACCCGATCCCGCGCGCCGACGGTTCGCTGGCCGAGACCGCGGGGATCCCGCTGGCGCGCTGCCGGCCCGGCCAGCATTTTCGCGTCGCCCGGGTCATGGATCAGGACCCGGCCTTCTTGCGATATCTCAGCGAGTGCGGCCTGGAACTCCACGCCGACGGCATCCTCCTGGAGAATCGCCCGGAGTCCGGCGCCGTCGTCTGCCGGCTGGGCGAGCGGAGTATCGCGCTCGGGCTCGTCGCCGCCGGCAAGGTCCTGGTCATCACCGGCGATCGGGGCGATTCATCGGGATGAGTCCGGACTTCACCCGCCGCTCTTCACCCGCCGCCGACCCCTGAAATCAGGTCGAGGATCCGCTCGCCGGTGTCATGACAGGTATTGGCCAGGGCGAAGGAATGGCGGAGCGAGGCCCGGCCGTCGTCCGACTGATGGTCGAGGATCTGATGGATGGCCACCACGAAGTCGTCCCCATTCTCGGCGACGTGGAACCGCTCGGCGTGGAGCCGGCATTCGGGGAGCGCGGTGGCGACGATCGGTCGCCCCGAACCCATCGTGTCCATGATCTTCGTCGGGTTGCAGGCCCGGTTGAACGGGTGATCGAGCTGGTAAGGGATCAGCGAGATGTCGAACGACTGGTAGTATCGGGCCAGGTCCTCCTGCTTCCGCCAGCCGAGGGCGTGGACGTTCGGGCGGCCGAGGAAGCGGGGCAGGCCTCCCACCAGGGTTCGTCGCTCGGTTCGCGGATTCGCCCGATGACCACGATCGAGGCCCGGGGCAATTCACGACTGATCCGGTCCATCAGCTCCCAGTCCACCCGGTCCTCCATCGAGCCGATGTATCCCAGCAGGGGTCGGGGCAGGTGCGCGATGTCGGCCGGCGACTCGGCCGGCCGTTGCAGCGGGCTCGCGGCCAGGAACGGCGTCGGGGCGCCGTGCGGGATGTAATGGATCCGGCCGGCCGCCTCCGGGACCGACATCCGGAGCTCCTCGGTCCGCAGCCGCGAGACGCAGACGGTCAGATCCGACGTGCGGACCAGCTCCCGCTCGAGGTCCCGCACGCGCCCCGCCTCGCGCGGCCAGTAGAGTGTATAGTCGTCGATATTGTAATAGATGGATACATCCGGACGGAGCTGGTCGCGGAGGTGGATGTAGTGCGGATAGGACATCACGAGCCCTCGTCGCCGGTCGTCGGGGAGCGACCGCCACCAGGAGCGGATGGATCGCGCGATCGGGCGCATCCCCAGGCCGGGATACCGCTTCATCCACCCGGTCGGCAGCACGAACTGCCGCTCCCACGCGGACGGCCCGGTGCGTCGCAGGCGGCAGTCGCTCGACCACGGGAAAAGCCCCCGTCGCCAGCCGTTGAGGTAATCCTGGCATTTCAGGAGCAGGACGTCGACCGAATCCCGGTCGATCTCGCGGAAGAGGTTCTCGGTATTCGGCCAGCCCACATCGGCGACCGCGAGAGCAAGTCCGCCGGTCCCGCGGCTCGTTCGTACCGTATCCGGACCGACCGCCGGTATCGTCCCGGTGCTCATCATGGTTGCGTCCCTGCCAGTTGCGACACCCGCTGCCATCCCGAGCCGGGGAGGTGCTCCATCCCCATGACCCGCATCCATCGCCGGATCGTTCTCGGGGAGAGCGGAATCCTCCGGACGAGCCAACATCCTTGAGACCCAGATGCGACCGCGACATTCGGGAGCTTCATGCCCGCAAAGTCACCGTATAACCGACTCGCCGCGAATCGTCAACTCATGCGCCCACGGGTCAACAACTTACGGGCGAGCAGGTCGCCCAGATTTCCTGGATTTGGGAGTCAGCCAGGTTTGCCTATTCTCTCAATCACGAATCGATTCAAGGCGTGGGTGTGACGGTGGCGAAGACCTTGAGCTGGACGGGCGGTTCTTCCTTGAGGTCGCTCTCGATCTTGACGACGGCGTGATAGGGGCCGGTGGTCTCGGGTGCCTTGAATTTCAGGTTCACCACATGGTCCCTGGACGCTTCGGGCTTCGATTCGACCGGCTCGATGTCGGGCCGGCTGGCGGTGAGCTTCGTCAGGGTGAAATCCGTCGAGGATCGGACGTGGACGACGTTGGCATTGGTGATCGTCTGGCCCGGGCGGACCCGTCCGAGGTTGATGATCGACGGCGTGACCGAGACGGCGGTCTGGATGTTGGCGACGACCGAGATGGGGATCGTCTGCGCCGGGTTGTCATTGGTGATCAGGGTGATCTCGTCCTTGAAGTAGCCGTTGGCCGCGGTGGGCTGGAGGGTCGCGGTGATCATCCAGTGGATCTGGCCGTCGGCCGTGCGGCTGATCTCCTTGGCCTCGGCCTTGACCTTGTCGGACTGGGTCTTCATCTTGACGATGTCCCAGTCGGACCGGCCGCCGGCGTAGACCAGGGTCAGCGAGGCGGAGGGGAGCTTGGTGGCGGAGCGTCGGACGGTGCCGAAATCGACCTGGCCGGGGTTCATCACGATGTCGCCGCGGATGAAGCAGGTCAAATTCAGGTCGACCTCGACCCAGGCGGGGCGGTCGAGGATGAGCGTCAGTCCCGAAGCCTTATGGCCCTGGAAGTTGGTCGTGTTGATGGTGGCCTCGATGGTGGTCTGCGTCCCGGGCGGGATCACGCGGGCGCCGACCCGGACGTCGGTGCAGCCGCACTTGGTCCGCCAATCGGCGATCCGGATGTCGGAATTGGTGCGGTTGACCATGAGGAAGGCGTGCCGGATCTGGGAGCCGCGGGCGACGTTCCCGAAATCATAGGCCCGCTCGGGGAACACGCCGGTCAACCAGTCGGACTCCGCACCGCGGGCGGCGCCGGTGGCCAAGCTCGACCCGAGGATCCAGCACAGTAAGAGGCGACGCATGGGGTTCCACTCCAAGCCAGCCGGCCGGGACGACAGGCACGCGGGCCGTCCGCGGCCATGGTCTTTATCTCAGAATCGGCCGCGCTCAACCATGCGGTGATGGCCGACCCCATTTTCCGGAAATCATCCGGCCGGTCACACGGATTGTACCGGCTATGGGGCGGGCCGTCGTGACGGTTTCTCGCGATCGACTGGTTACGCGGCCTACGACTCTGGTAAGATACTGTCGATACCTTGAAGCATGGGGCGAGGGTCGTCGGGCGTTCTCCCTCCCGATCGGTCGAGTCGAGTCGAACCCCGCTTTTCGTCCGGGGCCAGGTCGTCCTGCCGCCTCGTGAGCGCCTCGAATCGTGATTGCATACTCGCTCCGCGTCGTGCAAGAGACTGTGGCCGGCCACGTCCGACCACTGCGACTAACCACCCGGCAGGTGATTGATGTTGAAGCCCTCGGTTCAAATCCACAACGTGGATGGAATCCTGGTCGCGGAGTTCTGGGACTGTCTGCGGCTCGACCCCGCGCCGGTTCAGGACCTGCGCAAGCACTATGAAACCCACGTCCAGCAGCGGGGCCGTCCCGAGATGGTCGTGGATCTCAGCGGCGTCGGCTTCGCCGGATCCGCCGCCCTGGGCAACTTCACCGCGCTGCACCGGATCGTCCGGCAGAATGGCGGACGGATCGTCTTCTGCGACGTTGACCCGACGGTCTTCGATGTCTTCCGGGTGAGCAAGTTGGATAACCTTTTCGACTTCGTGGCGAACCGGGCCGCCGCGCTCCGGGCGATCACCGATCACCCCGGAGCCAACAAGTCCGAGCGGACGCCCCCGGAAACGAACAGCAACGGATCGGCCAATGGGCCTCGTAGCGGCTCGGGCCCGTTGCGGCGACGAAACTCGTAGTCGGATCCCCACGGATGCGGCACTCTTGCAGATAATCGACCACGATCCGGCGATCGACGAGATCCGGGAACCTCCGAAGACCAACCCGGTTTTTCGACTCCCTCCTTGATCGGAATGCTTGTTGCGACGATCATGCCGATCGCGGAGGATTGGACCAGTAGCCGGAGGACCGTCCCGACAGGACGGGCGACGACCCGCCCAGAGCGTGCGTCGATCCGGTCAAACCAGCGGATTTCTTTCGGGGGTGGGAACGATGGCCGTTACTCCCAGGATTCAAGTCGGTGATACGAACGGAATCAAGGTGGTCCGCTTTCAGGATCGCCAACTCTTCGACGAGCGAACGGTGCGCGAGGTCGCCGACCAGATCCTGGCGGCGCTCCCCAACGACAACACACCGATCCGCCTCGTGCTCGATTTCTCCGAGGTCAACCTGGTCTCGAGCACCCTGCTGAGCAAGCTGATCCTGCTCCAGCGCCGGGTCGAGAACTCGGGGGGCAAACTCCGGCTTTGCGAGATGTCGCCGGTGATCCAGCAGGTCTTCCGCACGTCCAATCTCGATCGATTGTTCAGCATCGACCGCGATCAGCGCGCCTCGGTCGACGCCTTCCATTGATCGAGCCCGAGTCGGTCGTGCCCTGGGTCTTGCGAGCAATCGGTCATCCCGCAAAACCTTGGCTCCGTTATGTCAAATGAGCTTCACGGCTAACACCGCGTCGACCGGCCCGATCCTTGGCGATGGATCGATTCCTCGACGTCTCGGGTTTGTTACCTCGAAATTCGGCTCGGAACCGCGGGCGAAACCGCCGATCGGTCGCGAAGCGTCGTCCCGGCGTTTGCCTTATCGATGCCGACCGAAACGAAGAGGATTTGCCTCTAAAGTCAACGTAATCGTTATAGCCGTGGCTTCGTTTCATCACTTTTCGCCCGAGACACGGCTCGAATGGAGTCCGACAGCCCGTTGAATCTCGAATTCCATCTCGAAAGCACCGCACTCCTCTCCCCGAACCCGACCCGAATGACCGCGGCGAACCCGTGAATCCTCCGAGCTCGGCGCGTTCAGCAAATGCCGGCCGAAATCGACCGCCCCTCGCCCTTAAAGTCACGCAATCGTCTTGGCCTTGGCTTCGTTTCATCGCTTTTCGCTCGGTCCACGGGTGAAAGGGCGTCCGACGGCCCGCTGAATCTCGGATTCCCGCTCGACGACATTGCGGCCCTCCTCCACCACCCCAATGAGTCGCCTCGCACAGCCCCTCCCAAGCACGCATTCACGCATCTTGGCAATTGCTCGCTCCACGTCTCATGCGGGAACGCAGTGGCCTATCTTATAGTATGCCGCCGTTTTGGGATTTCCTGAACGCGATCGGGAAATCCTGGAGCGTGTCGCGTTGAAAGGGGTATCATACTCACGCCTCTTCGCCACGCCGAAACCACCGACTGCGGGCCTCTGTCAGAACTTCCCCGAAACTTCTTGATACACAAGTCGACAGCATGCAGGCACTAAGTTCACAGATTTCGATTTTGGAAATCTAACCCTATTGATTTTCTGGGTTGATCTGGGATAGTCAGACCCGACATGTGTTGGTCGTACCGGTCACAGCCCACTCAGGCCTGAACCGAGCCGTCGCGCGTTTGGCGACGACCCCGATCCATCGCTGCGGACAGCGACCGACCCGACGACATATTTACGGTCCATAGAACTCGTAGGATAATGGATGCGATTTTTCACGCGAGCACTCTACAAAAGTTCACAGGACGCCATCGGCCAACTCGATGAGGGGTTCGAGCACGGCAGGCCGAGGCAGCTCGTACGTGGGTCGAGGTTAATAAACGTTATTTTGCTTATCTGGGCCAGATTGATGTGCGATTGAGCGTCCCGGTAAGAGAACTGATATCCTACGAGCTGCACGACGCAGTCATCACTCGGGTTCAGAGTGACCCCGACTCCGTCGAATTGCTCCTGGATACCCGGCATGCGCCGCTCGTTAAGGATGCCGCCTTGCGTGTCTTCTTCGGTGGCGTGCGAGACGCTCGTGGGTTGGACGAACTCGTGGGCCAATGGATACTTTACGAAGAGCTCTACACTCACGACGATGGCAGCTTTGAATTGGCGCTTTATGTGACGAAACCGAGGTAAGCCTGCGATTTCTCATGTCGTAATATCCCCCATAGAAATGAAGCAAGAGTGAGCAGGCCAGCGAGGAGGGTGATCCGTTCCCCGGTCGCGAGAGCCTTGGTTGGTAATGTACGTAACTAAAGAAAATACATTTAAAAATATATATAATATTTAAATGTATAAGATCAATAAATACTCTATAGATGTGTATAGTTAATAGGGCCCTGTTTCCGTCCACCAAGGTGACCTCGATTTATTAGTTATGTCCCTTTTCTGTCCTCTCTTTTCTGTCCTCTGTCCTCCTCGGTAAGACGGAGGTTATATCTGCCATGCGATCCTGGTCTATTATTCCAACCTTGTTTTTGTTGGAAGGATGCTCGTGTGATGGTGTGAAAACTCAAAAAATTGATGATCCGACTTCACTGTCGGGCATGCTGCAAGCGAAACCCGAGGCTTCGCCTTCCTTTTCGACACGAGACGATACCTTGATCGCGATCCACCCGAGCGGATTGACCTTCGAAGTCCCCCTAGATTGGGTGAAGTGGTACTCGCAACACGGTAACGACGTATTCTCACGCCAGCAACTCGTTGCCGTCGAAAGGCCCGAAAGTGACGAATGGGACAGGGAATTCGCGCGAGCCTGCAATGCTGCCCTTCCGTTCGATCGTTGTGCCGCCCATGTCGGAAGCGAAGGTTGGGGAGAGGACGCCCGTTCTTATGGTGACCTCCAGGTTCGCGTTTATGATTGAGGAGAGCCCGAGAGAGGGTGT
>CAVURY010000034.1:0-1631346 GCA_963743925.1 uncultured Planctomycetota bacterium | reverse complement strand
ACTTCCGCAGGAAGGAATTAAGAGATAGTCAATTTTGGGGGTATCTGCACACACGAACCCCTTGTTTTCTGCGATTCTTGCCCGGTCCAAGGCCGTTATAGTGACTAATTCCACGCGGCCTGACCTGGATTCTGACCGATGGTGCGTTAACATAGTGACTATGTACGTGCGACAAACCACCCGCCGGTACTAGGATAGAACTTATACCAACTATCTGTTGGTTGAGTCCATCCATACTCCCAAGGGCCCTCGCCAGAAGGTCATCTGCTCTCTCGGTGACCTCAGCCCCAGGCCCGCCGAGGAATGGCTGCGCCTGGCCCGCAAAGTCGAAGATGCCCTCGTCGGTCAAGCCAACCTCTTCTCCCAGCCCGATCCCGAAGTCGAGCAGATCGTCCGCCAGGTCCGGCAACGCCAAGCCCACTCCGACCATCACGACCCCAACCCGACGCCAAGGCCCCACGTTGACGGCGAACTCATCGCCGTCCACGCCGACCGCATCGCTATGACCCACGTGCGATCCGCCGGGCCCGTCCATGTCGGCTTCCGGTTCTGGAAGCGACTGGGACTCGATGCCATCCTCCAACACCACGGCTTCTCACCGCGCGCCATCCAGCTCACCTGTGCCATGACCTTGAACCGGCTGATTCACCCCGACAGTGAACACGCCATGCCCGGGTGGATTCGCTCCACGGCCTTGGCCGATCTCCTGGGTGTGGATCTCACCGCCTTGGCCGACGACCCCCTCTACCGCAATCTCGACCGTCTCCATCCCGACCGCGCCGCCATCGAATCCGAGTTGGTCGAGCGCGAACGGCGATTGTTCCGACTCGATCCGACGATCTATCTCTACGACCTGACCAGCACCTCTTTCGAGGGACAAGCATCGCGGAATCCCGAGGCCCAGCGGGGCTATTCCCGCGACCATCGCCCGGATTGCAAGCAAGTGGTGGTCGGGCTGGTCATCGGCCGGGAGGGCTTCCCGCTGGCTCACGAGATCTTCGCCGGCAATACCCAGGATCGAAAGACCTTGGGCCGGATCCTCGATCTCCTGAAGGACCGCGTCGGGCTGGCGGAGGGGTCCACGGTGGTGGTCGATCGCGGCATGGCCTATGCCGAGGACCTCCAGGAGATCCGCGACCGCAAGCTGCATTACGTGGTCGCGGCACGACAGCCCGAGCGCGATCAGTGGCTGGATGACTTCGAGGACGAGGACGGCTTCGAGGTCATGGCGCGCCAGCCGTCGCCGCAGAACCGGTCCCAGAAGAAGTCGTCGGTCCGGGTCAAGGCGGTGGCGCACGAGAAGGAGAAGATCGTGCTCTGCACCAGCTCGGGTCGCACGGCCAAAGATCGGGCGATTCGCGAGAAGCAGGAGGGACGGTTCCTGGCGGACCTCCGGCGGCTTCAGGGGCGGATCGCCGGCGGTCGGCTCGAGCGGGAGCTGAAGATCGGCGAGGCGATCGGGCGGTTGAAGGAGCGGTACCCGCGGGTGGCGCGCTACTACACGATCCGCTACGATGCGGCCAGCGGCGAGTTGGGTGCGGAGCCGGACGCCGAGAAGAAGGCCGAGGCCGAGCAGCTCGATGGCGGTTATCTGCTTCGGACGGATCGCACCGAGTTGACGGCGTCGGAAGCGTGGCTGATGTACATGACGCTGACGCGTGCGGAGAGCGCCTTCCGGTCGATCAAGACGCCGTTGGCGGAGCGGCCGATCTTCCATCACCGGGAACACCGCGCGGAGACCCACATCTTCTTGTGCGTGCTGGCCTATCACCTCATGGTGGCGATCGAGACGACCTTGTTGAACCAAGGGGTTCATACCTCGTGGGCGACGGTGCGGGAGGTGGTGGCCAGCCATAGCGCGGCCACGATGGTGCTGCCGACGGATGGGGACAAGGTGCTGAGCATTCGCAAGGGGACGACGCCAGAGCCGGAGCAGTTGGAGCTGTACCGCTTGTTGAACATCCCCGTGGAGGTCATGCAACCGATCAAGACGTGGTCGTGACGATCCTCACGGCGATATAGTGACTGAAAAATTGGCCCGCCCCTGGAAAAC
The DNA here is from genome assembly GCA_963743925.1 of uncultured Planctomycetota bacterium. Lineage (GTDB taxonomy): Bacteria > Planctomycetota > Planctomycetia > Isosphaerales > Isosphaeraceae > CAVZRC01. The sequence goes on along the minus strand of CAVURY010000034.1, from coordinate 1,629,293 downwards.
AGGGGGGAATCATGGCGTAGGGTGCGGAAGTCGGGTTAACGATGCCCTACTCACGTCCGTCCGTTAGATGGGTCGGCGCACGTTCAAAGCATTGTCGAAGAAGTCTCGGCAGATCGTTCGAAGTTCTCGAACAGGAGGAAGTCGGGGACAGCGGCATCCTCGTTTCGAGTGAGGTCGTGAGCGTCCAGCCGAGAGCTCCGAACACGTCCCATCCTTTTCCGGCCCAAGACCACATGCATGGCAGCGTTTGACACGCAGACCATCAAGCAAGTATCGTCCGCTGACACGGGCTGACGTGGGCTCGAGAGACGCTTGGATAGCTATGCGTGTGCCTTCAAGGGCACAGGCATGAGTGCGTTACTGCCTGCAATTACGAATAAATGCACGCCGGATATCAATTACTCATGCACTTATGGCGTCATATTTTCCGGGGTCGCCGCAGAGGTGTCTCGGCGTATCCCATTCATTCCCTTGGAGTTACGGCTTTCGGACGGATCCACATCGAGGTGAAAACAGCCCGAGGCGAAGAGCTTGGTACAGTCCTTGGTACAGTGACTCGTTTTGGGGTATTTCGAGGGGTCAAAACGGCCTCTCGACTCGAACCAAAAGAGAGGCCCAGAGACGGCGGGCGCAGTCTCTGGGCCGTTCATGGGCGGCGCGGGATTCGAACCCGCGACTTCCACCGTGTGAGGATGGCACTCTTGGCGAAAACACCTTGTTTTCCGGGATTTATTGTGTACCAGATTGCCATGGTCGCCCCGATTTGGTACACTAATTGGTACACCGATCAACGAACTTCGATCTGGAGTACCCGGCGATGCCCCGCAAGATGCTCATGTCGTGGTCCCCCGACAAGCAGCGATGGCGCAAACAAGACAAGAAGCTCGCCCGCAGGTTGGGGCTCCCCGAGAGTACCCGCTTCGTCGTCACCTGCTACCAATTGGTTGAACAGGGGTTCTTGGACCCGACTGTACCCCGGACCGAACAGACCACTTACCGTGCTGCTAATGCGTGGTGGGAGGCTCAACTTGGGATCAATGTGACCAGGGACCCTCACCCGCTCCAGGGGCATCTCGATGCCCTGACTACCCGAATCGATTACGCCAAGCAGCACGGCTTGACCGACGAAGTGCGGGAATTGACCGCAGAGAAGGCAAAGGTGGAAGCGATCCGGGAGCCCGAAGCGACCGACCTCTACATGGGGGAGGTAGTCAGCCAGTCGGCGGCGCGGAACTGGCAGATGCTGGAGCGTCTCTTCGGTTGGACAATCCCCCCGGACACGCCTCCGGAGATCGTGGAGGAGTTCCTGGGGAATGAGCGGGTATGGAGCGATCGGTTTTCCCGAGGAGCACACGATCCCGTGCCGCAAGATAGGACCGTCGGCTCCCAGATCCGGACCTACCTTGACGGTCAGGCTATGAAGGTGAAGGCGGGCAAGATGACGGCAAAGACGTGGGACAATCTCACTTATATCTTCCGTCTCATCGAGGACCGACTCGGGGCGGGCAGGGACGTGGGGAGCGTCGGAGAGAAGGATGTGGATGCCATGTACCGCTACTTGATGAGTAAGTTGGGAGAGCGGCATGGCGACGGCAACGGCAAGGCGGGCTACTCCGAGGATTACGCCGCTGGCGTGTTGGGTCGCTTCAAGTCCCTCGTCCGGCACTTCCACCAGAACCGTCTCATCGCCGACCTGCCCCGGAATCTAGACTCCGTTTCCATCCGGGTGTCCGAGAAGCCGAAAGAGCGGATGACCGATGAGGAGGTCACGGCTGTGCTCCGGGGCATCCCCGACGATGACCAGTTGAGGCTCCACGTCCTCCTGATGCTCAACTGCGGATATCGGGGCTCGGATATCGCCACCTTGAAGGAGTCCGAGATCATCGATAGTCGTCGGATCATCCGCAAGCGGCACAAGACGAAGGACCTCAAGCACACCCCGACCGTGGACTACCTGCTGTGGGATGAGACCCGGCGTCTACTGGCTCGCTGGAGGACTGGTAAGGACATCGCCCTCGTGACCAAGTCCGGGGGGCGGTGGGCATACAGCGAGATGATCGAGCGGGAGGATGGCACTCACGGGACGAAGCAGACAGATAACGTCGCAACCAACTGGACTCGGGTCGTGAGGAAGGGTTTGGGGGTAGATCGACCTTACTCGCTTCTCAGGAAAACGGCTGCGAGCACGCTGGATGCCCACCCGAAGTTTGGTCGCTACGCAGAGCACTTCTTGGGCGAGCGACCCAGCAGCGTGGCTTCACGGCATTACGTGACGCCGAGCCAGGACCAGTTCGACGCCGCTGTCATGTGGTTGGGAGAACAATTCGGGTTCGAGACAACCCCTGACGGAGTCGCAATCACGCCCCAAGGTTGAACTTGGGGTCAGAGAATGGCGGATCATCCCGCCGATGATGGGTTCAGGGTCGCCGCCCCGTGCGACCAGCGAACCCGCTGATCGAGCATTTTCGTGAGGGTCTCCTGTATTGCATCTTCCCGCTTCGACGAGTGCCGACCCTTGAACAGATCGCCAGGGAATGCGGTGTCTCGGCGATGACGGTGTATCGAGAAATGGGACGTTACGACTACTGACAAGCATTTTAGTTGACACCCCCGAGTGAGGAATCCGACCACCCATTGTGGGTGGTCCTGAACGCCTCAACCGCCGGTGTCCCCATGCCCGACCAAGCTCCCGGTTGCGACTTCTGCTTCAGCAATGACAACCCTCTCTTCGAGGGCGGCTTCGATTCGACCAGCCGCATCTGAGTCTCCTGCGCAACCCGAGCCCTCTCCGAGATTACGCCCCAACCGGTCCTCGAACCCGCCCCCCCCCAGTGCGACCCTCCCGAGAGGAAAGGCTCGCCTCGATCCCTTCCCCAAAGACCCTCGTCGCCCATCTTGATCAGTTCGTCATCGGGCAGGACATCGCCAAGCGGCGGCTTGCCCTCGGCGTCTCCAACCACTTCAAACGACTCGTCGATGCCTGGGATCGAGTCGCTCCCGATCCGATCGTCGCCGACCCCGACTTGCACAATGTGCGAATCGAGAAGTCCAACATCCTCCTGATCGGTCCCTCGGGTTCGGGGAAGACCCACCTCGTCCGCAGCCTGGCTTCCTATCTCGATGTCCCCCTCGTGATCGCCGACGCCGCCAGCTTGACCGAAGCCGGATAGGTCGGCGAGGACGTGGAGAGCCTTCTCTCCCGTCTGATCCAGGCCTCCAGCGGCGACCTCGGGGCGGGTCAGAGCGGCGTCGTGTTCATCGACGAGATCGACAAGATCCGGGCGGGCGGGGCGGGAGGGAAGGAACTTTGGCAAGGCGTCCAGCATGATCTCCTCAAGATTCTCGAAGGCACGGTCGCCACGGTACCACCGGAGGGAGGCTACAAACACCCGATGCAGCCCGGTGTTCCCTTCGACACGACCGACGTCCTCTTCATCTGCGGCGGGGCGTTCGTGGGTCTGGAGGTCATCATCGCCAAGAGGCTTGGAAGAAACGGGTTCGGGTTCGATCGGCTGTCTGAAAACTGCCAGGTGAATGGCGGCTTGTTATCCCAGGTGAAGCCAGAAGACCTCGAAGTGTTCGGGCTGATCTCTGAGTTGATCGGGCGGCTGCCGGTCATCGGTCACGACCAGGCCGGGAATGCGGTAGTGGGCATGCCCACCGGTCTCGGATTGGAACAGGTCGGTCTTCTCCGGGAGCGGTCCCCCGGCCTTGGTTGACTCCGTCGAGAAGAACATGCCGAGGACGATCAGCGTGCGAATCACGGGGCGGCCTCCCGAAGGATCACCTCGAACTCGACCGTGGGACAGGATGCCGATCCAGGATCACAACAATATCAATTACGACACCTCACTGCTCCTTCGATCCACCAAGATTGGAACCCACCGGACGGCCATCATCCCCCCGACCCCCTCCAGGAGTCCGAACTCCCGTCCCCGTTCCCCGTTCCCCGGTGCCGGTGATCCTCCCGTGTGCTATCCTGAGCCGGACGCCCGAGGTGCATTCCCCGGCCGTCCTATTGAAACCAGGAGCACCCCCCATCCGGGAGAAGGCCGCCGTGCATCGACGCCCGTTCCTCCAGACTGCCGCCGTTTCCGTCATGATGGGCCATCTCCGGGCTGAAGCTGCCGACCGGCGTGCCCCCGTGATTGATACCCATTTGCATTGCTTCGCCGGGAAGGGCGATGCTCGGTTCCCGTATCACCCAAAGGCGCCCTACCAGCCCGCCGAGCCCGCCACCCCCGAGCACCTGCTGCGATGTATGGCCGAGGCCGGAGTCGATTACGCCGTGGTCGTCCACCCCGAACCCTACCAGGACGACCACCGCTACCTGGAGCACTGCCTGGAGGTCGGAGGCGACAACCTCAAGGGCACCTGCCTTTTCTTCGCCGACCGCCCCGGCTCGCTCGACCGGATGACCGAACTTATCAGGAAGCACGAGGGACGGATCGTCGCTGCCCGCATCCACGCCTACACCCCCGATCGGCTACCACCGTTCGACAAGCCGGAGTTGCGGGCGTTCTGGAAACAGGTCGGCGATCTGGGACTGGCGATCCAGCTCCACTTCGAGCCCCGCTACGCTCCCGGATTCGAGCCACTGATCAAGGAGTTCCCGCAGATCCAGGTCGTGATCGACCACCTGGGGCGCCCATTCCAGGGCAGCCCGGAGGATCACGCCGTGGTGCTCGGCTGGGCCAAGCTCCCCAACACGATCGTGAAGCTGTCGTCGTTGCCCGCCAGGGAGCAATACCCGCACCGGGATGTGAGGCCGGTGATCGGAGACCTTGTGAAGCGGTTCAACCCCGACCGCCTCATCTACGGCGGCGGATTCGGGGCCGGGGCCACCGGGGCGAGGTACCGGGCCTACCGGGAGCTGGTCCGCTCCTACCTGGCCGACCTCTCCCCGCAGGACCAGGCGAAGGTGCTGGGAGGGACGGCGGCGAGACTTTTCGGATTCGTGAAGTCTTGAGAAACGACTCGCTTCCGGGGACGTTCCGGCGGTCACGCTCGACGAGCCCTCGACGTGAGCCCGGTGATTCTTGTCAGGATTGGGAACTCACACATGAACTTCCGAGTCATCACCGCCATCCTCTGCGTCGGACTTTTCTCTCGGTCAGCTCCGGCTCAGACCGTTGACATGACCGACTACCGCCCCCAGACGGGGTTGGTGGCTGTCTCGGACGGCGGGTCAGTCACCGTGACCTGGGACGGCGAGCGGGGGCAGGAGTTGCACGCCAGCTTCTCGATCGTGGAGGGCAATCCGATCGTCCGAGAACTGGGAGTGCGCAGGGAGGGCGGCCAATGGACGACGTTGGGGAGGGACCTCGTGCCGGAGTTCGGCGTGACGACCGGGGTCAGACGCACCGGACACGGGCTCGACCAGGAGCACCGCTGGGACGTATTCTGGGACGCCCCGCTGAACCACCTCGACGAGGTTCGCCGGGCCGGCGCCGCCTTCCGTTCGGATCGCATCGAGGTCCACACGGACGGGGCACGGCTGGAGGTCTCCTCCCCAGGTCTTTCGATGGGGTCGTTCTCCGGTGGTATGCGGTTCACGGTCTATCGAGGCACGAACCTGTTCCGGGTCGAGGCCGTCGCCCGGACGGACGAGCCGTCGGTGGCTTACATCTACCGGGGCGGGCTGAAGGGATTCGCCTCAGCCTCACTCCCGCAGGTCGTCTGGCGTGACGGTCGTGACCGATCCCAGCGTGACGACACTTCCGGCGGCGAGGGCGGGAGACTCAACGTCCTGCGGGCACGCAATCGGCTCGCCGTCGCCGGGGGCAAGGACGGTTCGGTCGCCGTCTTCCCGCCGCCGCACCAGTTCTTCTTCGCCCGTGAGTTGGAGGTCAACCTCGGCTACGTCTGGCACCGTCGGGACGGCGGGAAGACCTTCTCGCTCGGCGTCCGTCAGGGAGAGAACGCCGAGGGGTACAACCCGACCTGGGCCGAGCAGGTGTTCTCGCTCTACAACGCCCCGCCGGGGACGCAGCAGCGGATGCCGGTCTACTTCTACCTCAGCCCCGACGGCCCGGATGCCTGCCGGGAGTCCGTACTGGACCTCACCCACGGCGACCGCTACAAGCCGCTGCCCGGCTACAAGACGCTGGTCACGCACTTCCACACGGCGTTCACCCAGGAATTGCTGGAGTCGGGCAGCCTCGCCACGACGCCGCCGTGGATACCCATGATGCGGGCGATGGGGATCGACGTCGCCCACATCTTCGACTTCCACGGCGACGGCCACCCGCACGACCCCGGCCCGCTCCGATTGAAGGAGCTTGCGACCTACTTCGAGGGCTGCCGCCGCCACTCCGACGCCGACTTCCTGATCCTGCCGGGGGAGGAGGCCAACGCCTACCTGGGCGGGCATTACAACATCCTCTTCCCGAAGCCGGTCTACTGGACGATGGTCAGGGGCCAGGGTCATCGCCTCGTCGAGGACGACCCGAAATACGGCAAGGTCAACCACGTCGGGAGTGCCGCCGACCTGTTCGAGGTGATGAAGCGGGAGGGTGCCCTGGTCTGGACGACCCACCCCCGCACCAAGGGCTCGACCGGCTACCCAGACAAGTTCAAGGACACGGATTACTTCCGCAGCGACCGCTGGCTGGGGTCGGCGTTCAAGGCGCTGCCGATGGACCTCTCGCAGAAGCGGCTGGGCGAGGTGCGATGCTTCGGGACGCTCGACGACATGAACAACTGGGGCGACCCCAAGTACATGGTGGGCGAGGTGGACACGTACAAGAAGTACCCCGACTACGACCTCTACGGCGACTTCAACGTGAACTACGTGAAGCTCGACCGGGTGCCGAGGTTCGAGGACTGGAGCCCGATCTGCAAGTCGCTGCGGGCCGGAGAGTTCTTCGTCACGACCGGCGAGGTCCTGATCCCGAGATGGGGCGTCGAAGGCGACGTCAAGGAGCGGGCGGTGGTGGCCGAGGTGGAATGGACGTTCCCGCTGGAGTTCGTCGAGGCGGTCTGGGGCGACGGCGAGCGGGTTGGCCGGTCGGTTGTCTCGGCGACGGATCGGCCGCCGTTCGGGTCCCATCGATTCCGCATCCCGTTCGATGCGTCGGGGAAGAAGTGGGTCCGGTTCTCGGCCTGGGACTCGGCGGGCAACGGTGCGTTCACGCAGCCGCTACATCTGAATTGAGCCGGGAAAGGTCCCGCAACGATTCCAAGGCAAGCTCGCTCGGCCCGAGGAGGTGCCCGCATGCGGCTCGTGGAAGTGATGGTGATGGGCGTGCTGCTCTTGGCGGGACTGTGCGGGCCGGGCGTCCCTTGCTATGCCGCAGGTCCTCAGAGGCCCAACTTCGTCCTGATCATCGCCGACGACATGGCCTGGGATGACTGCGGGGCGTACGGGAACCCGAAGGTCAGGACGCCGAACATCGACCGGCTGGCACGGGAGGGCATGCGGTTCGACCGGGCGTTCGTCACGGCCAGTTCGTGCAGCCCCAGCCGCTCCAGCATCCTCACGGGACGCTACCCGCACAACACCGGGGCCGAGGAGTTGCACTGGCCGCTGCCGCCCGAGCAGGTCACGTTCGTCGAGAAGCTCAAGGCGTCCGGCCACCGGACCGCCGCCGCCGGCAAGTGGCACCTGGGCACCGCCATCAAGGATCGGTTCGACGTGGTGCGGGAGGCCGATCCCTCGGGCTTCCAACTGGGGACCGTGAAGGACGGCAAGGCCCGGATGACGGCCGGAGGCTCGGGTGCGATCCAGAGCGGCTGCGACCAGTGGGTGCCCGTCCTGCGGGACCGCCCCCGTGACAAACCCTTCTTCCTCTGGCTGGCGTCACTGGACCCGCACCGGGACTACCAGCCGGGGACGATCCCCGAGCCGCACCGCCCCGAGGATGTGATCGTACCCCCGTACCTGCCCGACGTGCCCGAGGTCCGCAAGGACCTGGCGCTCTATTACGACGAGATCAGCCGCCTGGACCACCACGTCGGTGAGGTGCTGGCGGAATTGGACCGCCAGGGGGTCGCCGGGGAGACGATGGTCCTGTTCCTCAGCGACAACGGGCGCCCGTTCCCCCGCTGCAAGACGACCCTCTACGACAGCGGGATCAGGACGCCGCTCCTCGTCCGCTGGCCGGGGCACATCCGTCCCGGAAGCCGTTGCGGCACCCTGGTCAGTACGATCGACATCGCCCCGACGGTGCTGCGATTGGCCGGCATCGAGCCGGGGCCGAGCTTCCAGGGGAAGGACCTCTCGCCTCTGTTCCAGGACCCGACGGCGAAAGTGCGAGAGATGATCTTCGCCGAGCGGAACTGGCACGACTACGCCGCCCACGGTCGGGCGGCCCGGACGGAGCGGTTCAAGTACATCAAGAACGACGACTATGAGAGCCCGATGACGCCCCCGGCGGATGCAGTGAGGAGTCCGACGTTCGTGGCCATGCGTCGGCTGCGGGATGCCGGGAAGCTGGCCCCGGCACAGCGGGCCTGCTTCGTGAGCCCCCGACCTGCCGAGGAGCTTTACGACGTGAACTCCGACCCGCACGAGTTGATCAACCTGGCCGGGGAGCCGAGATACACCGGGGTGCTGGAGGAGATGAGGCGGGCGTCGTCGGCGTGGGTACGGGAGACAGGAGATGTCCTGCCGAAGGAGTTGAGCCCCGACGAGTTCGATCGTGAGACCGGGGAGCCGCTGCCCGGCCGGGTACGTCCCCGGCAGAAGAAGCCGATGCCGAAGGACCGGAGCGTCACGAGGCCGTGATAGCGGTGACAGAGGCGGCTCACCAGCGACCTGTGGGAGGGGCCGCATAATCCCGCAAATCGAGAGAACCGCACGTCAGGCGGGAGAACGAAGAACGGATGAGCCCCTGATCTCCGAAGAGCCCGGCGTCCGGGTGATAAGCTCCAGTCAGAGTCACCTGGAGCCGGGACACCATGCGAATCAAGCACTTCTCGAAGGGCAAGTTCTACCTGATCGACTGTCCCCGAGGCACAAGGGTCATCCGCTGCTGGGGGCAGCCCGCCCCGGTCGATACGGGCGAGCACGATGTCCTGATGGTCCCATTCGACGGCCGAGAGATTCGCATCCCCGCTGACCCGTCCGACCTGCTGCCGTTGCTGGCCGAGGCGAGACTCTGCGGCCTTTCGCTGATCGGTGGCCCGGAACCGGCGATGATGCTGGCGGGGGCCGCCTGCCCGAACTGCGGAGAGAACGACGTGAACTGGCTCTCCGTGGAAGTCGGCGACGAGATGGCCCACTGCGACCGCTGCGGGGGAGACTTCGGTTTGGCAGGTCGATCTGCGTCTCGTCCCCGAGGCCGCCGATCGGAAGACAGAGCCGGCTGAGGATCTCAGGCCGAGGGATATCCGGTCGCCAAGACGAGCAGCCTGAGATTTGCGGCGAGGATAAGGCTTAATCGGACGGTCGTGGATGGCTTCGGTGTCGGGGTTCGTTGAGGAGCAGATTGTCCACACCATCTTGATCGGCGACCCCGACAGGCAGGTCCGCATGGCAGGCGAATGCTGGCTCACGGGGTCCACGACCATCGGGCTGCCTTCATTGAGGTTGCCTTGGTGTTGCGTGAAGATGCTTGGCGACTGGTGGGTCATTTCGACCTCGTGACCGTAGCCGTGGATTGCGTGGTGGAACTTTGACGTTGGGTGGCACCTGCTGGAATTGAACCAGTTCCTGATCGTAACCGGAGCCGCCATTACTGACCGTCAGGTAAGTCGCTTTACAAATTCCCGTCGGGCCTTACGATGGTATGCATGTGGCGACCACGAAAACTGACTCCAGAACAACTCGAAGAACGCCGACTCGAAGCGGGCCGGTTGCTCCGCGCCGGCCGATACACGCAGGCCGAGATCGCTCGTCGATTGGATGTCAGCCGCACCGCCGTCAGCCAATGGGCCACGCGGCTGAGAGCGAGTCCCCATGGCTCGGCGGCGCTGAAGCGACGGGCCAAGCCAGGACGACCGGCCCGGTTGACGCACCGACAATGGCAAGAACTCCTCGACGTCCTCTCGCGGGGTGCCATAAAGGCCGGGTTCAAGACCGAACGCTGGACCCTGCTCAGAGTCCGCGACATGATCCGACGCCATTTCGGGGTCACATACCATGCGCATTACCTCTCGGTTCGACTCAGAGACCTAGGCTGGTCGGCGCAGGTGCCCGCCGTTCGGGCTCGCGAACGCGACGAGGAGTTGATCCGTGCCTGGCTCGATCGCGATTGGCCGCGCATCAAAAAAAGGCTCGCCGCAAGGGCGCCGTGATCATCTTCGTCGATGAGACGGGGTTCTCGTATCAACTCCGGGCCGACACCACCTGGGCACCCCGCGGGCAGACCCCGGTCCAGAAGCGCATGAGCAAGAGACGTCAGGTCTCGACAGCGATGGGGCTGACGACCTCGGGCCAAGTCTACAAGAAGCATTTCGACCGCGCGATCCATGGCGAGGACTCGGTCGCGTATCTGGAACACCTCCGGCGTCGGATCGCCGGGCCGATGATCATCGTGTGGGACGGCTTGCAAGTTCACCGCTCCGGACCGGTCAAGGCATTCCTGGCCGAGCATCCCGAGATCGCTGTGGAACGGCTGCCCTCGTATGCCCCGGAATTGAATCCGGAGGAGGAATGTCATGGGAATGTCAAACAACAGATGCGCAACTCTGCCCCTGAGATCGAAGAAGAAATCCGCGAGCAAGCAGACCAAGGAATTGCTCGGCTGCGACGACGGCCCGATCTCTTGCTCGGTTTCTTTCGTCATGCCGGTCTCCGTGTAAAGCGACTTACCTGACGGTCAGTAGCCGGGCCATCAGGTCTTTGAGCCTTATCACCTGCTGACCCTCGCACATGACCAGTACGTCCCAATCCAGCGACCCGCTCCCTCCACGCCAACTCGCCCACCAGGGCCACGAGGTAGGAGCTCACGGGTTGGGCTTGCTGGAATCGAGCGACTTTGATGGCCGTCTCCGTCTCCGGGAGAAGCGAGGGGATCGATTGGCCTCGCCGATCGGCCTCAAAGCACGAGGTCAGGTACTCCAGCACGTCGCGGCCCTGTTGCCGGCAGGTGGCCACCACCGTCAGCATCCGCTCGACGAACCGGCTCCCCGACTCGCTCGCCGTACCCCCGCTGATCCGTCGCCAGATCACCGCATGCCGCAAGGCGCGCTCCGCCGCGTTGTTCGTCGGTTCCACCCCGGGGAACCACACGAAATTCCACAGGCCCTCCTCCACGCGAAGGATCTCGGCGCAGGTCCGGGCCGTCGTCGCGCAGCCGCACTCCATGCCGTCCTCCAAGGCGCGGCGCACCCGCGGCCTCAAGCGGAGGATCCGCGCTCGGAAGCGACACTCTTCCAGCGTACCGTCCCGCGCCTTGTGCCAGGCCGCGAACAGCCGGTCCGACAACCCGAGCAGCCGTCGGCCGGTCGCCTCCCCGGCGCCCCCCGGTCGATCATCGCCCGGAAATCGCGGCGAAGATGGCTCCAGCAGACCTGCCTCCAGTAGGCCCACAGCCAGTCGTAGGACTTGAACCGGTCGCTGCTGACGACCTGGTCCTCCTTGTCCCCCAGCAGGCTCCGTGCGACCTTGGCGGAGCGATGGCCGGCGATGGTGAAGACCGTGGCCAAGGCGGTGACCGTCACCCACAACCAGGCCTTGCGTCGATCCTCGCGCCACCCCGTCTCGTCGATGTTGACCGCCTCGGCCTCCGTGACCGATCGGGCCAACTCGTGATAGGGCTCGGCCAGGGCCGCGGCCGACTGCCCCTCCAGTTTGGAGATCATGCCGGTGGAGATCGTCAGCCCGAACGGGTCGGCGGCGAGTTGCTGGATCTGCCGCTTGCTGAGGCGGTAGGCGCCGGCCAGGGTCGCCAGGACGGCCTGGGTGTACGGGCTGAAGCTGCCGGTGGGGACCCCCGCGGGCAGGGTGCCGCAAGTTGTGGTACCGCAATGCGAGCAGGTCAGGCGATGCAAGAGGAACTGGTTGACGATCGGCTCGATCCTGGGGAGGTCGGCGACCTGGTGGATCAGCGGCGCGGGGTCATCGCCCAACAAGGGATGGGCGCAGCGCCGACAGGCACCGGGCCGGCAGTCGGTGGAGGATCGCAGCTTCTCGGGGGGCACCAGGGGGCGTTGAGCCCTGGCGTGTCCCGGTTGTCCGCCGGACTTCCGCCCGGTGGGTGGTGCGGGTGGCTTGCGCTTCAAGCCGATGGGATCCGACGAAGGGGGCTTGGAGGAATTGGTGGAATTGAGCTTGAGCCGGGCCTCGAGGTCAGCGATCCGCTGATCCTGCTCGGCGATCCTCTGATCCTGCTGTGCGATGCGACCCAGGAGGGAGCCGAAGACGGCCAGGATGGCCGCCTGAGCATCAGAGGGCACGGTATCCCAGAGGGATTCAGGGATCGGACGCGTTTGGCTCATACACAGTTATTACGTCTTTGATGTACAAAAAGTTCAGGGCGTGAGCGCCTACGTTTGAATGATGACGAGATCGAGCGTCACCAAAGCGAAGAGAAAAGGTGGAGACAGAAGTCGGTAGGGTTGTATTCGCAGGAAGGCCAGATCCAAGGCGATTATCGCCACCAGTTTCATGAGGAGTGAGACCGAAACCCCTTGTTTTGACACGGCTGTCCCTCACATTCTGGGCGGCCTATCTCGATAGGGACCGTTTTCGGCACGCCTCTTCGGGGTTGTGACTGACGATTGAGGTGGTTGAAGTCTGGGTCAATTTGGCCGGACCGAACCTCCGACGAGGAACCATGTCATCCTGACTGCCCCCCCGAGGAAGAAGAGAGCCAACACCAAGCTGAAAGCCAGAAAGGTGAGACTGACACGTACGGCCTCGGCCCCCTCCACGACCCGAATCGGCTGCCGCCATATGAATAGCCTGCTGCCCAGGACGAGCCGCCGTCGTACGGCCGCACGGAGGGCAACGCCTGAAGCGGTGAAAAGACCGGCGAAGATAACCCAGAAGCCGATGAGGACGATCCAAGAGGCCCATGTACGCATTCTCTTCCATTCTCCGCTTCGTGGAGCCAGCCGCCGAACGACCGAGTTCGGCGTTCCAAGGGGAAGCCCGATCACTCAGGATGAACGTCGTTGCTGATTCCGCCCGGTCGCAGATCAGCGAACCAGAACCCCTCCCTCTCCACGATCTCACCGACCTTCACCTGGATCTCTGGGCTGAACTCCGGGCACCGGCAACAGAACGTGTGAAACTCGCCACGCTCCCCGCAGGGATCGACTCCGGCTGGCAAATCCTCCAGGAGCATGTCATCGAACTGCCGTCCGACGAACCGTACGCTCAACTGCCTCGGGTCCACACAGGTCAGCACCGCACCAAGACCATCCGCCAGCATCGTCCGTGCGAGGGTGGGCGTCTCCTCTGCGGTAGTCCAGATCGGGAACAATGGCTCGATGCCCGTCCCCTGGAGCAGCCGAACTCGGTATTCCCGGATGTCTTCGAGGAACAGGTCGCCGAACGCCATGTGCGTGACGCCCGCCGCCTTCGCCTCGGCGATTGCCGCCATCATGCGATTCTCGTAAACCTCGTTCGTGCAGGGGTAAGGCAGCATCACAGAGATCAGTGGCAGCCCCGCCGCAGCCGCCTGGGCTTCGACGAGTTCCCGCCGCACGGCATGCATCGCAACCCGGTCGAACGCCTCGTTGAACGTGGTGAGGAGACCCATGACTTCTAGGTAGGGTTGCTGGCGAAGGACGTGGAGAGCCCAGGCGCTGTCTTTGCCGGAACTCCAGGAGAGCAGCACTTTCGGTCTTGGGATCGTCATGAGTCTACTCTCCCGCCGATCGAGGACGCCTGAGACTGGCTGCGTCGGTCACTCCTAGGCTCGTCCTCTAGCCGGTCTCGAAGGAGGGCATCCAGGGCATCGCAGGCGACCCGCACGCCCTCCTCTCGGCGTAACTGCTGCCCTACCTCCGTGGCTCGTCGGGAATACGGCGGATCGTCCAGCAGGTGTCTCAACTCGGTGATGGCTCGGGCTGAGGTATGGCGGCGGTCGGAGGTATCCCGTCGCACTCGTTCAGCCCGCTCGCCACGGCCACCTCTCCCCGTAGGTTTCCCGTGGTAAGTCCAATCGCCTGATGTAATCGTCGCCCGTCCCATCCAGACAGAGAAGGTCATGATTCAACCCCATCCAATCCCGGCCGAAGACCTCGACGTGCGCATCCTCCAGACTCTCGCACCCGACCGTCAGGGCGACCTTGCCGAGCTTCATGAAGAGCCCCGGGTTCTCCTTGGCGAGCCCGGCGAGTTCTTCTGACAGGCCGAGTTGCCCCTCGCAGACCATGGCGAAGGCCCGCAGGCTGATGTCTTCATACTCCTCAACGGCCACGTCGTAGAGGTTGCGGTTCGACCTGTCGAGGGTCGATGTCCTGATCCCGTGGCGGTCGGGCCTCATGGCGTCGGTGGCGGCGATGATCGGGTCGCCGCACCACGACCCGGCCAAGGGACCGTAGCCGTGCCCGGGGACCTCGGCGGGGTCGCAGGCGAGCACGGCCACGGCCGCCGCATGGACCCCGGTCATGAAGGCCGTCCGCCCATCGTGCTCGGGGAACTGGTCGGGGTCGAGGAACTGCCGCTTGGTCGGGTTGACGATCCTGATGCTGATGCCCATGCGTTCGGGACTCCTTCATCGACGACTGACGGATATGGGTCTCTCATCCGAGGTTTTCGACCGCTCGCCCTCCACATGGGACGGACGACTCTCCGTGCGGGCCGTCCGGGAATTCGTCGGGGCAAGTTCAAGGTCGCACTCGACCACCCCCTTCCATTCGCCGTACGGGATCTTCCTTCTTAGTTGTTCATCTAATCATCCGCTCTGGTGATGTAGATATCGTAGCCCATGATGGAACTCCTCCAATCGATGGCAAGGATCATTCAAGGCCCAGGATCGCATCGACGACCCAGCAGCCTCGGGCGTGTGGCCCCTGATGGCGGCAATGTCCGAGGATGTCGGCCTCGTGGCATCCGGCCTCCTCCAGGGCGTCGGCCAGCACGGGCATGCGATCGAAGGCCCGCTCATCGTAGATCGTCCGGGCGAGGTTCTCGACGCAGGGTACCAGCCAGGTGGGGTCGAGGGCCACGGGTCGGAACGGATTGCCGAAGATGTCCCGAAGCAAACTCGGAGCACCCTGCGTGAAATCGAGAGGCGGGTCGGGCCAATGCCGCAACAGGCCAATCCTGAAGGGCGTGAAAGTCTGGGACGCTTCTGCGATGAAATACAGATCCATCTCCTCGGGACTCATCCGACGAGGAGGATGTAACCATTCTATGCCGCGCTCGCTCAGTTCCCTCTGCCTCTTGAATACGAATTGCCTGGCGGCGTGGAACGCCTGCGATCGGGCACGATGCAGCTCGCCATCGCTGGCGAGGCCATCGGCGAATCGCTCGATGACCTCGACCGCATGACGGCTCGGGTCGGGGGTCGAACTCGTCAGCGTGAACCGGCAGCAGGCCACGGCGAAGAGCCGCAACTTTCGATCGCTCGCTCTGCCTCGCATGGCTTCCAGCATCAGGGCGGGATTGGGGCAGGCGAGCCATTCGTCCTCGGTTTTCGGCATCAGTCGTTTACGCCGTTTCGATCCTTCGGACATGTCATGACCCCCACCGAACATCGAACCGACTCCCGGGGCCGTTCCACTTCAACGTGAAATCAAATAAGTCCAAGATGATCGCCATCGCTCGCCAACCGAAGCCTTTCTCGCCGACGATTCGATCTTCCCAGTATCCTGCCAGCGGCGTCCCGACCACCCTGCCCAGATCCGGGATGTAATCCTCGAAATCGCCCTGCTCCAAACGATCCAGGTCGAACACGTCGATCCGGTCCACGACGGCTCCGACCCTTGCCATGGCATCGTCGAGTATGTCGAGCAGTGACAAGTCGTGGAGCGACCATGTGGCCACGCCGATCAGCAGACGCCTGCCCCCTGCGATCGGTTCGCCGGGCCTCCAGAGATGCAGGCGGCTCCGCTCGACGTGCAAGGGAAAGAGCCGCCCGGCACGGTCGTTCTCTTCTGCGATGGGCAGCCCGGTTCGTCTCAGCCCCGTGAACCGCATCAGAACTCCCGTCCAGACCGTCAAGCCTTCGTGTCCATCATCTCGACGAGCGTATCCCAGTGCCCCTCGGTGGCGTAAGTCATGAGCCACTTCCCGAAGCCGATGCTGACGAACGCCCGCAGGCACAAACTCCGCCCCCTCGCCCGCTTTGCGGCCTCATTGAAGAGCCATTCCTCGTCGAACCCGGCCCATTCCCCGGCGACGAGTAGATTCCCGAAGACGACCGGGGCGACCTCGAACAGATAGATTTCCCTCAATCGGGCCAAGTTGTAGCCCGTCGCCTTCATGACCCCGGCAATCCGCCGGAAGTCGTCCTGCGCAAGCTCCGTGTCGAGCCATAATTCCGAGAGGGCTGCCCACACCGGCTTCCGCCTGTCGATTTCGGCATCGTCGATCACGGCCGACTCCCGGCGAGCCTGCGATCTCATCGGGGAGGAGTCCACCACGAGCGGACCCGAACCAAGCCCATCGCACGGGTTCAGGTTATCATCAGGGGTGCGAGACCGGAACGGTATCCGACCGACGGGGATTGGGGGATGCAGAGAATGGCGAAAACGATCGCAGTCCTGGTCGTGCTGATCGGTGCTGTCACGACGTTCGTCCTCTCGCTACGGAATCACAGCAAGGCGACAAGGCTGGCGGCTTGCCGGTGGCGTGAGCGGCCCACGATGGGCGACGGCGAATTCATCCAGGCGTGCGAGATCCCGGACGAACCGCTGCGGGCCGAGATCGCCCTCGCCGCACGCCGGGTCATCGCCGAACTGGGGACGGTGCCCGCCGAGACCATCCGTCCGGATGACTCCTTCGCCCACGACCTCGTGCATTTGCCCTACTGGGACAGCCTGGAGTGGATGGGGCTCGTCCTCGGCATCGAAGGGGAACTGGGCGGTCGGGTTAACATCACCGAGGATTGCTTCGACGAGGCGATGAGGGCGGCCCGAAGCGAGTCGTTGGACTTGCGGGTCAAGCACATCGTCCGGGCGGTGGCGTTGGGGGCCACGTCCGCCCCGACGGAGGCGAGTTTGGACCGAGAATTGGCGTAGAGGACGGAACAACGGACCGATCGGACTTAGATCGGCATGTGGATGCCCATCCGTCCCTTGAGGTAAGCTCTGAGGTCACGAGACATGGTTCGCCGCAAGGATCGCCCGCTACGTGCCCTGGATCATCGCTGGGTCCCGAGTCGTCGGGGCGTGAACCCTTACAGGGGCTGGCGTGTCGTGCCGAGGGGAGATCTCGGTCGTCGGGCCGTTGCGAGGTCTGGCTCCCGATCGTCTGGAGCGAAGGATGGCGGTAAAGAGCGGGCTGGTGCTGGAGGGCTATCATCGGCTGGAGGTGATCTGCCGCCCGCTCTCGGCCTACCTGACGCGCTGCTACTGGGTCATCGACGACCAGACCGGCCCGTTCGACTCGCTCTGGATCTACGAGTCGCCGGAGAACGAGGCATTGCACGATCGCCAGTTCTTCGATGTCCCTGATTGCGAGAACACCTCAATGACTTGCTGGCGGCCCAAGACCCTCCCGAACCTGGCGACCCATCTCGTCGTGGACGAGTGGACCTACTTCTTCGCCATCGACGCCCCGGAGGAGGAGGCCCGCATCCGGGCCGGTCGCATCGCCCGGCACATCGGCGACCTGTCCCGAGAGTTCTTCGAGGAATTGGACGGCCTGGCCGACCTCCTCATGTTCCATGCGGATGGTTGGTGGGAGTTCTACGCCGCACGGCCGCACTGGCACGACCGCCTTCGGAGCAGCTTCCCTGGAATGATTGAAAGATCGTCGAAGCGGGCTGGAGAGCCCCCGGCCTGATCAGCTCGATGGTCTCCGGGGTTTCAGGGGCGACGGACATGAGGGAGGGCGACCCGATGATCCAGGTCGGGGACGCAGAGGGTGAGCAAGGACTCGACCACGCCAGGCGGCTGTTACGCTCCTACGCCACCGAGTTCGCCGATTCGATCTCCGAGGCGCTCTGCTTCCAGGGGTTCGAGGTCGAACTCGCCGGTCTGCCGGGCCGCTATGCGCCGCCCTCGGGAAGCCTGTTGTTGGCGATGGACGGCGACACGCCCGCCGGGTGCGTGGCGTTGCGTGACCTGGGCGACGGGACCTGCGAGATGAAGCGGCTCTACGTCGCCCCCGAGTTCCGGGGACGAAGCGTCGGGAGGTCGCTGGTCGAAGCGATCATCCGCAGGGCCGGACGAGGCGGCTATCGGCGGATGGTCCTCGACACGGTGCCCGAGATGGCCGACGCAATCGGCCTGTATCGGTCGTTCGGGTTCCGGGAGATCTCGCCGTACTGGGACTGCCCGGTTGAGCGGACCATCTTCATGGAGAAGTCTCTCGCCGATTGAAGGAGGTTGGGGGCGTTGCAGGTTCCGGCGTCAAGTTGGAGGACTCCGTCGTAACCAGATAGTTCCTCGACGAGCGGCGGCGTGCAGTCCCCTCGGGCGACGAGCGGGTGGCGATCATGCTGCGGGTGGCCCGTCGCTTCGTCCCCGCAGCCCGGCGGGAGTGTGGGGACAGTGAACCTCGGCGGTCGGACGTGTGTCTCGGGATCAGTCACATCACCAGGAGGCAGCGACCATGTTCGACCACGACATCCTCGAAACCAAGTTTGCCCGCATCGGGGCTCGGCTCAAGCTCTCCGACGGCTCCGAACGTCGCCTCGCCACCAGCGTCCCCGTCTCCCTCGACGTGCGGAGCGACCGCAAGGGGGAGTTCTTCGAGGTCATCCGCCGGTCCGACGCCGAGGCCGAGGTCGAGGTGCTCGACGTGCAACCGGCCGACCGCCACCTGCTGCTGATGGTCCGGGAGCGGGGCGGCAAGTCGAAGTACCTCTGCGGCCACGACGAGCGGCATTGGTTCGTCGCCGCCGTGCCCGAGGCCGCCCCGGTCGGCACCGTCCGTGCCGCCAAGGAGGCGCTCAAGCCGCCGGAGGTCCGGGCGGCCCAGGCACGCAAGCGGCTCCGGGCCGAGGTCGGCAACCGGCGCAAGAACGCCGCCTACCGCCGTCAGGGCGAGTGGTTCTTTATCCCCGCCCCGGGCCTCCGTGTGGGCTATTGGACGGGCGGGGAGGCGGTCTACGTCTCCTCGAAGCATCAAGGCGGCCTCACGGAGGCGGAATACCGACGCCTGCTGGAGGAGAGGCCCGATGCGAGGAACTGGGGCTGGCGGGTGATGGGGCGCAACGCCGAGGTGTACGTCCGGGGCCGCATCCGGCACGTTGACCACCGAACGATCATGCTGCACGGCTGGCACCGGGTCCTGATGAACACCGAGAACCAGTCCAAGGCCATGCGCAATGTGGCCTTCCTCGACTGAGGGCCTCCCGTCCGACACGGCCGGGGCCGGGCGGCCCTGTTGACCGATCGGGAAGCACGGCATCGTTGACCGAGATGCCCACCGGTTGACGACTCGTTGCGAGCCATCGCCGCTGTCGGGCGACGACCGGTACGAAGTCGAGAGCACTTCCGGGCGTCTCGGTCGTTCGCATTTCCGGGTGATGAGCGAAAATCAAGCCCTGGAGACGCTTCGGTAGCTGCCCGGTCCCCGACCGCCAACCGTAGGAACGTCTCTTCAGCGGCCTTCTCCGATGGGGCACACGAGCTATCTTGGCGGCCAACATCCTGGACTAATAGATCGCCGGTCTTTTCCGCTGGTCCGTCGCTTTTTCGGGACCGCCACGATCGAACTCTACGCCCGTCCGGGAGAGTTCTGGCGATCCTTCTGGTTCATGAGCGGACTCTGGGGGCTGATCAGCAGAAGTCCTGGAGCCTGGCGACCAGTGCCGCCACTTATGTCGAGAACTCCCCACTGTCCCACGGCGGGTGGAACATGACGCCGTTCGGCTCCAGCATGACGTATTCGCATACCGCATCGGGCTCGTCCGGATCATCGGCGTCCTCGCAGCGATAGACCAGACCGAAGAAGTAACCGTCTATCTCGATCCCAAATGGCCTCACCCAGATGTCGCAACGGTCGCACTGGCCCAACGAGGCCATCATCGCTTCAAGCAGCCGGATCGCCTCATTGATCGCCTCACGCTCGCCGCTTGCCGTGGTCCCCCCGCACTGCGCCTCCGCGGCGAGATGGTTCCCATCGGCGTCGAATCGGTGCAGCACGGCGTACCAGCGCTTGTGCTCGGCCCAGTGTGATCTCAGATACTCGGGCGAGTACCTATCGCTCCACCAGTCGCCGGGGAATGCGCCGGTGACGAAGGCCATGAAGAGGTTCCCCTGGCCGTACCGTCCGACGTGATGGAATCGGCTGCGTTCGTCGTGCACGTAGGGGATGAGGAGCTTGTCCGGTCTGGCCACGAGCAGCCTCCAGCAAATCCTCCAAGCGATTCGACCCGCCGAGTGGAAAGCGTCGTCGATAGTTAACCGTTTACAACGGGCATTTGACGCAAGTTGTTATACGACGCACCGAATTCCGTGGATGCGATCGGCATATTACCCGGCATGTGGAACCTTTTCTCCATGAAATAACCTGGAAATGTTCCAATACTCATTCCGCAACCGACCGACTCTCGCCTTCCGTGATACTCGTGGATGTCGGACGTCAATCGATCCCCTGAGTCAAATGACTCACTAACAGCCCCGTGATCCTGGCAATCTGCGCCCGTCCGTGAGACCACGGGTCTTCAGGGATTCGGCGAGCCGTTTCGGCGGAGAGTGACCCGTTACACTCCCAACCTGTCTGAATGGTCGGGGCAGGCATCCCTTCCTGCCCCTCTCGGGCGTGCCAAGGGCGGTGGAGCCCGGCGATTGGGGGCGCATGGAACCGGTGCAACCGGCGGATCTATTCCTGGCGGATCATGCGGACGACCACGTGTCCGTCATGAACGCAAATGTCGATGTCGTCCAGTGCACAGGCGAGCTTGATGTCGAAGTAAATGAACTCCCCGCCCTCATCCGCATCGACCTTGCAACTTCTGTCAGCAAGCTCCTTGCACAGACGCTGCAGAAACAGACCGAGATTCTCTCGCTCCCGTGAGAGAACCCCGTGCTCTGCGTGAAAACCATTGACAGACTGAGCGGCCATGGCGTGGCTCCTGGTTCGACGTGGATGCCCGTCACCTCATCGTGCAGAGTGAGCAGATCGAGAGTCGGTGCTGGAATGGAAATCCGTGCTTCTCACGCTCGACGTGAGGTTTCGTCAACTATGCCTTCCTCGGCATTGACCCGACCGTCACGAGGATGAAGCCCCCCTTGGGCATGATCTCGAATAGCTCAGGCCCGTCACAAATTGCCTCCGTTTACTCGTACCTCTGCTCACATGTCTACCAAAAGAGAAAAGCCGACGTGGGGGGACCTTTTGAAGCGTCCTCCCACGTCGGCTTACTCTCTAACGGACCTCCCGGCAAGGCCGGGCTGTCCTTCACGTAGTCTTCCGACAGATTTCAGCCTGATTATGCGCTTCTGGCCAGGAAATGCAAGTGCTTACCTGGCGGAGAGGTTTTCGGTAGCAAAGGTGAAATGGTTCGGCATCTATTCAATGCTTCAAGGGAACGATAGAATCTGCGGCTACGGGGCAGAGTCGGAGGATGAGAGGCCATGGACGGTCGTTGCCCAATCTTGTCACCGGAGGCGATGCCATGACGCCGCAGCTCCTCGTGGGACGACACGTGAAGGTTACCATCTGGGATGACCTCGCCGACCTGATGCCGGGCGGTCCGGTGGGTCTCATCACGCACGCCAACGGCGATAACGATGATGTCGAATTGACGGTGCAGCTTCCGGGCTTCAGGATGACATTCATCTTCATCCTCGGGGAAGTGGAGCTACTGGCCTCGGATTACACCGAGGCGGCACTGTTCACGGCCACGCATCCGGCTAAACAGGACGACGAGATTCTTCTCCATCCGAGCGTCGAAGCCGTCGGGCTTGAGCTTGGCGGCAGACAGCCCATCTACCGAGTGGCCGCCTGCCTAGCTCGTGACCGTGACCGCCTGCTTCCGCACGGGTCATTCTCTTCGGACTTCGACTCGGCCTGGACAATCCCGGTCAAGTCTCATGTCGATGGGTCGGTCACGACTCGGGGACCGATACCGGGTTGGTTGTTCGTCGGATGACGGCGAACGGCGATTGAGACCCTGAGTCGGGCAGCATGCTTCTCGCCTTCTCGCAGGCTCCGATCGCATCCTCGGTGGCCCCGACATGAAGTCGTGTTTGGGACCATTGGGAACGCCGGGTGCCGATTGTTGGCGGTCTGTCGTCGATGTTCCAACCAGGTGGCGAGGTCCGCTGGTGTCGCAAGGGCATGCGAGCGTGTTACTGGTTGTGACGGAGCGCAAGGGCGATTTCGTGATCATGGGAGAGTACCCGGACGGTGGTCTGGGAGCCCCGCTCGCAAAGTATTCGGAGGAGCGCACGGCGAGGGATGTCGCCGGGATGATCAACCGCAAGGCGGGCTTGCTGGTCTCGAATTGAGGAGAACTTCGGCTCGGGAGACGAGACCCCGCCCGCCCGACGATGCCATCACCTTCAACGGCTCCAACAAGTCCTTCCCCGAATTGCTGCCCGGGCGGTCAAGTCGCCAGACCACGATGCGCAGTGCCGACCGGCTCGCAGTTCCGTGAGAAGCCGCTCCATGCCCCGTCTGTCCATCGTCCGCCACCTGGATGGTCCAGAGGAGTTCGACTTCCCGGCATCCTCGAATGCAGATCAGACGGGCGGAACCAGTCGCCCCGAGGTTTGGCGAGCAAAGAGAGCCTTCCTGCAGGATTCAATGCCTCGCTTGCGTTGATCGCCGAAGCTTTCCTGCGTTGCCCAGGTTGCGCAATAATGGTGCACCGTCCCCGTTGGGCTCGCTCGCCCGTTCTCACGGTGATTCCGGTGGCGGCGACTCAAGTACAGTTCCAGCTCAAGCTTAAGTCGAGCACGAACGCAAACTTGGTTTACTTCAAATTAATACTCAAGAGTTGAAGGTTGATGATTCGACATGAGGAATGTAAATGATTGTGCTGTCTAGGCGGTTTGTATGGAGACACGCCTGGCATCTTCCCCCTTACGCCGGAGAGGCTCCGATGGCTCGTCCCCACGCACGGATGCTTGAAGTCGAATCACTTGAAGGCAAGCAACTGCTTTCGACGATGCACGTTACCCATCACACGGCACCGCAGCCCCCCGCGCTTGTTCTCGATGGGGATCTGAAAGACCCGACGGGCGATTTCGTCTATACCAGCGGCATGATTCAGATCACAGAAAAGTACTCAGGTCGTGCCAAAGGCATGGGAGTGGTTACCGGGTCGCTCCTTAACTTCGAGCCGTATACGCCTCCACTCAACAATCCCGAGATCGTCCTGACGAATTCCAAGGGTTCAGTCACTCTGGGCATCGATCAAAACGACAAGATCTCGCAGACGGACACCGGGACTAAGACGGTGACCAAGCTTCATTACACCGTGGAATCGGGAACCGGTGCTTATGCGGGCGCGTCGGGAGCCGGATTCTTCACTGAGACCCAGGTTGGGAATGGCTGGGGACCTGAATCGGATGACCTGAAGCTGCACACCACCTCTTCTCACTGACGAGCTTGGGCGTACCCGGCATCGCAGGCGAACAGTTCGAGCACTCGGCTCGTGTCCGCACCCGACTCACGAGCGACCATCTCGGCGGCGATGGTGCGGATCGCCGTGTATCGCTCGATGTCATACGGGCTCTCGGAATAGGTCAAGCCGGTCTGGGCGAGGGCGTTCAGCCTGCGTGCCCAATCAAGCCATGCTGGTCCCATCTTGCTTCCTAATCGCCTCGGTGGTTCCGTTGGACAACCTGGCTGAACCCTTCAGCGAGGAGGAGCCAAGAGACCGCCCAGGCTTCTTTGAGTTGGATCGAAAAGCAAACTGCCTGTCCGTCAGTCTATCCCAACGCCAGGATCGCCTCAGGGGGCTTCCAGAGCCCCATGGTTGAATGCCGTGAACTTGATCGACGGACGGATGCCCACGGACCCGAAAGCGTCTTCCATGATGCGGCAGACCATCCCCGATTGAGGCCCAAGTCGATGGCTTCAAGTTCGGTAAGTGGTTCTTGATCGACCGACGAGCAGGCGGGCTGCCGCAAAAAACCGAAAAGCTGATCTAACCCTTGAACCCGTGCACGGACCGGTCCCTCATCGTCCTCTTCAATTCAATGATCGATAAAGAAGTTTGAGTTCATCGCTCGTTTATTCCGATGTTGGGTGCGCGTCGTGCGATCTGCTGGAGCCTACTTCATTTGGGCTCGCACTTCGCCCGCTCACCCCAACTCGGAAGGTCACGGATGACTCGCCACCGCGCTCGCTCTTTCCAGCTTGAGTCACTCGAAGGCAAGCAACTCCTTTCAACGCTACATCCCGCTCACCATGCGAGGTCGAAGCCGGCTCCCCTCGTGCTAAACGGAACGCTCAAAGAACTTGAGGGCCAAAACGTCTCAAGCTACTCGGGCGAACTCAAATCGCTGGGGCAGGCGGTTGCAAACGTTGACCCACAGACCGGTAACCCAAGCGCGACAAGAATTGTCGTCATCGGCGCAGAGGGTAGCGTCACGCTCAGTTATAATGCTAACCTCATATCAGAACAGGTCGGGCGGAACTCGGAGATTTTGGCATTTCCTTACACCGTCGTGTCGGGCACCGGGGCGTACACGGGAGCCAAGGGATCAGGACTGCTCGAAGAGACGGGTCCGCGCACTAACGTGTTTAGCTTTATTTCTCCAAACTTAATGACGACTTTCAGTCTTCACACAATCCGGTCGGCTTGATGCCGCAGTCCCTGGAGCGAACGAACGAAACGAAATGCGATGCCCATCCCGACATCGACTATGTTCGTTCGCTCGTAACCGGCTTCTTGGTTCTCATCCAACAACCGAGATGCCGACGGCGTCAGGCGTGGGCGAGGATAGTGGTTGTGTGTGGGGGTGGGACAACGCTTCACCTTCCGTGCCCCCCACCTGCGAACGTACGAACTTACTCGGTTCCCATCCGATCGTGATCCTGAAAGCGGACGAGCCGCATTAGTTCGTTCGCTCGCAGCAGCGTTCGCACCCGCCTGTCGCTGGTCACCGAGCACAACAGCCCGACCCCCGGCTTTGACTTCAAGCTCCAACAGGCTGCGATTCTCCCGGCGGCGGATTTTCGGGAGTCCGAATTCCTGGTGATCTTTTCAGCCTCTCGGGGAAATCTCGGAATCTCGAAGAAACACAAAAGGCAACCACCCTCGGTCTCAGGGCCAGCGCACACTAACATACTAATGCATTGATCACTTCCATCAGGAACTTTTCGCTCCAACCGCAGCCGCGGCGCTTCATGATCAGGCTCATCCGCCGGTCCGGGTGCTGCTTGAGGATCGACAGCGTGAAGCGGTACAGCCAGGTGATGTTCGAGCCCAGCACCCGCTCCCTGATCCGCGAGTCGTCCTCGCGGAACGTCACGTCGAGGCTCCAATGGCACGCATTCTCCACCGACCAGTGGCCCCGCACCGCCCGGGCGAACAGCCCCACATCCACCGGCAGGCTGCTGAGGTAATAACGGATCTCGATACTCTCCTTCTCGCCCTCCTCTCGCCGCGACGTCACCACGCCGACCGACTTCAGGTCCTTCCACTGCGACTTCCCCGGCAGGTCCTCGGGCGCCGGCAGATGCAGGTAGGTCCGCTCCTCACGGCGGCCGTGCCCGCGATCGGTCGTCGTCAACTCCCGGGCCCCCTCGAGGTCCCCCTCCAACCGCTCGCCGATGTGCTCGATGACCGCCCGGTGCAGCGACTCGTGATTCCCCTTCAGCGCCAGCACGTAGTCGGCCTGGCCGCGGATGACCTCCTCGGCGATCGCCTTCTGGGTGCCCATCGCGTCGATCGTCACCACCCCGCCCCGCACATCGATCTTCCTCAGCAGTTCGGGGATCGCCGTGATCTCGTTGGACTTCTCGGCGCAGACCTCCTGTCCCAGGGCCAGCCCATACTCGCCGGCCCAGGCGGTGACGACGTGCAGCGGGCCCAGATCCTCCTTGGCGTCGTGACTGCGGCGGGCCGCCTTGCCGTCGATGGCGACGATCGGGCGATCGACTCCCGTCTCGGCGATGGCCTCGTCGCGGAGGCGGGCGATCCAGCCGTTGAATGCGGCCTCGAAGGCCTCGGGCCTCAGCGCCATCAGGACGCGGCGGAAGACGTCCTTGCCCGGGGCGCCGTTGGGCAGGTCGAGGATGCCGGTGAGGAGTTCCTCCTTGAACTTGGCCCAGCGGGCGATGGCCGTGGGGCCGGCGGCGCCGGCGAGGACGGCCAGGACGGCGATGACCAGGATGCTGGGGAGGGGATGCTTGCGATTGATGTGAGAGCGGGGGTCCTCGAGGGTGGAGAAGGATTCCACGATCTCGTCCAGCTTGGTGCGAGTGCTCGCCATCGTTAACCTCCGGCCACCGGGTGCGGATCAATAGGTGGTCGACGGTATAACAGGTCAGTTGGCCGGGCGCAACCCCGTACGATCTGCGCAATCGTCATAAAAGTACGCGCTGGCCCTGCCCTCGGTCTCGCTCCACCCACCCCCCATAGGGAACCTTTCTTACACAAAACAACCTGGAATATCTGCATTACTCATTCCTTAACCAACCGGCTCTTGTCCACCCGCTATCCTCGTGGGTGTCGGACGAATCCGATCGAGTGCGGAGCCGGTGCCCCGCACCCTCGGAGGGCGTCAGACTATGCCCCAGCAGAGATCATTGAGCTTCCCTGCCAGATCAGGGGAGAAACATGCCCAGGAATGATCCTCCTCCTCGGCAATCTCATTGATCTCCCACGCCACGTGCTCAGGGATGGCAAATGTGATGTCGTCGTTGTCGCCCCACTCCCGATCCTCTGGGATGCAATCGAGGAGCAGGTCGGCGACCTTTCCCGAGTTGTAACGGTCGCCGACCCAATCGAATGCTCGCCGCTCGTCTGATGTCAAGGTCAGGTAATACATGGATTTAACTCCGATCTGAGGTGCTGGTGATCGTCTTCCGCACCTCGCTCGGGGGTGTCAGCAAAGCGGTTCACACGCCGTCCAACTTTTGTTCTTGCTCATAGATCAGCCGTATGCATCATCGTCCGAAGCTTGGCTTCGAGATCGCCGTCGAGTGCCACTTGCTGATGAACCGCCATAGGTTCGCCCTGGTCTTGCAGGCTTCGATATCAACTTCGGAGATTCCGAAGTTGCATTCATCGCTGAACCCGGCGTCAGATCGCCGTCGCACCGGTCCAGGTCATGTGCTCGGTGTCGGAGAACCGGCAGATCCAGGGTCCGTCCTTGCCCTTCTGGATTGCTTGGAATACCAGGTCTCCGCCGTGGTACGCCTTGGCAGTCCCGGCGGTCTCGTCGTGTTCGACGTGGCATCCTTTGCTTGCGGCTTCACGAAAGATCGACAAGACTTTTTCGGTCATCAACAATGCGACTGCCATCGGTGCTTCCTCCAGAAAAGGGGCGTCGTTCCCGACGCCCCCTTCGGTGGTGTCATGGGCGGTGAGGCTCGAATCCGAAGTAGAATCTGGGACTCGCCTGGAACATCAGGCTCCCCTTCTGCCCGTCGCTCTTCCTGCTGACGACGACGAGTGGTGCGGCGAAGCCGATGACATCGAAGTCATCTGACATTTGCTGGGTGTCCCAGACCTGCCCGTGCCTGGTTTCCAGGTACTCCCTGGAGCCGGGAACAGCGTTGATCTCGGCGAGCATCTTGCGGCGAATGTTTTCGGTCGGGTCGCTCATGAGTCTTCCTTTCAGGTTTGAGGACGTTGATCTCACATCGGTCTCGGTGGTGTCGGTTGGTTGAGACGGAGGATCAGTATTCCTCGGCCTTCAAGATTGTTGTGCAGTACCGGAGCCCTACGTCGTTGGTCGCCTCGGTGATGATCCAGAGGCGTTCCCCCTTGCGGGTGACATACACCGAGAGGATGCGGCTGCCGTCGATGAGGGCAGCATTATTGAAGCTGCGATCTTCTTGATCCAGGTCGCCCCAGTCGCCGGTGACGTGGCGAGCGAGGAACTCCGCTGGCGTCTGCCCGGAATCCCGGAGAGCTTCGAGGGCGCCCGGAGTGGCGACGATCCGACCGAGGCTGAATTTCTTGGTCTCATGCTGACTCATAGTCTGGCTCCCGTTTGGGACTTGTTGTTGTTCACGGTTTGATAGGGGGTGTCAGGTGGGAAGGTCGCTGAACCATCCCACCCCTGATAGGTCACCAGTTGGGGGCGTCGCTCTCGTCGGGCTCGCCGTGCCAAGGGTCGGCTTTGTCCTCTCGGTCGATCCCTACCCAGTATTCAGCCAGAGCCCGAGCTTCCTGACGAGCACGGTCGTCGTCGCATGCGGTCAGCAACTCGCCACGGAAGAGCATCCCGTCGTTGCCCAAGGCATAGCCGACTATGAACCGGTTGTGGGTCAGGCGAAATATGAGGGCGATTGAGCGCTCGTGAAACTCACGCACGACTTCGCTTCGGCAAGCAAGCATCGTGCTGCCGCCCCAGCGGGTCAAACTCATGCGCCCATTACGTTGCCGGGTGTAACCCGTTACGTTGTGACCTTGGACGCTCGCTCCGAATGCGGCGTAGATATGACCGTCGTGGGCCACGATTCCGATTTCGCCCTGCCCACGCCGCTCGCACCGTATCTCCATCTCGATCCTCCCGTTGAAGCGTCTTGTCGTTCTCAACGGGAGGATAGGTGGTGTCGGTTAGCCTCAGAGGTCGCAAAATTGCGCC
Organism: uncultured Planctomycetota bacterium; assembly: GCA_963743925.1. Classification (GTDB taxonomy): domain Bacteria; phylum Planctomycetota; class Planctomycetia; order Isosphaerales; family Isosphaeraceae; genus CAVZRC01. The sequence goes on along the minus strand of CAVURY010000034.1, from coordinate 1,600,562 downwards.
AGGGTGACGCCGCTGGTTTCGAGGGAGGCTGCGAGGTCAGCGGGGTCGTCGCCAGTGGAGAGAGACCAGTCAATCCATCCGTTCTCGGCGTCGGCCCGGTCTGAGGGGCAGGCTTCTCCGTGTTCGGAAAGCTGTTGCTGCTTGAATCCAGACCTGTAATCGAAGACATCCGGCGTCCGTGCCCGCCCGCCGATCTTGCGATCGTACCGAACCCACAGGATGGCGAATTTGATGAGGGAGCCGACCATCGCCTCCGGGTTCTTGCCCCGCAAGAGCAGACGACTCCACTCGTCCCACATCTTCGCAGTGCACTCGGCAACGGCATCGTCTCTCTTGTCGGGGCGCCAGTGACAGAATGCCCGCCTGGCTGCTCTCTGCGTGTTGGGGTAGGCGACCGCCTCAAACCGCTCATGCTCAGCTTGCCAGTTCAAGCTCTTCATCACTGCTGACTCCCATCGAGAAGGCTGTCTTGATCACAGCCCGCTAGGGGGTGTCGGTCGTGTGAGTCAGTGGCGATGGCGGGCGAGAAGTCGGAAGAAGCTCGCACGGCTCTTGCCGGTCGCCTTCGACCAGAACGTCTGTTGGTCGCTAACGGAGCGGGGATGTAGCCCGATCGCCTGGTCGATCAGCCGCACCTCGTTCGCCTTGACATCGAGGCGTCGGGACGTGTCCTCGTTGCGCCCGAGCGTGCGGAGTTGGGTCAAGACCAGCGGTCGCCAGTCGAGTCCCTCCGATCGGGCATAGAGCACCTTGCGAAAGCTTGGTTCCAGGGGTCTGAGCGAGATCGCTCGGTCGTCAGCGTTACTCTCGATAAAGTCCACGACTTCGAGGCACTTTCCCGGCGTCAGCAACTCGTACCCGGTCGATGCAATCCGCCGCATGAGATCGATGACTTCCTGCGGACTCGCATCAAGTTGGAAGATGTCGCACCGGCTCAAGACCGCCTTGAAGGCGTCATTCCGCCTCGGGATGACATTCGCACAAAATACGAGTCGACTCTCGAAGACGAACGAACCGGGAAGGTCGTCTAACTGGCTGGAACCATAGGTGACGATCCTGGGATCACCCCAGAGAGCCGACCGTAGGAGCCCAAGATGAGCCATCGATCCGAAGATCGAATCGACATCGTCGAAGAAGATCACACGATCGGAGCGATTGTGATAGAGGGCGGCATATAGGGCGAGCGGCGTGATGTGGCTGTTGATCAGCACCGGGGAGATGCCTTCATCGGCGAGCGTCCGAAGCACCGTACGGGACTCGCCCAAGCCGCCCTGCGAGCCGTAGACGAACAGCCCGACCGACATACCACGGGCGAGTAAACGGACATGATGTGCCAGGAGTTCCTGGCGCCGTTCGAGGGCGGTTAGCCTGGTCTCCGCATCGACGACCCGGTCCGTGTCCTCCGTCGTCGGGCTAATCCAGGTCAGAGTCGTTGGCATGTCGGTAGTCCCGGTCGCATCTTGAATGAGTCGAGAGGGGATGCTCTTCACACCCCTCTCATCGGAGTCGGTCTGTGGATCAGGCGGCATGCTGGGCTCGGCGCTTGATGAGCGGGCGACGAACGGGGACGGGCACGTCCCTCGACAATCCGTGCACCTGCCGAACCTCAAATGGGGCGGGCTTGGAAGCGGCGATGACGGCTTGACGGCGGGCGACCATGGCTTCGGCGGGCGATCCGGGGCGAATCGTGATCTTCATCTGTCTGACTCCAGGGATGTTAGTCTTCCTCACATCCCCTTCGTCGGTGTCGGTCGGGAGAGTCTGGGGGCGTTCGTCCCGCCCCTTTGCTCTGCTGTCACCTGTTTGCATCGGGAAATGACTTGTCCCAGTACTTCGCCATCTGCTCGTCCGTCCGTTTGCCCGCCAGGTAGTCCAGCCCATATGCGGCGAGCTTGTGACCGGGATCGACGGGTCCGGTCTTTGACTCCAGGAACGTCCTCAGTTGCTTGATCGTCCTCGAGACGGGACCTCCCTGCCCGGTCGTCTCGTGAGCCTCCTGACGCTTCTGCCTCACTTTGGCGGCGGTGATTTTGTTCCCGCTCGATGCAAGGTCGTTGAAGGTCTCGACCTGCTTGTCGGTCGGGAGTTTGACCAGTTCCAGGGCGGCAGAGATGGGGGTGTGACCGTTCGACACGCTCTCCTGGATATGCGTTGGCAACATCACGAGGTTGAGCAGGTTGGACAACCACGCCTCGGACCGCTTGAGCCGTCCTGCGACTTGTTTGAGAGTCAGTCCGTAGTCCTCGGTCAGTGACCGGACTGCGTGAGCAAGCTGAATCGGTTTAGGGTCTTCCCTCTGGATGTTCTCGCTGATATTGACGAGCGCCGCCTCGGCGTCCGACAGGCGGCTCACTACGTACTTCACACGGAAGTCTGGGCACTCTCCGCTCTCGATGAGCCAGAGGGCAGCCCGCATGCGGCGGAACCCGCCGATCACCTCCAATCGACGATCGGAGAGGGGACGGACGAGGATCGGGTTGAGTTGCCCGCTGGTGCCGTCCTCGGCTTCGCCTTGCCCCTTCTTGGGCATCATGTCCCTGGCGAGTTCTCGGAGCGCCTCATCAACGGGCGGTTCCTCACCGTTGCGGGAGAGGTTCTTCCTCCAATCGATTACGAGTGCCCTCGGATCGACCAGGAAGGTGTCGGAACGGGTGACTTTGTGCGAGCCGGTCTCTGCGGTGAATGCCATTGTTCATTCTCCTGATTTGAGGTCATCCGTCTCTTTGCTCGGTGGTGTCATTCGTCGATGCATCGCAGGGGCGATCGTCGCCCCGCAGCCACCCGCAGGTGTCCTCCCTCGTCGTCGGGGAGGTGGCGGGTCAGGATGGACGACGGGATATGCGTGGTTCCGCCGCCCTCGCCGAAGTCCTCATACTCGAAGGCCCGATCTCGACCGGTCGCTTCGGCGAGGGCGGCACGTGCCTCCTGCCAGGTGTCCCACTGGGCGACCCAGAGCCGCCGAGGCTGCCCGGCGAGGACCGAGCCCCGACCGTAGGTGCTGTGGGCGTAGAGCACCGGTCTCGGGTGCGAGTAGGTCTCGCCCCTTCCACGCTCAAGGGTGAACGAGGGACGTGGGCGGCAGGTCGTTCGGATTTCGTTGATGCGTTCGAGAAGATCGGTCATGGTTGCCTCCGTCACAGAATTCTTGCTCAGTCGCACTCTTCGTCGGTGTCGATCGGCGTGTTCGGGATCGCCGTTCCCTCGGTCGGAACCGGCGATAGGTCGCTCGTCGACTGGCGTCTTGTCGCATGGATCGTCCTCCGTCCAACTTCGGAACTCTGTGCGAATTGCCCGAGTTGGATCGGGCTTGCCTCGATACCCATCCCCTTGTCCGCACCGACCTCGGAGGTGTCGGTCGTGGACCGTGGAACTCTCTGTCTCTAGGGACGACGAATCTCGCCCGCCGAATCGTAGCCGTGGATACCCTTGAGAAACGCCATCGCTTTGTCATTGAGACGACCCTGGTCGTTGGCGGTGCCGACGATCGTGCCGTCTCGCAGGAAGGTGAGATACCACCCGCCGTGCTCGTTTACCTCGACGACATCCAGGGTGCTGTCGTCGGCGAAGGCTTCACTCGCAGCCTGGCCCATCAGTTCGTTGCCCCATTCCCGTGGACCCAGGAAGATCCGGAGTTTGCGGGCATAGGCCTTTCCATCACGTTCAATCAGTGCCATGTTGGGCTCTCCGGCGAATGGGGAGGATGTTCGTCACGATGTTTCGTCCAATATTTGCACTTGTGCCGTTTTGATCTGAGGTGTCAGGAGACCGGAACCAGTCCTTCGACCGGCCCCCTTGAGTTGAGTCGGCTATTCAGGGCGCAGATGACCCGTGTGCTCCTGCTCGATCTCGCCGTCGACGAGCAGGGTCACGTCTTCGCCGTGGCAGCGAGCGCCGGGGTGTTCCTTGCTCGATTCGACGTAGGACTCGAATGTCTTCACTGCGTCGGCTCGGCTCCTGCCCTGATAGACGGAGCCGACGTTGCCGACGATGACTTCGTAGGTGGACATGTCTGAAGCTCCCTGTGGATGGCTGTTGTTCTCCATCTCGGGGGTGTCAGTCGGTGTCCCAGTCCGAGAACGTCCGAGGGTCGATCCCTTCAACGGGCAGCCCGTCGCCGTGATACTTCACTGCATATGGCTGATCGGAGCCTTCCCGTCCGTGGATCATCAGGTGATCGAGATCGATGACCCGCCCAGAACCGTCGTAATGCCTTTCATCCTCGGGGTAGTCGCACAGGTCGGAGTCGGGCACGTGGATCTGGTGTCCGAAGGTCTCGCTGTCGCTCAGTTCGTCGATGGCGTCGGAAATGGTGTCGGCTTCGACGACGAGCCAGAGCGGCGTGTACGAGCCGCCGAGTTCCAGTATCCATGTCTTGCCGAACCAGGCGCCGGGGTTGAGGACCGGGATGTCGTTGAGGTCGTTGTCGTGGAATTTGCAGGATGCGGTGATCTTCATGGCTTTTCCCAGCGGGGAGGATGTTGGTCACACCCTCCTCGGTGGTGTCAGTCGTCGCCCCGCACATATCCCAGGGCATCGAAGGCTGCCCGAAGATCGTGCTCTTCGGGGTAGGCGCCTTGATCGTCTCGGTTCTCGACGCTGCGGGGGCGGTGGTCGGCCAGCCATGAGTAGACTTCGTACTCCCACCCATCAGGCAAGTCGTAGTTACGCTTCACCCGCCATGCGGCGTCGGCGATGTTCTCAAGGGTCGCCTCAAGTTCCCGTTCCGAGTAATCCTCTTCATCGAGGAATGGGTAACCGTCCATCCGCTCCTTCAGGTCGTGGTATGCCTTGAAGGCGTCGGTGATCTCTCCGTCCCGGTAGACCCTGATGGAAAAGCCGTCCACATGCCCGACCGCCCAGTGATCGTGGTTCTCCATCACCACGTCCGGATCGTCGCCTTTGGTGAACGGAGTCATCGCCTGTGCGATGGCATGGGCGTTGGACTGGTCGAGTAGCCCGCTGTCTCGATTGTGCGTGTAGACGATCGCCCAGGCGTCGGGATCATCGAGATCACGCTCACGATCCCAGCAGAAGCAGGTCCACCGCCGCCAGTTGCCCGCCGATTGCTTCGCAGCGTCTTCCAGGGTCATTTCAGCCAAGATGGTCATGGTCGTCTCCGTCGAGGGGGCGTTGTCCACGACCCCCTCGGGGGTGTCGGTTCAGGCGACGTATAGGACAGGCGCTTCGGTCGCAACGGAAACGCTGACCGTGAGATCCTTCGTGATGACTTTGCCTGTGCGCCGCATCTTGGGCAGCCGATCGATGAGGTCGGTCCGCACCGCCTTGTCATGGGATGTCTCCTGGGGGATGTAGCGGTGGTGTCGGCAGAGAAGAGACCGGACAGGGATCGCCGTCGTTGATCCAGGGTGGCTTCGAGCGTTCACGGTGGCTTCAGTAACCCGCCCGCCGCTGCGCAGCCGGGGGACGGTTCAACTTGAGCCCCGTTGTCGTAAATTGTGTGAGTCGAGGAGCGGGACTTCGTTCCCGCTGTGGTTCAAGCAGAGACCATCTCGACTGCTTCGGGCACGTCTTCGGGCTTGCGGGAGAAGCTCAGGATGAAGTCGGCGGCTTTCGACGCCTGCCCGCTGACGACGAAGATGAATCGGGAATCGCTCTTCATGGCTTGCAGCCAGCTTTTCAGGTAGGCGATGTGGTTGGTCAGGTCATCCGAGGCGGGAACACCAAGCTCCCGGCAGAGGTAGCAGGAGCCGATCTCGGCCACCAGTTCGCCCAACTGGTACGTGTTCTCCTTCTCCTTGCGATCCCATCCAAGACGTCGCTCGCTCCAGTGGCACAATTCATGGAAGGTAGTCCCATAGAACTCGTCCAGGGGCTCGAAAGTTGCTTTGGGAGGAACCTGGATCGAGTCGGTCGCCGGGCTGTAGAAGGCCTTCCCACCGCCGTAACGTATGCTCGCACCGGTCGCCTCGATGGCATGGTCGGCGGGCTGGTAATCGACGGCGAGGATCTCACCGGTGTCTGGCTCAACCGACCGCAGGTGGCCTAGGTGATGCTGGTCGGGGTGTCCGAGGGGATCAATTCGTACCAGATGGCCCGGTTCGGGTCGCCGTTCTACGCCCCGCTGACATACGTCGGGATCATGCTGATCGGCGCAGGACTGGTCTGGCCTTCGAGCAGGTCGCTCAGCCTTTGAGCGCCTTCGACGCTCGCTCCCGGAACTGTTCACCGGTGACCTTCGCACCCCAGGTCTTCGGGATCTTCACGACCCGCTTCACCTCGTCGTACGACAGCCCCGCCTCCACCATCTTCTTCAACGTCGGCAGGAACTCCTGGTCGAAGAATCCGCCCAGCTTATGGGCGACTTGCTTGTCGAACAACTCGGCGGTGATCGTGGTTTTCTTCTTCTTTTCTGCGGCTTCCTTCTGCGACTTGAACTCCTCGTGGTGCTCCTTGCCGATGCCCGCCCGTGCCTGAGCGCCCATGATCGCCGCCACCATGCCCCGCTGCTTCGCCTCGTCGTCGTCGAGCCCGCTCAGCAAGGCGTGGGCGTAGGTGTACGTGGCGAGGATGTCGAACTTGCCGATGGAAACATCGTCCGGTTCGGGCTTCTTGACCATGAGCGACCGCCTCATATGCCGCTTGCGTGAACCCCGACTCAGACCCCCAGAGCCGGGAACCAGTCACGGAGTGCTGCACGATCGATGCCATACCGTCCCTTCCACCAGCAGACCGGGTAGCCCATGTCCACGAAGCGTTGCGGCGGCAAGGCTCGTTCGTCGGATGGCACGAATCCGTCCAGAAACCCGGCATGGTCGGGGACGGGGAGTATGCCCGCATAGCCGAGGATGGTGATCAGGATCTGTCGCTCGGCCTTGTTCGACGGGAAGACGCCGCCGAGTACCTTCTCCAACCGAGGTGCCGACATGTCGGGCGGCACGGATTCGATGGTCTGCAGGATTCGGCGGAAGATCTCGATATCGGCGTCCGTCGGCAGGGGCGGATCGAGGCCCAAGAATTGCTCCAGGTCGAACGTGGGGTACATCGGCTCTTCGTGGCGCACGCCACCCCACTTGAACCGCTCGAAGTTGAGCACGTTGAGGTCTTCGTCCTCGTCCGGAGCGTCGTCTGCGCCGCAGACCGGGCAGCTTGTGCGTCGATCGTGGTGCTCGTGGGGCGGAAAATGCCGCAGGACGGCGTAGCTGCCGAGGGCCGATCGGAGTTCCAGCCTTCGAGTGGAGAGGCTCGCCAGGAACGCATCGGCGACGACCTGGGGATCGATTCTCCCTCGGACTTCGAGGGCTCGTCGCACGAGGTCCCTGTGCGACAACCGGATCGGGTCGAACATGACCCCCGACTGTTTGGCGTAGAGGAAGTCCTCGGGCGGCGTAATCTGCTTCTCCTCGGGTTTCCAGCCGTTCGAGGTCCAGTAGGTCGCAGTCAGGATCTTCAGCGCCTTCTTGTCCATGCCGAATCGTCCCCGACGATCGCCGAAAGGCTTTCGGATCTGCTCCCACGCCCCGTGTCCTCCAGCCTGCTTCCTGGATGCTCCCTCCGAGTTTACAATCCCTTGAACACAGCGGAAATGATGGCAGGGAGGGACCACGATGCCTTCGATCATCCATGTCGTCGACAGGGGCGTGCCCTCCTTCCAGGAGGCTCGCCTGTCGGCCGATCTCGTCTGCGCCGGCGACAGCATCACCGGTTGGAACAACTTCGGTGGCGCGAGGGACTGGCCCTACCGAACCTACCCGGAGTTCCTCCAGCGACTCTGCGAACCCCTCGGATTGACCGTCGCCGACGGCGGGATCGCCGGGGAGGTCAGCTCCAACGGGCTCGGGCAGATCCGGGACTACCTGGACTTATTCCCGAATGCCCGCTACTTCATCATCGGCTACGGCACCAACGACCTGGGGATGTTCCCGCAGGTCGAACGGACCAGCCCCCGGATCATCGAGAACCTCGACGGGATGGTGCGGGCGATCCGTGAGGGCGGGCGGCAGCCGATGCTCCTGAACGTCCCGTATGCGAACGAGTCGATGTTCCCCCGGAGGGTCGCCGAGGAACTGCACCGCAAGAGGGATTACCACAACGAGCGTCTGGCAACGCACTGCCTGGAGAACCACGTCCCGCTCATCGATATCGCCTCGAAGCTCCGTGACGAGCATTTCGCCGATGAGTTGCACCCGAACGACGAGGGGGCTCGTATCATCGCCGACGAGGTGTTCCGGGTGCTGAGTCGGGTGCGGACGGCGTCTGCGACGGACGACCCGTCATGATGCACGACATCCAGCACTCGCTGGTCACCGGTCTGCTCCTCTGGTCCCTCGTCTCCGTGGGGACCGCCATGACGGGGCTTTATGCCCTTCCGGGAGAGTTCTGGCGATCCTTCTGGTTCATGAGCGGGCTCTGGGGGCTGATCGACGGGCTGATCGCCTGGTATGCCCTGGTCGGTGGGCGGCAGACCCCGGCACAACTGCTCCCCGTCCTCCGCTTCAACGCCGGGCTCGACGTGCTCTACCTCGTTGTCGCCGGGGTGTTGCTGGGCCGCAAGAAGCCGCTCCTGCGTGGCTTCGGGCTTGGCGTCTTCGTACAGGGGGGTGTTCCTCTTGCTCTTCGACTGTTACTTCTGGTGGCGGTGTGCCCAATCGGCGGGATGACCAGCAGGATCCGCCGTAGAACAGAACTCCTTGCGGGAAACCGGCGGATATGGATGCAACTGTCTGCATACTGAGGGAGATGGCCCCCGATGAGGTGCGTGCGAAGCTGGGAGCGTTCACGGCTTCCTATGTCGCCGACTGGGAGAAATGGCTCAAGGTTGCGGCACCCGATCGTGTCGCCAGGTTCGCCGCCATCCTGAGAGGCTGGCAGGCCACCCGCCCGTTGCCCATGAGGCGACCGAGAGCAGAGGCGTCACACGAGCCGCCCTATATCGAGGACTTGCTGGACGAGGCAGCCCCGCAACTGGATGCGCTGGGCGATCTCACTGTGGCCGGTATCGCCTCTGCGAGTCCCGACCAGATCAACGCCCTTCACGGGCTCTGGGCGGTCTTCTCGAATCTCCCGCAACGAGGCTCGGCGTCTGGTGTGGGGATCACGAAGGCGGTCATGCTCCTGACCCACGGGCGGATAGGACCGGCCCTCGACTCGATCGTCAGGAAGAAGATCGGGCTGAAGGATCATCCGAGATCGTCGGAGGAGTGGCTCGGTATCCTGCGGCGGATCAGCGAGGACATCCACGCCTTCGAGGAGCGGCACGGCAACCTCGCTGGCATTGTGCCCCATCCCTTCGCCAAGTATCAGGTCGGAAGGCTCTACGACATGGTGCTGGGACCAGGGACTTCGGCCCCGCTCGCCCTTGCCGATCCTCCTCCGAGCCCGGTTGTGATCGGCGTCTACGAGCCAGCCCCCGCCACCTGTGGGGATCATGACCCACGAGCCGCCCAGGTCGCAGAACAGGTGACCGACCTGATCGTGTCAAGGCTCCCGGATGTCATGGTGGAGCACGTCGGCAGCACCGCCGTGCCCGGTTGTGCCGGCAAGGGCGTCGTGGACCTGATGGTGCTCTACGGGCCGGGTCGGCTTGCCGCCGTTCGGGACGGGCTCGACGCCCTGGGCTTCCAGCGGCAGGCCGGGCGTGACCCGTTCCCCGAGGAGCGACCGATGCGGGTCGGCTCGCTCGAATGCGACGGCACCCGGTTCCGCCTCCACGCACACGTCATCGCTCAAGACTCATCGGAGGTCGCAGAGATGCGGTCGTTCCGGGACCGCCTTCGGGGCGATCCGCTGCTCCTGGGACAATACGTCGCACTCAAGCGGAAGGTCATCGCAGAGGGGGTCACGGACCCTCTGGACTACTCGATCCGCAAGGGCGAGTTCATTGCGAGCGTCCTGCGGGGCGGGACCATCGACAAGGTGGACATCCGGGAGAGGCTGGCCCTGTTCGACGACCACTGGAACCCACGCATCGTCGGCGAGTTGAACGGGCAGCACGTCAAGCTCGTGAAGTTCCGGGGCGAGTTCGTCTGGCACAAGCATGACCACGAGGATGAACTGTTCCTGGTGGTCCAGGGTCGGTTCCGCATGGAGTACCGGGACCGCCACGTCTGGCTTGAGGAGGGGCAGTTCGTGATCGTGCCACGGGGCGTGGAGCACCGGCCCGTGGCCGAAGTGGAGGCCCATGTGCTGCTCTTCGAGCCGGCCGGAACGTTGAACACCGGAGATGCTCGGGATGGGCGCACGGTCGTAGACCCTCGGCGGATCTGAACGATGCACCGAACTCTCGACACATCCACCGTCCTGGAGCGGCTCGCCGGGTAGATTGACATTGCCGCCGATCGATGTCACGTCGCTTTCTTGCATCTTCTCTTGGCTTCTTCCGGGAATTCATCGATTCGCTTTCGGCACTGCGACCTGACCTTGTCCGTCCTTGTGCTTCTACTACTGAATGACCTTCCCGGTCGACCTCGGCGATCGCTCTGCTGACCCTCTGCTGACCGTTGCCAAAGGGTCAGCACAACGGTCGGCACACTTAAGTCCTTTGCATGACAAATGTTAAGTGTGGTCTGCTGACCCTGCTGACCCTTGCCCCCCCACTCCACAAGTATCTGTGTGTGTAATCGTAGTCTGATGGGGCGTGTGCATGCCCATGTCCTCAGTGACACATCGTAATTATTTCTTCAGACTTGTTGAGATGAGGGGTCAAGGGTCAGCACGGTCAGCAGATCGTATCTAAGTATAAGCAATTTAATCAGTTAGCCCTGCTGACCCTTGTGCTGACCCTTTGCTGACCGTTGAGCATGGGTCAGCAGTCCGGGCCCCGATTGCGGCGCACCCGCTGCACCGATGATCTCGGCGGCCTGGACCTCGACCCTCGGTCGGTCGGAGAGCCGAAACACTCGATCGCCGAGGGATGGGATCGAAGGCGGCGAAGTGGAATCGCCGTCTGTGCTTGGCGGAACAAATCGGGACAAGAACACGGTCCAGTCCGTCAGGGACCAACTCATCGCAGGTGGTGAAACTCACCGCTTAGGCGCAGGGGACTCGCATCGCAGGAGAAATAAATAGGCAAAAAAGCAATGTCTAAGTAAGAGGCTATCCGGTAATACTCAAAATCCGTAAAGTCATACCATTCCAGGAGGTTCGCACTCGGCACCAATTTAGGAGCACGCATCGATGCGCAAGGCCTACCCCTCCGACCTCAGCGACAACCAGTGGGCCTCGGTCGAGCCTCTCATCCCCACCAATTCCACCGGAAGGCCTCGGGAAATCGACATGCGCGAGGTCTTCAACGCCATCCTCTACATCAACCGTTCGGGCTGCCAGTGGGACATGCTGCCGCACGACTTCCCGGCCAAGAGCTCCGTCTACGACTACTTCGCTCAGTGGCGCGACGACGGCAGCTGGCAGCACATGATGGACGCCTTGCGCCGTCAGGTCCGGCGAGTCGCCGGGCATGAGGCCGAGCCGCGGACCGCCTGCATCGACAGCCAGACGGTCAAGGGGACCGAGGTCGGCGGCGAGCGGGGCTACGATGGGGGCAAGAAGATCTGGGGCGTGAAGCGGCATATCGTGGTGGATAGCCTGGGTTTGCTGCTGGTGGTGATGATCACGGCCGCGTCGCTGGACGACGGGACGGGGTCCCCCGGGGTGCTGGGCCGCTTGACGGCGGCACATCGGAGCCGGTTGGAGGCGGTCCGGGGTGACACGAAGTACCGCAACCACGCCCTGGATGCCTGGCTGTCGGCCATGTCGGTACGATACGTGGTCGAGGTCATCGAGCGACCGCCGGGCTCGGTGGGCTACGTGAAGCTGCCGAAGCGCTGGGTCGTGGAACGGACGTTCGCCTGGATCGGCCGGTGCCGGCGGAACAGTCGCGACTACGAGTTGTACCCGCACTCGAGCGAGGCATTCATCAAGATCGGTTCGATTCATCTTATGCTCAAACGATTGCAACCTGATGAGACCAGGCCGATGGCCCCCTTCAAATACCGGGAAAACCAGGAAATCATTACCGGATAGCCTCTAAAGTAAATCTTCAAGCCTGGTGATCTCTTCTCTCCCCGGCGAGCCGCCTCACTCAAAGAATCACTGGACCCACGAACACTGAATGCCTGCGATGTGCTCGCATGTAGTGTACAGCCAGAAGGGTCGAGAGCATGGCGTCGGCGACAATCCCTCTTCACACGAATTCCGGGTCCATACTCTGGGAGGTCTCCTACTGGACCACGGACAGGCTGGCGGAAGAGGCGGAACGCCATGTAGTCGAGACGGAGCGTCATGTGGTCGAGACGGTTGACGGGCAAGGAGGCCGGTCGTGACGACGCACCTCTCCACCCGCCTGGTGTGGCATGATCGGGGCTGGGACGGTCACATCTGCGACCATCCCAGCAAGAACGCCTATTGCATCCTCCATAAGCACGTCCGAAAAGGGCGAGATGATGACCGAGAGGACGAGGCGGCAGGCCGGTTCCTGGACGACCTGGACGGCTGGCAGCCACCCTGCTCCCGAGACCCGATTGCGTTCTCGGCCCGTGGCTACACGATCACTCACCAAGATCCGCTCGATTCCCGCAGGCTGCCCTCCACCTCCGAAGGCATCCCCCCGTATTCGGTCTGCCCTTCGCCGTACCGCTGGTTGCGGGAAGAACACTTCCGCATGGTCTGCGAGACCGAGAGGCTGAACATCCCCGGCCCCCCGAATGTCGACAGGAAGTTGGGCTGGGTGTACGAGCCCGGTCGCCAGATCGCACTGCTGCAAGGGTTCTGGAGCAAGCTCGAAGCGGGACGTTCGCTCATCTTCTTCTACTGCGATCAGGGCAACCCGCTCGACGAGAACCTGAGCAGAATCCTGCTGGGAGTGGGCCGCATCAGCAACGTCGGCTCCCAGATCTATTTCGGCAAGAAACCGCCCCACTATCCCGACCGTTACCCCATCTGGTCCCGCTGCATCACCCACGACTTCGTGAACCAGGGATTCCGGCTCCCCTATCACGAGTACCTCCATGCGGGGCACGACCCCTCGACCATCCTCTGCCGGGTCCCGGACGGGGCGATGGTCAACTTCTCCTACGTCGCCGAGCACCTCGCCGACGACGTGGCGGTCGGTGCCCTGGAGCGACTGATCCAGTCGGTCCAGATCGTCAAGGACGAGGATAAGGTCGCCGGGGAGTGGGACCGCCACCTGGTCTGGCTCAACGACGTACTGTCGGAGGTCTGGACGAACCGGGGACCGTTCCCCGGCACGGGGAGCGTGCTGCAATTCCTCGGCTTCGAGTCCGGGACTGCCTTCCAACGTCAAGTCCTCAATCCCGTTCTTGCCAAGGGAAGGAACGCCTGGAAGGACCTGGTGGCGGTCCTCGAAGGCGGCCCGTGCCTTGACCGGTGGTACAAGGAGGGGTTGAAGCAGGCGAGCGACCGCTGGCGAGCTTACAAACAGCCCGTCCGTGACCTCCTCGCCCTCCTGGCCCGTTTCGAGCTGACTCCCGAGCAGGTGCGGCGAGTGGGCAACGCCGACGATCGGCAGAAAGCGGGAATCTCCGCCTCGGAGGACCAGATCCTGGGCAATCCCTACCTCCTGTCGGAGATGGACAAGGGGGGCAGGGAGTCGGAGCCGATCGCACTCGAAGTGATCGACCGGGGCATGCGGCCCGAGGGGGATGCGGCCCGGTTCCTCGATGCGGGCGAGATCTGCGCCCAGGACGACCATCGCCGGGTTCGGGGGGTGGCGGTCGCCGTGCTTCAGGGGGCGGCCGAACAGGGGGACACGCTGCTCCCCTTCGCCGAGACCCTGACCCGGATCGTCAAGCGCCTCCCCGAGCGACGTGCCTGCCGTCCCGACCGGAACCTCATCGAAGGCCAGGCTGCCTTCTACCAGGAGTCCGTAGACTTCCGGGCGGACGCCGATCCGCCCACGATGGCGCTGAAATGGCTGGCCGAGCTGGAGCAGGAGGTCGCCAGGAGCCTGGAACGCAAGCTGAAGCGGGGGCCGCTCCCGTCTCCGAAGGAGGGCTGGAGCTGGGAGGTGCTGCTCAAGCAGGAGTTCGGCGGCACGAGCGGCAGCAAGTTGCCGCCCGAGGTCGAGGAGCGCGCTCGGAAGGAGAAGGCCGAGGCGCTCATGACGCTCTACCAGTCCCGGTTCAGCGTGCTCAGCGGGCGGGCGGGTACTGGCAAGACCTCGGCGCTGAAGGTCTTCCTGAACGGGATGGAGCAGCTCGATGGCAAGCGGCAGATCCTGCTGCTCGCACCCACAGGCAAGGCCCGTGTGCGGCTCATGGAGCGCACCAAGCGGGCCGATGACTCAGTGCGGGACGCCTTGACGATCCACCAGTTCCTGATGCGCCACAGGTGGCTGGACCCCGAGAACTTCGCCCTCAAGCTCCAGGGCGGAGAACAACACGACGCACCGACGGTCATCATCGACGAGGCGTCGATGATCCCGATGGACCTCCTAGGCGTGCTATTCCGGGCGCTCGATCTGAACAAGGTCACACGCCTGATCCTGGTCGGCGACCCCAACCAGTTGCCCCCCATCGGGCCGGGTCGTCCGTTCGTGGACATCATCGCCTGGCTGGAAGGCGAAGACGAGCGGAAGAAGTGCTTGGCCCGTTTGAGGGAACGGGCGAGGCATGAGCAGCATGACAGCCAGGCACTTCGACTGGCCGACGGCTACCTGCGGGACGACCCGACGCCCGGCGACGACGACATGCTTTCCCGGGTCGCTCGCCAGCATGTCGAGGGCGACCTCCAGGTCTTCTTCTGGAAGGACACCAGACAACTCGATGAGATCCTGGCTGCCCAGATGCGGATGTTGCTCAACCTGAAGGATGGCTCACGGAACTCCGTCGAGTTCAATCAGTGCATCGGTCGTCCCGATCAGAAGGATTGCGACCCTCGGCAGGCTGAGCGTTGGCAGATCCTAAGCCCCGTCCGTAATAACGAGTTCGGGACTGGTCGAATCAATCGACGCATCCAGGAAAGGTACCGCAAGGAACTGCTTGAGACGGCAAGGAATAGCAAGCCCAAGCCGTTCGGTGAGGAAGAAATCGTCAGGACCGACAAGGTGATCCAGATCACCAACCAGAGCAAGCAAGCATACCCGAAGAACGAGGGGCTGAATTACGTCGCCAATGGTGAAATCGGACTCGTGGTCGAGACCTCTCAAGGAAGGAACGGTTACTCGGACACACTCAAAGTCCGCTTCGCCACTCAGCCCAATTCTGCATACTATTTCAGCAGGCGAGAGGCCGAGGGTTGGCTGGAACTGGCCTATGCCCTGACTGTCCATAAGGCCCAGGGGAGCGACTTCGACATCGTGTTCCTGGTCTTGCCCAGGAACGCCTCGACGCTCTCACGGGAGCTGCTATACACGGGGCTGACCCGGTTCCGCCAGAAGTTGGTGCTCCTCATCGAGCGGGACACGGCGGTGCTGGAGGCGCTGCGGCGGCCGGAGCGGTCGGACACACTGATGAGAAACACGAACCTCTTCGTGCTGGCGGTGCGGCCCGAGTCGGTGGGTCGCTTCTACGCCAATCACCTCATCCACCGGACGGCGACTGGGGTTATGGTCCAGTCGAAGTCCGAGGTGATCGTCGCCGACACACTGACCCGCCTGAGCATCAGCTACGAGTACGAGAAGAAGCTGTGTGCCCCAGGCGAACCTAATGACTACAAGCTCCCGGATTTCACCGTAAGCTACGAAGGGGACACCTACTACTGGGAGCATCTGGGGATGCTCATGGTCCCCTCCTACCGTGAACAGTGGGACCGGAAGCGTCAGTGGTATGAGGCATACGGGTACTGGGATCGAGTGATCACCTCCGAGGATGGTCCCGATGGTGGCATCGATGCCTCGGAGATCGACCGGACGGCCCGCAAGCGGATTCTCTTGGAGGACGAATGAACCGAGGCTTGTGAACGATGGCCGAGCACAGAGAGACCTTCGTGACGAACGACCAAGATAGTCAGGTCGAGTGCCTCTGTATGACGTTTCCTAGCGACCAAGCCCGGCCTGTGAATTTCTTGGAGAAGCTGAAGGAGTCGGATTTTCACAGGATCGAGGGGTTCCCTATCGGAGAGGATCATCACATCCTGGTACTTTCTTACCCGCCATACTTCACCGCTTGACCCGTTCCTTGGGGAATTTGTTCTGGCGAGTTGGAGCGATTCGACCTGTTCGACGAACCTGCCACGGACATGGGGCGAGGGAAAGGCGGTGGATCATCCGCATGTCTGATCGGACGGTCAAGGAGCGGGAGCGCCCCCGGCGTTTGAGGTCTTCGAGGCGCCCCTGACCGAAGGGGTAGCACATGGACTTCCTCAGGAAGAAGTACGAGCAAATCCGGTCGGGCAAATGGAGCCCCGACCCGAAGACGTAGCTGACGACGGACCTCGGCCTTCAAAACTCATTTCCCATGCCGACCCAGTAGTGCCAGTCCTCGACCGCCTGCCGGGTCGCTCCATTGCCGTGGACGACCATCAACTGCGACAGAGGCAGCGCCAGTGCCCGCCTGTGTTCCCAGGGCAGCTCGACGAAGATCTCATGCCGACACTCGTCCTCCGGCGCCTTGCCGACGACTTCCACCTCGTCGCCGACCCGCAAGGGCGAGATCGCCCGCTCCTTGGTGCAGCGGGTCGGGAATGGGAAGCTCAGCGTGTCCTCCAGGTAAGAATACCAGCTCATCGCCCGCTCTTCTTCGTCATGGGCATCGGGGATGATCTCCATCGAGATCCGATCGTCTCGGGCTTCGTCTCGATCGGGCTTCGTCGGCATTCGAGCCTTCCCCATGAACCCCACTCGCTCCTGGATCGCCATCATCTCGGTCTCCTCACCCCGCTATAATCGAGAGACCGCCTCGTCCTGGTCAAGCAGCGTCGAGCGATGGACTCGACGTGGCGGAGTCGCCGCCGGTTCTCCGTGAAGGAAGATCGCCCTGGGCGGGCAAGGTGGTTCTTCATGAGGGGGATACTGCGGCGGGGAATGATCACGATTCTGGGAGGGTCAGGAAATGGGAGCAAGCGGCTGGAGGTATACCACCCCCTATGACTCGGACATCGAGGCCGCACTGGTGCGGCTCCAGGAGGAGGTGTTCGAGAGCGGCGACTACTACAAACCGTGGGAAGAAGTCCGGCGTTACCGTGACTCGATCCTGGCCAAGCCCCTGGACCAACTCAAGGATCACGAGCGTCAATACCTGAAAGCCCTGAAGAACTTCCCCATTCCGGACGAGGACTTCGTCCCCTCCTCGATCCAGGAGCTGCTTGAGCATAATGCCGAGTCGGGTACCCACTCGATCCTCGACATCGACAGGATCGCCGACGAGCGATCGTTCGGGGCCGCAACGCCCGTCCCCGACGAGGAACTGCTGCGTGTCTTCGGGACCGTCCGACCGACCGTCGAACAGGTGGAGTCGGTGCCGTCCGACCTCGGCGAGAACCTGGAGCGGTGGCAGGCGGTCTACTTCATCGTCTACAAAAATGGGCAGCCCCACGAGATCCGCTTCGAGGGCTGCTCGGGCGATTGAGCGGGAAATGATCCGGAGCGGCCATGTCATGAGCGTGAGCGGCGAGCACGGCTGCTTCTCCAACTTCTCGTCCCACCCCATCTGATCCGAGAAATGGGGCTACCCATGAACCGTCGCAAGGTTGGAATCCTGGTCTTCCCCGAGGTCGAGGTTCTCGACTTCTGCGGACCTTTCGAGGTCTTCTCCGTCACGAGGATGGAGGAAGACCGGAGGCGGCAAGACCCGTCGCCCTACGAGGTCGTCATCATCGCCGAGATCTCGGGAGTCGTAGTCGCCACCGGAGGATTGAAAGTCGTCCCCGATCACCGCCTGGAGGACTGCCCGCCGCTCGACGTGCTGGTGGTTCCGGGCGGGTGGGGGACCCGCCGAGAGATGGACAATGATCGGCTGATCGGCTGGATCGCCGAGAGGGCTCGTGAGGTCACGACGCTGACCTCGGTGTGTACCGGGTCGCTACTCCTCGGGAAGGCCGAATTACTGGACGGCAAGCGTGCCACGACGCATTGGCGGGTCCTGGAGGAGATGCGAGGATTGTTCCCGGCAGTCGATGTGATCGGCGATCAGCACGTCGTCGAAGAGGGCGACGTGATCACGTCGGCGGGGATCTCGGCGGGCATCGACATGGCGCTGCGGGTGGTCGCCCGGCATCACGGCGATGCGGTCGCTCGGGCGACCGCCAGGTTCATGGAGTACCCTTTCCCGGAGGATAATCGGAGGAGAGTTTGACACGGGTCGGCGGGAAGCGTCGTACGAGGAGGAACATCCTGGCTGCTACCTCAAGCCAAGGGTTGCGCCCATGACGCCAGATTGGAGACTAGTCACGCTGGAGCATGTCCGGCAAGCGTGTGCGCTCTACGACTCCGGGGCGGCGGCACCCAAGCGGGCGGCGCAAAGCACATTCCTTGTCTGGGACGGCAAGACGTACCCGGCTAAGTTCATCCGGGGACTGGCCTACCGCCTGGCGACCGGCACCGAGCTAGACCCGAACCGGGACTATTCCGGTGGGCAGGAGACGATCAGGTTCTTCCGGGGTCTCGGCCTCCCCACCCAGCACGGTCCGCAATCCGGTCCCCGTCCAGAGGCGGCGGTCGCCAGACAGTCGCCGTCACCGGCAGAAGCCACCCTTCCCGCCCCATCCACTCGCCGCCTGGAGCCGCAGAAACAACGGTTGGCCGACCTCTTGCGCCGCCGTTTCGGCACCGTGGTCACCGAGGCCGAGTTCCCGTGGCTGATGGTCCCACAACCCGGCGAGATGGACGGCACCATCGCCGGTGTCCTCCATGCCCTGCAAGCCATGCGGGGGCACAACGATTTCGCCTCATTCGGGCGGTCGCTCCGCTGCGACTACTTCGTGCCGGGCGAGCGGCTCATCATCGAGTACGATGAACGCCAGCACTTCACGCTGCAACGGGCGAAGACCCTCGAACTCTACCCACAGGACATTGTTCTCGGCTTCGACCCGGAGGAATGGATCGCCACCTGCCGCTCGGTCCAGGCGACAGATCCGATGCCGCCGTACCGGGACGAGCAGCGGGCGTTCTACGATAGCCTGCGGGACATCCTGGCGGCACGCAACGGGGTCCGCCTGGTCCGGCTGCGGTACGGGAAGTTCGACTGGACCGGTCCGGGCGCCGACGAACATCTCGCCTGTATCCTCCCGGGCCGGTGCGCCCTGGAGCAGTCGGCGACCGCCGTTCCCGCATCGTCAGCGGTCACGAACTCGGAACCGGACAGGATCAGCAAGGTGGCCCTGGTTTCCCATAACTACAAGGTGCCCGACAGCTTGGGGCGCCATGACTACTCCGACCACTTCGCCCGGATCAACCATCTGTGCGATGACGAGGGCTGCGACACGATCCTCTACGCCTTGTATACCTGGGACCGGCGCTCGCCGGTGGCCCGTGACCACGACGCCGTCTTCCGTGGTTTGGCCCACGTCCGGCGGGTGATCATCGAAATCGGCCAGCCGCCCGACAGCTACGATCATGCGGAGATCTGGGTGCGGGGTCGGCAAGCCCCCGAGCTGGCGCAGCAGCGATTCGCCACGTCGTCCGCCCCCGGTGCCAACAAGCAGGCATTCCTGGACGACCTGGGCGAGCGCCGGATCGCCGACGCCCTTCTGGTCCTCTGCGGGGAGTCGAACATCGTCTCGCTGGTGCGTGGCTCGGACAAGTATTCCGACCCGTACGGCTTCTCCGACCGCCTGCGGGAGATGAACGTACGGCTGATCTTCAATCCGATCCACGACTACATGCGCCGGTACGAGATGCGGGAGAAGCGGCGGTACTACTCCCTCGGCGGCAGGACGGTGATCTCGGTGTGGAACCAGGGCAAGGGAAACGAGGCGCACCTGCCGTGGACGGTATTCCATGACGGGGCCGAGCGGACGGATGCTGTCCGGGAACTGTCTCGGCCCTTCAACGACCGACCCGACATTCGGATAGGCGTAATCGAACTGCGCGTGTTGTAGGGATCATCAAGAAGTGCTACGACCTTGCGACCCGACGAGGAGAGCCGGGAGCGAGGGCTGCGGCGGCGAGGAGCAAAATGTCGGGCGTCGTCCGCATCGAGTTCAACCTTGGATCGGTCGGGGACGTCGTGCGACGATGAGGTCAGAGCGTCCGTCCCCTTGCGACCCGGTCGCCGAACCTTCGCCGGACTCGATGCATCCAGAAGATAGGGGCCTTTAACCGATCGAGGAGCGTACCATGTCCACCCTGCCCGATGTCCGTGTCGGCGATCCCGTCCGCCATGAGGCTCTCGCCATCTTCCCCCTGTTCTCGACCCTCGATGGGCATATCGAATATCTCCTCTCCGACGAGGCGATCCTGGCCGGTTCGGTCACGGTCGAGGAGGTCAGCGAGGGGGGCTCCGTGCCCAACCTCCTCGTGACCAACCAGGGCGATTCCCGTGTCCTGTTCCTGGAGGGCGAGGAACTGCGAGGTGCCAAGCAGAACCGGGTCCTGAACACCTCGGTCCTGGTCGCCGCCCATAGCTCGACGCCCATCCCGGTCAGTTGCGTCGAGCAGGGCCGCTGGCGATATCGGAGCAAGCACTTCGATTCGGGCGGTTCCCACTCGTCCTCGAAGCTGCGGCACATCCTCAAGAAGTCGGCGTACTCCTCGATGAAGGCCGGTCACGGATATACCTCCGACCAGATGCAGGTCTGGAGCGAGGTCAGTCGCCAGATGGACTCCCTGGGCTCGTCCTCCGAGACGGCGGCGATGTCCGACACCTACGAGACCTACCGGGGGCGACTGGACGAGTTCCGGGAGGGCCTCAAGTACGTCGAGGGTGCGACCGGGCTGGCCGTCGCCGTCGGGACGAAGGTCGTGGCGCTTGACCTGTTCGACAAGCCCTCGACCTGTGCGAAGGTCTGGGACCGTCTGTTGAGCGGCGTGGTGATGGACGCCCTGGAGGCCGGTCCTGCGGATCAGGTCGCCGAGCGGACCGACGTGGAGGGGCTGCTGGCCCGCTTGGGGGACGGGGCCTGGGAGCCGGCACCGGCGGTCGGCGAGGGTCAGGAGTTCCGCTTCGACGCCGACACGGAGACCCACGCCTCGGCGCTGGTCTGCGGCGGCTCCGTGCTCCATGGCAGTGTCGCCGTGGCGAACTGAGCGGGAGCGGGAATTCCGGGCGCTGGAAGAGCGATAGGGGCCACTGATGGGCGTAAGAACGAAGTGGCGTCGTAGGATCAGGGTCGGGGACCGCCTCTTCATCTGGTACGTCTGCGAGGACTACGACTCGCCGGACATGGTGCTACAAGTCGTCTCCGAAGATAAGAAATTCATCGTGAGGTATCACCTCGGTCAGGCGGACGATCCGTTCCTGATCGTGATCGGCGCAGAGTTCACGGGGGTTCCCGACGCCGGGGGGATATGGCGACGGTTCCTCTGCCCCCGTTGGGAAAGCAACTCCAAGGTCACGCCTGCGAGTGTCCGCTCGCTGATCGAGTGGTGCTTGTCCTCGGACAAGCCTCTTCGAGAAGTCGATTGGCGTGGCCATCGGACGGCGAATTGACTGGAGGGCGGAGCCGGAGTTCGACCGACATTCCTCATCCAACGGTCTGCACATTCCGACCTTGTGGGCAATTACACCCCGAAGCCAGGAGTTGCAGACCAGGCGGCCGAGTCGAACTCGGTTTACGGTGAGTCGTATGATGGTCACCGTGGCGATCGCTGGTGCGGTAATCGGGTGGGCGAGTCATCTCGCACGCCACTTGACGGCCCTCGACTTCGGTGTTGCATCGAAGGGGATCGACCGATCGAGGGGCAGAAGCGTCATGAGCAACCGGGTCTGGTAATACGTCCCGTGATCGGGCACCATATCCCGAACACAAGGTGTAACTCCGCCGCAACCCTGGTACATCCCGCATGGGCCAGATCAGCGCCAAACTCATCAAACGACTGGGCAAGAGCCGGAGCCTGACAGCCGAGCTTCGCCGGGAGTCCGGCTCGATACGGGACGCACTGGGCTGCCTGAAACATGGGAAAACCGCCCGGTCCCATCGGGGCGAGACCCTCGACCCGTTGCATGGCGTCTACGTCGCCGTCCAGAACCTCACATCGGTCTTCGCCGAGCGGGTCAGCGTGCTGCCCGAGTGCGACCCCTATTACCGGGTCGTCCTCGACGCCCAGGAGACCTACATGCCCGGCGGCCCGCCGATGAGCCCGCTGACGGGCAGCTACTTCACCACCTGGGCGTTCTACGACCTCCGGTTCGGACCCGACCACGAGACGATCGGGACCTGCCTGCTCGACGTGGGCGAACGGCTCGGGCTGGAGACGGATGCGACCGAGGCCATCCGCCTGATGTCCGAGACCCGGATGGGCGTCTACGAGCATGTCGGGCTCAAGGGCGGTCGCTGCCTGTTCCGGGAATTGATCACCGACGACGAGTTCGAGTGCGACTCCCCGGCGGGGTATCTCGGCAAGCCCGGCGAACTCTGGTTCGTGCGGCTCTGCCCGCCCATCGATCCGGCGAGCTACCACGTCGCCATGACGACGCCGTACATCCTGATGGGCTTCGGCAAGGCGGACTGGACGGCCTACCTGAGCAAGTCGCTGATCGGCCTGACGGCCCCGGAGAAACGGCGTCGGCTGTCCGAGTTCCTCAAATACGGTCGTGAGCCGAACTTCTGGAGCGAGTTCATCTTCAAGGCGTACCTCAACCACAGGCCCGATGCCATCTTCCTGACGGGGCTGCCCGACGTGCCGGGGAGCATGCCCCATGCATAGGCGGTCATCGATCGATCGGGGCCGCATGAACCGTCTCGGACCGGGAGATGTCGAAGATGGAACCCTGCAAGGTCTGGATCGAGAAGTGTGAAGCCGCAAGGATGATCGAGGACGAGTTCGGGACCGACAAGGCACTCCGTTATCTCATCGGCGAGAAGTTCCTGGATTACCTCGAAGCCGCCGAGAGGCTCCCGGACTTCCGGGCTGAGATCCCTGCCTTCGTCACCGAGATCAAGACGATCTTCGAGCCCTGGCAACTGGCGGAGTTTCTGAAAACGGCCCGTCAAACCGAGCCGTTCGATCCCGATCTCTACGAGGGGGAAGATCCCGAGGTCATCGAGATGGAGCGGCGAAACGATCTCCGCCAATCCGCCAACGATCTTCTCCTGGTGGAACAGGCGAGAGCGTGGCTGCTGGGAGGAGAGGACGGTTAGCGCCCGCCCTCTCCCTTGGGCGCTCTCTCAGGACCATCGTCTTCCACGGCCGCCTCGTAGACGGCAACGGCCGCTTTCGCCATCAGGTGCATGGTGTGAGGGGATGGCAGGAGCGGCAACTTCTTGGCGCCCATCTTCACGATGACGTCGGCGATGGCCTCCTCGATCCTGCCTTCCAGTTTCTCGACGGTCTTCGGGTCCATTGGCGTCACCAATCGGATTTCTTCGTCTTGAGCGTCTTCAGTTGGGCGACGATGATCTTGATCATCCTGTCGGCGGCGACCTTGAACTCGTCGTTTCCCTCGACCCACCCCACCGGCTCTAAGAGGACGAACTGGATCGCCGTCATTGCCACGAGGCGTTGCGGGTTTCCGGGCAGGCGTACCGCCAATTCTTGGAGCCGAACGGCGTGGGATGGTCGCCACGCAACAGGGTGTCGATGTCCGCCTGCAATTCCATGATCTCCATCAGCTTCTTGCGGACAAGCTCCCCGGTCCTCTCTGCATCACGTCGCTCTACGTCAGGTACGCTCATCGAATCCCCCATCGTTTGTCGGTCGATCGTCCCGGACGCTCACGGCACGAACCAGTCATCGTCCTGGATGGCCTTCATGCACTCGTCCACCGAGAGGGCGTCGAAGATGCCGACCCATTCCTTACCCGTATACCGCATGAAGTAGAGGGCGAACCGGCCGCCGCCCAGGGGTTCCATCCGTGCAAATTTCGCCTCGAACGTGGGAAAGAGGGCGTTCGGGCCTGGGCATGCGTAGGTCGAGGAGAAGTAGAAGTAATTCCCGTGCCACTTCGCCCCGATGTCGATGATGTAATTGAACTGCGCCTCGGCGGGCGGAGGCAGGACATACTTGGGCTTCAACACGACGTCGATCAAGTGCCTGGCCTTCGCCTCGACCTCGACCTTGACCGAGGCGGTCACGGAGGCTCTCTTCTTCGCAGGGCGGATATTCCACGGTTCTCTTGGTCTCGCCATCGTCATCGGTCCTTTCGACGTTGCAGCGTCGGGACGTGCCTCTGTGCCAGTCCCTGCGGCGGAGAATGAAGTCTCGAACTGGGCCGACAGGAAACCGCATCAAGACACCGAGTCATTATCTTCGATCGGCTCGTCCCTGACGATGGCCGAACGGACCCGTGACCGGGGGATCGGGGGTCGGGGCATTTGATCGACCCTGTTCGATCCCGGGAGGGGCGACCGCTCTGCGAACTTCACGAATCGAATGGATGTTGAACCTCGTTCCGCCCCCATCGAGGATATGCGACCATGCAGATCAATGACTTCCCCCCGGACTCAGGAGGCTCGCTCATGCACCGCCGCAATCTCCTCTCCAGCGGTCTCGCCCTCGGATGCGCCCTGTCTCAGCGAGCGTCCGCACCTGCTCCTGTATCCGGGGATTGCCGTGGAGTCAGGAGAGGTCTTCCGGCCCGGTGACAGTCTTTTACTGAAACGGCCCGACGGATCGATGGTCAATGCTCGAATCGGCGGATTCTTGGAAGTCAGCTACAATAGGACGTGCCAGGGCGTCACCCATTGGGTGACCTACGACAGTTGTATCGCCATGCCCGACCTTGACCGAGATGAGGTTCCCCCCGGCACCGAGGTCTGGTCGGTCGATCCGCCGTAGATCTGTCGGGCCACACATGCTGACGTTATGGTCAATTTAACCCCCAAAATGCCGAGCCATCACCTGGAGGGATCGCAGATGAAAGCGATCGCAGCCGCTTTGGAGTCGATCGCTGGAATGCTCCGCTCCGCTACGGCCGAGGAGCAGGATGCTCTCGCCGCCGCTGAGCGAGCACTCGCAGACGAGATGAATCACGATCCACGTGAAGAATTCGTTCGGGATTACCAGGCCTGGATGGAAGACATGTTCGGAGAGAGCCGGGTCGGAGACAAGAGGGTCGAGTAGGTTGTTTCAACGTCCTCATGATCGGACCATTTGCACCCGTCGGTAATTCAACGATTCGGAGTTGATATGGCGGATCACGGTTGACAACGGGTGGTTCTCGGAGAGTGTCCAAGGTCTGGACCGTCCCGAATCGAGGTTGTCCTGGAAGGTAACTCGAAATTCATCGGAGTGGCAGGGACGCCAAACTGGTATTCTAATGATTGGGTAGGACGATGCAATCGCTGCCAAATGCATCTTGAGACAAACTGGGATGATCAAGACGATTTGGATTGCTTGAAATGGACTCAGGTCGAGGCGGATAAGGTGGAATTCTTGTTCGGCAAGCGGGACGGTTCGTCAGATTGATTGCCGGCGGACAATATCTTCTGACGTCGTGGACAATTCCGCCCCATTCGGCGAAAGCATACATTGGTGCGAGCGATGGGGTTTCGCAAAGCCAACCCTTCACCTAGGTCCAACCGTATGGTCATTTTGGCGTGTGCAATTGTTGGGTCAACCTGCACTCCTATCGGCATGGGGACCCTCTCGCCGCACGCCGCTCGGCGTTTATTCCGGTAGGCGTGGCTGCTGCTCATCCCGATCATGACGATCAGTTGCATCACGTTGGCGAGCCAAGGGGAAAGGGGCTTTCTCAGGAATTCACAATCCATTTCTATGGGGTCTTTCTGGTTGATACTTTCGTTTGGGCTTGGGTATGCCGCATCCAAAATCCGAGATTCTTGGCGCTTCAGGAAGCGAGGAATAGAGCGATCCGACCTCGACTAACCCCTCAAACGAGCGGCCTGCACATTCTGACTTCGTGGACAACTTGACCCGGACTCGGGGCGAAAGGAAGGTGTCATGCCGATTGAACTCTATTATGCACCCATCAATGAGGCTGCCACCATCCCGCTTGACGAGTTGCTGGAAGAACTCACGGCTGCCGAACTCCCATGCAAGGTCGAACCCGAGTCCGAAGATATGTTCTGGGTTATTCTGGATGGTCACGAGTCCACGTTACTCGCCTCGGTCAGGGATGGTCACTTCGTCTTCGCCACATTTGCAGGTTCGCTCAAGGATGACACCACGGTCATGGATAGGCTCGATGCGGTGATGCTCAAGGCCGGTTACTCGGCAGGCGACGACAGTAACCTGGCAGACTACACATCCTGACATCGTGGACGAATCGACCGTGCACAGGGGCGATTTCGATGAGGCGACCGAGCGATGACTTCATCGGTACGATGATCGGCTTGATAATCGGCTTGCTCGTTCCGAGCGATTACATCGACACGGAAGCGGCCATCGCCACCTGGCTCGTTCTCTTTCCTGGGATGGGAGCCTGCATCGGTACGCTCGTTTATACTCTCCGTCACCGGCGCACTTGATGTTCTGACATTGTGGACAATTAGACCCCAGGTTGTAGGTCAGCTATTGAGATGATCACGATGGGTACAGACCTCGAATCTCGGATCAAGGCGTTCGTAGCTCGGGAGAGGTCTACCGATCCTGACCATCTCTCGTTGGAGACCACTCTCTTCGGCGACCCGGGGACCGATGGCGCTGATGGTTGGGAGTTGATCGACGAATTCGGGAAGGAGTTTGAGGTTTATCTATCAGGGTTCGATCCCTCGAAGCACTTCGGGCCGGAATGCGGAGGCAATCCGGTCTCACTCTTCATCTGGTTTGTAGAGGAAGTCCTCCGGAGAAGAGACCCCCACGAGGTCTGGGGGCTAGAGCCGATCACGATCCGGGACCTGGTCGAGGCTGCCCATCAGAAGAGTTGGCTTATATGATCGGTGCAAGCTGCCCCTCTCTTTTTTCGTCATGGTAGGACCAGTGCGGTTCAACAAGCGCTCGGATTCCGTCGGGCTGCACATCCTGAAGTTGTGGTCAATTTGACCAAGTGCCGGCGATGTTTCAGCGACCAAAGAGTGGTCTTGATCGGATCGAGGTTCTTGATTGACGTGGATATCGGGACTACAATCGGGGATGATTTGGGACGAGAACCCAATGGCCTGGGCGTGAACATCCTGTCACGAGGAAGGTCGAGCCATGCGGCGACTCTGCGTGCGAGTTGTGTCCGGGCTGCTCCTGTCCTCATTGGCCGCCGGATGCGATCGAGACTTTGTTGAGCCGCCTCCGACGTCCCCGGTGTCGAGCTTCAAATCTCCGACCGTTCACTCTCCACGGAGAGATGCCCGGCGAGTGACAGACGCATCTCCACGTGAAGCCGCACATCGAGCGACCATTACTCGCAAAGATTCAGAACCGATCGTCGTGAGAGTCAGATATCGTCGCACTCGTGGTCCGTGCGTTCACACGCCGGACGGCTCCTGGATCATGACCGCCATGGACGCCTTCGATGTCGTCGAAGTGGTCCGAGGCCACTTGAAGTCGACCGTCATCGATGTCCGCCCCTTTCCTCCGATAAGCTCGGGTTATCCCAAGAATCTGACGGAGGGCAATATCCTGGCCCTGCGTTTGACCCTCTCTGAGGAGAGTTGGAAGCAAGCCGAGGAGAACGAGCGGCAGGGTACGAAGGTGCTCATCATCAACGGCGATGAGGTGGAGCAAGTCAACATGCCCTGATCCGGGAGATCCAGCGGCGTTCACAACCTGACATTATGCCCCCAGCCAGCCGCTCCCACCGGGTTGGTCGCATCTCCCTCGCCCCAATTCCCATCACTCGGTCGTTCATGTTCAGCGGGACATGATGACTCGCCATTCGCAGCCAGTCTGCATAGAAGTCCGGTGCCGGCGGGTGTGAAGGACACGTACCAGAATATCCAGGCAAGTCGCCGTCTCAGCCCTAGGAAGAAGGGCATCTCGTTCAGCCACAGCTCGCAACTTGCTCCGGAAGGAGTTCGGTCAGCGTTTCGATTAGCCATGACTCCTAGCAGCTACAACCCTCAAATACGGCTTATTTCCCCGATCGACAAAATCGTTCGTGTATTCAAATCCAGTTGTTTTTCTGGTCTACTGTGTGCATAGCGACAATATCCTGCGACCAGAAAGAGTACATCATCATGGCAACAGCGACCAAGAATCAGGGCAAGACCGCCTTCGTTAAGGAGTTTCTCCGCCGCAATCCCAGGGGCAACGTCAAGGCCGTGAACGAGGCGTGGACAGCAGCCGGGATGAGCGGGACGATCGGTTCCACCGTCGTCAATAAGACGAGGTCGGCGATGGGATTGACCGGGAATCTGCGTGCGAAGTCGAAACCCAGGACGAGTGCCAAGGATGAGGCGACCTCCAGGATGCCCGAGACGGTCGCCACTCCGGGCAAGGGGATGTTCATCAAGGAGTTCCTGCTCGACCATCCCCGTGGAAACGCCGATGCCGTGAATGAGGCGTGGAAAGCCGCCGGATTCGACGGGACCATCAGCGCCTCTCTCGTGAACCATGTCAGGGCAAAGATGGGACTGACCGGGAACCTTCGTGGGAAGCCCGGGAAGCCCGGGACGGTCGTCACGGGGAAGAAGCGTGGCAGACCTCGCAATGAGACCACCGCCACGGTCAACGCCGAACCACGAAGGAGCAACGGCGTCCGCACCTCGGTGCTGGACGACATGGAAACCGACATCGATCGGCTTCTCTTCAAGGCGATGGCGATCGGCGACCTCGGCGAGATCGAGGACTCATTGAGACGAGCGAGACGGCTGCTCTACGGAGCAACTGCTCTCCGCTGATCGGTTCTCGGTCTCAGCAACCGATTCGATCACGCCGGGGTCCTCCCCGGCGTTTCCGTTTCGTCCGTCATCTCCCATGGCTAATGATGCCCCGGACGGTTCCCCAGGAAGCGGCGAGGACCCTCCTTGAGATGGGTCCGTGACGGGTCGCACCACGATGACCGACGACCAATGTGATTTCGACTCACGGCTCGGCAGGGTTCCTGATGGATTCCAGCAGAGGAAACGTTGAGAATCAGCGGCGGGAATCTCCTCGGCGGAAGTCTCGGCACCAAGTCTCGGCCGGAGCCAGATCGATGGAAGTGACCATCCCCAGTATCCCGGGCTACGAGATCCTCGGCGAGCTGGGGCGTGGCGGGATGGGAATCGTCTACAAGGCACGGAATCTCAGGTACGACCGCCTCGTCGCCCTGAAGATGGTCCTCAGTGGACGGGGAGCCGCCTTCCTCGAACTCGCCAGGTTCCGCATCGAGGCGGAGGCGATCGCTTCCCTGGATCACCCCAATATCGTGCTGATCCATGAAGTCGGGGTTCACCTCGGGTTTCCTTTCTTCGTCCTTGAGTACGCCGAGGGCGGAAGCCTTGCCGAAACGATTCGAGCACGCCCGATGCCGTGCGATCGGATCGGTCACGTCAGCCTGCAACTCGCACGTGCCATGGAGCACGCCCATGAACGAGGCATCATCCACCGAGACCTCAAGCCGTCGAACGTGCTCCTGATGTCTGATCATCTTCCCAAGATCACCGACTTCGGATTGGCGAAGTTCACGACGGAGTATGACTCGGAGATGATGACCATCTCTATGCCGAGGGATTTCAGCGATCTCTCCCTGGCGTTCAAGGACGACTTCCAGCCCATCAACGAAACCGCCGACGACGACGTGACCACGACCTTCGACGGCGAGGCTGTCCGCACCGAATGGAAGAAGAGGATCGGAACTCCGGTTGCCGAGGATGAGCGTCGGCTCGATGACATCATCCAATTCATTCGAGAGGCTCACCGCCAGGCATCCTTCGACCTGCCTGCGGACTCCCAGATCCTCGGGAAGTTGACGCAATCTGGGGCGATCATGGGCACGCCGCAGTACATGGCTCCGGAGCAAGCCTGGGGTCGCATCGAAGACGTCGGTCCACCCGCCGATATCTACTCCCTCGGGGCGATCATGTATGAGCTGCTGACCGGGCGACCGCCGTTCACCGGCAATCAAATCCAGGTGATCATGAAGGTCAGGAGTGGACCGCCCGTCTCGCCCCGCCTATGCCGAGATTCGATCGATTCCGCCCTGGAAGCGATCTGCATGAAGTGCCTGGAGAAGGCGGTCGAACGGCGATATCGCAGCATGGGGAAACTCGCCGAAGATTTGCAGAGATTCATAGACGGTCGACGAGTCGATGCTCTCGGTGAAACATCGCCGTTGACACCTCGAATTCATCCTGAGAAGGAAACCCAACAAGCATCCCGGGCCGACTCGTCCACGAGATCGACCACTGTGCAGGCGGCCGCAACGAGGACCAGGAGTTGGTGGAAGTTCTGGCGTTGAGCCGTCCAGCTCATGGCACGGTTCATTCGACGGGATTGAGTCCGGAAGACGGCATCTTGGCGGAGTGTTACCCGACCACGGCGATGAATCCCATACCTGACCAACTCGTCGAAGGGCTGTCGCACACGGACACAGATGCCGCCAGGAGATGGTGGAGCCTGCTGGCCGAAGGCGAGCGAGCGGATCTGTCCGACCTGTACGACTCACGCCGGGACTCATGCCGGGTGGTCTCGAAGCGGATCACGATCCTCGTGGACAGCGGGCTGATTTGCGACCAC
The DNA here is from genome assembly GCA_963743925.1 of uncultured Planctomycetota bacterium. Taxonomy (GTDB): domain Bacteria; phylum Planctomycetota; class Planctomycetia; order Isosphaerales; family Isosphaeraceae; genus CAVZRC01. The sequence continues at coordinate 1,570,000 of CAVURY010000034.1, read as the reverse complement.
GAGGTCGAAACGGATGACTTGGCTGACTACTTCGATTACGTACTAGGTCACCCGGAAGATTACCCTCCCTTCGACCCATTCTTCCGCACGTTTCACATATGCCTCGACCCGAGGCACGCCGCTCTCAGATCTGTCGAGGCAGCATCGGCGACCGTCGTCTGTCCGTTCAATTCCCCGGTCTGTCCGTTTCGCCGATGAAGGCGTCCCGCTTCAAGGCCGGGACTTGTGGCCCGTGACGGATCGATTCATGGAGCCGGGACACCAAACGTACCCTCCCGGTCAACCTCGGCGATAACTCTGCTAACCGTTGCCAAAGGGTCAGCACAACGGTCAGCACACTTAAGTCCTTTACATAAAAGACGTTAAGTAAGGTCTGCTGACCCTGCTGACCCTTGCCCCCCCACTCCACTAGTATCTGTGTGTGTAATCGTAGTCTGTTGGGGCGGGTGCATGCCCATGTCTTCAGCAATACCTGGTAATTATTTCTTCAGACTTGCTGAGATGACGGGTCAAGGGTCAGCACGGTCAGCAGATCGTATCTAAGTATAAGCAATTTAAGCAGTTAGCCCTGCTGACCCTTGTGCTGACCGTTTGCTGACCGTTGGGCATGGGTCAGCGGTGCAGATGCCGATTGTGGCGTTCCCGGAGCACCCATGATGTCGACTGCCCGGACCTGGACCCTCGGTCGGTCGCAGATCCGAAATCCTCGATCGCCGAGCGGCATCGAGAACTCTCTCCCGTCTATGAACCCGACTCGCCTCCGACACTCGCCTCCGTACCTCCGGTCCGTGCCGATGGTCTCGATCCGGTCGGATCATCGCCGATGTCGACGAGGCGATACAACACGCCTCCCGTGCGATGAACCCGCCGCCGCCCCGCCTCGTCCTTGGGGATGACGATCTTCTTCCCGTCCCACACCTGACCTTCACGATTCCCGAGCGCCAGCCCGAGCTTGGTCCGTTGCGACATGTCGCTCCCCTCGCCCATCACGCCGCTCAGCAGGTCGTTCTCGATCGCCAGTTCATACAACTCCTTGATCGTGACCTCCTCGTCTCGGAGGAACGTCGACCAGAGGCTCACGAACCCCCGCCATTCGGCTTCTGCGGAGTTCACCTCATCATTGGAGGACAGATTGCCGAGGAATTCACGGACCCCGATCGAGTCCAGGATGCCGCCCATCACCCTCGCCCACTCCTCGTATGAGCCCAGCGTGTAGGCGCCCATCGGCTTCCCGGCGACGATCCAGGCCCGGACGATCGTCAGGCAGGCCGAGACGAGTTCCGACCTCCGTCCCCTTGCCCAGCCCAGCAGGTCCGGGATCTTCCACCCCGACCGCAATTCCGGCCGCTCGCAATTGGCGTCGAGGCGGGTGCGGACGAAGCGCCGGACGATGTCGGAGTCGGCCTTGACGTTGTTGGCGTTGGCACCCCAGCACCAACCGACCGGCAGGTCGACCACCTTCGACTCTCCCAGGATGCGATAGGAGAAGCGGCTCGTCGTCAAGGCGACCGCCAGCGCACCCGACCTGACCGCATACTTGATGTTGTCCACGAAGAAGTGGCCCGCCCCGCTCAGGAGCGACGAGCCGATCTTCTCGCCCCACTCCTTGTCCGAGTGCGGTTCGGAGGTCAGGCTCGGCGTCCGACCCAACCAGATCAGCCCCCAGAGGTCGACCAATCGACCCTTGCCGGTGCCTTGCCTCGTGGCCCCGAAGACGTGCATGGGCGTGTTGCCGACGATCATTTGCCGGACGGCGGGCAGGAGGTAGAATGCCAGGCAGTTCGCCCGGTCGGCGTCGCCCACGAACGGGAAATCGACGAGCATGTCGGTGTTGAGCAGCCGCACGGCGTCGGAGACTTGTTCAGCAGTCGGGTGGGGCGGCACATGGACACGATCCAATCCCGGACCCGGTTCATACCAGAGGCGGCAGTCCGGATGGTATCCGGGGCGATCGATCGGCAGACCATCCGCCATGAAGACCGGCGACTCCACGATCTGGTCGATGACCGGCAGCCGCCACCCCGGATGCGAGAGCAGGTCTTCGACCACCTCACGGGGCGGCTTGTCGTTGATCTTGACCGCCTTGTCCCGGCTGCCGGACCAACGCCTCCAGAGCGCCGCACGGGCCATCTCGCCACGCAGTGCGGCGACCGAAAGCGGCTCGCAGTAGGCCGGCCCATCGTCCCGCCGCAACCGCACGACCGCTCCCGAGCGCCGGAAGAGCCTCGGGGGATCATTCGCCTTATCGATGGCTTTCATGGCATCCATCGTCAGATCGGGCAGTTGGCGATCGCTGGTGATGATCTCGGGCAAATCACCATCCTCATCGCCGTCGGGATGAAATGGTTTACAGAATCTGTCCACAAGCCCGGGACCGAAGGACAGCATCGCCTCTCGGGTGCCGAATTGCCCGTCCCGGCACCTGGTCCTACCGCAGTGGATGATGGGGTATTCGCCCGGTCGCTTGTAGATGACCGTCCCGCCGGAAGCTTCCGGGTCGGAGTGGTTCGCCCGGTTGGGACACTGGACTGCAAACGTCTCCTCATCCTTCCGATCGATGACGAGACCCGCCGAACGCCACAACCCCATGACATCGAGCGTCCGCAGGTCGCCCTTGAACTTCTTGAGCCATGCCGACGCCGACCCGGCATCCTCCTCGGCACAGATCTGCTCCAGCCAATCGGGCTGACGCCCGTCCGGCGCCTCGTCGAATACTCGCCCGGCATCCTCCTCGGGTTTGGTCTTGCCGATGTCTGCGAACACCGTCCGATAGACATCGTTGAACTGTGCCTGGCGATCCTCGATCGTGGTCACCTCGCCGAACCTATGCCCCGTCACGGTGAAGAAGCGATTGGACGACTTGTCGTAGACCTCCACCCTTCCGGTCCCGAACGGGGCCTGTTTCCGCAGCGATCTCCGCCCTGCGAACTCCGGGAGCGACCGCACCGCTTCGAGATCCGCCATCATGAACATCTTGAGACCGGTGCGGCTCGGGCTGACCTCGGTGTAGCAGTCGCCCCGTCGTACGAGGTCCAACGCCCACCCGGAAACCTCACCCGTCGCCCTGTCCCGGCACTTATCGAGATCATCTCCCGAGAGCCCCTCCTGGAGCATGACCCCGATTCCATCGGTCAGGGTCGGGTGCCGCTCGTGGAAGGCAGCCACCGTCTCGTAATCCGTCCATGTATCGGGTCTATTGGACTTTGCGGCGTACAGAGCCCATCCCGTCCTGTCTCGATATTCCTGCAACGCCTCGACGGGCTGGAACGGCATCTTGGTCCACCGCCGATCCTTCCACACGTACGCCCATTCGACCCAGAGATTGAGCCCTTTCAAGAAGGCGGGGATCTCGCCGAAATCGACCGGGATGGACGTGGGCTTGATCTCTTCAGCTTTCTCGCCAACTTCCTGCTGGAAATCGGTCGATCCATCGACTATAATACACATACAAATCCTTGAGGTTGTGTCAAACGTGAAAAGCGCACATGTGACCCGGTGGGAGGCCCTTCCCACCGGGTCATTGTGTTTCGATGGAGTCCATCCTGGAGCCCATCGGATGCATTTGGCATCGAGCCCGCCGACCAAGTGGCGTCGATCCTGTGCGGAGGACGTACGCCGATCGACATGTTGCAATCAATCGGCTGTCGTCTCGGACACAGACGTCATGCCCTGAGCTGTCAGGTAGCGGCGAAGCTCGTTCAACGGGGATGCGCCACTGTCCGCCGATTTTTCTACCCGGCAGCCGACCGCTCTTGAGCAGGTTGTAAACGTGTGTCCTGCTCATCTTGAGCAGAGTGCACACCGGCAACACGTCAACCATCTGGCAATCTTGCAGATCCAGCATCAAATCACCTCCATGTCTATGGTATTCCTATAATAGCAAAAATTCGTCGAGATGCAACGGAATAGCTCGAAGTCGCTCCGAATCCGAGATCCATATCGAGCGAAGTGAGCAGATCGACACCTTTCTCCAATATTTGTACTTCGTCTCGGTGGCGATCGAGCCGGTAATGGGAAAGGGTTTTATAACCGAATCTCTCCAAGGTCTCCAACTCTAGAGTCTAAAGATTGGAGCGGTAGCTATAACGTTGATTTTCTTATAAAACACTAGAAGCGTTTTAAGTTTACAGTCTATTATGTGGACGTTGCGAGCTAGGGAAGTGAATGATGCCCGGGAAGGCACTGGAGTTCAAGGATGAACGAGTTTGTTGAGTTTTTCGAGTCCGAACAGGAGTGGATGACCCTGGAGGATTACTGTCTCGAACGAGACTTGCTCCTGGATCAGACCCAACTCATCAAGGAGGGTCTAGCGATCACCCGCTACCTCCGAAGCCACTGTTTGCCCGATTCTCACAAGTTGCCCAGTGACCAATACGGCACCGTCAATGGCTACCGACGATGTAGCCTCGATCGCTGGTACGAGGAATTCATGGCATGCCGGTGAGTCATGTGGTTCATCGCAGCACAACCTATGCATCTGGTTTGAGCGCTGCTTCAAGGTTCGGGTAGATGTTGAAGCACCTGACAAGCTGATTGACCTGGAACTGTTCCATGATCGCTTCTGGGAGGTTGCAAAGCTTGAGGACGCCATTCGCTTTGAACAACCTGTGATGCAATGTAACCAGGAGCGCCTGGAAGGCACCCGAGAAGCACGGAACGTCCACGTTCCCAAAATCAAGAACGATCAAGGAATAGTGATCCGTATCGACGAGAGTGAACAATTCCTCTCCGACATCTTGCCTCGGATTTAGACCCATCATGAGGCATTCGCTGCGGCTGAAACGCACAACGGCAGCTTCCCCAATCACGGTGACTTCGATCTGAGGTGATTTGCTGGTCATGGCTGGACTCGATAAAAACGCTCATCCTACCTATAAATCTTTCCACGCCCGATGAACGGATGAGATCGGGCTCGTCAACCGGCGGTATCTGCTGATGGACAGGGCGAAAAACCTGGTGATCGCCCCGCAGTAGACCGCCTGCACAGCTTTGTGTTGTGAGTTCCGGCATCACTCGGGCTCGGGCGGGATGGGTGCGACGGGGAGCCAGGGACGCTTGGATGCCTCGGAGTAAATCTTCATCTTGCTCACATGCCAAACCATCTTGAGGCGAATCCGAGCGTAATCCTCCTGGCTCAACGGCGAAGCCACCGAACGAGCAACATCCAGCACGCTTTTTGCTTCCGCTTCGGACGCCAGGCGATAGAACTCGCTTCGAGATTGCAATCTCGCCAACGTCCCCAGTAACACGGACACGACCGCCACAGCGATCATCAGCCGACGCACGGTGAATTGGGGGCGGAATCGGCGCATGCTTGGAGATCCTTTCGACCACTACCTTATTCGTCAAATACCAGACTGTAAAGAGGCACTATCCCCCTGGAACTCCGGTATCATGATGCAGAAAACCGGCCCCTCGGGCTCATCATCCATCTCTGGCTTTTGCCTTGAAATACCGCCGCCAGAATCGGGCGATCTCATCGATCCGGGGAACCTGTTTCTTCTCCAGGAACATGGAGCCCCCGACGTAATCCCGAGTCGCCTGGTAGAGCCAGGACGGGGCCTCAAGCTTCCGGTCGAACCCATGCAACGCTTTCTCGACGATCAGCAAGTCCCAGCACTTGATGGTCCTGACCATCCCCCACCTCGTGGACTTGAATTCGTTCTGCACCTCCCTGATCGCTCCCAGCGCCTCCAGGAGCGGCCAGTTGACATCCTCGGTGGGCCGGGCGGGTGCAGATTTCATCTCCCTGATCGCCCGGTTCGCCAGGGTCAGGTATCGCCGCTCGCCCTTCTTTTCACGCAGCCGCACCAGGGCTCTTCGGGCGATGAAGAGGGCGAAAGCCCGGGCCGCCTCATGGTCCTCGCAGAGCTTCTTGACGACCGTGAGCCGGGTGATGTCCACCCGCTCCTTCCTTCGTATCGCCTCGATGATCTCGTCGAGCTTCCGGACCTGCTTGGGCATTTCCTCCGAGGAAGGTTTCCGCTTCCGTTGATCCGGCTTCCTCGGCGTCCTTACCGCCGCCGGGGCTCGTTGCTTCCCGGTCTTGCGAGACTTGAGGGCAGCCCTGATTCCAGCTTCCAGATCCTTGAAGGCGTCGTCGAGTGTCTCGTATCGGGGCTTTCCCGCCCAGACGCCCTTCCCCTCAACGATCGCCCTGATGAGGCTGTCCGAGCCGGGGGCGTATCCGACCTCGATGATCCCGAAGTCCTTGGCCCATCGGGCGATGTTAGGGTACGCCGCCTCGAATGCGGTTGCCATGGCATTGCCCTCGGCTTGAGCGCCCCGATCGGACTCCAGGTCGGTCCCGTCTACGAAGCAAGTCGGCTCGCCGGACTCGCCCCGAACTCCTCGTCGGCAGCAAGCGTCCAGGGATCATACCCGGCTCCGTGCCCTCATCGACTCGGACAGTCGCTCGATTTGTTGTCGCATCTCGGGAGCGGGCAGACGCACCCTCTGGCCGTGGCCGGGCAAGACCCACTCGAAGCGATGCGCCGCCAGCCGCCTCATCGACTCGGCTTGCTGCGTCCACGAGTACCAGCAGTAATCCTCGGAGGCCGAGAGCTGCCGTGCCTCACGGTCCCAGGCCAGATGGTCGCCGGTGAAGAGGAAGCGCTCCTGGAAGAGCAGCACGCAGTGTCCACGGGTGTGGCCCGGCGTCGGGATGGCGAGGAAACCAGGAGCCAACTCCCACGGCGCCTCCCCGTCGAGGATGACTTCCGCACCGGGCTGCGACGTCAACTCCTCTCGGTGGATGATGCGGCGGCCGCCGAAATGCTCGGCGTACCGCCGGGCATCGGCCACGTCGTCCCGGTGGGTGAGGAAGATGTGGGCGATGCCGCCCAGCGACTCAAGCTGCTGCACCAGCGGGGGCACGAATTTGGGCGAATCGATCAGCCAGTTGCCGGCGGGGTGCCGGATGAGGTAGCTATTGCCGCCATATGACTTCGGGGAGTTGAAGCCGCAGTAGGAGACCGGCTCCTCGATGACCAGTGGGAAGTCCTTCATCACCGCCTTCGGGTCGTCGTCGCCGAGGCAACCGATCGACCCGGTGGGGCAGGACAGGAGCGCATGCAACGCCCGCCGCCGGTCGGCGCCGGAGACCGGCTGGGCCTCGACGAAGGACGTCTCGGCGGCTTCGGCGAAGACCGAGGGGGCGATCTGCCGACAGGCATCGCAGTCGATGCAGGTGGAGTCCACGAAGAAATCGCCGGGGACGTTCTCAGGCACTCGATTCCTGGGGTTCGCCATGATCGGGCCTCCCTTCGCTCCATTCTACCGTCGGGGGGAACCCCCAGCGTCTTCACCGACCTCCCTTGCGGAACCACCTAAAGGCCCTACGCCGCCAATCACGGGTCCGGTGGTGTCGGATCGGGCTCGACGGGTAGCCAGGGGCGGTCACTGGCACGCCAATACTTCCAGGCGAGTGCCTCGTGGTAGCGGGAGAGCCAGTTCAATTTGTCAGCCCTCTCGAAAGACTTAGCCGCCAGCTCCTTGAGCCTCTGGGCCTCCTTATCGTCCCCGGCCTTTGCGGCGATCAGGGCTCCCCCCTGATAATTGTCGCCTCGACGCCGCTCCTCATGGGCTCGGGCTGCGATGGTGTAACGCTCGGAGACATGGTCACTCGACTGCCGGGAATAGGTATGAGAGAGGCGGTCCATCCTCTCCCTCCAAGAGCAATAGCCCAAGAGCATCGCCACCAAGGCTACTACGGCCATCATTCTTCGGATCGTGATCCGAGGACGGTACCGCATTGCTCAATCCCTTTCGAGTGGTCGTTGACCCTCCAGCGGCTCGGGTGATCAGGGGACGCCCTTCCAATGCATCCCACAGGGCACGTCGGCGGGGTTCTCACGGGATTGGACGAGTCAGTCAGCGGCGAAGCTCACGCCGAGTATCAGGACGAGGACGACGAGCGTGCCGATGTGGAATCGAAAACGCCGCATGGGATGATCCTCCGATAGGTTGCGGCCAGGTTACCGAAGAACCACTTCGTGCGAACTGATGGCGGCTCGCAAGCCGTTCTATCCACGGCGAGCTAAGCTTCAGTGTACGCTCCTTTCCCCTGTCGTCGATTGGACAGAGCGATGGCTCGCACCGGAGATGATTCTTACTGGCGTGACCTCGAATCCCACTCCCACTTGCCCGAAGTCCAGGAACTCATCCGGCAAGAAATCCGGAGGGGGACGATTCGTGTCCGACCCAATCCTGATGGCAGCATTCGCATCATGCCGGTTCGACAACCTGAAAGCCGGGACCTGAGGCAATAAGCCTCGCAAGCCCCTGGCAGTTCGTATATGCCGGTGGGATAGCCGGGTTCTGAACAGGGATAAGGGGGTACGGGGACTTCCGCTCTTCACACGTTCGTCTCATGAATTCCGGCCCCCAACATCCCTAACCGTCGTCGTCAGATCCTCGATGCCCTGGACGTTCACCGGGATCGGCGGCAGCCACTTGAGCGTCACCGACCGGTCATCGGGCTGATCCTTCTTCCCCACCCAGAATGAGTGCCAGTGAGCCCTGCGAATGTGCGGACGAGGGCTGGCATGGGTGCCGGTCGGTTCCCCCGGCTCATGCCCCGACAACGCCTGCCGCAGGGCGGCCCCGAGGCGATAGCCGACCTCCCAGCGACTCGTGTGATCCGGGGCGAAGATCCGCATGCCCTTCTTCGTCTTCTGGGGCTTGGGACGAGTCGGGACACGCTTCCCGGCGCCTGACTCCTTGATCTCGGCGGCTTGAGAGCAGAGATACAGGACCAGCGAGACCAGGGGAGAGATGTCGCTGGAGAGCCGCTCCACTTCGCCCTCCGGAGTTTGCATCCTCACGGGGAACTGACGGGCGGCTTCCCTCAACATCGCCTCCACGCCCTCAGCGACTCCGCCCGTGCCGAGGTGGATCGGCATGGCGACGAGTTGATCACCGGCAGCACCGGTCACGTCGAGCACAAGGCGAAGCTCCGTTCGCCGATCATTCATGTCGGATTCGAGGTGGGCGAAGAACCCGTTGAGGGCGGCCCCCTGCCAGGTCTGGTCGGGCGTCGGGATGTAGACGCACCACTCGGGGAGGTGGAACAGGACTTCGGTGGGGATGTCACCGGTGACCGGGGTCTTCCAGAGGGCGTCGAAGGTCGTGGGATCGAACCGATAGATCCCCTGGGTCACACGCCAGGCGGCCAGGGCACCGAGGATGCCGATGTGATGGGCCTGATTCGGCGACGGGAGGGCCTTCCCCTGGGACACGATTGCGTAGGTCCCCGCCAGCGGCAGGAAGCACCAGTCGGGCCAATCCTTCAGTTCCTTGCGTTTCGCCCTGAACTCGTCCACCTGCTTCCAGGCGTGGGGATAGAGGCGACCGAAAGTGCTGAGGATCTTGCCGGGACGAAGATATGGGTCGGTCACGGATCGGTCCCTCCAACATTGACGGCTCCGATGATCCCGCCCGGTTCACTTGAGCAGCACCAGCAGCATGACGACCGGCGTCTTTGCCGAGATCGAATGCTTCAAGTTCGCAGGCATGTGGAACCAGGTTCCAGTTTGTGCCTCTTGAACATCGCCACCAAGTCCCACGGTCGCCTCGCCCTTCACGAAGAAGAGCATCGCCGGTTTCGCCGACGTATGTTCCGACAGTTCTTGCCCTTGACCGAAGCCGAAGAGGACCGCCTTGATCCGATCATCCTGGTAGATCGTGCGGCTCAAGATGCCGTCCGCAGGCGGCTCGGCTTCCTTCACGAGATCGAGGATGTGGGTGTACGAGCTGGTCATCGCCATTCTTGATCCTCTTGCATGCTTCCGAGCGACGGGTCGCTCGATCCCGGACGCTCGCCCAATTGTTCCGCCATGCGAAACGCACGAAGGGCAATTTCGGCCTCACCCAATTGGACCCGATCTTGTCCACCAGGTTCCATGCCTCGGAATCGAGAGGAGCACGAATGATCGAGGTTGCCGGGTCGGAGGCCGGTGTCAACCGGCGGCGTTCACGAGTGGGACGAGGCAATCGATCGCCTCCTGATTTTCCCGCCTCGATTCGCCTCTCGCAAGGATCGTGGCCTATTGTCTGTATAGGAGGCCGGTTTCAAGAGGCATGTTGCCTCGGTTCACCGACCCGCCACCCATGATCAGGGAGCGAGAATCCTGGAAGCCCACCGAAGCAGACGGACCAGGGACCAGGCCAGGAAAACCTGGTATGCCCACTACCGACAGGTTCGGTTTGCCCGTTGGTTCGGTTTCATCCGGGAAGACGCCATTTTCGATCGAGTCTTCCTGAATCCTCCTTCAACCGCACGCTCGGAACCCGCCGAACCTTGTCTACTCTCCGGACCTCACATGACCGCCTCCTGCTGATCACAGGGGGAGGATCTCTTCCTGGCATAAGCCGAGCCAGAGGAGCGAGTTCATCTTTCCGGCCTCCAACCGTGACCAATCGGACGTCATCTTCCCGGCGGGTCTGCCGGATGTGCCGGAGAGGTTGCCGCATCGTCCGGCGGTTTGAACCCGCTCCTGAGCAGCCCGTGCCCGTCCCGGATCGGATTTCCCGACCGATACTCCTCAAGCCTCAGGCTGATGTCCGACCTCGCCCTGTTGGTCACGGCGAGATCGAGTGCTCGGATTCGGATCACGATCGCCTCCCGGAAATCGTCGTTCTCTGCGTGGGCGGCCGCCAGCGCCTGGAGGTAGAGACGACGCCGCCAATCCCCGATGAGTTCGCCCGACTGTCCGGCCAATTCCAGGGCTGTCCGGGCGTCCTCCACCGACATCTGCCCATCCCGGAATCGCTCGTCGGGGCATGCCGCCCGCAGCTCGGCACGGGCACAGAATGCGTAGGCCGTCTCGGGATCGATCATGATGGATGTGTCGTAATCCGACAGCGCCTCCCCGAATGAACCATTCCAGCGGTGCCAGATCCCTCGGTTCAGGTAGGCGGCCGCATCCTCGGGACATTGACGGATGCGTTCGTTGTGAGTCAATAACCCCATGTCATATTTCAAGGAATGCGTGGGTTCGTTGGGGAGAATCTCGCTCGCCTCCTCCGAATGACCCTGCGATTGTAGGAGCGAGGCTAATCGCCATTTTACGAAGACATTATCCGGGTAACGGTCCAGGAGTTCCCGGCACTTGGCTTCGGTCGACATGTCTGGGAACGAATCCATCACTAATCTCCACCGGGAGAATTCACGCCGGCGCCGCCTCACGATTCGTGGCGTAGAGACGGCGAGAAATGTTGCCGCCCAAGAACCCGGCGATCAGGGCGAACAGCGAGTGACCGATGCGGATGAAGTTCTCGGACGTGCCGCTCCAACCACCGAGCACTCTGCCTGTCGCCGCATCCCAGAGCATCACTTTGCCTTGCATGGAGGTTACAAGCTGTGTCCCGTCTGCTTTGAAGGTGAGACTCTGGAATTGATTATTTGGCGCACCCGAAATGATTCCCGATCCCCGAACGGTCCACGCTCCCAAAGATCGCCCCGGAACCTTCGAGTCGAGATAAGCCAGCGCCTTTGTCGTGATCAGCCTGGATTCGATCGACGGCACCAGGGAGAGCGCCAGGTACATCCCGCCGAACAGTGCGACACCGATCCAGAACGCCCGCCTGGAGTTCGTGCGATGGATGGCGAGCAGGACCGAGATCAGCAGGGCTCCCAGCGTCAGCGTGAAGACCCCGCTCTCCCAGAGGTCGCTGGATTCTCTCAAAGCAGCGAAGCCGACCCCAAGAACCAGGATGACGAAGAGCAGACTGGCGATGTTGAACCGGAGGTTGCGCATGATACGATCATCCGATAGGAAACCAATCAGACCGGCACCGGTCTTCATCATGACACGGTCGCCGGTGGAAAAATATCGTGAAGTTGAGTGCGGCGAGTGCGACGAAGGCCAGGACCCACGCAATTCGGAACCGGGGCGCTCTCACAATTACCTCATGGTCGTAGAATCCGCTGATACGTCGAGTTCGGCTCATTCGCACAATGTGCGAGCGATCGCCCGCATCGTCTCCGGTCGGCGCTCCAGACGACCAGCGTCACGAAGGGGACGAGCCAGGGTCCGATTTGGATGGCTCCGCCGTCATGACCGACGATTGCCATGGCGCTGAACACGACAAACACGAGCATGGCGACCAGCAGGTTCGCAATGCTGGCGGCAAGAGCATACATCCGTGTGGTGTCGACCGGGATCGCACCGGTCGGAGCGTATTTCCCGTCGATCGCCTTCTGGGGTGCCATCGCCCAAGTCCCCGAGAGTTGAATCTGCAATACTCTCAGGATAGGCTGATCGCACGGAGAAATGAAGTCGATCCCGGTCGCCGGGAGACCACGCAGCGACGAACAAGGAGCCCGCCACATGGGCGAACGTCCTCGACAATTGCTCATCCCGCCCGACGCCGAGGCAGCCCCCGATTCCTTGATAACCGATCGCCTCCAGGACCGGTAACGTGGAACTCACCGAAGCCGCCGATGCCATCCGTGAAATGCTCATCGAGCATCGGATCTCAACTGCAAACCTCTGGGAAACAATCCTGGAGCAGATCAGGAAACAAGATTCCTTTGATGGACATCACGCAGATACGATCTTGGAGACCATCCGCTCGTTCCTGAGTCGGTTGGACGACCGAACGGCAATCGGTCTTTGGAGGACGACCGAGGCGGGGTTCGCCGACGATACCGAGGACGACTGCCTGTTTCCCGATTGCATCCGCATGGACCTGGAGATGGAGCTGTTGAAGGCGGTCACTGACCTGGCCTGGGACGATGCCAGGGAGAACCCGTGAGGATGTTTGAGCAAGCCACGGCCTTGTCGCTTGTCGTCTGGAATCCTGACCGCCAATGTTGATCGATTTCACGGGGCGAACTGACGTGGAGGCGGTGGATCAATTGTCGCACGTCCTGATCAAGGGCGGACGGGCTAACCGGGCTGTACGCCGTCGTCGACTATGGGACTCGCAACGATGACGGATGAAATGCTCGACGACGTTCGGGACAGCTACGATCGGGTCGCTGCGGAATATGCTCGACGCATCTCCGGGGAACTGGAGCACAAGCCGCTCGACCGCCAGCTACTCGACCGATTCGCTGCGAGAGTCCACGGACTTGGTCCCGTCTGCGACCTGGGCTGTGGACCGGGCCACGTGGCCCGCTACCTCGACGAGCGGGGCGTGTCGGTCACCGGGATTGACCTGTCCACCGTGATGGTCGAGCAGGCTCGGCGACTGAATCCGGGCATCGAGTTCCGGCAAGGCGACATGCTCTCGCTGGATATCGAGGACGGGGCATGTGGCGGCATCATTGCCTTCTACTCAATCATCCACATCCCTCGAACAGACATCGTCGCCGCCCTGGCGGAGATGAGACGGGTCCTGCGTCCGGGGGGCATCCTGCTTCTCGCCTTCCACGTCGGCGACGAGGCGGTGCATCTGGACGAATGGTGGGGGCAGCGTGTGTCGGTGGATTCCCGGTTCCTCCGCCCCGAGGAGATCTCGGTCTCCCTGCAACTGGCGGGATTCGAGATCGAGGAGATCGTCGAGCGGGAGCCCTACCCGGACGTGGAGCATCAGAGCCGCAGGGCGTACATCTTCGCCAAGAAACCGCAGTGAGCGACCAACTCCGCCATCGATCAAGGTATGGTCGAACCGACCCGGTCTCGACTTGTCTGATGGGCGATCTCGCTGCGGCTGAGGTCGAGAACCACCGGCAGGATCGGCGCAGGAAATAATGCACGTCCGAGGATGATGAGTCGATGCCGTCGCCGCATCACGCACAACCCTCGTCCCGTCATCGCCGGGCTCGATTGCCACGAGAGCCCGAGCACGCCAAGGTCGGGGATGTCGTATCACCCGACACCGTGCTGGGCGTGACGGGAAGGAGGGAGGGCGCTTTCCATAACCCTTTTCAAATGTCAGGCTTGCGTTCGTCACACCTCCTCTTGGCGTTCACGCCGTGCTTACCATTATTGATCAAAGAGTTGCCCATCTCCTTTCGGCGAACTAGGTTCCTTCTATGAATACGCAAAGGTAAACCTGTCGCACACAGGAGGCTCACCATGCAGGAAGATCAGAAGGCTCAGCCGGCGAATGAAGTTGTCGTTGACGACTCGGCAACTCTACCGACTTACTCGAATTTTTGTCGGGTTACGGCGACTCCCGAAGAGGTCATCCTGGATTTCGGCCTCAACCCCCAGCCCTTCTCGACCGGTCGGCATGACGTCAAGGCTAGTCAGCGAATCGTCATGAACTTTTTCACGGCCAAGCGAGTATCGATGGCTCTCGGAATGACCGTCCAACGCCATGAGCAAGTTTTCGGCGCCATCGAGTTGGATGTAAACCGCCGTGTGTCCGGATTCCAGCCTCAATCAACGCCCGCCGCTCTGGGCGAACCCGCCTTGCAACTTGAACAGCCTCAGACAATCAAGCTAAACGGCTAAGCCTCAGATATCCGTTGGGCTCAACCGACGATCGATCTCTGGGAAAGCGTTTATGCGCCCGGTTCCCGGTAGGTCGATCGATTTTTGTCTTGAAGCATCGACCGACGTAGACTCCTCAAGGGCTAGTCATCCCACGTTTACCGCATGCCTCCGAGCAGGCGGCGAAGAGGGGGCGACACCGGTCTTCGAGCGAGCCCGGACTCGTAAAGCCGGAGAGATAGATAGATCTCCTCCTGGTGGATGCGGTGGAGCGTCGAGGGAATCACGGTCCTTGCGGACACATTCCGGGTGCAAGTTGACCGACCTATACTCTGGCTCCGACCTAGACACGCTCGGCCTCCCGCCGCATCACGTCCCATAACGCCCGGACGTGCCCTCGCTCCGTGGATTCGGCGCCGATCGAGACCCGCACCATCCAACGCCCATCCAGTGTCGCCGGGGTCAGGTAGGCTTCGCCCGAGCGGTTGACTCGCTCGCACCAGCCCAGCGTGTGCTCGTCCAGCGCCTCACCGTCCAGGTCCGGCGGCTCATGGCGGACGCAGACGGTTTGCAGGGGCACCGGGGCGAGTACCCGCCAGGATGGGGCGGTGCAGACCTCGTCGGCAAGCCATCGGGCGTTGTCGATGTCCCGACGAAGCCGGGCCTTCAGCCCGTGAAGTCCCTCGGCACGGAGCAGGCACCAGAGTTTCAGGGCACGAAACCTGCGTCCCAGCGGGATGCCCCAATCCCGGAGGTTCTTGACCCGCCCGTCCGCAGAGGATTTCAGGTAGCTCGGGTCGGTGGACATCACCCGGATGAGGTGCTCCGTGTCCCTGGCGTAGTAGAGCGAGCAGTCGAAGGCCGCCCCCAGCCACTTGTGGGCGTTGACGACCAGCGAGTCGGCCCCCTCGATGCCCTCCCACATCCAGCGGCATTCGGGCAGGATCATGGCCGAGCCCGCCATGGCGGCATCGACGTGCAGCCACGGGCCGTGGTCCCTCGCCTGCCGGGCGATCGCTGTTACCTCGGGATCGAGCGTGAGGAGAAATACGTCAAGATCGCCCTGGGACGCCTGCGATAGGTTCATTCAGCGATCACCGCTCGGCTCATGGGCCGAGATTGGGAAATGCCGTCGGGTCAGTCATACCAACCCGAAGCGTCAGCGAGGGGGCAAGCCGGCGGATCCCTCGCTGACGCTTCGGGTTAGTGTAAGAGGCCACCCTCTCTCGTGATGGGTAAGACCCGAGAACAACCAAGAAGGTTCCCAATCTCGGCCCATGAGCCCACCGATCATCCCGACCCGCATGAACAAGTCCAAAGCGACCTCCCGCTCCTGTTCCGGGTCGCCCCATGCCGCCGCCAGCTCGTCACGGATTTGATCCATGGGTTCTCGCCCTCGCCCCGACTCAAGATATCTATCAGATATCGACGGGCGGGCTTGCATCGATGAAGGCGGCTCCCCGATCATCGAATACCGCAACCTGAGGTGGTTGCAGTTACGGCGCACACCTGGAAGATCGATCGTTGGAGGTTCATCGTGGAACATCCTTCACGGCTCAACTTCAGCTTCGCCCCCGAGCGGATCGAGCGGCTCATGGCGACCCCGGAGTTCCGGGAGATCGCCACCAGCGAGAAGAAAGGAAAAGCGGGGGACGAGGAGATCCGCATCGGAAAGAACATTCAGGAGAACATCCTCCTCTTGCTGAGCGACATGGATGGGAAGAGGGTCTACCACGATCGGGACGAGTTCCGAAAGCTGCTCGAATCCGTCTTCAAGGGGATGATCAGGATGCCCCCTTACTTCTGGGACGTGATGATGGATGCCCTGTCCGAGGAGGACTGAGATCTTTGCCACAACCCCCAACCGAATCGGGTCGCAGCATCAGCACCTCCTTGCATCCCGGCGTGCGTTTGGTAAGGTTGATCAAGAATAGTTAAGCTCACGGAGCCCGGTGCGTGGCCAAACTGCGGGACTATCTGAGGATCTCCGAGGCCGCCGAGTACCTCGGGGTCTCACCCAATACGCTGCGCAACTGGGAGCGTGCAGGGAAGATCGGGGCGCACCGCCATCCCGTGAATCATTATCGACTCTTCCGCCAGCAGGACCTCGATGCGCTGCTGGATCGGGTGGAGCGGACCTCTCCCACGGATCACGACGCCAAGGCGAAGCGGTGACCCGGCGGTGCTGGATGAAGGCCGAGCATGGAATCCCCACGCTGGAAGGTGATCACGCCGTCGAAGTACGAGTGGGAACGCCGTGCGCTCGACTTCGTTCGCGCCGGGCTTCCCGACCACGACCCCTACCGAGCCTGGTCCAACTTCGAGTTCCAGGCCGACGACGGGGCCATCTACGAGGTCGACCTGCTCGTCCTCGCCAAGCAGGGCTTCTGGCTGGTCGAGTGCAAGGCGTGGGAGGGGCGAATCACGGGCGACACGGGTTCCTGGACCCGGACGCTCGGCGGCAAGACGAAGTCCGAGGACAATCCCGTCCTCCTCGCCAACCGGAAGGCGAAGGCCCTCTCGTCGCTCCTCAAGGCCCAGGGAGCCTTCGACAAGGTCAAGCTCCCCTGGCTGGATGCGCTGGTCTTCCTGTCGGCCGACGATCTTCAATGCGACCTCGTCGGCCCGGCCCGCAACCGGGTCTGCTTGAAGGACCGCCCTGCACAATCGGAGAAGGCCGAACGCAAGGGAATCCTCGCCGCCCTCCTGAATCGTGACGGTCCGGGCATCGATCCCGAGCCCCGGTCGACCATCGACACGAAGGTCGCCAAGGCGCTCTCACGTGCGATGGAGCAGGCGGGCATACGCCCCTCGCAAAAGGCCCGGCGGATCGGCGATTACATCCTGACGGACCTGATCGCCGACGGGATGGGCTACCAGGATTGGCTCGCCAGGCACACGTCGTTCGACAGCGTCCTTTGCAGGGTGCGTCAATACACGCTCGCCCAGGCGGCGTCGGAGACCGACCGCCAGAAGCTGCGGCGAGCGGCGGCCCGTGAGTTCCAGATCATCCAGACGCTCGACCATCCCGGAATCCTGCCCGTGCTCGACTACAAGGAGCACGAGAACGGCCCGGCCCTGTTCTTCCGCTATCTCGACCCCAACACCATCCGCTTCGACCAGTATCTGGCGACCAACGCTCACAAGCTGACGACGGACCAACGGCTCGATCTCCTCCGTCAGGTGGCCGATGCCGTCCGGTACGCCCATCGAAAGCGGGTGATCCATCGGGCGCTCAGCCCCCAGAGCATCCTCGTCACCGCCGCCGCTTCCTCGAAGCCACGGTTGCAGATCTACAACTGGCAAGTCGGCGTCCGGGAGTCGGCATCGACCTCGGGTCGAGCCACAGTGGTGGAGGACCTGGTCGAGACCCAGTCGCTCATCTACATGTCGCCGGAAGCCCTCTCGGACGATCGCAAGGTCACCGAGGCGTCGGATGTCTTCTCGCTCGGGGCGATCGCTTTCCACCTCTTCGCCTCCCGGCCACCTGCCGCAAGCTCGGCCGACCTCGCACGAATCCTGAGGGACCAGAAGGGGCTGAGCCTCTCATCGGTGCTCGACGGGACGGGTGCGAAGCTGGAAGAACTCATCCAGTGGGCCACGCACCCCGACGTCCTCACTCGCATCGGCTCCGTCGAGGACTTCCTCACCCTGCTCGATGATGTCGAGGAAGAACTCACCGCACCGACCGACGCAGCCGTCGTCGATCCCCTGCAAGCGAAACGTGGGGATCGCCTGGAGCACGGCTTCGTCGTCGAACGGGTGCTCGGCCAGGGTGCGACCGCCACGGCACTGCTCGTGAAGAAGGGCGATCGGGAGCACGTGCTGAAGGTGGCGATGGGAGAGGAGCAGAACGCCCGGCTCCACGAGGAGGCCCAGGCGCTGCGCTCGCTCCACAGCGAGTTCATCGTCGCCATCGAAGACGAGCTGGTGATCAACGGACGGACCGTCCTCGTCTTGCAGAAAGCCGGTGACAGGACCCTTTCTGCCGTGCTGCGGACCGAGGGTGTGCCCGGCCTGGAGATGCTGGCCCGCTACGGCGACGACCTCCTCTCGGCCGTCTCGTCATTGGAACGCCACGGGGTCGCCCACCGGGATATCAAGCCCGACAACATCGGCATCCGCTCGCTGACCAAGAGCCGGAACCAGTTGATCCTGTTCGATTTCTCCCTGGCGCATGCCCCGCTCGATAATATCCGTGTCGGCACGCCCGGATACACGGACCCGTTCCTCGCCAATCGCAAGCCGCAGCGGTGGGACCTGCAAGCCGAGCGGTACTCGGCGGCGGCGACCCTCCACGAGATGACCCTCGGGGCGGGTGTGCTCCCGCAGTGGGGCGACGACAAGTCCGACCCGGCGATGACGGATGCCGAGCTGGTGATCGACGCCGAGAAGATCGATCCGAGTGTCCGGGACGGCCTCGTGCGGTTCTTCAGTAAGGGGCTGCACCGAGACCCGGAGAAGCGATTCCACAACGCCGATGAGATGCGCTGGGCGTGGCAGAGGGTCTTCCAGGAGGCGGAAGAGCGCAAGATCACGACACCCGGCGGCGAGGAGGTCGATCTCCGGGTCGGGCTGGAGCAGGCGGATCTGAACACCCCCGTCGCCGCCCTGGGGCTGAGCGCCCGAGCCCAGAATGCCCTGGAGAGGGCGGATATCCTGACCGTCCGCAACTTCCTGGAGTACCCGATCGGCGACATCCACCTGATGCGTGGTGTCGGCAACCAGACTCGCCGGGAGATCATCGAGTTCCTGAGCAGGCTCCGGGGTCGGTTCCCCGACTACCAGGCGAATCGCGGTAAGGAGACGCCCGCCGACGAGGGTCCTGGTCCGCCCGCCCTGGAGCGACTTGGAGCACCGGGTCGTCGGCATCAAGATCCCCAAGAAGGACGCCGAGTGGCGCATCCGCAACGCCCTCCTCGGGACGGACGGAGCGGAGCCGCACGATCGATGGCCCAGCCAGACGGACGTGGCCGACGCACTCGACATCAGCCGGGCTCGAATCGGGCAAGTCCTCACGCTCGACCGCAATCGCTGGAGCAAAGACCCCGCCATCACGTCCTTCCGCCACGAGCTCTGCGAGCAGATCCAGCGCCTCGGCGGAGTGGTCACGATCCCCGAGGTCTTCGATCTGACGATCCTCCTTCGCCCGGCCTCCGGCGCCCCGGCTCCGGCCGAGCTTCAGCGAATGGCGGCGGTGGTCGCCAGGGCGGCGGTTGAGACGGAGACCTCGATGGCGGTCCCCCGCTACCAGATCCGGCGAGTCGCCGGCAAGGTCGTGATCTCCTGCTCCCAGGAACTGGCGGTGTTCGCCGAGGAGCTGGGTCGAAAGGCCGATCGGCTGGCGGCGTCCGACCCGCTACCTCCGCCGTTGCGAGTGTTCCAGGAACTCTACGAGGTGAGCCAGCCACCCCCGGCGGTGGGCTGTCAGCCCTTCACCAACGAGAGGTTGCTCAAGCTCGCCGCCGCCATGAGCCGCTCCGCCGCCGTGTCTCCCCGCCAGGAACTCTACCCCCGTGGGATGGCGGCGGAACGTGCCCTGCGGCTCGGGATCGGTGCGTTGTCGGGGCTGGGGCTCGGCGACGGCGAGGACGGCTTCACCATCGACCAGATCCGGGAGCGGCTCAGGAGCCGTTACCCCGAGGCAGACCCGCTGCCCACCCGGCCGGAACTCGACGCCCTGCTGGATCGGGTCGGGATCGATGTGCGATGGGACGACGAGAAATCGGTCTTCCGACGCAGGGACTCCACCATCCTGGTCACGTCGGGGTCGTCGATCCCCATACGCAGGACCACGGCGACCTCGACCCGCAAGCTGGAGGTCACGCCCGACCTGGCCGAGGCCCGTCAGTTCGAGGAACGGCTCCGCCATGCCCACGAGGATGGCGGGTTCCTCGTCCTGACGATACGCCCCAGCCGGATGAGGCGCTGCCAGGACGAGCTACTGCGACGGTTCCGGCTCAAGCTGGTCTCGTTCGACGACCTCCTGTTCGACGCCCTCCGCAAGGAAGCGGCATCGCTCGACATCGACTGGCAGGTGGTTGAAGCAGCCGACGGGACCGACCGGTCGAGCCAGGACTGGCGCAACCTGATGTACCTGGTCGAGCGGGTCGTGCCGAAGGTCACGAGCGACCTCTGCCGCCGCAAGGAGCACCTGCTATTGGTGCATCCGGGGCTGATCGCCCGTTACGACCAGATGCGGGTGCTGGAGACACTCAGGGACAAGGTCGGGCATGATGTGACGTGCCCCGGTGTCTGGGTGCTGGTGGCGACCGATGGGCAGCACGACATGCCCATGCTCGACAATGCCGAGATCCCGCTGATCACGCCGGGTCAGCGGGCCAGAGTGTCGGAGGCGTGGGTCGATAACAGGCATCGAGGTCGCACGAACGTGGTCGCTGCCGCCGATGGGGCGGGTCGGAACTGAGGTCACTGGTCCAGGAGACCGCGAATCAAGGCCGATGAGGCAGGCGAATGAGCCGAGCGACGACTCAAGAGAGAAGAGATTTGTCCACGAAATACACCAAAATTCACGAAACAAATCTCAAATAATAGGATTTCAATATAAGTGTGGCTCATGGGCCGAGATTGGGAACCTTCGTGGATGTCCTCGGGGCTTACCCATCACGAGAGA
Organism: uncultured Planctomycetota bacterium; assembly: GCA_963743925.1. Taxonomy (GTDB): domain Bacteria; phylum Planctomycetota; class Planctomycetia; order Isosphaerales; family Isosphaeraceae; genus CAVZRC01. The sequence continues at coordinate 1,548,979 of CAVURY010000034.1, read as the reverse complement.
GGGTGGCCTCTTACACTAACCCGAAGCGTGAGCGAGGGATCCGCCGGCTTGCCCCCTCGCTGACGCTTCGGGTTGGTATGACTGACCCGGCGGCATTTCCCAATCTCGGCCCATGAGCCATAAGTGTTTTATACATTTTCTCGCAATTTCTGGGGCCCTTTTTCTTCTTTCGTTTATTTAGTGTATTTCGTGTTCAAGAACGTATTTCTCAGGATTCCGTCCCGTGGTCTTCCTCATCGACGGGTCACCCATTCACGCGGCTCATTGGCCGTTAATCGCGGTTTACTGGACTAGGCGATGGTTGATATCAAAGCCCTCCTGCCGGATCTCAAGAAGCTCGTCGAGAGGCTGGCCGAGGATCTCCTCGCACGTGCGACCAGCGATGGCGGGATCGACTCCGGGCTGCGCCAGGCGTTCCATCAGATCGAGAAGGGTGGTCGGACAGCCCAGGCGTACGAGGTTTGGCGGGAGGATTACCTCGATCAGGTGGCGGTGGCATGGGTCCTCGCCTGCGTCTTCGTGCGGTTCCTGGAGGACAACCACCTCATCGACGAGTGCTGGCTGGCAGGCGAGGGCGAGCGGCGGAAGCTGGCCGAGGACACGCACGAACTGTTCTTCCGCCAGCACCCCCACGACACCGACCGGGAGTATTTCCAGCACGTCTTCCACGAAGTCGGCAAGATCCCCGCGGCCAAGGATCTGTTCGCCGAAGGCAAGACACCGCTCTGGGCGGTTGCCCCGTCGGGCGATGCGGCGATGAAGCTGCTGGCGTTCTGGCGGGAGATGCAACCCGAGACCGGCCACCTGAGGCGATCGTTCGAGGTTCAAGACAGCGACACACGCTTCCTGGGGGACCTCTATCAGGAGCTTTCCGAGAAGGCGAAAAAGAAGTACGCCCTGCTGCAAACGCCCGTGTTTGTCGAGGAGTTCATCCTCGATCGGACGCTCGACCCTGCCATCGAAGAGTTCGGGCTCGATACGGTGCGGATGATCGATCCGACGTGTGGCTCGGGGCATTTTCTGCTCGGAGGGTTCGCCCGGCTCTTCCGCCGTCTGGATGCAGCGAGAAAGCAATGAGATTGTCGCCGCTCAGAAGGCCCTCGACGGCGTCTGGGGTGTGGATATCAACCCGTTCGCCGTGGCAATCGCCAGATTCCGGCTGATCGTGGCGGCATTGCAGGCATGCGGGATCAAGCGGCTAAATAGGCCAATGCACCCGGCTGGACGATCCACCTGGCGACCGGCGACAGTCTGCTCTTCGGCAGCCGCTGGAATCGCTCCGGGGAGAAGGTGCAGGAGCAGTCCTGGTTCGCCACCGATGAGGGGAGCTGGGCTCCCGAGGTCTACGCCTGCGAGGAGAAAGATGCGCTTCAGGAGGTGTTAGGCCAGCAGTATCACGCCGTGGTCGGGAACCCTCCGTATATCACAGTCAAAGATTCAAGGCTTGAGTGACGCATACCGTCAGCCCGCTACCCCACGTTGCCATCGACAATACTTCATTGGCAGTACCATTTACGGAGAGATTCTTTGACCTCGCCTCGCTCAGAGCTAGAGGGCCGTGTCGGCATGATCGGCTATGATCACGGCTCAAACTCGTTCATGAAAAGAGAGTTCGGGAAAAAATTCATCGAAACTTCCTAAGCAAAGTCAACTTGACTCACTTGGTGGACACGTCCGGGGCATTCATCCCTGGTCACGACACTCCGACTGTCATTCTTTTCGGTCGAAATCGAGGTCCTCTCGAAAGTACGCTGAGGGCTGTACTCGGAATCAAAGGAGAACCGGGCACACCAATAGATCCTGCCCGAGGTCTCTATTGGCTCTCGATCATTCAAGCAATCGACTCAGCACCCTCAATAAACCAATTCGTGTCCTCTTCCAATGTAAATCGAACCATGTTTAGTAATCATCCTTGGAGCATCGGTGGAGGTGGGGCATCGGATCTCCTGGAGCATCTAAATGACTCGGCCCTGTGTCTCTCCCAGTTCGGATCGGTTGGGATTGCCAGTTGGGCCGGAATCGACGAAGTCTATACAGCCGACCTCGCTTTCGTTTCGAGAGTTGGCCTGGAAACGAGCATCGTTCGACCATTCGTTACGGGCGATGTAATACGTGATTGGTCCTTGCTACCCATCGAAAGTATTGCAGCTCCGTACGACGAAGATGGAGAACTGATTGACGCCACCAGGATTCCCAAATGGATGAAACACTTGTGGAACTATAAGGTCCATCTGGAATCAAGGGTTTTGATCGGAGGCAGCACCTTTGCTGCCGGAGATACACCCTTCTACGGCTGGGTGCGGTGGATCAGTTCACGATACGCATCGTCTTATCGAATCGCATTCGCCTTCATCGCTTCGCATAATCACTTTATTCTTGATCGTGGTGGGAAGACCTTTAATAGATCAGCACCAATTATTATTTTGAAGGATGGCGCAACCGAAGATGATTACCTATCGCTTTTAGGCTTGCTCAACAGCTCGACCGCATGTTTTTGGATGAAGCAAGTTTTTTACCCCAAGTCCACTGGGGCAAAAGACATTGATTCCGAGAGAGGAAAGCCTGAGTCGAATCGTTTCGAGTTTGCAGCTACAGGCATGCAATCTTTCCCAGTCCCAGACTTGGATGCTCTACGTGATAGCCTTGTTCTGAAGATCACACAGTCGATTGACTCATTGGCGACTCGTCTCATACAACTCTTGCCGAGCACCGTGATAAGGGGCTGGGCTCCAAACGCTAATGCTTTCACTCTACGACCTACGCTCGAACGTGCAGAGGAAGAGTATCTTTCAGTGAAAAACCGTCTGATTGTCCTTCAGGAAGAACTCGACTGGGAAGCATACAAACTCTACTCAATATGTAACCTAGGAGCGTCGACATCCATCATTGAATCAGATGTTGGAATCGATTCTAACGAGCGGCCCTTTCAATGGGATGGGGGAGCAAGACCGTACGACCTCTCAGGGACAATCGAAGCAGTATATCGGCGTAGGAAAGATGGAATCTCACAGAGTGCACTTCTGAGGCTGGTCGAAACGCCTGTATACAAACGTCTCTGGTTGGGACGGCAGGGTGTATATGGCCAGGCATCAAGGACTTACAAAGAATGGGTGAATGAGGCATGTCGTGACTGGCTTCTAGATCGACTCGAACAAGAAACCTATTGGCCGAAGACCGGGGAGAATAGTTCGCAACTGAGCAGTGTTGCTCAGCTTGCCGATAAAGCGAGCGGTGACTCAGTATTCCTTCATGTAGCAGCAATCTATCGGGGACGCTCCGACTTTGACACGGCAGCGCTGGTCACCGAGTTGGTAGAGGCCGAATCTGTTCCGTTTCTCCCCGTCTTGCGTTACAAGCCCACGGGACTCCGCAAGCGAGAACTCTGGGAGCGCACCTGGGACCTCCAGCGCAAGGAGGATGCTGGCGAGGCGGTCGGCGACATCCCTGTACCTCCCAAGTACACCTCGGCGGACTTTCTTGAAGACGACTACTGGCGACTCCGGGGCAAACTCGACGTGCCCAAGGAGAGGTGGATCAGCTATCCCGCATCTCCAGACCGAGAGCGACCCCAGCCTGGTCGTCGGCTGGGCCGGGTGGGACCACCTCCAGCAGGCAACCGCCCTGGCCGCCTACTACGATGCCCGCAAACGGGAAGGCTGGGACGCCAACCGTTTGACGCCGATCCTGGCGGGGCTGGATCAACTCCTGCCCTGGATTCACCAGTGGCACCCCGAGATCGATCCCGAGTTCGGTGACACGGCGGGCCAATCGTATCAGAGCCTGCTGGAGAACGACGCCCACGAACTCGGCCTGACCCTCGACGACATCCGCAACTGGAAGCCGCCGGAGAAGACACGGAAGGCCCGCGCGACTCGCACCAGGAAAGCACCGGCGGAGGACGACGAATGACCGCCGCCGAACTCGAAGTCAAACGGAGAGACCGTCCCGTAAGGGGAATACTCGTCAAACGAATTGAAAAATCCTTCCCGATCCTACCGCATTCGTGCGCCAGGAGTTACGACAAGGAAACAGCCCGATGCCGCCGTAGGTGCATTAACGAATGGCAAGAGTTGCGGCATCCTCATTAGTAAGGGATGATGCGCGAAATCATCCGAGGTCAGCCCCCGAGCCGATGACACCGCTTCGCTGTCCGCACAATCCTTCTCGGAACAGGAGATCAGACGATCATTCACTCCAATCACCTCGCCCCTGAACAGGGCATGCCGGCCGGGCCGGGATCGTTAGAGCGCTTCACGATTGGCTTGCGCACGCGCCGGAAGCGATCGCGAATTCACCCCCCCGAACCCCCCCTTCGTAAGGGGGGGATCTTGGAGTGCGCACCATCCCCCCCTTACGAAGGGGGGGTTCGGGGGGGTTCTGCTGGCGTGACCAACGCAATCGTGAAGCGCTCTAACTGTGGCGACGGAGACCCGGCGAAAAGTTGCCACTGAGTGCCACTGAGTGCCATGACCCGATCCCCCGGTCAGCGGTACAACTGACTGCCAGCAAACGAATTGCGATCGGATAACCCCGAAAAGTTCCGGCGTGCCTGTCGGCGATCGGCGAACGAGGACGTGACGATGCCCGAGAGACTCATCAGCGAGTTGTTGATCCTCCCCGAGCGGGTCCGCAAGGGCGACTTCGTCCTGAACCTCTCCAGGGGCGTCCACGAACCCGAGCAGACGCTCGACCAGTACGTCGTGACACCGCAACTGCTGGCGTGTTTCGACGACGCCCTCGGGTTCATCCGGTCGTCCGTCGATGCCCGGAACAGCAAGGCGTGCTACCTGCACGGCAGCTTCGGGGCGGGCAAGTCGCACTTCATGGCGGTCCTGCTCCTGATGTTGCAGCACAACGCCGCCGTGCGGGCCAGGGACGACCTGGCGAAGGTCTGCGCCAGGCACGCCTGGGTCGAGAGCAAGAAGTTCCTGCTGGTGCCGTATCACATGATCGGCTCCCGGAACATGGAATCGGCCATCCTGGGCGGCTACGTCGATCATGTCATGGAGCATCACCCCGGCGCCCCGCTGCCGGGCGTCTACCTGGCCGAGCAGATCTTCGAGAATGCGAAACAGCACCGGGATCGATTGGGTGACGAGAAGTTCTTCGAGGATCTGAATCGGCCCCGGCCCGGCGAGCAGGCTGCGCCGAAGGCGGGTTGGGGCAAGCTCGCCGGTTGGACGCCCGAGCGATTCGATGCCGCCATTGCAGAGCGTCCCAGGCTCGGGATGGATGTCGAGCAGGGCGACCAGAAAGAGCCACCTCCTTCCGAGCGTAGTCTCCTGGTCGGAGTCCTGGTCGAGAAGATCTTCCCGGCCTATCGGGGCATCGCCCAGGCCAAGGATGAAGCCTACGTCGATCTGGACGAAGGCTTGAGCATCATCAGCAACCACGCCAAAACGCTCGGCTACGACGGGCTGATCCTCTTCCTCGACGAGCTGATCCTCTGGCTCGCCACCCACTCGGCGGACATCGGCTTCATCCAGACCGAGGGCAACAAGCTGGTGAAGCTGGTCGAGGCCCGGAAGTCCGACCGTCCCATCCCGATCATCAGCTTCGTGGCCCGACAGCGCGACCTCCGTGACCTGATCGGCGAGAACGTCACCGGCGTCGAGTCGCTCAATTTCTCCGACGTGCTCTCGCACTGGGAAGGTCGGTTCCACACGATCACCCTGGAGGATCGCAACCTGCCGGTCATCGCCCAGAAACGGGTCCTTCGTCCCAGGGACGACGCCAGCCGGGCGGAGCTGGAAGAGGCGTTCGAGAAGACCGCCCAGGTGCGGCAGGAGATCCTGGAGGTCCTGCTCACCAGGGAAGCCGACCGGACGATGTTCAAGCTCGTGTATCCGTTCAGCCCGGCCCTGATCCAGGCGCTGGTGGCGGTGTCGAGCGCCCTCCAGCGGGAGCGGACCGCCCTGAAGATCATGCTCCAGTTGCTGGTGAACCGGCGGGACACCCTGCGTGTCGGGGACGTGATCCCGCTGGGAGACCTCTGGGACGTGGTCGCCCACGGCGACGAGGCGTTCACCGACGTGATGCGGGTGAACTTCGCCAATGCCAAGAAGTTGTACGAGGACAAGCTCCGGCCGATGCTCCTGGAGCAGCACCAGATCGACCTGGAAGTGGACCGGGAGCGAGCCAGGACCGACACGGAGGTCGCCTCACGCTGGCAACGGTACGAGAACGACGACCGCCTGATCAAGAGCCTGCTCCTGGCCGCCCTGGTCCACGGCGTCGAGTCGCTCAAGAACATGACGTGCATGAAGCTCGCCGCCTTGAACCACGGGACGATCCGCTCCCGCATCCCCAACCGGGAGCACCAGGTCGTCGCCGACAAGCTCAGGAAGTGGGTCGATCAGAGCGGGGGCGTGATCCGGCTCAGCGACGACCCGGTCAACCCGACCGTGTCCATCCAGATCTCGGGCGTCGACACCGATTCGATCATCGAGAAGGCACGGGTCTACGACAACCCCGGCAACCGCCAGTTCAAGCTGCGCCAGTTGCTGTTCAAGGCGATGGGCGTGCCCGAGCAGGACGAGTGGTACATCTCGAAGACGTTCTGGTGGAGGGGGAGCAAGCGGTCCTGCGACGTGCTGTTCACGAACGTCCGCATCCTGCCCGACGAGACGTTGAAGTCGGGCGAGGACTGGAAGGTCATCGTCGACTTCCCGTTCGACATGGAGGGGCACTCTCCGATCGAGGACCTGGACCGGATCAACAAGTTCCGCGAGAAGAACGAGAAGCAGCAGAAGACTCTTGTCTGGCTCCCCTCCTTCTTCTCCCCACGCACGCAGACGGAACTCGGGAAGCTGGTCATCATCGATCGCATCCTGCTGGGCAACAACCTGGACCAGTACGCCGAGCACCTCTCGATCCAGGATCGGCAGACCGCACGTCTCCTGCTCCAGAACCAGCAGAGTGCCCTGTCGCAACGGCTGCTCCAGGCGGTCGAGGCCGCCTACGCCATCCGCAACGAGCCGATGACCGGCATGCTCGATGCTTCCTATGACATGTCGGACTCGCACTTCCAGTCGCTCTACCCGACCCTGGTGCTGCAACGCCCGGTCGGTGCGAACCTCGGCGAGGCGATGGAGCACCTGCTGGACCAGGCGCTCACTCACCAGTATCCGAAGCACCCCAGGTTCGGCCAGGAGATCAAGCCGGGCAAGGATCTGAGGCAGGTGCTGGAGGTCTGCCAGCAGGCGGCCCGCTCTCCAGACCGGCGAGTCTTCGTCGAGGACAAGGCGGTCCGCCAGAAGCTGATCAACATCTGCAACCCGCTGGAACTGGGCAAGATCGAGAGCACGGACAAGACGCACTTCGTCCTCGACACGTCCTGGAAGAACCACTTCGAGCGGATGAGGGCGGCGTCCGAGCAGGCGAATCCCACCGTGACGGATCTACGCCGGTGGACGGACAAGCCCGAGGAGCGTGGCTTGCCCCGTGAGATCCAGAACTTGTTGATCATGGTTTACGCCGACCTGACCAACCGCTCGTTCATGCGGTACGGGGGCAACCACACGCCGACCCTCGACGACCTGCCGGACGAGCTGGACCTCCAGGAGCAGAGCCTCCCCGACCTCAAGGACTGGGAGGAGGCGGTCAACCGTTCGGCCGACATCATGGGGCACGCCTTCACCAAGCTGCTCAATGCCTCAAACCTGGCGGCCCTGGCGGCGAAGGTCGGCGAGACGGTCAAGGAGTTCCGCCCCGATTGCGACGGCCTGCCCGACCGTCTCCAACTGGTGCTGAAGAACCTGGGGGTCGGCGAGGAGGACGCCGCCCGTGCGGATCGTGTGAGGACGGCCAGGGCGATCCGATCCTTGCTCGGCTCGTGCGACGGAAAGGAACCGACGAAGCTCGTGGCGGCCCTCGCTCATGCGAAGCTGGAGACGAATGCCACCACGATGGGCCGGAGCCTGAAGTCGGCGAAAGGCGTCCTGGAATCCCTGCGGACGACCCGTTGGGACCTCTTCTCGGCGGTCGCTGCGATCCAGGGGGATCGGGCCGCAGCCGCCCAGAAGCTCATCGAAGACGTGGTTGGTTGGCTGAAGACGGACGAACATGCCCTGGCCGGGGGAGTGGCGTCGAAGCTCTCCGATGCCGAAGGGCGTGCCATCAAGCTGCTGACCCCGACGCCGCATCCAAAGGCAGATGCTGCCAAACACGACCAGAAGACCGACCCCAAGCGATGGTCTGTGCTCGAACGGGGTCGAGGCGATCGCATGACCTCGGCGGAGTGGGCGACGACCTCGAAGGAGCTGTCACGGAAGCTGGAGGGCAATCCCCGCCATCGGCTCACCATCGAATGGAATTTGGAGGAGGAGCCGCAATGAGCATGGGAGCCCTGAGCACGCAGCAACTGAGGACGATCGTCGAGGAGAAATGGCAGCGCGACGACGAGGCAATCGCCGTCGGCCTCCACGTCGCCACACCCTGGCTCGGTCCCTGCGAGGTGGAGTTCGAGTTCGGCAAAGTCCAGGTCGTCCGGGCCGACACGGTCTTCCGGATTCGTGAGGTGCTCCGGGACGCCGAGCGCGGCAACAACCGGATCATCCTGCTCACCAGCTTGCAGCAGTCCGACCTTGGCCACGATGTCGTTGCCCGCCTCGCCCGCAGCCGCCTCTTCGCCATCGACCATTGGGCCGGTCTCTGCGCCCTGTTCAAGGCGAAGGAGCTGGACCGGTCGATCTGCGACCCGGCGATCGCCCAGGCGCTGATCGAGTATGCCCCGCCGGACGGATATCCGCCGGTATCGGCCGGTATCCTCGACGGCGGCACCGTCTGGCGTGCGATCAGCCGCCACGTCTTCGACATGGGCGAGAGCGAGCCCGACCTGGTCTCGCTGTTGCTCTGGGCGACCACCAGGTCCGCTTCGATCCGCCATGCGGCCGCCTTGCCGGAACTCAGGGCCAGCCTGCGTGACCGCCTGGTGGGCAACCTCGGGGATGCCGCCGGGGCCATCCTCCGGTTCATCGACGGCGGCGCGAGTGCCGATGCCCTCGCCCTCGCCATCGTCTGTCAGGTCGTCTTCGGGGACGGGAAGGACACGCCGCTCGAAGCCGCCGCAGCCAGGATGGAACAGTATCACGGCAACAAGCCGATCCCGCCCTCGATCGGGCGATGCTTGGGCACCGTGGCGACGGATGCCGTCACCGACCTCGACCGCAGGGAGGACGCCCAGGCGGCCCTGCCGCACCTCCAGCGGGCCGATACGCTGCTCCGCCAGTTTCACTGCGAGGACCGTGCTTATCTGAGCAGGCTGACTCTCCTGGGCTTCGAGCAACGACTCGCCCGGTTCGGGGCTCAGGTCAAGGCCGCCATCGACACGCCGGACGTGGAGGCGACGGAAACCTGCGAACGACTCCAGTCGGAGATCTCCGCCCATCGTCTCTCCAAACTGGGCAGGAAGCGAGACCAGATTTCCAGGACCGAAATGGCGCTGAGGTTGGTCCGCTGGCTGGCCCGTCCGCTCCCCACGTTGAGGTCGTTCCCGGAATTCGCACTCGTCTACCGACGAGAACTGGCTTTTGTGGACTGGGCACGAGAATCGATCTGTCGGGGCGAAGACCTCCCCGAACTCTCCGGGGCGTATCAACACCTCGACGAGGCGATCCTGGGACGCAGGGAGCAATTCAATCGGCGCTTTGCCGGGCGCTGGCGGACTGGACCTCCGTCGGCTCGGATTCGCCGGAGGTCATGACGGTCGAGGATGTGATCCCGAAAGTCGTGTACAAGGTGGCGGCGGCGGGGAATCGGGTACTCCTGATCGTCCTGGACGGCATGAGCTGGGCGGTCTGCCACGAACTCCTGGACGACATCGGCCAGGAGCACTGGTTCCCGGCGACCCTCGACGATTCGGCGGAGCCGCCGCCCCCCGTGATCGCCACGATCCCGAGCGTCACGCATCTCTCCCGGGCCAGTCTCCTCTCGGGGAAGATCGAGGGCGGAGATGCGACCGTCGAGAAGCGTAACTTCGAGATGAATCCCCATCTGAAACATTGCACCGACAAGCGGTATCCTCCGGTGCTCTTCCACAAGAAGGGCGTGACCGAGGGCGCTCGTGGGGCGGTCGGTGATGACCTGAGCAAGGCGATCCTGTCGCCCAATCACCGGGTCGTCGGCGTCGTGATCAACGCCATCGACGACCGGCTTGCGGGCGCCCAGCAGGTCCGTGATGACTGGACGATCAACCGCATCAGCCCGCTCGGCTCACTCTTCAAGCTCGCCAGGGACTCCGGACGGGTGGTCATCCTCGCCAGCGACCATGGTCATGTCTGGCATCGCCCCGATGCCCGGAATGTCCCCCTGGTGACCGGCGGAAGATGGCGTCCCAACGGACACCAACTGGCCGATGACGAGATCGTGATCACGGGCAGGCGGGTCAGGGACGGGGTGGGAGGGAGTTCGATCACCGTGCCGTGGTCGGAGCGGGTGTTCTACGGACGGCAGCAGAACGGTTACCACGGAGGGGCCAGCCCCCAGGAGATGGTCTGCCCCCTGGTGATCCTGAAGGACAGGAGCAGCGCCTATTCCGGTCTCTTCGACTGCGAGCATCCCAGGCCGGAATGGTGGTTGTCGGCCCCGTCGAAGTCCGCCACGAAGGGCGAGGAGGTGCTTTCTCCCCAACCGGACGCTATCCCCAAGACGGCAGCCCACACTCTTCGATCAACTCCGGGATGAGCCCGGTGAAGTCCGACCGCCGAAGGGGAAGGATCGCGCCTGGATCGACCGGCTCTTCGAGTCGCAGGTGTTCAAGGACCAGAAGGAACTGATCCGACGGCATGCCCCCGAGGATGACCTCGTCCGACGGGCCCTCGTCGTGATCGATGAGGCGGGCGGGATCATGACCCCGGCGGCGTTCTCGAACGCAGCCGAGATCCCCGCCGCCCGCCTCGATGGGCTCGTCGCCCGCATCCAGCGCCTGCTCAACGTGGACGGCTATGAGATCCTGACGTTCAACCGCAGCGAGAACCGGATCGAGATCAACGTGGCGAAGCTCCGCAGGCAGTTCGACCTGGAGTAGACCATGGAAGTCGTCAGCCCGGAACGCCGGAAGGAGATCATCGGTGCGCTCCGCAAGGGGACCGTGCCCCAGCGGGGCCTCGACTTCCTTGCGGTCGGCCTGGGGCGTTTCGAGCCCGTCGTATCGGCGGAACTGGCCGATGTGGCCCAGGGGGGCTCGGCGTTCAAGGCGGTCCGGGGCGATTACGGGTGCGGCAAGACGTTCTTCGGCCGGTGGCTCCAGGAGTCCGCCAAGAAGAAGGGCTTCGCCACCGCCGAGGTGCAGGTCTCCGAGACCGAGACGCCTCTGCATCGGCTGGAGACGGTCTACCGGCGTGCGATGGAGCAGTTGTCCACGGCCGACTGCTTCCTCGGGGCCTTTCGCTCGGTGCTGGACGGGTGGTTCTATGGGCTGGAGGAGGATGTCCTCGCCGAAGGGCGGATCGACCCCAGCGACGTGGAGGCCCTGGCGAGGCGATCCGATGAACTCCTCGAACAGCGATTGATCGAGGTCACCCGTGCCACCCCGCAGTTCGCCGCCGCCCTCCGCTCGTACCGGACGGCCCAGCGAGCGGGCGACCATGCCATCGCCGAGGGGCTTGCCGGTTGGCTGGCCGGGCAGCCGCACGTCGCCGCCAACATCAAGCGAGTGGCGGGCATCAAGGGCGACGTGGACCACTTCGCCGCTCTCAGCTTCCTCCGGGGCCTGCTGCTGATCCTGAGGGACTCGGGCTACTCGGGCCTCATCCTCGTCCTCGACGAGATCGAGACGCTCCAGCGAGTCCGTGGCGACGTGCGGGAGAAGGGGCTCAATGCGCTGCGGCAATTGATCGACGACATCGACGGCGGGCGATTCCCCGGCCTGTACGTCATGATCACCGGCACCCCGGCTTTCTTCGAGGGGCCGCAAGGCATCCAGAGATTGGAGCCCCTGGCCCAGCGGCTGCACGTCGATTTCCAGACCGAGTCACGGTTCGACAATCCACGTGCGGTGCAGCTCCGCCTGCCATCATTCGATCAGGCCCGCCTCGTCGAGGTCGGCATCCGGGTTCGAGACCTCTACCTGTCGGACTGCTCGGCACCCGAGCGCGTCGGGCGTCTGGCCACCGACGAACTCGTCCAATCCCTCGCCCGTTCGATTGCGGGGAAGCTGGGCGGCAAGGTCGGCATCGCACCTCGCCTGTTCCTCAAGAAGCTCGTCTCCGACATACTGGACCGTATCGACCAGTTCGCAGACTTCGACCCGGGCCAGCATTACCGGTTGACCATGAACCCGAGCGAGATGACCGCCACCGAGCGAGAGGCCCAGGCGACCGGCGTCGATGACATCGAGCTGACCCTGTGAATGCCTTCGATCGGCTGCATCCTGCGCTCCAGCATCACATCGTCAACTCGTTGGGATGGCGGGATCTCCGACCCGTCCAGGACCTCGCCATCGAGGGTTTCCTCGACGGGGCGAACCTGGTCATCCTGGCGCCGACCGCAGGCGGCAAGACCGAGGCGGCGTTCTTCCCGATCCTGTCCCGGATGTTGACGGGCTCCTGGACCGGCCTGAGCGTGCTCTACGTCAGCCCGATCCGTGCCCTCCTGAACAATCAGCAAGAGCGGCTGGAACGGTACTTCCGGCTGATCGGCAGGCGAGCGGCCTGCTGGCACGGCGATACGCCCCAATCGGAGAGGAGGCGCATCCTCGCCGATCCCCCCGATTGCTTGCTGACCACGCCGGAATCGCTCGAAGTCATCCTCGTGTCCGGCAAGATCGACCACCGGCACTTCTTCCGATCCATTCGGGCCGTCGTCATCGACGAGCTTCACTCGTTCGCAGGCGACGACCGGGGCTGGCACCTCCTCTCGGTCCTGGCTCGCATCCGGCGGCTCTCGGGCGGAGACCTCCAGAGGGTCGGGCTCTCGGCGACGGTCGGAAACCCCGCAGATATGCTGGAATGGTTGTCCGCCGGGTCCGACCGGGCGAGGGCGGTGGTCCAGCCCCCGCCGAGCGAGCGGAATGAGCCCGATGTCCAGGTCGACTTCGTGGGCTCGCTGTCCAACGCCGCAACGATCATCCGTGCCCTGCACGGGGGCGAGAAACGGCTGGTCTTCTGCGACAGCCGTTCCAGGGTCGAGCAACTGGCCCTGCTCCTGCGTGAGCAGAAGATCGAGACGTTCGTCTCGCACAGCTCCCTGGGGGCCGAGGAACGCCGACTGGCGGAGCAGGCGTTCGCCCAGCGGCAGAATTGCGTGATCGTGGCGACCAGCTCGCTGGAGCTGGGCATCGACGTGGGCGACCTCGACCGGGTGATCCAGATCGACGCACCGGCGACGGTCTCTTCATTCCTTCAGCGGATGGGACGGACCGGTCGGCGACCGGGGACGATTTCCAACTGCCTCTTCCTGGCGACGTCCGACGAATCCCTGCTCAGGGCCACGGCGCTGGTCCGACTCTGGAAACAGGGATTCATCGAGCCCGTCGTCGCCCCTCCCAGGCCGTATCACATCCTCGCCCAGCAGTTGATGGCGCTTTGCCTCCAGGAGCGGGGCATAGGACGTTCGGAATGGTTCCGCTGGATCGAGGACGTTCCCGCCTTCTCGCACATGGACCGGGTCCTCGTCGCATCCCTGGTGGAACATCTGGTCGCCTCCCAGATCCTCTGGAGCGACGAGGGCATCCTCGCCTTCGCCCCGGATGGAGAGGCGAAGTACGGGCGGAGGAACTTCATGGAGCTGCTCTCCGTCTTCACGTCGCCGCCCCTCTTCCGGGTGAACTGGGGACGGAAAGAGCTGGGATTCGTCCACGAATCCACGTTCTTCAAGCGGGACGGCGGACCCACCGTGCTCATCCTCGCCGGTCGCTCCTGGCGGGCGACCCACCTGGACTGGCGGCGACGGATCGCCCACGTCGAGCCGTCCGACCAGATCGGGAAATCTCGCTGGTTGGGCGAGGGCCAATTCCTGGGCTACCGGGTCTGCCAGGCGATCCGGGACACCCTGGCGGAAGATGCGGTCGAGCCGTACTGGTCTCGTCGGTCTGTCGCCCGGTTCGGTGGGTTGAGGGAGGAGTTCGCCTGGGTTCGTTCGGACTCGACCACCCTGGTGCGCAACAAGGGTGGTGAGGTGCGCTGGTGGACCTTCGCCGGGGGCGTGGCGAACACGATCCTATCCCACCAACTCGGGCACCTCGGCGAGGCGAAGGCAAACAACGTGTCCATCACGATCGAAGGCGATCCGCCGATCGATGAACTGCGCAGGCAGATCGGTTCGCTGGGAGCCGAGGGGATGAGCCCGGCCTGCGATCCCGCCGCCGTTGACAACCTGAAGTTTTCGGAAGCCCTGCCTCGGGCTCTTGCGGAGGAGGTCTTCTTCGCCCGCTTCAGCGATGAGGTCTGCGATACGGGCCGTCCTTGCGGAGCCGGTTCGTACGATCTCCGATGGGACGGGAAGTCGCCCTTGATCGGAGCCACCCGGGTCGCCGGGTCCTTCGGCCGAACGAGGATCGATGGGATCGCTATCAAGGGATGCATGACGATGCTGGACGAACGGATCAAGTCTCGGATTCTCGACGATCACAAGAAGCTCACGGCCGACGGCAAGCTCCTGTCGAAATCGCAACTGGAAGCCTGCTATCGAGACCTTCCGCAGCCGGTTCGGCCCGGACGTGCTGGCGAAGCTCGACGGCGAGGATCTGCTCGAAGCGATGCACTCCCATCGGGAACAAGGACAGTCTCGTCTACTGGCTGGAGTTCAAGAACGACGAGGAGTTCCCCGGCCCGCTTCGGCAGCATCTCCGGGGGCAGTGCCTTCAAGTTCGGCATTTTCCGCAGCAAGGAGACGGGGACCTGGGTGACGAACGACTAGGCAAACAATGCCGCGAGACATCTGCCGTTGGCGAGGCGGTCGTCATCGCCCGCAAACACCGGGACCAGTTTGCTCCGAGGCGTCGATCACCTGCGGCAGTTACCCCTGGACGGGGCGACAACGCCGAGTACAAGAGGCTCCAGGAGCAACTCGACAATGACGCCCCGGATGTGAGCAACTCTGGCCTGGGGCCACAAGTACTTCAGCCTCATCTACCCCGAGACGCTCGACGACTATCACGATGCCGACTACCAGCGATTCCACCTCGTCAAGATGCTCCAGGTTCCCACCGCCAGGGAATGGTCGTTATCTCTGTGCCGGTCGCTACGTCACCGCCGCCCACGAGCTTGGCATCCCGATCAACCACTTGACGACGATCCTCAACCACCATAACTCGTCGCCGCACGGCTACTGGCGGATCGGCACGTCCGACGGCGAGCAGGCCGAGGAATCGGTGGCCGCTCATGAGAGACGGGGCCTGCGTGGCGATCGGCTGGTCCGACCTGGGCGACCTCTCCGGTTACGAGAAGGATACTCCGTCCAAGAAGAAGCTGATACGAACTCCTCGGTCAACGGTATCCCGGCAGTCCCCCAGCAGGTGGCAGGGCGGCCAACCAAGTCCTCAACTTCGCCAGGGGGATCGAGAGGGCGATGTCGGTCCTGGCCTGCGACGGAGGGACCGTGTTCGGCATCGGCCGGGTCGTCGGCGGACTACCGCCATGAGCCGGGGTCCGACTTTCCCGCACCGCCGGCCGGTCAAGTGGCTCTCGCTGCTCGAGATGGAAGATGCCCGAACCCGAGGGGCTCCAAACCACCGTCCACCGGCTCAAGAAGTCCTTCACCAACCTGGTCGAGGTCGAGCGACGTCGCTCGAAGCTGCCCGTCGGTCCCCGGCTACCCATCCCGTACCACGACCAGGGAGGGAGGCGAGGGCGTGCCTCGGCTTCGAAGGCGTTTCAGGACGCATCCAGTCCGTGCTCGAACGCAAGGGACAGGTCATCCTGTACGGACCGCCTGGTACGGGCAAGACTTACTGGGCCGAGCGGACGGTGCTCGACCTCGCCTCCTATTCACTGTCCGGCAAGCCGTTCGACCAGTTGTCCGATAGCGAGAAGGCCGTGGTGGTTGGCGGACCCGACCCCCTCGGGAATGTCCGCATCTGCTGCTTCCACCCCGCCTATGGCTATGAAGACTTCATCGAGGGCTACCGCCCAGATCTGCACGAGGGGCGAATGTCCTTCGTCCTGCGGGACGGCATCTTCAAGCAGTTGTGCCGGGATGCCGAGGAGCATCCCGAGCGGCCGTTCTACCTGATCATCGACGAGATCAACCGGGGCGACATCCCCCGAATCTTCGGCGAATTGCTGACGATCATCGAGAAGGACAAGCGCGGAAAGGCGGTCGTCCTGCCGCTGAGCCGCTCAGCATTCCGGGTGCCGCCGAACGTGTTCCTCATCGGTACGATGAACACGGCTGATCGGTCCATCGCCCTGCTCGACACGGCACTCCGTCGTCGTTTCGGCTTCATCGAGTTGATGCCGGACGTGTCGCTCCTGGATCAAGCGTCAATCTCCGAGATCCCGCTCGGGCTATGGCTGGAAGCCCTGAACCGACGCATTTGCGAGAACGTCGGACGTGACGCCCGCAACCTTCAGGTAGGACATTCATTCCTTTTCGACGGCGGAAAGCCCGTCAAGGATGCCGCCCGCTTCTTCCAGATCGTCCGGGATGAGATCATCCCGCTACTCGAAGAGTACTGCTACGAGGACTACGACGCCCTGCATTCCATCCTCGGCGGCGGACTGGTCGATCTGACGAACCAGACGATCCGCCACGACCTGTTCGAGGAGGCGAAACGTCAAGATCTCATCCAGGCCCTGCTGGCACCCTGCCCGGACATCCTCACATCGCTCAAAGCCGCCACGACTCTCGACGGCGATATGAGCGAGCCCGAACCCGATGTGGGCGATGAGGACGCCCAGGAGGGGGCGAGCCCGTGACTGTTCTCAGCATCCGACTCGCCGAATGGCAGACGGTGTCGCCCGATCCTGCGAGCCCGACCGAGGGCGTCAATCTCGGCGATGATCCCGGCGTGCGGGACCTGGCCCGGCGACTCGCCGACGGCGGAGCCCTGGAGGTCGTCGAGTTACGCAGCGGGCTCTCGGTGAGATCGACCTCGTTCGTGGGGCGGGTCCGCCTGGGGCACCTCGACTTCACGGTGGTGCCCAAGCTGCCGACCGACTCGCTGCTCAAGCTGTTGCGATACGCATATGGCCTGCGGGATCTTCGGCTCTTCCCCTCGACGACCGTCTCAACAGAGCCGATCGGCTTGCAGGACATCCTGGTGTGGCAGTTGATCGGAGAGGGAAACGAGCTTCTGGCCAGGGGATTGCGGCGGTCATATGTCGGGCGGGAGGAGAAGCTGTCGTCGCCCCGAGGCCGGATCGATTTCCGGAAGCTCGCCGCCCAGGCTACCCCCACAGAGGCGACCCTGCCGTGCGTCCACCACCGCCGGGACGAGGATATCCTGATCAACCAGGTCCTGCTGGCCGGTTCGAGGTTGGCGGCTTCGCTGGACGTGGACCGGGGCCTGCGGGTCAGATCGGGTCGCCTCGCCGACCTGATTGGCGAGTCCGTCTCGCAGGTTCGGCTCGATCGGCAGACATTTCGACGGCTGAATGCGAAGATGGATCGCACGACGAGGGCGTATCAGCCCGCCGTCTCCCTGATTCGTATCCTCGCCGAGAACGGGGGCATCTCACTCGATGGGGAGACCGGCGCCCGCCTCCCCGGTTTCCTCTTCGACATGAACCGTTTCTTCCAGGCGCTCCTGGGGAGATTCCTCACTGACAACCTCCCGGAGCTGACCGTCCACACGGAGCATTGCCTGAAGGGGATGCTCGCCTACATACACGGCTGGAACCCACGACGGCAACGAGCCCCGGTCCCACGACCAGACTTCCTGATTTCGACCGGGACCAAGGTCGTGGCGATCCTTGACGCCAAGTATCGTGACCTCTGGGAACAGCCTTTGCCGAGGGAAATGCTCTATCAGCTTGCTATCTATGCGACGATCCATGAGGGTGGAACCGCCACGATCCTCTACCCGACGACTCATGAGCAGGCGAGGGAAGCCCGGATCGAGGTGAGGGACCCGATAGGTGGCGGACGGCGTGCCCTCGTCGCCATGAGACCAGTCCTTCTAGGGCGGCTGGAGGGACTGGTCACTGCAAAGCCTACGGCGATCACTTTCAGAGATCGGCGATCGTTCGCCCATGAGATGGTCTTCGGTCGGTCATCGCATGGAGCACACTGATGAGACCGATGGCTTCTGCCCCCTGGGAACTCCGAAAGACGCTCGACGATTCGCTGGTCGTCCGTCACATCTCGACCAGGATGGAGACCTGCCGGGGAGATCAGCAAGCAGCCGATGTCCGGGCCTACATGGAGGAACGCAACTTCGACGTGATGGCATTGCTCGACGGCGAGCGCATTTCACGATACGTCGCCCGCAAACTTCTGGGAGAGGGGACGTGTCATGACCACGGACGCCGGATCGAGCCTACGGAGATCGTGTCATCAACGACTCCCCTCATCGACCTCCTCCCGCATATGAAAAACCGGGATCATCTGTTTGTGCTGGACGGGGCAAGGTTGGAGAGCATCGTCACGTCCGCCGACCTCCAGAAGCCGCCCGTCAGGATGCTTCTCTTCGGATTGGTCAGTCTTTTCGACATGTTTCTGCTCACCCTGGTGAGGAAGCATTGTCCCGAAGATGCGATCCGGGAGTCCCTGAAACCAGATCGACTCACGGTGGCGCAGAAGCTTTACGAAGCGAGGAAAGCTCGGAACGAGGAAATCGACCTCGCCGACTGCCTCCAGATTTGTGACAAGCGAGACCTGATCCTGAAGTTCGTCGGCCACGGGGGACTCGGCTTCGAGTCGAAGGGAAAAGCGGAGAGGCTGTTCAAGGGAGCCGAGGCGCTGCGCAATCGGCTCGCCCACTCTCAAGATTTGGTGCTCGGGACAACATGGGCCGAGGTGATCGATATGACGACAAGCCTGGACGGATTCCTTCACGGCGTTACCCCGGTCGCCGAACTCGACGGCGGCGAGAACGGCGACTCGTTCTTCAGCCGGTTCCGAGCATGAGCAGTCTCCAGACACCGATGATCCCCGCTCGAAGCGATGCCACGATGCCACCGATCAGAAGAAAGGCTGGTAGCCCGAGGGACAGCCATGAAGGACTACCGAGAAGAAGGGATCAACCTGTCAGGTCAAGTCGCCATCGTCACCGGTGGTGGCAGGGGCATCGGCAAGGCGGTCGCAATCAGGTTGGCGAAGGCGGGTGCCTCCGTGGCGGTCATCGCCCGTTCGGAGGATCAACTGGCTGAGACGGTCGGCGAGATCACTCAGTCGGGTTGCCGTGCGATCTCGGTCATCGCCGATGTCTCCGATCCAGGAGCCGTCGAGAGGATGGTCCATGAGGTCGAAAAGTCCCTGGGATCGGTGGGCCTGCTCGTGAACAATGCCGGGATCTCGGGTCCGATCGGACCCACGTGGGAGGCGGACCTGGAACACTGGTGGCGATGCCTTGAAGTCAATCTGCGAGGACCGATGCTGTGCTCTCGGGCTGTGCTGCCGGGGATGATCGCCCATAGAGTGGGGCGTATCGTCAATGTCGCCAGCGAGGCGGGGACGTTTGCCA
Source organism: uncultured Planctomycetota bacterium (assembly GCA_963743925.1). Taxonomy (GTDB): domain Bacteria; phylum Planctomycetota; class Planctomycetia; order Isosphaerales; family Isosphaeraceae; genus CAVZRC01. Next base: position 1,529,415 of record CAVURY010000034.1, on the reverse strand, counting down.
TCCCATACCTGGGCGCCTATGTCACCAGCAAGACGGCCCTGATCCGGTTCACCGAGATCCTCGCCTCGGAGGCGGCTCAGTACGGCGTCAAGGTGTTCGCCATCGAGCCTGGCACCGTCCGCACGGCGATGGCGGAGCATGCCTTGGAATCAGGAGCTGGACAGCGGTGGCTGCCCTGGTTCGGCGAGATATTCGAGAGAGGCGAAGACGTGCCGCCCGTTCACGTCGCCGACCTCGTGGTCCAACTGGCGTCAGGGCGAGCCGACGCCCTCTCCGGTCGGTTCTTCACGATCAAGGATGATGTCGTCGGATTGGTTGAGCGGGCTCGTGGTGACGGACTTGGTGACCTGCAAACCCTGCGGCTGATCCAGCCATGATGAGTAATCTCGGGCAACAGTCCGCCGCCACGAATTCCACCTGGAACCGCAATGCCTAGGGCCACCGCCCTTCTGGAGGAGGCGCTCGCCAAGCCGGGTGTCACCGAACTCCTGGCTTGCGGTATGGTGAGGGATGACGGGTTCCGAGTGAGACGGGATGATGGGCGGGGACGAACCGAACGATGGCGGGGAACGGGGGCAGCATGTCGGGCGATCCAGGCGAAAAGGATGAGACGACCGTTCCGGTGACCCAGGCCGAGGCACGAGGTGACGCCTCCAAACCCGTATCGAGACGACGGCGAATCCTCGTCCGAACCTTCAAGGTCGTGGGAGCCCTCGCCGTCGCCTGGTTGCTGCTGGCCTACCTGATCCTCCCGGCGCTCTGGCGGCACTACGAGCACCAGCCCGCCCTGGAGGGCGCCCCCAAGACCACACGGACGGCCCAGGGCATCCCCGGCGACCCGCTCAACGTCGGCTTGATCGGGACCGAGCCGCAAGTCGTCCGGGCCATGCTCGGCTCGGGCTGGGACGCCGCCGATCCGGTCACCCTGGAGTCCAGCATCGGCATCGCACGAAGCGTGTTGCGGGATCGACCGTATGTCGATGCGCCCGTCAGCCCTCTGTTCGTGTTCGGGCGCAAGCAAGACCTCGCCTTCGAGAAGCCGGTCGGCGACAACGCCAGCCATCGCCACCACGTACGGTTCTGGAAGTCCACCGAGTACGGGCGTGGCGAGACGCCCCTGTGGATCGGGGCGGTGACGTACGACCGGAGCGTCGGGCTGAGCCACCGCACCGGACAGATCACCCACCACATCGGGGCGGACATCGACGCCGAGCGGGATGGCTTGTTCGCCGACCTCGGCGGGAAAGGTTGGCTGACGGAGGAGTTCCAGGTCACGGGCGTCGGGGCAACGCTCCTGGGTCGCAACGGGGGCGGCGACCGGTATTACACGGACGGAGAACTGACCATCGGCGTGCTCGGCAAGGACCGGTCTCGGGACGGGTCACCAGGTCGGCTGGAGAACCCGGTCCCTGTCCAGATCAAGGAGCAGTTATGGTCGGCGGTTCGACCGCTGATGCAGGCGTTGCCAGGTCAGTGAGCCGCTCCGATCGGCGGAGAAAAGGAGGAAGCAGCCATGACCCTCTCAGCAATCCTGCCCTTCCTCATCAGCCTCGGGCTGATCGGCGACGGTGATTCGCCGGTAAAGTTCGAGCGTGGGAAGGACCACGTGTCCATCAGGATCAGGGGGATGCCCTTCGCCACGTACGTCTGGAACGATCCCACGGTCAAACGCCCCTACTTCGCACACATCCGTTCACCGAAGGGTTTCCAGGTCACCCGGACCCATCCGCCCGTCGAAGGGAGGGACGCCACCGACCATGCCACGATGCACCCCGGTCTCTGGCTGGCGTTCGGAGACATCTCCGGTACCGACTTCTGGAGGAACAAACGGGTCGTCCGACACGTCGAGTTCGTTGAGGAGCCGGTCGCCGATCCGCAGGGCGGGCGGTTCGCCGTCCGAAATGCGTACGAGTCCAATGGCAAGACCGTCTGCGAGGAGATCTGCCGGATTCGGATCAGGGTCACACCGCACGGCAACCTGATTGTTTGGGAGTCGAAGTTCAGCGGTGGCGAAGCCTTCTTCTTCGGCGATCAGGAGGAGATGGGGCTGGGCGCATGGGTGGCGACCAACCTGACCGTCACCCACGGCGGCGTGATCACCAGCAGCGAGGGGCGCAAGAACGAGCGGCAGGTCTGGGGCAGGCAAGCCGATTGGTGCGACTACTCAGGTCAGGGCGTCGGGGTCATGGTGATGCCCGATCCGCAGGACTTCCGCCGCTCCTGGTTCCATGCCCGAGACTACGGGCTCCTAGTGGCGAACCCGTTCGGGCGGCAGGCGTTCACGAACGGAGAGCCAAGCCGGGTCGTCGTGAAGAAGGGGGAGACCCTGACGCTGCGGTTCGGCGTGCTGGTTCATGACGGCGATCTGGACCGCCGAGTCGCTTATCAGGACTTCCTACTGACCCGGCGAGGCGAGTAGTCGGGGGATCAAGCCCGGAGGCACTGCAAACTCCCCGACTCCTCGTGTGACCGTGACTTGACCGTGGAAGGGGCAAGACGGCCCCGAAGTATGGGCTTGAGATCAGGCTACCGCAGCCATGATCGGCTGGCTGGTGCAACCAGCACTGGGGGATGGACGTCCAGACTGAACCCGGTACAGGCCCCCTTCGTGCTGCGGGACCGATCGACGACCGGCCCTACCAGAGAGCGAAAGACACGGACCTATGAGGATGGGTATCCTGGCGGACATCCACGAGCACCTGACCCACTTGCGGTGGGCGATCGAAGTCCTGAGTGAACAGGGAGCCGACCGCCTCGTGGTCCTGGGCGACGTGTTCGAGTTGGGGCACCGCCTGGGAGAGACCGTCGCCCTCCTCACGGGGGTCGGTGCGATCGGCGTCTGGGGCAACCATGACTTCGGCCTCTGCCGTGACAATCCGAGGCCGGAGGACCGACGGCGGTACGGCGAAAGCGTCCTGGCCTTCATGGGTAGTCTCCAACCCCGCCTGGAGGTCGAGGACTGTCTGTTCACGCATGTCGAGCCGTGGTTGGACCCGGAGGTGATCGAGGACTTGTGGTACTTCGAGGGGCCGCCCGAGACCCCGGAGCAGGTCTCCCGGATCTTCGCTTCGGTCTCGAACCGTGTGATGTTCGTCGGGCACTACCACCGCTGGCTGCTCGTTACTCCCGACGGGGTTCAGCCGTGGTCGGGGGACGAGCCGACCGTCCTGGAGGCAGGGAACCGCTACCTTGTGGCGATCCACGCCGTCTGTGACGGGAAGTGCGCCCTGTTCGACACCGTGACGAATGAGCTGATCTCGTTCGATGCCGGTCCAAAGCCACCAGGACGATGACGGCCAGCATATCCCCGATTCGGAAGCGGAAGATCGTTGCCTTCGGGTCGATGATACTCATGTTGAGCATCAGGTCTACGATCGATTGTCGTCGATCATCCTGATCGAGCCGCCCGAGCACCTCTCCCCCACCTGATCCCAAGTTCGGGCTCGCAAAGGTGCCGTTTTTTCTCCACGTCCTAGACTACAGTCATCCGACCATCGATCCGCATCACCGGAGGCATCTATGGCCACCGACGCCCGCCCGAAGAGGACGGCACGACCCAGGGCTCCACGCTACGAGGCGGTCCTTCACCTGCCGACGCTGCCCTATGAGCAGTTCACGGCCCTCCGTGACAGCATCGCCGTCCACGGCGTCCTGGTGCCGATCCTGGTCGATGGGGATGGCCTCGTCCGGGGCATCATCGACGGCAATTACCGCAAGCGGATCGCCGACGAGCTTGGTTACGACTGCCCGGAGGTCGTCAAGGAGGGGCTGACCGGGGAGGAGAAGCGGACCCTGGCCCGTTGCCTCAATCTCGCCCGCCGAGAACTGACCCAGCAGCAGCGGCGGCAACTCATCGCCGACCAGTTGGGGGAGACGAGCGACCGCTCGAACCGCCTGGTCGCCAAGCAACTCGGGGTCCACCTCGCCACCGTCGCTGCGGTGCGTTCCTCCCTGGAGGAAACTGGTCAGATTATCCAGTTGGAGCGGACCGTCGGTGCCGACGGGAAGTCTCGGCCTGCGACCAGGCCGCTCTCGCCGACGCCACATGCGCCGAACGGCAAGGCCGATGGCGTGGTCCATCCCTCAGGATCGGGGGGCGGGACTGTCGAGCCGGATCGGAGGGTCGAGTGTCACCCCAAGCCGACTCCGGACGTCTACCGGACGAAGGCCGAGCGGCAGGCTCGGATTGGAGCGACGACGCTGGTCCACGGCGACTGCCGGGTCGAATTGAAGAAGCTCCCCGCCGGCAGCGTCGATGCGCTGATCACCGATCCCATCTACCCCGAGGTGAAGCGGGTCTACGGTCGCATCACCGAACTGGAGTGGCACGAACTGATGCGGGCCGTCGTCAAGGAGGGGCGCCGGGTCCTCAAGCCCAAGGGCTCGATCGTCGTCATCCTCCAGCCGAACTACGAGGCAACCGGCAGGATGCGCCTGTGGCTCTGGGACTTCGTGTCCTGGGCAGGGCGGGAGTGGAACCTCGTCCAGGATGTGTACTGGTGGGCCATCGACGCCATGCCGCTGGCCGGGACCGATCGTCGATACGGCCTGATGCGGCAGTCGGTCAAGATGTGCGTGTGGCTGGGACCGCCCGACTGCTATCGCAACCAGGATGAGGTGCTCTGGACCCCCTCGGATGCGACCTCGGCCCGCCATCGTGCCGACATCGCCATGAGGGCGGGACGGAACGGGAAGCACTTCAGGAACAGCTCGATCGCCCAGGCGGCCGACGAGCGGGGCGGCACGACACCCTTCAACCTGCTGCCGATCTCGACCGGCGGGCAGGCAGGAGGGACCGAGGGACACCCGGCGCCGACCCCTTACGACGTGGCGTCGTGGTGGTGTCGTTACCTCCTGCCGCCCGGCGGCGTGCTGCTCGACCCCTTCTGCGGCAGCGGCACGATGCTCATGGCCGGGCTGGACCACGGTGCCTCAAGGGTCATCGGCATCGACAAGGAGGCGAAGTACCTGGAGACGGCCCGGCGTAGGATCACGAACAGCTAGCGATCATCAGCCACTCGGTTCATCCTGACCAGCTTGGGCAACACCTGATTCAAGTTCTTGAAGGAGTGCCCCTCGCCGCTGGTTCATCTACGCCTTCCTCGCCGAGATCAGTGCTCCCCGGGTACACGATGACGTACGATACCCTGTCCAACCGTGAAACGCCACTTCCTCGAAGCCTATCTCATCCAGCATCCCCAGGAGCGACCGCTCCCGAATCGCACCGGCGATTCAGTCCGACCAGGAGCCCTTGGTCGCCACCTCCTCGGGCGTGACTTTCGGTTCCAGCAGGATGTCAGCAAGCTGGAGTCGACCGCCCGGCTTCATGACCCGGAAGACCTCGCCCAATACCCTCGGCTTGTCCGGGCAGAGGTTGAGCACTCCGTTGGAGATCACCATATCGACAGAGGCATCCGCAATGGGCAACGCCTCGATCTCCCCCAGGAGGAACACCAGGTGAGACATGCCGAGCAGAGAGGCGTTGCGGCGAGCCTTGACGATCATCTCAGGGGTCATGTCCAGACCGATGACCATCCCGCTGGTTCCCACTCTTCGGGCTGCCAAAATCGTGTCGAAGCCCGCTCCGCAACCGAGGTCGAGGACGGTTTGTCCCGGTCCAGGCTCGCCAAGGGAGAATGGGTTGCCGACGCCGCAGAATGATTCGGTCACGGCGGACAGGTGGGCGTCGACCTCATCAGGCTCGTAACCCAACTTCTTGGCGCTCTCGGGACCGACCGGGAACCTCCGCTCCTGGTCGGGTGAGTCAGCGACCTTCCCGAATCGGTCGATGACCGAGGCACGAAGTTTGTCCGGTCGTTGGGATTGAGTGGGCATGGTTTCGACCTTCAACAGGATGCACGTCTCTCTCGACGATATCCCCGATTTGACGCAGAGGATAGGGCCGGGGACAATCGCAGCAATTGGCATGGCTGGCCTCATCGAAATTAGTTGCCGGATAAGAGTGAATCATGAGCCGGAAGAAGGGCCTCGGGAAAGAAAAGAAGGTCGGACTCAAGCTATCCATCGAGGAGCGAAAGCTCATTCTCGGAAGTCCCATACACATCCAGAAAGTGCTTGCCGAACTCATTCGATCCACGGCCACGGGCGCTCCCGTGCTACTCACGCTCGATGACCTCGAAGAATTGGGCGGATACGTGTCAGCCGAGGCCAATCACGCCACCGACAAGAAACTCCGAAGAAAGCTCGATGCCATCTTCTCGAAGATCGACGATCTGCTGGAAACCCACTCCGACGAAAGGCCGCCCAGGTCTCTGAAGTTCGAGGATGAGCAGAAACAGAAAATCATCGCTGACCAAACCGTCGAACTCGCCGAATGGGCGGCAAGGATGTTGATCGGTGCGGAGCAACTGGGGATCAAAGACAAACCGGTTGCCCGGTTCCCTTTGGCTTGGGCCGAAAGAGCGGTGCTGTTGCTGTTCACGGCCGTTGACAAGAAGATCCTGAAGAAGCTCGAAACCGAGAAACCGAGTTTCACGGTCGCTGAGGTGGGCGGGCTCCTGATGGCGATTGCCGAGGCGCTGCTTGACGCTCCTCCATTGCAATCCAATGCCTTGCTCTCGACCGCCAAGAGCTTGATGGGTTGTCTGGAAGAAGAGATAGCGGGGGCGATCAAACCCACACCATGGTCCGAGAGTTAGAGTGTGGTCTATCGAGTCGGGATTACCCTTGCGGACCTTGAGACTGCGATCTGGCGTCTGGTCAAAGTACACGAACAGGCAAATGGCGCATAATCGCCGGTCTGGGGTCGCTCCAGAGGAACCCGAAGCCCAGGATCAGCCCGCCGAAAGGACCATCAACGGCGATCGCACACCCCGTCGATCGAACCGCACCTCCCCGATGAGTTCACCCCTTCCACGACCTCGAACCCGACTGGCGTCTGATCCTCCGGCTCGCCGTTGTAATTGACCGTGATCTCCTCGCCCGTTGCGATATCCCGCAGCGCCGTGAACAGCTTGGTCCGCTCGGCCAGATCCACGTAGCGGGCGTTGGGCCGGTACGAGTGGTTGTACAGCGAGCCGTAGCCCAGGGCCAGCGCCAGCCTGCCCCGGCCCCACTCGAAGACATAGCTGCCGATGGCCGCCGAGACGTCCTCGACCGACCCGGCCGGCAGGACCAGCACCGGGCAGGTCTCGATGACCTCGCCCGATTCGATGGGCCGTCGGGCGAAGACGCCCCGGCCCTTGCCCCGAACCCGCTTGATCACGATCGCATCCGATTGCGTCATCGGCATGTCGTCCTCTGCGTCCCGACCACCGGAGAGATCCCTCGATCCAAGCCCGGCTCCGGCACGCCCGAGGTTGGTAGAAATAATGAAGCACCGAACGTCGGCCCTGTCCAGATAGGGTTGGGCTTCCGGGCGTCGGGGTGATGGCCGTCAGAGGAACCGTCGCTGGACGATGACGACGGAGCAAGCCGCAATAGCCCGCCGCCGGGTCCATTTCGTCAATGCCTACCAGCTCCATATGCGACCGGCCACCAATTTCGTGGAGCTGGCCCAGTCCATCCAATCCGAGGTCCGGGTCGACTTTCAGGGGATCAAGGTCAACGGCAAGAGCCTCCTCGACATGACGGGCGCCGTGATGTCGGACGATTTGCGGGAGGCTGATGCCCCGCTGGACGTAGTCTCCATCCTGTTCCAGAGTCGATAATGACGGGGACGAGCGATTTCGTGGTGACCAGAGTGCGGGGAGAGACCGCAGGTGGCCTTCGACATCCATATCGGCATCGACTACTCGGGGGCGGGAACGCCGACCTCAAGGGCGGCGCCCTTGCAGGTCTACGCCATGACCCAGGGCCGGGGACCGGAGCCGGTGAAGACGCCCATCGCCCCGGAGGACCAGCACTGGAACTGGTCCCGCAAGGAGATCGCCGAGTGGCTGATCGGCATGGCGAGGTCGGGACGGCGAATCACCAGCAATTGGCTGCCCCCAGCGAGTGTTCTAATCCTTAGTTAAGAATTTGAGACTCTTAATATAAATATATATAAGTATCGAATTTTCAATTAAAATAAAGCTGATTAAAAATGCAAATAATATTATGCTTCTATTGATATTTCTCTTGATTGCAGCCTTTGTGAAATCAAATGATTTGGATATGCCCATGGCGAGACGCCCTTCGGCTGTGCTGCAAGCAGTGAGACCGTTATTTACTTTTACGATATCAATGAGGGCTTTGTGATATAAATTTTCTAGATAATCTATCACCTCATTATGCTCGATTCTTGTTTTACGAGCAATATCTGCTTCTGAAACGGGGCGGCCAGAATCCGGCGACAGGTCGATAATCGCTTGTAAGACAATCCGTTCTCCCATGGATAATCCTGCCACTTCTACACCTCGATCGTGTAATCTCGTGCGGCGACCCACCTTGTCACACCAAGTGCGTCAGGACCACCCGCCCCGTCATCTGCCCGAACATCATCGGTCGCTGCCGGTCGTTGCCCATCTGGCGGTCGATGAAGTCGAAGAGCGAATTGATCGTAACCTCACCGTCCTTCGCCGCCTCGCCCTTCAGGCCCCGGAGCAGGGCATTGGTGAAGAGGCCGTGCCCGAGGGCGGCCGACTCCTAGGATAACTGAGAGGACGTGCAGGCGGCCAGCATGAGCTGACCCTTTGACGCTTATCTTTAGATTCGCCTCGGCGGCAGTCTTGGCGATCACCACCCCGGCCTCGGAATTCAGCCTGACTCCGAATTCGATCGAGAACTCCTCCGGCTTCTCGACCAACTCCCTGGCTTGCTTCACGATCACCGTGTAGTCCTGCTTGAGCCACCAGGGAAGCCTCGAACGCCACATCCGACTTCAGCATGTCCTTCGGACCTTGAATTCAAGATATCCTTCGGGTTGCCCCTTCGAACAGTCCCGTCGTCGACCAAGACCCCGACCCGGACGATCCCATCTCTCTGTAGGAAAGGTCCACCTACTTCGCCACGGCCAAGCCTCCAGGGATAGTGACCGTGAGCCCTTCACGGCTTCTTCTTCAGGACCGGCGTGAGGTCCTCAGGGATGTTCGCAAGGTCGATCGCACTCCGGCCGAACTCGAAGGCGTCCTCGTAGTTCCGGCCCGCCGCTACGGCATCGTAGAAGCCTACGGCGAACTTGATTGCTGCGTCGTCCCCGATCGCTTGCTTCATCCCGATGACGTAACGGATCTGCTGGACGATGGCATCCGCCTGAACCTCCGAGTAGCATGCGTTCAAGACGACGCATTTCACCCGCTCGGCGAAGAGGCCGAATAGCCGGGCCAGTGCATCGCCGGAGATCTCATGGGGGAATCCCTGATCATCCTCGAAGTTGAGGCCGTCCACGCCGCTCCCGTGTCCTGAGAAGTGGACGATCTCCGGTTCATAGTCCAGCATCGCACGCCGCAGTTCCTCAGGAGTCACGGCCCACTTCATGACCAGTCGAAACTTGTCCCGATCCCTGGCCCGCTCCAAGCCTTGCTCGATCTTCTTGGCCTCCTCATCGAGTCGGAGGGGTTGAGTCCCCTTCGGATTCGCCGCCAGGAGGAGGATGGTACGTCGGGCGGATTCCAGTCGAGTGACCTGTGCCGCCTGGTCTTCGGGGTTGAACGGCTCGTAAAGTGCGAGTTCCAGGCGTCCCCGCTCGTTCACCGATGCGGCATAGCCGGTCTGAGTGCGTACCAGATCTACGTAGCGGTCTTTCATCAACGTGAGCAGCCAGTCTCTCACGTCCTTCAAGGCGATGTTTGTCTCCTGGGCGATCCAAGCATCATCTACGGGAGTTCCGGGTTGTTCCTGGAGCTTCGTGATGGCCTTCATGACCATCCTCTGAGCACCTTCAAAGGGCATGGGGTCTCCTCATGGTCGAAGAGTCACGCAGGAACAGGTTAGGCCGTGTAGACAATATGTGGGTAAGATGCGCGGGCTGGGCTACCGCAATAGGATCATGATTGACGCCACATGAACAAATCCAAGGAAGTTGCGGGCCGTCTTCTCGTACCGGGTGGCGACCCGACGATACTGCTTGAGCAGGCTGATGAACCACTCGACCTTCTTGCGTTCCTTGTACAAATGCTCGTCATAATCACGTGGTACTTTCCGGTTCTTCTTGGACGGGATCACCGCCTCCGCCCCTTGCCGCTTCGCCGCCGCCACTACCGCGTCGCTGTCATAGGCCTTGTCGGCGATGGCCGCGCCCGCCCGGTGCCCCTCCATCAACGGTCCGGCTTGGGTGACATCCGCCTCCTGGCCACCCGTCAGGATGAACTCGACCGGGTTGCCCAGGGCGTTGACCAGGATGTGGATCTTGGTGCTGAATCCGCCCACGGAACGGCCCAACGCCTGATCGTCGTCTATCCCGTTTTTTTTTCGGCGCCGGCGGCGTGCTGGTGCGCCCGGATCACGGTGCTGTCGAGGATCATCCATTCCAGGTCGGGGTCCTGGAGCGACTCGAAGACCCGCTCCCACGCCCCTTTCTTGGCCCAACGGTCGAACCGTTTCCAGACCGAGCCCCATGGGCCGAATCGCTCAGGAAGGTCGCGCCAGGGTGCCCCCGTCTTGCCGATCCAGAGGACGGCATTGATGAAGAGGCGGTTGTCCTTGGCTGTCACGCCGGGGTCGCCGGGCTGTCCGGGGAGCATATCTTTGATGCGTTCCCAGTCCTCGTCCTTGATCTCGTGGCGGCGCATCGGAAGCACTCCTGTTGCGAATCGTCGTGGGAAATCTTCCCTATCCTGCTCAAAACCCCCTGGATTTGTCTACACGGCCTAATTGTCGTTGACCGGGAATTCTAATTGTCGCTAATCAAATCTCCAGCGCCGCCTTCAGGTCGCTGGCGCTCATCCCCTCGAATTTCTTCAATTCATCGAAGCTGACACGCTCTGACACCTTGATTGCGTTTGTGGCAGTCGATTGGGAGAATGGTTGGGTCGCAACCCACTTCATCCACACGAGCGATCCCTTCTTACGCTCCCGAATGAAACCGAGGGCCTCCCCGAACAACCATGTCTCTTCGAGGGTCTTCCTGCCGAAGTTGTGAATTGCGCCGGCACGTTTCAGAGCGTAATTCTCCAGCGAATCCAGGGTCCAAGACTTGTTGGGGCGGGCGATCTCGTCGATACTGGCAGCCATGATATGCGACTCCTGCGTTAGTTTGTCAGCCTCTCCGTTGGGCTAACGAACCTCCTCGGTGGTGTTGACTCCGGTTGAGACAATCGCCAAAAGTATTAAAAAGAAACAGGCATAGTGAACGAAAGAATATATATCACGCATAAAAAACCGACCAGAACGCCAAAATTAGCGAAGACCGAACGCCAACGAATCTTCGTCTACAACTTGAGGTGGGCGATCGAGCGGCTCGGGCTGACGCTCGGATCATTAGCCGTGGCGTCAGGCGTGCAAGAGACGTGGCTCAGGCGTGCCGCAACGCAAGGGGTCTATTGGACCCGGAAGTCGAGTAAAGATCCGGTCGGTAAGCTTGAGGAATTCCTGGGCTGTCAGACCGGTACATTGTGGGACAAGGACGGCGAGCGATTCCGGATCGGCGTCTCAGTCAAACACCTGCGTACACGTGCCCCGGTAACCGACCTTGGGAAAGTGATTCAGCACTTCGAGGGGAGGCCGCCCCCTCTCCTGACGAGGGTCATCGAGATCATCGAGTATCTCAGGGGCAGCATCGACGACCCGAGCCTTGAGCCCCCGGTCGAAATCACTAAGCAGGAGGGGAATCAGCAACTCCCGGAGCAATCGAGCGAGGGGATGGCTACGTGGAATCCATCCAGCGGTTGGCGATTCTCCGAAGCCGGAATCCAATATTTTATTGGAACATTAGAACCCGAAATAAAACAAATGACCCAAATAGGTATTCCCTGCGTAGAGGATACTCATATAGATCGTAATGACATATAAAAATTCATAATTGTTTTTGATCTCTCTCGTCTCGGCTACCGTGCCTGGAGGGAGTTATATGCGGCCAAGCACGGCATGCCACTACGAGAAGTCGAGCAGCTACGCCTGCAGCGACATGCCGAGTACGAAGCGAGGATGGCCGAGGAAGTCGCCCGATTGGAGGACGAGAGACAGGCCGCCCGATTGGAGGACGAGAGACAGGCCGCCCGATTGGAGGACGAGAGACAAGCTGTCGCCCAGACTGCCAGGAACTATGCACAGGCAGTGATCGATGCTTTGCCTGATGACGAGTGGCGATGGTTCCTCGACATTTGCCGACGCCCTTCTCTCGCATCGGAGGAAGTCCAGCGAGAACTCTACGACCGGCTCATGGGAGTGAGGAATCAAAGTAAGATGACCATCGAACAGGCGGTCGAGGATGTAAGGTCGCAAATTACTCGGGATTATCGATCAGCAAAGGAAGAGAAACAATCACGAGCGAGATTGTGGGACACGGACGATTTCACGGATACGCAGGACTCAGACTTGCCCACCAGCGATGATGAAGACGAAAGTAATTCAGACGACGCACGTGAAAATCTGAAAGGATTCATGGACAGGCGGTGCGGTCGCAAGGAGAAGCCGGATTAGTCCCTTGGAGGGTCGCCTCGACGTCGGAAATAGAGGCTCTCCGTGACGAGCCGTGGCATCCTGCCTTCCAGCCGATCGAACGGATCATCCCCGTTGTCGAGGAGGCGGTGCCTGTCGCAGAGGTCGGCAGGAACCTCCAGTCGCCGGTCCTCGTCGCCCAGGAAGCCGTCGAGGGAGAGCAGGTGATCGCCTTGCTGTTTGCGCAGCCAGCCGAATAGCTCGCCGAAGTCGATCTTCCCGGCGTCGTGACCATCACCAGCACGGGGTTCGTCAGAGTTGACGGCGGGACTCCGTTTACGGGTTTTTCAACTGGCGGCGATGGCGGTGGCAGCGGAGGCGGGATCTTCCTCCATGCGGACTCCGTGATGCTGGATGGCACGCTGAGCGCCTCCGGTGGCGGCGGTGGACCATCCGGATACGTTCCCGGACCCGGCGGTTTCAACATCTTGGCTGGTGGCGGCGGCGGTGGCGGAGAGATCACGATCCAGTATGGGTCCGGGTTTTCGGAAGGGGCTGATACACGCATCAGCGTGGCAGGCGGTGCCGGTGGTAATGGTGGCGGCAACCCTGAACAGAGCGACGGCGGCAGCGGTGCCTACGGTGTGATCAGCATCAACGGTGCGACCGTCCCCGAACCGTCCAGTCTGGTGCTTCTGGGCACCGGGCTTCTCGGCTGCATCTGGCTTCACCGAGTGCGGGCTGCCGCTTGAGTCGCTCGATGCTTGGAGGACGCTGACATCCTCTCGGAGCCCGACGTTCTCGCGCAGGAGACTGCCGAGGACTTGCAGTCGGAAGCCGAGGATTGGAGCACCCGCCGTGTGCAGGATCGGAAGGCAGAACAAGTGTGGGGAGACATGAGCAACGAACGAGCGGTGTGCAACCGGAGCGCAGGGGCTCATAGCATGCTCGGATTCGGGCTTGCGTGTTCCGGTCGTAGTAGCGATCGAGCGTGTCGGGTGGGTTTGATGCAACGTGAAAAGGAACTGGTGTGTACCCAACGGAATGCCGATCGGCAGGTCAGTGTGAGCCAGGGGCTCCACAATATTTTCAACAGGCTGATACCGTGAGATCAGTCCCCGCTGACGATTACCAAAAAAATACGGCAGGGAAGCCGTGGCGAGGTCATGTGGCTCGACAGGAAAAATGCCCCAAGTTGGTACACGATCTGGTACACCAATTTGGTACACCAGCCCTCCCAACCTAACTCTTTACTGCCTTTGGACTTAAATTGGGCGGCATAGGATTTGAACCTATGACTTCCACCGTGTGAGGATGGCACTCTAACCGCTGAGTTAGCCGCCCGGGAGACCGGCGGTATGGCAATCGGCCGGCACCGATGATTCAAAAATAGCCGCTTACTGCTTCTAGGGCAAGACGTTTCACAACGGATGCCGGCCAGCTCTTGGCGATGGCGCCGGTGAGGGGTTGTTGGAAACCTTGCTCCGCCTTAAATTAACGCTTGAGGCCTAGATCGATCGTCAAGATCGTGTTGCAAAGAGGGTAGGTCGCTCCGATGTCAGAGTTTTTCCCCGATGTGCCGAAAATCCAATATGGCGGCCCCAAGTCACGCAACCCCCTGGATTTCAAGCATTACAATCCCGACGAGATCCTCGACGGGAAGACGATGAAGGAGCACCTCAGGTTCTCGGTCGTCTACTGGCACACCTTCTGTAACCCCCTCTCCGACCCGTTCGGAGCCGGTACGGCGATCCGGCCTTGGGACGACGGAACCCATTCGGTCGCCAATGCTCAGCAGAAAGCCAAGGTGGCCTTCGAGCTATTCGAGAAACTGGGCGTCCCGTTCTACGCGTTCCACGATCGCGACGTCGCCCCGGAAGGGAACAACCTCAAAGAAAGCCACTCCAATCTCGACGAGGTCGTCAAGGTCCTCAAGGATGAGCAGGCGCGGACCGGGGTCAAGCTACTCTGGGGGACGGCCAACCTCTTCTCGAATCCCCGATTCATGCACGGCGCGGCGACCAGTCCGAACTTCGACGTCTTCGCGTTCGCCGGTGCCCAGGTGAAGAAGGCAATGGAGGTCACTCACGAGCTGGGAGGGACCGGATACACCTTCTGGGGCGGACGCGAGGGCTATTCGACTCTCCTGAACACCGACATGAAGCGCGAGCTCGACCACCTCGGCCGATTCCTCCACATGGCGGTCGATTACAAGAAGCAGATCGGCTTCAATGGCACGTTCTATATCGAGCCGAAGCCCAAGGAGCCGACCAAGCACCAGTACGACTCGGACGCCGCCGCCTGCTTGAATTTCCTCAGGACCTACGAGCTCCTCCCCCATTTCAAGCTCAACCTCGAGACCAATCACGCGACGCTGGCCGGTCACGAGATGATGCACGAGATGGAGGTCGCCATCGGCGCCGGGGCCCTCGGCTCCATCGACGCCAATACCGGCGATTATCTGCTCGGTTGGGATACCGACCAGTTCCCCACGAGCATCTACCTGACCACCCAATGCATGGTCTGCATCCTCGGTATGGGCGGCTTCACCACCGGCGGCATCAATTTCGACGCCAAGGTGAGGCGCGAAAGCTTCGAGCCCATCGACCTCTTCCATGCCCATGTGGGTGGGATGGACGCCTTCGCTCGCGGGCTGAAGACCGCGCACGCCATCATCGCCGACGGACGGCTCGGTGCATTCCTCAAAGAACGCTATCGGAGCTGGGATTGCGAACTCGGGCGTCGAGTCGAGGCCGGCCATGCCAGCTTCACCGACCTCGAATCCTACATCCTTCCCAAGGGGGATGCCGCCAAGAACTCGAGCGGTCGTCAGGAGATGCTCGAAAACCTGATCAATGAGTTTATCTGATTCACTTGCCGAAATGGTTGGATTAGTCTCCGCGCCCCGCTCGCCCGGAGCGTGCCGGGCGCGAATCTGATCGTCTCCCTCGTAGCCCTATTTCTGCCCCGTCTCCCCCAGCGCCGCGAGGATTCCCTGCATGAAGGCCGGGAGATCGTCGGGCGTCCGACTGGTGACCAGGTTTCCATCCCGCACGCAGGCCGCATCTTCCCAGATCCCGCCGGCATTCTCGACGTCGTCGCGGATGGCGAAGAATCCGGTGACTTTCCGACCCTTGAGGCACTTCGCCGAACAGAGCATCCAGGGGCCGTGACAGATCGCCGCGAGCACCTTCCCTTGACGCGCCGCCTGGGTGACCAGGTTGACCATCGCGGGATGACGCCGCATGTGGTCTGGCGAGTATCCGCCGGGGATGATCACCGCGTCGAAATCGGCCGCCTTGACCTCGGTGGCGGCGACCTCCGACTTGGCGGGGTATCCGTGCTTCGATGTGTAGGTCTCGCCGGCCTTGGGGCCGACGATCTTCACGTCGCAGCCGGCCTCGCGGAGGCGGAGAACCGGATACCATAATTCCAGGTCCTCGTAGAACTTCTCGACGAGGACGGCGACACGCTTCCCTTTGGCATTGCTCACGATGGCGTCTCCGGTGAAGGTGGGGATGTCGAACGATCGTCCGATCTCACGAGGTCGCGGCCACGGCGTGCCTGCGAGGATCGCCGGGCTGGTGCTCGGCCATGGCTCGCTCGATCCCTTGCTCGAAGGTGAACGGAGGTCGATAGCCGAGCACGCGTCGTGCCTTTTCGATCGAGTAGTCGAGATTCAGGCCGAGGAACTTGAAGCGCGCCTTGTTGATGAGCGGCGGATTCTCGGCCCCTCGAAGCTTGGCAACCCCCTCGACGAGATTGGCGAGGAATCGGGCCAACCTCAGGGGGATATGCCGGGTCGGCGGCCTCAATCCCGCGAGCGAAGCGACACGGCCGACGAACGCTTTCTTGGTGACGCGCTGGCCGTCCGTCAAGTTGAAGACCTCGCCGACGGCAACCGGGCTCTCCGCGGCCAGGAAGATGCCCTCGACCAGATTCTTGACGTAGATGCAATTCAGGACCTGTTCGCCCGACCCGAAGTAGGCGAAGGTGCCGCGTCGCAGGTTGAAAAGGAGCTTGGGGATCACGGTGCGATCCCGCTCGCCGTAGATGAATCCGGGCCGGACGATCGCCGCGGGGAGATTTCGCCGTCGATGATAATCGAGCACCAGGGCCTCGGCCTCCGTCTTCGACCTCGTGTAGGCGTCGAGCGAATTCGAGGCGGGCGGCGTGGTCTCGTCGGTCCCGTGATGGTCGCGGCCTTCATAGACGCCCAGCGAGCTGACATGGACGAATCGCTGGACACCGGCGTCACAGACCACGTCGAGCAGGAGGCGGAGCGCCTCGACGTTCAGCCGGCGAAACTCCTCGAGCGGGCCCCAATCTCCGACCTTGGCGGCGCAGTTGAGTACCCAGTCGGCACCGGTCGCCCCTTCCCTCAGCGAATCGACATCCTCCAGGTCACCGATCACCCGTTCGACGCCCAGTTGATCGAGCCATCGGGTGTCGCTCGTCGCGCGGACCAGCGCGCGGACCCGATGACCCCGCTTCAGGGATTCCTCGGCCACATGGCCGCCGACCAGACCCGTCGCGCCCGTGAGGAAGATCAGCTTGCCAGACTCGGTTCTCATATCATCCCACCGCTTTGCGTAAGGATTGCGGTCCGCGCCGCGAGGACCCAGCCTCATCGTAACCGATGGACCCTCTCCTGGAAATTCGGATGAATTCCTCCGACTCGTTAACCTGGCTCGACCGACTCCTCCCGTGATTGCCGGGGACTTTGTCTTGCGCCCGAACATCGGCGAGAAGATCGAGTTAGGGGGTGGCTTTCGGACCATGGATCGGTGTAGGCTGGATTTCGTGCGCCTGGGGAGTCGGTCAGCGAGTCCCTCCTCGAGGGAACTCGATACCGATCGGGTCGGGTGTTCGGATTGACCCCAGCCTCCTCAGGGTCTAGGATTTCCGGGAACTCTCCCTCCTCAAATTCATTAGATCCGGCAGGATGGGAAAGGTTTGTAGTCATGGCGAGCGTTCTCAAGAATGAAGAACTGGCGTCTTATCGCCGGGTTCTTCAATCTCTGCGATCGAGGCTCAGAGGTGATCTCAGCCAGATGACCGACGAAGCCTTGGGCCGGGATCTCGGCGGCGGTACGGGCAATCTGTCGAACCTACCCCTGCATATGGCGGATCTGGGCACCGACAATTACGATCAGGAGTTTACCCTGGGCCTGATCGAGAACGAGCAGGGAACACTCGAACAGGTCAACGAGGCCCTGGATCGCATGGAACTCGGGACGTACGGGCACTGCGTGGAATGCGACGAGCCGATCGCGAAAGCGCGGCTGGAGGTCATCCCGTACGCCCGCCACTGTATTCAATGTGCACGGAAGCTGGAGGCCAGCGAATGAGTCGGCACGGGATGGTAGGACCAGGCCGTGTGTTCCTCTTCTGCGCGATCGCGATGGGGGGATTCGTCTTCGATCTCGCGACCAAGTCGATGATCTTCGCGAGGATCGGGCCGCCCCCTTCGTCGGCGGTGCCGATCATCCCTCGAATCCTCGAGCTTCATACGAGTCAAAACACCGGCGCACTCTGGGGGTTCGGGGCGAATCTGCCTTACAGCAGCATGATCTTCGCCGGGCTCTCGGTCGTCGCGGCCATCATCATTTGCTACTGGCTTTTCGCCCTCGGAGCCGCGACCAGCCGCGTCCTGACGATCGCCCTGGCGCTGATCATGGCCGGTGCGATGGGCAATTGCTACGACCGTCTGGTATTCGGATATGTGCGCGACTTCGTGCACTTCCACGTCGATTCCGTCGGGTTCGATTGCGCGATCTTCAATTTCGCCGATAACATGCTGGTGGCCGGCGCCTTGACCCTGGTCTTCTACGCCATGCGAACGGACGAGCATGCCACCGGCGGCCAGACCGGCCCGGTCGAAGCGGCCTCCGGTCCTGGATCCGACGATACCTCGGACCCCGGCGCACTCGCCTTCTCGGACGTCGTGACGGTCGACTCTCGTCGCAGCCATCCCGCGCCGAATCACACGTCATAATACAGGGCGAATTCGTGGGGATGCGGCCGGATGCGCGTTGTCTCGACCTCGTGGGTCTGCTTGTACCAGATCCACGTGTCGACCACATCGGGCGTGAAGACGTCCCCGCGGAGCAGGAACTCGTGATCGGCCCGGAGGGCATCGAGCGAGGCTTCGAGCGAGCGCGGCGTGGTCGGGACGCCGTCGAGCTCCTCGGGCTGGAGGTCGTAGATATCCTTGTCGAGCGGCTCGCCGGGGCGGACCTTGTTCTGGATCCCGTCGAGGATCGCCATGAGCATGGCCGAGAAGAGTAGATAAGGATTGGCGGCGGCATCGGGCCCGCGATACTCGATGCGACGACTCTTGGGGCTGGGGCTGCTGAGCGGCACTCGGATGATG
Organism: uncultured Planctomycetota bacterium; assembly: GCA_963743925.1. Lineage (GTDB taxonomy): Bacteria > Planctomycetota > Planctomycetia > Isosphaerales > Isosphaeraceae > CAVZRC01. The sequence goes on along the minus strand of CAVURY010000034.1, from coordinate 1,510,562 downwards.
GCCGCGCGATTGCGACGGCTATAGGAGATCTTGGTCGGGGCTTCGAATCCCTGTACCAGGCGCTTGTAGCTGTTCGTGGTCGGATTGGCGAAGGCACAGAGCGCCAGGGCGTGTTTCATCAGGCCCCCGATCGCATAGATTCCGAGGTCGCTCAGGCCCGCATACCCTTGCCCGGCCAGCAGGGGCTGCCCGTCCTTCCAGAGCGTCAAGTGCGTATGCATCCCCGATCCGTTGTCGCCGAACAGCGGTTTGGGCATGAACGTCGCCGTCTTGCCCGCCCGACGAGCCACGTTCCGGATGATGTAGCGAGCCAGCATCACCTGATCGGCGCTGCCGATTAAATGTTGGGGCAGCAAGTCGATCTCGCACTGGCCGCCCGTGGCGACCTCGTGGAAATGGGCCGCGATGCCGATCCCGCATTCGCCCATCCGCTGGGCCATCTCGGAGCGAAGATCGACCAGGCTATCCGTCGGCGGGCAGGGGAAGTAGCCCATCCCCGAGCCGGGCTTGTAGCCCAGGTTGGGCGACTCCGCCCTCCCTCGGTTCCACGCGCCTTCCACCGAGTCGATGTGATAGAAGGCCTCGTGCCCCTTGAGATCGAACTGGACGTTGTCGAAGACGAAGAACTCGAGCTCCGGGGCCAGCAAGCAATCGTCGGCGAGGCCGGTATTGCGCATATAGCTCGTGGCCTTGCGCGCGATATTCCGAGGGTCGCGCGTATAGTCCTGGTGCGTGATCGGATCATGGATGTTGCAGATCATCGTCAAGGTGGGCTGCGACGGGAACGGGTCGATGACGGCCGTCTCCGGTTGGGGAACGACCAGCAAGTCCGCCTCGTTGATGGCTCGCCAACCCATCACGCTGGACCCGTCGAACGGGACTCCCTCCTCGAAGGTGTCCTCGGTCAGGGAATCGGCGGGGATCGAGAAGTGCTGCCAGACGCCGGGAAAATCCATATATCGCAGGTTGACCGTGGTGACCTCGCGCTGACGGATGTGGGCCAGGACCTCTTTAGGAGTCAACGGAACCGTCTCCTCATTCGAATGGCGGCGATGCGGGGGCCGGGACCATGCCTCCGCGATATGACGACGATGTCACTCGGGTAGATCGCCATTATGCGGGCGTCCGGGCGGCGACGGAAGATCGAACGCAACTGAAGTCCGGCCGCCTACTTCCAGCGGGGCCATGATGGATCGGCGAAAATCAAGACTCGGCGCCCTTGACCCCCCGTACGATGAACGTACGCTTAAGGTACATGGCCCGTCTCGGTCCATACCTCCGATGGAGATCTCCGATCGTTTTCACTCGTCTCGGATCGCATCGCTCGATGAACATTTCCGTCCTGGTCCGCCCGGTTCACCCTTGATCCTCTCGAATAGACCTTTTCAACGCCTTGCCGCGGAGGTTCGGGTGCATGCCGCGATTCGTGCTGCTGGAGCATGTCTGGGATGGGATTCACTGGGACTTTATGATGGAAGATGGCGAGACCTTGCGCACCTGGGCGATTGACGCTCCGGTCGTCGTCGGCCGGGATCTCCCGGCCCGCGCCCTGCCGGATCATCGGCGAATCTATCTCGACTTCGAGGGTGCCGTCTCGGGCGAGCGTGGAACCGTTCGGAGGATCGACGATGGGTCTTACAACGTGGAGATCTGGTCGAGAGACTTGGTCCGGGCTCAACTCCAGGGCAATCAACTGGTCGGGGACGTCGAGCTGCGCCATGTCGGCGAGAAATCGGGCGCGGAGTCTTCCTGGATTTTCCGCCTGGGGAACTTGGATTGAAGCACCTTGCGGGAGGGGAGCGTCGGTTTGTGGAAGGCTCCACGAGTCCGGTCCGATCGGCCGGCCAGGCGAACTTGACCGCTCCTGATCTGAAGCTCTTCGAGCTGGACATCGTCGCGATTGAGGTTTGGCGTGTAACGGACCAGGACCACGGGATAACCGTCCTTGCGAGCCCATTCGACATCAATCCCATGGGAGCGTGCGTACTCGATGACCCGATCGAGGACATTGTCGGCGGGGACCGGCAGGATTCCGGCTCGGATTTTCTCGAGGGTCAGCTCGACCGTGTTCCCCTCGGGGACTCGAGGCCTGGCGACGACGGTGATGACCGACTGGACTCCACGCTGGCGCAACTGGAAGGCGAGGATGATGCGATCGAGCTCGAACAAGACGCGAGGCTCATTGACTTCGGGCGGCATCTGATCGGCGAAATGGCTGACCAGGTCTTCGGCCAGCCAGGCGTTCACTTCCTGGTCGGTGAACACCGCTTCCCAGTTCGGCTCGTTGCAGATGTCGTTGCGGAGTTGAAGGCTCTGGGCGACGAATTTCCGGGCCTTACCTTCCCGCTGCTCGCGAGACTGGAGGACGATGTCGCGGTAGTATGACGGCTGGTAGGTCAAGCAGAGCCAACCCACTGCGGGAATCCCGATGAGGACGCCCGGGAATGCTCCGATCCAGAGAAACCGCCTGAGGCTCTTGCGCATGAGACATCCCAATCTGCTTGTGAGAGGGACGGGTGGGTAAGAAACGACCATCGCCCGTCGGCGGAGAGGAGGAATGTCCCTTGGGAAGGCCCGAGATGTTGACGTGGTCGAACCTTTTTCGAACGATACGTCGTCGCGTCAAATCGGTCAACCCAAACAGGGGAGTTCCTCGGATCAGTGCACGCGAGGGATGTCTCCTCGAGTCGAGGTCGTGTTTGCGTGGTTAACGAGATCGCCGATCCGGGGGAGAAACGCTCCATGTTGTCATCTCGTATCCGCCCCCTACCGAATAACCCCTGGCAGGTTCCATGCCGACTCGGTTGATATGGAAAAGTCGGCCATCCAAGAAGAGTCGTCGTCGAGTCTCGCGTATCGTGGACGTCTTCGCCCGGACTGGGAGCCAGGAGCCATGCCCTCACGACTCATCTCGCTGATCATCCTGATCTACTGGTCGGTCGCGGCATTCTGCCTGTTCACCCGGGATGTCCTGCCCGAACTGACCATGGGGTATCCGCCCGACTTGCGGGCGATCACGTTCGCCAGCGACTCGGCCAAGCCCGTCCGGTGGAGCATCCAGGTGATCGACGACCGCCGTTCACCGGATGCACGTCGGACCGTGGGCGAGGCGATCACCGCCGCCTCCCGCAGACCCGATGGATGGTACGAGATCGCGAGCCGGGTGGAGTTCGACGGGGGCGGCCTGCTCCGTGGTACGGCTTTTGCCACCCGAGCGAGCGTTCGCCTCCATATTGACAGCCGGTATCATGTTGACCCGTCGGGTAACCTGCATGATTTCCGCCTCACGGTGAAATCCCAGGAATTCGGCGACGATGTGCTCGAGGTCCGCGGGCAAGTCAAGGGGAATGTGATGGAGATCTCCTCGCGAGGCCCGGTGGAGATCCTGAACAAGGACTTGAAATTCGATTACGAGCCTCGGAGCGTGGTGCAGGATGTCCTGGGTCCATTCGACCGGTTGCCGGGCCTGCAAGTTGGACAGCGTTGGGATGCGCGATTGATCAACCCGATTACCGGCAAGGTGGACTCCGTCCGGCGCAAGTGGTGCGCCGCACGGTGATCGACTGGGATGGCAACCCGGTCAACGCACTCGAGGTCGAACAGAAGCAAGGCCCGCTCACCATGAGGACCTGGGTCAGGACGGATGGGATGATCCTGAGGCAGGAAGTGCCGTTCCCCTTCGTGCGCCTGATGCTGGAACGGCGGCCGGAAGACGTGATCGCCCCGGAATCCGCCCCCGTTATCCCTCCGAAGTCTTCGGCCGCTCGGTCGGGAGGTCCCGCAGCATGATCGAAGTGCGTGGAGTGACGAAGCGGTTCGGCAGCAAGTGCGCGGTCGATGGGCTCGACCTGGAAGTCCGCCCCGGCGAGCTCTTCGCATTCCTGGGCCCCAACGGGGCGGGGAAGACGACCACGATCAAGATGATCTGCGGCCTGCTCGCGCCCAGCGCCGGCAGCGTCCGCGTCGGCGGGTTCGAATCGTCGAGCCTCCAGGCCCGCCAGCTGCTGGGCTATGTCCCCGACCAGCCCTACCTCTACGACAAGCTCACGGGGCGGGAGTTCCTCAAATTCGTCGTCGAGATGTACGGCCTCGAGAAGGCCCACGCGGCCCGGAGGATCCTCGAGCTGATCGACACCTTCGAAATGGGTGACTACGTCGACGAGCTGTGCGAGAATTACTCGCAGGGGATGAAGCAGCGCGTCGTCTTCGCCTCGGCCCTGGTGCACGATCCCAAGGTCCTGGTCGTCGACGAACCCCTGGTGGGACTCGACCCGCGCAGTGCCCGGATCGTCAAGGACCTGTTCGTAACGCAGGCGCGGTCCGGGTGCGCGGTCCTGATGTCCACGCACCTACTGGCCATCGCCGAAGAGCTGGCCGACCGGATCGGGATCGTCGACCATGGGAAGATGCTAGCCCTAGGGACGCTGGACCAACTCCGTCGACAAGTCCAGCACCACGGCCCCCTGGAAGACCTCTTCCTGAAACTCACCGGAGACCTGCGGCCGACGACCGACGGAGTGTTGCGGTCTCGAAACGAGCCCGAACGCGAGATCGCGGGGTTAAATCCATGAGTGTTGCCATCCCCGAGACGTCTCCCCTCGCGCTCCCACCGATCCCGTCCGAGCAGACCGCCCGTGCCTTGCGGGGGCTGCGGTGGTGCCTCACCAAGAACACGATCCGCGCGTTGCTCTCGGGATCGCGGCTCCGCCTCTCGATGATCCTGATCTGCAGCGCCATCTTCTGGCTCGGCCTGTTCGGGCTGTTCCTCGGCGGTTTCGAGTTCATGGGGCCCAACGACCCCATGTTCAAAGGGATCTTCGAGTACCTGTTCAGCATGTTCTTCCTCTCCATCCTGGTGATGCTCTTCTTCTCGACGGGGATCATCACCTACACGGCCCTGTTCCATTCGCGAGAAGGCGCCTTCCTGCTCACCACCCCGGCCGCGACGGACCGGATCTTCGCCTACAAGTTCGGCGAGGCCCTGGGGCTCTCGAGTTGGGGCTTCTTCCTGCTCGGCAGCCCACTGATGGCCGCATACGGACTGACCGCCAAGGCCCCGCTCGCGTATTACGGCCTGTTCCTGCCGTACTTGCTCTCCTTCGCCTTGATCGCGGGGAGTCTCGGGGCGGTCGCGGCCATCATCGTGGCGAATGTGTTCCCCAGGCGGCAAAAGCTGGTGTTCTCGGTGGCCATCATCGCGACCCTCGTGCTGATGACGAGTATGGGTTTCCGGGTCTGGCGGGCGACGGGCGAGGCCCTTGCGAGTGACTGGCTCAGTACCGTGCAGGACCGGCTGGCTTTCTGCCAGAATCCGTTACTGCCGAGCCGATGGATGTCCGCCGGTTTGCTGGCCGCCGCAGAGGGCAAGGAATGGGCCTCGGCCGGCTTTTACTTGATGGTCCTCTCGGCCCACGGCGGGCTCTGTTACCTCGCCGCGGCGGCCATGGCGAGGGACCTGTATTTCCGGGGTTATAGCCGCGTGCAGGGGGGACGATCGGCCCGCCGTCGCGTCGGTCTCTACGCGCTCGATGCCTCCTTCCATCGACTCTTCTTCTTCCTGTCACGGCCGGTCCGCCTGCTCATCCTCAAAGACCTCAGGACCTTCCGTCGCGATCCGGCACAGTGGTCTCAGTTCCTGATCTTCTTCGGGCTGCTGGCTTTCTACTTCCTGAATATCCCGAGGCTGGGCTATGCGGTTCAATCGCCATCCTGGCGGAACCTGGTGAGCTTCCTCAATCTTTCGGTGACGGCGCTCATCCTGTTAACGTTCACCAGTCGTTTTATCTTCCCGTTATTGTCGCTGGAAGGCCGCAATTTCTGGGTCCTGGGCCTGTTCCCCTTGCGTCGCGATCAGATCCTCTGGGGTAAGTTCGCGTTTTCCGTGGGGATTTCGCTGCTGCCGACGGAGCTGCTGGTCTTCCTGAGCGACCTGATGCTGGGCATGAGCCCCGTCATGATCGCGCTGCACCTCGGGATGGTCGCGGTCTTGTGCACGGGGCTTTCGGGGATCAGCGTCGGGCTGGGGGCGCGGCTCCCCAACCTCCGCGAGAGCGATCCTTCCAAGATCGCCGTGGGGTTCGGAGGGACCCTCAATCTGCTGGTCAGCCTGGTCTTCATCTTCGCGATCGTGACGGCACTGGCGGTCCCCTGCCACCTCTATTTCCTCGGCCAGGAGCATCCCGAGTCAACACAAATCGCCCTCTCCCACGTCGGCTTCCGCTTCTGGCTGACGGTCGCCATCCTGGCGAGCCTGGCCATCGGAGCGATCGGCACGATCCTACCCCTGAGGATCGGAATCAAGGCGTTTCAGAGGATGGAGTTCTGAAGGTCGGAACGATAAACAGATCGCTGGATCGCATCATGCGGGATCGCGTCCCATGGAGTGCGCGAGACCGCATTCGAGCTTTGATCGATGGCGAGGTCTGCCATGATGGTCCGTTCAAGCCGGCGACGGTCGATCCCTGGTCTCTCGCGGTCCCGACCGGGATTGCGGCCGGTTCTCGAATGTTTATCGGAACGGTGTCTCCTCTCGGTCGTCGCCTTGAGCGGTGCCACGCAACAGAACTTTGATACCGTCGCGATCGATTACCAGATCAACGCACCAGACGTGAGCACGCTCGCGGTGGACGTCTATCGGTCGTCGTCGCCGACGCTCGGCGCGGGAAACCAGGTCGAGATCGGTGTCGTGAATCTCGCCGGGACCGAGCTGACCGAGGGCGTGCACGACAACATCCCGCTCATCCTGGGCGATCGGTCGCCGGGCGTGGACGCCCTCGCGATCGACCCGGCGCATCCCTATGTGATCGCCGCGGCGGCGGGTCCTGACGGTTCCACGACGTCAGCCTCATACCAAACGATCACGGTCGGGCTGGTCACGCACGGTTTCAACCCCACGGATACGGCCCCTGCCTGGATTTATCGGATGGCAGCCTCGCTCGAGGGCCTCGGCTACAACGACGTGATCCCCTTCGACTGGGCCAAGGCGAGTCACGCGCTGAAGGCCGGCGAGGGGGTGGCGAGCGGGATCAATGCCGCCCACCTGATCGAGAAGTATATCAACGGAAAGGGCGCGCCGGGGCGGCCCGATGTCCCTGATGGCGCGGTGGTCGATTTGCATCTCATCGGCCATAGCCGAGGTTCGGTCGTCATCACCCAGGCCATGAAGACCTTGCAGAAAGACCTCGCCAAGATCCCCCAGGCCAAGGGCGGATTCTGGGAGCTGACTTATCTGGATCCTCACCCCTCGCACGGAACCAACGTAGCCCCGTTCACCGCGACATCCCAGTCTCTCATCGATGCCGCCAATTTCCTTCAAAGGATCTACAAGGACCCGTATCCGCTCGTCGTTCCCTCCCAGGTTGCCCTGGCCCAGATCTATTACGAGAATACGCCGGTCTCCATGATCGTCTCGACGACCGAGGAGGGACAGATCGACCCCTGGGGCATCACCTACCCGACCGGCATCCATGCCTCCCCCGGCGCTTCGACCCGGTTCCAGACCTTGAACTTGACGACGCCGGGCATGACGCACAGCGGTGTTTACGAGTGGTATCAGGCGAATGTGGTGCCGACACTCGGTACGGCAAATCCATTCGTGATCGGCCCGATCGATGCGCCGATCGAGGGCAACGGCGAAAACCTGTCCGCGACGGCCGGGTCGGATCTCGTCGACCGCTTCGCGTATTATTACGACGACAATCCCCTCGCTACCTCGAGCGATTACACGGCGACGATCAACTGGGGCGACCAGACAGGGACGACGACGGCCGTCGTGGAAGGGACCCCCGATCTCGGCTATTATGCGTTCTCGGATCACATCTATGCCCTGCCGGGCACGTACCACACCACCGTGACGATCCGGCATACGGGCGGATCGATGGCCACGCTGACCGGCACGGTCGCCGTCACCGCCTCGTAAACGTCGAGGAACTCCGACACTGTAGCAAGCATACCGGCATCACTGTCGTTCGCTCCGAAAGGGAAGCCACAAATCGTCCCTGGGCAGCCCCCTGAGATCCGGTCGGGTGTCGGTACGCTGGTCCTCGATCGGTACCCGGGTCGAATGCCGATCCCGGTCTCCTCCGCGGGTTTCCTCCGCGTCTCCGCGTGATACTCCGCCGTTCCATTCCGCGGCCGCAAGGCGCTCCGCCGTCCTGGAGACCGGAGCGGACAACCCCTCGCGACGCGACAACCTCAAGGATTCCAGGATCCCGTTCGTGCAATTCCAAATTGGCGGCATAATTAAGGTAGAGGAGTCCGTTCCCGCTGGAGTCGCGATGGTGACGGGAACCGTTTTCGATGTATGTATGGGAGTGTAACGTGATGCATTTGGATCGACGGATCGGATTCGTGGAGGAGGATCGCGGTGTCCTCGAGCTGGGATCCGAGCGACTCAACGGGCCGTCGGACGCCCTTTCACCCATGAACCGAGCGAAAAACGATGAAACGAACTGTCATGGGACCTTGGTCGCACCCAACCCCATGAAGGTGGCAGTCTGTGCTTGCATGATTGCTTTTGGCAGGACATATTTTCAGAGGAAGCCAAGGTTTTAACGATTGCATCAACTTTAGGGTAAGATCCGGTTCGAGTTCGGGCCACCCCGAGGAAACCAATCCCCGAAAACCCGAATCCTGCCCATCCTGCCATCCTGTCCCAATTGAAATCGGCGTCGAGGAAGCCAACCCGGCCTGATGCTTCGCGTCCGATCAGACGTTGTGCCGACCGTTCCGAGTTCAACTTGAGAAAATGCACGATCTCTCAATAGAATTTGGTCATAATCCTTAATACCTGGCTTCCTTGCTATAGACCCCGAATAACTCAATGTTGACAGTCGACGAGGCGCTCGTATCCGTCCTGGAGCAAGCCCGGCCGTTGCCCTCGGTGTCGGAGCCGCTGGTCATGGCGCTCCGTTGCGTCCTGGCCGAGGATGTGACGGCCGATATCGACCTGCCTCCCTTCGACAAGTCGCTGGTCGACGGATATGCGTTGCGGACCGGAGACCTGAACGGGACCGATCGCAGCCTCGGCATCGGTGAGACGATCCTCGCGGGGCAGACCCCGACGCGGCCCCTGGGGCCTCGCGAGGCGGCCGTGATCATGACGGGTGCTCCCCTGCCGCCCGGCTGCGACGCGGTCGTGATGCACGAGCGGACGCGTGCGGAGGGGGAGCGAGTCTGGGTGGAGGAGCCAGAGGTCCGCGTCGGGCAGAATATCCTGGCGCGGGCACGCGAGATGCGCGCCGGGGACCTGGTCGTGGCCGCCGGGACGGTGCTCAAGCCGGCGCATCTGGGGGTCCTGGCGTCGGTCGGCCGGTCGTCCGTGCGGGTCATCCGGCCCCGGGTGGCCGTCGTCTCGACGGGCGACGAACTCGTCGAGCCGGACCGGATTCCCGGCCCGGGTCAGATCCGGAATTCGAATGCCGTGATGCTCCAGTCGCTGGCGATCGAGGAGGGCGCGACGGCCGAAACCTTGCCGACTGCGCCCGACGAGCCGGCCGAATTGCGGCGAATCCTCCGGCGAGGGCTCGACTTCGACGTCCTGCTGATCACGGGCGGGGTCTCGGCCGGTCAGCGAGACCTGGTCCCGGCGGTCCTGGAAGACCTCGGCGTCCGCCAGGTCTTCCACAAGGTCCGCCTCAAGCCGGGCAAGCCTCTCTGGTTCGGCGGCGGTCCGCCGCGCGACGGCCGGCCCGGCCCGCTCGTCTTCGGCCTCCCGGGCAATCCGGTCAGCGGACTGGTCGGATTCTTGCTGTTCGTCAGGCCGGCCCTCGCCATCCTGGCCGGAAAGCCGAACCCGGCGACCAGGGCGATCGAAGCGCGATTGGTCGGCGGCTTCCGACATCGTGGCGACCGGCCGACCTACCACCCGGCCCGCCTTGTTGCCGCGAGCCCCCGCGACGACCTTTCCGGGCCCCGGACGATCGAGATCGAGACCCTGCCCTGGTCAGGATCCGCCGACCTCCGGGCCGTCGCCTCGTCGGATGGTTTCGCGGCCTTTCCGGCCGGGGATCGCGATTACAGCCCAGGTGAAATTGTCGGTTTCTTGCCCGCTCGCTAAGATCGGGCTCCGCGAGGCGAATAGCGATCGAGCATTCTCCGCGCACAACGGGCCGGAATCGGGGGCCGAGTCCCGACCGCCTCCTTGCCTCGCCGCCCGGGCGGCGGCGCACCGCATCGCGTGCGAATTCCTCCCCCGGACCCGCCCAGGCCAGGCGGGTCGCGCCGATCCCTTGTCGAGGGCTTCATCATGAGTTCGGTCGCCACGCCGGACCCGCAAACTGACTCCGCCGAGTCGTCGGAGCCGGGGGCGCGCTGGCTCCGCCATCGTCTCGCGGCCGGGGTCGCCTCCGGATTACTCCTCTGGACGGCATTCCCGCCGATGGAATGGGCTCCCCTGGCCTGGCTCGCCCTCGCGCCCCTCTTCTGGCTGGCGACCGTGAAGGGAAAGCCGCTCACGACCTACGTGTCCGCCTGGGCCGGCGGCCTGGTCTTCTGGATCCTGGCGGTGCCCTGGCTCCGCCTGATCGATTCCGGCGCCTGGATCGGGTGGATCGCCCTCGGCATGGTCTTCTCGTTCTGGTGGCCGCTTTTCCTCGCACTGACACGATGGGCCCACTTCCGGCTCCGGGTCCCGCTGATCCTGGCCGCCCCCATCGCGTGGGTGTCCGTCGAATACGCCCGAGCCTACTTCTTGACCGGGTTCCCCTGGTATTACCTGGCTCACAGCCAGTACCGCCATCTTTCCGTCATCCAGATCGCCGACTTCGCCGGCTCGCTGGGGATTAGCTTCCTGATCGCGATCTTCAACGCGTGGTTGGTCGAGCTGGTCACCCTCCCCCTGTTCCGGAAGCGTTCCGTCGCGGCGGCGATGGGCCGGCAGATGCTCTCGAAGGCCCAGAGCATCCGGCTCTGGTCGATCACGATCCTGCTCGGTGCCACGCTCCTGTACGGGGCTTTTCGGCTCTCGACGTCCCAGTTCCGGGACGGTCCCAGGGTCACGCTCTTGCAGTCGAATCTCGAGCAAGGGCACAAGTTCAAGCGGGATGCGGGCAAGGTCCGCGCGGACTTCCAGTCGTTGATCGAGCGTGCAATTGCCAGGGATGGACGCCCCGACCTGATCGTCTGGCCCGAGACCTCCTACCCGTACAACTTCATCCGGATCGACGAGCACGTCCCGCCCGCCGCCTTGAAGGAGCAAATCGCCTCGTTCACCACGATGGACGTCCCGAAGTGGCGAGAGATCCGGGCGGATATCGTCAATGATCTCCGGACCTTGACCGATCAGATCGGTGTGCCGATGCTGGTCGGCGCGGCGGTCTACGACCACCAGCCCTCGGGACTGAATAAATACAATTCGGCGATCCTCCTCGAGCCGGCGGTCCAGACCCTCCACTTCTACCACAAGATGCACCTGGTCCCGTTCGGCGAGTTCATCCCACTCATCGATAAACTGCCCTGGCTGGCGCTGTTGACCCCGTATCGCGACAAGATCCCGAATATCAACTTCGGCCGCGAGGCACTGATCCTGAGGGTCGGTCCCTATCGCCTGGCCGCCTCGATCTGCTTCGAGGATACGATCCCCCAGGTGATCGGCCGTTTTTTCCGGGGCGAGGGGCAGGCCGATCAGCCGGACTTGCTCGTCAACCTCTCCAACGATGGTTGGTATCCGAATTCTTCCGAACTGGACATCCACCTGGCGATCGGCGTCTTCCGGACCGTCGAGCACCGGGTGCCGCTGGCCCGCGCCGTCAACACGGGCCTCTCGGCGCTCGTCGATGGGAATGGCGAGATCCGTGCGGTCCTGCCCAAGAACCTCGAGGATGCCCTGTCCGTGACCGTCCCTCTCGACGACCGTACAACCTGCTACTCGCGCTGGGGTGATTGGCTGGGCTTATCTTGCCTGGCCGTCACGATCGGATGGGTCCCCCTGGGACTGATTCGCAATCGCAATGGGACTCAACCGCAGAATTAACCCGGCTACCCGAATTCCCCAGACTGGTTTGCTTGCCCCGACGCCGACCGTAGGGTAGATTTGGTCAAGTTCGAGCCACGGCGAGGGACGCGAGAAAAAGTGATCAACCGGCGGTCGCCCCCCGCTCGAAGGCGAACGGCTTGCCGCTCTGCGTCGTCTAATTATAAGATTGACGAAGGTCGCCGGTCCGGCGTGAGCGTTTGGCGAGTTGCGTCGCGGGCGATCCTTCTGCATCTCCATGACTCCAACGGTCCAAGCCCCATCGCGATTTCGACTTGCGGCAGCGACGTCGCAAGGGTGGTCGGCCGGCCGTCTTACTCTGATTGGTAGGATGGGACCATGACCCACGTTGGTAAAATCCTCGTCGTCACGATCATGCTCTTTTCGCTGGTTTTCCTGGGCTTCTCCACCACGGTCTTCATGACCTCGAAGAACTGGAAAGAGGAGTCGAAGAAGAAGAGCGATGAGGTCGCCAAGGTCAAGAAGAGCCTCACCGAGGCCCAGGCGATCGTCGATACGGCCAAGAAAGAACTGGCGGACGCCCAGGCCCAGGCGGCGACCGCGACCACGCAACTCAGCGACAAGATCCGCAAGCTCGAGGATACGAACAAGCGCGATCTCGAACAGATCACGGACGTGCGCGGCAAGATCGTCGTCGCCGAGCAGAATGCCAAGAGCGCCCTCGATGAAGCGACCCACCGTCGCGAGGAGACGGCTCTTCTCCGCACCCAGAAGTCGGCCGTCGAGAAGCAGGCCAACGAGTTCAAGCTCCGCCAGGCCGAGCTCAACGACAAGATCCGCGAACTCGAACGGATCCTCGAGACCGCGACCCGGAATAATACCGACCTCCGCGAGCGGGTGGCGAAGTACACGACCCTGCTCCAGAAGAATGGCCTCCCCACCGACATCTCCCAGATCAAGGGCGTCGAGAATCCCCCGCCGGTCCAGGGTCAGGTCAATCGTGTCGACCCGACCAATCGCCGGATCGAGATGTCGATCGGCGCCGACGATGGGCTCGTCGTCGGCCACGAGCTGAATCTCTACCGCGTCAAACCTCGCCCCGAATATCTCGGCAAGATCATGATCATCGCCGTTGACGCCGATCAGGCCGTCGGCCGCGTGATCGGCAACACCAACCTGGGCAAGAAGATTAAGGAGGGCGACATTGTCTCGTCTACGATCAACCCGCGGTTCTAGTGCACCGGCCGCCACCCGAGGAAGTTCCGCCTCCTCGGCCGGTCCCCGGCGGCCCGGCGTGCTGGTCCAGTCCCCGAAGAGCGATATCTATGTGGTCATGCTCGGTATCTCGCTCGGGGCGATCGTGCTGGCCAGCCTCTTGATGGCCCTCTTGCTCACCCGTTACGGTTGGAGCGTCAAGGTTTCCGCTCGTCCCGCGACCCCCCAGATCACTCAGATGGTGTAGGAAGAGCATCGCCTTCAGGCTCAGACCGCTCATCCCGGATCAAAGAGCCGGCGTGGGATCCATCCTAGGGATCCCTTGCCGGCTCTTGGCATTGGCACGCGTCAGTTCCCCCCAGACGTCGGTCGTTCCCCGCTCATTCCACCCGATGGGAAAATTTGTATACTGTACTCTTGTCAATCAGCATGCAGATTCGTTATAATCCATCTGTTCACCGCGGATGGATGAGTCATCCTCTCCTCCCGGCGAACGGTGGCTCTTTCGGTGACATCTCGGCCGTCGAGTCTCCTTTGAGAGGAGATGGCCGGGACGTTCGCCGGTTGTGCGAGCCACCCCACTTCTGGCACCCGGTATTGGATGACAGTCGAGGGCGGCGGTCGCGGCGGGCCTATCCTTGATGGGGCCGGCGGTCGCTCGATCCTCCGGGGGGCGTTACACCATGACTCAGCATCCCGACCTCTTCGCGGCCCTCGCCGCACCGTTCGATTCCGACGAAGTGAAGCTCCGTTCGCAGGCCGGCCGTCAGTTACATTATGTGACGGCGCGGACCATCATGAACCGGCTCGATGACGTGCTCGGGCCGGAGAACTGGTGGGACGACTTCGTGCCGCTGGAACACTCCGTGATCTGCCGGCTGACCATCAAACTCCCGGATGGTACCGCCCTGACCAAGAGCGACGCGGGAGGCTATGCCGGCATGGCCGACCCCGGCGACGACGACAAGAGCGGCTTTGCCGACGCATTCAAGCGTGCCGCGGTGAAGTTCGGTGTCGGTCGCTATCTCTACCGCGACGGTATCCCCAGGTTCGCCAGGGAGAGCCTGAAGGAACGCGCCGAGCTGGCACCCCAGCCCGTCGAGGCCCAGTCGACTCAGGCTCCGGTCCAGGCGGTTGCCGCTCCGACACCGGCTCCGGCGACTGTGCCTCCCTCCCCTGCCCCTCCGCCGCCGGCGCCATCCCTGTCGCCGTCGCCTCGGGGTAACGAGGACGGACTCAACCCGCCACGCAGCGGTCGGGCCTTGTTCGCCTGGACCAAGGACCAGGATGAGAAATACGAATACGGCCTGTTGAAGCACCTGAACGCCTGGGCCAAGCGGCAGGATTTCCCGGCGCACATGGTGGACTGGGACGGCGAGCAAGTCACGCGTGCCTATTCCGAAGGTTGCCGCAAGGTCCGCGCGATCCATGCCATGCAGAACGCGACCGAGGCGGCCATGTCGAATTGAAAGGAATCCCGGATTCCGGACTCTGAAGTCCAGGCCTCAGCCTGCGGGTGGCATGCCTTACGAAGACGTGGGCATGCCACCTTTCGTCGTCTCCAGGACTCCAAGTTGAGGCGCCGCCGCCGCTCTCGGCGACCGAGAAGCACTCTGGACCAAGGGCCGGTCAGAGATTAGACTGCGCCCAGGATCGATGCTCGGCCCTTGGGTGGTCCGAAATCGCCACTCTTCACGGGCAGCGACGACTTGCGACGGGAGGCTGACGCACCATGCATGTGGTCTTCGTAGCCTCCGAGGCGGTGCCATTCGCCAAGACCGGGGGACTGGCCGATGTCGCCGGGGCCTTGCCGGGCGCGCTGGAGAAGCAGGGGCATGGATCGGCCTTGTTCCTGCCGTGCTATCGGCGCGCGCGGGCCGCCGGTCTCGACATGGTCGACACGGGTCTGAAACTCCAGATCCCGATCGGCGCCCGGGTCGTCGAAGGCCACGTCCTCGAGAGCCGATTGCCCGGGACGCAGGTGCCGGTTTATCTCATCGAGCAGTCACACTACTTCGACCGCGACGGGCTCTACGGCAACGGCACGGTCGATTACGACGATAATTGCGAGCGGTTCGTCTTCTTCGATCGGGCCGTGCTCGAGACGATCCGGGCACTCCGCCTCCGACCTGATATCATCCATTGCAATGACTGGCAGACGGGTCTCATCCCGGTCTATTGCCGGACGCTCTACCGGAACGCGCCCGAGCTCGCCTCGGCGGGAACCCTGCTGACGATCCACAACCTCGCCTACCTCGGGCTATTCTGGCACTGGGACATGGCGCTCACGGGGCTGGACTGGCATCTGTTCAACTGGCGACAGTTGGAATTCCACGGCAAGCTCTGCTTCATGAAAGGCGGCCTGGTCTTCGCCGACATGCTCAGCACGGTCAGCCCGACCTACGCCCGGGAGATCCAGACGCATCGGTTCGGCTCGGGGCTGGACGGACTGATCCGCGATCGCCAGGCCGATCTGCACGGGATCGTCAACGGGATCGATACGGATGCCTGGTCGCCGAGTTCCGAGCCGATGATCGCCGAGCGCTACGATGCGTCGAGCGTCGTCCGGGGCAAGGCAGCCTGCAAGGCGTGGCTCCAGCGGAAGGCCGGGATCGCCGAGCGTCCGGAGATTCCCCTGTTTACCCAGATCGGCCGCCTTGATCCCCAGAAGGGGTGGGACATGCTGGCCGAGGTGGCCGACCGGCTCCTGGACCTTGATGTGCAGTTGGTCGTGCTCGGCGTCGGGCATCCCAAGTATCATGACCTGCTCAAGAGTCTCGAACGGCGCCATCCCGGCCGATTCTGGGCTCACCTCGGTTTCGACGACGCGCTCGCCCACCAGATCGAGGCGGGTGCCGACCTTTTTCTCATGCCCAGCCTGTTCGAACCCTGCGGCTTGAATCAACTCTACAGCCTGGCGCATGGGACCGTGCCGATCGTCCGGGCCACCGGCGGCCTCGCCGACACCGTGGTGGACGCCAATACCAAGACGCTGGCCGATGGGACGGCCAACGGTTTCAGCTTCACCGATCCCACGCCCGAAGCGCTCTGGCGGACGATCGAGCGGGCCCTGGCCCTCTGGCCGGACCGCGACGCCTGGGTCAAGTTGATGAGGACCGGCATGAATGCCGACTGGTCCTGGAATCGCAGCGCGCGGGAGTACACTCGGCTCTATGAGGAGGTCGGGCGACGGGTCCGTTCCCGAAACACTCCCCCCAATGCGAGTGATACGCCGAGCCGGACCTTTACCCGGCCGGGAACCCCTTAAGTTCGGACGCGGAAGTTCCGAGCCTATTTCGGGAGTTGACCTATTCTTCCTTCAGAAGGGATGACGGTCTTGTTCGAGCAAGAGAAGAGCAGGGCCGATTGACGGCCTGCGACCACCGACGCGACCGGCGCCTCTTGCTGGAGTCCCGCCTCCGGGCGGAATCGCGGTCGAAGCCCGCGCCACGCGGTCGGTGAAGGAAGACGCTACCGCGTGCTCCGGATGAGCCGCTTTCCCACGGGCCATGAGGGCGAATCATGAAACCCATTTCCCTGGCGCTCGTCTGGCACCAGCACCAACCGTATTACCCCGACGACGTCGCGGGGGAAAATCCGATGCCCTGGGTCAGGCTCCATGCGACCAAGGATTACCTCGGGATGGCCCTCCATCTGGAGGAAGTCCCCGAGTTCCACTGCACGATCAACCTGGTGCCGAGCTTGCTGGCCCAGCTCGACGCATACGTCCGAGGGGCGACCGACACTCACCTGACCCTCTCGCGACGACCCGCCGACGGCCTGGACCAGGAGGAAGCCTGCGCCATCCTCGACACCTTCTTCATGGCCTTCCCGGACACGATGATCGCGCCCCACGCCCGCTATCGGGAGCTCCACCTGATGCGGTCTTCGTGGAATAGCTCGGCGAAGCAGGCGCTCGGCTGGTTCCGGCCCCGTGACTTCCGCGACCTTCAGGTCTGGTCCAACCTGGCTTGGGTCCATCCCCTGGTCTTCGAGAAGGACCCGGAGCTGGCCGAGTTCCGGGACAAGGGCCGCTTCTACACCGAGGAGGAGAAGGAGTGGTTCCTGGACAAGCAGAGATCGCTGATGGCCAGGGTGATCCCCCTGCACCGCGAGCTGGCCGCGCGGGGCCAGGTCGAGCTGACCACCACCCCTTATTATCACCCGATCATCCCCCTCCTGCTCGACAAGAACCTGGCGCGTGAGGCGATGCCCGACGTAGCATTGCCGGCTTACCGGGGCGGTTATCCCGAGGATGCGGCGGTGCACGTCCGTCGCGCCGTGGAAAGCCACGCCGAGCGATTTCGGCGAGCGGCCGGTCGGGATGTGGCCGAGCGAGGGATCGGTCTGCCAGGCGATGATCCCCCTGCTGGCCGAGCACGGAATCCGCTGGATCGCGACCGACGAGGAGATCCTGAGCTGCTCGACCCACGGCCTGGTGGGTCGCGACAGCCGAGGCCATGTCCGCAACCCCGAGCGGCTCTATCGGCCGTGGAAGGTCCGCGAGGCCGAATCCGAGCTGGCGATCATCTTCCGCGACCATTCGATGTCCGACCAGATCGGGTTCCACTACCAGCGGAGCCCCGGCCCGGTCGCGGCCGGCGACTTCCTCGGCAAGCTGCACGCCATCGGCGACGCCTGCCGGCACGACCCCGCGACACTGGTCCCGGTCATCCTCGACGGCGAGAACTGCTGGGAATACTACCCGGACGGCGGCGTGTCGTTCCTGCGCTCGGTCTACCAGGCGGCGGCGCGTGACCCGCGGATCCGGCCGGTCCGCGTCGACGAGTACTTGCGCGAACATCCGCCGCGGGAGGCGGATACCCTGCCTCGCCTCTTCGCCGGGAGCTGGATCAGCCACAACTTCGCGATCTGGATCGGACATCCCGAGGACAACCGCGGCTGGGACGAGCTGCACACCGCGCGCGATTTCCTGGTCGCCGAGGAGCGATCGGGGCGGCACGATGAACCTCCACTGGAAAAGGCCCGCGAGGAGCTCTACATCGCCGAGGGCTCCGACTGGTTCTGGTGGTACGGCGACGACCACTCCAGCGCCCTCGACGGCCTGTTCGACCACCTGTTCCGCAAGCACCTGCGCAACATCTATACCTTGCTGGGCTGCGATCCGCCGGGCTCGCTCTTCACGCCGATCTCGCGCGGGGCGGCCCATCGCCCGATCCACGACCAGCCGCTGAGCTTCCTCAACGTCAAGCTCGACGGCCGTGCGACCTATTTCGAGTGGATCGACGCGGCCCGGTACGCCTGCGGCAACGATCGAGGGACGATGACATTGGTCGCACGAGGCGCGCTCCGGACGATCTGGTTCGGGTTCGACGCCGAGCGGCTGCTGATCCGCGTCGACACCGAGGGCGGACCGGCGCCGAGCGGCTGGCCGAGGTCGACCGACTCCGGATCGGCTTCGTGGATCCGGCCGAGTCCGAGATCCTCGTGATGGAGCCATCCGCGCCCCGGCCGGTCGCCTACCTGAACCGTCCCGGCCATCCCATGGTCAACGGCACCACCGTCCAGGTCGCGACCGGGTCCATCCTCGAGCTGGCCGTCCCCTTCGCGCGGCTCGGCCGCGATCCCGGCGATCCGGTCCGGTTCTATGTCGAGCTCCTCAAGGGGGATTCCAGCCTGGACCGGGCCCCCCGGGAGGGGATCCTCGAGCTGACGGTCCCCTCTCGAGATTTCGAGCAGATCATGTGGCAGGTCTAGCAGATATTCGGGGAAGGGAAGGATTTCACGTCGAGCATCGCGTGAAATCCGGCCTGGTTTGGAGACGACGAAGGAGGCAGCATCATGCCCGAGTTGAGGAAAGACCCGATCGTTGGCCGTTGGGTGATCATCGCGCATGAGCGAGCCAAGCGTCCTCGCGACTTCCGCTCGGAGGATCCGCCGGCCGACGTGACGGCCGTCTGTCCGTTCTGCGAGGGGCACGAGGAAAAGACGCCTCCCGAGATCCTGGCCTATCGCAACTTCGGCTCCCGGCCCAACGGGCCCGGCTGGCGGATCCGGGTCGTCCCCAACCGATTTCCCGCCCTGAAGGTCGAGGGGAGCCTCAACAAGCGCGGCGACGGCATCTACGACGTGATGGACGGCATCGGCGCCCATGAGGTCATCATCGAGAGCCCCGATCATCACAAGAGCATGGCCACCCTGCGCGAGGACAATATCCGCGAAGTCCTCTGGGCTTACCGCGATCGCCTGGTCGACCTCAAGAGGGACGGCCGGCTCGTGCACGGGATGCTCTTCAAGAACGTCGGCGCCGCGGGAGGCGCGAGCCTGGAGCACACGCACAGCCAGTTGATCGTCACGCCGATCGTGCCGATCTCGGTCTGGGAAGAGATGACCGGGTCGCTCGAGTTCTTCCACTACCGGGGCCGTTGCATCTACTGCGATATGGTGCAGCAGGAGCTCTCCGTCGAGAAGCGGATCGTGCTCGATACGCCCCACTTCACCGCGTTCTGCCCGTTCGCCAGCCGGTTCCCGTTCGAGACGTGGATCGTCCCCAAGACCCACTCCAGCCACTTCGAGAACATCCCCAAGCCGTCCGTCGACGACCTCGGCCTTGTCTTGCACCAAGTCCTGAACAAGCTGGAACTTGCGCTCGACAGGCCCGCCTACAATTACATCATCCATACCGCGCCGTTTGACCACGGCGAGCTCCCGCATTACCATTGGCACATCGAGATCATCCCCCGACTGACCAATGTCGCCGGCTTCGAGTGGGGCTCCGGCTTCTACATCAATCCCGTTCCCCCGGAGAATGCGGCGAGTTTCCTGCGCGAAGTCGAGGTCCTCACTCCCGACCCGAAGCCGGGAACCTACGAACGCGTCCCGGCCACCCGGAAATTCGCATCCGTATAGCAGTGGAAACCGCGATTCCGGCGGTCTCAAGGGAAAGGGAGAGTTAATTACGAAAAACACGAAGCGCACGAGAACAGGGAATCGACGATTGAAGTTCGACTCTCGGGTTTGGGAGCGGTTGATCAGCCCTCTTACGACCCCCCGATCCAGGGTCCGATTGACCGCCACATTCTGATTGTCTTTTTTCGTGCCGTTCGTGCTTTTCGTGGTTAACTCTTCTCTCTCGATTTCTGGGATCGTTCTTTCAACAGCGGTGGCGCTCAACGAGGACGAGGATGTCGCAGGTCCGTCTGATCCTGGCGTTGCACAATCACCAGCCGGTCGGCAATTTCGATGGGGTCTTCGAGGACGCCTATCGGACGAGCTACTTGCCGTTCCTGGACGTGCTCGAGGGGTATCCCGAACTCCCTTTTGCGCTGCACACCTCGGGCCCGCTCCTGGAATGGCTCATCGAGCGGCATCCCGAATACATCACGCGCCTGCGTCGCATGGTCGAATCGGGCCGCCTGGAGATCTTGGGCGGCGCGTTCTATGAGCCGATCCTGACGATGATCCCGCACCGGGATCGGGTCGGGCAGATCCGCGGGTACGCCCGCTACCTTGAGGAACACCTCGGCACGCGGGTCCGGGGGATGTGGATCGCCGAGCGGGTCTGGGAGCAGCACCTGGTCTCATCGATCGCCGAGGCGGGCATAGAGTACACCATCCTCGACGATTGCCACTTCCTCCGAGGCGGCTGCCCCGAAAACGACGTCTTCGGATATTACCTGAGCGAGGATGACGGCCGCCTGATCAAGGTCTTCCCCGGCTCCGAGACGCTCCGATACATGATCCCGTTCCGCGAGCCGCACGCGACTTACGAATATCTGCGACGACTGGCCAAGGATCGGCCCGGCTCGACCGTCGTCTTCGCCGACGACGGCGAGAAGTTCGGCACCTGGCCCAAGACATACGATCATGTTTACCGGCAAGGCTGGCTGAATCACTTCTGCGACATGCTGCTGGCCAACCGAGACTGGCTGGAGACGACCACGTTCTCACGCGCACTCGATGCCACGCTGCCCACGGGGAAGATCTACCTGCCCGACGGCTCATATCGCGAGATGACGGAATGGGCTTTGCCGCCCGAGTCGCAGGGTTCTTACCGACGCGCGACGCGACGGCTCGCCGCCTTGCCGGATGCCTCCGAGATCGAGCGGTTCTTCCGGCCGGGCGGATACTGGCGCAACTTCAAGGCGAAGTATGCCGAGTGCGACGAGATGTATGCCCGGATGCTGGGGATTTCTCGACGACTGGCCACACTGGAAGCGGCCGGCAGCGCCGACCCCGACTACCTGGAGGTCGCGCGCCAGGAGCTCTATCGCGGACAGTGCAATTGCCCTTACTGGCACGGCTCCTTCGGCGGGCTCTACCTGCCGCACCTGAGGAACGCGATCTATCGGAGCCTGATCGCCGCAGACAACGCCCTGGACGATGCCGAGGGCCGATCCGGGCCTCGCGTCGCGCTGGAGGTGGCCGACTTCAATCTCGACGCACGCCAGGAGATCCGCCTCGAGAACGATCATCTGATCGCGATGGTCCGTCCCGCGCAGGGCGGGCACATCTACGAGCTGGACGTCCGGGAATGCACGACGAACGTGCTCGCCACCCTGGACCGCCGCCCCGAGCCTTATCATGAGGCGATCCGCGAGGCCGCGGCGCAAATCGCAAGCGGCCAGGAGCCGGGGACGGTGACGAGTCCCGATTCCTCCGAGCCGATCCGGCTCAAGCAGCAGGGCCTCGATCAACTCCTCGTGTATGACCGTCACCCACGCAAGGCACTCGTCGATCACTTCTACCCGATCGACGTGACTCTCGACGAACTGGCCGCCTGCCGCGACGTGGAACGCGGCGATTTCGCGGGCGGAACGTATCTGGCGCGCATCCGGCGCAATGCGCGTCGTGCCGCGGTCGTGATGGAGCGGCCCGGTCGCGCCGGCATCCATACCATCCGGATTCGCAAGACGATCGAGGTGAAAGCCGGCGGCCGTGACCTGGTCGTCTCGTACGTGCTCGAGGACCTACCTCCCGACGAGATCCTTCATTTCGCGGTCGAGATCAACCTGGCGGCCATGGCCGGCCACGCCGACGACCGCTACTATACGGACGCCTCGGGCTCGAAGCTCGGCATGCTCGACGCCCGGCTCGACCTGCCGCATACCTCCGGCTTGACATTGACCGACGAATGGCTGGACCTCTCGATTAGCCTAAGTTGGCCTCAGACGGCGGGAGTTTGGTGCTTCCCGATCCGGACCGTCAGCCAGAGCGAGGGCGGTTTCGAAGGCGTCTACCAGTCGTCGGCCGTCATCCCCCACTGGCATGTGACGGCCGACGAGAATCGCCGCTGGGAGGTTCAGATCCGAATCGAACTCGGCCGAGTCGCCAATTCCGCCGTTTCCATTCGCGAACCCAACGAGCGGCTGGCAGGGGCCTCGTCGGTGTAAGGTCATGTCTTGATTCAGATATACGCGGTGGCATTCGACACTTCGATATTTGAATTCCGTCTCCAAAATTTCTTCATCGAATCTTCCCGATAAATACCCTTTGACGACCCTACACTCGGGATAGAATCTCATCGACCTAGCGATCATGCGATCGCAATCCATTCCAGTGATTCGTCCACCCGAGAGGTTCTTCGATGTCCCAGCCCTGTCCGCGCCGCTTTTCCCGGCGTGGCTTCACCCTGATCGAGCTCCTGGTCGTCATTGCAATCATCGCTGTTCTGATAGCGCTGTTGCTACCCGCTGTCCAGTCGGCACGCGAGGCCGCACGCCGCATCCAGTGCACGAATAACCTGAAGCAGGTCGGCCTCGCGTTCATGAATTATGAGAGTTCCAACAGCACGTTTTCGCCGACGACCATCCTGGTCCCCGCGACCACCGGTGCCGCGCCCAGCTGGGCCTTCCAGTCGTCCTGGAGCGCCTTCGCCCGGTCCACTCCGTTCATGGAGCAGGGCGGTTTCTACAACGCGATCAATTTCGACTACACATACAGCGACGGCACCAACACGACCGTGACCTATACGCCGCTCTCGTTCCTCTACTGCCCGAGCGATCCGGGTAACCACATCGACGACGCCACCCTCGGCGGCACCGGCGACGCCACGACCAGCTACGGGACCTGCGACGGCGATTGGTACGTCTGGTCGGTCAATTGGGGCACGACGAATTCCGTGGGGCCGATGAATCGCTCGCTGTTCGGGCCGAATTACGCGCGCCGGATCGCGATGGTCACCGACGGCATGAGCAATACCCTGATGGCCTCCGAAGGCTACATCGGCCACGCCCAGATGCGGAGTTGCGGCAGCACGCCCTCGTCTCCCTCCGACCCCCTTACCGGGACCTACTCGTTCACGAACATCCCGCTCCCAGGGCCGAATTCGGCCGCGGCGCTGGCCTACCAGATCCAGAATTGCGGCACGGCCACGGGCAAGGTGAAAGCCGGCGGTCCGATCGGCCACACTCGCTGGGCCAATGGCGGAGTCTATTATTCCGGTTTCACCACCGCCATGCCGCCGAATATGACGGTCTCCACCGTGAGCCGGGCCGTTGGCTATACCAATGCCGGTCAGAATCTGCCCATGGATTGGGACTGGGTCGATGAGAACGACGGTGGTCCGACTTACATGGCATTGTCAGCCAGCAGCAAACACCCCGGTGGAGTCAATGCGCTGTTCGCGGACGGCAGCGTACGCTTCGTCAAGAACACGGTCAACCCGATCACCTGGACGGCCCTGGGCACGATCGCCGGCGGCGAGGTTGTCAGCTCCGATTCCTATTGATCTGTGGCGGGTGTGGCGGGCGATGAGCGGGTATGGCGGGTCAGAATACCACCGCTGATCCACGAGCTTCGCTCGCCCCCGTCACCTCGATGTTCGAGTTCGCCCTCACTCAACGATCCTTTTCCACACAAGCCGCCATCCGGCTGTCCGGAGCCGATTCATGCGGATCAGTCCTCATCGATTGATCGTACTCGCCACGCTCCTGCTCGGCACTTGCTGGGGCTGCGGATCCGGTAGCGGGAAACTGCCTGACCTGATCGCAGTCAAAGGAAAGGTCACATACAAGGGCCAGCCGCTGACCAAGGGCACGATCCGATTCGAGCCCGACGGCTTCGGTCGGATGGCCAGCGGCAACCTCCAATCCGACGGCACGTTCGTCCTCAGCACGCTCAAGGATGGTGATGGGGTCGTCGCCGGCCACCACCGGGTTTTCGTCAGCGACGTTGACAAGAACCTCGCCAAGGATCGAGCCTTCAAGAAGTACACCCAAGCGACCACCTCCAAAGAGGAGGTCGATGTCGATCCCGAGCATAGCGAGTTCAACTTCGACTTCAAATGATGGGTCGTTTCCCGACTGGTCGATTTTCGACCGTCACGCAACGATGATCCACATCTACGCGACATGACCGGTTGAAGATCGGCTACGAGTACACATCCCCCAAAATACCGGTTTTAGCGTGTGACGAGGCCTGTCCTCGCGCTCGGCCTCGCGTCGCACGGGTTGAAGGCAACCCGCGCGGGAGACGACCGTTGCGCACCGCGTCTCCCGAGTACGCCGCCGTTAAACACGGACCCTCCCAGCCGCCCTTTTGCGCTAGTTTTCATTAACGAACCCGTCGGCAGCTTGCGTGGGTTCGTGCTCCTGGGCGCATCTCATTTGCTCTAAAGAATTCGCCAATTTCAACTTCGGCAATGGTGCCGGCGAACTGTACCATTCGCATCAGTTGCCATCATCAATTCTTCGTGATTCCTTCTCGAAATACGCACGAGATGTCCCAGTGCTCACAATAGAATGCATAACCCACAACGCGATCACCCGATCGCTGGAATTGCATTCCTAACGCGCTTCCGAGGGACAATTCGATGCCCGAGACCTTTCCGGGTCGCCGTGCGCGACGTGGTTTTACACTGATCGAGCTCCTGGTCGTGATCGCCATTATTGCGGTCTTGATTGCGCTGTTGCTCCCCGCCGTGCAGTCGGCACGCGAGGCGGCCCGACGAATCCAGTGCACCAACAACCTGAAGCAGATCGGACTGGCCTTCTTCAATTACGAGAGCGCCATCGGATCGTTCCCCCCCACGTCGATCGACGTCCCGGCGCCCGTGGGTGCTCCTGGCACCTGGCTGTATTCGGTGTCGTGGAGCCCGTTCGTCCGGGCGGCCGCGTTCATCGAGCAGAGCGCGCTGTATAACTCGGTCAACTTCGGCGGTGCCTTCGACTACGACGATCCCACGAATACGACCGTCTCCTATACACCCCTGACGTACCTGTTCTGCCCGAGTGATCCGGGGTCGCACTACGACGACGCGACGCTCGGCGGTACGGGTTGCGCGACCACGAGCTACGGGACCTGCAACGGCGACTGGTACGTCTGGTCGGTCAACTGGGGGGCGACCAACAGCGTGGGCCCGATGAATCGCTCGCTGTTCGGGCCGAATTACGCGCGCCGGATCGCGATGATCACCGACGGCACGAGCAATACGATGGCGGCGTCGGAGGGCCTCATCGGCCACGGCCAGATGCGGAGCTGCGGGTCTAGCGGGTCGCCCTCGGACCCCGTCACGGGGACTTATTCCTTCACCAACATCCCGGCCCCCGGGCCGGCCTCGCTCGCGGCCCTGGCCTATCAGACCAATAACTGCGGCACGGCCACGGGCAAAGCCAAGGCGGGCGGGCCGATCGGCCACACCCGGTATTGCGACGGCGGCGTCTATTACTCGGGCTTCACGACCGCCATCACGCCCAATGGCGATCCGAAGACCCAGAGTCGGGCCACCGGCTACGCCAACGCCGGCCAGACCGTCCCGATGGACTGGGACTGGGTCGACGAGAACGACGGCGGCCCGACCTTCATGGCCCTGAACGCCAGCAGCAACCACCCCGGCGGAGTCAACGCGCTATTCGCGGACGGGAGCGTTCGGTTCATCAAGAACTCGGTGAGCCCGGTCACGTGGTACGGCCTGGGCACCATCGCCGGCGGCGAGGTCATCAGCTCGGATTCGTATTGATCGTCGCGAGCGACGGGCGGCGTCGGTCGAGGGGACGATCGAATCCTCCGCCGGCGCCGATCTTCGATCCGATCGGCTTGCAGCTCGACACCCGTCGCCCAACACTTGAGACCTGGGAGCCTATTCATGAGGAGTCGCTCTGCCGGCCGGATGATCGCGGCCATGCTCTGCCTCGGTGCTTGCTGGGGATGTGGGGCCGCAGGAAGCGGGCCCTCGGCCCCGCTGATCCCGGTGAAGGGAAAGGTCACCTTGAAGGGTAAGCCCCTGACCAAGGGCGTGGTGAAGTTCGACCCGGATGGCTACGGTCGCCCGGCCCGCGGCGAACTCCAATCCGACGGGACTTTCGTGCTCGGCACGAACAAAGACGGGGATGGGGTGGTCGCGGGCTCTCACCGGGTCTCGATCAGCGGCACGGGTAGCCATCCGGCCAAGGAAGTCGTGCCCAAGAAATACACGCAACGGACGACCTCCAAGCTCACGGCCGATGTCGATGCGGAACACACCGAGTTCCAGTTCGACCTTTAAGTCGGCCGATGGCTGAGGTATCGTTGCGAGCGAAAACTGGATTTCACGCACTGTTGTCCAACTCTGGAGCGATCCACAATGACCCCTCGCCTGGTCCGTTCTCTCCGACTGCCCTCGATCCTCGCGGCGATCGGCCTCCTCCCGACTTTCGCCATCGCCGACGACTTCCGCCTCGAATCGCCGACGCTCCCGATGCCGCTGACCAAGGACGGGAAAGTCGATGTCGTGATCGAAGCCTCGGGCGTCGAGCCGATCGGCGACGGCCATCGCATCCTTGTCGCGCACGACAAGCATCCGGCGCTCTTCGTGGTGGATACCGCGACCGGGCGGATCCTCGGCGCGCCGATCACCTCGGCGCGGTTTCCCGAGGCCTCGAAGCTCGGCGGCCCGAAGTGGGAAGGCATGGCCCGCGACGGTGAGGGGAACTACTACATCATCGGCGCCCACGTGGGCAAGACCGACGAGGAGCGGACGAGCAAGAGCGTGCTGCTTCGCTTCCGCCTCAAGGAGAGCGATCAACCGACGATCGAGGATGCCTCGGTGATCCGCTGGGATATCGCACGCACGCTCGAGTCGGTCCTCAAGTCGCAAGGTCTGGACCAGGCCGCGGTCGCCAAGCGGAAGATCGAGGGCCTGGCGATCCGCGAGAGCAAGAACGCCGACGGCTCGAATCGCCGCGAGCTGGTGATCGGCCTCCGCGAGCCGACCGACAAGGTGCGTGCCTTCACGGCCGACATCAGCGCCACCCCCTCGCCCGACGCCGAGCTCGAGCTCAAGCCCCTGTTCGCCTTCGAGGCCGAGCCCCGCGAAGGGGAGATCTCGCAGCTCACGTCGCTCGAATATGTCCCGGTGCTCGGAGGGTTCCTGGTCGTCACCGCGACCGAGGACACGTCCAATACCTTCCACGGGAATACTCTCTGGTTCGTCCCCAACGGCGAAACGGCCCACGCCCGCAAGATCGCGGTGTTCGAGGTCGCCATGAAGGCCGAGGGACTGGCCGTCCTCGGCGTCCAGAAGGATGGGAACCGAACTCTCGTGAAGCTCCTGATCACCTACGACAACGACCCGCACGCGACCAAGATTCCCAGCCGGTTCCAGACGGTGAACCTGGTCCGGGAATGATCCCTGTAGCCGCCCTCTGTCAGGCAGTGGATGGCAATCTCGGGGTCACGGACCCCGGGCACAATTCTGTCTCCCTCTCGTTTTCTTGTGCGTTTCGTGCATTCCGTGTTTTTCGTGGTTAAATCTCTTCCCTCTCTTCGTCTCTCGTGATCCCATCGTAAGACGAGTGATGATTTCGCGGACGAGCCACGCGGGAATTGGTATCATCGCTTCGGGCAGCATCGAGAGGTGGGCGGAGGGATGGCCGATGACGATGGACTGGCGGGCGACGGGGAAGCTCGTTGGCAAGTGGCTCTTCGGCGTGTTGTTCGTCGTCGCGGGCATCCTTCATTTCGTGGCGCCCGGCTTCTACATGAAGATCATGCCGCCCTATCTGCCCCTGCATCGCGAGCTCGTTTTCGCGAGCGGGGTCGCCGAAGTCGGGCTCGGGTTGCTCCTGCTGATCCCGCGAACTTCACGCTTCGCGGCCTGGGGCCTGATCGCCCTCTTGATCGCCGTGTTCCCGGCCAATATCTACGTTTACCAGAACCGGGAGTCCTTCCCGCAACTCTCGCCCCTGGCCCACCTGCTGCGGCTGCCGTTACAAGGCGTGCTGATCCTCTGGGCTTATTTCTATACCAGGCGGTGAAGTCTGTTTCCACCGCTTCCCGCGTCACTCGCGGGCAGACCGTAGGTGTCTGACGTCAATTCACCACGTGGATCGGCCGACCCTCGAGGAAGCCGGCGACGTTGGCCACGGTCGCTTCCATGAGTCGCCTCCGCGCCTCTTCGGTCGCCCAGGCGATATGCGGCGTGATCAGACACCGGGGCGCCTTGAGCAGCGGGTTCTCGGGCCTGATCGGCTCGGCCGAGACGACGTCCAGGGCGGCCCCGGCCAGCTTGCCGGCCGCCAACGCCTCGGCGAGATCCTCCTCGACGATCAGCCGGCCGCGTGCCGTATTGATCAGGAAGGCACCGGGCTTGAGCCGAGACAGTCGTTCGCGGTTGATCAGGCCGACGTTCTGCGGGGTCAGCGGGCAGTGCAGGCTGATGACGTCGGAGCGTTCGAACAGTTCGTCCAGGTCGCACCAGGCGACCGGCCTCGCCCCGTCCGGCGATCGTCGCGACGGGCTGAACGCGACGACCGACATGCCGAACGCTCCCGCCAGGTCGCCCACGCGACGTCCGATCCGCCCGTAGCCCACCACCCCCATCGTCTTGCCGGCCAGCTCGATCAGCGGCGACTTCCGCAAGGAGAAGTCCGGCTGCCGCGTCCACTCGCCGGCCCGGACCGACTCGTCGTGCCGGGCGACGTGATGACACAACTCCAGCAGGAGCGCGAAGACGAACTGGGCCACGGAATCCGTGCTGTACTCGGGGACGTTCGAGACGGGGATGCCGCGATGTCTGGCCGCCGCGACGTCCACGCAGTCGTAGCCGGTCGCCGTGACCGTGATGAATTGCAGCGTGGTCGAGGCATCGATCGTCGTCGGCCCGATCGGGGCCTTGTTCGTGATCAGCACCGCCGCGCCCTCGGCTCGCGCGGGACCTCCTCGGGCGCGGTGAATTCATGGACCTCGACCTCGCCGAGCCGAACCAGCCCGGCCCACGCCTCGCGCTCCGCGGCCAGCGGGCGTCCATCCAGTACGACGATCTTCACGGTGAGTCCATCTCGGAGTAATCGTTGGTGACAATAAAGCGTCCCGATACCCATTCTAACGCGAGTGGCTCATGCCGCCAGGGGACGCCCTCCCGCCCGGGCGAGTCAGCACTCATCCCGATGCTTCACCCCGACCCGGCGAGTCGTTATGCTGAGACGGGCCCGGGATCATGGCGCAGGAACCTACAAGGAGATTCCGCATGTCGAGACCTCGTCGATCGGTTACCGTGATGGCGCTGGCGATCCTCTGCGGCTGGGGCTCGATCGCCCTGGCCTGCACGAGCATCGTGGTGAGTCGGGGGGCGTCCAGGGACGGCTCGGTGATGGTCACCTACTCGGCGGACGCCCCGTTCATGCCGAAGCTGCTCTATGTGCCCGGCGGGACCCATCAGGCCGGGGAACCGATCCAGGTCCGGGCGTGGGAGAATGACCAGCTCTGCGGGCCGGTGAAGCAGGTCGCGAAGACGTATTCGGTCGTCGGACTGATGAATGAACATCAGCTCTCCCTCGGGGAGACGACGACCGGCGGGCGCCATGAGCTGGTCGATCGCAAGGGGACACTCGACTACGATGCCCTGATGCTCCTGACCCTCCAGCGTGCCAGGACCGCGCGCGAGGCGATCAAGGTCGTCGACGAGCTCGCCCGCGAGTACGGCTACAAATCCTCCGGCGAGACCTTCTCGATCGCCGACCCGAATGAAGCCTGGATCATGGAGCTGATCGGCAAGGGGCCCGACCAGAAGGGCATCGTCTGGGTCGCCGCCCGGGTCCCGGATGGGATGATCACCGCACACGCGAATATGAGCCGGATCACCACCTTCCCGCTCGACGATCCCGAGAATTGGCTCTACTCGCCGGACGTGATTTCATTCGCGATCGACAAGAAATTCTATTCGACGGACTCGCAGAAGCCGTTCAGTTATCGAGACGCCTATCATCCCGGCATCGGCCCGTCGCAGCAGCGGGCCTGCGCCGGCCGCGTCTGGAGCATCTACCGCCGTTCCGCGACGTCACAAGGCTTCTCCGACGCATTCTTCCGGGGCAAAGAGGGGGCCGAGGACTACCCGCTCTTCATCAAGCCCGACAAGCCGCTAAGAGTGGCCGACGTGATGTCCCTGATGCGAGACCACTACGAGGGTACGCCCTACGACATGACCAAGGGCCTCGACGCCGGCCCGTTCGGCACCCCGTACCGCTACCGGGAACTCCCATTCAAGGTGGATGGTGCGTCCTACATGTGGGAGCGGCCGATCTCCACCCAGCAGGCGGGTTTCGTCACCGTGAGCCAGAGCCGCAAGGGGATGCCCGACGGCGTGGGCGGAGTGACCTGGTTCACGCCCGACGACGCGTTGACCTCATGCTTCACCCCATTCTACTGCGGGGTCACGGCGCTGCCCGCCCCCTATCTGAAGGGCGACTACAAGAAGTTCGAGTGGGACTCGGCGTGGTGGGTGTGGAACCTTGTCTCGAACCTCTGCTACGACCGCTGGTCGCGGATCGCCCCCGACGTGCAGGCCGCGCAGGCCCAACGCGAGGCCGACCTGCTCAAGATGCAGCCGGTGATCGAGGAGGCCGCCGCGAAGCTGGGCTCGACGGATCCGGCCCTGATGCGCGAGTTCCTGACCAACTACTCGGTGTCGACCGGCGAGGCGGTCTTCCGCAACTGGCAAGCGGTGGCCGAGTCCATCCTGACCAAGCATGTCGACGGCTATGTGAAGAATCCCCAGGGGCGAGCGAGGGGAGTCGGCTACTCTCCGGAATGGCTCAAGCGCGTCGTCGCCGACCGGCCCGAACAGTTCAAGGTCCAGATGAAATCGAGCGAGACCGATCATTGAGGACGGTTTGTCCGCGTGCCCGACAAGACCGGGCACGTGGACGAATCAGGGAGATCGAACGGATCCAGACTGCCCGACCCAATCGTGAATCGCCCTGCCTGGAAGATGAGTTCGATGGTCGTCTGTCCGCATTGTGGCAGTGAACTCGACGCGAGGTCGCGGGCCCAGGTCTCATGATGGAAATATGACCCCGGACCCAGGGCCAATCTGGGTTGCGGCACCTTGATCCTGATCGCCATCGTCGTTGCCGTGTTCTCATCCAGTAATAGGGATTCCGTGGCTCGGCTGGAGCAGGAAGTGCGGGTGCTTCAGGACAAGGTCGATGCGCTTGGCCAAGGCATCGAGAAGATCATGCCACCCGCGCAATCGGACAATCCCCAGGAACGGGTTCAGAAGAAAAATAGATAAATAGTTTCGGTTATGCGATGTCCGAACTGATTGCGCAAGAAACCTCTTGCCGATTCGCATGTCCGCACCCAATACGGGCGTCGAAATCCGCCCGACGAATCCGGTCGTCCCTGGACGAGCGGCGGCGGGCCCGTTCTAATGAGCGCTCGGGCAATCGGGATGAGGCCGATGATCGAGGGGTGGTCGCCCCGGGGGATCGTCGGCTCACTTCAAGACATCCCGCCTGATCGTCTCCCTGAGCACGGAGAACAAGCATGCGCATGTGTGGCAATCGTCGAGATTTCCTGCGGGTCGCGGGCGCCTCCCTTCTCGCCCCCCTCGTACCTCTGCCGCGGCTCCGGGCCGCGGGGCCGAATCCGTCCCTGCCGGTGAGCATCGCGCGCTGCAGGGATTACGACCCCGAGATTGTGCTCCGACGGCTCCAGGCGATGATGGACCAGATCGGCGGCCTCGAGAAGCTGGTCGCCGGCAAGACCGTCGCGGTCAAGGTCAACCTGACGGGCGACGTCCACCAGAAGGCGCTCGGCCTGCCCGGAGGCCGGACCTATCATGTCCATCCGAACGTCGTCATGGCCACCGCGACCTTGCTCGATCGGGCGGGCGCCCGTCGCATCCGTTTCCTGGAATGCACCTACCAGCTCGGCGCTTTCGAGCCGTACCTCCGCGACGCCGGTTGGGATCTGAACGCCCTCGCCGCGTTGAGGGCCTCCGTCGAATATGAGGATACGCGAAACCTGGGGCAGGGAAAGAAGTACCATGAGGTGAAGGTGCCCTGGGGCGGCAGCCTCTTCCCGGCCTACCACCTGAACCACTCCTACGTCGACTGCGACGTCTATGTGTCGCTGGCCAAGCTCAAGAATCATGCCACGGCCGGCGTGACGATGGGCATCAAGAACAATTTCGGGATCACCCCCCCTGCCCTCTACTCGCATCACGAGCCCAACGAACGCGCCACATCGGCCCGGATGGCGCTCTTCCACAGCGGCCAGGAGCGGCCGGCGGATGGCCTCCCGCAGGAGATCGACCCGAAGTCGCCGCGGCGGCCGACGTACCGGGTCCCGAGGCACACGGTCAACTCGATCGGCATCCGGCCGATCGATCTCACGATCATCGATGGGATCGAGACGGTCTCCGGCGGCGAGGGACCGTGGCTGGAGCTGGCCTTGCAGAAGCCGGGCCTGCTCCTGGCGGGTCGCAATCCGGTCTGTACCGACGCTGTCGGCACGGCCGTCATGGGATACGACCCGACGGCCGCCGCGGGCACCGGCGTGTTCCCCGGTGACAATCATCTGGCCATGGCCGCCAACCTGGGACTCGGGACGCACAATCCGAAGGAGATCGAGGTCGTGGGGTTGTCGATCAAGGACGCGCTGCACCCCTTCGGCTGGTTACCGCGCGAGAGGAACGGGTGAGCCCCAGGCCCGCCGAGGGAGCATCGTCCGCAAGGCGGGTGCCGCATTCGCCGATCGATCCGATCGAGCATGCCACCCGCTCCCCCTTGGTCCGGGCGTTGACTGCTCGGCCAGCGGAATGAATTGGACCCCTGAAACCGGACCACTCAGGATGTTGGACAGTTCGGCGGACGGTCTCCGCTGCTATCGGGACCCTAACGTTACTTTTTCGCCTTGGCCTTCTCCCGCGCGGCGGCCTCGGCGAGGACCGACTCGGGGTGTTCGTTGAACTGGTCGCGGCATCCGGAGCAACAGACCCAGTAGGTCTTGCCCTTGTAGCTGACCTGGCTCGTGCCGCGGCCCTCGGTAACGACGCAGAGCGGGTACGACTCGCCCGCGGCGAAGGCGACCCCCTCGCGGGTGTAGCCGACCTCGCCGAGCCGCGAGAAGGTGTGGCGCTCGGGGTCCTCGGCCTCAAGCAGGACGAGCAGGCGGGTGTCGTGCAGCGGGGTGAGCGAGACCCGGCGCACCCCGCCGGCCGGGGCCTTGGCGTCGGCCGTCAGGACCAGCGGCTTTCTGTCCCCCGCCGCGCCGGCGAAGGTGCGGGACGTGCCGTCGGCGAGGGTCGCCTCGAAGACGAACGTGTCGGGCGCCTTGCCCGCCCGAAGCACGCCCGCCTTGAGGTACTTGCCCTTCTTGACCGTGATCTCCAGTCCGGCCGAGTCGCCGGTGAACTTCCAGGCCCAGTCCGCCGACTCCGTCCAGGCCCCGCGCGCCCGTCCCCGCTGGACCTGCCCGACCCCGCGCCACGACCCCACGAGCGGGGCGTACGCCTTCAGCGCCTCCTGGTCGGCGCGCCGGCCCGGCGCGACCTTGTCGTTGACAGCCCGCACCGTGACCGCGGCCGCCGCCACGACCCCCAGCGCCGCCAACAGGCCGACGCCCGACGAAACCCTGGTCCTTCGCATCGTGGACTCGCCCCCCTGAAGACCGACCATCCCGTGCCCGATCCCTACCATTGTAGGATTAGACCCCACCCGGAAGCCATACTCTGTCTTGATTGATGGGCCGATCGGTCGGATCGACGAATGGCACTAGCTTAGATGCAAGCGACTATCACCTAACCGTCGCCCGAGCGAGCTCGCCCCTCAACCTCTCCCGAACGCGACACCCGCCAGCCTCTTCAGCTCGGCCTGGATGTCCGGCCCTTCATAGAAGGAAGCCCAGCCCCTGACGCTCCTCGACTCGCCCGGCGGGCAATCCGGCACGCGAGGGTCGGAGTGGAGGCAGGGGCAAGGCGGGTTGCCCCAGGCCCGCTTGCAGCCGCCCCAGGCGGTGATGATCCAGCGACGCCCGGAGGCGTCGCGGGCCGCGACGAAGGGAGCCTGGAAAACCTTGTTGTCGTTCGACAGGAACCCGAATC
Organism: uncultured Planctomycetota bacterium; assembly: GCA_963743925.1. Taxonomy (GTDB): domain Bacteria; phylum Planctomycetota; class Planctomycetia; order Isosphaerales; family Isosphaeraceae; genus CAVZRC01. The sequence continues at coordinate 1,476,153 of CAVURY010000034.1, read as the reverse complement.
CATCCAGGCCCTTGAGCATCACGCACATCTGGACGTCGAGCCCGGTCAGGGTCTCGGTCGAACCGTTGGTCACGCGGAACTCCATCCGCGTGCCGTCCGGGCCCGGCGTCACGCGTGAGGTCAGAGTGACCTTGTTCGGCAACGGACGCGACATCTCGAACGAGCCGTTCGGGGTCGTGGTCCATTCCAGCGGCGGGAGTGTCACGCCTTGCTCGTCCCAGATGGTGGGCACGTGAGTGTGCGCCAGAAACAGCAGCATGCGGCGTCCGGACGGGCTGTCGTGCCAGACGGCTTCGGGGACGTCCGCCACGGCGTAGCCGCCGTCGGCCCAGGGGGCGAACAGGCTGACCTTCGTCTCGCGACGCGGCCGGATGGCGCCGTCGAGGAAGCCGGTGCGGGGGTGTCGGCCCCCCGGATAGGGCAGCACGCGGGGGCGCGTGTCGTCCGGGGAATCGGTCGTGATGCCGAGTCGCTTCGCGGCGGCGTTGACCTCGTCCCCGGTCAGGCCGAGGGCGGCGCCGGCCTCCTCGGGCGTGTAACGGTGGTGGACGAGCATCGAGGAGAGCCAGCCGCGGAGGTCGGAATCCGACCGGGCGGGGCGGGCATTCGAGCCATCGCGGCCCGATGAGAGCAGGCCCTTGCGGTCCTCGATCACGCCCCAAGGGTTCGAGGGGACGATCGCGGGATCGACGTAGCGGGCGAGATCACGGAGGGCGATCACCCGATAGCCGTTGTCGGCGAGATACCGGACGTACGACTCGAACAGCGGCGTCGGCGTGTTGACCCAGGAGTGAGCCGTGTCGGGGACTCCGTGGAGCTGGATGACGGCGATCTTGCCGCCCCTGGCCTGCGAGACGGCCCGCTTGAAGTCGTCGAGCGTCCAGCCTGGTCGGGCATCGCCCGCCGACGGGACGAGCAAGGGGTGGTCGAGCCCCGGCTCGTAGGCGAATCCTCGGCCCTTGTCGTAGGGATACTCGGGCGCCCCGCCTCGCCGGGCGAACCGGATTCCCAGGCCGTGAAGGATGGGCAAGACGTCCTTATCCAGGACGTTGCCGGGGTAGGCGAAGGAGACCGGCCGCGAGATGCCGTGAGCCAGGCACCTGGCGTTGATGGCTTCGATCTGCTCGATCGTCCCCTTCGGGTCCCTGGCATCGGGAGCCTTGTGGTCGCGGGTGTGGTTGCCGATCTCGAATCCGTCGCGATGGAGCCGGGCGATCTCGTCCCAGGTCATGTAGTCGCGATGGTTCGTCGGCATGTCGAACCCCTCCGTGACGAAGAAGGTCGCGCCGAAGCCGTGCTTCTTGAGCAACGGGGCCGCGACCGTCACGTGCGACTTGCTGGAGTCGTCGAACGTCAGCACGACGAGCTTGTCCGGTATCGGCTCGAGCGCGAGGGCGTGCGTTGCCGGACCGAGGAGGAGCAGCAACAGCGAGGTGGGCATTCGCATGGGGCAGGTCCCCGTGAAGTTGTTATGAGCCTATTCCTGAGTATGTCCGCATTGCTTGAGACGGCTGGAGCAGGAGGTCCGGGCGCCCCACGAGGAGTTCGATGGACTTGTCATGGCGATCGAGAAGCGATCACCGCCCGTGAAATCGGCGATCCCAAGGATCGGGCTCCGTCGTCAAAATGGATTGTTCTGCCGCATGTTCGATCCCGGAAGCCCCGGAGGGGCGGGATCGGCGAGCTCGGGGCGTGAGCTCCCGTCGTCGGAGGCCTTCCGGCCCTCCTCCTCCAGGGCCTGCTTCAGGGCGTCAACGCCCTCCGACGAGCCGACGAAGATCCGCTCGGGGAAGCGGTAATGCGCGAGGATGCTGGACAGGATCCGCTCACCCTGGTCGGAATTCAACCACAGGCCGGCCAGGTATTGGAGCCGCAGGTTGGCGTCGGTGTTGATCTGGGCGCCCTCAGACCAATCCGTGAGCAAGGGCGCCTGCCCTGAGTAGGTGGCGAGCAGATCGATACCCTCTTCCCGCGCCACCACCTCTCCCGTCCTTCCTCGCTTGATCTCCCCGTATCCCACCTCCTGGAGTGACCGCTTCACGAGCCGATGATCCGGACGGTCCAGCCGCCGTTGCAGCTCGTCGACGTCGATCTTCGGCGGCTCGACCTGACCGAACAGGATGCCGTCGTAGCCGACGCCCCCGCGCTCATTGCTCCACAAGATGCCCTGCGGGAAGACCCGGAAGAAGGTGGCGATCAAGCTCTTGGTCGTATCCAGGTTGCTCTCGTAGAGCGGGATCCAGAGAGACACGCTCCCGCCAGGATTCAGGTGATCGCGGCACATCCGGTAGTATTCGACCGTATTCAAGGCCGCGCAGCCCTTGACCCATGGGTCGATCGGGTCGGAGGTGATGATGTCGAACTTCTCGCGTGTGGTGCGGAGGAAGTGTCGACCATCATCGTAGACGACTTCGACCTGCTTGCCGTTCACCATGTGGGGGTTCTCGCCGGCGATGCCGTTGACCACGTGGTAATTCTCCTCGCCGAACATCGGCGTCACGACGGTCGGCACCAGCGGCTCGATGTCGCAGATGACGATGCGCTTGACGTCGGGGTGCACGACGAAGGAACCGGCGGTGATGCCCGCGCCGCAAGCGACGACCAGCACCGACTCGGGCTTCTTGTGCACCAGGGCCGGGATGTGCCCCAGCATGCGCTGCAGCCGCATGTCGGCCTTCATGGTCGACGCCTGGATCTTGCCGGCGCCATGGAAGTTCCGCTCGCCATCCTTGTTGATGGTGACGGCGACCGAGACATTCGTCCCCTCTCCGACGTAGGTGCAGAAGGTATCCGTTTCGCCGGGCCCGTCGGGGATCTCCTTGACGATGCCGGGGGCGCATCGTGCCAGCCAGGCCGCCGTATTCCGGCCGAACGCCACGGTCATCCACGGCATCGGCGTCACGCCCCAGGCGAGCCGGCCGGCCAGTATCATCGCGACCGCCATCGCCGTACCGCCGGCCAGCCGTACCGCCGGCCGCGCCGGCCGCAACAGGGGGACCAGCGTCACCAATGCGGCCGAGGCGGCCAGGCCGATCAGCACCCGCTCGCCGCCGACCGTGCCGACGGCCGGCACCAGCGCCAGGGTGAACACCAGGGCGCCGGCGATGGCTCCGATCGTGTTGGCCGCGTAGAGGCCCCCGACCAGCCGGCCGGGATCCTGGCCGCGCGCGGCGACCGCCGCCAGCGCCAGCGGGAAGCTCGCCCCCCACAGGCACGCGGGCGGAAGCACGGCCCACAGCACGCGTACCAGGTCGAGCTGGAAAGTGTACCAGGGGCTCGGCGACATCTCGGGGAAGATCGGCCAGTAGGGGAGCGATCCCGAGATCATGACGGCGGTCCAGGCGATGGCCGCGGTCAGCAGCCACTGGCAGGCGCCCAACGCCACCCGGCCCGACGCGGCTCGCCGGGCCAGAAACGCCCCGAGGCCGCTGCCAATCCCCAAGCCGACCAGGAACACGGCGAGGATCAAGGAGAAGGTGTACACGGTGCCGCCGAGGATCAGTGAGAGCAGGCGGGTCCAGAGCACCTCGGCGCCCATCGCGGCCATCCCCGACAGCGCGATCGCCAGATACACGGCCCAGGCGCCGGCCACCCCCCCGGTATCCCGCCGCGTCGCGGGGCCGGCCGCGACCTCGTGACGGGCCGGGCCGGCCGCCAGGGCCAGGGCGATCGCGGCCACGGTCGCATTGAGCGTGATGGCGACGTAGGTGGCCGTGGCCATGTCGTGGACGCGCAGCAAGTAGAAGCCGGCCAGCAGGCACCCGAACACGGCACCGGCGATGTTGCCCCCGTAGAAGAAGCCCAGCCACGCCACACCCTCGGGCCCGGTCTCCACCCAGCGCGCGATCGCGGGAAGCGTCGCGCCCATCAGCAGAGTGGGCGGCAGCAAGTACACCCCGGCCACGACCCCGCGAAGCAGGATGCCCGCCGGCCCGTGGACGGCGTAACGCGAGTAGACCCCTTCGACATACGGCATGCCGATCAACACCGCCAGGCCCATGGCTCCGATGCCCAGCTCGAGCAGGGCGTAGACTCGCAAGGGATGCCTTCGGGCCGAGACGAGGCGCGGCACCAGAAGGCTGCCCAAGCACATCCCGCCCATGAACGTCCCCATCAGCACGCCGAGCGAAACGGCCGTCGAGCCGATCACCAACTGGAGGAGCTGGAGCCAGACGACCTCGTAGATCAGCGACGCACAGCCGCTCCCGACGAACAAGATCAGCAACACGGGCAGGAATCGGCGCGGCGAGGTCGGGCCAGCCGGTAGGGTCAGGTCGTGTGCGGTCATCGCCCGGTTGTCTCCCGAAAACACGACAGGGAAAGGACAGGGATCGGGCTTCGAGGTTGCCGACCGACGCTCACACCATTCCCGGCCTTGCCGATCGCAACTCCTCGGATCGCAAGCTCCCCGATTGTCTCACCACGTCGGTCGGACGCCAAGAGACGAGGCAGTCGCTCCGAAGCGGGAGGAGGGGATCGCAGGGGTGAAGAAATGGCCATCGCGCATCAGGCAGGCCTCGTGTCGAGCCCATCCGTAACCAGGCGATCCGCTTTCCGCAAGGTCGGGAACATCCAGGCCCAGATCGCCGTCACCAGGATCGCCCCGGCCCCGCCGAAGGCCACCGCGCCGACGGGCCCGAGCACCCGGGCCGTGACGCCGCTCTCGAACTCCCCCAGCTCGTTCGACGCCCCGATGAACAGCGTCGCGACCGCCGACACGCGCCCTCGCATCCGGTCCGGGGTGGCGATCTGCACCAGGCTCTGCCGGGTGAACACCGACACCATGTCCGCCCCACCCAGCACCGCCAGGGCGAACATCGACAGGGGAACCCACCGAGAATACGCGAACACCACGGTCATCACCCCGAACAGGCCGACGGCCAGCAGCATCTTCACGCCCGCGCGGGCGCGGATCGGCCGGTAGGACAGGCATCCTGCCATCAAGAGGGCCCCGACCGCCGGGGACGCGCAAGATGCCGAAACCATATGGGCCGACCTGGAGCACGTCGCGGGCGAAGACCGGGAGCAAGCCGGTCGCTCCGCCGAGCAGCACGGCGAACAGGTCGAGGGAGATGGCCCCGAGCACCAGCTTGTTCCCCCACAGGTACACGAGCCCTTCCCGGATCTGGGCGACCCGCGACCGGCCCGGCTCGAACGGTGCCCGGGTGTCGACGCGGATCAGGAATGCACACGACGCGGCGGTGGCGTAGAGCCCGGCGCTGACCGCGTAGCCGAGCACCGGCGATACGACGCAGAGCAGACCACCGAGCGCCGGGCCGAGGATGCTGGCCAGTTGGGCCGCCAGCGAATTGGTGGCGATCGCCCGCGGAAGTAAGGGGAGCGGGACCAGCATGGGCCCGAGCGCGCTGGCCGTCGGCTGGAAGAACGCCCGGGCGCAGCCGAACAGCGCGGCCAGCGCGAAGATCGGCCACAGCCCGCTCCCCAGCGCCGACCGGGTCGCCAGGCCCGTCGAGACCAGGACCTGGGCCAGGTAGCAGAGGGTGATGATCCGGCGACGATCGTGCCGGTCCGCGGTCTCACCGGCGAGAAGCGTGAGGGCGAACAATGGGAGGAACTGGGCCAGGCCGATCATCCCGACCGCGAACGCAGCCTCCGGCAAGGACATGGTCCGTCGGGCGATCTCGTACACATCCCACGCGATGACGACCGACTGCGAACCTGTGGCCAGCGTGCCGAAGAATCGCCCGCCCAGGAACAGCAGGTAAGGCCGGTAAACGAACAGCGATGTGGCGTCGGCGGCCGGATCGAGGGGACGAGTGGTGGAAGACATTCCGCACTTTCAAGAAGCGAGAGGCGCCGGTCCGAAAGATCCGGGATGACGACTCACGCGAGTCATCAACCCGCCCGACTCGGTCGGACACTCACGAACCCGGAAGTCCCTCGACTTTTTTCGTGCCTATCTTGTTCCAAGTCTCTTCCCCTCCCGATCGTGTCCCGTAGTTGACTTTGTAGCCGGCCTCTGTGAGGCCGGGAGTTCGATCGCGAGATCACAAACCCCGCCTACAAACGGACGGATCCCATTTCTCTTGGGCTCTCGCGTCTGACATTCTATATGGGACCTCCCCATTTTAGCACTGAACAAAGAGGAAGTGGTAATGAGCACCGTCTTGGTGACCGGCGGGTCGGGCTTCATCGGAAGCCATTGCATCCTGCAACTCCTGGCCGCGGGGCATCGGGTGCGCACCACGGTGCGAAGCCCGAAGCGCGAGGATGATGTGCGAGCCATGCTGAAGGAAGGCGGTGCCGAGCCGGGCGATCGCCTGTCCTTCTTCGCCGCCGATCTCGAGAACGACGAGGGCTGGCCCGAAGCCGTCGCCGGCTGCGAGCACGTCCTGCACGTGGCCTCGCCCTTTCCCCCGAACCTCCCCAAGCACGAGGACGAGCTGATCGTGCCCGCGCGTGAGGGGACGCTCCGGGCGCTGCGGGCCTCGCGCGACGCCGGCGTCACGCGCGTGGTGCTGACCTCCTCGTTCGCGGCGATCGGTTACGGCCAGAAGCCGCGAGAAACGCCGTTTGACGAGACAAACTGGACTGATCCCGATGGTGAGGACGTGCTCCCCTACGCGAAATCGAAGACCCTGGCCGAGCGTGCGGCCTGGGATTTCCTCGCTAATGAGGGCGGCAACCTCGAGCTCTCCGTGGTCAATCCGGTGGGCGTGTTCGGCCCGGTCCTGGGGCCCGACTATTCGACCTCGATCCTCCTGGTGCAGCGCCTGATGGACGGAGCCATGCCCGGCTGCCCGCGGCTCTCTTTCGGTGCCGTCGATGTCCGCGACGTCGCCGACCTCCACATCCGCGCCATGACCCATCCCGCCGCCAGGGGCGAACGATTCCTCGCCGTCGCCGGCGATTTCTTGTCGATCCTCGACATCGCCAGGGTGCTGAAGAGCCGCCTGGGCGCGTCGGCCAGGAGAGTGCCGACCCGGCAACTGCCCGACTGGATGGTGCGCATCGCCTCGATCTTCGATCCGGCCGTGAAGCAGATCCTGCCCGAGCTCGGCAAGCGGAAGAACGCCACGAACGAAAAGGCCAGGCGACTGCTGGGCTGGGCGCCGCGTTCAAACGAGGAGTCCATCGTCGCCTCCGCCGAGAGCCTGTTGCGGCTCGGGCTCCTGAAGGAGAGCACGCAAGAGCTCCATCCCCGTTGAACACTGGAGAGTGAGCACCGGCCCGAGTCTCGCTCCCCCGTGGTTCCGGTCAACTTGACCAAACGTCTGACGATACCGAACAATACGATCAGGCAAGGACGGTCGGTTTTCGGCGTCGCAAGGACTGGGACATTCCGGTCAAGATCGAGGCGGGGTGTGCACTCCGAAGGAACGGGAGCTCTCCCGTCCCGCGCCCACTCTCGCGACGTCGGCCGGGCCCGGTCGGAGTCCCGCAGAGGCACGCATGGCCGAATCTTCATCCGCATCGGCATCGGTATCGACATCCGCAACGATCTCGCCGGCCGAGAAGGTCAAGCAATTCCCCACGACCCCCGGCCTCTACCTGATGAAGGACGCCCAGGGGCGCGTCCTCTACATCGGCAAGGCCAAGAACCTGCGGAGCCGGGCCGGTTCGTATTTCCACAAGGGGGCCTCGGGTGACCGCCGCATCTGCGATTGGATCGACGAGGTGGCCGATATCGACTTCCTCGCCGCCGATGACGAGGTCGACGCCCTCCTGATGGAAGGCCGCCTCATCAAGGACATCCAGCCCAAGTACAACCGTCGCGAGAAGGACGGCAAGTCCTTCCCCTACTTGCAGATCACGACCGGCGAGGACTTCCCGAGCATCAGCTTCACTCGCACCCCGCTCGACCGCGGCGTCAAGCTCTACGGGCCGTTCCCCAGCGCGAATAGCCTCCGAGGCGCCATCCATGTCCTCCAGAGGATCTTCAAATTTCGCAACTGTTCGCTGGATATCGAGGAAGGCGATCCCCGCTGGCGATGGTTTCGCCCCTGCCTCCTCCACTCGATCAACCAGTGCACGGCGCCTTGCAATCAGCGCATCGATCGCGAGACCTACCGCGCCGATATCCGCCGCTTGCAGCTCTTCCTGGACGGCAAGAAAGACGTCCTCTTCAAGGAGGTCGAGCAGGAGATGCGCGAGGCGAGCAAGGAGCTTCGTTTCGAGAAGGCCGCCCGGCTCCGCGATGAGATCAAGGCCCTGAAGAGTATCAAGATGCGCGGCAACCTCGCCAAGCACGCCCAGCCGGAGGTCTTCTACGTCGACCCGCGCAAGGGCCTCAAGGGCCTCAAGAAGATCCTCGGCCTGGATTCGATCCCGCGCACCATCGACGGCGTGGACATCGCCCACCTCGGCGGGACCGAGATGGTCGGATCGCTGGTGACCTTCATCGACGGGCTCCCCTTCAAGCCGGGCTATCGCAAGTACAAGATCAAGAACGTCAAAGGGGTGGACGACTTCGCGGCGATCCGCGAGGTCGTCACGCGTCGGATCAAGAGCCTCCGGGAACACGACGAGCCGTTCCCCGATATCTGGCTGATCGACGGCGGCAAGGGTCAGCTCTCGTCCACCCTGGCCGCCTTCGACGCGCTCAAGATCGCCCCGCCGACCATCATCGCCCTCGCCAAGCAAGAGGAAGAGATCTTCCTGCCCGGCCGCTCCGACCCGATCGTCCTGAGCCGACGCTCGTTCGCCCTCCGGCTCTTGCAGTACGTCCGCGACGAAGCCCACCGGTTCGCCCGGCACTATCACCACATGCTCCGCAAGAAACGGACCTTGGGCGAAGACGAATGACGACGCGCCCCCGAGGAAATCGCCGAAATCCTGCTCGAGATCCTCCGAAAAGGGCTGCTCAGAATTCGCGGCCTGGGACGGAACGGATAGGCAGACCAGTGTGCGATCGAAGCGGATCATCTCCATAACCTGCCCGGTCTCCTGGCGAAGTACAACCCGGAAGAGTTACTTTACTACTGGGGAGTGGAGAGAGTCTGTTACATGCATGATGTTCCCATCGCCTCTCTTTCCACCTGGGAGCCGATCTGGCAACGGCTCGAACCCCACGTCGAAGCAACCCGGAGAAACCTCGAACACTCATGATCCTCATCTCGGCACAGGGGCTCGGCCGGCAATATAGCGGCGATCCGGTCTTCATGGACCTGGCGTTCGAGGTCCGCGCGGGCGAGCGGATCGGGCTGGTCGGACCCAACGGCGCCGGCAAGACCACGCTGATGAGGATCCTGGCCGGCGGCGATCAGCCCGATTACGGCAACCTGTTCGTCCGCCCCGGCATCCGGGTCAGCCTGCTCCGTCAGGAGCCCGATTTCCCGCCCGACCAGACGATGATCGACGTGGTCAAGTCGGGGCTGGCCTCGGTGATGGACCTCCAGCACGAGCTGGAGGAGGCCGCGCAGGAGATGGCCGAGGCGGAGGACGACGACGACCGCCAGCGGGCCGCGCGCCGATACGATTCGCTCCACGAGCTGATCGAGCACCAGGATGCCTATTCGATCGACCACCGGATCGAGGAGGTCCTGATGGGCCTCGGCTTCGCCGAGTCGGACTTCCACCGCGAGGCGTCGCGTTTCTCCGGCGGCCAGCAGTCGCGGATGATGCTCGCCAAGCTGCTCTTGCAGAGCCCCGACGTGATGCTCCTGGACGAGCCGTCGAACCACCTCGACATCGCGACGACCGAATGGCTCGAGAGCTACCTGTCGCGACAGCCCGTCGGGATGGTCGTCGTGAGCCACGACCGCTACTTCCTCGACAAGGTGGTGACCAAGATCTGGGAGCTCCACGAGGGCCGGATCACGGCTTACCCGGGCAATTACAGCCAGTACTGGAAGCTCCGCGGCGAGAAGGCCAAGGTCCTGGAGCGCCAGGCCGAGCGCCAGGAGGAGAAGGCGGAGAAGCTCAAGGCGTACATCCGCAAGTACGGGGCCGGCCAGCGTGCCACGCAGGCCCATGACCGCGAGCGCAAGCTCGAGCGGCTGGAGCGCGACCGGGTCGAGACGATGCGCGACGTCGTCGGGCCGGTCATGGGCTTCGACGAGGTCGATCGCTCGGGCGACATCGTCGTCGAGGCGCGGAAGCTGGCCAAGGCGTTCGACACCCCCCTGTTCCGCGACCTCAGCCTGACGATCGAGCGCGGGGAATGCGTGGGGATCATCGGCCCCAACGGAGCCGGCAAGACCACGCTCATCAAGACCCTGATCGGCCGCGAGAAGCCCGACCAGGGCGAGGTCAAGATCGGCCACAAGGTGCAGGTCGGCTACCACGATCAGGGACTCCAATCGCTCGATCCCGCCACGACGGTCGTCCGCTCGGTCTGGCCCGAGGACGACCCGGAATGGGTCGAGGGGGACGTCCGCGACGTCCTGGCGCGGTTCGGCCTCACCGGCGACCAGGTCTTCCAGACGGTCGGGCAGCTCTCCGGCGGCGAGAAGGCCAAGGCCGCCCTGGCCCGACTCTGCGCCACCGGCGCCAACCTCCTGGTGATGGACGAGCCGACCAACCACCTCGATATCTGGTCGTGCGACGCCCTCGAGCGATCGATCAACGAGTTCGAGGGGACCGTGCTCGTCGTCAGCCACGACCGTTACTTCCTCAACCAGGTCGCCGACCGCCTGATCCAGATCTCCGGCGGTCGGGCCCGCGTCATCGAGGGGGACTACGACACGTTCCAGCACCTCATCCAGAAAGAGAAGGAACGCGCCGAGGCGGCCGCGACCAGGTCCGCCTCCTCGTCCGGCGCGAGCGCCGCCTCCCGATCCCCGGCGACGGCGGAGAAACCCAAACGCAAGTTCCCCCATCGCAAGGCCGTCAACATCGAGCGAGAGATCGGCGAGCTGGAGAAGGAGGTCGTCGACCTCGAAGACCAGCTCGGCCAGCCGGCGACCTGGCGCGACCCCGTCAAGGCCGTCGGCACGCAGGAGCGCCACAAACTGCTGAAGGAGAAGCTGGAAAACCTCTACCAGCACTGGGAAACGGCGCTCGAGGCCAACTGGTAGCGAGTGCCGGCCGTGCCGCGAGCATAGCAGGACTCCGAGGATTCCAAGAAGAGGAGTTTGTCCGCAGATGAACGCAGATAAAAATTTCAGATCTCAGAATTTCAAGATTCCGAAAATGGTATTGGAATTCGATGAGACGCCGTCGATGCTCGACCTGGAATGATCTCTAGTCGGATCGTTTCGTCTGACCCTTTCCTTCATCTGCGTCCATCCGCGTTCATCTGCGGACGAATGCTTCTTTCCGACCCCCGCTCGAAATCTGGAATCTCCATGCCTGACCCCCGCAAGATCCTGACGACGATCCGCCGCGCGACCGAGTTGATGCGGGCGACCCCGGGGCGCTCGGGCGGGATCATCTCGCCGGTGGGGGCCGACGAGATCATGGTCGTCGGCGACCTGCACGGCAACATCCCGGCTTTCAAGCAGGTGTTGAAGCTGGCGGCGCTCGATCGGAATCCGCGAAGGCACCTCATCCTTCAGGAATTAATCCACGGGAAGCTGGAGTATCCCGATGACAGGGGCGACCGCTCGCACCAGCTCCTGGACATCGTGGCCGCCCTCAAGATCCAGTATCCCGACCGGGTCCACCTGATCCTGGGAAATCACGAGCTTTCCGAGCTGACCGGCCGGATCATCGCCAAGGACGGCAAGACCCTCAACATGATGTTCCGCATGGGGATTGCGACCGCTTATGGTGAGTCCGCCGGCGAGATCTACGAGGCCTACAAGGAGCTCTTCGCCGCGCTCCCGCTGGCGATCCGCACGGCCAATCGCGTCTTCGTCTGCCACACGCTCCCGGACGAGTCCGACCTCGATGCCCTGGACCTCGAGCTCCTCAAGGCCGACACCTGGCCCGAGGAGGCGACGAAGCGTCGCGGGACGATCTACGCGATGACCTGGGGCCGCGACACCGACCCCGCCGTCGCCGATCGGTTCGCCGCGATGGTCGACGCCGACTGGTTCATCTGCGGCCACCAGCCCTGCGACGAGGGCTTCCGCCAGGCCAATCATCGCCAGATCATCATCGACGGCACCGACCCCTACCCGGCCTATTGCCTGTTCCCCGCCAATACGCCGGTCACCATCGAATCGCTGTTGAGCTGCGTCCGAATCATCGACCATCGGGCGTGAGGATCAGTTCCGTGACATTCCCGATGGTCGTCCTCGAGCGATGTTACGTCATTTCGTGACGGCGAAGTGGTCGACCTCCTCGCCCTCCGGCGTCATCTGGCGCAACGTGAGGGTCGAGCCGTCGACGTTGACCACGCTGAGCGAGAAGACCTTCGAGACGTGCTTGTACGTAAATTCCTGCCACGAGGCGGGGTCGTCCTGCTGCTCGGGGTTGTAGAGGTGCTGGCCGCCGGCGCCGGTGACGATGTAGATCACGCCTTCGGGGGTGGTGTCGGTCGTGCCGTTGAACGACTTGTCGAGGGTCAGCTTGCCGTCGACGTGGCGGAGCTTGGGCAGCTTGCCGTCCTTCCCGACGGTCGGGGCCGCGCCGTTCTCCCTGGCCGGGGCGAATCGGAGCGGATAGCTCCGCTGGTAGTTGTGGACGTGGCCGCAGAAGACGAGGTCAACCTTGCCGGCCTCGAAGACGGGAGCGAGGATTCTCATGTATTGCTCGTTGAAGTGGCTCTTCGAGGAGTTGAATCCGGGCTGATGGAAGCTCACGAGCCTCCAGGTCGCGTTCTTGGCGGCGGCGAGGTCGCGCTCCACCCACTCGCGCAGCTCGCGATCGGTCCAGTCGACCGTGGCGTTGGCGTCGAGGATCGTCCAGTGGACGTCGCCGTAGTCGAACGAGAAGTTCGCCATCCTCGGGAAGGCCTTTCCGGCCGCCCGGGTGAACGCCGCCTTGTCCGCCTCGGGGCCGGGCACCCGGGCGACCAGAGGGCCGCCCTCCTGGCCATTGGGGCCATTCAGCGGCTGGCGCCAGTAATAGAAGTAAGCGAGGCCGTCGGGGTTCTTCCCCAGGTCACGCGAGGCGATGTCATGGTTGCCCGGCGCGGCGACGAAGAGGGTCGAGCGCAGCAACGGGACCCCGGAGCCCGGCGACGGCTCATCGGCGTTGTAGATCGGCCAGAACTTCTCGCGGTACTCGGAGATGAGGCCCTTCCCGTAGACGATATCGCCCGGGATCATCACGTAGTCCGGCCTGGACAGGAATGCCCGGTAGGCGATCGCCTTCTGCTCGGGTGTACCGGCACCGCAGTCGCCGAAGGCGACGAATCGTTGGGCCTGGTGGGCGACCTTGGGGGCGCGGGCTTCGGCCTGGAAGACGACTTTGCCGCCAAGGCTCACGCGATAGGAGAATTTCGTTCCGGGTTCCAGGCCCGACATCGGCGTGTGATAGACCCGGTGCCGGTCGATGCCGGCCACCGCGACTCGGCTTTTCGAAGGAGCCCTGGCGGTCTGCCATCGAGTGCCGGGACCTGGCATGTACTCGACGGCCCAATCAGCGTCGGAATCCGCGGCGTGCCACACCAGGACAAGCTTCCCGGGAGTCTGGGTGTAGCCCAGTTGCAGATAGGGTTTGACCAGGAATGGGCCTTCAGGCACCGAAACCTTGGCCATCGCCTCTCGCGACGCCTTCTCTTGGGCCCCGGCCGCCTTTGCCTTGGGCGTCGACTCCTGCGCCGGGCGAGGGCCGGACCGATCACGAGCAGCAGCGAGGTTGCGATCCACGTCCGGGACACGTTCACGATGTATACTCCTCTTTGTGGTGCATTCCACGAAAGCACGTTCTTCGTCGATGATCGGGACCGAAAATCCAGGCACTCGCTCGCGATGCGAATCCGTGCCCGATCCGATCCTTCGCACTTCTCGACCTCACTACGATAACCCAATGTCCGGGACTTGCTCGTGAAGAGCTCGCGAAGAAAAGGAGGAGAATATCGACCCGACGAGGAATCATCCGATCGGGGACAGCATCAAAGCCCTCGGCGCCAGGGAGAATCGGATCTAGGATTCCGGATTCGCAGAGGAATTTCATCCTGTTGATCCAGTCAATCCTGTCTCTCTGGATGTGAATCAATTTTTGACAGGATTGACAGGATCAACAGGATGAAGTCAAGAGATTCGGGATGATGATTTATTCACAACCTCTCAGGTCAGGCCTGGAGTATCTGCCAGAACTGCCGGATTGCCGGCAGGACCTCCGACCGGAAGCCGCGCTGGCCGTAGACGATCGTGACGAAGAATCCGACCAGACGGGTGGCGTCGCGGTCGAGGTCGGCCCTGGCCTCTCCGATGCGTTGCACGAACTCCATCGGCGTCTCGTGGGGCGACCGCGCCAGGTTGTGCTCGTAGGCCCAGGCTTCGAGGGCCTCGAAGCTGTACAGGACCAGATCGTTGGGGCTGAACTGATGATCCAGCCCGGCGTCGAATGGGTTGACGAACGACGCGAACGGCCGCGGCGGCGGTATCTTCTCGCCCTCGCCGGCGTCGTCATCCTTGGCCTTCTTCCTCGGACCGGTCATCCAGAAGCCGGCCAGGAGCGCCGCGATCAACTCGCGGAGGGCTCGTAGAAAGTCCCCTCCGTATTGATAGAGCCCGTAGAGCAGGAAGAGGATCCCTGCGGCCATGATCGGGATCTTCAACCACTCCATGCCCGGGAGCGAGAGCGAGGGGAGTTTGGAGGGCGGACTCCCCGAGTCGTTCGAGTCGGGATTCTCGGAATCCTTCTTCTCGCCGTCCTGCTGCTCGGAATCCTTCTTCTCGCCCTGCTCGGAGTCCTTCTCGGCTTGCTTCCCGCGCTCGGCCTCATCCTTGGAACGGCCGTCCTGGGACTTGGATTGATCGCCGCCTTTGGTCTGATCGCGGGACTTGTCGCCGCTCTTGCCCTGATCGCGGGACTGATCCTGCGGCGATCCCTGTTTGCCCTGCTGTCCGTCCTGCGACGACGCGGGCTTGCCCTTGGGTGCGCCGGACTTGGAACGTCCCTGGCCGGAATTGCCGCCGGGTTTCCCCTTGCCGTTGGTCTGCTGGGATGCGTTGGGATCATTCGTCTTGCCCGAGCCCTTGGCCTTGCCCGACGAGGGCTGTTTGCTCGCGGACTTCGACGCGGCGGGCCCTTCGCTCGGGGTGCCCTCGCCCTGGACGCCGCTGTCCTTGAGCACCGCGTACTTCGATGCGCGGAGGTCGCTTGAATCGGGCGACCCTCGCATCGCCCTCAGTCCGGCGACGGGGAGCGGCAAGACCGCCGCCGACGCCGTCAGGCCGACGATCAGGATGGCCCCCGTTGACAGCCAGGTCGCCGTCATCGCCTTCGGCATCTTGATCTTCCGACGCCTGAGGTACCGGCGCAGGTTGAGGAAGCTCGTCGCCAGCAGGAGGCCCATCCCGCTCGCGATGTAGGCCAGGAAGTACACGAACAGACCCGCGCGCCGATCCTCGTCGACGGCCGGTATGAACCACTGGCCCAGCCCGAAGATCGGCAGCGACGCGATCGTGAAATACACCAGCGTGACGCCGGGCGCATGCGGCCGTTTGGCCGCCTGGCCCGACTCGAGCTCCCAGAGCTTCCACCAGGGGCGTTGGGGCAGCAGCGAGGTATCCATCTCATCCCGGTCGCCGGCCGTCGTGATCTTCGAGTCGCGCGGATCCTCCAGGTCCGAGAGCTCCAGCCCGCTCTCCTGGAGCAGCCCCACTCCCGAGTCCTGATCCTCGTCGAGCAGCGTGCAGTCGAAGGTCAGCTTGTGCGTGGCCCACCAGACGACGCCCATGACGATCAGCAGGAACGGCTGGATCCCCGCCAGCACCGAGGCCACCAGCGCCACGGCACCGCCGAGGGCCACGCCATAGCCGGTGGCCAGCGTGCTGCCGATCTGCATGCTGACCCGGGTGATCAGCACGATGCCGAAGACGAACCAGAACAGGATCCATCGGAGCCGATCGAGGACCGGCCCCTCGTACCAGAGGTCGAGCAGGAAGAACATCAGGCTGCCGACCATGATCATGATCAGCACCGGCTCGATCGCGGCGACGAGGTAATCGACCAGGGTGCCACGGGATCGGCTGCGTGCCATCGCGAGCGGCTCCGTCGGTTCTCAGAGCGGGGTGACGAGCTGGAGCTCGCAGAAATTATACAGCTCTTCCTCATCGGACAGCGCGCGGACGGGCAGTCCCTCGGCGATCAGCGGCCCGCCCGAGTCGACGCGCTCGATCTCGTCGAAGGCGAGGAGCACCACGCTCACCGCGAAGCCCTGGCGTTTGAGCTGTCCCAGGGCCAAGGCCATGGCGGGCGTGACGCTGCCGAGGATCGCGATGACCGTCGCGTCGCGAGGCATCCGCGACTCGGACTCGATCACGAGCTGGTCGAAGGTCAGGCCGTCGCTCAACTCGACGCGGGCCATGACCTCGTGAATCCGGGAGAAGGCCTCGACGCCTCGGCCGGCCGGCACGACCAGCGGACGGAGCCGGTCGTCCTTCTCGAGCATCGCGGCCCGTTCGTGGATCGCGCGGCGATTGGCCCGGGGCTCGGCCAGGGCCTGCGTCACCTCGTCTCGGAGTCGGATCCGGTCCGAGGCATCGCGGCCGTTGGTGATCAGGCCGATCGGCTGTCCCATCAAGCTCACGGCGTTGGCCAGCGCCACCGCGGTCGTCACGGCCAACTCCGAACGCCCCGGCTCGTTCCGCGCGGGGTGGCTGTCGCGGTGGAAGTCGAGCAAGATCGTCGCGCCGGCGATCGTCGAGGCGTCGTAGATCTTGCTGTGCAGGACCCCGGTTCGTGCCGTGGCCTTCCAGTTGATGCGGTTCATCGGGTCGCCGGGCTGATAGGCGCGAATGCCGGCGATCCGCGTCGGGTCCTCGAATAACCGGTGGGTCAGCCGGATCTCGCCGATCGGCCGGCGCGATGCCAGGTCGTAGCCCGGCAGCGGCACGACTTTGGGATAGACGACGATGTAGATCGGCTCGGTCACGATCCGGAACCGCCGGTGGAGGCCGAACAGATCCCCGGTCTCCAGCACGAGCGGGCCGACCTGGTAATAGCCTCGCATCGCGAGATGGAGCTGGTAATTCAGCGTCTTCTGCCCATGCGGCCCGAGCATCGCCACGGCCAGCCGCTGCCCTTTCGCGACGATGCGCGGCGGTCGCGAGACGAGCGCCCGCGCGGGAGCATGTCCTCGATCAAGACCCAGGCGACCGGCAGCCGCCCGTGATTCTTCAGGCTGACGATGAAGGCGATCGTCTCGCCGACCTCGGCCTCGGTCCGGTTGCATTCGCGGGTCGCCTCGAGGTTGGTGATCCAGGATCGCGCCAGGAACCGGCTGATCGCCATGAGGCCCAGGATGGCGAGCATCGCGCAGGCGAGCATGCTGAGGTCGAGCACGACCGCGATGACGAGGATTCCCACGATCGCGAAGAGCCATCGCATCAGGCCATGACCCTCGCTCCGCTCGTGGGGACGGATACCAAGTCGAGCAGCTCCTCGACCACGACCCTGGCCGTGACCTTGCGCAGCCGGCTCTCGGGCTTGAGGATAATCCGGTGGGCGAGGATCGCCGGCGCCAGCCGCTTGATGTCGTCGGGGGTGATGAAATCATGCCCGCGGATCGCCGCCAGCGCCTGCGACGCCCGATAGAGCGCCAGCGATGCCCGAGGGCTGCCGCCGAGCAAGACATCCGGGTGCTCGCGGCTGCGCCGGATCAGCTCGACGATGTAGCGGCCGAGCTTGTCCTCGACGTGGATCGTCCGGATCGCCCGCTGGCACTGGATGATCTCGTCGGCCGTGACCACGGTCTTCAGGTCGTCGATCGGATGCCTGGTCTGGAAGCGCCCGAGCATCGACGCTTCCTCCTCGGCGGTCGGATACCCGAGATGCAGGCGGACGAGGAACCGGTCGAGCTGGGCCTCGGGCAATGGAAACGTCCCCTCATGATCGACGGGGTTCTGGGTCGCGATCAGCAGGAACGGGGGCGTCAGGTCGAACGTCATGCCGTCGACCGAGACCTGTCGCTCGGCCATCGCCTCCAGGAGTGCCGACTGGGTCCTCGGGGTGGCCCGGTTGATCTCGTCCGCCAGCACGATCTGCGAGAAGATCGGGCCGGCGCGGAACTCGAACTGGGTCGTCTTCGGGTTGAAGATCGAGGCGCCCGTGATATCGGTCGGCAATAAGTCCGGCGTGCACTGCACCCGCTTGAACGTCGCCCCCACGCTGCTGGCCAGCGCCCGGGCGAGCATCGTCTTGGCCACGCCCGGCACGTCCTCGAGCAGGATGTGCCCCTCCGAGAAATAGGCGACCAGTGCGAGGATGATCTCCTGGCGCTTGCCGATGACGACCTTCTCCATATTCGCGAGGATCTTCTTGCCGGTCACTGTGACGTCTGCCATTCACCCTTCCTTCCGATCGAGATCCTCACGCAGCCTGGCGACAGCCCATCCAGGGAGTTTGCGCATACCACAAATGTCAGGGGCAGTTAACAGCTTAAGATCTTTGGGATGGAATGCAATAGCGGGGATTCTGACGAGCAAGAACCGACCCGCTACCGATGGCCGGAAGGTCGGCTACTGATGTTCTAAGGACCAAAGCTGAGCGGATCTGTACAACGTGGGCCAGCTTGGGGATCGCCGCACTCTGCACCTTGGCGTCCTATGCCTCGTCCCAGACATCAAGAGACTCGAAAGCCTCACGCGAAGTTCGCGAGGAGCCGCCAGTCCTGGATGCCAATCGCTCACCACGACCACACTCGACCGCGCTTCGAAAGCGAGGCGTCGAACGAATCTCGTAGGACTTCAGTGAAACGCATCCGACTCGATTATTTGGCAAGCGACTTTACTTTTCCCTCCTTCCTGTTATCCTATTGAGTGTTGAACATTGCTCAAGGCGGGCATTGTTCGAATCGGCTAAGGTGGCCCCACGATGCGATCCATCGCATTGGTGGGGTTTTTCTATGCGCTTTGCTGTCCAGAACGAAGATGTCGAGGGGGCCACAGCCAAGGATGCCCGGAATGATTCTCAGGGCGAGATGAGCGCACGGCGCTCGCAGTCGGGGATTTCGATTCCTCCTGCGGAAATCAGTTCCATCGATTTGCGCGGGGCGAAATCCGATAGATGCCAGGGATCGATCGACAGAGACACGACCCCGGTCCTGAGCCGTTCGACCGCCGCTTCTCCCGCCAACGCCGATCGTTGCGGAACCATTGCTGACTCTCGGTGCGACCCCTGTTTGGTCGATGCCCGGACCGTTGACGGGCGGGATGAGCGATCCTCGATCGACGCATCCCATCCGACGCTTAACCTTCACGAGCGAGGAAGGGTCCTTGCCGCTTATCTTCACCCATCAGGCTGACTTGTGGCTTCGCCGGATGGCCGCCGGGGTGGTCCTCTCCGCCGGCCTCGGTTTGACGGGCCTGTATTACTACGGGCCGCCCGAGTATACGCGCGTCGGCTATTCGCCGACCCAGCCGGTGCCGTTCTCCCACGAGCAACACGCCGGCCGTCTGGGGCTGTCCTGCCTCTATTGTCACACGGGTGTCGAGGATTCCTCCGTCGCGAAGGTCCCTCCCACCCAGACCTGCATGAACTGTCACCAGGCCATCAAGGCGGACAGCGCGCAGCTCGCCGCCGTCCGGGCCAGTTGGACGGGTGGCGATCCCGTACCCTGGGTGCGGGTCCACCAGACCCCGGATTACGTCTACTTCAACCATTCCGTCCACGTCCGGCGCGGGGTGGGTTGCATCAGTTGCCACGGCAAGGTCAACGAGATGCCGGTCGTCGTGCATGAGAAGCCGCTCAGCATGGGGTGGTGCCTCGATTGCCACCGGCGCCCCGAGGAGCACCTCAGGCCGCCCGAGGAGGTGACGAACTTCGCCTGGCAGCCGCCAGATGGCCGTTCTCAGCACGACTTCGGCCTTCTCCTCAAAGATCAGTCCCGGATTCGTGCCCCCGAACATTGCGCAGGGTGCCACCGATGACTCATGGTCCGTTGCCGATTCTCCAGGAAGTGAACCTGCCCTCGGGCAAGGCCTACTGGCGCAGCCTCGACCAGTTGGCCGACACCCCGGAGTTCCGCGACTGGGTGGAGCGGAAGTTTCCCCGGTCGATGCGCGAGCTCCTCGACGGCGGGATCGATCGGAGGCGGTTCCTCCACCTGATGGCCGCGTCGATCGGCCTGGCCGGTCTCAGCGGCTGCCGACGTCCCGAAAACCACATCCTGCCCTATACAAAACCACCCGAGGAAGTGCTGCCGGGCGTGCCCAACTACTACGCCACGGCCATGCCGAGGTCTGGCGGGGCCTCCCCCGTGCTGATCGAGAGCCACGAGGGCCGGCCCACCAAGGTCGAGGGCAACCCCCAACACCCCGACAGCAAGGGGACCACCGACGCCCAGGCTCAAGCCTCGGTGCTCGACCTGTACGACCCGGACCGAATCGGTCCCGTGCTCCGGGGCGGGGCACCCTCCACCTGGCAGGCTTACGACGAATTCGCGAAGGAACACTTCGCCGCGCTCCGCGGCCGGAAGGGCCAGGGACTCCATATCCTGGGCGATGATCTATCGTCCCCCTCGCTCGACCTCTTGCGGGAACACCTGCGAAAGGTCATGCCCGAGGCCCACTGGCATACCTACGATCCGATCGGTCGGGCCAACGCGCAGGCGGGCGCGAGCCTCGCTTTCGGGTCGCCGGTCGTCGTGCGGCCGCTGTTCGATCGCGCCGAGGTCGTGCTCTCGCTCGATTGCGACTTCCTCGGCCTGGAAGAGGAGGGGGGGCGGCACCTCCTCGGTTTCGCCGAAGCCAGGCGGCTCGGGAAGCCGGCCGATTCGATGAACCGGCTCTATGCCGTCGAGAGTCGGTTCTCGCTCACCGGAGGGATGGCCGATCATCGGCTCCGGCTCGCATCGACCGACATCCGGGACTATACCATCGACCTGGCACGGGCCGTCCTCATCGGCCTGCCGGCGGACCAACCCCTGCGGCGTGCCCTGCTGGCGTCCGCCCTCGACGGAGTCGGTTCCTGGGACCAGGCGGGGACTTCCGGTGACGGACCGGCCGGGGGCAACGCCGCACCCAGGAGCGTCCGCCCCTGGATCGAGCATGTGGCCGCCGACCTGAAGCAGCACGGCGGCCGGTCCATCATCGTCGCGGGTCGAGGACAGCCCCCGCTCGTCCATGCCCTGGTCCATGCGATGAACGCGGCCCTGGGGAACCTCGGCAAGACCCTTGACCTCCGGAGCAAGCCGGCAGGTCCCGTCGCGGAAAGCCTGGAAGCTCTGGCAGGGGCGATCGCAAAGGGACAGGTCGAGACCCTGGTCATCCTCGGGGGAAATCCCGCCTACGATGCACCCGCCGACCTCGACTTCAACGCCCTGTTGAAGCGGGTCAAGACCACGATCCGCCTGGGATTGCACGCGGACGAGACTTCTCATGAGTCGAGCTGGCATTTACCCGCGATCTCACTACCTCGAGTCGTGGGGCGACGCACGTACCGGCGACGGAACGGTCGTGCCGATCCAGCCGCTGATCGAGCCGCTATTCGGGGGACGGTCGGCGATCGAGCTGCTCGCGAGGCTCTCCGCCTACGAGACGACCGCACCTCTCGAGATCGTTCGAAAGGCCATCCGCAAGGCCAGCGGGGTCTCCGAGGCGGACCTGGAGGCCACCTGGCGGAAATTCCTGCACAACGGGCTCCTTCCGGGCTCGGCGTACCCGATCGTCACGCCGGCCCTGCAATGGGGTTCGGTGGCGACCGCACTCGCCGCGGCGAAACCGACGGCCGGCCGACCCTCGCTCGACCGCCTCGAGCTCGTGCTGCACGGCGACGCCAAGGTCGGCGACGGCCGGTTCGCCAACAATGGTTGGTTACAAGAGCTCCCCGACCCGGTCACCAAGCTGACCTGGGATAACGCCGCGATCTTCAGCCCCGAAACGGCGAAGGCGATCGGAGTGGCCGACGGCGACGTGGTGCGGCTGGAACTCGAAGGCCGGACCCTGGAGATCGCCGCCATGATCCTCCCCGGTCAGGCGAATTTCTCGGTCGCGGTCCCGCTCGGTTACGGCCGGACGGCCTCCGGTCGCATCGGCCGGGGGGTCGGTTTCAACGGCTACATCCTCCGCACGTCGGCGAATCCCGACATCGCCGTGGGCCTGAAGGCGACGAAGACCGGTCGAAAGCACCAGCTCGCCCGCACGCAAGACCATTTCACGATGCAAGGCCGCGACCTCATTCGCGAGGAGACCCTGGCCGAACTCCGGGGCGGTCCCGAGCATAAACATCACGAAGAGGAGAAGGGCGGCGAGATCCTCACGCGGCCCGCCCTCGACGGCGAACATCAGTGGGGGATGTCCATCGACCTGAACACATGCGTCGGCTGTAACGCCTGCGTGGTCGCCTGCCAGAGCGAGAACAACATCCCGATCGTCGGCAAGGACGAGGTCGCGCGGGGACGCGAGATGCATTGGATCCGCCTCGATCGCTACTTCTCCGGCGACGACGAGGGCGAACCCGAGATGGTCCATCAGCCCGTGGCCTGCGTCCACTGCGAGAACGCACCCTGCGAGGTGGTCTGTCCGGTCAATGCCACGGTGCACAGCGACGAAGGGCTCAACGTCCAGGCCTACCCGCGTTGCATCGGCACTCGGTATTGCGCGAACAACTGCCCCTACAAGGTACGACGGTTCAATTTCTATGATTACAACGAGCGTCCGCTCGACCAGTTGCGTCTCGGCCCCCTGGCCGAGAAGGGAATGGCCGAGTCGCTCAAGATGCAGAAGAACCCCGATGTGACGGTCCGCATTCGCGGCGTGATGGAGAAGTGCACTTACTGCGTGCAGCGGATCGAGCGGGGCAAGATCGGCGCCCGGGTTGAGGCCGGCGCCTCGGCACATACCGCCGTCCCCGACGGGACGATCGTCCCGGCCTGTGCGCAAGCCTGCCCGGCCCGCGCCATCGTCTTCGGCGACGTGTCCGACCCCGAGAGTCGAGTCTCGAAGCTCAAGGCCCAGCCGCGCAACTATTCGCTCCTCGGCGAATTGAACACGGTGCCCCGGACGACCTACCTGGCCCGGGTGAAGAACCCCAATCCGAAGATGGCCGGCCACCCGGAGGAGGCCCACGCATGAGCGGCAGCGACGAGACCGTGACGGCCGCCCCGCCCCTGATCGAAGGCGGACACGACTTCGGCAGTTTGACCGACCTGATCTGCGGGCTGATCGAGCGACGCGCGCCGCTGTGGTGGTGGATCGCGCTGGCGGTCGCCGCGACCTTCTTCACGCTCGGCGGCTTGATGACCCTCTACGTCATCTCGACGGGGATCGGCGTCTGGGGCATGAATCAGACCGTCGGCTGGGCGTTCGACATCACCAACTTCGTCTTCTGGGTCGGGATCGGCCACGCGGGGACCTTGATCTCCGCCATCCTGTTCCTGTTCCGGCAGAAGTGGCGCTCGAGCCTGAACCGGTTCGCCGAGGCGATGACCCTGTTCGCCGTGGCCTGCGCGGGGCTCTTCGTGACGATCCACCTGGGGCGCGTCTGGGTCTTCTGGTACCTGGCCCCCGCACCCAGCGCCAACATGATCTACCCCAACTTCCGCAGCCCCTTGTCCTGGGACTTCGCGGCCGTGGCGACGTATGCGACGGTCTCGACCTGTTTCTGGTACTACGGCCTGATCCCCGACTTCGCCACGGTCCGCGACCGGGCGACGGGCTGGTTCCGTCGGCACATCTACGGACTGCTCGCCCTCGGCTGGCGCGGCTCGGCGCGGCACTGGCACAACTACGAGACGGGTTACCTGATGCTCGCCGGCCTGGCGACCCCCTTGGTCGTGAGCGTGCATACGATCGTCAGCTTCGACTTCGCCACCTCGGTCATCCCCGGATGGCACACGACGATCTTCCCGCCGTACTTCGTCACCGGGGCGATCTTCTCCGGGCTCTCGATGGTGATCACCTTGATCGTGCCCCTGCGAATCCTCTGCGGGCTCAAGGATGTCGTCACGACCCGGCATCTCGAGAACATGTGCAAGCTCATCCTGGCCACGGGCCTGCTGATGGGCTACGGCTACTCGATCGAGGTCGCCAACGCCTGGTACGGCGGCAACCGTTACGAACAATACGTCACCCTCAACCGAGCGGTCGGCCCTTATGCCTTATGCTACTGGACGATGGTCGCGTGCAATGTGGTCTTCCCCCAGCTCTTCTGGTTCAAATGGTTCCGGACCACACCCTGGGCGATGTTCGTCGTGGCGATCCTTGTTAACGTCGGGATGTGGCTCGAACGGTTCGTGATCGTGGTCGTCAGCCTCAGCCGCGACTACCTGCCATCGAGCTGGATGATGTTCTATCCGACCTGGGTTGACCTCGCCCTCTTGGCGGGCGGTTTCGGCCTGTTCGCGACCCCATTCTTGCTCTTCATCCGGTTCGTGCCGATGGTCGCCCTCAGCGAGGTGAAGGCATTCTTGCCCCAGGCCGACCCGCACTATCGCCCGCACGAGACCGAGGGACCGTCGGCAGATCCCGAGGGACTGCCGGCGGAGACCGGGCCGGTCGATCGCACTTCGCAGGAAGACGACGACGAGGAAGAAGGCCCGATTTATGGGGCGCTGGCGTCCTTCAGCGGACCGGCCGACCTGCTCGCGGCGGTCAAGCGTCTTCGCGCGATCGGATACCGCCGCCTCGACGCGTATTCGCCGTTCCCGGTCCACGGCATGGATCACGCGATGGGGCTGGGCCGCTCGAAGGTCCCCGCGTTCACGATCGCCGGTGCCCTGTTCGGACTGACATTCGCCCAGACGCTCCAGTGGTACCTGAGTACGCTGGCTTACCCCCTCATCACGGGCGGCAAGCCGCTCAACAGCGTCGAGGCGTTCGTGCCGATCACGTTCGAGACGACGATCCTGTACGCCGCGTTCGGGGCGATCGCCGGGATGTTCATCCTGAATCACTTGCCACGGCTGTACCACCCGGTCTTTCGCGGCAAGACGTTCGCCCGGGCGACGACCGACGGCTTCTTCCTGTCGATCGAGGCCACCGACCCGATCTTCGACCGTCGCGAGATCGGCGACGTGTTGGCCGAGGCGGGCGGGACTCGGGTCGAGATCCTGAATGAATCGTACGAGGCGAGTTGATCCACCGACGGTCCCCGGGGGAGGCACGACGAGCTTGTCCCCGGCCCGTTTTCCGAGAGTCAGGGTGCTGCCGATGCGTTGGGTATTCCTCGGGTTGGCGCTGGTCAGTGCGGCGGTCATATCGCGGATGGGCACGCGAGGGACGGTCAGCGACCGGCCGCCGCTGATGCTGCTCTCCGACATGGACGACCAGCCTCGCTACAATGCCCAGGCGGCCGGCCCGTTCTTCGCGGACGGTCGAGCCATGCGGACGCCGCCGGCCGGGACCGTCCCCTTCGGCGGGGCCGACTATGCGAGCGACGCGGGCTCGCCACGGCAGAATCCCGACTTCCTCCGCGAAGATGACGGCTATTATCGGGGCAAGCAGGGTCAAGCCTGGCTGTCGCAGAATGCCCTGAAGATCGATGCGTCCCTGCTCCGCCGCGGCCAGGAACGCTACAACATCTATTGCACCCCTTGCCATGGCGCGACCGGCACGGGCAAGGGAATCATGACCCAGTACGGCATGGTCGGCGTCGCGAGCATCACCGACGAACTTCACAAATTGATGCCCGACGGCGAGTATTTCAACGTCATCTCCAACGGCAAGGGGCGGATGATGGCGTACGCCCCGCAGGTCAAGGTCCGAGACCGCTGGGCCATCATCGCCTATATTCGCGCGCTGATGCGAAGTCAGGGGGCAAGCCTCTCCGATGTCCCCGACTCGAAGCGGGGGGAGTTGAAACCATGACAGACGCGAGCCCGCCGGCCGATTCCGAGTCGATCCCCCGCGGTAAGGGGTATGCGATCGTCGCGGCCTTCCTCGCGATGGCGGCCGCCTCGGCGCTCCCGATCGCGGCGGGGGTCGCCTCCGGAGATCGGTCGTTCCTCGAGCCGCGACGCCTGGCCTTCTCCTATCTGATCGGCTTGATGTTCGTGACCAGCGTGAGCGTCGGCGCCCTGGCGTGGGTGATGCTCCACCACTTGACGGGCGCCGTCTGGTCGGTGGTCCTGCGCCGCGTGCAGGAGAACCTCGCGAGGCCGCTCTTCTTCATCGTGATCCTCTTCATCCCCGTGGCGATGAACCTGGACAGGCTCTACCCATGGGCCGACACCTCGCGCCTCGCCGAGGACCCCGGCCTGGCACGCAAGGCGGTCTGGCTCAACCCGTCCTTCTTTTCCCTGCGGTCGGCGGCCTACCTCGCATCCTGGGCCTTGATATCGGGCCTGCTGGCCAGGCGCTCTGCGCGGCAGGATCGCAGCGGGGATCCCGTCGAGAGCCGTCGGATGCGGGCGACGAGCGCATGGGGCATGATCGTGCTGGCCCTGACGACCAGCCTCGCCGCGTTCGACTGGCTGATGTCCCTCGATCCCCACTGGTCCTCGACCATCTTCGGCGTCTATTTCTGGGCGGGCGCCCTGGTCAGCTCGCTCGCCGCCCTGGTCCTGACCGTGCTCGGGCTTCGGGGCGTCGGGCTCCTGCGAGAGACCATCACGACGGAGCACCTCCACGACCTGGGGAAGCTGCTCTTCGGATTCGTGATCTTCTGGGCGTACATCGCATTCTGCCAGTATTTCCTCATCTGGTACGCCAACATCCCCGAGGAGACGCGCTGGTACGTGACGCGACGCGCGGGCGTCTGGAATACCCTGAGCTGGTCGCTCCTGTTCGGACATTTCCTGGTGCCGTTCGTCCTGCTCCTCTTCCGGGCCGTGAAGCGGGACCCGTTCTGGCTCGGGTTCGTCGCGATCTGGGTCCTGGCCTTCCACTACATCGATCTTTATTGGCTGATCATGCCCGCCTCGGGCATCGAGGGCGTCCAGCCGAGTTGGCTCGACGTCTCGCTCGCGCTGACGCTGGCGTTCATCTGCGGGGCGATCGTGGCGCGTGCATGCGGGGCGAGGCCGCTGGTGCCGGTCGGTGACGCTCACCTGGCCGAATCGATCGCGTTCCGTAATACCTGAGGAGAGATTCCCATGTCGGATGAGATATCGGAAGGTCGTGGCGCGACGCGACCAACCCCGCAAATCGAGGTCGGTCACCCTCTCCCGGCAACGGC
This sequence comes from uncultured Planctomycetota bacterium, assembly GCA_963743925.1. Taxonomy (GTDB): domain Bacteria; phylum Planctomycetota; class Planctomycetia; order Isosphaerales; family Isosphaeraceae; genus CAVZRC01. The sequence goes on along the minus strand of CAVURY010000034.1, from coordinate 1,449,075 downwards.
GACTCCGGCCGCCACCGCGCACGCCGTCGTGGCGCCGACCTCGACGCGACGGAGACCTCGGAAGCGAGCGGCCGGCACGATCTTCCGGGCGATGGCCAATCTGGTGTTCATGGCCCTGGTCATCTACCTGACCTACTTCTTCACGATGTTCATCTCCAACCGGCCGACCGGGTCGCCGATCGTGTCCGAGGATGACCGGGTCGCCGCCAAGAAGATCGAGGAGCTGCGGGCCGAGGACCGGAAGCTCTTGACGACTTATGGCCCGGTGAACCCGGCGACCAAGGCGGTCCGGATTCCCATCGATCGCGCGATGGAGCTCCTGGCCGCCGAGAGCTCGCAGCCCGCCCCGGCCGGGACCGGGACATCGGCACCGACTCCAACTCCCGGACCGGCGCCGGATGCTTCCAAGGCGGTGGCAGCCGGTTCATCGCCGAAGCCGGCGGACGCGGCATCGACGACGAAAGCCGGGGCCGTGGCCCTCGCGCCGAACCCCGCAACCCCTCCGCGCCCACCGATGGCCGCCCCGACGCGGATCGGTCTGGCTCCCGAGCAGATGTATCGCGCGATCTGCATCGCATGCCACGACGTTAACGGCCGCGGGACGATCGTCCGCAAGGCCATGCCGGCGATCCCCGACTTCACCGATCCCAAGTGGCAGGCCTCCCGCACCGATGCGGATCTGCAGCATTCGATCATCGACGGGAAAGGGCAGTTGATGCTGGCGATGAAGGACAAGCTCGCGCTCGCCCATACCGACGTCAACGAGATGGTCGCGTACGTGCGGTCGTATCAGCCGGGGAGGTCGACCGCCGCGGCCGGATCAGGATCGGCGAATCCCGCTCCCGCGACGCCGCCCCCTGCGACCGCGCTCGCGGCCGGTCCCGCGGCCACGAGTGCCCCGCCGGCCCCGAGTCCCGCGACGGCCCTGACGACGTCGCCCCCGGCGATCGCGTCGGCTCCGTCCGCTCCCGCTCCGACGAACCCGGTGGCGTCGGCACCGGTGCCCCCGGCCTCGACCCCGCTGACATCGATGGCGGCGCTCCCGACCACCTCGACCGCCCCGGTCTCGACGGCGGCAGCATCCGCAAGATCGGCGAAATTGCGCGCCGCGGCCGAGTTCTACGGCGCGAATTGCATCGCATGTCATGGCCCGGACGGGAAGGGGAGCATCATCCGCGTCGCCATGCCCGTGATCCCCGACTTCACTTCCCGGGACTGGCAAATGACCCACGAGAATCCCTTGCTGGCCATCAGCATCCTCGAGGGCAAGAACACGCTCATGCCCCCCTGGCGAGGCCGCGTTGACCCGGCGTTGGCCCAGGATCTGGTCTCCTTCGTCCGCGGCTTCGGCCCGGCCGACCTCCTCGCGGCCAACAAGCCGACCAGTGAGCTGGGGACCCGCCTCAAGACTCTTCGTCGGCAATGGCTGGAACTCGATCAACAAGCCAGGACGCTCTCCGCGCCCTGATCGTTTCGCCTCGCGTCGGCTCCGGCAAAGGCTCGCGAAGACGTGAGTTGACCGTGCGCGAAAATCCGGGCGACGACGGTAGCACGGTGAAATTCGCCAGAACAAGCACGACGCCGCGGGAAACGCTCGCCGAAGGATATCGAGAGGGCGAGGCTTCATCCGACGTTCTTTCTAGGACGGACTCGGACGGAGCCTCGCCCTTCGATCTGAACTCTCGATCGCCTCGAGCCTTCGCTCGGCTCCGCCGTGGATTCTCGCCGCGGACGACAAGGAGGTCACGACTGATGCAGTATCCAATCACATGGTCCCGGGCCGGGATCGGGATCTTCGCCTTCTTCGCGATGGCTGCGGCGCCGGCAGCCTTGCAGGCCCAGACCTACGACCCCATCCCCGGACCGATCGGCCCCGTGCAGGTGCCCCGCCCTCCTCATCACGGACGGCTCTTCAATTCGGGAGGCCCCGCCATTCCCAGGACGTATTCATATTACTACAATACCTGGTTCAACCAACCGTGCCACTTCAAAGTCATCGGCCCGGACGGCTGCGTCCGCTGGCGGAAGACCGTTCGGGGTCTTCCCCTGGGGGCGCCCTGGCCGTCGAACGGCGTCGGGGTCGGCGAACTGCCCTGATCCGGTCGTGTCGCGGGGAATCCGAGATGGAAAACGAGTCCGGGGCTCGCCCGAAGATGGACGGCCCCGGACGCCCTGGAAGGTGTGATGAACCTCGGCCTCTTCTGTAGCCGGCCCCTGTGAGGCCGGGGTCCGGATCGCGGGGTCACAGACCCCGCCTACAATTCCTGAGCTCACGGCCCGGCCGGTGGTCGAACGGGCAGGGGCAATGGCTCGGCCTGGACCGGGGGCGGTTGCGCGGGCGCGGCGGGCGGCTGTGCAACGGCCGCGGCAGGCTCCGGCTGACCGTCCGCCGGCGGGGTTGCCTTGGGCGCGATCTCGTCGCGAAGCTCGGAGATCGGCTGATCGGGGATGAGACGCTTCGGCGAGGGATCCATCGGCGGGGTGGGTAGCGGGATGTCGTGCCACCGGCGCAGGAACGTCATCAGCTTCTCATACTCTTCCCCGGTGAACTGGGCGCGGACTCGCATATGAGCCGCCACGTTCTGGTAGTTGACGAATGGCCGTTCCCCCAGGGCTCGGGCATTGTGACACTGGTTGCAATACATGGCGAAGACCTCGCCGCCGGTGAGAGAATCCTCGAAGGTCTTGGCATCCTCGCCCGGACGCTGCATCCGCCACGGGGCGGGGCCCTGCGTCAGGTCGATCGGACTATGAACACAGCCGATCACCCCGAGCCCGAGCAGCCCGGCGAACAGAGAAGCTCGACGTCCCATCGATCGAGAGAAAATGGTTGGCACTGTCGTTCCCCTTCTTCCCAACCCCGAATTGATCGCATCTCGCGGGCGAGTCGGTCGGCCCCCGTTAGAAGTTGGTGGCGAACTGCATCATGAAGACATTGTCGTGCAAGTTCCGATGGACCTCGGAATTGATCTCGTAGGCGAACTTGAAGATGGAACTTGCATAGAGGTAGTAATTGACGCCGATCGTGTACTGGTTGCGATCGATGGGTGCGGCCGACCCCGGCGAGAACGCCGCGAGTTGCTGGTTGGTCAGGTTGACGCCGTGGAAGAAGGCGTCGCTGAACCGGGCCACGTATTCGAGCCTCTGCAAATGCTTGTGGAGTGAAGCGTAATTCCGATAGGCCAACTGGGCGTACATCCCTTCACGCTGCTGATTGTTGCCGATGTATGCCTTGGTGCTCTCGTAGCTGTTGCCATATTCGAAGCGAAAGTCCCAGTTCCCGCGGTGAAGGTTGAAGTAAGGTTGCCAGACGCTGTAGTACACGCCGGATCCCGCGCTGTACGGTGCGTTGACGAACTCCGAGACGCCGAAATTGATGCCTCGGGTAGGTATCCAGAATGAGAGCCGCGCGCCATAAGCCATCGAGTTGTTGACGTTCCCGGTCGACCCGATAATGCCGGCGTTGTCGGCCCAGTCGGTCACGCCTCCGGAACCCGGGACTCCCAGGCCATTCGAAGCGAAGGCCGCGTAGGCCATCTTGACCGGGCTGCCGAAGAGATACTTGGCCCCGCGGAGCTGGAAGCCCGTGACGGCCAGGCCATCGGGGATGACTTGCTGCATCACCAGGGGGACGTCGGGAAGCTTGTTGATCCACCCGGGGTCGAGGGCCTCATTCCAGAACCCGACGGGGGCGAGGAAGTAGCCGATGTCGGCCATCAACCAGTCATTGATGAAGATGTCGATTTGCGCCTGGCCCAGACTCACGCCCGACGGGGTGAACGTCATCTCTCCCGACAGGAGCATTCGTTTGTTGAGCTGCACCAGGAAGAAGGGCGACCATTCCTCGAAGGAGAACTGTCCGGCACCGCGCTGGCTCGTGAATAGGTCATAGCGGGTCGTGACGGTATTCCAGATCGAGATCGGGGTTGCGTTCGTGTTGCTGGGCAGGAACCATTCTTTCAGGGGTGCGGGCAACCACGGCGGGTTTCGTTGCTGGTTGTCGAGGCCATCCCGCAGGCTGCTCACGGCATCGGCGAGCTGGCGGTCGCGCTGGGCGGCTTGATTGGATCGAGACTCCAGCGTGGCGGCCTGGCCCTGCAGCTTCTCGACGGCCGGCGCTTGCTTCTCGATCTCATCGGCCACCAGGCCCATCTGCTCCTCGAGCACCTTCAACTGTTTCTGCTGGATGTCGGTCAACTTCTGCTGCCGGTCCGGACCCTGAGGGTTCTGACCCCCGGCGATGTTCTGGACCCCGGGCGCGATCGCGCCCTGCGCCGCCTTGAGCCGGTCCTCGAGCAATCGGGACGACTGCTGTAGCGTCTCGATCTGTTTCTGCTGAGCGGCAACCGTCAGCCGCTGCTGCTCCATGTCCTTGGCGTATTGCTCCTTGAGGGCCTTGACCTCCTGTGCGTTGCGCTCCAGCGCCTCGCGGACGGCCTCGAGCAATTTGGACTCTTCGGACTTGGGCGGAGAATTGCTCGCCGGTGCGACAGCCGTCGGCGCCGCCGACCCCGAGTCCTGGGCCTGGCCAGCCCTGGGGGGAGCCGCATCATCACCATAGGCGATGCCGGTACTCAACAGACACCCGAGGATTACCGCATTCAGGCAACACCGCATGAGGAGTTCCCTCGCGACAGACCATCGTCTGAATTGAATTGGTTTCGCGCCGAGACCTCGCGAATTAGGTCACGAGCAGAAAGGGAAAAAATGGTCGATCGGGCCCCGAGACTGCTCCGTCTCGTCAGTTCGCTCAGGCGCGAGGCTGAAGGGAATGGTTTTCGTCGGGCCGATGCGATCGACTGAGCTGTATGTCGCCGAGAACTGTATCGGCTCGGCATCAAGGATTCGTCCAGGAAGAGTTTGACGATAAATCGGATTTTGTCGAATTTGGCTTCCGAATTGACCAGTGTCTCACACCATTGGTACAAGATCTCATGGGATCGAGAGCAAGGATTCATCTCGTCACCAATGCGGTGCGACACGAAAAAGTGGCCATCTCCGCGATCCTGCGGAAGGGATCACGGGCGAGGCTTCGGTCGGACCGCAGAATGACCGCAAAAAACGAGACGGGGATGGAACCCACAGGAAGGGCCCCATCCCCGTTATCCGCAGACGCAGGTGAATCTCGAGATCAGATCGGATGAACCGTTCCGGATCGGTGACTCTCAGCGAGCAAAAGGCCCCGGAGTCGTTGATGCCGGGACCGGCGTTGGTGCGGATTCCGGAGCCTGTGCGGGTGCGGCGGGGCTGGCGGGCTTTTTGGCGTCGGAAGAGCCGGCAGCGGGGCCGAGTCCCGGTCGTGAGACCTCATTGCCCGGCGCAAACGTGTGGAGGTAACGCGCCATCGCGTAGGATTCCTCCAGGGTGAGGATGCCCCTGAACGATGGCATGACCGCCCCGCGACCTTCCAGGACGACTCGGGCTCGGTAGTCATCGGGCCGTGTCGCCTGCCAGACCGCATTGGTGAAATCGGGGACATCCGGAATATCCCAGATGCCTCGGCCATCGACCCCGTGACAGCGAATGCAGTAGCGGTTGTAGAGGTTCATGACGACTCGTCTTTCCTGCTCCGGGCTTCGCACCCAGTACCAGGAACCGCCGAAGTCCTCGTTAATGATGTCGCCGGGGCCCGGCGGATGGGCCAGCCCATGCTTGTGGCAGATCAGATGCGGCCATGTCTTTCCGCAGACACATCCCGCCACCGCAGGACGGCTCGTGGCGACGGCCAATACGACCACAGCGCATGCGGTCGCATACCACCAAACTCTCGTGCGACCGAGCTTCTCTCGATGATCGCCCGCTTCCATGGGTCCTCCTGACCGGTCTTGCCGAAAAGGTTCTCCATCGAGCGATCGGGGTTGTACCCGGGGGATGGGTATGGGCCGCACCGCCCGCGATCGTCCGGTTCCATGAATCCTATCGGAAAGAACGCCCTCGTGACCTTGAAGGATCTTTCCTTTAGCCCCGTCGTGAGGGGGATAGCACGCATGGCTCCGCGAGGCGTCGAGCGGACGCTGAGCTGGATGAGCAATTTCCGCCGGCTCAAGTTGTGCTACGAGCGGTTCGGCGAACACTTCCAGGCCTTTCGTGACTTGGCCGCGAGTCTGATTCGTGCGAACCGCGTCCAAGAGCTTGGTCTTATCAAATGAGGGTTTTGAAACAGCGTCTTGGTTCTGGTTTCGCACTTCTAAGAGACTGTCCCACAAGGGGAACACTTGTCAAACAAATTGAAAATCCTTCCGGATCTTCTATCGCATTCGTGCGCCAAGGGTTACGGCAACAAAACGGTTCGATTCCGCGGCAGGCCCGTTAGCGAATTACCAGAGTGGTGGCATCCTCATAGTTAAGGGATGATGCGCGAAGTCATCCGAGGTCAGCCCTCGGGACGATGACATCGCTTCGCTGTCCGCACGGTCCTCTTCGGAATGGGAGATGAGACGATGACTCCGATCTCCTCGCCACTGAACAGGGCATGCCGGCCGGGTTGGGATCGGCGACCGTGGCGCCGAAGGCCCGGCGAAAAGTTGCCAATGAGTGCCAATGAGTGCCATGGCCCGACCGGATCAGAGTCTGTCCAATACCCTTCCGAGACAGACACTAAGCCGAGGACCTCTCTCCGACTGATGGGGCTCCTCGCGTGAAGCAGGATGTCTCGCCGCTTGTGTTTGGCAATTCGCCGGATACGATGGGGCTTCGGGTCGGTGGGACCGGTGTCCCGACCTCGCGCCGAGACGTCCTTTGAATGAGTGGAGCACCACCCGTGAAGTCATGGCCCCGTTCGCTGCGATCTGCCGTCAATTCGCTCGCGTGCCTGGCGGTTGGCGTCGTCCTGTGCCACTCGTCCAGCGCCCTGGCGCAAGGTTCGGCCCCGGCGGTCCTCTACACGGCGAGCGATTTCCCGGCGCTGGCCGACGGGGTCGATACCGGGCTCGCCGGTGACGTGGACGTCCAGGTCTGGGCGCCTTCGCAGGATGAGTGGAGCCTGACCAGGGCCGACGATGCGATCACGCTGAAACTCCAGGGCCGGCCCGGCGACCGGACTCCCCGATGGAAGTCCCTGGGCAAGGTCAACCTCGCGAAAGGCCGGCCGCTCAAGATCGCGCTCGCGAAGGATTCGGCCGAGGTCAAGATCGAGACGAAGCCGCAGAGGAAGTCGGACCGATCGACCGAGCGGACGATCCGCCCGGTCCCCGCGCTCTTGTGGCTCACCGCCTCCACCGACCCGGGCGTGTCGCCCGACCTGGACTTCGTCCGCGGGCGGATCGAGACCATCAAACCCTCGCCGGACCGTCGCCGGACCGAGGTCCGGACCAACTGGGAAGGCGCCGATTTCCAGGCTCCCGCGACGGCCGCGGCCTGGCGCGACCGTGCACTGCACCTCCGCGAACAGCTCCTGGTGACCCTGGGCCTCTGGCCGATGTTCCCCAGGACGCCGATGAACCCCCAGGTCTACGGCAAGCTCACGCGAGACGGCTACACGATCGAGAAAGTCGTCCTCGAGACGCTCCCCGGCTTCACGCTCAGCGGCAACCTCTATCGGCCGATCGGCGCGACCGGCAAGATACCGGGCATCCTCTGCCCGCACGGCCACTGGGAGGACGGCCGCATGAACCCCGAGGTCCAGCAGCGCTGCATCCGCTGGGCGAAGCTGGGCTGCGTCGTGTTCATGTATGACATGGTCGGATACAACGACAGCAAGCCGTTCCCGCACGTCTTCCTCGACGATCGCCTGCGGCATTGGGGCCTGAGCCTCCCCACGCTCCAGACCTGGAATAGCATCCGGGCCCTCGACTGGCTGACCGCGCTGCCCGACGTCGACGTGGCCCGGATCGGCTGCACGGGCGAATCCGGCGGCGGCACCCAGACATTCCTGCTCACCGCGCTCGACGGGCGGATCAAGGTCTCGGCGCCCGTGGTCATGGTCTCCGACAGCTTCCAGGGCGGATGCGTCTGCGAGAACGCGGCCGGCCTGCGGCACGGGACCGACAACGTCGAGTTCGCCGCGATGTGCGCGCCCCGCCCCTTGATCATGGTCGGTGCCACCGGCGACTGGACCGCCAAGACGATGGAGCGCGCCTTCCCGGCGATCCGCGGAGTCTACTCGCTGGTCGGCTCGACCGATCGCGTCAGTGCCCAGGTCTTCGACTTCCCGCACAACTACAACCAGACCACGCGGAACGCCGTCTATGCGGCCATGGGCCATCGGCTCCTCGGCATCGAGGATCCCGAGAGCACCCGGGAAGGCACGCAAAAGCCTGAGAAGCCCCAGGATCTGGTCACCTTCGATACCGGTCATCCGGCACCGAAGACCCGGAAGACGCCCGAACAGCTCGAGGCCTACCTGATCGAGACCTTGGGGCACCTGATCGGCGACCTCGCCCCGTCCGCTGCCAGCCCGTCGCGGTGGGAGGCATCTCGGCGGCTCCTCCTGACGAGCCTGAAGGTCCGGACGGGCGTCGTGAACCCGGCTCCCGACACGCTCGTCTCGCATGAAGTGCGTCGCATCCCTCGCGAGGACTACACGATCGTCCACAGCGTCCTGGGACGGGCGTCCACCGGCGAGGCGATCCCGGTCTTGCGACTGATCCCCGCGCATCCGGCGGGCCGCCTCACGGTGGTCGCCAACCCTCGCGGCAAGTCGGCGCTGGCGAACGCCTCGGGCGAGCCGGTCGAGCTGGTCCAGACGCTCCTGGCCCGAGGCCACGAGGTCGTCGGCTTTGATCCGTTGTTCGTCGGCGAGTCGCTCGATCCGCTCGATCCGATCTCACATCGCCCGGAGGTCGTCCACTACGAAACCTACAACCCGACCGCAGCCGCAGACCAGATGCAGGACCTCGCCACCGTGCTGGCGTGGTGTCGCGCACAGGACGACGTGCGCGAGGTCAACCTGGTCGCGCAGGGAACCTCCGGCTATCAGGCCCTGGTGGCTCGCCCGGTCCTCGAAGGATTGGCCCGGACCGCGATCGAGCTCTCGGGATTACCGCAGCAGAGGAAGCCCGACGAGTGGCCGGCGACGGTCGACCTGCCCGGGCTCGAGCAGTTCGGCGGAGTCCGTGCCGCCGCGGCCCTCTCGTCGCCGGCACCGCTCTGGCTCTACAAGAACGTCGCCGCACTCGACCCGTCCTGGGCCAGGTCGGCCTACGACCTCGCCGGGGTGCCGTCGATGCTCAGGGCGAGCCAGGACCAGCCCAGCAACGAGGCCATCGCCCGCTGGATCGATACTGGCGAATGACGGTTCGTCCGACCTGGCCGGCTCACAGTTGCCCCGCCCGCTCCAGCGCCTTGTAATGCACGAAGGAATACACGACGGGGATCATCGCCGCCACGAACAGCAAGACCATCGGGATGACGATCCACACGCCCGCGACGATCAGGACGAACCCGATCAAGCCCGCCGCGACCCAGACCCAGGCCGCCAGGCGATGAGTGTCGTTCCATACGCGATCGCTCGCGAGGGTCCAGGGCACCTTGACCCCGATATAGAAATTCTTCCGCACCTTACCGATCTGGTTGCCCATCAACGCGAAGAAGAGGAACATCCCCGCCATGAACCCGCGGCCCAGGTTGACGGATTGGCCCCCGTTGGCACCCTGATACACCGTGTACAGCAAGACCCCTTGCATGTAGGTGAATAATCCCAGCATCACGTCCATCAAATACAGATACGTCGAGCGGAATGTGTTGACCTCGAAATGCTTGGGGGAAAGGGCCGGCAGGAAGTAGAACAGCAGCAGCATGGGGATCATCATCAACGGGAACATGAACAGCGTCCACTTGCCCCCGTAGCCGTTGACCTTACCCTCGATGTTCCAGTGGGTCGGGATCCGGTCCGGCAGGCCCGGATAGAGCCAGGCCGGGGCCGCGAACGCCGCCGCCGCCAGCAGGAACGCCACGATCCAGTACACGCGAGTCATTTTCGAGAATCTCCCTTGCTCTGATCGAGGCCGAAGAGGTCCCACACCCGCGTGAGCACATCCTCGAGGACCGTCGTATTGAGCGAGTAATAAATCTGCTGGCCGTCGCGTCGGCTCCGGATCAGCTCGGCCTCTTTGAGGACCGCGAAATGGTGCGACATCGACGGCTTGGTCATATCGAACGACGAGGCCAGCTCGCCGGCCGTGCGCTCGCCCCCGGAGAGCAGCCGGAGGATCTCGCGACGCGTCGGGTCCGACAAGGCTTTGAACACGGCGTTGATTGCCATCATTTCCAATCCATTCGCCGGGATGAGGGACTTATTTAGAATTCTGTCTAATTATCCGATCGATCGGCTCCGGATCAAGGCCCGCCCGCCCGGCCTGCGAGATCGATGGCGATTCAGGATTGATCGCATTGATACCGCTTGCGCAATTTTACCAGGCAGGGGACTTCCGATAGGGGCTCTCGACTCGCCAGGTCGTTTAGCATGATCGACGCGGATGGGACGTCAGGGGATTTGCCGCCCGTCATCGGGCACGGACCCCGACGAATTCGATGGCGGAAGGCCCGTACGATCGCTGCCACTTGCAGGATTCCACCAGCCGTCACGGTTGGGCCGCCCCGCCCCCAAAAACGCCGGGGACCGGCATGAAACGCGCTCCATACTCGCAGCACATCCTTTGGCGATGCACCTCGGATCACCTCATCACTGCTCCGTACCAGGAGTCACATCCATGCATCACAAGGTATCCGTTCTCAATCGTTACCCTGAGGCCCAGGTCGTCGAGGAACCACTGAGTCCCTCGCCCGGTCCGTGGTGTCAAAGGGGTTGCTGGTTCGTCTATGCCGGAGCGGAGACGGACGCCCGCGTGCTGGGGCGTGGTGCTACGGAGGGCCAGGCGTGGGCGAGTGCCGCCCGCCGCCTGACGAGGGTTAGCCGAAAGGTCAAGTGGTTGGTAGCAGGCTGACTGCCTGGAAGGTGGTGCCTCGCCACGAAAGCCAGCGGACCTGGCGAGAGGCGGCCTTGGAAGGTCGCCTCTTTCCGCATGCCATCGTTGCGAATATGGTCAGGCGACCTCGACTCAGGCCGAGTTTTATGGAGTTCACGCGACGGCTGGGGTGACCGCCGGAAGTCGATGAAGTGGAGCTAAGTTCCCAAGGTCTCCAGTCGAGACAGCCAGGCGTTGAAATGGGGGCATTTGGCTCGAATCACTTCCAGACCGATCATAACGGCCACATCGGGGCCTACGGCTGCCTTAGCAACTTCGTAGTCAGGAATATGGGCTATGATCCGCTTGCTCGGCGCTGGCGGGCCCATCATCGATCAATTCAGGCGTACTATAGCCATCTGCTATGCTCTGAAGCTCGGCGATCTGCCTTTCGTGCCGCTCGTAGGAGTATCCGAAGCATGAGGGATCGCAGAATAGAATAGCCTCATACTCGTGCAATTGGATGTACGGGATGAACCGCGGGTCGTCGATGTCCGCGGCAAATGCTCGTTCGAGGTATTCGACCCGCTGAATTGGATTATGACGCAATCGCTCAGCGTCCTCTCGACACGGAAAATTTCCGAATATCGCGTAGAGATCGATCATGGTGGTGAAGAAGACATCGCCGGCCTTCTGCTGAGCCGAGAATCGCCTGAGATCCTCTCGCATGGGCTCGTAGTTGCGACCGCCACCCCGGTGAGCCTTTCCCCGCCTCCTCGCATGAGCGATCGAAGTCGGATAAAGATAAACCCCGTGCTCTGCGAGATGAGGCTTCAGCAACCTGTCGGCGAAGGCTTCCTCGGTCCGCCCTTCTCCAAACAGGTAAAGCCGCGCCATCAGTGCGGTCCTCCACCGATGACGTTCTTCTCCCACACTTCGCCGAGGCTGTATTCATCAAGCCATGCCTCCAAAGCGACCGGATCGGGCCTGCCGAATACCGATTCCTTTCCCTGCCGATCGACGACCACGATGTCTTCTGGATCAAAATGGTCGAGAAACGAGCTAGACTGCGTGCTAATCAAGATTTGCGTATGATAAGATGCTTTCCGGAACAGCGCGGCGATGAGATTCGAGGCATACGGGTGAAGACCTAACTCCGGTTCATCGACGATGATCAGAGAAGGAAGATCCTCATCGGGTTGCATGAGTAGGGTGATGAGGCAGATCGTGCGCAACGTGCCGTCCGAGAGTTGATGAGGACCAAAAAGCTGGTTCGACTCCGTGTCTCGCCAGTTGAGGAGAATGTGCTGAGAATCCTCGGCGTTTGGCTGAAGATCGAAGTCGTGGAAGAACGGGGCGATGAGGCGAATCGTACGAATGATTCGATCATAGGGAACAGAGGAATCCCGGCTCTTCAATCGATAGAGAAAACTCGCTAAGTTACTCCCATTGGAACTCAGTTCACGATCGAGGGTGATTGGGTTGAGAAAATGGGCCGTAACAACGTCCCGCGTATTATGAAAGTGGTAAACTCGGCATCGCTCGAGAAGCTGACGAAAGACTGTAGACGTTGCCTCTCCTCGATAGGCTCCTTCCAGAATCCGTGTTTCATCATAGGCTTGATCGATGGTTTTTGTGTCGTCATGCCCTATTCCCAGATAGAGAACTTCAGGCTCTTCAACAACGTCGGCGTTCCGCGAAGTCAGGGTTTCCTCGATGAAGGCGAGCGTATTTTCCCATATATATGATAGAATGAGGCTGTAGGTGCAATTCTGAACGAGTGGATCGCCTCCCAACTCGAATTCTAACCGCGCCTCAATTTGCGGGGTGATTCCGGGCCCGTAATACAAGAGTGAGCGGGCGCCATCGGTCATCCGGATGTGCTCTTGGAGACGGCCCTGTATCATGTGGTTGAGCATCACGAAGAACGAAATCAGGTTGCTTTTTCCGGCTCCGTTCGCGCCGATCATGACGTTGAGTGGGCGTAATTCGAGATCCATCTCCCTGATGGACTTGAAGCCCTTGAGCATGAGTCTTCTGAGCATGGCCATGATTCGCCCTCCGCCAGTCCCACCTTACCCCATTCCCGTTCGGGACCTCGATCCATTCTAATCGAAATCGATCCGCTGTCCGGGACCCTCGGGCGGGACGCGTTCCAGAACTGCTGCGACCAGGGCCCTGGGATCCTCTCCCGTGATGAGATGTCCGAGATGTTTGGAGCGGAGGAACCCCTCGGCGACGGCGTGGTCGAGGAGGGCGATCAACGGGTCGAAGTAGCCGGCGACGTTCAGGATGCCGATCGGCTTGTGGTGGAGTTTCAGCGCGGCCCAGCTCAGGGTTTCGAAGAACTCCTCGAAGGTTCCGATCCCGCCGGGCATGGTGAGGAACGCGTCGGATCGCCGGGCCATCATCGCCTTGCGCTCGTGCATGTCGCCGACGACGTGCAGCTCGGTCAGTCCGCTGTGGGCGACCTCTTCGGTCGCGAGCGCCTGGGGGATGATCCCGATCACCCGACCGCCGCGTTCGAGGGCCGCGTCCGCGACGATCCCCATCAGCCCGACCCGGCCGCCACCGTAGACCAGGCCCAGGTTTTGCTCGGCCAGGACTCGCCCGAGTCGATGCGCGACCTCGATGTATTCCGGCCTCACCCCGGCCGCGGAGCCGCAGTAGATGCAGATGTTCTTCATGACCGGCCAGTTGCAAGTGACCCGTTGCTCGTTATAACCTAACTCTTGCTCCCGACCGTTCCCCGACCCCTGACCCCGTGTTCCCGATAATGTATCACACCGTGGCCCGTGTGGGCGAGATTGCCGAGGGGCATGGGATCCCGGTCGAGGTGGGGGGGCGGGTCATCGCCGTGTTCCTGCACGAGGGTCGCTATTTCGCGGTCGACGACGCCTGCCCGCACCAGGGTGCACCCCTCTGCGACGGGATCGTCTTCGACCGGTCGGTGACCTGCACGTGGCATGGGTGGCGGTTCGGCCTCGAGGATGGGCGATGGCTCGACAGCCTGAAGCCGCGAACCCTCCTGGGAACGTACCCCGTCCGAGTGGTTGACGATGAGGTCCAGGTCTCCGTCGAATGATCGATTTGAGGATCTTGCCGATGCGCGCCGCCTATATCGAAGAGACAGGAAGCCCCGACGTCATCAAGGTCGGCGATCTCCCGCGGCCCGAGCCGGGGCCCGGGCAGGTGCTGGTTCGCGTCCGCGCCGTGTCGATCAACCCGATCAATCTCTACATCCGGTCCGGCAGGGTCGCGATGCCGCTCTCGTTCCCCTATGTGATCGGCTCCGACCTGGCGGGGACGGTCGAGAAGGTCGGGCCGCAATGCGCCCGGTTCCGGGTCGGGGACCGGGTCTGGGGCTCCAATCAGGGCCTGCTGGGACGCCAGGGGGTGGCGTCGGAGTTCGCCGCCGTCGACGAGGATTGGCTCTACCCGACGCCCGCACTCCTGCCCGACGCGGATGCCGCGGCCATGGCCCTGGTCGGGATCACGGCCCACCTGGGCCTCTTCCAGTTCGGCCATTTGAAGTCCGGCGAGGTCGTCTACGTCCCCGGCGGTACCGGGGGCGTGGGCTCGATGGTCGTCCAGATGGCCAAGGCGGTCGGGGCGCGGGCGGCCACCTCGGCGGGCAGCCCCGAGAAGCTCGAGCTTTGCCGACGCCTCGGCGCCGACCTCGCGGTCAATTACAAGACCGACGAAATCCCCGCGAAGCTCCGCGAATTCTCCCCCGAGGGCGTCAACCTCTGGTACGAGACCTATCACGAGCCGAATCTCGAGGTCTCCATCCCCCTGCTCCGCAAGAATGGCCGCATGATCCTCATGGCGGGACGAGCCGCCAGGCCGATCCTGCCCATGGGCTCCTTCTATCCCAGGAACTGCGCCCTCTTCGGATTCGCCATGTTCAATGCCTCGCCCGATCAGCAGCGCCGTTGCGCCGACGACATCATCCAATGGATCGAGGAAGGGCTGCTCAAGCCGCTCGTCGGCCGGACCTTCCCCCTCGAGGCCGCCGCGGACGCGGAGCGTCTCCTCGATGAGAGCTCGAAAGGCGCATCCACCCTGTCGGGAAAAGTTGTGATCACGATCGATTGACCACTTTGCCCTTTCGTCAGTTGTCAGTCGTCAGTCATCCGTTGCCCGGAGAAAGCCCTCTATGGCGAGGAGTAACTTCGAGACCCTTGCCGTGTACCGGTTGTCCGAAAAGCTCGCCGATGAAGTGTGGACAATGGTTAGCGAGTGGACTCCCCTGCCCCGAGATACTGTCGGGAAACAACTCATCCGTGCGGCGGATAGCATCGGTGCGAACATCGCGGAAGGGGTCGGGCGAGGGTCCTTCCAGGACAATCGGCGGTTCATCCGGATCGCCCGAGGGTCTTTGAACGAGACCAAGCATTGGCTTCGGCGAGACTACAAACGAGGGCTGATCGACAAAGATCAGGTTTCCCGGTCGAAGCCGATCCTGGACGAGTTACCACCGCGACTGAATGCGTACCTGAAGTCGATCGGGCCTGCGGACCACGGACCACGGACAACGGACAAAAAATGAATCTATTAACGACCTTTGCCGGCTCGATGATGGAAGGTTTCCTCCCCCGCGGCTGGGACCTCGCGAAGATCGACGCCTGCTGCTCCCAGCCGCCGGGCTCGATCCGGGATCGCCAGCCGTGGTGGCATCCCGATTTCGAGCCGATCCCCTGCGATTCGGTGGCCGATTTCGACGTGATGATGGGCCACGAGATCGCCGCGACGATCCGGCGGACGCGCGAAGAGAAACGGCCGTCCGCCCTGATCTTGCCGGTCGGCCCGATGGGCATGTACCGCTGGGCGGTCTATTTCCTCAAGGAGTGGGATGTCTCGTGCGACCATGTCTACGGATTCAACATGGACGAGTGGAGTGACCGGGGCGGCGTGACCCTTCCGCCCGAGCATCCCGGCGCGTTCCAGAACGCGATGCAATCGGCGTTCTACGGTCCGCTGGGAAGTCGCACCGTGCCCGAAGCCCAGCGATGGTTCGCCACGCCCGACCGCCTCCCGTACTTCGCCGAGCGGATCGGCGAACTGAAATCTCAAGGGGCCGAACTGGTCGTGATCTTCGGGATCGGCCGGGTCTGCCACATCGCCTTCTGGGAGCCCCACTTCGCCGAGGAATTCTCCGGCGTCGATGAGTGGAAGGCCCAGACCCATCGCCTCGGCGCGCGTCTGCATCCCCTGACCATCGAGCAGAACGCGCTGACGAGCTTCAAGAGCCGGACGACCCTGGTCCCCGCGTTCGCGAACACGATCGGCCCCGGCCTTTTCCTCAAGGCCGATCGGATCATCGGCGGCGCCGAGGGGGTCTTCGATCGCGGCATGCAGTGGCAGGGTGCCAGCTTGTGGATGACGCTCCGCTACGGCCCCGACCCCTGGGTCCCCAGCTCGTTCATGCCTACTCTCCCCGGCCGGTTGTTCTACCACACCGGCCTGGCGGGACCCCTCGAGCCCGAGATGAATTGAGCGGGCGAACGAATCGCCCCCTCACGCTCCCGATCGGCGGCGAATCGCCCATGTCCCTCGAGGATTTCCCGGATCATGTCTCGGGGAGGTTGCCCGCCGGGAAATCCCTCCCGACATGCCATTGACGCTGGGCAAACGATCGCCGAAACTACGCGCTGCCCTTCGGTATGCCCGAAGCATGCCCCTGGGCTGGACTCATCGGTGATTCAGGCGTCGGAACCCGCCACGAAATCGGCAGAGGAGGCCAGCGGATATGTCCAAGAACTACCACATCCGGCAAGATAACGGGGCGATTATCACGTTCGGATCCCCCGAGGCCATCAAGGAATCCCTCGAGAGGCACTGGCCGGCCGGACGCTACGACATCCACGAGGCTCAATCGTCGCAAGGGTCTCACATTCGCGCGGATCGCCGCTGGGGAGTCGCAATCAAGGAACCCAGCGGGACGGTCGGCTTGATCCCCGACGGGAATTGAACCCTCCGACAAATCCCGAAGATGGGATGATTTGTACAGTGAGACAGGGAGTGAGGTCCTTCCGATCTCCCTGCCTTCTGCACGACTGCGCCCCCAGGGTCCTCCCACCTTTTCAGCTGAACGTGCGGATGAGCACCAACTTGGAGTAAGCGACCCGGAAGCCCAGGCGTTCCGCGTTGTGGTGCGAAGTACTCCCCGGTGCGGCGCCCATCAGGGCCAGGTCGCAGCCGAGCGTCGTCGCGTGAGCCAGCCGCATGTGGGCCAGGGCCGTCTGGATGCCCCGCTTCCGGTAGGCCGGCAGGGTACTGGCGCCGGCGAGCATGGCCAGGCCGTCGCGGATCAGGATCGAGGCGGCGCCTGCCGGTTCGCCGTTGACGCGGGCCAGGAGGCTCCTGAACCCCTCGACCTCTCCGGACATCGTGGTGATCTCGAGCACCTCCGGCCCCGGTTCCTCCGGCGCGACGAACCCCCGCGCCAGCGTCCGACCGCAGAGCTCGGCCTCGTCCGGGCCGGCCCAATCCACTTCGAAACCGTCCGGCGGGTCGACGTCTTCCATCAGGTCCAGCGACCGATAGAGGACGTCTTCGAAGCCCACAGGCCTGTAATCCCGGCTGCTGAGCCCGTCGAGGAGCGAGGGGTCGGCCAGCGGACAGACCATGATCTTCGCCGGAATGCCGCGGTCGGAGAAGACGCCCTCCATTGCATCTAGATCCTCCTCCGTGACCGGCCCCGCCATGCCCAGCCCCTTGGCTTCTGTCAGGGGTGAGCCGGCCCCGAAGAAGAACGCGTATCCCCCCGCGACCGGCACCGCCGACGTATCGGCATCCGGGCGCGATCGCATCCGAGCCCGAGCGAATTCCGCCCCGCACCAGGATTCGATGTCTTCCAACCGCTTCGCCAGATTCCGGTTGACAACGATCATCAGGACCCCCGAGGTTTGCAATCGGTCGTTGGTTTGACGAAATGGCTCCGGCCTGGGACACCGCCTTCAGGCCCGAGGTTCGCACGGAACCGGGGCGACGCATGTGCGAAAAGTCAACAGGCGGAGATGATGCCCTCGGGCGTTCGCGACCGTGGCCTAGGTTTTAGCAGAGAGAGCCTGCGATGGTCGCCGGCCAACTATCTGCGACCGTCGCCTGAAATCGCCGACGATCTCATCCGACGAGGGGAAAAGCATGCACCTGTCATATCCGAGGCAGCATCTCGCGGTCAAGCAAGCGTCGAGGACATTGGAATGGGGTCGAGCGATCAAGTCGTTCTTGACGGGTGATTACCCTCCGTCAAGCCGGCTGCGAGTCCCGCCGGTCGTGATCCACCATTCCGGGCATTCCCGCACGACAACGTCGGCGCCTCACTTCTCGATCGCGCCTCAGACATCCTGATTCTCTCGATTACCACCTGTTCCGTCCCCGGCTCATCGGGACATCTCCTCGGCCAGCCTCTCCACGAGGCCGAGGTACCCCTGAATGATCGAATCGTCGGTCAATTCGTGGATCGGCACCACGAGGTCGGTCGGCCAGTTGATCAGGTGGAAATGATTGGCGCTCCAGGTACCCAGGAAGGTGCCGAAGGTCGCCGAGGCGACCGATACCAGTCCGTCGTTGGCCCCCTCTCCTCTCTCGATCAGGAGGTCGTGCGACGGCTTGAGCAGGCCGATGGTGAAAAGACCCGGATCGTACTGGCCGGCGATGGAAAAGTATTTGATCCCCTTCACATCCGGGACCTCCTCCAGGCTGAACTCCCGGCTATTCCTGATCGTCAGGTCGAAGAACCCCTTGAGATCGACGAGTCCGGTCAGTCCCAAGAGGTTCATCAAGGGCCCCAGGACGCCCACGTCCAGGTCGGCGAGCGGGGTGCCGCGGTGGGGCGTGCCGAGGGTCGTCAAGCTGAGAACGCGATCGGCCATGCCGAGCCGCGATATCATGTAACGGCAGTCGAGGCCGCCCATGCTGTGCGCGATCAGATGGACCTGTCGTCCGTCCACATCGGCGTTCGTATTGAGGAACGTCTGGAGGCAAGTCGCCCGCTCCACGACGCTCCCGGCCGGATTGAGGGCGGGCGGTTCCGGCACGATGTTCCCGGCGGCCCGAAGGGCCTCGGGCATCCCCCGGAAATACTCGATCAGGGTGCCGGCCAGGCTGAACCGGTCGAACCCGAGGATGCCGTGGACGAGGACGATCGGATCTCGAAGCGAGGTGCCGTTCATGGAGATGTCCTCTCTGAAGATCGAGGATTTGAGCGACTTCGTGACAGGAAACCGGTGCAAGTCTCGAGTAGAATGGATCCAGCCACGAAGTAAACCATGCTCCGGAACGGCGAAGCAGGAATCACATCCATGTCCGCCAACCTCGATAACGATCCCGAGTTCAACGACGTCATGCCGAAGCCGAAGTCGCGGCGACGATTCACGCTCGTCGACCTTCTCGTGGTCTTGAGCATCATGGCTGTCCTGGTCGCGCTCTTGTTGCCGGCAGCTCGTTACTCGAGGCCCGCCGCGCGCCGCGCCCAATGCGTCAATAACTTGAAGCAGATCGCGCTGGCCTTCTGGAACTATGAGCAAGTGTACAATGCCTTGCCGCCCGCTTACACCGTGGACGCGAACGGCAGACCATTGCACAGTTGGCGCACCCTGATCCTTCCCTATCTCGAGCAAGAACCACTCTACCAGACGATTGACCTCTCGAAACCCTGGAACGACCCGACTAACGCCAGGGCGGTTGAAACCGGTCTTCTCGTCTTTCGCTGCCCTGAGGCGGCCGGGCCGAGGAACACGACGAGCTACCTGGCGATCGTTGCCCCAAATGGCTGCTGGATTCCCGCGAAGTCTCGACGACTGGCGGAGATCACCGACCCTCGCGAGTTGACACTCATGGTGATCGAATCGGGTGAGGAGAATGCTGTTCCCTGGATGGCTCCGATAGACGCGGACGAGTCTCTGGTGATGAGCCTGGGGCCGACCACGAAGCTTCACCACGCGGGAGGCACGAACGGGTGCTTCGTCGATGGCAGCGTGAAATTCCTGAAAGCACAGACTCCGGCCGCCGTTCGTAGAGCGTGGATTTCGATTTCCGGAAACGACGACCAGGATGCCAACGAGTGGTGATTGCCTCAGACCTCATCCCGATCCGCGGCGAACGTCACTGCGCGCGAAGTGACCGTGTCGATCTCGATGGACCGATGTATCCGGATTTTCGCCCGTTCCACTCGCGTAATTCGAAAGCCGTGAGCGGCATGATCCAGCTCAGCCATGTCGCCGCAGGATCGATCCACGGCGCAGAGGCTCCCGCGACCGTCGCCAACCCGCCAATCAGCCTGATGGCGACGGCCGAACATAACAAGAGATAACACCGCCACATCCAGAGACGATGATCTGCGAACCGTCGTGTCACCGCCGACCATGCGCCGAGTGAGACGCAGATCGAGGTCGCGATCGCCAGTGTCGCCAACCCGAGTGCCGCGATGGGACCCGCCGCGGCATATCGGGCCATCCAAAGTCCGCTGGGCGTCACGAGCAACAAGACACACGCGACTTGAACTCGGCCGAGATAGCGATGGCTTTTCGGGAAACGGGCTCGAGACCGTTCGCCGATCAGGATCATCCCGAGAATCAGCGAAACGGGGCCCGACATGATGTGCGTGTAGAACGCCCATCGATAAACGGCCAGGAAGTGTCCTTCTCGACCGCGCAAGAAGTCGGAAGCAAAATTGGGCGGGAAGTAGTTGTGATAATTTGATACCACACTGGTGGAAACTTTGAGGATCAGGACAACCGCGAGGAAGGTGAGAATGCGCTCGGGTAATGTCGGATGCTGTGGATGCATCTCAGGCAATCCTCCCGGCCCTTGCTGAGAACGCACCAACCTCGCCGCGGGAACTCATCGCAGGCCGTTGTCACCTTGATATTTTCTCCGAGCAGACCTGCTCCCGCAACTCAGGGCGTTCGGATTCGAACTGGGGCTCTCGGGCTCCCCATACCAAGATCCCCTCAAAGTCTCGGGTCCACCGGTTCGCTCTCAAGGGCCAGGACGCCGAAGACGCACTCGTGGACCCGCCGCAGCGGCTCCCCGCGGACGAATCGTTCCAGCCCCTCGATCCCCAGTGCGAACTCACCAAGGGCCAGGGATCGCTTCCGTCCCAGTCCGCGCGACCGGAGCCGGCTCAAGTTCGCCTCGGTTGTGTAGTCGGGTCCGTAGATGATGCGCAGGTATTCCCGCCCCCGGCATTTCACGGCGGGCTGGGAGAGACCCCGGCTGCCCCGGTGCAGGAATGACGCGGGCTTGACCACCATCCCCTCGCCGCCCCGGCCGGTGAGATCTTCCCACCACGCGATGGCCGACGCCTGGCTCGCCGGGTCGGTCACGTCCACGACCTGATACGGCGTCTCGCGAAGGAGCTCCGGATCGGCCCGGCAGACATCGGCCAGGGTCTCCATGTGCCAGGTGTGGTCCTTGTCCGTGTGGACCTGTCCCTCCGTGGCCAGCAGGTGGAAGGGTGCCAGCTTCAGGTCGATCAGCGACTCCACCGGCCAGCAATAATGACGGTAAGCCGCGACGAACCGGGCGACATCCTGCTCCCGACGACGGAAATCGATCGTGACCCGTTCCAGTTTCTCCGCTTCTTCGCCATCGAGGTGACTGGCGGCCTGTCCCAACGCGGCCACCGCTCGGGGCAGCGCGGCCGATCCTGATGCGCCGACGCTCGCATACTGGGTCCGCAGGAGTTCCTGCGCCTTGGCTGACCACGGCATCAGCTCGCAGTCGAGGCAGGCCCAGGAGGTCTCCAGCTTCTCCCAGAGCTCGGCGGCACTCAGCGCGTCCCGCACCCGGTCGAGGAACCGACGTTCCAGATCGGGATCGTTGAAGAACCGCCGGCCCGTGCGCGTGGTGACGATGCCGATTTCTCCCGTATCGACGCCGAACCGCTCACGGGCCGACGCCTCATCACGGCAGGCGATCACCACCGCCCGGGAGCCCATATGCTTCTCCTCGCAGACGACCCGAGGCGCACCCCGGCTCCGGTAATACGCGAATGCCTCGGCGGGATGTTCCAGCAGCCCCGGCTCGAGACTGGTCTCGCAGGGCGACATGGTGGGCGGCAGGTAGATCAGCCACCTCGGGTCGGCGGCGAAACGGCTCATGACCTCGAGCGCCGCCGCGGCATTCTCCTCGCGGATCGTCACATTGCCCCGAAGCCGGGTCGAGATGATCCGCTTGCCCAGCACGTCCTCGGCGTCGAGCACCCGATCGTGGGACTGCTGCGCCGACAGGGCCGGAGCCTCCTGATCGGCGGGCAAGAACGGCCGCGCGGGCTCGCAGTAGGTCCGCGAGGAGGGGACCGACACGAACTCCCGCTCCGGATAGCGGAGGGCGGTCAACTTGCCTCCGAACACGCAGCCGGTGTCGATGTTGACCGTGCGATTCAGCCATTCCGGCTCGGGGACCGGCGTATGGCCGTAGACGACCGCCGCGGGTCCCCGATACTCCTTCGCCCACTCGTAACGGACGGGCAGGCCGAACTCGTCGGTCTCGCCGGTCGACTCGCCGTAGAGTGCGAAGTCCCGGACCTTTCCCGACCCTCGCCCCTGCATCTCCTGCTTCATCCCGGCATGGGCCACGACGAGTTTGCCGTCGTCGAAGACGTAGTGGCTGACCAGCCCGTCGAGGAAATCCACGATCTCACGGACGAGGGTCGGCCGGATCTCGTCGGGCATGGCGTCGATCTCGGCGAGCGTGTCGGCCAGCCCGTGAGTGATCTGGACGTCCCTGCCGCCGAGCTTCCGGACCAGCTTCATGTCGTGGTTGCCCGGCACGCAGAGGGCCGAGCCCCCCCGGACCATGTTATGAACCAGCCGCAAGGTGTCGAGGATGCGGGGGCCGCGATCCACCAGGTCTCCCAGAAAGATGGCCTTGCGACCCTCGGGGTGGGCATAGAACGGTCCTCCGCCGAGCGCGGGAAGCCCGGGAGCGTAGGCCGCCACCTCGTAACCGAGTCGCTTCAGCAGCTCCTCGAGCTCGTCGCAGCAACCGTGGACGTCGCCGATGATGTCGAACGGCCCGTGTTCCTCGCGACGATCGTTCCAGAGCGGCACGCGCTCGATCATCGCCGCCTCGACCTCCTCCGGACTCTCCAGCACGAAGACGTAGCGGAATCCCTCCTTGCGAAGACTTCGGATCGACCGTTGCAGTTGCGAGACCTGGTTGCGGACGACATGCGCGCCGAAATTCCGGTCGGGCCGAGCCCGGTTCCGCTCCTGGCAGACCCGTTCGGGCATGTCGAGGACGATCGCCGCCGGCAGGCAGTGGTACTGGCGTGCCAGCTCGACCAGCGGCTTGCGGGCCTCCGGCTGGACGTTCGTGGCGTCGATGACCGTCAGCCGCCCCAGCGCGAGCCGCTTCCCGGCGATGAAGCGTAGCACTTCGAAGGCATCCTTGGTGACGGACTGGTCGTTCTCGTGGTCGCACACCATGGCCCGGCAGGCGTCGGACGAGAGGACTTCGCTCTCGAGGAAATGCTTGCGGGCGAAGGTGCTCTTGCCCGAGCCGCTGGGGCCCATGAGCACGACGAGGCTGAGCTTGGGGATCTTGATATTCATTCCGACAGCTTTCTTCCGCGGATCTTTTCCGCTCGACGATCACGGCCTCTCCTGCTGGTCTCCGCTCACCAGCAGGCGATGGGCCTCGCTGAGGGTCGGTGGTTCGCACTTGGCCGCGAGGTCCCGGATCACTCGGTCCGGGACCGGGCACTTCCGCCGCTTGTTTTGCGCGAGGATCACGTCCAGGGACGGCTCGATGTACACCAACTCGATCCGGGCGCCATAGTCGGCGAAGAGGTCGATCCAGCGCAGCCGCGTCTGGCGCAGGACGTTGGTGGCGTTGAACGCGAACGACCGGCCCGCGCGCAGCAATTCCCGGCAGCGCTCCCGGGCGACCTGGATGACCTGGCCCTGGTCCTCGGTCGCCTCGACGTCCAGTTCGACCCGGACCCCATCGAGCGAGACGACGGGAAGCTCGGGGCGGTTCGCTGCCAGCCAGGTATCCTTGCCGCTGCCCGGCAGCCCCGACATCATGGTGACCGTGCAGCGATAATCCTCGAAGGGGATGTAGTGAAGACTGGGCGGCTTCTGCCGGTAGAACAGGAACCGGGCCTGGTCGTTGGCGAATGGGTAAGGACGAGCGAAGCAATCGTTCTCATCGGCGACGAGCTTCCAGAGCTGGATGTTCTCCTCGGGACGACCGGAATCGCCCGCCGTGCGCCCTCGCGTGTCGGCGATGGCGAACAGATAGAGCAGCTTGTTGCAGACCAACCAGGACAGCGAGACGACCTCGTGGGCCGGCTCGGTTTTTTCCAGGAGGAACGCCGGCCGGCCGTGGAACCGGACCAGCCGTGCAATCTCTTCCCGTGTCGAGAGGTCGCACCGCAGGTCCCGCAAGACCGACCGGGCGAGGTGTTCCCCCTTGAGGGCGTGCTTGGGCGACGTGATCCGGCCCGAATCCGGATCGAGCTGCGACGTGAGCGGCTTGCCCGAGTCGTGGAACAATGCCGTGAAAATGAGGACCGTCCGCTCGTGAGCAGTCAGTTCCGTCCAGCCCTCGAGCCGAGGCAGTTGGGCGCAGACCATCTTGGTGTGGGTCCAGACGTCACCCTCGGCATGCCATTCGGCATCCTGGCGGCAGTCGGCCATCGCCCGACACCACGGCTGATCGCCGGCCCACGCCACGATGTCGGCGAGGGCGGAGTGTGAAAGCCCGTCCCAGTTCATGACCAGAGATCCGTCCCTTCCCTCAAGGTATTGGGCGTCATCGCCTGGTATTGCCAGTGGGCGCTCTGCTTCACCTTCTCCACGAACTCGGGCCGGACGAATTTCGCCCGCCTCGTCACGGCCTCGCCCGCCTCGGTCCGCAGGTAGAGCCCTTCCATGATCTCGTCGGTGCGACCCGTCGTCGGGTCCTCGAAACGGCCGTCGAAGAGCGAAGGCCCGATCAAGGCCCCGAGGCGGTCCCGGCCGATCGCACCGCGGTGCAATACGGGGACGGTCTGGATACCCGCCCCCTCCAGGAGCCCCATCCGCCGATCCAGGCTCAGGAAGGCCCTCGATTCCTTGTCGTAGATGTCGAACTCGAAGAAGTAGTGCGGCAGACGGCGATAGTGGATCGAGTGCCGGGCATAGACCCATTCGCCGAACAGGATGAATCGATCGCCGAGCCGATCCTCCAGGTCGGGCCGCTTGACGACGGCCCACTGCTTGAACAGGTCATACTGCGGGTGCATGCCCTCGGTGATCAGGTGCCCGCGACACTGGAGCGCCATCGTCCCGCTCGAGTTGAAGTGGATTCCGACGTTCGTGCCGTCGATCTTCTCCTCGACGATCAGCGACTCGTCGGCCAGGAAACGGCGGGATTCCGACTCGCCGAGGTGTTTATCGTCGTCGGTCCCCCTCGAGCCGAAGAGATGGGGAGTCCTCGGATACTTGACGAACTCGTCATGCGATCGGCCCATGCTCCGCCTCCCGACGTTCGAACACCGCCAGCTGCGTCGGCGACCCGAGCGCCTGTACAGGCCCACCTCGTCCACAGGCCCCACCGGCTGGAACCGCACGGCATAGCCATAACGCCCGGCGATGCCCTCGGCCCAGTCGCGAAATTCCTGCCGGGTCCACTCGAAGCGGTGGTCGGGGTGCCGTAGCCTTTCCGCCCCGACGTTCTCCCAGGTCACGTTGTACTCCCGGTTGGGAGTCGTCAGCACGACCGTACCCGGCCGGGCGAACTCGAAGACGACGCGCTCGAAGGCCGAGAGCCGGGGCGGGTCGAGGTGCTCGACCACCTCGACGACCGCGGCCGCGTCGAAGCCGCTCAGCCGACGATCCCGGTACATCAGCGAGCCGTGGAGCAGCTTGATTCGCGCGGCCTGCTTCTCGGACATCCGCTCGATTTTCAGCCGATCGCGGGCGAGCTCCAGGGATCGGATCGACACGTCCACGCCCACGATTTCCTCGAACTGCTTGTCCCGGAGCAATTCCCGCAGCAACCTGCCCTCGCCGCAGCCGAGGTCCAGCACCCGTTTGGCACCGGTCGCCCGGATCGCCGCCATCACCGCGACGAGCCGTTGCTCGTTCAGGCTCAATGGCCGTTCCAGCACATCCTCGGACTGATCCGCGGGACGCTCGTCTCCTTCGGCCTCGAGCGGCTGCTCCTCGACGACGAGCCGCGCGAGGGCCTCCCGGAAGAGACTCGGCCGGAACTTCAAATAGCGGCGCGTGATCTCCTCCCTCTCCGGATGCTTCCCGAGCCACCCGCTCCCCTTGGCCAGCAGCTTCTCCATCTCGTCGTCGCCGACGAAATAGTGCTTCTGGTTGTCGAAGACCGGTATCAGGACGTAGAGGTGAGTCAGCAGCTCCGAGAGCGTCGCCTCCTTTGCGACCGTCACCGAGAAATAGGGGCTCTCGCCCCACTCGGGGAAGCGGTCGTCGAGCGGATGGCGCTCGCACTCGACGAAGTAGCCCAGCGGCTCGAAAACCGCCCTCAAGAACGCCTCGCCGCCGCGCACCGGGACGACGTCCAACCGGGCCGAGAGCGGGATCGGGGTCGTCGCCAGTTCCGGTCGTTCCGTGCATCGTCCCTGGAGGGCCGAGCCGTACACCTGCGAGATCGCCACGCTGAGAAACGACGAGGCGACGTAGGGCCGGTCATTGACGTAGCGCGAGAGCAAGCCCTCGGCCGACCCTTTGCCGCGGACGATCCCCACGGGGTCTACGTCGAGCATCAGGCAGGCCGTGCAGCGGTCCTCGCCCGTCTCGGGGTAGAAGACGTGCGCCTTGCCGAAGCTCAGGTCGAAGCTCTGGAACCGACCGGGGGCCTTGTGCAGCAGGTAGCCGAGGTCCGTGGCCGGCCTTTGCGTGCTCGCGATCGTCAGCAGCATCCGCCCGGCCCTCCCGATCGAACCATCCGATGACGCCCGCTCCGACGACCCGGGACGCGGGCATCCACCTGGCCGTCGGCATTTGTAGCCGGCCTCTGTGAGGCCGGTGCTCACGGATCGGTCGGAGGTCCTACCCCAACGGATCGAAGCGAAGGCGCCCCGCCCGCCGTTTTCTCACGAAACCCGACACGACGATGCCGGGTCGGGTTCGCACGCGGATCATCCCTCTCGGCATTTCTCGCCCGGTTGGGTTGGGCCGGACTCAAGGGGTGCCGTTGGTCGAGAGCGGACGGACCGACACTTCCTTGAAGAACACGAGCGAGTCCTTGTCGTGATTCTGAAGCCCGATGTAGCCCGACTCCGGGCGCGGACCACGCTCGGGATCGCCGTGGGCCGACGTGTCCTTGCGAGGCGGCACGGGACCGGCGGGATCGAACTCGGCGACCGCGACGCCATTGATCGAGGTGGAGACCTTGTCGCCCTTCAGGGTCACCTCGAGCGTGTTCCACTCCCCCGACTTGGCCGGCCGGGCGGCGGCTTTCGCGAACGTGTAGACCGAGCCGGTGCCCCGATCCCCGGGGGCTCCGTCCATGATCTGCACCTCATAGCCGTGGTGCACCGCGTACCACTCGTCTTTCGGGCGGTCGGCGATCCGGATATAGACGCCGGAGTTGGATCGGGGCGTCCCGGTCTTGTAGACGACGCGCAGGACGCAGTTGCCGAGCTTCTCACGCGAGTACCAGAGCAGCCCCATGCCCCCCTCGGTGCGGAGCATCCCGTCCTCGACCACGAACCGGCCAGGCCCCACGTGCTCCCAGCCATCGAGGGTGCGGCCGTCGAACAGGGATCGCCAGCCCGCGGCGGTGCTCGACTCGCGGGGCGGTTCGGCCTGTGCCCGCGCCATGGAGGGGACCAGGAGCGTGAAGGATGCGATCATCGTCAGCGGGATGATTCTCATCGTTGCCTCGCGTTTGCGGAGTGTGGTAGGGAACCGGACCCGAAACTACCACGCGACCGGTGACCGTTCAACCTCCCCGATCGCCGGTCCTCGTCGGGCTCCGGTTGAACCGAGTCCGGATCAGCTCGTCGAAGCCGGTCGCGCCGGCGAGCCCGCTTGCTCCTCAAGAATCCCGAGATCGCGGCCAGGCCGGCATCGCGTCTCGACTCGGGCCGGCAAGGGTTGAACGCGGGGCGTCGGGAGCATCGGTTCCTCGGCCGGGACCGAAAGTCCCGCGCCCGCGCGGCGGCACCGACGATCAGCACGACAAGGGCGAGCGAGACTGTCCGACGGCGCGGGGCCTTCCGCGGCGCCGGTCGCATGGCAAGACACCACCTCCGGTCCATCGCCGCGATCGATCATTCGTCTAACGCACCAAGCTCGTCTTCGCCGTAGCCGAGGAGCGGACCGCGGAGGCGGAGCGCCGGGGGCAGGCCGAGAACCTGGGCCAGGACGAGCCGAGTCTGGGCCTTGGTGTAATAGCGAAAGCCGGACCGACCGGCCGGCGGCGCAGGGAGTTCGGGCAGGGCATCGAATAGGGCCCTGGCAACCCGGGCGTCGAACGCCCCCGCGGCCCGGAACAGCCCGGGGCCCTCATTCCCTAGCCCGCGGGACTCGTCGTTCAGGACCGGGAGCCGGTCGGCCACCGGCGCGAAGGCAACCTCGGCCGCGGCCCGTTCGTAGCGGCCCACCCGGGCCGCCAGTTCGGCCAGATCGAGGTAGTGCGGGCGGTCCCCGCTCATGTGCGTCCGCGGCTCGAGAACGGACGAGAGCGGTGGCCGCAGCGACAGTGCCCGCCACAGGACGTCCCTCGCCCGGTCGGGGTCGATCCGCACGGCCATGGGCAGCAGCCGGGCCATCGCGACGGCCGGCGCGGGCCGGACCGCCTCGCCGGCGCCGATCCTCGCGATCCGCTCGACCGATTCGCGGAGCAGCGCCCGGGCGCCCTCGGGGTCGGACTCCGACCGGCCTCGGGCCGCGATCGCCGGCATCAGGGCCTCGATCATCGGGTCGTGATCCTCGGCCGCCAGGGCGCGGGCCGCCGGCAGGTTCTTCGCCGCCATCCGCAAGCACAGGGCCCGCCGGGCCGTCGGCAGCCGGAAATCCTCGAGCGTGCCGATGAGCCGCCGGGCCTCCGCCGGATCGGTCGCGGCGATCCGATCGGCAATCCCGATGCGTATGTTCTCGAGCTGTTGCGGCTGACGGCCGTCGCCCTCCAGGAGCTTGAGCGCCGCGGGCAGATCGACCCGCGCCAGGGCGGGCGCCAGGTCGTCTCGGGGATCGGGGAAGGGCCGCTCGCGGGGCTTCTGCGCCAGGCGCCTGCGCTTTCCGGAGGAGGCCCGCGCCCGCTCGGTGTCGCCGAGGTCGAGCCATCGGTCGGCGATCCGGGCGAGCAGGCTCGCCGCCTGTCCGGGGGCTTCGCCGATGGAGGGCCGGCGTGCGGCACGCTCGAGGAGCTCGCGTCGGTATGCCGGCGGCGCCGTCGTCCGCAGCCGATCGAACAGCTTCAGGGCGACGGTCGACGCCGTATCCGGCTGATCATCTCCGCGGCCGACGGCGCGCGGCGCGGATCGCCGTGTCCGGCGGCTTCGTTACGAGGTAGTTCGAGCCCTGGGGAGCCTGGATCTCCCAGAGGATCTGTCCCTCGGCGATGGGCGGAAATGCGACGCGGCCGTCGTCGCCGGTCGTCTCGCGGACCCAGTGAGTGGTGTAGGGGCCGCGGTAGCTCGCCTCGGTCGGCCGCACCCGGGCGGTGATCGTCCAGCCCCGGAGGGCCTTCGGGTCATCGGCGACGATCCGAGCCTCGAGCCGGCCGATCGGGAGGAGTTCCAAAGTGCCGTCATCCGGGTTGGGCCCCAGGCACTGGACGAGCTGGCCCGGCACCGTCACGTCGACCTCGAGGACGTCCGCGAGTGAGAAGCCGTCGAGCGTCGCCCGGCCGTCCATGTCGGTGGTCGCGGCGAACCGATCGAGCATCTTGTCCGGCGGACGGGGCCTCGAGCCTTTCACATGAGCCAGCCGGACGCCCACCCTGGCGGCGGGCTTGCCGTCGGGCTGGAGCACGCGGAGTGCCGCCGAGGCCGGCGGACCGAGCGCGAGGCGGACCGGCTCGTCGGCCCCGGGCATCTTCCCCTTGAATTCGAGGAACGCGACGCGGTAGCCCGGCTTGTAGGCCCAGAGCGACGGCGACCAAAACACGCCCCGGCCTACCAGGTCATCGGCGCGTTCGAGCCGGAACCGGCCCCGGTCGTCGGTCTCGGCGGCCGAGAGCACCTCGGGGCCCTGCCGCTTCGCGTTCGTGTCGCCGAGCCAGACCGAGGCCCCGGCGACCGGATGACCTCCGGCGTCCACCACGGTGCCAGTGAGCGGGACCGTCATCCCCGTCACGAGCCACATCGCGAGGATCGGCGTGGTCATCGACCACCTCCTTGGGGCCTGGATGATCGGGAAGACGGGCCGGTTACGCATCGGCCAATCCCGATCCTAAATCATGCCTCGTCATCGGGGAAGGGGGTGACTCCCGGGAGACGCGACGCCATGATCGGCCTCGCGAGCCCGGACGGGTCCGGCCCGAAGGTGGGGCCTGGCTCAACCCCATCCAAATATCACGGATTCTCGGGAGTCAGTCGGTCCGACAGGACTTGCAACTGCTTGCGGTCGTCTTTCGTGAGTCTCAGATATTGTGTATTGGTCCCGTCGAAATCGACCGTGCTGAAGGTGTAGACGACGCGGACCGAGTACTCCTCGGCGTTCTGGCCGGCTGTCTCGGCGAGGATCTGGTCGACGAACTCGCGGACGCTGCCGATGCGACGCTTTCCGACCATGCAAGAAAACGTTGCCTGGGGCGAGTTCGCCGATCTTCAAGCGATCGGAATCCTTGCCCGGATCGACGATCAACGCCCCGCGCTCAATGATGGCGTCGAAGGCGGATTTCAATTCCGGAGTCATGTCCGCGAGCTGCATGCCGAGCACGGAGTATCTGACCAGGCCGTCGGGCAAGGACAATGGGTTTCAGTCGGATCTCGAGGCCGTTCTTGTCGCCGTTGAGGGCCATCGGCATGTGAATCGTCTGGTTGATATCCAGGGCGCGGACGCTGAGGTCCGTCAGGCCGCCACTCAACCCGCGCAAGGCGAACTTGCCGTTCGCGTCGGTCAGGGTCGCTTTACGATGGTCGCCGGCCTTGCGGATGGCCTTGACCATCACATTGGGGACCGGTTTGCCGCCGGTGTCGAGGACCGTGCCCGTCACCTTGTAGCCCGTCTCGAGGACGATCCGGAGGGCTCGGCGCTCTTTCGGCCCGAGCGCATAAACATCTTCAATTTCACGATCGATATAATCCGGATGGAAGAAACGGACGCCTCCCTTACGCACTTCGCCTCTAAGAATGAACGGCTTCACGGGATAGTTGAAGAGTTCGAACGACCCGACCGAATTGCTCGCAGTCCTCTCGACCGAGGCCGAACCGCCACGCGAGTAGGCATTGGCGGCAATCTCCACCGCGGGGATCGGCCTCCCTTGTTCGTTGACGACGGTTCCGGCGAAGTAGAGCGCGGGCTTGAGCATCAGAGGGGCTTCCACCTCCGCGCCCGGCCCGACTTCGAACCGCTTCTCGTCGCCGGCGGACATCAAGGGTCCCCTTAAGCTGCGATAGCCGGGCTTCATCGCATCGATCGAGATCCTCGTACGCCCGGTGAGACTGGGAAGTTCCAGCGTGTAGTCGCCCTTGGCATCGGATCTGGCTTCCAGTTGCTTGCGATCCGTGACGGCAGGGACGTTTCGCATCTCCGCAGCCGGGATGGCGAGGAGGACGCGGACGAGGACGCGGACATCGGCCAGGGGGGCGCCCGCCTCGTCCGTCACGCGACCGCGGATGATCGCGGCCCGGGCGCCCGGGGATCGCTCTGCCCCCTGGGCCGCTTTGCTTGCCTGTTCCCCAGCCACGGCGACGGTAGCGACGAGCGGAAACCCGACCAGTCCGGCGAGGATCGCGGCGTGCAGGGCACTCGAAAGATCGGTTCGGCTTCGGGCCAACATGGGGATTCTCCTGGATATCGAGGGCCGAAGGGATTCCAAGGCGTCAACAAGGCCGATCGACCCGACTCAGCATGATCCATCGAGCTGTCGATGACAAGTGTCATGCCCCTCGGGGATCGGTAACAAGGAGGGGAGCCGCCGCGGAGAATTCCGCTCATCCGCGCGTCCCGATCGTCGCGGAATGGGCTGGAGGCGAGCGGAACGGCTGGATACAACGGAGTGTATCAGGATCACGCCCGGGGCCGGCGACCGAATTCCGTGCGATTTCATGCGAAGGGGGAGCGTCCATGACCGATGACGAGCTGCGGATCATCGAATTCCTCATGACCTCCGATGCGACCCGGCCCGCGGACCTTCCCGACTGGATGCTTGCCCTCCTCGAGGGCGAACATGAGGCCGAGCTCAGCCACGAGCTGATCACGGCCGCCTCGCTGATCTACGTCCGCCGCCTGCACCCGGGGATCAGCTTCGAGGAGGCCCAGGCCCGGATCGCCGCATACGCGGATGACCCGGCGAAACTCGAGGAGCTCTCCGGCCGGATCACGGCGTTCCGGCTGTCGTGCTGCCTCGAGCGGCTGAAGCGTTCGGGCCGATTCGAGGATGTCTGCATCGACGACCCGTTCGACCCCGAGGGTGAAGTCTCGGTGAAGCTGACCGAGGCGGAATGGAGGTCCGCCAACTCGGCGTCGAACTCTCGGGACTCCTCGCACGGACAACCCGGCTTCAGCCTCAATTAGAGCGCCTTTCGGTTGGATTGCGCCTACAAGCCCGAAGCGCCAGCGAGTGAATTCCGCCGGCAACATGCACTCGCTGGCGCTTCGGGCTCGTATCAGCCGTATGCAATCCAACTGCGAGGCGCTCTAACTCGTCGCAATGCCCGCACCGTTTCCGCGACCTCTTGAGGGTGTTATGAACCTCGGTCTCATCTTGTAGCCGTACTCTATGAGGCCGGGGACCGGATCGCGGGGTCACAGACATAACACTCGGGGACGCCTTGCTCGCTTGATTCGCGGCGACGGCGAAGGCGGCGACCGGCGGGAATCCCAGCTCAGCGAGGCTCGCCCGCGAGGATCTCGACCTCGACTCGTTGTCCGAGCTTCAGGGGCGTGGGTTCGCTGAACGTGATCTTGACCGGGAGGACGCGGGCGTCGATCGGGCGTCCGGGGTCTTCGGGGCGGATGCGTCGGGGCACCACCGAGTCCGGGACCTCTTCGACCTTCCCGCGCCAGGACTCGCCGGGGAAACCCTCGGCCGTGATCGAGACCTCCGCGCCGAGCGCGACACGACCGGTGTCGAATTCATCGACCTCGGCCTCGATCCGAATGCGTGCGAGGTCGGCGATCGTGACCACCTTCGCCGCGACCTCGACCGTCTCCCCGGCGTGGGCGTGCCGTGCGGTGACGACGCCATCGATCGGGGCCGTGATCCGGGTCTTGGTCAGGAGCGCCTTGATCTCGCCCTCCTCCGCCAGGGCCGCGGCGCGCGCGCCTGCGCGGCATCCAGACCGCGGCGGTTGACGTCGAGGTTCTGGACCGTCCCCGCCCGTCGGGCGATCAGGGCCTCCTCGCGGCGGACTTCCCGGTCGAACAGGCGGATGTCGGCCTCGGCTTCCGCGACCCGCGCGGCGGCCTCGGCGAGCCGCGCCTTCAGGTCGTCGGCATAAAGCTCGGCGATGAGGTCGCCCTTCCGGACCGCCGACTTCTCGACGACGTCGAGGATGACGATCCGACCGACCGCCTCGGTCCCGACGACGACCTCCGAACCCGGATACGCGACCACGCGACCCTCG
Organism: uncultured Planctomycetota bacterium; assembly: GCA_963743925.1. Classification (GTDB taxonomy): domain Bacteria; phylum Planctomycetota; class Planctomycetia; order Isosphaerales; family Isosphaeraceae; genus CAVZRC01. Next base: position 1,415,520 of record CAVURY010000034.1, on the reverse strand, counting down.
GCGATCACTCTCGGCCTCCGATCAAGGGCGAGCGTGCCGGTCTGGTCGTCGCCGGCGCCCGAGGAATGAGGCCGAATCGCCGCCGTCGTCCACGCGGTCAGCCGGGCTTCCATCGTACCGCCGCTCTGCACCACGAGACCCGTCGCGAGGAGCAGCCCCGACGCCGGAAGAATCAGGCGCATGAGACTCCGCAGTGTCATGATCAATCTCCATTGAAAGAAATCTGTTGAAGTGATCGCATGATCGGGACGTCGCCTGCTGCTTCGCTCCGCCCCGATTCGATCAGTTGAGGATGACGCCGTCCCGGATGTGAGCGACCCGGTCGGCGACGTCGCGCACCTTGGGGTCGTGGGTGACGATCAAGAGGGCCCGATCCTCCCGTTTCGCCAGGTCGCGGAAGAGCTCGAGGACCTGGGTACCTACCTGAGAGTCGAGGTTGGCGGTCGGCTCGTCGGCGAGGATGATCGGCGCGGACCCGGCCAGTGCTCGGGCGATCGCCACCCGCTGCTTCTGGCCGCCCGAGAGGTCACGCGGCAGGAAGCGGGCGCGCTCGGAGAGCCCGACGGCCTCGAGCACGCGGGCCGCCTCCGCACGGGCGACCCGCCCTCGCACTCCCTTGAGATTCAGTGCGTACTCGACGTTCTCGGAAGCCGTTAGCGCGGGGAAGAGGTTGAACTGCTGAAACACGAACCCGATCGACGACCTCCGGATTGTCGGTAGCTCCCCCGGACGGGCCGGGTCGACTTCGCGTCCCTCGATCGCGACCCGCCCCGAGGTGGGCGTGAGCATACATCCGAGGATCGTCAGGAAGGTCGTCTTCCCGGACCCCGAAGGGCCTTCGAGCGCCACGATCTCCCCGCGACGTAAGCTCAAGCTCGCCCCCTTGAGCACGGAAACCGACTCCGACCCCTCACAGAAAGTCTTGACCACCCGCGCCGCCTCCAGAACGTTCATCGTCACTCCTCCCCGAACAGAACTCGTATGCCGAATGATGCGCCACCCCGTCCGCGACCACGGCGGTGGCGTCCGAAAAACTCGTCGCGCCTCGACGTCAGCCCCGGAAGACCAGCGCCGGGTCGAGCGAAGCGACCCTGCGGAACGAGATCGCGGAGGCGCCGAGGCACAGCGCGAGCGTCCCGGCGAAGACGAACACGGAGAACATCGGTTTCAGGATGAGCTTCAGGTCGATACCGGCCATGACCGGCCGGAGCCCGTAAGCCATGACCGCCCCGAGCGCGAACCCCACCACGGCGGAGATCGCGGCCTGCTTGGCGATCACCGCGTAGATCTCGCCGTTGCCTCCGCCGATCGCCTTGACCATCGCGAATTCCTTGATGTGCTCCGTGGTCGATGTGTAGAGGGTCTGGGCCACGACCACCACGCCGACGAGGCAGCCGAGGAACACGGTCATCACCATGTTCAGGCCGAGGCCCGTGTTGTCGGTCCAGTATGACCGCGAACGGGACGCCCATTCGCCGCGGGTCCAGACGTCGTTGTACGGGAGCCGCTTGCGGACCGCCGCCCGAACGGCCTCGGCGTCGGCGCCTGGGGAAAGCTTGATCAGGATATATGTCGTCCGGTTGTGGAGACTCTGCCGGTCGAGCGACTGGGCCACCCGGTAGTCTAGGAACGCGATCGGGTTGGTGGTGAACGATCGCGCCTCCGAGGTCCGGCCGGTGATCTTGAGCCGCTGGCCATTGAACTCGCGGTAGTCGCCGACCGCGAACGCGCCGAACCGCTTCGTCGCGGAATCGTCGAGGATCACGTACTTGCCGCGTCGAAGGTCCCTCGCGTCCCCCGAGTTGACCCGCCAGGGGAGATTCCAGCGGGAGAAGTCCTCGAGGGCGTAGAGCACGGCGTTCTCGGTGGCACCGTTCGGCAACGCGACCCGGCCGAACCAGACGATCAGGTTGTCGGCCCGGGCCACGCCGGGGATCGACCGCACCCGCTGCACGAAGGTCTCGGGGAAGGTGTTCGAGAAGTTGACGTTCGGGGTGTTGCGGGCCGAGACCCAGAGGTCGGCCTCGATCCGTTCGATCGTCAACGACGCGTTCGAGAGAAGCCCCTCGAACAGGCCGACCTGCACGAAGACCAGCGTCACCGCGAACGCGACCCCGGAGACCGTGATCAGGAACCGGACCTTGTCGTACAGCAGGATCTTTCGCGCCAGGTCGATCATCGGTCAGTCCTCCCCTCTCAAGAGTCCACGGATCATCGCGTCCACCAGCAACTTCGCGGTCGCCTTCACCGGGCGGAACGACAGGAAGGGATCGTTACCCTTGGTGAGGTGGAGTGAGACCAGTCCGTGGACCCCACTCCAGAGGGCCTGTGCAACACTGTCGGGGTCGCCGCAGTCGTCGCGGAACCGTCCCGATCCGATCGCCTCGGCGACCATCGCCCGCAGGAAGGCGTAGGCGTCCTGGTCGGGGTTGTTCCGCTCGATCGGCATCGCGCCGGGGTCGGGCGGCGGATGATTCGCCATGAACATGAACCGGTAATGGTTCGGATGACTCATCGCGAATTCGACGTACGCCAGCCCCGTCTTCCGCAACCGCTCGACCGGGTCGGCCGCCTTGACGATCCGCCCGAATTGGGCCCGCAGCGCGAGGAAGGCCTCCCCGCAGAGCGTGTAGAACAGACCCTCCTTGCTCCCGAAATAGTTCAGGATGGTCGGCGCCTTGCATCCGGCCGCGTCGGCGATCATCCGGAGCGTGACCGCCTCGTAGGAATGCTCGGCGAACAGCACCCGCGCCGCATCGAGCAGCTTTGCATGCAAGATCTCCTTCTGCTGTTCGCGGTGCGATTGCGGAGTCACGACGATACCCCTTTCAGCCCGCCCTCGTGCCCGGTACTTTAACGCCGTTCATTCGTTTAACGCTGTTAATCTACTTAACGACGTTATCGGCGTCAAGTGGTCCCGTTCTTGAAATCCGGAGATTGGAGAACGGCTGGACGAAAGGATCCGTACGAAAGACGCAAGACGACCTCGCGTACCCCAACAGGCACGGACACGCCAGGGGCCACGATTTCCCGGGCGTCCGCCCCCTTTCCGCCTCGATGCTGCCGGAGTATCCTGAATCACTCGGGGAGCAAGCCTTGCGCCTTCCGTGACCGGAGGCCCAGGCTCCGGGGAAGCGACGCCCTCTCCGTACGACCGCGAGCCTCTCGGCTCCGAGCAGGCGGACTCCCTGACCGACGCCTGCGAGTCGCCCATCGAGCCACTCATCATGCGGACCTTACTCGAAAGCCGGCCTCCGCGTCGGCGAGTCGAGAGTCCTGAGCTCCAGCGACCTCCTTCGGCAGCTTCAGTGGGTGCAATACTTTGCTGAGCCTTGCGTTGTAAATTCAGTTTCTTCCCAGAAACTTGGCGGTCCCCTCTCCTGAACCGGCACCATAGGGTCAGGATACATCCAATCCGAGGCCTGGAGAGAGGGGGGCGAGATGACGATCATGAGCGAGTATCGAGTCGGGGCATCGCGGCACTTGCGGACTGTCTTCGAGTCGGGGGCACTCGGCTCGCTGGCCGACGGCGCGCTGCTGGATCGGTTCCTGGCCGGTCGGGGCGACGAGGACTCCGCGGCGTCGTTCGCGGCCCTTGTGGAGCGGCACGGACCGATGGTCCTGTCCGTCTGCCGTGCCGCGATCGGCGACCCGCACGACGCCGAGGACGCCGCTCAGGCGACATTCCTGATCCTCGCCAGGCGGGCCGGCTCGATCCGCCTGGCCGAGTCGCTGGCGAGCTGGCTCTTCGGCGTCGCGCTGAAGGTATCGTCGAAGGCGCGGCGCAGAAGGCTCGCAGGCGGTCGATCGAACGACGGGGGGCCGAGATGAGGGCTCAGGCCGCGAATTCCGATGGGCAGCACGAGACCCGTTCGGGCGTCTACGAGGAGCTGGACCGGCTGCCGGAGCGGTTCCGGTCGCCGATCGTGCTGTGCCACCTGGAGGGGCTGACCAACGAGCAAGCGGCGAGCCGGCTGGGCCTGCCGGTCCGGACGGTGCAGCGCCGGCTGGCGGAGGGTCGCGAGCAGCTGCGAGCACGGCTGACCGGCCGCGGGTTGGCGCCGGCCTCGGGTGCGGATCTGGTCCTGCTCGGCCCGGTCGCCGGGGGAGCGTCGGAGGCCTGGATCGAGGCGACGGCCCGGGCGGCCGCGGGCCTGGCCGCAGGCCGGACAGTCGGCGCGGTGGCCTCGGCACCGGTGGCGTCGCTGGTGAAATCGGGGATGACGATCCTGTTCGTGGGCCGGCTGAAGGTCATCGCGGCGGGGTTATTCTTCGCCGGAACCCTCGCCGGACTGGCCGGCTTCGGCTGGCTGCGTACTCAGCAAGAAGCCAGGCCGCCCGTGACCCAGTCCAGGGCCATTCCGCCCAAGCCCACGCCGGCCGCCAGGCCCGGGCCGCGGATCAAGGGCCTCGTGGTCGACGAGGGGCGGCAGCCCGTCGCCGGCGCGCGAATTCGGTCGCTCGGCGCCAGGCAACCCCACACCGTGATCACCGGCACCGACGGCACGTTCGACCTCCCGAACGACAACCCGAAGTTGCTCGAACATCCCATCATCGCGTCGGCCGACGGCGGTGCGCGGCAAGGGATGTGCCTCTACAGCCCCCCGGCGAGACCCGACGAACCGGAGAGAGAGGCGGGGATCATGCTCCAGCCCGCTCACGAGGTGACCGTCACGGTCGTCGATGGGCGCGGGGCTCCAGTCCCGGATGCGTCCGTCTTCCTCCTCGACTTTAATACGCCGGCCGCAGAGGCGCGGACCGACGGGCGCGGCATCGCGGTGCTCCGCGTCCCGACCCAGGTGAGGACGCTCTGGATTGTCGCAGTCAAGCCGGGCGTCGGCTTCGACTACTTCGAGAAACATAAGAAGGAGCCGGAGGTGCGCATAACGACCTCCCCACCCCCGCGCGAGGCCAGGCTCGTGCTCAACGGCGTCCTCCGCAACGTCCGCGTCCGCGTGGTCGACTCCGCGGATCGGCCCGTGCCGGGCGTCGAGATGTACCCGATCGTGATCACGAAGCCGGGCAAATTTCACTTCATCAACCTCGGCCCGCTTCCTCTCGATCCCCGCACTGACGCCGATGGGGTCGCGACGTTCGACTGGCTACCGGCCGACGCCACAGAGGTACATTTGGAGACGGCCAGGTCAGACTACAGGCTCCCCGCGTCGTGCAACTTGGACCTCAGCAAGCCCGACGCGATGCTGACGGCTCGCGTCCTCCGCCCGGCGCGGGTCTCGGGCAAGGTGGCCTTCCCCGACGGCTCGCCCGCGCCCGGGATCCGGGTCGAGGCCAGTTGGACCGGTGGCCCCGGGATGTCGGAAGGTTATGTAGCCTGGGTCCGGGAGACGACGGCCGCCGACGGGACCTATGAGATGCAGCTCATGCCCGGACAGTCCTACACGATCAAGGTGGTCGACCACGAAGGGGCCGGGCCGGGCCTCACCGGCGTCGAGATCCGCGAGGGTGTCCCTCGAACCGGACTCGACCTGTCCGTAATCCGAGGCGCCGCGGACCAGGGCGCGGCCCCGCCCCCGCCCTCCGCGGACCAGGGCGCGGCCCCGCCCCCGCCACCGCCCCCCGCGGGATCGAAGCCGTAGCCCGCGCCTCCTTCGAGATCACTTGCGGTACTGCTCGTCGCTCACGTGTTCCAGCCAATCGACGACCTTCCCATCGAGCTCTTCCTGGATGGCGATGTGCGTCATGGCCATCGTGGGCGTCGCACCGTGCCAGTGCTTCTCGCCCGGCGGGAACCAGACGACGTCGCCCGGATGGACTTCCTCGACCGGGCCGCCCGCCCGCTGGACCCAGCCGCAGCCGGCCGTGACGATCAGGGTCTGGCCGAGCGGATGGGTGTGCCACGCCGTCCGGGCCCCGGGCTCGAACGTGACGCTCGCCCCGGCCGCTCGTGCCGGGGCGTGGACCTGGAACAGACGGTCGATGCGGACCGCGCCGGTGAACCAGTCGGCCGGCCCTTTGGCGGACGGCCGCGACCCGTTTCGCGAGATCTCCATTCTTGCCTCCAGTGTCGTGGTTGACGGTGCTTCCGCGCGGCTCCGGCGAATCGACGGGATGGCGAGCACGGTGCCGGCGGTTGCCAGAAAGGTTCGGCGACGAAGGGACATGGACGTCCAGGCCTCCCAGATCCTGTTTATTCTCTTGCTTCGCTTCTTTGCGCCCGCTGCGGTCCTCTTGGCGCCCTCTGCGTGAAACCCGAGTCTCAACGGCCGGTCATCTGCTCCAGCTTCTCGGGGTAGCGGTCCCCTTGAACTTTGACCTTCGAGGCCGCGGCCTCGATTTCGCGGAGGTCGTCGGCCGTGAGCTCGACGTCGGCCGCCCCGAGGTTCTCGTCCAGGCGATGCAGCTTCGTGGTGCCGGGGATGGGCACGATCCAGGGCTTCCGGTCGAGCAGCCAGGCGAGCGCGATCTGGCCCGGGGTCGCCTTCTTCCGCTCGGCGATGGTGCCGATCAACTCGACCAGGGCTTGATTCGCCTTCAGGGCCTCGGGCGTGAAACGCGGCAGGGTGCTGCGGAAGTCGGAGCTGTCGAACGTGGTGCTCTCGTCGATCTTGCCCGTGAGGAAGCCTTTGCCCAGCGGGCTGTACGCCACGAGGCCGATGCCGAGTTCCTCCAGCGTCGGCAGCACGTCCGCTTCGGGCCGTCTTCACCAGAGCGAGTATTCGTTCTGGAGGGCGGCGACCGGCTGGACGGCGTGTGCCCGACGGATCGTCTGCACGCCCGCCTCCGAGAGGCCGAAGTGCTTGACCTTGCCCGCCCCGATCAGCTCCTTGACCGCCCCCGCCACGTCTTCGATCGGCACGTCCGGATCGACTCGATGCTGATAGAACAGGTCGATGGCGTCGATCTTGAGCCGCTTGAGCGACGCGTCGGCGACCTCCTTGATGTGCTCCGGCCGGCTGTTCAGGCCCAACCAGCCCGGCGTCCTGTCGGGTTTGAGCTCGAACCCGAACTTGGTGGCGACCACCACGCGCTCTCGGACGGGAGACAGCGCTTCGCCCACCAGCTCCTCGTTCGTGTACGGGCCGTAGACCTCGGCGGTGTCGAAGAAGTTGACGCCGCGATCGACGGCCGTCCGGAGCAGGGAGATCATCTCCGGCTTATCCTTGGGCGGCCCGTACGAAAAGCTCATTCCCATGCAGCCGAGCCCGATGCTCGAGACTTCCAGGCCGCTGTTCCCGAGTTTGCGTTTCTGCATGTGTTGCTCCTTCCGGATTATTCGGAATTCAGAGATGCCATGTCGATGGAAAATCGGTACTTCACGTCGGACTTGAGCAGCCTCTCATAGGCTTCGTTGACCTTCTGGATGGGGATGACCTCCACGTCGGCGGTGATGCCGTGCTCGCCGCAGAAGTCGAGCATCTCTTGAGTTTCGGAGATGCCGCCGATGTTCGAGCCGGAAAGGCTCCGACGCCCAACGATCAGGCCGAAGGCGGTGACCCCGAGCGGTTTCGGCGGGGCACCGACGAGGGTCAGATTTCCGTCGCGGCCGAGCAGGTTGATGTAGGCGTTGATGTCGTGGTCGGCGGAGACGGCGTCGAGGATGAAATCGAAGCTGCCGGCGTGCTTCTGCATCGCGTTCGCATCGCGGGAGACGACCACTTCGTCGGCACCGAGCCGCAAGGCGTCCTCCATCTTGTGCGGCGACGTGGTGAAGACGACGACGTGTGCCCCGAGCGCACGCGCGAACTTGACGCCCATGTGGCCGAGCCCGCCGAGCCCGACGACGCCGACTTTCTTGCCCTCGGCGACGCCCCAGTGACGCATCGGCGAGTAGGTCGTGATCCCGGCGCAGAGGAGCGGGGCGGCGCCGGCGAGGTCGAGATTCGTCGGCACGCTCAGGACGAAGCGTTCGTCGACGACGATGCTGTCGGAGTAGCCGCCGTAGGTGACGCCGCCGAGGTGCTTGTCCGGCGAGTTGAAGGTGAGCGTCAGGTTCGGGCAGAAGTTCTCGAGTCCGGCCTGGCAGTTGGGACAGGTGCGGTCCGAATCGACCAGGCAGCCGACCGCGGCGAGGTCGCCGGCCTTGTACCGGGTGACCGCGGAGCCGACCCTGGTGACCCGCCCGACGATCTCATGCCCCGGGACGATCGGGTAGACCGTGGGCATGAATTCGCTCCACTCGTTGCGGACCGAATGGAGGTCGGAATGGCAGATTCCGCAGTAGAGGATCTCGATCTGCACGTCGTGTTCGGCCGGGTCGCGCCGCGGTATGGCGGTGGAGGCCAGCGTCGACGTGGCACCGGCCGCGGAATAGGCCCTCGTTTTGTACATGTCATGATCCTTGATGGTTTCAGTTGCGCCAAGATGTGGGAGGGCAACGACCGGATCTCCAGATAGTCCCGCCCGACTTTCCCCGTGATTCATTAGAGGGCGGCAGCCCGGAAACGGAAAGGAACGTTCCTCCAAAAGGTTTGCCTAATCCTCTTGAAACCCGAAGAATCTATCCAGGTGAGGGCCGAGAGTGTAACCTGATCCTCTGAACGCCCGGGAAAAAGCGGAGGACAAGATGGACGGGATGAACGACGATCGCAAGCGGCTGGCCAGCCTCCTCAGCGAGGTGGCTGTCGAGGAGGGAATGCATCAGACGCTCATCGAAGGCGTATCCGTGTTCCGCAGGTCGGAACCGATGTCCCGCACTCCGATGGTCTACCACCCGAACATCGTCATCGTCGGTCGGGGCCGGAAGAGGGCCTATCTCGGCGACAAGGTCTATGCCTACGATGCGTTCAACTATCTCGTTTCGTCGGTGCCGATGCCGGCGGAGTGCGAGGCCGACGCCAGCCCCGAGGAACCCGTCCTCATCGTCGCCATCAACGTCGAGCCGACGATGCTCGGCGAGATGCTGCTCGAGATGGACGAGCCCTTGCTGCCGGTCGGAGGACCGACGCCGCGAGGCATCTCCACGACCCCGATGAGCGAGGAGCTGTGCGGGGCCGTCATCCGGCTCCTCGAATGCCTCAAGTCCCCGGTCGACAGCCGGATGCTCGGCCGCCAGACGGTCCGCGAGATCGTCTATCGCGTGCTCGGCGGCGAGCAAGGCGGCGCCCTGCGTGCCCTGGCCACCCGGGACGACCACTTCGCCCGGATTGCCCGCCTCCTCAATTACATCCACGCCGACTACGCGCGGCCGCTCAGTGCCGAGGACATGGCGAGACGCGCGGGGATGAGCGTTTCTGCCTTGCACCACAACTTCAAGCTGGTGACGGCCAGCTCGCCGCTCCAGTACCTCAAGCGAATCCGGCTCGACCAGGCCCGAAGGCTCATGGCCCTCGACGGCTACAACGCGAGCACCGCCGCGAGGGCGGTCGGATACGAGAGCCCGTCGCAGTTCAGCCGGGAGTTCAAGCGGCTCTTCGGCGTGACGCCCGTCGAGGAGGTCCAACAGACGCGGGCTCGCCTCGTCGCCGTTTGAAGCTCACCGAGGAGGAGTCCGTCCCCCGCCATTGGGCTCAGAAACGCACCGAGAAGCCCGTCCCCGTGAAGAAATTGTCGGGCCGGCCGCCGAGGCCGAAGCCGGCGCGGAGGTTGACCTGGATGTTCGGCGTGAACCGATAGAGGATGCCGCCATCCATGAAATTCAGGGGACGATTATTCGCCGACTCTGCGAACATCCAGATATACCACTCATAGAAGAGTGTGGTCCGCTCGGTGGCCGAATAGAACGCGACGATCGATTGTTGATAGCGCTGGTAGTTGTAGTCATGGGGGAGCGCTGTGAGGACGGACCGCCCCCGGATTCCCAGTTCGCCCGTGCTGCCGGCGAGCGTGAGCTTCTTGGTCAGGCTCCAGCCATAGATCAGGTTGATATAGGGCTCGACGGTCTCCGACGAATATGGGGACGTCCCGCCGGTCGGGGCGATGATCGAGGTGATCAGGGCGGTCGTCGGGATCCACTTCCGCTTCTCGTCGCCGGGGAACAGTTGCCACTTGAAGCCGACTTCCATGTCGCTCGGCCCGTTGATCGATTTCCAGGGGCCCTGGCTGCTCGCCTGGTTCTGGGAGTAGGTCTGACCGAGCCAGAAGAGTCGGAACTCGACCCGTTTCATGACGCCGTAACGCATGGCGAGCTCGGGGAAGTCGTAGAGGTACGACCGTGACCCGGAGGAGCTCAAGCCATTGAAGGTCCAGCCCGACTCGAACTGGAGCCGGCCGGGCGGGACGACCGTATTGGCCGGCGTGAAGGTCGGACGATCGGTATTGATCGGCCCGTCGCGATCCTCCTCCTGCGAGAGCGGCGAGAAGAATCGCTCGATGAGGCCCTCCGGCGGCGGAGCCTTGGGGGTTTCCGACTGGGCCGGCTCCTCCGGCGTCTCGCCGCCGGGAGCGCTCGCGGACCGGTCCGTGCCCGAGCCTGCCTGATCCGGCGACGGCCCCGAACCCTCAGGCGCACGCGTCCCGACGTTCTGGCCATAGGACGAGACGCCAAGCGCCAGCATGCACGCAAAGGCCAGGATACGCACCGCGGACTGCGACATGAAGGGTCTCACTCTACGCGGACGGTCGGGTTTGGGAAGGAACGCCAACCCCACTCATGGCGCCAGACATCTCTTTCGATCGGCCACTCAAGATCGGCAATCGAAGAAAAACCGGGAAAACCGGAATCGATCGCTTCGACCGAAGTCTCACGACTATTCCTATCGAGTGCATTGCACCATCCAGCGACCCCGGCTATGGATCGTCGCCGGAAAATTTTGCCTAAACTACCCAATTGTGGCTTCGTTTCGCGTATTTCTCAGACTGTCCGCGATTTCAGCCAATCTTGGACGGGACAGGATGGCAGGATGCTCAGGATTCGGGTTTCAAGAATCGGTTTCTTCGGTGCCGACCGAATTCGATGGAGATAGCCACTAAAGTTGACGCAATCGCTGTAAGTTTGGCTTCGTTTCAACACTTTTCGCCCGATGAACGGCTGGAGGCCACCCGATAACCTTTCGAGCATCGGATGCCATCTCGCAACGTCGCGATCCTCATCCGCCAACCCAATCATGTAGCCCGCGTGGCTATCTGCCAATCACTCATCCGTGTCTCGTAGTGATCGCCGTCCGCGAGATGTGGGAGGGAACGGATTCTTCTACTATAAGTATGCCACCGATTTGGGATTTCCTGAACGCGATTCTCGGGCATGGCCTCGTGTGGCACGGGTTGACTTCGACCCGAGCGGGTAAAGGCAAAGACGTTGTGTATTGCTTCTCACGAGTTCGGTCCCGCTCAACGCGTATGGGGCATCAGCCACGAACTCCGACCAAGCGGAAGCCGTGCCGACGCAAGGCCCGACAGGGAGCCTCGATCAAATCACATCCCGGATCCAGATCCCACATGAATTCCGGTCTCGAGAGCCGCTATAATCGGCGTGGATTTCGAGCGTTGAGATTGTCCGGAGGGTTCCACGGCGGGCCGAATCATTTCCGTAAAGATGGAGAATCTGCGTGCCATGGCTGACTCCGAACCCCTAGCGGCCCCGATCAGCCTCTTCTACTCGTATTCGCACAAGGATGAGGCCCTGCGGAAGCAGCTCGAGACTCATCTGAGCCTGCTGAAAGACCAAGGGGACATTAGGGGCTGGCACGACCGTGGCATCGAGGCCGGCACCGAGTGGGACGGGGTGATCGGCCAGAACCTGGAAGAGGCCGGGATCATCCTGCTCCTGGTCAGCGCCGACTTCCTCGCCTCGCCGTATTGCAAGGACGTCGAGATCGCCCGGGCGATGGAGCGTCACGAGGCGGGGACGGCCCGGGTCATCCCGGTCATCCTCCGGCCGGTCGATTGGCATTCCGCCCCCTTCGGCAGGTTGCAGGCCCTGCCCAGGAACGGCAGACCGGTGACCATGTGGAAAAACCGCGACGAGGCGTTCACGGACGTCGCCCGCAGCATCCGTGAGGTGGCCACGCACCTCGCATCCCCCAAAAAGTCCTGCGATACCGAAGGCGGTCCAGCAAAGGGACCTGCCTCGGTTCCGGCCCCTTTCTTGAGCGATCTTCCTCGCAAGGCGGCACCGCTGAGCCGACAGTCGTACCGCGACAAGGTCCGCGCCGCGCTATCCGAGGAGTTATGCAGGGCCGTCGACGATGCGAGCATAAACCCGCAAATGATCGCGGATGCCTTGAAGATCGACAAACCGGATAATAGGGCGAAGATGCTCGACACGATACTCGACCAGCTTCTCGACCAGGAGGATTCGATCCCTCTACTCAATAAGCTGATCCGGAGAACCGCGGGCAAGGGGGCACGAAAGGAGGTCATTGTTCTCGAAAACTGCCTGGATTTGATCCTGCCGTTTCACTTTGCCCCGAAAGTGATCGCGGACGCTTCGAGTCTCATGAACACGGACGGAGGCGGCTTCCTTCAGGGAGTGGTGATGACCAAGTGTGGCGCGGAGCTCCTGATGGCCGCGCTCGATCAGTTCCACGCGCGGTTCGACCCGAACGACCCGGAACTCGGCGGAAAACACGCGATCGAACGAGGATCACCTCCCCTCGGAAAGATGTCGATCGACGACGACGCGAGACGCTTCCTCAGGAACGTGTTGCAGGTCGAATCCGAGGAAGCTCAGGCCAAGCGTTTGAGGTTCGACGCGCTTGATAACGATCGAAAGACCTATTGCATCTTGCGGCTGATGGAGGAAGGCCCCGATCGCGATCACATGATGAAGCTCCTGGAGCGGGCAAGCCAGCTCCGACCCGAGCTGCCGATCATCGTGCTCACATCGAAGAAGAGCAAGGATGGGGATTCGGAGGAGGTTTACCTGACAATACTCCGCCGCCGCTTCGAACCGCCGAGACCGTGAGCGGCCCGTGACCGGTGAGCCACGACGGACGCTGAGAGTAATCTCCCTCAAGAGAGGGTTGGTGCATGACATCCATCCCGGAGATCGACCGGACGAAACCCATCAAGCTGATGGACCGTCCGGGCTTGCCCGAGCAATACCATCTCTTCAACGACGACGACAGTGCCGACGCGATCCGCGCGGCGCTCGCCGCGATGAGGCCGTTGCTGATCCGCGGCGAGCCGGGGGTGGGAAAGACCCAACTCGCCTGGGCGGCCGCGAGTGTGCTCGGGCGACCGCTCGTCTCGAAGGTGGTCGAACTCCCGGACCGAGTCGCGCGACCTGATGTGGGAATTCGACGCCGTCCTCCGTCTCGCCGACGCCCAGATCGCCGCCGCCCTTTCCGGAGAGAGGGCCGATCCGCGCATCCTGAAGGAAGACGAGACGCCGGCTCCCCCGCACCTGCGCCTTCAGGAACAACTCGCGGTGGCGAACTACGTCCGCCCCGGTCCGCTCTGGTGGGCGTTTAACTGGGAATCCGCGAGGCGACAGGCCGAACGAACCAGGACCCCGATCCCGCGCCAGTTATCTAATGCCGACCCCGGCAAGGGGTGCGTCGTCCTTCTGGATGAGATCGACAAGGCCGACACGGACGTTCCCAACGGCCTCCTCGAGGCGCTCGGGTCCGGGTGCTTTACCCCGCTCGGCCAATCCGACCCGGTCGAGGTTCAGGGCGAGCCGCCGCTTGTCGTGATCACGACCAACGAAGAGCGGGTCCTTCCCATCGCGTTCGTGCGGCGCTGCCTAGTGCTCCATCTCCGGCTGCCCGAGGACGACGAGCGCCTCATCGATCACCTCGTCGATCGGGCGGTTGCCCACTTTCCGAAGGCGGTGGCGGACGCGCGAGGTGTTCGTCGGGGCGGCCGAATTGCTCGTCCGAGATCGCCGTGCCGCGCTCAAGGCGAATGTCTCGCCGCTCCCCGGCCAGGCCGAATACTTCGACCTCCTCCGCGCCGTGTTCCGGCTGGCGCCGGGAGATGTCGGACTCCAGAAAAAGCGGCTCGACGACGTGGCCAGATTCGTCATTCGCAAATCCGAGCAGGGCGGGCCATGAAAACCGGTACCATGGGATGGGCCGACCTACTCGACGCCTACCGGGTCGGCGGTCCTGAGCTCCAATCGGCGGTCGCCCGGCTCCTGGGGATGGAGCGTGTCACCGCGGAGCCGATTGCGGTCATGCCCGAGGTCCGCGTCGCGGCCGTTTCGACCGCGCGCCGGCGCCGTCGCCGCCGGCCGCTCCGGCGATCTCGATCCCATTCTCGCGCACGGCGACGATCAGGATCGAGCCGCCTCGTCAGGAAGGCGAAACGGGACCGGTGGAAGTCCCTGCGGCCGACAAGCCGACCGTGGATCAAGCACGACCAGCCCCGCTCGTGTTCCGTCCGCTCGCCACCTCCGCGGCCGTCCTCACGAAACTGCGGCGCGTCTCCTCCTTCTCGCGAATCAGCGGCGAAATCGACCTGGCGAAGGCCATCGATCATCTCAGTCGGGGCCGTTATCCCAGCTCACTGCCGCGTCGTCCGCGAAAGATCTGGGGACAGTCGATCCATGTCATCGTCGACGAGCACAAACACCTCAAACCGTACCGCCAGGATCAACACGCCGTGCTCGAGACCTTCCGCCGCGTTTATCCATCCGGCGGCGTCGATGTCGTCACGCTGCGCGACGGGGCGAGCCAACCCCATCGTCGCGGGGCGCCTCGATCCGCGCCCTACCATCCCCCTGAACCAACCGCGACCGTACTTGCGCTGAGCGACCTTGGCGCTCTGGCCCTGGACCGAACCGCACCGCGAGAAACCTGGCTCGCGTTGGGAAAGTTCTACCGCGATCGTGGCGCGCGGCCGATCGCACTGGTCCCTTGCGATCTGTCGTGCATACCCCTCGAACTGACGCGAGACTGGATCGTTATTCCCTGGGAAAGCCACGTCTACTCGCGCACCGCCGGCCTGAGTCCCGATCAGGTCGAACAGGTTTCCCGGCGCGTCCTGACGCTTCTCTCGTACGCCTTGCGTGTCGAGCCATTCTTGATCCGCGAAGTGCGCCGGTTGCTGGTCAAGGGAAGCCTGGGGGCGGGAGTGGAGGCGCGGGTCTGGCAAGACCCGGCACTGCGAGGCCAGGATTACGAGGCCGCCGAGTTTCATCCCGACAGGTCGCGCCAACTGCAACAGCACTTCGAGGACGAAACCGCCGATGTCCGCCGAGAGGTCATCTCGCTGCTCCGGCGCGGTCACATTGAGAAATACGAACTGGTCTGGTTCCTGGAACGGCTCGCGCTCGAGGCCGAAACGACGAAGCTGGGACTCGCGGACTTCGACCTCGACGCCGCGGTCCGCTGGGTCCGCGGTCAGCGAGATGTCATCGAAGGCGATCCCGAAAAACAAGACCCCACCTCGGACGAATCGCTCTGGTTTCGCCGCGCCAACATCCGGCTGCCCGAGTCATCCTGGAACGGCAGCGCCGGTGAATACCTACACCAGATCTGTTCGCTGACCCGCTCGACCACGGATCGCCCTCCCAGCGGACTTGACCCTGCCCGCATCCCACCCCCGCCCGGTCGATCCGTCCAGACCGTCGAGATCCGCCACACCGGAGATTGCCTGTTCGCCCGGCCATTCCAGGAAGGCCCTGGCGCCACCCGCCCATCCGAAAGCCTCCTCGCCCAGATCCGGACCCGCACCGGACTCATCAAGGTCGAGCCGTTCGACGACTTCTGGGAAGGCGGAGTCGCGCCGCCATGGGCCGACGACTGGGGGAGAGATGGCTTCGGGCCTTGGGTCCAGGTGCGCGTGGAAAAGGCCACCCAGCGCCTCCGATGGATCCCGCCCGGGACGTTCTGGATGGGGTCGCCGGAGGACGAGGAAGGACGATACGGTAATGAAGGACCACGGCACGAGGAGACGATCACGCTGGGCTTCTGGATGTTCGACACGCCGTGCACGCAGGCGTTGTGGGAAGCCGTGACGGGGAAGAATCCAAGCCGCTTCAAGGGCGAGGATCGCCCCGTCGAAAATGTGAGCTGGGAGGATTGCCAGGGATTCATCGCTCGGTTGAAGGAGAAGTGCCAGGGCCTGGAACTGTCGCTGCCGACGGAGGCGCAGTGGGAATACGCCTGTCGCGCGGGGACGGAGACGGCACGGTATCGGGAGAATCTGGACGACATCGCCTGGTATCGTGAGAACAGCGATAGGAAAACTCATCCTGTCGGCCAGAAAGCCGCCAACGATTGGGGCCTGTACGACACACTCGGCAATGTCGAGGAGTGGTGCGCGAATACCTGGACAAACGATTACAATCAGAAATCGGGCGGGCCGTCCGCCGGCCGGGTGGTCCGGGGCGGCTCGTGGGGCCTCGTCGCGCCGCTCGCGCGCGGCGAGCCGTTTCCTCATCGATCCCGCGAACCGGTTCCACCACCGGGAATGGGGCCGCAGCGATGTCGATTTCTTTAGTTTCCTCATCGATCCCGCGAACCGGTTCCACCACTTCGGCTGCCGTCTTGCCGAGTTCAAGAGTGGTCGTGAGCCAAGCATCAAGTCAAGCAAGCAAGCTGAAGTGGAGAGCGGAGCGAGGCGCAGGTAGCGGAGCGACCGGAGATCGCGACCAGGCGAGTGGAGCAGGCTGGATCACTCTCGATTCGACCGGGAAGAGCGGCCTGGTGTTCGAGACGGTCACGCCTCGACGCATGGCTTCGGATGTCGAGCAAATCGTGATCGACACGGTGACGTTGCCGGAATGGGCGTCGGCGATCGGGCGGGACAAGTATGGGTTGTGGGCGGAGTTCACGATCGATCGTTCGGTTGATGAACAGATCCCGACCCAGACACCGCCGTCGAGGTTCGCCCCGATTCGTCAGCGTCTCCGCTGGATTCCGCCGGGGCGTTTCATGATGGGATCGCCCGAAGATGAGGAAGGTCGAACCGACTGGGAACAACTCCCGCACGAGGTCGCGATCGACGAAGGCTTCTGGATGTTCGCGACCCCTTGCACGCAGGCACTCTGGGAAGCCATCATGGGCGCGAATCCGAGTTTGTTCCAGTCGCCGGATCGGCCGGTCGAGCGAGTGAGCGAGGGCGACTGTGATTCCTTCGCCAGGAAGCTCAGCGAGCGAATCGGCCTGACGCTCGCGCTCCCCTCAGAGTCCCAGTGGGAATTCGCCTGCCGCGCCGGCACGTCGACGTCAACTTACGCCGGGCCGTTGGAGATCAAAGGGGAGAACAACGCACCAATCCTCGACGCGATCGCCTGGTACGGCGGAAACAGCGGTCACGAATTCGATCTGGCCAATGGCGTGGATGCTTCCGCAAGGCCGGAGAAGCAGTACCCATTCGACAAGGCCGGAACGCGCTCGTCGCCAAAAAGAGAGCGAATCCCTGGGGCCTGTACGATATGCTGGGAAATGTCTTCGAATGGTGTGCAGACGAGGGGGTGCATGGCGGACTTGGGGGGGCGTCCGTCGACCGGGTGCGTCGGGGCGGCTCGTGGGGCGTCGGCGCGCGGGGCGTGCGCGCGGCGTTCCGCTTCCCCGACAAGCCCGCGACCCCGCACGGCGACGTCGGCTGCCGTCTTGCCGAGTTCAGGACGGGTCGTGAGCTGAGCGAGCAGGGCGGAGTGAGCCGGGGGAGCGAGGCGGAGGTCGCGGAGCGACCGAAGACCGCGACCCGGCGAACGAAGCGTGGGCGGAAGAAGCGGTCGGATTGAGTGCGGGCGTGGCGAGCCAATGACAATAAGAGTCTGTTCCAAGAAACGGCGGACAACGGCAGGACTTCGCACGAGGGTCAGAACTCGACATTTTATCGACGTCGCCATTTCTGTAGCCGGGCTCTGTTAGCCCGGTTCGCAACGCCCGGTGTGATCGAAGCCCGGATCAGCGGCCTCACAGAGGCCGCCTACAGTTGACGCGCCGGCCTCAGGTACGTGTTGAGCGGTGTGGAAGATGAGAGATCCCAGACACACCAGTCGTCTCCGGCACGGGTTCGGGTACGAACCCGTGGCACGCCGGGCCGGCACCTCGGGTGCCACGGGTTGTCCTCAACCCGTGCCATGCGGGGCCAGGCCCCACGACGGCGAATGGTTTTCGACGACCGGCGTGCTCGTATCCCGACGCGGATGTGCGGATGAACGCTCGCCGATCGTTTTTCCATAGAGGCGCGACATGGCGACGACGTTGCCGGTTCCCCAGACCTGGTGGAAGCACCCCCTAGAGAGCGGCATTCCGCCGACCTGGGCGTCGGAATGGGGCGTCGATCGCCAGCACGGTCCCTTCTGCGCCTTCGAAATCGATGAGGTGATCCAGCGCCTCCGCTGGATCCCGCCCGGGAGTTTCTGGATGGGTTCGCCGGAGGAAGAGGAAGGACGCTGGGGTTCCGAAGGTCCGCGCCACCTCGTCACGATCCATGCCGGATTCTGGATTTTCGACACACCTTGCACGCAACGCCTGTGGTCGGCCGTGATGGGGGAGAATCCGAGCCATTTCCGGGAGGAAGACCCGAGGAAGACGGAGGATCATCCCGTCGAAAGAGTGAGCTGGGACGACTGCCGGGAATTCGTCTCGAAGTTGAATGCGCGACTGGAAGGGCTGACGTTATCGCTGCCTTCCGAGGCGCAATGGGAGTACGCCTGCCGCGCGGGGACCGAGACGGCGCGGTACTCGGAAGACCTCGACGCGATCGCCTGGTACGGCGAGAAGAGCGAAGCTAAGACACATCCCGTCGCGAGCAAGGACGCGAATGCGTGGGGATTGTATGACATGTTGGGGAACGTGTGGGAATGGTGCGCAGACGCATGGAATGATGATTACACCGTAGAATCGCGTGGGGTGGCGTCCGCCGGCCGGGTGATCCGAGGCGGCTCGTGGTACCGCGACGCGCGGAGCGTGGCGCAGCGTCCCGCGACCACCTCGAGCCCTCGAACTGGTACAGCGATGTCGGCTGTCGTCTTGCCGAGTTCCGAGAGGGGTTGTGAGCCGAGCATGTCGTCATGCAGGCCGGGCGTAGCGAGAAAGGGAAGTGAGGCGGAGGTTGCGGAGCAACCGAAGACCGCGCCCCGGCGAGCGCAGCGGGCGCTGTGAGGCCCGAATAGCGCGTTACGCACGCATGTCACGATCGATTTCCATGCTGCGATCACTGTGTTTCTTGGGGCAAGAGACGCACTGTATTGGATGAAAACATATAGATATTTTAATTTGAATGGAGATCCGATCGAGTGGAGATCTCGGCGCGGAGGTGAGCGATGACAGCCTCTTCCGAAGATCTCCGACAGCGGATCGTCGATACGGCCTCGGGCGGTGACGGGACATAGTGCCAGATCGCTCAGCGGATCCTGGCCAGTGTCTCCTTCGTCTCGCGGCTGTTTCAACTCCACCGCACCACCGGCCCGGTCGAACCCGGGCCTTACGGCGGAGGCAACCGGGCAGGTGGGAAAAGTCACTCGGTTCCACGATTTTGCGACCGGACTCGCCACTCTCCTTGTCGATGGCTTTCCGGTATCATCACCGCGGATGCTTGGCGGGCGGGTCCGCCGGGCTGGACCAAGTAAGTTGCCGGAATAGTCGGGGGACGGAAGAATGAAGATGATCTGTGGTTTAGCTCTCAGTTTGCTACTCCTGCAGACCACACCGGACAAGGTTGACAAGCCCGATGCAGAAAAGCTTCGGAGTGATCTCGTCGGAACTTGGGAGGTCGTCACCCCCGATCTCCCGGAGGGATTGCGAGACCTCAAGCACATCACGCCGACGCATTTTACCTGGGTCATCTACAGCAAAGGTGAGATGAGTCCGGTCGGCTCGGCAGGCGGCACGTGGTCGCTCGAAGGCAATCAATACAAGGAACGCTGCGAATTCGCCAGCCAGGGCTGGGAGCATCTTCGCGGAAAAGAGGCGACCTTCACTATCAAGATCGAGGGTGAAAAGCTCTTGCAGGGCGGGGTGTTGGATACGGGTTTCAAAGTGAACGAGGTGTGGAAGCGCGCACCCGCAGGCGCGAAGGCGAAAAAACAATAAAACGGAACATCCAGATGTCGTCACCCAATCCGCGCCCAGGCAGAGCCGCGCCGTAGTGGCTCTTTGATAGGCTGAGATGCGGCTCGTCGTCCGCCGGGCCGGCGGCGTCGGGCGATGGATCAGCCATCCTCGGGGCCGATCGTCTCTCAGGGGCCATCCTGGGCGGTCGGGCCGGGCTCATTCCCCGTGAATCCCGGGTCGATCCGCATCGCCTCGACGGCCTTGCCGACGCGTCGGAAGTGTTCGGCCATGGTCCGATCGATCGATCGAGCCGAGACGGGCGCGAAGAGCCTTGTCTTCCTCGATGGCGGCTTTCCGTGCCTCGGATTGCTCGCGGCGGAGCTCCAGGCATCGCATCCGCTCGCTTCGTCGTTTCTCCCTGATGACGCGGTGCGCCGCGAAGAAAAGCCGGGCATGCTCCCCGATGGCCGGGCCGTATGACTTGGAAGTCACCCGGCCCCCGTCGCGGAATGACTTCGTGTCATCGATGTGTCCGTTGTCCCAGACGTGTGCCATCGTCAAGCCCCAGGGAATTGACGACGAGCGGCGATCTATCGCCCTACCTTCTCGGTCGCTCGGCCCGAGGATTCCGGTGGGGGGCCTTTGCTCCGGGTAATCGCTTCGACTTGCGCCTTGGTCTGCTCGGCCCGCAACGGGCTCGCCTCGGCACGGTGGCTTTCATAAAGGGCCTGCGAACGGGCCAGCGACTGCTCCGCCTGAAGCCGCGCAAATCGGGCCTCGAGGGCATGAGCCAGGGCCGATTGCTCGGCCTGCGCCCTCCTCCTGCGCTCGACGACGAGGGTCAATACGAGGGCCAGTATGATGACGAGCAGCATCATGGTGCTGATGCGGAATCGCCAACGGGGCCGGTCATGAACCATGAAGTGAACCTTTACGCCGTTTGCCCGAACGGTCTTATCACCGGATCACCCGTTCCAAGCTCCTCCATCGTCCCGCGCCCGGCTGTCCGCACCAATTTATGAATCACTCAATGTGCCGACGACGGACTCGGCGAGTCCGTTCGTACTCAGGGTTCGATGTCGTTGACTATGCAGGGCTGGTCCGGTTCGATCGGGAGCCAGGGGTAGCGGGCCGCTCGTTCATACTTCTCTCGCATCTGGGCGCAGTAGGACAATATCTGCTCTGTGCGACGGAGGCGTGGGGACGACTCTGCGCCGCTCGGCATCCGCTCCAGGTACCTGCTCCGCCACCGATCGTAGTCCATTTCCCATTTGCCGTAGAGTCCGGCCATCGCGAGGTGGTGTTGACGCAGATTCAAGAGCCTGCCTACTTCCGTTCTCGCGGCGAGGATGAGCGCCAAGACTGCCACCACGACCATCCACCGCCGTGTCGTCATTCGGGGCAGTCGCATGGCCGGATACTCCAGGACGGACTGGCAAGCCTCGTTACCAGGCGACCCGTGACACTTCTGTTTCACGAAACTCCTGAAGCGACGGATTAACGATCGCCGCTCCGAGTCGGCTATTGACGCTTTACACTTCCGACAGTCGTGATCGAAGGACTCGCCACGGCGGCCAGATCAGCCCGCGCAGGTAGCGGAAACCTCGTCGAAGGTGCCTCGTTCCAAGGGCTCGGCGAAGATCGTTTGTTCTCGGTCGCTGGCGTCGGCACATTCTAACGCAACGCGGGTCGGATTCTTACGACATCGAAGGGACGGGTTCCGTCGCGCCGCTTCGCCACCCTTCTTGATGCATGCATGGCCATAGGCGAAACCGCCAATCAATCAGCCGACCCTCGGGGCTCGGAGCCAGGGGCGAGGTCGGGATCCTCATCGTGAGATGTAAGCAGGGTCTGTGCAAGCGAAACGCGATGTGAATCAGGATCGTCGTAAGTCGTTGGTATGAAAGCGCGCCCGGTAGGATTCGAACCTACAACCTTCGGATTCGAAGTCCGCGACTCTATCCGTTGAGCTACGGGCGCCTGAGTCACTATTTATACCGCACCCGGGTCCCGCGCAAAACCCCAGACGTCTCCGGCGAATTCGAGTCGACGGAGCTCTCGTTGGATTTTTCCTCTCTGCCCGAATAATATCGGCCCGGATCGAGTGAATACCTCCCTGAAGCCAACCGGGCGGACCTTCCGTGCCGGTGCGAAACTCGTGGTGGATAAGCTGGAGGGATGGGAGTGGTACACGATTTGGTCTCATCGATGCCGTGGTTCGGCTGGATCGCGATCGTCGCCATCATCTCCGGGACCGTGAAGCAGGTGATCTGCACGTCGCACCGACATCTCGAGCGCATCGCGATGATCCGGATGGGGATGAACCCCGACGCGCCGACCGATTCCTCGCCCGCCGCCTTCGCGAAGCCGGCCATGGTCGACGATTTCTGAGAGACCCCTCTCATCTCGGAGTTTGTGAAAAAATCGGATCGAAGATTCCGAATTCGCAAGTGAATATCATCCTGTTGATCCTGTCAATCCTGTCTCACTGGATTTGAATCAATTCCGACAGGATTGACAGGATCGACGGGATGAAATCAGGAAGATTGGGAATATTGATTTCTTAACAACCTCTCAAACCCCGGCGGAAACCACGGCTCCTGCCATCGACTGCTTGGGCTCAGGTCGTGACGCCAGCCTTCGCCGGAACCGCAGGTGCCGCCGACGCGTCCATTCGACCAGAGGGTACCAGACCGGCCCGGTCAGCCGGTGCCGGATGAGAAGGTGCCACAGCCGGTTGGACCGCTTGTAGAGGTAGGACATCGCCAGGTAGGGCGGCACGGCGCGCCAGTCCTCGGGCCTTCGCCGCCAGATCGACCCGTGCGAGAAGAGGCGCTCGTAGCACCATGCGTAGCCCGCCTCGAGCTCCTCGGGCGCCATGTGCCGCGGGCGGAAGACCGCGTGCGACGTGTCATAGAGCCGCCAGTCCTTGTGCAAGAGCCGACCCTCGGACTCCATCCGCGCGAACAGCGGCGTGCCCGGATAGGGCGTCAGGATGTGGAAGGTGGCGCACTCGAGCCTGGCCGCCTCGATCCAGGCGACGGTCCGCCGGAACACGTCGCCCCGGTCGTGATCGAAGCCCAGGACGAAGCTGCCGTTGACCTGGATTCCATGGTCGTGCAGGATCGCCACCCGACGCGCGTAGTCCTCGGGGCTCGGGGTCTTCTTGTTCGCCTCGACGAGGTTCTCGCCCGACAGCGACTCGAATCCGACGAACACCCCCGTGCAGCCGGCCAACGCCATCTCGCGGACGATCGACGGGTCATCCGTCACATCGATCGTGACGGCCGCGCTCCAGATCACGCCGAGCGGTCGCAGGGCCCGGCAGAGCTCACGCAAGTACTCCGGCCGCGAGCCGAGATTATTATCGATGAAGACGCCATAAGGCTGCCCGTCATCGCGGAACTCGGCGACGACCTGCTCGACGTCCCGGACCTGGTAGGGCATCGTCAGCCCATCGGTGGACAGGTAGCAGAAGCCGCAGCGGTTGTGGCAGCCTCTGGTGGCGATCAGGCTGGTCGTGGTCAGGAACCCGCGCCGGGGCAGGAGTTCGCGACGAGGCGGCGGCTCATCCCGATAGGGACTCCGGTAACTCCCCCGGTAGATCGGCCGGAGCATCCCCGCCTCGACGTCGCGGAGGATCTCGGGCCAGATCGCGACCCCCTCGCCGACGGCCAGGGCGTCGGCGTGCGGCGCGACCTCCTCGGGGCACGACAGGACGTGCAGGCCCCCCAGCACCACCGTCGCCCCTCGACTTCGATACCAACGCGCCAGCTCGTAAGCCCGCTCGGCGAACGTCAAGTGGACCGTGATTCCCACGACCTGCGGGAACGGATCCCACGGCGGCGGACCTTGCAACAGGTTCTCATCCCAGTACGAGACCTCCCAATCCGGCGGGGTGGCCCCGGCGACGCTCGTCAACGCCAGCGACGGCGTCAGCACGTGCTTGCCGAAGCTCGCATGCGGGTCCTTGGCATAGAACGGGTTGATCAGCAGCGCGCTCTTCGGTCGATACGGCCCCGGCCGTATTCCGGGATCGAGGCGAGGCGCGATCCGCAGTGCGCGGGGAATCCACGGGGTCCTCATGGTCGAGTCCTACGCATGGAGGTTCGCTCGAGTCTTTCCCGGTTACGGGAGAGACGAAAATCGATGAGTTGTGGCTTTGTGTTGCAAAGTTGGTCTAGCTTTGCAGTGTAAAGTCGTTGTTGTCAAGCCCGATCCCTGAGATTTGATTGCGCCCTGGCCGGATGGTTGTGACACTAACCCGACGCGCCAGCGAGGCTCCGGAGGCATTCCCCTCGCTGGCGCGTCGGGTTGGTATGGGGTGTTTGCAATCCGATCGTGAAGCGCTCTAGACCTGGCCTGCCCCCGAGAATTCACCGATCCGGGCGGGCCTCATCACGGCACCGTGATATCGAACGTATTGCTCCCGGCTTTCACGTCGAAGATCTGCTGGACATAGGGGACGCCGCCCTTCTTGGTCCGCCCGGGGATCGCGACCGTCACGCGGTTCTCGCCGATCAAGGTGGTCACCTCGTAGGTCCCATCCTTGCGGATCTCGGCCGTCCGGGCGGACTCCCTCGGCCGGTTGACATTCGCCGGATCGAAGACGACCTGGCCCTTGGCGATCGGCTTGCCCGTCGAGGTGACCCGCCCGGTCACGGTGGCCTCGGTGAGCGACGACTCCGCGTAGGGCGCTCCCGATCCGCAACCCGCTGCCAACAACCCGCAAATTACCGCGAGCGGCCTCGACCAGCCCTCGAGCCAACGACCGCGCCGAGATATCATGTGGCTCAACCTCGAGACGATTTCGTCCACACCTCAATACGCGTCCGACGAGATGACCTCGCCCCCGGCCATCGTGCCGAGTGCCCACCACGTGGCCGGGGCGATCGTGCTCTTGATCCCCGTGATGGATCCATCGCACAACAGTACGTTCACCGTGCTCGGATGCCGGCTGCTGGCCGTGATCGCCCCGCGCTCGCCGTACCATGGCCCGCCGACTTCGCAACTCTGCGTGTTGGGCGTCATGATGTGAGTGTAGCGAGTCTCGCTGAGATAGCCGAAGGTCCAGTACATGCCGGAGGCCTGTCCGTCGGGGACCAGCGGGGACACATTCGGGATGACGGCCTTGCACATCTGGTAGTAGGCGGCTGTATTGCTCACGTCTGCCGGACCCCCGACCTGATAGTACGTCGAGCTGGGAGTCCCGGGGTCATACTGGTCCGAATTGCCGATCCCCAGCACCTTCTCGCTGAAGCACGCGGTCTGGCTCAGGCCATCGCGGATGTTCTGGGACCGGAAGACCCGCGCGGCGACATAACTGCCATCCGGCGTGGGCGCCACGAACGGCCCATTCGCCCAGGTGATCGTCTCCGACGACTCGGGCGTGGAGCCGCTATTGCCGCAGTAATTGCTGTGGCCCTCCGGGTTGTTCAGCCGGTTGAAATCCGACGGGCAGAGGTAGCCGGCCACCTGCGTCCTCGCCGCGGTCGTGTTGGGCGGATACGACGGCAGCACCGGGCCCATTCCGTTGATCGGATAGACATCCGCCAGGTTGAATGCGGAATACAGCGGCTGTTGCTCCATGTAGGGGAGCAGGGCGATCAACGCCGACAGATCCTGCCAGTTCACGTAGAGGAGCTGGCCCGGCGGGAAACTGTTATTCGCGTCGTGATAATTGTGGACCGCCAGGCCGATCTGCTTCAGGTTGTTGACGCACTGGATCCTCCGCGCCGCCTCGCGTGCCGACTGGACGGCCGGCAGCAGCAAGGCGATCAGCACGCTGATGATCGCGATCACCACGAGCAGCTCGATGAGCGTAAAGCCACGCCCTCGCCCGGCTCGCATCGGTCGAATTCCTGGACTGGAAGTGTGCATCGAGTCCAGCCCTCCCGACGGCCATCCGGTCTGGATCGGGCGCAAGACTCCAGGAGATCCGCCCAGCGGCCGGATACACGCGGAAATTGCGTCTGGAAACCTCTGCGCACGCCCCCGACCTCAGGGCCCGAGATCACCACGAATAGAATGTCTTGTCGAGTCCGAGAGTCTTCGTAGAGTCATACCATCAATTCGACCTTGTCAGCAACGGTCCACTCCCGAATGAAGGCAATATTCCGGGTCGAATGAACCATCGTTTTCCCGTTGCTGCGTTATTCCAGGTGGTGGCGAGGCCAATGACGATCATCTCCGGCCTCTCGAGTGAATGAAGAGTTGATGCCGGGTCGCGAAGTGAGGTGGACTTGCGTCATCGGTCTCGGATCATCTCGCTTCGCGTTAGGATGACCGAGACGTGGCCCTGTCCCGATCGGTTTTCCAGGATGCTTCTCGTGACGGATGCCCAACTCGACCGTCCGCGTTACGACCCGGAATGATCCGGGCTCTCCTCGACGAGCTGGCGGCGACTTCCGGCGAACTGGCCGTTGCGGGATCATCAACGCATGTGCTAAAGATTCGAAAGGCGGGTGACGTCGAATTGTCAGGGAGGGCGACATGAAGGCGACAGGGCTCTCCGTGGCCGCGATCACGTTCGCAATCCTGGTCATCGCGATCGATTCCGCGGTGATCCGGGCCGCATTCCTCGGGCCCCATAATTCTCTGGAACCCGGAAGACCGCTGCTGCCATCCATGTTTGGCGGCAATTTCCTCGACCCCAAGCAGAAAGTATGGGCGGTTTTCGCCTACTACCTGCTGCCGATGATCGATGCCCTCCTGATCGGCGTCTACCGCTTGCGTCGGCGAGGAGGACACACCGCCAGGACCGTCGGGTACATCATCGCCGGTTCCGCGGCGACCCTCGCCGTCCTCGCACTCTGTCTGTTCTCGACCGAGACGGTGATCGGCATGGTCGGGCCGGTCAGCCGACGGATCGCGCTGGCGATCGTGTATGGCCTGGAGCCGCTGTTCGGGAAGCCGTGGTTGCTGAGTCGTGCCATGGAATGGACGTACATTATCCTCTACGCGAATCTCTTCCCGATCGCCTTCTTCTGCATCCCGCCACTGCTGGTCGCCGTGATCGGGGGGAGGGTCGCCCGGCACTTCAGGCCCGGACAGCCGACCATGGGAGCGGGCTTCGGGGAAATGACGCAGGTCGTTGAGGAGCCTGACATGGTGATCTGATGGGCCTGCCCCTCGTCGGCCCGCTGATCGTTGATGACCATGCATCGACTCCGTTGCTCTTCGCGCGGCCAGCCTTGTCGCGGCCACAATTTATTGGCAACACGAATTTGTGCATGCGTCCTCGTGGTGGATGTCGGCCACGGCGGACTGTGGCGATCTCGCGGTGGAAATCAGCGAGGCGTTTCCACTTTTTTTCGGAAGAATGTTGGAAGGATATCCCGGGTCGGTGCATGTTGACGTTGGTAGGCCGGAATAGGGGGGACAGGCTCATGGGCGGGGGAGATCCTTCGGGCGTGCTCCGTGACATCGCGACGCTGTTCAGCGACGGGATGCTGGGCGGGCTGACCGACAAGGAACTGCTGGACCGGTTCGTGGACCGGAACGACGCCTCTGCGGAGGGTGCGTTCACGATCCTCCTCGAGCGGCACGGGCCGATGGTCTGGGGCGTTTGTCTCCGGCTGTTGCCCGACCGATCCGCCGCGGCCGACGCGTTTCAGGCGACGTTCCTGGTGCTGGTGCGCAGGGCCTCGGCGGTCAGGGTCGACGACTCGCTGGGGCCGTGGCTCTACGGCGTCAGCCGCCGGGTCGCCGCACGGGCGCGGGCCACCTCGCTGCGCCGGAGGGCGCGCGAGTCCGGCGGGATCGAGGTGGTGGCCGTCCCGGCCCCTGATCCGGACCGCGCCGAGCGACTTGAGATCCTGGACGAAGAGATCGGCCGCCTCCCCGAGCGTCAACGCGCTGCGGTCGTCCTTTGCGACCTGGAGGATCTGCCTCACGAGGAGGCGGCGCCCGGCTCGGCTGCCCGGTCGGGACGGTCGAGAGCCGCCTGTCCCGCGGGCGGCGACGGCTGCGCGACCGCCTGGTGCGGCGCGGGCTCGCTCCGGCCGTAGCGGCGTTATGGGCCGAGACGGCCCGCGACGCTTCGGCCGCGATCCCCGCGGCGCTCATCAAGAATACGGCCCGGTTCGTGACGAGTCCTCCCGCGGCCGGCGCCGTGCCGGTGGCGGTCATCTCACTGACAGAAGGAGTGATCCAGATGATGTGGCTTGCAAGGTTGAAACCGCTGGTCGCCGTCGCAACGGCGCTGATCCTCGCGACCGCCGGGGTCGCCGTCCAGGGACGCCAGCAGCCCGAGGCCGAGGGGGCGCGGGAGCAGGCGAAGAACGCTCCTCCCCGCACAGCCGGCGCGGGCGCCGCCACCCCCGCCGTGCCGGACCTGGAGGCCAACCGGGCCCTCGCCAGGCAACAACTCGCCTTGATCGACGAAGCCTGGACCTTGATGCATGCCTTGGCCCAAAATAACAGGATCGATATCGCCACCGCGCCTTTCGACCTGTGGGGACGCCGTAGGCTGGAAGCGCTTCGCAAGGCGGGAGCCGGAAAGGCCGAGATCGTCGCGGCGTTGGAGAAATACATCAACAACCTGAAGGAGCTGGAGGCGATTGCCAAAGCCCTGAAGGAGGCCGTTCGAGCCACCGAACTCGGCATTTATGAGATGCAATTCCTGCGCATGGAGGCCGAGATCTGGTTGAACGAGGAGAAGGCTCGGTGACACGCGATGGCCGACAAGTCCACCTGGAACATAATAACCGCCCTTTTGTTGCCCAGAATCAACGCGATGTTGTCTCTGGGCATCAGCGGTCAAGAAAAAGGATACAAGGCCAAAAACGAACGAAGAACCCGATTGGCGTGCTTTTCTTTTTGATGAAGCACCAAGGACAACGTTCCGACGCAGCGTCCTTGGAAATCCGCTCGTTTGAAGCGGAGGCGAGGAGGTTGAGGACTCCCGCCCGTCATGTCGATGTTCCGAAAAATGAATGTCTGTGCCGGCATCCTCTGTAGATTTGTGGAGCTATGACGAACGCCGAGCAGAAAAAGATTGACACGAGGAGTCAACCGCCCGATAACTGTCGCCTCGGGACAAGAATCATTGCAACGGGACGTCCATGTCTGGAGTCGATGCTTTTCGAGAGGAGAGTTCAACGATGATACGCAGACTCACGTGTGTTGGAATCCTCGTTTCGGCATTCAGTAGCCTGTTTGCCACGCACGCGTCCGCCGGGTTTACGTCCGTCAGCGCCAGCGGACCGGGTGGAACCGCGACGAACCTCGCGATCACGACAACATTCACAACGAACGACACCATTAATTTCGATGCCAATTATACATCGCCGGCTCCGATCGATTTCTTCCTCACGCTCAATGGCGCGGGAAACTACTTCGTCAGCGACAACGTTAATGACATCACGAACTCCACCAGCAGTGCCTTCCCCTCGTTTTATGCCTTCCTGGTCAATGCACCGGCCGGAACGACGTTCAATGAGTCGAGTTGGGAAGGCGCCGTCTTCTCGAATGGTACGACGATTGCTCCGCCCTATCCGAATGCGACGAGCACGACTTTCATGGGGCCGCCCGGCCTCGCGGCCGGTGCTTCGACGATTATCGGTGTGGGGTTCTTGATATCCGCTTCAGGTCCGCAATCTGTGGAGCTCATTCTGACTCCGACTCCACTGTCCGTCCCGGAGCCGTTGACCTTCACCCTCGGCCTTATCGGTGCGATCGCCGGACTCGGTTATCATGCGCGTCGATCTCGGCGCCAGCGGTAAGTGGCTAAATTTCCCGTGCCTTATCGCTGCGCCGGCACTTGGCGATGATGCCGAGGATCTCGTTCTTCTGGCGAGGAGGCAGGAAGATCGTGCGCAGGAACCCGGTCCAGAGATCGGCGGACGATTTCCGCGGCGGAACGCGCCGGTCCCCTTGCTTGGAATCCGCATACATTCGATCCCAGACATCCTGCTCGGCCGCCAGTCGTGAACCCGAAAACTGCGGGATGTACTGGCGGAACAGGATGTCTTCGACCTCGAATCCCATCTCGCGGAGGAATCGAGAAAGGCTCTGGGCCGTGAAGAAGTTGATATGACGCCCGGCGTCGCAGAGAATCCACGCGGCTCCATATCGTCGTGCCGAATCGGATTCGTGGTTGGCGACCTCGGCGAAGAGGGTACCGCCGGGCTCCAGGAGTTGGCACGCGTTCCGCAGGGCCTCCCGCGGTTCGCGACAATCCTGCAAGACCCGATTCAGGTAGACGGCATCGAACGACCTTCCGGATAGCTCCGCCGGTAATGCCTCGATGGACCCGACAAGCACGTCGTCCCCCGGGGCACTGCCGCGACGACCTGCCTCTTCATCGGGCTCGACGGTAAGAACGCGATGCCCCGGGTCTTTGAGTTGCCTCAACAGGTCGGCTTGCCCGCGCCCGAAGACACAAACCGAAGCCGCTGGCTTGTCCAGGACGGAATGGATCAAGGCCGCATCGATCTGACGAGAATGGCGACGGCCAACCCGCCAGGCCAGGTGGAGGCGAATCTTTTCGAGGAGCTTCGGCCGGGTCACCGGCCGGTCGGGCTCGGCCTCGGCATCGGAACTTGCCATGCCCTGGCCCGTCGGTCGCGGATGGAGGAACCCGAAATCGCAGCGCCCGCACCATCGAATCGCGTATAGTCGAGAATCCTCCGGCGGATTCCGGATGTGAGGCAGTACGTAGCGAATTCCCGCCTCGCCGCCGCACCAGGGGCATGGCCCGGAATCCGCCCGAGACCCGTCGGGCACGTTCTGGCCTGCGGCAGGATTCGCCATGCTCGAGATTCTCGCCTTCGAAGGTCGCCGTCCGGTTGTTGGCGATGATCCTATCGGACGGGATCCCGTTTGGATAGGGCTCTCCTGCGCACCCTTCTCCCCGGGATCGTCCCGGTCTCTGCGACAGTGTCCACAATCGGCGCTCGGTGGGTAGAATGAGTCAACCGTCAATATCCCCTTCGCATCAATAGAAACTTGGTAGGGGATTACGGACCGAAGTCAATTCCGCATGATCAAGGCTGGCCCGAGCAACTCCGTTGGGGGCCGACCGTTCGTTCCGCCGGGCCGGGCAATGGGTGCGACATGAACGAAACGGATGACCGGCTTGCGGGCGACCCCGTCTGGGAACTGTTCGCGCCGACGACTTCCGGCCCGGCAAGAGGCCCGCCGACTTCATCGTTACGCACGATGGCTGGTCGTGGCCGGTATCGTCGCGCTGAGCTGGCTCCTGTGGCCTCCCGTGGCCGTGGTGATCGCCTGCCTGTCGATCGCCGCCGGAGATTTCCGCAGGGGCCGACAGCTTTCCCGATCGATACCCAGCAAGGCGGGCGGCACGATCTGCGCACGTTTCACCTATGCCTGGGGGGCCTGGAAGCTCGGATTGACCGCCATCGCATTGATGTTCGCTTCGGCCGTCATCCCGCCGGGAATCGCGCCCAGGGGGGGCATCCCGAAGTGCCCTCGGCGTTCATCGCCGGGACGCTGTTGTCGATGGGCGGATTCGCCGCGTCGGCGGCTTTGACGGCCCTGGGCCTGCTGGCAGCCTTCCGCTCCGGAATGCGCGTCTGGATCGGTGAAGGCGTGAATCAGGCCAGGACTCTCCTCCTCGCCATGCTGCTCGTGGGGTTTACCACCGTGGTGCTCGGACCGATGTGCCTCTTCCTCATCCGTCGATTTCCGCGGGCAAGGGATGTCGACGCCGACGGATCTTCGGGCTTGCTGGCGCTGTTCGTTTTCTTATTCGTCATGTTCATCGGCCCCGTCGTCATCCTCCGCGTCCTCGACTGGTTCGGCCGACGAGTCATCGCCGATCGCCCCGGCAAGTTCGGCCCGAAGGTCCCGACCGTGGGCAAATGGAGCTCGTCGTGAGCACTTCTGTAGCCGGCCTCTGTGAGACCGGGGATTCGATCGCGGGGTCAAAGCCGCTCTCGACGGATCCGCCTCGGATCCGTCAACGAAATTTGAAAGAATGCGACCCCGGGGTCCCAGTAGTATAGAGAGGCAAGGCGACACGCTTCTTGGGAGGTCGTGATCATGGCGAATGGACAATATGAGGCTGTCCTGCAACCACCCCGGGGACTCCTTCTCGATGCGGGGACGGTCGCGGAATTGAGCGATGGCCACCTGCTCGAGCAATTCGCCGCGCATCGCGACGAGTTGGGAGAGGTGGCCTTCGAGGCGTTGGTCCGTCGGCACGGTCCGATGGTGTTGCGAGTCTGTCAGCAGATCCTGGGCGACCGGCACACCGCCGAGGACGTGTTCCAGGCCACGTTCCTGATCCTGGCGCGGCGGGCCGGCTCGATCCGACAGCCGGAGCTCCTCGGCCACTGGCTCCACGGCGTGGCGCTGCGTACGGCGCGGGAGGCGAGAATGCGCGATGATCGCAGGCGGCGTCGCGAGTCCCCGGCGGCCGAGGGGATCGTCGCGGAACCGATCGACCGGACCGGCCGGCCCGAGCTGACCCTGGCCTGCTGCGAGGAGTTCGAGGCCCTCCACGAGGAGGTCTCGCGACTCCCCGAACGCTACCGGATCCCCGTCGTGCTCTGCGACCTGGAGGGGATGACTTATCAGGAGGCGGCGCGTCGGCTGCGATGCCCGCTCGGCACGATCGGAGTCCGGCTCAGACGCGCCCGGGAACGACTCCGCGAGCGCTTGACCCGACGCGGCATGGCGCCCACCGCCGGCCTGCTGGGGACCCTCCTGTGCGCCGATCGCGCATCCGCCTGGATGCCGCCGGTGCTGGTCGATTCCACCGTGCAGGCCGCGATGGGCTTCGCCGCGAGCAAGGCCGCCGCGACCGGCCTCGTCTCCGCCTCGGTCGCCTCGCTGACGGCGGCCGTGCTCAGGACCATGGCCCTGGCCCGCTTGAAGGTCGCGATGAGCGTCGCGATGGCCGTCGGCATCACCGCGGCCATGGGCTGGCTGAGCATTCACCGCGAATCGCGAGTCCAGGTCGCGCCGGTGCAGGCCGAGTTCCGGCCGATGGACGTGCCGCCGACCCCGACGAATTCCGCCACGCCCGATCGCGGCGACGATTCGAAGCCGGTCGATGTCGCGCCCTCCCGTCCAGGCCCGACCGCGCCGGAACTCGGCAAGCCCCGGCCGTGGGACGAGTCGCCCCTCCCGGGTCAATCGGCCGCGACGGCCATCGCCGGCCGGGCGATCCTCAGCCCCACGCTCGGCGACCGGCCCAGGGTCTCCGCCACCACGACGGATGGCTCTTTCAGCTCGGCCCGGCATCGCGATGAGCGGTCCAAGGGTGCAACCGATCCGAAGATCAAGCCGGCGACCGCCCAGGCGACGCCCAACGCGCGGCGATCCATCCTGGGAGACCAGGCGCGTGGCGAGGTCCTGTTCAGCAAGGAATGGGTCCCCAACGACCCGATGAGTCACGGCGGCGACGGGCTCGGCCCGGTCTACAACGAGACCTCGTGCATCGCCTGCCATGGCCTGGGGGCACCCGGCGGGGCGGGTCCCGAGAGCAAGAACGTCGTCCTCGTGACGGCGACACCCGCCGGCTGCGGGCCGTCCCAGAGCCTGGACCAGGTCTTCCCCGGCCTCCGCGGCTCGCGGAGCACCGTGCTCCATCATTTCTCGACCGACCCCGGATACGCGACCTGGCGCGAACGCCTGGCCGACCCCAACGGCAAGAAAGCCAAAGCCGCCCAGAAGCCCGGCGAGGACGTCGTCGCCAGTCGAATCCGCGCCGCCAGGGAGCAGACAATTCCGGGCCGTCGCCATCGCGATCGACCGGCCGTCCCGCAGTCGATGAACGGCTTCAATCTCAACCTGGCCGAACGGAACACGCCTCCCCTCTTCGGCGCGGGTCGGATCGATGAGATTCCGTCCGACCTGTTGGTCGCGATCGCCGCCGCCCAGTCCGACGAGGTCCGGGGCCGGGTCGGCCGGACCAGGGAGGGTCGGGTCGGCCGGTTCGGCTGGAAGGCCCAGCTCCCCAGCCTGCACGAGTTCGTCCGCGTGGCGTGCGCCAACGAGCTCGGCCTGGAAGTCCCCGGTCACTCACAGGCGGTCTCGCCCATCGCCCCCAAGAAGAAGCCGAAGGGGCTCGACCTGACCGAGGCCGATTGTGACGCCCTGGTGGCTTACGTCCGGGCGCTCCCGGCCCCGGTCGTCGTCGATCCGACCGGCCCGCAGGGCTCTCAAGACATGCGAGAAGGCCGACGGCATTTCACCGCCGCGGGCTGTGCGACATGCCACACGCCCTCGCTCGGCGAGGTCCGGGGAATCTACAGCGACCTGCTGCTCCACGACCTGGGCCAGAGCCTCAGCGATTCCGGCAGCACCTACGGGATCGACGGCCCCGACACGCCCGAGGGCCCCAAGCCTCGCGAGTGGCGTACTCCTCCCCTCTGGGGCTATCGCGATTCCGGACCCTACCTGCACGATGGCCGGGCGAAAACCCTCGAGGAGGCGGTCGCCCTGCATGAGGGGCAGGCGGCCAGCTCGACGCATCGGTTCTTCGAGCTCAACAGCCAGGAGCGTGCCCAGGTCGAGGTCTTCCTGAAATCGCTCGTCGCGCCCTCGGCCGCCACATCCGGTGTCATGCTCGCGGCCGAGATGGAGGCCCGCATCGACAAGGAAGAGCACCGCGAGGCCGAGAGCCTCGTCCGCCAGCGGCGCGACCAGGCCGTGGCCCGCGACGAGCAGAATTGGCGCGAGGCCCAACGTCGTCGCCGCGCCGAGGAAGCGGCCAAACGCGCCCATGCCCAGTTCCCCCTCGCCGAAAACCTCGAGAGGATGGGCAAGACCACGGGTGCGCTCGACTTCTACACCAAGATCGCTCGCGAGGCCGCGGGCACCGAGGAAGGCCGACTGGCCGCAGCCCGGATCGCCGCGCTCAGCTCGAGAAAGGAATCGCCCTGATCGGGAATCGGCCCCGCCAATCCAGGCATCCCTGATCAACCAGAGCCTCTCGAGAAGGCGCAAGGCCGCGAAGAATGGCCCGGGAAATTGACATGCTCGATGTTCCCTTCCCGGCGTCATTCTTCGCGGCCTCGCGCCTTCTCGCGAAGTTTTTTCATCCGGCGACGAGAGCAGGGCGCTTCAGGATCGAGTTGCAGACAACCCACACCGGAGGGCTTCCGCTCGTGACAGGCCGATCTGGCAGATTGACAGGATGGGTCACGGCTTCAGGTTCTCCGAGCGCGATGCGAGTGAGCTGGAAATGGCGAAACAGGGACCGTGACTGATAGACTTGATCTCGGCATCCGGATCGCGGACGGCAGGGGTCACGGCGGGGTGAGGGCGATGGATCAGGACCTGGGCGGCGATGTCGTAAAGCTGGTCGGCTACATGATCCTGTTCACGAAGCGAGACGCTGAGGCTGTCCTCCAGGCCGAGCGGGAGGAGATCGTAGACTATTCGACCAATGAGGCTTCGTTCGCCGGGCTCAAGGTAGCCGAGTTCCTCGAGCGCGTTGAGCGGCATGGCATCCCGTGGCCCTCGGCCTGGCAGGTCCCTCCGGGCGACGGATATTCGCCCGCGGGCCGGCCGATCAGGCGGATACCGGAGGATGACCGAAGGTTTCTTTCGGTTCATGTGACCGTGACGTCGCGGTGGCCGAGAGCGGAAGCTGGATTCGATAAGGACCAGGCGGATATGCTTCGCCGGATCAGAGAAGTGGACACCGAGTGAGCGTGGGCTTGGGCAAGACGCGTGCAGTGCTGGCAAGCGTGTTTGGATCAGGGGCCGACTGATGTCAGGCGAGTTGGTTTGTCCCGGATGCGACTTCGCTCTGATCGACCTCGGTTGTGTCGAACAACACGCGCCGGGCGCTCCGATATCTCACTCGAATCTTGTCGTTCACTTCAGTGCGAACGCGACCCAGCAGGTGGTCCACCGATCGACCTCCGAACTCGTGGCGTACTGCTGATACGTCCAAATTCTGGTCGGTTCGGAGGGGTCCAGGCACGTGGCATTGTAGTTTCCCCATTGGATTCCGTAGCGGCCTTCACGGCTGGATGCGAAGACGGCCGTACCTCGCGCGGCGAGGACCGGCGGCCGCATCGTGTTCCTGGGATCGCCCGCCGCGCGCATCATGACGACCGCCGAGGGGAATTCCTTCTCCGATGTCCTCGTGCAGCCGAGACCCACGTTGCCGTTGGCGTTGACCGCCAACGTGGGGGTGAGGTAATCACACTCCGGGTCGTCGACGAAGCCTTCCTGCAAGAGCGCGCCATCGCTGCCCCGGACTTCGCACCAGAAGATGCCCGGACGAGAGTCGCTCGCTCGCTTCGCCCCGTTGCACGCGAAGAGGCTCCCCTTGTGCGCGTAGACGCACATGGTGCGCCGGGCCTCGTCAGCACGCAGCTTGCCCCCCGGAGCGGGTTGGCTCGCCCGGTTCTTCAGCGACGCTCCGTTGGGGCTCTGATAGGTCGTGCTCAGCGGGATCGTCTGGAGGTTCGAGATGCTCGCGGTGTTCCCGGTCCAGGTTATCTTGTACAGGTGCAGCCTGGAAAAACTGTTGCCGAACTCGCGGTTGAGCAACACCTCGGGCGCATCGGCCGGCTTGTCCGGGTCGAGGTCGGTCGCCGGGAAGCACTCGATCTCCAGATTGGCGAACGTTCGCAGATGCGCGAGGCCCGGCCCGCCCGCGGCCACGGCGTCCGCTTTGGGTATGGCATGAACGCTCATCATGGTGTGGATATTACCGGTGAGAACATAATACGCGATGTAGAGCCCGTTCCTATCCACCCCCAGCTTCATCCCCGGGTTGGTCGGCGCCATCGGGAGGACGACGCCCCTCCAGCCGTCGGTTGGGTCCGACGTCTCGGACACGGCGAGGTATCCCACGGACGCCTCCTTCAACTCGGCGATGACACCGAACCAACGTCGGGAGAGCGGGTCATACAGCAGGCGCGGGTCGTTCAGCCTGGGCAGGTCGAATTTCGGATTGGCGGCCTTCCAGAACTGCGTCTGGGTCACTTGCCGCACGACCTTGCCGGTCCCTTTGTCGTGAATGACGACATTGGCGTTCGTGAAGTCCACCACGTGGTCTGGCCCCACGGCGCCCGCGTTGTCGGGGCAATCCTTTGGCCCCGGCCCGGACGCCCCGGGGAACGTGGTGAGGACCTCGACATCTTCTCCGCACGCCGGGTTCGACACGAGGAGCAATGCCAGCGGCGCGATCCTCAAGAGCGTCATCATCACGGGTTCTCTCCCTCACGGAATGGGGCGCCACGCATTAATCCGAAGTTCCAGAGGAGGATAGCAAGAATCCGTATCACTCGGGTGAGGTATCTCTGCATCTCCGACGGCTGCAAGTCACATCGTCGTCAGCGAGGATGACCTTCGCACTGGCGCGGGTTGAGGGGTCCTGGTAAATGCTCGATCGGGTTCGACAGGACCCGGAAACCTGGCGACTTCAGGTTCATTGAGTGAGATCGGTTTCACCATGACGTCGTCCGCGATGAGGTTTATCTCGACGCAATCCCATGGAACGCGATTGGTCCCCTGGGTTGCGTGCCGGCTGCTGAATGCGTCGGAATCATGGACCGGCTACGCGTGCATGGCCGGTCCCATGCCGCATGGTAATGCGCTGAGGGAGTCTAGATGTCAATGTGGCGAGAGTGACTAGACTTTAAGGTTAAGGCAGGTTAAGTTGACGCGCACGGGACAGATGCGACGTCGCGTTGCACCGCCCGTTTGCGGTCGCTTCGTGATCGCACGCAGTCCCGGGGAGAACTGATCATGACGCGCACCTTGATGGGGAGTCTGCTGATCGCCTCGATCCTCGTCGTCACCTGGACGACGTCGTCGGAGGCATGCCACCGGCGTCGTCGGGCCTGCGCGCCCGTGACGTACTGCCAGGCGGGGTATACCAACACGGGCTCCGCGGGGTACTACGGTGCCGGGGGCGGCTACGGCATGGCCGGCGGAGGTTACTA
The DNA here is from genome assembly GCA_963743925.1 of uncultured Planctomycetota bacterium. Classification (GTDB taxonomy): domain Bacteria; phylum Planctomycetota; class Planctomycetia; order Isosphaerales; family Isosphaeraceae; genus CAVZRC01. Next base: position 1,377,842 of record CAVURY010000034.1, on the reverse strand, counting down.
CGACGGCGGGTATAGCGGCGGCACGGCCGGTTATCCCGGCGGGTACGGGTACGGCCAGCCCGGCACCGGGTACGACTTCGGCCGGCCCGGATACAACCCGGGCGGCCTCGGCGGGCCGGCCTCCGGGCTGGGGGTGAGGCCCGGCCTGGGCGTCGGCGGCTTCGGCCCGGGGCGCTGACCTTCCACAGCTCCTCCGATCACTCTGCGGGGGCGCGCCTGCCTGGACCTACGGGTTCACTCGGGACGGCGGCGGCCGACCGATGGGCGCCGCGGTCGCTTACCTCGCGGCAGGCGGCAGTTGAGGGAGCCTGCACACCGACGAGTGCGGCCGGGCGTCACTCCGGTGGCGCCCCGGCTGCCTTGCTTCACCGGGGATGACCGACGCATCGACCAGGCAGGGTGCAATGTCCCGACCGATGAGAGGGGCCTTGCAGACACGGACACGTTGCTGGTTTTCGGCCTGGACCACCTCGTCTCCGAGCCGGGGGAGATCGAAGCCAATCCGCGAGTGGCTCGATCGGGAAGGCACATGGAACAGGAGGCCGACTTCGAACGGGCCGTCGCAGAGAGCCCGGAGGGACGGGAACGGTCCCCCGTGTTCGTCGGCCTGCGTCGGCTTACCACGCCTTCATGAACCAGAAGATCATGCCGAGGTCGCCGATTCGCTGAGTGGTCAAGGGCGTCGGCAGGCCGGCCAGGAAATACCAGTCGCGGCCCAGGTGCGTTCGCATGCCGGGGGTCAGCGTCACGCTGGTGTGTTTGCCGTCGGAAAGCGGGGTGTTCACCACCGTCGAGACGTACCAGGTGAAGTCGCCGAGCAGCGGCACGTCATGATCGGTCAAGGTCTGGCCGATGGCGAGCTGGCCGATCAGGGTGTCGCTCCCGCCGCCGCCGAGCGAGATCAAGTCGCCGAGGCCGCCCCGGACCACCCACCGTCCCGCGAAATTGTTCCAGAAGGAGAAGGCCGGGATCATCGCGGTCTTCCCCGCGAGCGGCTGGTTGCCGGTCGGCGTCAGCACCGCGACCTCGGCCGTCAGCGAGAAGTCCTTCGTCTCGTGCAACAGGACGCGGGGCGTGAACGAGAGGTCGCCGAACGTCGTGTGGTTCTTCGTCGGCTGCGTCAGGCCGGTCGGGGAGATGGTCGGTAAGCCGCTGGAAGCGTTGTTGCGGAGCACGAAGGGGATGTTCGTGATCAGGACGAGGCGACGGCTCAGGGGCGTGAAGAGCGTGTAGGAACCGATGTAGGCGTTGCTCTTGGAGCCCTGGTTGAACGCCTCGCCGAACGTGAAGAACCAGAGATGGTCTGTGAATCGCGGCTCGTGGTCGAATGTCAATTGATCTCCTGGTGGACGAACTGCGAAAGTATCGCCAGCCGTCAATTTGGGGGCTTCCGCCTCTTCAAGTCTTCGCGTCTATCCGCCCAGGACAAGGTCAAGACAGTCGAAACGAAGAAAGCAATCCCAGCGAACGTGGCGGCGATCAGGGAGGCCCTCAGATCGCCCTTCCACCGGTTGACGAAGGTTCGATACGCCGTGCCGGTTCCCACCACGACGAATGCGCCGAGGACCAATAAACTCACGTTCCTCACTTTCTCCCTGCGCGTCATCATGCTCGCCCTCGACCGCTCGTGAATCGGCGGAATCCTGACATCAATAATAACCTCCTATTAAGATTAAGCTCTTATCTTTGAGAGCCGATCCGGTTTCGAAAGCTTACCGGCTCACGGCGATCGACTCGCGGAACAACCTCAGGCTCATCACAAAAAACGCGAGTCCAATTCCGGTAACCGCAAGGAACTGCGGCCAGACGATGTCCAGGCCGGCACCGCGGTAGATGATGGCCTGCGAAAACGCGACGAAGTGCCGTGAAGGTAGGACGAGCGTGAGACGTTGCATCCACAGGGGCTGGCTCTCGATCGGCGTGTTTCCGCCCGACAACAACTGGAGCACGATGATCAACAGGATGATCAGGAGCGCGAACTGGGCCATGGACCTCGTGATGGTCCCGAGGAAGATTCCCAGCGCGGTCCCGAAGAACAAGTAGAGGACCACGCCCACCAGGAAGAGTGCGGGCGATCCGGCTATGGGGACCGCGAGGATCGTCCGGACGACGAGGAAGAGCGAGGCGGTCACGGCCACGAGGACGACGAGGCCGTTCGCCCACACCTTCGCGAGTGCGATCTCGAAGGCCGAGAGCGGCATGACGAGCATGTGCTCGATCGTCCCGTGCTCGCGCTCGCGGATCAGCGCCGCGCCGGTCAGGATCATCGTGAGCGTGGTCACCTGATTGATGATGGCCACGATGCTGGTGAACCACGACGTGTCCCCGTTGGGGTTATAGGCCTTGCGGACGACGACCGAGATGGGGACCTCCGGCTTGTTCTCGGATCGCCTGAGGTAGCTCAGGACTTGACCGGAGAGGATATTCCGGATGTAGCCGGCGCCGATGCTCGCCTGCTGCATGGCGGTCGCGTCGATGTTGACCTGCAGCTCGGGACCATGGCCCTCGCGGACGTCGGCTTCGAAGTGGGGGGGCACGACCACGACGAACATGAAGCTGCCGTTGTCCATCAAGCGATCCGCTTCGTCGGCCCCGATCGCGAGCGGGTGCTTGAATCGCGGGGGGTAGAACGATTCGAATAACCGCCTCGAGAGCGTGGACTGGTCCTCGTCAACGAAGGCGATCGACGCATTGTGGACCTCGGACGATGTCCCTTTCGCCTGGGTGTAAATCGCGAACGTGAATGCGTAGATGACGAAGATCACGAGCACGGTGTCGCGCTGAAGGCTCCGCAGCTCCTTGGTCCCGAGCCAGAAGATATTTGCCAACCGTTTCATCGTCAAGACTCCTGGCCTTTGAGGGCGACGGCTGTCAGCACGGTCAACACCGGGATGAAGAGGGCCAGGGCCAGCACGTCGCCGGCGAGCAGACGCGGGCCGAGCGCCTTCGTGAAGGCCCCGACGCTCGCGTGCATGTAGTAGGTCGTCGGCCAGAGCGAGCCCACGACGCGCGCCCGCCCTTCGAGGGTCGAGACCGGCTGGAGCAGTCCGGAGAACTGGGTCGTCGGCAGGATGGTGAGGATCGCGGTCACGAAGACCGCGGCGACCTGGCTGGGCGTGAATGTCGAGACCAGCAGACCGATCCCGGTGGTGGCCGTCACGTACAGCAATGCGCAGAGAGTCAGAGTCAGGCCGCTCCCCTTCAGCGGTACCTGGAAGACGACGATCGCCATGAGCATCAAGATCACGTAATTGATCATCCCGATCGCGATGTACGGGAGCTGCTTGCCCAGCAGGAACTCCAGCCGCGTGGTGGGCGTCACGTAGAAGTTGATGATGGAGCCGAGTTCCTTCTCCCGCACGACGCTCACCGCCATGAGGATGGCCGGGATCAGGATCAGGAGGATGGGCGGGATACTCGGTACGATGGCGTACACGCTCTCGAAGCTCGGGTTGTAGAGGTAGCGCGACTGGATCGAGCCGTGGCGCTGCGACGACCCGGCGCCGGGCGTGTCGTTGGGGTTCCGGGTGGCGTATAGCTGATTCACACTGGTGACATATTGCTTGATCGTCTCCGCGCGGAACGGGTTGGCACCGTTGACCACCGCGGAGACCTCGGGACTCGCGTCCCGTTTGAAGTTGCGACCGAACTCCGTCGGCATCTCGATCGCCAGCGAGATGTCGTTCGCACGCAACCTCTCTTCCATTTCCCGCTGGCTGCGGAGCGGGCGTTGCGACAGGAACGACGGCGAGCTCTCGAACTCGGCGAGGTATGCCCGGCTCTCCGGGGTCTGGTCGAGGTCCAGGGCCGCCAGGCGGATGTTCTCGACGTCGGTCGTGATCCCAAACCCGAACGCCAGCATGAGGACCGACGAACCGACGAACGCGAACGCGAGCCGCACCGGGTCGCGCAGGATCTCGAGCGTCTCGCGCCGGCTGTAGGCTAAGAGTCGGCCGATCTTGAAGGAGGACTGCGCGGCGGGATGCCCACCCTGCGAGGTTGAAGGGGCGAGCGTCTCGGTCTGGAGCGGCTCAGGTGCCTTCCGTTCGCCCTTGTTCGACTCACTCGAGGCGTCGGCGATGTAGCCGATGAATGCCTCCTCCAATACGTCCGTCCCGCGCGCGGCCATCAGGGCTTTCGGTGTGTCACACGCCAACACGACTCCCGCGTGCATCAAGGAGATGCGGTCGCAGCGCATCGCCTCGTTCATGAAGTGGGTCGATATGAAGATCGTGACCTGCTTTTCGCGCGAGAGCTCGATCAGCAACTCCCAGAACTCGTCGCGTGCGACCGGGTCGACACCGGACGTCGGCTCGTCGAGGATCAGCATCTCCGGGTCGTGGATGATCGCCACCGCCAGCGACAGGCGCTGTCGCACGCCGAGCGGGATCGATTCCGGGAGGTCGTCTACGTACTGAGCTAGCCCGAAGCGCTCGACCAGGTCGTCGATCCGAGATCGCCTCGACCCGGGAGGCAAGTGATAGAGGCGGGCGTGGATCCAGAGGTTCTGGGCGACCGTCAGTTCGCCATAGAGGGAGAACGCCTGCGACATGTAGCCGACGCGCATGCGGGCGTCGTTATCCTGGGGGTCGACGGGCTCGCCGAAGAGTATCGCTTCGCCTTCGGTCGCGGGCAGGAGGCCAGTCAGCATCTTCATCGTCGTCGACTTGCCGCAGCCATTGGAGCCGAGAAAGCCGAAGATCTCGCCGCGTTCGATCGTGAAGTTCACCGCGTTGACGGCGGTGAACGTTCCGAACCGGCGCGTGAGGTTCCTGGCCACGATGGCCGGCTCGGCATCGGTCTGGACGCGAGGAGGGATGGTCAAACGCCGCCCCGAGCCGCGTTTTTCCTCGGGCAGGAGGGACACGAAGGTTTCTTCCAGATTCTCGGTTCCCGTCCTTTGCTTGAGCTCCTGTGGGGTGCCCGTGGCCAGGATCCGCCCGGCATCCATCGCGATCAGCCAGTCGAAGCGATCGGCTTCATCCATGTAGGCCGTCGAGACGAGCACGCTCATCCCCGGCCTTCCGGCGCGGATGTCGTCGACGAGCGTCCAGAATTGCTGGCGCGAGAGCGGGTTGACGCCCGTCGTGGGCTCGTCGAGAATGAGCAGGTCCGGGTCGTGAATCAACGACGAGCAGAGGCCGACCTTCTGCTTCATGCCCCCCGACAACTTCCCGGCCGGCCGGTTCGGGAAAGGGTCGAGCCCGGTCGCCTTGAGGAGCCCGTCGATCCGCTTGCGACGCTCCGCGCGAGAGAGCCCGAAAAGTTGTGCGAAGAAGTCGATGTTCTCGAAGACGCTCAGCTCGAAATACAGGTTCTTGCCGAGCCCTTGCGGCATGTAAGCGATGAGTGGGCAGACGGCGTTGCGGTGCCGGCGGTCCGCGATGTCGCCGCCGAGCACCTCGACCTTCCCGGCCTGGATCTTCTTCGCGCCAGCGATGATCCCCATGAGAGTCGACTTACCGACGCCGTCGGGGCCGATCAGACCGACCATGCAACCGGATGGGATCTCGGCCGCCACCGAATCGAGCGCGTGCGTCTTCCCGTAGCGATGTGTCAGACCGGTGATACTCGCGACGGGCCTGGTCATTGTTGGCATCGGGCTTCCCGCGGTCAGGGCTTGGGAGGAAAGTTTCGTTCCAGGAAGGCGGGCCAGGCGACGTTATCGTCGAGGCGCACGTACCCCATGCCCCGGACTCCGGTCTTGATCCGTTCGATGTAGGGGAGCACCAGCTCGGGCGGAACCTGGAGCTTGATGCGGAACATCAGCTTGTCGCGCTCGCTGCGCGTTTCGACTTGTTTCGGCGTGAACTGGGCTTCGGGTGAGACGTAACTGACCTTCGCCTGCGCGGCGTATTCCGGCCGGGCGTCGAGGACGATGCGGGCGTCGGCCCCGATCTTGACCCGGGCGGCCTCTTGAGCCGGGAGGTACATCTCCATATAGACGTCGCTCAGATTGATCAGCGTCAGGATCTTCCCGCCGAGGGGGACGACCTCCGCGGGCTCGGCAAGGCGGTAAAGTACTCGACCCTTGACCGGCGATTTGAGGGTGGTATCGGCGAGCGTCGCCTCCGTTCGCTTCACTTGCGCCGCGGCCGCGTTGATCGACTGGCTCGCTGTATTCAGCTTGGCTTTGGAGCCCTCGAGTGAGGCCTTCGCCGTCTCCAACCGTGTCCTGTAACGGTCGAACTCCTCCCGGGAGGCGGTCTTGCGCTCGTACAAAGTCCTGGTGCGCTTGAATTCCACATCCGCCAGGTTGAGCTGGCTTTCGTCTTTCGTGATCGCGGTCTTGACTTCGGCGGCAGCTTGTTGGCTTTCGGCGAGCTTCGCTTTGTCCTTCTCGAGCTCGGCCTGAAGCTCGTCGATGTCCATCTTGACGAGGATCCGTCCCTCCTCGACCATGTCCCCCTCGCGCGAGGACCTCCTTGATCCGACCGCCGTATTTGGCGGCCACGTCGACCTGGACGGACTCGATCCTGCCGTTCCCCGAGACGATGCCGGTCGGCAGGGCGCTCGACTGCGAGAGCTTCCTCCACCGCCACGCGGCCGCCGACCCCGCTCCGACGAGCCCTATCAGGACGAGGGCCCATATCACCTTTTTCATAAATCAGTCTCCACTTTGACGTGAATGTTTCATTTGTGGCGATGATAAGAGCAAATGCTGCATGTCGGGACCTCGCCCGCCGACCGGACAGGGAGTCGCTGTCCGGATCGTCATGGCGTATTCCGCGATCGTCCGGTCGCTCGAGAACTTTCCGGATCGGGCAACGTTGAGAATGGCCTTGCGGCCCCGGTCTCTACGATCGACATAGGGGTCGGAAACGCGCGACCGGGTCGCGGTGTAAGACGCCGGCCTTCGTTCGTAGAGCGCCTCGTCCGTGCCCGTAAGGGTGACAGGCCCGCACTCGTATCGGGCGATCAGGGCGCCGAGGCCGTCATTCTTGTCGCCCAGGGTGGGGAAAGCAGACCGGATCTGCTTGGCGACCGTCACGACCCTGCTCCCTTCCGCAAGATGTCCCGCATGCCGGGGCCAAGTGCCATGGTCTTCTCGACTTACTCCCGCGGGCGGGCGACCTGGTTCCAGAGGCTGATGATTGGCTCGTCCTGGCTCTTGTGTTCGAAGGCGAGCACCCCGACGCTCGCCGGTCGGCAGTAGAAGAAACGCCCAGCCCTCGGCGGCAGGCCGAGCCATCGAGCTGCGATCATTCTGATGATGTGTCCACTCGAAAATGCGAGAACATCCCCCTCGATACCCATGACACACGCGATGATCCGATCAGCTCGGGCGGCGACGTCTTCGGGGGACTCGCCTTCGGGGCAGCCGTCACGAAATAGCTCCCAGGTGGGCCGTTCCCTCTGAATTTCCCCCAGCACCAGCCCCTCGTAGTGCCCGTAATCCCACTCGACCAGGTCAGGATCGACCTTCGCGACCGCCCCAAATCCGGCGAGCTCACAAGTTCTCGAGGCGCGCTGGAGGGGGCTGGTGAAGACGGAGGCGAAGGAGAATCTCCTCAATCGTACACCGAATTGGCGGGCGCGATCCTCGCCGACCGCGTTCAAGGGGATATCGGTGCGGCCGGTGCGCTGCCGGGAATCGGTCCAGGCCGTGTCGCCGTGCCTGGCGAGGAACAATCGCGGCAACGCGGATGGCATGGGCTCTCCTCGAGGTGACGACGGCCGGACGCGAGGTTGCGCCCTGACGCGATTTTGATCCTAGACGTTGTCGCCTTCGGTGGTTGTGGACCCCTTGGAAGACGCCCCCTTCAGTCCCCACCTCCAGCCGCTGATCTCCGGCATGTCATCGCCGTGTCGTTCGATGTACTCTTTGTGCTCGATCAGCTTCTCGTGGATCGCCTGTTTGAAGTAGGCTGCCCGGGAGCCGAGTTGGGGAAGCCGGTCGATCACGTCCTCCACCAGATGGAATCGGTCGAGGTCGTTGAGGACCACCATGTCGAACGGCGTCGTCGTGGTACCCTCCTCCTTGAACCCTCGGACGTGCAGGTTCTTGTGGTTGGTCCTCCGGTACGTCAAACGGTGGATAAGCCAGGGGTAGCCGTGGAAGGCGAAGATGATCGGCTTGTCCTTGGTGAACAGGGCGTCGAAGTCCGCGTCGGAAAGCCCGTGCGGGTGCTCGCTCGCCGGCTGCAGTTTCATCAGGTTCACGACGTTGACCACGCGCACCTTGAGTTCGGGCAGATGCAGGCGCAGCAATTCGACTGCCGCCAGCGTCTCCAGGGTCGGCACGTCGCCGCAACAGGCCATGACCACGTCCGGCTCGCCGCCTTTGTCGTTGCTCGCCCACTCCCAGATGCCGAGACCGGCGGCGCAATGCTTGATCGCTTGATCCATGGTCAACCACTGCGGCGCGAGTTGCTTCCCGGCGATGACGACGTTTACGTAGTTCCGGCTGCGCATGCAGTGATCGGTGACCGACAGCAGCGTGTTGGCGTCCGGAGGCAGATAGACCCGGACGACCGAGGCTTTCTTGTTGACGACGTGGTCGATGAAGCCGGGGTCCTGGTGGCTCAACCCGTTATGATCCTGCCGCCAGACGTGCGAACTGAGCAGGTAGTTCAACGACGCGATCGGCCGGCGCCAGGGGATTTCGTGGCACACCTTCAACCACTTGGCGTGCTGATTGAACATCGAATCGATGATGTGAATGAACGCTTCATAGCACGAGAAGAACCCGTGCCGGCCGGTCAGCAGGTATCCCTCCAGCCAGCCCTGGCACTGGTGTTCGCTGAGCACCTCCATCACCCGGCCGTCCGGCGACAGGTGGTCGTCTTCCGGGTAGATGTCGGCCATGTAGCAGCGGTCGGTCACCTCGAGCACGTCTTGCCAGCGGTTCGAGTTGTTCTCGTCGGGGCTGAACAGGCGCAGGTTCTTGCTGTCCAGGTTTTGCTTCATGATGTCCCGGAGAAATCTGCCCATCTCGCGGGTGGATTCGGCGTCGATTGCCCCTGGGGTGGGCACTTTGACGGCGTAGTCGCGGAAGTCGGGCATCTTCAGGTCTCGGAGCAACAGGCCGCCGTTGGCGTGCGGGTTGTCGCTCATCCGTCGATGACCCTCCGGAGCCAACTCGGCCAGTTCGGGCTTGAGCCGTCCCTCTGCGTCGAACAGCTCTTCGGGTCGGTAGCTCTTCATCCACTGTTCGAGGATGCGAATATGCTCGGGCTTGTCCATGTCGCCCATCGGCACCTGATGCGAGCGCCAGTAATCCTCGCACTTCTTGCCGTCGATCTCCGGCGGACAGGTCCAACCCTTCGGCGTGCGGAAGACGATCATCGGCCAGGCCGGTCGCTTCACGACGCCCTTGGTACGGGCGTCAGCCCAGATCTGCTTGATTTCTGCCACCACCGTGTCCAGCACTCCAGCCAATTGCTGTTGGACCGCCGCCGGGTCGTGCCCCTCGACGAAGTACGGCTTGTAGCCCATGCCCTCGAAGAACTTCTCCAGTTCTCCCCTGGGTATGCGGGCGAGGAAGCAGGGGTTGGCGATCTTGTAGCCGTTCAGATGGAGGATCGGGAGTACGCACCCGTCTCGAGCTGGATTGAGGAACTTGTTGCCGTGCCAGCCGGTCGCGAGTGGCCCTGTCTCCGCCTCGCCGTCGCCGACGACGCAGGCGACGATCAGATCCGGGTTGTCGAAGGCGGCGCCGTAGGCGTGGCTCAGGGCGTAGCCGAGCTCGCCGCCCTCGTGGATGCTGCCCGGCGTCTCCGGGGCGACGTGGCTGGGGATACCCCCCGGGAAGCTGAACTGCTTGAACAGCTTCTTCATCCCCTCCGCGTCCCGGCTAATCTCCGGATAGATCTCGCTGTAGGTCCCCTCGAGGTAGGCGTGGGCGACCAACGACGGGCCGCCGTGCCCCGGGCCGATGATATAGATCATGTCCAGGTCATCTCGCTTGATGACCCGGTTGAGGTGTGCGCAGAGCATGTTCAGGCCCGGCGACGTGCCCCAGTGGCCGAGCAGCCTGGGCTTGATGTGCTCCCGCAGCAGCGGCTCCCGCAACAGCGGGTTGTCCAGCAGGTAGATCTGCCCGACCGAGAGGTAATTGGCCGCCCGCCAGTAGGCGTCGAGCTTGCGCAGTTCGTCCACCGTGAGCGGCGCCTCTGCGCCCGGCGAATTGTCCGAGGGCGCGGTCGCCTTCGCTGGTGCTTGCATCGTCGGCGTCGCGGCCATCGATCGACTCCTTAACGGGGATTCTCGCGGTAGACTCGCTCGACATCGAATTCACGAGTACGTCACGCCCGGGCGGACCGCTTCCCTCGCGATCGCGGGCTCTTCGCCGATCCGTTCGCCTCGGACGGAAGCCACGATCTCGGCCGTCGTGATCAACGGGTCGCACGCCGTGTTCCGACCGTCGTCGGATGCGGTACGGAGGAATTCAGGACCTTCGCGGACACGGTCCGAGGATCGCGGACCTCGGCCTCGATTATAGCCGCCGCCGATTCGGATGCTAGTCTGTGGCGTCTCATCGACCAGAAGAGGCCCGCCGTGAGTCCGAGGCCGTGCGTCAGGCCGCCGTCCTCGCTCATGGGGTCGATGCTCGTTCCTTAGGGTAGCCGGCGGATCTCAAGAACCGCACTGTTAATTCTATCAGGACGGGCGGGAAGAATTCGCAGTCTTGCGGGGGACCCATCACGAACTCGTTCGGCCGCCCGCTCCGCGAGGAGCTGCGCCAGCCGCGTGGTCCACGAACCGGCAACGGGAAGGCACGCTTGCCAATGAGGGAGGGTCCATCTCGAGGCAATCCATAAGGAACGCGAATGGTCCCCTGGTTGCGTCACGGTGGCAGAACGTGTCGAAATCATGGACTAGCTACGCGTGGATGGCCGGTCCCATGCCGCATGGTAGCCTATTGAGGGAGGCTAGATGTCAATGTGGCGAGAGTGACTAGATTTTAAGGTTAAGGCAGGTTAAGTTGACGCGCACGGGACAGATGCGACGTCGCGTTGCACCGCCCGTTTGCGGTCTCATCGTGAACGCACGCAGTCCCGGGGAGAATCGATCATGACGCGCACCTTGAAGGGGAGTCTGCTGATCGCCTCGATGCTGGTCGTCACCTGGGCGACGTCGTCGGAGGCGTGCCACCGGCGTCGGGCCTGCGCCCCGTCACGTCCTGTAACGGGGGGTATACGTACTCCACGGGCTATTACGGTGCCGGAGGCGGCTACGGCACGGCTGGCGGTGGTTACTACAATAGCGGGTATACCAGCGGCACGGCCGGTTATCCCGGCGGGTACGGGTACGGCCAGACCGGCTACGGCCAGCCGGGCTACGGATACGATTTCGGCCGGCCCGGTTACAACCCGGGCGGCCTCGGCGGGCCGGCCTCCGGCTTGGGGGTGAGGCCCGGCCTGGGCGTCGGCGGCTTCGGCCCGGGGCGCTGACCTTCCACAGCTCCTCCGATCACTCTGCGGGGGCGCGCCTGCCTGGACCTACGGGTTCACTCGGGGCGGCGGCGGCCGACGGATGGGCGCCGCGGCCGCCTACCTCGCGGCAGGCGGCCTGTGAGGAAGCTCGCACATCGAGGAGTGCGGCCGGGCGTCACTCCGGTGGCGCCCCGGCCGTCTTGCTCCACCGGGAATTACCGAGGCATCGACCGAGCAGGGTGCAAGTTCATGACCGATGAGAGGGTCCTTGCGGACACGGACACGTTGATGGTTTTCGGCCCGGACCACATCTTCTCCGAGCCGGAAGCCGAGCAAGGGGAGATCGACGCCATCCGCGAGTGGCTCGATCGGGAAGGCACATGGAACAGGAGGCCGCCTTCGAACGGCCAGCACAAAGATCCCCGAGGGACGGGAACGGTCCCCCGTGCTCGTCGGCCTGCTCCGGGTTCCACCGCTACTCACCACGCCTTCATGAACCAGAATATCATGCCGAGATCGCCGATTCGCTGAGTGGTCAAGGGCGTCGGCAGGCCGGCCAGGAAATACCAGTCGCGGCCCAGGTGCGTTCGCATGCCGGGGGTCAGCGTCACGCTGGTATGTTTGCCGTCGGAAAGCGGGGCGTTCACCACCGACGAGACGTACCAGGTGAAGTCGCCGAACAGCGGCACGTCATGATCGGTCAAGGTCTGACCGATGGCGAGCTGGCCGATCAGGGTGTCGCTCCCGCCGCCGCCGAGCGGGATCAAGTCGCCGAGGCCGCCCCGGACCACCCACCGTCCCGCGAAATTGTTCCAGAAGGAGAAGGCCGGGATCAGGGCCGTCTTGCCCGCGAGGGGCTGGTTGCCGGTCGGGACCAGCACGGCCATCTCGGCCGTCAGCGAGAAGTCTTTCGTCTCATGCACCAGGACGCGGGGCGTGAACGAGATGTCGCCGAATGTCGTGTGGTCCTTCGACGGCGGCGTCAGCCCGGTCGGGCTGATGGTGGGTAACCCGCTGCCAGCGTTGTTGCGGAGCACGAAGGGGATGTTCGTGATCAGGAGCAGGCGACGGCTGAGCGGCGTGTAGAGCGTGTAGGAACCGATGTAGGCATTGCTCTTCGAGCCCTGGTTGAACGCCTCGCCGAACGTGAAGAACCACAGCCGGTACATGTTGCCGTCCGCGGCATTGATCCAGCCCTGTCGGGCGCGCCGCCCGATCCGCTGGGCGACGGCACCCAGGGCTCGAGCCAGCCTTCACTGAAGAACGTCGAGCACGGCAACGGCCTCCATGTGTTCGGATCGGGCTTGCCGCAGATCGATTCCATGATCACCCGACCGATCGGGTAGGCGTCTGTGCTGCCGCTCCAGGTGGACAGGTCGACCGGCTGGGCCGGAGGCTGGGCGGTCTCCTCGACGGGGACGAGGTCGGAGTAGGCGGGCGCCGCGGCGACGGGGACCGGCTCCTGGGCGGCGCCCGGGCGGGCCATCGCGCCGACGAAGAGGCAGGAGAATGCTCCGACAACCTGCATTAAGAGTGCGGGTGATATGCGACTCATCTTGCACCTTTCCTCGGGGCAAGCGGATTTCACGGACTATGGGTGGACGCGCTGACCGGACGATGGTCTGGAGGGGAGCGGCGCATTTCAACGCCCTCACCATATTTATCGGATGTTCGGGTCCGAAGGTTCAGCCGGCCTCAGGCTTCCCCGCATGATCAAGGGCGTCGCGTCGATCGCGAGCGCGACGAATTCGCCGCTGTCGGCCCGTGTGCGACCCATCCCGAACGCGAGAGATCGTGTCGCCCTCTCGGCGTCGCGCGAACGCCATGATCGCCGGGAAGGCGGCGCTAGGACCGGACGTCATGGCCCTGTCTCCAGGATCTCTCAGAAGTCGATGATATCAAAATTAGAAAAAGCACTTGCTTGACAGGAGTTTTGCGCCCTCGGTATATTACCCGTGTCTATAGCTTGCCGAATGCGGATCAGAGGCAATTTGACGAACCCTGATGATAGCCCGGCCGTGCGCCTTTGCTGGGGTAGGTTGGCTGATGCGCCTACCCTCCTGACGCCCGGACATCCGCGATGACTGCTCGGCATGATGGTTATTTCCCGCGGTAACGGCTGCCGCAACTCAAGGTCTCATGCCACTCTCGTCACTCGCGGATCGCCCAGAGTAACCGGTGGTTCGCGCTGAAGATTCGTTCAAGGATCGCGACCCTCATCGCACCCTCTCAATCTCGCATCGGGGACTCGGTCAACCCCGCGATGGTGATCAGAGCTGGGGCCCGGACACTGAGAGTCTGTCCCAGAAGAAGTCGGAAGTCGCCCTCGCAGGGTGGATGCAACCCACCGGATGCCAGCGCTTTGCGTCGGTGGGTCGCACCCGCCCTACGACCGTCAAATTCGGCTTCTGGGTCAGACTCGACTGTGGGAGTCATCGTCCGCCTCGATGGATGCTGAATGGTATGATTGCCTTGGATTCAACATCAACCTCTCGAGCGACCCTTCGGCGGCCGAGTCGACGCGGGTTCGATGCACGGAAGACTCCCCCGGTCGCGTCGACCGCAGGGACGGTGCAGGACGCTCCAGCCCAATCTCCCCGAGTCGCACCTGGAGGTCGACCGTGTTCTGGTTCTGCTGCTGGATGATCGCGTTCTGCAACGATGAGCGGGCCCTGGAGGAAAGGTCCGACTGGACGAGGCCGGCCGCCTGGTCGGGCCGTTTCTGGGGCCCGGACGCGAGCCGGGCCCGGTCGGCCGGAGAGATCCTACCGCAGGCGATGGATCCGGAGATGGCCCGGTGGAATCGCTGGGGCCGGGACGTGCTCCGAGATGGTGACATCGTCTTCCGGCTCGGCGATGCCAGGGCCATGCGCGGGCTCTTCGCCCTGAGCCGGTTCATCGCCACGGCGACGGACAGCCCGTTCTCGCATACCGGGATCGTCGCCATCGAGGACGGATCTCCGATGGTTTACGACTGCTCGTCGGACGGAATCCGGCTGATGCCATTCGAGGTCTGGATGATCGACTGCGTCGGCCCCATGGGCGTGAAGCGACTGAAGCCCGAGCACCGCCGCCACATCCCCGGCGTGATGGCCTACTGCCGTACGATCTTCGAGCGGCAGGTGCCATTCGACTTCGAGTTCCGCATGGACGATTCCGCGTTCTACTGCCTCGAGTTGACGGAGAAGGCGTTCCGATCCCAGGGATTGAAGCTCTCCGAGCCGGTCCTGATCGGCGACTGGGAGCATCTGACCAGCTATCCGATCACCGCAGTCTTGTTGCCCCACGGCACGCGGCTGGCGCTGGGGCGCCCGATCACCCTCGATCAGCCCGTCTACGTGCCCGGGAACGATCACGAGGGGGTGTGGGCCTCACCTTTGCTCGAGTCGGTCTTCGGGCCGGAACCGAAGGGGGACCTTGGAGTGGCTCCGGGACGGCCGCGCGGCATCAGCGTGCGGGGGGATGCCGATCTGATCATGATCGCCGCGGGCGAGTTGTGGCGATCTTACTCGGAGCTCCCCGTTCGATGGCTGAGCGATGTCGCCCAGCACTCTCGAGTCCGGGGGCTCCTCGTGGACCGCGTTCCTGATCCGGTCGGAGTCGGCCTGGAGGTATCTCAACAGCCTTGATCGATCGAGGAGGGGACCATGCCCGCACGAGGGCCGGAGGAAGTCCGCTAGCCTCTGCCGGACCGCGTCACGATCGCCGACGAGCGGGCGTATCTTGCTCCATGAGCAATTGAGCCCGATACGCTGCCGTGGTACCATTCCAAGGTGCCCAGCCGGGAAGGTGAATTGTGGAAGAGGCAGTCAGACGCGGATGGGAAAATCTCATCGGTCGTTCCGACGGGCCGATGACTTTCCGGCTGATCATGCAGCCGGCCATGGCCGTCTTCCTTGCGATCCGGGCGGGATTACAGGATGCGCGGGAAGGTCAGCCCCCCTTCTTGTGGGCCATCTTCACCCATCCAGGCCGCCGGCGTGAGTTATTGCGAAGGACTTGGGGTGATGTCGGGAACGTCTTCATCCTGGCGTTGGTCCTGGACTCGATCTACCAGGTCATCATGCATTCCGGCATTTATGCATTGGAATTGCTTCTCACGGCAACGATTCTGGCACTCGTCCCGTATGTGATCGTTCGCGGTCCTGTCACCCGACTCGCAAAACGAATACCGGCCGTGAGCTGTGCCGATGGGCGTCCCGGAAATCGAGGAACACCGGTCGAAGAACCGCGACAGGAAGGCAGGGAGACTGACATGCAGCACGATTGGACGAAGCCCGCCGCCAAGGCGATCCCGAAGGAGGGATTCTTCGAGGAGGAGCAGGGACGATACGGCCCGATCTTCCCCAGGACTCCCGCGTGCTATGGCTTCACGATCATTGCGAAGATCAAACCCGGCACGGAGCAGACCATCCGCGCGTATGGGAAGAAGATCGAGGAGACCATCGCCGGCCTGCCCGATGCCCTCGAGGTGCTCAAGCTGCACTACCTGCGCTGGGTCCTCTTCGACATCGGAACGGACACGTACTTCATGTATCAGGGCATCTTCGACACCGACTTCGATAAGTACACCGAGGACGCCGTGGCCCTCTTCTCGAAATACGGCATCAACACGATCTTCGAGAACCTCGAAGGGTTCCCCGACGATTGGAAGTCGAACCCCGCGGCCTTCGTCAAGTTCGTCCGGGAGCACCAGTGCCCGAGCTTCCTCGAATACGGGGAGTATCCCTACGTGAGCGCCGACGAGATCAAGAAGGCGCTCAGGCTCAAGGCGGCGTTCTCCACGATGCTCGACCAGATGCAGTGATTCCCGGCGGCGGGCAGAGAAGCGGCATCTCCCAAGTCAAAGCGGACTAGCTCTCGCATCAACCCACTGCAGGCAGGAGAAACACAATGGCAAGCGCGACCGAGCCGCTGGAGACGGTGCGCCGCTACATCGATTGTTTCAACAAGTCGGATGTGAAAGGCATGGCGGCAGTGTGTGATGTGCCGATGTCCATCCTCGACGGCCTCGCGCCGCATGTCTGGCACGGACCGACGGCCTCGGAAGATTGGCACGGAGACGTCGCGGTCGCCGGGGACCGCGAAGGGGCGACCGACTACTTCGTCGCCCTGGGCGAGCCGCGGCATGTCAACGTCACCGGGGACCGCGCGTACGTGGTCATTCCTGCGTCCATGACGTTCCGGGTGCACGGCCAACCGGTCACGCAGACCGGTTCGGCCCTCACGGTGGCGCTCCGCAAGGTCGACGCGGAGTGGCGCATCATGGCCTGGGCGTGGGCCAAGGGGCCACAGTAGGGCCGTCCCGGCAGAGGATGACTCTGCCCCAGGGGACGGGGCCGCGTCCGATTCGGGCTCATGCGACGATCACTCTTAGGAAAGAGTCATGCTGGAGCTCGACGACATTCAGCACATCCTGCTCGCCCGGGCTCCGGCGATGGCGGCGAGGTACGAGTTCCTGACGTTCCGCAGCCCCTCGGCCGGCCGGAAGTGGCTCGCGGGCCTGCTACCGACGGTGCAGTCGGCCGACGAGGCGCGCGCCTCGATGGGTCAGAACAACCGCTGGGTGACCGTGGGCTTCACCTGGAACGGTCTTCGGACATTGGGGGTGGACGAGGCGTCGCTGGGCACGTTCCCCGAGGAGTTCAAGCAGGGCATGGTCGCCCGAGCCGAGATCCTCGGCGACACGGGTGCGAACCACCGCGACCACTGGGTGGGGGGCCTGGCCAGCCCGGACCTCCACGCCATCGCCATCCTCTTCGCCCGTGATCGCGCCGAGCGCGAGCGCTGCGAATCGGAGCATCGAGCCCTCGTCGCGCGTTGCGAGGGGGCGGAGGTGCTCTCGTCACTCGACCTCGACGCGACCCCGCCGTTCGACTACGCGCACGACCATTTCGGCTACCGCGATCGAATGTCGCAGCCGGTCATCGAGGGTTCGGGCGACGAGCCGACGCCCGGCTCGGGCGGCCCGTTGAAGGCGGGCGAATTCATCCTCGGATACCCCGACGAGGACGGCAACGTGGCCGGCCAACCCGAGCCGGAAATCCTCCGCCGCAACGGCAGCTACGCGGCCTACCGCCGCCTGGAGGAGCACGTGGGAGCGTTCCGGGACTTCCTCCGCGCGAACGGCCAGACGCCCGAGGAACAGGAATTTCTCGCCGCCAAACTCATGGGCCGGTGGCGGAGCGGAGCCCCGCTCGTCCTGGCGCCGGAGAAGGACGACCCGGACCTCGGGGCCGACCCGCAACGCAACAACGACTTCAATTACAAGGAGTCCGACCCTCTCGGTTACGCCGTGCCCCTCGGGGCGCACATCCGCCGTATGAACCCGCGGGACACGGCCGTGAACATGAACCGGCGCCGCATGATCCGCCGCGGAGCCACCTATGGGCCGCATCTGCCGGAAGACGCGCCCGAGGACGGCCAGGAGCGCGGGATCGCGGCCTTCGTGATCTGCGGGAGCCTGATCCGCCAGTTCGAGTTCGCGCAAAACGTGTGGGCTAATGACAAGAACTTCCACGAACTGGCCAATGAGCGCGACCCGATTATCGGCAACCAGGACGGCACGCTGGAATTCAAGATCCCCAGGCGACCGATCCGGAAGAAGCTCACCGGGCTGCCGGCCTTCACGACCGTCCGAGGTGGGGCCTATTTCTTCCTGCCCGGCCTCAACGCGCTCCGATACCTCACGACGCTGTCCGATGGCCGGCCGAATCAGCACTGAAGAGGAAAACAGTGGGAGGAGATGGGAATGGGTGCGACGAACCAGACCGGTCGAACCTATAATCAGAACCACGTACCGCGGCCGTACACGCCGGGTCGACGACGTTTCAGCATCTACTGGACGTGGAGCTATCCGTGGGAAGCGAACCGGGACCTGACCGACCTGGACAATCGTTTCTCGACCATGACCGAGGTTCGCCGGGTCGCCTGGCCGGGCTTCGAGGGGTCCGAGTGGGATCAGATGAACTTCCTCCAGGGGATCGCCGGCACCCTGGAGTTATTCCACCGCTCCACCGTCTCCTTCCAGCAGATCGTGGGTGAGACGACCGATCATCCGGTGGCCGTTTACCAGCGCATCGACCAGGCGGGTTACAAGCTCCCGATCGATGAGAGAGTCCTTGCGGACACGGACACGTTGATGGTTTTCGGCCTGGACCACCTCGTCTCCGAGCAGGAAGCCGAGCGGGGCGAGATCGACGCCATTAGAGGGTGGCTCGATCGGGAAGGCACGTGCCTGATCCTGGCGCCGCATCACGACGTCGGCTTCACGGGCGACATGAAGCAGCGCCAGGTCGAGTACAAGCATCACGGCGATGAGCTCGTGCCGCGCCAGCAGCGCTTCGGCCAGTACACGCGATCGCTGATGAAAGGACTTGAAGTGCCCGTAATCAATCAGTTCGGGCTCCGGCCTGCCGTCGTGCAGGGGACCGATCAGATCGCGCCTCTGACCATCAACAAGGATCTCGACAAGCTGGGTCTGCTGGATGGAGTGACCACGTTCAATTTCCATCTGCACTTGCCGCACTACGCGCTGACAGCCGAAGATACGAAGTCCGTTAATGTCCTGGCCACGCAGCCGATCGACCTGTCCCGGCCGCATCCATTCACCGCCGCGGGGAATCGCGAGTTCAATTCATTCCTCTGGATGCCGCCGGAAGGCGCTCGCGGCGGCGATATCCTGCTCGCCGACTCGACGATCTTCACCACCTTGTTCGGCGGTACGGAGAGCCTGGAACGCTTCTGGCGGAACATGGCGAAGCTCCGTTGAGGGATCCATGACCATCATACGCTGCATGAGGATCACTCGCTCCATCGGGATGCCGAGGAAGCCCCCGAGCCATCACGGCGCCCCCTGGTCGGTCCGCTTCCATGGGCGCACGTAACAAGAGCTCCCCGTGCAATCCTCGCCGCGACGGCAGGCGCAACCGTCCGCCGGAGCCAGTCTCACGAATCCCTGACGTGGAGGCCGGTCGTGAGCCCTTGAAATCAAGACGAAAGGGCGGGCCAAATCGCCTCCGTCGTGATGAGCGGCGGATCAGGTCTACGGCCGAGACACTTCCCACACTCG
This sequence comes from uncultured Planctomycetota bacterium, assembly GCA_963743925.1. Taxonomy (GTDB): domain Bacteria; phylum Planctomycetota; class Planctomycetia; order Isosphaerales; family Isosphaeraceae; genus CAVZRC01. The sequence continues at coordinate 1,358,393 of CAVURY010000034.1, read as the reverse complement.
CATGTCGCCCGCCTGCGGCGAGATTCACCGAGGTCGATCCTGAATGATCCGTATTTAATATTAAGGAAAGAGCAGCCGAGATGACGAAACCTCCGAAAAGCGCGTGTCAGTGAGCTGCGCCAACTCCGGTCTCGAAGAGCGGCTCTGCCAGGCGCATCGACCCGCCCTCTCAAGGCGCCCCGTCAACCAGAAGAGAGAACATTGATGGGTCTCATACTGGGAATCCTCACGGGGGCATCGCTGGTCGCGGCTGTTCTGGTTGCCGTCTGGATGGCCGGCGCGATTTACTTCGACGTGTGCGGCGGGGCTCGCTGGGGCCGTTGGGTCGTTCTGCTCTGGGCCGTTGGCGTCGTCGCGATGCTCGCGACCTGGCCCTGGCAGCCGATCGTCGCCTTGCTCGGCGCGGAGTCTCTTTTCCTCGCGTGGTGGTACCGGCTGACGCCGAGCAACGACCGCGACTGGGACCCGAGCATGGCCGTCCTGCCGCGCGCCGTCATCGCCGGAGATGCGGTGACGATCGAAAACGTCCGCAACCTCGAATACCGTTCGATCGACGATTTCACGCCGGAGTACGAGGCCCGCACCTATCATCTCTCGAATATCAGCGGACTCGACATCATTTTCTTCGACTGGGGAGATGGGCTCAGGGGCCACCCGGCGCTGGTCTTCGACTTCGGACCCGACGGCCGCATCTGCATGTCGATCGAGGCGCGAATCACCAGGGGGCAGGATTACTCGGTCTTTCGCAGCCTGTATCGGCAGCAGGAACTGATGTTCGTCGCCGCGGACGAACGCGACGTGATCCTGCGGCGCACGAAATATAGCGAACGTCAATGGGCGTACCTCTACCGCATCAATTCCGGCGTCGAGGAGTTGACGAGACTGTTCCTCGATTACGTGAATACGATCAATCAATTGCATGAGACCCCGCGCTGGTACCACGTGCTGTGCACCAATTGCACGACGTCCTTCTACAAGCTCCCCAGCACGAAGGTCCGCTGGGACTGGCGCGTCATCGCCAACGCCCGATTGGATCGGGCCCTCTATCGGGACGGTCGATTGGACCGGACTCTACCCTTTACGGAGCTCCGCCGACTCGCCTACCTCAACGACATTGCGAACGCGGCCCCGGCGACGGGGTTCGGTGACCATATCCGCAGCGAACTCGAAAGGCGCCGCCATGAACGATGAGGTCATTCCGCTCCTGAAGGTGCATGAATACTTCCAGGGGGCGTCGGATGAGACGCTCGGGGAAGTCGCGCGGCTGGGACGGGTCGCGCATTATGCGGCGGGCAGCGTCGTCCACGAGGCGGACGTCGTGCTCACCACGGTCGGCTTCGTCCTGCGGGGGCGGCTCAAGGCCGTTCGGATCGGCACCGACGGTACGGAGTCGCTGTTCCGCATGATCGAACGCGGAGAGCAATTCGGGATGATGGTCGGCGCGCTCGGCGAATCGGTGCCGATCCGTGTCGTAGCGCTGGAGCCCACGACGGTCCTCAGGCTGGACTACGAAGAGGCGATGGAGCTGACGCTCGCCAGGCCGGACCTGCGCCGGCTGTGGCTCAAGACCTACGCGGGGAGCCTGCGAAAGATCTTCCTCGGCGACGCTCCCAAGCGGTCGATGATGATGCTGGCCCTGGTCCACGATTCGCCCGCGACGCGCCCGCTGGCCGAACGGCTCATCCAACGACTGAGCGAAATCGGTGAGCAGCTCGCCGTTTTCAGCGATTCGGACCGGAGGTGGGATTCGCCGAATGTGCGGTCTCGGCGGCTCCGAGAGGACGACCGGGAGTTGACACTGGAGGAAATCCGGGAGCAGGTCGCGCACTGGCAGGACGCCAATCGAATCATCTTCGACGTCCACACCTATCTGACGCCGGAGCGGACGGCGCGGCTCATGGAGCTCGTCGATCGAGCCGTCTATTTCGTCCGGGCCGATGGGGCGGCCGCCGCGATCCGTCGCCTGAAGGCGATCGACGTGACGGCCCGCGGCTGGCGAGACAAGATCAGCATCGCCTGGTTGATCGAGGGCGACAGTCCGGTGGTCCCCGCCGTTGCGGGCCTCGCCGATCTCGCCCTCCGCGACTTCAAGATCCACGAGACGCCGCCGGGATTGCCGTCGGGCCGGTCGCTGGCCAACGGGCTGGAACGGCTGGTCCACGACCTCCGGGGCGTGCGCGTGGGAGTGGCCCTCGGCGGCGGGGCGGCCCGAGGCCTGTCGCACCTCGGCGTCCTCAAGGTCCTCGAGCGCGAGGGCATCGTCGTCGACATGATCGCCGGGACCAGCGTCGGCGCCATGACCGGCATCCTGTACTCGGCCGGCCTGGATCCGGACTACAACGCGAATGCGTTCGCCGAGGACCTTCGCCCCCCCTGGATTTTTCGCCAGCTTCCGCAGGGCACCTACTGGCACCTCCTCTACAAGTATCGGCGCGGACAATTCGACGCGATGCTGCGGAAGTACCTGCATGACTGGAGGCTCGAGCAGCTTGCCGTCCCCTGCCTCTCCGTCACGGTCGACCTGGTGAGCGGCAACTCGGTCGTCCGCGAGCGCGGCGATGCCGTCCATGCGATCCTCGAGAGCATCAACTTGCCGGTGCTCTCCGCGCCGATCGTCCGCAACGGCCAGGCACTGATCGACGGCGGCCTGGTCAACAACATCCCGGCGGATGTGCTGGTGTCGATGGGCTGCAATTTCGTGATCGCGGCCAGCGTGACGGCGAAGCTGGAGTCTCGTTTCTGCGACATCACGGCCGAGAAACCGAGTCCGTTCAAGGCCAGGCCCGGCATCATGCCGACGATCGTGCGCAGCCTGCTCGTCCAGAATTACAATCTGAACGCCTTTGGAGTTCAACCGGCGGACGTCATCATCGAGCCGGACGTGACGGCCATCGACCCCTCGGAGTTCATGAGGGCGAAGGAACTCGCCGCGATCGGTGAGGCGGCCGCGCTGGAGCAAGTCCCCAAGCTCCAACGGCTATTGAATCGGCTCGATCCTCAGCTATTCAAGACGACCCCTGACACACATGAGCCCGCGCCAGCGTGACCGTCACTACCCGGCCGAACCGAGAGCCGGAAGTACCGACCTGCGAATGACCCAGTCCACCGCACGCGCCTGGGCCGAGGGAGAACAAGCCAACCATTATGCGACGGATGTGTAGGTGCTTCGAAAGTGGGTGGAGAACTTCCAAGAACGGTGGTCTTTGATGTATCGCCCCCGATTTACTCAACAGGTCCCCGCAATCGGGGAGGTAGAACTGCTGGCCCGCCGCTGAGTCGAGGCCCAGAGGCCGCATCCCAGCCATGGGGTGGCCGTGGCTTCGAGACTCGGTCCCATAAGAATCGAATGGGAGACGCAGTCGTTGCTGGCTATTCGGTCGGGAGAAGTCCTTCGACGGTAATCCGCCCCGCTCCGCGAACCTCGCTCGAGGGGTCGGTGTCCCTCAAGGTTTGAGCCTCAAGCCCGAGAGGGGATGACGGACGGCCGTCGCCCTCGGGTCGCCGGACTTGACGGGGTCATCGCATGACGCGGTTGGAATCCAGGCGTCGGCTCGCCTGGCCTTCGGGCGGGCTCTGGCGCGAGGCCGATTTCCTGAAATTCTGGTCGGCACAAGCCATCAGCGCGCTGGGTAGCCGGATCACGCGCACGGCCTTGCCGATCCTGGCCGTGGTGACGATCGGGGCCTCGGTGGAATCCGTCGCCGTGCTCTCGGCGCTCGCGCTGGCGCCGGGGGTGATCGTGGGCCTGGCGATGGGCGGTCGGGTGGACCGTCGGGCGAAGCGGCCGCTCCTGATCGGGGCCGACCTTGTCCGCGCGGCCTTGCTGTTGACCGTGCCCCTGGCCGCCTGGCTCGGACGGCTGAGCATGGGACAGCTCTACGCCGTCGCGGCCCTGACCGGCGCGGCCACGACGCTATTCCAGATCGCGGATAACGCCTACCTGCCCTCCCTGATCGGCAAGGACCGCCTGGTCAACGGCAATTCGAAGCTGGAGACGACCGAGGCGATCGCCGAGATCAGCGGACCCGGGCTGGCTGGACTGCTCGTCCAGGCGATCACGGCGCCGCTGGCGATCGCGTTCGACTCGCTCTCGTTCCTGGTCTCGGCCTGCTTCCTGGCGCGATCCGGAGCGCGGAGGTCCCCACCGCGGCCGCGGCCGACGGCGAGCGGCCGACCTTGATCGATGACCTGCGCGGGCCTCCGGGCCAGCGTCGGGCACGCCCTGGTCCGCCCGGAGTTCCTGGTCGAGGCCGTCTCGGCGCTCACCAATGGATTCTTCCTCGCCCTCTACACGATCTTCGCGATCAACACGCTCCGCCTGATGCCGGCGACACTCGGGCTGATCATCAGCGTCGGTGGCGTGGGGGCGCTCTCGGGTGCACTCCTGGCCGGGACACTCGCCCGTCGGATCGGACTGGGCCGGGCCATGATCGTCTGCCTGGGCGTCAGTCGCGTTGCGGCACTCCTGATCCCGATGGCCCGGGGCCCGCAATGGCTCGCCGTCTCGTGCATGGTCGGCCACCAACTCGTGGGTGATGCATTCCTGATGGCCTATTATGTCCTGGCCGTCAGCCTACGCCAGACGGTCTTGCCGCAGGGGATTCTGGGCCGGGCCAACGCGACATTCCACGTCTCGACCGGCCTGTTGCTCCCCCTCGGCGCCCTGATCGCCGGGCCGATCGCCGCGGCCAGCGACGCGAGAACCGCCCTCTGGATCGGCACGATCGGCGGATTGATCGCCCCTTTACTCCTCTCCTTTTCCGCCGTGCGCCGCCTGGAAGACATGCCTTCGAGCGAGTCTTAGACCGTTCTCGGCCGAGGCTCACAGGAAGAGAGAGCCGTTTCCGCTGTCATGGAGATCGCCGGACGCCGCCGGCCCCCGGGAGGATCGTGGAGGTCTCGGATCGAGGGAGCGCAGCCTACAGCTTACCGAGCGGCCCTGCGGGCGAGGGGTCGATCGGCGGTCCGGCCTCGGGATATCTGGCCAGCCCGAGTTTCAGGAGCGCCTGATAGTCCTGCACGGCTCCCTTGATGAACTCGTCGCCGAAGCCGGCCGCGACCGCCGCATCCACGGCCGCGGTGAAGGCGTCCCTGGCCGCGAGGTCGGCCGCCACATTCGCCAGTTGCGGGAAGGGGTTCGGCTGTCGCGTGCCGAGCACGCCGACTCCCGCCGGCTCGTTGCGCAGGCTGAGGCTTTCCGTCGCGGCCGCGGCGGCGTGGGCGGCGAAGACGACCGCGGCCACCGCCGACTCGCGCACGTAATCGCCCTCCGCGATCGCCCGACAGGCCTCGACATCGCGGATCGCGGAGGGCACGTCCCGGCAGGGTGAGCCCCTCGCGAAGTCCTCCGCCAGGCGGATGGCACCGTCGATGGCCGACCGGCACCGATCTCCGTCGGGGTGGCCATCGGGCAGGACGCTGAGGGATTCCACCCGTCGGGCGCAGCGGGCGGCGAGGGCGACGATCGCCCGGAGCGGCAGCTTCTTGAAATCCTCGGGTGTGTAATTTGGGACGATCATGTTCACCTCACTCGGTAAGGGGGTCTTCATCGGCAAGGAAGGAGTCGCTCCGCCCGTGGGCCTCGTCCTCACGGTCCCGCACGGGCTCGCTGTCGGTCCGCCGCAATGCCCAGGCCCCGTCGGAAGCGATCTCCAGCACCGCGTCGTACGGGCCAAGGGACTCGGTGGAATCGGTCAGATGGATGGGCGTGATGGAATTCCCGGTCAGCCGCTGGAGCGCCTCCTGAACCTGACCCGGTCCGAGTGTGGTGTTGACGCGGTCCAGGAGAGCGAACCGCGGACCCGCGAGGATCACCCGGGTGAGGACCAGCAATTGCTGTTCGGCGAGCGGCACGAAGGACTCCCAGTCCCGCTCCACGTCGAGCCCGCCGGCCCGCTCGGCGATGGGCCCGAGACCGGCCGCGCGCAGGGCCGCCAGGATCTGATCGTCCGGGACCGCCCGGCCCGGCTCGAGCAGGAGCTCGCGGAGTGTCACGGGGGGCAAATCCGGCCGCTGGGGCAGGAAAAGGACGGCATCGAGGGGCGGGCGGGTGATCTTCCCCTCCCCCCCGTGCCAGAGCCCGGCGGTCGCCCGAAACAAGCAGACCCGCGCGGCCTCGTTCGGCCCCGTCACCAGCAGCCGTGCTCCTGGGGAGATCGACACCGACAGGTCTTTGATGAGGGCGCCCTCGCCGTCCGACGCCCGGAGCGTCAGTCGCTCGTACGCCAGGTGCTCGCGGTCTTCGATGGTCTCGATGGCCGACGAGTCGGGCGCCGTCGCGTGCTCGACGGCCCCACCGAGCGCGTCAAGGCGGGCGGTGACGGCGGCGAACGAGGAGATCGATTGGAACTGGTTGATGACCAGCGAGAACGCCCCCAGGAGCTGGGCGAAAGCCATCGCCGACTGGGTCACCACGCCGAACTCGACCTCCCTGTTGATGTACATCGGGGCCACGACCAGGGCCGGGATGATCTGGATCAGGTAGTTGTAGCCGGTCGTGAAGAACCCCAGGTTGCGGTTGACCGACGTGATCCGCCGGTAGTTGTCCACGAGCTCGTCGAGGCGGCGGCGCAACTGGGCCATCACGAGTCCCTCCCAGTGCAGGAGCGCGACCGAGTCGGCGTGTTCGTGGACGTGGTTCAGCGCCGTCCGGAAGTTGGCCTCGCGATCGAGCTGGCGGTAATTCAGGCCGACCAGCGGCCGGCCCAGCAGGACGGTCAGCAGCGAGCCCAGGGCCGCATATCCGACGGCGACGGCGAACAGCAGCCGGCTGATCGTCCAGAGCACCCCCGCGAACGCCACGATCGTGAACGTCCCGTTGAGGAAGATCAGGATGAACGACAGGGAGGTGGCCGTGAACGCCTTCACGTCCTCGGCGATGCGCTGATCGGGGTTGTCCACCGCCCCGGTCTCCTTGATCCAGTAGTAGGTACGGCCGTCGAGATAGAGCGTGATCAGCCGGCGGGTCAGCCACGCCCGCCAGAGCAGTCCGAGCCGCTGCTCGGCGAAGCTCTGGAAGACCGCGACGCCGGTCGAGGCCGCGAACACGCCCACGTAGACGATCGCCATCCGGACGAACCCGGCCCGGTCGCGGCCGGAGATGGCCGTCATGAAATCGCGGCCGACGTAGCTGTTGACAACATTGAGGCCGCTGATGCCAACCAGCAGGCCGATCAGCAGGGCGAAGAGGCCCAGCGCGCGCCAGCGTACCTCGGAGCTCAGGAAGTCCTTGATGGCGCGGACGAAGCGCCGGACGGACTGCTGCTTGATCGGGACTGTCGGTTCGCTCATGATCGTCTCCCGCCGACCGCCGTGCTACAGCCAGCCGCCGGTGAACCCGGCCCGCCGCATCTGCCGGGACCGTCCAGGTCCGTATACCATGTTTCGCCGACTCTTTCCTCTCTATTCCGCCCCGATCAGCTGCCTCTTTTCCTCCACTCAGCGCGCCGGGCGTCCTGGTCACGGGTGGGGTTAAGATTGTCGCTCATGGGTGGTAGCTCCGTCTGCCGCCGGCTCCGGGGGAATGTCCTCGATCGGCGGACTCGAGGATGGTCGCCTCGCCGGTCATGGTCTCGTTTTAGTAGAGGCAGTCGCAGGGATAGAAGAACGCGACCGGGTCGAGGCCGTCGGCTCCCCGGTTGAATAGGTACGCCAGGCTCCCCGGCGTGACGGCACGCGCCTGCGCCAGCTCGATCATGGTCAGCCTCCGGCGCGCTCCGGACATCGGACGTCTGTCAAGAGCGGGCCCGCCGCCCGCGAATGCCGACTTCGCCGGTCGCTGCACTTGCGGATTGCCGGTGCTGCAGGCGCCAGGACCGTTCGCATCGTGCCGAGCCATCGAAACCTCCTTCGTCCCGCGTGCGAATGGCCCGATTCGCGGTCCTTTCAAGGAATTCAGACGCACCCGATCCTGAGGGCGGACTCCCGGCAGGAGCGTTGTTTTCGGGGTCGATCGAGGCCCTGCGCTACGATGCCGGGGCGATGCTTCGCGTGCCCGTCAGGTAGGCCGCCAGAAGCTCCAGGGTGCAGGCCCGGCAGAACACCCGCCTGGCCTCGGTGTCGTCTTCGAGCAGCACTCCGCCCTCGGGGTCCGTCAGGCCGCATCGGTCGCAGCCGCACCGGCGGACGGGTTCGGATAGATGGATCTTGAGCGTCATGGCCGATCCCTGTTCCGTTTTCAGTAGAGGCCGGGTTTTCAGCGCCAGAGACGTGCGCCAGGAGTAAGCCACTGCGTTCGGTCCTCATGTTGAACTCCGTTCGATCGCGGCGGGCTTCGACCTTCGCACCTCGGGTCCGACGAGGGCGAGCGGGTCGCCCTCGGTGGCGGAGTCGGTCCGGGCGCCGCCCTCTTCCTGCCGCGCGCTGGCCGCGTCACCGAGCGCCACCTCGCGGACCAGTAGAGCCGTCTCGCTGTCCAGGCCGATCTTCACGATGTCCGGCCGAAACAGCAGGGCAAAGGTCCAGTCGATCATGATGCGCAGCCGCCGGCCCCAGCCGGGCATCTGCAGCAGGTAATAGGTGCGGCGAAGCAACCAAGCCGGGAGGCCATGCATCCGGACTTCGAGGAATTGACCGAACCCGTTGCCGGGGCCCAGCGAGCCCATCATTCCCAGGGTCCGGTAGACGAACGGCCTGGGCGGCCGGCCGTCCAGCGCGCCGACGATGTTCCCGGCCAGCACCCGCGCCTGGCGCAAGGCGTGCTGGGCCAAGTTGGGGTAGGGCTGACCGTCGGGGCCGGGGATCGAGGCACAGTCGCCCAGCGCCCACACCTCCGGGCGACTCCGACAGCGCAGGGTCGGCTCGACCGCGATGCGACCGCTCCTGTCCTTCTCCACGGGCAGGCCCGCCACCACAGGGTTGGGGACATTTCCCGCCGCCAGGACGATCGTGTCCGCGGCGATGGTTTCTCCCGCCAGATGGACCTTGCCCGGCTCGATGGCCCGCACCCGGGTCTCGGTTCGCAGTTCCACCCCGCGCCGACCGGCCAGCATCCGGGCGCCATAAACCGCCAGCGTCGGGTCGATTTCCGGCAGGAGGCGATCGGCGGCCTGGACCAGGAGGAAACGGATTTCATCGCGATTCACGTGCTCGTAGAAAGGCGTGATGCCGTCCACGAAGGCGGTCAGCTCGCCGAGCAGCTCCACCCCGACCAACCCACCGCCGATGACCACGAACGTGAGGATTTGCGCCCTGCGTCGCGGGTCGGTCTCCACGTCGGCGACCTCGAACCGCTCGATGATGTGGTTGCGGAGCAGCAGGGCGTCGGCCAGGGTCTTGAACGTGAAGGCGTACTTCGAGCCGGGGATCATGTCCCGGTTGGTCCTGGACCCGAGGGCCAGGACCAACCGGTCGTAGGACAGCCCGCCACGATTCCCGGGCGATGCCAGGCGGACCACGCGGCGGTCCAGGTCGATGTCCTGGACGGTGGCCTCGATGAACCGGGTGGTGCGCAAGAAGGCGCGGATGGGGAAGGAGCAGGAGCGCAGGTCCAGGGCACCCGAGAAGACCTCGAACAGCAGGGGCGTCATGAGCAGGAAGTTGTCCCGGCTCACCAGGACGATCTCCACGTCCGGCCGCCGCCGGCAGAGCCTTTCCAGGTGGCGGGCGGTGGCGACTCCCCCGAAGCCTCCGCCGAGGATCAGGATGCGCTTCTTCGATGCCGGATCTGCCATGGGATTCCCTCACATCGTCCGAAGGAGCCCGTCGCTTCGGGCGCCCACAGTCGGGCGCCGACGACTCCCGAGGTCCGCGATCTTTGAGACTTTGAAGAACGACCGACATTGCGAGTCGAGTCGTGCCCGAATGCCTTATCGTTTTCGGCCATGGCTCACCTCGATCTCGCGCCGCCGGTCGACGGCCTACTCTCCCCCGATGAGCTCTCCCTTCTCGGCCACCGAGCGCTTCATCAGGAGCACGAGGAGCACAAGCCCCAGGCTCAGGACGGCGAACAGCCAGAAGACGTCGAAGTAGGCCAGGGACGCCGCCTGCTGCTGACGGAGATTGTCCAGCGTCTGGAGGGTCATCTCCTGCGACCGGGCCGGATCGCCCGTCTGTTGCAGGAAGTAGGCCTTGCCGGCCCGGAAGTAGTCCTGAACGTGCGGGTTGAGCGGGCCGAGGTTCTCGCCCACACGGGCCAGGTGGAACTGCTCGCGCCGTTGCTCGATGATCTTGTTGATCGACATGCCCACGCTGCCCCCCTCGTTGCGGAGCAGGGCGAACAGGCCGACCGCGGCCGCGCGCAGGTGCGGGGGGGTGTAGCGGAAGGCGGCCACGTTGATCGGGGCGAAGATCAACGACAGGCCGCAGATCAACACCACCCGCGGCCCGATCACCTGCTCCGGGCTGATGTACAGGTTCATCCGCGCCATCCAGTAGCAACCGGCCGCCATGACGAGCAGCCCGGCGGCGATCAGCCAGCGGGCGTCGGTGCCCCGACCGAGCAAGACGCCGACGACGAGCATCACCAGGATGGAGAAGACGCCGGAGGGCGACATCACCAGGCCGGAGACGAAGGCATCGTAGCCGAACAGGGACTGGAGCAGGGACGGCAGGCACACGCTGGCGCCGTAGAGGACGCCGTAGGCGCAGAAGATAATGATGCTGGAGGCCGCGAGGTTGCGCTCGCCCAGCGGCCGGAAGTTGACCACCGGGTTGGCGATCCTCATCTCCCGGAAGAGCAGGGCGCCCAGGCCGACGACGAACAGGACAGCCAGCGTCTGGGCCTTCCCGAAGGGGTCGTTGTACCAGTCCCACTCCTGCCCCTTGCTCAGCAGGATCTCCCAGGAGGACATCATCAGGGCGAGCAGCCCCAGGCCGATGTAGTCGAAGTTGATCGGCCGCCCTCGCAGTTTCGCCCGCTCCCGCTCCAGGTATTCGGGGTCGCGGACCGCGAAGTGGCACATCAGGTAGCCCAGGACGCCGATCGGCAGGTTGATGAGGAAGATCCAGCGCCAGTCGTAGTTGACCGTGATGTAACCGCCCAGCGTCGGGCCGATGACCGGGGCGGTCAGCCCCGCCACCCCGAACACCGTCATGGCCGTGCCCTGCTTCTCGGGCGGGAAGCCGTCGATGAGGATCCCCTGGCTGGCGGGCTGGAGCCCGCCCCCGGCGATCCCCTGGATCACCCGGAACAGGATCAGTTCTTCCAGGCTGGTGGCCAGTCCGCAGAGCACCGAGGCGGCGGTGAAGATGGCGATGGAGAGGAGGAAGTACCTGCGGCGGCCCAGGCGGGCCGAGAGCCAACCCGTGATCGGCAGGATGGTGGCGTTGGCCGCCAGATAGCTGGTCATGACCCAGTCGCTGTCGTTCATCGTCGCCGACAGGCCGCCGGCGATGTAGCGCATCGACGCGGTGGCGATCGTGGTGTCCAGGATCTCCATGAACGTGGGGATCACCACGGCCGTGGCGACGAGCCAGGGGTTGACCGACGGGCGGTCTACGGCGGCAGGGGCGGATGTTTCGCTGCTCATGACCCGTCCTCCGGGGTAGACGACCGACGTAATTCACAACATTCATATGTGAATTTTGATAATGTTTCATCGGCCGGCGAGGGCGGCGCCTGGTTCCCGGCCACATCGCCCCGGTACCCGGGTTCGGCCCGCAGGCGACGCTCGATCAACTGGCTCATGATCGCGAACAACACGGCCGTCGACAGCCCGAAGAACAGGAGGCCGTTGGTGGCCTCGAGGGGGCCGAGCAACCGCCACCGATCGGACAGCAGGACGTCGCCATACCCGAGGGCCGTGTAACTCTGGGCCGAGACGTACAAGGCCGTCTCCAGCGTCGAGGCCTGCCCGCACAGGAGGAAGGCCGCCGCCCAGAGGGCGATCTGTGTCACGTGTGCAACCGCCGTGATCGCCGTCACGATCGCCATGACGGCGGTACTCTCCCAGAACCCCAGGGCGCCGGGCCCGCTTCGGATCAGCCTCACGACGACGCGCACAACAAGCTGGATCGCCGTGCCGTAGACCAGCAGACCGCCGAAGAGCAGGGCGGCCGCGATCATGAAGGGCATTAGCATCTGCGGGGACTCCACTTCCATCGGGGTTCACTCGTGCTTTGTGACCGATGCGGATGAGGGCCCGGGGCCCGTCGGGTCTGTCGGATGGATGGCCAGGGGTTGCAAGACCGCCCCGGCGTTCGGGCCCGTCGGCGGCTCCTTGAAGTGCACGTACGGGACCACCGACAGGCCGACGAACAGGGGGGCCTTGTCGGGGTCGTAGTCGGTCAGCTCGATGCGGACCGGCAGCCGCTGGACGATCTTCACGTAGTTGCCGGTGGCGTTCTGAGGCGGCAGGAGCGAGAGGGTCTGGCCGGTCCCCATCGTGAAGCCGGTGATCCGGCCCTCGAACTCCTTCCGGCCGCCGTACATGTCCACCTCGCACCGCACCCGCTGGCCGATCCGCAGGTCGGCGAGCTGCGTCTCCTTGAAGTTGGCGTTGACCCAGATCTCGTCGATCGAGCGGACGGCCAGCAGGCTCTGCCCGGCGGAGACGTGGTTGCCGGGGTTGACGCTGCGGCTGGTGACCACGCCGTCGATCTCGCTGACGACGTCGCAATAGCGGAGGTCCAGCTCGGCCTGGGCGAGGTCGCGCACGGCCTGGAGTCGCTTCGCCTCGGCCTGCCGGACCGCGGGTGCCTCCGGCACCATCCGCTCCAGGATCCGATCGATGTTCCCCTCCTTGTCGCGCCCGGCGAACTCCTCGAGGGCCTGCCGGGGCGTCCGGGAGACGGAGACCAGGGGGAAGCCGAGCTGCGCCAGGATCTGGTTGACATCGGCCAACGCCTGGCGGACTCCGGAGAACGTCTGGTTGATGTCGGCGGGGACGTCCGTCAGATCTCCCTTCTCGGGGCGCGGGGCGAGGCCCAGCGCGACCCGCGCCTCGTAGACCTCCTCCAGGGCCTGCTTGGCCCCGGCCTGCGCCGTCCGCTCGGCTTCGAGTCGCTGGTCGAAGTCCTCGCGGGAGAGCGCGTTGCGGCTGAACAGGCCCCGGGCCCGCACCAGGTCGGCGCGGCGCGCTCGAGGGACGCCTCCTTGCTCCGCAGGGCCGCGACCCGGGCCCGGAGCATCGCCACCGAGTCGTCGACATCCTCGATCGACCGCTGGAGCTTCCAGCGCAGGCTCCCGGCCTGGGCCAGGATGCCGCGGACCTGGGCCCGTGCGGCCATCAGCTCGGCCTCGGCGGCGACCAGGGCCGCCTTCTTGATCTCGACCTGGACCTGGTACGGCTCCCGGTCGAGCTGGACCAGCAGGTCCCCCTTCTTCACGCGTTCGTTGTCGTCCACCACGACGCGGCTCACCTGGCCGGCGATCCGAGGGGCCACGTAGGTCACGTGGCCGTTGACGTAGGCGTCATCGGTGGAGACCGTCTCCAGCATCGTCTTCACGGTCGGGGCCAGGAGGTATGCCCCAATGCCAGGCCCGCCACCGCCCCCGCCGACATCAGCGCCTTACGCCAGGGGTGCGATCTCGGCACGGACGCCGGGGGCGAGGTGGCCGGAGGGAGATCGGTTGACACGACCGCGGCCCGGTGGTCCTGATGAATCGTTGCACCGGTCGGCGGCGGACGCGAATCATCCCGCACCTCCGTCGGTGCGACCCCGGCATGTAACGGCTCCACCCCGTTTGCGCCCTCCCAACGGCGATCATCGGTGCTTCCCATGGTGGTGCTTCCCCTTTCTGTCGGTCGGTTCGAGGCTTGAGGCATGGCGATGGCTTGCTCCCCGGGATATTGCTCCACTCGCGCCGGTGCGGCCCGTCGCAGGCGGCCAAGTAAACCGCCGTTGACTTCATCTTAGTCCCTTGACTTTCGAAGTCAACGGCGGTTTACTTGGAAAGGGAGGAAAAAATGGAGGTACCAGGACATGGCGAAGCGACCGGTTAGTGCGAGCCCGAAACGGCGGCGGGATGCCGCCGCGACCCGCGAGGCCATCCTCGAGGCGGCCACCCGCCGCTTCGCCACCCAGGGTTACGAGCGCGCCGGGGTCCGCGAGATCGCCGCGGACGCCGGCGTGACCGCCGCGCTGGTCAACCGTTATTTCGGCTCCAAGGAGGGGCTCTTCGCCGAGGTGATCCGGCGCGCCCTCGACATGGGGCACCTGCTCGAAGGCCGGCCGGGTGACCTGGCCGACCACCTCGCACGGGTCATGGTGTACGGGCGGGAGGACTCGCGCGATTGGGGGTACACGCCTTTGCTGCTCCTGCTGCATTCCGCCACGGTGCCCGGCGCCCTCAAGCTGTTCCGGCGGGACCTCGACCGCAACGAGCTCCCGATCCTCGCCGAGCAGATCGGCGGCGACGACGCGGCGGTCCGGGCCGTCATGGTCATGGCGCAGCTCACGGGCTTCGCGATCGTGTATCGCGTGCTGCGCCCCAAGGCGTTCGCGGATGCCCGTGGCGAGGAGCTGGTCGCCCTCCTGTCCGCGGCCCTCGCCGCCTGTATCAAGTGAGGCCCCGCGGGTAAGACCCCGGTCGGTTATCCCGAGGACATACGGCTTCGGCACGCGGATGACCCCACGGATCCTCGTGGCGAACGCCGCCCCGACTTCGATCCCGCCGGTGAGGTGGCGAATCCAATGGCCGGCGCCGAGCTCGTCGAATGTCTCCATCATCATCGGCCCCCTGGAGGATCACGGCGCCCGATCCGCGCGCCCCGACGGGATGCCCCGAGGCGCCGGAAGCGAGGTGGTGTGGTAGACTCCGGACCCGAATCGGCAACGGATCGACGGCCCTCTCATCCGTATTCGGCCCGGACCTTCGGCCGGACGCCTCTGTCGAGACGCCGCCCGAGGCGGACACCGCCAGGCCACCCCGATAGACCTGCTCGGGCGGCAAGACGTCGGACCGGTCCCCCAACACACGACCGATGAGGGGGGCGGCATTGAGGGCGTCATTGGCGATGGTGTTGCGCGTGACCAGCGAGACGATCGAGGCGGCCGCGTCGTTGGCCCCCGAGCCGACGACGATGGTCTCGGCGCCTCCCCCGTCGCCTTTGCCGTTGCCCGGCTGCATGCCGGAGATCCCCGTCGAGCCGGTCATGACGAACAACGCGGGCACGGCGACGCCGGGCAAGGCATTCTGCAGGACATAACCGCCGGTCGTCAGTACGATCGTACCCAGGCCCAGGTTGGGGATGGCCGGCACGAGACGATCCTCCAGCTCGCAGTCCCGGAGGTCGGGGCAGTACTTCAACCGCATCTTCATCGTTTCATCTCCAGGAGACACGAAGTCGGGGCGGGGCGCCCCGGGGCCGAGTCGACACCGAAGAGAGACGGTGCTGTCCTGCACGACCGAGGCCGCCCTGCAAATCGGGACCGATCGCCGACGGGAAGGCGCAGGACTTCACGTGTCCTCTCTCATCTCCCGTGCGTTCGGTCACCGACCGATCGTGCCCGGAGAGGTGAGTACCGCCGTCCGCGTATCCTCGCCGCGACCCCGCCCTCCCTCGAGCTTCCACGTGACGTACCGGACGAGCAGGTCGACGGTGAACAGGTCGGTGAGCTTCTCCAGCCGCCGGTCGCGCTCCAGGTCGCTCAGGTCGGCGTAGGGCATCTGCTCGCGCAGGGCGGCGAGGCCCTCCGCGGTCACCCGGCCGTCCCGCTCGTAACCCTCTTCGCCGGGCGAGGTGGGCTCGATGAACAATTCGCCTCGCGGGACCTTGATCCTGAACTCGCGCTCCAGGCGGAACACGATGTCGAGGAAGTCGATGGATTCGGCTCCCAGGTCGCCGACCAGGGTCGCGGCGGGCGTGACGTCGTCCTCATCGACACCCAGCGATTGCACGATCACGGTCGTGACTCTCGCAAGAACCCCTTCCGGAGCTGTCATTGTCCGGTCCTTTCCGAGGATAAGAATGAAGGGTCGAACGTGAGCAGGTCCCCATCGCCTGTCCCGGCGATCTCGGCCCGATGCGACGGCGCGGTGGACTCCCGGCTTACCCGCCGCGGGCTCAGGCCCGGATCCTCCGGGAACGGCGACCGCCCCCGGAGATCGGAAGCCGACGCTCGAGGGTGGTGGTTGCCACCGCCTTACTCCGTCGCCTTCCCGGTCGTTATACTGAGCGTGGCGGGTGCTCACGCATCCTCGGGCGATTCACCCGCGCCGCGGACCTCGGGGAAGTCGCGGCCGTGGGCCTCCGCGTTGTGGACCGCCAGGACCGAATGACCCGAGGGCGTGACGACAACCTGTCCTGGCCCTCACGACATCGGAATACTCCTTTCCCCGCCGGGGACGGGTCCGACCGTCCGGCGCATAAAAAAACCCCAACCCTGCACATCCGCAGGATGGGGCCACCTTAGCCGAAATGTCATCGCCCACCTTGAGCGATATCACGATAATGGATTCTACTTGCACGTGGAGCCGGATACAAGGGGGAATCCCCTGCGATGAGCGACGAGCACACCACCGCCGTGGTCCAGCGCTACCTCGATGAGCTGGGCGGGGATTCGCCCGCCGAGCCGATCGTCCGGGCCCTGCTCGACCGGTCCGTCCGACGATTGCACCTGCTGTGTGCCACCTTGCTGCACCGGAGCTACCCGCGCCTGACGCAGCCGCCACTGAACGTGCAGGCCGACGAGCTGCTGGGCGCCTTGACCGAACGGCTGCTCAAGGCGCTGCGCGAGGCCCGCCCCCGGACCGTGCGCCAGCTCTTCGCGATGGCCAACCAGCACATGCGCTGGGAGCTCAATGACCTGGCCCGACGCTTAGATGAACGGCCGGCCGCCGTGGGCCTGTGCGAGGAGCTCGTGCCCTCGCCGGTCACCAGCGGCTCCGGGCTCACCCCGGACGGCCTTGCGCATGCTCCGGGCGATCGAGTCGCTGCCGGAAGACGAGCGGGAAGCGTTCGACCTGGTCCGCATCCAGGGGATGACGCAGGCGGAGGCCGCCGAGGTGCTCGGCGTCTCGGCGGTGACGGTGAGGCGGCGGTTGAGCCGCGGCCTGCGTCTCCTGGCGGAGCAACTGGCCGACCTCCGCCCGGGGGAGGATCCGCCCGACACGATCTAGCTGCAAGCCGGCAGGATGGGGGCAGATGGGTCTCGCAGCCCCGGCACGCAGCCGCCTCGAGGGGCCCGGATATGGCCGACGAATCGCTGATCGAGCAACTGCTGGACGAGATCTCCGATTCCGGGCGGACTCCGGAGGAGGTCTGCGACGCCTACCCCGAGCTGCTGCCGGAGGTCCGCCGCCGCTGGCGGCAGATCTGCGCCCTGGAGGCGGAGCTCGATGCGTTCTTCCCGACGACCGGGCATGGCCCCGCCGCCGACACCTCCCCTTCGCGGCGAGGGGACTCCGACTTGCCGCAGATCCCGGGCTATGACGTGGAGGGGTTGCTCGGCCGCGGCGGCATGGGCGTCGTCTACAAGGCCCGGCACCGCCGCCTCAACCGCCCGGTCGCCCTCAAGATGCTCCTCGCCGGCGCCTACGCCGGGCCGCCGGAGCGCGAGCGCTTTCGGCGAGAGGCGGAGGCGGTGGCCGGCCTTCGCCATCCGAACATCGTCCCGGTGTATGACGCCGGCGACCTGGACGGCAGGCCGTACTTCACCATGGAATTCGTCGAAGGCGGCAGCCTGGCCGAGAAGATCGCCGGCATGCCGCAACCGGCCCGGCCGTCCGCCGCGCTGCTGGCTCGGGTGGCGGAGGCGGTCCACTTTGCCCACGGCAATGGCATCGTTCACCGCGACCTGAAGCCGGCCAACATCCTGCTCGCCGCCGACGGCACGCCCAAGGTGACCGACTTCGGCCTGGCCCGTCGGCTCGAAGGGGGCGGCGGGTTGACGCTCAGCGGCGTCCCGGTGGGTACGCCGAGCTACATGGCCCCCGAGCAGGCGCGGGGCGAGAAGGCCGCCATCGGTCCGGCGATCGACGTGCATGCGCTGGGGGCCATCCTGTACGAGTTGCTGACCGGGCGGCCTCCCTTCCGGGCGGAGACGTTGACGGGGACCTTGCAGCAGGTGCTGGCCGACGAGCCGGTGCCCCCCGCCAGGCTCAATCCGCGAGTGCCGCGCGATCTGGAGACCCTCTGCCTGAAATGCCTGGAGAAGGATCCCGCGAGACGATATGCGACGGCCGGCGACCTGGCCGCCGACCTCGAGCGGTTCCTCAATGATGAGGCGATCCAGGCGCGCCCCTTGAGCCGGTGGGGCGCGGCCTCCGGTGGGCCCGCCGTCGCCCGGCCCGGGCGGCGGCTCTGGCGGGGATCCTCGCATTGGCGGTCGCCTGGACGGGCGTGGGCCTGTGGCTGGCCGGGCAGCGGGCGGCGGCCGAGCGTATGGTCGCGCGAGAACTGCGAGAAGTGGCCCAGCTCGTCGATCGGTCCTCGTGGGCCGAGGCAACCGCCCGGGTCGGTCGTGCCGGCGAACAAATCGGCTACGATGCGCCGGCCGATCTGCGCCGACGCCTGGACCAGGCCCGCCGCGACATCAACCTGGCGGAGCGGCTGGACGCCATCCGCCTGAAGAGGGCCACTGTCGTCGAGGGGTGGCCCGCCGTCGCGGCCGAGCGGCGGTCCCGCCACTCCCGGGCCGACCGGGAGTACGAGCAGGCGTTCCGCGACTCCGGTTGGGAGGCGATCGGGCACGACGCCGAGGCAGTGGCTTCGAGGGTGAAGGCCTCGCCCGCTCGGAGAGCGCTCGTGGCCGCACTGGGCGACTGGGCCGTCTGCGCCGTCGACACCGTCCGGCGGGAGTGGTTGCTGGAGGCCGCACGGCGAGCCGACCCGGACGCCTGGCGCGACCGCGTCCGAGATGCGGGAGTCTGGGAGGACCCGGCGAGGCTGGCCGAACTCGCCCGGTCGGCGGCGGTGGACGAGCAGCCGGCGTCGCACCTGGTGGCCCTCGGAGAGCGACTGCAGGCCGCCGGCGGCGATGCGACCGGCTTCCTGTCGCGGGTCCAGGGGCGCACCCGGCCGACTTCTGGGCCAACTTCGCGCTCGGCAAGGCGCTGGAGGAGAAGGGAGAGCTGGAAGACGGGGTCGTCTACTACCGAAAGGCCCTGGAGAGCCGGCCGGAAGCCGTCGCCGCCCACCTCAATATCGGCCACGCTCGAGTCCTCCGCAACAGGCTGGATGAGCCCGACGGGGCCATCGAGAACGACGGACGGGCCTTGCAGATCGAGCCCAGGTCTGCCGTCGCCCACAACAACCTCGGATTTGCCTGGAAGAACCAGGGCCAGCTCGGTGTGGCGATCGATGAGTACCGCAAGGCCCTCCGGATCGACTCCGAGCTGGGCCCGGCCCATCGCAACCTCGGCGAGGTGCTGGCGATCCGCGGGGGCCTGGACGCAGCAATCGACCACTATCGTCAGGCCCTGCGGTTCGAGCCCGAATTCGCCGAAGCCCACTACTTGCTCGGCCTCGCGCTCCTGTCCAGGGACCGGTTCGACGAGGCCCACGAGAACCACCGGCGGGCCCTCCGAGTCGATCTCAGGAATAAGGAGGGTCACGATTGGACCCATGGCCTCGCGATCGATGACGCGATCTGGCACTATCACGAGACGCTCGGATTCGATCCGGTGTGGGCCCCCGCTTGCAGCGACCTCAGTGGCCCGGCGCCGGTCAAGTCGAGACTGGACGAGGCGATCGAACAGTACAGGGAGGCGCTCCGGATCAACCCCGATTCCGTCGCGGTCCACCGGTCCCTCAGTCAGGCGCTGCTCGCCCTGGGGCACTCGAAGGAGGCGCTGGCCGCCAGCCGGAACGCCCTCGACCGGCTCTCCCGCGATCATCATTGGCGGTCCGGTGTGATCCAGGAAGTGCGACGTTGCGAGCGCCTCCTGGCGCTGGAAGGCCGACTGCCCGCCGTCCTCGGGGGAAATGACAGGGTCGCCGACGCCTCCGAAGCCCTCGATTTCGCCGACTTGTGCCGGATCAAGGGGAGGTATGCCGCCGCCGCGGGATTCTTCGCCGATGCCCTCGCGGCCCGGCCACGATTGGCCGACGACCAGAGCGCACGCGTCCGCTTCCACGCCCCCCTCGTCGCCATCCTGGCCGGCACCGGGCGCGGCGAGGGTGCCGACAAGCTGGGCGAGGCGGAGCGGGCCCGCTGGCGCAAGCAGGCGCGGGAATGGATGCGGACCGAGCTGGCCGCCTGGACCGAGGGTCGGGACGGCGGTCCGGGGATGGATCGCGAAGCGGTGACAAGGACATTGACCCACTGGAGGGCCGACCCCGACCTGGCCGGGATGCGCGACCCGGCCGCGCTGGAGAAGCTGCCGCCGGCCGAGCGTCAGGATTGTGACAAGTTGTGGAGCGACATCGACGCGTCGCTCCACCGTTTGAAACGTCCGTGGTGATCGCAGGCCGAGGGCGCGAACCGGCGTGACCGTGCCGTCGCATACGAACAGCCACGCCGGCTGATACCTGGCGGAAAATGAGGACTCCATGGTTCGGCATCGTCGCGGCGAGGACGGGGCCGCGACGTGCCACGACGGTTCGTGTGGATCACGAGGTCGGCGGGTCGAAGAAGAGCCCGTTGACCAGTGCGTTCGCGGGGCCCTGGTTGATGATCGTGATCACCACGTGCCCGGAGACCTTCCAATCCAGATAGATCCCTCCCGAGAACGATGAGATCGACTCGGTGTCGAGCACCGCCCCGCTCGTCGCGTCGCTGATCTGGATCTTCTCGCGCCGCCCCTTGCTGTCGAAGTCGAGCACGTACAGGGCCAGGTCATGCGCCAGCCCATCGGTCAGGTTGACGTCGATCGTGAATGACGTCGGCGAATACCATGCGGCGGCGATCCGGCCCGAGCCGCCCGGGTTCTCCAGGGCGCGGGGATCCGTCGTGGCCGGCCACTGGTAGTACTGGGAGCCCAGGGCGTCGGCGGTTGCATAGGAGGGGTAGCCGGGGATGTCGCCGATGACATTGTACCCCTGCGACCCGTAGGCCCCGATCCAGCTCCCTTGCGTCGTCGTGTCCTGCTTGAGGAATGTCGCCGACGCCGAGCCGGTCGGCGGGTCGAAGAAGAGCCCGTTGATCAGAGCGTTCGCGGGGCCCAGGTTGGTGATCGTGATCACCACGTGCCCGGAGATCTTCCAATCCAGATAGATCCCGCCGGAGAAGGACGAGATCGTCTGGGTGGAGATCACAGCGCCCGTCGTCGCGTTGCTGATCTGGATCTTCTCAATCCTCCCCAGGTTGTCGAAGTCGAGCGCGTACAGGGCCAGGTCATGCGGTTTGCCGTCGGTGAGGTTGACGTCGATCGCGAACGACGTCTTGGAGAACCAGACGGCGGCGATCCGGCCCGAGCCGCCCGGGTTCTGAAGGGCGCGAGGATCCGAGGTGGCCGGCCACTGATAGTTTGTAATACCGGAGGCGGAAACCGTGGCATAGGAGGGGTAATTCGGGGTGTCGCCGATGACATTGTACCCCTGCGACCCGTAGGCCCCGATCCAGTTCCCTTGCGTCGTCGTGTCCTGCTTGAGGAATGATGCCGACGCGATTCCGCCCTGCGGGTCGAAGAAGAGCCCGTTGACCACGGCGTTCGCGGGTCCCAGGTTGGTGACCGTGATCACCACGTTTCCGGTGATCTGCCAGACCAGGTAGACCCCTCCGGAGAATGACGACAGCGTCTCGGTGTCGAGGACCGCACCGCTGGTTTCGTCGCTGATCTGGATCTGCTCCCTCCGCCCCAGGTTGTCGAAGTCGAGCGCGTACAGGGCCAGGTCGTGCGGCCGCACGTCGGTCACGTTGACGTCGATGGTGAACGACGTCTTGGAGAACCAGACGGCGGCGATCCGGCCCGAGCCGCCCGGGTTCTGAAGGGCGCGGGGATCCGTCGTGGCCGGCCATTGATAGGTCGTATTACCGGAGGCGGTGACGGTGGCATAGGAGGGGTAATTCGCTGTATCGCCGATGACGTTGTACCCCTGCGACCCGTAGGCTCCGATCCAGCTCCCTTGCGTCGTCGTGTCCTGCCTGAGGAATGTCGCCGACGCCGAGCCGGTCGGCGGGCCGAAGAAGAGCCCGTTGACCACGGCGTTCGCGGGTCCCAGGTTGGTGACCGTGATCACCACGTTTCCGGAGATCTGCCAGACCAGATAGGTACCGCCGGAGAAGGACGAGATCGACTGGGTGGCGAGCACTGTGCCCGTCGTCGCGTTGCTGATCTGGATCTGCTCACTCCGCCCCAGATTGTCGAAGTCGTCCAGGTAGAGGGCCAGGTCGTGGGCCTGCCCGTCGGTCACGTTGACGTCGATGGTGAACGACGTCTTGGAGAACCAGACGGCGGCGATCCGGCCCGAGCCGCCCGGGTTCTGAAGGGCGCGGGGATCCGTCGTGGCCGGCCATTGATAGGTCGTATTACCGGAGGCGGTGACGGTGGCATAGGAGGGGTAATTCGGGGTGTCGCCGATGACGTTGTAGCCCTGCGACCCGTAGGCCCCGATCCAGTTCCCTTGCGTCGTCGTGTCGGTTCCAACCGACGCGGCCGAGGGACCGCCCACCGCGAAGAGGGTCGCGTTGTTGATCGCGTAGACCGTCCCGTTGACGCCGATCAGCGTCGGAGTGTACGCCTCCCCGATACCGGATGTCAGCGTGACCTCCTGGGTGAAGGTATTGCTGGTGAGGTTCCAGCGGTAGAGCTTCCCGTCCTCGCTGCCGGCCAGGATGCTATCGGTCGCCGGGTTGACGACCGCACTATTGATGCACCACTCCCGCACGGCGCCGGGGTGGGTGCCGTCGTACTCGGGATCGGGCGTGACCCCGGCGATCGTCAAGACTTCCTTCATCACGGTGGCGCCCGTCACCGGGTCCACTTCCGTGGCGTTCGGGTCCAGGATCGCCAGCTTGTTGATGCCGTTGCCCCCCTCGCCCGCGTAGTTGTTGTACTTCGTCATCAGCAGATAAGTCGAGGATCCGTGGTAGGACGGCACCATGCTGGCCGGGACGATCGAAGCGGTATCATCCCACCCGAAGGCGCCCGGGGTCTTCGTCGTGCTGAGGTCGCCGGAGAAATGAAGGAGCCAGCCGCGGTCGTTATTGGAGGCGAAGGGGTTCTCCAGCACGCCGATATAGACGTCGCCATCGGGCCCGACGGTCGGCGACGCGGTGGCGTCGTTGGTGATCACCGCGGTGCGCGTCGTGTTGTGCGGGTCCATGAGGGTGACCTGGGCCTTCACGGCCAGGGTCTGGCTGTTCAGCGCGACCAGCTTCCCACTGCCCCAGTTGCCGGTACTCTCTAGGACGTAGAGGGTGCTCCCATCGTTGCTCAGGGCCGGGGCGGAATTGGTCGCCACCTGGGACATCCCGGAGACCACCGGCACATAGCTGCCGGTGCCGTTGGAGCCGATCCGCGCGACTCCGCTGGTCAGCCCCAGCGGGTTCGACCCTGTCACGAGGAAGCCGAAGAAGATGTCGCCGGAGGCGTCGGTGGTGATCGGCGTGTCGATGAAGACCGTGCTGTTATAGGCGGAGGGGTTGGCGTTGTAGTTGGCCAGTCCGAAGAAGGCGAGCCGGGTCACCGCCGGGGGCGTGGTACCGGGAGTGTCCGGCGCGTTCGTGTACTCGACCGTCCCGCCGTCCGCGGCGAAGTAGAGCCGGTTCGCCGGGGTGAGCGTGGGCGAGAAGCTCGGGGTCCAGTCGTAGCCGTTCGTCCCTCCGCTGGGCATGAGCGTGTAGTCGGAGGTCAGGTTCCAGCGCAACGTCCCCGTGTCGCCGGCTCGGGATTGGACCTCGAAGCCGCCGGTGGCGCCGGTCTTGACCGGGATGAGGATCGTGTCGGAGGCCGTCACCAGCGGCGAGCCGTAGTGGATCAGCAGGTCGGTGCCGTTGTACTGAGGGTTCAGGTTGACCGGGGCTTGCCAGCGGATCGCCGTCAACGCGGTTGAGGCGACCGTCGAGAGTGCGGTGTGCTGGGGATTCAAGGCGTATCCCTGCCAGCCGTTGACGCTCAGGAGGGTCCTGGCCTCCAGGACTTCCAGGCGGGGACCGGACCGCGTGCGCCTGAGTTTAACAGTCATGGTGCATCCTCGAGTGAGAGAGAAGTGATATCCCGGCCCATCAGGGCCGCCCATGGCGGCGGTCCCATCCTGGCGCAGGTTCCGGATCTGCGGTGCCGGGAATCGGGCGTTTCGGCTCCGCCATCAGACTACGGGAATCAAGCCCAGATCACTAATCATTTTTCCGGAAGCGAATGCTCTGGCCTCGGATGGCGACGCTTGTTTTATTAGGCCATAGTTGATTTTGATCGGTTGACTATGAAACGATCGGGTCGATCTCGCCGCGAGCGCGGCGGCCCGTCGTCGTGCCGTCGAAGTGGAATTCCTGGTAGCCTGACGTGCAGGCTCGATTCCGGCGGCAACTTGATGGACGAGCCCAAAGTCGTTACTTTGAGGTGAGTTAGTACCACGATTGGATTCAGAGCGGATCTCCCCTCGTTTCAACCAGGACTCGCCCCATGTTATCCCGCCGACATGCCCTCGCGTTGACCTTCGCCCTGCCCCTGCTGGCCCTCGCCGTCGGCTGCGAAGACGAGAAGCCGGCCAAGCTCAAGACGCGCGAGACCTTGAACAAGTACACCCAGGATGTCCGCGAGCTCAAGGCCGAGCTCGCCAAGGGCGCCGTCCTCGCCGCTACCAATATCGAGGTGGCTGACCCCCTCACCCAGAGTGCCGCTGCCTACCGCACCAGCGTGGCCAAGATCGGCGTGCTGGCGGTTAAACAGAGGATGGCCCAATACGAGGCCCTCAACGACGCGAAACCCATGTCCTACGAGGAGTTCATGGAGTTGATCATCCAGAAGGGTAAGCCCGACGGCGCCCAGCTCGCGGTGTTGCCCTACTACCAGGAATACGCCTACGACGCCGATAAGAAGGAGCTCGTTGTCGTCGAGTACCCCGAGAAGAAGAAGGCGATGCAGGACCAGAACGACAAGGAGCTGGGGCGGAAGTGAACGACGAGACCTGGTCCGTCGAACGAACGAATGACGCTGGCACTCCTGGGGGCTCGCCGGCTGCGCCGTCTTCGTCCCCAGCCACCCACCCGGTCGTCCCGCAGCCCCTCGGGTGGCCGGGGTCGAGCCCGGAGGGCGATGCCCCCGGGAGTGCTGATGCAGGTCGTCGCACGCTCCGACAAGCCGCCCGATTTCTTTGCGACTGTGTCTCACTTTTCCGTACGGATTCATGTTGACCCCATTACGAACTCTGCCCCTGGTCCAGAACTGGGATTGCCATAGTTGCAGCGATTGCTGCCGGATCGAGGCGGTGATCACCGACGAGGAAAAGCGTCGGATCGAGGCCCTGGATCTGGCCAAGGATCCCGAGGTCGCCGCCCGGCCGTGGTTCGCGTCCGCGGGTAAGGGCCCCGGGAAATGGAAGCTCAGGCATCGGCCCGACGGGAGTTGCGTCTTCTTGACGGCCGGCAACCGCTGCCGGATCCAGGAGCGTTACGGCGCCGACGCTAAACCGTTCGTCTGCCGCCTGTTTCCCTTCGTCCTCATACCGGCGGACAATCGCTGGCGCGTCGGCCTCCGTTTCTCTTGCCCGTCGGTCGCGGCGAATCGGGGCCGCCCGGTGGCCGAATCCGACAAGGACCTGGTGCAGCTCTCGCGACTGCTGGAGAAGCATGTCGGCAGGTCGGCGGATAGCGCGCCTCCGCCCTTGATCCGGGTCGGCCAGCAGATCCCTTGGCCGGATGCCGTCCGTATCGTCGAGGTGATGGTGGAGATCGTGCAGGAGCGCGGCGATCGGCTCGAACGGCGACTGCGCAAATGCCTGGCCGTGTCCCGCATCTGCGACAAGACGCAGTTCGAGAACGTGCAAGGCGGCCGGTTGACCAAGTTCTTGCAGGCCGTGCGCAACGCCGTGGAAACCGAGGTGCCGCGCGAAGCCTCGGACCTGCCGCCGCCCGATCCGCTGCTCGGTGGGCTCCTCTTCCGCGCCATTTTGGCCGTCTTCGCGCGCAGGGATCGCGACGTGAAGGGGGCTGCGGGCGTCCTGAGGCGATTGACCCGAGTCGTTGACGGTTGGCGGTTCGTCAGGGGCCGTGGACGCGTCCCTCGCGTCAACGAATTCTTGCCGGAAACCCGCTTCGATGAGGTCGAGCGACCCGGCGGACCTTTGCCCGAAATCGATGAGACTCTGGAACGTTATTACCTGGTCAAACTGAATTCGCTGCAATTCTGCGGCCCGTCCAACTTCAACCTGCCGCTCCTGGCCGGGCTCGACGCGCTCGTCCTCACGCTGCCGATGATCCTCTGGCTGAGGCGAGCTTTTTCCGACCTGCCTCCGGTGGAAGCCGTGCAGGACGCGATCCAGGTGGTGGACGACCATTTCGGGGGCAACCCGGTCCTGGGATTCCCCCACATCCAGTACCTGCAGCGCACCCTGGCCCAGTATGGCGAGCTGGAAAAACTCGTGGCCTGGTACAGCCGCTGAACTCCCCGGAAAATCCGCCCGATTCAACGGCCTGGATAAAATCCGATCGCCCCCGACTCCGTGCTGGACCTCGCCAAATCGATCTGATAGAACGTACACTTCGCGTTGACGGACGTCGGAGTGTCGGCGAATCGGGAGGTGGACCGATGGGCGACCTGAATGACGGCGAATCGGTGGAGATGAAGGGCTCCGGAGCCAAGCCGTACGTCTTGAAGAACGTCGGCGGACTCTATTCCTGCTCCTGCCCGGCGTGGCGGAACCAATCGATCGGGATCGAGCGCAGGACGTGCAAACATCTGCGGAAACTCCGGGGCGATGCCGCGGAGGACGCTCGCGTCGGCTCGGCGCTTCCCCCCGGGTCCGAGCTCGAGAAGAAGGATGATGCCGCCGAAGCCAAGACGGGGCCCCCCCTGCTCCTGGCCGAGCGCCGGGATAATGCCCAGGATCTCGCCGGCTGGTGGCTCAGCGAGAAGCTCGACGGCGTCCGCGCCTACTGGGACGGCAAGTCGCTGATTTCCCGGCTGGGCAACCGATTCCACGCACCCGCCTGGTTCGTCGAGGGCCTGCCCGATATCCCGCTCGACGGAGAGCTCTGGATCGATCGCAAGTCCTTCCAGCGCACGGTCGGGATCGTCCGCCGCCAGGACCAGACCGACCTGTGGAAGCAGGTCCGGTATGTCGCCTTCGACGCCCCCGGCGTTGACGACCCGTTCGAAGCGCGGATCGCGGCGATCCGCGCCCACATCGAGCGTCACCGCCCGCCGTACTTGACGGCCCACGAACACGCCCTCTGCACCGACCTGGACCACCTGCGCGCCGAGCTCCTGCGCGTCGAGGCCCTCGGCGGGGAGGGGCTGATGCTCCGCCAGCCGGGCTCGCGCTACGAGGTCGGCCGGTCGATCACGCTCTTGAAGGTCAAGACCTTCCACGACGCCGAGGCTCGCGTCCTGGAGCACCTCAAAGGGGCCGGCCGACACAAGGGCCGGCTCGGTGCCCTCTTCGTCGAGCTGCCCGACGGGACGAAGTTCTCGGTGGGGACCGGTTTTTCCGACGCCGAGCGCGGATCGCCGCCGCCGGTCGGCTCGATCATCACCTTCCGCTATCAAGAGCTCTCCGACGGCGGCGTGCCCCGCTTCCCGTCGTACGTCGGAGTCCGTCGCGACGCCGCCTGGCCCTCCTCATCGGCGCCGACGACGGCGCCCGCAACCCCTCCCCCGACGATCGCGCAAGCGTCGCAAGCGGCCCGACGGTTCGAACTGGTCGAGGGCTCCTCGAGCAAGTTCTGGGAAGTGACTTGCGACGGCTGCTCGGTGACCGTCCGCTACGGCCGGATCGGGACCGACGGTCAGGCCAAGACGAAGGACTTCGCGAGCGAAGACCTGGCCCGTCGCCATGCCGATGGCCTCATGGAGGAGAAGGTCGCCAAGGGATATCGCGAACGCGGGCAGTTATAAAGCATCTCACACTCGGTTGGCGCACGGGACCGGAAAACGGAAAGATTTGCTGACAAGTGCCTGTTGTGTAAACGGTGAAAATCCCCATTCCATCGACGAAATCCGAGTCGTCCAGCGAGGATTTGCTTCGAGTCTGCGGTGGAAAGTCTGGTCCAAGAATTGGTGCCGATAACCTTCTTACCTGGCCAAGTCAAGCGCCGTGCCCCGCTGTTGGTAAGGCCTCGACGATCTTGACCGGAGGACGAATCATGAGAATCCCGCAGCGATCAGGCGGCCTTGGGGCTCGGCGGGCGCTCCTCCTGGACGTCGTCCTGGCGGCGCCGGGCCGCGCCTGTGCCGCAGAGCCCCTGGAGACGATCTGCGCCGCGTTCCACGCCGCGTCGCAAGGACTCACTTCCGGCATCGGTAAGGGGACCTATCGCCATTATGAGGCGGTCACCGGTGGCGACTGGCAGCTCAAGCAGGATGCGGATCTGACGACCTACTTCGACGGCAAGAAGTATCACGTCGAACTCAAGTATCACCGCGATGACCTCATGGGAGTGGATACCCGCCGGATCATCCTCGACGGTAAAGCAATCAGGGAAGCCTCGTTCACGCCGAGGGTCCACCCCACGGGAGCCATGGGCCGCGTCGCCCAGCCGGAAGCCATCGGCAGCGGCGAGTCCAGACCCTCGGAGGTCGACTTCCCGTGGGATATCGCCCTGCTCCTCGGAAACTTCTGGGATCCCGAACGACTGATCGAGAATCTGACTCCGCAGCGGATCGAGATCAGTCAGACACCCGCGGGAGACCTGGTGGGGAGCCATCCGCTCATGAATAGCAATCGAGTCCGGGTCCGGTTCGAGTGTCCTCGGGCTTCCGGGTTCAATCTGGCCCGGCTACAGGTCTTCAATATCGGCCAGGTGGAATCGGCCGAGGACGTGCGCATCGAATGGAAGCAGGGTCCAACCGGCTTGTGGCACATCCGGTCGATCGACAGAACATACGTGTCGAGCGACCCGAGACTTCCCGTCCCGCGGATCCGTGACGTCCTGAAATACACCGAGTTCCAGCCGAACGCGAAGGTTGACCCGAAGCTCTACATGGCAGCCGCGCTCGGGCTCCCGTCCGGTAGCCCGACCTTGGACTGGCGCCCCCGGGCCAAGGCTCCCTCTCGACAGCTACCCTGAGTCGTAACTCTCGATTGTGCGATGGGACCTGCCATCAGTGGCCGAGTCGGAGTGCCCCGCCGCTTCGCGATCGAAAACCGCGATTCACCGATCGCCTCCACCCCGACGTCATGCGCATCGAGTGAACCATCGTTGATCCCGAAAGGCGAATCCGGAACGATGCCGGGACCTGTCACGGTGAGAGGTCATGTCGCGTCGTCTACGCGAGATCCTGGACCTTCGGGGGTATCGGCTTGGGCTTCTTCATGCGGGTCAGTCCGGCCAGGGCCAGGCCCACAACCCCCACTCCTCCCAGGAGAACGAAGAAGAACTGAATCCGCCCGATCAACCCGTGCGAGGGCTTGTCGAAGATCCCGGGGAATGTCATGTGGACGACGAAGCCGACTCCCAGTAGGAGAGCCAACAATGCCGACCACCCGTCGATCACGGGTTGGGCATCGTCTTGATCTTCGCCGGTCTCGGGCATCTGCGTGAGGTCTTGGTTGTCCATGGGTCCTCCGGGGTGTCGGTCGATGATCGGTCTGGTCTTCTTCGACGCTCGGCCTGGGCGCGGCGACGAGATGGGTCGGGAGCGCGCACAAAAAAAACCCCGCCCATGCGATGAGTCGCACGGTGGGGCCACCATAGCCGACCTCTTGTCACCCGTCACGAGCAACATAGTCCTATCCTCAACTATAGGCGATGCCGAACCGCGTGGGAAGCCCCCGGCGATCGAAGCCTTCCCGAAACGATGGTGCTCGGCGTGAGCACCATCTTGGCGGAAGCCTCCCCGTTCGATTACATTATTCCCCATCTCGGCCTTGAGTTGAGCCTTCGCCCCCTCTCCGCGACCCGCCGTACAGGGTTGACCCTAGACCATGATTTGGATTCGACCTATCGAGAGGCTTCCAGAATGCGTTCGCTGCGCGCCCTGATCTTCGTGCTTTCCCTGATCCCCGCCCCGGCCCTGGCCCTGGCCGACGATCGCCCGGCCGCCGAGAAACCCTTCGGCCTCAAGCGACGAATCCCCTGGAACGACTCGCGCGTCATCGGCACGCCCGACCCTCTGCCTCCTTACAAGGTCGTGCGGGCCTTCCCCAAGCTGAACATCAAGCAGCCCTTGACCCTGACCCCCGAGCCCGGCACCAACCGCCTGTTCATCGTCAACCACCTCAATTTCTGGGCAGGGCCAGGCCGCCTGCTCGCCGTCCAGGACGACCAGGACGCCAGCAAGGTCGAGACCCTCCTCGAGATCGACGGCCTGGCCATCGGCATGGCCTTCCATCCCGACTACGAGCGCAACGGCTACATCTATATCGGGTTGAACGGACCGCTGAAGGGCCGTCGCAAGGCCACGCAGGCCGTGCGATACACGGTTGACCGCAAGCCGCCGCACCGCATCGACCCGAGATCCAAGCTCGTGATCATCGACTGGGCCTCCGACGGCCACGACGGCGGCGACGTCGCCTTCGGCGACGACGGCTATCTCTACGTCTCCTCGGGCGACGGTTCCAGCGGCTCCGACGCCAACATCACCGGCCAATCGCTCGACGACCTGCTCGGCGCCGTCCTGCGGATCGACGTGGACCATCCCACCGGGGGCCGGAACTACGGCATCCCCAGGGATAACCCGTTCGTCGATCGCCCCGGCGCCCGGCCCGAGATCTGGGCCTACGGCCTGCGCAATCCCTGGCGGATGAGCTTCGATCGCAAGTCGGGCCAGCTCTGGGTCGGCCAGAACGGCCAGGATCTCTGGGAGCAGGTCTACCTGATCCGGAAGGGCGGCAATTACGGCTGGAGCCTCACCGAGGGGAGCCACGTCTTCAACGAAAGCCGAAAGGCGGGCCCCGACCCGATCCTCCTCCCCACCGCCGAGCACCCCCACAGCGAGGCCCGCTCGCTCACGGGAGGCCGCGTCTACCGTGGTCCAAGCCTGACCGACCTCGTCGGGGTCTACGTCTACGGCGACTGGTCCACCGGCCACGTCTGGGGGATCAAGTACGAGGGCGGCAAGAAGATCTGGCACCGCGAGCTGGTGGACACGCCCTTCAACATCACCGGGTTCGGCACCGACCACTCGGGCGAGATGTACGTCATCGACCACGTGAGCGGGTTCTACCGGATGGTGCCGACGACCGAGGCCGACAAGCCCTCTCAGCCGTTCCCGACCCGGTTGAGCCAGACCGGCCTGTTCGCGTCGGTGGCCGACCACAAGCCGCATCCGGCCGCGCTCCCGTTCGAGGTCAGCGCACCCCAATGGGCCGACGGCGCGACCATGGAGCGGTTCGCCGCCCTTCCCGGCCTGGACAAGACCGAGCAGAAGCCTCAGAAGAATGCGGGCGGGGCCTGGACCCTGCCCGAGGGTTCGGTCCTGATCCAGACCCTCAGCCTCGACCTGGTCAACGAGTCCGGCAAGCCCGCGCAAGCGAGTCGAGACGCGCTTGCTCTCGCGCCAGCAAGGCGAGTGGACCGGGTATTCCTACCGATGGAACTCCGCCCAGACGGACGCCGAACTCGTGCCCGCCGCCGGCATGGGCGCGGAGCTCGAGGTGGCCGACAAGTCCGAGCCCGGCGGCCGCCGCGACCAGAACTGGCGGTTCCCGGCCCGCACCGAGTGCATGGTCTGCCACTCGCGAGCCGCCGGCTTCACGCTGGCATTCAACCCACTCCAGCTCGACCGCGACCGCGACTATGGCGGCATCGTCGACAACCAGCTCCGCGCGCTCGAGCACATCGGCGTCTTCCAGGGCGCATTGCCCAGGCGTCCCAAGGATCGCCCCCGCCTGGTCAACCCCTACGAGTCAACGGCCCCGCTCGAGGCCAGGGTCAAGTCCTACTTGCAGGTCAACTGCTCGGCCTGCCACGTCAACGAAGGCGGGGGCAACTCCCGCATGGAGCTGGAGCTCGCCACCCCGCTCAAGGCCATGAGGATCATCGACGAGGTCCCCATCCACGCCACCTTCAACCTCAAGGACGCCCGCCTCGTCGCCCCCGGCTCGACCGAGCGATCCGTGCTCTACTATCGGATCTCGCGACGGGGCACCGAGCAAATGCCGCCCCTGGTCTCCACCGAGGTTGACCGCGACGCCGTCAAGCTGATCGGCGACTGGATCCGCGGCCTGCCGAAGGGCGACCAGTCCAGGTAAGTGAGTGGAAGGTACGGAACCGGACCTTGGCGGGGTCGGCCGTGGCGAGCACGCCCCCGTCAAGTCGCCGCGCGAAATACCCCTGGACCAGATCGCGAGCCTCCTCCGCACCCTGGCCGCGACGCCTCCCCCTTTCTAACCGCGGGAAAACCCGCGCCTCGGCACTCGGTCATTCTCGCCGGGACATCGCGTCGCAACGGTCGCAATGGCCGCAGGGTTCGGCCGGCTCGTCGTCCTGGCCGAAATAATCGAGCAGGTAGTTCCACCGGCAGCCGCGCGTCTCGGCGTAGTTGAGCAGCCTCTGGAGCTTGAGCTCGTCTTGCATGTCGCGTTCTTCATAATCCCGCGCGACGCGCGCCAGGTCATCGTGGGTCAGGTCGGGCTGGAGCAGATGGAGGTGACCCGACAGATCCTCCTTGACGATCCCTTTGGTTCGGAACAGAGACATGGCCAGCTTCAGGCGGGTCTTGGGGAGCGGCGAGATGGCCTCGACGTCCTCGAGCTTGGGCAGATTGTCGGCGATCCGCCGGAGCGCGTGGTGGGCATTCACCAGATCCTCGGCGCCGGGATAGCGACGGCTCTGGAAGAAGGTGTGGAGCTTGCGATCCTCGGGCAAGTACAGCAGAGTGCAACGCGCGGGCATTCCGTCGCGACCGGCCCGGCCGAACTCCTGGTAGAACGCCTCGATGGAGCCGGGAAGGTGGGCATGGATCACGAAACGGGTATCCGGCTTGTCGATCCCGAGGCCGAAGGCATTGGTCGCGACCATGATCGGCAGCTCGCCGTTCATGAAGCGATCCTGGTTCTCGGTGCGGTCCGCGGCCTTCATCCGACCGTGATACGAGGCGACCGCGAATCCTCGGCTCTTGAGGAAGTCGGTCAGCTCGCCAACCGCCTTGACCGTCGTCACGTAGATGATCCCGCTCCCGGATTCCTCGGCCAGCAGTTCGGCCAGCCGCTCGCGACGTTCGTCCTCGTCGGGAGTGGGGACGACCTTGGGGTGGAGGTTGGGGCGATAGAATCCCGTATGGACGATCTCGGCGTCGGGGATCCGCAACTGCCGCAAGATATCGGCGACGACCTCTTCCGTTGCGGTCGCCGTCATGGCCAGGACGGTCGGATGCCCGAGATCCTCGATCACATTCGCCAGCTCGAGGTAGTCGGGCCGGAAAACGTGGCCCCATTGACTGACGCAGTGCGCCTCGTTGACCACGAACAGGTCGATCTGCGCCTGCCGGAGCAGGTCGCGGAATTCGGCCTTGGCCAGTTGCTCGGGCGTCGTGTAGATGAACCCCTTGGGCCCGCTCACCAGGTTCTCCTCGGCCTGCAGTCGCTCGCTCGCCGTCATCGTGCTGTTGAAGGCGACGGCCTCGAAGCCTTTCCGCTCCAGCGCGTCGGTCTGGTCCTTCATCAGGGCGATCAGGGGGCTGACGACGATCGTCGAGCCGCTCAACTCCAGGGCCGGTAGCTGGAAGCAAAGGCTCTTACCGGAGCCGGTCGGCATCAGGACGAGCGTATCGCGGCCGGCCAGGGCGGAGCGTACGGCCGCCTCCTGACCGGGGCGGAATCGTCGGAACCCGAAGTGTTCGCGCAGCCTGGAAGTCAAGCCCACACTGCAAGCCATTGCCTGTGTCATGAATGATTCCTTCGTGAAGCGACTCGAGCCCGTGCATCGCTCGTCGGGAGGCACGCCCTACTGGAACGGATGGGCAGGGGATTAAGAAGCAAATCGCGGGCCGATGCCGGCGATCGCTCTCCGTTCCGGGCGCCTCGGGATCCTCAAGGGCCGACGGGGCCGAAAAAGAGGCCCTTGAGCTGGTCGAAGGTGCTGTAGATCGCCACGGCGGAGATCGCCAGGAACGCCGCCCAGGTGAGCAGCAGGCTGAGGATTGATGGGCCGACCCGGTCGTCGGCGTCGCGGCGACGGAGGTAGATCGCCGCCCCGCAGATGAATGGAAGCATCAAAGCCTGAGCAATCCCTCCCGCCTTGATCAGGGACTGGGGCTCGCGGAATGCGTAGTAGAGTCCCAGCGAAAGCACGGGATAGATCACGCAGAAGAGCTTGACCACCCTCTCGCGCGCCTTCGGGCCGACGGGGCGCCAGATGCCGACCAGGTGGAGGAAGTCGGCCGTCAATCGGCTGTTGGCGGCCGTGGCGACATACAGCGTCTTGAAGAGCACGGCCCAGGCGCCCAGCAGGAAGCCGACCCTCGTGAACGACCGGAGCCCCTGGAGCGGGGTCCCTTCGAGCGGCTGGATATACATGCGAGAGAGCGTCGGGATCATCTCGGACCCCTTGGGCTCGAGCCCTTGGGGGTGCAGGACCGCGGCGCCCAGGAGGTAGAACGCGACCGTCGCCACCGTGAAGACGATCATGCTGAACCAGGCGTCGAGCTGCATGACGCGGATCCAGCCGCGTGCGCGGTGGGCCCACGTCGCCTCCGGGCTCCGCGCACCCGCGTAACGCGCGTAACCCTTCTCGATGCACCAGTAAGGATAGGCCACCAGCTCGGAGGCGCCGACCCCCGTGATCCCGAACGCCGAGAATGCCAGGGCCACCGCGCCGGAGGGGATGGCCAGCTCGAACCCTCCGGCCAGGTTGGCCCACGTGATCCGGAATGTCGTCCATTGCAGGATCAAGACGCTCGCCACGGTGAACAGGGTGACGGCCGCCACCAGGATCGTGGTGATGACCTCCAGGCGGTGGTAACCTCCGGAGAGCAGGAGCAAGACCGCCGCCAGCGTCGTCACCGCCGCCCAGAAGTATTCCTGGTGGCTCGCGAGGTAGGGTCCCCACGACGCGACCAGATTCCCCGCGGCATCGGCGATCGCCCTCGACGCCCCGGGGAAGGCCATGTGCGCCGCCTGGCCGACGGTCCCCTCCATCGCGGCGATCTGCGCCTGGGTGGTCAGCATCATGATCAGCCAGAGCCAGCAGAGCCACGAGGCGCCCACGCGCGGGCCCGGGAGCGAGTCGAACGCGGCCAGGGTGGTCTTGCCGTGCGTGATCGCGTAGCGGCCGAGCTCCACCTGGACGAAGACCTTGATCACGCACGACAGGAGGATCAGCCAGAGCAGGCTGAAGCCGGCCTTGGCACCCAGGCTGGTCGTGTTGATCAGCTCGCCCGTCCCCACGATCGAGGCCGCCAGGATCAGCCCCGGACCGACCTGACGGATGCCCGGAAGATGGTGTGGGGCGGCTCCCGGATCGCCTCCGGCGTCAGCTCATAGAGGTCATGGGAGTGGTCGTCGCGGCGATCTCGGTCCGGGTCGTTCATGACAGCACGGCCGTCGCGGGCCGGGTCCTCATGCGATGGTCGTTGGTTGGCCGTGCGGTGGGGTCGGGGGCACCCGGACGCGTCGCGAGCGTCACAGCATCGCGTCTCGACACGACGCCCGGCTCCGAGCCCCGCTCATCATGGACGCGCGAGAAGCCGGGTGTCAAGGATCGAAGCCCCGGGGAGAGGACCGTCGAGATCCTCCAGCCCGTCGAGGTTCGCGGTGACCGCGACCGTCTCGTTGATTCTCGTCAACGATCGCGAGGAATCGCCATCAGGGCGACGATCCTGGCATAGGCTTGAGTGACCGGAATGACTCCGGGCCGATCGCGCGAACCCGAGGCGCGAGGCCGGCGCGTTCGCGTCGAGAGTCGGCCTTTCCAGGCTCCGGTCGCGGCATGGGAGCGGATCGTTATTCCTGCCGAGCGAGCGTGAGATCCCTTACACCTCGAGTCCGGAACCTGTCCCGATGATCGTCACCGCGAACCCGAAACCGAGTTCCCTCTTCGAGGATGGCCCCTTCACCTGGCGACCGGGGAGCGTCGTCAGCTCGTCCTCGAGCGGTTTGAACACGTGGGTGCTCCGGGGAGATTCGGCCGCCTCCGGAATCCCCGATCGATCGCCGCTGGAGCCCGAGGGCCATCGCTCGATCGCGCATCCGAGGCCATCGGCGTCCAGGACACCGCTCGTCGCCGGGTCTCAACTCGGCTCCTACCGGCTGCTGAAGCTGCTGGGGCGGGGCGCAAGGGGTCGTATGGAAGGCGCTCGAATGCGGCCATTTCCTGGATTTCGTGGCGATCAAGGTCCTGAAACCGTCCCTGGCGTATCAGCCGAACCGCCTGGCCCAGTTCCGTCGAGAGGCCGAACGCGGCCTCCGACTCGCGGGACCGTCCCTCTTGAAGACGTACGAGATCAGCTCGACCGACGGCTATCATTTCATGGTCATGCCATACGTGGACGGGATCAGCTTGCGCGAAGTCATCGCGGGCCGGCTCGCCCGCGAGTCCGGCGCGCCGAGCGAGGAGATCCATCCCCTCGATCTGCGCCGGCGATCCGGAGTATTTCCGGGCCATGACCCGGATCATCGCCGAGGCGACCCGGGCCCTGGCCCTGGCCCACGACCAGCGGATCGCGCATCGCGACATCAAGCCGGCGAACATCCTCCTGGACGAGCGACGATCCGATCGGGTCTATCTGTGCGACTTCGGCCTGGGGCGGGACCTCGAGATCGCCACCATCGAGCAGATGAGGGACGGGGCGGGGACCCCGATGTACATGGCCCCGGAGCGCCTGATGCGCGTCCCGGCGGATGAGGTCCGGTGCGACATCTACTCGATGGGTGCCACCCTCTTCGAGGCCCTGACGCTCGAGCGTCCCATCGAGATCCACGAAGACGTGGCCTTGCAGGCGCTACCGGCGTTCCTCGCCGGCGCCCCGGTGCGGCGGCCGGGCGCGATTCGCCCGGGGTTCCCCGAGGAGCTCGAGGCCGTGATCTTGAAGGCGATGGAGCGAGATCCCGCCCGACGCTTCGAGTCGGCGCGAGAGTTCGCAGACGCCCTCGATCGAATCGCGGGCCGCCCGGCGTTCCGCCGGACGAGGACTGCGATCGATCGGCCCCGATCAACGGTCGAGAACCGGCCTCATTTTTCCGAGGTCCCGTCCGGACGACCCCAGGTGCCGCTCGATTCGATGCCCTGAGCATCCCGAGTCCGAACGGGCGGCCGTCACCTCCTGTCCGGACGATGGATCGTCGCATCGGGGCCGAACCGGATGTGCTTGCTGGCGTATCCGGCGAACCGATCGCCGTAGATGGCCCGGACGACGGCCCAGTCGATGACGATCGAGAGGGTGGCCGCGAGAAGTCCCGCGACGATCGTCCTGGCCAGCCCGGGAGCGACTCCTGCGCCGGTGGTCGGCTCGATCCCCGGGCGTTCCGGCGTCCCCACGAGCAGGAGGAGCGAGCAGATCAGTGCGACGACATAGATCACGCCCTCCGTCACGAGCCGCTGGGGCGTGAAGGAGACCAGGGCACGTTCGAAGTTGCCGACGACCAGCCACCAGAGCAGCACCAGGTAGAGCAACTGCCCCCGGCCCAGCCGGCTTGCCGGCAAGATGGCCAGGGGCCGCCTCGCATTCCGCACCAGGATCGCCAGGAGTGTCGATGCCAGGAGGATGTATCCCAGGTCGAACCAGGCGCTCGTCGCGATGCCCACCATCTCCGGAGGCACGGCCTTGACCCTGACCCACTCGCCGACGTTCTTCCGCAGGTTGAGGTACGTGATGCCCAGAAGCACGAATCCCAATGCGAATGGCTGGGTCGCGGGCGGGCGGGCCGGTTCCCAGTCGTCCCCTCGGGGAGGGTTCCATCGCGCCACGGAGGCCATGGCGACCGCGAGCCCGATCCCGTTGAACAGGCCCGTCGTCTGTTCGAGGATGCTGTGCCAATTGGTCTCGTAGCCGCTGGTGACCTCGACGAGCTTGAGCATCGAAGCCGCCGCGAAGCCGATCCCTCCGATGAACCCGCAGATGAGAGCGGCGCGCGTGACCTCACCGAGGCCGATCCGCCGGCAATACCACAGTGCCGCCACCGTCATCCCCAGACAGCCCGCCCAGTTG
The DNA here is from genome assembly GCA_963743925.1 of uncultured Planctomycetota bacterium. Taxonomy (GTDB): domain Bacteria; phylum Planctomycetota; class Planctomycetia; order Isosphaerales; family Isosphaeraceae; genus CAVZRC01. The sequence continues at coordinate 1,320,382 of CAVURY010000034.1, read as the reverse complement.
TCGCCGCGTGGCGGGGTCATTCGGAGACCGAGAGTCAAGACCAGGATGGCGAAGCCGGCCCACCATCCGGCGGCCATGACGATGATCAGCCCGCAGGCGCGGTCGAGCCGGCGGCGCACGACGGAGGCGATCAGGCCGCCGGCCAGGGCCAGGGTCGCGGCCATCCAATCCGTGTCGTACCAGGAGACCTCATAGCCTCGTCGCCGCAGCCAGGGATCGATCTCCGCACCCTGCAGCCACCAGAGGAAGAAGACGACGCCCATGGGAAGGTACAGGGCCGAGAGGAAGGACCGATCCGCGACGGCGGGCATCGCGGTGCCGGCGCCCCCGAGGGTCGCCCAGAGGAAGCCGATGACGAAGAGGCAGGCGAACCCGTATAGCACGCTCGGGGAGTGCCCCGAATGCGTGTAGGCGACCACCTGCATATAGGAGATGCTGCCGCCGAACGACCAGCCCAGCGCGCCGAACAGCGCGAAGTCGGCGAACCTTCGGTGCCAGTCGAGCCGCCCCGAAAAGAGGATTGAGGACAAGGCCGCAAGCGCCCCGGGTATCATGGCGCCGTATTCGTGGCCGAAATTCCCCCGGATCCCCCATCCCAGCGAGAGCGAAAGCGCCGTCGCCGTATAATACAATAATTTACGCAAATTCGGAGTATCGGTCATGGTCGTACCGCAAGGTCCATCGGGTCTTGTCGTCTGAGTGGAGGATCGTCGCGGGCCGAGGTTTCGGGAAACCAACCGGTCCCGTCCGGTTCGGCGGGTGAAACCGAGGTGGGGTGCCATTCCGGACAAGGCGTCGCGGGACCCGCCTTCGTCGGCGATCCCCGGATTCTCGAACACTCTATCAAGAAAAGCCGAACCGATCCTCCCTTTGTCGGCTCTTAAGCGGAAGATTTCCCGTAGCGGGAATGTCGTCCCCCGCCTCGCCGAAGGGTGGGTCCGAGACCTGGGATCGTCGGTGCATTGCCGGGTCGGGCGGTCGTAGCCGGTCGCCGAGGACGAGACGGCGCCCGACGGCTCAGGGGAATGCTTCTCATTCAATCGGGCGGGACGCTCTCTTTTTTGGTTGGACTTCGTCGGGCGGGACGACTCTAATATCAGTGATCGGATGTAGGCGCACCGCAGTCAGCCGTGAGGGACGACTCATGGGGATGATTCAGACGATCGAGAGGCAAGGACGGCCGCTCGATCAACGCGAAGAGGTCTCGCATCCCACCGACGCCGTCGTGCGCTTGATCAACCTGAGCACCTGGATCATCCTCCTCGGGAGCGTACGATTGGCCCTCGCCGTCGCGGAGTGCCTGCTCGCCGGCCTGGATGCCGTGCGCAGCGAGCCGATGTCGATCCAGCGGTGGGCCACATTCTTCCGGGACAATCCTCCGATCACGATGCTGGCCGCGCTCTGGCCCCTGTTGCTGGGCGTGGCCCTGCGCCGATCGCGGTGGCCGGAGTTGCTCAGAGTCGCCGCGTTGACGTTCCTGATCCTCTCGGTCGGAGGGATGCTGTCGTTGATCGCGGACTGGGGCGATAGCCGTTCGAACTGGCTGTCAGTCGGCTCATTTTCCGTCTCACGCCATGCGCTGGCCGTACTCGGATGGCCGTTCATCGCGATCAGCCTGCTGGGACTGACCCAAATCGCGCTGGAGTTCTGGACGGCCGTACGAGCCATCGCGCTGGCGCTCCGAATGCCCAACGCGAGCCTGGTCGATCTGGATCACGATGAGCTTGCGCAGTGCGGCACGATTCGGCTGGCTGGGGATCGGCATCTCCGTGGTCTTCCTGATCATGACGGTTCGCCTGCCGGCCTCGTTGACCTTCGTCGAGGTCTTGAATCAATCGAGGTTCATCCGGGAGTTCCTGCTGCGTGACGACCTGAAGCGAGTCCGCTCGGTCCGGTCGGTCCGGCCTCCCACCCCCGAAGCGATGCGGATCCAGGAACTTGAGAACGAGCTGCGGGAGGCGAACCAGGCCTCGAATTCGGGGCGATACTCCGAGGCTCTCGACAATTACCGGCGCCTCGCCGTGATGGCGGATTCGATCCCGGCATCGTCGCTGTCGGCCCAGGGGAGACAGAGCGTCGCGCACGCGTTCAACGACCTGGCCTGGCTGCTGGCGACCTGCCCGGATGTCAGCCTGCGCAATCCGCAAGAGGCCGTGATCTACGCCAAACGCGCGACCGAGATCCTGCCGAATGACCGCGCGATCTGGAACACGCTCGGGGTTTCTTATTACCGCCTCGGGAACTGGGAGGAGGCGCGGAGCGCGCTCTATCGATCCATGGAGATCAGCGATGAGGGGGACAGCTTCGACTGGTTCTTCCTCGCCATGATCCACGCCAAGTTCGACCACAAGGAACGCGCCCTGGAGTGGTATAACAAGGCCGTGCAGTGGTCGCATCAGTATCGTCCACCACCCATGGATTCCGAGTTGTATCGATTCCAGGTCGAGGCCGCCGAGGTGCTGGGACTTCCCAAACCCGAGCGCGCGCCGACTCCCCCCCAATCCAGGACGGTGCCTCGATCGCCCACGAATCCCATCGTCCCCCGGGGCATGACCAGGGGAAGACGCGGCGTCTTGTTGAATCTGCCCTGACCGGAAAACCCGAGGGCGGAAACCGGCCCTCGAACCCGAAATCCTCGGCCGTTCGACGCGATCGCTCGAGGCAAACGGCGGGCTCTCGCCGGTTCGGTCTCGCGAGATTCGAGTCCTCGTCAAATCGCGCGTCGGTGATTGCCCGCATGGCCCGTATCGGGCTAGCGGCAGTTCCGGTTGACGGGTCGGTCGATTCCGAGCATACTCCCGGCGCTTCACCCCCAGGGACCCGCCGGGGCATCGGGTCCGAATCCGTCTCGCCGCTCGATCGGCTGTTCCGGATCCCGCAAGGAAGTGCGGAGCCGAGACTCGCCGCAACAAGATAGGCGGCTCTTCAGCGACCCTCGCCGGGACTGGAGGCATTGGTGGGCACGAGAGAAACGGACATGGACGTCATGCGACAGCCGTTGACGACGATCATCGTGGGTCTCACTCTCATCCTGGCGACGACCGCGCGAGGGGGTACGGTCTCGGGGTCGGGTCCGATCCCCCAGGCTCGTCGGCTGATCGAGGCCGGCGACCACGCCGCGGCGATCACAATCCTGGAAGACGCGCTGCCCGAGACGACGGCCAAGGATCGACCGACGATCCTGGGCCTGCTCCGGCAGTCCTACGAGGTCCTCGCCAAGAAAGCCGAGGCATCGGGAAAGACGCGCGACGCGGCACATTATCGCGATAATCTGGCCATCCTCGAGCAGAGCCGCGAGCCGGAAAGTCGGGCTCGCCCGATGGAGTCGCGATCCCAGCCGTCAGGCCGCCCGAATCCCGCACCGACCGGCAAGTCGCCAACCGCATCCCAGGTCAAGCGCGGCGACGTGCCGGCAACTCCGACGACGCCGGGACCGATCCTCCCGGTCCTCGCGGAACCGACGCCTTTGCCCGAACCCGAGCGACTGCCCGCGCCGGAGTCGATGGGAACTCGAGACCCCATGATCGTCGGATCGGACCCGCGCGAGAAGACTCGCGCTCCGGCGCCGGCGACGCCGGACGCGATACCGGCCCGGGGCGGGACTCGCCCTGCGAGCCCGGCCAAGATCGCGGCTCCGGTCCGGACGAGACCCGGTCCTCGCGGCGCGGAGAGGACGCCGGCCGATGCAACCCTGTCCGGCCTGCCTCGACTTCCCGACGCCGGCCTGCCGGCCGCGCCGAGCCCGGGGAGCGAGCGCGACCATCCCAGTGAGGGACCGAATTCGGCCGAGAAACTGGCTCATGTGCAAGACCCCGAGCAGGCCGACGGGACCTCCGTGGAGATCAACCCCGGTGCCGCGATGCCGGAAGGCTCGCCCGCACCGCCCTCGGAACCGAACCCCGGCGCGGCAATCCGGCCCGACGAGGCCGGGACTCCCGCTCCCCCCCTCGAGGGTCCGGCGATCGACTCCGAACTGGATCGGGCCGACCGGTTATTCACGGCCAAACAATACGACGAGGCGGGCCGGCTGTACGCCGGGCTGGCGCGCCAGGACAAGCTGCCGTCCGATCGCCGGCCACATTGGGCCTATTGCCGGGCCACGGAGGTCGTCCGGAAGATCAATGCCCATCCGCGGTCGGCGCGCGAATGGGATGAGATCGAGGCGGACGTCCAGATGATCCGGAGCCTGACGCCCGGCAACTGGGTCGGGGAATACCTCCGCAACCTCGTCGCCGAGGGTCGCGGCGGAGCACGACGGCCCCTGGCTCGCTCGAAGGGCCTGATCGTCCGCGGCTCGGAGCCCGAGGAAGCCCCCGCGCCTGGTCGCCCCGCCCCGCGCCGCTTCGGCAGGACGCGGGGGTCCGCGACCCCTCAACCCGACCCGGCGACACAGGCCCCCCGGCCCGCGCCCGCCCCCGCCCCGGAACGACCTCTGAGCCTCCCCGCCCCCGCCAAGCAGGCCGATGCTTTCCTCGCCCTGAACGTCGCGCCGGGCTCCGGGGGCGCGTTCGGAACGGCGCCGGCCGACGCCAGGAACGCGGCGGCCGAGGCCCCGACTCCGGCCGAAGGAGGCGCGCCGCAAGCGCGGGTCGAGGATGCGGCGGCGGGTCCAGGCGAGGGCTCGACGAACACTCCAATCCAGTGGCAGATCCTCGAAACGGACAATTATCGGATCTTCCACCGCGATCTCGAGCTGGCCAGACGCGCCGCGGAGGTCGCCGAATCGGTCCGCACGGCCCAGGCCAAGCGATGGGCAAGCCCGGCGTCCCGCTCGAGCTGGTCTCCTCGATGCGACTTATATCTCTATCCGACGGCGCAGTCCTACGCGCAGGGTACCGGACAGCCGGAGGTCTCGCCGGGGATCTCGACCATGTCGAACAACGGGGTACGTGTCCTGTCACGCCGGATGAACCTCCGCGCCGACAATCCCCTGTTCCTGACCACGACCTTGCCGCATGAGGTGACCCACATCGTCCTGGCCGACGTGTTCATCGCCCAGCAGATCCCCCGCTGGGCCGACGAGGGGATCGCCGTGCTGGCCGAGCCGCTCGCCGAGCAGCGCAGCCGCGAAGCGGAGCTCCAGGAGCCGCTCGAATCCGGGCGGATCTTCCAGGTCGGGCAGCTCATGGCGATGGACTATCCCGACCAGAAAGACTGGCGGCTCTTCTATGCACAGAGCGTCTCCTTGACGCGCTTCCTGGTGGATCAGGGCCCCCCGGAGCGTTTCATCCAGTTCGTGCGCGACTCGCAGAGGATCGGGACGGCGACGGCACTCCGCGACGTCTACCAGATCGAAGGCCTGACCGAGCTCCAGGATCGCTGGGTGACCCATGGCGCAAGCAGGTCGCCGTCGATACGGCATCGAGGCGGAATGCCGATTCGCCGACGTCGTCGGCCACGCGGTGATCGCCGGGATTCCGTCGCCGAATTCGGCTGGGTCGAGTGTGTATGCATCGACTACAACTCCGACGACCGCTTGCCGCCATGTTGCTCCACCCATTTCGCGACGCCGGTCGCGCCCCTCTCCTCGGCGAGGTCGAGGGCCGTGAGACCGTTCCCGGCCAGGATGTTGGGATCGGCGCCCCTCTCCAGGAGGAGCTTCGCCATTCCCTCGCGGTTCATGCTCGCGGCCCAATGAAGCGCCGTACTCTGGGGAATCCTCCAGTGGTCGATGCGATCGTTGACGGACTCGGGACGGTCGCGAAGTCGAGCCTCGACGTGATCTCGCAGGTCGAAGGAGACCGCATCGTGGAGATCGACGGCGCAATGCTCGCGCATCCACCGGCAAACGGCGTCCTGCCCGGCGTGATCGGCCCATGACATGGGCGTTGCGTGGAACGGATTGTTGCGGTCGCTCACGTCGGCGCCCTTCGCCACGAGGCGACGGACCATGGCGAGATCGCCGGACCCCGCCGCGCGATGCAGGGCCGTGCCGTTGTTGACGCCGATCATGTCCCAGTTCCCCTCCTTCTCGAGGAGGAAATCCACGGCGTCGGACTGTCCCCGGACGTAGGCGTAGAGCATCGCCAGGCCGATGGCGTCTCGCTCGGACATCGTCTTGCCGTGCCGCCGAGGGCGAGAGCGCAGCCTTCCCTCGTCGTTGAACGCCGCGCGTAAGAGGTCCATTCGACCCAGGGCGGCCGCGGCCAGGACATCCGCCTTCGCGCCGAGCTCGATCATCCTCTCCGCCGCGCGTGGCGCGTGGTTGGCCAGCGGGGCATCGAGGGCATCCGTCTTCTTGAGGTCGAGTCTGGCTCCGCGCTCGAGGAGCAGGTCCATCAGCGGTCCGGAGGCACCGGCGTCGCTGGCCTGCTCGCTGGTGATGAGCAGACCCATCGTGTCGGCGGGATTCGGGCCGAGCGTCATGGCATGGACGTCGGCGCCGGAATCGAGGAGCAGCCGCGCAATCTCGACGACGTTCCTCGGGAGCTGGCCTCGGCCGGAATTCCCGGCGACATGATGGAGCAGGGTCGCGCCGGTGAAGTAGTGGTAGGGCGGATCGAGGTTTGTCCGCGCGTGGATCAAGGCAGGGTCCGACTCGAGCAGCTCGTGCAGCCGTCCGAGCTCGCCCGAGTCGAGGGCGGCGACCGCGGCCTCGAAGCCCGGATGAGGCGCAAATCGGGCGACCTCGCCCGAGACCTCGACGTGGTGCTTGAGCCGCGCCCAGTTGTCGAATCCATACTCCCGGGCGAGTACGCGTTGCGCGTCGGCGAGAGTCAGTGGCGACTCGAGCACCGACTCGAATGACTGGCGTTTCCACCGAGGATGGTGTGCGGCGATGCGAGCCGCGGCGGGCCATTTGCCCTCGCCATGAGAACGGCGCAGCTCGTTGGCCTGGATCTTCAGTTGGGCGAGGCCGGGATTGAGGGGCAGAGAACGGCTTGGCATGGACGCTCCTTTCGCGAGAGCCCGATGTCCGCGTGCGGGCCGAAAGAAGCGAGATCGGATTGTGCACGGTCTCGTAGGTGGGACTCGGTCCCTCTCCGCGGACGGGGAGCGCCCTACACGCTCGTTGATCAAGTTAGTCCTCGCGTCGAACGGAGTCAAGGTACAGTAGCCGCCTTGTCTTGAGTGCGTGTGCATCTCAACTCGCCTCGGGGAGCGGGACGAAACGATCCTGGGCCAGGTCGGCCGCGAAATACAGCGAGGCATGGATGTCTTCCCGTTCGATGTGGTAGCCGCTCATGATCGCCTCGAACGGCTCGCCTACGGCGACGTTCGCAAGCACGACGGACACCATCACACGGGTCCCCTTGATGCAGGGCTTGCCGTGACACACGTTCGGGTTCACCGTGATCCGGTCTTGCCACCTCATGCGTTGGCTCCTTTGTTTTCCGGAGGCTTCGAACCTATCCCGCTTTGATGGAGGACGCGGTTAGCCGATGGGTCGGAACGGATCAACTCGTTCAACGATTGAGCGATCGCGGAGTCGTCGAAGACCGTCACGACTTCGTGGTTGAACTCGCCATCGGTGCTGTGCGAGACCAGCCAGCCCTGACGGATCGGTGAGTACCCGGCCGAGCGTGCGGCCCGGACCGAGAGCTGGAGGCGCAGGTGTTGGTGAGCGTGGGGGGCTTTCGTGTCCGCGATGACGATCAACTGCCAATGCCCCTGGCGATCGCGGAACAGGACATCACAGGCACCGCGAACGACGGTCGGTGCCGATGGGGAGTCATCGAATGGGTGCAGAATCGTGAATGCGAAATCATGCTTGATGGAGGACGGGTCGGCATTCCTGAGCGCCTGGAAGGGCGGGGCGTCCCACCAGGCATCCATCCGACGGACGGCCTCGCGGATCAGGCCCAGATTCGCGGCGGGCATCTGTCGATCCGCGGCGCGCATCGCGACCGGGCCGAGCGCCTCGCCGCGACGCCAGGCGGGATCGCGCAAGATCGAGCGGATCAGGGCGTCGAGCCGGGCGGCGCGGGGCGGCAGGCCCGCGGCGGGATCGAGGTCCAGGTATCGCGGGGGCGGGGCGGGGCGGGGCGTGTCTGGCCGATCGATCGGGGTTGCGCGGGCGATCGCCTCCTCGATGGCGGAGATCGGGAGGTGAAGCGACGTCGAGGTACGATCGACTCGTGGTGCGGGGGGACTCATCAGGCTGACCTGCACGGCCGGCGTCGAAATGAGGTCCTCCGAGGCGACCCGGCACAGGCCCGTGCGACGCTCGAAGCGCTCGTCGAGGAGCTTCATCGCGGCCGAGGAGGATTTGACCGGCTCGTCGGGGCCCAGGCCCGCGGAGAGGATCAGCGCGTCGCGGGCCCGCGTGGCCGCCACGTAGAAGAGGCGGAGCGACTCCTGCTCGTCGTCCGCTCTTTCGAGCGTGAGGTATGCTTGCCAGGCGAAACTTCCGACCGTGAGGTCCGCGGTCGGCTCGGTCGGATTGGGTTCCGGGTTTGCGGTCGTGCGGGGCGACGCTTCGGCCGGGCGCGCCACCAGGCCGAGCTCCGGATGGAGCGCGACCAGCGGGCTGCGACTGCTCGCCGACCTCGCCAGGTCCGGGAGCACCACGATGGGGAATTCCAGCCCTTTTGCCTGGTGGATCGACATCAAGCGGATGCTGGCGCTGGCCTCGTCGGTCGTGGCGGCCTGCTCCTCGCGCGGCTCGTTCTCCAGGTCGTTGCGCAGCCGGGCGACGAACTCGGCCAGCGTGAAGCCGCCCTGGCGGTCGAAGTCCCGGGCCAGCCGGACGATCTTCCGCGTGTTGGCCAGCTTGCGCTCGCCGAGGAACTCGCAGACGACGGCCGCCTCGAAGCCCGACTCGTCGAGGATCCGGGCCACCAGCGTCGCCATCGGGACGTGATCCTTGGCCGAGCGCCATTGCGTGAGGAGCGCGAGCGCCGCGCGAGGCGGCGACGGTCGCTCTGGGTCAACTTGGCGATCTCGTCGAGCCGGTGGATTCCGGCGGTCAGGCCGCCGTCCTCGAAGGTTGTCGCCAGCCAGAAGAGTCCCTCGTCGCTGACGCAGAAGAACGGGGATCGCAACGCGCCGGCCATCGCGATCTCGTCGAACGGGTCCTCCACGACCGAGAGCAGGTTGATGACGTCGTGGACCTCCTGCTGGGCGTAGAAGGCCGAGCCGCCGATGGTGTGGTAGTCGAACCCTTCGTCGGCCAGGGCCGACTCGTAGGGCCACAGGTCGGTCATGGCGCGGAATAGCAGGGCGATGTCGCCCGGGTGCGCCGGACGCGTCGCATTCGAGGCCCGATCGAAGACCGGCCAGCCCGCGTCCAGCCGCTCGCGGAGCCGGCGCGCCAGGCAACGGGCCTCGATCATCCGCCGCTCGTGGGCCGACCGTTTCGGATCGGGTTGGGCTTCGCCCGCGCCCGCGGCGACGCCCTCGTCCGGTTCGTCGTCCGGGGCCGGCCAGAGGAACTCGACCGTGGGCTGGCAGGTATCCTGGCGGCGGATCGGCAGGAGCGGATTGCTGCCGCCGGATTCGTTTCCGACGACGGTCGGCTCGAGGTCGCCGAAGCACTCTCCGAAGAGCGCGTTGACGAAGTGGATGACGCCGGGGACGCTCCGGAAATTCTCGGTCAGGCTGAGCCGGCCCGGCTCGGGGAACTCGGACCGCCAGTGGCGGAAGATCGACGGCTCGGCGCCGCGGAACCGGTAGATCGACTGCTTGACGTCGCCGACCACGAAGAGCCGTCCCGAAAGGAACTCCGAGCCGCTGAGCAGCCTGAGGATCTCGCCCTGGAGGCTGTCGGTGTCCTGGAACTCGTCGACGAGGACGAACTCGATCGGCGGGGCACAGGAGGACTCTTGCGGGGGAGCCACGACCTCGGGGTGTTCGCGGAGCAGGTTGCGAGTCAGGGCGATGAGGTCGTCGAAATCGAGGCCGCGTCGACGGCGCTTGAGCTTCTCATTCTCGCGGCGGACCACCTGCGCCAGCCGGGCGAATCGCAGGCTCTGGTTGGCCGCGGCGAGCACGCTCGAGTCGTCCCATTCGAGGGAGGGCTTGATGCGATCCTTGATGGCCTCGCGGAGCGCCGCGAAGGCGACTTTGACCGCCTCGTAGAGTTCGTCCGAGGGCCAGGAGGGCTTGCGGGGCAGGTTGTTCACCTTCAAGAGTTCTATCAGCGCATCGAGCCGGTCGCAAGAGCCGGGGAGCTCGCCGGTCTCGAGGGAATTCAGGGGCTCGAGCAGGAGGGCGCGACGCTCGCGGATCTTGGCGTTGTCGGTGCTCAGGGTCTCCATCAGGTGTCGGCAATGGCCGACCATCGGCAGGGCACGATCGCGGACGGACGGCCAGATCCGGTCGGTGAGCAGTGTGCGCCGGCGCTCGACGATCGCCTCGGGGGCGAGCCGGCTCCATTCGTCGAGGTCGACCGCGCCGCGGGTCGAGGCGAGCCGGCCCAGTGCCTCGCGGACCTGGCGGAGGCCATAGTCGGTCCCCAGGTCGATCAGGTCCGGGTCGCGGTCCGCCAGGAGCAGCCGCAATGCCGACCGGACCGCCTCTTCGCGGAGCGAGCCTCCGATCGACTCGTCCAGGATCGCGAACTCGGGATCGATCCCCACGAGGAGCGCATGGCGTCGCAGCAGTCGCGTGCAGAACTGGTGGAATGTGCCGATCGGGGCCGCGTCCAGGCCGCGGAGGATGGCCCACCATCGCGAGGGGTCCTCCGCCGAAGCCAGCTTGGCCCGGCATCGGGCGCGGATGCGCTGACGCAGCTCGCGGGCGGCCTTCTCGGTGAAAGTCAGGGCGACCAGCGCCCGAAGCGGGCGCCCGCCGGCATCGTCGAGCGCGGAAAGAAACCGCTCGGTCAGCACCATCGTCTTGCCGCAGCCGGCGCCGGCGCTGAGGGCCACGCTCGAGTCGGCCACGTGGAGCGCGGCGCTCTGCTGGTCGGTCAAGCGGAACGGCGGCGGTGAGTGGACCGAGTCAGTCATGGTTCATTCCCGGTCCGGTGTCGGATCCGCGGCGCTTCCGGCCGGCCCGCTCGACGGAGAACTCCGGCGCGAGGGCGCGGTCGTGGTGCTTGGACGCCAGCCGGGCCTGGCGGATCCGGCAGATCGCGCGGTAGTCGCAGAAGCCCTCGCAGCCGTCGACCTGCGAGTCGACCACGAAGATGCCCCGCCGCAGCCGCTCGACCAGGTCGGCGACGTAGGACTCCAGCGCCGCCCGCACCGCGTCCCATTCTTCGAAGGTGATCGGCTTGTAGCCGTCCTTCCGGAGCGCCCAGTATCCGACGTCTCGGAGCGTGATGACCTGCTCGGCCAGGATGATCTGCTCGACCGCCATGGCGTAGAGCGGGAGCTGGAGCAGCCGCGCCTTGCGGACATCCGTCGGCGATGGTCCGGCGCCGCTCTTGTAGTCGATCACCCGGAAGCCGCGACCGTCGGGCGTCTCGATCAGGTCGATCCGGTCGATCTTCCCCTGGAGTCGGACGACCCGCGGACCCCGGCCGATCTCCAGGTAGGTATGCGGCGAGTCGTCGTCGCCGAACTCCATCTCGAAGAGGTGCGGGGTCGCCCGCGATCGCGGATCGCTCTCGTAATTCCGGGACTGGACCTCGTAGCGCTCGACCGTCTGGATCAGCCGACGCCGCTCGATCTCGGCCAGGCCCAGGTCGACCTCGGAGGCATCGGCCATCGTGACATTGAGCTCGGTCCCGACCGCGATCCGCGCCAGCTCCTGGTGGGTCTGCTCCTCGAAGGCCTGCTTCTTCAACTGCTCCAGGGTCTCGAGGATCTTGTGGATGCGGCTGCCGCGTTCGGTGTAATCCTCGTCGATCTCGTCGCGTCGCTCGGCCGGCTCGAGCTTGAGCACATATTTGCAGAAGAACTGGAACGGGCAGCCGATGTAGGTCTCGAGCTGGCTGGCGCTGAAGCGGTAGTGGGAATCGAAGGTCTCGGCGATGTTCAGCACGGCATCGCCGTCATGGAGCAGGCCGTCGTACTCGCCGAACGGGGCGCCTCGCAGTCGACGGGACAGGACCTGGAGCGCCGCGGCGGTGCCCCCCAGGATCCGGCGGTGCGCCGGATGGCCGGCGAGGGCCGAGAGCGCCGAGAGGTCTCCGCGAGTGCGAGCCATCGCGGTCGCGCGGACCCGGCGATCGCCGGGCGAGCCCGCCAGGTCGGGCGAATCGACGAGCGCCGGGTCGACGCGGCCGAGCGACCGATGGCAGGCCGCGAGAGCCTCGGGCGTCAAGAGGTCCATCAGCTCGTCGAGGAACCCCGCCCGCAGCAGCTCCTGGCCTTTCGCGTCGGTCGTCGGGTAGATCAGCACCACGCCCGACTCGGCCGAGCCGAGGACCCTCAGGAAGCGGAGCATCTCGCGGGAGAACGCCAGCCGGCTGGCCTCGTCGGGGAGCGCGCCCGGCGCAGGGAGAGGAACGCCTCGACGGCTTCGCGAGCCGGGAACGTCCCCTCGGCGAGGTCGGCCAGGATGACGAACGAGGCTCGGGCACCCTCGACCTGGCCGACCGAGGCCATCCGGACCGAGCCCGGCTGCGGGGGCGAGCCGGGTATTTTCAGCTCGAAGATGAACGACTCCACCTGGCGGACGAACGTCGACCAGGTCCAGGGGGCGTCGCCCTGGCCGAGCCGATCCAGGACGTCGGCCTGGTCTTCGAGGGCGTCGCGGAGTTGATCGAGGGCCGCTCCGTCCGAGCCGCCCAGGTGCAAGGTCTCGGCGATGGCGACGAGCTGGTCGAGCTGCGCCGAAAACCTCCTGGGCTGATCGAGCGGGGCCAGGAGCGCGAAGAGCTTCGCGACGAGGTCCCGGGCCAGCCGGGCGCGCTCGGCCTTCACGGTCCGCCCCTTCCCGTCGGCGATGGTCCGGTCGAGCCATCGCAACAGCGGCTCGCGGCCGCGAAAGACCGAGGACGTCTTGATGACGGAGGCCGCCGCCGCCATCGAGAGGGAGTCGCCGCCCGGCCAGTCCGGTCGGACCTGGCCGTTGCGCAAGAGGCGGATCAGGTGGTCGGTCACCCAGCCCTCGATGGGCAAACCGATCGTCAGCAGCAGCGCCGCGACGGCCGGGTCCGCGCCAGGGGGCGGCTCGGTTCGGCGTGGACCGGAAGCCCCCAATCCCGGGCGATCTCGAGCGCCACGTCCGCTTGCTCGCCCCAGTCCCGGAACAGGACCATGACATCCTCGGGATCGGTACCGGCGTCGAGCAGGGCGCGGACCTCTCGGGCGATGAGCCGGCCGACGCCTTCGCCCTGGGGCGCGCCCGGATCACGAGCCCCCGGGTGGCCGAGACGCCGGCGGATCCGGCCTTATGCCCGGGGAAATCCTGCCGGAAGAGGGCGCGTTCCACCCCGCGAATGCCGGCCGGCCGCCAGATCTCCGGCTGGACCGGCACCTCGTCGAATCCGAGTTTCAGGAGCCGGTCGCGGACCTTGCCCGTGGCCTCGTAGAGCGAGCCCGACGACGGCCCCGCCTCGTAGGCGAGGGTCACTCGCACCGACCTCGCCAATCCCGCGGCAAGCCCGAAGATCCGCCATTGCGCCGGGGTCGGGGACTCCCAGTCGAGGAACGTGACCTGGTCGAATGCGGCCAACGGGGCGGGCGGAGGCTGGAGCCGTCGGGCGACCCAGAGCGCGAAGCCGGCCGTGTCCTCGGCGCCGAGCTCGCGGAGGATCGTCCGGTAGCGGACGAAGACGGCCCACTCCGCCGCGGGTACCGGATCGGTCGGTGCGGCATCGCCGAGTTGACGCTCGTTCGAGGTCCAATCGGCGAGCCGCTCCCGGAGCTGGCGTCGGTAGCCGGGCCAGTCGATCACCGAGGCGATCGCCCGGATCTCGCCCGCCTGGCGTGCCTGCCGGACCGCCTCGGCGAAGACCGCCCCCGCGGTGCCGGCCGACAGGCAGACCCGGCCTCCGTCGAGCTCGCCACGGACCGACCGCCAGAGGTCGGACCAGCACCAGACCCGCGGACCCGAATCGAGGCCGGAATCGGGGCGTTTCGATCGGATCGCCATCTCTCTCCGGATCTGGTCGCGGGCGAGAGGCGAGGGGGCAAGCCACAGGCTCTTAGGATCGGCCGAGGCGCCGGCCATCGCGTAATCGCGCAGGTCGGCACCGTACGGCCCGGTCCAGAGCAGTCGCTCGCCCGCCATCGGAGGCCCCTTTCGGTCGTATCGGCGACAGTCGGTCGTATCGGCTTCAGAACGTCGCGAGGACCACGATCGCCAATACCACCAAGTATACAGAAAAATACCAGACATGTCCGGAACGGACAATCTTGAATAGCCAGTGGATGGCGAAGTAACCGACGACGCCCGCGAGGGCCGTGGCGGCGATCGCCTGGGAGATCCGGTCGGTGGACAAAGTGGCGGGGTCGATGTCCTTGATCTCCTTGACGGCCGCGCCCAGGATTGCCGGGACGGCGATCAGCAGGCTGAAGCCGACCGCCCAGGTCCGCGACAGCCCCAGGGCCAGGGCGGCCGCGATCGTCATGCCGCTCCGGCTGACGCCGGGCAGCGGTGCTAACATCTGGGCCACTCCGATCAGGAGGGCATCCAGATAGGTCGTCTCGGCGGGTCCCTTGGTACCGCCGCGACGACTCAGCCAGGCCGTCAACGCCAGCATCGCCGCGGTTACCAGGAACCCGAAGCCGGCCACCGTGGTCCCCTCGAATGCCTTCTTGATGAGCTTCATGAAGAAGAGCGCCAGCGGGATCAGAGGCGTGGTGGCGACGGCAGCCAGGAGTCCGACCCGGACGATCTGGCTTCGGTGGAACCCATCGGGCACGTCATCCTTGCCGAGCAGCCCGCGCACTCCCTTGACGATGTACTCCCGGTTATAGACCAGGATCGCCACGGTCGTACCCAGGTGGAGGATCACGTCGAAGAACAGGTTCTCCTCGCCGGTGTGCTTCACGCCGGTCATGCGGGCGAACGCGTTCTGGACGAGAAGCAGGTGGCCATCACTCGAGATCGGCAAGAACTCGGTGATGCCCTGCACCAGGCCGAGGACCAGGGATTCCAGCCATTCCATTCGCATTTCCCGGAAAAGAGGGAGGAGGTGGGAGCAGTGCGTCGCGGTACGGTGCGACGCGACGCGGATCGAATCTGGACGACCGACGTCACGATTCTCCGCGCAGGCTGGGCATGGCGACCCAGATGTAGATCAGTCCGCTGTAGATCGTCAAGATCACGGCCAGCCAGGTCAGGAGATCGCGGGCCAGGACGAGCGAGGGCGGAGCGGGGGAGGTCAGGCAGAGGACCAGCAGGATCGCCGAGATCGAGGCGCACTGGACGAGCGTCTTCAGCTTGCCGGTGGTCCGGCGCCGAAGGCTTGACCCTGTCCCTCCAGGTGGCTGCGCAGGCCCTGGATCAGGAGCTCGCGGATCACGATCGCCGTGACCATCCACGGCCTCACGCCGGTGCCGGCGATCGTCGCGAGGAAGATGTAGCAGCCGGCGACGATCACCTTGTCGATCAGCGGGTCGAGCTGCCGCCCGAGTGGCGTGTCTTGACCGAGCAACCGGGCGAAGTAGCCGTCGAGCGCGTCGGTGGCCGAGGCGAACACGAAGAGCACGAGCGCCCACGCGTAGAATTCGTAGGCGATGAGGGCGTACACGCCGATCCCCAGCACGAGCCGGCTGATCGTGAGGCTGTTCGGGACGTTCCAGAACCTTAGTTGTCCGTGGTCCGTGGTCCGTGGTCCGTGGTCCGTAAGCCTCTCATGTCGGATCGTTATTCTGGCTTCTTCACCTGCCACTTGCTGCCTCCGAGATCGGGTCGTAGCGCGCGGCTCTCTTCGCTCTTCACCACCGACCACGAACAACGGACCACGGACGACGGACCATACCTCACTCGAGGATTACCAGAGACGAGGCTGATGGCTTGCGGCGCGGGGTTGGCCGGGTCTTGCGACGTCGGGGCGGCGGGGCGGACGCGGGGGCCTGGGCGACCAGATCATAGCCCTGCGCGGCGATGATCTCGCAGGAGACCATGTCGCCGGGGCTCAGGTTGGTGCCCTTCACCCAGATGACGCCGTTAACGTCGGGGGCGTCGGCATAGGTGCGGCCGAGCCAGAGGTTCTTGCCCTCCGGGGCCGGCGCATCGATCAGGACGTCGAAGGTCCGGCCGACGCGGCCCTGGTTGAACGCGAAGGCGATCGGCTGCTGCACGGCCATCACCCGGCCTCGACGCTCCTCCGCCACCTCGGTCGACACGCGGTCGGGCAACCTGGCGGCCGGCGTGTCGGGCTCGTGGGAGTAGGTGAAGACGCCCAGCCGTTCGAATCGGGTGTCCGCCACGAAGTCGAGGAGCTCGGTGAACTCGGCCTCGGTCTCGCCCGGGAAGCCGACGATGAAGGTCGTCCGCAAGACCAGGTCCGGGATCGTCGCCCGCAAGCGAGTGATGATCGACTCGGTATCGCGGCGCGAGTGGCGCCGGTTCATCTGCTTGAGCATCCGGTCGTTGATGTGCTGGAGCGGCATGTCGAGGTAGGGGATGATCTTCGACGAATGGCCCAGGACGTCGTACAGCTCCTCGGTGAAGAACTGGGGATAGCAGTAGAGGATGCGGATCCAGTCGATCCCCTCGACCTGCTCGAGCTCGCGGAGCAGCTCGGCGAGCCGGGTGCGTCCGTAGAGATCCAGGCCGTAATAGGTCATGTCCTGCGCGACCAGCACGAGCTCGCGGACGCCGTCGCCGGCCAGCTCGCGGGCCTCTTCGACGACCATCTCGATGGGCTTGGTGATGTGCTTGCCGCGCATCAGGGGGATGGCGCAGAAGGTGCAGAAGCGGTCGCAGCCTTCGGAGACCTTGAGATAGGCCAGGTGTCGGGGGGTGATCCGCAGGCGGGCGCGGTCGTCCTGCGCCTGGATGGCGGCGGGGCGGAAGAGGCTGCGCTGCTCTTGCAGGCCGCCCATCAGCCGATTCGCCACGCGGGCGATCTCCTCGCGCCCGAAGACGCCGACGACCTGGTCGACGTCGGGGAACTGCTCGAGCAGGCTATCCTTCTGCCGTTCGGCCAGGCAGCCGGCGACGATCACGCCCTGGATCTGGCCCGATCGCTTGCGCGAGCATCTCCTCGATCACGCCGATCGATTCCCGACGCGCCGCGTCGATGAAGCCGCACGTATTGATGACCACCAGGTCGGCCGGCTGGGAGTCCGGCACGATCGCGCAGCCCTCCTGGGCCAGGAGCCCGAGCATCCGCTCGGAATCGACCGTGTTCTTGGAACATCCCAGGCTGACGAACGAGACTGTAGGTGTTTTCGACATAGATAAATCGATCCGGCGACCGGTCGCGATCCTGCGAGGGTTCTGTTCTCGGTGATGACGGGTCGTCAAGCCACGGTGGATTTCAGGAAACCCATGGACTCGATCATCAAGAGCGAGATGGTTTCCGGCTTTTGCTGGGCGTCGGGATCATTGCGGGTGTAGGTCGAGACCACGGCGTCGTTCTTCCCCACGCTGATCATCTCGGGATGACGGACGACGAACGTCCGCCCGTTGGCGAGGCGGATCTGGAACGGCCGGAATGGCTGGGCTTTGACGAAGGCGAGGAGATCTTGTGGCGACATCTCAGGCTCCTGGTGAATCTTACGCGGCCGAACAACCCACGGATTCGAAATCCGTGGTCGGATCGCGGCCGCCTGGCATTCGACCATTGTGAACGATCGCCGGGTTTTGGGCTAGTCATGGTCTCGTCGGCCGGGAAATGTCGCCGGATGTCTTCGCCAGGCAACGAGCCGGACCGACCGCTGACTTCGCACATCGGTCGAGCCCCATGGGATCGGAGTCGGCCTGGCGATGGATCGTGTCGCCCGTGGCTTTGTTCTTCGAGTTTCGCGGATTCTGGGCCGCGGTCCTGGCTTCGTTTCGCGGATTTCGATCGCCGGCGGTCGCGGGGGCGGCCTCCGGCTCGGGGCACGGTGTCGATTCGGGGGGCGTCGAGATGTCGTCACCGATTCCCTGGACTTCGGCCTCGGGACAATTGTTCAGTTCGCGGAAACCCATCGCGAGGAGGCCGGGAGGGTCGGATTCGACGGGAACCGGGTCGCCGACCTCGTCGATGAGGTGGATTGGGGCGGAGTCCTCGGCGACGCGCCGGCGATCGGCGGGAATCTTCGGGGACGAGGCGGTGATGGCGAGGTCCCGCTTCTCCTGGGCTCGGCGGAGCTTGAGCAGCGTGTCGAGCGTCCTGCTGAGCGACCGCCCGCTCGAGACCTGAAACCGTCGCAATCGCTCTCCTTCCTCGGTGTCGTCGAAGGCCAGCCGGGCGTCGATTTCGGCGGCGTCGGCCTCGTCTCGCCGGTCGTGCGCGGCCAGCAGGATGTCGAGTCGATCGGTGGCCGATTTCACGAAATCCGACAGCTTCTCCCTGGCTTCTTCCTTGTCCGCGGACAGGAAATCCTCGGCCTCGCGGCCCGCCAGCCGCTCACGAAACAGGTTCGCCTCTCCGGCGAGCAGCTCGTTGTACACGTCCTGGAACGGGTTGACGTCCTCGAGCTTGGGATGGAGCGCCCAGCACGAGAGGTAGATTGCGGTCAAGACGGGGTCGTCGGCGGCATCGATCGGCTGCTTGCCCAGGAGGCGGGCCGCCCGGAAGCGGTCGATCGGCTGCCAGAGGAGATCCTGGTCGAGCAGGTCGCGGAGCGCGGCCCACTGGTCCAGCAGCCAACGACAGCCGGAGGCCGTGGATTCCAGCCTGATGACCAGCCGCGCCGGATCGTCGGGATCGTCGGCAAGGCCGGAGATCGAGGTCCGCGGCTTCCGCTCGGCCAGGAGCTGGTCTTTGAGCGGGAAGTGCGGATACAAGGCGGTCGGGCCGCGACGGTCCCAGAACAATCGGCGTCCCAGCGCGACCGCGTCTTGATCTTCCTGCCGGTGGAGCGCGACGGTGTCGGCATCGCGGATGCGGCCGGTCAGGCGAGCGACCTCGGCACGGTCGGCGCGGTCGATCTGCCAGGAGATCCGGACCGCCCGCTCGACCAGGTATTGCTCGAGGTCATCCTGCGGCAGGAGTGCCTCGGACCAGGCATCGAGCCGGTGCTGGAGGGCCTCGGCGTCCTCGCCGGGCAGGACGAGGTTTTTCGCGGTCAGGCCGTGCTTGACGGCGTTGAACCGCGACCGGTCCTTGCCCTCGGCGGTCCTCGGCCCGGTGCTCTTCCGGGCGTTGCGCCGGTTGATCTCGGCGCGGTCGTTTGTCGGCGCGGTCGTGGTTGTCGTCGCGGTCATGGTGAAATGCCCCTGGTGCAGTGGGGTCGGATGTGGCGGACGCTCCTCGGTCTGCTCGGGACCGGCCGGGCTTCGACGCCGCGGGGACCCGATCTCTCTCAATCCATATGATCCGGTCGAAGGGCTTTATAGTTGCATGAATCTTGGCTTATCTAATCGAATTCTCGACGCGCGGCCGTGGAATTTCGCGAGCGGTACGTCGCAAAGTCTTTGGGATTCGGCGGTTAGATCGGCCGACTGGGGCGGTCTGGAGTGATTTCGCCGACGATTCAGAGTCGCGCAGGATGTTGCATGGAATCGTGGATGGATAACGGCGGGAGGAGGGCTGGAACTCCTCGAGGAGTTGTTCACTCCGGGTTATCCGCGAAATCCGAGGGTTTAAGGCTTCGCTGACTAGTCGAGGAGCGTCTTCAAGGATTTTTGCAGGCAGGCGACCTCGACCGGGAATCCACCGGGGGCCTGGAGGTAGAAAGCGTAACGCCCTTCCAGCCGCCGCGGGGCGTTGACCGAGACCCCGTCGGCGACGAACCGGGCGTGAACGCGGTCAACCTCCTCGTTGGAATCGACGAAGAACCCGACGTGGAAATCCCTGTGGTAAACGATCTCGTCCGATCCGGCCTTGTCGAAGTGGCTCAGGTTGAGCACCATCCCGCCCTCGTCGGTCAACATCGCCAGGAAGTTCTCGCCCAGGTCCATCATGGTCACCATGCCGAAATACTTCGTGAGAAAATCCCGGGTCGCGTTCACGTCGTGGACCGGGAGATTGATGTGATTGAGCTTCATTTCTCGGATTACTGCGATGGGGTATCGGTTGGGGTGGCGATGACGAGCGAGACCATCCCCGGATACATCCATTCTAAGCGGCCGAGAAGAGTTAACTGACCGCCACGGGAATAGACCGACTGAAGACGGGATTCCAACCAATGCAACCGCAAGTCCTCGCTGGAGTTCCGCCTGCAGGCGGTTGACACACCGCGCGATGATAACGCCTTGAGTGGCTCTGCTGTGGCTTCCGGGATTCTGTGTTTGGAATGATAACGGAATCTCTTAACGCGCGGCCGAGGATTGGCCGGAATCGTTGTGCAGATGTGAAGATGAGTACCTGTCGCGCCAGGTCAGGTTCGCCGTACGTCTACGGTCACGTCTTCGTCGCCTCGGGCCAGGACTGCTCTACTTGACCACCTTGGCGTCGCGCAGCGTCTTCTGGGCCCTTACCGCCTGCTCTTCGCTCATGACACCCGCCGCGACCATGAGCTCAATCTGCCTCTCCTTCGGCATCTTCTTGAGCTTGTCTTTCGCCTTGCGGATTTTCTGGCTCGAGGCCGGTAACGTCAACTTGTAATGCTTGACAGACATCG
Source organism: uncultured Planctomycetota bacterium (assembly GCA_963743925.1). Taxonomy (GTDB): domain Bacteria; phylum Planctomycetota; class Planctomycetia; order Isosphaerales; family Isosphaeraceae; genus CAVZRC01. Next base: position 1,299,878 of record CAVURY010000034.1, on the reverse strand, counting down.
TTCACCTCGAGCCCGGTCGGATGATGCAGCCGAGTTCCCGGGATGCACGCGGAATTCCGCACGCAGATCTGAATATGCGTGTCGCGGGCGATCCAACTGCCTTCCCAGACCCGCTTGGCGTAATCGGTCGGGACATAAATGCCTCGCGATGTGTCCACCTCAGGTTCGGCTCGGAATCCTCGAGCAACTGATAAGTATACTCGAAAACAGCGCGCTCCAACTTCCGATATTTACGGTTATTCTGGGGAAGGGGTGCATTCGCCGCCTTCATCCCCGCTTCGTAGGAGGCGAATGCGTCTCCGACATATTCTACATTCTCGGGTTCAGTCGGGTCGAGGCAGAAACCAAGACGGATCATGCATGCGATGACGGCCAGGGACTCTGTCGCTCGGAGGTGGTCGTAGTCCGACTTTTTCTTCTTCTGACGGTATTGACGCTGGCGCATCTTCGCAAGCGTCAGGGCCTGTTTCGGCGCGTACTCCCGGAAGTAGATACCTCGCCCCAGCCAGTCGTAATCCCTCTCGCTTCGCCGGAAGTCCCCGATCCGGTTGATAATCCGCAGGGCGGCCGTTAGGCCTGTGCCATGGTAGCCAACCAAGGTCCGGTGGTAGTCGTCGAAGCGGGGCATAACGATGGAGTGGCTCCGCCGCTGTTCCGGAGGAAAGTCGCTATTTTACCGAGCAGGCAAGCCGTCAGCGAGGCTAACTCAGCGTCTTGTACAGGTAGGTGGTATCGCAGAAGCCGCCGTTGGGCCACAACGCGTAGCCGGGGATCACGCCCGCCCGATGCCAGCCCAGGCGCGTATAGAGGCGCTCCGCATCGCCGCCGGTGACGGCGTCCAGCACCAGCAGCGTCCGCCCGGCGTCGCGCGCGGCGTCCTCGGCGGCGAGCATCAGCGCCGCACCGAGTCCTCGGCGTCGCGCGCGGCTATGGACCAGCATCTTGCAGACGTCGCCGCGGTGGGGCTGATTGTCCGGCATGGCGAGCACCACCTGCACGGTGCCGTGTACCTCGCCCGCGCCGTCCTCGGCGACGAGCAGCCGGCGCTCGCCGCGCCGCACGCTGTCGATCACGCCCTGCCAGAAGGCTAGCGCCCTGGCTCGGGGCAGCGGCGACATGAAGCTGACCGAGGCGCCGCCCTCGACGCAGTCGATCAGCACGTCGGCCAGCGCCGGGACGAGATGCGGCTCATGACCCGCGACGCGAATCCGGATGTCGTCAAGTTTCATTTCCTTCGCCCCGAAGGTGGGTTTTCCGCACTGATCACCACGACGTAACGCGCCGGCTGGCGCGTGGGGTTGGAGTACACGATGGGCCGGTCCAGTTGCATCGCCAGGCAATCGCCCTCGTCGAGGAGATGCTCTTCGTCGCCGAGCGTCACCCGGATTCGCCCGGACAGGACCCACACCTGTTGATGCACGGCGAGATCTCGCGAGCCGGTCTCGTAGGCCACGCGGGCGCCGGGCGGGAAGTCCACCTCCACGATCTGGATCGGCGAGGGCCAGTGCGGCGGCGACACGTTGCGGCGCAGATAGCCCGAGGCCGGGTCGCGCCACTGCGGCTGCTCCGCGCGCCTCGCCACCGGCCGGGGCGTCGCGCCCTCATCGGCCGGGGCGTCGAACAGCCGCGCGAGCGGGACGCCCAGGCCCCAGGACAGGCGCTCCAGAACCACCGCCGTAGGGCTGGCCTCGCCCCGCTCGATCAGCGAGATCATGGAGCGGCTCACGCCGCTCCTGGTCGCCAGCGCCTCCAGCGAGATGCCCAGGGCCGCGCGCAGGCCTGCGCACCTGTGCCGCGATTCGGTGATTGATGTCTTCGTTTGGCTTGTCCACTTCACTGGATATTCTGTCCAGTTTCATGGAAGCCCGTCAAGAGGGATCTCGGATGACGCCGATTCACGGGATCACGGATCAGGCTCCGACTGAGAGGGGATTTGAACACGAAATGCACGAAAGTCGGGGGAGGGAGAGGGGATGATTTCAAAGGCCCGAGACCTGGCGAGAACTTGGATCGGGAGACGGAGTTCCTTCCTACAAGTCCTGTAGGAGCCGGCTCCGTCCGGCGAGCTTGCCAGGTCGGTTGCGTCACTTCTTCGGCTGCGGCGGTGGCGCTGCGGCGGGGTATTTCGCCCGCTCGGACTGCCATTTCTTGACCTCGTCGGGCTTGTTCGTCGCCGAATAAAGGCCGATCAGCCGATCGATCGCCTCGTGGAGCGCGTTTGCGTTTCGAGGCGGGATCGACTTTTCCCGCCGCTTCATCCCCTCGTACCCTTTCAACAGCATCGGTTCGGCGTCGTCGTAGTTCTTCTGGCCGAAGAGTGCCCCGCCGAGCAGCGACTGCGTGTTGAATGTCAGCCAGTTGTCCGGTTGCGTCTTCGCTCGGATGGCCAGGCACTCGCGGAGGATCGGTTCGGCCCTGGTGAAGTCCTTGCTCGCCGACAGCGCATTCCCGAATGATACCATGGTACGAAGGGTTTCGGGATGATCGGTGCCGAGCTTGACTTTCCTGATCTTGAGCGCCTCCTCGTAGAGCGGCATGGCCAGGGCCAACTCACCGGCTTTCTCATACGCCACGGCGAGATTGTTCATACAGAATAACGTGCCGGGATGGTCCAGGCCGAGCTTGGCCTTGTGGAGGCTTAGCGCCTCCTCGTGGAGTGGCACGGCCAGGTTCAACTGACCGGCGTCTACGTAGGCCAAGGCGAGATTGTGCATGGTACGAAGGGTTTCGGGATGGTCGGTGCCGAGCTTGGCTTTCACGAGCTTAAGTGCCTCCTCGAAGAGGGGCAGGGCCGGGGCCAACTTCCCGGAGTCCGAGTACACCTGGGCGAGGTTGCTCATGGAATGAACCGTATCGGGATGGTCGGGGCCGAGTTTGGACTTGCGGCGCGTGAGTGTCTCCTCGTGGAGCGGCGTGGCCAGGTCTCGCTTCCCAACTCCTGAATACGCCACGGCGAGGTTGTCCATGCTTCTGAGGGTAAAGGGATGGTCGGGGCCGAGCTCGGCTTTCACGAGCTTGAACGTCTCCTCTTGCAGCGACAGGGCCAGGTCCGGCTTCTCGGCCCTTGAATACGCGACGGCGAGGTTGTTCATGCAGCCGAGCGTCTGAGGATGGACGGGGCCGAGCTTGGCTTTCACGAGCTTGAGCGTCTCCTCGGAGAGGGGCAAGGCGAGGTCGAGCTTCCCGGCGTTCTCATACGCCATCGCGAGGTTGTTCATGCTGCTGAGCGTGTCGGGATGGTCGGGGCCGAGGATGGCTTTCATGAGCTCGAGCGTCTCCTCCAGGAGCGGTACGGCCAGGTCCAGCTTCCCGGCGAATAGATATGCCATCGCGAGGTTTTCCATGCTACTGAGGGAATCGGGATGATCGGGGCCGAGCCTGGCCTTGCGGGTCTCGGTGGATCGCTTCAGGACCGCGATTGCATCGACGGTTTCCCCTAACCCAACGAGCGAAGTCCCGAGCTTCTCCTGCATCGCCGCCACGATCAGGGGGTCGCCGATCGCCGCGCCATCCAGCTCCCGGATCGCCTTGTTCAGGTTGTCCCGCAGCGCGCCGCGGAACTCGGCCACCGTGGCGTAGGACGCGCTCGGGTCCAGACCGTCGAAGACCGAGCCGAGGATCTCGTTCCCCTTGGTGGCGAATGCCAGGTTGGTCTCCGCTTCCCGACGCCTGGCGTCGGCTGCGATCAATCCCAGCGTCGTACCGACGATCCCGGCCAGGAGGGCGAGGAGGATCAGGCTCGCCGCCATCACCGCGCCGCGGTGCTTCCTCACGAATTTCCGCAGCCGATACGACCGGCTCGGCGGCGCGGCGACCACCGGCTCGTTGGCCAGGTGCCGCAGGATGTCGGCCCCGAACCCGTTGGCCGTCTCGTAGCGACGTGTGCGGTCTTTCTCCAACGCCTTCATCACGATCCAGTCGAGGTCTCCCGCGAGTGCCCTCTTCAAATGCTCCGGGGCGATGTCGCGGCTGGCCGCGATGTTCGGTAGGGCCACCGAGGTGCTCAGCTTGGTACTCGGCCTGGGCGGATCGACCTCGCGGACCATCCTGAGCATCTCCAGGATCGCCCCACGCTTGAACTGGGTGGCGTCGATCGGCGGCGAACCGGCCAGCAGCTCATAAAGGATGACACCCAGGGCGTAGACGTCGGTGCGGGTGTCGATGTCCATCGAATTCGGGTCGGCCTGCTCGGGCGACATGTACGTCGGCGTGCCCACGATCGCGCCGGTGTCGGCCAGGCTCCGGTCGGTCAGGCTGAATTCCGTCGCCTTGGCGACGCCGAAGTCGATGACCTTGGGCGTGGGCCGGCCGTCAACCTCGGTAACCATCACGTTGGATGGCTTGAGGTCACGGTGGATGATCCCCTTCTGGTGGGCGTGCTGAACCGCCTGGCAGACTGCGACGAACAGCTCCAGCCGCGCCCGGACGGGAAGGCGGAGGCGGTCGCAATACGCGGTGATCGGCTCGCCCTTGACGAGTTCCATCACGAAGAACGGCTGGCCGGTTTGGGTGGTGCCGCCGTCGAAGACGCGGGCGATGTTGGGGTGGTCCATCAGGGCCAGCGCCTGGCGCTCGGCATCGAACCGCGCCAGGACGGTGCGCGAGTCCATGCCGATCTTGATCAGCTTCAGCGCCACCTGTCGCCTGAGCGGCTCGGTCTGGTCGGCGCGGTAGACGGTGCCCATCCCGCCCTCGCCGAGGACCTCGCGCAGGCGATAGCGGCCGGCGACGACCCGGCCCGCGACGGAGGCGGCGGAGAAGTCGGGCGGCGCGTCGTCTTCGACCGTGGTCCTCGTGCCCTCGGGGCGGAATCCCGCGGTCGCCAGCTCGGACGGGACGCTCGTTTCCGAGACAGACGTCCGGGTCGCGTCCTGGGGTGCCGCGGTCGTCGCCATGCCGGCGGGCTCGGTCTCCGGGGACGGGCCGGGCCGGGCGTCGGCGGCGAGCAGCGCCTCGACGCGGGCGCGGAGCTCGGCCTCGCCGCCGCACTCGCGGTCCAGGTGGGCGGCACGGTCGGCGAGGGAGTCGAGGTCCGATGCGGCCAGGAACAGGGACTTGACACGCGCGGGGTCGATGGCCATGGGTCTCCTTCGGGGCGAGGGTTTATGATCCAACCTCAATGCGCCGTCCGCGAGGAAAACGTCTTGCGCATTCGGAATTATTGCTTTTCCAGGGCTTCGCGGATCCAGGCCCGGGCGTACTTCCAGTTCCAATAGGCCACGGCGCGGGAGGGCCCCAGCAGTTCGCCCGACTCCTCGACAGTGAGTCCGCCGAACAGGTGGAGGTGGGCGACCCTCGCGGCGTCGGCGTCTTCCGCCCCGAGACGAGTCAGCAGCTCGTCCAGAGACAGGAGTAAGTCGGGGTCCTCGGCCAGGGATCGGGCCTGGTCGAGCAACTCGAGCCGGACTCGGCCACCGCCCCGCTCGAGCCGCCCCTTCGAACGGGCGTTCTCGAAGAGGATTCGGCGCATGGCCTCGGCGGCCGCGGCGAAGAAGTGTCCGCGGTTGTCGAATAACTGATCGCCCGCGAGTCGCAAATAGGCTTCGTGCACCAAGGCCGTGGAATCGAGAGTGTGGCCCGGGGCCTCGTTCGCCATGTGCCTGGAGGCCAGCTCGCGGAGCTCGTCGTAAACCAATGGCAGCAGCTTTGCCGCGACGTTTGGCCGGCCTCCTTCAAGGGCGCCGAGGTATTGGGAGATCTCGTTCATGACGATGAGAATACCGGGCGCGTGGAATCGTCGATACGGTCTCGAGCCGGCATCCGTGCGGACGAACTCGGGGAGAGCAGCCATCTTGAACGGCCAAATGGTCGCGCGAGAGGGCTTCGGCGAGCTCGGGGCTCCTGGATCAGTCGCCTTCGTCTGGCTCCGCGAGCAGGTCTCCCAGCCGATCCAGCCGCCGTTCCCACGTCGAACGCCGGTCGCGGATCCACTGCTCCAGGACGGAGAAGCCGGTTTTCTCGATCCGGCAGGTGCGGACCCTCCCGATCTTCTCGGTGCGGACCAGGCCGCTTTCCTCCAGGACTTGCAGGTGCTGGGCCACCGCCGTCAGGGTGATCTCCAGCGGCGCCGCCAACCGAGAGACCGACAGGGGGCCTTCGCTGAGCTTCTCCACGATGGCCCGGCGCGTGGGATCGCCGAGGGCGTGAAAGACGCGTTCTACGTCCACACTCGGGATGGGCATGGCTCGTGTCGATTCCGACGCGCTCGATGACAGCTAGCGCGTCAGCTCCTTCGCCAATTTTTCGAACAGGTAGCGCCATCCCGCCTCGCGGCGTTCAGGGCCATCGGAGCCCTCGAAGAACGCGGCCTGGTGAGTAAAGATGAGGTCGGTCCCCTGCTCCGTCGGCGAAAACTCGAACGTGACCAGCGAGGCCGAGATGCGACGATCGCCGAGCGACATCGTGGACGCAATAACAACGCGACGATTGGGCACGATGTCCTGATACCTCGCCTCGTTCGTGAGCGCGACGCCCTCGAACTGGGTGCCTGGCTTGAAACGAGATCGCGTTCGCTCGGAGCCTCCGACGCGAAAATCCATCTCGAACTCCTCGACCTCATGGCTCTCGCCCTCGGCGAACCAGCGGCGCTTCCTGGCCGCGTCGGCGAACGCGGAGAATACCCGCTCGGGGGGCTTCGGATAGCTCCGCTCCAGGACGAACGTACTGTGGACCACGGATTGCTCTTCCATCGGGTTTTCCTTCCTGCATTAGTGAAGTGGCCACTTCAGTATCACCCGTCGGGCCAGGATTGTCAAGTCGATACTTCAGTATTTCGGCCCGGCCGATGCCGGCCAAGGTGGTTGATGCGTTCGGGAGACCTTCGGTCCCGACGTGGGCGGGGTCTGGAGACCCGCGCCCGCGCGGAGAACCGAATTCGGCAGGTGACGCCGGATCGGTGCTCACCGACCAGCCCCTCTGCCGAGTCGTGCCGGTGGCCGGTCCCGCTGACCACTTGCCCGGTGCCGCAATCGAGGCCGAGGGGCCGGCGACGCCGCCTCGACCCCATTTGATCTCGTCGCCGCCCCGAGCCGGCAGTAAGATCGAACGCGCCTCATCAGACGGAATCCGAGAGCGCCGAGCTACCCGGTTTCTTCGCCGCGGTCGTTGATGTGCGCCGATCTCCCGAGGACGGACTCCCTTGGTCATTCGCTCCCTGCTCGATGCCCGCTATGTCACGTTCTCCGCCGTCGCGGTCTTGCTGCTCGTGCTGGCGGTGGGCGGCCGACGGGTCGGCTATGAGCAGTCGATCAACTCGTTCTTCGCCGAGGACGACCCGTCCATGCGGGTCTATCAGCAGGCGGCGAGGACCTTCGGCGACGACAACTTCGTGTTCGTGGTCTATGACGACCCCGATCTGTTGACTCCCGCGGGCCTGGATCGGGTCTCGGAGCTGGCCCGTGACGTCGCCGCGGGGAAAATCGAGGGGGTGCAGCGGGTCGAGTCGCTGGACGCGATGCCGCTGTTCTGGGCGGTCGACGACGCCTTGCTCGCACTCGACCGCCTGCCGGCGATGGCGCGAAACCTGGCCATGAGCACGGCGAAGCGGACGATCAAGAACCTCGACCTGAAGACCAATGCCATGACGGTCAGCGGGGCGGTCCGGGCGTCGTCCGGAGGCGCCGCGACGCTGAAGGCGCTCAAGGACCGCCTGGTCAAACATCCCCTGTTCCTCGGGACCCTGATCGATCCCTCGGGGACGACCACGGCGGTGGTCGTCCGGCTGAGGAAGACGCACGAGCATAACGTGATTTCCACGGTCGCCGCGCTCCGGGACGCCGCCGACCAGTTCGCGGACCGACACGCCCTGCCCCGGCCGGCGGTCGTCGGCCCGCCGGTCCTCCTGGCCGACGGATTCGCGGCGATCGAGGTCGACGGCCGTCGTCTGGCGGTGGTCGGCATGATCCTGATCGGCGTGGTGACGCTCTCGGCCGTGCGCAGCGTCTGGTGGGCGATCGTGCCGATCGTCGCCGGCTGGGTCATCTGGCTGGCGACCGAGGAGATCCTGGCGCGGTTCGGGATCAAATTGGCCCTCTCGGGGGGGCCGCTGGTGGCGCAGATCATCGTCCTGACGATGCCGGCGGCCAGCCACCTGGCGATCCATTTTCGGGACGACCGCCGCCGCGAGGCCGACCCGCGCCGTGCGGCTCGCGCGACCCTCTCTTCCGTCGCCGTGCCGATCGCCTGGACGGCGATCACCGGGGCGATCGGTTATGGTGCGCTGATCACCAGCGCCGTCATGCCCGTCCGCCAGTTCGGCGCGATCCTCGGCACGTGTACGCTCGGCGCGGCGATCCTCGTGATGCTGATCTCGCCGATCGCCATGCTGCCGCCGTTCCGCCTGGAGATCCCGGTCCGATACGGCTCGCGATCGCGCGTCTCGGCCGCCATGAACCGGCTCATCCACTGGGTCCACCGCCATCCCGTCGCGATCGTGGTCTCGGTCGCCGCCGTCGTCCTGCCCCTGTCCGCGGGCGTGGTCCGACTCAGCTATGAGACCAACTACATCAACCTGTTCCGCCCCGAGACCCGCGTCGTGAGGGATTACCACACCGTCGAATCGCGGCTCGGCGGGATCGGCCTGGTGGAGCTGGTCGTCCCCGTGGGGGGCGCGATCACGCCCGAGATCCTGGCCGACCTGAAGGGCGTCGAGGGGCGGATCCAGGCGATCCGGGTCGGGGACCCTCGCGCGGTCGCGCAGGTGCTCTCGCTGGCGACCGTGCTCGATCCCGACGGCCGCATGGCCGGCTTGCCCGTCGACCGTCGGGCCCGCCTCCTGGCCGGCAAGCTCGACCTGATCGCGGCGTCGCCCCAGGGCGAGCTCCTCCGAGGCTTCTGGAATCCGGATGCCGGACAGACCCGCTTCCTCATCCGCCTGAAAGAGCAACAGCCCGCCCCCGACAAGGCGTCGATCTTCCGACAGGCCACGGCGGAGGCCGCCAAGGTCTTCGGCCCCTCCTCATACCTCACCGGCCTCTCGTTCCTGATGACCCGGACGACCGAGGCGATCATCGCCACGCAGTGGGGGACTTTCATCTGGTCGGCGCTGGGGATCCTCCTGATGCTGACCCTGGCGTTCCGGAGCCCGGTGCTCGCGGTGCTCGCGATCCTGCCGACCGTGCTCTCGGTCGCGCTGGTGCTGGGGTTGATGGGATGGCTGGGCATCCAGCTCGACATGGCGACCGCTTTGGTGGCGAGCGTCGCGCTGGGACTCTCGGTCGACGACACCTTCCACTGCCTGCTCCAGTTCCACCAGCATCACAAGACGCGGAAGTTCCGCCGCAGGCTGTTCGAGAGCTACCGGTTGAGCGGGCCGGGGGTGATCCTCTCCAGCCTGGCGGTGGCGATCGGCTTCGCGGCGCTGCGGGCCAGCGAGTTCGAGCCGTTCGTCAATTTCGGGACCATGGTGGGCATCGCGACGGCCGGCAGCACGCTGGGCAACCTCGTGCTGCTCCCGGCATGCTTGACCCTGGGTAATCGATGGATGAATAGGCGTCGTCGTCTCGATGCCGTCGTCGTCAAGGGCGGCCAGGCGACGGCCCAGAGGGCTCAAGCCGAGATCTCGATCGCCGAGCCCTGAGCGCTCATCCGTCGGGTGCTCGCCCCGATGTCGTGCCTCGTGAACGGGGCCGTCGCGTCATTGCACCAGGGCCACGGGGTAGGTGTAACCGGCGGGCTTGCCGGCGACCGTCGTAGACGAATAGCCGACGGTGAGCTGGGCGTCGTTCGACATGTTGATCGAATCGACGACCACCTGCGAGGCGAAATTCGACAGATTCCCGCCGGCAAACGAGAGCGGCGCGGCGGCGGCGTAGAAGGTCCCGGTCAGGTTGACGTTCGTGCCGTTCGCGAACGAAGGCGAAGTGGACGCGGTTCGATCCTGGAAATAGACCACACCCTGGATGGCCCCGTTCGACGAGGAGCTCGGTGCGCTGAGCGTGGTCGTGGTGCCGCCCTGGAAACTGACCGTGCCGCCGCCTTGCATGTAGATCGTGACCCCCGTACCCGACAAAGTGACCCCGTTGGCGATGGTCAGGTTGGCCCCGCCCTGGAAGTAATAGAGCCCGGGGTTCATCGTGAACGTACCCCCGTTGCCCAGCGACACGCTCGAGGAGTATTGGCCCGGATTCATGGTGTAAGCTCCGTATCCGGGGTAGGCCGACATGTGACTGTTCTGGTTGGTTGACGAGCCCGGGTTCGCGGGCGCGGAGATGGACGAGAGGGGATCGCCGACGGAGGTCACTCCCGTGTGGATCGTGCCGGTCAGCGAGCCGCCGCTGCTGGTCGTGTAGCCTCCGACGATGTTCAGCGGCGCCGAGGTCGTGCCGGCGTTGTTGGCGTTCACGGCGGTCGAGCTGTTGGAATTGACCTGGACTCCCGCGGTAGCCTTGATCTGGGCGCTGCCGGCCAGCGACAGGCTGCCCGATGCGCTCGGGTCGAGCAGGATCACCGCGGCCGTGGAGTAAGGCGTCGTGCTCGAGGAACTGGTGTTCGTCTGGGCGATCGCGGAGGTCGAGATCGTCAAGCTACCGTTGCCCCACAGGCTGCTGAAGAAGCGCGGCGGGTTCGAGGTCACCGTCACGGCGACCTGAGTGGAACCGGGCTGAGTGACGTTCGATTTCGGGATCGTGAAGCCGTTCTGCGATCCGATCGCGACGGCCGCATTCTGCGCGAGGCTGAAATTCGAGGTGTTGTACATCGTGTAGGCGCCGGCGAGCGCCGCGGCATCCGCGGCCGTCTGAGCCTGCCGTCTCTGGAGATAGAGCACGCTGGCGTCGAGCGCCAGGGCCATCGTCCCGACGATCAAGGGGAGGGTCAACGCCACGAGCACGACCACCATCCCTCGTCGGTATGCCTCGGGGCCCTTGTGGTTTATGCGATTGAACATGATGACATCGCCTTCGCTTAATTCGAGCCGCTTCATTCGAGATCGGTCGATATCCCCGGTATGGACTTCAATAGGTCACTTCCGACGTCGCCGACGGCGTCCACGTGATGGTGCCGGCGAAGATCCCCTCGGGCTTCCAGGTGTAGCTGAGCGTGACCGTCACGGTGCACGGCAGTGCCGACGTCGAGGAATACGCCACGGAGGTGCACTGGAGGCCATTGAGCCCGACGGCCATCCCTTGCAGATAGGTCTGCACGCTCGAGGCCGTCGCCATGGCGGTGCCGGTCGCCGCCGAATAGGCGGGCCCGCGGACCGAGGCATATCTGGCCCCTTCGTGTGCCAGCGCCTGAACCTGTTGATAGCGGAAGATCCCCAGCCCCATGATGATCGTGCCGAGGATCAGCAGGATGGTCACGGGGTAGACGATCGCACATTCGACGGCCGTCATGCCCCGGCGTCGTTGATAAACCGCCTTCTTGAAGGTCATGGCATGCTCATTTCCGAGTGAATTGCCGCGGGCCCCCGCCCTCTCGACCGCGACGCTATCGACTAAGGTGCCGCCACGCTCGCCGGGAGCGGCATCGAGACCGATTGGGTCAAGGTGAGCGTGGTGCCGATCGACGGGAAGCCCTTGTCGGCCCCCAGCATCAACAGCGTGAAGTTCGCCTGGACCGTGACCGTGACGTAGTTATTCGTGGCCACCTTGGGCGAGTAGGGGTTCGCATTGCCCCCGTAGGTGGTGGGGATCGTGACCGTCAGGTTGCCGGCATCGGCCTGGACGGCCGTGCTCAGGCTCGTCCAGCTCGGCGGCAGCGAGTAGCCGCAGGCCTTGTCGAACTCGTAGAGGGCGCCATTTCGGGCGCAGTTCTGGAGGGTCATCATGGCATAGACCACCCTGGAGAAATCGATCGTGGCCATGCAGAGGAAGACCAGCAAGGGGAGGATGAGCGCGAGCTCGACGGCGGCCAGGCCCCGACGCGAAGCGGCCGGATCTCCCGTGCGCCTCCAAGATCTCGTCGAGGATAGGGATTTCTGTTGAGTCATGGTCTTGATAGCCTCGATATTCCCCGGACTGAGCCGTCTCCGAACTGATCGGTCGCATGCTCCATCGAGAGAATTCTCCACCCTATTTAAGCTCTATGTCGGAATCCGCCCGAGGTCAAATGACCTATCGATCGCCGTAGACCTCGGCCTCGACCACGAGGCCCGGGGATTCGTCGGGTGAGCCGGTCGATCCCGACCCGGGTCGGATGGTGAGGTTCCTCCGCTCAACCTCTTCCGGCTCGAGCAATACGAGCTCTCATCCAGTTCGTGCCCGATCATGAAAGGGATGCCGCTCAACGGGCTGACTTCGCGTGATGTCTCCCGTCACGCATGTTGCATCAGATCATCGGCCGTGGCCGAGGCGCAACAACGGAGGTGGATTTCCGCGAGTCCGGGCGAGGCAATTCGCGGACGGATTCGAGAATTCGTCCTCTCCTACAACCCAACTCCGTCTAAGCGGCAAAGCGACGTTTGAAGGCGGCGTGAATCGAAGAGTTTCCATCGAGCCTGGTCATCGAAGGCCGCCCCGATCGAACGGTGCGGCCTTCTTGATTGGCGGCTCGCGAGCCGACGGCTCAGGGTGTGCCGTACGCGGAGTCTCGGAGGGAGACGACGCGTCCCGTATCGGCCGACTGTTGCGCCTTGATGGCGATCTCCGTGATGCGGCAGGCTTCTTCGAGCGCGAGCGGCGGGGGCGAGTCCCCGCGGAGCGAGCGGGCGAACTGCGTGAAGATGTCGATCTGTGGCGTCAAAGCGAGGGTACGCGGCCGCTTGTCGGCGGTCGTGATCGTCACTTTATGCTCGACGAGTGCCGTCTCGACGACCCCGCGAGAGCCGGCGATCCGGAGTCGTTCATCTCCGTGGCTGGGCGAGGTTTCCGGTCGCAGGTAATCGAGCGTGACCGTTGCGACGCCGCCGTTGCGCATCGTCAGGACGAAAGCCGCCTGGCTGGCGCAGGCCGGGAAGTCGGGGCGCGCCGTCGTCCCTTCCCTGCCCATGACTTCCGTGAACACATCGCCGAGGATCCAGTGCAGCCAGTCGAAAGCGTGGATCCCGACCCAGGGTGCGAGCCCGGGGAACGTCTTGCGGCTTCGGTAGGCGTCCGGCGCGAGTCGCCCCATTTGTACGTCTTCTGACTGAAGCTGATCATGGGTTCGCCGACGTCGCCGGCGCGGACCGCCTGTCGCACCGCCGCGAGCTCGGGGACGCCGCGCATCGTATGCATGGGGACGAGCGCCGTTCTGGTCTTCCGCGCGGCCTGGAAGAGACCCTCGAGCGTGGGCAGGTCCATCGCCAGGGGTTTCTCCGCCATGACCGGCAGTGCCCGCTCCAGGCAGATGCGCGCCCAGGACGGGATCCGGTCGTTGCGTCCGCAGACCTGGACGACGTCCAGCTTCTCGGCATCGAGCATCTTCCGGGCATCGTCATAACGCCGGGTGTCCACGGTCAGGCCGGGGGCATGGTCGAACGCGCCGGTCGTCTCCTCCGGCCCGGCCGATGCCACCGCGACGAGCGCCAGGCCGGGGATGGTTTTCAGGGCCGGCGCGTAGGTTTGCCAGTGTCCGGTCGAACCGATCAGTCCGAGTCGCATGGTGTCTCTCCGCTTCGCTCGCCGGTCGGTCGAGAGGGTCTCCAGAGTCTAGCGACGATGGCGAGCGTTTCAATGTACCTACCGACCGGTGGTTCCGGGAGTGCGAGGTCGTCGGGGTGAATCGTTCGACCGGACTCATCTGCGGTTTCTGTCCGGGCTTCGGGTTGGAGTGCTTCGCGCTTGTGATGCGCACAAAGCATCCTACTGACCCGACGAGCCTGCGAGGGTCCGGCGGCATTCCCCTCGCTGGCGCGTCGGGTTAGTATGAGCGACCTGCGTGTCGAGCTGTGCGCAAACCGAGCGGGAAGCGCTCTGGACTGGAACTCTTCCGGGGGTCGCGCAACCGCGCCACCGTTCATCGAGGCAGACTGGGGAGGACCTGTGAGACGATACGTTCGGCCGATGATCTGGCCCGCACTCATCTGGGCCATGCTCGGGGCGCAACCGGGAACCGCCCGGTCGTCGAGGATCGAGGAGTCCGGCCCGCCGCGGGAACAGGTCCGTCGCGTGGCCGCCGACCTGGTCCTGAAGGGGGGCACGCTGGTCGACGGCACCGGGGCGCCGGGGCGTCGGGCCGATCTGGCCGTGCGCGGCGAGCGAGTCGTGGCCATGGGCTCCTTCGAGGCCGAGCCGGGCGCCCGGGTCATCGACGCTTCGGGCCTGATCGTCGCGCCGGGCTTCATCGACCTGCACACGCACTCCGACGAGGGGATCACGCGGACGCCGACCCGGCTCAATGCCAACTACCTGACCCAGGGCGTCACCACGATCGTGACCGGGAACTGCGGGGGCGGCGCGCTCGATGTCGCCAAGTATCTCGCCGCGGTCGACGCGCACGGCGCCGGCACCAATGTCATCCACCTGGTCCCCCAGGGAGATGTCCGCTCGACGATCATCGGGACCGGGGATCGAACGGCTAGCCCGACCGAGATGGAGCGGATGAAACAGCTCGTCGAACGCGGCATGAAGGCGGGCGCATGGGGGCTCTCTTCGGGCTTGATCTACGTGCCCAGCCGGTACGCCCGGACGGCCGAGCTGATCGAGCTGGCGAAGGTCGCGCACCGATTCGGGGGCATCTATGCGTCCCACATCCGGAATGAGGAGGCCGGGCTGCTCGACGCGATCGACGAGGCCATCGCGGTGGGCAAGGGCTCCGGCGCCCCGGTTCACATCTCACACCTGAAAGCCAACGGCAAGCCCCAGTGGGGGATGGTCGGCTCGGCGATCGGCCGGATCGCCGCGGCGCGCGCCTCGGGCCAGCTCGTCACGGCCGACCAGTACCCGTATATCGCCTCGAGCACGCGCCTGGCCGCGATGGTGGTGCCGCACTGGGCCGTCCAGGGGAACGCCGACGACTTCGCCCGTCTGGCCGCCGATCCCGTGCGCGGGCCGGAGCTGCGCCGGGCGATCCAGCACGAGTTGGATGAGCGCGACGGAGGCGCCTCGATCCGGATCGCCCGATATTCGCCCACGTCCGCGTGGGCCGGGCTGGACCTGATCGCCATCGCCGGACGGAACGGGACGACGCCGCTGGAGATTGTCCTCGACATCCAGCGGCACGGCGGTGCGCAGGCGATCAGCTTCGGGATGTGCGAGCCGGACGTCCGCGAGGTGATGCGCCACGAGTTCGTCGCCACCGCGTCCGATGCCTCGAGCCACCTGCCCGGCCGGGACGACCATCCCCACCCCCGCGCGTACGGCACCTTTCCCCGGAAGATCCGCTACGCCCTCGATGAGAAGGTCATCTCGCTCGAGCAGGCGATCCGGTCGTGCTCGGGCTTGCCGGCCTCGATCCTCGGATTGCCCGACCGCGGAACGATTCGCGAGGGTGCCGTCGCCGACCTCCTCGTCTTCGACCCGGCCACATTTCGCGACGTGGCCACATTCGAGCAACCGACTCGATACGCGTCCGGGGTGAAGTATCTGTTCGTCAACGGCGTGGCCTTGATCTCGGGGGGGAGGCTCACGGTGGAACCCGCCTCGAAGAAGAAGTTGCCCGGCCGGGCGTTGCGGCTGCACCGCGACGGCCCCGCCGCGATGATCGTCAAGGCGGGCCGGATCTGGACCGGGGATCGCGACCGGCCCTGGTCCGAGGCCCTCGCCGTGCGCGACGGCGCGATCGCGGCCGTCGGCCCTTTGGAAGAGGTGATGCGGCTCCGCGGTCCGGCCACGCGGATCATCGACCGGCCCGATGCGTTCGCGATCCCGGGCCTGATCGACGCCCACGGCCACATGGAGTCCCTGGGAACCAGCAAGGAGACGGTCGACCTGCGCGGGGTCGCGACGCTCGCGGAGGTCGCCCGGCGGATCAAGGCGCGGGCGGACGCGACGCCCGGCGATTCGTGGATCACCGGGCGAAACTGGGACCAGAGCCTCTGGCCGGGAGGGGCATTCCCCACGGCGACCGTGCTCGACGATGCGGCACCCGGCCGGCCGGTCTGGCTCATCCGGGTCGACGGCCACGCCGGCTGGGCCAGCTCCGAGGCCATGCGTCGGGCGAAGGTTTCGAAGGAATCCTCGGCCCCATCCGACGGCCAGATTCTCCGGGACAAGGACGGAAAGCCGACGGGCGTCTTCGTCGACGGGGCCATGGGGCTGGTCGGCCGCGCGGTGCCGGCCCCGACCAAGCTCGACGTCCGCCGCCGGCTCCTGGCGGCGCAGGAGCTGGCCCTCCGCGCGGGCCTGACCGGCGTCCATGACGCCGGGATCTCGCGGCGCACGGCCGACGTCTACCGCGAGCTCGACCGCGAGGGCAAGCTGGTGATCCGGGTCTATGGCATGGCCTCGCCTCCCGAGGGTGGCGAGGTCCAGTTCGTCGGCCGGTCCCCGCAGGCCGGTCCCGACGGGTCGCGATTCGAGCTGCGCGCCATCAAGCTCTTCATCGACGGCGCGATGGGCTCTCGCGGCGGGCTCTTGTTCCGCCCCTACCACGACGACCCGTCCAATTCCGGCCTGCTCCTGATCGATCCCAAGGTGCTCGAAGCGACGACGACCGAGGCCCTGCGCCACGGCTGGCAGGTCGCCACCCACGCGATCGGGGACAAGGGGAACGCCCTGGTCCTCGACGCTTACGCCGCCGCGCGGAAGGCGGTCCCGCAGGCGCGCGACCCTCGGCTGCGGATCGAGCACGCCCAGGTCGTCCGCAAGGAGGACGTCGCCCGCTTCGCCGAGCTGGGGATCATCGCCTCGATGCAGCCCTCGCATTCCAGCAGCGACATGCGATGGGCCGACGCACGCCTCGGCCCGGGCCGGGTTGACGGCGCCTACGCGTGGCGATGGTTCGCCGACGCGGGCGTGGCGCTGGCCTACGGCAGCGACTTCCCGGTCGAGATCGTCAACCCGTTCTGGGGCATCTACGCAGCCATCACCCGGCAAGACCCCGAGGGACTTCCCGAGGCCGGATGGCACCCGGAGCAGCGTCTGACCGTCGAGGAGGCCCTCCGCGGTTTTACGGCGGGCTCGGCGCGTGCGGCCTTCGCCGAGGACCGCCTCGGCATCCTCAAGGTGGGATACCGCGCCGACCTGACCATCCTCGACCGCGACCCGTTCCGCGCCCGGCCGAAGGAGATCCTCGCCACCAAGGTCCTCATGACGATCGTCGACGGCCAGGGCGCCTTCTCGCCGACCCGGGAATGACCGCGAGTCGGGGGCGAGCATGCCTGGAAGCCGGAAAGCCCGACCGGCCGCCCCCGATTCGCCGATCGCCGCGATCTTACTTGTGCAACTCGTTGTAACCGGGGGTGACTTCCTTGATGTTCGGCGTGACGTCGGCGTTGACGCGGCCGGTCGCCCAGCCGAGGGCGCCGAGGACGAGTCCCTGGTACATCGGGTTCTCCCAGACATCCTCGCGGTGCCCCATCGAGGTGTAGAAGACTCGGCCCTTGCCGTAGTTCCTCGCCCAGGTGATGGGATAATTGGGACGCTGATATTCACGCCCCTTCATCCCCTGGGTGACCTGGACGAGGATCACGTGAAGGTCCTCGGGCATATTCTTGAGCGCGTACCATTCATCGGTGATCCGGAAGGACTTGCCCGAGCCGCCGAATCCCTTGGCCACGCCGGGGAACTTGGGGTCGACGATATCGATCTCGACTTCTTGCTGGGCGCCATGCGAGACGAACTCGCCGCCGATCATCTGGATGTAAGGGTCCTCGGCGCCCTTGTTGCGCGCCGAAGTGGCCGAAGGTGTCGGCGGCGCAGTGCATGCCGATGAATCCCTTGCCGCCGCGGATCGCCTCGTAGAAGCCCTTCTCGCCCTCCGGCGAGATCGGCGTGGCCTTGTCGGTTCCGGGAGTGGTCAGGTCGCCGGTGGTCTCGAAGACGAAGGCGTCCCACTGCCCGATCTGGTCGGGTTCGAATACGCGTCCGTCCTTGGTCGAGATGACCTGGAATCCATTGTCCTCCCCGATGCGCCTCAGGACCGTCTCGGCGACGCTGGGCCGATCCCCTTTGCGGGCGATCACCGGATGCTGGAAACCCGAGCTCTTGGTGAAGAACAGGACCTTCTTGGGCGACCCCTGGGCCTCCCCAAGGACGCGTCCCATGGCCCCGGCGCCCAGCCACGCGGCACCGCCGGCCAAGAGCAACTGACGACGACTCAATCCGCTGGACATCGTTGAAATCTCCTCGGGGGGAATAAGCGGGCGAAGGAAGGATGGACTACTTCCCCTTTTACCGCAGGCGGGCGGCGAAAGAAACCGGGGAGACCCCCTGCCCGGCCGATTGGAAATGGCCGGGAGCCGAGCGGTGCGACGACCCTCGCGAGCATCCACACTCCCCCGACCGGCCGGCTTTCCGCTTGCGGACTTGCGCCGAGACGATTAATCTACGCTTCACCCGGCCTTCCTGCCGGGAACGGATTGAAACGGTCGTTCGGGGAGATGCGATAAGGATGTCTCAACTCACAGCTGAATCCGAGACCTCGGAAACGTCCCAACTTTCCAAGCTCTGCGTGGCAATCCGCGGTAAGCTGCAATTCATGGATTATCTGGTCCGCGCCGCCGTGGCGGATGCGGAACGCTACCGAGACGAGACGGATCCCGGCACCCGGATCTTCATCCGGCAGTTGGTCGAGATGCACGCGGCCAATCTCAGGCTGGAGAGCCAGAACATGCGCCCGATGGGCGACCTGTGCAGCGCCCTGGAATCGCTGGTCGATGGGACGTTCGACCATGGCGACCAAGGAGATCACGCATGAGCTCTTCAAGGAACGGGACGCACGGAGGGTCTGTCATGCGAACGCTCGAGGCACCACACGAATCGGCCGCCGGGGCCGGGGATTTCTCGACGCCCAACAGTTCCACCTCGCCGGAATTGCGGCGGTCGTTGGCCGAGATCAAGGGACAGGCCCAGTTCCTGCTCTACCTGGCCGATCAGATCGAGGAATCCCTCGATCAGCTCTCCAACGAAGCCGACGCATGCCACGGTGCCTTCCTCTGCAAGGTCTTGACCATGTACTCCGGCCAGCTCGAGAGCAAGCACCAGGGACTGGGAGAGAAGGTCGCCGAGGCTTGCCAGGAAGTCTATGTGACGGTCCGGGAACGCGAGATGGCGTGAATCCGAGACGCCCGGAGCCACGGCGAGACGCTCGCCGATCCTCCCATCACTGTCAGGGCTGACCCGAATTGGCGGGGCGTTCGGGTTTGGATGAGATCCGTCCCAGCCGCCGCTCAACGCCGAGCTGGAGCAGGATTCGCAGCGCCGACAGGGCCTCGCGATTATTGATCTTGGAGACTCCGGCCCGCCGGTCCTTGAACACGATCGGCGTCTCACCGAACCGGCAGCCGACCGCCTGACACCAGAACAGGATCTCCTCCTGGAAGGAATAGCCGCGCGATCGGACCCGGTCCAGGTCGATCTCGGCCAGTTTGCTGACCCGATAGCAGCGGAACGCGCCGCTGTTGTCGCGGGTCGTCAGGCCGAGCATCAGTCGCGCATAGCCGTTGATCCCCGAGCTCATCAACCGCCGCTTGAGGGTGAATCCGCCCTCGACGCCGCCGCCGGGTACATATCGCGAACCGATCATCACGTCATGATCGGACATGCCCGCCAGCAGGGCGGGGATGTACTGCGGATCATGGCTGAAATCCGCGTCGAGGTTGAGCAGGTAATCGAACCGATGATCGATTGCGAACCGCATGGCCGCGAGCGTCGCGGTCCCCAGGCCCATCTTGCCCGGCCGGTGGATCACGTGGATGTCCGGCAGGGATTCGCGCAGCTCGTCGGCGATCCGCCCCGTCCCGTCGGGCGAGTTGTCGTCGATGACCAGGATCGAGGAATCGGGGGCGTACTGACGGATCGTCTCGACCAGGGGCCGAAGATTGCCCGCCTCATTGTAAGTCGCCAGCGAGATCAGCAGCTTGGGGGAGGCCGCAGCAGGAGGCGCGGAGGGATCGGGCACGGCCAGGATACTCCTTTTGGTCAAGCTGGGCGTCGATGATGACGACGTCGGATCGCACTCCGGCGCGATGACGGTGATTAGAGTATCGCCGACCGGCGAGCGGCGCCAAGTCGGATCATGAGGGCGGGTCTGCCGTCGATTTCGGCCTGGCGCGGTGTTTTCCCCGGCGAATGGGGAGTCGTCTCGCGATCGACGGTCGAGGCTGATTTCGAGGGAATGCGGGGTGGAAGTGCCCGTTCGCGAGTCGAGTCGATTCGAATGAATGAAAGCAGGTGCCGCCTCGGGAGTTTCCTGTCCGGAGCCGGCAAGAAGCCGTCCGGGTCAGGTTGACCGCTTTCGCCATCCCTCCCGGGAAGGGGGATGGCCGGGAGCATCAGGATCTGCCTTGGCGACACCTGCTCGTCTGAAGAAACGGCAACGACCCCCGCTCGCCGGGCTCTGGCCGTATTCAGGCCGTTAAGAAAGCTTTCGGCCCCTCGGACTCCGTTTCATCAGTCGATTCGTGGCGATTTTCAATGTATGGCTCCTCGCTTGAGGTATGGAGTGGTCACCGGACCCGCGCTGGGGCGTCGGGTTAGCATCGCCACGTCGCGGCCAACGTCATACCAACCCGAAGCGCGAGCGAGGGGAATGCCGTCGGACCCTCGCTGGCGGGTCGGGTTAGTGTGGCGGCGATGCGGCCACGGTGCGCAACCCATTGGTTAACCGCTCTTTGTCAACCTTGCCTTGATTGTCGCAGGCGGGTGAAAAGCTGACTGTAAGGTGCGAAATCGTGCGGATTCTCGGCCCGGATGGTCGCAGGAGTCGCGACCGAAGAAGGGTCCGCTTCGTCGGTCGGTTCGTCGAGGGAGTCGTCGTCCGAACCCGCCACACTGTCAGACTCGACCTCGGGCATTCCCGACCGTCCATCGGCCACCTGCGGTCGTTCGCGGTTCCGGGTCCATTCCGTCCAGGCTTGAAGCGCGGCGTAGCGATCCTCGACGGGTTCATCGTCGGGACGGCCGGGCTCGGCCGCTGCAGAATCGTCCTGATCGGCCGGGACGGGATCGATCTGGGTCGGTTCGGACTCGAGATCTCCGTCCCATCCGACTTCGACCAGTCCGTCCTCGAATCGGATCGGAGGCTTCGAGGGGATCAGCGATGGACCCCTGGCATTCGACCCGGCATCGTGCGGCTGGACCGAACCGTTCGGAGGGGCAACCGGCTCGGCCGGCCTTTCTTTTCGGGGCGACGTCATCGATCGCTCGGGATGCCGAGTCTCATTCTCGGCCTTGCTCGTCTCGAGGCCCGGCCTCGTCGCCCAGGCCCGCGATTCCGCGAGGCGGAGGAGCCGTCGCGGGTTGCCGAGGGTGTCTCGGTGGAGCTCTTCCAGGGCCGACTCCGACGAGGTGTTCTTGTAGTTGTGGAACCCGAGTAGCTCGCGAGCTTCGTCGAGGTCCATCGGCATCAGATGGATGTGCAGCCCCAGGCGGTTCGCCCAAGCGTCCATGCGACGAGTCGCCATCTCGCGGGCCAATTCGGTTCGGCCCAGGATGCTCATCGCCGCGAACCCCCCCGGCCGGCCGAGCGAACCGGCGAGGATCTGGAGCTCTTCCCAGGCCGACGGTGAGCCCAGATGTGCCTCGTCGATGATCAGGAGCCAGTTGCGGTCGTCCGCGGAGTCGTCCTCGAGAGCGGCCCGGATTCTCAGGCGGGCCGTCCCGACCTTGTCGGTCATCGGCAGACCGAGGGAATCGGCGACCAGGCGGAGGAACTCCAGCGAGTCGAGCGCCGAGGTGAGCTCGATGGTCAGGGCTCGCCAGCCGGCCGGAAGTCGCTCGGCCAATCGCTCGACGAGCCAGGTCTTGCCCGCGCCGGCCTCGCCCGTGATCAACACGGGGCCTTTGCGACCATCCCCGACAGCCACTCTCAGCCGCTCCAATGCCCGTCTACGGCTGGAGACGGCCCGCCGGGCCGGATCGTTGATCGCCCGCCGGCCGGTCTCGACGCTCAGGCCCTGATCTGGTTGCATCGCGGATTAGTCCTTAGTCTTTGGTCCCTGATCCTTTGGGGCTCCTCACCGTCCTTCGGCCCCGGTCGATCCGGCTTCGACGCGGGCTACCCGGTCGAGGTAACCCGCGCGGGCGGACAGACAAGGCACGCGATCATGACGGACCGAAAAGCAGGGACTCCTCACCAAATCATCGGTGGCAGGCCGGTCCCGTCTTGAACTCCGCTTTCTCCCGACCGACTCGCATCCGATCGAGGCGCGCCGACGGAAGTTGCTCAAACTTCTCAGCTTTTGGTAAGCTAGGTTCGGGTCAGAGTGGGTGTCGATGGGCCTCGACCCGGTCGTCGAGTCGCTTCGTCGTCCGGCATTACCCGCACGGGAGTTCTTGCCCGTCCCGGAGGGGCACCGTGGCTACGAATATCAATACGACGAGCGACGATCGAATCGGCGGCTATCGCTTCGTTCGCACGATCCATCCCGGACACACGTCCGTGGTCATGGAAGTCGTGCAGGAAGGGACGCAGCGGCGATTCGCCATGAAGCAGTTGCTCGCCTCGCGGGCCGAGGATCGGGACGAGTTGCGGATCTTCATGCGCGAGGCCAAACTCGGGATGGAGCTGCGCCACCCGAATCTCATGCGGGTGTATGAGGTCGTCAAGGATCCCGTCCAGCCGTACTTCGTCATGGAATTGTTCGGCGGACAACACCTGAAGCTGTCGATCGCCCGTCCCACGGTCTACCCGATGCCGCTCACGCTGTTGCATCGGATCATCGAGCAGGCCGCCTCGGCGCTGGCCTACATGCACGACAAGGGGTGGGTGCACCGCGACGTCAAGCCCGAGAACATCCTGTACAACAAGTCGGGCGAGGTCCGGCTGATCGATTACGCCCTGGCGAAGAAGGTCTCGACCGGTTTCCTCAAGATGTTCAGCGGCAAGGTCCCCCGCGAAGGGACCCGGACTTATATCTCGCCCGAACAGATCCGTTGCGAGTCGCCGGCCCCGTCGTCCGATATTTACAGCTTGGGGATCACGTGCTATGAATTGGTCTGCGGTCGCCCGCCCTTCCGCGCCAATTCGTCGCAAGAGCTGCTCGAGAAGCATTTGGGCGAGAAGCCGCTCCCGCTGACCAACCATAACCCGCGCGTCACGCCGGAATTCAATGACCTGGTCATCAAGATGATCCAGAAGCGGGCGGCGGATCGGTTCGCCAGCCTGGACGAGTTCCTGTCGCGATTCCGCCCGGTCCGGATTTTCAAGGATGACCCCGACCCGATGGCGGGACGCAACGGACTCTCGTGACCGACGCCCCGCGGTCGGCGGACTCTAGGCGAGGCTCCGGGAATCCAGACCATTCCCGGTCTCGTGCCGGCCGTCCGCCGCATCCCAATGGTCAAGGACCACGCCCCGATGCCCAGTGCCAGCGAACCGCGGTTGCCCTTCGAAGCGCCGATCCTCGAGATGGAGGCGCGGCTCTCCGAGATGGAGGCCCAGTACGCCAAGAACCGGACCGGGGGCGAGACGACCAAGATCGCCGAGCAGATCCGTCGGCTGCGTCGCGAGCTGGCCGCATTGAAGCGCGAGATCTATTCGCAACTGGACCCCTGGCAGATCGTCCAGGTCTCCCGGCATCCGCGACGCCCCCAGACCCGGGATTACATCGAGCTGATCTTCGAGCAGTTCGTCGAGCTTCATGGCGACCGCGCGGTGAGGGACGACAAGGCGATCGTCACGGGACTGGCCCACCTCGACGAGCACAAGGTGATGTTCGTCGGCCACCAGAAGGGCAAGAACCTGGCCGAGCGCACGGCCTGCAATTTCGGCTGTGCCCACCCGGAAGGCTATCGGAAGGCACTCCTGAAGATGAGGCTGGCGGCCAAGTTCGGCCTGCCGATCATCACGTTCATCGACACGCCCGGCGCCGCGCCGGGGATCTCGGCCGAGGAGCGGGGCCAGGCGGCGATCATCGCCGAGAGCCTGATGGGGATGAGCCAGATCCGTACTCCGATCATCTGCATCGTCATCGGCGAAGGCGGCTCGGGCGGCGCGCTGGGGATCGGCATCGGCGACCGATTGGGGATGCTCGAGTTCGGCTACTACTCGGTCATCAGTCCCGAGGGATGCGCCACGATCCTCTGGAAAGGGAGCGATCACGCACCGAAGGCGGCGGCGGCGCTCAAGATGACCAGCCGCGACCTGCTCCGCTTCGGCATCGTCGACGAGGTGATCCCGGAGCCGCTCGGCGGTGCCCACCGCGACCATCGCGAGGCGGCCGCCAATATCAAGTCCTTCCTGATCCACGCCCTCCGACAAATCAAGGATCTGGATCTCGACGATCTGCTCGATCAACGCTACCAGAAATATCGGAAGATCGGCGTCTTCACCGAGTCGGCCGGCGGTGCCGAGCTGAACGGAGTGGCCGCCTCCTAGACGCGATCGGGCGAGTCGTCCTCCCGAGTCACATCCTCGAATTCATCATCCTCGCGAGTCCTGGTCGCGACGGACGTTGAAAGCGGCGGGACGTGGTCCTCTTCCGGCGAGGAAGCGATAAACCGCTTGAGGAGCCAGACGCCGACGACCCCGGTCAGGCCGATCGCGGATACGGCCAGGCGAAAGTTGGCCTGGGCGCGATTCGTGACGGGCCCTCGGCTGAAGGCCAAGGCCACCCCGACACCGAGTACGATCCAGGAGTAGAGCTGAGCCTTCTCGAGGAGCCCGACCCATCGGGAGGATCGCCGATCGGAGGGGACATAGCCGGCTTGTCCCGGCCGGCTGATGGCCGTCCGGCCGCGATTTCGGGAGATATCCCCCAGATTTCTCCTGTGGGCCGAGAGGGTGCCACTGAACGCGCCGCGGGTCGTGTGCTTCCAGGCGTTCCGTCCCGGATCGAGGTATCTGGCGAGCCCGTGCTCGGCGAGGTAATCCATCCGGAGCGATCGGAAAGCTCGATGTTGCTCGAGCGCGTCATCCCCCGAATAGGGCTCGGCGGGCTGGCCGGCCTCCGACAATCGCTGGCGATGCCGCGCGAGGAGCTCCGCGAAATCGGCATTCGCCACGACCTCTTGAAGCGTGAGCCCGGAGAGGTCGGTGTCCCGGCCTTTCGAGTCATCGAGGGTGAGCAAACAATGGCCGTCGCGAAGCCGAGTGTAGAGCCAGGTGGCGGATAGGGGCATGCCGGCCAGAGTTCCGCTACCGACCTGTGCGAGGACGACCCGATCGGGCGAGAGCCAGAAGTTGTAGCGGATACGATACAGCTTGCTCGTGCCGTCGCGGAAGGCACCGAGGAGTTTGAAGCCCGACCGATCCGCAGTCAGGTTGATCGTGCGGAAATAGTCGGTGATCGGGATTTGCACCTCGCTCTCGGCCGATGAATCGGGATCCGAAGTCGTACCCGAGTCTGTCCGTTCGGCATCGGGTCCGGGGCGACGTCGCCGAGCGGAACCCATCGGCACGTATGGCCAGACGAGCCGCTTCTCGAGCAAGAAAGCCAGGAAGCTGGGGAGCATCGAGAGCGCCAGGACGCCCAGGACGATCAATGGCAGCCAGACGAAGGGGCCTTCCCAGCGCGCAGGGTCTTTCATGATACGGACCTCATGACCGAGCCGACCGATCGGCCTCGGCCGGCCCCGCTCGCCTGTCGGGGGCGAGACGGGGCCGGGAGGTGAGGCGGTCAATCCGGGTTTCGTCCCGGATTTCACACTTTCGTCGGGACCACGAACGGTGCGCGGGGCTCGCGCGTGAGCATCGCATCGGCCTCGGAATCATTCACGAATGATTCGGTCGAGGGGTTGATGTGGAGCTTGCGGCCGAGGCGGTAGGCGATGTTGCCCAGGTGGCAGTAGGCGCTGGAGAGGTGCCCCTGCTCGATGTCGGCGTTCAGGAGCGAGCGATATCCCGGGCCCGGACGGCCTTGACGAAGTTGGCGAAGTGGTCGCCGCCGCCGGTGCCGCCGGGCCCCTTCTCGAGCTTGTGGCCGTAGTACACCTGCCAGTCCTGGTAGCTGGTGATGGCCAGGATGCCCTCGGTGCCGTAGAAGATGTCGCCGATCTTGACCTTGGCCTCGTCGTTGGTCATCAGGCCGCGGACCTCGAACTGGAGCTCGCAGTCGTCGTACTCGAAGCTGACGCTGAGCGTGTTGGGGGTCTGGCCGTCGTCGTGGTAGCCGAACCGGCCGCCGGAGGCCATGGCGGTCTTGGGGAACTCGTTCTTGCCCAGGCCCCAGCGGGCCAGGTCCATCTGGTGGATGCCCTGGTTACCCAGGTCGCCGTTGCCCGTGTTCCAGTTCCAGTGCCAGTTGTAGTGGAAGCGGTTCGGGTTGAAGGGCTGCTTGGCCGCGGGGCCGACCCAGAGGTCGTAATCGACGCCGGCCGGCACGGGTGCGTCGTCCTTGTGGCCGATCGAGTCGCGCCTCTTGTAGCAGAGCCCCTTGGCCAGGTAGATCTGGCCCAGTTTCCCGGAGCGGAGGAACGCCATCGCGTCCTGGATCCCCTTGTGGCTGCGGCACTGGGTGCCGGTCTGGACGATCTTGTTGTACTTGCGTGCGGCCTCGACCATCCGCCGGCCTTCGCTGACGTTGTGGCTGACCGGTTTCTCGACGTAGACGTCCTTGCCGGCCTGGCAGGCCCAGATCGTCATCAAGGCATGCCAGTGGTTGGGGGTGGCGATCGAGATCACATCGATGTTCTTGTCATCGAGCACCCGGCGGATGTCCTGCACGATCGTCGGCGCGGATCCATAGTGCTTGGCGATGGCCTTGGTGGCCCTGCCGGTGACGTTGAGGTCGGCGTCGCAGATCGTGGTGATTCGCGCGTCCTTGAGATGGCTCCAGCCCTGGATGTGCTCCATGCCGCGGCCGTTGACGCCGCAGACGGCCACGCGGAGGGTCTCATTGGGGCCGGCCGGCTTGGGGTCTTTCTCCTTATCGATCTCGTCGCCGCGGGATACGGCGGCCGGGATAGCGGCGATACTGGCCGCCAAGGCGGCGGTGTCCTGGAGGAAATGTCGGCGATCGATCGGGCGCATTGGGGAAGGCCCTCGTCAGGTTGGGTTGGCGGGATCGTGCGGAGTCGGTGAAGCTCCCGTTCATCAGACCGGAGCGACCGGCCGGCGTCAAGGCGGTGGCTCCTGGTGTCGAGGGATTCTGGATGGTCGCACACAACGGCGAAAGTAGGTCCTGCCGTGCCGGCCGGATATTCGTAGGAATGCGGGCGCAGGGCTGGATAGCGGCTTCTCTGCCGATCCAGGCCGGCATAGCCGGCCCTACTGGCGGAGAGCGCCGCGGGCCAAGATGCTGGGGTCGGAGGAGACCTTCTCGGCGAACGATCGGAGCGCGGCCAGGACCGTCTTGAGCTGGACGATGGCCTGGTTGGCCGAGACCGCCATCCGGTTGAAGTTGTCGTGGAGCTCGCTCTGGATGACCAGTTTCTGGAGGCTTCCTTCGGTGTTCAGGCCGCCGCGGCCGTCGCGCAGCTTGCTGGTGAGCAGCTCGAGGTCGGTCGCGATCAGGTTGATCCGTCGGACGGCCTGGCCGATGTCGGTGGTCGGCGTATGGTTGACCTTGGCCCCGACGTCCTTGAAGGCCGGCTCGAGGTCGGCCAGCCCGGAGTCGATCCGGGCCGCGGCGGCGGAGAAGCGGGTGATGCCCGACTGGAGCGCCTTCTGGGTCTCCGGGTCGAGCGTGGCGTCGAGCTTCTGCGCGACCTGTCGCAGGCTGGCGACCGCCGGCTTGAACTCGCCCTCGTTGTCGCCGATGAATCGCTTGATCGACGCGGCGGCGCCCGAGACGTTGGTGCCCGTCCCCTTCCAGACGGTCAAGAGCTCGTCGAGGTTGTCGGCGCTCTTGGTGATCTTGGCGAGTCCGGAGGCGGCCTCGTTGATCGCCTGGAGGGTGTCGCCGGCCTTCTCGAAGGCCTTGGTGGCGGCGGTCAGGGCCTTGGATGGGTCGGGCGCGACCTCGCCTTCGATGAAGGGGGCGTCGGCCTGGGTCTTGCCGGTCGCGATGAAACCCTCGCCGGTCCCCGGCTGCATGTCGATGGCCACGTCGCCGATCAGCGACCGGGTCAGGCGCGGGGCCGACCCCTTGCGGAGATGGTACCGGCGCTCCAGGGCCAGGGTCACGATCACGCCGTCGGGCTGGCCCGGCCGCTCGTCGAAGATGATCGCCGCGACCTCGCCGATGCGGATGCCGCTCTTGCGCACCGGGACGCCCTCGAGGACGCCGGGCGCCTCGGCATACCTCACCTTGAGGTAGACCTGGTCGCGGAGCAGCGACGGCGATTCGCCGAACCAGACGATCATCATGGTCAGGACGAGCCCGGCCACGATGACGAACATGCCGATTCGGAACTGCATGACCCGCTCGTTCATAATCATCCTCGCAATCGAGGTCCGGGGGCGCCGCTCCGTGCGCCGTGCTATTGCGCGTCGGGGGCCTGCGCGGCCGTTCGCATCATGGCCATCTCGCGGAGGCGCTCGCCGGCCTCGCCGCGGACGAACTGGCGGACCCGGGCGTCGCGGTGCGACTCCAGGCCCTCGGGCGGCCCGTCGTAGAGGATCTGCGACTCGCGCGGCCCCAGCCGGGGCAGCGGGTAGAGCATCACCACCCGGTCGGCCACCTTGGTCACGGTCTTCATGTCGTGGGTGACCACCACGCCGGTCGTCTTCATGGTCTTCTGGGTCTGGAGGATCAGCTCGTTGATCACGTCGCTCATGATCGGGTCCAGGCCGGTGGTCGGCTCGTCGTACAGCATGACCTCCGGGCCGATCGCCAGCGCCCGGGCCAGGCCCACGCGCTTTCGCTGGCCGCCCGAGAGCTCCGCCGGCTTCTTCTGCTCGATCCCCGCCGGCAGCCCGACTTCCTGGAGCCGTTCGCCGACGATCTTGCGGATCTCGTCCTCCCCGCGACTCGTGTGCTCGCGGAGGCTGAACGCGACGTTATCGAAGATCGTCAGGCTGTCGAAGAGCGCGGCCATCTGGAACAGGAACCCGAACCGGAGCCGCATCTTGACCAGCTCCTTGCCGTTGAGGTCGGCCACGTTGCGGCCGTCGAAATCGACGACCCCCTGGCTGGGATGCAGGAGGCCGATGATCAGCTTGAGCATCACCGTCTTGCCGCAGCCGCTCTCGCCGATCACGCAGACGGTCTGGCCGCGATGGATCACCAGGTCGATGTCGCGCAGGACCGACTGGTGGCGGAATCGCATGCTGACGCCGCGCAGCGCGATCAGGTCGTCGCGCTTCGTCGCGTCGGGCTTGGGCTCGGGCGCATCCCCCTGGATCATAATAGTCCTTGCGCCTGGGGCCAGATGGCATTGTACACGCTGTTCCAGGTCAGCCCGAGCACGAAGTCGAGGAACAGGATGACGATGAACGAGAAGACGAAGGCCTCGGTGGCGGCCCGGCCGACGCCCTCGGCACCGGCCTTCGAATTGAAGCCGCGGTGACAACTGATCAGAGCAATCCCCGCGCCGAAGAAGTAGCTCTTGAACACGCCGGCGAAGATATCGAGGCTGTCGACGAAGTCGCGGGTGTGCTTCCAGTAGGCGAACGAGTCCACGTTGAGGATCTGGGTGCTGACGGCGGCCCCGCCGATGACCCCCATGAAGTCGCCCATCAGCGTCAGGAGCGGGATCAGGAGGACGCAGGCCAGGAACCGCGGGACCACCAGGTAGTAGATGGGGTTGACGCCCAGGGCCGAGAGGGCGTCGATCTGCTCGGTGACGCGCATCGTGCCCAGCTCGGCGGCCATGCTCGACCCGACGCGTCCCGCGAGCATGGTGGCCGCGAGCACGGGCCCCAGCTCCTTGACGATCGAGATATTGATCACCGAGCCCAGGCGTGTGGCCAGCCCCATCATGGCGAACTGGTGGTGCGCCTGCACCGCCAGGACCATGCCGATGAACGTCCCGGTGATGGCGACCACCGACACGCTCTTCACGCCGATCGCGTAGAAGATCGGCACCAGGACCGACCATCGGGACCGTCGGCGGACGATCCAGACCATCGTCATCACCGAGAAATAGGCGATGTCGCCGATCTCGGCGACGGCGTCGAAGACCTGCTCGCCGAGCCGGTGGACCGGGCTCGTAGCGAGCTCCATCGCCTGATCGGGGGCTTCCAGTGGGGCGACCGCCATCGACAACGCACTCCGATCGGGTGCAGGAAACGGCAGTGGGACCGATCATCCCGGCTTCCCCACCGCCAGGCGTGCACCGACGGCGATCCGGCCTCCCCTGCCGACCTCTCCCCTGCGGACATTCTGGGCAGGAGGCCCGATCTTGGCAAGGTTGACCGAAGGTAGAGGCCGTGAGATCGCACGGCCTGGCTTCGCCATCGCAGGATCGGGCCTGCCGCAGACGTATTTCCTGGATCGATGAAGATTCGACCATCCTCGCGTGTTATCATGCGTGCGTTGGAGCGAGATGAGTGGCTCAGGAAAAAAAATTCCAGGGTGCACCTGTGCGGATCGAGGTGGAATCACTGGAATTGAGAGCTTGTTTCAGAAATGTGGAAAAGGATTTCTTGGGGTGGATGCAACCTAACGATTGCATGGAGATAAATCGATGGGTTGACCCACCCTACCAATGTAACATTCGGCGACTGCACTTTCAGGAAGAGCGCGAATCCAGGACGGCGTCCAGGTTGTCGAACATCTTGCCCCAGCCGTCCTCGGTCGCGGCGTGATAGTCCGGCGGCAAGAGCTCATGCGTCAGGGTCAGGATGCAACCCGTTCCGTCCGGTTCGATCTCGACGACGACCCGGTCGTAACGCGGATCGAATTGCGGCATCGCGAACGTGAAGACCAGTGCCGGGGGCGGACGATCTCGAGGTATTCGCCCAACCCCTATCGTCGACGCCGTCACGGCAGTCGGTGATCGTCCAGGTGCCGCCGACGCGGGCGTCGATCTCGGTGCGGTTGCTCTCGCTGGTCGGCGCGGTGAAGAGCCATCTCCGCGTCGTCTCGGGCTGGATCCGGGCATCGAAGACGCGCCCCGGCGTCGCCTCGAATCGGCGCGTCATGCGGAAGATCGGGGATGGTTCGGCGGTCATGAAGGCTCACCTCTCGGTTCGACGGCGTCTTGGGCCTTGAGCACGTCGTCGAGGGCGTCCAGGCGGGCCGTCCATCGGGCACGCTGGGCCTCGAGCCAGGCCGACGCCTCGTCGAGCGGCTTGGGGTTGATGGAAAGATAATGGTCACGCCCGGACCGTCGCCGCCGCACCAGACGGGCCCGCTCGAGCACCCGGATGTGCTTCGACACGGCGTTCAGCGAGATCGCGAACGGTTGCGCCAGCTCGGTGACGCGGGCGTCCCCATTCGACAGGCGATGGAGGATCGCCCGTCGAGTCGGGTCGGCCAGGGCCGTCAAGGTCTGGTCCAGGTCGGATGGTGCTGCCAGTATCGTCATCGTTCAACCTCTTGGTTGAATATAGGCTCGGGAAAGCTCGTCGTCAAGCCGGCTCGACCGCGGCGAAGGGCCGGCCGACGTCAAGGTCCGGACATTAATCGAATTGTTGATGATTTGGGCGACTCGGCTGTCTCAGCTTGTCCGGGTACGCGGATTCGGGACCGCCGCGTTCGCCGGGGCGGATGCGCCAGGCACGCGAGTTGCAGGGAACATCAGTTCAGTGGAACTGGAACCCTTCCGTATCCAAGGAGTCGCGAGAAATCACATGGCCAGCAAGAATCCGGTGAGCCGCAAGAGTCGGGCGGGGAGTGTCTCGGCGAAGAAGGGTCGAGGCGGAGCCCGCGCCAATCGGCCGGCGAGGGGCGAGGTTCGAGAGGGCCAGAATGCTCTCGAACGGGGCGACCTGTTTTTCTTCTACCGGCCCGATGTCGATGAGGAGGCGCCGCAGGGCCTCCTGGATGTCCGTCGATTTCACGTCGTGCTCCGGCCGGAGGGCAAGGACGTGTTCCGGCTGATCACCATCGGGCGCAAGAAACTGCCCGACGCCGCCGAAGGGAGCCAGAACCATTGGGGATTCGTGGAACGGGTATTCCGCGACGCGGAGGGGCTCCGCGAGGCGCTCTCGGGCTCGACTTACGAGACGGAGACCGTTGGGGAGCGGAGGTTGCCCGAGGCCAGGCCCGTCGGCGAGGGCGTTTACGCGATTGGTCCGGCACGGTCGCAGCACGACGCTGGCGTATGCCCTGGAACTGCCGAGCGAGATCGGCGAGGTCCAGAAGGCATTCCACATCGAGCCCGAAGGCCGGTTCGAGATCGCGATCAAGAACCCCGATGCCGGCTCGCCGTCCGGCGTCGGCCTGGATGATGACCGTCGGGCCGATATGCCCGAGGAACTCAAAGAGCGATTCGGCGATCGCCGCTGGCTGCCCGCCGATCCCGAATTCCTCGATTGCGAGGGTGCCGAACTGGTCCTGATCGGCGCCCGGGATCAGTCAATTGTCGACCTTGGGGTCGATCTGGAACCGCAACCGGAGGATGAGGAGAGTTCCGAGATCTTCAAGGATCTCCATATGGAGCGGTCCGAGCGGACGGTCAAGCCGCTGTTCGAGGGGACATGGCAGTGATCGGGGTTTTCCGGGTAACCGATCGGGATCGGATCGGTCCCGTATTGTAACCACGGAAAAAACGGACGAACACGGAAGCAGAAGGAACGAGTTATATGCGCTGATCTTTTCCGTGTAAATCCGTGCTTTCCGTGGTTCCTTTCGTCGATGCTTCACTCGCTCCTGGTCATTGGCGAGCGGCCGTGATGTGCGGTTAGAGCGCTTTACGCTTGGGTTGAGCGCGGGAAAAAGGGGACAGCGACTGTGTTGAAAAACCGGTCCTTTGGCTTCGCGTTTGCCGAGGAAGGCCCGGCTTTTTCAACACATTCGCCTCGAGTCTTCGACATACAAGGCACCCGGCCCAATTGCTCCTTGCCCGAGATCCCCAGGTCCGTCCGGGACCGTGAGCCAGTCCCCTTTTTCCGGCCCCGTGCGCAAACCGAGCGTGAAGAGCCCTAGCCGAGGTGGGCGAGGAAATCGTCGAGTGCCGGCCTGCTGGCGGAGATCGAGACTCCGTGACCGCCGTCGTAGGTGTAGAGGTCGGCGGTCGAGTCGTCGCGCTGGAGGTCGGCGGAGCTGGTCTCGGGTCGGACGTGCGGGTCGCGAAGGCCGAAGGCGGCGATGACGTGGGCCTGGGTTGTCACCGGCCCGCTCAAGAGGGAGACCACCGCCGGCCGAACGGGGCGAGGCCCGAAATCGGGCGGTACTGGTGGTCGCGGGCGTGGAACCGGAGGTACGACCGGACGTCCGGCACCCCGTAATCATCCAGGACGGTGCTCACGTTCAGGCCCGGCGTCGTCGCAACGCGGAGGGCCAGCGCCCCGCCCGCGCTGAACCCGACCAGTCCGACGGGCTGTCCGTGGGCCAGTCGTACCACCGTCGCCGCGAGGGAGCGGAATGCCCCGACCGATTGGATCGCGGGGTAGGAGAGCTGGACGACGCGATCTCCCGCAGTGTGGAGGACGTCCGCGGCATTGGCCGTGAGGATGCTCGGCCCGGCGGCCGCGAAGCTATTGCCGTTGAGCACGAAGACGAGCGTGGTGAGTGCCCGGCCCTCGCACGCTTCGAATTCCGGGATGGGTCTCGGAGTGCGTGTGGTCACTTGAGGCTCGCGGAAGGTTCCGATCTACGGCTTCGAGGCGGCGAGTTCATCTTAACCTCCAGATGAAGAATCCGCATCGACAGCCATGGTCATCTCTGACCTGGACCTGGTGGTGTTCGGCGAGAAGTCTCGAATTCTCGCGGTTGACCGGTTTACGATCGGCAGGAGCGCGCGGTTATCATGACAGGGGGATCAACGATGACCGACGAAGCCGACGCCGATCAAGCCCTGATGAGCCGCATTCGCGCGGGCGACCACCGCGCACTCGGGGAGTTATTCGGCACGCATCGCGACCGACTCCGCCGGATGGTGCAGTTACGGCTGGACCGGCGCTTGCAGGGGCGCGTTGACCCTTCCGACGTGCTTCAGGAGGCGTTCGTGGATGCCTCGCGTCGGCTCGCCGGGTACACCGCCGATCCGACGATGCCGCCATTCCTCTGGCTCCGGTTCCTGACCGCCCAGCGACTCATCACGCTGCACCGCAATCACTTCGGCGTCAAAGGCCGCGACGCGGGGCGCGAAGTTTCGCTGCACAGCGGGCCGCTGCCCTCGGCCGACTCCCGGTCCCTGGCGGCCCAGCTCCTCGGTCGGTTAACGACACCGAGCCGGGCCGCGATCCGGGCCGAGGTGCAGATCAAGATCCAGGACGCGCTCAACGCCATGGACCCGATCGACCGCGAGATCCTGGCGCTGCGGCACTTCGAGGAGCTCAGCAACGGCGAGGCGGCCTCCGTGCTGGGCATCCACAAGGCCGCGGCCAGCAACCGCTATGTCCGTGCCTTGCGCCGACTCAAAGAGATCCTTGCGCCGCGCTCGGACTGATCGATGACTCCGGTAAGACCCCGGCGAGCCAGTAGCTCGGGCTTACCAGGCTGCCGTCCGCGTCGTTCGCGGCCTTCCGGCCTGATTGATTCTTGAGTTGAGCGAGGGACCGATCATGAGCGAATCGAGCACGGATCGCAATCCCTTCGAGCGTCTGGCCGAGGAGTTCGCCGCACGACTCCGCCGCGGCGAGCATCCCTCGCTCACCGAGTATGTCGAGCGCTATCCCGAGCATGCCGACGACATCCGCGAGCTGTTTCCGGCGCTGGCCCTCGTGGAGTTCAACAAGCCGGCCCGCGAAGATCAGGCGATCTCCTTCGCCGGGCCGAGCTCTTCGGCCAAACGAGAGATCCCCGAACGGTTGGGCGACTACCGGATCCTCCGCTATCTGGGCGAGGGCGGCATGGGCGTGGTCTACGAGGCGGTTCGCGATTCGCTCCGCTGCCACGTGGCGCTCAAGGTCATGCATCCCCAGTTCCGCACTCGCGACAAGTATCTGCGCCGGTTCCGTACCGAGGCCCGCTCG
Source organism: uncultured Planctomycetota bacterium (assembly GCA_963743925.1). Classification (GTDB taxonomy): domain Bacteria; phylum Planctomycetota; class Planctomycetia; order Isosphaerales; family Isosphaeraceae; genus CAVZRC01. Next base: position 1,265,012 of record CAVURY010000034.1, on the reverse strand, counting down.
GCGGCCCGGTTGCACCACACCAACATCGTGAGCGTCTTCGACTACGGGGTGCACGACGGGGTCTGCTACTACGCGATGCAGTACATCGCCGGCCATAGCCTGGACAAGGTCCTGGCCGACGTCCGTCAGCTCCGCGGGGAGAAAGCGGGATTCAGGGATGCGCGGGCGACGGTAGCCACCGGCGATGAGGGCGAGCCCGAACCGGTCGAGCGGGACATCCCCTACGAAGCCGGCTGCAAGACCGATCCCTTGAGACAGGCCGCGACGTTGGGCCTCCTGACCGGCCGGTATCCCTCCCACTCCCCGGCCGCGGTGCTGGAAGAAAGTGACGGTTCGCTCCCGCTCAACGGATCTGCCCCGGCGGGAGGGGCAATCGAAGACCCGGCCCGAATCCAGCTCCTGGCGAGGTGGCTCGCCCTGGACACAGGTACCACGCTGGGAAATGAAATCGGGCACACGGAGACCGAGCCATTCCAGGTCGAGTACGAGCTGGGTCGAACCCAGTCGGTGGCCCCTCGAGCCTCGGAGCCGCCTCCGAAATTGGGGGATGCCCGGGACCGCGAGCATCTCGCTCCGGAGGGATCGGTCAGTTCCCTCGCCGGTCAGATCGATGATCGTTACTATCGCGAAGTCGCCCGGCTCGGCACCCAGATTGCCAACGCCCTGGCCTACGCACACAAGCTAGGCGTCCTGCATCGCGACATCAAGCCCCCGAACCTGATCCTGGATGCCCTGGGGAACATCTGGATCACCGACTTCGGCCTGGCGAAGTTCGAGGAGGGAGACGATGTCTCGGATTCGCACGACGTGGTCGGAACCCTGCGTTACATGGCCCCCGAGCGGTTCCGGGGCGTCTCGAGTCCGCTGTGCGACATCTATGCACTCGGCGCGACGCTTTACCAGATGTTGACGCTGCGTCCACCCTTTGAGGGGCAGGACCAGCTCGAGTTGATTCGTCGGATCGAGAACGGGGCTCCGGTGCCGCCGCGACAGCTCGATGGCCGCATTCCCCGCGACCTGGAGACGATCGTGCTCAAGGCCCTCGCCAAGGACCCGAACGACCGGTTCGATACGGCCGAGGAGATGGCCGACGAGCTGCAACTCTTTCTGGATAACCGGCCGATCGCGCTCGCGGCCCACTGCCGTACTATCAGCGATTCTGGCGCTGGTGCCAGCGGAATCCCAAACTGGCCGCTGCGAACATCGCCGCGGCGGTCATGACGGCCACGCTCGCGATCGTCATGACCGTCGCGGCCTGGCACTACCGAGACCAGCGCAACCAGATCGCCGAGCAGCGCAATGCGATTAGCCGGGCTGAAGAGAAGACCCAATTGCAGCTCTTCGAGGCGCTGTACGCCCGGGCCCGCGCCGGCCGGTTCAGCCGTCGCGCCGGTCAGCGGTTCGACAGTCTGGATGCCCTGGATCAGGGAGCCGCAATCGGACGGGTGCTGAAGCTTGATCCGGAGCGATTCGACAAGCTCCGCGACGAAGCGATCGCCTGCATGGCCCTCCCCGATCTCAAGTCAACCGGCAAGGTCATCACGCGGCCGCCGGACGTCATGTACGCCGCATTCGATCCCGCGATGATCCGCTATGCCCTTCGGTTCCGTGATGGGAAGATCTCGGTCCTCCGCGTCGCCGACGACCAGGAGATCGCCCGTTTCCAGGGCCGGGGAGATCGCGACATCTGGACCTTCGGCTTCAGCCCTGACGGCCGCTACCTGGTGACCACGCATTCCCCGAGAGGAGCCCTGACGGTCTATGATATCGACCGGCATGCCGACGCGGTGAACGATCCGGGCCCTATCGAGCTAGCAGCCCGATTCAGCCCGGATAGTCGTCGACTCGCCCTGGGCCGCAAGGTGGGGAAATCCTCATCTACGACCTGGCGACCGGTCGGCTCACTCGGCGCTGGCCCGTAAATGCCAGATGCCTGGCCTTCCGCTCCGACGGGGCCCAGATTGCGGTCATCGACAACGGACCGAAGCCCATCACCTGTTGGATTCTGGAGGTGGAGTCCGGGCGGCAAGTCGGCAAGTTCCCCGTACGGACTCCCGTGGATGATGTCGCCTGGAGCCCCGACGGCTCGCAGCCTGGCGACGACGAGCCAGGATATGAAGATCGATCTCTGGGACGCCAAGACCGGGACGCGGAGGGCGACTCTCGAAGGTCACACCAGTGGCCTCGTGAAAGCATCGTTCCACCCCGGCGGCACGCTGCTGGCCAGCAATGGCTACGATGGGCATCTCCGGCTCTGGGACCCGATCCAGGGCCAGTACCTGCTGAGCCTGACGAGCGTCTTCGCGCCCGATTTCAGCCGGGATGGACGGCTCGTCGTCTCGAATGAGGACGAGCTGGCCATCTACGAGGTCGATCCCGCCCGGGAATATCGCACATTCGCCCATACTTTCGATGGGCCTGCCGGTTATGGCGTTCCATCGGTCCGGCATGACGGCCGGCTGCTCGCGGTCGGCACCAAACGAGGCGCGGTGCTCTGGGACCTGGCCCGAGGCACCGAGCTCGCTTTCCTGCGGATCAGCAACTCCTGGCATGTGATGTTCGATCCATCGGGTGACTTGATCACCAGCGGGGACGCGGGAGTGCAGCGGTGGCCGATCCGGCTCGACACTGGCCGCGGCGAACTCCGCATCGGTCTGCCGAGTCGACTGCCTTTGCCGGCGGGATATGGTGTGATCGCGGAGGACCGGTCGGGCCGGATCGTGGCCAATGCCAACCATGACTATGCTCATGTCGCGACTCCCGAGCGAACGATCCCCGTCGGCCCGCTGGACGACTGCCGCTACGTTGCCATCAGCCCGGACGGGCAATGGCTGGCGACAGGCAGCCACTTTCGAGCCGCGGCGCCCAGGTCTGGCATATCCCCGATATCAGGAAGGAGGCCGATCTGCCCCTGGATCGTGGTACGCAGGTCGTCTTCAGTCCCGATGGGAGATGGCTGATGACGAGGTCTCCTCCCTGCCGGCTCTGGGAAGTCGGCAACTGGAGCAAGGCGAGGCGAATCGGCGGTACCGGCGGCTGCTTCTCGCCCGATGGCCGCCTGGTCGTGGTCCAGGAGGCGAGCAAGCTGATCCGCCTGGTGGAGACGGAGACCGGCCGCACGATGGCGCGGCTCGAAAGCCCCGACCTCTGCGAGATCTGGCCGACCTTCAGCCCCGACGGGTCGCGGCTGGTGGTGACCACGAACGACGGTCCGGCCGTGCACGTCTGGGACTTGCGGGCTATCCGCAAGCAACTGATCGGCATGGACCTCGACTGGAATGCACCAGCCTTTTCCGATGACGACCCGGCCAGCCCGTCCGCTCCGCCGCTGCCTCCGCTCCAGGTCGATTATGGACCGCTGACCCGCGACCTCGAGCATTTCACAGAGTCCCCCGAGGCGCTGCTCGAGCGCTACACCGCGCGACTCAAGGACGATGCGAACGACGCCGAGGCCTACCATCATCGCGCCCATGCCCTGGCCGACCTGAACCGCTTCGCAGAGGCGATCGATGACTTCACCAGGGCCATCCGCCTACGACCGGACGACGTTCACTTTCGGGCCTTTCGGGGGAGGATCTACCAATCCCTGAAACAACATGATCCCGCGATCGCCGACCTGGAGGCCGCGCTGGCGCGGAAAACGGACGAGTTTGGCGTCCGAGAAAGGCTGGCTCTCCTCTGCAATAACCGAGCATGGGAACTCGCCAAGGCGCCCGAGCCTCGGCGCGACCTGGATCGGGCGCTGGCACTGAGCCGGCGGTCCCTGGCTCTGGACCCTGACCAGATCGTCTCGCTCAACACGCTGGGCGTGGTCGAATACCGCGTCGGCAGATACGCCGAGGCTATCGCGACCCTGGAGCGAAGTTTGGCCTCCAACCGCGGCCAGTCCGACGCCTTCGACCTCTTCTTCATGGCCATGGCGCACCACCGGCTGGGACACCGCGAAGAAGCCCGCTCCTGCTTCGACCGCGCCGTGCGCTGGCTGGCCGAAAAGAAAGGCCTGTCCGGCCAATACGCCACCGAATTAGCCGCCTTCCGCGCCGAGGCCGAGGCGGTCCTGGCCGGAACTGTCGGCGAACTGCCCGCCAAGGTCCTCGCGGAGCCGTAGTAGAGGACCGTGGGATCGAGATAACAGAGCATGATGGGCGGCTGTCAAGCTGCTCCCGGCCGGCACAGCCGGCCCTTCGGTTGACCGATCGTTTCCGATTCGAGCCCGACTCGGAGGTTGAACGGGGAAGCCCCGGCCCTCTCGCCCGTTGCACCGTGCGCCCTGGGTCGAGTGACGTCCTTTCCCGGTTCCTGATATCGCTTCACGACCCCTGAGGGATGGACCATGAGAACGTACGGTCATCCATGCGGTCCCCTTCACCGGCCCATTTTTTCTCGCTCCTGTAAGGTCTCGGGCCTCCGTGCGTATCACTGAATGATATTCGAGATCTCATTCGATCCCATCCGACTCGTGTTTCACAGCCGGAGAGGCAAGGCATCCCTCATGAAGGCGCGAAACTTCCGACTGGATGCTGGCGATGGCCCCGTCTCGCTGTTTCGCCTAGTACGCCAGGATTCCGCCGAGTTCTTCGGGCGTTCGGGAAGGTTCATGATTTCGGGATCAAGGCAAGTTATTTCCGGACGTCCGCAACTGAATCAGAATTCCATGGTGAGGAGGTCGCGAGCCACTCGAAGGGCTCTTGACCGTGGCCCTCGTCGTTGACGCCGTGCCGTTGTCGGCTCTCTTTCTGCTCAACTCCATGGCGACCCCGTTCTTGGGAGTCGCCGAAGGATCGTTCCCATGAATGACCACCTCCGCGATCGAAAACCGCAGGGAAATCGTCTTCCGAAATCACCTCGACGAAGCTCGCGTCATCGGAGGCGCGAGCAACGGGCAACACGTCTTCGGCCCTGGCTCGAGTTGCTGGAACGCCGGGTCGTGCTCTCGCCGACGGTCTTCACGGTCGATTCTGCGGGGAGCGGCGCCACTGGTTCGGGCACCTCGGGCACTCTGCCTTACGTGATCTCCCAGGCCAATGCCAATACCAATGCGGCTGGAAGCGAGATCGAGTTCGATTCGTCCGTGTTTAGCCCGTCCTCACCGCAGACGATCATGCTGGGTGCCACCGTGGTGCTCTCGGAGACGGACGGCCCGGAGGTGATCGACGGGCCGGGCGTCGAAGTCGTGACGGTCAGCGGCGGCGGCGCGGTCCAGGTGTTCGAGATCGACAGCGGAGTCACGGCGTCGATCTCGGGCCTGACGATCGCCGACGGGAACGCCCCGAGCGGCGGGGGGATCGACAACAGCGACGACGGTACCTTGACGATCAGCGACTGCTCGATCACGAGCAATGTCGCGACGGAGACGGGCACCGCCGGTGGGGGCGGTGGGATCGTGAATTACGGGACGCTGAACGTTTCGGATACCACGCTGAGCGGGAATAACGCCTCCAATTCGGGCGGCGGCGTGGACAATGACGGCTCGGCCACGCTGACCAACTGCACCGTCAGCGGCAACTCCGCCGGTAACAGCGGCGGCCTGGGGAACTATAGCACCCTCACGCTCGCCGACTGCACGATCAGCGGCAACACCGGAGGAGAAGGCGGCGGCATGTCGAACGAGCCCGATGGCACTGCCACGGTGACTCAAAGCACCCTCACGAACAACGCGGCCGTTCTCGGCGGCGGTATCTTTAATCTCGGCGAACTGACAATGACCAGCACCGCCGTCGCGAATAACTCGGCCACGAGCGGCGGCGGCGGTGTCATCAGTTCGGCGGGCACGGCCACCTTGACCGAATGCACCGTCGTTGACAACACCGCCGCCCCCGGTGCCGTGGGGGGCGGCATCTTCGACAACGGGGGGACGATCGTGCTCACTGCCTGTACGATCTTCGGCAACTCGTCTGGTGGCGGAAGTGGCGGAGGAGGGCTCTACGATCCCAACACGGGAGCCATCGCAACGCTGACTGATACGATCATCGCCGGCAACGTCGATCCCGACGGCGCCCCCGACGACATCAACGGAGCCAACGCCGCCGACGTCACGGGTTCGTTTAACCTGATCGGTACGGGCGGCTCGGGCGGGATCGTCGTCGGCACTGACGGTAACATCGTTCTGAGCAGCCTCGCCGGCCTGGGCCTGGCCCCACCGGGCGACTACGGTGGGCCGACCGAAACCGTCGCGCTATTGCCCGGCAGCGCCGCCATTGGTGCGGGCACGGCCGTCATCGGCATCACGACCGACGAGCGTGGCTTCTCACTCGACACCCCGCCCGACATCGGCGCCTTTCAGACTCGGACTGGGCCGCTGGTGGTGAACACCACGGCCGATGGAGTCGGATCTCCCTCGGGCGATCGAGCCTGCGCAGGCCATCGACCTCGCCAATGTGCCGGCCACTGCCGAGACGATCACCTTCGACCCGGCGGTTTTCAGCACCGCGCAGACCATCACGCTGACCGACGGCTCCCTGGCTCTTTCCAATACGGCCGCCCAGGTGACGATCGACGGACCTGGCGCCGGATCGCTGAGCGTCAGCGGCGACAACACGGTCGGGGTGTTCAGCGTCGCCACTGACGCCGTCGTCAGCATGTCCGGCCTGAGCATCATCGACGGAAACGGCGTTTTCGGCGGCGGCCTGTTCAACGACGGGAACTTGACCATCACCAACACGACGTTCGCGGGGAATACCGGGATCTATGGCGGTGCCTTTTATACTCGCGCCGGGGGGAGCAATCCACGAAACGGTGTCGTGACGCTGACCGGCGACACGTTCACGGGCAACTCCGCCTCAGCCTTGAGCGGTGCCATCGATAACTGGGCCGGGGGCACCGTGACCGTGACGGATGATACGTTCACCGGAAACTCCGCGCCGTCCGGCGGTGCCATCGGCAACGAGTGGGGCACCGTTGACGTGAGCAACTCCACGTTTTCCAACAATACGGCAAGCACCGGTTTCGGCGGCGCCATCATCAACGAAAACCCTAATGACGACTTCTACAACAGTCTGTCTGTCGTCGGCAGCACGATTTCCGGAAACGTGGCGGTCAAGGGCGGCGGGATCGCCACCGGTGGCCCCGACACACTGAGCCTCACCAACGATACCATCACGGGCAATTCCGCCACTGGAACCGGCGGTGGGCTATACGGCAACGGCACGACGATTCTGAGTAACTGTACCATTACCGGTAACACCGCCAGTTCGGGCGGCGGCCTGTACAATAATGGCCCATTCTCGGCGACGCTCACCGACACGATCGTAGCCGGCAACGACGGAGGCGACGGTCCGAGCGATATCGGCGGAAGTGAGGCCTATCCAGTCACCGGCTCATTCAACCTGGTCGGCACCGGCGGCTCGGGTGGGCTGGCCGATGGGGCGAGCGGCAACATCGTCTTGACCAGCCTCACCGACCTGGGCCTGGCCCCGCTGGGCGACTATGGCGGGCCGACTCAGACCATCGCCTTGCTCCCCGGCAGCCCCGCCATCGGTGCGGGCACCGCCGTCTACGGCGTCACCGCCGACGAGCGCGGCGAGCCCCTCGACACACCCAATCCCGACATCGGTGCCTTCCAGAGCCAGGGGTTCACGCTCACTCCCGCCGTCGCCAGCACCCCACAATCCGCCGACATCGGCACCGCGTTCGCCGATCCCCTGGCCGTTACCGTCGCGGCCAATAATCCCGTCGAGCCCGTGGCCGGCGGCGTCTTGACTTTCACGACGCCCACCAGCGGAGCCTCCGCGAACCTCTCGGCGTTGACTGCGACCATCGGCTCAGACGGCGTTGCCTCGATTACCGCCGCGGCTAACTCCTCTGCCGGCTCGTACATCGTCACGGCTTCGCTCGGCGGCGACACGGCCGACTTCGCCCTGAATAACACCGTACCCCCCATCCCGCTGACCTTCTCGGGGATCGGCAACCAGAGCATCACTTACGGCACTTCCACCGTGACCATTTCCGGTACGTTGGCCAATGGCTCGCGGGCACCTGTGGGGGAGAGCGTCGCTGTGAGCCTGGGCGGCGTCGAGCAGTCGGCCCCCATCGGCGTCGGCGGCACCTTCTCCACCACGTTCAATGACGACGGTCTTACCGTCGCCAGCTCGCCCGACACGGTCAACTATACCTACACCAGCGACGGGACCTTCGCCTCCGGCAGCACCACCAGCACGCTAACGATCACCCCTGCAACGCTCGTGATCACTGCCGACCCCGAGACCAAGGTCTACGGGACCGCCGACCCGTGCTGGCCTATTCCGTCACGGGCTTCCAGTTCGCCGACACCGCGGCGATGGCCCTGACCGGGTGCCAGCCCGAACTGAGGCCGGCACCCCGGTCGGCGAGCAGGCCGGCGGCTACGCGATCACCCAGGGGACGCTCGCGGCCGACAGCAACTACACGATCACTTTCACGGTCAATACGCTGACCATCACCCCGGCATCCCTGACCGTCTCCGCCAACCCCCAGACCAAGGTTTACGGGACCAACGACCCGCCGTTGGCCTACACCGCCAGCGGCTTCCAGTTCTCCGACACCCAAGCAACGGTCCTCACCGGACAACTGGCGCGGGCGGCCGGCGAGACCGTATCCGGCTCTCCCTATGCGATCGGTCAGGGGACCCTGGCGGCCGACAGCAACTACACCATCCACTTCACCGGCAGTTCCCTGAGCGTCACCGCGGCGACGCCCATCTTGACCGTCAGCGACCCGGGCGGGACGTACAACGGCTCGCCGATGGCGGCCACGGCCTCGGTGGCCGGCGTCGGAGGCACGGCGGCCGCGAGCCTGGAAGGCATCACTCCGATCCTGACGTATTACGCCGGATCGGGCAACACGGGGCGAATCTGGGCTCCACGGCGCCTTCGGCCGACGGGACCTACACCGTGGTGGCCCGCTTCGCCGGCATGCCGATTACGTCGCGGCCCAATCGCAGCCCGCCACTTTCGTGATCGCGCCGAGCACATCGACACCTCGCAAGACGCCGCGACCGTCACATTGAGGCCACCCGGGCGGCTCGGCCGTCTACGGTCAGGCGGTCACCTTCGTCGCGACCGTAGATTCCGGCGGCACGCCGGGCGGAATGGTGACTTTCTCCGATGACGGCACGACGCTGGCCACCGTCCCGCTTGACGGGTCCGGCCGGGCCACGCTGACGATCTCGACTCTGTGCCGGGCTCGAATGCGATCACGGCGACCTACGACGACAACGGCGGCTCGTTCGGCGCGAAATCGGGATCGACCACCGAGTCGGTCAGCCGGGCGGCCACCGCGATCGTCCTGCGTGTCACACCCGATCCTCGAGGGGAAGAAGAAGCTCGAAGCAGTCGGCCTCACCGTGAAGATCAAGCCAGCGACGACCGGCGGGGGAGTTCCGACCGGCCAGGTGACGTTCGAGTTCGTCAAGAAGCACCGCAACACGGTCAAAGTGAAGATGCTCGGCACCGCGGCGCCGCTCGTCGGCGGCGAGGCCAGGCGCTGACGTTCAAGCCCAAGCAGGTGTTCAAGAAAGCCGCTACGATCGTCTACAGCGGCGATCCCGACTTCCTGGCCAGCACGACCAGTCCGCCGAAACTCGCGGAGAAGGACGCTGACATAGCACAGGAAAGATGCAAATGCCCTCGCCCGGAAGCCTTGCGGTCAGACGTCCGACAGGGCCGACGCGTAGATGGGATTCTTGCGCCCTGCGGCCTGATTTGGCCGGGTCGAGTTGAAACTCGCCGCAGCCGACTCTCGCCTGATCGACTGTCATCCTCGGCCCGTGAAAGCGTAGAAAAGTTTCCAATTCTGTCCACTTTGATCTGACCTTGACCTGGCCTACCACAACAGTTCGCGGCAACCCATACGATACAAGGGGTGGCACTATACTCGAACGAAGCTTGCCCTGACGGTGCCGGGATAAGTCCACGTGCGACAGAATCCCGGTCTCTCCCGTTCGATCTTCCTCTAGAGCGTTTTACGCTCTGGTTGAGCGCGAGAAAAGGGAACAGGGTCACCCGGCCCACTGGCCCGTTGCCAGAGATCCCCAGGCCCGTCCGGGGCCGTGAGCCAGTCCCCTTTTTCCGGTCCCGTGCGCAAACCAATCGTAAATCGCTCTAGATTGTATTTCTGACATCGTGATCGCTCCGAAAGAATCGATCCTGGATTTGCTCGTATTCAAGCCGCCCCCGTTCCCATATCCGAGCCTGGAATTCGACCTTCCATCTCCGATCGGCAACAACGAGTATCGTTTCTCCATTCCCTCCGCCATGATCGGCGAGGTCAAGGCGCAGTAGGTGCCGTCTTCCCGGGGGAGGCTCGCCCGAAGATTCCCTGTCGCCCAGAATCCTGTTTCCGAGATGGAGCCCGCCATGGTCAAGTTGCTCTCGCCCGCGCTCGCGATACTGCTCCTGTTGGTCGGGTCGGCGCCGAGCCGGGCCCAGCACAAACCCGAAGTCATCGAGCGGGGCAAGAAGGCCACCGCGCTGGTCGAGGTCGTCACCGCAAAGGGCGGGGCGACGGGTTCGGCGTTCTGCATCGACAAGTCCGGCCTGTTCATCACCAACTCGCATGTCGTACACGGATCGGCCGGGAGCAAGGGCGATGTGCGGCTGGTGGTTGACATCGGCCTGAAGACCCAACGGAGTCTCCGGGCGAAGGTGCTGCGGGCCGACGATGATCTCGATCTGGCCCTCCTGAAGGTTGACGCCGAGGCCGGGTTGACGCCGCTGGCGCTGGGCCGGGACGACGCCCTGGTTGACACAGCTCCGGTGCTCACCTTCGGCTTCCCCTTCGGCCGCCATACGACCGTCCGCGGCGAGGTCTACCCGGACATCACGGTCATCGCCAGCCGGATCACCTCACTACGCCGGGACAAGGGACGGCTCGAAGGGGTCCAGTTCGACGGTCAGCTCAACCCGGGCAACTCCGGCGGTCCGGTCGTAGACGAGGCCGGCCGGGTGATCGGGGTCGCCGTGGCGACGGTTCGAGGAGCCGCCATGAACCTGGCCATCCCGGTCGGCCTCCTGTCCGAGTTCCTGACCGCGCCGGGGATGATCTTCGACCCGCCGCCGTTGCTCTACAAGGACCGCTCGCGGCCGGTGACCTGGACGATCAAGGTGCAGCCCTCGACGCCCGGGGCCTCGCTCCCCGCTCCGCTCTCGGTCGAGGTCAAGGTCAACAATGGCACCGGTGAGCCGCGGAGCTACACCGCCCAGCCGGTCGGTGACGGGGTCTTCAAGGTCAAGGTCACTCCGGTGCCGCGCGACCCCGACCGGAAGGTTGACCTGGACGTCCGATTCCCGAATGGCCAGACGGCCCAGGTTCAGGTCAAGGACCAGGACGTCGCGGTCGCGCGTGTGAAGTTCATGCTGAGTGATCTGAGATTCCTCTTCGGCGCCCCGCACCCCGCGCGCAGACGACGCGGGGACAGGTGGCGTCCGGCCCGATCCTTGGCCTGGGGAAGGTGAAGACCCGGGTGGGGAAGAAGCTGGTCACGATCGACCTGAACGAGGCGTCGCAGATCACGGTGCGGCCCCTCGACGCGCCGCCGCCCGTTCGGGAGGTCGAGGCGTTGGTCGAGGCCAAACAAGGGTCGAAGGTACTGGCTACGGTGCACAAGCGGGCGGATCTGGGCGGTGCACCGGCGCCGACGGCGGTTGCCGTGCGCGTTGGGCGGAACATCGTGATCGTGCCGACCCGCCCCCAACCGCCGATGATCCAGGGCCCCCAGGGCCCGAGCGATGATGGCCGGCTCAAGATCGGCGGCATTCTCGACGTTGACGGGGTGCCTCGCGGGGCCGGCAAGTCGATCCGGCCGCCGTCCGTCGCCATCGGCGAGGCGCGGATCAGGAAGTCGGCCCATGCCGAGGGGGAGAGGGCTCCTCTGGTCCGCACGCTCGAGACCAAGATTGACGACGTCGCCGTCGGCGGTGGCGGACGTTACCTCATCCTGACGCTCAAGGACGCCCGCAAGCTTGCCGTCTTCGACGTCAACGCGGCCGATATCGTCAAGACCATCACGCTGCCGACGGAGAGCGTCCTGGTCGCCGCGGGAGCGAAGACGCTCGTTGTCGCCTTCCCCGATCAGGAAATCTTCCAGCGCTGGGACCTGGAAACGATGACCCGGCAGGGCTCGAGCTTCCCGTCGCCGATCAAGGGACGACTCAAGGGCTTGGCCATGGGGAACGACTCCGACGGCCCGCTGTTGGCGCTCTGGTCGACCGATTCGAGCAACGGCTTTCCCCAGCAGCCACGGTTCAGCTTCCTGGACCTCAAGTCGCTCACCGTGCTCAAGGCCGGGCCGATCAGCAACGGTGGCTTCCAGGGGATCGGCGGCGTATCCCCCTCCGGAGGCAGCATCGTGCTCCACCCGCACCTGCAAGCGAGGGTCCACGTTCGGGTTTCGGCCGGAGGTGACCTGTTCGGGATCTGGCACACGAACGGTTCGCCCACCGGGTTCCAGACTCTCGCCGTGCACAAGGCGACGCTCAAGGGCATCTATAACCACGAGGGACTCGATCACCTCGCTCCCGGGCCGGACGGCCGCACGGTCTACACGGGCCGGGGCGGAGTGCTCGACGCCGAGGGCAAGCCCGTGAGAGGAGGTGATTCCCGCCCGGGGACCGCCTCCGAGCTGACCATCCCCTCGCCCGACCCGGCGTATGACTTGAGCATCTCAGGGCTCAAGAGCAACATGTCGCCGAACCAGCAGCGGGGGCCGAACCCGGTCCCGATCACGGCCTCGGTTCATGCCGCCGGGGACGGCACGCGTCTCCTGACCCTCAGCGAACTCGACGAGATGAGCGGCGCGGGGGAGAACGAATCCTCGATCCAGGGCGATTTCACGGTCGAGAAGCGGTTCCATCTCGTCCCGGCCGCCAACCTGCTGATCACCATCCCGTTCACCAACGATCGGCTGGTGTTGCGCACGCTCGACATCGGGAAGGCCCTCGACGAGCTCGCGGGCGACTACCTCTTCGTCACGAGCGCCTCGAACCTGTACACCGAGGCTGACAAGGCGATCCACCATCAGATCGAAGCACGTTCAAAACTGGGCGGCGTCCAATATACCCTGACCCGAGGGCCGGATGGGATGACCGTCTCACCGACCGGCAAGCTGACCTGGCTACGGCCGACGGGTCTGTCGAGTGGTGATCTCGTGACGGTCATCGTCACGATTGCCGACTCGTCGGGGCAAGAGCGTTTTCACACCCTCAGAATCCGCGTCAATTGAAGGGAAACCTCGCCCAACGAGGCGGCCTGGCTCATGTCGGTTATCAGGCGGAAGCTGGGATCGAGAGACCTTCCGTCGAAGCTGGGGCGGGGTCAGGAGACCCGCGCCCGGTGCGTACGTTGGCGTCCGTCCTGGTCAGGGCTTGACGATGACCTTCGTCCCGGTCGTGGCCGGCGGCGTGACTTCGATCACCTTGGTCTCGGTGGTGACCGGCGGCGTGACTTCGATCACCTCGACCACCGGCCTGGCCTTGATCACCTTGACCTCTTTGACCACGGCGAGCTGGTCGACGACGCTGGTCACGCCGATCGTGTTTTCCACGACCTCGATGGCCTGCATCTTGGCGGCATCGCTGAGGACGGAGCCCCGAACGGCCACCGCCCCGCCCGCGCGGGACTCGATCTGGATCGCGGAACCGACGAACCGCTTGTCCCACTCGATCCGACGCGAGACCCGGCCGAGCACTTCTCGCTCCTGGGCGCTGATCTGCCCGCGGGCGATCTCGGACTCGACGCGGTAGCGGATGTTCTTCCCGGCATTATCCAGGGCCTGGCCCGCCCTGCGGATGGGTCCGTCCTGGGCGATGGCCGAGGAAGCCACGAGGGAGAGCGTCAGCAGGGAAGCAGCAAGGGAACGAATCATGTTCATGCTCCAAAGGACAAACGGGGCATCTGTCGCAACGAATCGGGCAAACTCGACTCGATACGACGGGCACTGTCAGCATCTCGCGTGCCGAGGAGGTGTGTAGATTTTTCAATCTTTCCGCGATGATCCTCGGCGCGTACGATCCCTCCGATCGGAGGATTTGCACGGGACCATGTGGAGTATGCGGGAGTTGCGGGAGCCGTCAAGGCCGGTCTGGAGAGGGATATGGATCTGGATCAATTTCAGGGCAGATCGGAGTCGATCGGGTCTTCCGGGAGAATCCGCCATATCTCGGGTGATGGGATCGGAGAATCTTCGAGGGCCGGGGTTATCCCGGCCCTCGCTCGGGATCACACCGTCACGACGACCTTGCCGATCTGCTGGTTCGACTCGAGGTAGCGGTGGGCCTCGACGATCTGGTCGAGCGGGAACGTCCTGGCGATGATCGGGTTGAGGCTCCCGTCGGCGAGCCCTTCGTTGATGAATGTCTTGCCCTTCTCCAGGCGCGCCGGGTCGCTCGTGATCTCCATCATCACGTAGCCGCGGATCGTGATCCACTTCCCCAGGACGTCGAACAGCGGGAGCGGCGTCGGCTCGGTGCTCAGGGCTCCATAGAGGAACAGGATACCCAGCTGGGCCGTCGCCTGCGCGAGCTTCGCGAACGTCGGGCCGCCGACGGGGTCGAAGATGACTCGGGCGCCCTTTCCGCCCGTGAGGCCGAGGATTTCCTTGACCAGGTCCTGCTCGTCGCTGGCGATCACGTGGGCCGCGCCGGCGTCCAGCAATGCCTGACGCTTCGACGAGCCCCGCGTCAGGGCGATCGGGGTCGCCCCCACCTTGTTGGCGATCTGGATCGCCGCCAGGCCGACGCTGCTCGACGCCGCCGGGATCACGAGGGCGTCGCCCTTGGTCAGTCCGCCGATGTCGATCAAGGCCCCGTAGGCGGTCAGGTACTGCATCCAGACGGCCGCCGCCTCCTCCCAGGAGAGCGACTCGGGATGCTTGACCACCGCGTGGGCCGGCGCGTTGGCGAGTTCGCCGTAGAGCCCGTAGTCGTTCAGCGAGAAGCTCGGGATGGTGCTGACCGCGTTCCCGACCGTGAAGCCCTGGACACCCGGACCGATCGCCACCACGGTCCCGGCCGCCTCGTAGCCCAGGCGGGCGGGCAGCTTCGGCTCTTCCAGGTACTGGCCGCTACGGAACATCGACTCGGCCCGGTTCAAGCCGAGCGCATGGATGCGGATCTGGACCTCGCCCTTGCCGGGCGGAGGGACGTCGAGCTCCTCGATCTTCAGGACTTCGGGCCCGCCGGTCTGGTGGAATCGCACGACCTTCGCCATGGGTCTCTCCTGCTGAATCGGTGCCGGTTCGGATGACAACCGCGGGCATTGTAAGGCGCGAGGCAATTCATTCTTGAACCGCCAAGGACGCCAAGAAGACGGGAAGAAACCCGAGAGGTCTCATCGATCGGAATCGTTCCTCCGGGCTACTTGGCGTCCTTGGCGGTTCAATTCCGAGATCCTCCAGCGGAGCCTCCCGTCACGTTTGCCGACCTCGTTGGTTTTCCAGGATGGAGGTGAGCGGCGTGTCCTCCGGAATCCGGCCTGTAAGCTCCTTTCACGAGTTCCGGGATTGTATACTGCGAATCGGTTTGTCGTCATCCACCCGGGAGAGTCGCAATGCGGTTGAATTGGATCCTCGTGGTTTGTCTGCTGTCATCGGCCGGTCATGCGGCGGGACCCTCGAGTCAGGCGGTCGACTGGCCGGGGGTCGGCAATGACCCCGGTTGCATGCGGTATTCCACGCTGGATCGGATCGACCGGGACAACGTGGCACGCCTGAAACCGGCCTGGACCTATCACACGAGGGAACTCGAGGGCCGCCAGGGCAAGACGATCGAGTGCACGCCGATCGTGATCGACGGCGTGATGTACGTCACCACGGGATCTCTCCGGGTCGTGGCCCTCGACGCCGCGACCGGCAACGAGATCTGGCGGTTCGATCCGATCAAGGATCATCCGTTCCCGCATCGATTGGCGTCCGGCGGCGTCAACCGTGGCTGCGCGTACTGGTCCGACGGCAAGCCCGGCGGCGATCGGCGGATCATCCACGGTACGTCGGACGGGCGACTGTTCTCGCTGGACGCGAAGACGGGCAAACTCGACCCGAAGTTCGGCGACGGGGGTATCCGCAATCTCCGCAAGGAGCTCGACCCGAAAGTCGCCTCGCTTTCCTATGGGCCGACGTCGGCACCATCCATCTGGAACGACACGATCATCGTCGGGGTCTCTTGCGATGAGGGGCCGAGTATCGCCGCGCCCGGGGATATCCGGGCCTTCGACGTGAGGACCGGCGCGCAGGTCTGGCGGTTCCGGACCGTGCCCCGCCCCGGGGAGGTCGGCAACGAGACCTGGGCGGGCGAGTCCTGGAGGGACCGCGGCGCGGCGAACGCCTGGGGCGGGATCAGCGTCGACACGGGCCGCGGAATGGTGTTCGCGGGGCTCGGATCGGCCGCCGCCGACTTCTACGGCGGAGATCGGCCCGGAGATAACCTCTTCGCCAATTGCACGATCGCCCTCGATGCGAGGACGGGCAAGCGGATCTGGCACTTCCAGACGTTGCATCATGACTTGTGGGATCACGACCTGCCGGTCTATCCCAACCTGGTCAGGGTGCTGCACGACGGCAAGCCGACCGACGCCGTGGCGCAGGTGACCAAGACGGGCTATGTCTTCCTGTTCGACCGCGAGACGGGCAAGCCGCTCTTCGCGGTGAAGGAGGTGTTGGTGCCGGCCTCCGACGTGCCCGGCGAACGGTCCTCGCCGACGCAGCCGATCCCCGTCAAGCCCGCGCCGATCGCCGCCCAGTCCTTCGATGAGACGAACGTCACCGATATCGGCGAAGCGAATCGGGCGAACGTCCTGGCCCAATTGCGGAAGATCCGGGGCGGACCGGCCTTCAACCCGCCCAGCCGGCAAGGGACGGTCGTCATCCCCGGCTTCCACGGAGGGGCGAACTGGTCCGGCGCCTCGTTCGACCCGACGACCGGGCTCCTCTACGTCAATTCGAATAATGTGCTGAATATCGTCACCCTGACCGAAACGAAGTCGAGCGACCGGGCCAGGCACGGGCCTTACGTGACCACGGGCTATCTCCCGTTCCTCGACCAGGAGGGCTATTCGGCGATCAAGCCGCCCTGGGGGCTACTGACCGCGATCGACCTCAACACGGGCGAGTTCGCCTGGCAGGTACCGCTCGGCGAGCACGCGGAGCTGACGGCTCGCGGGGTCCCGCGGACGGGCACCGAGACGTTCGGGGGCTCGATCGTGACGGCCGGCGGCCTGGTGTTCATCGCCGGCACCAAGGACGAACGAATCCACGCGTTTGACAAGCGAACGGGGAAGCTGCTCTGGGAACATCCCCTGCCGGCCGGCGGCTACGCGACCCCGTCCACCTACCTGGTCAACGGCCGCCAGTACCTGGTCATCGCGGCCGGAGGCGCCGGGAAATTGCGGACGAAGGCGGGGGATGCATTCGTGGCCTTCGCCCTGCCGGGTGATGAGTGAGTGCCCCGCGAGAAGCCGATGCGACGGCGGCTTTTTGACAGGACCACGGCGAGAACCTAAGTTTCTCGGAAGAGACTCTCAGGGACGAATCACAACGGTACCGGCGCCCCGGGACGGAGCGTCAACCGCCGAAAGTCCCGCAAGATCTCCGACGTGAGCACCCCACCCGATCTCCGTGGCGAGGATTCATCCGGAAGAAGTGCCATGAAGCCGCGAACAGGACAGCACGAACGACGCGAGGTCTGTTGACATCCCTCCGTTCTTCTCGAGGCCTCGCTGGGGTGGTGGGAAGATTCGCGTTTCGTGACGACCCCCGCGCAGATTGTCGACATCTCCCAGAACGGGTGTAGGGTGGAGTCGCCCGGCTTTCCGGCGCGGAAGGATCGGCCATCGGTGTGGTTCCGTCCCGTGGGCATCGTGACCAGCGACTGGTCGGAAGGGATCGTCGTTTCGGTCGAGAAGCCGTGGTTTCGGAGTCAACAGGTCCGGATCCGATTCCTGGGACTCTTCCCGTTCGAAGTCTTCAAGCCCCTCGTCCACGGGCCGGACTATCTCCAGGAGCATAGCCGATCCCAAGTTCCCGAGCACGAGCAGGATACTCTCTGGAGATGAAACGCGGACCTTCGGCGGACTCCTGGCTCCTCAGAGGCCGGCTACAGGAGCGATTGAAGGTCAAGACGCGCGAGGCTCTTTCCGAGATTCGACAGCCGAACGGTGTCGCCCCTCATCGGCCGTTCGGGCGCCGACTCTCCACTGCGCCGGGCGGAGGGGGTTAGTAGGTCCGTGGTACGCGAAGCACGCGACTATAGCCCCATCTGGTCGAGCCGATGTTCGAGCATGGTCTCGATCATCTGGGCGGTCCGGCGGTAGGTCTCGTGGTCGGACCCGTATGGGTCGATGAGGTCCCGACCGTCGGGATCGAGGAGATAGGTGCGCGATTCGGCCTCGGGCACGGCTTCGAGCAGGGCGTCGAGGTGGTCGTTGGTCATCGCGAAGATATAGTCGGCCTGGCGGACGAGGTTCGAGAGGATGTCGCGGCTGCGGTGGTTCTCCAGCGATCCGCCCAGGCCGCGGACCACGTCGATGGCATGCGGGGCGGCCGGGACGCCGTTGGTCGCGGCCACGCCGGCGGAGCGGACCACGAATCCGCGCTGCTCGAGCTCCGTGATCGAGCAGTCGAGCCGACGTGCCAGCAGCACCTTGCAGATCGCCTCGGCCATCGGGCTCCGGCAGGTGTTCCCCGTGCAGACGAACAGGATGATCACGCTGGAACTCTGCATGAGGGTCTCGGCGTCGACCACTCCCGGTCGTTCCACGGACCAGCGATCGTCGTCGATCTTCACCACGGTCGCGAACTGGCCATACTGGGTCGGCCCGGCGTCGATCACCATGTCCAGTCCCGAAAGGCCGCGGAGTGGTTCGGCCGTCGTCGGGACCGGGTGCTGGGGGCTGGCCACCATCGCGATGACCAGCGGGGAGGGAAGCAGCCGGAGCACGTCACGGACGATCGGGTGCGAGGGACTCCGCAGCGCGACGTCTCCGGTCGGAGAGATCATCGCACTGACGTCGCCGGGCAGTCGCTGATACAGGCCATCGGCCATCATCCGAGGGAAGACGAGGGTGACCGGACCCGGCCAGAGACGTTTGGCCATCCGGCGGCCGACCTCCGAGATCCGGGGCACCCAGTCGGTGATCTCTTCGGGGCCCCGCAATAGCAAGGTCAGGGGCCGCAACGGCTCGGAGGTCCGGAGTGCCTTCACCCTCGCGACGCAGCGGGCGTCGAGTGCGCTCCCGACCAGGCCATAGACCGTCTCGGTCGCCAGGCCGACGACTCCCCCCTGCGCCAGGCTGGCCACGGCACGATGGATGACATCGCGGAGGTCATCGGCCTGCGATACGTCGATCCACTGCGGCGAAACCGGCTCGTCAGTCATCGGATTCCGTCAGGCAGGAATAACCCGTTCGTTCGGCCCCGGAGTACCGTGTCTCTCGCCGCGGGCAGACCCGCGCCCCGGGTCGTGTGACAGCCTGTCCCCCGGAACAGGCTAAATCGACCTCACGCCTACTCTACGAACGCGCCCGATGTCCGGTCAACCATGCAACTTTGTCGCCCGGCGCGGTAACCCCGGCCGATCGACGATCAACGGCTTCGCCGAGGCGAGCATCGGGGACATCCGGCCTCGCAGGGGCCGTCGAAATGGGATCAGGTCTCGATGGAAGGGTTGTCCGTGGGGATCGCGCCTCAGAACAGCAGGGTCAACCCCTCCAGCTCGCGGATCTCGGCGTAGATGGTCCGGACTTGCTCGGCCGTCTGCACGGTAATATCCAGCGTGACTGCGACGTGGCGGCCGCCGGGCGTGCTCCGGACCGAATAATCCAGATCCGAGCGGGCCGCGAGGTTGGAGTAGACCGTTTCCAGGACTCGGGACTCAAAATCATCGTCGGCCCGGCCGATCGCCTTGATCTTGTAGACTCCCGGAAAGAAATGGGTCGACTCGAGAAGGTCGATCGAAGGGCGATGATCCATGGCCCCCTCCCGGGCGGATCGAGGAAACATGCAGGACTCATTCTCCCTCCATCATACGAGGGCCCGACGTGTTCGCCAAATCCGCTTCGCGTAAATTCTCGCGAGTCCGGCCGCACGATCCGGATCGGGTTGCGTTGCTCTCGGTCCTGATACCCTAGCCATTTGATCCCAGAGACTTGCAGTCCTGGAAGGGGATGGGCTCGGGGTGCGGCGACCCTCACAATCGGCCGGAGTTGGAGACATTGTCGCCCCTGTCCTTCAACCGGATTCCGCTGCCGAGATTGGCCCGAAACTCTCGGGATCGTCGGAGTCCATGCTTGCAAGTTTGGTTGGGAAGGGCGAACATGAAAGTACCTACATCCGGACGTGGTACTCGCGTTCGAGCGGAATTATTTGAAGGTTGGATCGAGCTTTCACGCAGCGATCCTTCGGTCGTCCTCCATGTCCGGAAATCGTCCGAGTTCCCGGATCGATTGTGAGAACGGAACCTCGGGCCGGCTCGTAGAATGAGGGAAAGACGGTGATCGGAAACTTCCGAAGTCGAAACGGTACGATCGGAAGTCGGCACGAAGATCGCAACCGGGAAGATCGCAATGCGTTGCACCTGCCACCACAAGGCGGATGCGGACACTCCGGCGGGCATGCACCTCGTTTTGGGTCTCGAAATCGGAGGCGGCCATGACAACGATACATAAGGGCTTCAGGATCCTCCTCGCGATCCCGTTGGTGCTCTTCTCCACGGGTCAAGTCGAGGCTGGCCGCGGTGGTGGGGGTGGCCATGGTGGTGGTGGCGGTCACGGTGGCGGCGGCGGCCGCGGCGGCGGTGGCGGAGCCCACTTCGGCGGAGGTGGTGGCGGTCGAGTCGGTGGCGGATACGGTGGTGGCGGCTTCCGTGGCGGGGCTGTTCGTGCGCCCTCGATGGGGATGTCGCGTGCGCCTTCCATGGGCATGTCGCGGGGGATGTCGCGTGCGCCTTCGATGGGGATGTCGCGCGCACCATCCATGGGGATGTCGCGCGCACCATCCATGGGGATGTCGCGCGCACCATCCATGGGGATGTCGCGTGGGACCTCGATGGGGATGTCACGCGGACCTGGTGGTTTTTCGGGAATGAGACCTGGCTCAGGGGGTGCGATCGGCGGGATGAATCGTGGTCCCGCGGCGGTCGGTGGCCGCTCGGTCGGCTCGATGGCCGGGATGGGTCGCAATGCTTATGGGATCGGCGGGCGTGCACCCATGAGTTCCGTGAGTGGTCTGGCGGCTCGAAATCCGTACGGGGTCGGCGCCGGTCTTCGATCGGTTCGGGAGCACGAATTGGCGGGGCATCTGGCTTCGCCGGTGCCGGGATCAATAACCGAGCCGGTGTCGGACTCAATGCCACGTCCTTGAACCGCTCCACCGTTGCTAACCGGTCGTTCGCCGTCAACCGGACGAGCAATGCATTCAACTCCTTCAACGGCAACCGAAATACGACCATCAATAGCAATCGCAACACGATCGTCGGAGGGAACTCTTATTCGGGGATGCATCAGGGCTGGCTCAATGGCCGTTGGGGTGGCAACGGCGGGTATGGTGGTTATGGTGGGAACGGCAGAGGCTACGGCGGCTACGGTCGGTACGGTGGGTACGGCCGCGGATGGGGCTACGGTGGTTATGGTGGTTATGGCGGATTAGGTTATGGAGGGTACGGGTTAGGCTACGGCGGGTTCGGTTTGGGTCTGGGTTACGGCCTTGGGTTGGGGCTCGGATTCGGGCTCGGCTACGGCGGATTCGGCCTGGGTTATGGGCTCTTTGGACTGGGTGGGTACGGCGGCTATGGCGGGTACGGCGGCTATGGCGGGTACGGCGGCTATGGCGGGTACGGCGGGTACGGCGGCTATGGCGGGTACGGCGGCTACGGTGGCTACGGCGGGTATGGCGTGAGTTCCTGGGATTATGGGCCGTCGCTCTACGATTGGGGCTATTCGAGCTATGCCAATCCGTATGCTTACGACTCCCTTGGGCAAAACGCGGTCGTCGTGCAGCAACCTGTGGTTTACGACTATACCCAACCGATCAACACCCTGGCGGCACCGCCCGAGCCGGCGGTGTCAAGCCAGGTGGTGACGACCTTCGACTCGGCTCGAGCGGCATTCAAGGCTGGCGATTATCCGGGGGCGTTGAATCTCGCCGACCAGGCGATCCGTCAAATGCCCAACGATCCGGCGTTGCACGAGTTCCGCGCCCTGGTCCTCTTTGCACTCCAGCGCTATGACGAGGCTGCGTCCGTCCTGTATGCCGTGCTGACGGCCGGTCCCGGCTGGGATTGGGCGACCATGTCGGGGCTTTATCCGAATGTGTCGGTCTACACGGATCAGCTCCGGGCGTTGGAAGGCTATTGCACTCAGAATGCGGGATCGGCGTCCGCCCGATTCGTCCTGGCCTATCACTACCTGACGGCAGGGCACACGCTGGCGGCCCTCCAGCAGTTGAAGATCGTGGCGTCTCTCCAGCCCCAGGATGCCCTCTCGCCGCAATTGGCCCGTCAGTTCGACCCGGGCCCGATGGCGGGCGCACCGGCCGGACCCGCCGCACCGGCCGGACCTCCCGCTCTGGCTGGACCTGCCGCACCGACCGGGGCGGCTTCGCCGTTGTCTCCTCCCCCGGCGCCTCTCCAGGAGACGTCGGTCTTGGTGCCGAACACGCCCGCGACCGGGAAGGAGGGCCGGCTGGAGGGGACATGGACGGCCCAGCCGGAACAGAATACGACGATCGCGCTGACGTTCCCGGATCCGGGGCACTTTAGCTGGAAGGTGACCCATCAAGGACAGAGCCGGGTGCTCCAGGGCAAGCTGAACTCCGGGAATGGCATCTTGACCCTCGCCCAGGACCAGGGGCCTGCCATCGTGGGGAATACCACGTGGCATGATGAGAACCATTTCCAGTTCAAGGTGCCCGGCGCCGGTCCGAATGACCCGGGCCTGGCGTTCTCGAAGTCCAATTGATTGATGGAATACGTTCCACGCAGAGATGGGGAGAGGACCGCAGAGGGGGCAAAGAAAGTCCATTTGATCGAGAATTCCGCAACGAGATGTGCGGAGCATGTCGACTCGATCTTCTTGGCGCCCTCTGCGGTCCTCTCTGCGTCTTTGCGTGAAACTCTCTTAATTTCTAGCTGCCGAGATTGGTCCGAAGCCGCGATAGTCGGGCGGAAGAGGCGACCAGGCGGCCATCGAGATAGACGTCGAGGCCCTTGCGGCCGTCGCCGTACTGATCGGCCGAGCCGGGGATCGGGGCATCCCAGACCACGGTGACGTCGTGGCCGTGATAGCGGAGTCCGTCCAGGAGGAAGAAGCTCAAGGAGTCCCCGGGCAGGAGCGGGTCGACCTCGAGCACGTCGTCGTCGCGAGGGATGACGCCGATCAGTTCGGGGATCAGGATGTCCAGCCATGTGGAATGGTTGTAATCCCGCTCGGCGGTTTTCCACTCGCCCGTGTCGCCGTTGTAGAACTCGCCCGTCCAGGGATTGGCCATCTCCTGGTTGCGGTACTGGGCCCTGGTGAACGAGGAGAACAGCGCCCAGAGGTTCTCGCTCTTGAGCGGCGAGTTGTCGACAGCGTGGTCACGTGTCGCGCGGAGGGTCCGCGCCATGGCCGTCATGACGAGCGAGTTGGCATGCGGCCAGGTCGGGCCGTTCCACATGCAGCCCATCGCACGGCCGTCGCCGGGCCAGTTGGTCTGCGAATAGGCCGGGCACTCCTTCGAGGCCGAGGCCACCGGCCATCTGGTCCAGAACTGGTTCGGGTCCAGGATCGACGCCCAGGCCGATTCATATCCCTTCCCCCATGGGATCATCCCGAAATAGAAGGGATAGACGCCGATCACTTCCTTGACGTCGGCGACGGCATCGTCGTCCGCCCTGAGCGAGTAGAAGAAGCGTTTCTCGGGCCGCCACATCTTGGCCGTCACGGCCCCGGCGATCCGGGACGCCAGGTCGTCGAACTCCTTGGACTTTTCGGTAAGGCCGAGCGACCGGTAGATCCGGGCCACGGCCGCGGCGTTGCCGTAGTTGTAGGCCGTCAGGTTGACGCGTTCGAGGCTGACCTGCCGCGCGGGCTGGTAAAAGTCCTTCGAGGGCTTGTAATCCGAGAAGGCGAAGAACGACGGCTGATACTCCATGCCGGTCCACCAGTGCGAGTTGACCCGGAGCAATCCGTCGCCATCGGGGTCGTAGGCGCGCTGCCAGCCGCGGACGTTTGCCGCCAGCTTGTCCACGACCCGGGCCAGGAACGCCTTGTCGGGATGGACGAGGTGTCCATCCCAGGCCGTCGAGGTGATCCAGTCCGTATACTGGCCGTCGGATGGTCCCCCGGGAGTGACGTGACTCGGGTAGACGCCATCGGGCTTTTCATTTTCGGCCCAGGTGCGGAGGTGTCCCTGCCAGTATTTCGGGTCGCGGAGCCATCGTGCCTCGCGGATCTGGTGGGCCGCTCCGTAGCTGATGACGTTCGCATACCAGGGGCTTCGCCAACGCCCTTCGCTCTGGGTGGGCCATCGCATCCGCCCCAGCTTCGGGTCGAGCATATTCTTGCGCAAGACGTACGCCCGGTGATAGTACATCTTGCGGATCCACGGGTCGGAACAGTCGAAATACGGGACGTTCGCGTCGTACCAGGACTGGTAGGCGCCGGTCTGGGAAGCCAGGATGTCGCGGGAGTCCTGGTCGCCGGGCTTGATGATCGGATTCCGATCGGTCAGTGGCTTGAGGACGGAATCCAGGTTCGAGGCTTCCTTGGCGGTTCGAAGCTCGAGTGCCGCCTTGAAAACCTTGGTCTTTCCCGGCTGAATGTGGTGGCCATACAATCTGAAGAGGTCGCTCCCCCGATCCGCAAATGGCTTCGCAAAACCGAGGAACGGCGATCCTCTCGCCGAGTGGGTGAAGCCGAGTTTCCACGCGGTTGGAGGGTCGTCGAGGACCTCGTACCGGAATCGGAAGTCGACGGGTTCCTCGTGCAGCACCTGCCGTCCGATGAGGGAGAGGAACCGGGGCTCGCGTGCCGAGACCTCTTCGCCGTTCAGATTCAACAGCCCCGAGACGCCGCCGATCTCGTAGCGAGCCAAGGTGGTCGCCGGCTGGATGATCGGGTCCACGTAGATGGTCTGCACGCGATCCGACGGGTTGTGCACGCGGATCACCGAGACCAGGATGTCGTCGGCCGTGATGAACTTGTCTCCGGTGAACTGCAACGGGTTCGAGGTTCGGGGCGAACCGTCCTTGGCCGCTTCGATCGGCTTGAGGCCGTATAGTCCGGTGTAGAAACGACTACCGGCGTGGCGAAACATCAATCGGAATCGCGCGGATTCGACGCGTTCGAAGCGGACCCGGTTTTCCCCTTCCCTGGGCCGTTCGGGGAACGTCTTGATCAACTTGACGGGGTTCCACGAATGGAATCGCCCGTCGAAGTACTGGACCTCGAAGGAATCGGGAGGGCGGCAAGCGCCGGACGGGGCGTCGTCGAAGAAATGGACGTTGAAGCCCGACAAGGTTCGGGTCGTCGCGAACTCGACGGCGTACCAATCCGCCCGCTTCCCGCTCGACCAGCAGGTCCACCGCTTCCCGGGCTCGAACGGCTCGCTCAATGGATTCTCGACCTTGTCCGTCGCGTAAGTGAACGACGCCGACGCGGTCATATCCTTGCGGGCGATGCCCTCGTAGTGGATATGGCCGGGGAAGTACGTCGCCCTGGCCGGCGCGAGCAGGCTCTGCTCGTCGCGGATCTCTAGGTCGAAGGCCTTGAGGTTCGTCAGGTAGAGCCAGTGGACGTCGTCGCCGAAGGCCCAGCCTTGCGGGTTCGAGGCCCAGACCCGATCGCCCGTGCATCCCATCGGGACGTCCTGGCTGTAGGGTCGGGACAGGATCTCGTCGACCTGGTATCGACTCGTCGCGAATAGCCGGCCGGGAGGCGACGCCTTGGGCGTCTCGGGCTGAGCCGCTCCCAGGAAGTCCGGGCCGACGAGCACGAGAAGAATCGCGAGCGCGATGACACGATGCCGGATCGTCGTCATGGGCCATCGGTCCTTGATTGATTGAGCAGTTCATCCGCGCCGGACTCGTTGTTACCGACGCGCGTTCGAGGCGTGCCACGAAGGCCGATGATTCATCGCCATCGACGGGCTGAACGATGCCGGCGCGGAGTCCTGGGAAGGAACTCGCGCCCGGGCAATCCCGCGTCGGGGAAATGAGTCGATGCCCCGAGTCGATTCCGACTTCGGGAATTCGCTGGGTGTGTGCGAAGAACGAACCGGGACGAGACGGCGGGCTCGACGATGTCCGGCGGGTCGGGATAATCGGCGCGGCGGCGTGTTACTTATTTCTTGCGGTGCCGGATGCGGCTGCGCATGCGGCGCTTCTTACGCCCTACTTTGCGGCGTCCTTTGCCTCGTCAACGACTGGCCATGCGTTCTCCTCTGGGGTGTCGGGAAGAAGAAACGGGTTCGTACGGGGTTCCATCCACCCGCGTCAGGGTGGCGGAGAGAATCGCCAAAGAGCTGATTCTATACGGAAATCGATCCAAGTCTCAAGGGCTAGTTGGTCCGTTGTCCGTTGTCCGTGGTCCGTTAAGGAAGATTGAGCCTAGGCTGGGCGTGATACAAAGTTGCGGCCCGTTGAGTTGTGACGGCTTGTTAAGATTGGGGAAGAAATTACGTGGCGTTTCCTGAGTCTTGCACACCCCTACCGACCACGGACAACTGACCACAGAACTAAACGAACTCGATCGCCGAGAGTTTGGCCAGGGCGAGCATCAGGGCTTGAGTTCCCTTGCGTTCATAGCCTTGCGCGGCCACCGCGTGATAGAGCTGTTCGGCGAGCGCCAGGCCGGGCAGGCAGAGCTTCATCCGACGGGCTTCGGCCAGGGCGATCCCCATGTCCTTGAGGAAGTGCTCGACGTAGAAGCCCGGCTCGAAGTTCCCGGCGATCATCCGGGGGCCGAGGTTGTTCAGGCTCCACGAGCCCGCCGCGCCGGTGCCGACGCTCTGGAGCACGATGTTGAGGTCCAGGCCGGCCTTGTATCCGTAGAGCAGGCCCTCGCAGACGCCGATCATGTTGCTGGCGATCAGGATCTGGTTCACCATCTTGGTATGCTGCCCGGCGCCGGCGGGTCCCTGGTAGACGATCGTCTTGCCCATGACCTCGAAGAGCGGATGGAGGGCGTCGACGACCGCTTTTTCGCCGCCGATCATGATCGACAGCCGGGCTTCGCGCGCCCCGATATCCCCGCCGGATACCGGCGCGTTGACCGAGTGGAGTTTCCTGGCCCGCGCGGCCGAATCGATCTCGACGGCCAGGGCCGGCTCGCTGGTCGTCATGTCGACGAGTACGGAACCCGCGCGGCGCCGGCCAGGGTGCCGTCCTCGCCGAGCGTGACCTCGCGGACGTCCCGGGGATAGCCGACGATCGTGAAGGTGACGTCGGAAGCCTCGGCGACGGCCCGGGGCGAGTCGGCGAGTTTCGCCCCCTTCTCGACGAGCGGCCGGGCCTTCTCGGCGGTCCGGTTGAAGACCGTGGCCGGGTATCCGGCCGCGATCAGATGCCCGCACATCGACGAGCCCATGACACCGGTACCGATCCAGCCGATCCGCGTCTTCCCCGGCGCAAACTCCAAAGCCATCTCAGGCCCTCCCGTCCGCAGTGTCTCTTGAGCGGGGTCTTCCCCGGCCGTTACAATTCATCCGTCGGTGGCGGGCCACATTATAACCGTCGGAGACGCGCCGCACAGCGAACCACCCCGCCCCGAGAGAGAATCGAAAGCGGGCATCTTCCACCGGGTGATCCGGGTCGGCTGGGCCGGCCGTCACCTTATCCATCACGATGCGAGCCCATCCATGGCGAATTCCCTGATCGAGAGCTACTTCCGGACCAAAGATCCCGCGACGATCCCGCCGGGCTTCCTGGCCTACCTGGCCAATCTCGAATGCGTGTCGCGGGTCTCGCCCGAAGTGGCGCGGTCGATCGTCCAGGAGCTGGCCGACCAGCGGAGCAACATCAAGCTGATCGCAAGCGAGAACTATTCGTCGCTGGCGACCCAGTGCGCCATGGGCAACCTCTTGACGGACAAGTACGCCGAGGGAATCCCGCATCACCGGTTCTACGCCGGCTGCGACAACGTGGACACGATCGAGGACCTGGCCAACCAGCGGGCGAAGGAGCTCTTCGGCGCGGCCCATGCCTACGCCCAGCCGCACAGCGGCGCCGATGCCAACCTCGTCGCGTTCTGGGGGATCTTGCGGGCCCGGGTCGAACTGGGCGAGATCGCCCGGCTCCTGGGCGCCGAGAGCCCGGATTCGCTCGCGGCCGGCGATTGGTACAAGCTGAGCCATGACCAATGGGGGACGGTCCGCAAGGCACTGGGCAACCAGCGTCTGCTCGGCCTGGACCTCGCCTCGGGCGGCCACCTGACCCACGGCTATCGCCTCAATTCGTCGGGCAAGATGTTCGAGGCCCACGGCTACGCGGTCGACCGCGAGACGCATCTCCTGGACTACGACGCCATCGAGCGGCAGGCGATCGAGGTCAAGCCGCTGATCCTGCTGGCCGGGTTCAGCGCCTATTCGCGGAACATCAATTACGCGCGGATGCGCGAGATCGCCGACCGCGTGGGCGCGGTGTTGATGGTCGACATGGCCCACTTCGCGGGCCTGGTGGCCGGCAAGGTGCTCCGGGACGAGTTCAACCCGATCGCCTATGCGCACGTGGCGACGACGACGACGCACAAGACCCTGCGTGGTCCTCGCGGCGGGCTGGTCCTGACGACGCCCGAGTTCTCGGACGCCGTCGACCGCGGGTGCCCGCTGGTGCTCGGGGGCCCCCTGCCCCACGTCATGGCCGCCAAGGCGGTCGCCTTCACCGAGGCGCTCCGGCCCGAGTTCGCCACATACGCCCAGAAGATCGTCGACAACGCCGCGCACGCTGGCCGCGGCCTTCATGCGCGAAGGTTTGAACGTCGTCACCGGAGGCACCGACAATCACCTGATGGTGGTCGACGTCGCCTCGACACACGGCGTCACCGGCCGTCAAGCCGAGGAGGCGGTCCGCCGCTGCGGGATCACGCTGAACCGCAATCCCGTCCCGTTCGACGTCAACGGCGCCTGGTACACCAGCGGCCTGCGGTTCGGCACGCCCGCCGTCACCACGCTGGGCATGGGCGAGGCCGAGATGGAGGAGATCGCCTCGATCGTCGCGCTGGTGCTCAAGAACGTCCGGGTGGGGACGACCAAGTCGGGGGCCCGCGACAAGGCGAAATTCACGCTCGACGACGCGGTCCGAAGTCAGGCCCATTCGCGGGTCGATGCCCTGCTCGCCTCGTATCCGGTCTATCCCGAGATCGACCTGCCATTCCTGATGGAGAGCTTGGGACTGAAGACGTCTTGAGGATCCGTGCGTTCAGGTGGTGAGGAAGTCGGCCGAAAGGCTGCGGGAGATTCGGCGTTGGACGGCTTCATCGTGAGCCAAGCCCGGGATGGGGATCGGGTTACTTGGTACAACGTGGCGACGGGGGTTGAGGTCGTCATCGACGGCGGCGAGCCCCGTAGGCACCTGGCTGAGCGGGTCTTGGCGGACCTCAAGTCTCTCTCCAGGCAGGCCACGCATCTGCTCGAAAGCTTCATGAAAGATCGCGGCGAGTTCGATCTCTCTACTGTCGATGTGCTCCCGGCTAAGTCCGAGGATGGGTCCGACTTTTCCCTGCGGTACGACTTCACGGCGGATCGTGCCCCGCACGAATATGACTACACTTATTTCGATGTCTTCTTCTCCGAACACGAGCCGCCCGCCCCGCGGTTTTGGCCCCACAAGTTTACGGTCGGCTTTCATTGAGCGGCTCGAGACGGCACCTAACTTCTCGCCGCCGAGGACCCTGGCCGCCACGTCGGTTACATGGTCTAAGGCTCGCTCGGCCGCCGGATGCCATGGGTTGTCTTCAACCCCGTGCCACGCGAGGCCGAGCCCGAAATCAAGCCTCGTAACACGCTAAACGGGTACATGGGGCCGGTGTTGGATCGCGGGGTCGCAGACCCCACCTACAGGAAGACCTGCGTCATTCGCATCACTTCTTCGAGTCCGTGCCGCCGGGGATGGATGGGGTGTAATACCGGGTATCGCCCGGCAGCCCCGTCGGCGCGAACGATTCGAAGACGTCGCCGATGACGCGGTCCGCCAGGATCTGGATCTGCTTGACGATGATGGGCTCGGCCTCGGGGGCCAGCGGGGTCATGTTCGGCTCATAGCCGCCCTCCTTGTGGGCCTGGGCCGTGCAGACGTAGTAGGCGCCGCCGTTGGCATAGCCGACGACGATCGGTATGGCTCGGTCGGCGATCGCTTTCTCGATCTGAAACATGTACTCGACGAACGGCTCGCCCGGCAGCGCCAGGAACAGGAACGGGCCGACTCGCATCGCCTGGAGCTCGACCCGGACCGGTTTCTCCTTGCCGGGCAGGTCCACGAAACTCGAGGCCACCTTGAGGGGATAGACCTTGGGCCGTTTGGCGAATTCCTCACGCGTCGCGGCGCGATCGGCCGTTCGGACGACCTCGCAGCCCAGGTCGCGGCCGATCCAGCGCAGGTCCGCCTCGTCGCCGCAACGATACGGGAGGCCGGGCAGGTTCGGGCGGATGTTCCCCGAGCATCCCTGGAGGAATAGAGTCTGAGTCGGCGCCCCGTAGACCATCTCGACGAACCGCTGGGCCTCGCCCGGGAAGTCGGCGCTCATCCTGGGGAAGCCGTTGGCATACGGCTCCGTGTACTTGTCGCCCCAGGTCAAGACGCACGGGTGGCAGACCGCGTGCATCACCACGGCCATCGGGGCCAGGCCCCGGCCGTCGTCGATTCGAAGTACCTTCACCCGAGGGTCGTTGGGGCCTTCGGGGTTGAGCCGGACGACGGCGCGGCCGTCGATCACCTTGCGCCGGTTGATGCCGAAATGAGTGATCCCCTCGCCGTAGCCGATGGAGGCCGGGCGCGACGTCCTCGCGGCCGCGGCGGCGGCGGCCCCGATCTGTTCGATCAGCCGCTTCGCGTAGGGACTCCCCTTCGACCAGCCCGGGCCGGAGTGGTTGTGCGAGCACGCGACGAGGATATTCTCCCTGGCGATGCCGGTCGCCCCGGAGACCGCGGATCGGACCTCGGCGACCATGTCGTCCCACGGGGCGAGGAGGTCGAGCGTCACGAGGGCGGCCTTGGACCGGCCGTCGTCGAGCAGCAGGATCGCGGCCCGGATCGGATCGCGGGCGCCGTGGGTCTCGCGCACGTGGCCCACGACCTTCGTATCGGGCGGCGGCGTGATGTCGACCTTGGCCACCCCCGCCCGCAAGTTCGTCTCGATCTTGAGGGAGTCTTCGCCGGGTTTCTCCGGGGTCGATTGGGCCGCGGCCGTTGCGGCCCAGGCGAGGATTCCGATGATCGCGGTAAGACAAAGCCGATTGCTGTTACTTGTTTGCATGACTCGATAATTCTCACGTCTTTGAGAGTATGGCGCTTTCTGCGAGCCTGATCCTGGAATCCCTGGCGCGGCCGAGCCTCAGTCTCGAGGCCCTCAGGATGAATACCCACGATCGATTGAACAGAGAAGAGTTTAACCACGGATTGCACGGATCACTCGGATGGGAAAGACATCCAATTCCGCGGTGCGGTCGATCATACCCAGGCGCCAGCCGAGATGGTACTCTGTTGGCGTCTCGACGAGCACGATGGCCGGGCGCGAACTGGCTGGGATGATCGGGAGTTCAGCGGGCGATGACCGCAACGGCCCTTGGGCTTGTCCTCCTCGCAGCCTTGCTCCACGCCACCTGGAACCTGCTGGCCAAGCGGACGGGTGGCGGCGGTGTCCTGGTCTGGTTGTACGGGACGGTGTCGGCGGTCCTGCTCACGGCCCCGGGTCTCTTTCAGATCGTCATCGAGCGGCCCGACATCCGTCCTGCCGGGCTGGTCTTTATGCTTGCCAGCGCCGTACTGCACGCGATCTATTTCCTCGTCCTCCAGCGGGGCTACCGGCTCGGCGACCTGTCGGTTGTTTATCCGATCGCGAGGGGCACCGGCCCGGTACTGACCACGATCGCCGCGGTCATCATCCTGGGCGAGCGGCCTTCGGCGGTGGCCTTATCGGGTGCGACCCTCATCGCACTGGGCGTCTTCGCGCTGGCGAAGCCCGACCGCCAGACCTCCCACCATGCCCGGCGGGCCGTCGCGTTCGGGCTTCTCACGGGCATCCTGATCGCCGGCTATACCATTTGCGACAAGCGGGCCGTCGCCGATTACGGCGTACCGCCAATGATCGAGCAATGGGCGACCAGCCTTGGGCTGGCCGTCTTCCTGGCGCCTCTCGCAATTCGTCGTCGGGATGAGGTCCGCGAGCGGTGGAAAACGAGCCGGCGTGAGATCCTCGCCATCGGCGTGCTGGTCCCGGCGGCGTACATCCTCGTGCTGGCGGCCATGACGATGAGCCCGGTCAGCTACGTCGCCCCGGCCCGGGAGGTCAGCATTCTCTTCGCCACTCTCATGGGGACGCACCTGCTCTCCGAGGACCGAGCCGGGCGTCGTCTCGCCGCATCGATCATGGTGGTCGGAGTGGTCGCGCTGGCTCTCGGATGAACATGACCGTCCTCGGCCGCTCCAACTCGCGGCCCTGCTGATGTGAAGCCTGGGGCACCTCCCGATAGAGAGACCTCTTTAGCGCCACCGGAAGCCGACGCGTACTCATCCAGTGATCTAGCCGTCCAGTCGGGGGGCGACGGGTTGAGATTGACGTGGCAGGCCGGAGAGATAAGATTCTGCCCGCCCCGGCCGAGCGCGAAATTCGGAGGCGGCTTCTGCTCCTACTACACGCCGGAGCGTTGCGCTATGGCAAGAAAAAGTCGTCCTGCCAAAGCTATCCCTAATCTGGCCGAATTGCCCAGAGTCTGTTCTGAGAAGCCATCTGAGCTCTCGAAGGGGGCGGGGCTTTCGGAACAGGCTCTCAGCCTGAGGCAACTCTGGCCGGTCTGGGCCGTGCTCATTGCGTGGGTCTGGGTTGCGTTCTCACCCGTCCTCAGCAACGGGTTTGTCGATTGGGACGACCACCTGTGCATTCTCGAGAATCATTCGTTCCGAGGCCTGGGCTGGGAACAGATCCGGTACGCCTTCACGACGTTCACCGGCGGCGTCTACATGCCGCTCGGCTGGTTGGTCCAGAGCCTCACCTATGAGCTCTTCGGCCTCGACCCGCGAGGCTATCACCTGGTCTGTCTCATCTTGCATGTCGCGAACGTCGTCCTCTTGCATCTCCTCTGCGTCAGACTACTGGAGAGGAGCATGCCCGAGGTTGCGAAGCGTCTCGGAAGCGCCCTGGGCTGGCTCTGCGGCGTTCCGGTGGCGCTGTACGCCGTCCATCCCCTCCGGGTTGAGCTGGTCGCCTGGGCGGCCAACCATGCCTATCTCACAAGCGTCACCTTCTCGCTGCTCGCGACGCTGGCCTATCTGCGAGCCCACCCTTCGAGCGGAGTTTACCGCCGTTCCTGGATGATCGGCTCATCCGCCCTGATCGTGCTGGCCGTCCTCGCGAAAGGGTCGGCTGTCGTCCTGCCGTTCGTGTTCCTCATCCTCGATGCATATCCGTTGGGGCGACTTGGTCCGGATCGTCCATCCTGGTCCGGAGTCCGCAAGGTCCTGGTCGAGAAAGGCGCCGTCCTGGCCTTCTGCCTCGCCTTCACGGTCGTGGCATTCGCGGCCAAGCAGGCCGGAGTCGAACCCGAGGTGACCGCTCAGCCCGTGCTGGTCGGCCGAGCGGCTCAGGCCGGCTTCGGGGCCTGTTTTTACCTCGCGAAGACGATCTGGCCCTTCGGGATCACGGCGTTTTATCCCCGCCCCGAGGGCGGAGATTTCCAGACGCCTTTCTTCGCGGCGTGCGTCGCCGGTGTCGTGTTCGCCCTGTCGATTGCGCTCTGGCAGCGGACGAGACGGCCGTGGTTGCTGGTCGCCTTGATGGCCTACCTGGTGATCGCGTCCCCTTACCTCGGCCTGGCGCGGGTGGGCATCACGCTGGCGTCGGACCGGTATAGCTATGCCCCGATGATGGCCTGGGTCATCCTCGGTTGCGCGGGACTCTGTACGCTCACGCAGCGACGCTGGTCGCGTCCGGTATGGCTCGGGGCCGTGGCCGGTACGCTCGTCATCGCCTGCGGCTTGACGGCGCTCTGCTCGGCCCAATGCCGGGTCTGGGATAGCAGCGAGCACCTCTGGGGTCAGGCGCTCGAGCACGCCGGATGGAGCTCGGAGCTGCATAATTTCATGGGTTCGACGCTCGTCGATGAGGGGAAGCTGGAGCGCGGGATCGCCGAGTTCCGAGAGGCCCTGCGCATCCGCCCGCATGACTTCGAGGCCACGTGCGACCTGGGTGCCGCGCTGGACCTCCGCGGTGAAACCGACGCGGCCATCGCCTACCTTCGGGAAGCCAGGAAATTGAGGACGAACGATGTGAGGGTTCACCTCAACCTGGGTGCGGCCCTGGTGCACAAGGGGCAAGCCGACGAGGCGGTCGCGCTTTATCGCGAGGCGCTCCCACTTCAACCGGACTCCCCCGATCTCCATTTCAACCTGGGCGTCGCCCTTCTTCATCAACGGAAGGTTGATGAGGCGATCGGCGAGCTGACCAGGGCCGTGGAGCTACGGCCCTGGTACACCGAGGCGTACGCCACACTCGGCGGGGCATTCGTCC
The DNA here is from genome assembly GCA_963743925.1 of uncultured Planctomycetota bacterium. Lineage (GTDB taxonomy): Bacteria > Planctomycetota > Planctomycetia > Isosphaerales > Isosphaeraceae > CAVZRC01. The sequence goes on along the minus strand of CAVURY010000034.1, from coordinate 1,230,356 downwards.
TCGTGGGGCGGCAGAGTGATGCCGTCATCCAGTACCGTAAGGCCCTGGCGCTGGACCCCGGTCATTCCGCTTCGCGGATCAACCTCGGAATGGCGCTGGCCCGGCAGGGACGTAACGCCGAGGCGATCGCCGAATTGAGGGAAGCCACCCGTCGCGATCGCGAGAATCCGGAGACCCACCATGTCCTTGCCGCAATCCTGGTCGCCTCGGGTCGGATCGGCGAAGCGACGTCGGAGTTCGAGGAGGTCCTCCGCCTCCGCCCCGATCACGCCGGAGCTCGCCTGTTCATGGAGAGGGTCAGAGGTAACCGCATGTGATCGCGGTCGATCCATGAGGCTTCGCCGGGGGATTTCATAGGCATTGTCCACGCCAGAGCGTGACGAACCCCCTCTCATCAAAACCATCTCCGGATCATATCGCGAGGTTCGCGGATCAGAGGACCCCGAAGCGTTCGTACGCGGCGGCGGCCTTCATGCCGGAACGGATCGCGTCGCGGACCTGGTTCTCGTCATGGGCCTTCGCCCAGGCCCGGCGGAGGACGACGGCCTCGACCGCTTTCGGGATCACGACCACGCCGTCCTCGTCGGCCACGACGAGGTCGCCCGGCGTGAAGAGGACGCCGTCGATCTCGACCGGCACGTTGACGTCGATCACTCGCTGGCGATCCTTGCTATCGTACGGGCTGGTGTGGCGGGCGAAGATGGGGAACGCCATCGCCCGCATCTGGCGGACGTCCCGGACGGAGCCGTCGACCACCGCGCCGATACACCCGGAATTGCGCGCGGCGGTGGAGAGCAGCTCGCCCCAGATTCCCGAGCGCGTCGAGCCGCCGGCCGCCGCGACCAGCACGTCGCCGGGTCGACAGCCGTTGACGGCCGCCAGCTCCAGCTCGTAGGGTCGGGGGTCCGCGTGCGCCATGTCGGCCCAGAGCATCGTCCGGCATCGGCCGGCGAGCACGCCGACGACGGTCATCGGGCGCAGTTCGATTCGAGGCGATTGGTGGGGGAATCCTTCGGCGTCCAGGGCGTCGCAGACCAACGCGCTGCCGAGTGTCTCGCGGACCATCGCGGGCGTGATTTCCGGTTCGTCGGGGTCTGGTTCAACTCGCGTGTTCATGACGTCTTCCGTGGCGCGATTCGCGGGCGGGAACGAGCACCGGAATACCCTTATACCATGCCCGGCCGCGGGCACCAGCGTGTTGGTTTCCTGCCGTGTACCCGACGGAATCCCCGATCGATCGTCCGGTCAAGGTTGCTGGCCGATCGCGCGCTTGAGCTGGAACTGGGCGCGGTTGTAGGCCAGGACGGAGTCGAGATAGTCGAGCCTCGCCTGGGCGAGAGCCTGGATGGGCTGCAAGACCTCGATCGGGCGGGTCGCGCGGGGGAGCTCGCCGCCCTGGCGGATGTTGAGGAGGTTGAGCTGGAACGATTCGAGGGCCTCGACGAGCGACTCGCGGGCATCTTCGATCTGTCGCGCTGCCGCCTGCCGGGTCTCGAATGAGCCGACGACCTCGGCGGCCACGCGAGTCTGGGTCCGGATCTTCTCCAGGTTGGCGGTCTCGTGCTCGGAAGCCCGTCGCTGCATGATGGCGACGTCGGTGAAACCGAGGTTGCGGATCTCCCAGAACAGGCTGGCCGTGACATCGCCCCGGGCACCGAAGTTGCCGAAGAACGCGTTCGGGCCGCCCCCGAAGCCGCCCCCCGCGTAGGTGAACCCCACGCTCGGCACGAACGGGCGGAGCTTCGCCTGCTTCCATCGCACCAGCGCCGCCTCGACGAGCTCCTGCGCATTGGCCAGCTCGGGTCGGTGCCGCAAGCCCTGGACGACCAGCTCGTCGAGCGGGACTTCATCCGGTATAAGGCGGATGATGCACTCGGCCGGCTCGACCGGCGCGAACACAACCTGCGGGTCGAGGACGAGCAGGCGGACCACGTTCGCCGAGTTGACGAGTAACTGGCCGCTGGCGAGCTGGATGTCCCTGCGCCGACGCTTGAACTCGGTCAGGGCCCGGCGATGATCGGATTCGAGGCCCTGCCCGGAGCGGGAATAGGAGCCGGTGATCTCCGAGAGCGTCTCGGAATTCGCGGCCGCCTCTCGGGCGATGGCCAGCCGCCCGGTCGCGGCCTGGAGGTCGAAATAGGCCTCGGCGATCCGAAGCATCGCGTCATTGGTCGAGGTCTGGAGAGTGGCCCGGTTCGCGGCGAAGACACGTCGCGCCGCCATGGGCTCGAAGATCGCGTCGGAGATTCGCAAGGTCGAGCTCAGTCCGGTCAGAGACGGGATGCCGGTTCCCGGCGGGGGCCCTTGCATGGTGTTGGCCAGCGCCGCCGTCCCCCCCAGGAATAGCCCGCTACGGCTGATCGACTGGACCGGGCCGGCGACCGTCTGAATCTGGCCGTCCTCGCGATACCAGGTCGGCCCGTAGAAAATCGAGGGGAGCCAGAGCGAGCGGGCCTGCTTCAAGTCGGCCGCGGCTTGGAGGATGCGCTGCCGGGCGACGGCGATATCCAGATCTCTCGCGCCGGCGAGCTTCAGGGCGTTGGCGAGGTCGATCGGTTCGACCCTCCGCCCGGGGATCAGGGTGGAATCGACCGGAAGGTGGGGCGGCGGGGGTGGCGTGGAGGTCGAGGAGGCCGAGCTGTCGGTCGAATCTGCGGATCTGGAAGAGGCCGGCAATGGAGCCGCCGCAGGTAGGGATGATGCGGCCATCGGGTCCTGCGAGCGCGTGAGTGACGTCGAGCCGCCCAGTCGTGAGCGACGCAACGCCGAATCCTTGGGCTCGAAACGTCTCGGCGGCGGAATGACGGTCTTGGTTCCCGCCGGAAGTGTTGCAGGAGCCGGTGATTGGCCGCAGACCGGGGCATCGGACGTCCAGACCGATGACGTGACTGCCACGGCCAAGGCGCAAGGTATCAAGGGCCGGCTGATGCGGAGGATCCCCCTCATGCTTGTACTCCTGCGCACGACGCGCAAGGCTTCGAGAGAAAGGCGGAATTCCTCGATCGCGGATCGAATCCTTGCCAGGATAACCTATCCTGCGCAGTCCGATGGATTCCTTCGCACGCTCCTTTTCATACTTCGGTCTTTTCGATCTCCTCCCTGAATCGGGCCCGATCCTGGATCGTAATAATGGCGAAGGCCGGCGTCTCGCGGGATGACTCCACGCGGGACGACGGCCTTTCTTGATGGATCATTCTCGATGAAGAGGGCCAACCCGCTCAGCGGGAGGAGACCTTCTTACCGGAGACCGAATCGCCGACCCGGTCCCATGCGTCGCGGGTGGCGAGCTTGGCCTTCTCCCACGTCAGGCGGGATTTGGCCTTGGCGGCCTGCCAGTCCTTGGAGAGCTCGGCTTCGGCCTGGTCCCACGTGCGATCGTGGTACTTGGACCGCGACTCCCAGCCATATTGATAAGCCGGCGCATATTCGTCGTAGGATGTTGACGAATCATAATATGGCCGGCTGCTGTAGTTCTCGCGCCAGTAGGCGTGCTCGACCGTCGGGTCGATCGATTCGGCGACGCCCTTCCCGGCTAGTCCGCCCGCCACGCCGCCGATGATGGCGCCGGCGACGGCTCCGACCGGACCGGCCATGGCGCCGCCCGCGGCACCGGCCGCGGCACCGGCGGCCGCCGCGCCAACGCCCGCACCGACCGGATGGGCGCCAGGCTCGCCGGTGATCGGATCGGGATTGCTGTCCGCATTCGCAGGAACCGTACGACCGGTATTCGTCTCAACGCGTGCCATGATGTTCTCCCTTGCAAAGAGTCGAGTCAGTCAAACGGGAAACTGTTAGTGCAAACGAAGTGCCAAAGAAGCGGTCTTTCCGATGCGGTCGAGGGCTTGAGTACGCGTTCACGGGACGAGAGTAACGGTCGTTCAGCAGCGAAAAAAGGAACGGCTGGATGGAAGCCGATCCGGACGGCATGGACCCGGTGGCAAACCGATGGCACGAAAAGCCGAAACAGGCAACAGGACTCCCCCGGCGCAGATGGTGCGCGCGGGAAAGTCCGGCCGAAGAGGGGGAGATCGCGGCGGTACTCAGAGGTAGGTGACGGTGCCATAGATGTCGTCGTTACTGGTCGAGGCGTCGTTGCCCGCGACCTTGGTTTTCTTGAGGGAGACGGTGGCGCCTGAGGCGACGTAGAGGCCGCCGCCGATGCCGTCCCCGTCGCTCCCGCCGGAGCCGGCCGGGCCGCCCAGGGCCAGATTGGCGGTGATGCGGGTCTGGGCGATCGTCGCGTTGCCGCCGGCACCGACGAAGGCGCCGCCGCCCGAGCCGTCGCCGCCATTGGCACCGGCGCCGCCGTCGCCGCCCAGGGCGACATTGGCGATCAGCGTGCTGTTGCCGAGGGACAAAGACGAGGTATCTGTGAAGCCCAGGATGGTGCCGATGGCCACGGAGATGCCCCCGCCAAAAGCATCACCGCCGTTGGCACCGGCGCCGCCGGCACCCCCTTCCGCCACGTTGCCTATGAAGGCGCAGTTGGTAACCGTCGCGGTCGATGCGAACGTATCCGCGAGGCCGCCGCCGTCGCTGTCGCCGCCGGGGACGCCGTTCGCTCCGGCACCGCCGATGGCCTCGTTGCCGATCGACGCACTGTTGCTCATCGTGAGTGTCGCGCCGAAGGTCGCATCGATGCCGCCGCCCTCGCCGAGGCCGCCGGTGCCGGCGGTGCCGGAACCGCCCTGGGCCACGTTGACGGACAGCGTGCTGTTGGTGACCGTGAGCGTCCCGCCTTCCATCGCGATACCGCCGCCGACTCCGACTCCGGTGAAGGAGCTGGTGATGATATCTCCGCTGCCGCCGATGGCCTGGTTGCCGGTCAACGCGCAGTTGGTCAAGGACAGAGACCCCGCGATATCCATGATGGCACCGCCAATTCCCACGTCGGCGAACGGGGAGGAAGCGGTGGCACCGTTGCCGCCGATGGCCTGGTTGCCGGTCAACGTGCAATTCGTGAGGGTCACCGTTGTGCTGGATGTATCCAACAGGATCGCGCCGGCCAGTCCCTGGCTCCCGCCGTCGCCGAATGAGCCGTTGAACGCGCCGCCGATGGATTGGTTTCTGGCGAAAGAGCTGTTGCTCAAAGTCAGGGTGCACCCGCTGGCGTTGATGGCGCCGGCGTTGCTGATGGCGCCGTCGCCGCCGGTGGCCGTGTTGCCGGTGAAGCTGGATTTGCTGATGGTCGCGACCACGCCGGTCTCCAGGTCGATCGCCCCGCCTTCGCCGAAAACCGTACCGCTGCCGCCGATCGCCTGGTTAGCCGTGAACGTGCAGTTGGACACGCTGAGTGTGGAGTTGTACGGCTGGCTTGGCGGGAATCCGTAACTCTCGATGGCTCCGCCGATGCTGCCATCGAAGACACTCGAGCTGCCGCCGCCGGTGGCCTGATTGCCGGTGAAGGTGGAGTTCGCGACGGTGGCGCCGCCGAGATTCAGGAGGGCGCCGCCGAAGGAGTCATTCCCCGGGCTGGCTGCCGCCACGTTGCCGGTCAGCCGGCTGTGGGTGAGGGTCAGGCTGGCGCCGGCCTCGTTGGCGATCCCGCCGCCATTGGCGGCATCGGGCGTGGTGCTATCGCCGGTGCCGCCCTCGGCCGTGTTGTCGGTCAGCGTGCACTGGCTGACCGTCAGAGTGCCGAAGTTGTCGATACCGGCCCCCTGGTCGGCCAGGCCATTGGCGATTTTCAGTTGATCGATTTCCACGGTGGTGCCGCTGGACACGGCAAAGACGCGGCTCGCGTTGTCGCCGCTGATGATCAGCTCGTCGCGGCCCGGACCTTCGATGTTGACGCTCTTCGTCACCGTCAGTTGGCCGGAAGTCAGCGTGATCGTCTGGCCCCTGAGCGAGGATGCGAAGTTGATCGTGTCGCCATTATCGGCGGCCGCGAGGGTGGCACGCAGGGAGCCCGGCCCGGCGTCGGCGTTACTCAGGACCGTCAATGTGCTGAGCAGGGATCGCTGCTCGAGCGGCTCGACGCAGGGCCGGATGCGGGCCCGAAATCCCGGTCGTCCGTGCCGGGCGGATGCGGTTCGGACCCGGCGTTTGCGAAGCCAAGATGCGATGTCCATGATCGATCTCTTTCCTGGAGGGAGGAGGTCCACGTCGATACGAAAAGTCATCCCTGCGGGCGCGCAGACCTCCCGCCCGGGAGATGCCGGACCGGCGCGGTCCCTGCCTACTGGCGAGCGAGTATGCGCCGGTCCCGGTTCTTTCCGGCGTGCGAGCGCAATGCGTACGAAGGGGCGCAACGGCGGTTCGCCGCGATGCCTACCGCATTACCGCTATCAACGATATTTACTTTTTCACGCCGAGAATTGCTTCGGCCTCTGCCCGGTAGCGGAGGTCTCCCTCCCCTTGAGGGGAGCGTTTATCCATCCACTGAACGGCCTTGTCGTACCAGATTCGTGCCTGCTTCCGGTCGCCGAGGCGTTCGTAAGCCATCGCGAGGAAGAAGTGATCCGCGGCGTCTCCTCCAGACCGCAGCTCAATCGACCGGCTCAGCGCGATGAGAGCCGGCTGGAATTCGCCGGCCCGGTAGAGGGCGACGCCCAGGGTATTCCAGTACTCGCCCATTTCGGGCGCCCGCGCCACCGCTTTCCTGGCGAGGCCGACGGCCTCGGCTGGCGCGCGCAGCGCCTCCGCAGGGCAGTCGACCAGATACCAGGCCAGATCGTTCGCGATCTCGCCCTGTTCATCATGGGGCAAGGCCAGCCGGCACTGCTCGATCGCCCTGGCCCACTCCTGCTCGGCCGAGGCCGGCTGTTTGATCGACTTGTAGAGCATGCCCATCGAATAATTGGTTGCGGCCGCGTTCTGGCGATAGACCGTTTTCGATGGGTCGTCCGCGGCGAGGGCTTCGTAGAGCTTGATTGCCCGTCGCGTCGTATCCTGCGCCGATGCGACCTGTTGATGGGCACAATACACGCTGGCCAGCAGCTCGCAGGCTCGCGCCGACTCGAAGCGGACGATCGGGTCGGTGCTCTCTTCGTGGACAAATGCCTGGAAGAATTTCGCACCCCGGTTGACGAGTTCCTCCCGCAGGGCTTTGGCCTTCGGGCCGTCGTCGTCCAGGCGCGCGTCTCCGAGGGGTTGTAACAACTCCCACGCGCCGAAGAGTGCCTGGCTGAAATTCTCCTCGGCTCGTCGTCTCTGGATTTCCGCTTCCGCCGCGCTCGCCCTGGCCGCTTCCTTCTCGCGCCAGATGAGGATGGTGCTGGCGATGAGGCCCACGGCGGCCAGCGTGCCGAGGACCGCGGCAGCTCTGAGGACCGTCCTGTGCCGCCCGCACCATTTGATCAGGCGTTCGCGGAGCGTCGGCCGAACGGCGCGGATCGGCCGGTTTTCCAGGAAGCATTGCAGGTCGTCGGCCAGGTCCTGGGCCGAGGCATAGCGGCGCTCCGGCTCGCGTGCGATCGCCCTGAGAACGATGGTCTCGAGCGCGAGCGGGACCGAGGGCCTCAACCGTCGCGGCGGCCGAGGAGCACACTCGGCGATCTGTCGCAACAGATCGTCGCGATCCGAGCCCGCGTAAGCGGGTTCCAGCGTCAGCGCCTCGAAGAGGGTCAAGCCCAGCGAATAGATATCGGTGCGGTGATCGACCAGGCCGTGCTTGGCCGATGCCTGTTCAGGGCTCATGTACCGCAGCGTGCCCACCAGGTCCTCGCTGCGCGTCAACCCTTGCTCCGTCCGGCCGCGGGCGAGTCCGAAGTCGGTGATCCAGAGGTTGCCCGAGGCGTCCACGAGCAGATTAGCCGGCTTGATATCGCGGTGGACCACGCCGAGCTGGTGGGCGTGCTCGAGCGCCAGGGCAGCCTGGACGATCAACTCCGCAACCGTCCGGAAGTAAGTCGAGGATCGAGGATCGAGGAACGAAGAGCGCGGCGTGACGATCCCGGTGCGTGCCTCCACCGTCGAGTCGAACGAAGTCGTCGGGTTTCTCGCGGTGCCCGCCGGTCGAGCACCTTCGCTTCGCGCTTCACGCGGCTCAATCGGATGGAGCGGCGACCGTTCGCGCAGCTCCTGGATGATTTCCGCCAGGGACTGCCCATCGATGAACTGCATGGCGTAATAATGAACACCGCGGTCGCTGCCGACCGCGTAGACGGGCACGATCTGGCTATGGTGCAACTGGGCAGCGGCCTGGGCCTCATTCTTGAAGCGCCTGAGCTGCCTGGCGTCCAGCGTGGCCGCGAACGGCAACACCTTGAGGGCAACACGCCGGTCGAGCGAGAGTTGCTGCGCCTCGTAGACCACGCCCATGCCGCCGCGGCCGATCTCGCGGATGATCTGAAAATCGCCCAACCGACCGCGCTCGCCATTGACCCGCGCGGCCGGGTTCTCGCTGGCGGGAAGGCTCTTCGGCATGCCGGCCTGATGCAGTTGATCCAGCTCGCGCAGGTACGCCCTCAAGACATCTTCCAGGTCAGGATACCGAGCGATCCAGTCTTCCGGAGATGGGCGTCCGCCGCACTCGAGCTCCGCCAGGTATTCTTCGAGGATGCCGAGCACTTGCTCTTCCCGCTCGTCCGGCAGGTCCGAGAGCAGTCTCGCCCGGACACGATCCGGCTTCATTGCAGCTCCTCAATCATGGGCTGTTGCCGCAGACGCTCCAGCGCACGCAGCCAGAGGACCCGGACGGCTCCGACCGGGCGTCCCATGCGGTCGGCGACCTCCGGAAAGCTGAGCCCTTCCAGATGCCGCAGCACCAGGACTTCGCGGCAAGGCCCCGGCAGCCGGGACAGACGCTCGGCCAGGAGGCTGGACAGTTCCTGACGCCGCGCCTGGGTGCTGGGCGAGCTGCCCGGGCTGACGACCAGGTTTGCCAGGCCCGACGCTTCCGGCCCGGATCGGATCGCGAGTTCCTGGAAAGAGACTTCCCGCAGAACACTCCGCTTGCGCACCACCACCTGCTTTTGTACCATCTTGAGCACGCTTCGGCGCAGGATGGTGCGCAGCCAGCCGAGCCACTCCTGTTCGCTGCTGCCGCAGAACTCGCCGAAATGGCGACTGGCGCAAGAAGGTTTCCTGCACCAGATCCGAGGGGTTGACCCGGCTGCGGAGCCGTTCGTTCAACTCCGCGCTGGCCAGCAAGTTCAAATAATTGCGGTAGATCTCGAGCAACCCGCCCAGGCAGTCGGCGTCGCCGGCGCGCGCTCCCGCCAGGAGCTTTTTGGTGTCCCATCGGCCGGGCGCGTCCATCAAGTCGGCCATTTCCGCTCCCAGGTTTGGCGTTAACGTCCATCCGGTCTGTTCAGCTCAATGATCCCTGTGCACGTCATCTCCATCCAGGAAGCAAGACGCCGCGATGGAACGCAAGAGCCGCCCGTGTTAGATGACCCTTTTTTCTCCGATAGTGTTACATCCCGGCAGAAGATTCTGAAGAGTGCGCGTTCGATACGCCCAGGATTGGCGGGCTCTGCCGTCGCGCACCCAGGCCGGCCGAACGGCTAGCTGAGGAGGTAGCCGTCCGCCAGGAAGGCTTCGGGGTCAAGAAATCCTTCGGAGCGAAGGCCTGCACGCCTGAGCCAGCGGTGAATCGCGAGCCGATTCGTAGAGAGCCGCAAGTCCTCAGACCAGACTTGCTTGGATCTCGCTCGGGAGTGCCATCTCCGCCGACCAGCCCAGTCGTTCGCGGACCACGTCGTAGAACCCGCTACGCAGTACGTCCTGGCCTTGCAGGCGGCTCGCCAGGAGGTCAGCCCCCACCAGCCCTTCGCTCACGGTGAAGAGCCCATCGGTTTGGACGAGGTCGTAATTTCCCCAACGGCTGCGATAGAGCCCCTTGCGATCCCAACGCACCGCCGAGTCGAAGGCCTCGACGAAACCGAACAGGGGAAAGAAGGCCCCATACAGCCGGGCCAGGTCGCAGCAGACCGACGCGAAGTGGGTGATGTCCTGCCCGTGCCACGCGGTTCGCAACGGGTGTGGGATCAGGCCGAAGAGGTTCGAGAGGCCGAGTCGGGTCGGCCCCTTGAAGCGGGCGAAGCTGATCAACGGAATCCCGCGAATCTCCATCAAGGCCGAGGGCACGAAACCGGCCAGCTCCGGATTCCGGAGCGCGACGTCCCCGAGCTCGGCTCGGACTTCCTGGGTCGGCGCACAGGCGCCGTCCCACCACGCCTCGGTCACGTTCAGGTACTGGGCCCCGTGCCGGGCGATCACCTCCGCCAACCCCGTCCGCCGCAGGAATTCGACGTCCTGCTGCCGGACCCAGGTGCGGTGCCGCTGAGCGTCGGCTTCCCAGTCGAACTCCCCGCCGCCCACATTGCGGCTGCTCGTATGCCCCTCCAACAGGACCGCCCGGCCGGGCAGCGCGCCGAGCAGGAGGTCAAGCGCCAGCGGTGCCGTGTAGGTCCCCGGCGCGTAGCCGTGCCACGTCACCTTCACCAGGTAGCGCTCGGCCCGCGGGAGGATGCGCGCCAGGATCTCGGCGAGCGCGGCGGACTCCCGGGCCCGCGCGACACATCCATCCCGCGGCCGGATCGTTGCTGCGCCCACCGGCACCCAATCGTCGCCCGACCACACGCCCGCTTTGGCTGGCGGGGGCTCGTTCCTGGCGGAGGGAATCCGCGCCGCCTCACGGGCCCGCTTCTCCTGCCAGAGCCGGAGCACCCGCTGTTCGAGCCAGGCCCGGATCGCCGGGTGATCCCGCGGCGGGTCGAGGAGCCGCCAGCCCGACGCCTCGGGGTGAGCTCGACGGTGATCGTCGAACATGACGCGGGCGAAGTCGCACATCTCGCCGTCCCACTGGCGTTGCGGCAGCAGGACCCAGTCGAGCGGCTCGGCCAGGCAGCGTTCCAGGGTCTCGGGGAGGAACGGCTGCGGGTGGCGGACGAAGCCGACCTCGCCCCGTCCCAGGCCGGCTTGCTCCCAGAGCAGCCGCATCAGGCGGTAGGAGTCTGCGCGGGTGGCGGGCTCGCCCTGTCCGTCGGCTACGAGGATGAGTCCGGAATTCCGCGGTGCGACGCCTCGTTCGTCCAGCGCCTGCAGGATCTGGCCGGCGAAGCAATCGACGAGCAGCGCTTGCGTGGGATCGACGGAATCGTGATGGATCGAGACCCCGGCGTGCCGGCGGCGCGCCGCGCCAGCTCCTCGCCCAGCATCGTCCGCTGCCAGATATTCAGGTCGAATGCGGCCGGCAGCACGAAGAGGATTGAGGCCCCTTCGCCGACACGCCGATCGATCACGCGGCCGATTCGGCACTCGCCCGGGTCTTCCGTCGATCGGACCGGGAGGCAGGCGAGATCGACCCGGGTCGCCACTCCGAGGGCGCGCTCCGCGAACGCCTGAAGGCTCGCCGCCTGGGCTTCCATCGACGCCCAGGCCGCCTCATCCGGTCGAAGATCGGTCGCGAGGATGAAGGCCGGTCTCGCCACGCCTCACCCGGTTAGATCTTCAGCCGGCCGCCGATGCGGCCGTTCTTGGCCATGGTGCCGATCACGTCCATCATGAGCCGGACGCCCATCAGCGACGTGACGTCCGAGATGTCGTACGGCGGCGACACCTCGCAGACCTCCATCGCGACGATCCCTTCCTTCGCGATGCCGGCAACGATCTTGAGCGCCTCCCGCGGGAGGAGGCCGCCCGGCTCGGGCCAGCCCGTCCCGGGGACGAATCCCGCGTCGAGCGTGTCGATGTCAAACGACAGGTAGACGGCGCTCGCCCCCTTCCACGCGACTTCCAGGGCGATCTCGATGGTCTTGTCGATCCCGATCTTCTCGATGTCATTCACCGTCAGGATCGTCGTGCCACGCTCCCGTCCCACCTTCACGCCGGCGCGAGGCACCTGCCAGCCCCCGATGCCCAATTGCACCAGGTTCGACGGCGGACAATTCGGGATGTTGGTGGCGTGGAACCACGGACAGGTGTGCATGATCTCGTCCATGTCCTTTTCCTGCGTGTCCACATGGCGGTCGAGGTGGATGATCCCCACTTTGCCCTCCACGCATTGCGCGACCGCGCGTGCGATGGGATAGCCGATCGAGTGGTCACCGCCCATGATCATCGGCAGCGTGCCCTGCGAGAGGATGTGGGCGACGCCCTTGGTGATCTGGTCGTGGCTCTTGGTGATGTTGGCGGGGCAGAAGATGTCGCCGACGTCGCACATGGCGAGCGTCTCGTCCAGGTCGATCCCGTGCTCGTAGCTGTATTTCTGGTAGAGCGCCGAGATGCGTCGCATCCCTTGCGGCCCGAACCTGGTGCCGGTGCGGAACGTGCAGCCGACGTCGAACGGCGCCCCCACGAACGCGACGTCGTATGCGCCCACCTTGTGGACGTCCTCGACGTAAGGCAATTTGAGGAATGTGTTGATGCCCGACCAATGCGGCGTGCTCCCCCGCTGGAAGCAACTGATGTCGGATTTGTCCTGGATCGAATCGGCCGGTTCCAGGCCCAGTTCCTTGATTCGCCGGATCTCCTTCTCGTGATAGGCCGAGGGCAAAGTGCCCTCGGCCTTCTGGGACTGCATGCCGGCGTATTGGCTCAGATCAGGGAGCGGGCGATTATGTTGTCGGCGATTCGGTGCGTGCCGCTTGTAGAGCTGGGCAGCATTGACCTTGGGGTCCGTGCCGGCCTTCGCTTCCTGCCCCGTGGCTGGCGTCGCCTCCAGGCCCGCCAGGGCGGCCGCGGCCGCGGCAGCTCCCAGGAATTCGCGACGCTTCATCTCTCCGGAAGGATCCGGGCCATTCATGGTTCTGCCCCTTCGTTCAAGCCGCGTGGATGGTTGCGCCTTGGGGACCCATGTTCGGGATCACGCACGGTCAGTGCGCCGTGACCGGTGACCTCAGGGCTCACGCCGTAAAGTGGTAAAGTCTTCCGGGATGCCCATGGCGCGAGAAGATAGCGAGTGATCGGGGCCAACACAAGGGCCGATCGCCCAATTCATGTAGGATTTCCAACGTTGAAGAATTATTGAAGAAATGTCATCCTGGTTGTCGAGAGATCCCCGCAACAGTCGATTCGTCCACTCTCGGCCGCACCCTTCCACCGAACCGATGTCGGATCGAGCTGGCTCCGCCGTTCGCCGTCTGCGGAGCCGAAGAGCCGCAGGAACTCCGGATGTTCCGCCCTGCGTCGAAAATCGCGGTTTTCGGCCGGGGGTGCTCGTTCGCGGGGCCGTTTCTGCCGATAAATCCGTTACCACCGTTCCCTCGGACGGCCTGATACGGATAAGGCCGACCAGAGCACTGACTCGTCGCGGGTCGGCCTCATGGACCTCGTAAGAGGGCCGATCCCGGATCGATCGCCTGCGTGAATCGACGAGGATCCCATGATCAGTGCTGGCTGCCATAGGCGGGGATGGGTCGCTCTCGTGCTCGGCGTGCTGGGCCTCCTCATCCTATCAGCGACCCAAGCGGGGGCGCAGGACCCAGTCATTATCCCCGGGCTGCCTGGTGCGGGTCTCCAGGCCGGTGCGAGGCCGGCGCCGACCGCCTGGCCGTACTCGGACCTTCCGGGCTGGACGGCGGCCACATCGACCGACGAGATCGAGAGCCCACCTCCGGCGGCTCCGCCGTACGGCCTCACGAGGAACTGGTTCGGCGGGCGCGACGCCCTGTTTGACGAGGGGATTGACCTTCGCACGAACCTCTCGCAGTTCTACCAGGGAGTGACCGGCGGCGGACTCCGCCAGTCCTTCCCCTACGGGCTCAAGTTCGACTACTTCGGGACCATCGAGGCCGAGAAGCTCTTCGGCTGGGAGGGCCTGTTCGTCAACCTCCACGGAGAGAGCCGTCTCGGAGAGAGCATCAACCGCGACGTCGGGTCCCTGGTCCCTGCCAACTTCGCCCTGGAGTTTCCCAAGCCGGTGGGAAGCGCATCGGCCTTGACGAACATGCAGATCGAGCAGTTCCTGGGACCCGATCTCGTCGTGACCTTCGGCAAGCTCAACGCCGCCGACGGCGTCAACATCCACCCGTTCCTGGGCGGCAACGGCATCAATCGCTTCATGAATGAAGCCTTCGTCTTGAGCCCGATCTACGGCCGCACGATCCCTTACTCGACCCCGGGCGCCGGCTTCAGCTACTTGCGGGATCTCGATCCCATCTTCACCTTCCTCGTGCTCGACACGAGCGGCCGTCCCGATACCAGCGGTGTCGGGCATATGTTCAGTAACGGCATGACCCTCTTCGGCCATCTTCGCGTGCCGGTGACGCCCTTCGGCCTGCCCGGCCACCAATCGGTGGAGGGGACCTATGCAAGCGGCCGGTTCAGTCCGCTCTCGGAGGACGACTACATCATCCTCAACCAGCCGGGAAATCCCGCGCTTCGACGGTCGGGCTCATGGGTCATCACCTACGGCTTCGATCAATTCCTCGTCGCCGATGACGAGACCCCGACCAGGGGCTGGGGGATCTTCGCGAACATCAGCCTCGCCGATCAGTCCACCAACCCGGTCCACTGGTTCCTGAACCTCGGCGCCGGCGGCACCAGCCCGCTGCCCGGACGGTCCGGGGATTCGTGGGGCGTGGGCTATTACTACCTGGCGACCAGCAGCGTCCTCCGGCAGACACCCGGGCCCGTCGCGCCGCGCGGCAACGAGCAGGGCTTCGAGCTCTACTACAACGCCACGATCACCAGTTGGTTCAGCTTGTCGGCCGACATCCAGGCGGTTGACCCCGCTCAGTTCGAGGCCCGATCCGCGTTCCTTCTCGGTCTGAGGGCGAAGATCGACTTCTAGCGAGGGCCATCCTCCATATAAATAACCTTACATTTTGTTCGGGGTGTGAACGGCTACGTCGGAAGCTCGACACGGCTCATGCCGTCAGTGCTGGATTCCTCGCAGACCGCCACGGCCGGTTCGCTCAGTGGGAGGATTCGATTTCCTCGTCGTTGACCGACGAGAGCGGTGCGGCCACATCTTCCAGTGACGATCGCTCGGCCTTGACGCCGTAGAGCCAGACGATGAAGACCGTGATGAGGAGCAGGGCCGACGCGAGGAGGTCGCCGAAGAAGAGCTCGGTCCGCTTCCCGCCCTCGATCAGGCGGCCGAAGAGCCAGGGCGCCAGCGTCCCACCGAGCAGGGTACCCACGGCATAGAACAGCGCGATGACCATACCGCGCAGCTCCACCGGGAAGATCTCGCTGACGGTCAGATAGGCCGAGCTCGCGGCCGAGGAGGCGAAGAAGAAGATCAGGGCCCAGAGCGCCGTCTGGGTCGTCGCGGTCAGCAACCCGGCCATGAAGAGGTAGCCGGTCAAGGCCAGCAGGACCGCGGAGATCGTGTACGTCCCGCCAATCATCGGCCGGCGGCCGATCGTGTCGAACCAGCGGCCCAGGAGCACCGGCCCGAGGAAGTTGCTCAGGGTGAAGGGCAGGAGATAAAGCCCGGTGCGGTCCGACGGGACATGATAGAAGTTGCTGAGCACCAGCGGAAACGTGAAGAACAGGCCGTTGTACAGGAATGCCTGCGAGATGATCAGGGCCAGGCCGAGCACGGTGCGGGTGGGATAAGTCCGGAGCATGACCTGCGCGAGCTCGCCGAAGCCGACCGGTCCGCGGGGGCGGATCGTGATCGTCCCCTTGGCCGGGGGGAGCTTTTCCGCATTGGGTGCGCTTTCGATGTCGCGCTCGATCTCGCCGATCACGCGCTCGGCCTCGTCGGGCTGGCCGTGGGTCAGGAGCCACCGGGGACTCTCCGGGACGTGGTGTCGGAGGAAGATGATCGCAAGTCCCAAGGCCGCGCCGATGCCGAAACCCAGCCGCCAGCCCAGATTCGCGTGGAAGATGGACGGGTTCAGCAAGACCATGCTCGCCATCGAGCCGACGGCAGCCCCCAGCCAGAACGTGCCGTTGATCGCCAGGTCGGCCCAGCCCCGGACGCGGCTCGGGATCAGCTCGTCAATGGCCGAATTGATCGCCGAGTATTCGCCGCCGATCGCCGCGCCGGTGAGGAAGCGGAACAAGGCGAAGCTGGCGAAGTCCCACGAGAACGCCGTGAGGAAGGCCGACACCAGGTATAAGCCCAGCGTGACCGAGAACAGCTTCTTTCGCCCCAATCGGTCGGTCAGGTAGCCGAAAACGAGGGCACCCAGCACGGCGCCCGCCAGGTAGGACGTGTTCAAGAGGCCAATCTGATCGGCCCGGAAGTGCAGGGTACCCGACTCCTGGAGCACCACGCTGCACGAGGCGATCATCGTGACCTCGAGGCCATCGATGATCCAGGTGATCCCCAGCGCGGTGACCACCATCCAGTGCCATCGGCTCCACGGCAGACGCTCCAGCCGCGCAGGGACGTCCGATCGAAATGTCCGAGGTTTCTGGATTTCGACCGATGTGCTCATGCTCGATCGCATCTCCCGACGAAGACACATCACTTGGTCCATGAAGAGGATCAATGCAAAGGCCGTTCCTCCATCGAGATATTGCGAAAGCCCGGGGGATCGGGGGACTTGGGGGCTCGGAAATCGGACACTCAATGGGTTCGGCTCGATATCATGGCACGCAAACTGCATGACTTGACTTCCGCAAGTCGAGGAAACCTACATCCGGAGGTAATCCGTTGAAGACCAATACCGAGATCCTGGTGACGCTTTCGGACGAGCTCTTCGAGCGCCTGCGTGCTCAAGCTCGAGAGATGAAGGTCTCCATGAAATATCTGGTGGCCAGCCTGGTCTGCGACACGATGGAGCCCCTGGAGACTCCTCGGGACGAACCCACGTCCCAACCGGCGTGCCGGGTTGCTTGAGTGTGGTGTCTCGGACTGGCCCTTCGCCGCCTTTGCATAGGCATTCGTATTCATTTTGCTCCAACCCATGAGTCGGACCGATGAAACAGCCCAACGTCACCGTCTACGGATCGCATACTTGCCCCGACACGACTCGCGCCCTGAAACTCCTGGATAGCCAGGAGATCCAGTATGAGTTCAAGGACCTCGATGAGTCGCCCGAGCTGAATGATTATGTCGCCGACCTGAACGGCGGCAAACGCGTGATCCCGACGATCCAGATCGACAACGAAATCCTGATCAATCCGAGCGAAAGCGACTTGAAGAAGGCTTGCCAGCAAGCGGCCGCCGAACGGCCGTAATCTCTGCCTATCTACACGCTGGATCACGCGAGGCTGATCGACCGGAATTCCTCCGCGGGACTTGCACCAAATTCCTGGGTGCCGGTCCCGTTTTCGTTGGCATCGCGCCGGCGATCATAGCCCACCCCTTACCGGGATTTCCGATTCCTACCCTCGAGAAACGCGACTCCCCTCTTCCATTCTCCGATTGACACGGTTATGCTCCTCGCTACTGTGTATCGCGTAGTAGCGGTGAAGGCGAGGAGGTCGCATGAATCCCTGGGATACGCAACTGCGCAAGGGGCTCGTCGATCTGGCGGTGATCGCCACGATCGCGCAGGGGGAGACGTACGGCTATCGGATCGTGGAGCAACTCGGCGGGCTCAAGGGTCTCGAGTTCACCGAGAGCACGGTGTACCCGGTCTTGACGCGCCTGGCGAGAGAGGGATTTCTGGCGATCCGGACTGAGCCCTCACCGGCCGGACCTCCGAGACGGTATTATCGTTTGACGACGGACGGAGAGCGACGCTTCCGCCGGATGGCGGAGAGCTGGAAGATGATTTCCCGATCCCTTTCCGGGTTACTCGAAGGAGCGCAAGGATGATGACGATGACGACTTCGGTCGCGGTTCCACTCAGCGAATCGTTGCAGGCCCTGGTGGACTCCCGGCTCGACACGATCGACCGGATGCTGATGGGTCGAGTTCCCCGACAGGACCGATTGTCCATCGTCAGGGAGGTGGAGGCCCAGGTCTTCGACCTTCTTCAGGAGCGTGACGGCGAGACTACCACCCGCGAGGACGTGTTGGCCGTACTAGCACGCCTGGACCCGCCCGAGGCTTATCTCCCCGAGGAGATGGATGTCGAGCCGAGGTCGTCGCGCATGACGCACCCGAGTTCGCGGGCTGTCCCATCGTTGCGCACGGGCGATCCCAGGATCGCGAAGCTCAGCGGCATCCTGGGGCTGCTGACGACATCGGTGGTTTTGCTTTCCCCGCTCGATTACTTGATCGCTGTCCTGTTGGACTCCGAGATCGTGCTGATTGTCATGGGATTAGGGACGATCCTCCTCACTTTGATCGGAGCGACGGTATCTATCGTGCTGGCGATCTGGTCACGGATGGGAAGCACGTGGGCCGTGGTGGGACTGGTGACCAGTGTCTTGTCACTCCTGCTCGCGGTCGCCGCGGTGCTTGCCTTGATCTTCGATAATCTCTGAGAATGATCCGGTCGATCGGGGTTTTCGGCGGAGTGACTTTCATGCCTCTGGAAGCGATCGGCCCGATGATGCGGCGTGCCATCGAGGGAAAGTGCGCCGTCGGCTATTTCGAGAGCTGGAACTTCGAATCGTTGCAAGGGGTCGTCGATGCGGCCGAGGAGACGCGATCTCCCATCATCCTCGGCTTCAACGGCGACTTCTTGAGCCGGTCAACGCGCCTGGTCTCCGAACGACTGGGATGGTATGCGGCGCTCGGCCGCGCGGCGGCCGAGTTGGCCTCGGTCCCGTGCGGGTTGATCTTCAACGAATGCCCGCGGGACGATTGGGTCGCTGCGGCGATCGACGCGGGCTTCAATCTGGTGATGCCGGCCGATCCGGAGGCGGCGCCGGAAGAGTACACGCGACGAGTCGTCGAGCTCACCCGGATGGCCCACGCGCGGGGAGTCGCCGTGGAGGCGGAGCTCGGCGAGCTACCCCACGGCGCGAGCGGCGGCCCGCCGCACGGAGGCCATTCCACCGATCCCGACGCGGCGGCCGAATTCGTCGCGGCGACGGGAGTCGACCTCCTGGCCGTCAGTGTCGGCAACGTACACATCATGACCCATGGCCAGAAGGGTCTGGACCTCGACCGACTTGCCGAGATCCGCCGGCGTGTTGCCATCCCGCTGGTGCTGCACGGCGGCACGGGCATCGCCGCCGATGCTCTGCGCGAGGCCATCGCCATGGGCGTCGCCAAGGTTAATTATGGGACTTACCTCAAGCAGCGATACCTCGACGCCGTCCGCGCGGCGATCGGTCGGGACGCCCCGGATCCGCACCACCTCCTCGGCGTGGGCGGGCCGCAGGATGTGCTCGTCGCCGGCCGACGCGCGGTCCGTGACGCCGTGCTCGAACGCATCGGACTGCTGGGCTGCTGCGGGACAGGATGAGCGCGTTCGGTCGGAGTCGAATCGGACTTCGGGAAGAGTTGTCCGCAGATGAACGCAGATGGAATACAGATCAGAGATCATAAAGAATAAAAGTAATTCTCTTTTGAAATTTCTCTCCTGGATTATCTGTTTTCCATCTGCGTCATCTGAGGAGGAATTCCGATTTTCTCCGCTCGGATTCAGTTGAAATGGCCGACGAACAAGGGGACTCTTGATGGACGTCGAGATGCGGATGCCGGACCTGTTGACGGTCGATGAGACGGTCACGCTGCTGAGATGGTTGGCGGAGGTTGGCCAGGTGGTCCGGCGCGGGGATCCGCTGCTGGAGGTCGAGACCGACAAGGCGATCCTCGTGGTGGAGTCGGCGGTGTCGGGGACGCTCCGGGCCCATGCTGTCCCGGCCGGAGGGGAGGTGGCGATGGGTCAGCCGATCGCCACGTTCGAGGCCGCCGAGAAATCTTCCGCGAATCCGGCCGCGGGGTCCGAGGAAGGCCCGGTTCAGGAGGACTCGGGCGGGCCGCTCGCGGGCGCTGCAGGGATCAGGACGGCTGTCGCGGAACTGGCGACGGCCGACCGGCCAGCGGCGATGACACAGTCGGTCGGCACTCGCCGATCGTTCTACGCGCGGAACCGCGCGGCTCGCGAGTCGTCCTCGGCGGTCGCCGAAGCGAAGCCGGTCCGGTCGGACTATCCCCGCGAATTCCTCATGGATCTGTACCGGCGGATGGTCGGGATCCGCGAATTCGAGGAGGGGGTGAAATTCCTGTTCCTCGAGGGGGCGATGCCGGGGACGATCCATCAGTGCCAGGGCCAGGAGGCGACGGCGGTCGGGGTCTGTTCGGCGCTCGATCAGGCGGATTTCATCACGTCCACCTTCCGGGGGCACGGCCATGCCCTGGCGAAGGGGCTCACGCCCGAGGAGCTGCTGTTCGAGCTCTTCGGGGCGGTGACGGGGTGCTGTCGCGGCAAGGGCGGGTCGATGCACGTCGGCAACATGGCCAAGGGGATGGTGCCGGGGATCGCGATCGTCGGCGGCGGCGTGCCGCTGGCCACCGGGATGGCACTGACGTTCAAGATGCGGAAGACTCCCCAGGTCGTCGCCTGCTTCTTCGGCGACGGGGCGATCGCCGAGGGGGCGTTCCACGAGGGGATCAACCTGGCCGCGATCTGGGACCTGCCCGTGCTGTTCGTCTGCGAGAATAACCTGTACGGGGCCTCGACTCGTGTCGATCGGGTGATGCGCAACGACCGGATCTCCGATCGGGCCGCTGCGTACGGCATCCGGGGAGAGACGGTCGACGGCAACGACGTGCTGGCGGTCTACGAGGCGGCCCGGACGGCGACCGCCGAATGCCGGGCCGGTCATGGCCCGGTCCTTCTCGAGCTGCTCACCTATCGTCGCACCGGTCACTCGCGTCGCGACGCCTGCAACTACCAGCCCAAGGACGAGCGCGAAGCCTGGCTGCAACGCGACCCGATCGATCGGCTCGGTCAAGTCCTGCGCGATCGCGGGCTGGCCGATCAGGAGAAGCTCGACGGGGTCCGGTCCGAGATCCAGGCCCGGTTCGAGGCCGCCGTCGAGGCCGCCAAACGTCAGCCTATGCCCACGCTCGACGACCTGACGACCGATGTACTCGCCTGACACGCGGCAACCTGGCTGATAAGATCGGGCGGGACGACTCTCCACGCCTGTGCCGAGTGCGGTGCGAGCCCGAGCGACTCGATCCGATCGAGGAACACCCGATTCATGAGACGACTCAGTATTGCGGAAGCGCTTCGTGAGGGGATCGTCGAGGAGATGCGGTGGGACGCGTCCGTCTTCTGCCTGGGCGAGGACATCGCCGTGGCCGGCGGATGGGGCGGGGCGTTCACCGTCACGCTCGGCCTGGAGGAGGAGTTCCCCGACCGGATGCTCAACACGCCGATCGCCGAGCTGGGCTTCTTCGGAGCCGCGGTCGGTGCGGCGATCATGGGGATGAGGCCGATCGCCGACGTCCAGTACGGCGACTTCCTCTTCCTGGCGATGGACCAGATCGTCAACAACGCCGCCAAGATGCGGTACATGTCCGGCGGCACGATCGCGGTGCCTATGGTGATGCGTGCGCCGGTCGGTGCCACCGGTCGAGGCGCCCAGCACGCCCAGAACATGGAGCGATACTTCACCGGGGTGCCCGGGATCAAGGTCGTCGCCGTCTCGAACGCCTATGACGCCAAGGGAATCCTCAAGTCGGCGGTCCGCGATGATAACCCGGTCTTGATATTCGAGCACAAGCTGCTCTACGGGTCGAAGGGGGCGCGGACCGAGCCGGGGGCCGTTGACGCCACCAGCGACGTACCCGACGAAGATTACACGGTCCCGCTCGACCGCGCGGCGGTGCGCCGCAACGGCCGCGACGTCACGATCCTCGCCTGGCTGCTGATGGCCCACTTCGCCGCCCAGGCGGCCGAGAAACTCGCGGCCGATGGCATCGATGCGGAGGTGATCGACGTACGTAGTCTTTCGCCGATCGACTATGAGACCATCGGGGAGTCGGTCAAGAAGACGGGTCGCGTCGTGATCGTCGAGGAGGGGCCGAAGACGGGCGGCGTCGGCGCCGAGATCGCCGCGGGGATCACGGAACGGCTCGGCGAGAGCCTGCTCACGCCGGTTGTCCGCGTCGCCTCGGCCGACGTACCGGTCCCATTCACCCCGGTGCTGGAGAATGCCTACCGGCCCGACACGCCCAGGATCATCGAGGCCGCCCGGCGAATCATGAATTCTTGAAAATGTCTACCCGGTCGGTCATCCCACGCGAGGCAGCGCCATGAACGAACTGACGACGAATCCGCGGATGAGTCACCTCTGGTTGATCCGGGCATTCCTGGTGGCCCTGCTTGCGGGTGCCATCGGCGAGAGGGTGGCATCGGCCCAGGGATTCCAACTTCGTGTCGAGCATGGCCACCCCTGGCGCCCGCCTTTCGGTCTGGAGCGGGTGGGGACGCCGTTCTCCGTCGTGATCCAGGCGTCCGATCGACCGGCGGGGGCCGGGCATGTCCTGACCGTCCGGAGCCAGGGGAAAGAGGTCGGGCGTCATGACGTGCGATTCTCGAGTGAACCCCCCTACTCTGCCCGTGTGCCGATCGAAATCGATGCCGATGAGGTGGTCCTGTCGGTCGGGTCGAAGACGGGAGCGAAGCCGGTCGAGGTGCTTCGCCAGGCCGTCGAGATCCCGGACTTCGAGGCCGAGGCCGTCGCGCGACCGGGCAGCATCGAGAACCCGGTCGACCTGGGGACCATCCTCGTCCCGAGGGACTCGCTCCCGCTGGGGTGGGGCCAGGTCGCCGTGGTCGAGTTGGCGGCGATCAGCCGAAGACAGGATGTGCCTCAAGGCTTGCTCAAGGTCTGGTTGGATTCCGATCCCCAGAATGCGACGCGTGCCTCGATGCCATTACGACGAGGCGTGCGAGTTCGGCAAGAACTCGAGCTCCCGAAGACTCCGGTGTCCCCCGGTCGCGACGCGCTATCGTTCGTGGTCGAGGACGGCAACGGTCGAACGCTCTGGCGCAAGACCATACCGGTCATGCAGCTCCGAGAACCGCCCAAGCAGCCGCGGTTCGGGGCCATCTACGAGCGGCTCCGCTACGATGCCCCGATCTCGGTGCGCGATCCCAGGACGGGGAAATTCTCCGACATTCCCTATGAAGGGGCATGGGCGCCCGATCTCAGGGACGTCGTCGTGCGGCTGCCGAACGGTGCGCGATTCGTCTTCTGGCGCGGGTCGAGCTACATCCCGTTCTGGGCGGGGAGGCACAATACCGGCCTTTGCTACGAATGGGCCGAGATCATCTCGCAGCCCGCGGGCGCGGTTGACTGCGTCGAGCCGCTCATGGACAAGGAACTGCGGTACAGCCGGGTCGAGATCGTCGAATCGACCGCGGCCCGCGTCCACGTCCGCTGGAGCTACCAGTCCACCGACTTCGAGTACAAGGTCTGGGGAGACGCGGCCGTCGAGGATTACTACTTCTACCCGGACGGGTTCGGCACCAGGGTCGTGAACCTCAAGGCGGATCCCGCGAACAACTATGAGTTGAGCGAGTTCATCATCATCACGCCCAAAGGGGCTTATCCGTTCGAAGTCTTGCCGGAGGAGCCGGTCGATGCCCTGTTCCTCGACGGACGAAAGCACACATTCCGATTCCCGAATCCCGTCGCTAAGGCGGGCGATCGACTCGAACCGGGCGGAGTGCCGGCGATCTATCGCCTGAGGCTCCATCCTAATGAGCGACTTGCTGCCGTGTATTTCAACCCGAACGAGACGAAGCTGCCGCCGGTGGTCTTCGGCCCGTTCTTCGACCAGGGAGAGATGGTGACCCCCTGCTACTGGGGGAGTCACTGGCCCCTGGCGCGCGGGAACTCGACCGGCCGGACGATCGACGACCGGATCGCACTCACGCCGACTCATAACAGCGTGATGAGCTGGGCCGGTACCCGGCCCGTGCCGATACGGACGGAAGAACTCGTCACGCTGGATACCCTGGGCCGGTCCCGCCCGTTGACGTTGAGGCGGTGGGCCTGGCTGATCGGCATGAGCGACGAGACGGACGCACAACTCCGCGACCGTGCCCGTAGTTTCGCGACACCGCCGGCGATCGACGTCCAAGGTGCCCGGCTCGCATTCGAGGGCTATCGCCCGGAGCGACGGGCGATCTCGCTCGTCGCCGAGGGACGCGAAGTCGCGATCACCATCAAGCCGGTCGTGCCCTTCGTGAACCCGGTGTTCGAGATCGACCGCGCACCGAAGGGCGAAATTCGGGTGGAGATGAGAGGCCACCCGCTTGACTCGCGGCGGTACGCGTGGGACGGTCGGGTTTTCTGGCTCGATGCCAAGGTCGCAGTACCGACCCCGTTGCGGATCACCTTCGGCGGGTAGTTCCGAAGGGCATTAATACAAAATCGGCGGGCAAAACACGTCCGCAGATGACGCAGATGAATGCAGATAAGAGATACAAGATGAAACACCTCGCAGTGGATTTCATGTAAAGGTGTTAATGTAAATTATTAATTAATCTAACTTGATTCATCTGCGTCTATCTGCGTTCATCTGCGGACAGATTCCGCTTTCTCTCCCGTGACGGACCGGCCCAGTGGGACGACTTCCTCTCCGATCGACTCCAAGGGGTATCTCGATGAACCTTCGATCTTGCCTGATCGCCGCTTGCGGTTTGCTCATGCTCGCCGACTCAGCCCGGTCTCAAGAGCCGGAAAAGAAGGGCCAGAACAAGACGGAGACGCTCTGGCTCATCCCGCACACGCACTGGGAGGGTGCGGTGTTCAAGACCCGCGAGGAGTACCTCGACATGGGCCTGTCGAACATCCTCACGGCGATGCGTCTCCTGAGGGAACAGCCCGGATTCCGGTTCACGCTCGACCAGGTGGCGTACGTGAGGCCATTCCTGGAGCGGTACCCGGCCGAGGAGGCGGATTTCCGCCGGTTCCTGGCCGAGGGGCGGCTGCAACTCGTCGGCGCGCTCGATGTCATGCCCGACGACAACATGCCCGGCGGCGAGACGTTCATCCGGCAGATGCAGTATGGCAAGGGCTATTATCGCGACAAGCTCGGGGTCGACGTGACGACCGGCTGGCTGCTCGATACCTTCGGGCACCACGCGCAGATACCTCAATTGCTCAAGCTCGGCGGGTTCAAGAGCTTCTGGTTCTTCCGCGGAGTGCCCCGGCAGGATTTCCCCTCGGAGTTCTTCTGGGAAGGGCTCGACGGAACCAGGATACCCGCGTTCTGGCTGCCCCACGGCTACGGCCTCTTCTATCCCAATCCGAAGGATCCGCAGAAATTCCGTGAGGCTTCGATCGCGCGATTCAATGCCCTGACCCCGAACAGCAAGGGTGCGGCCGATCGCGTCGGCCAGTCGGGAGCCGACGTCTCCGAGCCGGAGGAACACCTGGTCCCGAACGTCGAGGCGTTCAATAAAGACCCCAGGTCGCCGTTCACGATCAAGATGGCCGTGCCGGCCGACTTCGAAGCGGTCGTCGCCCGTCGCACCGACCGGACCGTTTTCAAAGGGGAGCTCAACCCGATCTTCCAGGGGATCTATAGCAGTCGTATCGAGCTCAAGAACTGGATGCGCGTGATCGAGCGGCAATCACTGACGGCCGAGAAGCTCAGCACGCTCGCGGCCTGGCTGGGCTCGCCCGCCGATGTCGGCGCGATCATGGCGAGCTGGGAGCCGGCCCTCTTCAACCAGACGCACGACCTGGCCTCGGGCGTCATGACCGACCACGTCTATGACGACACGATCCGAAGCTACGAGTACGCCAAGCGTCGATCCGACGAGATCATCGATTCCCGGTGGGAGGTCCTGACTGGCCGGATCGACACCGAGGGACGAGGATCGGCGGTCGTCGTCTTCAATCCCCTGGGCTGGCCGCGCTCGGATATCGCCGAGATCGAGGTCGGCTTCGGTGAAGGAGGCGTCGGCGACGTTGACGTGGCCGGGCCGGGAGGCCAGGTCGTGCCGGCCCAGATCCTCGAATCGACCCGCTATGGCGACGGGGGCCTGAAGACGGCACGCGTCGCATTCGTCGCCAGCGACGTCCCCGCGATGGGATACGCGGTTTATCACGTCGCCCCGCGCCGCGGGGTCACTCAGAGCGAAACGGCTTCGACAGCTCCCTCCGAAGGCGTGCTCGAGAGCGATCTCTACCGGCTCAGCCTGGATCCCTCGACCGGGGCCATGAACAGCCTGAAGGTCAAATCGGGTGATTGGGAGGTGCTCGCCGGTCGCGGCAACGTCGTGTCGCGGCAGGCGGACCGCGGTGACCTCTGGGAGCCCTATAAGGGCCTCGACGGTGGTAGCCGGATCGCGATGACGAACAAGCAACCGATTCCCAAGAGAGGCGAGTCGGCTTTCAGCGATGAAGGGAAGTCGCAACCGGGGACGAGTCGCAAGGGCCCGGTCTTCTCCGAATTCCAGGTGACGCGTTCGTTCGGCATCGGCCGGTTCGCCACGACCGTCCGGATGTACAAGAACCTCCGTCGGATCGAGATCACCACACGGCTGGTGAATAACGAGAAGTATGTACGCTACCAGGTCCAGTTCCCGACGGCGATCGCGGGGGGTAAGAGCACCCACGAGATCCCGTTCGGGGCGATCGAGCGGCCCGAAGCGATCGAGTTCCCCGCGCAGAACTGGGTGGATCACGGCGACGGCCGGCGGGGCCTGGCCCTGCTCAACATCGGCCTTCCCGGCAACCTGGTCAACGACGGGACGATGCTGATCTCGTTGCTGCGTGCCCATACCCTGGGCGCCTACGGATTCGGGGGCGGCTACGAGCCGGGCATGTCGTCGGATACCGGCTTCCAACTGGGCCAGGAGCGGGTCGTCCGCTATGCGATGGTCCCCCACGCGGGAGATTGGCGCGATGCGCACGTCTACCGCGATGGATTGGAGTTCAATCACCCACTGATCTGTCGAAAGGTGCTCCCGCACGCGGGTAAATTGCCCTCCCGCTGGGGCCTGCTGGAGGTCTCGAGCCCCAATGTCGTTGTCTCAGCTCTGAAACCCGGGCGCGATGGGTCCGCCGTCTTGCGAGTCTACGAGGCGGCCGGCCGACCCGCGTCGGGCGTGAAGATCGCGATGCACGCCAAGGTCGCCTCGGCACGCATAGTGAATGCCCTGGAGGATCCCGAAGGCGAGCTGAAGGTCGAGGGGGATGCCGTGACGATCGATCTGAGTCCCTTCGAGATCAAGACGATCCGGATGCGCCTCACCGGCGGATGAGGCCCGCTTCCTTCGCGGCGTTTCGTCGGCAACCGGAGCCGGTTCGGGGGTCGGAGCGGGGCTTATTTTTTCTCGTCGTCATTTTGAGGCGCGAGCAGCGTACCTACACCGAACTTCCCGAGCAGCTCCGTCAACGAACCATGACCGGCGACTCGGCCTTGGGCATCCACCAGGATGTAATAGGGGAACACAGCGGCGGGGTAGCCGGCGACTTTCGCCGGGTTCAGATCACCGTTCTTGTCCGGATTCAGGTAGGTCGGGTAATCGAGCTGATAGAGTTTGCGGTCTCTCTCGACTTCTTCGGGGGGCGTCCCGGGCGGGTGCATGCCGATGATGGTCGCTCCCCGCGCTGCGAGAGCCTTGAGCCGTGGCATGTCATTCTTGCAGGGACCGCACCACGTCGCCCAGAAGTGCAGCAGGTACGCCTTGCCGGCGAGATCCCTCGGCTTCCCGCCGATCCAACCTTCCGCGGGCAAAGCCGGAGCCGGTTTGCCAACCAGAGCCTCAACCGGCCTGACCAGTCGCTTGAAGACCTCCTTACCCTTGAGGCGCCTCTCATATGCGGCGGCGGCCAGGTTGCGAATCTGCTCGTCGGTCTGATTGGACCGGAATTCCAGGTCGATCGAGGCCATGAATCGCTGGTCCTGGACGTGCTCACCCTCCCTGGGAAGGAGCTTTTCGATCCGATCGGCCAGGTCCAGATTGGTCTGGATCGCTTCGACCTCGAGTTCGGAACGCCTCAGCAATTGCTTTTGTCGCACCGTTTCCGAGGCGTGAGGGAACGCACGGATCTCGCGGAATGGCAGCCAGATCCCCGGCGAAATCTCGCGGTAGTCCTCGAACCGGACCAGTTCGTTCGGTGTGATATTCGCGGGGGACGGCGCGAGATCGAATTCCTTCCAGGCGAGATGGATCTGGATAAGTTCATCTCCCGTCGCCTCATAGAGATGCCAGTTGCTGTATTCCATCTGTGACTCGAAAGGCTTCCCAGCGATGCGGCGGACCGCATCGGATGCATAGAATTTCTTGGACCTGATCGGATCGGTGGCGACGTGATAGGTGAGTACGCCGCGAACGCGTCCCGAATCCCGCCCGATCCAGAGTCGTTCGGCCCTCAGGGGTGAATCCGCGACATCGCAGGTCTCATCGCCGAACTTCTCGACGCCGAGGGACTTCCAGGTTGTCCGCTCCGGCGGGACCAGGCTCATCGTCTGGAGGTTGTCTGCATCTGTCCGGCCCCACCAGAATCGATGCGGGGTGAGTCGAAGGTAGCTGAAATCGAACAGGTTGTGTCGTCTCCAGAACTTCGATGGGCCGGCCGATCGCACGAAGTTCACGGAGGAGTGATCGTTGGCCTCACGGCGCTCCCATGCGTCGGTCGCCGTCCAGAAATGGTACGCGTAATTCATCACGGTTTCACCGGGGCCGAATTCGTGCAAGAACCTCTTCTCATCCCAGGAGAACCCGATCTGGTACCGGCCGATCCAATCCTTCTGGAGGACCGGTGCCGTGAGTGCCTCCTTGAGCCGATCGATGGACACGTTGACGGCTCGCATCGAATCGACGATCCCATGGCGGGTCCGCGCCCGGTAACTGAACCTTGGCAGCTTGTCGATGGCGGCTGCCTGGGCATGCACACGCAGGGCCAGGCGTGTGGCAAGAGGATCGCCAGCATCGGGCTTGGGCGATTCCACAGGTACTTTCAGACGTTCAGTGATGCGAGGCCGGTCGGCCTGGACGGGCTTCTCGATGCGTGCGTTCCCGGTATTCCTGGCGACGGCGCTGCCAGGCAGGTCCTGCTGCTCCCCGCTACGCGCCCAGACGCCTGCTCCGCACAGGGCGATACCGAGGGCCGCCAGGGTCGCGAGGGCGATCTTCAGCTTGAACATGACGATCTCCTTGAGTACGCCTTCGGCGAGCCTCGCAGCGGTGGATACGCCGGCCGGTCCCACACCACCGGTGGTGAGGCGAGCCGCTGTCAATGACACCGAACGAGCCAACGGCTCTGACACCGACGCCCTGATTGATTCGGGGTTAAGCATCGCCGCCAGCGGCCCGACAGCGAGGCTAAATCCCCTCCGTGTCAGCCGCTTGAGCAGGAGCGTCCGGGCTTGCGAGAGTCGGCCGCTGACCGTCCCGATCGGCCAGCGGAGGCGCCGGGCCGCCTCCGCATGGGTGAGCCCCTCCAGGTGGCACAGGACGAGCGGAGCCTGGAACTTACCGGGGAGGCGGCCCAGTTCCTCGTCGAGCGCGGCCCGTAATTCGGCTTGGACGGGATCGAAGCCCGGTACGGCCGGCTCGCGGCCGCCTTCGCCAATGCGAGCCCGTCGCCGCTCGGATTGAACGCGCGCCCTGGCAGCGACGCGGCGGGCCACGCCGTGGAGCCATCGGCCCAGTGAGTCGCCGACCCGGACCGAGCCGGCCCGTCGGACGAGCACCAGGAACGTGGCCTGGAAAGCATCCTCGACATCATCCGGGTCGGAGAGGGCGCGGCGACAGACGCCCAGGACCATCGGACCGTGCCGGGCGACCAGGGCCGCGAAGGCGGCCTCGGCGGCGTGGGTGGCCTCGCTCGCCTCGGCCCGGCTCGCCGCGTATCGTTCGAGCAACTGCGCATCGCAGAGGCCCGCGGCCGTCCCCGAATCGAACAGGGTGCGAATCTCTCGCACGAAATCCACCGAGCGAGCGTCGGCCATGGTTCTGCCCCGAAGGTTCGTCGATCCACACCCTTTCTATGCCGGCTCGCGCCGATTTCATATGACTTCTCCGGATTTTAGCGCGTTTTACAACCCCGCCGCTTTTTTCCCCGACCGTTCTCGGCCCAATCGCCGTGTCGCCTTGATCACGTGAAGGTCTGCATAGAACCTGGAAACGCGTTGCCGCAGAGGCTCGGTCGTGGGACGATGCCGAGGGTTGGAGCGGGCGAATGAAAGGCGGAGCGCCGGATCATGATGCCTCGTGTGTTTTCGATGGTCATGACAAGATGGCTCGAGATTGATTCCGATAAAGGACCTTGATGCTCCTTTCGAGGATAACGCGATGAGCACCACGCCGGGGAAACCTCGCCGAGAACTCGTCGAGCACAGGTCCGTGACCCTAGGAGACCTCGCCGCGCTCGTTGCCGGAGTCGCGGTGATCCTGGTCTTACCGACGCGACAGAGCTATTTGCCGTACCCGGTCGACTTCCGCGGCCCATGGCCAAGATGGCTCCCATGGTGCTTCTGCCTTCGTCAGGCTTTGGGCGCGGCGTGCATCGCACTCGTGCCGGTCGTTCTCCGGCGACGGGCTGCCTACGGCGGGTTGGCCCGGCCCGCCGAATTCCTCGTGCTCTTCGCCGCAATGTCGTCCCTGGCGGAATCGATCGAGACCGCCCTGATCCGATTGAGCTATCGCAGGCAGAGCGGAATCAGGCTCCCGGGATTCGGGCTGGATGGGATGTCGACCGCGTTCTCGAACGAGTGGCGAGAGAACTCGCACTGGGTCTGGGAGCATGCCCTGATATTCATCGGTGCGGTGGCGCTGGTGGGATTCTCCCTCGGCCGCCGAAAGCTACCCGGATGGCTCTTGACCGTATTCGTGATCCTCGCCTGGCTCGGGGCCTACGAGGCCGGCCCGCTGCTGGCGGCTCGGTGGCTTGAATCCCTCATCGCCCATCTCAATGGGCACCCCATCGGCGTGACCGCCGGTCTGTTGATCTGGGCGATCGTCGGCGACTTACCGAGGTCCATTCTGTTCAGCGTACCGGCCATCCGGGCCATCCGCGATATCCGTCGTGATCGGCCGTCAAGCCCGAGCTGGCTCGAACGGACCGGCCTGGGCTTGGTTGTTGTCTTGTTCTTGATCGCTGAACCGACGGAGTGGATTCGGACCTACTCGACGACCCGGAATAAGATGTCCTGGGGCGTGGAGACCTTCGTGCGCCTGGTCACGATGCTCATCGCACTTTTCCTGAGTTTCATCCTGTGCCGGATGGTCAGAGCGAGTGGGAGGCGAATCGAGGGTATTCGTGGACCGATCCAAGGTGGCGCACAGTCGCCCGGGCCGACGGATTTTGCCAGGGAGTAATCGCATGAAACAGCCCAGCACGAGACGTGCCTTCCTCAAGGCCTCAACCGCGGCCGCCGTCGGCGACGCGATCCTCACCTCTTGTCACGCTCACGAACAGGCTTCGGTCACGAACCCGGCGGATCCCCGCCCGGCCGGCTCGGCGGTCCGGGTCGTCGTCTGGGACGAGCAGCAGCCGGCTCAGAAAGAAGCCTACGACAACTTCCTCGGCAACCGGATCGCCGACCACCTCCGCGGGCAACCGGGTATCTCGGTCCGGTCGGTCAAGCTCGATGATCCAGGCCACGGGCTCGCGGGTGATGTACTCGAAAATTGCCGTGTGCTGATCTGGTGGGGACATGTGCGGCAGGCGGAGATCGCGCCCGAGGTCGGCAAGGCGATCGTCGCGCGGATCAAGGCGGGAGACCTCGCCCTGATCGCGCTCCATTCGGCTCACTGGTCGACGCCCTTCGTCGAGGCCATGAACGAGCGGGCGCGGATCGACGCGGCGAAGGTGATCCGCGCCGGGGCCGCCGGAGACCGCGTCGAAGTCATCGAGGCCGCACCGCCACGGCGATATACGGTCCCGAAGGTGGATGAGCCGGTCACCCCGTTCGTCTCGTGGCGACGGTTTCCGGGCCACGCGGCCAGGGCGACGATTCATCTGCCCTATTGCTGCTTCCCGGCCTACCGGAATGATGGGAAGCCCAGCATTGTGAAAGTGCTCCATCCGGATCACCCGATCGTCGCGGGAATCCCGTCGGAGTTCGAGCTCCCGCACACCGAGATGTATGACGAACCGTTCCACGTCCCCGAGCCGGACGAAGTGATCCTGGAGGAACGGTGGGCGTCGGGCGAGTGGTTTCGCAGCGGTTCGATCTGGAACATCGGCAGGGGCAAGGTCTTCTACTTCCGGCCCGGCCACGAGACCTTCGCGATCTACAAGGAGCCGCTACCGCTCAAGATCCTGACGAATGCCGTACGCTGGCTCGGGGCCTCGAAGTAGAGCGCTTCACGATCGGATTGCATACATTCCAAACCAACCCGACGCGCCAGCGAGGGGAATGCCTCCGGACCCTTGCTGGCGCGTCGGGTTAGTGTCGAACCCCAAAAAGAAAGTCAGGCTACCGGGGTGATTTCCAGTAGCCTGACCTGTCGATCGTCGGATCGCAATGCTTGACCTTCGGGAAAGATCAAGGATTGACGGCGGCCCGGACCGCGGGCGATGCGGCGGCGGGAACCGGCTTCCTCGGAATCCGCTCCTCCATCATGGCCGCGTTGTAGATGAAGGAGGCCATGATGACGGCGGCCTGCTTCATGTCCTCGGCCTGGATGCGGTCGTAGACGTCCTGATTGGAGTGGTGGGTCCGGGTGTCGTATTCGATCTCGTCCTGGATGAACTGGAAGCCGGGGAGACCGATGCCGTCGAAAGACTGGTGGTCGGTCCCGCCGGTGTTGGACAGGGAGATCGTGGAGGCACCCATCTCGCGGAACGGCTGGAGCCACTTGCGGAAGATGGGCCGGGCGGCTTCATTGCCCTGGAGGTAGATGCCGCGCACCTTGCCGGTGCCGTTGTCGAGGTTGAAGTAGGCGGAGAACTTGGCATACTCGGCCTTGGGTGCCGAGTCATTCGTGCCTTCGCTGGAGGCGGATTGGGGGCCGAACATCTGGGCCGGGGTGCGGCCGAAGTGCTTGGTGACGAACGCGCGTGAGCCGAGTAGTCCCTCTTCCTCGCCGCTCCAGAGGGCGATGCGGATGGTCCGGCGGGGCTTCAGGTCGAGCGCCTTGAGGATGCGGACGGCCTCCATCCCGACGGAGACGCCGGCCGCATTGTCGGTCGCGCCGGTGCCGCTGTGCCACGAGTCCATGTGCCCGCCGAGCATGACGAGCTCGTCCTTCTTGTCGCTCCCCGGGATCTCGGCGACCGTGTTATAGGCCATCAGGTCGTCGTCGTGGAACTGGACGGCGAGCTCGACGGTCATCTTGGGCTTCTCGCCCTGCTCGATCATCCGGACCAGCCGGTTGTAGTGCTCCGAGGCCATGACGATCTGGGGCGTGATCTTGGGGGCGTCCTTGTCATAGACCGAGACGCGGCGCGGCGCCGGGGCCTGACCGTTGGCCTGGCCCTGACCTTGACCCCCGCCGCCCATGCCCGGCATCTGGGCACCGGGGATCGACGCGGACTGGACGAACAGCGTGCCACCGTCGCCGGTCCGACTGGGATCGATGAGCATCGCGGCCCCATTATCCGAGAGGAACTTGAGCTTCTTGCCGGCGAGCTGCATCTGGGCCATCCGCTCGGGACTCATCTGGAAACGGCCCGCGGCCGGTGGTGCGCCTGCGGCCGCGCCCGGGGCAGCCGGGGTCGCGGGTGCGCCGTTGGCGGCGAGCTGTCCTCGGCCTTGCCTCTGACCCTGTCCATTGGGGGCCGGCTGTCCCTGGGCCCCGCGTCGGCCGCGAGCGGCCGGCTCGGCGGCATCGGCCAGCTCGAGCAGCTCTGCGGCCGTCTTCCGCGTCGCCAGCGGCTCGAAGCGGGCCGAGACGGGCGTGGCGGGCGCCGTCAGTACGATCGCACCCTTGATCTGATCCTTGAACCGGGCGAAGTCGGCCTCGGTCTTGGCGTCGAAGTAGACCACCTTGGCCGTCAAAGGGCCGTCGGTGCCCGGCGACCAGGCCTTCGGAAACGCGATCAGGGGGATGCACTGGGGCTCGATCACCTGCATGGAGAACCGCTTCAGCGTCCAGCCCCGCCCGAACGGACCCCAGGGCTCGAGGTGGGCGTCGGAGAGCCCCCACGCCGCCAGCTTGTCGCGGGTCCACTCATTGGCGCGCTTCATGTTCGGCGAGCCCGTCAAGCGGGGGCCGATCACGTCGGTCAGGTAGCTCAATGTGGCCATCACCTGAGACTTGTGAAGACCCTCTTCCTTGATGCGCTCGACGGGGTCGGTCGAAGCCTTGGTCGATTCGGCCTTCGCCGTTGCGGTGGCCGCGGCCGCAGGTTGGGCCGGCCGCGACGTGTCGGGCGGCTGCTGGGCTCTCAGGGCCATGGCCGGCACCAGGCCGGTCATGCCGAGCAGGACGGTCATTTTGAGCTGGTTTCGCATGGTTGCGGATCTCCGGGACGAGAGGATTCGAGGTCAATTAGGAGGGGACGAGTTCGGGCTTCCAGGGAGCAGGATCACAGCCCGAGATGGGAGGGACCTCGGGACGAAGTGAATATTCTATGATGACGACTCGTACGTTGCACGCCTTTTCGAGCCGTTATCAAGAAAACATGCTTACGATTCTCGGTAGTGTCGGCACAGTCGATTCGGTTGGTCTTCGAGCGCGGTGACGTCGGCCGCGCACCGCGAACGTTCCGGATGGCCGCAATGGGTCCGGGCTTCGTTACCAATAGAAGAGCGACAAATCATCGGGATTGGACCCCAGATCCGGCGAGTCGGCACGAAATTGGCGGGCTGGGCGACCTCCCCGGGCCATCCGGATCGGAGCCCGTCATCGCTCCAGGGCCGCTGGAATGGCCCTCGAGATCGTCCGGAAAATCCGGCGCGGGTCTTGACTTCCGCCCTGTTAGAGAAGATGAAGTAAGGAGTTGGGACAGGGCGATGCCATCCTTTATGATGCCGAAAGGCGTTGTGCACATGCGCGGAATGAAGCTCAGCTTGGTGTTGACCTCGGTCGTCGTGGTGGCGCTGGCCGTCTGGGCGGGGGCCTACGTCCAGGAGACCGGGAGCCACATGGCGGTCGCGGCCGAGCGGTTCTTGACCTCGTTGTCGAAGGACCAGTTGGCCAAGGCCACGTACCCGTTCGACGCCCCGGAGCGGCTGGACTGGCACTTCATCCCCAGGCCGCGCAAGGGCCTTCCCATCAAGGAATTGAGCGGCGAGCAGCGTGCGCTGGCCTTCGGCCTGATCCAGTCCGGGACGGCGGCCACGGGGTTCCTCAAGGTCACCACGATCATGAGCCTGGAGCAGATCCTCCTCGAGCTGGAGAAGGGGAGCGGCCCGACTCGCGATCCCGAGCTGTATTATTTGACGGTCTTCGGCACGCCGACGAATCGCGGCCGGTGGGGATGGCGGGTGGAAGGGCATCACCTCTCGCTCAATTTCGTGCTGGAGGACGGCAAGATCATCTCGGGGACGCCCGCCTTCTTCGGCTCGAATCCGGGCGAGGTCCGCCAGGGCCCGCGTCAGGGGCTGCGCACGCTCGCCGACCGCGAAGACCGGGCCTTGCGTCTGCTCCAGGCGCTCGACGAGAACCAGAAGAAAGCCGTCATGTTCTCCCACGAAGCCCCGAAAGAAATCCGCTCGGTGAGTCCTCCCGCCCCGCAGCCGCTCACCGACCCGGCGGTCGGCGTCGCCTATGCCGATATGACCGGCGATCAGCGCTCGATGCTGCGAGCGCTCTTCGAGTCGTATGCCCTGGATATGACGGACGAAGTCGCCCGTGCCTGGCTCGGCGAGATCCGCGGCGCCGGGTTCGAGAAGATCAAGTTCACCTGGGCCGGCCCCGCCGACCGCAGCCAGCCCCACGCCTACCGCGTCCAGGGCCCGACCTTCCTCATCGAGTTCAACAATACCCAGAACGGCGCCAACCACATCCACTCCGTCTGGCGGAATATGCTGGGCGATTTCGGGATGCCGATTGCCGGGCGCTGAAAACGGGTGGCGGACGACGCGGGGCGAGAAAAGGCGGGCCGCGTCCCGCCAGTCTCCGCCCCGCTTTCACTGAAAACTGACAACTGACAACTGACTACTACCATGAAAGACTGGACGCGTCGCGAATTCCTGGCCGCATCGGCGCTGGCGGCCGCCGCTCGAGAAGCATCACCGGCGCGAGCCGCGGGTCCCCAAGCCCAGGCCCAGGCCGTGGGCAAGTCGGATCCGTCCCGCGTGCCGGCCAGTGAGAAGATCGTCCTGGGCTTCATCGGAACCGGCGGCATGGGGACCGGGTTGATCAACACGTTCAAGGCGTTTCCCCAGGTGTCGATCGCCGCGGTCTGCGACGTCTACGAGCCCCATCTGCGTCGGGCCCAGTCGGAGTCCGGCGGCACGCCCGAAGCCTATGGCGACTTCCGCAAGGTCCTGGATCGCAAGGATCTCGACGCGGTGGTCATCGCCGCGCCCGACCACTGGCACGGGATCATCGCCACCCTGGCCTGCCAGTCCGGCAAGGACGTCTATTGCGAGAAGCCGCTGGCGCACCGCGTCCAGGAGGGCCGCGCGATGGTCAGCGCGGCCGAGAAGTACAAGCGCGTCACCCAGATGGGGAACCTGATCCACGCCGGGGAGAATTACCACCGGGTCGTGGAGATCGTCCGCTCGGGCGTGCTGGGCAAGATCAACAAGACCCGGGTCTGGATGGCCGCGGATCGTAGCGGGCTGGGACGTCCCAAGGACGGGGCCCCGCCGTCCGGATGCGACTACAATTTCTGGCTCGGGCCCGCCCCCGTTCGGCCGTTCAATCCGAACCGGTTCACGTTTAACTGGCGATACTTCTGGGACTATGGCGGCGGAATCCTCACCGATTTCTGCTGCCACATCGTTGACCTCGTCCACTGGGCGATGGACGT
Source organism: uncultured Planctomycetota bacterium (assembly GCA_963743925.1). Classification (GTDB taxonomy): domain Bacteria; phylum Planctomycetota; class Planctomycetia; order Isosphaerales; family Isosphaeraceae; genus CAVZRC01. The sequence goes on along the minus strand of CAVURY010000034.1, from coordinate 1,193,810 downwards.
CGAGGCGCCCCGGACCATCTCCGCGGTCGGCGGACGCTATGCCCTCGACGACAACTGCGAGGTGCCCGACACGCTCGAGGTCACTTACGAATACCAGAAGGGAGACGACAAGTTCTTGATGGTCTGGAGCCAGACCGACGCGAACTCTCACGGCCTCGAGAACAAGGGGCTGGGAATCATGTTCCAGGGGACCGACGCGACCCTGGTCGCCGATTACGGCCATTACAAGATCATCCCCGAGAAAGGCCGGACGATCGACGAGCCGCCCAGGACGCTGCAGCGGTCGGTCGGACACCACCGCGAATGGCTCGACGCCATCAAGACCCGCGGCCAGTGCTCGTGCCACTTCGCCTACGGCCATCGCCTGGCGAGCGTCGGCAACCTGGGCAACATCTCGCTCTGGACCGGTGAGAAACTCAAGTGGGACCCGGTCGCGGAGCGGATCGTCAACCATCCCGACGCCAACCAGTATCTGACCAAGGAATACCGAAAGCCCTGGACGTTTCCCACCGTCTGAAGTTGGGCCCATGTAGGTCGGGCTTTCCAGCCTGACATATGATCGAATTCTACATGCGGTCCTCGATAATGACACCCGGAGATTCCCCATGACCCGCTCCCGAGCCATCCTTGTCGCCTGGTCGATGTTCACCCTCACCGCGGTCACCGGGACCATCCGGGCGGACGATCCGAAGTGGAAGCCGCACACGATCAACGGCCGGAGCGAGTTCGAAGCCGCCGGCGTGTTCGACGTGGACAACGACGGCCAGCTCGACATCGTCTCGGGCGATAGCTGGTATCAGGGTCCGGGCTGGAAGCCCTATCACGTCCGCGATGTGGAGCGGGTCGGGACCTACTACCATTGCTTCGCGACCCTGCCGCTCGACGTCAACGGCGACGGGAACACCGATTACCTGACATGCTCCTACTTCGGCAAGAGCGTGGGATGGGTCGAGAACCCGGGGGCAGTCGGCAAGCCCTGGACCTATCACGAGGTTGACCAGCCGGGGAATATCGAGGCCGCCTGGATGGTGGACCTCTCGGGGGATGGTGTCCCCGATCTCCTGCCGAATACGGTCAACGTGGTCGTCTGGTACGAGGTCGTGAAGAAGGGCGACGGCGGCAAGGGCTACGAGCTGAAGAAGCACGACCTCGGCGCCTCGGCGGCCGGGCACGGGGTCGGCTCGGGAGACGTCAACGGCGACGGACGGGTCGATCTGCTCACCCCCAAGGGTTGGTACGAGGCCCCTTCGGATGCCTCGCATGATTCGTGGACATGGCATCCGGACTGGCAGATCGGCGCGACCGGCATCCAGATCCTCGCCCGCGATGTTGACGGCGATGGGCTCTCCGACGTCGTCTACGGCATGGGCCACGATTACGGGCTGCTCTGGCTTCATCAGGGCAAGGGCACCGGAGGCGAGCGGACCTGGACCAAGCACGCGATCGACAAATCCATCGCGTCGGTGCATACCCTGCTCTGGGCCGACCTCGACGGCGACGGCAAGGACAACGAGCTGGTGACCGGCAAGCGGGTCTACGCGCACGAGATCGAGCCGGGCGCGACCGACGGCTCCGTGATTGCCTGGTATCGGTTCGACCCGAGTTCCAAGGAATGGGGCAAGCACGTGATTTTCCAGGGCGAGCCGGCCAAGAACGCCCCGGCGAAGGGCGGCGAGCGCCTCGCACTCAAGGACTTCCCGCCCGGGACCGCGGGCACCGGCCTCCAGATCACCGCCATCGATATCGACAAGGATGGCGATCTCGATCTCGTCTGCCCCGGCAAGAGCGGACTCTATCTCTTCGAGAACCTGCGGATCGCGAAGCCTTGAAGCGTCGCGTCGCACGAGAACTCCACTGCCCGACCCCGCCGCCGGTGCCGATGCCGTCGCCGTTTCCTGGCCGTCGCGTCCGAGCGTGAGGCGGTTCGCATCGGCATTCCCGATCGGAGAAGACGGTGTCCGTCCAGCCGCTCGATCTGACCAAGCTGAAGATCCTGCCCCTGTCCGCCCGCAAGAGCCTGACCCGTGCGGATGCCATCCTGATCGACCCCGACTCATCCCCGCCGTCATGCCCCGCGTTGGTCGAGGATCTCATCGAAGGCGCCGCGGAATCGATCCGAGAAGCGCGTCGGCGGGGGTCGGCCGTGATGCTGATCTATGGAGCGCACTTGCTCCGCAACGGCGCCGCGGGGATCCTCGAGCGGATGATGGCCGGCGGTTGGCTGACGCACCTGGCGACCAACGGCGCCGGCTCGATCCACGACTGGGAATACGCCTGGCTCGGTCGGTCGACCGAGTCGGTCGAGGAAAACGTGGCGACGGGGACCTTCGGGACCTGGCACGAGACGGCCACGAACATTCACCTGGCTCTGCTGACCGGCGCGCTCGACGGCCTGGGTTACGGCCGGGCGCTGGGGCGATTGATCCTCGAGGATGGGGCGACGCTCCCCGAACCCGACGACCTCGCCCGCGCGATCGCCGCCGAGCCGCGGCATCCGTTGACGTCGGCCCGGGCCGAGCTGCTCCGGGTGATGGCGGAACAAGGCTGGCCCGCCGGTCGGATCGCGGTCGAACATCGCTGGAAGCATGCCTCGATCCTCGCCCAGGCGTTCCGGCACGATGTCCCGATGAGCGTCCACCCGGGCATCGGCTATGACATCATCTCCAACCATCCGGTCTTCAACGGCGCGGCGATCGGCCGGGCGGCGGAGTGGGACTTCAAGCTCTTCGCCGGCTCCGTTCGCGACCTCGAGGGCGGGGTTGTGCTGTCGATCGGCTCGGCGATCATGGGCCCCCAGGTCTTCGAGAAGGCTCTGAGTTGCGTCAACAACCTGCGGCTCCAGGAGGGTCTCGACGTGGTCCGACGCCATACGTTCTACGTGGTGGATCTCCAGGATGGCGGTGGCTGGGACTGGACGCACGGCGAGCCGCCCAAGACCAATCCGGCCTACTACCTCCGCTTCTGCAAGAGTTTCTCGCGGATGGGCGGCGCGTTGAACTACGTGCAATCGGACAACGTGACGTTCCTCCACCATCTCTACCGACGACTGGCCAGCCGATGAACGCCGAACGATTCCACGCCATCACCGGGCAATACCCGAGGCTCCGCATCGCCGTCGTCGGCGACTTCTTCCTCGACCGGTACCTGAATATCGATCCCGCGAGGGACGAGACGTCGATCGAAACCGGGCTGACGGTCTACAACGTCGTGGAGGTGCGCAGCCAGCCGGGTGCGGCCGGGACCATCCTGAATAACCTGGTCGCCCTGGGGATCGGCGAGATCCACGCCGTCGGCTTCTGCGGCGATGACGGCGAGGGCTACGAGCTCCGTCGGGCGCTCTCCGCCCGGTCGGGCGTGGTCCTCTCGGATTTCCTCACCGTCACGTCGCGACGCACGCCGGTCTACTGCAAGCCGATGTTGATCGAGCCGGGCCAGCCGCCGCGCGAGCTGAACCGCCTCGACTCGAAGAACTGGACGCCCACGCCCGACAATGTCCAGCAAGACCTGGCGACGCGAGTCCTCGCGATCGCCGGGAAAGCCGACGTCCTCTTGCTGCTCGATCAGGTTGACCGGCCGGAGACCGGGGTCGTGACCCGTCGCGTGCGAGAGGCCGCCCGCAAGGCGTTGGACGAGAATCCTCGCTTGATCGTGCTGGCCGATAGTCGGCAGGGGCTGCACGAGTTCCCGCCGCTCGGCTTCAAGATGAATGCGTCCGAGCTCGCGCGGATGACCGGATCGGAACCGTCGAGGCTCGACGCCGTCGACTGCCAGGCGACCGCGCTGGCCGGGAAGACCGGCCAACCGGTCTTCATCACGATGGCCGAACGAGGCATCGTCGGCGCACTTCCGGGCCGAGCCTCCGAGCACGTTCCCGCCCTGCCGATACATGGCCCGATCGACATCGTCGGCGCCGGGGATTCCGTCACCGCCAACCTGGCCGCCGCGTTGGCTTCGGGTGCCGACCTCCGCGAATCCATGGAGCTCGCCATGGCCGCCGCTTCGCTCGTGATCCACCAGCTCGGCACCACGGGGACCGCCTCGGTCGCGCAGCTCGCGGAATTGCTCGGGATCGCCGAGTGTCATGGTTCTGCGTGAGATGGAGAAATCGGGGTCGGGAGATCAGGAACATGGCGAGGACAATTCCCCGGTGTCCCTGACGGCTTCTGGGTGGCACGGGTCGTATTCGACCCGTGATTGAGATAGGGCATTCCGCGAGCACACGGGTCGAGTACGACCGACTGAATACAGCGGCCCTCGGAGGGAATTCGCTGAAATGCTCGTTTAGACGTCCGGTGCCTCGTCACCAGCCAGCAACCGGGCGGCCTCTTCACGGACTACGGGCCAAGGCGACAACAGTTGCGACTCGACCGCCGCCAACGCCGCTGGGGTGCCGATCTCGGCCAGAGCCTGCAAGCACCGCCGGGGCAACGACCGGAACGCGTCCCCTTCGACGTCGAAGGAACAAGCGTCGCTCAATGCAGCTATGGCTCGGGGGTCTCCGATCTCGCCAAGCAACTCGGCCACCCACTCGTGCTGGATGTAGGCGTCCCGAATCGACAGCAACTCGGAAAGGGGCGTGACCAGGCCGCCGCTCGGCCGGGTGATGGCCGCGTTTTTAGCCATAGGATGACCCGGGTCCAGTCGCGGTCAACCAGCAGTCCCCGCAGCCCGTCAGCGATCTCCGCCTTGATGTCGCCCAACCCCCTGACAGCAGTGCAGAATTCGCCGAGGGTCGCGAGGAACGCTTCGATCCCGGCATGCTCGCCCGCCGGTCGGAGGCGTGGCGTAAACTCCGCGATCAGCTCATTAAGCTCGCCCACCGGGTGACCCCCACGGCTATCATAAAGGCTCAGCGGCCCGAGTTGCAGGTCCGTTGGTTCGGCATCCACCAGGAACTTCACAACCCCACCGGTATCAAGCGGCGAGTCTGGGCCAGCCGGGCGGCGAAGGCGATGGTCGCCAGCAAGTCATCCCGCTCGAGATCCTCGTAGTCGGCCAGGATCTCTTCCTGCGTCATCCCGGAGCTGAGCAACTCCAGGATTGTCTCGATCGGATATCGCAGGCCCCGGATGCACGGCTTGCCGTGGCAGATGGACGGGTCAATCGTGATGCGAGAAAGTAATGAATTCATAGTAAGCGAGTATACCAGAATTCTCCGCCCTCCGCCGCCTAACGTCAGGTTCATCGGCCTGCGGTGCGGGTCCGCAGCTATGATGCGTTAGGCCCGACTTCGGATCGCGGCCCTGTACCGCCATCGACGAGGGCCAGGGCGGCCCGAGCTTCGGACAACCGCACTCGTCTGATCCGGGCCGGGGCTCGGCTCGCCCGGAGACCCTGTCTCCCGAAATTGTGCGAGGTGGTCTAGAATGGTGCCAGGGACTCATGGATTGCGATGCGAATGTCGAATCGTCGCGCGATGGGTCGGCCACCTTATGATGGAGCCATGAATAATGAACTCGATCAAGGCGACGATTCGATCGGGTCGATTGGAACTCCAGGCACCGCCCGATTGGCCGGATGGGACCGTGGTCCTGATCGAGCCGACTAGTGGCGCGATGGAAAAGATCGGGATCGACGAGTCCGAATGGCGTGATGACCCCGCCAGCATGGCCGATTGGGAGGCCTGGATCAAGGACATCGAACCGCTGGAGATGACCGATGAAGAAGCCCAGACGTTCGCCGATTTCGAACTGAGGATGCGGCAGTACAATATCGAGGCCGTGCGCCGCCAGATGCAGGAAGGGAGCGGTGGGTGAGTCGGTACTTACTGGACACCGGCATCGCCCAAGACTTCATCAACAATCGCAACGGGGTTCGGGAGAAAGCCGATCTCGTCCGTCACCAGGGGAACCGGATTGGCATCTGCACGCCCGTGCTCGGCGAGTTGTGGTCCGGGATCGAAGGAAGCATCTCCCGGGAGCGCAATCTCCGACTCTTGCACAAGTCCCTATCGAGACTGATCGTCTGGCCCTCTACGAATGAGGCGGCCGAGCAATTCGGCCGAATATTTGCCCAGTTACGTCGAATCGGTCGTCCCATGCAGCAGATTGACATCATGATCGCGGCAGTCGCGTTTTCACTCGGCGATTGCACTGTCGTATCGGACGACTCGGATCTGTCCGCGGTACCAGGACTGGCGGTCGATAACTGGGCCACTCGGGCTAATGCCCCCTGATCGCATTCTTCACCCGCCGAAATCCCAGAACCGATAGGCTCGGGCTAGTCTGGTCTGGAAATCCTACATGGCAAGGATCCGATGAACAAACCCCGGATCACGATCGCCCGATTGATGGCGGCGATCTTCATCATCGCCCTTAACGCCGGACTGATCCGCGCGTTCGTGGTCCAGGAGATGTTCTGCGGCGGCATCTTGATGTTCTTCGCGATGCAGGCAGGGCTGTTTTTCCTGCTCCGAGGGCGGGGACGTTCCCGCCAGTTCTGGATCGGGTTCGAGATCCTTGGCGGGATCTCCGTCATCGCCCTGTACTCGTGCGAGGTCTTCCCCGACTCCGTCCTGAACCGGATCGTGTCGGCCTATACGGAATTTGCTGATTACCTGACGTGGTCGCTCTTGCCGGACTGGGCGTCCTCGATCTTGTTCGATGATCATAATGACTGGTACCTCGCTTCCGTCTACTTCCTTCCGGAACTGGGGATCGCCCTGCTGAGTGGCCTTTGCGCCGCGAGTTTCAGCCTCCGACCCAGGTCGCGGGCCGAGTCTCCCGGACAGATCGAACTACAAAACACGGATTCCATGCCCTCGTGATTCCGTCCATGCATCTTCCGCTCGGGTCACTTGCGCGGTATCCTCGAACGGTTGTCGGGCCGCACGACCGGTCTGCGCTCGGGACGAGTCTCGATCGTTCGATTCCGGTGAGTGATGCGTATGGGGGAACTGCTCGGGCCGCTCCCTGGGGAAGGACATCGTACCGATGCCGCTCAAGCATCTGAATCTCTCCGTATTTCGGTTATTGCTCGGATTTACACATTTGAAATTCGCCGAAACGGGCCGTCGGCGCATACGGCCCCGGACCAGGCCGGGTCATGAAGTCCTCGAGCGTCGCCTGGCCCTTGACGGGAGTATCACCACCTACGACTGGGTCGCACGCGGCGACGGGGTGAGCTGGAGCGACCCGAATAACTGGATCCACATCGGGCCCATCCCGAGCGTCGGTGTGCCGGGGGTGCCCGTCGGCGGCTCCAACGTCGAGTTCCCGCCCCTTTACACCCTGCCGGCGGGCAGCCCGTTGACGATCAACTTCAACTCCCCCTACAGCAGCTTTCCCATCAACCTGCTCACCATCGAGGATTCCTTCACTTTCAGCGGCAATCCGATCACGGTCAACAACGGTGTGATCGTCGCCAATCCCCCGGGCAAACTGGCCGATGCGACGATCCTGCTGAGCGGGGTGACGCTCGGTTCGCGGTCGACGATCTATACCCAGCAGGGGAGCACGCTCAACCTGGCCGACTCCGCCGACCCAACGGGCCTCAAGCTCGGCCTGGAGGGAGGGGTCACCAAGGGGGGAGGCGGCCAGCTCTTCATCGATACCCAGTCGGTGATAGCCCCGTACCTCGGCTTCAATCTCCAGCCGTTCGAGATCGCCGGCGGCACGGTCACCATGGGCACGAGCGTGACGTTCACGGGCTCGAGGTTCCAGGTCGATTCCAACGCGGCGCTGGATATCGCCGCCGCGGCCTCGGTCCGGATCGCGGCGCTCGCCGGGTCGGGCACCGTCGACATCCAGGGGACGGGCTCCGCCAACGACACGACCAGCCTGAAGATCTCGGAACCCGCCGCGCAGTCCGACAAGTTCACCGGCCTGATCGACGGGGTCGGCCAGCTCATCCTGCAAGGGAACGGCACGCTCACGACCGGGGCCATCGATTTCAGCGATGGCGGCGGCATCCAGGTGCTGCTGGGTACGCTCGTCGCCGACGGAGCGGTCAGCGTAGGAACCCTGTCCGTCAGCAACGGGGCGACTTTCGGCGGCGTCGGGCCCTGGCACTTCTCGGGATCCGCCGTCTTCCAGGCCGGCACGAATTACGCCCTCACCCTCGACGGCCTGACGCCCGGCACGCAGTACACCCAGCTCGTCAACGGCGACTCGACCGCCGGGATCAACCTCGGGAACAGCAAACTCACGGCGACCATCGGCTATCAGTACCAGGCGGGGGACCAGTTCACGATCGCCACGGGTCCGCTGGTCCAGGGCGTGTTCCAGAACGTTCAGGGCGGCACCGTCCTGCTGGGTAACAATGTCCCCTTCTCCGTGTCCTACTCGAGCACGGCGGTGACGCTCACGGCGCTCCAGTCCGAGACGACGACCGCATTGATCGGCTCCCCAAACCCCAGCAATCCCGGCCAGCCGGTCACGTTCACCGCGACCGCGAGCACGCGCACGCAGCCGGTTACGACCGGCTCTGTCAGCTTCATGCAGGGAGGGACCGTTCTGGCGACCGTCGGCGTGACCGCCCTGGGCCAGGCCTCGTATACGACCTCCTCCCTGCCCCTGGGGACCACGGCGATCACGGCGGTCTACAACGGGTCGAGCGGCATCCTCGGCTCGACCAGCCCGACGGTGACGCAATCGGTCGTCCCTTATACGACGTTGACATCCGTCTCGACCTCCGCGAATCCCAGCCGGATCGGTCAGCCGTTGACGTTCACCGCCGCGGTCACCACCGCCGCCGGGACGCCGGTCACGACCGGGACGATCGGATTTACCCGGGGCAACAAGCTGCTGGCGACCGTCGCGGTCGGGCCCGATGGAACCGCGAGCCTGAGCCTCTCGTCGCTCCCGATCGGCCAGAGCCGCATCCAGGCGGTCTACGATGGTACGCCCGACTATCTGCCGTCGGTCAGTCCGTTCCTGGTCCAGTCGGTAAGCCGACTCGGTACGGTCACGACCTTGACCTTCACAACCCAGACCCGGCCGAACGGCCGGGTGGTGACCGTGCTCGAGGCGAGCGTCGGCGCGGAGGGGATCGCCGGAATCACTCCGATCGGGACCGTCGTTTTCCGCCGCAATGGGAAGGACATCGGTAAGGCTCGGCTCAACAACGGCGTCGCCATGCTTGCGCTCGGACGTCAAATCCCCGCGCGGGGGAAGTTCGTGGCGGGCTTCCAGGGAGGATCGCGGTTCCTGGCAAGCACCTCGTCGCCGGGGATTCTCCCGGCTTGAATCCGGGCCGACATCCCGTAACGGCTGGCATGCGACTTGCTCAAGGAACCGGGATCGCCGGGTTATTGCCGCTCGGCTAAAATGACGCTTGTTGATCGGGATTGGATGGAAATGATCGTGGTGCTGAGCCAGTTCCGGGTTACTCCTGAGATGTCGGGTGCGGTGAAGGATGCATTCCTCGCCCGACCGCATCTCGTGGACGATGCGCCGGGGTTCCTCCGACTCGAAGTCCTGAGCCCTCGCGACGTCCCCGACGAGATCTGGCTGTTTACCTACTGGACGGACGAGGAGAGTTTCCGCACCTGGCACCGCAGTCACGCCTACAAGGCGTCCCACCGCGTGATCCCCAAGGGTTTGCGGGTTGTGCCCCAGACTGCGTCGATTCGCGTCCTGGAGCACGTCGCGGATTGAATCCCGACCCGAAAGTCGAGAGGAGGCCCCATGCCTCGACGATTCCATGCGCCTTCTCCGGAGGGCCGGGAGCAGATTCGATCCCGTACCACGGAGGTGGTCGAGGAAGTGCTCGGGCTCCTGCATCAGAGGCATCCCGAGTGGGAATCCCGCTACGGGACACGCGGTCGGGACTTCTGCCGGGAAGACTTGCATTTCCATCTCGAGTATTTGCTGGCCTGCCTGGAGACCGGTTACATCGAGCCGTTCGAGGAATATGCCCGATGGTTGGCCAGCGTGCTCGAAGGTCGCGGGATTGCGCCGGAGCATCTGGCGGAGTCTTTCGAGTTGCTGGCGGACTCCTGGGCGGGCCGGCTGAACGTCGAGGACTACCGGATGGTCGACCTGATCCTGCGGAGCGGGATCGCCGCTCTGGATCGCGAGGTCCTGTGCGAGCCCGCATTCTACCGTCACCTACCCGAGTCTTCGCCCGCCGTGGAATCCTTGACGGATGCGCTCCTGGCCGGCGACCGCGCCTCGGCTCGTCGGATGCTCTTCGAGCCGCTGCAACAGGGGGCCGCGCTGGTGGACGTGGGAGTCACACTCCTCCAGCCGGCGATGTATGAGATCGGGAGGCTCTGGCAGGTGAGCCGGGTCTCGATCGCCCAGGAACACCTGGCGACGGCCGTCGGCGAGAGCTTGATGGCCCAGGCCTTCGCCGGCGCCGAGTTCGCCCCGCCGGTCAAGCGCAGGGCGATCTTCGCCTGCGTGCAGGAGAACCACCACGTCATGGGGCTGAGGATGGTCTCCGACGCCTTCGAGGTCGAGGGATGGGAGGTGCAGTTCCTGGGCGCCGATACTCCGACCCGGTCGCTGGTCGAGCAGGTCCAGCGATACCGACCTGACCTGGTCGGGCTCTCGGTCTCCCTCCCCTCCCAGATATCGGCCGCCCGGTCGGCCATCGAGAGGCTGCGCGATGTCCCCGGCGTCGGCAAGCCCTCGATCCTGGTCGGCGGGCTGGCCCTCAACCAATTGGATGAACTCTGGCGTGACCTCGGCGCCGATCGCTGGGGCGCGAATGCGAAGGCGGCCCTCCGTGAAGCCCGATGACGGGCGGGACGCCCCGCTCCCGGAGATCCCCGGGTACTTGCGCGAGTCGCTCGCCGTCGCGGTCGTTCGCGTGAGTCTCGACGGCACGGTCTTGGACGCGAATCTCGGCTTCTGGCGCGTGGTCGGACGGACGGATTCGGACACGATTCAATCTCCATGGAATTCTGCTCGCATGTTCATCCAGCCCACGTTCCAGCATCTGACCGGACTGCCCCGGTCGGCGGGGGATCCCCTGATCTTCCGCGGGATCATCAACCTCGGCGAGCCGGGGACGACGCCCTCCTCGCTGAAAGGCTCGGCCTATCGCTCGGGAGGCGAGATCCTCGTCGTCGCCGAGCATGACCCCGCCGAGGCGGATCGGATGAGGCAATCGGTCCTGGCGCTCAACCGCGAGCTGGCCGAGACGCAACGGCAGCTGGTGCGGGATATCCGGGCCCGTCGGCGCGCCGAGAACGAGCTGGCCGAGACCAACCGCGGCATCCTGGCCCTCTATGCCGAGCTGGAGGACAAGGCGCAAGCCCTCCAGCGGGCCAGCGAGCTGAAGTCGCGATTCCTCTCCAACATGACGCACGAGTTCCGCACTCCGATCAACGCCATCCTCTCGCTATCCCGGATCCTCCTGGAGGCCGAGGACGGCGACCTGACGACCGACCAACGCACCGAGGTGACCTTCATCCGGCAGTGCGCGGAGAGCCTTTCGGAATTCGTGAACGACCTCCTGGACCTGGCGAAGATCGAGGCCGGCAAGACGACGATGCGCCGCGAACGATTCGAGGTGGCCGAGCTGTTCGCGGCGCTCCGGGGCATGTTCCGGCCGATCCTGGGCTCGGCCCCGGTCGCCCTGGTCTTCGAGGAGGCGCCCGGAATTCCGGTCATGGATACGGACCAGGGGAAGCTCGCCCAGGTGCTCCGCAACTTCATCGCGAACGCGTTGAAATTCACCGAGCAGGGGGAAATCCGCGTCTCGGCGGCGATGGCCGACGCGTCCACCATCGTCTTCTCGGTCACAGATACGGGGATCGGCATCGCGAGCGAGGACCTCGATCGGATCTTCCAGGAGTTCGCGCAGGTCGAGGGTCCGCGGCAACGCAAGTTCAGGGGGACCGGGCTGGGGCTCCCCCTTTCGAGACGGCTCGCCGGGCTGCTCGGAGGGGAAGTCGAGCTGTCGAGCCAGCCCGGTGTCGGCTCGACGTTCTCGGTCCGACTGCCGATCGTGCTCGCGGAACAGACCGACGCGACCGAGGCTCGCGACGAGGTTGCTCGTGCCGGGGAACAGCCATGAACCAACCAGCCGATGTGAATTCGAAAGCGGACGATCGCTCGCCCTGGTCCGATCCCAGCCCCGACCATCAAGGCGACAATGGTGCCTCGGAGGGCGTGACGGAGGCGTCCCCATCGATCTTGAACGTGAACGACGACGCGGCGAATCGCTATGTCGTGAGCCGGATCCTCCGGAACGCGGGGTTCGAGATCCTGGAAGCGAGCAACGGTCTCGAGGGCCTCCGACTCGTCGCCGAGAATCCTCCGGACCTGGTCATCCTCGACATCGACCTGCCGGACATCGATGGCTTCGAGGTCTGCCGGCGGATCAAGGACGATCCCGCGTCGGCTTCGATCCCGGTGCTCCAGCTCTCGGCGAAGTACGTGAGGGAAGAGGACAAGACTCACGGGCTGGGGAGCGGCGCCGACGGCTACTTGATCCAGCCGGTGCAGCCTCCGGAGCTGATCGCCAGCGCCCGCAGCCTCCTCCGGTTGCGACAGGCCGAGGAGGCGGCGCGGGTGAGCGCCCGTCGTGTCGAGCAGCTCGAACAGGAGCTGAAGAATCTCGAGCGGCTGGCGATCCATCCCACGGCGGCGACGGCCCGGGCGATGGGGGCTTCCAGCCTGCGCGAGGCCCACCAGTATACGTTCCGGGAACTCGTGCAGAGCTGCGCGAATCTGCTGGACGTGGCCCTGAAGCAGCAGCAGTACAAGATCGAGCACGACCTCAGCTCCGATCTCCGGACGCTCGGCGACCGCCTGGGTTCGCTGCGAGCGGGGCCCCGGGATGTGATCGAGATCTACGGAACGGCCCTGAGGGAGCGAACCACCGATGTCGTCGCCGCCAAGGCCAAGGCCTATCTGAACGAGGGCCGGATGCTGGTCCTCGAACTCATGGGACATCTGGTCTCTTATTATCGAGCCGCCTCCTCGGGGATGGATCGACAGTTGCAACGCGATGGTGGCTCGAAGATTGGTGAAGAATCGCCGAGATGACGTGCGGCCGGGAGCATGCCAGGGAGGGATCGACTCATGTTGGAATCGAATGCGGACGGGGCCATCGGCAAGCTCCGGACGGAGATCGAGGGATTCGACCTCATCGCCAACGGCGGTCTGCCGGCGGGGCGCACCACACTGATCTCCGGTACGGCCGGGAGCGCCAAGACGGTCTTCGCCTCGCAGTTCCTGGCCGCCGGGATCGCGGCCTGCGGAGAGCCCGGCGTCTTCGTCACCTTCGAGGAGAAGGCCGGCGACCTGCGCCGGAACCTGCGCGGGTTCGGCTGGGACGTCGCTCGCTGGGAGGCGGAGAAGAAATGGTTGTTCGTGGATGCTTCGCCCCAATCCAGCGAGCCTGCGGAGATCGTCGGGGAGTTCGACCTCGGCGGCCTGATCACCCGGATCGAGCACGCGATCAACAAGCTGGGGGCGAAGCGCGTCTCGCTCGACTCGCTCGGCGGAATTTTCACCCAGTTCGACGCGCCCCGGGTACGCCACGAGATCTTCCGCCTCACCGCCGCGCTGAAGGAGATGGGGGTGACGGCCATCCTGACGGCGGAGCGTGCCGAGGAGGATGGCTCGGTCGCGCTTTACGGCGTCGAGGAGTTCGTCGCAGACAACGTGATCATCCTCCGCAATACGCTCGAACAGGAGAAGCGCCGGCGGACCGTCGAGATCCTCAAGTTCCGGGGGACTTCGCACCAGAAGGGCCAGTTCCCGTTCACGATGACCGGCGGCCAGGGCATCATCGTCCTGCCGCTCTCGGCCATCGAGCTGAGGCAGAGGTCCTCGAACGTCCGCATCAGCTCGGGGATCGCCGAGCTGGACCGGATGTGCGGCGGGGGATTCTTCCGGGACTCGATCGTCCTGGCCTCCGGCGCCACGGGGACCGGCAAGACCCTGCTCACCACCGAGTTCATCGGCGGGAGCCAGCCGGGCGAACGTTCCATGCTGTTCGCCTTCGAGGAGAGCCACGACCAGCTCACCCGCAACGCCCTGAGCTGGGGCGTCGATTTCGGCCGGCTCGAGGACGAGGGCCGGCTCGAGCTGATCTGCGCGTATCCGGAGTCCGCGACGCTGGAGGACCATCTCATCTCCATCAAGAAGGAAATCGAGGCCTTCCGCCCCAACCGGGTGGCGATCGACAGCCTGTCGGCACTCGAGCGGGTCTCGTCGCTCAAGAGCTTCCGCGAGTTCGTCATCAGCCTGACCTCGTTCATCAAGCACCAGGAGCTGGCCGGGCTCTTCACGGCCACGACGCCCGAATTGATGGGCGGGACCTCGGTGAGCGAGGCGCATATCTCCACCATCACCGACTCGATCATCCTGCTGCGCTACGTCGAGATCTTCGGCGAGATGAGGCGCGGCCTGACCGTGCTCAAGATGCGGGGCTCCATGCACAACAAGGAGATCCGCGAATTCACGATCGACGGGACGGGCATGCACATCGGCCCGGCCTTCCGCAACGTCTCGGGGATCCTCTCCGGCCGCGTCGTCCACGCCACCCCCGATGAACTGAGCCGGCTCGGCGATATGTTCCGCGACGGCGAGCGCCCTTCGTCGGGCCATTGATCGCGGTGCCCCTTTCCCTCGGCTTACGCTCGTCGTACGATGTTTGACTCAAGCCGCCGCGACCGCGGGGCGCGATCCGACGCCAGGACGCGGGCTTTCCGCGACCGGCGCATCCTTCTCACCCGTGAGGCAATCCTGATGAAACGATTCCTTGGTGCAGTCCTCGCAACCATCCTCGTGGCGAGCGTAATCGGCCCGGTCAGCGCCGACGACAAGGACCCCAACACCATCCTCGACAAGGCGATCAAGGCGATCGGCGGCGAAGAGAAGCTCAAGAAGGCCGAGTCCATGACCTGGAAGTCCAAAGGGACAATCACGTTCGGCGGCAATGATAATGAGATCAAGATCCTGGCCAACGTCCAGGGGCTCGATCACTACCGGAGCGAGGTTTCGGGAGAGTTCAACGGCGAGGCTCGGACGTTCGTGGTCGTCCTGAACGGCGATAAGGGTTGGCGGAAGTTCGGCGATGATCCGATGGAGATGGACGGCGATGCGCTCGCCAATGAGAAGCGCACCATCTACCTCGCGATCACGCCGATTACGATCGTCCCGCTCAAGGGGAAGGGATTCAAACTCGAGGCGGCCCCCGAGGAGAAAGTCGACGGCAAGGCGGCCGCCGCGATCAAGGTCACCGGCCCCGACGGCAAGGACTTCACCCTCTATTTCGACAAGGAGAGCGGGCTACCCGTGAAGTCCGTGGCCAAGGTCGTCGGCTTCGACGGCAATGAGTTTACCCAGGAATCGACCTTCAAGGACTACAAGGACTTCGGCGGGATCAAGAAGGCCACCAAGGTCGAGAGCAAGCGGGACGGCGAGGATTTCATCAAGTCCGAGATCACCGATTTCAAGGTCGTGGACAAACTGGACACCAAGACCTTCGACGAGCCGAAGTGATCGCACGAGTACCGGCGACGGGCTTCGGCTCGGCGAGCCGGGTCCCTCTTCAGCTTGGCTTGCTCCCCCCATCGCGTGATGGGGGGAACTTGCTTTCACCATTTCACTTCTGGGCGCCGATCTTGATCTGCCGAGGTTTGGCCCCTTCGGCTTTCGGGAGGGTGAGCGTCAAGACCCCGTGCTCGAAGTCGGCCTGGGCCTTGTCGGAATTCACGGGGGTCGCCAGGGAGAGCGATCGCTGGAACGAGCCGAACCGGCGTTCGCGCAGGTGCCAGCGCTCGCCCTTCTTCTCCTCCTCGAACTTGCTCTCGCCCTGGATCGTCAGGGTATCGCCGTGGACGGTGATCTGGACGTCCTCGGGCTTGACGCCCGGCAGCGACGCCTTGACCACGAACTCATTCTCATTCTCCGAGACGTCGAGGGGGAGCGCGGCCGGGCTGCCGCCTTGGGCGGCTCCGTTCGACGGCCGGACGAAACTCTCGCGGAACAGAAGATTCATCGCATCGCTGAGGCTGACGGCCTCTCGGAACGGATCCCAACGGTCGATGGCCATGAGTCGGTCTCCTCATCTGGGCCCGGCGGGAGCCCTATCGACTGCCGCCGAGCGGTCGGTCAATGAATGATTGGGTCGGTTAACTGGCTTATTACTTGGTGTTCAACGCGATCGTCCTGGGCTTGGTCTCGGGGCTCACGGGCAAGACGACCCGGAGCACGCCGTCTTTGAGCTCGGCCTGCACGCCGTCGGTCTGGACCTTCTCTGGCAGGGTGATGGTCCGCTCGAAACGGCCCCAGGTTCGCCCATCGTAGAGATACCGGCGATCCTCGGCGGCTTTGCGCTCGCCTCGGATGGTCAACACGTCTTGATGAACGGTCAACTCGATGTCTTGCTCGGAAACGCCGGGGAGGTCGGCCTCGACGTAGAAGTGGTCCTCATCACGCCAGAGCGACATCGGGCCTCCCGGCCAGCCCGGGTTTTCACCGAAGGCGGGCATTTCGAAGAGGCTATCGAACAGGCGATCCAGCCGATTGATGGGAGCGGTTCTGTAGGCCATGGCGGAATTGCTGTGATTGGCAGGGAGCATAAAAACCCTCCTCTTCATTAGCTCTTGGGTCACCATTCTGAATGGCAATCAACATGGTTTCCAGAAGTTTCAGGTCAACTCATGTCTCGTCGTCGACCATCGACTTCATTACCTAAGAATAAGAGCAACACGCGTGCCAATGGTGGTTATTGACTGCAAATTATTGTCGTGAAAGGATTTACGGAACGACCAATTCCGGGCTGCCGTTTTTGGTGTCGCCAATATGGCAGTTGGTTCGCGAATTGCCTCATGAGGCTGTCGTTTTGGCATCGCCCTGCCATCTCGGTCCGGAACGGGATTGATTATCGAGTGGGTCGGTGGGAAAACTTCGTCCTGAAAAGCGCGTTCGAGACGTAGCCGCGCAAAGGAATTCGTGCGCGGCGAAAGACCTAATGGCCTATGTTGGCTCAAAAAGGGTCTGGGAATTTCGAGGCCGTTCATCCGGCGGCGGTCGGTTGAGAGATCGTACCGCGACCTTCCTTTCGACCTCGTTGCCTCCGAACAACCGCTTGGTGGCTTCGTTTCATCGGTTTTGATGTGAGGTGGCTCAGCATCCGCTGGCTGGCTTCGTTTCGTCGGTTTTTAAGAAGGCAGCTGAAGGTCTGGTCCAATCTCATGCCTGGCGATCGATACAATCGTTAAACTTGTGGGTTCCTCTGAAAAGAAGTCCTGCCAAAAGCAATCATGCAAGCACAGAGCACCATTTTCATGGGGTTGGGTGCGACCAATGTCCCATGACAGTTCGTTTCATGGATTTCGCGGTTCAAGTGGAGGAAAAGGAAGTGGGAAGGATATGAGAATGACAATCGATGAGATGTTGAAGGTCGCAATGCATGGACTCATGTCAGTTTCTGGTACCACGGGAAAGGGAAGAGGTTTGGAACACGAAAGACACGAAAGACACGAAAGAAGATCAGGAGCGTAGGAATCAGCGGTCCGAGGCGAATCCCGGCGATTTTTTTCCGGGTTGGAATAAACTCGCCAAAAAGAGCCCGATCGAACATGGAACCGCCAAGGACGCCAAGAAATCCGGACGAACGCTTCGCATCGATGATCGCTCGCAGTTTCCGCGTCCCGTATTCTTGGCGTCCTTGGCGTCCTTGGCGGTTCCATTCCAACGATTCCACGCCGGCACGAATTCCCGCTCGATGGATTGGATCGGTCAGGGGAGGACAAGGTGATGGCGAGATCTCTTCGTCGTTCGAAAAGAATCCTCTATTAATAGGATGCCGCCGTTCTTGGATTTCATGAACGGGATCGGGGAAAGACCGGAGGGGGCGATCAGGGGTAGTAGTACGGCCCTTATCGGAGTCCACGCCCCGTGGTTTCTGGGCCGACGCGGCGGCCGCGTCTTCTGAACGGCCGGGTGAGGTCGCACTCGCGGTCACTCACTTGCGGGTCATGATCAGCTCCATGATCGGCCGCTCCTTGCCGTCGGGCCCGGATATGAACTGACGATGGACGATCCGCCGGCCGTTGTCCTCGATCCGGCTGACGGTCCGCGAAGGGGGAAACCCTTTGCCTTCCTCCTCGAGCGATCGGCTGAAGAGGACGATCTCCTTGCCGTCGAACGGGTTCCGGCTCTGGCGGAGGGACATCCGCGTCTGGCGGGAGTCGGTCCAGATGGAGGTGAATCGGCCCGACGCGGTTTCGAATCCGATGATGCCGAGGCCCGTCGTCTTGCGGCCATCCTGCTCGAACACGAACTCCGACTGGAGGAACCGCCCGTCATGGATCATGGACTGGCGGCAGGTGCCGGACGTGTGAGATGGCGCCCCGCCCGATCGCGGGAAGAAGGTCTTGGCCACTTCCCAATCGCCGACGAACGTCTCGAGGTACTTCTGGCCGGCGCCCGGGGCAAATCGCGGCTCGAAGTTGGATTGCGGGTCCTTCTTCGCCTCGGGTGCCTGCGCGCCTACGGGTCCGGCCGAGCAAGCCGACATCACGACAAGGGACATGAACAACACGCGGACGTCACGAAGCTCCATCGATCAGGCCCTTTCGAATTCAGCCGGGAATGACCGGAGGCACAGTAAGAGGACGCTGGCCGGTGTATCCGTCCGAGAGCAACCATTCTCTCCGGGAGATGCCGCTTCAGAGAGAGTAACGTGCGGTTTCGGAGGGTTCCATCCTCTCAAAGACCAAGGCACGATTTTGCCGGGATGATGCCTGACGCGGCCCGAGCCCGGTGTCTTTCCCGGTCAGGCAAGCAACTCGGGGTAGTCACCAGCCACCGAGGCATCCGGGAAAACCGATGGAGAAACCGCTCGAGAAAAAAACGGCGAAGGGTCGGGACGTTATGCTCATGATATAGTGAGGCGACCTGGCGGCGTTCGAGTAGGGTATCCCTCCGAGACTTTTCTGGCCATGAGCGACCATCGCGACGATCCGGCCACCATCCGCCGGGCGGGACTCGTATTGAAGTGGGAGGAAAAGCTGGGCGTGTTGCTCCGACCACGGTCAACGGCCGAAATTACGCTGAACTGCGCCGGCTTCCTCGTCGGGCTGCTGATCATGACCGGCGATTATGTCGCGGCCGGGAGGGCGCTGAACCAGCAGAGCTGGGAGTTCCTCGAGTCGCCCAAGGCGATGGTCTGGATCATCTTGGTGGCGGGGCAGTTCGCCTTCTGGGCCACGATCGTCGAGCCGCTCTGGGGCCGGAAGTCGCGGCTGCGGCTCGACTATGGCCTCCGCCTGACGCGCGAGATCCGCCTGAAGTTGGCGGCCGCTGTCATCTTCTTCGCACTGCCCGGGTACTTCCTCGTCCGCATCGTACCCGACTCGAACCTGGCGCACCACGACCTCAAGATGGCGCTCGTGAACTTGACCGCCATGATCGTATCTCTCGTCGCAGTGGTCGGGATCTGGTACGTCCGCGCCGCCCTGGAGGCCACGTTCGCGGGGAAGGGAGCCGGCGAGCGGCCTGTGCGCTCCATCCAAGAGGGGATACAGGTCCTCCTCGACCTGCGGGGTTACTTGCAGTGGTTCATCACGCTGCTGGGGGCGATGATCGCCCTGGCCACTCTGGCCAAGGGTGCCCTGCGGCAGGCGTTCCTCGCGACGGGCGGCAATCCCTCGGAGTTCCCGTCGGAATACGTGCTCCTCCAGGGCGCGTATTTCACGGGGTTGCTGGCCCTGGTCTATATCCCGACGTTCACGATCCTCGCCACCATCGGTTCCGACCTCCTCGAGTCCGCCTATCCCGTCACGGCGCCCGACCTGGACTGGGAGAAACTGTCCCGGTGGCAGGCGAACCGTAAGAGCCTGGAGGAGTTACTGCAACTGCGGTCCGGGGCGGTCGACAACCTGCGGGCGAGCGTCTCGATCCTGGCACCGGTCGCCACAAGCGTCATCGCCGTCCTGCTGGGGACGAAATGACCCGATCCCGGGAGATCGGGCGGTAAGTGGGGCGTGAGTCGTCGGGTAGTAGGCCCTGGAGGTGGGCGCCGGAGTACTCGGCCTGGTGTGATACAGAATGCAAACGTGGGCGCAGTAGCCGCTGCCATGTTTCCGTGTACAGGACGCAGTGAGAGCAATCTGCAAGTCTTCCGGCGGTTGATCGAGGTGCCTCAGGCGTGGCCGGCCGTGACCTTGTCGAAGACCCGGCAGAAGTTGCCGCCGCCGACCTTGCCGATCTCCTCGGGCGTGAAGCCCTGGCGCAGCATCTCCGCGACAGCGGCTTTGAAGAATCCGCCGGACAGACCGGGCCAGGCGGCGTTGGTGGATTGGCCGGTCCGGGAGGACAGGATGTCGCTGTCGGTGCCGATGCCGACGTGGTCGATGCCGATGGCGTCCGCCAGCGCCTTGATGCCCGCGACGAACTCGGCCATCGAGTCGGAGAGCTTGGTCCAGACGCCGATCACGCCGCCGGCGTCGGCGACCGCGCGGGCGTGGTCCTTGCTGATCAGCCGAGGGGCCATCATCTTCGCCATCCGGGGGTTCTTGCCCGGCCGCGTGTCGAAGCTGGTGTGCGAGATGATCACCGGCTGAGTGGATACCTTCAGCGCGCCCAGCACGGTCTCGTGGCTGGCGTGGGCGAGGTCGACGACGATGCCCAGCCGGTTGCACTCCTTGACGACGGCCGCGCCGAAGGCGGTCAGGCCGCCCAGGGTGGGGGGCTCGGTGTAGATGTCGCCGAGCGGCTCGACCTTGTCGCCTTTATCATGGAGCAGTTGCAGGTGGCGGAGCCCGCGTTTGTAGACCTCTTCCACCCGCTCGAGGTGTCCATTCAGGAAATGCGCCCCTTCGATCGACTGGACGATGGCCGGCCGGCCATCGTCGTGTGCGGCCTTGAGGTCTTTCAAATTCAGGGCGCGGGTCAGGCGGTCCTTGGCCATCAGGCCGTCGATCGCGGTGAGCCCTTGCTGGAACCTCGCGTACGGGTTGCTGGCGTTGAAGTCGAGGCGGAAGGCCGCGCAGACGGCCGTGAAACCCGAGCGCTTGATCTCAACGGCCAGGTCGAGGTCGGACTGTGGCGCCTGTTTCCCCTTCGGACCCTGCTCGGACCTTGCCCCCGCGGGGGTGACATGATTATGGATGTCGATGCCGATGGTGCCAGCCAGGACCTGCGCGACCCGCGGATCCTCCGCGTCGGCCTGTGCCCGGAGCCATCCCGGTGCGAGCAATCCCGCGAGGTTCGCACCGACCGCTCCCGCCAGGAATTCTCGCCGCGTATGACTCCATCGCATGTGTGACATCCTGGCTACCAGTCAGAGTGAGTTTCGCAGGGCGATATTTCGAGCCGTGACTGGAAGCTACTCGACTTGCGGCGCGGCGTCAACATTCCCGACCGTCACAGTCAGGGTCGTTTGAAGGTCTCGCATCCGGGACAGACAAGACACGCTGATCGTCCCGCGGACGAGCGGGTTCGCCGATCCTCGGGGCCCTGAGGCCAGGTCCGTAGAGCTGCGCGATTCGGCCCAATCATTTCATGACATGCTAGCGGATCGCCTTGGCGTTGAAGCTGGTCATCAGGTTCTTGTATGCCGGGAGGTGGTTCGCCAGCAGTGTCCCCAGACCTTCCATGTTGTTCCGCCAGTCGCGTTGAAGCTCGCAGGCCACGGCGAACCAGTTGGTCATCTCGGCCCCGGCGTGTGCCATCCGCATCAGCGCCGCGTCGCGGACCGACTTGTTGAAGGTCCCCGAAGCATCCACGACGACGAAGACCTGGTAGCCTTCGGCGAGCGCCGATAGCGTCGGGAAGGACACGCAGACGTCGGTGACGACCCCGGCGATGATGAGCTGCTTCCGACCGGTGGCCCTGATCGCCGCCACGAAGTCCTCATTGTCCCAGGCGTTGATCTGGCCGGGGCGAGGGATGAATGGGGCGTCTGGGAACATCGCCTTCAGCTCGGGCATGATCACCCCGTTGGGTCCGGCCTCGAAGCTGGTGGTCAGGACGGTCGGGAGATCGAAGAGCTCGGCGATATCGGCCAGGGCGAGGACATTGTTGCGGAACTCCTCTGGGCTGTAATCCTGGACTAGCGAAAGAAGTCCGGCCTGGTGATCCACCAGCAGGAGGACGGCGTCATCCACCGAGAGTCGCTTGCCGACGGAATTGCTTTCGAAGCTCATGGATAGGTCTCCAGGGGTTGGAGTTCATCTCGCCGGGGAATGCCTTCTCGATAAACTCGATACATCCGTTCTGGCTTGTCGTTGCCGATTGCCTCCGATTGCTCGGCAAGTTTCAGGCCGTAATTCGCGATGAGGCGTTCCCTGGGATCGATCCAGGAATCACTCATGAGGGGCCTCCGGAAGTATCTCCGTCAGGCCTCCCCATCCGGCAAGATAGGGGACTTGGACACCTGACGGAAAGATTCGGACTGATAATTAAAGAAAAAATGAATATCTATTGATCGTCGAGGGCGGCTTTCCTCGAACCGACTCCTTATGTCCGCGCGAGTCGTTCGCGGAGTCTCTCCTCCTACACGTCAACGCGCCAGTCGAGGTCGGCGCGGCCCGCCTCGGCATCGGCGAGGAAAGCGATCACCGCCGCATAGCGTGCGTCGGTTGTCTCATCGGGTATCCCGAGTTTCACCGCCTTCGCCCCGGACTCCGCTTCCTGGCGCGGGGTCTGCCCCAAGATGTTGATGGCTGTTACGTCGGCGCCTCTCGAGACCAGGTACTTCGCGACCGCCAACCACCCTCGACGCGCGGCCCGGTGAAGGGGTAACACGCCCGCACTCAACATCCCGAGTCCCTTCGCGTTGACGTCCGCGCCGTGGCCGATCAGCAACTCGAGCAGGTCGATCAACTGTGGTTGCATCGTGATCATGTAACTGTCGAGCGCAGCGTGAACGGGTGGCTCGCGGCTGGGTTCGTTCAGGTCGGCGCCGAGTTCCAGCAGCGTCGTAATCAGATCGCGCCACGGCTTGCCGTCGCGACTTAACCGGATAGCCAAGTGCAGCGGGGTCGTGCTACGTCCCGGGAGCCGGTGCAAATCGGCCCCGGAAAGAACGGCGCTGCGCACCGCCCCGTCATCACCGGCCAGGATCGCATCGAGAAGTTGATGATCGGCGGCCGAAGGCTCTAGCCGCGTGTTTCCGAACCCGATCAGGTCGATTCGCAGGTAATCCTCGCGTTTGAACTCCCTGCGGTCGAAGCCATTGATCGTGACGTGGCCCGCAACCGCGCTCGCGTTGATGTAGGGTATGAACGCGTCAAATTCCTTCGCGAGCGCGTCCACGACCTCTGCCGGGCTTTCAAACGGTTCGATCCAGTCCTTAAGTAGTCGAGTGCCTGTAAAGAGCGTTTGATGCCATGCGTCGGGATCGCCGCCGCGGTACTCGTCGACAACGTCGCCGCCGAGGCCAGATGACTCAAACTTCGCCAGGACTTCTTCGCCTTCAAAGCACAGGAAGCCCGCGGCGTTGGAGGTGTCATCGTAGCCTGCGACGATCACGCGAACGCCGGCCGACCTGGCGATGTCCTCCGGCACGTCCGACGAGGCGGAGCTCGGCACAAGGTACGCCCATGACTGTCCCGGCAGAGCAACGAGCAATCCCCAATCGCCGGCGGGCGTCCGGATGCGCCCCGCATGCAGGTCCGCGCCGATATCCCGCCGCGACGCCCCGATGGCGTCACGTTCCGTCAGGCGAACCAGCAGTTCGTCAAGGTCGACCGGCCCGGCACGACCCGGAATCTGGATCAGGGTCGTGAACCAGGTGTTGCCGTACACGTCGTCCGGGAACACGCCACGACGATCCGCGAGTCGGTGCCTGGGGTTCTTCGATTTCGCCATGAACGGCTTCTCGGTGACCGAGGCCGGAGTGAGGCCGATACCGCGACATGAGGCGAGGGCGTCCCGACGTCACGACAGTAATCGGCTCCCCTTGGGTCGTCAATGGCCCCTCGCCGACTGCAGGGCCCCGGATCGGGCTCGTCGGAAATCGAATCCGATTAGCTGATCATCGCCCTCAGCCAGTCCGTCGTCGCCTTCCAGTTCGCCTTGGGAATCCGCTCGGCGACGTGTTCGAGGAAGTTTAGCGTGTCCTTGGAAGTGTCGTCCAGCGCGACCGGCTTCGGCAGGTTCATCTGCACGCGGTGGTAGTTCCCGTCCAGCGCCTGCTCGCAGATGTAGCTGTTCGACGACGAGCTGGCATCGAGCAGGGCGGAGAGCAAGGGGAAGGCGGGCGTGAGCGTTTCGTGGTTTCCGAGGCTCTCGCCGCGAGGAATCGGAGAGAGCCACGCCAGGGCTCCGTATTCCGCGGCCCGCTCGAAAGGCATCGAGTGCGGGATGTCGATCCCGCTGATCTGGCTGCCCGTGCCGATCGAAAGGATGCGGATGCTGCTGATGTCTCCCTTGTTCGCCCGGCAGGCCAGGCCCAGCGCGATGCTCGCGGGGCAGTTGGCGAAGAGGCCGCCGTTGACGCAGAAGCCGAAATCGGGATGGAGGTGGGGCGGGAAATAGAGGGGGGCCGCGCTGGTGCAGAGGGCGGCGTCGACCAGCCTGGTCGAGCGGGTCGGCTTGTCCTGAAGCCGGGTGTCAAACTCTCCGGTTCCTTCGTCGCCGATGTTGTGCAGCACCAGGGGCGACCAGTTCCGGCCTTCGGAGTACAGGCGGAGCGTCGTGACGAGCGCGGACCTCTTCAGGTCGCCCATCGTTGCCTTCCCGAAGGCTTGCGTCAGCACTCGCCTCAGCCCGGCGTTGGGGTACCTGGGGTGGAGCAGGTCCAATGGATCGAAGTGGAGCTCCCTCAGGAACTCTCGCAGCTTGTAGTCGAGATCGCTGAAGAATTCCAGGAACCGGCTCCTCCCCGGATGCCGGGAGCCGATCTCCGTGAAGATTTCCGGCCCGCGATCGCGATACAACTCGACCAGCTCGGTGGGAGAAAGGTTGTGGGCCAATCCCAGTGCGATGATCCCCCCCGTGGATGTCCCCGCGAATAGATCGATCTTGTCGAGGAACGGAACCTCTCGCTGGAGCCGTTCGATGACCTTGGCCGTAAGCAGACCGCGAATCCCGCCGCCGTCACACGACAGGATCAGGTAGGGCTTGGTGCGGGGCGGTTGGGCCTGCACCACGCCGGAGGTGGCCATCGGGAGCGATAATCCGGCCAGTTTCAGGGCGTTGCGCCGGGTCATCCCGTCCATGGATGGAGGCTCCAGAAAAGGTCGTTGTCTGCCGAGACCGATCTCAAGGCCAACATTTGAGTCCGCATCGCGGGAGAAGGCAAGGTCATTCGGGGACGAGCATGGTTTCTGACTCGGGTGATCTTCTCTCGAAGTCGGGATGTCGGGGGGTTCGGATGGGCATATCCCCACCATGTTGCCGGCCGGTGGCGGGCGTGTCACACTGTCAGTCTTGCGGACGTTGGTCGTGAACAAGCCTCCGGGAGAAGACCAGCCATGAGACATCGCACCGGGATCGCCATCGTTCTGTCGGCGTTCTGTGCCTCGATCACACCCTTGTCGCGGGCGCAGTCGCCTGCCGAGTTCGCGCAAACGGCCGCCTTCGCCGCCGCCCAGCAGAACAAGGACGGCGGATTCACCGCCAAGAAGGGCGGGCCGTCCAGCTTGCAGGCGACCAACTCCGGATTAAGGGCGCTCAAGCACGTCGGGGGCTCGGTGCCCGACATCCTGGCCTGCGTCCAGTATGTCAGATCGTGCGCGAGCCCCGAGGGCGGGTTCGCATCCACGCCCGGCGGGAAGCCCGACGTCGTCACCACGGCCCTCGGGCTGCTCGCCGCCTCCGAGCTGAAGATCGCCGACACCAAGATCATCCGCGGGGCCGTCGCCTACCTTGGCCGGAACGCCCACAGCTTCGAGGAAGTCCGGATGGCGATCGCCGGCCTGGAGGCCATCGGCGTCTCGTCGCCCGACATCTTGAAGTGGAACTCGCAGATCCAGGAGATGAGGAACCCCGACGGGACCTTCGGGGCCGGGCCGAGCCAGGCGTTCGTCACCGGCGGGGCCGCCGCGGCGATCCTCCGCATGGGCCTGAGGCTCGATCGACGCGAGGCCGTCGTCGCGGCGATCAAGGCCGGCCAGCGCCCCGAGGGCGGCTGGTCCAAGGATGCCGGTCCCCCCGACCTGTCGAGCAGCTATCGCGTCATGAGATGCCTCTATATGCTCCATGAGAAGCCCGACGTCGAGCGACTCATGTCCTTCGTGATGAGCTGCCGGAAGGCCGACGGCAGCTATTCGAGCGTCCCGGGCGGCGAGGGCGACCTCGGTGGCACCTATCTGGGCACGATCATCACCTACTGGACCCGACAACTCCTCGGCCTGCCCGCGGTCGTCGAGACGGCCGGTTTCGCCCCGCTGGTCCACGGCAGCGACCTGGCCGGTTGGGACGGTGACACGCAGCTCTGGTCGGCCCGCGACGGCGTGCTCGTCGGCAATTCGCCGGGCCTCGATCACAACGAGTTCCTGGCCACGACCAAGCCCTATGGCGACTTCGTCCTCTCGCTCAACTTCAAGATGCGCAACGGACAGGGAAACAGCGGCGTCCAGTTCCGGAGCGTCCGCATCCCGGGTCATGAGATGTCGGGCTATCAGGCGGATCTCGGCGACGGGTACTGGGGGGCGCTCTATGACGAGTCGCGTCGGAACATGGTGCTGGTGTATCCGAGGTCCGATGCCACCAGGACCCTCAATCGCTCGGACTGGAACCGCTACACGATCCGCGCGATGGGAGACCGGATCAACCTGAGTCTCAACGGTCAGGATTCGGTGCGCGAGTACCAGGAACCGGATTCCGGCATCGCCCGGTCCGGCCTGGTGGCGGTGCAGATCCATGCCGGCGGGCCGATGGAGATCCAGTTCCGGGACCTGATGATCCAGCCCCTCCCCACGCCCACGGCCGAGAACCCGACTCATCCCGGCTTTCATGTCCGTTCCGTCAAGACCGACCAGGGCGATCGGAAATACACGGTCTATGTTCCCGAGGGTTACGATGGATCGAAGGCGTATCCGGTGATCCTGTTCCTCCATGGCGCCGGCGAACGCGGTGAGGACGGGATCGTCCCCGCGCAAGTGGGCCTGGGGCCGGCGATTTACAACCGTCCCGGCGGAGTCCCGGCCATCGTCGTCTTCCCGCAGGCTCGACGCACGTGGTCGGCCGGATCGCCCGACAGCCAGGCCGCCCTGAAGGCACTCGACGACGTGATGGCCGCCTACAAGGTCGATCCGAAACGGGTTCTCCTGACCGGGCTCTCGATGGGAGGGCACGGGAGCTGGGACCTCGCCACCGCGATGCCCGAGCGGTTCGCCGCCGTCGTCCCGATCTGCGGCCCCGGCGAGCCCGAGGCCGCCGATCGGCTCAAGGCGCTTCCGGTCTGGACCTTCTGCGGCGACGCCGATCGCGATGACACCGTGCTCAACCTCCGGGCGATGGTCGGGGCGCTCAAGCGTCAGGGTGGCACGGCCCGACTCACCGAGTATCGCGGCGTCGGGCACAATAGCTGGGACCGGGCCTACAATAATCCCGAGCTGATCGATTGGATGCTCGCCCAGCAGAAATAGCGAGTGGCGTCGGGATTGAGATCTCGGATTCGAGAACCCGGGCCCCGGATTCGCAAGCGATTCGGACCGCGACTCCGCGATCGGGGGATCTCGAATCCGACTGGAATCGCATGCATTCATGCCGGTTTAACAGTGAAGCGCTTATCCCAGTAGGGCGGGTGAAACTCACCGAATCTCTTCAGCAACATCGGACTCGGTGACTTCATCCACCCTGCAAATCGGCCTACCGGGATCAGCTCTAAAGGGAGCGGCAGCGATGAGTCAGTCGTACCGAATCTGGCCACGATGGGTCGGGCAAGGCGCCCTAATTTTGCTCGCGAGCACGATGGCGCACTCGATCACGATCGGGTCGGTCGCCCGGGCGCAGGAGCCTGTGCCGCGGGTTGGGAAGGTCTCCTCGGAGATCCGGGACACGGCCGGCCTGTTCGCGGCCGACGCGATCGCGACGGGGACGCGTGAGCTGGATCGGATCGAGCGGTCTTCCGGCGCCGCGATCATCATCGAGACGATCGATACGCTCAAGGGCGATCCGGCCGATAAGGCGGCGATCCGATTGGCCGAGCGTTCGGGAATCCACGGAGTGTTCGTCCTGATCGCACGGAAAGAACGGAAGCTCGAGGTCCTGGGCTCGCACCATTATCACGAGGCGGTCACCGAGGCCCGCCGCCACGAGATTCGCGACGCCTTCTTCGAAGGCTTCCGCCGGGGCGATTATAATGAAGGGCTCAAGCTCGGCGTCGCCGCGATCGGTAAGGCCCTGGCGACGGTGCGACGCGTCGAACCTCCTCCTCCCAGGTCAACGGTTACGGAGGCCCTCACCTGGTCCTCCGCGGCGGGATCGCACTCGGCGGGCACGAAGGACGACTCTCCCCTGGTCGCCCGGAACCAGGTGCGGCTCACGCTCGCCGGCGCGCGGGCGATCCTGGCGGGCGCCGAGGCCAAGGCCCAGGCGATGGGTCTGAAACAAAATATCGCCGTCGTCAACGAAGGGGGCCACTTGATCGCCTTCGGGCGGATGGACGGCGCGCGGCCAGCCAGCGTTTACACCTCGATCACCAAGGCGACAACCGCCGCGACCGTCCGACTGCCCAGCGGCCCGTTCCCGCCCGGCACTCAGCAGGCGGACCCTCTCTTGAACCTGAGCCTCGAGAACGCCGCGGCCGCCAGCGGCGGAAAGCTCACCACCCTTTATGGCGGTCTGCCCGTGCTCGTCGACGGCCAGGTGATCGGCGGCGTTGGAGTCGGCGGCGGTACCGGCGAACAGGACGTTCAGGTCGCCCGAGCGGGCGTCCAGGCGTTCAACGACCACCTGGCCGCGTCGACACCGGTTCCCGCGCAGACCAAGCCGGCCGAGAACAACCAACCCAAGCCGGCCCCGGCCGAGGGACCCGCCCCCAAGCGCGAAGGGATCTCGTTCTGATTGCGCGAGCGGGCCGAGCTGTAGTTGGGGTCTGTGACCCCGCGATCGTATCCGCGGCCTCACAGAGGCCGACTACAGAAGACACCGAACATCGTCCTTCATGGGTTGACCTCGACGGAGGTCCACCGGCCTTCGTCTTCGCGGTGATAGAGCCATCGGTTCTGCGGGTTGCCGTCCAGCTCGAGGTGGTCCACGTGGTCCGGATCGAGGACGACCATGGCGAAAGACGGTAGGGGTGAGGCGGGGTCCGGCTCAGGGCCGATGTACGACTCGAGCGGGTCGCGGGGCTGGCCGGGCTCCGGCCAGGTGTAGCTCTGACGCGTCGCGCTCGAGAGGCCCCGCCAGGCCTCGCGTCGAGCCTCTTCGAGCGCCGGATCGCCGATGCCCTCCCGTACCACGCTCAGGCGACCCGCCAGGCGGAACTGCTCCCGCGTGCGAGAGAAGTACCAGCACACTTCGGCCCAGGGATGACTCTCCAATCCGCCGAACTTCGCACTTCGAACGTCCGATACCATGGTGATCTGGTGACAATCGCCCAGGAAACCGCGGAAGACGACCGTCCGGTTCGCGGGTCGGCCGTCCACGCGGATCGTCGCCAACTGCATGAAGCGCGATTGAGGCACTTCGCGGTTGCGGTACAAGGCCAGGACCAGTGAAGGTTTCCAGAGGGTCTGCGGCATGACCCTATTCTGGCCGATCTTCGGGCACCCCGAAAAGTCCCGCTCGGCCCATCCGATTTCCCCGGCCAGCGAAATGAGGTTTGTCCTTGGGCCAGTGGCCATAATAGCTGGTATCTCACGCGTCAAGCCGTTTAGAATGAAGCAAGCGACCATGCATGGTCGTGAATTGAGTTCGGACGATCACCGAACGATTCGAAGACGGGCAGAGGAATCGTATCGGGCGAGGAGCGAATTCGGGGGTTGGTTGATGGTTGAGATCTTGACCCATCTGTTCGATGTCTCCGGGTTCCCACCCCGGTGGGAGTGTGGAGATTGGTCGTCCGAGCTCGGCTGGCTGCATATCCTGTCCGACCTGGGCATCTGGTCGGCATACGTCGCCATACCCTGCGTCCTGGGCTATTTCCTCCTCAGGAAGAAGAACGTCCCGTTCCGGATGGTCTTCTGGCTCTTCGGGTTATTCATCCTGGCCTGCGGCACGACCCACCTGATGGAGGCGATCATCTTCTGGTGGCCTGCATATCGGCTGGCGGGTGTCCTCAAGTTTCTCACGGCGGTGGTCTCCTGGTGTACGGTGGTCGCCCTGGTGCCGATCACGCCGCAGGCCCTGGCCATGCGGAGCCCCGTCGAGCTGGAGCGTGAGATCGGCGAGCGGAAGCGGGCCGAAGAGCAGCTCCGGGCCACCAACCTTCAGCTCGTCGAGGCCGAGCGGCTCAAGGAAGCCATGAATGAGGAGCTGGAGCGCCGGGTCGAGGAGCGCACGGCGGAGCTGTCCGCAGCTCATGCGTCGCTCCGGGCCGAGGTCACGGAACGGGCGAAGGCCCAGGAGTCGCTGAGGGAGCAGGGCGAACGATTCCGGGTGACTCTCTCGAGCATCGGCGATGCCGTGATCGTCACCGATATCGCGGCATGCGTGACCTTCATGAACCCCATCGCCGAGGAACTGACGGGATGGGCCGAGTCCGAGGCGCGGGGAAAGCCGCTCGCGATGGTCTTCCGCATCTTCGACGAGGCGACCCGCGAGCCGGCCGAGGCGCCGGTGGCGAAGATCCTCGAGGAGGGGATCATCACCGGGTTCGTCAACCACACCTACCTGGTCGCCCGCGACGGCCGCGAATTGCCGATCGACGACAGCGTGGCGCCGATCCGGGGCGACGGCGGAGAAACTCAAGGGGCCGTCCTGGTCTTCCGGGACATCAGCGACCGCCGTCGCGCGGAAAAGGCCCTCCAGGACAGCGAGGTGCAATTCCGCACGATGGCCGACTCGATCCCGCAACTGTCCTGGATGGCCCGTCCGGACGGGCACATCTTCTGGTACAACCGGCGATTTTACGAGTATACCGGCAAGACCTTCGAGGAGATCGAAGGCTGGGGCTGGAAGTCCATCCACGACCCGGATCGACTGCCCGAAATCCTGGAGCACTGGACCGCCTCTCTCCGCAGCGGTGAGCCATTCGATCGGGTCATCCCGCTTCGTGGGGCCGACGGCGGTTTCCGCCCGTTCCTCACCCGCGTCATGCCTTCGCGCGATGCCGACGGCCGGATCGTCCTCTGGTTCGGGACCAATACCGACATCACCGAGCGGATCCAGATGGAAGAAACCCTCAAGCAGGCGGATCGGTTGAAGGACGAATTCCTGGCGATGCTGGCCCATGAGCTGAGGAATCCCCTGGCGCCCATCCGCAACTCGTTGCAGGTCATGAAGGCGGCGGAGGACCACCCCGAGATCCTGGATCAGTATCGCGAGATGGCGGAGCGACAGGTGCAGCACATGGCCCGGTTGCTCGATGACCTGATGGACGTGTCGCGCATCAGTCGGGGCCGTATCGAGCTCCGCCGGGAGGTCGTCGACCTCGTCCCGCTGATCCGTCGCACCGTCGATTCGATAACGCCCCAGATCCAGGAGCGGCAGCTCCGGCTGGCGGTTTCGCTTCCGCCGGGGTCCCACCCGATCATCGGCGACCCGACCCGGCTTGAGCAGATCGTCAGCAACCTGCTCAATAATGCAGCCAAGTACACCGAGCCGGGTGGATGGATCGAAGTGGAATTGCGGCAACAAGGGCATGAAGTCGTCCTGAGTATCCGCGATAATGGGATCGGCATCCCCCCGGAAATGCTGACGCGGATTTTCGACCTGTTCGTTCAGGTCGAGCGCCGTGTACAACGCTCTCAAGGAGGGGTCGGCATCGGGCTGACCCTGGTCCGGAAGTTGGTCGAATTGCATGGGGGGACCGTCGAGGCTTCCAGTCGGGGGATCGGGCAAGGGAGCGAGTTCGTCGTCCGCCTGCCCGCCCGGACCGGACAGTCCGATCGATGGGACACGTCAGCAAAGGAGCCCGAGCGTTTGAACCACTCTGCTTCTCGACATCGCGTACTGGTCGTGGACGACAACGTTGACGCGGCCGTCAGCTTGGGTATGTTGTTGAAACTGGCGGGCCAGGAGGTCCGCGTGGCCTATGATGGGCCGGCGGCCATCCGCCACGCGACCGAGTTCCGCCCCGAACTGGTCCTGCTCGACATCGGCATGCCGGGGATGGACGGTTACGAGGTCTGCCGGAGGCTCCGCCAGGAACTCGCCCTCGACAAGGCGACCGTCGTCGCGCTTACCGGCTGGGGCCAGGATGACGATCGCCGCCGCTCTCACGAGGCCGGCTTCGACCACCACATCGTCAAGCCCGTCGAACCGAGCGCGCTCCAGAGGTTACTCGATGACTTGCCGGTCGAATCCGCCGGCCCGGCTCCGACCGTCGGCGGCGAAGCGACGACGAAGGGAACGTCCTGAGGCGACGGCCCTCCGCGCGTTGAGCCGAAGCAACAGACGTTTCGCTGAAACAGCACCGAGAGGAGCGGCGATGGGATTTGCGTTCCAGCCGAAGATGATCGGCCTGGTGATTGCGTGCGGGATTGCGGGGTTCACGCCCGCCACCTCGGCGTTCGCCCAGGGAGGGCCCGATCCCCGAGCACCGATCCCGCACAACCAGGATCGGCCGCCGAACGCGCCCGGACTCCCGCCCAGGCGGTCCGGGAGATGACCGTCCCGCACGGCTTCCATGTCGAGGTGGTCGCCTCCGAGCCGGATATCGTCAACCCGGTGGCCCTGACGTTCGACGAACGTGGCCGCGTATGGATCACCGAGAGCCTGGAATATCCCCGGCGCGCGCCCGGGCCGGGCCGGGACCGGGTCAAGATCCTGGAGGACACCGACGGCGACGGTAAGGCGGACAAGTTCACGGTCTTCGCCGACGGGCTGAACATCCCCTCGGGGATCGCCGTCGGGCACGGAGGTGTCTGGGTCGCCAACGCTCCCGATATCCTGTTCCTCCAGGATCGCGACGGCGACGGCAAGGCCGACACGCGAGAAGTCGTCGCGACCGGATTCGGCCGCTCGGATACCCACGAGCTGCCCAACTCGCTGACCTGGGGGCCCGACGGCTGGCTCTACGGCTGGAACGGGGTGTTCAACCCCGCCAAGGTCGCCTCGAAGAACGGCAAGACTTATGAGTTCACTTGCGCGATCTTCCGGATTCATCCCAGGACGCGCGTGTTCGAAGTCTGGTGCGAGGGCACCAGCAATCCGTGGGGCATCGCGATCGACACCGAGGGCTCGTTCTTCGCCAGTGCCTGCGTGATCGATCACCTCTGGCACCTGGTCGAGACCGGCTATTACATCCGCCAGGGCGGGCCGTATCCGCCGTATACCTGGCCGATCGAATCGATCGTCGGCCATTTGCACCAGAAGGCGGCATATTGCGGGATTCACTACTTCGACAGCCCCGCCTATCCCCCCGAATATCGCGGCCGGCTCTACATGGGCAACATCCACGGCAATTGCATCAACGCCGACACCCTGACGCGGAACGGCTCAACCTATCGCGCCGAGCCCGTCCCCGACTTCCTCCGGGCGAACGACTCGTGGTTCATGCCGGTCGCGCAGAAGACCGGACCCGACGGCTGCCTCTATATCCTCGACTGGTACGACCAGTATCACTGCTACCAGGACGCCAACCGCGACCCATCGGGGATTGACCGGCTCAAGGGGCGGCTTTACCGCGTGCGATATCTCGAGTCGCCCCGGCGATTCGGGTTCGACCTGGCCAAGTCGAGCGACGACGAGTTGATCGCCTTCCTGCGCGATCCGAACGTCTACGTCCGCGACATCGCCCAGCGGCTCCTGACCGAGCGGGCCTCGCCGGCGATCAGGCGCAAGCTCGAAGCGATGGCCCTGGATGAGACGGTTGACCGCACCGCACGCTTGCACGGCTTATGGGCCTTGATCGGTGCCGGCCCGCTCGAGGTGGGCTTCCATCTCAGGCTCTTATCGCACCGCGATCCGGCGTTCCAGGCCTGGGGCGTCCGGGCGGCGGGCAACCAGGGGCGCGTGGATCCGTCGATCCGCGACCAGGTGATCGCCCGGCGCGCGATTCCGCGATGCCTGTCCGGCTCCAGGCGGCCATCGCGTCGCGGAAGCTCGAGGGTGTGGATCCGGTCCCCATCTTGATGGATGCGCTTCTATACGCGGGCGATCCCCTGATCCCGCAGGTCGTCTGGCAGAACCTCCACCCGCTACTTGAATCCCGTCAGATCGACATCGATCGCCGGTTGCGGGAGCATGGGGGGACGAACCTCGGGCTCAGCGCGATGGCTCCTCGGGCGATCGATCGGCTCCTGGACAGCCCGAAGGCCAGCCCGGAGCTCGTCCGGAGCTTGCTGGCCCGGACGATCGGCAAGGACGATCTGCGGGAACTGATCGACGTGCTGGCCGAGCGATTTCGCGAACGAGCCCTGTCTCCGGAGATGGAGAAGGGCTTGCACGCGGAACTCACCCGACTGGTGGACAAGCTGGACCCGGGAGTCGGCGAAGCGTCGCCGGCGCTCGAATATCGGATCCTGCTGGCGTATTGCGGCGATCAGTCGAGCCTGAAAAAGACGTGGGAGATCGCCCGCACCACCTCGAAAGCCGATGAGGACGGCTCCCGGGCGGATTGGGAAGAGCTGCGAATGCGGGCGGTCAACGCGGTTCTCTCCCGGAGCATCCAGGGGTCGATCCGTTCGCTGATCGCGAGCATCCTCGCCGAGGATGAGGCGTCGAGCACGGTCGACTTCCGCGGGGATGTCCTCGACTCGCTCGGTAGTCTCGAAGACCCGGAGGTTGCGACCGTCGTGCTGAAGGCGTTTGCTCGCATGCCGGACACCTTGAGGCCCAAGGCGATCGAGCTCCTGTCCCAGCGCCCCGGCTGGACCAAGGCCATGCTCGCCGCCGTCGCCGACAAGCGGATCCCCACGACGGCCCTGAACATCAACCAGCTCCGGAAGCTCCAGCACAGCCAGGACCCGGAAATTGCCAGGCAGGTCAAGGCCGTGTGGGGGACGATTCGCGAGGGTCGCAACCCACGCCGGGAGCAGGTGGTCGACCGGATCCGTCGATCGCTCCGCGCGACTCCTGGCGATCCCGCCGCCGGACAGGCCGTCTTCAACAAGCTCTGCGCCCAGTGCCACAAGATCTACGGCGAGGGGCAGGATGTCGGCCCGGACATCACGTCGAACGGCCGCAACGACTTCAACCAGCTCGTGTCCAACGTCTTCGACCCGAGCCTCGTCATCGGTCCGGGCTACCAGGCGACGACCCTGGCCACCGCGGACGGGCGCGTCCTGACGGGCCTGCTGGCCGAGGACGGCAAGGACCGCGTCGTCCTCAAGATCCAGGGCGGAAAGCTGGAGATCATCCCTCGCGACCAGATCGAACAGGTCAAGACGGCCGATGTCTCGCTCATGCCCGAGGAGGTCGAGAAGCAGCTCTCACCCCAGGAGATCGCCGACCTGTTCTCATTCCTCTGCCTCGACAGGCCGCCCTCGGATCCGGCCGCCAAGACCCTGCCCGGGGCTGGGCCGATCCGAAAACGACCTTGATGAAGTCATAGTCAAACATGATCGAGTGATCGCAGTCGATTGGGCGGAGAAGAGTTGAACCACGGATTGCACGGAAAACACGGATGGGAAAGAAATCCGATCCGAACTCCGATCCGTGGTTGCTTTGTTTCCTCAGTGTTCGGCCGAGACGTCGCGATTCCGCCAGGTTGCGCGAAGGAAGCCGCCGAAGCCGATCGCCGCGCCCGCCGCGAACAACGCCCAGGGGAAGGGGTTGGGCACTCCCCCGGACGCGATGTTTCGCCAGTCCCAGCAGAAGGAGAGGATCAGGACGAATCCCCCGACGACGATTGCCGCCCAGTCTCGTCCCGTGACCCGGAAGGCGCAGCCCGACGACTCACGGACGATCACGGCCGTCCCCGCCACGATCATCGACGCGGCCACGATCGCCGGTGCCAGCACGGGCGCCGCCCATGGGACCGGGATCAGGAACAGGATGTCCCAGGTCCAGATGGATGACGGCCAGCCGAGCAAGCCACTCAGGCCGAGGTAGTAGGTCAGGTCCCAGACGCCGAAGGCGACCAGGAATGCCGAGAACCGTTGAATCCCCGAACGTCCGGCCGCAAGGCCGACCCCGGCGAGCATGACGATCGTCGCCGCCTCGCGCAGTACCTCGATCTTCATCAATCGGGCCGCGGACGGATCGGCGTGCTCCAGCCGTTCCATCGGTATCAATGGGAAGATCTCGTCCGCCGAGAGAGGATCGGACCGGCCGCTGATCGGGCTCAGGATCGCCCGGAGGTCGACCACCACGATCGCCTCGACGACACCGAAACCGATGCCGAAAATCAGGAGACCGGCCAGCATCGGGGCCGGCCGGAATGCCGACGACGTCCGGGGCATCTCGAAGGATGGTGAGACCCCGGTCATGGTCGCGATCCCGATTCGAGAATGTTGAGGAAAACCGGCTCCGGGGTGCTGTACCCGTGATCTTCGCGAGAGGCTACTCTCCCGCTACCGATCCAGACGAGTGCACGATGGACCTCTTCGATGGTCTCCGGGAGGGTGGAGGTCCCCGCGGTCAGTCCGACCGTGGCGAACCCCTTGAACCAGGCCGGATCGAGCTCAGTGGCCGTCTGGACGTGGAGGGCGGGCTTGCCCCGCTCGCGACAGCGCGCGGCCAGCTCGCGGGTGTTGTTCGAGTGATGGCCGCCGACGACCACGACCGCCTCGACGCGATCGAGCAGCCGCTCCAGGGAACGCTGATGCTCCTTGGTCGGCAGGCAGACCGTGTCCACGAACCGGATCTCGGCGTCCGGGTTCCGCGCGACGATCGCGGCGCGGATCCGCTCGACGCGACGCTCGGTGGCCGTGGTCTGGCAGACGATCCCCAGGCGAGCGTGGGGATAAGTGCAAACGTCGTCCACCGACTCGATCACATCCGGATGATCCAGGTCGCCGACGATCCCCTCGACCTCGACGTGCCCCTTCCGCCCGATCACCAGGACGTGATAGCCCTCGGCCTGTAAGGTCCGCGCGGCCTGGTGGACCCGGGTGACCAGAGGACAGGTCGTGTCGACCAGGCGCTTGCCCGCGGACTCGAGCCGCTCCCGCTCTCGATCGCTGATCCCGTGGGCGGTGACCAGGACGGCCGGGGTCTCCGGCATTGTGGCCGCCCGCCGGGCCTCGCTCCGGATCGCGAAGCCGCGGGCGGCGAGCTGCTCCTCGACGACCTCGTTGTGGACCAGCTGGCCATGGATCGTCACCGTGGACGGTTCATCGATCCGATCGATGATCTCCAGGGCATCGCGAACTCCGAAGCACAGGCCCATCACATCCGCTCGAATCACTCGCATGAATCCTCCTATCGCCTCGGCATCCCTCGCCACGATCAAGAGAGTGAGGAAGTTCCATCCCTTGGGGTCAACAATGACTTGGCACGGCAAAGGCCGCGGGTCCGGGAAGGCCATCGCCGGGGATGGCCGAGGTCCGGGGATAACCCGGATGCGGTTGTCTTGTTACGGTCCGAGGCGGGTCCGGGAAGGCGGAGCACGTCTCCCTGGCCGGGCCGGGACGGCGTCAGGCCGGGGACCAACCCTCGGCGAGATTGGGGTTGCCGGCCGGGGCGGGCTCGGCTTGCGAGGCGTGCAGGGCGTCCTGGACGACGGTCTCGAGGACGTTGATATACTCCAAGAACCGGCGACGGCCGTCGTCGGTGATCCGGCAGAGTGTCTGGGGCCGGTTCTGATGGAAGCCCTTCCAGATCTCGACGAAGCCGGCCTCGTGCAGCACCTGGAGGTGCCGGCTGAGGTTGCCGTCGGTGAGGTGGCAGAGCTCCTTCAGATCGGCGAAGACGGCGCCTCGCGGGTGGGTGACCAGCGACGTCATGATCCCGAGGCGAGCCTTCTCGTGGAAGACGCGCTCCAGGCCCTCGTAGGCGAACCGGCCCGTGGGCTCGACCGGCTTGGGTTTACTCTGTGCCATGGTCGCGCTCCAGGGTGTTATAGAGGACGGCCGCGGCCAGCAGTTGGCCCGCTCCGAACGGGAAACCCATGGCCCAGGGCGAGAGCGCCGAGGCGCCGTTTCCCAGGGCCAGGACCGCCAGTCCGGTGCCGAGATAGAAGACCGCCACCCAGAAGGTCGCGCGGGGCAGCAGCCGGCACGAGGCGAAGATCCCCAGGCTGTACACCACCTGCCATAGGCCGGGCAGCATCCAGAGATTCGACGGCGCCGTCCGGACGAAGACGATCGTCAGGAGCGCGCCGGCCAGCAGGCATGGGCAGAATTGCTCGAGCGCCAGCCAGGTCAGCTCGCGCGTCAGGGCCGAGCTGGCGTTGCGAGCCCGGACCACCATCTCCATTCCCGCCGCCATCGCGCTGATGACCGCCGCGCCGATCCACAATGCCAGGTAAGGGCCGACCTGCGTTGTTGGGTCGGCGATCGTCGCCGCCTGGATGCCCGCCGCCAGCAGGGCGACGATCCCCGAGAACGCCACGGGCATCGCCCGGTAGCCGCGGAAGACCTCGGTCCGCGCCAGTTGCAGCCGGATCTCCGTGATCTGCGTCAAGGCATCTCGCAGTTCCATGAACGCCACCCTCCATCCCCGGTCGCGGAATCCGGCGACCGCCTCCCCGCCACCCGTCCGGCGCCCGGTGCTCATTTCGCTTTACATCGTAAAGCTTGGCGGACGGGGTGTCAATAGGATGAGCCGGGCGGTGCGAGGGCGCAACCATGTGGCCGGGGATGGGCGGGCCGTCTCCGGCTGGTCGGTTGCTGGCGACATTCATTTCGGGAGTGTCAACCCGGCGAATTTCGGTTAGAATCATCACCCTTGCGGGTGTTACATCAGAACCGGCGTGATGACGAGGATGCACGGCCCGCGAATCCCGGTTCCCTCTCAGGAGGCTGGCGTGGGCGACCCGATCGAGGACCGGATTTCGTCCGACATGGGATATTTCGAGATCCTGAGCATCGCCGGGCTGATCCTGATCAACGGGTACTTCGTCGCCGCCGAGTTCGCGCTGGTCAAGGTGCGGGCGACCCAGATCGATCAGCTCGCCGAGCAGGGCAACTGGGCGGCCAAGCTGACCAGCAAGGCGCTCGACCGGCTGGATTTCTACCTCTCCGCTTCGCAGATCGGGATCACGATCGCCAGCCTGGCGCTGGGGCGGGCCATCGAGCACTGGGTGGACCCACTGGTCGAGGCGGCGTTCCGCACCATCGGGCTGCCCTCCCATCCGATCGCGATCTTCGCCGTATCGATCCCGATCGTGCCGCTGGCCGCCCTCTCGCTGGTCACGTTCTTGCACATGGCGCTGGGCGAGCAGGCCCCCAAGAGCCTGGCGATCCGGATGCCGAGGGTCCTGGCGCTGCTGACGGCGCCGCCGCTGGTCATCCTCTCGTACGTCTTCTCGCCGGTCATCTGGCTGCTGAACAAGGCGAGCAACTTGACGCTCTGGGTGATGGGCCTGGGCCATACCAGCACGTCCGAGCTTGCCCACTCCGAGGAAGAGCTTCGCCTGATCGTCGCCGAGAGCGTGGCGGGCGGCCACCTCTCTCGCAACGAGCGGATGATGATCGAGAACGTCCTCAACCTGGAGGAGAAGACGGCGCGACGGGTGATGGTCCCCCGGCCCGACATCGTCTATCTGAGCCTGGCCCGGCCGATCGAGGAGAACCTCCGCGTGGCGCGCCAGGCCGGCCACACGCGGTTCCCGCTCTGCGAGGACGACCTGACGACCGTGATCGGCATGATCCACGTCAAAGACGTCTTCCGCGCCGGGGCCTATCAGAACGGACGTTTCGATCTGCGCCAGCTCGCGCAAGGTGCCGTTCCTGCCGGTGATGCTCCGTCTCGATCAGCTCCTGCTGGAGTTCCAGCGCAACCGGATCCACCTGGCGATGCTGCTCGACGAATATGGCAGCGTCGTGGGCATGGCGACCCTGGAGAATGTGCTGGAGGAGCTGGTCGGGCCGATCCAGGACGAGTTCGACCGCGAGACCCCGCCGATCACGCCCCTGGGAGACAACATCTTCGAGGTCGAGGCTTCGTGCCCGCTCGACGTACTGGCGGAGACTTGCGGGATGACGATCCCCGAGACCGACGCCGAGACCGCGGGCGGATTGGTCCTCGACCTGCTCGGCCGGCTGGCGAAGCCGGGAGACTCGGTCTCGATCGACGGGCATCGCCTGACGGTCCTCCGCGCCGATCCCACCCGGATCCGCAAGATCCGGATCGAGCCCTCGGCCCACGAGGTCCCCGCCATGCCGCCCGAGGCGGCCAAGGAACAGGCCGGGAATCACAACCAGGGTGAATGAGATTCCGTAGTAAGGGTCTGGTAACATGAAAAATCGGCATTCGATGTGATCTGAGCGAGAAGCCATGCGTCTGGCTGCTGAATGAATGGATCGAATGCGCGAGGAGATGCGTCAACGAGTCGGGAACGTGGATCTGGTTGTCTCGCTCATCCGCGAAATCCGGGATGAGGGTTGAGACTCGTACCACCGGCGCGGGACAGGACTGGCGACGCGCGGAAGGCCGCCAGGCATTCCTCGTAGGCCGCTCGGGCGCGGTCGAGGAGATCGCTCGGGATCGCGATCGAAGCCTCTTCTCGATCGTCGCAGTCCCGGATGATCCGGCCCGACCGAATCGTCGCGGAGGTGTCGCCGGAACCGACGGCCCCGGTATTCGGGAACAGCCGGTACTCCTCGCGGAGCCGCTCGCTCAGCCCCAGCTCGCGCTCGAGCCATCGGAAGGTCGCTGCGGTGTCGGCGATCAGGCTCTCGGCGGTCATGAAGAGGCCCCGCTTCCCGATCGACTCGAGGCGATCTGCCATGACTCGCAAGGTCCCGAGCCTTGCAATGTAGTACACGGCGGCCAGCTCCGCGTTCCGTGCGCGATCGATCATCCCGCCCGTCCAGTCGGCGATGCCCTGCTCGTACTCGCGGGTTCGCATCCGCACCAGGCTCCCGATTGCCGACTCGGGCTCCCGGACGATCAACAGCGGGGTGACCCGCGGGATGCGCAGGACGACGTCCGACACGCCGAAGTTGTCGAGGAGGAGCTTGTCGACGACGTATTCGCAATCGCCCCGGTAGTTCCCGGCCCGGAACACCTCGCAGTTGAGTCGGATGAGGTCGACGGCCGTCTCGTAGGGGATCATCGCCTCGGAGTAACCGCAGATCTGCGGGTGGCTGCTCAGGATGTGGCAGAGAAGCGTGCTGTAGCTCCGGAAATGGGATAGGAGTAAGAGATACCGATGGAACTTCAACAGGGCCGGATCCATCAGGACAATCCCGCGGCCCTGGTCGTCTCTCCATGGATTCATCTTCCCCTCCCTGGTGGCCGGTTCCCATGCGGCTATCCGCGATGGTGCGAATCCCGCGGCCCGACCCCGACGACGTAGCGGACGAGTTGGGGACCGTGCCATTCAACCACGGTCGGGCAGGATACTCGACCCCTCGGATCGCCGGGAGGGCAAAATGCACGTCGGGTGCGGGAACTCGATCGTCCCTACCGCGACGATTCGCCCCGGCAGCCGGCCGGCCTAGGCATTCGACGGGAGTTGAGGCCATGAGAGCTCTTGATTCGAGACGAACACCTTGAGTCTGAGTTGGGCGCGGGAGCGTCCTGACTCCGCGCCCGCTCTCGGGCGGTAAAGAGGTGGCGTCATCCTCTTGACTATGCGCGTTGATTTGTTATAGGATTCCAGTGTCGCGAGAGTATCGCGGCGGATTTCGCCCTGGCGGGCACTTTCAAGAGGGCCGGAAGGCCCAAAGGACAATTCGATGACCGACGAGCTGAAGAAGCGGATGGAGAGACTCGCGCGATCGCCCCACGCCTCAATAGCGCGACCGACCAGGCTTCCAAGCTGGCGAGGATGGTCGAGAGGTTCCTCGTGGATGAACTCCAACTCGGGATCTCCGCCGAGTGCGAGTTTGACAGGGACGAAACCGGGACCGATAACCAGAACAACCGTGTCTGTATCGTCAGCTCCCTGGCCTTCGGGCGAGCCAGCGGTGCCTTCCGGATTCATGTCGCCGTCGAGACGGGACTCCTCGACCACGAAGGAGAATGGAGTC
Source organism: uncultured Planctomycetota bacterium (assembly GCA_963743925.1). Classification (GTDB taxonomy): domain Bacteria; phylum Planctomycetota; class Planctomycetia; order Isosphaerales; family Isosphaeraceae; genus CAVZRC01. The sequence goes on along the minus strand of CAVURY010000034.1, from coordinate 1,151,812 downwards.
ACACGATCGATAAGATCCAGATCCCCTGGCCGTCTTGCGACCGAGAGACCAAACTCAGGGCCTTCGAGAAGCTGCCCGCATTGCTCGACCAGATCATCGGCGAAGCCGAGAGGCTCACCCGGGTCGCCGACCTGACCGTGGCCAAGGTCGAGAAGATGACGTCCCATGAAGAGGATTTCGCGTCGGGATTCGGCGGCGATCGACTCTATACCGTGAGCGATGCGGCCCGCGCCCGACACCAGTACCACATCGACGACGGCACCCCCGAAGCCAAGATCGAGCGCTGGTCGATGCCCGGCTGGACGGATGACGGCGGCGACTGCTTCAGCTACCACAAGGGTGACGATCCTCGCGAGAAGGTCATCTGCACCGTCCAGTTCCTCGACGAGGAGGGCAACGCCGATGTCACCTTCGCCAATGGCGAGCACGGCTCGGTCAACATCCGGGAAGGCTGAAATCCTGCGGTCCCGTGACTGACCGCTCGCCCCGCGCAAGACGACGGCCGGGGCGTCTCGATCGAGGGACGTCCCGGTCGCTCGCGTGTTCGGGTTGCGGATGACTTTATCTCAAGATGCTTGCCGGAGGACGGTCCGGCCGATCTGGCCGATGAGATGACGCCGACCATCGAGTTGCGGATCGGGACGCCTCGGCTCGGCCACCGCCGAGGTGATTCCCAAAGCCGTCCGGGGCCGCTCCGCGATGGTGAAACCGGCCCTGGTATCTCGCATAGTGGTGTGCGTCGTCCTGCACAGAAGGCGAACCGATGTCTACCGCCGCGATGGGGAGGGTCCGACGGCCTGAGGCGCAGTTTGTAACGAATTGTTACCAGATACCGTCCAGGCCAAAGTGCAGCGTTTATTTTTCTCATCAAATATGACTTTCCAAGCGATTGAACAGGATCGCATCGGGAAAAGGACGGTACCCACTTGACCGACCGTCCACGCCGTGCAAAGCATCTGTCTTAGTTCGTTCGTTACATCAAATCACCAGGATTCGGTGCGTCCAAGCAAGTGAGCGTGCGGCGGGGTCGAGCATGACGCGGAGCCCATTCCGTTGGTCGTGCGTCTCGCGAATCCGAGTCGATCCAACCTGCGGAAGTAAGGATGACCGCTCCCATGGTCGCTCATCCGTTGCGCGCTCTCGAACGGACGTTGCGGAAATCCCGAGGGTCATCGCTCGGGCGATCGAGGCGAGGCACGCAACCCTGGTTCCTGGAAAGCCTCGTGGACCGGCTCCTGCTCTCGGGCGGTCCCACGATCTACACGGTGAACTCGACGGGCAACGGCAGCTCGGGCACGGGTAACTCGGGTACGCCGCCCTACGTGATCGGCCAGGCCGACGCCAACAGCAACACAGCCGGCAGCGAGATCGAATTCGACCCGACCGTCTTCGCATCACCGCGGACGATCGCGCCGGCCGGCACGCTGTTGCTGTCCGAGGCGGCCGGCCCGGAAGTGATCGACGGCCCCGGCGCGGGTCTCGTGACGGTCGGCGCGGGGTGCCGTCGAGGTGCTCTCGGTGGTCAGCGGCGTGACGGCCAGCCTGAGTGGCTTGACGATCCCGGGCGGCATGGCGGCTCAGCGAGGGGCCTCTCGGTCGTCGTCGGCACGGTCTCGCTCACGGATGTCGCCGTCATCGATGACCCGGTCGTCATTCGCCTGGAAAGCGGGCCGGGATGGTGGCCAGGTCCACGAGCGGTGTGGAAACGTTGGATCGTGAGACAGTTGCTGACACCACAGTTCTTTGGATGGATTTGCAGCATCGCCCGGGTTCTGAAACGGGAAGGAGACGATATCTGATGACCGGCACTGATCGACTTTCGGCCAATCTGGGAGTGCGCCGCGTGGGGAGCAACCTGGTGAGGCGACCGACCCGTCACCTCGGGCGTCGAGCCTGGGGGGTCGAGGCGCTGGAAGATCGGATGCTCCTGTCCACCTTCACCGTCAACACTCTCGGTGACGCCGGGGTGGGCACGGGCCTTTCGGGCGATCTGCGTTACGTCATCACGCAGGCCGATCAGACCGCGGGCGACAACACGATCGAGTTCGCGGTAACCGGCACGATCACGCTGAACTCGGCCCTGCCGGACCTGAGCAACACGACCGGGTTGACGGACATCGAAGGCCCTGGTGCGTCGAGTGTGACGGTGGCCAATAGCGTCGCGGATCGCGCCTTATTCGCCATCTTCACGGTAGATGCCGACGTCCGGGCCGAGATCGCCGGCCTCACCATCAGCGGCGTCTCTACACCTCCGACGGTGGCGGTATCTCCAATTCAGGCACGCTGACCGTCACTGACTCCACCATCGACAACCACTTCGGGGTCTTCGGCGGCATCGAGAATCTTGGCGGGACACTGACCGTCACCGACACCACCATCGCCGATAATCTTTCCGACGGCAACGGTGGTGGTATCGAGAACGCGAGTGGCACGGTGACGGTCATGGACTCCACCATCGACAACAACTCGTCCGGGACGGCTCATGGCATTGTGTTCGGAAGAGGCGGTGGCATCGGCAACTATGGCTCGATGACGATCACCGACTCCACTCTCGACAGCAACGGGGCTGCGCAGGGCGGCGGCATCGAGAACGATGGCACGCTGACCGTCACCGACACCACCATCGCCGATAATTCGGCCGAGGGGTTGTTCGGCTTCGGAGGCGGCATCGAGAACGGTGGCACGCTGACCCTCGTGAATTCTACCATCGCCGACAACACGGCCGAGATACTAGGCTTCGGCCCCGGCTACGGAGGCGAGCCCGGGCACGGAGGCGGCATCGCGAACAGTGGCACGCTGACCTTCGTGAATTCCACCATCGTCGGCAACAACCTCCCCGCCGGCGGCAGCGGCGGGGGGCTGTTTACCTCTGGCACGCTGGCCCTCGTGAATTCCACCGTCGCCGAAAACAACGTCTCCGACGGCGGCATCGGCGGCGGTCTGTATGTCTACTCTGGCACGCTGACCCTCGTGAATTCCACCGTCGCCGAAAACAACGTCTCCGGCGGCAGCATCGGCACCAGCCCCAGCGGCGGCACCTGCTGCTACAGCGACGGCGTAGCCGGCGGGCTGTATGTCGGCAGGGGAACGGTCACCCTGGACAGCACGATCGTCGCACTGAACACCGACAGCTCGACCAGCGGTGTGACAGCCGACGACATCGCCGGCACGGTCTCCTCCTCCAGCGCATACAACTTGATCGGCACCGGCGGCTCCGGCGGCCTGGTCAACGACGTCAACGGCAACCAGGTCGGCGTCGCCAACCCGGGACTCGGCACGCTCGCCAATAACGGCGGGCCGACCCAGACCATCGCACTCCTCCCCGGCAGCCCGGCCATCGACAAAGGGAGCAACCCCCTGGCCGTCGATCCCACCACCGGTCAGCCCTTGACGACCGATCAGCGCGGCCCCGGATTCGTCCGGATCATCAACGGCACGGTCGACATCGGCGCCTTCGAGTTCACTCCCGACTCCGACGACGCGCTCTCGGTCACCTGGGGGACTCAGACCGCCGCGCTCGAGACCGCCGACGACGGCCTCAGGCTCCTGCCGGCCGGCCGGAACACCGACCTGCCCTGGCTGGGCATCGATCAGCTTTCGATCACCCTCAGCCAGGCCTATAGCCTGACCGCCGCCGACGTCTTCATCACCAGCGCCATCGGCGTCAACTACGGACCGGTGACCGTCACCGGCTCGGGGACGAGCTACACGATCACCCTGGCACGGCCGATCAACGCGGCCGATCGGGTCACGCTGATCGTCGACAATCCGGGGATCTCGGCATTCTATCGCCAGCTCGACGTCCTGCCGGGCGACTTCAACGACGACGGGTCGGTCAACAGCCAGGACCTGGTCGGCATCCGCAACGAGTGGCTGCGGATCGGCGGCGCCAAGCCGACGATCTTCGGCGACATCAACGGCGACGGCGCCGTCAATGCCGCCGACTACAACGACGTCCGCAATCTCATCGGCACGAGCCTGCCCTTGGTGAGTGACACGTCGATCGCACTCAGCCCGGCGTCGCAGGCCGGTCCGGCATTGGTGAGAGTGGGCATGAGCAGCTCGTCACCGCGCACGTCAGCTCCCCGAGCCCAGCCCCGCGCCGAGATCCAACTGTCGGAGCGAGGATCGATCCGGGAAACGCGGTTCACCAGAGGCAAGCCGATCAACCAGGCCTTGATCGAGCCGCCGACTGCTCGGGCTGCGATCGGCTGACGGTCTCGTGTCGAATGATGGCAACAGCATAGACTTGCCGCCCGCGCGATGAGCTAGATCGCTTCACGATTGGTTTGCGCACAGCTCGACACGAAGCGGACTCCTACGAGCCCGGAGCGCCAGCGAGTGAATTCCCGGAAGGCATGCACTCGCTGGCGCTTCAGGCTCGTATCAACTGTGCGCAAACCAATCGTGAAGCGGCTAGTGGGCGCAGCTTGGCGGAACCGCCGGCACTGATGAGGGGTCGGAGGCGCCACGGGCGAGGACTGGCACGATCTTGAGAGTTCGCCAGGATTCGCCCGATGTGTGATCCGCTCTTGATGGCGTCAGATTGGGCTGCCATCGCTTTCCGCTGACTCGCCGGACTCTCGATCGCCCACCGTCGATTGTGTCGGGTTCCCCGAAACGTACCAGATTCTCCGCACGGCCAACCGCGCGGAGAACGGGCAGGTCGTACTCGTCATCAGCTTCAGACCCGCTTGGCGATGGATTCCTTGCCTTCGGGGACCTCGGGGGTTACCAACGATCGTCGAATCTCCTTCACTTCAGGAGATGCGACGAATCGAGGGCGCGAGGATCCTGCCTCGCCGAGCCATCCCGGCAGGACAACCCTCGCGTGATTCCCAACATCGGACCGGCCGCTCATCCCTCCCGTTCGGAGGAGACTTCTTCGAGGGCCTCATCATGGATCGCTCCGCGAGTTGACGCCGAAGAATGGACCGCCGACTGTCGCGGAGGCGCTTTGTCGCCGCTGACGCCGATCGAGGCCATGGAGAGGATGTTGGAGGCCGCCGCATCGAGGTCTCGCTGCACGATCGTCTCCGTGCCGCCCGCGCCAGCGGCCGTCGTTGACGACGTCGATGACCCAGCGGGACTGGAGATGTCGGAGGGAGCGCCGGGCGACTCGGCCAGGGCGCCCATCGTCATCATCTGGACGCCGGACGAGGACGCGGGCAGCTCGAGGACCGAATGCGACAGTGGTATGGTCGCCGGGTCGATGAACAAGCCGTTGAGGACGGCGTTGGGGCCGGCGGTGCGGGTGATCGTGATCACCACGTCGCCCGAGACCTGCCAGTCCAGGTAGAGCCCGGAGGAGAACGACGAGATCGTCTCGGTCGAGAGCACTGTGCCCGATGCGTTGCTGATCTGGACGGTCTCGGAGCGGCCCAGGCTGTCCCAGTCGTCGAAGTAGAGCTCGAGGTCGTGGCTCTTGCCGTCGGACAGGTTGACATCGACGGTGAAGCTGGTCTTGGAGAACCAGACGGCGGCGACGCGGTCGCTGGAACCCGGGACTTGCAAGGCACGCCGGTCCTTGGAGGTGGTGGTCCAGGTGTAGGTGGTCTCGCCGGATGGGGTGACGGAGGCGTAGGAGGGGAGGCTGGACGGCCCGCTGACGATGTCGTAGCCCTGCGCGCCGTAGGTGCCGATCCAGCTCCCCTGCGTCGTCGTGTCCTGCTTGAGGAAACTGGCGGTGGCCGTCGGGTCGATGAACAGCCCGTTGAGGACGGCGTTGGGCCCGGCGGTGCGGGTGATCGTGATCACCAGCTTGCCCGAGACCTGCCAGTCCAGGTACAAGCCGGAGGAGAACGACGAGATCGACTCGGTGGAGAGGACCGTGCCGGCGGCGTTGCTGATCTGCACCGTCTCGGCTCGGCCCAGGCTGTCCCAGTCGTCGAAGTAGAGCTCGAGGTCGTGGCTCTTGCCGTCGTTGAGGTTGACGTTGACGGAGAAGCTGGTCTTGGAGAACCAGACGGCGGCGACGCGATTGGAGGAGCCGGGGACCTGCAGGGCGCGGGGGTCGCTGGAGGTGGTGGTCCAGGTGTAGGTGGTCTGGCCGGATGGGGTGACGGAGGCGTAGGAGGGGAGGCTGGTAGGCCCGCTGACGATGTCGTAGCCCTGGCCGCCGTAGGTGCCGATCCAGCTCCCCTGCGTCGTCGTGTCCTGCTTGAGGAAACTGGCGGTGGCCGTCGGGTCGATGAACAGCCCGTTGAGGACGGCGTTGGGCCCGGCGGTGCGGGTGATCGTGATCACCAGCTTGCCCGAGACCTGCCAGTCCAGGTACAAGCCGGAGGAGAACGACGAGATCGACTCGGTGGAGAGGACCGTGCCGGCGGCGTTGCTGATCTGCACCGTCTCGGCTCGGCCCAGGCTGTCCCAGTCGTCGAAGTAGAGCTCGAGGTCGTGGCTCTTGCCGTCGTTGAGGTTGACGTTGACGGAGAAGCTGGTCTTGGAGAACCAGACGGCGGCGACGCGATTGGAGGAGCCGGGGACCTGCAGGGCGCGGGGGTCGCTGGAGGTGGTGGTCCAGGTGTAGGTGGTCTGGCCGGATGGGGTGACGGAGGCGTAGGAGGGGAGGCTGGTAGGCCCGCTGACGATGTCGTAGCCTTGGCCGCCGTAGGTGCCGATCCAGCTCCCCTGGGTCGTCGCATCCTGCTTGAGGAAACTGGCGGTGGCCGTCGGGCTGGTCTGGTAGGCGCCGATGTCGGGAGGCGTGTCGTTGGGGAGACCGCGCTGGTCGGTCGTGAGGCCGCTGACGGCGACGCCCGCCTGGATCGCCGGGCTGCCGGAGAGGAGGGCCATCGTTTCGGTCTGGCCTCCGTTGTTCGCCAGAGGGCCCAGCATCGGATTGGCGACGTTGAGGAGATTGTGATTGGCCGACGTCAGGCCGCCCGAGCTGCCCGTTCCAATCAGGTTGTAACTTCCGGTAACTTGGCTTCCGGGATCGAATATGTTAGGCTCACCTGCATAGTAGTGATCCGTATTGCCCGCCACGATCGTGTCGATCAGAGTCGCCGTGTTGACATTGACGAGACCGCCGCAGAACCCGCCGGTATTGTTGCTGACTGTACACGCCGTCAGAGTCATCGCACCGAAGTTTGCCAGTCCGCCGACGCTCTGCCCGGTGGTCGAGAGACCGCTGGCGGTGTTCCCACTGACGGTGCACGCGGTCAGAGCGATCGAGCCTCCGCTGTATGAGCCACCGCCATAGAGGGCGTCGTTATCGCTGAGCGTACAGTCGGTCAAGGTCGCCGAGCCGTCGCTGAACAGGCCGCCGCCAAGAGTGCTGGTGTTGCCGCTGACCGTGCACTCACTCATCTTTAGGGTGCCATAGTCATTGGCCAGGCCACCCCCGAACTGTGCTGAGTTGCCGCTGATCACGCAACTGGTGAGGGTGGCGAAACCCTGGTTGTCCAGACCGCCCCCATACTGTCCGCTCGCGGAGCCCCCGGTTATCGTCAAACCCGACAGGGAAGCCGTGACGCCCTCCCCCACCTGAAAGACCCGGTTGAGATCATTTCCGCTGATGGTCAACAGGTTCGCACCGGTTCCGGCGATGGTGATCGCATCCGCGATGTTGCTCAGCTCGAGCTCACCTTGCTCCAATGTGATCGTGGTCGGTGCACTCCCGAGATTGAAATCGATCGTGGTTGGGCTCGTGGAGATGTCGGCCTGCTCGACGGCCCACCGCAGGGTGCCCGGTGCCGGATCGTAGGCGGGAGCGGAATCCGCCGTGCTCGTGACGGTCAGCGTCGAGAGGAGCTGGCGATCCTCGAGGGGCAGGAGCGACGGTCGCGACCGATGCCGATCTCGATCTCGTCTCCGTCCGCCTCGGACCGGGGCGACAGTGCCTACCGCGCCCGTCGCCGCGCCGAACTGCCGAAGCCGCCTCATCCCGAAACTCATGGTGCACCTCGTTTCGACTGAGAATGAACGAATCGCCGATCCGTGTGTCGTACGTCCGGGTCTGATTCGAGTCTCGAAGACCAGACCGATGGCTGATGTCTGCGGTCGTTAGCGAGTGCTGCCCGAGAATCGGCGCGGGCCGGTCTTCAAGAGCCCTCGGGCGCGCCGATTCGGGCGCGACGCCTCCTCGAAATCGCGAAGAAGATCGAGTCCGGCGGTGAATCGGCCCGCTCTCGCCTCCCTCACGTTCCGGTCGTGCCGTCGTCGATCCGCGTTCCTCGACTCTAGATCGCGGGCGACCGGAGTTCGCGGTTCCATCAATCTCGTCGAGGTGATTGACGGGCCTATCATGTAAAGTGGCGCGACCCTTGATTCCAGACAGGATTTTTTGAATAAGCTCATTATTCTTGAAAGGTCGGGCGCGACTTCATAGGATAATCCGAGTCGGGAGCCGGCGCGGGGAGCTTCGTGGAGTCTTGTTAACGCGGCGTCTTCCCGACTCGGAGATCGGAAGGGTTCGAGATGAGCACCGGCGCCAGCTCGGATATCCCGGGCATGCTCGACAGGCTCCGCCGGGGCGACCCGACGGTGCGCCAGGCTCTGATGTGCCGGGCTCACCACCGGTTGGTGAAGATCGCCGCCTCGGCGCTCGAGCGGGAATTCCCCGGCGTCCGCGGCCGGCACGACCTGGAGAGTGTCGTCAGCGAGACCTGGCTCGGCATGATGCGCGCCCTCGAGACCATTCACCCGGAGACGGAGGCGGGTTTCTTCGGCCTGGTTTACCTCAAGGCGAGACACGCCCTGTTCCAGATCGCCAGGCGTCAGCGACGCTATGACGCCCACCGCGTGAACGGCTCGATCGACTCGCATGGTCGGGGATCGCTCGCAACGGACGACTTCCCCGACACGACCAACGATCCACGGCGGCTGGCGATACTGACCGAACTGCACCGACAGATCGAACTCCTGCCCGAACTCGAGAAGTCGGTCTTCTGGCTGCATTACTATGGCGGCTACACCCAGCTCGAGACGGCCCAGGTCGTGGGATTGCATCCCAAGCAGGTCAGTCGCATCTGGTTACAGGCGACGAATCGCCTGGCGAAATGGCTCAAGGATGCCGATGGGCTACTCTAGTTCGACGGGATCGGCCGGAGTGTCGCATGGATCTCCATGACCCGGACTCGTTTGCCGCGTCCCCCTTCACCGATGGCACGACGGCCGCGCCTCCGCATGAGGCCGGGACGGAGGGCGAGGGCGAGGAATCTCGACTGCTGGATCTGATGGGACGCTGGCACGAAGGTTATCTTCGTGGCGAGGAGCCGACGCCCGAGGATCTCGGCGTCGTGGACGCCGCACTCCGCGAATCGCTTCGCGAGCGGATCCGGGCCCAGAAGCGGCTCTTCAGTCTGCTGGAGTTGCACGATCCCATTTCGTTTGCCGAGACCCCCGAGCTCGATGAGGCATCCACCCGCGTTCTGGACCGAGAGATCGAGGACCAAGATCGTCCTCAATCGAGGCGGCAAATCGGTCGCTATCTGGTCCTTGAGGTGCTCGGCGAGGGCGGACAGGGCGAGGTTTTCCGCGTCAACCACCCCGAGACCGGCCAGGTCTTCGTGCTCAAGCTCGCGCGGCGAGCCATCGCCGCGGATCCGACCGGTCGCGGGCGAATGCTCCGCGAGGGCCGCCTGCTCGCCGGCTTCGATCACCCCAACCTCGTCCGCGTCGTGGACATCGATCTCCACGAAGGCCGGCCGTTCGTCGTCATGGAGCATGTCCAGGGTCTGAACCTCCAGCAATTCGCGGAGAACCACGCGGTCGGACCGCGCGAGGCCGCCCGCATCCTGGTCGAGCTGGCCCGGGGCGTCGCGTACTTCCATGCCCGAGGAATCCTCCATCTGGATATCAAGCCGAGGAACGTGCTGATCGACGAGGAAGGCCGGCCGAGGTTGATCGATTTCGGCCTGGCGCGGTACCGTCATGCCTGGGCCGAGGATCCGAAAGGCTCGTCCGGCGGCACGACCAGCTACATGAGCCCCGAGCAGACGCGCGGCCAGGGAGACCAGATCGGGCCCTGGACCGACGTCTTCGGCCTCGCGGGCGTGCTCTTCTACCTGCTGACCGGACGGCCGGTCTACCAGGGCGAGTCGGCATTCGCCGCCCTCCAGCGGGCCAGCAAAGGGGAGCAGGTGACTCCCCGGTCGATCAACCCGCGAGTACCCCGGTGCTGGACGCGCATTTGCCTGAAGGCCCTGGCGCCCGATCCGGACAAGCGATATCGAGCGGCGGATGATCTGGAGCGGGCTCTGCGGCGCTGCCTCTGGGGACCTGGAGTAATGGCGATCGGAGGCGTAGTCTTGGCGGTCGTATCGGCTTTCACGCTCGTTCTGGTCTGGCTGCGATCGGAGAGCAGCGTCCAACCTTCCGGCCAACCTGCGGCATCGAGCAGCTTCTTTTCTCCGACAGTCCCCACAGTTCTGCTACGGATCACTTCTTTCGAAGTCAAGCATTTCCGCGGGGAGAAGCCATGTAGATCTTTGGGGGCGATCGGCTTGGCGACCGAGCCCGTTCTGTTCGACGACGACGTGAAAGTGCATGCGCAACTCAACGCCCCGGCATACTGCTACCTAATCGCACTGAACCCGGACGGGAAAGCTCAATTGTGCCACCCCACGAGGTCGACCGTGGCGCCGCCGAAGTCCGACGAGATCGAATATCCGCTCGAGAGCCTATACTTCCCACTCACCGATGGCGTCGGCTTGCAGGCATTCGTCTTGCTGGCATCACGTGAGCCGTTGCCGTCTTTTGCCGACTGGGAGGGTCGGGGTGGGTTGCACTGGGGAACGATTCCAGGGGATGACGCGGGAGTCTGGGGGTTCGACGGCCACAATTTCGAGCCCTTGGTAAGCGACCGGCGAGGCGAGCCGCGGAAACGCTCAGGGGAGCCCGTGGAGTTCAGGGAGGTCTGTGAATACGTCGTGAAACTGCCCGGCGTGAATGCCGTAAGGGCGCTTGTCTTCCCCGTCGGGTCGAAGGAGTGAGGCAGACCCGATTAGGAGAGTCGGTAACATTTTCGACCTTCCGACGCTGATCGCTAGAGACAGGATAACTACTCTCATGAAAGGTCTTCGCGTCGTCATACGACTGGGGCTGCTCATCGGGTTAGTGGTCGAGATCCCGGGCTCGCCCACGACTGCCCAAACCACGACTCCGAGGGAAACCCTTCCTACAGCACCGGAACTGCGAGCGTTGAAAGGCGACGACGCTGGGCGGTCGCAGGAGCTGGATAAGGCCATTGAGGCCGCGCTGAAGGCCGATCGCTGGGACGAGGCGATTGCGAAGGCTCAGGAATTGCTCGACTTGCGGGCAAGGGGCCTTGGCTCGAAGCACTTTGAGACGGTGAACGCAGAGTGGAGTCTCAAGGCGTTGCGTCGGGTCGCACCGATGTCGCGCGAGGATCGAGGCGCCTTTCGATCGGCCAAGAACATGAATGAAGAAGGGGAAGCCCTTTTCGCGAAGGGGAAGTATGCCCAGGCCCGGCTTCTGTTCGAGAAGGCATTGGAGATCCGCTGCCGCCTACTCACCGACGATCACCGCGACACCGCCACCAGCTACAACAACCTGGCGATAAGCCTTGCCTTCCAGGGGAAGTACGCCGCGGCCCAGCCCCTGTTCGAGAAGGCACTCGACATCAAACAGCGTCTACTCGACGATAATCACCCCGACACGACCCAAGCGTACAACAACCTTGCACAAAGCCTGAATGCGCAAGGTAAGTACGCCGCGGCCCAGCCTCTGTTCGAGAAGGCGCTCGAGATCAAACGCCGTCTACTCGCCGACGACTACCCCGATACCGCTGTCGGCTACAATAACCTGGCGTCTAACCTCAGCGATCAAGGGCAATATGCGCAAGCCCAGCCACTTTACGAGAAGGCACTGGAGATCTGGCGCCGCCTGCTCACCGAGGGCCACCCCCACACTGCCATCGGCTATAATAACGTGGCTCGCAACCTCGACCAACAGGGTAAGCATGCCCAGGCCCAGCCGCTGTTCGAGAAGGCCTTGGAGATCCGCCGCGGCCTGCTCACCGAGGACCACCCCGACACCGCCATCGGGTATGGTAACTTGGCGAACTGCCTTCACTCCCAGGGGAAGTATGTCCAGGCCCAACCCCTCTATCAGAAGGCGCTGGATATTAGTCGCGGTCTTCTCACCGACGACAACCCCGCGACCGCCCACGGCTACACGAACCTGGCGATTAATCTGAAAGCCCAGGGGAAGTACGCCCAGGCCCAGCCCCTCTTGGAGAAGGCACTGGAGATCCGCCACCACTTACTCACCGACGATCACCCCCAGATTGCCCAGAGCTACAGTTACGTGGCGATTTGCCTGGACGCTCAGGGGAAGTACGCCCAGGCCCAGCCCCTCTTGGAGAAGGCGCTCGAGATCCGCCACCGGATGCTCACCGATGACCATCCCGATACTGCCATCAGCTACCACAATCTGGCAGCGAACCTCCACGCGCAGGGTAAGTATCCAGAAGCGCGAGACCAATGGTTGCGCGCGGTCAAGAGTCTGGATGCAGCGAGGCAGCGGATCGCTTTCACCGGTCTGGAGCGCGCCGCAGCGACAGAATCGGTGCGGCCAGGCTTGTCCGCTGTTCTGGCCCGGCTTGGTCAGCCGAAGGAGGCGTGGCAACGATTGGAGGAAGACTTGGGTCGTGGCTTACTCGATGAGCTGACCGCGCGAAACGACACGCGGCTCACTCTCGCCGAGCGAACCCAACTTCGCGAACGGATTGCGACTCTGGAGCGGCTCGACCGAGTGGCGGAAGCCACGCCCAAGCGTCTCGACCAAGCCGAGCGGGCGAAGCAGTTTGCGGAATTGGGCCGTCAGCGCGAACTGGCAAGCATCGCCCTGGGCGAGTTTCGGAGTGAGCTTGTGAAGGCTCACGCCTCGCTCGCGGTCGCGGTCGCCAGCCTGACGGAAATCCAGAACACCGTGCCCGCCGACACCGCCCTGGTTACCTGGGTCAACATCCCACCGCTCGGGCCGACTGCGGCCGACCCCGACGGCGAACACTGGGGCGTGGTCGTCCGTTCACGAGGCATTCCGTCCTGGATCCCGATCGCCGGGACTGGCCCGAACGGATTGTGGACCGAGGACGATATCGGGCTCGCGAACCGGGTCCGGACGCAACTGCGAATCCGGCCCGGAACTGGCTCGACCGACCCGCGTCTCCTGGTTGAGAGACTACGCCTCCAACGCCTCGAACCACTGGCCAAGGCTCTGGCCGCGACAGATGACGGCCAGCCGGCGGCCCGCAGACTGATCGTCCTTCCCTCGCGGTCCATGACGGGTATCCCCGTCGAAGCGCTGCTCGCCTCCGACGACACTCGGATCGTGAGCTATGCCCCTTCGGCCACCGTGCGGAAGTATCTGCGCGAGCAGCCCCGGCCCGACAGTCATGCTGGCCTGCTGGCCCTTGGAGACCCGGTCTACAAGCGGCCCGACAAGTCGAGCGAACCTAAGCTACTTCCTGGCCATGGCCTACTTGTCAACGTGGTGGCACCCGGCTCGAACGCCGCGACGCGCGGCCTGAGAGCGGGGGATGTCTTGCTGGCCTACAACGGCAGCCCGCTGACGAAGAAGGACGATCTCAAGGTCGTGGGCTCGGGCGACAAGCCGATCGTCGTCGAAGTCTGGAGAGACGGCCAATTGTCCCGGCACGAGCTAGCCTCGGGCAAGCTCGGTGTGACGCTCGATCACCGACCGGCAGCGGAAGCGGTCGCCTCGAATCGGGCAATCGACAAAGTGCTCGCTGCGGCGCGGTCGGGCGATGATGACCTCTCGCCCTTGCCCGGCACGCGATACGAGGTTGAGGCGCTTGCGCAGCTCTTCAAATCCGACGGTCGGCCCACCCGGATCTTGCTCGGGGCCGACGCGAGCGAGCCCGAGATGGACCGCCTGGCCGCATCGAGAGAGCTGCGACGGTTCGGCTTCATACATCTGGCGACGCACGGCGTGATCGATGAAGATGTCCCCGCCCGCTCGGCGGTGATCCTGACCCAGACCGGCTTGCCCGACCCACTCGATCAAGTCCTGCACCACAAAACCGCCTATGACGGCCGGCTCCTGGCCCGTGAGATACAGCACGGTTGGGATCTGAAGGCCGAGTTGGTAACGCTCTCGGCGTGCGAGACTGCCCTGGGTCGCGAGGCCGGTGGTGAGGGATTCGTGGGGTTCTCCCAAGCCCTATTGCTGTCGGGCACACGGAGCGTGTGCCTATCGCTGTGGAAAGTGGACGACACGGCGACAGCGCTCTTGATGCGGCGGTTCTATGCCAACCTGCTGGGCCGCCGAGACGGCCTTGATGTCCTGCCTCCGAAGGCTGAGGCGCTTCGTGAGGCGAAATCGTGGCTTCGGGGCTTGACCGGCGATGAAATAACAATTGAAAGGAATCAGATTACACGTGGAGAGCCACGCCACAAGCCGGGCGTTCCGGTCGCGGAACACCCATTCGATCATCCACATTACTGGGCTGGTTTCATCTTGATAGGTGATCCAGACTAGCCTAAGAGGGGTTGAGAGGGCTGCGGTCCGACGCGTCAGCGAGGAGCCCGATGCGGGCTTCCTCGCTGAAGCATGGGGTTCGAGTGAATCCTCTGTCGGTTTTCTCTGGGCTCGCTGCAAGAGATACGCCCGAGATTCCGCGTTCAAACCCGCTTGGCGATCGATTCCTTGCCTTCGGGGACCTCGGGGGAATCGTACTCGAACCAGCGGGGGTCGAAGTCGATCCGGCGCTTCTCGCGCATCGAGATGTTGCTCGTCAGCGCGATGACGGCATCGGCCAGCGCCACCTCGCCGCGGCAGCGAGGTTGATGCTCGGTGTCGGCGTGGTAATTCGAGGCGTCGCCGTGTCGGACGCAGTAGGCGAAGTGCTCGAGCTCCTCGCGGTATCCGCGGGAGGGGTCGGCCGTGGCCAGGCTGCCCAGCGCCGCGGCCGCGGCCGGGCCGGCCGTGCTCGGGCTGGTCTCCAGCGCGGGCTTCTTCCCCTGCGTCTCCACCGTAACGCTCGTCGTCCGCGAGGTGAGCGGATTGCCCGCCTCCTTGTACAGCAGGATCTCCTTCTCCTGGCTCACGATCATCGTCCCCTTCGAGCCCATCACCATCTCGCCATAGCCGTCGAACGAGTTGGTGTTGATTGACGAATAGGTCACGACGATCCGGTCGCGCTCCCCCTTGCCGGGGAACTCGAAGGTCGTGAAGACGTGGTCGTCGGCCTCGCGGCCGTCCTCGTAGAAGAACGTGCCGCCGATGCCCGTGACGGCCAGAGGGTGCTGCTTGCCCAGGAAGATCGAGCAGGCGTCGAGCTGGTGGCTGCCCAGTTCGGCCATCAGGCCGGCTCCTGTCCGGTTGTAGATCCGCCAGTTGATCAGCTCGTCCAGGCTCGCGTAGCCGTACTTCTTGACGTCGATGTCCTTGTCCGGGAGGACCGCCCTGTAGCGGGAAGTGGACTCGAACGTGGGGCCGTACTTGCTGAAGTCGATGTCCTTCTCGATCCCGGGATGGAGCCGCTTCCAGCTATCGACGTAGACGACGTGCCCCTTCTTGTCGCGGACGATCTCGGGCAGGCCCGTGGTCGGGTCGATGATCGTGTCGCCCTTCTTGTCCTTCGCCACCAGGGGCTGGGCATTGTTGCGGTGCCAGAGGGCCCGGATGTGCCGGATGTCGCCCAGGACGCCGTTCTGCACCAGGTAGTTGGCGTTGTCGTACAGCACCGAGTAGTGCCGCTGGTGGCCGACGGCCAGGAGGCGGTTGGTCTGGCGGGCGACCTTGCACATCTCCTTGCACTCGGCGATCGAGTGCGCCATCAACTTCTCGGTGAAGACGTGCTTGCCTTTCTTCATCGCTTCGATCGCCACCGGGGCATGCAGCCAGAGCGGCAGGGCGATGACCACGACCTCGACCTCGGGGTCCGCCAGCATCTCCTCCTTGCTGGCGTACTGCTTGAGCCTCTTGACGTCGTCGGCCGAGTAGTCCTTGTGGTCCGAGAATTCCTTGCGGGCGCGGACTTGCTGGGAGGGGCGGATGTCGCAGAAGCCGACGAAGTTCATGTAGGCGCGGTTGTGCGAGCGGATCATCGCCTGGCAGCCCTCGTCGCCGGTGCCGATGATCGCCGCCTTGACCGCGGATTTGTTCCCCATCTCCTTGTAGCCGAAGTAGAAGGCGCCCAGAGCGGGCGTGGCCACCGCCGCCTTCAGGAGGTCGCGCCGGGACACGCCCAGTGCACGGTCGGCGTTCTCGCGGCCCAGGACTCGCTGCTCGGGAGTCAAGTTCGTCATCCGTCGCTCCTCATTTCGGTGGTCAGTTGTCAGTGGTCAGTGGTCAGTTGAGGATTATTCCACGGGCCGGTGCGGGACTATCCGATCAGAGTTCTCAATCACGTCGCACTTTCTCGCGGGGCCTCGCCTTCCCGGGATCATGAAAGGCCATTTAGCCTATCGGGATGGGCTTGCGAAGGTCCTCGTCCATGTCTCTATCGGATGCTTGCTTGCCCGGGCGGCCCTGGCTGACGCTTGGGGGCGTCGGGTTGGTGGTCGTGGTCGAGTTAGAGGGCTCTCGGGCTGCCAGCCGGCGGCGGCGGGCCGCGCCGAAGAAGAGGGCATCGAGCCCGATCCAGTGGCCGCTCGGCGTGGTGGCGAGCACCAGGCAGGCGATCAATTCGACCAGGTTCTTGCTGACGATGAAATAATGCCCTTCGGTCTTCGGGTTGGGAGGCAAACCGGGCCAGGGCGGCATGGAGAAGTAGATCATCGCCAGGAACGCCGCGGCCCCGAGGGCCGCCAGGGGAGTCAGCAACCCCAGGATCAGGCAGGCGCCGATGGCGATCAATCCGTAGGTCGTCGCGATGTTGATCAGGTCGAGGTGGGTCATCGCCGGCGTGACCGCCCCGGCCTTCTCGGTCTGTTCGGTCGTGGCGAGCTTGGCGACCGAATCTCGGAGCGTTTTCCCCCGCTCGATCAGCGGGGCGATCAGCGAGCGGCGATCGGCCTCGGCGCTTCGGCGCGAGTCCCAGGCACGCTCGCGCTGGTATTGCATCGCGTTCGGATCGCGCTCGGTCCGCTCGATCTCGTCCAGGTCGTGGAAATATTTCTCGCGCTTCTCGGCATTATCGGGGGAGTTGAACCAGACGTCGGCCCATCGCTCGCTCTCGTCCACGAGCTTGCCGGCCTCGGCCCGCTGGACCTCGCCGAACTTGAAGTGATCCGAGACCCGATCGGCGTCCGTCCGCCAGGCCGACTTGAGCTTCGAGAGGTCGAGCATGTCGCGGCCGTTGACGTCCGGCACCATCTCGCGGAAGTAGGGGGCCAGCGGGCCGGCCGCGTTCCTGAGATAGATCTCGGCCGAGAACGCCGGTTCGCCGTGCTGGCCCGACTCGTACTTTTCAACCCCTTCGTTCAGGAAATGCCAGCCGATGGCGATCCGAAGGAGGATGATGAAGAACGCCGCGAGAAACCCGGGATAGTTGCGTGCCATGATGTTGGAAAACTCGGAGTCCTTGGGAGACCTTCGATCAATCGTCCGGCGGGTGGACGGGGTCAGAAGCTCGATCGCCTTCACCGACCGGGATCATTCGGCTTCAGCCGGTCTGGATCGCCGGGAGTCCTCCGCAGGCGGAACTCAAGCGGCCATCACGGTCGATCCTGCGCCCCTCATTTTATCTTAACGAAACCGCTTCCGCGACAAAATCCGATTCACTCAAACCGAAGACGAGCAGCCGGGGCACCTCGAGCCCATCCTTCTCGGCTGATTCAACGATCACGACGCCGATTTCCGGGTGGGCGGAGACGTAGGTAGCGGCGGCCTCGGGTCCCAGGAGGTAGAATGCCGTCGAGAGGGCATCCGCGGCCGCGGCCGTCGGCGCCAGGACGGTCACGCTGGCCGGCCCCAGGGCCGGCTCGCCCGTCCTCGGGTCGATGATATGCCCGAAGACGCGGCCGTCGGCGACGAACTGCTGGAACGCCGCCCCCGAAGTACCCAGGGCCCGATTCCGCAGGCGGAATACGCCCAGCGGCGATTCGGGTCGGAAGGGGTTGTACAGCATGACCTCCCACCGGCCGCCGAGCCGGCCCGGCGGTGTGCCGAGTGCATAGAGGCTGGAGCGGCCGCCATGGACGAGTCCCGACACCGGCCACCAGTAGGCTTCGAGCAATTCGACGACCCGGTCGATGGCGTGACCCTTGCCGATGCTCCCAAGGTTGATCCGGAGCCCCTGACGGTCGAAAGCGACCGTTCGTCGCTCGGGATCGAGCCGGAGGTGATTCCAGCCCGTTCGAGCCCTCGCGTCCGCCAGCTCGGCCGGGTCGGGGACGCGTTTCGGACCCTTGACGAACCCCCACGCCTCCGAGAGCGCACCGGATGTCACGTCGTAGGCGCCCTCAGTCTCCCGGCTGAGTGCGACCGCATCCTCGAGCAGACGGAACAGGCGCGGCTCGACCGCGACGGGCCCCCGATGGGCCGTGGAATTCAGCCGACTGACCTCGGAATCGTCGCGATAGACGGTCATCTGGGCTTCCAGCGCGTCGATCAGGTCGAGCACCGGCAGGCCAGATCGACCGCGCCGGGCGTGTTTACCGGCAGCCGGATCTCGAACGAAGAGCCCATCGCCGGGCGATGGACCCGGACCAGATCCCCGTGACTCGTCGGCGCCGCGATGGACTCGACGGCCGCCCTGCCCTCGGCCATGGGCCTTCGCAGACGCAGCAGGTCGCGGCGATTCACGCCGGTGCGGGGAGATTTCACGCGGGGGACTCGACGTCTAGAGAGCTGGGACATCGGTCGCGCGCTTACGCGCGACGATCCCGAGCCGAGTCGGCCCGGGACGGCAGGGTTGGCGATGCCTTTTATCATATATCCCCGGCACGACCCCGAAAAGAGGCAATGACCTGGCATTGCCGCGTGGATGCAAGGAAGCCTCGACTGGATTCCATCCACCTACCGGTGAAAGCGCTTCACGCTCGGATTGCACAGACGAGCCCGACCCTCGATGCCTGGCCGCGACGGGCAACGATCGCGACGTCCTGGTCTGGGACCTGGTCGAACTGATCAAAGCCAGGCCGGATCGGTGATTCGCTCGTCCCCGACTCCGGTAAGCCGGACGATGCCGGCCCGACGTCCCACGAAGCGGGTCCGATCGTGTCCTAAGCTGGATCAGGGGGCAATCCGAACGGCCAGGGGACACATCCGTGCTCCGTCGATGAATGGAAAATGCGGGCGAATCTCGAGACTGATCCCGGGACCGGGCGACGTGGTCTTCGCCGTCGTGCTGACACTGGTGCTGATCGGCGGCCGTCATGGGCTCTTCAACGATCCCGGGACGCCATGGCACCTGCGGCTCGGTCGCGAGATCCTGGCCCACGAGACGGTGCCGCTACGGGACACACTCACTTATACCCACGCCGGTGCACCCTGGGTCGATCAGTCGTGGGGATTCGATCTGTTGCTCGCGATCCTGGTCAACCACTGGGGATGGTCGGCGGTGATCGCGCTGACCGCATTGGGATTGGCCGGGCTCTATGCCGCGATGACGCGTGGGCTGGTGCGGGACGGTTACGCGCCCCTGGTCGCCATCATCGTCGCGATCCTGGCGACGGCGATCGGCTCGATTCATTTCCTGATCCGGCCGCACCTGTTCACGTTCGGGTTTTTCTACCTGACGCTCCGGGATTGCCAGAGGCAGCACGAGCGCGCGGGTCTGGCAATCTTCCGGGCCCCCTTCTACACGGCGATTCTGGCGAACTTGCATGGCGGCTTCGTGGCATTGCCGATCGTCGTGGCCACGGCCGGATTGGGGCATGCCGTTTCCGGGAGCTGGGATGGGGCGAGGCGTCGCAACCTCTTCAAGTTCGCGGCGGCCTTCCTCGCGTGTGGCCTGGCGGGCCTGGCGAACCCTTATGGAATCGGGCTCTATCGACACGTCCTGAATCTGCTGGTCTCGAGCGGGGTGACCAGCATGATCATCGAATACCAGTCGGCCCCGTTCGGAAAGCCGGACGCCGAGGTCCTGGAGTGGGTCTTGCTGGCGCTCGTCGCCCTGCCGGTCGTCTCGTCGCGTCGCCTCGACCGTTACCAGATCGCCCACGTAATCGTCTGGTTGCACCTTGCGCTGAAGTCGATCCGGAACGCGCCGCTCTTCGCGATCGCCGCGGCCCCGGCCCTCGCCACCTTGCTCGATGGACTGCCCATGACGATGCGACGGTCGTGGAAACGCGACCAACGGGCGTCGATCTGGCCGGCCACGGCGGCGGTCGTCCTGCTCATGCTCGTGGCGTGCAAAGTCCCGCTCGGCGGATTCGACCCCAAGAAATGGCCGATCTCGGCGCTGGATACGCTCGACCTACAACCCACCTCGGCGCGGATCTTCCACGAACAGGACTGGGGCGGGCTCATCGAGGCCGAGTGTCGACCGACCCGTCGGGCGTATCTCGACGACCGGTTCGAGATCTTCGGCAAGCCGGCGATCGTCGAGTATCTCGACGTCATGACCGGCGGCCCGGCGTGGGAGACCGTCCGCGACCGCGACCGGATCGACCTGGTTTGGCTCCGCCCCGACCGCGGACTCGCCACGCGACTGCTCAAGGAGTCCGGTTGGTCCGTCCTTTATCGCGATAAGGTCTCGATCCTGTTCGCACGCGGTGAGGGCTCGTCTACTTCCGAGAAGGAAGGGAAGATCGCTCGCAGGTAGGGCCGATCCATCCTGTTGATCCTGTCAATCCTATCTCTCTTGATTTGAAATGATTCCGACAGGATTGACAGGATCAACAGGATGAAATCAGGAAGATTGGGAGTATTGAGTATTCGGCCTCGCCTCGGAGGAACGCTCCTTGCAGGCGTCTTGATACCCATTCGGAATTGGGATCTCGTCACCGGGAATGGATTTCTTCACAACCTCATAGCCGGCCCTACTTGGCGTTAAGCTTCCTCTTGACCAACTTGATCAGCTCCTCCGGCAAGGTAATCGTCCATTCGGAAGTCTTCCCGGGCGGGGCCTCGAACGGATTGAGAATGGCCCGCGATGATCGAATCTTCGTCAGGCCCGAGATCGGCACCTCACTCACGACGAGGTTGCTTCCCCCATTGCCTTCCCCGACGATGGACATCGGGATCGACTGGCCCCGGCGGTCGAACATCGCGAGGCATTCGACGGGATCTCCCGGGGCATCGCTTCCCGATTGATGAACGTTCCTCGAGGGGGGGAAACCCGCGGTGCGCAGCAAGATCAAACGGTCGAGCGCGTAGCGACCCGCATCGAGCTCGATCGGGTTGGTTCCGCCCAGAATGGAAGTCGAATCCAGGTACATGAAATATCGATTCGGAGTGTGTAGATCTTCTTTGCTATTCCTCCAGATCGTTTGGCCCATTTGATCTGTCTTGTTGACATCCCTCCAAACTTGAAGATTCCCCGCGTCTCCCCCACCGCCACCGTCGTCGGAGGATGGGATTTCCGCCATCTCGTCCTTCGGACCACAGAGGAGTTGGATCGAGCTCCGTAGGTTCCAGCGGAGCGGTTCTTGATAACTCACCCCCAGATGCCGAAAAAGCGCGATGGCACGAAGATTCTTATCGGCGAGCTCCGCCGGCCAAACGACGCGGACCTTCACGGATGCCTGTTCGGGGGGAACCTTGGGACAGGTAATCTGTTTGACCACCTCGGTCCCCGGTACGGCGTTCAGGCGACCGGTCGATTGCCAGGGACCTGCCTGGAGTCGATACTCCCAGTCTCCCGGCTGGACGACTCCGAGGTCGGCCATGCCGTCCGCGTCCGTATCGCGCCGGATGACTCCCTCCTTCGACGTACCGCCGTCACCGCGACCGAGGAGGATCTGATATCCGACCGCCGGAGGCCCACCGAGGTCCTCCAGGTACAATTGGAATCTCACGGGGATATACTCCTCGACCTTGGACGACGCCCTCGCCGAATTGGCCAGGGCCTCCAATTGCCTGAGCATTTCCTGGTTGGTTCTCTGCGTCTGGTTGAGCATGGCGAGATTGCCCTGGGTCCACCGGTTCGACTCGGCGAAGGTGACCAGGATGAGGAAGAGGCACAGAGCCACCATGAGGAAGCACGTCGCGATCAGGATTCGCTGGGCCATGATCTTGCCTTTCATCGCATCGAACCAGAGCCGGGCGCCACGGCCGCCGGGTCGCCGAATGTGTTGAGGACGCGTTGACGAGCCTCGTCGGGATTCGCCCCGCGCAAGAGGTCGCGGTTGTAGGCACAGGCCAGATGGTCGGCCAGCTCGTCGAGGATGTCATGCCGCAAGTTGGCGGGCTCATCATCGCGAGGCGGGGGCAACTGGGCGTAGAGTGCGTCGCGTTCGATCATGGGTCGGTCGTCCGGTGCCCGCCTCGAATCACTAAAATTTACATGTCTTATTGTATTGGTGCTCGCAGAGCACCCTACGGGCGTTCCAGGGCGAGCCGGCCGGCTCGGTCGATCCCCAGCACGCCATTCACGCCCGCCGCGAAGCTCAGCCACGAACGCTTCCGAGCGGCCAGCTCCGCGTGGCCGGCGTCGGTCAGCTCGTAATACTTGCGGCGACGCCCGTCGGCCTCGCGCCAGGAAGCGAGCAGCAGCTTCTGCCGCTCGAGCCGGTGGAGAGCAGGGTAGAGCGAACCTTCCTTCAACTCGAAGTAACCCTGTGAACGCTCCGACACCGTCTGCGTGATCTCGTAGCCGTAGGTCGGACCCTGCGCGATCACCTCAAGGATCAGCATCTCGACCGCACTGCCGGAAAACTGCGATTCCATACCTCGACCTCCTATGCATCGCTATCTAATACATAGAGAGTCGAGGTGTCGTTGTCAAGGGGTCCGTCGGAATGTCGGATCGCGTTGGTGTCCTAGGCTTGCGGAGGTAGAATCGTGGGACAAGGATTGAGATGCATGACCCTGGCCGCAAATCCGAGGGTTCACGGCGATGAGTATCCTGAGTCCCCCGCCGACGATCGTTTACCCCGACAGCGATGGGATGCCGATGGCGGAGAATACGCTCCAGTATCGTTGGATCGTGACGATACGCGAGGGAGTGGAGCAGGTCTTTCGCGATCGCCCGGATGTCTTCACCGCGGCCGATCTCTTCTGGTACCCGGTGGAAGGACACCCCGAGATCTGTCAGGCCCCAGACACGCTAATCGCGTTTGGGAGGCCCAAAGGGGACCGCGGATCTTATATGCAATGGATCGAGGGAGGGATCGCGCCTCAGGTGTTATTCGAGGTGTTATCCCCGGGCAATAAAAGGGCGCAGAGGGCCGCGAAATTCGACTTTTATGAGAAGTATGGCGCCCAGGAATATTACATCTACGACCCCGACAAGGTGAAATTGACCGGATACGAGAGGGTTCGTGGCAAGCTGAGGAAGATCCGGAAGATGGACGGATGGATCAGTCCCCTCTTAGGCATCCGTTTTGACATGTCGGGGAGCGAGTTGACGATCTACGGACCCGATGGCCGGCGGTTCCTGACATTCGAGGAAAACCTGCGGCAGCGGGAACAGGCCGAGCAGGAGCGCGACCAAGTCTTACAGGAGCGCGACCAAGTCTTACAGGAGCGCGACCAGGTCTTACAGGAGCGCGATCAGGTCTCTCGGGAGCGCGACCAAGTTGCCCAGGAGCGCGACCAGATCACCCAGGAGCGCGACGCCGAGCGTCATCGTGCCGAGCGTCTAGCGGCTCGCCTTCGCGCGCTCGGGATTGATCCTTCGAGTTTGGATTAGCGTCCCAGCAAGGAGTTGACGAACGGGATCGCGTCGCGGAAATCGGGGATGACGGCGTCGGCGCCGACGCCCAGCAAGCGGTGTCGCTTCCACTGGTCCACCCGCCCCGAGCCGTTGTTCGCCTCGTCGCTGGCGACGGCGACGGCCAGGCCGCCGACCTGCTTGGTGTTCTCGATCTCGACGTAACCGTCGCCGAAGGAGAGCAGTTGCCGGCCGGTGATCCCGTGCGTCTGGAGGATGCGGTCGATGATCATCTTCTTCGAGAACTGCTTGTAGTCGTCGAGGGCGCCGTAGATGTGGCCGTCGAAATACCGGGTGATGTCGAGGAGCTCGGCCTCGCGCTTGACGGCGAATTCGTCGGTCCCGCTGGCGAGGTAGAGGGCCAGCCCGCGACCGCGGAGGTGCTCCAGGAGCGGCCGGGCCGCGTGGACGAGCAACTCGTCGGGGGCGAAGCTCCGATCAGCGAGGCCGGAGGTCCGGGCGCCGATATGCCGATCCAGCCGCCTGAGGTACTCATGCTTATACCAGAGCGGCTCATTCGGCCGGCCGCCCCGCTCGCGGATCCGATCCGCGAGCTGGATCATCTGGTAGATCGTCTGCTTGCCGTTGAGTCGCATGATGTCGTCGAGGACCATCTCTCGGAGCGCGTCCTCGGCCTCGCCGGGCTGCCGCGGCAGGGACTCGATGAACATCGGGACCATGACCTCGGGCCAGCCCTGGCGGATCAGTGAGAGCGTGCCGTCGAAGTCGAACAGGACGTGGCTGATCTCGGGACGCGGCTCCAGGGGATGGGGCAACTCCACGCTCGGCCATCGGGTCTCTCCAATGGCCGATTCCGGCTGTGGGCTCATCGCGAAGCCCCCGCCGCTTCCAGGCAGGCATGACCGATGATCATCGCGGTGTTTCTCTCGGACTATCGTGGGGGGAACGCCGGTCGCGGCAATTCCCTATGGGCAGGTCTTCGGGACGCGCGACGGGTCGCTACATCTCGACCCTTCGAGGTTATCAGGTCGCGGGTTCTCGGACAATGAGAGCATCCGCGTCGGGATGCGTTTCGGGCTCGGAAGGGAGGCCACGTCAGACGACCCGAAGATACCAAGGGGCACGATAAGGTCGGCTGAGCATCTTCGCGGCCTCGTCGTCGCCGATGATCTTCTCGGTCCTCGGGTCCCAGCGGAGCTTGTCACGTCCCAGGCGCATCGCGATGTTGCCGAGGTGGCAGATCGTGATCGATCGGTGTGCGACCTCGATCGGGGCGGCCGTCGGCTGCCGCGAGATGACGCAGTCGATGAAGTTGCGGAAGTGATCGTCGCTCCTGTAGAGGTGGATCTCGTCGGGGCCGATCTGGGAGTCGGCGAGCGACTGCGGGGTCACTTCCAGCTTGCCGCGGTCGACGTAGATTGTCCCTTTGCTCCCCTCGAAGGTGACTCCCATGCGTTCCTTGTTGGAGATCAGCATGGTCACGCCGTTCTCATAGACGGCTTCGAATGAGTATTCGGTGGCCGTGTTCCAGAGGGGGTCGGGCGGGAAGACCGCCTTGGCGTTGCGGATCTCGATCGGGCCGGTCAGCTCGGTGCCCATGCCCCACTGGGCACAATCGGGGTGGTGGCCGCCCCAGTCGGTCACCTGACCGCCGGAATAGTCGTAGATCCATCGGAAGTTGACGTGGCAACGGGCGGGTGCGTAGGGCGCATCGGGGGCCGGGCCGAGCCAGAGGTCGTACTCGAATCCCTTGGGCACCGGCTCGGGCTTCTTGTGATTGCTCGTCTGGGCGTAATCGTTCCGACCCGCGGGCATGCCGACGCGCACCATTTTCAGGTCGCCGATCCGGCCATTTCGGACGAGCTCGCAGCCTCGCCGAAACTTGGCGTCGGAACGCTGCTGGCTGCCGGTCTGGAAGACGACGCCGGATTGACTGACCGCGTAGCTCATCGCGCGGCCTTCGGCGATCGTCAGCGAGAGCGGCTTCTGTCCGTAGATGTGCTTGCCGGCCTTGCAGGCCGCGATGACCGGGATCGCATGCCAGTGGTCGGGTGTGCAGACTTCGATCGCGTCGATATCATCCCGGCCCAGGACTTCCCGGTAATCCACGTAAGCCTCGCAGCCCCGGTAGGTGCCGGCGCGCTTCTGCTTGGCGTAGAACTTCTCGATCATCCGCCGGGCGGGCTCCCGGCCGCCGATCTTTCCGTCCCAGTACCCCGCACTCTCCCGGTTGACGTCGCAGACCGCGACGATTCGGACACGTTCGTCCCGCATGAACGAGTTGATGTCGTTGAACCCTTGATTTCCCGTCCCGATGACACCCAGCGTGATCTGATTGCTGGGCGCGACCGCACCGGATAGCCCGAGCGCCGAGCCGGGGATGATGGTGGGGAACGCAATCCCGGCGGCGGAGGCCTGGAGACTCTGGCGCAGGAAATCGCGGCGGGTCTTGGGCGACGAGGAGTCCGTCGAGGGCTTCATGGGTGGAGTTCGCCTGGAGAGCCATCCGGGATAGATTAGACGAGGAGAGACCTCATCTGCGCGGTCTGAAGTCTCTCCAGGATGGCCAGCGGACTCGACGTAATTCAAGAGAGTGATGGGAAGACCTTCAACCGCGGATTGCACGGATAAGAAAGGGTTAATTCAATTGAATTTACAGTATTTTATCCGGTTTATCCGTGCAATCCGTGGTTTCATGGCGGAGTCTATCGAGATCCGGAGATCCATGCCTCGCGTGGGGTTGAAGGCCCGCGCCGGGCGTCGGTGTCGATCATTTCTCGTGATGATGCTCGCCGCCCATGGCAGCGACCATCTTGCGGCAGCTCTCTTCGCAACGCTTGCAGGCGGCCGCGCAGGTTTTCATCATCGCGTCCGCTTGGGCGGAGCCGCACTCCTCGGCGCAACGGCGGCAGGCCTCGGCGCAGGCGCGACAGGACTCGATCATCAATGAACTATGGCGGGAGATCATGGCTGCCGAGAGCGTACAGAAAGCCGCGCAATCGATGACGAGCTGTGCCATTTTGGCATGCTCAGACTTGCCGGCGGCAGCCTGGCTGATGCAGTGGTGGAAAGTCGCGTTGCAAGTGGCCTCGCAGTGACCGCATGCCTCGTCGCACTCCTTCAACATCGCCGCGTGCCGGGGGTCGTGTCCGGCATGCGGATCACCGCTCGCGGGGGCTTGACCGGCGGCGGCCTCGGGACGATTGGTCAGCAATGCCAGACCGGCGGCGCCGGTCCCCAGCACGCCGAGCATCTCTCGTCGTTTCCACATCGGTCGTTCTCCTTCTTGGTGCCAAGCTGATCGTGCGGTCGGAAGAACACGACGCCCGAACTTTCGATCTGGAGTGAACATGGACCGCGTCGTGAGTCGAACGGATGAGGCCGGGTGTCGGGTGAGGTCTGTCCGTGGAAAAACGACGCGAGCCTCCGCGGCGGATGATGCCGCGGCGACCGCGCCGTGAATCCTTGGGGTTCGAGTCGGCCCGATGGACCGAATCGACCGTCATGTTACTGTGTTTAGCGGGAGCGAAGGGCCATACCGACCACGACGCCGAGAAGGACGCCGACGCCAAACGCCGTGGCGATCGACCGCGTGGGATTCTCGCGGATCATGTCCTGCGACTGTTCGTAGGTGCGGCCGAACTGGTCGGAGATCCGGTTGTAGCCTTCCCGAGCCTGATCCGCGGCGTAACGGGCATACTCACCGGCATGCTCGGACGCCTGCGACACGAGCGAGGCTCCCTGCGAGGTCGCTTCGCCGAGGAATTTCTCGATCGCGTCGCGGGCCTCGCCGGTCTTGCTCTGGATCCGGCCGATCAACTGGTCGATGTTGCCGTTGGTGAACTTGAGGTCGTCCTCGGTCAACTGACCCCACTTCTTCTTCAACTCACCCCGGACCTGGTTCCACTGCCCTTGCAGCGTTTGCGCATTAACCATGGTGTTTACCTCTCTCGAGTCTGAAAGAACGTATCCGATCCGTCCCCATGTTGATCCGTGACGTCACGTGACGCCGCGATGCGTCAGGGCTTTGATGCCGGAGCCGGCGGGTTGTCGCCGGTCGTCTTGACCGACTTCTCATCGGTCACCGTGGTCTTGTTCCCGCCGGGGGCCGTGGTCGTGGTCTGCGTCTTGGTGCTGGCTTCATCCGAGCAGCCGGAGAGGCCCATGCCAAAGCCCATGACCACGACGCCCATCATGATCCCACTGATCAATTTTCGCATGACTGATACCCTCGTCAGAGAAAAACGCGACGGCCAGTCACTTCACCCGAGATCCGTCGGCCGGCCGCCAATGACGAACTCAACAGGATGCAACGTCCGTGCCAAATGGTCGCCCAATTCTGCGACGACCGGTCCTTTGCTTCCAGGGGTTGGGAACCTGTCACACCGACTGGCCCGGCCGGAATTCGGGCGGCCAGTGACCTCACCAGGATCCGACACCCGGCCCTTGCCCGACTTACGCGATCGATCCTCGGGGCATGCAAGTTCCGCCGGTGCTCGTACAATATAGAGGTTCCTCGCCATGAGGCGTCGAATATTGCGGTCGCTCGCGGTTTCTCGCGCCTTCATCACACCAGGAACGGCTCTCGCTGAAACCTCCTGGTAGAAACTCGAGGGCAGGATTATCGTAAAAGGAAAAGACCGTTGGTCGTCCCACTACCCAATCATCGGCCGATGGTTTCTCAAAAGAGTTCAACAACTCTTAAAACTTGCTCCGCGCAACAATGTGCTGATCGCAGGTGGCGGCGATCGCTTTCCCATCCGCCCCCATTCGGCATGGATATTGCCTGCGAGCTATGGCAGCCAAACTGTCGCGCGAGCGAGAGAGTGGAACGACGAGGTGTCTCAAGTGCGCAACAGAGGGTTCCAGGTACAGGATGGTGGCGATGGCAACCACGAAGTCGAGCCCGGCGGCCGAGATCACTGACATCCAGCGGCGGATGGCCCAGATTCGTCGCGAGCTCCATGAAGAGGTCAGGGAAGCCGTCAAAGGCGCGCAATCATTGACCGACTGGCGTAGCCAGGTGAAGAATCATCCATGGATCGCGCTCGGCACAGCCGCGGCGGTCGGCTATCTGATCGTCCCCAAGAGGAAGCCGCTCGAAGTTCCCACGCACGTCACCTTGACCCCTCCCGCGTCGAGCTATGCCGCGATGGCACCGGTCGCGGCCCCGGCGCCGAAGAAGAGTCGCCTGGGAATCCTGGGATCCGCGTTCGGGTTGCTGGCGCCGATCGCCGTGCGTGCGGCGCAAAATTACGCGATGCAGTATCTCGAACAATATCTCGCCGGCCAGCAATTTGGGCCGGGACCATCCGGCCCCGAGCCGGGTGCCGCTCCGAGACCCGGGCCAGCGAGCAGGCCCCGGCCGGCCGAAGGAGGCATCGGCAGTACGCGGCCCGCCTCCCCGTTCGGCAATGCGGGGCGTGCCGGCGACATCCGTTAACCATAGCGAAACGAGCTGTCGGTGATGGGTCTCCGACCCGATCATGGCCTGACGCATGTCCGCTCCCGCATTTTGATCATATGGAGGTTCCGCTCATGATATCCATCGCACGCGATCAAGAATCCTCCCAGACTTCCGAGGGACTCGTCCAGGCCCAGGAGTACCTGGCCGAGGCCGGTGAAGCCGTCAAGAATCTCGTCAATACTCGTCCGGCACTGGCCCTCGGGGCCGCCCTAGCAGTGGGAGTCGTCCTGGGATGGCTGATCAAGCGACGCTGAAGACGAATGGTCCGGGAGTGAGCCGGGGTACCACTCCCGAGACCGGTTCCGGCCACTCCTCGGCCGCAAATGTCGATGGCAATGGTACCGGGGTGGTCACCAGCATCGCCGAGCTGGGCGAGAACCTCCTGTCACTCTCCGAGCTTCAGGCGCGCCTGGCGGCCGCGGAGTTGAAGCAGAATCTCGATGCGGCCAAGGCCGGCGCCCCGGTGCTGCTCACCGGCGCGGTCATCGGCGTGGCCAGCGTCCCGCTCGTCCTGGCCGGCATCGCCGAACTCCTTGTCTCGGAGATGGGCCTGAAGCGAGGATATGCCTTCCTCGGCGTCGCCATCGTGTCCCTTGTTATTGCCGGGATCTGTCTCGTGCTCGGTAAAAACGCCCTCAGCCGCTCGCTCGTGGGATTTCCGCTTTCGAGCGAAGAGCTCACGCGAAACCTGAACTGGGTCCGTACCATCGTCCTGCACAGCGGCCGCTCGGCAAAGACCGTACGTCGTTGATGGCGAGGTGAGGAGGGAGCTTGAACGGAAGCTCCCCTGCCCTCTCCCGGCCTGATTCGTCGCGGCGAGCGATTCGGATCGACTCGCCGCGACATTCACTGCAAGCGAAGGAAACCGGTCTTCACGCCGAGGGTATGACCGCGTCGGTCACCAGTCGGCCCATCATCCGGTCCGAGAGGACGGGCGCGATATCGGCCCAGCCGATGATGCCGAGCAAGCGACCGGCGGAATCGACGACCAGGACGCGACGGACCGCCTGGGTCCTGAGCACTTCGCAGACCTTGCCCAGGTTGTCTTCGGGCGAAACGGTCACGACGCCGGGGCTCATGATCTCGCTGACCGGTTGATTGACCAGGTCGGGGAATTCGGCGAGCGCCAGCGCGATGTCGCGATCGGTCAGGATGGCGACCGGCTTCCCCTCCTCGAGGATCGGTACGGCGCCGCAATCGGCATCGCGGAAGATCATCACCGCTTCGAGCGCCGTGCTGAATGTCGAGCAGGTCAGCGGAGCCGCAGTCATCACCTCGGCCGCCGTCGTGGACTCCAGCACCCTCTGTTCTTCGTGCTCTCCCATCACCATCGACTCCTGATTTCTTGCGGATCGCGGGATCGACATCTCGAGGCGGACGCTCGGGATCCCCAGGGACACGGTTCACATTTCGTGGCCCTTTGTCCAATCATGACCGTATGTCATAGCAGATATGATGCCAGGGCCGAGTTGGCCCGAGATTTCAAGATGCGTGGACAATGAATTTGGCATTGCATTTGCCTCCTATTGATCGGTTATTGATGTCGGTGTCGGGATGCAGCACGATATCGCGCCGCCAATAAGACCCGATGGTCATGGGGCGAATCGGACTCGTCGGGGACATCCGACGAATTGCCTGGATCATTTGTAGGAGACGATCAAGATGCCAACCGAACAGAGCGTGTCGACTTATCCCAATGATATGGTGCGGGCCTCGCAGAGTGGCCTCGATTCCCCGGATGACTGGGTGGGGACGACGATCCGATCGGTGGTGGAATCCGTCGAGGATTACGCGAAGGAGCAGCCGCTCCAGTTCGCGGCCTGGGCATTCGGGATCGGTTTCATCCTGGGCTGGAAGCTGAAGCCCTGGTGATGCGGGCCGGTCGAATTCCAATTCAACGGTTGCGTAGGGTGCTCGGTGAGCCCCGATCCTGGTTGATGATCTCTTGGACCCCGTGCTCGGGGAGCACCCTACTGAGGATTCGATTCCGATCATGTCCTTATCGACCATGCGATTTTGGTCGGCGATGCAACTGGGTGGGTTGACGGTCCGCGAGGCGTGTTTGCGGACCTGGAAGAAGATGGACGAGCATGAGATCCTGACCCGCGCGGCGGCGATCACATTCTATGCGATCGCGGCCCTGGTGCCGTTTCTGGCGCTGGTGATCACGCTGTCGGCCTACTGCCTCCCGTGGATTCCGCTGAACGCGGGGGATGACGGGACCATGTCCGTCGGGCCGCTCGAGCCGTTGCGGGACCTGATCCCCGGCGATGCGGTCTCGATCGTGGCGCGGGAGCTGAGGCGTCTCCAGGATCAGCCTCCCGCCGGACTCATCTCTTTCGGACTGATCGCGATCCTGTGGCTGTCGTCGAGCTTGTTCGTGTCGATCATGGACGCCATGAATCGGATCATGGGCGTCGAGGAGACGCGTCCCCTCTGGAAGCGGCGGGTGATCGCGGTGATCATGACATTGAGCCAGGCGGCGATCCTGATCGCCGCCTTCGCGACCATCATCGTCTGGCCGCAGATCCTGGGCTGGCTGGGCTTGAGCCGCGAGGCGGCCGCCCTGGCGACGGCCCTGCATGCCGTCGCGGTCTTCGTCATGATCTTGCTCAGCTTCGCGGTGGCGATGTACTTCGGCCCCGATGCCGAGCAGCGTTGGGAATGGATCACCCCGGGGAGCTTGCTGGGCTCCTTGGTGCTGCTCTTCGTCAGCTACTTCTTCCGGATCTATGTGCAGAACTGGGGCAATTACAGCGCGACCTACGGCTCCCTCGGGGGCATCGTGGTGCTCATGAGCTGGCTCTGGCTCTGCAGCGTCGAGCTCCTCGCCGCGGCGGAGTTCAATAAGGTCATCGAGGATGCCTCCCCGTTGGGCAAACCCTACGGCGAGAAGCACGAGTAGTCGGTGGACCGGGGCGGTTCCCCGGCGAGCCGGCGCGGAGAGGCCCCGGATTTGGCACCACGTTTGCAGCTATTCAAGTTTGTGAGAATCCTTCGGGTCAAGGCATGTAGCCGTTGACCGTTCTCCTGGACGGTTCGCTATACAAAAATTTGAGAGGGTACTCCGATGTTAAGCTGGGCACTCACTTTCCTGGTCATCTCGCTGATCGCCGGGGTCCTGGGATTTGGCGTGGTCGCCGGCACGGCGGCCCAGATCGCACAGGTGCTGTTCTTCCTGTTCCTGGTGCTTTTCATCGTCTCGCTGATCTTCGGCCGGATGCGAACGCCGGTCGCCTGACCGGGCTCGGGACCGCGACATCGCGGCTCGGCCTTACTTCCAAGGCCGAGCCGTAGACGATTTGGCGCCGATCTCGATGAGATCCATGTTTGAGAGAACGCGTTCCGAGTCAGGAACGAGATAGGGATAATTCCGGAACGCGGAGACGGAGCTCGGCGTTGAGCTGATCGCGGCGGGAAAGCATCGCTCGATACCATTCGTGCCGGGAGCGAAAGTGCCTCGTTAGCAATCGCCCCTCGCTGATGGAGCGATAGGCGGCGTCGGAGAGCTTTCTTCGAAACGGGCCGTCACGAATCAGGCGTTCCAGTAAGGCCGCGAATTCCTCGAGCGAATGATACCCGTCTCTCCATGTCGAATCGTCCGCTCGTAGACGGTCGGGCTGGCCAGTGCCACCGCGCCTTGTGACGCACACTCGATGAACTTGAGGTCCGACTTATGCCGGTTGAACCGCGTCGGCTCCAGCGGGAGGAGCGCGATATCGGCCGCGTGCAACAGGCTCTTGTATCGGTCGTAAGAGCAGATCGGCTCGAACGATTTGTGCGGGGTGTCGAGGCCGTCGAACAAGGCTCGATCGTAGATGACTTGAACTGGGGCGCGGGCGCCTTGCGATCCCAGGACGCGATTGAGCGCCGGCAGGATCTGGGTCCAAGTTGACCAGGACCGAGTGCTTCACACATGGTCGAAGAGACTCCGCAGTGATATCACCCATTTCTCCCGCCGACAGGACATTATTGGCATCGGTGCTTAGTAACCGCGAGACCCATAAAGATTCTCCTTGACAGCCAATTCTGGCGGAAGTAAGATCCCGCTCAATAGCACGAAGTATCTAGACATGCTTCGAATACAACCCATGGAGACGATCACCGTCCGAACAGGGCATTCCTGTCAACGTGTACATCTCGAGACTTACGGCGAGGCTCGAACTCCGGAGCGGACCCCGATCACGCCAGTTCCGCTTCCTCGATTCGCTATGTGATGCGAGGGATCGCGTCTCGCGCGGGTGCCATCATGCCCCCTGATCGGTATCGCAAGAGTATATTGCGCTCACGCATGGATCGACTCGTGAGAGGCCTGGATCTCCGCTCTCCTTGATCGTCTCAATCAATTTCGAATTGATCGGGACATTTGGTCCGGAATGACGCCTACTTTTGAATAATCCTCCGTGCCTGTGTTCGCGTGGGTCGTGGGCGCGGGATCCGGTTTGATCGTCTCGGATGAAGCTCGATGGGAGTGTCCTCCTTCGGTCGCCCTGCGCCGTCAGAGAGGTACATGGTTCTTGATGCATCCAGCGTACAAATCTTGGCCCCACACCCCGGCCATTTTCCTCTTTTTCGGAGAGCCCTTATCATGAATCATCAACCACGTCGCCGCGGCTTCACACTGATCGAGCTGTTGGTGGTCATCGCCATCATCGCCGTCCTGATCGCGCTACTGCTGCCGGCCGTCCAGTCGGCGCGCGAGGCGGCCCGTCGCGCCCAATGCGTCAATAATCTGAAGCAACTGGCCCTGGCCTGCCACAACTATAATAGTACGTTCAACACATTCCCGGCCAACCTCTACCTCCACCCGTGTTACGCAACGAACACCTATTATTGGAACAACTCAAGCTGGCTCGTCTTTCTCCTACCTTCGATGGAACAGCAGCCGCTTTATAACTCAATCAACTTCAGCTTTATGTATGGTACGTATCAGATCTGCAACTGGGCTCAAGGATTGGGATTGCAGAACATGACGGTCCGGCAGACCGTCATCAATTCGCTGCTCTGCCCGAGTGACCCCAGCCCGTCGACCGATATGGTCAACTCTGATGAGGTCATCGGCCAACTCGCGGCGGGGACCTCCTACGTGGGCAATGTCGGCGATAATTGCCTGGCTTGCGGGGCCAACGCGGGCCAGCAGATCTTCTGCTCCTCGCAGGGTTACTATTGTCGCGGCACCCAACTGGGCGACCCGAGTAATACGTCCCTCCCCGTCCAGGCCTCTTCCGGCACCGGGATCTTCTGGCGGGAAGACTGGGGGGTCCCACTCGAGGCGATCACCGACGGCACCTCCAATACCTTCCTCGCCGGTGAGCAGATCCAGATGGTGACCATGTGGAATGAATGGGTCGAGGCCAACGCGACCGTGGGCTCGACCGCCATCCCGCTGAATTATCTGGCGCCGGGCGTGGCCATCCAGCAGGGCCTGGGGAGCGTCGTTATCGCGACGGGGGCGAGCGATACGGGGAATTGGTTTCACTGGTACAGCTTCCGGAGCATGCACCCCGGCGGCGGCAATTTCGCCATGTGCGACGGCTCGGTCAAGTTCATCAAGAGCTCGATCAGCATGCCGACTTACCAGGCCTTGAGCACGAGGGGGATGGGCGAGGTGATCTCCTCCGACTCGTACTGAGGCGCGGTCATCGGTGGCATGCGATGCGAGGCCTCCAACGCAGGGGCGATCGGGATCGGCCCGTCCCCCCTAAATTTCTTGCGGAGTTCATCCTGTGACGCGATCAGAATCCCACGCCGGCCCGTGCGGACGGGCCGGCCTCCTCGCTCTCGTCGCGCTGGCGTTGACGCCGCTGGCTTGCGGGACGTCCGGGCCGGAGATGGCCAAAGTCTCGGGGACGGTTACCTACCAGGGTAAGCCCGTCACCAAGGGGACGGTTACCTTCGTATCCACCAACGCCGGTCGCCGCAATGCGACCGGCCAACTCGATGCGAACGGGACCTACCGACTCCAGACCGAGCAGCCGGGAGACGGTGCCGAACCCGGTGACTACGACGTGACCGTCTACTCTCATGATGATGTGATCCTCGACTATAAGCCCAAGACTCCGACCCCGCCCAAGATCCTGGCGCCAGTGAAGTACGAGAACCCGAAGACTTCGGGGTTGAAAAGGACGGTGAAGAGCGGATCCAATAAGTTTGACCTCGAGTTGACCGATTGATGAGCAGCCGGGCCGGGCTTCTCCCGCGCCCCCCGGCCCCATCGCCGCGGCAGGTGGGCCGATTCCCCTCGCGAGCGGATTTCGTGCGGGATTGGCGGATCCTTGCAGGCGGACCAGCCGCGGAGCGCGTGAATGACAACGCAGAGGACGAGGCCGGGGCCTCGGATCGTCTCGCATCGACCGTTGAATCGTGCCTCGGCCATCATGCTCGGCTCCATCTCCCTCGCGGTGGCGGTCGCGATCGCGGGGGAGGATCCACCCCAACGGAAGCCGATCGACTTCGCCCACGACATCGCCCCCCTGATCAAGGCGCGTTGCGCCGAGTGCCACACCGACGGGGCTTACAAAGGTTCGTTCTCGCTCGACACGCGTGAGGCGATGCTCAAGTCCGAAGCCATCGTCCCCGGAAAGAGCGGCGAGAGCGAGCTGATCGATCGGATCACGTCCGACGACCCCGATTTCCGCATGCCCCCCAAAGGAGAGCGGCTCGCGCCGGCGGAGGTCGCCCGTATCTCGGCGTGGATCGACCGGGGGGCTCCCTGGGAAGCCGGGTTTACCTTCAAGCGGGCCGGCTACGTTGCTCCGTTGAAGCTGCGCCGTCCCAAGCTTCCGCCCGCGCTCAACGGTCGCGTTCACCCGGTCGATCGGATCATCGATGCCTATCTCGCTTCGCATGGAGTCTCGCCTCCTGCTCCGCTCGACGATGCCCACTTCGCTCGCCGGGCGTTCCTCGACTTCATCGGCCTGCTGCCCCCGCCCGGGGAGCTCGAGGCATTCGCGAGCGACGCGGCCCCCGGCAAGCGCGTGCACCTGGCCCGGAGGCTCCTCGACGACCGGCGCGCCTATGCCGATCACTGGCTTACCTTCTGGAACGACCTGCTTCGCAACGACTATGTCGGTACGGGCTATATCGACGGAGGTCGCAAACCGATCACCGGATGGCTCTATCAGTCGCTGATCGACGACAAGCCCTACGATCGGTTCGTCCGCGAGCTGATCAGCCCCAAGCCGGAATCGGAGGGGTTCATCAAGGGGATCAAGTGGCGGGGCCGGGTCAACGCGAGTCAGGTCCGCGAGATCCAGTTCTCGCAGAACGTCTCGCAGGTGTTCTTCGGGATCAATATGAAGTGCGCCTCCTGTCACGATAGCTTCATCGATCGATGGAAGCTCGTCGACGCCTATGGCCTCGCCGCCGTGATCGCCGAGGAACCACTGGAAATCGCCCGCTGCGACAAGCCGACGGGCAAGACCGCCGTGCCGAAGTTCCCCTGGCCCGAGTTGGGGACCATCGACGCCTCCCAGCCGCGAGAGCAGCGATTGGATCGACTGTCCGAGCTGATGACTCACCCGGATAACGGCCGGTTCCTGCGGACGATCGCCAACCGGATCTGGCAGCGACTCATGGGCCGCGGGATCGTCCACCCGGTCGACGTGATGGCCAACGAGCCGTGGAGCGAGGACTTGCTGGAATATCTGGCAGGCTATCTGGTTGACCACGGGTATGACCTCAAGGCATTGATCGAGCACATCGTCGATTCGCGGGCCTATCAGTCGAGCCCGGCGGTCGCCTCGGAAGGCGATTCGGCCGACGGCTATGTCTTTCGCGGGCCGACGATCAAGCGCATGACGGCCGAACAATTCCTCGACGCGGTCTGGCTCGTCACCGGCACGGCACCGTCAAAGGCCGACGCGACGGTCCACCCGCCGCGCGAGGCCACCGCGCCGGAGCACCGGTTCGTCCGGGCGGCGCTGGTCAAATCCGACGAGCTGATGCGGTCGCTCGGGCGGCCGAACCGCGAGCAGGTGGTCACGACCCGAAGCGACGTGCTCACCACGCTGGAGGCGCTCGACCTGTCGAACGGGCAGGTCTTCAACGACATCCTCTCGCGAGGCGCGGGCGCCCTGCTCAAATCGAAGCCGAAGGCGACGGGCGATCAACTGGCCGCCATGATCTACCTGCGGGCGCTCGGGCGACGACCCTCGCCCGACGAGCTGACGGTGGCCCGCGATCTGGTCGGATCGCCTCCGACCCCGGAGGGTCTGGCCGATCTCCTCTGGGTCGTCTTCATGCTCCCCGAATTCCAATTGATCCGTTGAGGAGGCGAAGCAAGGTGATGATGCGCGATCCCCTGTCCGGAGAGACCTGGACCCGCCGCGGTTTCCTCCGCGCCATGAATGCGGCGGCGCTGGCCGCCCTGGCGTCTGGAGAACCCCGGGCTGTCCGGGCCGCCGAGCCGTTCAAGCATCCCGAGCCCACGGCCGATACGCTCATCCTCCTCTGGCTGGCCGGCGGGATGGCGGCCCCGGAGACGTTCGACCCGAAGCGGTACACCCCGTTCGAGATCGGAGTCCCCTCCGAGAAGATCCTCTGCACGTTCCCATCGATCGACACGGCGCTCGACGGCGTCAAGATCTCCCAGGGGCTGGAGAACGTCGCCGCGGTGCTGGATCGCGGTACCTTGATCCGCTCGCACGTCGTCGCCGACCTGGGAAACATCCTGCATTCCCGGCACCAGTACCACTGGCATACCGGATACATCCCGCCCCAGACGGTGGCCGCGCCGCACCTGGGCTCGTGGATCGCCAGGGTCAAAGGGCCGAGGAATCCGGCCATCCCGGCCTTCATCAATATCGGCCAGCGGCTCGAAGGGCATGGTGAGGTGGAGGAGCTCAAGGCGTTCACCACCGCCGGGTTCTTCGGCAGCGAGTACGGCCCATTCAACCTCCCCTACCCCATGGACGCGATGGCCGCGGTGCGACCGCCCAAGGGGGTGACTCGCGACCGTTTCGCCCGCCGCGAGAAGACCTACCGACAATTGATCCGGCAAAGCCCCATGGCCGGCCTCGCGAGCGACTACCACCAGGAATCGGTGGTGCGCGCGATGGACAACGCTTACCGGCTCCTCAGCTCGCCGGACCGCGACGCCTTCGACCTGTCGAAGGAGCCGAAGGAGAGCTTCGACGGCTACAATACCGGCCGGTTCGGCCAGGGCTGCTTGCTGGCGCGCCGGCTGACCGAGGCTGGGGCGCGGTTCATCGAGGTGACGACCGAGTATGTCCCGTTCCTGAGCTGGGACACCCATGAGAACGGCCATGCCACCTACGCCGAGATGAAGAAGCAGATCGACCGCCCGATCGCCCAGCTTATCCTCGACCTGGAGGCACGCGGGCTGCTCGACCGCACCCTCGTGGTCGTGGCCAGCGAGTTCAGCCGCGACATGATGATCGAGGGCGTGCCGGGGAGCACGGCGGTCGACCAGTCCCGGGCCAGATCCGATGTCATGAAGGAGCCGAAGCACTACGGCTTGCACCGGCATTTCACGGGCGCGGGCTCGGTGCTGATGTTCGGCGGCGGCGTCAAGCGGGGCCTGCTCTACGGCGAGACGGCGCCCGAGCGGCCGCTCCTGACGATCAAGGATCCGATCACCATCTCCGACCTGCACGCGACCCTGTTCCACGCGATGGGGATCTCGCCGAAGACCGCCTTCGACGTCGAGAAACGGCCCTTCTACGCGACCCTCGACGGGAAAGGTCAGCCGGTGCAGGCCCTGTACGCGCGGGGTTAACCCGCCTCGCGGGTGACTGGTGGCGGGTGGCGGGAAAGAAGGCTCTGTGGTGCGGGGGTAACCCTAAGCGATTGTTCGCGGAATCCGGCGGCGATCGTCGCGAAGTCTCAAATCTTTCGTCTTCGCGCGGTCGCATCGGGCGTGTATCTTGGACGTCCGTCAGAGGCTCTGGCATGTCGTCCTCCGATTGCAACCCGACCTGCGGACCAGGGGATTGCCGATGCTACCCGGCCCGGTGTTCAACTTCGAGCTCGTGTCAACGGCCCGGCGGGGCCGGTTCTACGCGATCCGAGCGTTTTACGCGACGGTCCTCCTGGTCATCCTCTGGGCGATCCACTCGGCCTGGTCGTCGGCCTACGATGGGATCGAGATGCCGACGAAGATGGTCAAGTGGTTCGCCCTCTCGGCCCTGGGCGGGATCACGGTGGGACAGGAGATCCTCGTGCTGGTCTTGACGCCGGCGCTGGTGGCCGGGGTGATCGCCGACGAGAAGAAACGCAAGACCTTGCACTACCTGATGGCCAGCCAGTTGTCGAGCTCCGAGATCGTGCTGGGCAAGCTCTTCGTCCGGATGCTCTACGTGGGGGTGCTGCTGGGAGTTAGCGTGCCGGTATTGAGCCTCCTGGTCATGCTGGGCGGGATCGATCCGTGGCTGGTCGTGATGGGTTGCGGGGCGACCCTGAGCACGGCCTGGTTCCTGGCGACACTCTCGATCTGGATCTCGACGATCGCACGTCGCCCGCGCGAGGCCTTGTTCATCGCCTATGGCCTGGAAGGCCTCTGGCTGATGGTACCGTCTGTCCTGAGCCAGAGCTTCCCCATCGGCGTGCCGATGATCGATATCCCGGCTTATTTCATCGTCGATTGGCTGGGTGCCAGTAGTCCCGGGGATTTCGTCTGGCACGTCATACACGGCGTGAACAGCTTGATGTGGGGCGGGATCCTGGGCTGGCAGGAGATGATCTACTGGATGATCGCCTTGCAAGCGGGGGCCGGCGTCGTCCTGGCGATCCTCGCGGCGGTGCAATTGCGCCCGCTCTTCAAGCGGCAGGATGATTCGGTCGTCAAGCGGCGCGGCCTGCGTGCGATCCTGTCGCCGCGACGGATGCGATCGCTCCCGCGACTCGGCGACCGCCCCATGCTCTGGAAGGAGTTGCACACCAGTCGTGCCCGGGGATTCGCCCGATTCGTGGGATGGCTGCTCACGCTCATCGCCGGCGGGTTCCTGGTGTATTACGGTGTCTGGTACGGCATGCTGGCCTTCATGGAGATGTGGGAATACGGGTATGGACACCGAGAGCCAGGGACGCCCAACCAGCATCGTTGGGAGTTCGACGGATACTTGATCGCGGTCGTGCCATTGCTCTACCTGTTCGGGGTCACCACGATCGCGAGTGCGGCTGCCGCGGCGATCACCTCGGAGCACGAGGAAGATACCTGGGTCAGCCTGACCGCGACAGACCTTTCGGGACGGGAAATCCTCGTCGCCAAGCTCCTCGGCGCGATGAAGCGGGCGAGCCGATTGTGGTTCGTGCTCGGCTTGCTGATTGTGGCGGGGATCGTCGTGGACTGCCTCCACTCGCTCGCCTTCCCGGCGATCGCGTTGTCGCTGGCGGTCTATGGCTGGTTCGCCGCGGCGCTGGGGCTCTGGATCTCGCTCCAGCTCCGATCCACCTGGCGCGCCCAGTTCCTGACGATCTCCGTCCTGTTGCTGGTCAACATCGCGGGCCAAGGGGTCGTCAATACGCTGGCCCCGCGCGGGTTCGCCCCGCAGGTCTGGCCGGGGTTCACGCCCTATGAGGTCGGCAAACTGTTGATGAGCCCGGACATCTTGACGCAACTGTCGGCAGAGGAATCGCTGAACGGATGGCCTCGCTTCTGGCGGCTCCGGGACGTGGACGGCGGCCTCTGCTGGTTGACGACCTTCAGCGTGATGAGCCTGGTCATCTACGCGAGCCTCGCGGCATTCCTGACATGGGACGCATTGCGTCGGTTCGAGATCGTCGCCGGCCGGGCGCGCCGGGCGGGGCAGATCGAGCCGGATTCATCGGAGTACGGCGTTCGGATCGAGGTCAAATTGGACCAGCCTGCCGTCTCGGGCGGCGTCGCGTGAACGTGCCCTTGCGCGAATGCGAAGCATCGTCACGCGACTATGGATTGGAAGCGAGCCTGGCCAGTCGGCCGCGACGATCCTCGACGAGCCGGCGAAGGCTCGCGTTTTCCGAGTCGAGTGAGCAGGCCCTGGACGCTGCTTCCAGGGAGAGGTTCCACGCTTGCTGAACCGCCGCGTGGTCGGAGACCTGCCAGGCCTGCTTCGCCATCTGGGCATGTGCCTCGCTCAGCAGCCGATGAGATTCCGGCTGTCCAGGGTAGGATCGGACGGCCTGTTCGGCCAGAGCGCTCAATTCATCCGCCGTCTGCTGCGACCCGCCCATCCGACCGGTTCTTCGCCGCCAGGCGCATTGGCGGGCCGCGAATTGGTACATCTTGCTCATGATTTTGGGGACAAGGCGTCGATCAAGTCCCATCATCGAGCATTGGGTTTCCAACCGGGCGATGACACGAACTGTCCAGCTCGTCGAGGAATTCTCCCCCGTTATCCTGTCGCGGTGCTCCACGGCCAACGCGGCCCAGCCCACTCGCCTCGCCATCAATTCTCCGAGATGCTCCGCCAGATCTAACCTCAGCCTGCTGTGAGTCGCGAGTAAACCGGCCGCGATCGGAGGGAGGCTCGAGTCGCCCGTCGATTCTCCCGAGGCGGCGCGATTCAAGACGAGGCTCATGGCCATGAGAGGGTGCGCGGCCTCGACAGGCGGCAACGACTCCAGCAAGCGTCGATCCTCCCCGAGGATCCGTACAGACCGATCCAACTCGCCGATTCGCACCAGGTGCTCGGCGTGACGCCGATGGAAGGAGCACAGTAAGTTCACTCGATCGGCATGGTCGGCCGACGATGCCAGCCGACTCACGACGGAGGACAGCTTTTGATTCAGGAGATCGATCTCATCGCAACCCCGCAAGTCGTGAAAGTCACCGTACAGCGCAGCCAGAGAGTCGAATTCCTCGCGAAGTCCCTCTTGTGTTACTGAGGTCCGACGATTGCATCGCTCCCAGAGCCGTGCCTCCTCTTCGAATAAGAACCGGCTCTCCTCGTCTCGTCCGCGGCCGATGTATGCCAACCCGAGCAGGTGGTCGACCCTCGCGAGTCGCTGCTGACCGCCGTGATCGAGGGGGGATTTTTTCGCGAGGTCAAGGAGTTGCGCGAATCGATTCGAGGCACGCCTCGTGGAGAGGGCTGTCGGTGATCGGGTGTTCGTTCACGTCGAACGTCTTGCGGGCCAGGTTGATCAATTGATCGATGGATTCATAAGCGACCCCTTGATGCGCATCGGCGGCCTGGCGCGAGGTCGCTGCGCGGGCTTGCTGACCCAGGTAATCCCTGTACAAAACCAGCACGCCCAGCGACGCGAGGCCGAAGACGATCCCGAGCGCGACGGCCATCGGGGCGAGAGCAGGTCGGCGGCGACACCAGCGCCGGCCCCGCTCGATCGCGGAGGCGGGGCGGGCCCCGATCGGTTTCTCGACGAGGCATCGCCGCAGGTCATCCGCGAGGGCCTCGGCCGTCTCGTAGCGGCTTGCGGGCTCCTTCTCGAGGCACTTCAGTGCGATCGTCTCGAGATCTCGCGGGATCGTCGGATCGATCCGCCGCGGGGGTACCGGATCCTGATTGCGGACCTGGTCGAGTGTCTCCAGGACGGAGCCGGTCTGGAACGGTGGCCGCCCGGTCAGCATGTGGTAAAGGATCGCACCGAGGGCGTAGATGTCCGCGGCGGGGCCGATCGTGCCCTGACGCGCCAGGACTTGCTCCGGCGCCATGTAGGAAGGGGTGCCTTTGGGCCCGGCCGAGATGGTCGCCGTCAGGTCGGGCTCGCCGTCCCGCCGGGCGATGCCGAAGTCGGCGACTTTGGGACAGATGTGCTCCCAATCCGCACCGGCTTGACTGGCGAGCAGGATGTTGGACGGTTTCAGGTCGAAGTGCCGCAACCCGCGTCGATGGATATGTCCGATCGTGCGGGCGATGGTTTCCAGCAGACCGGCGGCCGCTCGTCGGGGAGGCAGATTCGCCTCTAACCGAGTTTGGAGGGAGCCACCGGGGACGTACTCGAGGATCAGAAATAACCGCCCCGAGGTCTCGTCCACGCCGTGGATCTGCACCACGTTCGGATGGTTCAGGCCGGAAACGGCCCGCGCCTCGTTGAGCCATCGGCGACGCGCCCTGGGATCAGCGAGCGGGTCGCCCGGGATCATCTTGATCGCGACATGTCGCTCGAGAGTCGGCTGCCAGGCGAGATAAACGATCCCCATTCCGCCGCGACCCAACTCGCGCCGGAATTCGAAACCGGGGATGACCGGGAATAGGTCCTGCAACGGCGGGAGGCTCGGGGCTTCCACCTGGGTCGCCTCGCAGTCT
Organism: uncultured Planctomycetota bacterium; assembly: GCA_963743925.1. Taxonomy (GTDB): domain Bacteria; phylum Planctomycetota; class Planctomycetia; order Isosphaerales; family Isosphaeraceae; genus CAVZRC01. The sequence goes on along the minus strand of CAVURY010000034.1, from coordinate 1,108,479 downwards.
CGGGCCAGGCGGTTCAGCCTGGTCTTGCAGGCCCGACAACCGGAGATGTGTTCCTCGATCTCCGCGAAGTCAACTCCGTCGAGCGATTCGCGGACCAGCTCGCGAAGGTCGTCATCGGAAGGGCAGGGAGACATGGCCAGCTTTGCCCCTTTCTCGATCGATCATGATTCGTCCGGGGGCGGGTTCCGGTTCCGCCCCTCGTCACGAAGTCGCCGCTCGATTCGTCGTTTCGCCGCATAGATTGCGGCGTGGCTCATCTTCAAATGTTCGACGGCTTCATCCACCGACCAGAATGCGATGTCGACCAGCCAGAAGGCTTCCCAAGTTCGCGGGTCCACACATCGCCTGACGCAGGACTGGATCTCCTCGACCTGGCGTTGCCAGGACGCGAGGCTGGGTTCCGACGGATCCTCGCAATCCGCTTCCGGAACCTCGCCCTCGACCTGGGCCAGGCTCATGTTGGCCTCGCGGAACTCGAAGGGTTCATCCCGCTCGTCGAAGGTGAACGCCCGGTTGGTCTTGGAGTTCCGCAGGTGGTCGATCGCCTTGTGATAGCACACCCGCCAGAGCCAGCCGCGAATCCGCTGCTTCGGATTGTAAACGTACCTTGTCATCCGGTTCGCCACCTCGATCCAGGTCTCCTGGCAAACCTCGTCGCTCGCCGCCGCGTCGAGCTGGAACCGACGGCAACATCGGCGGAGGAGGGGCTCATATCTCTCCTTGAAGAGAGCCCACGCGGCGTGGTTCTGCCAATTACTTATCTCCTGGAGTTGCAACGGGTTGGTCTCGCCGACGTCGGCGTATCTCATCATGAAGCCTCGGTGTGAATCTCCGTAATTGATCGATGGGCTTGATGACTCTCCCGAGAAAATCTCCAGGGTGTGTCGGAAGGATCCGTAGTCCTGATGAATGTCAATCGTACCGGTAGGTCGCCGGGCACGATTTATCACAGGTATGTATGATAGCCGTCAAGATTCTCCGAGGCAATGATCAAGCCGGAAAAAGCGATCTGATTCCGCGCTCGCGTTCCGTAGTCGGGCGACGCCTCGGCGAGGATCAGCCTGTCGTCACGGAAAATGAAGGCTTCGTTCGCGATCGGCCCCGCGTCCTTTGGGGCGATGAAACACCGCCCGCCAATCTGCGTTGGTCTGGGGTATTTCGGCCGTGTCCGGCCTGCACAGCCGGCCCGACTTGACTCACGACGTTCCGGAGGTCGTCAAGATCAGGCTATTGATCTGATTCTTCGCGGAGTTCGTGACCAGCTCGATCGATCCGCTCTCCGCAGCCTTGGCGTACATGTGAGTGCCTTGCGAGACGTGCTGGGTGTGCTCGTAGTAGGGGGCGCCCTGAGCGGTCTTGTAAGTCTTACCCGGGGTCCCGTCGTTGAAGGCGATGACGAATGTCCCCTTCGGATCCCGGAGTTGGATCGTGTCGGGGCCCTCGTAGTCCCCATAGGAATCGATGGTCTGATTCCAGTCGCCGTGGACGACGCCGAGCGTGCCAAGTCGCCCGGATACCGGGACCACCGTCGTGGAGCTGCCGTCCGCGTTCATATCCATGGTGGCGGCTTTGTAATCGACGGTGAGGGTGCCGTTCAACACCAACGGGGCCGCGACCGCGGGCGCGGGGTGAACTGCCGCGATATGGGCCTTGCTCAATAGCTTCCGATCTTCGAGGTCTTCGAAACGGGGGGAACGAGCATGCCTCATCCGAGCGCCTCCGGCGAGGGTTGAGCGGTGGGGCTCGCCCTCAGTGGGTCTCTAGCCCACCGATAGGATTCGGCTGGCCGGATGTGCGGACTTCTGCGATTCTGCGGACAGGGTCGGCCTTGGCGAAGACTCCCGAACACCCATAGGTGTCACCTCTCCCCCGGATTCGCCAAACTTCTGGACCCTCAGGGCCGATGAGAAGATGTAGGCGTACAGGCTCCTCGAGCCTGCGTGATTCGAGCGAGCCTGCGTTGACGAGTCGGCGGGGATGGACTATGGTGCGGGCGCCGGTAGGCAGGGCCAGTTGGGGATCGTGCCGACCGGGGCAGGGAGGCCCACGATGGCGATGATCACGGAATGGCCGCTGGCTGCGGAGCTCGAGGCCGAGGGGCTGGCCTTCGCTCGCGAGGTCCTCCGCGTCGAGGCCGAGGCGCTCGAGCGCGTCCGCGACCGCCTGGGCGCGTCGATCGCGCAGGCGGCCGATTGCATCTATCGATCGCCGGGTAACGTGATCGTCACCGGGATGGGGAAGACCGGCGTCGTGGGGCAGAAGCTGGCGGGTACCCTGTCGTCGACCGGCACGCGGGCGTTCTTCCTCCATCCCGCCGAGGCCGTGCATGGCGACCTCGGTCGGGTCCGCGTCGACGACGTGGTGATCGCGATGTCGCAGAGCGGCGAGACGGAGGAAGTCCTCCGGCTGGTGCCCCCGATCCGGCGGTTGGGGGCCTGCCTGATCGCCATCACCGAGCGGGCCGGCAGCTCGCTGGGACGATCGGCCGACCTCTGCATCGCGCTCGGGCCGATCGAGGAGGCGTGCCCGCTGGGCCTGGCGCCGTCGGCGAGCACGACGGTGATCATGGCCGTCGGCGATGCCCTCGCGCTGCTGGTCAGCCGGCTCCGGGAATTCACAGCCGAGGACTTCGCGCAGTACCACCCCGCGGGGAGCCTGGGGCGGAAGCTCATGCGGGTCGAGGAGGTCATGCGGAGCGAGCGGCAGCTCCGGCGGGCGCATCTCGAAGAGTCGGTCCGATCGGTCTTCGTCCGGCTGGCCGGCCCTCGCCGACGATCCGGCGCCGTCCTGATCGTGAACGAGCATGGGGTGCTCCTGGGCATCTTCACCGACAGCGACCTGGCCCGGCTGTTCGAGAAGCGCCGAGAGGCCGAGCTGGACGGCCCCATCGGTGCCGTGATGACGCCCGGTCCTTATACGATCCGCGTCGGTGGTACGCTGGCCGAGGCCGTCGAGATGATGAAGGCCCACAAGATCAGCGAGCTCCCGGTGATCGACCGGGGCAATCGCCTGGTCGGCCTGATCGACGTGACCGACCTGATCGGTCTGCTCCCTGCGGACTTCGAGGAGTAAGCTCACGAGAGGGGCGAGCTTTCCTCCCGCATGTCACCGGGAGAAGTACCGACCCTCTCGCCCGGATTTCGGCCACACCCTTCCGACGGGCGGGAGGGTAGACCATGGGACCACTCTCGTGTTCAAGAAGCTCCTCAAGGCCGGGATGACGTTCGCCCTGCTCCTGGGGTGCTATGTCGTCTATGTCCACGCGTTCGACATCGCGGTCCAGCAACTTCGCACCTATCGCACCAAGGATAAAGGCGGATTTACGTACAAGCCTTCGAGGTCGAAGGTGCAAGCCATCGCCCTGGCCAGGACGGCGCTCGGCGACCGACACTGGAGCGTCACCAACGACCAGCCGTGGGCTTATTACAATTACGAACGAGGCTTCTGGATGTATGCCCTCGAGGTCGAGGAGATCCAGGAAGAAAACGGCGTCCGCTACGACGGCAAGCGGATCAAGATGAAGCCGTTCGCCATGATCGCCAGGAGCAGCGACGGCAAGACGACCCAGACGCTGACCGCCGACAAGGCGACGATGGATATGAATCAGCCCGTGGGCCTGAGCAGCAAGCAGGGCTCCGAGGCGACGAAGATCCTGCATGCCGAGATCGAGGGGGACGTCCGGATCCGCGACGATCGCGGGACGCCGAACGACCCGTCCGATGACATGAACATCGGCCCGATTACCTATCTGGTCTTCGACGACTCGACGCAGCAGATCACGACCGAATCGCATGTGATCATGCAAGATCCCGGCCAGACGACGGTCGGTGACGGCCTGCTGATCCAGTTGCGGAAGGCTGATCCCGGCGCCCCGGGCGGCGGGTCGCCCTCGGGATTCGAGGGTGCCGAATATCTCATCCTTCATAAGAATGCGCGGGTGGTGTTGAGGGACGCGGGCAACTCGGGAGTCCTCCCGGGCGCCTCGCCGGCCAAGGATTCCCCCAAGAAGGGCGTCGGAGACAAGGGCTCGTCCTCTGCCGGTGGGACGTCCTCGAAGAAGGAGCCGACGACTCCGGCAGGGCCGTCCCCGGTGGTGATCGCGTCCAAGGGCCCGATGCGGGTCGACTTCGCCCGGAAGACGATCCCGGTCGAAGAGGGGCCTCCCGAGCCCCCTGCCCCCACGAAAGCCCGATTCGATCGGGACGTGGTCGCGCTCCAGTACCATCCCGGCAAACAGCCAGACCAGTTGAACTGCGATACCCTGCAATTGACGCTCGTCCCGGCCGAGAAGCCTCCGCAACCGAAAGCTTCGAGTGAGGCCCAGGACAAGACGGCCGAAGACCCGTCCGCGCAGACCGGGGCCGCGGCCCAATCCGACGCGAACGGCGAGATCGTGGGTGCCCTTGCCGGTGTGCTTTCGCCGTTGGTGACGGGGGCCGCGACCACGCCTCGCTCGAGTTCGGGCGCATTTGGCAACCTGACGCTACAGAAGGCGCACGCCACCGGCCATGCGGTTTGGCTCCAACTCCGCGAGCAGGGCGCCAAGGTCCGTTGCAGCCAGTTGATCCACGAGCGTCGCGCGTTCTATCGCCAGCCCGACAGGACCTATTTCGGTGGCGCCGAGACCAAGCCGATCTGGCTGGAGAAGATCGATCGCGAAGCGGCCCAGGCGGGCGAGATTGCCAAGGTCACGGGTGTCACGCACGTCATGACGCTCGACGCGACCCTTTATGACATGGGGGGGGGCCTGGACCTCTCGGATATCGTGGCTCGCGGGCCCGGAAAGCTGGAATCCCGGCCCGACATCAAGGAGCCGGTCGAACGCATCGCGGTCTGGCAGGATATCTTGACCATCCAGAACGTCCTCGGCCCCGAATCCCAGCTCGTCCAGAAGAGGGTGACGCTGACGGGCACACGACCCTACTTCGTGGACGTCGTGAAGAAGGCCTCGATCGACGCGGGCGAGCAGATCATCGTCTGGCTCAAGCCGAAGCCCCAGCCGAAGGACAAGGCGACCGGATTGGCCGCGGCCGACGCCTCGGCCGCGACGCCGGCCTCCGATCCGCTCTCGGTCGCCAACGCGATCGCCGACGACGTGCAGGCGTCCGGTAAGGCGACTCCCGGCTCCGACATCGCGGGCGGCGGCCTCCAGATCGAGCGACTCCAGGCATTCCGCGATGCGCATTTCCGCGCACCCGGCAAGAAGATGGAGGCGCGGGAGGTGCTGGATGCGCCCTTCGTCGAGGCCGAGCCCGCTCCCGTCGTCGCCGCCACGGCACCCGCCACTTCCGAGAAGGCGGGCGAGCCGGCGGAAAACGCCGGAGCCCCGGGCCAGGAAGTCGCGCAGGAGCAGGGACAGTCGCCCGCGCAGGTCGCTTCCAAGGATGCGGAGCCCAAGCAGCCCGCCGAGCCGACGATGATCGGGGTGGCCGACAAGATCTGGGCCAAGGTCGCCCTCAAGCCGGGCAAGGGCCTCGATGCCGGGTCGGATCGTCGACGATCGCGGACGGCGGCCAAGCCCGCCGCCGATCCCGCCTCGACCGTCGCCGCGATACCAGCATCCGGGGCTGACTCGGGCTCGGCCGAGTCGGACACCGATATCCGAGAGGCCTGGTTGCGGGGCAACGTGGCGCTCCACGAGGATTCGCCGCCCGACAATCCGGTGAATCCCGACGGGACGAAGGCCAAGCCGAAGAAGCAGGACGTGACCGGCGAGGCGGTTTACCTGGACAACCACGGCGGCAAGGGCAAGATGCTGGCCTGGGTCTATGACCGAGATCCGCACGAGCGGCCAAGGCCCGGTCCCATGCCCCTGGCCAAGGTCGCCACCGACGACATGACGATCCGTTGCGTGCTCATCCGGACGGACCAGGAGCACGACAAGGTCTGGGGGAACGGGCCGGGCGAGCTGACCCAGTTGACCGAGCGTGCCCTGTTCAGCGACAAGAAAGACGAGCCCAAGGCCGATCCGGACGGCGGGGCGCCCGAGGAGGCCGAACCCGGCCGCGCCGCGAATGCCTCCGGGTCATCCTCGAATTCCGGCAATCGCATCCGGACCTCGATGACCATCGAGTCCGGCGATCGTGCGGCACAAGGTCCCTCCCCGACGACTCAACCCAAGCCCAAGACCCGCGGTGGACGGCCGGTCAGCGACAAGGACATGCTCGTCATCACCTGGACGAAGCGGATGGAGTTCACCGGCCGGACGACGGACCCGGAGGGCCGTCCCGCGGGCCGGGCGGACTTCTACGGCTTCCCCAACGCCAAGATGGAGGATGCCCAGCTCAAGTGCAACGAGCGGATGATCGTCTTCACGGACCGCGAAGTCCCGCTCGGCGAGCTCGGCGCCATGTCCAAGGGTTCGGCGAAGCCCGGCGCCGATCCGGGCGCCACGGACGAGGATCAAGCGGAGGACGGAAAGGGCCGGCCGCAGGTCGATCTGTCGCTCATCTATTGTTATGTCAACGCGTTGGCCGTCAGCCGGAAATACGACCCCGATTTCCCCGAGATTGTCCAGCAGCAGATCGTGCAGTCGAATGAACAATTGATTTACAACCGCCGGACCGGCGAGTTCGACGTGCCCCGCGCCGGGAAGGTCTACCTCTGGGATCGTGCCAAGCCCAAGGAGAGTCGGGGGCAAGCCGACGAGGCCGCCCCGGATCGTGATGACGCGGTCGGCCGTCCGAATGCCACTCGCTCCGCGCGCTCCGGGCGGGCCGTCACTCCCACATCGGGTCGCACGGCCCAGGGCGGGACCGGGACACCGGGACCCGTCCGTACCACGAACCCCGCCGGTCGACGCACGACGAGCCCTCCCGCGGGCCGCAATTCGTCGCCGGCGTACCAGACGGCGACTCCTCCGGTGTCGCGAAAGCTCGGGCCGCTGGTCCTGACCCAGATCTTCTTCAAGAAGGGAATGAAGGGGCGGTTCGGGAGCGGCAGTGAGAACGACGCGACGGAGGAGCAATCAGCCCTCTTCTTCGGCGACATCGAGCTGAGACGTGCGGAGATCCGGAGCGTCGATGATGCCTTCAATTTCGACAAGCCGCTTCCTGAAGACGGGTTCGATTTGACGAGCCAGATCCTGAGGGTCATCCAGGAGCCTCGGCCCGCCGGTGCGCCGGCGTCAACCCCGGCCCGGACCTTCCTCAAGGCATGGGATAATGTCCTGGTGAAAAAGGGACGATCCGCGGCCCTGTCATCGGACGTGGCGACGTACGACTCGGCCACCGAACAGCTCTATGCCTATGGCGAGGGAGACCGGGGAGTCGAGATGGTCCAGCAATACGGCGTGGGCCAGCAGGCGTCCCCCAGCTATGGCAAGGCCGCGGAGTTCAACGTCAAGACCGGCGCCGGCCACTTCGTGAACAGCGACGTCATCCAGATGTTCGACAAGCGGACCGGGAGCCGTCCTGGATATGTCGGCGCGCCCGATCCCAACTTGAAGGCGAAGAAGAAGCGTGCTCAACCGTTCAAGGTCCCGAACAACAACATGGAGCGCCGAGGCTTCACGGGACAGTAACGGATGCGGGCCTGACCAAATTCCATCTCGAGCCATGATTCCTGCGGACGACGCCTTTATAATCGTCGGGACCGAACGGCGGATCGGATGTCCGGGTCGGTTCGAGCAACTGGCACCTTGAGGACGCAAATCATGAGGCGCTCGCGATGGGCGGGGCTTGGCTCGAGTGGCCTGGCCGTGAGGATGGGCGTGTTGGGCATGGTGGGCCTGGGACTCGCGGCCGTGCGTTCGCTGGTCGCGGCCGACGCCTCGCCGGGCATCGGCTCCGGGGCTTATCCGGCCGCGTACGCGATCAAAGGCGCCAAGGTGGTCGCCGCGCCGGGGAAGGTCTTCGAGCCGGGGACGATCGTGGTCCGCCGGGGGGTGATCCAGGCCGTCGGGCCGGAGAAGGAGATCACCGTCCCTTATGATGCCGAGACGATCGAGGGGAAAGGGCTGGTCGTCTATCCCGGGTTCATCGACCTGTACACGACGGTCGGCCAGCGCGCCGGGGCCGAGCGATCGTCGACGGGCCGGGGCCAGCCGGTGGACGTCGCCGAGGCGCCCCTGATCGTCACGCCCGCCGACAATCGCCGGGGACTGACCCCCGAGTTCGAGGCGGCCGGCGTGCTCGAGTTGAACGATGCCCTGGTCGAGCCGAGGCGTCGGCTCGGGTTCACGGATTTCCTCTCGGCCCCGGCCGGCGCGATCGCGACGGGGCAGAGCGCGCTGGTCACCCTGAGCGGGTTGCCCCGTCGCGAGGCGCTCGTCGCCTCTCCCGTGGCGCTTCATGTCAATCTCGCCCCGCCCTCCGAACCCAACGGTGGCGCGGGGCCACCGGCCAATACGCCCGCTCCGGGGCCCGGTCCGGGCCAGGGCCGGCGCCGCATGGGCGGCGATCCGGCGGGACCGGTCGAGAACCCCTATCCTCGGGTCTTGATGGGCTCGATCGCGCACTTCCGCCAGGCCATGCTGGACGCCGACCATCTCCGGAAACTCGACACGTTCCTCGAGAAGAATGGCGGCGTTCAGCCGCCATTCGACCCGGCGCTCAAGGCCCTCCAGGCTGCGCGGGCCAGGACGCTGCCGGTCTGGTGGGAGGCGAACTCTCGCGACGAGATCCACCGGGCGCTCGACCTCGCCGATGAGTTCGGCACGTCCGCGGTGATCGTCGGCGGTCGCGAGGCGGCCAAGGTCGTCGACCGCCTCAAGGCGTCGAAAGTCCCCGTGGTCCTGCGATTGACCGTGCCCGAGGAGCCGAGGGTCCCGACCGAGCAGGAATACCGCAAGAAGGCGGCTGCCGAGCGGGACGAGCCGCTCCGCGTCCTGGCCCGGCGAAAGAATAAGTGGAAAGAGCAACTGGCCACCGCCTCCGTCCTGGCCAGGGAGGGGATCACCTTCGCCTTCGCGACCGACGGAGTCGATCGGCTCGAAACGATCCCGGCCAACCTGCGACAGGTCATCACCGCGGGATTGAAGGCCGATGACGCTTTGACCGCCCTCACCCGGAACGCCGCGGCGATCGCGGGCGTCGACCGACGCCTGGGCACGCTCGAGGCCGGCAAGCTCGGGCACGTCATCGTCATGACCGGGCCGTTCAGCGAGGAGCGAGCCAAGGTCAAGTATGTCCTGATCGACGGCCTCAAATTCGAAGTCAAGCCCGAGGATACGGCCAAGGCCAAAGGGGGCGCGGGCGCAATCGCCCTGGCAGCGGAAGAGCGGCCGAGAAGAGCAACCCGGACGAGGAACCGGATGAGCCGGCTCCCGCATCCAAGAAGGAGGAAACTCGTCCGCCCGCCGAGCGGAAGGAGATGAAGGGCCAGCCGGATCCGCAATCGAAGCCCAGGCCAGCCCCGACGGAGATCCTTACAAAAGGACAGGAGGGCGGGAATCCGCCCAGGAAGCCCGACTCCGCTCAGCCACCTGACGAAAAGTCCGCACCCGAGAATCAGAAGGTTGTCGAGACCCCTCCCTCGGCCCTGGCGAATCCGAAGAAAGCGGCCGAGGTCGCCAAGGCCGACGAGCGAAAACCGGAGCAAATCCAGAAGAAGCCGGAAGCGTCGACGAAGCCCGAGGCCGAGAAGAAGCCGATCGCCAGAGCTGAGGGACCCAAGCCCGAGGCGGAGAAGAAGGCCGCGCCCAGGCCCGAGGCCCCTCCGATCATCGACGTCGCCACCGAGTTCGACGAGGATCGCAAGCCGACGATCCAGACCGGCGGGAGCGTCTTCATCAAGGACGCCACGATCCTCACCGTGACCAAAGGTACGATCCCCAAGGGCTCGATCCTGATCGTGATGGGCAAGATCAAGGCGGTCGGCAAGGATTTGTCGGCTCCCGCAGGCGTCAAGGTGATCGAGGCCAACGGGTTGGTGGCGATGCCGGGGATCATCGACACGCACTCGCACATCGCCATCCAGGGAGGGGTGAACGAGGGGAGCCTGTCGGTCGTGCCCGAGGTTCGGGTCAAGGACGTGGTCACGGGCGACGACGTCGCCATCTACCGGGCGATCGCGGGCGGTACGACGACCGCGCGGCTGCTGCACGGGTCGGCCAACACGATCGGCGGCCAGGACGCAGTGGCCAAACTGCGCTACGGCAAGGCGGGCCGCGACCTGATCATCCGCGATGCGCCCCAGGGGGTGAAGTTCGCCCTCGGCGAGAACGTGACCCGGTCCACCCGGAGGTTCCCCAATACCCGGATGGGCGTCGAGGCCGTCATCGAGCGGGCGTTCGAGGAGGCGAGGGCCTATCGCGCGACCTGGGACGCCTACAAGAAGGCCGAGAAGAGCGAGGGCAAAGGCTCGGACGGACGCCGGCCCCCTCCGCCGCCCCGGACCGACCTGCGACTCGAGGCGCTGGCCGGCGTCCTCGACGGCTCGATCCGGATTCATAGCCACTGCTACCGGAGCGACGAGATCCTGATGCTGCTCCGCACCGCCCAGAAATACGGCGTGCGCGTCCAGTCGCTCCAGCACGTCCTGGAGGGCTACAAGGTCGCCGCCGAGATCGCGTCGCACGGCGCCAGCGCCTCGACCTTCTCCGACTGGTGGGCATACAAAGTCGAGGCGTTCGACGCCATCCCGTATAACGCGGCGCTCATGACCGAGGCCGGGGCGAACGTCTGCATCAAGAGCGACGACGCCGAGCTGATGAGGCACCTCAACCTCGAGGCGGCCAAGATGGTCAAATACGGCGGGGTCTCCGAGGTCCAGGCCCTGGCGATGATCACCATGAACCCGGCCCGCGAGCTCGGGCTGGACGATCGGCTCGGCTCGATCGAGGTCGGCAAGGATGGGGATGTCGTCCTGTTCAACGCCCACCCATTCGACGCCTTCTCGCGATGCGAGATGTCCCTCATCGACGGGGAGGTCTACTTTCAGCGGCGGGAGCCCGACGGCAAGCTGGCCGCCAGGCCCGGCGATCATGTCGCGATGCCCGCGGCGGCCGAGTCGCTCCGCAACCGGATCATCGAGATCGCCGCGCAGCCGAAGGGCATCTTCGCGCTCGTCGGCGCGAACTTGCACCCCGTCACCGGGCCGGAGATCAAGGCCGGGACCGTGATCGTCGCCGACGGCAAGATCGCGGCGATCGGGCCGGCCGGGACGGCGATCCCCGGCGAGGCCCAGACCATCGACCTGAGCGGCCTGGACGTCTGGCCGGGCATGGTGGACGGCGGGTCGACTCTCGGCCTCTTCGAGGTCGGCAGCCTGGACGTGACCCAGGACTTCGCCGACGCCGCGCAGTTCCAGCCCGAGCTGCGATGCAGCACGGCACTCCGCGCCGACAGCGAGCATATCCCCGTGACCCGTGCCAACGGGGTCCTGACCACGTTCGTCCAGCCCTCGGGGGGCGTGATCTCGGGCCAAGGCTGCGCGATCGACCTCCGCGGCTGGGTGCCTCGCGAGCTGGTGATCGCCGATCCCGTGGCCCTGAACGTGACGATCCCGACGTATGTGGTGCGCAATCCCGAATCACGTCGACCCGGCCCGGGTCGACCGGGGACCGGACCCGGGGCCGGCGGTAACGCCCCCGACCCGAACGAGCGCCGGAAGGAGCAGCTCGATCGGATCAAGGAGTTCTTCCGCAAGTCGATCGCCTATGATTCGGTCGTGAAAGGCGCCCGCCAGCACGGCGAGGCGCCGCCGGAGCCCGATCCCCGGCTGGAGGCCATGGTCCCTTATGCACGCGGCGAGAAGCCGGTGATCCTGCACGCCGAGAATTCGGTCGAGATCCTCGACGCGCTGGAGCTGGCGCGCGAGCTGAAGATCAAGGCGGTGATCTCGGGGGCGGCCGAGGCCTGGAAGGTGGTCGAGGCACTCCAGAAGGCGAAGGTTCCGATCATGCTCGGCGGCTCGCTCCACTTGCCGCGGACGGAGCATGACCCGTACGACGCGCCCTATTCCACGGCGGCGAAACTCCACGCGGCGGGCATACCCTTCGCCATCCGTTCTCAGAGTGGCGGGCCCACGGCGGCCACGGCCTTGCGAAACCTCCCCTACGAGGCGGCCACCGCCATAGCCTTCGGACTCCCCGAAGAGGCCGCGATCGAATCCGTGACCATCGCCCCGGCGCGATTCCTCGGGATCGCCGACCAGGTCGGCTCCCTCGAGGCCGGCAAGAGGGCGAACCTCGTCGTCACGGCGGGCCATCTCCTTCAGCCGACCACGAGCGTCCTGGCTCTCCTGATCGACGGCGAGCCGATCCGGCCCGAGAGCCGACATACCCAGCTCTATGCCAAGTATCGTCGTCGGCTGCAAGAGGTCCGCGCCGGACGCGCCCGGCTTGGGATCGAACCGAGCTCCGGACGCGACGTCAGCCACCGTTGAGGAAATCGATTCCTCGGGGATCGGGGACGGAAATGACGCGAGAACGCGGAGGAAAGCGTGAATTGGCCTTCCTCCGCGTTCTCGCAATTCGAAGGAGCAGGATCTGAGAGGAAACTTTCAGTTGTCCGTAAGATTTCCCATCGGATGCTTGACTCGAGAGCGGTACAGCACGATCCGTGTCAACCTTCAGACGACTTGCGCTTTCAAGGACGGGTGCGACAAAGACCAGGCTTTACCCGATAAAGGGGGTTGCTCATCGGATAACGTCACCCTCTCCAGGCTCGAGGAGGGCGCATGATGAAGATACGTGTCGAGAATCCGGCCGAACTGGTCTTGATGGTGTGTGCGGCTGATATACTCCGCAACACCCATGCGATAGAGCGTGGTTGCCTGATCCACGCGGTATCGATCGGTGATTACGAGAACCGGGACCCTTCGCGCAAGGACCGTGGTCGCCCAGAGGAGCCGATTGAGCTCTTCATAGCAGCCACCGTGGCGGTTCCAGTGGACGACGATGAGCCTGGGGTGGGCCATCGGTAGCAACGAGCATGCTTCATCGATCGTAGCCGCCACGATCATCGGTGTAGTCCCGTGGACCTGATCGTGGAGCTCTTTGCGAAGGAGCGCCGGGAACTGCTCATCGCCGGAGATCATGAGAATTGTACAGTCGCTCATGCTTGGATAACTCCCTGTGGAGAAAGAGCGAGTCCATGCATTCTTACAGGGATCGAGCCCGAATTGCCGTGAGAATACGCGATGAACGCACCGACCACTGCAGCCCGGTATCGCTACATGAAGGGAATCGATAGCAAGCCGAAGATGATTGGTCGAACGGTGGCCAGTCTCGGAACACGCCTCGCTCGTGTTCCCGATTGCTTGGTCACGCAACATGATTCTACGAAATTTTTTGGCTTTTGGGATCGATTCTCAAAAGATTCGTGGTCGTGGTGTTTTAAACCTTCATGAATTCTTGACTTAGAATGGGAAAAAATTTGAGGAAAGGCAGTCACGGGACACCCGCGTCGGTAGTACCCCGCGAATGACGGCGCTTTCGCGAGATCCGGTCCCTTGCCGCCACACGAATGATCGGCGACGATTCGAGGACATCCCGGTGAAATCGAACGGGGCATCGGATCTGAAGGTTTCGCAGCACGGCATGGAGGTATCCTTGGTCACTTGGTCACAGATGCTGCGTGATGATGAGGGTCGGAGGCGTTGAAACGCGAGCGTGATCGCCGGTGACGGGCTGATTGATCATGGTCAAGCCAAAGAGTTGATGCTGCTGGAGGGAGACACGCATGAGCTTACGAATCCGGATGTGGTGCCTGTTCGTCCCGCTCTTCCTGGGTTGGGGCGGTTTTCTCCCCGCGCAGACCACGACGGTCTCGCGGGGCCTCGAGATCGACTTCATCGACGTGATGGGTGGGGCGGCGACCTTGGTCGTGACTCCCGAACGCGAGTCGATGCTGATCGACTCGGGCTGGCCCGGATTGAACGACCGCGATCCGAGACGGATCGTCCACGTCCTGAAAGACCTGGCCGGATGCGACCATCTCGACCACCTGGTCACGACGCACTGGCACATGGACCATTTCGGCGGCGTCGAGGGATTGGCCCGGATGATCCGGATCGATCACTTCTGGGACCGCGGGCTGCCCGAAGACGGAGACGCACGACTCGATTTCCCGGACGGACCGAGGCCCGACGACCCGCTGGGGAAGGCCTATCGCGCGGCGAGCCGGGGAAAGCGTAAAGCCTTGCGGGCGGGCGACTCCATCCCGATCAAGGGGTTGAAGGCGCTCGTCCTGGCTTCCGGCGGCGAGGTGATCGACCCCGCCCGTCGCTTCGGCGACTCGATTGAGCATCCCCTGAATCCGGCGTGCCGAGATGCCCCGCCGGACCTCCCGATCGACAAGTCCGACAACGCCCGAAGCCTGGCCTTCCTGTTCACGTTGGGCCGGTTCCAGTTCTTCGACGCCGGGGACTTGACCTGGAATGTCGAGAAGAAGCTGGTCTGTCCGAGTGACCTGATCGGAAAGGTGGACCTGTATCAGGTCACGCACCATGGGATGGATATCTCCAATCATCCAACTCTGATCCGGACGATCGAGCCGACGGTGGCGATCATGAACAACGGCCCTCGCAAGGGGGGCGCACCGGCGACGGTCAAGCTGCTGCGGTCGATCGCATCGATCGAGGCGGCCTATCAACTCCACCGCAACGTGGCGACGAGCGCGGAGGAGAATACCGAAGCCTCGCTGATCGCCAACAAGGACGCGACGGGCGGGCAGATCATCCGCGTCTTCGTCGATCCGGACGGGTCGAACTTCACGGTCCAGATCGGCGAGGACGGGCCGAAACGGCGGTTCGCCTCACGGTAGCTGTGGGGCGTGTCACCGAGGAAATCAGCGAGGATACGCTCCTCCGCGACAAATGCCTCCACATCCGAGAGGAGTTGACAGCGAGAATGGCGCGATTGAATTGCTTGACGGCCTTGACCATGCTGCTAGGTTCGTGTGCTGCCGAAGGGGCGAAGCCGGAGGCGGGACGGGTCGCCACTCCGGTCTTCACCTATCCGATTCGCAAGACCGTGATGGACAACGGTTTGACCGTGCTCTCGGTGCCGTTCGACTCGCCCGGAATCATCGCCTATTACACGGTGGTGCGCACCGGGTCGCGGAATGAGGTCGAGAAGGGGCTGTCGGGCTTCGCCCATTTCTTCGAGCACATGATGTTCCGGGGGACCGAGGCGTACCCGCAGGAGAAATACAACGACGTCCTCAAGGCGCTGGGGGCGGATTTCAACGCCTATACCAATGACGATTGGACGTGCTACCACATGACCATTCCGGCCTCGGCGCTGGCCAAGGCCGTCGAGATCGAGTCGGACCGTTTCCGGAACCTCAAGTACGATGAGCCTTCGTTCCAGAAGGAAGCCCGTGCGGTGCTCGGCGAGTACAACAAGAGCGCGTCGTCGCCGTTCCTCAAGCTGAACGAGCTGATGCAGGACACGGCGTACACGACGCATACGTACAAGCACACCACGATCGGCTTCCTGGCCGATATCCGGGACATGCCCAACCAGTACGCGTATAGCAAGGTCTTCTTCGACCGCTGGTATCGTCCCGAGAACTGCACGATCATCGTCGCGGGAGATGTCAAGCACGACGATCTGGTGGCGCTGGTCAGACGATCGTACGGTGATTGGAAGCGGGGCACGGCGACGGTGACGATCCCGACGGAGCCGCCCCAGATGTCCCCGCGATCGGCGAGGTTGACGTGGCCGCTACCGACGCTGCCGACTCTCTACCTGGGCTACCACATCCCGGCCGCCGACCCGTCCCATCCCGATACGGCTGCGCTCGGGGCATTGGCCCAGGCGGTCTTCGGTGAGACCAGCCCACTCTACCGGCAGTTGGTGCTCAAGGAGCAGAAGGCGGTGATGCTCCAGGCCGACGCCGAGTCGAAGCGGGATCCGGGCCTGTTCACGATCGTCGTGCGGGTCCGGAAGCCCGAGGATCTGGCGTATGTGCGGCGACGGATCGCCGAGGCGCTGGCCTCCGTGGCGAAGACGCCCGTGGATGCGACGCACCTCGACGCGATCAAGTCGCACCTGCGCTACGCATTCGCCGGCTCGCTCGAGGGCGCCGACGACGTGGCCGATGCGGTCGGGACGGCCGTGGCGCTCACCGGAAGCCCCGATTCGATCAACGCCCTGTACGCGGCCTACGACCGGCTCACGCCGGCCGACCTCCAGCGCGTGGCGGCGACGTATTTCCGGCCGGCTAACGAGACCTCGATCATCCTCGAGACGGAGACCCAGAAATGACCCGAGTCCGCCTCATGGTTTCCTCTGAAAATAAGGCCTGCCAACAGCAATCATGCAAGCACAGGACACCATTTTCATGGGGTTGGGTGCGACCAAGGTCCCATGACAGTTCGTTTCGAGGGATCCTGGCGTTCCTCTCGGCCGCGATCCTCTTTCCATCCACCATGATGGCCGAGGGCCCGAAGCTCCCCAGGGCCGATCGGCCGAGGACACTGATCGGTTCGCCGTCGAATCCGATGGTCGCATTCCGGTTCGTGCTCGGCGCCGGATCGCAGAGCGACCCGCTCGGCAAGGAGGGCCTGGCCGCGCTGACCGCCGCGATGGTCGCCGAAGGGGGGACGAGGTCTCTGACGTTCGACCAGCTCCTCGAAGCGTTCTACCCGATGGCCGCATCCTTGAGCGGGGCCTGTCGCAAGGAGGTCACGGTCTTCTCCGGAGTCGTGCACAAGGACAATTTCCGCGCGTATATCCCGCTGGCCACCGAGATGATCACGCAGCCCCGATTCGATCGTGAAGACTTCGAGCGGCTGCGGAACGAGGCCCTCGATTATGTGACCAAGTCCTTGCGCGGCAATAACGACGAGGAACTGGGCAAGTGGACGCTGCAGGTCGAGCTCTACAAGGATCATCCCTACGGTCATCCCGATCGTGGGACCGAGCACGCCCTGAAGGCGATTACCCTCGAAGACGTCAAGGAGTTTCACCGACGGCATTACACCAGGCCGGCTCTGAACCTGGGAATCGCAGGGGGCTACGGCGAATCGGATCGCGCCAAGGTCGAGGAGACGCTAGGCTCGCTCTCCGAGAGCAAACCCGACGTCCCGCAGCTCCCGACGCCTCGACGGCCCAAAGGGCTCGAGATCACGATCGTCGAGAAGCCGGCCGATGCCACCGCGATCTCGATGGGCTTCCCCATCGACGTGACCCGCCGCGACGACGACTTTTATGCCCTGGCCGTGGCGAACGCTTACCTGGGCGATCATCGCACGTTCAACGGCAAGCTGATGCAAGACCTCCGCGGCAAGCGTGGGCTGAACTATGGGGAGTACTCGTACATCGAAGACTTCATCCAGGACGGGCAGAGCACCTTCTCCGTGCCGAATAACCCGCGGCGTCAGCAGTATTTCTCGATCTGGATCCGGCCCGTGCCCCATGACAAGGCGGCTTTCGGCCTCCGCGCGGCCCTCTGGGAGCTCGACCGGCTGGTCCAGAATGGCATGACCCCGGAAGAATTCGAGGCGACACGCTCCTACCTGCTCAATTACAGCAAGCTCTGGGTGCAGACCCTGTCTCGACGGTTGGGCTACGCCATCGATGGCGAGTTCTACGGGCGCAAAGACCTGGTCGCCGAGCTGGCCGACCGATTGCCCGGGCTCACCGTCGACCAGGTCAACGCGGCGGTCAGGAAGCACCTCAAGACCGACGGTATGAAGGTCGCGATCGTCGCTTCTCGGGCGGCCGAGCTACGCGAGATCCTGACTACCGGCAAGCCGACGCCCATCACCTACGATACCCAGGGAACTCCCGCAGACATCCTGGCCGAAGACAAGCAGATCGCCGTCTTTCCGCTCAAGGACGTCTCGGTCCGGATTGTGCCGGTCGAGCAGATGTTCAAGGAATAGTGGCGGGTGGTGAGTGGCGGGTGGCGGGGGCACATTGATGCGTCAAGTGCGAGGGTCCCTCAGCCTCGGTCGAGGTAGACCTTCGCTATTCGCCCGCCGCAACCTGAGCCCCACGACGCAACTTCTCTTTTGGCTGATGCTTCCAGCGACGATGGAGCCAGAGGTACTGGGTCGGGTCCTGGAGGATGAGGCGCTCGAGGGCCGAGGTGAAGCGCTGGGTGAGGATCCGGACGTCCTCGGCGGTGCCGGTGAGGTCGGCGGGGTCGATCACTTCCTCGCAACGGATCTCGTAACGGAATCCGGGACCGACCCGGCGCGCCACGCCGACCACCACCGGCGCGCGATGCTCGATGGCCAGCAGAGCGATCGCCTTGTGGGTCGAGGCGGGCTTGCCGAAGAAGTTGACGTAGAGCCCGCGCTGGCCGGCATCCTGGTCGGCCAGGAATGAGAGAATCCGGTTATTCTGCAAGACTTCGACCATCTGATCGAAGCCCCCCGTCTTGGGGATCAGCGACTGACCGGTCCGTTCGCGGAACGAGCGGAGATAACGATCGAGGTAGGGGTTGTCGAGCGCCCGGGCGACCGAGACGGTCGGAAATCCGAACAGGCCGAAGAGGTAGCCGGCTAGCTCCCAGTTGCCATAGTGGCCGGTCAACAAGATCATCGGCCGGCCGCCGGTGATGCGCTGGTCCATCATCGGCTCGTGCCCGACGACCGCGACCCGCTCCCGCCAGTTGGTCAGATGGAGCTTGCGCGGCGTGTGGAGGATCTCCATGAGCATGCTGCAAAAGTGGAGGTAGACGCCGCGGATGATCCGGTCGCGTTCGGCATCGGTGTACCGGTCGCCGAAGGCGCTCACCAGGTTATCGAGCCCGACCTTGCGGTGACGCGCGTCGACCTGATAGAGGCACCAGGCCAGGGAACGCGCCAGGGCGTACGATTGCTCGATCGTCAGCATCTGGGCGAACGCGACCACGAGTCGCACGGCCAGATAGACCAGGTAGTCGAGCCAGGGCCGGCGGACCTTGTTGCGGGGCATGTTGGGTCACTCCGTTGACGGGTGCGATTCATAATCGCTCGACGGGAAGTGCTTCGGACATTCGATCTAGGCCGAAGGTTATTGGGTCTCCGGAAGCGAATCCTCCGCTATCGCTCAATCGTCGAGTGGCAACATGACTTGAGCACCGGTCTCGGCCGATCGGTAGATGGCGCGGATGATCTCGACGGACTTGCGGCCTTCGCGGCCGTCGACGAGCGGGGGACGGCCCTCATCGATGGCCTGGAGGAAGTCGACGAGCTGGTCGCGGTGTCCGACGTGGGTAATTCCGCGGGGATCGCTGGCGCCGGCCTTGAATCCGGTCTGTCCGGCCATCGCGGCGAGGACCTCATTGTCGCTGGGGACCTTCTCCTGGAAGTCCCAGAGCGTGATGTCGTCCTGATCGACCCGCGCCGAGCCGCGATCGCCGTGGATCTCGGTCCGCTTCAGGATCCCCGGATACGCGCTCGTCGCCGCCTCGATCACGCCGAGCGCACCGTTCTTGAATCGCAAGGAAGCGACCGCCGTGTCCTCGACTTCGATCCGCTCGTGGGCCAGCGTGGCGGTCATGGCCGTGATCGCGGCGACGTCTCCCATCAGCCAGCAGAGCAAATCGACGTTGTGGATCGCCTGGTTCATCAGGGCCCCGCCGCCGTCGAGGTCCCAGGTGCCACGCCAGCCGCCGGAGTCGTAATACTGCTGGGTCCGCCACCATTTCACGTAGGTATCGCCCATGGTCAGTCGGCCGAACCGGCCCAGGTCGATCGCCTCCTTGAGCCGGAGGTTGGCGGCCGAGAACCGCGAAGGGAAGATCGTGCAGAGCCGGACTCCCGACGCTTCGCAGGCGTCGATGATCGCGTCGCAGCGCGACAACGTGATCTCCAGGGGCTTCTCGACGACCACGTGCTTTCCCGCCTTCGCGGACCGGACGGCCGGATCCCTGTGGGCCCCGCTGGGAGTGCAGATGCAGACCACGTCCAGGCCGGGATGCGCCAGCATCGCATCCAGGTCGTCGAAGATCTCACACCCCCCACCCGCCATCCCGGCGATCTTCGCGCCGTTGGCGGGATTCCGGCTCCAGGCGGCCACGACTCTCGCGTTCTCGATCTCGTTGATCGCCCGCGTGTGGAACTCCGCGATCATCCCGCAGCCGATGATGCCAAACCCATGCTCTGCCATGCTGCATCCGCCTTGTTCGGGTCCAGTTCCAATTAATGTCCCCGGCGTTCCCGCCATTTATGCGCACATCGAGCTTTTCATGGTGCTCTCGGGGCACCTTACAGCCTCACTCGCACGATCTTGCGCTTGCCGACGCGCACGATCAAGCCGTCCGAGACTGCAATCAAAGTCTTGGGATCGGAGATCGTCTCGCGGTCGGGGCCGATGGTGAAACCCCCTTGTGCGATCACGCGGCGGGCATTGGAGCTACTGGGCTCGAAACCCAGCTCCTTGACGAGGACGAAGGCCGGGATCCGACCCTCGGCGTCGAGCTTGTCGGCCGAGAGAGTGACCTCAGGGATTTCGTCCGGATCTTCGCCGGCCGCCCGGCGACGGAATTCCGACGCCGCGCGATCGGCGGCATCGGCCCCATGGTATTGCGACACGATCGCCTTGCCCAAGGCCTCCTTGGCGTCCCTCGGGTTGAGCCCCGGGGCGAGCAGGCGACCCACCTCGTCCATGGGGAACTCCGTGAGCAGCGTGAAGTACTGGCGCATCGGTTCGTCCGGGACGCTCATGATCTTGCCGAACTGGTTCTCGGCCGGCTCGGCGACGCCGATGTAATTACCGAGGCTCTTGCCCATCCTCCGCACGCCGTCGGTCCCGACGAGGATCGGCATCGTCATGGCCACTTGCGGCGGCTGGCCCTGGGACTGCTGGAGGTCTCGCGCCACCAGGAGACTGAAGAGTTGCTCGGTCCCGCCCAGTTCGACATCCGCACGGATCTCCACGGAGTCCCAGCCTTGCATCAGTGGATACAGGCATTCGTGGAGATAAACGGGCTTCTCGGCGGCGATCCGCTTGGCGAAATCCTCGCGGGCGGTCATCTGTCCGATGGTCATGCGACGGGTGAGGTCGAGCACGTCCAGGAATGACCATTTGGAGAACCAATCGCCGTTGTGATGGACCTCGGCCCTGTTCAGGTCGATGATCCGTCCGACCTGGGTGAGATAGTCGCGCGCGTTGGCCTCGACCTGTTGCTCGGTCAGCTTGGCTCGCGTCTCGTCGCGGCCCGAGGGATCGCCCACGAGGGCCGTGTAGTTGCCGATGATGATGACGGCCGTATGACCCAGATCCTGGAACTGGCGTAACTTACGCAAGGGGACCGTGTGCCCGAGATGCACGTCGATGCCGGTGGGATCGATGCCGTACTTGACGCGCAGAGGACGATCCTCGCGGACGGATCGCTCCAGCTTCTTGAGGAATTCGGGCTCGGGGATAATCTGCTCCACGCCGCGTTTGAGGATCCGGAGCTGGTCGGCGACATCCCTCATCGGTACTCCCCGGCGTCATGATAAATCGTGGTGAGTGCAGGCCGTTGCCGCGTTTGCGAGCGACCGAGATTCATGGTGGCGATTGAGGGTCGGTTCGTAAAGGCCGTCCGGTGCCGGCGAGCCGTGATCCTCGAGCCGGAAACGCCGACAGGATCAGTCCGAAACCAGGATCCGACTTGCGGAGAACTCGTCGGAAGGCAGCGAGGCCGGCTTCCCTGGATACTCGCCCTGCCGATTATAGACTCTACAATGTGAGGGGTACCACGCGGCGCGGCATGAGCGGAGGTCGAGTAAACGATGGGCGCGATCGAACCGAAGCAGGCTGTCATTCTCGTCTTCGCCTGGGTGAGCTTGCTCATCCTCTGGGGGATCGGCGCGAGTTGGATCTGGGTGTTCTGGCGATTTGCGACCGGCCAGGGCGCGCTTCCCATTCGTCCGGTGGTCGAGCACCGGAGGATCCCGTGGGGCTCGGGGACGGTCCTGCTCGCATTCGTGGTCTACCTGGCGGTGAACCTCGTGGCCTTCCAGGGCTATGCCTGGATGACCGGACGACCGCCCGGCGACAAACCGATCGTTGCGAACCCGACGGCGATCGAGAAGGCCATCGAGAAGGTCGCATCCGGCGATCCCGAACAGACCGCCAAGCCCAAATCGGGCGACAGCGATCGTGGGGCGAAACCGGCCGAAGCGCCTGGGGCGCCCACAATTCCGAATGAGGTCGAGCATGATTCCCAAAGATTCTCGTTGCTCGAATTAATGTCGATCCAGGCGATTGTCAACCTCGCCCTCATCCTGCTCCTGCCCCTGCTGGTCCGGGCGACTTCGGGGGGGCGGTTCCGCGATCTGGGCCTGAGTCTCCGCCGCTGGCGGACCCAGGTGCTCATCGGAGTTACGGCTGTCATGTTCCTGTTGCCGATGGTTTACTGCTGCCAGTGGTTAGCGTTGAAGATCCTGGGCCCTTTCGACGAGCAGTCCCGACATCCGGTGGAGAAGATGCTCCGGGAACAATTCTCGGGACGTGCGGCGATCCTGGCCTTCCTCACCGCGGTTGTCCTGGCCCCCCTGTTCGAGGAGTTGATGTTCCGTGCCATCTTCCAGAGCTGGCTGGTGGCGCTGCTGGATCGGTTTCGGAACCGGGTCGTAGAAGGGCTGGGCAATGCGCCAACCACCGTTCAAACCGTTGCCCTCCCCTCCGAGCCGGACCGACCGTTGGACTCCCCGGAAACCTCCGACGGTTTTCCGATTCACTACTGGGCCGAGGATTCTCCGGACGAGAGTCTTCAACCTCCACCCGAGGCCGATGCCGGGGATTTTGAAGGATGGGAAGACAAGACGGTCTCGGCAGGCCACAAATCTTCATCGCCCTCCCCGTTCTCGGTGGGGGCCGCGATCGTCAGCACCTCCCTGATCTTCGCCAGTCTCCACGCGGGTCAGTGGCCCGCGCCGATCCCCATCTTCGTCCTGGCGATCGGACTTGGTGTCGTTTATCAACGTACCGGCAGTCTGATCGCGACTATTTGCATGCACGCGGTGTTCAATGGGATCAGTACGCTGACTTTGTTTCTTGTCTTGCTCTCGGGTGTGCCGATCGAGGCGGGAAAGCGTATAGATCCCCCCGCTATCGAGAAAGTCGACCCCGTCGAAAAAGTCAAACCGGTGACGGCGGATGTGGTCCGGCGACCCCATTGACGAGAAAGAGGAATTCCGGACGGATTTTTCTAGACGGAAGCCGGCCGGCCTGATAGAGTTCTCTCGTCGTGCCGAAAGTTCGATGAGGGGGATGCTATCCGAACGCATTGGGATTCGCTATCTCTCGACGGGCCTGAGATGCCGGGAAATTTCCCGCTGAATATCAGGCCGGACGATTTCCGATGAGATAGGACCGGATCATGGCGGGTTCGGAGGGCTTCGGGCGATTGTGATTCCAGGAATCGCCGCCCGAACTGAAAATTTCGCAAGAGGGGGGGTCGCCTAAACCCTTCGATTGCGATAAGATTGGCAACGGGTGACGTCCCGTCGCAATGATCGGTCACCGATGCCAGGATGGCCACCGCCGGGATGAATTCGGGTTCCTCCCGGCCCAAGGGAATGTGGAGCGTGGACCTGCTATCTAGGCCGCGTTTCTACTCGCTGGGGGTTTTGTTCGATGAACGAATCGAAGTCCAAGAAGACTGCACCTTTGCATGATGGTTTTGAATGGGCGGGAGCCGTCGCCCGCGTTCGCCGGGGGACCCGGTCGAATCGTGCGGGGCGTCGTTCCGCGCTGCTGGGGATGCTCACTGCCGCTTATGTGAACTCCAGCCGTGGTGGCCGAACCAATGATCGTACCGCTGGCGAGCGTTGACGGACCGCGTTGAACGCTCCCATTCCCATCGCGGTGTTCACTGTTTCCGGCCGGCAAGTCATCTGTTAACCGGTCAATCCGGACCTCGAACACGAAACCCAAAGCCGAACCTGTTCTCCGACGCATTCGCGTGAGATCGGGTTCGGCTCGATTTTTTTCCCGGCCAGTCCGGTCCGGCAGGGATTGCTTTCGAAATTGAACCGCCAAGACGCCAAGAAGGCGGGATCGAGGAACCCCGAGACGACCGTTTGATTCCGGGTTTCTACCGTCTGGATGGTTCCGCATTAATGCGTCGCCGGTGAATCGGCCGGCTTGAGTCGGGCGCCGTTGATCCAGTCGAGGATGACCTGGTATTCGGGCGAGGTTGCCGCCTCGAAACGCACTCCGCCGGCGTGTGCCTTCTTTCTCGGATCGTTCTGAGCCTCGGCCTCCTCGGCGGCTTCCCAGGTGGGCTTGCAAAGGAGCAAGCTGTCGTGGGGCTGGGCCAGGTTGACGACGCGTAGGGCGGCGCGGAAGTTCGCGCGGACGTCGTCCGCCGACCAATGGCCGTCCTTGCCGGGCGGGAGCAACTTCAGGATCGTGTGCGAGCGGTGGCATCCGACGCAATTCTGTCCGTCGTCGCCCATGGCGTTG
This sequence comes from uncultured Planctomycetota bacterium, assembly GCA_963743925.1. GTDB lineage: Bacteria > Planctomycetota > Planctomycetia > Isosphaerales > Isosphaeraceae > CAVZRC01. The sequence continues at coordinate 1,084,196 of CAVURY010000034.1, read as the reverse complement.
AAGACCGGCAAGACCTTCGCCTCGAAGAAGGCCGGGTCGAGCCGGTCGGCCATCGAACCGCCGGCGCTCGAGCGGCCGTGGGTTTTCATGAGGGCCGTGGCCATTTCCTTCTGTCGCGGGTTGTCCGAGCGCTCCAGGTCCCTCAAGCTCTCGGCCACGGACGGATTGGCGACCAACGTCGGGTTCGCCTGGATCACCTGGAGCGCCTTCTCGCGGACGCCGGCATTATCCTCGTCGAGCGCGTCGCTGACGACGCCGACCAGCCGAAGATCCCTGGCGTAGGTCTTGTTGGACGCCATCAAGGTCAACAGGGCGACCCGGTGTGCCGGGGCCGGATCCTCCAAAGCCTTCCGCAGTGGGGCCTTGTCGGCGGCCTTGGGGTCGTTCAGGGCGAGCCGGATGGCGGCGATGCGGGCCTCGACGTCGGAATCGGCCAGAGCAGAGGTCATCGCGGCGCGAACAGGCGCCTCGTCGAGGAGTAATGGGAAGGCCGACAGGGCCCGCAAGGCGGCCGCGCGGATCTTCGGCTCGCGGTCTTTCACCCGCGACCGGACGGCGATGGCGCGCGTCGCGTCGCTGTCGTGGGAAGGTCCGAGCCGCTCGATCAGACCCAGCGCCACCGCCTGCGCCTCGGGGACCGGGTTCTTGAGGAGGCCGACGATCATTTCCGGCAAACCCGGGTCGGCCGCGCCGGGCGAGACCTCGAGCGGAAACTCGCGGGCCATCGTTGTCGCCCACTCCCGCACGCCGGAGTCGGAATCCCCCTGCCTGACCAGCACCTCGCGAGCGGTGGCCGGGTCGCGATACCCACGCAGGGTGATGAGCGCCTGCAAGGCCAGCCGGCGGATCGTCGGGTCGGGCTGGTCGAGCTGGTCGGCCAGCGCGGCCGAGACGCGGGGCATCATGTCGTCGTAGAAGAGCATCGGCTCCAGGTCGTTGCCCACCCGACCTCCCGTCACCGGCCGCTCGTGGAATTCCGACATCGCCCGCAAGGTCCCCTCGCGCCGGAGGGCATTGCCCCCGGTCAAGGCGGCGACGTACTTGCTCCCGAGTCGATTCACCGTCTCGTGCTGAGCGTGAGCGGCCCGGTCGCGACGCTCCTTCGTGGCGAGCGCGGGTACCCAGTTGTTGTAGAGGTAGCGGATATTCTCGTCGCCGATGATATACAACGCTTCGATCACGTTGCGCCGGACCCACGGGTGTTCGGATCGGGAAAGCATCCGGATCAGGGTGTCTTCGATCCGGTTTCGGAGCCCCGGGTCGGCCCGCCAGTACCACCAACGCCAGAGGCCCTTGACCGCCTGCATGCGCACGACGGGGTCGGGGTCTTCGAGGCTCGAGAGCAAGTTATCGGCCAGCGGAAGCTCTTGCGAGAGATCCCGGAAGTGGGCGGCGAAGACGCGAGTGACGCCGCGGCGAACCCGATCGTCGGGCGAGCCGAACGCGTCGGAGAGTGCCCGCGAGACCGCGGCCCGCCCGTCTCCGCCCGGGTCCGCCTTCGGGTCCGACCAGAACCGGTCGCCGTGCGCCCGCAGGGCTTCGGCCGCCGCCCGCTGGACCACCTTGCTCTCGTCGCCCAGCCGGGACGACAGGGGGGCAACCCCCCGCGGCGACGCGATCCGCCCGAGGGCCCGACAGGCCGCGTATCGGACGATCGGGTTCTCGTGCGAACACTGCGAGGCGATCGCATCGAGCATTTCCGGCCCCGGTGTGTCCCAGATCCGGTCGAGGTCGGCGATGAGTTGCGAGGCCGAGCCCGTTCGCAGCGCCTTCGGCTGCGGGCCGAGCGGCCCGTCCCACCCTTTCGTCCCGGGACCCGGATAGAGGGTCGAGAGGGCGATCAGCGACCATTGGGTCTCGCGGAAGGGCGTTTGAAACTGTTCGTACGGGTTCAGGTCGAGCCAGCCACCGAACGGCTTTTGAGCGGCCAGCAGGGCGATCGTCCCCTTGACGACCGCGGGGTGATCGGCCGGAAGTCCGGCGAGCGAGAGGGCGTACAGGCTCTCGCCCGTCTGCATGACCGCCCCGGGCGCCTTCGGATCGAACTTGATCGGCCAGTGGCCGTCTCGCTGCTGGAGGCCGAGGAGTCGGTTGACGTTCGCCTTGATCTCGTCGGCGAACCGGGCCGTGCCGGCCAGGCAGAGGCCGATCGTCTGGGCGGCGAGGTCGCGGGTGTTCGACGGCTCGCCCAGGGTGAGGAAGCCGGCGACCAGGTCTCGGGTCTCGGAGTAGCGCGGCTCGCCGGTCCTCCGCGCGACCTCGTCGAGCTGGCGCCAGGCGTCGGCCGCGACCTTGTAGCGGCTGACCGGGTTGTTGCCGTTCGATTCATCGGGCGGGAGCGTCTTGCGGCCGTCGTAGTAGAGCTTCAGGAACTCCGAGACACCCCGGTGCAGGTTGCCGCGAGGGGCCCCGGCGACCAGGTTCTCGTAATCGATCAGGATCGTCGAGAGCCGCCCCATCACGTTCGCCGGCGCGGGGATCATTCGAGCCCAGAGGGCGTCGGGGTAGCCGTGGAACGGCATGGGGTTGTTCGCCAGGCGTTCGGTCAGGAATCGCAGGGCGAACGGCTGCTCGACCTTGTATCCGGCCCGCACGGCCGCCATCGCCGACTGGGTGGTGAAATGCGTCGCGTGGCAGCCCAGGCAGGTCAACGTCTCCTGGTGCGGGTTGGCCACCCGGTCCATCGGGTGACCCTTGCGCGGGGTGTTCGCATGCCAGCTATCCCCGGCCAGGAGCTGGAAGTCCATCGCCACACGCACGGCCCTGGCCGCGGCGGCGGCCCGATCCGCGGGGGTGGCCGCATCCGCGCGCTCCCGGGTCAGATAGGGAGGCACGTCGAACAGCTTGGTGCGGAGCTGGTACTCGGGCTGGCAGGCGTCGACGAGCAGGTAGTAGCGCCCCGGGGTCAGCACCCGCGTGGTGAACTTGTTCGCACCGAGGCGTGGGGGCCGCTCGCGCTGGAGGCTCTGGGGGTCGATGCCGTTCGTGTACTCGACGAGCTTCCCGTCACGGAGAGTATAGAGCCTGACGTCGGGCGGGACGTCCTTGTCGACGTAATCGATCCCGAAGAAGGCGAGTTTCGGCGTGTTCGAGGCGAACTCGAAGGTGAACCAGTCCGGGGCTGGGGCCATCTCGGCCGAGGTGGGGGTGTCGCCGCGAGGCAAGTAGGCGCGGTCGTCGGCCAGGCCGTAGACGGTGCGGCCGAGGACCAACGCGTTGGCATCCTGATACCGGTCGTTGGGCTCGGCTTCGAAGGCGACGCCGTCGGCCGTTTCGCCGAGCTCGCTGGCACTGACCGCGTAGTGCAGCGGGGCCGGATGGCTCCGGTCGGCGACGAGCGTCACGCGGGCCTCGGCGCCGGCCGGCTGGCGGACGAGCCAGGTGACGTCGGGATCGCCCAGGTGGAGGGTCTTGTTCAAGGTCGAGTCGGCGAGCCGGACCGAGGCGGCCACCGTTGCCGACGGCTCGAGGTGCCCGGGCTGTTGCAGCGAGACGACCAGCGCGACGATCCGGTCGGCCCCGGGTGCGGGGACGGTCAACACAGGGGCCCCCCTGCCCGGCTCGAGCGTCCCCTTGGACGACGGGAGCGTACCGATCGACGCGGCCGCCATGACCCACACGCATGTCACGTTCATGAGCGTTTCTCCCCTGCCCTGGCAGCCCGAAGAGACCCGTGTCCCCTGTCCGAGGCGTGATCCGATCCGATCAAGCGAGCAACGGCTTAAGGACCTGACCGGAGACGTCGGTGAGGCGGAAGTCGCGTCCCTGGGAGCGATAGACGAGCCGGTGGTGGTCGATTCCGAAGAGGGCGAGGATCGTGGCGTGCAGGTCATGGACGCTGACGACGTCATGGACTGCGGAATAGCCGAATTCGTCGGTGGCTCCGTGAGTGATGCCCCCCTTGATGCCTCCGCCGGCCATCCAGATCGAGAAGCCCTTGATATGGTGGTCGCGGCCATTTCCCTGGGCCATTGGGGTGCGCCGAATTCGCCGCCCCAGATGACGAGGGTCTCGTCGAGCATCCCGCGTTGCTTCAGGTCCTTGATGAGCGCGGCTGCGCCCTGGTCAACCTCCCGGGCCGTGCCGGCGACGTGCTCCTTGATCGCGCCGTGATGATCCCAGTCGCGATGATAGAGCTGGATGAACCGCACGCCCCGCTCGGCGAGACGGCGGGCCAGCAGGCAGTTCGCGGCGAACGTGCCGTCCGCGCCCACCGTGCCATAAAGGTCCAGGACCTGCCTCGGCTCGCCGGAGAGATCCGTCAGTTCCGGGACGCTGGCCTGCATGCGGAAGGCCGTCTCGTAGGCCGTGATCCGCGTGGCGATCTCGGGGTCCTCGACCCGCGCGTTCTCGAGCTGATTGAGCTGCTGGACGGTGTCGACGACGTCGCGCTGACGCTCGACCGTGGTCCCCTTGGGCCGACCCAGGTAGAGGACCGGATCCCCCTTGGAGTAGAAACGGACGCCCTGGAATCGGCTCGGGAGGAACCCGCTATGCCATTGACGGGTGGAGATCGGCTGCGCCTGGCCGAACCGGCCGTTCGAGGTCAGGACCACGAAACCCGGCAGGTCGTCGCTCTCGCTGCCGAGCCCGTAGGTGAGCCAGGACCCCATCGCCGGCCTGCCGGAGATGCTCGTCCCGGTGTTCATGAAGGTGTGCGCGGGGTCGTGGTTGATCGCCTCGGTGACCATCGAGCGGATGATGCAGATCTCATCGGCGATGGTGGCGACGTGGGGTAAGATCGCGCTGATCTCCTGGCCGCTGGCCCCGTAGCGTCGGAACGGGTGCTGGGGCGCGAAGCAGACGAGCTTCTGGCCCTGGAGCTGGGCGATCGGCATGCCCTTCGTGAACGACTCGGGCATCGGCTTGCCGTGCATCCGGGCGAGCTCGGGCTTGGCGTCGAAGGTCTCCAGGTGCGAGGGGCCGCCGGCCATGTAGAGGTAGATGATTCGCTTGGCCCTGGGGGCCAGATGCAGCGGATGGATGACGCCCGTCCATCGGTCGCGCTGAGGGTTCGGACTGCCCGCTTTCAAAACCTTCGGATCGAGGAGCGAGGCCAGCGCCAGCGTGCCGATCCCGGTGGTCGAGCGGCCCAGGAACGCCCGGCGATGCAGGCGTCTCTGATCGTCGTCGGAGAGGAAATTCATGTGCCGACCTCAATTCGCGTCGATGTTGCGTGCTTACGCCTCGGAATTCGGAGACGAGGAAACTTCATCCGCGGATGGACGCAGATGGACGCAGATCAGAAAGAGAAACGTCGTTGATGAAATCTCATTGAATCGGGTTTGGTGCCGTAAATTTCGTCCGAACTCTCGTCTGGGTACGGGATTTCATCTGCGCCTTATCTGCGTTCATCTGCGGACGAATTCTTCTTTCTTCCGCCATCCGCTTCATCGAATCCCAGATCAGTTACGGGTGATTGTCTCGTGGAGGTTCAGCAGGACTCGGGTCACGGAAGTCCAGGCCGCCAGCTCGGCCGGGGCGATTCCCGCGGACGTCGGGGCATCGCCGATGCCCAGGAGCTCGCGGGCGGCGGCGGGGTCCTCCTGGAACTGTCGTTGATGTTTTCCCAGCAGCCGGGTGAGGATCGCGGCCTCGTCGGGATGAGGGGCGCGCGCCAGGGCCAGGCGGAAGGCTCGGTCGAGGCGGGCCGATGGGTCGGCACCGGCCTCGCGGATCACCCGGGCCGCCAGGGCACGCGACGACTCGACATAGGTCGGGTCGTTGAGCAAGACCAGCGCCTGGAGGGGCGTATTCGACCTCGGGCGCTGGACGACGCACTCCTCTCGCGTGGAGGCGTCGAAGGCCAGCAGGCTCGGGTGGACGAACGTCCGCTGCCAGTAGGTGTAGAGGCCGCGGCGGTACTGATCGGACCCGTGGTCGGGATAGTATTCTCGCGTGGGAAAGTTGAGGAACACCCAGTATCCCGCCGGTTGATACGGCTTGACGCTGGGCCCGCCGATCTTGTCGGAGAGCAGGCCGCTGATCGCCAGGGCGTTGTCTCGGACCAGCTCGGCGTCGAGCCGGAAGGCGTTCTGCCGCGAGAGCCAGCGGTTGCCGGGATCATGCTGCCGGTCGGCGGTGCGCGGCCGGGACGACTGGCGGTAGGTTGCTGTCATCACGATCCGCTTGAGCATCGCGCGGACGTCCCACCCGCTGTCAACGAATTCGCAGGCGAGCCAGTCGAGCAGATCGGGGTGGGTGGGCCAGGTCCCCTGCGATCCGAAGTCGTCGGCCGTCATCACCAGCCCCTGGCCGAACGCCAGCTTCCAGAGTCGATTGACCATCACGCGGGCGACCAGGGGATTCTTGCCCGAGACGAGCCAGCGCGCCAGGTCGAGGCGCGAGGCGCGACGGTCCTTGACGCCGAGCGGCGGTAGGATGGCGGGCACGTCGGGGACCACGACCGGACCCGAGTCGTCCATCCAGTTGCCCCGCGGCAGGACTCTCATGACGCGGGGCTCGATCGATGTCGAGATGAGCGATGCCGGGATCTTCCGGACCAAATGGTCGACCTGGCGGTTCAGCTCGGCGAGCTCCTTCTTCTGGTCGGCGGAGGCCTCCTTGATGGCCTTGATCGCCGCCCGGCGATCTTCGAGCCGCTTGAGGGCGGCGGCCTGCTCGGGGTTCGGGAACCGCGTCGGCTCCTGGGCACCGACCGGGGTCTCCTTCACGTCGGCGAAGAAGGCGGCCATGCTGTAGAATTCGCGGGTGGCGAACGGGTCGAATTTATGGTCGTGGCATTCGGCGCAGCCCAGCGTCGCGCCCAACCAGACCGTCGAGATGTTGCGCACCCGGTCCGCCGCGTACTTGGCGATGTACTCCTTGGCCTGCGCCCCGCCTTCCTGGGTGGTCTGGAGCAGACGGTTATAGCCCGACGCGATTCGAGTCTCATCGGTCGGGGACGGGATCAGGTCGCCGGCAAGCTGCTCGATCGTGAACCGGTCGAACGGCTTGTTGGCGTTGAAAGAGCGGATCACGTAGTCGCGGAACGGCCAGATGTTGACATGATTGTCGCTGTGATAACCCTGGGTATCGGCGAACCGAACGAGATCGAGCCAGAAGATGGCCATCCGCTCGCCGTACCGGGGCGAGGTCAGGAGCCGATCGACGAGCGTCTCGTAGGCGTCGGGACGAGCGTCGCGGACGAACACCTCGACCTCCTCGGGCGTGGGGGGCAGGCCGATCAGGTCGAGGCTGAGGCGACGGATCAATGTCGGGCGGTCGGCTTCGGGGGAGGGCTCCAGTCCTTCGGAGTACATGGAGGTCCGTAGCAGCCGGTCGATCGGGTCGTCCGCGACGGGCGGGCCGGAGACAACCGGCCGACCGGGTGCGATGTAGGCCCAGTGACCCTTCCAGACCGCCCCTTGCTTGATCCATTGACGGACTCGCTCCACCTGGGGGGCCGTCAGCCGCTTGCCGGCCTTGGGCGGCGGCATCCGCGTCTCGTCATCCTCGGCGACGATCCGCAGGAGCAGCTCGCTGTCATCGGGCTTGCCCGGGACGACGATGGTCGATCCGTCGGCCGATCGAAAAAGCCCGTCTCGGGTGTCGAGTCTCAAGTCGGCCTTGAGCTTGTTTCGGTCCGGGCCATGGCACTGGTAGCACGACTCGGAGAGGATCGGCCGGATATCCCGGTTGAAATCGACGTCCGGCGGGCCCGCGGCGGCGAGTCCGGACTCCGCGATCAGCATCGCGGTCGCCGCGATCAGCCAGGCTGTGACTCGAGGGGAATTCATCAAGGTCGGCTCCTGCTCCATCCGCCGGCCCGCGGCGATCGTGTGGCCGTTGAGGCGGGTCACCGAGGAGGGTCGGTCGCGACGGACTCGGGCGAGGAAATCATGATCGCGGACCGTCTCGGGTTAGAGAGATTCAGGATATCGCAGTTTTCCCGTTGTTTCAAATCCCGGTCCGACCGAGAATCGTCACGATCGGCCGCGACCCACGCCGGGTCCGCCGGCCCGGATCCCTGGGACGATGACCCGACATGGCAATCACCATTGCGAAGCCGCAGCCGTTCCAAGTCACGGAATACAATTATCGAGGGCGGCTCCTGCTGGTCACGCGGGGCAGCCCGGTTCCCGCGGGGGCGACGCCGACCCCCAACGGGGTCAATTTCGTCCTGCTCTGCCGGCACGGTACGGCCGTCTGGCTGATCCTTTCCGAGCCATGCAGCGGAGAGATCTACTCCGAGATCCCGCTGGATCCCCTGCTCAATCGGACGGGCGACCACTGGCATGTGCGGGTCGACGGCCTCCCCGATGAGTTCTGCTACGGCTACCGGGTCGACGGCCCCAAGGACAATGGCCACCGATACGATCCGCGAACGATCCTGCTCGACCCGTACGCGCGGGCGCTCTCTTGCGGTCGACCGTGGGGGAGCTTCGGCAACCTCCCGCGGCGGAGTCTCATGATCGAATCGACGGTCGAGCGCGATCGCCCCGTCAATCCGCGTACCCCGCTCGAAGACACGATCATCTACGAACTCCACGTCCGCGGATACACCGTCGACCCGAGCTCGGGCGTCCGGTATCCCGGCACCTTCCTCGGCCTTGTCGACAAGATCCGGTTTCTCAAGGACCTCGGGATCTCGGCGGTCGAATTGCTCCCCGTCAACGAGTTCGACGAGATGGACTGTCCGTTCGTCAATCCGCTGACCGGCGAACCACTGCGAAACCTGTGGGGGTATAACACCATCGCCTTCTGCGCCCCGAAGGCGGCGTACGCGCACAATCCCGAGCGAGCTGAGCCCTGGAAGGAATTCTGCGAGACGGTCGAAGCATTCCATGAGGTCGGGATCGAGGTCTATCTCGACGTCGTGTTCAACCATACGGCCGAAGGGGGTGAGGACGGCCCGACCTACAGTTTCCGGGGCGTGGACAATACGCTCTTTTACATGCTGGACGAACGGGGACGTTACCTGAACTACAGCGGGTGCGGGAATACGTTCAGCAACGATCATCCGGTGGTGCGCAACTACGTGCTCGATTGCCTTCGGAACTGGGTCGCCGAAGGCGCGGTTGAACGGATTCCGATTCGACCTGGCCTCGGTGTTCGGTCGCGACCGGCATGGCAACGTGCTCGTCGAGCCGCCGGTGGTCAAGCGGATCTCGGAGGATTCGCTGCTCAGGGACAGCAAGCTGATCGCCGAACCGTGGGACGCGGCCGGGCTCTACCAGGTTGGCACGTTCCCCGGCGAGGGTCGCTGGTCCGACTGGAACGGACGGTTCCGCGATGATGTCCGGCGTTTCTGGCGCGGCGAGCCGGGAATGACCTCGGCCATGGCAACCCGGATCTGCGGGAGTGACGACCTCTACAAAGATCGAGGTCCGTTGCACTCGATCAATTTCGTCTGCTGCCACGACGGATTCACCCTGAACGACCTGGTCTCCTACAACCACAAGCACAACGAGGCGAACGGCGAAGGCAATCGCGACGGCAGCGATGCGAACTTGAGCTGGAACGGCGGGATCGAAGGCGAGACCGCCGATCTCGAGGTCCTTCGCATCCGCAGGCAGCAGGTGCGTAATTTGATGGCGACGCTGATGGTCAGCCAGGGCATTCCCATGATCCTCGGCGGCGACGAACTCCTTCGCACTCAGCACGGCAACAATAATGCCTGGTGTCAGGACAACCCGATCGGCTGGGTGGACTGGACCCTGGAAGAGCGGAACGCGGATTTCCTGCGATTCACGCGGATGATCATCGCCTTGCGGATGGCCCATCCGGTCCTGAGGCGCCGGACCTTCTTCTCGGGGATACGCAAAGGACTTCCGCCGGAGATCCTCTGGCATGGCGTCCAGCCGTCACGGCCGGATTTCAGCCCGGACAGTCATTCCATCGCATTCGCACTGGACGGGCGGCGATCCGATCGGTCGAATTTCGTCGACCGCGACATTTACATCGCGATGAACGCCTATCATGAGTCGCTCGATTTCCGGATCCCCGCAGCACCCTCCGGCCGCCCCTGGCGTCGTGTGGTCGATACGGCCCTCCGCTCGCCCGATGAGATCGTGGTCGAGGACCAGGGGCCTCGCGTGCCGGTCTTGCAGGCTTACTCGGTACGCGACCACTCGATGATCATCCTGGTGTCGGAGGCGGATTATTCGTATGCCAGTTGATCCGACCGGCGTCCCGGAGTATGGTCCCTCTGCCGGGACCACCGACTTAACATTTTGGCAGATCGTGAGTTGCGGGAAACCTACGGAAATTCTCGACGCCAGCGACCTACCTGGGAGGCATGATGAGAGATGGAGGAAGCTCCCCGACAAGGACTCGAACCTTGAACCTAGCGGTTAACAGCCGCTCGCTCTACCGATTGAGCTATCGGGGAATCCACTCCCTAAGCATAACCATGCGGCCGCCCCGACTCAAGGGGACTCGACCGACTGGAAATGTCATGGAGGTAGATGGTGCAGAAATTGACGGAGGGTTTTCGATTCGTCGCGGGCCCGCTCGTCGTAAGACCGGGGCCTGGTCGGAACGTATCGTTCACAAATCCCTTGGAGAGACGGACAAGGCACGCGCCCGCCCGGCTCGATCGATCCGGGTCACTCCTTCTGCCCCGATTTCTCGTGGTGCTCGATGGCCTTCTCGAGGATGCCGACAATCAACGCGTTGAGGGAGGCCTTGTCCTCTTTCGCCCAACTCGCCAATTGCTCATGCAATACGGGTGGCATGCGGATCTGGAAGTGGACCACGGTTTCAGGCATGGAAACATCTCCTTGGTTCAGAAGGACCCGCCGCAGGAAGCACGCTGTCGGGTACCAATCCCCCATGCGCCGGAATCTGCACAGGCGGATCGGGGCATGCATTGGTATTCTACCCGAAAAACGGAGACACCTTTCATCATTTTCTTGGAAATACTCGGTTTAGACGGGTTCCCACTCTGCGGGTCTGTACACAATATCGAATAATTGACGCAAGTGACGACACGGATTCGTGCACGATTCCGTGTTTGCTTTCGACGATGGGCTCTCGACAGGTATACATCCTGCTTCACGTGATGAGATCGTGCCAGATTGAGTCATTTTGGCACCATTGTTGACGTAGCAGGGACGATGGACATCATTCAGGGAAACCATCCAGGACGACGGAAGATTCCATGGCGAAATCGTCGGCGCCCCCGGAAGGCGACAATCCGGACCTATCAACCAATGCCGAGCAGCTCATCAAGCAATTCGTCGAGCACTGGGGCCTCATGGCGCGGACCTGGGGCATCAACTCCACGATGGGCGAACTCTTCGCCTTGCTGTATATCACCGGAAAAGATTGGACTGCCGATGAGTTACGTCATCGGCTCGGTGTCTCTCGCGGCAATGTGAGCATGAATCTCCGCGAGCTCCTCTCCTGGGGGGTCGTGCACAAGGTCCACCGCGCCAAGGAACGTCGCGAACTCTTCCGTGCGGAGACCGATGTCTGGACCCTTTTCCGAAAGATCCTGGCGGAACGCAAGCGTCGCGAACTCGACCCGAGCTTGCATGTGCTCGACCGCGCGTTCAACCTCGCCGAGGATCATCCCGACCTCCATGATCTCAAGGAGCGGATCGAACCCTTGCGACGTTTTTTTAGATCCATCGATGCATTGGCCGTACAGCTCCTGTCGATGCCGATCGATGACATGGCAGAAATCAGCCAACTGCTGCCAGAACATGAGGTTGGGGAGTAATGTCCTCGTTTTGCAACATGAATCGCGCAGGGGACGATGGCTTTGCCGGCGTCTCGCGACTTTTCCGAGATCAGGGCGACCGGATCGGGTCGCGGTCGGTCCCAAGCCGGTCGGCGGTGGAGTGGCGGTCCAGGCCCGTGGAGTGGTGCCCTTTTCTACTCGTTGATCGCTACCGGGCCGGCGAACCGTTTCATCGGATCGAGAATCGCCGCAGGGTCATGGAAGACTCCACTCGATTCGTCTACACTGAGATCAAAGGCAAGCAGGGCCCACTCCTGGTCGCACGGCGGCGGATGACGGCATCCCGACGGTGGTCGGCCAAACCAAGCCGAACCGGTCCGTAGCGGTCGAGAAAAGGCCGATCGTTTCCGGCGCGGAGGCCACTCCAGCCGTGCCGGGGCGATGACCTGATCGGTGGTCCCCCTCCCACCCCAACGGTGGGGAAGCGTATGCGAGACGTTGAACCCGCCGCCGTCGCTTCAGGCATCCCCGGACCGGCGACCGGCGGGCCGAACTGATGAATTGAACACGAATTGTGCGGAGCTCCTCCATGAGCGGTACGTCGTTGAACGACTATCATCCCGGGCTGGAAGGCGTGATTGCCAGCGAGACGGCGATCGCCAACATCGAGGGGAAGGACGGTGAAGGCGGCCTCGAATATCGCGGCTACCCGATCGAGGACCTGGCCGGCCACGTGTCGTACGAGGAGACTGCATATCTGCTCCTGCACGGCGATCTTCCCAATCGCGATCAACTCCGCGAGTTCGACGCCCGCCTCAGGCAATTGCGGCCGATTCCCGAACCTCTGGTCGACTTGCTCCGCGAGCTGCCGGAACGGGTCCATCCCATCGACGCGATCCGGACGTCGGTCAGCGTCCTGTCGCATTTCGACCCCGAGGTCAACGCGTTGCCCACCGACCATGCCGCCAATGTCCGAAAGGCCGAGCGCCTGGTCGCACAGATGCCGACCGCCATCGCCTATCGTCGTCGGCTCACCCATCGGCTGCCCATTGTGGCGCCCCGGGAGGACCTGGACCATTCGGCCAACTTCCTCAACATGGTCAACGGCAAGGTCCCGTCCGAGACCATGCGTCAAGCGTTCGACATCTCACTGGTCCTCTACACCGAGCACGAGTTGAACGCCTCGACCTTCTCGGCCCGGGTGACCGTCTCGACCTTGTCGGACATGTATTCCGGCATCGTGGCGGCGATCGGGACCCTCAAGGGACCCCTCCACGGGGGGGCCAACGAAGAGGCGTGGAAGGTCCTCGAGCAAGTCGGCGCCCCCGAGAATGCCGAGGCGTGGATCCACGATGCCCTCGCCCGCAAGGAACGGATCATGGGGTTCGGCCACCGGGTCTACAAGACCGGCGACCCCCGCGCGGCGATCCTCAAGAAGTTCTGCATCGCGGTGGCCAAGGAAGTCGGCGACGACCGCTGGGAGCGGACCGCCGAGCCGATCGAGCGGGCCGTCACCACCCAGAAAAAACTGCTCCCCAACGTGGATTGGCCCAGCGCACGGCTCTATCACTACATGGGGCTGGAGATCGACATCTATACGCCGATCTTCGCCATGGCGCGCGTCGCGGGCTGGGCGGCGCATATCATCGAGCAGCTCGACCACAATCGTCTGATGAGGCCGCGTGCCCGATACACCGGGCCGCCCCACCGCACGGTGAAGCCGATCGAACAGCGGTGAAGCCTCGGCGGAGGTGGGCCGGAGACGTGACCCGGTCGGCCAGGACCATGAGCACGACGGTGTGGGCATGGTCCGTCGAAGCAACCGACCGAGCCACAGGCGATGCGGCGTCCCTGTCCCGCGTCAGTGCGGCTGTGGCCATACCAGCGAGCTTCGCGTGATCGACGCCACATAATCGGTACCTGGCCGGCCGTCCGCCGCCCCGGCCAGGTAGGCGCCCACCGTCGTGGTCAGGCCTCCCGGCGGCGTCCCGATCACGGTCAAGAAGTAGGTCCGCCTCAGCGGTAGCCGACGGCTGGGCCGCAAGGAGACCGTCTGGGACGCGGGATCGTAGGCGACGGAACGCATCGCGATGACGCCCGCATTCCCGGCGCCGACCCGGTGATCGGGCCCCGCCGCGACGAGGCGGTAGTTGGCCGGGGATTCGGCCCGAGCGACGTCCAGCGGCAGGTTGAAGGTCAGCACCAGCGTGGTCGGCCGGTCATGGACGCCATATCGCTTCAGACCGACCACGGCGAGGGGGGGCTGCACCTGGAACGCGCCGATGTCGGGGGCACGATCCAGCGGCCGCGGGGCTCCCCGTTGATCGGTGGCGATGCCGCCAATGGGAAATCCGCCGCCGATCGCGGGGCTGCCAGGGAGCAGCGCCTGGGTGAGGGTCGGCCCACCGTTGCTCGCCAGCGGGCCGAGTAACGGGTCGGTATTGACGAGGTCGCTCAAGCCCGAACTGGTGTTCGGTGCATCGGAGAAGATGTTGCCGCCCAGGGAGCCGAAGAGACTCCCCGCCGTGACGTTGACGTTTCCGCCCTGGGGATTCTGATAGATGCTATCGATGGAGATGGCCGTGGTGGGGACAAAGGAGCTGGTCGCGATGCCGCCTCCGGAGCCGGCCGAATTGTCGGCCACCGTGGCGAAGGAGATCGACATCGTGCCGGAGTTGTATATCCCTCCGCCGTCGTCGGCGGCCGAGTTGCCGCTGATCGTGGCGTTGGTGATCGATAGCGAGTCATAGTTCACGATCCCGCCCCCCTGCGTGGCGGAATTGCCGCTGATCGTGCAGCCGGCGATGGACAGCATGCCGCCGCTTTCGATCCCGCCCCCGGCGCTCGCGGCCGAGTTATCGCTGATGGTGGAGTCGACGAGGGACAGCCTGCCGTCGTCGTTCGCGATCCCGCCCCCGCTGCCGACGCCGCTGATGGCGTCCGTGGATCGGCCACCCAGGGCCATATTGCCGAGAAAAGTCGAGTCCGTGACCGACAGCGTGCCGAAGTTCCAGATCCCGCCCCCGCGGGCGTCCCCGCCGTTGGTGATGTTGCTGTCGCCCCTGGCCGAGTTGCCCACAAACGTGCAGTCGGCGACGGACAGTGTGCCGGAATTGTCGATCCCGCCACCGAGTCCCGTGCCGGAGGAATCACCCCCCGTGGCCGAGTTGCCGGCGAACGTGGATCCGCTGACGGAGAGCGTGCCGACATTCAGGATTCCGCCCCCGCCGCCGCTGCCGCCACTGCCGCCGTGCGGATAGACCTGGCCGGTGCCGCCCGTGACCGAGTTGCCGCTGATCGTGGAGCTGGCGATCGACGCCAGGCCGGAGTTCCAGATCCCGCCCCCATTTTCGTTCCAGCCGATGTTCCCGACCCGCAGGGAGCCGGCCGTGACCGAGTTGCCGCCGATCGCGGAGCCGGCGACCGACAGCCTGCCGGTGTTCATGATCCCGCCCCCACCGTCGCCGTACCTGTCCGAATTGCCGTCGATCGTGGATCCGGTGATGGACAGCGTGCCGGAGTTCCAGATCCCGCCCCCGCCGCCGTTCTCGCCCGTACGCCGGTCGATCGAGCTCGTGACCGAGTTGCCGCTGACCAGGCAGTCGGCCACCGAGAGCGTGCCCGTATTCCGGATCCCGCCCCCGCTACTGACGTAGGCGGACCCGATGACGGCGGCCGAGTTGCCGCTGATCGTGGCGTTGACGAGTGACAGCGATCCCGCGTTATCGATGCCACCCCCGACAGCGGCGCTCCCACCGGTGATGGTGAGGCCGAAAATCGCCACTTTGGCCCCGCTCGCCACGGTGAAGATGCCGAATGCGGGCGTCCCCGGGACGCTGCTCCGCGCCACCGTCAACATCGAGGGCCCGGGCCCGAAGATCGCCAGATTCGCGGACAGCACCGGCAGGGCACTCGTCAATTCGATCGTACCGGTGACCGAACGCGCGAAGGTGATCGTCACGCCCTTCGGGGCGCGGTCGGCCCGCTCGATCGCCGCCCGGAGCGTCCCCGCGCCCGAATCGAGCAGACTTGTGACTCGGATCGTGGCGGGCACGCGCCGGTCCTCCAGGATCTCGATCGTGCATTGCGAGGCGGCGCGGCGAACCCTCGATTCCGACTTTCCCGCGGAACCGGCGACCCGCAGTCGGTGCGCGACTCTCCAGAGAATACGCAGCGTCCGGACCGAGCGGGTCATTGATGCCCTCCTGGGCAACTGCCGGAGAAGGTCGTATGGATTGCCCATTCTGACTAGATTCTCTCGTCGTCGAGAGCAGAGGGCAAGCCATTTCCAGAAGTGCTGTTCGATTTATGGCGAGCCGGTTCGGACGTAACGAGTGCGCACGGCCGAATGGCGGGTCGGGAATACCCGGGAGAAAGCGTCTCAGGGACGCCACGAACTCGCGCATCTCCGATCCGCGAGATGATCGGACTATGACCACGAGCCGTTCCGATCGACCCATCGGGCGGAGTGATAATACCCGAGGGTGCCGAGCGCCATGATCCCGCCGACGAGGAAGCGGCGATCGCCGGCCGCGGACGCATAGGCGACGCACGCGATGGCGATCCCCATGCAGAACCAGGCGCAGGCCATGGCCGAAGTGCGGCTGCCGAGTCCCCAGAGGATGATCTTGACCCACCAGGGTCGTTCCCGCTTCCCTTCGAGGCCATCGTTCATCGGGATCTCCCCGCTCCGGAAGGGCGGGCCGTTCTCGAGTCGCGGTCGGGAAACGCCAAAGCCCCCGCGCGATCCCGGGCGGGAACGACGCGAGGGCTTCGTGATTCCGGTTGGTCGCCGCGTCACTTCGGCTCGGCGCCATCCGCGTTGTCATCGGCTTTCTTGGCGGCGTCGGACTTGGGTGTCGCGCCCTTGGGTTCGTCGGCGCCCATATCGTCAGCCTTGGGAATCCCGGAGGGTTTGACGGCCGCGGGGCCGGTCTGCTGCTGTCGAGGGGCGGTGAGGCGGCGGACAGCCGCGGAGTTCACGCTCTCCGAACGGCCGATCACGTGCGTATTCATGTCGTATCCCAGGTAGTTCAAGAGCCGTCCGATGGGCATGGGGCGGATGCCGTCGAGCCGGGCTTCCTTGATCACCTGACCCATGCGCTCCTTGAGCTGGGCCTCGAACTTCATCATGGGTGCGGACCGCGGATTGTAGACCTCGTGATACGGCATCCGATCGTCGATGACATACCAATCGATCCGGGGCGTGAGTTTACCCGTCTCCTTGCCCACCTCGAGGGGCGGGAGGTCGAAATCGACGACGCCGCCGGATTCCTGGATCATCCGCTTGAGTTCTTCGCGATCATCCCGGCCGTCGCGGTTCACGTCGATCTTGCCGATCAGGGCGAACCGGGTCGGATTGTTGGGCGACCAGGCCGCCGAATAGACGATGTCGCCGGTCCGGATCGGATCCGTGGGATTCATGGTCTTCACGATCCGGGCGACGCTGAACTGGTCGCCGATCTTGGTCAGCTCGAGAGTCCCCTTGGGCTTCTCGGTCGGGATTCCCGGTGCGCGGGCGTCGAAGATCGACATGACCATCTGCGGACGGGCACCCATGGCCTTGTTGATGTTCAACTGCACCTCGCCCCGTTCATAGTCCACGAAGGTGATGTAACCATCGGGGTGATCGAGGATCGTTTCTTGACGCTCGACCCGGTCTTTCAGCTCGCGAATGATCGAGGTGAGCGTATCCTTCTCGCGGGTGTAGTCGTCCTGGAACTGCTTGAGCCTCGCCTGCAAGTTGGCGACTTCGGTCAACTTCTTGTCGATCTCGGTCTGCTGCTCGCCCACCTTGTTCACGAGGATCTGGCGCTCATCCTCGTGCTTCTTGTGCTCGGCATCGAGGTCGGCGCGGCTGGCGTCGGCGGATTTGGCCTGGACGTTGACCTGCTGCTTGGCGACGTTGGTGGCCGATTCGAGCTTCTGCCTCAGATCCTGATAGTTGGCCGAGAGCTCGGTGCTCAGGAGCGACAGGCTTTCCATCAGCTCGGTGATCCGGTCGAGCGAGGACGAGTATGTCTTCGACGACTCGCTGCGATAGGATTGGACGATCTGCTGGATCCGGTCGCGGATCTCCTGGATTTCCGGCCCGGCTCCGGCCGTCCCGGCCTTCTGGATCACCGCGTTGGCCGACTCGACCAGTTTGTCGAACCGGTCGTTGGTCTTCTTGAACTGGCTGCTGATTTCCTCTTTGGCGGGATCGAAGTCGGGCTGCTTGGTCCCGATCTTCGACCGCATTTCCTCATACTGCGTCAGCGCTTCGTTGGTGGCCTTCTTGGCCGCATTCAGTGCCTCCGTGGTGGACGTCACTTTGGCATCGGCCGCCGAGTAGGCCGAGTAGAGGAAATACGACGAGACGGACAAGATGACCGAGAGCGCGATGAATGCCGCGACGGCGATCTTGAGCCCCTGCGACTCGTTAGCTGCGGCCATGGATGGTTACTCCCTCCGAGCGGAGCGGTTGCGACCTGCTCATGCAATCCGCCGGTTTGCTGATAATATGTCACATGCGAGGGGAGACGAAGGATCTCCGGGCGAAATTCCCTCGACCCGATCCGGTCGGGTCCGCTTCACCGGGAGAAGCCACAGGACTCATTCGATTGTAAGAACCGCCAAGGCCACGGTCAAACCGGGGGATTCGGGGTGACTGATGCGTTACCTCCCGGCGTGGGCCGGGACGTCTACGGCGGATGAGCCACTCCGCTTCGGTCGATTCTGCCATGGGAATCTTACATGAATTTGGACGCGCAAGGATCGTTTTCGTTCCAACAATCGCCGGAAGGTCCCTCACAATCCGAACCGTCCAGGGGCGAGCCCGGACCGCCGGAGGGCCGTCCAAGCCTCTACATCCTGGATGCGTACTCGCTGATCTTCCAGGTCTTTCACGCGATCCCCGAGATGACCGGCCCGTCCGGGCAGGATACCCGCGCCGTCTTCGGGATCTTCCGGGACGTGCTGAACATCCTCAAGGGTCGAAAGCCGGACTACCTGGCGGCGGCCTTCGATGGTGCGGGCCGGGTCTTCCGTTCCGAGATCTATCCGGAATATAAGGCCAACCGATCGGAGATGCCGGCGGACCTCGTGCCGCAAATCCCCGTGATCCGTCGGGTGTTCGAAGGGTTCCGGGTTCCGGTATTGATCCAGGAAGGGATGGAGGCGGACGACGTGATCGCGACCCTGGCGCGTCGCGCCGAGGAGCGAGGGCTGAACGTCTTCATCGTCACGACTGACAAGGACGCGCGCCAGCTCATCAGCGATCGGATCCGCCTGCTCAATCTGCGGACGAAGAAGGAGATGGATGCCGCGGCCCTCGAGAAGGATTGGGGAATCCGCCCGGACCAGGTCGTCGACTTCCTCGCCCTGACCGGCGATGCCGTGGACAATGTCCCGGGCGTACCTCTGATCGGCCAGGTGAACGCCGCGGCCCTGATCAAGGAGTTCGGCTCGCTCGACCGGCTCTTGAACGAGGTCGAACGGGTCAAGGGGCCGAAGAAGCAGCAAAGCTTGCGCGATCACGCCGAGACGGCCCGCCGAGCCCGGACGCTCGTGAGCCTTCGCGACGATCTCCCGCTGGCGCTCGACTGGGATGCGCTGAGGGCGCAGCCGCCCGACCGCGAGGCCCTGCTGGCGATCTGCACCGAGTGCGGGTTCCACGGGTTCCGCGACGAGCTGGGCCTTCGCTCCGAGGCGGCGAAGGCGGCCGATCCCGGCCCACCCTGGGTGGCCGAGTACCGGCTGATCGATACGCCGGAGCTGTTCGCCGCGTTCCTCGAGGAATTGCGACGGCAGCCGAGATTCTGCGTCGACACCGAGACGACCGCGCTCGATCCGCTCCGGGCGAACCTGGTCGGCCTCTCGTTCTCCTGGAAGTCCGGCGAGGCCTATTATCTGCCCGTGCGCGGGCCGGCCGGTGCTCGCGTGCTCGACCTCGCCGCGACGCTCGAAGCCCTGCGCCCGATCCTGGCCGATCCGGCCGTGGAGAAGGTCGGCCAGAATCTCAAGTACGACATGCTGGCCCTGACGCGGGCCGGCGCCGAGCTGGACGGTCCCGTGACCGACACGATGATCCTGAGTTACCTGCTCGAGAGCGGCGAGCGGAACCACAGCCTCGACCAGCTCTCCCAGCGGCTGCTCGGCCACGAGATGATCCCGATCACGGCCCTGATCGGCAAGGGAAAGAACCAGCTCCGGATGGACCAGGTCGATGTGCCGAAGGTCGCGGAGTACGCCGGCGAGGACGCCGATGCCACCTGGAGGATCGAGGAAATCCTGGCCCCCAAGGTCCGCGCCGAGGGCCTCTGGGACCTCTACGCCGATCTGGAACGGCCGTTGATCTCGGTCCTGGCACGGATGGAGCGGACCGGCATCGCGGTCGACGAGGGGCGGCTGCGACAGCTCTCGGCGGAATTCGCCGAGCGGATGGCGACCATCGAGTCGGAGATCTACCAGGGAGCCGGACGCACATTCAACATCAACTCCGGCCCGCAGCTTCGCCAGGTCCTCTTCGACGAGCTGAAGCTGCCCTCGCTCCAGAAGACGCCCGGGGGCGAACAGAGCACGGCGCAGGAGGTCCTGGAGGAGCTGGCGCTCAAGCATCCGATGCCGGCCCTGCTGCTCCGGCACCGACAGCTCGCCAAGCTCAAGAGCACCTACCTGGACGCCCTCCCCGACCTGGTCCACCAGGACGACGGTCGGATCCACGCGTCGTTCAACCAGGGGGTCGCCGCGACCGGGCGGCTGAGCTCGAGCGACCCGAACCTCCAGAATATCCCGGTACGGACCGAGGAAGGGCGGCAGATCCGCCAGGCGTTCGTCGCGGGGAGGCCCGACTGGCGGCTCCTGACCGCCGATTACTCGCAGATCGAGCTGCGGATCCTCGCCCATTATTCGGGCGATCCGGCCATGACGCGTGCCTTCGAAGAGGACCGCGACATCCACGGCGCCGTGGCGGCCCGGATCTTTCACGTCGAGGAGTCGGCCGTCGATGATGCAATGAGGCGGGTGGCCAAGACGGTCAATTTCGGCGTGATCTACGGCCTGAGCCCGTTCGGACTGGCCGCCCGCCTGGGGATCACCCAGGCGGAGGCCGCCCAGTTCATCGACGCGTATTTCCAGGAGTATGCCGGGGTCGATCGGTTCATCACCGGCGCACTCGAGGGCGCGCTCGCACGCGGGCAGGTCGAGACGATCCTGGGCCGTCGCCGGCCGATCAGCGGGATCAAGACGACAACCGGTCGCGTGCGAAACCTCGCCGAACGCACCGCCGTCAACACGATCATCCAGGGCTCGGCGGCCGACCTGATCAAGCGGGCGATGATCCGGATTGATCGGGAGCTCCGCGACCGAGGCTCACCCGCCCGGATGTTGCTCCAGATCCACGACGAGCTGGTCTTCGAGGCCCCGCAAGGTGAAATCGCCGATCTCGCGGAGCTCGTCCGTCGCGAGATGGTCGGGGCGCTCGACTTAAAGGTACCGCTCAAGGTCGACCTGGCGGCCGGTTCCAACTGGCTGGATGTCGAGACGTTATCCGAGTCGGATCCCGGCCGGTAGACCCGATCTCGCTGTTGCGCCGAAATCGCCTCGCCGACCGCGGCATCGTAAGGTTTCGTGAACATTCCCGGCCTCCTCGCCCGGAGCCTGGCGTTCGGGTCGATGCTCGACAGTCGACGGTCATGGCGACGTCGAGGTTTTTCGGAGAAACGGAGGAAGGCCATTGCAGACGCGGGCCGGATGACGTATAAGATTTATACGATCGTCACCGATCCGCTCCAACAGGACATTACCCTTCGGCTCATCTCGCCGATCTTCCTCTCCAGCGGCCCCTCCCTTCATCGAGAAGCCTTGGACGAGCGACGTCGGCAAGAATACCTTCAGGGACCCCACCTGCTTGTACACCAAGTGATCGTGTTGCGAAAATCCGTCCCATACTTCCGGGACAAACTTCCACCCCGTGAATGCCCTTCGGTTCGCCCCTGGGTCTGTGATCCAGCGACCTGCCAAACGATTCTCCTCTCGTGAGTGGAGGGGGCCCGTCGTGCCGGAGCCCCGTGGAAGAGTCATGGTACGGCCCGCGGCGGGCATCGTCATACCGCGAGCCATGCTAGCCTAGCCCAATGAACTGCTTTCGGATGCCGGGAGCCCCCGTCGATGAGTCCTTCGCCTAGCTCTGGAGAACCGTGCTCGCGCGGTCGATGGAAGCATGGCTCGATCCCGGTCATCGGCCTGATCGGGGGGATCGGCAGCGGTAAGAGCCTCGTCTCGCGTCAACTCGAGGGTTTCGGGGCGGCCGTGATCGATGCCGACGCCGTGGGTCACGCGTTGCTGGGAGTCCCCGAGATTCGCGCACAAATCGTCGAGCAGTTCGGTCGGGGCGTCCTGGAGGGACCTGACGCTGATAGCTATATGGATTCTCGGATCGATCGCCGTGCCCTGGGCAAGATCGTCTTCGCCGATCCCGCGGCCCGGCGGGCGTTGGAGGCCATCCTTCATCCCCTGATGCGGGGCCGCTTCCTCGAGGAGATCGATCGCGCGGTGCACGGCGGCGCGGCCGGCCTCGTCGTCCTGGACGCGGCGATCCTCCTGGAGGCCGGGTGGGATGACCTCTGCGATCGGATCGTATTCATCGATACGCCGCGCCCGAACGGTTGCGGCGCGTCGCCGCGTCCCGCGGTTGGTCCGAGGAGAATCTGGCGTCGCGCGAACGCTCGCAATGGCCCCACGATCAGAAGCGGCGCCGCGCGGACTGGATCATCACCAATGACTCCGGCCCCGAATCACTGGACCGGGAGATCGATCGATTGATCGCCCGGTTGAGCGAGCAGGCAGGTCCGGCCGATGCTCCGCCGATCCCCTTTCGTCGGCCCGACGCGTGTCGCTCTCGCGGCTCGACCTCGGAACCGAACCTCCTCGGCGAGGCCACGCCGACGGCAAGGATGTCCTAGTCTCCATCGTCCCTCTCGATCCAGCCCGATTTGCTTCATCCATCACCCATTTTCGCTTCCCAATGATAGACACCACTGAAACGAATCTCCTCAGCGATCCCGCGGCCTCGGCACTGGCCGGCCGGCCGTCCTCGTTGGATTGGCCGAGATTCATTCATTCTTGCGAGACGGCTTTTTCGATCGTCTGCTCGGTCGGTCGCGCGATGTGCTCGGCCGTCCCTCGGGGGCTCGACGAAATCACGATTTTGGTTTGAACAGGAGAATGGAACCCCATGGCCAATGAGACTCGCCCCCGCCGGGAGACGACCGGCACTTCGCGGATTCGCAAGACCAGCAGCACGATCGCGACTCCTCCCGCCCCGGCGGATGCCTCGACTCCGGGCCCGGTCCCGGCCCCGACGATGGGCTTCGGTGGCGGCACGTCGGACGCGGCACCGCCCCCGTCGATCGAGACCCCTCGCGATCGCAAGGAGCGCGAGTCGTATCGGGAGGAAGCTCCCGCCGATCGCGAGCCGATCCGCTACTTGCGCGAGCGGGAACGTCCGGAACGGGAGCCGGTCCGCGAACCGGTGCGCGAGCCCGTGCGAGACCGCGCCGAGCGCGAGCCGGTGATCTCCGTTCGCGACCGCCTGGCCCGCGACCGCACCGAACGCGAATCGACCCCGACCCACCACGAAGGGATTCCGCTGGTCCGCGATCGCGACCGGGATCACAACACTCGCGAGTCCGCGCCTCGTCCCATCTCGCGAGAGCGTAGCCGAGATCACGAGCCGATCCCGTCCTACCGCGAGCGTCCCGAGCGCGAGTCGAATTATCCCGCACGCGACCGCGATCAGGATCGCGACCGCGAATTCGGCGCCCTGGTCCGCGGCGATCGCGATCGCGAGCGTCCCGCTCCCCCGACGGCGAACAGCTACGCCGACCTCCCCGTCGAGTTCCAGGAGGAGGAGGAGGATATCTTCGGCGACGCCGCGCTGCACGACCGCTACGAGGACATCAAGCGCGGCGAGATCCACCTGACCGAGCTCCAGAAGATGACGATGCCCCAGCTCATTCGCACCGCGAAGACGGAAGGCATCATCGACTACATGGGCCTGAAGAAGCAGGACCTGATCTTCAAGATCCTCAAGGAGCGGGTCAAGCAGAACGGCCTCATGTACGGCGAGGGGACGCTCGAGGTCCTGCCCGACGGCTTCGGCTTCCTGCGGAGTCCGGATTACAACTACCTCCCCTGCCCCGACGATATCTACGTCTCGCCCAGCCAGATCCGGCGGTTCGGCCTCAAGACCGGCGCGATCGTCTCCGGCCAGATCCGGCCGCCGAAGGAGAACGAGCGCTACTTCGCCCTCCTGCGGGTCGAGGCGATCAACTTCGAAGATCCGGACAAGCTGAGCGAGAAGGTCGGCTTCGATGATCTGACGCCGCTGCACCCCCAGGGCCGGATTCGCCTGGAGACCACCAGCGACGAGATCAACATGCGGGTCGTCAACCTGGTCACGCCCATCGGCTTCGGCCAGCGCGGGGTGATCGTGGCGCCGCCACGGACCGGCAAGACCATCCTCCTCCAGAAGATCGCCAACAGCATCCTGACCAACCATCCCGAGTCTTACGTGATGGTCCTGCTGATCGACGAGCGGCCGGAGGAAGTCACCGACATGGAGCGTTCGGTGAAGGGACCGACGGCCGAGGTGATCAGCTCGACGTTCGACGAGCCCGCCTCGCGTCACATCCAGGTCGCAGAGATGGTCATCGAGAAGGCCAAGCGGATGGTCGAGTTCGGCAAGGACGTCGTGATCCTCCTCGACTCGATCACCCGGCTGGCCCGCGCGTATAACTCCGAGGCGCCCCACTCGGGCAAGATCCTCACCGGCGGCATCGACGCCTCCGCCTTGCAGAAGCCCAAGCGATTCTTCGGCGCCGCCCGCAAGATCGAGGAGGCCGGCAGCCTGACCATCCTGGCCACCGCACTGGTCGACACCGGCAGCCGCATGGACGACGTGATTTTCGAGGAGTTCAAGGGCACCGGCAACATGGAGCTCCACCTCGAGCGTCGGCTGGTCGAGAAGCGGATCTGGCCGGCCATCGATGTCAACAAGTCCGGTACCCGCCGCGAAGAACTCCTCATGGACGCCGAGGAACTGCGACGAGTCTGGATCCTCCGTCGCGTCCTCAACGACATGAACCCCGTCGAGGCCATGGAGCTGCTCACCGGCCGCATGAAGAAGTCCAAGTCCAACGCCGAGTTCCTGGTCAGCATGAACCTCTCATAAGTGGCGGGTGGCGGGTGGCGGGTGGCGGGTGGCGGGTGAAGATCGGTCTTGCCGGTCGAACTTGCCACTCGCGACTGACCACGACTTGATGGGTGAACAATGGCGGAGTTCGTCGGGGATTTTTCGTCGCCGGCCGGCCGGTTCGCGATCGTCGCGGGGCGGTTCAATGCGATGGTCACGGAGCCGCTTCTGGCCGGTTGCCGCGACGCGTTCGTCCGGCACGGGGTGGCGCACGAACGGATCGACGTGGCCTGGGTACCGGGATCCTTCGAGATTCCCCTGGTCGCCAGGAAGCTGGCAGGGTCGGGCCGGTATGCGGCCGTCGTCTGCCTGGGATGCGTGATCCGCGGCGAGACGTCGCACTACGATCACGTCGCCGGCCAGGCCGCGGCCGGGGTCATGCAGGCCGGACTGGCCACCGGGGTGCCGGTCATTTTCGGGATCCTGACCACCGAGTCGGTGGAGCAGGCGTTGAATCGCGCCGGGCTCAAATCCGGCAACAAAGGGGCCGAGGCCGCCATGGCGGCTATCGAGATGGTCAACCTCCTGGCACGCCTGGAGCATTGAACCGGTCGGCTCCCCTGCTCTCGATCGCCCGGGATCGGCTGAAGATTCCGCGAGGATGACCGAATGCCTTCCGGGACAAGGACGACCGAGCGTGATGTCGACGCGGTTCGGTCGGTCGAACGAGGAATTCGGGCACGCACCAGCGGGAGCGTCTTATGTGGTGGGACTCACAACGGGCCAACGCCGTGACTGGCGGCATCTGGCTCATCGGTCTGGGTGTCTTGTTCGCGACCAAGGCCTGGTTCCCGGGGATCCTGTTTCTCGCGGGAATTACCGCGATCGTCCAGGGGTCGGGTCGGGGTCTGAGGTGGCAATCCGTCCATGGAGGCATCTGGCTGATCCTGATCGCCGCATGGGCGATGATGCGGTTCAGCATGACGGTCTTCTTCGTGTCGATGGGAGTCTACCTGATCATCGCCGCCTTGATGCGGCCGGGGCCTTTCCATAAACCCTACGTTGATCAGACGTTGGAGTGAGGGTTCGAGGATCGAGGGGAGAAATCCCCGGGCGAGGGAGCGTATTCCATGACGAAGGCGTTGTTGCCTCAGGCATTCTGGTTCCGGATCTCCTCGACTTGCCCCCGGATTGAGGAAATACCGCGTCCGGACGACAAGAAACGGCTCCTGGATTTGCCGGCCGCGTCTGCATTGCCCGATTATGCACGGTTGGAGGGGCGTTCGTCGTGGGCCGAAGTCCGTCTCGCCTGGAATCCCCGAGGGCTGGCCCTGGCCGTGCTGGCGGAAGGGGTCGCGGAGTTGCAACTCGTCCCCGATCGGCCGGAAGGGTTCGCCGACGTCCAGTTCTGGGTCGACACGCGAGATACCCGCGACGTGAACCGGGCGACGCGATTCTGCCATCGTTTCTCGGCCTCGCTGACGGTTCGCGGGGCCGGGCGGAAGCTGGAGGTCGAGGTGCTCCAGCGGCCGATCGCGCGTGCGGTCGCCGACGCGCCGATGAGCAAGACCGGCCTGATCGAATCCCGGGCCGAACTCACGCGTTCCGGCTGGATGCTCGAGGTCTTCCTGCCCGCCCAGGTCCTCAACGGCTTCGACCCCGAGACCAATCGCCGGCTCGGCTTCGCCTATCAGGTCTCCGACCACTTGCGAGAAGACCAGTTCCTGGGCGTCGGCCGCGACTTCCCTATCGGCGAGAATCCCAGCCTCTGGGCGACTCTCCAGCTGAAAGGCTGAAAGGAGCCAACTTCCCTCTCGTTCGCAAGGCCGAGTCTCGTCCGGGTCGGGGAAAGCGGCTCGATGGAGTGTGATCCTCTCGGAGAACTGACCTCATCAGGGATGCCGAAACGATTTTCGGCCACTGAGCTCGACCGAGATCTCACAATCCCCTGATCCGACCAGGTCCGATCGGTCTTCTAATGGAAGGCCATGATGTCTTCGATTTCCGAGGCGTGGCCGGCCTCGACGGCGATGCGGTGCCAGGAGCGCCAGGCGCGGTCCAGCTCGCGGACGTTCGCCAGTTGGTAGTGGGTCCGGGTGGCGACGTCCCACCCCTGCCTCATGCCGTCGCGGACGAATTGCAGGAAGCGGGGTCGTCCACCCATCTCGATCAGGAAGCGGGAGATGGAGTAACCCTGCCCATAAAAGCCCATCAGGTCCTTGGGATAATTCTCGACCACGAAGAGTCGAGAGAGCGGCAGCTCGCCGCGGCGGGCGAACAGGTCGATGGAGATCTGATCATGTCGTTGCCGCTCGAACTGATCCTCGCTGAGCAATGATGCGCCCTCGTCGGCCCATCGCGGCATCGGGCCGCCGTAATAAGCCGCGAAGATCGTGTGGGTGATCTCATGCGGGAGTGCCGAGGCCAGGATCCGATCCATTCGTCCCTCGACCGTGATGCTCTGGTCGGAGACTCGCCCCTGGTTGAAGCCGAAGGAGGTCAAACCGCCGGCCTCGCCCATGGTCAATCGGACCCGGATCGGGCAGGGCGTCCTCCAGTTTTCCAGCTCGTGGCCGAGCCAGGCCCGAGCGATCGTCGTGCGGCAGAGCTCGGCGTGTTCCGCGACCCGGCGGGCCGCCTCTCGCGTCGGCGCCTCGACGACGAAATTGATCGAGCGATGGGAAGCGGAAGCCCCGCCGAGGAATGGGAGAATCATCCCCAACCCGAGCGGAGCCAGTCGCGCGAACCTTCGCGCGAAACGATGACTTCCACGACGAGCATCCATGCTCCGTGCCCCTCCTTGCGACCGACCTCTGTCCTGTGCCGGTCGGAAATCTACCAGAAGCGGGGCCGGCTGTCGCCCCTTCTTTCGGTGAGTCGAAGTCTCCGATTTCCCGGTGCGTTGGGCTCGCCTTCGAAAAGGAAGCGACTTCACCGGCGGATGGCCGGTGAAGTCGCTGGATCTGGATAACCGGTGTCGAGGTCACGACGTCTGCGGGCGGCCTTCGTTGGCCGGATCATCACCCGGCCAATCAACAGGCCATTCGATCGCCTCTCAGGAACGGTTCTTCCGCGAGGAGGTGATCTCGAGCACGCCCAGAGCCGCGTCGATCAAGCTGCTCGACGATGCGGGACTGTTCGTCGAGGCACCCTGATTATAGACGACGTGGACCGCGGCGGGCCCGCTGACTCCGCCGATTGACACCGATGTGGGCGCGGCCGTGACGGCGTTCGCCGGGGTCTTGGGCACGGACACGGTATTCGCCGCGGACGTGTTTGTCGTCCCCATGGCCACGTTGGCCGTCGCGGCCGCCGTCTTGATGCTCGCAGGCGCCGGCGCCGCCCCATGAGAGATGATCAGGATCCCGTCCGCGTCCACGTAGTTGCCGCTGGTGTTGTTGCTGAGCAGCACCTCGAGCGTGCTACTGGAGATCGAAAACGTCCCCATCTCGAGCCAGCCCACACCGCCGTAGCTCCCCTGGGCGAATCCCCCCTGGCTCTGGGTCACCAGGATCGATTCATTGATCGACGTGGTGGCCAGCTTGGTGCCGCCATCGTAGATCGTGAACGGGGCCTTGGTCGAGTAATTGCTCTTGCCCGAGTAGGTGACGTAGACGTCGTAGGAGCCGACAGGCAATCCGTTGAAGGTCCACGAGGCCGTCGAGGTGACGCCCCCCGACAGTCGGAGGGTCTTGGCGATGCGGGTGGTGCCGTTGAAGCCTCCGACGCCGGTGGTCCACGGGCCGGTTTCCGCGTATCCGGGCTGGCCGTTGTCGATGACGGCGACCGGGTTCAAGGCCGGAGAGGCATGGTCGCCGAAGGTGAGGCCACTCACGTTCTGGCCGCTCTGGGTGGTGACCGTGTAGACGGTCGGATAGAGCGGCTGGGTCTGGACCCAGTTGGTCTGGACGACCTCCGCCACGAGGTAGGTACCGCCACCCACGCCGGTAAACGAGTAATTGCCGTTGGAGTCGGTGAGCACCGATGCCAGGATGTTGCCGCTGGAATCTTCCAGGTCCACGGTCCAGCCCGCAAGGCCCGGCTCGCCCGCGTTTTTCACGCCATTGCCGTTCAGGTCGTTGTAGACATTGCCGGAGATGGTCGTGGTCTGGAAGTTGCCGAAGTTCAGGCCGGTCTCGTTCAGGCCGCTCTGGGTCGTGAACGCGTAGTAATCGGGATTGACCGGCTGGGTCTGGATCCAGCCAGACTGCACGATCTCCGAGACCGTGAACGAGCCCGGGAACAAGCCATCGAACGCGTAGTCGCCATTGGCGTCGCTGGTCGTCGTGGCCACCTGATTGCCCGAGGCATCGTACAGATTGACCGTCCAGCCCTGGAGGCCCGGCTCGCCCGGATCGAGGTTGCCGTTGCCGTTCAGGTCGTTGTAGACGTTGCCGGTGATGTTCACGAGCTGGAAGTTGCCGAAGTCGAGACCGGACTGGCTCGCTCCGCTGGTCGCCGTGACGACGTAGGTCCCCGGCGGATTGACGGGCTGAGTTTGATACCAGCCGGCCTGGTTGATCTCCTCGATCGTGTAAACCCCGTAGCCCAGGTTGGCGAAGGAGTAGGTCCCGTCGGCCGCGCTGGTGGTCGTGGCGAGGAGATTGCCGTTGGAGTCGAGCAGATCGACCGTCCAGCCCTGGAGGCCCGGATCGCCCGGATCGAGGACGCCGTTGCCATTGAGGTCATCGTAGACCGTGCCGGAATAGGTCACGAGCTGGTAGTCGCCGAACAGCAGGCCGCTGGCGTCCTGTCCGCTCGTCGCGGTGACGGTGTAAGTGCCCGGCGGCGGCGGGGCGGTCTGGATCCAGCCGGGCTGCAACTCCTCCTGCACCGTGTAGGTCCCGGGGCCGACGTCGGAGAAGCTGTAGTCGCCGTTGGCGTCCGTGACGGTCGTGGCGACGATGGCGCCGCTCGAGTCGAGCAGATCGATCGTCCAGCCAGGCAAGGGCGGCTCGCCGGGATCCTCGGTCCCGTTCGCATTCAGGTCGTTGAAGGCCTGGCCGCTGATCGTGATGTTCTGGAAGTCGCCGAACTGGAGCCCGGTGACGGTCGACCCGGCGGTGACGGTGACGGTGAACGTGCCGGGCGGGGTCGGTGCGGTCTGTGTCCAGCCCGCCTGGACGACCTCTTCCACCGTGTAAGTGCCCGGTGCCAGGCCCTCGATGTCGAAGTTCCCGCCTCCGGACGTCAACTGCGAGGCGACGAGGTTATTGTTGGAGTCGAAGACCTCGACATCCCAGTTGTCCAGGCCCGGCTCGCCCGGATCGAGGTTGCCGTTGCCGTTCAGGTCGTTGTAGACCTGGCCCGAGATCCCGCCGGACTGGTAGGTCGCGGTGTTGACCGACAGGAAGTACTCGCCGGATCCGCCTGGATCGTTGTAGACGTCGATGTAGTACCGGCCGGTGACGGGGGCGTTGAAGAACAAGGACTCGTTGCGGCCATCGGCGAGCTTGGTTCCGACCGCAACCAGGTTGCCGTAGGTATCGTAGAGACCGATCTCCAGCGAGGCCGTGTTCGGGAACTGGCCTCCCTGATCGGACGGGGTATACGATTGCAAGCTCAGCGAGTTGCCCGCCGCGACGTCGATCGAGTACCAGTCGTTGTCCACGGACGGCGGCAGCGAGAACGACGTGACCTGGGTATTCCAGATATCGGTGCTGTCGGCGCCGGGGCCGGCATATTCGTTCGCCGCCCAGAAGGTCGTGCCATTGGTCGGGTCGAGCGCCACCGTGCTGTAGTCGCCGATCCGGAAATTGTCTCCGAAGAACGTGTTGCTGGGTGCAACGACCTGGGAGCTGAAGTGGCCCGACGTATCGAGTGAACCCACCCACATCGAGACGTACTCGGTGCTCGACGCCTCCATCCAGGTGAAGCCCAGGTTGCCATTCTTGTCGATGGCCACCGACGGCATCTGGACCGAGACGCCCGGCCCGGGGTCGATCACCCCTTGCAAGACCAGGGTCGGCGTGCCGCTCGACACGTTGACCTCGTAATAGAGCCCCTTGGGGTACGTGAACCCGTCGGCCGCGGTGGCCGACGCCATGGCGGTCACCAGCATGCCGTTGAGATACTGCACCGAATAGGTCGTCGTATTCGGGAACGTGGTCCAGGTGCCGCCGGGCTGGAGGGCGACGTTCGCCGCCTGGTACGGCGCCACCGGGATCGAGGTGTACGTATACGTCGGAGTATCGCTGAAGTAGTTGGTCATCTCGGTGACACGCATCGTGTCGCCGCCGGTATCGTTGCCGTCGGTCGAGAAGTACCACTCGACGCCACCCGTGGTGTCGCCGTTCATCTGGGCCGGGGTCATGGCCCGGAATTCCGGCGCCGGCACCGAGAGGTACATCTGGAGCGAGCCCGCGAAGGCCGCGGCCTTGTTGATCGTGACGTTCTCGGAATCGCCGGTCGTGGCGAAGTTATTGAACGTGATGAAGATGGCGTCCTTGTTGAACCCCGGCTTGGGATAGTCGGGGAGCCCGGCCCCGCCGGTGACGGCGAGGTTGTAGGTGGGCAGGAAGCCGTCGAGGAAGTTGGAGTCTTTCGAGACGGCCAGCAGCAGCCCGGTGTCGGTGCCGTCGAGGGCCGTGACATACCAACGATCGGCCGTATTGTCATAAAGGACATAGACGTCGCCGCCGTTGCCCTGGCCGAAGAAATTCGTGAGGGACGAGTCAAAAACGACCGCTCCGGTCGTCTTGTCCCAGGCGCGGATCTCCTCGTTGACCGTCTCGACGACCTGGTTGGGGCCGACGGCGGCATTGGTGTCCGGCGGCAAGCAGCCGCAAGGATTGTCGGGCGACGCGAAGTCGATGCCCGGCAGACTCGTGCCGACCACGAGCGTGCCGCCCGGATTGAGAGCACCCAGGACGCCGTTCGTCCCGGTCAGCGATTGGGCTGCGCTCGGGGAGTTGTTCGGCTCGATGTCGAAATCGGCGCTTCGGGTCACGGCCAGGCTGTATTGCACGCCTTGGTCGCCGGTGATCTCGACATAGTACGTGCCGGCGGTCGAGGTGAAGTAGTTCTCGATCTTCGAGGTGACGTTGGACGAGCCGCCGACGCCCGTGGCCAGGACGTTGCCGTTGCCGTCGACCAGCGTGACCTGCACGTTCAGGCCGTTGAGGCTGTTGGCCACGATCGTCGCGCTCTGGCCCGCGGCGAGGCTGAACGAGTAGTAATCCTGCGTGTCCTGCGGGGGAGCATTCGGATTGTCCACGCCCCAGATCGTCAAGCCGATGGGTCCGGGGACGAACGTGGCGATCAGCTCGTTGCCGTTAGGATCGAACTTGAACAGATCGTAGTAAGTCGAGTTCGCCGTCAGGACGTTGCCGTCCTGGTCGGTCTGGGCCTGGTTCGTGCCGTAGTAGCCGACTTGCTGCTGGAGGTTGCCGCGAGTAATCGATAGCGGAGGGCCACCATCGTAGAAATCCGCATCCCAGATGCCCGATGCCGCCGGGGGCGGTGTTAGTCAGATGCCGGATGGCGAAGCGGTTGAGACGAAGAAATTGACCGCACCGCTGGTCGGGATTGAGCTGGTAGATCATGTACCAATGGTGGTCGATGAAGTAGACGTTGCCATCGGTGCCGATCGACGCACTCTCGGGCATCAAGTCCGGCCGCGGAGTAGCTGCCGAGCTCGTTGCCGTTGGCGTCCAGGTGGATGATATTCCCGCTAGTTCGGCTGCGGGATCCAGAAGCTGCCGTCCGAGGCGATGCTGAAGCCGTAGGGATAGTAGTAGAAATTCTCCGCGTTATCGGTCGGCAGCGTGATGGTCGCCACCTGCTGGCCCGTGTTCGGGTCGAACTCGAGCAGCTCGCCGTCGACCGAGCCGCCGTTGAAGCTGGTGGTCACGGCCGCGTACAACATGTTGTTGACCGGATCCAGCTCGACCCCGGAGAGCGACAGGTACGGGTCGCCGTTCGACCGGGATCACCTGCACGACCTGGCCGGCGGACATTGATCCGCAGGATGTCCGGGATCGTCGATGCCGAGTTGTAGAACCCGTAATATCGGGACGAGACGTAGACATCGCCCACGTTGAGGACGCCGGTCGGCAGGCTGCCCACCGCCGCCAGCCGATCGGCGTTGCCGGGGCCCAGCAGGTAGGAGCTGCTGGTGAGGTCCACGGCGGTCGGGATCGACAGGTTCGCGGTGCCCTGCTTGACGTAGCTGTTGAGGTAGGCCTGGATCGAGTAGAGCCCGGTGTTCCCGTTCGCATCGCTGATCTCGATCGTGTAGGTACCCGTCGTCGTGATCGGGACGGTCTCGAGCGAGGCGTTCGCCCCCTGCGCCGGGGCCGACGACGAGCCGATCACTTTGTCGTTCGGGTCGAGCACCGTGAAGACCAGTTGCAGACTGGACGTGGTCGGCGTGCCGACCAGGGTCAGCGTCTCGCCGGCATTGAGGCTGACGGTCAGGGAATCGACGTCGGTCGATGTGGCCAGTACGTGGGTATCCGAGCCCGTATAGATCAGGTCGCCCAGCGGCGGGACCGACGTGAACGGGGTGGGGAAGGCCGCGGTGCCCAGCGTGACGGCGAAGTTCGCGACATAATTGCTGGCCAGCGGGATTCCGACGACGTTCTCGAATCCGCTGGCGAAGAGCGTCAGCGTGTAGGTGTCGTCGGGCAGGTTCACGTAGTTGATCGTCAAGATCGTGCCGGTCGGATCCCAACTGAAGGATGCCGCCGCGTATTGCACGTTGCGATAATTGCCCATCAGCTCGAAGCTCGACGACGTCGTGAACGACGTATTCATCGGCTGGCTGAACGTGACGACCTCGGTCACATCCGCCGGGGCCGGCGAGAAGACCTGGCCGTCGACCGACGAGCTGACGACATAGGGAGCCACGTTGGTCGTGAAGAACGTGTAGCTGTAAGGCGTGAGGGTCTGGCCGCTCACGTCCATGATCTGGTTGCCGGAAGCGTCGGCGCCGATTGTCACGACGTTCGGCAGGTCGATCCCCGTGGCATAGGAGCTCGGATCGACCGTCCAGGTGACCGTATTCGCGTTGACGTCGGTGACGGCGGTGGCCGGGACGCCGTTGACTTCCAGCTCGCCCGGGGTCAGCGATGTCACGAGGACCGGGTCATTGAAGGTCACGGTGATGGTCGAAGGCGGCTGAACGAGCGCACCGGCGGGCGGGTTGGTGCTCGTCACGACGAAGGAAGCGAGGGCGCCCGTGGCCCCGGTGACCAGCAGGCCGTACTCGCCCGAGGTCGGCGACGGGGTGTTCGGCGACGCGGTGACCTCGATGATCCACTCCCCGGCGTCTCCGCTGGGCACCGTGAAATCGATGACCGAGTTCCGCCCGTCGGAGGCGTTGCCGGCGGCGACGGCGACGAGATTGCCGTTCGGATCGTAGAGCAGCAGCTCGGGGTAGAAGTTGTTGACGAACTCGAGCGGTCCGCCGGCCGGCGTCGAGGTGGCGAAGTGGAGGTTGTCGCCGGCGTTGGCGTTGACCTCGTAATAGTCGGTCCCTATCGCCGAAAACACCGAGAATGAGGCGATCTTGGTCCGCCAGATGTTGGTGCTGCCGTCCGAGCCGATGTATTCGTTGGCGCCCCAGAAGAGGCCGGTGCCCGGATCATACACGGCTGTGCCGTAATCTCCCTCGCGGAAGCTGTAGGGCATGCTGCCGCCGCCGGGTGCGAAGACGGTGCCCGCAGTGGTCGAGCCGAGCGGGCTTCCGGCGATGTGGCCTGCGACGGCCGCGGAGACGTACTCGGTCGAGGACGACTCCATGTACGAGATGCCGATGTTGCCGGCCGGATCGATCGCGGCGCCGGGGAAGAAGGCGGAGACGCCCGGGCCCGGGTCGACCACGCCGGCCTGGACCAGTACCGGCGTGCCGCCGGAGACGTTGACCTCGACCCAGACCGACTTGGTGTACTTGAAGCCGTCGGCCGCGGTCGTGGCCGGGAAGGCGGTGACCATCATGCCGTTGAGGTAATCGACCGAGGTCGCCGTGACGTCGTTGGTCGTCACCGAGCCGGGCGCGCCCGGCTGGTCGGCCAAGGTGGTCGCGCCGTAAGTGATGCCGATCGGGACGGTGTAGTCGGTGTACACCGGCGAATTCGAGAGGACGTTGGTCATCTCGGTGACGCGGATCGTATTCGGCGTCGTCCCGTCGGAGTTCGGGTCGCCGGTCGAGGCCATGAACCACATCGGGCCGCCGGGGGTCGTTGAGTCCGTCATCTGGGCCGGGACCAGGGCGCGGAAGTTGAACGACGGCGTGGACTGGTAGTAGACCAGGTTGCCGGCGATGGCCTGTGCCTTATCGACCGTGGTGACCACCGAGTGTCCGTCGCCGAAGTCATTGGCCTCGATGACGATGGCATCGTAGTTATAGCCCGGCTTGGCGAAATCGGTCAGGTCGCCCGAGGCGGCGACGGGGACCGCGTAGACATTCGAGAAGCCGTCCAGCGGGTTGGCGTCGTTGGAGATCGCGAGCAGTTCCTTGCTGTTGTCCGCGCCGTCGATGCCGGTGACATACCAGTGTCCGGCCACGGCGTCATAGAGGACGAAGGGATCGCCTGCGGTCGCCTGGCCGAAGAGGGTGCTCAGCGGCTCGTCGAGGAGCTGGTTGCCGCTCGTATCCCAGACCCGGAACTGGACGTTGACCGTCTCGGCGACGAAGCCGTTGCCCACGGCCGCGTTGGTATCCGGCGGGAGGCAGCCGCAATTCGAGCCGTTGAAGTCGATGCCCTCGATCGTCGTCCCGAGGAACGCACCGCTGGGGTTCTGGAGCGAACCCAACGCGCCGCCCTGCTTGCTGTTCCCCGACTGCTGGGTCGCGGTGATGTCCTGCGCCGTGGCGGGCGTGTTGTGCGGCTGCGTGGTGAAGTCGGCCCCACGAGTGACGACGAGGTCGAACTTGGCGCCCGGGTCTCCGGTGATCTGGACGTAATAGGTCCCATCGTTCGGGGCCACGAAGTTGTTCAGGCCGCTCGTGTAGTTGGTCGCGCCCGGCGCGCTCATGGCCAGGAGGTTGCCCTGGTCGTCGTAGAGCGAGAACGCCATCTTCGCGCTGTTGAGGGCCTCGAGGGCGAGCGTGGCGCTCTCGCCCTGATTGAGCGGGAACGAGTAAGTGGCGCTCGTCTCCTGCGGGCCACCCCCCGAGGTCGTCGGCGGGGCCGTCATGGCATCGGGTTCGTATTCCATCCCGTTGGGGCCGATGTAGGTGCCGGCGCCGGTCGTGGGATCGATCGAATAGAGCGGGTTATTCGTCGTGAGTCCCTGGTAGCCGAGCGAGTAGAGGCTGCCGCCCGTGTACGCCAGGCCCATGATGTCGAAGAAACCGGTCCCCGATGGACCCACGAGGGTGGCCGTCGCGGTGCTCAGATCGATCGTGTAGATGTCGGCGGTGAATTCGCCGATCCCGTAGATCGTGCCCGATGACGGGTCGATGGCCGCGTTCTCGATCGGCTCGGGCATGCTGTCGTACGGCAGGACCGGGGAGTAAGTCCCGTTGTACGAGCCGCCGGACTTGATGAACTCGACCAGGCCGTACGAGTAGCTGAACCCGTAGAGGTTCCCGCCCGAAATGACCAGCGCGTGGACGTCGGTATCGTACGCGCCGTTCGATTCGTTGTACTGAGGTCCCAGGATGGTCTCCTGGCCCGTCGTCCGGTCGATCGTCGCAAGCGACCAGTTGCTCCCGAGGACGTCGGAGATGTAGGTCGTCCCGCTGCTCGGGTCGACCGCCATGCCGCTGAAGCTGGTGAAATCCGAGAGGCCGCCGATCAGCGTCGAGGCGCCGGTGGAGGCGTCCACGCTGTAGAGTCCCTGCGTGTAGCGATCGGTGGAGACCAGTCCGCCGCCGCCACTGCCGCCGGAGAGGGCGCCGATGACCGCCGTGCGGGAGTCCTGGCCGACGAAGTAATTGGCGTAGGGGTCGATGGGCGTGGCCGTGGCGATCGACGTATTGGGCGGGCCGCCGTAGCCCGCGGGGTCGATGTAGGCATTGAGCGTGGGCGTGACCGTGTACTCGCCCGGCCCGCCGGAGATCTCGATCGTGTAGGTCCCGCCCTTGGAGCTCTGCACGCCCGGCAACAGGGCGGGAGCTCCCGGGGTCGGCGATGTCGCCGTGCCGATCACGTTTCCGGAGGGAGAGATCAGGGTGATCGTCACGGACATGCCGCTGGTGACGGGCTTTGCGACCACCGCCAGGGTCTGGTTGGGATCGATCCCCAAGGTGTAGGTATCGACGTCGCTCGAGGAAAGGAGGACGTTGTCGGTCGTTCCCTGGTAGATCAGGCTCCCCAGCGGCAGGACCGGTTGGAGGCCGGAGATCGTGCTCGTGCCGCCCGGGATCGTGAAGTTGACCACGAAGCTGTTCTGGAGCGGGACACCGGCGTCACTCAAGAAGTTGGACGGCCCGGCGATCAGGGTGAACTGGTAGGCGTCCGTGGGCAGGTTGGAGTAGCTGATCGTCAGGATCGTGTCCGTCGGATCGAAACTGATCGACGCCGGCGTGTAGCTGATACCCCGGATCTCACCATAGAGCGAGATGTCGGAGGTGCTGACCGATGAGGGCTGGATCGGCTTGCTGAAGGTGATGACTTCGGTGACGGAACCCGGCGCGAGCACGGCTCCGTCCGCGATCGAGCTCGACACCACGACCGGAGGCACGTCGTCGGTCTGGAAGGTGAAGTTGTCGGGCGTCAGCGTCGTGCCCTGGAGGTTTTCCAGGCCGCTGATTGAGACGCTGTGGACCCCGTCGGATGTCGTGTTGAAGGAGAAGACCAGCGAATCATTCGACAGGACGCTGACGCTGGTCGCGGGGTTGCCGTCGATGGTGAAGTCACTGGGGCTGACGCTGGAGATCAGCAGAGAGCTGCTGACGTTGACGGTCATGCTCGAGACCTGGTAGCCGATGTCCGAGCCGGCGGCCGGGCTGGTCGAGGTCACCGTGAACGGCGGGAGGCCGCCCGTGGCGCCCTGGATGCCGATCGTGTACTCACCCAGGTTGGTCTTGCTGGCGCCCAGGATCTGGACCCGGTAGCTGCCCGGGGTGAGCGCGGTCCAGTCGATCACGTCGTTACGGCCGTCGGGCGCGTTCCCCGTCGCGGTGGCGACCAGGTTGCCGCTGGCGTCGTAGAGGTTGATCGTCGGGGCGAGATCGTTGATGAATTGCAAGCCGTTGGCGCTGGAGCCGCCGGGCGTGGTCGTCGTGAGGACCAGGCTGTCGCCCGCGTTCACGTTGAACTGGTACCAGTCGCTGCTGACGCCTCCCAAGCCATCGCCGGCCAGCCCCGAAGCCGCGTACGTGTACGGCGGGGCCACGCGTTGCAGGAAGGCGAGGGTGTCGGGATCGTACTCGTCGAGGAAGTTGTTGCCGGCGCCGTAATTGCCGTTGGTGTCGGAGATGATCAATTCGCCGTTGGCGTAGGCGATGTCCTGCTCGTAAAGTCCCTGGGGGTTGTCCGGGCCGCTCTTGAGGATGTTCCCGGTCGCAGGATCGATCTCGGCGATCGTGCCCGGGCGCCCTGAATCAGGCCCCAGAGCACGCCGCGATCGGGATCGCCAGCCAGGCCGACCCAGGCCCCGGCATTGCCGGTGTTGATCGTCCCCAGGAAGTTCAGCGTGCTCGCGTCGTAGATGTAGATGTTGGAGTCGAAGGGCGAGTCGGCGTAGAGCTTGCCATTGAGGTAGGCCAGGCCCCCGTACAGGTCACTGTTGGGGCCGGTGGTCGAGGAGACGATATTGCCGCTCGCGTCGAGCTTGTAGATCTCGCCGGTGCCGCCGTAACCGTCGTTGTAATAGGTGTAAGTCCCGTCGGAGGCCATATTCTGGCCGAACAGGTAGAAGCCGTCGTTGTTCGGGCTGGTGATCGAGCTCCCGAACGCGCCGGTGACCGGGTCCGTCTGGTAGATTTTGGAGTAGGCTTCAGCTTGCAAGTCGAGGGCCTGAAGGGCGCCGCCGCCCTTGACGATGGCGCCCAGGACGACCTGCGTGCCGTCGAGGGGCTGTGCGTTGGCGAAGGAGTTGCCATGGAGCGTGAAGTCGGCATTCTGCGTCACGACCAGGCTATAATTCAACCCGGGCGCGCCGGCGACCTCGGCGTAATACCAGCCCGAGGTGCTGGCGACGAAGTTGTTGATGGATTCGAACTTCGAGCCACTGATCGTCTGACTCGGGGTATACGTCCAGTTCTGGATGGCCGGGATGGAGGACAGTCCTCCCGTGCCGCCGGTGAAGCCCACGTATGCGGAGGAACCGCCCACGATCGAGGGGATGTTCACGCTGTAAGATTGCGAGGCCGAGGCCGAGGTGGTGAGATCCGTGATCGTGACGTTCAGCGTCGCCCCGTTATAGTTCATCGCGACGTTCATCGGGTCGCCGCTGCTGATGTTCACTCCGGTCCCAGTCAGGTCGATGGCCGGAAGGTACGGATCCGCACCATCCGTGAACAGGCCCGTCGAATCGTTTCCTTCACCGGCGTTATTGTAGTAATCGAACTTGATCGCGACGCTGTTGCCGATCCCCCCGTACCCGAGGTCGCCACCACCGTTCCCCAGGGCATTCGGACTGTTCCCCTGGATCGTGAACGTGAAGCCGTCGGCCGGTGGGTTCGTGGTGGACGTCACCTGAAAATCGAAGCTCGTCGTGAATCCGCCGACATCGAGCGTGTTGTTCGTGAAGGCGCTGCCCGCCTCGCCGAAGCCCCCATCCGTCAAATCGAGATTGGAGCCGCTGATGTTGGCGAAACCATTCAGCGTCATCCCGTTGGGGCCACTGAACCCTCCGCCCAGGTTGATCGACTGATTGAGGCTGGCTCCATTGGGCAGGGCGAGGAGATTCCCGGATCCATCCAGCAGACCGAGGGCGACATTTCCGTCGAGCCCCTGTGCGGCCAGCGTGGTGGATTGGCCCGCGTTGAGATAGAACTTGTAGTAGTCGCTGTTGGCCGTGGAATCGATCGTCCCCAACACTCCGGCACGGTCGGCGGGGGGAGTCGTGCCCAGGCTGGAGAAGGCGTTCGTCAGGTCGTAGGCCGAGGCGATCGAGTTGTTGGTGTCGGTGGCCTGCTTGTACACCGCGTTCAGGATCGCCTGCATCGTGTAGCCGCCGGTCGTCCCGCCGGAGCCGCTGACGACCAGCGAATAAGTCCCCGCGGTCGTGATCGCGGCCGTCTCGATCACGGCATTGGCGCCTGCGCTCGCTGCGGTCGCGCTGGCGATCGCATGATTCGAGGGGTCGAGCAGCGTGATCGTGCCGATCAGGCTGGGATCGGTCGTCAGGAGGAGCGAGAGCGTTTGACCGGCGGCCAGCGGGAGCGTGTAGGTATCGGTGTCGCCCGCGAAACCGACGGTACCCGAGACGGACGGGTCGTAGATCAAGCTACCCGCGGGATCCTCGGGCAGGAGGGGCGTGGGATAGGGTTCCGACACGATATCTACGACGTAATTGCCCGTGAAACCGAGGTTCGGTACCCCATACTGATCGAAGAGCACACCGGCCGGGACGGTCAGGGTGAGCGAGCCGTCCTGGGTGATTCCGGAGAGAGTCAGGTTGACCGAGGAGGATGTGAGCGGCTTCGCGCTGACGACGGTGCCTTGGCTGAGGATGAAGTCGCTCGTGCTGATCTGGTAGGGATTGATCGCCTCGTTGAACTGGACGACCAGGTCGGTGATCGGCGGCGTGAGGACCGATCCCACGGGAGGGCTGGTGCCCGTGACCTGGAGCTGCTGCGTGACGTAGAAGAAGCCGGCGGAGAAGGGCGCGTTTCCGATCTCATCGCCCATGCCCTTGACGGAATCGGCCGGCAGGCTCATCGTCTCCGAGCCTTGCGTGGTCACCGGCGACGTGCTGTAGGTATAGGTGATGGTCAGGCCATCGGGGCTGAGCGAGGCGGAATCGGCAGGGACGCCGTTGACCGTGAAGTCGGATGCGGTGATCGAGCTGGGGTCGATCGGCTCGGAGAAGGTTAGCGAGAACGTGGTCGGGGGCGTGCCGGTGACGACCGAGCCTGCCGCCGGGGTGCTCGACGTCACGGACGGTGCGATGACGAAGTGGGAGATGTAGGTGGCCCAGTTGGCCGGATCGCCGGTGAGGAGCGAGGTGGAATACTCGGCCGCGCTCCAGATCGATCCGTCCGTGGGATCGACGCCGATGCCGCTGTAATCGCCCCAGCGGAAGGCGAAGTCCGAATAGGTTGCCGTCCCGGCGACGGCCTCGGCCGGGGTCTCCATGGTCCCCGTCGGATCGGCGGTCGTTCGGCCCGTGTCATAGACCGAGGGATATTCTGTGGCCGATGATTCGTTGTAGACCATGCCGATCACGTCGCCCGGGGCGATCGTGATCGCCGGGAAATACGTGCTGGTCCCCGCGGCCGGCGCGATCGTGCCGTCCTGGACGAGGGAAGGGCCGCCGCTGACGCTCAGCTCGTACCAGCGGGCGTGCGCGTCGCTGTCGGTCGCAAGGCCGACGTTCTGGTCGGCGACCAGGAGGCCGTCGCGATATTCCACGTTGAGGATGCGCGAGTCGTTCGTCTGGACTTGTCCGAACGGCTGGAGCGCCGAGGGCGGTTCGGTGTAGGGGTTGACGTTGACCACGCTGTCCGTGTAGGAGGGCGAAGGGCTCAAGAGGTCGGCGGCGGAGACGACTCGCAGTTGCGAGCCGCTCCCGTAGGTATTCTCCTCGACGAAGTACATGGGATCGCCCGACACGGCGCCATGCATCGAGGCCGGGGCCAGGGTGAAGTCGTCGTTATAGCGATCGCTGGAGAAATAGTCGGTGCCCAGGGTCAAGTTGGGCGGGGGGGTTGCCGAGAAGATCGAGCTACCGGCGAACG
This sequence comes from uncultured Planctomycetota bacterium, assembly GCA_963743925.1. Lineage (GTDB taxonomy): Bacteria > Planctomycetota > Planctomycetia > Isosphaerales > Isosphaeraceae > CAVZRC01. Next base: position 1,042,595 of record CAVURY010000034.1, on the reverse strand, counting down.
AGAGGACCTGGACGTGGTCGTAGCCTCCCGTGGAATTCGAATACATGTTATAGGTGATCACGACCTCGTCCGCGTTCCAGCCGATCTTGGTATAGTCGGGCGCGAACGCTCCACCTTCGCTGATGTTGATGTCGTAATTCGTGAAGCCGTCGAACGGGTTGCTGTCCTTGGACACGGCCAGCAGGAGATCCCCGCTGAACGAATCGGCGGCGACGACGTATCGATTGGTGATGTCGTCATAGGTCACGACCGGGTCGAAGGGGGACTCGCCGGGCTGGCCGAAGAATTGGTTGAGGGGCGTGTTGGGCAGCAGCGCCGCCCCGGTCACCTTGTCGTAGAACTGGATCTGGGCGTTGACGGTCTCGACGACATACTGCGGGCCGACGGCCATGTCGGTATCCGGCGGCACATAGCCGTTGACCGAATCCAGGAAGTTCATCCCGTTGAAGCCGTTGATGATGACCGGATTCAGCGGCGGGCTGGAGATGCCCGAGCTGTTGGGGTCGAGCTTCAGGCGGGCGAGCTGGGCGGCCTGGTCGTTCACGCTGAAGACGGGCTGGCTTTCCTGCTTGGGGTTGTCGAGGTTGTTGAGGTAAAAGTTGTTCGGGGTGTTCGCTCCGGTGCCCGAACTCGCTGAGGATGGGGGTCCGTACGGTTTCTCGCCCTGTTGGGCCGCCGCCAGGTTCTGATAGACCGTCGGCACCCCGGCGCCGGCGTTGGTCAACTTGTCATAGTTGAGCCCCAAGCTCTTGAGGTAGGCCTCGAGCTCGGCCATCGTCTCGCGGGTCGCGGAATTGGTTGACGTCGTCCCGCCGGTGACATATTGGCCCGGCGAGCCCGAATTCAGGCCTACCCCGTGGGCCTGCTCCGACATGGCGGTGTACAAGCTCCCCAGCCCGGCGGGTGCCAGGACCGGCGGGATGACCTTCGTGCCGGAGAGCAACGTCCGTTCCTCGAGACCCTCCAATTTCAGCAGGGCGCCGCGGGGGCGGGCCTGCAAGGCCCGTCGGGTGGATGACTTGCCATTCCTGCGGCGATCCGTCGGGGTATTCATCTTGCCTGGCTTCATCGCGGTGCCCTTTCAAGCGGGAGGGAACGGGTCGGTGTTCGTCCGGTAGTATTCGACGCCACGGGCTGCGGTGGTTTCCGCGCCCTTAATCACGAAACGGGCGTAGGAAGCGCAAACACGCCGAAAAGTCCTCGATGATCGGGATTTCCCGCCCAGTGAGAGACCGGTGTCGGGAGATCGCGACCAAAATCGACTCCAAGGATAGGAATCCCCCGGGAGTCGTTCATCATTCTCAAGGGTGGCACGGCCTGCAAATGCCTGTTCATCGATTTGCTATTGAATCCAAGCGTCATGCTTATTTGAATGAGCCAATATGCGATCGTCCTTCGCGGCGCGAACGATTCGCGCCCGAAGCGAGATAACGGCGACGAGGCCGGCACCTCGACCCGATTGGGTCTCCCGCGTCGTGTGTTCCCTGATTGCATCTCCCGACGAACCGTCGGTCATGATCGGCCGATGGACCGGGCGTTGCCGCAAGCCACGCCCTCCGCCCTGAGAAATGTGCGCTCAGCGATCGGAGCCACGAATTCGGTTGATCACTCCCTGATGAAGACTCGACGGACTAATGTGAAAATCGGCACCTGTCAACGTGGAAAAATGTCGGTTCGTCCGTGAGCTTCTCCGGCGATCCCTCGTCGGACTGTAGGGCCCCAGCGTGAGCGATGCGCCTTCAGCGCGCCGATCCTGGCTTCAAAGACCACCAGTTGTTGGATGAGTCCTCGAGCCGATGAGTACCTTAAAGGGTGGGCGATCAGAATGCAATACCCTCGAACGACCAAAAAATAAGCGATGTTCCAGAAAAGCCACATTCTCTTGTTGGCATTAATGAGTTTCAGAAAATACGGAAAATCGACCGGGTCGGACCACTTAGAGTTGATTTTGAAAATTCCGCCGCGGAGAATGGGTTGTTTTGATCTTGTAAAATTTATGAAGATGTGTGTTTATCGATTATGTGAAACCCGAGACCTTTCTCGATTTGTCCCTCGATTTGCGTCCCGGATCGATACCTTCTTGATCTCTTTACCCTGACTGTTATATAAGGGTGATCGACGACGATGCCTGCACGTTTCTATCCACGCCAGGGATAACGTGTGACGTCTATTGTTGCGTATCCATTCTTACAACTGGGAGGTAGGGACTGATGAGGTTGAGATCTCGCGTTTGGCCGGTCCTCGCATTCTTGGCGATCTGCTCGTCTCCATTCGCGGCACGTGCGGATCAGGTGCTGGTCAGCAACCTGCTTCCGGACGGGGTCGTTTCAACGAATCCATTCTCCCCCATCGTGGTCGATCCTCAGGACACTTGGGCTCAAGAGTTCACCAGCGGAGTTTCGGTGAATCTTTCGTCCATCCAGGCAAGCCTGGGCCTTTTGAATCCCGGGAATAAGGGCGACTTTTCAGTGACGGCGTCGCTCTACCAGGTTTCGAGTGTAGGGGACACTCCAAACCTGGGAACGCTCGTCGGCACCTTGAGTGAGGTCGGCCCGATCTCGACGACCGGTTTTTCGAACGTCGCATTCGACCCTTCCGGCACCGTTGCCCTCGATGCGTCCAAGTTCTACTGGTTCGTCTTGAGCGGCACCTCGAGCGATGGGTCGGGCGGGGTCTCGTGGCAGTTCTCCGAACAGGCGAATCCTCTCGCGGGGCCAGGAACTCTCCCCAATTACGGGCTCGAAACGGGTTCTCCCCCAAGTCCCCCCTGGTCGGCCTTCCCGCCCAATCCTAATGATCCGTCCTCGTTCCCATTCTTGATCCAGGTCAACGGCGCCGTTCCCGAACCCAACTCGATGATCCTCGGGTGTATCGGTTTCTCCGCTGTCCTCCTGGCCCGCCGATGGATGAACTCCCGCCGCATCGCCTGAACGATCGACGATAAGTCCCCACCTTGAGGTTGAGATGAGACCGGCGTGAGATCCTGCCCAATCCGAAGGTTCACGATCCCCGACGAGTCTGCTTGATCCGATCGGAGATGGTCGATCGGCCATCGACGGTCTCGCACGCCGGTCTCTTGACTCCCCTCATGCCCTCTCGTACACTATTCTTTCTCAGCAATCTGCCCTTTTACTCACGCAAACCGACTTGCCATTTCATCAGCGAACAAAGAGTAAATGGTCCGGAATGCTGACATTTCCCTGCCTCTGCTACGAAATAGCCACACCTTTTTAGGCTCCTCCTGGTATCTTCAGGCACATGTCCGGATGACGATCGGATCGACTTGCGGATCGAAACCCGTTCGCTGCCCTTAAGCATCTCGACTCTGACTTTATGATCAATCCTTGACCGGCTGGCGCTGCGGGCCTCCCGAGACGGCGTCGGAGCGATGGTGAGCTCCACCCGTCTCTTTCGGCAGGGGTTTTCGACGATTATGATAGGCTGCCGGGAAGGGCGGGCGGTCGCCGAAGAGCAACGACCCGGACCGATTCGTTTCATCGTCGAGGCTTCAAAATGAAGATCAGTCTCTACACCGTGACTTACAGCGGCATCTGGTACGACGGTCCGGCGCTGAGCTTCGAAGAGATCGTCAAGCGAGCCAAGGATTTCGGCTACGACGGCGTCGAACTGGATGGGAAGCGTCCTCACGGCAACCCGATGGATCTGGACCCGCGGGTTCGGGAGCGGATGCGGAAACTGGTCGAGCGCGAGGGGCTGGAAGTCCCCTGCGTGGCGGCGAACAACGACTTTTCCAGCCCGATACCGGAACATCGTGAGTGCCAACTCCTGATGGTGCGCGAGCAGGCGCGGCTGGCCGCGGACCTGGGCGCGAAGGTCGTCCGGCTGTTCGCCGCATGGCCGGGGGTCGTGATAAGGGAAGGCCGGGCAACCTACGAGCTCTTGCGCACCGACTCTCCCGTATGAGGCGCAGTATCCCTTCCTCACGCGCCTAGATCGATGGAACTTCGTCAAGGAGTGCCTCAAGGAAGCGGCGGGCTTCGGCGAGGAGTTCGGCGTGGTGATGGCGCTCCAGAATCATCCGCCCTTCATCCGCCACTGGAAAGACATCTACGACCTCGTGCGGGAAGTCGATTCCCCCTGGCTGAAGATCTGCCTCGACCTGCCGATGCTGACCCAGTTCGATCGGGAGTTCGTCAAGCAGGCGGCCCTTACGGTGGGCTCGCTCCAGGTTTACTCGCATTTCGGCGGAGAATACGATCGCGACGCCCATGGCTTCGTCCAGGGTCGGGCCCTCGATTTCGAGAAGCCGATCCCCGACTACGGCTACTTCCTCGGCCTGATGCGGGAGATCGGCTACGACGGATACTTCGGCTACGAACTCTGCCACCCGTTCCTCGACGATCGCCACGAACGGATGGGGATCGACAAGGTCCACGAGCAAGTCCGGCTGGCGCAGGAATACTTGAGGGGCCTGATCAAGCCGGTCAGCCCCCGTTGAGAGCGGGTGAGACGGGTCCGAATCCGTGACGAGGTCCTCATCCAGAGCTGCTCGTCCTGATAGCGAACGCAGATCGGGTTGTGGCTATCACTTCGGCTCATGGGCCGAGATTGGGAAATGCCGCCGGGTCAGTCATACCAACCCGAAGCGTCAGCGAGGGGGCAAGCCGGCGGATCCCTCGCTGGCGCTTCGGGTTAGTGTAAGAGGCCACCCTCTCTCGTGATGGGTAAGACCCGAGAACAACCACGAAGGTTCCCAATCTCGGCCCGTGAGCCATCACTTCAACGGTTTAGTGACCCCAACACCGATCCGATGTGCTCGCGGCCGGTTTTTGTTCGTAGAATAAGGAGGCAGGGCGAGGTCGGGGCATCAACAATTCCATCGGGGCCAAGGGCCATGGCGACCGCATCGAGGACCGAAACGAACGCGGGCCAGGCCGGTGGGGCTGTCCCTGGTGAACCCGACGCTATCGGAGCCGGCCCGCCAGCCACCGCCGGGACGGATGCGCTCGAGCGGCGGACTCGCCAGATTGGCCGGGAGCTCTTCGACCGGATGGGTCGCGGGCGGCCCTGGCAGCGCTCCTGGTGGGATGACCGATTCATGGGCGCCACGCTGGATGATCCTGCGGTACGTGTCCAGCTCTTTCGATTCATCGATGCTTTGCCGGCGCTGAAGGACTCCGATTCGGTCCGTCGTCATCTGGCCGAGTACCTGGACGAGGCCGGTGATGCGGTCCCGTGGTGGCTGGAGTTCTCCTTGCGGATGGCGCCCGCGGGCTCGGCCCGCGCGGATTGGTTGGCCGAGGCGGCGCGGACCGCGGCCGGCTTGATGGCCAGGAAGTTCATCGCGGGGGCGACGCCCGCCGAGGCGTTAGAAACCGTGATGGCTCTCCGGAGTCGCAAGCTGGCATTCACGGCCGACCTGCTCGGCGAGGCCGTCATCAGCGAGGCCGAGGCCGACTGGTACCAGCGCACCTGTCTCGAGATGATCCACGGGCTCTCCGGCCCGCTGGGAGCCGCTCCCGAAATCCCCCTCATCGATCGCGATCAGCATGGACCGATGCCCCGGGTCAACCTCTCGCTCAAGTTGTCGAGCCTGACGGCCCATTTCGAGCCGATTCATGCCGAGGCCTCGATCGACCACGCGGCCGGCCGGTTACGGCCGATCCTCCGCGCGGCACGGGAGCGGGGCGCGTATATCCACGTTGACATGGAGCAGTACGCCTACCGGGCGCTGACCTATGACCTGTTCTGCCGCGTCCTGAGGGAGCCGGAGTTTCTCGACTGGCCGGATGTGGGGATCGTGGTGCAGGCCTACCATCCCGAGGCCGAGGCCGAGCTGAAGATGCTCCTCAGTTGGGTCGAGTCTCGCGGCACCCCGATCACGATCCGGCTGGTCAAAGGGGCCTACTGGGACTACGAGGTCCTGAGCGCCCGGCGGCTAGGCTGGCCGGAGCCGGTCTACCTCGAGAAGTGGCGAAGTGACGCGGCGTTCGAGCGTTGGCGCGGTTCCTCCTGTCGCATCACGATCGACTGCGCCCGGCATTCGGCAGCCACAATATCCGGAGCCTGGCCTATGCGATCGCCACGGCCGAGGCGATGGGGCTTCCCTCGGCATCCTACGAACTTCAGACGCTCTTCGGGATGGGCGACGCGATCCAGCGCGTGCTGGTCGCGAGGGGCCACCGCGTGCGGGTGTATACCCCCTATGGTGCGCTCTTACCCGGAATGGCCTACCTGGTTCGCCGGCTGCTGGAGAACACGGCCAACGAGTCGTTCCTGAAGATGAGCGCAACCCCGAGCACGCAGGTCGACGACCTGCTGCGGGACCCCGAGGAGATCGGAGCCATGTTGACGCGGACACGACGGCCTCGAACGGATCCGCCGCCGCCGGACTCCGGCGAGTTCCATCCGTTCCGGAATGAGCCGACGACCGACTTCTCGCGAGCCGAGAACCGCGATGCGATGCGTCGGGCACTCGATGAGGTCCGAGGCCGGCTCGGAGGCCATTACCCGTTGATCATCGCCGGCGAAGAGGTTGACACGTCCCCGCGACGCCTGGCTTCGCCCAATCCGAGTCACAGCTCGCGCAACGTGGGCGAGACGTCGCAGGCGGATGCCGAGCACGCCGAGCGGGCGATCGCCGCGGCGCGGGCGGCGTTCCCGGCATGGGCGGCGACGCCGGCCCGCGAACGCGCCGGTGTCCTCGTCCGAGCGGCCGAGATCATGCGACGGCGACGGTTCGAGTTGTCCGCCTGGGAGGTCTACGAATGCGGCAAGCCCTGGGCCGAGGCGGATGGCGACGTGGCCGAGGCGATCGACTTTTGCGAGTTCTATGCCCGAGAGATGATTCGCCTCTCGGAGCCCCGCCGTCGCGATGTCCCCGGTGAGACGAATTTCGCCGAGCACCTGGCTCGGGGCGTGGCCGTCGTCATCCCCCCCTGGAATTTCCCGCTGGCGATCCCGACGGGGATGACGGTCGCCGCGCTCGTCGCGGGTAACGCCGTGATCCTCAAGCCGTCCGAGCAGGCGCCGATCATCGCCTGGCATCTGGCCGGAATTCTCCGGGAGGCCGGGCTGCCGTCGGGCGTGCTGAATTATCTCCCGGGCCCGGGCGAGGAGGTGGGCCAGGCGCTGGTCAATCACTCCCAGGTTGACCTCATCGCCTTCACCGGCTCGCGCGAGGTGGGACTGCTGATCAATCGCCAGGCGGCCGACACCAAGCCGGGTCAGGATCACATCAAGCGAGTGATCGCCGAGCTCGGCGGCAAGAACGCGATCATCGTCGATGACGACGCCGACCTCGACGAGGCGGTCGTCGGCGTGATCCAGAGCGCGTTCGGCTACGCGGGGCAGAAATGCTCGGCGTGTTCGCGCGTGATCGTGCTCGCCGGGATCCACGACGCGTTCGTGGCACGGCTCGTCGAGGCGGCACGCGCGGTCAAGATCGGGCCGGCCGACGATCCCGAGACGTTGATCGGCCCCGTGATCGACGCCGACGCGAGGCGACGGATCCTCGACTATCAGGGCATCGCCGCGGCCGAAGGCCGTGTCGTGTATCAGGGGGATCCCGGCGCGCTGTCCGATCAGGGCTATTTCGTGGGTCCGATGATCGTCGCCGACGTCCCGCCCACGGCGCGTGTGGCCCAGGAGGAGATCTTCGGGCCTGTGCTGACCGTCCTGAAGGCCGAGGATCTCGACGACGCCCTGGCGATCGCCAACGGCACCCCGTATGCGCTCACGGGCGGAGTCTATTCGCGGAGTCCGGCCAATCTCGAACGGGTCCGGCGCCTGTTCCGGGTCGGTAACCTCTACATCAACAGAGGGATCACCGGCGCGATGGTGGACCGGCAGCCGTTCGGCGGTTTCAAGCTCTCCGGTATCGGTACCAAGGCCGGCGGCCCGGACTACCTGCTCGAATTCCTGCTCACGCGCTCGGTCACCGAGAACACCATGCGACGCGGGTTCGCACCCGAGGATGCCACGGAGTCCCGTTGACCGGTTCGTTCTTTCGGCGATACCGAGCGACCGATGGCCCGCAATCGAACGGTTGACGATTGCGAACGGTCGAGCGTTCACCCCGCTCGTCGGTCGGTCTGGGGCAGGGCCGATAAAGACGGCTCGGGCGCGATGGGCCGTGCGAATCCGCCGATCACAGGCTCTTCGATCGCGACGTAGTCGTCGGACCGCATCCGCAGCCCCTCGTGCCGGGTATTACCCCCGAAGATCAACTCCGCCACTTCAGTCAGGCTCGTATCCAGGATCGTATCCAGCTCGTAGAGGCGGCCGAACGGCGGAACGACCCCCGGCTCGCAGTCCTTGAATATGTCGACCAGCTCGTCGCCCGTCGCCAGGCGGACATCGGTGACGGCCAACCCGAGTAACCCGCTCAACCGGTCCAGCTCAACGCGGCGGGTTGACGGCAAGACGGCCAGGACGAACCGATCACCGGCCTTGACCAGTACCGTCTTGGCCACGCATCGGCCCGGGACGTGCACGCTATGCGCCCGTTTCGTCGAGGATGATGCCGGACTGTGGAGCAATTGCTCGAACCAAACTCGGCGGCTCCTCAGATAATCGACGGTGTACATCGCTGGTCATCCCCTCATTGATGAAAGATGGGTCCACACGAAAGAAGTATAAGACGCCTGGGAAAAATAGGGCGCTCATGACGAATGAATTGAGGCCCTCAGAATGAGCAAAAACGACAAAATTCCGAGAGAAGGGCACGGTCAGAGAGACTTCTCCTCAAGGGCATGGCATCGGGTCGGTTCGTCGAGACCCGAGACCGCTGTCAGATCGGTCACCGGGTTGGTTGAACATGGCTGGACTGACCGGAGCTTTGGGAGCGATGTTGGGAGCGATGACCGTGTTGGACTTCTTCACCAAGCTCTTGCAACGGTGCGCAGAAGTCGCTACGGTGCCAAGGGTTCGTCAACCAGAGCGAAGTGGGGAGCTGCCACGATGCCAGCGAACCTACCCCCGCAATATCTGAAGGTTGAAGAGGAGTACCGGAAGGCGACGACTCCGGAGAAGCGGCTGGAGTTGCTTCGCGACTTGTTCCGGCTTCTACCGAAGCACAAGGGTACGGAGAAACTCCAGTCGGACCTCAAGCAAAAGATGAGCCACCTTCGCGAGGAAGTGGAGCGTGTCAGAGCGGGGGGTAAAAAAGGGGGGCTGAGTTACCATGTGCCGCGGGAAGGGGCTGGCCAGATCGTGCTCGTCGGGGCGCCGAACGTGGGGAAGAGCGCCGTGCTGGCGTCATTGACCAATGCCCGGCCCGAGATCGCGCCGTATCCGTTCACGACCAGGGAACCGCAGCCCGGGATCATGGCCTGGCAGGACGTACCCGTGCAACTGGTTGACCTGCCGCCGATCTCGCCGGAGTTCTTCGAGAACTGGGTGCCCAACGTGATCCGATCGGCGGATGCGGCCCTGCTGATCGTCGATCTGGGGAGCGATGACGTGGCCGAATCGGCCCTCGCGGTGCTGGAACGTCTGGCCGAGGCGCATACCGAACTCGTCGCCGAACTGCCCTATGACGTCGAGGACGAGCGGATTCGTCACCTCAAGGGTGTGATGGTGGCGAACAAGGTCGACGCCGACGGGGCGCCCGATCGGCTGGAGATCCTCCGCGAATGGATGGGAGACCGGCTGCCGATCCTCGCGATCTCGGCCGAGACGGGCGAGGGCCTGGAAAGCTTGCGCGCCGCGGCATACGATTTACTTGGGGTGATCCGGGTGTTCACGAAAGTTCCCGGTAAACCCGCCGATCGGACCAGACCATTCACTCTTCCCATCGGCAGCACCGTCCTGGATCTGGCCAGGGAGATTCATCGGGACTTCGAGCACTCGCTGAAGTCGGCGAGGATTTGGGGCTCCGGCATCTTCGACGGACAGACCGTGAAGCGTGACCACGAGCTCCACGATGCCGACGTCGTCGAGCTGCATGTGTCATGAGCTGTCCTGTCGCGATGATCTCGCCATCGGACATCGAGGCAAATCGCCCGGTTCCCGCGGGAGCGATGTCGAGCCGGAGCCGGAAGGGTCGAACGTGAAATCGCCGGGGAGATCGCGAGGGAAAGCACGATGGGAACGGCTCTGATCGTGGAGGACCATCCGGAACAGGCAGACCTGGTCGCACGCATCCTTCGCCTGCGCGAATACGAGCCGATCCTCGCCGAGAACGGCGAGATCGGGCTCAGGCTGGCCCGCGAGCGCATCCCCGATGTGATGCTCCTGGACCTGATGCTTCCGGACATCAATGGATTCGACGTCTGCCGGCGACTGAGGACCGACCCGGCGACCCGGCTGATCCCCGTGGTCATGCTGACCGCGCTCAATGACGTCCAGCACCGCGTCCATGGCTTCCGGGTCGGCGCCAATGCCTATGTCACCAAGCCCTACGGCGTGGATGACCTGTTCGAGGCGATCTCCGCCGCGCGGGCCTGGCGAGACAGCATGGACCGGCACGCCGTCCAGGGAGAAATCCACGTCGAGCTCAACAGCGAGATCACGCTCCTGAAGGACTTGAACGATTTCCTCATGCTGGTCTGCCAGTCCACACCCTTGCAGCATGAGCAGGTCATGCAACTTCGGCAGGCGGTCATGGAGATGGCCCATAACGCCATCGAGTGGGGCAACCTCCACCAATCCGACCGCCTCGTCAATATCACCTACCGGGTCTACGACGACCGCCTGGAGATCTCCATACGCGATCAGGGATCGGGATTCGACCGGAGCCAGTTGCCGCACGCGGCGGTGCCCGACGATCCGTTCACGCATCTGGACGTCCGGGAGAAGCTGGGCCTTCGGGCCGGCGGATTCGGGCTCTTGATCTGCCAGGGCATGGTCGATGAAATGCATTACAACGATGCCGGCAACGAGGTGGCTCTCATCAAGCGATTCCCCGCGGACCCGCTTGAGATCCCTTCCTGAGCGGGCCGATCGCGGCGATCCGGACCTCTGAAAGGAAACGCACCGACGTTGGATTCGAACACCCGATCCACTCCCCCTCCAACCGTAGTCGCGACCGATCTCGCCGCATCCGCTCGCCCAATCGCGGGCGGGATCGTGCCGACAGCCGCCCAGTCCACCCCTGTCGCGAGCGATCACGCTCGGCGCAGTTGACCGAGCCTGCTCGTCGTGGACGACGAGCCGGAGGTCCTGGACTCCGTATACAACCTGCTCCGGCTCCATTATCGGGTCATCACCTGCACGACGGGTCACGACGCACTCGAGGTCCTCCGCTCGGATGCGGAGATCCACGTCATCATGTCCGATCAGAGGATGCCCGGGATGACCGGCGTCGAGCTATTACGCCGGGCCAAGGATCTTCGGCCCGAGACCACGCGCCTCCTGTTCACGGCCTACGCCGATATCCGGACCGTCATCGACGCGATCAACGAGGGGCACGTCTTTCGTTATCTCGCCAAGCCCTGGAATTCCGATGAGCTCGAGGCCGTGGTACGGCAGGCGGTCGAGCACCACGATCTGATCGTCGAAAAGAACAGGCTTCTGGCCGAGCTGCACGCCGCCAATGAAAAGCTGACCGAAGCCAATCGGCTCAAAGGGGCATTCATCGAAGTCGCCAGCCACGAGCTCAACACGCCCGTCACCGTGGTCCTGGGAATGATCGAGCTGTGGAAGATGTCGTTGAATCCGGATACCCTACCCCAGGATCGGCAGTGGATCGATCGGATCGGCGCATCGGCCCGTCGACTCGCTCGGACGGTGGAGCGAATGCTCAAGCTGGTGACGACCGGGGAATTCGGCCGGTCGCTCGAGAAGGAGACGGTCGAGATCGAGCCGCTCGTGCGTCTGGCCATCCACGAGCTGTCTCCCTATCTCGAATTACGCCGGCAATCGGTGGGCGTGGATATCGAGCCGGACCTGGCTCCGATCCAGGCTGACCCGGATAAGGTCACCGACATCCTGATCAACCTCCTGGCCAATGCGATCAAGTTCACCCCGGATGGTGGCACGATCCGGATCGCTGCCGCGCTAGAGCCGGGCTTGCCGGACTGGCTTCGGTTGCGCGTCAGCGACGAGGGAGTCGGGGTATCCCCGGAGGATCAACAATACCTCTTCGAGCCGTTCTTCACCGGATTCGACACCATGCGCCACTCATCTGGCGATTACCAGTTCCAGAAGCGGGGGATGGGACTGGGGCTCTGGCTCGTCAAGACCTTCGTCGAGCTTCATGGCGGGCGAGTCGAGGTCTCCAGCACGACCGGCAAGGGCTCGACATTCTCGTTCTTGTTGCCGCGATCGACTGAAGTAACGCCCGCCTCCATGCCGGATCCGCCCGCCGCACTTATTCATTAAACCGGGACGGCCCGTTCGGCAACGATGCGTAAGGATTCGGCTGCATGCCCGAAAGGCGACCGCCTCTTCTTGCCCGAAAGCGGTCATCAAGGGATCGGGCCCATTTCAGGTCGGGTCGGTGCCTTCTTGCCGTCCGTCGGTGGACGTATCATCCCGTCGGCTCTCGATATAATCTCGCAGGTAACGCAAGAAGGTGGGCAGGCCGCCCTCATCCCAGGCTTGCTCGATCGCTTCCTTGAGACTCTGATTCTCCGACTGGAGTTCCCGGAAGATCTGGGCGTCCACGTCACTCAGGTTGATCCCCGCGACCTGATCGTGCGTATTGACCGAGAGCATGAAGCCCGCATCGTTGGGCCATGGCTGGATCTGGAGTTTCATGTGCGGGTAACGAGCATTCCCGAGTCGGAGGGCGTAGATCGGCGACTGGCGGCCGGGCGCCTTGCCGGCACGTTCAAATGGCGGACTGCTCAGCAACTCGTCGGCTGTGCAGCCCTCTGGCCAGTTCAATCGACGGCGGATCGCCTCGGGTACCTGGCCGGCCGGATAGGCGATTCCGAGGTAGACCTCGACTGCACGACGCAGGAAATCCAGCCGCAACTCATGCAGGTCGCCATGCTCACCCGCCAAGGTGGGCTCCATGAGCAATTCCTTGGTTCCCATTATTGATCTTGCCCCGAATCGCCGTCCCGATCGACTCATTCACCGACGAGACTCGAGCCGACGGCAGCCCAACTTCTCGCAAGGCAGAGGCCGAACTGGGCCTTCCTTATAATCTTAGACGTACCTCACCCTGCACAATTATGGTCCTTTTCTCGAAAAGCCGTGACGAATCTCATTGCTCCACGATGCAATCTCTTGTTAAATCAGTGCTTAGGACATTCATTGCGGCAGAGGAATTTTCACCATGGTCTCCCCTTGACGACCTTGCGTGGTGCCGTGCAAGAAACGAAACATGGACGAATTCAAAAATTGGGCGAATTCGACGGACTCTTCCGCCGCATGTCGATCGATGCGTGCTCAAGGTGACCATCTCGGTGAGACGCGATCTGTCCGGGCAATCCCAGGAAGGCTGGAGGTCTCGCGATGCGAACGATCGGTTCGACGGCCTTGACGAAATTCGGCGGTGAATTGATGGTTGCCGCAGGCGTCCCTCCAGAGGAGGCAGAGGTCGTTACCGCCAGCCTGGTCGGTGCGAATCTGCGCGGTCATGATTCGCACGGAGTGATGCGAATTCCTCAGTACGTGGATTTCGTGGAGCGAGGTGCCTACCGAGTCGGTGTCGGCCTCGAAGTTATCCGGGAGACGCCCGCGTTGGTTGTCTGCGACGGGCACTGGGGACTCGGCCAGGTCCAGGCTCATCGCCTGCTGGACCTGGTGATCCCCAAGGCCCAGGGCCTGGGACTCGCGGTGGGTACGGCCCGGGATTGTGGGCACATCGGCCGACTGGGCGAATATGCCGAGCGCGTCGCCTCGTCGGGTCTGATGCTGCTGGCGACGGTCAACAACGGCGGGGCCGTCCAGCGGGTCGCCCCCCCCGGGGGGCTTGAGCCCCGGCTGAGTACAAATCCTTTCTGCGCGGGTGTTCCCACCACCGAGTCGGATGCGCCGATCGTCGTCGACTTCGGGACCAGCGTCGTGGCCGAGGGTAAGGTGCGAGGGTACTACATCAGTAAACAACCCGTCCCCGAGGGTTGGCTGCTTGACCATCGCGGCTCACCGACGACCGATCCCGCCGTCCTTTATGAGCCGCCTTTGGGGACGATCCTGCCCCTTGGCGGTGAGCAGTCGTACAAGGGCTTCGGCCTTGCCTTGATCCTCGATCTCTGGGCGGGCGGGCTTTCCGGCGGCCCTTGCAGTCAAGCGACGAATCGAAAGGTCCCGGGCAACAATGTCTTCTTCCTGGTGATGGACCCGGCGCAATTCGCGGGGGGCGACTATCTCGCAGCTCAGGCTTCCGAGCTAGCCGAATCGATCCGTCTGTCCCCCCGAGCTCCGGGAATCGACGCGATTCTACTACCCGGCGATCCCGAACGTCGGACTCTCGAAGCGCGAACCAGCCAAGGGATCCCCCTGGATGACCAACACTGGTCGAGGTTAGTTGATCTGGCCCGACGACTCGGTGTGCAGATTCCCGAATGATCGGAGATCCTTTCTCACTCTCCCGATCCCCGATTCCTGGCCACCACCACTTAACTATTGCAAAGTCTAATCTTATGACAAACTCGCTCGTCGGCCTTTTCGCGGGAAATCCAGGGTTCTAGCCTCTTGAGGCGTGATTACGGAGTTGTTACAATTCGCCTTCCTAAGCCGATCAACTTCTATTCAGATATTATACTGTCGTCTGATTGACTTCAGGCGTCTCCGAGTATCCGGCACGCTGCCAGACTTCTTCGTCCGCCCCGTCTGCCTTCCGAATTGCGCCCACTCAACAATTGAACGAATCATCAGGGAAACGTACCGAAATACGGCTGCAAGCGTGGTCGCTTGCGGCGCGTGGGTTCTTGATCGGCACGGACGCCGGTGGTCCCAACTATCAGTTTTTGTGGAGTTTACGGCCGAGGAATGTCGCCAGTGCGATCCGGATTACGTGTATACTCTGGGCCATTTCTCGCCTGAATCGACCCTCGTACCTGAATACATCGCGTGACAGCAGTCGGGCGAATTCCTTCGAAACCGCCCTTGACCTTGTTTTTTTGGCTGCTATGATGGATGTGACCGATCAGCGAAGGGACAACGTAGAGATGCATACCCGGGTTGACGAAAATCAGGTTTGCCGAGAGGAGAGTGATAGGATGGACTCGGAAATGGTCGTCACGGGTGCGATCGTAGATTCTTGGGTGGAGTCTTCTCATCCCGCGTCACTTGGTGGCCGGGTGGTCTTGCAGGTTGCTCCCAAGGGTCGGCCCAAGGATCTCGTCATCGTGGAGGCTGAGCCGTCCCTGCTGCCCGATCGGGTTTGGCTGGAGGATCTGAGCGAAAACCTGTGCCATGGAAGTCCGGTCCTCGCCGTCGGGGTCCGTGCATTCAACGGTTTCCTGGCGGCGACCAGGCTCCAATTGGTGCGGTAAGTCCGATTGTCCGGTCCTGTTCGTACGGTCGGCAACTGGCCCGTGCATCGAGCGATTCCTTTATATTCAATTGATTGGTCCGTCGGGCAGTCCGCCTGATCTCTTTCATCATTTCGCGACTCACATTTCAGCGGAACAACGGCCGCGAAGGCCCCTATCGATTTCGGGGGTTAGCGTCCACGATCGGCTCTGGTTGCCGGGCTCACCGTGCTCCTGGGCTGGGCGTCGGGCGACTGCGGTTTCGGTCTGATGCCGTCCTTTTGCGCCGCTGCCCCCTTGATTCGCCGCCTTCTTCGCTCTACAAAAGCTCAGGCACGCCAAGCGGTTTCTGTCTTTGGTTGGTCGCCGAGAGTTGAGCGAACGCTTGCCAGTTGGGAACCCGATCCGCACAACGAAGAGCGATACGCTCCGGGCTCGGGTGACTTCAGCGGAACAAACCCCGGCTAGCCAGCCGGGTGGATTCGTTCGACCCGACGGTGAGTTGAGAGGTGGAATCCGTTTGGCGGGTCCGAGGTCATTCCGACCGGCGGAGTGAATTCGTTCGCGATGTGCGCGGCGTCGGCGACGAGATCGTGTGTTTCCGGGCGTCCTTCGAGGACGGACGGGCGCCCGGCTCGATCCTTGATGCCGAAGCGTCGATGGCTCCGTCCGGGACCCTCCTCGTTCGATCTCCCTCGTTGCCAGGATTCCGATTCGATGTTGACATCACCGACGCTTCGAAGCCCGCGTGTCTACCACCGAAGCCGCTGGTCTCGTTTTATTGAAGGAATGCGATATGGCGGCGGGGTCGGCCAGTGGTCCTGGTTGATCCACCGCGTGACCGGCCTGGGCATCCTCGCGTTCCTCGTCGTGCACATCATCGACACGTTCCTGGTGGTCGCTTATCCGGCCGAATACGATTTCACCGTGGACATCTATGGCGGCGTCTTCGCCGGTACCTATTTCTGGCCGCTTCGCTGGGCGTTCCGAGCTGCGGAACTGGGGCTGATCGCCTGCGTATTGTTCCACGCGATCAACGGCGTGAGGATCGTACTCTTCGACTTCTGGCCCAAGTCGGCGGACCATCAGCGACGCGCCTTCTGGATCGGCATGAGCGTCTTCGTATTGATCATGCTCCCCGTGACGTACGTGGTGCTACGCGCCCTCGCCGATCCCCCGGGGCATACGCTCCGGTAGAATCAGTCGTCAAGGCCGGAGGTTCGGCGAACGGGATCGACGACCCTCGAATCAATTTCGACACGAGACGACACGACATACGGCTGGAAGGTTGACGACGATGACAAGGCATCTCAAGCCGTCGGGCGGTTTCGAGCTCGCGGCGTGGTACTTCATGCGGATATCGGGATTGGTGCTCGTCCTGCTCGCGTTGGGCCATCTGTTCATCACCCACATCCTGCACAACGTGGAGAACGTCAATTACGAGTTCGTGGCCGGCCGTTGGGCCGACCCGCGGACGGGCGTCTTCTGGCGGCTCTGGGATCTCACCATGATCAACCTGGCCGTCATGCATGGCTTCAATGGCCTCCGGCAGGTGCTGGACGAGTATATGACCCGGCCCTTTCGGCGCAAGCTGTGGCACACCTGATCTGGTGCGGCGCGATCTTCCTGATGACGATCGGCAGCTACGCGATCCTGTTGTTCGAGAAGGACGAGGCCTACATCCAGCAGAAATCCAATCGCCGGGGAGAATTGGTCCAGCGGAAGGTCGAGGCGGCTCCGGCATCGGGGTCATCCTCGGCCGCGCCCGCGGACCTGGCCTCGGCACCGGCGAGGGCGTCGGCCCCGTCGCATTGAGGCGACGTCGTCCGTGTCCGACCGCTCGGGGTCGAGTTCCATCTCCCTTTCTCGAGTCCAAGGTACTATGAACAACTATCATCGGTTTGATTGCGTGATCGTCGGGGCCGGCGGGGCGGGCCTGATGGCGGCCCTCCAGTCGAGCCGCGGCGTGGGGACGGCGGTGGTGAGCAAGCTATATCCGACGCGCTCGCATACCGGCGCCGCCCAGGGCGGGATCGCCGCGGCCCTCTCCAACCTCGAGAATGACTCGTGGGAGAATCACGCCTACGACACGATCAAGGGGGGAGACTTCCTGGTCGACCAGACGGCCGCCGAGATCCTCTGCCGCGAGGCGGTCGAGTGCATCTACGAGCTGGAGCACATGGGCCTCCCGTTCGATCGCACGGAGGATGGCCGGATCTCTCAGCGTCGGTTCGGCGGGCATACCAAGCCCAACCCGGGCTACGACCCCGCCGCGACTCCGGGCACGGATGCGGCCAAGCCCAGGATCCCGGTCATGCGGGCGTGTCACTCGGCCGACCGGACCGGGCACATGATCCTCCAGACGCTCTATCAGCAGTGCATCAAGCAGGGGGTGACGTTCTTCGACGAGTTCCATATGGTGGACCTCATCATCGAGGAAGGCGAGTGCCGCGGTATCGTCGCGCTGGAAGTCGCCACCGGTCAGCTCCACGTCTTCCACTCCAAGAGCGTGCTCCTGGCCACCGGCGGATTCGGCCGGATGTTCAAGGTCTCGTCCAATGCCTATGCCTTGACCGGAGACGGCCCGGCGATCGCCTACCGCCACGGCCTACCGCTGGAGGACATGGAGTTCTTCCAGTTCCACCCGACCGGTATCTATCGACTGGGGATCCTGCTGAGCGAGGCATGCCGGGGCGATGGCGGCATCATGTTCAACGGCCAGGGCGAACGTTTCATGGAGCGATACGCCCCGAATCTCAAGGACCTGGCCAGCCGAGATGTCTGCTCCCGATCGATCTACCAGGAGGTTCGCGCCGGGCGCGGCGTCAATGGCAAGGATTATGTCTACCTGGATATCCGCGCCGAGACGATGAACAAGTACAAATCGAGCCCGCTCCACCCGGGCCGGGACGTGGATAGTGCCTGGGTCGAGTCGCGGCTCCCCGATATCATCGAGTTCGCCAGGACTTACCTCGGCGTTGACCCGATCCATGAGCCGATGCCGATCCAGCCGACGGCGCACTATGCGATGGGAGGCTTGCCCACCGACCTCCATGGCCGCATCCTCCGCGATGTCTCCGGAAACGTGGTACCCGGCCTGTACTCGGCCGGCGAGAGCGCCTGCGTCAGCGTCCATGGCGCGAACCGGCTGGGGACCAACAGCCTGGTTGACCTGATCGTCTACGGCCGGCGTGCCGGCAGGGCCATGGCCGATTATGCTCACAAGTGCGAGTTCCAACATCTGCCGCCCCAGCCCGAGCTCGCCGCCAAGGTCGCCATCGACGGACTGCTGTCTCGGCCCAAGACCGAGCCCTGGGCCAAGATCCGCGACGAGATGCAGGTCACGATGATGGACAACTGCGGCGTCTACCGCACCGCCGAGACGTTGACCCGGGCCCGCGACGATATCGCCGACTTGAAGGGCCGTTACCGGAGCCTGGGAGTGCAGAACAAGGGTTCGGTCTTCAACAACAATTTGCTGGAGATCCTCGAGCTGGGCAACCTGCTCGACCTGGCCGAAGCCACCGTGGCCGCCGCCCTCTCCAGGACCGAGAGCCGGGGCGCCCACTCCCGCGAGGACTTCCCCAACCGCGATGACGACGCCTTCTTCAAGCACTCCTTCGTCTACAAGGCCGGGGAGGATCAGACCAGCGTCGTGTACAAGGACGTTGACCTCATCATGGTCGAGAAGGACGGCCAGACCGTCCCCAAGTATCCCCTGGAGGTCAGGAAATACTGACCGTCGAGGGTGCTCGATCGTAGAATGGTTGACGAGGACGGACATCGGGGCCCGGCGCTTGCCATCGTTTCGAGCGAACAAACCGCAGGAAAAGGCTGGCTTTCTATCATGACGACTCCCGCGAACGACCGAACGTTGCGGAATTTGACGATCCGGATCAAGCGGTACGATCCCGAAGCCGATGGCGACCCGCGTTGGCAGGAATTCAAGCTGTCCGCCGACCCGATGGATCGCGTCCTCGATGTGCTCCTGATGATCAAGGATCATCAAGACGAGTCGCTCGGCCTGCGACGGTCGTGCGCGCACGGCGTCTGCGGCTCCGACGCGATGCGGATCAACGGCGTCAACGCCCTGGCATGCAAGACGCTCGTCCGGTCGCTTGCATCCGATGTCATTACCATCGAGCCTATCCTCGGCTTGCCGGTGATCAAGGACCTGATCGTCGACATGAAGCCGTTCTTCGACCACTTCAAGTCGGTCATGCCCTACCTGGTCAACAACGATCCGCCGCCGACGACCGAGCGGCTCCAGTCGCCCGAGCAGCGCGCCCGGTTCGATGATTCGACCAAGTGCATCCTGTGCGCCTGCTGCACGACCGCCTGCCCGCCCTTCTGGGGCAATGAGAAATACGTGGGTCCGGCGGCGATCGTCAACGCCCATCGGTTCATCTTCGACTCTCGCGATCAAGGCGCCGCCGACCGGCTCGAGATCCTCAACGATGCCGAAGGCGTCTGGCGATGTCGGACCGTCTTCAACTGTACGTCCGCATGCCCGCGCGACATCAAGGTGACCAAGGCTATCCAGGAAGTCAAGCACGCCATGCTGACCGGAAGCCTCGGCTCGGATTAGACTTTCGGATGGGGCAAGCCGGGCGATTGGCCGGACATGAGGCGCGAACACGATGTCCCGATCTGCAATCTCGAATCAGGATGCCGTGATGACCCAGTACGTTCGTCTTCATGATCGCGCCCGTTATCTTGCCCGTCGGGTCCGACTCGGCGGGTTATTCGCCCTGGTGTGGTGCGCCGCACTCGGAGGATCGGTCCGTGCGGGTGAGCCACCCTCCAATTCGGGGCTGGATCGGCTGTCACTGCGGGTCCAGTCGGTCCTCGAGACCCCGTTGTATCGAGAGGGCCACTGGGGAATCCTCGTCGTTGACGCCAAGACCGGTCAGGCGGTTTACGAGCGAAATGCCGACCAGCTCTTCGCGCCGGCGTCGGTCACGAAGTTATTCAGCACGTCGGCCGCGCTGGTCGACCTGGGTCCGAATCACCGGTTTCAGACGCCGCTGGTCCGTCGCGGCGAGGTTGACGTCAAAGGGACCTTACACGGGGACGTGATCCTTGTCGCCCAGGGCGACCTGTGCCTGGGAGGCCGGACGGGCCCGGACGGCACCCTCCTGTTCAAGGACGAGGATCACACGTACTCGGGTGGCAACCTCCGAAGCGAGATCGTTGCGACCGATCCCCTGGCGGGACTCGAGCACCTCGCGCGCGACGCCGAGGCCGCCGGGATCAAGGAAATCACGGGTGATGTGATCGTGGACGATCGGCTGTTCGCCCCGGCGTTCGCGACCGGAAGCGGACCTCGACGCGTCGGGCCGATCGCGATCAATGACAACGTCATCGACATCCTGGCCGACCCGGCCCCGACCGCCGGCATGCCGGCGCGGGTCACCTCGGTACCGGTGACGACGTTCGCGACGATGGAGGCCGAGGTCCAGACGGTCGCCGCGGGCCGGGACACGGAACTGGAGGTTCGCGCGGTGGGCCCTCGTCGCTTCGCGGTACGCGGCCGGGTGCCGGTCGGCCATGCCCGCGTGGTCAAGATCTACGAGATCGAGGACCCGGCATCGTTTGCCCGCACGCTGCTGATCGAGGCGATGCGACGGCGGGGCATCCGGGTCGAGGCATCACCGCTCGGCGAGAATTCGACCGCGAGCCTGCCTCCCCGCGGAGATGTCCTCAAACTCACCAAGGTCGCCGAGTATACGTCGCCACCGTTCCGGGAATATATCCGGGTCATCTTGAAGGTCAGTCATAACTTGCACGCCAGCACGTTACCCCTCCTGCTGGCCGCCAGACACGGCGACCGCACCCTGGAGGCGGGCCTGAGGCGCCAGCGAGACATCCTCAAGGATCTGGGAATCCCGACCCGGGCGATTTCCTTCGGCGGTGGGGCCGGTGGCGATCGCGCCGACCTGGCCACCCCGCGTGCGACCGTGGCCCTGCTCCGAGCCATGGCCGCCCGGCCCGAGTTCTCCGCCTTCGAGGCGGCCCTGCCGATCCTGGGGCGTGACGGCACACTCGCCAGGGCCGTCGCCGCCGACAGTCCGGCGCGGGGCATGCCCGCGCGAAGACGGGCACCTACTCCGTGGAGAATGGACTCGACGGCACGGTCGTCCTGACCAGCAAGGCCCTGGCCGGCTACCTCGAGACCGCCTCGGGCCGGTCCTTGATCTTCGCGGCGTTCGTCAACAACGTGCCGCTCGACGCACCCCGGCCCGGCCGTTCCCTCTCGGACGCCACGACCGAGGCCGGACGAGTCCTCGGCAAGCTCTGTGAAGTCTTCTACGATGACTCGCGAGATGGGTCCGCCTCATCCCCCGAATCGGCGATCAGCGTCAGCCCGCCGAAGGTCGGGGTCAAGGCCGAGGCATCCAATCGATAGGCCGGCCTGGCATTCCCGAGCAGTTCGGACACATCTTGCCTCGGGGAAGTATTCAGTGACCAATCAACCCACTACATGAGAATCCTGTTCCTGGGTTCGGAATTTGCGAGTAGGCCGGGCTGTCGAGGTCGACCGAAACTCGTCGTCTCGGACCCATCGGCATGCCGAAGACTCGGGCAGAGATCGCAACCGTGATGGCCGCGCGGATCGGCCGGGAACTGCGGAGATCGAACCATGCCCACTCCGGGTCGATCGGGCCGGGCCTACAAGGAGATCACGCTGCTCCAGTTGAGGAGCTTCTGCGAGACCGTGCGACTGGGGAGTCTGACGGCGGCGGCGGACTCGCTCGGCCTGGCGCGACCCACGGTCTGGAAGCAGGTTCATGCCCTGGAGCACCACCTGGGAATGCAACTGGTCGAGACCCACACGCGAGGGTGCCAATCCACCGAGGCCGGGCGTTTACTGGCGGAGATGGCCGGCCCGCTCGTCACGGGGATCAGCTCGCTGAAGCAGGCGATCCGATCCAACGGCACGCCGCGCGAGGCCCAACTCACCGTGGCCGCGTCCTCTCGACTCCTGATCGAGGATCTGCCCCTTTGCGTCGCCGAATGCGAAAGGGAACTGCCGCACGTCCGGCTGATTCTCAGCGAGATGGGGGCCGAACAGGTGGAGACCGCGGTCGCCGCCATGCTCGCCGATCTGGGACTGGCGGCCATCGCGGCCGACCCCGATCATCCCCGACTCCTCTACGAGCCCTGCTACGAGCTCGACGTCATCCTGGTCGCTCCCCGAGACCACCCGCTGGCACGCAAGCGCCGCGTCCGCGTTGACGACCTGGCGGACTTTCCTCTGGTCAATTCGCCGTCCTCGTTCGCCTCCCAGGACCTCAACAGGACCCTGAAGAAGCTCGGGCTTTTCCGGGCCCAACCGCGACGCGTGGAGGCCCAGTCGCCGGCCACCATCCGGCGTTTCGTCGCCCTGGGCTATGGGATCGGCCTGGTTGCCGCATCGCGTCGGCATCAGCCCGACCCCCAACTCCACGAAGTCTCGCTGACTTCCGAGCTGGGATGCCTGACCGTCTATGCTATCCGTCGGAAGGCCGCGATCCAACCCGATGTGACTCGCGAGTTCGTAGCGATCGTCAAGTCGATCCTGGGGCAACCTCGGTGCGATGCGAAGCGAGAAGGGACGCGAATCCACGCCTCGCGCCCGCGCCTGGCCGGCCGACGGCCCGAGGAATCCACCGACCCGTCGTGTTAGCCAATTCATACAACCGCCTTTGAAAAATCGACCATCGGTTTTTCCTTGCCTAATCGTGCGCGAATGACTAACCTCATCCGTGTGATCCATGCGGCCATCCCAAGGCCGAGCCGAGTAGTCCCCGGCACGCTGGCCGGGCGGAGCTAGGACACCAGCATAGAAGATTCGGGTTCTGAAATCGGTCGGCAGACCGAATGTTGCCTCCCATCTCCTCGGGTCGGGCAGCCCAGATTGTCGAGTCCCTCCGACCTCCACTCTTCAGGTCGGGCGTGTTCAAAGAGACTCGGGCCACGCGATCCAAGGGCGATCGACTTTGCGCCATCAATCGTAGGTCGATCCCGGATGAGCCAGAGTCGAGGCGGCGCCCGACTCCGACGAATCGGCACCCGGTCGCTCGGAGTGGTGCGTCAACGCGAGGGCCGTTCGGCTCGGAGCCGGCACGCGTGTGGGTGATTCGGCCGACCGCACTTGGAGAAGAACGTGATGATTCGAAGGAATGTCGGCCTTTTGGTGTTCGTCATCCCGGCCGTGGCCATCGTCTTCGGTTGCGGCGACGACAGCGGCCTCGCCACACGCTACCCCGTCTCGGGGATGGTCACCTACAACGGCAAGCCGCTGGAGCGGGGTAATATCAGTTTCGCCCCGGACGGCCCGGGCGGTCGAGCGGCGGGCGGGACGATCGTCGAGGGGCACTATACCTTGACCACTCAGGAACCGGACGACGGCGCCCTTCCCGGGAAATACAAGGTCAGCGTGGTCGCCAAGGAGACAGACCCGTCCAAGGTCGAACTCAAGGTCAAGAAGCGCGGCGAGGGGACTCTGAGCGAGGCCGAGAAGAAGTCCGTCGCGGCCATGTATCCGCAGAAGATTGCCGCCAAGGCCACGGCCGCGGCCAAGAGCCTGATCCCGGCCAAGTACAATTCGCCCACGACCTCGGGGCTGAGCCACGAAGTCAAGGAAGAAGCCTCCTCCGCCGTCAATTTCGAGCTCAAGGATTGAGCCCTGTTCGCCGTGCCCGATTCGCGTCTTCTCACCGTCTCGTCATTTTTCCGCCATGAAACAAGGAACTGGCATGAGAATGAAATCCAGCGACGACCGCCGCGGATTCACCCTGATCGAGCTGTTGGTCGTGATCGCCATCATTGCCGTGTTGATCGCCCTGCTGCTGCCCGCCGTCCAATCGGCGCGAGGCGGCCCGCCGCATCCAGTGCACCAATAACATCAAGCAGATCGGGCTCGCCCTGCACAATTACAATGACACGTTCGGGTCGTTCCCCCTCGGCGGGGTCGAGCCGCCGCCGGGCGCCGGCTGGAATGCGGCGCTGACCGCGACCCGGATCAGTTGGCGGGCCCTCGTTCTGCCGTTCGTCGAGCAAGGAAACCTCTACAACGCCGTGAATTTCAGCGTGAGCATGGATGGCCAGCGCGACACCGGGGCCAGCGAGATGTACACGGCGTGGACGACCGTCGCGAATGTCTGGCTCTGCCCCTCCGACGCCAACAACGGTGGCGGAATGCTCCCGTGGTGGAACGGGGGCGCCATCCCCACCGGTCAGGCCGCCGGGATCGTGACCCCTCCCGCCAATCCGGCGACCGGAGTTCCCGCGACGACGATCGCCGTCTCGAATTACACCGGCAGTTTCGGGGACAATTACGCCGGCGGCCCGCTCTGCGGGGGCTGTCTGCCCTGGGAGACTTATCCCGGGACCAACCTGCCTCCGGGCTCGCCGCGGATCGGCTGGAACGGCTACTGGGGGACCGTCTACGGCGACGCTCCCAACTTCACTTCTGGCGGCGGCAGCCTGCGGGGATTCTTCGACTACCAGACGCTTCAGGTCGTGAAGATCGCCGCCGTGACCGACGGCACCAGCAACACGATCATGGTCGGCGAAGTCCTCCCGGTCCAGACGATCGACAGCAATTTCTGGAACGAGAACGGCGGGACCGCGGGGACGACCATCCCCATCAACTGGAACTCGAACACCGTCCCCGCCTCCGACCCGTCCTGCATCAATGGATGGTCGAACGGCGTGCTCGGTTGCCGGTTCGGCGCCGCGTCCAAGGGATTCAAGAGCATGCACCCGGGCGGATCCAATTTTTTGTTCGCCGATGGATCCGTCCATTTCCTCAAGTCCAGCATCAGCTCGATCACGTACGCGGCCCTGGGCAGTCGTAACGGCGGGGAAGTCATCAGCTCCGACGCGTATTGAGCGTCGATCAGAGAGGCATCCCGGTCGCGCCGGGATGCCTCTTGCAATCGTACGCCTGACGCAAGCGATCCCCAGGGCTGTCTCGCGACAGCTTTGGGGATTTGTCGTTCTCGGTCTCATTATCAAGGAAATCGATGTGAGGAATCTTCGACGGGATGCATTGTATGATCAGTGGGATTGGACGGATCGAAGCGAGCAACGAGAGAGACGACAGCGATGGCGACACAACCGGCGCAATTCAAGCGGCGTCCCCTGGAGACGCTCTTCAATCTCGGCGTGCTCGGGACCCTGGGCGATGCCGAGCTATTGGAGTATTTCCGGATGAATCCGGAATCCACGGGCCCGCAGGCTTTCCGAGTCCTGGTCGAGCGGCACGGGCCGATGGTCCTCTCGGTCTGCCGCAGCGTGATCCCGGATTCGCACGAGGCCGAGGACGCCTTCCAGGCCACGTTCCTGGTGCTGGTGCACAAGGCCGGATCCGTCTGGGTCCATGACACGATCGGTCCCTGGCTCTATGGGGTCGCCAGCCGGGTGGCCCGTCGAGCTCGGCGACGCTCGAGCGAGAGACGGCGGCGCGAAATTCCTGTCTCCGTCGAAATTGCGAGCCCGCAGCAATCGGCGTCGGCTCAGGACGGAATCGAGGAGATCCTCCACGAGGAGATCGCGAAGCTGCCGAGATCCCTCAGTGACCCCGTCATCCTTTGCTGTCTCCAGGGCTTGAGCTATGACGAGGCGGGGCGGAGGCTCGGCCTGAGCGAGCCGACCTTCCGCGGTCGACTCCATCGCGCCCGAAAGCGGCTGGCGTCGCGGCTACAAGGGCGTGGAATCACCGGCCTCGAATCGCTACCTGCGATCGATCTCATTCGCATCAAGCTCCCGATCCTGTCCCCGGCCCTGGCCGGGTCCACGGTTCGACTCTCGAGCCGCTGGCTTTCATGGAACGCCCTGATCGCCGGGGAAGCCGTTATCCCTGAGTCGATCGCATCACTCGCTCAAGGAGTCCTCTCGAACATGTTCCTCGCCACCTGCAAGCTCTCTGTGATTGGCTCCTTGCTCATCGCTGGAGCCCTGGGTACCGTCGTCCTGGCCCAACAGGGTCGAGTTCAGACGAGCTATGTCGAGGCGTCGTCCCGCGACGCGAGCCGAAGTCCGTCCAGGACCGCGGCCAAACCGGGTGGGCCTGCGGTCGTCAGCACGCCCAGGAAGCAGTACGAGTCCTTGATCGCCGAATACATCTCGGAAAGCGAGCGAGATACCGCTGATTTCAACAAGCTGAAGACCGAGCCGGAAAAGAAGGCCTACTTGCAGGCCAACTACCCGGTCGAGAAGAAGGTCGTCGGTCGTTTTCTGGAACTGGCCCACACTCATCCCAACGACCCGGCGGCCTTCGATGCCCTGGCCTGGTTGGTGATCTGGTGCTTCAAGAGCGCCGAGTCCGACGCGGCGGCCGCGATCCTGTCCAGAGATTACGCCGAAGACCGGCGTCTCTGGTTGATCTGCGAGGAAATGCGCCGAAATCCGATCTCGCTCGCTCGAACTCCGCTCCTCCGCGCCGTGCTCGAGCACAACCCGGATCGCAACACCCGAGGACGGGCTTGCTTCGATCTGGCACAGATCCTCGTCGAAGAGGCCGAATTCGTCCGTCTCTTGAAGACGCCCGGGCTCAAGCCGGGCCAGGCCAAGTTCTATCCGGAACCGCGGCTGGAGCCGTTCCGGGCACTCGATTCTGAGGCGCTGACCAGGGAAGCCGACCACTTGTTCCAGCGAGTGCTCGACGAGTTCCCCGACGTCGTCCCGGTGAAGTGGTGGACCGTGGCGCCCAGGATGGAGACCATGGACCCGTCCACGCTCTACCGGAAGCCTCAAGAGCCGGAACTCGAGAGCGGGACGCTCGCCGACCGGGCTCGATCCGCGCTCGACGAGATCCGCAATCTCAACGTCGGCAAGATCGCCCCAGAGATCGGGGGCGTGGACGTTGACGGCCGTCCGTTCAAGCTCAGCGATTACAGAGGCAAAGTCGTCGTCCTGAACTTCTCGGGGAGCTGGTGCGGTTATTGCAAAATGATGTATCCCCACCTCCGCGAGATCGTCGATCGGCTCAAGGACCGGCCATTCGCGCTCCTGAGCGTCATGGCCGACGAGAAGAAAGAAGCCATCCAGAAGGAGATCGCCTCGGGCGAGATCACCTGGCGATGTTGGTGGGAGAAGGGAGGCGTCGACGGCGCGATCCCGCGAGCCTGGAACGTGAAGGGATATCCGACGGTCTATGTCCTCGACCACAAAGGCGTGATCCGGCTCAAGTTCACCGGCATCCTCTCCGGGTCCGATGAAAAACTCCAGCCGCACATCGACCTGTTGCTGGATTCCCTGATCAAGGAATGCGAGAGCGATCGGAAGCCATGACGGCGCGGCTTTCCGGCTTTGATTGTAGCCGGGCTCTGTGAGCCCGGTTCGCCAACACCCGGCCTCCTCGAAGCCCGGACAAGCGGCCTCACAGAGGCCACCTACAGAATAAGAAATAGACTCTTACGCCAGCAACTCGCGGATCGGCTTGCCCTCGCTGAGCTTGACCGGCCGGCCGGTGGCCGGGGCGATGTTCTCCTTGGCGGGGTTCAGCCCGAGCGCAATGAGTACGGTGGCATGGACCTCCTCGATCGAGGTCGGCCGGACGGGGTCCCTGATCCCCTCGGGATCGGTCTGGCCGATGGCGACACCGCCGCGAATGCCGCCACCGGCCATGGCCAGGCTGAAACCGTTGGGCCAGTGGTCGCGACCGCCCAGGGGGTTGATCTTGGGAGTCCGTCCGAACTCGCCGCCGCAAAGCACGACCGTTCGGTCGAGCAATTGTCTCCGCGACAGGTCGCGCAGCAAGGCGGCGAACGCCGGATCCAGCACCTTGGCGCGCGACTTGTGAATCTCGTGGTTATTGACGTGGGTGTCCCAGGTACTCAGCGTGACCTCGACGCAACGCACGCCGACTTCGATCAGACGGCGTGCGGCGAGGCATCCGCGACCGAACGGAGTGTCGCCATACTCCGCGAGGACTCCCGCCGGCTCCTGCGACACGTCGAAGGCCCGAAGCTGCTCGGAAGACATCATCACGCGGGCTCGGGTCAGTGTGTCGCGATGCAGCGTATTCTCGACGCGGGCGCGGCGTCCGCGGGCAAAGGCCCTCTCGACGATATCCAGGTCCTGGACCCGTGCCAGTTCACGCGCCGTTGGTACGGGCGAAGTCACGTCGGGCAGCGTCCCTTTCGGGTCGCCGATCTGGAACGCGTCGTACTCTCCACCCAGGAACCCGCCCCGGCTCGGCCGTTGGTCGGTCAAGATCGAGATATGCCGGGGGATGTCGGCCCGACCAACCGGTAGCTCGTGGCAGCAGATCGCGCCGATCGAGGGGTGCTGGACGGTCGGGTCCGGCCGGTAGCCCGTCTTGAACAGATAAGTGCCGCGCTCGTGGTCGCCCTCCTTGCTCACCATCGACCGGATCAATGCGATCGAGCCCATCTGGTCGGCCAGTTGCTCGTACCCCTGAGCGAGCTGGATCCCGCTCACAGACGTCGCGACCGCCCTGGTGCCGCCGGCGATCTTGGTGTCGGGATGCGGGTCGAATGTCTCGAGCTGGCTCGGACCGCCGTCGAGCCATAGGAGGATGATCGACTGAGCCGGTTGCCGCGTCCGCTCGGCCTGGTCGGCCAGCAGCCGCCCGACGGGCGTCAACCAGCTCAGCCCGGCCAGCTTGAGGAAGCCGCGACGGTCGATCGCCAGTCCGTTGGTCAGGGTCATGAGGGCCTCAATGGTTCCAGGAGAATTCCGTCGAGTTGACGAGGGTCCAGTAGAGATCGCTGAGCCGCTGCTTTCGGTCATCGCCGGAAGTGCCGGCGAGGCGACCCGTGAAGTGGGTTGATTCCTCGGGCGAGGGGCGGCGGGTGAGGACGGCCAGATAGGCGGCCTCGACGGCCCTGGCATCGTCGGATGCGAGGCCGGCAATCCGCGAGGTGGCACTGAAGAAGCCCTCCTTGATCTGTTCGCGCACCACGTCGCCGTTCATCAACAAGAGGCGCTGGGGGATCGTGCCGCCCCGGGCGTCGAACTCATCCTCGCCCATGTCGCCGTAGCGTTTGACGAAGTCGTTGCGGCCCGTGTAGGCGATCAACCTGGCGAACCAGTGGGATTGGGGTCCGAGCGTCGTGAGCGATGCGGCCTGGAAGATTTCCCCGGCGACCTGCTCGGGTCGGAGCCGCGTCATGGGGAAGACGGCCCAGGCCGCCTCGTGCGTCTCGTCGGCCTCATCCGAGGCGCTGTCGAGGCGGAATGCCTCGGTGGCGGCGATGACGCGGACGAGCCGTTGGAGGTCATATCCGTGGGACGAGAAGTCGTCGGCCAGCGCGATCAGGGCCGGGTGGATCTCGGCTGCCGAGCCCAGGTCGTCGACCGGCTCGACCAGAGGGCGGCCGAACATCACCGCCCAGACGCGGTTCACCGTCGCCCGGGCGAGGCTCGGGTTCCTCGGGTCGGTGATCCAGCCGGCGAGCTTCTGGCGAGGGCCTCCCGAAGTCGGGAGCAACTCGGAGTGGAAGGGCACGCAGGGCTCGACCAGGTCGCATTCCTTGCCCTTCCGATCGAGCGGCCGGTACTCGTTCTCGAGGTCGCGGATGCCGCGGAAGTCGGCGCGGGTCCCGCCGAAGAAGGCGGCGATACCTCGGAAATCCGATTGCTTCCAGGGCTGGAAGGGGTGATTGTGGCATTGGGCGCAGTCGATGCGCACGCCCAGGAAGGCCCGCGAGACGCGCGCCGCCAGTCGATCGGGATTCGGGCGTTCGGTCTTCTCATCGATCGTCACCGCGAGGAAGTTCACGGCGGGATGATCCGTCCAGACGCCGTCGTCGGCGATCAGGTCGCGAACGATCGCGTCGTATCGGCGGTCTTCCAGGATCGCGTCGCTGAGCCACGATATGAATCGTCGTCGCCGGAACTTCACGAACGGACCATCCTCGGTGCCGACGAAGGCGCGAGCGAACCGCTCGGCCAGGTAGTCGGCGCAACGGCGATCGTGCAGCAAGTCGTCGAGCCATGCGTTGACCCGCCCACCCGTCGGCCGTGCCTCGAAACGGCGGATCTCCTCCAGGGAAGGGATCGTGCCCGCGAGAGAGAGCGAGAGCCGCCGCATAATGGCCAAGTCGGCGGCCGGCGAGGCCGGGGCCATTTCCTGATCGGTCCACTGTTGACGGAACGTCGCGTCGACCCGGGCGACGATCGGTTCGCGATCCGACACGCCGACGCTCGGCCTGGAAGGAGGGACAGCCTCCCTCCTCAGCGGTCTGAGCAGGCCCGCGGCCAGGCTGCCCGCACCGCCCAGGGCGATGAGCAAGAAGACGACGTCACGTAGCCGAGCCCGCATGGCGATCCTCCGACTGCACTTTGGTGATCTCGATGGGTATACCCGAAAGTGGACGGGGGGGTTTCAGGCCGGTCCTCGGGCAGTGGCGGGACAAATCTTGAAACACGCATCTGACCGAGTGAGTATTCTAGGGCATGGAACACATCGCCGTCCTCGAAGCTGTGTGGGAAGAGGCCGAGGTTGAAACCCTGCCGGCGGTCCCACCCCGGCGACGGCGACTTACCCCGGTCTGGCGACTGGCTAAACGGTTGGGCCGCCGGATCGCGTCGTCGTCGGAATGGCTCTTCGGCGTCGTGTCGCTGCTGGTCGGGTTGGCGACCCTGGCGGCTTTGCCGATGGCCCAGTTCCTCAGCCTGGGATATTTCCTGGAATCCTCGGCGAGGGTGGCGCGAAGCGGCCGCCTGCGAGACGGGCTTTTCGGAGTCCGTCGCGCCGCGCGAGTCGGCGGCCTGGCGGCGGGGATCTACCTGGCGATGCTCCCCGCGTGGCTGGTCGGCTCGGTCGCCCGATCGGCCGAGTTGATTGAACCGGGCGGCAGGTCGGCCCTGGGCTGGCGGGTCTTCTTCCTTCTCCTAGCGATGGTGACTTTCGGCCATGTCCTGATGGCCTGCGCCCGCGGCGGACGACTCCGACATTTCCTCTGGCCGTTCGGCCATCCGTTCTGGCTGGTACGACGCCTCCGGGATGGGGGACTGTATGCGGAGCTTCGCGACGGACTCTGGGATTACCTGGCCGCGCTCCGGCTCCCGTATTATTTCCTGCTCGGATTCGTGGGGTTTTTCGGCACGCTCGCCTGGCTGATCCTCCCGGCGGTCCTGATCGCGGCGGGCGGGAAGGTTCCTCCGCTGGGTTTCGTCGGAGCTCTCATGCTGGCGATCGTCGTCCCGTTCCTGCCCTTCCTCCAGGTGCGTTATGCCGTCGAGGGCCGGATCTCGGCCATGTTCTCCCGGCGGGCCATTCGCGAGCGGTTCCGGCGTGCGCCCTGGGCCTTCGCGTTCTCGCTCCTGGTCATGCTGCTGGCGTCCATCCCCCTCTATCTGCTCAAGATCGAGATGATCCCGCGCGAAGCCGCCTGGCTCCCGAGCCTCGTCTTCGTCGTGTTCCTCGCCCCCGCGAGGCTCTTGATCGGCTGGGCCTATGCCCGGTCCGGACGTCGAGATCACCCGTCTCACTGGTTCTTCCGCATCCTGGGCCGCCTGGCCATCATCCCGGCCGCCGCCTTCTATGTCGGGGTGGTCTTCCTGGCCCAGTACACGTCGTGGGGGGGCGTCGCAAGCCTTTACGAGCAACACGCTTTCCTCCTGCCCGTGCCCTTCCTCAACATGTGACCCGGTCCGGACGGCACATTCCGAGTTCTTGCGTCGTCCCCTCGAGCGACGCAACGCCCCTTGATCGCGCCGCGATCCTCGCGTTAGGCTAATCACGCGGGCGAGGCATCCTAACGATAAAGCCGATCAAGAGTTACGCGTCGGATGTTCAGAGGCGCAATTCCGAACACCCACCCGATCTCGGACGATTCGTCGGCAGATTGCCGATACCTGGTCGTGCCGTGGACATGGCCGACGGGCGCGCGTATCCTGCTGGCGGCCGTGGCGATGGTCGTCGGACTTGGCCTGCTGGCCGCGGGGCGGGACGTTCGTCGGTCAGGGGAGCCGATCCGGGCGATCCCCGACCTGGTCCTGGACCCGAACACCGCGCCTCCTCGAGCATTGGCGGCGTTGCCTCATATCGGTCCGGCCCTGGTGGAACGCCTGGTCGAAGCGCGATCCGAACAGCCTTTCGCCTCGCTCGACGACCTCAAGGATCGAGTCCGTGGCATCGGGCCGGTGACGCTGGCCCGGATCGCACCCTACCTACGCATCGAACCCGTGCCCGGACTCGTACCCGAAGCCGTCGCTTCCTCGGTGAACCGAAAGTCCACGCGAAAGCCGAGAGCATCACGGCGCAGGACGGCCCAATCGGCCGCGTCGGGCCCGAGAGGCGACCAGACGAGACTCGCCTCGACGGCTAGCTCATCCGAAAATGATGCGATCACTTCGCCCGCTCGATGAACAGGATACGGATCGGCCTCCGCTCGCGGGCGAAAGTCAGGCCGGTCTGCTCCTGGAGATGCTGGAGCACCATTGCCTCGTCGTGATCTTCGTGACGCATCTGCTCGGTGAAAGGGCTACGGGCGTTGTAATTCCAGGTGACCCGATCCTTGGGCGGTGCTTCGACCTCGCTGACGACCGGCCTCTCGATCCACTCGCCGACCCATTTGAGGAATTCCGAGAACTTGCCGGTGCCGCCGCCCCCGCCGCCGCCGGGGACGATTTGCTTGCCGTAGATCTCGATCTCGTCCTTGGTCTGGCCGGCGACGCGGGCGAATCGGTAACGGCCGCGAGCGACCACCACCTCTCGCTCAACCTGGCGGAATGTCAGCGAGATCCTCAGCCTCAGCGTGCGCTGGAGGATTGCCTCGAGGGCTCGAATCATCCGCTCCTCGTTCACCCCGTCACGAAAGATCCAGTCGCCGGTGACGATGGTGTCCAGGAGTTTGACGTCGCCATCGATCTCGGCCGGGTAGATGTTCATTTCGAGATATCTCAGGAGTGATCGGAGCGAATATCCGTCTCCCGTGGTCCCGCCCCAGTTCTCGATTTGATTCGGATCGCGCCAGCGAAACATCAAGGCCCCGAATTGATGAGGTTGATTTCCGTGGTTGGGATAATTCTGCTTCCACCAGATGCGGACCCCTTCCGGGCGTGGCTTGGGCACTCGCTTCAGGATCTGGCCGGGTTCGAGACGGTAGGCCTCGAGGAATTCCTTCAGCGCCGGATCGTCTTCGTCAGCCTTCGCGATACCATTGCCCGCATCCCGGGCTGGAACGGGATCGTCGGAGACAGGCTTGGGGACCTGGCTCATGCCTGGAGGTGTCGGCAAGGTCAGGATGAACAGGACCGTCAGGAGCCGACGGAATTGAGGCGGCCATGACGGCCCCCGCAGGTTCCTTCGGAGAAGCGAGGGCTTCATCGATCGTTCGTTCGTGACCATGCTCCGGCTCCTCGGAAGTGGAAGGACGAGGCAGCCGTCACCCTACGCTGCGGAAACGAAGAAATCAACATGCGAAGCGCGTTACCTGTGGGGTGACGGGAGTTCCGTAAACCTGCCAGACAGCCCTGTCGTATTCGTCGGGAGCCGATTCTGAGTGAATCATCATGAAGTTTCAAATCAGATCAGGCCCGTGAAAATCGGGAAAACCTCCCGAATCACGCAATTGACAGCTCGTACCCTCATCCCGGAACTTGGTGTAAGTTGTTTTGCAAAAGGGGTATGCGGCCAGGGACTTCGGAAGATGTCGATGGCCGACCGTCGTCCGTCGAGGCGCCGGCTGTCTCCGTAAAAATTCGTCAGAGTCGCTAACATTCCTTGACGATCGCCCGTCCTGTACTATAAGATTGCCTGTGTCGGGACTGGCATTCCACTCGGTTTCGACCATGTTGACGACCCTCTCCGTAGGAGGGATGACCGATTCTCCCTCGGTCCCGTCGTAAGTCGATTGCGTAGGTTCCTCACCGCGCATCTCGACGATTGGCTCATCCCAGTCGGGCCAAACGATTTCATTGGTTGGTTGGGCGACGCGAGCCCGAGGAGTTTGAATGGCGATTCACTTGCATCACTCACGTATCATTATGGGTTGGATTCTTGGGATCATGGCGGTTTCTCCCTTTGCCTTGTGCTTCGAGTCCGCGGAAACGAAGATCGTCCTCGCCGATGTCAAGGGCCACGTCACCTACTCGGGTCAACCCGTGAACGGCTCGATCATCTGCCTCGATACCGAGGGTGGGGCGCACAGCGCTTATGGCCTGGTGAAGCCCGACGGTTCGTTCAACCTGCTCAACATGAACGGGGCCGTCGCCGGTGCCAATCCGGGCCGGTACTATGCCCATCTGACCCAGTGCGGGGAAGGCCCCGCCGTCCCGCCCAAGTATCGCGATCCGAAGCAATCCGGCCTCGCGATCGACATCGCCCCGGACTGGAGTGAATTGAGCATCGACCTGCATTGAGCCGGAGTCCTCCCACCCCGGAGTCTTCCCGACTCCTCCTCTCCCCTCCCCCTCCCCGGCTTGAACGCGACCCACAGGGCGGATCGATCGCGATGGCCCGGGCCGCGTGGGATCAGGGCGGTTTTACAACCGCGCATCGAGTCGTCCGAACCATGCGAGATCGTCCGGCCTCAACCGCGCCGGATGACTCTCAGGTTCGACGAACTCTTCCGCGAGAATCGTAAGGGATCCCCGAGCCACGATCCCTTTCCGGAATTCTTTTCGAATTCCGGTAACCTCTCGTGAAATTTGCTGAATAGATATAGTGAGGGGAATGAAGGGAGTCTCGATGCGGTCTCTCCTCGCCCCGCGATCACACCCCTGATCGCAGAGAAGATCGACTCTCCACGGACCTGGGCGGCGTCGGGTTCCGCAGATCCCCCGTACGTGCCCTCCGATCGGTGTCTTTTTGCACGGCCCGGTGCCTTTCACGAGAATTGCTGGCCACGGCGCAAGCCCAGCCCGAGGAGCGATCGCGATGTACGCTCACTTGCATCTGACGCGACGGTTGATGGCCTGGGGGCTCGGAGTCCTCGCCATCGTCCCGACCGTCGTCTTCACCGCCGCCTCGAGTCCGACGCAGAGCCTGTCCGAGGTCAAGGGGCGGGTCACCTACTCCGGCCGACCGCTCAATGATATGACGATCTGCCTGGACACGAAGGGCGGCGCCCACTACGCCTACGCCCCGCTGAGGTCCGACGGATCCTTTTATCTCATCAACATGACTCGAGGCTATCCCGGCGCCCTTCCCGGCCGGTATCATGCCCACCTTTACACTCATGCCCACGGGCCGACCATACCGGCCAAGTATCATGATTCCGCCGCGTCGGGCATCGAGATCGAGGTGGCCTCGGATTGGAATGACTTCCATATCGACCTGCCGTGAGTCGGCTCGACTCGAGTCGGCGACATCTCGACGGCGTCCCGACAAGGTCCCGGCCATTCTCGTCAATCTTCGGGATCCCGAGACTTCATTCGGCCCAAGACTTGCATGCATTGCTTCCCGCGACGAATTCCGAAGCCGTCTCGCGATCGGAGGCGATACCGATGGCTTCCATGCGGGGAGCGCGGTGAATCTCTCATCGCGCCGGGAATGGGGCCGCGACGATGTCGATTTCAGAGTCTGCTCACGCGCTGGAAGATCCGACCGGAGACTACCCGATCCTCGCCGATTCCCAGCCCCAACGGGTTGCGGTCACATTGGGTGCCGCGACCGACCGCGGCAAGGTTCGCGGCAACAATGAAGACCATTTCCTCCTCGCCCGGCTCTCGAAGTCGATGCACGTGTGCAAGACTAGCCTCCCCGACAGCGGCAAGTCGACTCTCGCCGAGGAGGAAGGCTACCTGATAGTCGTCGCCGACGGCATGGGGGGCGCCGCGGCCGGCGAGCGTGCCAGCGCCCTGGCCATCGAGAGCGTCGAGTCGTTCGTCCAGAACACGCTCAAGTGGTTCCTCCACATGAGCGGCCGGGACGAACAGACGCTCCTGGACGAGCTCCGCCGGAGCCTGGAGCGTGCCGATCGGACGATCATCGAGCGCGCCCGGAACAACCCGGCGCTCTACGGGATGGGGACGACCCTCACGATGGCCTACTGCGTGGCGGCCGACCTTTATATCGTCCACGCCGGCGACTCGCGCGCCTACCTGTTCCGCGACGGCGAGCTCGAACAGTTGACCAACGACCACACCCTGGTCCAGGCGCTGGTTGACGGGGGGATGATCACGCCCGAAGACGCCCGGCACCACAAGAGACGCCACGTCGTGACAAACGTCGTCGGAGGTCCCACGGAAGGCGTGTATGCCGAGATTCACAAGCTGGTCCTGCGAGATGGAGACACCCTGCTCTTCTGCACGGACGGCCTGACCGAGCCCGTGGAAGACGCCGCCATCGCCGAGGTTCTCGCTCATTACCCGAACCCCCAGCATGCTTCCGATCGCCTCGTCAACCTGGCCCTCAGCGGCGGAGGACCCGACAACGTCACGGTCGTCATCGCGCGATACGGTGTCGATCAGTAGTTCAAGATGGCTTGACGCACCGCAATTCTCGTCGAAGCGAAGACCTCTGACCGTCGTAGCAGGAAATTCCTGAAAGATTGTGGAACGGTCGCTTGCCGCCGTTACATTACTCATAGTCTTTCGGAAGAACGGCCTGACGGCGGAGTCTCCCAATCGTGGCGATCGGAAAGGATGGGGCTGTCCTCAGGCAGCTCCGCACCCTCTTCAACGTGGGCACGGTCCGCGATCTGACGGACGGCCAGCTCCTGGAACGGTTCGCGACCGATCGCGATGACGCCGCCGAGCTCGCCTTCGCCGTCCTGGTCGAGCGGCACGGGCCGATGGTCCGGCGCGTCTGCCGGGGCGTCCTGGCCGACCCGCACGACACCCAGGACGCGTTCCAGGCGACCTTCCTGGTCCTGGTCCGCAAGGCGCGCGCCCTCTGGGTGCGGGACTCGCTGGGCCCCTGGCTCCATCAGGTGGCCTACCGCACGGCTTCGTGTGCCGCGATCTTCGGCCGCGCGTCGGCGACGGCACGAGCGGGGCGCGGCCCGGCCCGAGGCGGCGGGGCTCGTCGAGCCGGCGGATGAGCTGGAGCGGCTGCTCCACCAGGAGATCGACCGGCTCCCGGAGCGGTATCGGGCGCCGGTGGTCCTCTGCGACCTGGAAGGGCACACCCACGAGCAGGCGGCGCGGGATCTGGGCTGGCCGGTCGGGACGGTGAAGAGCCGGCTCTCGCGCGGCCGGGAACGCCTGCGGGGCCGGCTGCTGCGCCGCGGCCTCGCCCCGGACGGCGTGCTGATGGCCTCCGCCTTGAGACCGGATGGCCCACTGGCGCCGATCTCCTCCGCAATCGTGGATACCACGGTCGTCGCCGCGACGCGATTCCTGACGGTCCGAAGCATGGTCCGAGGGTCAGCCGCCTCATTAGCCCAGGGAGTTCTCCGATCCATGATCACCACGCAATGGCTGAAAGCCGCATCAATTCTGCTGGTCGCCGGCGCCACGGTCGCCGGGGTCGACCTGCTCGCCCAGAAGGGGACTTCGGGTGCCCAGGCCCAATCCCAGGAGAATCCCGCGGCGAAGCGCGTCGCGGAGGCCGTGGCCTACCCGGTGAAGACTGGCGAACTGACCGTCAGAGTGGTCGAGCGCGGCTCTCTGGAGCAGTCTCACGTCTCCGACATGTACTGCAATGTCGAGGGTGGGGGAACAATCATCCGACTCGTTGCCGAGGGAGCCAGGGTCAAGAAAGGCCAGGTCGTCTGGGAGCTCGACTCCTCGGCGCTGAAGAGTCAGCTCATCTCCCAGACGACGGCAAAGAAGCGGGCCGAGGCCGCCTACCAGAACGCCAGGCTCGTCAGCGAAATCGCCGAGCTCGCCGTCAAAGAATATGAACAGGTCAGCTCCAAGCTGGAATTGGAGGTTCTGAAAGAGGATATCGCCGCGTCCCAGTTGGCGATCCTCAAGGCGAAAGGCCGGCTGGAGCGGACCCGAAGCGCCCGCAAGCGTCTCGACGACGCCTTGGCCAGGACCAAGGGTGCCAGCCCGACCGTCGATATCGTGACCGACCTCGATCTCGATGATCGGCTCGAAGCCGCCGAGAAAGCCCTTGAGAGCGAGGAGAGATCTCTGGGACGGGCCAAGGCAAAACTGGAGATCCTTGAGAAGTACACGCGCGAGAGGACGACCAAGGGCTTGATCGTCGAGGTCGAGCGGAGGCGGGATGACGAGCTGACAAGGCAAGAGGCCTGGGAGATCGAAAAGAGCAAGGAGGCAAAGCTCCGCAAGTCGCTCGAGAATTGCGTTTTCAACGCGCCCTTCGACGGCCTCGTCGTGCATGCCAATGACCCATCCCGTAACGCCGGACGGCCCCAACCCCAGATCGAGGAAGGGGCAACGGTCCGTGAGCGGCAGAAGATCGGTTACATCATCGATACCAGCAGTCCAATGCTCGTGAACGCCAAGGTGCACGAGTCGCTGGTTGAACAGGATCACGCCGGGACTGACCGCCAATATCCGGGTCAACGCCTTCCCCGAGGAAATCATGACCGGGGTGGTCGAGAGCATCGCGCCGCTGCCGGATCCGGGCAATTTTGTCGTTCAGAACATCAAGGTCTACACCACCAAAGTCCGCATCGATAAGAGTCTCGCGGGCATCCGACCGGGTATGACCGCTCAGGTCGAGATCCTCGTCAACAAACTCGACAACGTGCTCAGTGTGCCGGTCCAGGCCGTGGTTTCGTACGATGGTAAGGATCATCTGGCCGTGAAGAAACCGGGCGGTGATTTCGAGTGGCGCGACGTTGTCCTGGGCATCTCGAACGAGAAGCATGTCGAGATCAAGGATGGGCTCAAGAGCGGAGAGTCCGTGATCCTCGGCCCGGTCTCATCGATGAGCGAGGAAGAGAAGCGCGAGAAGTTCGGGGCTCCGATACGTCCAACCCCGCCGGCCGGCTCGAGGGCCGCCACCAAGACCGCCGCCCCCAAGAGGTAGGGGCTCGGGCGCAGGGATTCGGGGTCGTCC
This sequence comes from uncultured Planctomycetota bacterium, assembly GCA_963743925.1. Lineage (GTDB taxonomy): Bacteria > Planctomycetota > Planctomycetia > Isosphaerales > Isosphaeraceae > CAVZRC01. Next base: position 1,003,379 of record CAVURY010000034.1, on the reverse strand, counting down.
GGCGTCCCGGATAAGCGGTCACCGAGTGATGAGTCGAAATTCGACAAATTGTGGAACCGCCGACGTTCGGCGTTACATTACTCATATCTTTCGGAAGGACGGGCCGACGGCGGAGTCTCCCAATCGTGGCGATCGGAAAGGATGGGGCTGTCCTCAGGCAGCTCCGCACCCTCTTCAACGTGGGCACGGTCCGCGATCTGACGGACGGCCAGCTCCTGGAGCGGTTCGCGACCGATCGCGATGACGCCGCCGAGCTCGCCTTCGCGGCCTTGGTCGAGCGGCACGGGCCGATGGTCCGGCGCGTCTGCCGGGGCGTCCTGGCCGACCCGCACGACACCCAGGACGCGTTCCAGGCGACCTTCCTGGTCCTGGTCCGCAAGGCGCGCGCCCTCTGGGTGCGGGATTCGCTGGGCCCCTGGCTCCATCAGGTGGCCTACCGCACCGCGTCTTGTGCCCGGTCCTCGGCCGCGCGTCGGCGACGGCACGAGCGGGGCGCGGCCCGGCCGGAGGCGGCGGGGCTCGTCGAGCCGGCGGATGAGTTGGAGCGGCTGCTCCACCAGGAGATCGACCGGCTCCCGGAGCGGTATCGGGCGCCGGTGGTCCTCTGCGACCTGGAAGGCCACACGCACGAGCAGGCGGCCCGGGATCTGGGCTGGCCGGTCGGGACGGTGAAGAGCCGGCTCTCGCGCGGCCGGGAACGCCTGCGGGGCCGGCTGCTGCGCCGCGGCCTCACGCCGGACGCCGGGCTGATCGCCTCCGCCTTGAGGCCGGATGGCCCACTGGCGCCGATCTCCTCCGCAATCGTGGATACCACGGTCGTCGCCGCGACGCGATTCCTGACGGTCCGAAGCATGGTCCGAGGGTCTGCCGCCTCATTAGCCCAGGGAGTTCTCCGATCCATGATCACCACGCAATGGCTGAAAGCCGCATCGATGCTGCTCGTCGCCGGCGCCACGGTCGCCGGGGTTGACCTGCTCGCCCAGAAGGGGACATCGGGCGCCCAGGCCCAAACCGAAGCGAAGCCGAAACCGGCCCAGGCCGAGAGTGGCCCCGTCTACGAGGTGAAGCCCGGCAAGCTCAGGGTCACTGTTGTCGATCGCGGCAGCCTCGAGAGCTCCGGCAATTCGGACGTCTACTGTAACGTCGAGGGCCGCACGACGATCATCAAGATCATGCCCGAGGGAACCAAGGTCAAGAAGGGAGACCTCATCTGCGAGTTGGACTCGGCGGCCCTTCGCGACCAGCTGGTCAACCAGCGAATCACGACCCAAGCCGCCAAGGCCAACTACCAGAACGCCGAGCTCGCCCGCGAAGTGGCCGAGCTTGCGGTGAAGGAGTATACCGATGGTGTTCTGACTCAGGATCTGACCGCCGCGAAGGCGGAAATCGTCTCGGCCCGAGCGGCCATCCAGAAGGCCGAGAGCCGGCTGGAGCGGACTCGACGCGCCGGCCAGAAGTTGAGTGGCGTGCTGGCGGGGAAAGGCGGGGTGAAGACCCCCGAGGAGATCATGGTCGAGCTCGACCTGGACGACCGCCTCGAAGCCACCGAACAGACGCTCTTACGCGAAAAAATGACGCTTGAGCTCGCTCAATCCAAGCTTGAGCTGCTCAATAAATACACCGGGTCCAGGATCACCAAGGGGTTGCAAATCGAACTCGAACGGAAGCGTTTCGAAGAGCTGTACAAGATGGCGGCCTGGGACCTGGAAAAGGGCAAGGAGGCGAAACTGGAGCGTCAAATCGCCGCGTGTACGCTGGTCGCTCCGATCTCCGGGCTGGTCGTGTACGCCCAGCAGATTGAGGAGGGCGCGACGGTCCGCGAGCGCCAGAAGATCATTTCCATTCCCGATCTCACCCGGATGCAGGTCAACGTCAAGGTCCGCGAGGCGGTCGTCGACAAGCTCCTCCCGAACATGAAGGCCAGGATCCGCGTGGACGCCTTTGACGATGTCGTCCTGGACGGCACGGTCCAGAGTATCTCCCCACTGCCCGACTCGAGCAATTATTACCTCAGCCGAGACATCAAGGTCTACACGACGCACGTCAAGATCGATAACCCGATTCCCAGCCTGCGGCCCGGTATGACGGCCCAGGCCGAGATCCTCGTCAAAGAGCTCGACGATGTGCTCAGCGTCCCGGTCTCGGCGGTGCCTCAATATGAGGGCCGATACCTGATGGACCAGTTGGCGGTGAAGAAACCCGATGGAGGGTTCGAGTGGCGCAAGGTGGTCCTGGGCATCGGAAGTGATGAGCAAGTCGAGGTCAAGGAGGGGCTCAAGAGCGGCGAATCGGTGATCCTCAACCCGATTACCCTCTTGAGCGAGGAGGAGAAGCTCGCGAAGTTCAAGGCGTCGAAGGGCCCAACCCCGCCGGCTATGAGGTGGCCGCCCGCTAAGGCCAAAGCGGGGGCAGGCAAGGGAAAGAACCCCAGGTCAACAAACCCCTGAATCGACAGACCCGCAGCTCCCCGCTACGTGCCGCGTAACACCCCGCGTCTCCATTTAGGTCAGGCTTTCCAGAGACTGTAGCATGGTTGCCGGGCCGGCAGCCGCCGCTGTTCACACTAACCCGAAGCGTCAGCGAGGGTCCGATCCTCGGCCTCGCCCGCAGACCCCCTCGCTGACGCTTCGGGTTGGTATTCGACGCGGAAACGGCCTGATGCCAACCCCAGAACGCCTACAGCCAACCCGGATCCTGCTACAGACTGGCTTTCCAGCCTGACAGGGCGATCGTCAGGCTGGAAAGCCTGACCTACGAGGATTCCAGGCCAAGTTCGGATAACTCGTCACCCAGGGTTGTTCGGGCGAACCTCGGCCCGTATGATGGCATCAGAGTTCGTGGCGGGCGCGATGATCGCCGGGGCGCCTGGGCCGAAGCTCCGGGGCCGGTCGGGAAACCGGCCGGCCGTAAAGCTTGGGTCCAGGGACGTGCCGCGGAGGAAAGTCCGGACTCCACAGGGCGCGATGGTGGGTAACGCCCACCGTCCGGGACTGCGAAAGCGACCTGGATAGGGACAGTGCCACAGAAAACAAACCGCCTCGGACGTGTCGCCCCAGGGCGCCGCGACCGCGGTAAGGGTGAAACGGCGAGGTAAGAGCTCACCAGCAGGCCGGGTGACCGGCCTGGCTCGGTAAACCCCATCGGGAGCAAGACCAAATAAGGGGGCAGGGCGAACGGACGGGACGGGGCTCCTCGGGTCGAACCGTGGGGCCTCCATCGGCCGCCGCCCACGGATCGGCCCGATCCGTCACGACTCCCGGGTAGGTCGCTCGAGGCGTCGGGCAACCGACGTCCCAGATAAATGATCATCCGAGGCTCAGGCCGGACGTGAAAGCGTCCGGGCGGGGTCTTGACAGGATCCGGCTTACGCCGCCCGCCACGAACTTCCTCTCCTCTCCTCCTCTTCAAACCCCTTCGGCGGCTCGTCGCCGGGATTTCTGATCCCGGTCGATCGACGACCGCCGAATATCACGACCTCAAAACGCGCTGCCGGCGACGAGTCGGACGCTCGCGTACGGGCTGAATTCGGCCGAACGGATGATCCCTTTGACGTCCAGCGCCTGCTCCTTGAACTCGTGGAAGGGGACCTCATCGACATCGGTATCGCCGACGATCTTGAGGATCTCCTGATAGATGCGCGGGCTGAACTCCTTGATCTCCGCCGGGACTGCGATCGAGTCCACGACGAGCTCCTCCGTCACCGCGCGAAGGACATCGAGCAGGCGCGGAATCCCCGGCGTCAGGGTCAGGTCGATGACGTGGCCGTCTGTCGGCAGCGGGTAGGCGGCGTCGACGATCAGGAGTTCGTCGGTTTGCCCGAGCTCGGCCAGGAGTGAGCAGATTGCCGGGTTGAGGATGCCGCCCTTTTTCATCGCACTGATCCTTATCGAGCCAAGCCACGCGTCAATCGGCGACGGGAACCACCCGTGGGGAGATCCGCCGATTCCGTCCACGGGATGGGATGCCGCGCCCGGGCGACGCTGCCTGAAGATCGGAGGTTGCGGGTTCGTAGACTCGATCGAGTATAACGATTATCGTGGCCTGGCTCCACCCGATGTCGCCCGGCAGGCGCGGCCGAGGAACCCTCAGACCGGTCCTCGCCGTCGTCCACAAGTCGCGTGACTGCCGAGCGCTCGGCCGAGGGACCCACCCCGCCGGCCCGTGGTCAGGAGATTCGATGAGACAGCGTGCTTCGAGAGCGGGATGGCCGGCGTTGCTCCTGGCGGCGATGCTGGTCGCGGGGCTCGTAGGTCTGACTTACCTGTTCGGACGCTGGCAGCGTCGCATCGGGAATCCTCTGAAGGGTCTCTCCGGGCAGTCGGCGGCCGACAGCGACCGGGGAGGAGTGGTCTCCGATGGCGGCCGAAGGCGCCGCGATGGGACTTCCGGTCCTAAGTCGGGTTCACTCGCGACGGGGCTCGAGCGGCTCCCGGGCGAGCCGCGGACCTGGAATGACCCCCGGCTGGAGCCGATCCGCCAGGCGGCGATGAACTGGGGGCGGTCGAGGGGCCCTGGACGGACGGTCGTCGATCAGGTCTGCCTGGTCCCCGACGTGCGATCGTTCTTCGAGGCCATCGCCGCGTGGGACGAGCGCCACTTCTTCCCGATCCTGATCGATGAGCCGGCATGGACCTTGCCGTTTCTCCGGGCGTTCCGGCCCTCGCGGGTGGTCCGGTATGTGTGGCGGGGCAATGGCGAGCCGAGCCCATCGCGTTCGACCGGCGGGCAGGGCTCGACGGCCGCCCGGATGGCCCTCTGGCAGGCGGCGATCGGGGCCGTCGCGCGGGCCTGGTCGGACCCCTCGATGCCCGAGGACAGACTCCCGCCCGGCGGCTCGCCGCCCCGCGGATTGGGTCCGACGCCACCGGGCCTGGTGCTCACCGCGCCCGATAGCCCGATGCTTGCCGGCGCCGTCGCGCTCGCGGCCGGGAGGTTCCAGCCGCTGGTCCGAGTGGAGCCGAGTATCTGGTCGCTCGGCGATCCTCGCGACGCCGGCCGCGTCAACCGGCTCGGCGATGTCCTGACCCTCGCCCAGGCCGTGCGCTTCGTGCGGCGGCTCGAGGCTCGCGTGGCCGCCGTGACGCCCCATTACGATCACCTCGGCGACGACTGCGATTTCTTGACGATCGCCGGCGATTGGCCCTATCGCTATCGCAACGACGTCGATCGCGGCGCCGCCCGCGGCATCCACGCCCTCGACGATCTCATCGGGCGCGAACTCGCAGGCGAGCCGGAGGTCACGGGCCTGGACGCGTCTCGACGACGGTGGGCCTTCGCGGGCCGGCTCCTGGGAGACCCCGCGGCGAGCGTCGCCCGGGCGATGGCCGCCTTGTTCCTCCAGCCTGACGCCTCGCTCTTGTGGGACACCTACGAGATGGGTGGGGCCAGGTCCGCGTACAGCTTGCTTCCGCTGGCCGATCAAATGAGCCGTTCTTCGACCGGTCCAGGCAGGGTATTCCTTGGCGCCGGTCCGCGCGCGGACCTGGTGAACTGGCACCGTTTCGTCGATCCGAGTAATCGATTCGGGTTCGTCTGGATCAATTCCTCGGGGACGTCGAAGGATTTCTCGATCTCCGGAGGCCCGGGCCGGCCGGCGGACGTCCCCGGCGGTTTCCCCAGGGCCGTCGTCATGATCCACAGCTACTCGGTCGCCGACCTCGACGATCCCGATACGATCGCCGCTCGCTGGCTGGCTCGAGGGGCCTTCGTCTACTTCGGCTCGATCAACGAGCCGTTCCTCCAGGCCTTCCGATCGCCCAGATTGGCCGCCGATCTGTTGGCCGCCGAGCTCCCGATGGCCGCCGCGCTGCGGCAGTTGGAGTTCGAGCCGTATGGACGCCCCTGGAGGCTGATCTACCTCGGAGATCCGCTCTACCGACTCACCCGTCTGATCCGGCCGTCCGGCGACGGTCTGACGCGATTGCCGACGGGAGAGCGGCCGGGTTCGCGCACGATTGCTGCCGATCGGCTTCGACCGGACAATTGGGCGAAAATCTCGGCCTCGTACGCAACCTGGCCGGCCGAGGCTATCGCCGTGACGATGACGAAACCCGGCCCGGCTGCCGAGTCCTCCGACAGTTTGCTGAGATGGTCACTCGATGCGGCGATTTTCGACCTGGTGCATGAGACGACGAAGGTCGCCGAACGCCCGTCGCACGAAGGCCGTCTCGCGGTCCTGAGACGCATCCGCCGCGATCGGCTCGACCGGAGTCGGCGTCCGATCTTCGATGACGTGTTGATCGACGCTTTGAGCGAGACCGGCGACTGGGAAGAGATGCATGCGAGGCTCGCCCGGATTCCCGACGCCGAGTGCGGCCCTCGAGTCTGGCAGGCCCTCGAGGCCGAGACGACGGCGCGACTGGCACAGGCCGCAATGGATCGCGACCCTGTCCGCGGCTTCAATCGGGCGCTCGAGGTCTGGGACTCGGCGATCCGCCTCGCCTGGCCCGCCCGATCGGATTTCCCCGCTCAACTCACCCAGCGTGTGGCGGGACTGGCCCAGTTCGATGCATCGCAGCGACTCAAACTCTGGCTCGATCGACTGCGTCTGACGGGTGACGAGCTGGCCGCGATGACTCGGCCGATGCCTCACGCCGCCGTGGTCGCGGCCGAGCGGACGCGTGTCGAATCCCAGCTTGGCCATGGACGCTGATCGTGCGCGATGGCCGGCCAGGGTCTGCGACGCGACGCCCGCATGGACCACACGAGGCGGGGCCGCCGCGGCCCGGACGAGACGACGCGTCGGACCGCCTTCGGCCGGCCCCGCCCGGTGGAGATGCCCTCAAGGGCTGTTCGGTTGCAAGAGCGGGCCGATCTGCTGGACGCTGGTCTCGACCTGGACCCCGTTGCGGCCGTCGACCTCGCGGGCCGACGAGAGGAACGTGGTGTTCGACCGTCGCTTGATCTGGAGGTGGCTGATCGGCAGTCCGACGACGGTCGAATTGCTGATCCGATTGAGCTTCACCAGGGCGAGATTGCCCGTGTCGTTCAAGACCAGGCCATTGGCCGTCCCGCCGCGGATCGACTGCACGTCTCCCTGGATGTCGATGAGTGCCGTCCCGGTGAGGTCCGTCCGGAAGTTCCCGCTCAGGGCGGTGATCAGGTCCGGATAGTTCACGGTGATCGTCCCGCGCGAGCCCAGTGACGATGGATTGTACAAGGTGACCGAGTTCGTACCGTTCGAGGCGGACGTCACCAGGGCGAGGCTCCCGTCCACGTTGCCCAGGGCCTCGCCGATCTGTCCCGCGGTCGAGGTGGGACTGACGTTCACGTAGTTCCCGCGGCTCTTGAGGGCCGTATCGGAGACGGCCGTGAACTGGTTGAACAGGTTGGTGCCGGCATTGGTGATACTGACCTGGCTGACGCCGATCGTCTGGACGCCGAGCTGGTACTGGTCGGGCTGGAGGGTGTTGAAGTGGGCCGCGATCGTGGCGAAGAGGGTCGTCGTCCCCGGCACGCCCGTCAGGCCGCCGAGCAGCGTGAACTCCTGCTGCGGCACGAAGGGCTGCGCGGAGCCCTCCGGTTGTTCCGTCCCCGTCTGGAGGCTGGCGGGCAGGTTGATCAATTGGAGCTGATTGGTCTGCGCGCTCCCCAGCACGGTGGTCGATGAGGTCGAGCCGATCGAGGTGATCGGGACCGTCGTCGTGAATGAGCCCACCGGGGTCCCGTTTGCGGCGGTGTAGGCATACACGGTCGTACCCGAACTCACCAGCATATCGAGCTGGCTGCCGTTATAGGCGATGGCCAGGCCCGCGACGGCCGGATCGCCGGGCACGCCGATCGGTGCGAACGTGGGGTCGACCGCGCCGGTCTTGTTCGCGAGATTCAGGTCGAAGCGGAGTACCTGGCCGGTCTTCGGGTCATAGCCGTAGATCTTGGAGTCGGTCAGGAGGTCGACCGTCGTGGTCGGTGCTCCATTGATCGAATTCGTCTTCAGGATGATCCCCGGCGGGGCCGGTGGTTCCGTGGCCTGCTGTCCGGTGGCCAGCGGCTCGAGGAGGTTCGACTGAGGCGTGAAGCCGCCCGATACCGCCACGAGGGTTTGCGACTGGTTGGGGTTGGAATTGTACGAGGTCGTGATCCCTTGCGCGCTCGTGATGGAGGCCGATTGTCCGGCTTCCAGGGTGGATGAGGTCCCCAGGTTGAACGTGCCGGTCAACGTCGAGTTCCCGGTGACGACCGGAATGACGGTGGAGCCGCCGGTCGTGCCCCCGGTGCCGGTCTCGGTGCCGGTCCCCGAGGTCCCGCTGCCCGTGCCGCCGGTGCCCGTGCCGGAGGTCCCGGAGCCGGTCCCGGTGGTCGTCGTCCCGGTGCCCGCGCCGCCCGAAAATGCGCTGGTCCCGGTCGTCGTGCCCGTGCCCGTGATGCCGGTCCCGGTGGTCGTGTTGGCGCCGGTGACCGTCCCGGTCGCGGCCGAGGTCGTGCTGGTGCTCGTCGAGGAACTCGCCACCACGCCGAATAATCCGCTCTGGCCGCCCGCCGTATTTCCGGGGTTTGCCGGCAAGGTCCGGTAGGAAGGAGCCGGTGGGAGCGTGCGGAGATTCACCTGGGTCGCGGGCCCGATCGAATTGAGGATCAGCGAGCTGACGCCCGGCGTCAGATTGATCTTTCCGCCGGCGATCAGGTCGAAGTTCTGCATCTTCACCGAAGCGACAGGATTCCCGCCCACACCGCTCAAGCTGTTGGCCAGGCCATTCTGGAGGAGGTGATTATTGAGGATGCTGGCCAGGGGCGCGTGGCCGCCTCCGCCCCGAACTTGCCCGACGATCTTCGAGTACGCGTTGGTGTCGCCGTAGACGAGATCCAGGGCGCCGGAGCTGGAGACGTTCGTCCCGGCCAAGTTGCCGATCCCCACGACCTTGATCGTGGCGTGACCGCCCGTAGGAGTCGTGTAGGTGAATACGCGATCCTTCTGCGAGAATTCGCCGACCGTTGACGCGACAGCCGGCCCACTCGCCTGGCGGGCGGAAACCCCGCTCAGGAGCTGGCGGCCCTCCAGGCTTTCCAACACGGGCCGGGCCCGATTCGTCCGGATCGTCCTCGTCCTCGACGCCATCCGTCTCATCGCTATCCTCCCGATCGCCTACTCCGTTGATACCGCGAGCCGCCGCCTCAAGCGGAGCCCCGGCCGATCTTCTCCCCTATTCAATTCGGCAACGGGACGACCAGGCGTTACCCCAACTCCGGGATTTTCCCAGTACGATCTGAATCCCCCAGGTTTCCAGAATCGTGAAGGACTGCAACAAAAGGCGAGCGCATGGCCAGTGGCTGCGGGCAAACCGCATGAGCGGGAATCCCCATCAATCGAGCAAGATGGGCGTTCCCCGGTGGACATCGGGATGCTCAGGATCGATAATCGGTCATCGGCGGCGACCGGGTCGTGGGAAACGCGTCGAAGGTGGGGTCATCGGACCCGGAATGCGAGCGTCGCGACCCATCGGGAGACTCGCGCTCTCCGAGCCGTCCATCCCGCGTCGAGCCATGGAGCCCGACTCGAATCACGATCACTTGAGAAAAGGAGACATCCTGGTGGTGCGCCGCTTCGTGACGCTGACCCTGTCGTTCTGTCTGGTGCTGGGCTTCGGGATCGTGCAGACCAGCCCCTCCTCCGGCCAGGACGTGGCCAAGAAGGCGACCCCGCCGGCCGCCCAGCCTGAACCCCCCAAGAAAGAGGCTCCCAAGGCCGCGGAGCCGGCGCCCAAGGAGGCACCCAAGGCTGCGGAGCCGACCAAGGAGGCCCCGAAGGCGACCGAGGCACCCCTGCCGCCGATCCCGCCCGAGGTCCAGGCCAAGATCGATGCCGCTCGCAAGGCCGTCGCCGAGGCGATCGTCGCCGCCCAGGACGCCGGGTTGATCGAGTCCTCGATCGATCCCCCGCCGATCCTCGACCTCCTGATCACCAATCGCGTGACCGACCTCCGCACGCTCAAGAACGCGACCGCGAAGAAGCCGTACGCCGTCAGCCCCGAGGTCTTCGGCGCCTGGTTCACCGGATACGGCACGCTCGAGGGCTTCGACTACGTCCACGACGTCCGGATCGTGAATCCCAGCGCGGGGCTCAAGCTGTGGTATGACCAGCGCGCGGCGATCCTGAGGAACGCCATCGCGGAGGTCCGAAAGACCAAGCCCGCCCCGGCGCCCAAGCCGGCCGAGACCAAGCCGGCCGAGACCAAGCCGGCCGAGACCAAGAAGGCCGAGACCCCGGCACCCGCGGCCAAGCCGGCCGAGACCAAGCCGGTCGAGGGCAAGGAGGCCAAGTCTCTGCCACCCCCGGCCGCCACCAAGCCCGCGGCGGAACCGAAGAAGTAATCGAAGTCCTCCCGGCCGGTCGGATCGTCTGTCGCCGTTCCGCTCGATGACGGATGTCGTCCGGCTCGCCCGCTCGGGGCGGGTCGGCGCTTCCGATCGATCGCCGGCGACCTTCACGTGCTTGTATCGAGGCCACTGGCTCGTCAGAATGGATGGAAGAACGACATCATCCTCCTTCACCCGTGAGTTCCGGACGAAGGCGTTCGCGCGCGTCTGAATCACTCGGCTCCGGGACGCGACGTGGGACTCCCGCGTCGCCCAGTCCCCCGATCCAGATCGAGGTCGCCCGCCATGACGTCGAGTGTCGTGTCCAAGGCGACCCCGCCCCTGCCCCTTCTCTCTCTGGCATTCGAGGCCGCCCTCCGGATGGGCGCGACGGGCCTCCTGATCCTCCCCGAAGGTCCCATCGATTGGGATCTCGTTCGGATGGCGGCGCTCCGGTGAACTGCCCGTCCTGGTGGCCAGCGCATCGGAAAGACAGCTCGAGGCCGTCCGCAAGGCGGGCCTGATCGCCGTCGAGGTCGAGCCGACCGAGGCGGCCATCTCCGAGCGGATCAGCCTGGCGTTGATCGAGGCGGTCGCCAACGATTGGCTCCAGGCCGGCGACGCGTCGTGGTGGTGTACTCGGCCTTCGAGGCGGAGGCCATCGACTCGCTGAGCGTGATCCGGCTGGGTGAGCACCTCGAGCGGCTCAGCGCGCGCGACCTGCGGATGCTGGAGACCACCGTCCCGTTCGAGACGCTCAAGGCGGTCGTGGACGTGGCGGTCGAGATCGGCCGGGAGGGCCGCGAGGGGAAGGCGGTCGGGAGCTTGATCGTCGTCGGCGACGCCCGCAACGTCATGTCCCGGTCGCGTCCCCTGGGATTCGACCCGTTCAAGGGCTATCGCCGCAAGGACCGCAATGTCCGCGACTTGCGCGTACGCGAGGCCATCAAGGAGATCGCCCAGTTGGACGGGGCCTTCGTGGTGGCCCGCGACGGCACGGTCGAGGCCGCCTGCCGGCTGATCGACGCTCCGATGACGGGACTCACGCTCCCCAAGGGATTGGGCACGCGCCACTGGGCCGCGGCGGCGATCACCGACGTCACCAAGGCCCTGGCCGTCGTCGTCAGCCAGTCGAACGGCACGGTCCGGCTGTTCCAGAACGGCGAGGTCATCCTCCGGATCGCCCCGATGCGGCACGCTCGGGCCATGAAATGGCAGGACGCCGAGACCGAGCCGGGACCTTCTTGACCGGGGGCGCGCCTCCGTTTGCAACCGCGTTCGCCCTCGACCGATTTCCCATCGGCCCTCTCCTCGACCGATCATTTGTTTGACAAAAATTCAACAGCGAATTAAGATCAGTCCAATCCTTGAGTGATGCCGAGCGGAGACCGCTCCGCCGGAGTGCCGTTCGTTCAACGGCCCTGGCGACATCCACTCATGACGCCGGAATGATCGTCCGTTCGCCCCATGCCAGGAATCCGGAGGTCCCTGACGGATCTCGAGCGCCCGCCTAATTACCCGAGAGCCCCGCAATGCTTTCCATCCTCGGCCAGAAACCTGCGGCGTATTGCGATGGCCACACCCGGCGCCATTTCCTCAAGATCGGCGGCCTGGCCATGGGAGGGCTGGCCCTGCCTGAGGTCCTCAAGGCCCAGGAGGCGACGGCATCGACCGTCTCCGGCGCACGATCGCACAAGGCCGTCATCATGATCTACCTGGCCGGTGGCCCGTCGCACCAGGACATGTACGACCTCAAGATGAAGGCCCCGGCCGAGATCCGCGGCTCGTTCCGACCCATTCCCACCAACGTCCCCGGCATCGAGATCTGCGAGCACATGCCGCGCCTGGCCAAGATGATGGACAGGTTCGCCATCATCCGCTCGCTCTACGGAAGTCCCGACCAGCACAATTCCGACATGTGCCTGAGCGGCTATCCCAAGGGCCCGCGAGGCAAGCAGGACGGCCATCCCTCGCTCGGCTCGGTCCTCTCCAAACTCCAGGGCCCCATCGACCCGGCCGTTCCCCCGTCGATCGGCCTGACGATCAAGACGGGGCACCCGCCCTATTCGAATCCGGGCGCGCCGGGTTTCCTGGGGATTGCCCATTCGCCGTTCCTCCCCGACGGCCCCGAGATGACCGAGATGCGACTCAACGGCGTGACCCTGGATCGCCTGCGAGACCGCCGGACCCTGCTGGCCAGCTACGACTCTTTCCGACTCCGGGCCGAGCGATCGGCCGTTTCCCGGGGGCTCGACGCGTTCAACAACGCCGCCTTCGAGGTGCTGACCTCGAGCAAGATGGCGGAGGCGCTCGACCTCGAGCGCGAAGATCCGCGGATCCGCGATCGCTACGGACGCGGCAGCGCCGCTCCGGCCTTCGGCGAGGACGCCGGCCCTCACTGGATGGACCAGTTCCTGATGGCGCGGCGCCTGGTCGAGGCGGGTGCCCGTTGCGTCACCCTCTCTTTCGGCAGTTGGGACCGGCACGGCGGCAACTTCGCCCAGCTCCCCACCCAGCTCGACAAGTTCGATCAGGGGATCACCGCCCTGGTCGAGGATCTGCACGCCCGCGGCCTGGACAAGGACGTGAGCGTCATCGCCTGGGGCGAATTCGGCCGCACCCCGCGCATCAACAAGTCCGCCGGCCGGGACCACTGGCCCAAGGCGTCTTGCGCCCTGCTCGCCGGCGGCGGCATGCGCATGGGCCAGGTGATCGGCTCGACGAACCGCCTGGGCGAGGAGCCGCAGGATCGGCCCGTGCACTATCAGGACGTCTTCGCCACCCTCTATCACCAGCTCGGCATCGACGTCGAGAACACCATGCTCCACGACGCCACCAACCGCCCCCACTTCCTCCTCGACCGTCGCGAGCCCATCCGCGAACTCATCTGACGCCGCGTCCCGCGGGGTAGCAATCGACCGCGCCCGGAATTACGCTAGATACGAGCCCGAAGCGCCAGCGAGTGCATTGCCGGAGACCATGCACTCGCTGGCGCTTCGGGCTCGTATTCGGATCATGCTGACGCAAAGGAGTGACCGACGATGTTCGGGGCAGCCGGCTTCATCTTGCTCGCGGCGCTCGTCCAGGTTCCGGAGGGTCCCAATAACGCGGCCGGCCTCGTCGCGAGGCTGGGTGGCGACGACCACGCAGCGGCCGAAAGAACCCTGGAACGGCTCGGGCCTCGGGCGCTCCCGGCCCTGCGCCCGGTGGCCGAGGGCGTCGATGGGAGCTCGACCCTCCGAGAGCGGGCCGCCGCCCTGGTGGACAAGATCGAGAGCGGATTACTCACCGGACCGACCCTCGTCACGCTGGATTATCGCGACCAGCCGCTGGATGAGGTCCTGGCCTCGCTGGCGCGGCGCAGCGGGATGCGGCTGATCTTCAACGACGGCAACGAGGAGCGTCGTCGGGCGGTCCGGGTCACCCTGGAGGAGCCGCAGCCGGTCCCGTTCTGGCAGGCCATCGATCGGCTCTCGCGGCAAGCCCGGTCGCAATACAACTTCGCCACTTCCGAGCGGTCGGGGGTGTCGGAGACCGTCCTCCGATTCTCGTTCCCCGGCGACCCGCCCGAAGATCGGCCGTCGTATGTCGGCGCATTCCGCATCAGCATCTCCCAGCTTCGCTATCACGACGAATCCCGGCTGGTCCGCGGTGACGACGGCAAGGTCCATCGCTCGGGCCGGCCCAAGCTCGACCTGAGCGTCTACATACGCGGTGAGCCCCGGCTGAGGATCGGCCAGGACGACCTTCCCCGTCGCGTCGAGATCCTCGATACCGAGGATCGGCCCGTCACCCACGAGCTGTTCCCGGGCGAGGATCGTCCGCTGAATTGGGCATTCACGCAGCTCGTCATGGTGCCGGAGCAATCCATCAACTTCTGGAACTACCAGATGGCGGCCCCGGCGACGGGCGACCTCCGGCTCAAGTCGTTGAAGGCGACGGTGAAGCTTGCGATCGAGGGCCGCCGGCCCGACCCGCTCGTCATTCCGCTGGCCGACTCCCGGCGACGCACCTTCCGCCAGGGGAGTCTGGACCTGGAGGTGACCGACGTTCGGGACGAGCCGGGGCGACGCCCGGAGATCGAGCTGGCCGCGCGGTTCGGCGACTTCCGGGCGGCCCGCACACTCCAGGCACCTTACAACGACTGGATTTACTGGGCCGGGGGTGTCGTCGAGGTCCGCGATGCTCAAGGTGAGCCGATGACCTGGAAAGCCGGCCCGCTGGCCGCGAACCCGGCCGACGACCGTGCCAGGCTGCGGATCGTCCCCGACGCCGACACGCATCCCGCCGAGATCCGCTACTACGGCCTGATGCGGACGATCGCCGAGGTGCCGATCGAGCTGAGCGACATCCCCATCCCCGGGAGGCCCTGACATGATCGCGCTGACCGTCTTCTTGATCGCGTCCGTCACGACGTCGGCCGACGACGGCCCCGGCCCGGCCGAGCTGGTCCGCCGGCTCGGGGCCGAACGGTATGAAGACCGCCAGGCCGCGGAGCAGGTGCTCCGGGCCCTGGGCCCCGGCGCCTTGCCGGCCCTCCGGGAGGGCGTCCTGTCCAGGGATGCCGAGATCCGCAAGCGGTCCGGCGAGCTCGTCGCGGCCATCGAGCGCAGGTCGCTCTCGACCCCGACGATGTTGACCCTTGACTTCCGCGACCAAACGCTGGAGCGGATCGTCGAGTCGATCAACGGCCGCAACGGCATCCGGCTCGGGCTCTCGGTGCCGGTGATCGACCCGATTTACCATCGTCGGCTCACACTGAGATCCTCGGGGCCGGTCACGTTCTGGGAGGCGGTCGGGCAGCTCTGCAAGGCCGGCGGCTTGCGGACTCTGCCGAGCAATCACTTCGTGAACCCGGGGAGCCGCCCGTCGAACTACCTCATGCCGTCCGGCGCCGACCCGGGCGAGTGCCCTTACGTCAACAGCGGCCCGTTTCGCGTCACACTGGAAAGCCTCGCGCTCGAGGGTCAGCTCAGGCCCGGGATGCCGGCCGGCCGGCAGAAGGAGACGAACCTCTCCGCGCGACTGCAAATCGAGGCCGAATCCCGGATGTACGTCGTGCCCGTCGGCCAGATCGGCTGGATCGAGGCGGTCAACGACCTGGGTCAGTCGCTGGTGCCGCCCGGCTTCGAGAGCCCTCGTCGCGATCCGCCGGAGGGAGGGTTCGGCTCGCTGATGGTGGGATCGCCCGAGCGGACCTCGCGGATCACGGTGAATGCCTCGCTCCAGGCGTCCGCGAAGTCGGGCCGGATCCTCAAGCGGCTCCGAGGGGTCCAACCCGTCCTGGTCGCCGCCCCCGAGCCCCGGCCGCTGGTCGTGACGCTCAGTGACAAGGAAGAGTCCAAGATCGAGGACGATCGCGTGGCGATCACGGTCGGAGCCATCCGGCCCAAGCCCAACCAGGGACGACTGATCATGACCCCGGTGGAGCTGAACGTTCGCCCGCTCGGGACCGACGTGATCCGCGCCTGGATGCTGCTCAACCAGATCGAGATCTTCGACGCCGACGGGAAGTCCCTCCGGCTGGGCCATGTCCAGGTCGATACGAGTAGGGACGGGGCCCGCGTGCGTCTGAACCTGATCTGGCCGGCCCCCACGACCCGGGCAGGTGTGGTGTTGCCGGCACCCGCCGGGTTCGGCGTCCCGGCCCGTCTGGTCTACCACCACCTGTTCACGATGCCCGCCGATGTGGCATTCTCGTTCGAGGACTTGCCATTGCCCTGACGCTCGAGCTAGGATCGGACCCCGTTTTGTAGCCGGCCTCTGTGAGGCCGGTCCGATCCACGAGGATCCACGAGGAGCGGCCTCACAGAGGCCACTTACACAAGGAATCGTCGCCCAAGCCCATGTCGTTGTTCACGTCGCACCTGGTTGAACCCTTGTATCGATTATTCTTTGGCCGGCCGCCCGATTCGGGGGGCGATGCGACGCGGGCGCGAGGGCTCGTCCTGATCGCCGACGGCGTCGGCGGCCTCGACATGCTCGGGACCGGCCTGCGATTCGTCGCGGGTGCCGAGCGGCTCCCTTATACGGTCGGGGTGGTCTCCTGGGGCCACGGGTTCGGGCGATGGTTCGCCGACCTCACCGACGCCGCGAACCGCGATCGTCAGGCCGGGCTGGTCGCCGAGGCCGTGCGATCCTTCCAGTCCGCCCAGCCGGATGATCCGGTCTTCCTGGTCGGGAAGTCGGGCGGGACCGGCGTGATGGTCAAGGCCCTGGAGGAACTGGACGAGGAGAGCGTCGAGCGCGTCGTCCTGCTGGCCCCGGCGCTCTCGCCCGGTTATGACCTGACCCCGTCCCTCCGGGCCGTCCGCAGCGATGTCGTCGTCTTCTGGTCGCCGTACGACGTCATCATCCTGGGGGCCGGCACACGCCTCTTCGGCACGATCGATGGCGTCCGGAGCGTCGGGGCCGGTCTGGTCGGCTTCGTCACGCCCGGGCCGGACGACCCGGACCCGGAGAGGATCCGTCAGTATGCGAAGCTCCGCCCGGTCCGATGGGAGCCCCGGATGGCCTCGACGGGCTATCTCGGCGGCCACTTCGGGCCGGATAGTCCGATATTTCTGCGCAAGTATGTCGTGCCGCTCCTGCGGGTCGGTGACGCCGATCCGGTCCCGACCTGAGCCTCCCCGAACCGGTTCGTTGTTGAATCGCGGGAAGGGTCAAGCCGCCCTGCCGGGCCGCCGATATCCTTATGGCCCGGGCGACGCGGTTCACGAGACTCGCGAGACGGCCGGGCCCCAGGCTTCCGAGAGTGACACGAGCGAGCGAGGCCGACCGGGCTCTTTTTCTTGCCGTCGGTCCAGGTTGGAGCAGAGCGTCCGGGACGCTGCCCGTCGGGGCCCGTGGGCACCGAGTTCGGGCTTCGTCCTGGGCGCTCTGGTCATCGAGGGATCACTAGGGTCGAATTCCGGGAAGGAGTTCGGCCGAGCGCCCTCGAGAACTGGCACCTTGATGCCGCAACGCGCGGCGGTCCCCGCCTCCCCCTCGGGAGACCCTTCCCCCCCTGCCCCACACAACGGAGCGGCGGGACCGCCCCGCACTTGATTTCTCTCGCCCGACCCGGATCTCGGCGCGTCCGCGTCCGAGTTTCCCGGGGCGCGGCGGGATCTTGGGACGCAAGTCCTTGTGAGATTGCAGCTTGGAGCCGGCACTATTGGCCACATTCTGCCCGGATGGCCTCCATTCGTGGCATGGGAGCCTTGACCCCGCGGCGGCTGCGCCGGATAAAACACCTTGGAGCGCTTCACGACCGGATGGCATACACTCCATACCAACCCGACGCGCCAGCGAGGGGAATGCCATCGGACCCTCGCTGGCGCGTCGGGTTAGTATGGCGACGATGCGGCCACGGCGTGAGCAATCCATCGGTTAACCGCTCGAGGTAACCACTCACACCTTGACGCCCCCCGGGCCCTCTGACGCCCGATCATCACCTTTGGAGTCTCGACGACAGCCATGACCAAGGCGCTCGCTCCGATTACGCAGGTTCGCGGCCGGGAGATCCTCGACAGCCGCGGCAATCCGACGGTCGAGGTGGACGTGATCCTGGCCGACGGCACGCTCGGCCGTGCCGCGGTGCCCTCGGGCGCCAGCACGGGAGATTTCGAGGCGGTCGAACTCCGCGACGGCGATGCCAAGCGATTCCTGGGCAAGGGCGTCACCAAGGCGGTCGCCAACGTCAACGGCGTGCTGGCCAAGGTCGCCCTGGGCCGCGATCCGGCCGACCAGGTCGGGCTCGACCGCGCGCTGATCGAGGCCGACGGCACGCCCAACAAGGCCAACCTGGGCGCCAATGCGATCCTGGGCGTCAGCCTGGCCGCGGCCAAGGCCGCCGCCGCCTCGCACGGCCTGCCCCTGTATCGCTACATCGGCGGGGCCAACGCCCGGTTACTCCCCGTCCCGATGGCGAATATCATCAACGGCGGCAAGCACGCCGACAACAAGATCGACTTCCAGGAATTCATGGTGATGCCCCTGGGGGCCAAGACGTTCGCCGAGGGCATCCGGATGGTGGCCGAGGTCTTCCACAGCCTCAAGGCGGTCCTGAAGAAGGCCGGCCACAATACCAACGTCGGCGACGAGGGCGGGTTCGCGCCCAACCTCGACAATGAGGATGCGATCAAGCACATCCTCGACGCCATCGTCAAGGCGGGTTATCAGCCGGGTAGGGACAAGGATATCGCCATCGCGCTGGACTCGGCCTGCTCCGAGCTCTACGAGGAGGGCGGCAAGAAGGGATATCGCTTCTGGAAGTCGGCCCCGGATAAGACCTTGAGCAGCCAGGATATGATCGACCTGTTCGCCTCCTGGATCGACAAGTATCCGATGATCGTCTCGATCGAGGACCCGCTCGACCAGGAAGACTGGGCGGGCTACTCGGCTTTCACCAAGGCCCTGGGCGGCAAGGTCCAGGTCGTCGGCGACGACAACTACGTCACCAATACCCAGCGGCTCGCCCGGGGGATCGCCGGGGGATGCACCAACAGCATCCTGATCAAGGTCAACCAGATCGGCACGCTGACCGAGACCCTGGAGGCCGTCGAGATGGCCCATCGCGCCGGCTGGACCAGCGTGATCAGCCACCGATCGGGCGAGACCGAGGACTCGACCATCGCCGACATCGCCGTGGCGACCAACTGCGGCCAGATCAAGACCGGCAGCGCCAGCCGCTCCGACCGGATCGCCAAGTACAACCAGCTCCTCCGCATCGAGGAGCAACTCGGCAAGAACGCCGTGTACGGGGCGAGCCTCTTCCGGCGGAAGTGAGACGGTATACGAGCCCGAAGCGCCAGCGATTGCGTTCTGCGAATCATGCACTCGCTGGCGCTTCGGGCTCGTATCGGCATCACCCCGGGTGGAACGGCTCCGGGTCCTGGAGCCAGGGCGAGGGCTCTCGCGGCCGTTCGGGGGCGACGGCCAGCTCGGCGGCGACGGTCTCCAGGTCGTATTCGTGCACGACCACCAGCGCCCCGGGCTTGCCCTTGGCGTAGAGCATCAACACCGGCGTCTTCCCCTCGCGGCGCGACGCCGCGCGGGCTTCCTCCCAGAGCGTCCGCACCGACGACGAGGCCCGCAGCTTCGTCTCGATGTAGAGCCGAGGGTGCGTCGAGTCGCTGGTCGTCGCGTCCGGACGCCCGGCCGAGCCCGACAGGACCTGGCGTCGGGCGCCGAAGAGCCCGGCCGCGTCCCGCTCGCGACGCTTCCAACTGCTCCGGTGAGTGCTCATGATGTCGTCTCCTCTCCCCCATCTTTCCGGATGCCCGCCGCACGCTCGGCGGCGGCTCGTGACAGGCCCCCGTCAAACTCGATGATGGCCGCGCGCTCCTGCCGGTCGTGATCGTCGTCGGGCTCCGGCAGGATCTCCCGCCAGAGGAACCGGATGTGTCCGGCGCCGTGGCGGTGGGCGTCGGACCAATCCTTGTCCGGGGCGTCGAGCCGGACCCGCTGCGCCCGGCCGGCCCAGGCCAGCGCGGCCCGATCGCCGGCGGGGTCGGCGTCGTGCGCGGCGAAGATCGGCGCGGCCTCGGCGATCGCCGACATCACCCCCGGCGCGGGCTTGTTCGAGGCCGAGCCCAGCGTCAACACGGCGGCCCGATCGCCCAGCTCCTGGCCCAGCAGCAGGGCGTCGAACTCGCCCTCGGTCAGGATCAAGGGGGCGCCCGGCCGGACGCTCCCCAGCGACGGATACGCCACCGGGCCGTTGCGGAAGACGTCGATGTACTTCGGGCTCTTGCCGTCCGGCTGGCGGATCTTCACCATCGTGAGGCGGTCGCCGTCGAACCAGGGGATGACGATCCCGCTGGCCCGGAAGAATCGGAGGTCCCCATGCGTCGGGACGGTCACGCCGGGCGTGCAGCCCAGGCTGGCCTCGAAGATCGTCGGGTTCTTGAGCCCGCGGAGGTGCAGCCACCTCCGGTGCGCGACCCCCTGCGGCGACCAGAGCCGCGCGTTGGCCGTCGCGACCAGCGCCAGGGCATCGGCCAGCGACAGCCCCGTCGGCGCCAGCGGCCGCGACGTCGTCGTCATGGCCGGGGCCGCCGGGGCCGCCCCGGGTGCGGGGGCGGACGTGCCGGTCTTCGTCGGCCAGTAGCCGACCGCCGGGGATCGCTGGGTCGCGACCGGCTGCTCCCCGCGGCGAGGCGCGTGGTGCGAGCGCGGAGACCACCCGACCCGATCGGCCAGCACGCGGACCGCCTCCGGGAACGTGATCCCGTTCCATTGCATCAAGAGCGCCGCGGCGTCGCCGTGGGCCCCGCAGCCGAAGCAACGCCACTCCGATCGGCTCGGCGTCACGCAGAACGACGGCTTGTGGTCGTTGTGGAACGGGCAGACCCACCACATCCGGCCCGACCCGCCGGTCCGCCGGGGGGCGCCCAGCAGCTCGGCCGCGACCGCACCCAGGTCCACCCGCTCCTTCACCGCGGGCCAGTCG
The DNA here is from genome assembly GCA_963743925.1 of uncultured Planctomycetota bacterium. Taxonomy (GTDB): domain Bacteria; phylum Planctomycetota; class Planctomycetia; order Isosphaerales; family Isosphaeraceae; genus CAVZRC01. The sequence goes on along the minus strand of CAVURY010000034.1, from coordinate 982,651 downwards.
ATCCCCCGGCCGCCTCCCCGGCCCCGGTCTCCCCATGAATGCGCATCCCCGCGGGGCCTGCCTACACTCACAGGCAAGACATCCATGGGGTTCCGGGCGCAAGCATGGGGCTTCTCCCCTCCCGAAGACGGCATCGGCTTCCCTTTCTTAAAATAATAATAATAATATAATATATTATTATATATACTTCGAGTCCCGGAGGGGCCGTCCGGAGGCGGGCGGCCCCTCCATGCTCGTCCATGCTCGTCCATGTTTGCAGCTTGTGTGGGTGCCCCGGGGAGGGGCGAACAAGCCACGAGCATGGTCAGGCCTTGCGGTCCGGCTTCTGCGGGAGGGCCCACGAATAGGTGGCACCCTTGCCGAATCCGGATCGGCTGGAGGCGACTTCCAGGCTCTCGCGGGCGTAACGGAGCATGGTCTTGCTGATCCCGGAGGCCCGAGCGGTCTCCTCGATCTCGCGGACGGCGAGCGGGCCGGCGGCCAGGACCTCGCGGAGCCAGAGCTCGGCCTCGCGGCGCTCGGGGGCCTGGCTCCTGCCCAGGCCGCCCTGGACCTCGTCGATGAGCGCCTGCTCGGTCGTGATGGCGGTCGGCTCCTGCTGGAACACGACGCGGGGGCCCAGGTCGCCGTCCTCGATGGTGTAGGCCAGGGTCGGCGTCGAGTTGGAGAGGTTGCCGCCGATGTCGCAGATCAGGACGCGACGGCCCGAGGGGTCGGACCGGTCGCGGATGAAGATCATGTTGGAACGCGAGGCCCCGACGTACGCCATCGAGCCCATCACGCGGTGCTTGCCGTTGGTCGAGATCCCCTTGCTCAGGTGGGTGACCAGCAGGATGGCCGTCCGTTGCCGCTCGGCGACTTCCTTCATCATCAGGATGAGGCGGCGCAGGTCGGAATTGCGATGGTCGTCGATCCCGCCGAGATAGGCGGTGACCGGGTCGATCAGGAGGAGCCGGCAATCGCCCAGTCCGGCGATGGCCGCCTCGATACATTTCAGGTGGAGGTCGAGCCTGGGCGCCATCAAGCTGCTGTCATCGAGCACTTCGATCACGTTGAGGAAGCGGATCTTCGCCATGTCGGCGCCGGCGGTCTTCAGGCGGGGGACGATCGTCGAGGCCGTGTCGTCCTCGGCGCTCATGATGATGACGCTGCCGGGGCCGTCGGGGACGTCGCCGTCGGGCATGGCCGCGCCCCGCGTGACGGCGGCGGCCAGGCTGAGCGTGACGAACGACTTGCCCAACTTGGGGTCGCCCGCGAACAGGGCGACGGCCTTCTGCGGCACCCGGTTACGCCAGAGCCAGGCCGTCGGCCCTCCCTCGATGGCGTCGCCGTCCTCGAGCCTGGCCCTGTACTGTGGATCGGCCGCGGCCGAAGCCGGGTCCGGCGCGGCGATCGGCACGGCCTGGAGCGGCCGCGGGGGCACCGCCAGGGCGACCTCGACCTCCAGCGGCGCGATCGCCTGGGCCTTGGCGCAGCTCCGGAGCCAGGCGTCGATGATCGCCGGCCGATCCGCGAGCGGCGCCGCGTAGATCCGCCGGGCGAACGGCCGGAAGACCTCCGATGCCTCGCCGATCTCGGGCTCGTAGACGGGCATCCCCGACTTCAGCCGGCCCAGCAGGTTCAGGTCCCTGGGCGAGAATCCGTGCGGGCGCAGCAGCATCACGTCGGCAGGGGCGCTCATCGGAGGATTTCCTCCATGTCGTTGCCCTCGACGTTGGCCCGGCCGGCGATCCGGCTGACGATCCAGCCGAGCCGGGCGAGCCGGCGCTGGACCTTGGCCACCTCGAACCACTTGCCGTGCGTCGCCACCAGTTCCATCGTCACGAACCAGAACACCGCCTCGTCCCGCTCGCGCAGCGTCGGGGCGAGCGTCCCGATGAAGCTGACGGCCCAGCCCTGCCGGGCGAGGCCGCGCAGGGCGTGCGCGGCGGATTTCACGTTCCCATCCGACACCATGTCCACCATCGTGGCGAACAGGGCCCCGGGCTCGTCCTCGTCGTCGAACCACGGCAGTTGCAATCGCTCCGTGCTGGTCTTCATCGCTTGGGTTCTCCAGGGTGCGCCCGCCGGACTCTCGCCGGCTGCATCCACGTCGATGGCGGTCGGACCCGCTGCGCCGCTCGTTCCTCGCTCGCTCCAACACTCAAACGATCCGAACAACTCGCGTTATAGTTGCATAAAAATCCCCCGATATTCGCGGATTTCTCGGGGGCGGGCCGTTTGACCCCGGGAAAACCGCCGGATCCGGGCTGGACGAAACCCGGAAATTATGGGAAGTTCGCCGCGCACGTCCGTTCGCCCATCACTCGACGTCCGTCGCTCGGGACAGCCGTCCCGAGACCATTTCACGACGTGGAAGCCCCGGGGAACCCGACCGGACCCGCCCGGGTGGCCATGGACAAGGTCCATTTCGTCTGGCAAATTGGGACAAGACAATGCGTCGAACTCAGCGGTTTGGGCTGTTCCTGGGCGCGTGTTTCTTGGCGGCGACGGGTTGCGAGCCGCATCGCTCTTTCCTCCGCCCCAAGGACGAGGACGAGCTCCCGGCCCGGAAGAACGGCGTCAGCCGGGTCGATTCCGACGCCTCGAAGATCATCGGGGTCGATCCCGACGACAAGAAGCCGACCTCGTTCTTCAAGTCCGACCGGACGGCCGGCGGATGGAGCTCGACAGCCCAGGAGATCGAGAGGAGCCTCGGCACGTTATGACGAGGGCGAAGGCAACACGATCGGGCCGCGATGACACCGAAAGTCCGGGCACTCTGGAATCGACTGCTGGGCGACCGGGGTGAGCGCGCGGCCGCGCGTTACTTGCGGGGGCAGGGCCTGCGCGTGCTGACGCGCGGCCATCGCAACCGGTTCGGCGAGATCGACCTGATCGCGCGCGAGGGCGAGATCCTGGTCTTCGTCGAGGTGAAGGCGCGTCGCCAGGGCGTGCCGGCCGAGGCCGTGACGCCGGAGAAGCAGCGACGGTTGACGCTCGCCGCGACGCACTTCCTGCGGATGCACCGGATGCTCGAGCAGCGCTGCCGGTTCGACGTGGTGGCGATCGTCTGGCCGGATGACCGTCGCGAGCCCCAGATCGAGCACATCCGCGACGCCTTCGAGGCGGTCGGCCGCTGGCAGATGTTCCGGTAACCCCAAGTCTTCCTGATTTCATCCTGTTCATCCTGTCAATCCTGTCGGAATCGGTTTTAATTTCGATAGACAGGATTGACAGGATGAACAGGATGAAATTCGGTTATCGGCGGGCGGCCGCGAGGAGGCGGTCCAGCACGACCATCTGGGCGAGCCCATCCTCGGCCGGGTCTTCGAGGCGTCTGGCCGCGATCGAGCGGCCGAAGCAATCGACCATCGCCGCGTACTGGTCGGTCGCGGCGAATTCCAGGGTCTCGAACCGGTCGGGTCCTTCGCCGGAATCCGGCGCCGCGCCGAGGGATTGCAGCACGGCACCCGGCCGGTCGGCCGGCGGCAGATACGCCGACTCCACCTTGATCGCGGCCCGGGTCCCGACCAGCTCGTAGACGCACCGGAACGGCTGCTCGAAGCTGCAATCGATCACCCCGATCACGTCGCCGGGGAATTCGAGCAGCGCCGTCAGCGTCAGGTCGACGCCCGTCTCGCCGAAGTGGGCCGCGGCCTGCGTCCTGGTCGGCTCGGACCCGGCGAAGAACCGGGCGGTGCTCACGCCGTAGCAGCCGACGTCCCACAAGGCCCCCCCGCCCCGCGACGCATCGAGCCGCCAGTCGCCCGGCGTGATCGGGAACGAGAACGACGACCGGATCAGCCGGAGCTCGCCGATCTCTCCCCGGCGGACGAGCTTGCGGAGCTCCAACGACCGCGGCTGATGACGCCACATGAACGCCTCCATCAGCAGCACGCCGCGCCTGGCGCAGTACTCGGCCATCGCCTGGGCCTGGCGTGCGTCGAGGGCCAGCGGCTTCTCGCAGAGGATCGGCTTGCCGGCGTCGGCCGCGGCCAGCACCCACGATTGGTGCAGCTCGTTGGGCAGCGGGATGTAGATCGCGTTCACCTCGGGGTCGTCCAGGACTTCCTGGTACGACCCATAGGCCCGCGGTACGTCGAACTCGGCGGCCCAGGATCTGGCCATGTCGAGGTCGCGGCTGGCGAGCGCGTGAAGGGTCCCCGTCGCCGACGCGCGGATGCCCGGCACCAGCCCGCGCCGGGTGATCCGCGCAACCCAGGATTCCCCATCGGATCGGCTTAATTGTGGTGGTGTCGCTCATTTTGGTGCCGGGATCGGCTTCCAGTCGAGTTTTCGGTAGTCGTTGGCGAACTCGGTGACCTCGATCGCCTGATCGGCGGCGATGTCCTTGAAGACCTGGGTGGTGCCGCTGGTCGGCCAGTGGACTTCCAGCACCGCGACCTTGCCGGCCCTGGCCAGGCCGATGTGCTGCTGGAGCGGGTTGGCCCCCCAACTGCTCCCCGAGGAGACGTGGCGGTGGACCGTCGCCGGCTTGTCGCCGGCCGTGACGACCTTGATCCTGGCCCCGAGTGCGGCGCGGTTGGTCTTCTTGCCGACGAGCTTGACCGTGAGCCAGTGGTTGCCCTGGCCGGGGTTCTGGAACAGGATGTCGTGGTACTTGTCTCCCGGCACCGCGCCGCCCATCTCGATGTAGAGATCGACGTCGCCGTCATTGTCCCAGTCGCCGCAGGCGACGCCGTGGCCTTTCTGGAGGCTCCCGGTCCCCGAGGTCCCGGTGATCTCGGCGAATCGGCGGCCGTCCACGTTCTTGAACATCCGGTTGGGGACGAGCGTGCTCAGGTCCGGGTCGCCGGTGGCCAGGTAGAAGTCGAGATAGCCGTCGTTGTCGAAGTCGCCGAAGTTGCTCCCCATCGTGGCGTAGGCGGCCTCGAGGCCGGCTTCCTTCGCCTTGTTCTCGAACATCTTGCCGTTGACGTTGCGGAAGAGCCGATTCGCGGGTCCGGTGTGGGGCTTGCCCATGATGCCGTTGACCACGTCGCCGAGCTTGTAGTCGTAGCAGGTGGCGAAGATGTCGAGCCAGCCGTCGTTGTCGTAATCCCAGGCCCAGCAGGCGAATCCCTTCTTGGGGCCGTCGATCCCCATGGCCTTGGTGACCTCGGTGAACGTGCCGTTGCGATTGTTGTGATACAGCCGGGCCTCACCTAGCAGGTTGTTCAGGAACATGTCGGGGTAGTCGTCGTTGTCGTAGTCGATCCAGTCGGCACCCTTGCAGAAGAGGTTGCCCGGCTGGGTGATGCCGGCCTTGGCCGTGACGTCCTCGAAGGTCCCGTCGCCCTTGTTGTGATAGAGGCGATTCAGCGGCCGCTCACCGAGGACGAAGACGTTGACCCAGCCGTCGTTGTCGAAGTCCGCCCATCGCGAGGACGTCGAATTGATCGGCGTGGCCAGGCCCGCTTCCCTGGTGACGTCGGTGAACTTGCCGCCGCCGTCGTTGCGCAACAAGGTCTGCGGCATCGGCAGCATGAACCAGGCGCCCCGGGAGATGAACAGGTCCATCTTGCCGTCGTTGTTGTAATCGGTCTGGACGAGGTACTTGCCGCCGATGATCGCGTTGAGGCCGGCCGCCTCGGTGCGGTCCTCGAAGGTGCCGTCGCCGGAGTTGTGATAGTAGCTCATGTGCTCGGTGGGGGCGAATTCCGTGGTGGCGATGTCGAGCCGGCCGTCGTCGTCGAAGTCCTCCATGACCGCGCCGCCGGCCATGTTGAAGCGGTTGACCTTGGCCTTCTCGCCGATGTCGCGGAACTTGCCGATGTTGAACTCGGAGTTGCGGAAATGGTCGAGGCTGAGCACGAAGCGCGGATCGACCTTCTGCGGATGTTCGCCCAGGGTCATGTGGGCGAGGTTCAGGAGCCATCGGATTCCCATGTCGTCGGGGAACTGCTCGAGGTACTCGGTGAAGTGCTGGACCGCGAGCCGGGAGCCGGTGGGGACGGTATGGACCGCGGCCGCCGCCATCGGGATGATGCACGAGCTCTCGCCGCGGCACATCACGCAATTCTCGGTCTCGCCGAGCCGCAACGCGGCGACCCCCTGGAAGTAGATGAGCGTGAACAGGCCGATCTCGGCGAGGTTGTCGTGTTTCATGACCCAGGGGCGCGCCTCTTCCAGGAGATCGTAGGCGCGCTTCGGCTCGCCCCTGTAATTGAAGACGCTGGCCTTCGACAGGAGGAGCAGGAGCCGCTGGGCATCGGACTTCCCGGGGGGCGGGAGGGCCATGTCGAGCTCCTCCATCATCCGCTTGTTGACCGCCGCCCAGTTCACGCCGATGTCCTTCAGCGAGGCATCGATCGGCCAGCGGAGATGCTCCAGGGCCGGGAAGAAGGCGCTGGTATCCAGCGGGCGGCGCGGGCTGTACTTGAGCCCCTTCTTGATCGCCGGCGCGGGCTGATCGGCGGACGGAGCGTCCGGGGCGGCCGTCTCGGTCATGGTGTTCGTGATGGCGACCGCGGCCGGCTGGCGGGAACTCATGCCGACGAGGTTGCGATAAGTGACCACCCCGAGGAGCACGACTCCCGCGAGCAGGACGAGCCCGGCCAGGATTCTCACGTCGGGGTAGCGATACGTCTGTCCGTCCGGCCGATTCATGGGCTTTCTCGGCAAATGGTGGGGATCCGGCGGAGGGAGGGCCATCCGCCGGGCGGGAGTTTCGGGCGCAATTCGGGGGTATTGCGGCCATTCTCCCAGCTTGGTCGGCGAGCAACAACGAGAAACCCCCTCCGCCGCCCGGATTTTCGCGCGCCGAACGTGGTCGCGTCGAGGAGTCCGATCGGGCCGGGAGGGCGCGGCACTTGGCAACCGTGTATAATGAATCCGAAGCGTTTCGTGGTGAAGCCGGCGGGGTCGGGCCGGCCCCCATCCCGCATTGTCCGGTGAGCCGGCCAGCCCAGCGAGGCCCGTTCCCGTGCCGAGTTCCAACCTGATGAGTGCGACCGGGTCCCAGCCCGCCTCCTCGATCGACGAACCGAGTCGCCAGCCCGGCCGGCGGCCGGGGCCCGGCGGCGTGCTCGTCATCGGCGCGGGGGTGAGCGGCCTCACTAGTGCCCTCTGCCTGAGCCGGCGCGGGTTCGAGGTCACCGTGATCGCGGACCGGTTCGCCCCGCAGGTCACCTCGGTCGTGGCCGGGGCCCTGTGGGAATGGCCGCCCGCCGTCTGCGGCCACCATCACGACGAGGTCGCCCTGAGGCGGGCCAAGGCCTGGTGCGAGACCTCCTACGCGACCTTCACCGAGCTCGCCGCCGACCCCGAGACGGGCGTCTTCCTCAGGCCCGTGACCTTCTACTTCAAGCGACCGATCGCCGAGGACCGCCGTCAGGCCGAGAAGATGGACGAGCTGAAGGGCAAGGTCCGCGACTTCCGGCACGATCCCGCGCTCATCCGGGAGCATGGCATCAACCCCGGGATCGGCCTTCGGGACGCCTACACGTACCTCGCGCCGATGATCGACACCGACGTCTACATGCGGTGGCTCCTGGACGAAGTCCGGAAGGCCGGCTGCGTCATCCAGCAAGGGAAGGTCACCGGCGTGCTCCGCACGCAGGATGAGGACCTGGCACGTCGGTTCGGAGTCGATGCGATCGTCAACTGCACCGGCCTGGGTGCGAATGAACTCGCCGAGGACTCGGTCTATCCGCTCCGTGGGGCCCTGATCCGGGTCCGGAACGACGGGAAAGCGATGCCGAGGGTCACTCAGGCCCACTGCATCTCCCACGACGGCCCGGCGACCGAGCGCGGCTTCCTCTTCATCGTCCCGCGAGGGAAGGACATGCTCCTGCTGGGGGGCATGGCCGAGCCCGATGAGACCGACCTGGCGATCGGCCTGGAGAACTACGAGCCGATCCGCGAGATGTACCGGCGCTGCCTGGACTTCCTGCCGAGCCTCCGCGACGCCGAGATCGACGCCGCGGAGCCGGTCCGCGTGGGCCTGAGGCCGGTCCGTCGCCAGAGCGTCCGCCTCGAGCTGGAGCCGGGCACGAGGATCGTCCACAATTACGGACACGGCGGCTCGGGCGTCACCTTCTCCTGGGGCTGCGCCCTCGAGATCGCCGAACGCGTCGAGGCGCTCGGACGACTGGAAATCCCGGCCTAGTGAACGGACTTCAACGGGCGACACCCGCGATGTCGCCGTTCGATTCCTTCGCGGGCGATGGGATGCGCTTCCTGTCGAGCTTGCGGTAGTCGTTGGCGAACTCGGTGATCTCGATCGCCTGATCGGCGGCGATGTCCCTGAAGACCTGGGTGGTGCCGCTGGTCGGCCAGTGGACCTCCAGGAGGGCGACCTTGCCGGCCCTGGCCAGGCCGATGTGCTGCTGGAGCGGGTTGGCCCCCCAACTGCTCCCCGAGGAGACGTGGCGGTGGACCGTCGCCGGCTTGTCGCCGGCCGTGACGACCTTGATCCTGGCCCCGAGTGCGGCGCGGTTGGTCTTCTTGCCGACGAGCTTGACCGTGAGCCAGTGGTTGCCCTGGCCGGGGTTCTGGAACAGGATATTGTGGTACTTGTCGCCGTCCACCGCGCCGCCCATCTCGATGAAGACGTCGAGATCGCCGTCGTTGTCCCAGTCGGCGAAGGAGACGCCATGCCCCTTCTGGAGGTTCCCGGTGCCCGTTGACGCGGTGATCTCGGCGAACCGACGGCCGTCCACATTCTTGAACATCCGGTTGGGGACCAGGGTATAGAGCTCCGGGTCGCCGGTGCCCAGGTAGAAGTCGAGGTAGCCGTCGTTATCGAGGTCGCCGAAGTTGCTCCCCATCGTGGCGAAGACCGTGTCCAGCCCGGCCTCTTTCGTCTTGTCCTCGAAGCGCTCGCCCTTCCGATTTCGAAAGAGCCTGTTCGATCCAAGCCGATGCGGCTGGCCGATCAGGCCCTTGACGAGGTCGTCGAGCGTCCGTTCGAAGGACGTGGCGAAGATGTCGAGCCAACCATCGTTGTCATAATCCCAGGCCCAGCACGAGAATCCATAGCGAGGGCCGTCGATGCCCATGGCCGCGGTGACGTCGGTGAAGGTCCCGTCGCGATTGTTGTGATGAAGGCGGGCGTCGCCTTGTAGGTTGTCGACGAACAGATCGGGATAATCGTCGTTGTCGTAGTCGATCCAGTTGGCACCCTTGCAGAACAGGCGGGGTTCTTGCGTGAGCCCGGCCTTTGTGGTGACGTCTTCGAAGGTCCCATCTCCCCGGTTGCGATACAGGCGATTGCTCTGGATCTCGCAGACGATGAAGACATCGAGCCAGCCGTCGTTGTCGAAGTCGGCCCATCGCGAGGACGTCGAATTGACGGGGCCGAGCAGCCCCGCCTCTTTCGTGACGTCGCTGAACTTGCCGTTTCCGTCGTTCCGCAGCAAGCTCTGCCGCATCGGGTAGGGGAACCAGGCGCCCCTCGAGATGAACAGATCCGGCCGGCCGTCGTTGTTGTAGTCGGTCTGGACCAGGTATTTGCCGCCCAGTTGTCCGGCGACACCGGCCGATCCGGTGCGTTCCTCGAAGGTGCCATCTCCGGAGTTGTGGTAGTAAGCCATCGGTGTCGCAGGATTGTACGACGTGGTGGCGAGGTCGAGCCGGCCGTCGTCGTCGAAGTCCTCCATGATCGCGCCTCCGGCCATGTTGAACCGGTTGACCCTGGCCTTGTCGCCGATGTCGCGGAACTTGCCGATGTCGAACTCCGACTTGTTGAAATGCTCGAGCGAGAGGGCGAACCGGGGATCGACGCGATCGGGATATTCGCCCAGGGTCATGTGGGCGAGGTTGAGCAGCCAGCGGACGCCCAGGTCTTCGGGGAACTTCTCCAGGTACTCGGTGAAATGCCGGATCGCCAGCCGGGAGCCTTCGGGGTTGGTGTGGACGGCCGCCGCCGCGATGGGAAGGATGCACGAGCTTTCGCCCCGGCACATCACGCAATTCTCGGTCTCGCCGCGCCTCATCGCGACTACCCCCTGCTCGAAGATGACCGTATAGAGGCTGGCTTCGGCCAGCTCGCCCTGTCCCTCCAGCCAGGCGCGCATCTGCCGGAGGGTCTCGTAAGCACGGTCCGTCTTGCCTTCGCTGTTCAGGATGGCGATCTTGTCGAAGGAGAGCTGAAGCCTCTGGGGATCTCCTTCCGCGATCGAAGGCAGGACGCGATCGATCTCCTCGATCGCACGCGGGGCGGCATCCTTCCAGACCGCGGCGATTTCCTCCAGCGTGGCGGAGGGCTCCCACGGGGTAATCCTGGACAGGATTTCGAGCAAACCGTTCGTCCCGACCGGCATGCGCGGACGGAACTCGAGTCGATGAACGTCGGTCGGGCGAGAGGCGAGATCGCGACGGCTTGACCTCGAATCGGGAGAATTGTCGCCGCCCCTGTATCGCGACAAGACGGCGATGCCGATCACCGTGACCGCGAACAGGCTGGTCAGCATGGCCACGACGAACGGATTCGCCGTTCGCTCGGATGAATGCTCCATGGATGATCTCCCGTGCCACGTTTTCGGGCCGTCTAAGTCAGCTCGCACGATCCTGAGAGGGTGAGCCTCCACGCGAGCTGGGCCATGATACGCCTCGGACGGAGCCTCGCGCTGCCGGGATCACGAAAGGGCATTGAGCGGCTCTGATGTCCCCCCGAAAGGAATAAGCGATGAGCGGCGGGATTTCGCCCCGATTTCAAGGGGACGTCTCGATTTGCCGTTTCACGACAGCTGCGAAGCGGTTGGAAGAGGCTCGGACGGAACCTCGCCCTCGCGCGATCGCGAAACGCGATCCAGACGGCGGGAGAGGAACCGCCTGGCTTTCCAGATCTACAAGCTCGGCGCGGCCTGACCGCTCACTTAGAATGAGCGTCACGAGGACCGGGAGCTGCCCCACTCTCGAAACAGATCTTAATGAATCCTGGATGGAGAGTCGAGGGCTCGGCCTCGCTCGAGGCCGGATCGAGAATGATCGCGAGGGCATCGCGGGAAAGCGAGTCCGTCGTCATGCGGCAACGCCAGTCACATTCATCCGGTGCGCGGGGGGGCGAGTCGGCCCCATCGCCTGCCTCGTCGCGGCTTCCGTCGCGCTGTCGCACGATCTCGCGCGCCCGGCGGACGCGGCCGACCGATTCGCGGAGCAGACCGCGCCGCCCCTGATTTCCTTCGCGAGGATGGTGACGTCCGGCGTGTACATCCTCGGCGGGCTGATTCCGTCCGCGGCTTATGTCGTCGAGACGCCGGAAGGGCTCGTCCTGATCGACGCGGGCCTGCGGAGCGACGCGAGCGAGCTCAAGGCCCAGATCGCGGCCCTGGGCCTCGATTGGAAGCGGATCCGTGCCGTGCTGATCACCCACGCCCACCTGGACCATTCCGGCGGAGCCGAGCAGGTGCGGGTCGAGACGGGTGCCAGGGTCTACGCCGGGCAGGGCGATGCCGGCGTCCTGCGGGCCGGCGAGCCGGCCGAGGCGTTCTTCAGCGCGTTCTCCTTGCCCGAGGGACAGCTCCACAAGACCCACATCGATGTCGAGCTGAAGGGGGGCGAGACGCTCACGTTCGGCGACAGCCGCATCCGGGTCCTGGCCACGCCCGGCCACACGCCGGGGAGCACGTGTTACCTGCTCGAGCGAGGAGACCTGCGCGTCTTCTTCGGCGGCGATGTGATCTCGATGATGCTCGGCGACGAGAAGTCTCACGTGAAGATGTCGAGGCCGCTGGGCACCTACTCGGCTTACCTGCCGCCGCGATACCGGGGAGAGGCCAAGGCCTACCTCGCCTCGCTCCGGATGCTCCGCACGCTCCCGGTCCCCGACCTGGTGCTGCCCGGCCACCCGCGCGCCGACCCGACGCCCCAGTATCCGATCATCTCCCGGGAACGTTGGGAAGAGATGCTCGACAAGGGGATCGCCGACATGGCGAGCCTCCAGGCTCGCTACGAGGCGGACGGGGCGGACTTCCTGGACGGTACGCCGAAGCGGCTCTTGGCGGACCTCTTTTACCTGGGAGATTTCCGGGACGGTGCGGTCTACGGTTTCTTCGCCTCCTCGCGCTTCTTCCTGGTGGACGCGCCGGGCGGCCCGGGATTGCTCGCCTTCGTCCAGGACAGCCTCCGCCGGCTCGGCCTGAAGCCGGCGGCGCCGGCCGCCGTCCTGCTCACGTCGTGCGACCCGATCGCGACGGCCGGGCTCGCGGAGCTGATCGAGCGTTGCCATCCGCAGGTGGTGGCCCCCCCCGGCGGATTCGAGAAAACCCGGGAATCGTGCGCGGTCGGGACGTCCATCCTCCGGGCCGAGGAATTGCCAGGTCGCGGGTGGTTCCCGCACCCCCCGACGACGATCCCACTGCGGGGGCGCGGCGTGTCGCCGGCCGCCTATCGCTTCCTCTGGGGCGGCAAGGTCGTGCTCTTCTCCGGCCGGATGCCGATCATGTCCAAGCCCGACCGGATGGCCGCGCTGACGTCGGAACTCTCGGTTTCGCGGGAAGTCGCCCTCGATTACCTGGTCTCTCTCTATGGGCTGACGGACCCGAAGCCGGACCTCTGGCTGCCCGCCGTCCCGATGGACGGCCAGAACGCGAATCTCTACGATACCGACTGGCCCGATATCCTGGCGGACAACTATCGACTCGGATACCGCTGCATGATGCGGAAACCTTGACGTGTCGATCGAGGAGATACGCTCGATGAGGACGCCGATCCGGCTCGCCCACGCGGGCCTCTGGGGAGTTCGCCTGGCGATCCTCGGCGGCGCGCTGTTGCTGGCGTATCTCACGGCCACGATCCCCGACGAGGAATTGACCCGTCGCACGGCGCCGGCCGCCGGCATCGAGGCCAGGCCGAGCACATTGGTCCTGGACCGCGAACCGATCGAGGACGGCGGATTCTCCGTCGCCGCCCTGTTCACGGCGCCCATCCATGACCCTCGATCGCTCGGCGAGTTGCGGGAAGCGGTCCGTGTCCGCGGCCGACTGGGTCTCGCCGTGCTTCAGGCCGAGTTCGATCGCGTCCGCCTCTCGTTCCGGCCCTCCAGGGATGAGGTCATCGCGGTGGGGCAGCTCCTGGATCAGATCGGCCTGCTCAACCTGTACGAAGGCCGCTATTCCGAGGCCGGGGCCTGCTTCCAGAAGGCCCTCGAGGTCGGCCGCCCCAAGGACGCCCCCGAGCCGGATCGAGCCAGGCGGAGGGCCCTGCTCGGCATCATCGCCATGCGCCAGGCCAGGGCGGACAACGACCTCAAGAACCCCGGTCGACCGGGCGGCATCTTCCCCACGCCGCCCGAGGCCGCTTACTCCGACCCATCCGGCTCGCGCGAGGCGATCAAGCGGTTCACGGCCTACCTCGAGGAATGGCCCGATGACCTCGGCATCCGATGGCTCCTGAATCTCGCCTACATGACGCTCGGCGAGTACCCGGAGAAGGTCCCGGCTCCGTACCTGGTCCCGCTGGACTCATTCCGTTCGAAGCTCGACGTGGGCCGGTTCGAAAACGTGGCGGCCAAGGTCGGGCTCGGTGCGCGGGGTGCCAACCTGGCCGGCGGGTGCGCCTTCGACGACTTCGACGGCGATGGCCGGCCCGACCTGTTCACGACCTCGCCGGGGATCGACCGCGGAGCGTCGCTCTTCATCAATCGGGGCGATGGGACGTTCGCGGACCGCTCGGCGGACGCCGGGCTCGCGGACCAGGTCTACGCCCTGAACCTGGCCCGCGCCGATTATGACAACGACGGCGACCTCGACGTCGTGATCCTCAGGGGGGGCGGGGAGAGGCCGATGCGGCCCTCGCTGTTGAGAAATCGAGGAGACGGCCGCTTCGAGGACGTGACCATCGCCTGCGGCATGGCCGAGCCGATCGCCAGCGGCTCGGCCGCCTGGGGCGATTACGACAACGACGGCCTGATCGACCTGTTCGTCTGCGGCGAGTACCAGGCATCTTCGGGAGGGCCGAGCGGCGATGCACCCGATCGTCGAAACCTCTGCCGGCTGTATCGGAACCAGGGCGACGGCACGTTTATCGACGTCGCCGCCGCGGCCGGAGTGACCAACGAGCGGTGTGCCATCGGCTCGGCCTGGGGCGATTACGACGACGACGGCTATCCCGATCTCTATGTTTCGAACCGGGGAGGTCCCGGGCGTCTTTACCACAACCTGGGTTACGGCAAGTTCGTGGATGTCGCCCCCTCTCGCGACGTGGCCGGGAACGACGCCGGTCCCGCTTGCGGGTTCTGGGACTTCGACAACGACGGCCGGCAGGACCTCTATGTCGGCGAGAGTCGGGCGGCCCCGGGCGACATCGTGGCGACCATCCTGGGCCGTCGGGTCGAGACGGCCGGCCGGCCCCGGCTCTACCGAAACCTGGGCGCCGAGGGTTTTCGCGACGTCGCCCCGGAGGTCGGCCTGGACCGGCCGATGGCCGGATTGGCGTGCGGTTTCGGCGACATCGACGACGACGGCTATCTCGATCTCTACCTGGGGACGGGCTGGAGATCCTACTCGGGCCTGGTCCCCAACCGGATGTTCAAGAACGTGGCCGGACTCCGATTCGAGGAGGTGACGATCTCCTCGGGCACGGGCAGCCTTCAGATCGGCAACGGCGTGTCCTTCGCCGACTTCGACGAGGACGGCGACCTCGACATCTTCGTCCAGTCCGGAGGGATCGTGCCCGGTGACCCGTCGCCAGACCTCCTGTTCCGCAACCCGGGCCATGGGCGACACGGACTGAAGGTCAAGCTGGTCGGGACCAGGACCAATCGAGCGGCGATCGGCGCCCGGCTCCGCGTCGATCTGAAGTCGTCCGACGGCAAGTCGCGATCGATTTACCGCGCGGTGGGCGGGGACTCCGGCCGCGGCGACAGCAGCCTCGTCGAGTCGATTGGCCTGGAGGACGCGGCGAGCATCGACGCGATCACGGTCTCCTGGCCGACGAGCCGGACGACCCAATCGTTCCGCGACATCGCCGCCGACCGGGCGATCGAGATCACCGAGGGGATGGCGACCTACCGGGTCTTCCGCCGGCGACCGCCGACGTCCTCCGCCAACTAGGGGCTCGGGACCGCATCGCTCGTTTCGGACCTTCCGAAAAAGCTGTTGAGAAGCGCGGCGGTTCCGGGATATCCTTGATCCCATCAAGTTTCCACAGTGGTCCATCGTGCTTGCCGGGACGATCGAGTTCCTCCAGAGAACCGGTCGATCCACGTGAGATGGCGCGTGCAGGCCCGGAGATGGTGCCCGACGCGACTCGCGCGGGTTCCGAGCTTGACCCGATCCGTCCGCTCCGCCGTCGTTGAAGGAGCCGAGAATGTCGCGGCAGACATCGATGGTCGTGGGTTTGCTGGGTGCCCTCTCGGTGGCCCTGCTGGCGTTCGTCGGCCGTGGACTTGTCGCGGGCCGGATGGGGGCGAGCGAGTCCCCTGTCGGGTCGGCCGCGACCGTTCCGAAGGCCGACAAATCCCCGACCGCGGCCCGGACGGCCGATGAGATCGCGACCCCGAGCTGGGGACGGCCGGAGGCCAACGCAGGGCCCCGGGCGTCGCAAGGCGCGGCCAAGGACGACAGGGCCGAGCTCACTCTCGGCAAGGATCAGCGCGAGTACCTCTGGCAGATCGAGCACCATGGCCTGATCCTGAGCCGGCTCGGCTTCACGCGGATCGCCAAGGCGATCAAGAACGACGATGCCCCGGCATTGCTGTCGCTCCTGGCCGAAGGGTTCGAGGGCGAGGTGCTCAGCGAGCCCCGCGAGGTCCGATTCGATCGGGATGACATCCGACTCTTGCGCCAGTCGAGCTCCGGCCGGCCCGCCGTCCGCCTCGACCGCAAGGCGCTGGCGGAGCTCCTCCTGGAAGATCGCCACCGGTTCGCCAAGATCCCGACCGTGAAGCTCGCGCTCATGGGCCTGGTGCCGGCCGACGGCAAGGACCTCGATGGACTCTGGCAGGGGACGTGCCAGTTCCGGATGTACGGCGAGATGGCGGGGGGACGGCCCGGCGAAATCCTGCTCTACCTCCGTTATCGCCTTCCCCGGCCGACCGAGGAGCTCCTGAAGGCCGATGCCTGGCTTCGTTCGCTGGCGATCACGCAGCGGCAGGTCGCCGAGGCCCCGAAATACTTGATGCGCGAAGTCGCCGCCGAGCGCGGGATCAAGGTGAAGCAGTTCCACGACAACTGGGACGAGCCCAACAATACGCAGATCCTCTCCGGGGGCGTCAACCTCTGCGATTTCAACCGAGACGGCTGCCTCGACATGCTGATCACCGACCTCGCGACCAATATCTTGTATCAAGGCATCCCCGATGGGACGTTCAAGGATGTCTCGGCCCAGGTCCGGCTCCCGCAGATCCCCCGGTTGATCAACGCGACGTTCGCCGATCTCGACGGCGACGGCTGGGAAGACCTGATCTTCGGCAGCTTGCTCCTCCGCAATCACGAAGGCCAGTACTTCTCGCCCATCGAAGCCCCCACGCTTCAAGTGAGGCCGCAGGCGAGCATCAGCGTCGCCGACTACGACCGGGACGGCAAGCTGGACCTGTACGTGACGACCATCGGGCTGACCAAGGCCGCGACCTGGATCCAGGGCGAGGGCGGGGGCCAGGTCCGCAACCGGCTCTGGAGGAATCTGGGGAACTGGGAATTCGCCGACGTGACCGAGTCCAGCGGCGCATCGGGCGGGAATCGCTCCACGTTCACCGCGGTCTGGCTCGACGCCGACGAGGACGGCTGGCCCGATCTCTACGTCATCAACGAGTTCGGCCGCGGCGTCCTGCTCGTCAATCGGACCGACGGGACGTTTCGCGAGAGCCCGATCGAGGACGACCCCGGGGACTTCGGGTCGATGGGGGTCACCGCGGGCGACTACGATAACGACGGCCACATCGACATCTACGTCGGCAACATGTATTCGAAGGCCGGCAACCGCGTGATGGGAAATCTCTGGCCGGGGTCCTACCCCGAGCCGATCATGGCCAAGCTCCGATCGTTCACCCACGGGAGCCAGTTGCACCGCAACCTGGGCAGGCTGAAATTCGAGCGGATCGGCCGGGAGCTCCAGGTTGCCGACGTGGGTTGGGCCTACGGGCCGGCCATGGCCGACCTGAACAACGACGGCTGGCTCGATATCTACGCCACCTGCGGGTTCATCAGCCGATCCCGCGACGATCCCGACGGGTGAAACTGCGTCTGGCAGGCTGTCGTGTCACAGCCCTTCAACCGCGGAGCATCGGTGCCGGCGCCCGGCGCCGTCGACAAGTCCCTCGGCGAATTCTGGGTCACCAACCCCTGGGATATCGTCGACAAGGGCCACAACCTCAGCGCCTACGAGCGCAAGCGCGCGTACCTCAACATCCGCGGCAAGGGTTTCCTCGACATGAGCTATGTGACGGGCGCCGATAACGACGGCGACGGCCGCTCGGTGGTCGCCGGGGACTTCCGCAACGACGGCCGTCTCGACCTGGTCGTCCGCCAGGTGGGGGGCGGTCCGGTCCTCCTCTACGAGAACCGGTTCCCCAAGGCCCACTACCTGACCGTCTCGCTCCGCGGACGAGCGAGCAACCGGCTCGGGGTGGGTGCGCGCCTGGTCGCGACCGCCTCGGGTCGGGAGCTCACCCGCGAGCTCTACCCCCTGAACAGCTTCTACTCGCAGGCGCCGAGTCGCGTCCATTTCGGCCTCGGCGACGCGACGAGGATCGATCGGCTGACCGTGCGCTGGCCCTCGGGGATCGTGCAGACGATCGACGACCTGGCCGCCGACCGGCATGTGGTGATCACCGAGGGCGAGGGCAAGGCCGGTCCGGACGCGGTCGAGACCGTGACTCCAGGTCGGTTGATCCGTCCGTGACCCGGATCGTCCGGGACAGCCGGTTTCCGCGACTCCTCTCGAAATGCCTCGATCAGTGGAATGAGGAGCCAGTCGCGGAAGGTCCAGGTTTTCGGACCGATCGAGATCGTGCAGATTCGCGAATCCGGAGAGATCGACGCCATGATATCTTCCTTCATAAGACGACGTGCGACTGTCCCCATCGTCATCCTCCTGCTCGGGGCGATCGTCGGGTTTTTCGCGCGCGACCTGACCTCGCCGACACGAGGCGGTGAGGAGACCAAGGCGAAGAACGATCGCAAGCGGTCCCAGCCTCCGAGTGGGGCGCACCTATCACCCGACACGGCCTCCGCCTATGACCCCGACTGGGAGCGCCTTTATCCGCAGTACCAGCCGGTCGGCGAGGTCCTCAAGCCGATGCCCAGGCTCAAGCCCGGGGAGATCTGCCCTCAGGACCTTTCCGTCTACGGCGGCGCGGGTCGATCCTCATACGGCTCGATCGATGATGTCGCCGATTTCGAGGAATTCTGCGGCATGTGCAAGGAGAACAAGCCCCGGGTCATGGAAGAACGGCGGAAGTACATGGCCCAACGCTACAACTTCGGCGCCGAGGTGACGACCGAAGTGACCATGACCCGCGGCAAGCCGCTCCCGGTGGGCCCGGTCTCCCGGCTGCCGAAGGGCGTCGCAAGCTGGGGAGAGCTGGCCGCGATGGCCCCGACGGAGATCCTGCGCCGCGACCTGTTCCCGCTCGGATTCCGGCCGCTCTCGCATCCGCTGCACACGGTCGGCCACCAGCTCTTCCCGCAGATCTGGATCAAATTCCACCCCGAGCATCAACGCTTCGACGTCGATTTCGACATCCCCGAGACCTACCTGCCCGAGTTCCCGCCCCCGCTCTTCCTCACCACGCGGCCGGACCTGGGCGACGTCTCTCGCGGGCACGAGATCACCCAGGCCAACTTCCGCGAGCTGTTCGAGGGCATCCTCACCCCCGAGCAATTCGAGGGCTTGCGGCTCCTGGTGACCAAGTTCCCCACGTCCTGGTTCAACCAGACCAAGCACCGCGTGACCGAGAACCCGGTGCGGGGCACGGCCTGCTTCGATTGCCACGTCAATGGACACACCAGCGGCGCGATCGCGCTCGACCCGGCCACCCGGCCGACGCTGGCGCGAACGCGCGTTGACACGCCCACCCTACGCGGCAACCACAACATGCAACTGCTCAGCTCTCGCCGATCGATCCGCGCGACCGACCACTTCGCCGAGGTCGAGGAGTATTTCGATGGCGATATCAGCCTCCAGCCCCAACTCGGCGGCCGGCAGCTCGACAAGCCCAGCACGAACCGGATGGGCGACTTCAATGCCATCATCGCGTGGCCGCCCGCGCCAAACTGGACCGGTTCGGCCGCCTGATCGCGGCCAAAGCCTCGCCGGCCGAATTGCGGGGCGAGGCCCTCTTCTTCGGCAAGGCGCGGTGCGCCTCGTGCCACCCGGCCCCGACGTATACCGACGACAAGATGCACGACCTCCGCATCGAGGAGTTCTACCACGGCCGGGCCCAGGGCTGGATCAAGACATTCTCGCTCCGCGGCATCAAGGACTCGCCGCCCTACTTCCACGACGGCCGGTTGCCGACCCTGGAAGACACCGTCGAGTTCTTCAACCTCGTCTTCGAGCTGAAGCTGGGCGACGGCGAGAAATCCGACCTCGTGGCCTTCCTGCGGCAACTTTAGGATCTTCGGATCGCGGGTGGGGTCGAGGTCTGGGAGCTGTCCCTCAACCTTTCCTACGGCGTTGACACCTGTGCGGACGCCTTCATCCGGTACAGATTGGCCAGGCCCGCCCCGTCCGGCTTCCTGGCGTAGTAATCCGCCAGGAGCCGGCAGGTCGGCCCATGGTTCGGGTCCCCGGCGAGGATCGCCATCGCCCATTCGATTCCGGCTTGCTCGCGACCATGCGCGAGCATCCATGCCGCGACCTTCGTCCGGGCGTCGCTGTCGCGAGGGTTGTCCAGGAGCTGGCCCCGCAACTTGAGGAGCTCCTCCTGATCTTTCCTCAGTCGGTCGAATGCCTCGCGATCGGCACGCGATCCGGCCGCATCGCCCAGCATCCCCCGCACGCGGGCCCGGACGTGCAGGACTTCGTCATTGAACGGGTCGGCCTTCACGGCCAGGTCGAGCTGGCGGGCGGCGAGGGCCAGCTCGCCGCGCTGCAAGTGGACCTCGGCGCGTGCTTTCAACGCGGATGGGTCATTCGGCGCCAGGGCCAGTGCCCGATCCACCAGACTGGCCGCTCCGGATAGGTCGCCCAGCTCGAGCTTGTTGAGGCCCGAGCCCGCCAGTGCGGCCGGGTCGTCGGGATGTCGGGAGAGATACTGCTCATACTCCTTCGCCGCCTCCTCGTTGCGATGGACCCGCCGCAATGATTCCGCGAGTCCCTGCCGGGCGGGATCGAGCTCGGGATCGCGCCGGAGGGCTTCGCGGTAGTGTCGCTCCCAGGACTCGGGGTTGTCACCCTCGGCGCGTCGATCGATCTCCGTGAGCCAGAGGAAAGGCCGGCCGTCGGTCGGAGCATCCTCGATCCAGCGTTCGATGACGGCCTTCGCTCGCGCGAAGCGATACATCTTGAGGTAGATCCGCGCCAGCGCCTCATCGATCGCGGGCTCGGTCTTCTCCGACTCGGTCCAGATGCGGGCGAGGACCGGCTCGGCCTCGGCGTACTGGCCGATACGCGCCGACCAGATCGCGCGGAGCCGCTCGAGCTTCGCTTCCGGATAACCGAGCGCGCGCGCCCGGTTGAATTCGGGCTTGACCCGGTCGAAGTCGCCCTCCGCGAGCGCGAGTTCCGATCGCAAGGCATGGGCTTCGGCCGAATTCGGCCGCGCCCTGAGCCAGCGTTGCAGCGGCTCGCGAGCCGCCGAAGTCCGACCGCTGGTGATGGCCGTTCGGGCGGCCTGCGCGTCACGCTCGACGGCGCGGTTCTCCCGGACCCAGAGCATCGCCCCGCCGATCAGAACCAGGACAAGCAAAGTGCCCGATAACCACCGAAACCATGACCGCATGTCGCGCTCCTGAGTGACTCGACGTGACGCACTCATCGAGTCGCGAGGCTTCTTCACAGAGCGGATTCGCGAGCGGTCGTTCTCGATGGTGCAAGGAGTTCAGCATAACGGTAGACTGGAGTGGTTTCAAAGCCCAAGAGTCTCGTTCAGGTACCTCCGGTGGCAACCGGGCCGTGCGAAGGCTCGCCTCGTCCCGTTGAGGTCCATCCGAGCCGGTGACTTCGCCATCATGCTCGGTACGCGAGCCCGTCTTACGCCAGGAAATCCGGACGAGGCAACAGGAGAACACCGGGTTGATTTGGCCTCGACGCCCCGGCAAATCGGTCCACACATCCATCCCGTCGCTCGGCGGCTCGGCCACGGACCCTCCGGCCCCGAGGGGCAAATTCCTCCCCCGGACCTGCGCCGCACTCGGAGTGCTGATCGTCCTCTATGCGATCGAGCTGGGCTACCGATATCTCCCGGCTTCCACGCCGAGGTCGTCCAGCGATGTGACCGGCGGAGTCGTTTTACTCCCGGCCGAGGACCTGAAACCGGTGAGGGCGAACCCGTCGAATCGCGTCCCGGTGAGCCCGTTCCGATTCACCGAGATCGCCCGGACCGCCGGCATCGACTTCGTCCATGTGTCGGGGATGACCGAGGCCAGATATTACCCGACCGCGAACGGCTCCGGGGTGGCGATGTTCGATTTCGACAACGACGGCAAGCTCGACCTCTATTTCGCGACCATGACGCACTTGCCGCTCGGGTCGGTCACGGGTCGGCCGAACCGTCTCTACAGGAATCTCGGCGACGGACGTTTTCAGGATGCCACCGGGCGTTCCGGATTGGGTTACTCCGGGTTCTGTCACGGGATCGTCGTCGGCGACGTCGACAACGACGGCGATCCGGACGTCTTCCTGTGCAACTACGGCTCGAACGTCCTCTATCTCAATCGCGGCGATGGCACATTCGCCGATATCAGCAAGAAGGCCGGGGTCGATCGTCCCGGCTGGTCCACAGGGGGGGCATTCCTCGACTACGACAACGACGGCGATCTCGACCTGTACGTGGCCAATTACGGGACCTGGAAACTCCCCGACGACGACCATTATTGCGAGGGGGTTCCCGTGCCTCTCGCCGCGAAGCCGACGACGAAGGTGAGGGTCTACTGCTCGCCGAGGATGATCCAACCGGCTCGCCATCGGCTTTACCGCAACAATGGAGACCTCACCTTCACCGACGTGACCGAAGCGGCGGGCATCGCCCGGACCGACGGGCGTGGCCTCGGCGTCGTCGCCTCGGACATCAACGATGACGGTCGGATCGATCTCTATGTCGCCAATGACATGTGTCCCAACTTCGTCTTCCTCAACGGGGGGGGCGGCAAATTCCGGGACGTCACGGAGACCTCCGGGGCCGGCTACAGCCCGAGCGGGCAGACGAGGGCCGGGATGGGAGTCGACGCGGAGGATGTCGACGGCGACGGCAAGACCGACCTGCTCGTGACCAATTACTGGTATGAGGGCGCCGCATTGTTCATCAACCTGGGGGAGGGCCTGTTCGAAGACCGGACGCGAACCTGGGGCCTGTACCACGACAGTCTACTCTGGGTCGGGTGGGGCTGCGCGCTGGCGGATTTCGACAACGACGGCCGGCCGGATTGTTTCGTCGCCAACGGGCACGTCGACAACAACCTGGAGTCGCTGGGGGCGGAGACGCCGTACGCGGAGCCGGCCCTCCTGCACCGAAACCTCGACGGTGCTCGCTTTCGGCTCGCGACCCGCAAAGCTGGGGCTTACTTCGATTCCGACCATGTCGGTCGCGGGCTGGCTTATGGCGACATCGACGACGACGGCGACATCGATCTGGTCGTCAACCACAAGGACGGCGCGCACGGCCTTGTTGCGCAACGACACCCCGACCCGTCATCACTGGATCCGCCTCCGACTGGAGGGCACGAGCAGCAATCGAGACGGCGTCGGGGCACGAGTCGAGGTCGAAGCGGGGGGCCGGACGATCGTCCGGCAGCGTAAGGGAGGAGCAAGCCTCGCCTCCGCTCATGACCCCCGCCTCTTGATCGGGATCGGAGATGCGGATGTCGCCCGTCGCCTGACCATCCGATGGCCATCAGGACAGGTCGATCACCACGCCAACCTTCCCGCAGATCGCGGTTTTCTGATCCGCGAATCCGCGATGAAGCCGATTGGACTCACGGTGTCCGATCGGAGGGAGGCGGATAATACGCCGTGAGGATGACGGGAAATCGAATCCTTCCCTTGATTACTTCGGTTCCGCAGGTGCCTCAGCCGGTGCGGACTTCGCGGCCTGTTCCGACTTGGTCGCCGCCGCCTTGGCAGCACCGGTACCAAACTTCCCGCTCGGACTCACTATGTTGGGATCGGGCGTGAAGGTGGGCTTCAGATCGCCCTTGGGCGCTCCCGTGAGGTCACCGGAATCTCCGCATCCCACCACCGCGAGCAGGAGGGCGATACCCAGTCCACTCAGCACGATTCGTTTCATCGGCGCGGTCTCCAGTCTCAATGAAGATGAGGAAAGCTCTTGTAGGCACCCCTGGTTTTCAGGGGATCCCTACCAGGAGCCTCAACGATCGGTTCCATCAGAAGTCCAGATCCCGAATGAACCGAGACCATGAAGCTCGGAACGATTCGGGATCCGGTATTCGCCTGTCGTTTGGATGACGAGAAGCCGGTGCAGGGTCACCGGCATCAGTACGAGTCCGAGCTCACGGTCTCGCCGCCGTTCCTCGTGCCGATGGCCCACCAGGCTTGCGGCCCGACCGAGTCCTTGACGAAACGAACCGAGCCATCCGTGAAGCAGACGTTCACGCCGCCGGGATGATTACTGGTGGGGGTCACGAGTCCGGCCGCCCCACCCCATAGGCCGCTTCCCGTTAACTCGTTCTGGATCAGGCATGTGTATTTGTTGGGCGTGTTGTAATGGTCGTAACGGTTCACGGTCCCGTGCCAGGGGAAACCCCAGGTCCACGAGAAGCCGAGCAGCCAACCGGTGTTGGAGGACGTCGTCCCTGGCTGGCTATTGCACAGTTGCATGTTCTGGATGGCTAACGTCGGGTTGCCGGTCGCGTATGTGGAAGCCGCTCCGGAGGGATTCAGCAGATAAATCCCACGCTTGGCGTTGTTTGAGCTGATAGTGGGTTGGGTCGGGTCTGCCTGGGACGCCCCGATCAACTTCTCGCTGAACAGGGCCGTGTTCGAGCTACCGTCGGTGACGCCTTCCAGGCCGAAGTACGCGAGGTTGCTATCGGCACCCCACCAGCACGTGCCAACGCCCCAGCCGTTGATCGGGATCTGATTGGTGGTCGAACACGTGAAAGGGGTTATGAAGGTGCCGCTCCAGTGGCGGATGATTCCCGGGCCGCCCTGGTTGCCGGCATAGCTCATGGGCGCCCAAGGATAGGCGGGACGCGACTTCTGGTTATCAGAGGGGCATAGGAAGCCCGCGATGCCCGTGTAACCGACGGTCGTATTCTGGACCTGATCGGGAGTCCACCCCTGGTTGTAGGCGTTGTACAGCGGCCCCTGCTCGATATTCGGCAGCAGGCAGACCGGCCAGCTCGCGTTCCAACCCCAGCTACCGGTGAGCCCTTGGGCCCCATACGTGGCACCCATCCACATAGTTTCGGCGGGCAGAGCATTATAGGTGGAATGATAATTGTGTACGGCCAGCCCGAGCTGTTTCAGGTTGTTGGTGCACTGGGCTCGCCGAGCCGCCTCGCGCCGACTGGACCGCCGGCAGGAGAAGGGCGATAAGTACCGCGATGATTGCGATCACGACCAGCAGCTCGATGAGCGTGAAACCGCGTCGGCGTTGAGAGTTCGCCTCGCACATACAGATGACCTCCGGAGAGTGAAGGGATGCAATCGAAAGGTCCCAGCCTCAATAACTACCATCTTGCACCGCGTTTGCAAGGGCCTGTTACTCGGGTGTTCAATTTTTCTTGAGCAATCTCCTGGCGCGCCTCGAGTCGATGCAGGCCCGTGCTCGATCCCGCTGTAGCTATGCGTCATTCGGGCGGGCGCCGAGCCACATTTTCCGGGGCGGCGTCGGCCTCGACACCGACTCGAGGGCGAAAACAATCGGGCTCCAATCGTATGAGGGATTGTCCCTCCCCAAACCGGCTCAGCCGCCCCCGATCCGACTCAACTGATTGTCCGGTGGATGGGATCGACGCCTCGATCGACGATGCCTCGGCCGGCCGCTTTGCTCGGCCAACCGTGGATCCCATGGCCCGACATCAGGCCGGAACTCGGATCGGGAGACGAAGTTCCCGACTCCGTAACATGTAGGAGTTGGTACATCCGACGAGCCGTGTTGTGGCGAGGTCTCCCGACCTTGCTACCGGGCCGACCGATGGTCTCCAAGCCGCCGCGATCGGAGACCTTCGGTCCCGCAGGCAAGGTCGGGAGACCCGCGCCGAACGACGCCTCACCGGGGAAATCCGCCGAGGGATCCGGCGACGGGGTCTCCCTCTCGCAGGCGATACCCCCGGTCGGCCCCGAGGTCGCGATGGCGATCGAGTTGGCCGGAAGGCCAGTGCACCTCGACCGAATCGACCCGATCGCGGGCTCCCAGGCCGAAGTGGAGCCTCGGGTCGCCAGCCGACTGGAAGCTCCCGCCGCCGAGCCTGGGCGAGACCCGGGTGCGACCGCCGGCGGTCACCGCGACCACCGTGCCGACACCGTCCCGACTGGATCGGGTCCCTTCGAGCTGGATGGTCACGAAGTGGCCCGGCCCCGCCTCCATCCGATTCCGGAGTTCGACCAGAGGCTCGTTCTGCGGCGCCAGGACGGCGTCTGGCCGTCCGTCGTTGTCGAGGTCGCCGACGGCGAGTCCGCGACCGACGTAGAGTCGCTGGAACGGCGGACCGGCCGTCGCAGTCACGTCGGCCAGCATTCCGGCCCGGTCGCCGAGGAACAGTTGCGGCGTCATCGCATAGGGGAATAGCGGGCGGCTGTCGCTGATGTGACCGTTGGCCGTGATGAGGTCGAGCCAGCCGTCATTGTTGGCGTCGAAGAAGGCGATCCCGAATCCCAGCCGGTGCCGGCTCGGCGCCGACAGCCCGACCGCCGACGAATGGTCGGCGAACAGGCCGTTGCCCATATTGTGAAAAAGCGACGTCGACTCTCCGTAAAAATTCGTAACCGCCAGGTCGAGACGGCCGTCGCCGTCGAGATCGCCGCACGCCACGCCCATGCCCGCCTGGTATCCGCCTCCGGCGTTGGCCGCCACGCCTGATTCATGACCGATCTCCTCGAATCGGAAGCCGCCGAGGTTGCGGAACAGGAAGTTGGCCGTGCTGTCATTGGCCACGAAGAGGTCGATCCGGCCGTCCTGGTCGAGGTCGGCGGCGACGACGCCAAATCCCCTCCCGTCGAGGTTGACGATCCCCGACCCGTCCGTGACATCGGCGAACCGGCCCTTGTCGTTGCGGAAGACATGGTCGGGAAGTGACTTGATCCGCCGAGGGTCGCAGGTGATGATCGCCCCGGTGGGGTCTCGGCAGATCTCGGGATTCTCGGCGTCCCAGATGCCGTAGTGGCAGACGTAAAGGTCGAGGTCGCCATCGCCGTCGAGGTCCGCGAACGCCGACGACGTCGGCCAGTCGCGATCGCCCGCCAACCCGGCCTTCTCCGTGACGTCCTCGAACGTCCCATCGCCCCGGTTGTGATAGAGGGCATACGACCGCCATCGCGTGACGAACAGGTCGGGGTGACCGTCGTTGTCATAGTCGCCCACGGCGACGCCGTGGCCGTAGCCCCGTTTCATTCCGCCGATCCCGGTCGCCCGGGTGACATCCGCGAAGGTCCCATCGCCCCGGTTCCGGTAGAGCCGATCGCCGGAGTACGTCGCGCCCGGGCCGGGAGGGAAGACGCCGGCCTGGACGCAGTACACGTCGAGGAAGCCGTCGCCGTCGTAGTCGAGCAGGCCGACCCCGCCGCTGGACATCTCGGGGAGCTGATGATTCGGGGTCGAGCCGTTGTCCTGGATGAAGCCGGCAAGCCCGGATTCCGAGGCTCGGTCTTCGAAGACGGGAGTCGGTCCCCTGGCCGCGCCGGGCCGCGAGACTCCGACCGAGGCGGTCGATCCCGGTGCCGCTTCGGCTCGGAGGACCTCGGCGAGCCGGGTGTCGGGAGCGACGGGTTGCGAGCGCGGGGTCTTCGCAGCGATGTCGGTCGGCCGGCGATCGCCGATCAATTCGCGGAAGGCGCGGGCCTCGAAGCCGCGACCGAGCCGCTCGGCCAGCTCGGCCAGCTCCGGAAGACGATCGGCGTATCGGTTCTCCCTGTAGAGTCGGATATAGCGGTCGAGGGCTCCATCCAGCGCGGACTTGCGGCTCCTCAGCTCGGCGGCGCGGGGATCGCCGCTTTGCTGGAGGAGCTCGGCGAGTCGCGTCAGCGCGTCGGTACGACCCGGATCGAGTGCGACGAGATCTTCGAGGGCGCGACGTTCGGCGGGGGTGTCGGGTCGATGGCGGGCGAACCAGGCGCGCAGCTCCGCGATCCGGGCGGGGTCCACCAGCCGGGCCGGCACGTGCGCCAGCGCGTCGCGAGCCGGGTCGATCCGGTCGGCGGCGACGGCCCAGTCGAGCCGTGATTTCCAGGTTGTCGGCTCATTCGGCCAGCGTTCGAGGCACGACCGAATTTCGCCCTCGGCCCGCTCGAAGTCGCCGGAGCGGATCGCCAGGTAGGCCCGCGCCAGGGCCAGGCTGCGCCGATCCTCGTCGGCGGTCGGGGCCGCGACTCCCTCGAGTTGTGTGGAGTTCCATTCCAGGGGGAACGTCTCCAGGTCGAGCCCCGCGTGCTCGCGGAGCATCGCGAGCCGGTCGGCCACATCGGCCCAACGGACGATCGTCGCGTCGTCCCAGAGGGATTCGATCAGGCGTCGAGCCTCATCGATCCGACCCTGTTGTCCCAGGAGGATCAGGATCAGGTGCCGCAAGGCCGGGACCTCCGGGCCCGGGCGCCGCAAGGCCCCGTTCAGGACCCGCTCGGCCTCGGCGATCCGTCCCAGCGGGATCACCGACTGCGCGTGCTCCAGGGCCGCCGGCGCGGCCCAGGGCGAATCCGTCGGGATGCGATCCCAGGCCGCGATCGCCGCCTCCGGCCGCCCGCGACCGGCCTCGCAACTCCCGAGCCGATAGGCGACCTCGGCGTCATCCGGGCGCTGCTCCGCCAGCCGGGTGAGACGTTTCCGCGCGAGGGCCAGCAGTCCCTCGTCCATCTCCTGGCGCGCCTCGGCCAGCTCGCCCTGGAACCGTCTGCCGGCCACCAACCGCGCCCCGACCCCGCCCAGGACCGCCAGGACGGCGAGCAGCATCAGGATGATCAGGAGTCGCCGTTGACGCATACAACCCGATTCACGGTCTTCCCATGGGACTCGCGGCCAGGGCGCG
This sequence comes from uncultured Planctomycetota bacterium, assembly GCA_963743925.1. Lineage (GTDB taxonomy): Bacteria > Planctomycetota > Planctomycetia > Isosphaerales > Isosphaeraceae > CAVZRC01. The sequence continues at coordinate 954,425 of CAVURY010000034.1, read as the reverse complement.
CACGAAGCCTCGCCCCTCTGACGATATGTTCGGGGTCGGGCGCGCGTCAATCCCGAGAGGGCGGGACTCGTCCGAGCCGGGTTGGCGCTCGGCACGCCCTCCGGGAATTCCTGGCTTTTTCGGTTGTAGACGGGGTCTGTGACCCCGTGAGAGAAATCCCGGCCTCACACAGGCCGGCTACAGAAGAGTCCTACTTCATAACGCGCCCTAAAGACTCAGGCGATCCGCCCGACCGTTCTGGTCGAAACGGACGCGTGCCCCTTCGAGGAGCCGGATCTGTTCCCTTTATTCTTCACGGGCATCATCTTCGTCTGGACATTGGACGGGATGACGGCCGGTGCGGTGTCCTGGGGCAGACCCGCGTCCAATCCGTCGCTGCCGCAGCCCGATACGCCGAACGAGAACGCAACCAATAAGGCACCGACTCCGCCCTTCACGATTCGCCCCATCGTCAGACCTCCGGAATCCTGGGATTGGAATGTTGAGAATGTAAAGTCGATCGGCCGACGGCGGGTCGGGCGGAGGCCCTACCAGGCCCTCCGCACCGACCCGCCGGGGCCGAGGAATTCAGTACGAGTCGGAGCTGATCGTCTCGCCGCCGTTGCGCGTGCCGAGGGCCCACCAGCTCTGTGGCGAGATCGAATCCTTGATGAAATGGACCGAGCCGTCCGTGAAGGCCACGTTCACGCCGCCGGGATGGTTGCTCGTCGGAGGAGACATGCCCGCGTAGCCGCCCCAGCCCTGGGTCGCCTGGTCGGTCGGGTTCAAGCAGGTGAGCTTGTTCGGCGTGTTGTAGTGGTTGTAGGCGTTGACCATCCAGTGCCACTGGTAGCCGATCGCCCACGAGAAGCCGATCAGCCAGCTCGAGCCATTGGCCTGGGTCGTCCCGTTCGTGGCGTTGCAGTTCTGGATGCCCTGCACGGCCAGGGCCACGTTGGTGCTGTTATAGGTGTACGGGATGGTGGACACGAGGAAGATCCCGCGCTTGGCGTCCGTGGAATTGGTCGCGTACGGCAGCGGGTTGCCGCTCGCGGTGCCGATCAGCTTCTCGCTGAAGAGCGCCGTGTTCGAGGTCCCGTCCGTGACGCTCTCCAGGCCGAAGAAGCCCAGGTTGGCGTCGGAGCCCCACCAGGGCCCGCCGCCCGGGACCGTGTTGTCGCCCGGAGGCCCCTGGGTGAAGAACGGGACGATCGTCCCCGACCAGTTCCGGACCACGTTGGGACCGCCGTAGTTGCCGAAGTAGCTGCTCGGCGCGTAAGGCGCGAAGGGCCGCACCTTCTGATTGTCCGAAGGGCAGATCAGCGCGGCGAGCGAATTATAGGTGACGGTCGTCTGGCCGAATCCCGGCGGAAGGCTGGTGCTGAAGGAGTCGGCGTTGACCGAGAAATTGAACGAATTATACATCGGCTGCTGCTCCATGTTCGGCAGCAGGAAGACCTCCCAGGTCGCATCCCAGCCCCAGCCCAGGCCGGCTGTCGGCCCGAGGAACATGTTGACCGCCGGGAGCGCATTGGTCTGCGAATGATAATTCTGGACCGCCAGGGCGAGCTGCTTCAGGTTGTTCGTGCACTGGGCCCGGCGGGCCGCCTCGCGGGCCGACTGCACGGCCGGCAACAGCAGCGCGATCAGGACCGCGATGATGGCGATGACCACCAGGAGCTCGATCAGGGTGAAGCCCCTCGAGCCCGACCGACGCGATGACCACATCGAAGACATCTCCTCGTCAAGAGAACGGACGGACGGACGAACGCCCAAAGAGGACACGGATTCCGCCCCCGGCGATCGCGACCGCCCCGGTCCGGGACGATGTCGCCGAAGGAATTAGGATTTGAGGCCGAGCTTTGGCCGTGATTTCCAGATATACTTGAAGATCGGCTCCTTTATTCCAGGGGGATCATCGGGCCGGTCCATCTCCCGACGACGAGTATTTTCAAACCTTCACGAATCGCCCGGGCGTGCGGCACTCCAGGGCGGGGGGCGGCGGGTTGGGCTCGGCGTTCGAACGCAACGATCACCGGCCCTTCGCACACGAGTTCCGGGACACACCTGCGACGATCACGAGGGGCCTGACATCCCCGGAGAAGGGATCTCGGCCCGGCGGATGAAGCCAAGGCGGCTCCACCGCGGAGGTACCCGCTTGAGTACGACCTACGCACTTGCCTGACTCATTCAGCACGGATGCGGCCGCGGGCGGCTCGAATGGCGAGCCGGGACGCGACCGGCGGGATTGCCGGCACTTTCCCGGGAGGCAGGACCTGTTGACGCGACCCCCGGCAATCCCTTTCTCCTAACATATTAGGAGCCATCGGCGTGAGGTCAAGAGGAGGTCGAGAAGAGCTTGTCGCCGGCGGTCGGTATCCGCGAAGATGGCGCCGGTCGAGATGCGCGCGCCGTTCCGCTGCGGGACCGCGTGGGTCGGTGGCCGGTCGAGAGCGAGGTCGTGGATGTCCGAACGGTGGGGCGGGCGCGTCGGCTCCAGGTGGCTCGTGCTGGGGCTGGCCCTCTTGTTGGCGGCGACGGTCGTGGGGGCGGGCGCGGTCTGGTACCGCGAGCGCTCGCGACGGATCGAGCTGGCCGAGGCCCGCGAGGCGATGGCCGCGGGGCGGTTCGGCCTGGCCCACCAGCGGCTGGCCCGGCTCGCGGGAAACTGGCCCGATGATGGCGAGATCCTGCTCCTCCTCGGCGAGTCCGAGCGCGAGCGTGGAATCCGCGACGCGGAGATCGCGCCGGAGCTGGGCCGCGACGCGGCCGAGGCGCTGCGACGCGGCTGGGAGGCGGCGCTGTCGGCCTGGGCCCGGGTCCCCGCGTCGAGCCCGTACCATCCCCGCGCGGCGTTGCTGCGCGCACCCGGTTGATCAACACGGGCCGGTATGCCCCGGCCGAAGACGCGCTCGAAGCGGCCCTGCGGCAGGGCCAGGCCACTCCGGAGGATCGGTACGAGCTCGAGCGGGCCTTGAGCCGGCTCTATCGGTTCGAGGGGCGCCTGGACGACGTCCGTCGCGTGCTGCGCACATCGTGGCCCCGATCGCCCGACCCGTCGGGAGTGCTCCGCGAGCTCTGGCTGCTGGACTATTCGCCGATGCCGGTCGAGGCCCTCCAGCGCGCCCTGGCGAACGCCGATGACCAGGACGATCGCGTCTGGCTTGGCCGAGGCAACCAGGCAATCCTGACCGGGCGATTCGCCGAGGCCGCCGTCTGGCTGGATCGTGCCTTGAAGGCCCGGCCCGAGGATGAAGCCGTCTGGCAGGCGAAGCGGGCCCTGGCCCAGGCGACCGACGACATCCCCGGCCTCCGCGAGGCCGCCAGGCACCTGTTCGTCCACCCCTACGAGACCCGTACGCTCCACTCGCTCCGCGTCTGGCTGGCGGACCGACTCGGCCAGCACGAGGTCGAGCGACGCGAGCTGCTCGAGCTGATCCGGGTCGCGCCCGGCGATGCCCGCGCGCTCGAGCGGCTGGCGGTCCTGACGTTCCAGGCCGGTCAGCCGCGCGAGGCCGAGGAGCTCCGCCGTCGCAAGGCCGAGGTGGACAAGGCCCAGGATCGCGTCCGGAGGATTCTCCTCGATCCCGATATCCCCGCGCATGCCGAGGAACTCTCGAGGCTCTGCCGGGCGCTCGGCCGGGATTTCGACGCCCGGGGCTGGGCCCTCGTGCACGAGGCGCGCGTCCTCTCGCCCGAATCGATCCCGGCATCGGGGCCTCGTCCCGGGAACCGGCAGCCGGCGTTGACGGGCGAGCTCCTCGCTCGCGCGATCGAACTGGCCTCGCCCCCTAAAAAAGGAGATTACACCCGCCAGCTCTCTGATGGGCTGCTCGATCTCAGCGAGCCGACCTGGGATTCGCCCCGCGCGGCGGCCTCGAAGCCGGTCGAGGAGAAGGCCGGCCGGCCCTCGCCCCGGTTCGTGGACGACGCCCAGGCCGCGGGCCTGCGCTTCACGTTCGACAACGGGCAGACGTCGCGGCACCTCCTGCCCGAGACCATGTCCGGCGGCGTGGCGTTGCTCGACTTCGACGGCGACGGCTGGCTCGACGTCTACTGCGTCCAGGGGGGGGATTTATTCGCGGGGACCGCCTCCGAGGCAACGGCCAATCACGCGCCCGGCGATCGGCTCTTCCGCAACCGTCGCGACGGGACGTTCGAGGACGTCACCGAGTCGTCCCGGATCGCGGCGTTCGCCCGGGGCCGCGGCTACGGACTGGGCGTCGCGGTCGGCGATTACGACAACGACGGCGACCCGGACCTGTTCGTGACCCGGATCGCGACCTATGCGTTGTACCGCAATCGCGGCGACGGGACGTTCGAGGATGCGACCGCTCCGTCGGGTCTTTCGGGCGCCCGCGACAACCCGACGTCGGCGGCGTTCGTGGACCTGGACAACGATGGCGACCTGGATCTGTACGTCTGCCATTACATGCTCTGGGACACCAAGAATCCGGTGACCTGCCTGAACGACCGCGGCGAGTATTTCTACTGCGACCCGAGCAAGGTCGAGCCGGCTCCCGACCACGTCTTCCGCAACGACAGGGGCCGGTTCGTGGACGTCACCGAGGCCTCGGGGATGGCCGAGAAGGCCGGGCACGGGCTGGGCGTCGTCGCCGCGGACCTCGACGACGACGGGCGGATCGACCTGTACGTCGCCAACGACGGCACGGCGAACTACCTCTACCGCAACCAAGGCGGGTTCCGGTTTGCGGACGTCGCGCTCGAGGCGGGCGTCGCGGGCAATGCCTCCGGCGGCTACCAGGCCGGGATGGGCGTCGCGTGCGGCGACATCGACGGCGACGGTCGGCCCGACCTCCTGGTGACCAACTTCTACGGCGAGGGGACAACCTTCTACCAGAACCTGGGCCAGGGCCTGTTCGCCGACCGGAGCAGCTCCTCGGGCCTCGGGCTGGCCACGCGGTACCTGCTGGGGTTCGGCATCGCGATGGCGGACGTGAGGAACTCCGGCCGTCGCGACGTGATGATCGCCAACGGCCACGTCAACGACAACCGGCCGTACTTCCCCTACATGATGCCCTGCCGCCTTTACGAGAACCGCCCCGACGGCCGGCTGGTGGACATCTCGGCGCAGTCCGGCCCGCCCTGGGAGCCGGCTCGGCTCGGCCGGGGCCTGGCGGCGGGCGACCTCGACAACGACGGCCGGCCCGATGCGGTGATCCTCGCCCAGAACGAGCCGGTGGCCTATTTCCACAACCGGAGCGAGGGCGTCGGCCACTTCGTGACCCTGAGGCTGGAGGGGACGGCCTCCAACCGCGACGGCGTCGGCGCCCGGGTCACGGTCGTCGCCGGAGGAGCCCGGCAGGTCGCCCAGCGGGTCGGCGGCGGCAGCTACCAGTCGGCCAACGACCCGCGCCTCCATTTCGGGCTCGGCGACAGCGACCGCGTCGAATCCATCGAGGTGCGCTGGCCGTCGGGGAAGGTTGACCGGCACAAGGATCTGCCCGCCGGGACCGGCTATTTGCTCCGAGAGGGCGAGAGTGCACCCGGCCCCCTGGCCGGCTTCGGCAAGCGATAGGCTCGACTCGGGACGGACCCTCGGTTTCTCTCCCGGGCCATGCTTGTCCCATGATTCCTCCTCCCCGGGGCACCCACACAAGCTGCAACCATGGACAAGCATGGTGAGCATGGAGAGTCCGGACGCCCCCGCACGGCCTCTCCAGGGCTGTATATATATAATATATTATATATTATTATTATTATTTTGCCGGGGGAGCCGAAGCCGACCTCGGGAGGCGACGGGCCCCATGCTTGCGCCTGAAACCCCATGGATGTCGTGCTTGTGAGTGGTGGGGAGCCTCGCGAACACGGGCGAGCATGGCGAGTGGGAAGGCCGGCGACGCTCCTCATACGAGCCCGAAGCGCCAGCGAGTGAATGCTCTCAGGGAATGCACTCGCTGGCGCTTCGGGCTCGTATCGGGCGTCGATCGCCCTATTCGATCGCCTCGTGGACCCTCCAGCCCCAGAACAGCGCCGCCAGGCCGATCACCGGGGCGAGGCCGGCGATCACGAAGACGGGGGCGAAGCTACCGGTGAGGTCCTTCACGTTGCCGGCGAACGGCTGGAAGCCGGCGACGAACAGGTTGCCGATCGCGCCCAGGTAGCCCACGACCAGGCCGGTATGACTCGTCGAGACGTCCTGGGTGAACGAGAAGTAATTCGCCATGAAGGCGGCGGTCGCCGCGGCCATGATCGAGACCAGGATCACCGCGACCGCCAGGTTCGGCGCCATCCCGACTCCCAGCCCGCCGGCCACGATGAAGGGGACTGCCGAGGCCATCACGACCAGCCGGGATGCCTGGGCACTCCGGACTCCTCGGCGGGCGATCCGCTGGGCCAGCCAGCCTCCCATCAGGTTGCCGCCGTCGGCCGCCAGGAATGGGATCGTGCTCATCAGGTTGCCGGCCCCGAAGTTCATCCCCCGCTCGAGCTTCAGGTAGGTGGGCACCCAGTTCACCAGGAAGTGCCAGCAGAGATTGATCGTGATGGCCACGACCACCATGACCCAGAACCGCCGGTTGCGGGCGATCGCGCCCAGTCCCGAGGCCCACTCCGCCCCCTTGAGCAAATGCGGAGGGATCACCGCCGCGACGACCAGCGGGCCGAGGATCGCCAGGGCAATCCCGATCCAGATCGAGTTCAAGCCGTAATAGCGCGCCGAGATCACCTCGGCCAGGGCCGCGATCAGGACCGCCCCGAACGCCCAGGCGACTCCCTTCGAGAGCCGTGGGCGAGGCTCGGATTCGAGCTCATCGTCGGGGAGCGTCGCTTTCCGTACCGGCCGCGCCAGGAGTCGGCGATATTCTCCCTGGACCAGGAGCAGCCAGAGTGCCACCCACACGAATCCGAGCGAGCCGATCACCGCGAACGAGGCCCGCCAGCCAAACGCCTGGGTCAGGAGCGTGACGATCGTCGGGGTCACGACCGCGCCGACGGCGGCTCCCGAGTTGAAGATCCCGTTGCCCAGGCTCCGATCCGAGGGCGGCAGGATGCGTGCGGTCACTCGCAGGGCGCACGGCCAGTTGAACGACTCGCCGACGCCGAGCAGGCTCCGGCAGAGGATCAGCAGCCCGAGGCCCGGTACCACGGCCGTCGCCATCGCGGCCAGCGACCAGAACGCCACCGCCGCCGCATAGGACCAGCGAAGGTCCCACCGATCGACCAGATAACCCGCGGGGACCTGGAAGAGTGCGTAGGTCAGGTAGAAGGCCGCGAGAATCCAGCCGAAGTCGAGGTCGGAGGTGATCCCGAACGCCCGGCAGATCGGCTCGCGGAGCAGCGAGACGGTCTGTCGGTCCATGTAATTGAGGACGGTCGAGGCGAACATCAGCCAGCACAGGGCCCAGGCCCAACCGCTCACGATCGGGGCAATCGGCTCGTCGGTCGCGGTGCGGGTCGGGACATGATCGGACTGCGACACCGAAAATCCTCCAGGCTCGATCGGCCCGCGGCATGGTGGGGGTCAGCATCAACGTGGCCTACAATGCCAGAAGCGGCAAGCGCTTGCAACGTGCCACCCTGGCCCCCTGCCCTCTTCGGTGGCGTCGCCAAGGCGAATCCCGGCGCTCCTTTTGCTGACGACGGTAAAATGGCGGCAATCCCGCGGCGAATTCTAACTGTAGCCGGCCTCTGTGAGGCCGGGTCTTCGATTCCGGAGTCACAGACCCCGGCTACAACCGGCATCTTCGACCCCAGCCACCCAACGCCCGCATCGCCTCGGAAAGCTCAGGATCAGCCCGCTCCCGCTCCGAAAGGATGAGCACCAAAGATGGGACCGACCGAACCCCCGCGAAAACGCCGACGATGGCGGGTCGCCTTGCCGGCGATCCTGCTCGTCGGAGCCGTCCTGTTCGCGGCGCTCCCCTGGTTGCTGAGCGGGTCCGCGATGCGAGGATTGCTCAAGGCCCGGGCCTCCGCGATCCTGGCCCCCGGCTCGGTGGACTTCGCCGCAATCCGGCTGTCATGGTTCCAGCCGACCGAGATCCGCGGGTTCCTGCTCCGCGACAAGCGCGGGTCGTCGGTGGTCGTCTCCGATCGGGCCGACTTCTCGTGGAGCCTCTGGCAGATCGTCTTCGCCCAGCCGAAGATCATGACGCTGACCTTCCCGCACGGCGCCCTCGACGTCGAGCGATCCGAGGACGGCCGGGTCAACCTGTATGAGACCCTCGAGCCGGTCCTTCGCGGCAAGCCCCGTCGCGAGATCGTCGTCAAGATCGAGGACGGCCGACTCCGGTTCCGGGACCGAGCCTTCGCGGAGCCGGTCGTCGCCGACAAGGCGGATATCCTGCTCGATATCGCCGCCGATCCGGGTCCGATCACCTGGAAGATCGCGCTCGTGCATACCTTGCCGGCGGGAGACCCCGGCCGTTTCGACGTCTCCGGGAGCTTCACCCGCCCGCCCGACGACTCGCCCGGAGACGGCGACGTGACGCTCGCGGTGAAGGCGACGCGGTGGCCCTGGACGCTGGCCCTCGCGGCGGTCGAGGCGCGCGGGGACCTGGAGGCGGCCATCGACGCGAGCCATCGATCGGGACGGCTGTCCAGCACCGGTTCCGTCACGGTCCGGAACTTGTTCGCGAATGGCACGGGCTCGAAGGACTCGGCCGGGCCAATCGACCTGGAGACCGTCCTGCTCTCGTGGGATGTCGAGGGCGATAAGGACCAGTGGACGGCGCGTCGGCTCGAGCTGTCGGCCCCGCTGGGTGCGATCGCCGCGAACCGCGCCGGTGCGTCCGGAGATAGCAAGTGGCTCGATGGGGACCTCAAGGTGTCCGTGGATGCGCGTTTCGCACCGCCGACCGACCGGCTCACCATCGCCGGCTTCACCGTGGCGACCCCGTACGGCCGGCTGGGCGGATCGGGGACGATCGACTCGATCAAGGCCACGCCCCAGCTCGACCTGAAGGGGACGCTCGAGCCAGACTGGTCGCTCGTCCAGGAGCGGTTGACCCGCGAGGTCGAGCCGAACGCCCGGATCGCCGGCCGGTCGCGAGCCTGGACCCTGGCGGGATCGATCGCGAAGGGCTCGGGGGACGCGAAGGTGCTCGACGGCCTGCGCGGCGAACTGGGCTTCCAGCTCGACAGCCTGGATATCTTCGGGATGCGGCTGGGCTCGACGGCACTGGTCGCCCGGGCCGAGGGGGGCAAGCTGAGCTTCGACCCGATCGACGCCACGCTCAACGAGGGCCGGCTCCATATCGAGCCGCGGTGGGTCCAGGAAGGCGAAGGGTCGTACCGGCTGAAGTTCGGGCCGACCACCACGCTGGAGAACGCGGTCGTCAATGACGAGGTCTCGCATCGCGTGCTCTCGTTCGCGGCCCCCGTCCTCGACGGGGCGACCCGCGTGCAGGGGCGCGTCTCGGTGAGGCGCGTCGATGCCGAGATCCCGCTGTTCGCCTCCAACAAGGAGGCGCACGCGCGGGTCGAGGGCGACGTGCTCTTCGACGAGGTCCGGTTCATGCCCGGCCCGCTCGCCGACGAGCTGCTGAGCCTGCTCCCGAACGCGGATCAGGACCGGCCCTTGCTGGTGCTCCGCGACCCGGTCTCGCTGCGGATCGCCGAGGGGAAAGTCCATCAGAAAGGCCTGGCGTTCCCGCTGGCCAGGCTGGGGGCGGTCTCGCTGGAGGGCTCGGTCGATTTCCGGAAGAACCTCGACATGGTCGCCCGGTTCTCGCTCAACCCGCCGCAGGCCGACAAGCCGCTGCTGGCGACGATCTTCAAGACGGCGCGGCTCGAGCTGCCGATCCGCGGGACGCTCGACGATCCCCAGCTCGACACCCAGGGCATGCAGGATCGGCTCAAGAACGTCGGGACCGACCTCCTGGAGAACTCGTTGGGGATCGGCGCGGAGGGAATCCTGAGGGCCTTGCAAGGCATGGCCGCCCGTCGCCAGACTCGGATGGCCGATCCCAACAACGCCGCCGAAGCCCAGCGGCCCCAGCGACCTCCGCCGCTGACCCCGGAGGAACGCAGGGGCATCCGCGAGGAGCGTCGCCGCGGGCGACAGGAGAAGAAGGCCGAGCGGAGGTTGATGCGGAATCAGCCCTGATTCGTGGTGGGTGGCGGGTGGCGGGTGGCGAGAGAAGATATGTCGCAAACCTTTTTGAAGCTGGCCTTGCCTCGGGACGAATTCTGGAAAGAATCAATATCGGCGACTCAAACCAATGACCATGATTCGCGGGTTCCAGGACGGATACCGCTGAGGGTTGTATGAACGCACGAAAGCGATGGCGGCTATCGACGATGATGGCCCTGGTGTACGCGGTACAGGGCTCGTTCTGGCCGCTGCTGGGCGTCCACCTGGCGGACCAGGGAATCCTCGGCCGGGACCGCGGCTGGATCTTCGCGACGCTGGCGATCGGCTCGACGATCGTGCCGCTCGGGGCCGGCCAGCTCGTGGATCGGTTGATGGAGACCCAGCGTCTGCTGGCGATGATGTACGCGATCGGCGCGGTACTGCTGGCGGTCCTGGCCTCGGGGTGGGTCCGGTCGGCGGGCGGGCTGTTCGGGGTGTTCCTCGGCTACTGGGCCCTGACGGCGCCGGCCTACAGCCTCAGCAACGCGATGGCCATGCGCAACCTCGACGACCCCGGCCGCGAGTTCGGCCGGGTGCGCCTGTGGGGGACGGCCGGCTGGATGGTCGCCGGCTGGGTCGTCTCCGTGGTGATGGCGGTCACCGGCTCGACCCGGACCGGCCAGGGTGCGTACGAATCCTTGTGGGTCGCGACGGCGTTCTCCGCGGCCACGTCGATCTATTGCTTGACCCTGCCCCGCACGCCGCCCCTGGCGGTCGGCCGACGCGCGGAGGGCATCGTTCGCGTCGGGGTCGATCTGGCGCGCCAGCCGAACATGATCGTCTTCCTCATCGCATCGTTCGGCGTCTACCTGACTCAGCCCATGATTTACCAGGTCATACCGGGCTATCTCGAGGCCGCCGGCCTGCCGCGCGCCTGGGTCTCGACGGCGATGACGCTCGGCCAGACGACCGAGGTCGCGATGCTCGCCGTCCTGCCCTGGATGTTGCGCCGGTTCGGCATGAAGGCGACGTTACTGGTCGGAATGTTCGCGTGGTTCGCTCGGTTCCTGGGCCTGGCCCTGGGGCTTCCGCTCTGGCTGGCGGTGGCCGGCAGCCTGTTGCACGGCGCCGGGATCGCGTGTTTCACGGTCGGGGGGCAGGTCTTCATGGATGCACGCGCCCCCGGCCATCTGCGGGCCAGCGCCCAGGCCCTGCTGCTGGTGGCGACTTCGGGCCTTGCCTCGTTTCTCGGCAGCCTCCTGGCCGGCGAGATCGTGGGACGGACTCGACCCGATGATGTTCTGGTGTTCTTGATCCCTTGCTTGATCGATGGGGCATTGCTACTCTATTTTTTGCGAGGCTTCCGGGCACCAGATTTGGTCGCGGCGTGGGCCGGCGCAGCCGACGAAGAGCGTCCCTTGCCGTCGCCAACCGGGCGGGGGTCGGTCGCTCGAGTCGGTCATCTGGTGACGGAGTCGGCCGATGGGTGACTACCTCCGCATTTTGACGATCAACGACCGGGATATCCCCTTGGCCACCCTCCAGCGCACCGTACCGTACGTCGCGATCTGGTCGGTCGATCAACCGGGGACGCTCGGCAATTATCTGGCCATCGGCCCGGAGCTCAACGTCCTCCAGCACGTCTGGGCGACGATCGAACGAAACCCTGTTGGTCCAAACACGTTAGGTGCCGAAGAAGTCGCCGAGTTCATCGACAGCCTCGAGTTCGGCGGGCCCCCCTCGGCGGTCCGCTGGCTGGGCGACTACCTGGAGACGATCCGCGCCATCTACGCGATCCGGATCTATCCCGAAGCGATCCTCATGCGCCCCGAGGCCGAGGACGCCGTCTATGCCGTCCGCACGGCGCTCCGCGACGCCGTCGGCGGGATCGGCCAGTGGGACGGCCTGGGGTTCACGAATGAGGATGATCGCCTGATCTGGTGCAATCCCGGGACGGACCTGCACGGGACCAAGGATGCGGCGATCCTCGACGAATCGACCGGCGAGTGGGTCTCCTTCGAGCTCGACTTCGACGATTCCGAAGATATGGAACAGTTTCTCCGCGGGGAAATTCCGAGGCGAGTCCGGCGCTGAACGGGCAATCGAGAAGCCGGCGACGGAAGCCTTTACAGTGCGACATTAGAGCGCTTTACGCTTGGGTTGCGCACAAAGAATCCTACTAACCCGACGCGCCAGCGAGGGTCCGACGGCATTCCCCTCGCTGGCGCGTCGGGTTAGTAGGAATGCCATGCGTGTCGAGCTGTGCGCAAACCAAGCGGAAAGCGCTCTAACCCGACGCGCCAGCGAGGGTCCGGAGACATTTCCCTCGCTGGCGCGTCGGGTTGGTGTGGGAAAAATCACGCGACGCTCAGGCCACGGTGTTTGCACGCAGGTCGTCGAGGTCCCATCTCGCCCGCAGCCAGGCAGTCAGGCGAGCATCCAGCCAGCGACGGTCGCCGTTCCAGGGTCGTCGACTGAGATAACCGAGATGTCCGCCGTTCGGGACGAGCTCGAGCCCGAGGGCCGGTGGCCGGACGATCCGCCCGAACGGCTCATGCGGGATGAAAGGGTCGTCCATCGCGTGCACGATGAGGCCGGGGACCGCGATCCGTCCCACGGTCGATGTGAGGGTGCACTGCTCGTAATACGCGTCCGCCGAGCCGAAGCCGTTGCGGCGGGCCGTATAGCGGTCGTCGAACTGGTAGAGCGTCCTCACGCCCTCGACCTGCGCCGGGCCCAGCTCGGGGAATCGGTCATGGAGCCTGTGGACCATCCTGAGGAGCCATTTGACGAAGTTGCGGTCATACAGTCGGTTTTCCGCCCGGCTCATCTGTCGAGAGCAGGCGGCCAGGTCGATCGGCGGATTGGCGGCCAGGACGCAGTCGAGCGCCTCGGCACCGGTCGGGTCGATCGCCGCCTCGGCGGAGAGCTTCAAGACGAGGTTGGCACCGAGCGAGAATCCGACGAGGGCGACCGGCGACGGTGACGGCGATATCCCGTCGCGTTGCTTCAGCCAGGCGAGGACCTCGCGCAGATCCTCGCTCCGTCCCGCGTGATAGACGCCCCTGGCCAGTCCGAAGCCCATGCCGGCATTGCGGAGGTTCACCCGCACGACGCGGATTCCCAGGCGGACCAGCCGCGCGCCCAGTCGGACGACATAGGGGGCATCGGCACACCCGGCCAGCCCGTGGATGAGGACGGCCGTCGGCCGGGATCCGTCCCAGCCCTCGGGCGTCGATTCCAGGACGACCAGTCGGTCGCCATCCGGCAGCTCGACCTCATGCGATGTGGATTCCAGGCGGGTCCAGGGGGTCGGCCAGTATCGACCGACGATGGTCTGCGCATGACCGCCCTTGAGCCAGCGAAGCGGCTCGAATGCGGGCAATTCGGCCGCGCCGATGCCCCGATCGAGGTTGTTCGTCTGTATCGTACACATGGCCAATTCCGAATTCCGAATTCCGAAATCGTAAATGAATTTCATGCTGTTGAACCTGTCCATCCTGTCGGAACTGATTCGAATCCGGAGAGACAGGATGGACAGGATCAACAGGATGAAATCAGGAAGATTTCAGCGACCGGGGGAAACGACCCTGACGCGGTGGTTGTGGGTATCTCCGATCCAGAACGAGCCGTCCGGGGCCACCGCGACGCCGTGCGGCCGGTCGAGACGGGCTTTCGTCGGCGGTCCTCCGTCACCGTCGCCGCCCGGCCGTCCGTTGCCGGCGACCGTGCTGATCTTTCGCGTGCCGGCGTCGATGAATCGGATCGCGTGGTTCTCGGTGTCGACGATCCAGATATTCCCCGAAGAATCGACGGCGAGCTCCTTGGGTCCATTGAAGGTGGCGGACTCCGCCGGCCCGCCGTCGCCGGAGTAGCCCCGAGTGCCCGTCCCGGCCACTGTCGTCATTATACCGGTGTCGGGCCGGATGACGCGCAACGTGTTGCCCTCGCGCTCGAGGACGTAGACCGATCCGTCGGGCGCCACGTTGACCGCCCGGGCGCCCCAGATCGAGGCGCGGGAGGCGGGCCCGCCGTCGCCGTCGTGGCGGGGCTTGCCCGTCCCGGCGAAGGTCGCGATCCGTCCGCTGGCCAGGTCGAGGCTTCGAATGCGGTGTCCGGCGACGTCCGCGATGAGCAGGACCCGTCCGTCCGGCATCAGGGCGACACCATTGGGCTCGACGAGTCCGGCGGCGGTGCCGGGTCCGCCGTCGCCCGAGTACACCTTCGAGCCGTCGCCCGCGACCGTCGAGATGACCCCGGTGCGGCCGTCAACCCGGCGAATCCGGCGGTTGAGCCGGTCCACGATGTAGACGTCGCCGGTCGGGCCGACCACGACCCCGTACGGCTCGTTCAACCGAGCCTTGACCGCCGGCCCGCCATCGCCCGAGAAGCCCGCAGTGCCATCGCCGGCGACGGTGCTGATCCGCCCGCTGCCCCGGTCAACCTTGCAGACCCGGTGGTTGAACGTGTCCGAGAAGTAGAGATTTCCGCGCGAATCCAGCGCGACGTCGAACGGCATGTTGAGCCTGGCCTCGATCGCCGGGCCGCCCTCGCCGCTGTTCCCGGCCTGTCCGGTCCCCACCGCCGTCGCGATCGACGGTCCGGACGCCGTCAACACCGTCAGTCCGACCAATAGCGACGTCAACCCCATGAGCGACTGTCCTTCCTTCGATGGTCCGTCCCGTTTGACGGCGACTGATCATCGATCCGTCGTTCCGCTTGGACCTCGAACAGCGAGGCCGCTCCTGATGAACGGGCGCCGAATCCAAGTCTAGAAGCCGATGCGAATTGCAGTCAAGCTCCGCGGTCTCGATCGCTGACACGTCGTCTGAAGTGAGGGTCCTGAAGCCGCGATCCGGATCGCGCGCTGAAGAACGTCGGTGTCGAATTCGGCGGGCTTCCCCGTACCGCCGGATGGAAGTCGTGCGAGGGTCGGGCTTTGGGGAATTTTGCGGTGAGTCGATCCTCGGGAAGAATCCGGTGGTGAGCCCGGCCAGTTCAACGTGATCGAGCTTACGTCACCGAAGGTCACCGACCAACGTGACGTAGTGTTGACAATAGGGATCACGCCGTCGGGTGTGGTCAGGATGCAACGCATTGATGTGGCCGGGAGACTGAATCGAATGGGGCCCGATCGAAAAACTAGGATTGGATCGAGGGGAGGAAGAATCCTCACTCCTCAACATCTCTTCGTACCGGCAAACCCGTCGTAAGGCGGGGACGCAAAGCCATGGGGCCGGGAGTCCATCGCGTCTCTCTCGGCTCGCCAGGTTGCCGAAGATGTGAGCAGATTTCGGTGAGGGCGACGAGCGGCACCGAGTCGAACGCCCTCAAGTTCGGTCAATTGTCTGTGGCTCGCATCACATTTGGTAGGAGAGACTCCCGTGAGATCACTTCAACGATGGTTCGACAATCGGCGCGTGAATCGGGCATCCCAACGTTCTCCGTCGCGGAGGAGGCAGCCCAGTATCGAGTCCCTCGAGTCTCGCCTGGTCCTCTATTCGGCCACCGGCAACGCCTGGATGAATCCCGCGGTCATCACGATCAGCTTCGTGCCCGACGGCACCAACCTCGGAGGTGTCACCAGCAACCTTCAGAGTACCTTCAACGGCAAGGCCGCACTAAACGGTCGGTGGCAGAGCGCGATCCTCCAGGGCGCCCAGCTCTCGGCGCAGAAGACCAACATCAACTTCGTCGTCGTCCCGGACGACGGCGCGCCGAGCGTCGGCGGGGCTAACCAGGAGGGCGACCCCAATCATGGCGACATCCGCATCGGCGGCTACGCCTTCGGCAGCTCAACCCTGGCCTTTACCAATTATCCGCCATCGGTGAACAACTTCTCGATCGCCGGCGACATCAATTTCAACACCTCCTTGCCCTTCAACATCGGCTCGACCTACGACCTGGAAACGGTCGCGGCCCACGAGTTCGGCCATGCACTGGGCCTGGGCGAGAGCAGTACCAGCGGCCTGGACGTGATGTATCCCACCTATAACGGGATCAAGCTCAACCTGGCGGCCGACGACATCGCCGGCATCCAGAGCATCTACAGTTCCGGCCTCGCGCGGACGCCGGACAATTACCTCGCCCAGAACTCCAGCTTCGCCACGGCGGCCAACCTGAATAGCACGATCAACCTGTCCTCGCTGACCGCCCTTCAATACAACTTGGACATCGCCACCGCCGGCCAGGCGGAATTCTTCAGCGTGGGCGCGCCGACGGGGTCGAGCGGCCTATTCGCGGTCACGGCGCAGAGCCTGGGGCTGAGCTTGTTGACGCCAAAGATCACGGTCTACGCGTCCGACATGGTGACGGTTCTCGGCTCCTCAACTGGCACCGGCTACTCGGGCTCGAACCCCACTGTGGCCCTCTCGGGCGTTACTGCGGGCGAGCAGCTCTTTATCAAGGTGCAGGGAGCCAATACAACGCAGATGGGCACGGGGAACTACGCCCTGGGAATGAGCTTCAACGCCGCGGCCGTGCCGCCCACCGAGGCCTCGCCCATCATCGCCTATCCCAACGGCACCCCATTGCAAGGAGGGGGCGGGTCTCCGGACCAGGCGCAGTCCGGGACCAGCGTCTCGTACGGCGGGACGCCGAGCGTGACCGGCATCAGCCCTGATACCGGCGCCAGTTCCGCCGATGGCATCACCAACGTCAACCGGGTCGTCATCAATGGGGTTGCAGCCAGCAACGAGACGGTCATGGTGTACCTCAATGGGACTCTCATCGGCTCGACAATGTCGAGCTGGAACGGTCTCTGGTCGTTCAATAACATGGGGACGGCCCTCGCGGACGGCACCTACATCCTCACCGCCGCGTCGATCGACTCGCAAGGCACGGTTAGCCCCGCCTCGTACCCTTATGCAATGACCATCGACACCGCGGCGCCGGTAACTCCGGCCATCGTCGGCCTCGCGGGGGGCACCAGCGTGGGTGGAAACAACACGAACACCGACGCCAAGCTGCCGATCCTGTTCGGCACCGCGGCTCCTTACAGTCAGGTCACACTGTATTGCGGAGGTTACTCGGTGGGCAGCGTGGTCGCCAACGGCAACGGGAACTGGAACTGGGTCAACACCATCGCCCCCGCCTCGGTCGGCAGCACCTATACCATGACCGCCCAATCGACCGACATCGCGGGCAACGTGAGCAGCGTCTCAGCGACCTACTCCGTGACCCAGGTCCAATCGTCCGGCTCGTCACAGGCCCCGACAGTCTCCGGCGTGAGCCTGGCGATGGGGAGCATCATCACCACCAACGCCGACGGGTCTTTCACTACGATCGCCACGCCGACCGTCAGCGGCATCGCGACGGCGAACTCCGAGGTTGCGGTGTTCGATGACGGCGTCGTCATCGGGGTGGCCCTCGTAGGCTCCTCGGGAACCTGGTCCTTCACATGCACCACGCTCTCGACAGGACGACAATATCTGACATTCGAGGACGTTAACCAGGTCGGCACCTTCAGTGCCGTGGCTTCTCCCATCACGATCCAGGTGTAACGGTGGGACTCTGCCCCGCGATTCGAGTGATCGGGGGCTAGAGCCCCTCTTATCACAAGAAGACCCCTCGCCGGTGTCGGGTCAATTTCAGCAAGAACGATAGGGACTCTTATCATGATCGCGGGCAGGCGGAAAGCGGGTGGTCTGCGAGCCTCTCGACCGGCTTCGAGGTCGTGGCCAGCACGGCGAACCGCACGGCTGTTGCGAGTCGAGAGTCTCGAGCCGAGGACACTCATGGCGGCGCCCGTCGCGGTGAGTCCCGCCGTCATTGCGGTCGATCTGCCGAACGAGACCCTCGATGCGGCCGTCGAGCTGGGGAACTTGAGCGCCAGCACCCAGCCCCAGCCCGTGGAGTACGGCTCCCTCGGCAATGGCTCCGCGGGTTCCGCGGACGTGGAGTGGTACACCTTCACGCTCGATCGCCCCACCCTGGTGATCGCGAAACTCGGGCGTCAACAGGGCGATACCTCATTCAAGGGGGTTCTCAGTCTCTTCAACAACGACACCCTCGATTTCAGCGACCCGTACGATCTCCAGTACCATCGACTGATGGATCAAGTCGACCAGCCGGCCGATGACGGGGTCACCACGCTCGATCCGCTCCTGGGTCCGGGGACCTATTACCTGGCCGTCAGCGGCGTCGGCAACGATGATTTCAATCCGCTCCTGGCCGGCAGCGGCCTGCCGGGGAGCACGGGTAACTTCGATTTGCAACTCACTCTCGACGACCCCGGACTGGGGACGGCGAGCGGACCGCAGGTGTTGACCGCGGATCCGGCACCCTTTTCCGTCCTGAACGCGTCTCCCCTGGCGATCCGGATCGACCTGAGCAGCTCGCTCGATCCCAATAACTTGATCGCCGGCCAGACGGTGCAGTTGATCTACAGCCCCAGCGTGACATTCGGCCCGGACGTTCAGCAAATCTCCCTCGCGTCGATCAACTTCTCCCCCGCGGTCGAGGATGCGACTCCGACCGGCACCGTACCGCACTACCAGGGCATCAACGAATTGCAACTCTTCCCCGAGAGCGCCCTGGCTCCCGGCTACTATAAGGTCTTCCTCGCCGGCCAGAGCGTCGGGGGTTCGACCGTCGTGACCGATACGAGTGAGAACGACCTGAATGCGGACCCCAACCATCCCACCGGTCAGGACTACTCCTATACGTTCCAGGTCAACGGGATCGACGGCATCACGGGCGCCGTCGCCTCGGACGACACCGCGACCACGGCCCACGACCTGGGCAACCTGACCTCTTCCGGGGTCGTGCAGGTCTCGGGCGCGATCGGCGACGACCCGTTCTACAACCCCGCCGATCCTTTCAATCCGTCCAGTCCCGGAAACCAGGTGGATCTGTATCATTTCACCGTCACCGGGACAGACCCTTATTCCCTCGTGGCCGAGGTCTTCGCCGGTCGGATCGGCTCGCCGCTCGATCCCGGCGTCAGCCTCTTCGAGCTAGGAAGCGATGGCACTTTCCAGTTCATCGCGGGCAATAACAATACGGACAATCCCGTGGAGACAACCGACGGATCTTCACTGCCGCTGTACAACGACTCTGTCATCTACGCGAGCCTGACGGCCGGGGATTATTATCTCGCCGTCGCCGGCGGCTACAACACGCCTTCACCGCTTGAAGGTGTGCCGTCAGGGACTCCTGGAGTCTTCGATCCCAATGTCCCGAACAGTGCCCAGAACGGCTGGTCCACAGGCCCTTATGTGTTGAATGTTCTCGTCCAACCAGCCCCGAATCCCCCGCACGTCGTGGCGAGCAGCCCGAGCAATGGTTCGATCGTCACTCAACCCCTGACGCAACTGACCGTCACGTTCGACGAGCCGATGGATCTTGCTCAACTGAGTTACCAAACTTACCAGGTGTCCGGCCAGAGCAACCTCGCGTCGGTCTACATCGATGCGGCCGACGGGTCCCCGTACTTCCCTCGCTTCGAGTCCTACGACAGCGCGACCAATCAGGCCACGTTCACGATGCTCAGCGGGTTGCCCAACGGCAATTATCAGCTCCACCTCTCCGGCTCCGCCGGTCTGACAGACCTGGGTGGAAATCAGCTCGTCGGCAACGATCCGAGCGGCGATTACGTGGTCAGTTTCACGGTCGATGCGCCCCGCGTGGCGCCGCGGGGAACCCGCCCGAGTGGACCGATCAGGAGCCCAACGACACGATTCAGAATCTGCAAGATCTGGGTGTCCTGTTTCCCGACGAACTCTCTGCCGGCGTCACGATCACGCGCGATTTTCTCCTGGAGTCTAACCAGGCTCCGCACGATACGGCAGATGTCTACCAGTTCCAACTCACCCTGGATGGGGGATACCTATTCTCGCTTTCTGGTGATAACCTGCCCAACAGTATCACATTGATACTGGACGATACGACAGGGCAGAGCGCGCCGATCGTCTCGAAGGACGGTAGCCCCATTTATGCACAGATCAATCCCGGAACCTATCTGCTGACGGTCAGCGGATGGGATCCGGATCAGGCGGCCGGCATCGCATACCAACTCTCCCTGGATCTTACTTCGTCGAACGACAACGCGCCACCGTTGCTCTCTGGCCCGGCGCCCGCCGTCGCGATCCACCTCGACAGCGTTACGTCGCCGGTGACGCCGCCGCCGATCGTCACTCCGCCGCCGATCGTCACTCCGCCGCCGATCGTCACTCCGCCGTCGGACGGCGACGGTCAAACATCACCCATCACGGTCGCGGCTCCTCCCGAGGTCACGATCGCGATGCCATCGTGGTCCCAAGAAAGTGGTGGATTCAGTGCTGCATCACCCTTGAACCTCGTCGCCCTGGCCACCAGCTCGGTCGGGGGCGTGACCGGCTTCGACAGCTCGCAAGCGGGTGCAACCCAGGCCGCCGAATTGACGACCGGCCTCTCGATGTCCTCCGTGGCCTCCCAATTGATCGTGGCGAGTACCGCCTTGCCCCTGTTGAGTTATGGCAACGAAGCCGGTGCGAAGGCGACGACGACGGCCGTGTCGGGGGATGAGCAGGGCATGCCGAATCTCCAGGCGACAACCCCGAGCATCGCCCCACTTGGGATTCCGGAGACGGTGATCTGGCTGGCGTCGTCGGTCCAGGAATTCGTCGTCCAGATGGCGACCCGCGGTCCCCGGCCGTTGAGCACGCCGATGAGCTCCGCAGTCTCCTCCTCGGTGACGTCCGCCCTGATCGATGAAGCGGTCGAGACGATGCAGGTCATCGGCACCGACCTGTCCGCTCGGCTGGAGCAGCAAGACCATGCGTCCGATTTGGGACGTGCATGGACGTTCGTGATCGCCTCCGCGGGTGTGGCTTCGGTCTTGCTTTATGTGAAGTGGCGAGAGATCCGCAGTCGAACCGAATACCCGGATGAATCTCAGGGGTATCGTCCTCTTCGTCCGTCCCCGAGTCCATATCGCGATCCCTTCGGGGGTCGCTCCACGGCGACCTTGATCTTGAATCCGGGTCGTTCAGTGAACTCGGTACGTTGACCGCACCGGTTCGTTGCCGAATCCGATGAATGACCATGACGGTCTTCTCGATGTGGATTGAAGAGCAGGAGTGACCGATGAGCGAGCGACGGACGCCGGACGAAAGCGGCCGGACCGTGAGAATCCGGTCCGGTTCCGACCCCGCGGAATCACGGAGCCGGAAGCGCGAGCTGCTGGCCGAACAACAGCGAGACTGGGAGGCGGACCGCCCCGCGTCGCCGGAACATTACCTGGAACGCTGGCCGAACGAGCCCGAGGCCGACCAGGACGCGGCCAGCCTGCTCGCCGCCGAGTTCTTCTATCGTCGGGAGCGGGGCGAAGAACCGAGCCTGGGAGACTACGAGCGACGCTTTCCCGAGCACGGCACCGCATTGGGTGCGATGGTGAGGCAGGAGGACCTCATCGCATCGCTGGGCGGGAAAAGGCGACACGCCGATCGGCTGCTCCGGCTCCCGGCGGAGGGAGAGGAGTTCTTCGGGTTTCGGCTCCGAGAGAAGCTGGGTCGGGGGGCATTTGCCTCGGTATTCCTCGCGGAGCAGACGGACCTGGCGGGCCGGCCGGTGGTCTTGAAAGTCTCAGCGATCGAAGGGTGCGAGCACCACACCCTGGCCCGTTTGCAGCACACGAACATCGTGCCGATCTTCTCGGTCCACGAGGATCAGAGCGCCGGGCTTCGCGCCGTCTGCATGCCTTACTTCGGCGGCGCGACCCTCTCGCAGATACTGCAACAACTCTGGACCAAGACGACGCGACCGACCTCGGGCGGGCAACTGGTCGATGTCCTCGTGGAGTGCGACTCGCTCATCGTCGTGGCGAGGAGGGAGGAGACGAAGGGTGCGGAGGCCTCCGCGTCCACCGGCCAAGGTCCATCCGGCGATTCGCAGACGCCGCTGGCCCTCTTGCGCGGGTACAGCTACTACATGGCGGTCGGGTGGATCGTGGCCCAACTGGCCGAGGGGCTCCATCATGCCCATCAGCGAGGGATTCTCCACCGGGATGTCAAGCCGTCCAACATCTTGATCAGCGCGGAAGGGCAGCCGCTCCTGCTGGATTTCAACGTGGCCCAGGAGATAGGGTCCGGCACCGCCGATGCCATCCTGGGGGGAACGATCGCCTACGCGGCCCCGGAGCACCTCGTGGCGCTGCGGGACTGCACCCCGGACCTGATCCGTGGCGTCGATCGTCGTTCGGACCTCTACTCGCTCGGCCTGGTCCTGTCCGAGATGGTGACCGGCGGACCCCTGTTCGAACAGGGCGGAAGCTACTCCGCACGCACCACTCAGATCGAGGCGATGGCCGTCGAAAGGAGTCGAAACACTCCGTCGTTACGCCAGCTCCGACGGGATGTCCCGTGGGCCCTGGAGAGCATCACTCGCAAGTGCCTGGACCCCGATCCCGCGCGGCGTTATCAGCAGGGCGATCACCTCGCCGACGACCTGCGCCGCTTCCTGGAAGACCGACCGCTGAAGTACGCCCCGGAATTGAGCCGGCTCGAGCAGGCACGGAAGTTCCTGCGACGCCACCCGCGTCTGACGACATCGGGTTCCGTGCTGGCGGCGGCGTTGATGGTCCTGCTGGTCGTCGGCGCGGCACTGGTGGGTACCCGGGCGCACCTGGCGGCGGCCAGCACGCAACTGGGGAAGGCCCGGGCGCAGGATCGGAAGCGCGCCCACGACGCCGGGACGGTTCGCGCCTTGTGCCTGGTCAACACGACGCTGGGACGGCAGGAGCATCTGACTCAGGGTATCGCCGTCTGCGAGGAGACGTTGGGACTCTACCACCTCCCGCAGGGGGGCCCCTGTGAGGAGCACCCGGACTGGAAAAACCTGGCCGCGGACGAGCGGCGGCGACTCGCGGAGGATCATCGCGAACTCCTTCTCCTCCTGGCCGGGGCCCGCGTCCGATCGGCGAAGGGCGATCGGCCGACGTTGGTCCACTCACTCGCACTCCTCGATGAAGCGGAAGCGATCCCAGGCCTGACACCCTCCAGGGCGCTCTGGCTCGACCGCGCCAGCTACAGGAGCCAGGTGGGGGATTCCGAGCTGGCCGGACAGGCTCGGGACCGGGCCGCCACGATCCCGGCGGCCACCGCCCGCGATCATTACCTGCTGGCGATCTCGTACTCCCGTCACGCCGGCGCCGAGGATTACCGGAAGGCGATCGCCGAGCTGGACGAAGCGATGCACCTCCAGCCTCGCGATTACTGGTCGGCGATGCAACGGGGGATCTGCCACATGGAGCTGGGCGAGTCGGCCCAGGCCATCGGCGATTTCGGGACCTGTGTAGGGCTCTGGCCCGAACACCCCTGGGGGTACTTCAATCGGGGCTATGTGCTCGATCGCATGGGGAAGAAGGCCGATGCCATCGACGACTACACAGCCGCATTGGACCGCGACGAGAGCTTCGAACCCGCCCTGTTGAATCGCGGCCTCGCCCGGTTGGAGCTCAAGCAATATGGACCGGCTTTGATGGACTTCGACCGGGCCCTCGCGATCGGCGGCAAGGGGGATGCCTCGCTCGCGGCCGGGCGCGGCATGGCGCTCGAGTCGCTGGGGCGTCACGCGGAGGCCGACGACGCGTTCCAGCAGGCTTTCCTCCTGGCACCGCATCCCGACCCGGCCCATATCCGGCTCAACTGGAGCTATGGCTTCGCCGTATCTTCCCGGCTCCCCGACCGGGCGCGAGAAGCCTTCGACGACGTGCTTCGGCACGATCCTCATCATCCTCAGGCTCTGTACGGACGCGCGATGCTGGCGATGGATCAAGGGGACTCCGGCTCGGCCCTTCGTTTCTTCGACCTAGCCCTGGAGGCCAACCCCGGTTTCATCGAGGCGCGACGCTACCGGGCGGTGCTCTCGTCGAGGCGAGGCGATCGCGAGAATGCCACACGTGACATCAACTGGTGCCTGGATCGCGAGCCTCGGTCGGGCGAGACACTCTACGCCGCCGCATGCGTCGCGTCCCGACTGGCGGAGGCATCCCCGTCTCAGCGTGCCTGGGACCAGGCGTTCGAGCTCCTCAAGAGGGCTCGGATGCTCGGCTCGGGGACGGGGGCCGCTCAAGACCCCGACCTGGCCGGACTCAGGCGTGATTCGAGGTTTCCGCAACTCATGACGACGACGCTCAGGGCTGACGACATCGATCGGACGCGGCCGTCCAACGATCGTGCGCTTCAGCCGTGATCTCGTCCATCAACCCTTGTCTCGTGAGGCCGAGTATGTCAGCGATTCGCCACGCTCCAGCCTGCCACCGGAATCTTCTCGGAGCCGTTCGCGCCAAGGCCCGATCCCTCGCCGTTCACGAAGAATACGGCACGTCCCTTCCTGATCCGCGACGGCTCGACAGGGTAACTGCTCAGCGATCCGGAGCCGAGAGGATGGCGGATCTCGCGAGGCCGAGAGAGGACGATCAACCTCCCGGCTATCGGCGACAGTCGACGCGCCTGGTCCGCTCGCTGATCGGAGCCATCGAGGCCAAGGATTCGTATACGCTCGGCCACAGCGAGCGCGTGGCGATGGTGGCCGTCGAACTGGGTCACGAGCTGAGACTGACCAATCCGGAACTGGACGACATCTACCTCGCCGGCTTGCTTCACGACATCGGGAAGATCGAGATCCCCGGCGCTCTTCTGAGCAAGCGAGGGCCGCTCACGTCGGAAGAATCCGTGAAGGTCCGCCAGCACGTCTTGATCGGCTGCCGCATCCTCGGGGACGTCCACGCGGTCTCCCACCTCTTGCCCGTGATTCGCTCTCACCACGAGCGCTATGACGGTCGGGGATACCCTCACGGCTTGAGCGGTAGAGCCATCCCTTGGCTGGCGCGAATCCTGGCGGTGGCCGATTGCTACGACGCGATGAATTCGACCCGTCCCTATCGGAGGGCGTTGGCTCGCGATCAGATCGAGGAGAGCTTCAGGCAGGGGAGAGATCGGCAATGGGACAGCACGGTCGTCGAGGCCTTCTTCCGGGCCTGCGATCGGATCGACTCCGTCCACGAACGCGATTCCGGGCGGTCCATCTGGCTCGCCCACAAACCTGCCGGGAACCTCTTCCATCGGCATGATTCGTCCCCCAGATCGGGCAGAGTCGGTCATGATCACATGGCAGGCGAAGACCGGAGAAAGCACCATATCGCCGCCATCAACGCCCAGCTCGACGTGAGCTAGGATTGGAGGGGTAGCCCTGCGTCGCATAGGCTCGAAAGCCCTTCTTTCCTGGGGGTCTTGTCGGATATGTTCTCTATTAATGAGTTTGCTATAAAGAGTCAGCCGATGACTCAGCAGGTGGAGTCGAAGCGGCCGTTGTCCCGGGTTTGCAGGGACGCCTGCCTGATCCATATCTACCCGACGGGTTTGGCGATGGGTACGCGCCACCTCCTGGAAAACAGGACGATCATCCTGGGTCGAGGGGACGATTGTGACATCCCCGTTCGGGACTTCTCGGTCTCTCGCCGCCACACGCGTTTCGATCTGGACATCGACCGATACGTGGCGACGGATCTGGGCAGCACCAACGGGACTTTCGTCAACGACACGCCCGCAGATCGGACCCCGCTGAAAGACGGAGATTACCTTCGGGTGGGCAACTGTCTGTTCCGATTCCTTGCCGGAGGCAATGTCGAGGCCGACTACCACGAGGAGCTTTACCGACTGGCGATCAACGACGCCCTGACCGGCCTCTACAATAAGCGCTACCTCATGGATTACCTCCAGCGCGAACTCGCACGTTCGACGCGCCACGGTCGTCCCTTGACCTTGATCATCTTCGATATCGATCACTTCAAGGCGATCAATGACTCCATGGGCCACCTGGCCGGGGATCTGACGCTACGCGACCTCGCGGGTTGCCTCCGGCCCGAGGTCAGCGGGGATGACCTGCTGGCACGTTATGGGGGGGAGGAATTTGCGGTGGTCTTGCCCGAAACCGAGCTGGAATCGGGGGCTGAACTGGGTGAAAGACTCCGGCAGGCCGTGGAGAATCATCCCTTCGCATTCGAGGGCCGACCCTACCAGGTTACGATCAGCTTGGGAGTGGCCTCGACCCACGGAAACGAGGCTCTTTCCCCCCAGGACCTCATCGCGCGCGCCGACGAGCGCCTCTACCGCGCGAAGAAGGACGGCCGGAATCGAGTCGTCTCCTGAGCCAGGCGGAGAACGACCCTGGAGCGGGGGAAAGACTTCGGAGAAGTTATCTAGCCTAACAAATATTGATAATATAAAAAATTGATTTCCCGTACGCTTCTGTCGTTGCCATCTCTCCGAGGTCTTCGACCGGAGAGGCGGTCCGGAGAGGGTTGCGGCCTCCGGCTCGTTCATCGGCGAGGGTGATGGAAAGTCCTCGGCCCTATCGAAACGGGTACACCACGTCTATACTGGATCACCTCTCACGAATCTCGGAGCGAGCCGAGCCGCGGCCCGGCCTGGACGGATCCACCTCCTCCCGAGATCAGGGAAGGGTAATGTGCGACTTCGGTCGCGAGGTACAATCACGAAGCCGGCGCAATCGGGCCGAATTCGGGCTCTTTGTCCGGACGATAACGGCTCCGATCGCTCCGAATCGGCTCCTATTCGGGGAAGTCCCGCATGAATCGAATCCTCCTCGCGTTATCCCTGGTAACGTTCGGGGTCTCCGCGTCCGCCGACGAGCCGTCGAGCATCGTCGCGACGACGTATTATCGCACTTTTTCCCGTGTTCATCCGGTCCTGAAGCGGATCAATCCCGGCGAGGGGGTGTCGACGAGGACGCTCGACTCGGCGGGTCTTGACGAGAAGGACGTGAAGCGGTCGGAGCCCTTCAACCCCTTGACGGGGCCGTTCTTCGTCGAGGGCGCCGAACCGGGAGACGGGCTCGTGGTCCGCTTGAAGAAGGTGCGGCTGAACCGGGCCTGGGGTTGGTCTGCCTACCGGCTCGGCCTCTTCTCGCTGACGCCCGAGATGGTCGAGCATGTTTACCCGAACGACATTCACCCCGACCTCGTCATCAAGGGGCGCAAGACGCTCGTCCCCTGGGATCTCGACCTCAAGGCGAACACCGTCCGCCTGCGCACTCCCAGGAGCCAGGCCCATAGCCTGGAGTTCCCCGCCAGGCCCATGCTCGGCTGTATCGGCGTGGCGCCGCCGGGCGATTTCGCCCCGACGTCGGGGCCATCGGGGGCCTACGGCGGGAACCTCGATTACAACAAGATCGGCGAGGGAGCGACGGTCTACCTGCCGGTCTATCACCCCGGCGGGTTGCTGTTCGTGGGCGACGGACACGCCCTCCAGGCCGACGGCGAACCGACGGGAACCGGGATCGAGACGTCGATGGACGTGGAATTCACCGTCGAGCTGAAGAAGGGCGCGAAGCTGGCCGGGCCGCGGGTCGAGACGGCCGACGAGATCATCAGCATCGGCTCGCAGCCGGAGTTCGCCAGCGCCCTCGACAACGGCCTCAAGATGGCCACGAGCGACATGGTCGACTGGCTCGTCAAGGACTACGGCATGGAACCCTGGGCCGCGCACCTGCTGGTCGGCTACCAGGGGCGTTACAACGTGGTCACCGTCGCCGGCTCGATGGCCTTATGCCTGCCGAAGGACCGGCTGCCGAAGAATCCGCCCCCGAAGGTATCCGACGCCCCAGCCATCAGTCCCGCGGCGGCGGGGCAAGCGCCCCTCGCCCCGGGCCCGATCGCTTCGAAGACGAAAGGACTACGCAAGATCGACGGCTTCATCCCGCTCTACTGGGACGAGGCCCAAGGGAAGCTCTGGATGGAGATCTCGCGGTTCGATCGGGAATTCTTGTATCAGATCGCACTGGCGAGCGGCCTGGGATCCAACCCGGTCGGGCTCGATCGCGGGCAACTCGGCAACTCTCGGGTCGTGCTGTTCCGTCGCGTCGGGCCCAAGGTCCTCCTGGTCGAGCCGAACTACAAGTACCGGGCGGTGACCGACCGGGCGGCGGAACGGCGCGCCGTCGAGGAGTCATTCGCGCAGTCGGTCCACTGGGGATTCAAGGTCGAGGCGGAGGAAAATGGGAAGCTGCTCGTCGATGCGACGGCTTTCTTCCTCCGCGACGCGCACGGCGTGGCCGAGCGACTTCGGCAGGCTCGGCAAGGAGCCTACCGGCTCGATGATTCCCGCAGCGCCCTGGAGTCCGGGCGGACGAAGGGGTTCCCGAAGAACACCGAGGTCGAGACTTTACTGACCTTCACCGCCGACGGCGAGACCGGCCAGCTCGTCTCCGAGACCGCCCCCTCGCCCAGGGCGGTGAGCCTCCGCCAGCGACATTCGCTCGTCGCGTTGCCGGCCCTGGACTCCGGGTTCAGGCCGAGGCTTGCCGACCCTCGGGTCGGCGTCTTCACCGTCAACTTCTACGATTTCGCCACGCCCGTGACCGAGCCGGTCGAACGGCAGTACATCGCCAGGCACCGACTCATCAAGAAGGACCCGAAGGCCGCGATCTCGGAGCCGGTGGCGCCCATCGTCTATTACGTGGACCCGGGCGCACCGGAGCCGGTCCGCTCGGCGTTGGTGGAGGGGGCGTCCTGGTGGGCGAAGGCATTCGAGGCGGCCGGTTTTCGGAATGCCTACAAGATCGAGGTCCTGCCCGACGATGCCGACCCCATGGACCTACGCTATAACGTCATCCAGTGGGTCCATCGCTCGACGCGAGGTTGGTCGTATGGGACCAGCGTCATCGATCCCAGGACCGGCGAGATCCTCAAGGGGCGGGTGACTCTCGACTCGTTGCGCCCGGCAGGACGCGCTGATCGGCACGGGTCTATCGACCGCGGAGCCTCCTGAGGGGGCGTGCGCGGCCGGGGCCGGGCCGGGAGCGGAGTATCTCTCCGGTCTCGACCCGATGGCCGAGGCCGAAGCGATGGTCCTGGCACGCATCCGGCAACTCTCGGCGCACGAGGTCGGGCATACGCTCGGCTTCTCCCACAATTTCGCCGCCAGCGCCTGCGGTCGTGCCTCGGTGATGGACTACCCCGCGCCCTGGTGAAGATCCGCGACGGCAAGACGCTCGACCTCTCCGAGGCGTACGCCCGGGGCATCGGAGTTTACGACGTGCTGGCCGTCCGCTATGCCTATGAGCAGTTCCCCGCCGGGGCCAACGATTCCGCGGCGCTCCTGGAGATCGTCCGAAAGGGCATTTCCGATGGCGTGTTGTTCCTCTCGGACCACGACGCTCGTCCGGACGGAGCGGCGCACCCGCTGGCCAATCTTTGGGACAATGGCGAGGACCCCGTCGCCTCGCTCCGTCACGAGATGAGGGTCAGGTCGATCGGCCTCGAGCGGTTCGGACTCGACCGACTTCGCGTCGGGGCGCCGCTCTCCGATCTCGAAGCCAAGCTGCTTCCGCTCTACCTGCACCACCGATATCAACTCCAGGCGGCCGTGAAGACTCTCGGGGGCGTCCGATACACTTACGCCGTGAAGGACCGCGCCGCGGTCCGGCCGTCGTCGATCGCACCGGTCGAGCCGCCCGGGCGCCAGCGCGACGCGCTCAACGCGGTGCTGGAGACGCTCGACCCGAAAGCGCTCATCCTCCCGGACCGACTGCTGGATCTGATCCCTCCGCAGGCGTACAATCGGCCCCGGGGTACCGCCGAGCGATTCACGGGCAAGACGGGCCTGGTATTCGACCCCATCGCAGCCGCCGTGACCGCCGCGGACCTCGCCGTGAGCGGCATGCTCAACCCCCAGCGTGCCGCGCGCCTGGCCGACTTCCACGCCCGAGACCCGAGGCTCCCCGGCTTCGACGAGGTCGTGGCCGCACTCGTCAAGAAGACCTGGGACGATGCCCCGGATGAAGGTCGCGCCGGGGAAATCGCGCGTGCTGTGCAATGGCTCGTCGTCACCCGGCTGACCGGCCTGGCGGGCGATGACGGGGCCGACCCGCGCGTCCGAGCTGTGCCCGCGGCCGCGCTGGCCGCGCTCGCTCGACGGCTCGAGATCCTCCGTTCGCGCGGGGCGAGCCCTCCGACCGCACAGGCCTCCCACGCCTGGGCGATCGAGCAAGAAATCCGCCGGTTCCTCAATCGTCCCGACCCGACTCACCGCCGCGCCGAACCCCCGGATAGCCCTCCGGGAGACCCGATCGGGGACGGCGGCCGATAGATCGGGGCCGATTTCCTTCGGTCGATCCGCTTGGCGCGCTTCTTGCCCCCATTCTTGGGGTTTCCCGACGGACTGCCTGACCTGCGATTGAGGCCGAAGGACCAGCGGGATATCATGCATCGGCGGGCTTCCAGAGCGCTTCACGCTTGGGTTGCGCACGAAGAATTATACTAACCCGACGCGCCAGCGAGGGACCGACGGCATTCCCCTCGCTGGCGCGTCGGGTTAGTATGAGCGATCTGCGTGTCGAGCAGTGCGCAAACCAAGCGGGAAGCGCTCTGGGTTCAATTCCGGCGAGATTCGCCCGACGGTTGAGTGGTTCCTCGATGGAAAGCAAGGCGTTAACATCGTGCTACGCCGCGGTCTTCCGCGGCTCCGGGCGAGATCGCGGTGCTCGACACCGATTTCACGATCGTCGCGCTCAACGACGCCTACATCCGAGCACGGAAAGTCTCGCGAGAAGACCTCGTCGGTAAGAGCATCTTTGATACCATCATCGACGACCCGACCGGAGCGAGGTGGCTTCGAGACTCGCTCGAGAGGGCGCTAGAGACCCGTGCCTCCGACAAGATGGCCGCCCGCCCTCGCGCCGTCCCGAAGGCAGGCGGAGCTTCCGACGAGATCCACGAGCGATATGAATCCGCGTTGAATTATCCGATCCTGGATGAAGACGGCCGGGTCATCAACATCATCCACCAGGTCGAAGACGTCACCGAGTTCGTCCTGCTGCAACGACGCAACCTCGAGCGGGAAGCGGAACTCTCCGAGGCGATCAATGTCCATGCGGCGGTCTATGACCAGTGCCTTTTTGCGGGCCGGCTGGATCTGGATGGCGTGGTAATCCATGCGAATCGGGCCTGCCTGGACCAATGTGGCTACAAACGCGAAGACGTGTTCGGCAAACCATTCTGGGAATGCGGATGGTGGAACCGATCCGCCGCGGTCCAGGCGTGGGTCAAAGACGCGTTCGAGCGGGCGCGAAACGGCGAGCCGTTTCGCGGCGAGTCGGCGTACTACTGGGCCGACGGCACCGAGCGAGTCGTCGAGTTTTCGTGCATTCCGATCAAGGACAAGGTGGGCCATGTCCTGTTCGTGATCGCGACGGGTATCGACGTGACGGAGCGATTCCAGGCGGAA
This sequence comes from uncultured Planctomycetota bacterium, assembly GCA_963743925.1. Lineage (GTDB taxonomy): Bacteria > Planctomycetota > Planctomycetia > Isosphaerales > Isosphaeraceae > CAVZRC01. The sequence goes on along the minus strand of CAVURY010000034.1, from coordinate 923,183 downwards.
AAGGACCGCCGCGCGACGGACATCCTCGAGAGCACCACCGACGCCTTCTTCGCCCTGGATCGCCATTGGCGATTCACATACGTCAATCGACAGGCCGAGCTGGTGCTCGACCGGTCCCGATACGACCTGATCGGAAAGGTCATCTGGGACGTTTTCCCCGGGCTCGAGGGCAGCGATTTTCAGCGCGCCTACCTGCGGGCCGCCAGCGATCGCGTCGTTTCCTCGGTCACCTCCTACTACCCCGATCATGATCGATGGTATGAGGTGCACAGTTATCCGAGTGAAGATGGCATCACCATCTACTTTCGCGACGTGAGCGAGCCGATGCGAGCGGAGAAGGAACGCGAGCGGGAGCGTCGGATCTACCACACGGCCCTCTCGAACACGCCCGATCTCGTGTACGTGTTCGACCTGGATCACCGCTTCCTCTACGCCAATGCGGCCCTCCTCGCGATGTGGGGGCGTGGCTGGGACGAGGCGATCGGCAAGAACTGCCTCGAGCTCGGGTACGAGCCGTGGCATGCCGAGATGCACGATCGAGAGATCGATCAGGTCGTCTCGACGCGGAAGCCGATCCGGGGAGAGGTCCCCTTCACCGGCACGAATGGGCGCCGGATCTATGACTACATCTTCGTCCCGGTCGTGGGGGCCGACGGCACCGTCCAGGCGGTCGCCGGGACGACCCGGGACGTGACCGAGAGGAAAGAAGCCGAGGATGTGGTCTCGAGACTGAACATCGAGCTGGCCCGCCGGGTCCGCGAGCTCCAGACCATCTTCGAGGCCGCCCCGGTGGGCATCGGCGTGAGCGAGGACGCCGAGTGCAAGGTCATCAAGGGGAACGGGGCCTTCGCCGACATGCTCGGTATGTCTCATGGAGCAAACGTCTCGAAGTCGCGCCCCGCTGCCGAGACCCTGCCCTTCTCGGTCCTCAAGGATGGCCGAGAGCTCGAGGCCCACGAACAGCCGATGCAGCGAGCCGTCGCGGAGGTCGAACGGATCGAGGACGTGCTGGAATTCGTCCGCGGCGATGGGAGCCGGATCACCGTCCTGTTCACGGCGAAGCCGATCCAGGACGAGCGCGGTCCGGCCCAGGGGGCGGTCGGGATCTGCGTTGACATCACGCGGCTCAGGGAGATCGAGGAGGCGCTCCGCCAGGCAAACCGCCGCAAGGATGAATTCCTGGCGATGCTCGCCCACGAATTGCGAAATCCCCTCGCGGCGGTCGGCAACGCCGTCACGGTCCTCAAGATGTCGAGCGACGCCGAGAACCTCAATTTCGCGAAGGATGTCATCGATCGCCAGACGAGGCAGCTCGCCCGCCTGATCGATGATCTGCTCGACGTCTCGCGGATCACCAGCGGGAAGATCCGACTGAAACGGGAGCTCGTCGATGCCGGCCCGATCCTGAGGCAAGCCGTCGAATCGGTGACCCCCCTGGTCGCTGAACGAAAACATACCCTGATCACCGAGTTCCGCGAAGGAGAGCTGCCTCTTCGCGCGGATCCGACCCGCGTCGAGCAGATCGTGGTCAACCTGCTCACCAACGCCGCCAAGTACACGGAGAGCGGCGGACGCATCCGGCTCTCGGCCGAGAGGGTGAACGATCAGATCGCGATTTCCGTCGAGGACAATGGCATCGGCATCCCGCCCGAGAAGCTCCCCGAGATGTTCGTACTGTTCAGCCAGGGCGAACGGTCGATCGCGCGTTCGGAAGGCGGACTTGGCATCGGCCTGACGATCGTCCAGAAGCTCGCGGAGATGCACGGCGGGAGCGTCTCGGCCACGAGCGAGGGGCTCGGGAAAGGGAGCAGGTTCACCATCCACCTGCCGGCGGCGAGACGGGCGGCGAATTCTCCGGCCGATTCGCCCGCGGTCGCGGAGAGGCGCGGAGCCCGAATCCTCGTCGTCGACGACAACCTGGATACGGCCAGCGGAATGGGCCGGTTCCTCAAGCTCCTCGGCAACGACGTTCGGATCACTCACGATGGCTCCTCGGCCATCGAGCTCGCGCGCGGATTCCGGCCCGAGTTCGTGCTCCTCGACATCGGGCTGCCCGGTATGAGCGGCTACGAGGTGGCATCGCGGCTCCGGGATGAGGCGTGTTGCAAGGACTCGGTCATCATCGCCGTCTCGGGATACGGCCAGGAGGAAGACCGCCGACGCTCCCGCGAGGCGGGCTTCGACCATCATCTCGTGAAGCCCGTCGACTTCGATTCGCTCGTCCTGCTCATGTCGCAGAATGCATGAAGATCCCGCGATTAGATTCGAAAGTGCCGGTTGCCAGCCGTTCATGGATGGTCATTTCGATCTATCGGATCGAGTCTCCCGTCATCGATGCCGTCATCTCGCTGACGATCTGAGTGCGCTCCAATGCGACTCCTTCTTGAGATGGCGAGGCAGAAAAAGGCTCGGATTCGGCGCATGGATTGCAGCAATTTTCCCCAGTTCTATCGAGGGTTGATGCCCTCCGGAAGATTCAGCCCACCTTTAGCCCTGCCTCATTCCATGGAAATGAGCGGATGATCGCCCCTCGCGATCGAATGTTCACTTGGTTATAAAATCAACCGCGGCCGAAGGTCGATTCGGAATCAACAGAAAGGCGGATGCGCCATGGCTCAGACGACGGGTGACATCATCGTCGAGAAGCTTCTCGCTTGGGGTGTGGATACCGCCTTCGGATTGCCCGGCGACGGGATCAACGGCATCTTCGAAGCCCTCCGCAAGAATCGCGACAAGATCCGGTTCATCCAGTGTCGCCACGAGGAGGCGGCCGCATTCGCCGCGTGCGGCTACGCGAAGTTCACGGGGCGGCTCGGCGTCTGCTTCGCGACCAGCGGGCCCGGTGCCATCCACCTGCTGAACGGCCTCTACGACGCCAAGCTCGACCACGCGCCCGTGCTGGCCATCACCGGCCACACCTATCACGACCAGATCGGCACGTTCTTCCAGCAAGAAATCAATATCCTCGCACTTTTTGAGGACGTCGCGGATTACAACCACATGATCCTCGGGGCCAAGCATGCGAGCGAGCTGGTCGACCTGGCCTGCCGCTCGGCCCTGTCGACGCGGAGCGTCTCGCACTTGACCTGCCCGTCCGATATCCAGGATCTGACGGCTTCGGACGAGATCTCATCGATGCAGATGGTCCGCGGCCATACGTCTTCCGCCTGGCGGGCGCCGATCGTGGTGCCGCAGCGGGAGACGCTCAAGTCCGCCGCGGAACTCCTCAATTCCTCGAAGAATTTCGTCATCCTCGCGGGGATGGGGGCGCTCGGCGCCACCGAGGAGCTCGAGAGGCTGGCGGACGTCCTGGCCGCGCCGATCATCAAGCCGCTGCTGGGAAAGGCCACGGTGCCCGACGATTCGCCCTTCACGACCGGGGGGATCGGTCTTTTAGGAACCCGGCCCTCCGAACAGGCCATGGAAGAGTGCGAGGGGTTGTTCCTGATCGGTACGAGCTTCCCTTACCTCAAGTGGTATCCCAAGCCGGATCAGGCCAGGGCCATCCAGCTCGACATCGATCCCCGACGCATCGGCCTGCGCTACCCGGTGGAAATCGGCATGGTCGGAGACGCCAAGGCGACCTTGCAGGAGCTCTTGCCCCTCCTGCACCCGAAGCAGGATCGCTCGTTCCTCGAGAAGGCCCAGCAACGCATGCGAGAGTGGAATGAGCTGATGCGGACTCGAGAGGACAGGGACGAGTCTCCGGTCAAACCCCAGGTTGTCGCCCGGCACGTGAATGATCTGCTCCGCGATGATGCCATCGTCACGACCGACTCGGGGACGATCACGACCTGGGCCGCGCGTCATATCCACATGCGCCGCGGGATGAAATTCTCCTGCTCGGGCAACCTGGCGACCATGGCGCCCGGGCTCCCTTATGCGATCGGGGCTCAGGCGGCCTATCCCGATCGCCAGGTGGTCGCGTTCGTCGGCGACGGCGGCTTCACGATGTTGATGGGCGATTTCGTCACCGCGGTCAAGCACGAGCTGCCCATCAAGGTCGTGATCATCAAGAATAATACGCTCGGTCAGATCAAATGGGAGCAGATGATCTTCCTCGGCAATCCCGAATACGAGGTCGCCCTGCATCCGATCGACTTCGTGAAATTCGCCGAGGCCTGCGGCGGCGTCGGGTATCGTTGCGAGCGACCTAATGAGGTTCGTCCCGCGCTCGAAGCGGCGTTCGCCGCCAACAAGCCGGCGATCGTCGAGGCGTTGGTCGATCCCTTCGAGCCGCCCATGCCTCCCCAGGCGACGCCGCAGCAGGCGCTCAAACTCACGGAATCCCTGGTTCGCGGCGAGCCGGATGGGTACAAAATCATCAAATCCATTTTCAAGGACAAGGTCAGGGAGTTGATCTGATTCGCGTGAGCGGGAGGCCATGCCGACCCGCTCCTTTCTTCGGGGGGCCTGGAGGTCCGATTCAGCATGATCAATCGCTCGGAATCCGAAAGCGTTCGCATCGAGCGGGTTGACGTCTCGGCCTACAAGGTACCGACCGATTCCCCCGAATCCGACGGGACTTACCGGTGGGAGTCGACGACACTCGTCCTGGTCGAGGCCCAGGCGGGCGGCAAGACCGGTCTCGGTTATTCTTATGCGGATACGTTGACCGCACAACTGATTCGAGATCTCCTGGCGGAGGTCGTCCGTGGCCGGGACGCCATGGCCGTGGCCGGTTCGTGGGGGGTGATGGCCGCGACGATCCGCAACCTCGGGCGTCCGGGCATCGCCTCGATGGCCATCGCCGCCGTGGACGCGGCCCTCTGGGACCTGAAGGCGCGTTTGCTCGAGCTTCCCCTGATCACCTTGCTCGGGGCCGTTCACGATGGGGCGCCCGTTTATGGGAGCGGCGGTTTCACCTCGTACTCGATCGAGCGGCTCCAGGCCCAGCTCGGCAATTGGGTCAAAGAGGGGATCGCGCGGGTCAAGATGAAGATCGGCCGTGATCCGGCCGAGGATGGCGCCCGGGTCCGGGCCGCACGCGAAGCGATCGGGACGCAGGCCGAGCTCTTCGTCGACGCCAACGGCGCCTACAGCCGCAAGCAATCGCTCGCCATGGCCGAGGCTTTCGCCCGTCACGGCGTGACGTGGTTCGAGGAGCCCGTCTCGTCCGACGACCTCGAGGGCCTCCGGCTCCTGCGCGATCGAGCCCCGGCCGGTATGGAAATCGCGGCGGGAGAGTATGGGTACGACCTGTTGTATTTCCGTCGCATGCTCGAGGCGGGCGCCGTCGACGTGCTCCAGGCCGATGCGACGCGTTGCGGTGGGATCACCGGCTTCCTCGGCGTCGGTGCCCTCTGCGAAGCGTGGTCGCTGCCGCTTTCGGCCCATTGCGCCCCATCACTGCATGTGCACCCGGCCTGTGCCTTGCGGAATTTCCGCCATCTGGAGTATTTCCACGACCACGAGCGGATCGAGCACCTGCTCTTCGACGGCGCCCTCACCCCGAAGGGGGGCGTACTGAGGCCCGACCTGTCGCGTAGCGGCCTGGGCCTGGAATTCAAGCGAAAGGATGCTGCGCGTTTCGCCGTCTGAGATGTCGAAATCTCAAGAAAGGACGAGGACGATGGCCATCGGGACCGATACTGAGACCGAACCAGCCCGGCAACGGCATCGGGCCGAGGTGAAGGGGCCGCTCTTCGTCAACGCGGGGGCGATCGCGATCGAGCTACGACGGGCGATCCGCGGCGAGGTCCGGTTCGATGCGGGCAGCCGCGCCTTGTATGCAACCGATGGCTCGAACTACCGCCAGGTCCCGATCGGTGTCGTGATCCCTCGCGACATTCCCGATGTGATCGAGACGGTCGCGGTCTGCCGTCGGCACGGTGCCCCGCTCCTCTCGCGAGGCGGGGGCACCAGCCTGACCGGCGGGTGCTGCAACGTCGCGGTCGTGGTCGACTGGTCTAAGTACCTCAATCACGTCCAGGCGATCGACGTCGATCGCAAGCTTGCCCGCGTGCAGCCCGGTACCGTGCTGGACGTCCTCCGCACGCAGGCCGAGAAACATGGACTGACGTTCGCTCCCGATCCTTCGACGCACACTCACAACACGCTCGGCGGGATGATCGGCAACAATTCGTGCGGCGTCCATTCCCTGATGGGTCTGGGGACCGGGCGAACCTCCGATCAGGTCCATGAGCTCGATATCCTGCTCTATGACGGCACGCGAATGACCGTCGGCGCGACGAGCGAGGACGAACTGGAACGGATCATCCGTGACGGCGGTCGCAAGGGAGAAATCTACGGCCAGCTCAAGTCGCTCCGGGATCGCTACGCCGACGAGATTCGCCGACGATATCCCAAGGATCTCCCGAGGCGCGTCTCCGGATACAACCTGGACGACCTGCTTCCGGAGAAGGGCTTCCACGTCGCGCGGGCGCTCTCGGGCACGGAGGGGACCTGCGTCACGATCCTGGAGGCCAGCCTCCATCTGGTCCACAGCCCGGCCGTGAAGTCGCTGCTGGTCCTCGGCTATCCCGACGTCTACAGCGCCGGGGACCACGTGCCGGAGATCCTGGAAGCCGGGCCGGCCGGACTCGAGGGGCTCGACGACCTCCTCGTCAAAGATATGAAGAAGAAGAATATTCACCCGCGTGATATCACGCTGCTGCCCGAGGGTGGGGGTTGGCTCCTGGTCGAATTCGGCGGCGAGACCAAGGACGAATCGGACGCCAAGGCCCGCGCCCTCATGGAACGATTGAAGAAGGTGAAGGACCGGCCATCGATGAAGCTGTTCGACGACGAGGCCGAGGAGGAGCACCTCTGGAAGGTCCGCGAGTCGGGGCTGGGTGCGACGGCTCGCATCCCCGGCGAGAAGGACGCCTGGGAGGGGTGGGAGGATTCCGCCGTACCTCCTCACCAGGTCGGACCCTACCTCCGTGACCTCCGCAAGCTCTTCCAGAAGTACGGTTACAACTGCTCGCTCTATGGTCACTTCGGCCAGGGCTGCATCCACACCCGTATCGACTTCGAGCTGAAGACTTATGAAGGAGTCAAGCACTTCCGCAAGTTCCTGGACGAGGCGGGCGACCTCGTCGTCAGCTACGGCGGCTCGATCTCGGGCGAGCATGGCGACGGCCAGTCGAAGGCCGCGCTGCTGCCCAAGATGTTCGGGCCCGACCTGGTCCGGGCATTCGGCGAGTTCAAGGCGATCTGGGATCCGCACCACAAGATGAATCCGCACAAGGTCGTGGATCCCTACTTGCCCGGCGAGAATTTGCGTCTGGGACCGGCCTATCACCCGCCCCAGGTCGAGACGCATTTCAAGTTCCTCGACGACAAGGGGAGCTTTTCGTATGCGACCGAGCGTTGCGTCGGCATCGGCGAATGTCGGAAGGAAGAGAACGGGACCATGTGCCCGAGCTACATGGTGACCAAGGAGGAGATGGATTCAACCCGAGGACGTGCACACCTGCTCTTCGAGATGCTCCAGGGCGACCCGATGAAGGGGGGCTGGCAAAATGAGACGGTGAAGGAGTCGCTCGACCTGTGCCTGGCCTGCAAGGGATGCCGCACCGAGTGCCCGATGAACGTGGATATGGCCACTTACAAGGCCGAGTTCCTCTCTCATTACTACGAGGGGCGGCTTCGGCCCCGACACGCCTACGCGATGGGCTGGATTTACTGGTGGGCACGACTCGCATCGCTGGCACCGGGGGTGGTCAACCTCCTGACGCACGCGCCGGGCATCGGCAAGCTATTCCAGGTGCTGGGCGGGATCTCCACGAGGAGGAAGACGCCCTCGTTCGCGCCCGAAACGTTCAAGGAATGGTGGCGCCGACGCGCACCCCGCAACCTGGGCCTCCCGAGGGTGATCCTGTGGCCCGACACCTTCAACAACCATTTCCACCCGCAGACGGCCAAGGCGGCCGTCGAGGTCCTGGAGGATGCCGGGTTCCAGGTGATCGTCCCGCGGCGATCGCTCTGCTGCGGGAGGCCCCTCTACGACTTCGGCATGCTCGATACCGCCAAGCAGCTGCTGCGCCAGATCCTCGACACGCTCCGGCCGGAGATCGAAACGAGCACCCCGGTCGTCGGCCTGGAGCCGAGCTGCGTCGCGGTCTTCCGCGACGAGCTGATGAATCTTTTCCCGATGGATGAGGACGCCAAGCGACTCAGCCGGCAGACACTCATCCTGAGCGAATTCCTCGAGAAGAAGGCCCCGAATTACCGTCTGCCGCAGCTCAGGCGGAAAGCCCTGGTCCAGAAGCATTGCCACCACGAGCATGTGATGAAGTTCGATGCCGAGAACTCGATCCTCAAGAAGCTGGGACTGGACTACGAGCTGCTCGACTCGGGCTGCTGCGGCATGGCCGGCTCGTTCGGTTTCGAGAGCGATCATTACGACGTCTCTGTCGCGGTCGCCGAGCGGCGTTTGCTCCCGGCGGTGCGGGCCGCCGACCCCGACACGCTGGTCATCGCCGACGGGTTCAGTTGCCGCGAGCAGATCGCCGGCCTGACGGGGCGAGGGGCCCTGCACCTGGCGCAAGTGATCCAGATGGCGAAGCACGAGGGACCGGCGGGCCCGGCGGGCGAATGGCCCGAGATGGACTATCAACCCCTCGGCAAGTGGGAGCCGGCCACGCCGGTCGCCGCCACTGCGGTCGTCATGGGTCTCGGCTTCCTGGCCGGGGCGAGCCTGGTCTGGGCCTTGACCCGGAATCAGGGCCGTCGCGGTCGCCGTCTTTCCATCACGCGTGGCCCGCGCTAAGAAAAGAGGAGGAGATGATGGCCCGCAAAGACACGACGAAGGAGACAGGGCGCGAGGAAAGTCGGCTGAAAACGATCGACGGGGTCGTGGTCTATGCCCGCAAGGACGCCCACGGCAAACCCACGATCGTGGATGCGATCGATCAGGATGAACGGAAGATCTCCGCCATTGCCGATCGCCTCTGGCGCCGAGGTTTCGGGGTGATGCGCCAGCGGAATCCTCGAGCCGGCAAGGTCTTCTACCTGTTGAAGGCGAGCTGGGCCGGCCCAGGCGATCCGCCGGAAGATCCGCTCGGTCTCTCATGAGCATGGTCACCCATTTCGGAGACAGACATGAAATCCAAGTTGATCCACGACCACCAGGGCGAGAAGACGTTCGCCCTGATCTTCGAGACGGGCGACGAGGCGATGTCGGGATTGGTCGAATTCGCCAGGGCCAATCATCTCGGCGCCAGCCATTTCACCGGCATCGGAGCGTTCCGGGATGTGACCCTGGGTTACTTCGACTGGGAGACGAAAGAATACCGGAAAATCCCGGTGAGCCAACAGGTCGAGGTCCTCTCTCTAATCGGAGACGTCGCGTTGAAGGATGGTGAACCGAAGGTGCATGCTCATGTGGTCGTCGGGCGATTCGATGGCTCAACCCGCGGCGGACATCTCATCGAAGCCCATGTGCGGCCGACCCTGGAACTCATCCTCACCGAATCGCCCGCCCATTTGCGGAAGGAAATCGACGAGGAATCCGGGCTGGCCCTGATCCGCCTGTGATCGCCCGATGCGCCCGCCCTGGAGACGGTTGAATGCCTGCGGTCGCCCTGTTTCCATGAGAGGTCCGAAGAGTACTCATTACCAGATAGGACCTTCCGTTGACGATGCAAATGCCGGTATCGGGATCGCTGGTCGCTTCCATCTTGATCTTACTGGTGGCCGGATTGAGGGCGACCGCCGAGCCTGATGGATTGGGGCCTCGCGATCGCGAGGAGCTCCTCGCCTACGCCCGGGACACCTGGAGATCCGTGGTGGCGATGGGCGATTCCGGCGAGTTGCCCGCGGACGGTCTCCGTCATCACAAGGACGGGAGGTGGGAGCCGTCGGCCAAGACCACGCCGACGGATATCGCCTGCTACCTCTGGAGCGTTCTGGCCGCCGAGCGGTTGAAGATCATCGGCCCGGCAGAGTCTGAAGCTCGCCTGAAGCGGGCCTTCCAGTCGATCGAGCGTCTCGAGCGGGTCCACGGCTTCTTCTACGACTGGGTCGACCCTCGGACGGGACTGGTGTTGGTCGCAGCCCCTGATGGGGGGAAGTTTCCCCTGATCTCATCCTGCGTCGATAACGGCTGGCTCGCGGCGGGCCTCATCATGGTCCGCAACTCCTGCCCCTCGCTCCGAGAGCGGGCCGATTCCCTCCTCAAGCCGATGGATTTCGCTTTCTTCTATACTCCCTTTGATGCGACCGATCCGACCAACCATCCCGGCCTGGTCCATGGACCGTATCGCATCGATCAGAAGACGTTCGGCGGATTCCATCGGATCATCAATACCGAGCAGCGGATTTTCGGCTACATTGGAATCGTGCGCGGCCAGATTCCGGGCGAGCATTATTACCGGGTCGAGCGCACGCTGAAGGCCGGCGAGGGGGGACAACGCCGGAAGCCGGAGGGGGAGACGCGGACCTACATGGGCATCCCGGTCTTCGAGGGTCATTATCCTTATCGAGGGATGCGGATCGTACCGAGTTGGGGCGGCAGCATGTTCGAGGCCCTGATGGTGACCCTTCTCGTCCCCGAGGAGCTCTGGGCGCCGCGGAGTTGGGGCGTCAACCACCCGCTTTACGTCCGGGCCCAGATCGAGCACGGGCTGGAAGAGGCCGAGTACGGATTCTGGGGCTTCTCGCCCGCTTGCAATCCGGACGGCGGATATCGCACCTACGGCGTCGATGCCCTCGGCGCCGATCCCGTGGGCTACACATCGAACAATGACGAGAAGCCCGCCAGGTCCGCGCCCTCCTCCCCGAAGCCTCGGTTCCGCAACGGCATCGTCACACCGCACGCCTCATTCCTGGCGCTGCGGTTCGCCCCCCGCGAGGCCATGGAGAATCTCCGAAAGCTCAAGGAGCGGTTCCCGATTTATGGCGACCACGGGTTCATGGACTCGGTCAACGTTTCCACGGGGGTAGTTGCGGATCGCGTGCTGATGCTCGACCAGGGTATGATCATGGCCGCGATTGCCAATGCCTTGGCGGACGACGCGATGCGACGCGCGTTCGTCGATCGGCAATTCGAGCAGGCCCTCCGGCCCTTGATGGCCATGGAAGAATTCACCGCGGGCGGGTCTCCGGTCAATGCATCCGATTCGGCCCGCGCGCCGCCGATGAGCGCCACCCGAAATGATCTCCGCGAGTCGATCGTTCGCCCACGCTTCGAATTCCCACGCGATAACGATTATCTTGGGTGGAATTGCGGAACTGAGAGGTTGTGAAGAAATCCATTCCAGGTGACGGAAATCCGAACACTCAATACCCCCGATCTTCCTGATTTGATCCTGTTGATCCTGTCAATCCTGTCAAAATTGATTCAAATCCAGTGAGACAGGATTGACAGGATCAACAGGATGAAATTCATTTGCGATTTGGGGATTTGTGATTCGGAATCTTCAATCCGATTCTTTCACAAGTTCTGAGGCCAGCAGAGAAATGGAGGCGTGCGTGCGAGACCGCTACTTGAGAGCCGCTGGAGTTACCGTCCTGATCTTCCTGGCCTCTGGCTCCACTCTTGGGCAGACCCGCTCGGAGGTCATCCGCGTGGACCCGGGTGCCCCTGCCAGGCCATTCCCGCACTTCTGGGAACAGATGTTCGGCTCCGGGCATGCGAACCTGACCCTGCGGGAGAGCTGGCGGCAGGACCTGCGCGCCACGAAGGCGATCGCCGATTTCCGTTACGTCCGCTTTCATGACATCTTCCACGACCACAACGGCGTTTACCGCGAAGATGCCCGGGGGAATCCGATTTACGACTGGTCGTACGTGGACCAGATCTATGACGGTGTCCTGGCGAATGGCGTGCGGCCCTTCATCGAGCTGAGCTTCATGCCTTCGGCGCTGGCCGCATCGCAGAAGCCGCATCCGTTCTGGTACAAGCCCCTGCCGAATCCGCCTCGTTCCTACGAGAAATGGGGGAAGCTGGTGGAGAATTTCACTCGTCATCTCGAGGATCGTTATGGGGCCGATGAGGTCCGGCAATGGTACTTCGAGGTCTGGAACGAGCCGAACATCGACTTCTGGACCGGCGTGCCGGCCCAGTCCACTTATTACGAACTCTACGCCTCGGCGGTGCGCGCGGTGAAGTCCGTCGATCGTCGGCTACGCGTGGGCGGGCCGGCGACGGCCCAGGCGGCCTGGGTCGGTGACTTCATCCGGCATTGCACCCAGAAAGACATCCCGCTGGATTTCGTAACCACTCATGTCTACGGCAATGACAGTGCGAAGAACGCCCTGAACAAGGAGGAGGACGTCTCGCAGGCGGAGATGGTGGCCCGCGCGGCGCGGAAGGTCTTCGACGAGGTGAAAGCCTCGCCGCGCCCGGACCTTCCCATCATCTGGTCCGAGTATAACGCCACATACATGAATGATCCCGAGATCACGGATTCCCCGTTCATGGGGCCCTGGTTGGCGAACAACATCCGGCTCTGCGACGGATTGACGACCATGATGGCGTACTGGACATTCTCGGACGTCTTCGAGGAACAGGGAGTGGTCAAGACACCGTTCTACGGCGGCTATGGGCTGATCGCCGCGGGATCGATCCCCAAGGCGGCCTTCAATGCCTTCGCGATGCTCCACCGTCTCGGAGATCAACGGCTCTCGCCCGAGCTGAAGGATGCCATCGTGACCAAGCATCCCGACGGCGGCCTGGCCATCGTCGTCTGGAATTATGCCGACCCCGGGAGCGCCGGTACGCCCAAGGCCATCGAGTTGCAGATCGCGACGGCTCGCAGTGCGGACGTGATCGTCCTCGATGACCAGCACGGGTCGGCGCTCACCGAATGGCGTCGAATGGGCAAGCCCGCGTTTCCGACTCGTGAACAGCAGCAGGCACTCCGATCGGCAGCCCGGTTGCCGGAAACGCAACGAATGCCGATCGAGGGCGGAGCGGTTCGAATGACACTCGCCCCACACGGGCTGGCTTTGATCGAAATCACGCCCTGATGGTTCCTTCCTGGCTTTCCTTTCGGATTTTCGTCGCGTACGCGGATGTCGTTCCCGGTTGAATCGCTCAAGGCAGGTGCGGCGATGCAAGAGATTATCGGTTGGGGCAGCGCCATGATACTGATCCCCACCTTCGGATTGCAGACCTACAAGCAATGGCAGAATCGGCACGAGCATGCCACGGCATCGACACTCTGGTTCTTCATCCTGGCACTCGTCGGGGTCGCCGGGCAGGTCGTTTATAGTTGGATGTTGGGCAACTGGGTCTATTTCCTGCTCAACGCCTGCCTCGTGGTCACCAATTCACTCGGACTGGCGATGGCGATCCATCGGCGAGGGATTCACGATTCGCATCCTCAGCGGGAGACCATGGGACTTCACGGCACCCCCGCCGAAGGATGAAGCTCGGGCCCGTAGCCGGACCGGATCGCGCGCACGGTGGATTCCGGCGTGAGGACAGAGACCTCCCGAGCCGCCGGCCGGGCCATTCTTTCTCGATAGCCCGCCGGAGTCCAGGCAAGAAGATCGTTTCCCGAGATCAGGCAGGCCCCTGTCTGCTCTCCGTCCATCGAGATGAAGACACCGTCCGGAAGGTCGTCGATGTTGGCTCGGAAGGTGCGTTTCGTTCGTCTTGGGCCGGTGCGCTCGGCATGCAGCCGCTCGTCCATCACGGTTGCTCGGATCATGCCGGGATTCGCGGCCGGAAGGTTCCCGGCCGCCCAGGCATCGCGAAAGGCCAGGAACCGGGCGCGTCGACATTCGGCGCAGGGTCGATGGCCGGCGGAGAGGGCCGTCGCTTCATCGAGGAAGAAGAGCTCGGTGTAGCGGTTCGGGGCCATGACCGTCCGATGCCGACCCCTGAACTCGAGCACGCAGATGAGCCATCGCTTGACCTGCCACGGCCGAAGGATGTCTCCCGCGGAATCGTGGAGAATGCCCCGATTGCCCATCATCGTCCCCTGCTCCGGCGTGGCGACGATCTCGCCGAACGGCGTGACCCGATTCTTTCTTGGCATGAGCGTCCCTCGAGGTTGTATCGAGATGCAGAGAGTCCTCGCGAGCGGACCCGAGGCATCCCGATCGTTATTGTGCCGATATCGCGAACCGACCCATGCCAGAATTGAGGACCGTCGCAGCTCCGGGGCTGCACGAGAATGGGTTTCCCGAAACTGCCTTGCTATGATTGGTCGGATTCCCGAAGGATCAATTCGAAGACTCTGGAGGCGTTCCTGGTGAAGGCTCGCATCCTCGGGCTCATCCTCATCGCGGTTGCCTTGACAACTTCGAACAGGTCGTTGATTGTCGCGGTCGAAGCGGAGGGACCCAGCAAGAAATTGAAGGTTGTCGTCTTCGGCGGACATCCGGACGACCCCGAATCGGGGGCGGGCGGACTCGTCGCTTTGCTCACCCATCAGGGCCACGAGGTCATCCTCGCTTATGGCACGTCGTATCGAGGCGATCGACGATTTTTCGGCCGGCCGGAGGCCGAGGTTCGCCGAGAGGAAGCGACCGCGGCCTGCGAAGTTCTGGGCGCGAGAGCAAAGTTCTTCCCTTACGCTCACGAGAAGCTCACGACCGATGCCGAAACCTGTGAGACGGTCTCAAACTGGCTCGACGAGATCAAGCCCGACATCGTCGTGACGCACTGGCCCCTCGATACGCACCCGAACCATCACGCCGTCAGTTCCCTGGTCTGGCAGGCTTACAAGCGGAAGGGAGGATGGAATCTTTACTTCTTCGAGGTGATGACCGACCAGCAAACCATCGCCTTCCGGCCGGAACTCTACCTGGACATCGCGTCGGTCCGGGATGTTAAGAAACGATCGCTCGACCGGCACAAGAGTCAGGATCCGGAGGAGATCTGGCAAGCCCATGAGCGGATGCACCGGCGCCGGGGCTCCGAAAGCGGAATCGAGTTTGCCGAGGCTTACATGCTCGTCGAGGCCAAGGACGGTCGCCCATTGCTCCCGGTGACGTTTCTCAAGAGGGCCGCTCAGGCCGGGCGATAGTCGTCGCATGCGACTAGTTTCGCCATCCTCAGGCCTTGATGTCGGGACGCGGCCCGGATCTCGGCGGTTTGAGGAATCGATCGGCGCTCCTGGCGTTCAGCAAAGGTAGCCTTCATGTTGACTTGTTATTTTCGAGGATGCCTCGCGGGCGTTGTGAGCATGATTTGTCTGCTTGAGCCCGTGCCAGTCCCGGGCGTCCCTGCCAGGTCGGCGCGGCCGAACATCGTCTATATCCTGGCCGATGATCTGGGTTATGGCGACGTACGATGCTTCAACCCTGGGGGCAAGATCCCAACCCCGAATATCGATCGTCTGGCTGCGCAGGGCGTTCGTTTCACCGACGCCCACTCCGGGTCGGGGGTCTGTACGCCCACGCGATATGGAATCCTCACGGGACGCTATGCGTGGCGATCGCGACTCCAGCGGGGAGTCCTGGGCGGGTACTCCCCTCCCCTGATCGAACCCGGCCGGATGACCGTCCCCTCGATGCTCCGACAGCACGGCTACCTCACCAACTGCATCGGCAAGTGGCACCTGGGACTGGGCTGGTCGGTCGATGGCCGCTCCTCGTTCGGCGACGAGATCGAGCCTCTCGGCGATATCGGGCAGGTGCGATATGACCGGCCTTTCTCCGGCGGCCCGACTTCTCTCGGATTCGATCACTATTTCGGCATCGCCGCCTCGCTCGACATGCCGCCCTACCTCTTCCTCCGCGACGACCATTGCCTCGCCCTGCCCACGACCGAGAAGACATTCATTCGGAAAGGCCCGGCCCACAGGGACTTCGAGGCCGATGCCGTATTGCCCGCGCTGGCCCGCGAAGCCGCCTCTTATATCGAGACACGACGTCGGGCGGCCGATGGCCGTCCGTTCTTCCTCTATCTGGCGCTGACGGCCCCGCACACTCCGATCGTACCGACGGCCGCTTTTCGCGGTCGTACCGGACTCGGGCCCTACGCCGATTTCGTCGCACAAGTGGACGACGTTGTGGGCGAGTTGGTTCGCACGCTGGACCGGGATGGCCTGGGAGACGATACGCTGGTGATTCTCACCGGCGATAACGGTTGCTCCCCGGAGGCCGATCTCCCGGCACTGGCACGGAGGGGCCATCGGCCGAGCGGCCCGTTTCGTGGGGCCAAGGCTGATCTCTTCGAGGGCGGCCATCGCGTACCTTTCGTCGCCCGATGGAGGGGGCGGGTGAGGCCGGGGACGACCTGCGACGACACCGTCTGCCTGACCGACCTGATCGCCACCTGCGCGGCGATCGTGGGAGCGACCCTGCCGGACGATGCCGGCGAGGACAGCGTCAGTATCCTGCCCGACCTGCTCGGGACGGCGACCGGATCGGTCCGGGAAGCGACGGTCCACCACTCGATCAATGGCTCGTTCGCGATCCGGCAGGGGCCTTGGAAATTGATCCTTTGCCCGGATTCGGGGGGGTGGAGCGATCCGAGACCGGGATCGGACCAGGCGAAGGGACTGCCGGCGGTCCAGCTCTACGACCTGAAGCAAGACCCGGGCGAGCGGCGGAATCTCCGGGCCGAGCACCCTGAAGTCGTCGAACGACTGGAGCGATTGCTGAAGCGCTACGTGTCCGAGGGAAGGAGCACGCCGGGTCAGAGCCGCAGGAACGATGTCGAGGTGAATCCAGGAACCGGGTCCAGGTGATCGAGTGCCCTGAGCTGGAGCTGGAGTGTCATCGCGATCATAAAAGGATTCGACGTCGATGCCAGCTGTCAGGGAAGCCGGTGATGTTTCCGCCAGATCAGAAGCTGATGGATGGAGTAGAGCAAGATGACCGGAGCCGGCCAGGCGATCCACGTCCAGATCGCCGGCCATCGCGGCTGGGGTCCGGCGGCCATCAGCTCGAAACGAACCCGGGCAGGCCCGCGCGGATTCATTACGCAGACTTCTCCCTCCCAGGTTCCCGATTCGGGCAGCTCGAAGACGGCTGCTTGAAGGAGCTTGTTCGTCGCGGCCTCGTGGGTCGCGGACTGATGGATGGTCTCGCCAACATGGTCGAGGGACGTTAATTGCACGGTCACGCCTGCGTCGGGTATCGCTTCACCGGTGATAGCATCCTGGATCAGGACGCTGATATCCACGGGGCCGGCGCGGAAGGGCGCCGGTGCGGTGAAGATGGAGATCCGGTAACTGCCCTCACATCTCGAGAGACGCAGGGTACCTCCATCTCCGCGAGCCTCATCGGCCCACGGCGATATCAGCAGGCAGCCGAGTAATACACCGATCTTGACGACTCTCATGTTCCGCGGCATTCCCGGCCTTCGAATCACGAACCGATCGCCCATCAACGAGCCTACCCGCGTAAATCATCCCGTGCCCAGCATCCCCCGCATTTGCATGGGCTGGAGGACGATCCAGATTCCCAGCGCAAACAATGCGGCGATCACCACGGCCCACGGCAAGTAGGCTGCCAGGGCGCGCGAGGGGACCGGGGACTGTCTCAGGGCGATTCGGTAGCCGGTGTACAGGGAGACGAGCAGGCCCAGATCCAGGCACAGGATCTCCCATCGAGGGAGCCAGTCCGCGACGGGACGGCAGCAGGCGCGGCCCCACTCCGGATCGCCGAGAAAGATCCAACCGAGGTCACCGGCCAATCGCTGCATCGCAGGGATCACCGTTTCGTAACCGGCGAGGAAGTGAAAACTGTAGTGAGAGAGCCACATCCCGAATCCCATCGGGATCAAGGCGTAGGAGAAACAGGTCGCAACTTCCATCCGGCCAGCCGACAGATGTCCCCACCAATGGCTCAGTACGGCGGCGGCCGCCACGGCCAGCAACGGCACGAAGAGGAGAGCCAGCAAGTCATAGAGGCTCGTCACCAGAAGCGTGGACCCATAACCGATCCGATCAGTCAAACGATCTTGCCAGTTGACCACCGGGCCGACCATCCCGGCGGCGTTGGCGAATGCTCCGAAGACCAGGACCAGGACGAGGATCGCCAGGTCCGGTCGATTCGCGAATCGGCCGACCCCGGAGCGGACGGGGTCACCCCATAAGTCCCGGCCGGGAAGGCCGGCGGCGATGCCGATGTTCTCGTGGGGGCAGGCGTGGACACAATCCAGGCAGAACGTACAGTCCATGTTGCCCGACTTCCGGGGCTGGAAGAGGCGCATCTCGCAGCCCGGTATTCCGTCCCGGCCGCGGATGCAGTCCCTGGTACGGCACGTCGAGCAGACGTCATGATCTCGGACCTTGACCTCGAGCGGCGAGATCAGCGACTGCACGAAGTTGAACTGGCCGATCGGGCAGAGATACTTGCAGAAGCTGGCGTCGCGAAAGAGGCCGTCGACCATGAAAGCCGTGACGAAGTAGCCCAGAGCAATCCAGGCGGTCCATCGGGGACTGTCCCAGAGTGCGAACGCGTCATACGCCCAGAGGAATATCACGAGAAGGAGCACGGCGATCCACTTGGTGCGGAGCCTGCGCGGCCAGCGGTACCGCGACGGCAGCCATCGTCGGGCCAGACTCCTGGGTAACGTGAACGGGCACGCCATGCAGGATACGTTTCCCGCCACGAGCAATCCCAGGATCACCAGGCCGCGCCAGTGGATCCAGGGCAGGACACCCGCGAGGTTCATCGCGGCGACTTGCGGGCCGCGCAGGCCGTCGAAGATGAGAATTCCGGCCAGAGCCGCGAGCGGTAGTTGCAAGGCGAGACGGGCATATCGCCATCTCAGAAAATCGCCCAGAAACGGCACTCGCAACAGATCGAAGCCGACGCCCGGCGAGATGCGACCAGGCGGGGACGCCGAGGATGTCGCGGCCAGGATCGGTAACGTCGGTAGTGGATACAGACCTTCAGGGAGCGAGTGTCGAGTCGCCTGGACCTTGCTGCGTGGACCCTGTCCCTCGCCGTAAAGCAGCCGGATGCCGATCGCGAAGAGCGGAAGGAGATAGACGAGAGAGCCCGGCACCCACATCAGCACTCCCGCCGCCGACTGATCGTCCATCGCGGAGATTCCCCACAGTCGGGGGACTTGCGCGTAGGGAGTATACAGGACTCGGTCGGAGAAGGTCAGGAACGCTGACAGGACCGTGTTCTGGACGTCCGCCAGGATCAAATAAGGGAAGATGAGCCAGAGCGACCATCGCGGTCGACCGGGGTAAGGTCGGATGACCGGGTACCAGAACAGCAATGCCGTGCCCAGGAAACACGCGTGCTGGAGGTAGTGCCAGCCGGTCGATCGCATGGCAACTTCATAGAATGCCGGGAGATGCCAGAGCCAGGTGGCGGCGATGAAGAGCGGGAGCGCCGCGAACGGATGCGTCAGCCCGCGAAAGGCACGGCGAAGCTGTCGTGAGCGGAGGAGTGGGGCGATCCAGTAGGCGCGGACCGGTTCCGGCAGGCCGCGGAGCATCGGGATCAACGGCTCTCCCAACCACAGTAATGGTGGTGCGACCATCGTCAGCAGTAGGTGCTGGACCATGTGGACCTGGAGCAGCAGCGAGGCGAATGGCTCGATCGGCGACGCCAGGGCCAGGAAGATCGCGCCTAGGCCACCGAAGAAGGCGGTAAGCCGGCCGGGTCGCCATCGTTCCGGGTCTCGTCGACGCAGGTTGAGCCAACCTCGAGCGTAGATCCCGCCGGTCCCGAGGAGCGCAACCAGGAGCCATGGGTCGAGAGGCCAGGAGCGAATGAAGGCGTCGAACGTGGAGTCCATGGCTTCGCCGGGGGGGGATGTGAGAGAGTCGGAATGCGAGTCGAATGCCGATGGAACCTCGACGCGTCGCGGGCTCAGCGTTTCTTGAGGTCGGTGTCCGCCGAACGAGCCGGAGGCTGACCCGGCGGTCGCAGGCTCACGAGGAATTCGGTCAGGCAAGTCATCTCCGCGGGAGTCAACTGCTTGCCGTAGGCCGGCATGTTGCCTCCGCCCGGAGTCCCGTTACTGACCTGATCGATGAGCTGGTCGCGTGTCAGCCGGGTGCCGACCGTCGTCAGATCCGGACCGCGTTGACCTCCACGTCCCTCGAGGGCGTGGCAGTTCCGGCAGTCCTTGTTCTGGAACATCACGGCCCCCTGCAATTGAAGCGGAGTGCTCCTGCGAACCAGATCCTCGGGCACGGGCTCGCCGCTCCAGGCCGTCATCAAGGGGGACCAGGGGGCTGCCACGCCCTGGTAGGTCAGCACTCCGAGCACGGTATAGATGACGATCACGGAGAGTACGGCGACCGGCCGTCGGCTCGGGGCTCGTTCGCCTCGATTGCTGAAGAAGGGGACCGAAAGCAGGGCGCCGATCAGGATCACCGGGAATCCGAGGATGATGAAGGTTTCCGCACCCGCCGGGCTGAGCGAGAGCAGCGCGAACAGCCAGAGGAAAGGCCACTCCGGTCGCGGATTCGCGCCCCCGAGCGCGGGGTCCGGCGGAGCATTCGGACCCTTGGGGCCGATGACGGCAGCGAGGGCGACCACGACGATCACCGCCATCGCCGAGAAGAATACGTCTTTCATCATGGCGTCGCCCAGGAAGGGGACGCCTTCCTTCAATTCTTCCTCATAGACGGCATCGTAGGTCCTCGGTTCGACCGGACGACCCGGGATCGGCGGCTCGCTGATCCCGCGTCTGAGGACCAGCCAGAGGTGGACGCCCAGGAAGGCGAGGAGCATTCCGGGGATCACGAAGACATGGAGCGTGAAGAACCGGCTCAGGGAGTCGCCCCCGATCACCGGTCCTCCCAGCATCAGGCGAACAACCTCGGGTCCGAAGACCGGGACCCGGCCCGCCATCGAGCCTCCGACGGCCAGGCCCCAGTATGCGTCGGGGTCCCAGCGGAGGATCTGCCCGGAGAAGAACATGCCCAGCGTGAACAGGAGCAGCAGGACGCCCACGACCCAGGTCAGCTCGCGCGGGTACTTGTAGGCGCCATGGAGGAAGACCTGGGTCAGATGGGCCAGGACCATGACGACCATGCCGGATCCGGCGTAGTAGTGGAGCGCCCTCAGGAACCAGCCGAACGGCTGCTCATAATTCAGATAGAGAAGACTCTCATACGCCTTCTCGGCGGACGGGACATACACGAGCGCCAATCCGATGCCCGTGATGACCTGGATGATCAGCAATGTCATCGAGGCACTGCCGAAGACGTACCACCACCCCATCGGCCCTGCCGCCCCCCTGGGGATGGGGTGCTTCAGGATGGGCAGCAAGTATTCGCGGAGGCTCAGCCGAGCGTCGAGCCACTCCGCCACCGACTTCAGCCAGCGTCCCATCGATAGTCCTCTCTTCGATCCCAGCCTGTTACGCCGGCGGAAGGGGGCGCGCCACCGGGTCCACGACCTGGTCGTTGACCGCTACGCCGATTCTTCCAGGGTGTCTTGCAGAGTCGGATAATGGGGAGCCTGAATCTCCAGCTTTCCACCGCGTACCCTCCAGACGCAATGGTAAAGCCCGCGCGGAGGAGGGCCCGAGGCGCGTTCGCCACTCGCGTAATAGACGCCTCCATGGCAGGGGCACATGAAGAGGCCCGATTGGGGGAACCAGGAGACCGGGCATCCCAGGTGGGCACAATTGGCGGCGAAAACCAGGAATCGGTCCTTCTCGCTCGTCTCGTCGCCCTGCTTGCGGACGAAGACGCCGATGTGGGCCGCCAAACCATCCCAGGGCTGACGGATCGGGTTGTCGAAGGTCACCAACCGGGTCTCGCCGGTCGGGAACTCTCCGGCGGAGCCCAGGTTGACCCAGGTAACCGGTCGTCTCCTCGCCCCGAGAAGGTAGCCGACGAATGGGAACGAGAGGATCAGGGTGGCGAGCGCGCCCAACGCGTAAGTCAACCAGCGAAAGAACCGCCGCCGCCCGGTCGAGGGTCCTGCCAGAGTCTGCGCCCGATCGTGAGTCGGTTCCATGGATTATTGCCTCCCCGCCGCGGCCGTTTTCGCAATCGGGCGATGCTTCTCCGGCCTGATTGCCTCGGGCCGACCGGCGGAGGTCGCTTCCGAGTTCGCTCCGTCGCCTTGCCGCCAGGAGGCCAGGAATGCGACGAGATCGGCGATCTCGGGAGAAGTCAGCGGTCGGAAATCGTCGGGGCGCCCGGCTTTCCCGGCGAAGTTGGGCATGCCCAGGTCGGGACGACCTGTGATGACAAATCGGCGCAGGCAATCGTCGCTGATCAGGGACAGGAATGCCCGGTCGTTGATCGCGCCGGCACCAGCATCGTCGTCCACTTTCCCCTCGCCTCGAGGTCCATGACAGGAGGCGCAGGCGCGGGCGAAGACCTGGGCGCCGCGAGCCTTGCCGCGATCAGCGGTGTCGTCGGCCTGGCCTTTCTCTTCGGAATAAGGCGGAGGCACGATCCCCGACGGATCAGGTTTCTTCCAGCGCGGCTTGATGCCTTCCGCGATGGCCTTCACCTGCGCGACAGTCAGCGGCCCTCCGTTCTCCTGCGCGAAGGCGGGCATGGGCGTTTCCATCCGTCCATCGGTAATCACCTCCAGCAGCGTCTCATCCGGGATGATGGCCAGGAAAGTCGGATCATTGAGCGGCGGTGCCGGCCCGAGCCGGCCATTAGCGCCGTGACAGCCCGCGCAATTCCGTCCATACAGCGTGGCGAAATCCACGACCTGGTCTTCCGGGATCGGCCGATCGGAGGCATGAGGTCGGCCGGGGAAATCGCAGCCGGCCACCAGAGCGATGAGGATCGGACACAGCTTCAAGAGCGTGCCGTTGCCTCGTCCGGTTCGACCCTGCGCTCGGTGCGTTCTGTTCACGGCCGATCCTCGCTGGTGCCTTCCACGTAATCGGACAAACGGTCCGGCCCGCGCCCCGCGGGAGCGATGTAGATCTTCTCCGAACGGTCCACGACAATCGCGGCGACCACCCCGAACACGAACTGAGAGAGGACGAACCACGGCCAGTCCACCAGTCGTTGGAGGAGCGGGTTGACGACCCCCATCAGGCTGAAGCTCAACCCCGTCCAGAGCAAGGGCAGGAGCAGGCCACCCCACGCCAACGGCCCGGAGATCGGCCGGAGCCGGGGCAACAGGAACACGTAGATAAGGCCGAAGACCACCGACATAACGGCATGGATGGCGATCGCCGAAGCCAGCCAGCTCGCGTGGAACCGCTCGAGTTCGCTCAGGGGCTCCGCGCCCAGGCCAGGGAGGATCATGCCGGCCAGTAAGTTCGACGGGTACCAGAGTCCGTGTCCGGTTGACAGGCTCCAGATCCAGGCCGGGACGGGCATCAGGAGACCGCCGACGATCCCGGCGAGGAATCCGACCCGGATCGGACTTTGCGCCCGGACCGGATCACCACGACCGCCGCCACGACCCCGAAAAGGAACTGGCAGACGATGAACCCGGGCCAGTCGAGGCCCTTGAAGAGCAGCGGGCTGACGACGCCCATCGAAGCGAAGCTCACACCCGACCAGAGGAGAGGCATCATGAGGCCGCCCCATGCGAGCGGCTTCGGGATCGGCGGCAGAGTGGGCAAGAGCACGCCGTAGATCAGGCCGAGGACGACGGATAAGACGGAGTGGATGATCACTCCGAGGACCAGGAGCGTTGCCCGGAATTGCTCCAGGTCGGAGACGGTCATCCGTTCGACTCCCGGCAAGACCATGCCAGCCAGGAGATTGATCGGGTACCAGATGCCGTGGCCGCTCAGGAGTCCATAGGCCAGCGCCGGGATCGGCATGACCAGGCCGCCGGCGATGCCGCCCCGAACCCCGGCGGAGATCGGATGAACTTCCGTCGGCAACCGCAGCCGGTAACCGGGCATGCCCGACTGCACATGCTCAACGGGAGAGACGCGGGCCGTCACCGTGGCGAATCGCCGCGACGCGGGGACTCGCGGCTCGCGGAAGTGTCCGCGTCCCGGCATCAGCTCCGAGATCCATAAAGACAAAGCTGTGCCGAGGATCACGACGCCCACGACCAGGAAGGCCGGGGCCGTGGCCACGCCCGCGGCCATCATGGCCATGCCCAATGCCAGCATCAGGGGCGCGATCGTCGGCCGGGGCATCTCGAGCTCGTCTTGCCCGGACCGGACGTCGTGCTCCGTGATCGTCTGCGGGTCGCTCGCCATTCGCAATCAATCCCCCAGGATTCTCGGCCTCCCATGCCGGCGGAAGTTCCAGCATGTCTTCTGATCCACCGCTCCGTAACGTGTCGCCGTGCCAGGCTATCTCCCGATCAAATACACGACCGCGAATACCACGACCCAGACGCCGTCCACGAAATGCCAGTACCACGAGACCATCTCGACGCCAAGCCGGTTGCGGGCGGTCACCTGGCCGCCCAGGGCGAGTCCCAGCATCGTGAGCATGACGACCACTCCGATGGACACGTGCAGGCCATGGAAGCCGACGAGGGTATAGTAAGTCGTGCCGAACAGGTTGCGCGAGATGGTGAGCTTGTGCTCGGAGATCAGGCCGCGCCATTCATAGGCCGTCCCCAGCAGGAAGGCCACCCCCAGCGCGATCGTCGCCGCCCACCAGAGCCGAAATCGCGACTGGTCGCCCAGGCGAAGCCGCCTCTCCGCGAGGTGGATCGTCATGCTGCTCGACAGGAGACAGACGGTCGTACAAAGGACGAGCGGGAGGCCCAGCGCCTCGGCCGGCGTTGGACCGACCACGTCCTTGCCCAGGAAGGTCAGGTAGGCCACGATCAGCGTCGCGAAGAACGCCGCTTCCGAGACCAGGAAGCTGATCATACCCCACTCGACGGCACCCGGGGACTTGGCGGGCGCGAGCGGCGAATGGGCCCGAGACTCGGTCGCCCGGCCTCCGCCGCTCACGACCCGGTCCGGGTTCGTGATGGCGGCCGTCGGGGGGAAAGCTGTGTCGCTCACGTCGTGGGCCTCCACCTCATTCGTACTTCCAGTCCGGATCGTCCGGATGCTTCAGGTCCCACAACGGCCGGCGGCTACGGACCTCCGGAATGGTCTCGAAGTTATAGGAGGGCGGAGGCGAGGATGTCGCCCATTCCAGCGTCCAGGCGTCCCAGGGGTCGTCGCCCGCGCGCTCGCCAGCCCACAACGATCGGACCAGGTTGAAGGCGAAGATCGCGAAGCTCGGAGCCTGGATGAACGCGCCCAAAGTGGTGAGCTGGTTCCAGAAGGCCCAACCCCGGTCCGCGTCGTAGGTGTAGATCCGACGGGGCATACCCAGAATCCCCGAGATGTGCATCGGCCCGAAGGTCAGGATGAAGCCGATGTACAGCAGCCAGAATTGCCAGCGTGCGAGCCGCTCGGAGAGCATGCGTCCGGTCGCCTTCGGATACCAATAATAGATCCCGGCGAAGACGCCGAACAGGGTGCCGCCGATCAGGACCCAGTGGAAGTGGCCGACCACGAAGTAGCTGTCCGAGAGCTGGAAGTCGAACGGGGCGACCGCCAGCATGATGCCCGTCAGGCCACCGATCAGGAACATCGAGAGGAAGCCCGTGGTGAAGAGCATCGGCGCGTCGAGCCGGATCCTCCCGCCGTACATGGTCGCGAGCCAGTTGAAGAACTTGATGCCCGTGGGGATGGAGACCAGCAAGCTGGCCGCGGCGAAGTACAGGTCGAGCGTCCGGCTCATCCCGACAGTGAACATGTGGTGTGCCCACACGCCCATGCTGATGAAGGCGATCGCCAGAGTGGCGGCCGCCATGAACTCGTAGCCGAAGAGGACCTTGCGCGAGAAGACCGGGATGACCTCGGAGACCATGCCGAAGACCGGCAAGATCAGGATGTAGACTTCCGGGTGGCCGAAGAACCAGAACAGGTGCTGCCACAGGTAGGCCGAGCCTCCGTTCTGCGTGTCGAAGAAATGCGCGCCCAGGTTCCGGTCGAGCATGATCATGATCAAGGCGGCCGTCAAAGGCGGCATGGCCAGGACGATCTGCACGGAGGTCCACAACATCGTCCAGACGAAGAATGGGACCTTGCGCAGGTCCATGCCGGGTGGCGCATCCCCAGGATCGTGGCGATGAAATTGATCCCCGCCGTCACGGTGCCGACGCCGCTGACGATGAGCCCCAGGGCCCAGAAATCGGTGGCCGGGCCTCGAGCGAAGGTCCGCTCGGTGAGCGGCGCGTAGGCGAACCAGCCCATCGCGGGGGCGCCGCCGGTCGCGAAACTGAAATAGACGATCAGGCCGCCGAACAAGGTCGCCCAGAAGCCCAGCGCGTTCATGCGGGGGAAGGCCATGTCTCGCGCGCCGATCATCAGCGGCACGAGGTAGTTGCCGATGCCGATCAGGATCGGCATGCCCACGAAGAAGACCATCGTGGTGCCGTGCATCGTGAAGAGCTGATTGAACGTGTCCGGGTCGAGGAAATTGCTACGAGGATAGAACAGTTGCCACCTCAGCAGGAGCGCCTCGCAGCCGGCGACGATGAGGAACACCACGCTCATGAGGATGTAGAGGATGCCGATTTTCTTGTGGTTGACCGTGGTCGCCCAGTCGTGGAGCGTGGCCGTCCAGGGCGGAGAGTCCAGTCTCGGATCGCGATCGACGACAGCCATGGCCGGATCCCCTCGAGGTCATCAGCGGAGTTTCAAGAGGTAGCCGACGATGAGGTCTTGTTTGCGCCGGTCCAATCCGAAGGCTGGCATCAGGCAGCCTGGTTTGACCGCTTGCGGGTCGGCGACCCAACGGCCCAGGCTCTCCGCCGACTCAGGCACCATGCCCGAGCCGATCGTGCGACGTCCCATCAGGTGGGTCAGGTCGGGGGCGTACCCCCCTTGGGCCGCGGTCCCGCGGACGCGATGGCAGTTGACGCAGGATTCGGAGAGGAACGCCGCCTTGCCATCCCGGGTCGACGCGTCCTCGACGGCCGGCCGTGCCTCGTTGGCCAGCCATCGCTCGAATTCGTCGGGTGGATCGACGACGACACGAATCAGCATGTTCGCGTGCTGAGTCCCGCAGAACTCGGCGCACTGGCCGAGGAACAGGCCGGGCTCGTCCGCCTGGAGCCCCATCTGGGTGGTTCGCCCCGGGATCAGGTCGGTCTTGCCGCCCAGGCGCGGGACCCAGAAGCTGTGGCAAACGTCCGCGGACTTCAGGGTCAAGGATACGGGCCGAGGCTTCCCTTCCTCACTCGCCGGGATGTGCAGCTCGTTCGCCGCGGTGAAGCCGAGTTTCCGGCCGTCGTATTGCTCGTAGCGATACTCCCACCACCACTGGTGGCCGATCACCGTGACGAACAAAGAATCGTCGCCGGTTCGGGGAGCGGGGGGAGTTGCCCTGACCTCCCATAAGGTCCGCGTCGTCACCAGTGCGAGGATGAAGACGATCATCGCGGGCGCCGCGGTCCAGGCGATCTCGATCGGCTTGCTCCCGTAAAACTGAGGCGGCTCGGACTCTCCGGCCGCGGCGCGGCTCCGGAACCGCGCCAGGACATAAATCAGCACCCCCTCGACCACGATGAAGATGAAACCCGTGATCGTCAGGACGAGGGCGGACAGGTTGCGGATGGACCCTGCTTGAGGTGATGCCGGGTCGAAGATCGACAGGGATCCAGGCATCACGCTGACTCCGCATTCTCGATGCTCGACCGCGTACGAGTCGCCCGATGATCGATCGAAAGCAAGCCCCAGCCCGACGAGGTCAATGTATCAGGGAGGTGCGGATGGAGGAAGAAAAAAATACGCGTCCACAGGCCGAGGGTCATGATTGATCGAAAGCAAGCTCCACCTCGACGCGGCCAGTGTACCAGGGACGTGCGGATCGAGGAAGAAAAAAACCGATACGCGTTCACGGGTCTCGGGCGACACCCGTTCAGAAGCGAACGAGATGGGGCGGCATGAGAGACGATCCAGTCGATAGTTGACCAGCGGCAACATCGGATCACGCGTCGGTGTCATTGGACCGAAGCCGCATGGTCAGGCGCGAGGGCGACATCCCCCGGAATTCGCGGGCGGGCGTCCCGGTCGCGGCTCAGCCCGGTCCTCCATGCCTCCCCGTCCCGGGGTCAGCGGTCACTTGGCCGGCGGAGGGGCGATCTAGCGGATCGGACCGGCCAAGCCAGGCCAGGCCAGCCGGAGGGGCGTCGGATCGCCGTCGATATCCGTCGCGTCTCGGCTGTCCCACCCGATGGGCGATGTCAGGGGGCTTTGCTCGCGTCGCCCTCGGCCGCCGCGACGAGCGCGTCGATGGCCGAGTCGAACGTCTCATCGCCGGGAAAATCCGCCCACTTGTGGCGGATAATCCCGCGGTGGTCGAGGACATAGTAGGACGGCCACGTCTGGATGTTGAACCGGCTGGCGATAGGGCCGAAGGTATCGCCCCCGTCCCACCACGATCGCCACGAGATGCGCTCCTCCTTGAGGCGCTCCCGGAGTTTCGCCCTGTCGCCGTCGCTATTGACGCCCAGCAGGACGAAGGGCTTGCCTTCCATTCTCTTCACGAGCGACCGCTCGTGCGGGTACAGGGCCCGGCAGGGCGGTCACCAGTCGCCCCAGAAGTCGATCACCACCACTTTCCCCTTGTAGTCGCCGAGCTTGAAGGGCTTGCCGTCGATGTCCTCGCCGGCGATCTCGGGGCAAGGCTTGCCGATGCCGAGGTCGCGGAGCTCTCCGAGTAGGTTCGCGCCCTGCTCGCCGAGCGTCGTCGGCCCATAGCTCACGTCGCCGTACTCCCTCCGGATGCGCTCGACCAGCGCCTCGATCTCCTTGCAGAGGGCGGTCGGGTCGGTTGACCTCATCCGGTCCGCAGCGGCCCGATCGGGTCCCTCCCGTGACGTCGGGAGGCCCTCGACCCGCGCGGACGTCGGGGGTCCTCCCGGAACCCGTCGATCCCCGATAGTCTCTGCCCGAGAGACCTCGCCAGGGCGATCATGGCCACGCCGCGGGCGGTCCGGTCGCGGTTCTTCTCGGCGACGGCCCGGAGGAGCGTCTCGGCCGCCGGCGAGTTGGAACGGCCGAGTTTCGGGAGGATGGGGATCAACCCGGGGTCGGCAGCGTGCTTCTCGGCGAGACGTCTGATGGCCTTCGACGTATCGCATTCACCGAGCGCGACGTGGAAGACCAGGGCGTTGACGGCCGCGGGGTCGTCGGGCGCCGCATCCGCGATCGCCAGGAACCGGGCGGCGTATTCGTTCGACCCTGGGGCGCATCTGCCTGGCCTTCGTTCGCTCATCGTCGGACCTGGCCTTCGTGTTGGCCTGCCGATAGACCCGCAGGGCCTTCTCGTAGGCGTCGAGGACTTCCTGGACTTGCTCCTTCGGGGTCTTCCCGGCGGGCAGGGGCCTTGCTCGGGTCGTCGGCCGCCCCGGATGCCGGCCGCCCGGCCAGGGTCCACAGGGCCAACAAGGCGATCACGGATCGTCTCATCAAGAAGCCTCCCGAAGCCGAATCCGGTCGGCACATGAATCATGGTCTCTATCTTTGCAACGCCCCACAGAGCGAATCAAGGACGTTGTGGCCAAGCTCGGCCCCGAGCCTCGTCGTTCGCCTCCACCGGCCGGCCGGCCCAATCGCCGAAGCCGGAGCCAGCGACGCTGCCGCGTGATCGGCCGACGCACCTTCATAGCATGCTCGAGGCTCGACGCCAACCTGTACGTTTGCCACCCTGGGCTCGTGAGCGGGTACCAGAACCGGAAATGTACAATAAAATGAATATGTTTTCAATGTTGGAACAAGAACTCGGGATGATTCATCAGGGTCCAAAACAGGTCCTCGGCGGCCCGACGGCGGTCGGCGGCTCTTGAGGCGAGCTCGGACATCGCCAGCTTCCGTTCCCCCGCGGCCGGATACCGGGAGAGCGTGGCGAGGAAGAGCTGATCCACGAGCGTGGCGTCATCGGCGCCCGATTTGAGGAGTTTGCCGATGCGGTTGTTTTCGGCGATCACCTTGTTGTGGAGAGTACGGCCGCCGACGATCTGCAAGGCTTGCTCGAGGGTGGAATCGGATCCCCGTTCGCACTCGCATGAGTCGGCCCGCGCCGGTTGACCGAAGTCTTTCAGGAACGGGTGCACGAGCTCGCCGTCAGGCACCTGAGCCGCCCGCGTGCCTGGAGGCAGGTTGAATAGCTCCTCCGGGACCCCCGCCGCCTGGCACGCCGAGTCGAGCAATTGCTCGGCCGACAGCATCCGCACCGTCGCGTGCGAGAAATAGCGCGTGTCCTCCGCGTTGAACCGGTTCGGCTGCGAGGAGAGCTGATAGACGCGGCTGTTGAGTATCAGGCGGATCGTCCGCTTGGCGTCGAATCCGTGGGCGACGAAGTCGTCGGCGAGTGCCTTCAACAGCTCGGCCGAAGCGGGGGGATTCGACTCGCGGAAATCGTTCACCGGCTCGACGATGCCACGGCCCATCAGGTGGTACCAGATGCGGTTGACCGCGGCTTTCGCGAAGAAAGGATTTGCGGGGGAGACGAGCCAATCGGCCAGCTTCTCGCGGCGGTCCGCGTCTCCCTTCACGTCCACCGGCCCTCCACCCAGCGGCCTGGGTTTCATCACGGCGCCGGTGCGAGGCTGACGAACTTCCGAGTCCGGCACCAGATAGACCGTTTCTTCCTTGTTGTACTGCGCGAAGTTCTGGGGCCCGTTCTTGTACTTGACCTGGCTGAAGAACGCGGCCATGCCGTAGTAGTCATCCTGTGTCCAGCGTTCCGCGACGTGGTTGTGACACTTGGCACAACCGACACGCACTCCCATGAAGACCTGGCTGACCGTCTCGACGGCATCCTCGGGGCTGCGGATCCGCCGGTAGAAACTGGCGGGCGGGTATGTGAAATTCGGGCCCTTGGCCGTGAGAATCGTCCGGGCGAACTGATCGAGCGGCGTGTTGAAGGCGATCTGATCGCGGATCCATCGGTGGAAGCTCATGGCACCCTTCACACCCGTGAAGCGCTGGTTGCAACCCAGTCGGTCGGCCCACTTCAGCGTCCAGAAGTTGACGTATTCGGGCCGTTCCAGCAACCGATCGATCAGCCGCGAGCGCTTCTCGGGGTCTCGATCCTTGAGGAACGCGTCGACATCCTCGGGCGTGGGGATCATGCCCACCACATCGAGGTGGACGCGGCGACAGAACGCGGCATCGTCGTTCAGATCCGACGGCGGGATCTGGAGCAGTTTCAGCTTCGCGAAGACGAGTCGGTCGATGAAGTTTTTCTCGGGTGGGTCGACCCAGGTCAGATCCGGCACCGGCTCGCGGAAGATGAGACCAACGGCGGCGACGAGGTGCTCGTAGGAGACGAGGATTGTCGTCTCTCCTCGCTTCTTCTTGACGACCCGGCCTTCGTCGTCGACTGCCGCGACCGAGGCGTCCGTCGTCCCGTAACGGGCCAGTCTCG
Source organism: uncultured Planctomycetota bacterium (assembly GCA_963743925.1). Taxonomy (GTDB): domain Bacteria; phylum Planctomycetota; class Planctomycetia; order Isosphaerales; family Isosphaeraceae; genus CAVZRC01. The sequence goes on along the minus strand of CAVURY010000034.1, from coordinate 892,020 downwards.
TGACGTCGCGGATCGAGCCGTCCTGGAATCGCGCCGGACCACGAGCTGCTGCTCGCGCGCACGAGCGTCGAGGATTCGCGACGGTGGAGTCACGATCAGCCCGACGAGCGTGGGAGTATCCGCGGGATCGGGCCGCATACCCCCGGCCACCCAATCGCGGAGGACACGATAGCTGAGGCTGTCGGTCCCCATCCGCTTACCGCCCTCGTGAGGCGACCGGCCAGTCCCCTTCAGGAGGATCAGGCTCGCCTCGGGCTCGACCGGGTTGGTGCGCCGGGTCCCATTCTCGCGTGCCAGGGTCAGGAAATCGAGATTCGGGTTATAGCCGCGCAGGCTCAGACGGAAGCCATTCTTGCCCGTGGGGGTGCCGTGGCAGGCCCCCTGATTGCAGCCGGCCTTCGTCAGCGCGGGGAGGACTTCATCTGCGAATCGGATGGGATGAGATGTCCCGGCGTTGCGGACCCGGATCATCGTTTTCCCCTCGATCGATCCGGAACGTACCCGCACTTCCGCCAGGCCGTCTCCACGTGGCTCGATCCGGCCATCCGGATGTACGGTCACGATATTCGGGTCAGAGCTCGTCCACCGGCCTTCATGAGTCAGATCGCGCACGGCACCATGGCCGTCATGGCCGGTCGCGATCAACTGTGCCGAGGCCCCGCGACCATCCAGGACTGTGCCTTGAGGCTCGATGTCCAGACGGGCAAGCTCCGACTCCCCCGCAGGCGCCACGGCCGGTGCGAGACACAACGCCAGAAAACAGCAGATCGTACGCAAGGCCGTGCGGGACACCATCGGGGAGTTCTCCGATGCGAGGCGGGACGAAACCATTGCTTGATATTTGTTATACTGAACGCATCGACGACTTGGCAAATCCCGAGTGCCTTCGAGACGTCGAAAACCGTCCAGGCCGACGACTCCAATTGGGTCGCCTCTTTCCCGCGCGGCATACCTGCGCAAATCCCGGAATTAACCACGGAGGCACAGAGACACGGAGAAGAAGGGAAAAAAATCCAATATCTTTGGTGACTGTCGCATCGTTACCGGGATCTCTGGAGTGTGTCACTCCACACTAACCCGACGCGCCAGCGAGGGGCAGGGGCCGTGGTGACCGGACATGCCGCGCCGATCCCCTCGCTGGCGCGTCGGGTTAGTATGAGCTCGGGCCCCACGCCTTCGATCATGGCACGAGCCCGTCGCCTTGCCCGGTCGCTCTGCTACAGAGTCTATCTTTGAATGGAATTCTCTGTGTCTCTGCGCCTCCGTGGTTAATTCCCCGTATTTGCCCTGATCTCTTGCATCGTCGGGTTTATCCTTGGCGTTAACGCGGCCGAATGTTTATAAAGGGTTTAACGGCGAGAGCGATCAGGCATTCACCCCCGAATTGGCCGGGAGACGATGGCAATGGTCGAACGAACAGCTTGCTCCGAATTTTTCCGCTCGCCGCTCTCACGCCGGCAATTCCTCCAGGTCGGCGCACTCGGAACGCTGGGATTGACCCTGCCTGCCGCCTTGCGGGCCGAGGCCCAGTCCGGCCTGAAGGTACGAGCCAGGTCGGTGATCTTCCTGCACCAATTCGGCGGCCCGGCCCATCAAGACACCTTCGACATGAAGCCGGAGGCGCCGGCCGAATTGCGCGGCGAGTTCAAACCGATCGCGTCGAGCCTGCCGGGACTCAACGTCTGCGAGTTATTGCCCCGAGTGTCCCGGATCATGCACCACTTCACGGTGGTCCGCTCGGTGAACCACCGCGTCGGCGCACACAACTCGGCGACGTATTACTCGCTGACGGGACATACCCCCCAGGTTGACATCGTCTCCGCCACCGCCTCGGCTTCGGATTTCCCGGCCTACGGCTCCGTCGTCAGCAAGCTCGCCCCAAGCACGATGCGGGTTCCCACATTCGTCGCCTTGCCCTGGATGATCGCCGACGGCGTCTTCCGGACGCCGGGCCAGTTCGCGGGCTATCTCGGCAAGGAGCATGACCCCCTCTTCATCACCAAGGACCCGAACTCCCGAAATTTCTCGGTTGAGGACCTGACGCTGCCGATCGAGGTCCCGCTGGAGCGCGTCTCGTCCCGCCGTGCCTTGCGGTCGGGACTGGCGGCGTATTCCCGGCTCAACGAGTCGATCGCGGCGGTTCGCGGCCTGGACGCCTATCAGCGAAAGGCCCTCTCGCTCCTGACGTCTTCCGAGACGCAACGGGCCTTCGACATCGAGGCCGAGGATCCCCGACTCCGCGACCGCTACGGCCGCACTTCCTATGGCCAGAGCGTGCTCATGGCTCGACGGCTGGTCGAGTCGGGCGTGCGATTCGTGACGGTCTTCTACTCGCCCAACATCAACGGCTGGGATACGCACAGCGACAACTTCAGCACCCTTCGCGACAAGCTCTTGCCCGCCACCGATCAAACCCTGCCGGCCTTGATCGAGGATCTCGACTCACGCGGGCTGCTCGACGACACGCTGGTCGTCTGGGCGGGCGAGATGGGCCGCTCTCCCAAGATGAACAAGACCGCCGGCCGCGAACACTGGCCGCAGTGCTACACGATACTCATGGCCGGCGGCGGCATGAAGCGCGGGTTCCTCTACGGGGCGTCGGATTCCACGGCCGCCTATCCCAAGGACAATCCGTGCACGCCCGACGACATCTCGGCCACCATGTTCTATTGCATGGGGATCGACCCGTCTACCGAATTGCGCAACCATGTCAACCAGCCGATCCCCGCATCCCGCGGTACGGCCATCCTACCGCTTCTGGCCTGACGACGTTCCTCGACCGTTCGATCGATCCTGCTCAGCCTACCGGCCTGGGCGTGCGGGAGGTCGGATAATTTCCACTTCGATCATGGCCGCGGCGACGGGCTGAAGCGGTGTGGTCGCCTTCGGGTTTTCGTCAACGGATTCCCGACTGACCGCGGGGGCGCCAACCGGCCGGGTGGCCTGCGCCACGAGGCCGAGATTGAGCAAGCCGAGCGGCGCGTCCGCCGTCGCCGTGATCTTGACCCTGGCATGTGTCGCGGCCTCGCCGATCTCCGACTCGGCCACGCCGAGGCCGGTGGCCGGAGTCATTGCGGAGAGCTTGTACTTCGCCTTCTGCTGATCGGCTCGCACGACCCGGAGCGGGACCTCGACCGTGCCCCCTTGCGCCACCAAGACCCTGGACGCCTCGGGGTTCAGGGTGATCGGGCTGGGCCTGATCACCGCCGAGGTGAGGCTGGCTATCGGCCGCGCGTAACTGGGGATCGTCCCGGCCATGCCGAAGCCGGGTGTCGAGATCGTCTGTTGTGCGAAAACGATCATCTTGGACGCCGCGACGACCTGGCCATCCTCGCCTCTTCCCACGACTTGCACGTCCCGCGTGCCGAACGTGCTCTCGAGGGCGGCCTTGAGTCCGACCACCCCGCCGGTCTGACCGGCAGGAATCGTTCCCGCAAGGACCGTGACACCGCCATTCTCCGGGACGCCTCTGACATCGAGGGCGATCGGCCCGTTGTAGCCGGCGCGAGTGGCGACGACCGAGACGAGCGCCGTACCGCCGCGAGGGATCGCGACATGGTCTTCGTTCGGGCTGAGTTGGAATGAGGCTCCGACGGGCGTGACAATCAGACGGTAGATGAACCCGACGCCGCCGCGATCCATGAGATCCTTGACGACGACCTTGACCTCGCTCTGACCTTCGGGCATCGTCAGGTCGAAGACCGGGTCGGTGGAGACCGGCCCCTGGTTGCGACCACCTCCGCCCCCGGGGCGACGCCTTCCGGCGGCCCTGCCGTCGTCATTCTCTCCCAGCAACTGACCTCCCTTACCGAAGATTCGCAACTGGCCGTCCAGCGCGGAGCCTAGCCCCCAGGCCTCGACCCGGACCTCGTGCTTGCTCCCCGGCGGGGCCTTGATCGTGAACTCGTCACTTTCGCCGGCCTTCGAGAGGCGACCCAGGATCGTCGCGGGCGACGTGAGCGGCGGGACCTTCAGCGCATGGTCTGCCGGCTCGAAAATGGCCAGCGGGGTGCCCAGCAGTATCGGCGTGGGTAGCTCCACATCCAGCTCGGAATCGGCCCAGATGGGATCTCCCAGCAGCCGGGCGGGTATCCTCGGCTGATACATCGAGAGCAGCGGGTCGGACGGCGTGCGCACGGCGAAGAGTCGTTCGCCCGATAGGGTTCCTCCGCGCAGTTCGAGGGCCGTATTCTGCCCTCGAGGCAGTGAGAGCGGGAACACTTCCCCCGCGAACGGGATCGACCCGATCAACAAGCGGTAGACCGCGCGTCCCGTACCCGCGAAACGCGAATCGCAGAATTCCAGGACGTACTCCCCGTCCTCCGGGAGGGTCGCCGTCAGGTAGCCGTCGGTGAACAAACCCGGCGTATCATCGGCCGAGGCCACGAGCCGCCGATCGGCGGTCGTCAGCCGGATCATCGGGTCGACACCCGATCCGAGTCGCGCACACACGGCATCGACGACGATCCGATCTCCCCTGCGGCCCGCGAACCGGAAGAAGTCCACATCATTGCCCGCGCACTCACCCTCGACAACCACCGGGCTCGAGATAGGCTGAGCCATTTCCTGGCGGTTGTTCGGCTCGACTTCGCGTATCTGTGGAACCTGGCCGACGGCAAACAAGATCGGGTTGGAGACCCCCGAGTCCGTGACGACGCGGATGGGGTAGACTCCGACCGCGGTCTGGCCATCGACGGCCAGCCTGACCGTCCATCTGGTCTGGCCGGATCCATGCCCGGCGGATTCCTCGAGCTGAAACCCGAAGGGGGCGACCAGTCGCGGGGCATCGTCCAGCGCCGAGCCCTGGAAGGTCATCTCCATCAACTTCCCCCGCTGGATACCGAGCCGAGAGGTGCCGGTCAGCCTGGGAGGATCGGCACGGACCGAACCGTGGATCGTCAGCAGCACGGTCAACAATCCGAGGCGTGAGAGATGGACCATGGCCGTCCTCCGAACGAAGCGATGGAGCCGAAAATCGATTCGAGGTACTCGAGCCCGGCGGGACACCGGAGCCTCTCCGTCGGATGTTAGAGCGCTTCCCGCTTGGTTTGCGCACAGCTCGACATGCATGTCGCTCATACTGACCCGACGCGCCAGCGAGGGGAATGCCTCCGGACCCTCGCCGGCGCGTCGGGTCAGTAAGATTCTTCGTGCGCAACCCAAGCGGGAAGCGCTAGAGACTGTCCCATAAGGGGGACACTCGTCGAACGAATTGAAAATCCTCCCGGATCTTCTATCGCATTCGTGCACCAGGAGTTACGACAAGGAAACAGCTCGATGCCGCCGTAGGTGCGTTAACGGATTACCAGTTTGGTGGCATCTTCATAGGTAAGGCATGATACGCGAAGTCATCCGAGGTCAGCCCTCGGGCCGATGACAACGCTTCGCTGTCCGCGCGGCCCTTTCTCTCAATGGGAGATGAGACGATCACTCCGATCTCCTCGCCCCTGAACGGGGCATGCCGGCCGTCGTGTCCCCGAGCCGGGATCGGCGACCGTGGCGCTGGGGACCCGGCGAAAAGTTGCCATCGAGTGCCAATGAGTGCCACGGCCCGACCGGATCCGAGTCGGGCTCGCAGAAGGAGAGGACTACTTGACACGCACCAGCTTCATGAGCCGGCCCGCGACGTTCCAGTCCTGGACGTACAAGTTACCGTCCTTGTCCCAGGACGATCCGTGCGTGCCGCTGAAGATGCCCTCGATCCAGTCCTTCTGCGGCACGTTGTAATTTGCTCCCTTCGAAGGGTCCGGGTTGTGGCCGAGGACAGCCATGATCGTGTTGCTTTTGTCGAGGATGACGAGTCTCCCGTGCAAGTCGGGTACGGAGACATAATCTCCCTGGACCGAGGCCGAAGTCGGCATCCCCAGGCCGGTCACGACCTCGCCGATAAACCCTCCGTTGAGGTCGTAGTGCAGGAGGCGGCCTTTGGGCTGGTGATTGCGGTCGCAGATCAGGAGGCGGGGCGGGGTGTATCGCGTGTCGAGGACCATCCCGTGTGCGGTGTTGAATTCCCTGAGACCGTTTCCCTTGGTCCCGAAATGCATCAGGTATTTGCCGGATTTGTCGAACTTGAAGATGTGGTCGCTCCCGTAGCCGTCCGACAGGAAGATGTCGCCGTTCGGGGCGACGGTGATCGCCGTGGGGCTGAACTTCGTCAGCTTCAGGCCCGATTCCTCGGGGTACGGAAGCTTCAGGACGATGTCTCCCGTCCGGGCGTTGAACTTGATCCCTTCGCCGCCGACGTTGCGGGCCCCGTAGATGAACTCGCCGTCCGCTTCGTCGCGGATCTTCATGTCGTGGATGTCGGAATACGGATCGCTGAGGAAGCTGCGGATCACCTTACCTTCGGGCGAGAAGACGAAGACCCCGGCATGGGCACTAGTGTAGATGTTGCCGTCCTTGTCGACGACGACGCTGCCGTGGCACGGTCCGATCACGGATTTCCCGTCGGGTCCGAGGCCCCAGCCCGGCACCGTGTCGAACGTCATCAGGCCGCAACCCATCCGCACCGGCTGAGGCTTGTCCGCCGCATGGATGGGCAACGCGAGTCCGAAGAGAAGGAAGAAAGCGACGGATGTCGTACAGTTCATCACGAACAGGACTCCTCATCAGGTTGACTGCGAATCGGCGATCGTTGCCGGGCTCCGGGGAAGGTCTCGATCGAAGACTTCGCCGATCGCTCGGGGTCGGAGCCTAGCTACTCGCACACGGAGAGACTACCAGTCCAAACCGTCGAAAAAAAGTTCGCTCCGATCCCGGGCCGCGTCTGGGACCGCGCCATTCACTTGCGGAGCCATCGGCGATACCTTATCCAAGTGCAAGCGTTCTCCTCTTCCGCGGGACTTCATGGCTCGGGAATCGACCGATGAACCGCCTCGACTTCGCGTTCGGACTTTGCATTTTACTCCTCGCTTGCCCTCGGCTCGAGGGCCAACAAGACGAGAAGGACATCCGGAATCGGCAAGCCGGACGGAGCGGCGGAGATCCGGCGCGTGCCAGGACCATCTCCGACTCGGTGAAGACTGCCGACAGGCGACGGAACACTAACGTGAGGCTGCTTCGGAACAACGCGCCGGCGGCCGCCCGCGTGAGTATCGCCGGGAGTGACGGCAAGCCATACGGGCCGGCTGGCGTCGCGTCTCGCAAGACGAAGCGCGATGAATCCTATTTTTACGCGGACGGTTCCTTCGACGTGGAGTTGCCACCGGGTCGAGTTCGGATGAAAGTCAGCGGGGGTCTGGAGACGATCCCTCGGACGTTAACCCTGGACGACGAGGCGGTCACCGAGCTGACCTTTCAGATACAAGATTGGGTAAACATGGCGGCGCGAGGATGGTATTCGGGCGATTCGCACGTCCATCTCCACACGGGCGGCCCGATCGACGTGACGGTCGCGAACGCGCTGGTCGCCGCTCGGGCGGAGGGGGTCAATTACGTCAATCTCTGCGTATCGAACAATGTCGGCGATGATATCCGCGACGCCGAATTGATCGAGGGAAAACCGCACTCGACTTCGACGGATCGGCACCTCCTGGTCTTCGGCGAAGAGATGAGGAGCACGATCTACGGCCACATGCAATTCTTCGGGATCCGCAAGTTGGTGGAACCCCAGTACACCGGTTTCGACGACACTCCGAATCGACTCGACTTTCCCGCGAACTACGTGATGGCCGAGGATGCAGTCCGTCAGGGGGGCGTTGTGACCTACGGCCATCCTTTGTTCGTCGGCCAATCTTTTCCTTTCGACAAGGATCCGGCGAAACCCAGCGGCGCGGCGCGGGAGCTGCCGATCGATGCCGTGCTCGGTGTGGTCCACGCGATGGATATGATGTCGTATAACAGCGACGAGGAACGTTCGGCCGAGTTGTGGTATCGGCTGCTGAATTGCGGGCTGAAGCTCGCGGCGTGCGTCGGCACCGACGCGCTGTTGGACCGTTCGACGGAGCCGCTCGGCGGGGATCGGGTCTACGTGAAGACCGTCGGTCCTCTGACGATGCAAAGTTGGCTCGAAGGGTTGAAGGGCGGCCGGACCTTTGTCACGAATGGCCCCGTCCCCACGCTCGAAGTCCAAGGAAGAGGTCCGGGCGAGACCTGTGAACTCGCGGCGACGGGCAACCTCCGCGTTTCCGCGACGGTGGAGGGCTACGTCCCGTTCAACGCGATCGAATTGATCGTGAACGGCAAGGTGGCGGCGTACGAGAAGGTCGAAGCAGGCCAGAGGATCAAACGCATCGACATCGAGTTGCCGATCGATCGTAGTAGCTGGATCGCCATGCGCGTGCGCGGTCCCGACCATCCGACCGTCTTCGATGGGCCCGTCTGGGCTCATACGAGCCCTGTTTACGTCATGGTCGCCGGCCAGAAGATCGCCAGCCGGCCGGACGCTCAGTATTTCGTCGACTGGATCGAGCAAATGTTGCGGGTCGTCGCCGCACGCAATCGCTACCCGAGCGTCCAGGATCGACGCCAGGTCGAGATGCTGTTTCGGAGGGCGCAGGACGAGTTCCGCAAGATGGTGGATGCAAGCCAGCCTTGATCGCCTCGAACGGCGATTCACTTCAAGGAATTGATGGTCGGACCCGGGTCCCAGTAGGCGTGCACCGATCGGATCAGGCCGCTGCCACCGACGAAGATGATGTCGATGCCTTCGAATGTGACCGTGTTCTTCCTCGCCTTGCCGACACCACGCCCATCCCACTTCACGGCGGCATAGTCGTTGACGATGAACGTATTCATCGGCGTAAACTCGACCTGATCGAAGAGGGCGAAGAAATCCCCCAAGAATTTGCGGATGGCGTCCTTGCCGACGTGCGGCGCCGCGCCGACCGGATCGTAGCTGGTCGCGTCGTCGGCGAAGAGTGCCACATAGGCGCCAACGTCCATCTTCTTCAGGGCGGCGAAGTAAGCCTTCGCGACGTCCTCCACGACCTGGCTCATCGTCGACCCCCATTCGAGTTCCCGAGTGATCCGGCCCGGGCCGGAAGATTCGACACCAACTCCGAAGATCTGAGACGATGGACTCGGCGATGTCAACGAAAATCCGAATTCCCAGGTGATCCAACCGACCGGATATAGTAGAGGACAAGCAACTCAACGAGGTGGAGGGCCAGCATGACGAACCCCGACGACTCTCTCAGCAGTGGCGACCCGTTTGACCTGGGCCGTTTCGTCAGTGCTCAGGAGGATCATTACGAACAAGCCTTCCGGGAGATCGCGGGCGGCAAGAAACGCACGCATTGGATGTGGTATATATTCCCGCAGTTCGATGGATTGGCTTTCAGCTCGACATCGAAGTACTATTCGATCAAGAGTGCCGAGGAGGCCAGGGCGTATCTCCGGCATCCGGTCCTGGGACCGAGGCTCCTGGCATGTACCGAGTCGGTCCTGCGCATCCAGGGTCGGTCGGCGTCGGCGATCTTCGGCTCCCCGGACGATCTGAAACTGAGATCGTCCGCCACGCTATTCGCGTGCGTGTCGCCTCCCGGCTCGGTGTTCCAGCGCCTCCTCGATCGGTACTATGGCGGCGACCCTGACGACAAGACCATCCGATTGCTCGGCGCCGATGCCGGGGGCGAGAAGGCCGGAAATGAAGGCGCATGAGGCCGGAAAATGAGCCGAGCGATGACTCAACAGAGAAGAAATCTAATCATGAAATACGCCAAATACACGAAATGAATCTTGATAATTATTTGCGGTTATTGGGACCGGGCTCCGACGATGTTGGCGGCCGAGTTGGAGCGGGCTTCCCGCTGCCCGTGATCAGCCCGGGTCCGGCCGCCTGCGGCGCCGAAGGCTTGGCGATCGCGATACCCAGTCCGATCTCGTTCGCCGCGTCATACGCCAGCACCGCATGGCGGTGCGGCGTGGCGAATTCCGCCGAGAGGAGCATCGCCTTCCGTCCCGTCTTCTCCCGGGCCGTCCTGAGTCGTTCCGCCAGCGCGCTCATCTCGGCCGCGACGGGCTCGTGATCGATCTTCATGGTCCCCGCCGTGTCGATCTCCACGAGGATGTAATCATCCTTGAAATCGTCGAGAGATCGGGAATGCCCCTGCGTGACGGCTCCGGGCGGCGGCTCCGCGTTCGGCTTGGGGATCTCGAGCGTCTTGAAGAGCACGGTCGTCGCGGTCACCATGAAGAACAAGACGAGCTGGAAGGCCACGTCCACCATCGGGGCGAGGTCGAGTTCCTCGACCGTCATCGGGCCGCCGCGCGAGAGCGTGAAATCCCCCTCGTCCTCACCACCCTCGACCGGCTGTCTGTCCTCGTTCCAATCCCGCGATGGGACCACCGGTAACGCGACTCGGCTCGCTCCGCCTTCGGAAAAGGACTCGCGAGCATAGGCACTCGGGACCGTCAGCCCGTCCTCGTCGAGGATCTCCAACCCGTCGGGAAGCTCGTCTTCCAGGATCTCGATCTGCTCATCGAATTCCTCCTCGACGGGTGGGATCTCGTCCTGATCGTCCTCGAGATCATCGTCATCGGCCCAGGTCCAGGCCGCGGCGGCGGTCGGGTCGGGTTCGGGGCGGGTCGCCTCAACGCGTTCACGGCCGGCAGGGCGATCCGAGAGGACCGGGAACGACACGTCATCGGCATCGCCGCCAAGCTGGAGCCAGGTGGGTTTCGATTGGTCGGAGGTCGGCGCGGCCTCGATCTTCGGGGACTTGTCCTGGGGCTTGGGCTCGAGATCACCGGAGTCCTGACGATCGGCGGGTGTCCGATCACGCCCCACGTCGGCTGGGCTGGCCTCCGGACTCGCCGCGGATCTCGGCTGCGGTTGGCTCGGAAGCGGTTCCGAGATGGGAAGTTGACTCGGACCGAGCTCGGATGCGGCGGACAGTTCCGGGATATCGGCGAGTCGTGTCCAGGTGGAGGTCGTGCCCGCCGGACGGACCAGGTCGTCGTCCCGGATCGAGCCGCCCGTCAATGCCGCACGGACGGCCGCCGTGCTGAGCCCGCGTTGTAGCTCGAGAGTTTCGGCGTGAAAGACGTCCCAGGCCGTTCCGGAATCCTGCGAGACACTCATGGGTTGCCCGTCAGCTCCTGGACGCCGACGTGGACGGTGATCCCCTCGACCTGAGAGACGGCACCCGCCACCTTGAGCACTTCACCATGCGGGACGTCGCCATCGGCCTGGAGGATGACCTTGCGACGCCCTTCCTTCACCCCGTCGGCGACCGCTTGCTTCGCCTGGTCGAGCGTGCCCACCGGGCCTTCTCCGTGCCCGAGAAGGAGCCGGGCCTCGCCTCCGGGCGTCTGTGGCTTGACCAGAGTCAAGAAAGTCGCGGCGGATTCCTCCACTCCCACACCGTGTCGAGCCGGGGGGACGTCAACCTTCTCGCCACCGCTCATCTGGATGGAGAAGAGCATGAATGTCATGAGCTGAAAGACGACGTCCACCATCGGGGTCATATCGATGTGCTCGTTCCGTTCTTCATCCACTTCGCGACGGAGTAGCATGACGGCGGCGCCCCTCGTCCCTGCCTCGATTCGAAGAATATCGGGCCGGTCGGAACCGGATTCGCCTGACGATCTACGAGTGGTCTGCTTCCACGAACTCCAGCACGTCCTGGAGCTGGCGTTCGGTACGGTCGCGGAGCCGCCTCAGTCGAGCGTGGACATTATTGCCGATCAGCATCATCGGGTTGGCAATCAAGAGCCCTGCGCCCGTCGCCCAGAGGGCCAAGCTGATATCCTGGGCCAGGGCCTGGGGATTCACCTTCTCAGAGCTGCCGATGCGCCCGAATGCGCCGATCATACTGGCCACCGTCCCCAGAAGTCCCAGCAGAGGGCCCATCCGAACGATCGTCGAGACCGATCCCAGGCGGTTTTCCATCCCGGCGACCACCTCGCTGTGAAACTCCGTGACCACCAACTGACGTACTTTGTTCAGGCCTTTGTCGCGATTCTTGAGCGCCACCGCAATCAGTTGAGCGAGTGCCGCGTGCCAGTATTGAGGAGATTGGCAGAGGTTGATCGCCTTGTCCCACTGTCTCGCCCGGCACAACTCGCGAACCTGCTCGATCAATTCCTCCGGATCGCGGATCGATTTCCGACCGAGGCTCCGATAAAGCAGGATTCCGTTGTAAGTCCCCCAGATCGCCAGGAGGGCCAGGGCCGCGTAAATGACGTAGCCGAAGGCGTCGATGATTTGCGTTACTTGCATGGCACGTTCCAGAGAGGAAAGTCCGTTGTCGATCGCGTTCGGGCCATCGGCGACGGTGGGACTCGAGAAACCTGGCAATCGGACATGGGCCTTTTTTCATTGTGCCGTGGCGGTCCGCACTCTCGCAAGTGGGAGTGCGTCGGGAGCCGATCGGTATGTCGGGAGGGGGTGTTTTCTCGGCTCGAATGGGGCGACCGCGACGTCCTCTTGGTGCAAAGCCTTGTCAGCCAGGGCTCGGCGCGAGACAATACCCCTAGCTATTCCTGGGAAGGCTCCGCTACAAGGAGCGGTCGATCTTTTGTAGGCTCTACGGGTCTTGCCCATGCCGCGCACCGTTTTGGTGGTCGACGATGAGCGCGACACCAACGATATCTTGGCCAGTCTCGTGCGGCCTCGTGGTTTCGAAACAATCCAGGTCCACTCGGGCACCGAGGCACTCGCCGCAGTGGCTCGGAAGCAGCCCGACCTGATTTTGCTCGACCCCTCGCTGCCTGATCTCGACGGGTTCGAACTCTGCGATCGGTTGAAACGCGACCGCGAGACCAATCTGATACCCATCGTCATGGTCACGGCTTACCACGACTCCAGGCAGCGCGCGGCGGGCGTCAGGGTCGGGGCAAATGGCTACCTCAGCAAGCCCTTCACGCCCCAGCAACTTCATCAGACGATCGATGATGCGCTCGCCTGGCACGACGAGCATCTCCAGAAAGGCACGCAAGGCGAGATCAATTTCGACATCCGTAGCGAGCTGACCTACCTGAGCCAGGCCAGTGACATGCTGGCGGATCTATTCGCCCATTCGCCGCTGACGGAACGACACATCAAGGACCTCAAGCAGGCCGTGATGGAGATGGGGGGGAATGCCATCGAGTGGGGCCACAGGAAGAACGCCGACCTGGTCCTGCGGATCACATATCGGATCGATCCGACTTGCGTGACCTTGATTATCAAAGACCAAGGGCCGGGCTTCGACCCGACAGATTTGCCCCATGCCGCTTCGGATGAAGACCCGATCCGTCACCTCGAGATCCGCAACGAACTGAATCTCCGCGAGGGCGGATTCGGCATCATGCTCGCCCGTGGATTGGTGGACCGCTTCTGGTACAACAAGCTGGGCAACGAGGTCACGCTGGTCAAATACTTCGACCCGCAGCACCAACCATCGAGCTGAAGCCCGCTCGGCTCGAGCGCCGCGATACGGAGAAATGTCTGGAATTTGGCGGGAGGGCGAGCTTCTCGGCGCACGGCGCACGATTCAGGCTCGGGAAGAGCCTCTCCCCCCCGAATCCTGATCGTCATCTCCGGTCTGTTGACGGTCCGTCTGCTCAGCGACGGCTCGTCGCCTTGCTCGTTCGGCGTGCCGGTTTTCGTGCGGCCGTTTGACGTCGGGCGGACTTGGACCGGGGAGCCGCGGCTCGGACCCTCGGGGCTTCATCGGCATCAGAGAATTCGCCCTGGCCGGGAGTGAACGGATCTCGGCCCATGCCTGCCCCATCCATCGCCGGAACGGCCCCGCCGAAACCGGAATCAAATCCGGTTCCCGCGGCCGGGAAATTTCCGGCGGCCAAACCTTGCGGGTAGCCGCCCGGCGCAAATGGATAATCTCCGGCCGTATAGGTACCCGTATAAGGCATCCCCATCTGGCCGAACGCCGATCCACTGCCCATCCCCGTATTCCCGCCGACCCCCATCACGCCGTTCATCCCGGCGAAGCCGCCGCCGCCGCCGAAACCGCCACCCGTACCGCCCACGGCCCCGAGTTGCGATGTATAGGTCGTAAAGCCGTTGACCGTGTTGAAATAGGGGTTGACGCTCAGCCTGACATATCGACGGTCGGCCGAGACGGCCGGAGTCACCGTCAGGGTCAACCCGTTGGGGACGAAGCCGACCTGAGGCGTGAATGCGATCGCACCTTGACCCCGAGCGTTGGACTCGAAGCACCATCCGGCCGCACAGATCAGCCCGAACCCGGCCGCGATCCTGAGGTAGCCGCTGATTCTTGCCATCGAGGACTCTCCTTCTCGGCGAACGGTCCGGAGGGGGATGGGGCGGCTCGATGAGGCGCCTCCACGTTGACACTTATCAAGGATTATGGCGAATACTGATGGACTTGACTACTCCCGACTCACGAGATTCGGGATTCTCGCGGGATCATCCAGCATGAATCGTGGCCGGCCATGCCGATATGCGGGTAATAACTCCTGGCCTTGGGGGCGGCGAGCAAGATCAGGTGCGTGTTCCGTCCGGCGGCTTCGTGGGTGCATCGGATCAACTCCTTGCCGATCCCCGCGCCTTGATAGGCCTGGTCGACCGCCAGGTCGGAGAGGTAGGTGCAATAGGAAAAGTCGGTGATCGCACGCGAGATTCCGACCAGCAGCCCATCGATCCGGGCCGTCACGATGACGTCGGCATGCTCCAACATCCCTCGGATCGTCTCGGGTTCATCGACCGGCCGGCGCTCCGCCAGCGTTGACCGCCGCAAGAGATCGAGGAATTCCTCGGCCGTAAACGCCGGGTAGGACTCGATCGCATAGAGCACCTCCAACATAGTCCGCTCCTTTTCCCCGAAAACGGTTTGCTCGATCGATCGAGTGACTCTACGGGAATCCGCGCACCGCGAGCAAGGTTGACGGGGTCGCCGGGCTACCAACTTGACGCGGCAATTCGGGCACTCTTACGATGAGTCACCACTTTCGATAAGTCGGGGCGAGTCAAGGAGATCTTTCATGTCCCAGCGAGGCTGGCATTGCGTCGAGCTTCTCCTGGTCGCGGGGTGCATCGTCGGCTGCAACGGTTCGGACGAGGGTGCCAAGACGACCGGACCTGAGCCATCGGGCAGCAAGCGATCGGTCGCATTCATCGGCTTCGACGCGAGCGAGCCGCTCATCGACGCCCTCAGTCAGGGGAAGATCCAGGGCCTGGTCGTGCAGAATCCCCTGATGATGGGAGAGATGAGCGTCAAGACGATGGTCAAGTATCTGGAAAAGCAGCCGGTCGAGCCCAAGATCCCGACCGGCGAAACGCTGGTCACCCCGGAAAACTACAAGGAGCCCGGGATCGATAAGCTCATCCATCCGCCCCAGGCGGAGAATACCAGCGGCGCGAGCCTCTCCGGGACCAAGACGAAGAAGTGGAAAGTGATCGTGATCCCCAAGGGGACGACGCACGAGTTCTGGAAGTCGGTCCACGCCGGCGCCCTCAAGGCCGCCGACGAACTGGGCAACGTCGAGGTGATCTGGCTTGGCCCCCAGAAAGAGGATGATCGGGTCCAGCAGATCCAGTTGGTCCAGAGCGCCGTCGCCGCGGGCGTGAACGGGATCGTGCTGGCCCCTCTCGACTCTCACGCCCTGGTCGAGCCGGTGGAGTCGGCGATCGCCAAGGGGATACCGGTCCTGGTCTTCGACTCGGGTCTCGACACGACCAAGATGGTCAGCTTCATCGCGACCGACAATTATCATGGCGGGGTACTGGCCGCCCGGCGACTCGGCGAGGTCCTCAAGGGGAAGGGAAAGGTCATCCTGCTCCGCTATGCCGTCGGCTCCGACAGCACCGAGTTGCGCGAGAAGGGATTCACCGATACGCTCACCAAGGACTTCCCCGGGATCACGCTGATCTCGGACACCGAATACGCCGGGCCGACCTCGGACTCGGCGCAGAAGACGGCCCAGAGCCTCATCACGCGCTACCGAGGGCAGGTCGACGGGATCTTCTGCCCGAATGAGTCGAGTGCATTCGGGATGCTTCGGGCCCTGGAGGGGGCGGGGATGGTTCGTTAGAAGGCTCGGATTCCCGCCCCGGTATTTCAGGAAGAGTCCGAGTTCGATCCTCATCAGCGAGCGAGGCGCGAACGTGCTGCTGGAAATGATCGAGGTCAGCAAGGCGTTCGGGGCGACCCGGGCACTCGACGGCGTCTCGTTGGCCGTCGATGCGGGCGAGGTGCGCGCGCTGATCGGCGAGAACGGGGCGGGCAAGAGCACCCTGATGAAGATCCTCAGCGGCGCCTACCGGCCCGACTCGGGCTCGATGACGCTGGACGGCTCGCCTTATGCACCGAGGGGACCCCGTGAGGCGCTGGCGCGCGGCGTGGCCATGATCTACCAGGAATTGGCCCTCGCGCCTCATCTCACGGTCGAGGCGAATGTCCTGCTCGGCCAGGAGAAGGTCCGAGCCGGGCTCGTCCGAGGCCGCGAGCATCGCAGGATCGTCCGGGAGGCGCTCGACCTGCTCGAGCATCCCGACATCCGGCCCGAGGCGAGAGTCCGCGACCTGAGCGTCGGTGCGCAACAACTGGTCGAGGTCGCCCGTGCCCTGGTTTCGCGGGCGCGGGTGATCGTCTTCGACGAGCCGACCAGCTCGCTCTCGCTCCGCGACGCCGAGCGACTCTTTGCGATCATCGACCGTCTGCGGCGTCGCGGGCTTTCGATCGTCTATATCAGCCACTTCCTGGAAGAGGTCCGTCGGATCGCCGAGACTTACACCGTGCTCCGGGACGGCCGTTCGGTCGCCGACGGCCGGCTGGCTGACACCACCCTTCCGACGATCATCGGCCACATGGTCGGACGCGATCTCGACGAACTCTTCCCGCATGTCCCGCACGCGATCGGTGAACCGATCCTGGAGCTCGATCGCTTCCAGCCGAAAGGGAGAACCCGGCCGACGACCCTGGCCGTCCGTCGGGGCGAGATCCTGGGAGTGGCGGGCCTGATCGGTGCCGGGCGGAGCCGGCTGGTGCGATCCATCTTCGGATTGGAGCCGGTCGTCTCGGGAACCGTCCGCATCGCGCAGGTCGTCGCCGGCGCGGCGCGGCCTCGACGTCGGATCGCGCAGGGGGTCGGCTTCCTGAGCGAGGACCGCAAAGGAGAAGGGCTCGCGCTGGGTCGCTCGATCGAGGACAACATGACCTACCCGGGCCTTCGTCGGCACGCGCCTCACGGCTGGTTGAGGTTGAAGGAACGTCGCGCCGAGGTCGCCGATTGGATGGCCCGTCTTAGGATCGCGGCGACCGGTCCCCTTCAGTCGGCCGGCAGCCTTTCCGGCGGTAACCAGCAGAAGGTCGCCCTGGGACGATTATTGCACCAGCACGCCGATATCCTGCTCCTGGATGAGCCGACGCGAGGGATCGACGTGGGCTCGAAGGCGGAGATTTACCGGCTACTCGGCGAGCTGGCCGCCCAGGGCAAGGCGATCCTCGTCGTCAGCTCGTACCTCCCCGAGCTCTTCGGCGTCTGCGATCGGATCGCCGTCATGGCCCGAGGTACGCTCAGCGAAGCGTTACCGGTGGACCAGTGGACCGAGCATCAGGTGATGGAAGTTGCCACGAGGGGTGAGGTAAACTCTTGAGCGATTCGAGGTTCCGCCGCCGAGGCTGGGGTCGAGGCAGACTCAGTCGGCGAGCCCCCGGAAGTGAGGGAATTCGCCGTGTCCGTCCTCCCCGATAAAGAGGCCCAGACTGCCCGGCCCATCGCGTTCCGGCAGACCTTGAGCTGGATCTGGACCGTCTTCGGGCCGTTCCTCGGCCTCGTCCTGATCACGGCGCTCTTCGCCATGCTGACTCGCCAGTCGGCCCTGTTCTTGACCGCCGATAATTGGCGGACGATTGCCGTGCAGACCGTCATCGTCGCGACTGCCGCGCTCGGGATGACGATCATCATGATCGCCGGGGGTATCGACCTGTCGGTCGGCTCGACGGTCGCGCTGGTGACCGTCTGCATGGCGGTTTTCGTCAAGAAGGTGGACCCGAGCCTGCCGGATTCGCTCCGGGCCTGGAAGCTGACATTGCCGATTGCGCTGATCGTCGGGGTCGGGCTGGGAGGTCTTTGTGGCGCGATCAACGGGACTCTGATCGCGGGCCTTCGCGTCGTCCCGTTCATCATCACCCTGGGAAGCTACCAGGTCTATCGGGGACTCGCGACCTGGCTGGCATCGAGCACCACAGTCTACATCCCCAGCGACGCCAAACCCGGTTGGTTCAAGCAGATCATGGCCATCGAGCCGGAGCCGCGCTGGCTCCTGGTGGCTCCCGGAGTCTGGGTCCTCCTTGTCCTGAGCATACTGCTGGCGATCATCCTGAGATATAGCCTCCTGGGTCGTTACGCCTATGCGATCGGTTCGAGCGAGTCCACGGCGCGGCTCTGCGGGATCAACGTGCCCGGCACCAAGATCGTGATCTATTCCCTGGGCGGACTCCTGACCGGCCTGGCCGGCGTCTTCCAGTTCGCCTATCTGGGCGCCATCGGCGATCCGACCACCGCCGGGGGCCTGGAGCTCCAGGTGATCGCCGCGGTCGTGATCGGCGGCGGCAGCTTGGGCGGAGGCGAGGGGACGGTGCTCGGAACGCTGATCGGCTGCCTGATCATGTCGGTCTTGAAGAACGGCTGCGTCCATGCCGGCATCCCGAACGCCAGCCAGGACATCATCATCGGGATCATCATCGTCCTCGCCGTGACCCTCGATCGTCTCCGCCGTGGCGGTAATGAGTGATCGAGGGCGGTTGGAAGCACCCGGGATTCCTCGGGACTCAAGCTCCAATTGACAGGGTCGAACGACCCCACTACCATGCGCGCCACTTGACCCCCTGTGGGAGTAGGAGTTCGGTCGCGACGCCTGGAAGCGTGATCGGGTGAGGGATCTAGGGGAACTCATTAAGGTAGACAAGAGGGGCTGTCCGATTTACTGGGGAAGACTGTCAGCGAGCTGGTGATGCTCGTTGTGCTGCGAGCCTTGGACCACGCACAAGGAAGTGCCTTCGAGAATGGCCAGCACATCCATCAACGCCCGACCGCGTCGATTTCGGCTCGAGAGGAGAGGTGCGGCACGGCCGATGACTCGGCCGGTGAAGCACGATCGGGTCGATGGTCCCGCGAAACGGCGCATCGCGTCCAACTTTGCCTGGCTCAGTTTCGCCGAACTCGTCTGTCGGACGACATCGGTGGCGGTGACGCTCTCGTTGCCGCGCCTGCTCGGGGCGGACGGCTACGGCCGGGTTGAGTTCGCGTTCGGAGTCGTCTTCTGGCTGGTGTTGCTCCTGCGCGACAGCAGCGACGTGATCGTTTCACGCGAGCTCTCGCGGCACCCGAGACTGATCCGGCCGCTGGTCGACCAGGTCCTGGCCTACAAGACGCTCTTCGCGCTGGTCCTTTATACCGGCCTGTCGCTGATCGGCTCGATGACGCTGACGGATCGTACCGATTGGTTGATCCTGTCGCTCTACGGGCTGATGCTCTTCACGACAGCGATCGGGCTCGACTACGTCTACCGCGGCACGGAGCGCATGGGATTGGTGGCGATTTCTCTCTGCGTCCGCACCGCGATCTATGCATTCGGAGTCCTCTACTGCGTGCGAGGCCCCGGCCGGATCACCTGGGTCCCGATCTGCCTCACGGTTGGCGAGGTGAGCGGGATCGCCCTGGTCTGGGCCCACTACCTGAGAAACTACCGGATTCCGCGGCCCCGCCTGAGCTTCCGGTTCCTCTCCGTGATCGTGCATCGTGGGAGGAATATCTGCTTGATTCAGCTCTCGCAGGCGATGATCAACTCGGCGGACCTCCTCGTGGTCGGACTGTTGATGTCCTCCTGGAGCGACGTGGGACGGTATGGGGCGCCTTACCGGATGGCGACGGCCCTGCTCACATTCGGCCTGATCCTGCAACAGGCGTCATTCCCCACGTTGTCTCGGCTCTGGCGGCAGACGGCCTGTGCCGGTCGCGAGGCGCTCGACTCGCTGGTGGAAGTGCTGATGACGGGGTTGGTGCCGGTGGCGGTGGGAGCGACCGTACTCGCGGATCCGTTGGTCCACTTCCTGCTCCCGGCCAAGGACTATCAAGGATCGGGATTCTTGCTGGCGCTGGTGATCTGGCGGGCTCCGCTCTTGATCCTGGCCTATCTCTACCAGACGACCCTCATCGCGCTCAATCGCGAGCGGGTCGGGGTGCGTTCCCTGGTGGTGGCGGCGATCGTGATCGGGCCCCTGGTCGCGGTCTTGCAGAAGACCTTCGGCTGGCCGGGAGCGGCGATGGGCGTCCTCCTGATCGGACTCGCCCTGGTCGTGGTCGGTTACCGGGCTCTCGCGCGAGAAAACCGTCAGCCGGCCTGGCACCATCACCTGGCCCGCCCCCTCATCGCCTCGACGGCCATGGTCCCGGTTTGCCTGGCACTCCAGCGGTATCACGTGTTACTGGCGGTCGCCGGCGGTGCGGTTACGTATGTGACGATGTGGATGGCTCTCGGAGGCTTGCGGCACACTCGCTTGTGGCGATCGGTCCTGACGCCGCCGAACGGACCGGGTTAGTCTCTTGGTGCGGCCGGCAGGAAATCGCCGCACCACGAAGGCACTCGGGACGGGATGCACCGCGACATGGAGGTCGCAAATGAAGTTCTGCATGATCACGACGTTCTTCGGGCCGCACAGCTTCGGCGGCGATGCCGCCTATGTCAACCGACTGAGCCAGGCGCTCTGCCGTCGCGGCCACGAGGTGCACGTCTACTATTGCGTTGACGCCTTCGACTCGGTGCGCGGCGACCACCCGCTCCGCGAATACACCGCGCCGCCGGGACTGCATCTGCATCCGTTGAAGAGTCCCTTCGGCATCCTCTCGCCCATCGCGACCCAGGCGACGGGACAGCCCTGGTTCAAGGCGGACGCGCTGCGCGACGCGCTCGACGATCCCGATACGGACGTGGTGCACTTCCACAACATCTCGCTGGTCGGCGGGCCGGGAGTCCTCGGCCTGGGTACGAATCGTCGGGCTGTCCGGATCATGACGGCGCACGAGCACTGGCTGATCTGTCCGATGCACCTCCTCTGGAAGTATGACCGCGAGATCTGCGACACGCCGAGCTGCGTCCGATGTAGCCTGGCCGGCGGTCGTCCGCCGCAGGTCTGGCGCGCGACCGACGCCATCGAACGGGGCCTACGTGAGCTCGACGCCCTGGTCTTCCCGAGTCGCCACGCCCTCGAAGAACACCGGGCCCGAGGGCTGGGGGCGTTCGTGCCCATGATCCACCTGCCGTACTGCCTTCCCGACGGCTGGTCGAACGGGATCGAAGACGAACCGCGCCGACGCCGCGATCGGCCGTATCTCGCGGCCGCGGGCAGACTGGTCAAGATGAAAGGGTTCCAGCGGCTGATCCCGCTCATGCGATACCTCCCGGAGGCCGACCTGCGCATCGCCGGCACGGGTCCTTACGAGGCCGAGTTACGCTCCCTGGCCGCCGATCTAACCAACGTGCATTTCGAGGGGCTGCTCGGCGGTTCCGGGCTGGCCCGGCTGTTCCATAACGCCCAGGCGGTCGTGGTGCCGTCGTTGTTCCCCGAGACGTTCGGATATGTCGTCCTCGAAGCCTTCGCGGTCCGGACGCCGGTCGTCGTCCACGAAGCCGCCGGAGCCCTGCTGGAGACGGGCGTTCAAAGCGGGGGTGGACTCGGCTATATGAGCGACATCGAACTGCTGACCGCCCTCCGCCGGATCCTCCACGAGCCGGGCCTGCGCGATGAGCTGGCCGAGCGCGGATACGACCGTCGCATGGGCGAATGGTCCGAGGCGAGTCATATCGAGCGTTACCTGAGCCTCGTCGATCAGGTCGCCACATCGCGGCCGGGCAGCCAGTCGTTCTATAGGCCCGCGATGGCGCGCGTGGTACGCCGGTCGTCTCAGACGGCTGAGCCCTTGACGCCCGATTGAGGCTTGTTCGCGCGACCTCGACCCAGGAGAGACATCCGTGATGCTCGCGCGACCGCGCTTGGCTCGGCTGCTGTTGTTTCCCGGGGCCCCGTTGGTGCTGCTCGCCGCGTTCTGCTTCGCCCGGCTGATCGCCGAGCCGGGGGGGCTGATTGTCGACGGCAGCAGGCCGAGTGTCGACTACGCGAACCGTGGCGACCCTCGGCCGGTCGGCAACGATCTGGTGTTCCTGTTCCTCCCCCACCACTGGTCGATCGGCCAGCGGATCTCGCAATTCGGCCACTGGCCGGTCTGGGATGCACGCGGTTTCGGCGGGCGTCCTCTGGCCGGCAATCCCCAGGCCGGGATGTTCTATCCGCCTGTCTGGATGGCCTGGTGGCTACAAATCCCCGCCGCGCTCGGCTGGCTGACTCTCATCCACCTGCTCTGGGGGGGCCTCGGAGTCTACCGATTGCTCCGTTCGTTGGGCCAGGGAGTCTGGGCTTCGACGGTCGCCGGGGGAGTCTACCAGGCCTCGCCGTTCCTCCTGGCCCAGACCTTTGAGGGTCATTACCCGCACGTCTGGGCGGCTTGCTGGTTCCCCTGGGCCTTCTGGGCTTACTGGCTCCATCGAAGCGGAAGAGCCCGGGGGTCGTGGATGTTGCCGCCGATCCTGGCCATGACGTTTCTCACCGGACACCCGCAGGAGTGGCTTCTCCTGGTATTGACCTTGTCGGTCTGGGCGGCATTCGACGAGTTGCGACGTTGGCGGTCGCCAGGTCTGGGTCAGCCCGCCCTGGAGACCTCCGCTCGGGCCAGGGTCGGGAGACCATCGTCCTCTCCAATGCCGATTGCCGGGGCCGCGGGTTGGTTCGCCATCCTGGCCCTATCGATCGGTATGATCGCGGTGGACGCCGTGCCTCAGTGGTCCGTCCGCCCCTGGCTGCGCCGCAACCATGATCCTGGCCTCGAGGTCGGCGTCCCGCGGCGTTACCACCTGGGCGGTCTCAACGCGTTCCAGTTGCTCAGCCCGACCGCCCTGGGAGGACCGTCCGACTACTTCGGCGACGACAACTACTGGGAGACGGTCTTCTCGATCGGGCTGGTCCCGCTGGTACTCGCCGCGGTTGCCGTCGCGAGACACCCCGATCGACGGCTCATACGGGGCTGGCTGTTGCTGGCGGGATTGGCCATCGCGTTCGCCTGCGGACGATCGCTGGGTCTCTATCCGCTCATGTACTCATTCGTTCCGGGGATGAAGTGGTTCCGCGTGCCGGCCCGTTCGCTCTTCCTCGTCAACCTGACCGGTGCGGTGCTCGCCGGTCTCGGCGTCGAGACGCTCCGACGATGGATGACCACCTCGAGCGCCTGGCGCTCGTTCGTCAGGCCGCTCGGTGTGGCCTCGATCGTCGTAGTGGTGGTGCTTTTCCTCATCCAGCTAAGACGCATCCCCGATAGAACCAACGGCCGGCCGCATGACGGAATGGCTTTGACGGTGCCCGTCTCGCCTCCCGCTTCCCATCGAACGGCCCTCGCCGCGTCTCGGGTGCTCCACGACGGCGGCTTCTGGCTGGCTCTGGTGAGTCTATCCTCACTCGCCTTGATGGGTTGCCGCCCCGGAAATGATCGACGATTCCTGAGTAGCTTGCTTGGCCTGGTCGCGATGGCGGAGCTGGGCTGGTCGGGATTCTCCCTACTCCAGGTCGCTCCGGCCGTACAGTTCATGGGCCCGGACCCGGTCAGCGCCGAACTGGCACTGCGATCCCCTCTGCCCCGCCTTTCTCAAGGTGCGGAGGTAACGCGGGACGAGTCCGAGAAGTGGCTCGTTCGGATCAAGGCGCGCGATTCCTTCTACGGTGACCTGGCGGCGATCGTCCATGGCATCGAGAAGACGAACGTCAACGATGCGTTTCAGCTCGATCATGCCGCGGCGCTCTACGAGACCCTCTATCCCGTGGCGTCGCGCGTGCGACCCATGGCCGAACGGCTCCTGACGCCATCCGC
Source organism: uncultured Planctomycetota bacterium (assembly GCA_963743925.1). Taxonomy (GTDB): domain Bacteria; phylum Planctomycetota; class Planctomycetia; order Isosphaerales; family Isosphaeraceae; genus CAVZRC01. Next base: position 868,197 of record CAVURY010000034.1, on the reverse strand, counting down.
CAAGGTCGAGTGGCGTCGCATCCGACAGGCCGTCTTCGATCGGATGGGCGTGACTCACATTGTCTCGGACCGATTCGAGTCGGATCCAGGCTGGCCGATCGCGGTCGAGGGGAGCTGGGACGGTTCGCGTTTCGTCATCCAGCGCAACCCGACGGCGATGCCTCGCGCGTACGTCGTGCCCGGCGTGACGCGCCTGCCGGACCACGACGGCGTCGTGCTGACCTCGCTCACCGACCTCGACCCGCGCGCCACGGTCATCATGAGCGACGATCCGCTGAATGCGCTCCCGCCTGCGACGCGCCAGCCATTCACCGTCCCCGAGTGGACCTCGAACGACCCCGACCGACCTGCCCTCCTGGTGACGACCCGCGCGCCCGGCCTGCTCGTCGTGGCGGATTCCTGGATGCCCGGCTGGACGGCGAACGTCGACGGCCGCCCCGCCCCGGTGCTTCGCGGCAACGGCGCTCAGCGCGTGATCCCGCTCCCCGAACCGGGGAGTCACTCGGTCGTCTTGCGATACCGACCGCCCGGATTCATGGCCGGTTGCATCATCACGATCCTGTCAAACTTGGCCTGGGCCGTGATGGTCGTGGGCCGGGTGAAAACCGGGGGACGACTGCGGCCGGATGGACTCGTCGTGAGCCAGGAATTGCGCGGTCATGCTTGGGGTCGAATGTCATGGACAGGTCGAGGACTCGGCAAGAAGGAACACTCTTGCTCTTGATTCTCACAGGTCATGAAAACGATCGACACAAAGTAATTCAGCGTTATGGTGATTTTGTGTTTGCGGTCGGCAGAAAGAACTGCTGTGATATCGGATCTCGTCGACCGGAAGCGATGTATGCCCGGTTCGAGCGAGGGCTCATCCCGGAAATCCGGGGCTCTTTCTCGCGCGCGGAGGAACTCCCTTGCCGAACATTCCCGACCATCTGACCGACCCGAGGATCGCCCGGCAGCAGGGTAAGGGACCGGACTGGGCCATGCGGAGTTTCTTGCTCGGAGCGGCAGGAATCCTCCTGCCTTTCATCGCGATGCTGGCGATCGTGGTAGTCTTCCAGTACTGGGGCGTGGTGGAAGCGACCAAGGACGTGGAATCGATATACGACCGCATCGAAAAGCGTCTCGACACCGCAACAAAAGCGAACACGCCATTCGATCCGCTGAAGGCCGCTCAAGACGTCGTGGCCGAGGTTTATGACGCCAGGGACCAGGCGAATTCCCCGATCGAGTACCAGCGGCTCACGAGGCTCGCGCGAATCGCGGCCTATCGGGTCGAGACGAGCCAGTTGCGGGCGAAAGCGAAGAACGAGCCCGGGAAACCGCCCAAAGCGGAGGTCCGGGAACTTCTCTTTTTCAACGCATGTGGGATCTGGGTGCTTCAGGCGACGGTCGTGCTGTTCTTTCCGGGGATGCTCGTCAGCCTGCTCTCCCAGGCCAAGGACACGATCCAGGCTAACCCGGCGGTTGATGCGAATCGATTCGAATCGTTCTACCGCGAGGCCCGTTACCGTCGCAGCATCTGGCTCCTCGGGGAAGAGGCCCAGCTTCGTCTGTGGCGTCGCCTCGGGTTTGCGCTCATCATCACCCTCGGTTCGATGTACCTCTTCTCGCCGTCCGGCCTGAAGAGTACATCCGTCGCGGAGTACTCCGCGCTCAAGTCGATCCCGAGCGAGAATTCCTATCCCGCCTGGCTGGATACCTTCAAGAATGCTCCACCGGCAATGGCCGGTTTCGCGGGCTTCTTCCTTTATGCCTTGACCCTGACTTCGTACCGATTTGCGATCGGCGACCTGAGCGATCGCTTCTTCGTCTCCCTCTTCAATCGCAGCATCACGGTCATGCTGATCAGCCTGGTGCTTTCGGGCATCTCCAGTAACGGAGAGCCGATCAGCCGAGCGCTGGCCTTCGTCGTCGGGGTCTTCCCGCAGACCGGACTCGATTCTATCAGCAAGTTGGCGGGGAAATCGATCGACCGATTCACACTCGACGATTCGACGCCGCACTTTCGCGACCTACCCGAGATCGACCTGTGGAAAGAGACCGTGCTCGGGGAAGTGGGCATCCTCAGCCAGTATGACCTGGCGAGAGCCCGGATCAAGGACCTGATCTCGACGGTCGGGTTCAATCCGCGGGTCATCCTGGACGCCGTGGACCGGGCCATATTGCTCGATGCACTGGGCCCGGCCGCGGCGAAGCTCCCTTCCATCCCCATCGCAAGGGCCAGCCAGTTCGTGCTCTACCTTCTCGGCAGGGAAGCCCTGGTCGGGGAGTGGACCGCTGCCCTCTCGCAACAGGCTGTTGAGGAGGTCAAGCCGATCGACGATCAGCAGAAAGCGTCGCGGATGGAACTGGTCAAGACGACGCTCGGCCTCTCCGACCCCGGCGTGGTGCTGAGCACGCTCGCTCTCGATGCAAACGTCGCATTCATCATCGAAAAACGGCTCTCCTACGACGATGTATGATCCAATCGCGTATCGGCTGATCCGATTTCCGAGGACATCGGCCGGGCGGGGCGTGCCATGATCCGCCGGATCGTTCCAATAGAAACGACCCTCCCGGTTCGAGCCCCTTAAACCGTTGGTTGTGAAGGCGAGCGGATAAACAGATGTCAGACTTGAGGATCATCCTTCGAGGGGACATCAGCCGTGCGCACGTTGACGAAGACGCTCTTCCTGATCGCGTTCCTGCCCACGATCCCGGGCACCGGTTGCCAGTCGCCGCGGATCCAGGAACGAGCCCTCCGATCGCAGCCGATTCTTCGTGCCGGGTCGCGGGCCTTGCTCCCGGCGTCAAGAGCGTCGATCGTCTCGGAGGAGGCGGCCTTCGCACGTTTGAGGGGCGAAGTCGAGGGACCCGGGGGGAGCACGCCCGATCGATTACTCGAGCTCGCCGAATTGGCCGACGGGATCGGCCGACGAGAGGGGCTTCGCGACCCTGCATCCGCGATGCCCTGGTTCCGCGACGCCGCGGTTTATGCGACGTTCAGCGTCATTTCCGGCGGCGCGGCCGACGCGGCTTCGCCGTCCCTGTTGCGAGCAGAGCTCATCCACAACAACGCGGTCGAGGAGCTGTTGCACGCCGTCGGCTCAGGACCAAGGCTGGCTAACCCTGTATGGCGCGAGCAACTGGCCGCGTTGGGCGTCGAACTCGCACCGATGACCCGAGATCGTGCCGGGATTCCCTGCAATGAGCTCTGGGTCGCCAGGGATTTCCGGGTCAGGAATCTGGATCGCGTCGCGCGCGACGGGATGGGCGTCCCGCTCGTCGTCCTCAGCGAATTCCCCGATCGTGAGGCGGTCCCCGATCGCTTCTACCCGCCGAGGCTCAGGCTTCCCGCCACGGCCGTTCTCCTCCCGGCCGGTCCGCTCCGCGACGGTGCGTGGCGGTCCCGGCCGGTATCGCTCGCCTTGCATGACTCGGCGCACGAGTCGGCCGTCGTCCTCGGGGACGGAGTGCAGGGCGTGCCGCTCGCGGCCGATCTGACGACGCCGCTGGCTCACCAGTTCATTCAATCGCGCTTGATCGAACTCGCCTTCGGTGGTCTGCTCCGTCCCGATGAGTACGGATCAACACTCGGCATCTTCATACGGGAGCCCTATCAGCCGGGCAAGATACCAGTCCTGTTCGTTCACGGGCTGTCGTCGAGCCCGGATGCCTGGATGAGGATGGCGAACGACCTTCAGGCCGACCCGCTGATCCGATCCCGCTACCAGTTCTGGTTCGCCTACTACCCGAGTGGGGCTCCGATGATGGTGTCGGCCGGGAGGCTTCGCCAATCGCTCCACGATCTACGCGATGCCATCGACCCGCGGCACGGCGACAGGGCACTCGATCAGATGGTCGTCGTCGGCCACAGTCTGGGGGGGTTGTTGAGCAAGCAAATGCTCCAGACGAGCGGCCGCTCTCTCGAGCGTGTCCTGCTGACTCGGCCCCTCGAGGAGGTGGCGATGTCGCCCGAGACGCGGAGGCTTCTTTCCAGCTACTTGTTCTTCACTCCCGAACCTTCGATCCGGCGAGCCATCTTCATCTCCGCACCCCATCGGGGTAGCAACACGGCCAACCAGTTGATCGGTCGCCTGACATCGGCGTTGGTCCGTCGGCCGGCTGATGTCCTGGCGCTCCACGCCGAGATTGTAGCCATGAACGGGCGAGACGTGTTTCAGCCCTCCTATCGACGCCAACTACCCACCAGCGTCGACAATCTGGCCTGGGAGAGTCCTATACTGAAGGCGTTGTACGAGTTGCCGATCGCACCCGGCGTTCCCTATCACTCGATCGTCGGCAACCTGTTCCCCGATGCCCCTCCGGGCCTCTGGACCGATGGGGTCGTCTCTTACGAGAGCGCCCATCTCGACGGAGCCGAGTCCGAGATCATGGTCCGCCACGACCACACCGTCAATGATACGCCCGAGGCGTCCGCGGAGGTCCACCGTATCCTCAGGCTCCATCTGGCAGCCGCGATGGAATCCACACCTATCGCAACGCCCGTCCCCGGAGATCAGGGTCGCTCGCCGACCGCCAGCGCCACCTCGGGCCTCCCCTGGTCGCTCAATGCCGAGACGATCCGATAGCTTCCACCTCGGTGTTCGAGGACGAATGGGCCGGCGCCGAAGGGGTCGGGGACTCTGAGGAAGGCGAGCTCACCGTCGCGGACGAGGACGAGTCCGGCGCGGGCCATCGCCCGCATCGCTCGCATGCGGTCGACCACATGGCAGGCGCCCCGGGCAAGCTCGACCAGATCTGCGACGATCGGTTGATCGGCGTGATTGGCCCGGCTGAACTCGTCCAGTGCCTCGCGGTATCGTGGCCACGGTAGGTCGAGGCAACGGGCCAACTCGTCGAAGGCGGGTCCGGTCTGATCGAGATGGGCGAGCAATGCCGCGCGATCGCCGTGCGTCAGCCGTTTGAGCGATTCGGTCTCATCCGGACCGAATCCAAATTTCTGCCAGTCCTCCTCCTCGAGCGCGGGGCGCTCGTCATGAGCCTGGCGCGGAGAGAACCGACGATGAACCGCGACTCGGGGCCGATCGCGGACGAGGCCGGCTCGGGCGGAGGCAAGAGGTCGAGTCGCCGCGACAGGTCGTCGAGGGTCCCGCGATCGAGTGCCGTCAGGATTCGGCCGATGGTCTCGAATGCCGGTACCTCGCCGGCGTACTCCAGGAGACGCGAGATCAGGACCCCGCCGGTGCCGAGCCGATGCGCCATCGTCAGGCCGGCGAACACGTCGACCAGTGCGCGTCGGCCCTGGCCCATGCTGGCCTGTCGGCGTGCCGAAAGGCAGGCGGCGCGGACGACGTTGATCGTCTTGAAGTTGAGGTGATCCTTGCCGATGTCGTCGCTCGAGATGTCCTGGGTATTCCATCGGCATCCATCGATCGCAGCCGCTTTCCGGACCGTATCGATCACGGGAGCGGCCTGCCGGAGCATGGTGATGACGTGTGGGTCATCAACGGCGATCGTCGCCGCTTGACGAAGGAGTGAGACATCATCCGACGGCAGGCCCTCCGCCCAGGCGAAGGTCTGGCGGTAGATTGCCGCGGCGTTGGGTTCCCGGGTCGTCGCCCCGCCGGATTGATAGGGTATCCAACGACGGAGCCAGCCGGAAAGCGGAGCCGTGATCAGTGCCCGGAGTAGTTCGCGGCGGAGCATCGTGGGCCTTGTTGTGATCGATGAGGCCAGGTTTGCGGGGCGTCCGTCACGGCCGCTCCATCTCGAAAAGGTCCGAACTCCGGCAGAAGTAGTCGCCTCCCAGGCGGGCGATCGTCCGGAGCTTGCGGGGATCCACTCGGCCGTTCTGGTCGAGCACTGCATCATCGATATGGATGCAGACCACCTCGCCGATGACGAGGTTCGCCGCGATCGGACCATCGCCGATGGACATGACCTGCCGCATGAGGCATTCCAGATGAACCGGGGACTCGGCCACTCGCGGCGGGCGGACCTTGGCCGAGGGCTGCAAGGTCAATCCCACGAATTCGGCCTCGCTCTGACCCGGCGGAAGTTCCTTCGAGGACTGATTGACTTGCTCGGCCAGGCCTTCGACGGCCACATTCACGACGAACTCGGGGACGGCTGCGAGGTTGATCAGCGTGTCCTTTCGCGAGCCGTCGCGTCTGAGCGTGGGCGAGAAGACCACGACCGGCGGATTGGCGCCGAAGACATTGAAGAAGCTGAAAGGAGCCAGGTTCACTCGTCCCTGGTCGTCCAACGTCGTGACCCATGCGATCGGCCGGGGAGCCACGACACCGACGAGGGCCTGATAAACCGTCACGACGTCTGTATTGGATACATCGATGTGCATCTCGTCGATCCACCTCGGGGAATCACCTAGGTTGCGTCGACCTCGACTCGAGAGTCAAGGGAATTCGCGGGAGATTCGGCGCGGTCCTGCTCGAGAGGGGCCCGTCGCTCACACTTTTCCGTCGCCGGATTCTGTGGCACTCGAGTGTCACTTCCAGATCGTCAGCCGGCTCGAAGCCGAGTTGCAGGAGATCCTCGGCACTTATGGAGTCGTCCCAGCCGTTGGCGGTCGTGACATCGACGACGAAATCCGCTCCTCGAATCTCGTTCAGGACCGAATTGGGGATCGACGCTGGCCAGGTGCCATGAACGGGTCGAGCGTCCTTCTCGCCATAGACGTTCTGCCCGGCGCGTCCCTTCGCATACAACGGAATCGTCGGATCCTCCGGACATATGACGGTGCCGAGCAGTCTTGCAGCCAGGGCGATGACTCGCCGGTATCCGCCGTCATAGGGAGATGTGGGCTCGATCACATATCTCGTCATGCGCGGGAATGTCGTCATCAAAGTTAGCACGGCCAAGAACGATCCGAAGATTAACCGATATCGCAAGGGCGACGCTCGGTCTTCCAGGAGCCTCAAGAGGACCGGCAATCGAAGCACGCAGAAGGCTGTCATCGCCATCAAAGCCGGGAGAAAACAGTTGAACCAACCACCGACCATCGCGTGCGAGACTGCGCCGAACGGGATGGCGATAGCCAGTACAGAGAATAACCACAAGACTCGAGGAGCTCCAGACGACACGCGTTCTCGGGAGACGAACCATTCGCCGAGCAAGACGAGGAATGAGGGTGAATCAATCAAGAATTCCCAGCCGAGTCTCACCGCCCGCGGCCAACTGATGGCAAATCCCCGGGGAATCTGGACCATATAATAGTAGACGGTGGGATTCAGGATGCAGCACCCGAGAATCGTTCCGGCAATGATGGCAATCGGGAAAACTGCGAAGAGGACTTCTGAGCGACTCGGCCGCTTGCCGCGTAAAATCAGTGCAACCACGGGCACTGCTGCATAGACCGAAGCCGTTTGCTTCAGGAAGAAGCCGAGGACAAGGCAGCCCGTACCCAGCACCATCAGTAGCACACGACGCTTTTCCTGGGCGTACGCCATCAGGAGCATCGCCACGGTCGTGAACATGAGGGCGAGAAGGTCCGGGCGGTTCTCCGCGAAATACTGTGCGGCGCGGTGGTTTGTCCCCGGGATCAACGCCCAGGCGAGAAAGAGATACCAGGTGGAACGGTCGCCTCTCATCGTCACCGTAAGCAGGGAGACCGTCGTGAGGGCTGCGATCAAGGTGAGAAATCGACCGGAGACATTATTCGGTCCGAGCCATCGGAATAGCTCACCCTGGACCCAGGGTGCCAAGGCCCCATAGATGTGGGTTGAATGGCCATCGGGGTTGAGCTCGTACACGGGCATCCCGTGGACGCTGCGCCATCCTTCCAGGACCCGGATGGCCTCCCAGGGGTTTCTCGGCGAGTCGGCCAGAACCGGCCGTACCAGGTTGAATCCCGCGATCAGGCAGATCACGGCCGCGGCCAGGAGCAGCGGCGCACGCGCGATCCATATCGATCGAGTCATCGTCAGATCGTTCCCTTGATGATCCGTCATCATGGTAAACTCCTGAGTCGCGATGGATTGACGGATATCGGGATGGATCTTTCCGGTCCGCACGCGGTTCAATTCGATGATCGCCGGGCTCTCGTAGCATTGTGGAAGGCTGTGCGACTCGTTTCGCCGGAATTGATGGCGGTCGTGCGTCGCCAGATCCGGTAGCACTCGGGATTGAGCCGATCGTCCTCGACCGGCTCGAAGCCGAAGCTGAGCAGGAGTTCGCCGTTGACGTTCTCGCCCCAGTAATCGATCACGTCCACGACGTAATCCGCGGTCCGGAACTCGTTGACGACCGCGTCGGGGATCGCGGGCGGCCAGGCCCCATTCACGGGGTGCGCGTCCTTCTCGGAGAACAGATTCTGAACCACGCGCTGCTTGGCATAGTACGGGATCGTCGGGTCCTCGGGGCAAACCACGGAGCCGGGCAGGTCCTTCGTCACCGAAATGGCCTCGGCGTAGGAGTCGTCCCAGGGGGCGGCGGCGACGATGAGATTGTTGGCCTTGGTCAGGTGTGGGAAGGTCGTCATCAGCATCAGTACGGCCAGGAAGACGCCCGTTGCCAGACGCGCCGGCACTGGCGAGCGGGTCTCCTCGAGACGCCGCAGTAGTCGCGGCAATCGGAGCACGCAGAACGATGTCATTGCCAGGAAGGCGGGTATCTCGCTGTTGGGCCATCCGCCGACCTTGGCGAACGAGAGCACGCTGAACGGTATCGCGACCGCGAGCGTCGCCATGAGCCAGAAGAGGCGTCGATCGTCCCGGAACGACGCCTGTTCCACGATGATCCATTCGCCGAGCAGGACGAGGAACAGCGGCGAATCCAGGAGCAATTCCCAGGCGAACTTCGGGACGCGAGCCCAGTGGATGGAGTAGGACCTGGGAATCTCGACCATGTAATGATAGACGGGAGGATTCGCGATCTTCAGCCCGAACATCATCACTCCCATCGCGGCCAGGGGGATCGCGGCGAGCACGATCTCCGATCGCTCAGGACGCCGACCGCGGAGGAACAAGGCGATCACCGGCACGGCCGAGTAGATGGAGACCGTCTGCTTGAGGAAGAAGCCCAGGATCAGGCACGACGAGCCCAGCACGACCACAAGCCCACGGCGAGTCTCCATCCCGTAGGCCAGCAGGAGGATTCCGCCGACCCCCATCATCAAGGCCGGCATGTCGGGGCGGTTCTCCGCGAAATAATGCCCGGATCGATGGTTCACGCCCAGGATCAGCGCCCACGCGACCAGGAAATACCAGGCGGATCGCGTGCCTCGCATGATGACAGCAAGCAAGGTCACGGCCACGAGCGCCGAAACCAGGGTGAGGAGCCGCCCCGTGACATTATTCGGCCCGACCCAGCGGAAGATCTGGCCCTGGATCCAGGGTACCAGAGCTCCATACATGTGGGTCGCATGCCCGTCCGGGTTGGAGTCGTAGACGGGCAACCCGCGAAGGCTGCGACAGGCTTCCACGACCTCGAGCGACTCCCAGGGGTTCCTGGGAGACCGGGCCATGACGAGCCTCCCGAGGTTGAATGCCGTGATCAGGCAGATCAGCGCCGCGGCTATCAGCAGGGGTGCCCGGCAGAGCCACAGCCGTCGCATGATCGACCTATCCTCCACCTGATGATCCGTCATCATGGCGCGCTCCGATCTCCTGAACGATCCGGGTGTAACGATGATCCGAGGCTCGACGAAGCGAGAAACAGGTGAAAGGATGATCTAACGGGAATGCCTCGGCTGTAACCTCGCGTTCCGGGTGGGAATAGCCGAGCCGGTGGGAAGGAGTGGTGTCGTCGGATTGATCATCATGGTGCGACTCATCCTTGAGCGGGGTGATCATGAAGCAGGATTCATGGGGACGTCTATAGCCGGTTCGCGGATTTCGGGCAAGAGGAATTGCGCGACCGCTCGCCCATCTCGCACATCACTCTCGACCTCCGCGTACCTGGCGGACAAGTTTATGATTGTTCATGCGGTAGGAGTGTCAATCGCATCTATTCACACCCAGCCATGGCGCTTGCGCAGCCACCATTCGAGCGTCAAGAGGGCGGTGAAGATCAGGAGGAAGGGCCAGTTGTCCCAGACCCGGTGTTCGGTCGAGCTGCTGGTCTCGGTGTAGGACGATCGATCGAGGCCCTTGATGTAGCCGGCCAGCTTCTCCGGGGTCACGGACTCGCCCTCGGTGATGGAGGCGATCTGTCGCGCGAGCGAGAGGTTCGCGGAGGGGTTTTCGAGCTCACGGTCGTCCTGGTAGACGAGGAATCGAGCGGTGTCGTGGCCGATTTCCACTCCGTCCTTCCTGGCCACGACGGTGACGGAATAATTGGCGGGCACGCCCACCTTGTTGACCGCGTAGATCGCCCCCTTCCCCTCCTCTCCCTGATTGAAGACCTCTTCGGGTCGAGAGACGGGGGGATCGGCCTTGTCGCGGTCGACCTTGGCCTCGTAACGGACGTTCGGGATGGCCGATCCCTTCGAGTCGTGGGCGGTGACGGTCATCTCGATCTTTTCCCCCGGCGCCATCCGGCGGCGATCGAGAGTCACCTTGACCTTGTTGTCGCCCTCGTTCTCCTTGTGCGAGAGCCAGAAGACCACCTGACGCCAGAACCGCTTGTGGGCGAGGCGCGCCTCTTCCGAGGAACGGAACCAGACCCAGGTGTCTCCGCCGTAGGCGATGGAACGGCCTTTGCCGACGTCCATGCTCAGCATCAACGCTTCGGGGTTGGGCCCCGGAGTCTCGGCGATGATGTCGGCGCCGAGCTTCACCTCGCCGAAGCGGTTCGTCCCCAGGATCGGCTTCATGAGGTCCCAGATCCGCGCGGTCTCGGTCTTGTTGGGGCCGACCTGGAGGAGATAGCTGCTCAGCCCGAGCGGGTTGGGCACGAACTTGACACCCCCTTCCGGCTCGAACTGGCCGTCTCCGGGGTGGATCTGGGCGGGGAGGATTTCTGTCAAGGGAGTACCGGCCCAACCGCCGGCCCCGAAGCTGGAATGGCCGCCGAGCATGATGAACCCGGCCCCTTTTCGGACGGCGTCAACCAGCAGACGGTGCTGCGTCGGGGTCAGATAGTCGGCGGGGAGGTCGCTCAGGACGAAGACGTTGTAGCGGCCCGGCGCGAACTCGGCGTCGGGGACTTCGCCCTGCTCTCCCTGCGCCGGGGCCCGGATCAGGATCCCCTCGACCTGGATGTCGCGGGAGGTCCCGAGCGATCGCATCATGTATTTATAGTCCCAGGACCAGTTCGAGCCCTGGAGGAACAGGACGTTGAGCCCGCCGCTCATCACCGTGACAAAAGTGCTGACTTGATTATTGGACTTGACCGACTCGCCCTCCTGCACGGCGACCTTGAGCGTGAGCATCTTCTCGCCGATCTCTTTGGGGGTATATTTCAGGCCGGTGACCGGGATGACGTCGGCCGAGTCGGGGACCTTGATGCGGGTCTTGGCCACGGGGGTCTGCGAGTCTTCGGCCAGGAGCTCGACCTCGATCGTCTGGTTGGCGTACCCGCGGGCCGAGATGCTGCCCTTGATCTCCATCTGATTCTTGACGAACGCGGTCGGGCTGGCGACGATGTCCCGCACGTTGATGTCGCGAGAGCCGGCGCCGGTATTCTCGGTCCCCAATCCGATCGCGACCACCGGGACGCCGTCGTTCTTCAATTTGCGCGCGGCCACCAAGGGGTTGACGCCCTTATTGGACGTGAAGTCCGAGAAGATGATCTCGCGCGCGATCTTCCGGCCCGTCCCCTCCTGCCGCTTCTGGGCATCGAGCATCGCCGCGCCCAGATCGGTCGAGAGCCCCTCGGGCTCGGCCTTGGCCGTGAGGTCTCCTTCCTTGGCTTCCTCGAGCTTCGCGTCGAACTTGTAGAACCGGGCGTCGATGTCCGGGGCGAGTGCCTTGAGCGCCTCGCGAATCTGCTCGAGCGTCTCCATCGCCACGGCCCATCGCGACTTGCCGAGGACCTCGTCGCTGATATTCATGCTGCCGCTGTCGTCGAACAGGAGGATGATCGACGTCGCCTGCTTCTTCTTCTGCTCGATCGTGTACGAGGGGCGCAAGGCCGCCAGCAAGCAGAGCAGCACGGCCAGCAGCCTCAATGAGAGCGCAACCCAACGCCAGCGGCCGGTCGTCCCGCGGAGTCGCCGCCGGTAGGCCCAGAGGGTCAACCCGGTCACCGTCAGGATCACCGCGATCAGGATCGGCCACGGGACGATGGGACTGACACTGACGTTGCTGACCTTCGGGATCATGGTGCACTCCCCTCCACGGCGTCGATCAGGAGATCACGATGCGATCAGGAGGCCGCCCCCGACGCGTTCGACCGGGGGGCTTCTTTATAGAAGGTGTTGGCCAGGAAATTCTCGGAAGTCACCACGATCAGGATCAAGAACATCAGCCAGGGGAAGATCTCGTTCCCGTACCTTCCGACGGTCTCTTGATTCTTGAAGGCTTGAGCGTCCTCGGCCAGGACATAGCCGTCCTTGCCGAAGATGGTATCCAGATCCTGGGGTTGCAGCAGGGTGAACTGGCTCTCGGACCTGGGTGGATTGAGACTGAAGCCCATCGTGGTGGTGCGCTTGTCATCGGTCATCGCCTTGACATCCCACTGCCCCGGGACCTGCGCCGACGGGATCTCGAGGAACTCGTGGGCCGATGGAGGCTGCAAGTCCGCCTTCTTGCCGTCGGGGCTCGTGATCGCGAAGCTATTGAGCCGGGCGTTGGGATCGAGTTTCAAGAAGACATTCTCCCCGGCCTCGAAGTTGAGCTGCTCATCCGCGGTCCCGGCCATGTAGGGGACCGTCAGGTTCATCAGGACCGGGAACGACCAACCGACATTGGGGAAGTCGTTCCAGGCATCGGGGTCGGCGCGGTTGTAGCGACGAGAGAGCGGGGTGGTCCAGAGCAGGACCCGGCCACCCTTGGGGCCCTTGAAGGCACGCTCGATCAGTGCGGGTGCGCCATCGGCATAAGACAGGAGCGTCCGGGACCCGTCCACCGGCTGTGCGGCTGCCTTGATCGTCCAGTACTGGTAGACCGGGACCTGGGCGAGCTGGGTATCGAATTCCTTACCGTACCGCGAGAACAGCGGATGAGTGACGTCCGTAACCTTGCCGATGACGGTCTCGGGGCGGGGCGTCTTGCGTTCGCCGAGCTGGGCCGGCAGGAACTGGGCCGCGATCTCGCCATTGTAGTTGGACGCATCGCACGGATTACCGAGCCCGACGACGAGCCCGCCTCCGTTGTGGACGTAGCCGTTCAGTGCTCCCCAATCGATCTCGCTGAGCTGCCGCACGCCGAGGAGGAACACGCAGGCGTAGGTCTCCAGGGCGGAACCCTTGTCGAGGTTGCCGAGTTGCCCGGAGCGGATTTGCTTGACCTGGAACGACTTGGGGTTCGACGGCGAGGCGTCGTAATCGAGCGCGGAGGCGACGAACTCGGCGTCGGCCTCGCGGTCGGCGATGATCAAGACCTTCAGGGGCGGCCGGACCTTGAAGGTGAAAAACCGTCGGTCATCATCCTCGAGGGGGTCCGGCTCCCCGCTTAACTTGATCTCGCCGCGATGAAGCTCTCCCGGCGTGAGTCGAGGCGGCGTCGGGAAGCTGACCTCAACCTGGGAGTCGGCGGCGATCTGGATTGGCTTCTCGCCCTTCTTCAGGCCGTCGAGGTAGAACTCGACGGTGCGACTTGCGGCCGGGCCCTGCGCCCGGATGCGGGACCGGATCTCGATCGATTCTCCCTGGGTCACGGTCCCTTGCGGCGGCTCCGCGGATTCGACCGAGATGTTCCGGATCTCCTGGGGGGTGAGGCGGATGACGAATGTCGCCATCTTGGCATTCTTCCCCGACTTGATCTTGGCGACCTTGTCCAGGCCCTCGGCCGGCCGCTCGGGGTTCCACGCACTTCGCGACAGGTCCGTCAGGACATGGACGAGGTGGATCGGCCGGTCGCAACCGGCGACGGCCTCATAGGCCTCGCCCACCGCGACGTTGAGCGACCGGCTGACCGCGTGGGTCGTCAAGCCCTCGATCCGCTTGAGGGCCGCGGCCGGCGACAGGCCGGTCACCCCGGGCTCGAACGAATCGACGACGAAGACCAGGCTCGAATCCGGGAGTTTGGAGACGATATCACGGGCTCGCTCCTTGGCCTCTTCCAACCGGGTCTTATCCTTATCCTTGTATTTCATGGACAGGCTGGTGTCGATGACGAGGCCCAGGGCCGTCGGCACCGACTGGTCGCCCAGCGGGACTTGCGAGTAGATCGTCGGGCGGGAGAGGGCCAGGGCCATCAGCGCGAGCACCGCCATGCGCGCCAGCAGGAGCAGCCAGTTCTTGACCTTCAGCCGTTTCTTCGAGCGCCGCTGCCGCTCGCGGATGAGCCGGATGGCCGGGAACATCAGATGCTTCGGCGTCTGCTTCATGAACAGGTGGAGGATCACCGGTAGGGCGGCCAGGGTGACGCCCGCCGCCAGGCCCGCATGCATCAACGACATTTCCATGGCCGAAGGGCTCCGTCATCAATCAAGCGCGGGCTTGCCGCGTCAGCAGGTAGCTCATGAGCGCCTTGTCGAACGGCATACCGGTGTCCAGCGGGACATAATCCATACGAGCCCGGACGCAGTCGGTCTTATATCGGGTCCGGAAGCGATCCACTTCCTCGAGGTAATCGGCCTTGATCGCATCGGCGTCCACCTCGAGCGTTTCGTGCGTCTCGTTATCCTCGAGTCGCAGCATCCCATCGAAGGGAAACCGCGCCTCGGCTTCGTCCAGGATATGGAAGATGATCAGGTCGTGGCCGGCGAATCGGAGACGGTGAAGAGCCCTCAAGATCGAGTCGGCATCGCCCAGCAGGTCGCTGAAGAGCATGATCAGACTGCGGTGGCGGAGCATGCCGGCGACCTGGTGCAAGCTCGCCTCGAACTCGGTCGTTCCTTCGGGTTTGAGCTTGGCCAGGAGAGAGAGGATGTTGCCAAGTTGCGTCCGCTTGCTTCCGGGTGCGAGGCTCTGCGAGACTTTACGGTCGAAGGCGATCAGGCCGACGGGATCCTGCTGATGGATCATCAGGTAGCACAAGGCCGCCGCCAGGCTGATGCTGTACTCGAACTTCGTCAACTCCTGCCTGTAAGTATAACCCATCGAACCGGATAGGTCCATGACCATGTATCCGGTCAGATTGGTCTCGGCCTGGAACTTCTTGATGTAGAACCGGTCGGTCTTGGCGTAGACATTCCAATCGATGTCGCTGATGTTATCCCCGGTGCTGTACTTGCGATGCTCCGAAAATTCGACCGAGAACCCGTGGAACGGGCTGGCGTGCAATCCCGAGATGAAGCCCTCGACGATGAATTTCGCGCGCAAGTCCAGCCTGGCAACCTGGCGGATGACCTCGGGCTTCAGGTATTTTTCGGAGGGGCCGGCCATGGTCAAGCTTTCCGGTTAGGAGGACCCTGACAGAATGGGCTTTCGTCCGGGCAGAGCCCGAATTCCTCGATTACTGGATTCGAGTCGGCGCGAGCCCGACCAGAGACGAATTCCGTGCGTCGATCGTGCGAGCCTTGACGCAAGAGTCATGCCTTGGTCGAACGAGCCAACATCCGATCATGCTCGCCTGGCTTCGTTCCGCTGAATTCTTGCGGCCCGCGCGGGTTGGCTTCGTTTCACTCGTTTCGCCGACGGTGAATCCATCAGGTCGCGCGGCATATTCCGGATATTTTATCCAGCTTTCGCAGATTATTGGTCGTTTACCGAGTTTCGGATGTCTCAGCGGGCGGGCTTGGCTTCGTTTCGTCGATTTCGAGCGAGCGAGATGCGCGCGAGTGGCTTCGTTTCGTGGATTCGTTGTGGATGCGTGGGTCGCGACTGGGTTCCTCTGAAAATAAGGCCTGCCAACAGCAATCATGCAAGCACAGGACACCTTTTCATGGGGTTGGGTGCGACCAAGGTCCCATGACAGTTCGTTTCGCGGAGTCTTACCTTGCCCTGCTCGAACGGTTGCCCATCCTTGAACCCTTTCTTGATTTGCTTGCGCCCCCGAACGCCAGGAGAAGCCCCACCGATCTTGATTATAGACAATTCTTTCTCGGCTCGCTGGTCTGATCTGAATGAAAAGCCAGGATTCCCCGGGTGGACTTCTTCTTGCTTCGTTATCGGGCGAGGCGGGAGCGAGCGAGGATCACCCAGTGATCATTGCGATTACCCGCCTTTATCTTTTCCTCTTTGCTTTCCGAGGAGGACCCTGACAGAAGGCTTTCGTCCGGGCAGAGCCCGAATTCCTCGATTACTGGATTCGAGTCGGCGCGAGCCCGACCAGAGACGAATTCCGTGCGTCGATCGTGCGAGCCTTGACGCAAGAGTCATGCCTTGGTCGAACGAGCCAACATCCGATCATGCTCGCCTGGCTTCGTTCCGCTGAATTCTTGCGGCCCGCGCGGGTTGGCTTCGTTTCACTCGTTTCGCCGACGGTGAATCCATCAGGTTGCGCGGCATATTCCGGATATTTTATCCAGCTTTCGCAGATTATTGGTCGTTTACCGAGTTTCGGATGTCTCAGCGGGCGGGCTTGGCTTCGTTTCGTCGATTTCGAGCGAGCGAGATGTGCGCGAGTGGCTTCGTTTCGTGGATTCGTTGTGGATGCGTGGGTCGCGACTGGGTTCCTCTGAAAATAAGGCCTGCCAACAGCAATCATGCAAGCACAGGACACCATTTTCATGGGGTTGGGTGCGACCAAGGTCCCATGACAGTTCGTTTCGCGGAGTCTTACCTTGCCCTGCTCGAAACGGTTGCCCATCCTTGAACCCTTTCTTGATTTGCTTGCGCACCCCGAACGCCAAGGAGAAGCCCCACCGAACTTGATTATAGACAATTCTTTGCCGGGCTGCGCGGTCGAGATCTGGAAAAATGAAAAAGCCAGGATCGACCGCCGAGGGTCGATCGATCTCCATCATACGCGTCAGTCACTCGATTGTTTCAGCCCGACCTGCCGCAGAAATCCGGCGAACGGATTGCGAACCGAGATCAAATCCTCTGGCTGGCTCGGCCGAGAGGGGAACGAGATCTTCCATGGAGGCTCAGTAATGGATCCGATCGACGAATACATCCGACGACTGAGCGAGCCGGGTGTGCGCTCATTCTGGCGTCGCGTTAACGGTATCGACGAGGACGAAGGGCCCGGGCCGTTCGACGGAGAGATGGCGAGTGAGGAGGATGTCGATGATGCGGATGAGGCACTGGGCGTGCGCCTGCCGCCGAGCTATCGGAAGTTGGTGACGACCTCCGAGCCGTACGACAATGTCTATGGAATCAATTGGGTGATCCCTGATGGCGGTATCGTCTGGGCCAATCGAAATCCGGAATCCATCCTCCCGCCGTTCGTGATCGCCGTCCTCGACGCCGACAATGGAGACCAATACTGCTTCGACACGCGCCACCCCGACATGCGCGGTGAGTACCCGATCGTCCACTTCGATCACGAGATCCACGACGAAACGAGCACCGATTTCGAGATCGTGGCGAAGGATCTCGGAGAGTTCCTGCTTGGAAGCCTGGGAGGAGAGACTTCTTCTTAGCTTCGGTTTCGGCGGTATCGGGTGAGACGAGCAGGCGAGATGAAAGGGTCGCCCATGTGGTCATCGGTGCGAATTGATCCGGCGTGGATCGGGCTCCGGGCTGAGCGTCGTCTCGATCCGTCCCTTGGCGACGTAGTATTCCGCACCGATGGCTTTCAGGCGTTGCTCTTCCCTGGCGAGTCTCGCGGCATCCTGGGGGTCCTTGATGTCGAACCACGCGTAGCTCTGGCCCGAAGAGTTGGGATTGCCCGGCGTCCGCCTCACGACGACCAAGGCCCGGTGTTGCGGCCCCTGATCGCTCAACCCTGCCCTGTACCCATGGCTGAACCCAGATCGGTAGCCGATCGAGGCTGCGCCGACGATCATAGCGAGGATCGCAACACAGATCGTTGCCTTTCGGAGGATGGGCCATGCTGGCTTCATAGCTATGGTCCTGAGTGGATCGGCGTCTGGCTTGGTGGTAAGGTCGTCACGAATGTATACCCCCGACTTCCTCCGTTCACCATTCTTAACTCGCCGGCAGGACTAACGCAGTGAAGCATATAGCGGAGCATGAACCGCCCGGGGTGCGGGAGCAGGGCGTCCCACGTCAGGGACCCTGAGGCCGTCTCGCGTCCGCCCACGGTCAGGGGCGCGTCGAAGGTGTAGCCATCCACGGCAAGCCCCGTCGCAACCTCCTCGAACCAGACTTCCGCGAAGAGCAAACACGTGGTGCCGGGGGCCGGCTTCGGCGTGCTGAACATGAAGTTGTACGTGATTGCGACGGGTATCTGCTGCCCCTCGGCCCAGGTCACTTCGAACCTTTGGCTCGCGCTTGCGGAAAGCTGCGACGGGTAGACCGGCGTCATTCGACCCCGAAGAAGGCACCACGTCCAACACTCTCGCCCCACCAGACAGGTCACGGCTACGATGGCAACCACGACCATCATCGTGCGCATGCTGAACCGCAGGGGGATTGGTCTCATCGCTCTCAGCTTCATTGGAGGGACCGAATTGAACGTAGTCCGGTCTCCTAACGGTCCTCACCGATGACTCGGTGATGATCCGAGCCGGGGGATCGGGCCACCAGCACCGAGCGATCGGCCGGCTCCAGGATGATGCCAAGGCCAAGCACACGGAATCACCGGGATTAGCCGGACGTCGCGGTTCTGTTAGGCTCGTGGCCGATTGCCGTCATAGGATGTCGGATAGTGGGATCGAAAGTCCTGGCAGGAGCGGGCTGGTGTAGGCATCACAGGATCGCAGGATTCGTTTGCGGTATCCCTGTGGCAAAGCCATATATACGGTCGCACGATGCCGTATCCGGTCCATGATCACGTATTCGAGGACACCCAGTCGGCGGTACTCCTTTCGCTTCGTCACGTAATCCCGCACTCGAGATCCGCGTTCGGGGCTGATGATCTCGAACATCATCTCGGGCACTCGGGCCGGCCTGGGAATGGAAGATCGGCTACCTACGAGGAATACGGCGATGTCGCCAATGCGGTCGGTCACGTCCTCGACCCGAACCCAAGCCTCCGAGACGACCTGATCCACCCGGTCGAGATTGGTGAGCCGATAGGCTCCCAGGTGGTCGCGGATCGGCTCCGAGCATTGATCGTGTCCGGGGCGGTCGGGCGGCATGACGAGCAACCTCCCCTGCTCTCGCTCGTACTTCCAGGGCCCCGCATACTCCGCCTCCGCGAAGTCCTCCGCCGTCAGGCGCCTCCCTCGATCGACGGGGCCGAGCCGGAGCGCCGATTGCTGAATTGTCATGACGTGGACCTCCGCGCCGGAAAACGCACAAGCCTTCTGGCGGTCGGGTTCAGCGGGCCGGTCGCTCGTATTTGGGAGGCTCGGGTTCCTTGATCTCGCTGACGAGCCGCTTGACGAGCGAGTCTGTCGATTGACCCTCGGCTTGCGCCTGGAAATTCGTGCTGATCCGGTGCCTGAGCACGGGGACGGCCACCTTGCGGATGTCGTCGAGCGAGACGCTGAAGCGGCCGTCCATCGCGGCCATGGCCTTGCCGGCGAGGATGAGATTCTGGCCGGCGCGGGGACCGGCTCCGTAGTCGACCAGGTCCTTGATGAACTGGGGAGACTTCTCGTCGGCCGGCCGAGTGGCCCGGACCAGTCGGGTCACGTAGTTGACCGCGTATTCCGAGACCGGGACGGAGGTGACGAGCTTCTGAAGGTTGACGATCGCTTTCCCGGACAGGACCTTCTTCAGATCGGGGATCTCGCCCTTGGTCGTGGCCAGGAGGATCTTCTTCTCCTCGTCGAGGGTCGGGTAGCCGACCCGGATGTCGAACATGAAGCGATCGAGCTGGGCCTCGGGGAGCGGATAGGTCCCTTCCTGTTCGATCGGGTTCTGGGTTGCGATGACGAAGAAGGGGTCGGGGAGGTGCATCGTTTCCTGGCCGACGGTCACTTCCCGCTCCTGCATCCCCTGCAACAGCGCGGCCTGGGTCTTGGGAGGCGTCCGGTTGATCTCGTCCGCCAGGATGATGTTGGCGAAGAGCGGGCCCGCCACGAACCGGAACGCCCTGCGGCCCGATTCGGGCTCCTCCAGCACGTTGGTACCGGTGATGTCCGAGGGCATCAAGTCCGGCGTGAACTGGATCCGCTTGAAGCTCACGTCCAGGATCCGGGCGATCGAGCTGACCATCAACGTCTTGGCCAGGCCGGGGACGCCGACCAGCAAGACGTGGCCGCGGGTGAAGATCGCGGCGAGGATCAGCTCGATGACCTCGCGCTGACCGATGATGACCTTATTGAGTTCGGCGACCATGACGTCGCGCGAGTGTCGGAATTCGTCCAGGAGCTGCGTGATCCGGTCGCCGGCCGTGGACATGCGGTACGCTGACCTCTCTTCGGGCGAGTAGGGGTGATGGCGCGTGAGACGACCCCACGTGCAATCCAACGGGACGCGCCGAGCACTCGAGAAGATTGACGGAGCGGCCAGGATGACAGGACCATTCTAGTTCGACCGAAAGCCATGATTCAAGGACACCGGCCCTCGGCGGTCTCGAGCGCCCGTCGTTCTCCTTACGATGCCGTCGATCGGTCCCATCCTTTTCGCTTGCGCCACCGAACGACTCGGCGGGATTGGCCTGTCACGGTTTCAGGAGCCGAGCGAGTGTTGCCAGTTTTCTCGGCAGGGTGCCCACTGGCCTCACAAGGGCGGTCTGGGCATTGCGATGTCGCGGACTACCGATCGGTTGACGGCCGTGCAGGATCTTCAAAATCCGGGAAAGCTGGGCGTGGTCGAGCCTTGCGATCGAAATCCCGGACCAAATCGAATGGCCCTCTGCGATCCGATTCAGGGCGAAACGAGCTCTCTGGCCCGGGATTTGCGATGGCTTCGCTTTCATGACTCTTCCCCTGCCGGGGACGTTTCAGCCGGACCGAAGAGAATTGTGCTAACCCCACCTTTGCTGGGCGATCGGAACCGGATCCTTTGGCGGGGTCTGGACCTACCCACGAATGTCGATGTCCGATCTCTAAACCTGGATAGCCTCGCCTCCTCTCTCCAACGAGGCTCATGGGCGTCAGTCCCTGGACGCCAGGATCACTCCGGGATCGAAGGCCGCCGCCACGAGCCAGCCTCGAAGTTGAGGAATCGATCGCAGGATCTTCCTTTTCGACTTGATATTGCTTCGACCCGTCGGATCGAGCCGGCCTCGGCTCGCCTCGATTGACGGGGAGTCGCGAGTGCATTGGTCGAGAGACCGCAAGGGACATGGGATCATGGGCAATCCCGGCGGACGCTCGATTGTTAGAGGACTACCTGACCATGAGCTTGACGACTTTAGTACGTTCGATCGCGGCTCTCGTCCTCGGATGGATCCTCGTCGCCCTGGGAATCGGGGCGATGGGTGGAGTCCGGACTCGGGTGGAAATCGCCGGGCCTCCGATCGAATTGCCGATGAGGCACGGCCTACTATCCGACGCCGGGCCGGGACCGGGGCGGAACGAGCTGGTTGATCGAGTCACGGGGAAGAGTACCCCGTTGCGGCTCCCGAGTGAGGACCTATGGACGAACCTGAGTCTCTTTCCCTGGCGTGATGCGAACGGGGATGAGGAGGTCGTGGGCCGTTGGGTCAGTCGTGGGGACGGGGCATTTTGCGGCATGGGCTCGTTTCGATTGTCCGACGGGGCCGTGCTCAGTCGTGTCCCTATGGAGATCCTGCCCATTGGACGTCCCTGCTGGATTCCCGGACAGCGACGGTCGATCCTGTTCAGCGCGGGTGATGGCCGGCTCCATCGCTGCCAGCTTCCGCTCGGGGACCTCGGGAGAGGGATGCTCGGCTCCTCATCGGAGAATTCGGATCAGGAAGGGGCGATTCCTCTCGCCTGGAAAGTCAAACCTCCGGGATCGGGACGGATCTGGTTGGCCGATCCGGTCTGGTCGTCCGATTCCCGGCTGCGGAATTGGGTGATCGTCGCGCTGAGCCAGCAGAGTGATCATTCCAGGCACGCGAGATTCCGGCCGGCCCGCCTCTGGTGGCTCGAGCTGAGCGAGCAGGCCGATACGATTCTCGCGGCGGGGCGGTTGACCGCCCCTGCGATCGGTGAAGTGGATGACGATCACTTCGAAGAACGCTATCCGAACGTCGCGATCGGCCCCGGACGAGACGTCCACCTCGTCTACTTGACGCGAGATGTGGACGAACCCTCCTCGCGGCTTCGCTCGGCCTGTCTCCGTTTCGATACCGTCACGGGACGCCCTCGAATCGAGCCGGAATCCAGGGGAATGGATGGGCTTGGCGAGGGACTCAAGCCGGCACCGCTCGTTGTGTCGGCCGATGCGAGGCGGATCTTCGGGCTGGATCGCTCCGGCCGGGTGAAGACCCTCACTTTGATGACGGATAAGTCCGGCCAGGGCGAGGGCGCCGTCTCGGATTGAACTCCACGATGTGCGGATCGACATGGACACTTCTGGTCGTCCGCACCCCGGTGCCTCGTTTGGCGAATCATAAGAATTTATATGCAGATCAACGCAGATGGAGAGTCGGAATCCGGAAAGCCGACGCGATCCGACCTCCTCTATCAGATCATGTTCCTTCGGTTTTATCCGTCTCTTGATCTGCAATCATCTGCGGACGTCCTGTCTCTTCATCGATGGGATTCTTTTCGGTTCTTGATTTACAAGATGACGGGCCATGAAATGGAACGAGAAAGGATCGGAACACGAAACGCACGAAAGACACGAAAAAGGATAGGACTCGGATCGGGCCCGGCGCCAGGCGCGATTGTTCGAGCCTATTGTGGCGATGCGGAATCGTGTACGATCGGTGGAACGTCGCGATCTCGAGCGAGGGAGCAGACATTTTTGTCTTAGATGAGAGATCCGACGTGAACACGATTCGGCGCCAAAACTAACCTGGAGTTCTGACATGAGTGACCGGGCTGATGGTGGCATTTCGGCACCAGCGGGCTTCAAAATCCATGAAGTGGACAGGGTCCCGACGCAGGCGCTTGCCTTGGCGGCCGAGCCGCCGCTCGGGCCGCTCGTCCATTTCGTCGGCCAGTGGACCGGACTCGGATTCAATACGATCTTCCGGCCGAGCCAACAGGCGGTCTCGGGCAGCGATAATGTGCTGGAGCTGAACCTCACGAAAGAGTCGCTCGACTTTTCCGCGAGCCTGGGCTCGATACCGAACCGGGGTGAGGTCCAGCCCGACATATTCCTGAATGGCGTGCCTTATCTCCAGGTGATCAGCGATGTCACCACTCCGAACCAGAGCGTCGGCATCCACTTCGAGCCGGGGATCTGGCTGAGCGTCCCCCACACGACGGATCCGGCCATCCCGTCCGCGTCGCTGGCGCGGATGGCTTCGATCCCGCACGGGGCCACCATACTGGCCCAGGGGATGTCCGATTCGACGGCCGGCGCACCGACCATACCTTCGGTCGATATCACTCCGTTCGCCACCGGAACTACAAACCAGTTCCCTTTCGCCAGCCAGACGGCGAGCGACCCGACCACCTTCCGGATTCCCAAGGTCTTGCCCGTGCCCGGCACGACGCTGACGGTGGCCGACTGGCAGGCGATGCTGAGCGACCCGAATTCGGTCATCCGGAACGCGAGCCACGGGCAGACGATCACCAAGACTACCACGATCTCGATCGCCACCGACCCCGCGAGCCCCTTGTTCGGCGGGGGTACCCAAGATATCGCATTCCTCATCGGCAAAACGAATCCGAATGCCAACGCGATCACGATGACGGCAACTTTCTGGATCGAGAGGGTCGACTTTGATCTGCAAGTCCCGGTCATGGACGCGGGGACTTCGACCGTCCTGTCTCCGACGACCGCGGTACCCAACCTCCCGATGCCGCAATTCGCCGTCCGATCAAATTCGGCGATTTCTGCCCCGAAGACGACACCGGTCTCGTACACTCAGATCCAGTATACCCAGACGGTCATGCTGGTTTTCAACGGCTTGACGTGGCCGCATGTCTCCGTGGCGACATTGGTGCCTGCGACTCCGATCTCCGTAACACTGCCCTGAAGAACCACGGCACCATCGACTAGAGCGCTTCCCGCTTGGTTTGCGCCCCGCTCGACGCGCAGGTCGCTCATACTAACCCGACGCGCCAGCGAGGGGAATGCCATCGGACCCTCGCTGGCGCGTCGGATTGGTATAATTCTTCGTGCGCAACCCAAGCGTGAAGCGCTCAAGGCGACAGTCGAACCATCGGCTTTTCTTGACCGGACGAGGTCCGGGGTCGGGGTCAGGCCAGGTATCAGGTCTTGGGCTCGCCAGGTCCGCGTTGTCGACGATCTCGGAGATCCTCAATGGCAAGAGACACCTAAACCGCAAGCACATCGAGTCGCTGTGGAAGTAGTGACACGCGCAGCAACCAAACCGGCTCCCCGTGGGTCGGCTCCTCTATGGACGCGTGAAGTATCACAAAGATGACGGGCCATGAATTGGGAAGGGAAGGGATTGGAACACGAAAGGCACGAAAGGCACGAAAAAGGATCGGGCTCGGATCGGGAGACGGGGCTTCGTCCGACAAATCGTGTCGAGTGAGTATCCGCGGTCGTTCGCGCGGCCGTCGCCGGGCAGCGGGGGTCGCGCGTGGGTCGTTCATGCACAGCGCCTGCATCTTGTCGGGCATTCGTCCGATATGTCATGCTGATTAGGTGGACGACCGTCTTATCGCAGCGCGGGCGGCACGAATCGGGGGATTTCTCCCATGCTCCACGTCTCGAGGTTCTCGGGCCGTTTCTGGATCCTGGTCCTGGCAATCGCCGTCGCTCTATCCGGCGGCACGACCTCGCTCGCCGGCGTGACCCGAGAAGAGGTCGAGCGGGCCATCCGGGACGGCGTCCGCTTCCTCAAGAACCAGCAGCGGGAGGACGGCTCATGGGCCGACGTGGAAGGCGAAGCGAAGTCGGGGACCACCAGCCTGGTCACGCTCGCCCTGCTCACGGCCGGCGAGAAGACGGATTCGCCGACGATCGCCAAGGCCCTGGTCCTGCTCCGAAGTCTCGGGCCGGAGGAGCTCCGCAGCACCTATGCGATCGGCCTGCAAACGATGGTGTTCGCCGCCGCCGAGCCGGCCAAGGACCAGTTGAGGATCGCCGCCAACGTGGGGTGGCTCGAGCGAGCCCAGATTCGACCCGGTGATAAGGTCTCCTGGCCCGGCTCGTGGAGCTATTCGGATTCCAAGTTCGCCAAGCCCGGCGACAACTCCAATACCCAGTACGCCCTCCTCGGCCTGCATGCCGCGACCGAGGCCGGGGTCCCGGTCAAGCCGGAAGTCTGGACGCTCGCCCGGGCTTACTGGGAGAAATACCAGCGGAACGACGGGAGCTGGGCGTATACGCCGGATTCTCCCGCTTCGAGCGCGAGCATGACTTGTGCGGGGGTTTCCAGCCTGATCATCGCCGGGATGAGGCGATTCCAGGGTCAGGAGTTTCTCCAGGGCGAGACGATCCAGAACTGCGGCAAGGGCGGGATGAACCGGAATTTGCAGGCGGGGATCGATTGGCTGTCCCGGAATTTCCAGGTGGGCCAGAATTACGGCGGGGGCCAGCAGTGGAAATTCTACTACCTCTACGGGCTCGAGCGAGCCGGCCGGCTCGCGGGGATCCGGTTTTTCGGGGTGAACGACTGGTATCGCCTCGGGGCCGAGCAGCTCGTCCACGATCAGGACAAACTCGGGGGATACTGGCAGGGCGCACTGATCGAGAATCATCCGGTCCTGGCGACGAGCTTCGCGCTCCTGTTCCTGGCCAAGGGACGGGCGCCGGTCCTGATCAACAAGCTGCGACACCTGCCGACCAATGATTGGAACCATGACCCGGACGATATCCGCAACATGGTCGGCGTCGTTTCCCGTGACTGGAAGAGCCTGCTGACGTGGCAGGTCGTTGACCCGACCAGCGCGACGGTGGCGGACTTGCTGCAAGCCCCGATCGTCTTCTTCAACGGGCACCGCGCCCCCGAATTCGGCGCGACGGCGCGGCAAAACCTCAGACATTATGTCGATCAGGGCGGTTTCCTGGTCGTGGATGCCTGCTGCGGCGATCGCGAATTCGACCAGGGCTTCCGACGGCTGATGAAGGAAATCTTCCCCGAGCCGGAATTGCAGCTCCACCCGCTCTTGCCCGAGCATCCGGTCTGGCGGGCCAAGCATGAGCTGAACCCCGAATCGCATCCGCTGTGGGGGATCGAGCACGGGTGTCGAACCGTCGTCATTTACTCGCCGACCGACCTCTCCTGTTACTGGAATCAGTCCGAACATAGCCCCAATAATGCGGCGGTGATCAATGCCGTCAAGGTCGGGCAGAACGTGATCGATTACGCCACCGGCCGAGAGATGCCCGCCGACAAGCTGACCGTCCGCGAGATCCGTGACCTCAAGAAGGACGTGCCCAAGCGGGGTGCCTTGCGGATCGCCAAGCTCAAGCACGCCGGGGACTGGAACATCGCGCCCCAGGCGATCCCCAACCTCATGGATGCGCTTCGCAAGCCGCCACACAGCTTCGACGTGGTCATCACGCAGAAGGACCTCTTCCCTCGCGATCCCAACCTGATCTACTACCCGCTGATCTACATCCACGGCCGAGGCTCCATCGCTTTCCCCAAGGAGGATCTCGAGGCGCTGAGGCAGCACATCGAGCCGGGAGGCGGGACGCTCTTCGCCGATGCGGCCTGCGGGAGCGCCACGTTCGACGCGACGTTTCGCCGATTCGTCTCCGAGTTGCTCCCCAACAATAAGCTGGAGCCGATCCCGCGGAACGACGAGCTCTACACGACCAAGGTGGGTTTCGACCTGTCGGACTCGCAGTACACCAAGGCGGCCGGCGGCGCGAGGGATTTCCCCCAGCTCGAGGGGGTGAAGATCAACGGCCACTGGGTGATCATCTACTCGAAGCTCGACATCGGCTGCGCCCTGGAGCGTCACACCGGGATCGATTGCAAGGGTTACACTTATGAGAGTGCCCTGAAGATCGCCGGCAACATCGTCATCTATTCGACCCTCCCCTGATCCGCGAAGGAAGTTGGCCGTCGAACCGCTCCGGAATACGCCGACGTCTTGACGAACCGACGCTCATGGTTCAGGACCGGTCGCGGCCAGCGCCTTGACCCGATTGATGTAGGCATCGGTGTCGATCTTCCTGTGCATGCCCTGGCTGCTCATGAACCGGACGGTGCCGAAGATGGGCCGGCTGGGCCAGGGCCGATCGTGTTTGCCCCCGATCGCCCAGGCGATGCCGGTGTAGCCGTTGGGATCGCGCCCGTCCATCTCGTACCGGTCATTGAGGTCCACGGCGATCGCAAAGGCGGTCTCGGCGTCGGGGGTCCATTCGAGGATCTTCTTGGCCCAGTACATCCTCAGATAATTGTGCATCCGGCCGGTGAAGACCATCTCGTTCTGCGAGGCGTTCCAGAGCGGGTCATGAGTCTCCGCCGCCTCGAGCTGGCTCGCGGTGTAGAGGAACGGTCGGCGGTCGCCCGCGTGATCGGCCAGGGTCTTCCTCGCCCACTCCGGACATCCGGATAGCCGATCGTAGTCTTGGTTACGCGCGACGAAATTGATCGCCAGTTCGCGGCGGACGATCAGCTCCTCGAGATAGGCGTCGATGCTCTCTCGCGGTGCCCCGCTGTCCCGGACGGCCAGGGCGATCGTGATCGGGCTGATGTGGCCGAAATGGAGGTGCGCCGACAGCTCGCTCGTGACATAGGGCGTCGGCTGATTCCGTTCGGTGGCGTAGCGAGGCAGCCGATCGCGAATGAATCCTCCCAGGCGGAGTCTCGCCTCCCGGCTTCCGCCGAGATAGCCCGTCACCTCGGGGGCGCCCCGACCTTGAGCTCTTCCAGGAGGGCGGACGGATCGATGGTCACGCCTCGAGGCGTCGGGCCGACCCAGGGGACGTGCGCTTTCGGATTGGGTATGTGCAGGAGGTAATCGTCCCGAAGGCGATGAATCTTCGGACGCAAGGTCCGGGCGGCATACTCCTCGTGGGGGAATTGCGAGGACGGAACGACCACATCGCCATCGACGAGGTAGAAGGGGGCCTTCACATGCCGGGCGACGCGGTCCCGCCACTGCTGGCCGACGCGCACCGGGTTCTCGTCGCCGACGATCAGTCTCGGGCGAAGCTCATCGGACAGGGCCGCCACGATCTTGTCGGGACTGCCGAGGCGTACGACCAGGGTGACGTTGCGCCGCCGGAGATCCTTCGCAACGTCCAGCAATCCTTCGAGCAAGAAGCGATAATGACGGCGCTGGGCACCCGGGTAATCGGCCGTGAGGCCGAACGCGGCGATCACGGGAACACCGAGGGCGTTGCCGGCATCGATCGCGAGGTTGAGCGCGGGGTTGTCCGTGCCGCGCTGGGATCGTTGCATCCAGTAGAGCACGCAAGCCCCCCGAGGATCGGGGAGGCCGTAACGTGCGACCCGGAGTCGAGGATGGGGTTGGAGGAGTCGATCCAGTTCGTCCAAGTTTGGAGGACTCCTCGCGATCGCCAAGATGAGACTCGAGCGTTCCGCTGATGGGTCGCACACACCAAGGCCGCATCGATTCGACACTGACCCGACGCGCCATCGAGGGCCCGATTTCGACACTAACCCGACGAGCCAGCCACGGTCCGGTGGCGTTCCCCTCGCTGGCGCGTCGGGTTGGTATGGGGTATGCCACCCGATTGTGAAGCGTGCTGGAACTTACGGCAAAGGCATTCTAGGCTCCCGGCGAGTGGTGAAGGCGAACACGAGTTGCCGGCCGTCGGCATTGTGGCCGGTTGAATGGCGGGCCTCGACGCGACATAATGGTTCCTGAGCGTGCCTTTACCGGATGATGCATGGGCCGTCTCGTCCGGTCAACTCCTTCGCGGGCGGTGAACGCCTCTTCGAGTCTCCCTCCTGATGCGGCCTTGCCTTATGTAACAGGTTGTTTCCGCCATGGGACGTCATCGCGTCGGCCTCTGGTTAGTGGGCGCATTCGGAGGCGTCGGCACGACGATCACCCTGGGACTCTCGGCGATGGCCAGGGGCCTGGCGGATCGGACCGGTCTGGTGACCGAGCTCCCGATGTTCCGGAGGCTCGAGCTGCCGGAACCGGGTGACTTTGTGGTGGGCGGACACGACATCCGCCAGACGTCATTCGAGGAATCGGCCGAGGAATTTCGGCGGAACTCCGGCGTCTTCCCGGCCGACTGGATCGTGTCATGCGGCGCCGACCTGCGAGCCGCCACGCGGCGCGTCCGGCCCGGGACCAGCTTCGGCTCCGGGCGGACTGTCGCCCAATTGGGCCACTGGGGAGATGGCGCGGCACCTCGAACGGCGGAGCAAGCGGTTGACGCCATCGCGACCGACCTCGCGGCCTTCGTCCAGTCCGAGTCGATCGACCACCTGATCGTCCTGAATGTCGCGAGCACCGAGCCGCCTTTTCACCCGAGCGAGGTCCACCGTCATTGGGACGCGCTCAACGCCGCGATGGCCGATGGCGGCCCGGCGCTGTTGCCGGCCAGTGCGTTATACGCCATCGCCGCCATTCGTACGGGACACACTTACATCAATTTCACGCCCAGCGTCGGATCCTCGATTCCGGCCATCGAGGAGTTGGCCGGCGCGACCGGCTCCCTTTATGGCGGCAAGGACGGCAAGACCGGCGAAACCCTGATGAAGACGGTCCTCGCCCCGATGTTTGCGATGCGGAATCTCAAGGTCATGAGCTGGGTGGGCCATAATATCTTCGGCAACCGCGACGGACTGGTCCTCGACGACCCCGTCAACAAGTCGTCGAAGGTCGACACAAAGGATCGCGTCGTCACGCAGATCCTCGGCTACAAGCCGTCCACGCTCGTCACGATCGAATATATCCCCGACATGGGCGATTGGAAGACGGCCTGGGACCACATCCATTTCCAGGGATTCCTGGGCACGAAGATGACCCTCCAGTTCACCTGGCAGGGTTGCGATAGCTTGCTGGCTGCGCCACTGGCCATCGATCTGGCGCGGCTCGCCGACCTGGAGAAACGACGAGGCGGTCGGGGTTTGTTGCGACACCTTGCCAGCTTCTTCAAGAGTCCCGAAGGCGTCGAGGACCACGACTTCTTCAAGCAGTTCGAACTGTTGGGCCAGTACGTCACGGGCATCGAATCATCGCGGCCGTCGTCGTTGCAACGTTCGCCGGGTGCATGAACGATCCCTTCGCTCTCCTCAGGTTGAGGCCGACCCGTCGGCCACCTCGCGATTCGTTCTCTCCCTGGTCCTCCCGAGAATCTACAGGAACCGACACGTCCCATGCGCCTCGCATTCAGCACCAACGCGTATTTGCGGCACCCATTCGAAGAAGCGGCCGCTCGGATCGCCTCGTTCGGCTACGAGGGACTGGAACTGCTCGCGGACGTCCCTCATGCGTGGCCTGCCGGGTTGCTTGATATCCAGAAACGAAGCATCCTGCAGGCCATGGAGGAGAATGGATTGTCGTTCTCGAATATCAACGCGTTCATGATGAATGCGATCAATGACGCTCGCCAGCCGTACTGGTACCCCTCGTTCATCGACGCCGAGCCGAACTACCGGCAGGTTCGCATCGATCACACGCGTCGAGCGTTGAGTCTGTGTGCCGAGCTGGGGGCGCCGCACATCACGACCGAGCCGGGCGGCCCGCTGGCCGATGGTCAATCGCGGCAGGAGGGCATCGATCTGTTCGTCGAGGCTCTCAAGCCCCTTGCCGAGCACGCACACCAGGTGGGCGTGTCGCTGCTGATCGAGCCCGAGCCGGGCTTGCTGCTGGAGACGACCGATCAGTACCTGGAAGTCGCCGAGCGTTTGAATGCGCCTTCGATCGGCCTTAACTTCGATGTGGGTCACGCGTACTGCGTCTCGGAAGACTTGCCCCGGGCGATCGCCAGGTTATCCTCGCACATCCGCCACTACCACTTCGAGGATATCGCGGCGAGCCGCGTACATCACCACCTCGTGCCCGGGATGGGCGCCATCGATTTCGCCGAGGTGGTCTCGGCCATCCGCGGGACGGGCTACGACGGCTGGTTGACCGTCGAGCTCTATCCCTTCCTCGACGATCCGGACGGGGCGGCCCGAAGGGCTTACGAGGTCCTGAGCCCGCTCATCGCGGCCAAACCAGGGAAGTGATCCTCGGGCCATGCGCGGCAAAATCCTCGCCTTCCTACAACTGATCCGGTTGCCGAACGTGGTGACGGCGGCCGCCGATAGCCTGGCCGGCTGGCTGCTCGTGACCAGCCCGCCATTCGAATTGAGTCGGTGGCTGTCGCTCGGCGTCGCGTCGATGATCCTGTACGCGTGCGGAACGGCCCTCAATGACGTGTTCGACCTCGAGGAGGATCGGAATGAGCGGCCGGGTCGCCCGTTGCCGTCGGGCCGATTCTCGGCGCGGACGGCCAAGTGGCTGGGTGGCCTGGGGTTGGTCGTCGGCCCGGCGTTGGCGATGGCCAGCGGCTCGCTCGTCAGCGGTATCGTGGCCGCGGCCCTTGCCGGCTGCATCCTGGCTTACGACGCCGGGCTGAAGCGTACGCCGATCGGCCCTGTCTTCATGGGTGGTTGCCGCGGTCTTAATTTGCTGCTGGGAATGTCGCATGCTCCCGAACTGGGAGGCGCCGTCGCCTGGGCGCAGCCGCGATGTACGGCCTCTTCGTGGCGGGGATCACCGTGGTGAGCCGCTCGGAGACGCGCGGCGAGAATCGTCGGGGATTTGTC
Organism: uncultured Planctomycetota bacterium; assembly: GCA_963743925.1. GTDB lineage: Bacteria > Planctomycetota > Planctomycetia > Isosphaerales > Isosphaeraceae > CAVZRC01. The sequence goes on along the minus strand of CAVURY010000034.1, from coordinate 836,536 downwards.
TCAGGTCTGACGCTCCAGAACCTGGCGGTGCTCGGGATGGCGGCCGCCGCGATGGCCCATCGCCGCTTCCCCTACCCTTCGCCAGAGCGTCCACTCATTCCGCTGGAGGGAATCCTGGTATTCGGCCTGGTCGCGATGGTGATCAATTTCACCGCGGTCTCCGCGATTCAACGTCCGACTCCGCAATCCTTCCAGAAGGCGGTCAAGACCGGTATCCTCAGCCTGGTCTGGCTGAACGTGGGACTGGTCGCCTCGGTACGAGGCCTCGAACCTGCAGCCCTCGTCGCGGGGTTCTGGCTGCCGGCATACATTCTGGGGCGTTGGCTGTACTCGACCTGAATGTCCGCCTGTTCGCGCGCGATTCTGTATGCGATAATACGATCTGTACAGTATCTCCCGATCGTTCCTCGAGGTCCTGGACGACCATGACGACCACGATCCGAAACACGACGCCCACCGAGATCGAATACCCCGACAGCGATGGGAAGCCCATGTCGGACAATTCGCTGCAGTACAAGTGGATGGTGACGATCCGGGAGGGGATCGCCACCCGGTTCCTCGACGATCCCAAGGTCTACGTCGAGGCCAACCTCCTGTGGTATGCCGTCGAGGGGAAGCCCACCATCCGCGGGGCGCCGGACATCCTTGTTGCGTTCGGCCGCCCCAAGGGGCACCGCGGCTCATATAAGCAATGGGTGGAAGGTGGGATCGCACCACAGGTCGTCTTCGAGATCTTATCGCCCGGTAACCGTGCCGGGGAGATGAGGCGTAAATTTCAATTCTATCAGCGGTACGGGGTGGAGGAATATTACGTCTACAATCCGGACAATGGCGATATGGATGGATGGCTACGGGAGGGAGAGACCCTGGTCAAGATCCCCGACATGAAGGGCTTTGTCAGCCCTCGTCTTGGTATCCGTTTCGAGCCGACCCCAGGGTATGACACGCTCACGATCTTCGACAAAGATGGCAAGCGATTCCTGAGCTGGCAGGAGCAATTCGAGGAAGGCGAGAGAGTTCGCCGATTCGCCGAGACCGCCGAGCTCCGCGCCGAGACCGCCGAGCTCCGCGCCGAGACCGCCGAGCTCCGCGCCGAGACCGCCGAGCAGCGCGCCGAGGAAGCGAAGAACCGCGCCGAGACCGCCGAGCAGCGCGCCGAGCGCCTTGCCGCCAGGTTGCGCGAGCTGGGCATCGAGCCGGAGTGAGGAGGGTCGCATGCGTCTGGGCTACAATACGAATGGTTTGGCGCACCATCGCCTGCTGGACGCGATCGAGCTCCTCGCCGATGAATCGTACGAGAGCGTGGCGATCACGCTGGATGCCGGTGCCCTCGATCCCTACGATGAGCCCGCAACTCTGGCGAGCCAGATCCACCAGGTCCGTGCCGCACTCGACCGTCGCGGCCTCCGCCGGGTGATCGAGACCGGTGCGCGTTTCCTGCTGAACCCGCGTGCCAAGCATGATCCCACGCTGATGGATGCGGACCCATCGCGTCGGGCCCTGCGAGTCGATTTTCTTCGCCGATCGATCGAGCTCGCCGTCGCGCTCGAGGCCGACGCGGTCTCGTTCTGGTCCGGACGCCCGCCGGTATCGGTTTCGGAAGAGGAAGGGATGGCCAGGCTCGCCGAGGCCCTTCAACCCGTGATCGAATGCGCGGAGAAGGCCAGGATGCCTCTGGCTTTCGAGCCGGAGCCGGGAATGTTCATCGATACGCTCGAACGCTTCACTCAACTCGACGAACGGGTGCACCATCCTCTGTTCGATTTGACCATCGACGTCGGCCACGTGCATTGCTCATCCGAGGGGGATATCGGCGGGCTGCTGAGACGTTGGGGAAATCGAGTCCAGAACATCCACATCGAAGACATGGTCGAAGGCGTCCACGAGCACTTGATGTTCGGCGAAGGGACGATGGAGTTCCCGCCGATTTTGCGGGCCTTACGCGAAGTTGACTATCAGGGCGGTGTGCATGTGGAGCTGAGCCGGCACAGCCACATGGCCGTCGACGCCGTTCGGGCGTCCGCGGCGTTCCTCAAGCCGATGATGGCGTCCTCGGGCCTTTGAGATGCATGCGCCTACCTGGAACCGATGGGCAGGACATGACGGGATTTCTGTCCTTACCGCGGTTGATCGCCCGATCGACGGCGACCGCGAGCGCCCGTATTCCTCGACCGAATCGGATGGGATCGGATCATTTTTCGGAAAAGCGTGTGGTCAGGCCGGCGAAACCGGAATAGTCTAGTCGGGATCGACTTCTCCCTTTCCTGAGATCATTCATCCCTGGCTGTTATTCGAGGAGCGTTCCGGGCATGAGTACCCGTGCGAGCGGCGATAGCCATTTTCCTCCAGATGTTCCCCCGTCCGAGGCACCGACGCGTAGGCGGTCGGGGACGAGCGTAGCAAAAGTTGTCATTCTGTTCGTTTGTGCGGGATTTATCGCGTGGGCAGGGAGTGCGGTCTGGGAGAATCTTCACCCTTTGGAGGCCGCGTCTCGAAGGATTCGAGCTCGGGACGCATCCGAGCGTGTGGCGGCGATCCGCCAGGTGTCGGAGCTCGGCTCGGGTGCGAGCGGGACGGCGATCCGTTCTGTGATCCCGGCGATCGAGGATCCGGACGCCGGCGTGCGGGTTGCCGCGGCCGAAGCCCTGGGGGTGCTCGGCTTGCAGGCGGTCCGGTCCGGGTCGGATTCGGAGCTGGCAGGGGGCGTCGCGAAGAGCCTGTTAGGGGCGATCAAGGATCGCGAGCCTGGGGTCCGGATCGCAGCCACAGGCGCCCTGTCAATCCTGGTCCAGGGCGCCACGAAGCCGCGGGCGGGGCGGGGCTCGGCGAAGTCGGCCAAGCCACTTCAGGCGTCCGAGCCGTCGTCGACATCCGTCGACTCCAAAGGGATTGCGTCGGCCTTTCTCGATCTGCTCGACGACTCGGATGCGGCGGTGCGCGAGGCGGGACTGTGCGCGATTCGCGACATCCCTCCCGATATACTGGGCGAGCCGCCACCGAAGCTCATCGCCGCGACGGAAGATGCATCCGAGACGAACCGCGCCATCGCCATCGCCGTCGCGGCCGGCTTCCCTCGTGGACTGGATCCCATCCTACCGATCGTGTTCCGGCACCTGGAGCACGACGAGTTGATGGTCCGCGATGCCTGCGCCAGGGCTCTGGGCCGAATTCGTCCCTCGGCGCTCAGCTCGGACGCGATTCCCGCCGTGATTACCGGCCTGGGGAGTCGGGATCGAAAAGTCCGGCTTGCTCTGGTCCCCCTACTGGCTCGGCTCGCTCCCGAGGCACCCGCCTCCGTCCCGGCGCTGATCGGGGTCCTGAAAGAGCCGATCGATTCCGACTCGACCATCATGGGCCGAGATCAAGCACCCGAGTATGTGGGCCCCGCGCACGAGGCGGCGAGAGCCCTTGGCAAGATTGCCCCTCGGACCGCACGGGCACCGCAAGCGATCTCGGCCCTCGCGGAAGTCGTACGGTCGGGACCGGCTCAGCGACGGGCCACGGCCTCCAGGGCCCTGGGACAGTTCGGTCCGGCGGCCCTCGACGCCGTCCCGGCTCTCATCGACATGCTCAAGGAGAGCGAGTCCAGGAAAGAGCCCAATCATGACGGGGCCGCCGCGGCCGAGGCGCTCGCACTGATCGCGGCGCGATCACCCGCCACCCCCGAGGCCGTGGCCGCATTGACGACCGCATTGAATTCGCGTTCGAATTCGACCCGAGAGGGCGCTGCGGAGGCACTCGGCGCATTCGGGCCGGCGGCGGCCGGGGCGTTGAAGTCCATCAAGGTGCTGAAAGACGATGACCCGGCCCAGAATGTCCGTAAGGCCGCGGAATCCGCATTGGAGGCGATCCAGGGAGGCTCGAAATAGCCGTCGCGGAGGGGCCTTGCGTATCAGGCCCTTGTCAACCGACCGCTCGATCGGAATCGGCCGGCGGCCAATGCATCGAACAGTTCGGAGCGCGTCTCGAAGACCATGAACTGCCGATCCTGGAATCTGCTCGTCCTGGTCGCATGGACCGGCGTGCCCGGCGTTTTCTCGGCGGGTTGTGATGCGAACTCGACGCCGGTCGCGACGCCGGTCGCGTCTCGGCCGATCGCGGCGGCGAGTCCGGATTCCGAGGGTGCGGGCCATTCGACAGAATCCCCCCCCGTCCCGAAATCCGAGGGGGAGACGGGCCCATTCCGGTTTGTGGATGTCGTGCGCGCGTCGGGTGTGGATTTCATCCACGTCTCAGGGATGACGGATGCGAAGCAATTCCCCACCGCCAACGGATCGGGCGTGTCGATATTCGACTTCGATAATGATGGCCGGATGGACCTCTATTTCGCCACGGGCAACTCGATACCCCTCGACCCGGCTCGGGCGGCATCCAACCGCCTCTACAAGAATCTCGGCGACGGCCGGTTCCGGGACGTTACCGAACGATCCGGCCTGGGATTCCGCGGCTATTGCCACGCGGCGATCGCGGGGGACATCGACAACGATGGCGATCCCGATCTCTTCCTCTGCAACTACGGCGGGGATGTCCTCTACCTGAACAAAGGGGACGGGACGTTCACGGATATCAGTCAGTCGGCGGGAGTTTTCCGGCGCGATTCCTGGTCATCGAGCGCCGCCTTCCTCGACGTCGACAACGATGGAGACCTTGACCTCTATGTGAGCCGATACGGCGACTGGCAGTGGCCGAGGGACGACCGATTCTGCGGCGATGCCGCCCGGAAGATCCGTCGCTACTGCTCGCCCAAGGAATTACGTCCCGTGCGACACGCCCTCTATCGAAACAATGGGGATCGCACGTTCACCGATATCGCCGTCGAGGCCGGCTTGGGACGCGATGATGGGCATGGCTTCGGCGTCGTGGCGGCGGACCTGGACGACGACGGCCGAGTCGACCTCTATGTCGCCAACGATCAGGATCCGAATTTCCTCTTCCTCAACCGTGGCGACGGGACGTTCCGCGACGCCACCGAGGATTCGGGCGCCGGGCGTAACATCGAAGGAAGAACATCCGCGGGTATGGGAGTGGATGCCGAGGATGTCGACGGGGACGGACTTCCGGAGTTGTTCGTGACCAACTTCCAGGAGGAATATAACACGCTGTTCAAGAACCTCGGCCGGGGCGGCTTTATGGACGTCACCGCCAACTTCAACCTGGCTGTGGAGAGCCTACCCTGGATCGGCTGGGGATGTGCACTGGCCGATCTCGACAGCGACGGCTGGCCCGACATCGTCGTCGCCAACGGACACATCGACGATAACGCCCTGGTCTTCGGTCAGCCGACCGGCTATTCCCAGCCTGCCCTGCTGCACCGCAACCTCGCGGGGAAGCGATTCCGGCTCGTCAATCGGGGGGCTGGTGCTTATTTTGCCGCGAACCACGTCGGACATGGCCTGGCCGTGGGCGACCTCGATGATGACGGCGATCTTGACCTGGTCATCAATCATAAGGATGGACCGCCGGCCATACTCCGCAACGAGACGACGCCGATCGGTCGGTGGATCCGCCTGAAACTCGTCGGCACCCGTTCCAACCGCGACGCCATCGGAGCTTCGGTGACAGTCCAGGTCGATGGCCGGACCATCCGTCGTCAGCGTAAGGGGGGATGTAGTCTGATGTCTTCCCACGATCCTCGCCTGTTGATCGGGCTGGGATCATCGGCGGATTCCGTCAGCCTCAAGGTCCGATGGCCTTCCGGGGCGATCAGCCAGTTCGACCGGCTCGGGACGAACCGCAGTCATGAGCTGGTTGAACCGGTGGATGCGATCAGGAAGTAGGTCCGACATTGCCGTCCGACCAGACAAACCGTCAAGATCGAACGCCTGACCAGGGATGAAGCCTGACCGATCGAGGGGCGCATGAGTCGAGGGCGACGCGGAGACGATGCGAGGGAAGCACGGGGGGCCCGTCACCATCTTCGGCTCTGGACGATCGTCCTGCTCGTGGTCGTATCGTCGCTGGCGGGCTGGGCTGTCTTTCGGGGATGGCTGGAGGGGCGGCAGGATCCGCAGGAGCTCTGGGAGCAGGCGCAGGCGGAATTGTCGTCGGGGAAACCGGAACAGGCCGAGGAGACGCTGGGTCGCCTGGCACGTCGTCGGCCGTCGACCCTCGCCGATCGCCTCTTGATGGCACAAGTTGCTCGGCAGCAGGGGAGGTTGGATCGGGCTCTCGGCGCGCTCGACGGCCACCCGGAGAACGAGCCCGGGGCCGCCCTCATCGAGCGGACGCGCGGGATGCTCGAATTCGAGCGGGATCGCGCCCGGGCTTCCGAGGCGGCCTTGCTCAAGGCAATCTCCCTGGACCCCAAGCTTTCCGAGGCGCGACGCGACCTGATCAACGTCTACACCGTCCAATCACGTCGTCGCGAGCTCTCGACGCAGTTTCGCGAGCTCTCGGCATTGGTCTCGCTGAATTTCGCCGATTTGTATCTCTGGAGCCTCGGGCGGCGACAGGACGTCGGTCCCGCCGAGCTGGCCGCCAAACTCGAGCGGATGCTGAGGAACGATCCCGATGATCGACCGACCCGTCTGGCCCTGGCCGAAAACCTGAGACGGCTCGGACGCCTCGACGAATCGGAAGAAATGCTGGCCCCGATGCCGGCCACCGATCCCGATGCGAGGGCCGAACGCGCCCGGGTGGTGCTCGATCGCGGGGACGCGGATGTCGCCGCTCATCTCCTGGCTGAAGGACCGGCCGACCATGGTGCTCTGGCGCGTCTTCGAGGGCAACTGGCCCTGGCCCGAGGCGACACGTCGGCCCTCGAACACTTCCGCCTCGCCCTCGCGGCCGAGCCCGACGACCGCGACTCGAACTTCGGACTCGGTCTGGCACTCCGTCAGTCCGGCCAGTTGGAGGCTGCCTTGCCTTACCTCGATTCGGCGCGCAACCTCGACCGGCTCGATCAGGTGATCGAAAACGCCCGGTCCTCTTCCCGACGCGATGATCCCAAGACTCTGATGTCCATCGGCGATGCCTGCCTCGCCGTCCGACGACTCGCCGAGGCCCGAGCCTGGTATCGACTGGCCCTGTCCCACGACCCGTTGGACGGCCGGCTACAGAAACGGCTTTTTGAGATCGAAATCCGTGCCAAAAATGGCGCATCGGTGTCGGATCGGTCGTGGCCGAAGAATTGAGATCCCGAAGTCCAAAGTGTCACGATCAGGACATACCTTCGACCACATCGGCGAGCCTGAGGCGGATTTTCCGGGGAAGGCTCGACGATCGGGATCTCTTGGTTGCGAGGCCGGTCCCTCTTGATGATGTTCGATTCGATCGGCTCTCGGTCCAGTTCAGTCTTGACGCATGTGCAGAATTTGACGGCGATGCGGCGAGGCCGATGACTGGATTCGTCATTTTCCTGGGAGGAGAGCAGATCGCTGTCCGTGTCGATCCGGCGCCGGAAGCCAGCAGTCGGACGTTCGTGATTCCCCTCGTGCGTGTGTCATATCTATGCGAACTTGCACGGGATACAGGCAGTTAGATAGGATCCGATCAACTAAGGAATTCGGGAAATCGTCCCTAGAGATCGTTGTATCACAAGGTCTGGAAGAGAGTTGCAATAATCTTAATTATTTAGTTTATAATTCTACGGCACCGCTCTTGCAAATCTATGAGGCGTTCGAGGAAAAATTCCTTGACGGTATTCATGCCGGGCGAGTAAGGTATGATCAAGCAGGTAGTCAGTTACTGATGTGGTGAGCCATTCGTTCACCATAATAGGATGTTGAAACTGCAACCTTGCGAAGCTTCGGCAAGTCGATGCAGCAGAAGTGGAATGGCTTCGATTCCGCCCTGTCATGGTCCCTGCCGGCCAGGCCGAGTCATTGAGACGTTTGATCTGCAATTGTATTCTCATCTGATCTGCACATGCATCGACGCGATTTGGTTTGAGCGAGGATGTCGAGGGTCGAGTCCTGACGAGGACATTTCCCGATCGTCGGCGTTATCGTGCATCTCAAATGAATCGGCCCCGACCTTCTTGGGGACCGTAGCTGATGAGGACAGAGGGGCTCGGCGCGGGCCGGGTGAGGGTTTTCGGTGTGAAGTTCGAAGGCTCCCAGCCGATCCTGATCCATGAGTCATAATCTGATCGTGCGTTTCATTGGGGCCATGATCCGCGTGTTCGATCTGCTTCTCTCCGGGGGACTTTGATTTTATGCGAATCCGACCTTACATGCCGAAGGCGGCGTGGTGCTCGCTAATGTCGTCGGCGGTCTTCTCCGTTGCGATGACCTTCGGGTGCGACTCGGCTCCCAACCCCGATACTCCCGAAGCCAAGAAGCAGATCGCGGCGAGGCAGGAGAACGTCAAGGCCGAGGAAGAAAAAGCCAACGCTCTTCTGCAGAAGACGAAGGGCAAGAACGCGCCCGTGATGAAGTCGATCAAGGGGAACATCAACCTGGGTCAGCCCCCGGCGCAATAGGTTTTCGTTCTATTCTGCATCTTTCCGGGTTTTTCTTGCGAGGAGTGACTTTGATGAGCAAGATCGTCGATCGTCGCTACGGACGACGCGGGTTTACACTGATCGAATTGCTGGTCGTGATCGCCATCATCGCCGTTTTGATCGCGCTGCTCCTTCCCGCCGTGCAATCGGCCCGCGAGGCCGCCCGCCGCGCCCAGTGCATCAACAACTTGAAGCAACTGGCGCTGGCGACGCACAATTACATCTCGTCGAACAACGTGTTTCCTCAGGGGGTCCAGTGGCAACGAGACTCCATCGGCGGCGGTTGCTGGACCAGCGGGAGCTGCCTGGTGCCCCTGATGCAGTTCACCGAGCAGATCCCGTTGTTCAATGCTTGCAATTTTAATTGCAACATGTATAATCCCCAGAATTCGACGATTTCCGCGGCCGGGATCTCCACCCTCTGGTGCCCCAGCGACCCGCTCGTGGCCAATCTCTACTCGTATCCGGCGACGGCGATCCAAACGATGGGCGGTCAGCCGCTGCAGATGCACTATACCTCGTACGGCGCCAATTCCGGCGAGTTCTTCATCTTCGACTTCTCGAATTACAGCAATCCGGGCGGCTGTGAGTTCAACTTCGACTCGGCCCCCGGCCAGCAGCAGATGAACGGCCTCGTCTACCTGCTGAGCCACGTCTCGCTCGCGAGCATCACCGACGGCACCAGCAATACCTTCATGTTCGCCGAACGGGGTCACGGGAAGTTTCCCGGCGGCGATGTGAATTGCTGGAACTGGTGGACATCCGGCAACTATGGCGATACGATGTTCACGACATTCTTCGGGATGAACGTCTGGCAGAAGGCTCCGTTCAACGTCGCCCTGGGGCCGAAGTGCCAGGTTGATGGCGGTGCTGATGAATTCGTCTCGTCCCCCGGTAGCTTCCATCCCGGTGGCGCCAACTTCGCCTTCTGCGACGGCTCGGTCAAGTTTCTCAAGGATTCGGTCAGCAGTTGGTCGATCAATCCTGCGAGCGTCACCAGTTATAGCGCAGGGGCTGTTCCGGGTTGCACGCCCAACGGCGTTACCCGTGGAAGTGGCAGTGACCCTTATCTTTACGTGATCGCTCCGGGGACGCAGATCGGAATCCTGCAACAGCTCTCGACCCGCAACGGTGGTGAAGTGCTCAGCTCGGATTCGTATTGATCGATCGGCTTCTGTCCCGCACCGTTCGGTAATCCCTTCCACACGAGAGCCAAGGCCGTGCCGCGCCTTGGCTCTCTTTTTTGCTGCGTTTTTCTTGCTGCGGGCCCGGACCCATTCGATCTCGTCAGACCGAGCATCGCGATGCCTCTCGAGTGCATCCGCGGCCCATGACATTGCGATTCGGGGTTTGCCTCAAGTCTCGGTGACGGATCCGCACGATGACGTCACGACTCACGCCGAAGACCCCGAAGGCGCGCTCATCGCCCCGATCCTGGCGCGGGATTGTCGAACGGAGCCCCTGGTCGTTCCGGATCTTATCGATCGCGATCATAATGACGATCTCGGGGGCCGCTTTCTGGGCCTGGAGTCATGGTCCCTCCCGGCGAGAAAGCGTCAGTCCCGATGTCCTCTGGGCCGAGGCGGAAGACGATCTTCAGGCGGGACGTATCGATCGAGTTGAACAGGCCGTCCTGCTCTTGAGCCGACTTCGCGAGCCGACTCCAAACGATTGGTTCCTGCGCGCTCAGCTCGCGGTCATCAATGATCGACCGGAGCAGGCCCTCGCCGATGTCGAGCGGGTGCCCGACGATCATGAGACCGCCGCTCAAGCCCGACTCCTGACCGGACAGGTCGAATTGCGGAGGTTTCGACTGAGGTTCGCAGGCGATGCCATTCGCGCGGCGATCCGGATCAATCCACGACTGGTCCAACCTCATCGTGAACTGATCTATATCTACGGCCTGCAACTGCGCCGGGCCGAGCTCCAGTCCGAGTTTCTCGCGCTCTCATCCCTGAAAGACTTGACGTTTCAGGAGGTGTTCCTCTGGTGCCAGCTTCGGGACGAGTCCTGGAATCCGTACGCGGCAGCCTTGATCCTATCGAAGTGCGTAGCCGCCGACCCGGGAGACCGGTGGTCGAGGATGGCGCTGGCGGAGAACAACCGACGCATGGGCCTCCTCGATGAAGCCGAGGCTGCCCTGGAGGGCTTGAGGGAGTCGGACCCGGACGTACTGGCGGCCCACGCTCAGATTGCCTTCGACCGCCAGGAAGACGTCCGAGCCGAGCGGCTGCTGGCGAGCGGCCCTGCGAATGACCCGGCGCTGGCCCTGATGCGGGGCCGTCTGGCCCTGGCGAGGAGGGATAATCCGACGGCCCTGCACCATTTCCGGCTCGCCTTCGCCGCCGACCCGGACCGTCGTGAAACGCTATCCGGCTTGATCGCCGCCCTCCTCAGGACGGGCGACGACAAGGCCGCCGCATCGCTCCGCGAGGTCGCCGCCCATCGCGAGAAGCTCGGCTCCCTGATGCAGCGGGCGGCGATGGATGGTGCCCAGGATGACCCCGCCCTTCCCCGGCTGCTGGGGGCGGCATGCGAGGTCGCCCACCGCAATCCCGAAGCACGCGCATGGTACAAGCTGGCCATTTCACGAGACCCGCTCGACCCCGACGCACAGCGAGGTTTGTTCCGCCTGCGACGGTTTGATACGAGAAGCACCCCACACCCTCCGGCCCCGATTGCGCCCGACGCCGCTCGCTGAATGCTCAATCCATCGCCGACGACGGACGGCATCGTCTTGGGCGGTTGCTCCATCCCGAATCCGATTGAAGCACGATCCGGCGCGGCTTCGGATTCGTGGCCCTGGAGTCCCCCGCATCGTGGCGGATGCAAGACGCGCCCGGATTCGAGGGGCGTACTGGATTGGGTGAATACATGAGCATTAATCAAGAGTATTATTAATTTAGGACTCGCGATCTCAAGGTGTTCTTAGAGATCATCGAATCGGTGCGCAACCAGGCAAAATGTTTCGATTTCAGGGAAAATTCGCCCCAATACTTGACGTTTCGGTCCTGTCGGCGTAAACTAATTTCTTAAGGGGAAATGCTTCTGAGCAACACATAATCTTCCTGATTATGCTCGACGAAGGATTGTCGATAACCTGACTGAATGATTTCGCGGTACGCGCCATGTTCAATCTTGATACGAGAGCCGGCGAACTTCGATAAGGCTCGTGCAATCCGGTCGATGTGAATCGGTCCATCCATGAATTCGGAGTCTGCCGGAAGATGTCGACTGAGCGGCTCTCGTTTATCCGGGATTGAGGTCTTGATTCCGGTACAGAGTGGATATCGATACAACATGCTGCCCGTTGAGGTCTTACGGAGACCCAGGAATTCGCCCGATCTTCTTCGCCGGCTTCGCCCACTCTAGCTCCCATGAGAATGACAATCCCGCCGAGATCCCCAGGAAAGCTGCCCCGCTGCGTCCATGCTGGGGAAATCTGAACCGACCCTCCGCTATCGCGTCTATCACGCGGGATCGATCCCTTTAAGGCATTACGAGTTGGTGATGATGACGTTGACGTTCTATAGTCCTGGAAAAGCTTTCGGTGAATCGAACGAATTCTTTCGGGCCGATCATGAGGATGCGGATCTTGCTTAGGGGGCCGTTGATTCGCGTCGAAATCACCAGGGAAGCGGGATTCGGAACCGCGGAATCGGGGAGATTCGTTGGGATACTCAACATCTCACCCAGGCTTCGCTTACGCTGAATCCGACGTCATCCGTACACTGTACTCTTGCCAAGAAGGCTGAGCGGGTCGAAAGCGATTCCGAGATCGACAGGCGACACGCGTTTCCGAGAACTTCTTTGGAGAACCCAGTCCGATGAGTCTGCATCGTCCTCTCCTCCCCATCCTCTCGAAGAGCTTGCTCTGTATCGCGATCGCCGGTACTTCCGTGTCCATGATCGTCGGCTGTTCGTCGGAAGTTGGGTCATCTCCCTCGTCGAAACAGCAAGTCGCAGAGGCCCTGGCGAGAGACGCCGAGAAGAATCCAACGCGGAAAGGCAGGGGCGGAAAATCGGTCCCTGCTCCCCAGAACATCAAGCAGAAGGTCATCTCGATCAAGACTGAAGATTCGAAGTCCTGACAGGCGAAGTCCATCCCTGTTGCTCGCCTAGCCCCGCTGAGTGCTCAAATCCGTCATCTTCTTCAAGGAGAGTCCGCATGAATCCTGCTGGAGTACGCTCGAGGTCGCCACGCGCCTTTACATTGATCGAGCTCCTCGTCGTCATCGCGATCATTGCCGTCCTGATCGCCCTGCTGCTGCCCGCCGTCCAATCCGCCCGAGAGGCGGCCCGTCGCATGCAGTGTACGAACAATCTCAAGCAACTCGCCCTGGCCGCTCATAATTACATCAGTTCCACGAATGTGTTTCCCCAAGGGATTCAATTCCAGTCCAACCCCGAGGCCTCCGGCAATTGCTATACCAGCGGCAGTTGCTGGGTCTCTCTGTCGCAATACTTCGAGCAGGGATCGCTCTTCAATGCCGTCAACTTCAGTGTCAATATGTACACTGCCCAGAATACGACCATCTCGGGGACCGGCCTCAACGTGATGTGGTGCCCGAGCGACCCGGTGATCACCGGGCTTGCTTACACGTACGCCGCCGGCCAGGTATGCTCGACCGCTCTCCCGATGCGTTACAGCTCGTATGGAGCCAACGCGGGCCAGTTCTTCGAGTATTACGTCCCCGGTAACAATTTCCTGGGCAATGGCGCGCCGTATGTCTGCCAGATCCTTCAGACCCCGCCCGAAAACACCAACAACGGGGTCGTCTACGTGATGAGCTCGGTCTCGATGGCGAGCATCACCGACGGGACGAGCAACACGATGTTCGCCTCGGAGCGTGCTCACGGCAAGTTCCCGGGCGCCGATCTCTACTGCTGGAATTGGTGGACATCGGGCAACTATGGGGACACGATGTTCACCACATATTACCCGATGAATCCATTCAACAAGATCCCTCAGTGGTGTTGCAACGATGGTGGCTCCGACGCCTACGTCTCCTCGGCTGCGAGCTTTCACCCTGGCGGCGCGAATTTCGCCTTCTGCGATGGGTCGGTGAAATTCCTCAAGGATTCGATCAGCTCGTGGCAGATTCAGGGCGGGAGTGCACCCTATAGCACCAACCTGGGCGGTAGCGGCAGTCTCTCGGGGCCCGGCTTCCCGGTCGGTCTGTCTCGGAGCGGGACGACCTACCAGTTCGTCTACACGCAAGGGATGACCATCGGCGTTTATCAGGCTCTCTCGAGCCGGAATGGCGGCGAAGTCATCAGCTCCGATCAGTATTGATCGGCCCTATCCGAGATCCGAGTCGCCAAGCCGAATCTCGAATCCGTACCGAGAGCCAAGGCCGTTGCCTTGGCTCTTTCGGTTGATCCCTGCGGCCTTTCCGGATGGCCTTCTAGTAACATGAGATTCGCCTCGGATCAACGGGGCCTCCTGGCGACTCAATCAAAAAAGGGACGTGCACCTCGAAATCTTGGTGCACGTCCCCATCGTTCTTTGAAGAAGACCCGATCGTCAGAGACGGTAGTCAATCGAACCGACCCGGGTGGGGCTCATGAGATGCTGGCTGCGATGTCGTCTGCGAGTCGTTCCAGGACTTCGCGGGTGAGCTGGCAGGGGACCGCCCCGCGCTGTCGCGTGGCCTCGTCGTAGGCGTGGCGTTGGAGCCGGAGCGACCCCTGCTTGAACAGGCGGACCTCGTAATAGCCGCGTTTCTCGCCGCGCGTGGTGGGGTTGTGGCTTCGGATCTGGACCTCGCCGCCCCCCGCGTCGACCTCGAAGACCTTCAGCGGTTCCATCAGATAGGTCACGCGCCCGGCGAGCCGCTCGCCCCAGCCTCGCAGGGCATCGGACGACCACTCCTCGGGCCTGGAGGTCGTGGCGAACTCCAGCGACGAGAAGGCCACGCCGACCGAGTCGAGGGCGGAGAGATTCAAGGTCAGCCGATTCGGGCCGTCCTCGACCGCGACCTCGCAGGGCGGAGTGTAGACCTTGGTGTTCTCGTCAAGCGCGACGGCGATCTTTTGACTCAGACTCATGAGAAGAACCTCCCAATGGGCGGATTGAATGATCGGTTCCATCGAACGAAAGGAGAGTCGCCCGCCCGTTAACGCAGGTCTCCAGGTGGATCGGGCGCGTCCACAGCCGGTGGAGATGTCGGAGTGTGTCCTGGGCGTGGTCGAGCCTCAGGTCCACGCCGAAATACTCGTGCTGGAGGTAGAGCTCACCCCGGTTTCGGTGATTGGCATCCTTGACCCGGATGATCGGCTGGCCGAAATTCGTCAGGTTGAAGAGGAGCCGCTCCTTGATCTTCTTGAACTCCCGGCTCTCGATCTCGTACATCTCGGTCTGATCGTTATGGCGGTAGCTGAAGAGCTTGTAGCGGCGGCAGAAATCCTGGGTGAGGTAGGTATCGATGAAGGTCACGTCATTGTGGATCCTTCGGACCTCGAAGATCTTCTGACGGCCCAGGCCGAGTTGCTTGTCCCATTTCCGCTTGACTTCGAAGTCGTCGCACTCCTCCCACTCGGCGCCGAATTGTCCCTTGTTCCACCGCTCTTCCACGTCGCGTAGGAGTTCGATGCCCAGCTTATAGGGATTGAGCCGGCCGGGCTGGGTCGCCATCGTCCCGGAGTGGTGGTCGGCGTAGTCCACCAGCTCGGAAGGGTGGAGCGTCTTCTGGGTCATGATCGTAGAGTGCCAGAATGAGGCCCAGCCTTCGTTCATGATCTTGGTCTGGCCCTGCGGGGCGAAGTAATAGGCTTCTTCCCGGATGATGGCCAGCACGTCGTGCTGCCAGCTCTTCAGGGCGCATTCTCGAGGAGGAAGAGGAGCACGTCGCGCTCGGGCTGCTCGGGGAGCGACTGCGGCTTGGCCCGCTCTTTCTCCCGGTCGCTGTCTCGCTTTCGGGCCTCTTCCTTGAGGACCTGCGGGGGATTGATGAACGAGTCCATGTAATCCTTGCTCTGGAACCTCGTCGCCTGCTGATCGTCCTGTCCCTCGCCGTCGGGGACGAAGTCGTAGCGATTGACCTCCTCGCGCCGCTTGATGTGGGGAGAATAGATGTCGATCAGGTTCTCGAGCGACAGGCAGTTGTCGATGAAATTCTCGACCACCTCCTCGCCGTAACGGTCCATGTGCGCACGGACCCGAGTGCCGTGGTTGGCCATCTCGTCCATCATTTTCCGGTTGGTCTGGCTGAACCAGATGTTGTTCTTGAAGAAGTCGTTGTGGCCATAGACGTGGGCCATGACGAGCTTCTGGTTAACCATCTGATTGCAGCGTAGCAGATAGGCATAGCAGGGGTCATTATTGATGACCATCTCGTAAATCTTCTGGAGCCCATAGCGATAGCCCTTGGAGAGCTGCTGGTACTCCATGCCGAATCGCCAGTGGGAATAGCGATTCGGGAAGCCGCCGAACGCGGCGATCTCGGAGATCTCGTCATAGTCGAGGACTTCGAAGATCGTGTCGTAGAAGTCGAGTCCGTAGGAGCGTGCGTGCGCCTCGGTCTCGATCTGCATGTCGCGGAGATCGGGCGGCAGGTTGTGAGTGTTGACCGTCGACATTGGCTACTTCCCACGATAAACAGGAGGACTTCAGTCCACTCTATGCTACGCTCTCGATCGCTGGATTGTTGGTTCGGATCCTCAGCCGGGATTTCCGGGTTTCCGACGGATGCGCGGTTTAAGCGTCCGGCGCACCCAGCGGCGGAGTTCGTTCATCCATTGGGTGTCGGAGATGGTCTTGGGCCGGCTGACCCAGCCGTAAACCTCGGTCGCCGACAGGAACGGGAAAGACGCGCTAGTCGGGGACGCGGCATATTGACCGTTGGGCTGGAGCACGAGAATGACCAATTCGGCCTCATCGCAGATCCAGACCTCGGGGACGCGGAACCGCCGATAGACTTCGATCGCGGCCTCGGCGTCGTGGCTATAGACAGCCTCGATCGCCAGGTCCGGCGGTGGGTCGGTCCTGAGGGAGATCTTGTCCTTGCCGCGAACTCGCGCCTCATTGGCCAGATAGTAGGTCTCATCCCCCTCGACTCCCCCTTTCTTCGCCCGCCGGCGGAAGGTCGTCGAGGCTGTCGCGACGCAAGGGATGTTGAATACCCTGACGATCTCCTCGACGATCCAGCCGAGACGTTTCTTGAGCCTTTCGTGCGGGAATGTCGGCGACATGAGCCACACCGTCCCATCGAGGTAAACCATGCGGGGAGTTGGTCGCTCGCCGCGGAGCCGGAGGAGGGTGAGATACCCCTTCCAGCCGATCTCGCGGAGCGCGACACTCCGGTCGCCCTCGGCCTCCCGGGTTGACTCGATGATCGCAGTCGCCCTGCTCATGAACGGTCCCGATCGAATGAGGAGACTCAACTCTTTACCATCAAAGGGAGAACGTCCCGAACCTTGATGCGCCCCAGCTCGCGGCCCTCGATGACGACAGGCACCTCATCGTCCTCGCCATAGATCGATACGTCCCGATATCCCGCCGATTTGCCCCGGCCTGAAGGGGCTGTGTAGACCTCAATCCGACGGGCGGGCAAGTTGACGATCCAGTAAATCGCGAGCTTTGCCGCCGCATACTTCCGCCATTTCTTCCCTCGATCCTTCGCGTAGGAGGAATCCGCGACCTCGGCGACGATCGCGATATCCGCGGCGGTCGGGTTCCGCTCCGAGAAATCATTGAGCTGGCCTCGTATGACCGCGACATCGGGTTCAGGTCTCGACCATCTGCTGAGCTGGACGGACTTCTCCTCGTAGACGAACCATCCGAATCCCAATATGCCGCGGAAACGTGTGGCGAGACCGGTGACGGCGACGTTGTGCGGCGCGTGTTTGACCATCTTGTCGACCAGCAAGCCTCCGAGTAATTCGACATGGTCCTCGTCGCGGAAGATCCCGGCGTCGATCATCTTCTCGAACTGGCGCACGGTGAGGCGATACGGGACCATACCGGATGCCGTCGTCGGAGGTGCACCGGCGAGCGGTGCGTTCGAGATCGCCGTCTGGGTCTGGGTCGACATCATCGGGCCTCGCTCTGATATTGCTTTTCGGCTTCGGCCAGGTCGAGCTTCTTCTCGTTCAGTAGACGAGCTTGGTCGGCGTTCGATGTTCGGGCTTTTCGCGTGGCTGCTGGGCATTCGAGAAGGTCGCGACTCCGACTCCGATCGGGAGGATCAGTCCAAGCCCCAGGCCGATGGTTCGTGCGGTTTTCATCCCTGACCTCGCTTCCTGAACAAGGTTACTTTCCTCGCCCGAGGAACTCCTTGATCGAGTCGTAAATCCCTTCCTTGTTGCGGATTTCCGACAAGGCCAGGTTTTCTTCTTCCTCGAACGCCTCCTCGAGTTCGCGGTAGAATTCGCCCGAGCCGTAGGGGCTCTCGACCTGGCCATAACAGAACAGGTTGCACTTGGGGAGGATCTGGTCGCGCAACAGGCTGATGCAATGGCGATTGTCTTCGCCCCAGTTGTCGCCGTCGGAGAAATGGAACACGTAGATGTTCCAATCCATCTGCGGATGTTGCTCGTCGATGATCTTGTTGGCCAGGTTATAGGCCGAGCTGATCCGGGTCCCGCCGCTCTCGCGGGTGTGATAGAACGTGTGCTCGTCGACTTCACGGGCGACGGCATCATGGATGATATAGCGTGTCATGACCCCGTCGTACTGGCTCTTGAGCCAGGCATCGATCCAGAATGCCTCGGTGCGGACGATCTCCTTCTGGTCGTCGGTCATGGACCCGGAGACATCCATGAGATAGAAGACGACGGCGTTGAACTGGGGGAGGGAGACCGGGTTCCAGGAGCGATAGAGTTTGTCCTCGCGGATGGGGATGACCAGCGGATCCTTGGGATCGTAGGCATTCGAGGCGATCTGCCGCTTGAGGGCCTTCTTGTAGGTGCGTTTGAAGTGGCGGAGGCTCTCCGGGCCGGTCTGGCGGATTCCCGTGTACTTGTCCTTCTCCTCGACGATGTTGGCGCGACCCTTGGGCTGGATCCGGGGGAGGGCCAGTTCCTCGCCGAGGATCTGGGCCAGGTCGTCCATGGTCAGCTCGACTTCGAGGATGTGCTGGCCCGGCGCCTCGCCGGCGCCCGAACCGCCCTCGCCGTCGCTGGAGCGTCCGATCGGCGTGCCGACGTCGCCGGGCCCCTGGCCGACTCCGCCGCGGTTCTTGGTCCCGTAGCGGAACTCGGGGATCTCGATCTGCGGCAGCGGGATCGAGACGAACTCACCCCCGGTCTTGCCGATCATCTCCCCGTGGGTGATGTATTTGCGCAGATCGGACTTGATCTTGCCCCGAACGATCTGCTTGAACCGGTTGGCGTCACGATCGATTTTTCGAACCACGGCTGTATGGCCCTCGCCGATCAGGTATGGGGGCCTCTCCGAATGATCGCCCCGAAACTCAACGCCGCCTGCCCGGAAGCGCAGCACTTCGCGATCCGGACTCAGCGGTCCACCGAGCCGAAAATCAAAAGATCGATTGGGGGTAAAACGCCTGGGAACGATGGGTCGAGGTGGGTCGAGGACGGTTCGGAGTGTGCTCTGTCCGGTTGTCAGCGCCAGTGACCCAGGCTACCTCACAGCAAATTGTATTCCCCGGCCCGCGAAGTGTCCAAGCCAATCTCGAAGCGAGTTGCCTTTTTCGATCGGATCCGATCGATAGGGATCACCCGCCGATCACTCGGGCCACGCTTCCACCGGCCCGACCGGCGACTCCTGGATGCCTCGCCAGAGCTCGAGGTATTTGTCGCGGACATACGGGTTCAACTCCTCGGCGAACTCAGCGGCGAGGTGGAGCGTCTCGATCAACGCCACCACGTCCGTGAAGTCTTTCATGCGATGAATCCCACCCGTCATCCCCGAAGCGAGTTTCAACTCGACGAGTTTCGGCAGCGCGAGATAGCGGATGCCGCCGATCTCGACGCCGGCTTCCGCGGGATCCGGGAAGTCCACCGGCTTGGGTTTGCCGTCGCCCGGGAAGTCGCCGGCGATCAAGAACTCGATCCGCACGCCGTTTTCGGTGTCACGGAGGTTCTTGCTTCCCGTGAACGGGGGGAGATAGCCCAAGCCATCGAGTTCCTGATGGATAGCCATCAGTCCGTCACGGGTAACCAGGATGTTGACGTCGACAGTCAGGCGGCGGAATCCGTGGGCATCCAGCGACATTCCACCGGCCACCGCGTAGGGGATGCCCAATTCGTCCAGCCGACGAGCGATCTTGCGCATCGACCTGAAAACCAGGCTGTCATGTTGGAAATGGCGGTCACCTTCATCCATGCTCCAATCCCTTTCGGTTCGGAGTCGCTGCTCGTAGGCGAGTACGGTTGAGGGGGTGACCGCTGTGTCCATCAGGCATCTCCCGATCAGGGTCGCGACGCGGCCGGGATCAGCTCAGGGAATTTGAGCTTGATCGTCCCGGCCGGGTTCACGAGTTCAGTCCGTCAATGACTCCCCCTCTTGACGTCTCCGCGAGCGAAGATGCTGGCGACGTAGTTCAGGACGTCGGTCGCCGAGTCCTCATCGTAGCCGTAATTGCGGATCAAGCGGGCCTTCACGATGTCGATCTTCTCCTGCGTGTCCTTGTTGACCACGCTGGAGACCAGGCTGGTGAGCTTGATGGTATCCTTCTGGTCCTGGAAGAGCTTGAGTTCCAGGGCCTTCTGGAGTCGCTCGTTGGTGCGGTAGTCGAACTTCTTGCCGTCGAGCGAGAGGGCTCCGATGTAGTTCATGATCTCGCGACGGAAGTCGTCCTTGCGGCTCTCGGGGATGTCGATCTTCTCCTCGATGGACCGCATCAGCCGCTCGTCGGGCTCCTCGGGCTGGCCGGTGTACTTGTTCCGGACCTTCTCGCGCTGGGTGTACGCCTTGACATTATCGATGTAATTCCCGCAGAGGCGTGTCAGGGCGTCCTCGTCGGCGGCGATGGCGCGTTGCACCTCGTTCTTCACGATGTCCTCGTATTCCTCTTTCACGAGCGAGAGCAGATGCCGGTAATGCTTGCGCAGCTCCTCGCTGTTGATCAGCGAGTGGTGCTTCAGGCCGGCCTCGAGCTCGTTGAGGACCATGAACGGATTGATCGACCGCTCGTTGGTGTGGGAGACCAGGGCGTTGGAGATCTTGTCCTGGACGTAGCGGGGGCTGATCCCGTGCATCCCCTCGCGCTCGGCCTCCTCGCGCAGCTCCTTGATGTTGTCCTCGGTGAAGCCGGGGAGCGTCTTGCCGTTGTAGAGCTTGAGCTTCTGCATCAGGGTCAGGCCGGCGTTCTTCGGCTCCTCGAGCCGGGTCAGCACGGCCCACATCGCGGCGACCTCCAGGGTGTGCGGCGCCAGCCGCTTGCCCCGGACCTTCCGGGCGTTGTAATCCTTCTCGTAGATCCGGACCTCGTCGGCCAGTCGAGTTACGTAGGGCACGTCGATCTTCACCGTCCGGTCGCGCAACGCTTCCATGAACTCATTGGACTGTAGCTTCTTGTATTCCGGCTCATTGGTGTGGCCGATGATGACCTCGTCGATGTCGGTCTGGGCGAACTTCTTGGGCTTGATCTTGTGCTCCTGGCTGGCCCCGAGGAGGTCGTAGAGGAAGGCGACGTCGAGCTTGAGGACTTCGATGAATTCGATGATGCCGCGATTCGCGATATTGAACTCGCCGTCGAAATTGAAGGCGCGGGGGTCGCTCTCGGTGCCATACTCCGCGATCTTGCGATAGTTGATGTCGCCGGTCAGTTCGGTCGCGTCCTGATTCTTCTCGTCCTTGGGCTGGAATGTGCCGATGCCGACGCGATCCTGCTCGGAGAGGATGAGTCGACGGACGCGGACGTCCTCGACGGTGCGGGACCAGTCGCCGCCGTAGCGATCCATCCGCTCATTGAACATCTGGCGGCAGAACGGGCAGAGGTCGCCTTCGATCACGACCTGGAAGCCGTCGGCATCCTTCTCCTTGTTCAGGAGCTCGGTGACGGCCTGGCGGTGCTCCTGCGGTATGAGGTGGAGCGGCTCCTCGTGCATCGGGCAATCGGCGTAGATATCCTCGCCATCGGGACCGGTCTCCCTCCAGCCGAAGCTGTAGAGGCCCGCCTCGTCGACGTGCGAATAGCGTTCCAGCCCCTTCTTGAGCAGCCGGGCCAGGGTACTCTTCGAGCTGCCGACCGGGCCGTGCAAGAGCAGGACGCGTCGTTCCGTCCCGTACCCATTGGCGGCGCTCATGAGGATGTTGACCAGGTTGATCAGGGTGCGTTCTAGCCCGAAGATGGCATCCTCGCCGTTGTGATCGGGATCCTCGAAGAACTTATAACGGACCAGCTTCTCCTTGTTGACGACGACTTCCTCCGTCCCATAGCTCATGATCATGTCGTAGATCCGCTGGTAAGCCGTTCGGGTCACCTTCGGATCGCGCTGCACGACGTCGAGATATTCGGAGAACGAGCCCGTCCAGTGCTTCTTCTGGTAATCGTCCAGGTTCTGGCGACTGGCAATGAGGCTGATCAGATCCGATCCAGTGGACATGAGATATTTCCCTCCTGAAGGCGGCTCTATCCGGCCCTACCGCGGGAATCGACGAGGCGTATCGTTTCGGGGGGCCCGGCCGGCCGGACCGCAACCCGCCCCGGGGCGACATTGGCGCGCACCGTTGTGGGGTCCTCATCGATCCTGTGTGAGGGCTCGGCCAAATTGTCAACGCGTCACTTCAACGATGGGGGAAGCCCGAACGAGTCGGCGGCCTTCGGGCCGATCGCAAAGCAAGCAGCTCGGGGGGACGAACGAGGTGGTCTCCGCGGTCGCGAGGACGCTCGAGATCGGAGCACGCTTCGACACGGACTCCGTCCAGCCTCATTCATTACAACGCCCGCTTCATCACCCTGTCAAGCGACCCGACGCGGGATCCGGATCGCTTGTCGCCCATGCCCCCTCCCTGAGCCGGGCCCAAGGCCCCTGTCCGCGGGCATCCTCCTTCCCACTCCCGGCGATCTCCCCCCACACCTGTTGCCCGGAGGCAACATCGCCCCACGACAGGGACGTAGAAGGCAACGGTTGATTATACAGCCATCGGCGTGCCAAACGCCGCTCCCTCGATGGCGGGGTCGATTTTCTCCGTCCGTTGTCTTACAATTGTCTTAGAATCGGGCCGCCGATCCGGGGTACGTGGCGAAGGCCGGGTGGCCGGTCGATTCCTCCCTCGAGCCAGCCAAGAGGATCGAAGCCATGAGATCGACCGACACAACGGACCAGGACGTCGAGACACGGCGGCGTCGTTTTGCGACTCTTCGTTTGCTGGGATTCGTGGTGGCTGGCCTTGGGACGGTGATCGCAGTCAACATCTGGCGGATCCGGAGCCTGGACGGGCTGCCCGATGTGGGCGACCCGTTCGACGTGGCAGCGGCATTGCGGCCGATTGACCTTCGGGACGAGCAGAATGCGTATGTGGCCTACGCGGCGGTCGACTCGGTCCCGTTCCGATGGCCCCAGGAGCTGGCGAAGGTCGACTTCAAAACCCTGACCTGGTCGAGCGGCCAGTCGGTCCGCGATTTTGTGGCCCAGAAGCGACCAGCCTTGGAGCTCTGGCGGGAGGGGAGTGAACGTCCGGATGCCCTTTATCACCAACTGCGAGAGATTGCGGCCGATACGCTCCTCGGGCTCGCCCAGGACATGAGGTTTCTGGCGGTTCTGGCCGGAGTCGAGGGCTCTCGGCTCGAGGAAGAGGGCGCGATGGGCGAGGCATGGACGTGGTACCGGGCCATGCTCCGATTCAGCCGGCACGTCGAACGGCACGGGGGCTTGATCGAGCGTCACATCGGAGTCGCGGTGCATGAACTGGCTACCCGAAGGATTCTCCACTGGGCGGCCGACCCTCGGGTTGACGTCAAGCAGCTCCGTCAGGCGCTGGACGAGACCCTCGCCGCCGACGCGTTGACCCCGCCTTTATCCGAAGCGCTGAAATACGAATATCTGATGTATCTCCGCGACACGTACGAGCTGCGCGCCATGATTCCCGAGGTCGCCTTGCCGGGAGGCAAAGGGGGAATCCTGGAGGGATTGACGTCCCAGATGGGGATCCGAAACCCTTTCGCGGGTCTGGTTGCAGGCCACCAACGACGTCGAGCGGAGCCGGGCGCCATGCGCCTGCTTTACGCCAACTGGCTCGCGCAGGTGGATCGCCCCGCCGCTCAACGAGCGCCCGTGGCGATCCGGAAACCGATCGCGATCTACGAGGCCGATCCCACAGCCCCGCCCGCGGCCCGCGCCATCTCGCCTGAGCTCCTGCTCAAGGCGTTCGACCGTAATCCGCTATTACGGGCGATCCACCATTTTGATGAGCCCAACTACCAGCCCTACCAAGCCGATGTCTGGCAGGGAGATGGACCGCTAGCCCGCGAGCGTCGGCGACGCTCGGTGCTCATCGTCCGGCTGGCGGCCGAGGTTTACCGGCGAGAGCATGCTGCGGCCCCGACGACGGCCGGCGCGTTGGTAGGTCCCTACCTCAAGGAGCTGCCCGAGGGGATCGCGCCATCCGACTCGATTCCGGACGGCGTCGATTGAAGGACGATCGCCTGTCACGAGGCGGGCGCCCCGACTGTGGGAATCGCGTCGCGTTGCGTCCGATCGCGTTCGAGACCAGCCTCCGATTCGAGACGACCGAACGGGGCCTGGGCGCGGGGCCACGGGGAGCGAACGCTGGGCCAGCTCGACGAGGACGGCCAGGGTCCAGAGTCCGACCGGAAGCGTCGCGAAGTGGGCATAAGCGTCGGCGGCGTTCAGCACCCAGCTTTGAGCCGGCAGGAGGAGCACGACGGCATAGGCGGCCGCCGAAAATGCCGTGGCGGCGGCCGCGGCGATCGCGAGCATCGCCACCAGGTGGCCGCCGTCGGCGGTCAGGAGCCGTCGGTATGCGGTGATCGCCTCTCCGATCCGGCCTCGGCTCCATGCGACACCTCCGACGAGCCCCAGGAGCGGAAGTGCGGCGGCCTGGAGGTCGACCAGGCCCCAGCCCAGTTGCCAGCGGATATAATCGCCGAGCGCGGTGCTGGTGATCGAGGTCGGCAGGTGGGCCTGGGCCAGCCAGACGAACGTGGCCACGTATCGGGCCGGCAGGACGACCGCACACGCCAGCAGCGCACCCGGCAGGAGGGCGATCGCCTGGAGAGGGTCGAGCCGCTCCTGTCCCGCCAGGTCGAGCCCCGCATTTCTCAGCTCCGTCAGGAGCCAGGCGAGCAGGAACCCGTCGGCGACGAGCATCGCCAGCGTGATCAGGATCGCCTCGACGATCAAGCAGCCGCCCAGCGGCAATTCCGATTTGCCGGCACCGGCCGCGCGCGAGACAATCCGATAAAGGATGTACAACGCGGAGACGCCCCAGACCAGGGTCGTCCAACCCGGCCTTGGCCGACCGCGGCCTCCGGTGATCTCCGGTCCATCGTCCGATTTCTGGGGTTCGATCGAGACCCGGAAGACGACGATCGCCGCCACGATCAGGAGTGCCAGGTTGTCCCCGAGCCCGGCGACATCCCGGAGAGGCGTCAATCCGGCCAGCACACCCTGCTCGATCGCTAACTCGCCTCTCCCTCGCGACCTGGTCAGGAGTTGCAAGTCAACCCGGCCGCTATCATTGTAGAAGACCATCGACTCGGCGCCCGTCCAGGCGACGACCGTGAAGGTGATCGTCGCCGCGATGGTCCGGCTGGAACGCCAGACACGCTGGATCGCGTTCCGGGCGAGCCGGATCGAGCCGGGTAGGTCGAAGAGCTGCTTCAGGGCCTTGAGCGGCCCCTGTGCGATGATCGTCGCCAGGAGCAGGATCGCCAGGCCCGCAAGGAGTGCCCACAACCCGTGAAAGCCGGGGATGATCTGGGGCGAGGAGAGCGTCAACCCACCGCACCAGCGCCGCAACGCCAGTGGGGCCAGCGAATTGGGGATTGTGCCGCCGGGTTGGGCTTGCGCCCAGACCCACAGCCCCGTCATCAGGTCCATCGCCGCTAGGCCCCCTCGTGACGTTGGGTCGAAATCCGCCGAGAATCGGAAGTTCGCCGACGAGACGGACTTCGACTCCCATCCCATGCGTCGATGAATTCGACTCGCCTGCTCGCGCTTTTTTCCGCTTCCGCCCGATGTGTGACGATTGTACTCGGCTTGCGAATCGATGGCCAGCTAGGTGTACATAACCGAGCCTTGCCGCGGAGCCCGATTCTTTCCGGCGATCCTTCACCGTATCATGAGACCCTGCGTATTTGCGTCGATCGAAGGACTCCGCGAAGATCAGCAGGGGTGAGCGATGAACGGGCTCATGATGGATTGGCCGCTGGTGATTCCGAACATTCTCCGACGCGCGGCCCAGTTCTTTCCCGAGAAGGAAATCGTCAGCCGATGGTGCGACGGCACGCTCCACCGCATGACTTACCGCGATCTGGAGGTCCGGGTCCATCGACTGATGAATGTGCTGCGTGACCTGGGCATCCAGTCGGGAGATCGCGTGGCCACCCTGGCCTGGAATCACCACCGGCACCTGGAGCTCTATTTCGCCGTCCCTTGCCTGGGGGCGGTCCTGCACACGGTCAACTTCCGGCTCTCTCGCGAGCAGCTCATCTATATTATCAACCACGCGCATGATCGCGTCATCTTCGTGGACCAGTCGGTCGCGGCGCTCCTCGCGGCCCTCCATCCGGATCTGCCGGCCGTGGAAAAGTACGTGATCATGGACGACCGCGCCCCGAAGCCTCCCGCGCTACCGCAGCCGTCGATGGACTACGAAGAGCTGATGACTGCCGCGTCGGATCGGGCGGAAATCCCGGTTCTCGATGAGAACATGGCGGCGGGCCTGTGTTACACATCGGCGACGACCGGCGATCCCAAGGGAGTGCTCTACAGCCACCGTTCGACCTTCTTGCATGCGATGGCCGGCTGCATGATGGATGGCGGCGGCGTGGCCGAGCGCGAGGTCGTGCTCCCGGCCGTCCCGATGTTCCACGTCAACGCGTGGGGGATGCCCTACTCCAGCACCATGGCGGGAGCCAAGCAGGTCTTCCCGGGCTCGGGCGTGATCGGTCAACCGCTCGCCGAGCTGCTCGAATCCGAGCGGGTCACCAGCGCCGCGGGCGTGCCCACCATCTGGACGCTCCTCTATCAGCATCTGAAGGAGAAGAGCTACGACCTATCGAAGCTGCACACGATCCTCGTCGGCGGATCGGCCGCGCCGCGCTCCATGCTGGAGAACTTCGAGCGCGACTTCGGCATCCGGGTCCTCCACGCCTGGGGGATGACCGAGACCTCGCCGATCGGGACCGTCTCCCGGCTCAAGGCGGCCATGGAGGATTGGCCCAAAGAGCGGCAGTTGGATGTCCGACTCAAGCAAGGCGTCCCGGTCGTTGCGGTGGAAACCCGGATCCTCGGGGACCATGGCGAATCCTTGCCCTGGGACGGCATCCAGGTCGGCGAGCTGGCCGTACGCGGCCCCTGGATCGCCTCCAGTTATTACAATAACCCCGAGGCCGGCACCGCGTTCACGGCCGACGGCTGGTTCCGCACCGGCGACATGGCGAGCATCGATCCGTACGGATACGTCCAGCTCTCCGACCGCAAGAAAGACCTCATCAAGCGGAAGGGGGAATGGATCTCGAGCCTGGACATGGAGAATGCAGTCGTAGGACATCCGGGTGTGCTCGAAGCCGCGGTCGTGGGCCGTCGAGACGAGGTCTGCGACGAAGTCCCCGCGGTCCTCGTGGTCAGGCGAGGTGATGCGACTCAACCGGTCGAGGGACAGGATATCATCGATCTCCTCGCCCGCAAGTTCGCCAGGTGGCAATTGCCGCTGGCCCAGGACATCCACTTCGTGGAGTCTTTGCCCAAGACGGGCGTCGGCAAGATCGACAAGAAAATCCTGCGCAAGATGATGGAAGCGGCACCCAAGCACGCCGGATGAAGCCGAATCATCCTTAGGATCCGGATAGCCGTGAATCCTCCCCTCGGAGTGGCGGAAATCCTGGCGCGGTCGAACAGCAACCGCGATGAATTCTGAACGAATATCCACCGGCGATCGGACGGAGAAGAGTTGAACCACGGATTGCCCAGCGCGGCCGAGCCGCAGTTGCATAAACACCTTGCGAATTGATGGGCGCCGAGATTTCGGCGCCCTCTCTAACATCCGAGGCACTCAAGCGTTAGGAAATCTGCGCACGGCGCGAAGAAATCGAACGTTAGTAGAACGGATCACACGGATGGGGAAAACATCCGATCTCAACTCTGATCCGTGTGATCCGTGCAATCCGTGGTTCAGTTACGGTATTTGAAATCCGCGCATATCGCATAGAAATCGAATGTGAGTAGGACAGAGTCCGACAAGCGGTCACGGTTTGCCCGCGGGCTTATCGGTTCGGTCCTTCTCGAGCTGGTCGACTTTGCGTTCGAGCTCGGACAGGCGGCGGAGGATCGCGGACTTCTCGGCGGCTTCCTGCTCGCTGGTTTTCATCGCATACTCCGCCTCCAAACGACGCTGATGCGCCTCCGACACGTCCGCCTCCGTCCCCCGACCGACCTGCACTTCGGCTTGCTCCCGGTTCTCGACCTCCTTGAGGAGGTTCACGTGGCGCTGCCGAATGTCCTTCCGTTCGGCCTCGGAATTTGAGGCGATCAATTGGACGTTTTCGAGGTGTGCCAGTGCGTCGACGAAGCGATCGAGCGTGATCCTCCCTTCCTCGTAATAGGCCTTTTGAGCATCGACGCGCTTGCGAGCC
The DNA here is from genome assembly GCA_963743925.1 of uncultured Planctomycetota bacterium. Lineage (GTDB taxonomy): Bacteria > Planctomycetota > Planctomycetia > Isosphaerales > Isosphaeraceae > CAVZRC01. The sequence continues at coordinate 808,363 of CAVURY010000034.1, read as the reverse complement.
GCATCGAGGAGTTCCTGAAGGAGAGGATCGATGCCAACGGGTTTGGCCTCGACGGGGTCGGCCGTCTTGGCGGCTTGGCTTGACGTGCCCGGAGTAGCAGTCTTGGTCTCCTGGGCTCGGGACGCTCTCACCAGGAGTCTTCCTCCGCCGACGGCGGCGATCCCGAGCGACAGGACGAGACAGCCGGCGATCGTCAGTTTCTTGAACAACATGGTCGTGAGTACTCCACGGGCCAGTCCGGCGCGGCTGCCGACAACGAGCCGGCGGCCGCGGGCTGGCCGACCGCGAAACGCGTGGCCGAACGAGCCACGGATGGGGCGAGATGAGATGGGAGAACGGAGACCGCCGAGGCGGTCGTTGCGGTCGCGTCACCGATGAGCCAGGCCGCGACCGGGCCGAGGGTCGTCGGGACCGCCAGGCCGCGACGATTCAGTCGGGATCGGAGCGTATCTCGCGCCCGAGAGAGCCGGCTACGGACGGTCCCGACCGGCCAGCTCAGCCGAGACGCGGCCTCGTCGTGGGTCAAGCCCTCGAGGTAGCAAAGGACGATCGGAGCCCGGTACTTCTCCGGCAAGCGGTCGATTTCCTGGTGGACGATCGCGCCGCCTTCGATCGACTCGACCGTCTCCGCGGTCTTCGATTCCGGGGAGTGTGTGGCGATTGCCGCCGCCGCGATCGTTCGCCGATCGCGGACTTGGCGGCGGATCGACGTGGCCCGGGCCCTCGACGCGACTCGTATGGCGACCCCGTAGAGCCAACTCCCGACCGAATCCCGATTACGGATCGCTCCGGCTCGCCGGGCCAGGACCAGGAAGGTCGCCTGGAACGCGTCGTGCACGTCTCCCGGGTCTCTCAGGAAGTTGCGGCAGACCCCCATGACCATCGGTCCATGACGCGATACGAGGGCTTCGAAGGCCCGCTCGCCTCCCTCGTCACGCACTGCCTCGAAACGCTCGATCAATTCTCCGTCCGTCAGGCCGGCGCAACTCCCGACGCTGAAGAGGACCTGGAGATGATCGGTCAACCCTTTCGACGTTGCGTGTGGCATGCCGGCCTCTTCTTGCTTCTCGCGCCGAAGGCTGTCCTGGGATATAGTGCACCCGGTACGACTCCACCAATCCAGGTTTTTCCGGAATAACCGCAATCGCCGGGCAGGACGGTTCCCGGATCGTGACTGTTCGTCCTCTCCCGGCTTCGGGAATGCCTTGCGGTCCTTGCCTCCCGCAGGGTGTCATGGAGGTGTGACGGAAAGTCATGGGGTCATGAAGATTGCCGAAAGGCCGATTCTCGCCATGCGTTGGTCGATCCGCAATCAGATCCTGATCCCCTTGATCGCGATCCAGGCCATCGCGGTCGCGGCGATCACGATCACGACCGCGACGCTCGCCGCGCGTCGGAGCGAGCGGCAGATCGTCGAGCGCCTGAACGGGGTGATCGACGTGCTCGGCAGTGCGAACTTCCCCTATACCGAGGGTGTGCTGGAGAAGATGCGGGGCCTCTCCGGAGCCCAGTTCGTCGCCTTCGGGGAGGATGGGATGGTGACCGGCACCAGCCTGCCAACCTTGGAGGGATTACCGAAGGATTTGAGATTGCTGCCGGCCGTGGCCCATCTCGATTCTCTGGGCGGATTTCCGTCGGCCCTCCTGGCAGGGACGCGATACGTCACGGTCTCGTTGCGTTCTTCGGGCGGGCCGCCCGGGACTTCGCTGCTGGTGCTCTTTCCCGAGACCGGCTTGCGTCAGGCTCGTTGGGAGGCCGCGATTCCGCCGTTGATCCTCGGGGCGGGCTCGCTCGGGATCATGGTCCTGATCACGAGCTGGATTGCGCAGCGGATCGGCGTCCGACTGCATCGGCTGCAACAACAGGTCGCTCGGATCGTCGAAGGAGAATTCCGTGAGTTACCACTCGGCGGGGAGCGTGACGAGGTCGAGGATCTTTCTCGCTCGATCAATCACATGTGCGTCCAGCTCAGGGAGATGCAGCGAACCATCCGGGAGACGGAGCGATCGCGCGTGCTCGCCCAGTTCGCCGCAGGTATGGCCCATCAGCTCCGGAATTCGCTGACGGGTGCCCGGCTGAGCGTCCAACTGCACGCCAGGCGATTCCCCGCCCCTCCGGACGATCAGACGTTGAGCGTCGCCTTGCGCCAGCTCGCGATGACCGAGGAGCAAGTGAAGGGCCTTCTCTCGCTCGGTCGCGTCGAGAGCCGACCGAAAGCCGTCTGCGACCTCCGGCAACTGCTCGCCGAAGTCGCTTTCCTGGTCGAGCCCTCCTGCCAGCACGCCGGGGTGGTGCTCCAACGACCGGAAGGAGACCCGCCGTTGGAGGTTCATGATCGATCTCTCGGGCGTGCGGGCGGCCGTACTGAACCTGACGTTGAACGCCATCGAGGCGGCCGGGGCCGGCGGCTCGGTCCGCCTCGAGGCGACGATCCACGACCATGAGGCGACTGTCGCGGTCGCCGATACGGGATCGGGGCCGCCGGCCGAGCTGGCCGATTCACTCTGCGAGGCGTTCGTCACCGGCAAGTCCGAAGGCGTCGGACTCGGCCTGGCCCTGGCCGATCGCGTGGCGAGCGATCATGGCGGTCGACTCGCCTGGACGCGAGTGGGAGGCGAGACCCGCTTCCTCCTCACGCTGCCGATGATGAGCGGGTCACCGGGAGGAGTCTCTTGAGCCGAATCTTGATCGTCGACGACGAGGTGAGCATCTGCTGGGCATTCCGCGAGTCTCTGGCCGACGAGGGTCACGACGTGGAAGTCGCCGCCTCGGTGGAAGAGGGATTGCGGATCGCCGGCGCGAGCCCGCTCGATGCGGTCGTGCTCGACGTCCGACTGCCCGGCGTGGACGGATTGACGGCGATGCCGAGGTTCCGCGATCGGATCGGAGCCGCACCGATCATCATCATCACGGCATTCGGCAACCTGGAGACCGCCGTGAGAGCGATGGAGGGCGGAGCGTTCGACTATCTGGTCAAGCCCTTCGACCTCGACGAGGCGACCGCCGTCGTCACGCGGGCCCTCGAGACTCGCAAGACGCGCGATCCGGCCCGGGAGCGGGAACAGAGTGAGGCCGAGTCCGAGGCACTGATCGGCGCGTCGTCCGCCATGCAGGAGCTGTTCAAGAAGATCGCCCTCGTCGCTCCGACCGACGTCCCGGTCCTGATCACCGGCGAGAGCGGGACCGGCAAGGAGCTCGTCGCTCGGGCCATCCACAGGCACAGCGGGCGACGGGGCGGCCCCTACATGCCGGTCTGCCTGGCCGCGCTCAGCCCGAACCTGGTCGAGCGGGAGCTGTTCGGGCACCTCCGCGGCTCGTTCACCGGAGCCGTCCAGGATCAGAAAGGGCTCCTCGAGCTCGCCAGTGGCGGGACGGTCCTGCTCGACGAGGTCGGCGACGTCCCGATGGATCTCCAGGTGAAACTGCTGCGCGTGATCGAGCATCGCGCCGTGACGCCGGTCGGCGATGCCCGTCCGCGGCCGATCGACGTCCGGATCATCGCCGCGACGAATCGGCCTCTCAAGGATCTCATGGCGTCCGGCCAGTTCCGCGAGGATCTCTTCTTCCGCCTGAGCGTCTTCCCGATCCATATCCCTCCGCTCCGCGACCGTCGGGAAGACATCCCGGCCCTGGCCGCGCATTTCCTCAGGCAGTCGCGACTCGCGGAAGTCCCCGATGCCTGCCTCAGCGAGGAGCTCCTCGACGAGCTACGCTCTCGTCAATGGGTGGGGAATATCCGAGAGCTCCGGAATGCGATCGAGCACGCTGCGATCGTCGCGCGGGGGCGAGCGATCCGTCGCGAGCACCTCCCGGCGGCAGTAGTCCGTGCGAATGAGACGCCCGGCGGGGCCGGAATCGGGCTGGAGGCGCTGGCTCGCCGAGTGGACTCGGGAACAGGTCCATTCCCCGCCCGGCCCGCCGAACGATGCCTCGCTCCATGAGCGGTTCCTCGAACTGGTCGAGCCGCCGCTGATCCGGGCCATCCTGGATCAATGTCAGAATAATCGAGCGGCGGCGGCCGAGATGCTGGGTATCCATCGGGCCACGCTTCGCCAGAAGTTGCGGAAGTACGGCATCGGCTAGATCGTGCCCCATGCCCGCGAATGTCCATGCGGACTCTTATCAATCGACCGCGCAGGATCCCGGCAACCGGTGATGTCCATCCGACGCCCTGAGACAAGACTCCCGGTAAGCGGGACGGGCGGGATTATAGCCACATCCGCTACAAGGCCACGCTGGCAATCGGTGCGGAAGCGGCTTTCGCCCCCGCGGTGGCCGCGTGCCTGACCCGGGTGAAGGAGGTCCACGGCGCGACCGGTCCCTGGGCGGTCGCCGGATACCGGATCGGCGAGCGCGCGCTCAAGGACCTCGGGCTTCCCCGGCAGAGCCATGCGCTGGAAGTGGTCCACCGATGCCCGGCCGAGGTGCAGTATTCGTGCATCGCCGACGGCGTCCAGGCGGCGACGGGAGCCAGTCCCGGCAAGCTGAACCTGCGCCTCGAGCAAGCCAGCCGCGAGGATCTCCGCACCGTGATCCGCGACAAGAAGTCGGGTCGCACCCTGACTTTCACCATCAAGCCGGACTTCGCTCGATCGATCAAGGATCGCCCGCACGAACAGCTCGAGGCCGAAGGACGACGGGTTGCGACGCTGCCGGACGACGTCATCTTCCGGGTCGTCGAATCGAAGTGAGGGAAGGGCCCAGGATCGCGGGAGACGCCGATGCGTTCCACTCCAGGTCGATGGTCGTCGCGAGGCCGACTCGTTCCGGGCGACGTGGCTTACCTGATCGCGCTCTCGCTGGCCGGTCTGGCGGGCTGCGGCGGTCCGGGCCCTTATTCGGGTACGCTGTACCCGGTCAAGGGTCGGGTGCTGCTGGCCGATGGCTCGCCCTTGACCGGTGGCGCGGTCAAATTCATCCCGACGCGGGGCGGGCTGCCCGCGTCCGGGAAGATCGAGCCGGATGGGACTTTCTCGCTGAATTCGAAGACCCGAGAGGGGGCGGCTCCGGGCGAATACAAGGTCCGCATCGAACCGGGCGCGGAGTTGCTCGCCAGGAAGGGGAGGGCGGCCCCGAAACTTCCGTTTGCCTCGAGGTATCGCGAATACGACGGGGAGACCGGATTAACCGCGACGATCAAGGTCGAAGCGACAGAACTGGAACCGTTTCGCCTGGCCGCCAAGTAATCTCACTTTGCCGCCGGAGATCCTGACTTGTAAATCCCCGATGGCGTGCCGTCGCCCGCCGTCGCCTCGGCGACCGGCCTCCTGGGTGCCGGCGGCAAACGGAGTCCTCACAAGACGCGGCGAACCACATCCACACCTTCTACCGCAGCCGGATGGCCGACTTCGGCGTGCCCGCGGCGAGATGAGCGGCCGTTCCCGGAGTGGGGGTCGCGCCCCATGGTCTTCGAGGGATCGGGGGAGTAATATGGATACCGACACACGACTTCCCGGAATCTCGCCGACCGCGAGCCCTTGCCGAGCCCGAGTACCTGGATTGCGGCGACTCGTGGTCGGTTCAAGCGAGGCCCCGTCAACCAGATCCTCATCATGCACGATCACGGCTGTCGCTATCCCTGGGGCGAGCCCTGCAAGTGCGTGCCGGGCCCCGAGATCAGGGTGGCGGGCGAGAAACCCCGCGGCAATCGAGTCCACCGCGGACCCCTCCCCGGTTCGCCCGTTCGCCCGGCTCGGCCACTCGCCACGCGGCGGAACTGACACATGGAAATCCATTCATGAAACCAATGCCCTCCCGGAACGTCGCGGCGGAGCTGGCGGCGCTCGACGCGAAGATCAATGCCCTCCTGCCGCCGCGCTATCAGCACTGCTATACATCCGTTTCGACCAACTCCATGGGCTCGGCCGGGATCAGGTACGGGCCGGATGGGAGGGTCGCATGGGACGAGATCTGGACGACATTCTGCGACCTGGCCCTGGCCGGAGGGCCGCCGCATCGCGGCAAGTTACTGGAGCCGGTGTCGGAGGCGGAAGTGGCGACCGCACCGGGCCGGTACCGAGACGTTGTCGCCGAGATCGGTCGCGCCATCAAGATGACGACGTACATGCAAACTGTGGATGGGTACGCTCCGGGCTGGGTCGGTGTCCGGTGCGAGTCGCAGGAAGAGGCGGCCTGGCTCCAATTCGCCATCACCGCGGAGAACGTGTCGGCTCGACGCAGGCAGGCCGTCCTCCAGCTCCCGGCCGGCCCCGATTTTCGAGTCGAGAAGGAGATCAAGAACGTGGTGGTGGCGCTGGTCAAGGCGAATCATTACTGGGACGGGCACCTGAGCGCCACCCAGCAGTCCCTGGCCGGCCAGGAGGTCTGGGAGCCGGCGACGCCCGCCGAGGCGGCCGCGGCCCGGTCCGAGTACGAGGCGGCGGTGGGCGAGGTGGAGGACGGCCTGCGCGCGGCCGAGATTCCGCTGTCGCCGCGCCGTTATGCCGGATGGGTTGGCGTCGCGACGGCGAGCGAGGAGGACGCCGTGTGGCTGCTCCGGGCAGTCCTGGTCGAGCAGGTGCTCGCCCGTCGGGAAGAGAACGTGCTCTATCTCCCCATCGGCGCGACCCCGGACGCCGGCCAGGCCGCTCGAGTCGTTCGGGCATTCCAGCACGCGTCGGACCTGAGAGCAGCATGTCCGCCGCGTCGCCCCGCCTGGCGAGGATCCCGCGGTCTCGGATGAGCTATGGACACTCGGGCCATCGACTCTTCCTTCATGGCCCCTGCCGACGCCCGCGGCAGTTGCCAAGCTGTCCACCGGCCTCTTCATCGATAAACCGGCCGAGTTCGGCAAGCAGTACCAGAGACCCGCTGTACTGGATCTTCTTGGCTCGCCAACGAGAGTCGTCCGATGGGCTGAACCGACCCGTACCCCGAAATTCAGCGAATTTCGGCCGATTCGAGAAGCTCTTCGACCCCCTTGACAAAACGTCGATCGAGATCGACGATGAGCTGGAATCGGATCATTCCCGGATGGAGCCGCCCACCGCCTCGACGGCCATAGCTGGAACGGCATGCATTCCCCTCCTACGTACCATCGACCGAACGTGAGCGGCATCCTGCTTGGGATCGTGCTCGCGCTGTCGGTCCGCGGCGGGAGCGCATACGCCGACTCGATCGAGTCATCTCCCTTCGACGCCGAGTCTCATGCTCAGGTTTGCAAGTGCGGTTCGAATTGCCGGGAGGCTTCTTGCTGCTGCGGTCGTCGTTCGGCGTCCCGGCAGAGCTCCGGCGCTTCCATTCCTGGGCCTTCGCCCCGCGCGAGTGAACCGGACCCCGGTCCTTGCCTTGGTGAGGCTCCGTGCGGAGACCCGGGACTGCCGAACTCGACACCATCCGGACCCACCAGCAGGGCCGCGACACTCACCCATTCTCGCCTGTTCCGGCCTTCCACAACCGGTGAGATCCTCACGCCACCGGCCTTTCACCCTCATCATCCGAGACGGATGTCGCGGATCGATCGGCCTCCACGCCCGTCACGCTCGGCCTGATTTCAGGCATCAATTCGCGCCATGATCGTGATCCGCGCGGTTTGCGCTACCGGCCCGCGCAAGGTCAACGAACGTCCGCTGCGTGAAATCTGATCGGCTCACCGAGACCGCGCCCGGCCGGGTCGCCGTGTCCGCGTGCGCCCACACACACCGAGCATCCCTAGATCCGGAGTCGAGATCGATGCGTCTTCGTCGAGCCTTCACACTGATCGAATTGCTGGTCGTGATCGCGATCATCGCCGTGCTCATCGCCCTCTTGCTGCCCGCCGTCCAGTCGGCACGCGAGGCGGCCCGGCGCGCCCAGTGCATCAACAACCTCAAGCAACTGGGCCTCGCCATGCAGAATTACCATTCCGGCCTGAACTGCTTCCCGGTGGGTTTTCTCTACAACTACAATCCCCCAACGACCGGGATACTGGCGGGCACGCCGGGGTTTCATTATGCCTGGTCGATCCTGGCTCAGATGACGCCCTTCCTCGAGCAGACGACGGTCTACAACGCCGCGAATTTCAACTGGCCGTTCGCGCAGGGCCCTCGGGAGGTTACGCCATCTGGCCGGCCAACTTGACCATCATGAACACGACAGTCAATCTTTTTCTGTGCCCCAGCGATGGTTTTCCTCCGCCCGCCCCTCCCTCGGGGCCGAATAATTACGTCTTCTGCACGGGCGATGGGGTCACCAGCGTCGGCGTCGCCAATGATCCGACCGTCGGAGTCGGCTCACCGACGGGTGCCAACGGCGTCTTCATCACCGACGTCCCGCAGTCGTTCTCCTCGATCACGGACGGCTCGAGCAACACGGTGGCGGCCTCGGAATGCCTGGTCGGCGACGGTACCGCGACGCCCTATCCGTTCGGTCGCTTGCTGGCCCTCACATCCAGCACCTCGCTCACCATCCCGGCCTGCCAGGCCGCCAACGAGGGATACATTCCCAAGGGATCGCAATGGTGGTTCGGCGACTGTCGGAACGTCTTATACAACCACTACCTGACCCCGAATTCGAAGCTCCTGAGCGACTGCGAAGGGGGCAACTATCATATGCCGGGCTGGAAGGCCGGCCGGAGCAACCATCCCGGCGGCGTGAACGCGATGTATTGCGACGGGCACGTCGCGTTCGTCAAGGATTCGGTCAATCCGGCGACCTGGCAAGGACTCGGCACCCGCAACGGGGGCGAGGTGATCTCGTCGGATTCGTACTGATTGCAGGCGCCAGACGTGGAACGGAAATCGGGGATTGTTTTCGATGAGTACCATAATTCCGCGCACGCTGTCTGTCCTGGCCGTACTACTCTCGCCCCTCGGCTGCGGGGGAAGCTCTCCCACTCCCCTGGCTGAAGCGGCCCCGCCCTCGCTGGCTTCCTCACCCGCGCAAAAAGCGGCGATGGAACTGGGCTCGGCCCAAGCCTTGGAGAAGTCTCGCAAGAACAAGCAGGCCGTCGAAGCTTACCGCCGGATCGTGAGCGAATACCCCGAGAGCCCGCAAGCGAAGATTGCCGGCGACAAGATCAAGGCGATGACGGGCAAGTAAGTCTCGGGGCTCCGCCCGTTCGTTCTCCGCGCCGGTTCGGCAGTCGCATTAAACGGATTGCCGTAAAGCGAACCTGTTACAGGAGCATAGAAGATTGCAATGAAGAGTTACCAGTCCGCTCTTGTTGTCTTTGCCTTCGCGGTGCTGGGCGTGTTCATCGCCTGGGCTCGGCTCAGCTTCGAGGCCGACCTGACCGGCGGCTCGAATCTTGTGATCGTTGAAGGCCCGCCAAAGCACCTCGTCACCCCGGAGATGCTCGAAGCGACGGGAAAGATGACGAAGCAACCCGCACCGGCATTCCTGGCCGAGGCGACGGACGGCAAGACGTACCGGCTCGAGGACGTGACGAGTTCGAAGCCGCTCGTGCTCACCTTCATCAAAGATGGATGCCCATGCAGCGAGGCGGCACAGCCTTTCTCCAACGACTCTTCGCGGCCTACAAAGATGAGATCCGTTTCCTCGGCGTCATCGATGCCGAGGTCTCCAGAGCGAGGGGGTGGGCGAAGGAAAACTCCGTCCCATTCCCGATCCTCGCCGACCCGGAGTCGCGCATCGTCCACGCCTACAAGGCCGAAAGCTCGGCTTATGTCGCTCTCGTCTCGAAGGAGGGAACGATCGAAGTGCTATGCCGGGCTACTCGGCCCAGATGCTGAAAAACGCGGGCGAGCGGCTCGCGCGCCTGGGCGGCGGCGATACGAAGCCAATCGACACGACGGATGCACCCGCGAAGTTGACGACGGGTTGTCCTTACTGACAACTCGCGAGTCGAGCATCAGCCGATTCGTTGCGTCGAGTTGTCGTCACCGAGATCGTGGGAATTGCGGGTCATACCCGCGTCTCACCTTGATGAAGCTCCTCTCCGAGGAGGGTTCTGGCCAGATCGGATAAGGCGGCGAGTTCCGGGCCGGGACAACCGTGATTGCCATGTAAACCCCGCCAGCCGGGGCGGACTATCTCCTAGTCCGGCCCCGGCAAGTCTCTCGGACGGTGAGAGAGTGGCAGAATGACGTTCACAAGATCGGCAGAAACCCACGAACGCGGAGTCAAGCAGGATGAGTGAATTGTTTTCCAGGCGGGCTGCCCTTGCCGGAGGTGCCGGATTGGCCGGCGGACTTGATCTGCTCGCTTCAGAATCGTTGGCGAGGGCTGCCGGATACCAGGAGGATCACCGTGCCCAAGCCTCGGGAGGACCCATCGCGAAGTCGCTCGCGGAGTCGGTCGCGAAGGGAGGAGAGTATTCGCTTCCCCCCCTGCCCTATGCCTACGAAGCCCTGGAGCCTTCGATCGATGCCGAGACCATGCGGCTGCACCATGACAAGCACCAAGCCGCGTATGTGAAGGGGGCCAACGAGGCGTCGGCGAAACTCGCGGAAGTCCGCGAAGGAAAGCTCGATCCTGCGTTGATCTCCGACCTGACGGAGAAGCTGACCTTCAACCTGAGCGGCCATCTGCTCCACGCGACGTTCTGGGCCGTGATGGGACCGAAGGGTGTTGAGCCCAAAGGGGCCCTCGCATCCGACATCGGAAAGTACTTCGGCTCGCACGCGAAGCACGCTTACTACCTCAAATACCGGAACGTCAGGGCGGACTATGTGAAAGCGTTCTGGGACGTCGTCAACTGGACGGCGGTGGACGAGTGGTATGCGTTCATCAAGCGGACGCACCACGAGTCGTCACAACAGCAACACGGACATTGAGCCTGAAGGCTCCGACGTGAAGACGTTCGCGATATTGAAGTGAAAACCGGAAGCAGAGGCGAGGTCGAGTTGGACGGACGTTCCATCGAAAGGCTCCTTCATTTTTCGAGGAGGATTGCAACATGAAGAGAATTGTGTGCGCGGCGTGCGCGTTCGGCCTGGTGGCGATTTCGGGTCTCGCGACCGGCCCTGCCGGCGCCGACGACGAGAAGACGGCGACCATCAAGCAGGTCATGCAAAAACTGCACAAGGGGGCCAATGCGCCCCTGGCGAAGCTCAAGAAGGCCCTCGCCGCCGATTCGCCCGACTGGAAGGACATCCAGAAAACGACGAAGAATTTCGCGACCCTTGGCGCGGACTTGCCCAAGAACGACCCGCCCAAGGGCGACAAGGAGGACTACAAGAAACTGGCCGATGCCTACTGCGCCAATGCCAAGGCCCTGAACGAGGCGGCCAAGAAGGAGGACAAGGAAAAGGCCGAGGCGGCATTCAAGAAGGTCTCCACATCGTGCATGGCCTGTCACAAGGCCCACAAGCCCAGTTGAAACCCGCCAGTCACCGGGTCCGTCCGCACTCGAGTCCAATCGGCGGGCCCGGAATCAACCGTTGAAACGCCCCTCTCCGGGCGAGCGAGGCATAGCCCGTTCGCGACTTCCGACCGATTCGAGTCACGGTCAGCAGTGCAGTCCGCTGCTCCTGGTAAGCGCTGACCATCATCGCGATGACAGCCCTCGCCGGAGTTTTACGGCGTTCGATGGAGAGAAAACATGAACGACGAATTGCGATATGCCCTCCCGGAACCCCTGGCGCAGCCGTGGCTCGACCACGAACGTGGCAAGCCGCTCAATCGACGGAGTATTCTTCAATGAGTCCTCACGGGCAGCCTCCTGGGAGTCCGCGCCGGCTTCCAGGTCGTCTGGCACGAGACGGCCGGGTGGCTCGGAGGCAACGCCGGACGCAATGGCGAGATGCTGGCATTGAACGGGGGCGAGGTCGTCGACCTCGGCAAGATCGGGCTCAAGCCCCGCACCGCTTGAATCGTTCGATTCGAGTTTTCGGGCCCCATCGCCCGGAGGGGCATACGACTCGACGTGCCTTGCTACCTACTGATCCTGGCTCATCGGAGTTTCCATACTTTCAACCATTCCCTCGCGCGCTCGAAGCGCTACCGGGCTCCCAGTTGACAGGGCGTGGGCCTAAACTGAGTCTGGTATCGTTGGCGAATGATTCGATCCGCCCAGACTCGCGCCGTCGAAGGCTTGCTCCTTGGGAACAACGCATCAAAATGCCCGACAAAGAGCGATACACCGCTGGCGAACGCTCGCGGCCGTGCTCCTCTTTGGTCTGGCGTGGAGCGATGCGAGTCTTGCCTCCTCGATCTCATCATCGTCGGAGTTTGATGCCGACGAGCACGCCCACGGCTGCAACTGCGGACCAATGTGCCGCCAGGCCTCGTGCTGCTGCGGACCTCGAAAGACGAAAGTCCGTCCGCCCACTCCTCCTTCGGGCGAAGGACCGCTTGAAGCCAATCCAAGCCCCTGCTTGAACTCCACCCCGTGCGGTGATTCGGGTCTTCCAAGCTCTGAGTCGGTGAGCCCTGTCTGGAAGACCGCGACGCTTTCGATGATCGGGTACATTCTGCCCCGATCATCCGAAAGCCTTCTCACCACCTCCTCTCGGTGCGTCCTTCCGGCTCGGCGTTCTTCACGCCTTGATGAGCCGCCGGAAGGTACGGCCATCGCCTGATCCCCGCTACTGCTATCGACGCATCTAAACTCTGCGCCAAGGTTTCCGTGCGTCCGGAGGCAAGGCTAGCATTCGTCGCTTGACTTGCTTTATCTCCATCTTGCACGGCCTTTCTGGCTCGTTGGCCTTGTGTCGGTCCGCGCCCTCCCGGTGCCCTCCTCAAGGAGAATTCCATGCCTCGTCGTCGAGCATTCACACTCATCGAACTTTTGGTGGTGATCGCCATCATCGCAGTGCTCATCGCCCTGCTGCTTCCCGCTGTCCAGGCCGCCCGCGAGGCGGCTCGGCGGGCGCAATGCACCAACAACCTCAAGCAGATCGCCCTGGCCACCCACAACTATCACGACACCCAGAACCGCATCCCGCCCGGGTGGATGGTCTTCGCCAGCCCGGCCGCCGACAGCGGGATCGCCATCGAGGGGCCGATCACGATGATGCTCCCCTCCCTGGAGCAGCGGGCCCTCTACAACAGCTACAACTTCGGCGCCGGCTACCTCGCCCAGTCCAACCAGACAGTCGTCCTCACCCAGATCAACACCCTCATCTGTCCGTCCTCGCCGGGGGAATATCGGACCGCCCCGGGTGTCAACATCGTCGCGAGCTGGGTCGGCCTCAACCTCATCCCGCCCTGGAACCCGTCCGCGGCCGTGTCGGACTACAACGGCGCCACCTACGCGGCGGGGCCGCTGCCGCCCGGTTCGATGAACATGCCCTACGTCACCGGCCTTTTCAACTCCTGCATCGACCTGCCCGCTTACGCTGCCCTGCTCGGAGGCATGGAAAATACGGCCACTCTCAGCTTCGCCTCGATCACCGACGGCCTCTCCAACACGATGATGTACACCGAGCAGGCCGGACGGCCGATCCGCTACTCCCACGGCGGCCGCGCCGGCGCCTTGATGACTGCGACCGACCCCGACAACGCCCAGCTCAAGCAGGCGATCTGGGCCGGGCTCGTCGGCTCGGGATTCAACCCTTGCTCAGGCGACGGGCTGACCCCCTGGTACGCCGACCCGCAACCGCAGAACGCCGTTTGCCGGATCAATTGCAGCAACGTCCAGTCCCCCTTTAGCTTCCACCCCGGCGGGGTGAACTTCGCCCTCGCCGACGGTTCGGTCCGCTTCGTCAAGGAGTCTGTCAATCGGTTCGACTTTCGCCGCCCTGGTCAGCTACAACGGCGGCGAGATCGTGGGGGAGTATTGAGAATCGACCCATTGCGACGCGCCACCGCACTCGCGCTGCTCTTCCTGTCCGCCGGCTGCGATCGGGGGTTGGTCGGACCCCCGCTGCATCCCGCTTCGGGGCGAATCCGGGAGGGCGACAAGCCGGCCGCGGGCGTGCGGATGCGCCTCCAACCCCTGGGGGCACCGACAAACAGTCCAAACCCGCACGCCACGACCGGAGCGGACGGCGGCTTCGTCCTCGAGACCTCCGGCCAGCCCGGCGCCCCCGAGGGGCGTTACGCCGTGACCCTGACTTGGCCCCCGCCGACGGGCTTCGGCTCGCCCGGCCGGGCCGCAGCCGACCGCTTCGCCGGCCGCTACGCCAACCTGGACCGGCCGTTCGGCGAAGTGACCATTCGATCCGGTACCAACGACCTCGGCACACTCGTCGTGCCCGAGGTCGCCCGAATTTCCGCACCCCGATCCAACAAGAGAGGGCCTCGACCATGACGACCCGACGCGAGATGATCCTGAGCACGCTGGCCGCCGCCGTCCGCCCCGCCCGAGGGGACGACGGCGACGACGCCGCGAGCCGGGCCAAGGCCCATGCCGATATGATGGCCCGCGAGCATCGCGACTGGATGGGTCACGAGACGATCGCCATGCTCCTCTACCCCCGGTTCACGGCCCTGGACCTGTTCGGGCCCCAGCACATGTTCGGCAGCCTGATGGGGGCCAAGGTCCTGCTGGTCGCCGAGACGGCCGACCCGGTCCCCTCCCACTCGGGGGTGAAGGTCGTCCCCACCACGACCTTCGCCGATTGCCCCGAGAAGCTCTCGATCCTGTTCGTACCGGGGGGCTCCGAAGGGACCCTGGAGGCCGCGGAGAGCCCGGCCGTCCGGCGCTTCGTCAGGTCTCGCGGCGAGAAGGCCGAGTGGGTGACGAGCGTCTGCACCGGGTCGATCATCCTCGGGGCCGCCGGCCTGCTCGACGGCTACCGGGCCACCTCGCATTGGGCCACCCGGCCGCAGCTCGCACTCTTCGGCGCCAAGCCGGTGGACGAGCGCGTGGTGATCGACCGCAACCGCGTCACCGGCGCGGGGGTGACTTCGGGCATCGACTTCGGCCTGACGCTCGTCCAGAAGCTCCGGGGGACCGAATACGCCCAGATCACCCAACTGCTCTCCGAGTACGACCCCCGGCCGCCGCTGGACGCGGGCTCCGAGGCAAAAGCGCCCGAGGAGGTCGTTACGATGACGCGCGACATGTTCCGCGACTACAACGCCCGGATCGAGCGGATCGCGAAGACGTCGCAATAGCCGAAACGCACGGTTACGTGATACGCCCACGAGGTATTTTCAACCCGTCTTGATCCGCAATTCCCGGAATCACCGAAGGAAACTCCGATGCAACGACCAAGCGGTCCCCGAGCGACAGTCAGTGTGGCCTTGCTTGCCTTCGCCGTGCTTGCGTCCGCGAATGCACGCGGCCAGGCGGATCATCACGAACATTACCAGGACGCCAAGCCCGATCGGAAAGCGACGGCGCTCGCGGTCCCGGCAGGAGGGAAAATCCCGGTAGCCATCGTGATCGGAAAGGATGCCGAAGTCCTCGACTTCACCGGGCCTCTCGAAGTGTTCGCGCAGGCCTACACCCAGTACGGCAAGCCACTCTTCGCGCCTTACATGGTGGCCGCCACGCTCGAGCCGGTGAGGGTCGGTGGCGGGATGAAAGTGGTTCCAGACCACACGTTCAAGACGGCACCGCCGCCGAAGATCATCGTCATTCCCGCGATGGCCTTGGACGCCGCCACTCCCGAGATGATCGAATGGATTCGCAAGGCATCGAAGTCGACCGACGTGACGATGTCGGTCTGCAACGGTGCCTTCGTGCTCGCGAAGTCGGGCCTGCTCTCGGGCAAGCGAGCGACCGCGCACCATGGCGCCTACTTCCGATTCGCGGTCATGTACCCCGAGGTTCATCTGAACCGCGGTGCGCGGTTTGTCGAGGACGGAAATATCGCCTCGGCCGGCGGAGTTTCCTCGGGCATGGATCTGGCGCTCCGGGTCGTCGAGCGGTACGTCGGCCGGGACGGTGCGGGGCAGGTCGCGGACGGCATCGAGTATCAAGGGAAGGGCTGGCTCGATCCGGACTCGAACGAGGCGTACGCCAAAATGCCCGTGCTGGATGAGAATCATCCAGTCTGCCCACTTTGCCGCATGGTCGGCGACCGCACCATCAAGAGCGGTTACAAGGGGAAGACATATTACTTCTGCTCCGAAGACGAGAAAGCGTTTTTCGACAAACACCTGGACGAGTTCGAACGGTTTCTCGCCGAAGACGCCGCACTCCGGGGCGGCTCCAAGTAGTCGGTGCAGCATCGACGTGACATGAAGCAACGGCTGCATCGAGGGATAGGGGCCGGTGGGAAGACCTTGTCGGCCAAGTCTCTCGATGCATCATTCCTGCGCGGCAAGCCTTCGTCCGGACGAAGAGCTCTGGCGATGGACAACATCCATCCCTTGAGTCCTGAAGAGTGGGACCCGAATTGTCAAGGGAGAGCAGCGTGACAGGCCCGAGGTCAGTGAATCGGCCCGAGAATTAGGCCATCGCCGACGGTTTTCGCCATAACCCCGCTTCTCAATCCGACAGATGCGTTCGGACCTGTTGATCGACGACAATTCGGCATTCCGCGTACTTCCTCTCGCGCTAGCTTCTGTCGGAAACGTCTACGTAGACTGTGTCGGCAATGTCGAGGGCGCTCCTCGTATGGTGGCGAAAGCCGCGATGTTAATCAGGAATCCGAGGATCGAGCGCTTGACCCCGGGATTGACCGACTCCGACAGAGGTGACAACGAGTTTGGTCTGCATCCTTATGCTGAGTTTCGCGTATCATAAAGGGACGAAGCAGGCCCGAGGGTGCGCGATTGGAACTCGTCACGGGGATCGTTCCCCGTATGAGCAGGTGCGTGGGCATCGGCTCTCGATCACACAGTGAATCTTCGGGATTTCGGGTTTTCTACTCTCCCAGGCCCGGCGATGAATGCGGTCGAATTGCCGTGCCCCTCGCCTGCCGGCAGAACGCGACACGAACAGATCCAAGGACAACAATGATCTCGACGGACGTGGCCATCATCGGTGGGGGAATCGTCGGCCTGGCGACCGCCTACCAGCTCACCAGGGAACTTCCCGGCGCAAGGTCGTGGTGCTGGAGAAAGAGGCTGGGCTGGCCTTCCACCAGACCGGCCACAACTCGGGCGTGCTTCACTCGGGGATCTACTACAAGCCCGGCTCGCTCAAGGCGATCAACTGTCGCCAGGGCAAGAAGCTGATGGAGGAGTTCTGCGCCTCGGAGGGGATCTCCTACGAGATCTGCGGCAAGGTGATCGTGGCGCTCGATGACTCCGAGTTGCCGGCGATGGAGCGGATCTTCGAGCGAGGCCAGGCCAACGGCGTGGCCTGCGAGGTCATCGGCCCGGACCGACTCAAGGAGCTGGAGCCGCACTCGGCCGGGATCAAGGCGATCCATGTCCCCGAGGCGGGTATCGTCGACTACAAGCAAGTCTGCCAACGATTGGCCGAGCGCGTCCGCGAACGCGACGGCGAGGTGCTGACTTCAGCCCGAGTGACCAAGTTCGAACGGGGCGCGGACAAGGTCATCGTGACGACCGCGGCCGGCGAGGTCGAAGCCAGGCAGGTGGTCAACTGCGCCGGCCTTCATTGCGACCGGGTGACGGCGATGAGCGGCCAGACGCCCGACGCCCAGATCGTGCCGTTCCGTGGCGAGTACTTCGAGTTGATACCCGAGGCACAATATCTGTGCAAGAACCTGATCTACCCGGTGCCCGACCCCAACTTTCCCTTCCTGGGCGTGCACTTCACCCGGATGGTTGAGGGTGGCGTCGAATGCGGCCCCAACGCCGTGCTGGCGTTCGGCCGCGAGGGATATCGCAAGACCGACTTCAATCTGGCCGACGTCCTCGAGACGCTCCGTTATCCGGGTTTCCGGAAAATGGCGGCCAAATACTGGAAGACCGGACTGGGCGAGATGTGGCGGTCGGCGAGCAAGTCGGCGTTCGTCAAGGCACTCCAGCGGCTCGTGCCGGAGATCCGCGCCGAGCACTTGCACGCCGCCCCGGCCGGCATCCGGGCACAAGCCGTATTGCCCGACGGCTCGATGGTCGATGACTTCCTGATCCAGGAAGCCGATCGCGTGATCAACGTCAACAACGCCCCGTCGCCGGCGGCGACCGCCTCCCTGAACATCGGCAAGACGATCGTGGAGCGGCTGATCCCGAGGCTCGCCTGACCGGACGGTAAGGAGACGACGATGGACGGCTCCGAGGAGATCCAGTCGTACCCGATCGAACGGTTACGCGAATTCTCCACTCGTGTATTCCGCCATTTCGGCGTCCCCGAGGCCGACGCACGGCAGGCGGCCGAAGTCCTGGCCACGAGCGATCTGCGCGGCATCGACTCTCACGGCGTTGCGCGGCTGCACACGTATTTCGACATGCTGACGCTGGGCCGGATCAATCCCAGGCCCGAGGTCTCCGTCGTCCGCGAATTGCCCGGGACGGCCACGGTTGACGGCGACAACGGGCTGGGGCTGGTCGTCGGCCCCTGGGCGAACCGGATCGCCATGGAGAAGGCCGAATCGGTCGGATCGGGATGGGTCAGCGTGCGCAACACCAACCACTTCGGCATCGCGGGGTATTATCCGCTCCAGGCCCTGGAACGCGACCTGATCGGATGGGCCATGACGAACTCGACCAAGCTCGTCGCCCCGGTCGGATCGGCGGAGCGGATGCTCGGGACGAATCCGCTCGCGATCGCCTTTCCCGGCAAGGCAGAGCCGCCGATCGTCATCGACATGGCCACGAGCGCAACCGCATACGGAAAGATCGAGATCGCCCTCCGAAATCAGAAGCCGATCCCGGAAGGTTGGGCCATCGACGCCTCCGGGGTCGGCACCCAGGATCCCCGAGGCATGATCGACGGCGGGGCATTGCAGCCGCTCGGCGGAGATCGCGAGCACGGGGGCCACAAAGGCTACTGCCTGGCCGCGATGGTCAACATCCTATCCTGCATCCTGAGCGGCGCGAACTGGGGCCCGTTCGCGCCCCCGTTCGCGCTCCGGCAGGAGATCCCCTCTCGAAGCGTCGGACTCGGGATCGGCCACTGCTTCGGGGCGATGCGGATCGACGGGTTCATCGATCCTGACGAGTTCAAACTCCAGATCGACGAGTGGATCCGCGTCTTTCGGGCCGCCAGGCCGGCGCCGGGCACCACCGGACCCCTGATCCCCGGCGAACCCGAGCGACAGGCCGAGGCGATCCGTCGAGTGTCGGGGATCCCCCTGGTCGGTGCCGTGGTCTCCGACCTGCGCGATATCTCCGAACAGACCGGAATCCCCTTCGATTGAGCCGGTGGGCGTGGCAGAGGATTTGCGGATGGCCGGGAAGGCTAGCGGCGAATCGTGCTCAGGTTGAGCTTCTGCTGGATGGCGATATCCCCCTCCACATCGCGAATCCAAAGCCGATGCGCGGGTTGGGACGTTCCCAAGTTCGCGACCACCTCGAAGCGATCGCCCGAGTTCAACGTGGCCACGCGATGACGATTCGCCTCGTAGGGCCGCCACGACTTCGAGGCCATTTCAAGAGGAAGCTGAAGATCGATACGGCCGCGGAACGACGCGGATGCACGCGGATCGGAAAGAGAAAGCCCAGCCCACTTGATTTCTCTTGGTGCTCACGACTTCCGCTTACCCTGGGGCTTACGCATTGCATCGGCTTGCGCCTTCTTGATCCGCGCGGCGGCTTTCGTGCCGGAGGACGTGGCGGGGAAGTTGCGGATGATCTGGTGATACGCCGAGAAGGCCTTCTTGGTATCGCCTTCTTTCTCCAGGCTCTGCGCCAGCGCGAAGACACGCGCGGCCTCCTGCTCGGGCGACCCGACGACAGTCGGCTGTACCTGAGAGCCCGAGCCTCCACAGCCGGCACAGAGCCAGGGCATGGCGAGTGGAAGCATGACGATGATTCGTAGCCGGATTCGTCCGCTCATCACGGGTAGAACATCGGGTCGGGATAGACGTAGCCGCCGGGATACATCTGCGGGTAGGCAACACCTTTGGTCAATGACTGGACGTGCCCGTCCAGGAAGAGGCAATTGGATGCTCCGTGGCGGTTCCAGGGGATCCAGGTGTCGAGGATCAGGGTGCCGAGCCAGATGTCGTAGTCGTCCTGCCGGGGATCGCCGCTGGCCGGCGAGTTCAAGAGTCCCAGCGCATCGCGTTCGTTGTAGGCGATGAAGTAGGACGTACCGATATCCTGCTGGAACCGCGGCCAGGTCCACCGGCCATACCGCAATGTCTTGTGGCTGAGCTGCGAGTTCATCAGGTAGCTGGTCCGGTTCGAGATTCCGTCGATCAATCCCGTCGTCGGGTCGACGTAAGGAGTAACCTTCGAGACGTCGGACAAGCAGCGGAAGATCTTCTCGTCGGCCACCTGCACGCCCCCCTTGGCGATCGCCTCGTTGGCGTAGAGGGGATTGACGTAGGGCATGATCTTGTCTTCCCAGTAGATCTCCGCGAAGGATTCGGCCGCCCCGATCTGGGAAAGGACGTCGGCGTCGAACGGGTGGTGCAGGAAGTCCTGGCCGCCCCAGTCGTCGAAATATTGCATCGTCCCCAGCCCGATCTGACGCAGATGGCTCTGGCAGTCCATGCGTCGTGCGGCCTCGCGTGCGTTCTGCACGGCCGGGAGGAGTAAACCCGCCAGGACCGAGATGATGGCGATCACGACGAGCAGCTCGATCAGGGTGAATCCAATCGGTCCTCTCTTCCTCATCGGCGTTCTCCCCGGCTCTTGTCGCATCCGGCATCCCATGGGAGCATATTACGAAAGTCCACTTCGTAATACCTCGGAGTGTCAATCGTAGAACTCGACTGCTCGTTTTGCAACCAGCATGTCGGCCCGAAGTAAGGATTTTTTCGGGGAAGGAAAGCCGTGCCAGAAGCCGCATCCGATCTTCAACGTTCCGCTCCGAACGAACTCGTTGACAACGCCAGGATCGCCGGGAATACTGTCTGTCTGACAAGTGTCTTACTGGGCTTCGACTGTCACGAGACTGGAGGGGCGCTGACGTGCTGAAACGCAGAGCGTTTACACTGATCGAGTTGCTGGTGGTGATCGCGATCATCGCGGTCCTGATCGCACTCCTCCTGCCGGCGGTCCAGGCCGCGCGCGAGGCCGCGCGACGAATTCAGTGCACCAACAACCTCAAGCAGATCGGACTGGCCTTGCACAACTATGAGACCTCCGTGGGGGGATTGCCCATGACGATGTCTCTGTCCGGCAAGGCCAACACGGTGCTCTACGACACCGGATGGAGCGCCCAGGCTCGGATCCTTCCTTATCTGGAGGGGAACCCGCTGTTCAACGCGGCGAATATCGGCGTCTTCAAGGAGGACCCGGCCAACTCGACGATCATTTCGCTGACCGTCGGCGCGTTCATCTGCCCGAGCGAAATCAAGACCCAGGTTTCGGCTCACGACTACGGTCTCTCGGGGGTCGTCAATTACGGGATGAGCGGCGGAGACTGGTTCGTCTGGGGCGGTTTCAATGGTCCGCAGAACCGCTCGGCGTTCGGCCCGAACCGCAGCCGCAGGCTCGCGGAATTCACGGACGGACTGAGCCAGACCGTGTTGGCCGCCGAGGTGAAAGCCTATCAGGCCTCGTCCAACTGCCGCTTCACGACGCTCCCGTCGGTGAACGACCCGAACAACATCCCGAGTCCATATGCGGACCCGTTCACCGTCGCGCCGGAGTACGACAACGGACTGTGCGTGACGGAGAACCAGTTCGAGTTCCACACCGAGTGGTCCGACGGCCATGTCCACGCGGCCGGGTTCACGACGGCCTGGCCGCCGAACAAGGCGATCATCGGCCGATCGTTCTATCCAGGCATGGACCTCGACCTCAACGGCAAGAACGAGGAGAACGGCGGCCCGACCTTCTCCGCCATCAATGCCCGCAGTTACCACCCCGGCGGTGCCAATACGCTCCTGGGCGACGGCAGCGTCCGCTTCGTCAAGACCACGCTCGACGGCATGGTCTGGCGCGGCCTGGGCACGGTCGCAGGTGGCGAGGTGATATCCTCTGATGCCTACTGACGCCAGTTTACGTGTACACTCGATCGAGATAACCCGGGGCCGAAGCGGTGGCGGTCGGGCTGTTCTGGACGGAGAATCCTCGGGGCCTACGCTCTCACAGGGTGAGGGTGACAAGCGTGTAGAGATTGAATCTATGGCGGCGCCTGGCATTCATTGTGGAATTGAAGCGATGCGCTGGGGGCTGGGACCGGTCTTTTTCTATGAGTGCCTGGGCAGGTCGCGCCGCTGGCAGAACTACGCCATGCGGTCCGCCGGCGTCGCCGTGCTGCTGGTCGCGATCGCGACGATCGCCACGCCGCGCTGGACCATCGAACTGAGGAATTCGTCTCGGGAATATGCGGCGCTCGGCGTTTCGTTATTCTACCGACTCATCGGCGTCGAGCTGACCCTCGTCATGCTCGCCGCCCCCGCGGCCACCGCGGGCGCCGTTTGCGTCGACCGCGCCCGCGGCACGCTGGCCCACATGCTCGCCACCGACCTGTCCGACCCCGAGATTGTCCTCGGCAAGCTGGCCGCGCGGCTCCTCCCGGTCCTGGGCCTGGTGGCCTGCTCCTGGCCGGTCCTGGCGATCTCGTCGCTTTTCGGCGGAATCGATCCCCAGGCGCTCACGCTCGCGTTCGCGATGATCCTGGCCATCGCGCTACTCGGCTGCTCGATGGCGATGGCGCTGTCGGTGTGGGCCCGTAAGCCGCACGAGGTCGTACTGGTCGCCTACACTTTCTGGGCGCTCGTGCTGCTCCTCTGGCCAATCTGGTACGGGCTGGCCTGGACGAGGATCGTCGGCCCACCGGCCGACTGGAGCCTGCTGGCAAATCCCTACTACCTGGCGTTCGCGCCGTATTCCGCGCCCGGTCAGTTCGATTTCCGGGACTATCTCGCTTTTTTCGCAGCAACAATGGGGGCAGCCGTCGCGCTGGCGGTTCTCGCGATCTGGAGGATGCGGCCGGTCGCGCGGCGCGGGACCGACGAAAGTCGTAAGCGGCGCCGGCTTGGCTGGATCGGCCGGCTGGCGCGGCGGCTGCCCGGCCCGGCGCTCGATGGCAATCCCGTGCTCTGGCGCGAGTGGCATCGGTCGCGGCCGTCGCGATGGACGACAATCCTGGGTGTGCTGGTGGGCGGCTCGACGGGCGTCGCCTGCGCCGTCGGCGCCGCGAGTGCCTTGATCGAAGGCCTGGACGAGCGTGCGGCCGCCATGCCCGTCTGGCTGATGGTGCAAGTCTGGCCTGGCTGGCTGATCGTGGGAGCCTGCGGCGCGATCCTCCAGTTGATCTTCGGTCTGCTGATGCTTGCGGCCGCGGCGCCGACGTCGATGGCCGAGGAAAAGCAGCGGGGCAGCTTCGACCTCCTGGTCGCAACCGGGCTCTCCACGACGGCGATCGTCGTGGGCAAGTGGCTCGGGGCGCTGCGTCAAGTCGCGCCGGTGGCGATCGGGCCGGGATTGCTCGCACTCGGCATGGCCCTGGCCGTGAAGGGCCCGCAGACGTTTCCGGCGTGGCTCCCGACCCGGTACGACGGGGTATTGTCCGGCGGTGCGTTGCTCTTCGGTGCCTGCCTGCTCATCGCGACGATCCTCGTTCACGGCGCCTTGATCGCGAGCATTGGGCTGGCGCTCGCCGTCTGGATCGCGCGACAAAGCCGGGCGATCGGCCTGAGCGTGGGGCTCGCGGTGATCGTGGGCGCCGGCTGGCCGATCCTCGTCTTCTCCCGGCGGCCGGGGTGGGCAAATGAAGGCGCGGCGGACCTGAGCCCCGTCGCGGCCGTTTTCGATCTCATCCAGGTCATCACGGAACGCCGCCGATCTGGGAGCATCGCCCTCTGGTGGATCACATTCTGGGACAGTGAATGCCTCGCGCTGACGCTGGGTCTATTGTGGCTGACGGTACGTACCTTCCACCGCCCATTCGACCGCGTCCCCGACCGACCGGGGCGCGCGCTGTGCTCGCCGATGTCGTGATGGTCCTGGCGGGGTTGATCGGCATCGGGAGCCTGATCGGCGGCATCGGCATCTGGGTCGAGGGTACCTCGGAATTCATGCCCACGGCCGGCCTCGGAATGTGGGCTTGCATCGTCGCGGTTGCCATCGGCTTCGCGCTGCTGGCCGCGCTGGCCGCGTCGTCAACGGCTCCGGCCGCGACATCGCCGGCCGCGGTCCGGGGTCCCGCGGCGGCGATCTCGGACCGGAAGTCCTTCGCGATCCGGTGGTGGGAGGCTTTCCGCCTGGTCCCGCTCCTGGCGATCGGCCCCGCGCTGGTCGCCCTGGCGATGGCCACGGCCCCGACGGCCTTCGAGGTCGTGAACAAGGTCAAGCCTCTCCCCGGGGGCGGCTCGGTCAGGATCAGTACCGATGGGGACGGAGATAACTGGGTGACCACGACCGATGCCTCCGGTCTCGCCACGTACCGGCCGGCTACCGCCGCGGAGATCGCGGGGGCTGGGCCGGCCCGGCCGACGCTGACCCGAGGCGCCTTATTGGGCGTCGCCGCCCTGGCGATGGTTACCGTCCTGGTCCACGGGGCGGCGTTCGTCAGCCTGGGTGCGGCCCTGGGGGTCTGGACCCGGCGGCGGTCTCGAGCCATCGCCGCGAGCGTCGGCCTGGTCCTCTTCGTCACGGTGGCCTGGCCGTTCGCGTTTCTCAACATCTTCGGCGATCCCAATGATCCCCGGTGGGGCCTGGCTCTGGCGAGCGTGCTGCCAGCCTTCTGCAGTCTCCTGTTCGTTCCCTACTGGCACCGCGAGGTGCTGCTCGCGAACGCGATCGGATCCGTCGTTTACTGGGACGTGATCCTGATCCTGTCCTCCGCCGTCATCTCGGGGCTGGCGATCCGGACCCTGAGCCGCAGGTCACGAAGGTATGCTCCCGCCGAGGCCGACGCCGGAAATGCCTCGCTCGAGCCGGCCCGCGGCGAGCGCGTGAGCGCGGCGATCTGAACACGGGAGAAGCGGACATCAACTTGGGCCCGGCCTTGCCGGGCTCGCCTCCTGATTCGGGGCAGTTCTACGCCCCGTGAGGGAGCGACGACCCCCCCACCCATTCCTTGGACTTGCGCGCCCCGGTCCGACGACACAGCTGACGCGTCGAGAGGCGTCAATGCGGCCCGGCAGCTTCCCAGATGCGGACGATTCCATCCGCCGAGGCGGCGGCCAGGTCGGAGCCATCGGGGCTGAACGCGACGTCGAAGACCCGATCGTACGGCCCGCGCAGGGTCAGGACTTCCCGGCCGCGGACCGGGTCCCAGATCCGGACGGTCTGGTCGGCGCCGGCCGATGCCAGGCGGGTGCCGTCCGGGCTGAAGGCCAGTCCCATGATCCAGTTGGTGTGATTGCGAAGGGGCAAAATCGGCCGGCCGTTGACCGCGTCCCAGATGCAGATCGATCGATCCGGATCGGCTCCCGCGGTCGCGATCCGCGAGCCGTCCGAGCTGAAGGCGACCGCGAAGACCGCGCCCGAATGTCCCTTCAGCACCGAGAGGAGATCGCCCGATCCCGGGTCCCAGATCCGGACGTTTCCGTCGGCGCCGGCCGAAACCAGCCGGGTGCCGTCGGGGCCGAAGGCGATCGCATGAATCGAGCCGATATGACCTTGCAGGGAGCGGATCTCGCGGCCTGTAGCCGGGTTCCAGATCCGGATCGTCCGTCCGTCGCTGCTGGCTCGCGGCACCTTCTCCGTCGGCGCTTGCACGACTTCCGGCAGATCGCCGCCCCCGGTCGCCAGCATGGTGCCATCGGGGCTGAAGGCCAGGCTGGAGAAGCCTTCGCTCCGATCGGAGAACGTGATCGGATCGCCGCCGGCCCGGAGATCCCAGACCCGGACGATCCGATCGCTGCCGGCCGATGCCAGTCGGGTGCCGGATGGATCATAGGCGACGGCGATCATGGTCGCCCCGCCACCGCGAAATGTCCGTTTGAGCCGTCCGGATGCCGAATTCCAGACAGCCACCGTCTGATTTGTGCCCGCCGCGGCCAGTTCTCCTCGGGTCGGGGAGAACGACAAGCCTCCGACCCAACGCGGGTTCGTCGCCGTCGGCTCCGATTGGCCGGGATTCGGTCGGACCTTCGGAGACTCCCCATCAAATCGCAACTCTCGAAGTCCCGGCTCCGAATTGGGGTTCCAGAGCTTGATCGTGGCATCCTGGCTCGCCGTCGCCAGGACCTTGCCATCGGGGCTGAACCCGACATAAAGGACGGAGTGCGCGTGACCGGGATAATCGAAGATCAGTTGCGAATTCTCGACGTCCCGGACCGATACCGAGCGGTCGAGGCCGCCGATGGCGAGTCGCCTTCCATCCGGATGGAAGGCCAGGGCGTTGATCCGACTCGTTGCAACGTGGAATGACGCATGCTCCCGGCCGCTTGCGAGATTCCAGATCCGGACTTTCCGGTCGGCGCCGCCCGAAGCGATTCGATTCCCGTCGGGGTGGAACGTCACGCAGATCACCTCACGCTCATGCCCTTTCAGGATCCTGGTCCTGGTCTCGGGCCCGGCGAGATTCCAGATGCGGACGGTCGCATCCGAGCCGGCCGAGGCGAGCTTCGAGCCGTCGGGGCTGAAGGCGACGCCGAACACCGCCCCATCGTGACCGCCGAGGGTCTTCAAAGGTCGATCGAGATCCGCGTCGGCCTCCGCGCTCGCGTTCCAGATTCGGATCATCCCGTCGAGGCCGGCCGAGGCGAGGCGGGTGCCATCCGGGCTGAACGCGACGCCCCAGGCCCAGCCGGCATGCCCGCGGAACAGATGCGTCATCTTGCCCGTGAGGACATCCCAGATCTTGACGAGTCCGTCCGCACCCGCCGTCGCTACCCGGACTCCTTTGGGCTCTAAGGTCAGGCCGTAAGCCGCGCCATCGGGTCCGTGGAGCCGGTAGATTGCGGGTCGGGGCATTGAGGCGCTCGCCGTGCTCGTGAGGAAGAGTTGATCAGGATACGTCGAGGTGCTCCAGATCGAGCCCGGGAGGACGTCGGTCGCGCAGAAAACCTCCCTGCCGGCACCCGGCGCGAAGTCGGGTCCGCAGAGGAATCCCGAGTGTCCGTGGAGCACTCGTAACTCGGAATGCAGTCGTCGCATCAGGTGTCGCCACTCCCAGTTTCTCAGCCGGGGTGGGCACTCCTCGAGCAGCGCCCCGGCCTGGTCCGGATTGTGGCTGGACAGGGCTTGCTCCGCGGCTAGGAGTCCGTGGAAATAATGATCCTCCTCGATGCGGAGCGCATTTTCGCGGGTCCGATCCAGCTCGGTCTCGGCCTTCTCGAGGGCGAGGCCCTTGCTGTGGACGACGCCCTGGAGCCTCGCGGCGGTGACGAGGCCGAGGACCGCCAGAGAAGAGGACGCGACCGCCACGATCCCGACCGCCAGCAGGGCCGCGGCCCAGGGGCGTCGACGCGTCCATTTGATGAGTCGCTCGGGGACGGTCGAGGGACGCGCCCGGATGGGAAGATGCTCGAGCCACCGATCGAGGTCCTCGGCGACGGCTTCCGCCGAGTGATAGCGGCGCGAGGGTGCCTTCTCCAGGCATTTCAGGACGATCGTCTCGAGATCGGCGGCGATCCTCGAGTTGAGCAGCCTGGGGCGCGTCGGCTCCTGTTCGCGGACCAATCGGAGCGTATCGAGCATCGTTTCGCCCCGATACGGAGGGCGGCCGGTCAGGAGCTCGTAGAGGATCACGCCCAGGGCGTGGATGTTGACGGCCGTCGTGATCGACCCGCGAGTGCCCTCGGACTGTTCGGGGGCCATGTATCCCGGGGTGCCCACGATCGAGCCGGAGACGGTCAGACCGGCCGAGTGCGAGCCTCCGAACCGCTTGGCCAGGCCGAAGTCGGTCACCAGCGGGATCCAGCGATCCAGCGGTTGCTCGGTGCTCCCCTGGAGCAGGATATTCGCCGGCTTCAAGTCGCGGTGCAGGATGCCGCGCTGATGGGCATAGTGGACCGCACGCGCCACGGTCGCAATCAGCTTCGCCGCGGCGCGAGGGTCGGCCGGATAGCGCCCGGCATGCTCCGCGAGGTTTCCGCCGTCGACCAGCTTCATGCTGAAGTAATGACGGCCTTCGTACTCGCCGATCTCGTGGATCGGCACGATGTGCGGATGATCCAGGTGCGCCGCGGCCTCCGCTTCCATCCTGAACCGCTGGAGATCCTCGGGAGTCGAGAATCGGCCGGCCCGGACCATCTTCAACGCCAGGAGGCGATCCAGGCTGACCTGCCGGACCTTGTAGACGACCCCCATACCGCCCTCGGCGAGGATCTCAAGCAGCTCGTAGTCGCCGAAGTAAGTGACCCGCTGCCCGGGATCTCCCGGGGCGTCCGGGTCGAGGTCGGACGCGTCGGCTTCTCGATCCAATGTCGTTTGATCCGCCCGACCCGCTCCGTGGAATGGAACGATCGCGGGAGTGGGATGGGCCGTCGTGCAAGAAGGGTCGTGAGGACGAGGGCCATCGATCCAAACGAACGAGGCCCTATTGTCTCGGAGCGGGGCCGTGAGGTGATCGAGGTGGTCGCGATTGGCGAAGAAGGCAGCCAGCTCGCCC
Source organism: uncultured Planctomycetota bacterium (assembly GCA_963743925.1). GTDB lineage: Bacteria > Planctomycetota > Planctomycetia > Isosphaerales > Isosphaeraceae > CAVZRC01. The sequence goes on along the minus strand of CAVURY010000034.1, from coordinate 780,048 downwards.
GCGAGGTCGGGATGCCGAGCCAGCAGCTCCGAACGGTCCGGTGCTCGGCCGGCCTCCGAGCTTTCCAGGTACCCGGCGATGACCTCGTTGAGCCGTCGATCCCGATCGTCTTCCGGATTCCGGTGTGGATCGCGAAAATCTGCAGAAAAGGCGCTCATGTGATGGCCTCACTGAATCCGATTGCATGCGGCTCGCCCGGCCGAGAGAGTGTCGGAGACGCGTTGTCCGGTCCGGCCGGTACAACCGGCCCTACAGGGAAGATGGATCGAGTCGAGTGCGGAGCGTCTTCATGCCGCGGTGGAGGAGTCCGGCGACCGATGCCTTGGTCGTCCCCAGCTCGTCGGCGATCTGGGCGAGCGGCATCTCGCGGAGATGATGCAACTCGATCGCGCGACGCTGGGCTTCTGGTAGCTCTGCCAATCGCTCCGCCATCCGCAGGAGTTCCTCCTGACGGATCGCGTGCTGGCTCGGCGACGACTGCTCGGCGGCCAGCCATCGCTCCAGGCGTGATGCGGATTGGTCGAGCGCCGCGTCGAGCGACCATTCCCGGCGAACGTCCCGCTTCCTGGCCCCTAGCTTGCGGATCGCATCGGCCAGGTTGTGGCTGAGGATCGACCGCAACCACGTGGCCGTCGCCTGGCCGGTCGGCTCGCGAATCGCCCGGTCATTCAGCGACTGGTGGGCCTCGAGGAGCGTCTGCTGGACGACTCCCGACAGGTCAACCCTGTCTCGCAGCCGTGGCGAGACTTCCAGTCGGGCCAGCAAGCTGAGATAGGCGCGAAATCGCTCCAGGTCGTCGCCCTGGAGCGGTTGCGTCGTGAATTGCCTGCGATCGTCGGACGGAGGCATCAGGTCTCTCCCGATCCCGGGTCGCCGGGTGGGGCCGGCTTCCAGGGATCCATTCTAAGGTCGATCCTCCATTTGATGCGCGAACGGCGATCTTCACCCGCCCCGATCGACAGCGGATCGTGCCCGGCTCAGAGTTTCGGCAAGACCACCGTCGGAGCGGCGGCGGAACGGAGGTCATCCTTTTCGATCAATAGGGACCATTGGGTCTCAGCCCCGACTCGCTGGCCTTTCGCGTCGAGAAGCAGACCCATGAGCACGCGATGGAGCCGAAGATCGGCGAGACGGTCTTTGCCTGCAACGCTGTTCTCCAGTTCCTTTTGTAACGACGCGAGGGTCGCTTCCGCCTTGCCGGTCCGCAACAGGCACTGAGCATAGGCTCGACCGACCCACCATTCCCTCAGCGAAGTAAGCTGGCTGGGATGGACGTCGCGGACGAGAGAGTTCACGAGGAGCTCGAGCCGCTGGGCGTAGCTTTCGGCGGCGCGTCGATCATCGCCCAGTGCCTCGAATGAAGCGCCGCGCAATTCGATCGCCAGGGTATCGGGAGCCTGCGCCTGTTTGCTAGGAACGGGCCGGTTACGGATCTCACTCCGCACGGCGACCCCTTCGGCGCGAGCCTCCTCGGTCATGCCGATCTCCCGGAGCAGGCGCCGAGCTGGGCGCGGATCAGGAGCGGATCGGTGTTGAGCCGCTTGCCATCGGCGGCGTTGTGGACCGATGAACGGAGGTCGGTGACCAGATCGGTCAGGAGCAGCCGGCGGCAGGCGTTCCGCACGCCCTCGTCTCGAGACGTCTTGGCGATGCGACGGACGATCGGCTCGACGTAACGGCCCTGGTCGCGGAGGTATCCAAACGCCCGGGCTCGGCGGTCCGCGTCGGAGCCGGCCAGGTCGCGGACCGCGGCCTCGGCCAGTTGTTCCCGCTCGGGTGTCAGCAACTCCAGCCGACCGACCATGACCCGCACGATTTCCTTGGGCTTCGGCACGATCTTGATCGGGATGAACCCGTCGGTCCAGGACTGCGGGAGGACGAAGAGGACGCGGACCCCTTCGTTCTGGAAATAACTGCTCTTCCAGGTGTTGACCATCGCACGAGCCTCCTTCGGATAGAGGCCCGACTCGGTCAGCCTCGCGGCCAGGGAGTCGGCGATCATCTCCGTGAATTCGGCCATGGGCCTGGAGTGCTCCATCGATGGGATGACGCCGGTTGCTTCCTCGCCCGGTCGCAGGGCGGCGCGATAGTCGAACGCCCCTCGACCACCCTCAATTTTGAGGGTGAAGATATGTCGGACGCCTTCGAGGAGCGACGGGTCGCGATCGAGGGCCAGCGAGCCGCCGAGGCGGGCGTCCGCCCGCATAGGCATCCGCGACTGTCCCAGCCCCCGATAGAACAGGAACCGCTCGTACTCGGGACGCTCGGTCTCTCGGGTCCGGTCTATGGTCTTCACGAACGCGGCATCGACGTCTCGCGAGTATTCCCAGAGCGCATCGCTGCTGGTCTGTGGCAGCCCCGGCATTGCGGGACGAGCGATTGCGCCGCCTCGTGCGTCGCGGATCTCCGCCGGGAGTATGGACGCGGGGATCACGTCGGCGAACCAGCAGATCCGGCCGCCGGTCAATCGGTCGGGCTGCTCGGCTTGCTCCAGCAGCGAAGGTGTGACGACGGCGGCCTGAGGGTACCATTGCGTCCAGAGGCCCTGGGGGAATCCCACGCCGACCCGGACTTTCACGGGCCTCGGCGTATAGAAGTAAATCACCGGGGTCTCCCCCTTCAGGAACATCTTCGGCAATCGGAGCTGATCGCGGGAACGGCTGTGGACGAACGACGGCAGCGCGTGCTCCTCATGGTACATGCCATCGAGCGCCGTCCCGTCGGAGGCGTTCATCCCCAGGAATGTCCCCCATTCGTGGACGGTCAGGTCTTGACCCTGCGAGTCGTCGGCTGCCAGCGCAGCGATCGAAATGGTCGGGAGTTCCGCGTTGATTTCCCCGGCCGCGGGCTCACTGCCCCCCGGCGGAGATGGAGCGGCCATCGCCCCCACGACGGCGATCGACCCGATCGCCAGACCTATCCACGCAATTCCTCGACGCCAAGACAGACGAATCCAATTCATGGCCGGCTCCACATTTTGATGGGACCTCACCCGCCGCGACCGGCCGGATTCCATCGCGCTCCGTGCCGGCTCCCCACCCGAACGGGTGGTCGCGGGACGACCGTTGATGCTGGCCGTCTATGGTCTCAGGCGTAAGATTCCAGCCGGGAGAGCGCGCGAGGATTTCGAAAAGGAATCACGCGGATGTTCGGCCTCCGTTAAGGAATGTGAAAAGGCCGGATTCCGTGGCGACCAAAAATGCGTATTTCGATTCCCATCTAGGAGAGTGACGGATTTCTCTCCGCCTGCTCGTGAATCGGACCTTCACGTGGAAGGTTGGCCGAGAGAAATCCCGCAGAAACTCTAGCTCGGCTTGTCGTTACGAAGATTGGGTGATCCCTGGGATCGTCAAGGAGGATGATTTCATGCGTGGTATAACGAGTCGGCCGGTAATCGGGAATTGGCAGCGAGGCCAACACCGCTCGGCGAAGTCGATGATCGGATGCGAGGTGCTGGAGGGGAGGCAACTCCTCTCTCGGGGTATGGGCCTGGACGCCCTGGCCCCCGGTGGTTTCGGACGGCATTCGACGTCGGCGGAACTGGGCTCCTTCGGCGGAGGCGGTTCGGGAGCGATGTTCGGGAAGGGAAACCTCGGATTGGGCGGAGGTTTGAAGGATCCGATCTTCCTCTTGACGTCTTCCCTGTTGAATTCGGGCAACGGCTCGACGAGTCCGCCGTCAAGGAGTGTCCTCTCATCGTCGTCCGTTCAATCGGCGTTCCAGACCCTCCAGACCGATTTGAAAAATGACGTCTCGGTCGGAGCACAGCCCTCTCACGCGTCGGTCGGTCAGCTCCAGGACGACCTGACGTCGATCCGCAAGGGCACGTTGACCGGCGCCTCGGCCACCACGGCGATCCAGAATGACGAGTCGGCGATCCTCACCAGTATGGGCCTGACCTCGTCGCAGGTCAGCCAGATCCAGACCGATCTCCAGGCGGTCCAGACGGCCATCAGTTCTCCGGCGACCACCAGCGCCCCCACGACGAGCACCGCCAGCGCGACCACGACGACGAGTAGTCCGACGACGACGTTGACGACGGCGGCGGGCACCACAGCCTCCCCCATGGAGCTGGCGACGGCGGCGGGCACCTCCGCCCCCGCGATGGCAATGGTGACCACGGCGACGGGCAACACCGCCTCCCCCATGGTTGCAGTGACGACGAACCCGGGCAACCCCGCACCGTCGTCGGCCATTCAGACCGCCTTCCAGGCCCTTCAGACGGATCTCAAGACCGACACCCCGAGCGGGGCCCAGCCGAAATACGCCGCGATCGGCCAGGTTGAGGATGACCTGGGTGCGATCAGCAAGGGAACCCTGACCGGCTCGCAGGCCACGACGACCGTCCAGACGGATTCGGCGGCCGTTCTTTCGAGCATGGGGTTGACCTCGACGCAGATCACCCAGGTCCAGGCGGATCAGGCCGCGCTCGCGTCCGCCATCCAGGCGAATTCCAGCCAACCCGCGACAACGTCTTCGTCCACCAGTTCGCCGACGAGCATCGCCAGTGTGGAAGCGACAATGCAATCGGTACAGAGTTATCTCGTAGGCATTCCCGGTGTCGGTGGATACGGTGTCATGAACCTCGGCGGCGTCGGTACGCAGGGTTCGGGTCCCGCGATGGGCGGAAGGCCGGCCTTTGGGATGGGCGGCGGAGGATTCGGGCCATCGGGAGGCGGTTGGCGCTAAGTATGGAATAGGGATCGGTCGTCGATACCGGGATCCTTGCGGTCCTGGCCTCGTGATTGCCGGGAGAACCGGCAATTGAGGCGGGGGACCGCAAGGACATTCAAGAATTGGGGCTAGCCGCTTCATGAACCACGAATCGAGGCCCGCTCAAGGCGATCGAGATCTCTCGATCCTGTTGGTTGACGACGATGCGGAGTTGTGCGAGCTGATGCACGAATTCCTCTCCGAGAGGGGTATGACGATCGAGGCCATCCACGACGGCCGCCTGGGATTGTCGCGGGCGCTGAGCGGCGGGCATAACCTGATCCTCCTGGATGTGATGCTTCCGGGCCTCGACGGATTCGAAGTGCTGAGGCAGGTCCGGCGCCGCAGCCTGGTGCCGATCATCATGCTGACGGCCCGGACCGCCCGAGCCGATCGCATCGCGGGGCTGGATGCGGGCGCCGATGATTACCTGCCCAAGCCGTTCGAGCCGGACGAGCTGGTCGCCCGCATCCGCGCGGTCCTCCGCCGTACCGGCCGGTCCGCGCTCGTCGGTCCGGAGTTCCTGGAAGTGAATGGCGTCAAGCTGATGCCGGGCACGCGAGAGGTCTGGTGCGCCGGCACTCCCGTCGAAGTCACGACGACGGAGTTCGACATCCTCGAGCTGATCCTCCGCTCGGCCGGCCGGATCATCTCCCGGAACGAGCTGTCCTCCGCGATCTACCGGCGCCCCGCCTCGGCCCAGGATCGTTCACTGGATGTTCATGTCAGTCATATCCGAAGAAAACTGGGCGATCTCGGCGGCCTGATCCGCACGATCAGGGGCGTCGGTTATCTCTTCTGCGCCGAGGTCGGCGAGCCACAAGAGCTGCATCCATGAAGATCCGCATCCGGTCGATCTTCACCAAGATCGTCGTCTGGTTCATCGCCACGGTCGTCCTCTCGCTCGTCGGATTCGTGGCCACGTCGCTGCTGATCTCGGAACGGCTCTCGGGCCGCGATCCGGCGATCCCTCGCCTCCATGCGCTCATCATGGATGACGCGCGACGTGCCTACGAGCAAACCGTGCGCCGGGACTGTCCGCGTACCTGCACCGCTTGAAATCCTACACTAGCACCGATTATTACCTGACGGATTCGCAAGGGATCGACCTGGTCAGCGGCGAGGATCGATCGGCCCTCCTGGCCATGCGGCCCTCGCGGACGCGCACGCGTCGCCCCCGATTCTCGCGGTTCTCGATCCTCCCGTTCCCGACGCGAGAATTTCCCGGAGTCCTGGTCCATGGGAGCAGCAATCAGGAGTACCGATTGATCGCGGTGCTGGCGCCCCGGCCCCGGATCAGTCCCGCCGATCTGCTGACGTATTTCCTCTGGCTGCCGGTCTTGATCGGGGTCCTTTGCTATATCCTGGCCGTTCACCTGGCTTCGCCGCTGAGGGGCCTGCGCCGGGTCCTCGAGAAGTTCGGCCGGGGCGACCTGGGGGTCCGTTATCACCTGGCTCGCCGGGATGAGATCGGCGACCTGGCGCAGGCGTTCAACCGGATGGCCGACCAGACCGCCACGCTCCTCTCGGCCGAGCGTCGGCTCCTCCAGGACGTCTCGCACGAGCTGCGCTCGCCGCTGGCGCGGCTCGGATTCGCCGTGGAGCTGGCCAGGACCAGCCCCGATCGCGATTCGGCGCTGGCACGGATCCGCAAGGAAGCCGATCGGCTCAACCATCTGGTCAACGAACTCCTCCAGCTCACCCGTGCCGAAGGCGACCCCGGCGCGGAATCTCGAGGACGTCGACCTGGTCGAGCTCTTCCAGGAGCTGGTCGCCGATTGCTCGCTGGAAGCCGACGCCCAGTCGTGCCGTCTGGCACTCGGCGGCGATCGCTCCGTGGTCGTGACCGGCGACCGGGAGCTGCTCCGTCGCGCCTGCGAGAACGTCCTCCGCAATGCGATCCGGCATTCGCCGGCCGGGACGACGATCGAGGTCGATCTCGCCCGCCACGATGGCCTCGCCGAGGTCTCGGTCCGCGACCATGGGACGGGCGTGCCGCGAGAGTCTCTCGGCGACATCTTCGAGCCGTTCTTCCGCGTCGAGGGGGACCGCGATCGCTCGAGCGGAGGTGTCGGGTTGGGCCTGGCCATCGCGCGACGTGCCGTCGAGCTCCATCAAGGGACGGTCACGGCCTTTAATGCCAACCCCGGGCTCGTCGTCGCCCTCCAGGTCCCCTGCATGGTCAATCGTCCTCTCGCCCAGGGGCCATGATCTCGGCCTTGCCTAATACGCCTCCTCATTTCGCACCGCCAGGACCCGGTCCAGCGGCCCACGATCGCCCCGCGTCAAAGAAGGGCGAGCCGGTACGCCACGAGGTTCCCCTGGCTTTTCGATGGATGATCGCGTTCAATCGAAGAGAGATGGTGGCCGGGCCTCGATCGGATTCCAGCCAGTCGCCGGCGATCGGTTGCTTTTCGTCCTGGTCCGAGAGCCTCTTGGTCGATCGAGGATGGCGTTTCCTCCTCTGATCGCCGGCCTGGGGGCGGAATGGGTGATGAAGGGGGATTCCCGAGTGCCCCAGCGTGGATGGGCCGGACTCAGAATCGGAGCAGGATTCGCGGTCGTGTCCATGGGGATCCTGGCGCTTGCCGGCTGGGTCACGGGGCTTCGACTCCTGGCCGAAATCCGCGCCGACTTCATACCGATGGCCCCGAATACGGCGATCGGATTCATCCTCCTGGGTTGCGCTGGCGGCGAACCCGGCTGAATACGGCGATCGGACTCGCCGGCTGATCGTTGCTGTCGCATCAGCAATCGTCCTGCTACTCACAACCGTACGGGTGATCGAGTACACATTCTCGGTCGATCTGGGGGTCAATGGCTGGTTCTTCCGGGCCCCCGCCGAGATGTTCGGCCTGGCATCCGTGGGGAGGATGTCCCTCTTCACGGCCCTGATCTTCGAACTGGCGAGCCTCTCGGTCCTTGGCCTGGCGTTGAACCGAGGACAGTCCAACCGCGATTGGGCGGGAGTCGGGGGGCTGGCGGTCGCGCTCTTGGGCGCCGTCTTCGTCCTGGGATATTGCTATGCCGCCCCTTTGTTCTACGGCGGCTCGTCCATCCCGATGGCCCTCACGACCGCGATGGCCTTCGTCTGCCTGGGCATCGGCCTGATGGCGGCGGCGGGTCCGTCCGCCTTCCCGGTCCGGTTGTTGACCGGTTCGACGACCCGGGCCAGGCTGCTGCGTGCATTCCTCCCGTTCACGGTCGCGGTCGTGCTGGTCTCGGACTGGCTGACAATGGCCGCGAGCTGGCTCGCGCCACCGGAATCGATGGCGATCACATCGCTCGCGCTGGTGGCGATCGCCACCGTGATCGCCGCCGGTCTTTGCGCCATGTTCGCCGGCCGGATCGGACGCGACCTCGAGCGGGCCGAGGCCGAGCTACGTCGGGCCAATGATCTCCTCGAGACCCGAGTCCACGAGCGGACCCGGGACCTCCAGCTCGCCAAGACGGCGCTGGAGCAGCGGAATCGACAGTTACAGGACTCGTCGGACGAGCTCGCGCGGACGGCGGAATCCGTCCGGGTCGCTCACGAGGAGCTTCGCGCGGCCCACGAGGAACTCAAGCGTGCCGAGGCCCAGCTGATCCAATCCGAGCGCCTCTCCTCGCTGGGCCAGGTCGTCGCGGGTGTCGCCCATGAGATCAATAATCCGCTGGCCTTCGTCAGCAACAACGTCGCGGTGCTCCAGCGCGACCTCGGGCAGCTCCACGAGCTGATCCGGCTCTACCAGACGGCCGAAGGGACGCTGGAACAGCACCAGCACGAGCTGATGGCACGCATCCGCGATCTGGGCGAACAGATGGATCTGGCCTATGTGCTGGAGCACGTCCCCGCGCTGATGACGCGCTCACGAGAGGGGCTGCGACGCATCCAGCAGATCGTCAAGGATCTCCGAGATTTCGCCCGGCTCGACGAGGCGGAGTTGAAGGATTCCGACGTCAATCAGAGTGTCGGGACGACCCTATCGATCCTGGGGAGACAGGCCGCGGATCGCGGCGTGATGCTGGTCGAGGACCTGGAGCCTGTCCCGGTCATCTCCTGTTATCCGGCCAAGATCAATCAGGTCGTACTGAACCTGGTCGCCAACGCGATCGATGCATGTCAAATCGGCGGAACCGTGACGATCGGCACCCGTCCGGGTGTCGGGGGTGGAGTCGTCCTGACCGTCGCCGACGATGGTTGCGGCATTGACCCCTCGATCAGGGGTCGAATCTTCGACCCGTTCTTCACGACCAAGCCGATCGGTCAAGGGACCGGCCTTGGCCTGGCGATCTGCTATGGCATGGTCTCGGCTCATGGCGGGACCATCGAGGTGGAATCGGAGCCCGGCCGCGGCTCGCGATTCACCGTCCGACTACCCGCGCGGCCGGTTGCGCCCGTCGCCGGCCGATCCAGAGAGGTTCCGGCAACAACCACCTGACGCGATGGCTCAGCTCTCCGGCCGGACGAGTCGTCCCACGAACAAGATGCTGCCGTTGCGGAGATCTCGGATCAGGAAGAAGAAGGGATGGTCCGCGCGGAAGACCTTCGGGGCTCCGACGAGACCTTTCGTGATCATGACGATCCCGGTGGCCGCCGCGGCCTCCGTCCCTTTCTCGTCGACCTCGACGAAAGCCTTGTGGACCACCGCCGAGATCGCGAAGTCGCGCGTGCCCGTGATCCCCGAGAAATCGGCCACTCCACCCCGGAACGCGGACGGCATCCCCAGGGTCGCCAGGGCGGATTTCAATTCGAACTGGCCCGTCAGCCGGAACTTCGGGATGGTCACGTCCACCCGGCTCGATGAGAGCCTGGCCAGCCAGCCGTCCAGCTTCTCCGGGCTCAAGGACGATTCGAATGCGGCCAGACCGTCGGGCGACCTGGGCAGGAAGATCACCATACCCAAGGAATCCCCCTTGTACGGCAGCTCCATCGCCTGAAATGACGACTCCTCGAGGTACTGGAACCGATCGGTCTGGTTCATCAGGTCGACACGAACCTTCTCCCCCGTTGCCAGTCGGAAATCGTCGGGGCGCGTGTGGTCGGTCGCGAACGGCTTCGACCAGAGTGCCTTGAAATAGATCGCATTGCAGAGGACCAGGACCGTGGACGGGCTGAGGGCGTTGGGTTGGAGCAGATCCTTGATCTTGCCCCGAGTCTGTTCCTCGACCCAGGCGTTGATGGAGAGCCTGGCCCGATCGGTCGCCCCCCGGAAATCGATGGGATTCACTCCGCCTCGATAGTTCACCTCGATCCGCTTCCGGAAGTCGGCGAGGATCGGCTCTCCCGCCTGGCTCCAGAGCGCATTGGCCGTCAAGAGCTGGACGTCGAAAGTTTGGTTCGATCCGGGCAGCACGGAAGTCCGGCTCAGGAGTTCGGCGTTGAGTCGGTGGAAAGTTGCATGAAGCTGGTCGGCGGGGAGGTCGAAGTGGAGCACCTTCGCCATCTCGCGAGCGGTGTCGCCCTCCGCGCCGGCGTAGGTCATCGCCAGGGCGGTGGAGATGGAGAGGGGCGAGAAGAAGAGGTTGCCATCTCCCTGACGGAGCTGGCCGTACAGGTCGACTGCGAAGGCATCGTTACCGCGTACGAGTGCCGCGGACTGTCCGGCGGTTTCCATGGAAAGGTTCTCGTGGAGGAGGGCGAGCGCCGGTATGAGGAGTGCCGAGGCGAGGTTCGTCATGGTTCGTGTCTCGAGGCCGCGTTGACGGCTGCGAGACGCGGTGTCAGAGGATGGTCCGGTTTCGGCCGGGCTGGTTTTCAGGATTAACGATCCGGGTCGGTCCCGGCGTCAACCGACGTCTTACCGGCCGCGGTCCCCTTCGACTTCGCCGTACGCTTTGCCTTGGCCGTGCTTTTCGGGGTCCGCGTGGCCTTGGATTGGGCCGGTTCGGCCGCCTCGACTTTCGAAAGGATCAAGTGGCCGCTCTCGGGCGTGAATTTGTGGGTGAAGTGCCGGTGAAAGCTCTGCCCGAGGAGCGGAGCGACGTTCCCTTTCCCTTGGGGCATGACCACGCAGACGACGTTGTTGATCGTGAACCGCCCGACTCGCAAGGACGGGATGGTCTTTTGTTTGGCCTCGACCACGGTCCCATCGGCGGTCTCGCATCGGACCACGGGATCGGACGAGGTGGGGGTCAGGCCGAGCTCGGTCGCGAGGGCGGCGGGGATGGTGGTGAGGCTCGCCCCGGTATCGAAGACCATGGGCCTGGTCACCTTGCCATTGAAGGTCACGTTCACCCAGAAGACGCCCCCCTCCTTGCGCAAATCCACCGAGTCGCTGATCACCGATTTCTCGATCCGCTCGAGGAGCTTGACATTGGACAGGAACTGCGGCGACGGGCCGAGCTTCAGCTTGATTTTCGATTTCTGGCCGAGGGTCGCGAGCGCGGCCTTGATCGCTTCATTCGATTGGACCTCGGCATAGGCCTTCGTCGCCGAGTTGACGACCTGACGGAGATCCAGGACGGCCTGGAGATAGACCTCACGCTGGTGTGGAACCCCGGTCTGGACCTTCTTCTGGATCTGGGAATCGGACGCGGTGTTCCTGAGCAGATTGATCTGGTCGGCGTAACCGTTGTAAGTCAGGACGGCCTGATTCTTCTGGTCGACCAGCTCGGCGCCGACGGGCGAGAGATAGCGACCGTTGGCCGTCTGGATCGTCAGCCCGTTGATCTGCTGGTCGAGCTGCTTGATCTGCTCGCCCAGGATCAATCGCTCGCGCAGGAGTTCCTGAATCATCGCCTCCTTGTTGTTGGCTCCGGCCTCGAAGGCCTCCTGCTGCTGGACGGCGAGTCTCAACTGGCTCGACAGGATTCGGATCTCATTGAGTTTCTTCTGGACGTCCGACTCGACCGCGAGCACGTAGGTTGAGCCCAGGCGCTTGAGCTGGTGGGCCTTGAGCACGGCTTCCGGGGAATCGTCCTGGGCGCGAAGGGCGCCCCCGGCCGCCGCGACCGCCAGAACGAAAGAGCCTAGAGCCCATGGCGCCCGTCGAGGAATCATGGTGACGCGTCCTTTGCTGATCAATGAGCCTGGTTCGCCGGTCGATCCCGGAGTCAGAATGGGCTGCTTGAATCGGCCGATCCGGCCGACGACTTGGACGATCGTTTTCCGGCCGTCGATCGATGCGTCTTCCTCCCTGGCCTCGGGGCCGGGCTCGCGATCTCGCCGCCCGATGCCTCCTTCTCGAGCTTCTCCAAGATCTTGACGTCGAGGTGGAACTGACGGGACGGGCCCAGGTGGAGCTTGATTCCCGTCTTGTGCTCGCTGGAATCCTGGTACTTCTTGACTTCGCCGTCCTTCGAGAGCGCCTTGTACTTCTCTTCGGTCGTCTCCACCAGCTTCCGCAAGTCCATGACGGCTTGATGCAGGGCGTCGCTCCGATCCCGAACCGTTGCGTCGAGCTTTTCCTTTGCCTTCGGGTCGACCTTTTGACTCTTGAGCTGGTTCAGGAACGTCGTCCGCTGATTGATCTCCCACTGAAGTTGGGTCTTGTAGAGATTCAGATCATCGTATTGCTGGTAGGCGAGGGTGGTCGCGAAGCGGTTGCGATAGCGGGGGAGCTGGGCAATCATCCGGTTGGTATTATCGAGCTCCGACTTGAACTGCTGCGATTCGGCGGTGAGTTCCTTGATCGCGGCCTGATATTCCTTCTCGCCGAGGGTGCTACGCTGCTGCAGGACGGCGTTGCTCCATTCCCTGGCCAGTTGCCTGGTCGCGACGATCTTCTCATGGAGCTCCGCCTCCTGGGTTTCGAGCACCAAGACCGTCCTCACCGGCTTCAATCCGAGCTTGGCGATCGCCTCGTCGGATGGACTCTCGCCGGCGAGGGCGTATGCCCCGGAACAGGCCATCATCAACAATGCGAACAGGCAAGGTTTCGAATTGACAGGAAATGGGAACATGGATGTACTCCCCAAGAGGCCCGGTCGGATGATCCCGACGCCCGCTTTCGCCCTATCGATATCCTACGGAGTCGAACGGCCGCCGAGTAGGCCGCGGTTCCTCGATCGGGCGGCGAGTCCGTCAGTTTCAGGATAGGATACGGCAGGCGCCGCCGGATGTGTCATCGGCGGTGGCGGCTCGGGGCCCTCTTGTGACGGCGAGGCGGGACGCCCGCGGGGGGAGGGAGGGCGATGGGAGGGACGGTCGGGGCCCCCGGGCCCGGGGGCACGACTTTCGCATCGCGTTCGCCGCAGTATCGGGTGACGACGTAGGTGCCGCTCTTGGGATTACGCTCGATATCGGCAAGCGCCAGGTTATCGGCCTCTTCGAGCAGGTGCGTGAAGCTCCGATAACCGTAATAACTCTCGTCGAAAGACGGCTTCTTCCGCTTCATCGTATCTTTGATCATCGATGCGTAGAGGACCTCGTGATTCTCGCGCCGGAGCGCGTAGCAAGCCTCGATGAACAGGCTGAAGACCTCCCGCTGCCGCTCGGGTAGATTCGGGGGCAAGTACGAGTTGAGGTCGGTGGCGAGCTGTTGCTCGTTCTGCTCCTGACGTTCCAGGTCCTCGTAATAGATGAATTCGTCGCAATTGTCGCGCAGGAGATCGGACGTGGAACCCTTCATTCCCAGCCCGATCACATGCTTGCCATTCTCCTTGAGCTTGGAGACCAGCGGCGAGAAGTCGGAATCGCCCGAGACGATCACGAAGGTGTTGACGTGGGGCTTGCTCCAGGCGAGGTCGATCGCATCGACGACCAGGCGGATGTCGGCCGAGTTCTTGCCGGTCTGCGACCGTTTGGGGATCTCGATGAGCTCGATGGCCGCCTCGTGGAACGGGGCCGTGTAGCTGGGGTATCGGCTCCAATCGGCGTAGGCCTTCTTGACGATCAACTTCCCCTTCTCGACCAGGCGTTCCAGGACCTTCTGGACGTCGAACTTGATCTTGCGCTGGTTCTGAAAGCCGATCGCCAGATTCTCGAGGTCGATGAAGACGGCCAGGCTGCGTTCACGTTCCGCCTTGGATATGGACAAGTTGTCTCGCTCCGCGCGGTGGAGAGGGATTGCCGGTCCCCGGCTCGGCGGGGAAACGGCGAGTGGGCCGGGCTTAACCTTCGACCCGGGTCGAGAGGGACCACGACCCCAGCTATCGTGACGATACTGGAATCGAGGATAAACCGCAACCCAAGATGAGCCAGGACGTTTCGCCTCTCAACCTTCGCCGTGAAGGCACCAACCACGAGCTGCCCGAGGTCATCTGGCATCCCGATGCATCGACTCAGCCCCGCTCGTCTATTCCAGGTTGATCTGGACAGATTGGAAAAACTGGGTAACCTTTGATGGCGAAGCGATATTGCGAAAGCTTGGGAAACGGTATCGCGAATGAGGAAATGCGGATCCTCAGCCAAGATCGACATCGAGGGCCAGGAACATGCAACCACTGAAACGGATCGGTATCGCGGTATTCTCCGGATTGTTGATTGGTAGTCCTGGGCTGATCGGCTACGGCCTGGCCTGGGAGGCGCAAACATCGAAGCAAACGCCGGGGCCCGTCGCTTCGGCCCAGGGTGGCTCGACGCCCGCCCTGGTCCCACAGACTCAGGTGGTCTACCAGACCGTCCAATCGGTCGAATGTGTCCAGGTGCCCGTCACCCACATGCAGACCCAGTATCGGACGGAGTATCGCACCGAGAACGTCCCGGTGACGCGGATGGTCCAGGAAGTTGTCAACGAGACCCGGACGTATACGGAATGCACCCCGAAGCAGGAGACGATCAATCGGACCATCACCCGGATGGTTTGCGAGCCGGTCACCGTCACGAAGCGCTGCTACCAGGCCGTGCCGGTGCAGAAGATGGTCGAGAAAGTCGTCTATGAGACGCGTTGCACGCCCGTGATCGCCACCAAAGAAGTGACGCGGATGATCCCGCAATGCGTCACCGAGATGGTCCCCGTGACCAAGATGCATCGGGTCGTCGATCAGCAATTGTGCTATGTGACGCAGAAAGTGCCCGTCACCACCATGGCCCCTTATGTGACCTGCCGTCACACGTGCGGGCACAATTGCGGGGGCGGTTGCGGTGCCTGCGGCGGGGTCACGACATGCGTGGGATATCGACCCGTCACGACTTGCGTCGATCAGCAAGTCGCCGTCTGGAAGCCGGTAGTCCGCCACGTGCCCGAGACCATCACGGTACCGCGGCAACGCACCACGTACACCCCGGTCAAGGAGACGATCCAGGTCCCTGAAATGAAGGTCGAGCGCATTCCGCACCCGTTCGTCCAGTGCGTCAACACGGTGGAAATGCAGCCCTATGACGTCCAGGTCACGGAGATGCGGCCCCGGCCGGTGTCCGAGACGATCCCGGTGACCGTCACCACCATGGTGCGCGAGCAGAAGAGCATCGTCGTGCCGACCGTGCGCTGCCGGCCTATCACCGAGACCGTCGAGCGACAGGTCGCCGTCTGCGTGCCCTATCAAGTGCCCGTCACGGTGATGACGACCGAGTCTCGCCAGGTCTCTCACCAGGTGCCCGTCACCCAGACTGTGATGGTCCCCGCGACCTCGCCCTCGGCCTCCGGACAGGCAGCGACGCCGCAGAGTCCCGCTGCACATTGACACTCTCTGACCAAGACCGCGGGTCATCTCGCCGTCGAGGCTATCACAGCCTCGACGGCTTTTTTTAGCGAATGTCTTGGAGTAGTCCCTGCGCCTCTCAATTCCTTCCGTTCTGGCTCACTCAGACCCTAGAAATTCACATTCGACCGTATTGAAAAGACAAGTATGGTGGGATAAATTGTCTGGACCAGTTGGGGGCTCTAAGAAGTTTTAGTTGTCTAGGCGGTGCGCGGCGACATTGCTAGCTAGCTGGCTCGCACTGTGAGTAACGGAATGGACGAAATGGGCAAGGAAGTTGGAACGAAGGATTGCAGCCATTGAGGAGACGAAGCATGCGACAATCCAGTGACAGGCGAGCGGCTACGGCGCTGGTCGCTCTCGTGATGACTCTGATCGGGGGCGATCCGACACGATCGATCGCACAGGGCACGACAGCCTCCGGTCAGTCGGGGGGATCGAGTCCATCGCCCTCTGGACAATCGGCCAGCGGCACGACGGTCATCTACGTGCCCCAGGATCAGGTGGTTTATGAGACCGTCTACGATGTCCAGACGGTTCAGGTGCCGGTGACTCAGATGCAGACGCAGTATCGGACCGAGTACCAGACTCGGACGGTGCCGGTCACGCGAGTGGTGACCGAGCAAATCCCCACGACCCAGATGCAGACGCAGTATCGGACCGAGTATCAGACTCGGACGGTGCCGGTCACGCGAGTGGTCACGGAGCAGGTCCCCACGACCCAGATGACCACGCAGTACCGGACCGAGACGCGCACCCAGACGGTCCCGGTCACGCGGGTGGTGACCGAGCAGGTCCCCACGACCCAGATGACCACGCAGTACCGGACCGAGACGCGCACCCAGACGGTCCCGGTCATCCGTTCCGTGCAAGAAGTCGTGAACGTTCCCCGCACCTACACCGTGAGCGTCCCCAAGCAACAGACCGTCAACCAGACAGTGGCCCGCACCGTCATGGAGCCGGTCACTCAGATGCAGACGAGCCAGCAGTATGTGACCGTGATGAAGACCGTCCCCCAGACGCAATATCAACCGCGCTCGACCACGGTGATGGTTTCGCGGGTCCAGACCAGCTATGTGCCGAAGACTTCTACCGAGAGCGTGCCGGTCACGACGACCCGGCAGGTGGTGGAGGAACAAGGCGGCTATCAACTCCAGCAAGTCCCCGTCTCCTCCTGGGTGCCGGTATCGGGATGCGCTGCCAGCTCCGGAAGCGGCCTTTTCGCTAGCCCTGGCGGCCGTGGTTGCCACCATGCTTGCGGTCATAAGTGCGGCGGCGGTTGTGGATCTTGCGGTGGCCGCAATGCCATCGCGACAGGTGCCACCTCCGGCGGATACGCTCTGACCACGTCCTATACCTGCCAGCAGGTTTGGGTCTCTCGGCCCGTCGTCCGCACGATCCCCGAGACGAGCTACGTCCAGCAGACCAAGACTCAGATGGTGCCGGTCCAGCAGACAATCCAGGTCCCCGAGGTTCGGACCGAGATGGTTCCGGTCACGGTGAACGTCCAGGTCCCCGAGCAGCAAGTCAAGACGACCCAGGTTCCGGTCACGGTTTATCAGCCCAGGCAGGTGACGGAGACGGTCCCCGTCACGGTGACCACCATGGTTGCCGAGCAGAGGAGCGATGTCGTTCCGACGGTCCAGATCAGGCAGGTGACCGAGAACGTGGCGCAGCAGTACGCCGTGAACGTCCCCGTGCAGGTCCCGGTGACGGTCATGACCACCCAGCAGCGCCAGGTCGTTGAGAACGTGGCGCAGCAGTACGCGGTGAACGTCCCCGTGCAGGTCCCGGTGACGGTCATGACCACCCAGCAGCGCCAGGTCGTTGAGAACGTGGCGCAGCAGTACGCGGTGAACGTCCCCGTGCAGGTCCCGGTGACGGTCATGACCACCCAGCAGCGCCAGGTCGTTGAGAACGTGGCGCAGCAGTATCCCGTCTGCGTGCCGGTCCAGGTCCCGGTGACGGTCATGACCACCCAGCAGCGCCAGGTTCCGCGTCAGGTGGCGGTGACCCGTCGCGTGATGGTTCCGACAACTGTCTCGGCCGCCCCTGCCGGTGCACCGGTTGCTTCTCCCCAACGCTAGTTATGCACCCGAAACCTTCGCCGAGCTTGTTGCGTCGGAGGATTGTTGACTGGAACTGTCGGACCACCAAATCGGTATTCTTGAATTCTCGAACGGGTGCTCGGGCCATTGCGATTGACGACGACTCGGAGCACCCGCTTTTCTTGTATCGCCCCGATACGCAGTGAGAACTCGGATCGCGAGATGGTGCTCACTCCCACGAATCACACGGGGATCATCACCTGACGGCTGAGGTGAGATCTTCGATTCGCTCCTCACTCCTCACCTTTCACCCGGATCGTCGGGACAGCCTTGGCGCCGAGGTCCGCAACCTTCAGGTCGATCATCCGAATCCGGCTGTTGTGGAAGGTCCGGAAGTATTAACGAAGGATTTTCAGGTCGGCGGCGCCCATCCAGCGGGTGTAGTCCGCAACCTGCTTGCCGTGTTCCAGGCCCAGTGCGGCTCCCTTCGGGATGTTGAACTGATTGTGGATGTGGAACGCCTCGAGTAGTCCCTACCTCTCGCCACCACGATGGTGTTAGAGCGCTTAACGATCGGATCTGTGCGCGCTTGCCCGTGCGAATTCACCCTCCTTTGCCCCCCTTTTGGAAGGGGGATCTTCGAGCGTGTCCCGTCCCTCCTTACGAAGGGGCCCGGGGGGTTCTCCGAGTGCAACTAGAGCGCTTTACGCTTCGGTTGCGCACGAAGAATCATACTAACCCGACGCGCCAGCGAGGGTCCGACGGCATTCCCCTCGCTGGCGCGTCGGGTTAGTATGAGTGACATGCGTGTCGACCTGTGCGCAAGCCAAGCGGAAAGCGCTCTAACACGATCGTGAAGCACCCTAGACCCGATGTCCAGGGCGATTTCGGGGGGCCAGTCGAAGATGATCGAGCCGTCATTCGGCCTGATCGTGCTCCCGATACAGGACCAGGCGAGCGACGGTCTGGCAATCGCCTTCGAGAGGATGGCGCGGGCTACGACAGTCCTCCGGAGACGATTCATGGCGGGCGATTCTGGCTTATTTCGCTGAGCATTGACCTCGATTCCCGTCCACGCGTGGTAAGGACAGCCGTTCTCATTCTGGAAAGGTAGCCAGGCGAGACGGAATCAGCCAGCCATACGCGGTTGACGCCACGATCGAATTTTCGCCATGGTCGCCGCATCTGCGCGGCACCGACGGTCAAGTTGATGGGCTTGTCGGATCTCCAACAAAAAACCCCCGGCCAATTCAGGGCCGAGGGTTGGATAAAATCAGATGTAGCGAGGTATCGATCCGATCAAAGCTTCCGGCCGGCGGGGACGCCGGGGATCGAAGGGGTCGCGGGGACGCCGGGGATCGACGGCGCCGGGGTGGTGGTGCCCGGGACCGGCGGGGCCGGGGGAACTTCGTCGGCTGTCGCGGAGGGGGTCATCGTGGCGGCAGCCGTACCGGCCGGTGTCGGCGGAGCAGTCATGGTCGGAGTCGACTTAGAAGTTACGACGCCCTGACCCGTAGGCAGTGACTTCGAGGGGGCCGAATACTGAGCGGCCGGGACGGTCTTCGAGGGGACCGGCGCCTGAGCGGCCGGCATGGTCTTCGACGGGGCCGGGGCCTGGCTCGAAGTCGTGTAAGTCGGAGGCAAGGTCTTCGACGGGACCGGCGCCTGAGCGGCCGGCAAGGTCTTCGACGGGACCGGCGCCTGGGTGGACGGAGCGTAGGTCGCGTGTGCCGGGGCCTGAGCGGCCGGGACGGTCTTCGAGGGGACCGGCGCCTGCTTCGAAGGAGCGTAGGTCGCCGGGGCGGGCGCGGGCATGGTCTTCGAGGGGACCGGGGCCTGCGTCGAGGGCGTGTACGACACGGGGGCCTGAGCGGCCGGGACGGTCTTCGAGGGGACCGGCGCCTGAGCGGCCGGCATCTGCTTCGAGGGGGCTTGCGCCATCGCCGAGGCAGTCACGCAGAGGCTCAACGAGAATGCTCCCACTGAACGCTTCAAGGTCATTGATGAAGTCTCCTGGTGATGCGATCGCCAACTAACCATTGGATCGGGATCGCCACTGGTCAATTCGATCCCGGATGGTTTGATCTAGTATACAGGATCGCTGACTGCGTGTTCTGGGAAACCTGCGAACTTCTAGTAGGATAAATCGATTTGTCATCGGATTCTAGAGGTCTCTCCGGTTTTCTCGAATAGAATCACCGGCACAATCAACAGGATCGGGGAGGAAGTCCCGGTTTCGGCGATCCTGAGGATTGGGAGGAGCGACCGGAGCGACCTGGACAATTGTTGCCAAACACGGTGGCGACCTTGAGGAAGCCAGGGACGCCCGAGTATAAATGGGTGTTTCTCGAACCTGGATGTCGTGGAATTCGCGCGGCCGATCGAACGGAATCCCGATGAGGAGTCGCAAGGGTATGAACATGGAGGCGCGTTGGAATCCTTGCTATTGCGGCGAGTGTGACGTCAATTCCTCGACACCCTCGACCCACCGGGGTAGACCCAGCGGCCTCGCGAAAAGGTCGTCCCGAGTATTCTTGAAGGTGTGTGTCGAAATTCTGGAAGTCATGGTCTTCGTCGCAGGAGTGAGCTCCGCCCAGGATTCGTCCAATAAACCGGCTTCGGGATTCCAAGGTTCTCAGAGCGATCGCCGGGGCTCCGAGCCCGGTGGTGCGGGATCGGCTCGCCGGGTTCCCGACGCGCTGAAGTTCGCGCAGGGATTACTCCGCCAGAGGAAGTTCGACCTGGCGGCGGAGGAGTTCGACCGATTTCTCGCGACCGGGCCGAGGGGATCGGACCGGACCGACACGCTCTTCGGACTCGGCAACGCACGCCTGTATCAGGGGCGGTACCCTGATGCACGGAGCGCCTTCGAGTCATTCCTGAACGAAGCGCCAGAAGATGCTCGCGCCTGGACCGCTCGGTATCGCCTGGGAGAGCTGTCTTACTTGACTGGTGATCTCCTGGCCGCTCGGCGGTCGCTCGAGGCGTTCACCGCCACGAAGGCCGATCATCCGGGACTGGAGACGGCCTGGACCTACCTGGGGGATGTCTGCTTCGGCCTGAAAGACCTCCCGGCCGCGAGAAAGGCCTACGAGCGATCCTTGTCGTCGTTCCCGCGCGGACGGATGGCGGATCGAGCACGGTACGGGTTGGGGCGGACCCTCGACGGCCAGGGAGAACACGACCGGGCCCTGCGGGTCTTCCGCGAGTTGGCTCAGAAAGGGGCCGTCGAGTGGATCGATCGCGCCTGGCTTCAGATCGGCACGATCCAGCAATCCGAAGGGAGATTCGCGGAGGTCGTCGAGGCGATGTCGGCCCTGGAGAGTGCGTCACCGGCCAGCGTATTGAGGCACGAAGCCAGGCTGCGGCGCGGCCAGGCCCTTCACCGGCTGGGGCGTACTGGTGAGGCTGTTAGCCTCCTGAAGAAACTGGCCGAGGATCCCGCGAATTCTCAGTCGGCCGGCGCCGCACTGGAATGGGCGACGATCGAATTGGAGAACAATCGGCCGGAGGCGGCGCTCGGCCTTCTGGAGGGGGCGGCGAAGAGTTCACCGCGCCCTCCGCTGAAGTCGGCGTTGCAGTTTCGCTCGGCCGAGGCTTTGTCCAAGCTGAAGCGCCTGCCGGAGGCCGAGGCGATGTTTCTCCGGGTCTTCGAGGGCGACCCGAACGATGTCTGGGCCGACGACGCACTTCAGAGAGCCGCGCAGACGGCATGGGATCGGGGCGACGCCGCGACGGCCCGTCGCCTGGCGGGGCAGTTCACCACCCGATATCCCCGGAGCCCGCTCCGAACGGAGGCCATCCTGATCGAAGCCCGGTCCGCGGCGATGGCCGGAGATCACCGCGGGGCGGCAACCCTCCTCGAAACCCTCCTCAAACAACCCGAAGATGCCAAGGGTGGAACGGAGACTCCGCTCTCGGAGGCCGCAGCCCAGGCCGCCCGGTACGAACTGGCATTAACCTACCGCACCCTGGGACGGGCCGCCGAGGCCGATGGGATCCTGAACCGCCTGGCCAAATCCGGGAAAGGCGCTATTGCCGCCGATGCCCTGTTCCTGCTCGGGCAGGATCATGTCGAGGCGGGCCGATACGCCGAGGCCGTTGGTCCCCTGGAAAAGTACCTGGCAGCCGATCCTCGCGGCGACGTCGCCGAGTTCGCGCTGGCGCATCTTGCCGTCGCCCAGTTCGGCAGCGGCCGGTCTGCGGATGCCTGGAAGTCGCTGGCCGTCCTGGTCGAGCGTTATCCCGTTAGCAAGGCCCTCCCTCGCGCCCGTTTGCGCCTGGCCGAGGCCGCACTCGCCGCCCGGCAACCCGATCGGGCCGCCGAGCAGTTCCGGATCGTCGCGAATGGTGAGCCGGGGAATCGAGGGGCTTCGGCCGGAAAAACCGCTTCAGATGGCTCGGGCACCGCGATCGATTCATCCCTGCGAATCCGGGCGCTCACGGGACTGGGGAAGGCGTTGGAGGCGCTGGGAAATCACGCGGGAGCGGCCGAGGCCTTCGCAACGGTCCTCAAGCTCGCTCCGGATGACCCGAGCGGTCCTGAGATCGCCCTGGCGCGCGCCAGGTCGCTCGAGTCCGCGAACCAGGCTGACGCCGCCCTCGCGGGCTACGCGATGGCGGTGGAGAAGTATCCCAGGACTCAAGCGGGATCCGTCGCTGCCCTGGCGCGAGCCCGGCTGCTCGTGAAGCTCGGCAAGAACGCCGATGCGGCCGCAGCCTTCGAGCGCCTTTTGGCCGATCCCGAGGGGAAAGAGGCGTTTGCCAGGGCAGGTGCGACGGCCGATGCCCTGCTCGCCGAGTGGGGTTGGTCGCTCGTGGACGCATCCAGGCCGGCCGAGGCTGACCGAGTCTTCTCCCGGCTGCTGAAAGAGTATCCCAATAGCCCCTATGGCGCGGACGCGCGATTCAACCTGGCCGAGTCGGCCAACCTCGCGCATCAATACGCCGAGGTCGTCCGCCTCCTTTCGCCCCTGGCGGTCAAGAAGGCCGGCAATCCGCCCGAGGGCGCCCGCTCATCCGGAGTCGGCGACAAACCGTCCGGCCCGGCGGGTGGTCCCGCGATTACCTCGAATTCGAGCGAGTCCTCCCACCGGTTGCTTCCGGCCGTTCTGTATCGCCTGGGGCGGACCCAGGTCGAATTACAAGACTGGCCCGCGGCCTCGGCGACACTCGACCGGCTCCTGAGTGAATTCCCGGCCCAGCCGTACCGTCGCGAGGCCCTGTTCCTGCGTGCCGAATCGGCCCTGGAGTTGGGGGATGCATCGGACGCCGAGTCCCGCTTTAGATCGTTGCTGACCGATAACGCGAGCGCGGGCGATCCTGCGGCGTTCTCCCGGACCGTCCGGTTGAAACAGATCCAATCCTGGGTCATCTTGAAGCGCTGGAAGCCTTTCATGGCTGCCGTCCAGTCGCTCCGGGCCGAGCTGGCCGCCGACGATCCGGCCGTCGCCGAGCTCGATTACGCCAAGGGCCAGGGACTGATGAATATGGGCCGGCTCGAAGAGGCCCGCTCGGCGTTCCAGGCCGTGCTGGACGCTCGACCCGGCGGCGAGCTCGCGGCGCAAGCCCAATTGATGCGCGGCGAGACCTTCTTCCACGAAGATCGGCTCCATGAAGCCCTGCGCGAATTCCTCCGTGTCAACATCCTGTATCAAGCACCCCGATGGCAGGCGGCCGCCTTGCTGGAAGCGGGCAAGGTCTACGAACGACTCGATCAGTGGGCCGATGCGGCCGAGACCTATGAGCGTCTCGTCTCCAGGTTCCCGAAAGACCGGGATGCCGCGACGGCGCGCGATCGTCGGGAGGCGGCGACCCGAAGGGCCTCTGCCCGGGGGAACGATCCATCGCGGCCGGTCAAGAACCCGAAGATCGAAGCATCTCGATGAGTCACGGTTGCGTATGGGGCCTTTCGATCAAGTTAACACGTTGACGTGAGACGAAGACGATGACCGGACTGGACCTCGAGTCATTCCTGCTGCTACTCCGGGCCGACCTGAGCGCCTGGGTGGTCTTGGGTCTCGCGATCGTCGGATTAGCCCTCCTGGTCTGGCTCTGCTGGGGCTCGCGACGCGCCCTTCGGAAGTGCCTCGTCCTATCGCTCTCCGCGCACCTGGTGTTGGTCCTCTACGGAAGCACCGTCCCTACCATCCGGTTGGCCGTGAGCGGGGAGCGGCCCGAGTCCTCGGATCGATCGCATATCCGACGGATCCAGGTTTCCCCGATGGTCGAATCGGGGAAACCCGCGGCGGAAGTGACATCGAGGGCTCGTGGAGGCGATACGACCCCCTCCGCCGGAGGTTCCCTGTCCTCATCTCGGCTGGAGCTTGCGGCGGCACCCCTCCGGCTGGCCGATATCGCGTTGAGTGCACCTCGGCCGGAGTTTGCGGATCGCGCGGCCCCCGATCCGCCGACCAACTCCCCTGCTCCGTTGCCAATCGGGGCCGCAATACCCCGTCCGTCGTTGCCGGTTCCGGAGCGGCCTACGATCGATTCGCGGCCTGACACAAACCCGTCGCCAGCGGCGGTTGGACCGGTGCCGCCGTCTCCGCTTCCTCCCAACCTGGCCGAAGGGGACCGAGAATCGGCAGACCCCCCGGCGGAGGCAAGCCCGGCGACGCGCGATGGTCGTCGTCTGGTCGCGGAGGCACTGGGAAATCGGGACATGACGCTTCGGGCCGACGTCCGGCTCCGTCCGGGACGAACCGATCCGCCGTCGCGGGGAATCGAGCCGGGGCGGACGGCTCCCTCGGGCAGCCCCGCGGTTACGCCCTCGGCCCCAGACTCGGTGCCCGTCGAAGGGCCCGTCGCCCCCGGGACTGGGTCGGGATCCGTTGATGCGATGCCAAAGACAGGATCACCTGCCCGGGCCGTGACCGGCGTGGATCGAACACTCTCCCTCGATCGCGTGACCCCCAGGCCGCGACCCACGCCCGGCTCCGGTTCGGGACTTGCCTCGCTCGATGAGCGTCCCATCGGCCGGACCCTGGCCGAGATCCCGAAGGTCTATCAACCGCGAGTTGACCCCGACCGACCCAATCGCGCAACGCGACGGCGCCAGCGCCGCCAGCGAGCTGGCCGTGGAGCGCGCGCTCGACTGGCTGGCCCGTCACCAGGATCCGGACGGCCGTTGGGATGCCGCGACGGCCCGGTATGACGATGGTACCCCAGCCAAGGGGGAGGATGACTTCACCGTGCATTGTCCCGCCGGAGAAGTGTGTTTCGGGGAATGCTCCTACTGGGAGGCCGATACCGCATTGACGGGCCTGGCATTATTGACCTATCTGGGAGCCGGTTACACGCACACCCAGGGGCCTTATGTCGAAACCATCGGCAAGGGGCTCAACTTCCTCATCGCCGAGCAGAAACCGGACGGCGACCTCCGCGGTCGCAGCCAGGTCGTGGGGATGTACTGCCACTCGATGGCCACGCTGGCCCTCTGCGAGGCCTATGCACTCACCGGCGAGAAACGCCTACGTGAGGCCGCGACCCGCGGCATCGCCTTCCTGGTCCGAGCTCGTGCCCGCGACGGTCTCGCCTGGCGGTATCTACCCGGGGCCTCCGTCGGCGACACGAGTATCCTGGGCTGGGTCGTCATGGGATTGAAGTCGGCCAAGGAGGGCGGAATCCCGATCCCCGACGAGGCCTCGGTGCGCAGCGGCACGCTGACCTGGCTCGATCGAGTGGCGACCGGACAGGCCAAGGGACTGGGACGTTATCAACCCTGGGAGTCGGTGACGCCGACCATGACCGCGGAGGCCTGGGTCTGTCGCCAGTTCCTGGACGTTGGGGGGCCCGGTCCCGCCAGCGACGAGGCCGCCGAATTCCTCCTCCGCAACCCGTCCGATCGCGGGCCGACGAACGTCTATTACTGGTACTACGCTACGCTGGCACTCTATCAGCATGGAGGAGAACCGTGGATCCTCTGGAATGCCCGGATCCGCGATCGGCTCGTGGGACTCCAGCGCAACGTCGGACATCAGACCGGGAGCTGGGATCCCGATGAGAGCCTCTACGGGTCCAAGGGCGGCCGGATCTATTGCACGACCCTCGCCGCCTTGACTCTCGAGGTCTACTATCGTTACTTGCGGCTTTACGACGACCCCAAGATCCCGACCGGAGCGGATTCAGGCTCGGTGGTCGGTCCGAGACGCCGCGAGCCTCCCGCCACGGCGATCAATCCGGAGGATCGCTGATCCTGGATCTCGAGCTTCTGCGGGTCGGCCCTAACCAGTGCGTCGTGGTCCCATCCATGAATCGGCCGACCGAGACTCGTCACTTCAACGGGGCAGAGAACCATTCGCCGCCGGTCCGCATGACCGCACTCGCGAAAGGACCCCGCCCCGTATCGTGAATCTTGAGCGTATCGTCGCGATTACTTCGCGGCCAAGGCCTTCTCGACCGCGCCGGCGACCTTTTCGGATGAAGGGCTATCGCCGGGCTGGAAGCGCTCGATGATCTCGCCCTTCCGGTTGACCAGGAACTTGGTGAAATTCCAGCCGATCTTGCCGGCGAACTTAGGATTGGTCGAATCGCTGGTCAAGAACTGGTAGAGCGGGTGAATATTCTGGCCGTCGACCACGATCTTGGAGAAGAGGGGGAAGCTGACCTTGTACTTGGTCGAGCAGAATTCCTTGATCTGTGCGTTGTCGCCCGGCTCCTGCGAGCCGAACTCATTGGCCGGGAACGCGAGGACCTCGAAACCCTGGTCCTTGTACTTCTCGTAGAGCGTCTCGAGATCCTTATACTGGGGGGTGTAGCCGCATTGGCTGGCGGTGTTGACGATCAAGAGGGCTTTGCCCTGGTACTTGGCCAGGTCTACGTCCTTGCCGTCGATATCCTTCACGTGAAAATCGAGGATGGATGCCGGCTTCTTGGGATCATCTTTCGCGGAGACGATGGCCGCGGAAGCCAGGGTGAGGACGGCCGTCAGGGCGGCGAACGAGGTCATCACGAGTGACCGATCGAACACGGTGTGGGTTCCTTGTACGGGAGGCAAATGGGGCGGGAAGATCCGATTCCGTCTGCCAAGTCGAGTCGGGTGTCCCCGGAAGTCGGGAACCGATCAAACTCGGACTCTCGAGACAAAGGTTTCAGTCATATTACACTTAATAATGGTCTCCCGACCCGAGAATTGCAAGACGAGGCGTATCGGGCTCAGCCCGATGGCGCGGAGAGTCGGTGGACCACGGTCTGGGATACGATCATGGAGTCATCGTCCTGATGTTCGAATCGTTGACTGCAGGCGCGGAGCGCGCCTTGAAGCGGGCCGAAGCGGTGGCGCGTCGTCGCGAGGCGGAGCTGGTCGAACCGTTGGATCTGCTGGCGGCGTTGACTCTCGAGACCGAGAGTCGGGCCGCGGAGCTGATGGCGGAGTTCGGCGTTGAGGCCGCCCGGATCTGGACCGCGCTGGGCCTGGAGGCGATGGAAATCGTCGCGAGCGACGAGCCGTTCTCCTTCGATTCGGCTCCGGCCGCGGCGAGGGGTGGGCCGATTCCCCAGTCTTCGGCCCTGCGGCTGGTCCTCAGCGAGGCCTTGAGCCAGGTGCGAGGGATCGATCGCAATCGGGAAGCGGGTACCGAGCATCTGCTGGCCGGCCTGATTTCCGCCTCCGATGAGGCCGCGGACTTGCTGCGCTCGGCCGGTCTGGACTTCCGGCCTTTGCAGGTACGCCTCACCGAGACGGTGCTGGACGATACGGCTCCGCTCCCCCTCGCCGAGGGGATTCCACCGCTGGACCTGGCCGAGGCCGGCGGCGGCGCCGACCTGGCGCGGATCCTCGATGCCTCCGCCAATCGGGCGAGGGAGGGACTCCGCGTGGTCGAGGACTACGTCAGATTCGCCCTCGACGATCCGGGCCTGACCCGCCGCCTCAAGGAGATTCGCCACCGGCTGGCCGAGGCCGAACGCGGTCTCGACGCGTGCCTCCTGATCGATGCGCGAGACACGCGCGAGGACGTGGGCACGCACATCATGACGATCTCCGAGATGGTCCGAGAAAACCCCCGCGCCGTCCTGGCCGCGAACTTCAAGCGGATCGCCGAGGCGCTCCGGTCACTCGAGGAATACAGCAAGCTCGTCAACGTCTGGCTCGCCGGCCGATTCGAAGTCCTTCGCTACGACATCTACACGGTCGAGAAGATGACGATGACGGCGGTCGCCGCGCATCGGTCGCTGGGCGATGCCCGGCTGATGGTCCTGGTCGGCGGCCTGCCGACATTCGGCGACCTGACCTGGGTCGTGGAGGAGGCCATCGCCGGCGGTGCCGACGTGATCCAGTATCGCGAGAAGGGGGTCCCCGATCGCGAGCTGCTCCGCCGGGCGCGGGAAGTCCGGATCCTCACCGCTCGGGCACGAATCCCTCTGATCATGAACGACCGCGCGGACCTCGCCCGGCTGGCCGGCTGCGACGGCGTCCATCTCGGCCAGGAGGATGTCTCGGTCCGCGACGCGCGCCGTGTTCTCAACTCCGCGTCTCATGTCGGCGTCTCGACCCATAACCGCGAGCAGCTCGACGCCGCGGTCCTCGCCGGCGCCAGTTACCTGGGCGTCGGGCCGGTCTTCCCGAGCCCGACCAAGGAGTTCTCCGAGCCCGAGCTGGCCGGGTTGGCCTACGTCCGGCTCGCCGCCGAGGCGACCGCCCTGCCCTGGTTCGCCATCGGCGGGATCCACGCCGAGAACGTCGATCGGGTCCTGGAAGCGGGGGCCATTCGAGTCGCCGTGAGCGGTGCGGTGGTCAAGGCCCAGAGTCCGCGCCGCGCCGTCAGCCGGCTCAAGGCCCGCCTGGCCGGCCTCGATCTCGATGCGGAAGGCGAGGCGACCTTCGATCAAGACTCATAGGAGGGCGTCCGCAAACTGAGGGGCCCCGCCGGGGGGCTTTTCGGGATCGACGCCCCACCAGAACGCGGCGCCTGCGGCCACGATGGCGCCGGCGACCGCCAGGCTCAGCCGCCAGCCGAGATCCTCGCCGAAGTGCCTGGCGAAGACCACCCCCATGAGCGGCGTCAAGTACGGCGACAACGTCCCTCCGGCGTTGCCTCCGGTGTTCATCAAGCCGGCGGCCGTGCCGCCGAACGGGCCGCCCAGCTCGACGACCGTCGTCCAGAAGCCCGCTTCACAGGCCCCCAGGCAGGCCGCGGAGATGGTGAACGCCGCCAGGGTCATCCGAGCGTCGGGCGCCAATAGTCCCAACTCGAACACGACACCGCTGGCGATCATGCCGAGGACGGGCACCAAGGCTCGGCGCGTCCGGTATGAGAAGGTCCTCGGGACGCGATCGGACAGCCATCCGCCGCTGATCATGCCGACGCCCATCGCAATCGTGATCATCGTCGTGTATCTTCGGCCGACGTCCGCGCCCTGTTTCTGGATCGTCTCGAAGTAGTACTCGATCCAGTAGAAGAACAGGTACTGGAAGTATCCCAGTGCCGTATAGCTGAGGGCGATGCAAATCACGCTTCGACTCCGGAGTACCGCCAGGAGTGCCGTCGGATCGAAGCTCGCCCTCGGCGGGGCGACCGCGGCGTCCGGGAGCTCACGCGATGGTCGCGTGCCGAAAGTCCAGACCAGGCCGATGATGAACGTCAGGCCGCTGGAAATCAGGAATGCGATCGGCCAGTCGAAGAGATCGATGAGTTTTCCGAAGGCATAGTAGGTGGCGGCGATCCCCACGCAGGCGGCGAAGCAGACCAGTCCATTCGCCATCGCCCTCGACTCGTGCGGGACGTGTTCGAAGACCATCCGTGCCGAGGCCGGATGCAACGGGGAGTTGGTCACGCCGAGCAGCGACCGGACGATCAGCAGCCCCAACCAGACACCCATCGGCCCGATGCCGAGAAGTCCCACGGTGCCGGTGAGCGCGACGAAGACCGTCGAGCCGAAGCAGAGCACCATGATCGCCCTGCGAGGACCGAATCGGTCGATGAACCAACCGCCGGGGAGCATCGCCAGGGTGTAGAATAAGAGGAACGCCGAGTAGACAAGCCCCATGTTCTCGGGCGCGATCCCGTAATCGGGGATGATCCGTTCGGTGCCGGCCACCGAGATACCGATCCGGTTGAAGTGTCCGATGGCGACGACCATCATCATCAGCAGGACGGGCTTTCGGGTGTCGATCGGGTCGGAGGGTGTGCTTGACACGAGGGCGTCTCGACTGGCTTGGGGACACGAGGACTGCGTTCGTCGTCTCTCCGCGATCGTGGAATGCGATCCGGGTTGACGTTACGGGGGAAGTGGCCTCGGTACAAGGGTCATGACGGTCACTCGGAGATTTCAGAGTGCGAGCTATACGCGTGTCACTCCGAAGTGGCTGAGCACGTTATGCATCAGGCCGGCCCATTTCGGATCGGAGGCGAGGGTCGAGCCGGCGTTGATTGAGCCCGCGTGAAAGACGCGTCCGCCCCCGGGCCGCTCCCAGTAGATCATCTCGGCCGCGACGGAAATCGCCGGTGCCTTGCCGAGTGGGACCGGGCGCTGGAAATAGTCCCAGGCGAAGGCGAGCTTCCGGGAATCCGCGAATCCTTCGGCCAGGAGAGTCATGCCGGCCGGATCTTCTACGGGTTGCGACCCGCTCTCGGGAGGGGCCTCGACGAGGAATCGCGCGATCGTCGAGACCCGCGCATCGCCCTCATGACCGATCGGTTGCGGCAGTGGTCGCCCCGGTGTATTGCCGAACGAATCCCCCTCGCTTAACTTCAGGTCGATCGGCCGTCGGAAGAGGAAATGATCGGGGTTGCGAACCTTATACGGACCGATCCCCGGCGTCCCGACCCCTTCGAGCGAGAAGTACTCGAGGCCGAACAGCTTCCAGGCGGGGAATCCGCATTCGCGCGACATCCCGCCGCGATCGCCGTCATGGCTGTGCCACATCTCGCCGCGACGGTCGGCGCGGACCTGGGTCCCTGGAGCGTCCCCCTTGCGGCACTCGATGATCGTCGCGTCCGGATTGAACGAGACGCGCCAGAATGCCGTGTTCCCCGAGAGTACGACCGCGTTGCCGCCCCGGTCCAGGAATCGACCGACGGCCTTCATCGCGTCGAAAGACCAGTATTCGCTGTGACCGACCACGAAGAGCACCTTGTAGCCGTCGAGGGCCTGCGGTTCGAGGTGCACGTCGGTATCACTCAGGACGTCGTAATCATATCCCTGGGATTCCAGCCAGATTTGCGTGAACCGATCTTGACGGCAGAGATGGCTGTAGTCCCACTCTTGGGGACCCATGAGCGTATAGGGGCCGACGATCGGCCAGGGCATCCGGAAGCCCATGTGGTAGGTGCCCTGCCCGGCCTGGTGAGGTCGATAGAAGCCGAAGGCCGGCGGGTTGCCGGGGCTATTCGCGAACCCGTTGTTGCCGATCGATTTCTTGATCCCCGTCCAGGTCGGGCTGAACGGCGTGGCCGCATAAGCCTTCCAGGTGTTCGTCGAGCAGAGGAAGGCGATGGGCGCCTTGCGCCGGGCCGGCGACTTCCTCACGATGAACACCGTGTGATAGAGACGCTCGGCACCGTCGAGTTGGAATCGGATCCGACCGGCGTAGATGCCCGAGCGTGCCTCTTCGGGCAGTCGATATTCGCGGGAGACCTTCCATCGGCAATCGAAGAGGTCGTCGGAAGCCAGTCGCAATCCGTGACCTCGGCGAGGGTCCTTCGCGGGGTCGTAGGTCCCGAACCGGGGTACGTCGGCATGGAAAGCTGGGCCGCCGATCATCCATGTTGCCTGATTGACGATCCGCGCGTGACGCCCATGGCCGCTCGAGTCCGACGCGCGATCGCCTCGCTCCTCGTCGAGTGGCCAGCATACCAGCACATCTGGACCTGTCGGGTGAGACAAGGCTCTCGCCGAGACGCGGGCCTCGATCTCGGCGGGCGACAAGGCCTTGCCATGGATGGCCGGCATGGCCAGGTCGGCGTCGAGGAAATTCGCGGCGACCCCTGCCCGACCGGCCGCGCCGATGCGGAGTGCGGCGGCACCGGGTATCGCGGGACCTCGATATGTCCAGGAGGCGACCTCGCGGCCGTCCACCCAGATCTGCTTGAGGGCGCCGTCGAACCGCGCCGCGACATGATGCCAGTGGTTGGAGAGCACCGAGCTGGGCGTGTTGTCCGGGAAGATCTTCAGCCCTTGCGGATTGACCTCCATCCGAAGTTGGCCCGGAGGCGTTCGATGCAGATTCTCCGCGACGTACTTTCGGCCGTCACCCAGATAGAAGGCCAGCGAGCCGTCTTCATCGACGAACAGGGCGAGGCCGCAATGGTCGGGTTCGTCGAACTGGGCGATGATCGCCTGTCGCCCGATCGTGCGCCAGCGACGAATCCAGACCTCGAGCGTGAGAGCCTGCAAGGGAGCGGCCGGATCTATTGGCTTATCCGCGACCAGATAGGAGCCCGGGTGGATTGGTTGTAAGGCCGCGGGCGACGGGCCGAAGGAATGAAGGACCTGGTCGCGACCGGGTCCGTCGACGTCGAGCCCCAATCGGCAGACTTGAAGCTCATAAGGATACGCGCTGCTGACGTGGAAGCGAATGACGTCTCCGGCCGCGACGCTCACGTGGTCGGTATAGGCGTGGACTCCCTCGACGGCGAGCGGGCGGTGCGGGGGGATTGCCGCGGGTGGCTGCTCTTCACCGGCTTCAACCGCCGTCCTCGCGGGCGTGACGGCGGCGGTCGAAGCGAGGGCGCCCCCCGCGGCTGCCAGGAACTCACGTCGCGTCGAATCGGTCATGTTTCGGTCCGTCGGTCGATTCATGAGCGCGGGGTTTGATGAGGCAAATTAAAGAGGTGCTCACAGAGTACCCTACGAAGAACCTTCGAAACGATGGCTCACGCAAGGATTCCGTCCACGATCTCGCCGTGGACGTCGGTGAGGCGGAAGTCGCGGCCGGCGAACCTGTAGGTCAGCCGCTTGTGGTCCAGGCCCAGCAGGTGGAGGATCGTGGCGTGAAGGTCGTGCACATGAACTTTCGCATCGATCGCGTAGTATCCGTAGTCGTCGGTCTTGCCCCAGGTGAGCCCCGACCTCACGCCGCCGCCGGCCAGCCACATCGTGTAACCGTGGGGATTGTGATCTCGGCCGTCGGTCCCCTCACAGGTCGGGGTGCGGCCGAACTCGCCACCCCAGACCACGAGGGTATCGTCCCAGAGGCCCCTCTGCCTGAGATCCGTCAACAGGCCCGCGATCGGCTTGTCGATGGCGCGGGCCAGCTCATTGTGATTCGCCTTCAGATTGTTGTGGGCATCCCAGCCGCCGAGGTTGCACTGGACGAACCGCACGCCGCGTTCCGAGAGCCGACGTGCGAGGAGGCACTGGGTCCCGAAGTCGGCCGTTGTGGGGTCATCGAGTCCGTAGATTTGCTGCGTGGCCTTCGACTCGCTCGCGATGTCTTGCATCTCCGGGGCTTCGGTTTGCAGGCGAAACGCGAGCTCGAACGATGCGATCCGCGCCTCGAGCTCACCGTCCGGTCCTCGGCTCTCGGCCTGTCGGCGTTCCATCCCGGCGATCAGCTCGATCTCGAGACGTTGCAGGTCGCGCGGGGCCGTTCCATCGCCGATGAAGGGGATTCTGGCCTCACGCGGCTTCAGGCCGGAGTTCCCCAGCGTCGTTCCCTGGTAGGCGGCGGGGAGGAAACCCGAGCCGAAATTGTTGGCACCGCCTTGCGAGAGGTCCTGGCAGATCGTCACATAACCAGGGAAATTCTGGTTCTCGCTGCCCAGACCATACGTGATCCAGGACCCCATACTCGGTCTGACGAACGTGTCGCTGCCGGTATGCCACTCCAGCACAGCACCGCCATGGCGCGAGTTGGAGCAATGCATCGAGTTGATCACGCAGAGGGAATCCGCACGCCGTGCCAGGTGCGGGAAGAGCGAGCTGATCCAGAGCCCGCTGTCGCCGTGCTGGCGGAAAGGAAAGGGCGACCCCACCAGGCTCCCCATGCGATTGGGGAACGACACCACGCGAGGCCGCTTCTCGGGCGGCAAGGGACGACCGCTGTCGCGTGCGAGGAGTGGCTTGGGATCGAACGTATCGAGGTGCGACGGGCCTCCGAACATGAAGAGCATGATGACCCGCTTCACCCTCGGCCTGAAGTGAGGAGCTTGTGGGGCAAGCGGATTGACGGCCGCCGGGGATTCTTCCGCCAGCATCGCCGACAGGGCGAGCGTCCCGAACCCCGCCCCGAGTTGCCCGAGCCATTGGCGGCGGGAAAGCGGGCGCTGGCGTCGCGAACAGCAGGAGTGAATCGTCATCGATCGGCCCTTCGGGACTTTGCGCATCGATCAGTTGATGGTGACGAACTCGTTGGAAGACAGCAGGGCCCGGCAGAGTCCCTGCCAGGCCAGTCGTTGTCGTCGTGCCGGGCCTTCGGCCGCCAGGGAGGTCGCGGCTTGATAGCGCCGGAGGAAGGATTCCCATTCCGCGATCTCGTCGAGTGCGGCCGGCCTGCCAAGGATGAGGCGGCTCGCCCGCTCAAGTCGGTCGCGGTCGTCGATGTCGCGGTGGCTCAAGAGAGTATCGGCGAGATGCTCGGCGGTACGTCGCACGATCGGGCCGTTCATCATGAATAACGCTTGCGAGGCCACGGTCGTCGTCGCGCGGTCACCGTTCAACACCGCCGGATCAGGAAAGTCGAATGCCCGGAACACGTCGTAGAGGGCACTCCGGAGTACCGGCAGATAAACGCTCCGACGGGTCGATTGATAGAGCGCGGGATTACGCGACACGCCCGTGACGGATAAATCTTGGAAGGGTACCGTCGCGAGTAATGTCCCGCCCATCATCGCGTCGAGTTGACCGCTCACCGCCAGGATCGAGTCGCGCAATTGTTCGGCATCCATCCGACGACGAGGCATCCGCCACAGGAGCCGGTTCTCCGGGTCGATCTGTGCGGCCTGCTCGTTCCAGGTCGTGCTCATCTGATAAACCTGAGATGTCAGGATTCGTCTGTGAAGCGCCTTGAGTGACCAGCCGTCGCCGATGAACTGCGTGGCCAGCCAGTCGAGGAGCTCGGGGTGCGAGGGAAGCTCTCCGAGCGTGCCGAAATTATCGACCGTCCGGACCAGTCCCTGACCGAAATGCCAGCGCCAGACTCGGTTCACAATCACCCGGGCCGTGAGCGGATTTCGCGGGCTTGCCAGCCACCGTGCCAGCTCGAGCCGGCCGCTCTGCCTGGTGCCCAGCGCCGGCTGGTCGAGACCGGCCAGGATCGTCGGAAATCGCCGCGGCACGACGGGCCCACGCGTCAAGTGATTCCCGCGCAGGAAGACCGGGAGATCTCCCACTTTTCCCTCGGCGACGGACATCGCCTTGGGAATCGTCGCGTACTCCTTCTTGGCGTCGTCAAGGAGCTGGGTATGAGCCGAGCGCTCTTCGGACGACATCCCGTTTGTGTTGCCATTGACCAGCGCATTGTCGTGGCGGTCGATGATCTGCTCGAGATCCTCCAGGCGGAGCGTCGATCCGGGGCCTCCCAGGGCGGTTGTATTCCACTTCGAATCGACGCGGTGGGAGAGCATCGTCTGCGTGCTCTGGAAGATCCCCGCCAGGGCGTAATAGTCGCTCGACGCCAGCGGGTCGAATTTGTGGTCGTGACAGCGTGCACAGCCCATCGTCAGGCCAAGGAACACCCGAGAGGTCGTGTCGAGCTGCTCGTTGACGATGTCCATCTGCTGCTTCACCGGATCGTCCTCGGCCAGCATCTTGGGGCCGATCGCCAGGAATCCGGTCGCCACGAGCAGCTCGCCTCGCCGCGAGGCCTCCAGTTCGGCGAGCAGGTCCCCGGCAATCTGCTCTTCGAGGAACCGGTCGAACGGCTTGTCGGAGTTGAAGGAACGGATGACGTAATCGCGGTAACGCCAGGCGTCGGAGTAGGCGATGTTGTCGTCCATGCCGTTGGAATCGGCATAGCGCGCGACGTCCAGCCAGTGCCGTCCCCAGCGTTCTCCGTATTGCGGCGACGCGAGCAGGCGGTTGACGGCGCGCTCGAAAGCTTCGGGGGACTCATCATGCTGGAACGCTTCGGTGTCCCCGGATGAGGGGGGGATGCCCAGGAGATCGAGCGTCGCTCGCCGCAGCAGGGTGCGTTTGTCCGCCGGTGTCGCGGGACGCAGGCCGGCCGCCTCGAGGCGCGACAGGATGAAGCGATCGATGGGCGATCGGGGCCATCGGTCGTCGACGACCGAGGGAGGCGGCTGGTGACGAGGATGCTGGAAGGCCCAGAACTGGCGCGCGAACTCGTGCCATTCGGGTACGGCGCCGGTGGTCGTGGCGGTCGACTGGATCTTCGTAACGGCCGGCCAAGGCGCACCCATCTTGACCCATGCCGTGAGTGCATCGATCTCGGCCTGGGCGAGCTTCTTCTTGGGCGGCATCGAAACGTCGCCCTCGTGACGGACCGCGAGGATCAGGAGGCTCTGATCGGGTTGTCCGCGAACGATCGCGGGACCCGACAAGCCGCCTTTCAGGAGGGATTCCAGGGAGTCGGTACGCAGCTTCGCCTTGCCGGCTCCCGAATCCGGTCCGTGGCAGCGATAGCAGTGTTCGGACAAAATCGGGCGGATCTTGCTCTCGAAAAAACGGCTTCCGTCATCGCTTGCGGAGACTTGCGTCACCCTGGCTGTGGGCGCACCCGGTCCCTGGGCGAGAGCCTGACTCGCCAGGAGGACCGATAACGCAAGGCTGGTCGGGATTCGGTTGCTGATCATGGTTCCATTAAACCGGCCACTATCCGCGTGGGCAATGGACCGATCGGCACGAGAATTACGCTCAGGATGAGGCCAGGAGGAAGGACTTGGAGTCGAGTCGGAGGGACGAAGCATGGTTGGATTGAATCTGGACAGAATGTACCGGTTGTCGCTCGAGGCAAAGGGCATCGCGAGTGATTCCGCCATACTCAATCACCTTGACATTTTGGATGCACGCTTGTTACTTGACGCGAAATGAACAGGCCGCAAATTTTGCCTATTTATCCCATTTGTGGCTTCGTTTCATCGATTTTGGCCGAGTCCGGCGCGATTCTGGCTTCGTTCCATGGATTTTGCATTGACAAAATGAAGAGAACGCCGAGGGTGGGTTCGTTCCGAAGTCTTTTCTTCCCGAGCCCGTTCCAACATCTTTCCCGCCCCCCTTCTTGACATTTTCGCGCACTCCGAGCCTGGCCAGTTGACCGGTTATCTCAAAGTCTAGTAAATCCCGGGGCAACGGCGCAAGAAATCCGGGACAGTCTCATGTCATCTCGCGGCTCGAACCGTCCTGGGGTCTTAATCGGATTCGCCATAGATCGTTTATTATCAAGAAGATGCACTGATTGGTCGAGGGCCCATAGTCCAAACTCGCCCGGCGTGAACCAAAAAGTCAACGCAGCCACTCTATTTTCTGTATTCTGTTTTGAGATCGCGTCTCGGCAAGCCCTGGCACATGCGACCGTCCCGGCCGTGCAACAGGAACGCGAGGGCTTCGTCGGAGACAGTCCTTGCCTTTGTGCCTCCAGGATATCGGCGCACCACGATGATTCGGCAGCCGAGGTTCGGAGGCTATGCCCCGGCTGCAGTCACGCCCTGATGAGGAGTTCTCTCGATGTGGCAACTGATGTCGCCGTCTCGTACGCGGGTCGAGGCCCGGCACGGCGCGGTTCGTCGCCCTCGTCGGCATCGGCCGCAATTCACCCCCCTGGAGGATCGCTGCCTCCTGTCCGTCTCGCTGAGCGACACGGCCCCGGCCGTACCTTTCGTCGGATCGCCTGTCATCTGGACGGCGACGTCCAACGGCCTCGGGCACAAGACGGTCTACCAGTTCAGCGTCGCGGCGCCAGGTGGTGTCTTTCACATCGTGAGCGACTTCAGCCTCAGTAACAGCTTCACCTG
This sequence comes from uncultured Planctomycetota bacterium, assembly GCA_963743925.1. Lineage (GTDB taxonomy): Bacteria > Planctomycetota > Planctomycetia > Isosphaerales > Isosphaeraceae > CAVZRC01. The sequence continues at coordinate 742,871 of CAVURY010000034.1, read as the reverse complement.
GAACCCCATGCAGGAGGGGACTTACCAAATCGAGGTGGTCGCCAAGCGCAGATTTCGCGCCGGGAAAATCGAGGCCGCGAGCGCGAGCTATACGGCGCTGACGCGTATTGAGGGAGATAGCGCCGTGGTCAGTCCGATGGCCAATCCACTGGTCGCCCTTTTCAGCGCCCCGCCCTCACCCGGCACCTCGATGTACGTCCAGTTCGCCATGCAGAGTCCTTCACCTTCCTGGCAGAGTACCTCCTCGCAGCCCATCGTCGCCGGCGAGAGCACCAACTTCATCGTAGCCGGCATGCAGGCCGACACGACCTACCTGATGCGATACGTGCTGAACGACGGTACGGTCTCCGCCCCGCTGACGTTCACCACGGGGAGCCTGCCGACGTACCTGCAATTCCCCAAATTCATCGTGGTGCAGCCGCCGGCGGCCGGGGCCGACCTGAGCCAAGACGTGATCTTTCACGCGGGGCTTTCCTATTCCACCGTGGCGACCGACCTGAACGGCAACATATTATGGTACTATGACCCTGTGGCCAATAACTTCTCCAGCTATTCCCAGAACCTCGAGCCGGGCGGCACGGTGATGATGCTGGGCGGCAAGGCCATGGGCGTCGCCGGGGGCCAGAGCACCTTGCGGCAGGTCGACCTGGCCGGCGATACCCTGCGCCAGACGACCGTCCAGGCCGTCAACGCCGAGCTGGCCGCGCGTCACAAGCGGCCAATCCTCGACTTCGACCACGAGGCCAAACTCTTGCCCAACGGAGACACGGTCGTCATCGGCGGCGCGCAGAAGATCGCGGATTACAAGGGCACGCCCACCCGGTTCGTCGGCGACGAGGTCATTGTCCTGGATCAGAACCTCCAGGTGGCGTGGACCTGGGACGCTTTCAAGTGGCTCAGCACCAACCGCCTCGGCCCGGATCACGGGATTCCGAGCGACTGGCTGCACGCCAACGCCGTGTCCTGGTCGCCCGGAGACGACGACCTGATCGTCTCCCTTCGCGCCCGGGACTGGGTACTCAAGATCGATTACGCCGATGGGACCGGCAATGGCCACATCGTCTGGAAGTTTGGGAAGGGCGGCAGTTTCAAGGCCATTTCCGGCGACCCCAATCCGTGGTTTTCGGGCCAGCACGACGCACGCTACATCAACGACACGACCCTGTTGCTCTTCGATGACGGGAACACCCGCCGTGAGTCCGACCCGAACGCGGATAGCCGCGGGCAGGAATGGGTCATCAACGAGCAGAACATGACGGCGACGCTGGTGGTGAATGCCGACATGGGCAATTACTCGTACTTCATCGGGAGCGCGGAAATGCTCCCCAACGGCGACCTGGCCTTCACGTCCGGGGGGCTTGGGCCGGTGAACGATGAGGCCGGGCAATCGATCGAGGTGCTCCCGAATGGCACCAGGGTTTATGTGCAACAGATGAACGAATACGAGTATCGCTCCTACTTCGAGAGCACGCTCTACAGCGCCGGTCTACTCGACTAGCTCCGGCTGACCCGGAGTGCTCGGGTCATTGTGAATTCTGATAGAGCATGACGTCGGACTGGAATGGACCGGGAGGGATTCTCCTCGCATCGGGTCAATAGGGACGCACCTCCGGTTCGCCCGAGGATTGAGGATTCGCCTCATTGGTGCCCTTCCGAACTCCCTTGCCCGGCGTCTTTGCCGGGATCGCGACCTTGTCTTTGAGCCCCTTCCTGGCTCCGGGCTGTTTCTTCGTGATGAGTGACTCTGGCGCGGTAGACTTGACGGCATTCGTCAACCAGGTGCTCGCCTTCTTGTAATCCTGGGAGGGGCCGAGTGCCGTTCTGGTCTTCGTCGCGACTTTCTGCGCGTCCAGGGCTTTCTTGACGGCGGCGTCTCTGGACAATGTGCCGTAGTCTTCCTTGATCTTGTCGGACAATGTCCTCAGCTCTCGGGATTTCTCCAGGAAGTCCTCGCGCTGCTTGAGGAACTCGGCCTGGAGTTTCCCTTTCTCGAAGTCGGATACGAGTCTGGGGTATCGCAGATTGACCTCGCGGCGCAGCTCACTGTACCGGTACTGGAGCTGTCGCTCGGCCTCGAGGAGGTTCTGCCAGTTCTGCTTCAGCTCGCTGTTGCTGAGCACGGGATGGGCGCCGATCTCGGCCTGGACGTTCGAGAGTCGCTCGGTGACGAGGGTCCACTCATCATTTAGCTGGTCGTACTGGGCCTGATTCTGGGCGATCGCGGCCAGCTTGTCATACTGCCCCTTCAACTGCCGGAAGCTGGGTTGGAGTTTGGCCACTTTCGGGATGAATTCGGATTCCGCGTCGAGGACGTAGAGCAACCCCGATCGCTTGAGACCGCGACTCGTGAGGACCTGGTCGGGGGTCTGGTCGGCGGCGAGCGCGGCGGGATCCGCCGACATGCCGAGGGCGACCAGCAACGCGATCGTCAACCGGAACCGAGCGTCTGGCATGGAATCAACTCTTTTTTCTGGGAATCGTCGGGATCGCATTCGAACGCACATCATGACGATGATCCGCAACTCGATGGCTTTTCTGACACATTCCATCCTGCCGCCTCCCTCGAGCGGGCCGGATGATAGTCCAGCCTGAGAGGCGAGGAATTGAACCACGAAAGACACGAAAGACACGAAAGGGAGAAGATAGCTGGGCTCATGACGGCTATCGGGTGGATGAAGGGATCACGAGACTTACGGTCGGCCTGGCGGCGGGGTCAGGAGACCCGCGCCAAACGCGGCCCCACCACTTAACCGACATGAGCCACACCCGACTAATGGGGTTTCTCAACCGAGGGAGTCCCGGGCGAGCTCGGCCCCGGCTGGCCCAGTAGTCCGGCAGCTTCCGCCCAGAACTGTCGCAACTCCTTGTTCTCGGGCTCTTTCTCCTTGGTCCACGCGACGGCCTTGTCGAACCATTTCCGGGCCTCATCCTTGTCGCCTTTCTGCCAGAGCGATAAGGCCTGGAAGAACCATGCGTATGCGGACGGGTCCTTTCGCAACCGCATCGACCGCTCGCTGGCGGCCAGGGACTCGGCCCAGTGCCCCTACCGATACTCGGCCAGCGCGAGTGTGCCGTGGTGATTGGCGTCCTTGGGACCCAGCTCGACGGCCTTGCGGGCGTGCACCAGACCTTCGTCGTAGTCACTCTGCGGACGCTTGGGGGAGAGGACCAGCACCCAGGCCCAACCATTGTGGGCCCCGGCGAAGTCGGGCTTGAGCCGGATGGCGGTCTTGTATTCGGCGATGGCTTCATCGAGCTTCCCCAGTTGCTTCAGGGCGTTGCCGAGACCGTTGTGGGGATTGGCGAAGTCGGGCTTGAGTCGGATAGCCTCCTTGTATTCGACGATGGCCTCCTGAAGCTTCCCTAGGTCGCCCAGGGCGTTGCCGAGACCGTCGTGAGAATTGGCATCGTCGGGCTTGATGCGTATGGCGGTCTTGTATTCGGCGATGGCTTCATCGAGCTTCCCGAGGTCTCGCAGCGCGGTGCCGAGGTTGCTGTGGGCCCCGGCGAAGTCGGGCTTGAGTCGGATGGCGGTCTTGTATTCGGCGATGGCCTCTTGAAGCTTGTCCTGGTCTTTCAGGACGCCGCCGAGGTTGTTGTGGGCCGCGACGTAATCGGGCTTGAGTCGGATGGCGGCCTTGTATTCGTCGATGGCCTTCTCTACCTTTCCCTGCTGCTTCAGGGCGATGCCGAGGTTGTAGTGGGGCAGGGCGTAGTCGGGCTTGAGTCGGATAGCGGAGAGGTACTCGGCGATGGCATCATCGAGCTTCCCCTGTGACAAGAGGGCTCTGCCGAGACCGTTGTGGGGCTCTGTAAGTTCGGGTTTGATTCGGTTGGCGGTTTTATACTCGGCGATCGCCTCCTCAAGCTTCCCAGTGTCGCTCAGGGCCGTGCCGAGATTGTCGTGAGCCTCGGCGAAGTCGGGCTTGAGCCGGATTGCGGTCTTGTATTCGGCGATGGCCTCCTGAATCCTGGCCTGGTCGCTCAGGGCGATGCCGAGGTTGTTGTGGGGATAGGCTTGGTCGGGTCTGAGTCGGATAGAGGACTGGAACTCGGCGATGGCTTCAACGAGCTTCCCCTGTGACTGGAGGGCGATGCCGAGGCTATTATGCGTGTAGGAGGAATCCGACTTGAGTCGTATGGATTCGCGGAGTTCGATGATCCCCTCGGCCAGGTTCCCCTGGTCGTCGAGGGCCCAACCGAGACGATGGTGGGCTTCTGAGTCTTTTGGCCTGAGGCGGACGGCCGCGCGGAATTCCGCGATCGCCGCTTCCAGGTTCTCCTGGTCCTGCAAGGTGATTCCGAGCAGCATCGAGACACGAGAATCGTTGGGCCTGAGCTTCATCCTTTTGCGTAGAATCGCGACGGCCTTATCGAGTGCCTCCTTCGACCCCGGACGGTCGCCCCGATCTTTGAGCAGGCGACCGTAGCAGCGCCAATGGCTCGCTTCGTCGGGACGCAGTCGTACCAGCTCCCGAAAGACCGCGGCCGCCTCGACTGACTCCCCCTTGGCCTCCAGGACATGGGCCAACTCGTGTGCCGTCTCGGGTCGCAGGGCGCGGGCGACCGAATAGTAGCGGACCGCTTCCTCTCGGCGCGACTGCGTTTCCAGGAGATGAGCCAGGTCGAAGTTGAGCCAGACGTCGGCGGGAAACCTCCGCCGGCCGGCACGAAGGACTTCCTCGGCCGTCTTGGGCTCCCCGACCTCGGCGAGGGCCGTGCCCAGCAGATCCAGATCGATGGCGGGCGCGGTCTCGGGATTCGTCGAAGCGGCGAGGTCTCGAAGCACCTTGGCCCGTGACGCGCGGTCGGACAGGTCCAATGCCTGGCGAAGGCCGACCCGCCAGGGGGCGAAGTCCGCCGCGGTCGCCGCCTCGGACAATCGCAGCGCACCGGGCCGATCATATCGCCGCGAGCGTCGCGCGGCCGCCCAGTCGTCCAGCGCCGAGACGAGTGCGGCGGCAACCCTCGCTGGTCGGGCCTGGATCCGGGCGCCCGCCTCGGCCGGCGGCAACGTCGTGACGTCGATCCCGGCGTCCTGGAAGGCCACGAGGTAATCCCGATCGCTGATCGAGCCGTCAGGATCGTCAGCCTTGGCCGAGCGGATGTCGACCAGTTTATCCTGCATTAACCGATTAGACTCCTCGGTTGACGCCACGGCCTCGGCTCCTTCCTTCTCGCCGGTGATGTTGACCAGAAGACTCTCGACATGCCGGTGCAGCGAGAGGTCGAGTCCGGGCTCGAGCAACCCGCGCGCCTTCTGTGCCGCGGCCAGAGCCTTGATCCAAGGGACGAGGTTCCCGACCGCCGCGCCCCGAGCCTGGCCCTGGAGCCCCGTCGCCTCCTGCAATGCCGCGTAGACCTGGCCCGACCTCGACGAGATCCGCTCGAGACGGTCCCGCTCCATCCGGGTCCAGCCGGTGACGCCGAGCCCGACGGCGATCAGGACCGAGGCCGCCAGACCGACTGTCATCCGCCGTGCTCGCCGCTCGGCCCGGGTCCGCCCGTCGGCCGCCATGGCGGCCGCCCGTGCTTCGTCGGCTCGCGCCTCCTCGGCGGCTCGCGCCCGTTCGGCCGCGGCGGCGGTCGCCTGCGCTTCTTCGGCCCGGGCTTCCTCGGCGGCTCGAGCCAGCTCGGCCGCCCTGAGCCGATCCTGGACGCCCGAGATGTAGGCGGTCAACCGCCGGGCCACCTCGCCGGCATCTCTGGGCCGCTCTTCGGCCTCGGCCGCCAGGCAGTCGCCGGCCAGCGACCTCAGCTCGCCATCGGCCCCGCAATTGTCGAGGCGCCGGAGGGCGTCGGCCGTATCGCCCCGCATCGCCTTGAGCAGGATCGCGTTGGAGGACGGGCCGACGTAGGCCGGCCGCCCCGTGAGGAGCTCGCAGAGGATCGATCCGAGGCCGAAGACGTCGGCACGTTCGTCGATCGACTCGGTGTCGCCTTGCGCCTGCTCCGGCGCCATGTAGGCCGGCGTGCCCAATACCGAGCCGGGTCCAGAGGCATCGGAGTCCGAGCCGCTCCGGATTGTGCTGATGACGCTGAGGGACGGCGCGTCCGATTCGAGCGGCGGTTCGTCGGCCGTCCCGCCCTGGGGCAGGACCTTGGCCAGTCCCCAGTCCATGACCTGGACCTCGCCGAAGACCCCACCATCACATTCGATGGCTTCAAGTCTCGGTGGATCACCCCGCGGGAATGCGCGTAGGCGACCGCCTGGCAGATGTGCTCGAAGATGCCCAGGAATCGCGGCAGGTCGGTCGCGGGGAGTGCGCGTTCCCTCAGCAAGGCGGCCAGGGTGCGGCCCTTGACCAGCTTCATGGTGAAGTAGGGACGGCCGTCGCCGAAGTGGCCGATCTCGTGGACCGCCGGGATGCCCGGATGCTGGAGCTGTCCGGTGATCTGCGCTTCCTCGATGAAGCGTCGGACGAGATCGGGGTCATCCCGGTGCCCGTCGAGCAGGACCTTGACGGCGAGGTCGCGGCCCAGGTCGGGGTCGCGGCCCTTGAAGACGGCACCCATCCCGCCGTGTCCGATCTCGCCCAGGATCTGGTAGCGGCCGGTCTCGTCGGGCATTTCCGGTGTGGATGGTCGGACCACCGGGGTATCGGCCTCTTGCTCGGTGTCGCGGAGCAGGACCCGTGGGCCGGATCCGCTCGTCTCGGCCAGCCCGGCCAGTACGTCGCGGATCAGGGACAGGTTGAAGGACGCCTTGCCAGAGGGCGCGGGGAGGACGTTTCCCGCGCCGAGAGACGAGGTTCGGGGTACCTGGCCGTCAGAAAAGAGGGAGGCGACGACGGCCGCATCGGCGGGGAAGCGTTGGTGATATTCTTCCGGATTCGGACGCTCCCCGTCCCGCCGGCGAAGCTCGATCTCGACGCGCAGGATCTCATCAAGAAGCCGATCGCGTCGCGACTCTTCCACTTCGGCGAGGAAGTCCTCGATGCGCGGTCGCGATCCCTCTTTCCAGCGCGTTTCGAAGCGGTCGGCGGCTTCGTTGATCCATGACCAGTCCGACGACGGGATTTCGGCCATTGACATCTCCTGTAGGACGGGTGAAACCTACCGAATTTCACATGCTGGTGGGTTTCACCCACCCTACGAGGAATTCCCTGCGTCAGAGGCCGCCGTCATCATAGGATGACCACAGGCTGCGGATCCGCGCCAGTTTCCGCTCGATCGAACGCTCGGTGCAGTCGAGATCAGCGGCGATCTCGGCGTTGGTGTAGCCCTCCAACCGCCGGAGTGCGAGGTCACGGAGTTCCGGATCGGCCAGGGCCTGGAGTTGACGCTCCAGGGCCTCGTTGAGTACGACGGCTTCCAAGGGCGAGGGGTCGGCGGCCTCCATCTGCTCCAGTACCCAGCCGGCCGAACCGTCCTCGTCGTCCCCTGTCAGGGTTCGCTCCCGGGCGATGTCGCGCTTTTCCCGCCGATGAGCTTTGGCCGCGTTGCGGGCCTTGCGGAGCGTGATCGTCACGAGCAGTTTCCAGAGCTGGTCGCGGCCGGCCAGGTCGAACTCGCCCCGCTGCTGCCGCAGGCAAAAGCTCTTGAACATGCTCAGGGCCACGTCCTCCTCGTCCGTGCGGCGGTGGAGCCGCTTGTCGAGGTTCTTGCGAGCCAGCGTCAGCAAGTCGCGGAAATAGCGATCCCAGATCAGGCGCGCCGCCGCGTTGCGTACGACCGGGTCGTCGGAGCGCAGATCCGGAAACACCCGTGTGATCGAGCCATGTGGGTCCATGATGGGCTCCCGCAGGTCAGGGAGAAATGGCGGCGAACATCACCGGACGCACCCGCCTTGTTGTTTCATCAACGTGCTGAACGGCCACCCGACAGCCGATCTGGGATTTTCGGGAATTGTGCGACGAATCCGATAGCCCGAGCCTGGGCCACGCATGCTACCTGATTGCAGCCCGTGAGCGAGCATAGCGGTTACAGATCTTGAATGCAAAAAGACTTTGTCGGGCCGGATTCAACGACGTTGATAGTCTCTCCGGGTCGATGGCCAAGGGGGCCGCGACGCAGGATCAGCGTGGGTACAGAGCCGGCTTATCGGCTACCCTTTTAGAGAGGATCGGTTCCGATGATGACACTCGAGATCAATCCGCCTCGACACGATCGGCGAGACGCCCGTCGCGAGGACGTCGCATCCCGGCATCTGGTCCTGGTGTCGAGCGACCCGACGGTGGGACCGGGCGGTGGCCTGCCTCAAGGCCCGGCGACCGATCCGAGCCGATCTCGGTCCTCGGTCGCGGGTCCCGATGGCTTGCGATGCACGCGGGTTGCGGCCCACACCGTGAACGGATCGGCCGCATGGCACCGGTTTCGGGCGAGGCAGACAGGGGTGAGCCCTCGGTTCGAAGATCCCATCTACGCGAGGCTGGGAAGTGAATCGGACCGGCTCACGGACCGGGCAGTGGTCTTGGATTCGCTCGATCGAGCGTGGGATTGTGGGCATGACCACGAGGCCATCGCCGGCGCAATCTCCGCGTTGCGGGGCGCGGATGCCGTGATCGTCGGACCCCTCTCGCCGGACGACGCCAACGCCCCGGGATTGATGCCGCACCTGGCGGATCTGACCGTCCGGGCCTATCGTGCCCTCCGTCCTCCCAAGGAGCTCATCGTGCATCCCGCTTTCGCCCAGATCGCCCGCCGGTTCCAGTACATCCAGATGACCGAACATGAAGCCCGATCCCTGTGTAAAGGCGCAGTCGATATGGGGGTACTGGGGCAGAGGCTCCGCCGGCTCCAGGGCGATCCGGGCGAATTCGCGATCACCGCGTTCTCCGGCCGTGGGTTGCTCTGGGCGGACGATGCCTGGTGGGAGATCGAGCCGATCGGAAATGTCGATGAGTCGGTGGCGGCGCCGCTCTTCTGTATGGCGTGGGTCGTCGCACGGCAATTTCGCGGGGCGGATGTGGCCCGGGCACTCGCTTACGCCCGCGCCGTGACGGCCGCGGCCGTGAATCCGGCCCGGAGATCCTGGTGCGATTCGCGCTTGGGTTGAGCGCGCGGAAAAAGGGGACAGGCACACGGCCCACTGGCTCGTTGCCTGAGATCCCCGGGGCCGTGTGGGGCCGTGAGCCAGTCCCCTTTTTCCGGTCCCGTGCGCAAACCAAGTGTAAAGCGAGCTAACCGACGCTGACCTGGAGCGCTTCGCGGGCGGCCGCGATGGTCTGGTCGATGTCATCCTCGCTGTGGGCGGCGGAAACGAAGGCGGCCTCGAACTGGCTGCACGGCAAGTAGATTCCTCGGGCCAGCATCTCCCAGAAGAATCGGGCGAAGAGCCGGGTGTCGCTGCCGCGAGCATCGTCGTAGTTGCGAACCGGGCCGACGTGGAAGAACAGCGTCAGCATACTGCCGACGCGCTGGACGACGTGGGGAATCCCCGCGTCGGATGCGGCCCGGTCGAGACCTTCGGCTAGTCGGGCGGAGAGCGACTCGAGACGCTCGTAGGGCGGCTCGTCGCGCAGCAATTGGATCGTCGTGAGGCCGGCGGCCATGGCGAGTGGGTTGCCGGAGAGCGTGCCCGCCTGGTAGATCGGGCCGGCCGGCGAGACGTGATCCATCACCCGGGCCGATGATCCATAGGCCGCGGCCGGCAGTCCGCCGCCAATGATCTTGCCTAGCGCCGTCAGGTCGGGCGTGATCCCGTACAGAGATTGTGCGCCACCGAACGCCACGCGGAAGCCGGTCATGACCTCGTCGAAGACGAGGAACGTGCCATGCTTCTCGGTCAGCTCGCGCAAGGCCTCGAGGTAGCCGGGCTCGGGTGGGACCAGCCCCATGTTCCCGGCGATCGGCTCGAGCAAGACCGCGGCAATCTGATCCGGGAATCGGGCGAGGGCGTCGGTAACCGCTCGCGGATCGTTGAACGGGCAGAGGATCGTATCTTGCGTGGCCCCCTCCGTCACGCCGGGGCTGTTCGGAGTTCCGAGGGTCGTGGCGGCGGAGCCGGCCTGGACGAGCAAGGCGTCGATGTGCCCGTGGTAATGGCCGCTCATCTTGATGATCTTCGATCGGCCGGTGACGCCCCTCGCCACGCGCACGGCCGACATGGCCGCCTCGGTTCCCGAGGACACGAACCGAGCTTTCTCGATCGACGGGACCGCCTCGGCCACCGCATCGGCGATCTCGGCCTCTCGCAACGTCGGGGCACCGAAGCTCGATCCGAGCGCGAGCGCCGAGGTCACCGCCGCGCGGACCTTGGGATGTCCATGGCCCAAAATCATCGGGCCCCACGAACCGATGTAATCGATGTATTGATGGTCATCGATGTCGAAGAGATAAGCCCCCTCGGCACGCGCGATGAATGGCGGCTCGCCGCCGACGGCGCCGAACGCCCGCGCCGGACTATTCACGCCGCCGGGGATCACGCGATTGGCGCGCACGAAGGCATCATGGCTCTTCGGAAGGCGGAATTCGGGCTTGGAAAGGGCGGGTGTCGTGGGATTCATCGTTTGCGTCTCGACGTAGCCAATTGTACCTATGCAGGTGAAAAGCGGTTGGGGGGACCGGGATTCTTCCATCAACCCGTGTTAACTCCTGGCCTCGAAAAGCCGATCGAGCAACCGTTCCACTCAGTCGAGATCGGGAACACATCGATCATCACAGTCATCGCCGGATCCATCGAACCGAGAATGTCGGGCGGCGATCAACCCTGACGAAGCCAGCGCGCCACGTCGGGAGCGTGGTAGGTGAGGATCATGTCGGCGCCGGCGCGTCGGATTCCCGTGAGGGTCTCGAGGACGATCCGTCGCTCATCGATCCAACCGCGGGCGGAGGCGGCCTTGATCAAGGCGTACTCGCCCGAGACGTTATAGGCCGCCAGCGGGACGCCGTAGGTATCCTTGACGCGTCGGATGATGTCGAGGTAGGCCAGCGCGGGCTTCACCATGACCATGTCCGCCCCTTCGGCGAGGTCGAGGGCCACTTCGCGCAGGGCCTCGTCGGAGTTGGCTGGGTCCATCTGGTAGGTCCGGCGGTCGCCGAAGCTGGGGGCGCTCTCGGCCGCGTCGCGGAACGGTCCGTAGTAGCCGCTGGCGTACTTGGCGGCGTAGGACAGGATCGGCAGGTTGACGAAACCGGCGGCGTCGAGGCCGCCCCGGATGGCCTGGACCATGCCGTCCATCATGCCCGACGGGGCGATCAGGTCGGCACCGGCGCGGGCGTGGCTGACGGCCTGCTCGGCCAGCAGGGGGAGGGTGGCGTCATTATCGACGTCCATCCGCCCGCCCGACTCGCTCAAGGGGCCGCAATGGCCGTGATCCGTGTACTCGCAGAAGCACAGGTCGGTGATGACGAGGAGCCCCGGCGCGGCCCGCTTGGAGATCCGGATCGCCTCTTGCACGATCCCGTCATCCTTCGTGGCGGCCGAGCCGAGGGCATCCTTATGCTCGGGGATGCCGAAGAGGATGATCCCAGGAATGCCGAGCTCGGAGACTTCGGCCACCATCTCGCTGAGCCGGTCGAGCGAGAGTTGATACTGGCCAGGCATCGAGGAGATCTCGCGCCGGACGTTCTTGCCGTGGTAGACGAACAGGGGATAAATCAGGTCGGCGACCGCGAGGCGCGTCTCCGATAACAATTCGCGGAGCCGGGGGTGGCCCCGGAGGCGCCTGGGTCGATGGAGCGGGTAACCGGCGGCGGGCTGGAAGGTCATCTCGATGGTCCTCGAGTCCTTGGTCCTCGAGTCCCTGGTCGTAACGCCCTGGCCATGGGGATGGATTTCCGCATGTCGAAAACGGGCGATCGCGAACCAAGGACTCAAGGGCCGTTCCGGTCAATGGGGCCGACGGTAGCCGGGCGTCGAGTGCGGTTGCGGCTGAAGGCGCACTTCGTTGCCGTTGGCATCGAAGCACTCGATCAGCAGATGTTCGGCCGGGGCGTCCTCGGCGATCCCGATCTGGATCGTCATGTTACATTCGAGCTCCATCCGGACGATCTCCCGCCGCTTGCGGTTATTCAAGTAGGCGGCAACCTTCGGGTTGACGGTGATCGCGATCCGGCGGATTTCTTCGCGGTGGGTCGCGAGGGCCAGCAGCCTGACGACATCGATCGCCATGCTCTCGGCCGTCTTGATGACTCCCGCGCCGGTGCAGTGGGTGCAGTCCTCGTAGATCGATCGCTTCAGGCTGGGCCGGATTCGCTGGCGGGTCATCTCGATGAGGCCGAAGGCGCTCATCCGGAGGACCTTGGTCCGGGCCCGGTCTCGCTTGATCGCATCGCGGAGGGCGCGCTCGACCCCGCGACGATGCCGCTCCTCGCGCATGTCGATGAAGTCGTTGACGATCACGCCGCCCAGGTCGCGGAGCCGGAGCTGGCGGGCGATCTCGCGAGCCGCGCGGAGATTCATCTCATAGGCGGTCCGCTCGGCATCGTCCTCGACGCGGAAGTTGCCCGAGTTCACGTCGATGGCGACCAGGGCCTCGGTCGGGTCGATGACGATCGAGCCACCTTCCGGCAGGGGCACGTGCCGGCGCTGGATCTTGGAGATCTCGTCCTCGATGCCGTACTTGTGGAAGAGCGGGACCTTCTCCTCGTAGAGCTTGAGGCGATTGACGAAGCGGGGCATGACGACCTTGAGGAAGTCCTGGGCGCGCTCGAAGGCCGCGGGCTCGTCGATCCAGATCGTGTCGATCTCGGAGGTGAAGATATCCCGGATCGTCCGGATGATCATGTCCGATTCCTGATAGATCGGGGTCGGGCGCGGGACTTCTTGATGCGGCGGAGGATGACCTTCCAGAGCCGCAAGAGATAGGCGAGGTCGCGGGCCAGCTCGCGCTTGGTCCGCTCGAGCCCGGCGGTGCGGACGATGAAGCCCAGGCCCTTGGGGGGATTGAGCTCGAGCATGATCTCGCGGAGCTTGCGGCGCTGGCCCTCGTTGACGATCTTCCGCGAGACCCCGACGCGATTGAGGCCGGGCATCAGCACGAGGTAGCGGCCCGGGATGCTGATGTAGGTCGAGAGGGTCGGGCCCTTGGTGCCGATGCTCTCCTTGATGACCTGGATGAGGACCTCGTCGCCGCGACGGAAGATCTCCTGGATGGGGGGCTTGAGCGGCCCGCGTCCGCGACCGGAACGGCCGCCGCGGCCGGTCTCCTCGCCGGCTCGTTCCGGCCCGCCTCGGAGGCCCATCTCGCGCTCGAGCTCGTCGATCTCCTCGATCTCCTTGCGGATCTCCTGTTCGAGCTCGGGATCGATCTCCTCGTCGGCCACGATGCGCGTCGGCTCGTCTCCGGCGAATTCGTCGTCGTCGAGGTCGTGGCGGCCTGGCCCGCCGATTTCCTCCAGGTCGAGCTCGTCGAGCTCGTCGAAGGATTCGACATCGGGGAGTCCGCTGCGGGCGAACGGCCTGGGCGCCTCGAGATCGGCGGGGAAGTCTTCGAATTCCGGCTCGCCCCCATCGGGAGCGGGGAGAGCGGGAGGCTCGAATTTGCCGGGCGGCCGCTCGGGCTCACGGCGACGTCCGCGACGCCGGCGCCGTCGTCGTGCTTCGGGGCGTGCGCCGCCGGGGGCGCCTGGTCCCTCCTCTTCGAGGAGATTCGCATCGTCCTCGTCCGGGAATTCGGCGGAAGGGGCGCCGGCGTCTTCCTCGAGCAAGGGGTCGAATTCGCGTTCCGTCCATTCGGTCTCGGCCGGGAAGAGGTCTTCTCCGAAGGGCGAATCGCCCGAACGCAGCCGTTCGCGGCGAGGGATATAGCCGGGCTCGCCGGCGCGGGCGTGCGGACGGGGACGCTCGCGATCGCGGACGGGGTCCCGGTCGCGTGGCCGCTCTCGCTCGGGCTCGCGTTCGCGGATCGGTTCGACGGGATCGGCGGGCCGTCGGCGCTCGGGTTCGAGCAAACGCTCGACATCCGCCGCGGGCGGTACCGGATTCTCGCGGGGCCGGTCCCAATCGCCGGCGCGCGAACGGATGGCGGCGCGACCGCCCCGACGCCGCGGCGGCTCTTCGAGGGGCGGCACATCTTCGAAGACGGGCTCGGGCCGCGGCGATTCGGCGATCGGTTCGCGTTCGACGCCCGGGAATGGGGGCTCGGCGCGACCGGCCGGCGGGCTCGGACGTCCTCGACCTGGAGGGGCCGGCGAACGGCCTCGTCCTCGACCCTTCTTCGGGTCTCGGCTGCCGAACGACTCGATGTCGGGCTCGGGGATCGCGGGCTCGATCCGCTCTCTCGGCTCGCGCTCGGCCGGGAAAGACGGGTTTGGTCGGTGCCGACCGAACTCGGAGGGCTCCGGTTCGATGGGCCTCGGCCGCTCGGTCATCGGTCGCGATCGTTGGGTGCGGCTGGGAGGCAGGTCGGGGTCGAAAACCTCTTCGGACTCGGACCCGCGAGTCGACGGCGCCTCGGGCTCTCTGGGCCTGAACTCGCGCTCGGGGCGGCGCTCCGGCGTCCGTTCGGGCTCGATGTCCCGGCCCCAGCCGATATCCGGATCGCTGTGGCGTTCGGCCACCTCGGGCCACTCTCCGGCCTGAGTCGGCTCGGGGCCGGCGTTGAGGATGTCCTCCGCCGCTCGCAAGCTTGCATGTTCGGTGGAGTGCGCCGCGGGCCGCGGCGGCGGCTCCAGGTCGTCGCTCATGTCGGCCAGGCCTTCGCCGAAGCGGCGGGGGGGCTCGGAGCGATCGCGGCGGCCTCGAAGCGAGAGGTCCGGACGTTCGCGATCCCGGCCGCGATCGCGCGGCGGCTCACGGTCGCGGTCTCGCGGCGGTTCCAGACGGTCGCGTGCGGGGTCTCGGTCGCGATCGCGGGGGCGTTCTTCGATTCGACCCGGCGGAGTCGGATAGGGGGGCGGCAAGTCGTTGGGCTCGGGGGGAAGGCCCGGCCGCCTGTCATCCCGGCCGCGTCCGCGCTCGCGGCGAGGCGGGGGCGGCTGGGGCGGCTTCCGACCTCGATCTCGCTCGCGCTCCGGCGGTCGGGGTCGAGGCCGGACTTCCGGATCCTCGTCGGCCGTCGGATGGCGGTGGAAATACTGGGGCTCGACGTCGGAGACGTGGAGGAAGCCGTTGCGGCCGACCGAGAAGTCGACGAAGGCCGCCTGGATGGCCGGCTCGAGGTTGACGATCTTCCCCTTGTAGATGTTGCCGGTATAGCTCTCGTGACTGGTCCTCTCGACGTACAACTCCTCCAGGACGCCGTCTTCCACGATGGCGATGCGGCATTCCTCGGGCTGGAGCACATTGATCAGCATTTCTTTCTTCATACGGTCTCTTTCCGTGACTGGCGCCGATCGATCGGCGTTGATGTTCGGTCGATGATGAATCCGGGTCCATGGAATGTTGGGGGGAGGCTGCGACCGCCGCGGCGAGGGAGGGATGCCGGATGCGCGCCGCGGCGGTTCGATCGGAGTCGCCGGGGGATGATCCGGAACGACCTCTCCTGCCTCGCGGATGGTGCAGCCGGTTGCGTCGCGATCACGTATCGAGGTCCACCTGGGTACGGGTGATGACGGCCCCGTCATCCAGCAGGTCGCGGAGCCGGAGTGCCGCGAGCACGTCCTCCGGCCGGGCGGAGCCATCCGGGGAAACACGGAGACGGAAGCGGAGAAAGCCGTCGCCCGACAGGTCGGCCGAGACGACGTGGGGGCGCAGGTCGAGGGTCTGTTCGCGACCCTGCCGGCGCCGGACGGCGGGCCAAGTCTCCGCGGCGAGGAATTCCTCCAACGCGGCCCGGGCCTCGTCTCGCCGCTCGCCCGGTATCGGGAATTGGTAGTCGGCCGAGCGGGGCCGCGGTGCCGTCGCGCCGGGCGGCAACGAGCGGGCGTCGATCCAGTCGAAACCCGGAGGGGCGACCGACGCGAGTCGGTCCAGGAGCTCGGATGGCTCGCAGGGCTCCGAAAGCTCCAGGTCGACCACCTCGCCGCGGGACTCGATCCCCAGCCCCAGGGCCAGTGCGAAGGTCATCTTGGCCCGCGGGTTGAAGCCCTGGGTCATGGAGATGGGCACCCGCGCGCGGCGGAGCATCCGCTCGAGGCAACGCATGAGGTCGTGGTGGCTGACCAGTCGAAGATCGCCGCACTTGGCGAAGCGGAGGCGCACCTTGGTGGCTGTTGTCATGTCCGGCGGTCGAGCAGGCCGCTCCGAATCGATCGCGAGAGACGGGGCATTTCGGGGCCGATCGGGCACCGGTTGCCTCACCATCTCCCTAGGTTTCTGGTAATCCGACTCGGGCGGCCGATCCCGCCGGCCCCCATTTCCAGGCCGGTTCATGACCGGCGGGAGGTCGGGAGGGAAGG
Organism: uncultured Planctomycetota bacterium; assembly: GCA_963743925.1. Lineage (GTDB taxonomy): Bacteria > Planctomycetota > Planctomycetia > Isosphaerales > Isosphaeraceae > CAVZRC01. The sequence continues at coordinate 726,647 of CAVURY010000034.1, read as the reverse complement.
AAGGGGTCGAACCGGTTCGCACCGAGTCGCACGGTTCAATTCAAACGATTCGCTCGATGCCTCTCCGGCATCGAGCGGGTCGAAGCATCGCGATTCATTCGCGATGTGTCGAAAGTCGGGATGAGGCTCGTCTCAACGGCTTCCAGTATCGCAAGGGCCGAGGGGCCTCGCACCTGTTCGTCAACTCGCGGTCACCGGGGGCTTCACGCTCGAATGAGGGTCCGATCTTCGCCGCGACTCGGCGGGTTACGGGCCGACACTTGTGCTCAACCGGGCTCCGAAGGGTTGGCGGCCTGCTCGGGCAATGCCCGGCGTAGCGCCCCTTCGAGCAACTCGGCGACATCGCGTGCCGTCTCTCGCTGCATGGCCACGGCGGCCACCTCTTCGGCGTCCCCGAGCCGGATGCCCCGGATCACACGCTTGATCTCCGGCAACTGGTGCGGAGGCATGCTCAGTTGACGGATCCCCAGTCCCAGCAGGAGCATCGTGTAGATCGGCTCACCGCCCATCGTCCCGCATACGGTGGCCTCGATCCCGTGCTTCCGGGCGGCCTCGACCACCATGGTGATCAGGCGGATGACGGACGGGTCGGAGGCGGAGTATAAATCGGCGACGGTCTCGTTGGTCCGGTCGACGGCCAGGGTGTACTGGATCAGGTCGTTGGTTCCGATGGAGAAGAAATCCACCTCCTTCGCCAGGTGATCGGCGATGAGCGCGGCGGCGGGTACTTCGATCATGACGCCGACGGGCATTTTTTCGGGGATAGGATGGCCTTCGGCCTTCAGCTCGGCGGCCACTTCATCGATGATGGCCCGAGCGGCCCGGACTTCGGCCAGTGTGGTCACGAGCGGGAGAAGGATCCGGACGTCGCCGAGCATGCTGGCGCGGATGAGGGCCCGGAGCTGGGGACGGAACAGGCCCGGCTCGCGGAGCGAGAGCCGCAGGCTCCGCAGCCCCAGGACCGGGTTGGATTCCACATATCCGGCTTGTCGAAAGCCGGCGATCTTGTCGGCGCCCAGGTCGAGTGTCCGGATCGTGATGGGGCGACCCTGGAGCGATCTGACGACCCCGGCGTAGGCCTCGTATTGTTCATCTTCGGTGGGAGCGGTGACGGCGTTCAAGAAGAGGAACTCGGTGCGGAAGAGTCCGACGCCGGCGGCGCCGCGTTCGAGGCATCCGGCGACCTCGCCCCCGAACTCGATATTGCCCAGGAGTTCGACGCGACAACCGTCGAGGGTCTCGGCCGGACGATCGGCCTGCCGGGCCAGGACCTGGAACCGCGCCGAACGCTCGGCGGCCGTCCTGAGGTATTGGTCCTGGGTCCGCTGATCGGGATCGAGGATGATCAGTCCATGGTCGCCGTCGACGATCGCCAATCGACAATTCCGGGCGAGATCCAGGAAGGGCCCGATCCCGGCCACGGCGGGGATCTCAAGGGCGGCCGCCACGATCGCGGTATGGCTCGATCGGCCCCCGACCTCGGTCGCGAAGCCCGTGACCCGTTCCGGGTCGAGTCCCGCCGCTTCGCTCGGGGTCAGGTCATGGGCCAGCACGATGGTGGGTGCTGCGAGGGTCTGCTGGAACGAGGACGGGTGGTCGCCGTTCAGATGGGACAGGATGCGGCCTTGGATGTCGCGGATATCGGCGGCACGCGCCGACAGGTGCGACTCGGTGAGCCGCTCGAGGCGGGTGGCATAACCTTCGAGCACCTCCAGGATGGAATGCTCGGCGGGGATTCGATCGTTCTCGATGAGCTGGCGGGCCTCGCGACGCAGGGTCGGGTCGGCGATCATCCGGCTATGGGCGGCCAGGATATCGGCATACTGGGGCCCCAGCCGGGTACGGACCTCGGCCTCTTCGCGACTGGCCCCGGCGAGGGCGGCTTCGAGACCTCGATCCAGCCGCTCGAGCTCGGCGTTAACGACGGATTCGGCGATCGAGCGCGGCGGCAGGCGCATCCCGCGCGAATCCAGGGCCACGACGGGGCCGACCACGATACCCGGACTGATGGCGATCCCCCGCAGGACCCGCATCGGTCGCGAGGGGAGACTCCCGGTCGGGTTCGGTGAGGTGGGTGGCCGCATTCCTGGATTCCAAACAAAGCTGCGAGTCGACAAACCGCGGCCCGGAGCCGGCCACCCGCCACGCGAACGGGACCGGGACCTCGTGACACGCCGATCGGGCGGGAGGCGGCCGGGGACGCTCATCGGCCCGGCTCCGCACCCGGTCCGGCCTCGATGGGCTGACCGTTGTCATCCTCATAGAACTGGGCCGAGACCAGGCCGGCCAGCGCCTCGATCGCCTCGACCGCATCGGGTCCGCGTGCCTCCAGCTCCAGGAGGGCTCCGCATTCCGCGGCCATCGTCATCAAGTTCAGGATACTCTTGCCGTCCAGGTCGCTGCCATTGAAACGCACGCGGATGTCCGCCCGGAACCGCTGGGCCAGCTCCACGAATTTCTGGGCGGGTCGTACATGGAGACCCCAACTGTTCGTAATCTCAACCTGGCGATGGGCAACCGTCGTTTCGTGGCTCATCGGCGGCTCGATCGGCCTGGGCCGGGGACAAGCGGCCGCCGGGCTCTTCAGGAACCCCGGCGGCCCTGATCGTCTTGATATTTCGGCGGCTAGCGCTCTGTCACGACACTCCGCCACCGACTGCGCAGATGTCGGCGAGGATCGAAGAAGACCGGTCATCCGGGCCCGATGGCGGCGGCCCGGCCATCCGAAGGGCCCCGGCGGCCGCCGGGCCCGACGCTCAAGATGCCCCCTGATCGGCTTCCTCTAGAACAGTGATCACATTCTCACGCGACTGGGCCTGTCGCAAGAAACCGACGAAACGCTCGTCCTTCAAGTGTCGGGAGATATTCTCCAGCGCCCGGAGGTGGTCGCCCGGCTGATTCTGGGGCGATACCAGGAGGAAGAAGATATCGACCGGCTCCCCGTCGAGGGCGGCGAAGTCGACCCCCTTGCGAGACAGGGCGACCATACCGACCAACCGCTGGAGTGTCGGATGCCTGGTATGAGGGACCGCGACACCCTGCCCGATTCCCGTAGAACCCAACTCCTCGCGACCCAGGATGGCCCGGATCACGCTCTCCACATCGTGGTCGCCCAGCCGGCCGGCACGGTGGAGGCTCCCGACCATCTCGCGGATCGCCTCCTCCTTGCCCGTGGCCGCCAAGTCCACGACGATCGCATCTTTCACGACGAAATCCAAGAGCTTCATCCGCCCCTCCATCGACGGGCCGACCTGCCGACGGTTGATATTATGCCGACCCGTCACCGACGCGCGATTTCGGGACGACATCACGCCCGTCCCGGATCGGGATGGTCCACCTCGTCTCCGCCGGCGACCGCCGTGGCGTGTTCGGTCCCCGACGAATGCCCTGATCAGACCTCACCGAAATCGCTTCCCGTCTCCTCGGATGACACCGGAGACTCGGTATCCAAGAATGTCGAACCCCCCACGGTCGCCTCGCCCTTGTGCTTCTGAACGCGCTCCTTATACTTCCGGAGCTGCTGTTCAATCTTATGAACACAAGCATCCATCGCTGCCGCGGGTGTCGCGCCCGTTTCGTGAGCGACGAAGTCGTGCTTATGCTCTGCCGAGACGAGGATCTCAATGTTCCACGCATGCTTGACGTGGTCCACTGCGACTTCTATCGCCATCAGGCGACTGAAGTATTTCGTGAGTTTCTCGGCCTTGTCATGCAAGTAGCGATGCTGCGCGGCGTCCAAGTCACCGTGGCGAATCGAGATCTCGATTTGCACCCAGAGGCTCCTAGCTAAGTCATCCTGTCATCCCCGCCGTCTACAGACGAGGGCGACCACCGAAATTAACGCCTTTGCCATCGCCCGGTCAAGACCGCACCGCCTCGAAGGCCGTCCGGCGGGAGTCGGAACTCCGTTGCAAGGTCCGGGCAGCGAACAAGTTCGGAGGGTACTATCCGGAACTTCGACCATCTCGTATCGTAGGCCCGTACGTGCATGTGGCCTCAACTTTCGCCTCTGAAAAACCGTGAATTTGGTGTTTAATTTAACGTTGCTCGAGGGATGATGGGCTGTGTGGATTCAACGCTACGACCCGATCGGAAACTGGGTGATTTCGACGATGATTTCGGGGCTGCCGGTCCTCGTCCTGCTCGGCCTGCTGGCCACGGGTCGGGCCGGAGCCTTCAAGGCCGCACTGGCCGGCCTGGTGACGGCGTCTTTCGTGGCATTTTTCGTCTTCGCCATGCCGGTGACGATGATCCTGGCCGGTGCCGCGGTCGGCGTTTCCTTCGCAGTGATGAGGATCGTCTGGCTGATCGTGGCGGCCGTCTTCCTCTACGACATCACGGTAGAGACCGGGCAATTCGAGGTCATGAAGGCGTCGATCGCCCGGCTCTCCGCGGACCGGAGGCTCCAGGCGGTGCTGGTCGCCTTCTGCTTCGGGGCCCTGATCGAGGGGGCCGCGGGCTTCGGGGCTCCCGTGGCGATTTCGGCGGCCTTCCTGGTGGGATTGGGCTTCCCGCCATTCCAGTCCGCCTTGCTCTGCTTGATCGCGAATACGGCGCCGGTCGCCTGGGGAGGCATCGGCATCCCGATGTTGACCCTCAGCCAGGTGACCGGCCTGGATCTACAGGCGCTGAGCGCCACATCGGGACGCATTTTGCCGATCCTGTCGCTGATCATCCCATTCTGGCTGGTTGCCACCCTTTCGGGCTTGCGACGGACCTGGGAGGTCCGCGTCCCGCTGCTGGCGATCGGCGGGACCTTCGCCTCGGTCCAGTTTCTGTGGTCCAATTACGTGGGATTCGAGCTCGTGGACATCGTGTCTTCCGTTTCCAGTCTCTTCGCGGGGGTCGTCGTGATCCGAGTTTGGCGACCTCGGGAGATCTGGCGATTCGAGACCGACCATGCGAGCCCGGAGGCCGAATCCGTCACGCCCACCGTCATGGGACCGGGCGACTCATCCCCGCGACGAACCCTGCGTGCCTGGATGCCGTTCGGTATCCTGACCGTGGCCGTGATGGTCTGGGGTCTACCCGAGAACAAGTCCTGGGGTACTCCCGCGGTCAAGAGCTGGCTCGACGGCCGGCTCTCGTGGAAGCCCGAACTCGGCTGGCTGCACCAGAAAGTCGCCAAGGGACCGGCCGTGACCGGACACGAAACGCCGCAACCCGAGGACTTCGAGAAGGCGCAACTCGAGATCGTCCCGCTCTCGTCCACCGGCACGGCCGTGTTCCTCGCCGCCGTGATCAGCGGCACTCTCCTCGGAGTGCCGGCGTCAAAGATGACGCGTATGCTGGCTCGCACGATCCAACGGATGGTGCCTGCAATCGCAGCGATCCTCTGCATGCTGGCGCTGGGTTTCGTGACCAAATACGCGGGCATGGACGCGGTACTCGGCTTGGCGTTCACGCGGACCGGCCGAGTCTTCTATCCGATTTTCGGGACTCTGCTGGGTTGGCTGGGGGTCGCGTTGACCGGCTCGGATACTTCGAGCAACGTCCTCTTCGGCAACCTCCAGAAGGTGACCGCGCAGAAACTTGGGCTCAATCCGATTCTCATGGCCTCCGCGAACACGACCGGCGGAGTTATGGGTAAGATGATCGATGCGCAATCGATCGTGGTCGCCGCAGCAGCTACCGGCGAGAACGGGCATGAGGGCAGTTTGCTCCGCGGACTGCTCCGCCACAGCATCATCCTGGCCTTGATCGTCGGAGCGATCGTCTGGCTCTATGCCCATGTCTTGCCGGGAGTCGTCGTCGCACCCTCGATACCGAGGTGAGGAACGGGGGCCGTTCCGAGTGTCGGGAATCCTGGTCGCATCCTGGAAAGCGGGCCGAAGCCACGGTTCGATCCATACTTTGTGAGTCCTTCCATGAAAGTCGGGATCCTCTCCGATACCCACGATCAGGTCGCACGGACCGCGACAGCCGTGGCGTTGCTGGTGGACGCCGGCGCGGAGGCGTTGATCCATTGCGGCGACATCGCCGTGCCGCAGGTCGTCTACGAGGTGGCCGCGCGGCCGAGCTACTTCGTCTTCGGGAATTGCGACGATGATCTGGATGGGCTGAGGCTGGCGATCGCATCGGTGGGGGGAACCTGCCTGGAACACGGCGGCGTGATCGCATTCGGAGAACGAAAGATCGCCGTCACGCACGGCCACCTGGAACGCGAGATCCATCGGCTCGAGGGTCTGAAGCCGGACTACCTCCTGAGCGGACATACGCATTGTCGCGCGGATTTCCGTCGAGGAACGATCCGATGGATCAATCCCGGTGCCCTGCACCGCGCGAAGCCCTGGACCGTGGCCCTGCTGGATCTCGAATCGGACCACCTGAGCGTGATCGACGTTTCCGAATCCGGATCCGCTCGCGCGAACCGATGAGACACTCGCCGAGTCCCGCGGGTCGATGCTGATCGAGGATTTCGCCCGGCTCGGAGTTGAGCCGCGGCTCGGGATGCATCCCGAGCTGAGCCGACTCGATCTCCGGGCAAGACCCCGCCGCTCCGCGGACGAGACCATCCGCTCCATCGGCACCGGAACGTGTGGAGAAAACGAAACATTTTCGTCGATTTCTCATCGTGAAAAGCGGATTTGGATTGAATAGACCGAGTTGGTCTAGCCGGGATCAGGCCCTCTCGATAGAATCCCCATGGAGTCTCGGTCTCGAATCGAGGTGAGCCCGGATGTGGCCGCCTCACCGCCACGATCGGCACCTCTCGTTGTCATTCGAGCCCAGCGTTCCGGGCCTCGCAAGTCACACCCAAGTTCAGGAGGGGTTATGCGTCTGTGCCTGGTCGAAGATGTTGCCGCGAGCGGACTGGAACCGTTGACCTTGACACGGCCGGTCCACGAATTACTCCTGGGAGCCACCACACTCGCGAGCAAGATTTCGCGGGCGTTCGGCGTCGGTCCTGGCCCGCAGCGTCGCGGGTGTCTGATCCGTTCCCACCTGGCGAGCATACAGCGGAATCGCGATCCCCATACGGTCGTGAATGATCGCGACTGGCTGTCGCGTGGGCGCGTGATCGTGGCGAACAGTCGTTGGGTCCCTCCGGCCGGTTTCCGGTCGCCGGATGACCACGGCCCCTGGGTGGGCCTCTGTGACGGGCGGCCGGCGTGCGCGCTGGTCGGGCCCGAGGATTCGGTGTCGCTGGAGCCGCAAGGCGGCGAGGCCTGGTTCGAGCGGATGGCGGCCAAGTACGGCGGCACCGAGGTCGGCGGTGAGTGGATCGTCCACCCGTGGGATCTGGTGGCGCGCAACGGAGCCCATATCGAGCGCGACTTCGCCGAGGCGGGCATCGCCGAGGTGACCAATCGTCACCTGACCGCGATGGCCCTGGTCGGTCCCTCCAACCGTCTCCGGATCCACGATACCGCCCGCATCGACCCCTATACGGTTTTCGATACCACGAACGGGCCGATCACGTTGGGTCCGAATGTCTGGGTCCAGCCGTTCACGCGGATCGAGGGCCCCTGCTCGATCGCGGCCGATACCCAGTTGTTCCGGGCCAACTTGCGCGGATGCGTGACGATCGGCCCCAATTCCCGGATCGGCGGCGAGGTCGAGGCCACCATCGTGCACGGCCATTCCAACAAGTATCACGAGGGATTCCTGGGTCACGCCTACGTCGGCGAGTGGGTCAACCTGGGCGCGATCACTTCCAACAGCGACCTGCGTAACGACTACGGCGAGGTCTCGGTGCCGCTCCAGGGCGATCCGATCCCGACCGGCCAGGCGAAGGTCGGCTGTTTCATCGGCGACCATACGCGAACCGGCATGGGGAGCATGCTCAATACGGGCACGGCGATCGGCGTGATGTGCAACGTCCTGCCGGCCGGTATCCTCCTGCCCAAGCACGTCCCGTCGTTCACCGCCGTACTCTACGGCCGGGTCGAGCCGGGATTCAACCTGGAGAAGGTCTTCGAGACCGCGCGGACCGTGATGGGACGCCGAGGAAAGGCGTTCACCGATCTCGAAGAACAGCTCTACTTGACTCTTCACGACCAGACTCGACTCGAACGAGAACGCGCCTTCCAGCGCTCCCGCGAACATCGCGAAGATGCCTGGCCGGTGGCGCGAGGACCTCGGATCGAGCGGCCCTCGGCCGCTCGCTGACGTTATGAATGGATTCGGCCTGGGAGGCTTTCGAAAGTCAGTACGCGACGATGATCTGGGTCCGGATCAGCAATCCCGTTTGGCCGGCAACGTAGCCGGTCCGGCTCTGGCCGGCGGGCGAGCGGTCGAGCCAGGCCGCGTCGAACGTGAACCGCAGGTTGTCCATGCCCGGCTTGATGAACCAGTTGAGTCCGCCGGCCACCTCCGAGCCCGTGCCGTAATGACCCGTGACGGGCGACGTGCGGGCGTAGAGCTCGGCCTGCTGCGGCAGGATGAAGTAGCCGCCCTGGAGGAAGCCGCCGAACGCGCTCGTCGAGCTGATCGGCAACGGGCCTGTGCCCCGTAGCCCGAGCAGTTCCTGGAAATACAACTCCGTCGTGAGGCCGAGGCCGCGGTATTTGAAGGACAGGTCGAGTGCCGCCAGCGAGATGTCATACCTCTGGAGAGTGACTCCTGGGGCGAGGGCGCCCGGAGTGGTGATCAGGGTGCCGTCCGAGAGCCGGACCGGCGAGTTCTCGACCGCGTCGCTGTCGGCCTGGTTACCACGCCCGAGGGCGAACGTATAGCTGGTCCCGAAGCGGATCGCGGCATCCTTGTGGTTCTGCAGGTCGGAATAACCGCGGCCGAAGTCTCCCCAGGGTTCCCACCATGTCGAACCCGACCAGCAGAAGCGGTTGTTGAGCTGGGCGGGCTGGAGGTTCAAGGTGTTGAATCCGTTTGAAATCATCGCGTGGTAATACCACCCATCAACGGGCTGGCCGGCGATCCAGATCCCCTGGCTCAAGCTGGGCCGGAAGAAGGTGGTCGCCATCGAGCGATCGGGCCCCTCCAGTGCGGCAAAGGCGCTCTCGAGCCACTCGCGCGAGCCCGGGACCTTGCTCTGGCCGACGCTGAGCACGAACGCCCGGCTGAAGCGGTAGCTGAGCTCGTAAGCCCGGAAGGCGATCGGGTTGCTGCTGACCGTGTTGTAGTCGATGTTCAGGAGGTACGACATCCGGGGCAGGAGCGCCGTCCCGGAGAAGATCAACCGGCCGCGGGGGATCGCGAAAAAGCTGCTGTCGGAGATCGGAATTCGGTTGCCGGCGCTGTCCGTCCAGGAATTCGCCCCGTGCTCGAATCCGTTATACCGGAACATGTCCTGGCTCCTGACCCGGAGCGAGAACGGGGTATCGTTGACGTTGTCCGGGAGGATCGAGAATCCATTATCGTAGTCGACCCGGAACCGTTCGGAGCGCCTCGCTGGACTGTCCTGTGAATCGGGAAGCGGCTCGGGTGGGACCTGTGTGGACCAGTCAATTTGGGGAGGGGGCGGGGCAGACGTCGGGGGATCGGCGTCCGAGGGAGTCATGGCGGGGAGTGTTGGAGACCGTGTTTGCGGCTGGCTTGTTCCTCGCTGCTCCCTGAGCGCCCGGACCTCTTCCGCCAGACGGCGATTCTCGTCCATGACCGCCTTCACCATCTCCTCCAGCCGTTCGATCCGGGAGGAATCGGTGACGACCGCCGGTGCCGGAGATGCCGATTGGGCGAGTGAGACCGCGCACGGTATCGCGGTCATCAGCGCAAACCAGAGCGAAACGCGCGTAGCCTGGCCGATCGGGTAGCCTCGCTCCGCACGACCCATCTGACACGGCCCTCTCCGGCCCGAGAACTACAACCCGCGGTCCATTTGGCGGCAGGCCTCCGGATGAACTTGTGCGACCCGAGTCACATCGTGCGCTTCCCGCCAGGCGAATGAGTCGGCTAGTGACGCGTCCGTTCGTCGCTGTTGTGAACCTCCATGCACGTGCAGCGATCCTCGGTGCCCAGCCCGGAGAGGCTCCAAGGCACATCCTCCTTATCGTCCTAATGTGCCTAGAGCATGAATCGTAGCGGTTGCGCCGTTCGGGTATGGCAAGGATTGAGGGATAATTGGGCCATAGCCTAGTATCCTGCCAGTGGGGGCCGAATAAGTTTGAAGCACCAGTCATCCCGAGGACTGACGTTCCGATCAGCGAAACCCCGAGAACGAGGCTATTTCCAATAACCAAATAGGCAGTGTCAACGCTACGGCAACGGGGTCAAGCTGCTATGTTTACCTCGCTCTTCGCGATACTAATCCTGACGGCCTGGGACCAGGACGGAGAGGCTGAGAGACCGATCTCGAAGTCGATTCGCGTCCGGCACATCATGATGATTCGCGGGGGAATACTCAAAGTCGGCGGGCAGCCCATTCTGGTCGATGTGCCCTCCCTGACGGCACCAGAATCCCACGATGACGTCCCTCAGCCTGGCCATCTCCCTCGCGTGATCACTCCCAAGGAGCCTGTGCTGGCGCGGGAGAACTTCGATTTGATACTGTTCGCCGACGAGGGAGAGTACGCCGCCCGGCAGAGATATCTGGAGAACATCCTCCGAGTCAAGGTCGGAGTCGCCGACCGAGAACGCTGGCTAACCGAGCGGCAACAGGCGAAGCTCCGACTGGCCGGTCAAGGAGACATCAAGCGGTTCTTCGATGGGGTACAGCGGAAGAGGGAGAGATTCGAGTGGGAACGGAAGGATTTCTTCGCTGGCATCGCGGCGTTGCGACGCCTGGAACCGCTGAAACAGTCTTACAGTCTGTTCCGAAAAGCCATTTGAGCCCCCAAAGAGGGCGGGATCGTATAGCTCGGGGCGCGAGCCCCGAGTACCGACGACGCAGAAACCTCCCGTCCACGCCGCCGCAAAGCCTGGCAACGCCGGGCTTTGCGGCGGCGTGGACGGGATAACGGGGGTGCCCTATTATCTCGGGGCTCGCGCCCCGAGCTATACGATCCCGGCCCTGCGGGGCTTTCGGAACAGACTCTTACATGGAAGGCCCCTTCGGGGATGGCTCGTTATTCGCCAAGACGCTCAAGAAAATCGACGATGAGCAGAGAGCTGACCGTTAAGCTCTTGAGTCTGGTACTACTCCGTTAGATTTCAAGTCGGTGTGACAAAACCAGTTAAGTCCATGTGCTCGCTGGCATGCCGTGGTCTGAGGTCCAGGACAGCGTGAAAGCCCCGACTTTGTAGCTACCTCATCGGAGCCAAATGACGCAAACCGCCTATCTCGTCCAACGATTTGACGGAATAGTACTCGGCCGTTTCTCAGGGGTGGAGCACGTCGCCCGAGGTGCACGAGAAATATCAATATGCCGCCCAATACGCCCTGGTTCTCCCTCGAGCCTGATCCGCCCCGGCCCGAGCCGTAAGCGGTGATCCATGAGTCACTGCTTACCAATCCAGGCGACGAGGTTCGGCTGGTGGGGCCCTATCGGCGTATGAGGGTCTAGCTCGACTGGCAACCATGCGTTCAGTCAACAGGGAGAAATCGGCTCACCGTGTCGGTCTCTGCCGAAGTGATTCAGAGTGGACACGCTCTGTCTCGTCGGTATGATCCTTCGGAGTCCAGGACATCGCCGTATCCGATGGGGAGGGTGCCGTAAACATGACTCGTATCAGGATCTCAAGATTCATGGGATGGATTGCGATCATCGCCGCAAATCTGGCCTTGATCCAGAACATGTTTGAGGGTCATGAACTGGCGGAATGCGCGTTCATCCTCGTCGCCCTCCAGGTCGGACTCTGGGGCCTGATCCGCAGCCGGGGGAGGCTCCGTCGCTTCTGGGCGGGATTCGAGATCCCTTCCATGGCAGCGGTCCTCTTCCTGCTCTTGTGCCCGTCGGAGCAGTTGGATCAATTTGTGACGCCTTACAGGGACATCGCCGACGAACTCGAGGTCACGTACCTGCCCACGACGCTGGCAGGCTCTCTCGGCAACGAACTTTGGGGCCTGGATCTCGCCTTCGTCTATTTCGTGCCCGTGTTCATTACCTCTATGCTGGGTGGCATGATCGCCGCCTGGCTAATCCCCAGGGGCCTGACACGAACCCGTCCAATGAATCTGGAGGACTCGACCGCTCACATCAGGTGAAGTGGGCGAACTACACGGGGTTCTAGGTGCGGGGGGACCGAATGGAGGTAACCGGTGGGCCTAGCCCCTCCAGCACGATGGCTAGTAGGCCCCCGAGCCGTCACCGACGACTCGGGGTCTTGTCTTTGGTATAGGCCGCTGTCGGCCAGTCGAACGGTGAACGCCAAGACGACCCCTTGTTGTTGGGGGCGGGGTCCTGGAGGGAGGTGACTTGCTTCCTCTGATTTGGAGTCCGGATCGGGCGAGGATCGAGGGATCGCGATCGCCGGCCGTATTGGTGAGGCCCAGCGGTTCCGGATCAGGGTTTGCGGAATCGGTACCAGACCACGTTGTGTGTGGCCCCGCCGGCGGCGACGACATCCGGCTTGCCATCGCCGTCCAGGTCGCCTCCGCGGAGGTCCTGCGCGGCGATGTCGGTGTCGAGAACCGTTCGTTCCCATTTTTTCTTGGCGCGGAAGTAATCATACATCGAGACCCGGTGATCCTTCCCTCGGTGGCCGGCGAAGATCTCGTCGTCGCCGTCTCCATCGACGTCCGCCACCCAGAGTGCGTGACCATCGGCCAGGGTGTCGTCGAGCACCAGGCGCGGGAGAAACTGAAAGGGATCCCGGGCTTCGTGGCTCCTGGGGCTCCGATCGTCTTCCATGCAGACGGCCACTTGATTGCCATGCCAGGGTTCGACGGTTGCGAGAAATTTTTGGCCGCCGTTGAGCCTACCGAGATGGACCTCGCTCGACCCTCGCTTCGGAGCGTTGCCCGGCACTCCCGGGGTCAACGCCAACGGGGTTGCCGTCGGGCCGCGGTAGAGCGCGACGCCCGCGTTGTCGGCCGTCAGGATGTCGGAGATTCCGTCGCCGTCGGCATCGATGACCTCGATCGCGTGGAGGACGAATCGGTCCGTCAAAGAACGGCTGCTCCAACTCGGGTTGAGGGGGTCGGTGGCCGTCGTGAAGACCCGGATGCGGACCGGACTGGCATAGGCGGGCGGTTTGGCGTCCCGGCCGAAGAGCGGAGCGACGACCAGTTCGAGCTTCCTGTCCCCGTCGACGTCGCCCCATCGCAGGCGGTGGATGCTGTCGATCTCGCCGATCGGCATGAGCTTCCAGGGATCGTCCGGCCCGCGGCCCTGCACGGCGAGCAGGAGCTTCCCTCGATCCGGCCGATTCATCTCGAACTCATAAGCGATCGCGATCTCGGCCCTGCCGTCGCCGTCGAGGTCGGCCGTCGCGCTGGAGATGATCCCGGGCGTCTGATTCCCGGCGGTCACGACCCGTTTCTTCCACGTCGGGTTCTCGTACCAGGCGCAGGTGCTCCCGCCGACGGCGATGATATCGGGCTTCCTGTCGCCGTTGACGTCGGCCACTTCGACCTGGTAGGCACCCGGGAAGTGATCGTCGATGATCCGCCTTTCCGAGATGAGTTCCTGAGAACCGACGGTCGGCACCAGGCCGGAGACGGTCCAGACGAGGACACCGATCAGTGAGGGGAAAGCCCTGGCGCTCATCGTGACGTCTCCAGTCATCATCGGTTCGATTTTCGAATTCGACGGGCCGCTACTTGATTCCCCAACCCTTCGGGACACCGGCGGTATCCTCGGGCTTGACCAGGACCTGGGCGAGCTCGGCGTCGGGCTGCATGTCGCTCTCGGCGACCTTGAGCCGGTTCTCGAGCTGGGCGATCTTCTGCTCGAGGAGCAGCACGCGGGCCTCGAGCTCGTCGGGCCGCTTGGGACGGGGGACTTCCGGATAGCCGAGCTGGCGTTGCAAGGCCGAGAAGAGGTACATCGGATCCCGCCCGCGATTGGCGTGCGCGATCTTGCCCTCCTTCTCGCCGAAGAGGGTGGGGAATTTGGGGGTGTAGTCGGGGTTGACCCGTTGCCGCTCGTTGACGAATTGCTCGGATCGCACGAAGATCAGGTCCGCGAAGTCGACGTCGCCGAGTCGGGTGCGGAGGGTGAGGATGTATTCTTGCCAGTCCTCGTTGTAGAAAGGGTCTGAGGCCATGGCCGCCAGGCCCTGGGTATATCCCAGGCGATTTCGAGCCAGGGCCTCGAACTGGAACACGAACAGGGCCGGGAGCGAGGGGCCCTCCGCCTTGAATTTTGCTTCTCGCTCCAGGACCAGGAGGGCCTGTTCCATCGCGAACCGGCTGGTATCGTGCTCGGCCTGGCTGACGACATGGGTCTGGAAGGGCGTGAAGTAATGGCTGATCCGGGCCATGGCCGGCCCCATCAGGCCCAGCACCTTGACTTCCGAGCAGAGGAACGAGACGGCGAGCGGCAGCCGGGTCGTTGACAACAATTCCTCGCCGATCCGCGCCAGGATGTCCTGCGAAGGGAGCCCGTCCACGAGACGCTCGCGGAAGGTGTGGAAGAAGTACGCCTGCTCGATGTATTCCTCGCGTTCCAGGACGGGCATGAATGGAGTCCTTCTCAACTTCGGTGTCGCGCCAGGTCCGGAGACTCGCGACCGGCTCCGGGATCGCCGCGGCCGTTGTCGTCGATCAACGAGCGGGGCGAATTGCGTCGTCAGCTCGGGTCACGGCGGGAGCCGCGGGGCCGCGCCAGACGCCCGCCACGGCCGCCCTCATCTCCCGGTCGAGCCGCTGTGCCAGTTTGACGTCGAGGACCGTGCCGTGGTCGCGATCGGGGACGATCTCGACGGTTGCGTCGCTGCCCAGCCTTGCCAGAGACTCTTTCAGGAGTCCGACCGCACCCTCCAGATAGAACGTGTCGAGGCCGCCCGTGATCACGTGAAGCTTGCCCTTGAGCTTGGGCCCGAGCGTGGGCCAGTTGCGCTCGAGCACGAGTCGGATGTCGTACGGTTCCCAGGCCCTGGCAACCTCGAGGTCGATCGTGCCTTTGGTCCGGTCCCACAACTTTCGCGGCCGGCCGTCGCGATCGAGAGGGCTGAAGACGGCCTCGAACGACCCGAGCTGACCGCCCCAGCCGATCACGTCGTCCATCTTCGAGAAATTGTCGTAGAAGAGCGCCGGGATCTTGCCCATCCGGGCGATCGGCCGTCGATCGCCCTTGTGGTCGCGGAACATGTTCTCGCCGGCGGAGTAAAGGTTGATCTGCTGGAAGTCGCGGAAATCCACCGGATCGGGGCTCGTCGACCAGGTTCCGCCGAAGACATCCGGGTAGGTGACCTGGAGCCAGAGGCTGCTCCACCCGCCGGAGGAATGGCCGTTGAGCAGGCGTGCCCGAGGATCGGCGATCGCGGGCAGGGTTTTTTCGATGTAGGGGATGAATTCTTCGACCAGCGCCGCGCCTCGTGGACCGTTGGTGGCGCTATCGGCGAAAACGTGATGGCCGGTCCCGCAATCCGGATCGAGCAGGACCCGGATGAAATCCTTCCCCGTGGCCATTCGAGAGTTGCTCGCGTATCGAGACGCGGCATAGTGGTCCCCGCCGAACCCCGGGATGATGTAGAGCGTGGGACGCCTGGCGGGATGGTCCGCTTTGGCCATCTCCTCGGGGAGGATCACGGCCGCTCGTTGCTTGATCGCGCGGTGGTAGAATGCCGAGAGCTTGGGGCTGGGCAGCTCGATCAGCTTGATCCGGTCGGTCTCCGTGAATTTGCGCGGAAGTACGACCTTGTTGACCTTCAAGGCGATCGTACCACCCTCTTTCGGGTCGAGGTCCGAGTGCACGACCGGTCCATAGGCGTTTCCGGCGCCGTTGCCGATCATATTCGTATCGCGGTTGAGCCGGACGACGGCCTGGATGGAATACTTGCCCGGTTTCAGCTCGTTGAGCGGGCCGGGGAAACCATCGGCCCGGGAATCGATCCGGAGCGGTTCACCGGGCCTCCAGTCCTTGACGTAGACGGCGAAGAAAGGCTGGGGACGGAACCAGTCGGGGCCCAGCCGGGGCTCGCTCGATGACCGATCCGGTCCGAGCATCACATAGACGCGTGTCGTGATCGGATCGCTTCCGATCGCGCTTCCGCAGGTGATCTCGAAGGCCAACCCATTCCTCTTGGCATCGACGCGAGCCTCATCGCCGGACGTGTCGGGGGAGATTCCCGCGAAGATCGTGATCGATCCCATCATCAAGATGAGGAATCGAGGGGTTCTCGCGAGAGCACCGGAGGATTGCGCCATGGGGCCTGCCTGTGTCGGAGAAGAGGTCGGGGGAGATCGGAGACACGGATTGATGGCTGAAGTCTGTTGAAGGCCGGGGGGAACTCTGGCCTGTGCCGCAGAGCATCATGCGCTTCGTCCATGACGCTCGAGTATTTCCGGGACGGGCAAAAGCGGATGGTCGCGAAGGAGCTGTTCGCGGGAAAGCCTGGGCACGGGCGTGAAGAACCGGGCGGCGAGCCGGGCCGAGCCCATCACGCACTCCTTCTCCAGGAGATAGTAACGATTGTAATTGTCGATGATCGAATTGACCGCTTCGAATTTCAGACTGTCGAGAAACTGGACCCATCGGTGATTGAATCGCACGACGGCGGCGACCAGCTCTCGAGACCTCTCGAGCTGGCGGCGGAGCGGGGCCGGTTCGGTGCCCCATCGGGGCGGCTCGGCCTCCGAGAGCGGCCATAGCGGCTCGATGGACGCCGCGAAGAGATGTGACCAGGCCGCAGGGCCGCTCACCTCGCGAGCCCACTGGCGGAGTCGCACGTGGACCATGTCGAGCCGTTCCAGGCGCGCCTGACGGCAACGATCGCGGAGGCGGCGGAGGCTGTCCTCGAGCTCCTGGCCGCGACGGGCGAAGGCGGGAGCGTCGAGGAGGCCCATCATCTCCTTGATTTCGACCTCGACATCGCCCCCGGCGGTCGACAGGGACTCGTCCGTCTCGTCCTCGGCCACGCGAATGCCCTCGATGGTTAGCAGGAATCCCTGCGCCCGTTTACCAGGCGGAGGCCGTCTCGAGTCGATGCGTCATGTCCCGGGTTTCGGCGGCTGGGGGTCTGTCGCCAGGTGGTTGAGGCTCCGACGATAGTGCCAGAGCTGTCGTTTGGCCCCGCGAGCCTTGGTTTGCTCGGTCCATGCCCGCGCGACGCCTTCCAGGGCTTTTCGCGGGCCTTCGCCCGTCAAGGCGGCGACTCGTCCTTTGGTCAGCTCGGCGAGATAAGTGTCGGCGCCGGGGATTCGCAGGCCCGGGACGACGCGATCGGAGAGGAGCGTCCGGCTGATGGCGTCCGACCAGAGCCGGGAGTTGACGTCGGGAGTCGACGTCGGATCGGGTAGGCCCTGGCTCATCTGGCTGATCCGGAACGGGAGCATCGGAAAGGTCCGCTCGGCGCGGATGCGATTGGAACTCTCCGGTCCGGCCAGATACTTGACGAGATCGATCGCCGCCTCGCGCTGGGTGCCGGCAAGCCCGTTGCGGACCCCGACCAGCCAGCCGCCGCCGTTCGGGAGGTAGTTCGGTGCGTTCCGACTCGAAGGCGTGACCCAGCTCCTGGCGCTCGGGTCGTAGACGCGTTCCGAACCCGGAAGCGGGGCGACTCCGACGGGCTTGCGAGGCGACCATGTGGAGGCCAACTCGGCCCGATCGATCAGGAAGGCCACCTTGCCGGAACGGAAGGATTCGCGGGCCGCATCGGCGTGGAACTTCTCCATCCCCGTCGGGCCGGCCGCCTTCAGATTGATCGAGTCCTTGAGGGCATCGACGAACGGCTCCGAGTCGATGCGGGGTATCATCTTGTCGGAATCGAACAGGAACGAGAAGTAGTCGGGATGATGGCCGAGGCTGGCGGCGCGCGCCAGGAAGATCGCGTTGCCCAGGCCCTCGGGATCGTCGCCGAGAACAAGAGCGATCCCGTGATCCGGGGTGCCGTCGCCATCCCAATCGCGTCCCTGGAAGAAATGCGAAAGGGAGTCGAGCTCGACCCAGGTCGTTGGTGCCTCGAGCTTCAACCCCTTCTCCTTGGCCGCGGCGATATTCTCCTTGCGCTGGAAAGCATCGCGGCGGTAGATCAGGACGAGTGCCGAGCCGCCACAAGGCAGGGCCATGCGGTCCTTGCCGTAGAGAGTGACCTCCTCGCGATACGCCGGTGCGATGTCCATGTATTTGAACGGATCGTCGGGGATCGACTGGTCGCTCGATCGGTCGCGTTCGCGTTCGCCACTTCCATCGCCCGCGACGACCGGCGCGGGAGGCATGACCTCGTCATTGGAGATCGTTGCCAGCGCACCCGAGTTGACCAGCTCACCCAGGCGATCGGCGGGGAAGAGCAGGACATCCGCTTCCCCGACGGATTGGAGTGAAAGCGGTTGATCGATGATCGCGATTTCCCCGCCCCGCGACGCCACCCACTCCCCGCGTTGCGCCGTCACGCCGGTCAGGAGACCCGGATTCTCCAACGTCCCGATCTTCAATGTCAGGCCTGGGAATAACGGCGCCGCCTTAGGTGGGGCCGCGGGTTGTTGCCAGCAGCCCGGAGACGTCAACAGCCCGATCCCGATCAGGAATCCGAAGAAGTTCCTACGCCACGTCCGCATCAATCGCTCCGGCAAGATCATGACCCCGAAGTGCTGGCGTCGATGACGCACGAACCAGAGTAGGACCCGCATTTTCATGGTACGAGATCGCCAGTCCGACGGTCAAATCTCAACACGGAGCCGGCGTCGCTTTGAACAGACGCAAAGGCTTGCAATGATCCTGGGTTTGTGATCACCGGCCGTCGGCGCGATTCTCATCGAGGTAGGGATCGACGCCGAGGTCAATGACGCCATTCAGCAATGCGCCGATTGTGTCTTCAGGCGATAGAACCCAGAGAAGAGAATTGAAGGCACTCATTGACTACTTTGATCCCTCGGCGTGGGCACGGTGTGTCGGGTTCTCGGCGAGCAGGAGCTTGACGACCACCTCGAGCTTCGCCTTGGAGTTGTAGCCGAACAGGCTCATTCGCACCTTGCCAGAGCGGTCGAGGAACAGGGTCGTCGGATATCCTCGAAAGCCGGGAATCCTGTGCTCGGACTTTTCGTCGTTCAACAGGCACTTGTAGGACATCTTCATGTCCTTCGCGAAATCCTGGATCGTCTTCTTGATGTGCTCCGGCGTGCCGGTCTCGTTGCAATTGATGCCAACAATCACCAGCCCCTGATCCCTGAATTCGTTTTGGAGGTTGACGAAGTGCGGGATCTCCGCCCGGCAAGGGGGACACCAGGTTCCCCAGAGGTTGACGATGGTAACCTTCCCCTCCGAGTCGGCTCGTCTGACGAGGTTTCCCTCCAGGTCCCTCAGTGCGAAGTCAAACGGGAACGACTTGAAGTCCGCCAACTCCTTCTGGATGCCCGGGCTCAGGGCACTCTCGATGGCGAGCTTGAAAGCCGGACGCTCTCGCACCGATGCGAGTTCCGGCGCGTCGTTGAGCGAATCCAGATCGCCAAAGCCCGCGTCCAGCAATCGTTGGATGACTGCGAGGGCCTGGTCGGCCTTTCCCTCGCTCGCCAGGACGCATGACTCTCCGACCCGGCTTCGGGCCAGGAACGCCTTCTCGTAAGAAGTCAGCTCTTTGCTGGCTTTCTGGAGCTTGACGAAGGCTTCGGTCGATTTGCGGAACAAGGCGATTCGCTCGGATTTGTTGTCAGACTTGTCGCCCAGCACGAAGGACATGGCTCCGAGGAGGTAAAGGGCGTCGCGGTCGTCGGGCGCGATGTCGAGGGCCTTCTCAAGGATCGCGATCGCGCGGGGAAGGTCCTGCTTGGCGGCTTCGAGGGCCTCCTTCACCGGCTGCGACCTTTCCGACGACTTCTTCGCGTTGACCGACTGATCGTCGGCCGGGGCGAGGCCGACCAGGATGCTGACCAGTCCCAGGGACAAAAGGAGTCGGCACGTCATTGATATCGCTCCCTCTGAAGGCGGCTTCAAGGCCTGGTCACTCTGGACGATGAGTTGGTGGGCGAGGCGACTCCCGGGCCCTGCTCGCCGAGCAACTCGGCCGATTCGCCCCAGAACTGGAGCAGCTCGACATCCGTCGGGTCTTTTCGCTTCGTCCAGGCGACGGCCTTCGCAAAGTAGGACCGAGCCCGTTCCTTTTCTCCGCGCCGCCAGTGGGCCATGGCGAGGAAGAACCAGTTCGACGCGTCGGTGTCATACAATCGCGCGATCGAATTCTCCGAAGCGGCGAACCAGTCGAACGATTCCAGGCCCTGGTACAGCGCGATGGATCGCTCGGCGGCGGCGATGGATTCGCTCCAATGGCCGGCTCGATATTCGGCCAGGGCGAGCGTGTTCCAGACGTTGGCGTCCCTGGGAGCCAGATCGACCGCCTCGAGTGCTCGCTTCAGCAACTCCGAGCGTTCATCGGCGCTGAGGACGCGTTTCTTGGTCAGCTTCCAGGCCAGGTTATTCTTGGCGTCCTTGAGTTCGGGGTTGAGACGGACGGCGATACGGTCTTCAGCGATTGCTTCATCCAACTTTCCCGGCCTATCGAGGATCCTGGCGATCGAGAGGTGGCGTATGGCCGTCTTGTCGGAATTGGGCTGGAGCCGTTCCGCGACGCGGTACTCTGCGATCGCCTCGTCAAACATCATCATAATTTCGAGTGTGTATCCGAGTTGTACGTGGTGGTCCGCTTCGTCGGGTTCGAGGCGGATGGCCTCGCGGAACTCGTCGGCCGCCTCGCCGCGATCGCCCCCCTTCATGCTGCTTAGTTATGATCCGAGCACGCTGTGAGCCGTGGCATACCTGGGATTGAGGCGGATGGCGGTGCGTGCTTCGGTGATCGCCTGTTCCGGTCGCCCTGCCATTCCGAGGGCACGGCCCAATTCCGTGTGGTAGATCACCGAATCAGGTCGGATTCTCACGGCCGCGCGTTGCTCATCGATCGCTTGGTGGTATCTTCCCAGATCGTACAAGACAATACCGAGTAGATAATGGGAAGCGGCGTCATCCGGCTTGAGCCGGACTCCCTCTCGATAGACCGCCTCGGCCGCCTCAAGGACCGGGACGGCGTCCTTCCGGCGCCCCTTTCGTTGCAGTGCCTGACCGAGGCAGCGAAGGTGGCGTCCATCGCGCGACCTTCGCCGAGCCAGGTCGGCGAGGACCGCGATCTCCGCGTCCTGCTCGCCCTTCTGTCCGAGCATGTGTGCTAGCTCGTGGGCCGTCTCGGGGCGATGCGATCGGGCCACCATGGCGAAGCGGATCGCCTCGTCGCGACGGCCCAGATTTCTTAACATCCGCGAGAGGTCGTAGTTGATCCAAACGTCGCCGGGATGGTGGTCCTGGGCCTTTCGATAGATCACCTCGGCCATGGCCGGGTCGCCGATCCAGTCCAGCGCCCGACCCAGAAGGTCGAGGCTGATCGGGCCGAGCGAATCGAAGTTCGCCGTCCTGGCCAAGTGTCGAAACGACTCCTGACGGACTTCTGGATCGGTCGAATCGAAGGCCTTCCGAAGACCAATCCTCCAGGGGTCGGGGTCCGCGGCAGCCGCCAGGGCGGATAGCAGCGCCGCTCCGGCGCGGTCCCTCCGGCGGTCGCGACGGATGGCGGCCCAATGGTCCAGGGCGACTGCCAGGTTCGAGGCCACCCCGGACGGCCGAGATCGTAGCCTCCTGGCCGCCTCTTCGGAGGACAGAGCGGAAACGTCGAGGCCCGCCTGGCGAAAGGCATCGGCGTAGGCGATATCCGTGATCGAGCCATCGGGGTCGTCGAGCTCGGCGCTGCGGATGTCGACCAGGGTGTCGAGCAGGGTTCGATCGCGACTGGCCGCCAACGCGGCCGCCCTGGCCCGATCGCGTTCGACGGCCGCCTCGGCCGCCAGTTCCTCGACCTGCTTGCGAAGCGACGGGTCGATCGCGGGTTCGAGGAGGTCTCGAGCCTTTTCGACGGCGACGATCGCAGTGTCCCAAGGGCCGACGTCGTCGACCGCCGCCGCTTGAGCGAGAGTCCGCAACCGGGTCGCTTCCCGGAGAGCATGATTCACCCGCTCGCTCGCCTTCCGGATTCGATCCAACCTCTGGAGCTCGACCCACCTCCAGCCCGCGCCTCCCAGGCCAGCGGCGAAGAATACCGTAACGGCCAGGGCGGCGACGAGTCGCCTGGCCCTTCGCTCGGCCGTGGCTTTGGCTTCCGCTTCCTCGGCTCGGGCCGTCTCGGCGGCACGCGACAGCTCGGCCTGGCGCAGCTTGGTCTGCACATTCGCGAGATATGCGGTCAGCCGTTCCGCGACGATCCCCGCGTCAGCCGGTCGTTTCTTAGGCGCGGCGGCCAGGCAATCGCGCGCGAGGGTTACCAGGTCTGCATCGGCCCCGCACGACTCGAGCCGGGCCCATGCGTCCGCCGTGTCGGCCCGACTCGCCAGGTCGAGGATCTCGCGCATCGACTCGCCGACGAAGGACGGCTTGCCGGTCAGGATTTCGCAGAGGATTGAGCCCAGCGCGAAGACGTCGGACCTGCGATCGACCGCTTCCATTTCGCCCCGGGCCTGCTCCGGAGCCATGTAGGCCGGCGTCCCCAGCACCGACCCTGCTTGCGAAAGCTCGCTGTCGCCGGTGCTGCGCAGCGTTGCCACCACCGTTTCCGTGGCGGGACGCTCGGGGACCGGAGTCTCGCCCGCCCTCACCAAGACCTTGGCCAGGCCCCAATCCATCACCTGGACCTCGCCGAACGAGCCGACCATCACGTTGGCCGGCTTGAGGTCGCGGTGGATCACCCCTCGGGCGTGGGCGTAGGCCACGGTCTGGCAGATCGCTTCGAAGATGGAAAGGAAGCGGGGCAAGTCGGTCCCCGGGCCGGCCTCGGCCAGGAGCTCCGCGAGCGTGCGCCCCTTGACCAGCTTCATGGAGAAGAACGGCCGATGATCGGCCAGGACGCCCAACTCGTACACCGGTACGATTCCGGGATGCTGGAGCTGGCCGCAGATCTGCGCCTCCTCGATGAAGCGTTCGACCAGGTCGCGGCGATTGCGATGCTTTTCGAGCAGCACTTTCAGCGCGAGATCGCGGCCGAGCTCGACATCGCGCCCTCGGTGGACGGCGCCCATGCCGCCCCGGGCGATTTCGCCGAGCAAACGGTAGCGTCCGGCCCGGGCCGGTATGAAGCGAGCCCCGTCGCGATCGGCGGGATTTGCGGGTCGGTCGTGCTGCTCGTTTTCCGACAAGACAACCTGCGAGATCGTCCCCATACCGGCGCCGAGGCGAGCCGAGACTCTGCCGTTGACGATCGGTCCTTCGTTGACGGTGAGTTCCGATTCGTCGCTGGCCGGAAGGCCGGTGAGGCTGGCGGCCAGCTCGGAATCGTCGAGACCGGCCAGGCTGCGTTGGATCGCGCGGCCCGCGGGGAGTGCGGCCAGACTCCTCGCCGTGCTGCCACCATGCTTCTTGAGGTGGCGGGCGACAAGCGCCTCGACGGCGTCGCGATCCTCGTCGTCGAATGCGCCTCGAGCGGCCAGGTGCTCGGCGAGCGGCCTTCCCTTGTCGAGTGTCCAAGCCTGGAACGCGGCAACGAGTTGTGCCTGATCGATCAGGCCGTTCTGGAGGGCGAGCAGACCAAAGAGGAGGTCGCGTGAAGCGTCGGCGGGCATGGTGATCTCCGTCTGGCTCTTCCTCTTTTCCGCCCGATGGCTCGCGATGCAACCGATTGGCGGGCGCGGTCTCTTGCCGTGATTAATGTATCAGATCGGCAAGTGGTACGAACAGGCTCACGCGTCGTTTCGGAACGCGAAAACCAAGGGGAACCGGACAAAAAACTTCTAAACTGTCCTGCCACCTCCCTCGTTCCCCTTTGTCCCCTTGGGACTCCGCTACCAGGACTCCCGGGTTTGAGATCACCGGCCGCCGGCCCGACCGAAGCGATTCGCATCGAGAGGATTTGTGATTCGAGACGGGTGGCCGGTGCCGTCGCTCAATTCCAGGATGTGCGTGCAGTCCGGGGAGCCTCGATCGGGGCGGAAGCCGAGGGATTCGTAAAGCATGGCGGGGCCTGCCTCTTCTCCGCGGAGGCGGAGGCGATCGAAGCGGCCGCCGGCGATTGCGATGGCCTCCTCGACCAGCCGGCGACCGATGCCAAGCCGGCGGAATTCGGCGAGCACGTAGACGTTGCGGATGCGGCCGATCCGGCTCTGGTTCAGGTAGGGATCGACGCTGAGCCCGCAGACGCCCACCCATTGTCCGTCGAGATCGGCGATCAGGAGCGCCTCTCCGGGGCCCGAGAAGCGTTGGATGTTCCGCTCCCACTCGTCCACGACGCGACGGAGGAAGCCATAGCCCGACGCCTCGCTCTCGGCCAGAAGTCCCGCGAAGCACTCGATGCGGAGATCGTTCAGGCGGGTGATGATCATTTCTTCGACCATTGAGATGTTTTCATCCGATTCAGGCCGAGAAGGATTCCGAAAAAGGTTCCTGCGAGGCGTCCGCATCGATCGCCCCGGCAAGGCCATGACCCCGAAAAAGTTGGCGTCGATGACGCACGAACCGCTCTTGGGACCCACGTTTGCATGGTACGAGATCGCCAGTCCGGCGGTCAAATCCAAGCAATCGCTTCGCGAGGATTCGGGTGGATGCGGTCGCTTGCTCGCGACCGACTCTCGTTGAGTGCAGACGGGTCGGGGGCTTCACGATTCGGATCTGGCGTCGCCACCCATCCGAGGCGCGTAGTCCGTGAGTAGTCTCGGAGCCATGGACGCTCGCAACGCGTTGAGCACCGCAAGAACATCGATGATTTCTTGCGCAATTGCGCCAGCCACGGGCGGTAGGTAACCCGCTGCGGCCATGACCATGCCGATCACGCTCAGGCCCATTCCGCCGATGGCGCTCTGCAAAGCGATCGACCGCATGCGTCGTCCGATGTGCAACAGTTCGTCCACGCGCTCCAATGAGCTATCCAGGATGACCGCACCGGCGGCTTCGGCCGCGACGTCGCTCCCCTGGCCGAATGCGATCCCCACGGTCGCCGAGGCGAGGGCCGGGGCATCGTTGATCCCATCGCCCATGAAGACGGAGTTGGCGCGTTTCGTCTCTTCTCGCACCAGGGACATTTTCTGTTCGGGGCTCTGGCCCGCGTAGACCTCGGTGATGCCGACTCTCTCGGCCAGGTAGCGCACCTCGGATTCGCGGTCGCCCGAGACCAGCAGGACACGGTCGAAACCGTGCCGTGGTTTCAGGTGCCGCACGAACAACCTGCCATCGGTTCGCGGTTCGTCGCGGAAATGGAACGTCGCCGCGTAGCGACCGTCGAGGAGCACGACGCATTCCAACCCTCCGGCCAGGGGCGGGAGCAGCTCGATGGCTACCCCGGACTGGACGGCGAGCCTCTTCCGACTCGTCACCTGGACCGAGCGACCAGCGATCAAGCCGCGCAGCCCCTCGCCGGGCCGTTCGCTGACCTCGGCGGCCTCGTTGAGAGGAAGGTTGGCTTCCGCGGCCGCGGCGACCATGGCGGAGGCGAGCGGGTGGCGTGAGTAGCGTTCCAGGCTGGCCACGGCCGCAAGGGTCTCATCCCCGGTGAATCCCGAGGCGGGGAGGACCTCGGTGAGCTTCGGTTGTCCGTAAGTGAGCGTGCCTGTCTTGTCGAAGATGGCGACGCGGCAGGTGTCGATCTTCTCCAGCACGGCCGGGTCTTTGATCACGATGCCTCGACGTGCCGCCAGCGATATGGAGCCGATGATCGCCACCGGGATGGCGATCAACAGCGGGCAAGGCGTTGCAACCACCAGGACGCCCAGGAATCGAAGAGGGTTGCCGCTGAATCCCCAGGCCACGAGGGCGATGGCGACCGCGAGCGGTGTATACACCGCGCCGATCTGATCGCCAAGTCGCCGCAATCGGGGTCGGCACTGTTCGGATTCGCGCATCACGTGCATGATCTTGGCGTAACGCGAATCGACGGCCGACTTCTCGGCCCGGATCGTCAATGCGCCGTCGCCGTTGATGGCGCCGGAGAGGACCGCCGAACCGCACGCCTTGGGCAAGAGATAGGGTTCGCCCGTCAAGTACGCTTCGTTCATCGTGCTGCGGCCCTCAAGTACAACGCCGTCGACGGGGCAAGTTTCGTGGGGGAGGATCACGAGCGCATCGCCGACAACGACTTCGTCGAGGGGCACGTCCTCGACGACTCCGTCCGCCTTGAGGTGTGCGAGCGACGGCATTCGCCGAGCGAGTGCCTCCAACGCGAAGGAGGCCCGTCGTATGGCGTACTTTTCCAGCGCCTGCCCGCCGGACAGCATGAGTACGACCAACGTCCCGGCCAGATATTCACCGAGGACCACTGAGGTGACGATGGAGATGGCCGCGAGCAGGTCGGAGCTGAATTCCAGGCGAGACAGTCGGATCAACAGATCCATCACGAGTGGCATACCGCACGTCAGGGCAACCAGGAGAGGAATCGTCTGCAACAGGAAGCCGGACCCCGTCCCGGTCCCTTCGAGGCCGAATCGCAGGACCAGGTGGACTCCGATGGCCGCCAGCGCGATCGCGGCGATGAGGACTTCTCGTGACGAGAATGCGGCGATGAAGCTCGATCCCGGCTGTTTCATATGGCCTATTTTTCTGACGGCGACGTCCCTGGTCTGCGGGGGCGATTCAACGGCACCATCAACGCAATATGCCACCGGCGCACTCACTATGTGAATCCGCCGGTGGCATATTGTTTCATCGCGGCCGGATCAGGCTCAACTCGTCGTGTCAGATGGCCGCTACGTTCGGGAATGAACGATCAGTGATCGATCCCGAGTCGATAGAGGATCTCGGTGAACTGCTCATGATAGACGTCGTCGGTCGAGTGGAGGTGCTCGGCTTCGGAGAGGAACTTGAGGGTGTCGTCCCGCTTCAGGCCATATCCTCGCAGGATGTCCTCGAACGGCTGGAGGTCGTGGGCATAGATGAAGAGGAGCTTGTGCTCGTCGAACTGGACTTCCATCGGGCCGTTGGGATTCAGGGCAGCCAGGCCGGTGCATCCGTCGTGGAGCAGGAGCGGCTCATAGTCGTAGAGGGTGCTCTTGAGGATGACGGTGTCCATGTGCTCGCGGTAGAGGTCGGCATGGGAGCCCGGCTCGGAGTCGTGACTCGATTCCATGACGACGTCGACCACCTCGCCGAGCGGATCCAGCAGGTCCATGAAGACCTCGAAGAGGCGCTCGGACGACACGGACGCGGCCAGCACGGGCATCTTGTTGCCGCTATCGGGGTCGCAGTACGTGTCGCGGCGGTAACCCTCGCGAGGGATTATGTCGAGGCTGATCGAGGGACGGACCGCGTCCGTCAACGAGAAGCTCCCATAGCGTCCGACGCGTAAGTGGGCATCCAACTGATCTTCACTGAGGTCGTCGAAACTGGTCCGGGCCATCCGACCCGGGTTATTCCGGAGCACCCGCTCGAGGAAGCGCTGAAGAAAACTCATAGGAAAGGCTCCCCTCCTAAAACCGCGACCAGCATTGGGAATTGTTCGATGAAAGCCCCCGGCCACTGCGTCAAGCGGTCTTGGGTTAGCCCCAAGCTGCGCCTCCCAGGCATCCGCTTGACACCGCGCCCAAGGGAGTCGAAACCCACCCCGGGGACGGTCGCCTTTCCGTTGGCAACTCCTCAATCTTGTTCCTTCATATATACCATGCGTGGTCTCCGCAATCGGCTCCTTTGACCGTTCTCGATCCGGAACGAAAAAAGCCCGCGGTCAACCTCGAAAACTCGACACACCACGATTCCACATTCCGACCCACCCACTTCCGCGATCCCTTCCGAGCCGCGAATCCCGCCGGACGCAACTTCGATACCATCGCCATCAGTCATTCTACCGCGAGGCGTCGTCCGGCTCGACCTGAGAAAAACTTGAGGCAAGTTTTGAAAAATATGAACTCTTTCCGGGAGAAGTCAACCGTACAGACAGGTCATCTTTATTTTGTAAGGGATTTTCCCTAAAGTGCAATACTTCCAATCCAAAAAGCCACTCGTGTTGATGCGGGAAATCATCAAACCATTTTCTATCAACGCGTGATGATCGTGCGCGTGAAGTCGCGGATGGATTCCTCCCCGCGTGATGTCAGGCATGTGGGCTTGAAATGGCCCGAATTTCGGGGGAAAGGAGGGCGGTCGCTCGCTCTGGTCGCCGGTGTTATACTGGGAGACGCGTTCCAGGGCGGTGTGTGACGCGTGTTCGCGAGCGGGGATGGGCCTTTCCTGGACTCCACCGGTTTATCTCGATCGGAAGGGCCCCTGAAGCGGGAGGCTCGGCTGGCCTGGCCTTCATGCACCCGCTTCCTCGCGATTCGACGTTCTTGCGCAGAGCGACTAAGGACGGATAACCCATGACGAAGGACGAAATGGCGAGCGTCGATGCTTACCTCCAGGCGCATCGGGGTGATTTCGAGGAACAGCTCAAGGCACTGATCCGGATTCCCAGCGTCAGTGCCCAGCCGCAGCATGATCCCGATACCCGACGGGCGGCGGCCATGGTGCGCGACGACCTGGCGGCCATGGGGTTGTCGGCGGAATTGATCGAGACCAAGCGGCATCCGCTCGTCTACGCCGAGTGGCTCGGTGCCCCGGGGCAGCCGACCTTGTTGATTTATGGCCACTATGATGTCCAGCCGCCCGAACCGTTGGAGCCCTGGATTTCCCCTCCTTTCGAGCCGACCGTCCGGAATGGGAACCTCTACGCGCGCGGGGCGACCGACGACAAGGGGCAGATGCTGACCCACCTCAAGGCGGCCGAGGCCTGGCTCAAGACGGCCGGCCGGCTCCCCGTGAATGTCAAGTTCTTGATCGAAGGCGAGGAAGAGGTCGGCGGAGCGAGCCTGGAAGAGTATGTCACGAATCACGCCGACCGCCTGGCGTGCGACTATGCCGTGATCTCCGACTCCAGCCAGCTCGCTCCCGGGATGCCCGCGATCACGTATGGGTTGAAGGGACTGGCCTACTTCGAGCTCCTGGTCCAAGGAGCCAATCGGGACCTGCACTCGGGCACGTACGGAGGCGCGGTCGCCAACCCGATCAATGCGCTCTGCGAGATCCTGGCGACGCTCAAGGGGCTTGACGGCCGGATCCAGATTTCCGGCTTCTACGACAGCGTCAAGCCGCTCGAGGACTGGGAGCGGGCGGCATTCGCCAGGCTGCCATTCTCCGAGGCGGATTTCCAGGCCGAGCTGGCCGTATCCGCCTTGACGGGCGAGTCCGGCTACACGACCCTCGAGCGGAAGTGGGCGCGACCGACGTGCGACATCAACGGGATCTTCGGCGGATACTCGGGGCCGGGACCGAAGACGGTCCTGCCCTGTAAAGCCGGGGCCAAGCTCAGCTTCCGGCTGGTTCCCGACCAGGACCCCAAGACCGTCGACCGACAGTTCCGGTCCCATGTCGCGAAGGTTTGCCCTCCGGGGGTGACTTACGAAATCATCACGCACCACGGGGCGCCCGCGGTCCTTGTCGATGTCGACACGCCCGGAGTCCGGGCCGCGATGCGTGCCGTGGAGGTAGGCTTCGGGACCAAGCCGGTCTTCATCCGCGAGGGCGGCTCGATCCCGGTGGTCGGGCTGATCAAGCAGCGACTCGGCGTGGATACCCTGCTCCTGGGCTGGGGCCAGAACGACGATAACCTGCACGGGCCCAACGAGAAATTCTCCCTGGCCGACTTCCATCGCGGGATCAAGTCGAGCGCCCATCTCTTCGACGAGCTCGCGCGAGACGGTTTCCCGACCGTAGATAACGACGAGAGGGGTCGGACCGCTAATCACTCGGGGCCGCTCCCCATCTTGTGAGACCATCCTGAGAAGGTGTTCCTCCTATGCTGGATCTGAAATATGTCGTTACGAACACCGAAGCGATCAAGCGCAACTGCCGCGACCGCAATGTCTCGTCCGATGTGCTCGACGACATCGACCGGATCGTCGCGCTGGAGTCCGAGCGCCGGGCCCTGCTCCAGACCGTCGAGGAGGTCCGGCGACGGCAGAACGAGGTGGCGCAATCGACGGGCCGCGAGAAGGATGCCGAGAAGCGGGCCGCGCTGATCGAGGAAGGCAAGCGGCTGAAGTCGGCCGTATCGGAGGAGGAGGAGAGGCTCCGTCGGCTCGAGGCCGAGGTGAACCAGCGGATGAAGCGGGTTCCCAACCTGACCCATCCCGACGCTCCGGTCGGCCAGACCGAGGACGATAGTCGGGAGCTCCGCAAGGTGGGGACTCCCCGGACCTTCGATTTCAAGGCCAAGGACCACGTCGCCCTGGGCAAGGACCTCGACTTCATCGATTTCGAGACCGGCGGCAAGGTCAGCGGGACCGGCTTCTACTTCCTCAAGAACGATGCGGTTCTGCTCGACCTGGCGCTCCAGCAGTACGCGGTCAAGAAGCTGATCGAGCGCGGCTTCACGCCGATCATGACGCCGGACCTGGCCCGCAATCAGATCCTCGAGGGGATCGGCTTCACGCCGAGGGGCGTCGAGACTCAGGTCTACTCGGTCGAGGACACCGACCTCAGCCTGGTCGGCACGGCCGAGATCACCCTGGGCGGGATGCTCGCGGACGAGATCCTCGATGAGGCGGCCTTGCCGGTCCGGTTCGTCGGGCTTTCCCATTGCTTCCGGACGGAGGCCGGCGCCGCCGGGCGGGCCAGTCGCGGGCTCTATCGCGTCCACCAGTTCACCAAGGTCGAGATGTTCGCCTTCACGACCCCCGAATCCTCCGGGCCCGTACATGCGGAGATGTTGGCGATCGAGGAAGATCTGTTTCAATCGCTGGAGATCCCCTACCGGGTGCTCGACATCTGCACGGGGGACCTGGGCGGCCCGGCGTATCGGAAGTTCGACCTCGAGGCCTGGATGCCCGGCCGAGGCGAACACGGCGAATACGGCGAGGTCACCAGCACGTCCGACTGCACCGACTATCAGGCCAGGCGGCTCAACATCCGCTATCGTCCCGCGGGCCAGAAAGGGACACGCTTCGTCCACACGCTCAATGGGACGGCCATAGCCCTCAGCCGAGCGATCATCGTCGTCCTGGAGAACTACCAGCGGGCCGACGGTCTCATCGACGTGCCCGAGGTCCTGAGGCCGTTCATCGGCAAGGATGTGATCGGGGCTCGCTGACGGGCGGGCGACGAATTCGAAACGATGAGATACGGGATGCGTAGCCTATGATGCAGGATCAGATCCGCGGGGCTGGTCGAATGGAGGGTGATCGTTGCGACATCCGCTCTTGATACCGGACCTCCGCGAACTGATTCATGACGGCGAGGTGGCCGGACTCCGCGACTTCTTCGCCGACTACCATCCCGGCCGGATCGCCGAGCTGATCGACGACCTGGAGACCGTCGACGGTGATGCCCTCTTTCGAATGCTCCCCGCGCGGAACCGGGCGGAGATCCTGAGCTATCTCGACAATACGCGACAGGTCAAACTCGTCGAGATGATGCCTCCCCGGGAGGCGGCCGAACTCCTCCACGTGATGTCGCACGACGAGCGGGCCGACCTGGTCAATCGGCTCGAAGAGGATGTTCTCGACCCGGTGCTCCCCTTCCTCGCCCAGGCCGAACGCGAGGATATCCGCCGGCTGGCGAGCTACGAGCCCGGTACGGCCGGGGCCGTCATGACGACCGACTACGTCACCTTGCCGCCGCACATCACCGTCCGCGAAGCCCTCGAGCGGCTCCGTCAGGAGGCTCCCGATCGCGAGACGATCTATTACTGCTACGTCGTTGACCACAAGCGCAGGCTGATCGGATTCGTCTCCCTCAAGCGGCTGATCCTCTCGCGACGCTCGGCGGTCATCGAAGACATCATGCAGCGCGATATCATCTTCGCCCGGGTCGACGAGGACCAGGAGGCCGTCGCCCGGCAGATCGACAAGTACGACCTGATCGCGATCCCCGTGGTCGACGCGTCCGACATGCTCCTCGGCATCATCACGCACGACGACGCGATGGATATCCTCCGCCAGGAGCAGACCGAGGACATGCTGGCCTTCGGCGGCGTATCTCGAAACTCCGAGGCGAACGACGAGACCTACTGGAAGGGGCGAATCCACGAGTCCGTCCGGCGTCGGATTGGCTGGCTCTTGCTACTGTTCGTCGGCGGGACGATCACCCGGTACATCATCCACGTCTTCGATTGGGTTGACGACCGATTCCCCGAGATCGAATTCGCCACGTTCATCCCGCTGCTCATCGGCACCGGGGGCAATGCCGGCAGCCAGGCCGTCGGCACGATCATCCGGGGGCTGGCGCTGGGGGAAATCCAGCGCGGCGACACCGGGCGTGTCCTCGCCAGGGAGGTTCTCACCGGTCTTCTCCTGGGATTGCTCCTCGGCAGCCTCGGCTTCGTCTTCGTCTGGCTGCTGCTCGGCCATACCAAGATGTTCGGCCTGGTGATCGCGCTGGCGATCATCGGCATCTGTGTCTGGGCCAATGGCGTCGGCGCCCTAGTTCCCCTGCTGGCGAAGCGCTTCAACATCGACCCCGCCGTCGTCTCCGCACCGCTGATCAGCACGCTGGTCGATGCCACCGGCCTGGTGATCTTCTATAGCATCGCCATCATCCTGTTAATCAAGCTGGCAGGAATGGGTGCGGTTTGAGCCGGGGGATTCGGATCGCCACCGATTCGTTGACCCGTTCAGGAATTCGCGTAAATCTCTCCCTTGCGGCCCGAGGAAGCCCAACGAGGTCGTCGTCGGAACCAGTGCAAGTCGAGGGCATGGGCGTGGTAGGTCAGGCCCATCATCCGGACGACGACCATCGCCGCATAGAAGAGGAAGACCCAGAAGGCCCAGATCGCGATCCCCTCGACCCACATGGTAGGCATCTTGTAGATCAAGCCCTGGATGGCCAGGCCGCCAAGCACCAGAACGAGAGCACCGACAACGACCGGTCGCAGATAGTCCCAGCCGATTTGCAAGATCGCCAGGAAGACGGTGACGGGGTTGGCTGCCATGATATTGTCGTGCAACAGGGATGCGGCCAGCGCCATCTGAGCATAGCCGACCGCCAGCATGATGAGTGTCATGAAGACAACCCAGTCGAACCATTCGACCTCGCCGCAATGTTTCCAGTAGAGGTAGAGCGGAATCCCGCCTAATGCCCCGCCGACGAGCGCGGCCCAGAACCAGCGGAAAACGCCCTCCGAGATATCGCTGGGATGCCACTCCGGCCATCGCGGGTGGTCATTTTCGCCCAAAGCGCTCGAGACCAGCATGTGCCCGAGGAACAACAACGCGTAACCGAAGGTCATCGCGAAGCTGAAGAGCATCGGGGTCATGATCGGCACGATCAACATCCCGAGTGCCCAGTCCCCCTTGGTCATCGGCTGGAGGACCGAGATCACGTCGAAGACCGGTAAAGACAAGACCCAGAGGAGGGGCGGCAGGAAGACCAGGAGGCCCAGACCGGGGCCGTCACTGAGGGGATAGAGGAAGCATTCGAGCAGGCTGGGCGACACTCGTGCATGTCGCCATTTCACGGCGCTCCAGGGTTCATCCTGGGCCATTCGCGGGATCAGGGTCAGGGCGGTGGCGGCATCCGGATCATACCAACGCTTTGGTCGGGCCATGAGTGCTCCATCCACCTGGCTTCCGTCATCTGGGGCCGCGACGAGGATATCGCGGAAGCTGGCCGCCCCCTTCTTTCATGCAAGTCGAAGACCGGAGAACGCGATTGAAAGACGCTGAACGCGAAGATCACTCGTCTCACGACGACTCCGACGGCCGGTGTCCCGTCGTCGTTGGGACGAAGGTCACCGGAATCGAGTCGGACACCTTTAGGAGATACCTTTCTGATTCTTACGACGCAGCCCCCGTATGGCAAGTGGCAAGTCTGAAGACAGACCTCTTTACGATTCCGTTCAGAAATGCGCCCG
The DNA here is from genome assembly GCA_963743925.1 of uncultured Planctomycetota bacterium. GTDB lineage: Bacteria > Planctomycetota > Planctomycetia > Isosphaerales > Isosphaeraceae > CAVZRC01. The sequence goes on along the minus strand of CAVURY010000034.1, from coordinate 692,879 downwards.
GGGCCGACGTTTCCCGTGAGGGGTGATTTCGCGAGGACGAAGTCCGGTTCTAGCCGGTGAGAGGATTGTCCCGAGATCGATCACCGATCGCTTGGCCTTCGGACAATCTTGACCACCCGGTTCGGACCGTGCAACTCAGCCGTGGCTGCTTCGAGAGCCAATGTGCGAGGCATCGATAGGGCCACCGATCTCGCTGAAATCAGGCTCCTCCGGCTGACGAGCCGATTCGTCGACACGCTCGGCTGGAAGACGTTGAAATAACCCAGGTAGCGAACGAAGACGAGTTTGTTGAGGATTCGGGGGAGCGGAACGGTGAGCGACGCAATCCCGTCCACGACCGGGACGACCTGGTAGGAGGCGCGGCCGTTGACGAAGAACACGGCGTTGCCAGGAGGCGTGCCCCCCCCCGGGGAAGTGACGGGTATCTGCGCCTCGAGCTCTACGGCGACGATCTTGCCGTGTCGATTCCTGACCGCCACGAACGACAGAATCGGCTGAGTGCCCGCGCTGGTGATAAAAGTCTGGACGGCGCTGGAAGTGCTGGGAGAAAACACGGAATCACCGGCATAGAATGCGACGATCGAATGCGAACCGTAGGATAGCGACGAGGTGGTCAAGGTGGCCTGGCCCGTCGACGGATCGAGCGGGGCCGAGCCGATCTCCGTGGTGCCGACCAAGAAGTACACCGTGCCGGTGGGTGTCCCCTCCGCAGGAGTGACGGCGCTGACCGTCGCCGTGAACGTCACGGGCTGCCCGCTCACTGCCAAGGTGTTGGAGCTGGTCACCGTGGTCGTCGTCCCGGTCGAGGTCACGATGGTGAGGGTGCCGGGTACGTATGACGTGATCGTGTAATTCGTCGAGGAACCGCCGCTGATGTCGATCGGATAGGTACCGGCCGGGCTGCTGGAAGTCGCCGTCGTACTCAGGAACGGCTGGGTGGTGAGCGAGGCGGTCGTATCGCTTCCTTGCAGGCCGTTGGCTGTGTAGGTCAGGGTCGGGATCGGGTTGCCTTGAAGCACGGTCTGGTTGTTGGCCGTCAAAGTGAGCGGCGCGGGGGTAATGTTGCCGGTAACGCCCGTCGGCTGGGCGAGCACATAATTGCCCGCCCCGGTCCCCTGGAGGCCGAGATTCGAGACGGTCACGGGGATGTTGTTGCCCGCGTTGGCTGTCGAGAAGGTAGCGACGTAGCCGTTCGGATTCACCGTGACGTCATCCCCGTTCAAGACTCCGGAAAGGACGGCGGACGACGTGTTGAGGTTGGCGGCGTTCGTGGCGTTGTAAACCTTGTTACCGGCCGTGATACCCGTGACGGTGATTGTCACCGGGGTGACAGTGACGGAAGCCGGTGTCGTGGTGGTGCTGCCGGCGAAAGTATCGGTGGTGGGGTCGGGAATATAAATGGCGTAGACCTGGTCCGGGGAGCCGACCGGGAGTGTTTGATAGGATGCGGACGCCACGCCGTTGCCGTTGAGTGGAACGGGAGAGCCCAGCTCCGTCCCGCCCGCGGTCAGAGAGCCGTTGTAGAAAGCGACCGTCCCGGTGGGAGTCGCCTGACTGCCGATCCCGGTAACCGTGGCCGTGAACGTGACCGACTGCCCGTATGTGATGGAGGTAGCCGAGGAAGTAATCGCGATCGACGAATGATCGGACACGGCGGTCAAGACGACATTCTGGTGGTTCGATCCGCCCTGGTAAGAGATCCGGAACAGATTGGATCCGATGGCCACCGCTCCGCCCTCGGGATCGCCCGCGAAAGTCCCGGTGACGGCCGAGCCGCTATTATTCTGGATGATCGTCAACGCGTCACCGGGCGTCGGGGTGTAGCCGGTGCCGATCGTGGCGTTGAGCGTCGCGTTGCCGAGAGCGACCGCCCCGCTCGCGACGACCTGGTCATAACCGGTCGACCCGTTGCCGGGGGACGTGCCGTCCAGAGAGGCGACGAACGTGGAATTGGAGTCGAGTGTCAGACTGCCGGTGTTCAAGACACCGGGGCTCGGGCTGTGGCCAGGACTGACGGCGCCACCGGCGTTCGTAACATTACCGACCGTACCGTTACCACCCAGTACGCCCTTGGAGTTCTGGACAATCCCGACGGTGCTGTCGACCAGCAGGGTGGTCGTGGGGCCGGCGAGCGTCGTCGTGCCGGAGTAGACATTCTGCCCCTGGAGATCGAGCGTGCCCCCGCCCTGGATGTTCAGTTGCGGAGCCGAGGTTGAGGCGGCGAGCGTCAAGTCGAGCGTGCCGCCCGCGGCTAACGAGATGAGATTGCCGTTCATGGCGACGTTCACCGCGGTTGACGTGCCCGAGGTGTAGGTCGTGCCGATCGTCGACGCCACTTCCACTCCGTTTCCAGTCAAGTCGTATGTTGGCGCCTGGATCGTGATCGAATTAAAGCTCGTCCCGGCCGGGAAGTCATCCACCGCATTGAAGTTGGTGACGTTGGCCGGGAAAATGAGGTCATAGCCTGGCAGCGGGGCCGTGCCTCCGGACCAGTTCCCCGGAGTCGTCCAGTTGGAGTTGACGGCCCCGCTCCAGGTCGCGGTGCCGGAGGAGGGCGTCAGGCGCGTTTCCAGGGCTTCCAGGTGTGGACGATGGCCTCGCCGGACTCCACCATGGCCGCGAGGCTCCGCCGCCGGTCGCCGACCACCGTTCCCCCGCTTCGCCGACTCGCCCCGGAAGAAACCGAGCATGAATACGCCCCTTACCCTTGAGTCCCCGAAACCCGATCTGGCTGCGAGCCCCTACCCCATACCCATCCAGTCCCGGAAACATGATCGTGAGACGGGAATCTTTTCCGGGCAGCACCTGCACGCCCATCGACGGCCATTCACCCCGACGGCCAATCCCGATTCGAGCCAACACTAGATGCGGGCAAGCATGAACTCAGGCGTCATTGTGTGCATCGCTCGATTGAAAAGTCCACGCTCTTACCGCTTTGCACGACAGGTTTCGTGCTGACAGTAAAGACATCCCCCATGAGATCAGGCGAACGTCCAACCGAAAGGTCAACGCAGGGATACCGTTCTATTCTATCCGCGCGGATGAGAAAACGGGGGGAATGGCGGTTTTGAAGAGGGAAGAGCCGGTGGTCTGGGGGGATTGGGGCGATTCTGTCATCGCATTCTGATGCTTGCGTATTCCTGACAAGTTTACGCAAGATCAGGTCATTGTGATTCAGAATCCGGACAGACACCCTGTCGGGTTGGCAGACAGAGCCGGCGCGTCGGCGGAGGTAGCGGCCCACGTCGTGGATATGCTTGTGGGCCGACCGATTGGGTAGGGGGGAATCGAGATTCGGTTTGCTGCTTCGATCGCGGACCCCGTGATCTCGGGTACGTGGCCGTTTGCATCTGCGATACCCTTTCGCAACCTAACATGGGATTCTAATCCCGCGCGGAAACGAAAGGCGTCCGAACCCTTCAAGCCACGAAGGGTCCGGACGATACGCTCGCTTACTTGTCGTTCTTCTTCGCCTTCTCTCCGACCATCTCGTCGAGCACGGCTCGAACTTCTTTCGCCTGGTTCGAGTCGAGCGGGTGCGATTTCAGGAGGTGCAACACGAGCAGTCCCGGCTCGCCCTGGTAGAGTTTATCCACCAAGCTGCTGACCCTCTTCTGGCGGACCTCCTGAGTGGAAATGACCGGTTTGTAGACGAAGGCCAGTTCGCGACGATCGCTGGTGACCAGGCCCTTGGACTCGAGCCGGTCCAGTAAAGTCGCGACGGTCGCGTAGGACCATTGGCGCCCCGCGGAGCGCAAAGTCTCCAGCGCTTCGCGGACGGTTGCCTGGCCCAGGTCCCAGAGGACCTTCAAGACATCAAGTTCCGAATCAGGTATGGTTGGGGGGCGTTTGGCCATCGGCGGTCGTCTCGACGTTAAGACTGAGAAACTCCCCATCCTCGCAATTGTGATTGTTGGCGCGAACCGTGTCCGGAGCCCAGGTACGCCATGGAGGAATGGATCTACTCGTCACACCAGGTGGGAATCAGAATAATGCTATCCTAAGACAATTGTCTCACAAGGTCAATGCCTTCGGTTAGAATCTGCGAGAGAGGTCCGTGACGGGGGCGAACGCGTCGCTCACATCCAGGTTTAGAAAGAGGAGAATCGCAAGCTGCTTGAGGGGGGATTGTGCAGCAGGTTACCGGCCCGGTCAAGGAGGAGATTCCAAGTCCCTCGCCTTTTTTCTGGGCGGCAAACTCTCGGGGTTTTCGATCCATTCGACGCCCCGGGGATCGTAAGAATGGACGGGACGGATCATCGCATTCGGAGGGGTACAACTATCGTGATTTGAGTATAATGGCAACACCAGGCCCATGCGCATGAGGACGTTGGCATTCCACCCGATCACAACCACCGAGATCCGGGGCCGGGGAGGCTGACGGAGGGATTCTCGAAAGACATTCGATCGAACGTGACCGAGTCAAGGGTGACGAACTGGCGACGGCCTATTGGGCCGCGAGGCCCGCGATGTGGAACGAGAAGTTTCCGGAAGGCGATGACCTGGAGCGGTACCGCAATTACCTGCGGCTCCTGGCTCGGATGCAACTGGATGCTCGCCCGACGGGGAAACTCGACCCGTCCGACCTGGTCCAGGAAACGTTGCTGGAGGCCTACCAGAGGCGGGAGCAATTTCGGGGCAAAGGGGACGCGGCACGGGCCGCGTGGTTGCGGGCGATCCTGGCGCGGAATGTGGCCGATGCACTGCGAGCACAGGGGCGATTGAAGCGCGACGTGCGGCGGGAGAGATCGCTCGAAGACGATCTCGCGGCGTCGTCGGCACGACTCGGGTCCTGGCTGGCCGCGGGGGGCCCGACGCCCAGCGAGCATGCCCAACGGCACGAACAGGCCATTCGACTCGCCGATGCCATGGCGACTCTGCCGTGCGACCAACGGGAGGCGCTGATCCTGCACTACTGGCGTGGGTGTTCGCTCGCCGAGGTGGCCATGCATCTCGAGCGGACGCCCAGCGCCGTGGCCGGACTGCTCAAGCGGGGCCTGAAGCACCTCCGCGAACGGCTCGATGACCCGAGTCGATTCATGATCGGGGGGGGAGCATGAGCAAGATCCACTCTCCGGCGAATCCGGCCCAGCAGGAGTACGAGCAGAGGCTGGATTCGGCCATCGCCGACTATCTCCAGGAGGTCGAGGCCGGCCGCACGCCCGACCGCCGTCGGTTCCTGGCTCTCCATCCCGAGATCGCGAAGGATCTTGCCTCGTTCTTCGCCGACGAAGACCGGGTCAAGAATATGGCCGGGTCGATGATGCGACGATGCGTCGATGACGATGTCCACCGGGTCGGGATGGTCCCCAGGCCCGACGCGATGTCTGAACTCGGGATTGGCGGCAAGTTTGGCGATTTCGAGCTGTTGGAAGAGATCGCCCAGGGCGGGATGGGGGTGGTGTTCAAGGCGAGGCAGAATCGCCCCAGCCGAGTGGTCGCACTCAAGACGATTCGGCCCTCCGTCTTGCGGCCCGGTGCCGACGCCGTCCAACGGTTCCGGATCGAGGCCGAGGCCGTCGCGCGGCTCGACCATCCTAACATCGTGCCAATCTTCGAGATGGGAGAGATACGCGGGTTCCCGTTCCTCAGCTTCAAATTGATCGATGGGGGCGATCTTCAGCGCCATATCTCCAGGCTGAAAGGGGACTCGAGGACGACGGCCGGGCTCATGGCCCGGGTCGCCCGGGCCGTGCAGTACGCGCATCTCCGCGGGATTCTCCACCGAGACCTGAAGCCCTCGAACATCCTGCTGGATCGTCGGGGCCGGCCGCATGTCACGGATTTCGGCCTGGCCAAGTGCATCGAGGATGACAGCGGACTGACGGGGACCGGGCTGATCCTCGGTACGCCGTCTTACATGGCCCCGGAGCAGGTCTCCGGCCCGCGCGGCGAGGTGACGACGGCCGTCGATGTCTACGGTCTTGGCGCCGTGCTTTACGCCCTGCTAACGGGCCGTCCCCCGTTCCAGGCCGAGACGATCTACGAGACCCTTCAGCAGGTCCGCGAGCAGGAACCGCTCCGACCCGCCGAGATCGACCCCTCGGTCGATCGCGATCTGGAGGCGATCTGCCTGAAGTGCCTGGAGAAGGACCCAGGTCGTCGTTACGCCTCGGCCGAGGCGGTGGCGGAAGACCTCGAGAGCTGGCTCGAAGGCGGCACGATCGCGGCACGACCGGCGGGACGGTTGGAGCGGGCCTGGCGGTGGTACCGACGCAACCGTCTGGTCGCCCGACTCTGGGCGGGCGTTGCCGCGCTTTTCATGGCGGTACCCATCATCGCGATCGTCGCGTTCGTCCGCCAGCGTGGGCTGGCCAATGAGGCGTCCTCGGCGGCCCAGAAGGAGCGCGGGGCGCGCGTGCTGGCCGGCGCTCAGGCCGAGGACATTCGTTGGCGGCTGGTCCGGATGAGCGTGGCGAACGGGAACCGCTTGATGGAGAAAGGGGATACGACCGGAGCTTTGCCCTGGTTTGCCGAGGCGCTGAGCTTCGACCGCGACGATCCCCAGGCCGCCGCGACGCATCGACTTCGAAATCGGCACGATCCTGAACCAGTGTCCGGTGCTCGACGGAGTGCTCTCCCACAGCCGGCCGATCCTCTGGGCGACGCTGGACGCCGAGGGCCGTCGCGCCGCCACCGCATCGGCCGACGGCACGGCGCGCGTCTGGGACCTCGCGACCGGGGAGGCGATCACTCCGTCGCTCTTCCACGATGGGCCGGTCCATCGGGCCGAGTTTCGCGGCGATGGTCGGCGCCTGGTCACCGCCTCGGCGGACGGCACGGTCCGGATCTGGGATCTCGACGAGGGCGAGAATGGGTCGATTCGTCGTCTGGTTCATGGCTCGGCCGTTCGGATCGCCCTGTTCAGCCCGGACGGTCAACGGGTCGTCTCGGGCGGATTCGACGGGACGATCCGGCTCTGGAATGCCGACGATGGCCGGCCGGCCGGCCCGCCCCACCGCCTCGGATATCCCTTGCTGGATCTGGAGTTCAGTCCCGACGGGATGAGGATCGCGACCGGGTCCGCGGACGTGGCGGCGCGGATCTGGCGTCTCGACGAGGGGCGCCTCCATCTCCTCGCCCAACTTCGACACGGCGGCCCTGTCCGCCGCGTGTGTTTCAGCCCGGACGGTTTGCGGCTGGCTACCGCGAGTCAGGATGGCACGGCGCGGGTCTGGGACGGCCGGAACGGGGATGCGATCACGGCCCCCCTCGTGCATACGCCTGATCGCTGGGTCTCGGACGTGGAATTCAGCCCGGACGGCGCGCGGCTGGCCACCGCCAGTCACGACGGTAAGGCGCGCGTCTGGGATGCCCACACCGGGCGGTTGATCGAGCCGAAGGAGTCGGGCATCGCCCACACGATCGGTGTCGGTGAGGCCTCGTTCAGCCCGGACGGGTCGCGACTCGTCACGGCCGGTTTCGACGGGACGGCCCGGATCTGGGACGCCATGACCGGGGCTCCGATATCGCCTCCCTTCTACCATGGCGGAAGCGTACTCCGGGCGCGATTCACCCCGGATGGTTATCGCATCCTGACCGTCGGCTCGGATTCGACGGCTCGTGTCTGGGACGTCACGGCGATCGGGGGTTCGGCGGTCGTCTTGGAAAATGCCTCGGGATTTCATCATGCGGCCTTCGATCCCGGCGGGCGGAGGATCGCGACCGCGGGCGAAGATGGCACGGCACAGGTCTGGGACGCCAGGACCGGCTCGGCGGTCACGCCTGCGTTGAGACACCTTCGCGCCGTCAGTCGCGTGGCATTCAGCCCCGATGGCCGGCAGATTGCCTCGGGTTCCGTCGATGGTACGGCTCGTGTCTGGGACGCGGAGACCGGCCGGCCCAGCACCTATTTCTTGTCCCATGACGGCCCGGTCTGCGACCTCCGATTCAGCCCGGATGGTACCCTGCTCGCGACGGCCTCGGCCGATGGGCATGCCCGAATCTGGGATGTGGCCACGGGACGGACAACCGTGTCCCCCCTGGAACACGGGCAGGAGGTGCTCAGCCTGACCTTCAACTCCGATGGTCGGAGACTCGCGACGGGCGGGACCGATGGTATGGCGCGGGTCTGGGATGTTGGCACGGGCCAACCCGTGGCTTCTCCCCTGGAGCATCCTGCGCCGGTCAGTTGGATGGCTTTCCGACCCGATGGTCGCGTTCTCTTGACGGCTTGCTCCGACCCGGGCTTCGCGGAACTTCAGGCGCAACAGTGGGACCTGGCGAAGGCCGGACCATTGGGCCTTCCCTTGAAGCATGGCGACGGCGTTTTGTGTGCGGTCTATAGACCGGACGGGCGTCGGATTGCCACCGCCAGCAAGGACCGAACCGCGCGAGTCTGGGACGCGGCGACCGGCGAGCCCATCACCCGTCCCCTGACCCATCAGCACGAGGTGCGGATGGTCACCTTCAGCCTCGACGGCAGGAGACTGGCGACCGGTAGCCTGGATGGTACGGCGCGGGTCTGGGATGCATCCACCGGCGAGCCGCTCTCGCCTCCCCTGCTACATCGCGATCGGACCGAGGTCGGGTCGGTCTCATTCCAGCCCAACGGGCGTGGTCTCCTGACGGCCGGCATGGACGGTACGGCGCGGGTCTGGGACCTCCCCGGGGACGAACGCCCCTTGGAAGTACTGGTCCTGCAAGCACAGGTTCTCGCGGGGCGTCGGATCGATCAGACCGGCGGAGAGGTTCCGCTCGGTCCCGAGAATCTCCTGCAAGCCTGGACGCAACTCCGCACGATCGGCGACACCGACCTCGAGGCAAAGGCAGTCGCCCGGACGAAGTCGCGGATCGCCTGGCATCATCGAGAGGCACGGCGACTGGAGGTGAGCGGACAGGGCACGGCCGCGGCATGGCATCTCAAACGCCTCGTCGAGTTGGAGCCCGAGGGAACAGGAAGGCCGATCTCGAAACCGATCAGATGACACGCGAAAAGACCCCTGGCATCTCCGGATCGAGGCCACACTGCTCGCCCGAGAGATCGGGGCGAGCCAGTCCGAGCGCCAGAGTGATGGGTGACGGGAGGAATAGACAGGATGACAGGATGAACAGGAACGATGGATTGATCAATTCTATCTTGTTAATCCTGTTAATCCTGTCTAGTCTCCCCCGATCTCCCGGGGTCCAGCTACCATCGATAGCCTGGGGGATGATTACGGCCTTGCAACCGTCCCATTGCCAGGTCGGTCCAGATCGTGTTGTCCTGGGTGCCGGAGAGCGTCGGCAGAGCGCCGAGAACCAGATCAATCGCGGTCGTGGATGGTGCCGCGACGGTCCTGGCGGCCGTCGAACTGGTCATCACAGCGGGAGTTCCGCTGTCCACCGTGATGTCATCGGAGAATTGCGACGTGTTCCCCGAAGGATCGGTCGCCGTCGCGCTGATGGCCTCGCCGGCCGAGAGGGTCGTCTTGATCACGAACGAGAAACTCGCCACGCCGCTTCCGTTGGTGGTGACGGTCTTCGTGACCAGGAATGTCATGCCCTGGCCGTAACCGGAGGGGTCGGCCGTCGGGTTAACGTAGAACTGGATCTGATACTTCGTGTTCGGCGACGCGGTGAGCGTGCCCTTCACCGTCGTGCCCGAACCCGAGATGACTGCGGATGTTAGGACGGGAGCAACCTGAAGATTGTTGCCGTCGCCCGACAGGACGATCCCCTGGCCGGAGTTGGAGAAGATCGAGCTGGTCAGGATCGGGTTGGACACGGCGTTGTTATTGACCGAGACGCCCGCACCTCCGTTGAAGGCGATGATATTGCCGTCCCTGGCGGCGGGGCCACCCACGGTGTTCGCCGATGCATTGTCCTGGATATGGACGCCATCGGAGCCGTTGCCCAGCGGTTGAGTGCCCGTGAGGTCGGTGCCGATGTCGTTACCTTCGACGGCGATCAGGGTGGACGAATTCTCGATGTTGATGCCGAAGCCATGGTTGCCGGAGATGACGTTGCTCGCGGCGGCCGTGCTCCCGCCGACGATGTCTCCGGTCGTGCCCAGGTCGATGCCGTCCTGACCATTCGCGATGGCCACGGTGCCCGTGCTGTCGGTGCCGATCAGGTTGCCTTCGACGAGGTTGCTGCCGTAAGAGCCGGCGTAGACGCCGTCCGAGATGCCGTCGCGCTCGTTGCCGGAGATGACGTTGCCATCACCCGAAGCGGTGCCGCCGACGGTATTGTCCTGACCGCTCAACAGCACACCGTCGTAGTTGTTGCCGACCGCCTTGAATCCGCGTGCATCGGTGCCAATCATGTTGCCCTCGATCGCGACTCCGACCGCCGAATTCTGAAGAAAGACCCCTGCCTGGTTGCCGGAGATGACGTTACCGGCACCGGCCTTGGGCCCGCCGATGACCGTGCCGGAGCCATAGTCAACCTCGACACCATTGTTCGAGTTGCCCAGTGCGATCGTGCCGGTGGAATCCAGGCCGATGAGATTGCCCCGGATCACGGTGGAGAGCGATCCGGGACCTCCGTGCGAGGAGGAGACCAGGATGCCGTCATTGCCGTTTCCCGAGATGACGTTGCCGGCGCCCGACGAGCTGCCGCCGATCGTGTTGGCGGGCGCATCGTAGAGGACAACGCCCCCGCCGTTATTGCCGAGACGATTGACACCGGTCACATCGGTGCCGATGTAGTCGCCCTCGACGGCGTTGCCGGAGGCACCGCTGTCCAGGAGAACGCCTTGATTGTTGTTGCCGGAGATGAGATTGCGCGCGGCGGGCTTGCTGCCGCCGACCGTGTTGCCGGACGACTGGATCTCGATGCCAACCTGGTTGCCGTACCCCTGGGCTGTACCGGATGTATTGGTTCCCAGGAAGTTACCGGTCAGCGTGTTGCCCCCGGGACCGGACACCAGGATGGCGTGGTCGAAGCGGGTGATCGCCAGGCCCTCGACAGTACTTCCGCCACCGGTCAGTACGAGGCCGTCGGCCTCGCCGGAATTTGAGCCATCGACCTGGACCACGATCACGGCGTTATCGCCGGTAGTCAACGAGTTCGTGTGGGAGCCGGATTGGCTATATCCGTTGATGATGGTCGGGTGCGAGACGACCGGAAGCGGCGAGGCCGGGGTGATGACGAACGGCCCGGAGCCCGGGATCTGGAACAAGATCGTGTCGGCGCCGGGGGTGTTGGAGGCGGCCGCAGCGGTCATGGCCTGGCGTAAGGAGCCGGGTCCGCTGTCGTTGGTGTTGGTCACGTGGAGGGTCTTGGGGTTCACCGAGATCGTGACCGTGGCCACGTTGGACGTCACCGTGCCCTGAACATCGTCGTAGCTGAAACTATCCGTTCCGGTGAAATTCTTGGCGGGGACGTAAGCGAACGAACCGTCGGAGTTCAAGGTCATCATGCCGTGTGAGGGCCCGGCGACCAGTTGGGAGGTGAACGATCCCCCGAAGACCGAGAAATCGTTGGCCTGAACGCCGGGGGCGCCGACGGTCAAGGTGGAGTTTTCATCCGTGTTATAGCTGTCGTTCACGGCCTCGAGCGGCGAGGTGATCGCGACGGCGGTGAGGTCCTGCGCGAACTCGGAGGTGTCGCCCGAGGAATCGGTCGCCGTGGCGGAGATCGCTTCGCCGGAGTTCACGAGCGTCGGGAAGCTCGCCTGGAAGCTGGCATTGCCATTCCCATCGGTGGTGACGGTCGTGGTGCCGATGAGCGTCTGGCCCTGCCCGTAGCCGGAAGGGTCGGGGGTCGGGTTGGCGAAGAACTGCAGGGTGTAGGTCGAGTTGGCGGCACTGTTGAGTGTCCCGATGACGATCGTCGACCCCTCGAAGGTCAACGCCTGGCTGAGCACCGGGAAGTTCTGGAAATTGTTCGGGCCATAGATCGGGCCTCCCGGGTGGTTGAGGGTCACTCCGTCGTTACCCAGATCGATGCCGAGCCTCGCATTGTCGAAGATCGAGTTGTTCAGGATCGAGACCCCGGTTGCGCCATACTCGACGATGACGCCGGGTTGGCCGCCGAAGACGGATGGCCCGTCGAAGGCGATCACGTTGCCCTGCCCGGAGCCCAGGCCACCGATTTCGACGTTGCTGCTGTTCGCGTCGATGCCGGGACCCAGATTCCCGAGCGGTTGGGTTCCCGTGACATCGGTGCCGATGTCGTTGCCCTGGATGACGATCCCTTGCGCCTGCGGATGAACGCCGCCGGAGTTGTTGTCCGAGATCACGTTGTCGAGGATCACGGTCCCGGACGAGCCGGTGTCGATCCCCCAGCCGTTGTTCCCCATCGGGACCGTGCCCGTCGCATCGGTGCCGATGAAGTTCCCCTCGAAGACGTTGTTGGGCGAGCCGCCGCCGAAGATCTCGACACCCTGTCCGTTGTTGTTGGCGATCACGTTCCCCGCGCCGGCGGCCGTGCCGCCGATCGTATTGCCCGAGGCGTTCGCGAACATATCGATGCCGTTGGCGTTGTTGCCCAGTTTCTGGCTGCCGGAGACATCCGTGCCGATGTAATTGCCCTCGATCACGATGCCGGTATTGGTCCCGAAGATGAAATGAATCCCCTTGGCGCCGTTGGCGGAGATGATGTTCCGAGTCTGGGCCGTCGTCCCGCCGATCGTGTCGTAGGAGGTGGTCTGGATGGTGATCCCGTCGCCGTTGTTCCCGGCGGGCTGAGTACCGCTACTGTCCGTGCCGATGAAGTCGCCTTGGATAACGTCGTCGTCCCCCTGGTCGATCTGGATCCCGTTTCCGTTGAACTGGTCGATGATGAGGCCCTGGATCGTGCAGTTCCCGACCTCAAGCTCGAGACCGTTGCTGCCGCCGCCGGCCTGGGATCCGTTCAGCTCGACGATCGGACGGCCTGCGTAGCCCGACTGACTCGTGCCGTCGATGACGACTGAGTTGGTGATCTGCGGGAGGGCCGATTGAAGCTGGATCACATACGGCGCACTGCCCGTCAAATTGAAGTCGATGGTGTCCGGGGTCGTATCGTTGTTGACTTGCTCGATGATCGAGCGCAGGGTCCCGGCGCTCCCATCGTCGCTGGGGTCCGTCACGGTGTAAACCGAGAGGAGACAACGCTCTTCGAGCAGGCGCAGGGCATCGGGACTGATCGCCATCCTTCGCCGCCCGGCGATTGAATTCCGGGTCCTCATGCTGCGACGATGATCCTTCAGCGCGCGGTCGATCCGGCTCAGCACGGACATGGTGCTAACCTCCCAAGATTGTGGTGGAATGAAGATGTGCTACCGATATCCCCGGTACAGGATCGCCGGATGATCGGCCACCATGACCGATCCCGGCGAAGGAAATAGTGTACTAAAATACAGTACATGGGTCAATCCCGATCGGCGATTTTGCCTATGATGGCGGGGGATTGTTTTCTCCGGATGCCGGAAATCGGCGACCAGGGCACGGCAACACCTTGAGGTTTCCCGGTACCTCGATCCCCGTGTCTCCATCAACACGAAAAGTGTCTCGATTGACCGAGGGTCCGGTGATGTCCTCATCTATCAAGGCGCCGTCGGTTCAAGAATTGGGCGCGCGGGGCGAATAACCGGCTGATTCACCGCGGAGCAACCATGGCGCATGGATGCTGCTCGGGACGGTCGCAACGTCATGATTTCGAGTTGTCTCGCGCCGGTACCCCTTGGGCAGTTGGAGCCTCCTCCGTTAGACTTGATCATTGGGTACAACAAGCGCGAAGACCTCGTTGCGTCTTCCGCGGTGATGATTTAGGTCATCGCCTCGATGTCCACGAATCCCAACACGGAGTCTGCTTCGATGAAATTCCAACCCAGATCGTTAGCCGTGCTCGCCTCATCGCTCGCCCTGGTGCTGGGCGGGTGCAGCGGAGACCAAGTTGAGTCCGGGGCCGCCGCCACGGGACGCGGGATGGACAAGGCCGGCAACGCCATCGAGTCCGGTGCCAAGGCGACCGGTGAGAAACTGGAGGCCCTTGGGAAAGGCGGAAAGATGGAGAAGATCACGACCGCGACGGGTCATGTCATCGAGAAGGGCGGCGAGAAGACGAACGAGCTCCTCACCAAGGGCGGCGAGAAGGTGAAGGACCTGGGAGTGAGCGCCGGCAAGGCGGTCGATGCCGCCGGTGAGAAGATCCACAACGCCACCGAGGCCACCCGCGAGAAGCTGAAGGAAACCGGTGACAAGGTCGGTCCCAAGATCAAGGAAATGGAAAAGGCGGCGGGCGAGAAGATCCACAACGCCGGCAAGGCGATCTCGGACGAAGCCAAGGTCATCAAGGACAAGGCCAAAGATCTCCTGAACAAGAAGGAAGCTCCCCCAGCCCCCGCTCCCGCCCCAGCCCCCACGGCCGCTCCGAAAGCCGAATGAGATCCCGACCGTTCGCGCCGAGAAGTGATCCATCCCGGGAACCCTTCGACGAGAGGGCCCCGGGTATTCGATTCTTGCGACGCGGCTGTCGAACCGGGTCGCATTCGGCCCGATTGGCGGGGACACTTGACGCCGCGGGACGAACGTCCGCATGATGCTTTGAAGGGTGTTTTCACCCGGGAACGAGAATCCTGTCGCCCTCGAATGTCCATGTACTGATGCGGAGGGCTTCGGTCACGACTCACTTGATATTCGCGATCGGAAAGTCAAGCCTATTCTCCGAAGGAAGTCGGAGATAAACTGAAGACTGCCATTCTTCTGATTGACCGGGCGAAGACACGTCCAGGGTTGTCGAAAGTCCTCAGGGGCGGAGACGGGCGATGGACCGAACTGGAGCCGGTGCTTCGGGCGGGCTATTGTGCCCGGGATGTACGACGGAATTCGAAGACCTCCGAGCTGGAAGCCGCGTGCCGACATCGACCCGTTGTCCACGATGTGGGAGCGTGGTGCGAATCCACGGTCGAAACTCGGGAGAGGTCCTGGAAAGCACGGATTCGGCTCGGCGATCCCCGCCGCTCGGCGGGATGAAACTGGCCTGGCGCAACGGGATGCTGAGGTTGATCGAGCGCCTGTACTGGCTCGTCACCTGGTTCGGGACCGTCTTCCTGTTGCTTTGCGGCGGCCTGATCCCCGTCGTTCGCGGCTGGTTGAGGAATGAAGTGGAAGGCTGGTCAGGCGTCGTCGCCAAGCTGGGCGGCGTGTGGTTCCGGGTGGAGACCCAGAATCCGGACAGCGACCTCGGGCCGGTCCTCGCGCGGGTCGATGCCCCTCAATTATTCTCCACGATCGATTCGGTCGGTCGTCGGCTGGGGATCAAGCCGCCGTCTCAAGTCCGCCTGACATACCTGCCGTGCTGCGGCGTGGTGGCCTGGGGCCGGTCGAGAGCGTTGATCATCGGCCTCCCGTTGTTTCGCGTCCTCACGCAAGGCGAGTTGCGCGCGATCGTGGCTCACGAGCTGGCGCACCTGGCGCGAGGGGACGCGACGCTCGCGGCGCGGTCGGCGCGTTTCGTCGAGGCGTTCGAGCTGGCCATGGAGCGACATGAATCGAGCCTTCGCGGCCCCCTGGGCGCCTGGGCGCGCTTTTGCCTGCGCGAGGCGTCCTCGCTGATCGAGCCGGTCGCTCGCTCGCAGGAGGCGCGCGCCGACCGCTCTGCGGCGATCATCGCCGGCGGCAGCGCGGCCGCATCCGCCCTGGTCAAGGTCGCGCTCGTCCAGCCCCTTTTCCGCGAGCTCCTCGAAGCCTACGATCCCCAGGATGCGGGCTCGCAGAACCTCTACGCGTTCTTCCGTGCCTTCTGGTACCGGCTCCCCGCCGACGTCCATATGGCGATGAGGCTCAGCGTCCTCACTCGCCGGCACGACAACTTTGATCCGGCACATCCCCCCCTACCCGACCGCGTCGCGGCTCTCCAGGCTTACCCCGATCCCGCGAATCTCAATGGCGACTCCTACTCGGCGACCACGTTTCTCGGCGATCCGGAAATCTTCGAGCAGATGCTCCACAACCGACTCTTCGGGCTCCCCGCCGTCGAGCCGAGCGTCTTCCATCGAGCGGGTAGCTAGGGCGTTACACCCTCGCGTTGCGCACACTTGATACGAGCTCGAAGCGCAAGCGAGCGAATCTCATGCTATTCACTCACTCGGAAACAGGTCTCGAAGACAGGGTCCGCAGGGGATGCGGATCAGAAAAGAGTCCCATCTCGTAAGAGAGAAGAAAGTCCGCGGATGAATGCCGATCAGAAGACGGATCAGACCGGAGGAACATGACCCGAGATAGGACGTCGGATCGCGTCGGCTTCCATCTGCGTCGATCTGCGTTCAACTGCGGATAAACTCTTAAAGCTATTCACTCGTTTGCGCTTCGGCCTCATCGAAGCCTCGTGGCGGCCCGTGCGCAAACCATTTCTTGGAGAACTCTCACTCAGGGCTTCTTCGGGCTCGCCCCGGACTTGAGGTACTGGTCGAAGAAGCGGAACGTTTGATCGCGGGTGTGCTCCATCTCCGACCCACCCCATCCGTGCTGGGCTCCGACCAGGAGTTCAATCCGACCTGAAACGCCGGCGGCGGTCATCGACTTTGCCAGTTCGATCGCCTGCGTGTAGGGGACCAGCGGGTCTTTCGTACCCTGGAAGGTCAGCATCGGCGCATCGTCGCTGGAAACATAGGTACGGGGCGATGCCTTGGCCGCCAACTCGGGTTTCTGCTTGGCCTCGGCACCCAGGAAATCCTTGACCAGGCCCTTTGAGACGTCCGGGATATCGTCGGCAGCCAGGTCGGTCGGCCCGAAGTAGTTGACCACCGCCTTGACCCGGCTGTCGGGAACCCCTGCGGGAACCTCCCCCTCCAGACCGTCGCTCGTCGACGTGACCCCGAGCATCATCGCGAGGTGTCCTCCGGCCGAGAATCCCATGGCGCCGATCTGGTCGGGATCCACCCGATAGGTTTTCGCGTTGGCCTTCAGCCAACGAACGGCCGCCTTGACATCATGAACCTGGGCAGGGAACTGCTCCTTGGGACAGAACCGGTACTGGGGCGAGATCGCCACGTAGCCGCGATTGGCGAACTCGACCAGCACCGGGCCGACATCCCCTTTGTTGCCAGCGCCAGGCCCCGCCATGGATGACGACGACGGCCGGGAACGTTCCTTCCGCTTTCCCCGGCTTCGCCATGTCGAGCTTCAGGTCGTTCGATCCGACTTTGGTGTACACGATGTCGCGCTCGACGGTCGGCTTCGGGTCTTCGGCCGATCGGGCCGGGGACCAGGTCAAACCGAATATCAGGATCGCGGTGATCACGCCGGTTGCTTGTCGTTGCCGCATCAGGATGTCTCCTCGCGCGCTAAAACCAGAGGGATTTGTTGACGATATTGATGAGAGGTTCGCCCCGGGAGAATCGTCCCACATTTTCCACGATCGAGGCCAGGTGCCTGGCGGCGATGACGGGGGAGTAACCGGCAGTATGTGGGGTCAGGATCACATTCGGCAAGTCCCAGAGTGGATGGCCAGGAGGTAAGGGCTCGATCTCGTAGACATCGAGCGCCGCCCCTGCCAGCCGACCCGCGCGTAAGGCGTTGACCAGGGCGTCGAGTTTCACGATCGCACCTCGTCCGATGTTGATCAGGTAGCTGGACGGTCGCAGATGGGCGATCGTTCCGGCGTCGAACCAGCCGGTTGTCTCGGGGGTCTGGGGCGCCGCGATCACCAGAAAATCGCTCCAGGCCAGGAGCTCCGCAAGCTTGCCCGTGTCCAGTACGGATTCCACCCCGTCGGGCACCTGGACTCGTTCGGGGAACCGGTCAACTCCGCGAACGGACATCCCGAACGCGACCGCTCGACGTGCGATTTCGCAGCCGATCGCCCCCATCCCGACGATCCCGATCCTGGCATCCGGCAGATAGATCGTGGCGCGATCCATCGCGTTCACCAGTCCCGGGCCGGTGAGATTGCTCACTCGCGCCGACTCGCCGCCGGCCGGCTCGTAACGATGCTCGGCCTGCTGGCGGATGTAGATATGAAGGTTCCGGGCGAAACAGAGGACATATCCCATGACCTGGTCGGCGATCACGTCACCGAACAGGCCGCGGAGATTGGTCAGGACGCAAGGGTGGACTTCGAGCTCCGGGAACATGTAGTGTTCGAGGCTGGCTGTGAACGACTGCACCCATCTGAGGCAATCGGCCTTTGCCAGCATGGACGGGGTGATCTTCCCGATCAGGCCATCGGCGCCGGGCATCGCCGCCTCGGCCTCGGACTCGGCGGAGGCATTGACCCATTCGGATTCCGGAGCGGCCGCTTTCAGGGCCTCGAAACGCTCGGGATCGACGGCCGGATGGATCACCAGCTTCATGGGAGTGTCTCCGGTGGGCAGGGAGTCTTCGAGGGTTCCCGGCAGAGTTCGGCTAGATAACGTGCGATCCGCACGCGCCGTTGAACGGGGAACGGGGGCGGGCCCGGCTTGATCTGGAATGCTCGGTCCAGGGCCTTTTCCAGTCGGAGACCCATGAAGTCACGCTCGGAAATTGGTACTGCCCCGCCCCAGTCGCGCAAGGCACGGTCGAGCGATCGGAATTCGGCGAACCCCCAACGCGGAGGATAAATCATCGGAGTGCCGCTTGCCATGGCCTCGCAAGCCGTACCATAGCCAGCCTTGGCGACGACGGCATGGCAGGACGCAATCAGGTCGCCCCCGGGCCAGCCGGCCGAAGGAATATTGTGCAGGTTGGCCGACCCTCCAATCGGGTTGAAATCGAAGCCGACGAAATGGATGCCCCGCACGGCGAGGCGCTCCAGGCGCGACCAGTCGAGATCATCCTGACCATAGCGTCCGATGTAGAGGTACACCAGACGCTCGCGAGTGGAGAGCCCGAGGTGGCGGGCAAGCTCGGCGCGGCGGTCGCTTCCGCGATTGGCGACGATACCGACGTCGATCGACGGCTTGAGCCAGGACATCTTCAATCCCGGTTGCATGCGGAAGAGCGCCGTGGCCTGTCGGTAGGACGAGCGAAGCTCCGCGACTAGCCGGGTCGCGTCTGGGCCGAGGGACCTGGCATGAGGCGCGTAGATATCCGCCCAGGTGAAATTCGACATCAAGAACCCGGGGATCCCGGCGCGTTGGGCCGCCACGATAGGGGCCCATGGTGCGTCGCAGACGACTGCGGCGATCTTCTGGGTACGCAGCCAGTCGACCTCGCGGTCTAGCCGTTCCATGACCTCGGCATGAACTCGGGCCGCCAGTTCGAGGGTCGCCGGCCCGTCTGTCGCCGCGCTGTCACCCGGCGGATTTACCGCCCCCGCATCCGAAACGAAGGCCCCGAGCTCGATCGGGCGCGTTGCGCGTTGCGGCCAGATCTCGAAGAGGTTGGCATGACACCGGATCGACACCCGGACGTCTGTCGGGATTCGGTTCACGACGGCGACGGTTCGGTTCATGTGTCCGAATCCGTGACTCGTCACGTAGAAGGCCAGTCCTCCCTCTTCGGGGATCGAACCGCTCGAACGGTCTTCTGGACTCCTCGGCGGGGGCATTGAGCGCAAACAGAGATACTCCCGACCTGCGAGTCGTGGTCAGTCAGTCGTCATCGGAAAGCCGAATGGACGTTTTATCGGAGAACCGGATGTCTTTCCAGACTCAACCGGTCGCCCGGGCAGGAATCACCCCCAGGGTTCGATCCGCGGTGGATTGATTACCGGCCAGGGGGCGTTGATTCTTGACAAGTCCGCGATCGACGACGACCCGAGGACGGCTACGTCCGGTCCAGAAAACGCCACCCAACGTCAGCAAGCCTCCGAGAAGCAAGCTCGGCGTGAGCGCCTCATCGAACAACCAGGCTCCCCAGACCACCGTCAAGATGGGAGACACATTGCTGAAGTTGGCCACCTGGCTCGCGTCGAGGCGATGCAGGGCGAGATTCTGACAGGCGAGGTTCACCGGAGTGATGACGAGGGTCAGGAACGCCAGGGCGATCCAGGCCGGTAACGAGACCTGAGCCAGGGGAGGAATCTGGGGCGAGGCAACGAGCGCGATCGGCACGTCGAGCAGGGCGCCGACCAGGAACGTCGCGGTCAGGACGGGGAGCGAGCCGTGCCTCATGATGAGGGGTTTGCTGAGCGTCAGGTAGCCGCCCCAGGAGAGGACGGCTCCGATGAGCAGGAGATCCGCCATCATCACGGCTCGGTTGTTCGCGGCCGTGCCGCCGCCTTGCCAGGCGCTGCCGACGCCAATGATGACCACGCCCAGGACGCTCGCCAGCACTCCCCAGAGCCGGTTGAGATCCGGCTTCTCGAGTCTCATCGCCCAGGCCAGCAGCAGGACGACCAGGGGACAAGTCGCATAAAAGAGGCCGACGTGGGACGTTGGACCCAATCTCGCGGCGTTGAGGAAGAATCCCTGATTGACCGGGACGCACAGGGCCGCGGCGGCCAGAAGGAGCAACCCGTCTCTCCGAACAATCCGCACCAGTAGGCCGGGATCTCGGACCACGGCGATGAGGCAGAGCCCTCCGACTCCGAACCTCACGACCGGGACCCAGACGACCGGTAGATCCCGGACGATGTAGCGTGCGGCCGCCGCCGTCGTCGAGCCGAAGACCACCATCATGGCCACATAAATATACGCGCGTCGATCGGCCTGTCCCGGTTGGCTCCCGACCCCGTTTCGCGAATCCCCCCCGCCGCCCCCGCTTGTCAACATTGGATTCCCGCCATGCCACCATCCCTCGTTCTCACGAGGTCGGTGTTCTTCGTTGCTTCACCGATCCATCAACACGTTTTAACGCCCACGCTTGATCGCTCTGAGACTTAATATTTCATAGTAGGTGCAAAGGCAAGTCGAGAATCACAATCGGACGAGTCGCCGTCGACGCATCGCTTCGTGCCACGCGGACTTGGACGCAAGTGAAGGACATCGGGTTCGCACGGAATTTCTGGATGCTCGGCGAAGTTCCATCATCTCGGTACCTGCGGGACGCTGATCGAAAAACTTCAACCGGATCGCGTGCAGCCCATCGCCATCGAGAGCGAATGCGGATCGCAGTCAGTGGAGATCCAACCAGGAACCTCGAAGACTCGGCTTGTACAAATGTCATTTTGCGATAGAATTCCGGCCGCATGTCCAACAGGATCATTCGTCCTGGAGCTCCGGGATGATTCGATCCGGTCCCTGGTCCCCGGCGTTGAGGCGGGATTCGATGACGGAGATCGCCCGCGGTCGCAAGAACGTTCGAAGGCGTTCGCCCCGCGCGGCGACAGCACTCCTGGGCGTCCTCGTCGCGCTCACGGGCTGTACGCGGACCTATTACCGAAATTATGCGGACGGCGATTCTTACGGAATCCTGAGAGAGCGGTTGTTCGACTGGCGTTGGCGGATTCCGGATCGCCCGGTCAACGCCGACCCGCACTCGCGCATGGGCGACCCGAATGACCCGAACCGCGTCCCGATCGTCCCGGACGAGCCGGCAGCCCGGGAGTTCCAGGTCTCATCGCGGTTCCCCTTCGAATACCACGGCTGGAAGAAGCGTGGGACCACCCCGATCGAAGACCTGAGCTGGCAGAAATACATCCCCGTCGAGTCCGATGGCCGGGTCCTCCTGAGCAAGGACTCGATCATGCGGTTGGGGATCGCCAATAGCCGCAACTACCAGTTCCAGTACGAAAATGTCTATCTTGCGGCGCTGAGCCTGACGCTGGCTCGTTTCCAGTTCATGGTCCAGGGATTCAGCAACTCCGGCATCTTCTACTCTCCCCTGGCCGGGGGCGCCGCCGTCTTCACGAGTCCCACGTCGACCTTGGGGACCACGACGACCACGAGTAACGGCACGACGACCGGCACCGGGTCATCCACGACCGGCACCGGGTCATCCACGACCGGCACGGGGACGACGACCTCGGGCACGACGACAGGCACTACCACGCCCGTTCTCGCCAGGTCTGGCTCGAAATCCAGGCCGGGGAGTTTGAATAATCAGCTCCAGTTGGCCACGAGCAACGGTTTCTTCCTGCAAATGATGACGGGCGCGCAGTTGATGGTCAATCTGGCCAATAGCCTGGTCTTCGAATACTCGAATCACGGCGTTCAGTTGGCATCTCCCGGCCTGACGATCAACTTCATCCAGCCGCTCCTGCGCGGCGCCTGGGCGCGCGTGGTGACGCAGGGACTTTCGCTCCAGGAACGCGGAGTCCTCTATGCCTTGAGGACTTTCGCCGAGTATCGCCGCCAGTTCTATGTCGGACTGGTCACCGGCTCGGGCAGTAGCAGCGGATACGGATACCTGTCGCTGCTCTTCCAGCTCCAGTCGATTCGCAACGCCGAGAGCAATCTCCAGTCCTACCGCAGGAATCTCGACATCTACGAGGAGGAGCTGAAGTCGGGCTTTCGCACGATCCTCGAGCGCGATCAGTTGGCGCAACAATACCAGACCAACCAGTTCACATTGATCCAGTTGCAGGCGGGGCTGCAAACGGCCCTCGATCAATTCAAGCTGCTGGACTTGAGCCTGCCGCCGGAGCAGGAAGTGCGGCTGGACGATTCGGTGCTCGACCAGTTCGAACTCACCGACGCACGTCTCGAGAAGCTCCGCAACCAGGCGGAAGTCTTGTTCCTGAAGCTGCTTCAGAACGAGGAGATGTCGCGGGACGAGCTGATCGTGTTAGGACGCGAGCTCCAGTCTGCGCTGGAGATGCTGAAGCTCGTCCACGACCAAGCGGAGTCCGAGCTCGGGCGATGGCTGGTGAAGCTCGATAAGACGGCCGCGCGGGGCTTGAGCGGACCTGAGCTCCAGCATGCCAGGGAGATTTACGAGCGTGAGCGGCGGCTGTCGGGGGAGATTCAGGGCGTCTTGAAGGATTCGGACTCCGGTATCGATGACAATCTCGACGCGGTCAAGACGTTCCTGGCCCGGATCGAGACCACGTCCTCTCACGTGGCCGGTTCAATGGTGGGGGCTGCCGTGGCCTCGACGTTCCCGGCCGATGAAAAGACGATGACCCCGGCGGAATCGACCCAGGCACTCCGCCGATTGGTCGGCCGCGAATTTCGGGCGCGGCTCTCCGAGGTCAGCGTCGCCGAGACCCAGACTCGTGTCTTCTTGATCGACCTCCCGCAAGTCGAGCTGACGGTCAACCAGGCGATTCAGGTCGGGGTTGGCAACCGGCTCGACCTCAAGAACGCGTTGGCCCAGGTCACCGACGCCTGGCGCAACGTGGAAGTCAACGCCAATCAGCTCCGGGGCTTCCTGAACTTCGTCTACAACGGCAATTTCAACAGGCGCCGAACCATGACACGCTCTTCCGGTTCGACGCGGCCAGCAGCATCCAGACCTTTGGCCTGGAGTTCGAGGCGCCGATCAACCGGCGTGTCGAGCGCAACCAGTATCGAGCCGACCAGATCAACTACCAGCGAGCACGCCGTGCCTACATGCTGGCTCGGGATACGGTGGTCCAGCAGGTCCGCCTGGACATGCGTCAGCTCGAATTGACCCGGCGCCAGTTCGAGATCAATCGCGAGCAATTAATTATCTCGTCGCGCCAGCTCGAGCAGGCCGAGTATGATGTTCGTATGGGCTCGGATGCCGCAGCGGGCGGGCAGTCTCTCACCCTCTACCTGCTCAATGCGCTTCAGGCCGTCCTGAGTAATCGCAACAGTCTGATCCAGACGTGGGTCTCGTACGAGACGGCCCGGATGAGCCTCTACCGCGATTTCGACCTGATGGATGTCGACGCCAACGGGATATGGACCAATGAGAACGACCCAACCGCCGTCCGGGTTGCCCTCGAGTACGCTCGGACCGAGCCAGCCCTCAGCCTCGCCATCCCCGCCGGAGTTCCCGACCTCTCGCCGGGAGTCGGCTCCGGCAGCAACTTCTACGTCAACATCGAGCCTGGAGGACGCGTCAATCGAGTCCCGGACGCCGCCACCGACCGGTTTGACGAGGGACCGCTCCGACCTTCCGAATTCCGGGGACAGCCGTCCGCCGAAGATCGACCCGACCCTCTACCCGTCGCACCCGTCCCCGCCGGACCTCCCCCGGGCGGCAGCCCTTTCGCCCCCGTCGGCCGCCCGTCGCCGTAGGAAACCTCGCATCCCGGGCCGAGCGATCGGGATCATCGCCGGGATGGGGCTGGTCGCCGCGGTGGGCTACTTCGCCGTGCTCCCCGCCTGGACAAGCTCCTCGCGAACCGATCGTCCCCTGGTCGCCGCCACGCGAAAGGGGACCTTGAGGATCACCGTCACCGAGCGCGGAAACCTCGAGAGCAGCGTGACGGTCAACGGCGTCTGCGAGATCAACACGACCCAGATCAAGATCATCCAGCTCGTCCCCGAGGGGACCAAGGTCAACAAGGGGGAAGTCGTCTGCAAATTCGACTCCTCCGAGATCGACAAGAACATCGCCCAGCAAGACATCAAGGTGAAGCAGGCCAACGCCCGGATCGAGACCACCCGTCAGGAGATGGAGATTCAGCGCAACAAGGGGGAGAGCGACATCATCGAAGCCAAGGTCCAGCTCACCCTGGCCGACCTCGACCTGGAGAAATATCAGAAGGGCGACTATCCGGCCGATACCACCAAGCAGAAAGGGGAGATCGGGCTCAAGAAGAAGGACTTCGAAGAATCAAAGAACAAGCTCGATTCCTATCGCGGGCTGATGAAGAAAGGCTTCAAGACTCCCGAACAGCTCCGGATCCAGGAGATGGAAGTCGCCCGGTACCAGCTCCAGTATGAGAGCTCGCTCCTGGAGCTGAAGGTCAAGGAGACGTATGAATATCGGCGGAAAACGACGGAGTTCACCGCCAAGGCCGAACAGGCGAGCAAGAAGGTCGACCAGGCCAAGGCGACGGCCAAGGCCCAATTCACCAAGGCATCGAGCGAGTTCGAGTCCGCGAAGGCGACCGCCGACATCGAGCAGCAGCAGTTCAAGGAGTATCTGAAGCAGAAGGACAAGACCGTCCTCCGCGCCGAGCAACCGGGTATCGTGGCATACGCCAACGACTCGTGGTACGACTCCAGCCGGCAAATCCGCGAGGGAGCGACCGTGTACTCGCTCCAGAAGATCTTCACGCTCCCCGATATGACGCAGATGCAAGTGAAGGTCAACATCCACGAATCGCTCATCAAGAAGCTGAGGGTCGGGCAGAAGGCCGAGGTCCGGATCGATGCGTTCCCTAACCTGGTGTTCGTGGGAACGGTCAAGTCCGTCTCACAACTGGCCGACTCGACCCGTCCCTGGCTGACCGGGGGTGTCAAGCAGTATCCCACGATCGTGAAGCTGGACGACCTCCAGGGCTATGACCTGAAGCCGGGCATGACCGCGGAGGCACGGGTCATGGTCGGTGAATTGAACGACGTGCTCATGGTCCCCGTTCAGGCGATCGCCGAGCACAAGGGGGAGTTCTTCGCATTCGTGGAGAAGCCCGGGTCGATCGAGCGGCGGCAGGTCAAGATCGGCGACAATAACGAGACTCACGTCCAGGTTATCGAGGGACTGAAGGAAAGTGAGACCGTCGCGCTGGACGCTCGGCTCCGCGCGGCGGCCGAGTTCAAGCTCGACGAGGACAAGCCGGCACCCGACGCGGCGAAGCCCAAGCCGTAGGCGGCTCTCCCAGGCGAGGGAGAAGACTCGTACTTAAGAGTTTATCCGCAGATGAACGCAGATCAACGCGGATGGGGATCCGGAATGCGGAAAGCCGAAGCAATATGACGTCCTTTCTCTTTTTATGTTCATTTGATTTTATCTATATTTGATCTGCATTTATCTGAGGACGTCTTCTTCATTGATGGTGCTGTTTTCTGATCCGCGTCCCTCTGCGGCCGATGTTTCCGAGGCCTGCTCCGGACTTACTCAGGACGACACATCATGCACCGGCTCACAACCACGATCGTCCTGGCCTTGCGGAACCTGACGCTCCACAAGCTGCGCGTTTTCCTGACCATCATCGGCCTGATTTTCGGAGTGGCGTCGGTGATCGCCATGCTGGCGATCGCGGAGGGGGCCAGCCTCGAGGCACAGCGCCAGATCGCCGAACTCGGCGCCACCAACATCATCATCCGCAGCAGCAAGCCGGTGGACGAGATCAACCCATCCAAGCAGCAGAATAACGATAGCATGATATTCAAGTATGGTGTCACCTACAAGGACTTCGAGCGGATCATGACGACGTTCTCGACGGTCGTCGGCGCGACGCCCCTGCGCGAATTCCGGAAGAGCGTCCGCCACCTCGAGTTCGAGATCGAGGCCCGGATCGTCGGGGTCAACCCGGACTTCCTCAAGCTGACGGCCCAACGCGTCGCGGAAGGACGATTCCTGACCGATACCGACGTGTACTACTGCGCGAACGTCGCCGTGCTGGGCGCCGAGGCCGTCGAGAAGCTCTTTCCTTATGGCGATCCGGTCGGGCAGTCGATCCGGATCGGAGAGGATCACTTCTATCGGATCGTCGGCGTCACCTCGTACAAGGCGCCCTCGGCCGGGACGGGGAGCAGCCTCGCCGCCCAGGATTTCAACAAGGATGTGTATATCCCATTGAGCACCGATCGCGCCCGATTCGGCGAGCTCCTGACCAACGAGAAGCAAGGGAGCTTCACGGCCGAGAAGATCGAGCTGTCGCAGATCACGGTCACGGTCGATGCCATGGAGAACGTGAAGAGGACTTCCGAGGCGCTCGATAGCATGCTCCGACAGTTCCATCCCAAGCGGGATTACACGATCACGGTGCCCCTGGAACTGCTGGAGAAAGCCGAGGCGACCAAGCGCATATTCAATCTCGTGCTGGGATCGATCGCCAGCATCTCCCTGCTGGTCGGCGGGATCGGGATCATGAACATCATGCTCGCCACGGTCTCGGAGCGCACCCGCGAGATCGGAATCCGTCGCGCATTGGGTGCTCGTCGCCGCGACATCATCGAGCAGTTTCTCATCGAGACCACCGTGATGTCGTCCTCCGGAGGCTTGATCGGCGTCTTGCTCGGCCTGGCGATACCTCCCATGGTCTCCCAGCTTTCGGGCATCCCGGTCGTCATCCGCCCCTGGTCACCCGTCATCGCCTTCATCATCGCCGTGGCGATCGGCGTCGTCTTCGGCGTGTATCCCGCCCGCCGCGCGGCCATGCTCGATCCCGTCGAGGCCCTGCGGACCGAATAGTCGGGTCGAGTTGACGCCCGTCGGTGGTTTCGCGAGACCCGCCGCCGGGCGACGGTCATGCGGTGCCTTACTGCGCCGCGGACTGCGTCCCCATCGGGCTGCCGCGGATCGCCAGGCCGGCGGGTAGCGGGCGTGCCGCCACGCTGAATCCGCGCTCCACCAGGTCGTTGCGAACGAGTCGATAGAGTTTGAAGCTGTCCGGGTAGACCCAGAGCGTGATGGTCGCGTGCCCGGGATTGATCCGGTTCACCGCGCGGGTGAATTCGGAGATCGGGTTCTGGGTCGCCTCATAAGTCTCTCCCCGATTCTCGAACTCGGGGACAAGCTCCCAGCCCCTCAGGTCGAAATGACGAACGCTTCGGCGCTCGATCATGTCTTCGACATTGGATGGCATCGCGGGGACCAGCTCGTAGGCGAGCGAGAACGCCCCGATCGGTCCGACCTTGGAGCTGACCGCCCCGAAGCGATCCGACATCCGGATCCGGAGCTGCGCGTCGGCCTTGGTCTTCTCCAGGAGCTGGGTGAGGTCGATGAAGCTGATCCGGTTGCGGCGGAGCTCGAAATGGTATTCGTCGTCGCCCGCCGGCCGGGCGACCGGACTCTTGCTGAGGATCGAGGTGGATTTCGGTCGAGGGATGCTGCGGAGGGTGGCCACCTCGGTCGCCAGCTTGTCACGCTCTCCGCGAAGGAATCCGCCACGAGCCGATGCCTGCGCGATCCGCGTCGAGGGGTCGCGGACCTGGAATGCCAGCTTTCGAGCGCGGAGGGCATCGAGCGCCGCTTGGTTGGCCGCTTGCGACAGCCGGCGGGCGGAATCCGCCGCACGTCCATCCGCCCTGGCACGATCCCGGCTGGCGGCGTCGAGCGCGTCTTCAGCGGCGGCTAACTTCGCCCGATCCAGCTTCGGAGCCGTCACGGAAGGCGGGGGAGCCGGTGCCGCGACGACGCTCGCCGAGTCCGTCGCGGGCGATGTCGTTCCGGACGCGACCGGGGCGGGTAGATCTTCCTTGTCGGATTTCGGGCCATCGGGCGGGAGTTCGGGCAGTCCCTCGCGCGAGGGCAAAGAGGCCAAGACCCTCTCCGCGGGCTTCGGCCCGAGATGGATGTACAACGTGATCGCGAGGATTCCCACGACCACGCTCGTCAGTTGCGTGCAGGCACGTCTACGCATCCCCGAGGTGTACACGACTGCCGGAACGGCATCCGGACGGGCCACGCCGAGCGGGGACCGGGCCGATTTCGCGCTCGCTCCGTCGCGATTGTCCCTCGCTCCATTTTCGTTATCGGGTGGCTGCATCCCACGTTTCCTTATTATTGAAAACGTGCCGGCTCTGAGGTCCCGCGACCTGGAGCGACATCGGCCAATCCAGACCGGAAAACACGAGCTGACGGCGGGCGATCCAGTACGTGGAGCCTCCGCCGGTCTCGACCAGGAACTTGACGGTCGGCTTGGGTCGGATCAGAGGGTCGACCTGGGCTCGTCGCAGCACCAAGGCGCGGAGTTCCCGCTTCATCAGGCTATCGGGGTTGGCTCCCTTGCCATTCCCCTCGCGGAGGGCCTGCGCGCTGAGTCGGTAACCTCCCGGGTGCAACAACAGCTCATCAGGACGGCAGACCACCACGATCTCGAAGGGGACCTCGATCGCCCCGGGAGGCCGATCGGGCGTCGTGATCGACGGTACGGCGAACTCTTTCAGAGAGTCGGGCTCGGAGTTCGGATCCGCATTCATGCTGAGGCTCGGGAGGCTCATCCCCGAGGCCGATGCGGGGCTTCCTGATGCGCCCGACTGGCCGGACATCGAGCCGCTCGAACTGCTGGACGCGCTCGACGTGGAGGTGCTCGCAAACATCGACCCGATGGAACCACTCGAACTGGTCGCACCACTCGGCGGTGACATCGGGCTCCATGGCGGCGCCGAGCCTATGCTCGAGCCCGAAGTCGATGCCGAACTCGTCGAGGACGGGCTGTACCGGGACAGGGATGAGGAGCTGGTCGTTCGCGGAGAAGTCGCCGATGTAGACGCCGAGGAAAGCGTGGCGGCTGACTGGCCGGTCGAGGGTTGGCCACTCGTGGCAGTCGAACCTGCCAGTGAGGTCGAAGAAGGCGGCGAATCGGCGCCCTCCGGCGGAGGGCCGGAGTTGCCGGGTTGCGCGCCTCCGATTCCGTTGGAAGCCGAAGCCTGGCCCGGCTGCGATCCGGCACTCCTGGTCGTGGACTCGTTTACGCCAGGAGTTTTCGCCACACTCCGATACGCGCCAAAGCCGGGATCGGACTGGGACGAAGTCGATCCACTCGTCGTTGCAGATTGGGAATTGCCACCGGGGCTCGATTCGTTCCCTGGAGCCCCGCCGGCCGTGCCTCCATCGGCGGTCTTCAGGCGGGGCGAACTACCGGGACTGCCCGATGTCGGATTCGAAGGGTCCGGACCGATCCCGGGAGGATCTCCCGAATTACCCGTCAACGAAGTCGACCCGGACATGGGACCGCCGCCCGTGGATGTCGGCGTGCCGGCGCCATCTTGAGCCGGCTCGAGGTCCGGCAGAGGATCCGGCCCTCCTGGTCCGAAGGTGGATCCCGCTCGTCCTGAAGTCGACTCGGAACCGGACTTCGATCCACTGGATCGTTGAGTGAGTCCTGATCCCCCGACGAGGCCGGACGAGCCTCGTTCGACGCGGCCGGTCCCAGAGAGGGTTCCGGCAGTCGATTGGGATTCGCCATCGCCGGGCGCCAGACCCTGGCCCTCTGGCATCCCATTGGAAGAGTCATCGGCCTGGCCGGTCTGGCCGTTCCCACGCGTCCCACGTCCCGGGATGCCTGTTCCGGACCCGGGCCGGGTCGAGTTAGCCGACGAGAGCAAGCCTGCCGACTGTTGGCGATCGCCTGACCCCGTTCCGCCCGCTCCGAAGCCGGGCGAGTTCGAGGCGCCGGACGTGCCTGGGCTGGAACCCGTCAGATCGCCCGTGCCAGGGCCGGTCCCCGCACGGAGGCGAGCGGTACCCGATCCCGATGTCCCGCGTGGTCCTGCCGTCCGCGAGTTCGAAGGCCAGACAAAGTCATCGGGCGAGGCGTCCTGGGATCCCGATCCTCCCGCGCCACCGACTCGATTACCCTGTCCGAAGTTCCGGTTCATCGCGAGGTCCGAAGCGGGGTTCCCTCCCGGCATCTGACCTGCGTTCGAATTGCCTTCCGCAGTGCCCTGGGAGCGGCTTCCGCGAGCGAGGTTGCCGTTCGTGAAGCTCGAACCAGGCCCTGTACCCGTCCCCGTCCCGCTCTCGCCTGATGGGGGCCAGGTGCCTGGAGTTCCGCGATCGCTCCCTGTTGCCTGATCGCCGACTAACCTCCCGCCTGGTGCCCCGTCTCCACCATTTCCACGCGAATCGGTCGTCTCGGTCGTTGGCCAGCCGGGGCGCGGCTTCGAGGTCGTGGACGCAACCGCAGGCAAGTCCAGGGGCGTGGAGCCGTCCCAGGCTGTCATATCATCAAGATCGGGGACGTCCACAACCATATCTTGCTCGATGAGCTCGTATCCGAAGGCGATCCCCAATGGCTCCAGTCGGGCACGGGCCTCGTAATAGGGACGGATTCCGTTCGGTCGAACCATGAAGACCAGGTAGGGGACGACCGGCGCACCGTCCGGCGACCCGGATCGATCGATCCTCATCATCTCACGGGCGATCGCGAGCACGACCGGGCTCGACCGGGGGTGGATGAGAGGTGATAGCTCCATCATTGTGAAGGTCGGACCGCTCGGCAGGAGCTTCGCCACGTTGCCGACGCATTCCACCACGATCGGCCTTCGCCAGGTACCATTTGGCCCCTTGTAGGGAAGGACCGAATTCCCTGATTTCTGACCGGCTTTGCTGAGCGCGGCCTTGAGTATGTCGCGCTCGCGGGCCAGAACGTCACGCTCGGCATCCAACTCGAGAGCGTCCTGCTCGAGGTCCTTGGCGCGCTTCGACAATAAGCTGATCTGCTGCTTCACCAGGAGTTCCCGACGCTTCCATCGCTCGGATTCGGCGACGGCGGACTTTCTTGCCATTTCGAGCTTGGACGAGCGCTGATCCGCTTCGCGAGCCGCGGCAATTTCCGAAGCAAGTCCCCGGCCCATCCCGGCCAGAACTTTGATCGTGGGATCCTCGATCGGGGCGGCCGGGGGCGGGGCGGGCGTGGGCAAAATAGAAGGTTTGGCGGGAGATGGGACTGTAGGAGTGGCTCGGGGTTTCTCGTCGTTTTTGGACAATGCGGAAATTGACGAAACGAGCGAGGGATTGTGGGGCTGGGTCGTCTCGGTCGTTTCTCGAGTCGCGGCAAGACGATGCATCATCAGGACGAGATTCAAGGTCCCGGCCAGGCTCGAGACGATCAATACCAAGAGTAAGCGTTCAATCCAGACCGCTCGACTCCGGTACGTCATGGATCGCGATCTCCCCGTCCTAGGGTCGCTCTGAGTTTCCCGATGGTGCCGGCATCCTGTCCGGCTTTATCACGACAACCCTAACATCGGCAAGCGCGTCGTTATCCTATAAGATGTCGCCGTTCTCGGCGATGCGAGTTCGGGTTATCTCTCGAAGCGTATCGGTTGTCTCCGGCCTCGAGCTTGAACAAAAAACCGAAAGATCGACAGATAGGGTTGCACATGCTCGAGCACTGGTTTTCCGTCATCAAGCTACCACTGAGCTGGAGGCAGTTCCTCCGGCTGCCGCAGAACCCGGCATACAAATACGAATACATTGAGAAGACGGCCTGGCTCTCACCGCGGCCCAAGTTCTACCATGCACGATTGTCGCTCAGCCATCATGACGCAAAACGGCCGGAGCAGATCGAGGCCAGGACACTCGTGACCGTTCGCCAAATTGAGGCTCGCGATTGGACCCGGTTACCACAGGTCTTCGCCCAATCCTTCGCTCGGGTCCAACCGTTCGCCAGCCTGGGCGATCGCCGTCGCCTCAAGGCCGCGACAGAATGCTTGAAATTTACGCGCGAAGGCGGGGATGGGCCACTCATCCAAGCGGCCTGCTCCATCGCAATGACTGCGGGGCGAGATGTTCCCGTCGGTGCCCTGCTCGTGACATTGGTTCCACCGGTCAACCTCGACGATTTATGGAGTCTACGCTGGGAAGCCTCGCCGCCGGAGGATTGCGTCGAACGTCAACTGGGCCACGCTCACCTGACCTGGATCTTCGTAGCTCCGGATTATGCCGGCTATGGAGTTGGGACCGAGCTCTTAGCCCAGGCCGCAAACAGCCTGGTCGAGCTGGGTTACTCCGAGCTCGTCAGCTCGTTCATCCTGGGAAACGACTCAAGTCTCTGCTGGCACTGGCGTAACGGATTCCAGCTCCTGTCCTATGTCGGTTCGAAGCGGAAGTTCCGCGAGATGATGCGATTGCAGGAGCCGCAAGAAGGCGCCGAATCTTGATCGATCATCGCCCGCACGCAGGAGTGCGAAGAATCGGAAAATCGCGTTTGGCGATTGGCGGTCGTACCGGCTATCATCGTTCAAAGTGATTTTGACCCTCTCGCGATCTTGATCCGGCATTGATCCTGGATCGAAGCTTCTGGTCGTCATTCGACCCCCTTGCCCCGCGCCGCCTTGATGGGCAGAAATCGGCGCACCCTTCCTCATGGCAGATGAACGCCTCCGGCGCCAGATCGCCTTCCTGGCCGCCCAGATGATGTATCATCGCACCGAGACCGAGTACTTCACCGCCAAGCGCAAAGCGGCTCGGCAGCTTGGCGTCGAGTATCGCCACCGGCCGGGCGACCTTCCCAGTAACAAGGAGATCCGCGACCAGATCCAGGCGATGGCGCGGATTCACGAGGGTCCCAAGCGATTGGAGACCCTGCGAGACATGCGAATCGATGCCTTGCGGATCATGCGTATGCTGGCTCGCTTCCGACCTCGGCTGATCGGCAGCGTCCGGACCGGCCACGTTCGCAAGGGTTCCGACATCGATATCCACATCTTCGGCGACAGCCTCGCCCTGGTGACCGACACCCTCGACGAACTCGCCCTCCAGTACGACGTCGAACGCAAGCGAATCATCAAGCACGATGAGGAACGTCATTTCACTCACATCCACGTTTTCGATCGGAATCAATTCGAGCTGACGCTCTATCCCGAAGACAAGGCCCATTACGTGTTCAAGAGCTCGATTACCGGCAAGGGCATCGAGCGTGCGTCGATCGCCGAACTGGAAGCCCTGCTGCGGGAAGAGTACCCCGAGATCGATCTCGAGGCCGAGGTTGAGGGGATGGAAGACCGGCTTGACCCCTTCTTGCTCTTCCGGATGCTGCTCGAACCACTAGAGGGGGTCAAGCAGAGCCCCAAGTATCATCCCGAAGGGGATGCGCTCTATCACAGCCTCCAGGTCTTCGAACTGGCCCGCGAAGAGCGGCCGTACGACGAGGAATTCCTGCTGGCGGCCTTGCTGCATGACGTCGGCAAGGCCATCGACCCATCCGACCACGTCGAAGCCGCCCTTCAGGCCCTGGAGGGTGCGATCACCGAGCGGACCGCCTGGCTGATCGAGCATCACATGGAGGCGCATGCCCTCCGGCTCGGGACCCTCGGCTTCAAGGCGCGTGCCCGCATTCAGCAATCGGAGTATTATGATGACCTGATGCTCCTGAGCGAGGTCGATCGACGAGGCCGCGTCCGCGGCGCGGCCGTCTGCGAGCTCGAGGAAGCCCTCGAATTCCTCCGCGAGCTGGCCGTCGATCCGCAATAGGTCTTGCGTCGAGATTCCCCGGAGAGTTCCCGAACGCGTCGGCACGCCGGGGACTCTCGGGTCGTGAACTCGATTCGTTACTGACGCCTCGCCCTGGGTTTACGACGGCTCGCGCCGGCCCTGGCGGAGACGGGATTCGCGGTGCGACTGGCATGGCGGATCGATCCGCGTCCAGGTTATGCTGGGAGGAACTCTCCTCCCCTGGGGTCTGGGTTTCTCAATGGGATCTCGACGATCACGGCACAGGTCATGCAGGATTCCGACGCGAGCATGATGAAGGTTGCAACGACCATTGTTTTGGCGGAGGACGACGCCGACCTGAGGGCCGTTTACGCCGAATGCTTGCGCCGAGAGGGGCATGTCGTGGTCGAGGCATGCGATGGGGGCGAGGCGCTCGCTTTGGTCCGGACGCATTCTCCCGGCCTCTTGCTGCTGGACATCTGGATGCCGATTCTCAACGGGTTGGAGGTTCTGGAGCATCTGGGAAGGTCGTCCGAGGCGGTTGGGCTGAAAATCATCGTGCTCTCCAACCTGAGCGACGCCGACACGCGGCTGGAAGGCTTCGCGCTGGGTGTGGAAGACTACTGGACCAAGGATCTCTCGCTCGCCGAACTTTGCCTGAGGGTTCAACGGCTCCTGGAGCTTACGCCGATTCCGCCCGGTCCGGCTGTTTGAAGGATGTCGGGCCGCAAGCGGGGAGGCGGTCGCCGTTGAGGTCCGTGACCCCGGTCCGTTCGCGTCCGGTGACGCATCCGGACATCTCCCGTCAATGGATCCCGGATGACGACCCGAGGAGTGGAACGCGAACGACACGCCAATGATGTCCGACTATCAAGAACGCCTCGATTACCTCTATCATTGCTTGAATTACGAGTGGCAGGGAATGCCGCGCGTCCCGGCGGAACTGACGCTCGGGCGGATGCGGCGCCTCCTCAAGCGGCTGGGCGATCCCCAGGCGGGTCTGCCGATCATCCACGTCGCGGGCACGAAGGGGAAAGGCTCCACGGCGGCGATGATGGCCGCGGTACTGACGGCCTCGGGCGTGTCCACCGGCCTGTATTGTTCGCCGCACTTGCATCGCCTCGAGGAACGGTTCACCATCGACGGATACCCGGCCTCGGAAGCCGAGATCGTTGAGCTGGTCGACAACGTCCGAGAGGCGGTCGAGCGACTCGAGGTCGAAGACCCGCATTACCGCGATCGTCGCTCGACGTTCTTCGAGATCACGACGGCGATGGGCCTCCTCCATTTCGCCCGACGGAACGTCGGGGCGGTCGTCCTCGAAGTCGGCATGGGAGGTCGACTCGATTCGACGAACGTCGTGCATCCCGTCGTATCGATCGTCACGAGCATCTCGTTCGATCACACCCGTCAACTGGGCAATACGTTGGGCTTGATCGCGACGGAAAAGGCCGGGATCTTCAAGCGAGGGCATCCGGCCGTCAGCGGCGTGCGCGAAGGCGAGGCGCAACAGTCGATCCGAAGGGTCGCCGCCCAGAGGCGTTGTCAGCTCCATGAGCTGGGCACGGACTTCGACTTCCAGATCATCTTGCCGGAACAGCCATTGAGCCGCCCGACACCTTGCCGGGTCGTGACGCGGACCTGGCGGACCGATTGGGGCGTCTTCAACCTCCCGTTGCTCGGTCCTCACCAGGCTCACAATGCCGCGATCGCGCTCGCGGGACTCGACGTCCTGTCGGAAGAGCGGCCGGACCTGACGGTCAGTCGGGAGGACGTCATCCGGGGATTTGGCGCGCTCCGGTGGCCGGCCCGCGTCGAGATCTTGGGCCAGCGGCCCTACCTGGTCATCGACGGAGCACACAACGGGGCTTCCGCGATCGCGTTGGCCGAGACCCTCCGCGCTTGCTTTCCTCCCGGACGACGGACCCTCGTTTTCGGCACGACCCGCGAGAAAGACCTCGGCGGTCAGCTCCTCGCGCTGTTGCCCTTATTCGACGAGGTGATCGCGACGCGCTATGTTGAGAACCCGAGATCGCTCCCCACGGAGACGATTGCGGACGCCGTCCTGATGCTCGATGGGCGAACGATCCAGATCGCGGAACATCCGGCAGAGGCCCTGGAGCTGGCCAGACAACGGACGGCACCCGATGGTCTCATCTGCGTGACCGGCTCCTTGTTCCTCGCCGCGGAGGCTCGCGCCATCGTGTTGCGACGCCAGGCCATGCCGGTCGTCAGCAGGCTCGTATTTTGATGACTCCACGGTCGCTCGGCGGAACTTGCATTCGTCCCACCTGCGATCGGCCATCATCCCGTGTCGAATCTCGTGGCGATCGATTCCGACTCACTCCCCTATGAAAAGGCCATCGTGATGAGTTCCGTATTCTGGCTGCGGTTCGGGGCGATCTGGGGTTTTCTGGCCATTTCGATGGGCGCCTTCGGTGCGCACGGGCTGCAAGATCGATTCGTATCGATCGGCGGCCAATCGGGAGGCCTCTCCGCCGAGCGGCTTCAGGCGAATTTTCAGACCGCCGCGCAGTATCACATGTACTGTGCACTGGCCCTTCTGGCCGTGGGGTTGATGGGTGCAGCGGGCCATGGCGGCGCGTCGATCCAGGTGGCGGGCTGGTCCTTCCTGCTGGGCTCCTTGATCTTCTCCGGGAGTCTATACGTCCTGTCGGTCACCGGCCTGCGCTGGCTGGGGGCGATCACGCCGATCGGAGGCGTGTTGATGCTTGTAGGCTGGATCGCGATGGCCTTCGGGGCGGGATCGATCCGTCGTTGATTGGTGGGCACAAAGGAAGTTCGAGACGATTCCATGGTCCGACCGGCCACTTCCGGATAAACTATCTCGCATCGGGGGCGCATTCGGATTCCCGGCTGCATTGCAAGGGAGGTGCATCGTGGGGTCGGCTCAACGGATTAACTCCAAACTTGTCATCGCCGCGGTCATCGCCGGCCTGGTCTTGATCGGATGGGTTTCAAGGAACACGCGGGCCCAGAATAGCCCCGTGCATCCCAAGTTGCCTCAGGAGGCGCCATCCGCGGATCAGCCATCGAAGCCGTCGAATGCCGGTCTCAAGACCGAGATTCCGAATCCACATCCGTCCGAACTGGAAGCGATCCCGGAACCGCCGGTACCCAAACCCGTCAACCCTCCGGCTGCTGATGCGTTGACGGCTCCGAGTCCTACACCGCTGCGGGCGCCGTTTGAACTCGACCCGAACCACGGATTGGCGGCTCCCGCGGAAAATGACGACCCCGAGAAGACCGTGCAGGCCTTTGTTGCACAGAACCGGAAGGTGGCCCAGGCTCAGCTCAAGAGTTTGAAGGATGAAGCGGAGAAGCTGCGTTCTCGACTCCAGAGGGTCGAAGCCGGGATCAAACGCTGGGAAGCCTTGCTCACGGCACTCGAGAAGAGCGGGGCGATCGCCGCGGTGGAATCCCCGAAAGCCCCTCGCGCACCCGCCACTCGGCCGGAGGGGGAGATCTCGAGCTCACCCGCGAACTCCGAGACGATCATCAAGCGAGGTCCCCGATTCAGCGTCAGGCGGGTTCCCGTCGGGCCGAGCACCGACCGCGAAACGCCGCCTCCCCTCGATTCGATTCCCTCGGAGAAGCAACCCGACTCGGCTCCTCCGCCCCCCGCTGAAGACCCTTCGTCTCCGGCGCCCCCGGCCGTCCCGCGTTGAATGAATCGGGATTCACGCGGCGATGACCGTGGAGAGCAAGACGCGGGTCGCCTCTTCCCGTGGATCTTCGAAGATCTGGTCCGGCGGCCCGGACTCGATGACTCGTCCCTCGCCGAAGACGTGGACGGTCTGAGCCACGCGACGGGCGAAATGCATGGCGTGGGTGACCACAACCATGGTCAAACCGTCTCCGGCCAGGTCGGACATGACCGCGAGCACCTCGGCGGTCATTCGAGGATCCAGGGCGCTGGTCGGCTCGTCGAAGAGGATCGCCTTCGGCTCCATGGCCAGTGCCCTCGCGATCGCCACACGCTGCTGCTGGCCGCCCGAGAGTTGCCTCGGGAAAGCCTGGAGCCGGTCCGCCAGGCCGACGCGGTCCAGGAGCCTCCGCGCGCGTTCCTCGGCCCGGTCTCTGCCGAGTCCCAGGACATAGATCGGGCCTTCCATGACGTTCTCGAGCGCCGTCCGATGCGGGAACAGGTTGAAACTCTGGAAGACCATACCGACGCGATGGCAGACCTGGCGATGGACACGATGCCATTCGCCCTGGGTCGTGATGCCGTCGGCGGCGAAATGCAGCCCGTCGATCGCGACACTGCCGGAATGGAAACGCTCGAGGCCGTTGAGGCAGCGGAGGAACGTGCTCTTGCCGCTGCCGGACGGCCCGATAATCGCGGCGACCTCGCCCCGCTCGACCGAGAGGCTCACGCCCCGGAGGATCTCGATCGCGCCGTGCCGCTTGAACAGCTCGTTGACTTCGATCATGCGACGAACCCTCCCTTCACGCCGGTCATGCCCAGCCGACGCTCGGACCATCGGGAGAACCAGGAAAGCGGGATGCTCATCATCATGTAGAGGGTGGCGACGGCGAGCGCGATCTCGATGGCCCCGCCCGTGCTGTTCGCCAGCATCGAATATTCCTTGGTCAGCTCGGTCAGGGTGATGACCGAGCAGACCGACGTGTCCTTGAAGAGCGCGATGAAGTCATTGGTCACCGGCGGGATCACGATCCGGACCGCCTGCGGGATGATCACCCGACGGAGCGCCATCCACCGCGACATCCCCAGGGCCAATGCGGCCTCCATCTGTCCGGCCGGGATGGCCTGGAGCCCCGCGCGGTAGATCTCCGCCTCGTAGGCCGAATAGTTGATCGCCAAGCCGGCGATCCCGGCCACCCAGGCCGGGAGTCTCATCAAGAAGAACAGCACGAAGAGCTGGAGCATGAGCGGAGTGCCCCGGATCAACTCGACGTAGCCGGTCAGAACGGCTCGCAACATGCCGGGCCCATAAAGCCGGCCGATCGCGATGAAGAGCCCGAGGACCATGGCCAGCGGCATCGATGTCACCGAGAGCGCGAAGGTCACGAAGGCCGCGTCGATCAGCCGCGATCGGTAGCGGACCAGCAGTTCCCATCCGCCGGCTTCGCGCCGGCCTGTCACCCGCTCGATGGGCCCCGTGAAGGCCGACAATTCGACTTGCGTCTCGGTCCAGATGCCGTAGCGTTCGTAGATCCTGCGCAGTTCGCCCGAGGCGATCACCCGAGCCAGGGCCCGGTCCAGGGCGTCCCGGAGAGTCGCGTCCTGTTTGCTCACATAAATCACGTAATAGCCGTGCGATTCGGGCGGGCCGACCGCCTCGAGGCCGGGGAATCGATCGGCGTAGAACCTCGCCGCGGGGAGATCCTGGAGAGTCACGTCGTACTGGCCGTTCTGGACGGCCTTCATGGCGTCGGTGGAGCCGTCGAAGTGCTTGACATCGACGTTTGCTCCCCCCTGCTCGGTCGCGTAAGTCTCGGCGGCCGATCCCACCAGCACGCCGACTGTCCAGCGTCCGCCTCCGGGTCTCGGTCGCTTGAGGTCGCCCCAGCTCCTCACCGGGCTGCCTCGAGGGACCATCAGTTGCAACTGGTAGATATAATAGGGACGCGTTGCCAGGTAATCTCGGCTGCGTCTCTCGGTCCATTCGTAGCCGTTGATTACCAGGTCCAGCCGTCCCGAATCCAGGACCTGTAGCAACTTATCCCATTGCCCCTGCGAGAGCACCGGCTCGGCACCGAGGTCGCGCGCCAGAAGCGCCATCAACTCCACTTCGAAGCCCGCCACCCCTTGAGGAACGGGATAGGCGTAGGGGCCGCCGCCTTCCATGTCGCTGCCGTAGATCAGCCGTCCCGATTGCTGGATGCGCTCCATGGCATCCGCCCTTGCCGAAGTCGTTGCGAACACGACGAGGCAAACGCCCAGGATCGCTAAACCGAATGGAGAGGAATCACGCCGAAATCGGGTGTGACCGATCCGGTCGAGAGGGGAGATGGCGGCGTGAAATTGTCGCCCCGAGAGGTCTTCATGGGGCTCAGGAGATGGGTCAGGGTCAGCAGCATCGGATTCCGATGCGTCGGAGTTTGCTTCCATCAAGAGACCTCGTTTCCATGTTGATTGACGTCGTTAGAGCTCTTCACGATCGGATCGTATACGTCCCATACCAACCCGACGCGCCAGCGAGGGGAATGCCCTCGGACCCTCGCTGGCGCGTCGGGTTAGTGTCGCCGCGATGCGGCCACAGCGCGATCAAGTCACACTCCCTTGAACTCGGCGAATATCCCCAATGCAATCCCGCAGGGCGAACGCAATTCATCATTCGATTTTGCGACCGAAGATTCAAGTGGGAATTGGCTGACGACGTGAATGGAATGACGGATGTGCGAGCGAGGGCGGCTGCTCCGGCTCGGCTCAATTCGTGGACGGATTGGGCTTATGGGCTTGCTGATCGCGGATCTGGCGGAGATGGCGGCCGCGGCGGCGGACTTGACGGGGCACGCGGGCCACGCGAAGGCGGGTCATTCGCCCGATGAAGAAACTATGTCCCCGCCATTGCACGCGGCGGTTCACGATCGCGTCGAACCAGATCGGAAGGAGCAGGATGTCCTTGATCGGACTGTACAGGAGGTGGCGGACCTTGGGGAACGTGCCACGCATCCATCGGGTCTGGATCGCGTCCCGGAACATTCCCAGGCCGACCAGGAAAAGGAGCCCACC
The DNA here is from genome assembly GCA_963743925.1 of uncultured Planctomycetota bacterium. Taxonomy (GTDB): domain Bacteria; phylum Planctomycetota; class Planctomycetia; order Isosphaerales; family Isosphaeraceae; genus CAVZRC01. Next base: position 652,481 of record CAVURY010000034.1, on the reverse strand, counting down.
CCAGGCGATACCCGACTCGCCCGAGAATGCCCAGACCAGGCCGACGGTGGCCAGGTTCGCCATCGGTTCGGCGATAAATGCGGGCAATGCCATCCGGCGTCGCATCTTGTACCATCGCGAGTGACGGTTCAAGAACCAGCGGAAGCTCCGGCTGATATTCACATTCTCGATGACATGGTGGCTCAAGCGGATCGAGTACCCGGCCTGGCGGAGCCGGACGCCGATCGCCTGGTCCTCGGCCAGCAGGTTGCGAACGGCGGCGAATCCGCCGATGGCCTGGAGTGCCTGCGCGGGCATCAGCATGGATTTCCCGACCACACAGGTCACCCGGCAGCACGAGGCCAGGGCCACCCCTCCGGCGATGAATCCATTGAGCGCGAGGTTTTCCATCACCGATCCCGCGCTCGACTCGCCCACTCCGACGAACAGGTTGCTCACCAGCCCAACCTCGGGGTCGGCCAGATAGCATGCCGTCTCACGCAGGTAGGATGGCCGGACCCGGACGTTGGAATCACTGATCAGGATGACGTCATACTTGCGATGGTGCTCCATCGCCGCCAGGTTCTCGACCTTCGGATTCAAGCCGAACGCGGGACAGCCAACGACGATTTGAATGTCTCGCTCCGGAAACTCGGCCTGGAGTTTCTGCACCACGGCGATCGCGGGGTCGTTGGCATCCGCGAGGCCGAAGATCATCTGGAAGGTCGGGTAATCGAGTCGGAAGAAGCTCCTGAGGTTCTCCTCGAGCCCTTCATCGATCCCCTTGAGCGGTTTGAGGATGGTGATCGGGGGCGTATGATCGGGAAGCCCCCGACGGCGCCTCATGACCCACAACAGGCATCCCATCGACCAGAGCGTCGTGGTCACCGCAACGACCGCCACGAGTCCGAGCAGGACATTCGAGCTTATGACGGGTGGCATCGCCTGGATTCTCCCCGCGGATTGGATCGGCCGTCCTCTGCTGAAGAAGAGAAGACATCGCTCACGTATCGGGAGGGTTTCTCAGAGCCTACGTCGCCGGCCAGGATTGTCAATTTCCCATCACGCAAGCGAGACCATCATGGTCGATCGGGCTTCATGCGTAGTTCCATGGGACCTTGGCAGCATGGGCAGATCTGAGGGAAACGCACGCTGATCGAGCAGATACTACAGAAGTATTCGGGCGTCTGGAGTTTTCCTTCGCTTTCGATCCGGAAGCTGACGACTTGAAGATACGGTACGCCCGGAAAACGTCGTCCGCGGATCTCGGTCTGGGGGCCGCGTAATCGATTATCCTGGAAAAGTGCACGGCTCGCGTCGTCGCAGAGGATGGGGGTGATCGCTCGATCATCCCCGAGCAGGACCATCTGGCGTGCGGTGGTTTCCGGGTCAGGCTTGACATCCAGTCCCAGTGACTGAAGTGCGGAGTTCAAGGGCATTACCTTGCCCCGCAACGTCACTTCCTCGGGTTTCGGACCGGTCGGCATCTGTGACGCCGGCGACACCCACAAGACAATGAGTAAACCAGCCAGGCAACCCGACGGAATGGCCATCAGTCGAGTTTCTCCAGGCCGCTGAGAAACCATTGGATCGAATCGAATAACCGGCCCTATTATCGAGTAAGTTCCATCGTACCCGATCCCATCCGATGGTCCAAGGGGATTTCCCTCGTTCACGCCCGAGAACTGGACCGAAGAGAGTGCCATCTTGCAAACGCGCTCGCTGTCCGTTTGCGCGGGGGCACAGGCTCCCAGGTCGTGGGCCGGCCATTGTATGATAGAATCTGCCCTACGACCGAGTAGAGCGAGTGGTTGCCGGCACATTTATGACGAGGAGGAGGTCGAAATGATGCGATGCTTCCCGTACCGGAATGGGGTGAGTCTATCCATCGCGGCTGCTCTGATCCTCATGACGTGGGTGCGGCTGTGGGCCCAAGGGCCGGATGATCCGACCGCTCCGGCGCGGAACCGGATGGTCCAGCGTCATCTCGTCGAGAGGGGCATCAAGAATCCGAGAGTGCTGGAAGCGTTCCGCACGGTTCCTCGGCATCGGTTCCTGCCGCCCAAGTCATCGCGGCAAGCCTACGATGACGAATCGATCAATATCGGGGAGGGTCAGACGATCACGCCCCCTTACGACGTCGCATTCATGACCGAAGTGCTCGATCCCAAGCCGACGGACCGGGTTTATGAGGTCGGTACGGGGTCGGGCTACCAGTCATCGATCCTCTCGCGCCTGGTCAAGGAAGTTTACTCCGTCGAGATCAAACCTCCGCTCGGCAAGCGAGCCGCCCAGGTCCACAAGGAGCTGGGTTATACGAATATCCACACGCGGATCGGCGACGGCTACGAAGGCTGGCCCGACGCGGCGCCCTTCGACGCGATCATCGTCACGTGTGCCCCGCAGAAGATTCCCCAGCCTTTGATCGACCAGCTCAAGGATGGGGGAAGGATGGTCATCCCCCTGGGCGACCGCTTCACCCAGAGCGTCTATCTGGTCGAGAAGCATGGCGACCAGCTGACCCGCCGCGAGCTCAAGCCGACCCTCTTCGTACCGATGACCGGCCGGGCCTTGAGGGAAGCGGCAGCCTCCAAGTCCAAGACGAAAGACGTACCGGACAAGGAATAGGCGGGGCACGCAGCTCGATGTGATGTCAGGATCGTGTCGCGGTCGCTCGGCTTTCGGGCCTTCAGTAATCTTATGGAATGAAGGCCGCGCCACCCTGGGAGGAATCGCCGTGAGGGTCTCGGGACGACGGAAGATCGAGTGGCTGATTCGAACACTGTTGATCTGGTCCGTGACGATCGGACTGGGCCGCGTCCCGTCTCGCGGCCAGGACGCATTGATCGAGCGGACCGGACCACCGGCCCTCGACGATATGGAGACCGATGCGAACAAGGACGGTGTCCCCGACGGGTGGTATAACGCGCGTGACGCGGTCTTGAAGGCCGAGGGAGGGCACGTCGGCCCGCACTTCGTGCGATTCGCGTGCGACAAGCCCGGCCGGCCCTCGCGGTTGAGTCGCGCCTTCGGAATCGACGGACAGAAGCACGAGGCGATCGTCCTGGGACTCTGGATCCGGTCGAGCCAGATCCAACACGGCGAGCGCGAGAGCTCGGATCCCGGCCTGATCATCGATTTTCTCGGCGATGAGCTGCGGACCATCAGCCACTCGCTCATGGGCCCGTGGGCACAGAACGTCGGCACCGGCTGGACCCGCGTCGTCAAGCGTCTGGCCGTCCCGCCCGACACCAAGGACGCGATCATGACCGTGGGCCTGGTGGGAGCGACCGGGATTCTCGACATCGACGGGCTCACCGTGGATCTCATCCCCGTGGGAGGCGAGGAGACCACCAACCTGATCGTGAACGGAGACTTCGAACTCGGCGATCCGGCCCCTGCATCCTGGATCATCGAGAAGGACGCTCGGCGCGTCTTTCCCGGTAACCACTCGACGGCCGCGCTCGAGTTGTCGCGTGCCGGCTCACGCGCCATGGCCGGAGTGGCGATCCCGATCGACCGATTCGAGACGCTCGAGATCGCGATGGCCGCGCGCGGCGCGGGCATTCGCGGCGCCGACGGCGCCGCGGCGCGGATGTTCTTCCTCGACGAATCCGGCCGACCCGTGGACACGGGGAGTGGGCGGCCGTTGATTCGTTGGTCGGGCAGCTTTCCGTGGCGAGTGGACCAGGTCCGGGTCTCCGTCCCGCGCGGGGCGACCCGAGCCATGCTGCAGATCGACAAGATGGATTCCATCGGGGCACTCCGGATCGACGACGTTCGGGTCACGGCCATACCGGAAGGTCCGGGTACGTCGTGGATTCCTTACCACGAGGCCGACAACACAGAGGAATGGTTCCCGGTGCCCGCCTCGCCCGGTATCGCGCCGGGGAGTGCGCTGGACGTCTCCTTCCTGACGCCGACGCCCGCGGGTCGAGGCGGATTCGTGACCGCTCGGGACGGTCACCTGTTTTCGGGCAAGGACGTTCGGGCGCGGTTCCTGGGGGTGAGTCTGCTCCCTCCGACGGCCTTCCTCGAGCCCGAGCGTGCCGATGCCTTGGCGGATCGTCTGGCCCGCTCCGGAATCAATCTGGTCCGGATCGGCGACCTGGATACGCCGCTGGGGCCGGATCGCAGCCTGATCGACGACACGCGCGACGACACCAGGTCATTCGATGTCGAGTCGCTGGCCCGATTGGACCATCTGGTCGCCGCCTTGAAGGCTCGCGGGATCTCCGTTGCCCTGGAATTGCAGAGCGCCCGCCTGTTTCGACCCGGCGACGACGTCGCGGTAGCTGGCCTGCTTCCCCCCGGGGGCGGGCCCGCGGCCGTGATCGACCCGATCATCGGCAAGCTCACGCTGGAGACCGCCCGCGGCCTGCTGGGTCACGTCAACGCCGAGACGGGAATGGCGCTCCGTGACGACCCCGCCCTGGCCTGGGTCACCCTGGCGGGCGAAGTATCCTTGTTCAACATGATCGACCGGCCCGATGCGATGCCGGCCCAATACGCCGGGACACTGCATGACCTGGCCGCGAAGGCACCGGGCGGGCTGACGGGTCGGAGACTCTGGGAATGGGTCGAGTCCACGCATTTTCGCCAGGTGGCCGATATCTTGCGTAAGGAAAAGCTACGCGTGCCGGTCGCCGGGGTCTCGCATTGGCGTCGTGAGCCCGAGTTCGTCCAGGCACAAGCCGGGCCCGGGTTGGATCTGATCGACGACCGCATCTACTGGACGCCTCCGCTGCCATGGATCAGCCCCGAGAGGCGCTCGATGCTCTGGAGTTCCGACGGTGGACTGGCGGGCTACGCGGGCTCGAAACATCGGCCCGATCGAGCGTATGTCGTCGGCCACTGGTGCAACCAGTCGCTCGGCGCCTGGTCCATGCCGACCGAATCGGCCGACTTCCTGCTGGGCGTCCATACCGCGGCCTCCGAGGATTGGGATGCCTTGATCCGTCGCGGGGTCTTCGTCCATCCCGCGACCTGGGGAGAGGGACCGCCGGGGACGGTCGGAGGCGAAGATATCTTCCGGATTCCGGAGGTCGTCAACGGCAGCCCGCACATCTACTCGCTCTGGCCGCATGCCGCCTCGCTCTTCTTCCGAGCTGGCCCCGCGCGGGAGGGGCATGAGGTCCGGCCGGTCGAGGCGCCGGCCCGTCGCATCGCCAGGGGGACGCGTCAACCGATCCCGGGGTGGGATCATTCGCAGGGCCGACTCGTCATCGATACGCCGTTCACCCAGGCTCTCGTCGGATGGGTCGGCGGCGAGCCGGCGAATCTGGCGCACCTCAATCTCTCGACCGAGAACGACTTCGCCGTGCTCTCCGCGACCTCGATCGGTCCGGAGCCGATCGCGAGTGCGAAACGGCTCCTGATCACGGCGATCGGGCGGGTCCAGCCGACAGGCTTCCGCTGGGTCGATGGCTGGCGGCATGCTGTGGCCGATCCGGGTCGGCCGCCTTTCCTCCAGGAGCCGGTCAGGGCCAGGATAGTCTGGCGCAGAAAAGGGACAATACGCGGATTTGCCTTGGATGAAACGGGAAAGCGTGTCAAACCGTTCACACTGGAACCCCTTACCGCTGGGCCGGGCGTTGCCCTGGTGATCGATGGGCGTTCCTCAGGCTTTCACTGGGAGTTGGTCGCCGACTGAGTTCCGTCGGCGCCGGACGCGCGGATGAGCATCTGCCTTAGATATCCCATCATCCCGAAGGAGTCGTCGCCATCGACGCATCTCGATCGCCGATGAGAACCATCGTCACCGGCGGCGCGGGCTTCATCGGCTCGCATCTGGTGGATCGTCTGCTCGCGGATGGAGGCGACGTCATCGTCGTCGACAACTTCGACCCCGCCTATTCACGCAGGGCCAAGGAGGCGAATCTGGCAATGGCACTCGCGAACCCGCGATGCCGCCTGCTCGAGATGGATATCCGCGACCTTGAGGCCGTCGATGAACTCGTGTCCCAGACCCGCCCCGATGCGATCGCACACCTCGCCGCACGCGCGGGGGTTCGTGCCAGCATCGCCGATCCCAGGCTCTACACCGATGTCAACGTGCTGGGCACCGTGAGCTGGCTCCAGGCAGCCAGCCGGCTGGAACCGCGGCCGCGGTTCGTCTACGCGTCGAGCTCGAGCGTATACGGCGACCGCTCCGATCCGCCGTTCCGCGAGACTGATGCGGTCGATCGCCCGGTCAGCCCGTATGCGGCGACGAAGAGGGCCTGTGAGTTGATGGCCCATACCTTTCACCACCTGACCGGGATGTCCATAACCGGCTTGCGGTTCTTCACGGCGTTCGGGCCGCGGAACCGACCCGATCTGGCCATCGCCAAGTTCACCCGGCTCATCGACCGGGGCGAGCCCGTCCCGATGTACGGCGACGGAATGTCTCGGCGCGACTATACCTACGTTGGCGACATCGTCGACGGGATTGTCCGCGCGATCGATCGATGTTCCGGCTTGGGGCTTTATAATCTGGGCCGTTCGGATCCGGTCGCTCTTCGAGACATGATCGCCATGCTCGCCGAGGCGCTGGGAAAGCCCGCGCTCATCCAGACTCTTCCGGAGCAACCCGGGGACGTCGGCCAGACCTTCGCCGATGTATCGCTCGCGGCGCGGGATCTGGGCTATTCCCCGAGTACGTCATTCCGGGAAGGGATTCGGCGATACGTCGAATGGTATCGGTCCGGGGCGAACCATTGATTCGTCGTCGGCCGGCCCGTCCATGAAATGTAACAGTGGTCAGTGGTCGGTCTGGAGAGTGAAGACGAGTACGACTCTCGACGTGGCGAGGCCAACTGAGACCAGGAAGAGATCGCGGATCGCTTTGCGTAACTCGGGGACCGCTCCCTCGCAACCACTGACCACCGGTGGGTTCAGACCATTTCTTTCAGCGACTTGAGCGGCAGCGCCTTGACGACGTTCCGCGCCGGCTTGGCCGGTACGTTCATCATCTCCTTGGTGAACGGATTGAGGCGTTGCCCGGCCTTGGTCGCGGGCTTGCGAACGACCTTGAGCTTGAGCAGGCCGGGGACCACGAAGATTCCGGGGCCCTTCTTGCCCAGCTCGGCCTTGATCAATTCGGACATGCCGTCAAACACAGTGGAGATCTGCTTCTTCGACAGACCCGTGCTCTCCGCCAGCTTGGCGAAGATTTCCCCCTTGGTGCGGGGCTTGGCGGCCTTCTTCTCGACGGGCGCGGGGGCCGCCTTGGGATCGGCGGCTTTGGGTGCGGCTTTCTTGGCCATGGGCGATTACCCTCCTGTAGAGATCTCTGCCTCGCCTTGTACGAACCAGTCGGCCTCCCCACCCTGAGGATGATGACCGAGGCTCCTGAAGATCGTTTTCGACGATTATGCCGAAAACCTCCAGCAAAACCAGGAGGAAACCGTCTTTTTGGCGGGAAATCCCGCGATTTTCCGGGCCAGACGCGTGGAGGCCCCGAAAATCCAGGCGGGTCGGGGTGGGGAAGGGCCCGGGAGCTCAGACGGCGATCCGCTGGTTGCGCGGTTCGAATGACATCAGGAACCGCCCCGTGGCCGAGATCATCGCGACCTGAAAACCCGCACCGGCGTAGGCCTCGGCGCTCCGCTGGGCCTGTGCGAAGTCGCCGAACGAGCGGTGCATGTGGAATGTCCCATCACTGACTCTCAATAAGATCGTCGGACTTTCGGAGTGGGAAGTCGTGCGCATCCTGATCATTCTCCCGATCGCGGGTTGCATCGCGTCCATTCATCGAGGGGCTGTCCCTCGCGTCATAGACGGACTCTTCCCGAAGCTCAACGGAATGTCGCATCGTGGTGTGGGGTCGCCCGAATCGCAGGCGCTTCTCGGCTATCGAGTATTACGGGCTCGATTGCGATTTGTGCCACGCCTGCTCTTCGCGATGAATCCGATTCAGGACGAAGTGCCCGAAGGCTCTGCACGGGGCATGTGGTGAGACTACGAATCCACGAAATAGCGACTCCGGCCCTTGAGTTCAAAAAACTCAGCAAATTTGGAGCCAATGGCTCGGCTCGTCACATGAGAGCCGCAACTCGGATCGAAAAACCGACGGTTTTCGACGGAATCGCGATGTTTTGGAGCGATGGTCGGCTGCCGGCGGACCGTCAATCGCCCGAGGCCCGACTCGTCGATCGGCGACGATCGGCGACGCCGTGAATTCGAGGTCTGGAGCCGGACCCGTCGATGGTGGCGACGATGGTGTTCGCGGTCCCTTGATGCTCGATCGAACGCACGTGGTGTCCCATGGCGGTGAGGGACTCGAGAGTGGCCTTGGGCCAGTTGTGGCCCTCGAGGCTCAAGACATCCGGAAACCACTGATGATGGGTTCGCGGGGCGTCAACGGCGGTCCTCGGGTCCATCCCGAATTCGGCGAGGTTCAAGACGATCCAGAGAGTTGTGTTCGGGATGGTCCGGCCTCCGGGGGAGCCGGTGACCACCTTCACGCGACCATCTTTCAGGACGAGGGTCGGAGTCTGCGAGCTGAGCATCCGCTTGTGGGGTTCAATTCGGTTCGGCAAGGTACCGATCCAGCCGCGGGTATCGGTCCGTTCGGGTATGAGATTGAAGTCGCCCATCTCGTTATTCAGCAGGAAGCCGGCCCCGGCCACCACGCATTTGGCGCCGTAGGAGTCCTCGAGGGTATAGGTCATCGCAACGGCGTTGCCGTCGGCGTCGATCGTCGAGAAGTGCGTGGTATGGTCCTTCTCGGCGTCCTCGATCGGGAACGGGGCGAGCTCGGAGCTGCGGGTGGCGCGTTCGCCGATCGTTTTAGCCAGCGTGTCGGCGTAGGACTTCGAGGTCAGTTCCTCGGCGGGTACCGCGATGAAGTCGGGGTCGGCGAGCTGGGTGGCCCGGATATAGAACGCGCGTCGCATCGACTCGGCGACTCGGTGCAGTGTTCGAGCGGAGTCCCGGCCGTCGGCCTTGAGGTCGTAACGCTCGAGGATGTTGAGCATCTGGCAGAGGACGACGCCGCCGCTCGATGACGGACCGATGCTGTAGACCTCGTGACCCCGGAAGCTGGTGTGGACCGGGGCTCGGAGCTTGGCCTGGTAGGACTTCAGGTCGTCGAGGGAGATGAACCCGCCATGCGAGCCCATGTAGTCGGCGATAAGCCGGGCGGTACGGCCGTTGTAGAACTCGTCCGGTCCGGACAACGCGATCCGTTCGAGCGTGGCGGCCAGATCGGGCTGGATCAACCGGTCGCCGGGATTCCAGGCGGACCCGTCGGGCTTGCCGAGCGCCGAAACGGTCTCGGGGAAATCGCTCAATCGGCCGAAATCATCCCGTCCCGTGGCGGCGCGCCTCGTCTGCCCGGTCCGTCCCAACTGGCGGTTCAACGAACGGGCCAGGTCGTCTGAGATCGCGAAACCCTCGCGTGCCAGCCGGGCGGCCGGCCGGACCAGCTCGGCCCAGGGACGTTTCCCCCACCGGGCATGGGCCAAACCCAGGCCGCGGACCGTGCCGGGCACTCCGGCCGACCAGGCGCCGGTCCGGTATCGGGCTCGGGGTTTCCCGTCGGGATCCAGGTACATCCGCGCGCTCGACGCTTGCGGCGCCATCTCTCGGAAGTCGACCGTGACGACTTCCTTCGGATCTACCAGGTAAGCCACGATGTAGCCGCCTCCGCCGAGGTTGCCCGCTTCGGGCAGAGTCACCGCCAGGGCGAATGCGGTCGCGATGGCCGCGTCCACCGCATTGCCTCCCGCGCGGAGGACGTCTCGGCCGACATCCGACGCGTTCCCCTCCTGCGAGACCACGACGTGCTTGCCGAACGTCTCGGTCTCCGCCCGGGCCGTCGCGATCAACGATGTGCTGATGACTGCGATCAAGACCGTTCCGACGATTCTCTCAGTCCTCTTCATGGGGCTCGCCTTGGGTTTCCGGGCTCGAATCACCGAACGGTTCCTCCCTGTCGGTGGCGTGGAACCATCTTAACGAGGCCCCGCGGGGTTTTCCTCCGTTTTCCGTCGGACGCGCCCCGTCGGCGGCGTCCGGCTCTTCCGATCCTGGGAGGGCGGATTCGGTTTACGAACTGAGATTGACCGATTTGGGGCAAATCCCTAGAGTTCGGCCCGATCGTCGGAAATCTTGAAGAAATTCTGGCACGGCCCAGATGGAATTGGGGAGGCGCCTCGTGATGATCGCAAAGGATCGCGGTCGCAAGTTGCGGAAAATCGGATTCGGCCTGGTCGTCCTCACGATCGCGGCGACCCGCCAGGCGCAGGCCCAGCAGGGTGCCGACTCGCAGTACAAGATTCCCCCGCCGGCCCCCCGCGGGAGCACGGCGTCCCCGGATCGGCCGCCTGAGGATGCGCCGAAGAACCTGAGTCAGATCAAGGTTCCGCCCCTCCAGCAGACGAGGGTGCCGGTCAGCCCGTCGGACCCGATCGCCGTGGTCAACAAACAGGTGATCACCCGCCAGCAGCTCGCCGACGAGTGCGTGGCCCGCGAGGGGAAGAAGATCCTGGATGCCCTGATCAACCGTTCCTTGATCGAGCAGGCCCTCGCCCGTGGGAAGAAGTCGATCACGGCCGCCGAGATCGACGAGGAGATCGAGACCGTCGCCGGACGCTTCGGCATCAGCCGCGAGAGCTGGCTCCGTACCCTGGACAAGGAGCGTGGCATCAGCCCTGCCCAGTATGCTCGCGACATCATCTACCCCGCGCTGGCCCTGCGGAAATTGTGCGCCGACAGGGTGCAAGTGACCTCGAAGGACTTGCAGGACGCGTTCGAGTCGCAGTACGGCGACAAGCTCCGTTGCCGGATGATCATGGTGGACACGCTCGAAAAGGCCAAGGCGATCTGGGAGGAGCTTCACAAGAATCCCGGGGGCTTCGAGACCATGGCCAAGGATCGGTCGATGGACCCGGGCAGCCGCTCGCTGGGCGGCCTGCTGGGCGAGCCGATCACCCGTCATGCCATCCCCAAGAATCTGACCGATGCGGCATTCGAGCAGCTCGTCGACGGCGATCCCAAGGATAAGGATCCCACCCACAAGCCGAAAGACGGCGACTTCACCGGCCCCATCCAGGCGAGTGAGTCGGTCTGGGTGATCCTGCGTCGCGAAGAGATCACCCCGGCCCTCAAGAACGTGAGCCTGAAGGATCCGGCCGTCAACAAGCAAGTTTACGAGATGATCTACCAGGTCAAGCTCAAGGAGACGATGGAGGGGATCTTCCAGGACCTGATCCGACAGGCTTCCATCGAGAATCGCCTGACCGGCTGATCAAGATGGCCAATGAAGAACGAGACCCCCAATATCCGGGTTGACGGCGATGTCAAGCTGATGGGCAATCGGAACACCGGCACCGATCCGCGAGCCAGCAACACGGTGGGGACCGCCTCGACGGCGGCGAAGATCCCCCCGCCGGTCGCGCTCTCGCCGGAGGCCGCCAAGCAGTTCCGTCCGCTGAAGCCCGGTGGCAATCCCACCACGCCTGCCGCCGCTCCTCCAGCCACGGCCCCGGCTGCTCCGGCATCCAACTGAGAATCTGTTCCAGGAGGGGGTCGGAAGCCGCTCTCGTATGGTAGGTGCAACCCACCGACTTCCCAGGCTTATGTTGATGGGTTGCATCCACCCTACAACCGTCAAACCAGGCTTCTGAGACCGACGCTGATCCGGCCGGGCCATGGCACTCATTGGCACTCGATGGCAACTTTTCGCAAGGTCTTCGACGCCAAGGTCGCCGATCCCGGCCCGGCCCCGGGCGGGCCGGCATGCCCTGTTCAGGGGCGAGGAATTTGGAGCGATCGTCTCATCTCCCATCACACATTTTGGATTGCGGATTTTAGATTGCGGATTGAACGGCGCATCATCCCTTACTGATGAGGATGCCACCACACGGGCAATTCGTTAACGCACCTACGGCGGCATCGAGCTTTCTCCTGTCGTAACTCTTATCGCACGAACGTGATAGAAGATCCGGAAAAGTTTTCAATTCGTGTGGCCCGTGTTCCTCTTATGGGACAGTCTCTCAGTCTAGAGCGCTTTACGCTTCGGTTGCGCACGAAGAATCATACTAACCCGACGCGCCAGCGAGGGTCCGACGGCATTCCCCTCGCTGGCGCGTCGGGTTAGTATGAGTGACATGCGTGTCGAGCTGTGCGCAAACGAAGCGTAAGGCGCTCTAGCTATAAGTTGTGGGGCGCGGGAAAGGCGTGTGATCGCAGCGATCTTTCCCGGCCCCGCAGCACCGGAATCGGGGCGGGGCCGATCACTCGACTTGCGTCGTGAACCGTCATGCATTCCGCGGTCCTGGACAACAGGACCCTCTTGCCGGATAGTGGAAAAAACTCTCGCCCGTAGAGAGCCGTGAGCCGTCAACTCGAAGTGAGTTCATCCATGGCCGGTGCCGCGACGATCGACCCGCGCGACTACATCCGCGACATACCCGATTTCCCCAAGCCGGGCATCCTCTTCAAGGACATCACGCCGCTCCTGGCCCATCCCGGGGCATTCGGGTCGGTGATCGACGGGCTCGAGCGAGAGTACGCCGGTCGAAGCATCGACACGATCGCAGCCGCCGAGCGCGCGGGTTCATCTTCGGGGCCCCGCTGGCATTGCGCATGGGTGCCGGATTCGTGCCGATCCGAAAGCCGGGAAAGCTCCCCTATGCGACGATCGCGCTGGAATATCAACTGGAATATGGCAGCGATCGACTGGAAGTCCACACCGACGCGTTCGGCCCCGGTCGCCGAGTACTCCTGATCGATGACGTCCTGGCGACCGGCGGCACCATGCGCGCCTGCCGCGACCTCGTCGAATCCACGGGCGCGGAGGTCGTCGCCTGCGCCTTCCTCATCGAACTCTCCTTCCTCGGCGGGCGAGCGAAGCTCGAGCCGACGGAGACTTTCAGCCTCATCACGTATTGATTCAGATCGTGTGTTGGGTTGATGACCGCCTCACTGGCCACTGACTGAGTATCTGCCACTTAGAGCGCTTTACGATGGAGTTGGTTACACTCGGGGAACCCCCCCTGGCCCCCCCTTCGTAAGGGGGGGACGGGACACGCTCGAAGATCCCCCCCTTACGAAGGGGGGGCCAGGGGGGGTGAATTCGCACGGGCAAGCGCGCGTGCTCAATCCGATTGTTAAGCGCTCCAGCACTGCGAGCAAAGCGAGCGACCCCCGTGAACGACGCCTGGATCGCGGAGAGGATGAAGCACATCGACGCCTCGGGCATCCGCAAGGCGTTCGACATGGCCAGGGCAATGAAGGACCCGATCAACCTCTCGATCGGCTTGCCCGACTTCGACGTACCGGACCCGGTGAAGGCCGCGGCGTACGCCGCGATCGAGGGCGGGCATAACGCCTATACCGTCACCCAGGGCATCCCCGAGTTGCGGACGAAGATCCAGGATGCCGTGGACAAGCAGTTCGGACATGCCGACCGTCAAGTCCTGATCACGGCGGGAACCTCGGGCGGGCTGCTCCTGGCGATGTGCTGTGCCGTCAACCCTGGCGACGAGGTGATCGTCTTCGACCCTTATTTCGTGATGTACCGGCACCTGGCGACGCTGGCGGGCGGCGTCTCGGTCCTGGTTGATACCTATCCCGATTTCCGCATCGATACGAAGACCGTTGCCGGCCTCCTCACCGATCGGACCAAGTGTGTCGTGGTCAACTCGCCGGTGAATCCGACCGGCATCGTCGGCACTGCCGAGGAGATGCGTGCCCTGGCCGAGCTCTGCCGCGAGCGCGGCATCCTCCTGATCAGCGACGAGGTCTACCGGTCGTTTTGTTACGATCGTCCGTTCGCCTCGCCGGCTTCCTGGAACGAGGACGTCCTCGTCGTGGACGGGTTCAGCAAGGCTTACGGGATGACCGGTTGGCGGCTGGGCTACGCCCATGGCCCGAGCCGTCTGATCCAGGAGATGGCCAAGCTCCAGCAATTCAGCTTCGTCTGCGCCCCGAGCATGGCCCAGCATGCCGGAGTTGTAGCTCTGGACCAGGACTTGACCGCCCAGACGGAAACCTACCGCCGCAAGCGGGACATGGTCGTGGATGCGCTCGGCGAAGACTTCGACCTTCCTCGTCCCGAGGGTGCGTTCTACGCGTTCCCTCGTGCCCCGTGGGGCACCGCGACCGAGTTCGTCGCCGAGGCGATCCGCAACAACCTCCTGATCATCCCCGGCAACGTCTTCTCACGCCGGGATACTCACTTCCGCATCTCCTACGCGGTCGATGACTCGACCCTCCGCCGCGGGCTGGACCTGCTCCGCCAACTGGCGCAATCGCGCGCTTAATTCGGCCGAATCCTGGCCTGGATCCGGAAAAATGGGAGATTCTCGAGGGACCGTGTAAGGTTCGCTCCCCGGGCCGGTATTCTGTGGTGAACACCTACGGCGCGACGCGAAGGTCCGCCGACGCCACGCTCCCCGGGAATCCCATCATGAATGCGTGCCCAGACGACAGCGACCTCCTGCATTTTCTCGACGGCGAGTTGAACGCCGACGCCGACGTCCGGATCGTGGCGCATCTCGAAGATTGCTTGACTTGCCAGGCGCGACCGGAGCGGCCGACGGGAGACCCATCCCGTCCGGGGTCCGGTCGCCGAACAAGCCGGCTCAGAGTCTGTTCCGGAAAGCCATTTGAGCCCCCGAATGGGGCGGGATCGTATAGCTCGGCGCGCGAGCCCCGAGTACCGACGTCGCGGATACCTCGCCTCCTCACCGCCGCAAGGCCCGGCAACGCCGGGCCTTGCGGCGGCGTGATATGGGGATAACGGGTGGTATCCTACCATCTCGGGGCTCGCGCCCCGAGCTATACGATCCCGCCCCTGCGGGGCTTTTGGAACAGAATCTCAGTGATTGAGCATCGGTCGAGACCCGCAACCATGTCCAAAAGTCTCGCGAGGATCGCACACCTCTTGCCTTGTCTCACCCTGGAGCCGCCGCGATGGGGACTTCGCTCGATCACGGGAAGGACGCTGGTCTCGCTCGTCGCCGCCGCCGACGAAGCGCACCTCCGACTGTGTTCAGCGGGACGATCTTCCGACTCCGGCCGCGCGTCGAGCTGATGGAAGACCGCACCTTGCTCTCGACCTTCCTGGTCAACAACGCCGGCGACAGCGGCCCCGGCTCGCTCCGTCAGGCGATCCTCGATTCCAACGCCGCTACCGGCGCGTCGAACACCATCGACTTCGACATACCCGGTTCCGGCGTACAGAACATCGCCACTCTCACTCCCCTGCCCTCGATCACGAACCCGGTCCTGATCGATGGGACGAGCCAACCTAGCTACAGAGGCACGCCGAGGATCGAGCTGAGCGGGGCCCAGGCCGGCGGCGACGGGCTTCTTATTACCGCGCCGAACGTCGACATCCGCGGCCTGGACGTCGGCGGATTCAGCTCCGGCGCCGGCATCCACATCACGGGCATCGGTGCCACGGGCGATTGGATCGAAGGCGACTTTCTGGGGACGGATCCGACCGGTACGAAGGCCGAGCCGGACGAGTATGGCGTCGAGATCGATGGGGGGGCGGCAAGCAATCGCGTTGGGACGAACGGAAATGGAGTCAACGACGCGGGCGAGCGAAACGTGATCTCAGGCAACGTGTTCGCCGGGGTCTGGATCACCGGCCAGGGCACGGATGGTAACGCCGTCGCGGGCAACTTCATCGGCACCGATGCGACCGGCAAAGTCGCCCTGGGCAACGGCCCTTCGCCGGACTTCGCCAGCACCGCAGTGACCCTCGGGGGCGGCATCGTGATCCAGGGAGGGGCATCCGGCAACTGGATCGGGACCGACGGACGGAGCGTCGATGACGTCGGCGAGCGGAACGTGATCGCCGGTAACAAGAATGACGGCGTCGAAATCGATGGCACAGGGACGGATGACAACATCGTCGCGGGCAACTTCATCGGGACCGATCTGACCGGTGCGAACTCCCTGGGAACCTCCTTCCACCGCGTTTTCATCCTGGGAGGATCCGCAACTAACTGGATCGGGGTCAATCCGGAGGGCGGTACCGCCCTTGGGGACGAGGGCAACGTGATCTCGGGCAATGGTGGAATGGGCGTCCAGATCCTGTCGTCCAGCAACGATGTGGTCGCCGGGGATCGGATCGGGACGGATGTCTCGGGAACGATCGCCGTCGGCGACCAGCAAGGCATCGTGATCGAATCGAGCTCGGGGATTACGATCGGCGGGACGGTCGCCGCCGCGACGGACGTCATCTCGGGCAATAATGCTTCGGGCATCGAGATCGAGGACTCGTCCGATAACCTGGTCGAAGGGGACCTCATCGGCATCGATGCGACCGGGACGAAGGTACTCGACAATAACGGATCGGGGGTCGTTCTCGAGGGTGAGAGCGCGGGAAATACGATCGGCGGGACGGCCACCGGCGCGCGCGACGTCATCTCGGGCAACAAGGGTCCGGGCGTCGAGATCGATAGCTCGTCCGATAACCTGGTCGAGGGGGACCTCATCGGTACCGATGCGACCGGGATGATCGCCCTGGGCAATACCAAGTCGGGCGTGATCCTCGATATCGCGAACGGCGACAGCGTCTCCGACGCGAGCGAGGGGAACACGATCGGCGGGACAGTCGCCGGCGCGGGCGATGTCATCTCGGGCAACAAGGGTTCGGGCGTCGAGATCGACGGGTCGTCGGATAACCTCGTCGAGGGCAACGACATCGGCACGGATGCGACCGGGACGATCGCGATGGGTAATGCCCTGGCGGGCGTCAACATCACGGCGGACCTCGATAATGTGCCATTCGTTTGGTTTGGGAATAACGTTTTTGCGCCGGGTGTCGCGAATTTCGTCTCTTCGATCGACAACACCATCGGTGGTACGTCGGCCTTTGCGGGCAACCTGATCACCGACAACGGCGGCCCGGGTGTCGCCGTCACGGTGTATTCGTCGGTCGGCGATCAGATCACCGCCAATCGCATCCATGGTAACACCGGGCAGGCCATCGACCTCGGCGACGACGGAGTGACGCAGAATGCCACCGTCCTGCGTACGGGCCCCGACGAACTCCAGAATTATCCGATCCTCTTCACGACTTCCGACGGCCAGACCGAGGGCTGGCTGGGGGTCAGCGAGCCGGACACGACCTATCGCATCGACGTCTACGCCAGCGCCGGGTATGGACCCGGCGGCGCCGGGGAAGCCCAGGACTACCTGGGGTCGCTCCAGGCGACGACCGACGCGTCCGGGGTGGTAACCTTCGCGATCCCCTTCGCGGCGCCGGCCGGGCTTCCGATCCTCACGGCGACGGCGACCGATCGGCAGGGCAACACCTCCGAGGTCTCGGCCCTGCGTCAAGGCGTGCTGGACACGCCCGACCAGGCGTTCCGACTGGCTCCCGACGAGCCGTTGAGCTTTTCGGCCGCGACGGGTGATGGGATCATCCTGCAAGACCCGGAAGCCGGGACGCTGGATCTGCCCTGGGATCTGACGCTCTCGGTCGCCGCCGGGACCCTGACACTCTCGACGGTCGCCGGACTTTCCGGTACGGGCGATGGGACTGGCTCATTGACCTACAGCGGTCCACTCTCGGCCATCGATGGGGCGCTGGCCGGGTTGTCCTACACCCCACCGTCGGACTTCGCGGGCGCCCCCACGCTGAGCCTGGAGGCGCAGTCGGTGGGTGCCACGCCGATCCAGGCCCAGATCCCGATCGTCGTCACGGACGGTCGTTTCACGGTTACGACGACGGCCGACAGCGGGCCGGGATCGCTCCGACAGGCCATCATGGATTCCGACCTCGCCGTGGGCGGGACGAACAGGATCGAGTTCGACATACCGGGTACCGGCGTCCATACGATCGTGGCGGCGTCTCCCCTGCCGGCGATCACCACCCCGCTGGTCATCGACGGCACCTCTCAGCCGGGCTATGGCGGCACGCCCTTGATCGCGATCGTCGGCCAGTCGACGGCGGATGCAGACCCCATGACATTGGCCTCTGATCTCACGGTCAAGGGCGTGTCGATCGGCGGCTCCGCGTTCTCGAGCGTTGACGCGACGACCATGCTCGCGGTTGAATCGATGCCGATCTATCCGGGGGAAGGTCTCGTCACCTATCGGATCGTCGTATCTGCGGACGAAGACCTTGTGGCGACGGCGCAGGCGGTGGTAACCACCACGTCGCTGTCGCTTCTCGACGCCCAGGGCCACACCGTCGTGCAGAGCGACGGCCTGTCGGCGGCCGAGCGCATCGATGCCATCAACATCGACCTCGCGCCGGGTACATATTCGCTCGTGGTCCACGATGACGGCGCTGCCGGGTCGTTCGCGCTGACGGCCATGATGACGCCCTCCGCGACGGCGTTTCAGCCGGTACCGGTCGGAAACGAACCGGACGGGGTCGTGGCCGGGGACTTCACCGGTGATGGCACGCTCGACCTGGCCGTCGCCAATTCCAAGTCCAACACGGTCTCGATCCTGATCGGCAACGGGGATGGCACGTTCCAGTCGGCCGTCAACTACTCGGTCGGGAACGACCCGGTTGCGCTGGTGGCCGGGGACTTCAACGGCGACGGTAAGGTCGACCTGGCCGTCGTGAATGGAGGCGCTTACGGCACGGTCTCGATCCTGCTGGGCCACGGTGACGGGACGTTCCAACGCCCCGCCTCCTACACGGTCGGTGACAGTCCGGACGCGATCGCGGCCGGGGATTTCAGCGGCGACGGCAAGCTCGACCTGGCCATCGCCAACGCCGACTCGAATAACGTCTCGATCCTGATGGGCAACGGCGATGGGATGTTCCGAACCGCCGTCAACTATTCGGTCGGATACGATCCGACCGAGATCGTGGCCGCCGACTTCACGGGCGACGGTCGGATCGACCTCGCAGTGACGGTCCTGACCGGTCTGTTTTCCGGTGGAGTCTCGGTGCTCCTGGGCGACGGCGATGGGACGTTCCGATCGGCCGGCATAAACTCGGGCGTTGGCAATGCTGTGGCGATCGTAGCGGGTGACTTCACCGGCGACGGCCGGATCGACCTCGCCGTGGCGGACTCGTCCGGCTTCGTCGAGATCCTACTCGGCAACGGTGATGGTACGTTCGAATCCGCAGTCGATTCTCCGTACCTGGGAATCAACCCCTCTGGGTTGGCCGTGGGTGACTTCAATGGCGATGGACATCTCAACCTGGCCGTGGCACTCGGCGACAATACCGTCCTGATGATGCTTGTCGACGGCGATGGGACAGTCCAATATGGCGACGATTTCCCGGTCGGGAACGATCCCGACGCGATGGTGACGGGTGACTTCAACGGCGATGGGAAGCTCGACCTGGCCGTCGCGAACGATGCCGATGACACCGTATCGATCCTGATCGGTAACGGCGATCAGTCGTTCCGACCGGCCGTCGGCCGCCCGATCGGTATCGATGACCCGGGCGAGAACGGTCCTTCCGCGATTGTGGCGGGTGATTTCACCGGCGACGGCCGGCTGGACCTGGCTATCGCCAACTACAATTCGGGCACCGTCTCCATCCTGCTCGGCAACGGGGACGGTACGTTCCGGGCGCCCGTCAACTACACGGTCGGAGTTGCGCCGGATGCGATCGTGGCGCAGGACTTCAACGGTGACGGCCGGCTCGACCTGGCCGTCACCAATCAGTCCGATAACACCGTCTCGATCTTGCTGGGCAACGGCGACGGGACGTTCCAACCCGCCCTCACGTACTCAACAGGAGAATACACGACTCCCACGGCGATCGTGGCGGGCGACTTCAACGGCGACGGGCATCTCGACCTGGCCGTCGCGGACGCGGGCATTCAGGAAGAAATCAGCGGCCCCCCGGGTGACGGCGGCACGTTGCAGTTCATCGACGTGGTCGGTGGTGTTTCGATCCTGCTGGGTTACGGAGACGGGACGTTTCAACCTGCAATTTACGACCCGATCGAGCCGGCCTGGATGCTGGTGGCGGGCGACTTCAACGGCGACGGCAAGCTCGACCTGGCCATCGGCAATCCGATCTCGGACAACGTCGCGATCTTGATCGGAAAGGGTAACGGGACATTTCAACCCCCGATCTACGAACCGGCCGGGAGCGAGCCCGGCGCATCGGGGAACAATTTGGTTGCGATGGTGGCCGGCGACTTCAGCGGCAACGGACGGGTTGACCTGGCCGCGCTGGATAGCTCGGGCACCGTCTCGATCCTCATGGGTAATGGCGATGGCACCTTCGTGCCCGGCCCGTATTACATTGTCAACAGTGGTTATGATGTTGATAACGCGATGATCACGGGAGACTTCAACGGCGATGGCAAGCTCGACCTGGCCGTCGGGACGGTGATGGGCTCCTACTCGGACTCGAGTGACATCTCTATCCTGCTAGGTAACGGAGACGGGACGTTTCAACCCGCCATCGACAACGCGTTCGAAAGCGGTGCCGCATCGTTTGCTCCGAATGTCTATTATGAACCTGATGCGATGGTGGCGGGTGACTTCGACGGTGACGGCAAGCTCGACTTGGCCTTCATCGCCATCGACTCGGGCATAGACGTGGGCCTGGGTCATGGTGATGGCACCTTATCGTTGGTCGGCCAGCCCACGACGAATCCTCAGGCCAATCCGGTGGTTGCCGACGTCAACGGCGACGGCACCGATGATGTCCTGGTCGTCAACGGCGAGGGCGACATCCTCTATCGCCAGGGCATCCCCGGACAGCCCGGTACCTTCGAGCCGCCCGTCACGGTCAACACCGGCTTCCCTTCTCGCGACATCGCCTGGGTGCCCGATACGCTCGACGGCCCGCTACTGGTCAGTGTCGATGCCGACGACGACGAGGTCTCGCTCTTCGCCTGGCGTGACGGGGCCTTCGTCCGGGTCGGATCCCTGGCCACCGGGGCGCTACCGGCGCAGGTCATCGCGGCGGGTCTCACCGACGACGGCTGGAACGACCTGATCGTCCGCAACGCTGGGGACGGCACGCTCTCGATCTTCCGCAACAATCAACTCGGCAGCTTCTTGACCGGCTTCGATCGGCCATTCCTCCCGGCGACGACACTCTCCGTGGGACTGGGCCTCTCCGATGTCCAGACGATCGACACCAGCGGGGATGGCGCTCTCGATCTGGTGGTCTCCAACGAATTGACCGGCCAGGTCAGCATACTGCACAACTGGGGCGACGGCACGTTCGCGGCGCCGGTGCCGTATCGCACCGGGATCGAGATCTCGGCGATCGATCCCGGCGACGAGCCCGAGATGACCAACCCGGACGGGACGCTCGGACTGGCGGCCGGGACGTTCACCCGAGGTGGCCCGACGAGCCTTGTAACGATCAACCCGGGGTCGACCACGATCGGAATTCTGGATGGCCTGGGGTCCGGCCGGTTCGCCGACGCGGCGGCCATCGAGACACCAGTCGCCGGCGAGATCGTCCGCACGGGCGACTTCACCGGCAACGGCCTCGACGACCTGGCCGTGCTGACCGCCGACGGGGTGAGCATCTACCTGGCCAGCGACAATGGGGGCTTCCTGCCCCCGACTACCTACCCGGTGCCTTCTGAAGCCGACGGGCTGACCATCGCCGATCCGATGGGCAACGGCAAGCTCGACCTGCTCGTCGGCGACGCCTATGGAGACGTCCTGGTCCTGCTGGGCAAGAGTGACGGCACCTTCTCCCCTTATCGCGAGGCCGACCAGGCCGTTGAGCTGGCCGTGACCGACCTCACCGGCGATGGCCAGAAGGACATCATCTACGCCGACCAGGGGCTCGACCGCGTCGTGGTCGATTATGGGGCGGGTAACTCGGCTGTGCTGGCGAATCAGACGACCGGTTTGCTGAATCCCGGGGCGGTGGCGCTGGCGGACCTCAACGGCGACGGCATCCCCGACCTGATCGTGGCCGACAGCGGCAGCAACAACGTGCTGATCTATCCCGGGTTGGGCAATGGCCAGTTCGGCCCGGGGATCAATGGGGGCAACGGCTACTTCGTGGGGACCGACCCGGTCGGGATCACCGTGGCCGACCTCACCAACCACAAGGACGGTGTCGTGGTGCCCGACCTGGTGATCGCCGACAGGGGTTCCAACGACGTCGCGGTCCTAGACAACAAATCGGAGGGTGGGGAGATCCTGTTCGCTCCGGCGGTCCGATTCGCGGCCGGTGCGGGCCCGGTCTCGACGGTGATCCAGCCGGTGGCCGGAGGCTACCCCAACCTGCTGGTCAGCGATAGCGCATCCGATAGCGTCACGATCCTGCCCGGCCGCAGTCCGGGCGACTTTGATCCCGGCGCTGCCATGGTCGTCCCGGTGGGCGAGGATCCGGGGCCGATCTTCCTGGGCGACTTCGGCGGTACGACGGAGGTCGTGACCGTGAATGCCGGGTCGAACGACCTGACGGTGATCTCCGACTTCAACGGCCCGGATCCGTTGACGAGCACGATCTCCTCCGGCGGGGTGGACCCGGATACGGCCTTCGCGTTCGATCCGGGCGGTGGTTTCGAGGACCTGGTTGTGGGCAACGGGGGCGACGGGGATCTGGCGCTGTTCGAAGGCGGTGATGGAGGTTTGAGCCTGATGTCGGTCGAGAACGAACCGGATCTACCCTCGCCGACGGCCCTGGCGTTCTCGACGCTGACCGGCGGCGAGGTCCAGTTCTACGCGGCGACGGCGGGTCGGGAGTCGGCCGAGCTGGTGTCGCTCTCGCTCGGCCTGGAGACGTCGCCCGCGATCGGTCCCTCGGCCTTATCATCCTCGCCCTCGCCGAGCACGGTCGTGCAACTGGTCTCGCTCCACGATACGTCGCTGCCGCTGGTGGCGACGGTGTTGACGCTGACGATCGAGGTCTCGGGCGAAGGAGAGGGCTTCGCCCTCGCCGAGTCGCAGGCACTATCGGTGTCGGCGAGCACACCGGGGTCGGGGATCTCGGTGGGGCAAGGCTCGGTCTCGCAGAGGGGCGGCGGTGGTTCGGCGACCGATGGATCGACACCGACCGAGGAGGCCGGTGCGGGAGCCCCCGCGGCGTTGCCGCCGGTGCTGGCGCCGTGGGAGCGGTTCCTGCTGGGACTCGACGAGGCGCTCGAGGAGTTTCGCCGCGCGAATCCTGAAGGACTATCCGGTGCCGGGGGGGTGCCCGCCGCGTCGGACGGGTCGTCATCGCAACCGGCGCCCGGCGCGGTACCCCAGGGGGGCTCGACGAGCGTGAGACCGACATCGGACGGACTGCCGTTCGGTGAAGAGCCCGCTCCATCCACCCGGACGAGCGCGACGACCGGAAGCGCTGCGACCGCCGCGGTGATCTCGATCATCCCGGCCGAGGCCTCGGGGCGAAGGATGTCGCCGCGCGGACCGTCCGGTCGCGTCGAATGGGAAGGGCCTGGCCACCGGATGGAAATCGGCCCGCCTACCGCACCGATCGATGCGCGGGCCTCGGCGAACTGGCTCGTTCTCGATGCGGCCATCGATGAACATGCGTGGCAGAAAGTCTCGCCGCCGATCGAGCAGGGTCCGCCTTCCTTCAGCAAGCCGTCGGATCACGGGAGCCGAATGGCCTCGGCGGCGATGGTTGTCGCGGCGATCCTTCACGGAGTGGTCGATCGTCCGTATCTCGCCAGGCGCCCGAGCTTTCCGGGTCGATCCGGAGTGAGATCTCCATCCCGTCGTCTGAAGGTGTTAAACTCGAGTTAAGCGGCGGGAATGGGTCACTCCCCGGCTCGGAGTGACAGAGGATCGCAGTTCGATGATGTGCGGATCGGAGAGTCACGCACGCCGCCCGGATCGTGGGGGGTGCGTCGATGTCCGACAACTCTGAGGCTGATACGTCGCTCACGCTTCTGGAACGGCTCCAGGTCGATCCCGTCGACCCCCAGGCGTGGACCGTGTTCGTCGAGCGCTATCAGCCGAGGATTCGCCGGTGGTGCCTGGCCTGGGGCTCGCAGGATTCCGACGCCGACGACGTGGCCCAGGAGGTGATGGTCAAGCTGTTCGCGGCCCTGCGCAAATTCCGTTACGACCCGTCGCGAAGCTTCCGTGCCTGGCTCAAGACGGTGACGCAGCACGCCTGGAGCGATTTCGCCTCGGCGCGACGGAGGGATCCCGGCCAGAATGCGGGGCCGATCGCGATGGTCGCCGACTCGGCCGAGGCCCGATCCGATCTCGAACGTCAGCTCGAAGACGCGTTCGACCGCGAACTGCTCGAGCTCGCGTCGCATCGCATCAAGGGTCGAGTCAAACCCGGCACGTGGGAAGCGTTTCATCTCACGGCCGTCGAGGGACGATCCGGCTCCGATGTGGCCCGGCAACTCGGGATCGCCGTGGCCCACGTCTTCGTGGCCAAGCACCGAGTCCAGAAGATGCTCCAGGAAGAGGTACGGAAGTTGAAGAACGAACCGGGTTGAGATGGGAAGACCCCTCACCTGACATCGTCGGTCGAAGGCTGGACCTGCTCCGCCAACTGGCGCGATCGCGGGCTTAATTCGGCCGAATCCCGGCCCCGATCGGGAAAAATCGCGGATTCCTGAGGGACCGTGTAAGGTTCGCTTCCCGGGCCGGTATTCTGTGGTGAACACCTACGGCGCAACGTAAGGGTTCGCCGATGCCACACTTCCCGGGAATCCCATCATGAATGCGTGTCCAGACGACAGCGACCTCTTGCATTTTCTCGACGGCGAGCTGAATGCCGGTGCCGACGCCCGTATCGTGGCGCATATTGAAGATTGCTCAACTTGCCAGGCGCGGCTGGAGCGGCTGACAGGAGGTTCTCCCGCGCCGGGGGAAGGGGAGCCGATCGAGACGGTGGCAACCGAGTCGGAGGAGACGACGGATCTCGCCGGGACAGAGATCCTTGCACTCGACCTCGGAGAGGACCGGCACAACGCCGATTCGGACTCGTCTCCTTCGACGGTTTTCGGGAGAGAGACCTGCGACCGTTTCGACGAGGCGACGGATCCGATGCGCACGAGCGACTTCAGGCTGTCGCCGTCGTCGGATCATGATCGGATCACCGATGATGCCGGGCTCGACCAGGACGCCACGTGGGACGTGGAGCCGGGACCGAAAAATCGAACGCGACCTTCGTCGCACGGTACGACGATTCCGAACTCGGAGATCCTCCGGCGGCTGGGCCTGGGGGAGGATGCCACGGACGACGAGCCGGGACCGATCATCCGAACGCGACCTTCGCCGCACTGGCCGACGATTCCGAACTACGAGATTCTCCAGCGGCTGGGCATCGGGGGGATGGGGGTCGTCTACAAGGCGAGGCACCTCGGGCTGAAGCGCCTGGTCGCCGTGAAGATGATTCGCAGCGGCAGCGAAGCGCGGGCCGACCACCTCTCTCGTTTCCTCGTGGAAGCCGAGGCGGTCGCGCGGCTCCGGCATCCGAACATCATCCAGATCTACGACATCGGCGAGGCGGATGGGTTGCCATTCGTCGCGCTGGAGCTACTCGACGGCGGCGGACTGGACGGTCGGCTCGCGGGAAATCCGCAGCCGCCCAGGGAGGCGGCCGAGCTCATGGTCACCCTGGCGAGGGCCGTCCATGTCGCCCACCAGGCGGGGATCGTACACCGCGACCTGAAGCCGACCAACGTCCTGTATTCGTCGGACGGAGTCCCCAAGATCACCGACTTCGGCCTGGCCAAGCGGATCGATTCGGACGCCGAGCACACCCAGAGCGGTCAGATCATGGGATCGCCCAGCTACATGGCTCCCGAGCAGGCTCGAGGCGATTCCCGAAAAGTCGGGCCTGCGGCCGACGTCTATGCACTCGGCGCCATCCTTTACGAGATGCTGACCGGCCGCCCTCCCTTCAAGGGCGAAACACCGCTCGAGACGGTCCGGCAGGTTGTCGACGACGATCCGGTCGCACCCTCGCATCTGGTCCCGCGCGTGTCTCGCGACCTGGAGACGATCTGCCTGAAGTGTCTTCAGAAGGAGCCGGCACGGCGTTATGAATCGGCCGAGGCACTGGCCGACGACCTGACGCGGTATCTGCGCGGAGAACCGATCCTGGCGCGTCGCACGAATCCCGTGGTTCGGGGCCTCAAGTGGGGCCGGCGCCACCCCCTCGCGGCCGCGATCCTGGCGACGATCATCGCGGCCATCCCCATTTCCTTCGGGGCTGTTCTGAAATCGCAACGCGATGCGATCGAGAGCGAACGCCGGGAAAATGCGCGGCTCACGGGACTGCGGACGATGAGTACGCGACAACTCCTCCAGGCCAAGGGCGAGCTGGAGAAAGACAAACTGAGCGATGCCAAGGTGACCCTGACGGCTCTCGGCGAAAACATCCGGAAGGAACCCGGGTTGAGCGATCTCATGATGGACGTCGAAACGGCCATGAAGCAGGTCGAGCAGCGTCAATCCGAGCAAGATTCCCGGGAATCCAACCACAAGCGTTACGCGGAGTTCCTTCGCTTGCGGGACGAGTCACTCATCCACGACACCCGATATACCGGGCTGGACCTCCCCGGCAACCAGCAAGCAACCCGCGGCGAGGCTCTCGCGGCCCTGGCTCTCTTCGCGGATCCGGGCTCGGGCGATTCCTGGAAACTCGCGAGCATCCCGACGAGTTTGTCCAAGGAGCGGGCCACGATCGTTGAGGTTTGCTACGAGCTGCTCCTGATCCTGGCCGAGTCGGAGACGACCCCCGAGCAGGGCCTGCGCCGGTTGGATCAGGCGGCTCGATTGCGCCCGATGACCCGGGCGTATCATCTCCGGAGGGCCGCCTGCCTGGCCCAACTCGCCGACAAGCCGGCGGCCGAGCGGGAGCGTCGCGCGGCCGATGGCCTCAAACCCTCGACGGCCTTCGATCATTTCCTGGCCGGGCAAGAGCGGTTCGCGCAAAAAGACTACTCCGCGGCGAGCCGGGAGTTCGACATGGCCCTGCAACTCGAGCCCGACCGCTTCTGGGCGCAGGCCCTGTCGGCGGTTTGTTCGTTGCGGCTGGGACAACCCGTCGAGGCCAAGGCCAGTCTGAACGCCTGTCTGCAACGGGAGAAGGGGTTCGCTTGGCTCTATATCCTCCGAGGTTTCGCCTCGGGGCAGGTCGCCGGGATCGCGCGCGAACTGCTGGAGAAGCGCGCGGGGCCGGTCGAGAGGGTCGATCAGCTCTATGAGGCGGCCGATTCCGATTACCGCACCGCGATGGAAATCCTGGATCGCAACCCCAACGATGATCTGCGCTATAGCGTTCTGGTCAACCGCGGAGTTCTCCGTCTCCTGTTGCGCCGGGACCTCGATGAGGCGGTCGGCCATTTGCAAGCCGCGATCCGGCTCAGGCCGCGGGAATTCGAGGCCTATGCCGCGCTGGCGAAGGTCTTTCAAAGGCAGGATAAGCCCGACGAAGCGATCGAGCAATTCAGACTGGCGATCAAGCTGAGTCCCCTCACGGCGGCGCTGTACCGCGATCGAGCGGGCGTGGATCTCGGCCGTGTGAAGTTGACGTCGTCGCAGCGTGCGCGGGCCCTGGGCGACCTGGAGGAAGCGATCCGGCTGGAGTCGCCCGATAACCGGGTGCTGTCCCGCGACCATTTCGGCCGGGCCCGGCTGCTGGCACTCGATCACCGCCATGCGGACGCCTTGAATGCCTGCGACGCGGCGATCAAAATCGACTCCGACTACGATGACGCCCACCGCCTGAGG
This sequence comes from uncultured Planctomycetota bacterium, assembly GCA_963743925.1. Taxonomy (GTDB): domain Bacteria; phylum Planctomycetota; class Planctomycetia; order Isosphaerales; family Isosphaeraceae; genus CAVZRC01. The sequence continues at coordinate 624,941 of CAVURY010000034.1, read as the reverse complement.
ATCGAGTCGCTGAGCCGATTGAATCGCGATGACGACGTCATCCGTTCCTGCGATTCGCTGATCGCGAGGGGGAAGGCCACATCCGCGATCTATGAGCTCCGCGGGCTGGCCCGAACGGAGAACAAGGACTTCCCCGGTGCCATCGAGGACTGCACGAATGCCATGCTCCTCAGCGGGAACCGAGAGGCGCTCCTGAGGCGTCGGGGCTGGCTGTACATCGTCGCCGACGCACCCCAACTGGCTCGTCACGACTTCGAGGCCGCGATCCGGCTCGATGCAACGACCGGAGACGCGTACAACGGCCGGGGCTTTGCCCGGGTGCGGCAGGGCGAACACCGCCAGGCTGTGGCCGACGCCGAGAAGGCATTGGCCGTGGGCGAGCCGAGGCCGGACCTCTATTACAAGGCCGCACGCGTGTACGCCGTCGCGGCGATCGCCGCCGCGGCCGAGGTCCGCAAGAAGGGGCGGGAGACGGTGACGCTGGTGTCGCAATACCAGGACCGCGCCGCGGAGTTGCTCCGCGAGACGCTCAAGCGACTCCCGGTCGAACGCCGCCCGACGTTCCTGAAAGACGTCATCCGCAAAGACCCCCAGTTGCAGCCGCTGATCCGCCGCATCGCCGCCCCGGATCTGGCGGGGCCCATCCCGTCCGGGGGCAAGTCATCGACCACGTCAGACGCAGTGAATGATCGTCAGTCGATAGCTGCAACCATGTCTGGCGCGCGAGGATCGCACATCCTTGGCCTCGTCTCACCCTGGAGCCGCCGCGATGGGGACTTCGCTCGATCACGGGAAGGACGCTGGTCTCGCTCGTCGTCGCCGACGACGAACCACGCCTCCGCATATCTACAGCGGGACGATCCTCCGACTCCGGCCGCGGGTCGAGCTGATGGAAGACCGCACCTTGCTCTCGACCTTCCTGGTGAACAACGCCGGCGATGGCGGCCCCGGCTCGCTCCGCCAGGCGATCCTCGATTCCAACGCCGCGACAGGCGTGACGAACGCGATCGACTTCAGCATCCCCGGCTCGGGAGTGCAGACGATCATGCCGCTCTCATCCCTGCCGACGATCACCAATCCCGTCCTGATCGACGGCGAATCGCAGCCGGGCTATTCGGGACTACCCCTGATCGCGATCGACGGCAGCCAGGCTGGTGTGGTCGACGGGCTGACGATCACCGCGCCGGATGTCACCGTCCGCGGCCTGGATATCGAGAACTTCAGTCAGGGATATACTCAGGGCGCCGGCATTCATATCACGGGCACCGCCGCGACCGGAGACTGGGTCTACGGCAACTTCCTGGGCACCGATTCGACCGGGACGCAGGCCGAGCCCAACAATGACGGCATCGAGATCGATGCGGGAGCCACCGGGGACCTCATCGGGACCAACGGCGACGGTGTCGCGGATGCGGCCGAGCGAAACGTGATCTCGGGGAACGACCAGGATGGCGTCTGGATCACGTCGTCGGATGACAACGTCGTCGCCGGGAACCTGATCGGGGCGGATGTCTCGGGAACGGTCTCCCTCCTTCAATCGGTGGGTGTGGAGATCGACTCGAGTACCGGGAACACGATCGGCGGGACGGTCGCCGGGGCACGCGACCTCATCTCGGGCAATCGGGGTGATGGCGTCGAGCTCCAGGACTCGCAGGATAACGTGGTCGCGGGCGACTGGATCGGCACGGATGCGACCGGGACCAGATCGATCCTGTTCGATGAATATGGCAATGTGAATGAGAATGATGCTATAGCGGGCGTGAACATCATTGGTGGCAGCGACGGGAATACGATCGGCGGGACGGTCGTCGGCGCGGCCGACGTCATCTCGGGCAATGGCGGCTCGGGCATCGTGATCCAGGACTCGTCCGACAACCTGGTCGAGGGCGATCTCATCGGCACCGATGTCACCGGGACGAAGGCGCTCGGCAATGCCCTGTCGGGCGTCAAGTTCGATGTTCAGGCGGGGCAATCCTTCGCCGATGCGAGCGCGGGTAATACGATCGGCGGCACGGTCGCCGGCGCGGCCGACGTCATCTCGTCCAACAAGGGTTCGGGCGTCGAGATCGACGGTTCGCCGGGCAACCTGGTCGAGGGAGACTTCATCGGGACCGATGCGAGCGGGACGATCGCGCTGGGCAATGGCCAGGAAGGCGTGAACATCACGGCGAGATACGCCTTCTCTCAAATCGATCGCTCCTATTCGGGTTCGAACATACGATTGTGCCGGGGATCGATGATCTAGCCGCTTCGAACAACAACACGATCGGCGGAGCGTCGGCGAACGCGGGAAACCTGGTCGCGGACAACGGCGGCCCGGGTGTCGCCGTCACGGTTTACTCGTCGGTCGGCGATCAGATCACCGCCAATCGGATCTTCGGCAACACGGGACCTGCCATCGACCTCGGCGACGACGGGGTGACGAAAATGGGACCGCTGCCGCGGGAGGGCCCCGATGAACTCCAGAACTTCCCGATCCTGTTCGCGGACGACGACGGCCAGACCGAGGGCTGGCTCGGGGTCAGCGAGCCGGACACGACCTATCGCATTGACGTGTACGCCAGCGCCGGCTACGGGCCGGGCGGCGCCGGGGAAGCCCAGGACTACCTGGGTTCACTTGCAGGCGACGACCGACGCGACCGGGGCGACGACCTTCACGATCCCGTTCTTGGCGCCGGCGGGTTTGCCGATCCTCACGGCGACGGCGACCGATCCGCAGGGCAACACCTCCGAGGTCTCGGCCCTGCGACCGGGCGATCTGGTCGTGCCCCGCCAGGCGATCCGACGTGTCCCCCGGCCAGCCGGTGAACTTCTCGGCCGCGGCGGGAGATGGGATCGACCTGCAAGACCCGGAAGCCGGGCCGCTGGATCTGCCCTGGGATCTGAGGCTCTCGGTCCCGGCGGGGACGCTGACGCTCGCGACGATCGCCGGCCTCTCGGGCACGGGTAATGGCACCGGCGCGCTGACCTACAGCGGGCCGCTCTCGGCGATCGACGCGGCACTGGCCGGGTTGTCGTACACGCCACCGTCGGGCTACCAGGGCACGCCCACGCTGAGCCTCGAGGCCCAGTCGACGGGCGCCGCTGTGGTCCAGGCCCAGGTCTCGATCGTCGTCACCGATGGTCGATTTACGGTGACGACCACCGCCGACGGCGGGCCGGGATCGCTCCGCCAGGCGATCGTCGATTCCGACCAGGCGGTGGGCGGGACGAACACGATCGACTTCGACATCCCGGGTGCAGGCGTCCGGACGATCGCGGCGGCCTCGCCCTTGCCGACGATCACCACCCCGCTGGTCATCGACGGCACGACGCAGCCTGGCTACGCCGGTACGCCTTTGGTCGCAATCGTCGGCCAGGCGACAGGGGTCTCGGATCCCTTTGACTCTGGCCTCCGATGTCACGGTCAAGGGTGTGGCGATCGGCGGTTCGACTTTCCCCAGCGTCAACGCGACGACCCGTCTCGCGGTCGAATCGGTCCCGATCTCCTCCGGCCTGGGCGGGATTGTCGTTGATCCGATCGTCGTCGCCGCGGATGAGAACCTGGTGGCGACGGTCCAGGCGGCGGGCACGACCACCTCGCTGGCTCTGCTCGACGCCCTGGGCCGGACCGTCGTGCAGAGCGATGGGCTATCGGCCACGGAGCCGATCGACGCGATCGACATCGACGTCTCTCCCGGTACGTATCGGCTCGAGGTCCGCGATGACGGCGGCGCCGGGACCTTCACGCTGACGGCGATGATGACGCCCTCGGCGACGGCGTTCCAGGCGGTGCCGGTCGGCAAAGACCCCGACGCGGTCGTGGACGGAGACTTCAACGGCGATGGGAAGTTCGACCTGGCCGTCGCCAACGCGAATTCCAACACGGTCTCGATCCTGATCGGCAACGGGGATGGTACGTTTCAGTCGGCGGTTAACTACCCGGCCGGTAACGACCCGGTCGCGCTGGTAGCCGGAGACTTCAACGGCGATGGAAAGCTCGACCTGGCCGTCGTGAATGGCGGCGAGTTCGGCACGGTCTCGATCCTGCTGGGCGTCGGCGACGGGACGTTCCAGCCTCCCGCCTCTTACACGGTTGGCGACAATCCGGTGGCGATCGCGGCCGGGGATTTCGGCGGCGACGGCAAGCTCGACCTGGCCGTCGCGAATGCCTATTCCGGGAACGTCTCGGTCTTGATGAGCGACGGCGACGGGACGTTCCGACCCGCCGTCAATTATCTGGTCGGGTATGTTCCGAGCCAGATCGTGGCGGGTGATTTCACCGGAGACGGACGAGTCGACCTGGCCGTGGCGTACCATGCCGGTTTCGGTGCCAGCGCCGAGGTCCTCATGCTCCTGAATAATGGGGATGGGACGTTCAGGCCGGCCGGCGAGTATGCCATCGAGACCGACGCGATCGCGATTGTGGCGGGTGACTTCACCGGCAAAGGTCATCTCGATCTGGCCGTCTCCGACCAGCAGGGTTCTGTCGATGTCCTGCTCGGCAATGGCGACGGGACGTTCCAACCCATTGTCTATTATTACGTCGGAGGATTCAACGCTTATGGGCTGGTCGAGGGTGACTTCACTGGCGACGGGCATCTCGACCTGGCCGTCGCGACGGGGACGGAGAACACCGTCGCGATCCTGGTGGGCAACGGCGACGGGTCGTTCCAATCCGCCATAAGCTACCCGGTCGGTAACAATCCCGACGCGATCGTGGCGGGCGACTTCAACGGCAGTGGCAAGCTCGATCTGGCCGTCGCCAACGCGTACGACAATACCGCCTCCATCCTGCTGGGCAACGGCGATGGGACGTTCCGGCCGGCCATCGAGCGTCCGGTCGGGATCACTTATCCGGGCGAGAACGGCCCCGGCGCGATCGCGGCTGGCGACTTCAACGGCGACGGGCGGCTCGATCTCGCCGTCGCCAACTACAATACAAGCACGGTCTCAATCCTCCTGGGCAACGGCGACGGGACGTTCCGGGCGCCGGTCGATTATGCGTCGGGGCCCTTCTCGAATCCCGAGGCGATCGCGGTCGGAGATTTCAACGACGACGGCCGGCTCGACCTGGCCGTCGCGGGTACCTTTACTGGCACCGTCTCGATCCTCCTGGGCAACGGGGATGGGACATTCCAGCCCGCCGTCAGTTACTCGGCGGGAGGCCCTTATTACGCGGCGAATTTCGGCGAGTACTACACGAGTCCCGATGCGATCGTCGTGGGTGACTTCAACGGCGATGGCAAGCTCGACCTGGCCTTAGCGGACGCGGGCTCTAACGAAACAATCTCCTACCAGGATGGCAGCTATCAATTTATCGACGTGCAGGGCGGCGTTTCGGTCCTGCTGGGTAACGGCGATGGGACGTTCCAGCCCGCCCTTTACGACCCGATCGAGCCGGCTGATATCCTCGTGGAGGGTGATTTCAACGGCGACGGCAAACTCGACCTGGCCATCGGCAATCAGATGGACGACAACTTCGCGCTCTTGATCGGCGATGGTGACGGGACGTTTCAACCTCCCGCCACTCTGCCGGCCGGAAGTGAGCCGGGTGCGGCGGACAACACTCTGGTTGCGATGGCGGCCGGAGACTTCAGCGGAAACGGCCGGCTCGACCTGGCCGCCCTCGATAGCTCGGGCACCGTCTCGATCCTGCTGGGTAACGGCGATGGGACGTTCCAACCCGGCCCCTACTACTCGGTCAACAGCAATACGTCCGAGGATAATGCGATCGTGACGGGTGATTTCAATGGCGACGGCCGGCTCGACCTGGCCGTCGGGCAGGTTGCGAGTAGCTATGAGGGTCCGGACGACGTTTCCGTCCTGCTGGGAAATGGTGACGGGACGTTCCAACCGGCCATCGATAATGTGGTTTCAACCGGCGCCGAATCGTTTCCGTTTGGTGATTATTCCGTCGCTGATGTGATGACGGTGGGTGATTTCAACGGCGACGGACAGCTCGGCATGGCCTTCATTTCCATCGACTCGAATATCGACGTGATGCTCGGGGCTGGTGATGGCACTTTGTCGTTGGCCGGCCGGCCGACCATAAACGCCGAGGTCAACCCGCTGGTGGTCGACGCCAACGGCGACGGCACCGACGACGTCCTGGTCGTCGATGGCGCGGGCGATATCCTCTATCGAAAGGGCATCCCCGGACAGGCCGGCACCTTCGAGCCGCCAATCGTGATCAACCCCGGATTCCCCTCGCGCGACATTGCCTGGGTCCCGAAGACCGATCAAGGCCCGCTGCTGGCCAGCGTCGACGCCCACGACGATGCGGTCTCGCTCTATGCCTATCGCGACGGCGGCTTCGTGCGAGTCGGATCGCTGATCACGGGGCAACTCCCCGCACAGGTCATCGCGGCGGACCTCAACGGCAGCGGCTGGGATGGCCTGGTCGTCCGCAATGCGGGCGACGGGACGCTCTCGCTGTTCTTCAGCAACACGACCGGCAGCTTCGCGACCGGCTTCAACCCCTTCGAGTCGCCGGTCACGCTTCTTGTCGGGCAGGGCGTCTCCGACGTCGAGGCGGTCGAGGGCGCGTCGGGCCGGGGGATCGATCTGGTCGTCACCGATGAGCTCACGGGCCAGGTGAGCATCATCGGAGGCGGGGCCGGCGGGGTCATCGCGGTCCCCCTGCCGATGCCGGCCGGGACCGGCTTGTCGGCGATCGATCCCGCCAGTACTCCCGAGGTTACCAGCGCCGACGCGACGACCGGCGTCGCGGGCGGCCGGATCACGCCGGGCGGACCGACCGATCTGGTGACGGTCAACCCCGGGGCGGAGACGATCGGCGTCCTGGACGGCCTCGGCGATGGACGTTTCGCCAACGCCGTCGCCATCGTCACGCCGACGCCCGATGAGATCGTCCGCATGGGGGACTTCACCGGCGACGGCCTCGACGACATCGCGGTGCTCGGCGCCGACGGGGTGAGCATCTACCTGGCCGACGGCCATGGGGGCTTCCTGCCTCCGACCACCTACACGGTGCCGGCGGAATCCGACGGGTTGAGCCTCGTGGACCTGACGGGCAACGGCAAGCTCGACCTCCTTATTGGCGACGCCTACGGCGACGTCCTGGTCCTGATCGGCAACGGCGATGGCACCTTCTCGCCCTATCGCGAGGCCGACCAAGCGGTCGAGCTGGCCGTGGCCAACCTCACCGGCGACGGCCAGAAGGACATCATCTACGCCGATCAGGGGCTCGACCGCGTCGTCGTCGATTACGGGGCCAGTCCATCGGCCGTGCTGGCCGACCAGTCGACCGGCTTGCTGAATCCCGGGGCGGTGGCGCTGGCGGACCTCAACGGCGACGGTATCCCCGACCTGATCGTGGCCAACAGCGGCAGCAACAACGTGCTGATCTATCCCGGCCTGGGCGACGGCCAGTTCGGCCCGGGGATCAATGGCGGCAATGGCTACTTCGTCGGCACCGACCCGGTCGGGATCACGGTGGCCGACCTCACCGGCCATGAAGACGGTGTCGTGGTGCCCGATCTGGTGATCGCCGACGAGGGTTCCAATGACGTCTCGGTCCTCGACAACGAGTCCGAGGGCGGGGACATCCTGTTCGCGCCTGCGGTGCGGTTCGCGGCCGGTGCGGGCCCGGTGTCGACGGTGATCCAGCCGGTCAAAGGAGGCTACCCCAACCTCCTGGTCAGCGACAGCGCTGTCGAATAGCGTCACGATCCTGCCCGGGCGCAGTCCGGGCGACTTCGATCCCGGCGACGCCACGGTCATCCCGGTGGGCGAGGATCCGGGGCCGATCTTCCTCGGCGACTTCGGCGGCACGGCGGAGGTCGTGACCCTGAATGCGGGGTCGAACGACCTGACGGTGATCTCCGACTTCAACGGCCCGGATCCGTTGACTAGCACGATCTCCTCCGGCGGCGTGGACCCGGATACGGCCTTCGCGTTCGATGCGGGCGGGGGTTTTGAGGACCTTGTGGTGGGCAACGGGGGCGACGGGGATCTGGCGCTGTTCGAGGGGGGATCGGAAGGTCTGAGCCTGATGTCGGTCGAGAACGAACCGAATCTCCCCTCGCCGACGGCCCTGGCGTTCTCGACGCTGACCGGAGGCGAGGTCGAGTTCTACGCGGCGACGGCGGGTCGGGAGTCGGCCGAGCTGGTGTCGCTGTCGCTCGGCTTCGAGACGTCTCCCGCGATCGGCCCCTCCGCCTTTTCGCCCTCGCCGAGCACGGTCGTGCAACTGGTCTCGCTCCGCGACACGTCGCTGCCGCTGGTGGCGACGGTGTTGACTCTGACGATCGAGGTCTCGGGCGAAGGAGAGGGTTTCGCCCTCGCCGAGTCGCAGGCGCTGGCGGTGTCGGCGAACACGCCGGGGTCGGGGATCTCGGTGGGGCAAGGTTTGGCGTCCCAGAGGAGTGGCGGTGGTTCGGCGACCGATGTGTTGACACAGACGGAGGAGGCCGGGGCGGGAGCCCCCGCGGCGTTGCCGCCGGTGCTCGCGCCGTGGGAGCGGTTCCTGCTGGGACTCGATGAGGCGCTCGAGGAGTTTCGCCGCGCGAATCCTGAAGGCCTATCCGGTGCCGGCGGGGTGCCCTCCCCGTCGGAAGGGTCGGCCCCGCAGCCGGCACCCGGTGCGGTACCTCAGGGAGGCTCGACGAGCTTGAGACCGACATCGGACGGACTGCCTTTCGGTGAAGAGCCCGCTCCATCCACCCGGACAAGCACGACGATCGAAAGCGAAGTGACCGCCGCGGTGATATCGATCAGCTCGGCCGCGGCCGCGGGGCGAACGATGTCGCCGCGTGGACCGTCCGGTCGCGTCGGATGGGAAGAGCCTGGCCACCGGATGGAAATAGGCCCGCCGCCCACTGCATCGACACCCGCGCTGATTGATTCGGGGATCTCGGCGAACTGGCTCGTTCTCGATGCGGCGATCGATGAACATGCGTGGCAGAAAGGCGTGCTGCCGATCGAGGAGGGTTCGCCGTCCTTCAGCAAGCCGTCGGACCACGAGAGCCGAATGGCCTCGGCGGCGATGGTTGTCGCGGTGATTCTTCACGAAGTGGTTGATGGTCGGAATCTCGCCAGGCAACCGAGATTTCCGGGTCGATCCGGAGTGAGATCTCCATCCCGTCGTCGGAAGATGCTAACCTCAACTTGAGCGGCGGGAATGGGTCACTCCCTGGCTTGGAGTGACAGAGTACTCACGATTCGATGATGTCCGAATCGGAGAGTCACGCACGCCGCCCGGATTGTGGGGGTGCGTCGATGTCCGACAACTCTGAGGCTGATACTTCGCTCACGCTGCTCGAACGGCTCCAGATCGATCCCGTCGACCCCCAGGCGTGGACCCTGTTCGTCGAGCGTTATCAGCCGAGGATTCGACGGTGGTGCCTGGCCTGGGGCTCGCAGGATTCCGATGCCGACGACGTGGCTCAGGAAGTGATGGTCAAGCTCTTCGCGGCCCTGCGTAAATTCCGATACGACCCGTCGCGAAGCTTCCGTGCCTGGCTCAAGACCGTGACCCAGCACGCCTGGAGCGATTTCGTCTCCGCCCGACTGAGGGATCCCGGCCATAATGCGGGACCGATCGCGATGGTCGCCGACTCGGCCGAGGCCCGATCCGATCTCGAGCACCAGCTCGAAGACGCGTTCGACCGCGAGCTGCTCGAACTCGCCACGCATCGCATCAAGGGGCGAGTCAAACCCGGCACATGGGAAGCCTTCCAACTCACCGCCGTTGAGGGTCGATCCGGAGCCGATGTGGCCCGGCAACTCGGGATCGCCGTGGCCCACGTCTTCGTGGCCAAGCACCGCGTCCAGAAGATGCTCCAGGAAGAAGTACGGATCTTGAAGAACGAACCGGGTTGAGATCGGAAGACCCATCACCTGACGTCGTCGGCCCGCCGAGCGGCCTCGGCCAGCTTCGCCACGAAGGCCGCATGTTCCGGCGACCTCAGGCCGCGGTTCAGGATCCGGATCAGCCTGCGACGATCCTCGGCGAAGAGGGCCTCGGCATCCAGCCATAAGCCGGGGAAGATCTCCGATCGGTGGATTCCATCCGGGCCGGGCTGCAGGTCCAGAAAGTGACGGCCTCGTCGTATGAACCAGTGGATCCGGTTCGGATTGAGCTCGACGACAAGGTACTCAGGGACTCCCGCCCGGTCGTAATCGGCTTTCTTCTGGTTCAGATCATAAGATCGGCTGGAGAGGGAGACTTCGACCACGAGTTCAGGTGCACCAGTGAGATACCCATCCTCGTCGACGACGCTTCGGCCACCAAGCTTGGCCGGGATGAGCATGAGGTGATCTGGCTGCGGCTCACCCTTACGATCCAGCTTTACCGTTGCACCATCGGCGCCCTCAACACCTGGAGTTTGCGTCTCATACTGGAATAACCAGCCCGCGACGAAGCGGCTGGGCTTTCCGTGGTCCAATCGCATCGGCGACGGCATGTAAACGACTCCTCCGACGAGCTCGGCTCGCGTCTCGGGCGGCATCGCCTCGTAACGTTCGTGGAACGCGGGCTGGTCGAGGTGCTGGCCGTTCACCAGCGGCGGGAGGGTCTTGGGCGGGCGCTTGCGATCGACGGTGCTCATACCGGGCCCCTCCTTGCGAGGGCTCGAGCCAACCGGGCCGCGAAATCCGCATGCTCAGGCGTCGCCATGCCCTGCTCGAGGACTTCCACCAGCCGGTCCAAATCCTCGGAGAAGAGGGCTTCCGGATCGAGCCATAGGCCCGGGAAAGCCTCCGAGCGATGGATCCCATCGCCTCCGGGCGGCAGATCGATGAATTGGTCGCCTCGGCGGATGAACCAGTGGATGCGTTCGGGGTCCAGCTCGACGACGAGGTATTCGCGGACCCCCGCCCTTTCGTAATCGGCTTTCTTCTCTCCGAGGTCAAAATAGCGGCTGGAACGCGCGATCTCGATGACCAGCTCGGGCGCGCCGACGATATAGCCATCCTCGATGCGGGCCTGACCTCCAAACTCTCGTGGGATCCGCAAGTGTCCATCGGGTTGGGTTTCGCCGACCTGGTCCAGAATGACCGTCGAATTCTTGCCGGTGCGCAGGCCCTTCGTCAATCGCTTGTAATGGACCACCCAGTAGCCGACGACATCGTCATAGCCCCCATGCTCGCTTCGAAGGGGCGACGGCAGGTAAACGACTCCTCCGACCAGTTCGGCCCACGTCCGGTCGGGCATCGCCTCGTATCGCTCGTGGAACGTGGGCTGATCGAGGTACTCGCCGCTCATTAGCGGCGGGAGGAGCTTCGTCGATTTGCGCGGTCGATGATGCTCATCCTTTGATGAACCTCCGAGGTGTCATTCTCACCATCGACCCGGGCCATCACGGACGGTCTCGCCTATGCGCTCTCTTTCTTCCGCTCACGCTCGGCGGCGGCCGCAGACTTGGCGGCGTTGAGCGGTGAGGGCGCGGCGTCGAAGAGGCTCTTCTCGCGCCGGACAATCTCGGGAGTCACCATGAACTTCCCCTTGTCCTTGGCTGCTCGATCGGGCAGCTCGAACATGATGTCGAGCATGATCTCCTCGACGATCGAACGGAGACCGCGGGCACCGGTGTCCTTTTCCTTGGCCTTCTTGGCGATCTCCTGGAGCGATTCGGGGGTGAACTCGACGTCGGCGCCTTCCATCTCGAAGAGCCGTCGGTATTGCTTGACCAGCGCATTGCGCGGCTCGGTCATGATCTTGACGAGCGCATCGACGTCCAGGGGCATCAACGGGCAGATGACCGGCAGACGTCCGATGAATTCGGGGATCATCCCGAATTCGAGGAGGTCATCCGAAGTCACCTTGTTCAGCAGTTCGCCCAGTTGCTCGTTGTGCTGTTCGACTTGTGATTGACTGCCGAATCCGATGGTCTTGCGGCCCACTCGCCGGGCGATGATGTGCTCCAGCCCGACGAAGGTTCCGCCGCAGATGAACAGGACATTGCTGGTGTCCATCTGGATGTACTGCTGTTCGGGGTGCTTTCGGCCTCCCTGCGGCGGGACGTTGGCCACCGTGCCTTCGAGCATCTTCAGGAGGGCCTGCTGGACGCCCTCGCCCGACACGTCGCGCGTGATCGAGACGTTGTGCGTGGTCTTGCCGATCTTGTCGATCTCGTCGATGTAGACGATCCCGCGCTGGGCGGCTTCGAGGTCGAAGTCGGCGGCGTGCAGCAGCTTGAGAAGGATGTTCTCGACGTCCTCGCCGACGTAACCGGCCTCGGTCAAGGTGGTCGCGTCACCGATCGCGAACGGGACGTTCAGGACGCGGGCCATGGTCCGGGCCAGCAGGGTCTTGCCGCAGCCGGTGGGGCCGATCAGGAGGATATTCGACTTGTCCAGCTCGACTTCCGTCTCCGGATCCTCGCCGTGGACCAGCCGCTTGTAGTGGTTGTGGACGGCGACCGAGAGGACCTTCTTGGCCCGCTCCTGGCCGATCACATAAGCGTCGAGCTGGTCCTTGATTTCCCTGGGGGTGGGAATATCGGTGAAGAGCGTCTTCGGGACTCCGCGACGCCGCCGTTCCTGGTCGAGGATCGACTGGCAGAGCTCGATGCAATCGCCGCAAATATAGACGTCGCCGGGGCCTTCGACCAGGGGGCCGACATCCCGGTAGCTCTTGCGGCAGAACGAGCAGTAAGCATTCTTCTTGGCGCCGCCGGTGCTTCCCGTGCTCATATTACCTCCACCGCCGCCACCTCGCTTCCCGCCGCCGCCCGCCGAGCCCCCGCCCGTGATGTCCTTACCCGATGGCATGCTTTATCCTTTCATCCCTCTGAGGGGATTGTCGCTCGTAAGCTGACCCGTTCCGCCGGCCGTATCCGTTGTTGCATCACTCGGAAGGATGGAATCTCCTCGAATACCCGGGACACCGCGCCGTATCCGCCAGGTCGGGATCAGCCCAACCCTGGCATCCCATCGATGAGAGCGATGAATTTCGTCCGCCCCCTACCCCGCCGGGTACGAAATGCGGCCCGACGCTGGCCGACACATTATGACTCATGCGAGAGCGGAAGAGAAAAAGAATTCCCGGGCGGTGGAACACGAGGCGATCGACGACTTTGATCCCAGGACGCGTGTCGTTGATGGCTCAACGCTCTACGAACCGTCCGATTTCGGACAGCGGAGTTTCCTCACCTACTTCTTCTTCATTATCTTAGCGCAAGCCATGGCTGTGAGCAAGGCCGCTGGTCATCGCCCGAAATGCCCGACGGGACGTGGTCGTCTGGAGGCGAGCCCCATTCGATCGTTTGCGACGGAATTGTCGCTTCGATCTGACCTCCATCGCAGTGTCAAGAACTTCGGACCAAAGGTCTGAGGCAGTCGATGCTCTGTCGAGCCGTATCCTCCGCCCCGGGCGAGAAGTCGAACACCTCGACCGAGACCCAACGGTCGTAGCCCGTATCCAGGAGCGCCTTCATGATGGGCCCGAAGTCCACGTCTCCCATGCCGGGGCCGCGAAGGTTCACGTCCTGAGCGTGGAAGTGGCCGGCTCGCGAGGCATGGCGAAGGATCAGGTCGGGCACCGTGGCGTCGCGTTCGCTGCTCTGGGCTTTGACGTCCATGTGCAGCCGGAGATGCGGATGGTTGACTCGACGGATCACCTCCATCGCCTGGGCACACGTGTTGATGAAGTTCGTGTCGTTCGGCGCCAGAGGCTCCAGGCACAGATCCACATTGACCGCGTCCAGGACGGGAATCACCCGTTCGAAGACCTCGATCGCGTAATCGACCGCCTGGTCATAGGTTATGCCCGGCAGCAGGTCTCGCTGCTTGGGCGACCCCAGCACCATTAGCGAGCCTCCGAGGTCGCGCGTCGCCTCGGCCAGCGACATCAGATACTTTCCGGTCGCTAGTCGGACAGCCGGCTCGGGCGAGGTGAGATAGAAACCCTCGGTCCTGGCCAGTAGCCAGTGCAGACCGATCGTCTCGAGGCCCGACTCCTCGACGGTCGCTTTCAGCTCCCGACGTCGTTCCCGGCTGAGATCGTCGATCCGGGCCGCCAGGGTGAACGGGGCGATTTCGATCCCGTCATAACCGATTTCCTTGATCGTGCGACAGACTCGACCGAATTCCCACCCTTCGAAGAGCTCGTTGCAAATGCCCAACTTGATCATGATGGTCTCGCTTCGGTCGGCGAGGAGAGAGAGGCCCGAGCGGCGTTGAGCGTATTCCTCAGCAGCATGGCGACGGTCATGGGTCCGACACCGCCAGGAACTGGCGTGATCCGGGAGGCGACCTCGGCAACGCCGGGGAAGTCAACGTCGCCACAGAGCCGGCCATCCTGGCGCTTATGGATCCCGACGTCGATCACCACCGCCCCTGGCTTGACCCAATCGGCCGTGACCTGCTCGGGCCGACCCATGGCCACGACCAGGATGTCGGCTTGCCTCGCAATCGAAGCCGGGTCGGGGGTCGCCGTGTGGCAGACGGTCACGGTCGCATCGCCTCCAACCCCCTTTTGTAGGAGGAGGAGGGCCATGGGCTTGCCGACGAGTTGCGATCGGCCAAGCACAACAGCATGACGACCCCGTGTTTCGACCTTCGCATGAAGGAGTAACTCGCGGATGCCCAGGGGCGTGCACGGCACGAAGCGCGGAGTCCCTTGCGCCAGGAGCCCGAAGTTGATCGGATGAAATCCGTCCACATCTTTCGAAGGGCTCACCCGCTGGATCACCGCCTGCTCGTCGATGTGCCTCGGGAGAGGCATCTGGACCAGGATTCCGTGTACGGCCGGGTCGTCGTTCAGTCGGTCGATCGTCGTCAGGAGTTCCGCCTGGCTCGTCTCGGCGGGGAGACGCAGGATCGCCCCGTTCATCCCCGCGGCAGAGCTCGCTTTTTGCTTGCTACTCACGTAGACCTGGCTGGCAGGATCATCGCCGACGAGGATCACCGTCAACCCCGGTACGATGCCCGACTCCGAAGTCAATGCGGCAACTTCGGCCGCGACCTGCCGACGGACGTCTTGCGCCAGAGCTTTTCCATCGATCAACTCGGCGGGCACCGTCGCTCCTCGTCTGTAGTGACCTGACCTTCCGAGCTTGCGACGGCCACGCGACCCGACCGGGCGGGCAGGAACTCGGCCTCGGGCGGATTTTCCTGAAGTCTTATCGGAGTCCGGGCCCGCAAGAGATTCCTTGCGGTTTCCCGGGTTCACCCTCAATTTGACAATTCAGCGGAGGAGGTGGGATTCGAACCCACGGTACCGCGAAGCGGTACACCGGTTTTCGAGACCGGCCCTTTCAACCACTCAGGCACCCCTCCTGAAAATGCCGAGGCTTCCCGGTGGTCGGCTCGAATGGTTCATCGAGCATCGTCCGCCGAGCGCCTCGTCATCTCAGTCGCAATGAGTTTACGATAAAGACGCCGTTCCTGGAAGAATTCTCTGAGGATTTCGCCGCACTCGTCGGCGAGGACGCCCGCAGTGACCTCGACCCGATGATTGAGCCTCGAGTCCGAGACAATTTGATATAAACTCGAGCAGGCGCCTGCTTTGGGGTCGGTCGCGCCATAGACCAAACGGCCCAATCTCCCGAGGACGCAGGCCCCTGCGCACATGGCGCAGGGCTCGAGGGTCACGTAGAGGACACAGTCGTCGAGCCGCCAGGAACCGCGAGAGCGACCGCCCCAGGTCAGTGCCAGCCGCTCCGCGTGGGCAGTGGGATCCTTGAGAGTCTCCCGTAAGTTGAATGCCTGGGAGATGATCCGGCTTTCGGCGACGAGTATGGCGCCAACCGGCACCTCGCCCAGGCAGCGAGCCTCCCGGGCCATTTCCAGGGCTCGCTCCATCATGGTTCGGTCGAACGGTGAGCTGGGGTCGGGCGAGGACGGACGATCCTTGTCATCGCCGTCCTTCCGAGTCGATCCGTCAGCCGGTATACTCATGGGCTTGGTGCCGCATTCGATCCGACCTCTCGTGGCAGGTCATCAATTATTCATCGAGGGAGAATGGTGAGGACCAGTACCGCCGGCCGAAATTCGAGCGAGAGACGGGGTCCGGCTGACTAAGGCCGAACCCGCTCCCCACTTTGGGAAAACTCGTTCAACCGAGCTTCCGGTCCCCGCCCATATCCAAGGCGTTGAACAGCAAAGCCGCCGCGGCGCCCCCCGCGAAGTCAGCAACCAGATAAATAAGCAGATTGGAAACCTTCGCCAATCCCATGACGAAAACACCCACGCCGACCGCCGGGTTAAAGGCCCCGCCCGAGACCGGACCGACGGCAAATGCGCCGACCATGACGGTGAATCCGATCGCCAAGCCATAGAACGAGTTCCCCGCCGTTCCCTTGGCTGTTGCGACGTTCAAGACCACGTAGACGAGGGCGAACGTGAATAGGAAGTCGCCCAGCGCCTGCGCGATCATTTGATACTCGTTAGGAGTTGATGGCGGCGGAATCGCTGAAGTGTTTCCCTTGATGAACAGGACAAGGCCAGCAGCGATGACTGCTCCAATCACTTGTGCAATCATGTAGGGGATGGCATCCGCCCAGGTCAGCTTGCCTCGGAGCGTGACGCCGAGGGTCACCGCCGGGTTGTAATGCCCGCCCGAGAAATGTCCGCCCGCGTAGACCATTACCATCAACGCCGATCCGATCGCAAGCGGTGCGATCGTCGAGGCGTCCGGGCCTTTAACGGTCTGCCCGATCGTAAAGACCAGGAAAAATGTCCCAATCGCTTCTACTATCAGCTTACCAACCATCGTGATGTCCTCGCTGTGGTTTCTCGTTGTCCGCGCGGTCTAGACGTACGTCCGGTTTCGTCATTCCCGGAATGACCGGGCTCCGAACCTCTTTTCCATTCAAAGACGTTCGGAATCGCGATACCTACTTGTAGGTCCGACGGAAATCGGGGCTGCGCGGCCCTAGAAGGATACATCGAATTAACAGAGAAGCATTGCCGGGACAAGGGTCGGGCGATTTCTCGAGACGATTGACTCCAAGTGATGCCAATTTGACAGCATCGATGTGTGTGCAGAAGCTGTTAAGCCACGCCTTTTGAAGGGAATTCATCGATTCGGTTCAGGCGTTGGAACACTCGGTCGCGGCGATCGACTCGATCGGCAACTCTGGACACGCGGGATTGACGAGTTTGACCCATCGAAATAGCATGCCGCCGACGAACGCGGGCTCTCCCTAACGTGCCGCCGGATGGGCGAGTTCGACCGACTCGATCCCTCCACCAACCTCGTATGGAGGATGACGGGCAAACGCCTCGAGGGCCATCGCACGTGCGGATGACCGTTGCATCCCGCTCCTTGGGATAACCCGCTCCCGATCTTCACGATGAATTGCATCTGTCGTTTGATGGATGTGTTCGTGCATGATAGATTTAGAGCGTCGTCCCAATCCGTAATAAACCTTGAGAAAATGGGGCCGGTGGTGCTTGTCCTCGGTAAAGTTGGCGCTTATGATGAACAGACACAGCTGACTGACTGGTCAGTCCGCGAGCTTCGAGCGGTAACGGTTCACGGTCGAGTTCGCTCCTGGAGAGGGCATCGATGAAACGCATTTGGTCGCTGAAACCCAATCTGTTGGACTGTATTCTGGAGCAGCGGATCGCACCGGCGATCGCGAATCTGGGGACGATCGTCTTGACGACGAGTGGCTATGCGTTGGTCACTCCGTTCCCGGGTGCATCGAATTCGGCTTCGAGCACCTCGGTTGCGAGTTCGGCGTCCAGCGTGAGCGGTGCAGCGGTCCCGACGAGTTTCTACGTGACCGGAAATCGTGGGATCTCCTCTTTCGCGCCCGGTAATTTCACGGGGAACCCCAATGTCGGTGGCGGCGGTGCGCTGAGCGGCACGGCCGGCGCGGGCGGCATCAACGTGTCGATTCAGATCGGTTCCGGATCGGACGTGGGCGGCGGTACCCCAACGACGGCCGCATCGTCCCGGACCAATCCGGGCTCTAACGGCGCGGGTCCGTCGATCATGGCTTACATCGGTTCGACATCCACCGGGTCGGGCACGCCAATCCTTCCGGCCGGACAGAGCTATACGGCGCCAACGCCTCCGGTCCCGTCACTTCCTCCGTTGGGTGTCGTGATCCCCGGATCGCCGACCAATACCGGTTCTCAGGCGTTGCCGAATCCGTTCAATCCGCAACCCAGTGCCCCCATGTCCATGCCCGGTAACATGCCCAGACTGTCCAGTGCATTGCCCGGTGGCCTTGGCGTGGGGGGCGGTCTGATGACGCCTAACCCGGGCTCGAACTGACCTTCGTCGTCGCCGTGATTCGGCCCGGAATCCCGCTCTCCGGGCCTTCGATCAGGAAAGAACGACCAGGCTCGCCGGAAGGGTGAGTCACATGCGATCTCGCGCGTCGGAAAAGCAAGCGGATCGAGGCAGAAAGCACTATCGCTCCGGGACCGCCTTGCTTATAGTTATTGCGTCGGAATACGAAGGAGCGTGCGACGTCGATCCTTCGGGACTCTACTCGCGTCTGCCTCACTCGCCTTCCTACAGGCAGGGCCGCCCGCGTCGGCCCCGGTTTGATCGGACCCAGGAACGCGCGAAGGGTCACAACCTCTGTATCTTTTGGAGCGGACGGTGGGCAAGAAACTGTATGTCGGGAACCTGCCCTACCAGGTCGGCGACGCCGAGCTGGAACAGTTGTTCTCCGAATTCGGGAGCGTGCAGAGCGTCCAGGTCATCCATGACCGCGACACTGGCCGCAGCAAAGGCTTCGGCTTCGTCGAAATGGGCAGCGATCAGGAAGCCCAGGCGGCTATCCAGTCGCTCCACGATCAGGAAGTAAGCGGCCGTCGGCTCACCGTGAACGAGGCCAAACCCCGCGAACCGCGGACCGGCGGTGGTGGCGGCTACGGCGGGGGCGGAGGTGGATACGGCGGTGGGGGTGGCGGCGGACGC
Organism: uncultured Planctomycetota bacterium; assembly: GCA_963743925.1. Lineage (GTDB taxonomy): Bacteria > Planctomycetota > Planctomycetia > Isosphaerales > Isosphaeraceae > CAVZRC01. The sequence goes on along the minus strand of CAVURY010000034.1, from coordinate 606,112 downwards.
GGCCGGGGCGGTCATGGTGGTGGCGGCGGCGGACGTTATTGATCGATCGATCCCCACTCCACTTCTCCAAAGTCCTTGAGCGGGTTTTTTGACTCTACACTCGTCGGCGGCTGTCGAATCGAGATGGCCGCCGTCAAACCCGATTCTCTTTTCTTGCTGGCTCCGACCAGCCTGGTGCTCTCTCCGTACCTCCCTCAACTCCGATCGGGGGTCGGCATCGTTCACCGAAGATGATTGGTATCTCTCCTCGCGCGGAGAGCGATCGTTGCATGCTCCTTACGAATCACCAGCCTCCGATTCGCAGTCGCGTTGAAATCCGATTTCCACAATCCAACGGATGGCCTGGCGACCGTCCGATCGTCTCGCGTTCTGTCACGATGCCATCGGACGCTGCGATCGAATCATTCGCGGATCATCAGCATATTCGCTCAGGGCGGATCGGAGTTGCATGCCAGCGACGTGACACAACCGAACCGGAGGATTGTGCTCGCGGTTTACCTGCACGTTTTGATAGGTGGCCCTGTCCTCGCCGATCCGCTTTCTCCTGCGATCGGCCTGGAAACCGGTGCTCTCACCCATGGAATTGATTCGAGCGGCAACGGCACCGTTACCGGCTCAAAAGGCCTGAATTACCCCTACAACTATCAATACACCCGAGAGGATTCGAACCTCTAACCTTCGGTTCCGTAGACCGATGCTCTATCCAGTTGAGCTACGGGTGCGTGTCACTCGAGACGATTTCTCATGGTAACGTCTGGTCGACTCGAGGGCAAGCGGGCGCCACGGTCGTTCATGGTTTGCGCGGACTTCTCTCGTTTCAGAACGACAATGTCCGTCCTTCCTCGGCCGAGCGGTAGGCGGTCCAGATCACGTCCATCGTCTTGAGGTTATCCGAAGCGTTCGTCTCGTGCTCGGTGCCGGCGATCAGTCCGTCGATGAAATGACGCTGGGTGGCGGCGTAGCCCTCGACATAAACCCGATCATCGGGCGGCAGGGTCACGTGCCGGCGTTCGCGACTCCCGCCGGGGCTCGTCAGTTCGAGCGATCCGTCGGTCGAGAGCCGCAACGTCCCTTCGGTTCCCTCGGCCACCGTCGGATTGAGAGCCCATTCGAGGCGCGATCCGTCGGGTGCCGTGCACCAACTGAAGTCGAGCGCGCCCAGGGCCCCGTTCCGGAATGAAACCAGCAGCGTCGCCAGGTCCTCGCCGACCGTCCCCTGTCCGAACCGACCGATCGTTGCCGAGACGGTCCGGATCTCCCCGAACAGGTAACGCGCCGTGTCGACCAGATGGCAACCCATATCCATCAGGATCAATCGTGGCATCGCGGCGAGATAGGGCTGAAGGTCGAATCCGTCGGGCCGGAGCGCGCGCGTGTCGTGGTGGGCGATCCTGAGCCGGATCGGCCGTCCGATCGAGCCCGAGTCGATCTCCGCGCGCATCGCGCGATACCACGGGCGGAACCGCCAGTTCTCGTGGATCATCAGCCTCACGCCCGTAGTGGTGCACGTCTCGATCATCGACAGCAGGTCCGAACGGACCAGGGCCGCCGGCTTCTGACAGAGGATCTGCGTCCCACTCCTGGCCGCCAGGTCCACGAGTTCTCGATGCGTCTCCGGTGGGGTGCAGATCTCGACGAAGTCGAGCGACCTCTCCTGTTCGAACAACTGGGCCGCGTCGAGGTAGCATCGGGATTCGGGGATCTGCCCCCGGGCTCGGTCCAGACGCCGGTGATCCCGGTCACAAAGGGCGACGATACGCGCATCCCGCGATCGAGACCACGCCTCCAGGTGGAACCGTGAGACGTGGCCACAGCCGATCAGGGCTCCGCGCAACGGTAGCCCGGTGGTTCGCATGGTGCTCCCTTCTCGATGTTCATGAGTCGCGCGTCGTCAGGACGAGGATCCTCTGGGGAAGTCTCACGTTCGTCGCTTTTCGAGGTCCTGGCACATTCTTGCCGACCACTGGGTGCGGATTGAAGATGGTTGCGTCGCGGGGACCATCTGCGCATAATGAACACATTCGGCCAGCCTTCGTAGAATTTTAGTCGGAAGGCCGCCTGCCTTGCCGTCTCGAGCGGGATACCCCGCATCAACGGTGGTTCCCGCCTTGGTCGTGCCATCGACTCGGATGTACGCGCGGGGATCGGAACCTCGGGCACGAGACGGTTCCCAGTGGAAACAGCGGAGGATCGCACCGGTATGTCCACGCCCGTCATGATCGAAGCCGATGGGCTTTGTAAGCAGTTCGGGTCGTTTCTGGCGGTCCGTGACGTGTCTTTCTCGATACCCAAGGGGCAGGTGGTCGCCTTCCTCGGGCCCAACGGCGCCGGCAAGTCGACCACCATGCGGCTCCTCACGGGATTCGTCGCACCGACCCATGGCTCGGCCCGGATCGCGGGGATCGACGTCCAGGCGGATCGGATCAGCGCGGCCGAGCACCTCGGCTATCTACCGGAGAACGGGCCGCTCTACCCCGATATGACGCCCATCGCGTTGCTCCGATTTTTCGGGGAGGCGCGAGGGATGTCGCAGGCCCGCCTCCGTAGCCGGCTCGAGGCCGTCATCGCCCAATGTTCGCTGGGGACCGTCGCCCACAAGCCGATCGGCAAGCTGTCCAAGGGGTATCGCCAGCGCGTCTCGATGGCCCAGGCATTGTTGCATGACCCCGAAGTGCTGATCATGGACGAGCCGACCAGCGGGCTGGATCCCAACCAGATCCGCGTGGTCCGCCAGTTGATTCGCGACCTCGGCCAGTCCAAGACCGTGCTGGTCTCGACCCACATCCTCCAGGAGGTCGAGCCGGTCGCCGACCGTGTATTATTCATCCATGACGGCAAGATCGTCTTCGACGGCAAGGCGAGCCAGTTGGCCCACCAGAACGGGAATCTCGAACAGGCCTTCTACACCCTGACGGCGCAGCCGGTCTGAGCCGGAGGACGTCGCCGTCACTCGCCCCGGAGAGTTCATTCCGAGCTCATGGTTCCGCGTCGTCATCGCGGCGCGAACCCCGAGGATTTCGACCTCGTCGACCAACCATGATTGAGCCGGGGTTTCCAGGGCGATCGAGTCTCGCAGCGTCAGCAAGCTAGTGAATTGAGAACAAGACGACGGATGCGGTGATCGGAAAGCATCGTGCTCCACGAGCACGCGGACCTTCCAGAACGAGAGGACGACCTCGGTGACCACGCTTGAAACCCAACCGACCAGCAAAGAGCGGGCGCTCTCCGCTAGCCGCGCCGGCCGGCCTCGGCCGTTCCGCCTCCACGTCATCGGGGCGGTATTCAAGCGGAATTTCATGAGCTATTTCAGCAACCCCGCGGGCTACGTGTTCATCACGCTGTTCGTGTTCATCAGCTCGTGCGTTGCGTTCTGGCAGGATATCTTCTTCACCAACAACCTCGCGAACCTGGACCAGCTCAATCGGTACATGCCGTACCTGCTCCTGTTCTTCATCCCCGCGATCACGATGAGCTCATGGGCCGACGAGCGACGGCAGGGCACGGATGAGTTACTCCTGACGCTCCCCGCGCACGACTTTGACGTGGTCCTGGGCAAATATCTGGCCGCGTTGGGGATCTACACCGTCGCCCTGCTGTTCTGCCTCTCGCACGTCTTCGTCCTCCGCCTGCTGGGCGAGCCCGATTTCGGCGTCCTGGTCTCGACCTACCTGGGTTACTGGTTGATGGGCGTCCTCCTGATCGCGGTCGGGATGGTGGCCTCGCTCCTGTCTTCGAACGTCACCGTGGCCTTCATCCTGGGTGCCGTCTTCTGTGCGATCCCGATCTTCCTGGGCGCGATCCTCTCGCCCACCCTGGAATTCCTCCTCCGCGGGACCGGATTGCGTTGGTTCGCCACCACATTCCTGGGAGCCTCGGGACCCCAGGCGGGAGACGAGGTCGGACGGTTGATGGAAAACTTCTCGGTCCCATCCCAGTTCCAGGACTTCGGGACGGGGATGGTCAGCGTCTCGGGACTCCTCTATTTCTTCGGGCTCGCGGCGGCACTGCTCTACCTGAACATGGCCCTGCTGGGGCGCCGGCACTGGGCCGGCGGCGAGGCGAGCCGTCGGCTTTGGATTCATTACACGGTCAGGGTCGCCGCGGTGATCATTGCCCTGCTCAGTCTCGACGTCATGGTCGGGCGCGTGGGGGCTTATACCGATGTCAGCGCGGAGAAGCTTCATACGCTGTCGCGCGAATCGGTCGACCTGGTCAAGCAGATTCCCGATGATCGGCCCGTCCTGATCCAGGCCTATTACAGCCCGGAGGTCCCTCGCGAGTTCGTCGAGACCAAGGCCGACCTGATCGGCCTGCTCAAATCCTATGCATCGCAGAGCGGCGGCAAGATCCAGTTGAATCTCGTGCCAACCGAGCTCTATTCCGAGGAGGCGCGCGAGGCGGAGAAGCAGTTCGGAATCCAGCCACGGCAGGTCGTGACCGAGGACCAATCCAAGCGGATGTCGGCCCAGGTCTACCTGGGAGTGGCGTTCACTTCGGGCCTCGAGGAGGTCGTGATCCCGTTCTTCGACCGCGGTCTGCCGGTGGAATACGAGCTCACCCGCTCGATCCGGGTGGTCTCGCGGAGCGGCCGCAAGAAGGTCGGCATCCTCAATACCGACGCCAAGATGATGGGCGGATTCGACACCCGAAGCTTCAGCCAGAACCCGGAATGGTCGATCGTCAGCGAGCTCAAGAAGCAGTACGACGTCACCGCGGTCTCGGCGGACGCCTCGATCGCCTCGGATATCAACGTCCTGCTCGTCGCGCAGCCGTCCTCGCTGACCCAGCGACAGATCGACACCCTGACCGACTACGTGAAGAAAGGCGGCGCGACGCTGGTCTTCCTCGACCCGCTGCCCACCGAGAATCCATCGCTCTCGCCCGAGCTGCCCAAGATGCCGCCCGGCGGGCCGTTCGGCGGCGGGCAACCGCCCGAGCCCAAGGGCAACCTCCGGCCCTTTCTCGACCTGATCGGTCTCGACTGGCCGACCGGAAATATCGTCTGGAACGCCTACAATCCCCATCCCCAACTGGAGCTCCCGCGCGAGATCGTCTTCATCGGAAAGGGGAGCGGCGAGGCTGATGCGTTCAACCCCGACCAGATCGCCAGCGCCGGCCTCCAGGAGATCGTCGCGATCTTCCCCGGCCTGCTGCGCTCCAGATCGGGCGCGACGACCACCGAGTTCACCCCACTGTTGCGGACGAGTCGATCGGGCGGCGTGCTGCTCTGGAACGAGATCGCCCAGCAGAGTTTCATGGGCTTCTCGGGCCTGAATCCCCGCCGCCGTTACATCTCATCGGGGGAGTCCTACACGCTCGCGGCGCGCATCACCGGCACGGCACCGGCCGAGTCCGAACCGGCCAAGAGCGACGCGGTCAAGAAGATCGATGAGAAGCCGGCTGAGAAGAAGCCGGGCGCCAAGATCAACGTGATCGCGATCGCCGACATGGACCTGATCGGCGAACGGTTCTTCGAGATGCGACGGAACAAGATCGAGAACCTGGACTTCGATAACGTCCCGTTCGTGCTCAACTGCGTGGACGTCCTGGCCGGCGATGAGTCATTCGTCAGCTTGAGGAAGAAGCGGCTCAAGCACCGCACCCTCATCCGGCTGGAAGACCAGGCCAACGAGTTCAAGAAGCAGCTCCTGGAAGAGACCAAGTCGGCCGAGGACGAGGCCAGGACCGAACTCGACGACGCCCAGAGGGCGTTCTCCAAGCAGGTGGAGCAGGTCCAGGGCCGCACCGACCTGGATGATCGTACCAAGGAGATCCAGCTCGCAAACTTGCAGGAGGTCGCCCAGCGTCGCCTCGACGTCAAGAAGCTGGTCATCGAGGATAAGAAAGAGGCGAAGATCCGCGAGAGCAAGGCCGTCACCGAGCGGAAGACTCGACAGATCCAGAACGCGGTCCGCTTCGAGGCCGCCGCATTGCCCCCCCTGCCCCCTTTGATTCTCGGGCTGATCGTCTGGATCGTCCGGATCCGGCGCGAGAACCTCGGAGCCACGCCCACGAGACTGGCTTGAGTTCGGAAAGTGGCGAGCAGCGAGTCGCGACCGGCGACTCGAGTCAAGACAGGTATTTTCCCGCCGCATGCGCCTCGCGGATCGTCACCAGGAAATCGCCGAGTGTGCGGCCAAGTTGCCGAGCTCGAATCCTCGCCACTCGTCACTCGTCACTCGCAACCCAGGAATGAACGATGAACGACCTGCTGAAAACTTTGACTTTCGTCGTCGTGGCACTGCTCCTCACCGGTGCGGCGTTCGTCAGCAGCCGGGACTATTCGCAGAAGAGCGCGCGTTTCAACGACCAGGGACAGCCTTTCTTCCCGGAATTCAAGGACCCCCTGGCATGCACCGACCTGGAAGTCGTCACCTTCGACCCCTCGACGGCGACGTCGACGCGGTTCCGGGTGATGTACAAGGATAATAAATGGGTGATCCCCTCGCACAACGATTACCCGGCCGATGCGCGTGACCGGCTCTCCAAGACGGCGGCGGCGGTCATGGATCTGACCAAGGACACGATCCGAAGCGACGACGTGAAGGACCAGGAGGCCATGGGGGTCATCGACCCCGTCGATGCCAAGGCGACCACCTACCAGGGTCGAGGGAAGCGAGTGACCCTGAAGGATTCCTCGGAGAAGGTCCTGGCCGACTTCATCATCGGCAACGAGATCAAGGGATCGGAACGCAAGGAAGGGACCGCGCCCCGATACGTGAGGGTGCCGGATCAGAAGCGGACCTACGGCGTGAGCGTGAAGGCCGACCTCTCGACCAAGTTTGCCGACTGGATCGAGACGAACCTGCTCAAGGTCGAGACCGGCAAGATCCGTCGGATTGTTTTCGACAATTATCGAATCCAGGAAGACCGGGATGCCCGGGGAACTTTCATCCGGATGGCACGCGGCGACAAGACCACGATCGAGCGCAAAGATTCGACCGGCCCCTGGTCGAAGATCACGATCGAAAGAGCCTCGGAGGATGGGGGATTTAGCACGGTCCCCGTGCCCCCCGATAAAGAGATCAACGAGGACTCGCTCCGCTCCCTCAGCGATGCGCTGGGAGACCTGAAGATCGTCGGCGTGCGACGCAAGCCTCCTGGCCTGACCGATCCGAATACGCCGGACCTCAAGCTGACCGCGACCATCGACCGGTCGCTGCGCCTCAAAGGGTTCTTCCTCACCCGGCAGGGCCTCTTCTCCGATCAGGGAGACGTGATCGTGACGACCGAGGAAGGTGTGGTCTACACCCTCCGTTATGGCGGCCCGGTCTTCGCCACGGGTGACGAGCTGACCGCGGGCGAGCCGGACGACGTCGAGAAGAAGGATGAGCCCGGCAAAGCCGCCGCCAAGAAGTCGGAGGGGACCCAGGAGAACCGTTATTTGCTGGTCACCGTCTCCTTCGACCCGACGATCATCCCCAAGCCGGAAACGGACGCGGAGAAGGCCGCAGCCAAGCCTCTCGATCCGTCGGTCATCCCCGACGATCCCTTCGCCCCGAATCCGACCGATCCCAAGTATCTGGCCGAGCAGAAGGCCGCCGAGGAGAAGGCCAAGCTCGACCAGTCCAATTATGAGAAGAAGCTTGCCGACGGTCAGAAGCGCGTGAAGGAGCTCTCCGATCGCTTCGGACCCTGGTATTACGTGACCCCCGGCGAGAGTTTCCGTCAGATCAACCTGGAACCCTCGGTCCTGCTCAAGACCAAGGGCGCACCGACCAACCCGCCGGGTCCGTCGGGAGGTTTTCCGGCAGGATTCCCCGGCCTGGGCGGCGGCGGTGGGTTTCCGCCGAATCATCCATGATGCGTGAAGGATGAATGAGGTGGTGGGAGGATCGAGAATCCCTCGGTCCTCCAGCCTTGAGATATGGCTTGCGTCCGCGCTCGTTCGGCTCTTCCTGGTGGGCAACCGAGCTCTACCGTAAAATCTTCATCACCCTCATCGGGAAATTCCGGCCGCTCGCCGGGTGCCTTGAGACTGCATGCACTATTGAAGGTAAGGGAGAGTCATGGCGGTCCAGTCGGATTCGGGGCGTAGGCGTCACCTGCTGTCGGCGTTGGTTCAGAACCGACCCGGCGTGCTGGCGCACGTCTCGGGGATGTTCTCCTCCCGGGGATTCAATATCGATAGCCTGGCGGTCGGGGAGACCGAGGACCCGAATCTGTCACGGATCACGGTCGTCGTCATGGGAGACGACCGGCACCTGGATCAGGTCCGCAAGCAACTCGAGAAGATCGTCACGGTCGTGAAAGTCCACGACATCTCGAGCGAGGACTTCGTCGAGCGTGACCTGATGCTCATCAAGATCAGCACGCCGCCGGGCCTCCGAGCCGAGATCCAGGCCCTGGTCCAGATCTTCCGGGGCAGGATCGCGGACGTCAGCCCCGACCATCTGATGATCGAGATCTCGGGGCAGGAGAAGAAGATCGAGGCTTTCATCGAGGCCGTCCGTCCGTACGGGATCCGCGAGGTCGCACGCACGGGTCGAATCGCGCTGGTGCGAGGGAACCGGGCGCTCGAAGGGGAGCGTGCCGATGGCCCGGAATCCGCCGGCGAAATCGAGGGAGCAGACGAGGCCGAAGTCCAAGGTCACTCCGAGCTCTGACCTCTGAGTCATTCGTTGATTGGTCATCAGTCATTGGTGCGTGGAACGATGCCCTGGCTGTTCGTCCTCGGGTCTGCGACGGCCCCTTGCCCGCTCATTCCCACGCCTTTGAGCGCGAGACATCAATGACGCCAGTCGTGGCTCGTAACCGATGACCAGTAACCAAATGACCGATGACCAATAACGAATGACCCATTGACGAAGAGGAAACACCGATGCCCGCCAAGATGTATTACGACCAGGATGCCGACCTCGCGTTGCTCAAGGGTAAGACGATCGCGGTGATCGGCTACGGCAGCCAGGGCCACGCGCAGGCCCAGAATCTCCGCGACTCGGGCTGCGAGGTCGTGATCGGCCAGCGGCCGGGCTCGGCCAATTACGACTCCGCGGTCCGCGACGGCTTCAAGCCGGTCTCGGCCGCCGAGGCCGCCGAGGCCGGCGACCTGGTCAACGTCCTGCTGCCCGACGAGGTCCAGGGCGACATTTACACCCGCGACATCAAGCCGCACCTTCGCCCGGGCAACTTGCTCCTTTGCTCTCACGGCTTCAACATCCACTTCGGCCAGGTCGTACCGCCCGAGGGCGTCGATAGTGCCCTGGTCGCACCCAAAGGGCCCGGCCACCTGGTGCGCAGCGAGTTCGTCAAGGGGGGAGGAGTCCCCTGCCTGATCGCCACCGGGGATACCTGCTCACCCTCCGGAAAAGCCCTGGCGCTGGCCTACGCCAAGGGGATCGGCGGCACCCGCGCCGGAGTCCTCCAGACGACGTTCGCCGAGGAAACCGAGACGGACCTCTTCGGAGAGCAGGTCGTCCTCTGCGGCGGCGTCAGCGCCCTGGTCAAGATGGCCTTCGAGACCTTGATCGGGGCCGGCTATCAGCCTGAGAGCGCCTACTTCGAGTGCCTGCACGAGCTCAAGCTGATCGTCGACCTGATGTATCAGGGCGGCCTCAATTACATGCGATACAGCATCTCCAACACGGCCGAGTACGGCGACTACACGCGCGGCCCGCGGATCGTCAACGAGCAGACCCGCCTCGAAATGCAGAAGATCCTCAAGGAGATCCAGACCGGCCAGTTCGCCCGCGAGTGGATCCTGGAGAACCGCGCCAACCGGCCGGTCTTCAACGCCACCAAGCGCCTCGAGCGCGAACATCCCGTCGAGCAAGTGGGCAAGAAGCTTCGCAGCCTGATGCCCTGGATCGAGGCGAAAGAGGCCTGATTTCGGCCGTTCGTCCTGGACAGCCGGCTGCTTTCTTCCTGGTTTCGTCCCCCGGTGCCTCTTCATCCCACTCCCCGCAAGAGTGGGGAGTCTCCGACGTCACGGTCTCGCCCTGGGAAAAGCTCAGAGCTTGGGCTAAGATGCATCGGTTGCGAAACCGGAGGAAATCGGATGATGGCCGGCAAACCGCTCTGCATGATCGTGATATTCGTGGGATTGGTCGCATCGATCCCCCTGATCGGGACGGCGGCCGCGTACGCGCAAGCTCCGACCATGGACCCAGTCGTTGTGCAGGGGAGCGTGCCTCAAGATCGCCCGTTGGAGGGTGGGGCCGATGTCCTCTCCGTCCCGAAGCCGGCGGGTAATCGGGGCACAGCCGAGGCGAGACCGGGCATCGATCGGTCGAGCATCGTCCGACTGGTCCTCCAGGCCAATCCGATGCTCTGGCCCTTGGTCGCCTGCTCGATCTTGACCGTCGGTTATGTCCTCGAGAGGGCCGTGGCGTTGCGTCGCGAACGGATCATCCCGAGCGAATTCGCGGATCGGTTCCTCGAGCGGCTCTCCGGGGGAAAGCTCGATCGTGAGCGTGCGCTCGAGCTCTGCCGGGCGCACGACTCCCCGGCGGCCCGGGTTTTCGCGATGGTGGTCAATGTTTGGGGACAGCCCGGCGCGACGATCCGGCAGATCCTCAGCTATGACGCCGCCGGCGAGGTCGTCGAGCTGAAACGCAATCTCCGGGTCCTGAGCGCCATGACGACCCTCGGACCCCTTCTCGGCCTGCTGGGCACGGTCGTCGGGATCATTCAATCTTTCGACGCGCTCGGCGGTCGCGTGGGACCGGCACGCGGCGAGGCGCTTGCGCATGGGATCAGCCTGGCACTGGTCGCCACCGCGATCGGCCTGGCGATCGCGATCACCGCGGTCACCTTCTATTACGTCTTCCTCAATCGCGTCGACATCCTGGTCCGCGAGCTGGATGACCGAACCAGACAGGTCATCGAGCTGGTTTGCAGCGAGGCCCAACGGCAGGTCCCGCCGGACCGTCGTCACATCCCGCTGGGCCCTCCCGAACCGCTCCGACAGGATTCGCGGGCAATCTGACGGAACGACTCTTCCTCCCTCGATCGCGTGTAAAGGAATTCCGATGCTTGCCAGCCGAATCCAGGCCGACGAGCTGCCGGTCATCAACATGACGCCGATGGTCGACGTGATCCTGTGCCTTCTGGTGTTCTTCATGGCGGCCACTCGGCTCTACGACTGGGACGAGAACGAGTTCGTGGTCAACGTCCCGCAGGTCGTGGAGGCCGCCCCCCTCACGGCAGCCCCGGACGACCTGGTGCTCACGGTCGTCAAACCGGGTGTCGTGGCCGTGGGAGAATCCACATACGACTTCGCTCGACTCGTCGTCTTGCTTCGCGACGCCAAGGGACGCTATGTCAACCAGGGAGTCGTGATCCGCGCCGATGCCGCGCTCGTCTACCAGGATCTCGCCGACGTCCTCTCGGCGTGCGATGAGGCCGGTATCCGGAACGTTCGCCTGCCCGTCCGGTCGCGCGTCGAGAAATCTCCGACGACCTCCCATCCCTGAGCACGACCTCCGCGCGTTCGATGACAACGACCTCGTCGGGCGCTCGTCGTGCTCGGCATCTGTCTCCCCGGCCCGCCCTCGTGCCGGCCGCTCGGCCCTTTGGAGCCTAGGATGGAATTGATCAAGCAGCTCTACGATACCTTGATCCACCTCAGCCCGGATTCGATCAACGCGTTCGTCACGACGGTGGGGTCGGGGCTTTCCTATTCTGTCCTCTTCCTCATCATTTTCGCCGAGACGGGCCTCGTGATCACGCCCTTCCTGCCGGGCGATTCGTTGCTCTTCGCGGTCGGGGCGGTGACGGCGAGTCCAGGCTCACCGATTCAGCTCGGGACCACCGCGCTGCTCCTCGTCATTGCCGCGATCCTGGGCGACGCGATCAATTACAGCATCGGCTACTACGTGGGGCCCCACGTTTTCACCAAGGAAAGCTCCCGGCTCCTCAACAAGAAACATCTGGTCCAGGCCCACGAGTTCTACGAGAAGTACGGGGCACTCACCATCATCCTCGCGCGATTCATCCCGATCATCCGCACGTTCGCCCCGTTCGTCGCCGGTATCGGCAAGATGAGCTATCTCCGCTTCGCCATCTACAACGTCACGGGTGGCGTGCTCTGGGTGCTCATGTTCCTGGTCGCGGGTTGGTGGTTTGGCGGCCGGGAGATCATCCAGAAGAATTTCCACTACGTCATCTTCGCCATCATCTTCATCTCGATCCTGCCCCCCGCCATCGAGGTGGTACGAGCTCGAATCTCAGGCGGACGTCGTCGAAAGGACGATTGAACGGGAGCATGAACCGTTCGAGATGACGACCCGAGACGTCCGTTCGCCGGGGCATTTTCAGCCACCCTTGGCGTCGAAACTCTTCTCGAGGTCGTTGAGGGTCATCGAGTCGAGGTTCCCGCCCAGGAGTGCCGAGAGTTGGAGGCCGACGAGGACTTCGCTGGAACCCTTCCCATCGGTGATCATGTTGAGATAAGGCTCGGCACCGACGAGCACGGCCCGCGGCTTACCGTGAACGGTCAGGACGTAGCGTACGCTCCCGTTTTCCAGATCTCTGAGGATCCCGGGCAGATTCTGGTGTAACTCGCGACTACCGATGATTCGGACAGGAGACTCTGCGGTCTTGTCCGCCATGAACCCTGGCCTCCTCCGGAGATGTGGCAGTTCCATTTGCAAGAGCCGATCAACAATTCGATCAACGAAGGGTGCTCTGATCGATGCTCCCGCGATCGATGATCATCCTGATGAGACCGGACGAGAAACACAGCCTAACTCTAGTTCGCAAAATCCGGGTGAGCGGCGTCGAGGACGAAACCCGGTCAGACCGAAGCTTCGCTCCCCGGTTGGGACCGAGGGTCGATCACGAATTCAATTCAATCGCTTCCCGATTCGAGCCACGCAGCTTGTTATTCGAACACCTGCCTTGACTCTAGGCTGTGACAAGAAGAAGACGTCTTCGGTGAGATTTCACCGAACCATCCTGGATTCAAAAGCCGTCTGTTCCGAGAATTCGGTGTTCTGACGTGCTCGCCGCCTTAGCGGTCACGCTATTCTATCCGTGCTCGACCCAATTGCAAGACACTCCGGCTCTACGACATTCCAGGTCCATCCATCCATCTTGAAGCGATGCGAGAGTTCGATTAACGGCCCATCAGTGCAGGCAGGCATCGATTGATTGCTGGTTTCCAGTTGCTCGTGTGTGCTCTTAGCCGCGATTCGTTGAATTCAGCACAGCGCGACTCGAGTCCTTGTTTTTCAGCGACGAATCGCGGCGACTTGTTCCCGGCCAATTCTCGCCGGGCCCGTTTTTTCGAGAGATGTCGGGTCCTGCGGCGGAATATGCCGCTTTCGAGATGGATCTCTCGCTGGGATCGCTCACTCGATCGAGCCTTCATGGCTCGCTAGCGATCCGCCCTGGCCGATGATTCGATTGCCACGGCGACCGCCTCACCGCCGCCGATGCACAGGCTTGCCACTCCGCGACGGCCTCCTTTTCTCTTCAGGGCCGTGAGGAGAGTGACCAGGATGCGAGCCCCACTGCATCCGATGGGATGGCCCAGAGCCACGGCGCCCCCGAAGATGTTCAACTTCTCGGGCGGGATTGCAAGTTGACGCTCGGCGAAAAGGCCGACCACCGCAAAGGCTTCATTGATCTCGAACAGATCGACGTCATCGACGGTCCAGCCGACCTTCTGGAGTAGCTTACGAATGGCGGCCACGGGAGCCGTCGTGAATTGGTCGGGGCTCTGGCTGTGGGTGACCGCCCCCAGGATCTCTGCCGTGGGACTGAGTTGAAGTTGCTCGCAGGCCGATTCGGAGGCGAGGAGCAGGGCCGCCGCTCCATCACTGATACTCGACGCGTTGCCGGCCGTGATGGTGGACGAGGAGTCACCTTGCCCGAACGCCGGCTTGAGCGACCGGAGTTTCGCCTCCTCAAACTTCGCCGGCCCTTCATCCACGGAGATGAGGCTCATCTTCCCCTTGACGGTCACCGAGACGGGGACGATCTCCTCGCGAAACACGCCATCCTCGATGGCCTGGCGTGCGCGGGCGAAGCTCCGGACCGCGAAGTCGTCCTGCGCCGCCCGACTGATTTGATGGTCGAGGGCGCAGGCATCGCCGTAGACACCCATCGACTTCTGTCCATAGACGTCCCACAATCCATCAAGGATCATCGCGTCGAGCAGTTCACCATGACCCAGACGATAGCCTTCGCGTGCCCTGGTGAGGAGATAGGGCGCGCGGCTCATGCTCTCCATGCCACCGGCGACGACGAGACTCGCATCGCCGAGTCGGATGGACTGATCGGCGAGCATGACCGCCTTCAAGCCGGAACCACAGACCTTGTTGACCGTGGTCGCGCCGACGGCGTCGGGCAGCCTTGCGAAGATCGCGGCCTGTCGAGCCGGGTTCTGACCGAGCCCCGCCCCGATGACGTTGCCCATGATGACTTCGTCAACCCGGCCGCCCTCCGCGCCCGTGCGCTCGAGCAGAGCCCGGATGCAACTCGCCGCCAGTTGAGGGGCCGGGACGCTGGCCAGCGAGCCATTCAAGGAACCCATCGGAGTCCGGATGCCGCCGACGATTTTCGTTCGGTTTCCCATCGTCAAGACTCTGGTTGTTCCGCGCGAGAATCGTTCGGACGCACGGTCGCGGGGGTGTCCGTAGGCGAACCGTCGGAACGTGCGGCCGGTTTGCCGGAGTCGGCCTTCGACCTGGCGGTCGACCTGGACGGATTCGGCTTTGTGGCCGGTTTTCGCAGCCGTCGTGTCCGCAATTGGTTCGCGGAGGGCCGTCCATCCTTGCCGCCGTAATAATTCTGGTGGTAATCCTCGGCGCGGTAGAATGCCTTCATGGGCACGAGTTGCGTCACGATCGGACCCGGGAATACTCGCGCGGCGGTCAACTCGTGATAAGACTTGAGGGCCGCTTTCCGCTGCTCCGGGCTATGGTAGAAGATGACGGATCGATACTGCGTTCCGACGTCCGGCCCCTGACGGTTCAATTGCGTGGGGTCGTGACCCTTCCAGAACACATTCAAGAGTTGTTCGTAGGAGATGACGGCCGGATCATACTCGACCTGGACGACCTCGGCGTGTCCGGTGACGCCCTCGTGGACTTCTTCATAGGACGGGCGAGGGACCACGCCGCCGGCATATCCCGACACGGCCGACTTCACGCCCGGGAGCCACTCGAACTCCGCTTCCACATGCCAGAAGCAGCCGGCCCCGAAGGTGGCTTTCTCCGTCTTGCCCTTGGACTTCCCGGTCGGATCGCTCGGACTCTCTGAAGCGCCGGCCTTCGACAGCTTGGATGCCGCCGAATCGAAGGGATCCTGGGTTGAGGCGGAATCCGGAGTGACCGTGGCGGACTCGTCTCCCGAGGATGCCGCCCCTCGGGGAACCGTGGACTGCCCACCGGATTGCGACTTGCGAGCGGATGCGGTCCCATCCTGGGCCTTTGCAGACGTTGGTGTGATTGCCAACATCCCAGCCATCAAAACCGCCAGGATACGCGAGGTCATTGATCGGCTCCATGAGATTCCAACGGCTTCGGCACGCTCGTCCAACGGCTTCAGGATGGCGACCATACGCTCCGTGATTGCGAGATCCTGAGATCCCGCCTCGCCGTTCCCAGGACACACATTGATTTAACATAGGGCAAAGGTCAAGACCTTTCAAGGCTTCACGTTGGATGAGTGCCTATGGGTGGTTGGATTTTCGATACCGAGACGATGTGCCCAGGGCGGGACACGCTTCGCAGAGTTTCGAGAGGGCGAACCTCCCGGCAAGCCAGGTAATCCGGCCTGGAAGAAGTCTCACCCTCTCCGGTTCACTTTCGATGTTCAGGACGAACACGCTGAGGATTTGGCGATCTCATGAAACCTCGTTACGACCCGCCAGCGGCTCTTTCCGATTTACGATCGGGGGACAGGTTGCGGCCATCTCCCGATTGAGCTCCACGAAGTCTTTCCAGACCTCGGGGACGTTTTCTTCATAGAATATCGCCTCGACGGGACACTCGGGAACGCACGCGTCGCAATCGATGCAACTTTCGGGATCGATGAATAACATCTTCTCGCCCTCTCGAAAAGAATCGCTAGGGCAAACGACGACGCAATCGGTGTACTTGCAACCGAAGCAGGGCTCCGTCACGACGTAGGCCATGGCACTCTCCTGGGCGAAGGAAGGAATTTCACTGAGCTCCAGGTAATGCCTTCTCGCGGGTCCGAGCGGCCAGGTCCGTCGACCGGAAATCGGTAACGAAGTCGCCGGCTCCGGATGGCAGGCAAGGCAATGACGACTCCCGACGTTGATCATGGACAATTCTCGGGGCAATAAAAGCGGTATAGGATGTTCTTCGATGGGAACGGCCAGTGATCCGGAGGATTGGACATCGTTCGAATTGCTGGAACGGTTTCGTGCCGGCGATGATCAAGCTGCGGACGCTCTATTCCGGCGCTACTTCGAACGGCTCACGTTGCTGGCGCGTAGCAGGCTCTCACGACGCGTGGCGAGCCGCACCGATCCGGAGGATGTCGTGCTGTCGGTCTATCGAAGTTTCTTCGAAGGGGCGTCGGAGGGTCGTTTCACGTTGCGACGGGGCGGTGATCTCTGGCGATTGCTCGCGTCCATCACCAAACATAAGCTGTTGCGTCAGGTCAGGCATCAGTCGGCCGATCGCCGGTCGGTTAACGACGAATCCCCGCTCCATGAAGGCGTGGAAGGGCGGTTTCCCGGTCGTCCGCCGGAACCTTCTCCGGAAGAAGCCGTTGCCCTTGCCGATGAGCTCGAAAAGGTCCTGTCTCTACTCGATGTCTTCGGGCGACGCGTCCTGGAACTCCGCTTGCAAGGCGTTCAGCTCTCGAAGATCGCCGAGGACACCGGCCGGTCGGAACGGACCGTGCGACGAATGCTCGTCCACATTCGAGAACTCATGGCCAGGCAGTTCGATCATGCTTGACGGATCATTCGAATCCATCATTCTGAGGTTCGAACAGGCGTGGCGGCGGAATCGCCCGCCCGTGATCGGGGACTTCCTGGCACGATTCGATCCCCTCGGCTCGCAAGACCGATGCGCACTCCTTGCAGAGCTCATCTGTGTGGACCTGGAATTTCGTTGGCGTATCGCTGCCGGAAACCTGACCACTTGCGAACGACGGCTGCTGGACGATTACTCCTCGAGGTTCCCCGAGTTAGGCGGCCTCGACCAATTTCCCCTCGAGATCATCGGTGAAGAGTACCGGGCTCGCCACGTCTGGGGCGACCGGCCCGATCATACGGAGTTCTTGTCTCGATTTAGGGCAAGGCAGGACGAGATTCGTGCGGAGTTGATTCGGATCGACCGCGAGATCGAGGATGAAATGACCATCTGAGTCGCTCGACTCGAGCCGAGGTCAACGTCTCGAGCCCGTCCGGTCGGTTAACCTCGATCGTCGAGGAGCCCCTGATCTCGCACCACGACTTCCGACTGCATCGCATGATTGGATCGGGCCGGATGGGAAAGGTCTACAAGGCCTGGCAGTATGGAGCCGATCGCGCGGTTGCCGTGAAGTTCCTCCGCAAATCGTTTCTCGATCAAGCCAGGATTGTCCGGCGCTTCATCGGCGAGGCGACGATCATCGCCGGGATGCGCCATCCGAATATCGTCGGGATTCATGGGTTCGGTCGTACACCCGGCGGCTCATGCTTCATCGTCATGGAACTGGTCGACGGACCGAACCTGGCGGTGGTTCGACGGATGAGATCCGTGTCCATGGAAGAAGCCGCTCATTGGGCCATCGAGATCTGTAACGCCCTCGAGCATGCTCATGCCAGAGGGATCGTGCATTGCGACCTCAAACCTGCGAATCTCGTGCTAGGCGCGGACGGAATCCTTCGAGTGACGGATTTCGGCCTCGCGCGCACGCTCGCGCGGCAGACAGAGCCGATTTCGGAGATCGAGGGAACCGCCCCGTTCATGGCACCCGAGCAGGTCTCACCATTATGGGGGCGAATCGATACGCGAACCGATATCTATGGGCTCGGATCGGTCCTCTTTACCCTGTTGACAGGGCGACCACCCTGGATGGGTCCAGGACTATCCGACATCCTCGCCGACATCACGAGCGCGAAGCCGGTGATCGCCCCAGCGGCCCTTCAATCCGATCTGCCAAACGCCCTCGGCGAGATATGCGGTCGATGTCTCTCCAAGGCGCCCGAGGATCGCTATCAGACAGTCCAGGAAGTTTGCATGGCGCTGACCGAATTCCTCGGCGCTATTGGCCCTCGATCGCGACCGCCCGATTGATTGAGCGGTTGAGATGCCTCACCGGGAATGCAGCGCGATCCGATTGCCCTCGCTATCCAGAATGATGGACCGGAAACCGTGCGGGCCGATCGGGTGCGGGGGGGCAACCACCTTTCCGCCGCTCGACTCGACGGCGGCCACGGCCGCATCCAGCCGCCCCTGGGCGTTGAGGTAGATCAGTGGTCCGCGGTCGGACGGCAGCTCGCCATCCTTCGTGAACAAGCAACCGGAGACGTCGGAATCGGAATCGGGCAACAGCCCGATCGCCATCCCGGGATACTCCTGTTTCTGGACCGGACTACCCAGTACGGCCGAGTAAAAACGAATCGCGCGGTCGAGATCCAGCACAGGGATGTTGACCCAGACAACCTGATTGGCCACGGCTTTTCCTCCTTGTGTCGGCGGAAGACGAACCCTCCCGAACACGCGATCAGGGGGAGTGGCCAGAAGTCTACCATGGCGCTGCTGGGGTGTATAGATCAACGGTCGAACGTCTCCACGTTCGACCACGACTCATTCGACGACATCACCTTTGACGGGCAGATCGGTCGGGATCAGCACCGTGAGGATTGCATAGATGACGATGCCGGGGATAAAGGCTGTAAAGAGCGTGCCCAGCGCGAAGGCAATCCGCAACCAGGTCGGATCGATCCCGAAGAAACGCCCCATCCCACCCAGTACGCCATAAACCATTGCATCTTGAGAGGATCGAGTAATCTTCCTCAAGGAATTAAGATCCTGCCAGCCCGGCGCGCTTCCGAAGGGCTCGGGAGGGGTGGCAAGCCAGGTCCCGCAATGTTTGCACTTGATCGCCGCCGGCTTGATCTCCTCCGCGCAGTAGGGACAGGGCTTGGTCACCGACTTCGCCTGCGGATCGGCCTTGGCCTGGCCGGGTCCATCCTGCCAGGCTGTCGCCCAAGCTGTCGCCATCGCCTTCCATCGCTCGGGATCCCAGGCGTCGGCATTCTCCCACCATCGGCGTGCTTGGCAGCGTCTGGCCCGAAACTTTTCGTCCGACTTCGCGTCGGTTTGGTCGCGGGTGGAGGATCGTTCGGCTGACATAGAGGTAGTCCTTCGTGGGACAGGCTTGTCTCGTCGCGCGGAATGATCCGCGCCTCCATGAAGGGTTATTCGACCAAGCCGGCCGGTTATTCGTAAGCGACGCGCAGACGATCGGGCAGAGACCGGATCAGAGTCGCCTCACACGATTGTGAAATGGGATCGCGTCGGAGTAAAACTTCGGCTAATCCATTTCGAGCTCCGATTTTCGACGAAATCATTTGACTTTCATCGAAATCCCCAGTAACCATACTCGTTCGTCGATGCATTATGCGTCAGAGGAGTCATCTCCACCTGCGAAGCCTACAGCATGCGCCTGTGGCGGCGACCTCGCGGGGTTCAAATCGAGGACGCCGACCAATCGAGACCTCTCGGCGCTCCACATTGCTTCGCCGATGCTTGACGAGCGGTTTGTTCGCGGAGTATAGAAGGTGTGGGGCTTGCCTCTTTCGGAGCCGGCCGAACCAGAGTGAGCCGCCACGAGCGCTTATCCTCTCTTGCATTTCTGAGGGCGCACGATGACGCACCCTGCAAACGCGCAGATCCGGCTGTGGGTCCAAGTGACGCCGTCGATCAAAGAACCCTCTCCACGCGCAGAGGCGTTGGGTGTTCCCGCAGCGATCGCGGCCAGCCTGATTGCCTCGGGTGTCGGCGCGATCATCAAATCGGCGGCCGATCGGCTCATCGCATCCGACCAGTACGTACTCAAGACGGTACTCGCTTATGAGCCGAGCTTCGTGATTCGCGCGAACGCACCGTCCGCTTCCTTTCTCCTCAATTGCATTACGCTGAACGTCGGACCAAGACCCATCACGATCCTTAACGACAAGACGCGTGTACCGCTTTCATTCTCCGACATCGAAAGGCACCCAGAGTACAAACAATCTCCGGTGGTCATTCGACTGGAGATCGATGATTCAACCGACGGCACGGCGCTGGCCGCGCGCGTGACGCACTGGAAGTACGCGCAATTCCTGGATCCGTCGCCGACATGGTTTCGGAAGCCGCGGCGCAAGGTGACGGTCGAAGTCAAGATTTCGGACCTGGACGGAAGCGTCCTCCTGGCGACGGCCATGCAGGTGGAGGCGGACGGCAGCATGCTTCCGAACGCGCGTCCCAACGACGGCGAGAGGCTCCCGTGGATGAGACGGCCCGTGAAGAACTTTTCGGGCGAACGAGTGCTTACCAAAGATCAGGAGTTTGGACCGGTCAATATCGAAGCCAGCATCACTGAAGTCGCCGAGCCCTCTGGATTCGCAAAGATTCTTGGTACGACATTGGCGAATCAGCAGGCCGCGATCGAAG
The DNA here is from genome assembly GCA_963743925.1 of uncultured Planctomycetota bacterium. Taxonomy (GTDB): domain Bacteria; phylum Planctomycetota; class Planctomycetia; order Isosphaerales; family Isosphaeraceae; genus CAVZRC01. The sequence continues at coordinate 585,542 of CAVURY010000034.1, read as the reverse complement.
GGTACCTGAAGGACCGCGTCGCGCAGGCATTGGACGAAACCGAGGCGGCGAAGGCCAGGCTCGCTTCGCTCAAGGAGGCTTCTACCCAACGCGACGAGTATACGACCGCCTACGAGCAAGCGGCCGAGGCAACGAAGACCGTAGCCTCCGCGACTGACGGAGCCGCCAAGAGTAAGGCAGAGCAAACGCTCGCTCTGAAGCTCGCGGCGCTTCGCCAGAAGGAGATCTTGGCACGCGCGGCGTTCGACCGCGCCGGATTGGCCTTCGAGCCAATGCCGCCGATCTAGGATTCGGCGTCGGGTCTGGACGGACCGGATCAGCGACCTCGATGGAGGCTAAGGAGCCGTTTTGGAGGATTCCTCAAGTGATCGAACTGAAATCCGTCAGTAAACCTGTTAGCCCTTTCGAGGAGCTCGAGGTTGCTGCCCCCAGACGCGTCACGCACGGGCATCCGGGCTCCGGAAATCCAGAGCCTTCGCGTTCGCTCAAGCACCTGGTTGTCAAGGGCAAGGGTGGCCCGATCCGTCCTCCATTCGAGACGGTGATTGACCACGACGATCGCGTCCGGATTCTCGACACCGAGCTCGCGCCTTGGCGCATGATTTGCGCGTTGCGCTTGCACGGCGGAAGCGGCGCCGGTGCCATCGGCACCGGTTGGTTCATCGGACCGAGAACCGTCGTCACTGCCGGTCACTGCGTATTCAGTAGTCAGCTTTTAGGCGGCTGGGCAAGCACGATCGAGGTGATCCCCGGTCTCAACGGAAACGGCACCGATGCCGGTGCCCGGCCGTACGGCAGTGTAAGCAGCACCCGGTTCTCGTCTGTCGATCGATGGGTGGAGAAAGAAGATCCCGACTTCGATGTCGGTTGCATCCACCTCGATCAAGACAAGGGAAACGAGGTCGGATGGTTTGCCATCGGTGCTTTGCCTGCCGAAGAATTGGTGAGCTATCTGGCCAACGTGGCCGGATACCCGGCGGATCGCGGCGCCGGCGCCGAGTTGTTTCACGACAAGAACAGAGTGCTGAGGGTCGGCGAACGGCGCTTGTTCTACGAAACCGACAGCTATGGCGGGCAGAGTGGTGCACCGGTGTGGATCCACGAAACCGAGGGCGCGCCGCCGATTGCCGTCGGTGTTCACGCCTACGGCGTCGGCGGCACGCCGGCGGAGCTTGGCATCACGGCGAATTCGGCCCCTCGAATCATCCCGGAAGTGCTGGCTAAAATGCAGGAATGGGTCAAACTGGACGGGGGTTGGCCGGTGCAGTGAGCGACCTGACAGAGCGGCGTGGCTTAGTAGTCAACGTCGCCGGCGTGCCCGTGCCGGGCGCGCCGATCGTGATTGCCGTTAGCAGCGTCCCGATGCCGGAGATCGCGCTCCTCAGCGACGTTGACGGGAGTTTTTCACTCAGACTGCCCGCGGGTCGCTTTACTCTGCGGGCGCACGGTCCGGGGGGTACGAGCGGAGAGGTCGAAGTGGAAGGGTCGCCCCATTCCGGCGGGATCGTTATCGTGGTTCGCGAGTAATATTTCGGGATCCTCTTCGGGCGGAATCGCGGCGGAGCAATTGATGACTACTCCTTGGAAACCCACAGGTAGGTGGAAAGAGAAGTTCCGGAAGGCACTCGACGACGCGTTCGACGAAGCGTCGATTGAACTGCTCACAGGGGACTTCTTCCCGCCCCCGGATCGATTCTCGAAGATTGCGGCACCGGGCATCAACAAGACGTTCCAGTTTCGCCTGTTTGAGCTCATCGAAGTGGCGCGAATGAACGATTGGCTGCTCGATCTGGTGGCAGCAGCCCATGAGCGGCGACCAAAGAACCCGGAACTCTCGGCGATCGCCGAGGAACTCGGCCTGAGCAGCGCGGGACCTCGCCTCGACAATCCCACCGGGAAGCCATTCGAGGAGATCATTCAAGAGAATGCAAGGTTCATCAACCCGGAGATCCTTCGGACGAGGCTACCGCTCTTGGAGGGCCAAGTCTGCTGGATTGACATTCCGGGTGGCGGAGGTACCGGCTTTCTCGTTGGTCCCGATCTCGTCCTCACCAACGATCACGTCATCCAGCGTCTTCGGACGGGACAAGCCAGGTGGCAAGATGTGAAGTGCCGATTCGATTACAAGCAGGCGATCGATGGCACGACGCTAGACCGGAAAAAGCAGATCGAGGTCGGCCTTGACGCCACCGGACCGCTCGTCAACAGCCGGCCTCCCAGCAGGTACGACTGGGATCCGGCGCTCGGTGACTCGCAACCGGAAGAGATCGACTGCGCACTCCTGAGGCTGGCGGACGATGTTGGCAACACTCCCGTCGGTGGGGGCATGGGAGACGTCCAAGCTGAACGTCGCGGATGGATCGATGCCAATTCCGTGGCGTCCCCGCTGGCGGCCGGAAATCAGGTTTTTCTCCTGCAACATCCCAAGGGAGAACCATTGCAGCTCAGCATCGGTACCGTCAAAGAGTTTAACGCGAGCGGTACGCGGGTACGATACGACGCCAACAGCAAGGACGGCAGCTCGGGCTCTCCGTGTCTCAACGTCGATCTCCAGCTCGTCGCCCTCCACCACGCGCGTGACCCGGCTTATCCACCGAAATGGAATCAGGCGATCCCTTTTGGATGCGTCCAGCAGGTCTTCAAGAAGTATGGCGTGATCGTTCCTTCCCCTTGAATGGGATTCAAAGCGATGCCGCTGACCATGAAGCAGGTCGATGATTTGTCGGAGCAAATGGCCCAGGAGTGGAGCCTTTCCGCACTGGTCCTCTTCGCTTCGAAGCTTGGTGTGAACCTGGCCAACCTGGCAACCATGGGAACCTTCAAGGAACGGGCCGTCATATTCATCAATCACATGAACAGTCTTGTTCCGCCGCGGGACATTGTGCTCTTGGAGGCGTTGCAGCGCGACGGAAACGCGAGTCTGAAGGCTGTCGCCGCCGGACTGCTGAAGCCGACATTCTACTCAGCGACCGGCGATGCACACGATGCCATCGTATTCGGCAAGACCGCATTCGTTGACCGCACCAACCTTCGTGACGAGGTGCGCGCCTTCACGAATCCCAGCCCGTATTCGACTCGCGTCCTGATTGTCCGAGGCGATGAGCCGGGCGGCAAGTCGTATACCTGGGAGTTCCTGCGCCACCTTGCTTTTAGCACCGTGGGTGCCCTCCCCCGCCGGCTTCGGCTCAAGAATACCGGGTCTACGCCGAGGCAATTCTTTGAGGAGGTCGGTCGTCTCCTACTCCTTGATCTGAGGGATCTGCCCGCCCTGGCCGACGACCCACAGCTCGCCCTGATCTATCCTCTGATCAACTGGTTCAAGGGCCAATTGGTCAATCTGAGGATGGCGTATTGGTTGGTGGTCGATGACCTCAATGACCCCGGCGTAACCCCGGCCATGCGCGAGGCTGCGTACGCGCTGGCTTACGCCGTCGAGGAAGTCAAACCGCAGAATCTTTGGGTCGCCCTTTTGGGATACAACGAAGCGATCAAAGACCCCGATTTTCGACATGTTGCCCAGGAACAAGCCCGGTTTCCCGACGCACGGTTCGTTGCGGAGCATTTCGAGATGATTGCCCGGGCAGGACCCAAGCCGCTGACGATAGACATCGCCCGCCAGATGGCCGATCTCCTGTTCGCAAAATATTCCAAGCTCGACAAAGAGGCGATGATCATGATGACAGGTCAGATAGAAAATATAGGCGAGAAGCTGAGATTGGGGCTGCAACCATGAGCGCGACGAGCGATGTCGAGCGGAAACTCACGGTTGAAGACCTCGATCGATTCCTGGAATCGCCGGCCAAGGCCGCGGCGACGGAAGCGGTATCGGACGCGGAGGCGTGGGATCCAACACCCTATCTTGACGCGGCGGCCGTGCTGGTCGCCTTCGATCCAGCGCGGCTTCGCGCGGTGCGCGACGGCTTCGATCCAGGCACGCCAGAGGACGTGCTCGCGCGCCTGCTGCCGTTCATCGCACACGTTAACGACGGACCGCAGCGCGGGCTGTGGACTCTCTCCTTCATGGAGCGGCGTGCCGCCTTGCGACGACTTGCGAATCGCAAAGCCATGCGGCACGCACTCGACGCCAATCCCCGCCCGCTCGATACTCCGGTTCAGTTCATGTTCGAGCGAGTCGTTAACGGGAAGTCCCTTGCACTCTCCGAACTCGATCGCGACGAGGTCGCGGCCCTGATCACCGTCCTCGACTGGGTCGAGGGCATTCTAGATGATCTGCCGGAGAGGACGGCCGTTCGCTCGGCACTCGGGAAGGCCGATCTGCTGGCCCCGATGAGGCGGCTGGCCGGCCGCGGTTTTGTGGGACGCGAGCGGGAGCTCGCCCAGTTGGATGATTACGTATCCGCCGGGTCGCAGCCGCCGGCGCCTCTGTTCGTGTACGGACCGGGTGGTGTGGGCAAATCGACGCTGCTCGCGCGCTTCATCCTCAACTGGGTGGAGCCGAGGAACGTGCCCTTCGTCTACATCGATCTCGACCGGCCCACCGTGCGGCCCGACCACCCGCTGACTCAAATCCTCGAAGCCGTTACACAGCTACAGGTACAATTCGATCTGCCCCTTCATGTCATCGATCCATTCATCAAGGAAATTACCTACGGCATGGGCCGCGAGGAAATGAGTCGCTCCTTCGAATCGTTTGGACGCAAACCTCGCCGGAGTTTCCTGGCCTTGAAGCGGTTGTTGGCGGAGATGACGATCGTCCTGCATAGAACGCTAGCACCGATCGTGTTTGTTATTGACACGTTTGAGGAGGCGCAGTTTCTCGGTCCGGAGATTGTCTGGCAGATGATCGATTTCTTGTTCGAGTTGGCGCCTTTGATGCTGGCTATCGGGTCATAATCGTGGGTCGTGCGTTGCCTGACGAAGTCATCACGATGGGATTTCCGGATCTCGCTCTCAAAGGGTCTTCGAATGAACCCACGATCGAGAGCATCCCTCTCCCGTGGCGTCCGATCGATCTTGGAGTGCTCGACGAAGGTCCCGCGCGGGATCTGCTCCAGAATGCCATTCAGCTTGCCGGTGTCCGCCCGCTGGATGCGGTTGACCTGGAGGCTTTGATCAACATTGTCGGTCGCAGTCCGATGTGTCTCAAGCTTGCCGCCCGCCTGGTCCGCGACGAGGGTGTCCAGAAGCTCCGCGAGGCCCGAAGCGAGTTCCTCGTCAAGCTGAAGGCAGAGAAGATTCAGGCTCTCTTATACGGGCGAATCCTTCACCATGTCCACGGCGATGACGTTCGCAAGGTCGCCTATCCCGGGCTGATCGTGCGACGCATTGCACCGGACGTCATCCGGCACGTACTTGCAAAGCCCTGCAAACTTGTGCTCAACGAGGAACGCGCCGAGTACCGCATATTCGACGAGCTTGCCAAGGAAGCGGCACTCGTCGAGGTCGATCCGATCGACGGCAGTCTGCGGCACCGAGTCGATGTCCGTCGGGCCATGCTCGCGGACTTGACCGATCACGTCGCGCCGGAGGTCGTCGAGCAGATCGACCGGGCGGCGGTCGCTTTTTACGAACCGCAGTCGGGCGCCGTCGCCCGTGGCGAAGAGATATACCATCGTCTCCGGCTTTGTGAGTCTGAAGACATCTTGGATGAGCGCTGGTCGTCGGAGGCGGCCAGCCGCCTGAAAGGTGCCGGCGAGGAATTGCCTGCGCTCCAGCGACTGTGGCTCGCGGAAAAGCTCGGGATCACGCTCGATGATTCCGTACGACGAACAGCCGGCCAGGAAGCCTGGGAACGGCAGGCGCATCGGAGCGTTGGTCGCTTTCTGCAATCGGGCGCGGCCGAAAAGGCCCTTTTGGTCTTGCACGAGCGGACGGAGCGGTTGCCGCGCAGCTCCCTGTATTACGACGAGGCGGAAGCGCTTCGCTTCCTCGGAAACTTTGATGAAGCCCTGCGAGTGGCCCGGTCCGGCGTGGAGGCGGCGAGCAACGCCGGGGCCATCGACATGGCTCTGGAGTTGCTGCTCCAGATGGCCGTCATCGAGGAAACGCGCGCTCGTCTCGATCAGGCAGACCGTTTACTTGACGAGGCGGAGACCGTCGCCGCCCACAGTCAGAACGACACCTTGGGGCTGCGAGTCAAGATCACAAGGCTCCGCGTCCAGCGGCAACTCCGGCCCCAAGCCCGCGAGGAGCGGGCGACACTGCGGCGCGAGGCCCTGGCGATCTTGACGGACGAGATGTTGTATAAGTTGCAGTCACAGCCGGTTCTCCTGCGCGAAGTCGCCGGCGAGCTCGGCAAGGAGGACGCGCGCATCGCCGCGGCGGCCATCGAAACCCTTGGCGTCGAGGTGTCAACCGATGCACAATCGAGAGCCCTCGGCCAGGCCATCGCGACGCTGCACGGCTCGCAACCGTCGGAAAAGGCGACTGACCCGGCTCTCAACGCTTTGGTCGAGCAGATCCGGGAAGCCTCCTTCGACCCCGATGTCGTCCGCAAATTAGTCACTCAAACGTTAACGTCCACCGATACTAGGAACTTGCGCGGCATGCTGGCGACGGCCAAACCCGGGACCAAGGTTCTTGGCGATTTTCGCCAGTACTTTCGCGCCGGGGTAGAGAGCGCGATGATCGGCTCCAACAAGAGCTAGACCAAGCGAGCCCCGCACCGACGGCACACACAAGAGCGACATTGAGAACATATCTGCCCCGCCAACCGACTTGCGGGGCCTTAGTTCATCGCGTCCCGGATGGGCCGCTCTGTCATCTTGTAATCATATCGGGCAGGAAGCGGCGGCCGTTACGGAGAGATATGAGATCTTATAATCAATAAGGAAGAGTAGGAGGTGGATGTCTGCGACATTTGTAACTGGACCCGACAGGAAGCGGTTCGCGATGGGAGATCCTCTTATTGTCTGCTCCCGCAAAGTTCACGAACTGAATGATGCACCTGGTAGGAATTGAGCCTTCGCGTTGCCATTCGGCGCCCAATTCCTCGCTGTCTGTGCTATCATTCCCGCCCGCGAAGCTATCCCGAACCGTTAGAGTTGGCAGGGCGGCAATCGAACGACCGATATGACGAGAGCCGTGTTCGTCTGGTTCAGTCCAGATCCCGGTCCAGATTCGGCAAGCCGGCTTCCATCAAGCGCAGACCGAAGCCTTGGAGACGGGATTCCGGGGCCAAGTCCGATTGCATTAACCGTGCAGGGGCTCTCTCGAAATCTCGCGCTTGAGAAGGCGTAAGTTGGCGCGACTAGGTGACATAGTTGACGGGAGCGATTAGTCCGAATGATATCGATCAGCCTAAGGTTTTCGGCTCATGGGCCAAGTATGGTAAGTCTCGACGAATTTGTAGCCCGAACCACCTAGATAATAAGGACTTAGAGCCGGGAAAAGTCCAACACTTGCCATTCTTGGCCCCTGAGCCAGTTTTTCTTTGACAAACAAATGGAGGATAGAGGACTTAAACCCCTGACTTCCTGCAAACCATGCAAGCGTGCGAAATATACGCAAGTTTTTTTCGGAGTATCGGTTTGCGTCGCGCTCTCTTGCCGAAGAGTTTTCCAGGGATTTTCAGGATTTCAGATTTTTTCGTTGGTTTGTCGTGGTTTCTCTGCCGTGGTAGAGGATTATGCGTTGATGAAGATTACTAAGGTTTCGAGACGGATCTTGGTGACGGTTGCGTGATGGGCTGGAAACTGTGGTAAATCTGGAGTTAAAGTGAAGTAGCGCCGACCGATTGGCATGCTGACTTTCGCGTATTCCTGCCGTTCGCCAACTGCGGGGAATTTGTTTGCAAAGCACTGCCGCCCCAAAGAGGATGATGGTGGTGATGGAGATTATACGCCCCACAAGGCGGGAGAGAGTGTCCAAAGTGTGACTTAGAATACTATTCCGGCGAGGGGAGCCTCGCTGGGAGGTGAAAGATGCACTGGGTTTACCGAATCCGCGAGCAGGACAGCTCGACGAGTGTGCTTTAGGTCATGGCCAAGCGGACGCAAATACCATTATTGCCAAACTAAACTATTGCGAGTGCAACAATGGACAGCAATATCATAGCAGCATTAATCGGTGGAATATTCACCCTGGCTGCGGTTTTTCTAACCCATTATTTGCAAAGGGATGCTTCAAATGCAAAGGCCGACGCCCTAAGGGAAACTGCTAGGCCTCTCGAACGGGTTGAAACGGGTGATCTGAACACCCCTCAGCCGACCACGCCAAGGGGTCGCTTAGAGAGGGCGTTTAACGGAGTTGTTCTCTACGGGGTATCTGTGTTCATTATCTGGATAGTATTCTGTTCTTTCACATGGGCCTTTATATTACTGAACCGGGGAAGTGGCTTTTTTTTGATGTTCTTGTCTATAGGTGTTTTCGGTATCTGGTGCCAATACCAAGTAATCAAGGATAGGTGAAATAGTGCTTGATTATTATTGCAATCTGCAATAGCCTCCATCTCACTGGCGATGATGCCAAGCTGAAAGATGGAGAACTTATGACCAACATTGTAATAATTGAAATCGACCTGGATAGCATCTCGGCAAAGGACAGGGCAGACGCCCTGTATAAGGCCGCGAAAGAGGATGTTCTGGGCAGGGGCAGTGTTCCTGCCGACATTCAGGCGAAGATCGTTGACGAGCTGGTTAATGAGACTGCCTACGAGACCATGAAAAGGCTGTTGCAGCCGAGATCGAAAAACAGGTCGGTGAGGTATAACCAAAAGTCGTGTACGGGAGTTTGAAGGGCGGCGGGGTATCCTTGGTGATGCAACCGTTACGAGCACACCATATGGCCCACGAGGCCGAGGAGCACCCCGCCATGAACGAGTCTACCACCGACATCCGCATCGTGCCCACGCCGACCGGCCAGGACGTCCTCATCGAGGTCCTGCGGGACGGGGCCCGTCGGATGCTCGCCCAGGCCGTCGAGGCCGAGGTCGCCGCCTGGATCGACCATCACGCCCACCTCAAGGATGACGCAGGGCGCCAGCAGGTGGTCCGCAACGGCCACCTCCCCCAGCGGACCATCCAGACCGGCATCGGCCCGATCGAGGTCCAGCAGCCCAGGGTCCGGGACCGCCGATCCGCCGACCAGCGGGAGGCGTTCACCTCGGCCATCCTGCCGCCCTACCTGCGCAAGACCAGGAGCCTGGAGGGGCTGATCCCCTGGCTGTACCTCAAGGGCCTCAGCACCGGCGACTTCTCCGAGGCCCTCCAGGCGCTGCTGGGGCCGGAGGCGCCGCGCCTGTCGGCGACGACCGTCACCCGGCTCAAGGCCGCCTGGGAGGATGAGCACGAGGCCTGGAGCAAGCGGTCGCTCAAGGGGTGTCAATGGACCCGAATCGTTACGAGGTTAGTGAATCCGAACTGTTACGAGGCTTGTTGCTCTTCGGACGGGGTCGTTTCCTCCGGGACCACCCCTGATTCGCGGCTTTCTCTGGGACTTTTGGACACCATCTCCGGCCCCTGTTGGCTTCCCCCAGGTCCAACAGCGGGGCAATCACCCGGACCTCGATCGTTACGAGTTCCTGCCTTCGCGACCCTCGGTTTCCTCCACGACCGAGGCCCCTCGAACCGACTCAAGACCCTGACTCTCCCCTCCAATTTCCACGACGGCTCCTCCAGGACCGTAACAAATGAACAAAAATTGTAATGTTCATAATAAGCCCCAGATCAAACCCCTCTGCCGTCGCCAACGGCTCCTCCGGTGCCGTTCGACTGGACAAAACAACTAGTGTACATGACCGGGAGTTACCTCCCTCGACGATGGCCTTCTCCGGCCCCCGGATCAAGCCCTTCTTGAGGTCCTCTCTCCCGCCGTCAACGGCTCCTCCAGGTCCGTTTCCCTGAACAAAACGACCACTGAACACGACTCGCCACAGCGGCCCTCGACCACGGCCTACCCTGACACCGGAGCCCGCCCCTCGAACTCCTCCCTTCGTTACCACGGGCGGCTTCTCCAGGATCGCCACGACGGCTCCCTCGGACCCGCGGCTCGAGCCGGTGACCTCCCGGACATCCACCCCACTCACGAACGCCCATTCAGGTCGTCTTCCAGGTCCCGAAGCCGATAGCTCCGACCGCGGATGTTCAGCACCTGGCACGCGTGCAGCAGCCGGTCCAGGATCGCCGTCGTGATCACCTCATCGCCCGCCAGCATCTCCGGCCAGTCCTTGATCGACTTGTTCGACGTGATGCACAGCGAGCCCCGCTGGTAGCGATAGCTCACCAGGCGGAAGAACAGGTTCGCCTCCTCACGCGTGAACGTCTCGAAGCCCACCTCGTCGATGATGACCAGGCCGGCCTTCATGTACTTCTTCCCCTTCAGCCGCGTCGGCGGCACCTCGGCGTCCTTGCGCATCGCGTGCAGCAGCTCGTCCAGGCGGAAGAACGCCACCGAGAACCCGCACTCCACCGCCTTGACTCCCAACGAGATAGCTAGATGGGTCTTCCCGACTCCGGGCGGGCCCAGGATCAAGAGCCCTTGCTTCTCCCGGAGCCAGGCGCAGGTCGCCAGCGCATCGAGCTTCGACCGCTGCACCGCCGGCTGGAACGCGAAATCGAAGTTCGCCAGCGCCTGACCCGTCGGCAGGCCCGAGAGTCGCAGCGAGGTGCGAATCCGACGCTCCTCGCGCCGTTCCAGCTCGTTCTTGAACAACTGCTCGAGCAAGGCCGGCGAGCCCATGTCCTCCTTGACGGCACGGGTCAAGATCGCCGGCAGCGACTCGGCCGCGAAATCCAGGCCCAGCTTCACCAGTTGGTCCACCAGCGTCCCCAGGTCGAACGTCGCCGCCTTGGCGGGCAACGCCGAGGGCCTCTCCGGCTCGTGCGAACCCCCTTTGGTCGTCATCGTGCCACCTCCGCCAGTGCGGCGTAGAGGTCCACCGGCCGCTGCTCCACCGGCAGTGCGGCGATCTCCTGGCGTTTCCGGGCCATCCGCCCCAGCGGCTTGGGCGGCAGCACCTGGGCGGTCCCGGGCCCTTCGTAGCACGCCGGCTCGATCAAGATCCGCTCCGGAGTGTGCCGTGGGTATGAGATCAGCACCACGGCGGTCCGGGGATCGAGGATCTGCACGGATCCCGAACAGCCGCGGACCTCCACCTCGCGGCCGACATAGGAGAACGGAACGACATAACTGCGACCTTCGAAATGGACGACGCAGTCCTTGTGCACCGGGGCCGTCTTGACCGTATCAAACGGCTCGGGCAACAACGCGGGCAGCGGCCGCAAGAACGGCCTCTCCGCCTCCCAGCTCGCCGCCACCGACAGGCCGGTGGCCGGGCAGATCCGCTCGATCGCCCGCGCCGCCCGATCCGCGTCGGTCCAGGTCTGGAGCCCGCCCAGGCCGTCGAACCGCCGGCCCCGGACGTCCAGGCCCTTGCAGTCGCCGACCCGGCGCTCGGTCTTCCCCTTCTGTTCGGGCGAGCGGACCTCGCAGGCATCGACGTGAAAGCCGATCGTGCGAGCGTAGACACGATATTGCTCGTTGACGTGTCCCCAGGCGCCGCACCCCGCGCGATGCCCGTCTTGAGGTTGTCGATCCGATTGACCGCGGCGACCCCACCGAGCCGCCGGTAGGCCTCGTTGTGGACGTGATGCCAGGCGAGCTGGTCCATCGAGCGGCTCCAGACGACGGCCTCCTTGCGGCTATGGCTCGGGACCATGACGAAGGCGTAGAGGGTCGTCGGCCCCTCGGGGTCGCCGAGGTTGACGCGGCGGAATTCGCCCCAATCGCTCTGTGTCTGTGCCCCGGCCGGGGTCTCGACGCGGCGGAACGGGCGAATCGGTGGTCGGCCGTAGCGAGCCCGCACGAACTTGCGGACCGACTTGTACGAGCCGTCGTAGCCATGCTCGGCGCGGAGGAACTCGTGGAGGAGTTGGACGCTGGGCGGCCGCAGTTGGCCCAGGGTCTGGGCCTGCGCCCGCCACCAATGGGCGACCGCCTCGGCCAGGCCGAGTTGCTCGATCCGCGACGGCTTCCGCCGGCCATCGCCGGCTCCTTCTCGGGCGCGACGGAGGTGATACCGGACCGCCCCCTCGGAGACGCCCAGGATTCGCGCCGTCTGGCACCGCGACTGGTCGCGCCGGTGCAGAACATCGATCGTCACGATTTGCTCCCTTGTGAGCTTTGCCAAGGTGCTGCCTCCGAGCGGGCCTGGGATGTCCAGGACCAGCTTGAAAGCCCTTGGCTTGCCTGTCGATGGATGCCCAGTACGACGCTCGTACTGGACGTCTGTCAGGCTCGTAACGATTCGGGTTCGCTAACTCCCAGTCTTACGGGTTTGGTGACAAGGGGAAGCATTACGTCTACGTGTGGGCCGACGGGGTGCACTTCAACATCCGGTTGGAGGAGGGCCGGCAGTGCATCCTGGTCCTCTTGGGGGCGACCGCCGACGGCAAGAAGGAGCTGATCGCCATCGCCGACGGCTACCGCGAGAGCGAGCAGTCGTGGAAGGAGCTGCTGCTGGACTGCAAGGCCCGCGGCCTGGAGATCGAGCCGAGCCTGGCGATCGGCGACGGGGCGCTGGGGTTCTGGAAGGCGATGCGCCAGGTGTGGGACGAGACGAAGGAGCAGCGGTGCTGGGTGCACAAGATGGCCAACGTGCTCGACAAGCTGCCCAAGGGCACGCAGCCGAAGGCCAAGGGGCTGCTGCACGAGATCTACCTGGCCGAGACGAAGGAGGCGGCGAGGAAGGCGTTCGACCTGTTCGTGGCGACGTACGAGGCGAAGTACCCGAAGGCGACGGAGTGCCTGGAGAAAGATCGAGATGTGTTATTATCATTCTATGACTTTCCGGCGGAGCACTGGGTGCACATCCGGACGACGAATCCGATCGAGAGCGTATTCGCGACGGTGCGGCTGAGGCACGACAAGACCAAGGGGAACGGGAGCCGAGCGGCGTGTCTGGCGATGGTCTTCAAGCTGATGGAGGCCGCATCGAAGGGTTGGCGATCGTTGAATGGTTCGCCGCTGCTGGCCGAGGTCATCAAGGGGACGATCTTCATCGATGGTAACAAGGAGAAGCCCGCCGCCTGAGAATTCTCCAAACACAACTCTTGCAAATACCCCCAGGTCGGTACACCGGAGGCTACTGCCTGGCTGGTCGCTTCTTAATCCTACGAGATGAGCGGCATCGCTTGTCAGATCATCAAGGAGCGGAGAGACCTACTCGAAACCGAAGTTCTGCGGTATACGAGCAAGTCCGATTTTAGACAGATCATCGCAAAGGTGGTCGAGCGTAACCTCGACTCACAGGCCGAGTATCTCATCATGCAGGCGCGTGATTAGGAATGATCGGCTCGGATCACACATCACCCCCGCCGCCCTGCGGGCCATCTGCGATTCGCTCGACGAGCGTGGTACGGGCGGGCAATCAAAGCTCGTCCGTATTCCTGACTGTCACTACAGCACGGTTTGGCGCAAGTTGAATGGCAAGTCGCCGATTAGCCAGTCTGATGAACTGGATATCAGTCAATCGGTGGCAACTCGGCCGCCATTTTCAGCTAAAAGAAACGGACTCCAACGTCTTAGGGGTGCCCGATGGCCATCAACTCTGCCACGGCAGAGGTCGAGCCATGATTCTTTCGTGGCCTGTATTCGTTATAAGTTCTTGCCCTGATTGTGGTTGCGAGTGGAGGATAGGGGACTTGAACCCCTGACCTCTTGCATGCCATGCAAGCGCTCTCCCAGCTGAGCTAATCCCCCGGTTCGACGCGACTCAGTTTCGATGGAAGGTTATCTTGAGACAAAGCCTCCCCGACTGATCAGTCGTGTTCTTCGATGATATCGCTCGCCGGGGTCGAGTGCAATCCCTAGAGGCCCGCTGTTTTTCATGCTTCTTCGAGTCGCGATCAAGACTGGATGGATCGACGTCGGATGGGGACGCTCGCCACGATTCTGAGTGACGAATATGCCAGGATTCGCGCCGATCGACAGGTTGCATCTCATGGGTTTCCGACGGTTTGCCAGATGCTGCGAAGCTCGTTGACGTCCAGGGAATGAACTTTCACGACCCCGCCCGAAATCGTCGCATCGAGACTCGTCTTCGACTCGTCGAGATTCACGGGCATGGGTATGTAAGTCAGCCCGTCGCTGGCGAAAACCTCCAGGCCAGTCCGATCCGTGAAGATGATCAGATTCTGCTTGCCGGAACGGAGCGGTGCGGGGGCGCGGTGGCCATTCACGCGGATCTCTCGCTTCGCTGCGTCGTACACGATCTCGATTCCCCGGATCTTGAATGTGAGGATGCTCTGCGGAGCGGGTTCGAACTCGGTCCGCAGCTCGATCAGCTCGCCTTTGACTCCGGCGAGCGGGTTATCGCCGGGCTTCAGCTTCCCCGACGTGTGGACGAGCCTGCGCGACCGGAGGGCTTTCAGCTCCTCGACCGGTTGCCACGCCAATCTTGGACCTTCTGGCGTGTCACGGAGGACGAGACTCATCGGTAGCGACATGCCCTGGTTGAAAGGCATATCGGGCGTCTTCGTCTGGAGCCAGCCGATCTGGACGATCCGGCCTCGGGGATCGTGGCTGAACGTCTGAGCCGCGTAGAAGCCCTGGCCGCGATGACCGGGCAGCTTCGGTGTCTCGGGTGTGAACGTCGCTCCGTCGAATCGCCCGATCCGGTATTCGCTGCTCGCCGCTGTGAGTACCCACTTGCGCCGGCTCTCATCGCCCTCAACGGGCAGCTCGAATAGATCAGGGCATTCGAAGAAGCCTTCAATTCGGCTCCGGAAAGTCCAGGATTTCAGGTCGCTCGACGTGTAGAAGACGATCCATTGTTTCCCTTCGGCTTCGTCGTAGACCGCCATCACCCAGCGCTTCGACGGCTCGTGCCAGACCAGGCGAGGATCCCGGCCCTGATGCTTGACCACCGGATTGCCCGCGAATTCGGTCCAGGTCCGTCCGCGGTCGTTGGAAAAGACGATGCACTCGCCGCGGCCGGTGCTGGTATATGCGCCAACCAGCAGATCATCCGCGGCCCGCTTCATCCCGGACGTATTCGCGCGGTCCACGACGGCGCTGCCCGAGAAGGCCCAGTCGCCAAACTGTCGCGGGTAGATCGCGATGGGCAATTCGGTCCAGTGGACCAGGTCTCGGCTGACGGCGTGGCCCCAGTGCATGTTCCCCCAGTTCCAGCCGTAAGGATTGTGCTGGAAATAGAGGTGATACGCTCCTCCGGAGTAAACCATCCCATTCGGGTCGTTGTTCCAACCACGCCTCGGCGAGAAGTGAAGCTGGGCTCGCAAAGGCTCACGATACACCTCTCGGGGGGCCCAGATCTCATCCGCCTGGGTGACCTGCCGCAATGCGCCGGAATCCTCGGCCAGCCGATCCACTCGCAATACGGCGGTTTTCCCCTGCCAGGGGCTGACGTCGAGATGAGCCCACCAGCCTGGGTCGTCGGCCAGCTCGATGTCGAACTCCCGGACGATCGCGCCGTCCACCAGCATCGCCACCCGAGACTTCTTGCCGCCGGTCTTCACCGGGAAGTGCAGGTAGAGATGCTCGAGCTTCATCTCGCGTGTCACGTCGCGTAACGTCCCCGGAAGCTTCCGATCCGTGAGGAGGATCTGGTTGACGATGATATGTCCCCAGCCGCCGGTCGCGCGGTCAACGATCTCGAGACTGGCACTCTTGCCCGCCAGGTCGCTGACGTCCCAGCCCCCGGTCTCCAGACGTTCCGTGCCCCCGGGATCGGTGTTCGGGCCGGTGGCCGTGCGGACAACCCTGCCGTCCACGATCAGGTTCATGCAGGTCTGCCCGGCCCATCCTCCGCCTCCGATCAAGAATCGGATCGCCTTTCGGTTGATGGCAAACTCGGGAGACTTGAGCGAGCCGACCGTCGCGTCGCCTCCATGAAACGAGTTCACGAGGCCCTTGCCCTCGTAGCCTTCCACGGCCATCTGACCGGGAAGAGTCCCCCGCGCCGGCCCCGGACCGAAGGCCCTGCCTTCAACTTTCCAGGATCCATAGTTGTCCGCTTCAAAATCGGCGATCAGGACATCGGGTGATTGCGCGTTCGCCGCGCCGACACCGATCGCGATCGTCGCGATCAAGCGGAGGAAGGACTTCATGGTGTGTGTCGTCCGGGAGTTCGGATATCGGTGCCGCCTGCGGGTGGGACTGTCTTGACACTCGACAGGTCACTCAGTCAGGCGGCCGGTAGAATTCCTCGCCGCGATCGGCAGCAGTCCGGGGCTCAGCGTTTCGACGACTTCTTCTTGGGGCTCTTGGCTTTCTCGGCCGGCAAGACGGACTTGGCCACCCCGGAGATCGCGCCGAGGGCTGCGCCGGATCCCATCTCTCCCAGGACTTCACCTGTTCCGGGCGCGTCGGACTTGGAGGAGGCCGCGAGACTGCCGGTGACGGCCGTGGGCTCCTGCGAAAGGCTCTGTGCCGCCCCGGTGACCGCCCCGACGACCGCACCCGCGAGCATCGTATCGAGGACGCCGCCAGTCTTCGCCACGATGCTGGATACGATACCCGCTCGCGCGGCCTTGGTCTTGACCGCGGTCTTGCCCTTGGCAGGGGACTTCGCCTTGACTGTGCTCTTGGTCGAGCTGGCCGACTTCGATTCCACCGCGGGTGTTGCGCCGGGAGGCTTCTTCGCGGAAGTTGTGACCTTCGGGGGTGCGGCCTTGGCCTTCGCGGGCGCCGGAGTCGTCTTCAGCTCGGCCTTGGCGGTCTTGGGCTTGGAGGCCGGGCTCGCCTTCGTGGCTGTCTTCGGGGTCGGTCGAGGTTTCGAGGTCCCGCCGGTCTTCGCGGTCGATGAGGACGAGGATTTCTTCTGAGTCGCCATGGAGGGCTCCGTGGGAGAATCTTCGGACAGGAGAGTCGGATGAAACAGACGGTTCTTGAGGGCGCTCAAATGGTGAGCCATCTCGCGACGGGTCTCCGCGATCGCGGCGCGGATCGCCGCCGGAGAATCGACTCGGTGGTCGTCTAGCTCGTCTGGGTGCCGATCTGGTCCTTGAGCCATTCGATATCCTCGCCGATCGCCGCGATCGTCTCCCGGGGCACGAGAGAGATTGCCGACGCGCGTCGTGTCCCGGCCGCGACCATTCCGCCCCCAACGGCCGCCATCACGCCGCCGACTAAACCATAACATCCCCAGAGCGGGAGGCGTGTCGATTTGTGGAGCCCATGCACGAGCATGAGCGAACCCAATATCCCGCCCGCCGCGATCAGTCCGGCCCCCGCACCGATGGTCGCGATCACCGCCGGGGTCTCGCGAACACCGTGGCGGAGTTCGCTACGGAGCAGGTTAACGTGCTGCCCGACGAGTCGCTCGGCGTCGCGGACGACCGACCCCACGAGGCCGGCCAGATCGTGCAACTCCGCCCTGACAACTTCATGAGACACGCTTCGCCTCCCCGCCTCGCCTCGCCTTGCATCGCCGGTTATCGTGACCCCGTGATCCGCTCGGCCTGTCCCTCCGTCAAGTCTCCGGAAGGATCGGCCGCGATCAGCGAGACTTCTTCGGCTTCGACGACTTGGTTGCCGCGGTCCCCTTGGGTGTCGCGGATTTCGGCTTCACCGAGGACGACTTCGGTGCAGACGACTTTAAGGTAGCCGTCTTGGCCTTGGGAGTTGAGGACTTTGTCTTGGCCGTTGAAGCGGCGATGCGGGATGTCGCGGAATCGGCTTTGGCCGAGGACTTCGCCTTCGGTGTCGCCGACCTGGCTTTCGGCCTGGCCGCCTTCGGTGCCGATGAAGGGGAGAGGGTTTCCTTGACGCCCTGGATCGCTTTCGCGCCGGCCTTGGCGACGGCTTCGGCGCCTTCCACGACCGTCTCGCCGATCGAGCGCATGATGCCGCCGGCCTCGCGCTTCGCGGCCTTCGCGGTGCGCTTCACCGTCTTCGCCGCGGCGCCCGCCGCATCAGTCAAGGGCTTGGCGGACTGTTTCAAAGGGCTCTTGCTGGTCTTGGACTTGCTCATGGATGACCCTCTTGGCTAAGACCTCGGTGCCGAAGGATTCCCGCTTAGTGATCCGTCTCCCGCCCCCAGACGTCCTGGCTCTTCGTCGCCGTCAAGCACCCAGATGTCATTCGAGTATGGGCAATTCTCATGCCGGTTCATCTCGGCGTGCGGCGCGACTTGAATGCGGCCTTCTCGGCTCGGGGCCATTCCCGATGAGCGATCGATTCGCACAGCCTCGTCGATGCATTTGAGCTTGTTCACGCATACGATTTGATGAAACGTAGTCGGAGAGATCGGCCTATCTCGGGACGCTCGACGGGACGCGGGAAGAGGCGGGACAGTCTCCGCTCCGCGCCTGGCTGACAAGGGCCGGTTGTCGAGCGAGATCGCGCTCGCGCGATCGCGGGCTCCACGAACTTTACCATACGCCCTCCGCAAAAGCATATCGGATTTGAGACAACCGCATCGATGGCGGGACCGAGGAGACCGGTCACATCGATGGCGGGAGATTAGCGAGGGGGCCCGCGGTGTCCGGCCATGTGAAATTGCCCCGATGCTCCGCGGCGACGTAGCCTCGAAGGGAGCACCAAGATCGCTCATCCGGAGGATGCCATGACCTCGCCGATTCCATTCAACACGCGTCGCTTCCGCTGGGCCTCAGGGAAGACACGCCCTCGAGCAGTCGGCGTCCGGAGATCAGTTGACGACCGGGACCTCGGCATCCCCTTCGCGACGCAAAACATCCACGCTCACCCCGTGTTCGTGGCGGACGAGCCGCATATCGACCCGCGCCGGCCACGTCCAGGTTGTGAATCAGGAGCTCATCCAGCGAAGCAGGGAGTTGAGGACGGTTGAGGTACACCTGCCGCTCGAGGCCGTTGATCTCCAGGCCCAAGCATGCCTGGAACAGGAGGAATACCGACGCCGCTGACCAGGACTGAGGGGCGCAGGCCACCGGGTAAGGCACGGGCCCTTCATCCGGCTCCCACGGGAATCCGCAGAACAGCTCCGGCATCCGGTGGAGATCGAAGTAGAGCGAGGCCTCGAACAGGCCCGTCCAGATCTGAAGCGCCGCGCCCTCCAGCCCGTAGCGGGCCATCCCCAGCGCGATCAAGGCGCTATCGTGCGGCCAGACGGAGCCGACGTGATAGCCCATGGGGTTGTGCCGCGACTCCGAGGTCGCAAGCGTGCGGACACCCCAGCCCGAGAACGACTCGGCGGAGAGGAGCGTTTGCGCCACGCGGCGGGCGCGCACGGGATCGGCGATGCCGCTGAAGAGGCATTGCCCGGCATTGGAGCTGCGAACGCGGCAGGGTCGCTTCGGACCGTCGAGTGCCAGGGCATACGTCGAGAGCTCCTCGCACCAGAAAGCGTCATCGAATTGCGAGCGCAACGCCTCGGCCTGACGCAACAGTTCGGCCGCACGCCCTGCCTGACCGAGCGACTCCGCCAGTGCCGCGCCCGCCCGCCGGGCGGCATAGACGTAGCCCTGCAACTCGCAGAGTGCGATCGACCCGACGACCGGCGAGCCGTCCGCATGGAAGATGGCGTCGTCCGAATCTTTCCAACCCTGGTGGAGGAGGCCATGGGCGGATTGACGATGATACTCCACGAAGCCGTCGCCATCACGGTCGCCGTAGCGATCGATCCACTCGAGCGCGGCCTCGACATGCGGCCAGAGCGATTCGACGAATGCGCGGTCGCCGGTCCGTTCGTGGTATGCGCCTGCCAGCAGGACGAAGAGAGGCGTGGCATCCACGCTGCCATAGTAGCGGCCGAAGGGGATCTCCTTCATCGCGGCCATCTCACCGCGGCGCGTCTCGTGCTGGATCTTCCCGGGCTCCGCGTCCTCCTCGGGGATGTTCTGCGTGGCCTGGGTGGCGGCCAGGTATCCGAGCACGCCCCGGGCCAGTTCGGGCCGCAGCCACAAACACTCCAGGGCGGTGATGATCCCGTCACGTCCGAACGGCGTGTTGAACCACGGCACGCCGGCATAAGGGTACGGCCCGGTCGGCAGCTCGGTGGTCATCATGTGGAGGTCGGACACCACGCGGTTCACCCAGCCATTGATCTGACCATTCGACGTACGCAGGTGGCATGACCAGGCGTTGGCCCGCTCCAGGTCGGCCTGGGCCTCACTGCGGGCATCGTCGAATCGAAATGACGGCCGGTCGATCGCCCCGCACTCGCAGGCGATCGACACGGAAAGAGCGGCCGACTCTCCGGGCGGGAGCGACAGGTGCATGTGAGCGGAGGAAGCCGTGAGAGACGTCGGATGTGGCGCGAACTCCAGCCGCGTGCGACGGAAAATGCCGTCCAATCCGCGATAGCCGAGTACGACTCGCGATTCCGCTACCTCGGGCGTCAGGGCACGGCCCCGAGCGGCCCGCTTCATGCCGCAGACTTCGAATATATCCGCGAAGTCCGCCTCGAAATGGAAGGAGATCGCGGTTTCCACCCGCTCCGTCCCAAAGTTCTGGATCCGCAATTGCTGGTAGCAGACGCCGCGCCAGAGGAACTTCTTCAAGGCCAGGTGGAGCGAGCCCAGCGGAAGTCGCACGCGCCCGTCGCGAATCAGCGTCGGGTTGGTGAGGTTGACCGAAAGCTGGTCGTTATCATCACAGATGGTGGAGCCCAGGAAGAACGGCCGGCCCACTTCGAGTTCCATCCTCAAGCAGGATAGAAATCGGGTACCCTCATGGTAGAGCCCCTCCTCGCCCAGGCCGCCTGGCTCGATATCGCCGTAGCGATCGAAGACCGCGAAGGTATCCCCATGCTTGAGGACTCGAGTCCGCTCGCCAGCCGAGCCTGCGGCCGCCAGGATATGCGCAGAGCCTCCTTCGCCTCGGTCTTCTCCATCTGGCACGTCGGTCGGAGGAAGGGCTTCCTCCTCGCCTCGTTCGTCGCTACGGGTCATCGCCCAATCCTTCTGAGATCGCACCGACCGGGGATGATGTTACCTTCGATTGATCCTGGCAAGTGGGTACGTTCGGCCGGCCGATCCCCCTGAATCAGCGAGCACGCGGCATCGCCCCGAGCAATGGCGCTCGTAGCCGACGAAATCTCGTGGCAACCTTCGGACGGCCTTCGCAGTTGGACCCGGCCGAGACGAAGGGGTGGATCGACGCCTCCGCCGGCACCGAATGCCCTCGCAAAAAGTGACGGTAGACATCCAGATAATCTCTCGCCATGCGCGAGGCGTCGAATCGGTATTCGAAGGAGATCCGGCAGTCGCGGCGGTCCAGTCCGGCGACCCGCTCGACAGCCTCTACCGCCTGCTCGAGACTCTCGACGACGAACGCGGTCACTCCATCCGTGATGACTTCGGGCACCGAACCGTGTCGCCAGGCGATCACCGGCGTGCCGCGGGCCATAGCCTCGATCATCACCAGCCCGAACGGCTCCGCCCAGTCGATCGGAAAGAGGAAGGCGTACGCGTTACCCAGGAACTCGTCCTTTCCCCGGCCTCCCACTTCGCCGATGAACTCGACGAACGACCGCGACTCGTGCAGCAGCGGCTCGATCGTCTGGGCGTCGTAGGCACGTTCCTCGGGATAGATCTTGGCGGCGACCCTGAGCTTCCGGCCCGATCGGCGGGCGATCTCGATGGCCCGATCCAGCCGCTTCTCGGGAGAGATCCGGCCGAGGAAGGCCAGGTATTCGCCCGATCCTTCGTGATAAGTGTGCAAGTCTCTGGGCATCCCATGGTGAACGGTCGCCTGCCAGTTGGCCCAGGGGATCGGCCGGCGCTGCTCGTCGGAGATCGACACCAGCGGAACCTCGGAATACTCCTCGAACAGGGTTTGCAGGTCCGGGACGTGGGGTCTTCCATGCAGAGTCGTGACGCTCGCGCACGAGTGGCGCCGCAGCATCGGGAAATGGAGGTAGTCGCCGTGGAAGTGGATGACGTCGAACCGCGAGATGTCGCGGAAGACCATCTCCAACTGGCGGAGGTGGTGCGGGAGCGTCTCGCGACAACTCGGCTCGCCCCAGAGCCCGCGAGGGCAGCCCGCGACCAGCCTCGTCGCGGTCCGGGAATCACCGGTGGCGTACAGCGTGACCTCGTGACCGAGGCCGACCAGCTCTTCCGTCAACCACGAGACGACACGCCCGGTCCCGCCGCACAGCTTCGGCGGGACGCTTTCATAGAGGGGCGCGACCTGGGCGATACGCATGAAGGGGTCTGCTGTTCGTCGGCCAGAAACATGTCCACATAATCGAGTGCATCGATGTCGTTGGTTCCCGAGCGGAACATCTGGGCCATCTTCACGACCGCATGGTCTTCGACGGGCCCTCTCCGGATGATCAGCGAGTTCCATGACGGACCGGTAATGATGACCCCCATCCTGTCCAAGAGCCGAATGTCCTGGAGGCAAGATCGAGGGGCGGATTAACGCAACTGACATGCCCGTCGAACGAGTCGCCCCCAAGTCTTGTCGAATCCGTGGTTTGCGATTTTCGACAGGGATTGCGCGCCTGGCCTGTCTCGTGCGATTTGCAAGCGCCAGGCCCGATCATGCAAAATGCAAGGGGTGGAGATGCCCTCGAGAGGATCGGGGTGGCCGGGAAAAAAGCGTTGTCGCCGGGTTCCCGATCGAGTATGGATGCTCGGAGAATTAGGACGATCAGGCGATTCGACCCTTCATACGGCTGGGGACTCTCGACTCTCTTCCGCGTGAGCGTGCAGGGGGCTGGTCAGCCTCGGGCCATTGTGCGAGATTGAAGGCCCCTCAACTCGCGCTCGACGGTCGAATCGGAAGCGGATACGAGGTGTTGGAGATGAAGTCGACCCACTGGCTGGTTCGCTACGTGATCGCCGTGCTGGTCGTCCTGGCGTCCCTCCCTTTTCTTCGCATTCCGGTCATCGGCGAGGGGCTGGGCACAGTCCTGTTCCTGGCCGTGCTGATCAGTGCCTGGCAGGGTGGTTTCGGGGCAGGCCTCTTCGCCACCGTCTTGATCGAGTTCATCGCGGTCGTGACCCTGCGCTACCTCCAACCGGATTGGTCGATCAAGAAGTTCGTTGAGCTGATCTCGTTTTTCGTCGCCGGTCTGGTGATTAGCGTGCTGGTCGAGGCGCTCCACGCCGCGCGAAGACGGGCCGAGGCCAGTCAGCAATGGCTTTCCGCCGTGCTGACGTGCATCGGAGATGCGGTCATCGCAACGAACGACCGGGGACGGGTCGTCTTCATCAATCCGGTGGCCGAATCCCTCTGCGGTTGGAAGGCAGGCGAGGCCGCGGGCAGGCCCCTCGATGAGGTATTCCGGATCATCGATGAGAATACGCGCGACCCGGTCGAGAATCCGGTGGAACGCGTCCTGGCCACCGGTGTCGTCGCTGGCCTCGCCAATCATACGGTGCTCATCAGTCGCGACGGTATCGAGCGACCGATCGACGACAGCGGGGCGCCGATCCGCAACAGTCAGGACGCGATCGTCGGGGTGGTGCTCGTCTTCCGGGATGTGTCCGAGCGGAGGGTAATCGAGAAGGAGATGCAGGAGTCCGCCCGGCGCAAGGACGAGTTCCTCGCCATGCTCGCACACGAGCTGCGAAACCCGCTGGCCGCCGTCGCGAATGCCGTGCAGCTCCTCCAGAGGCCCGGCGCCGGGGGTTTCCTCGACTGGTGCAAGGAGGTGATCGACCGCCAGGTCAAGCATCTGACCCGGCTCGTGGATGATCTGCTCGATGTCTCCCGCATCACCCGAGGCAAGATCCAGCTCCGTCTCCAGACCATCGACCTGGCTGCGGTCCTTCGCGCCTCGGCCGATTCCGTCCGTCCGCTCTTCCAGGAGCGGAACCTGGAATTCCATACTGCGATCGAGTCCGAGCCGATCTTTGTCGAGGCCGACCCAACTCGTCTCGAGCAAATCTTCGTGAATCTGCTGAATAACGCGGCCAAGTACACCGAACCCGGCGGGCGGATCGACCTCGATGCTCGCCTCGATGGCGGGTACGTACGAATCCGGGTCTGCGACAATGGGGTCGGAATCGCCCCGGATTTATTGCCCCACATCTTCGACCCCTTCACCCAGGGCGATCGCTCGCTCGCCCGTAGCGAGGGGGGACTCGGGATCGGGCTGACCATGGTTTCCAAGCTCGTCGAGATGCACGGCGGGACCGTGACGGCCGAGAGCGGAGGGCCTGGCCGTGGGAGCACTTTCACCGTCCGGTTTCCGATCCTCCGCGAACCACCCTCGACACATCATGCACCGGCGGGGGTTGCCCGCCAGATTAGTAAGACGCGCATCCTCCTGATCGAAGATAACGTGGACCTCGCCCTCTCGATGTCCAGGCTGCTGCGGATCCTGGGCCATGAGACCGCGACGGCCCACGACGGTGCGACCGGTATCCAGGCCGCTCACGACTTCCATCCCGAGTTGATCCTACTCGACATCGGGCTCCCGGGTATGGATGGTTTCGAAGTGATACGGAAACTCCGTCAGGACGAGGCGACAAAGGACATCAGGGTGATCGCCATCACCGGCTATGGTCAGGAAGAGGACCGCCATCGCGCCCTCGCCGCGGGCTTCAACGACCACCTTGCCAAGCCCATCGATCAGAACACGTTGGTCACGTTACTCCAGGGTTCCGATGGGAGCATCCACGTGCCGATCGCGCAGAAGATGTGACCGGGCCGAGTGGAACGATTCGGGCAGCGGCCTCGAACGATCTCTCATGGACCTGCACGATACGTGGACGGGCTCGCAGGGAGATGATCGATTGCCGCGATCGTCTCGATTCAGCCTTGCCTGGACGAATTCCCTTCAAACGGCGACGTTCGAAGTGTGGTCCTGGATTAAATCCCCGGCCGCAGCGCGTTTTCCAGAGTCGTGGCGAGTTCCTCGGGTCGCTGGCTGCCGATCACCAGGAATGAGCCATCGGCCAGGGCGAGTCGAACACCCCGATTGCCGCGTGCGATCAAGGCACGATCGCCATTGCGACCTGCCCGGTTCCCCCAGAAACCGTAATCGGCGATCGGCCGGAAGGTCACGACCTCGGCGCTGCGCACGTCCCCTAGCGGCAGGAGGCGGCGGGAAACGGGGATCCATCCGAACCAGACCCGAACATCCGTCGGCGTGACCTCCGTGGTCATGTGGAGGAAGACGAAGACCAGGAACATTCCCAGGCTGATCCCAACGATCATTCCCACGAGGAGCTCGAACGACCACGCCGTTCGCTGGAGCAGAGCCAGGGCGGTGAGGATCTCGACCAATGCCACGAAGGCGTACACGCGCCAGTCGAAGTATTGCTCCTCACGGAAGACGGCCGTTGCGGGTTGGAGGGTCACCACCGACGACACGCTCAGGATCCTCCTGCGAATTTCCCGTCCGGGCCGGTATCCGACGCCGCGCCCGCGGTGTCGGAGAGCCGCGGACCCATGACCCGGACGAGGGCCTGGTAGCCCAGGTCCGCGACGCGATCGGCCGAGACTTGCCAGAGATGTGGGTTCAAGAGCTCGAGCGAAACGTGACCGTCGTAGCCGATCCGGGAGAGGCGCTCGACGATGGACCCGAGCGGGAAGTCGCCGTCACCCGGCAGAATCCGGTCGCTATCGCCCGCCAGTTCCCGAGGGGTCCCGCTCACGTCGCAGAGCTGGACCCACGCGATCAGCTCCGGAGAGGCCTCGTCCAGATCCTCGAGCTTGCTCGGGCCGGTCTGGAAGTGGAACGCGTCGAGACAGACGCCGGCATTTCGGCTGCCGCATTGCACGACCATGGCGAGCGCCGTCTCCAGGCAGGAGCATATCCGCGACGACCTCTGGAATTCGAGGGCGATTCGAACACCGAAGGTCCCGGCGACGTCGGCGGCCTCGCGTAAGCTGGCGGTGGCGAACGAGAAATCCTCGAGGGTCGGGGCATCCGTACCCGCGTTATCGGCGGCGATGATCAGGGTCGATACGCTCAGATCGCGCAGCAGGAGCAGCCGTTGACGAAACAGGTCCCAATGGGTCAACCTCTCCACGCCCCGAGACAACAGCAACCCCCCCTGCCCGGCCGCCGCCACGGTGCGCAATCCGCTCGATTCCAGCAGGTCGCGTGCCTCGGCGACCGAGTTCTCTCCCACGAACGACTCGAGCTTGGTCAGCCAGAGCTCCACGCTCCGCCACCCTCCCCCGTGGTACGAGGCGACGTCCGCCCGGAAGGGATTCATCAGGGTCGTGACTTGGCTGATGCAGGGTTTCATGATCGGTGCCGGGCCGTGATCGCGGGTGGTGGGAGATCGCCTCTTCGGGCCGCTCGCGCGGCGCGGCCGGGCTCAGGACGCATCGGGGACCGGCCGACCCTCGAGCAAGTCGTCGAGCGCCTGGGATGCTCCTCCGGCGGCCACTCTCCACTGTCGACACGTGTCGCGATCGCGGAACGTCACCGAGCCATCGGTCAGGCTCTGGCTGTCCACGGTGATGCAGAACGGCGTGCCGGCCTCGTCCTGGCGCCGATATCGACGCCCGATCGCGCCCTTCTCGTCGTAGGAGACATTCTGCCGGCGCTTCAGCTCGCGGTAGATCTTCTCCGCCATCTCGGGCATGCCATCCCGCTTCACTAATGGGAAAACCGCGGCCTTGATGGGAGCGATCCGCGGGTGGAACTTGAGCACCGTGCGCGACTCGCCCGCGACCTCATCCTCGGTGTAAGCCTCGCACAAGAATGCCAGGGTCGCACGGTCGGCGCCGGCCGAGGGCTCGACCACGTGCGGCACGAACCGTTCCTTGCGATCCTCGTCGTAATAGCTCAGGTCTTTCCCGCTGAACTTCATGTGCTGGTTGAGGTCGTAATCGCCGCGGTGAGCGATACCCTCCAGCTCGCTGATACCGAACGGGAATGCGTACTCGATGTCGGCCGTCGCCGTCGAGTAGAAGGCCAGCTCCTCGGCATCATGGTCCCTCAACCGCAGCCGATCGGATTGGAGGCCGAGATCCACGTACCACTGGAACCGGGCCTTCCGCCAGTAGGCGTACCACTCTCTCGCCTCATCGGGACGGCAGAAGAACTCGATCTCCATCTGCTCGAATTCGCGGGAACGGAAGGTGAAGTTTCGGGGATTGATCTCGTTGCGGAAGCTCTTGCCGACCTGCGCGATGCCGAACGGCAACTTGATGTGCCCGGTGTCGACCACATTCTTGAAGTTGGCGAAGATCCCCTGCGCGGTCTCGGGCCGGAGATAGGCGACGTTCGACTCGCTCTCCAGGGCCCCGACGAATGTCTTGAACATCAGGTTGAAGGCGCGCGGCTCGGTCAGGGTGCCGCGATCGTCGGTTGACGGCCCGACCACTTTCTCCCGGTCGCCGACGCTGAGCTGCATGTAGGGGATGATCGCCGGGGAATCGGTCGGTTGTCCGAATCGCTTGGCCAACTTGGCGGCCTTCTTCTCGACGTGTTCGGCGGCCTCCTCGGGCGTGCCCCCCAGACCCGCCAGCCAGGCCTCGGTCGGTTCCCCCTTGTGGTTGACCGCCGGGTAGACGTACGCGAAGACGTAAATCTGGTCGGCCCGATACCGCTCCTTCGTCGCCCGGCAGTTGACCATCGGGTCGGAGAAGCCCCCGACGTGCCCCGACGCCTCCCAGACTCGCGGGTTCATGATGATCGAGCAATCCAGCCCGACCATGTCGTCCCGCATGCGGACGTTGTCGCGCCACCAGGAATCCTTGATATTCCGCTTCAGCTCGACGCCCAGCGGCCCGTAATCCCAGAATCCGTTGATCCCTCCATAGACTTCGCTCGACGGGAAGATGAAACCCCGTCGCTTGCAGAGCGAGACCAACTTGTCCATATCCTCGAGCATTGTCGTCACCTCTCCCAGGGGCATGACCGTGGCAGGGCCCGCCCCACCATCGAGACCGGGCACAACACGCGCCCCGGCATCCTGCGATCTAGACCGCCACGATCCGCAAGGGATCGCGGATCAACTCGACAACAATCGGGAAGCGGTCGACCTTGGCCGCCAGGTCGATGTCGGCGCCCAGGCCGATCCGCTCCACATTTTGACCGCCCCGCCCCAGCTTCAGCAACCCATGCAGGGGACGCTCGCGAAACGCCAGTGCCGCGCCGAGCCATTGCGAGACGGCGATGATCGCTTCGTCATTTCCCATCGGGGACAGATCGCCGAAGTTGCGGGTCGTCACTTCGGTCACGTTCCTGGCTATGGCCCCGGCCAGCAGCGAATCCTCCAGGCTGATGAAGCCTTCGGTCCCCGAGCACACGATATGGATGGGATGTCCGTGGTCCTTCTTGAGGAATTGCAGCACGAGCTCGTCGGAGGTTGCCCGGAGGTTGGCGAAGCTGGCGATATACACCCTCTCGGCCTCCAGACTCGCGAGAATCGCCCGGGTGCCATTGGTCGTGGTCATGACCAGCGTCTTACCCCGGCAGGCCTCCGGGGTAAACTCACCCGGCGAATTACCCAGGTCAAATCCCGCGATCGGCACGCCTCCGCGCTCACCCGCGAGCAAGGCCGAGCCGGGCGGCAGGACGGCGGCGACCGCTTTGGCCTGATCGATCTCGGCGCATGGGATGATCGCCTCGCAGCCGGCGGCCAGGGCATGGACCATCACCGTCGTCGGCGCAGGACATCAACGACCACCGCGACCCCGCCGCGAAGACTCTCGGGCGGGATCAAGCTCGGGAGCAGATGGACGAAGACCTCGGGCCGGTCGTCTGGATTCATCGCCGGTTTTCCTGTCACGCAGTCTTCCTTTCCACGATTGCGGGACCGTACCGATCCGCGTGGACAGGTCGGGCAGGCGTCAGTATTATAACCGCTCGCCCGGTTCTCCGGGAGCGGATCGAAATAGGGAACCCACGTCCTGATCTGTCGAGGTGCATGGATGCACGAGCCAAGAGGGCGATATGTTCCGCTGCGTGGCCCGCGTCGATTCATCGGCGATCTGGTGCATTTCGCTCACCGGATCCCCTCGGCGCCGGTCAGCCGGACGATCGACCTGAGCGCGTTGGCGGAACCTCGAGTGGCGCACCCGTCGCGACCGTCCTGGGCTGCCATCTTCATGAAGGCGTACGCCCTGGTCGGCGCGGCCAACCCGCCCTTACGGCGATCGCTCCTCGAGTTCCCGTGGCCTCGGCTCTATGAACATCCCTGGATGAATTGCGCCCTCGCGATCGAGCGGACGTATCACGGCGAGGAAGGCGTATTCGTCGGCCTCTTCCGGGCTCCCGAACAGCAAACGCTGGTCCAGCTCCAGACGGCCGTGGACTGGTACAAGCACGAGACGCTCGAGAAAGTCGGCTTCTATCGGATGGCGCTCCGATTCAGCCAGGCACCGACTCCGATCCGTCGGCTCCTTTGGTGGGGCACGCTCAATATTTCCGGGTACAAGCGATGCAAGCGATTCGGGACTTTCGGACTCTCGAGCTACGGCTCGCTGGGTGCCGAGCAGATCCATCCGATCTCGCCCCTGACGACGACGATGACCTACGGGCCGATCGACCCGACGACGCGCCGCGTCGTCGTCAAACTGATCTACGACCATCGCGTGCTCGACGGCTCATTCATTGCACGCCGACTTCGCGATATCGAAGACGTCTTGAATGGCCCGATTCTCGAAGAATTGAGCGGCAGCTCGACCGCTACGGCCGATCGTGCGGTCGGGACACCGCCGATGGTCGAGCCACTCTTGCGGCCCCATCTGTCGGCTACGGGGAACGACCGGGAGAGCAGTAGCGTGGGCGACCGAGCTTCCGGCTCTCTCGGCTAGACGCGCCTTACGATCGAAATGCATACGTCCTACACCAACCCGACGCGCCAGCGAGGGGAAAGCCTCCAGACCCTCGCTGGCGCGTCGGGTTAGTATGGCGACGGTGCGGCCACGGCGTGCGTAACCCATTGGTGAAGCGCTCAAGAAGTCCCATCCACCGACGCCGCGACAGGGCGGATCGATACGAAACAAAAGGGGGACCGGCCCGCGAGGTGCCGGTCCCCCTATTTGCTTTCGGAGAACCTTGAAACTCTCTGGGACGGGAAACAGACAGCCCAGCCGGACGTTCCGACTCAGACGACCTCGCCGGCCTCCTGGTCGGTCGTGACCCGGACTTCGAGCCGGCTCATCACGCGCTTGAGCGCCTCTTCCTTCTTCGTGATGAACAGGACATTGTCCATCACCAGCGCCTTGGAGACGTTGGGGATATGGAGCACCAGCCGTCCTGATCCCAGCATCAGCCACTCGATGACGTCGGGGATCTCCTTGTCGAACTTGAGATTCATCGTCGGGTAACGCTCGAGATCGCTCAGCGGCCCGTGGTGATGCAGGATCTCATTCGGCAACACCTCCCAGTAGTCCAGCCATCGCGTCACGTAAATGACGGAGAAGACGAGGAACAAGGTCACGAAAACCATCAAGTAGAATCCCTTGTTCGCGTACGCATAGATGCTGGCGAAGATCGCGTGGATCGGCTTCATCAGGTCGAGCCGGAAATACGCGCTCAGCCAGAGCAGGAAGAACAGGATGAAAAACCCGCCGAGAATCCACGCGACCAGCGTGAACCTCGGGAAGTCCAGGGCCATGACGATCAGATTGAACGCCAACATGCTCAGAAACAGCATCGCGAGCAGATTCTGGGGCGTACGAAACCGATCGACCTTCGTCATCGTCGTAGCGGGTTCGTCGCTCAGGCTCGA
Source organism: uncultured Planctomycetota bacterium (assembly GCA_963743925.1). GTDB lineage: Bacteria > Planctomycetota > Planctomycetia > Isosphaerales > Isosphaeraceae > CAVZRC01. The sequence continues at coordinate 555,042 of CAVURY010000034.1, read as the reverse complement.
AACTTCATCGTTGGCCCCGGTCGCCGAGATCGCCGCCTTCAGCGGCTTGGTCGGGTCGTGCGTCCGGTCATGAATGATCGACATCCCCGCGGCGCAGATCAGGGCGACGATGGCCGTCGGGTACAAGAAGATCACCTTCGGCCACATGAAAATCTTGATCCCCTGCTCGCGCTGCTTGATCGGCGGCACCGATGCAGGAGAAGGGGCTGACTTCGCGTCCGTTGACATGACAAGCTATCTCCGCGCTGAGTTTTCTTCACGAACCGCATCAGAAATCACCCGTCACCTTGCTGCAAACCGCGAGCCAGAGGACGAAGTGAGGTCATCCTAACGTCATGGCACCTTTGGGTAAAGTACCTCACGCCTCGGGTCTCGATCCGTCCGTTCGTCCGGTCGAGGATGTCCTGCGGTATCCGACCCGGATCAACAGGATGTTCGTCGGCCGAGCCCGGACCTTGGATTCCAATCGACCTCGAATCGCGCCGAGATACCGCGACCTGGCTTCACGAAACAACGAGACGACTCCCATCCGACAAGCTCAGGAGCGTTGCGATCATGGATTATTGCCCGGAATCGAGCGTGAGCATCGCTGCCATGTCCTAAGATAGTTTTGAGCACGTAGCCGTGCGACGTATTGTCCGCATTCCACCCCAATCGGAGGGTTTTCGCGATGTCGCTTCTGATTCGACGATTCATGATGGTTGCCGTGAGTGCCACGGCCTTGCTGATGCTCTGCGGCGGTCTCCCGCTGATCGCGCAAGAGCCGAGTGCTTCCAAGGCGGAGAGCAAGACGAAGACGGTCAAGCGGTCGAGCGACCCGACGCGTCGCGTGCCGAGGTACTTCGGGCAGCTCGGGCTGACGGCCGAACAGAGGGAGTCGATCTATCAGATCCAGGGAAAAAGCATGCCGAAAATCGAGGCCCTGGAAAAGCAAATCGAGGAACTCCGTGCGCAGATGGTCCTCGACTGCGAGGCGACCCTGACGACTGCCCAGAAGCAGCTCCTCGAGCAGCGACGGTCCGGGTTGAGCGAAACGCGTTCGAGAAAGAGTGCCCCCGTCAAGGCTCAACCCTGAGGTGCCGGCCCCCACCGCCACCTTCAGACGTTCGGATTGCTCCGTACCCGAACGCATCGAGAAGGATGGCTAACGTGTCGCGGCCTATCCATCGATCCAACCTCTGCGCGCAACCACAAACCCTGAGCGAAGTCTCGCCATCGTCCGAGAGGGTGAATCGCTTGCCAAGACTTCAGCGGGCAATCGAGACGCCCGTCTTCGGGCCCAACACGGCTCCTCATCGAGCCTATCGTCGGGAAGCTGTGGCCTCTTACTTCGCCCCTCGGTCAGGCCGATTCGCGCTGAAGAGCAGATATCGGCCGTCCGGCGAAAACTCGAGATTCCCGAGCGTGTCGTCGTGTCCCTCGGGTTCCATGCGCCTCGCTCGAAGGGACTCACCGCGTTGGACCGAGAAGAGAGTTCGCTTCCCTGGCTCGACGCCGACGAAGAAACAACGACGCGTGTCGGGCCGGTAGACCGGCCATCGCGGTGTGACATCGAGCTCCTCGCCTCGCTTCCACAGGACCTCGATGATCTTCGCCTCGGCCGGCTTACGTACGTCGAGGAGTGCGATCGAGTCGCCCTCCTCCTTGGTCGCGAGGGCCGACGCCAGGGTCCCCGGGCCGGCCCAGCTGGGCCACGAGAAGGTTCGATGTCCCGCGACCCGGACTACGCCCCCCTCCTTGGTCTCGAGGTTGATCACCGTACAGTCCCAGGGTTCCGCGAAGCTATTGATCAGGAATTCGCGCCCGTCGGGCGACCAGAAGGGGGCACCGAACTCGCCCACACGACGACGTCCCGAACCATCGGCCAGCATCAGCCATATCCCGGCCTCCGCGCCCGGCTGCGCGCCGTGATTGAGCAAGAACGCGATTCGCTTGTCGTCGGGCGATAACGTCGCGCAATTGCCCGGGCCAAGGTCCGTGAATCTCGGCCGACCGTCCTGGATCTCGATCGACATCAAGCGCGACAATTGCCAATTGGTCCCCGGCGTGGCGTCGAATAGAATCCGATTGCCATCGTGCGACCACCGGGCCGCCCCATTCCAGATGAGATCCGGGGCGGGTTCATCCACGATCAATGTCGTCCCGCCCTCGAGCAGGTCCATCATGTACAACTGATGTCGTTCACCTTCGACGGGACCGCGCCGAGGGGGATGGCGCTTCAGGGCGTCGGCGAATCGAGCGACCGCATCCCTGGCGGGATGGGGCCTGAGCATCTCGGCGAGCCGATCGATACCCCCCTTATCCTTGGCCGACTCAGGGGCCGGTCGGATGGCCTTGAGGGAGTCGCGCAGGCCTTGCAACTCTTTCCTCATGTCGGCGTTGCGACGGGCGGTTTCCTCCAGCCCGGTCTGGATCTTCTCCACCGAGCGGGTCATTGTGTCCTGCGGATCGTCATCGTCCCGATAAGTGCTGTCCGGCTTCGGGTCTCCACGCAGTCCGCCTAACTTTCCGAACGTCTGCACGCCGCCAATTGCGAAGGCGCAGGTCAGAATCGCCGCGCCCAGGATCTTCAGCTTTGAGAACGTCATGGTGTAGAGCACCCCCCTGGCCAGTGTGGTGGCCGTGGCGGAGGCCAGAGCGGCCTCGGCCGCCTGCCGTCCCGCGAATCCCAGTGAAAGATGGACCGTCTCTTGAAGCAGAGCTGCCGGCAATTCGGCCGTCGTCGGTGTCGTGAACTTCCCGTTGAGCGAAGCCAGGGAGAAGGCCAGGCCGCGTCGTTCCAATCGGTCGCGCAACCGCTCGCGCGCCCGTGAGAGCCGCGACAGGACGGTCCCCTGCGGGCAACCGATCCGCATCGACGCATCCACGGTGGTCAGGCCCTCCAGATAGCACAGCACGACCGGCTCCCGGTAATGCGCCGGGAGTCGGGCGATCTCTTCATGGAGTTCCGGCCAGGATTCGGTCGGGCCGCCCTCGCGGTGGCGTTTCACCGCCTTGGAGGTCGCACTCCGTCGCTCGAACACCCTCCGTCGGGTCGCGTCCAACTTCGCCCTCGCGGCGACCCGCGTGGCGACTCCGTACAGCCAACTGGCCAGGGAATCGGCGTCCCGGAGCGAACCCGCCTTGCGGACCAGGACCAAGAAAGCGGCCTGGAAGGCGTCCTGGGCGTCGTGCGAGTCGCCGAGGATCTGCCGGCAGACGCGCAGGACCATCGGCCCGTGTCGCTCCACCAATGTTGAGAAGGCCGCCTGCTCGGCTCCATCCCGCGCGGTCAGGAACCGCTGGATCAGTTGCCCATCCGACAAGTCGCCGACCACTCCAAAACGAAAGAGCGTGTCGAGTGGGTTCCGGACGTTCGCGCCTGCCGAGCCGCTGATCATGGGGACGATCTCCTTGATGAAGTCATGCCCCATACTGCGTCATCAGGCCGTCCCGATTCCAACTTTTTCCGCAAGTCGCTCACGAACAGGGCGATTGGCCAGCCCCAAAGCTTCGGGTCCAACTCGGTATCGGCCCATCGGTCGGCGCGTTTGCCGGGCTCGGATGGACATCGAGGCGTGGTACGCGCTCATGGGCCGAGGGTGAATAGCGTATTGACGTCGCGGACGTAGTTGGAGTGGGTCGTGTCATGGCCGAGCCGGGCTCGATCACCGACTGCATTCGTCGGATCCGCGGGGGACGACCAGGCGGCCGCAGAGCTTGTTCGGCAGTACGAACCGCTCCATGGACGCGTTGGCCGCCGCGCTCGAGAGTTGGTTGAAAGACCCCGACAGCACGGATGCCAGCCTGGCTCGCACCGCGCCCAAACCAGCTCGGTGTCATTTCTGCTTCTGCTTCGCTTGGATGCCGGCCTTGGCCGACTCGGCGAGCTCGACCGTCAATTCTTGACGTCCGGCATACCGGATCCGTGACACGGTGTTGACGACGATGTCATAATTGCCAGTGTTCACAGCTCTTAGAGGCTATCCGGTATAGGTGCGAATGACCACTAGGTGGCGAGCCCGAAGAGTGGCTTATTGATCGAAATGGCACCACGCCATACTCCATTTCGTCGATATTGGGCTGCACTTGATGTACCTGTGTCCGTATACAAGATAGCCTCTTAAAGCGGAGAGGGAGGGATTCGAACCCTCGGTACCGGTTAAGGTACACGGCATTTCCAGTGCCGCACAATCGACCACTCTGTCACCTCTCCCGGTCAATGCAACTCTAACCTAAATAGAGGTTTGCGATCAATAGTCTACCTGGATTCCTTACGCCGAATGTTCGGTAGACCGCTCCGTACTCCGGCTCGACACGTCGAGCGAAACTCGAGGATCGCGGAAATGGGTACGCTCGGCCAAAAGGTTGGTTGATGACTGGACTAGATCGTACCGCGGGTGCGGAATGTTGGCAAGCAAGCCATGAGCGAACCAGCAGTTCCGTAACTCGGCGGTCTGTGAAGACCGGATGTCGATTGAAGGGCTCGACTTCGCGGGTTGGACGGCCGTGCGGGCTGGAGCGGCCGTAACGCCCCGGCCCTTTCGGGGTAATCCGGCGACTCTTCGGGGGACCGGACGGAGTCTCCTCGTATCCCCTCCTCAGGCATCGACGAGGGGTCTCTCAGGTGGGGACGGCGATCGCGATCACGGATCGCCTCAGGGGGCGCGAGCCATCAGCCCGGCCCACGGCGCTCGGCAGCCCACCACGCCGCGGTCCAACTCCCGCGCCAAGGCGATCAGCGTCAGCCCCGCGCGGACTGCCGGCTTGAGGTCCCGCTGCCAGAAGCTCTGCAGCAGGGCATACACGATGAACGACGTCAGCAGGAAGTTGACGATCGCCGCCGCCGCGTGCTTGAAGCAGTGATCCAAGCCCCAATGCGTTGACAGCACGTTGAAGCCGTTGTTCTCGATGTCCCAGCGGTCATGCCCCGACCGCCACAGCCCGCGCGTCGAGAACTGCCCCTTCGTCAGCGTCGTCGCCCACGACCAGGTCGTCGTCTCCTCCGTCTCCACCCACTCCGAGGCGATTTGCTCCCGCCGCCGCACCGTCTCCTCGGTGCGAAGCACCCGAAGCGGGTCCTTGACCCCCTCGCACGACGTGAAGCCCTCCTCATCCCAGAACCGCACGGCCCGCTGCGCGGGCCCCTCGCGGTTGACCCAGCGGCCGGGCTCCTGATGCGCGAACAACCCCGCGGCGTCCTGCACCAAGAGCCGGTTCGCTCCCTTGGCCGTGACGATCACATGCTTATGCCGGTCCCGGCAGAAGTTGATGAACGGCGCGTCGAAATACAGCGCGTCGGCGACCACGATGTCGAAGAACCGCGGGTAATCGGCGAAGACCCGCTCGAGCAGTCGCTTGGCGGCCGTCTCTTCTCCCTCGCCGGGGCGGATCAACTCGACATCCAGGACCAAGGCCAGGTCCTGACCGATCAACTGGCAGACCACCGCTTGGTGGTAGTATTCGGTGACCGACTCCCCCTCGATCGTGAGGGCGCGGGTCTGGCAGGCGGGGCAGCAACGCTTGCGGCTGGAGAAGAGTTCATGACCATCGACGGCCGCGAGGAAGTAGCCCTCACGGGCGGTGAGAGCCTTGTTCCGCTTGAGACGGTGGGCGATGTCGCGGAGGAGCCGCCGCAACGGCCGGCTGTCCATCAAGGCATAGATGCGGCCGATGGAGTTGACGCTCGGAGGCCCGGCACCGACGAGGCCCCGGAGTCGCGCGGGGACGCGGAGATCCTGCTCCAGGCCGTTGAGGCTGCCGCGGCGGGTGGCGAAGAGGGTGAAGACACCGGCGAAGGCCGCGGCGGTCTTGATGCGAGGACGAGCCCGCGAGTCGGTCAGGGTGGGGAATCGCTGAGAGAGCCCAAAGACCTTCTCGGCATAGGCACAGAATCGTGCCATCACGGTGCGGGGGCCTCCGATCGGGGGCGGCGCTTGCGAGCGAAGATCTCCTGCTTCCGCGCCAGCAGGGCCTGGAGATGGTGCTCGGAGACGCGATCGACCAGCCGTTTGAGCCGGCGGCCGTTGTTGACCCACTGGCGGGCGATGTCGTGGAGGGCCGGCGGGATGTAGATGCGGACCCGTCGGTCGCCGGAGCGCGTATGGAGATACAGGGCCGGATGTTTCTGGCCCTTCTGACATCGACAGTAGGGCTTGCCGCAGGAGCGGTGCTGGAGCACGAGCGATCCGCGGAGCAAGGGCCGGTCGGCCAGGAGTTGGACGGCGCGAGAGCGGGTGTCGCGCTCCTCGGGTGAGCGATGCGAACGGGGTGTCATGAGTCCTCCTGAATTGACTGGCGAGGAATTATACGTCAGTACAGGCAGGAGGAGTCAAGTTCGGGGGCGAGTGCGAATCTGCTCGGTTGCGGCCCGGGTGACCTAACCAGAAAACTGAGGGGACCTTAGTCCCGCCTAAGAATCTTCGTTACGGAACTGCTGTGAGCGAACTGCGAGGTCATAGCGGGTATGGACAGGAGTTCCTGAAGATGTTCGTGTTCTAAGCCAGCCTCTCGGCCGAGTTCACTCTCGAGTTTCTGGTCCCTGATCGCGCCGAGACCTCGCGGATCGACTCGTGAAACGCATCTGCATCCTCGGTCGACCGCCATCGAGTCGCCTTTCAGCCCGAGAATCCGGACGTTACTCCGGGCTCCGACAACCATGGACATCCGTGAAATCGACACATGGCTTCCGGAATAATTCAAAGAACCACGTTGACATTGGACTACGGGCGCAGTACGTTTTGATCTATCGGGTACTCATGACGGGTACCACTCTCGTCGGCTCAGAGGGCCTCCCCATGTGAGTTCGCATGGTGGGCTTTTTCTCGCACCCGACCTGCCTGTGTCCAATGGCTGGACACTCCGGATGATCGCCTGGCGCGTCGTCCTGCAACCGCGGTTACGGCTGCCGCAAGCAGGCATCGCAGAGGGTTGTTCCCCTCTCGATTCCCGGAGGCGGCGTCGTGTGCCCGATGATCGACATCTCCACGACCATCAACTGCGTCGTCGCAGTGGCCGAGAATCCGTTGGGCGAGGCATCAATCGCCGGTTTCGTGGAGACCCCGGACTGGCGGGTCGCCCTCGCCGTCAGTCCAAACGCTCGAAGGCAAAGCATCGGCCGGCGGAGTGACCAGGGAGTCGCTCGCGTGGTTCTCGCCTTCCGACGAAGCATTCTCATCTCGAGAAGAGGAATCGGCGGAGCCGTTTCGGCATCCCGGTTCCGTTCGAATTCCCCGTCGAGCGACCAACAACGTCACGGCGTTCCAAGGATGAATATCAGCAATTCGCCGCGGAGTCGCGGCCTGAATATCAGCCTGGTCGATTCGCGAGTCGAGACATTTCACCAGACAGGAGAGCTCCCATGAAACCCTTCCGCACCATCCTGTTCGCGGCCGACTTCTCGGAAGCCTCGCACGAGGCGTTCTCAATGGCCTGCTCCCTGGCCGTGGAAGGTGAAACGAAGATCCATGTTCTGCACGTTGACGAGCCGAATTGGGTCCCGGAGGAACCGGCCGCATTCGGTCAGCCGATCCAGTTCTGGGATGATGAGAAGGATGGCAGTCATACGGAAGACCTGTCAACGCATCTCGCTTCGGCTTACACGCCGTCGCGTCCCGTTGACATCGAGTACCACACGCAGCATGGCGAGGCCGCCGCCGAAATCCTCCGGTTGGCCGAGGAAGTGGACGCGGATCTGATCGTGTCGGGGACACACGGTCGGACCGGCTTGAGCTGGATGCTGGCGGGGAGCGTGGCGACATCGGTCATGAGGGGTTCCCGCTGCCCGGTGTTGGTCGTCCGGTCGTCGGAATGGTTGCGCGATGGGAAGCCGAATCAATTCATCCTTCATCCGACGGACTTCTCGGAGAATTCCGAGGAGGCCCTGAGAGTCGCCCGCACGATGGCCCGAGAACTCGGGGTCCGACTGGTCATCTACCACGTTGCGCCGTTCGACGTCTACCTGAGCGATATGATCGTCCCCGCGGACCCTCATGTCTATCAAGATGCCCTCGAACAGATGCGCCGTCGGGTCGATGGGCAGGACCTCAAGTACCCCGTGGAGATCCGGCACAGCCAGGGCGATCCCGCCGAGGAAATCATTCGTGCGGCGGGAGAGGCGGATTGCGGCCTGATCGTGATGGGAACTCACGGGAGGACCGGGCTAGCCCGACTGCTCATGGGGAGTGTCGCCGAATTCGTGCTCCCCAGGGCCGACTGCCCGGTGCTCGCCGTGAAGACTCTCAAGACCAACTCCGAAACGACGGCCAAGCGGCCCTCGGATGCCTCGCTTAGGTCTGAGAGCTGCGCGGCGGCCGGTTTCGCGGCGCCATGAACCCCGTCGATGATCAGCGAGGGCCGTCAAGAATTCGGGCGAGATCGCCCGGACGTGACGGCCTCGGAGGTTGCGGTTGACACTCCGCTCGATCAAGATCGAAGGTCGAGGCCATTCCACGCCGACCGGACGACTCGCTCCCGAGACGCCTTCCGATCGGCCATTGGTGATGGAGGATCACGCGCGTGGCAGATGCAGCGAGACCCGCAGGAGTGGCGACGGCCCGATCCGATCACCCTAGCGGCGATGACCGGTTCAAGATGCTCGATGCGACGATGAAGAAGCATCGATTTGCCCCCGACGCGCTGATCGAGGTGCTGCACACCGCTCAGGGATTGTTCGGATATCTCCAGCCAGACTTACTCTACTACATCGCCCACGGCCTGAAGCTGCCGCCCAGCCGGGTGTACGGCGTCGCCACCTTCTACCACTTCTTCCGCTTCACCCCCGCGGGGAAGCACACGTGTGTGGTCTGTACGGGGACGGCGTGCTATGTCAAAGGGGCGGAGCCGCTCCTGGCCGCCATCGAGGCCCAGTTGAAGACCGTCGCGGGCCAGACGACCGCCGACGGCGAGGTCTCACTCACCACCGCGCGCTGCCTGGGTGTCTGCGGGCTGGCCCCGGTCGCGGTCTACGACGGCGAAGTCGCCGGAAATCAGAAGCCGGAATCGGTCGTGGAACGCTTGAAAGGATGGGTCGCCGATGGATCTCGCTGATCTGCAAGCGATCGCCGAGGCGGAGCGCTCCGCACGCAAGCCCGTGCGAATCCGCGCGTGCGCGGCGGCGGGATGCCTCGCGTCCGGTTCGATGAAGGTCAAGGAAAACCTGGAGGCGGCGGTCGCCCGGGCCGGCCTCGGGGACAAGGTCGAGGTCGGCGCGGTCGGATGCCTGCGTCTCTGTTGCGAGGGTCCGCTGGTCCAGGTCGATCCCGGCGGACCCCTCTATTTCCGGGTCAAGCCCGAGGAAGCGGCTTCCATCATCACCGCCCTGCATGGCGGCCCCGATGCCACCCCGCGTCGAGGCGATCCGGACCAACCGTTCTTCTCCAGGCAGATGGCCGTCGTCCTGGAAAACAGCGGGCGGATCGATCCGGATCGGATCGAGTCCTACATCGAGACCGGGGGGTACGAGGCCCTCTACCAGATCCTCCGGGAGATGAGCCCGTCGGACGTCGTCGCCGAGGTCACGCGCAGCGGCCTGCGCGGTCGCGGAGGAGCCGGCTATCCGACGGGTCTGAAATGGGCCACGGTCGCCAAGCAGACGGCCGATCGGAAATTCGTGGTCTGCAACGCCGACGAGGGCGATCCCGGCGCCTTCATGGACCGAAGCGTCCTGGAGAGCGATCCGCACCGGGTCGTCGAAGGGATGGCGATCGCGGCCTATGCGGTGGGTGCCAACCAGGGCTATATCTACGTCCGCGGCGAATATCCCGTGGCCATCCGCCGCCTGGATACGGCCATCAAGCAAGCCAAGCGATTCGGACTCCTGGGCAGCCAGATCTTCGAATCGTCTTTCGATTTCAAGATCGACATCCGCATCGGCGCCGGCGCCTTCGTCTGCGGCGAAGAGACCGCGCTGATGAACTCAATTCAGGGACTACGCGGCGTCCCGCGACCGCGGCCGCCCTATCCGGCCGCTTCGGGCCTCTGGGGCTTTCCCACTCTGATCAACAATGTCGAAACCTTCGCCAACATCCCGCCGATCATCCGCAAGGGTGGGGACTGGTTCGCATCAATCGGGACCGAGAAGAGCAAGGGGACCAAGGTTTTCGCCCTCGCCGGCAAGATTCGAAACACCGGGCTAGTCGAAGTGCCCATGGGCACGACCCTCCGTCAGATCGTCGAGGAGATCGGCGGCGGCCCGCCCGAGGGCACGATCAAGGCCGTGCAGACCGGGGGCCCTTCCGGCGGCTGCATCCCGTCCGAACTCCTGGACACGCCGGTCGACTACGACTCGCTGATCCGGGTCGGCTCGATCATGGGCTCCGGCGGCATGATCGTGATGGACCAGGACACGAACATGGTCGAAGTGGCCAAGTTCTTCATGCAGTTCTGCATGGACGAGTCGTGCGGCAAGTGCGTACCCTGTCGCGCAGGCACCGTCCAGCTCCATCGGATGCTGCAACGACTCGTCGATCGCAGGGGCTCTCATGCGGACTTGATTCAGCTCGAGGCGCTCTGCGACATGGTGAAGCACGCCAGCCTCTGCGGACTGGGACAGTCGGCGCCCAACCCGCTGCTCAGCACGCTCAAGTACTTCCGCCACGAGTACGAAGCCTTGATTCCCGGCGGTGCTGATGGCCGAGCCGGCCACGGCCCGAGGTCTGATGGACCGAACCGCCCTGACCGACTGCTTCCTATCGTGACCCTGGACCAGCCGCCGGCCCAGATCGGCCCGGACAGCAGCTCCCAACGAGGCGAATGATTCATGCCCGTCAAGACCCTCACGATCAACGGAAAGCCCCTGGGCGCCCGGGAAGATCAGACGATCCTGGAAGCGGCGAATGAGGCCGGTTTCGCGATCCCCACGCTGTGTCATCTCGAGGGCACCTCGGAGGCGTCCGCCTGTCGCCTCTGCCTGGTCGAGATGGCCGGAGGACGCCTCCTGCCGGCGTGCGTCACCAAGGTCGAGCAAGACATGAATATTCAGACGGATACCCCCCGGCTCCAGGAGTATCGGCGTATGATCGTCGAGCTCCTGCTGGCCGAGAGGAATCACGTTTGCTCGGTCTGCGTCGCCAACAATCATTGCGAGCTCCAGGACCTGGCCATCGCCCTGGGCGTGGACCACGTCCGCTACGACTATCTCTCGCCGTCCTGCCAGGTTGACGTCAGCCACCCACGCTTTGGCATCGATCATAACCGCTGCGTCCTGTGCACCCGCTGCGTGCGCGCCTGCGACGAGATCGAAGGGGCCCATACCTGGGACGTCGCCGGACGCGGCACGCAGGCGCGCGTCATCATCGACCTGAATCAGCCATGGGGCAGCTCGATGACCTGCACCTCCTGCGGCAAATGCCTCCAGGCCTGTCCCACCGGCGCGATCTTCGCGCAAGGTTCGACGGTCGCGGAGTCCAGGCACGATCGCGGGATCCTCGCCTTCCTGGTCAACGCGCGGGAGAAGAAGCAATGGGACGTCTGAAACTCGCGACGGTCTGGCTGGGCGGGTGCTCGGGGTGCCACATGTCGTTCCTGGACCTCGACGAGTTTCTCATCGACCTGGCCGACCGGGCCGAGATCGTTTTTTCCCCCATCATCGACGCCAAGATCTACCCCGAGGGCGTTGACTTGGTCCTGGTCGAGGGGGCGGTCGCGAATGAGGACCACCTCGATATGATCTATAAGGTCCGCCGCAATACGAAGGTGCTGGTCTCGTTCGGCGACTGCGCGGTGACGGGCAACGTCACCGCCATGCGGAATCCGCTGGGCTCGGCGGAATTGGTGCTGCGCCAGTCGTACATCGATCAGACCGACCTCCTGCCGCAGATACCCGCCGAGCAAGGGATCGTCCCGGTGCTCCTGGATCGGGTGACCCCTGTTCACGAGGTGGTTCCGGTTGATATCTACTTACCGGGCTGTCCGCCGCCGGCCCCGCGCATTCGTGCGGTGCTCGAACAGCTTCTTAACGGCGATCCGGTCCACCTGCATGGTCGCGAGATCAAGTTCGGCTGATCAAAGGGAGCTCTCATGGCACAGCGCATCGTCATCGATCCCGTGACGCGGATCGAGGGCCACGCGAAGATCACGATCCAGCTCGGCGATGACGGCCAGGTCGCCGACGCGCGGTTTCACGTCGCCGAATTCCGAGGCTTCGAACGATTCTGCGTCGGTCGGCCGCTCTGGGAGATGGCCGGGATCACGGCGAGGGTCTGCGGCATCTGTCCGGTCAGCCACCTCATCGCATCCGCCAAGGCCGGCGACCAGATCATGTCGGTCCAGCCTCCTCCCGCCGCCGTGAAGTTGCGACGACTCATGAATCTGGCCCAGGTCGTCCAGTCCCATGCCCTGAGCTTCTTCCACCTCAGCTCGCCCGACCTGATCCTGGGATTCGACAGCGACCCCGCACAGAGGAACATCATCGGCCTGATCGGCGCCGACCGGGAATTGGCTCGCGGCGGCATCCGCCTGCGGCAGTTCGGGCAGGAGATCATCGAGCGGCTCGGCGGCAAGAAGGTCCACCCCGATTGGTCCGTTCCCGGGGGTGTCCGGGAACCATTGACGGAAGAGGGGCGAGACGGCATCCGCGATCGAATCCCGGAGGCCATGGACACCGTCCTCGACGGCTTGGGCCGTTTCAAGGGCCTGCTCGATCGTTATCGAGAGGAGGCCGAGAGTTTCGGCAACTTCCCGTCGCTCTTCATGGGACTCGTCGGTCAGGACGGCACCTGGGAGCACTACGACGGCAAGATCCGCTTCGGCGACTCGAAAGGCCGGATCGTCGCCGACGGCCTGGATGCTCAGCGTTACTCGGAATTCATCGGCGAGGCAACCCAGCACGACAACTATCTGAAATTCCCCTACTACAAGCCGATGGGCTACCCCGACGGCGATTATCGGGTCGGCCCACTGGCCCGCCTCAACATCTGCGACCGGATGCCGACCCCGATGGCCGATCGGGAGCTGCGGGAGTATCGCGATCGCTTCGCCACCGCCACGTCGTCATTCCTCTACCATTATGCTCGACTGATCGAGATGCTGGCCGGCGTCGAAGGGATCGCGCTGGCGATCGAGGACCCGGACGTGCTCTCGAACCGCCTCCGCTCGCACGCCGGGATCAATCAACTGGAAGGCGTCGGCGTCAGCGAGGCGCCGCGAGGTACCCTGTTCCATCATTATCAGGTCGACGAGAATGGGCTGATAAAACGTGTCAATCTGATCATCGCCACGGGGCAGAATGGTCTGGCGATGAACCGCACCGTCAAGCAAATCGCCCTGCATTACATCAAGGGGCCGTCGATCCCCGAGGGGGTCCTCAATCGCCTGGAGGCCGGCATCCGCGCCTTCGACCCCTGTTTGAGCTGCTCGACCCACGCGTTCGGGATGATGCCCTTGCACGTACGACTGATCAGTCCCGACGGAGGATTGCTGGACGAGGCCTGGAGGAATTGAGGATGAGCGTCGGCCGATTTCCTCATGAGAGTCGCGTCGTGCTGGTGATCGGCTTCGGAAACACCTTGCGGTCCGACGACGGAGTGGGGCCGCGAGTGGCGATGGCCGTGGCGTCCTGGCGACGGCCTGGGTTGAAGGCGATCGCTGTCCCGCAATTGACGCCCGAGCTCGCCCAGCCGCTGGCGGCCGCGGAATTGGCGATCTTCGTCGACTCCCGACTCGTCGGCGAAGATACTTCGGTACGAATCCTTCGCCTCTCTCATTCGGCAGCGATCGGGACGCTGGGTCATGCGAGCGACCCGGGGTCGCTGCTCTCACTCGGGGACGCGATCTACGGCCGTTCTCCAATAAGCTGGCTGATCACGGTACCCGCCGCGGATCTTACCCTGGGCGAGGACCTCTCGGCGACCGCGGAGCGCGGTGCTGTCGAGGCACTCGAGCGGATCGCGGCCCTGATCGAGGAGAATCTCGACTCCGGGCGGTTGGCCAGGAGTTGCCTACCATGACCGATCATCGAATCTCTTCGGGTTGCCGGACTCATCGGTTCGGTCGCGATCGATCGACTAGTATCAGGGCCGTCGCGGCGGCTCGAGTGCCTCCTCGGCCGTCAGGATTGTCTGGGCGATATCGATCATCTTCCGATTCTTGTCGCTGGCCAGCTTCTGGAGGCGTCGAAACGCGTCGTTCTCGTCGAGGCCGGCCTTCCTCATCAGGACTCCCTTGGCTTTCTCGATGACCTTCCGATCCTCGATAGCTTGCTTCAGGTCCGATGTCTCCTTGCGGAGCGCCTGGAATTGCTCGAAGCGTCGCATGGCGATGGCGATCGCCGGCTCGAGGTCGGCCTGCTTGATCGGCTTGACGAGGTAGGCCATGATATGGTCGGCCTCGGCCCGGCGGATGAATTCGGCGTCGTGATAGGCGGAGACGAGGATGACCGGCACCAAGGTCTTGTGATAGATCCGCGTGGCGGCATCGATCCCGTCCATGTCGGGCATCTTGATGTCGGTGATGACCAGGTCGGGATGTGCCTTGTCGCAGAGCTCGACCAGCTCGCGTCCGGTCTGGGCGGCACCGACGACCTGGTGACCCAGGAGCGGCAGGATCTGCTGGAAGTAGTCGCGCATGTCGAGCTCGTCGTCGGCGACCGCGATCTTGAGTGAACGACTCATGCTGCTCCTTTGGGTAGGATGATGACGAAGACGGCACCGGATCCCTCGTCCGCGCCCAGCTCGATCATTCCTCGGTGGGCATCCACGATCCGCCGGGCGATGGCCATGCCCAGTCCGGTCCCCTTGACCTTGGTGGTGAAGAACGGGTCGAAGATCCTGGGACGCTGATCGGGTCCGATGCCCGGGCCATTGTCGCTCAGCGTGATGCGGAACGCCGGCTCCTCCTCGAGGTCCGCGATCTCGACGCGGACTTCGATCACCGCGGGGGGAGAGCACGCCGCCAGCGCATTATCCATGATATTCCGAAAGACCTGTCCGAGTCGAAAGGGATCCGCCGTGCAACGCGTGTCGACGCCGTCGATTTCCTCGTGAAGGATGGCTTGCTTCTCCCTGCGGGCGGGTTCGAGATGCCCCCAGGCTTCCCGCCAGATCGCACGGAGATCGCAGGGGGTCTTGTCGAGTTTGATCGGGGCCGCATAGCTGCGGACATCCTCATAGAGGTGATGGAGGTGATTCTGGGCCTTCTGGATCCGGTTGATCAGGTCGAGCACTTCGGGACGGTCGCGGACGGCCAGGGCCAGCATCTCCAGGCAGGCCTGGCTGCGCTGGAGGGCGTTGCGGCTCTCATGAGCCAGCCCGGCGACCACCTCGCCGATGGCGGCCAGCCTCTGCGCTTGCAAGGCACGTTCCTGCGCCAGCTTGAGGAAGGTGATCTCGTGGCCGACCTCGAGGATGGCGGGCCCGTCCTCGTAGTCGGGCAGGACGCGGGCGTTCCAGGCCATCCATCGTGCGGATCCGTCTCGACAGAGCACGGGGTTCTCGAATCCCTGTGTGGGGCAACCTGCCGTGACCCGCATGAGTTCTTCCTCGGCGGCGGGTCGTTGAGCCTCGGGGATCAGCAGATTCACGAAATCGCGCCCATGGACCTCGGCCGCGGAGTAGCCGGTGATTCGCTCGGCGAACGGGCTGAAGTAGACGATCGAGCGATCGGGCCGGAGGATGACGATCATGCACGCGGCGGCCTCGACCAGGTGACGGAACGCGGCATCGCTCCGCTCCTTGGCCAGGGCGAGCTGGCGACGTTCGGCGACCCGCCGCAAGCTGGTCCGGAGCAGTTCGGTATTGATCGGCTTGAGGATGTAGTCGGTGGCCCCTTGTCTCACGGCGGCGATCGCGCCCTGGAGGTCGGCATATCCGGTGATCAGGATCATGGCGGCGTCCGGAGCCACGGACTGGAGGCGAGGCATCAGGACCTCGGCGGTCGCGTCCGGGAGCCGGCGGTCCAGGACGATCGCCGAGAATCTCGGCCAATCCTCGCGGGCAAGCGCCTCGGAGGCGCTGCCGGCCGTCGAGACGCGGTGGCCGTCGAGCTCGAGGATGTCGCGCAGATTCTCCCGCGCGTCGGCGTCGTCTTCGATCACCAGGATATCCAGCGGCGGCGAATTGGCCATGCTCTTACCGCGGGCCATCGTCGGCTCCCTCCGGACTCGCCCCGGCCAACTGTCCCAATTTCTCGAGCAGCTCGGGGATCTGGAACGGCTTGTAGCAGACGGTATCGGCACCTTCGGCGATCGTCTGTTCGATGAGCTGGTTCATCTCCGAACCGTAGCCCGTGATCAGGATGGTGCGGGCGTGGGGGTCCGCCCGGCGGACTTCCCGATAGAGCGAACTGCCATCCCCATCCGGGATTCGCATGTCGATGAGCACGACCCGGAATCGCATCTCTTCGAGCTGTTCCAGAGCTTCGCGAGTGTCGTAGGCCAGGCTGACTCGGAAGCCGGAGTCTCGGAAAAGGTCCCAGAGATTGGCGCAGAGGTCGTGATCGTCGTCGACGATCAGGATCAGGGGCTGGTCCAGCGCCTCGTCCACGAGTTTCAGCAGGGAGGGGAATTCGACCGGCTTGGACAGGATTTTCCAGGCCCCGGCGGCGAGCGCCTCCGCGGCGGTCGACGGACTTGCGTAGCCCGTCACCAGCAGGGAGACCGTGCCGGCGCGCTGCTTCTTGATCTGGCGATAGAGCGTCAGGCCGTCCATTCCCGGCATCTTGTAGTCCAGCAATGCGACGTCGTAAGGACGCTGCCGGACCAGCTCCAGGGCGGATGGCCCGTCGTGGGCGTAGTTGACCTCATAACCGAGGTCGGTGAGGATGTCGCTCAGGTTTCGGCAGATGTCCTGGTCGTCGTTGACCACGAGAATGCGGGACGTTTCCCGTCGCTTCATGTTCCACCTCCATCATCAGTCGAGGCGGTCAATCGGATCGTGAAGACACTACCGCGGCCGAGTTCGCTGGCCGCCTGGAGCGTCCCTTGATTCTTTTCCACGATCGACCGGCTCATGGCAAGCCCTAAGCCCAACCCACGCGCCTTCGTGGAGTAGAGCGGCTCCATGATCTGATGCAGGTTTTCGGGGGGGATGCCGATCCCCGAATCGGCGACCGACACCTCGACCTGCCCGTCGACCTGGCGTGCCGCGATCGACAATCGGCCTCCCTTGGGCATGGCATCGCGAGCGTTTCGGATCAGATTCCCGAAGGCGATCCGGAGCTGGTCGACGTCGCCCAGCGGCCGGGGCAGATCGGGGGGGCATTCGATGATGACCTCGATCGACTCGCCCGGCGGATCGATCTCCAGCGTTTCTTGAATCAACGGTTCGATTGCGAACGGCCTCAAGTTGGGCACCGGCATCTTGGCGAAGTTCGAGAGCGCCGTGATGACGCCGTCGGCCAGCTCGACGTTCCGCTCGATCCGCCGGAGGTGCTCGGCCTGCTTCTCCGGGGTGGGGTTGCGGGCGTTCATCAGATAATAAACGGACGTCTTGACGACGTTGAGCGGGTTGCGAAGCTCGTGGGCGACCCCTCCGGCGACCTGCCCGAGGGTCGCCATCCGCTCGCTCCTCTGGAGCCGTATCGTGTACTCGGCCTGGTAGGCATCCTCGATGATCGCCAGGTCGAGATCCAGGAGCTTATTGAGCGAGCGGACCGTCGCCTTCAATTCCAGGGGATCTCCCACCCAGGACTCGTGGAGCGCGCGGATCAGCCCGGACCTCAGGCGAGATAACGCGACGTTGGTGTAGACCTGATCGAGGCCGATCTCCACGTGCCGCCAACCGACGCGCCAGCGACGCGAGACGTAGTTGACATCATACCTGCCCGCGAGGAGGTCGCTGATCCATCGAACCAGCGTGCCCTTGAGACGCTCGATCTGGTCCGGTCCGCCCGTGATGACCTTGCGTGCATCGGGATGACGCTCGATCTCGTCGTAGAAATCCTCGATGAGCGGCAAGAGATACGGCACCAGCGACGGGGCGGCGCCGGCGATCCTCTCCGCGTCGGCATCGATCCATCCCACGTAAGCTTGGAGCTCGCGATAACGGTTGTAGAGGCGATCAACGTCCATCCGCACCCCGCTCCCCTCGATCCCAAAAAAAAACCACGCATCGCCGGTCGGCGATGCGTGGGCTCTCAAGACCCTGCCGGAAGGCCCATTCGTGAGCCTTCCGGATGACGCGATCTAATCCTATCCTCGCGTCGGGGTAGATGAGAAGAGGATACTCCGCAATGGCCTTGAGTCTCCTCCCACACCACCATCTCGACGTGCAGATGTCTCTCGTTTTCCGGGAATCGATCGATCTGGGGTTGACCGCGTGGACGGCTGTGGATTATTCTTCAGTTATCCTTGCTCATGATGGGCAACTGGAGTTCGGCTATGGCGGCCCCGTCTTGCGACACGACGCATGATCGGGGTTTTTGTTTGCGCCTTATCCTTTCGCCGTCCGATGATCGGACATCCGAGACGCGATCCGTCCCGGTCGGAGTCCTCGCGGTAATGGCTGCCGCGTCCCAGGCCCGATGATGGTATGACCATCACGAGACTCAGGAGACGGCAGCATGCAGCTTTCGAATCTCACGAGTGATCACCGTCCGAGCGTCCCTCCGCTCGAATACTCGGAGATCCACCGCGAGGCCGAGGAACGCTTCCGGGAGAGTAGCTATCTGGCGGTCCGCACGATCTCGTGCACCGTCGGTGACGGCGTCATCCATCTCCACGGCTCCCTCCCCTCCCACTACCTCAAGCAGGTCGCCCAAGAGCTCGCCTCGAGCGTGGAGGGCGTACACCGGGTGATCAATCGGATCGAAGTCTTCGCCCCGGCCGTTCAGGGACGACCTCGTCCCGAGAACCTGTCCGGACTTCTTGCTGGAGCCTGACCACCAACGCATCCATTGTGGGAAAGTTTGACCTCCCCGCCACATATCGACGAAAGGAGTTCGCAACATGTTAGTCCTGAGCCGCAAGCTGAACGAGTCGATCATCATCAACGGCGACATCCGAGTCATGGTGGTGGACATTCGCGGCAACCAAGTCCGACTGGGTATAGAGGCCCCCGAATCCGTCGGGATCTTTCGTGAGGAGATCCTCCTGGCGGATCACAATACCTCGGGTCGCACACTGGCCAGCATGGCCCATGGCAACGGCTCGAAGTGATCGCGACGACGAGTACCGACGATTCGCGTGGTTCTTGGGATCGTCGCCGTGAACAACGTTCTCGATTGTTCGATGGAGGTTGCAGGTTTTCCGCGGCGTGAATCGTTCGCGTCCGGGCCTTCGGCAACCGGCGTCTTCGCAAAATGAAGGGACACTCTCGTGCTTGGCAGTATCTTGGTCGGCCTGGATCGCTGCAGCCATGCCGACGTACTCACGACACTCGGGATTCGCTGGGCTCGGCGGTCTGGGGCCACGCTCGTGGGGTTGGGGATCGTCGATGAGCCAGGCATTCGCGCCATCGAGCCCGCCTGGGCAGTGGGCGGGAACCAGGCTAGAGACCCGGTCTATTACCGGGGTTACGAAGGTCGGATGGCAGATATCGGCGGGCAGGTCCATGAGATGCTGGAGCAGTTCGCCGCTCGTTGCGGCGCCGAGGGGGTGGCCCACGAAGAAGTCAAACTGGTCGGCGCACCCTTTGAGCTGATCGAGGAGCAGGTGCAGTCCTGCGACATGATCCTACTGGCCCGCTGTTCTCATTTCCGCTTCACCACGCGGGACAGCGATCGTGACGAGACGTTCGAGAAGGTCTCGAAGAAGTCGCCGCGTCCGCTCGTCGTGGTGCCGGGAGATGAGTGTCCGCCCGAGGGGCCTGTCTCCGTCGCCTACGACGGGAGTCTCCAGTCCGCGCGTGCGCTGGCCGCTTTCCAGGCGACGGGGGTCGGCGTATCGGGCCAGGTCCATATCATCAGTGTGAACTCGAGCTTGTCGGAGGCGACTCGTCACGCCGAGCAAGCCCGAAAGTTTCTCGGCTATCACCAGATCCAGGCGGTACCGGTCGCGCTGGGTGTCTCGGGCGATCCTGCCAAGGTGATCCTGGAACAGGTCGATCGCCTGGGCGCCACTCTTCTCGTCATGGGGGCCTACGGCGATTCAGCCATGCGAGAATTGTTCATGGGTTCGGTCACTCAGACGGTATTGAAGGAGAGCCGTGTCCCCGTCTTCTGCTATCATTGAGCGGGGCAAAACGAAACTCCAGACCGGAGAAACCCGACGTGCGGTCGGCTCGATGCCGGGAGAGTCCTGACGTGGGCCGGAACCTCGCATCCATCTTCGTTGAATGATCTCAGGGTGGGTCGTATCCACCCGGATTCCAGGGATGACAGCGGGTTATCCGACGCAGGCCTCTCGCCAGTCCCAGGAAGAGTCCGTACTTCCTGAGGCACCCCACCATGTACCGGCTGCAACTCGGCTCGAACCGGCAACTCGGGCCGAGTAAGGGGCTGACCGCGACTCGATAGAATTGGATCGCCGCGATCAGCATCTCGATCGTGAGACGGGCGGGCCACAGCGCGATCAACACCAGTACGCGGATTAACATGGACTGGCCTCCCGTACCTTGGTCCACAGCCAATCCCAAAAAACAGCACATGATTCGGTCCGATTGATCTCGATCATGGCTTGGCCGAGCTGGGCTGACTCTTCATCCGACGTGCAAGCCTCAGGGACAACGTCGAGAGGGATCGCCGCACGGCGTCGAAATCCGGGGATTGGTCGCGCGGCACGACGACCAGGTCGATACCGGGGGGCAGTTCCGCTTTGGTCAGACGAAACGCCTCTCGGATCAGCCGCTTCAGACGGTTGCGGCCGCTGGCCGCCCGAACTTTCTTTCGGGACACCGAGATGCCCAGCCGTGAGTGTTCGAGACCGTTCTCGATCCCATAAACGGCCAGGACATTGTCCGACTCCCATCTTCGACGCTGGAAGACCAGCCGGAAGGCTGCCGGGTCTTTGAGTCGCTCATGCGGGCGGAGGGTCGCCCTTGCGTTGGTCATTGGGATCTACTTTATCGTCGGTGAGCTGGGGCAATCGAACGACGCGCGGTGGGCCGAGGCGCTGGCGGATCAATCGGCCTCGGCGGATCAGATGCCAGATCATGAGGCCTCCGATCGCGGCCAGGGCGATCAGGACGGTTCCCAGCAGCGGGGCGACCGCGCGGACCAGACGTTGGCGGGCCTCGGGGCCTCTCTCGAGGATTCGAACCAGCCAGTCCCGCCGGGGCTTACCCGGAGCGAGGCCGGGCCGGTCGGGGTCTTCGCCGGTCGCCGGATGCTCTCCGTCAATCATGAGAATCATGGGTCGGCGGGAGGTTTTCCCGGTCGACCAGCTCGCGAAGCTGTTGGGCCAGATCATTCATACGGTGATGGATCTCGGAAAGATGATCTCGGAGATGGAGGATCGCCTCGACTCCCGCCAGGTTGATGCCGAGATCGCGCTGGAAGCTCACGATTGACCAGAGTCGGCGGATCTGCGCCGGCTCATAACCCACTTCCATCCCGTCCTGCACGGAGTGGACGAGACCCATGGCCTCGTATCGGACGAGGACAGCCTGTGACACAGAGAGTTCGCGTGCGACCCGATCGCGAGGGATGATCCGTGATGTCATGGCCGGAATCAGTATGAGAGGAGGGTCACCACAGCCCGACACGCGGGTTGTAGGCGTTCCGCTGAGCAAACTCATCAATCAGTTTACGGCTAGTCTCGTCGATGCTCTTGGGTACCATAATCTTGAGGATGACGAAGAGATCGCCGGCCGTCTTGTTCCCCGATGCCGGAATCCCCTGCCCCTTGAGACGAAGCTTCCGGCCGCTGGAACTCCCCGCGGGTATCGGCAGCGACTTGAGGCCGTCGAGCGTCGGGACGTCGATCTTGGCCCCCAGGATCGCCTCGGAGACGGTGATCGGTACTTCGACTTCGAGGTCCCTGCCCTCGCGACGGAAATAGGGGTGGGGCTCGACCGAGATGATGATGGTCAAGTCGCCGGCCGGTGAATCCTTGGGGCCGGGTTCGCCGCGTCCCTTGAGTCGGAGCTTTGCACCGGTGTCGATGCCGGGCGGGATCTTGACCACGAGGCTCTCGGTCTTCCCCTCGCCGCGTTGGAGTTCGATGGTTGTCTCGCCGCCACGGACTGCGGTGAGGAACGGGATGGTGAGATGGGACTCCATCGCACGGCCGACTCGTGGCCGGGCAGACCGTCCGCCCCGCATCCGTCCGAGCAGATCTTCGAAGATGCCCGCGCCGCCCGTCTCGGCTTCGTCGGTATCGACCCCGTGGCTTCCCATCGGCCCGAAGAACTGGGAGAAATCGCCGGTCTCGAAACCGGGCTCGCCGAAGTGGAACGTGAAATTCGAGGCGCCGGACCTTGCACCGGCCGCGGCCATCCCCTCGAACGCGGCATCGCCGTAGCGATCGTATTTCTCGCGCTTCTCCTTGTCGGACAAGATATCGTAGGCCTGCTGGACCTCCTTGAACCGAGCCTCGGCACCCTTATCGCCCGGATTGACGTCCGGATGATTCTTCCGGGCCAGGGCCCGATAGGCTTTCTTGATGGCCTCGGGCGTCGCGTCGCGCGCGACTCCCAGAACCTCGTAATAATCGCGTTGGGGCATCGTGCGACCGACCTCATGGGGTCAATTCGCCGCCCACCGGTCTTCCGGGAGGCCGCGTGCATCGACAAGCATTTATCCGGCGATTCCCGGCGGGCAGGCGCCCGGCAGACCGGCAACGGCTATCATCGCAATCAGAGAATTGTACACCCGAATCGTCGCGCGATTCAAGCGATCAAGCCGGGGGCTCGCGGATCTACCCGCACGAGCCGATCGCCTCTTGACGCCGAGAGAGACTTCAATGCGAGTCAACCGATCAATTGACGTAACATCTTGATGGCCTTCGGAATGGCCTTCATCGGGTCTTCGGTGGCTTCATACTCGAGGACGATATAACCCGAATACTTCGCCCCGCGCAAGATGTTGACGAGCCTGGACAGATTGGCCTCTTCCGGCGCACGCCGACCAGTTCGATGGATCTCGGTCTTCACCTGGACATTGAAGGCATAGGGGGCCAGTTGCTCGATCTGAGAGTACGGATCATCCCCCCGGAAGTTGCCGGTATCGAGGTTGATGCCGAAATTGGGAGAGTCGATGGCCTTGATCAACTTGAGGATCTGCTCGGGAGTCCCCGTGATCCCGCCGTGGTTTTCCAGGGCCAGGACGATCCCCTTACTGGCCGCGTGAGGCAGGACCGCCTTCATCCCATCGATCGCCCAACCGACAGCCTGCTCCTCCGTGGCCCCCTTGGGGACGTTGCCGGCGAAGATGCGAATGACCGGGGCGTCCAGCTCGGACGCACGGTCGATCCACCGTCGGACATTCTCGATCTCGTCATCGCGCCTGGGGCCGGGAGGGAGGCAGAAATTGTTGCCGACGGCCGTGCCGGAAATGTCCAGCCCCAACTTGAACGCGTGGAGCTTGAGCCGGTTCAGGTAGTCGGGCGTGACGTCGCGAGGGAAGTAGTAGGACGTCGGCTCCACGCCATCGAGGGCCAGGTCGGCGGCCTGATCGACGAAGTCGAACAGGTCCATCTGGGGCGGCTTGCTCGTGAGGTACTGTCGATAGGAGTAGGCGGCGATGCTGAGCTTCAGGTGGCTGGGTCGAGTCCGCCCGATCGGAGGGATCGCGCGGGCGGAACGGGCCATCGCCAGCGCTCCGCACCCGCTGGCCATGGCCTTGACGCCTTGCTGGAAAAGGTCTCGCCTGGAAATCGCTTGCATGATCTGGTCCCCGAACGGGGCGATCGCCGAGGGCCCGCCCGCCCCGCTTGATGGATGTCTAGGTTCGGCCCGAGCTTGCCGATCGTACTCCGCACGGCCGCGACTTTCTACGCGCGACTCGGGACCGTCTCTCTCCGAGGAGGTCGCCCCCAGGATCGACCGGATTCGATGTCAGTCGTCCAGATCCGAGAGCAGCTCATTGACCTCATGGTTGATGAATTGGAGGGACGGGTCCGAGGCGGTCCCGGCCTGGATGCGAGCCGATCGATCTTCCCGGCTTATCCCGATCCGGTCGGAATCCACGATGGCCTCGGCCAGCTCGCGATCGTCCGAGGACGGGCGCGAACCCGGTTCGACCTGCTTGCGCGAGCGCATGTAGAGTTTGATCGGGATGTCGTGGAACGGCAGTTTCTGGCGGAAGTAGTTGAGCAAGTAGCGCTGATAGGTCGGGTCGAATAGTCGCGTGCTGTTGACGAAGAGCACGATGGTTGGCGGAGCGACGTCAACCTGGGTGGCGTAGTAGATCCGCGGCGTACGATTCTCGCGATTGGCGGGAGGATGGGCCTCGACGGCCTCGCGGAGGATCCGGTTCAACGTCCCGGTACTGACCCGCTTGTGAGCCTGCTTGTAGAGCGACTGCGAGAGATTCAGGAGCGCCTTGACGTTCTTCCCGGTCTTGGCCGTGATGAACGCCATCGGCATGTAACTCATGTTGCGGAAGGAATGCTGGATGAGATTGGCGAACCGGCCCATGTTCCCTTGCGACGGGTCGTTGGGGTCGCTCACCATGAGGTCCCACTTGTTGATCGTGAAGATGCAGGGCTTGTATTCCTGCGCGATGTAGTCGGCCAGTTGCTTGTCGAGCCGGGTGATGCCCTGGGTCGGGTCGAGGAACAGCAGAACGACATCCGCCCGTCGGATCGAGCGCTCGGCCCGGTGGACCGAGTAGAAGTCCAGACTGTCTCGGATTCGCGCCTTGCGCTTGACCCCGGCCGTATCGATCGCCAGGAACGACACGCCGTCGAGGTCGAAATGGATGTCGACCGAGTCGCGCGTGGTGCCCGGACGTTCCGAGACGATCATGCGTTCGGCCTGTGCCAGCGTATTGATCAGCGTCGACTTACCCGTGTTGGGGCGGCCCACGGCGGCGATCTTCATCTCGGCATCGGCCGGCCGGGGCGAATCGGCCGGCGGCAGCATATTCTCGATCCATTGCATCAATTGTTTCTTGTTGCGGTTCTGCTGGGCCGAGACGGCGATCGGCTTGCCTCGTCCCAGCTTGTAGAACTCGCCGCCCCGCTGATCGAAATCGGGGTGGTCCGCCTTGTTCATCACCAGGATGACGGGAGTCTTCAGGTACCGCAGGCGTTGGGCCACTTCCTCGTCCAGGGGCATGAGGCCATCGCGGATGTCCACGGCGAACAGGATCAAATCCGCTTCGTTCATCGCCGTGTCGATCTGGCGCTCGACGTCCTCACTGAGGTCGTCGCGATCGACGATCCCGATGCCGCCGGTATCGATCAATTCGATGAATCGCGGGTTGAGGTCATCGCCGAGTTGTGCCAGTGCCCCGACCCGGTCACGGGTCACTCCGGCCATGTCGTCTACAATGGCGATCCTGCGGCCCGCCAGCCAGTTGAAGAGCGACGACTTGCCGACGTTGGGTCGGCCGACGATCACGACCTTGGAAAGTGCCATGGCAATGTACCACCCGTAGGGAGTCAGCCGGGGACCGGTCGGCGAGGGTAGGAATCTGGGGCATCAGGGCGGAATTGACCATTGGGTCAACCTGGACCGCCTCCGATTTCGCCGGTCGCCACGACCACTCGTGTCCGGGACAAATCCCGGATAGCCTGTATTATACGACCGACGAGCATCTACCGGCAAATTCTGGCATCGGATCCTGGCGGGAAGAACTTGATCGCGGGGTCTAGAATGACTCGTTCCAGGCCGCAGGGGATCGGCAAGAGCCGTCCAGTCGTCGATCGAAGGGGGCAGGATTGGATGGAACGAGCCGATGTCGGCGACGGATTCAGCGTCCTCGACGGTGGGGCCCTGGTGATGGGGTCGGCCATTGCGTCGATTCACACATTGAGGGTCATGCGAAGCGACCTGACCGGCGCGGGTTGGATCATGATCTTGATCACGTTCACCTGGGTCGCGGTGACGGCGACGGGTCCATTCCTCTATCTGGCACGTCGATACTCGCGTCGGTTGAGCGATTATCCCAAGATCGGTGATCGACTCTGGGCATTGCTGGGTCTCCCCTGGCTAGCGACGGCCGTCATCCAATCGGCAGGTCCGGGATCGGAACCTCGTCAGAACTCGTTATTCACGACGACATTGAGTATCGGATTGGGTCTCACCTGCTTGATCACCCTGGCCGTCGTCTGGAGTACCTGGGTCATGGTTCCCCCCGAGCAGGCGACGCGTGTCGAGGCGGCACCGTGGACCAATCGAGTCGGCCTGATCCTGGCCATCGCCTGGCCGATCCAGTGCGGACTTGGGATGGTCGTCTTGAGTTGAAAGTCCGGGTCTTTCATAAGCCCTGACGCTCTCGCTGCGGAGGGTGACCCGCGGATGACGGGTCTTTTCGGCGGCTACGCGAGGCGAGCATGACTGAACCCAGCACGTCCGAGCCGAGATCCCGCCTTCGGTTCCAGCTCCAGGATATCCTGGCGGTCGTGATCGGCTATGGGATGGCGGCGCTCTTCTTCCGCGCCTTCTGGCCGTCGAACGGTCTAACCGGAGCACTTGGTCTGCCGGCGCTCGGGCTTTATCTCTGGCTCGGACTGGCCTTGAGCGGGCCGATCATCCTGATACGCCGCGGGCCGCGACGGCAAGACTCGGAAACCGAGATGCCGCCCGGCTCTGTCCGCGAGGACTCGCGCACCTGGGCCGAGTGGGCCTGGTTGTTCGTCGGACTTTACTGGATCGTGCTGGGACTCTTCGTCTTACCGGCTCGCCTCCATGCGTTCCGACTAGGGGACGGCCTGGCTTTCGGACTCATCCCGATGCTGGTGGCATTGACCCTTCGCCTGGTCGGCTCCAGGACCAAGTCCAACCGGTCGAGCTCGATCTGGACCCATTCCGCAGCCGTGGGATTGCTGGCTACCTGGCCGGTTGCGTGGGGCTGCATCATCATTCTGGCTCGCAGCCTGCACTGAACATCGGGAGTCTTCGCGGTCAAGAATCTGGGTTCGTTCGCGCGATTTTGTCGGTTGGAATCAACATTCAGGCGGCTTTGCAAAATCGTGGGTTCGATTCCGCTCCATCGGATCGGCACCCAAATCGCCCACATAACCGATACAATCGTTATAACCGTGGCTTAGTTTTTCGCGTTTTTGGGCCAGAAATGGATTTCGGCGGCCAAATCGACCTCTTGTGGGCGGGTCTGGCTTCGTTTTCGCGATTTCGCTCCGGACTCCGGAAGGCCTCGAAGGGTCGGGTCTCCCTCGCCTGGTCCTGGCTTCGTTCGCGCGTTTTCTCGCCGTCACCACCTGGCACGCTCAACGAGATCTCGGATGACCGCGACACGTCAGCCTCAGGCGTAACTCCTACCTTATATTATGCCGCGGGTTTGGAATTTCCTTAACCCATGAGGAGATTTCCGAGTTCGAGCGAGGAGTGACCGATCTTCACGTCCGTTTCCAGTCCTCTCGTAATCTCGGTCGATGGGAAATCCCGTCCCGTGTCGGTCAACTTTCCTTGCCGCCCGAGGCTTGTGCCTTGGCCTCGTCGGGAGGGATCCAGTCGGCCTTGAGGCCGGCTTGCTGTCGCAGCCATCCCATCCAATGGTTCACCAGCTCGCGCTCCGACTGTTGGCGGGTGATCATCTTGTAACGAAATTCGTCGCCGTTGGGTGCATAGAGGGCCGTGAACGTGGCCGGCTCGCGCCGATCGAGCGCCATGACGTAATACACCGTCTCGGGCTGATTGGGAGCGACCAGGACCGAGCCGCTCTTGAGCGCGAAATACGCTTCACGAAGCGCCTTCCCGGCATAGGCGATGTCAGGAATCGGCGTGTCCTCGGGTTCTTCCATCTCGAAGCGGCCGGTGAGCATGTTGCCGGGCCGCGGCGTTTGACGTGCGATGGGCATGATCGGCACGACCCGGTATCCGGCGAGGGTCGTGTCCTTGATCGTCCCGCCCGCCTTCTTGACGTCTTCGGCCAGTTGCTCGGCGGCCTTCCGGGCCAGCGGACGTGCCTTATTCATCTTCCACGCCAGCGCGACCTGGGGACGGACTTCCTCCAGGGACGGAACCCTCGGGGCCACGTCCTTGAGCTTGCGGGCGAGGTACCGCGTGCCGACGATGTCGGTGAGCTCTTCGGGCTCGAACAGGCTGGTCTTGGGGTCGAAGAACTCGTCGGCGAACTTGCGGCCTCCGCTGAGGCGCGTCATCCCGACCTCGGCGCCCGAGATCTGGCTGTAGCGTTCGGCTTCCTCGCGGGAGAGCATCGGCGTCAGGTCATAGGTAAGGCCCTCGCGTTTCGCGAGCTCCTTCAGATCCGTCGGCTCGGGCAGGACGACTCTCGCCTTGCTCCCCTGCTTGGCGGCGTCCTCGTTGTCGGTGAGTGCGGTCTGATACTTGTCGGCGAACGGGATGAGGACGTCGTCCTTGAGCTTCGAGAACTTGTCGGCGATCTCGGCCTGGGCCTTCTCCTCGGCCAGAGTGAAGGCCAGGGTTGACCGGACGTCTTCGAAGGGACTGATCACGGCCGGCGTCAGCTCCGGTTGTCCCGCGAACAGGTCCGTGGGGAGGTCGCCGCGATCGGGATTGTTGTGCTGCTCGAATTCCGACTTGCGATTCTCGTAGGCCGTCCGGAGCTCGGCCTCGGTCAGCCGATCTTTGATGGCGCGAGCCAGGGCATTGCCGTCGAGCGAGAGGGTTTCGACCTGGATCTGTCGAGGGACCTTGAATCCCGGGGTCGCGCGATCCGGGCTCGGCAGGACGTCCTTGTACTGATCGAAGTACGACTGGATCTCCTGGGGCGAAGGCTCGGGGACCTGGGCCAGGAATTTCTCCGCGGGGATCTCGACCAGCTTGGCGGAGACGCGCTCATTCTGATCGCGGTAAGCCCGGTAGACATCGTAGGGGGTCACCAGCGGGTTTCCGAGCAACCTGCGGACGTTTTCCAGGCGAACCTGATTGGCGATGTCCATGAGGATCTGCTCGCCACTGACCCGGTTGTTGAACCGCGAGAGTAACTCTTCGAAGCGGTTGCTGGTCATCGTGTTCTGGGTGATCTGCTTGATCAGTTCCCTGCCCATCTCGGGGCCGACGGGGATGCCGAGCCGATCGGCTTCATCCTGGAGGATCAGGGCATCGACCAGATCCCGGGTCTTCAGATTGCCGAAGGGGGCCTGCGGGATGTATGGGCTCAACAGCGAGACGAACTGATTCGCATTGCTCCGTTGCACGGCCATCGCGTCGAGGTCGCTCTGGTAGAGCGTCTTCTTCATCTTGCCGTCGAGCGTGACGACCGGCCGGTCCCGCGGCGCGGTGTTGGAGCTCAGCAGCTTGGGGAGGCTGTCGGAGACCACGAAGCCGAACATCGCGAGGATCGCGAAAACGGCGAGCATCTTGCGCCGATGTCGGCGGAAAACCTCGAACGACATGGAGTTCCTCGAGTTTCGATCGTTGCGTCGCGGCGGGACCCGAAGCCGTATCCAGGGCTTGAGGAGAGCGTCCCTCCGCGGGGTCGATTCACTTGCCCCCTCTTGACAGGCCCCGGTACCCTAGCTTATGTCGCTAATGGAACGGTGATGTGGGGCCTGAACCGCGGCGGCCTGGAATTTATCATACCAGGACTTGACCGCAGGACAATCTCAATCGCGGTCAGACCCCGCCCGCCCGAGTCGATTGGGTTCGACCTAAGCGGGCCATACGGAACAGGATAGGTAGGATTGCATCGTGGCTAACAAGTCCAAAGCAGCGCCTCGCAAGAAACAGGGCACCGAGCCGGAGACCGCGACCGGGAAGCCCGCGAAGAAGAAAGCGGCCGCGCCGAAGAAGGCGGCCGGCGCCCGTCCCAAGACGGTTGACGTCATCGAACGGACCGGAAATGGTTCCGGCCCGGCCCTGGTGATCGTCGAGAGCCCGAAGAAGGCCAAGTCGATCAACAAGTTCCTTGGCTCGAAGTATGTCGTCAAGGCCAGCATGGGGCACGTGCGTGACCTGCCCAAGCGCAAACTCGGCCTGGATGTCACCCAGGGCTACTCGCCCTCCTACGAGGTCGTCGCCGCCAAGAAGGAGACGATCAGCGACCTGAAGCGCTCCGCTTCGAAGGCGGAGATGGTCTATCTGGCGACCGACCCCGACCGGGAGGGGGAGGCGATCGCCTGGCATTTGCAGCAGGCACTCGAGCTCGGCGACGACCAGGTCCGGCGCGTCACGTTCCATGAGATCACCGAGCGGGCGGTCAAGGACGCATTCGACCACGCCACCTCGATCAACATGGACATGGTCAACGCCCAGCAGGCCCGTCGGTTCCTGGATCGGTTCGTCGGATATCAACTCAGCCCGCTCCTCTGGAAGAAGGTCAAGTACAATCTGAGTGCGGGTCGCGTCCAATCGCCCGCGGTCCGGTTGATCGTCGATCGAGAGCGCGAGATCCGGGCCTTCGTCTCGGAAGAATACTGGAAGATCACCGCGACCGTGAGTCCGGCCGGCTCGACCGAAGAAGCGGAGAACTTCGAGGCCCTCCTCACCGAGTACGAAGGCGCCAAGTTCGAGGCCAAGAACGAGGCCGATGCCCACGCCATCCGCACGGCGCTCGAGGCCGCCCCTTACCTCATTTCCAGGGTGGATGAAGCCCAAAAGCTCGACAAGGCCGACGCTCCGTTCAAGACGAGCACGCTCCAGCAACAGGCCGCGATCCGACTTCGGTTCTCGGGCAAGCGGACCATGAAGGTCGCCCAGGAACTCTACGAGGGCATCGACGTCGACGGTAGCGGTCCCGTGGGTCTGATCACCTACATGCGTACCGATAGCCTTCGCGTCTCCGACGAGGCCACGGCCGCCGTCCGGGATAAGATCCAGGCGGATTTCGGCGACCGGTATCTCCCGGCGAAGCCGATCCGGTACGCGGCGGGTCGTCTCGCTCAAGAGGCCCACGAGGCCATCCGCCCGACCGATTTGAATTTCAATCCCGAACGCATCCGGGAGCACTTGACGCACGATCAATTCCGGCTGTATCAACTGATCTATGCCCGGTTCCTCGCCAGCCAGATGGCACCCGCGGTCTTCACCGTGACCGACGTGGCCATCACCGCCGGCGCCGGACTCTTCAAGGCCCAGGGGAAGGTGCTCAAGTTCGACGGTCATCGTCGCGTCTGGCCGCCGGGGGGCAAGATGGAAGATGCGTTGCTGCCGGCACTCAGTGTCGGACAGGCGCTCGACCTCAAGGCGCTCGCGGCGACACAGCACTTCACCCAACCTTCCCCGCGTTACAGCGAGGCGACGCTGATCAAGGCGCTCGAAAAGGAGGCCATCGGCCGGCCCAGCACGTATGCGCCCATCATCCAGACCATCCAGGATCGCAACTACGTCGAACAGAAGGAGCGACGCTTCCATGCCACCGACCTGGGAATGGTCGTCACGGACTTCCTGGTCGAGTGGTTCCCCAAGATCCTGGACCTGAAATTCACGGCGCACATGGAGGATGAGCTCGACGGGATCGTTTCGGGCAAAGAGGATATGGTCAAGGTGCTCGACGAGTTCTATTACCCCTTCCAGGACTCGCTCAAGTCGGCCCAGGAGGCCGAGCGCGTCGAGATCGCGACCGACGAGACCTGCCACGTCTGCGGGTCGCCGATGGTGATGAAGTTCGGCCGGACCGGCCCGTTCCTGGGATGCAAGAAATACCCCGAATGCAAGGCGACTCGGCCGATGGGCGGCGGCCCCCCTCGCGCGGAAGCCGTCGAGAGCAAGCATGCGTGCCCCAAATGCTCCAAACCCCTGCTGATCCGCGAGAACAAGCGAGGCGAGAAGTTCCTGTCGTGCTCGGGCTTCCCCGACTGTAAAGAGTCATTCAATATCGATGCGGAAGGGAACCCGGTCCCCTCCGTCCTTGAGACCGAATACACCTGCGAGAAGTGCGGGAAGCCGATGGCGATCCGTCAGGGTCCCCGGGGTCCTTTCCTCGGCTGCACCGGATATCCCAAGTGCCGAAATGCCCTGCCGGTTGACGAGTCCGGAAAACCGGTCCCGCCGGTCAAGGTCGAGGTGGCCTGCACGAAATGCGGCGGGCCGATGGTGGTGAAGCGAGGCCGTCGCGGCTCGTTCCTCGGGTGCCAGAATTACCCGAAATGTCGGGGCACCTCGCCCATGCCCGACGAGCTGAAGGAACTGGTCGCCGAGCAGAACGGTGTCGCCCCGGCCGAGTCGGGCGTCGACCTCGCTGCGATCCCGGTCGAGGAGTCCTGCGAGGATTGCGGCGGCCCGATGCTCGTCCGCAAGAGCCGTCGCGGCTATTTCCTGGGTTGCAAGAAGTATCCCAAATGCAAGGGGACTCGCAAGCCTGATGAGGAGACGTTGGCCAAGATCAACGCCGCGGTGGGACCTGAGCCCGAGGGAGTTGCACGCAACTCGTAGTAAGACGGCTTTTCTGATCGCTCCTCGCAACCATGAGCGGTCTGGGACAGTGTCCTCAGGGTTGGCCCGGG
The DNA here is from genome assembly GCA_963743925.1 of uncultured Planctomycetota bacterium. Taxonomy (GTDB): domain Bacteria; phylum Planctomycetota; class Planctomycetia; order Isosphaerales; family Isosphaeraceae; genus CAVZRC01. The sequence goes on along the minus strand of CAVURY010000034.1, from coordinate 522,698 downwards.
GAGCGACGGCGCTCAGCCGATATCACCTCGAGGACATTCTGGCGACTCCGGTTTCGTCGTGACCGGTCCGTCGATGCTTGGAATCTCACTCGGCGGGGTGATTGCCGGTATCCATCGAATCGCTTATGATCGACCACGCAGGTAGATAGGTGAGCGCTGGTGGGCATTTCTCGCGACGATGGCTCATCGCGGTGAGGCATCGGGACCGGCTCGAACCTGACTCGGCCGTTTTATGAGCAGCGATGAGCAGGGCGTCGCTTGCTTTCCCGGCTCGTACACAAGGCTCCTCGGTGTGATGCCATCACCGGGTTCGAGGGGGCTCGGGTCGATGAGGAAATCCTCGCGATGGGCGTGGGCAGTTCTCCTGATCGGCTTCGTTGCGAGCGCTCATGGCCAGCCGCTCGATCGGACGGAGAGGCCGCCTCTCGATCCCGTTCGATCGGTCGGCACGAGCCGGATTGAGTTCCGGCCCATGCGCGTGGAGAAGACCGTGCAAGGTCCGGTCCTCCAGCTCAAAGATGCGGAAAAGCTTCTCCTGGTCAATATGATTCCGCGAGGACAGAGCTCGGAGTCGGGCCAGGAGAGTGCCCCGTTCCTGGCGGTCCACCCCGATGCGCAAGCCATGGTGGCGACGGTCAGGCTGGAAAGCGCGGTGGAGCCTACCCCCCTGTTCTCCAGCGTGAATCAGGGCTGGGATTGGTCGTTGAGTCAGCAGGCCCGAATTCCGCCGGCAACCGAGACGACGCTGAGCTTCAGTGGTCGTGGCCGGGAACTTTTCGGCGCTTGCCTGGATCGAGAGTCGTTCGTCGATGTGTTCAAGGTGGACGATCCGACCGGCCCCCATGCTATGCAATTCCTCTCGAGGATGAAGTCCACGCTTGGCTCGGACGAGCCGTTCATCCAGGCCGGAAATTTCGACCGGGTGCGCATCTACGTCGGGCAGAATTGGAGCGGAGACGGTTTCGGCCAGCGAACGGCGGCCGTACAGACCTCGGTGGACGGTGGGGAGCGTTTCGAGTTTCTCGGACTGGAAGCCAGGGAGACCTCGGGCCGAGACGGGCCTCCGGTCCGGCCGGCTGTCTCCCGAGACGGGACAGTCTACGTGGCATTCTTCCGCTTGAGCCCGGTGGATCGCGGCGGGAAACCGATCGATCATGGCTTACTCGGCGATCTCATCGTCTGCCGGGACGATCGAGGGGGGATCGGCGCTTCTCCCTTCCAGGATCTCCGAGACGCTTCCGACCAGTTGCCGGGCCGGATCGTGGAGAAGGGTCGGATCTTGCCGATCGGCGTCCGATTGGGGGAGGAGATCGTCGGTCCGAGTCTCTCGCTCTCCGTCTCGCCGGTTGACAGCTCGTCCGTCTGTCTCGCCTGGGTTGACCTCGATCTCGAGAAGGGCACGCCGAGCATCCATGTCCGTCGCTCGAACGATCGTGGCGTGAGCTGGCACGAAAGCCTGGCGCCGATCCCATCGGCCAGCAATCCGTCGGTCGCCATCGCCGCCAACGATGTCGCGGGGCTCTTGTATCAACGGCTCGTCGCCAGGCAGCAAGCGGAAGGCGAGGCGTATTGGGAGACTCGATTCGTTGAAGTCAGCAACGTCGCCGGACGTCATGCCGAGGGAATGACGTTGGTACGAGTCCCCGCCTCTCAAATGCCTCCGGCACGATCTCAACCCTACCTGGGAAGGACCCACCTGATCGCCACGGCGAGTTCCTTCCACGGTGTGTTTGCGGCCCCCAATATCCCGGACCCGAGTTTCTTCCCGCATGGCGTCTCGTTTCGGCGACATCATCGCGAGGGGCGACTCTTGCCGAATGTGGGCGAGACGCCTGTGGCGCCCTCGATCGACCCGTACTGCTTCCGGGTTCCCCTCAAGGTACCGATCGCCTCGTCCCCCGGCATTCTCAGGTGGCCCGCTGGTTCTTTCCTCGAGAATGCGGTCCGCTACAACTCCTGGAACATGTATTCGGGCGGGTCGCTGTACCCGTCGCCGTCGATCGTCAGAGAAACCGGGAAAGATACCCCCGGGGAAGGCTCGGCAAGGCCGTACTCGGGCGATTTCACCACGGGGACGAGTCCCGGGGATTATCAAGCGGGATTTCCAGGAGAGGGCGGTATCGCAGCTCGAGTGCTCAACAGGCGAGAAGTTCCCGCCTGGACCTCGGTGATTGCTGCGTTGATCGGCATGACCGGAGTGCTCATCTGGTATACGCGATTTGCCGTACGCAAGGGCTTGCAGGAGCAGACTCAAGGCCCGGTCCTGCTCAACTATACGGGATATATCACGGTCCGGTTCACCGACAAGAGCGGCCGGCCTATGTCGATATGCAAGCCGCGGGGCAAAGGGTCGCTTGTCGTGGAGTTTTCGCCGGAAGGAGCGAGTGAGGAAGGGGCGGTCCTGATCGACTTGAACCGGGGCAAGAGTGCCTCCGAGGTCGATTTCCAGGTCCAGGTGGATCGCGGCGAATTCGAGCTGGAATCCGAGCCGAAGCGCACCTTGATGGTCAAGCCCAAAGACCGTGCCAGAGTGAGCTTCGCCTTCACGGCACCGCTGCGCGAGTCGCGCGACCAACGTCTCTTCGTCCAGGTGTTCCAGAAGACTCAACTCATTCAGGTCGTGCCCGCGGCGTTGATCGTCGAATCGAAGGAAGGGAGGAAGTCGTGAGCCTGGGACGTGCGCCGCGCCTGACCTTCCATTTCGAAATCGACGGGGACGAGCAAAGGCTCGTGGTCAGCGAAAAGTCCGGCGTCGAACATCGGTTCGGCTGCGATCTGGGGGCCATCAAATTCTGTAACGACTACTTGAAGGACGCGCTGGATGCATTGAAAGATCAGATCAAGAACAAGGCGAAGTTGCAGTTGCGGGATGCCGCGAAAGCCCTCGAGCAGCTCCACGTCCGGGGTCTGACCATCATCGGTCTGCTGTTCTCCGACCATCGGGACCAGTCGGACTTGACGGGTTTGCTGAATCGGGCGTTTCCGAGCTGGAGGAATTCGGACGTGCCGATCGTGATCACCATCGCGGGCCGCCCCGAGTATCTTGCACCCCTGGAAATGCTGCCCCTCTTCGAGACGAAAAGCTGGGTCGAACCCACTAACGAACGGGACCTCGAGATCGCGGCCCGAAGATTTCCGGGTTTCTCGACGATCGTGCAGCGTCGGTTCACCGATTTACCGGTGCCCCAGGATTCCGATCTGCTGCTGGATAACGATCAAGGTCTTCCCTTGAAATGGTTCAGCCACCGCAGTTTGAGCTCGGTGATGCAGGAAGCCAAGTTCTTCAAGTCCCTGAATTCCGTCAAAGTCGAAGGTCCCTGGCCCACCGGCAAACTCGGAGCCGGCCAATTTGCTGACCTCTTGTGCCAGTTCTTGTGGCAGGCCAATCTCCCTTTCGTCGATCCCAAACGTGCCAGCAAAGTCATCGACCAGATCCATTACCTGGCCTGCCATTGCAGTTTTCAGTCCGAGCAACCGTTACACTCGATCCTCGAGCTCTCCGACGACGGCGACCGGATCACGATCGGCGAATTGATTGGCAAGATCACCACTTATACGACGACCGCCTCTCCGTCCGCGGCCAAGCCGTTGGTGTTCCTCAACGCATGCAGCAGTGCGCGGGGAGGATCCTTGGCCCTCCCCTCCTTCCCCCGCTTCTTCCTGAAGAACAATCGCAATCGCGGCTTCATCGGGACAGAGCTGCCGATCCCCGATCGCGAAGCCGCTCTGTTCTCGGAAACCTTCTACACGAGCCTGATTGAAGGGAAGACTGTGGGCCAGGCTTTGTACCTCGCCAAGATGGAGCTGCTGAAGTCGAACAATCCCCTGGGTATCGCCTACACGCTCTATGCCGACCCCGATATCAGGGTGAAGAACGCGGCCGAACCGGCGGTCGGAAAGGCAGGAAATGCCAAACGACCAGGGCGCGGCATTCCTGCGAAGGCCGCCTCCCTCTGACCCTGGCGTGACGAAACGCGGTCAACCTCGAGTCGGGAGGAATCCCCGAGTCCCTCGATGGGCGACTTCAGTCGTAGTTGAGGTTATTGCGGAGGATGACCTCATCATCCCGGATTTTCCAGAGGGCGATGGCCCGGTTGTAGCTCAAATATTGACCATCGAAATGGAGTCCGATCACGCGATGCGTGTTGAGGTCAACGACACATGAACCCGAGTTTCCGCCCAGGGTCGAGCAATCGTGGTGGAACACGCTCGTCTTGTTCATGAACTTGAGGACCGCGCCGGGCTGGAGTCGCTTGACGCCGTAGATGTCGCCGAAGATACGCCTCATGAACTCGACGCCGTTACGATAGTCGGGGCCCGGGTAACCGATGACGTAGACCTTGCGGCCTTCCAGATCCTCCGGGGGCCTGGAGGCGAGAATCAGTGGGGGGGGAGACGGCTCGCCGGTTGCAAAGGAATCCTTCAACTTCAGCAAGGCCAGGTCGTGCTTGGGATGGACCGCGATGATCCCTTCGAACCCGAGGTATGAGCCTCCCTTCCCATCGGGGACGGAGCCGTAGTCGATGCCGGCGGAAATCTTCGGCCTGAATTTCCAGCCCTTCGCTCCCTTGGCGCTGTACTCTTCGGCGACGTGGCGATTGGTCATGACCACGCCGTCGGCCACGACGAAGCCGGTGCCCGAGTAGGACAACCCGGTTTGGCCCTCCAGTCCGATCCGCCCGACACTTCGGGCGACCTGGAGGATTTCTCGACGCTGATCGATCAGTCCCTCCCAGGGAGTCGGGGGCGAGAATCCGTCCGCTTTCATCGGGATCGCAGGCCGAGCCATGATGTTGACCAGGAGCTCGATGCCGCGTTGTTCCTCGGGAGTCAGGAGGACGGCCATCTTGGCTTTCTGGATCTTCTCCAGGGCACGTTCAACCGGCTTCGAAGATCTTTCTGCGGACCCCGCGGACCTCCGCCTCCTTCACGCCTTGTTTCGGGTGCGGACCGAGCACCCGCTTCTCGCCGACGATGGCACGTGAGCGATCCTCATCGTCCAAGGATGCAAAGGCCTGATCGAAGACGATCTCCGGTTCCGAAGCCAGTCTCTCGACGAGTTCTTCCGATTCCAGAACACGTCTCGCGGCGACGATCGATTTGCCGGATCGGGAACTCACTCGGCTCATTCAGTCGATTCTCCGAGGCTCGAGTCGCCAGTACTCCGAGAGTGGGCCGAATTCTCGTACAACCGCCGGGATGGGCGGGCTTCCGGTCACGCGGCCCGGTGCGATCGGCTCAACGCTTGGGCCGCTTGGAGCCAGGCCTCGGCTTGTCGACCGGCCGCGAGGCTACGGGCCGGATGAGGAGGTCCTCCGACTTCTGGTTTGCCGTCGCGGTGGCGATCTCATCCCGGTCGAGGAGTCCTCGCATGAACGGTGCGTCGGCCAGGACGGAGAACGCACCCATGTTCTTGAAGACGTTGACCTGGAGAGGAGCCCTCCCGGATTCCTTCGCGACCGACTCGAGGATCTTGTCGACGGTCGCCTTCACTTCGTCCGGAGGGATGAAGGATCGCGAGGGCCCGGTGTCCAGGGTGAACACCGCGGCGACCGGTTTCAAATCGTCCGCGTGGCTCTTCAACTCGGCGGTCAGATCGGGATCGATCTTGGGGCTGGACATCGCTGAAGACTCCCTGTATCAGCTTTTCTTGCGAGATCCCCCCTTCTTCGGCGCCTTGCGTGCACGTCGTCCCGTAGAGGAAGCCGCCGAAGGCGCCGGCGAGGGCGGGGCCACACCCAAGCTTCCCGTCAGTATACCCAAAGCACGGGGTCCGTCGGGAACCCCACGGTTCGCGCGTTCCACGGCCATGGTCGCCGGGAGTTGGCAGGAACCGATGATCGCCGCCTCGACCTGATCGGCCGTCGCCGTCGGGACCGCTTCGAATAACAAGGCCGCGAGCCCGGCGATATGCGGCGTGGCCATCGAGGTGCCGTCCATCTCGGCAAATCCGCCACCCGGTACGCTCGAGATGATCCCCACCCCCGGCGCGACGAGGTCGGGCACGAGCAGTTGACTGGGTTTGATGAATTGCTGGCTCGATGAGAAGTCGGGAACCATGTCGCTCTCGTCACCGGCCCCGACCGAAAGGACTTGCTCATAATTGCCGGGTGACCGGCTCGTCCCCGGTCCCTCGTTTCCCACGGCGAAGATCGGGAGGACATTTCGAGCGCGCAAGATCCGGACCAAGGGCAGGAAATCCTCGTGGAACCCGCGCAATCCCAGCGACATGCTCAGGATTCGGACTTGAAGGCCGACGGCCCAATCCATTCCCGCCAGGATGCGCGCGATGACCTGACCCCCCTCGATGACGATGGCGCTGGCGAGTTTCGCGCCGGGCGCGACGCCGAAGGCCGTGGATGTGACCTTACGTCCCGCGATCGTCCCGGCCGTATGTGTTCCATGTTGATCCGTATCGTGGGCCTTCGCGTTCGGGACTAAATTGCCGAGCAGGTCGAACTCGGCGAATTCTCCGATGGCCGACTTCAGCGCGGGGTGTTTGCCGTCGACGCCGGTATCCAGGTGCCCGACCAGGATTCCGGCACCCGTGAGCCCACTGTCCCAGAGCTGGGTGATACCGAGTCGCTTGAGGCCCCAGGTCACCGATCCGCTGAGGGTAGCGGCCTTGGCCGAGACGGGGCGGATCAGGCTGATCGGCGGCGCCCCTGACACGGCGGCGACAGAATCGTCGTCGCGAAGGGCCTTGAGACCGGCTCGGTCGACCGTCCCGAACATCAGCCCCAGATTCGGGTAGACCCGCATCTTGGGCGGTGTCGGGGCGGATGCGACGGCGGCCTCGAGCGATTCCGCATGAAGGGCGGCACGGCCGCGCCGCCCCCCTCCGCCCGCCCCTCCGCCCGTCGCTTTTCGCGCCGCCGCGCGGAGCAGGAAACTCTCCTGACTGAGCTCGGACGAGACGAAGTGCCGTTCCAGCGAGGTCGCCGATATTCCCAGCGAGGTCCCGCCGCCGCCGGCGCCGGCCAGTGCCAGTGATTCCCTCCCGGAAGCCGATCGACTCGTCAACGGCTTCAACTCCACGATGACATGGGCGACACCCACCGTCTTGAGCTGCTCTTGAATCAAGTCTGGCATGACCGTCCTCACTCCACATCAGGACCGCTCGCAGTTGTTCGCCTTGGAAACCGGCCGACCGCATCATCACCCGATCTCGAGCCGTGCGCTCCTCCCGGAAGCCGATGGGCACTTCGCCATCCGCGACGGCCTGACGCGCGATCGGAGGATACCGGGCCGACATCGACGCGATCGCTTCGAATGCAGTTCGCGGGCCCCCTGGAGCGAGATCAGGGGCGTACTATACACCCCGATCGTATCCATGTCCATTGTCTCCGACACGAATCCAGAAAATACGACCTTACGAACGTGTTCGGCCGCGGGAGTGGGCCCCGCGGATCACTCGAGGTCGATGGCAGTTGTCGGATCATCCGGCGATGCGACCGATGTCCCCATCGACCGGAACAGAAAGGTCGGGTCCTGTCGTTCGACCAGACCGGTCGCGTCAGGATGGGGTGGGCGGGCTGATAGCCTGTTCGCCACCGGCGGGCCGCCCGAGGGCCAAGGCATAGGCGGTGGCGTAGGTCCGGCAATGCGAGATGGAGATCAGGATTTCGCCGATTCCCCGTTCCCGGGCGATCTCGCGGGCAACGCCGCAGACCATGACCTGAGGCCGTCCGTTCGGGCCGTTGCGGACCTCGATATTCGTCCAGGCGATTCCGTGGCTTCGCCCGGTGCCCATCGCCTTGAGGATCGATTCCTTGGCCGCCCAACGACCGGCGAAGTGCTCGATGGCATGCTTGCGGGATTGGCAATAGCGGATCTCGCGCTCGCTGTAGATTCGCCGGAGGAACAGCTCGCCGTGCTGCTCGATCATCTTGCCGATCCTCGGGCACTCGATGATGTCCGTCCCGATCCCCAGGATCTCCATGTCCAGCCCCTCTCCGTGCTGACGTCCGGATCGAGCCCGATGACCGGGGGTCGGCCCGGTCGCGTCGCGGCATCCGCCGATCGTTTCAGTCTACTTCCGCCCCGGGCGGCAGCCAAGGGACCGTCCCGGTGCGGTACCCGTGCCCTCGAGCCGGGTCCGGCGATGATTCCCGTGCACGAGGCTGACTCCGACGGGGAAGTCGCATCGCGGTAGGCGGGAAGCGCGGGTATACTACCGTGAAGGTTAGGACTCCAGACCGACCCCGGCGCCGATGCATCGGGCTACGGGCCTTGCTCGATGTCCCAGGGTAACCCCACTGATGGACCTACTCGCAGATCTGACCGACGCGCAACGCGTCGCCGTGACGCACGTCGATGGCCCGCTCCTGGTCCTGGCCGGGGCCGGTTCGGGCAAGACGCGGGTCATCACCCGACGCGTCGCCTCACTGGTCGAGGGCGGAATTCCCTCCGAATCGGTCCTCGCCCTGACCTTCACCAACAAGGCCGCCGGCGAGATGCGAGAGCGCATCGAGGCCCTGGTGCCCCGGTCACGAGTCTGGGTCGGCACGTTTCACGGCTTCTGTGCGCGCTTGCTCCGCAAGTATGCCACCCTGGTCGAAATCGATCCGGGGTTCTCCATCTACGATCAGAACGATCGTCGCAAGGCCATCAAGGACGTGATGGATGAGGTCGGTTGGGATGTGCCGGGATGGACTCCGGAACGGATCGAGTCCGCCATCAGCCGGGCCAAGAACGACCTGGTCAATCCGGCCGCGTGGAAGCGTCGGGCCGCGGATCGCAAGGATGCCCTCCTGGCCAGCGTCTACGAGTCTTACGAGACCCGGCTGCGCAAGGCTTCGGCCGTCGATTTCGACGACCTGCTCGTCCACATCGTCGCGATCCTCAAGGAACACAAGGACGTGCGTGCCGATCTCGACCGCCGATACAAATATGTGCTGGTGGACGAATATCAGGACACGAACCTGGCCCAGTACGCCATCGTCCGCGCCCTGTCGGTCGACTTCCCGAATATTTGCGTCACGGGCGACCCCGATCAGTCGATCTACGGGTGGCGCGGGGCCAACCTCTCGAATATCCTCGAATTCGAACGGGACTATCCCGGATGCCAGGTGGTGACGCTCGACCGCAACTACCGCAGCACCAAGAACATCCTGAGCGTGGCCGACCAACTGATCCGCAATAACGTGAAACGAAAGCCCAAGTCGCTCCTGACCGAGAATCCCCAGGGCGCCCCGGTGGAGCTGACCATCTTCCCGCGGGAGAGCGACGAAGCCGAGGGCGTGGCCGGTAAGATCGCCGGGCTGGTGCGCGAGGGGGAGTACGGCTATGCCGATATCGCCGTCTTCTGCCGCATGACGGCCTTGACTCGGCCCTTCGAGCAAGCTTTTCGGGCCGCGCGATCCCCTATCAGATCGTGGGAGGAGTCGCGTTCTACGAGCGCCTGGAAGTCAAGGATGTCCTGGCTTATCTCAACCTGATCGTCAATCCGAAGGATGACCTGGCATTCGCGCGGGTGGCGAATGTGCCTCCCAGGGCGCTGGGAAAGACCTCGATCGAGAACCTCTCGGCGGCGGCCCGCGAGCGGGGCCTGCCGCTCCTGGCCATGTCCCGGCGAGCCTCGAGCATCGCCGGTCTCAAGGAGAAGGCGGGTCGTGCCTTCGAGAATTTCGCCGGGTTGATCGACGATCTCGCGGCCCTGCGCGAGCTCCCCGCCGAGGAAGTCATCCGGCAGCTCCTGGTCGAGACGCGCTACCGCGAACACCTGGCGGCCGAGGCCGGGACGGGCGGCGAGGATCGATTGGCCAACCTCGACGAGCTCATCACGGCCGCCCGCGAATTCGATCAATCGCATCCCGGAGCATCCATCCAGGATTTCCTGGCCGAGATCACCCTCGCCTCGGCCATCGATCGCTGGGACCAGGATACGGGGGCCGTCACCCTGATGACGCTCCATGCGGCCAAGGGATTGGAGTTCCCCGTGGTTTTCATCGTGGCGCTCGAGGAAGGCCTCCTGCCCCACTCGCGGGCCAACGAGAATATCAACGAGCTGGAGGAAGAACGTCGCCTGCTGTTCGTCGGGATCACTCGAGCTCGTCGGGAACTTTACCTGAGCCGATGCTGCGTCCGGTCGTTCCGCGGCCAGCAGCAAGCGACGCTCCGATCGCGATTCTTGGACGAGCTCCCGGAGGAGGAGATGGTCCTGAACGACCTCTCGGGCTACGGATACTACGAAACCCGGCCCAGATCAGGTGGCAGATCCTGGCCACCCACGCGCCCGGAGCCGACCAGGCCTGCCGCGACTACCCAGTTCCGCCTGACGACGGCGGCGGCACTCGAGGAAGCCCGAGGGGCGGTCTCCCCGCCCATCGGCGGCGGCACGGTGGACCTGGAGAGTTTCAAACCGGGCATCTCGGTCCTCCATCCGGAATATGGGCTGGGTCGGATCGTGGCCATCGATGGAGCAGGCCCCAACCGGAAGGGGCGCGTGGCATTCGTCGGGGGGCCCGAGCGGTCCTTCATCCTGGCCAAATCGCCGCTCCGTCCGGTCGTGAGGACTGCACAAGATGGGCAGACTCCGCGACGAATCGGCGACGGTCGATCTTGAAACTGATTCTCCCATGAGCCCCGCCGGAGAGCGCCCGATATGCCGCGTCTGGGTGTCAACATCGATCATGTCGCAACACTGAGGCAAGTCCGAGGCGGACGAGAACCTGATCCCGTCTGGGCGGCGGCCCTGGCTGAAATCGGCGGCGCCGACGGGATCACGGTCCATCTGCGCGAGGACCGTCGGCACATTCAGGACCGGGACCTCCGTCTTCTAAGGCAGACGTGCCAGGTGCGGTTGAATCTGGAACTGGCGGTCGAGCCGGAGATCCTGGCGCTTGCCCTCGAGGTCCGCCCGGACCAGGTCACTCTCGTGCCCGAGCGTCGCGAGGAACTGACGACCGAGGGCGGACTCGATGTTGTCGGCCAACTCGCCCGAGTTGGCGAAGCGGTGAAGCGTTGTCGAGATTCGGGGATCGAAACGGCATTGTTTATCGATGCCGACGCTCCCCAGGTCGATGCAGCCATCAAGCTCCGGGTCGACGCGGTCGAACTCCACACCGGGCGGTATGCGGAAGCCCCCGAGGGTTCGGAGGGGGGCAGAGAGCTTCGCGCGCTCGAGGACGCGTCATCGTCGATCCTCGCCGGGGGTGTGGAGCTTCACGCCGGACATGGCCTCAATTATCGCAATGTCGGTGCCGTGGCCCGAATTGCCGGTATGGCTGAGCTGAATATCGGTCATAGTATCATCAGTCGGGCCATTTTCGTGGGATTGTCCCCGGCCGTACGTGAGATGAAGGAATGCATCATCCGTGCCAAATATGGTTCATATTCAGCGCACGGGTAAATTCTCCGATTGCATCCTCGTCTTACGGCAGAGGGCGCCCTATTCCATGTCCGCCGACGTGATTGCTCACATTGGATTGAGCCACCCTTTCGTGGGATCGACGCGCCTGCTCTGGCCCATTTCCCAGAATTTCGGGAGGATCGACCGATTCGGCTTCCCTTTCCGCCAAAAACACCCTAAGATTTCTCTACATTCAAACCATAGTGCTATGATCGTGCCGACTTGCGGACCTTAGGGCCGAGCAAGTCGATCGCCCCGCCGAATCTCGATCGACCATTGGATCTTACGAGCGAGCGTCCGCAGGAGGGGGCCTTCGTCGCGACGCTCAACCACCCGGGATTGCGCATGCCAACAAAAGGTCGGATCTTCGCCGGTTGCACGGTGGCCCTGGTCACACCGTTCGCGGATGGCTCGATAGACGAGGCGGGGATTCGTCGCCAGGTCGAGTGGCAGATCGGCCAGGGGACGCCGGTCCTGAGCCCGGTCGGAACCACGGGCGAATCGCCGACGCTGTCACATGAAGAACATGAGCGCGTAATTGCTCTGGTGATCGAAGCGGCCGCGGGCCGGGCCCGGGTCATGGCCGGTACGGGCTCGAACTCGACGTCGGAGGCGATCCGGCTGACCCGTTTCGCCGCGCGCGCCGGGGCGGATGGCGCGCTCCTGGTCGCGCCGTACTACAACCGCCCCAACCAGGAAGGGATCTATCGCCATTTCGCCGCGATTGCCGAGGCGGTCGACCTGCCGCTGGTCCTCTACAATATCCCGTCGCGGACCGGCCGGAACGTGGAGCCGGAGACCGTCGAGCGGCTGGCGGCGATCGGCCCGATCGTGGCCGTCAAGGAAGCCTCCGGCTCGCTCGACCAGGTGAGCGAGCTCCTGGCCCGGACGAATTTGACGATCCTTTCCGGCGACGATTCGCTCACCCTCCCCATGCTGTCGGTGGGGGCAGAAGGGGTCGTGTCGGTCGCGGGAAATCTGGTGCCGCGCGACATCATGGCCCTGATCGATGCCTATCGGGCCGGCCGGCTCGATGAGGCTCGCGAGCGGCATATACGGCTCTTCCCGCTCTGCCGGGACCTGCTGGGCCTGGCCCCGAACCCGATCCCGGTGAAGGCGGCCCTGACCCTGCTGGGCCGGGGCGCGGGCGAAGTCAGGCTGCCCCTCTGCCCCCTCGATGACCGCTCGATGTCGACCCTCAACGCCGCCCTCATCCGCTATGGCCTCTTGACATCTGCGACATAATACGTATATGAATCATAGTCTCCACCTATAATTTCAAAACATCTACTTGCTGGTTTTCGCCTACCGCGCTCGTTTTGCGAATGATGATGAGAGTATCGACCTTGATCGGGATGGCACGGCGGCGGAATCCGGCGATCCGGTCGCCGTCCGAACGATCCGATCATCGTGACGAGAACTCGGCGGATGTGATTTTGACGGAGGTTCATCGGTATGGGTCGTCCCGGAACGGCCCGGTCATGCAATCCAACTCGCGGGCGATTTCGTTCGGAGTTGACGGCCCCTCCCCGGAGGCGGTCCACCATGGTTCGGCGGTCTTCTCGGCCGATCCGATCGTCCCGAGCCATCCCGCGGCGGCCATTCGTCATCCGCGAATGGAATATGATCGATCCCGAGCCGGCATCGCTCGGCTCTTCTCCAGAAACGCTTAAGGAATTCTCCCGATGGCACGTAAGCAAGTGACTCCCAAGCGCGCGTCGGAAACCAACGGTCAGGTCTCGACCCTGGGCCCCGAGGTCTCCGATCAATCCGTCCGCGAGCTTGCTCAAGTCTTCAAGCTTCTCAGCGATGAGACCCGCCTGCGCATCTTGTTCTATCTGGCCTTATCCCCCCAGGGCGAGCTCCACGTGACGGACCTCTGCCAGCGGCTGGGACAGAGCCAGCCCGCGGTCAGCCATCACCTGGCCTTGCTCCGCGTGTCGGGCCTCATCGAGTCGCGTCGCGAGGGCAAGCACAACTTCTACTGCGTCCGGACCGACCATTTCGGCGAGCTGCTCCTGAGCCTGTTCTCGGCCGCCGGCGAAGTCCCCCGGAACAAGAAGTACAAGTTCCACGATTTCACCCTCAGCTACACCGGAGAGTGATGGCCGCGGCACAATCGGGCCCGGGGATGTGTTGGATTCACATCCCGGGCCCGGTCGCGAAAGATTTCGCGACCGGCCGTCCGCGGCGCGCCCGCCTCAGTTGATGACCTCCAGCTTGGGCATCTTGGGGGTCTTGATGTTTTGAATGCTGATCTGTGCCGCGAGCTGCTCGACCACGCCGAGGAGATAAGGCCGGGAAGGAGAGCCCGGCATCAGGGCCTGAGACATCCGCCCTTCATCGCCCGACTCACGGAGGGAGACATTCAAGGGGACCTCGCCCAGGAACGGGACGCCGAGCTGCTCGGCCTTGCGTCGCGCACCGCCACGCCCGAAGATGTAGACCCGTTCGTCGCCGGGCGTATCGAAGAACCCCCTGGAGTCGATGAGCTTGTGGGCCTCCGGCCCCCCGCGATCGCGGAGGTAGGCCACGACGTCGAAGAACGACATGTTCTCGATCATCCCCAGCACCGGCACTTTGAGCTGGCGGAACATGTGGATGGCGCGCGTGGCGTCGAGCAGGGCCACTTCTTGAGGCGTGCAGACCACGACCGCACCGGTCAGCGGCAAGGATTGCGCCAGCGTCAGCGGCACGTCTCCGGTCCCCGGCGGTAGATCGATGACCAGGTAGTCGAGCGGGCCCCAGTCCACCTGCCTCAAGAATTGCTGCATGATGCCGTGAAGCATGGGTCCGCGCATGATGACCGCGCGTTCGGGCTCGAGCAGGAAGCCCATCGACATGAGCTTGAGCCCTTCGGTCTCGATCGGCTGGATGCGTTCTCCGCGGGCCATCGGCCGGCCGGCGGCGCCGACCAGGTGGGGGATCGAAGGGCCGTAGACGTCGGCATCCATGAGGCCGACGCTGGCGCCGTACGACCGCAGGCCGTAGGCGATCGAGGCGGCCATCGTCGACTTCCCGACGCCGCCCTTGCCCGAGCCGACGGCGATCACATTCTTGATGCCGGGGATGTCGCCGGACTCGGTGATCCCCTTGCCGCGGACGTCGGCGGTCATCGCGATCTGAAAGTTCCACTCGCCGGGCAGCCGGCCCTGGAGTGCGGTCCGCACGTCGCGCTCGATCTGGGCCTTGAGCGGACATGCCGGAGTCGTGAGGTTGACGGTCAACGCGACCGTCCCCTCGCTGATCCGGATGTCCTTGATCATGCCCAGGTCGACGAGGTCGCGCCCGAGGTCGGGATCCTTGACTCCTTTCAAGGCATCGAGTACGTCCCGTTCGGTGAGGGTCGAGTTGGTCTTGCCGAACATCAGTCGCTATCCTTCATTGGAAAGGCACCAGGATCAAGTTGGATCGGATCGTGATTCACGCGTGATCGACCGGGGAAGCATTCGGCCCGCCTCGTGCTGGTGGGTTTCATGGCGGCGAGGGCGAGGAGGCTGGTTTCGCGTTGAGCAACCGGTTCGCCCAGGTAATCCGAGAGCCAGTTCCATGGATCGGTCTGGGTCTCGGGGAACTGGCTTCGCGACCATCCGCTGCGTTCGATCCCTCGTTGTGCGAACTCGATCCATCGGGACAGCAACTCGGCCACGATCGGCGGCGGGACGAAACCCGAGAAGACCTGGGTTGCGCCAATTCCCGCGCGACGGTCGAGGCACCTGATTGCGCCTCGGGATCGAGGACGAGGATTCGAGCCTCAGGGGCGCGGGACGATACCAGGCTGATGTCGTTCAGGCGATCCATGCCGGAACGACCCAGATTGATGAGCACCAAGGGGAAGGCCAGGCCGGTCAGGAGCGTCTCCAGTTCCTTCGCCGAACGCGTTTCGAACCATCGGACCGGTCGGTCGTGAAGCCTGGGGCGCAATTGCCGGATCCAGTTTCCCAGTCGCTCGTCGAGGATCACCGGGACGCGCGTCAAAATCCGGATACTCCCGCGAAACTCCGACCTCCGACCTCCGACTCGCCGATTCGAGTGACCTCGGTGGCTGGATCGACGATCATGTCATTATAGCGACGGCACTCAAGACCTTCGAGTGCGAGCGGCCGGCCGCCGGCTCGATTCCTTCCTCTCGCGTCTCAGGTCCGTGGGCATGCCGCCCGGATTCGTTCGGGTCCCGCGGCCGACCACCTCCAGAATCCATGATGAACAGGGATTCTTCCGATGAAGGCTCGGATCACACCGGGCGGATGTGGAGCTCTTTGAGCTGGCGGGGGTCGACGGTACCGGGCGCGCCGGTCATGAGGTCCGTCCCCTTGGCGGTCTTGGGGAACGCGATACAATCGCGGATATTGGTCAGGCCCGAGTAAAGCATGACCAGTCGATCGAGGCCCAGGGCGATGCCGCCGTGGGGCGGTGCGCCGTTGCGCAAGGCGCCGAGGAGGAATCCAAATTTCTCCTGGGACTGCTCGGGCGTCAGGCCGAGCAGGGAGAAGATCTTGGACTGGATCTCCCAACTGTGGCACCGGATGGTCCCGCCGCCCGCTTCCTCGCCGTTGATGACCAGGTCATAAGCCTGGGCACGCACCTTGGCCGGCTCGGTATCGAGCATCGCCAGGTCTTCGAACAAGGGCATCGTGAAGGGGTGGTGCTCGGCGGCGAATCGTCCCTCCTCGGCGTCCCAGGCGAAGAGCGGAAACCGGACAATCCACGAGTAATGGAACGATTTCGGGTCGTACATCGCGAGCTCGCCGGCGATCCGGATCCGGAGACTCGACAACGCCGCGCCGCTGACCGCCTGCGTATCGGCGACGATCAGGATCAAGTCGCCGGGCCTGGCATCGAACCGTTCCCGGAGCTGATGTTGCACTTCGTGAGGGAAGAATTTGGCGGTCGGGCCGGTCATGGCTTCGGCCTCGAGCTTGAGCCAGACCAGTCCCTTGGCCCCGAAGCCACCGATGTACTCGGTGAGGCCGTCGAGATCCTTCCGGCTGTATCGGGCACCTCCGCCGGGCACGCACAGGCCCCGGATTCGGTTGCCGTGCGCCTTGGCCTGCTGGAAGACCTTGAACTCGGTCTTCTCGGCGATGTCGGCGACGTCTTTCAGCTCCATGCCATAACGAAGGTCCGGCCGATCGTTGCCGAAGCGCTCCATGGATTCGTGGTAATCCAGCCGAGGCAAGGGGAGCTTGATTTCCTCGCCGGTGAACTCCCTGGCCATGGCGGCCACCAGGATTTCCATCGTCGAGGTGACGTCGGTGTCGTCCACGAACGACATTTCGACGTCGAGCTGGGTGAATTCGGGCTGGCGGTTGGCGCGAAGGTCCTCGTCGCGGAAACAGCGGGCGATCTGGAAATAGCGATCGAAGCCCGAGACCATCAGGAGTTGCTTGTAGAGCTGGGGCGACTGAGGCAAGGCGTAATAATGGCCGGCATGGACCCGGCTGGGGACGAGGAAGTCGCGGGCGCCTTCCGGCGTGCTGCGGCCGAGGATAGGGGTCTCCACCTCGAGGAATCCGTGTTCCGTCATGACCCTCCGCATGAGCTGCGTGAGACGATGGCGGACGATGAAGACTTCCTGCATCTGGGGCCGGCGGAGGTCGAGGTAGCGATACGTCAGGCGGAGCTCTTCATTGGGCTCGGGGCCGTGCATTTCGAATGGCGGAGTCGGAGTGGCGTTATAGACCACCAACTCCTTGACGCGGACCTCGATCCCGCCGGTCTTGAGCCTGGGGTTCTCCTTGCCCTTCAGCCGCGGGGCGACCGTCCCCTTGATGCCGACCACGTACTCGTTGCGCAGCTCCTGCGCCCGAACCTGGAGCTCCCGGCCGGCTTCCGGCTCGAAGACGACCTGGGTCAGCCCGTATCGGTCGCGGAGGTCGATGAACACCAACCCGCCGAAGTCGCGCCATGCGTCAACCCAGCCGTTCAGGATGACGGATTGTCCGACCTGGTCAACCGTCAACTCGCCGCAGTTATGCGTTCGTTTGTAGAGCATGGTAGGCCGTGAGCCAACAAATATCCGAGGATTCGTGCAAGCTTCGTCGGTGGATCACGATAACCCGTGCGGCCGGAAACCGTCAAGGCATCGAGGATTCCGACACGGCCGCCGGCAACGGGGTTCGGCCGACAGAGGCGACATCGGCCTGTCATCGTATACGCTCGCTCGTTTCGAGTATTCTGGATCGTTTCGTCGGGGATCTCCGAGATCGGCTCAAACATCGTGGTTCGGCGGAGGGCGACAAGTGGCACGATCGTTGAAATTCTCCCGTGGCGCGGTCCTGGTCATGCTGACCCTGGCTGCCAGTTCTCATGCGGAGTTACCCTCCGCAGAGCCCACCTCCCTGGGCTTCGACGCCGACCGGCTGAAGAAGATCGACGCCGCGATTGACGGGGCGATCGAGCGGGGACAGGTCCCCGGCGCCGTCGTCCTGGTCGGCCGGCGAGGGTTTATTGCTTACGCTCGCGCGGCGGGGAGTCGCGTCGTCGGTCCCACGCCCGAGGCGATGACGCGCGACACGATCTTCGACATGGCTTCGATCACCAAGCCGGTCGCCACGGCCACGTCGGTGATGATCCTCGTCGAGGAGGGGAAGATCCGGCTAACCGATCGGCTCGGCCGCGCCCTCCCCGAGTTCGACAACCACGGCAAGGGGGCGATCACCATCGATCAGTTGCTCCGTCATCGCGCGGGACTGATCCCCGACAACGCGATCGCGGACTATCAACAGGGGCCCGAAGCGGCCTGGAAGAAACTCGCCGAACTCGGCCTGGTCGCGCAGCCCGACGAACGGTTCATCTATTCCGACGTCGGGTTTCAGCTCCTGGGAAGGCTGATCGAAAAGACGAGCGGTCAGCGTCTCGATCAGTTCGCGGCGGAGCGAATCTTCAACGTCCTCGGGATGACGGACGCCCATTTCCGACGCCTCGAACCGTCGGGTGCTTCGAATGACAAGGTTCCAGTGGAACGCATCGCGCCGACCGAGCCCGAATCCAAAGGAGGGCCGATGCTCCGAGGAGTCGTCCACGACCCACGATCGCGAGCCCTGGGCGGGGTCGCCGGACATGCAGGGCTCTTCGCCACCGCCGATGACCTGGCGATCTATGCCCAGACGCTCCTCAACGGCGGAGTCGGTCCCAATGGCCGGCGCATCCTCTCGCCGCTGGCGGTGAGGGCCATGGTCAACGCGGCCGCGACGCCGCCGAACCAGCGCCGGGGGCTCGGCTGGGATGTACAAACGGTCCAGAGCGCCACGCGAGGGGCCTTATTCGGGCCGACAAGCTTCGGGCACACCGGGTTCACCGGCACGAGTCTCTGGATCGATCCGGAGACCGAATGCTTCGTGGTGATCCTGACCAGCCGACTGCATCCCGACGGCCGAGGGGCTTCTCCGACTTCCCTGCGATTCGAAGTCGCAACCCTGGCCGCCGCGTCGATCGCCGACGCTTCCCCGCGGCCGATCGCGACGAGTCTCCCGGCGAGCCCAAGCACCGGCTCGAATCCATCGCCCGTCACGCCGAACCGCCCCGCTCGCGCCCGGGCCGTCGCGGATCTCGCGGTGGATGGTCATCCGATGGTTCGTTGCGGGATCGATGTCCTGATCGAGGAAGGGTTCAAGCCGCTCCTGAAGAAGAAGGTCGGACTGGTCACGAATCACACCGGCCGGACCCGCAGCGGAACCTCGACCATCGACGTGCTCCATCGGGCGCCTGGCGTGCAACTGGTCAAGCTGTTCAGCCCCGAGCACGGCATCCGCGGCGAGGTCGATGCGGCGGTCTCGGATAGCCGGGATGAGGCGACCGGATTGCCGATCATCAGCCTGTACGGTCGGAACCGCAAACCCCAGCCTCGAGATCTCGAGGGAATCGATGTCCTGGTCTACGATATTCAGGACATCGGGGCACGATTCTACACGTACATCACGACGCTCGGTCTGGTCCTGGAAGCCGCCAAGGGAGCGAACAAGGAGGTCCTGGTCCTGGACCGGCCCAACCCGATCGGCGGCGTCGACGTCGCCGGCCCGCTACGAGACGAGGAGTTCGCCTCCTTCATCGCGTACCATGAGTTGCCCGTCCGACACGGCATGACGGTCGGCGAGTTGGCCCGGCTCTTCAATGCGGAGCGGAAGATCGGGGCTTCCCTGCAGGTGATCGCCTGCCGAGACTGGTCGCGTGCCGATTGGTTTGACCGTACCGGGTTGATCTGGACCAATCCCTCGCCGAATATGCGCAGCCTGACCGAGGCCTTGCTCTACCCGGGCGTGGGATTGCTGGAGGCGACCAACCTGGCCACCGGCCGCGGCACCGACACGCCGTTCGAGAGGGTCGGAGCACCCTGGATCGACCCGATACCGTTCGCCGCGGCCCTCAACGACGCGAAGGTGCCGGGGATTCGATTCATGCCGATTTATTTCACGCCCACCCAGAGACAATTCGCCGGAGTCCGCTGCGGGGGCGTTTTCCTGATCGTTACGGACTGGTCTCGATTCGAGCCGATCCGGCTGGGCATCACGATGGCCGTCCAGCTTCGGAAACTCTACCCCGACGCGTGGAATCCCGAGGGACTTTTGCGCTTGCTGGCGAATCGCGCCACCTATCAGGACATCCTGGCCCAGAAGCCGGTCGATGCGATCCTGGAGGGATGGGCCAAGCCGCTCGCGGGCTTCCGGACGATCCGTGAGCGCTACCTGATGTATCGCTGACCGAGTGGTCTGATACTTACGACTCTCCGGGGTCGGAATTCGGTCGTATCAAGCACGACGGGGCCGCGGTCCAGGCAGAAGTGGAGGCGGGTCCTTGGGGCCTCCGGCCGGCTCGTAATTGTTCCTGATCCAATCGCGAAACCGTTCTGGCGTGTGCTGGAGCCCGCGCGAAGTGAGCCAGGAGTCATATTCGTCGAGCGGCTCATGGAGATGCTCGGGCCCGCCGAGTGGAATATGCCCGAACTCGAGGGAGAAGGATCGCCTGGCCTGTTCGGGGGGTTCGGAAAGGTGGGTCATCCGGTAGAGCGATGAGGCGAGTCCCGTGCGATCGGCGCCGGACTTACAATGGATCAGGAGAGGGTAGGAGCAAGATCGAAGAGTATCGATCAGCCTGAGAAGCTCGAACCGCGTCGGACGTCGGGTCGCACTCAGCGGGAGGTCATAGAACGCAACGCCGTTGGCCTGGCTGGCCTTGACCTCGGATTCATACCACCAGTCGTCGGAGCTGCCGCCTCGAAGGTTGAGGATCGATCGGAGGTGAAACTCGCGAATATACGCGTCGAGCTGAGTCGTAGGCTGGGCCGATCGGAACACTCGTCCGGCATCGACGATGCCCAGATTCCCCTGGAACCATGGCCTGCGGAAAACCCAACCCAAGGCCGTCGCGAAAATCACGGACAGCAGGATCGCCGTCGTGATGATACGCCTGCGAGATTTCGGGGGGTGCGCAGGGTCGGACTTGCCGGCTCGGTCAGCGAGGTCGTTGCCACGGGCGATTCCTTTCGATTGCGGCCTCGGGATCTAACCACAAATCGCCGCGATGGTCCACCGGGAATTCATCGGATTCGCCCTCGGATGTTCTCGACCTTTCGTGTCTCTGAAGATCCTTTGCGGCGATCGGTCTCGCCCGCCAATGGAAAGAGCCGTCCCTCCCGATCTTGGGGAGGGCCGGCTGTTCACGCCCATCAGGCTGATCCCAGGTTTCCGCGGCCCGATTTTTCGGCGAGGATCTCGATCAGACTACCGTGCACCCGGTTCCAGCGGGAGTTGGGGTGGGATTCTCGTGGCTGTGCCACCTGCGCCAGCGACAGGGGTACCGGCAATCTTGACGGATCGGACGGTGAATGCACCCTGTAACGTCGTGCCGAAGACGGCTTGAACCGGCGCGATGAGGCGGTCGAGGAAGACCGTGAAGCGGACGATCGGGTCACGGTACACGATGATCCGGTCGCCCGGCATCAGTTGATAGTTGGTGGTCGGATCGCCGCCGCTGGTGATCGCGGCCAGGTTGATCGGCAGATTCTGCTCGCAGCATGCCCCCGGAGGAGCCGGTCGAACCAGTCGGATATTCTGGGGCGCCGCCGTCGGCAGCAGGCCGCCGGCATATTGCAACGCGTCGAGTACGCACTCGTTCCCGGTGATGGGCAGCTTGCCCGGGACGAGGACGTCGCCGAGGATGTAGTAATTCTTGCTATTGTAAGCCGTCACATCGACGAAGATCCGGTCGGTCTCGCGAGGGTCGATGTTCTTGATGGGCTTTCCAGTGTCGAGGTCGTGGATGACCAGTCCCAGGGTCTCATCGGAGATGTACTTCCTCAGGTGGAGGACGATCTTCTCCTTGACCTCCGGGACGGTGAGGCCCGCGACGTAGACGTCGCCGTAGAATCCCAGCGAGATCTTGCCGTCGGGCCGCACGAGCCGTTCGCCCGAGATCGGGCGGCCGGGCAGCGACTCGAGGACCTCCACGATGATCAGGTCGGGAGGCTCGACGATGTAGTCGGGCATGCTGACCTTGGTGAACTCGCGGGGGATATTGCTGTTGGCGATCTTATTTTCCGGCGTCCGAACCGTCTGGCAACCGCATGCGGCACAGAGGAGGAACGTCATTAGCCATCCGGCCCGTCGGTAGTTTGTCCTATTGCGATTCATCCCACACATCCTCCCGGCACTCCGACTTCGGCCGAACAGGCGCCCGGGGGGACGGACCGAAACCTACCCCCGGGGACGATCTCGGACAATCCAGTTCGCCACGGAACCCAGCCTGTTCCCCGTCGTGACATCCTTCGCTCGGGGGACCCGAACCATCCCTAGTCGGATCCACCTTGACAGGAGATAGAATCGGCACAATCGCCCCGTCGCTCAAATCGAAACCCGGTAACTTGCCCTCGGACGAGCGATTTATGGGAAGTACCGGGTTGGCCGGTTGTAGAAATTCTGAGGAATCTGCGGACGGGACGTGGTTCGACTGAAGTAATGAGCCGCGAGTCCGGCAGGCTGCGACCAAGTTCGGGCCCGGCTGGTCACCTTGGCGGCGGTCCGGGCGCCCGATTGAGTTCTGGCGCTTTGCGCGCCGCTGAGCTGCCCCGAGCCGATCCCATTCGGGTTCTGGGTCGCCAGCATCAGTAAGCCCAGTTGGCCTACCCCAAGACCCATGTTGGCCCGGGAGTTCGCCGCGGATGCGGAAGCCGAGGCGGCTGTCGAAGAGCTCATCGAGGTGGATGTCGAGGCGGTTGCCGAGGAAGAGAGGCTGGAACCGAATGGCCCCTGCATCATGCTCCCGTAGATGAGCGGTGCGGCGTAAGGATTGGCGAAGATATTGCCCTGCACGGGATTTCCGCCCGCATCCGTGCCGGGACTGGCGGAGTTCGGTAGGGGTGATGCAAACATCGGCGTCGTCAAAGGAAGGGGCATGATCGGGATTCCGGTGATCGGCATCCCCGACGTCGTCCCCGGATTCGTCGAAGGCGTGCCGAGGCTCTGGCCGGCCGCCTCCCCGACGTTCCAGAATCCCGCGACGCAGACCAGTCCGGCAAACGCCATCTGACATCTGAGTTTCATCATGGCCAAATCCTCCATCCCGGGATTTCCGGAAATGTACCAGTGCCGCGATCGATCCTTCGATCCGGGTCCGCCGCTCGTGCCTCAGCCGACCTTCGTCGCAAGACCTCGAACGAAGCTTCGGAAATCTCGCTCGCGACCCGAGCCTCACACGTTGATAGTTTCGACGAGGGGATTGCTATCGGAACACTCTAATCCGGCACGACCCGTAAATACCCCGAATTCGTCAACCGCGCAAAACTCGGATTATCGCTGTTTCGCCCAGTTTCTCTGGAGTACGGTCCGCGCGAGACCCGATCGAACCGGTAAGGCTCGATGTGAGGGTGGGATGGCCTCCGCCCAGGAGATACCGGAGGCGAGCTCTGTTAACGGCGATCGGATGAGGCGAGCATGCGCATAGACTTGAGGAGGGGACGCCCGGCGCTGGTCTTGGCCGTGCTGACCATGGCAGTCAGCCTGTCCGAACGAGCACAGGCGCAACAGGGAGGTTTATTCCCACTGGCTCCGATCCGCAGGGAGAGGCCTCCCTGCTCGAACGAGGATCCGGTCTACAAGTATTACAAGCAGCGATATTTCGGCTACCATCCGACCTGCTGGACGCCTTTCCCGGCCGGGTGGGGCTGCCCGAGCAAGGAGACCGCGGACAAGGAGAAGGCCTTCCGCGAACAGCCGCTCGACAGCAAGCCGGCGATGGAAGAAGAGGGACCTCTGCCGGGGGAGGACATGGGGCAACCGCGAGGCGGTCCCATCCGACCGAATGTCCCCGATACACCTCCAGAGAGAGACCCCTTCCTCGATAACGATATGCCGGGAGCGGCCCCGTTACCGAGGCCAAATGCGCAACCGCGAAGGCCGGCCCAGGGCGGGGCCTCGCCCTTCGAGGATCTCAACAATCCAGGGGCATCGACGACCCCTGCCCGTCGGAACTCGCGAGGCCGAACGGTTGCACCGATCCGCAATGACGATGCGCCCGAGTTGTCGGCGCCGACGGGACAGCCCGAAACGAATCCCGCGGAACGAACCGCAGCGACCGATGCGTCGCCGGAGTCGCTCGAACGCGGCAATCAGGGGCCGTTGCTGGCTGTGGAGGATCTCAATGCATCCCGCGCAGCGTCGGGAGAAATCCTCCAGGACTCGCAGCCGATGCAGCCTACGAACGTCCCCTCCGCGACGACGACGAACCCGGCTCCGGCCCCGCGACGCGGTTTGATCAGCAACCTGTTCGGAGGACTCGGGCTCAACTGGATGCGACGTTGATCCGAGCGTCCGGTTCTTGCATCTCATAGCATCACGGACTCCACAAGGTTTCCGGCTCGTCCGGAGATCCTTGTGGAGATTCCATTTCCGGCGGATGGAGCTCTCGCCCCCGGCCCTCGTCGGACCTTCCTCGACCGGGATTGATGCAAAGTCCTGGCATACCTGTCACAATCAGGCAAGAGCGGTTAACCGATGGATTGCTCATGCCGTTGCCGCAACGGGGCGACACTAACCCGACGCGCCAGCGAGGGTCCGATGGCATTCCCCTCGCTGGCGCGTCGGGTTGGTGTGGGGTGTTCGCAATCCGATCGGAAGCGCTCCAGGAACGGATCGCAAGCAGATATTCCTCAATCCCGACATGCACCGAACGAATTACGGGTTGCGTGAGTGAACTGGTGTCTGCTCGGTGCACGATCGTGTGAGCGTCCAGGCATGCCAAAATTGACAAGGAATACATACGCGGCGGTCGCGGTCCTCCTCACGATCGCGGCGCTGGGGTTGGTCGCCTGGCTCGTGAGCTCACTGAACGAATTACACGGTCGATTCGCGCAGGAATCCCGGGGTTTGGGTCTGGCCTTCCTGGTTGTCCTGATCGTCCTGCTCGTGAGCCTGGCAACCTGGTTGGGTCGTCTGGCCTGGCAGAATCGAGCGGGCCCCGGCGTCACGCCCTCGGTCCCGACCGACGTGATCGAAGCCGCTACCGTCCGGGCGAACCAGGCCGAGGGCGTGATCCGGCAAGTTCGCGATGAGTCGGCCAGGGCCGAGCTCAACCGCGAGCTGGGCGAATTGAGGGCGGGACGAGAACTCCGCGAGTTCCATGTCGTGATCTTCGGGACCGGCTCGGCCGGCAAGACCTCGCTCATCAATGCCTTGCTCGGGCGAGATGTCGGCAAGACCGATGCTGTGATGGGCACGACCCAGCGGAGCGAGAATCATACCTATCGGATGGATGGAGTCGATGGGACCGTGTACCTGACGGACACCCCCGGTCTCTCGGAGATCGGGGCGGGCGGTCTGGCCCGCGAACAGGAATCCCGCGAGCTGGCCGCTCGGGCGGACTTGCTGATCTTCGTCCTGGACCACGACCTCGTCCGCAGCGAGTTCGAGCCGCTCTCGGCCCTGGTCCGACAGGGCAAGCGTTCGATCGTCCTGCTGAACAAGACCGACCGGTTCACGGACGAGGATCGCGACGCCATACTCGCCAAGTTGCGCGAGCGGCTCCGCGGGCTAGTGGCGGCCGAGGATGTGGTCGCCGGCGCCGCCGACCCGCGCCCGATTTCCGTCCTGGTCCGTCGAATCGATGGGACGAGCGAGACGGTCCACGAGTCCCAACAGCCCGACCTCGGGGGTCTCCGAGCCCGGATCTCGCGGATCCTCGCTCGGGAAGGGGATTCGCTCCGCGCCGGGAATCTCCTGCTCCGTGCCCATTTACTGAGCCGCAAGGCGCAGGATCAGATCTCGAAGGAGCGCGATCAGCGGGCCGAGGCCGTGATCGAGAAGTTCCAGTGGATGACCGCAGCGACCGTTTTTACCAATCCGTTCCCCGCCCTGGAGTTGCTGGCCAGCGGAGCCGTCCAATTCCAGATGATCACGGAGCTGGCGAGCGTTTACGGCGCGACGCTCACGACTTCGAACGTGCGGATGTACGGAACCGAGATGGTCCAGATGTTGCTCAAGCTCGGGCTGGTCGAGGCGACCACGTCGTTGATCGCGGGCGTCTTCAAGTCGACGCTCGTGGGTTACGCGGCCGGAGGCGCCGTACAGGCGGTCTCCATGGCCTATCTGACCCACATCTCGGGCGAGACATTCGCCGAATACTTCCGACGCGGTCAGACCTGGGGCGACGGCGGTCTCCAGGCCGCCCTGATCCACCAGTTCGATCTCACGAGCCGCGCCGATTTCATCCAGGATTTCGCCAAGCAGGCCGTCCAGAAAGTCTCCAGCCGGTTCCTGCCCGGCTCGTCGAAGAGCGAGGAAACCCCGGCATCCCGGAATTGACGACGACCATCGAGGGCAAACTTCCATGTCGGCAGCCGACCGAGACAACCCGCGACTCTTTCCCGGACCCGAGCAGACGATCGCGGGGATCGGCCGGGCGATCCGCGAGGGACGGGTCACCTGCGCCGATGTGCTCGATCGCTGCCTTGAACAGGTCGAGCGCTGGGAGCCGAAAGTCCACGCCTGGGTCGTCCTCGATCGCGATGGAGCGATCGCACAGGCTCGGGCTCTCGACGACGAGTTGAAGGCGGGTCACGATCGCGGACCGCTGCACGGTATCCCGATCGGGATCAAAGACCTGATCGATGTCAAAGGACTTCCCACGGCCTGCGGCGCCAGGCGGTGGGTCGATCGGGTCGCCGGAACCGACGCCTTGGTGGTCGAACGACTCCGAGCAGCCGGGGCGGTGATCATGGGCAAGACCGTCACCACGGCTTACGCTTGCCTCGATCCGGCGGTCACGCGGAATCCCTGGAACCTCGAGCGAACGCCCGGCGGCTCATCGAGCGGTTCGGCCGCGGCCGTCGCGTGCGGGATGTGCTACGGGGCAATCGGCACGCAGACGGGCGGATCGATTACCAGACCGGCGTCGTTCTGTGGTGTCGCGGGCATGAAGCCATCGTACCATGCAGGCTCTGATATGCGTCAAGGAGTGCTACCCTTCGCTCCGAGTCTTGATCATGTCGGACCAATCGCACGTACCGTCGATGACCTCCGATTGATCTTTGGCGCCATCCGTGCGCCTTATGAGCGGCAGAGAGAAGAGCTTAAAGGGATTCTCTCCGGCGTGGCCTCACTCCGACTCGTTCGGTTTCGGGGCTTCTTTGATCGCCGCGCGGAGGCGTCCGTGGCATCGATGTTCCAAGAGGCGGTTCAAGCACTCGAGTCGCATGGTGCACGGATCATGGAGCAGGATGATCCCGTCGATTTCGAGCGGATTCTCAAGGATCATGGCCGAGTGATCGCCGCGGAAGCCGCGGTGGTTCATTCGGAATGGCTCGATGAGTTTTCCGATGATTATCCCCCTCGAATCCGCGAACTTGTTCTGGAAGGTCGCGCCCTCTCGGCGATGGAGTACGTGAAGTCCCATTGGTTCATGGACGAAGCACGTAAGACGATCAGCAGCACAATCAGAAGCCACGAATCTTTTGCTCTGATCACACCCGCCACGGTTAGCACGGCCCCGGATCGGTCGAGGACGGGAGATCCCGCATTCAACGCACCGTGGAGCTTTACGCATCTTCCGACCGTCTCTTTTCCGATCGGATGTTGCGCCGACGGTTTGCCCGTCTCAATCCAGATTGTTGGCGCGTCATATAGGGACTCCGAGGGCTTGAGAGAGGCGCTGTCGTGCGAACAAATCATCCGAACGTGGCGGCAATAGAGGACCGGGACCATGGCCGGCGATGAGGAGCTGAACGCGTTGCTCGACGAGCTGCACCGACAGACCGAGGCGATGGACCAGACGGTCGAGCGCGCGGGAGAGCCTGGAGGAGACCCTCTCGGCCCTGAAACTCACGCCGGAGGAGGAGACGATCCTGGCCGAAGAGCTGGGCCAGCTCCGCGAACTGACCCGGAAGCTGGACGAGACGACGATCGAGATCGCCGCGTTCGGCATGGTGAGCCGGGGTAAGTCGTCGGTCCTCAATGCGCTGATCGGCCAGGACGTCTTCAAGATCGGCGCCACGCACGGCACCACGGTCGCCCGCGCCGCACAGCGTTGGGAACAAAACCAGGTCGCCGGGCCCGGGCTCGAGGGTGCCCGGCTGGTCGTGGTCGATACGCCGGGTATCGACGAGGTCGGCGGCGAGGGCCGGGAAGCCCTGGCTCGCGACGTCGCCCGCCATGCGGATCTGATCCTGTTCGTGGTCTCCGGCGACATGCAGCGCGTGGAGATCGAATCCCTGACCGCGCTCCGCGAGGCCCAGAAGCCGATCATCCTCGTCTTCAACCAGATCGACCGTTACCCCGAACTCGACCGCGAACAGATCTATGCCAAGATCAAGGACGAGCGGGTCAAGAATCTCGTGCGACCTGACGACGTGGTGATGACGGCGGCCAGGCCCGAGCCGTACAAGGTCAGGGTCCAGCTCCCGGATGGGACGACCCAGACGCAATGGGAGCGTCCCTCCCCCCTGATCGAGCCGTTGAAACTACGGATCCTCGACGTGCTCAATCGGGAAGGGAAGGCCCTGGTCGCCCTCAATACGCTGCTCATGGCCGGCGACCTCCACGCCGAGATCGTCTCGCGCAAGGTCCAGATCCGTGATGAAGCGGCCAACCGATTGATCTGGAACTTCTCGATCGCCAAAGGGGCGGCCGTCGCGCTCAATCCCATCCCGATCGCCGACATGGCGGGCGGCCTGGCCGTCGATGTGGGGATGATCGTCACGTTGAGCAAGCTCTACGGCATCCCCCTGACGCGGCGCACGGCGGCCAGCCTGGTCCGCGACATGATGCTGGCCCTCGGCACCATGGGACTCGTCAGCGTGGCCAGCCGATTCCTCGCGAGCGGCCTCAAGACCTCGCTCGCGGGCCTGACCGTGATGAGCGGTGGACTTGCCGCGCCGCTCACAGCCCTCGGCTATGGTGCCATCGGCCTGGGACAAGCCGCGACCGGGGCCACGACCTCGTATGTGCTCGGCCAGGGCGCCAAGACCTATCTTCGCCAGGGCTGCCAGTGGGGGCCTCGCGGGATCAAGACCGTCATCCATCAGATCCTCGTCCAGGCCAAGACCGACTCGGTCATCGACCGCCTCAAGGACGACCTCAAGAAGCGGCTCAAGACCTGATCCGATCGAGCTCGCGGGAATGCGGACCATGACACGGACTCGCGGACTGATCCTCGCCGGTTCGGTTGCGCTCATCGTCATCGGCGGCCTGGCATACGAGATCGTCAGCACGGCGCCCGTGCGCGGCGCATTGCGGACGTGTTCCGAATTATTCACCGTCGCCAATCGGCCTGACCTCGACGATTCGGAGCGGCTCCGTGCGGCACGGAAGCTCTGCTCGAGCCGCTACCTCAAGACCAACAAGATGGCCCTCGCGGCCGAGGGAGGACTTGTCGGCGTCCCGCGCAACCTGAACAAGAATTTCAAGGCCTGGCGAGAGGGCCCGAACGTCTGGATCTGTACGAGAGACCGCATCGGCCCGGTTTACCAATTCGTCTTCGAGGATGGCGGATGGCGATTCGATGGACCGGTCGGCATCCTCCGACCCTGGGGGGAAATGATCCCGATGTCCGACCTGCCGGGAATGGAGTAATCGCCGTGCGAACCGCGCGTGATGGATTCGCTCAGTTTTCTTGAAAGGTTTGGATTGAGGATTCCAAATTACGAATTCACAAATGAATTTCATCCTGTTGATCCTGTCAATCCTGTCTCTCTGGGTTTGAATCCATTTCGACAGGATTGACAGGATCAACAGGATGGAATCAGGAAGATTAAGGATATCAAGGCACCTTGAGCACGTAAGCCTTGTTATTCGATCCCGCGACCGCCAGTTGAGACCCATCGGGGCTCCAGGCGACTCCATAAGTCATGGTGTCCGGAGCGACGCGCTGATGGAAGAGCGGCTTGGCCTCGGCCGCGTTCCAGACGAAGAGATTGCCGCCGTAATCGACGGATGCCAGTCGCTTGCCGTCGGGGCTGAACGCGATGGAATAGATGTCGTAGGGATGACCGTCGAGCTTGTTCAGCTCCTTGCCATCGGCGACATTCCAGACGCGGATCGTCTTGTCGGTGGAACCGGAAGCGAGTTTGGTCCCATCGGGGTGGAAAGCCAGGCAGTAGACCGCACCGCCATGACCCTGGCTCTTTCGGAGTTCCTTCCCGTCTGCGACGTTCCAGTACTTGACCAGCTTGTCGTCGCCTCCAGTGATGAGAAGATCCCCTTTGGGACTGAATGCCACGGCATAGACCACGCCAGGATGGGCGGCGATCGATCGAACCTGGGTCGCCTTGGCGGCGTCCCAGATCCGCGCCGTCTTGTCCGCACTCGCGGTGGCCACCAACTTGCCGTCCGGTGTCCAGGCCACACCATAGATCTGACCGGTATGGCCGGCGAGGTTCCTGGAAGCCGCGGACGAAGGGAGCGTCCAGAGATCGACGGACTTGTCGGCGGAGGCCGAGAGGAGGGCCGTCGAATCGGCCGAGAATGCCAACGATGTCGCCGGGCCTGACTTGCTTCGATAACTCGCCCGCTCGGCCTTCGCGGCATCGCTGACCGTCACGTCGAAGACCTTGATGCTCCCGTCCATCAACCCGGCCGCTGCGAGCATGTTGTTGCCCGAAACCGCGACGGAGACAACGCCCGCCGGGAGCGGTTGGATGATCGCGAGAGGCTTGCCGTCGACCGCGTTCCAGACCCTGACCGTCTTGTCCGACGAGCCTGTGATCACCTTGGTGCCATCGCGAGAGAGGGCCAGGCCGAGCACGGCGTCGCCGTGGCCCGCGTAGGTCCGGACGGACTTGCCCAGACTGGTATCCCAGAGCTGCGCGGTCTTGTCTGCTGACGCCGACAGCACGAGGTTGCCGTCCTTCGTCGAGAAAGCTAGCGCGTGAATCCGCCCCGTGTGCCCCTTCAACTCCTTGATCGGCTTGGCGTCGTTCGCGCCGATGACCCTGATGATATTGTCCTCGCCCGCGATCGCCAACCGAGCCCCGTCGCCACGGAAGGCGATGGCCGTGATCGGCGCCGGCATCGCCTCGATCTTCTTGACTTCCTTGCCATCGACGACCGAGCAGATCCGGATGATCTTGTTCGCCAGGGCCATCGCGACCTGAGAGCCATCTTTGCGGAACGCGACGGCGACGATGGGCTGGTCGGGAGCAGGGATTTCCCGGATCAACTGACCGTCGGAGGGATTCCAGATCCTCAGAATCCTGTCATCTCCGCCGGTCGCCAGCTTGGTCCCATCGTCGCTCAAGGAGAATGACTTGATCGGCCCCCGGGCGTCGAACCGACGGGGTTCGACGGCCGGGATCGGCCAGATCTTCGCGGTGTTGTCGCTGCCGCCCGAGAGGATCTGCTTGCCATCCGGCGAGACGGCCACCGCGAGGACTAACTTGGTGTGCCCTTCGTACTTCCTGACTTCCTTGCGAGTGGCCACGTCCCAGAGACGGACCGTGCCGTCGAAACCCGCTGTCGCCAGGGTCTTACCATTCGGGCTCCAGGCCACGGAGTAGACCGCCTCCGAGTGACCGTCGAGCGTCCCGACCATTGCAGCCTGCTTTGCGATTGCCAATCCTGCCGTCGCGATGGCCATGACCGCGGCGATTGTCGCTCGATGATCATATTTCCTGATGCGGAGCATGATGGTTTTCCTCGGGCTGGGGATCACGCGATCGGCGCGTCCCGAACTGTGGCGAGTCCGGCATTTCGGGAGAGACCATCCTCCCGGGCGAGTCCAATTTGCCGACACGGAGCAAGCAGCGTCTCGCGAGATTCGACAATTGCTTAACATAGATCCCGCGTCGGCTCATCGCAACGCCTCTTTGTGGCGATGGTCTTGCTGGGTGCTCTGTCACAGATAAGAATTAGGGTCGCCACCGAACACTTCGACGCGACCTCGCAGCCAGGGCGGAATTCGACCTTGCCTCCGCCAAGGTTCCCGGCGGTCCTCTTAACTTAGAGCGCCTGACGCTCGGGTTGAGCACAATTCGAGTCGCGTCTCATTCATACTAACCCGAAGCGTCAGCGAGGATTCCGCCAAGGCTCGCCTCGCTGACGCTTCGGGTTGGTATCAGGTGTGCGTAACGCGATCGTGAATCGCTCTAACGACTTCCACCAACCTCGCCTTCTCGCAAGCGAGATCAGGAATCAGACGCGGCCTCCGCTCAGACAATGCGCGGATGGCTCGGGTCATACCAACTTCTTAATTGAAAGCCTCGACTCCCCTGACCGCCGGCTAGCGTCCAGCCCTCGATCCAAACGTTGTCGCCGGCCCTCAAGTAGCCGGCGAAATGGGCGATCATCTCGTCCATCGACTCGGCGACGCGCACGAAGTCTGCGTAGGCTGTCTCATCGATTCTCTGCCGAGCGGCCTCTACAGTCAGGGTGCCCAACTCCAGGCGGCCGATCACTTCGCCGACAAGAGTGTTGAACTTTTGCAGTTCGCCAATCCTCGTCTCGTACCGCCATCCCCGCTCGTTGGATCCATGCTTCGATCGTCCCCTCCCCGGGCGTCTCAATGCCGTTTGGGCGACGCCGAATGTAAATTCAGACTCCCAACGCGCGGCGATGCACTGACGCGCGATTGATTCGTGGACGGACATCCCAGGCAACCTTGATTCTTAGTTGTGACAAATCACTAGCCATTTATAGAGCTTTGAGCACGACGTAGAGGACGTCATTGGGGAGTTCGAGCTCGATCGTGTCGTCGGTGCGGCGGATCGGGACGGCCGTCTTCGAGTCGCCGTTGATATCGAGCGGGATTGCGGACGTGACCTTGGTGTT
The DNA here is from genome assembly GCA_963743925.1 of uncultured Planctomycetota bacterium. Taxonomy (GTDB): domain Bacteria; phylum Planctomycetota; class Planctomycetia; order Isosphaerales; family Isosphaeraceae; genus CAVZRC01. The sequence continues at coordinate 490,097 of CAVURY010000034.1, read as the reverse complement.
GCGCAATTGCACGCGGATTCTCGTGTCGTCGATGGCCCATGGCATGGACCCCGTGCTGTCGATCTGCCGACCCTGGATGATCTCTTTGCTCCCCTCTGCGGTGAAGGTCACCTTGTGGTCGGCCCATCCGGTCGGCCGGGCATGAGTGCCCACCTGAATGAGCACGCTGGCGCTCCGGCTCAGCGGCAGCCCATCCAGCGAGACGACGAGCACGGTCGCATAATCGTTCTGCGACCGGATCGTGACGTCGCCGAGTCCGATCACGCTGACACGGCTGAGGAAACCCGTCGCTCCCTGGGCGGCGGGCGACCGCAACATACAGATTCCGTGCAGGTAGTCCCAGGAGAGCTGGCCGGTGTTGCTGGTCACGACCCGGTTCTTGCGGTCGATATCGCGTGACAGGTCCGCAACCCGAGTCTTCGAGGGATCGGATCCATAGAACACCTCGACGGGTCCGATGAGGTAGGCCAATGGGTCGACGGCTTGCTGGCCGTTCGATCGTCGCGCGACGTCGCCCTGATCGCGATTGGGATCGAATCCCGGATCCTCGACGATCTTCGGCGGCACGCGTTTCCAGATTTGATCCAGGCTGCGGTGTTCGACGACGACGGGCTTTCCTCGCGCCACGTCACCTCGACGGAACATCAGGGCCGCGGCCGGGAACTGGCCCAGCATCATCGGCGTGGCGATCGCCCATTTGGCACGCGAGGCGGAGTCCCAGTCGGCGCGGTCCTGGCTCGACCATTCGACCTCGCCCGTCGAGAACCAGTACAGGACGTCCACGCCGGTCAGAGACTGGTAGGCAGCCGCCAGAAATGGGGCCTCCGACTGGTAGCTTACGGGGGGCACCCAATGCGTCTCGGTGATCATCATCGGATGTCCCGCGACCTGCTTGATTGCCAGGGGGAACGCGCGAGGATTGAGCAAGACCGAGACATCTTCGAACCGATCATTCTTGTCGATGCGCCAGCCGCGGTCGGGGCCGATATGCACGGGACTGTAGTAGGTGTTGACCGCAATGACTTCATTGGCCGTGTAAGACCATCGCTCGGCGTCGTTGAGCCGCATGGAATCGGCGGTCCTCCAGTTTCCGGCGTTCACCAGTTGCTGGCAACCCAGATCCTCGCGGAGGTAGCGTTCGATCTCGGCGTTGAAGCGATACATGGTCTCGGCGAAGAAATGGAGCTGGTCGTCGAGTCGTTTCTTGAGGCCGCCGGTGTGCGGCTGGGTCATCTGCCAGATCAGGTGGATTCCGAGGACGCCGCGGGATGGGTCATCCTCGGCCATCGAGGCGCCATCCCAGGCACGCCGGGCCGCGGCGATCGAGCCATACTTCTTATTGGCCCAGTCGCCGAATTGCTTGCCGAGGAGCTCGAGCTGCTTGCCCTTGATGCCCTGCACGGTCCAGAAAAGCAGGCTATCCTCGTTCTGGAGGTGGATCATCGCGAGCGCCGGATCCTTCGCCAGGGGGACACCCGTGTGAGGGTTGATCGGCGAGAGGAGGGCCTTGAGCCAGGCCTTGTAACCTTCCTGGAGTTTGGGATTGAAGAAGAGGAGGCCGACGGGGCTCTGGCCTACGGGCCAGCCCTCGATGCCCCACGAGGCGGGGACATGCTTCAAATCGGCCGACCAGTAGGGGCTGATCGAGGTGTAGATCCCTTCCTTCTTCATCGCCGCGACGAGGCGCCATGCGGCATCGATCGCCCTGGGATCGGCGTCGGTCAGCCGGGGGTTCTTGTCGTGGGATTGCAGATGGCCGTGCACGCGGACGAGATTGACGCCGCGCTTCGCGAGGAATCGGGCGTGATGGGCCAGATCCGCTGGGCTCTTGTCGTTCTGCACGTAGGTCGTGAGTCCCCAGAATCGGATGGGTGTCCCGTCGCCACGCGCGAATCCCGACTTATCAGTCGTGAGCCGGATGAAGCCATGCTCGCCCGCGGTCGATTCGTTCAAGGAGCGGAGATCCAGGAGCGCATCAGATCGAAATGTGTCGCGCTCGGGGACGAAAGGCCAGGTATTTGCGTTCGCCTGCGCGACCGCGCTTTGTCCTGGCCTGGTTGTCCCCTTGGGCACGAAGGACTCGGTCGTGAAGACGAACGCATCGATCGCCCCGTGATGCTGGTTGTCGCTGTAGGTCCGGAATCGGACCGTGTGGCGACCGCGCGAGAGCTCCAGCTCATCGGCCTTCTTCCAGGCCAGGAACCGCAGGTCCGGCTTGCCGTCGGCCGCGACATTGACCGTGTCCATCAAGTCGGTGGCCAGGTCGATCGGCTTCCAGGTCTTGCGGTCCAGGGCATAGTCCAGCTTGGCGCCGATGGGGTTGACCCGAATCCAGAAGGAGTAGCGAGCCGTCTTCGGAATCTGGATGTTATACTCGGCGGTGCCCTCCTTCTCGGAGAAATTGGAGATCCAATCGCCGCCGGATAACAGGTCTTTCTTGACCTGATCATACCACCAGGGATGACGGTTCATGGTCGAGCGGTCGGGCGTCTCGCCTTCACGCCAGACGGTCTCGGCGAGCGCGACCGCGACCCATGTGAGGATGGCAAGTCCCGCGAGGATGCATTGCTTCGCGATGGTCACTGGACCTCTCCCCGGGTGTCAGGCGACGAGGGTGGGCAACTTCTTGAGACGTAATCGGGCGTCCGTGTCCAGGAGAATGTCGCCCACCCTGGACGAATCGATCATCTCCTATCTTATCGACCCGGCGGGGTCGATGCGTGCATTTGCCGGAAGTCGGTCGAAAATCTAGCGCGGGATCGCGGACTCGGGCATCATCAGGAGGACGCCTTCGCTCTGGAGCATCTGGAGATGTTGGAGGGCCTCTTTGATCGCGGCTACGCGAGGCGGGTCGAGGTGCCTCAGGTAGGGCATGGCGAGGTCCACCAGCGAGGCCGCACCGCCGGAGCCCGGACGGGCCATTCGAGAGGTGATCCCCGGCGCGTCGTCCTTCGTTCCCGAGGAATCCTCGATCAGTTGCTCGAGGAAATTCTTGGGTGCAGGGACGGCGCGGACATCATAGTCGGTCAGCTTCGCCTCGCCGGCAACATGGGCGATCGCCTCGCCAAGGCCGCCGATCTTGTTGACCAGCCCCAGGTCCAGGGCCTGCCGCCCTGTGAAGACCCGCCCGCCGGCCAGTTCGTCGAGCGGCTTCTTGAGACGGTTGCCCCGAATGGCTCGCACATGCCCCTTGAACACCTCGTACACGTCGTTCATCCAGTCCTGCATCTTCTCGCGTTCCGAATCGGTGAAGGGATCGCCGGACCCGAGCAGGCCGGCGTTCTCGCCGCGCTTGTACGACTTGAACGACACGCCGATCTTCTTCCACATCTCGGCCGTGGCGAGCTTCCCGCCGACGACTCCGATCGAGGCGGTGATCGTGGCCTCATCGGCGTAGATCAGGTCGGATGCACAGGCGACATAATAGCCGCCACTGCCCGCGACGTCTCCCATCGAGACGATGAACGGCTTCCTGGCCTTCACTCGCCGGGTCGCATCGAGGATGATCTCGCTGGCGACCGCCGAGCCGCCGGGCGAATTGACCCGCAGCACCACGGCCTTGATGGTGTTATCGCGCGCCGCTTCGTCGAGTGCCTTGCGAATCTTGGAGGATGTGGCCGCGGCGCCTTCGAACATGGACGCCTGGCCGCCTCCCAGGGTGATCGGCCCGTCAACGTAGACGACTCCGACCGCGTCCTTGCTCGGTGCCTTCTTCTGACCCTGGCCGAGGAGCTCGCCCCAGAGTTTCAAGATCGCGAAGGGTGAGGAAAGGTCGAGCGAGGGTTGTTGCTTCTGGCCGAATTTCTTGTCGAAGACGACATCCTGTCCATACTTGGCCTTGAGGAGGTTTTCGAAGTCTTGCCGATGCTCGACTGCATCGATCAGCCCCGCGGCCCGCGCCTTCTCGGCCGTGTACGGACCGCCGTCGATCCACTGGCGGACCTGGCCCACCTCGACCTTGCGACCCCGGGCGATCAGCGAGACGGAAGTGTCGAAGAGCCCGTCGAGGAGCCAGTTCTGCATCGCCTCGGCCTCGGGGCTGGGCCCCTCGCGGAGGAAAACCTCGGCGGCGCTCTTGTAGGATCCGCAGGTGAGGAACTCCGGCTTGACTCCGAGCTTGTCGAGGAGCCCGCGCAAGTAGGGCGACTCGCCGAAAAGTCCGGTGATCCACAGGTCGGCCGTCGGGACGACGCTGAGCCTCGACGCACCCGAGAGGAGCACATATTCGCGCATCGACAAGGAATCGGCGTGTGCGTAGATCTCCTTACCCGTCTCACGGACCTTGGCCATCGCGCCGCGGAGTTCCTCGGCCTGGCCTGTCCCGATGCTGCCCCCTTCGTGGATGAAGACCACGGCCTTGACGTTCGGGTCTTCGCCGGCCTTCCTGATCCGCTCGAGCAATTCGCGGAGCGAGGTGCCGCCGATCGCCCCGAACGAGAACGTCTCGTCGGGGGGGAGCTCTGTGACGTCCCCGGCCAGGCGGAACACCGCGATCCGCGGCTTGGGAGGGGCCGGCTTCGCGGGCTCTTTCTCGGCCTTGGCAGGAGTGCCTTTGGCTTGCGCGGGGGGATCGTCCGCTCGCGAGGGGGCGGCTCCCCAAGACGTCAGACTCACCAGCATCGCCGACATGATCGCGATACGGAATGCCTTCCCCGATTGCGTCATCATTGATCCTCCTCCTGGTCTTCGGGCATGAGTTCACTCGCCGACACGCTCAGCCGATCAGTATATCCGGCCCCGAAGCGCGTTTTCATTGGGCTACCGCAGACATCCAACCGCGCATTCTCGGTGGCGACGATCGAGCAGTCGTACAACAACGGGCGACAGTTATCGATGTGGCTTCCACGCCACAATGGTTTCCATCGTTCGGTCGGGGTCTTATGATTGCGCCTGGGGACCTGCCCGGTCTCCATGACAATCCGCCGATGGAGCCGAACATCATGTCCAATCTCAACGTCCTGATTCGAGAATACTGCTCGATCCTCGAACAGGAGCGTCAGCTCGAGGATCGCAAGGCGCGTCTCCGAGAATCGATAGCGGGGGAGATGGAGCGGCTAAATCTCCGACTTACGCATAATGAGCACGGCAGTGCCCAGCGGACCTCGCGGTTCAAGCTGCATCCCAGAAAGGAGCCGGTGCTTGGGCTCCTGAGCAACGAAGATATTTTCCCATTTGCAAACTTCACTTCGGCGCGGGTGAGGGAGCTTCTGGTCCCCAAGTTCGGCCGCGAGAACCTCATGCCCCTCTTCGACATCGAGAAGATCGAGATGCTCATGGTCAAGAGGTCGCGGGGTCGATTCTGACACCTTAATTCGCCGGGTCAATCAGCAGGGCCGTGGGCTTCGCCGGTGTTGGCCGATCGTTGACCAGTCTCGCCACCGCCTGTTGGTTATCGGTGATGATTACCGCTTCCCCCGGACCCAACTGCTGGATCAACTCCTTCAGCTTGACCTGGGCCTCCTCGATCGTGACTGTTGTGGTCATGGGTAGGTCTTCTTTCGAGCCTGGCTCTTTCGGTCCGTCCAGGGTGTCATCCATCCGAGCGTTAAACGATAAGGAGTCGCTGTCGATGCTGTCTTACCCTTTCGTCAAAGCGAAAGCTTGCTGAGTCGTAGCGCGTTCAGGATCACGGAGACCGAGCTGAACGTCATCGCGAAGCTGGCGATCATCGGGCTGAGGAGCAGTCCGAAGAAGGGATAGAGCAATCCCGCGGCGATCGGCACGCCCAGTAGATTGTACAGGAAGGCGAAGGCAAGGTTCTGACGGATGTTGTTCATCGTGGCCCGGCTGAGCTTTCGGCGCGGACCACGCCTCGCAGATCACCGCGTAGTAAGGTGATTCCGGCGCTCTCGATCGCGACATCCGTGCCGGTCCCCATGGCGATCCCGACCTGGGCCTGTGCCAGTGCGGGGGCGTCGTTGATGCCGTCTCCGGCCATGGCGACGATTCGGCCCTCCCCCTGGAGGCGGCGGATCTCCTCGGCCTTCTGGTCGGGCAGGAGCTCGCCACGGACTTCATCGAGTCCCAGGCGACGAGCGATGGCCTCGGCCGAGGTCCGGCTGTCGCCGGTGAGCATGATCAGGCGAATTCCTTCGGATCGAAGGTCGCGAATCGCGCCCTCCGCCGATTCCTTGATCGGATCGGCGATGGCGAGCAAACCGGCAAGGCGGTCGTCGATCTGGACGAAGACGACCGTATGACCCTCTCGGCGCAGTGCCTCGGTGCGATCGGCCAACGCGCCGGGATTCGATCCGAGCTCCTCCAGCAGCTTCTGATTGCCGACGGAAACAGTCCGGCCCCCGACGCGACCGACGACTCCTCGGCCGGTCCTCGACTGGAACGACTCGGCATCGGGTATGGTCAGCCCGCGTTCCTGAGCCGCTCCGGCGATCGCCTCCGCGAGGGGATGCTCACTCGCCTTCTCCAGCCCGGCGGCCAGTTGGATCAATTCCGACTCGTCCTGGCCGGGGACGACCATGACGGCGGCCACGCGCGGCTTCCCCTCCGTCAAGGTGCCGGTCTTGTCGAACACCAAAGTATCGATTTTTTCGAGGGTCTCGAGGGCTTCGGCGTCCTTCACGAGCACGCCGGCATTCGCGCCTCGCCCCGTCCCGACCATGATCGACATCGGCGTGGCCAGCCCCAGCGCGCACGGGCATGCGATGATCAGGACGGCAACCGCGTTGACCAATGCATGGGCCATTCGAGGCTCGGGACCGATCAGAGCCCAGGTGATGAATGTGACGAAGGCGACGAGGACGACGGCCGGGACGAAGTAGCCCGAAACCTGGTCGGCCAGGCGCTGGATCGGTGCGCGGGTCCGACGCGCCTCGCTGACCATCCGGACGATCTGGGCCAGCATCGTCTCGGCGCCGACGTGCTCCGCACGCATGACCAGCCCGCCGGTCCCATTGACCGTACCGCCGATGACCCGGTCGTCCGGGCCCTTTTCGGCGGGGATGGGCTCTCCCGTGATCATCGACTCATCCACGGCGCCGGAGCCCTCGATGACAATACCGTCAACCGGGACTTTCTCGCCGGGACGGATGCGGAGTCGGTCGCCCGGTTGGACATATTCGAGCGGAACGTCCTCTTCTCGTCCATCTTCGAGGAGTTTTCGAGCGGACTTGGGGGCCAGTCCCAGGAGAGCCCGGATTGCGTTCCCCGTCCGGCGACGGGCGCGAAGCTCGAGCACCTGTCCCATCAGGACGAGGGTCGTGATGACCGCGGCGGGCTCGAAGTAGACGCCAACCGTGCCGTGGTGATCTCGGAACGATCCCGGGAAGATCCCGGCGCGATGGCCGCGACCACGCTGAACAGGAACGCGACGCCGGTTCCCATCGCGATCAGGGTGAACATGTTGAGCCGTCGGTTGACCAGCGATGACCAGCCTCGCTGGAAGAAAGGAGAGCCACCCCAGAGGACAACCGGGGCCGCCAGCGCGAACTCGATCCAGACCAGGCTCCGTCCCCCGAGCCACGAGGGCAACGGAAGGCCGGGGATCATCTCGGCCATCGAGAGCAGCAACAACGGGCTCGTCAGCGCCAGGCAAATCCAGAACCGACGGGTCATGGCCATCAGCTCGGGATCGGCGGAATCCTCCTCGGCCGACACGGAGACCGGCTCCAGGGCCATCCCGCAGATCGGGCACGCGCCCGGTCGATCGCGGATGATCTCCGGATCCATGGGGCAGGTGTACTTGATGCCCGTCGAGGGGGGTGCAATCGGGACGGGAGCCGGCTTTGACAGCAGCTTCGGGGCGAGGGAGATCAACTCGGGGGTGACGCCAACTCGGTCTGGCGAGTCGGTCGTGAATCGGCCCGGATCCTTGCGAAACTTCTCCGCGCAACTCTGGCAGCAGAAATAGAAGACTTTTCCGCCATGCTCCACCGACGCGGCGGCCTTTGCCGGAAGGACGTCCATCCCGCAGACCGGGTCTCTGGAGATTTCGTGACCGTCGACGGATCCGGCGGCCCGGGATGGGCTACGGGCTGCCGCGTGGTCGTGGTGCTCGTGGGGATTCATCGAAGAAGGAGGCCTTGCAGTCTGACTGCCAGCTCGTCGTGATGGTCCGTCGGACGATGGGAATGATGACGGCCGACGAGAGCCTTCAGGTCTTGCATTTCGAGGGGACTTTCATCCAGCGACGCCACTTCTTGCGGTCGAGTTTATGCCAGGCTCGGAAGAAGTCGCTGCGAGCTTCCTGGGCCGCCTCATGCTGCATCTCGATGAGGCGACTGCCATCCCGGCTGAAGTCCTCATCATCCTGATGAGTGGCGATGACCTCGGCGATCTCTCGAGCGGCGTTGATCGCGTCCTGGTGCTCGCCGAGCGCGTCCTGGACCCGGATCGTCCGGCGGATGTAGGATCGAGCGATCCGGCTTCGTGAATGGCCCAGGGTCGGCGCGATCATCTCGGCGACATAGCGGGCGCGTTTCGCGAGCTTCCGGACGTCGTGGAATTTCTCGTCGGGATCGCTCGGTTGCAGATCGCGAGCCGCTTTCTTGAGCCGCCGCCATGCCAACGCGGCCAGGGGTGGCAGAGCCACGCGGCAGGGCGAGCATGCTTCCTTCTTCAGGCCAGGATGCGCGATGGCTTCCTGAAGGGCTGACATGAGCTCGCTCCAACGTTCGCTTTGCAGGGCGTTACGCACGGCACTCAGACCGCTCGCATGGCGCTCGGAGAGATCGGTGAAGAGGGCGGACATTGTCGAGACATTCGCGTCCTCGCTCCGGGAGAGGGCCTTCTTCAACCGCATCGTGAGTACGTCAATATCTCGGACTTTCCCGAGCGTTCCGGCGAACCATTTCAGCTCCCTCTCGAGATCCTCGATCCAGTTGGTCTCGGCCATGACGCGGAAGGCCCGAAGCTCACTCCTGAGCCGACGTGTCGTCGTGCGTAGGAGGTGGATGCCCTCATGCTCGCCCCGCATGGCTTCCGCCTCAGTGGATTGGATTCGGAGCAGGGCCAGTTCGAGGCACGCCTGGAGTGCCTGTTCGGCAGGATATCCCGGCTTGACCTGCGGGAGCATCAAAGTCCTGGCCGAGATGGGATTGATTCCCCTGGTCGGCCGATGCGGCGCATGACGCTCCGGATCGTCGGCGGAATTCCTGGCTTGTTGGTCGAGCATGAATTTCGCCACGGTTCGTCGCAATCCGTGGCTACTCCTTCCGTTGAGTGAATCAACCGATTCGGATACCCTGTCCTGACACCGGTATGACCGCGGGACGGGTTCCAAATCTCCTGGCACCGTTAACTTAACGGAGCTAGTGATTTCCATCAACCCACTCTCGTCGTGGCTGACGAGCTGGCCCCGAATTCGTCCGCTCGAGCTGATTGGGTGCAGCTTCGCATTAAATTGGCCCTCGATCGAACCATCACTGTGAGGATCTTGAAACCGGTCTCTATGGATGGGGGTACGACCGTAGGAAGCCAACCCGTCGGCGACGGCCGAAAGGGCGGCGGTCCGGAATCGCGAGACGCCGATGGATGACCCCGCGCTGGTCGAGGCGCTCCAAACTGGTGATCCGCAGGCGCCTCGCTTGTTGATCGAGCAGTATCAGGGGGTGGTCTTCGGCCTGTGTTACCGCATGATGAGCCACCGACAGGATGCGGAGGACGTCGTCCAGGAGACCTTCCTCCGCGCCTTGCGGGCCATCGCGGGTTTCGACGTCGCCAGACCGCTCCGTCCCTGGCTCCTCGAGATCGCGGCCAATCGCTGCCGGACGGCGCTATCGCTCCGAACTCGGCGTCCGCCGCTGGCGGCGTCGGAGTCGATCGAGGAACGGGCCGACCCTCGGCCCGGGCCGGCCGACTCGGACGACCTGGCGGCGGAGCTGGAGCGGGGCCTCCGCGAACTCAGGCCTGAATATCGTCTGGTTTTCGTCCTTTTCCATGAACAGAATCTGACCTACGAGGAAATCGCCGAAGCCGTCTCGCGTCCGATCGGCACCGTGAAGACCTGGCTGCATCGTGCCCGGGCGCAGCTCGCCGAGGACCTGAGCCGCCGCGGTCTGCATTGCTGAACTCGACCCGATCCCAATTCCGTCACGACCGAGGTAGGAGCCGGGGGTCGATCCGGCTCGGAGAACTCCCTGCCATGACCTGTCGCGACTTCCAACGTCAATGGGACGAGCTGCTCGATGCCGAACCCCGAACCCCGGCAATCGCGATCGAGTCCGATCTGACGTCGAATGCGCACGACTCGCTTCTCGGCTTCGCGGATTTCGAGGGGGCGCTGATCGCGCACGCGGCCAACTGCCCCGATTGCCGTCGGCTCGGCGACGGTTATCGTGTCCTGCGCCACGCCGCCAGGGCCTGGAGGCGGCCTCCCCTTCCGTCTTCCGACCTCGTCGATCGGATCCTGATCGCTGCCGAGGTCGCATCTCCATCCGGCTCGACAGCCCCTTCGGCCGTACGTCGCAAACGGATCTGGCCCCTCGTGGTCTCGATGGCATCCATCGCGGCGGCGGCGTGCATCGTGGTCTTGCCGGCGATTTCGAGGAGCTTGAGGCCGGGGCGTGTCGGAGGTCTCCAAGGGCCGCCGTCGGTCGCAGCCCTCAATCCAAATGCGAATGTCCCTTCGCCCTCGGGTCCGGATCAAGGACCAGGCGATCAGAGTCGACTCGATCGCGCCCTCTCCGAAGCGAGATCGGCGACCTGGGACCTGGCCTTGTCCGCGTCCGAACCCGCTGCCCGGATCAGTCGAGACGCTCTGGGCGCAACCTTACGATCTCAGACGTTCGAGGCGGAGCCGAGACCGGATGGGACGCCCGGCGCGGGTCACATCGATCTCGAGGCCGACGGCCTGGCCGTCTCCGTCCCTTCCCTGGCCCCGCTCGCCCCAGACCCGTACGCGGCGACGGCCGCATTGCAGCAAGTCGGGGATCATCTTGCCAATGGGGTCCGTCCCTTGTCCGACACGGCACGCCATGCCTTTGGATTCTTGATGGGACCGGTGCGCGATCAGGCCGGGGCTCGTCGCCGGCCGACATCCGCCAAGGGGGCCTGATGAGGAAGAGTCTCTTGCGGATCTCCGACAGTCGCTTGCGGATCAGCATCGGGATTTCGACGAGACCTGACCGGTCTCGTACACCGATCCGCCTCGTGATGCCGGCCCTGGTTTGCGGATTGGTCGCGTTGACCGGATTCTTGCACGTCGCGGCGGACGAGCCGTTGCGGCCCGTCGAAGCCCTCATGAGACTGGTGCCGCCCGACGCCACGGTGGTCGTCAGTCTGGAAAGTCTGCGCGATCAGGTGCAGAGCCTGATGACCACAAGAGTGGTGTCGGATTTTCGCCGATTGCCCGTGGTCCGCGCCTGGCTCGAGTCCGAGAAGTACCGGAGCCTCGAGCGGTCCTGCTCCGAAATCGAGACTGTCCTCGGCGTCAAACTGGGCGAACTGCGCGACGAGTTGATCGGTGACGCCGTGCTGCTGGTGCTCCGATTGGACCCCGATGCTTTGCCCGATCCTCGTCAGGCGCGGGGTTTGCTGCTCCTACGGGCGCGCGATCCCGCGCTCCTCAAACGATTGATTGCGGCTTTCAACCGGGCCCAACGCGACGGCGGTGAGCTGGAGCGTATCGGCGATCGGATTCGGGCCGGTAAGACTTATCACGTCCGGGAGTTTCCCGCTGGAGGTGGTCGACCTCCCGAGTGGTACGTGAGTTACGACGATGGCACCTTCGCCTTCTCCAACTCCGAAGCGATGATCCAGGGTGTCATCGATCGAAGGGGCCGGCCGGCTTCCGGGACTGCCGGCGGAGCGGCCTCACTACCCAGCCGGAGTCTCGCCGACCTGCCGAGATTCCAGGCAGTGCAACGCCGGTTGCCCGAACGCGCGCTGGCTCGACTCTTCGTCGATCCACGAGCGATCGAGCGACTGATGTCGTTCGTACCCAGGCCGAGCAAAGACGCCGATGCGCGTCCCATCGTGATGCTGGAGCGTTATCTGGCCGCCGTCGAGTATGCTGGTGCGGCGCTGACCTGGGGTGACGATACGATCGCCATCCACGCGGTCGAGAAGTTGGACGCATCCCGGATCGATCCCTGGGTCCGCCGGTGGGCCGGGGATGCACGGGCGGGGAACCCGGCCTTGCGGCGCGTCCCGCCGACGGCCCTCGTCCTCGCCTCGGCGCACGTCGACGCGACGGCCCTCAGGGATGCGATCTTCCGGTTCGCTTCCGCCGAGGAACAACCTCGGTTGCACAACTTCGAGGTCCTGGCGACCGGACTGCTCCTGGGCCAGGATCTCAGGACCCGGATCTTGACCGGTCTCGGTCCCAGCCTGATCGCTTACCTGGACTCGCCGACGGATAGCGACATGGCTTCCGCCGTCCCCGGACCCTCGAGCGGCCGGGCATCGCTCTTTCCCGTCGTCGTGGTCATCGGCTTTTCTGACGATGCGGCGGGAGATGGCGCGCGTCCGTCCGACCGATCAGGTGAGGCGGACGGGCCGAAGGTCGCACTGGCCGCGGCCCTCGACAATGGACTTCGCACCGCGCTGGCGATGACCGCCCTGGACGAGAAGCGCGGTGAGGGCCGATCGCGGATCACGACCCGAGTCGTCGCCGGGGCGACCGTGACCACTCTCGATATCCCAATCCCATTCGCCTATGCGGTGGACCGCGTCCACGGACGACTGGTCCTGGGCACGGCGGAGACGGCGGTCGCACATTTCCTGGAGAGCTCGTCCGATCCGCAGTCGGGCCATCGATACCGCGAGTTCCAGGCCGTTGCCTTCCCGGACTTCGAGACATTCGTCTGCATCGACCTCGACACCCTGAGGCGCCTGGCCGACCGTCACCGCGACCGCCTGGCAAGGAACTTCGCGGCCCGGCAGAAACGGCCGGTTTCCGAGGTCGAGAAGGATCTCGACCATGTGCTCACACTGGCCGGGCTCTTCCGCGCCGCCTACCTGTCGAGCCGGATCGAGCCGGACGCCTCCGCCGTTCATCGCAGGGTGGGCGTGATCCTCCCTCAGCCGAAAGCGACGACCCTTCCGAAGCCGTGAGGGGCTTGACTCTGCGCCGCTGATGGGGAAGGGGCTCGCTACGGAAGGGTCGTTGCCGGTAGTATCGGGTGGATATAAGAGGCGAGCCACGAGCGGTCTTCAAGAACTTGAACGACATAGGAGTTACGCTGGTGTGATCGGTTGTCCATGTTGCGCGATTTGAATCCGATGCTCATGATGGGCCATATTCATCACCGCATGCCCAAATTTCGCGACTACGAATACATCGATTTCCTCATCGTTTCCCCCGAGGTGTCCTGCTGTACGGAGGCCGCAAAGGTGCACAGCAGGCCGAGTCCCGCGGCATCCGACCGCGGTGTGTGGCCTTCGACAGTTGCTATTCGGGCCTGGAGAACCTCAAGGCGGTCCGGGCCTACGGCTGGACATTTCTCACGCAGTTGAAGGTCAACCGCAAGGTGGACCTCGACCGACAGCGATACCGGGCGGTCGCCGAGACGGCCATCGCCCCCGTCGGGACAATCGTTCACCTGGAGGGGTTCGGGTCGATCCGCGTCTTCGAGGTCGTCTCCCGAGACGGAGATATTGAATACGGGGCGACCAACGACCTGACGTTGGATGAGTTGACACGCGTGGCTCACGCCGAGCAGGGCTGGGGGATCGAAAACGATCAGCGGGCCTGAAGCCGTGCTGCGGCTTGGAGCGTGCGCAAGAGCGGGCCGGACGGGCGCAACGCAACCATATCGAGATGATGATTCGGGCTTTCCTGCGGATGGAGCACCATTTCTATACCACCGGGGTCAGTTGGTACGAGGCGAAGGCCCGGATCATCCGCGGCGCCGAGCGGGTGTAGTTCGCCGACCCGGTGTACAATCTGCCATGACCGCGTAATTCCTATGTCATGGCGGTCATACGTTTCCGGCGATTCGATGCGTTCTCGTTTGTTGATCCAAGACGACCCATCCGATCGTTGAGCGCCGCGTAACGGCGGGTTTTCCCAACCGGACGCAGCCACGTTTATGAGCCTCCTCCCTTACGAACCGCACGGAGTCCTTCGGCATGCCGGACGAACGAGAATTACTGAGAGAGTCCGCCCGACGGATTCTGAGCGGTGATGAGAGCCTCGCAAACCAGGTCGATTTGCTCCGGGGGCTTGCCGGCCAAGACGAGTTACGCGCGACGCTCGAGAACGTCCGGGACCGGGTCGGGGCGTTGGAATCGGTCGGGACCGACTCCGCACTCGCCCTCGAGACGATCGTCAACCGGGTCGGACGTCCGGTCCTGGAGGTGGCGGACGATGACTACAAGATCGAGGGCGCGGAGGCGGTGATTTGGGAGCCGCGACTGAGCAACGCGACCGTCCGTGCCGTCATTCGTCGCGTCATCCCGTCCGTGGGGCGCATCGAGGTCGACAACAACCCTGACTTCACCTGGCTGGGGACCGGATGGCTGATCGGTGACGACGTCGTGGTGACCAATCGCCACGTTGCCTCGGAGTTCGCCGCTCTGAGCGTGACGGCCTCTGGGCGATCATTTGTCTTCAAAAGGGGCTGGCCCGATCGCAATACGCGGATGGCCGCCCGGGTCGATTTCCGGCGCGAACTCCGGAACAACACTCCGAGGGCGTTCCGCGTTTGCGACGTGCTCCACATCGAAGATGATGACGGCCCCGACTTCGCTTTCCTGCAGGTCGAGTCCCTCGGGTCCTCAGGGCCGCTATCGCCTAAGTTGCATCCGTCCGACAAGCCGGCCGAGGCCATGGAGTATGTGGCAACCATCGGCTACCCGGCGGCCGACAGCCGCATCCCCGAACAAGAACTGATGAATCGGCTCTTTGGAGATAAGTACAATGTCAAGAGGCTCTCTCCAGGGCAAGTGATCCGCCTGGACGACGACCTGTTGATGCACGACTGCTCGACCCTGGGTGGGAACTCGGGGTCGCCGATCGTGGACCTGGCCACGGGGGACGTGCTGGGACTGCACTTCTCCGGAGTCTTCCTCAGAGAAAATCGCGGGGTACCGATCGGCTACGTCGCGAGCAAGCTCCAGAAGGTTCTCAGCCCGGGGCGGCCGACCTCGGAGACGCGAGGGGTCGAGACGACACGGCCGCCCGTGCTCGTCCCGACACCTCCCGTGCTGACTGGCGGCGTGGCCACGTGGACGATTCCGCTGCAGATCAGTGTGAGCTTCGGCGCGGCGACACTCGGTGCAATGGCGGGGGCGGCGGTCGGTATCCCCACACCCGGCGAAACGTCTCCGGTTTCGGCGCCCGCTCCGACCACGATCGAGGCGGCGGTCGGCGAGGTGCGCGAGCGACTCGAGGGTCGCGGCGACCTGCTGACAGTCCGCGATGGCTTCGCGTTCCGCAACGGGTGGATCACCCAGGACGCTGCGGTCATCGTCATCATGAAGGGGATGGCGCCGACGACCCCGCAGGATCTTGGCCTGCCCACCAGGCTGGGCAATTTTCCGGTCGAGGTGCGGTCCGCCAGCCCATGGGACATCGCCGAGCTTCAGGGACGCCTGGAGGCGCTGGAGGGCGTTCCCAAGACGGCTTATGTTAAGCCGAAGGACCTCAGCCTTGAGGAAGTCCACGAGAAGATGGCGGTGACGTGTCACGTTAGCCCCGACGCCGGCTGGCCAACGCTCCGTGAGTTCCTTGGCGGCACCAAGGCCGGCCTCACTATCGGCATGTACGATTTTACCGCCCCTCACATCATCGACGGTGTACTGGGTGCAGTCGAGGACGATCCCCGCGAGCTGACTCTGGTGATGCAACAGGGCGAGGCCCTCGGCGGCAAGCCAGTCGATATCCCGGAGGAGAGGACGATCATCCGATATCAGTGCAAACTGGGCGAGCGATTCAACTACGCGCCGGCTTCGATCGGAGCGGGGCACCAGTTCGCCTCGGCCTATCACATCAAGGTCGCCGTCCGCGACTCGAGGGCATTCTGGCTCTCCAGTGGCAACTGGCAGTCGTCGAACCAACCCGATCATGGCCTTGCAGTCGGCGAGACTTCCTGGGACCTGCTATTGGGGCACAACCGCGAGTGGAATGTCGTGATCGAGAACGCCAACCTCGCCCGCCAGTTCGAGAAGCACATTCAGTACGACCTGAAGAACGCCAAGGCAGACAGCGCGACCGAGGCCCTTGTCAATCAAGGGCCGTTCTTCTTCGTGGACGAGGCGGTCGAGGAGCGTGTCCCGGCCGGCACGCCCACGTATTTCGCCCCGTTCAAGGTCAACCGCAAGGTCCAGGTCCGCCCGCTCCTGACTCCGGACAACTATCGGGAACATGTCCTTGACCTGATCAACTCTGCGGATCGTCGCATTCTGTTCCAGAACCAGTCGCTCAGCCTTCTAGCCGGCGACAAGAACGACGAGCGGTTCGCCGAACTGGCAGCCGCTCTGCTGGCGAAGCAGGAGGCGGGTGTGGACCTGCGGATCATCATCCGCGGCGAGTTCGCCCCAGTCGGGCCGCTCGAGCAGATGCAAGAGCGAGGTTTCGACATGGGGAAGGTCCGGCTCCAGAACCGCTGTCACACCAAAGGGATCATCGTCAACGGGGCGCGAGTGCTGGTCGGCAGCCATAACTGGACGAACCAGGGCACCCTGGTTAACCGCGACGCCAGCCTGATCTTCGAGGACCCGGAGATCGCCGGCTACTTCGAGGAGATTTTTTGGTTCGACTGGAAGCACCTGACTCGGCAGAGCGTTGGCGGCCGACGCGTGCGTGCGGCGGGATCCGACACGGAAGCCCCATCCGGGGCCCGGTTGGTCTCCTGGCAGGAGATCGTTTACGGCTGACGGACGACCGGTTGACGAACACTACACATCCCAACGGAACAGGACGGACAGGGCGGACCAAGACTTCGGCAAGTTCAAGGAAGCGGTTGTCCGCCGCGCCGCGGCCAAAACGATTTCTCTCTCAGGTCCTTCGGGGCAGGGCCACGGACGCTGATGAGGTTACACGAGAGTTCCTGAAGAGGATCAGAACGATGGCCGGGCGAGGATGCTCGCCCAGGCGTTGCAAACCCTGAGCTAACGATCAAGCGGCGTGATGTCGACCCACACAGACCCGTAACCAGTAAAGACCGCGGCCATGATGCCAGGCGTTCAGTTCGAGGAAATCTGGAAGGCGTTCTTCAGCGGCTATTCCAAGAGAAGCCTGCAACAAATGCTCCTGTTCCGACTGAACATCGAACTTGACGACATCGTCGCTGACGGGTCGATGAAAGACATGGTCTTCGACCTTCTCTCCCAGGCCGAGCGGGAAGGGTGGACGACCGACCTTGTCCGAGAGGGATATCTCTACAATCCCAGGAACTTCGACCTTCTCAAGGTATACGAAAAGTATCACCTGGCCCCCGCCATCAGCGTCCAATCGGGGGACGATCAGAAAGTCCGCGAGGCTCAGTCGCATCAGGTCCAGTCTATGGGTGGGGACGGATTCGAGAAGACCATCAAGGCCCGGCTCCCGGGATTCGACTTCGCGGTCTGGCGCGAGAGGATGGCCCTGATCGAGGGGCGAGTCTGCAAGATTGAAATCGACGGCAACGCGGCCGGCACCGGCTTCCTCGTCGGCCCGGACGCTGTCGTGACGAACTACCACGTCCTCAGGGAGGTGCTCAAGGGAGGGACACCGGCGGTCAAGGTGACGTGCCGGTTCGACTACAAGGTGCTCTCGGACGGCTCGAGGCTAGAGGGCGTCTCCGTCAAACTCCACCCCACGAACTGGGACCTGGATTTCAGCCCCCCCTCGGCCGCTGAAGAGACCCGAACGCCCGACGTCCCGCCTCCCACGGTGGACGAGCTTGACTACGCGTTGGTCCGGCTGGAACGCCGACTTGGTGACGAGCCATCGGCACCGAAGGGCGGGGAGGGCGGCCCCAGGCGAGGCTGGCTAACGATGCCCTCGGACACCCCGGTTTTCCTGCCCAAGGCCCCCCTGATGATCGCCCAGCACCCTGATGGCAGGCCACTCAAGCTTGCCATCGACACCGAGTCGGTCATTGGCGTGAACGCGAATCAGACGCGCGTGCGATACGCCACCAATACCGAGCCGGGGTCGTCGGGTTCCCCGGTGTTCGACCTGGACTGGAAGCTCGTCGCCCTGCACCACCTCGGCGACCCGGCGTACGACCACCCCGCGGCGTACAACCAGGGCGTTCCGATTGACAAGATCCGCGAACGGCTGGCAAGAACCGGTAAGGACGACGCCCTCGGCCAGAGCTGACTTTGCTCGGAACTGTCGCGACGATGACCAACCGGCGAGGAAATCATGGCTTTGAACGGTCCCCAAATTGGGGCGTTGACTCAGATACTGGTAACCGCCTTTTCGCGGAGCGAACTCACCATTCTGGTTCGCGTCAAACTCAACGTCGATCTCGCCGCCGAGGTCTCAACCGACGACGCCTGGCGAAATGTCGCATACGACTTGATCGACACCCTGGACCGGAGAGGACAGGCGATCGATCTGATTCGCGCCATTCGGGAGGAGCGGCCCAGGGACACCACACTGATTTCCTTCTGCGACCCGCTGCTCAGCCAGACAAATGGTGCGGCACAACAGATCCCCACGGATGCACTGCGCAAGGCCGTCGCGGCGTTCAATAACGTCTTCGGGGAGCGCATCGAGTATTTCAAGTACCTGAACGCCTACAAGGCGCTTCACGACGTCCTCCACGAACTCCAGAGTTTTCATTCGAAAATCGCGGAAGCCGTGGCCGAGCGAAAGGCGGATCCCAGCCAACCGCTTGCGGACGACGTGGCGTGGTTTCTGGAGGAGCACGTCCGTACCGCCGGCGAAAACGTGAAGGAGATTGAGTTCCCGGAAAGGCCGCCCGCCTGGATTGCCAGGCTTGTCACGGCCGCCGAGGTGATCAACGGGACCGATGTGGACAAAATGCCTCGCCATGTCGAGCGATTGAAGACACTGCCATCCGAGGGCCTGGGGCCGCTGAACGACAAATTGTTTGAGAGCGCCAGTCATCTCCAGCCCATGCAACTGGTCAACTCTCTGTGCGACATACTGGCCGCCCTCGGGACGGTCGCGAATCCGGCGACGGCAAGACTCCGCGGCGAACTCGAGGATTTCCGCAGCCTCTGCTCCGAGCTTGGCGAATTGATCAATGCCCACAATCTGTGCCAGAGGATCGACGATGCTTTGCGCGTACCGGAGGGCCTCCCCTCCATCACCCCCGAAGAAGTGTCGGACTGGGGCGTCGCCAAGAAGTCGCTGGACGAGCTGGCCTTGCAAAGGAAAAACGACAAGACCGTGCAACGGACGAACGAGGCCGCCAAATTCTTCGAGGCCGCGAATCAGGGCCAAGAGTTCCAGACCCTGATCGAACGATTCGACGATCTTTTCATGAACACCGATAAGGCCCTGCTCAGGGTGACCAACAAGTTGCCCCAGAAGGCGATGGCCTTGCATACTGCCCTGGTGAGAATCCAATGACCGCCACAATCGCTCCTGCTCCTGGGTTCGCGTCCCTGGCCGAACTCCAAGAAAACCATGCCGCCTTGGTGAAAGAAGTCGGCAAAGACATTCTCGCGCCCGCGAATCTGGAACGGATCGCCCGATTCGTTCGCAAGGGCATTGCGACCGGTACCGTTCTAGATTCACCCACCGATCGGGCTGCCGCACAGAGTCTGATCTCCTTCTGGACCAATCGCCTGGCATCGGCCTCGCGGGACCTGGGCAAAGACGGCAGATTCGCCAAGGTCCCCGAATTTGAGGACACGTTGCTGGAGGAATTCGACTCCGAGGCCCTGGTCGCTGCCGTGATCACACCGACCGATCTCTGGTTGGATCGGCAATCTCCGACAGACCGATCGCTCGCGCGGCGCCTCGTGCTGCGCCTGCTGGCGCTTCGAGAAGACGGAAGTTTCGAGGTGGTATCGAGTGCCAGCGGGGTGAGCGACGACCTCGAGCCCCAGGACCGGGCTCAAGAAGTCCTGGTGGAGCTGGTCAAACTGGGAGTCGTACGCAGCACTCGCAATCCTGCGGGATACGAGCAATACGCCCTGGAATCCTCGGAACTTCTGAATCGTTGGCCCCGACTACGGGGTTGGATGGACGAGCGGAAGCGGTTTCGCCAAAAGGCGACCAATTGGGCGCAACGAAGAGCCAACAAGGGGGCAAAAACCTCCGGGTGGATGTGGATCCGACGCGCCGAGAAGGCGTTCGGGGCAGCTTTCCAGAAGATCAGTGACTGGATCGAGGTTCGCTGGCAGGCAATGCTCGTGTCCTTGAGAATGGGTGGCGCCGCCGGAAAATTTCTATCCGAGGAAGAATACGAAGAAGCGGAAACCTACCGGGACAAGAACGTCGTCGAGCTCAGACTCGTTTACCAGAAGCGGCAGCACGATAAGGAGCGACAGGAAAGGAGGAAAGTGCACGCAGCCGTAATCTCTGCGGTTGCTGTTGCGTTTGCCATGCTTTCTGTAGTCGCGATCAGGGGTTGCAAAGCCGAGGGTAAGGCCAGAAAACAAGCCCAACAGGCTGAAGCCGATGCAACCAAGGGCTGGGTTGCGGAAGGTGAGGCGAAAAACCGAGCCCTGAAGGCTGAAGCCGAGGCCGCAAGAGCCAGGAAGCTGGCCGACCTCCATGTCGCCGACTTGTACTACGAAAAGAGCTCCCAGCGCGAGGCCGACGACTGGGATGCCTCGGGCGCGTTCCTCTGGTATGCCGCCGCCTGGTCCAAATTCAAAGAATCGTCCGATGTCCTCGACCTGAAATCCGAGGATCGGGAACGTTTGAAAACGAGCCACCTTGTTCAACTCGCTACGGCCCGGGAACAACTTCCTTTCCTTTCCGGCATGGCCTACCACAAGCAGCTGATTGCCTCGGCTCGCACTCCGGACGGAAACTTCCTCTTGACCGTTGGAGCCGACACGGATGGAGGGACGAGCTCTCCGGGCGTCCTGTTCTGGAGGTGGCTGGACCGTCGGGGAAATGCGGAATGGGAGCCGTCCCGACTTCCTTGGGGACAGGCCCCGCCTCGACAGGCATTTGCCCAGGCCATGGCATATGTGAGCCCCAATGGCCGGTTCGCTGTCGTAAGCGGGGGCCCGAAGGACGCAGCCTCGGCGATCTATGTGTGGAACATTCCGGAAGCGGGTCCGGGCCAGTTTGTCCGGGAATTGAAGGGCTTCCAGGGGAACGTGACGGCCGCGGGGTTCAGCCCCGATGGTCAGCTATTCGCGGTGGTGAGTCAACTGAGAGACAAGAGCAAGGTGAGATGCTGGCGATCCGGCAATTGGGATACTTCCACTGAGTTGGTCGTTCCGGAGGAAATCGGCCTGCTCGGTCAGCTTGCTTTCAGCCCTCTACCATCCGGTAACCGGCTGGCTGTGGCCGTCACATCGGTCTCGTCCGCATCGACCGTCGATCAGGCGGCCATCATTCCGGGTGGGAATGACCGCTTGATCTGTGTGGAATGGTCCCTGAATGAATCTCGTGGGGATGCCCTCCTTCGTCGCTACACATGGCGAGGTTGGTTCCCTTTGGCTTCCATGCCGGGTGAGATTCAAACGTTCGTGGCCTACAAGCCGGATGGTCGTGAGCTGCTGATCTCGAACAGTTTCCAGAACGGCCCCTGGGCTTACGTGTGGCTCTTCGACTCCTCAAGAAAAGGTCCGACTACAGAAAGCGTGACAGCCCCCTGGTCCCAGCTCCTGACTCCGCTCCCGGCCGGACCCGTCTTGCACGCGGCTTATAGCCCCTGGGATGATCGACTGGTGATTGCATGCGGCAATGGGAAGGCGGAGTTGTGGGGAGTTGACCCGAGTGGCCAGGGGCATAAGCAGTACAGAACGATCCGAGCCTTCGAGCACAAGACGCAGATCTTCAAGGCCGATTTCAGCACTGACGGGCAGTACGTCGTGACCGCCAGCCGCGACTACCGGGCATTGATCTGGCATGCGGACTCCGGGCAACTGGCCCATCCTTCTTTTTATCACAGCGGATCCGTGACCGACGCCGGTTTCACTCTGGATGGGCATTCTCTCATCACTTCGAGCTGGGACACTATCCAGCGCTGGGACTTGACCCGGGGAGAAAGCCGACCCCTGCCGGTCGGAACAATGAGAGGGGTGCGGACGACCGCTGCCGACCCGGAAGAGAACCTGATCGTGACTGCGGGGGAGCATGAGAGACGAGCCGAACAGTTGGGGTCGGCGGGATGGGCTCGGTTGTGGGACACCGTGACTGGCGATCCTCGCTCGCCGGAACTCCATCATCCGGCCCCGGTCATCCATGCCGCTCTGAGCGGGTCCGACCGTGACCTCGCCAGCACGGTCACCAGCGACGGAGAGGTTCGATTGTGGAAGGCAAGCAGCGGTCGCGAGCTCTGGGTGGAGAAGCCGAAAGTGGGAACGGCAGTGTACACCGCCTTCGGCCGTGCCAAGGGCCAGGACTACCTGCTTGCCCTCATCCACAGCGACCCACTGAGCCTTGCCAGCGCCTCATCTCTCCGCATCGACCCGATGAGCAGGACAGAGTCGGGGAGGCCGCTACGGCTGAGCCTTGCCAGCGCCTCATCTCTCCGCATCGACCCTCTCGACTCCAGAGGCGAGCGCACGGACGGGGCCCGGACGTTTTCGTACCAGGCTCCGTTCACGGCTGCCGCCTTCAGCCCGGAGTGCAAACATGTGATCGCGTATACGAGCGGTGGGGTTAACAGCCCCGGGAAGGCCGTCGTCTGGGACGTCCAGTCCGGAAAGCAAATAGTTCTCAAGGGGAGCGGGAGGAGCGGGAGCGCCCACGACGAGCCCATCACGCACGCGGCATTTACTAGCGACGGGGACTACCTGGTCACGACCGGTCGGGACGACAAAGCGTTCGTCTGGGATCTGAGCGACGGCACGTACAAGGAACTGCTGACCAACAAGGATGAGGAGATCGGTCATACCGCGGATATTGTGTTCGCCTCGTTCAACCGGGCAGGGAGCCGGGTTGTGACCGCGGGGGCGGACGGATGGGCGATCATCTGGGAGTGGTCGCCTGACCAGCATCGATTCCGCATGATCCAAAGGCTGAAAAATGATCGGGCGTTAACTCATGCGGTCTTCAGCCCTCACGAGCGATACGTCCTGACCGCGGATACTGATGGCACTACCCGCCTCTTTGACATCGAGGACAGACGGCCCCTTGTCACGAGGTCCCACCCCGGGCAGAGTATTCTCCAGATCGTTTTTCGCGAGGACAAGGACCGGCATGCTCGTGTGTTCCTGATCGGGAACCAGGCCAGGAGAGGCCCGGCTTTCTCCAACCGGCAGGGCCAGGGCCCCAACTATCGGGTCGCCAACCCGTCGGGCGGCTTGGTCTGCCCGGTTGTCACGGAATGGCGCTTGACCCGCGAAGCCCCGTCAGAGGAGCATTACGGGCCCCTCGCGCAATGGACTGCAAGCCGGAAATTGGACGAAACCCGATTTCGCACGGAGCTGACCTCCTTGACCCAGGACGTCATCTTCAGGCTATGGAAGGATACCGCCTCGCGCGGTGCCCTCACGGGTCCCTTGTCGAGTGATGAAGTGAGTCAGTGGCACGAGCGGGAAGCCGCTCAATGCGAACTGGATGAGCGGTGGATGCCCGCGATCGACCACTTGACAAGTGCTCTTATGAATACCTCTGTCAATCGCCGCCTAATGCTTCTCGCCCGCCGTGCGCGGGCTTATAGCGAACTGAAAAATTGGGAGTCTGCCGAGCTCGATCTTAATCGCGCACTCATCAAGATCTCTGAGGACAGCGAGCTCTGGCAGGCGCGAGCCAATGCCCGGATTCAGCTAGGCCACGAGAAGAACGAACGGACCAAGCTCGAGGGGGCGATCAGCGATTACCGGCAAGCGGTACGAGTGAACCCGGATAACGGCCGGGCTCGAGCCCAGCTCGCCGATGCGTTCGTGCTGTCCGGCCAATTCAAGGAGGCTTTGGCCGAGTACGATCAGGCAGTGGAGCGCGACCGGAAGAACCCAGACCTTCTACTGAAGCGAGCACAAGCTTTCATGAAATCAGGCGATCGCCCCTTCAACCGAGCTTACGCGGACTTCCTGACTGCGGGCCGATTGTTCCGCGACCGGCAACGCCTCGACGATGCGGACAAGGCCTACTCCGGGGCTATTGGCCTCCTCAAAGAAGGCGTCGAGGGTTCGCGACCGCTTCAAGCCAAAGTTCACGCGGAGTTCGCGGAAGTCGAGGAGCACCGCGCGTATATGAAGCCCGAGTCCGAGAGGCACGCGCTATTCCAGTTTGCCGGCAAGCACTACTTGGAAGCGACCAACTTGGACGATACGGCTTGGACGTGCTGGAGCGGGCTTGCGCGTTGTCATGAACGCCTGGAGGAATGGAAGGAGGCCAGCCAGGCGTTCGAGAAGGCTCTGAAATTGAACCCCGGCGATCACACTTTGAGCGTTTCCCTGGCCGGCTCGCTGGTCAAGATCAAGGACTGGGATCAGGCCTCCATGGCGTACTCGAAGATGATCCAGCGTCAGCCCAAGGATCCGTTGCTCCGTCTCCGTCTGGCCGCGATCTACCTTCAGCCTATCTCGCCCGAGAAAGAGGCGAGTTCCGAACGGTTGGAAGCGGCACGGCTCTGCCTCGCCGAGGCCGTCAAGGACGAGGCCCTATCGAAACAATCTGCCCTATGGTCTCATCTTGCGGTGATCGAGGTGGCTGCGAAAAAGTTTGATGATTACCAGGCCACTCGCACTCGCATGTTTGTTCTGTTCAAGAGTTCGGTTACCAATGACGAGAACAATCTGGCATGGGTTGTCGCGTTGGTCAAGGGAACGACTGAGGATGCCGAAAACGTGCTCAAGTTGGCCGAAAAGGCAGTTTCCGTCTTTCCGCATAACTTCAACTATTTGAACACTTATGGGGCCGTTTTGTACCGGGCCGGCCGGCGGGAGAAGGCGATTACGACACTCGAGGAGGCCACGAAACAGAGGGCCCGCGCTTTTAACCTCTCTCCGGAGCAGCGGGCTTATGGCGACGCTTTGGACAAGTTGTTCATCGCCATGGCCCAGTACACCCCCGAGCAGCCTGAGCCGGCCAGGCAGACCTTGAGGTTGGCTGTCCGGACGATCGATCGCATCAAACCCGCTCAGCAGTCCGAGGCCCCGGAGCAAAGCCTCGACCAATTCTGGGCGCGCTTCGAATTCGAGATCCTGCGGCGTGAGGCCGAAACTTTGATCAATCGCTGACGCCAAAGCATGGAGCCGGCCAATGACTACCGGCGGCTTTCAACCCATCGCTCAGAGCTTCCGCCACACCTCGTCGAGGTGCTCTCGCATCGACCGCGAGGCCAAGCATCATCGAATAGGACCCATTCCGTAGTTATCCCAATTTGCGAGCCGAGGATCTAATCAACGCTTGGGCGTACGTGCGCTCCCACCGTCCGGAGATTGACGGTCAGATCCGCGAGAACGAGGAGGCCTGAACGATGGCCATGCTCTTCGCTGACGAAACCTTCCGATCCCCGGGGGCGGGCAACCTTCTGGATCAGGTGGCCATCGCCGTATTGGACTGGATCGTGCTGTTGTAAGTCCCGTAGACGATGTTGGTCCCGCTGACGCTGCCTCCGCCACGGATGTTCGCGTTGATCAGTCCCCCCTGCCCGCTGATGCCGCCCAGGATCGACAAGTCGGAGACATTCAATCCGACGCCCAGATCGATGGCGGTCGGGTTGCTGGTCCCCCCCTGCCCTTGAAAGTAGCCGTTGACTGTCACGCCGTTGATTGCCCCCTTGACGGCGATCCCGCTTCCGCTGGGGTTGACGATCAGGTTACCCGTCACGCTGAGGTCGCCGAGGTTGCGTCCGACCAGGATCTGGCCGCCCGTGCCGAGCTCGACCGAACCATTCACGCTGAAGCTCCCGTCCTGGTCGCGTCCGATCGCGAGGAGTCCGCCCTGGGTGATCGAGAGATCACCGGCGATCGCGATGGATTCCAGCGAGTCTCGGCCCACCGTGAATCGCCCGCCATCGAGAGTCACGGCGCCGATGGTCATGGGCCCGGACTGGTCCAGACTGTTGAGATCTCCCGTGATCTCGACATGGCCGATCGGCCCGAGGTCGATGGTTGAGACGCTCATCGTGCCGACGCTGCCGTTGATATTGACCTGGGCCTTCATGCCCAGAGCCCCGATGTCGAAGGTGTCAACGGAGCTGGCCAGCGGCGTCATCCGCCCGGCCAGTTCGGCCGGCATCGCCGACAGGCCCCCGAGTTCCCCGGACCGGATGTTGAGGCTCTGGATCTGAAGGAGCTGGTTGCGGAAGTGGAAACGCGGCACAGTCTGCGTGATGGTGATGGTCGAGGCCGAGGTGGTGCCGTAGGCCGTGAGATTGATCGCTCCGTTCGCGGCCGAACGGGCCTTCACGACTCCCGGACCTCCGCTGACCTGGATCAGGAACGCTCCAGACTTGGAGGAAACAGGTAGATTGGCCGACGGCCCGTTGTAACCGGAGAGCAACCGACGTGCTTCCAACGATTCGACGAGCGGGAGAGCGAGCCGCCTTCGTCTCATCGGGTTCAGTGTGCGCGCCGAAACTCGATTCCAAAATCCTGCCCAAATTCGCGCATCGGGAATCATTAGAGTGGGCTCCTGCCGCGATCCTGACCCGGCGATTCGCTTCATCGGAGGCGCGCCGCTCGAACGTCTCAATGCAATCGAGTCAGCTTGTATTGGCCCCGCCGGCGTTGTTCGCCTTCTCCCATTCGTCCCAATTCGGCCGGTCGCTGCTTCCGAATCTCCTTCAATCTCCTTTTCGAGGTCGCTTGGCAGGATGAAGAAAATGATAGGACGGAAAACGCCGGTTTTTCCGGCATTCCACTACACTCCCGAGGTGATGCTCGACGGATCACCGTCGAGCGAAAGGAGGCCGATTTCCCGGGCGGGAGTCAGGTGCCTTGCGCGGCGGAATCGCTTATCATGGACGGTACACGGCGAGATTCCGGGCGATCTCTCTCTTTCCCGACAAGCTGGAAACGGATCAAAATATGTCTGAAGAAGCGAAACCGGTCAAGGAGGCCGCGCTGCGACGGATCGATTTTGAGTACAGCCGGTCGCTGGTCACGATCCTGGGTCAACTTCGAATCTCGCTCCTGGTCACGACCTATGAGGCGGGCAAGCTCGTCGTGATCGGGACTCGAGGCGACAGCCCGGACCTCGTCTTAGCCTATCGGAATCTTTCCAGCCCGATGGGGGTGGCGGTTCATCCGCAGGGGGATCGCGTTGCCGTCGCGGTCGACACCCAGGTCTGGCAATTCCATGATATCCCCGGTCTGGCCGGTCGGCTCGATCCTCCCGGCACCTATGATGCCTGCTATCTGCCGAGGCAGGCCGTTTACACGGGTCCGATCGATGCTCATGAGATGGCGTGGTGTGGGGGAGAGCTCTGGGTGGTCAATACGCTCTTCTCCTGCTTGTGCACCCTGGACGGCGTGCACAACTTCGTGCCCAGGTGGAAGCCGCGCTTCATCACCGCAATCCGAGCCGAGGACCGCTGCCATCTGAATGGGATGGCCGCCGTGGATGGACGGCCTCGTTATGTGAGCGCCCTGGGAGAGGCGGATACGCGGGAGGGCTGGCGACCGGCGAAGGCGACCGGCGGATGTTTGATCGACGTCGCGAGCGGTGAGGCGGTCGTCCGGGGCCTTTGCATGCCCCACTCGCCTCGCGTCCACGACGGCCAACTCATGTGCCTGGAATCGGGCCGCGGGAGGCTTGTCCGCGCCGATCAATCTCGTGCGGCCATCGAGCATGTCGCCGAGCTTCCCGGTTACGGGCGAGGCCTCACTTTCGCCGGTCCTTACGCGTTCGTCGGCCTTTCGAGGTTTCGGGCATCTTCCAAGTCGACCCCAACGTTCAGCAACCTCCCGATATCCCAGCGGACGACTCCGTTAAGCTGCGGGGTCTCGGTCGTGGAGCTCAGCACCGGGCGGGAAGTCTCCCGGCTGGAATTCCACGCGGGGATCGACGAGATCTTCGACGTGCAGCCGCTCCGGAATGCTCGCAACCCCTGGGTATCCGGCCCGAATCCATCCGCGGATGAAGTCCCACCCGTCTGGGTGGCACCGGAGCCGAAGTACCTTTGATGGAACGGGCCGCCGATCGGCCTTCTGCGCAATTGAGCCGAGGATCAGAGTTAAAGTCGCGGGGTTCGGCTTGACCCGATTTCGGGATCGGGGCAGAATCCCGCTTGTCTCCGTCCGGCAAAGGGAAGAGACCGGTCGA
Organism: uncultured Planctomycetota bacterium; assembly: GCA_963743925.1. GTDB lineage: Bacteria > Planctomycetota > Planctomycetia > Isosphaerales > Isosphaeraceae > CAVZRC01. Next base: position 461,890 of record CAVURY010000034.1, on the reverse strand, counting down.
TCCGGCTCCCGAAACCGGAGGTGATTCCCCGTCGTCCGGCCGGTTGAAACGCCGCCGGCGGATCGAGCGACCAGGGCCACCTCATGACCGGGTCGCACGACGTGGCGGGGTGGATCCCCGCCGATGGAATCGCCTCGGAATGCTTCACCACGGTAGAAAAGGAGTTGTACCGATGGTTCTTTCGCCTCGTGGAGTCCTCGCGATCGGTCTGGGCCTGGTGGGAATTGCCTGTCTCGTCGCGCCCTCGCGCGGCCAGGGCCAGCAACCTCAGAAAGCGGACGGCGGAGTTCGAACCACCGCGACCGGCACCGCGCCTCAGCCGGCCCGTCCCGCGCCGGCGGTGGCCCCCGTCTTCGGCAGCATCGACCTCGAATTCATCCTGAAGAATTACGAGAAGGTCAAGGCTTCGAGCCGCGAGCTGAGCGCGGCCGTCAACTTGCGTCGCGGCGAGTTGATGAAGATCGAGAGCGAAGCACGCCAGGAGATGGAGATGATGCAGAAGCTCACGCCCGGGACCGCCGACTACAAGAAGCGTGAGGATAAGATCACCGAGCTGAAGGCCAAGATGGAGGCGGGACGCGAGCAGGCCCAGCGCGAATTCACACTTCGCGAGGCCGAGATGATGTCCACCATCTACAAAGAAATTCAGGGAATGACGGCGCGGGTCGCGAATTGGCGGGGGATGAACTACATCCTCAAGACCACGAACCCGAACAAGCCGGCTAGCGGGACCGATCCGAACTCCGTCATGGCGGCATTCAGCGATCCCGTGCTCTACGCCGATCCCAAGAACGATATCACCCTGGACGTGGTGAAATACCTGAACCAGATGTATGCGGCGACGGCCAATCCGAATGGTGCCGCGCCCAAGGCCGCCGCGGCCCGCCGTCCCGGGACGGGTGGTGCCGTCGAAGGTGCACAGCCGGCCGGTAATTGATTCGTGTCGTCGATGACCGACGATCGAAGGGCATGGCCCGATCCGACCGGTCCTCGGGGCGAGAGTACCCGGACCGGTCCGGAAGGGCGATTAGCGGTGATGACGGCGGCCAGTGTCGGGGCGTCGTACGGCTGCGGCGATCCATGGCCCGGGCGCCCGAGTCCCGTTGCGCTCAAGGATGAGATTGAGGGGTAGTGAATGCTCGGAGCCACCCGTCGACAGCGCACTCTGGCCCGATCGGCTGAAGTGCGTGGCGTCGGCTTCTTCCATGGCGTTGACGTCACCATTCGTTTCCATCCGGCCGAGGCCGATTCCGGGATCGTCTTCCAGCGTTCCGACCTGGACGGCAGGCCCACGATTCCCGCACGGATCGATTCGGTCGTGCCATCCCAGCGACGTACCACGATCCGCAAGGGTGAGGCCAGCGTCGAGATGGTCGAACATGTCATGGCCGCACTGGCCGGGCTCCGGATCGACAATGCGGTCGTCGAGATCGACGCGGGAGAATGTCCGGGCTGTGACGGCTCGAGCCTTCTGTTCGTCGAGGCCCTCGAACAGGCCGGGATTAGCGATCAAGACCGGATGCGCCCGGCCCTTGTCGTCGAGGAGTCGATCAGCATTCGCGAAGGCGACGCTGTCCTCGCGATCCACCCGGCGCCCCCGATGGGCGGGCTGACGCTGTCCTATCATCTCGACTACGGTCGTGATGCCGCGATCCCCGCGCAGAGCTTCTGCCTGGGCCTCTCCGTCAACTCCTTTCGCGAGGAGCTGGCGCCCAGCCGGACTTTCCTGCTGGAGACGGAGGCCAGGGCGCTCCGCGCCGCCGGGATCGGCGTCCGGACCACCGAGGCCGACGTACTCCTCTTCGGTCGCGACGGCGTCGTCGGCAACAGGCTGCGCTACGCGGACGAATGCGCGCGGCACAAGGTCCTGGATATGGTCGGCGACCTGGCGCTGATGGGGGTCAACCTCCACGCGTTCGTCGTCGCCTATCGATCGGGACATCAGACCAATGCCACCCTGGCGCGTCGGCTCGTCCGAGGGATCGCCCGAGGGGGTCCCTCCGGGATCGAGCCGCTCCCCCTCAAGGATGACGGCACGATCGACGTGGCGGGGATCATGACGCTCTTGCCCCACCGATACCCTTTCTTGCTCGTCGACCGCGTGATCGAGCTCATCCCCGGTCGGCGGGTCGTCGGCTTCAAGAACGTCACGATCAATGAACCGTTCTTTCATGGTCACTGGCCTGGAATGCCGATTATGCCCGGTGTCCTGATTGTCGAGGCGCTGGCACAGGCGGCCGGCGTCCTGATCGCCGCGAGCGTGCCCCGGGACGGACGACTCGCCTTGATCGCCTCGATCGACAACGTCAAGCTCCGAAAGCCGGTCGTCCCCGGCGATCAGCTTCGCCTGGAGGTCGTCGGGAATCGGATCAAGGAGAGCGCCGCCGTCGTCACCGGTAAAGCGAAGGTTGGCGACGCCCTCGCCGCACAGGCACGCATTCGATTCGTGATGGTCGAGGCCGAACGGGCCAGCGGCGGAGCCTACCGCGTCGGTGCGGCCGAGCCGATCCCGGCTGCCGGATAAAGCGATCGTGATGCGGGCGATCCGCCCGCTTCCGGATATTGCAGGCGGAACGCCTGCTCCCCAAGAGTGAGCCGGAGGGACCCTTCGATCATGGCCACCCTGATCGCCGACACGGCCTGCGTCGATCCTCGCGCAGAACTCGCCGATGACGTGGAAGTCGGGCCTTATTGCGTGATCGGTCCGGATGTCACGATCGGTCGAGGTACTCGCCTGATCGCTCATGCTTGCATCTACGGTCGAACCGCGATCGGTGAAGAGAACGTCATCCACCCGTTCGCCGTCATCGGCGGCGAACCCCAGGATATCTCTTATCGAGGCACAGAGACGCGGGTCGAGGTCGGCGATCGCAACGTGATCCGCGAAGCGGTGACCATCCATCGCGGCAGCGAGAAAGAACAGGGACTCACCCGGATCGGCTCGAACAATCTCCTGATGGTCAACGTCCACGTCGCCCACGATTGCCAGCTCGGCGACCGGGTGATCATCGCCAACAACACGATCCTGGGCGGTCATTCCCACATCGAGTCGTTCGTGACGATCTCGGGCGGAGTCGGCGTGCACCCGTTCGTGACGATCGGCGCCTATTGCTACGTCGGCGGACTCTCTCGCATCTATCACGACGTGCCGCGATTCATGATCGTCAACGGCAATCCCTCGAAGGTGCGCTGCATCAACGTGGTCGGGCTCAAGCGCAACGGACTGACGTCGGAGGCGATCTCGGCCTTGCATGAAGCCCATCGCCTGATCTACCGGGCGAAGATGTCGGCCAGCAGCGCCGCCGAGACGCTCGAATCGCACGGCCATCTCTGTCCGGAGGTGAAGAGCCTCCTCGATTTCATCGAGTCGCAGCACCACGGCACCCACGGCCGGGCACGGGAACGCCGGAGGTCGGCATGAAGAAACGATTGCGAGTCGGCGTCGTCGGTGTGGGGCATCTGGGACAGCACCATGCCCGGATCCTGTCAACGATGTCCGGCGTAGACCTGGTCGGAGTCGTCGATTCGGATCCCGACAGGGCAGCCGCCATCGCTTCGAAATGCGAGACGGCGGCGATGGGCGATCACCGGCAACTCCTGGGACTCGTGGATGCCGTCACGATCGCCGTGCCGACGTTCATGCACCGCGACGTGGCCTCGGTGTTCCTGTCCCAGGGCGTCGCCACGATGGTCGAGAAGCCGATGGCCGGCACTCTGGCCGAGGCCGAGCATCTCACGACGCTGGCACGCGCCCATGATGCCGTCCTCCAGGTGGGCCACATCGAACGCTTCAACCCGGCCTTGCTCGCGCTCGATCGACTGCCGATCCGGCCCAAGTACATCACGGCCGAGCGGCTCTCGACCTACACGTTCCGGTCAACCGACATCGGCGTCGTCTTCGACTTGATGATCCACGATCTGGACTTGCTCCTTTCCATGATCGAGGCTCCCGTGCGATCGGTCGCGGCGGTGGGCCTGAGCCTGTTCGGCGAACATGAGGATGTGGCCAACGCGCGGATCGAGTTCGAAGACGGCAGCGTGGCGAATGTGACGGCCAGCCGCGCCAGCTACGCGTCGGTGCGGAAGATGCGGATCTGGGCGCGGAGGGCTACGCCTCGCTCGACTTCGCGGCCAAGCAGGCGACCCTGGTTCGACCCTCGGAACAGCTCCAACGAGGCCGGCTCGACCTGGACGGCGTGGACCTGAGCCAGCCCGCCGCGATCAAGGCTCATCTCTTCGGCAAGATCCTGCGCGTGGACGAGGTCCATAGCGAGCCCAGCGATGCCCTGACCCTCGAACTCGAGAACTTCGTCTCGGCGGCACGGGGCGAATCGCGTCCTCGTGTCGGCGGAGAGGATGCCTTGCGCGCCATCCGCCTGGCCGATCAGGTCCTGAGGAGTCTCGAGGCCCACCGTTGGGATGGCGAGGCGGTCGCGCCCGCGGTCCTGCCGCCCCCGACCGACCTCGGATCGGTTCTGCAAGGGCCTCACGCATGGCGGATCAAGAGCCTGCGACATTCCTCCAACCTGGCCGGCCACTGAGGCCTCTTGGCCGATAGCGGCCGACCGCCACGCTTGCCAGCCGGTCCCGCCTTGGATTAAACTCGTTCTTCTGTCTCGCCCGGGGAGTTCCGCGCGAGGCGCCGATCGTGCGAGATCGCGGCCGGCGCGGCTCTCCTTCACTTCACGTGGATGAGCCGGCCGGATTTTTCGTTTCGGTGAGAAGACAGAGCAAGGTCAACTCGATGGCAAAGCAAGCGGCTGACAAAGATAAAGACAAAGATAAGCAGAAGAAGCCCAAGCCGCCGGTCCCGGCCCACGCCGAGAAGCCCAAGAAGGTCAAGGCGGCCAAGCCCGAGGCCGCGGCAGCGGCTGCCGAGAAGGCTCCGCCCCCGGAGAAACCCAAGGCCGAACCGCGTCCGCCGGCCGACCCTCGCCTCAAGTTCCTCAAGAAGTTTCACGGCAAGTTCTTGCCGAGAGGGCCGCTCCGCGACCGGCACAAGGTCCTCATGCAGCGCTGGAATTCCGGCGAGGACCATGGCGGCGTGACCGTCGACGAGCTCAAGTCGCTCTATACCGACTGGAAAGCCTCACGCGAGAAGCCCGCCCGCGTCAAGGCGACGGTTTGATCGCGGATTCCTTCGATGGCACCGATGGCGCAGTGCCGGACGCAGGGCGGCTGGGCCTGGCGGTCTTGACGACATCCGCAAAGCCGGCGACGGCTATCGCGATCGACTGGGCGGCCGTCCTGGACAGGTCTTTGGGCGCGATTGCGACGGCTCTCGTCGCCCACTCATGGGCTGCCGTGGCATTGCCGCCGTCTTGCTCGAGGACGGCCAGACTGTAGCACGCCTCGAAGAGGTCTGGTTTCGCTTTGAGTGCCTGGTGATAAGCCTGGCGAGCGGCGTCGAAGTTCCCCTCGGCCAGGTAAGTCGTGCCGATGCGGGACAGGGCGAGCGCGGACTCCGGGGCTGTCGACGAGGCCGCTTTTTGCCAGAGCGCCCGCGCCTTGGCCGACTCCCCGAGGTGAAGGCGTAAGGTCGCGATCTGGTCGAGCATCTCCCACGGCGCTCGTTCCGGAGGGTATGCACCCTCGAGAAGCTCGGCGGCGCTCTCCGCGCGTCCCTCGGCCAGCATCGTCGCGGCGATCTGGTTCAGCTCGGTCAGGTTTCGCCAACTCGTCTGGGGGGGTGAGACCAGCTTCTTCTGGTACTGCGCTCGTTTCGTCCGCATTTCATCTTGCATCCGGATCTGATCTCGATTGATCGGATGTCTCGCCAGCAACTGATCCATGATCGGGAGCGCGGCCTCATACATGAGGCGGTTTTCGTAAGCGAGGGAGAGCATCAACAAGGATCGGAAATCGGCCCCCGACAGCTCGCACGCGCGTCGCAGGGCATAGGTCGCCCGGACAATCGATAGGTCGAACACCGGATCGAAGGGGAGTTTGAATCGGGGCGAAGGATAGGGCGATAGCTCCCGGAACAATTCGATTTCTCCGCTCAGCTTCCAGCCATTGACCGATTCCGGTTCGGCGCAGGATTCGCCGAGCGTCGTCGAGTCCCAGCCAGGTGAGTTGCCGGCCGAGGTCGGCACGGGCCGCAGCGACGGCCGGCGCGTAAGTTCGCAACCCGACTGCCGAGGCGATCAACTCGGGTACGCCATGCGACTCGACCGACGGGTCGGGCCGGAAATGACGCTCCGCAAAATTAACCGAATGCTGGCGGACGGCCTCGGTGGCCGAATCGTGGACGAAGACCGCTGCAATCGGGTCGAACCAGACGCATCGCCAGTGCGGATCTCGCATCAGACTCGCGCCGAGAGGGGCGTTGGGATCGTGGCCGACCAGGATGACCGGACGCCCGATCTGGTCGAGATCCGCCTGCCACCCCGGCCGATCCCCCTGAATGGCGACCTCGAGGTTTTGATAACGTTGAAACAGCTCGGCCCCATTCACTTCGAGCCGGGGGTCGGTGAAGACCTTTCTCCCGGGTCCATGGTAGTACTCGAACAGAGACGCGTGGCCATTATGGAAACTGAGGAACCGTTCGGGCATCTCCGGCCGTCCGGCGAATCGAGCGGCCTCGTGGGGGAAGAAGAGCGGTTCCTCGCCCATCGAGATCGTTCGCTTCTCCCCGGTCATCTCGTAGAACAATCCCGAGCCGACCCAGACCAGCACGCCGGCGATCGCGGCCGCGGAGGCGAGTCGCGGGCCGAAGATCCTGGCTGCTGACTTCGCGCTCTCCGGATGGTCCGTCCCCCCCGAGAGAATCCGCCGCTTCCGGACCGCCGAGGCCCATTCAGCGAAGTTCCAGGCGGTGACCGAGCCGACCACCGCGGCGAACTGGTGGCTGTTTCGCGTGGCCTGGAGGCTCAGTACGCTGAACGCCCCGAAGAGCAACAGCCTCAGGGGGCTGAGACGCCAACCGGGCCCCTCCTCGGCGATCGCGGGGGCTGAACGCCGCGGCTCTCTCTTCTTTTTCTTGCGTTCGCCTTTGGATCGATTGCCCTCCTGGCCGTTCTCTCTACCGATCGATTTCGCTTTGTGTTCGATCGGAGGGGCAACCGCGGGTCGTGCGGCTCCGAAGAGTCGAGTTGCGATCAGCCAACCGATCGGAAGCAGGAAACTGAACGCTCCCAGGGCCATCGTCAGGAGATGAAGCTGAAGTGGGAGATTCCAGAGCCCGGCCCGCTCGATGAACACCGGAATCGGGGTGAGTTCCCCGATGCTCCGGGAAAAGATGGGGTTGCTCATGGTCCCGGCAAGTTGGATCGGATAGAGGGCCCCGGTGATCCCGTAAGGATTCACGAGACAGGCTGCGCATGTCGCCAGGCTTCCGATCAGCACGATTTTCCACCATCGCCGTCGGCCGGGAGCGAACGCCCCGCGACGAAAGGCGGAATCGATCAGGGCGAAGACCAGGATGATCGGGCCGAGCACGAATAAGCCCTGCGAATTGACCCAGGCGACCTGGACGATCGGCAGGATGGCCGTCAGGGCAGGATGGCGATCCCATCGCGTCACCACGGCCAGGAAAATCGACAGGTAAAGCAGGGTCAGCGTCTCGGGACGGACATAGATCCGACCTCCGAGTACCAGCAGGGCGGGCAGCCAGGCCACGAGCACGACCCAGACCGGCCAGTCTCGTTGACGCGACGTCACCAGGAGAAACATCGCGAAGCAGGTGACCACGCATTTGGCCACATTCAGCGCAACGACTCCTCCGCGCTCGTACAGCCAACTGATCGCGACCTGGAAGATCCAGTGCAGATCGATCCAGGGGACGCCCACCCGAGTGTAGGTGAAGAGATCGGTCTTCGGGATCTGGCCGGTCTGGCGGATCCAGTCGCCGGTGCGGAGATGCCAGTAGATGTCGGCATCCTTGAGGGGGAAGACGCCCAGGAGAAACGTCAGCGCCAGGAACAGGATGATCAGCCCCGCATCGGCGAGCCGGGAGATGGCGGTCGGGGGCGCCGTCGAGACGTCGCGCGACTTGTCCAACGCCTCCCCCTTCGCTTCCTTCGACTTCTTCCTGGCGGGAGGAGCGTTCAAGGTGCTCGATGATGGAAGCTCAGTGGGGGAGCTCAAACGCCTCTCCTGATTCGATCGGTCAAAGCTCAACAAATAACCGGCCGCATCCCTTGATACGGGGCGATCGAATGACGTGGGATTCGAGGGATCCCTGTTTGCATCGATTTGATCTTAGCTCGCGAGGGGTTCCGAGAGAAACGGCAAAATCATGGGGTGACCTGAAGATGTCGGTCGTCGTCGGAAGGCATGGACCACGATGAGACCGTTGTTGGAGCAGGGACATGGGTAATGGAACGATAGCGTTTCGCGCACAGACGCAAAGGGGGACCGCAGAGGGCGCGGAGAAGACCGGAGTCAGTCGGGTTCCGAAATCGACCGCGTACCGATCGAGGCCCAGGGACAATCTTGCTTTGCGCCCTCTGCGGTCCCCCTTTGCGTCTGTGCGCGAAACCCGTCCGGATCCTCCGCAGTCTCAGTCAAAAGGGCACGTCGAGCTCTCGCCCTTTCGGGGCTCGGGGCAATGCCGGTATCTTTGCTACAGTGTCAAGATCGCGCCGAAATACGTAGGAACTCCCGCGGAGGATCGCGGTTGGCGGCGGCGATTCGAGGGAAAATCCATCATGACGTTCTACTGGATCTACGACCTGCAAAACTGGCAGCTCTGCGTCCTGATCATCGCGGTATTTGTGGGGGCATCGTTGCTCGGGCTATTTGCGAGCCGACCGCTGGTCCGGAGGCTGCTCGGTCCGTCGGGGAATTGCAACGATCTGGTGAGCTACTTCTTCGCGGGGATCGGCGTCTTCTATGGCCTGGCCCTCGGCCTGATCGCGGTCGCCACGTGGGAGAACTATACGGACATCGACGGCGTCGTCTCGACGGAGGCGGCCGCCCTCGCCAGCCTGTATCGAGACCTGGATGGATACCCACAGCCGATGAGGGGGCGCCTCGAAGGAATGATGCGCGATTACACCCGGCTCGTGATCGATCGGGAGTGGCCGTCGCACAAGAAGGGCGATGCGCTCGAAGACGGCGATGCCAAGCTCGACCAGCTCGAAGACGAAGTGATGAACTTCGAACCGACGAAGGAGCGCGAGAAGATCGTCCAGGCGGCCGTGCTGCATTCGCTCGACACCGTCCAGGAGCAGCGCCGACTTCGACTCCAGGCGGTCCCCACGGGATTGCCGGCCGCCTTATGGTCGGTCGTCCTGGTCGGAGCCCTGTTGAACATCGTCTTGACTTATCTATTCTGGACCGACAACCTCGTGATGCATGCGGTCCTCGTCGCGATGCTGGCGATCTTCATCGGATTGCTGGTTTTCCTGACCGCTGCGATGGATAATCCGTTCCGGGGCGAATTCAGCATCTCGTCCGAGGCGTTCCAGGGCGTGCTGGAAAATGTCATGAGGCGGGGCAAAGGATAGATCCGTCCGTACATCCGCAGGGCCGACGACTGGCCAGATCGCTCGGCTCCAGGAGCTGGCATCGGTTTTTTCCGGGATCTTCCCGCGATCGGCCGAAGGATTCTCGTTGCTCGCGGCAATAGTCAGGGTGAAGCCGACCGAACGATCCGGGGTCAGCCGCGATGAATGACGAACGCCGCATCCTCCGGGCGCTGGCGAGGCGAGATCGGGCCGCCTGGGCGACGATCTACGATCGCCACGTTCAGGACCTCTTCGGCTTTGTTTATCACCTGCTCGGCGGGGATCGTGCGCTGGCGGAGGATGTCCACCAGGAAGTCTGGCTGGCCGCCCTCGAGGGCATCGAGCGCTATGATGCACGCGCGGGTCAATTCCGCGACTGGCTGATGGGGATCGCCCGACATCGCGTCTCCCGCCACTTGCGGAAGGCGACTCCTCACGCCGCCGGATTGATCTTCGATTGGGGCATCGTCGTGGGCACATCCGGGTTGCCCCCGCCCGACCAGCTCGAATCTCTCGAATCCGCCGGAGTGATCCGCGCCGCGATGCTCTGCCTCAACCCGGACCAACGCGACGTCTTGGTCCGGAAATACATCGACAATTCTTCGGTCCAGGAGATCGCCAAGCACTCGGGGCGATCGGTCAAGGCCGTGGAATCGCTCTTATCGCGGTCGAGAGAGCGGTTGAGGGAGTTACTGAAACCCTATTTTTCTCACCCTTCGCCGGGAATCCGCTATGAACCGACCGACCTCAAACCACCACGCGCATGAGGACCAGATTCGCGGGTGGATCGATGAGGCCGGAGACTTCCGCGTCGAGCCTCGGCCGGAGTACGTGGAGGAAGTTCGCCGGTTACTGCTCGGACGGGTGGCACTTCCCCAGGTATCGGAGCTTCCTCCCGAAGAGATCCCGGCTCCCTTGGGGATCGGACTGGCGAGGATCCTCGCGGCCGCTTTCGTCGTCGCCGTGGCCCTGTTCGCCGCGGTTCAAATCGGCCGCCGCCCGGACGACGCATGGGCGACCGTCGCGCAGGCCCTCCAGCGAGCGTCCTGGATTCATATCGTTGAAACGGGGCCGGACGGACTCCGCGAGGAGAGCTGGTTCAGCCCTCGGTTCGACATCCTTGCCATGAAACACGACCTGGGGGCGGGACGCGGGGGCGCCGAGTTTCACGACTTGAAGCTGGATACCAAGACCGAATACATCGCCGAGGAAAACACCATTTACCGGATGCCGGGGTCCGAGGGTACTCCGAAGCGCCAACCTCAAGAGCTCGAATTCTTCCACCACCTCCGCCGTGGGGAGGACTTCAAAGTCTCGCCGTATCCCGATTGCGAGATCATCGCACAGCGCAATCATCTGCTCACGGAACAGGGCAAGACCTGGAGAATATACGAGCTCACGCTCCGCGAGAAGTCCGCACAAAAGTCGCAAGATTCGAAGTTGACTATCAGGGTCGACCCTAAGACCAGCCTGCCTCAGACCTGGGCAATTGTGTCGGACAGCGGAACGCTTCAACTCACCTTCGACTACCCCACCAACGGACCTTCCGACATCCGGTCATTGGGCGTGCCGGCGACGGCCAAGTTTGTGGATCAACTCCCGGTTGCAGATGTGAACCAGATCCTGGAAGGTCTGAAAGTCGGTCGCAACCGGTTCGACGATTATTGCGCCTACGTGTGGTACGATTCGACGGTCTACAGGGTCTGGCGAAAGGAGCCTCGATGGCGAATCGATAGAGCGTTGCCAAACGGGACCAATCAGCCCTCGACGTTCGATCCTGACCTGATTCCCAACGCGGCCGACCCGGCTTGGTGGAAGACGCAGGAATCGCTCCAGTTCGTCCCTGAGGTGATCGGCGACGGCAATACCTACTGGGTCTACCATTACAAGCCGAAATCGCCGACGGATGAACCGGGATCACCGGCCGAAGTCGAATCGGTCAGCACGAATTCGGGCGGCTATCGAAGCCAGGACGATCCCCTCATGCCGTGGTCGCATCTGCAACCGGAACAAGTGGGCCACGCGGATGTCGGGCTGTCGTTCGCCAACTGGCAGTTCTCACTGGATACCCACCCTATGGACGGCCCTCCGGACGCGGTGCGTCTCAGTGTGCGAAACTACTTCGTCGGTGACACCAATCAGTCGGACGGCTACCGTCTCTGGATCGACCCGGAAAAGAACTATCTGGCGCTTCGAGCCGAGATCGTCATTTACCAGCCGGGCTCTCAAGTGCCGAGGCCCCGCAACGCAAACTGGCTCCGCACGCCAATGAAGGTTGACCATATCGAGACGAGGATTCTATCGGACCTCGCGAGATCGCCGAACGGCTTCTGGTATCCCAGGCGGGTTCTCCGGAAGAATTCCAAGACCAAAGTCGATCAAGTCGCCCGGTTTGCAGTCGATTTCAATGCCTCGATCCCGGACGAGCTTTTCCGACGAAATCCTTGATTCATGCAGGCGCTTCACCAGGCGTTGATGGGCAAGAATCGCAAGGAAATCTCGCCAGGTCCATCATCCTCGGTGGCTCGACGACGGCTTCCCCTTTTCGAGCTTCGACTTCTGCAAGGCGACCCGGTTGACGTGGGCATTCGCGGCGTGAGTCGGGGTCGCATGCGACTGGGCCGGGCGACCGCGATGGTGATGTCTTGGCGTCGGAGTGGGCGTGGGCGTCGGAGTCGGGGCCGGCGTCGGAGTCGGTGTGGGACTCGGCGACGGCCACCATGGGAACCAAGGGGGTAGCGGCACTGGCACCGGCGTCGGAGTGGGTGTCGGCGTCGGCGAGGTGACCGTGCTCGCCACCAGATCATTGACCAGTGAGGGACCGTTGGGTGAGCCGAGCCCCGTCTGAATGTTGGCGGTCGCGCCGGTCGTGGTCGCGCTGGACGTGGAGTCGCCCCATCCCCACGTGCCAAATCCTCCCCAAGGGAATCCGTTGCCCGATGGCGCGGTACTGGAAGCTGTGATCGCGTGGAAGTCGGCGGAGGCGAGACTGTAGAGGGCTGGCAGGGTTTGGGTCGCGCCGGTCAGGCTTGCGTGACCCGCCAGGGAACGGCCCTGGTTGACGATCGCCACGATTCCGGCCCAGGAGGGCGCTCCCAGGCTGGTGCCGCCGACGACCTGCCACGAGCCTTGCGGAGCGGTCGTCTGTCCCCAGAAGTTCTGTTGGCCTGATGGCGGGGTCTCGTAGACCTGGACCCCGGTATTGGGATCGCTCACGAAGGCGACGTCGGGCGTACTCCGTTGGCCAGTCGTCTGAACAGTCTGCTGGTAGGCCGGCTGGGATTCGAACTGGCTATACCCGCCGCCGCTGGCGGACCACGCGGTTTCCGACGCATACCCACCCGCGCCGTTGAGGTTGAGCGTCGTCCCGCCGACAGCCAGGACGTCGGGCGAAGCTGCGGGATAATCGACTCCGGGATTATCCCCGCTGGCGGCGATGTATGTGATCCCGGCGGTCGTGAAGTTCGAGTCGTAGGCCGTCTCGCCCGAGAACTCGTAGAAACCCCAGCTCATCGAGACCACCGCGACGCCTGGGGTGGTGCTCGCCGTGTTCACGGCGGTCATCAGGTCCTGAAGCTGCTGATTGAGGGTCCTCCCCGGCGCAGCCTCGACGACCACGATGTTGGCCCCGGGCGCCATCGCGTGGGCCCACTCGACGTCGAGCGATTCCTCGAGCGCCCAGCCGTTATCGGTCTGGTTACCCGCTTGATTGATCACGTTGAGCGCCGGGTCGGGAAGGCCATACTGCTGGTCGAAGGTGTGCAGATCGGAGGACAAGTTCGGGTCGTGGTACATCTCGATCAAGGCGATCGTCTCGCCCGTGCCGTCTCCCTTGACGGTCGTGCCGGTGGACGTCTTGAATGTGATGGCACCGAGCCCGTAAGCCCCGGCAATCTGCGCCGGTGTGTAGCCGGATAATAGACAACGGTCATCGAGATAGTCCATTATAGGCCGAAGGCCGCGGCGGCATCGCTTACGCATGATTGAACGACTCCAGGTGTATTATCGAGTCAATTCAGTATAGGACGAGCGGATAACCCGCTCCAACAGATTTCGCGAATCCCACGTAAGGAATCGTAAAATCGCTCGAATCCGGATTGTGCCAAAGAATGACGCCCGAAATACTACGCCGGCACGGAAGAAGCTCACATACTAACCCGAAGCGTCAGCGAGGATTCCGTCGGCGATCTCCTCGCTGACGCTTCGGGTTAGTATGAGCCGGCGTGCGAACCTGCTTTGCCGGGGTGATACCCGGGTCGAATCAAGTGATGATCCGGTGCGGCGACAGCCTGACCTGGCCGGCGGAGAGCTGAGTGACCAGCCGGTGAACGTGGGGGACCTTCGGATGAGGCTGGGCTTGCTTGATGGGGTGGGAAGGTCGCTTATGAGAGTGTCTCTTGGCGTGTTTGGGGAGCGTCGTCGCCGGGGCGGGCGCGGGAGTCGGGGTCTGTGCCGGAACCGGAATCGATGCGAACGGGAGCGAAGAAATCGTGCTCGCCACGAGGTCGTCGATCAGCGAAGATCCGTTCGGTGTCCCCAGACCGGTCTGAGTGTTGGCCGTGGCCGCATCGGTCGAACTCGCGCCGAAAGGAGATTGCGATCCCCCGAACCCGCCCCAGGTCGAGCCGCCGCCGTTGGTCGATGAACTGCCGGATTGAGTGGCCGCGACCGAGTGGAAAAGGCTCGCAGTCGTTGAGTAGAGCGACGGTAACGCCTGGGAACCACCGCTCAGGCTGGTCTTGCCGGTGAGGAACCGACCTTGATCGACGATGGCGATGATCCCGGCCCAGGCGGGCGCGCCGAGGCTCGTCCCGCCGACCAACTGCCAGGACCCCTGGCTCGTCGCCTGATCGCCCCCCTGGCTCATGGGTGGGGTCTCGTAAACCGCCACTCCCGTATCGGGGTCGCCGACGAACGCGACATCGGGAGTGCTCCGCTGGCCCGTCTGCTGGACGGATCTCTGGTAGTTCGGCTCCGGCTCGTAGACGCTGTAGCCGCCGCCGCTATCGGACCACGCGCTCTCGGATAAGTAATTCCCGGAACTGTCGAGGTTGAGAGTCGTGCCGCCGACGGCCAGGACGTTGGGAGACGCCGCGGGATAATCGACGCTCGAGGTGTCGCCACTGGCGGCGATGTACGTGATCCCCGGGGTCGTGAAGCTGAAGTCGGAGGACGTCTCGCCGGGGAACTCATTGAAGCCCCAACTCATCGAGACCGCCACGACCCCCGGGGTCCTACTCGCCGTGTTGACGGCGGTCATCAGGTCCTGGAATTCCTGAGCATTGCTACTGGTCGGCAAGGCCTCGACCACCAGGATATTGGCCCCGGGCGCGATCGCGTGGGCCCACTCGACGTCCAGAGACTCCTCAACCGCCCAGTCATTGTTGGTCTGACTGCCGGCCTGGTTGTCGACCGTGATTGTCGGATCGGGCAATCCGAATCGCTGGTCGAAGGTCTGCACGTCGGAAGAGAGATTCGGGTCGTGGTAGAGCTCGATCAGGGCGATCGTTTCGCCGCTGCCGTTCTCGACGATCGATCCGGACGGGGTCCGGATCGTCGGGGAACTGAGCCCGTATGCGGCGGTCACCTCGGCGGGAGTCAGCCCGGCGGCCTGAGCGAATCCGGAGCCCGAGAGCAAGCAACGCGCTTCGAGCGGATCGAGCCATGGCCGGAGGCCGAGTCGGCGACGCCTGAACATGGTGGAACGTCTCGCCTGCTGCGCACTCTCATGTCGACTCCAAACACGAAGTCGAGGCAGTCTGCTTCCGGCCGCATTTCTGCCGCCGGATCATGATTGTAATGAACGGCCGCCGAAAAATACGAGGCTCATCCGGCCGGATTCCGCGTGCAACGATCGCTGTTTCGATTCGGAAACAAACGATCTCACCTCGTGCGGGCGCTTCTGCGCCACAGGCCTGATTCTCGACCTGTCCCCGGGTGGACTGAGGGTGAATGGATGTCCGGCCGAGGCGGGATGGCTCGGTCGGTGATGATGCCTCGATAACCTGCTCGCGGATCCGGTGGAGGAGGAGGCTGTATGGCTGCCTGAGCTGGTCAACAGTGGGACGGTAAGGGTGCTGGAGACGAGGTCGGCGACGAGCGCCGGAGCATTGGGAGATCCGAGGCCGGTCGCCATCTTGATTGTCGCGATCGCGCCTGTAGCGGGACTCGCGGCTTTCCTGGAATGGCGTCGCAGGAAGGTCCCTCCTAGCGAAAGGAACCCGAACGGGTTGACCCCGCCGACGAAGGACGAATGGGAGGGGGGGGCTCCGACGACGTTGAAGTCGGCGGAAGGCAGGTTATAGAGTGCGGGCAAAGTCTGGCTGGGTCCGTCCAGGCTGCCCTTGCCCGCGAGACTCCGTCCCTGGTCGGCGATCGCGATGATGGCCGCCCAGGCGGGACTACCCAGGCTGGTACCGCCCACCGTCTGGAACGTCCCTGGACCGCCGTGGAGCGGGGTCTCGAAGACCTGCACGCCGGTATTCGGATCGCCGTCGAAGGCGACGTCCGAGGTGCTCCGCTGGCCGGTGGACTGCTTGCTGTCCTGGTACGTCGGCTCGGGCTCGTAGAGGCTATAGCCCCCGCCACTGTCTTGCCAGACGGTCTCGGATTGGTAGTTTCCGGCGGTATCGAGGGTGAGAGTGGTGCCGCCCACCGACAGGACATCGGGCGATGCGGCCGGGTACTCGGCGCCGGATTTCAACCCGTTGTCCCCGCTGGCCGCGACGAACGTGATCCCCACATGACCGGCGGGCGTCGTGAAATGCGTGTCATTCGCGGCCTCGTTCGCCATCTCGCTGAAACCCCAGCTCATCGAGATGGCCACGACGCCCGGCGTGTATCGCGCCGTATCGACCGCGTCCAGGAGGTCGGGAAGGTTTTGTGACTCGGCCTCCACGACCAGGATGTTCGCACCCGGGGCGAGCGCGTGGGCCCACTCGACGTCGAGCGACTCTTCGGATGCCCAGGTGCTGTTCGTCTTACCGCCCGCTTGATTGATGACGGTCAACTGCGGATCGGGCAGGCCGTCGGCCTGATCGAGCGCATGCAAATCGGCGGCGAGACTCGGGTCATGATACGCCTCGATCAAGGCGATTGTCTCGCCGGAGCCATTCCCCGGCACGAGCGAACCCGAGGGTGATCGGAACGAGATCGCATCGATGCCGTAGGCATTCGCAACTTGTGACGGGTTGTATCCGGAGAGCAAGCTGCGGGCCTCGAGCGGATCCAGGGTCGGGCAGAGGCTCCGGCGTTGCCTGCGCATGGCGGACGATCTCCGAGCGATGCGCACTCCCTTGCAAGGTGATTTCCGAGAAGCGCAAGGCGATCGGTTCGATGTCGAGTCGTCCGCCGATGCGAGGAGAGTCCGGTCTCGCCCTGCGACGCGATCACATCGCCAACCGAGGTTCGAGGGCCCCGCCCTCTCCCGTGAGATATATTAGCTGAGGAATTCTACCCTTCGAAAACCCTCGCGAGACCGGGCTTTCAGAAAGGAGCTGAGGTTGCGCGTCGAGACCGCACTCGGTACCGGGGTTGTTGTCACACGATTTCGCGACATCGAATCTTTTTTTGCCGACACCCGAAGAACGCACGAGACAACCCGAGGATCATGAGGATGCCGCAAATCGAGAGTACCTCGGGGAGAGATCGTGTGCTGGTCACCGGTGCGACCGGTCTCCTGGGCAGCCATCTCGTCGAGAGATTGCAGGCTCGTGGGAACAGGGTGCGAGCCCTGGTCCGCCCGCAGAGCCGCACCGGGTTCCTGGAATCGCTCGGCGTCGAGATCCTTCGAGGCGATTTGACCGATCCGGTCGCGTGTGGGGAGGCCACGTCCGATGTGGCGCAGGTGTATCATTGTGCCGCGAAAGTCGGCGATTGGGGAAGCTGGAAGGAATTTCAGACGGGATGTATGGACGCGACCCGAACGCTCGGGGAGGCCGCGGGTCGTTCGGGCGTCGATCGATTCCTCCATATCAGCTCGACCAGCGCATACGGCCACCCCAGAGATCGTGAGGCGCCGGTTGACGAGACGGAACCGCTGGGCCAGAACATCTGGTTCATGGATTATTACACGCGTAGTAAAGTCGATTGCGAACGGATCCTCTGGGAGATGGCCCAGGCCGGGAAGCTCCCGCTGACCGTGATCCGGCCGAGCTGGCTGTTCGGGGAGCGCGATCGAACGACCGTTCCGCGGTTCCTTCGCGAATTCGGGCGGCGCCGCGTGATGATCGTCGGTAAGGGCGACAACCCGTTGAGCGCCGTCTACGCGGGGGTCGTCGCCGACGCGGCGATCCTGGCGGCCTTCGATCCCGGCTCGAAGGGCGAGGCTTACAACATCACCAGCCACAGCCCGATCACTCAGCGCCAGTTCTTGGACATGTTCGCCGATGCGTTCGGATTACCGCGCGTGATCCGGCGTGTCCCCTATCGGATCGCTTATACCGGCGGGTTCTTGATGGAGATGCAAGGTCGCCTTCTCGGACAGGTCCAGCCCCCTCGGATCACTCGGTACGGCGCCTGGCTTCTGGGCCGCTATCTGGCATACAGCACCGAGAAAGCCCGGACCCGGCTGGGCTGGCAGCCGGCTCTCAGCTATCGTGAAAGTATCGAGCGCACGATCCGATGGTTTCGCGATAACGAGCCGGCGAAGATGCCTGCCAGCGTCCATCACGCTTGATCTCGGGACGAAGGCGGATTCGCGATCGACCCGAGAGTCGCCGATCAGAAAGGCACCTCTCCGCCGGGGAGATTGGCCCCCGCGGGCGTGTTCGAGGGCTGGGTCGGTGGCTTGACCGGACGGGGCGATATCCCCGCTGATGCCTCGGGCCCCTCGACGGCGAGCGAGCACCGGAAGCCCAGGTAGGCGACGCGCTTGTCGAGGTCGAGCGGCTTCCTCGCAGAGGCGATCCAGTTCTTCGATGTCCCTTTGACGACGCGCTGGATCGAGTTATGCTTTGCGGAGGTCGGGCCGGTCGGATTTTCGGTGACCTTTCCTTGCAGCTTCGCGAAGTAGTCTCGATCGAACCGATCCCGAGTCCACTCCTCGACATTACCGGCCATGTCAAAAACGCCATAGGTCGAGACGTCCTGGGGATAGCTCCCGACCGGGTCGATCTGGTGAAACTCACGCGGACGCGACCAGTTGATCGGCTCGTTGCCCCAGGGATACCGGTGCCCTTCGGTCAACCGCGCGGCCATTTCCCATTGGGCCTCCGTCGGTAATCGCTTGCCCGCCCAGATGGCGAAGTTCTCGGCATCCCGGTAACTGACGAAAACCGCCGGCTCGCCCGACGCCTTGTCGCCTTGCTTCTCGTCCGTTTGCCGCTTACCAGTCGGCTGGGCGAGGGACTGCGTCTTATCCACAAAAATGCGGAACCGTTCTGCCGTGACTTCGTATTGATCGATATAGTACGTCGACAGACGTACCGTATGGGCCGGTCTTTCCAGGGGCTCGCCGCTGTCGCTACCCATGGTGAATGTGCCTCCCGGCACCAGGACCATCGGGGCGCCGTCACGTTCGCCGACGATCATCCGGGGCCAGCCCGATTCGTGAAGGCCCGACTCCGCTTTGGCCGCGAAGCCGTGAGGGAGGGGGCGCTGGGTCAACCCCTGCGCGGCGATCTCGGCCGGCTTGCGATCGACGGAGTCGGCGGGATTCAGCGTCACGGGCGGACCTCCGGCTGGCGCGGGGACGATCATGGCGACCTGGCCCGAGCCCGGTGGCGGCGGAGGCCGATTCGAGTTCGAAGGGATCGGTTCGGGCTGGATCGACCGGCTCGGGGGTTGGGTCGGCACCATCGAGACCGGGCCCTGAGGCGGTGCGACCGGTGCCTGGGCCGGCTGTGGCGATTGGCTCTGGGGCTGCGTCGGTACCATCGAGACCGGTCCCCGGGCTTGCTGGACTGTTAGGGTCGGGGGCTGGGTCGGCACCATCGAGACGGGGCCCTGAGGAACAGGGCTCGACGGAGAGGGTTGGGCCGGGGGCCGGGTCGGTGCGAGGGCGAGCGGACCTTGAGCCGGACCCGGGCTGGTCGGCGGTGGAGCAGGATTGACCGCGGGGGTAGGCGTCGCTCTCGGAGGTGGCGCGACGGGATCCCGCACGGCCACGACAGCAGGCCCATCGGGAAACAGCGGAAGGCCCTGCTTGGGACGTTCCAACGCCACGCGAGCCTCGGCGGCCGCCGTGGTCCCTTTATACGAAGCGACCACCCGCTTCAGCATGCCGATGGCATGGTCCGTTCGATTCTGCTTGGCGTATTCCTTCGCCCTGTTGAACATGTACAAGGCCTCGCCATCCAACGAAGACGGACGGGCCTCGGGAAGAGCCTGGGTCGTGATCGGCTCTTCCGCGTAGAGCGAAGGATCGGTCGGGTCATGGAACAGAACCCGGTAGAAAATCCAGCAGCCGAGCAGGATGCAGACGGCGAGCAAGCTGCCCAGGATGATCCGGGCACGCTGACGAGCCTCATAGGTATCGAAGGCCGGCGTCTCTTCGACGAGGACTTTCTTGTCTTTCGCGTCACCGTCGACCGGGGATTTCGATTTGGATTTCGGCTTGGCGGATTTGGCGTCGGTCTTGGGCTTGGTGAACGCCACTTTGGGCTTGGTGGCCTTCTTGGGAGCCGATACGTCCGCGTCGGTCTTGTTGATTTTCTTGAGAGGCCGATCCTGGTCGGTCTCCTCCAGATCCTCGGAGTCTTCGGGTTCGGTCTTCCACAGGCGGGGAAGTGGCGCACCAGGAATCACGCGGTTTTTCTTCTCGGGTTTCGAGGGTTCCTGGGTCTCGGACATGCGATCGCACTCCCGGTACGGGGACCGAGCGGGCCGGAGACACGAAAACGATCGGGCGGGGCTCCCTCACGATTCCAGAACGAACTCGTTCAGCGTAACCCGTTCGCCAGAGTGTCGGCAAGTCGAACCCGTGCCAACAGGAGGTGGGAAGCCGAATGTTTACGGGCACTTCGTAAGCCGCGCGACTCTCGGGTCGTTGAGAGGCGGGGATGGAAAGCTCGTGCCCGAAACGATTCGTTTCCGGCTTCTTGTCCGTGTCTTGTCTTCACGATTCTGTCGAGGAACGCGATCACACGGGGTATTTGGGAGGCCGAGGATGCCAAGGACAATCTACGGGTCGAGATTGCCAAAAAGATCGATAAGATCATATGAGCCGCGCGCCGGCAGGCGGCGCAGGGCGGTCCGGTCGATGCGGAGGGTCTCGTCCATCAGCGGCTGACGTCTCCCGTGATCGAATCGGCGACCGCGTGGAAACTTCCTCATCCTATCACGGACGGATCGCCGTCGGACCCGTCTGTTGCACTAACAGGCGCAGAACTTGCGCATCGGTTCGCATTACTCCAACCGGGCCACGCCGTTGCCCGGTTTCGGGAACCGGACAAACACCTCCGGATCGTGGCTCGGGATGATGAGACGCGGACTCGACGCGATCTTCTTCATGCGATCCTGCGCCGCCAGGTTTGACTTCGCGTCCAGTGTCGCCGCGATCGGGACGTGCTTCTCCAGATTCTCGTACGCATAGACGTTATCCGAAGCGATCACCACGGTCCCCGCCTTCGTCTTCACCCCCACGTACTGGGATGCGAATGTGTGCTTGCCGCCGGTGTAAACCGTCACTCCCGGTATGATCTCCCGGGCGTCCCCATCGACCAGATGAACGCGGCCCAGGGTATTGAGTCTCACGAGCGCCCGGATGTACTCCGGTTCGGAACCGGGGCGACCACCGTCGGGCGCCCTGTCTTTTCCGCGTAGTGTGCGTACTCCTCTTTCTGGATCCAGATCTGCGCCTTCGGAAACAAGTCGGCACCATCGACGTGGTCCGAGTGCATGTGCGTGAGGATGACGTCCGTGACCTCGTCGGGCTTGATTCGCAGGCGCTCGAGAGCCTCATCCGGCCGCGTGAAGCGCGTGAAGTCGGCGACGCCGTAGCTCTTGAGAATCTCCTCCCGATAGAAGCCCGCATCGACCAGGACTGTCCGACCGCCGGGGTCTTTCAGCACCCAGAAGGTCATCGCGAGGTCGATCGTCCGTTTCGGGTCGGCCCCCTGCACCAGGTTGGCGAGCGGACAACCCGGAAGTGTGGCGAAACGGACTGCGTAAGCTTCATACGCGGGCGCTTTGCCCGCGCGCACCAGGGCGCTCGCGAGCATGCTGATACCCGCGGTGATCAACAAGGAAAACGCCGAGTGATGCCGCATGGAGAATTCCCCCCCGAAAACCGCAACTGATCAGGCGTGCCCTACGCGCGATCATCGTAGCCGCGTCGGGCCGGCGGTGCAAGGGTGGTCGGGCAGGTCTGGGGAGATGGACACGGTGCCCGGGGCCGGAACCGGTCGAGGGCCGCGGGTGTGCCATCGAAGCCCAACACATGAGGGTGGACAGGGTACCCGGGCCGGGGCCGGTGATGCGGGCCCGCGGTTAGCTGGTATCCAGGGTCGCAGCCAAAGGAAGGGGCAGGCGCCCGCCGCGGAGCAAATGGATCAGGCAGCGTTGCTTGGCGCAGTTCAACCCGTTGTACGCCGCGTGGAAGTCGCTGACCAACGTGCCGGCGAACGATTCTCCCAGCTCCCGGACGAGGACCTCGCGGCTGCGATTGCGGTCGATCAGGAACAGGGCCAGCCGGGGGCGCGGAAGCACCAAGCCCGGGCGGTCTGACCGTCGATCCGCCAGCCGGTTTCGTCCCGCTCCGGTCGCTCGAAAATCCCCGACAGCAAGAGCTGGAGCGCTTGACAGTTACGTCTTTACAAGGTCGTGACGCGCATGCCACGATCGAACACCACCTTGCTTTGCGCCGTTGATCGATCACTCCGAGATGCAACAGGAGCGGAAAATCCATGGGTGAAACTCAGGACGCCAAGCGCCCGTCGGACGCCAATCCGGTTCAGACTCACGGATGTCCGTCGGATGCCGTTCACGATCGTGAGTTGCCGGAAGCCGACCTATTCAGCCCGATCACGATCCGAGGCTTGACGCTCCGCAATCGCGTCGTGATGTCGCCAATGTGCCAGTATTGCGCGACGGAGGGATACGCTGACGACTGGCATCTGGTCCACCTCGGAAGCCGTGCCGTCGGCGGGACGGGCCTGATCGTGGTGGAGGCGACCGCGGTGACGCGAGACGGCCGGATCACTCGCGGAGACATGGGGATCTGGGACGACACCCACATCGAGCCACTGGCGCGGATCGCTCGATTCGTCCGGAGTCAGGGTGCTGCGGCCGGCATCCAGCTCGCCCATGCGGGCCGGAAGGCCAGTTGCGACTTGCCCTGGAACGGCGGGGCGAGCCTCAAGACTCCCGAGGAAGGCGGTTGGACGGTCATCGGGCCCAGCCCCATCCCCTTCTCCGAGGGGGATCCTGTTCCTGTTCCGCTCGACGAGGCGGGGATCGACGCGGTGGTCAACGCCTTCGAGGCGGCCGCGGTCCGGGCGCTCGCTGCCGGGTTCCAGGTGATCGAGATCCACTCGGCACACGGATACCTCCTGCACGAATTCCTCTCCCCCTTGAGTAACCGTCGGGATGATCGTTGGGGCGGGAGCCTCGAAAACCGGATGCGACTGCTCCTGCGGGTGGCGACGACCATCCGAAGGCGGATGCCCGATGAAATGCCGCTCTTCGTCCGGATCTCTGCCACCGATTGGGCCGATGGCGGCTGGGACGCCGATCAGTCGGTCCAACTGGCGTGCCGCCTGAAAGCGCTGGGTGTCAACCTGATCGACGTATCCTCGGGAGCATTGGTCCCCAAGGCGAGAATACCGGTCGCGAAGGGCTATCAGGTTCCGTTCGCGCGCCGGATTCGCGACGAGACCGGGATCCTCACGGGCGCCGTCGGGATGATTACCGAGCCGTCGCATGCCGATGAGATCATCACCGGCGGCGACGCCGACCTGGTCTTCCTGGCTCGCGAGTTCCTCCGACAGCCTTACTGGACCCTCCGAGCTCAACAGGAACTGGGCGCCACGCCGACCTGGCCGACCCAGTATGGCTATGCCGTCAGTCGTCGAGCGAAATAGCCGATGATGATGCCTTGCGCTACCTCACGTCGTTCATGGAGTCATATCCGATTCCTGAGCCGCACGAAGCAGCCGCTTAAGGATGCCGAAAGGCAGCCAATAGGCTTGTCGTGATCGTCCAGGCTCACCAAGAGACAACACGCCAGTTGCTCGACTGGCTCGAGGTCGAGCATGGCATCATCGAGCCGAGCCAGAAACTTCAAGCCGCATTGGAAATGGACGGTGAGTCCTTGGTGGCGGAAGTTCGGAAGGCCAGGGGCAAGAAGAACCCATTGAGTCTCGCGGCCCTGCGCAACTTCCGCGAGGAGCACACCCGGACCATCCTCCCCGCCCAATCCCTTGCGAAAGAGGCATCGACCTTGGAGCGGAGGATCAGCGACCTGGTCAACGAAGCCTATGGCCTGACTCCGGAGGAGATCGAACTGATGTGGGAGACGGCCCCGCCGCTTATGCCGATCTCGAGACTTTGACCTCGATCTGCCAAGAAACTGTCCCGCAAGGGGAACACTTGTTAAACAAATTGAAAATCCTTCCGGATCTTCTATCGCGTTCGTGCGCCAGGAGTTACGACAAGAAAACAGCTCGATGCCTCCGTAGGTGCGTTAACGAATGACCCGTTTGGTGGCATTCTTATCGGTAAGGCATGATGCGCGAAGTCATCCGAGGTCAATCCTCGGGCCGATGACACCGCTTCGCTGCCCGCACGGTCCTCCTCGGAATGAGAGATGAGACGATGACTCCGCTGTCCTCGCCACTGAACAGGGCATGCCGGCCGGTCCGGGATCGGCGACCGTGGCGTCGGAGGCCCTGCGAAAAGTTGCCAATGAGTGCCAATGAGTGCCATGGTCCGACCCGATCAGAGCCTGTCTCGGAAGTCGCGGTGGCCGTCTCGTCGTATGCCGCAAAGTTCGACTCGTGGATGGAACGGGCCGAGGGGTCCGTCAATCTCTCAGAAAGTTGCACCGTATCTCCCACCTCAGCCGAGCACTCCAAGACTTGTATCGCGGGCGTCGTCATGATGATCCCCCGATCACGCATGGGGATGGGCTCGTCAGTCCACCGTATACCGTGGTTGAGCAGATCATTTCGTCGGGTGGACTGCGCGCGGAGGATGAGTATCATCACGCGGACGACCAGACCCATCGATTGCACATTACATCCGGGGGAAACGCGCTTTGCCCGATCCCGAGGCCTTGACCGCCGAGCATGGCCGCTTGCGTGACAGCGAGGCCCGACGCGCCGACTGGAAATGCTGGGGGCCGTACCTGGCCGAACGCGCCTGGGGCACCGTCCGCGAGGATTATAGCCCGGACGGATCCGCCTGGGATTTCTTCCCTCACGATCATGCAAGGAGTCGCGCCTACCGCTGGAACGAGGACGGGCTCGCCGGCTTCTGCAACCGCTTCCAGAACCTCTGCCTGTCGCTGGCCCTGTGGAATGGCCGCGACCCGTTCCTCAAGGAGCGACTCTTCGGACTGACCAACGAGGAGGGCAACCATGGCGAGGACGTCAAGGAGTATTATTACTACCTCGATGGAGTTCCAAGTCATGCCTTTATGAGGATGCTTTACAAATATCCGCAACTGGAATACCCGTACGATCGGCTCGTCGAGGAGAACCGGAAGCGTACGCGTGGCGACCGGGAATTCGAGCTGGTCGACGCGATGGGCGAGGCCCTGGCCTCGGGTCGCTATTTCGACGTTTACATCGACTACGCCAAGGGGGATCAGGAGGATATCCTCTGCCGGATCACGGCCTATAATCGCGGCCCGGAACCGGCCGAGCTGCACCTCTTGCCCCACGCCTGGTATCGCAACACCTGGTCCTGGGGCTATGCGAACGAGCGTCCCGCGCTCTGGGCCGAGGACGGAACGACCATCCGCACCACGCATCGACACCTCGGAGAGCGTTGGTGGTACCTCGACGATCGGCCCCACGGCCCGTCGCTCTTGTTCACCGAGAACGAGACGAACCGGAAACGGCTATTCGGAATCCCGAACCACGGCCGTCATGTCAAGGATGCATTCCATGAGGCGGTCGTGCACGGGCTGGAGAAGCGGGTCAATGCCGCGTGCCGGGGTTCGAAGGCGGCGGCTCATTATCGCGGAGTCATCGATCCCGGCTCGGCCATGATCGTTCGCACCAGGTTGGTCGATCGGCAGCTCACCGACCCGTTCGGTCAGTTCGACGAGATCGTCTCGCTTCGAATGAAAGAGGCCGACGATTTCTATCGGGTCATCCACCCTTCCGGCCTGGACGATGATCATCGGAGCGTTCAGCGGCAGGCGCATGCCGGGCTACTCTGGTCGAAGCAGTTCTATCACTACAGCGTCGAGCTATGGCTGGACGGCGACCCGGCCGGTCCCGAACCGCCGAAGTCGCGACAAGTCGGGCGCAATTCGGAGTGGAAGCATCTTTATTGCCTCGACATCCTGAGCGTGCCCGACAAGTGGGAGTACCCCTGGTTCGCCGCCTGGGACACGGCCTTCCATTGCATCGCATTGGCGCGGATCGACCCCGAATGGGCCAAGCGTCAGTTGGTGCTGCTCTTGCGCGAATGGTACATGCACCCGAACGGCCAGCTCCCGGCCTACGAGTGGGATTTCTCCGACGCCAATCCCCCGGTTCACGCACACGCCGCACTCCGCGTTTACGAGATCGCACGCGAGCAGACCGGCCGCGCGGATGTCGACTTCCTCGAAGAGGTCTTCCACAAGCTGCTGCTGAACTTCACCTGGTGGGTGAACCGCAAGGACCCGGAGGGCCGCAACGCCTTCCAGGGGGGCTTCCTCGGCCTGGACAACATCGGGGTCTTCGACCGTAGCCGGCCCAACCTGGCCGACGGGCGTCGGCTCGAGCAGGCCGACGGCACGGCGTGGATGGGATTATTCTGCCTCGATATGCTGGCGATCGCGCTGGAGCTTTCGCAGACCCGGCCGGCTTACGAGGCGATCGCCACCAAGTTCTTCGAGCACTTCCTGGCGATCTCGCATGCGATCAATGGCATCGACGACGAGATCGGCATGTGGGACCCAGTGGATCACTTCTACTATGATGTCGTGCGCGTCGAAGGGGGCCCGCCGGAACACTTGAAGGTCCGCTCGTTCGTCGGATTGGTCCCCCTCTTCGCGACCCTCGCGATCGAGCCCGGCACGCTCGACCGGCTACCCCACTTCCGGCGACGGATGGAATGGTATTTCAAGTATCGTCCCACGCTGGCCGGGAATGTCTGCCTGATGACACGGCGGGGCGAAGGCGGACGGATCCTCCTCGCGCTGGCCGACCGTGCGAAACTCGAAGCCGTACTCCCTCGCCTGCTCGATCCCGCACAATTCCTCTCCGATTTCGGCTTACGGTCGCTCTCCCGAGGGCTGCTCCAGGAACCGTTCACCTTCGATGGTAGCGTGGTCGCCTACGAGCCCGCCGAATCCTGCTCGCCGATCTACGGGGGCAACTCGAACTGGCGCGGGCCGATCTGGTTCCCGGTCAATTACCTGATGATCGAGGCACTCCGGGTCTATCACCGTTATTACGGCGACAGCCTGACTGTCGAGGTCCCGCGTTGGGGAGGACGTCACGAGACCCTCGACAAGGCCGCCGATGAGATCGCCCATCGCCTGATGAAGATCTTCCTCCGCGATCCGTCCGGGCGAAGGCCGGTCCACGGTGACGTCCGTCTGTTCCAGGACCATCCCCACTGGCGCGACCACATCACGTTCTATGAGTACTTCCACGGCGACAACGGAGCGGGCCTCGGTGCCAGTCACCAGACCGGTTGGACGTCCCTCGTCGCCGAGCTGATCGGCCAGAAATCGGCGAAGGCATGAGCGCCTTGCCTCCCTCCAGGAGATCGTCACGGTGATCCAGAGGTGGTCGGTGGGAGTTGCCGATGAGAACATGGCCGAGGACATCCTCGTTGATCTCGCTCCGATGATCCGTCGACATCCCTGGTGGCACGCGCGGGCCGCACTAACGATTCATCTGCTGAACCAGCTCGGCGTCAAACCGCCGGCACGAATCCTCGATGCGGGTTGCGGTTGGGGGGTCACACTCGATCGGCTCGAACGGCGAGGTTATCTGGCAGTCGGGATGGACATATCGCGACGGACGCTCGAGCGGCTCAACCGGCCGGGACGGATCCTCATCGAGGCGGACCTCACCAAGCCCATCGATCGCGATGTCCCGCTCCACGACGTCGTCCTGGCGCTGGATGTGATCGAGCA
The DNA here is from genome assembly GCA_963743925.1 of uncultured Planctomycetota bacterium. Classification (GTDB taxonomy): domain Bacteria; phylum Planctomycetota; class Planctomycetia; order Isosphaerales; family Isosphaeraceae; genus CAVZRC01. The sequence goes on along the minus strand of CAVURY010000034.1, from coordinate 434,194 downwards.
TATCGACGACGACCGCGAGGCCGTCCACCGGCTGGGCACGCTCGTCCGGCCGGGAGGTCTCGTGATCGTGAGCGTGCCCGCTCTGCCGGACTTGTTCACCGAATTCGACGCGATCCAGGGGCACCGACGGCGATATCTGCCCGAGACCTTGCGCGCGGCGTTCGCGGACACCGGACTCGAGCTGGTGCGTGTCTTCTGGTGGGGGAGTTGGCTCGTCCCGGCTCTGCGTCGGCAGCGCGCTCGGCCCCGCGCACACCAGGCAGAAACCGCATCCCAGGTCTACCGTCGATATCTCGAGCTCCCGCCCTGGCCTTTGCCCTGGGTCGCGAGACTGGCCTTCGCGATCGAACAGGGTTTTGCCGTCAGGGGTTCCCTACGCAGCGGCACTTCGCTCTTCGCCATCGCCCGCCGGCCCATCGGCGGCTGAATGGAGGAGTTACGTGCTGGAGTCAGCCGAGCCGATTGAGTCGCTTCGCGATATCCGCGAATTGGGCCGAGGCGGGGCGGCCCGGGCTTGGCCAGATGGTCAAGAACCCGTGATAGCCGACCTCCTCGAATGCCCCCAGGTATTCTTCCCAATCGAGGGCACCGGGCGGAAATCCGTAGCCGCGCGGGTTGGCAGCAAGGGCTCGCGAGGATCCCGTCGCGTCATTGGCATAAGCATGGGCCACCCAGCCCGAGAGTTCGCGGACGGCCAGGACCGGGTCGACGCCCGTTTGCAAGAGACTCGCCGGGTCGATGCTGGCGGCCAGGGAGGGCATGCCGAGGTCTGTCAGGAACGCACCGAGCTTCTCGCCGGGTTCGGCGCCGGTCTCGATCGCTAAGCGAACCCCGCGGTGTTCCGCGCGGCGACCCAGCTCCCTCAGGGCATTCGAGAATGCCTCGCGACGGCCCGATTCTTCTTTCGGCGGGATGGCTCCGACGCGGGCCAGCACCACACGGGTGCCGAGCTCATACGCCATCGCGAACGCGGAGTCGGCCCGCTGAATCCGATCCTCGAGCTGATCGGGCGTATCGAAAGGACGTCGTGTCGGCAGGGACAGGGCGACTAATGAGAGCTCGACTGTCCTCAGGATGTGGCGCATCTCGCGACGCCCCGACTCGCCGAGCCGTTGCGGAGCGACATCTCCGATCGCGTCGATGACGACGCCTTTGGCCCCGATACGGGCCGCTTCGTGGATCTGTTCCCGGAGGGAACGGTCGGGGTCGAGGCGAATTCCTAACGGATTTCGGATCATAATGTGCAAGTAGGCACTAGAGATCGGGCGAATGAGAAAAGAGCGCTCAAGGGACAGGGCGGTCGTTCTCTGTCATCCTTCATACGAACGACCGCGTGTGCCCTCAATTCTCGCAGGTCTCGAAGATGGTCGCCACTCCCTGACCCTGCCCGACGCAGAGGGTCGCCAGCCCGAACTTGGCCCCCTGGTCTCTCATCCGGTTCAGGAGGGTCGTCGTGATCCGGGCTCCGCTGGCGCCGAGCGGATGACCGATCGCGATCGCGCCGCCTCGCGTGTTCACTCGCTTCTCGTCGATGCCCAGCAGCTTGAGTACGCTCAGGACCTGGACCGCGAATGCCTCGTTCAGCTCGATGCATTCGATCTGATCGAGGCTCAACCCGGCGCGCTTGAGTGCCTTGTGAACGGCGGGGACCGGCCCGATGCCCATCTCCTCGGGATTCACCCCGGCGACCGCCATGGCCCGGACCTTCGCCATGGGTTTGAGGCCCAGCTCCCGGGCTTTCTCCTCCGACATCAAGAGGACCGCGGCGGATCCGACATTGATCGGCGAGCTATTTCCGGCGGTGACCGAACCGCCCTCGGGCTGGAACGCCGGTGGCAGGGCCGAGAGGGCGTCGACCGAAGTGTCGCGGCGAATTCCCTGGTCCTGGGTGAGCAAGACCTTCCGGCCGGAGTCGTCGCGTCCCCAGGTCGGCAGGATCTCATTCTGGAATTCGCCCCGGTCGGTCGCGCCACCGGCGAGATGATGGCTCCGGGCGGCGTATTCATCCTGACGGCCGCGAGGGATCCGGTATTTCGCCGCGAGGTACTCCGCGGTGAACCCCATGTTCATCATCGCCTCGCTGTGACGGCGGAATAAGAGGGGGCTGGGGTCATAGTCCTTCGTCATCGGGATATGATCCATGTGCTCGACGCCGCCAGCAATCTGGACGTCCTCGCAGCCGGCCGCGACGCTCATCGCGGCGTCATTGATCGCCTGGAGGCTGGACGCGCAGTTGCGGTTGATCGTCACGCCGCCCGTTTCCTTGGGCAGGCCGGCGATCATGGCGGCGATCCGCGCCACGTCGTAGCCCTGCTCGCCTTGCTGCTGCACGCAGCCCCAGCGGACGTCCTCGACGAGCTTGGGGTCGATCCCCGTCCGCTTCACCAGCGACTGGATCACGTAGGCGGAGAGGTCGTCGGCACGCACGTCCCGGTAGTAGCCCTTATCGGCAGACGCACGCCCGATCGGTGTTCGGATGGCGTCGATGATCACGGCTTTCGTCATCGGAAGTATCCCTGTGAGAGATCCGGTAGGGCGCACAATAAGCACCGTAGAACGACTCGAAGTATTCCTGGCATGATCGGGTTTCGATTCGGCCGGATGAGCCGGGCATCCTCGACTCAAGCACCGACGGTCGTCTTGGGCCGGGGATAAAACGTCTCGCCGCCCTTCGCCAGCTCGAGCAGGCTCGCGGTCGGCTCGTAGCGTTTGCCCAGCGGGGCATATTTTGCCAGCCGATCGACGATGTTGCCGGCGCCGACCGTGTCGCACCAGCGGAGGATGCCGCCGCGGAACGGCGGGAAGCCGATCCCCAGGATAAGGCCCATGTCCACGTCGCCGGGCTCGCGGACGATCCCTTCTTCCAGAACGCGGGTCGCCTCGATCAGCATCGGGAAGAAGAGACGATCGACGATCTCGGATTCCTCCATGGTCTTCTCGCCCGCCCGGTGCTTGGCGACGATCGACGAGACGTCCGGATTCGGCTGGGGTTTGCCGCCCTTCCCCTTGGTGACCCAGAAGCGCAGGGCAGACTTGTGATCCGCGCCGCCGGTCTTGAGCATCTCCTCGAGGATCGGCGAGGTCACCGCGCGGTCCGGATAGGCGCCGGCCAGCAGTTTGCCGGCATAGCAGGCCGTCCCCAGTCCGACCATATCGGTCAGGGCTATGGGACCCATCGGCATGCCGAACCTGGTGGCCGCCTTGTCGATGGACTCCATCGGCACGCCTTCCTGCAAGAGCAGGAGCGCCTCGTTCATATAAGGCATCAGGACCCGGTTGACCAGGAACCCGGCGCAGTCCTTGACGACGATCGGCGTCTTACGGATCCGTTTCGCGAGGGCGACGATCGTGGCGACCGTCTCATCGCTGGTCTTCTCGCCGCGAATGACCTCGACCAGCTCCATCCGATCGACCGGGTTGAAGAAGTGCATCCCGATGAAACGTTCGGCGTGCGGCGCGTCGTCGGCCATCTTGGTGATCGAGATCGTGGATGTATTGCTGGCCAGGATGGCGTCGTCGCGGAGGACCTTGGCGAGCTTCTGATAGACTTCTTTCTTGAGCGCCGGGTTCTCGGTGACGGCCTCGATGACGACGTCGGAATCGGCGAAGATCGCGGGGTTTGTCGCCGTGCTGATCATGGCGAGCATGTTCGCCAGATCCTGGGGCTTGGCGCGGCCGATCTTGATCCGGCTCATGACGACGTCGGAGGCACGCTCGAGCCCGTCCTTGAGCCGAGCATCGTCGACGTCAACCATGGCGGTGCGGATTCCGGATCGCGCATGGGCCGCGGCGATCCCCGATCCCATGAGTCCGGTCCCCAGCACCCCAACATGATTGACGGACCGAGGTTTGATGCCGGGATCGCTGACTCCCGGGTCGCGTGAAAGACGGTTCTTCATGAAGAAGATTGCGATCAGGTTACCCAGGATGGGGGAGCCGAACAACTCTCCGACCGCCTTCTGCTCGGCCTTCAGGCCCTCCTCGAGTGTGAGGTTACAACCCTCGCGAATCGCCTTCAATGCCGCAAGCGGCGCGGGGTATTGCCCCTTCGTCTTCGACTTGACCAAGCCTTCGGCCACGGCGAAGGCGAACATCATCTCATCCTGGTCCAGGCCGAGCGGCTGTCGGAGTTGCTCCCGACGCGTCTTCCACTCGCCGGTTTCCTGGAGATATTGAAGCCGACGGGTTCCCTCCTCGACCAGTCGCTCCGCCGGGACGGCGTCGAAAGCCAGGCCGATGGCCGCGGCCTTCTGGGCCGAGACCGGCTCGCCGGTAGTGATCATCTCGATGGCCGGGTTCAGTCCGATGAGCCGCGGGAGGCGCTGAGTACCGCCCCAGCCCGGGATGAGGCCGATCTTCGTCTCCGGCAAACCCACCTGCGTATGAGGCAAGGCCGAGACCAGCCGGTCATCCATGGAGAGGACCAGTTCCGTACCGCCGCCCAGGCAGTTGCCGTCGATCAAGGCGACTGTAGGGAACGGTAGCCGGCTGAGCCCGGTGAAGATCTGATGGCCGGCGCCGAGGGCCGCGGCGCCCTGCTCGGGCGTGATGTAGGCCAGGGCCGCCAGGTCATTGAGATCCGCGCCTGCGATGAACTGGCCGGATTTCCCGCTGCGAAGCAGGAGGCCACGAAGGTCGGTCCGCTGCCCAAGCTGGCCCAGCAGTCCCGCGAGCTCCTTGAGCGCGCCCTGCGAGAGTGTATTCACCTTCTTGTCGGGCACATCAAAGGTAACCAGGGCAATTCCGCCGTCCAGAACGTCGAGTTGAAATGCGCCGGGCATGAGGATTCCGTCCTAACGCGGCCTTCGACCGCAACCAGGGATGTGTTCCGGACTCAAATTACGAGATCCAAGATTCCGAATGCTCTGGACGCATCCTGTCTGGAATCTGGATTCTGTGACTTGATACCTATCGTATTGGAGTATGGGTGGTGCGACTCCCGAGCGAATCGCCGGCCACCCGCCATCCGATCACGCCTTGTACGGCATCAGAATCGGCTCGGCCTCGATGCCGGCGATGGCCTCGAAGCCGCCTGCGGCGATCGTCTCTCCCAGCTTGGTGACGGCGCGGTAGTATGCGTCGGACGGTCGTTTGCCGGTCAGGCGCCTCGTGAGATCCTGGCACATGATGTCGGCAGCGCCCTGCACGATCTCGCTCGATTCCTTCGCGGCCCAGAGGCTGGTCGCCAGGATCACGACGAGATCCTGGACGCGCTGGGACAATTCGGCCATCCGGCACTGGCGATCGGCCAATCGAAGCTGGTGTTTCGTCATGACGTCGCTGATCTCGAGCCGACTGCGCTGGAGGCCCGCGGCGGCGAACTCCGCGTGGGCCGCCAATCGCGGCGGCACGCCCGGGAACGCGGGCCGATCACGAAGAGTCATCGCCTCGCCCATCCGCCACTTACCGTAGGGGACGAGCGCCGAGCGAAGTGCCCAGGCGTGCGCGGGGTTCTTCATGTTCGGCTTCTTGATCCCGGCGGCCTGGAGCGCCTTCCCGATCGGCTCGAAGTACTTCTTGCCGTGCTCCTTGATGAGCGACTTGAAGAACGCCATGCCGAGCATCTCGCCCTCACCCTCATAGATGCAGGGAGCCAGGTACTCGTGAATATTCTCGCCGAACACGTGGCCCCGCAGGAATGCCCGGCCGCCGTGCGTCTTCATGAAGAGCTCGATGGCGGCTTCCTTCTGCGCCTCGCTGCCGAAGATCTTGGCGATGATACACTCCATCTCGCCGCGGAAGCCCTGGTCGAGCAGCCACGAGCACCAGCCGACCATCGCATCGCAGCCGGTCATCAGCGCGGCCAGCCGGCCGATTCGACGCTGCACCAGCTCACGCGAGACGATCGATGCGCCATACGTCCGGCGGAATTGGGCCCACGGGATCATATTGGCCATCATCACCCGCATGGCGCCGGCGGCTGTCGCGCACAGGGACACCCGGCCGAGGTTCAGGCCGTGATAGGCGATCGTCAGGCCGTCGCCCTGGGCGGGCTTCAACAGATTGGCACGCGGGACCCGGAAGTCGTGGAACTTCAGCCCGTTGTTGTGCAGATGCCGCAGGGCGAGCAGCCCGTATTTCACGATCTGGAAGTGTTCGTCCTCATGGTCGGGCAGGTCGACGATCAAGACCGCCGGTCGATTCTCGATCAGGCAGACGAGGCCGATCGTCCGGCCGGGGACCGCATTGGTGATGAAGAGCTTCTCGCCGTTGACGACATAATCGTCGCCGTCGAGCACGGCGCGCGTCTTCATCGCAGTCAGGTCGGACCCGGCGCCCGGCTCGGTCAGCGCGAAGGCCGACAGACGTCGCCCGCTGGCCAGGAGCGGCAGGAACCGGGCTTTCTGCTCCGGTGTGCCGAAGCTTCGCAAGGGGTCGACGGCGCCGATGCATCCGTGGACCGACGCCAGACCGGCGAGTGTCGGCTCGATCGTGGCCATCTGGGTCAGGAACCGCGTGAAGGCCGCGAACGAAGCCCCCACTCCTCCATACTGGGGATCGATGAGCAGTCCCCAATAGCCGGCCGATCCCAGGTCATCCAGCACCGCGTCGGTCACCTTCCCGTCGGGGCCGAGCAAGGTCCCCGCGTCGCGATGTCGGCGAGCGACCGCCAGCGACTCGCGCATGGCTCGGTCGCATTCCGGCGACGGCTGGGGCGGCTGCGGAGAGAACAAGTTGACCGGAACACGATGGTCCCAGACCGCCTGATGGATCGGGCTGTGTGACGTCTGATAGCGAGCGGCGAACAAGGCTTCCACCTGATCGTCGGCTCGATCGAGGGTCCCGGTCGTCCGCGCTTCCTCTTCGCTCTTGCCGCCCAGCTTTAGCGCGGTCTCGACGAACGTCTGGGCTTCGGGCTCCCGCAATTGGGTATCCATGATTGAAACCTCGTCGCCGCTGCACCGCAACGCGGTGAGGGGATGTCGGGAAAGTCCGTCGAGGCGGCCGCGAACGGATCGGTTCCGGCCGCCCTTCCGGGTCTCGGAATGCGGTGTCGCGTCGGTCGCGCACCGCCCCATCTTCAGCATCCTGAGATCTCGACCCGGGCCCTATTATGCGCCAGAGGAACCGGGACGGGAACGGGTTGGCCCTCGATTCACGGATTCGACGAACGCCCGGTCAAGCGACATCCTGGGCCAACAGCCAGTCCTCCAGGATGAGATGATTCACGAAGGGTGCGCGGAAGAGCACCGCATTCAAGGGGAGTTTCCGGGCCAACCAGTGACTTCGGCTGATGCTCGGCAGCACCCGGCGTCCCAGGCTGTCGAGGTGCTTCGTCTTGAGCTGTTTCATGATTTTGCCGCTGAGCCGATCGAATGCCATCGGGATCAGCTTCGGCTCGGGGCCGACGTGGACGACCAGGTCGGCGCCCGATGCCAGCGTATGTTCCATGACCTCCCAGAGCCGCTGAGGGTGGTCGGTCCACTCCGTCAGGATCTCGCGGCTGTTCCACTCGTCATAATTGGCCTTGCCGGTCGTGCAAGAAACCACCGTGGGCTTTGGCTTCGTATGACCGCCGCCCGTATGATAGAGGGCGACCGCGGCCCGATTCGGGACGCTACGCTCCCAGACGAGCCGCGTATGCAGCGGGGGCCAATTGTTCGGCCTGCGACGCAGACTGATCGCCTTGGGCAGGTGTTGCCGCATCTCAGACTCCAGGAGGTCCAGGGTATCCGCCTGGCCCAGGAGAAGAGCCTGGTAGGGAGACAGGTACGTCGAGGGTCCGACCAGTCCATGTCCTCGACTGCTGATCAGCGAGCAGAGCCTTTCGACCTGCTCGGCTTCCAGGATCGCACTCGGGCTCGAGAGGATTCCCAGCGTCGTGTCGGCCGTGAGACCGGCGCAGTCGTGGGCGAGAGCCAGCGGGATCGGCAGGAGCTGTTCCATCTCAAAGACGCCGCCGACCACCAGCGCCGAGAGCTCGCCTATGCTGTGCCCGAAGCTCAGGACGGCCTCGCACACCGAGATGTCGAAGACCTCCTCCAGGATGCGGATCTGAGCCAGTTCGAGCGCCACGATCGTCGCGGTGTCTTCCACGAATGTTTCGAGCGTCGATGCCTCTCGAGCCTGCATGCGAGCGGCCAGGTCGACCGGCTTCTTCAGGACGTCGCCGCAGACCAACGATGCGCGATCGAGGATCGTCCGGACTACCGGTTGGTAGACCGGATGCTCGAGGAATTCCGCCCCACGGCCGAGATTGCTGGTATCGTAACCGCGAAACGCGATCGCGGCCGAATTGATCTGCCGCTTCAGATCATCCCGAGTCAGTTCCCGGCGATCCGGTGCGACGCGTAAGGATGCGACCGTCTCGGGACGTGCGCCGACCTGCAGCTCGGGCACGGTTACGGGCGATGAACGGTGCTGTCTCAGCCAGCCGGCCGTCCATCTCCGCCAGTGGCCATCTCCCGACCGGGATTTCGTTGTTCTCATGGCTTTCTGAGCCTTGGCCCGTGATCCGGCCGCCATCCTCGGCTTCTAACACGCCTGGAATCGACCTGCCTCTCATACTACGTTCAATACCTCGGCAAGGATCGTGCCATGACGGGAAGGGAATGTCACACTTCTTGTAAGACGCGATGGAAGACCGATTGGCGCCTGGGAAGTGAAAGGCGCGCCGCTATTCATTGCACGACCCTCGCCGCAATGGCCATGGGGACGACTTGAATGGTCACTGGAATTATAGGACGGCGGGTTCTCACGGGAAGTCTGATCGCGCATTATCCGATGACTTGCCCTTGACCTCTCGGGTTGCAAGACCCGCGTTCTCGGCAAGGACGAAACAATCCTTGCGATCGGCGGGCTCCCGGACGAGAGGTCGAGCCCAAGGAGCCCGCAGTTTCTGGGGAGGTCCCGAAACCAACCGGGGCTTTACTTCGGCTCCCGACCGGAACGGGTACGACCTCCCCGGGCGAAGGTCTTCGGCCCTCGCGCGTGACGTCGGAGACTCAGTGGTAAATCCTCGCTTTCGGGATCATCTTCTGAAGCTGATCCACTCCGGCGTCGGTCACGCGGGTGTTGTGCAGCGAAACCATCTCCAGATCTTTCAGTCTCTGGAGGTGGCTCAGGCCGGCGTCAGTCACTTCAGTCCGGTTCAGGAACAGGAATTCGAGTTCGTGGAGTCCTTCCAGATGCGCCAGTCCGGCGTCGGTGATCGGGTTATAGTCGAGAAAGAGCCATTCCAAGTGGGATAACTCCTTCAAGTAGACCAGCCCGGCATCAGTAACCTTCGTCCCCGCCACTGACAGGGTCTGAAGATTCTCCAACCGCTTCAGGTGAACGAGTCCGGCATAGGTAACCCCGGTGTGCGTCAGGGTTAGCTTGCGGAGATTCACCAGACCCGACAGATGGGCAAGTCCAGCATCGGTCGTTGAGGTTTCGTCGAGAGAGATGTCGATCAAACCGGTCAGCTGAACCAGATTTGCGAGTCCGGCGTCGGTCACGCGGGTCTCATCCAAGGAGAGCGACTGGATCCGCGGGAACCGTTTGAGATGAACGAGAACCTCGTCGGTGGCCCGGGTCTCGTCGAGGTCGACACCGATCACGGGCCTGTCGAACAACGTCGCATCCCGGAAGACCTGCCCTCCGCGTTTCTCGATCTCGGCGACCGCGTTCTCACGAGCCGCATCTCCGCCCTGACCCCCTCCCCCCGCATTCGGCGGGTAGAATGCGCAGGTGATGGCGAACCCGATCACCAGAATGGTCCGGAACCCAATCCCTCGAGGGCGAGTCTTTTCCGAAGTTGTGGCCATCGTCTTACCCTTTCAAGAGTCGAGTGGCATCGAGTGGCAGGTCGTTATCGTCAATCCTACGATCGAACGTAGAAGTCGTTCGACTCCGCTAAGGTTGATGGAAGCCGGCGGATTGATGAAGATCTTGATGAGGATTCGATGCGGAGGAGGCTCCTTTGGCTCGAGGTTCAGTTGAGGCGGCACGCTCCCGTGAAGTCGCCGTACACAAGAGATTGAGCGTGCCGGCCTGCCGACTGGCATCGGTGATCGGGCGGTTTCCGGAACCTGCGCTACTGGAGAGCGGGGCCGGATTCGGCGAGTCCGGACGCTGGAGCATCCTCGCCGCGTGGCCACGGCTGGTCTTCGAGGCGACCGGGCCGAACTGGTCCTTGCGCAACGATTCCGGGCTACTCGAATCGGGCCAGGGCGATCCGATCGCGGCCTTCGCCGACCTGACGAGTCGGCTCGAACTGGCTGATCTGGGAGAGGAGGTTGACCCGAACCTCCCCCCGTTTCGGGGCGGTCTGATCGGTTTTCTCGGCTATGATCTGGCACCTCAGATCGAGCGTCTGCCTCGCCGTCGCCCGCGAGACTCCCGGATGCCCGACATCCGAATGGCCCTCTACGACACGGCGGTCACGGTCGACTCGCGTTCCGGATCGGTCCAGCTCTGGGCCTGGGATCTGACCGGAGAAGGCGTCCTGGCGGCCGAGCGACGCCTGGCTCGCTGGGAGACGGCGATCGACGATTCGCTTCGATTCCGCGTGTCGAGCCCGCGATCCCTCGCGCAGTGGAATGGACTCGAAAGCGCTTTCGAGCGTGAGACTTACCTCGCGAAGGTGCGACGAGTGCTGGAATACATCGCGGCGGGTGATATCTTCCAGGCGAATCTCTCGCAAAGGTTCACGGCCCGCGGGCCGCACGATCCCCTGGATCTTTATCTTCGGCTCCGGGATCGAAGCCCCGCGCCGTTCGCGTCGTTCCTGCGATGGGGAGACCTGGCTGTCGTCTCGGCCAGTCCGGAATCGTTCTACAGAACCCGCGGAGACCGGATCATCACCCGTCCGATCAAGGGAACACGCCCGCGCGGCGAGGACTTCGCCGAAGATGAGCGACTCGCCGCGGAACTCCTCGCCTCGCCCAAGGATCGCGCCGAACTGACGATGATCGTTGACCTGGAGCGTAATGACCTGGGCCGCATCTGCCGCTATGGATCCGTCGACGTCCGTGAGGTGTTCCGCATCGAGTCATTTGCGCAGGTCCATCATCTCGTCGCCACGGTGGAGGGACGAATCGGGCCCAACGTCGGCTTGGCCGATATCATCCGCGCCGTGTTTCCCGGCGGTTCGATCACGGGGGCACCGAAGATCCGAGCCATGCAGATCATCGACGAGCTCGAGCCGAATCGGCGTGGACTCTACACCGGAGCGATCGGATACCTCAGCCGGGGCGGATCGAGCGAGTTCAATATCGCGATCCGGACCATGCTGATCGAGGGAGATCGGGCGAGCTACCAGGTGGGAGGCGGGATCGTCGCGGACTCCGACCCCGATGCCGAATACGAGGAAACGCTCGCCAAGGGCCGAGCACTTCGTGACGTCCTCGAGGGATCCGGGAGGATGGACGAGTCATGATCTGGTCGCGGGGCGAGTTGATCGCCGACGACGTCCTGAAAATCAGCGTGCTCGATCGCACCTTCGAACACGGCCTGGGCCTCTTCGAAACGCTTCGCACCTGGAACGGACATCCGACCCTGTTGCGGCCTCACCTGGAGCGACTTCAACGCTCGGCTCGAGACCTTGCCCTGCCGTTTGACCCCGTCCAGATGCCCGACGCACGAGACGTCCTTCGGCTCAAGGAGACCCTTGAGGCGGACTCCGACCAGGACGTCCGGATTCGGATGACACTTTCCGGCGGCCTGACGATGGCCGATCACACGGTCGTTCAATCCACGCTCTGGATGACCGTCGGACCTCTGCCTTCACCGCGATCTGATCGAGGCCTCGTGATTTCCGGGACCTTCATCGTCGATCCGTCGGACCCACTTGCTCGGCACAAGACGCTCAACTACTGGCGGAAACGTATTGCCCAGTCTCGGGCCGTAGAGGACGGTGCCGACGAGCTTCTGTCGATCACGCCGTGTGGTCAGATCTGTGAAGGAACACGGTCCAACGTCTTTCTCGTCGAGGGCTCGCGGCTGCTGACGCCGAGCACGGAGGGTCCTTTACTGGACGGTATCATGCGACACGTCGTCATCGATCACGCCCGAGGGCTGGGGCTCGAGGTCCACGAAGGGCGGGTGATGATGGATTCCCTCCGCCGGGCCGACGAGGCATTCTTGACCAACTCGTTACGAGGAATTCAACCGGTATCCCGACTGTTTGATCGGACGTTGCCGGCCCCCGGGCCCTTGACGCGAATGCTCTGGGAGGCGATCCTGCCGTTGCTCGAATCGGGAGAAATCGCATGATGACGACCGTGGCCGATCTGACCGGCTGGCTGGAGCGGTTCGCCCCGTCTAGGCTGGCGGAGTCGTGGGACAATGTCGGATTACTCTGGGGTGATCCGGCGGTCGAAGTGCATCGAGTGATGACCTGCCTGACGGTCACGCCCGAGTCGTCTGCCGAGGCCATTCAGGAGCGGGCCTCCTTGATCGTCAGTCACCATCCCGTGCTCTTTCGAGCGACGAAGCGAATCCGCGCGGACCTCGCCGAGACCGGCCATCTCTGGAGGCTCGCCGTCGCGGGGATCTCGATCGCCAGCCCTCACACGGCGTTCGACAATACTCAGGACGGGATCAACGATATCCTGTGTCGAAGGCTCGGCTTGCTCGAAGTCGCATCCTTGCGTCCGGCCGCTCCCGTGGGGAAAGGAGCAAAGAGTCCCGTTCCGCCGGATACGGTCAAGATCGTCGTGTTCACGCCGGAAACGGACCGCGAAGCCGTGATGTCCGGGGCATTCGAGGCGGGAGCCGGCCAGATCGGGGCCTACCGGGAATGTTCATTCGCGACCTCGGGCCAGGGGACTTTCTTCGGTACCGAGGATTCATCGCCCACTCTTGGTCGGCGCGGCCGTCGCGAGTCGGTCGCTGAGATCCGTCTGGAGCTCATCTGCCCGGCGGAAAACATCGACGCGGTGATGGCCTCGATCCGCGCGCGCCATTCTTACGAAGAGCCGGCGATCGATGTGTATCCACTCCATCAGATACGGCCGGATCACGAGACCGCCGGATCGGCCGGAGCCGGCAGAATCGGCCGATTCGTGGAGCCGCGCAGCCTCGGTGAGTTCGCCGCGTTCGTGGGACGCTCCCTGGGCCGGATCGGCGTCCAGATGGTGGGCGATCCCAAACGGCACGTCTCGCGCGTCGCGGTTGCCTGCGGCGCGGGCGACGATTTCCTCAAGGATGCGGCGGATGCGGGGGTGGACGTCCTGCTCACGGGCGAAGCCCGATTTCACCGCGGGGTCGAGGCCGAGGCGCTCGGCATCGGACTGATCACGGCCGGTCATTATGCCACCGAGCGACTCGGTGTCGAAGAACTGGCTCGTCGAATCGCCGTCGATTTCCCCGGCCTCACCGTCTGGCCCAGTCAATCCGAACGCGATCCTTTCCGCTACGTCGCGTCCTCTCCATCCGATGGGCCCGTGGTGCCCGCCAAGGTGTCCATTCGGAAGCGGTAAACCCGTGACGACGGGTCGATTCTCGTCCGGGATATGACTCAATAAAAAAACCCCGGGGGAAGTCCCCGGGGAAATCGAGCAGACCAATCCGATCGAATCGAATTCGTATCAGGTAGGACTGCATCAATCCCGCCTTCGATGGCACGAGGGCAAGAAAGATTGATCCGCCCGGCTCAGTTCAAGAGGTTTTTTTCTTGGATTTCGCGTCTTCGGCGGAATCCAATTCCTCCTCCTCGATGACTTCCGCCACTTCGCCCGGACCACTCTTCCCGCTTCGAGCGGTCGGAACGGCCAGATACATCTGGTGCTCCCACTGACCGGACCAAAACTGCCCCGACCAGCGTTGCAAGGAGATTGCGCGAACCGTCGGACGATCCTCGTCACGAATCACTTCACCCCAGGCCCCGGTATAGGCCGCTCGAACTTGAGAAGAGCTCTCGCCGACGCAGAGCAATCGCTCGCCCGTGGGAGCCAGGCAGGCGACAGCTCGCCAATCTTGAGCACCAACCGTTCCACTACTCATCGCTCGTGATTCCCCATCTGTTACTTTCGATCCAATATTCGCCCGGCGCCAGGACCGGGTGAAGACTGCGAAGCGGTCTCCATCCCTCTGGAGAATCCTCCATGACCGCAATCGTGAATGAAAGCTCGCTTGCGAAAATTCGATGATCCGCAAGATCATCGAGTGTTTGGCACAACTTTCTGGAGGCCAACACGTTGTAGAGGAGGAGTGTGCCGAGAGGGATAGAGGCCCTCATCCGAAAGCGAGGTACCGACTGTGCTGCTTTCAAGTCGTCTTCATGATGAAATTGTAGCGGTCTGGAGCCGGGACGGCGACTGAATTTCCAAAAATAGACCGATAAAGGCTGCCCATTTCACTCAGCCGAGAGTCCTGTTTGCTTCTCACAACTCGGCGGTGCGTTTCGGAGTGGGCCGGCATTCGTCGGACCGGCTTTGTTGTCGACGGGACTGTTCAAGCGCCATGACGGGCGATTTGCAGGAGGACCTTGCCGTGTCGTGCGACGGTCTCGGCCTCGCGCGCGGCTCCTGCGATCTGTTCGAGAGGGAAAACTCGACCGATCTCGGAGTTGAGGATTCCTTTACGGATCAGGGACGCAATCTCGCGGAAGTGGAGGAGTGCCGAAGGGATCGAGCGTTCTCTCATCCAGTAGCCTAGCCAGAACCCCTCGACGATTCGACGGCCCGAGATCATGAGCCGGGGATCGATTCGGATCGGTTCGCCGGATAACGTGCCGTAGAGCAACAGCCTTCCGTCGGCGGCAAGAGATTGGAAGACGGCCGTGCCCGTCTCGCCACCCACGGGATCGATCGCATGTCGAACGCCGTCGCCGCCAACGATCCGGCGCACCTGTTCATCGATCGGTCCGTCTTCGCTCGAAATCACGGCATCGCCGCCGAGGGCCTTCAGCTCGTCGATCGCGTCCCGACGGCGGACGACATTGAGAGTCTTGAATCCGTCGTGTCGGCCCAGCTTGATGATCATCCGGCCCAGCGCGGAGCCGGCCGCGGACTGGAGTAACCACTCGCCTCGGCGGACCTTGAGCACATGACGCACCATCGCCAGGACGGTCGCCGGGTTGACGAAGTACGTCGCCGCCTGATCGTCGGGGATATCGTCGGGCACCGGTCGGGCCTGCCGCGCCGGGATCACCGCGTACTCGGCCCAATTCCCTCCGGCGCCGTTGATCACCGTGACGCGCTTCCCCTTGACGAGGTGACCGAGGAAACCCGGCCCGATTTCGTCCACCACGCCCACCCCTTCGAACCCGGGCGTGGACGGCAAGGTCGGCAGGACGCCATAACGACCCTGTACGACGAGCAGGTCGGATGGATTCAACGGGCTGGCGATCATCCGGACGCGAACCTCGCCGGGTCCCGGGTGGGGCTCCGGAACGTCCTTGATGTGCAGGACGTCGGGGGGATTGCCGAACGATTCGAAGACGACGGCTTTCATGGGATTATCGGGCACCAACCAGTAGGCAGGGGGGAGTAAGAGATGGTAGGTAGTTAACCATAGTGCATTCGCAGACAACAGGGCAGACTGCTTCGACCGGCGCGGTTCCGCAGCTCGACACGACTGCCCACGACCCACAATCCCGGTCGATTTTCATGGCCATCGATCCTCTCGTCACGACCGATTGGTTGGCGGAACATCTGGGCGACCCCGACCTCCGAATCGTGGATATGCGCGGCTACGTCGTGACGAGACCCCTCGGGCCGGGCGTCGAGGAAGCCGATTACCGAGGGGCGCGCGACGATTATCTCGCCGCGCACATACCGGGTGCCGTCTACATCGACTGGACTCGCGATATCATCGATCCCGACGACCCGGTGCCGGTCCAGATCGCCCCGCCCGATCGATTCGCCGAGGCGATGTCGGCTCGAGGGATCGGCGATTCGACCCATGTGATCGCCGTCGATCACGCGGGAGGTCAGTTCGCGACGCGGCTCTGGTGGGCCTTGAATTACTACGGCCACGGCGCGGTCAGCGTGCTGGACGGGGGCTGGAACCGATGGCGGGACGAGGATCGGCCCGCCGAGTCGGGCGAGGTCTCGGTGCCTCGGGACGCCTTCACGCCTCGTCCGCATCCGGAGATGCGGGCCACCGCCGGGCAACTCGCGCAGGAACTGAATCACCGCACGGGCCGGCGACAGCTCATCGACGCACGCGACGAGGGTCAATTCACGGGCAAGCGACGTCGAGGGCCGCGAGGCGGTCGAATCCCGGGAGCGATCAACCTGCCCCGCGAGCTTTTCTTCGCCTCGGGCGGAGGCTTTCTCCCGCTGGAGGAGATCCGACGACGAGTCGAGGAACATGGCCTGCGGCCGGTGCCGACCGTCGCCTATTGCAACGGCGGGGTCGCGGCGACGGTCGTCCTCTTCAACCTCGCCCGGCTGGGATTCACCGACCTGGCGAACTACGACGGTTCGTGGAACGAGTGGGGAAATCGCCCCGAGTTGCCGGTGGAGTCGTGAGACGTTGATCGCGACGAATGGCACGTCGAGATCCGCAACGTCTCGCCCCTCGGGAGGACATCCTTGATCCGCGTCCAGGACTACCACAAGGCTTATCGCGCGACGGTGGCGGTCGAAGGACTGAGCTTCGAGGTCCCCGACGGCGCGGTCCTCGGACTGGTCGGTCCCAACGGTGCCGGCAAGACGACGACGTTGCGGGCGCTCGCGGGCATCATCCGGCCGACTCGCGGCAGGCTGTTCATCGGCGGTCATGACGTGGTGGACGACCCGATCTCCGCCAAGCGGGAGCTGGCCTATGTCCCCGACGATCCCAAGCTCTTCGATGCCTTGACGGTCCGCGAGCACCTCGAGTTCATCGCCGCCACCTATCGCGTCTCCGATTGGGTGCCGAAGGCCGAGGCGCTCTTCCAGCAATTCGAGCTGGTGGAGAAGCGCGATACGATGGCGCAGGAGCTCTCTCGCGGGATGAGGCAGAAGGTGGCGATCTGCTGTGCCTATCTCCATGATCCCAGGGACCTACTCTTCGACGAACCCCTGACGGGATTGGACCCCTATGCCATCCGAACCCTCAAAGCATCGATCGCCCAGCGCGCGGCCGCCGGGGCCGCGATCATGGTCAGCTCGCACCTGCTCTCCCTCGTCGAAGACCTGTGTACCCACCTGCTCATCCTGCACAAAGGTCGATGCCTGTTCTACGGGACCTTGGCCCAGGCCCGGGCGCAATACGCCGACTTGCAGGGTGAAGCCTCACTGGAAGACGTCTTCTTCCGCGCGACCGAACAATCGCGGGTTTCTTGAAGAGCCTGGCAACGACACCTCTGACCAGGAACGATCGAATTAGCCAGCGGGCGTGATCGAGATCTCCATGCACACGGCGCTCTTCAAGCTCTTCACGCTATCGAATAAATCCGCGATACGCCGGACATTTCGGGGCGCGCGGACGGTCCGCGGTGCCTTGTTGATCCTGTTCACGCTCACGATCCTGGGGCTCATGATCGTGCCCCAGATCGTGGCGGTGATCGCGATGAACGGTCATCCGCAGGGTTTCACGTTCGTCGACAAGGTCGAACCTTTCGCCCCGTTCGGACTGTTGTTTTTCACCATGATATTCGTCTTCACTTCGGCCGGAGAGAAGGCGATCACGTTCAGCCCGGCGGAGATCGATTTCCTGTTCCCGGCGCCGTTCTCTCGCCGCGACTTGCTGATCTACAAGCTGCTCAAGACGGCCATCGGCCTGGTGATCATGTCCCTGTTGTTCTCGATCATCTGGCGGATCTACTTCCGATCCTGGCTGTCCGGGTTCGCGGGGCTCACGCTGTCGCTGGCCCTGCTCCAGCTCCTCGGCATGGTCACGGCGCTGGTCGGCCAGATCGCGTCCGAGTCGCTCTATACCCGGGTCCGCAAGATCATCTTGGCGGTCGTGCTCGTCACCCTCCTGGCCGGCCTGGGTCAGGTCGCACGTCGGGTCCAGGCCATGGGGTTGACCGAGCTGATCGCCGGCGTTCGCGAGTCGCAGACTCTGCGAGTCCTGCTGGCTCCATTCGAGGTCTTCACCCGGACGGCCTTCGCCGAGGCATACTCCCCCGCATTCTGGGGATGGGGCGCAACGGCGCTGGCGATCGATCTGGGCCTGCTCTTGTTGATCCTGCGGCTCGACGCGAACTACCTCGAATCGGCCGCCGCGATCAGTCAAAAAGTCTACGACCGGATTCGTCGGGCCAAGGCGGGAGGAGGACTGGCGATGCCGGCGAGCGCGGGTGCCGGCCGGTTCCGTCTTCCTCGGTTTCCGTGGCTCGCCGGGGCGGGACCGATCGCCTGGCGACAGATCCTCGTGGCGATCCGGACCTCCCGGCATGTGTTCATCGTCTACCTGGGATTCACGATCGTCTTCCTCGTGGGGACCATGTGGATCCCGACCGGGCCGGATGAATCGAAAGGAAGCTGGATCGCCTGGATGGGCGTCGGGATGACGGCGTACCTGAGCTTCCTCTTCTCCATGCAGAGCCCCTGGGGGTTCCGGGGAGATGTCGATCACATCGATTTTCTCAAGACGCTCCCGATCCACCCCATGATCCTGACGATCGGGGAACTGGCCGGCGGCACCCTGCTCCTGACCGCGATTCACCTCATCATGTTCGCCGCCTTTGCCGCGGCGGCCCCCGCAGGAGCCGTGAACTTGCTGATCGCGGGCTCTTTCGTCCTGCCGATCGATGCACTCCTGCTCTCTTTGAGTAATCTCATTTTCCTCATTTACCCGGTTCGGCCCCCGACGGGAGGCACTGTTGACTTTCAAGCGATGAGTAAATGGATGCTCTTCGCGTTCATCCAGATGTTCTTCCTGCTCATTTTCTATGCCATCCCGGCGGGGCTCGGGGGCATCGCCTACCTGGTCACCAACGGTTGGGTTGCTACCGCATTCCTGACCGCATGGCTCGTCCTGATCGTGGAACTCGTTCCGATCGTGATGCTGGTCGGATGGGCGTTCCGGCGATTCGATGTCAGCACGGAGACGCCGGTCTGATCCGCGGGGCCTCATCGATCCGCGATCTGCGGCACGGAAATTGGGCCAAGATCGACCGACGACCCATGACCATTGACCGACGACCCACTTGCCGACGCGCGAGGCTCCGCGTAGTTTATGTTCTTGATGCCTGCCCAGTAGCGCCCGATTCGCATCCCCTGCGGAAACGAGCCTTTGGCGTTGCGGGGAACGGTTTATTGAAGGTTCGGGGCGAACGGAAAGGGAGATTCGCTCGATGACAGAACAGAAGACCCGGAAGCCCGGCGGACCCGACGGTCACAGCCGGCGCGACTTCTTGCGGGGCTCGGGCGTGGCGGCCGCCACGGCCGTGCTGACCGGCGCGGCGACCGTGGCGCTCGACGAAGCCCAGGCGGCCCAGGCCGAGCCGAAGGTACTCTCCGGCACCGTCGAGATCACCTTGAAGGTCAATGGGCAGGATCGCTCCTGCTCGGTCGAGCCACGCAGCACGCTGCTCGACACGCTCCGCCATCGTCTGGACGTGACCGGCCCCAAGCGGGTCTGCGATCGCGGGAGCTGCGGGGCCTGTACGACGATCGTCGAGGGCGACCCGATCTACTCCTGCACGACTCTCGCCGTCTCCTGCCAGGGTAAGACGATCGAGACTCTGGAGAGCTTCGATACCGGCGAGCGCAGCATACCCCACGCATTCCACCAGAATGACGGCCTGATGTGCGGTTATTGCACCCCCGGCTTCGTCACCGCGTGCAAGGCATTCCTCGACAAGAATCCCGGGGCGACGTCCGCCGAGATCCGCAAGGGACTCGACGGGAATATCTGCCGCTGCGGCACGTACATCGGCGTCCTGGCGGCGGCGGAAGCCGTGGCCAAAACGATGAAGGGAGCCTGAGCCATGGCAGACTGGCCCGCAACACCGAACCTGATCGGTCGAAGAATCCCCCGGCTCGACGGCCTGGCCAAGGCCTCGGGCAAGGCGAAGTATCCTTCCGATGTGCGGCCCGAGGGGACGCTCTTCGGCGTGATGCTCTACAGCCCGTACGCCCACGCCAAGGTCAAGTCGATCGACATCGCGCCCGCCGAGAAGATGCCCGGCGTCAAGGCGGTCGTCGCGATCGCCAAGCCGGGGGGGACCCTTCGATATCATGGGGACGATATCGCCGCCGTCGCCGCCGAGACCGAGGAACAAGCTCGCGACGCCATCCGCGCCATCAAGGTTGAGTACGAGGTACTTGCCCACGTCGCCACCGAGGCCCTCTCGATGGCCGCTGGCGCACCCGAGGTCTTCAGGGGCGGCAATGTCCGGAAGGGCCGCAGCCAGACCAGGGGCAATCCCGACGATGCGATGGCCAAGGCCGATGCGACCATCGAGGGGACCTACTCAGTCCCGATGATCACGCACGTCTGCCTCGAATCGCACGGATTGACCGTCAAGTGGGAAGGCGACGACAAGATGGTCGCCTGGGCGAGCACGCAGAACGTCTCCGGGGTCGCGGGCGAGCTGGCCCAGACGTTCCAGATTCCGACCGCGAATGTGACGGTCTACACCGATTACATGGGCGGCGGGTTCGGGTCGAAGTTCGGCGCCGACATCTGGGGTCGGACGGCGGCCCAGTTGTCGAAGAAGGCCGGCGGACTCCCGGTCAAGATGTTCCTGGATCGGGTGCAGGAGCACCTGGCCGCGGGTAATCGTCCTAGCGGTTGGGCCCACATCAAGCTGGGCGGCAATCGCGACGGTAAGATCGTGGCCATGATCGCGGAAGCGCGAGGGACCGGCGGCGTCGGTGCGGGGGCCGACGTGATCCTGCCGTACGTCTACACGGTCCCCAACACCTCGCTGGCCCAGTCCACCGTCTTCACCAACTTCGGCAGCCAGCGGGCCATGAGGGCACCTCGACATCCGCAGAGCTGCTTGCTGACCGAGGCGGCCGTCGAAGACCTGGCGGACAAGCTGGGGATCGATCCCCTGGAGTTCCGACTCAAGAACCTCAGGCCCGACGACTTCCACACCCCGATCTATGAGGCGGAAGTCGCGATGGGCGCCGAGCTGATCGGCTGGCGGCAGAAGCGCAAGCCGCGGGGCAAGACGGGTACCGGCCCGATCCGTTACGGACTGGGCATGGCCCTGCATCAATGGGGCGGCGGTGCCGCGCAGGGCAAGCAGGTCAGTTGCACGATCAATCCGGATGGATCGGTCGAGCTCAAGACGGCGACCCAGGATATCGGCACGGGCGCACGCACGATCCTGGCGATCATCGCCGCCGAGATCCTCGGCCTCCAGCCGACCGACATCATCAGCAACATCGGCAATTCTTCGTTCCCGCCGGGGCAGGCCTCGGGCGGCTCGACGACGACCCCATCGATGGCACCGCCCTGCTATGATGGCGTGACCAAGGCGCGGGACGCCTTGTTCAAGAGGATCGCCGCGAGTTTCGACAAGGCCAAGCCCGAGGATCTGTCGCTCAAGCAGGGGCAATTGTGGGTCTCCGGCGAGCCCGTGGGAACCTGGAAAGACGCTTGCCGCAAGCTCGGTGTCACTTCGGTCACCGAGACGGGCAACTTCGTGGACGGACTTTCAAGCGTCGGCGTCGGCGGCTGCCAGTTCGCCGAAGTCGTCGTGGATCTGGAGACCGGCGTGGTGAAGGTCAAGAAGATCGTCGCCATCCAGGATACCGGCCTGATCCTCGATAAGCTGACCTGGGAGAGCCAGGTTTATGGTGGCGTCATCATGGGCTTGAACTACGGGTTGTTCGAGGACCGGATCGTTGACCCGACCACCGGTCGGATGCTCAACCCCGACATGGAGTGGTACAAGCTGGCCGGTGCGGCCGACATCCCCGAGATCATCGTCAAGGCGTACGAGCCGGAAGAGCAGAAGGCCCGAGGCGTCATCGGAGTCGGCGAGCCGCCGACGATCTCGACCGCCGCGGCGATCGGCAACGCGGTGACGAACGCCATCGGCGTGCGGGTGCCCGAATGGCCGATGTCCCCGCGCAATGTCCTGAACGCGTTGGCCTCGGCCTCCAGAGAAGGGAGAAGTTGATTTCATGAAAGCCTTCGAATACGCTGCGCCGGGCACCGCGGCCGAAGCGGTCAAACTCCTCGGCGGCCCCAATGCGGTCGCCCTCGGGGGAGGCACCGACCTGATCGGCCGGATGAAGGACTACGTGACGTCTCCCGAGCGCGTGGTCTATCTCAAGGACATCAAAGAGCTGGCGACGATCTCGGGTGATCCCAAGGCCGACGGCCTGACCATCGGCGCCGGCTCTCGGATCACGGATCTCGTGACAAACTCGGCGATCCGCGAGTCGTATCCCGCGATCTGGCAAGCGGCCGTCGAGATCGGCTCGCCGCAGATCCGCAACATGAGCACCGTGGGCGGCAACCTGCTCCAGAAGCCGCGTTGCTGGTATTACCGCGCCGGCTTCGGCCTCCTGGGTATGAAGGACGGGCAGAGCCTCGTCCGCGCCGGCGATAATCGTTACCATTCCATCTTCCTCACCGACGGCAACGCGCTGTTCATCAGCCCGTCGAGCCTGGCCGTGGCTTTCATCGCGCTCGACGGTCGGGCGACCATCATCGGCCCGAAGGGGGAGCGGACCGTCAAGGTGGAAGAACTCTACCAGGCGCCGAAGCAGGAGACCGACAGCGAATTGACGATCAAGCCCGGCGAAGTCCTGTCCAAGGTGACCATCCCGGCCGCGAAGGGCAAGAACGCCTCCTATGAGGCCCGGGAGAAACAGGCACAAGACTGGCCATTGGTGCTGGCCTCGGTCAACCTGTCGATGGACGGCGACACCGTCTCCGCGGCACGGGTCGTCATCTATGGCGTCGCACCGATCCCCTGGCGGAGTGCCGAGGCCGAGCGGGCGATCACCGGCAAGCGCGTGACGCCCGAGACCGCCGCCGCCGCAGGCGAGGCCGCCGTTCAGAAGGCGGTACCTTTGTCGATGAACGCCTACAAGGTGCCCCTGACCAGGACCGTGGTCAAGCGTGCCTTGCTCCGGGCCATCAGTGAGAAGGGATACTGGGAGGAGGCCTGACCGCCTCGACACCATGGCCGAGATCGAATCGAACGAGCCGCCGATCGCCGCGACGATCGGCTCGCCTTGCTGCTACCTCCGCTCGAACGGCGCGTACATTTTCGGCGGAGAACGGGCCGGCACCGACGACGATGAGTACAGCTCTTCGGCCTGCTGGTGCTCCCAGACCATGAAGTCGTTCGGGCCGGACGATGACATGGTCGGCCATCGCGAGTGCCGAGACTCGAGCCGAACCTGTTACGAGCCGCTTTGAGCCGAATCACCGGGGACGAGTCAGGTTCTCGGCGAATCGATGGGAGGAAGAAGCTCTGACAGCTATTCCCCGGATCCACGAACGCCTCGGGTCGCGAAAGCGGCCTCGGGGCGTTTTTCATTCACGTTCGCATCCAGTCTCGGTCTTCGACCCGAAGAGTGAGGCGACCTGATATTTATTCATGAAATTGTTTTGAAATTGGCGACTCGAACCGGCCAGGCCGCGTGACCGGATGGACCTCGGTCCCGGCTCTCCGCGTTCGGATGAGAACCGAAGGCCTATCGGCCCGAGCGAGTCTCTCGTCACGACCTACGCGGCTTGTCCAGCGGTGCGGGAAACGCCCCAGGTGGGGTGGATTGCACCGATCGACACGACCGGTATGATCGACGCGTCCACCCCATCTGTCTCGATCCTATGAGAACGTAACGGATCTCCAAATTTCTTCAGAATCTCTCTTGAAGATTGCGAATCCTCATGGCATGGTAAGAGTTGTCGTTCTTCTTCGCGGAGAGACGACAAGCTCATTTCCAACTTCAGACAATTCGGTCCCCACTTTCGAGGAGAATTGAGCAATGGGCGACGCACGTGACACCGCCAAGAAGAAGAAGGCCGACGAGAAGAAGTCCGCCAAGCCGGCAGCGAAGGCGGCGCCGGCAGCGAAGGCGGCGCCCGCAAAGCCGGAAGCCAAGGGCGCGGCCAAATCCACGAAGAAGTGACCATTACGACAACCATCGGGTTGGGTCTTCCGGGCTCGGGCTCGCGGTTCTCCTCGGAGGGCATCGAGACCGGGCCCGGAGTGTTTACGGCCCGATCGAGAGCCCGTCGCACGCTCGATCGGTCGATGAATCATGATCGTCTCGTCGCCCTCAGGATTCTTCCGGCATCTCCATTGGCCCGAATCCGGGCCTGGGCCGCCAGGAGGCTTCGCGTCGAGAGCGCGACCGTGAAGGGATGTGACGGGACTTCGTATTGCTCGTCGGAGAGCTGGACAGCCAGGGCGAACGCCGATCGCGAGAGTTCCTCTCGCCCCGATCCTCGCCAGACCCAGCCCATCCACAGGAGCATCCGGCGATACAACTCCAACTTGTGGATGAGCAGGTGTTCGAACAGGAAGCGATAGGCACCCGCATCACGAACCGGGTCGGGGGTGGAGGTGCCTTCGCGCATCGAGATCTCCTCCGCCAATCCGACGGTGAGGCCCGATGTGTCCAGCCATGAGGGGCAGGCGTCGAGGATCTCATCTACGCGCCGGGCCATCTCTTCGCCTGGAATCGAGGTCGTCGTTGGCATCGGGATGACACCCGGCGCTCCCGAGGGCTCGAATCCCGGACCGAGCATCCCCGCGACCCAATCCCGGACGTGCCCGGGCGCCTCGACGCCGCAGAGCAACAGGCTCCCTTTGAGCAAGATCAAGGCTAGACTCGGGAAGTCGTGGGCGCAATCGCCACCGGTCCGTTCCAGCCAATCCTCAATCAGGCGGCCGGCCGATGGCGACTCGGATTCGACCTCTCCGACCACGTCCAGGATTCCCTTGCAAACGTCGCACAAGAACGCGGCGGTCCTGCGCTGACCGGCCTGACGGATCGAGACCACGACCGTCGCTCGTCCCATACCGTTAACGGGAGTGATCAGGCCGTTGACGACCTCGATCGCCGGTATATCCAACTCTCGACGCTCCTTCACGACCCGCGTAAACATCCAATGATACTCCGGCTCCGGGAGCAGGAAGTTCGACCTGATCGACCTGATCGTAGGCCAGGCGAGCGGCCGACCGGGTGTCAGGGTCGTGTGTGGTGGCGAGGAGGCTAAGCAGAGTTTGAACGCCGGGCTTCGATCGGTGCCCGGACAACTCGCCGATGATCGCCCGACGCATCTCCGGATCGATTGCCGAGAGGCTTTCCATCGCCAGCCAGCATTCGCCGGGGTCGTTTTCCAACTGGGCGATGATCTCCTGAAGCCACGTCGTCTCGTCGCCAATGACTTCACTCTCCATCCAATCCCGTACGGCTTGGCCTCCGAGGTCGATCGGGTCTGGGACAAGCTGGCCGTCTCGTTCGTGATCGGATGGACTCATCACGTTTCTTCCTGATGAGTGAGAGTTCTCGGACGGGTCAGGACCGCGGAGGAATCGGGACGAGGTCGTGTCTCAAGTTTCGTGGCCGGTCGAATCACCATGGCCGCGATCGCCCCGGATTTTTCCATACGCGCCCGAGTACCCTGGCACCCGTGGTCGGTCTGCCGGCTGTTCCGGGCGGATGAATCGAGTAGGTATGTCGCTCCTGCCGCGTCCGTGTATTCATACAGGCGGATCGTGGTGGGTGTCCGCTTCGTGTTGTCGTCGGGAAGCAGGAAGAAGAGCGGGCCTCCATCCTTACCGACCGCGGGCGGCTCAACGGATTCGACTCGCAATGTCTGCCTCCCGGCAGCATCGATCTGCTCGTAAACCGGGAGCGTCCCGTTTCCCGGTCGCTCCGGCGCGAAGAAAGCAATGGGCCCGGGAGCCGCTCCGGCCGATTCCGATAGCCCCTTCCGGGAGGCCAGTCGTACCGGCCCTCGATCTCTGGACACTTCGTAAATCGCGACGGGGAGCGACAATCGTCGATCGGACAGGTCGAGGCGGTACATCACCTGGTTGTAATCGTACCGGGGGGTCGGGTTCGGATTCCCCGAGAACGTGGTGGTGTACGTTCCCTCGAAGTAGATGATCCGTCCGCCGTCCTTGTCGAACATCGGATGCTGCTTCGGATTGTAGAAGCTGTACTTGTCGTGAGTCACGACCTTGCGGGCGTAGACCCACGGTCCCAGGGGTGTATCGGCCTCTGCATACCAGACCTCGCCGAGATAGGACGTGCTGCCGAAGGATTCCACGGCGATCATCACCCAACGGCTGCGGAACGCATTCCAGTAGACCGAGCCCCCGTGAGCCAGGACGGCCTTGCTCGTGTCGACATCCTGGAGGTTGAGGAGTGCCTCTTGCGGCCGGATGCGTCCGGCAGAGATCAGCTTGTTTTGCTGGTCCTGGGGCAGGACTTGAGTTTGCCGCTTCCAGCCGTATCGCGGCGAACCATCAGGGCCCCAGTCGAGTTGCTGCTGGGTCCGCGTGGTCCCCGGCTTCAGGCTTGTGAAGGACTCGAACGTCCGGGGATCCCTGAGCTTCTCCGGATCCGCCGGCACGCGGATCAGGGGATAGGGATTGGCGAAATAGAAATAGTCGACACCCCGATCTCGAAACAGGAATGGATGTCCGCTCGGACAATCGCCGGGAAAGAGGCGTGCATCCGGGAACTGGACGACCTTCTCGAATCGCTGGATGTCGGGCCTGTACTCGACCAGACCGTGCTGGTAGATCTCAAGTTGATTGCGGATCTTCACGTAGTAGGCGAACATTCGCTCGCGCCCCTCGTGATCGTTGAGGACGACCAGTCCGGATAGCCAGGTCGGACCATCGCCCGGAACCGGTGCGGTCGGCTTGGCGAATCCTTTTTCGTCGAGGAAGTAGCTCAGGTCGACGCCTTCATCGGGATCGAGCCCCCCCTGCCCCGGTCGCTCCGAGGTCGCGCCCGGCACGTGGAAGTTGCCCAGGGGATAATCCGGACGATTGGTGTCGCCCCAGAACCAGTGGATCTTGTCCCGGTAGAGGGTGTTGATGACGCTGTCCTGGCCGAGGACCCGGCCGTTGAGAAGCGGCTCGCGGATCGGGATTCGATCGCCGGTCAGGGTGCTATCCCGATAGATCCCGGCGCCGGTGATCCGATAGAGCCGCTCCGCGATGTTCAGACGGAGGACGCCGATCCGCGCCGAACCACCCTCGGTGACTTCGACGGCCCGTCCGCGATAGCCGAAGTTGTCCTTGGCGGCCTCATACCCGTGACTGGTGACGAAGAAGAAGACCTTGCGATTGAAGAGGCCGGGCTCGTCGAACGCCGCGATACCGTTGCTGTCCGTGACATATCGGATCTGGTTGACGGTCCTGAGCTCGACCAGCGGGACGCCGCGTCCGGTCGCCTCGTCCACGACCTGGATGCGGAAGACCTTGGCACCAGTGACCGGCGGGACGGCAGCCTTTGCGGTCTGTTCATCCTGCGTTGACGCGGCCGATGGGATTTCCATCCCGCTGCCGACCGGTGCGAAGTACGTCACGAATCCCAGCAGGAGGGACCAACATCCGTGAATTGACATGACGAGTTCTCCTGTCGGGTCGCGCTGTCCGCGGTGATCGATCGGTCCTCGTCATTCCATCAGACCGCCCGCGACATTGGACCATGGATTGCCGATCGGGTCGAGGGAATCCGACTCGATCTCGCCCCGTTCGATGAGCGATTCGTCGATCTCGGCGAGGAAGCGGCTGGGCGTCGTTATGACGGTCGGGCCCCTGCCGCGGGGAAGGCATAACGGATACGTCAATGTCAGCTCATTCATGGCCCGAGTGATGGCCACGTAGAAAATTCGCCGCTCCTCCTCCTCGCCGCCGGGTTCGTCGATGGCCCGTCGGTGAGGAAAACTCTCCTCGATCAGTCGAGGCACGAAGACGTAGGACCATTCCAGGCCCTTGGCCTGGTGGACCGTGCTGAGGACGACGAGTTCGCGAGGCTCATCGTCCGCGACCGAGTCCATTCCATAGACGTCACCCGCCAGGATCATGTCGGCGATCAATCGCTCCAGGCTGTCGTATCTCGCGGCGAGGAGTGCGAATTGATCGATATCGGCGAGGCGGTTATCCGGGCGCTCGTACTTCCTCCTGACCGTATCCGGGTATCCTCCCCGAGGATCGCGGCGATCGCGGCGGCCGGATTTCGCCCCGGGTCGGTGCCCCGGAGCTGTCGTAAGTCGCTGACGAACCCGGCGAAGAAGCCCTTGCTCTTCGGCGGCAGCAGCGACATCGACTCGGCCGTCTCGAGCGTCTCGAGGGGTTTGTCGCTCCGTGCGAGGAGATCGAAGATTGCGGCCGCCTTCGCCGGACCGACGCCCGGCAAGAGGAGGAGCAGCCGTCGCCAGGACGCCTCGTCGCGCGGGTTGACGACGATCCGGAGAAAGGCGAGGACATCCTTGATGTGACCCTGTTCGAAGAACCGTAGCCCACTCCGCACCGTGTACGGGATGCCGCGCGCAGCAACTCCCCCTGAATCAAGATGCTGTCGTGATGGTTGCGATAAAGTACGGCGATCTGGCCGAGCTCCAGGCCTTTCTCGCGGGCTTCGAGGATTTCCTGGCAGATGAACGCGGCTTCTTCGTAGGCGTCCTGGGTGGCAACGACTAACGGGAGCGTCCCGTTCGGCCGCGCGGAGATGAGCTCCTTGGGGTAACCGGTTTGATTGTGGGCGATCGAAGCACGGGTGAATGCGACGATCTGGGGCGTGGAGCGATAGTTGATATCGAGGTGGAAGATCTTCGCGACGGGGTGCCGTTCGGGGAAGCGGAGGATGTTGTCATAGTCCGCGCCTCGGAACCGGTAGATCGACTGGGCATCGTCGCCCACGGCCGTGAGATTTCCGGGACCCGCGGCGGCGATCGCCTCGACCACATCGACTTGCACGGCATTGGTATCCTGCATCTCATCGATGAGGATGTGCTGGAAGGTCTTGCCGAGGCTCGCTCGCTGCTCGGGAAATTCGCGGAGCAGTCGGCCCCACTGGATGAGCAAGTCATCGTAGTCCATGCAATTGGCCGATTGTTTGCGACGGGCATAGGTCGACGCGACCGTCTCCAACTGAGACTGCCATTCGAGCAGCTCGGGTGCACGCTCGTCGACGACCTCGGCCAGCGGCTTGTTCACGTTCGCGCTGAAGCTGATCCAATGCTGGACGGCGGCGGGCTTCGGGGCCATCTTGCCGGTCCCGGCGAAACCGGCATCATCCATGGCCAGCCTCATCAGGTCGAGCTGATCTTCGCTGTCGAGGATCGTGAAATTCGGCTGATAGCCCAGGATCGTCGCGGCGCCGGAGGATCCGATTGCCGATGTGATGGAAGGTCCCGGCCCAGACCTGATTCCCTTGTTCGCCGATCAGCGATTCGAGCCGGCGGACCATCTCCCGCGCCGCGCGTCGGGTGAACGTGACGAGCATGATCGAGCCGGCCGGGACTCCCATGGCGATCAGGTAGGCGACACGGAAGGTGATGACCCGCGTCTTGCCCGAACCGGGACCGGCCAGGATCAGGTTGTAGCCGTTGGGCGCCGTCACCGCGGCATGCTGCGACGCATTCAGCTCGCGCTGAAGGTGCTCGGACAGCCGGGTGGCCAACGTCGATTTGAGGCGAATCTTCCGCATGCCAACGCTCGGGTGCGAGGAGCCGGCTCCGGCCGGTATGCCCGGAGGCGCAAGGGCATTATAGCAAGGCGACCCGGCGATTGCCGATCACTTCCGGAGGGATCCCTCCGGGACACCGGGCGAGCTTCGCCGCTGGAGGATGCGATATCGCGCGGGATATCGATTTCGTTCGTCGACCGGCCAGAATTCCTCGTGGATGATCTCCCATTCGAGAGACTCCAGTAGCCTCATCGGAAAGTACGCATCCCCCTCGAATTCCCCCTCGACGACGGTCAGATAGAGCTTGGAGCATCTCGGGAGAAAAGCTTCGAACACCTCGCTGCCCCCGATGACGAACGCTTCCTCCGCTCCCTCTTTCATGGCGAGTTTCAGCGCTTCGTCCGGAGTCCTGGCGACCGAGCAGTCCCTTGCTTGAAAACCGGTGTCTCTCGTGAGGACGATGTTGACGCGCCCGGGTAAAGCCCTCCCCAGCGATTCGTGTGTCTTCCGGCCCATGATGATCGGCTTGCCCCAGGTCGTCGCGCGGAATCGCTTCAGGTCCGCGGGCAGAGCCCATGGGAGCTTGCCGTGGTAGCCGATCACACCGTCCTCGCTGATGGCCGCGATAGCCGAGATGATCACGCCCTCGCCCCCCCTATACGGCGACCTCGCCACGCAGCGATGGGTGAGATTGGTATCCGATCAACCGGATCTGATCCCGCGAGATCGATGTGAGATCCTCGAGTCCGGCATCGATCTCGAGCCTGGGTAACGGGAGAGGCTCACGCCCCAGTTGCTCGTCGACCTGGTCCAGATGGTTGGAGTAGATGT
Organism: uncultured Planctomycetota bacterium; assembly: GCA_963743925.1. Lineage (GTDB taxonomy): Bacteria > Planctomycetota > Planctomycetia > Isosphaerales > Isosphaeraceae > CAVZRC01. The sequence continues at coordinate 403,922 of CAVURY010000034.1, read as the reverse complement.
GCGCATCGCCGAAGGTGTGAATGAATTCGCCGACCTCGAGCCGACTCACGTGGGCCACGAGATGAGTCAACAGGGCATAACTCGCGATATTGAACGGAACTCCCAGGAAAAGATCCGCCGACCGCTGGTAGAGCTGGCAGGAGAGTCGTCCTTCCGCACGTTGAACTGGAACAGGGTATGACAAGGAGGGAGGGCCATCTCGGAGATATCGGCCGGATTCCAGGCGGAGACGATCAGACGGCGCCCGACCGAAGCCGTCGGGTCGTCACGAAGCGCATCGTATCCCCCGGAGGACGTACTCGATCTGATCGACGGTTCGACCGTCGGGAGCCGCCCAGGAACGCCATTGCTTTCCGTAGACCGGGCCGAGCTCCCCCTCCGCGTCGGCCCACTCGTCCCAGATGGTCACACCGTTTTCCTTCAAGTAGCGGATATTGGTCGATCCGCGAAGGAACCAGATCAGCTCATGCACGATCGCGTTGAACGCGACCCGCTTGGTCGTGACCAGGGGGAATCCCTCGTTCAGGTCGAACCGAATCTGACGACCGAACACGCTGAGGGCGTCGATTTTTTCCCGGTTGACGCAGGATCGCCCTGGTCGGCTTCCGCCTTCCGTGATCGCGGACGTCTTGCAGCAAATCCAAGTACTGCCTCATCCCACCCCCTGGATTGTTGCGACGGCATCGCGAGGATTCCTCGTCCCTGAAGTCTACCATGCCGATCAATGCGCGACCGAGCCGGGAGGCGGCTTGAGGGCCGTCGAAGTTTCATCACGCCGGGGAATCAGTTCTCACTGGGACCACTCGGTCGGCGTCCGATCCCATCGATGGGCCTTGAGTTCCTCCATCAAAACGGGATCGAGGACGCGATCGTCGCTGGCCGCGATGTTGGCCTCGACGTGGGGAATCTTGCGCATGCCCGGGATGATCGTGGAGACTGTCGGATCCGCCAGAATCCAGCGCAAGGCCAGGGCGGGCATCGTCATGTCGTCAGGGACGAGCGGACGAAGGGCTTCCGCGCGGTTTACGCTCTGCTCCAGATTTTCGGGGACGAAGTAGGTGTTACGCCAGTCCCCTTCGGGCCACGTCGAATCCTTGGTCAACGTTCCCGTCAGCGTCCCCTCGTCGAACGGCACGCGAGCGATCACCCCGATGTTCAGCTCCCGGCAGAGGGGAAAAGCTCGTCCTGCGGCGATTGGTCGAAGATGTTGTAGATGACCTGGACGGCGTCGATCAAACCCGTTCGCAGGGTCTCGAGTCCGTTGTTCGGCTCCCAACGATTCACGCTGATCCCGACCGCGCGGACCAGCGCCTGACGCTTGAGGTCGTCGATGGCTCGCTGCCAGCGCTCGTCGTTGGCCCAGTCGTCTTCCCATACGTGAAACTGGAGGAGATCGATCCGCGTCAGTTGCAGGTTTCGCAGGCTCTTTTCCGTGTACTCGATGATGTGATCGGGCGGGAAGCATTCGTCCAGGGTGAACCCCCGCCGCGAGGGCCACGTCCGATTCTTGGGCGGCACTTTGGTCGCGACATAGAGAGTCTTGTCGGGATGATTGTGGACGAGGTGCCCCAGTAGTGCTTCGCTTCGTCCATCGCCGTAGCCCATGCTGTATCGAAGAAGTTACACCCGAGCTGATCGGCTCGTTCGAGCGCGTTAGACGTTTCGCCGTCGTCCGAACCCGTCCAGCCCGCGAGCCCCCACATCCCGTAACCGATCTCGCTGACCGACCAGCCCGTCCGTCCGAATGTTCGATACCGCATGTCACTTACCCTTGATTGATTCTGTCCCGATTCGACGAACACCTCGGCGCGAATCGGCTGCCCGGTCGCGGCAACGCGAAGACGATGTCGTGCGGAACGATTATCCGGCGGCGAGTCGTCGATTGCAAAGCCGCCCGACCGTAGAAGTCTATCCCACGCCCCGTGATAGGCCGGCCGAAGGCGGATGAGGATCCCGCTTGCCGGAGCGCATCGGACGGCCCCGGGCCTGCGGAACTATTTCTCCACTCCGCCGATCAATCCTTCGGCTTCCCTCGTGAGGATCTCGAAATCAAACCATCCTTCATCCATGGCCGATCCGGACCTGTCGCGAGATCTCGCGAAATGCTCGTCGAGCCTTCGCTTCGAATCGACGAGCATCTCTCCGGCTTCCTTCGCATGGCCAAGACGATGCTGGATCATGGCCATGAGCGGCCATTGAGCTTGAGGTTCGTTGGCTCTTGGATTCATCATTTCCTGGAGGCGCTTTCCTGCGGATTCCCATTCCGCGGCGCGATAATGGGCCAGGGCGATGGCGAGCCTGTCTTGCGGTCGGAGGAGTTCCGGTTCCGGGAGGAGTTGCCGGATCATTCGGACCAGCCGTCCGGCTTCCGAGGCCGAGCCCGGCGCGAGACCCAGCGATCGCGCCGTATTGCGTACGAAGGACCAATGTCGATCCTTCTCCAAGACATCGAGCATTCGCGAACAGAGATTCCGATATCCCGGCGATCGCCCCTCATCAAGAAGAGTCGGGCGTAGGAGAGCCAGCCCTCGGAATCATCGAGCATCCCCAGGGCCATCCATCGGCCGTATTCCTCGGCGGCCCGGTCGATGTGACCGATCCGCAGATGAAGGCGACCCCGACGCCGAATCGAGCTGGCATCCGGCGGCTTTGAATTGTCCAGCTTTTCGAGATGAAAGGCCGCGCCGGCGATCTTCTCGTCGCCAGCGCCGCCTCGGCCTCGGCTAGATGCCACGCGAAGACTCGACCTCGAGCGGCGGCCCAACGATCGGCCTCCGGTATCGACTCCTCAGTGCCGTTCCAGATGCTGACGCTCTGGTCCCAGTTCAAGGCCGCGATCCGTCTCCCATCGGGGCTCCAGGCGATCAGCGGGTTGAATCCGCCGTCGAAAGGTCGCGAAGCGCACTGCGAAGCGAGAGGATCTCCCTGGCCATCGTTGACATTCCGGACCTGGACCCTGGATCGGTTCACCCCCGCCAGACGCCCACCGTTAGGACTGAAAGCGAGGCGGAACGATTCACCATCCCATGGAGTTTCGTGGAGAAGCGAGCCGGTATGTGCATCCCAGATCCACACCTTCTTTTCCCGGTCCCCGGCCGCGATGAGCCGGCCATCGGGGCTGAACGCGATCGCATAGACGACGAGCCCACTGGGCAACGGAATCTTAGGAGAAAGCGGCTCGTAGAGGCCCCGCAGACGTTGATATAACTCCGAGGAGCTCCCAGGGGGATATGGGTCTCCGACTGATTTCGGCCTCCTCTAGTCGTCGAAGGCGACGCGACCGCCGCCATGATCGAGTACGACATGGCCATGCGTGTTGATCGTCGGTCCGGGTTTCGGGCGGAAGACCGCGAGAGTCTTGGCCGTGCCCGTTTCCCAGACGATCACTTCCCGTTCGAGTTTGTCCTTGTTTCTCACCGCACCCGAGGCGACGACCCGGTTTCCATCTCCGCTAAGAGCCACGCAGTTGGCGTCAACGGTCATCCCTCCAGGACCGCCGTCTCCCGGCCACCCTCAGGGTCCCAGAGCTTGATGATCCTGCGGTTGGATGCTACGGTCGCAAGTCGCCGGCCGTCGCTCGAGTATTCGGCGAAGACAGCGGAAAAGCCCGCCACTTCCGGCTCAGATCGATGTGAACTCTCCTCACGATGCGGTCGGTCTCGACGTCACGTCGTTGGAGCCCTCCGTTCACCCGTGAGTATGTTCAGGTTGCGACCATCCCCGTCGAAGACCATGGCGGACCCGCGGACGCCGGGCATCGAGAGGTACTCTTGGACGACGCGTCAGGTCCCAGGCTTTCACTTCGGCGATGTGACGCCCGCCCGACAAGACCGACCATCCCTCGGGATGATAGGCGACGCAGCCGACCCATGCCCTGTGACTGCTAGATTCCCTGCTCGGCACCCGTCTGCATGCTCCAGAATCGGATCGTCGAGTTGACGCCGGCCGTCGCGACCTGGCAACCGTCGGGGCTGAAAGGCGACCCCGGGCACGCTCCCATCATGACCGTTGAGCGTGAAGAGGGGATTGCCCGTGTTTGCATCCCAGACGCGGGGCGGATTCGTGGCCACGACCATGAATCTGCCATCCGAGCTGAACGAAAGGTCGGGACCTTCTTGGCCGAACATACGAACATTGCGTTCCTCGGCCTCGCCGGGACCGTGGGGCAACCGACCCATCACGCGGCCGGTCCACGCGTGTCGAGGAGCTCGACGGCTTCCGGTCCGCTCACGGCCACGACTCGTCCATCCGGACGATAAGTCACACGGCCCGGAGCCGCAGGAAACTCGCGGATCCGGGCGCCGGTGGTGGGCTCAAAGAAGACCACTCGGCCATCCTCTCTGGCGACGAGAGTCGTTCCGTCTGGGTTGAAAGTGAGCGATGCACTCGATAACCACTCGTGGACCGGCTTCCCGCTCTCCAGATCCCAGAGCTGTGCGCCGTACGTGCCACTCGACGCGAGCTGGCGACCGTCGGGATGGAATGAGAGCCGCAACGTTGGCCCCGACCCGGCGAATCGCGACAGATGTGGCCACGAGAACGTCTCCCAGACCTCGATCGGATAGGGCACCTGACCCTTGGAGCCCTCGTAGGCATTGTAGGCGGCAAAGGCGAATCGACTTCCGTCACGACTGAACGCGACGGCAGTTGATGTGAGACAGCTCGGGGAAGTTGATCGTGCCGAGCTCGGCCTGGTCGAGATGGCGGAGGTAGTGCCATTCCCAACCCCGACGACGGGGTTCGCACAAGTCCAGAAGTTGTCGGGCGCCAGGAGGACGTATTGAGCTGCCACTCGTGCCGCGACTGGGCGATCCGGCTGAAGTAGAGACTCTCCAGCGCCTGACTTTCGGCATTCTCGGCACGGCCTCGCGCCACTGCTTCCCGCCTGGGCCTTCTCCGGCGCCTCGACGCCATTGCGTGGCGACTCCCCAAAAAACCGATGATCACGGCAGCCATGAGGCCGGCGGCCAATCCGGCCTTGACCGGCTCGCGCCGGCACCAACGCCAGAGCCATTCCGCCTGCTGACCCGCCGGGCCAGGATCGGCCGATCCTCCAGGAACCGGCGAAGGTCGTCGGCCAGGTCCTGCGCGGTGGCGTACCGTTTGCGGGCTCTTTCTCCAGGCATTTCAGGCAGATCGTCTCGAGCTCGCGAGGGAGGTTGCGCTGGAGCCGCCCGGGCGGGAGCGCTTCCTGTCGGTGACCTGTTGAGTTCGACATCGGGGTCGCCCCCTTGAATGGCGGGCGGCCGGTGAGCATCTCGTAGAGGATCGCGCCCAGGGCGTAGATGTCGGCGGCGGCCGTGACTCGCCGGCGTGCCGCGAGCCTGCTCGGGTGCCATGTAGCTCGGCGTACCCAGGATGTCGCCGGTCCGCGTGACGCCGGCCTCGCGTTCCATCAGCTTGGCCAGGCCGAAGTCGGTGACCTTGGGGATCCCCTCTTCGGTCAGGACGATGTTCGCCGGCTTGAGGTCGCGATGGATGATCCCGCGCTGATGGGCATAGTGGATGGCCCGGGCCAGGTGCTCGCTCAGCTGCGCCGCGTGACGAGGCGGCTGGGGGTATCCGCCAGCTTTTGTTGCAGGCTTCCGCCGGAGGCATACTCCAGGACCAGGTAGCCGAGGCCGTCGAACTCGCCCACCTCGTACACCTGGATGATATTGGGGTGCTGGAAGCGGGCCGCGGCTTCCGCCTCGTCGCGGAATCGGGCGGCGATCTCGGGTTCCGCATAGACCCTGGCGCGAATCACCTTGAGCGCCACCAGCCGATTCAGACGAGCCTGGCGGGCCAGGTAGACCACACTGATACCCCCCTGCCCGAGAATGCCCAGGATCTCTGTAGCCCGGCACCAGGGGCACCTCCCCTCCGCGACATGATCCTCTTCGCCACCGTCCTGCTCCAGGCCGGCTTCCGTCCTGGGTGAGGCTTCCGCGAGGGCTTGTGAAGTCCGAGTTGCCGTCGCAGTCGTTCGGCGAAGCCGGGGAATCGCCAGAAGAATTCCTCGAGCTTGGGCGACTCGCCGAGCGACTCGCGTACCAGGTATTCGCCATAGATCAACTCGAAGGCGGCCTCGCCATGACCGTGAAGGGTCGGATGCAGCGACAGGTAGGCTTCGGCGGGGATTCGCTCACCGGCTCGCCATCGATGCACCTGGTCGGCGCATAGCAGCTCGATCAGCTCGGTCTCGTCGATCGGCTCGGATTCGCGAGTCGTTCTCGCGGGTCGGGGTATCGGCTCATGCCCGATTGCGAGCCGGATTCGGCCGAATTCGGACATCCGATCCCACGAGCTTAACAGGGGTACTCATACCTTCGACGGGTGGCTTCATCGCTCTTCGCACCTTCCTTATACAGCGATGATTCTAATCGAGGGCGCGGCCCGAGGCCGAGATCCTCTTCGACGCGGCGACGGCCGGGCGAGTTGCTTCCGTCGGCCGTCCGGCGTGCCGCCGAGTTCCGTGGCAACGCCGGCCCAATCGAGGCCTTTCGCCCTTAGTTCTGCGATCCGACGCTCCTCGTCGTTCATCCGTTCCCGGAATTTCTGGAGCAACTCGCGACCCGAGGCCACTCGGCTGGGGCTTTCCGACGTGGACGCGACGGCCCCCGCTTCCAGGGCGAAATCGCCGACCCTCCGCACGTCTCGGCGTTGTCGCTGGTGATGCCGCGCCTGCTCGGCCACCTTCTTCCGCGCCATACCGACGAGGAGGCGAATCAACTGCGGACGGTTCGTCGAGGTCGAAATCGCCCATCGCCGCCCGGGCGAAGAAGCTGGCGAGCACCGACTGGCAGATGTCCATCGAATCGAAGACGCGACGCAATGCGGGATTACGCAACCGGAGCCAGCCCCGGACTTCCAGGCGGATCTCCGCTTCATAACGCCGGACGAGCTCCTCGGCGGCTACTTCGTCGCCCTGACGGATTCGACCGATGAATTCGGAGTAATCATCTCGCGGTGTTGACTCGATCATAGCGCTTCCTCCGGCGTGATCATTATAGTCGGGTGGCGATTGTGCATACAGGGGGCTCGATGGACGTTTCTGCGCGATCTCCTTTCTCAGAGGCTTAGGTTGGCGTCGCTTGGATACGAAAAAATTGGCGGACATGTGTCATTTATCGCATGTCGATCCTACCACGAAAATGGAGAGGAAGTGGTAGTCGCTCGATCAGATCGGTCAGCTGATCGGGAACGGCCACTCGCCGTGGGACACCAGTCGATAGTCCCTGGCGGAGAGCACCGCTCCTGGATCGAAGAAATCGGCGTTCGATATCCTCAACGGCAAGTCGTTCATTTCAGGTCGCAATTGATCTCCTTACCATCCTCGGTGACAGTCGCCACCAAGCCCGAAGACTCCAGGGTATTATACTTCTTCGGGACGAGATCCTTGTGAGGGGTCCAGCTGGGGGTTTATCCGGGGATCTTGGTCGAATCGGCCGTGTTGGCGATGATGAAGACTCGGTGATGGCCGGGTACTGCACCATCCCCCTGCGCGAACGTGCTCAACTTGTACGTACCGTCACTCTCGATCTCGCCAACCGAGGGTTGGCCTTTGTCCGGCTGGAAGGTGATCGAACCCTTGGGGACTCGCTGACCTTTGAAGGTCACCTTGCCGCTGACCGGGAAAGTCTTGGGGCGTTCAATCGTCTCACTACAACCCCAGATCGGACCGATCAAAATCAAGAGGGTGGCCGAGGCCACCGTGCGCTTCACGTCTCTAATCATCGAAGGAGCCTCCTCGCCGTTGAAATAAGGGCCGGTCGTCAACGTAAGGAATCACCATGTCGGGCAGGCGGGTCCAACTCAGTACGCATCGCTGCTGACGACCTCGCCCATCGCCCGAGTACTGACGGCACGGTAAATGATCTGGTTCATCGAAAATTTCAGGAAGCGGACCTATCTGTCAGAGAAACCGGCATTCATGCCGCCGGGGTGCTGACTCCGGAAGCCATAGCAATACCCCGGGTTGGTCTTATCCAGGTTGACCATCTGATTCATGGGGATGGACGTGGTGGCGACCGCGGAATTGCTCTCGGACCAGGCGTTCCACCAACACATATTCGGCATGGCCTCGCCGGTCAACATCGTGTTGCTCAGCCCGTCGGTGATCATCGCGGGTGTGACGAGCATCTGTGCCCGCCAGAACATACCCGTCGCCGTCGGCCTATTCCCGTTGCAATCGCCGTAACCGTTATTCGAGCCGGGGAAAGGCCCCGTCGTATTATCCCCGAGATTACCTTTGTAACACGCACCGGTGACGTTCCACGTCGCCAATCCAGCAGTCTCCGTCCCGGCGTAGCTGTTCCAATCGGATTGGCCCTGCTGGACCATGGGGCCGGGATAGCTCGGGCACATGACGGCGTTGAGCTGCAAGGCGATGACCGTGGTGTTATTCCAGGAATATTCCGCCCGATCTCCCACGAAGTTGTAGGAGTTGAAGAGCGGAGACTGGTCCATCTGCGGCAAGATCTCCACGATCCAGCTCGTCCGGTAATCCGAGTTCAGGAACCATTGACACGCACCGCTGTAGTTGTAGCCGGCGATCTGCGACGGCAAGCTGTTGTTCTGGTCCACGTAGTTGTGGCACGCGAGCCCCAGTTGTTTCATGTTGTTCGTACACTGGTCGTGATGCGCGGCCTCCCTGGCGGATTGCACGGCCGGCAACAGCAGGGCGATCAAGACCGCGATGATTGCAATCACGACGAGTAGCTCGATCAATGTAAAACCGCGATTCAAGGAACGGTTCATGCGAGTCACTCCGAATTTGATGTGGAAGAGGTCGACATCGTAAAGTATCCAAGCATCTTGAATCGGACCACGAAACTTGCGGCGTATCGAGACACCACTTGCCTGGCATATTCGTCTTCGCGTCTAATCGAACATTATGTAGACCATTTCAACATGCACCGACAGGCCTGTTATTGCAAGAGAAAAAGGCGAAAGAAGTCCGATTTCTTTAGGCATGAGAAAACTCGTTTGAATCGGCCGTTGACCTTGAATGGTCGAGTTCGCAACTTGAGACGCCTCCACACGTTCCTTTCCTATGCCCCGTTCCTGACCTCACGCTCTTTGAAATACCCGAAGCTTGCGGCTCCGTCGCGGCGGACCGGGTTCTTGATCCGGTCCACAGCCTCGGCGCTAGCGATCGAGGCTCGCGGTTGACCGCGCGTTGCCTCTTGTCATGAGGCTCATGCCGACCGGCAAGAGCCCCTGGCCGAGAAGCCTCGTGAACGTGGCTCGAAACGAGGCATTCCGATCGAGCATAGCCTCGACCCTTTCTCAGGGCCGGGCCTGGGCTTTCTCGCGGAAGCCCTCAGGAATGAATCGGGTGGAAAGGGTGAACGAAGGGGGGTCTGCAGCTTTGACGTGCGAACTCGGAAGGGCTCACGGCAAGGTGGAGTAGATGACGATATTCCCGGCGATCTTCAGGGCACTCTCATATGTGTAACCCTTGCAGTCGATCCCCGTATGCCGCTCCAGGGCGCAGCCGATGTCGAATTTCGAATAGATGATCACCCAGTGACCGTTGACCTTCACGCCCTCGAGTTGCGGGAAATCCTTGGCGCCGCCGGCCGCCTTGGTGTACTGGACGTGAGCGAGGTCGAAGGCCACCCTGTTCGTATAGAGCTCATCGTTTCTCGGGATCGGTTCCAGCCGGCTGTCGGGCATCAATTCGGCGACGAATCGTCGGAAAGTCGCGTCGAACATCGGACTACCGCACGCGGCATCGGCGAACAAGGTACCGCCGCCGGGCTCGAGATGCTGGCGAAGGGGCTCGATATCCTCCCTGGAGAACGAGAGCGAGCCGCGGCCGTGAATATAGATCAGCGGGTAGTAGATCAGGTTGGGGTCGCGCGGAAATAGATTCTTCTGGCTCAGGACGACTTCGAGGCTGAAAGGCGGCTGGCGAGTGCATCCATCAGATTCGGGATTGCCTGCGGTGCGATGTTCCAGTCTCCCCCATGCTTGAGCTTGGCGATTCGCAACGCGCCTCGCTGAGGCGAATCCATCTTGAGGTTATGGGTCTCGCGAATCACCAGCTTGTCGGGGGGCATCTCGCGTCCGGTGGCGTAGTCGATCACATTCTGCCCGACCTTGTTCGAGCGGATGACCGCCGGATTGGCGGGGCTGCGTTCCGACTGGTTCCAGAAGCAGGAGAGATCCTCCGGCGAGTAGATGACGACCGTTCGGCAGCCGTGCTCGATGCCCCAGAGCGGGTGTACTTCGGGGGAGAGCATGTGATTCGCCCGCCAGACGGGGTGGTCCGGCGAGAGCGGTTTGAGCTGGAATTCCTCCTCGGGGAAGATCTCCTTCATCAGGATTCGAAAGCCGCGGTCGAATTCCTTGTCGCCGCAACAGGCGTCGGCGAAGATGAATCCGCTCTGCTCGACGTACTCGCGGATATTCTGCTTGGCCAGGGCCGTGAACTCGGGGGCGCGGTGGCCGTTGAAGAAGACGATCGGCGCCTGGAGAAGATCCTTGACGGTCGATTGATGCGGGTCCACCACCTGCCATGTGAGCAGGCTCTTCCAGTCGCGCGAGACGACGCCCACGATGTTGCGCACGTCGTCGATGTCGTGGTTCCAGTCGTTGAACGGTTGGTGGCGGAGCTTGTTCACGAGCACCGGAGACCGGCCTTTGGACAGGAAGAGCAGCGCGAAACTGGTCGCGATCAGCTCATTCTCCTGATCGCACCGCGCCAGAAGCCGGAGAGCGGATTCTGATCGTGGACCAGCTCCTCCGCACCGAGGCGATACCAGTCATTCGCGCCGAAGAAACGGACGCCGGAGAGCCGTCCGGCCCTTTCCAGGGCATAAAGGTAATAATACTTCCACATCTGGCCTTGTCCGATGTTCTGGCCCACCTGGAAGTGGCCGGCGAGCCAATCCAGCCCTTTCATGAGTTTGGGATTGAACCCGCCCTTGCCGCAATCGACGATCTTCTCTCCCTGAAGGAATTCGAGGCCGTCATACCGTTTCGAGCCTGTGATGATCAGACTGGAGATCCCCGCGCAGGTCATACTGCCTGTCGATTGGTTCTTGTGCGGGGTGTAGCCCAGCCACCGTCGGGATTCTGGAACCTCTCGAAATAACTTCGCGACAGAGTCCAGACCTCGGCGCTGACGGGCACGCCCACCTCGCTGGCGGCATTCAGGCCGAGGAGGGCGTATTGCGTGTTCGAATTGTCTCCCGGCTGAATCTTTGCATCGGAATAGGTCCAGGTGCCGGGCCAGAAGACGGTCTTTTCGCCGAGCTTGATCTGGGCACTCTCCAACCACTCGACGTTCGCCAGGAGCCTGAGGCGGTCCTTTTCGGGATCGGCCGCGGCGAACGCCATCGTCTGGAGCCAGATCGCATAAGTGTTGCGGAGCTGATCCGGGCCGAAGTCGCGGAGATAATCCATCGCCTTGAGGATCACCGGAGAGTCCGGCTTCTCGCCGGCCGTCAAGAGTGCCAGGGTGACCAGGCTGGTCGTACCCGTGTTGGCCTTCTCCTCGACCTCGGGCCAGGAACCGTCGGGTCGCTGTTGCCCCTTGAGAAACCGCACCCCGTCGCGGATGGCCCGCTCCACCTGCTCGCTGGTGACGGCCGCATGCACCGGGCCGGGTTCCACGCTCCCGCCGCCGACCAGCAACAAGACCGTGAGACCTGTCAGATATCAGTCGTCCAGGAGCCGGACATGGTATTCCCTCAGGTCCGCGGGAGTCGGCGGATGGCGATAATGCAAGCGACGGCTGACGACGATTTTGCCTTCAAACGAAGACTTTACACAAGCCATGGCGACCGGATCCGACGCGATCAGCTATTGGAGATCCATCGCGGGCAGCAGCATGTCGCGAATTGAGAGCATCGATGTCGGGTGATCCAAGGGCGGCGCCGGACCGTCGCCGATCAGGATCGGGCGGTCGTCGGGTCGCGGTGGCGCGAAGTCCGTGGCTTCCGCGCACGAGCGCCGGATCGAGCGGGATCACGTCGAACAGGGTCCGAAAACCGAGCTTCTTCTGGAAGAGACGCCGGATCACTCGACCCTTGGGCCAGAGCAGGCTAGGATTCGAAGAAGAGCTCGCAGGGGTCGTATCCGGGCTTGCGATGGATGTCCACGGTCGGCGCGAAATCCGGAGCCTCGCGGTCATCCAGCCAGTAGGGATAGGCGAACCACGAGTCCTCCCGGGCCAAGACCACCAGCTCCCCGGATCGCGGATGATCGAGCCCGATCTCGGCCCGCTCGTCGCCCGCCAGGACCCGGTCCACGCCGGGAATCGCCGCCAGGACGTCGCGGGTCCGGGCTCGATCGTCGGCATTTGCGACATAGACGTGCGCGACCTGATGATCGCAGACCGCGAACGCCCGGCTGCCGAACGTGTCGAGCATCTCGCCGAACGGGCCGGGCCGGACGTCAGGAGGCCCGCCTCGTCGCAAGACCCGGTTCAGCAGGATCGGCCGTGTGACGTCGCAATGGCCATACTCGCTGACGACCCAGACGCGCGCCCCGACGGCTCGGGCGGCGTCGAGCAGCGGCTCACAGGCCTCATCCAGCTCGCGGACCAGTCGAGGCATGTCGCAGCCGGACGGGCCGAATCGCTGCGGGTCATAATCGAGGTGGGGCAGATAGACCAGGGTCAGATCGGGTCGCTCCCACTCGACGATCGACGGCGGCCGATCGCGCGATCCAGTCGGTGCAAGGGAGCCCGGCGCCCGGTCCCCAGAACGTATGGAACGGGAATCGGCCCGAGCGAGGACTCGAGCCGCTCGCAAAGGCCATCGGGCGTGCCGGTGATCCCGAAGACCTTGTTGCCGTCGCACCCATAATAGGGCTTGGGAGTCACGCTGATCTCGACGTCGGCACCCTGGTTGAACCACCAGAAGAGCTTGGCCGCACGGAACGGCCGCCCGCGCTCGATTGCACGGCGTCGCGCCGTCGCATAGATCGGCTCGGCCTGCATCAGGGCGTTCGACTGCTGCCAGAACCGAATCTCTCCCGTATCGCGAAACAGCCAGCCGTTGCCGACGATGCCATGATCTGCGGGAGCCGCCCGGTCAGGATGCTGGCCTGGGCCGTGCAGGTCACCGCCGGCAAGCTCTCTTCGAGCGATCGGATCCAGCCCGATCCCGCCAGTTGTTTCAAGCGAGGCGCATGCTCCAGCAGTTTTCGGGTCAGTCCGACCGCATTGATCAGTACCAGAGGTTGCAGTTCCATCGACCCTCACGTCTGATGGGAAGGCAGACGAGCGTCGGCGAGGCGCCCACGATTTCACTCACCCCGCCCGAGCGAGCCCCACTTGGACATCGATTCGATCGAACCATTCCCGCCGTATTCTTTCGTCCCGGGAGGGCCCTGGCCCCACCCCATCCGATCTCCGAACGGGCATTCGTACGGGAGAACCGAACACCGGTTGCCCGCTCATCGATGCGCAATCGCCGCAGTTCCTGCTACGGGGTGAGGCTCTTCGACGCGGGTTACTACTGGGAATCGCACGAGGCCTGGGAAGGATTGTGGCACGCCGCAGGTCGACGCGGCGCCACGGCCGAGCTCCTCAAGGGTTTGATCAAGCTGGCCGCGGCAGGTGTCAAAGTTCGCGAGGGTCAGGAGCATGGCATCAGGACGCATGCGGCGCGGGCCGCGGAGAGTTTCGCCGCGTCGCGGACCCTTGGAGGCGTCGGCCAACTTGGCCTGGATCTCGACATCTTGATCCAGCACGCTCGATCTCTCGCCGGAAGTCCACCGACCGATCCCGGTCCGCTCGACGCGCCCGTCACGCGCGTCTTCGCGTTCCGGATCGATTCGTCAGGCTGAAGTCTCGATGGCGCCGACGTCACCCGAATTCTCCACAAACATCGGTCGATATCCCAACTGACGACGCCAGGCGGCGCCGACGGGGAAGGCCAGGATTCCCGCGATGATCACGCTCATGGCCCCTTGGGAACCGCCCTCGACGAAGCCATAGCTGTGGAGGCCGACGCCCAGGACGAAGTTGACCCCGTACCAGGCCATCACGACGGAGAGGTAGCAAAACACCGACGCGAAGACGAGCCCGAACGTATTGACCCAGCCGGCGAAACGGCCGTGGAGCGGGATCAAGTAGACGAGCAGCGTGATGAGGGCCCAGACTTCCTTGGCATCCCAGCCCCAGAACCGTCCCCAGGAATAGTCGGCCCAGACTCCGCCCAGGATCGTGCCCGCGGCGATCAGGAGCACGCCGACCTGCATCGTGCGGTAGATGAAGTTGGACAGCGGCTTGACCGTCGCGGCCGTCTGCTGCATGGCCATCCCTCGCGCGTCGAGTTTGACCTTCGAGCTCGAGGCGCGGGCCCGGATCTCGGCGACAGTCGGCCTCGCGAGGGTCGCCACTCCGCCACCATTTTCTGAGGACGCAACGGACGATGCCGCCAAGGCCGAACGGTTTCGCGAGGTTTCGACCCCCTCCCGGGCAGATTCCTCGGAATTCGCCAGAGCCTGGGCTTCCTTGCGGAACTTGACTCGAGCAATCAACTCGCCGGTCGTCGCCAGGACGGCGGCCAGCGAGATCATGCCCCCGAGAAGGCCCATGATCGAGAAGACATAGAACAGGAAATCACCCGTGGTCCATTCGGGCCCGAAAACCCCGTAAGAGGCTGCAACACCGGCTCCGCCGACGGTGGCCAGCGGTAAGCCGGGGATGAGCGGCAGTGCCAACTCCCCGAGCCGGGGCGTACGGCGATAGGTGGCCGTCAAGTAAAACGCCGTGGCGATCATGCCCAGCATCCAGGCCAGTCCGAACGCGGCGTAACTCGACACTTCGGTGAGGACGTGGATCGTCAGCCAGAGGTTACTCCGCAGCACCGGCTGGAGGCTCTTGATGCTGGGATCGAGCAGCGGGACGTTCGCGGCCGTGATCGTGCCCAGCAAGGCGAGGGCCGAGCCGGCCATCGCGAAATACACCCGCTTGTAGATCAGTTCGAAGACCACGGACAGAACCGCGCCGACCAGGGAGACCCAGATGACCGTTTCATACATATTGGTCACGGGCGCCCAGCCGGTGATCCGAATCCGGAAGTAGAAGCCCAGGATCTCGAGGCCGATCCCGCCCAGCAGGCCCAGCATCCCCAGCCAGTAGATCCCGCGACCGAGCTTCCCGACCCGGGATGCCTTCAGTGTGGTGGACCCGAAAGCCAGGCCCAGCACCAGGAGCACCAGCCCGGCCCCGTAAGCGAAAGGGGCCTTCCAGAACGGATTGGTGGCGTTGAAATAGGTCTCGCGCTCGATCGCAGCCACGGTCGGGATACTCGGTCGAGACCGCCTCGCCCAGTTTCCGGGTGGCCGTCAAGAACCCCTGGGTTGCCGCCTCGGACACCTGGCCGGGCGAGCGAGTCTCGGCCTGCTCCAGCTCGCGATAGGCGCCGAGGAACGCATTGACCGGCCCCTCGGGGTAGCCGGCCTCGATCAGCTCCTCCGGCTTGGATTTCAGGAGCACCTTCAGGGGGACCCAGGTCGAGCTGTCGCGCAGCCAGGCCGTGAAACGCGCGTCGGCCGCGGCGTCCTCGGTCGGCGTCTTGTGCTCCTCGCGGGGGATGAAATCCCAGTAGGTGGCGATGGCCTTGAGGGCGTCGAGCTTCATCAGCGGCAATTCCTCGGCGCTCGTCTTCGCGCGAGCCTCCGCGATGGTCTTGGCCGTGAAAGCGAGATACTTGGCGTCGGACGGTCTCGGCAGGATCAGGATCAGTCCGGTCGTCTGGAATCGGTCGCCGCTGTAAGCCTGGTACGTCATCAGCCGCTGGGCAACATCCACGGATGCCGCTTCTCGATCTCGGCGGGCCGCTCGACGGATAGAGGATTATCGTGGAACTTTCGTTGTTGCTCGCTCATCTCGCGCGCCCATCTCATGAATGGGCTCGCGACTCCCTTGACGGTGACCGTCGCCTCGTCGAGCTCGTGCGGCGTGAGCCACTTGTGCTCTTCGGTGAGCTTGACGGCCAGTTCGGCGATCGCACGGCGGTCCTCGACGGGCAGCTTGGAGAGCGGACGAATCCCATCAATGTCGCGGCGTCGAGGTCGCCGTTGCCGGCCAGCTTCTCCAATCCGCTCTTGTCCTCGGCCGACGTGCCGGGCTTGTCGGCGATCGCCTTGAGTCGAGCCGCGAGCGGTCCGGCCACGATGAGCCGGCGGAGCGGGAGGTAATCGACGAGGATGAACGGCTGATCGTCCCAGAACTCGGGCCGGACGGTCCAGCCGAGGAAGGCACTCACGGGAGCCCATTTCTCGACCGACCAGGCCGTCCCACCCGGCTTGTTGAAGCCCTCGGGATCGAGGAGCTTCTCGACCTCTTCGCGAGGATCGCGAAGCGTGATCGTCTCGCGGCTGTAGACCTGCTTGACTTCCTCGCGAGCCACCGTGTCCAGCGGCTTGACTCGCCCCTGCGTGCATGACCGCGACCTTGCCGACCTGTTCGTAGGCAGGCCCGGTCCCCTGCGGCTTGATCGCCTCATCCCCTCGTGCGGGAAGGCCGCCCGCCGCCATCCCGGCCAGGATCAACCCGGCGAGTAACTTGCCCGTTCGCGTCATGTTCGTGTCTCCGGAGGCTCGGTCAGCCAGGATTCAGGTTTTCGACAATCAAAGGCGTTCGAGATCTTCGGGCTGCTTGGGCATTTCGTCTTCCGGCTTCGGCTCGTTGCGTCTCGACTTCGCGGCCGCGCGTTCCCGCTCTTTCTTGCCACCGTCGGTGAAGATCCCCGCCCTCATGTAGAACTGGGCGAACGCCCCCAGGACGATCAGCATGCATCCCATGTAGATGAGCGACCGGCCGGGGTTGATGGCGACCTGGAAGATCGACTGGAACCGGCCGGTGGGACGTTCGGTCCGAGGGTCGATGTCGGGCATGTAGCGCGACTGGTAGAACGTGTATCCATTGTGATAGAGCGGGTGATTCATCGAGATCGTATGCGGCTCGATCCTTGATCCCCTCGGTCTTATCCGTGAGTCGAACCTGGCTCACGAACTTCGTCGGCTGCTCGGTCCCGGGCTCGAAGCCCACTTCGAAGTCTTCGAGCTTGAGATCGAACCCGAGCGGTTTCCGGTCCACGTCGTAAGCGACCGCATAGACCGCATCCCGGAAGGTGACGAACTGAGGAGATGGCGGGTCGAGGCTCAGCGATCGCCTCAGCCAGATCTCCTTGGTCTCCTTGCCGACGGTCATCTCGGCCCGACACGCACCGATTCCTTCGTCCTTCTTCCCCTTGGGGAGCTCGACGGGCACGAAGATGTCCCTGGCAACCCCGGAGGGCAGATAGTCGTCCACCTCGAAGCTGATCGTCATCGGCATGTTGGCGCCGCCGCCGAAGGCCGCGATCGGCTTCCCCTTGATCGCAGGCCCGGAGGCCCGAAGCTCGCCCATACCGTCCTTGCCGCGGCCGAAGACGCGGTAAGAGAGGGAATGGTCGGGACCCGCCAGGACATCGATCTGGCCGAAACGGCCGTTCGTCTTCGGATCGATCGACGGGGTGACCATGTAGTGGATCGACGCGAGGGCGGGCTTGGCCGGCGTGGCGGCCTCCTCCTGCGACGGGATCAGGTTGGGTACCATCGGCAAGTTGGCCAGGGCCATATGCGTGATCGGCTCGCCGCCGCCGGCGCGCTGGATCTTGAACAATGCGATCGGCAAGGGGTCGTCGCCCAGGACGCGATCCAGCCTCCGCTCCTGGGTGGGAAACGGGATGATTTCGCTGAGCGTTACCGTCAGGTCGCTCTCGGGCAGGACGATTGAGGGACTTGGCTTCGTTTCCTTCTTTTGCGGCCCCATCAGGACCGGGGGTCGGCTCGTCGGGCAGGAGACCCTCTAACGCCCAATCGTAGACGCGAGTCCGACCCGACCGGTCGGGATAGCGGAAACGCGCGACCCCGGCCTTGCCCGTCATCGGAGGCTTGAGGAAGTCTTCAACCAGCTCGGGCCGGTTCACGGACGCGAATGTGACGACGGCGGGTGCTCCGGGAGCCGGCGACCGGACGACCCGGAAAAACTTCTTCTCTGTCGTGAACCATTGTTCGTCTTCGGAGGGGAATGCATCTTGCTCGCGCGGCATTCCCGGCGGCTTGACTTTCAATCGGATGCGAGCCATCGGCGCGCCGTCGGGGTCTGCGACGTACTCTCGGGCGGGGGCCGAAGCCGGCAGGTGCTCCTTGACCACGAATTGAAAGGGATCGCCCGGCTTGCTCAGGAGCTCCTCGGTTTTCGGAGGACTGCCCGCCAGACCCAAGGTAACCATCGAGAGCAATCGTTCTCCGATCCCGACGGGTTGGGGCTTCCCGGGACCCCAGGGGAATGATCCGGGAATGAACGGCAAGTCGATCTCGCGGTTGTAGCGCTGGGTGTGTGGGTCGACTTCCCAGACCTTGATGAGCGGATAGTCCGTGCGGACCAACTCTCCCTTGAGGTCTCCCTCGAGCATCCCGACCTGTCCTTCATCGGAGGTCCTGACGCTGTAGAACGAACCGGCCAGGAGGACCAGGAGTCCCGCATGAGTGATCACGAACCCGGTTTGACGCTTCTTCCAGGGGAACCGGATCAGGGCCGCGCAAAGGATATTCATGCCCAGGAACGCCAGCAGGATGGCGAAGCCGGGAGCCCGATAGATATACTCTCGCGCCGCCACGCTCCCGTACCAGGAGTCGAAAAAAGTCGCGTAAGCCAGGGTTGCCACCAGAGTCCCCAGGCTGATCACCGCCAGTTTCAGGGACGCGAGGAACCGATAGAGTGCGTCAACTCCATTGGCGATCCGGTCCACCAGCGAGGGGGACGGCGTATAGCCCGCCCTGGCGGGCGGAGGTGACGACGAGGGAGGGTTTTGCTTGGTGGCTGTCGCCATATCGTTCGCACCTGCCTGGAGGTGAGGGTCTCAAGGGAGGAACCTGGGGTGGGAATGATTCGAGTCACGTCGCGTCATTCATTTCCGTCATTTTAGTCGGATGACCATCCGCGGACCAGACTCTTCATCGGGCGCACCCTCGCCAGCCTCAATTTGTGGGCCGCAGGTTCTTAGTACGGCATCTTCCACGCAATCGTTCGGACTTCGATTCGGCTTCACCGGAACAACTCGTGGCAATTCAGGCAGCTTGCGTCGAGGCGCTGGGCCGAAACGACCACGGCGAGCGAGTCCTCTCCCAGGCAGGCATTTTCCAGTTCGACGGCTGATCGTTCCATTTCCATGGTGAGGTCCCGCCATACACCGCGTAAAGGCCCCGTATTCTGGCCTTTCAGCTCGCAAGCGACGTGTCTGGATACGCGAGCGAGCCGGATGATGTCAGCGAGGTCGAGTGTCGCGTTTTGGTTGCGGACGAGAATGGATAGAGTCTGTCCCAGACCCTGGCCACCCTCCGACCTCGATCGATACGGTGACATGGACTGGATAATCGACGGACGATTCTTCTGGTCGTTAGCCCCACTCAACCCTGCGATCGCGGCGACCATCGCGACGAAGACGAGCACGAGCGCGGATGTGACGCCGCGATGCGACAGTCTCAATCGCAATAAGTTGCGTGCCCTATTGAGCCTGCGCGACATCGAGCCCGTCGGCCATCCCAGTTCTTGAGCGGCTTCTTCATGAGTGAGGCCCTCCAGCCAGCATAGGATGACCGGCGCCCGATATTTTTCGGGTAGGTTCCGGAGCTCGTCGTCGAGAATCCGCCGCAAGTCCCCTCTGTCAACCTCCCTCGAGGGACCGACAAGTGGATGGTAGTTTTCGGGAAACCGACCATTATAGTCCGTCTCGGAGGCGGTCAAGACGGTGATCGGAGTTTCGCGAACCCTTTGTCTAGCCGCCCCCGAGCGGGCATGCATGGCCAGTCGAGACGCCACCGCATCCAGCCACGCACTGATCGACTCTTGCCAGGAAATCGCGGCCGCCTTGCGGGCAAGGGTCAGGAACGTCGCCTGGAAAACGTCCTCGACGTCCTGTTCGTTGTGGAGAAAGCGTCGGCAAATCCGCTCGACCGACGGGCCGTGACGCTTCACCAGCGCCACGAAGGCGGCCTCGTCCCCGCCTCTCGAGAATCGCTCGATCAGGATGGCATCACTCGCCCGTTCGGTCATAGGGTCGACTCGATCCTCGGGATATTGGGTTCCCTTCCTACTGAATGATGGGGGGATCGCCCGGGATCGAATGCAAGTTTCTCCAACAATCGGCGATCGCCGTGCATTCCCGTCCGTGCTTGACCTAGCTCAATTGCAGGAGGCGGTTCATGCGATTGACGACATCCTTCATGCCTTCGAGGTTCTCGAGGCCGACTTCGGCGGTGATCCAGCCATCATAGCCGACTTCGATCAGGGCGTCGCGAACCGCGGCCCAGTCGATCTCTTTCCCTTCGCCCAGCGGGTAGTTGAACCGATTCCGTTTGGCGTATTCCTTGATGTGAATCTTGAGGACGCGCTTGCCCAGCTCCCGGATCCATTCTTCCGGGTAGCCGTACTCCACCACGTTTCCCACGTCGAAGTAGGCACCCACCCAGGGGCTCTCGAACTCGTCGATATACCGGGCAAACTCGACGGGACTGAGCAGAAACTTGTTCCAGACCTCCTCGATGGCAATCTTGACCCCGTGCTTCTCCGCATCGGGGATGAGCTTGCGGATGTGCTCCTGAGAGCGCTTGTAGGCGTCGCGATAAGTCACCTTCTTGTTGACGACGGCCGGGACCACCAACACGGTGGTGCCGCCATAGGCTTTGCAGTCTTCGAATTCCTGGCGGATCGCGGCCATCCCGCGCTGGACGACCTTAGGGTCGGGGTCGGAGAGCGGTTCTTGCCAGTGGCGTGCGCCGCTGACGCCGTGGATCACCAGGCCCGTCTCGTCGTGCGCGCTCAAGACCTCCCTGCGATCGAGCTGGTTGGGGCTGATGAGCTCGACCCCCTCGAAGCCGGCTTCCTTGAGGAGTCGGAACGTGGACAAGGGAGAGCCCTTGCTCAAGCCGCCGAGCATGAAGGCCTTCTTCCAGCGATACCGGGGCGCGTTGTCTTGAGTGGCCGTCGTCACGGATGCGGACATCCCGATAGCGGCCGACACCGCCGCGCCTGTCGTCCTGAGGAAAGTCCTTCGCTCCATTGCCTTCATGCTGCGCTCCAGGTGCAATTCATGCGGGGTTGTGAGGGAAATCGGTCGGATGACCTTTCTCACCATACGGCGCGAGCGACGAGTCTTCCAGGGGATCCTTTCCCATCGGGTCGCGCGCGCGGACACCTGACTTCTTGCCATCCGGTCCCGAGTCGTGAATTCCCGCCGCACGTAGGGCGATCCGCTGACGATCGGTCCCTTCGATCGCCAGGGTTTTTCTGATCAAGCCAACGAGCCAGCCTGCCCCCCCGGTCGGGGAGGCAGGCTGGCTCGAAGAGGCGGATGGAATCTGCGGGATCGCTCGACTAGAACGACTTCTTGATGTTGTTCCAGATCGACTGCAAGGAGGTCGAGCTCTTCTTCTTGGACTCCTTGGAGATCGTCCGGATCTGAGATCGTCTGGCGGCATGGGACGGCACCTGGGCGGATGCCGACGGGTTCGCGCTGGACGTGGCGATGGTCGTGACGCCGCTGGAATACGCCAGGGGGACGGCGGCCACGGTCCCGGTCGGGCTTGGCGTCGGCGTCGGTGTCGGCGTCGGTGTCGGCGTCGGCGTGAGGGTCCCGGCCGGCGAGAGCGAGCTCACGCCAAGTTGGGAGGTCGAGAGCGGCGAGACCGTGAGGTTCGACTGGACCAAGGTCGTCGGCGAGATAGTCCCCGTTGATCCCGTCGATGGGACCGACGAACTCGACGTGGAACCGGTCGGGGTCGTACTCTGGACCGACGTGGTCGTGGTTGTTGTCGATGGGCTGGGAGTTGAGGTCGTCTGCGAACTCGTCGGGGTCGGTGAACTCGTCGGGGTCGGTGAACTCGTCGGGGTTGTGGTCGTCGAGGCGGTACTCGTCGGCGAATTGGTGGAAGTCACGGTCGAGTAGTAATTGACCGAAACCTTCGTCCCATCGACGATCGTGGACTTGGTCATCCCGATGACCTGGCTCTGGGTCGTCTGGCTCGATGAGTTCGACGCACTCGACGGGCCATCGAACAAGGTATACAAGGGGAGATACGTGCCAGGGAACTGCCCGCGACCGACCGTGAAGGCGTCTGGAGACACATTCCGGAACCTGGCGACGGCCGCCTTGGGCACGAACTCGAACCTGGGCGAGATGTGCTGCAAGGCGACGAAGTTCCGCGGGACGGCGGGAGCGAGCAGGAACCCGTTGGCCGACGCGCGTTGCCGATCGATGATGGTGTAAGCATCGGGAGAAGGCAACAGCGTGCGGCTCAACATCTTGAGCCCATTGAGCGAGATCGAGCCGGTAAGCTGGCCGTCGGCGGCGTAATTGAAGAAATTGAACCGACGCTGCTCGGCTCCGGGTTGGTCGGGGTTCTCGTTGAACACCGTGTTATTGATGCCCGCCTCGACCGGTCCGTAAGTCGCCGTGCCGCCGAGCAGGTTTGCCATGGCCCCGGCCTCGGCCAGGCCCATCGACTTGGCATCCGTCACGAAGTTCGTGAGCTCCTGGGCCGTGATCAAACCGTCATGGTTGGTATCCATGATCTGGAAGTCATGATGCTTCTGGAGGTAGTTGATGGCAACATAGCCCTCGATCGCGGCGACGGCGTTACTTACCGAGATCCGGGCATACGACGGGATAAGCGGTGCTATTCGGCAATTGGGACGGAGTCGAGACGGTGTTGCCGTCGTTGACGTCGGTCGCCGGAACCGCCGTCCAGGCCAGGATTCCGTTGATGCCGTCGGGGGTATTCCACGCCGAGACATTCTTGAACGCCTGTAGGCCCGAAGTTCAAGGAGTCCGTCCCGACTGGCGTGTTCAAATAACCGTCGGACGTGTAGCCGTTGGACTGGGCCAGACTCGTCCAGTAGTTGAGGGCGGAGGACACCACGGCGTAGGCACCCGTGACCACGGCCGCCGACATCGAGGTTCCGACCTGGGTGAAGGTCAGGGGATTGACGATGCCAGACGTGTTGGTTCCCGTCGAGCCGGTACCGGTGGTCGTCGTGCTGGAAGTGACCGAGAATGTCCGGCTGAAGGTCGGGGTGTTGAAGGCCGGTGCGGCGAAGTCGGTGGTCGGGCTTCGATTGACGGCGCCCGGGATCCGGTCCACCCAGATATTGAAGTCCGCAGCCGCGAGCAGCTCGGCGTTGGAATTGAATCCCGTAGTCGTGGAGGTGCCGGTGCCGCCGGTGGCGCCGCTGCTGCCCGAGCCGACGCTCGCCGTCCCGCCGATCGTCAGGTTACTACCAAACAGAAGGATGGGTCCCTCCGGTCGTGGGATGACTCCCGAGGGCGTATCGATCGGCGAGGTCGAGGGTGTAGCGATGAACGGGAACGAATAGACGCCCGTGACCGAGATCACCTCGTTGATGATGGCGGGGAGGGACATCCCGTTGTTATCGCCGACGGACTGGTTCTGCGCGTTATTGTTCGCCTGGAGGATGCCGCCGGTGTTCGAACCGGTCCCGCCGGACCCGGTGGTGGATGTCGAAGACGCGGCCGACGCCCCCAGCGGCTCTCCGAACTGGCCACTCGCCGCGATATTGGCGGTACCCTCCTTGCGGAGCTTGTGGTAGAGGTTCTTCAGGGCGATGATTTCCTGCGGGTATTGCTTGTACGCCTGGGCTTCCGTGGAGAACGTGGTGGACGTACCGAACGCGTAGACGGCCGCGATCATCCGATCCAGGACGCCCGAACGGACGGGATCGCTCACGAACGGGTGGGTGACCAGGTAGTTGATGCCATTGTAGAGCGTCTGGGTCGTCGCACCGTCGTTGTTCGTCGCGGCCGCGATGCCCCCCCCCGTCGAACCGGTCCCGCCACCGCCACCTCCACCTCCACCTCCCGAACCAGTGCCGCCGGTCCCTGAGCTGCTCGAGACCGTCGCGAAAGGCGCGAATGGGCTGAAGATATCGACGGGTACGATCGTCGCCTGAGGGACGAACTGGGCGATGATGCCGGCGACCGGCGTGCCGTGGCCTGCGTTGGTGGTCGACAGCACGGCGTTGACCGCGGCACCGCTGCCACCGCCGCCGCCTCCGGCGGCTCCTCCTCCGCCCGTGCTGCCGCCGCCGCCGCCCTGGCGGCCGCCGCCGCCCGTGCCGCCCGTGGTCGCGGAGCTCGAGCCCGCGGCCTGAAGATCGTCATTGCCGAGTCCACCGGTGATCACGTTCGTGCCGCCGGCGACCCGTCCGCGGAACGAAGGGGCGAGGGCGTCCACGCCGGTATCCACCACGGCCACCGCACTGCCCAGGCCGTCGTAAGGTGCACCCAGGGCGCGAAGGTCGCTCAACCCGATCAGGCTACCGCTCGTCGAGTCGGCCAGGCTGGCCGTGGTCTTGAACTGCCAGATGCCCGAGTTGTCGGCCGCATAGAGGATGGTTCCATCGGCCGAGAAACCGATGCTGAGCGTCGAATCGATGAAACTCGAGGAGCCGACAGCTCCCGATGTATCGAACCCGTAGGCGAATGTGTTGACGATCCCCGCCGGGGTGATGCGAATGATCCGACCGCCGAAATCGTTGGTGCCCCCGGTCGAGTTGCCTCCCGTGATGATCGGGATGACGTTCCCTCCCGAATCCGTGGTGACACCGATGATGCCCGAGCCCTGGACCGGCACGAGGATCGGCGTGGTCGGGAAGGGAGCTTTCGGGGTCACCGTCACGTAGAGTCCGGATGAGAGGTCGCTGACGAAGACGCTGCCCGCGTAGGTCGGCGGGTCGGTGATTCCCAAGGTCGTGCCCGAACCGGCTGTCGTACCGCTCGAGGAGCTCACCGACATGCCCTGCGAAAAGTAGCCGTACTGGTCGAACGCGATCCCGTAGAAGCGGCGGAAGAGGGTCGAGGCCGCCGGCTGCGTATCCGTGGCCGCGTTCGCCGCCAGGGTGGTCGACAGGAGGTTGTTGATCAGGAGGTTGCCGTCACTCCCCTGGACACCGCTGAAGCCGGGCACCGCGGAGATGCCGCCGCCCGACGGCGTGCCGAAGTCGGTGAATACGGAGAACGTCTGATTGCCGTAATAGATGTTCGAAGACGTCAGGCCGACGATGGGGCCCGTGGCGACTCCGGTCGCCACTCCGGTCCCGAAATTGTTGAGGATCTCGGTGATCACCGGCTCGCCCAGATTGGTCTGGGAGACGCCCGTGGGCAGCGAGGAGTTGCTGATGACCTGACCGGGAGAGTAGCTCGAGGCGTTGAAGTAGAGCGCCGCGAACGTGCCCGAGGTGGTGCTGATCCCGCTGCCGGCGATCATGCCGCTCAGGAATTTCTGCTGATCGACCGGAGGGACGAGGATCGCGGTCGGGTTCAGATTGAACTTCTGGGAAGCGAGCCCATCGGTCATCTGGACGAAGACGCCGATCAGGGTGCCGCTCGAGGAGATCTGAAAGATGATGTTCTTGTTCGGGTCGGAGCGGTCCACGCTGCTGACGAACAAGGACGGGGTGCCGTCGAAGGTCCCGTTGGGATCGAAGCTCATGCTGTACCAGTTCACCAGGCCCGTCGAATTACCGAGCGAGTTGGCGGCCGGGGTCGCGGGGGTCGTGTTGACCGGATCGGTCTGGCTCAGGACCGTGTTCAAGTCGAAGAAGACGCTCGCCTGTCCGGTGGCCGGGTTGACACGGTAGATCACACCCGGACGATTGACGGCCGAGGTATTTCCGCCTGCGCCACGGGAGATGGCATACACGGCGTCGCCGAAGACGCCGCCCGGACCGGGCGCGATGTTGACGATGTCGCCGCCGAACGACGAGTTGGAAGTCAACTCGGCGACCGATGTGATCGGCGCGGCGGTATCGGGGCTCACCGCCGCGGTGTTCTCGGTGACCGTCACGGTCAACAGATCGGAGTTGACCGGCGTCGCAGGTGCTACCGAAGTGACCTGCAGCGGATAGAGGGTGACGATGGGCGCCGGCATCCGGCGCTCCTCCAACGGTGTCGGCGGCTCGAGCTTGAGATCACGACGAGGCCGCTGAGCTGGGCCGTTCGCCCGCGGTCGGGATGGCTGAGACATTCCATTATCTCCTAACACTAGACTCGTCCGTCCTGGACCGAGGCCGAGTTGCCCGGCAAATCCCAATATCGGCGCCCACGTCGCACCAGGATTAGTCGAACCCCCTCGGGATCGCACCTATCGACAGAACCCGCATGCGCGGATCGGGGCGTCACACACTGAAAATCGGTCAAAACCCGCATCGGCGATCAGCCAAAGACTTCCCATCCCGCGAAAATCTCAACAAGGGGGCTTGACCTGCGCCCCAACCTCGCGTCTCTCCGCCTGTATTTCCGCAGTTCATGCGCGACTGCATCGACTTTTCTCGAGTCCTTGATCAATCGGATAGGGCCGGATCACCGTTTCACAGATTCGACCGTCTTGCCAGGCGGTGAGAGAGGCGATTTGACCCGGCCTCAAGGGGAGCTCGGGCGCACGTCATCGCCCGCTACGCGTAGGCAAGATCGCTGGCGAATGAACTCGCCACGCATTCTCATGGGAAGATAGGAAAATCAGGAATGATAATGACGAGGAGGGGAAAGGCGGCGATTTCGGAGGATTCTCTGATATCCTCGGTCCTCCGCTGGACTCGATGACGCGAGGTCCTGCCGCGAAGAATCGGGACTCGAGGCGATCCTGCGACCGTTTACATCGAGATGGAATCGAACGGGTCGAAGTGGGGACGAAGCCGGCTCTTCCTCGCAGTCTATCGGGAGAGCCGGCTTCGACTCCTCACGGCTACGTCATGTATCCGGAGTTGCGGAATTATTCGACGATCCCCTGAGGTCCCACTCGTCCCGGCTGCGGATAGCCCGTCTGGGGAGCACCCGTGGCCCGACGCCGTACATCGAGCTCGATGGAGCCGAATGTCCCTTCATGACGCTGGATGGTCATGCTCAAGGCGGTCAGGAGTCGCTTCGCCGTGTAGAAGTTCATGACGATCCGCTGATTGGCCTTGACGTCCTGCCGACCGGTCGCAAATGGCTGGGGGTTGAGGCCGAAGTCGAGGATGACTTCCTCGGGGGTCGCCGTGACGCGGCAGAAATTGGAGTACGAAGGCAGGGTGCTGGAATCGTTGACCACCACCTCCGTGGCCTGACCTTGCGGATTGCTCGGGGTGGGCAAGGTCGCCGGTCCTTCTTGATCGCTCATCTCATTCTCCCAGTTCGATAACGGTGCGGCACTCGGAAGTAAGGGAGCCCCAATTCGTGCGGCGCAAGAGCATACGTCGCACCTGCACCCCCAGGGCGGACCCCTATTTCAGCGACTTCGCCGGTAAAAGGCAAGTCATTGGTCAAGCCGCCGTCTGGGCCGTTGACGCTTCGACGAGGCGGTCGAGCTCGGCGAGAGTTCGGACTGAGGCACCGTTCTGCGCCAGGACGAAGTGGCGGCCGGCGGCCCCGCGAGCGGCCGCGGTTTCGGGGTCGTCGAGGTCGTCGAGGAGCCCTCGAGTCAACTCCTCGGCGTCGGCCACCCTCCGGGCGGCATTGCGCCGGAGCAGTTGGTCGACCGTTTCCCGGAAATTGGACGTATGTGGACCAAACATCACCGAGGCGCCATAAGCCGCGGGCTCCATCATATTTTGGCCGCCGCGGCCAGGCCGAAGGCTGCCCCCGACGAATGCCACGTCGGCCAATCCCCAGACGGCCCCGAGTTCACCGATCGTATCCACCAGGATCACGGAAGGTCGACTCGCGGTTTGTCGAGGAAGCCGGCCCTGAATCAGGCTGCGCCGGAGGACGGATTCGCCCTGTTCTTCGAACATCCGAGCCACTTCCTCGAACCGCTCCGCATGGCGGGGTACGACGATCAATCGTAAGCTCGGGTGCTGACGACGGGCGGCCTTGTAGGCGGCCAGCACCGCGGCTTCCTCTCCTTCCATGGTGCTGCCGGCGACGAAGATGAGGTCGGCCGGGGAAAGGCCCAGGAGCTGCCTCAGGGCTCGGGTCTTCGAATTATTACGGTCGCTCTCCAGTCCGTCATATTTGACGGATCCCGTGACCCTGACTCGATCTTCGGGAATACCGAGCTCGACGAAACGACGGGCATACTCCGGATCCTGGGCGACCACGGCGTCGATCCGGTTGAGCGTTGACCAGAGAGGGAGGCGCAGACTCTTATAACCGTTGAAGCTTCGCGAGCTCAGCCGCGCATTGATGATCGCCACCTTAGCATTGGCCCGCTTGGCCGAGCGGATCAGGTTCGGCCACAGCTCCAGCTCGACCAACGCCAGGACGGTCGGCCGGATGCGCGACACCGCCCGCCGAGTGGACCAACTGAAGTCCAGGGGGGCGTAGAACGTCACCAGGTCCGGATACGTCCGACGGGCCACCGCGAGTCCCGTCGAGGTCGTGGTCGAGATCACGATCTGCCAACGCGGACGGAGACGTACCATCTCACGGATCAGCGGACGCAAGAGCAGGACTTCTCCCACACTCACCGCGTGAAACCAGAGGCAGGGGTGCTCGCCGATCCGTAATGGAGCCTCTCCCCGGAGTTTCTCACTCCAGCCTTCGCGATATTTTCCCATCCGGAACCAGCGGTAGACCAGCATTGGTGCGAAGACGACCAAGGCGGCGGCGTAAATCACGTTCAAAGCCAACGGCATCTCGGGGAATCCTTTCCCGGAACGGTGCCCTGTCATCGCTTGGAAGTTGATTTTGTCTCAAGCAACTCGCGTGCCCCCTCGCTGTCGGCGATGAGGACACGAGCGAGGTTCAGCCGCTCGATGATCGAATGAGGGCGGTGGATGACCGGACAGGATGCGAAACAAGCGTCCGGGAAAGGAAGCCGCATCTCGCCTTAAGTCTCACGCCGCACGAGAGATCCAGGCGATATTCGCGATGTGTCGGGTCTGCGACCAGTGTGGCTAGTTCGCCCATTCGAAAGAGGGGAAACTCTCGACTCGTCCGGGACCCAGACGTGTTTCCCGTTCAAAATGCGTCGGACGCGGCCTGCTTACGCATGCAACAAGCTTTGAACTTTTTACCGGATCCGCACGGACACGGGTCATTCCGGCCCACCTTTTTTCCAAGGTTCCTGACCGGTTCCCGCTTCTTCTCGGTGGACTGCTGACTGCCGGCGATTGCGGCAGCCTGTCGATCCTGCACTCCTCCCGAAGCGGGGACCGCGGCGAGCTGAGACTCCGCTTGCTGATGGATGGTCTTGGCTTTGTCCCATTTGTTGTAGCGAGATCCCAGGTAATCCAGGAATTCGGGGTCGAACTGCTCGACGCGGAAGATGAGGTCGGTGACCCGGTCACCGATCCCGGCCCACATTTCGCCGAAAATCCTCATACCCTCGCGCTTGTACTCGACCTTGGGATCGATCTGAGCATAACCCTGGAGGCCGATCGAGCTGCGGAGGTGGTCCATGGTGCGCAGATGTTCCATCCAGCTCGAATCGAGGATCTGGAGCAGGACAGCCTTCTCCATCTCGCGCATTTCGGGGCGGAACTTGGCGTCGAACGCCGCGATCAGTATGCCACGAACCTGGGAAGGTTCAACGACTTGCAGGTAGTCGGCGGTGACCTCGGCGCCGAATGAAGTCCGCGACCATTGGGCCAGTTCGGCCAGGGCCGAAGGATTGACCGGGGATCCGTTCTTCTCGTCGTGGTCCCGATTCAGCCCCGCGGCGGCGAGCTTGTTCTCGAGCTCTTCCGCAATCCGACTCCCCTGGTAATTCTGATGAGCCAGGCCGATCAGGAGGGTCTCGATCTCCGTTCGAAGTAAGGGACGGAGTTCCTCGGACTCGACGACGACGTGGTAGCGCTGGGAGAACCAGTGGGCCAGGCTCTCGCGGTCATATCGGGGTGCATGGGGTTGATCCCGGTCCGCCAGGTATCGGATCAAGGCGATCCGGACGGGGAGTTCGGATTCCTTGGTCGCATAGAGCTTCCTGGCCTCGGATTGCACGCGACGGACGATCTCGGCCCGGTCCAGCCCGGCCCAGCTCTCCGGGTCGATGGCCAGGCCGAATTTGTGATGGACCCAACCGCTGAGCGAACGCCGTCCCCAATCCGGTTTGAGGAATTCCCGCGCCGGCGACAGGTCGATCTTGAGGAGCGACGCGGCGGCCTGCTCGTTCAGGTAATCCTCGAGCTCATTCCGGCCGGAACGCAGGTCGTCCTCATCGGTGGCGGCATATTTCTTGAGGTCCTTCTCCTTCAGAGTCAACTCGAATCGCTCGTTCACCCAGCGTACCAGGGCCTGCCACGTCCATTCCGAAGGATCCGCATCGGTGGGGAGGTTTTCCTCCATGGCCTGGCGAATGACCTCGTTGAGCTGTCGCTCACCGCGGCTGCGGACGATCTCCTCGGCGTCCTCGAACATCGCGCCCTTCAGCTCTCGCGGCGAGATCTCGACGCCCATCCGCTGGCCGGCCCACTCGGCGAAGCTGGCGGCCCCGTAATCGTCGGCGAGGAATCGATTAGCCGCGTCCTGGAGCTGGTTGTCGATCATCGTCAGGACCATGTCCTTCGGCGGCGAGCCCTCGAGCAACCTCTGCCGGAACGAGTAGACGCGCTTGCGCTGCTCGTCCATGACCTCGTCGTATTCGAGGAGGTTCTTGCGGATGTCGAAGTTTCGCTCCTCGACCTTCTTCTGGGCGCCCTCGATCCGACGGCTGACCATGAGGCTCTCGATGGCCTCGCCTTCCTGCATACCGAGGCGGGTCAGCACGTTGGAGACCCACTCGCCGGCGAACTTGCGCATCAAGTCGTCTTCGAGGGAGAGGAAGAAGCGCGAGGAACCGGGGTCGCCCTGGCGACCGGAACGGCCGCGAAGCTGGTTGTCGATCCGGCGGCTCTCGTGCCGCTCGGTGCCGATGATGTGCAGGCCGCCGACGGCCGCGACCTCGCGACCCTCGGCCTTCATCTCGGGTTCGTACCGGGCGACGGCCTGCTCCCAGACCTCTTTCGCGACGTCGAGCCGGGTCTCGAACAGGGGCCGACCGTCCTCGTCGGTCATGCGCTTCAGGTCCGCCCAGGCCATGAATTCGGGATTTCCGCCCAGGATGATGTCGGTCCCGCGGCCGGCCATGTTGGTCGCGATCGTCACGGCCCCGCGCCGACCCGCCTGGGCCACGATCTCGGCCTCGCGTTCGTGATACTTGGCGTTGAGCACCTGGTGGGGGATCCCGAAGCGATGGAGCATATCCGAGACTTCCTCGGATTTCTCGATCGAGGTGGTCCCGACCAGGATCGGCCGCCCGGTCGCATTGACCTCCTTGATCTCGTCGAGGATCGCCTGCATCTTCTCTCGGTCGTAGCGGAAGATGACGTCCGAATGGTTGACCCTCACCAGCGAGCGGTTGGTCGGGATCGCCACCACGTCCAGTCCGTAGACTTTGTGGAACTCGGTCGCTTCGGTCATGGCCGTCCCGGTCATGCCGGCGAGCTTCTTGTACAGCTTGAAGAAGTTCTGAAGGGTGATCGTGGCGAGGGTCTGATTCTCCTCCTTGATCTTGACCCGCTCCTTCGCCTCCACGGCCTGATGGAGCCCGTCGGACCATTGTTGACCGACCATCAGCCGGCCCGTGAACTCGTTGACGATGACCACTTCACCATTGGGCTGCACCACGTAGTCGCGGTCGCGTTTGTAGAGGTGGTGCGCCTTCAACGAGTTGTCGATCAGGTGGGGCCATTCCATGTTGCCGGGCGTATAGAAGCTCTCGAGACCGGCCAGGTGCTCGGCCTCGCGGACACCGTCGTCGGTCAGGTGGCAGGTCCGCTCCTTTTCCTTGATTTCGAAGTGGACATCCCGCCTCAGTGCGCGGGCGATGCGATCGGCCTCGGCATACTTGCGCACGTCGTCGAATGCCGGGCCCGAGATGATCAGCGGCGTACGCGCCTCATCGATGAGGATGCTGTCCACCTCGTCGATGATGGCGTAGAACAGCTCCTTCTGCGACTGCATCTCCCTCGTTGGCTTCATATTGTCGCGGAGGTAGTCGAAGCCGAACTCGTTATTCGTCCCGTAGGTGATGTCGCAGCCGTACATCTGCTGGCGTTCGTCGGAATCCATCTCCGACTGGATGGCGCCGACCGTCATGCCGAGACCCTGGAAGAGCGGACTCATCCATTCCGCGTCGCGCTTGGCCAGATAGTCGTTCACGGTCACCACGTGAACGCCGCGGCCATCGAGCGCGTTCAGGTATGCCGCCAGGGTGGCGACGAGGGTCTTTCCTTCGCCGGTCACCATCTCGGCGATACTGCCTTCGTGCAGCACCATGCCGCCCATCAACTGGACGTCGAAGTGCCGCATGTTCAAGAACCGACGGCCCGACTCGCGGCAGGCGGCAAACGCCTCGGGCAGGAGGTCGTCGAGCGATTCGCCCGACTCCCGTCGCTGGCGGAGTTCATCGGTCTTGGCTCGAAGTTGATCGCCGGTCAGGGCGGTCATGCTCGGCTCGAGATCGTTGATCCGCGCGACCACCGGCCGCATCTGGCGGATCCTCCGCTCATTCGAGCTGCCGAATAGCCGGACCAGTCCCTGGGACACGCCCTCGGAAAAGGTCGTCAGGGCATCCGTCGTCTTATCCCAAAGCTCACTCAGCAGTTCCATTGCCTCACCGGCCTCGCCATTGGTCAATAGACTCGAAGCACTAAGTCTTTTAATATCCAAATCTTATAGCAGATCGGCCCGGGTCGTCAAGCGCACAGTTCAGCAAACGTCCGTGCCGGGCACCTGCCCAATCATCCTCATGGGACAAAGCCAACAGGATTCATCGCCTCATGGCCACGCGATCGAGATCCACTCGCCCCTTTCCCGATCCCGTTATCCTCGCCTTTCGCCCCCAATTGCCGGATGAGTTCATCTGGAATCATCGGCGCCTTCATTACAATTGAGAAGGGCACTTGAAGGCAATTCCGATTCGAGTCGCCCAGCCCTACCCACCCTTGCCTACGGCGACGATGGCATGGCTCTCTCAATGAGCGAAACTCCAGGGCAGGATCCTTGCCATAAGCTATTATCTCAGCGGGATTTAGAGTAAGAAGTTCCCGGAATCCGTTCCTCCACCCGGTTGATGTATTATTGCCGAGTCGAGTTCCGTGCGAGAACGCTTTGCACGGCTGTTTTCCCGACGAATATTTTGCGGCGGAGGATCGTCATTAGTGTTGTAAGTTTTGTTGTCGTGACCCGACTCCGCTCCTCGAGGAACGGCCCACGACACGGAGATAGAGCATACGACCGATCGCCGATATGGCTCGGTTGACACTCTGGACTGGGACCCACACCGGGAAGGATGGCACGATCCATCCTCGCCTGCATACTCTCGGTGGTTCGTGCAAAGCGAGCAAGCCGTTCACTCCCGTTCCTGCGAGACGGTGACGCGAGCCCATCGCGTAGAAAGGCAGAACTCATGCGTCATTTGTTACATCGGTTGACCGTTGTAATGGCGGGCGGACTGTTAGCAATTCTGCCCGCCTCCTGGGTGTCCGCCGAGGACACCAATGCTAAGAATAAGCCTCAAGTCAAGACCGGAAGCAAGACGTCCAAGTCCACGGCCGACGCCAAATCAAAGCCGGGCGTTGAGCAAGACATTCCCGAACACAATCTCCTCGACGCGATGCGGAAGGGATTGGTCTCCGTCCAGGCCGAAGGAATCGGCGATGGACGCATCAGTGTGTCCGTGACGA
The DNA here is from genome assembly GCA_963743925.1 of uncultured Planctomycetota bacterium. Classification (GTDB taxonomy): domain Bacteria; phylum Planctomycetota; class Planctomycetia; order Isosphaerales; family Isosphaeraceae; genus CAVZRC01. The sequence goes on along the minus strand of CAVURY010000034.1, from coordinate 370,267 downwards.
ATCGCACGCCTCGCTCACTGCGGGTCGTCATGCCTCCCGGTATCGTTGCACAGGGTGCCACGGGCCAATTCGGTGGCATGGGCGGCGGCATGGGCGGTATGGGCGGCGGCGGCATGGGCGGCATGGGCGGCATGGGCGGCATGGGGGGCGGCGGCATGGGCGGTATGGGCGGCGGCGGCATGGGCGGCGGCATGGGCGGTATGGGCGGCATGGGCCGTTCCTCAGGCACCATGCCTCCAATGATGGGCATGATGATGCTCTCCAATATCATCATGTACTTCTGCGGTGACGCCGAAAGCTGGGATCGTCGATCTCTCATGATGGGTATGGGCGGCGGTGGAATGATGGGCGGCATGGGCGGCATGGGGGGTGGCATGGGGGGTGGCATGGGCGGCATGGGTGGCGGCATGCGATCCGTCCCGCCGAGTGACCTTCCGTTCGCCGACCTGAAACCGAAGCAAACCCGCCACTTGCCGACAAGCGTCGTCAGCCTGACGAACCCCGATCCTCGGGCGGGCATGGTCTTGCCCGAGCAGGGCGAGAAGCTTCGCATCATGGGCGACATCGCGGGAGTTAATGACGATCCGCAGGTTCAGAAAGCCCTGCGTCGTCTCTCGACCGGCGTGGCGCCGGCCTCGGTTTCCCAACTGGTCATGTGGCGGTTGTCTGCCGGACTCGACTGGGACACCATCTCCGAGCTCTCGCAGAAGTGGGCGAACCGTTACGAATTGACCCTCGCCCAGGATTTCGTGGATCGTCTGAGCGCGTTGCCTGAGGGCGACAGCGGGCGGCTCTTGTTCCAGATCACCGGCACGAACTCCGCCAGCGAAGCAATGGCGACCGAACTGGCCGACACTATCAAAGGGAAGACGGTGCTCGGACTTCAGGCCGTCATCGGTGTGCCGAGTCGGCCGGAAGGGGCGGCAGTATCCTGCCAGGTACGCATCAAGGACAGTCAAGCACTCGTTGAGGTCTCGAGCAGTGATAGCGCGGCCCGGAACTGGGCTCCTTTCGGCAAGTTCACTCTGCCTGTCGTGAAGAACGGCGGGAAAATCGACAGCGTTCGCTTTGCCGATGCCCTCGCCGAAGGTGTCTTGAATCGACTCGTTCGAGCTCAATTGATCAAGGGACCCCGCGAGAAGGGCAAGCTGACCTACGGGATTCGCATCGAGAACGCGTCTCCGTTGATCCTCAACGGACTCTCCGTGGTCGGATCGGTGGACAAGCCGGGCGAGACGCCCAAGTTGCTTTGGGGTATCAGCCTGCCGCCTCGCAAGAACATGACCCTCCCGGCTACCGAGGAGGTCGTGAGAACCCTCGGTCTCCGGCAGGGGATCCGCGTGATGGCCGTTGACCTCAGTGGGCTTTGATGACACGGACCATACGCGACGAGTCGAACCGAAACCGACGCGCTCGGACAACGTTCGATATTCAAGATCCGGACAATCCGCCCCGGTCGGCTCGCCCGCCCGGGGCGTTTCCGTTTTCTCGAGCGCTTCACGTCTGGGTTGCGTACGAAGAATCATACTAGAGCGCCTCGCAGTTGGATTGCATACGGCTGATACGAGCCCGACGCGCCAGCGAGTGCATTCTCCAGGCGGAATTCACTCGCTGGCGCTTCGGGCTTGTAGGCGCAATCCAACCGTAAGGCGCTCTGACCCGACGCGCCAGCGAGGGTCCGACGGCAATCTCCTCGCTGGCGCGTCGGGTTAGTATGAGCGACCTGCGTGTCGAGCTGCGCGCAAACCAAGCGGGAAGCGCTCTCGTCGGAAGCGGATTTCGGAGATCGTGGCCCTTCGTCAAGGAGTGATGCGAACCGATCTTCGGATCTGCGGGAGAAAAGCGCTTCAAGCACAAGTCGGCGTTCGATTCGACTTGACCGGTCGAAATCGACCCGGTATCTTTGCCTGTATGGGTCGGCGGGGTATGAGGAGGCTGGGATGGCGGTTCTCCTCTCATCGGGCCCGGAGGCTGGGATGATGTGGGTTCGTCGCTTGGCGCTTGCTGTGCTGGTTGCGGGATTGCTTCTCGCGTCCGCCATGCCCAGCGTTCAACGCGTCCAGGGACATCCCAAGAAAAACCTCAATCCCGTGGTTCAATCGGCTCGCAGGCGAGCGCTGGCGAGTTTGGCCCCGCGTCCCATCGCCGTCACCCAGTTCTTACCGTGGCGGCGCCGCTTGAAAACCGTCCTCCATGATACGCATCCGCGCGTGATCGAGGAAATGGATCTCGGGCCTGTCACCCTTCCCCTTCATTTCGTCGGGTTTGGCCCGGCCGTACGCCCTCTTTGCCAGCGACTTTCCTCAATTCCTCTTCGCTGTTGACCCACCGCTCTCTCGTCACATCGGGCTGACCGGACTGGCTGGACCGATCCCGAATCGGATTTTCCAGCATCTGCCATGTGCGGTCGCCTTAGATTGCATTGATTCCTTGTGCGGACTACGCACAAGTGTGCAATCCATCGTCTCGAATCGCTGCGGGATAATCCGCGCGGAACGGCTGGAAATTGACGCTACGACCGCTTCTTCGAATGTGGTCGGAATATGGCGGTAGGCGCGATTTCCGGACCTTTATCGCGGATCGATGATCGACGATCGGGACAAGGGGATCTCTCGAGGTTCCCATTTCCGGATTCGCCATGCATCAAATCCCTAGGCCACGGCATTCTCGCGGAAGTCGAAATCGGAGCCTTGTTGGTTCACCCGTCGTCAATGGAGCGGTAGGCGACTTCACGCGAACGCTGTCGGAGAAATCTTCATTTGCTTCGTTATTCCATCCAGCTCGAATACGCCGAAAGGACAATCGCCATGCGACAACTGTTTCGGACCTCCCTCGCATTCCTCGCCGCGAGCCTCGTGGCCTCTCTACTCACGACGATCGCTTCTGCCGAGGATTCCAGCGGCCGGAAACCGAGCAAGAGCCCGACCGCAGCAACCTCACCCGCTTCCTCCTCGTCCTCCCGGGCGAATCCCGATCAGGAAACCCCCGAGTTCAACCTCCTCGACGCGATGAAAACGGGCCTTGTCTCGGCTAAAGCCGAGGGAACCGGCGATGGTCGGATGACTGTGTCGGTGACCAATCGGACGAATAAGCCGCTACGCGTGATCCTACCTCCTGGAATTGTGGCGCAGGGTGCCACCGGCCAGATGGGTGGCATGGGCGGCATGGGCGGCGGCGGCATGGGCGGCATGGGCGGCGGCATGGGCGGCGGCATGGGCGGCATGGGGGGCGGCGGCATGGGCGGTGGTCGCGGCGGCATGATGGGCGGCGGGATGGGCCGCTCCTCCGGTACCCTGCCCCCGATGATGGGCATGATGATGCTCGCGAATATCATCATGTACTTCACCGGAGACGTAGATAGCTGGGATCGAAGGAGTCTAATGGTCGGCATGGGACGGATGGGCGGCATGGGCGGCATGGGCGGCGGCATGGGCGGCGGCATGGGCGGCGGCATGGGCGGCATGGGCGGCGGCATGCGATCTGTTCCGCCTTCGAGTCTTCCTTTCGCCGAGTTGAAGCCGGGCCAAACACGTCACCTGCCGACGCGCCTCGTCAGTCTGGATCAGCCGGACCCTCAAGACGGGCCCAGGTTTCCCCAGAAAGGGGAGGTGCTCCAACTCGGGGATATCAGTGAGATTCAGAAGGATTCGCGAGTTCAGAAGGCACTCAAACGTCTTGCCGCCGAGACGGCATCCCGACCGGTTTCCCAGCTCGTGATGTGGAATCTCGCGGCGGGCCTGGATTGGGCAACCATCGAGCAGCTGTCACAGGGATGGGCCAATCGCTATGAACTGACCCAGGCACGTTACTTCGTCGATCATCTGGATACGCTCGCCGACGGAGAAACCGGCCGGATTCAGTATCTGATCGATGCCGCGGATTCCGGTGCTGAAACGATCGCGGCCGACATCAGCCGCGCCTTGCAGGGCAAGATGGTTCTAGGCCTGTGGGCGGAGCGAGGGATTCCCGTCCATCCGGACGCCCCCTCGGTGGCGCTCCGAGTTCGAGTGAAGGGCGATCAGGCACAGGTTCAGGTGGTGAGCAGCGATGAATCGGCCCGCAAATGGATCAATTTCGGCAAGTTCTCCCTCCCCCTGAAACCCGAGGGTGGCAAATTTGATGCAGCCCAGTTCGCCGACGCCTTGGCTGAGGGATTATTGAATCGGCTCGTGAGGGTGCAGTTGATCAAGGGAGCGCGGCAGAAAGACAAGATGACCTATCGGTTGCGGATCGACAATGCATCTCCCTTGATCCTGAACGGCCTGGCGGCGCTCGGGATGGACAGTGATCCCAAACAGCAGCCGCGCATCCTGTCCGGAGTGAGCATCCCGCCTCGGAGAAGCATGACGGTGCCGGCGAGCGAGGAGGTTGTCAAGAAGCTCGGCTTGAAGCACGGCATTCGGGTCATCGCGCTCGATCTGAGCGGGTTGTGAAAACGATCATCCCCGAGATGATTGGATTACCAGTTGTTCGACGGATGAAACCCTCCCGGGTGCCGCGACGGCGGCCACCCGGGAGTTTACATCGATCCAGACCGAATCGCGAAGGGCCGGTACTCCCCGAGTTGACGGTCCTTACTTCGAATCGGCCGCACTGACTCGCCACACGATGTTCGACCCGTCGTCGCTCACCAGCAGGGCACCGTCCTTGGCGACCGTTACTCCGACGGGTCGGCCCCAGACATTGCCATCCTTGGTGACGAATCCCACCAGGAAATCCTCGTATTCGCCCGTCGCCTTGCCGTCCTTCATCGGGATACGAATGACCTTGTATCCCGTGCGTCGGGCCCGGTTCCACGAGCCGTGTTCGGCGGCGAAGGCATCCAGGCGATATTCCTTCGGGAACTTGTCTCCCGTGTAGAAGGTCATGCAGAGCGAGGCGGAGTGGGACTGGACCAGCACGTCCGGAACGATCACCTTTTCCTTGAGCTCCGGGCGCTTCCCTTCATGACGAGGGTCCTGGTGAGCGCCCAGGTAATACCAGGGCCAGCCGTAGAATCCCCCCTCCTCGACGTGAGTGACGTAATCGGGGACCAGGTGGTCGCCAAGCTCGTCACGCTCGTTGACGGACGCCCAGAGTTGGCCCGTCTCCGGGTGGATCGCCAGGCCGACAGCATTGCGGATGCCCCATCCATAGACTCGTTCGTTCTTGCCATCCGGGTCGAATGCCAGGATGTCGGCACGGCGATTCTCCCGCTCGTCGTCCGTGACATTGGACCGGGAGCCGACCGAGACGAAGAGGGTCTTGCCATCCTTGGAAAACTCCACGTCACGGGTCCAGTGGCCGCCGCCCCCGACGCGTTCCTGGCCGCTCGGGATGTTCTTGACGATGACCTCGGCATCACCCGAAGCCTTGGTGTCACCGGTCTTGTAGGGGAACCGGACCACCGAGTCGGTATTGCCGACATACATGTGCGTGGGCTCTTGACCCAGGGGATAAAAAGCGATCCCGAATGGACGGCTGAGCTTGCTCGCGAATACGCCGACGACCTCGGCTTTCCCGTCCCCATCGGCATCACGAAGCACCTTGATCCGGCCCGGCATGCTCTCGGCGACGAAGACGTCGCCGTTGGGCGCGGTCACGATCTTTCGAGGGTTATTGAGGCCTGTGGCGAACTCGGAAACCTGAAAGCCCTCCGGGGCTCGCGGCATTGCACCCACGGGTCGACGGGCGGGCCTCGGGAAGTTGTTGGCCGAAGGTGTTTCATAAGGCTTCGGCAGGTCGTTCACGGTGATGCGGCGTCGAATTCCTGGGGCATCCGTCGTCCAATCGCCGAGGGAGTCCTGTCCCGTCAGAACCGCCGGGCTGCCCGCGGCAGGGCCGTTCTTGTTTGCTCCCTCTCCAGCCAGAGCGACGTGCACGCCAGTCGCAAGAAGGATCGAGAAGGTCAGGGTCAGAATGCGTTGTCTCATTTAGGTACTTCCCCTCTTCTGGGCTCAATCCATGTAGGTAGGGTAGGTTGGTGCCGCCATCCACTCGGGTAAACCGGGTCTTCACTGGTCCTGCCTCCGGCAAGAAACATGAAACAGGCTCCCGGCACGGCGAGGTCGATCGATTTCCGATCGGGTCCCGGACCGCGGGACGCCTGTCACGATGTTCGCAGAGTTCGACCCGAGCGATCCATGACCTCAGCAGCCTGGCGAACGGGCAATTCACGGGGCGTTCGGCTCGATCGCGGCGAAGGAGTGCCGCGGTCTCGAGCCCAGGTAGGACTATCCCAGGTTAATCCGATCGACGGAGTTATGCTACTGCCGAGTCGAGGTCGCAATGCACAGGATGGTCGCTATTCTCCCGGCAGAGGGCGACGGATTCGTAGAGTCTTCTCGGTCCAGCAGTTGCAACTTGTTGACCGCCACGACAGTTGTGAGAGACCGAAATCCGACCCCACGTGATCGCCACTACGATGAGATTTCGGCGAAGGGTGAACGTGGCGAGCGAATCGCCATCGGGGAGGCAGGCGGCGACCCGCTGATCCGTGCGCCATTTCGCACGCAACCGCGACGTGCACACCCCTGCCACCGATCTCAAATCTCCCTGAATCCGTCCATGCGTGGGCCGAGCAGGGCTCGGCACGAAGTCAGAGCGCCCTCACGCGAGGACCTTCGACCCGGGCGGGTTGAACGATCGACTCACAGGCGCCTGCGATTGCACCTCGAGCGCAAGGGCGAGGGCGCCACGAATCATTGTGTCCCGCTCTGACGTTCTCCGCACGAGGATCAAGCGTCCCCGGATTCCATGACCTTGGAGAGGGTCGGGATCTTGGAGAGCACCAGTTGGAGCAATTCGGGCGGAAGCAGGTTCTTGATCATGGCGAGAGCCTTGGGCAGGAACGCTTCAATCTGCTCGGGCTTGAAGCCGATCTTCGTGAACGATTCCATCAGCTTGGCCAGGTCCTGGACCTTTCCGCCGAGCAACTTGCCGGCGAGACCGGTCACCATCTCCAGCAGGCCACCGCGGGAGGAATCCGCCGAGGATTCAAATTTCTCGATGAAGCCCCCCGCGCCGGGTATGAGAGCTTCGAGCTTGCTGAAGGTTTCCGGGCCCAGTTCGCCCTTGATATAGTTCAAGAGGGCGCCGAGGCCCTTGTGGACGAGATCGCTGGGAAGGCCCGTCTCGGTTGATAGAGTATTCGCGATCTCCGACATCATCAGCTCTCCGAACAAGTCAATGATCGAGCCGATCGACGATCACCGAACGGCCTGCTAGTCGAGCGGCGACCCTTGGTCAGGGTTCTGCACCAACCTAGCTTATATGCCCCGGTCGCGGTGTCGTCCAGTATGTGATCCCGCGATTCGTCGAAACTTCATTTTCATCGCGGGTCGCGCGAGTCCCTTTCGAGGAGTGCCGGGCCGAGGCAGGCTCGCCGAGCTCGACTCATCCGCCGGTCTCAAATAGAATCAACATAGAATGATATTTCAATGTGCAGTTATATGGAAATTGTGGGCCAAAAGGGTTTCCCCCTTGAACAAGGCCCTGCTAGAAGTATAAGTTTTTGTTGGGTCGCATCACTCGGATTTACGTCGGATCGATTCGTGTCCGACCCGGTTCTATGAGTGCTCCGATGTCATGGCGAGTATCCTTCCGCATCAAGACGGATGGATCATGCTGCGACGAATCGCATGACGGAGACCACTCCTCGACCCGAGTCTGGTTGGCGGGACTCGATCAACGTCCGGCCGGGTGAGCGACGCCCACCCCGCCGGACCGATCGAAAGAACCGAAGTGCCTCGAACGGATAGGTCACGTGCCTCGGGTTCCGATCCGAACGCCTGTCGTGTCCCGCCTTGTTCGGGTCGATGCGATCCGTGCACTGATTGAGAATGTCAAGCAATTCTTGATGAAATCTTCGCTTGGAGACATCCACCATGATGCGCAGGATGATGATCCTTCTTGCCGGGTTGACACTCGGCATCGTCGGCTTGCTGTCGTCGGCCGCCCAGGAACCCAAGAAGGCCGAGAAGCCCGAGATTCCCGGTGGAATCGAGGGCCACATTAAGAGCGTGGATCATGAGAAGCAAACTCTGACCATCGTCGGCTCGACGGGCCGCGAGCGCACGTTCTCGATCAAGGAAGACACGATGATGGTCGGACCCCGCGGCGGGAAGGTCCGGCGCCGCCTGAACGATCGTCGTTTCCATGAGGGACTGGAAATCACCGTCGTCGCGAATGGCGATACCGCGAAAGAACTTCATCTGGGATTCAATCGTCGAACGAACGAGGAGACCGGAGCCCAGGCGAAGAAGACCACCGGGCCGCTCAGGAAGAGGCGGATCGCCGAGGCCGAGGCCGAGAGAGCGAAGAAGGAAGAGGCGACCTCGACCGACAAGGTTGATTCCAAGTCCACGACCAAGACGACCCCGGCAGCCGAGGAGGAAGACGAAGACGACGAGATCCCTGGCAAGGTGAAATCCTACATCACGACGGGTCGCACACCGGTCCTCGTGGTTTCCCTGCTGAACGGCAAGAACCGCTCCTTCTTCCTCTCGAGTGAAGTCAAGGTGCTGGTCAAGGGGAAACCGAGCACCTTGGGGCTCAAAGATCCCGCGATCAAGGCGGATGCTCCCTTGACCGTCCTCGTGCATCCCGGCTCCAGCCGTGTTGCCGAATTGCATGTCAACCCGCTTCCCCCGGCTCGCGCCAAGAAAGCGGCATGATTCAGGAAGCCCCGACCGCGCCCCGCAAGGCGCGGTCGGGGTCGAGTGACTGCGGCCCGAAAGGCATCCGGTCGAACCCGATCACGAGGGATTTCCATGAAGACCCGTCTTGCGAATCCGGGGACAATCGTGGCGTGTTGCCTTGCGTTGGGTCTGGATGGAGGGACCATCCGGGCCCAGTCGGGCACGACTCCAACGAAGGATGAGGCCGTCCTGATCATCGAGGGATTGGTGCGTGAGGTTTTCAATAGTCCGCGACGGGATCGGGTCGATTACCTCGTTCAGATCGAGGTGAAGCGTTCGGAACTCGGCAAGACTCCGCGAGTGCCGGTCCGGGTACTCGTCCCGGCTCCGGGAGACGTCGTCTACGTTCATACCTCGGGGAGATCGCTTGCCGCGCAGGGATCGCCGAGCGGAGTCGATGGCGGCTCGGCTGACCCGCGCACCATTCCCGTCGAACGTTCGCAAGTGCGGGCGTACCTCGTGCCAAATCCCCGCGGCGGCTGGGATGCTACGTCTCCCGATTGGTTCGTCGTGACCGCGAATGAGCCCACCGCTGCGAACCCTACAGAACCGCCTCCAGTAACCACCACACTTCCGACCGGCCCTGTCATTCCAACAACCCCTCCCGCATCGAACTCTTCGGCGTTGAAGACCCTAGGCTTGTCGGGAGACCCGATGGATCTCAAGGGTCATTTCGTCGTGAGGGTGAATTCTGTAGAACGGGGCAGCCCCGCACAGCGGGCGGGCCTAGAGCCCGGTGATGTGATCGTCGCTGCCAACGATCGAGAGCTAAAGGGGCTCGATCAGCTTGAAGAAATCGTTCGGAAGGATGGGGCCTTGAATCTCATCGTGCTCGACGTTAATAGCGGGAAAGCCGTCCGGGTGACCGTGGATCTGGCCAAGACCAGCCAGAGGTCTGATCAGCCGCCGGTGGTGGCGGATTCCGTCGATCCTGGTAAGGCATCAAAGCCAGCCCCGGCGGAGGGATCCCGGAAATCACTGGGAATCTCCGCGGAAACGGTCTCCTTGGGTCAGCGGACCGCCTTGAAGATCGTCCGGGTCGAACCCGGCAGCCCTGCCGAGAAGGCGGGGATCGAGCCCGGCGACGTGATCGTCGCCGCCAATGGATCCCCGATTACCGGCATCGAGCAACTCGGGCCAGCCCTACGTAAGAGTGGACCCAAGCTCGAACTGATGATCCGCGACACCAGGACGGGAAAAGATGTCCCCGTGGCAGTGACCCTCGGCGGCGCGATGACAACCAACCCCGTTCCGATCCCGGAGGAAACAAGAGCCAGACCGGGTGCAGGGCGAGGATTGGGTGCCGTGACCGAACTGTTTTTCCTGGATCCCGACCCGGCCGCCAAGATCTCCGAGGTTCAACCCGAGAGCCCGGCTTCTCGGGCGGGGCTCAAGCCTGGCGACGTCATCATCGAGGCCAATAGTACCGCGATCCTCCACCCAAACACCCTCAATGAGGTCGTGGCCAAGAGCGGACCGACTCTCAGGTTGACGGTGGTGGATTCGCGGAGCGGCAAGAAGACCAATGTGGAGGTCAATCTCGGCGACGGCCGTTGAACATCGCCATCGCAATGATCAACGGCCGTGAAGGTCATCGACCGAAGGTAAGCCCCGGATCATTGTCGGGGGCACCGGCCGCCCGAAACTGGAAGTGTTGATCGTCCTTCCAGGTGATTTTCCCGACCATGGGAGGTTGGTCGGGGGGGGTGAGCGCCAGTAACGCGTTGTCGAAAGCGGCCGTGCCCTGGAACTCCCGAGTCTGGCCGCGGTCCGTCACTTTCCAGGTGAAATGATTGTCATTAGAGAGCGTCAACCCGATCGTCACATCCTTGGCCGGGCTCGCATTCCAGGCACCGACCAGATTGGCCGCGACAGGGCCCGTTGGCATCGAGGGTCCTGCCGGCGGCGGCTCCGACGCCCCCGGCGGTTGAGCAGGAGGCGGATTCGTGGCTTCCGAAGATTGCGCGACGGTTGGAGGCTGAGTCGCGGGAGCCTCCGCCGGATTGGGGGGTTGAGCCGTTCCGGATTGATCGGACTTGGAGGTCAGGGTCTCGAGGAGCTGGGCCGAAAGTCGGTCTTGCGGCTGGATCGCAACGACCTGCTTCAAGATCTCGGCGGCTTGATCGGGATGGCCCTGGGTCATATAGAGTGAGGCCAGGAGAAACCTGGCCGCGGCTGCATTCGGCGTCGAGGTGCAGTAATTCTCGAGCGCACGAAGCTGCTGGGAATAGACATCGATGCTGGAATAAAGACTCGCGAGCGTCGTCCAATCCCAGCCGGGTCCGCTCGACAGGACGGTATACATCGGCACCGCGGCCTCGTCATAGCGACCGACCGCAAAGAGGCACATGGCGCGAAATTCATGGAGGATCGGATCGTTCGGCGTCTTCTGTAGGGCCTGGTTGACGAGCTTGAGGGCCTGACCGTAGTCGCCCGCGCTGAAGAAGGATCGAGCCGAATCGAAGCTGGCATTGGCCGCTTCGATCACGGGTTGAGCGGGCGGCGCTCCGACGAGATCGAGTGGCCGGGAATAGTCGTAAACCACCGGTTGTTGCACAACGACCGCGGGCTGCTGCACGACCATGGCCGAGGAGTAGTAGGGGTTGACATAGCTCGAGTAGCCCCAGTTGTTCAAGACCGAGCCCATCCCCCAGGCCGCCACTCCAATGCCAACTCCCCAACCGAGCGCGCTGTTGCCCCAGCCCGGCCCCCGGGAATAGTTGGAATTCCAGTAGCCATTCACGAAGCCTTGGTGGTAAGCCCCATACGGATTGGGCCGATACCCGGCGCCGCCGTTTCCACCCCCCCATCCCCAGCCGCCACCTCCATAGCCTCCGCGGTTTACGTTGGTCACGTTCGTCGAAGAGACGTTTGTGACATTATTTCTCGTAATATTTGTATTAATGTTAGTCGGGCTATTGACGATCGTGTTGCCGCTGTTGGGTCGGTTATTGACGACCGTGTTGCCGCTGTTGGGTCGGTTATTGACGATCGTGTTGCCGCTATTGGGTCGGTTATTGACGACCGTGTTGCCGCTGTTGGGCCGATTGACAACGCCCAGGTTGTCTCCCAGGTTCGGTCGATTGTCGTTAGACGGACGATTGCCGACTAATCCATTGCCGGGTCGATTCCCGCCGTTTTCTCCGATAGGCGGACGTGTTCCTGGACCGGGCCCGGGATTGGGGCGTTGACCGGGCCCGGGATTGGGGCGTTGACCGGGCCCGGGATTCGGATCAGGACGTTGACCCTGGCCGGGGTTCGGACCCGGACCCGGATTTGGACCGGAACCTGTGCCGCTCCCAGGCCGATTACCTCCGACGCCTCCAAACGGAGGGCGATCCCCGATCCCTCCGCCCGGGCGGTTTCCACCGCCGGGTTGTCCACCATTCCCTCCTCCGGGTCGGTTTCCGGGGTTGGGCTGAGTTCCAGGATTCGGCTGAATTCCCGGATTGGGCCGAGTTCCGGGATTGGGCCCGGGGCTTGGACGTGTCCCAGGATTCGGACCCGGACTCGGCCGGGTTCCTGGGCTGGGACCTGGACTCGGCTGGATTCCGGGATTGGGCCCGGGACTCGGCCGTGTTCCGGGAGTAGGACCTGGGCTTGGCCTCGTGGCGGGGTTGGCTCCCGGACTGGGTCGATTCATGCCGACTCCCGGCGCGGGAGCGGGGCGCGTCATATTGCCGGGATTGGGGTTCGCGGGCCTGGCGGCAGGACTGGGAGACGGCCTGGCTGCCGGAGTATTCAAGGATGGCGATCCGCCGCCGGCGGGCCTGGCTGCTCCGGCGCGATTGCCCACCATTCCGCCACCGCCCCGGCCTCCCCGCTGCGCATGGGCCACCTCGGTGCCGGCGATCAGCGCCAGGACAGAAGCGAGGCCGATCCTCGTGAGCTTATTCGTCATGATCTCCTCGACGCTCGACAAGCGGTTGGGAACGGAGGGCATCGTATTTCGAATCACTTGGGTTGCGGGGGCTTTCGCACCATGACGACCTCGTCGATTTCTTCCATGATCTCATCGCCGAGCGTCCGGTCGATCGATTTCCAGCGCAGGGTGTCTTTGTTGACGTAGGTGAGGACCTGAGTCGCCGTGGCCGTTCGACCGTCGGTGCGGACGCCCGTCGCCTTGATGACCCACTGATTACCGGATCTCATCCACAGGCCGTCGCCATAGCCGCCGCGGGAGTCGAAGACCCACGACTTGAATTGCTTGGTGAGGGGATCCCACCCGATCCGCTGCGTGCCGGTCAAGGCCGGCTTACCCTTGACTCGAATGTCGAACGATCGGAGTAGAAAGTTCTGATCGTCGGACCATTGGATCGAGGTGAGGACAACCGCCTCTTCCGTCTCCTCGACCCAGTCACCCACGAGCCACTCGAGTTCCTTCAAGCGTTCGTGATGGCTGATCTCTTTATTGGAGATCTCGCGAACGCTCGCGAGTAGCCACTGACCGTTGTTCTTGACATAGATCGCCGCGAACTTCCCGGCGTCGGCCGTCTCGCCGTCGGAGGTGACGACCTGGGTACGACCGGTTTCTCGGACGACGCCCGGAGCGATGACCTTGATCGATTCGATCGTGGGCTCAATCTTGATGCCGGGGCTGTCGGCGAACCGTGCTGCGTAATGATCCTCCAGCGCCCGACGGCCCTGGATCGCCAGACCCTCGGCGTCGATGGCTTCGCCATCTTCGGTAAAAAGGCTGGCAATCGCCTTGGCGTCGTTCTTCTGAAACGCCTGAGCAAAAGCTTCATTGGCCGCGCGTACGGCTTTCTCATCTTCGGAACGCGTAACCGGAGCGGCACTCTGCGTACCCTGAATCGGTGGGCGGGGACCCTCGTTCTGGGCTCGTCCCGCCGTACAGACCGAGGCGAGCACGAGCGCCAGGCCGAGCAGGCCGGTGTGAGATCGTTTCATAGTCGGGATGCCTCTCTATTGCTGCGGGAATGACCCCTGGGTCGCGAATGGGCCGGGCGCGTACTTTGATCTCGAGACCGATTCGGCTGTCGGCCACATTCGATGAGCGATCGTCGCGACGGCTTGGCCGCGGGAAATTGTTCTGCTGGCGCGAAAAAACACCGAGGATTGACCTCGCGTCATCCTTCAATCAATAGGTGATGACCCGGGGCATGGCCTTGGCCTGTGCGACCCAATCCGCAACCTGCTCCGGGGTCGGCAGTTTCCGCACCAGGTGTTTCTTCTCGTTCGTATCCACGAGTGCCGGGAAAAGGTTGGCCGGATTCCTTTGCGCCAGTTCAGGTACCGTATCGACGCCGGCTGCCTCGAGCAACTCCGAGTACTGGCCCTGGACCCCCTTGATCCGGAAAAGGTCCACATGGTTGACCCAGCGGAGGATCAGACCTGGCCTGATCCCGGTCTCTTTCGCGATCTTATCGCGGCCGGCCGGCGTGGAACCCCGTTCGAGTAGAGTCTCGCTGGTTGCGATCCCCACGGCCTTGAGTTTCTTGGAATAGACCGGGCCAATCCCCTCGACTTCGATCACGTCGCTCATCACACCACCTCGTGCTTGTTGGACGATCTGGATCGATACTCTGAAAAGGTCTCGCTGCTCCCCGGCATGTTAGTCGACAGGACGCGTTCCTCGGGCGACGATCACAGCGACTCCGCCTTGAACGTATCCCCTTGATTGATGTCACCGGTCTGGAGTCCGCGTCGGAACCACCGCACCCGCTGCTCGGATGTACCATGAGTGAACGAGTCGGGCACGACGTAACCTTGTGCCTGCTTCTGGAGGTTGTCGTCACCGATCGCGGTTGCCGCTCGCAATGCCGATTCCACGTCGCCTTTCTCGAGGATCTGCTTGCTGGTCTGGGCGTGATGCGCCCAGACTCCCGCCAGGAAATCCGCCTGAAGTTCGAGCCGGACCGAGAGCTGATTCGCCTCGGCTTTGCTCGCGCGTTCCTGTAGTGCGCGGATTTTTGAGCTGATCCCGAGCTGATTCTGGACGTGATGCCCGATCTCGTGTGCGATCACGTAAGCCTGGGCGAAGTCGCCGGGAGCCTTGAATCGCTGTTCGAGCTCCTTGTAAAAGCTGAGGTCGAGGAAGACCTTCTCGCTGGCCGGACAGTAGAATGGCCCGACGGCCGAGCTGGCGAAGCCGCATCCCTGGGAATCCGTCTGGCCCGTGAAGAGCCTCAGGCTGGGCGTGCGGTATTCTTTGCCCATCTTTCGGAACAGGTCTTGCCAGACGTCTTCGGTGTCGCCGAGCACGGCCTTGACGAAGTTGACCCGTTCCTCCTCGGCGGGATTCGCGGGGGCTCCCGCTTGCTTGGGAGCGGCCGCTTTCGGGTTATTCTGGAGTAGATTCAGCACCTTTTGAGGATCCGCACCCAGGAAGACCGCCACGAGCACGATCACCAGGGTCCCGATGCCTCCGCCGATCGCGATCCCTGCCGGCTGGATACGCCGTTCATCCTCGACATTGTCGCTACGGCGCAAATCTTTCCAACGCATGGCTCTTCTCGCGGGTTATCGAGATGACGGGTCAACATCACCTTAGTATATCCATGCCCCCGCCATCCACAAGGAGTGTGAAATCGCCGGCCGATCAGTCGTGTTTTCGAGTCGCAGATATGTCTTCCGGATGCGAGGCGATCCCGGAGTAGTCCCGCTGGC
The DNA here is from genome assembly GCA_963743925.1 of uncultured Planctomycetota bacterium. GTDB lineage: Bacteria > Planctomycetota > Planctomycetia > Isosphaerales > Isosphaeraceae > CAVZRC01. The sequence goes on along the minus strand of CAVURY010000034.1, from coordinate 354,959 downwards.
GGACCAGCCATAGTCGTGTCATCGGACCGAGCGTGAGACCCTGTACGAGGATGGAGAAGACAACGACGACATAAGTGATGGCGAGAATGAGGTCTCTTGCCGGCACTTCCGGTCGCCCGAGTTCGTCGGGCAAGGAGAGGGCCAGGGCGACCGAGATCCCTCCTCGGAGTCCGCCCCAGGTCAGCATGGGGATCATGGGGGGATCGAAACGTTCCCAACGCCTCAGCAGCCAGACCGGAACACCCACCGAGACCAGGCGGGCAAGGAGCACGATGAAAACGGCCGCGATGCCCGCCTCGAGATAGCCGAGCGTGAAGATCAGGACGAGGACCTCCATGCCGATCATGACGAACAGGACGGCGTTCAGGAACTCATCGAGCAGGCCCCAGAATCGATCGAGATGCTCCGTGGTCGTCTCGGACATGGCGAAGCTCCGGCCGTGATTGCCGATCAGCAATCCCGCCACAACCATCGCGATCGGGGCCGAAAGTCCCATGGCCTCCGCCAGAGCATAGCCCCCCGCCACCAGCGCCAGCGAGACCAGGATCTCCAGCCGGTAGTGGTCGACCGTCTTGAGCACCTGGTACGCGAGCAGGCCGACGGCGAGTCCGAACAGGACACCTCCGATCGCTTCACGGAGAAAAATTTCGACGAAGAACCCGGGCTTGAGTTCTTCGTGCCCGGAGGCGACCTCCAGGAGACCCATGAAGACAACGACCCCGACCCCGTCATTGAACAAGGATTCGCCGGCGATCTGGATTTCCAGCGGCTTGGGTGCCCCGATTTGCTTGAGGAGGGCCAGTACCGCGATCGGATCGGTCGGCGAGATCAACGCTCCGAAGAGCAAACAATCGATCGGCCGGAGCGGGAATCCCAAGAGCTTCAACAACAGCCAGGTCAGTCCGCCAATGATCGCCGTGGAGATCAGGACACCCAGGGTCGCCATCAATGCGATCGGCCACTTATGGTCCGACAGCTCTCCGAAGTTGACGTGGAGTGCACTGGCGAAGAGGAGGAATCCGAGCATGCCATGCAGGAGAGCCTGGTCGAGGTCGAATTGCCTGACCACCATGCGGGCCTGCTCGTGAACGGCCGGTACGAACCAACCGATCACGACGATCGACAAGGCGAAGAGGAGGCTCAAGGCCATCAGTCCGATCGTCGACGGCAACTTCAGAAGGCGGATGTTGATGTAGCCGAAGACGGCCGTCAGGACGATGAGGGTGGCGATCAACTCGAGCGGTCGCATGGCGTCTCCCGGTGGACTCCTCGATCCCAGGTTTCCACCCGCGACACCCGGGGGCTGGCTATCGAGTTGTTAACAGGCTAATCCGAACTGACGACCGTCGCCACCGTCCGATGATACCGACCCGAGCGAAGCGGCCGTCCGCACTCCCGCCTCCCAGGAACCGATCTGCGGAAGTATCCTGTACGCAATGCGGATATCCGAAAGCCCGATCCCGGCCCGGCCCGGCATCAACGGAGCGGATCACCCCCTGCCCCATGGACACGCTGGATCCAACCATGACACGGTCCCTCTTGCATTGCATGATCGTTGGCCTGGCCATCTCGCTGGGCTCGTCGGAGGCCTGGTCCGACAATCCGAAAGGTGAGCCGATCGAGGCCGGTACGGTCCCCACCGACGCGCTGGGCCGGCCACTGAACCTGGATTTCGAAGCGGGGACGCTGGCCGATTGGACGGCCGAAGGGGATGCATTCCGAGGCCAGCCGGTCGAGGGCGATGCGGTCTCGCGACGCCGCGGCGACATGCGTAGTCGTCACGCCGGGCGGTTCTGGGTGGGCACATACGAGGTGGGAGGCGATGCCGCCAAAGGCTCCTTGACCTCCGTCCCGTTCCCGGTGACCAAACCGTTCGCCAGCTTCTTGATCGGGGGTGGGTCCCGTGCCAGGACTCGCGTCGAGCTGATCAGAAAGGACACCGGAAAGGTCGTATTCCGCACCTCGGGGGATGATCTCGAAGATATGGAACGAGTCGTTGTCGATCTGACGGAGCACCTGGGACGGGAACTCGTGATCCGGCTGGTCGACGACGAAACCCCGGGCTGGGGGCACATCAACTTCGACGATTTCCGGCTCCATAACACCAGGCCGGCCGTCCCGCCACGACGCCGGCCGGAGGCGCTCGACGTGATCGCGCACTCCGGGCTCGGTCCGGAGGAAGCGGCGCGAGCGATGACGGTCCCGCCGGGATTCAAGGTCTCGCTCTTCGCGGGCGAGCCTGACGTGGTACAGCCGATCGCCATGGCCATCGACGACCGCGGTCGGCTCTGGGTCGCGGAGGCGTATTCCTACCCGAGGCGCGTCCGAGACGATCAGGCCAGGGATCGCATCCTGATCTTCGAGGATACGGACGGCGACGGCCATTTCAACACGCGGAAGGTCTTCGCCGATCGCCTGAACCTCGTCAGCGGCCTGGCGGTCGGTTTCGGCGGAGTCTGGGTCGGCGCGGCGCCCTATTTGATGTTCATCCCCGATCGAGACAACGACGACCGCCCCGACGGTCCGCCGCAGATCTTGCTCGACGGCTGGGGACAACACGATACCCATGAGACACTCAATACCTTCACGTGGGGCCCGGATGGCTGGCTGTACGGCTGCCACGGCGTATTCACCCATTCGATGGTCGGCAAGCCGGGCACTCCTCGGGAGAAGCGCACGCCGATCAACGCGGGAATCTGGCGATATCACCCCACCCGGCACACGTTCGAAGTCTTCGCCCAAGGAACGAGCAACCCCTGGGGCATCGACTTCGATACCCGCGGCCAGTTGATCATCACGTCGTGCGTCATCCCCCACCTCTATCACATGATCCAGGGCGGTCGCTACGAGCGGCAAGCGGGGCAGCATTTCAATCCTTATACGTATGATGACATCAAAACAATCGCCGACCACCGTCATTATCTCGGGGCGAACCCGCATGGCGGTAATGGCCGGTCCGACTCCGCCGGAGGCGGTCATGCCCATGCCGGCGCGATGATCTACCTGGCCGACGCGTTCCCGCCCGAGTATCGGGGCTCCCTCTTCATGAACAACATCCACGGCGCGAGGCTCAATCGCGATATCCTCCGGCCGAACGGATCCGGCTTCGTCGGCTCGCACGCTCCCGATTTCTTGCTGGCCAATGATGTGTGGTCGCAGATCGTCCATCTGGAGTACGGGCCGGACGGCGGCGTGTACATGATCGATTGGTACGACAAGAACCAGTGCCATCATAACGACGTCAACGGCCACGACCGGACCAACGGGCGGATCTTCAAGATCCGTTACGGCGAGAAGAAGATTGAGCCTTTCGACCTGGGCAAGCTCAATACCGAGGCCCTCGTCGCGATGCAGGCCCACCCGAACGAATGGTATGCCCGGCATGCTCGTCGAGTGCTCCAGGAACGCGGGCCGGATCCGGAGGCGCAGGCCCTGCTCCTCCAGTTCGAGTTCAAGACACTGGATCAGCCCGAGATCCAGCTACGTATCCTGTGGACGCGATATGCCGTGGGCGGCCTGGACAAGTCCGACGCCGTGGAACGAAAGCTCAAGGATGCCGACCCGATCCTCCGTGCCTGGACCATTCAACTGGTCACCGACAAGGGATTGCCGGAGAAGCCGATCTTGTCGCGATTCGTCGAGATGGCGAAGGACGATCCATCGCCGATGGTCAGACTCTACCTGGCCTCGGCATCACAGCGGCTTCCGATGGAGGACCGTTGGGACATCCTATCGGGATTGGTGGGCCATTCCGAGGACGCCTCCGACCACAATTTACCGCTCATGTACTGGTACGCCTCCGAGCCGTTGGCCGCGGTCGATTCCCGAAGGGCCGCGAGGCTGGCCTCGGTATCGCGGATTCCTCGCATGCAAGAGTTCATGGCCAGGCGCATCGGATCGCTGGGCACCCCCGAATCATTGGCGATCCTGGTCGAGGAGTTGGGGAACGCTCCTTCATCCGGGCATCGCGACACCCTGTTGATCGGAATCGAGGAAGGGCTCCGCGGTCGTCGGCAGGTGTCGATGCCCCCGGATTGGCCCCGCGTTTTCGCCATGCTCGCGGCCGATGCCGACCCTCGCATCCGCTCTCGTGCCGTGGCGCTGGCGCTCACGTTCGGAGATGCGTCGGCACGAACGACCCTGCGCCAGGTCCTCTCGAGTCCGAAGGCCGATCCTACTTCCCGGCTCGAGGCGCTCGCGGCCTTGCTCAAGGTGAAAGACAACTCGCTACCCGCCACTCTCCATGCATTGGTCACGGACGCTGCTCTCGGAGGCGCCGCACTGCGTGGCCTCTCCGCGTTCGACGACCCGAAGACGCCCGGCGTCTTGCTCGGAGCCTACTCCAGCCTCGGCCAATCCGAACGTCGAGATGCCCTGAACACGCTCGCGGCGCGCAAGGACCGGTGCTCGCCCTGCTGGCGGCCGTCGAGTCGGGCAAAGTGCCCCGGAGCGACCTGACGGCCGACCTGGTTAGGCAGGTCCGCAACTTCAAGGACGTCGAGATCGACAAGTGGATCAATCGCGTCTGGGGGGTGACTCGTGAGACGTCCGCCGATCGTGCCCGAGCGATCGCTCGCTACAAGACTCTGCTCATCTCGAAGCCGGCTCGCTCGCCCGACCCATCGCTCGGCCGCGGCGTTTTCGCCAGGACTTGCCAGCAATGCCATACACTCTTCGGTGTGGGCGGCCAGGTCGGTCCGGACCTCACCGGCTCCAATCGAAGCGACCTCGATTATGTTTTATCGAACGTCCTCGATCCGAGTGCCTTGATCGGCAAGGATTACCTGGCCCACGTCATCGCCACCGCCGACGGTCGTATCTTGACCGGGATCATCCGCGCCGAGGACAAGGACACACTCACACTCGTCACGGCCAACGAGACGATCACCTTACCCAAGAGCGATGTCGAGCAGCGCCGCCAGAGCGATCAATCGATGATGCCGGAAGACCTCTGGACGCCGCTCTCGGAGCATGAAGTCCGCTCGCTCGTCTCCTATCTGGCGAGCCCCGCTCAGGTGCCGCTGCCGGTCGGCGAACCTGCGCGGAAGTCGCAATGATCTTGGACTCGTGAGAAAAGGTCGGAAAGCTCGCTTTCGTAGAGCCTCCATCGCCCGACCGACCGTCGATAGATAGGTTGACGGACTTGAGTCATGCTGGCGGTGCGGATGGGCCGTCGCGTCCGGTGGAATTCGAGACATGCCGGATTCCAGTCCAGTCCGCAGACCGACACCAGCCTTCGAGCAACCCCCTCCAGGTCGGCCACGGTCTCTTCATAGTCGACCTCGTGGATCGTCGAGGGCAGGACGGTATGCCAGTGGTCCATCAATCGGCGGTAAGCCGCGAATCGGCTCGCGATGTGATCGAAATGATTGGCCCAGCGAATCTCGTCGAAGTTCGTGAGCCAGCAGGAGAGCGCCACATCGCGAAGGTCGCGTCGGCAGTGGATCAGGACGGCTCGAGGGAACATGAGGGCGATCAGCCCCAGGTAGAAATAGTTCTCCGGCATCTTGCTGGCGACCCGATCGCAACCACCGCCGAGACTCTCCAGGCGTGCGTCATGGCGTCTGGCCAGCTCGACGAGCGTTTGTGCGTCCAGCTCTTCCGGGCAGTTCAGCGGATTGCCGTCGCGACCCAGGATCTCCGGGAGTTCATCGAGGCTGCGACGGGCCAGGGCGATCTCGCCCGCGCCGTGGACCCGGGGATGGCTGGCGAGGATCTGCTCGATCAGGGTCGTTCCGGACCTGGGCATCCCGAAAATGAAGACCGGCCGGGTCGTTTCCAGTCCGGCACCGGCCAGTCGATCGAAGAGTTCCCGAGGGAAGCCGGAGAGGATCGCCTCCACGAATCGGACGTGCTCCGACGGCTCATAAGCCCGGCCTTGACGTTCGAGCTCGACGCAGGCCAATCGATTGGCCTGCCTCAGGCAAGCTGCGGACTTGGCCGGCTCGTTTCGCGAGTCGTAGACCTGGGCCAGCCCGAACAGGAGATTCGCACGATCCGGAGGGGCTAGCTCGGCCTCCGTCAGTCTCCGTTGGATGGCGGTCACGTCGAGATCCGGCAAGGAGTCACGCAAGAGGGTCGCCAGCCGGGCCAGGGCTGTCGCGTGGGTCGGCTCGAGGCGTAGAGTCGTCCGAAAATGGGACTCGGCGAGGTTCCGGTTGCCCAGTTCCTCTTCCAGGACACCGAGATTGTGATAGGCCACTGCCAGATCGGGATTCAGGCGGATGGCCGCCTCATAGCGTCGGCGCGCGTCCTCATGCCTTCCGGTCTCGTGGAGAATATATCCGAGCGCATTGTGTGCGATCGCGTGATCGGGATCGATCTCCAGGATCCGCTCGCAACACGCCTGGACCTCGGGATAAAGTTTCCGGTCGGCCGCGGCTTCGGCGAGGTATCTCATGAATTCGACGGACCGAGGCTCGAGCGAGACCGCCCTGCGGAGCCACTCCAGGGCTTCGTCCTTCGAGTCCTCCTGGAGGGCCGTCAGGCCGAGTCCCGAAGCGGCCTGGCCGCGAGTCGGGTCGAGTCGCATCGCTTCGAGGTAGGACGCCCGTGCTTCCCTCAAGCGTCCGAGGACGCGGAGCGTGTTACCGAGGTTGATCCGGCCCTCGACGAGCATCGGCTCAAGGGTGACGGCGACCTCGCAATGTGCCAATGCTTCCTCCGGCCGACCCAGCTCCGTCAGGAGCGCACCCAGGTTCGTCCGGGCCTGAGCCAGATGGGGATTGAGCTCGACCGCTCGGCGAAAATGCTCGAGGGCCGACGTTTTCTCGCCCAAGGCGCGGAGGACCACACCCCGATTCACATGGACGGCCACATCCTCCGGGCCAAGCGAGAGTGCCCTGCCGAACTCCTCGGCGGACCTGGCCAGTTGGCCCTGAAACTGCAACGCCAATCCCAGATTGGCGTGGAAGCTGGCGACCCCCGGTCGAATCGCGACGGCCTTCTCGATCAACCGGGCCGCCTGCACCGGATCGCCCTGCTGATTGCGGATCATCCCGAGTAGACAGCAGGCATCCGCATTCGATGGGTATCGGCTGAGTGCGGCTTCGTACAGATTCGCCGCTTCATCCAGTCTGCCGGCTTGATGCAACCGCAGACCACTGGCCAGCTCTTCCGGCAAGCCTTGAGCAATCATGCTTGGTTGACCTCCATCGATACGAAAGGTGGTCGCGATTCGGGGGCGGTTATCGTATGATGGAAGGTCATTGTTGTTGACGGAGGTTGGTTTCGCTTCAAGATGGGCGAGGTAGAGAAGCTTGAGCGAGTTCGCGGGGGAACCGAAACGACGTCTGATCTTCCTCGGAACGGGAACATCAACGGGTGTCCCCATGATCGGATGCGAGTGCCGGGTGTGTCTGTCGTCCGACCCTCGGAATCAACGTACTCGTCCCAGCGTCTTGTTCGCTTTTCCCCGGGGAAATCTGCTGATCGACACCACGCCGGAAATGAGGCTCCAATTACTTCGGGAACGGATCCGGAACGTCCATGCAATCGCTTTCACGCATCACCATGCCGATCATTTGTTCGGACTCGACGATGCGCGTTCGTTCTCGCGCGGAATTGGCGGCCCGGTCCCGGTCTTTTGCGAGCAACCGACCGAAGATTGCATCCGACGCGTGTTCCATTATGCCTTCGCTCCGGGGCTGGCCCGATTGCCCGCGGGGTTCGTTCCCAAGCTGGATTTCATCCGGATCGAGCCGGGAGTCCCCTTCGAGATCGTCGGTCAACGAATCCTCCCGATTCGATTGGATCACGGGACCTTGCCCGTCCTGGGGTTTCGCGTCGGCTCGTTGGCCTACTGCACCGATGTCAGCCGGATCCCGGACGCGAGCCGATCGATGCTGGAGGGGCTGGAGATCTTGATCCTGGATGCCTTGCGATTCGAATCGCACCCCACCCATTTTTCGTTGAATGAAGCGTTGGAGGTGGTCAAGACGTTGAGGCCTCGCCGGACGTTCTTGACCCACCTTTCGCACAGCTTCGATCATGCAACAATCGAGGCCGATCTGCCGCCGGGTGTGGCACTGGCCTATGATGGATTGGCACTGGAATTTTGAAGGAATTCTCCGAGGCTCTCCGTTCCCGCAAAGTCGCGGGCGGGATCCTCGATCCATGGAGTCAACCGCCTGATGTCTCCCGAAGCGTGGCTAGTGGAGCGCCTGGAGCGATACGGTCAGGGCCACCTCCTGCGATGGTGGGACGAGTTGGCCGACGAACAACGCGTACGGCTGGCGTCGGAAATCGCTTCGATCGATTTCGATCAGCTCGACCGGCTCATCGGCGAGCTGGTCCGCGAGAACGATCAGATTGCACCGGCCGCCCAGGATGTCGATCCGGTCGAAGGGGTCCGGCTACCCCAGACCGACGGCGAACGCGTCGCCCAGCGTCGGGCGGCCGGGATCGGGTCCGACGCGATCGCCGCGGGCGAGGTGGGTGTGATCCTCGTGGCCGGCGGATCCGGGACTCGCCTGGGATTCGAGGGGCCCAAAGGGACCTTTCCGATCGGGCCGGTCTCCTCGGCAAGCTTGTTCCAGATCCACGCCGAGAAGATCGTCGCCCTGGGACGTCGTTACGGGCATGTCGTCCCGCTCTACATCATGACCAGCCCCGAGAACCACGAGCCCACCGTCGAGTTCTTCCGGGCCAACGATCAGTTTGGCCTGGAACACGTCCGCTTCTTCACGCAGGGGCAGATGCCGGCCGTTGACCTGGAATCCGGGAAGGTCCTGCTGTCGACGAAGGACCATATTGCGCTCTCGCCGGACGGCCATGGCGGGATCCTCATGGCCCTGGCATCTCCCGGGGCCGACGGCTCCCCGAGCTGCCTCGAGGAAATGCGAGCGAGCGGGGTCCGCACTCTCTTCTACTTCCAGGTCGATAATCCGCTCGTCCGGATCGCCGACCCGGCTTTCCTCGGGCTGCATCGCGACTCGGATGCGGAGATGTCGTTCAAGGTCGTCGAGCGTCTCTCGCCGGACGAGAAACTCGGGGTCGTTGTGAGCGTCGGCGGACGGACGCAGGTGATCGAGTATTCCGACCTTCCCGGCGAGCTGGCGGGGCGTCGGGAGCCGGAAGGCCGGCTGGAGCTCTGGGCCGGCAGCATCGCCGTGCATATCCTGGAGCGTTCGTTCATCGAACGGCTGGTGGGAGAACACCGGCTGCCCTTCCATCGAGCGATCAAGAAGGTCCCGTATGTCGACGCCAACGGCCAACCGGTGAAGCCGGCCGAGCCCAATGCGGTCAAATTCGAGCAGTTCATCTTCGATGCACTACCGATGGCCAGGCGATGGACAATCGTGGAAACCGACCGGGCGGGCGAGTTCGAGCCGCTGAAGAATGCCGTCGGGCCCGACTCTCCCGCCACGGTTCACCAGCGGATGAGCGACCAATTCGGTAGTTGGCTCGAGCAGGCCGGCGCGACCGTGCCGCGCAGACACGATGGGTCCGTCCCTTTTGGCATCGAGATCAGCCCGTTATTCGCCCTCGACGCGGCGGAATTGAAGTCGAAGATCGAGCCAGGTCTCGTCGTGGAAAGGCCCATGTACCTTCGTTGACTCTCGACGGCGAGACTTCCGCGAACGGGGCCGAACCGAGCAAACCCGGAATGCAACGCGAGGAGCGCGATGTTATACGCGATCATCATGGCCGGCGGCAGCGGCACCCGATTCTGGCCCAAGAGCCGGCGGGATCGTCCCAAGCAACTGCTCCGCCTGACGGGCGAGTCCACGATGCTCCAGCAGACGGTGGAGAGGATCGAGCGCCTCGTTCCTCCGGACCGCCTCTACATCATCACGGGGGCGGACCAGGCCGATGCGACGCGCGAACAACTCCCCGGGGTGCCGGCTTCGAACGTGATCGCCGAGCCCTGCCCGCGCGATACCGCCCCGTGCGTGGGCCTGGCCGCCGGGATCGTCGCCAGCAAGGATCGCGATGGGACGATGATCGTGATGCCGGCCGACCACGTCATCGAGCCCGTCGAGGCGTTCCAGACCTCGGTGCGAGCCGCAGTCTCGGTCATCGACGACGATCCCAGCACCTTGATCACATTCGGCATCACGCCCGATCGTCCGGAGACCGGATACGGCTACATCGAGCGAGGGGAACTCCTGGAGCACCGGGAGGAAATCGGGGTCTATCGCGTCGTCCAGTTTCGCGAGAAGCCGGAGCGAGCCACAGCCGAACGTTTCCTGGCGGCGGGTAACTTCCTCTGGAACTCGGGGATCTTCGTCTGGCGTGCCCGGACCATCCTGGACGAATTGCGCGAACATCGGCCGAATCTGGCCGCGGGGCTCGAGCCGATCCTCCGGATCCTGGGTAGCCCCGAGGAATCGGATGCCCTGTCCCAGCTCTTTCCGCGGCTCGAACGCGTGCCAATCGATAAGGCCGTCATGGAGCATGCGCGGAATGTCCGCGTGCTCGAGGTCCCGTATCACTGGAACGACGTCGGCGACTGGCGTGCCGTGGCCGGTCTCCTGGAACATGACGAGGCGGGCAATGCAGTCCAGGGGCACGTCCTGGTCCGCGATACGACCAACTCGATCATCATCTCGGATGACGACGGACTCGTGGCGGCACTCGGCGTGGACGACCTGGTCGTCGTCCATTCCGGAAAGGCGACGCTGGTGGCCAGGAAGGACCAGTTGGACAAGCTCAAAGCCCTCGTCGAAGGATTGGCGGAAGCCGGGTATGGATCGCACCTTTGAAGCGTCTTGCCGTTCGAGAGCCGCGGCCGAGAAGGGTCACGTTCGCACCTCCCGAGCGGGAGGGGCCGGCTCTCGACCCGTTCCGGCGTTGACCGATCGGAGCGTCACGGCCCTCGGGACTTCGGAGCATTGAAGTCATGCGGATCATCGCGGGACAACGGCGTGGGCACAAATTCGATGGGCCTCGGCCCTCCACAGGCACGCGCCCGACTCGAGACCTCATCCGCGAGGCGCTCTTCAATATCCTCGGCGAGTGGGTCGTCGACCGCGTCGTCATCGACCTTTTCGCGGGCACCGGCGCACTGGGACTCGAGGCGCTCAGCCGGGGAGCCCTCCGGGCAATCTTCATCGAAAGAGACCGCGAGAATGTCGGCCTGATTCACCGCAATATCGCGACGCTTCGCTATCAAGACCGCGCCCAGGTCCGTCACGCGGATGCTTACCGGTGGGCCAAGTCGTATGAGCCCGCCGATAATCTCCCGCTCATGGTCTTCCTCGACCCGCCCTACCGCGAGTACGAGATCCGCGCCCGGAACGTGAACCAGATGCTCGCGCGACTTGTCGAGAAACTGCCATCAGGCTCTGCGGTTGCGCTCGAGTCGTGGCGGGAATTCGAGAGGACCATCCTCCCCGGATTTGAGAAATGGGAGACCCGTCACTACGGGAATACTCAGATCGCGCTGAGGTTCGTGACGGAGTCCGATGCGGAAAGCCGCGCGGCGGCGAACCCGTCGGTCCCGCTTTCGAGTGCCGAGGATGACGCCGATTCCGAATCGGAGGATCTCTCCGATGACTGAGGCCGAGGCCCATCGCGATTTTGCCTTGAGAGTCGTCCGCCGGCTCGACTCGGCGGGCTATCAGGCGCTCTGGGCCGGCGGCTGCGTTCGCGACTTGATCCTCGGCCAGACCCCGGCGGATTATGACGTCGCGACGGCGGCGACCCCCGAGCAAGTCATGTCCGTCTTACCATACCGGACGGTGCCCGTCGGGATATCGTTCGGTGTGGTCCGGGTGCGCGACCCCCGTCACGAGGGCATTGAAGTCGAAGTCGCCACATTCCGCAGCGACGGCGCCTACGTGGACGGCCGCAGGCCAGAGTCGGTCGTATTCAGCTCGGCCGAGGTCGATTCGGCCCGACGCGACTTCACGATCAATGGGATGTTCCTCGATCCCCTGACGAACCAATTGATCGACTATGTGGGAGGTCGCGAGGACCTGGATCGGCGGATACTCCGGGCCATCGGGGACCCCTGGGCTCGCTTTCGCGAGGACAAGCTGCGACTCCTTCGAGCCGTCCGCCTGGCCGCGCGATTCCACTTCCAGATCGAGGAGAACACGTCCGCGGCGATCCGATCGATGGCGCCCGAAGTCGTGTCCGTCTCGGCCGAGCGGATCGCGCAAGAACTGAGGAGGATGCTCGTTCACCCATCGCGCACCCGGGCCCTTGGCCTTGCCCTGGAGACGAATCTCCTCGCCGCCATCCTGCCGCCGGTGGTCCGGATGAAGGGATTGTTCCAGGGCAAACCGATGCAACCCGAGGGAGACCTCTGGGATCATGCGATGCTCGTCCTCTCGCTCCTGCCGTCCGATCCCCCTTTCACTCTCGCATTCGCCGCATTGCTGCATGACGTGGGAAAGCCTCCGACCAGGGTCATGCAGAACGGCCACTATCATTTCCATAACCACGAACAGAACGGCGCCCGGATCGCGGACCGTGTGTGCCGCTCGCTCAAACTGTCGAACACCGAGCGCGAGCGAATCACCTGGCTCGTCGCCTACCATCAGTACCTGGGAGAAGCGAAAAGACTGCGCGAATCGAAGCTGAAGCGCATCCTTGCGGAGCCGGGAATCGAAGAACTCCTGGAGTTACACCGGGCCGATGCCCTGGCCTCCTCGGGCGACACAGAACAGGTCGACTATTGTCGTTACTATCTGGAGACACAGCCCGCGGGGCCCATCAATCCGCCGCCTCTCGTCACGGGACATGATCTGGTGCGGCACGGATTGAAGCCAGGACCCCGTTTCGCCGAATTGCTGGAGCGAATTCGCGAGGGCCAGCTCGAGGGCCAGCTCCACAGCAAGAAGGAAGCCCTGGAGTGGCTCGATCGACAACCCGAGTAGGTCTTGTCATCCCTCTAGCCGGCATGCCGGAATCGAGCGAAAGTTGCCGGATGGCCGGCCCTAGCCTAGAATAACTGAGCTTTCAGCCGGTCAACGATGCGATAGGCCTCCACTGGAACTGACGGTCTCAGTCTATGCCCCGACCGAAACAACCCGCCGTCGCCGTCCTGATCAGCGGAGGGCTCGACAGCGCGATACTTTGCGTCGACCTCTCGCGTGAATATTCTCGAATTGCACCGATCTACATCCGGTCGGGCCTGCGTTGGGAGGCCGCCGAGATCGCGTCCCTGAAGCGGTTCCTCTCGCAGGTTGGGCATGAGGCCGTGGATGAGCTGGTCGTGCTCGATGAGCCGACCGCGGATGTCTACGGGACCCAGCACTGGAGCACCGACGGCCCGAATGTCCCCGGCTCGGAGTCGGCCGACGAGGCCGTGTACCTCCCGGGAAGGAACATTCTCCTCACGGTCAAGGCGGCCGTCTGGTGCCGGCTCCGACAGATTTCCACGCTGGCGCTCGGCTCCCTCGGCACGAATCCGTTCCCGGATAGCACTCCCGAATTCTTCCGGATGCTGGAAGATTTGCTGAATCGGGCGATGGGAGGCGACATACGTCTGATTCGACCATTTGACCATCTTCATAAAGCGGAGGTGATCTTACGCGGTCAGCACTTGCCCCTCCACTTGACCTTCTCCTGCATCAACCCCGTCGGCGGCCTCCACTGCGGTGTTTGCAACAAGTGTGCGGAGCGGAAGAAAGGGTTCGGCGACGCCGGGCTCCGGGATCTCACGCGTTATCACGATGAGGTCGCCGGTCGAAGCGACGGGATCGGGTCGGCTCAACTCTAGGCAATCACTACGGACTCAATGCCGACATGTATCGAGTGACACGCGAAATCGAGTTCTGCTATGGTCATCGCCTGCTGAACTATGCGGGCAAATGCCGCCATCTGCACGGACACAACGGCCGCGCCGTGATCACCCTCGAGGGTCCCCACCTCGACCCGTGCGGAATGCTCGTCGATTTCGGCGACATCAAGCAGAAGGTCCAGCATTGGATCGACGAGAACCTGGATCACAATCTGCTTCTCTGCCGCCAGGATCCGCTGTTGCCCGTCCTCCGAGAGCGAGGAGAGCGCGTCTTCGAGATGGAGAACAATCCCACGGCGGAAAATATTGCACGGCTCATCTTCGACCATGCCAGAGAAGCCGGCCTGCCGGTCCTCGAGGTCATCCTGTGGGAGACCGAGCACTGCTGCTCGACCTACTCCGGCGGCGAGTGAGGCCGGCCGGTCTTGGCACCGGAGTGGACCCCGGGGACGAGTTCGGGAGGCTGCAACCCAACACAGGCGCTCGCTTCGCCGAACTCGCCGTACAGCCGACGAATGATCAATGAGGGTGGCCGTGCCCGTCATCGGCGGGCTTCGCCGCGACCGGCGCGAATGACTTCCGCTCGTAAGGGAATTTCACGTCCTCCACCCACCATTCATAGCCTTTACCCTTCGCCTTCGGTATCCCCTTGAAGATCGCGAGGGCGTATTGCGGCTTGTTCGATGCGGCTTGCGTGCTCGCGTCTTCGACCTCGTAGAGAGCCAGCGCATAGTAGAGGATCTGGGACTGAGTCTCTTCGGTCCCCTGGTCCTCGATGTCCACGAAATGCAGATGAGCACCCTTCGCGTTCGTCAGGCGGCTCTTCAAGCCCTGCAAGGGTGCCAGCTTCTGATCCATGTACATTTTTTCTTTCGTCTTGGCTTGCTCGAATTCTCGCAGGGCCTCGGCCGGGGTCTTGTTCTTACGGAGATCCGGATTGAGGCCATACCAGAGGGCATCGCCCAGGTCTCCTTCGGTCAGGACCTTCGCGTAAACCTGGCTGAACTGGTGAGCCTCCCGGTTCAGGATGAATCTTTGTACGCCGGTATATGTCCCGGCCGTGAGTCCGAAGATGAGCCCCAGGGTGATCCCCGTATTCGCCAGCCCGCTTCCCGTGTACATGTCGGGATATCGTTTGATCGCGCGATGCGCGAGGAATCCCAGCGCGATGGCCAGGATCGCGAAGGCCATGAAATTGAGGCTGGCGAAGGTGAATGAAGCCAGAATCCCGAAGATCACGCTGAAGACCGCGAACCTGCTGATCGCCCGATACGTGGGCAGCTCGTTCTCGATGGTCGGGGGCGCCATTTCAGGATCATCGGCAAAGAGCGGTCTTTTCTGATCGGTCGCCACAGATAACATCCTCCGGGTGGACGCGGTCGCCTGGTCGATGAACGGGTATGACGATCGATGCCACAAGGCCGGCGGGCGGCGCAGGGCACGATCCGAATGATCTCGATGGACGAGTTTCGATCCGTTCCCGGCCCGCAAGCCGGGAGGTGGTCAATGATTGAGGCTAACGATCCCGGTCCACGTCGTCAAGGATCAGAGCGTAGCGAGACTCGCTCGGCCCGACGGAGCCAGGAGCCACGAGCAGATCGCCATCGCGACCCAGAAGACGCTGAGCATCCAGCCCGCGACATTGGTCCACGACCAGTTCCGGTGGGCCAGGCCGCACCGCCACCCGGCCAGGATCACGGCCAGGATCATCAGACCCAAGGTCCGGTCGGACAGCGGTGTCGCCCAGTGGATGGTCTTCCATTGACCTTGCAATACGGCGACGATATCGAAGATCCAGAGCAGGATTCCGCCGGTCAACCATCCCAGCTCTCCGAGGCTGCCCTGGATCTCGGACGAGCGGCACAAGATCACGGGCCCCACCAGGGCCAGGCATCCGGCCACGGTGGCCAGGCTGGAGAGGAGCGCGTACGGAGGCCAGGTGAGACGTCCCCGCTGGACCAGTAAGCTCACCCCCCAGAGGATCGCCGCTCCGACCAGGACCGCGTTGGTGATCGCCGAGCTCGAGGGAGCCGAAGTGCGGGTGGACGGTGCCGAGGTGCGCCGAGTGCTCATGAGGTCTCGCTCGCTCTTGAGTCTTGAGATCAGGGCGAGGCGTCATCGCGCGGGTCCGAACGAGCAACGGGAGTGACGAAGCTCGAAGCCGGTCGATGCAAGCCCCGGATTGGGGCGAGTCGGGCAGGGCAATTCCAGGATCTGCCCGATTCCATTGAACCCAGAAATGGATTCGGCTCGCGGCCGGGGATGAGACGACCCGGAGATCGCGTTCTCGGAGGCGTTCGCGCGAACGACCGGCAAATCCGATACAACGGATTGGGTGCGGTGACGATCAGGACAGCAGGAACACACCGACGCATCGACGTGTTCCCGCGAGAGGCCATCGGACCTCAGTGCAAGGCGGCGACGTCACTGGAAGGCCCGTCGGAATGCCTCGATCGATCGGCCGCGGCGATATCGGCGGGTGCCGTGGCATCGGTCAGGTCGGTCTCCTCCACGACGGGATTGAGCACGACCTGTTCGCCCTCGCGGAGCCCCTGCGTCACTTCGGTCATCTCTCGAGTGACCTGGCCGAGTTTCACGTCCCGACGCTCCAGTCCCCCCTCATGGACGACGAAACAGACGTCATGACCGTCGGCCGATGTGACGGCCTCCGTCGGGACGGCCAGGACATTCTGCCGACGCGGCATCTCGAACTCGATTTGAGCGGACATGCCAGGTCGAAGTCCCTCGGGAGATTTCTCGAGCTTCACGATCGCATCGTAGTAGCGGACTTCGCTCCGCCAGTCGAGCGTCGGGAGCTGAGAAACGACCTTGACCCGGCCATCCATTTCGCGGTCCGGGTGGCTTTCAACCTCGACCTTGGCCGTCATGCCGGCACGAACATCGTTGACGATGGATTCGTGGAGCTGTGCAACGACTTCCATGTCATTGAGGTCGGGGAGATAGAACAAGGGTTGTCTCTGCCGGACGGGCATCCCCTCCTCGATGACGATCTGGCGACGAGCGTCATTCGCGTGGATGACAAAGCCATCGTGCGGCGCCACGATGGTGCACGCCTTGACCTGCCTCTCCAGCATCGCGAGGCGGTCGACCTGGCGCTGGCAGCGGAGCCGTTCGTACTGGAGTGAGGCCTCTGCCGCGAGCACGGCACCCTGGAGCTCTCGCATCGTCTTGGGAGCGGAATACTTCTTGAAGACGTGGAATGCAGACTCCTCCTGCTTCAACGATTCCCGCGCCTGCGAGACCGTATATTCGTCGGTCGCGACGGTGCTGGACGAGATATAGCCTTTGTCCTTCATCGCATGTGTCCAGTTCAACCGGTCACCGGCGCGCTCCAGCTCCGATCGAGCCAGCGTGACGCGCCGCTGGAAGTCTTCGATCGTCTCCTGCATCGTCCCTTCGCGAAACTCGAGGACCGCGAGCCTGGCGATCTCGTGGTTGAGCTCGGCCGTGAGCTTATCGGCCCGCGCGCGTTCCACGGAAATCCGCTGGACCCTCAGTAGCTCCTCGTAATCGGAGGAATCCAGGACGGCCAGGACGTCGCCCCGCTTGACGAGCGTTCCTTCCGGGACGACCGAGATCAGGGTCGATGCGCCACCGGCCGTGATCCGTTGGCCCCGAACACCGACCGCGACATTCTCGAGCTGGCATTCGATGACCGTCTTTTTCGCGCTCTCGACCCGACCGCTGGCGATCAAGGTTGGATAGAGAGTCGCTCGTCGTACGCCCGTGACGGAGTAACGATCCGCCGGCGACTTTCGAGTGTGATATCGCGACCAGCCGAACACCAGTCCACTGACCGACGCAATCGCGCCCATGAATAGGATCAGCCAGACAATCCGCCGGACCGACCGAGACTGACGTCGCCGCTGCATGGGATAAGACCTCATCACGCCGATCCTGGTATCCACCCGGACCGACATGGTCGCGGGACCAGAAATTGAGCGAGTCAATTATCGTAGCCGTTCAACCTTTTATATCCAGCACTCGGTACCGACGGAGTGCCATGGCAGGGTTTGTGCCGACCATCAGACGAATCCGGATCGGAACAGGCAGGAAGGTTCGGAAAACTCGGAATCTGGATTCGAAGTCATATCGCCAGGCAGGAATGGAGGAGGGCAACTCGGGGTTCCGAAAAAGTCGAGGTAGCTGACCAATTCTTAGAGACTTCGACGCGAAAACAGCACGACCTCATCTCAGGATCAAGTCCCTCGAGTTAAGCAAAGCCTGGGCAGGCCCGAAGCCCATCCGATAAGAATTGTAAAACATTGGTTCCACAACGTCCACCCCACGGGACCGAGTTCGACGGCCGTCTTCTCATTCGAGTCCGGGGTCATTATCGGCATTAGCCCGCTTTCGAGTCTTGCGAGCCGGGTCGCCCGGCGAGCGACGACCTTGACCGCGCCCGGTCCCCTTGGCTTTGGCGGCGGACTTGTCGTCCGGACCCGCCGATTTCGGAGCGGCTTCGACCTTGGATTCGGTCAACGACGGCCAGGGGGTCGAATCGTCGAAGCCCGAGAGCGATTGAGGACGGCCAACGCCGCCCGGCGGGTTGAGAACGACTTCCTCCCCCTCGGACAAACCAGCAACGATCTCGACGAAGTCTGTCGTGCCCTGGCCGACCGTCACCAGCCGACGTTCGAGGCGATGACCCTGGGCGACGATGCATGCCTTACCATCCAGGTCGTTCACGATAGCCTGATGTGGCACGGCAAGGACATTCTGCCTCCGAGGCAGTTCAATCTCGACCATCGCGGTCATTCCAGGTTTAAGCCCCTCTCCGGATCGGTCGAGTTTAACGATCCCGGCGAAGTAGCGAATATCTTCGCCGCGGTCGCTCTGCTGAACCGGTATCTGGTTGACCGCGGTGACTTCGCCCTCGAGCACGATCTGATGGATCGCTTCAAAACTAACCTTGGCCCGCATCCTTGGAGCGATGCGGTTCACGACCGATTCATTCAGGGCCACCTGGATTTCCATTTCGGTCAGGTCGGGCAGGTAGAAGAGTTCTTGTTTCTGCCGGACGGCCATCCCCTCCTCGAGAGGCACATTCTGGGTGTTTGGACCTCGGGAATTCGGGTTCTTGTAATAATAAACCATGCCGTCTTGAGGTGCGGTGATCGTGCAATTCTCGACCTGTTTCTTCAAGGTCTCGAATCGCTCGAGCTGGCGCTGGAGTCGGACGTACTCATTGCTCAGCGAGGTTTGGGCGGCCGTCACATCACCCTGCAAGGTTTTCTTCATCTTCGGCATCGAAAATCGAAGGAACAAGTCATAAGTACCCACTTGGCGTTGCAAGGCGAGGTCTGCCGTCGTGACCGTCGCTTTATCCGTTTCGATTTGAGCGACCGAGGCGTAGCCCTTTTGATTCATCATCCTGGTCCAGGCGAGCCGCTGCTCCGCCCGCGTCAGGTCGGACCGCGCCATCGCCAGGCTCCCCTCCATCTGTTGCACCGTCTCTTGAACCGTGCCCTCGAGGTACTCACGGACGGCGAGCTGGGCGATCTCAAAGTCCAAGCGTGCTTGCAGGTGCGTCGATTTGGCCTGCTCGACGAGGATAGACTGCTGGCGGAGCATCTCTTCGTAGGTGGACGAATCCAGGCGAGCCAGCAAGTCCCCCTTCTTGACCGGGGTCCCTTCGGGGATCAGCGAGATGATCGACGAGGCCCCTCCGGAGGTCGACCCACTGCCGGCCAGGTTTTCGAGCTGGCATCGGACGATGGTCTTCCGCGAGCTTTCCACCCGGCCCGGAGCGCTGAGGATGGGGGCGAGCGTCATCCGGCGAACGGCATGGACCTGGAATTGCTCGCGAAGTGGCCGACTCTCAGGCCAAGGCCATGTCTCGAACTCGTAACTCGCCAGGAGGAAGGATGACAATGCGACGATTGAAATGCAGATGCCCGTGAGGCTCAGCAACATCTCGCGGATTCGCCGAATCATCTTCGTTCATCCTAACTCGATTTCTGACAATGATCTGGGAAGAGATTCTCGAGAGACAAGCCGTTCCGATTCGCCACGCCATTTCGAATCAAGTAAGGCGCGCATCCAATCTTACTTAGCGTCAAGAACCACGCATTGGGCCAATACCAGGTTCCGAAGCCCCGAAAGTAATTCTGCGAACAATCCCTGCGGAAGGAGACCTTGACTTCGTCCCTGTCGCCTACTTCCGATGGATCTGACCGGCATGCCGTCGGAAGATACAAACTGTTTGGATGCCCGACATCAAATCCAGGATCTCATCCATGACAAAACGCATCCTATTCTCCGTGGTCTTTTCATTGGGTTTTTCCGCGTCGGCTCTCGCACGAGAGGCGCGGCTGGTACGCTATCCCGATTATCATGCCGGCAGGATCGCTTTCGCTTATCTTGGCGACATCTGGTCGGCCGATGAAGATGGCAAGAACATCACACGATTGACGGTTCACAAGGCTCGCGACGTCTACCCGAAATTCTCGCCGGACGGGCGATGGATCGCATTCTCCTCGGATCGCGAAGGAAACATGGATATCTACGTGATCCCTTCCGCGGGTGGGGCAGTCCGTCGCCTGACGATCCACTCCGCCGACGAGACGGTCCTGGATTGGACTCCGGACGGAAAGGGGATTCTCTTCGCCAGTCAGCGTGGCGAGGACTTCATGGGGAAACTTTATGTCGTCTCGTTGGATGGCGGCTTGCCCCGCGATGCGGGGCCGGATATGGGCGTTGCCGGCTCCTTCTCGCCGGATGGCTCGAAATTGGCCATCAACCGCAAAGCCCAGGCATACTGGCGTAAGTACTATCGAGGTGCCTATCAGAGCGATGTCACGATCATGGACCTGAAGACCAGGACCTTCAAGGACGTGGCCAACTTCGATGGTATGGACGCATGGCCGCTCTGGGGCCATGACGGATTCATCTATTTCGTCAGCGACCGCGAAGGAAACGGCCTTACCAACGTCTGGCGCGTCCGAGAGACCGGTGGCGCTGCGGAACGAGTCACCCGCTTCACGGCCGGGGATGTGCGGTTCCCCGGGATCAGCGGAGATGGAAAGACGATCGTCTTCGAGCACGATTTCGGGATCTGGAAGCTCGACATCGCCAGCAAGCAGGTCAGGCCGATCACCCTGGAGATCGCCGCCGAAACGCAGGAGACTCTGACGGAATTCCGAGATTTCAACTCGACGGTGGACGACTTTGATCTCGCACCCGATGGCAAGCGGGTCGTCCTGAGCGTCCACGGCGAACTCTTCAGCGTGCCGAGCGATGAAGAAGGAGGGGATCTCCGTCAATTGACCGAAGGCGCACCTCGGGACAGGGAAGTCCGATATTCTCCGGATGGGAAGTCCATTGCGTTCGTCTCCGATCAGACGGGCAGGGAAGAGATCCATGTGATTTCGGCCGACGGCTCCGGTTCATCTCTTCGGCTTACCGACCTCGATGCGCTCAAGTTGACCATCGCCTGGTCGCCCGACAGCAAGACGATCGCCTTCACCACGACCGACCGCAAACTTTACACGATCGGCGCGGACGGCAAGAATCTCAAGGAGCTGGCGTCGACCAACTACGGACCGATCGGACCGCCGGTGTGGTCCCCGGACGGAAAGCTTCTCGCCTTCTCCAAGGCCGATGTGAGCCGCACGACGGATGTCTACCTGATACCCGGCAATGGCGGGGAAGCGAGGAAAATCTCGTTCGATTCGGCCGACGAGACCAACCCACACTTCTCGGCGGATGGCACCAAGGTCTATTTTCTGCGTCGCGAGGGGGAAAACGGCGCGGACGCTCGACCAACCACGCAGCTCTATTGCGTACCGCTCGAGAGGCTGACCAGGGACCCGAACGAGTCCGACCAGCGTCCGGACGGATCCTCGGAGGCTGCGCCCGGGGCCCCCAGGGGGATGGCCCCGAGGACCGTGGCGCCCAAGACACCCAACATCGATTGGTCTGGTCTGAAGCGGCGTACCCGCCAGGTCACGAGGGTCGGCTCGGTCTTCAATTTCATCCCGGCCGGCGACGGCCGTACATTGATTTTCGTGGCCTCGGAAGGAGCCGTCGGAGCTGCGGGGGCGCCGGGTGCGGGTGGGCGAGGTGCCGGAGGTACGGCATCGATCTACACCATCCAGGATAACGGGAAGCGGATGACACGAATCGCAGTCGCGACGCCTCGGCCGGCTTCGCAAGACGGCGACGACCGCCCTCGTGGGGCTCGCGGAGGGTTCCGTGGCGGCATCTCTGGCCTGCGTCTCACCAAGGACGGCCGTACCCTCTATTTCCAGGAGGGGGAATCCATCTACACGACCCCCGTCTCGGGCGGGGGTGGTGGAGTCGGCGGTTTCGCTGCGATGGCGG
This sequence comes from uncultured Planctomycetota bacterium, assembly GCA_963743925.1. Taxonomy (GTDB): domain Bacteria; phylum Planctomycetota; class Planctomycetia; order Isosphaerales; family Isosphaeraceae; genus CAVZRC01. The sequence continues at coordinate 332,920 of CAVURY010000034.1, read as the reverse complement.
CCCCCGGCGTCGGAAGCGGTGGCGGCCCGCGCGGTAGCGGAGGCGATCCCGCGAGTCCCGCGCCAAGCGGTGCCGGCGGGTCGAAGAGGAGGATCAATTTCAACGTCACCGTCCGGATCGACAAGCCTCAAGAGTGGGAGGAGATGTTCGACGATGCCTGGCGTTGTATGAAATATCGGTTCTATGATCCCAAGCTTCACGGCACGGATTGGGATGCCAAACGCGCCAAGTACAAGCCCCTGGTGGCTTTCGTCGCCGACCGTCAGGAACTGATGAACCTGATCAACGAGATGATCGGCGAATTGAATGCCTCCCACACCGGCGCCTCGGCGGGTCGAGGCCGGCCGGCCATCGCCGGCGAGGCCGCGCCGGTCGTCACACGCCACCTCGGCCTCGACCTCGAGCCGGACTCGGCGAGCGGGCGTTACAAGGTCTCCCACGTCTACGAGGATGGTCCGGCCGACAAGGATTGGATCAAGATCGACAAAGGGAATTTCCTGATTGCCATCGACGGCAAGCCGGTCAAGGCGGGCGAAGATTTCTACGCATTTCTCGGCCGCCGGCTCAACGCCAAGGTCGAGTTGACCGTCAATGACAAGCCGAGTGCCGAGGGTGCATGGAAAGTCAAGTATGAGCCGATCCCCGTGACAGCTTTCAACAACCTTCGATACGAGAAGTGGGTCAAGGATCGCCGACAGCTCGTCGACAAGCTCTCCAAAGGCAGGATCGGGTATCTGCATATCCAGTCGATGGATGGACCGTCGCTGGCCAGGTTCAAGAAGGAGCTCGCCGAATTCCGCCACAAGGAGGGGCTCGTCATCGACGAGCGATGGAACGGCGGCGGAAATATCGAGCAAGAGCTGTTGGCGATCCTGGTGCAACGGCCTTACGAGGTCTGGCAGCCGCGCGGACTCGAGCCGACGGAACGGCCTTTCTCCGGCTACTTCGGTCCCAAGGTCGTCCTCCAGAACTGGAGGAGCGCGTCCAATGCCGAGATGTTCCCCGCCGGTTTCCGGGCCCTGGGTCTCGGGAAAGTCATCGGTACACCCACGATGGGGGCTGTCATCGGCACCGGAAGCTATTCGCTGATCGATGGGTCCACGATCCGGACGCCCGGGGTCGGAGTTTTCCTGGCCGACTCCGCCCGTACCAACATGGAGAACCACGCCGTCCAGCCCGATGTCTTCGTCGATAACTCCCCCGAGGATAACCTCGCCGGCCGCGATCGACAGCTCGAAGTCGCGGTCAGTGAAGTGGTGAAGGAGCTCAAGCCCGGAGAATCGGTCGCGAAGCAAGGTAAGCCGTGAACGAGAGGTGAGCCCATCTCTTCGGATCATTCGGTGCAATCGACCCTCACCAGCCTCCCTGGTGAGGTTTTTTTTTCATGACGCCTATCCCGCTATTTGTTTTACCCAGATTGTCTAGTATTCTTGTTGTGCCAGGCTTCCCTAGACCGCAAGAGCCCACAAACCGACAATCCTTCTCAACATGAACGAAGTACGGATCGCTAATCGCGGCCGCGTAACTCTGTTCTGGAGAGATCTCGGATTGGCCGGTGCTTCGGGAGTCTTGCTCATGGTACCGCTCGGGGCTGGACCAGACGTCCTGGACCTCGCCCGGATCGGTGCTGTCCCGAAGTGGGTCGAGGATTGAGGCGGGCCGAGGGGCCAATGTTGCCCCGGGTGGTTGAGGTCATCATCAAGAGCGATTCGCAACACAAGAGGAGATCCGAAACGATGTCTATTCGTCAGTCGATTCTCAGGGGCGCCACTCTGGGCGCGATGGTCTTTTCGCTCGCGGGCGGTCCGGTTTTCGCCCAGGGTTCGAGCGGCGGTTCGAGCGGCGGTTCGAGCGGCGGATACGTGCCCACGGTGAAGAAGGGCCATGGCTCCTTCGGCGGTTTCATGGGCAAGCACAAGGCCAGCGCCGGTTCCAGTGGCGGCTCGAGCGGCGGGGTTATGCCGACCGTGAAAAAGGGACACGGGTCGTCGGGTGGTGGCTTCATGAAGAAGCACGGCAAGATGGGACATGGCTCGAGCGGCGGCACCACGGGCGGCTCGAGCGGCGGTTACGTCGGCGGCTCGAGCGGCGGTTACGCCGGTGGCTCGAGCGGCGGCTCTTACTGAGAAAAATCCACGCCGGCCCGGGCTCCCGAAGGCGGGCTTGGTCGGTTCATATCTACCAGGATGGCCCGAGGCAGATGGCTTGTTCCGTCTTCTCGGGCCATTTCTCGCTCGATCAATCCCCGGATTTCGCTGCGGAGGTCTGCTCGTGAGCATCGACGTGGATACCGACCTCCAGTTACCCGAGAGTGGGATGGCGCCGCGGGAAACCCGTCGAACGGATCCTTCGTCGGCTGGTAAGCGTCTGGCTCGTCTTCCACATCGCGGCGATCATCATCTCGCCGGCGGCCGTGGGCCCTTCGTCCGAGACGATCCGCGAGGCTTGGGGCTGGTTTCAGCCTTATGTCGAGTTCATGTATCTGGATCACGGATATCATTTCTTCGCCCCCGAGCCGGCGGAGAGCACACTCCTGGCGTACGTGGCTCATCGTCCCGACGGGACCGAAGTTCGAGGGCGGATTCCCGCTCGCACCACAAGCCCCCGGCTGCTCTATCACCGTTATTTCATGCTGACGGAGCACATGAAAGACGCGCCCGACGAGGTCAAGGACCTGTGGTATGCGTCATACGCCAATCACATCGGATGGAAGCATGGTGCGTCCGAGGTGACCCTGATTCAACAGACCCACAACCTCCCGACGATGGAGAGGGTCCGTACCGGCGGGCGCCTGAACGATCCGGAGAGCTACGAAGAGCAGTCCCTGGGGACTTTCCGATGCGACGGTTACTGAATCCGATCTTTCGTTATCTCGCGGATATGGCTCGGGCCACCGCCGAAAGCTGGGATACCTTCTGGTTCACCCCGGCTGACCCGACCCTCCTCGGCATGCTTCGGGTCCTGACCGGCCTGATGCTGCTCTACACCCACGCGGTGTGGGGGCTCGTCCTCGGCGACTTCTTCGGGCCGAGAAGTTGGTTGAGCGAAGAGCTGATCCGGAGTCTCCAGGAAGGAGGCTATGACTGCTCATTCTGGTGGCTGATCCCGAGCGATTGGATGTGGCCGGCCTATGGTATCTCGATGGTGGTCCTGGCTCTCTTCACGGTCGGTCTCTGGACGCAGGTCACTTCGGTCCTGGCATTCGTCGTCACGGTTTCGTTCGCCCACCGTGTCCCGGTCGCCTTGTTCGGCCTGGACCAGATCAACGCCATGCTGACTCTGTATCTTGCGATTGGGGCGAGTGGACAGGCGATCTCGGCGGATCGCTGGCTGGCCATCCGTCGCGGTCGAATCGCGTCCTCGGCTCCGCCAGCGAGCGAACGCGCGAACCTGGCTCAGCGGTTGATCAATGTCCACATGTGCGTCATTTATTTCTTCGCAGGCATCTCGAAGCTTCAGGGAGAAGCCTGGTGGAACGGCGAGGCGATGTGGCGGGCATTCTCGAACCTTGAGTACCAGTCGATCGACATGACCTGGTTGGCCTGGCACCCGCGTCTGCTGGATCTGATGACCCACGTCTCGATCTTCTGGGAGATCTCCTTCTGCGCCCTGATCTGGCGGCCTCGCCTGCGGCCGATCGTGCTGGTGGGCGCGGTCGTGCTCCACGTGGGTATCGGCGCTTGTCTGGGCATGTGGACATTCGGTCTGATCATGCTCGTCGGATGCGCGTCTTTCCTTCCCAATGATGCGGTTCGTCAGCTTGTCGAGAAGCTGACCCCCGGTCGGGGCGAGGGGCAGGCCCTTCGGGAGTCATCCCGGACCGAACCGACCGAAAACGACGATCTGTGCAGTCGCCATGATGCCATGGAACCCGTACTCGCAGGCGGAGGATTGGTCGAAGGTTTCGATTCCTTCGCGAGACAAGGATCTTGAGCGACGTAACTCCGCTCGCGATCGCGGATCACGAGGTCCTTTCAGGACCGATCCTCCCCCCTGCTCCGTCACCTCGATAAAGTAACGCACGATTCCCGCGAACTTCTCCGCGGCGTCGTGCGTCCGACTTTCTGCATGAGTCGAGATCGAACTCGGTCGTGCCGAAGACCTGCATCCGACCGCAAGAGCTTACACACTGGTCGGGCCGGCCCAGCGGGTCGGTCGTAAGTTCGAATCTTACAAGACTCCGTCCGATCCTCCTTCGTGGTTGGCCCGGATGGAGCCGCGTCGCTCTTGGAACTTGTGCGGGCCCTTTTGTATTCACGTCATTTCCGGATCACCAAGAGGCTCCGCAACAGGGAGGCGACCATGGACGAATTATTGAACCAGGAATCGATGCTGCACCTCCGCTTCAATGGACGCAGCCTCGACCTTCCGCTACGCGACCTCGGCATCGGGCGACGTGCGGACGATCGGGCGATCAAGATCGCCGTCTCGCGTCACCTCGATGTCAACGAGGGGGACCTCCGCGACTACATCGTTGACCGACATGAGACCGGCAACCTGACGGTCCGGCCCGAGGCGATATTCGGTTAGATCGAGATATTCAAGCAACCAATCCGTACCCAACGGCACGAGCGTACAAACATTTCCCTTGTATGGAAGAGGTTGCAGGTTCGAGTCCTGCCGGAGCCTCTCGGTTCAATCCGGCTCCGTAGCTCAACGGCAGAGCGCTTAGTTTCACCGCTCACGCGACTCGTACGGGTCTGGAAATCGATCGGGAGCAACCCGCACCCCACGTCATGAGCCTACAAACTATGTGAACCAGTCCTCGCAAGAGGGTGGGGGTTCGAATCCCTCCGGGTTAAGATCCGTGGCGAAACCGGTAGACGCGCTGGTAAATGTCCTAAAGCTCATGCGACTTGTGCGGGCTGTTAGATTGGACGAACGCTGATGCGACTTGTCTGGATCGAAACCGTGGTTCCGGAGGCGATCGGGCGGCCATTCGCGCGGTTGCACCTTCGATTCCGCGGCGTGTCGGTCCGTACCCAATGGCACGAGCGTACAAACAGACTGGTCGGTCCTCTTCGGAGGATGAGGGGACGTTCTCCTCCGGATCGCGACGCGTCGGCCTGTACGCGCTGGAGAAAGGAAGGTGGGGTCATGGCGAACGAACAAGACCTGCGACTCGAGATCCTGAACACGCTCTTGACCACGCCCCATCGCAAGCTCGACGAGACCTGGCCCGTGCATCGTCTCCTGGTGGAGCTCGACCCGCGGTTCTATGTGCGACTGGCCGCCTGGTACCACGCCCATGGCGACGTCCGCGATCACAAGGAGATGTTCATCATCTCGCTCGTCCTGAGCCCCTTCGAGGGCCATCGCGAGGTGGGGCTGGCGTTGCTCCGCGGTCTGCCTCCGTATCAGGTCGTCCGCGTGCTCGACTTCATCCACGGTCGTAAGCAGACGCGTAAGGTCGGCACCGGTTCAGGCGAGGCGAAGTTCCAGCGAAACGGTGCGCCAAAGAACGGCGCGGCAACCGAGCCCGAGGCGGCTTCTCCGGCGGCGACGGTGGTCGAGGAATTCGGCCTGTTCCGCAATCCTCCGCGGGCGCTGCGGACCGAGATCGTGCGATACCTCCGCGAGCGAGAGGCCGAGCCCGAGTGGTTCGACAGCACCGTGCTGGTCGCACGGAAGGCGCTCGAGCGCATGTACGCGCTGCTGCACGTGGCACCCTGCGATCGCGCCCAGAAGATCCTGTTCGACGAGGAGCCGCCGGCCGATAGTCGTCTCTCCGCCTTGAAGGCCCTCGCCACCGCGGAGAACCCCGTCGATCAGGCTCGAGCGATCGTCGCGAACGCGATACCGTACCGGGTCGCGGCGACGGTCATCAAGCAGATGACCCCGACGGTCTTGCTGGCCCTCATCGACCGGATGAGTCCGCAGGAATTGATCAACAACCTCGGTGCGCTTCGGCGTCGCGGTGCATTCGATAACGCGGATCTCAGGGCGATGATCGAGGCCAAGCTCCAGGAAGCCAAGACCGCCCGGCGCGTCAGCGCGTTCAAGGCTGAGGAGGCCATGAAGGCGGTCGATCTCTCCGAAGACGTGCGTCGTGTCCTGGAAGAGGTCGCGGATTCCCAGGTGAAGGCCAAGGGGCGGATCAACCGGCCGACGGCCCTTCTGATCGACAAATCAGGTTCGATGAACGTGGCGATCGAGCTGGGCAAGCGGATCGGCGCGATGGTGTCGAGCATCAGCGCCCAGGCACTCTACGTTTATGCCTTCGATACCCTGGCTTACCCGATCGAGTCGGCTGGTGCAGACCTCGCCGGCTGGGAGAAGGCTCTCAAGGGAATCACGGCGGGCGGAGGGACCTCCTGTGGCGTGGCCATCGAGACCCTCCGGCGCAAGAAGTTGTACGTCGAACAGATCATCCTGGTCACCGACGAGGGAGAGAATACGCCTCCGCTCTTCGTGGAGACCCTCAAGAAGTACCGCGAGGAAGTCAAGGCCGACCCCAACGTCTGCATCGTCCGCACGCCGGGCGGGCAGTCGTTCCTCGAGGATCAGTGTCGTAAGGCGGGTATCATGGCCGACGTGTTCCAGTTCACGGGCGATTACTACGCGCTGCCGAACCTGGTTCCGTTCCTATCCCGGCCTTCGAAGATGGATCTTCTGATGGAAATCCTGGAGTACCCGCTCCCGGCTCGCAAGCCGGCCTGAGCGGGTCTCCACGAAACCAATCGGGAGCCGCGCCCGACCGCCTGAGCCTACAAACCAACCAGCCTGTTAAGCTGGTCTCCAAAAGGGGACCTGGTCAACTCGGCTCCGAAAACTTGCGCGACTCCGATTGATTTGCGTGATCGAAACAACACTCGAATTTCCTTTGATCCAGAGACCCGGGCACGCTGCCCGACCGCAAGAGCCTACAAACATCCGACGGTCCTAAGGTTGGTGTACTCCGTGGATCTTCCCCGGAGTTCCTGGGCGCACCATGCTAGCAAGAGCGGCCGTAACCTGTCCTGCATCCGGCTCCTGGAACTTGCGGCGTGTCCCGGTCGCTGAGACTCCATGAATTCAATCCCTTGGCAATCAAGAAGCCGATTCATCACGTCCTGGAGCGCCTGGCCGTCGCCGAAGAACAAGCCTTCGCCGGTGAATTCCTGGCACCCATGTTGCCGGGCGGCGTCGTCCAGATCCGGATCGCCGGTGTCGTCTGTCGGCTCGGCGTGAGCCCGGATGACTTCGAAGGCTGGGGAGTCTTTCGCCCCAACTCGCCGAGGACGGCTCAATTGGTCCGCACGGCTCGGCTGGTCGAGCGTCGCCGGTATCTTGAGCTCCTCCCCTTGCTGCGCATGATCGTCTGCCTTCGCGACGGTGACCATTGGCTGGCCATCCCGGCTCATCGGGCGGACTCGCGCTTCAAGGTCGAAGGCGTTGTCCCGATCCGCCTGGTTGACGAAGCCCAGCTTTTCGATGTCCTCCTGACGCGATTCGACGGCGCCCACTGCTGGTATGAGGGTCCAGACCCGCGTCACGATCCTGGGACCGCAGTTTACTTGAGGGAGAGTCTCAGTCGGCTGCTCGAGCCGGGACAGTTGAATCGGCCCGGCCTGTCGCCCGAGGAGCGGGCGGCCTACGCCATCAACTACGCACCGAGATTCCAGGCCGAGATCCAGTCCCGCCGCGATCGGGTCGAGGAACGCCTTCGCGCGGCGCTCGCCCACGCGGGCGCACACTTGAGGGACTACCAGGATCGCGGAGACGTCTACCGTATCCGCTACGACGTGGATGGACAGGGTCATGTTTCGGTCGTCCAACGGAGTGACCTCTCCGTCCAGGTGGCCGGGATCTGCCTCAGCGGCCAGGATCGTCACTTCGACCTTCAAAGCCTGGTCGGAGTGCTCCGTCAGGCTCAGTCCGAGGGTGACGTGATTCACGTCGGTCCCGCGAACCACGGGATTCCCGAGGAAGTCTACTGGGGCGTCCACCCGCCCGATCCTTGAGGGCGCAGGCGGTTCGGAATCCGCGAGGATGATCCCGGGAGGTGCCGGAGATGGCCGACAAGTTTCATCATGAACGGATCTATCGCGGATCGGAGCCGATGCGTCGACTGGGAGCGATCCCGATCACTCTCTGCGGCGCGGGGGCCCTGGGATCGCTCCTGGCCGATAATCTGGTCCGGCAGGGTTTCCGACTGAGCAAGGTCATCGATCGAGAGCGGGTCGAAGAGCACAACGTCGGTACGCAACTCTATGGTGAATCGGAAGTCGGCACGTGGAAGGTCGAGGCCCTCCGCAATCGTCTCTTCCGGGCCGTCGGCCTCGAAATCGAGGCCGTCGCCAAGGAGGTGACCGATCGCAACGCGCGGGGACTCTTGAAGGGATCGCGACTGATCGTCGACGCGTTCGACAATGCGGCGGCTCGTCAGATCGTGCAGGACCATTGTCGCGCGGAAGGACGTCCTTGCCTCCACGTCGGCCTCTTCTCCGACTACGCCGAGGTGATCTGGGATGAAGAGTATCGAGTTCCCCGCGACGTCGGCGGCGACGTCTGCGACTATCCACTGGCTCGCAATCTCGTCCTCATGGCGGTCGCAATCGCCTCGGAGGCATTGATCCGATTCGTCCTCGAGGGTTCGAGAACTGGCTGGTCGATCACGCTCCGCGATTTCGCCGTTCGGCCGCTGGAGAGACAGTTTGTCCCCGACCAATCGAAGCAAGGTTGATTTGGGATGACGACCGTCATATAATTCGGCGAATCCGACGGCAAGGTCGCTTTGGCCGGCATGAGGAGCTCAGCGGTGCGTTGACGAGTTGTGGTGACCGGCATGGGGATGATCACCCCCGTGGGTGGCGATACGGAGTCCACCTGGCATTCGTTGCGTGAAGGTCGTAGTGGAGTAGGGCCGATCACGCTCTTCGATGCGACATCCTTTCCCACCCGGATCGCGGCCGAGGTCTCGAATTTCCGCCTGGGCGACTACCGTCCCGATGCTGACCGTTGGCGCGAGCACAGCCGGACGTCCCAACTCGCCCTCGCCTCGGCCACGCTCGCCTTGTCGGTCGCCGGGCTTGACGACCCGCAGCTCGATCGCTCGCGATTCGGAGTCTACCTGGGCTCCGGCGAGGGGCAGCAGGACTTCGACCGCTTCGTCGACCTCGTCCATCGCTCGAGCCACGAAGGTCGCGTCGACACGGCGCGATTCACCAGCCTTGGCCTGAACTCGCTTCATCCCACTCGTGAAGACGATCAAGAGCCCGGAGGCTCGGCCGGCCATCTTGCGGCCGTATTCGGTGCTCGGGGGCCGAACCTGACCTGCCAGACCGCGTGCGCGGCCAGCGCCCAGGCTATCGGCGAAGCAACGGAGCTCATTCGTCGCGGATCCGCCGATGTGATCCTTGCCGGCGGTACGCACAGCATGGTTCACCCGCTCGGACTGACGGGCTTCATCCTGCTGACGGCCATGTCCACCCGCAATGACGAACCGCTGCGAGCCAGCCGGCCCTTCGACCGCGACCGGGACGGATTCGTGCTGGGTGAAGGTGGTGGGGTGCTCATCCTCGAAGAGTTGGAACATGCCAGGGAGCGCGGGGCGATCATTCATGGGGAGATTGCCGGTTATTGCTCGACGGCCGATGCCTTCCGACTGACCGACAGCCACGATGATGGACGAGGCGCGATCGCGGCGATGCGAGGGGCGCTGGCCGATGCCGGCGCATCGCCGGCCGATATCGGCTACATCAACGCGCACGGGACGAGCACGCCTTCCAACGATGCGATCGAGACCCTGGCCATCAAGCGCGTGTTCGGCGATGCGGCCTATCGGGTCCCGATCTCCAGCACCAAGAGCATGACGGGCCATCTGGTATCGGCCGGCGGAGCCGTCGAGGCCATCGCCTGCCTGCTCGCGATCCGCGACGGTGTCCTCCCGCCGACCATCAACCTGGAAAACCGCGACCCCGAGTGCGACCTCGATTACCTGCCGAACGAGGCCCGCGAGCGCGCCGTGGATCTCGTGCTCTCGAATAGCTTCGGATTCGGCGGACAGAATACGTCGCTGATTCTACGCCGGTTCGCCGATTGAGTCTCAGCTCTTCTTCCGATGGCACTGAGACTCGGAAGATGTTGACGTCTCGGGAATTAATCCCGCCAGGGCCAGTTCGCGGCATGCGGTCAGGATGCGTTCGACGAGCGACTCGTCCTGGACCGATCGCGCGAGACCGATCCCGCCCACGCAAAGTGCGATGATCGCCAGCGAGCGGTCTTCCGATAACCCTTCTCCGGCATGTTGTCTCATCCGTGCGGCAAGGTCCCGGACGATCGCTTCGAAGCCCGACTTCACCGGGTCGCCCGAGCGAGCGACCTCGGAAACGAGCGCCGGTAACGGGCAACCGTCCTCGGGACTGGCGACGTGCCGCGGACTGAGATAGCGGTCAATGAAAGACGCGGCCCAATCCGGGCCGGCGATATGGCCGAGTTCCTCTTCTCGCGGCATGGCCGCCACGCCCGCCGCGGGCGCGAGCATCTCGGCCAGCAGCGCCTCCTTCGAGTCAAAATGAGAGTAGAACCCCCCGGCGGTGAGGCCCGCCTCCTCCATGACCTTGTTGACTCCCGACGCGTGATACCCTTCGCGAAGGAAAACCTTGCCTGCCGCCCGGAGGATCCTGTCCCGCGTCTGTTTCTTGTGCCCGGGAGCGTATCTCATGGGCGGACTCCACCAGGCCCGAACAACTCAGCACTCTTGGTCCGGAAGTCGCGACGCCTCTTCAGTGGTACCTACACACACCAGACCATCAACTCGTTGTTGTGAAGTGTACGACTATCGAGCATTCCGAGGGATAATATCACGATCGTAATTCAAGAACAATGCCTTGGGCAGAGGTGAGGAGGCCGCTCTGGATGCCGTTCTCCAGTGGACAGCCTCGGTTTGGGGTCGTTACAAAAGGAGCACACCAAGGTCGGCACGGCGATCTCTCGAATGGATGGATGATAAGGACAACGCATCTTGTCAAGGATTCCTCTCTACCCCTTGCACTTCGAACCGATTCTGCGCCGTCTCATCTGGGGGGGGCGTCGCCTGGGGACGATCCTGCATAAGAACATCGGGCCGGAATCGGACTATGCCGAGAGCTGGGAATTGTCGGACTATCACGATCAAGTGAGCGTGGTGAGCGAGGGTCCGCTGGCCGGCACGACGTTGCGGGAATTGGTAAGCGATCGAGCTGAAGAAATCTTCGGCGCTGGTGTCGGCCATCGACAACAATTCCCACTCCTTGTGAAGTTCATCGACGCGAGCCAGAATCTCTCGGTCCAGGTCCACCCCGACGACGAGAAGGGACGACGACTGGCCGGGGATAATGGAAAGACCGAGACATGGGTGATCCTCGCGGCAGACCCGGGTAGTCTCATCTACGCCGGGCTCAAGTCGGACGTCGGAGCCGAGCAGTTTCGAGAGGCGATCGAATCGGGTCGGGTTGAGCCGTTGCTCCATCGGTTCGAGGCTCGTCCGGGCGACTCGATCCTGATCGAAGCCGGGACGGTCCACGCGATCGGGGCCGGGGTGCTCCTGGCGGAGATCCAGCAGATGTCCGACGCCACGTTCCGCGTCTTCGACTGGAACCGCGTGGGACCCGATGGCAAGCCGCGTGAGCTCCATATCCACCAGGCGATGGAATCGATCGACTTCCGGCGAGGTCCGGTTAACCCGATCGCATCGAAGGTCGAAGAAATCAGGGGCATCGGTACCCGAGAGCGTCTGACGCATTCACGGTATTTCGCCCTCGAACGGCTGAAAATCGGCCGGCCCACGATGGTCGGCAGTCCCGATCGCTTTACGGTGTTGATGGGACTCGAGGGAAACGTGGAACTCTCCCATGGCAAGTGGTCAGGCCGGCTCAACTTCGGACAGACCATGTTATTGCCGGCGTCCCTCGGTTCCTGCGAGATGACTCCGCAAGGTGATGCAGTGGTACTGACCTGCGTCGTCCCTTGAATACGCAACCGGCGTGAGCGGAAAAACACCGAGCCTCTATCAGCGCAATCAAACCGGTGAGAGCAGGCTGCCGGGGGAGGATTCCGTGGCCGACGAAGCGACGAGTCTTGGCCGATTATCAACGCGTCGATCTTTCGGTGGGCTACGACTCATCTCGGCGCTCCGGATGGCGTTCGACGTGAGGAAGCTGGTGATCGCGGCGGTCGGCCTGCTCTTGATCCAGATCGGTTGGGTCGCACTGGATCGCGCGATGCCGGCTTCAGCCGCGGCGACGCCCGAGCCCTTCGGGTCACCCGAAATCCTCGGATTTCCTCACCAGAGATCGATCGGCCAGAACACGATCGCGCTGACGATGAGGCTTTCGGAGCCGATCCGATTGCTCACAACTCCGTTACTGGCCCTGCTCGATCCGGCGAGCGATGCGATGATGATGATCCACGCGATGCTGGGCCTGATCTGGTTGATTCTCGTCTGGGGGATCTGCGGCGGAGCGATCGCTCGGCTCGCGACGATCCAGGAGGCACAGATGCGGCAGCCCGGGATCCTTGAAGGGCTTCGATTCGCCCGTCAGTCGTCGACGTGGCTGATCGTGGCCCCACTCTGTCCACTGCTCGGGATCGGTTTCTGCTCGCTCCTCGGCGCGGGATTCGGTCTGCTCTACCGAGTGCCACATGGTGCGATTCTCGCCGGGATCCTCCTGGTTTTCCCCATTCTTGCGGGCCTCCTGATGGCAATGTTGGCGGCCGGTCTGGTCGCCGGCTGGCCCCTCATGCACGCCGCCGTCGCAGCCGGCTCCGACGATGCGCTCGACGCGCTGAGCCGGACCTTCAGCTACCTGAATCAACGGCTCGGCCTTTACGTCGTTGGGGTGGCAGTGGCATGGCTCTCCGGACTGCTTGGACTCATCGCGGTCGATCTGCTCACCGCGGGAGTGGTCCGCATGACGCTGTGGAGTCTCAGCCTGACGGGAGGCGAATCCTTACCGTCGGCGATGTTTCAGCAGGTTCCTCCCGACACCGGGGCGGCCGCTTACGCCGCGCACCACTTCTGGCTCGCATCGATCAGCCTCCTGGCCCACGCCTGGCCATACAGTTTCTTCTCGACCTCGGGGGCCATCCTGTATCTCTGGCTCAGGAGAGAAGTCGATGGGACCCCCGATACCGAGATCGACCCGCCCGCTCAGCCCATCCGTCCGACCGCCGTTCAAACGGCCGAGATTCCGACTCCTCAGATCGAGTCGGTCCCCACATGAAGTCGCATCCGCCGAGGGCTGAGCGACTGGATTACGCTCCGTCCCAAGTCCCGGCGACGAAATCGCCTTCGAAGATCGTACCAACCACGGGGAGGTCGGATTCAAGTATAAGGTTATAGGCATCGGATTCCTGGCGGTCCGGAAGGGCGACGATTGCGAGATCCGCCGATTTGCCGGGCCGCAAACTGCCGGTCGTTGTGTCGCCTCTAAGCGCCGAGCGCCAAAAAGCGTCGCCATCGTCAGCAGTAAAGAACCGGAGAGCGACTGGTCGCGACTGTGGAGGAATCTCATCTCGTCGAGGATGCTCAGGCTCTCGGCGGACGCAAGGCTATCGGTCCCGAGGCAGACGATCGCGCCACGCTCGAGGAGCGTCCGGTACGGATGGGGAGCATGGCCGAATCGTGAATGAGTCCGCGGACAGAAGGCGATCGCCGCGCGATGACCATCGCGTGCAGCCTCGGGTCGAAGTTGCCAGAAGTCGTCCGGATCGAGATAGGTCCCGTGGGCGATCAGCCAATCCGCGTCCCGCAAGTCGCCGCGACGAATGTAGTCGGATGGCCGCGGGCCGATCGGCTCCCATTCGTCGTCCCATGCCCCGATTTCCTCGAGGAATTGCCTCATCGGGCCGTCTCGATGCTCGAGGAGCCTCAGTTCCTCGGGCATCTCGGCCAGGTGGGTCGAGAGGGGCAATCGACTCGCCGCCGACTTGTAGTAAAGCCAGCCGGCCGTACTGTAGGGCGCGTGGGGACTCAGGCCGACCCGGGCACACGCGGCGACCTGGGATTCCGGTCGGATCGAGCCCAACCATTTCCAGGCCGCGGCGTCGGTCATCAGACCCCGATCGCGATGCAGACCGATCACCTCGGCGAATACGACCGCACGCAATGGTGCCTCGGCGATCGATTCCCAGCTCAATCCCGCGGTCGTCGTATCGGCCAGGAATGTCGTCCCCGCATCGATCGAGGCCCTCACGTTCCTGGCCGCATTGAGGGTCATCGCTGCTTCATCGACGCCGCGACGATACGCGATCACCCGCCTCAGCCAGGATAATTCATCGGAGACATCGCTCGACCCTCCATCCTCGGGCAGCGAAGCCAGTTCGAGGTGGGTGTGGGCGTTGACGAATCCCGGGACGATCGCCACATTGCCGAGATCCAGATCGAAGGGCCGTTCCTTCGCCGGTCCGACATGACCGATCCGCGGGCCGTCGATGGTCACGCACCCATCTTCGATCGGCTCCCCCTCGACGGGGAAGACATATCGCGCCCGGATGGTGAACTCGTCGCGCCTCATCGGGCATTCCCCTTGCCGTCACGGATAGCCGTCTTACAACACGTCGTATCAGGGGAGGTTACCGGCCGGGGTGGAGCGATACGATCTAATACGTGCGGTTGACAGGACCATCATCAACGTCGGTTGGCTTGTCCGATCTCTCTCGGAAAAGCATGTAAAGTAATCCACCCGAGAGCAGGACGCTCGCTACGATCCAGGGGCCATGATAAAGTCCGTCCGTCGGATTGCGAAAGATCCAGCCCGCGATCGATGAACCGGTCGGACTGGTGACCCAGTGCCCTCGCGACACCGCGATCGCATTGTTCAGGAAGTGGAAGAGGATTCCGGGCAAGATGCTCCGGCTACGGACCGCCAGGAAGCCCAGGATGATCCCCAGCAGCGTCGCGTTGAAGAGTTGCTGGAACAGGCTGAGCAGGACATGGAGGAAGCCGAACATCAGAGCGGACAGCAAGATCGCCGAACGAGTCCGGTGTTGCCTCTCCAACCCGGAGAGGATGTACCCTCGGAATGCGAACTCCTCGGAGACGGCCGGGATCAGCGCGAAGACCAGGATACCGATCCCGAGGCCCGGCGTTTGGCCCAACAGATGGCTCAGCGCTTCCTTGATCGTCGAGGAGATCGGGAACATCTCCTCCACGATCGGCTGAAGTTCGTTCACCAGCGGATTCAAGGTGAAGGGCAACGCCAGGCCCAGTAACAGGTAATGCGGCCTGGGCCAGGCAATCCGAAGGGTTCGCAATGGCGACGAGGTCAACAGGATTGCCATCAGTAGCGGCGGGAGCAAGATGAAGGCCTGGCCGGCCGCCACGGTACCCAAGGTTGCGGGTTCCTTCTGGAACGCCAGGAACTGCATCAGGAACCAGGACGACGACAGGATCAAGGCGAAACATAGCGTGGCCTGACCGCTGGTCGGCGTCGGATCGCGATCGCGGTAGACGTGGCGCAGCCAGACGAAGAGACTGAATCGCTCGGCCTCGCGAAACAGCACGTCCTCGCGCTGGAACTGGTCGATCGCCCAGCGCAACGCGACTCCCGCGTAGACCAGGGTCGGCAGCATGACCGGGAGGAAATATCGGAAGGCCAGATCGTAGTTGCCCAGGATCAGGGCCCTCAATAGTAGGGCGACTCCGGTGATCGGCACCAGGCTATAGAAGAGGTTCAGCTCGACACCCGGTGCGAGCGTGAGGAAGACCAGGGGCAGGACGACCAGGTAGAGCGGCGTCATGTAGTACTGGCCTTCTTTCATGCTCCGGGCCAGGACGGCCAGCGCCACGCAGACCGCACTGAAGAAGGCCGCCAACGGGATCAAGAGCAGGACCATCCAGACCATGGCCTGGAGCGTGGGCGGCGCGAGCACGGAGGACATCTCCCGCCCGTTACGGCCGATGCTCGACGCACCGACGCGCGTCGCCATCTGCAATCCGGTCAACCCCATGCTCACCAGGTTGAGCATGGCGGTCATGACGCTGGCCAGCATCACCGTGAGGAACTTACCCGCCACGATCTCCGTACGGCTCGCCGGGCTGATGAGGAGGGTCTCCATCGTCCCGCGCTCCTTCTCTCCGGCGCAGATGTCGACGGCCGGGTAGAAGGCACCCGTCAAGGACATCATCACCAGCAGGAACGGGAATAGCCTGGCCCAGACGCTACCGCCGACCTCGCGCGCGGTCGCCACATCCTCGGCTTTGACCCGGATCGGCTCGGTATAACTTTCCGTCTTCTGGTCGCGCTTCAACCGCCCCGCCACGATCGAGGTCTTCCAGCGCCTCCAGGAGCACCTTGAGCCGGAAATAGGTGATCTGGCTGGGCTCATCGACGCTCTTGTACTTGATGGGGATATCGACGTCGCGCTCGTGCTGGAGCTCCGCTTTCAAATCCGGCGGGATCACCATCACCGCGGAAACCCGGCCCTCGCGGATCTCGCGCTCCCGCCAGGCCGGATCGCCCCACGGGCCCGAGCCCGGCTCTTGCTGGACGACGATTCGATCGGCATCCGCGCGCGAGTCGAAGAGTTCGGGATTGAATCCGTCGCCATGCGCATTCAGGAGGCTCGGGGCCTTCGGCAGGTTTTCCGCCCCGACCACCACCACGGATCTCGGCTTCTCCTCCAGAGTGGCCGCGAACTTGAGGACGCCGATTCCCAGGATGGGATAGAGCAGGATCGGCAGGACGAAGATCATGAAGAGCGTGCGACGGTCGCGGAGCTGGTCCCGCACCTCGCGGCCGAAGATCAGGGATACGTTCGACCATCGCATGAGAAGTCCCGCCACTCGATGATTTCGGGAGGCTATCCCGGGCGTTCAGATGGCCGATGGGCAGTCCGGAACCGCGGCCCCGCAAACCGCGTTGACCGGCCCGGATTCGGCTCGCTCGACCAGATAGAAGAAGAGCTCTTCCAGATCCGGCTGGTCGAATCTTCGCAGGAGCTCGTCGGGCGCCCCTTCGACCTGGAGCCGGCCCTTATGGATGATCGCAACCCGCGAGCATAGCTTCTCGACCTCGTACATCGCGTGGGTCGAGAAGACGATCGTCTTGCCCTGGTCGCGAAGCTCCAGGATCTTCTGGAGGACCACGCGAGCCACGAGCACGTCCAGCCCGGACGTCGGCTCGTCGAAGATGAGGACCGGCGGATCGTGGACGATCGTCCGGGCGATCGAGACCTTCTGTTTCATCCCCGTGGACATCTTCGAACCCAGGACATCGCGGAAGTCGTTCATCTTGAGCCAGTCGAAGATGACATCCATGCGCTCGGCCAGCCGCTCGCGAGAGAGTCCGTACAGGCGGCCGAAGTACTCCACCAGTTCCCAGGCGGTCATCCGGTCGTAGATCCCGGTGCTCGCCGACATGTATCCGATGCGCGAGCGGACGCCCTGCGGATCCGTGACCACGTCGTGTCCGTCAATGATCGCGCTGCCTCTCGTCGGCTTCAGGACGGTGCTCAGGATTCGCAGGGTCGTGGTCTTCCCCGCGCCATTGGGGCCGAGCAGGCCGAAGATCGCGCCGGGGCGGCATTCGAACGAGATATCCGAGATCGCGCTGATCCAGCCACGCTGGTAGTCGAGGAACGACTTGCTCAAGCCTTCTACCTGGATCACTCGACCGGCAGGCGATCGAGCCTGCCCCTCCGAGGGTTGAGTCGTCGGTCGGCTCGACGGAATGGGCCGCCTCCACGAATCCTACCCGGCCAACGCCGCGATAGGTGCGGGCATCGCCGCAGGCTCTGCGTCAATATATTCATAGAACACGTTGCGTTGACGTGGGATGTAGCCGCATTCGCGGATCGCGCGTCGGATCTCCTCGAGCGAGAGATGATGAACCGTGCCGGCCGAGGAGACGACATTCTCCTCGATCATCAGGCTCCCCATGTCATTCGCGCCGAAGTGGAGGCCGAGCTGGCCGATCTTGGGCCCCTGAGTGACCCACGATGACTGGATATTGGGCACGTTATCGAGATAGAGCCGGGAAATCGCCTGGGTCTTCAAGTACTCGAAGGCACCCGCGGGCGGGACATCGGACATGTCGGTGTGCTCGGGCTGGAAGGTCCAGGAGATGAACGCGGTGAAGCCGCCCGTCTCGTCCTGGAGCCGTCGCACCCGGTCGAAATGCTCCGCCCGCTCCTCGATCGTCTCGATGTGTCCGAACATCATCGTGGCCGTGGATCGGCCTCCCAGCTCGTGCCAGATCCGATGGACCTCCAGCCAGTTTTCCGTCATGACCTTGCCGCGGGTGATCGCGTCGCGGACGCGATCGACGAGGATCTCGGCCCCACCGCCAGGCAGACTGCCGAGGCCCGCCGCCTTGAGTCGCTCCAGGACGGTCCGTAGCGGCACCTTGGAGACCTTCGTGAAGAAATAGATCTCGGGCGCGCTGAAGCCATGGACATTGACGTCGGGGAAGTGGTTCTTGATGTCGTGGAGCAGTTCCTCGTACCACTCCAGCTTGAGGTGGGGGTGCAGCCCGCCTTGCATCAAGATCTGGTCGCCGCCGAGCGCGACCGTCTCCCGGATCTTGTCCAGCAGCACCACTCGGTCCAGCACGTACGCCTCGGCGTCGTCGAACTTGCGATAAAACGCGCAGAAATCACAGACCGCCGCGCAAACATTCGTATAGTTGATATTGCGGTCGATATTGTAGGTGCGATAGGGCTCGGGATGAAGCCGCTGGCACACGGAGTGGGCGGCTCGGCCCAATTCCAGCAATGAGGCCGAGCGAAAGAGCTCGACGCCCTCGTCGAAACTGAGTCGTTGACCGTCAATGGCTCGTTGCAAGATCGCGGCGACGGTGGAAGACAAGGTTCACTCCTTCGGGAGCCAGTCCGAGCCGCGCCGCCTTCCGGGCGAAGCAGCTCAGCCCGGCGATCTCGGGCTCCCCGAGGTCGTAGGATAAGACTCGCGTCAAGTAATCGTAACACGTCGTGAAATCGAGTCCTAGCCGGGGGCCATGAATCGCGGCCAGATCGGCGGCATGCGAGAGCCCCGCGGCCCGACTCCTCGCCAGGGCTTCGGGCAGGTCGCCGAGATCCACGCCGGCGCGTGCCACCCAGAGGGCGAAGACGAACGGCAGCCCGGTCATCGCCTTCCAGGCCTCGGCCAGGTCCACCACCTGGTAGAAAGGCTCATGGGAAACCTTCATCGCCCGGTCGCCGATCAGCAAGACCGCGTCCGCCGTGCTCTCGAGGACCGAGACCCCCATCGGCAACTCTTCGACGACCGCAGGCCGGACATGATGCCGCTCGTCGAGCCAGATCCGCGCCAGGGCCTGGCTCGTCCGCGACCCGGCATCCAGCGCCAATCTCTCGACCCGATCCCAGGGCACCCGGCTGAAAAGCTTGACGCTCCGGACCGGGCCATGCGCCGCGATGGCAAAGCCGGGGATAATCTCGTATCCCCGGTCCACCCCACGCAAGTACTCGATCGACGGGATGAGTGCGACATCCATCGCCCCCTCGGCTAATCGATCCGCCAGTCGGCTCGGCAAATCCATCGAGAGGCTAACCTCGGGCGCATACGCGCAAAGATCATGATAGAGCGGCTTTGCGTTGAGATAACTCACCGCCCCTACCCGGATCGGAGAGTTCATGATGCCATGCCTCCGTGTTGTGAGCGGGCCCGCGACTCACGTCGATCGCGAATGCCACTCAGGCCCTCAGCCCAGCGTTCGGGTCGAATTTTCAGAATCAATTGAAATTGTAGGCGAGCCCTTCAGAATCGCAAGACCGACCGACCTGACCAAGTTTGTGTATGCTTGTGCTCAATCGGGACGCGGGCCATAATGCCATAGCCCGCGACTTGACGGAGAAGTCACCAGACTCGCGCCGGCCTGGAACCCATCGGTCATGGATGGGCCGAAGGTGAGACCATCAGCGAAGGGAGGGCGGCTTGATCTTGCAGGAAGCACTGCGAGTGGGCCGCCACGGAGGATTGCCGTGGATCGAACTCTTGGTCTGAATGGATTCTTGCCCGGCCGGGCATCGTTGATGCTCGATGCGATCGTGGTCACCATGTTTTTCGTGCTGCTGGCACTTTGCTGGAGCATCTACCTGGTCCGGTTCCGACAGCGTTTCCAGTTGCACAAACGGATCCAGATCACCCTGGCATCGAGCTTGATGGCCGTCCTGATCCTCTTCGAGATCGACGTCCATTTCGTCGATAACTGGATTCAGCGCGCCGACGCCTCCCCCTACTTCGACGCCGCGACCGGGACCGGACTGGTTGCCTACTCCCTCGGGATTCACCTCTTCTTCGCCATCACAACGTTCGCCTTGTGGTTGGTGGTCATCCTGCGAGCCTTGCGGAACTTCCCGAACTCCCCTCATCCGAATGACCACAGTCGCTTTCATCGGCGTTGGGGCAAGGTCGCCGCGCTCGACATGTTCTTCACAACCCTGAGCGGCTGGATCTTTTACTGGCTGGCGTTTGTCGCATGAAACCGACCCGTATCGCATGTCAAACGGCATGACCGGCCGATCGGCATGGTTCCGGATACCGAGGCCCCTCTCGTGTGCAACGACCTCGTGCGTCTGGGTTTCAAGCCGAACTTGACCTGAGTTCAACCTATTCACGATTGATCTCGACACGACATCCGGCACTCTTGTTGGGGAACCTGAGCCGGAGAATCCTGGTCGAGGACTCCCAGGTCCGTGCAGCCTCGGCGAGGGCCTGGCCGTCGACTTTCACGGTCCTGGGTGCGTCCGGGAGACGAAGGCAGATTACGGACTCGATGCCGTCCGGACCTTCGGAATGGAACGAGGACCCGCCTCCCGATTCGGCCTTCATTGCGAGGACCTTGCAGGCCGAGGCGAGGACGAGTGGGCCGGCGCCGGGGATTCTATCCAGGTCGAGGAGCAAGCGACGGCCGCCTGGCTTCAGGGTCACGAGGTTAAGCGTCGGCAAGGCCGCGTCGAAGAGGTCGAGGAAGCGGCCTTTCAAGACGGCGTCCGGCCCACCGATCGACTCGTCGAGGCCGGCGGCGACGACGTAGGGACCGCGACGAAGCGTCAGGTGGTTCGCCTCGGAATAGGCCAGGCCGATCGCGCCGCAGGCCTGTTTCACCAGCGCGAGGAATTGCTCGGCTCCATCGGTCCGGTAGGTGAGCGCGGCGGGGCTGGCGGTGTCGTAAAGGAGAAAACCCTTGCCGACCTTGTGCAACCCGGGGGCGGCGGCCGGGATTCCCAGTCGCTCGAACAGGTGGGCCCGGGGAGCCTTGTAGGTCTTGGCCGCTTTGGGATCGTTCCACCAGGCGCGGACGGTGTTGAACGGGTCGGAGTCATCGCCGAGGAAGACCAGTGAGCCGCCCTGCTTCACCCAGTCGGCGAGCGCGTCATGGACGTCGGGGGTCATCGGCTTCATCCCCTCGTAGGTCATCAGGAGGACCTTCTGGGCGGAGAGCGCGCCGGGGGTGGTCGCGTTTTCCAGTTGGACGGGCTCTGCGGGGATGCCGTGTTTGAGGAGCGGCATCGCCAGGCCGTAGAACGATCCCAGGTTCTTGTCGGACGGACTCGGCTGGCCGCGCTGGAACATCATCGTGTCCGAGACGATGACGCCGATCCCGCGCGTGCCGCAGTCCCAGGCGATCTCCTTCTGGTCCATGTCGTTGAGGGCGTTGATGACGGTCATCAACTCCGTGCCGTAGGCCGGAGGGATCGGGATCCGCTCGACCCGCTCGCCGCGCTTGCGGAGTGCGCGATCGACGGACGGATAACGGCCGCGGAAGATGCGCTCGGGCCAGGGCATGACTTCGTAACGCCAGACCTGCGGCCAGAGGAGCGAGGCGGTGAGGGTGCTTTCCCAGTTGGTCTTGTAGTCGTCCCAGGAGTGGTTGGGATTGTCCTCGATCGGGTCGTTGAGGAACCAGACGGTGCCGCCGTTGGCCTGGACGACGTTCATCATCGCGCCGTACTCGAAGAAAGCGGCCTCGAAGGTGCGCTCCTTCAGCCTGCCCTCGTAGACGTTGGGCGTTCGCGCGGTGCCCGTCCAGACCTGCGCGATGAAGCCGTCGGCTCCGACCTTGATCAGGCTGGATTCGGGGCTGACGATCTGCCAGTGGGCGTAGTTGATCAGGCTGTGCGTGGGCACGTAGCACTTGACCTTGCGACCGGTGCGGGCATTCTCGGACCTGACGAAGTCGAAGACCTGCTTGAGCGCCCGGCCGTAGAGGAAATACTTGAGCTGCGAGGAGCGGTACTGGGCGTCGGGGGAAGACTCGGGGTCGATCCAGTCCTCGCCGAAATGCGACTTCCACTCGCGCTTGAAACCCTCAGAATAACCGCCGCGAACCCAGAACTCGGGCTCCTCCAGGTGGATCGCCTCCGCGCCGGCGTCCATCGCCCGCTTGACGCCCTGGCAGAGGAACTTGCCGTAATTTTCCCCGGGCGACATGTAATAGACGTCGCCGCCGTGCGAGATCACCTTGCCATTGCGGTCCTTCTGGGCCTCGTCGACGTGCCGGACGCCGTCGAACCGGCCGTACAGGTAATCCTGGTACTGGCCCCAGGAGACCCCGGTCATGAGATGGACGACATACCCCTGCCCTCTCCACTGGGCAATCCGCTCGGGCAGGCTCGCGTCGATGCCGTAGCAAACGGCGACGTCCGACCGGAGCTGGATCTTGCCGTCCCAACGGGAATGCGTCTGGAAGCAGGTCCGTTCGAGCCGCTGACCGGGATCAACGGGCCGAGCCGCCGGATCTTCGGCGCGGGACTGATCGGGCAGGATGGTCAGGGTCAGATACGCGAGGATCAGGAGGATAGGTCGAAGGTCGTGGGACATCGGGGCGCCTCCGTGTCATGGGTCGGCGAGGAATTGAGGCTTCGAACAGAGACCGTTTTCACGATCCCATCGTGGCAGGAACGGTCGATTCTCGCAAACCCGACACTCGATCGGCTTTGAGATCCCACTCTACGCCTTCCGAGATTTCCGGAGGGACAGGCCGCATAATCGCTACAACCCGCATAACCGTGGCTTCGTTCGCGCCATTTCGGGTTCGTAGTCGAAGGAATGGGATGAGTTGGATCCTGTGTGATTCGTTGATTTGATGCCCGGCTCTCGCCCGCAGCACCCCGCATAATCGCTACAATCCGCATAACTCTGGCTTCGTTCGCGCCATTTCACGTTTGAACTCAGGAGGTTTGGGAAGAACTGATTCCTGGAGGATGTGTTGTGTTGAATTCCAAAACCCCGCCCACCGCAAAGTCTACGCAATCGCAACGATCCGCATAACCGTGGCTTCGTTCGCGCTGTGTCGAGTCGAATTTCTCAGCGTGCGAGTGGATCAGCGTCAGTTGTTGATGCCCGCTGCGTTCACGAACTTTTGATCGCCGATGCCCTGATGGCATGCTTGAAGTCACAACCGTCCCGAGACTTGTGGGTGCAATGAGACTCTCCTATCTTACATTATGCCGCGGGTTCGGAATTTCCGGCACGCGGACAGCAATTTCCTGAGGCGGTGCTCAGGACCGGCCTTAGGTCTTCACAGTCGAGGGGCAGCCTGCCATGTCCTATTCAAGTCTGTTATCCTTGCTACTGGCTGCGATGGGGGCCGAATCTGAGAACCGGACCGAGTCGGGAACATTCGTCGTGGAGCACCCCACGCTCCGGAATCTGGGTTTCGAGTGGGCCATCCGCGGGGATGCGAATCGCAATGCCACGGTCTCGGTGGAGTTCCGGCCGGTCGGTGAATCGGGCTGGCGACGAGCCCTGCCCCTGGTGCGGATCGGCGGCGAGAACGTCTACCGGCGGCGCGAGAATCTCGACTACACGGTACCCGATGGCTTTGTGGGAAGCATTCTGAATCTGGAGCCCGAGACGGAATACGAGTGCCGGTTCCAGTTGGACGATCCGGACGGCGTCCGTGGCCAGGTCTCGCAGACCGTGCGTGTGAGGACACGCGGAGAGCCGCAGCCTTCCAGGGTGGGACGCGTGCTCCACGTGTACCCCGCCGACTTCCAGGGCCCGCGGAAAGAACCCGGCTTCACATGCCTGATGGAGGCATACTACGGCGCGGGGCTGGGCGACTGGAATGTCGTCTGGGAACGACGGGCACAGCCGGGCGATACGATCCTGATGCATGCCGGACTCTACAAGTCCGATCGGCTGAACTACGTTAACCCGCAGATGACGCCCTTCGATGGGACGATGTCACTGACGTTGAAGGGGACCCGGGAAAGGCCGATCACGATCAAGTCGGCGGGCGACGGTGAGGTGATCTTCGACGGGGCCGGCAATCACAAGCTGTTCGACGTCATGGCGTCGCAATACCACATCTTCGACGGGCTGACGATCCGCAACACGGATGTGGGCATCTTTGCCGGCCAGAAAGAGGTGATCGGCGCGGTCGGGCTGGCGGTCAAGAACTGCCGTTTCGAGAACGTAGGATTCGGAGTCTGGACCGAATTCGCCGGGTCGAGCGATTTCTATATCGCGGACAACCTGTTCCTCGGCCGCGATGACCGCTTCCGTCTGATCGGCTGGACGGGACCATTGTGGGCCGGCGCGGGCCCCTACGGCTCCCACCTGCTCACGAGCTACTACGCGATCAAGGTGTACGGCCCGGGGCATGTGATCGCCCGCAATGCGATCGCCTACTTCCACGACGGCATCGGTATCTCGACTTATGGGACGCCACCGCCGGACCCCGAACATCAGGCATCCTCGATCGACATCTACGACAATGACCTGCACTTGTTGAATGACGACTTCGTGGAGACCGACGGCGGTGTGCACAATGTCCGGGTCATGAATAACCGAGGGGTCAACGCCGCCCAGGGCGGATGCAGCGCGCAGCCGGTGTTCGGCGGGCCGGTCTACTTCATCGGCAACATCCTGTATCACGTGCCCAGCGGAGTCGCGTTCAAGTTCTCGGCCAAGCCGGCCGGACTCTTCGTCTATCACAACACGATCGTCGGCGAGCAGGTGGTGCAGGAACCGTCGTCCAACATGCACTTTCGCAACAACCTTTTTCTGGGGAGGGATACCCCCGGGCGCGGGATCATGACCTGGGCGAATGCGACGGATGCGTTCAGCTCGGATTACAACGGGTTTCGCCCGAATCGAGGTGTGAGTGATCAATACAGGTGGCTGGGGCCGAGGGGCGGCCGACGGCTGTATGAGCCCAAACCCCAGGACTGGAAGAGCTTCACGACGCTGGCCGACTTCCGCTCGGCGACGATGCAGGAGGCGCACGGTCTCGAGGTCAACTTCGGCGATTTCGAAGACTTGCGTCCCCCGGATCCGGCCAACCGACACGCGGTCTATCACGCGATGGATCTGGATTTTCGCCTCAAGCCGACGAGCAAGGCGGTGGACGCGGGCGTGGTGATTCCGACGGTGAACGACGGCTTCACCGGCCACGCGCCGGACCTGGGCGCGCTGGAGTTCGGGAAGCCGGCGACGCGATACGGTCCGAGATGGCTCAAAGGGCAGCCGTTTTACCGGTAATGCCGGTACCCGACGAACGGATTCTACGGCTCTCATCTCCTGCCGCTTCGGCCGGATCGCAAGACTGGCATCGGAGTTATACTGCTTGTCTCGCACGATGGAGACCCGATATCGACCGTTCCGCGCCCTCTTGCCAGGAGACACGATGCGCCAAAGAGTCACCGGGAGGTCCGGCACCGCGACACGGTTCCGGCCTCATGTCGGGATGTTGGAGGATCGCCGGTTGTTGTCGGCGGACGTGCTAACGTATCACAACGACAATGCCCGGAGCGGCGTCGATTCGAGCGAGACGATCCTGACTCCGGCCGACGTGAACTCGGCGACTTTCGGCAAGCTGGGCTTCGACGCCGTCGACGGCAAGGTGGACGCCCAGCCACTGTACATGGCCGGCGTCTCCATCCCCGGACAGGGGACGCATAACGTCCTCTTCGTCGAGACCGAGAACGACAGCGTCTACGCCTTCGACTCCGACACGGGGGCGACGCTCTGGAAGGTCTCGATGCTCGGGCCGGGGGAGGTCCCCTCCGACCCCGTCCACGGCAGCCAGGTGACTCCCGAGATCGGCGTCACGGCCACCCCGGTGATCGACCCGAACACGGACACCATGTACGTCGTGGCGATGAGCAAGCTGGTCTCGGGGAGTACAACGACGTACATCCAGCGGATCCACGCGCTGGACATCACGACCGGCGCCGACAAGGTCGCCCCCAGGTCGATCGACCAGACGATCACGTACCCGGGCGCCGGGCCGGGCGGCAACGGGACCGACGTGATCTTCAACCCGATGCAGTACGAGGAGCGCGACGCGCTCCTGCTCGTCAACGGCGTCGTCTACACGGGCTGGGCCTCGCACTCCGACGTCGCGCCCTACACGGGCTGGCTGATCGGCTTCAACGCGAGCAACCTGAGCGTGGCCTCGGTCCTCAACATCGACCCGAACGGCGAGCCCAGGAGCTCGTTCCTCGACGACGGCTCGGGCAACTCGTTCTGGAACAGCGCGGGCGGGCCCGCCGCCGACGCCGCCGGGAACATTTACAACCTCTCCGCCAACGGCCCCTTCGACACGACCCTCAACGCCGACGGATTCCCCGCCAACGGCGATTACGGCGACAGCTTCCTCAGGTTTACACCCACTCCCGGCGGCCTGACGGTCTCGGACTACTTCACCGTTGACAACCAGCAGGACTACGCCGATAACGACGAGGACATCGGCTCGAGCGGCTTGACGCTCGTGGACGTCACCGACAGCTCGGGCGCGTCGCATCAGATCATGATCGGCTCGGGCAAGGACGGGAACATCTACGTCGTCGACACCGGCAACATGGGCAAGTTTAACCCCACGAGCAACGAGATCTATCAGGAGCTGCCGGGGGCCGTCGGTGGCGGCGAGTTCGGCTCGCCCGTCACGTTCAACGGCCAGGTCTATTTCGGCGGGGTCGGCGCGACGCTCCGCGCATTCCAGTTCGTCGATGGCAAGCTCCAGGCCACGCCGGCCTCGCAGTCGTCGAACACGTTCGACTATCCGGGCACGACGCCGAGCGTCTCCTCCGACGGCAATGCCAACGGCATCGTCTGGGCGATCGACGATGGCGCCAGCACGGCTGTCCTCTACGCCTTTGATGCCTCCAACCTGTCCGAGATGCTTTATAACAGCAATCAGGCACCCGATGGCCGCGACTCGGTCGGCCCATCGAACAAGTTCATCACGCCGACGATCGCCAACGGCAAGGTTTACGTCGCCACGGCCGACGGCGTCGCCGTCTTCGGCCTGCTGCCGACGGGCATTGAGGGGCAACAGGTCAACCTCTCGTCCGCGTTCAACCGGACGGGGATCGTGGTCGACGGGACCAGATTCCGCGGGGGCGGGCTCGACGGCCAGGGGCATGACCTCTCGTCCAACCTTGTTGGGACCGGCTTGACCGCCGACGGCGCCACCTTCGACTTCGGTCCCTCCAGCGTCCCGGATGTCGTCAGTGCCGTGGGGCAGACCATCGATCTGCCTGCGGGCAATGATGCCGCGCTGAAGCTGCTGGCGACCGCGGTCAATCGCAAGCAGGCAAATCGAACCTTCACCGTGACCTACACGGACGGGACGACGGCGAGGTTCAAGCAGTCGATCAGCAGTTGGACCGCGCCGAAGCGGTACGCCGGGGAGTCAACGGCACTCTCGACCGTCTATCGCGACACGTCCCGCGGAAAGAAACAGGCCGGACGATTCCATGTCTACGAATACACGTTCACAATTGACCCGAGCAGGACGGTCCGCAGCCTGACACTGCCCAGGGACGCCGACGTCGAGGTGCTCGCCGCTACGCTCATTGGCCTTTCGTGATTCCGGGAGGGCGAGGCTCTGTCCGAGCTGTATTGAGGCTTGCGACTCGGCTCGCCGGGAGGCTCGCCCTCCCACAATCGTGCAAGAGGAACCCGAGAGATCGACGTGCTCTCTCCAGCGGTTATAATGCTCAACCACGTCCCGATCTCGATGGCACAATCAGGTTGATCGCCCGTGAACCCGACCTCCGTCAGCTTGCTGGACCGGCTCAAAGCGGCCCGGCCGGATGCGTCCGACTGGCACCGGCTGCAAGGGATCTACCTGCCGCTGATCCAGCGATGGCTGGGGCGCGTGCCGGGCCTCGGCGATGAGGTCGGTGACCTGACCCAGGAGGTCTTCATCGTCGTGGTCCGCGAACTGCCCCGGTTCGAGCGGCTCCGCGAGGGTTCCTTTCGCGCCTGGCTGCGAAAAGTGGCCGCGAACCGGGCCCGCTCCTACTGCCGGAAGCGAATCCGCCGGCCCGTCGTCGGGCTCGACCTGACCGATGGATTCCTCGACCGGATGGCGGACCCCCAGAGTGAGCTGGCACGAGAGCTGGACCGGGAGCACGACGAGTTCGTCGTCCAGAGACTGCTGACGATCGTGCAGCCGGATTTCCGGCCGGCAACCTGGGAGGCGTTCCAACGATTCGCCCTGGACGGAGTCCCGGCGGCCCGCGTGGCCGAGGAACTGGGCCTGACCGTGAACGCCGTCCTCCAGGCCAAGTCGCGGATTCTCAAAAGGTTACGCGAGGAAGCCGGGGACCTCTTGAAATGATCGCCCGGCTCATGGGCCAAGATTGGTGGGCGCGGCCGCGATCCTCCTACGAGCCCGACGCGCCAGCGAGTGCGTTCTTGGGCTCATTCACTCGCTGGCGCGTCGGGCTCGTAGGAAAGAACACCAATCTTGGCCCATGAGCCAATCGCCTTTGACCCGGCAAGTCACGGCACTCGAACGGATCGGAGCCAGGAGATGGAATTCAATCGCCTTGACGTCTCGGCGAAGGAGTTGATCTGGGACGACCCGACCGCCTGGCTGGAACGAT
Source organism: uncultured Planctomycetota bacterium (assembly GCA_963743925.1). GTDB lineage: Bacteria > Planctomycetota > Planctomycetia > Isosphaerales > Isosphaeraceae > CAVZRC01. The sequence goes on along the minus strand of CAVURY010000034.1, from coordinate 304,153 downwards.
ATGGGGTCGGTCCGCCGGGCCCGGTCGAGGTCATCGAATCGGAGGTCACGTTCATGACCGCATCCGCCGACAAGGTGCTCAAGGTCGGCGGAGAAACGCCCTACCTCGTCGTTCTTGAGCCCCATTCTTACCACGATAGCAACCTGGTGCGGACGCTCTGGTATCGCCAGGCCGGCCTCGATCATCGTCACGGCCTGCCGGTGCTGACGATCTTGATCCTGCTCCGCAAGGAGGCCAACTCGCCCAGTCTGGATGGTACGTACGAGCGTCGGCTACCCGACGGCTCGCTGACGAATCGGTATAATTACCGGGTCATCCGGCTCTGGGAGGAAGATCCCGAGTCGTACTTGACCGCCGGAGTCAACCTGGTGCCCTTGGTCCCGCTGACGAAGGTCGGGGAGACGGAAGAGGCGCTGTGGGCCCTGAAGGCTCGGATGGCCGAGCGGATCAACGCCGAACCGGCGCCGAGGACTGCGATGCTCTGGACGGCGACGTGTTTCCTCATGGGGATGCGCTACCCGGAGGAGTTCGTGTTTCGATTTCTGGAAGGGGTGCAGAAAATGCGAGAATCGACGACTTACCAGGCTGTCTTGAGAGAGGGTCGCGTCGAGGGGGAACATCGGTTGTTGCTCCGTCTGGGGACCAAGCGGTTCGGCGAGCCTGATGCCGCGACCGTCGCCGCCATCGAGGCAATCCAGGACATCGATCGGCTCGATGCCCTTGGCGATCGAATCATCGACTTGGGAATCCAGACCTGGGACGAACTGCTCGGCTCCTCGTGAGCCGGAAGTTAGAGCCTCGGGCGGAAGACTTCCCCACTGCGACGTATTTCCTCATGGGGTTGCGATATTTCGAACGAGTGGGCGTTTCCATGCCTGGAAGGAGTGCGGAACATGCGGGAATCGAGTCCCTCCCAGGCTGAACTGTACGAGCGTAGCGTCAACATAGGTCGGAGGCTCCTCTTGTCTCGGGGAGAGGAACGCTTTGGAAAGCCGTCCGAGGCGATCCGGCGCGCCATCATGTCGATTCGCATTCTCGAACGCCTGCGATGGTTGATCCCGCTGGTGGCGGACACGAACATCCAGGATTGGGAAGGGCTCCTGCGCGTGTCGGATTCCAGGGAGATCGACGGCTATCCGCCGGGGGCCAGCACGCCGCGGAGCGAGGCCGAGGCCAAGGCCGCGGAGCGGGCCTATATACTCGATTCCACCACCTACCTCCTCATGCGAGACCAGGACGCGAACACGTCCGCGTATCCATCGTTGAAAGGCGCGTCGAACTCGCGGAGATGGTCCTATGATCAGGCTCACTTGATACAGAGCCCTGAACTCGAGCGGAGGATCTGCTACGAGGTTGGACGGAAGTTGGGCGCCGTCGTCGGGGCGAAGAGGATGTTGTTCCTTCAGGGGATCAAGCGGTTCGGTGAACCCGACGCCGCGACCATCGCCGCCATCGAGGCGATCAAGGATAGCGGACCGCTCGAGGCCCTCGGCGAGCGAATCGTCAACCCGGGAATCCAGACCTGGGCCGAACTGTTGCGCACGCCTTGATCCATCAGGGCAAGCTCAACGCGACTCCGGCCACGTCCAGGGACGGCTCAGCGGCCTCGTGAACAGACCGTTCGTAATCTCATTGGGCTGAGCGCGCGCCATCCGCATGTCATTGCAGGCGTGCAATCACGATTCATTGCGGAGGCTACAAGATTCCATGGTTGGGAAGGTGGACTCTGGCGATCAAGCTTCGGGCGAGTCAGGATGGAACCTGGACCTGGGTCGTTTGCCCCGATGAGGAAGTCGTCGGCAGAAAGTCGGAATTCCCGAGCTCTTTCGATCCACTTGTCTGGAAAGGGATTACAGCAGGTATCCCAGCGCCGCGAGAAGGATTTCGGAGACATCTCGAAAGAATTTCGCATTTTCGCGGCAGGTTCTGGGAATGAGTCGCCTTTCTTTCCGTAGTGAACGATCGACCCATCGCCGGTGCCTCGCCCTCAAAGACGGAGACCGATCCGATGAACGGCTCTCAAGCGACCCATCCGAGCGACCAGACGCTCTCTTCCTACGGGTTGGGCAGGCTCGAAGATACGACGACCGAGTCGGTCGGCAGGCACCTGGAGTCGTGCCCGGATTGTCGACGCCGCGTTGCCGAGATCTCTTCCGATAGTTTTCTCGGTAAACTCCGCGACGCTAAGGGGCGCCCCGAATCGACCGGGCCGGTCGGCTCCGCGACCGACGGCTTGTCGATGCTCGATGCCGGCCCCGGCTCACCGACTCCGCCGCCGGCAAGTACCCTGCCACCGGGCCTCGCCGACCACGCCGATTATCAGGTCCTTCGTGAGCTGGGACGCGGCGGCATGGGCGTCGTCTACCTGGCCGAGAATAAACTCATGGGGCGGAAGGAGGTGCTGAAGGTCGTCGGCAGCCACCTGATCAGCCGGCCCGGCGTCCTCGACCGCTTCCTGCGCGAGATCCGATCGGCCGCCAGGCTGCACCACCCCAACGTCGTGACCGCCCATTCGGTGCTTCGCCTGGGCGACAGCCTGGTCCTGACGATGGAATACGTCGAGGGGCTCGACCTGGCCAGGCTGGTCAAGGCCAAGGGGCCGCTGCCGGTGGCCCATGCCTGCTACTACATCCACCAGGCGGCGCTGGGCTTGCAACACGCGCACGAGCACGGCATGGTCCACCGCGACATCAAGCCGGCCAACCTGATGCTCGCCCGAGCCGGCAAGAAGGCGATCGTGAAAGTTCTCGACTTCGGGTTGGCCAAGGTGACCAGCGAGGGCCAGGCCGACAATACCCTGACCCGCGAGGGCCAGATGCTGGGCACGCCCGACTACATCGCGCCCGAACAGATCCGCGACGCCCAGAGTGCCGACATCCGCGCCGACATCTACAGCCTGGGCTGCACGTTCTACTACCTGCTGAGCGGCGGCCCGCCGTTCGGCGGCGACAACCTCTGGGATCTGTACCAGGCGCACTTCTCGATGGACGCCAGCCCGCTGAACTTGGTCCGTCCCGAGGTGCCTGTCGAACTGGCGGCCCTGGTGGCCAAGATGATGGCCAAGGAGCCGGCCAAGCGCTTCCAGACCCCTGGCGAGGTCGCTCGAGTGCTGTTGCCGTACTTCAAGCAGGGGGCCGTGGGAGGCGCTGGGATCGAAGCCAGAGATCTCCTTGTCAAGCCAGCCCGAGGCCGAGGCGGCTAGGATCGTTGCGGCCTCGGCGCCCACGCAAGCAGACGCCGAGATGGCGCCTACGCCGGCGCCAGGGGATAGGAAACCCGCGGACCCGGCGCAACGGCATTCACCCTTGGAAGGCCTGATCAATCGCGGGGAGAAGGAACCGTTGTTCGAGACGATCTCGGACAGGCCTCCCCCGCGGGAGGCCGAGCCGAACGAGTGGGATCATCGATCCCGGTCAAAGGTGAGGCAGTTCAGGCCTTGGCACTGGTCGATTGCTGCCGGGCTCTTGTTATTAGGCCTGATAGCCGCCTGTGCGGCTGTCGTGATAAAGGTCAAGACCGCCACGGGGGTGATCGTGCTCGAGAACCTCCCCGAGCAGGCGGAAGTGTTCGTCGACGGTGACAAGGTCACAGTGACATGGCCGGAAGCCGGCGGACCGGCGCAGGTTGTCGTCACCGCCTCCCGGCACGGTGTCGAGGTGAAGAAAGACGGACTCAGGGTCTTCGGCGACGAGGTGGTGGTCCACGCGGGCGCGACGAAAGAGCTTCGGATCGTTCGTGAGGTTCACGTAGACACGCCGACGGGGACGAACCAGAAGAAATCAGCCGATCTCAATACGGCGGACTTGAGCATCCGCCCCTCCGGAACGGAGCCCTCGAGTGCCGCGCGAAGAGCCATTTCTCCGTCTTTCATCGCCACCACACTCATGGGAAAGTGGGCGATCGACGACGACGAACTTGTTCAAAATGAGATTGTCCAGCGGACTTCGACAATTGTCTTCGGCGACCCTTCATGGTCGAGATACGACCTGAAGTTCCAGGCGATGTCGATTGGAGGAACACAAGGCTTCGGCGCAGTCTTTCACTTTAAAGATTCGAGAACTTGTTGTTGGTTTAACGTGGGAAGCTATCACAACGAGGGTCACGAATTGTGTACTAGGTTCGACGGAAAACGGGAGCGCGGCCCCGGAATGTATCGGTTGGGCAGTATCCAATTTGAGCGTTGGTATGATATCAAACTCGAAGTTCGTGAATCCAAAATTCGTTGCTTTTCGGAAGGTGAGATAATTTTCGAGCATAAGGATGATCGATTCAAGGAAGGCCTCATCGGATTCAACACTTGGAACGCAAGCGCCCGCTTCCGTAACATCGAGGTCACTACTCCTGAAGGTGAACTCATCTGGAAAGGATTACCGGTTCTCCGAACTCCACCGAGTCAATGATGCCGGCACGATGGGCGGCGTCATAGTAAGCCCGGCTAGCTCGACGACGGACAACACACGAGTGCCATACAGCGCGGCATGGTGGGCCTGTGGGAACTCGATCGAGAAACAGCGAGGGGAACACCGGCGTCAGTGCTGGTTCTCGATGGAATCCGCCGGGCTGCCTCTGTCCCACAACGTAGGATAGAATGAAGAAGACGTTCGTCGAGACTCGCGAGTTTACGGAGTGGGCCAAGGAGTACTTGTCCGACGACACTCTTTCCGATTTTCAGCGGTTGTTGTCGAATGCCCCTGACTCGGGCTCAGTCATGCCGGGCTGCGGAGGTCTCCGGAAGATGCGAGTGGCCGATCCGAGGCGTGGCAAGGGGAAGCGGGGTGGGGTCAGGGTGATTTACTTTCACATCGAAGAGTTAAACCAGATCCATCTCATCACCGTCTACGGGAAGGACCAGAAGGATGACCTTTCGTCCAATGACAAGAAGCTCTACCGTCAGTTCGTTCAGATTCTCAAGGATCAGTCCCGCCGGGCCAGGGAGGCTTGAACCAAAATGAAAAGCGATCGGAAGCGGCTCCCGGTCGCGGAACAGATCCGGAAGGGATTGGAAGAAGCGATCTTGCATGCGAAGGGCGAGATTACCCTGAAGACGACGACCATCGAACTGCCCGACCGGCCGCCGGAAGTCGGCGCCGAGGAATTGACGGAGCTCCGGCTCGCGAGCGGGATGTCGCAGGCCGTCTTCGCCCGACTGCTCAACGTCTCGACCAAGACCGTCCAGAGCTGGGAACAGGGACATCGCAAGCCGTCGCAGGCGGCCTTGAGGCTGATCCAGGTGTTTCGTCAGGACCCGTCCGGACTGCTCGAGATTGCCGGGATGACCGGTCCACTGGTAACGACAAGTGTTGGGAAAGCGAATGTTGCTGTTCGTCAGACGAGCCGATCCTGATTCCCCGGCTGGAGACCTGTGGGTGGCACGCTGGAGACCTCCGGTTTGCTCAGGGGTGGGGTCAGGAGGCCCGCGCCCAACTCTTCGCCTGGGTTGAGCGCGCGGAAAAAGGGGACAGGCACCCGGCCCGCCGGCGCTTTGCTTGAGATCCCGAGTGAGTTGCAGGGCCGTGAGCCAGTCCCCTTTTTCCGGTGCCGCGTGCAATCCCAGCGTGAATCACTCCAGCATTGCTACGCCTCCGAGCCGACATGAGCCTCCAAGTCACTGGTCGCAGGAAGGAGACGAATCGATGTCTCAGCCGACAAGACCGGGTCAGCCGAACGCTATACCGGAACGCAACGCCACACTGATCGAGGGTGGTGCCAACCCGATGCTCAGGCAACCGGCCGGGCAGCCTGACCCGTTTGTGGAGCGGTCCGGTACCCTGATCGAGACCGAGGAGGACGTCCGGCAGGCGTTTGTCTCCGGCCTGAACAGGCAGGCCCCTGTCCCGGTTTCGGTGCCGTCGCCGATGCCCGCGGTCGCCCCGCAACCTCAGCCCGTCGCGAAGTCGGCCAGCCCGTTCCGGCCGACGGCCCGGCCGCCGATCGCGCTGTTGACCGTCTTCGACGACGGCCGGACCGACGGCGAGGTCATCCGGCTCCGCGAGCCCCGGTTCCACATCGGACGCACCGAGGGCGACCTCCGCATCCAGCTCGACGGCCGGATGTCGGCACGGCACGTCGAGATCACCTATCAGAATGTCGGCGGATTGCACCGCTGGGTCGTCACCGACCTCCAGAGTACGCATGGGCTCTATGTCCGGGTCAGCCGGACCGTGTTGGCCGACAAGGCCGAATTCCTGGTCGGCAACGGTCGCTATCGGTTCGACGCAGCCCAGGTCGACCCGAATACGACCGGCGACTACGCCCCGGGGGCCCAGGTTTCCGGAGAGACCCACGGCTGGGACGATCGCCCGAGTCCGTTCCGTCCGCCGGCGCTTACGGAGTTGATCGGCTCGGAGATCGGCAACCGCATCCTCCTGGTCAAGCCCGAGTACTGGATCGGCTCCGACCCGGCCTGCCCGATCTGCCGACCGGATGACCCGTTCTGCGAGTCCAGGCACGTCCGGGTCTACCGGAAACCCAAGGGAGGCTGGCACGCCGAGCACAACAAGACCCCCAACGGCTTGTGGCTGCGGATGTCGCAGCTCACCGTCGAGTCGATGGCCCAGTTCCAGATCGGCGAGCAACGGTTCCAGCTCAAGGTAACGTGAGAGTCGCTGGCTACTCTGGGATGGCCGAGATCGAAATCCGGTTGGGATGAGTCGAACCGGGGTGTGGGTCGTCGAGTTATGCCGATTTACGGTCGCGTCCGACGATCGAGAGCCGGACGTGGGCTTTTTTCCCTGCAAGTTGCGTTCGATAACCGCGTCAGTTGCATGAGAGGCGCCTTGCCGGTGGCTCACGTACAATATTGAAAGGACTCGATCACCTCGAGCTGGATAAGCAAGGACGGGAGCCGACCAGGACGGGGGCCAACCTACGATTTACGCCGACCGATGGCGATTGACCGGAATTCTTGTCATAGTCCTACAATCTTCCGATGGCTGGTCTTTCTCGGAGAAGATGAAAATGTCGCGAAATTGTTGGTCCATTCCGCTCCTGGTCGCCTTGCTGGCGACGGGTGCTTGGGCACAGGTTCGGGGACAGTACATGGGAGCCGGCTCGACCCCGGCGGGAGACTACCTCCGCGGGGTGGGGATCGCCGCCCAGGGGATGGGGCAGTATAACCTCATGACGGCGCAGGCGGGCGCCATCAATACCCAAACGGCCATCACGTGGAATGATTATGTCTCGCAGTGCATCCGGAACCAGGGCCGGGAGCTCGCCGAGCGTCGGTTGTACGAGCGGACCAAGCACGCCGAGGAATATGCCGCCATCCAGAAGCGGCTCCGGGAGAATCCCGAAGACCTCGACGTCCTGAAGGGCGACGCCCTCAATAAGGCGATGCATGACCTGAACAACCCCCAGATCTCCGATTCGTCATTCCGATCGGCGGAGGTGCCCCTGTCGGGCGACATCATCCGACGCATCCCCTTCAAGCTCGCCGAGAAACAGGAGGTCTTCTCGATGAGCCGGCTCTCGATCAAGGGGAAGGGGAAGTTGCCGCCGGCCTTGCAGGACAAGCCGTTCGCGCTCTATCTCAAGAAGTATGAGCAGGTCCTCGACGATGCCATGGAGCAGGCGATCGAGGGGAAGGCCACGTACGCCGGTATCGAGGCGCTCGATCGGGCCGTCGAAGATCTCCGGCGCAAGCTGAATGAGGTCATCCCCCCCAGCCCGGATCGGTTCTACATGGAGGCGAAGCGGAAACTGGACGAACTCGAGAGGGTCGTGATGCTCTTCAAGACCCATAAGGTCCAGCAGGCTCTCGCGGAGATCGACAAGTATCCCGGCGCGACCGTGAACGACTTGCGGGTCTTCATGAAGAGGCATAACCTGCAATTCGCCCCGGCCGAGACGCCCGACGAGAAGACCCTGTATCCCGACCTCTTCGAGTCGCTGGCGCTCCAGCGAGACAAGGTGGTCGGGGCGTTGCGAGATCCGGGCAAGTGACGCGGGAGGCATCTCCGAAATGGCTCGATACATCGCCGCCGGCATCCTGGGTTGTCTCTATGCGATCGGCTCGTACTGGATCGTCAGCCGCCAGGGCGAGGCTTACCGGGATGCTCTGCGCCGGGAGCGCATCGCGGCCAGCCGGCCAGGAGCGCCGACGCCGAGCCCGATCGTCGAAGGGGTGAGGACCGCTTCCGAGGCCAATCGAGAGCCTGAATCCTCATCACTCGAACCCGAGCCGGCCGCTCCACCTCCCGGGGAGATCGCGGCCCGGCCCGACCCGCCCGCGAAACCGAAAGCCCGGTCGGCCACGGCGGTCGTGCACAACCCGACGCCGAGGCCGCATCTAGCACGCACGGAGGGCGCATCGGGAGCCGGCTCCGCGAAAGCCCACGGCCGATCCACTAAGCCGACGAAACCCGACCCGCTCTGGGAGCAGCCCGCGGTCAAGAAGATCTGGGACCTCGCCCATCTCTCGGCCAGCGAGGAATCCCTCCTGGGACAAGACCTCCACGAGTTGATCGTCAAGCTCATCCCGACCGTGAGGAGCGGCCCCTGGCTCGCTCGCGTCGAGGCGGCCGCCGAGCCGTTCATCCAGGCCCGCTCCCGTAAGGATATCGAGTACTCGTTCACGATCCTGGATTCCGACGGGGTGAACGCATTTTCCACGCCCGGCGGATACATTTATGTGAGTCGAGGGCTCTTCAATATCATCGGCGAGGAAGACGACTCCGCGCTGGAATTTGCCGTCGGCCACGAGATCGCCCACGTCAACCTCCAGCACGCCCTCAAGTGCCTCCAGGACCCCGAGGTCCAGAAGTGGAGCGGAGGCACCCTGGAGAAGCTCTATGGGGTGATCATCCCCTTCGCCTATACGGACCCGCTGGAATACGAGGCCGATCGGTGGGTCTATCGGAAGATGAAGCAGCTCGGACGCACTCCTCGCGAGGTCCTGATGTTCCTCCGGAAACTGGAAGGCCACTCCAAGTTGAATGGCTACTACGACGGGCGCGGAAAGCCGGAACTCAAGCCGGATGCCTCTCTGCTCGAGAACCACCTCCGCGCCCATACGGCCCCGCGGAAGCGACTGAAGGAGTTGGAGATCATCGAGAAGGCTGCGGACGCGACGAAATGAAGGCCGCGGTGGACGCCAGCCCGACCAGCATGAATCCCAGCGCCATCGCGTCGGCCGTGGTGCCCATCCGCTCGGTGTCGGCCGGGAAATAGCCCTCGGCGAGATCGGTGTCCGGGATCGGCCCCGTCCCGGCAGGCTCCTGGGCGCCGGTCGTCGCTCGGACTCGATCAGGAGCAGGCCTTCGAACGCCCATCGGGTGGGCATCAGCGCGGCCAATGGTCGGACGACGGGCATCAGCGACGTCGAGGGCCGGATCCATCCGCAGAACGCGATCATCGGCAAGAATCCGAGCAACAAGACGACGAGGGCCGTCATCGGAGCCCGGATCAGGAAGAACACGGCCAGGCCGAGTAGCAATCCCACGGCCGACGCCATCACCAGCACGCCGAACATCGCCGGCCAATCACCCCTCAAGCCGCTCCCCCAGTGGACGATCGCCAGCAACAGGGCAGACTGGACGATGCAGAGGCCGACGAGCGTGATGAGCTTTATGCCGGGAGAGTCGAGGAGGATCGCCTCGAAAGTAGCCTTCCTCGGGCCGGCCGGTCCGCCCGCCAGGAAGGCCCAGACGGCGAGAGAGCCGCCCAGCCAGACTGCCGCGACGGCCATCGCGAAAATCGCCGAGGCGGCCTGTCGTCCGAAGACCAGCAGGATCAGGATCGCGAGCACCGGCGCCTGGGCGAGCAGGAGGATGGTCCAGATTCCTACCGGCTGAGTCGTGGTCCCGGAGGGCACCGGGGGCGGCTCCGGGGGCGGAAACAATGCCGGCCTCAAGACCGGCGCCGGCGGCGGTTCCGAGGCGGGGATCAGGCGTTGGGTTGGAGGGACCGCCTTCTCGGTCGAGGCCTGGGCGTTCAGGAGCTGAACGGCCGGGACGGCGAGCGATCCGAAGTAGACGACATCCTGCGCCGAGAGGGGGACGGCCTGCGTGATCTTGCGGTCGGGCGAATTGAGGAAGGTGCCGTTGGATGAGCCGAGATCCTCGATGAGCGTCTTCGAACCGGCGACGACGAGGAGGCGCGCGTGGTGGCCGGAGACCCTCGGGTCGCTGAGGACCACCTCATTGTCGGGATCGCGGCCGATCCGGATGACCGTCACGTCCGGCGAGCCCGGGACGACCGGCCATGGCATGAGGATCGTCTGCCCCAGCGTGATCGTGTCGGATGCCGAGACGCGCGTCGACAGGGCGATTTTCACGCCATTGACGTACGTCCCGTTCGACGATCCCAGGTCTTCGACGAAGTAGCCGGTCGCCGTCTCGGTCAGGCGGCAATGGCGCCCCGATACCGTCGGTCTTGCGACGACGAGGTCGCAATCGTCGCCACTGCCGATGATCCAGGTCCGCATGGTTGATGTACCTTGGTGATTTTCCGACGAAACAGAGCGAATTATGAAGTGATGACTCTTCTAGCCGGCCTCTGTGAGGCCGGTGTTTCGATCTCTTCTGTAGCCGGCCTCTGTGAGGCCGGTGTTTCGATCCCGGGGTCACAGACCCCGGCTACAACCCGACGGTTCTTAACCCTCGTTACGGCGTACGGACCCGAGGATACACGTTGATCGGGTAGCGAGCGGGATCGGGGTTCAGGTAGCTCCGATCGGGGGCGGGCATGCGAGAGTCGCGCGGTGGCTTGCCCTGGCCGGCATTCGGACCGGGACCGATGCGCACCGGTGCGGCGAGGAAGACACCGGAATCGGCGGCGGCGATCATCAACTCGCGATAGATCACCGAGCCGACCTTGAGTTTCTCGGTCTCGCCGAGCTGGCGACTCAGGTCAACCGAGCGGACCCGGACGAGATACGACGGATATTTGGTTTCCATATCGCGAATCCAGCCGTCGACCGCCGTGATGTACTCGCCTTTGCGAACGTCGTAGGTCTGATGCTGGAATGTACCCAACGGATCGTTGCGACGATACCAGATGAGGATGACGAAGTCGGCGGGGTTCGGGACGGCCCTGGCCGGTCGATCCGATCGGGGGCCGCCCGCGGCCTCGCCGGGTCCAAAGGCCGAAGCCGGCGGCGCGCCGGTGATCGACAGGGTCAGGACGAGTCCGAATATCTTCGGCAAGATCCCGCGGTGCGTCATCAGCATGGGTTTCGCCTCCTCATCCGACGCCTCTCATTCTAACGCGTGCGGGACCGTAGACGCATCAGCGCGGTCCCTCCACCTCATTGACTTCCGGGCAATCGCGCAGTCTGATGAGCATCAGCGACCGAAGCCGGGCACGATCACGCGTATGTCCCGGCTCTCTCTCGGCCGCGCACACCGCACCGCACCGCACAGCACCGCAACGGGATGGAGGCTCCGAGGATGTCACAAGGAATCGACCGCCGAGCATTTTCGAAGGCCGCCGTGGCGGCGACGACGGTGGCGACCGCGGCCAGCCTTGCGCCGGGCCGAGTGCTCGGGGCCAACGATCGGGTCCGGCTGGGCTTCATCGGCGTCGGCAATCGCGGCTGCCAGCTCCTGAAGGGCTTCCTGGCGCATCAGGATGCCCAGGTCGTCGCCCTGTGCGACGTCTATGAGCCCTATCTCCAGGGAGCTTACGACCGCCTGGATCCGCGGTTCGCCGGCCTGGGCAAGCGCATCGCCCAGATGCCGAAGATCGAGGGCGACGTCGCTCGCGTCAAGGATTTCCGCGCGGTGCTGGATCGCAAGGATATCGACGCGGTCGTGATCGCCACTCCCGACCACTGGCACGCCATCCAGATGATCGCCGCCTGCAAGGCGGGCAAGGATGTCTACGTCGAGAAGCCGCTGTCAATGACCATCGTCGAGGGCCGGGCGATGGTCGAGGCGGCGCGAAAGTATGATCGGATCGTCCAGGTCGGCGTTCACCGCCGCTCGTCGCGGATGTACGCGCAGCTCGCGGAGGTGGTCCATTCCGGCGCGCTGGGTAAGGTCACCGTGGCCCGCGCGGCGTTCGCCAGCAACATGAGCCCCGGCGGGATCGGCCACTCCCCCGAATCGCCCCCGCCGGCCGGACTGGACTGGGATCTCTGGCTCGGGCCTCGCTCCCTGCGTCCGTTCCAATCGACGATCATGCCGTACAAGTTCCGCTGGTGGCAGGACTACTCGTCGCAGACCGCGAACTGGGGCGTCCATTACTTCGACCTGATCCGCTGGCTGACCGGCGAGCTCGCCCCTGCGAGCGTCTCGACGCACGGGGGGCGGTTCGCGGTCGACGATGACCGCACCATTCCCGATACGTCCGAATCCATCTTCGAGCATGCCTCGGGGATGCTCACGCTTTTCAGCGTCTACGAGGCCAACGGCCAGCCGGTACTGGCCCGCGGCGCCGAGGTCGAGCTGAGGGGCACGCTCGGGACCGCCTACTCGAACGGCCAGGGCTACGAGATCGTCCCCGAGCGCGGCGGCGCGTTCCAGGATCCGAAGCCCAGGAGGAAGGGCCTGGTCGTCAAGTCGACCGACGGCGACCTGGACCAGCAGGCCGCCCGCGATTTCCTCGACAACGTCAAGGGCCGAAAACGGCCAGCCGCCGACATCGAGGAAGGCCACCGTTCCACGACCTTCGCCCACCTGGCGAATATCGCGCTGGCCACCCGCAAACGCCTCGAATGGGACCCAAGGCTCGAGCGATTCTCCCATTGCGAGGAGGCGAACCAGTTGCTGCACTACGAATATCGCAAGCCCTGGTCGCTGACCTGAACCATGAAGCTTCATCAGTAGAAGCGACATGTTCACAGCTCATGCCCACGAAAACGTGGGCATGCCACACGTCGTGGTCTGAGGCATCACTTGACGGTCGAGTCGCTGACTCCGCCTTCGACGGTGGTCGTCGCCAGGGTGGCGTCGGAGTCGGATCCCCTCCAGCGCCGCGGATTGACGGGTTCGCTGACCACGACCCGCGCGGAGCTGCGGCTACTCGCGACGTTCGACGACGTATTTCCGGCGTCGCTCGGCATCGTGCTCCCGATCGACTGCACTGGCGGCTCGCAGACCGTCCCGCCCGAGGTGGGCGCGGGAGCCATGACCGGCGCGCACGGCGGCGCACCATAACCGTAATAGAAGCAGTACGGCGGTTGCGCAGCCCCAGCCGACGAACGCCAGCGTGCAGGCCGGGATGACTTTCCAGAAATGACGCCGTCTCGGCGGCAAGACGCGGGCTAGTCGCATGACGAACCTCCCGTGGGACGGGGCAGTATGACCTGAGTCTCCGGACCACCCGCCCGAGGGCTAGTGGGCACGACCGAGACGGACTTCAAGACCCCGAGACAAAGATAGGACGGCAAACGGCAGCACCGCACCGCCTGTCGTGGATCGCGAGCGTATGGGAAACCCATCCGAGATGGGGACGCGGAGAGAGGATTCGAGTCCAACCCCCCCCGGTCGAACCCGAGGAGGCCGGACTTTAATCAAAACCGAGAATCGGGCCAACCGCAATTTTTCGGATTGGCCCTCGGTTTACTCGAGCGGTGGTACGTCGTAAGGACCGAACTCGATCCATCGGGGAGATGGTTCAGCGGACGAAGGGATCGGCCGGGAATCCTCGATCCATCAGGCGGTCGAACAATCTGGCGAAGTCGGGTCGTTCGCGAAGGGCCTCGAGATCCTCGTCGTTTTCGAGCTCCTCGCGACTGGAGTGTCCCCGGGCGATCGATTGCTCCAAGTAGTCCATTGCGCGTTCGGCCAGTTCGTCGGCCCGTTCTCGAGGGACGCGGGCGAAGGCAAGCGGGTCGGGAGCCGATCGAGGAAGGTTGAAAGCGAGAACACGAGCGGCCTCGAAGATCGCCTGCCCAGGGCGACCGGGAAGGTCGATCAGTGCCTCGGCGGCCTGCACACCGTCGTCAAGGCGGCCCAGAAGGACGAGCGTCTCGGCGCGGCCAACGAGGATCCCTGGGTTCTTGGGAGATCGTGCTCGGTGTTGATCCCGCAAGTTCAGGGATTGCATCAGCTCCGAATGCCCCTCCTCTCGAAGACCCAGGGCGATCAGGCAAGGGCCGAGTTGGCCGGTCACATTGGCCAGGTCGCGAGAGTAGATGGGGCTCTCGGGATGCCTCCGACTTAACTCGACGAGAATGCGCTTGGTCTCTCGGAATCCCTCGCTGGCCTGATCCAGCCTGCCCGCGAGCACCAGCGTCAAGGCCAGGTTATGCTCGGCCGTCGCGGCGTCGTATTGATAGGTCGCCAGATCCGGTCTGAGGCGAATGGCCTCTGCGAATCGCTCTCGAGCGAGGGTGATATGCCGGATCGACGCCTCGAGATCCCGCAGGATCCTCTCCGTATTGCCCATGAACATGTAGGAATTCGCGAGGTCGCGCACGTAGGCCGGGTTGCCGGGCTCGCGTCGGACCAGCGTCTCCAACGCCTCGATCGAGCGAAGGAACTCGGTCCGGGCCAGCGCGGGCCGTCGATTGCGATGGAAGACGCCACCGAGGTGATGATGCGACGCCGCCAGCCCGTTCCGAAATTCGGTCCTCGACGGGTAATCGGCGGAGAGATCGGCGAAGGCTGCGATCGCCCGTCGGCCCGCGTCGATGGCCTCGGGGAATTCTCCCAGTCGCGCGAGGGCCGTCGCGAGCCGACTGTTCCCGAAGGCTTGACCCTCTCGATAATTCACCGCGTCGGGCTGCGAGACCTGGAGCTCATCCAGGATTCGGATCTGCCGCCGGAATCCCTCCACGCTGGACTGGAGGTTGCCCTGTCGATAATCGATCACGGCCCCATCATGTTCGATGTCGGCCAGCGATTCGAGCAGAGAATTATTTCTCGGTTCGGACTCGAGGAGTTGCTCGACGGCCGACTTGGCCGAGCGAATGGAATCGCGGGCCTCGGCGAATGCGTTGGTCAGGGAGAGCTGGGCGCCGAGGTTGGATCTCGACCTGGCCTCCAGTTCGAGCAGCCGACGACGGGTCCTGGCCCCCGATGCCGCACCTCGAATGGAGGTGAGCAGATCGAGGCAACGACGCAATTCCGCGATCGCGGCGGGGATATGCCGCTCCTCGTCCTCGAGCTCCGCGCGGAAGTGGTGGACCGCGGCACGTTCAAGGTCGCGTTCGACTGAAGGGCCGATTTGCTCCAGCACCCTGGCCGACTCTTCGAACTCCTGGCGCGCCCGTTCGCGCTGCCCGAGTTGGAGGTGGATGATGGCCGCCAGGCGATAAGTCCGGGCCGCCTTGACGACGACTTCGGGCGAATCCCCGGCTCGGGCGAGGAAGCCCTGCTGGAAAGCCAGGGCATCCTCCAGGAGCCGGCGCCGGACCGGCTCGAAATGGGGTACGTTAACCAGATGCTTCTCGCTCACATCGACCAACATCCTCTCGACGGCATCGAGGGCGCGGGCGAAATTCGCCTCGGCATCCCGGCGGGCCGCGACCTCCGCCTCCTGGGCCTTCAAGGCACCCTGAAAGTGACCGATGGCGTCCTTGCGGGCATCATCGGTCTGGCGCTGCTTGTCTCGAAGCAGGATCACTCCGGCGGTCAGGCCGACGACCGAGGCCACCAGCAGGCAGATCGAGGTGATGACCACAGTACGGTGGCGCCTCGCCCATCGACGGGCGTGGGCTTGCCAGGTCTCCCGGAAGGCCGAGATCGGTTCGTCGGCCATCCAGCGCTCGATGTCGTCGGCCAGGCCACGGGCCGAACCATAACGGTCCTCGGGCTGCAAGGCCATCGCCTTGAGGCAGACCGCTTCGAGGGACCGTTCGAGGCGCGGGTCGTGTCGCCGCGGCGAGAGGAACTCTCCTCGCTGCACGTCCCGAAGCAGTCCATCGAAGTCCTTCTTATCAAAGGGAGGCTTGCCCGTGAGCAGGGAGTAGAGCGTCGCCCCCAGGCTATAGACGTCCGAACGTGGACCCAGCCGCTCCAGATCACCGCTGGCCTGCTCGGGGCTCATGTAGGCGGGCGTCCCCATCACGGAGCCGGGAAGGGTCTGGGCTCCATCACTGGAAGGCGAAGGCGTCAACGGCGGCTCCTCGTCGGCCGATCTGGTCTCCGTCCGCCCGATCCGCTTGGCCAATCCCCAGTCGACGACGAGGGTCTCGCCGTGCTTGCCGACGATGATGTTCGCCGGCTTGATATCGCGATGGAGGACGCCGCGGCCGTGGGCGTAGTCGATGGCGTTGCAGACGTCCAGGAATCGTCCCAGGAGTTTGCGGAGCCCCAGCGACCGGCCGCTCGTATCGCGCCGGAGCGCCTCGTTGCCGTGAAATGCGGCGATGGCCTCCTTGAGACTGTCGCCGCGGATGAAGCGCATCGCGTAATAGGGGCGAACCTCATCCGAGGCGCTGAGCGCGTAGACTGGGACGATGCCCGGATGCTCCAAGCCCCCGGTGATCTCGGCTTCCAGCAGGAACCTCGACCGGCTGACCGGGTCCCGCGCGTGCCGCCTTCGCATTCGCTTGAGGGCGACTTCGCGGTGCAACTCTCGGTCGATCGCCAGGAATACGGCCCCGAGTCCCCCCCTGGCGTGGGGCCTCAGGACGCGGAATCGCTCCCCTGCGTCGATTGCGTCGCTGGCGTTAGGCCTCGCGATGCCGTCGACGAGATCGTCCTCGGAATCGGCGGAGGCACTGGCCGGCGCGTCCGACGCCGTGGAAGTCTCGCCGCTGAACGGCGTCCGAGCCTCCGCGAAGGCGGCCGCGATCGCCGCGGAGTCGGCCGAGAAACGGTCGACGTAATCGCCCGGTTCCGGCCGTTCACCTCGACGACGACTCGCCATGATCTCCGCGGCGAGCAGATCGAGGAAGAGGGCGGTTCGGTACTCCGGGGCGACCTCACCGAGATAAGCCTCCATCTCAGGGCGTCGATCCGACTCCCAGTCCGCCTCGAATCGATCGCAGATCTGGTCGATCTGGTCGAGTACGGGCAGAGGGAGTTCGCACGGATGATCGCGAGTCGGCTCGGTCATCATCCCCTCGGCTCCTCGTCGGCCCACGTGCGTCGAATGAGCTCGATCTTGCGCGCGACGGATCGCAAGCTGCACCCTACCTGGTTGGCAATCTCGTCGTTGCCATATCCCTCCATCCGCAAGAGGGCGACCTGCCGTAGGGAGTCGTCGCGGAGCCGGCCGAGCAGACGTCGGCACTCATCGGCGACTTGCGCGGCGAATTCGGGCGTCGGCAGGGAATCGGCGACGCACGCGACGCCCCCGCCTGACTCATCCGGCTCTTCCGATCCGACCAATTGGACGACTCTCCCCCCGCCGCGCTTCTGCCGCAGTTCACATCGGGCCTGGTCGATCGCCTTGCGCTCGGTGATGATCACCAGGAGCCGCCAGAGGTCGTCGCGATCGTCGAGACGAGGGTACCGCCCGCGCACCGCGCCCCGGACAAAGCTGTCGAATGCGTCGAGGACCGCATCTTCCTCGTCGGCCATGGCCCTGTGTGCGCCGCGAAGTCGCTCGCGCGCCAATCGCACTAACGCCTCGAAGTAGCGCCGCCAGATCTTCCGCGCGGCATCGGGATCTCCCGCCTTCAGAGACTCGATCCACACGGTGACCGAATCGCCTGGATCGTCGGCCATGCGATATACCCTCGGGTCCGCCCCTACACAGGTCGCGCCGCCATCGCAGGTCGTCATCCTGACGTCGAGGAGGCACATCAGCTACAATGATATCAAGCGAATCGGTCTGAGGGCGCAAAATCGGCGAGACTGCGTCTCAAGAGGCTGGACAAAGCAAGGACTCGTCTGCGCAACACCTGAGAGGATCCGGCGGGTAACTCGCCCTCCGTCGGGCCGGGTGGGTCGGTTCATCGGGCAAACGGTTCGACCGGGAAGTCGCGATCCATCAGGAGGACCTGGATGTCGTGGCGCCGGATCAAAGGGGCCAGGTTGGGGTCAGTGGTCAGACCGCGAAAGTCCTGGAGCCCTGAGGCAATCGCCAGCCGGAGCATCTCGAGAGCCCTGTTCGTGTAGTGCCGCTCGGTTTCAGGGTCAGGGGCGGCCCTCGCACACCGGACGAGGATCCGGGCGATCTCGACGAGGGCTCGGGGTTGACCGGCGGCCCCACCGGCCAACTCTGCGGCGGCGCGGGACGCTCTTGCTGCGGCATCGGCCGCCCCCGTCCTGTCTCCCAGGGCGAGCCGACCTCGGGAGAGGTTCGACGCATGCTGGGCGATCAACTGGATCGGATCGGGGCTGCCGGGAGCGCGCTTCGAGGCGACCTCGCCTTCGGCGACGGCGCGGTCGAGCAACCGCACGGCCTCGGCGAACTCCCGACGCTCCAGACAAAACTCGCCCAGATGTCCGAGGGCTCCGCCCCGGATCAGACGCACGAGTACGGTGTCGTTGGCGTCGCCCGTGGTTGACTCCATGATCTCCCAGGCACGGCTGTAGGTCTGCTCTGCCTCATGCCCCTGACCGTTCATCCGGAGCGCATCGGCCAGATTGTAGAGATTCAGGGCCAGGAAGTGGGTCCGATACTCGGGGACCTTGGGGAAGTCGGCCGTGAGCC
Source organism: uncultured Planctomycetota bacterium (assembly GCA_963743925.1). Taxonomy (GTDB): domain Bacteria; phylum Planctomycetota; class Planctomycetia; order Isosphaerales; family Isosphaeraceae; genus CAVZRC01. Next base: position 285,661 of record CAVURY010000034.1, on the reverse strand, counting down.
GCTCCGCCAGGGAGATGGCGCGGCGAAAGTTCGCCACGGCCTCGCGGGGCTTACCGCTGTCCTGCAAGAAGTTGCCGAAGTTGCCGAGGTTCCGCGCCAGGTCAGCCTGGAGATCCGGGACACCCGGAGACTGGGCGGCCAATTCTTCGGCTAGCTCGATCGCCTTGCCGAAGGCATCCTCGGTCTCCGACCGACGGCCCATCCGATTCAGAATCACCGCCAGGTTGTTATAGGCGGACTCCAACCGTTTGCGGTAGTCGGGAACTGCTGGGAAGTCGTCGACGAGCTTGTGGAAGATATCGATGGCACGTCGGATGTCTCGCTCCGCCTCGGCGATCTCCCCCTCGTCGGATCGCGTGAATCCCAGACTGACGAGGGTCATGGCGAGGTCATTTCGACAGATCGGTGATCCGGGAGCGTTGGCGAGTAATCGCTCGTAAAGACTCATGGACTGTCGAATGTTACGTATCGACTCAACGAGTCGCCCGGTTCGATGGAGCGCGTTGCCGAAATTATGAAGAGTGGCGGCCCGGCCCCTGAGGGTCTCGGGAGTGGCTCCTCCCTCTTTTTCCAGTGCGTCTTGAAGCTCGACGGCGCGGCGGTAAGCCTTCTCGGCCTCGGCCCATCGGCCGGTCAGGCGCATCACGTAGCCCCGGCGGTCGTGGCCCTGGGCCAGGACGCGGAGGTACTCGGGCCGAGCCGGAGCGTCGCGATTCAACTCCTCGAGTGAGTCGATGGCGCGGCCGAAGGCCTGCTCCGCATCGGAAAGGCGACCGGTCTTGATCAGGACCTCGGCGAGCCTGAGGAGGGCGTGGACCCCGTCGAGGCGGTGGTTCGGGTCCGCGGGAAAGCGGAGCGCCAGCTCATTGGCGAGAGCCTGCGCCCGTCGATAGTCCTGCTCGGATACGTCATAGCGACCGAGTCGGGACTGGATGTCGCCGACCCGACGGTACGCGGCACCCGCCTCCCGACGCAAAGTGGGATCGCTGTCATCCTCGGCGGCCAGCTCTTCATAGATCTCCCTGGCCTTCTCGAGGAACTCACGCTGGATCGGCTCCATCCGCGGCTGCTCGGCAAGCCAGCGCTCGGCCACCTGGGTGTACATGTCGTCGAACGGCGCGGCGGGCCAGACGGGATCGCGCGTCGGCCCGCTTGCGCTGTGCGGCCTCGGCGAGGTATGCGAGGCGGGTCAGCCCCTGCTCGCGACCGATCATGAACGTGCTGACGGCCAGCGCGACCACCCCCGTGACCAATAACGCCACGGTGCCCGCCACCGCCGGCTTATGCCGCCGTGCCCAGCGGGCCAGGCGAGCCATCGGAGGCTCGTGGTAGGCCGTGACCGGCTCATCGGCGAGCCATCGCTCAACGTCGTCGGCGAGTGCCCGTGCCGATTCATATCTCGCCTCGGGCTGGAGCGCCATCGCCCTGAGGCAGATCGATTCCAGCGGCCGGTCGATCGTCGAGTCGCATTTCCGGGGCGGTGGGAATGTCCCCTGCCGCACGTCCCGCAATACCGAGCCGAGGTAGTCCCCCCCGAAGGGGGGCATGCCGGTGATCAGGCAATACAACGTCGCCCCCAGGCTATAGACGTCCGACCGCGATCCAAGCCGGTCCAATTCGCCGCCGGCCTGCTCGGGGCTCATGTAGGCGGGCGTCCCCATCACGGAGCCGGGGAGCGTCTGGGCGCTCCCATTGGCCGACGACAGGGTCAGCGGCCGCTCACCCGCCGATCCGATATCCGCTCGCCCCAGCGGCTTGGCGAGCCCCCAGTTGACGACGAGCGTCTCGCCATACTTTCCAACGATGATGTTGCCGGGTTTGAGGTCACGATGCAGGACCCCGCGACAATGAGCGTAGTCGATCGCGTTACAGACGTCGGTGAACCGCCGCAAGAGCCGGCGCAACTCCAGCGATCGTCGGCCGGGGTCTCCCTTCATCGCCTCGTCGGCGTGGAAGGCATCGATGGCCTCCTTGAGGCTGTCGCCCTTGATGAACCTCATCGCATAGTACGGCCGGCCGTCGTCGTAGGTCCCCAGGCCGTAGACCGGTACGATCCCGGGGTGCTCCAGCCCGCCGGTGATCTCCGCCTCCGTCAGGAATCGCGCGCGACTATCCGGATCGTCGGCGTGGCGATCGAGGATCTGCTTGAGGGCGACCTCGCGGTGCAGCTCCTGGTCCATCGCCACGAAGACGGCCCCCAGGCCGCCGCGCGCGTGCGGCCGCAACACGCGGAACCGTTGCCCCTCGACCGAGGCCTCACCGACGGAGTATGAGACGGTGCGGTCATCTGCGGCGGTGCCCGGTTCGGTCGGCCCGACGCCGACGTGGGCCAAGGTGGAGTTCAGGTCGACATCCGCCAGGCGAGCGAGGCGATCGCGCGTACTGGCGCCCGCCGGCAACGAGGCGAGGCTCTGCGCGATGTCGCCCTGATGCAATCTCAAGTGCTCGACGACGAGGGCCTCCAGGAGGGTACGTCGAGGTTGGTCGAGGGCCCCCTGGCTGGCGAGGATCTCGCCCAGTGGCCGGGCCTTGTCGCCGATCCAGGTGCGGAGGGCACTCGACCAGGGCGGACTGATCGATCAAACCTGTCTGGAATCCCAGGAGCCCGATGAGCAAGGAAGCCTCGGCGCCCTGCTCCGATGTCGCCGAGGCCGATGGATGGCCGTGCCGGCCCGTCGATGAGGGGAATGCCGCTTCCACCGCCTCGGCATCACCGGGGAGCCGTTCGTGATACTCGCGAGGCTCAGGCTCCTCGCCGCGACGGCGTCGGGCCGAGAGCTCCGCCGCCAGCAGGTCGCGCACAAGGGCGGAGCGATGGGTTCCGGAGACTTCGCCCAGGTTGTCCTCGACTCGAGGGCGCTCACCTCGCTCCCAGGCCCGCTCGAACCGGTCGCAGATCCGGTCGATCTGGTCGAGCACAGGTAATGGCAGTTCCGAAGGATCGGGATTGATCTCGTCGTTCATCATGGCAATACGACCCCCCCAAACACGGATCCCACAGATCAGCTCGGCCACCCCGACGAAGACTCGATCCGCCGACGTCGCCCGAGTGGCCCGGCAACGCTCGCCCTCATCTCTCCTTGACTCTTTGACGAGGCGATCGACCTCGGGCGTGTCGACACCAAGACGGTTGACACCGTCGTCTTCATCCGTGCCTGCGAACGGATGCGCAATCTCAACGCGCCGGAAAACGTGGCGCCAGTATTCTCTTAATCCACATCGAGTGCCAGAGGATGTCATTCGGTCCTTGGAGATTTTTCCATCGGGATGGCATTTCCCGGCGGCGGCCGTGGATGTAGAGGGTGTGGCTCGGTCGCTTGGGCCTGCAAATCGTCGCAAATCGAACGGGTCTCGGGTGGCCCCGTTCTTCGGGTGAGCGCGATACGCCCGCGGATCTGAACGACTGAGAACGAGCGAGCCCGGTGATTCTTCGTCTACTTGTTGAAGGAGCTTGGCATGAATCCGCATCGTCCCACGTCCGGCGGATGTCCCGGAAATCGAAGAGTGTTCCTGGCGCCGGAAATCCAGTCGGCGCGGATGATTCCGAGCTTTGTCGATCCGAATCAAGTAGTTTCTACAGGAGGGGCCGCTCAACTGGGACTCCCTCTTACACAGCGAGGGCGACTCATTCGTTCGCGCCGGAAGGACAAACACCGGGCGAGATATCGCCCGTGGCTCGAGCGAGTGGAAGACCGATGCCTGTTATCGACGATCACGGTGAACACCGCGGTCGGCGAGGACGACCATAGCGATAATACTCTGTCGTTTCTCGAGGCGCTCGAAGTGTCCAACGGCTACCTCCCCGTCTCGGCGTTGAGTCCTCAGGCGCAGTGCAGGTCGATGGCGCCCTCTCGAGCCCGAATACCATCGACTTCGACATCCCGGGGACCGGTCCGTTCACGATCGATGTGCCGCCCAATTCGCAGAATCTCCAGGTCAGGTTTCCGACGATCATCGACGGCTACAGCCAACCTGGGGCGATTCCCAACACGCTGATGGTGGGCGACAACGCGAAGTTGATGATCGAGCTATCCGGCATCGATCTGACGATCTACGGGGGAAACAGCCGGGTTTCGGGCCTGGCGATGGACGGTGGAGGAATCGAGATCAACACCAAGGGCGGTGATGTAATCACCGGCAATTTCATCGGCACCGACGCCTCGGGTACGACCGCCGACGGGCAGTTCTCCCATGTGGAAATCGACTACACGGATCCGTTCCAGGAAGGACAGGCTCTCGCCAATTTGAATACGATCGGTGGCACGAACCCCGGCGATCGTAACGTCATCTCGGGTGGGGTAGAGGTATTATCAAACCAGACCGATAATGCTGGGAAAGGGAACCTGATCGAGGGAAACTACATCGGTACCGACGCCTCCGGCACGAAGGACCTTGGCACCGCCGGGGCCGGGATCGAAGTCACGGATTCCTTCGAGACCATCGGGGGAACCACTTCAGGCGCCGGTAATCTCGTCTCGGGTAGAGCGCAAGGGGGCATCATCGCGGGGAGCAACGCGATCATCCAGGGCAATCTCGTCGGCACCGACGTCACAGGGAGCGTCGTTTTGGGGATCGCAAAGAATGCCTACGGGATCTCCGCCGGGTTCAGCAGCACGATCGGGGGTACGAACGCGGGCAACGTCGTTGCGGGCTCCCAGGGACAGGTTGCGGTGGAGGTGGGTTCCGTACTCGATAAGCCTGGCGTCCTCATCCAAGGCAATTTCATCGGTACGGATGCTTCGGGCATGAAGCCCCTGGGAAACGCTGATATTGGGCTGGAGCTAGACACGAGTACCGGTGAAGGGCCGGAATTGACCGGTCGTGCCGGCGACTCGATCATCGGAAATGTCGTCTCGAGCAACCATAGCGATGGTATCGTGATCGCGGGCTTCCTGCCTCATGACGTGATCCAGGGCAACTTCATCGGTACCGACCCGACCGGCACCATCGACCTGGGCAATGGGGGGTATGGCATCGATTTCCAACCTGCGTATAGCGCTGCTGTTGCCCAGGCCGTCATCGGCGGATCGGCCGCTGGTGCTCGGAATGTGATCGCCTTCAACGCGTCCGGGGGGATCGATGACTTTCCGGAATCCGGCATCGAGATCAGTCGCAATTCGATCTTCTCCAACGCCCACCTGGGGATCGATGTCCCGGGCTACGATCCGATCCTCAACAATGGTCAGGCACCCCCGATCCTGTCCTTCGTTCCCGGGGCCACTGGTACGGAGACCCTCAGCGGCACTCTCCAAGGTCCGGCGAACACGAAATTTATCATCGAGCTCTTCGCGAACGATCCGGTCGCTCCGCCTCTGGTCGCGCAAGGCAAGACTTTCATCGAAGACCTGACCGTGACGACCGACCCCAACGGCCTCGCGAGCTTCTCACTCCAGGAGCCCTTGGGTCTCTACACGGCCACGGCGATCGATCCCGACGGCAACACCACGGAGTTCTCCGCCGTTACTTCGACACCGACGCCGACGCCAACCCCCACACCGACGCCCACGCCGACACCGACACCGACGCCCACACCGACACCGACGCCCACGCCAAACGCGACAACGACGGTGCTGACCGCGTCGCCGAATCCGTCAACGTCTGGCGAGTTGGTCACATTCATGGCGGAGGTGAGCGCCGGCCTTGCGGGGGGCGTCCCGAGCGGCACCGTCACCTTCGCTGAGGGCGAGACTCCGCTTGGGACCGGCAGCCTCGACAGCGACGGCATCGCCACTTTCCAGACATCGACGCTCGCCGTCGGCTCGCACACGATCTACGCCGCGTACGGAGGAGACGATGCGTTCTCTTCGAGCGTCTCCAATACCGTGGACCAGGCGGTGAGCGGCCCGCCCCCGCGTGTCGACGATCTATCTGTTACCCAGGTCGCGTCTTCCGCCGCGATAACCGCGGGGACTGCTCTGACCTACACCTTGACGGTCACGAACAACGGCCCCGATCCGGCCACCGGAGTGGTCCTGAACGATAACCTGCCGGCGGGGACCAGCTTCGTCTCGGCCGGCGCGAGCCAGGGTGACGCCGAGTTGGTTGATGGCGGGACGATCGCGAAGCTCGGGGATCTGGCCGTCGGCGCGTCGGCGACCGTAACGCTGGTGGTCCGAACTGTTGCGACAGGCAGCCTCACTAACGCCGTTCAAGTCACGGGTCAGGAGGACGATCCGGTAATGGGCAACAATACGTCCACGCTCACGACGCGGGTCGATGCCGCACCCCCTGCCACCGACGGCCCGGCGGTCGCGAATGTGCAACGGTTTGGCGTCCATGACCAGCCAACGCGACTCGTACTCCAATTTGTCGGATCACTCGACCCGGCCCGCGCCATCGACCTCGCGAACTATCGGATCGTCGGAGCAGGAAAGGATGGGAAGATCGGTGATCGAGACGACGTCAACGTCCCCATCTCCCGGGTCGAATACGAGCCGGCTTCCGACACGGTGACACTGAATGTCGCGCGTCGGATCAATATTCATCACCCATATCGTCTGATGGTACGCGGCGCGTCCCCGTCCGGCCTGGCCGACTCGGCGGACCGCGTCCTTGACGGAGATCGAAATGGCAATCCCGGTGACGAGGCCATCATCGTCGTGACGTGGAAAGACGTCGTCATAACCACGGACCGTGGCAGGGGAACTGTTGGCCTCGGGAGGCTCAGGCATCTTGTCTGGCCGAGATGGGATCGCTCGGAGATCGCGCATCGAAGTCGGCCGCTGACAGTCCGGTAGAGACTGACGAAACGCAGTATCCTTTCGCGGCCTCGGCCGTGCCGATCGATCCCGCTCTTCGGCACGGCATATCCTATCGGCGGTCGTGGATCAATCAAGGAGGCGCCGGCCGTTATAGGACGGCGAACACCTCAGAGGAGGGTTTGGACTGGGTCTAGGAAGGCTCCATCATCAAAGAAGATGATGGCGATGAAAAGATGAAATACACCATGGATGCTCACGGCAGATGGTTCCTGCGCGCCTGAACTCGCCGGACCCTTGCGGCTTTCCTGCTGGCGACCTTGACCGGTGTGCTGACCATCGCGGTGCTCGTCGTCGCTGTGCCGGTCTTGACCGGCGTGGACATCGTCACGGTGACCTTGACGGCAAAACTGCCCGCGGCGGAATACGTATGTCGGCCAATCACCGTAAATTGACCGTCCGCGCCGACGATTGTGCCGAGGCCGATCCGCCCATCCCCCCAATGGATGATCGCAACGAAACTCCGCGCAGTTGTCGCGGTGTTCGCATCGGTGAAGGTGGTCACGGCGCCGTTGAATGGTACTCGTCGGGTTGCCAGGATGCTCAAAGGCTGGGCCGAGAGGATATCGACCGCGGCACTGGTTACTGCGCTCGCGACAGGACTCACCGCCGAGTCGCCCGCTACGTTCGCGGCCAAGATGCAATACTCGTAGGTCGTCGAGGCGGCGAGTCCAGTGTCCGTATAGGACGGGGTCGTGACATCGTTGGCCAGGACCGTCCACATGGCCCCATTGACGCTGCGCTCCAGGATATACTGCGTCGCCCCTGGCGAGGCATTCCAGGAAAGATTGACCTGAGCCGAACCCACCGCAACCGCCGTCAGATTCGCGGGAACCGGCGGCAACGCGATGGGAGCGGGAGCGGGGGTTGTAGGCGGAGTGGGAGGCGGGGTAGGAGCGGGAGGCTGAGGCGGTGTGGGAGTGGGAGTCGGTGTCGGTGTCGGTGTGGGCGACGGAGTCGGTGTGGGAGTCGGAGTCGGTGTGGGAGTGGGAGTCGGAGTCGGTGTGGGAGTCGGAGTCGGTGTGGGAGTCGGAGTGGGAGTGCCGGCGATGTCCAGGTTGTTGAGATTGAATGGATAGTAGGAACGGTTGTTGAAGGTCTCAATAGCCATCGCGGGGGCCTCGGTGACGCCGTTCACCGTCCCCTCGAACACCTGGCCCGACGGTCCGGTCTGGGCCGTGTCGGTGCCGTTCGCGGCGATGTCCGTGACCGAATTACCCTGGATTGCCACCTGGTTCTCGACGGGGTCGACGAAGATCGGCTGAACCCTGCCGTTGACGGAAATCGCTCCGCCGACGGTCCAGGGAAACCGAGGGCTGCCATAAGGCCCGGGGGCCTCGGCGCTCCAGCCGCTGCCGACGGTCACCGTGGGTGGGTTCGAGCTCTCGGCGGGATTGTTTCCGTCGGCGTCGTAGGCGGTCGCCCAGGCCTGCAGGAAAGCGGCATCGAATTCGAACGTATTCCCGGTCACGGTCGACGTCAGGAAGACGCGCCCGGTCTCCGAGGCGCTGCCGACCTCGGCGGCCCAGTAATCGTCCCCATGCTCGACCCCGATGATGATGCCGCCGATGGAATCCTGGATCGTGTTATCGGTGACGACCGAACCCAGGTTGGGCAGGGCGGTCCAGCCCCAGCTCAAGGGAAACGCGCCGGTCCCGCTCGCCCCGGCGCCGATGGCGGACCCCAGCATGATCGCCGAGCCGCTGTAGCCGTCGTCATAGGTCGTGCCGCCGATGATATGGTTGCCGGTGATGAGTGTCCCGTAATCTTCGCCATCCAGCTTGATGGCCGTGGACGACTTCCCGGTGAGGTCGATCGTGTTCCCGGAGAAGCTGTCATTGACGAAGCCGGTGGTGATCTCAACGACGTAATAGCCCCCCTGGGGCGGCGTGGGCAGCGGGTCTTGCATCAGCAGCTCGAGGGTATTGCCCGAGAGGCTGACCTGCTGCGCGACGGGGAACCATTGTCCGGCAACGCTCATGCTGGCCGTGCCGTCGCCCGCGACGCCGGCGAGGATCGAGACGACCATCCCCGGCCCGGTCGCGCCGGGATAGGCCGCGGCCCGCAGATTGGGGAGGACCAGCAGGCGTCCGTCTGCCGAGATGGAACCCGGTCAACCTTCGAAAAGGACGCCGTAATTGCTCTCCGGCAGGATGATCTCCGGATCATTGATCCCTCCGAACTGCGCGATGGAGGAATCGTAGCTGACCTCGCCGCCGATCTGGCCCGCGCCTCCTCCGAAGGTGTTGCCCGAGATCGTATCGTCGTAGCCGGTGCTCGCCAGGACCACCAGGCGAAACTCGCGGCCGGCGGGGTCGTCCTGCGACACCCGGTTATTCTCGACGAGGACCTGGTAAGGCGTGTGAAAGCCGAAGGCGCCCGGCGAGTAGGTGTCGGCCTGTGAACCGAGGATGGTATTCCCGGTGACGGTCCAGGGGCCGTTGAAGACTTCGATCGACCCGCCCTGGAAGGTGCTATTGGAGATCGTCCCCGTGTCTTCGTCATCGGCTCGGATCAGGTCGATTGCCTGCTCACCGACAAATTGATGGAGCGTATCGCCGGAGTTCTGGAGCTGTGCCTGGAGACTCGCGAACGAGGAGCTGTCGAATGCCGGAGGGCCATCGATCGTCATCCCGCTCAGGTTCAGGACGTCTCGGTTCAGGTTGACATTGGAGTCCCTCGTGTCGATCACCGCGTGCGTGATGCCCGCGGGATTGTCCTCCGGATCGAAGAGAGCCGGCTGGACCCCGGTGGGGTTGCTCCACCGGATCGGTGCGCTCATGTCGAACTTGATCGTGAAATCGTCCAGCACCACCTGGAGATTGGTGTAAGACGGCGCGGCGACGTAGATGGCGCCCGATGCACCGGCCGGCCAGGCCGCGGTATCGCCCTGCTGGAAATAGAGCGTGGCGTTGTTGCCGACGATCTTGACCGAATGCGTGATCTGCAGAGGCTGCGTGATCACGATCGTCTGATTCGCTGGGAGGTCGATGGTGTCGTATTCAGGGCTCACCGACATGAGATCGGCGCGGAGCTGGGCCTCGGTCGTCGGCGGTGCGGGGGGAGCCTGAGAGTTCAGGGGATTGGTCAGCAAGGCCAGGTTCCAGTTGGCGCCGACCAACGGGGAGGCGTAGACCTGAGTGCTGGCCGGCAAGCCGACTCGCAGGATCATCGTGGGCGAATTCGGCCCGGCCGTCGGGGCTTCCTCGGCGAGCGGGGGGAAGTAGAGATCCGCCACGGTCGAGGAATTCTGCCGGAGCGTCGCGTAGACATGGTTGTGCCCCAAGGTGGCGTTCGTGCTGTCCCAGTAGAGCCCCACCTGGTCGCTGAGCTCCCAGACGACCTGGCCAAAAGTACTGCTGTTGAAAGTGACCCCGCTCGGAGCGGTCACGACCAGGTGCACGAACCCCTGTTCATAAGGCTGACCGGTGCCGTCCTGCCCGGCGTTGCTGATCTGGAAGGAGCCGTCGACGGTGCCCGGAACCGGCGTGGCCGGCATCGGATCGGTGGCGGAGACCAGGTTGGCGACGGCGACGCTGACGACATCGGGGGTGGTCTGGCTCTGATAATGGATCGTCACCGTCAGCGAGACGCCATTGGCGAGCTGGATCAGGCTCCCCGTCGAGCCCCCGAGCGGGAGCGAACCGCCAGGCGGGGGCAGGTCGCTCTGGACTTGCGGGCTGAGGTAGAGGTCGCCCTGGCCCGCGGTCGAGGAGGAGAAATATTCCGCGAGCGCCGCGCCGGTCGGATCGGGCTGAGTCGCCCACTCGAAGCCTCCGGGTGCCTGGATCGCGATCGACGCGACGGGTCCGGACAGATTCGAGAGCTGCAAATGAAGATCCTGGATTCCGTCGGGGCCCTGAGATGCATTCGGCCCCACCAGATCCTGACCATCCTGGCCCAGGCTGATGACGGTGGCCGTGAGCAACTGTCGGGCTTCCAGCTCGATGAGACGAGGGACCATGCGCCGGCGGCGGCGAGAGGTTGTGGGATTCATGGGAAGTCTTCAGATGGTTCGCGGTGACCCGTCCCTGAGCGAGAGCCCGTCGAATCCTTCCGAAGAACTTTAGGTCAACTCTATCCGATGCTCCGAATTTAGAGGGTTTATTCCGGATCGCAAGTGGGTGGCTTGCATCTCCTGCGCAAGACAGTCGTTGTAATCGCTACATTCCGGTTCGTCTGCGCAAACCGCACGCGTCTCTCGGCGCAGGCTGAAGAACGTCCAGGACGATTGGATCGATCACGAGGTTGGCCGGGTCGCTTGGCGGGTCGGAGCCGCCCGGAGTTTCGCGAGCATCAGCGCCGTTTCGCGTGGCAGGTGGCGTGATCCCGCCAGCAGGACGGTGCCCGAGATCAACAGCGCGGGGAGGATTGCGAGCATGCCGGCGGTGAAGTTTTCTGGGTCGTGGCCGTTCATGGCGACCGGGACCGCACCCAGGGCGGCCAGGAGCTGGCCGAAGCCCGTTGACATGGAATCCCGATGGCCGAACGTCTCGATGACCCAATACATCAATGTTGGCGACCAGAGGTCACCCAGGAGGTGCGTTGCCGCCAACGTGGCCGCACAAGCCACGCCCCTCATGTTGGGCATCGTCACGCCGGAGATGATCGCATAGCACGGCCCGAACTCCAGGAAGATCAGGCCGACAGCCAGGAAGATGCCGCCGAAGAGCGAGACGAGGTCTCGGGCATAAATGGACATCAGGACGCATCCGATCGCGCCGAGCATGGCCAGGCCGGGCAGGAAGAACAACATGCTGGGCTTGCGGATCGCGAACGCGTCGGCCAGCCAGCCGCCCGCGCCGAGGCCCAGCACCGTGGCGGCAAGGAACGTCGCGCCCAGCGGCCCATCGGCCTGGGCGACGGTCAGGCCCTTGACCCCGGTCAGGAATGCGGGCAGCCAGTAGACCAACCCGGCGATCGCGAACGACGAGAACGCGATGCCGAAGACGGAGTACGTGTATGAGGAATTGACCATGAGATCGACATAATCTTCGCGGCTCGGCCCGAAGTGCTCATGGAACCGGAGGCGAGGGATCTCGACGCCTTCGCTCCATCCCCGCACGGTCTCGGGCAGCGCGAGGGCGAGCAAGGCGAGTAGCAGCCCCGGTGCCCCGGCGGCGAGGAACGCCGTCTGCCAGGTGGCCGTCCGGGCGAATGCCGCGCCCAGGACCCACCCCAGAGCGGCACCGATCGGCATCGCCAGGAAGAATCCGGCCAGCACTCGGCCGCGGACCCGACGCGGGAAGAGATCCATCAGGAGGGTCAATGCGATGACCATGAACGCCGCCCCACCGACGCCGACCAGCACCCGAGCGACCTGGAGCTGGTCGTACGTCCGGGCGAGACCGGTGGCGACCGTCGCCAGGCTCGCGAGGGCGAAGCCCAGCGCCAGGAGTCGAGGCCGTCTCAGCCGATCGGCCAGGTAGCCGACCGGCGGCGCCGCGACCGTGAAGCCCAGCAGGAGCACGGTGGATAACCAACCCGCCTGGGACGCCGAAAGTTTGAACTCCCGGCCAATCTCCGGCAGGACCGCGGTCAGCAGCCAACGATGGGCCGAGTCGAGGAGGTGCATCGCGAAGAGGAGCGCGAAGACGGCCCACGCCCATAGCGGTACGGCCTCGGGTGCCCGGACGTCGCTTGGCCGGCTCGATGCCGCCGGGCCGTCGATAGGACTCATGCCGGTCTCGGCGGCGGCTCCCGGTCCGGGCTCGGTGCTATCTGGAACCACGATCTTGATCTCCCGGTTGCGAGCGTCGAGGCGTCGTTCGAAGCCGATCGAAAAGTCATCCGATCTCGAGGGCTCGGGGGCTACTTACCCTTGACCTCGGGATTCTTGAGGGTCTCCAGGTAGGCGATCAGATCGGCGAAGTCCTGGGGACTGAGGCCCTCTGCGAGTCCATTGGGCATCAGCGAGACGTCGCTCCGCTTGCGCTCCTCGATCTGATCCTTGGCGATCCGGGTCGTCCTGGCGTTGACGTCCTGAAGCTCGAGGGAATCCGACGTCTCGTTGCGGATGATGCCGTTGAGGACGCGGCCGTCGGATAGGGCCAGCGCGGACGGTTCATAACCCGAGGAGATCTTGGCCGAAGGATAGAGCACGGCGGCGATGAGCTCGTCGCGCGGGTACTTGGAGGCGATGCTCGAGAGCTCCGGCCCGACGGCGCCCCCCTCCTTGCCCACCGAGTGGCATTTGATGCACGCCAGTCCCTTGAGGTCGCTGAAGAGCTTGCGACCGCGATCGGGCTGGCCCGGGCCCTTGAGCGCGACGGCGCGATAGACCTCGGGATTGAATCCCCCGACCGAAGGGGCATTGAGGAATGCGAAGTCGGCCGGTGCCGTCACGGCCACGGAGAACAGCCAGGGACCGCCGCGATTGCCGCAACGGATCAGGACCCGGTTGGCCCCTTTCTTCAGCTTGACTTCGAACCGCGCGTGTTCGTGTTCGAACCCGCGACGGTCGGAGAAATCGTAGACTTGCTCGCCATTGACCCAGACGGTCAGGGTGTCGTCGGAACCCACGGCCATCTGGGCCGGACGGTCCGAGCCGCTGGCGATCTCGGCATAACCGTAGGCCGCGAGGTCATCGTCGTGGCTGTAGGTGCGCCCGAGGTCAACCTGTCCTTTGGGATCGACCGGCTGGACGGGGCGCCAGGTCACATGACGGCCGCCGGCGCCCTCGAAGCTGGCTTTGGGATCGATGGGCCGATTCGCGTCGAGGGCCGGCGGTGCCGCGATCGGGAACGGTCCCGCGACGCGCCATCCGGTGATCGGCTTGAGGCCGGCGTAGATCGTGCGGAGTTCGGGCAGGAGCGCCGGGGCAAGCTCGTGGCGTTTGGCGAGCTGGTCGAGCACCGGGGCCGCCTGGTCGCGCAGGTTGGCGATGGCGGTCGCCGAGGCTCGACGCAGGTCGGTGTTCTTCTCGGCCAGGCCGCTCAGGTAAATGTGCAGGGCACGCAGGTCGGGCATGGCGGCCAGGGCGAGGGCGGCCTCGAACCGTGACTCGGGCGTCTCGGCCGCGGTGAGCAGGCCGGGGATGGCCTCTCGGTCTTCCAGGGCGGCCGCGGCTGAGATCGCGCGATGCCTGACCTCGACGTCGGGATCGGTCATCAGCCCGCGAATCGCCCCGGTCACCTCCGCCCGGGCTTTCTCGCGATGGGCCCTGGCGATCGCGACCAGGGCGTCCACGGCGGCGGCCCGCACGGATGGCGCCGGACTCTTCAGCGAGCCGAGCAACGGTTTCACGGCCGCAACGTCCTTGAATCGTCCCAGTGCGGCGATCACCCGGGGCTGGCGGTCGGCAGTCAACGCACCCTCGCGGGTCAGCAGCTCGGTCAGGGTAGTCACGGCCTTGCCCGTGCCGATGACCTCGACGGCCTCGAGCGACGCATCGCGGACCGGTTCGGGGGAAGCGGGGTCGCGCAAGGCGGCGATCAGGATATCGAGCGACTCCGTGTCGGCCAGTTTGCCGAGGGCCATGGCGATCGCGCGGCGGACATCGACGTCCTTCTCGGCTGAGAACCGGGTGCGGAGGATCGGGCGGGAATCCGGGTCGTTGATCTCGACGAGTGCCTCCACAGAGGCGCTCCGCATCTTGGTCGACTCATCCGTAACCATGCCGCGGATCGACGCCAGCACGCCGCGGGTCACGCTCCAGTCGATCGTCTTGGCCGGCGGCTTGCCGCTGGCCGGCTGCGTGCCCCACCACTTCCCGTCCCACGGCGGCGCCTTGCGATGGACTTCGGCCAGGAACCCGAGGGCCCGAATCCGCTCGTTAACCGGCCGTAGGGATTGATACATGAACCGTTGCAAGGCCGTGACGGCCGGCTCTTCGTAGATCTGTTCCAGGGCCAGCAGAACGCCGGCTCGAATCCTCGGGTTGGGCGAATCGAGCCCCTGGACGGCCCTCGGCCAGTCGTCGATGCGGCGCAGAGCCTGGCGCAGAAAAGGCGAGGAACACGTCGGAGTCGGCGACCACCGGCAGCAAGATGGGGATCGAATCACTCAGCCCGATTCGCCCCAGCGCGATGATCGCCTGGAGCCGGACCGTCGGCTCGCGATCCTTGAGCAGGTTGCCCACGGGCTCCCTCGCGATGGGAGCGGAACGCTCGCCCAGGGCGCGTGCGGCCTGCGCGCGGACGTCGGCGACGGGCGATTTCAGGGCGTCGATCAAGGGGTAGCTGGCTTCGGGTGTGCCCCCGGCGATCGCATCGAGCACCCAGACCAGGTGCCGTCTGGCGACCGGGTCGGTCGCGGGCTTCGCCAGGGCGGCCGTGACCGCGCCGAGAGCCTCCTTGCCGCGACGGATCAGGGCCGTCTGGGCGCGCCGCCGTTCGTTGTAGGAGGGATGATCGAGCTGCTCGATCTGGGCCTCGATCGGGTCGGAATCCTTGCCGCGCGGGCGGGTCTTGACCGCATCGGCGCCATTGTAGGTCACGGCGTAGACGCGACCCAGCTTCTCGGTCTTGTTGTTCCAGCCGCCCATCGACCAGTCGGCGACGTAAAGGGTCCGGCCGTCGTGGGAGAGTGCCAGGTCGAGCGGTCGAAAGCTTTCCACATCGCCCGGCGCGACGAAGTCCATCTGATCGGCGACCTTGAAGGTGGCACCGTCGGGGACGAGGCGGAAGGACTGGACGGCCCGTTTGCCCCACTCGGCCCAGAAGACTCGCCCGCGATACCTCTCGGGCCAGACGTCCTCGCCGTAGAAGACGCCTCCGCACGGGGAGCCGCCGCCGTACTCGGCCATCCGGGGTAGGATCCTGTCGGTCCGCTTGTGGTAGTCGTACGGATAGCCGTAATAGCCGCCGTCGATGTGGTGGGTGACCCGGGTCCACCAGCCCAGGCCGTCGTCGGTGTTGTCGTAGGTGAAGAGGTTGTCGCGGTCGTCGAGGTTGGGCTCGAGGTGGTTGCGGGTGCCGGTCGTGAAGACCTCCAGGCCGGTACCATCGAGGCGGCAGCGGAGCGTGCCGCCGCCGACGATTTGCGCCGTGCGGCCGTCGGGGCCGGTGGCCTTGGGGACGCCCTTGTCACCGACCGAGATATAAAGATATCCGTCGAGGCCGATCTTCAACCCAGAGACGATGTGGTCGTTGAAGTCGTTGGGTGAGCCGGCGGGGACGCCAAGGTCGGTGAAGAGCTCCTTCCGCTCGTCGGCCTTGCCGTCGCCGTCGCGGTCGCGGAAGACCGTCAGGTGGGGCATGTTCATCACGTAGAGGGCACCGTCGTGCCAGACCATGCCGAAGACCGCGTTGAGCTTGTCGGCGAAGACGACGGGTTCCTTGCCGTCGCGGAAGAGCAGGATGCGGTCGATCGGCTTGTCCGCCGGCCCGACCTGGTCCATCGGGTCCTCGCCGACGAACAGCGAGCCGTCGGGGGCCGTCGCGACCTGACAGGGATACTGCACGGCGGGCACGGCGGCCACCAGGCGGATCGTGAAGCCGTCGGGCACCTTGGGCATCGCGGCACGAACCGGAACCGCATAACCGAAGAGCAACGCGCCGAGTAGCACTGCGACGGAACGAACATGCCACGATTGTAGGGACGAACTGGGCATGAGAACGTGATCCTTTCCGCGATGATTCAACCTCAGACCGGTCTCAGCCAGCCTGCTGGACATAAACCGATTAATCGAAGTTTTTTCCACGAAAAGCACGAACGACACGAAAAGAATTGAAAACACAATGCTGTAATTCCTCTGTAAATTAACTCAGGGCAAATACGGGGAATTAACCACGGAGGCACGGAGACACAGAGAATTCGATTCAAAGATTTTGAACTCTTTTCCCTTCTTCTCTGTGTCTCCGTGCCTCCGTGGTTACTTAATTCCGGGATTTGCCTCGGTCATCTTCGTACCCCGATCGTCTGTCCGTTCTTTTCGTGTCTTTGGTGTATTTCGTGGTTAACGTATTTATGAATTTATTTGGTCCCGTCGGTCAAGAGTGTGATCGCAGCAGCCAGCACCGCGAATGTGACCACGAAGAGTAAGACCAGGCGGAGCGGGCGCAGGCGCACGCCTTGCTTGACGATCGTCGCGAGGATTTTCCGACCGTCGCGGAAGGCGCTCAGCTTGCTCTGGGTCCCGGCGATCCGCGGGTGATAGGGGACCGAGATCTCGACGACGCGGAGCCCTCGCGCGACCGCCTCGCTGGTCAGCTCGGTCTCGATCTCGAAGCCCTCGGAGCGGAGCTTGACCTGCCCGCGATAGCGGCGGCTGAAGGCACGGTAGCCGGAGAGGAGATCGGTGTTCCCGGGCCCGATCAGGAGCCAGAAGGCCGTGCGGATCAGTCGGTTGCCCACCCCTCGCGTGAACGTCATCGCGCCCGCGCCGGGCATGGGTTGGCGCGCGCCGACGCTCATATCCGCCGAATCCTCGAGCACCAACGCGACCAGGAGCGGGGCGGCCTCGGCCGGATAGGTACCGTCGCCATCGGTGAGGACGATCACGTCGAACTCCTCCAGGCTCGCGAACGCGGCCCGGACGGCATGCCCCTTGCCTTGCTCGGGGACGTTGACGACCCGGACCCCCAGGCCACGCGCAATCGCGCCGGTGCCGTCGGTCGAGTTGTTGTCGAACACCACGATCTCGGCATCCGGCAGGGCCGCACGGAATTGGGCGATCACCGTCGTGATCGCCGGCGCCTCGTTGAAGCACGGGATGGCGACGGCGATTCGTGCGGAATCGGGGGTGGACTCATGAGGATTCGTCACTGAGGGTTTTTCACGTCGAAAGGGTTACTTGAATGAGGGGGAGGAGAATTGTCCGCAGATGAACGCGGATGAAAAACAGACAAGACTTTCTTGGCACTAGGGCGCGATGTCGCGGTGCTCGGCGACATCCTCGTCCCTTTTCTCATCCGCGTTCATCTGCGTAGATCTGCGGACGGATTCCTTCCTCTCCCGCGATTATCTCGCGGGTTCTCCGGCCGTGAACCCGACCGGCTGATCCGCGACGAACGTGGTGACCAGCGAGGCGGGGCCGCGGGCCGCGAGATCGGGGGTGACGCGGATCAGGAGGGACCCTGCGCCCTGGGCCAGTTCGACGGTCGCGCTCCGCGGCTCACCCTTGTCCCGGGAGCCCGAGAGCGGCACAGGCTTGCCGTTGAGCCAGACGGCGACTCCCGCCGGGGTGTCGAGGACGAGCCGGGCCTTCTGGGCCGTCGGCGACGCGATCGGCGTGAAGGTATAGAGACTCGCGCCTTTCTTCGGATCGGCTGATGCCAGGGCGCTCAGGTCGATCAGGCCCTCGGCGTTTGCGTTCATCCGCCGCCAGGAGAGCTTATGGCCCCGGCCGTCGTTGACCGACGCGTCGAGATCCACCGCGGACGCCGGGTTGATCCGAGGCCCATCGCCGGACTCGGCGAGCGGGCCGACCACGTGGTACTGGCCGACGATGCTGACCGGGTTCTTCAGGGTGGTCAGGTAGACGAGCAGGTTGACGAGCTCCCGGTCGGTCATCGACTGGGCCAGTCCCTCGGGCATGAGCGAGACGTCGCTGGTCCGGCGATCCTCGATCGAGCCGGGAGCGAGCACGATCCGCTCGCCGGCGGCCGTCTTGAGCACGAGCCTGTCGGAGCTTTCCTCGACCGGCAGGCCGGTGATCACGCGGCCGTCGGATAGGGCCAGCACGACGGATCGGAAGTTGTAGCCGATCGCGGCGCTGGGGTTCAGGATGGAGTGGATCAACTCCTGTCGGCCGTACTTGACGCCGATCGTGGAAAGGTCGGGGCCGATCCACTGTCCCTGGCCCTGGACGCGGTGGCATCCTCCGCAGGAATTGCTGCCGGCACGGAAGAAGACCTCGCGGCCTCGACCGGCGTCGCCGTCGCGGCGGACCAGCTCGAAGATCGACGGCAATGTGTGGCCGCCGGCCGTCTTCGGCAGCGGCAAGACCTTGGCCGCCGCTTCTCGGATCCGGCGATCGGGCGAGGCATAAAGCAGGGTGGCCGCCTCCGTCTTCAGGTCGTCTGCGAGCTTGCCGCCTCGGGCGAGCTCGATTACCTGCGACCCGCCGTCCCGGAGCTGGGCCAGAGACCGAAGGGCCTCGCGTCGCAAGCCGAGCGGATATTCCCGCGCGGTCAGGAGCTCGGTCAGGCGACCCCCGGCGCCGGAGTGCCTGGCCATCGCCCGCACCGCCGCCTCGGCCACCGGGTCCGAGCTCGGCTTGCCACGGACCGCGGCGACGAGCTGCTCCGGGACCCGGTTGGGCGTGCTGTCGAATGCGCCGATCCCCTCGACCGCCGCGACGCGCTCCTCAACCGGCAATTTGGTGTCACGGGCGAATCCCTCGAAAGTCGTACGGTAGCGGCCATCGCCGGTCGCGGCCGCCAGGGCGATCCCTTGGGAACGCGCCTCGGGATCGTTGAGGGCCTGGGCGATGAGCTTGACGACGCGCGGTTGATTGCGGGCCGAGTTCCACTCTCCCGCCAGCCGGCGTGCCAGCACCGCGTTCAGCGACTGTCGGTGCGACCGGTCGGCGGTCGCCAACACGAGCCCGGCCACCAGGTCGGCGGTCTCCGGCTCCTTCATCCGCTCCAGGATGTCGTCGGCGGCCTGTTGCAGCTCGGAGTTCCGGAGGAAGGGGGCGATGCGTTCGAACAGCGGCAGGACCTCGCGGCGATGGAGCCGCCACGCCAGCCCGATCGACTTGCTCAGCGGCGTCGCGGGCAGGTCGGTCGCATCGACCGAAATATAAGCCTCGTTACGATCGACCGGGAAGTACGGCGGCAGCGCGACCTTGCCTTCCTTGCCGGATTTCTCCAGGTCGAGATCCCCGTAGAGCGTGCCGTCGAAGAGGCTGGAAAGGAAGCTCGATTCCCGGTTCTCGAGCGCCAGCCCGAGCGCCTCCAGGTACCACCGGTCCTGGCCGTCCCACGATGCGGCCAGCTTCCGCAGGGCGTCGCCGACTCTTGCTGTCGGCACGTTGCGAAACGCCAGGATCAGCTCGCGGCGGACGCCCGCGTCCGGGTCGTCCGCCATCGCCAGGAGGGTCTCGAGATGCCGCTCGGCGGGTCGAGGCGGCGTCTTGGACGGGTCGTGCGGCAGCGCGACGTGGCCATTGTCGCGGCAGTCGCGGCCCAGCATGCGCACGGCCTGCTCGCGGATGCGGGGCTCGTTCCGGCTCACGGTTTCGTTGAGCATGGCCATGACGACCGGGTCGCCTTCGATCGACTGCCAGACCCAGAGTGCCCGGGCCCGATAGATCGGATCGGGGTCATGGATCGCCATCTCGCCGACCTTCGCCCCGATGTGTGGCTGTTTTCCCTGTTCGATCAGGAGCCGTCGCGCGACGTCCATCGTGGCGATGTTCGGCGACTTGAGGGCCGCGATCAGGCCGGGAACCGTGGCGAAGTCGGGCCTGGGCTTGGTGGTCTTGTTTCCCTTGGGAGCGACCCGATAGATGCGCCCGGTCGTCTGATCGCTGAAGGCGTGGCCGCCGACGCCCGCGTCGTACCAGTCGGCGACGAAGACCGAGCCGTCGGGTGCGGAGCACGCGTTGACGGGCCGGAACCACGGGTCGTCGCTGCCCAGGAAGACCTTGTAGGTGGTCCGGAACGCGGCCCCTTTGCGAGTGATCGGGAAGAAGTTGACCTGGCGGGTGCCGGCGTCGACTTCGAGGACCGCGTTGCGATATTCGGCGGGCAGGAGATCGCCCTCATAGACCATGATGCTGCACGGGCTGCCGTTGCCGGTGCCGACGATCTTGGGGACGTTACCGGGCACCTCCTCGCCCCAGTGGCGGGGGCTGCCCGGCGTGTGATAGCCGTAATGGCCGCCGTCCATCGCCCAGATCACGCGACAGCCGCGGTTGCCGTCGTCGTCATTGTCGCTGGTGAAGATGTTCCCGAACGAGTTCATGCACGTCTCGTAGTTATTGCGCTGGCGGTCGCAGATGATCTCGAACTCGGTCCCGTCGCGGTTGACCCGCAGGGTGTTCGCCAGTTGGTCGGTCCAGACGTGCCGGCCGCCCTTGTCTATTACGTCGAAGTTCTGCTGTCGTTCGGAGTGATCGTGCTGGACCGAGCAGCAGCCGTCGCCGTGGGTGAAGTAGAGCTTGCCGTCGAGGCCCAGCACCATGCCGTGGACGCCGTGGTCGGAGTCGACGCCGCCGAATCCGGTCAGGAGCGGGTAGCGCTTGTCGGCCTTGTCGTCGCCGTCGGTATCTTCGAGCACGAGCAGGTCCGGGCTATTGCCGATGAAGACGCGGCAGCCGGTATATTTGCCGTCCTTGCCGTAATGCTCCTCGACGGCGATCCCCATGGGGACGGGGAAGATCTTGTCGGCGAAGACGGTGACCTTGTCGGCCTTGCCGTCGCCGTCGATGTCCTCGAGGATCTTGATCCGGTCGGCTTCCTCAATGCGCTTGAACCGCTTGTTGCCGCCGCGGGTGAGCCGATAGTTGAGCCCCTCGGCGACCCAGACCCGGCCGCGGGAATCGACGTCGATATTCGTCGGGTTGCTCAGCAGGGGCTCGGACGCCCAGAGGATGGCCTCCAGGCCCGGGGCCGGCTTGAGCCGTTTGGCCGACTCCTCGGCGCTCACCTGGGCCCTGGCGGGCGCGGGCGAGATCCCGGACAGCCCGACCACCCCCATTAGCACCCAGACGGCGATCGTGCGGTCTGTCGGAATGCGGTGCGTCATCAGATGGAAACTCCTTTGTCGATAGCAAGCCTTCATGTGCCCGGAGACCCACGCCCATGCGAGGTCAGTCGGCGGAGCGGCGCGGACGAGGCAGTGAGCCGCGTGGAACGACCCAAGTCGTCTGGTCTCAAGGGATTGGCCCGTGATCGTCCTATTGTGGCCTGGCGGTCACCCATCGTCCAGACGAGAGGGGACCGGACCGGGAGTCTGTTGCAACCCGCCCCGGGGTGGCGGGATGCCGCCCAAGGTATCCCGGCCAGAAACGCCGGTGTTTGTGAGCGCGAGGCGAGTCGGACGACTTCCGAGCCGATCTCGGCCGGCACAGCCGGCCCTACTCCTTGATAGTCGCTCATCGAGCGTTGACGCTCGTCCATCGAGCCGATAGGCTTCAGATTATGGACTACACCGAATTCATCACCATCGAGCCGGGCAAGAGGAGCGGTCAGCCGTGCATCCGCGGTATGCGGATCACCGTCCGGGACGTCCTCGAGTACCTGGCCGGAGGGATGACCGTACCGGAACTGCTCTCTGAGTTCCCGGAACTGACCACCGATGACGTCCGGGCCTGCCTCGCATTTGCCGCCGCCCAAGTGGGCCGGGTGCTGTCCCCTTTTTCCACGCGCTCGACCCAAGCGTGAAGCGCGCCTGGAGGATCATCCAAGCCGTTCGGAGGCACCTGATGACCGCCATCGATCCACACCGGACTCCGGAGGAACTGGCCCGACTCGGAGTGGAGATCCTCGCCCGCCGAGTTCGGCCGTTGCTTCGCCCCGACGATGACGGCAAGTGCGTCGCTATCGACGTCGGGACCCGCGATTTTGAGATCGACGATGACGACTACGCGGCCGTCGTGCGGCTGCGGACACGAAGCCCTCAAGCTGAGATCTGGCTCGGCCGCGTGGGGGCGCCCGCGGCTTATCGGATGGGACGGTGCCCGTGATCCTTGGCGCCGTGAATGGCCGCAATGAGGCCGTCGTCCGCCTTCGCCTGCGAGGACCGGGAGGTTCCGAACCGGACGTGGACGCCCCGGTCGATTCAGGGTTCGCCGCGTCCCTGACGCTGCCGGTGACGACGGTCGTCGCACTCGGCCTGGTGCGACAGTCGGGTGGCGGAGCGGTGCTGGCCGACGGGTCGATCCGGCAAGTCGACATCTACGCCGCGGAGGTGGCCCGGGACGGCGTTTGGCGGCCGGTGCTCGTCTCGGCCGTCGGTGCCGAAGCACTTCCGGGAATGCGGCTGCTCGCGGGGCATGAGCTGCGAATCGCGGTGGTCCCGGGTGGTGCGGTTGAGATCACCCCGCTGCCTTGAGAGGCGACGATTCCCTATGGACGACGAGATCGCCGAGGTCGTGCGAGAATACGGATGGTTCGCTGCCGCCATCAGCAACCACAAGCCGCCGTTCCTCTATACCATCGGACTCATGCAGGCCTGACCCGGCGGTGCATCGGACCCGACTTGCCGAGGTTTTCGTTGAGATCAAGGCTGATGCTCGTCGGTCTGCTGAGCTCGTCGTGAGGCGGAGAAGAAGACGGTGATCGGGATTGCCACGCTATCCAACGCGGTCTGGGCCGGCGATGTGTCTGCGGTCGATGCAGCAATCCGAGCGGGTGTCGATGTGAATGCCGCGGAGGGTGATCGCGAACCTCCACTGCACCTGGCCATCGAGCAGATGGAAGTCGGGATCGTCCGACAGCTCATCGAGGCCGGGGCGGTCGTCAATCGGGATCTGGGCGAAGGTTGGACCCCTCTGGCTCATGCGGTCGATATCGAGAGCGACTCGGCGTGCCAGGCGGGCCTGCCGGCGGACCGGGTGTCGACCGCATTGACCGAGCTATTGCTGGCAGCCGGCGCGATCCCGAACGATCGAGCGATCGAGATTGCGACTGCGTACGGCAACCACAAGGCGTTGGCTCTGCTCCAGCGATCAAGCCGCGCCTGACCCGGCGGTGCAGCGGAGCCGGCCCGCCGAGTTGTGTTGTTGAGGAATCCCAGGCTATTGCTCGGCGGTCCGGACCGCCGGGCTCGTCGTGAGGCGGTGTTGTCGGATGGCGAAAGAGGAGCGGCTCATGGATGCGGTACTTGATATCCTGTTCCGCGAGTGGGATCCCATTTGCGTGTCCCATTTCCCGAAGTGCTTCGACGACGAGTACGACCGCTATGCCCGTGCCGTCTGCCGCTACCTGGAGGCGGGCATCGACGAGTTCAGGCTCGCGGCGTACTTGTTCCAGATCCGGACCGTCGGTATGGGCCTGTCGCGGTCCGAACTGGATCGTGATAAGTTGATCGCTCGACGGCTCTTGGCCCTGAAGAGTTGACGACTGACCGGATATTGCAGCAGATCCCGCGTCCAGGCGTCCGACGATATCCAGGCTGTGCGGCGTGGAGCAACCGAGGTAGTCGTGGGGCGGCGGAGGACTTATCGTGGGAAAGATCGCCTGTCTTTGTGGTCACGTCTTCAGCACCACCTCCTGCCCGAACGACTCGATGACGATCATCCGCGACCGGAACTCTGAGGACCATGAGCGACACGTCTGGCGGACCTACCAGCTCAGCGACTTCGAGCGGGGCGGCATGCTCCCGGAACCCGGTAGCCTGGAATCGGATGCCTTTCACGAGAGCCTCTATGCCTGTCAGGAACTCGAAGGTGAGCTGTGGGAGTGCCCGCGCTGCGGCCGGTTGCTGCTCAGGCGACCGGGCGAGTCGGGATTCTGTACTTTCCTCCCGGAGCGGGCCCCCGCCTGACTCGACGCCGCAACGGATCGGGCCCTACGCCGAGGTTTCTGGTACAATCGAAGGCTGATGCTCGGCGATCCGGGCCGCTGAACTCGTCGTGAGGCGGTAGAGGAGCGATCAAAGTGGGGGACAGGATAGACAGGTATAATCCAGCGAGGGACGTCACACCGGCCTTCCTGGAGCGGGTCTCCGGATGGCTTCAACGGTCCGGCGAGGTCCTGATTATCCTCCGATATCTCCGGGCGGCCGGTGCCAAGGACTTCGCCCTTTGCCGTTCCTTGGGCGACTTCGAGGTGCTCGTTCAGTCGTTGCCGGCAGGTACGGATATCGAGGTGTTCCGAGAGCCTCAGCTCCGACACCGGGGGGTCGTCGATGACGCGTTCATCGCGTCAGCTCTCGACGCGATCCGAGACGATCAGGAATATTTGCTCGTGACGACCGAAACCCTGCCGAGCAGCGGGATCTGCCGCTCCGGCGAGATCGGCTGTACCCACGCCGACCTCCGCGAGTCGCTGAATGACCTGATGGGAAATCATGTCGCTGGGCGTGTGTCCTGATTATTGCGACGCGGACCATGAGGGATTGGTTTCCGCCTCCAAAGATGGCATCGATGGACCGAGGTAACTACGGTGTGCCGAACTCCAAGCCCAGGCTCGCGGTCCAACGGCATCTGACGTGGTCATGGCCCTTATCCGCCATCGGTTCAGAAGCCCTGTGATAGGCAATCCTCGGGCGAAGCTATACTGGTACAGATGCCGAAACCCGAGTTTCTCGATGTGGACCCACGCACCCTGCATGTTCCTCCAAGCCGGCTCAGCGGGGCCGACCCGTACAAGCTTCAGCAGCGGATCGTCCGGTACGGGGCCGGGATCGCCGGCATGCCCCCACTTTGAGTCTACCGTGGTTCGGATGGGGCGATCATGATCTACAACGGCGTTACACGCGCCAAACGGGTCGCCCGCCTCGCGCCCGGGACTCTAATCACCGTCGAGGTCGTTCGTGAGGCGAAGGTGCCATTAGGGCACCTCCCGACCATCGGAGATCTGATACCATGAATCGCGAAGTCCGCCGCCAGCTCTTGCGAGTCCTGGACGATCTCGGCGAATATACGCCCGATGTCCGACTCGGCCAGTTGCTCGCCAACCTTTCGTACATGGCCAAGAGCTTCACCGCCGAGGCCATCTGGGATGTCGAAGACGAGGAATTATTGGAAGCCGCTAAGAGCCATCTCGCAGAGTTGTCGGAGCGGCATGCCCCCGTTTCCTGATCGCCCAACTCGTCGCTGACGTGGGCAAGCCTGCCGCGGCGGATTCCAAAGCTGAGTTGTTGGTTGGGGACGGCCGCTCGCCGGGTTAGACCTTAACCAAGCGTGATATATAGTCCGCCTGGCAGGTTTCTTGAGAAAAAGCTCGAAAACCCCGCAAGTTTCTGGAATAATGGAGGTAAGAACACATCCTCACTATTCCAGGACAAGGGGGCTTTCGAGTGAGTGCCACTATCCGAAAAAAGCGCGCGGCACGCAAGAAGAGATCCTTCCAGGAAGGTCGGCGGCGGATCAAGAAGCGACTCGCCAATACGCCCGGGCCCGAGCGGCCCGTACCCATGATGACCGCGACCAATATCCACTATGAACCGGCCGGTCGCGCCCGGGGACTCTCGGCCGGTGGCATCGGCGCCCTCTTTCTCCTGGCTCGGAAGATCGAGCTCGACAAGGAGATCGACCGAACTCTCCATCTGCTCAAGCGGCATCTGCCCTATCACGAATCCGACCACGTGCTCAACATCGCCTTCAATATCCTCGCCGGCGGCAAGCGGATCGAACACCTCGAGTTGCGCCGCAACGATGAGGTCTATCTCGACGCACTCGGAGCCCGACGGATCCCGGATCCGACCACCGCCGGCGACTTCTGCCGCCGCTTCGCCTCCGAGGCCGATGTCCTCACCTTGATGGACGCCATCAATGAATCGCGGCTGCGGGTCTGGGCCCGGCAGCCCGACGAGTTCCGCGATGAGGCGATCCTGGACGCCGACAGCACCGTCGTCGAGACCGCCGCCGAGTGCAAGGAAGGCGTGGACATCGCCTACGACGGCCGGTGGGGTTACCATCCGCTCTTGATCTCGCTGGCCAATACGGCCGAGCCGCTTTACCTGCTCAATCGCAGCGGCAATCGCCCGTCGCAGGAGCGGGCCGGCGAGTACCTGGACAAGGCGATCGCGCTGTGCACCCGGGCCGGCTTCCGCAAGATCCTCCTGCGGGGAGACACGCGGATCGCCGAGAACGAGGACCTGGATCCGTGGGACGATCGGCTGCTGCCGCGGGGAGGCGCGACGATCGCCGAGGCCCAGGACCTGGATGCCCTGGACGATGCGGGGAACATCCGGTTTATCTTCGGCTATGCGGCCTACGACGGCCTCAAGGCCCGGGCCGACGAGCTGCCGGAGGAGGCGTACGGCTTCCTGGAACGACCGCCGCGGTACGCGATCAAGACGGGGCCTCGCCAGCAGCCCGAACGGGTCAAGGCTCAGATCGTCCGCGAGCGCGGCTTCAAGACGATCCATCTGCTCGAGGAGATGGTCGCGGAATTCGACTATCGGCCGACGGCCTGCCGCAAGAGCTATCGGATGATCGTCCTGCGCAAGCGGTTGGGGACCGACAAGGGACAGCTGCGGCTGTTCGAGGAATATCGCTACTTCTTCTACATCACCAACGACCGCGAGATGTCGGCCGAGGAGGTCGTGTTCTCGGCCAATGACCGCTGTGATCAGGAGAATCTGGTCGCCCAGCTCAAAGGGGGCGTGCACGCACTGACGACGCCGGTTGACACCTTGGTGAGCAACTGGGCGTATATGGTGATGGCCAGCTTGGCCTGGAGCCTGAAGGCCTGGGCCGCCTTGCTGGTGCCGGTATCACCGCGGCACGAAGCGAAGCACGAGGCCGAGAAACGGACGCTGTTGCGGATGGAGTTCGCGACGTTCTGCGCGGCGTTCATCCAGATGCCGTGTCAGATCGTGCGGGGAGGCCGACGATTGATCTACCGGATGCTGTCCTGGAACCCGTGGCAGGGCGCCTTCCTGCGGTTGGTCGAGCGGCTGAACGAGGCCTGGCAGTGCTGAAGGACGAGCCACTGAAGTCGGGGTCCGGAAGCCCCGATCCCGCGAGGCCGCCGAGCGACGAGGGGGGGGTGATGCATGATGACAGGAAGAGCGAGATCGAAGGACGGGGTCCGAGGGCTCCGGGTCGGAGAAGGTACGTCTACTGATAATATGAATCACATGATTCTGCGCCGCTTGGGCGACTAATATATAACGCTTGTTTTGGGGTTAGACTGGTTCATCTCCCGGGGTGGACCATGATCAGCGAACCGAGGCTTGCGACGATGCTGAGACGACTGCGGGTGGCGTTGCTGTTGGGGATCGCGTGCGGCTCGATGGCCTTCGCGACGAGGGCGGCTGATAAGGATCAGCCGGGCTGGCTCCTGCCGATGCCCGAGGTCAACGCCGATCCCAAGATTCCGACCCTCAAGCAGGTCGTCGGCCACGGCTGGGCCGAGGATATCTCCAGCCATTCGGAGATCGAACGGTACCTCCGCGCCCTCAACGAAGCTTCGCCCGATCGCAGCCGGCTGGTCCGCTACGGGCAGACGATCGAGAAGCGCGGGCTGTACTATCTGGCGATCTCCGGGCCGAAGAATATCGCCCGCCTCGAGGAGATCCGCGAGGCCAACCTTCGGCTCGCCGACCCTCGCAAGACCACGCCCGAGCAGGCCAAGGCACTCGCCGAATCGAACCCGGCGATCGTCTGGTTGGCCTACGGCGTCCATGGCGACGAGATCTCCTCGGGCGACGCGGCGCTGCTGACGGCCTATCACCTCCTCGCCGATCGCCGGGCCGGTACGCGCTCGATGCTCGACAAGGTGGTCGTCATCATCGACCCGATGCAGAACCCCGACGGTCGCGATCGGTTCGTCAATTTCCACCGGGAAGGGCGCGGAGTCGCCCCCGATCCCGAGCCGCTCGCCGCCGAACGCGTCCAGCGCTGGGCCGCCGGACGGTTCAACCATTACCTGTTCGACATGAACCGCGACTGGTTCCTCCAGACGCAGGTCGAGACGCGGACCAAGGTCGCGGCCTATCTCCGCTGGCAGCCGCAGGTGACGATCGACGCGCACGAGATGGGGTCCAACAGCGAATATTACTTCGACCCGCCCGCCGACCCGATCCTCGAGCTGATCACGCCCAAGCAGCGCGACTGGTTCGCCCGGTTCGGGACGAACCAGGGCCGTCGGTTCGATCAGTACGGCTTCCCCTATACCAGCCGCGAAGTCTACGACGCCTTCTATCCCGGATACGGCTCGACCTGGCCCACGTTGCACGGCTCGATCGGAATCCTCTGGGAACAGGCCGGCGCGCGGGGACTGGTCATCGATCGCGACGACCAGAAGAAGCTCTATTATCACGATGGCGTCAGGCATCATTACGTGAGCAGCATCTCGACCGTCGAGACGGCCGCGGCGATGTCCAAAGACCTGATCGTGGACTTCCACGACTATCGCGCCTCGGCCATCGCCCTGGGACGTGACGGGCCCGTGCGCGACTACCTCCTCTTGCCCGGGACGACCCCGGCTCGCGCGGCCAGGCTCGCCGATCTGCTCGTGAAGAACGGCATCGAGGTCCGTCGCGTGACCGATCCGGCCAAGGTCAAGGCGAAGGAGGGTATCGAGGGCGCGTCCAGGGACTGGTCTGTGCCGGCGGGGAGCTATCACGTCGCGATCGCCCAGCCGGCCGGCCGGCTGGCGCGCTCGCTGCTGGATCCTCGGTTCGACATGGGCGAGGCTTTCCGCAAGCGACAGCTCGACCGCAAGGTCCGCCGGCTCGGTGATGAGATCTATGACCTCACGGCTTGGTCGCTGCCGCTCGCATTCGGCGTGACCGCGCTCGCCGTGGAAGGCCCATCCAAGATCGCGAGCGAACCCATAGCGATGCCGAAGGCGGCCGGGGCCGTGAATGGGCCGGCGACGGCGCGGGTCGGCTACCTGATCCACGCCGAGGACGACTCGGCGATGGTCGCGCTGGGGGATCTCCTCCGCCACGGGTTCCGGGTCCACGTCTTCGACCAGCCGACGACGCTGGGCGGCGAGAAGTTCGCCAAGGGGACTCTCTTGCTCAGGACCGGCGAGAACCCCGACACGCTGCACGAAGTCATCCGCCGCGTTGCGATCGAACATGGCCTGTCGGTGCTCGCGACGGACACCGGGATGGTCGATGAGGGGGCGGGCCTGGGGAGTTTCCACGTGACCTGGATCAAGCCGCCGAAGGTCGCGATGCTGGTCGACCGGCCCGCGTCCCCGTTCGCCGGGCACACCTGGTTCCTCTTCGACCAGGTCTGGCATTATCCGGTGACGCGCATTCCGGGTTCGGCGTTCTCCGACCTGGATT
Organism: uncultured Planctomycetota bacterium; assembly: GCA_963743925.1. Lineage (GTDB taxonomy): Bacteria > Planctomycetota > Planctomycetia > Isosphaerales > Isosphaeraceae > CAVZRC01. Next base: position 256,097 of record CAVURY010000034.1, on the reverse strand, counting down.
TCTCGAAGTACAATGTGTTGATCCTGACCGACGGCCGCTATCCCGGCCCGCTCGCCGAGCCGATGGTCGCGCGGCTCAAGGACTGGGTGCGCGGGGGCGGGACGCTCATCCTCGTCAAGGGCGCCGCGTCGTGGGCCACGGAGAAGTCGGTCGGGCTGCTCGCCAGCAAGCCGGTGAAAAAGGTCGTCAAGGGTGGTGACCCCGAGCCGAAGCCCGAGCCCGACAAGAAGGCCGTCGAGAAGGGAGACAAGGCAGCGGTCTCGACGGAGCCGAAGTCCGACGGCGAGAAGCCCGAGGAGCCGCCCGACCCGGTGCCGGGGGCATTCCTCCGCGCCTCGGTCTATGATGACCACTTCGTCACGTTCGGCTCGTCATCCGAGATCTTCCCCCTGATCAATACCGACCTGATCCTCGCTCCGTTGAAGCCGACCGATGGTCGGAACCTCGTGAACTTCGCCGCACGCGAGCAGTTGCTGCTGAGCGGATTCTGCTGGCCCCAGACGCTCGAATTGATGGCCGGCAAGCCCCTGGTCCTCTACCAGAGTCTCGGCAAAGGGCACGTCGTCGCGTTCGCCGACGACCCCAATTACCGGGCGATGACACCGACTTCTCAGAAGTTCTTCCTGAACGCGGTCTTCTTCGGTCCGGGGCATTGATTTTCGGTGAACATCTTGTCAACCGCCGAGCGGGAGTGTCAGCACCGGGCCCACGCTCTTGCTGTCCGAATCCTGGAGCGCGAACAGGATCTCGATGATGGATAAGGCGGCCCTCGAATTCACGTCGTCCAGAGCGATGTAGTACCAGTATCCCCGGTAGTGGACGGCCACCTCCGCCTCGCGAGGCCGATGCTTCGACGAGTGGACGAAGAAAGTTCCGGCCGTGACCGTCGTCCAGTTGAAAGGCCGGCCATCGGGTCCGGGGATCGTCGGCGCGATTCCCGAGAGCACGTGCTCCTCGGGTACGCAGACGCCCTTGGATAGGAAGGTCATGATCTGCAAGACGGAGCGCGTGTTCAGATAGATCGTGTCGCTGATCCCCAGCGGGTTCGGGAGGTTCTTGTCGATCTCATCGCTCAGCTCGGACTTGAGCCGGTACGAGCTCCGGCCCGGGATGAGTTTGAAGATCTGCGCCACTTCCCGCATCTCGGGGGAATCGACGAACGCCGGCCGAATCCGGATGTAGAGCTCCTTCTCCCGCTTGCGTAAGACCACCTGGCCATCCGCCTGGGCGCGGTAGACATAGCCGTCCTTGGCGGCGTTGAGGAGGTCGCGCCCCCGATCGCGCTCCTGGGAATCGCGTCGGAGGAGCTATCGGAATCCTCCTTGGTCCCGAATACCAGCTCGGTGCCGTCGCGATCCCGGAGCGATGATAGCAATTGGATGCCCCGTCGGCACAAGGAATTGTCTTCGGGGACCTGGGGCAGCAAGGTCGTGGCCCGCGGGGCATTCGGGACGTCGTTGATGTCGTTGATCGTCAGCGTCAGGAGCTCCTCGAGGTTGGAGCCGGCGTTGACGACGATGAAGAGGTCGGCCGACAACGGGGTCAGCAGCGCCTTGGCGATCTCACGACCCTCGCGCGGGTGGTAGCTGAGGGTCGGCGTATCGCGGAGGGAGAGCTCGCCATATCCGAGACTCGCCGGACCCTTGGCCTGGTTGCCGTAACCGCCGAGGTAATAGCCCCGCCCGGCCATCTCGAACTGGCTGGTGATGTTGGGCAGGTCGACGAACACGGGCGAGTCGGCATAGCGGAGCCGCACGATATTCATCAGGAGCTGCTCGTCGTTGGTGGAGCGCATCACCTCGTTGTATCGCATCCGGGTATGACGTACCGCGCTCGGACCGATGCAGCCCGTGAAGCCCGTACAGACGGCAAGGAGCACAACGGCCCGTCGAATCGACCGGTGCCAGTACGGTTTTCCTCGACGCCGGTCCACCATTCGACCTCACAAGATCCTTCCGAGAGAGCGGCTTCCGGCCCCGAGGCGCGGAATCTCCGCAAATTCCCCCTGGAAGTTATCGTCGGCAAAATCCTCAAACTTGACGGAAACGGCCGGAAGTGGAGGTGGACCCGGCTATCCTCGGGTCAGGGCGTAGGCCACGAGCCCACCGGCGATGGCGCCGCAAAGATGGCCGTCCCAGGAGATCTGGGAACCGAAACGCGGCAAGATTCCCAGGAGGAGGGAACCTCCGTAGAAGAAGCCGACGATCAGGGCGATCAGGAGGGGGATGATTCGTTGCTCCAGGAATCCGGAGAGGATCAGGAACGCGGTCAGCCCCGAAACCAGGCCGCTGGCCCCGATGTGGATGACCGGCCTGCCGAAGATCCAGAGCAGGATTCCTCCCAGCAGGACGATGATCGCGACGACCTCCCACGACTCGGCTCGAGAGCCGGCCAGGAGGATCAGCAGGACGACGAGCGGGATCGTGTTGCTGAGCACATGGCGGAGATTGCCGTGCAAGAACGGCATGGCGGGGATACCGAGCAACCCGCTGAACCTGCGCGGGAGCACGCCGTAGTGGTTCAATCCCGGGAAGACCAAGCTCACCAGGTAGACAGCCCAGATGGCCCCAACGAACAAGATCACGCCATGGATCTCGTGGCGGATGGACTGTGCTGAATCGGGCATGAGCAACTCCACCGGTTTTCGCTCCGGATAGACCTCGGGATCGACGGAAGGGTGGAGAAATCGAGGACCGCCAGGGACCATGAATAGACTACCAAAAGCCGGCGGCGCGGTCTTGAGAGGCGATTCGCGACCGGATGGATATCATCAATGTGGTGAATCATTCGGTCGGAAATTTTATAATTCAACAGTCCACCGTACGGCGGAACCTCGGTGAGTGCGGCTCCAGGCTTGGCGGTCGGACGTCGAATGCGGTAAGTCCGTGCCGGAAAGAGGAAGAAGAACTCCATGACGAGCTGGAAACGGCGGATTCCCTTTCGAGTCGACATCGGCGGTGTCATCGAGATCCTGGGATCGGCGCTCTATAGCAGGCCTGATACCGCGGTTCGCGAATTGATCCAGAACGCACACGACGCGATCGCGCGGAGACGAAAGATATCCCTGTCCTACCAGGGGCGAATCGACATAGAAGAGGACCCCGTCGGGCATACGCTCCGGTTCCGCGACGATGGGATCGGGCTCAACGCCGAAGAGGCGGAGACCTACCTGAGTACGCTGGGGATCGGCCTCACCGGGCTGATCCGGGGTCGAGGTTCGATGACGCCCTCGGAACGGCCCGGAGGCAAGGAAAGCTCGCTGATCGGGATGTTCGGCATCGGCCTTTTCAGCGCGTTCATGCTGGCGGACCGGGTGGTGGTCGAGAGCCGCAAGGACACCGACGAGGAAGGCGTCCGATGGGAGGCCGGGGCGGAGAGCGAGATCGAGCTCTCGAACTGCGCGAAATCCGAGCCCGGCACGAGCGTGACCCTGTTCCTCAAGCCGGCCCACCATCGACTCGCCGATCAGGCGGAGAGCCTCGAGGCGATCATCAAGGAGTACGCCGACTTCCTCCAGGTCCCGATCTACCTCAACGGCGGCAAGGTCCGCGTCAATCTGATCAATCCGACCTGGTTCGATCCGACTCCCGATCGCGAAGCGATCGAGCTGGAGCTGGAGAGTTATTTCGGCGAGACGCCCCTGGATGTGATACCGGTCCGTCGCGAGAAGTCTCCGGCCATCGCCGGGGCCCTCTACATCACGCCTCGACGCACGCCCGGGTTCGCGGGGGAATCGGTCGTCAGCGCGACCGTGCGTCGCATGGTGATCTCGCGCAAGATCCAGGGCCTGCTGCCGGAATGGGCCCCGTTCCTCCGCGGAGTCCTCGAGCTCAACGAGTGCACGCCGACGCTCAGTCGCGAAGACCTCGTCCGGGACGCCGCCTTTGAACGGGTCCGGGCGTCGATCGAGATGATGCTCTACGAGCACCTGGAACGGCTCGCCCAGGACGATCGGACCCGGCTCGATTCGGTGATCGGCTGGCATCGCTACACGCTCGCCGGGGCCGCGTTGGTGGAGCATCGGCTTCGCGACCTGCTGCGACGGACCTACCGGTTTCCGACGTCGCAAGGACTGCTGCCGTTCGACGAGATCCTGGGTCGCAGCGCGGCCGATCCCCTCTTCGAGACCGAGGCCGAACGCGTCCTCTGGTACAACTCCGACCGTCGCCAGGAGGGATGGGCGAATACCCTGTTCGCGGGGCATCCGGCCCCTTGCGTCCACGCTCTGCGCAGCTTCGAGGAGTCGCTGTTGGCGGCCATGGCGTCCGATCGGACCGCGGAGGGCGAGCCGGTCGACCTCCGACTCGCCAGCCCGGGCTCGCCCGGGTTCGCGACGGCCGTGCTGGGCGTCAGCGACCTGGACGAAGCCCCGGCGGAATGGCAGGAGTTCCTCGGCACCGAGGCCAAGATCTTGTGCGCCTCGTTCCGCGAATCGCTGCCGGTGATGGTCTTCCTCAACGAGCGCTCCGAACTCTTGAAGACGCTGGACGATCTGAAGAAGCAGGAGGTAATCCCGTCGGGATTCCAGCGGATGATCGACGCCCACGTGGGCGATAGCCCGGCCGGGCGGAACGAGGTGCTGTTGAACCGCGATCACCGACTCGTCGCGCGGTGCTCGGGCAATCGACGTCCACGCCGCTGGCCAGCGTGTTGCGCCTGCTGGTGAGCCACGCCCTGTCCTCGGCCGGAGCGTCGCCCACTCGCACGATCTTGCGTCAGCAGGCCGATGACCTCGATTGGATCGCGGACGCCCTCTGGGGTCGCAATCCCTGACGTCTCCCGTTCGTTGGATCAGCTCGGACGATTCTGGGAGGCCTTATACACATGTCGAGGACGACCGATGAGCGATAACGAATCCGATCTTGGCGAAGCCGACGATCAACTGGACTCGCTCGCCGTCGCCAAGGATGAGGCCATCAACCGATGCCAGTATCGGACGGCTATCCGGTTGGCCGCCGAGATCAAGCGCAAGGCGAAGGCCGCGCGCCGGCTCAAGCCCTATGTCTGGGCCTTGCACACGATGACCAATCATGCCACCTCGCTCCTCGACCCCGAGCAGGGCCGAGAGGCGGCGATCGAGCTGATCGCCGTGATGGAGAGCGAGGACCTCGCGCGGCAGATCCAGCCGGACCTGGATCTCGCCGAGTACGAGTCGCTCGTTTCGTGGGTCTCCTCGTGCGCCTACGACAACCTCGGCCAGTCGACGGCGGCCTCGCGCGGATACAACTCCGAAGGGCTCCACGACGTGATCGCCGAGGGGATTCAGGTCTGCCGACGTACGGGCAAGCTCCAATGTATCACGTGTTTTCGCGAATACGCCACGGAGGTCTTCCGGGCGTCCGACGACTTGCAGATGTCCCTCCACCACGCGCGGCAGGTCGTGGCCACCGGGAGGTCGAATCCGGCGTTCGACCGGCGATGGGCGGGCTCCTCGGACGAGGGCCAGACCCTGCTCGTCGCGGGATTGCTCGACGCGGCGGAGGCGGCCACCCGACGGGCCTGGGACCTCGCCGCCACCTACCACAGCCCGGTGCGAGCCCGCCTCTGGACCGCCCAGGTTCTCGAGACGATCGGTTTCTTGAAGGGGCTGGAGGAGCCGCTCTCGGGCCTCGAGGGGATCGACGAGCTGAGGCGATCGATGCCCTCCGCGGATGAATGGCCGCTCTTGAAGCTGCGCCGCGACCTGGTGTCGGCGCTGAGATCGTGCCTCCGGGGCGATCACGCGACGGCCATCCAGGCGCTGGCGCTCTGGGACCGACGGCTTCAGGAGCGACAATGCCTGAACGATTGGTTCGACGTGCGGCTGCGGCTCATCGCGGCCTACCTCCTCGCCGGCGACGAGAAGCGAGGAGACGGGCTGGCGCGGCAACTCGAGTCGAAGGCCCGCGAGGCCCGCGACTGGCTGACTCTCCGTCGGCTCGGCCTGTTGCTCGATCCGAGCGTGCCCGTCTCGCCGATCGCGCCCGCGGGGCCGATCGTCGGGGGGGCCTCGAGTGCAACAGCCGCCGCTCCGGCCGCCCCCGAGTCGAGGGAGGAGGAGAGCCATTCCGCCCCGGAGCCGTCGCCGGGACGCGCGCCCACACCGTTGGGGCCGAAGCTGGATGAGATCGAAGCCCGGCTGGGCGAGGCGTCCGACGACCCCGCCCTCCGGGGCCGGCTCCTCGACGCCCTGCTTGCCCTGGCGCCGGCCGCGGCGACTCACTCGGCGGATGTCGCCCGGATGCTCGCGCTCGCGCGAGTCTTCCACGACGATCCCTCCCGCGGCCCTTCGATCTGGGATTGGGCCGAAGCGATCGCGGCGCCTTTCCCCCGCGAGGCGTGCGTGCTCAACCAGCTCGCATCGATGGGCGCCCGGCTGAAGCATGACGAGAATTCGCAGGTCGCGGACCGGATCGACGCGAAGCGGATCGATCAGCTCTTCCGACAATCCCTCGACCTGGACCCGAACGATTTCGGCAATTTCGGCCGCGCCGCGATCCATTACCTCAACTCCGAGCAGACGAACGAGGCCGAGCGTTGCCTGGCTCGCTGCCTGCGCCTCGACCGCAGCAACGCGCGCGCGTCGCTTTGGCTGGCCGAGATTTACAGGCAGTCGGAACGGTCGAGCGATGCCCTGGCGGTCCTGGACATGGCACTGCGGGCGGGCTCGGACAGTCATGAAGTGGCGTGGCAGGCGGGCATCCTGGCCCACTCCCTGGCGTCCTACGAAGCGATGCTGACTTATCTCGATTACTACGAGAGCCCCCTCCCCGGCCGCCCCTGGGCCAACTATTATCGGGCGAGCGGCCTGATCTTCCTCGGCCGACACGCGGAAGCCCTCGAGGCCCTCGACGAGGAGGCGCGGAGGAACGAGGCGGGTTCGTTCCACGTCCACGTCCTGCGGGCCTGTGCGTCGAGCGGGCTCGGACGGTTGGAGGATCTTCGTACGCACCTGGCCGCAGTGTTGTCGATCCGGATGTCCGGAGTGGACTATCTCAGCCATGGCGGACTCGTGGAGCTCTTCAGCCGCCTCTGGGACGCGGCGAAAGTCTTGCCCGACGATGACCTCCTGGTCGTTGGCCTGATCGATCGATCGCTGGCCACGGGGCTCGCCCCCAACGAGCTCTTCGATCCGACACGGCGGTCGAATCCGAAGGTCGAGGGGCTGAAGTTTTATGAGTGTACGCTCATCCAGAAGCTCGACGACGGGTGGCGCAACTCACCCGGATGCCTGGCCGGCGAAGCAGACTGGACGGCCTATCACATTCCCTGGGGTGTCCTGGCGACGGACGAGGATGACGCAGGCCGGCGAGCCCTCGCCTGGCAGGCGCGTTGCTATCCCCGGGAGGCGGTCGTGGAGGATGTCCAACTCCGGGAGGAAGGCTTCACCGACCATCCGGGCGTCGTCTGGCAAGGTCTTCGCTCGCCGCAGGAGTGATCGGGTTGAATCGTATGGACGTCAGAGGTCGTCGAGGTTTCGCGGCCAATCGTCTTTGAGCAGCCGGGAGAGCGAGCGGTCGGCCAGGATTCGTCCGTTGGTCTGGCAACGGGCGCAGTAGTTGGTCTCGTTGTCGGCGTATCGGATTCGTTGTACGGGCGCCCCGCAGACCGGACACGGCTCGCCGAAGCGGCCGTGCACGGCCATCTCGGGTCGGAACGCGGTGACCTTTTCGGGGAAGTCCTCGCCCGTCTCGGCGCGGAGACGCTCGACCCATTCGTTGAGGACTTCTCGCGTGGCCGTGAACAGTCTTTCGACCTCGGAGCTCGGCAACTTCTGCGAGAGTGCCAGCGGAGAGAGGCGGGCGCGATGGAGGATCTCGTCGGAATAGGCGTTGCCGATGCCGCTGAATAAATGGGGATCGCTGAGGGCCCACTTGAGCGTGTGGTTGCGCCGGCGCAGGACGGATTCGAACTGCTCGATCGTCGCCGGGAGGACCTCAAGACCGCCGGGGTCATGCTCGGCCAGGCTGTCTCGTCCGCGAATCACATGGAGGGCCGCTCGACGCTTCGAGCCGGCCTCGGTGAGCAGCAACGTCCCCTTCGCGAAATCGAAGGCCGCGAGGGCGTACTTGCCCGAGAGCTTCGCGCCGCGCGCCTTCCAGTGGAGCCGGCCGGCGATCATCAGATGCAGGACGAGCCACAAGTCGTCGTCGAGCCCGACGGCGATGCGTTTTCCGATGCGACGCAGCTCTCGGACCGACTTGCCGGCGACCGCGTCCAGGGGCGGGTCGAAGGTCCGGAGCAGGAACGGGGCGTGGATCCGGACGGTTTCGAGTCGCTCGCCGACGATGCGACGCTCCAGGGCCTCGATGTAGATCGTGATGTCCGGCAGCTCGGGCATGAGGGCGGAACTCCCTTTCCTCGGACCGCGTAGCCTGGTCCCGACGGATGTCCCGCTCGATCGCGGTTCCGATGTGACTACCGAGCGAGCCATCGCGATCAAACATACACGAGACGCTCGGACCTGGCCATCTCCATTCGGCCCTCACGGCTCGCGATGTCTTCCGGAACCTTGGACACCGCATTAGAATAACCGCGATTGGACCGGGTGCGGTCGCACGTCTGGCGCTTCGACGCGTCGAGGGGGGTGTGCATGGATTTGACGTTCATCGATCGGGCCCTGGGCAGCGATATCCCCTATATCACCTACGCGGTGCCGGTCTTCTTCCTGCTGATCGGCGTTGAACTGGCCGTGGCCCTCTGGGAGCGGAAGAACTATTACCGGCTACACGATTCGATCAACGATCTGAGTTGCGGCAGCACCGAGCAGATCATCGGGCTCTTCCTCAAGGGTCTGCTCTTCCTGGGATACCTGCGCACGTACGATTACGCGATCCGAGCGGGGATCAACCTCGTCGATGTCAAGAGCTATTCTCCCGGCGGCAAATGGCTGGCGGCGATCGTGTTGTTCCTCGGGGTCGATTGTGCCTACTACTGGTTCCACCGGATCGCCCACGAGTACAACGCCCCCTGGGCCGGTCACGTGGTTCACCATTCGAGCGAGGATTACAACCTCGCCGTGGCGCTCCGGCAGGGGGCTTTCCAGGGGCTCTTCTCCTGGGTCTTCTACCTGCCGCTGGCGCTCCTCGGATTCCCGCCTTCGTGGTTCGCCGCGACGATGAGCTTTAATCTCCTCTACCAGTTCGGGATTCATACCCGCTTGGTCGGCAAGCTGGGACCGCTGGAATGGGTACTCAACACGCCGTCGCATCACCGCGTGCATCATGGTCGCAATCCCAAGTACCTGGATAAGAACTACGCCGGCACATTGATCATCTGGGACCGGATGTTCGGCACCTTCCAGGTCGAGGAGGAAGAGCCGGTCTATGGGCTGACCAAGCCGTTGAACAGTTGGAACCCGCTCTGGGCCAACCTGCACGTCTGGCGGGACCTCTTTCGCGATGCTTGGCTGGCGCCGCGATGGATCGACAAGTTCCGGATCTGGATCATGCCGCAGGGTTGGCGGCCCGAGGGCCTGCCCCCGAACCCGACCGCCCCGGAGGTGACACCCCAGACCGTCATTCGTTATGACACCGCGGTTCCGCGTGGCTTGAATGCGTATGCGCTGGCGCATTTCGTGGCGATCGTTCCGCTGACCGTCGGACTGATGGCGACGGGCGGTCTATCCCTCGCGTCGAGCTGGCCGTCGGTGCCGGGCTGGTGCTGTGGGGCCTGCTGAATCTCGGCGGCATCTTCGATCATCGCCGCTGGGCATTTCCTTCCGAGTTTGTGCGGCTGCCGGTGACCGCCGCGATGCTGGCCGCCAGGTTGCCCGATCGCTCATGGAGCGTGATCGAGCAAGGTGGAGTGGCCCTGGCGGTGTTGTCGTCGTGGATCTGCCTGCTGGCCTATCGTCGCCAGTTCGACGGTGCGCCGCGACCACTCGGCCGCGTGATCGGCTCGCTCCGCTCTCCGCGTAGGACCTTGCGGAGAGCAAGACGATCATCGCGGTCAATGCGGTATCGTTGCCCGCAGGAGACGGCGGCTGATCGGTGCCTCAAATACGCCAGTCCTTCCCGGCGGCCAGATCGCGTCCGACCGCGCGAGCAATCCCGGGGGCGACTTTCTCGAGACCTTCAAGCGTCAGGTCGCGTCTTTGGTAGAGTTCGAACCACGCTCGTCGATATCGGACCACCACTTCGCTGTCCCTCAATCCCAACTTCTCGATAGTAAACTCGGCGAGCTTCCGCTGAGTCTTGGGGACTCGGGATGTCACCACGAGTTGTAATGATGGTAGGAGAATCTCGAACCAATCATCCTTGACCTTGAATGGATCAAGCACGAGATGATTCGACTTCCTCTGATTCAGTACACCTTCACCGTACCGCAAATTGTCCCACTCGTAACTCAAGTGCTCTTGACCTCGCGCCTTGAGGACTGCAACCGGGATGAAATGATCAATCTGTCCTTTCATTACGAACATGGCGCAGTAGCCGCATAATTTATTGAACATCGCCCGCAAGTCGGGTTCGAACTCCGACCAGTAGTCGGGGGGACGGCCCTGGAAGCGGGCGTGTTTCATGAGCCACTGACGGCCCCGATCTCGACACCGACTGGCGAAGTTCTTCGGTTCGGGCCGACGTCGCACGCGTATCATCGTTTCGCCCCGACGATCCACCGTGGCCAGAACGGATCAACCCCAGAAAGGGTCTTTTCCAGCGCATTCTGGATGGATACTTTGGTCTTGAGGCCGGCTGGAAGCTGCTTGGCGTCGCCTCGCATGAACGCCTCGGCCGCTTCGATAGCTCGCTCAGCCTCAGGAGAACGGGCCTGGTCGAGGCCGAAGACCGGCGAGGTCAGCCAGCCGACGGCATCGCCCTGCATGGCCCAGGGAAGCTTTCGGAGCGTGACATGCTTCGTCTTCTCCTCAAGCTCGAACAAGAACAGAGAATCGCGAACCCGGTCGAAATGAGGCTCTATCGATGCCAGGACCAATGGCGAGTGAGTCGTCGCGAGGATTTGGATATTTACATCAGTGTTAAGGTCATCACCTATCCCGAAGATAGACGGAAGCAGGGTCCGCTGCCAGCGAGGATGGAGGTGTAACTCAACCTCGTCGACTAAGAGCACGATCTGGGTAGCCGGCTTTTGTTTGTGAAGCTTGGATGCCTTCTTGTGCTCGTCCCAAGCCCAGGTGAGCAGATACGCAAAACTAAGAATTCGGGTCATGCCCGCCGAGGCGTACACGACGGGAAGTTCTCCGTAGGGCATAGCCAAGGTTGGGATATCCCTGACATCCAGGGCGGAAAGCCGAACGGGAGTGCCAATCGTGGCAGACTCGCCGGGAATGTTCGTGAGCCTCTTCATCACCCTTTCGAGCGTCTCAAACGGGGAGGCCTTTGGCCGATTGCCGCCCCTGATAAGCTCCACGGTATCCTGAATCTGCCAGGTGACCCAGTCCCGGATTAGCCCGTTGCAGAGGGTCTGCCCATCCTCCGTCAGGCCCTGCCAGAGCGTGGCATGGGAGAACTGAAATGCCCTCGGCTGTGTCTGCGAAGCCCCATTCCTGGACTCCCACAAGAAAATACGCGCGGGGTCCCAAACTGAGAAGCTACCGTTGACTCGCGCATAGATAACCAGAGCTGAAGTAACGGCTTCTCGTTCCTTGCGAGGCCATTTCTCAGAGGCAAAGTCAAAGCTACTAACAGTTTCCGCCTTCTTGGTTCCCGACTTCGTCTTCAACTCAAACCCAATCCGCGGCGTCGCATCGCCGCCGATTTGTGGCCATGCCCTAGGACCGGCCCAGGTGCCCGTTAACGCCCACCAGGCGACCTCAAGGATGAACGATTTCCCGAGGCCATTGTCTCCTGTGAAGATGTTGAGCCGATCGGAGAAATCGATATCAAAGGTCGGTGCCGGCCCGACGTTCCGCAGTCGAAGATTCTTTAGCATAAAACCACACCCTTTGCCGCGAACCAATACCAAAGGACGGCCGCTCACTCGCGAAAAGCCGTCACTGGCATTCCAGTGAGTCTACCTGAGGACACGCCTTCGTCGCGACCATAGCCATGTCGAGCGCACCGGAGCCCGGATCGATGAAGACCGGTGGTTTCTCCTCGGGGAACGAGAGCGAGATCGCATGACGCGATTTTCGAGACGGTGGGAGCTGATCGACCCTGGCCAGGCCCTCGACCGACTCCAGGGGATCGGCGATACTGGCGGCCAGCCCAACTGGGGGCCGTCCGCTTGCGCCATGGTTGATTGCCGCCAGGAGTACCCGATGAGACGACCGACCCTGCGAATCTTCCCGATGATGTGCCTTGTCCTGGCTCAGGGCGGAATGTCGGCAACGGCTACGCCCCCGCCCGATGCTTCGGCGGCGACCCTCTACCGCGACGAATATGGCATCCCGCACGTCTACGCCCCGACTCTCGAGGCGGCGTCGTTCGCCGTTGGCTATGCGCAGGCCGAGGACCGTCTCGAAGAACTGCTCAAGAATTATCGACGCGCCTCGGGGACGATGGCCGAGGTCTTCGGGCCCCAGTTCTATGCGGAGGATCTCGCCCAGCGCGTCTGGCGACACGGCGAGATCAGCCGCACCCGCTATCAGGAGGTCAGTCCCAAGTTGCGGGCTGTGCTCGAAGCGTTTCGTCGCGGGCGTGAAGCGATTCATGACGGAGCATCCCGAGCAGGTGCCGGTCTGGGCCCAGGAGATCCACCCGTGGGATTCCATCGCCCTGTCGCGATACATCATCTGGGGATGGCCGATGGGCGAGGCCGTCCACGATCTGGAGGTCGCGGGGCTGAAGCTCACCCCGCCCGCCTATCGGGGATCGAACGAGATACTCATCGCGCCGGGCCGCAGCGCCCTGAATGCCCCGATCGCGGTCATCGACCCCCACCTGGGCTGGTACGGCTCGTTCCGGTTCTACGAGTCGCGGATCTACGCTCGTGATGAGTCATTCAACGTCTCGGGCGTTTCGATCCTCGGCCAACCGATCCCCAGCCTGGGCCATAGCCGATACTGTTCGGTCGCCATGACGACCGGCGGGCCCGACACCTCCGACGTCTACGAGGAGGAGGTCAGCCCGGATGATCCACGTCTCTATCGGTTTGACAATCAGTGGCGCAAGATGACGGTGCGTACCGTGACAATCGGCGTCAAGGTGGGAGATGAGGTCAAGCTTCGCTCGATCGAGCTTGAGTACACGCACCACGGTCCCGTCGTCGTTCGCAAGGGCAGCAAGGCTTATGCCATCGCGATCCCCTACATGGAAGAAGTGGGACTCGGCGACCAGATCTATGAGATGATGAAGGCGCGTAACCTTGAGGAGATGAAGAAAGCCCTGGGCCGGCTCCAGTTGATGGCTCAGAACGTCATGATCGGCACCGTTCAGGGGGACATCTATTATCTGCGAAATGGTCGCGTGCCGATTCGCGCGCTGGGCGTCAACCCGGGCCGTCCGGTGCCTGGCCACACTTCGGCGAATGAGTGGCGAGGGATTCATCCGCTCTCGGACCTGGTCCAGGTCACCAACCCGCCCGGCGGCTGGATGCAGAACTGCAACTGCTCGCCCGCCGCCATGATGTCCGATAGCCCGATGGTGCCCGAGAAATACCAGGCATACCCTTATCTCTTCAACGCGGGGCCCGTGGCGAGCCATCAGCGTGCCCAGATGATGAACGAGCTACTCGGCTCGGACGGCAAGGTGACCGTCGCACAAGCGATCGACATCGCCTTCAACCCCAAGGTCTACCACGCCGAGCGATGGCAGGATCGGGTGAGAGAGGCGTGGTCAAAGGCCCGCAGTACCGCCAGGGCCGGTGATGCGGCCGAGGTCTTCCGACAGATCGATGAGTGGAACCGTCGTTGCGATGCCGACTCAACCGGGGCCCTGGCGTATTACGCGTTCAAGCGGGCGCTGGGTAAGGAGCTGGGGTCGGCGGTCGAGCCTCCCGCCGGGCTCAAGGACGACCAGATCCTCAAGGCCCTGGACCGGGGCGCCGAGTGGCTGCGGGCCCGCTTCGGCTCGGTCAAAGTCCCGTACGGCCGCGAATTTCGAGTGGGGCGCGAGGGGGGCGATCGGTCATGGCCCGTGGGCGGCGGGACGCTGAAAGATGAGGGCATGGCCACGCCGCGGGCGATCAGCTTCGGCGCGTCGCGCGACGGGAAATCGACGATCGGGCACGGCGGTCAGACCTCGACGCAGGTTATCATCCTGACCGATCCGCCCCAGTCCTACGCAGTGATCCCGCTGGGCGAGAGCGACCATAAGGACAGCGGCCACTGGGACGACCAGGCCGAGAAGCTCTTCAGCAAGGCCCAGGCCGCCCCCTCGTATTTCATGAATGAAGCCGAGCTCCTCAAGCATGTGACCAGCAAGAAGGTCTTGAACCCAAGCAAGTAGGAGCGGCTCCTCCCCTACACGAGACTTGCCATTCCGGCATTGACACCATCCGTCGGTTCGCTAAATTTGCCGAACCAAATTTGAGAAACCAAACCAGGGGCCAGAGGAGGGCCGAACATGGGACGACCGCCGTCGAAGGACCTGACGGAACGGGAGCTGGAGGTCATGCACGTCTTCTGGTCGCGCGGTGAGGCGACGGCCGCCGAGGCGCGCGATCGGCTCGCGGCGACGGGCCTGGACCGGACGTATACGACGATCGCCAACCTCGTGCGCGGGCTGCATGAGAAGGGGTTTTTGAGTCAGCTCAACGACGAACGGCCGTTCGTGTACCGGGCGGTGCGGTCGTATGAGGATGTCTCGGGCCGGCTCCTGGGCGACCTGGTACAGCGCGTCTTCCGCGGGTCGCGGGCGCAACTGCTCTGCCGGCTCGTGGATCAGCGGAAGCTGACGGCCGAGGAGCGAGCGGTCCTGGAACAAATCTTGAAGGAGGAAGGCCGATGAACGACGTCGGACTCACACTGGCATGGCTCGTCGTGCAAATCGCCATCCTCCTCGCGCCGGCGCTGGTGCTTCATGGCCTGGCGTCGCGACGGGGGCCCGCTCCGGGAGCCTGGGTCGCAAGCTTGAGCCTCGGGCTCGTCGTGGTCTTGAACGTCGCTGCGTTTGTGCCACGGAGTGGGTGGAAACCGAAGGGAGTGAGAAACGAGGCCGCGCCGGCCTCTGTGATTCCAACGGGTAGGTCGGCATCCGTGCTGAGTTCAACCGGCCCGGCCGGCCCTGGCAATCGACCCTCTCCGAGCCCAGGACGAGGCCTGTCGCTCGCGTGGCTACGGCTGGCCTGGGACCGGATCGAGCATGGGACGGCCGAGCCGGCGGCACGGTTCCGGCCATGGGGAAGCACCTTGGCGGCGGTTGCCATGGCCGGGACGGGTGTCGGCCTGTTGAACCTGATCCTCGGGCTCTGGGCGGTTGCACTTTGCCGCCGTCGCGGTCGGCCGGTTGACGACCCGCAGATGATGGGTTTGCTCGAAGAGCTGCGCCTGGCGATGGGATGTGTCCGGCCGGTGGAATTGCGCGAGGTGCCCGACCTGACCACCCCGGCCACGGCGGGCCGGCGCCGACCCGTCGTGATGCTCCCCGACGACTGGCGGTCATGGAGCGAGGCCGAGCGTCGCGCGGTGCTGGCTCACGAGCTGGCCCATATCGTGCGCGGCGACTATGCGGCGGGCCTGTTGGCCCGGCTCGCCGTGGTGCTGAACTACTATCACCCCCTGGTGCGCTGGATGGCCGGGCGGCTCCAACTCCAGCAGGAGCAGGCGGCCGACGCGATGGGGGCGCGGTTCGCGGGGGGCTCGACGCGCTATCTCGTGGCGCTATCGAGCCTGGCGTTGAGGCAGGATGGACGGTCCCCAGGCTGGCCGGCGAGGGCGTTCCTCCCGGCGCGAGGGACCCTGATCAGGAGGATCGCCATGTTACGGGATGAGTCCAGGACAAGGATGATCGAGCGGCCGTGGACGCGTTCGCGGAGGATGGTGACTGCGTTTGGCCTGCTCGGACTGGCCGTCGGCGTGGCGACGCTTCGAGTCCCGGCATGGGGTGCCGAGGAAGGTCCATCGCCTGCGGCCCCGGCGGTCGCTACGTTACCCGAGCCCCGTGAGCAGACGAGGCCTCCGTTCCCGATCTATCTCCGCAAGGGGGCGGACGGTATCCTCGTGGTCCGACCCGCAGCCGCCTTTCGCCACAAAGGGATGGACCGGGTCGCCCGGTTGATGGTCGAGGAATTGAGCCTCGATCTTTCCGAGGTCGAGAAACAATGGAAGATCGACACGTCGCGCCCGGGCTTCCTGAAACTCCGCTGCGAGGATGTCGAGTGGTTGAGCGCCAGCGTCGGATTCGGGCACACTACGAAGGTCGATCCGCCACTCCATTCCTTCAGGCTGGGCAACCCTGTGATACGGATGGCCGCGCCGTTCGACTGGCTGGCGTTTCTGAGGCAGTGGCGCGTTGAGCTCGAACAGATTCGCGTGGGGGGCCGCGGGTACTACAAGGTCATCGGCCCATACAAGGAACTCTTACTTGAATTTGGAAAGATCCCCTGCGTATTTGTGCCCGACGACCGGACGATTATCATCGACGAGGAGGACGTGATCCGCAAGATGGCAAGCGGTGAATACCCCGCATCGCCGAGTTTCTTGAAGGGTCGCGATTGGGAGCAGGCGCGCCGCGGGCTGCTCGCCGTCGCCATCAAGAACAGCGACGACACGTTCGAGAAACACTACGACCTCGGCCGGCCGGATGATGCGATGGTGTTGCCGCTCTTCAAGGGTATCGACTGGTGGGTCTTCGGCGTCGACGATGCCGACGCGATCGTCCTGCACGCCGACGCGATCAGTCGCGGCCGAGACGTCAGCGAGGCGGTCAGCCGGCAGATCGACTCTCTCCTCAAGATGGGGCGGAAGGCTCTCGAACAGATCGACCCCAAGTCACCGGAAGTGGCGGCACACGACCTTAGCTTCCGAATGCTCAAGGCGCTGGCGGCGAACGTCCGCGTTAATCAGACGGATCATGCCGTCACGGTTCACGCCCAGGGCTTCGGCACGCTCGCAGACTTCGCGGCGATCGTCGAGGGAGAGGCGAAGGAGGAGTCGGACGCTCGGGTCGCGGCCGGGAAAGCTGCATCGAATTCGACGAAGCGATGATCCGGCAGCCTCTCGATTATCCGGCATCGGTCACGACTGGGAAGAAGGCCCCTCACCCGCTCTTCGGGCACCCTCTCCCCGCATCGCGGGGCGAGGGAGAAGAGTCGTCGCCTATCATCCCGCAATCCGAAATCGAAAATCGAAAATCCAAAATGCGAGGACCCCTCACCCGCCCTTTGGGCACCCTCTCCCCGCCTTGCGGGGCGAGGGGGAAGAGCGCCGCATTCGCGTCGGGGTGGTCTCGCTCTCCCGGAACGCTTCCTGTCGTAGTAAAGTAGACGATTCGAGTTCCGGGCCAGCCGCCCGGACCTTTCGTGCGACGGGGCGGCCAGGCCGCCTTCGATTCACACCCCGGATGCTCAATCCACAGAAAGGCGATACCGTGTTGCCCACGAGATGGAACCGACATCGACATCACGCACTGGGACTGGTCATGGTCCTGAACCTCGTCGCCTTGCTCGGCACGACCGCCTGCGGCGCGGACCCCTGGGTCGTCTACGAGGGTTCGGAGGGACCGGGTAAGGGGAAGCATGTCGTGCTGATCAGCGGAGACGAGGAGTATCGATCCGAGGAAGCACTGCCGCAACTGGGCAAGATCCTGGCCGGGCGACATGGCTTCAAGTGCACGGTGCTCTTCGCCATCGGCAAGGACGGGACGATCGACCCGAACCGGAACGATAACATCCCCGG
Source organism: uncultured Planctomycetota bacterium (assembly GCA_963743925.1). Taxonomy (GTDB): domain Bacteria; phylum Planctomycetota; class Planctomycetia; order Isosphaerales; family Isosphaeraceae; genus CAVZRC01. Next base: position 238,381 of record CAVURY010000034.1, on the reverse strand, counting down.
ACTCCAGGCGCTCCGCTCGGCCGATCTGATGATCATCGCGACGCGGTTCCGCGACCTCCCCGACGTCCAGATGGAGGAGGTGGTCGCTTATGTCGAGTCGGGTCGGCCGATCATCGGCATGAGGACCGCGACGCACGCGTTCAACCTCAAGGGCAAGACCTATGCGGATTACTCGTGGAACAGCAAGGAGTGGAAAGGCGGGTTCGGCCGTCAGGTGCTGGGCGAGACCTGGGTCAGCCACCACGGGAACCACGGCAAGGAGAGCACGCGCGGGATCATCGCGCCCGGGGCGAAGGGCCATCCGATCGTCCGCGGCATCAAGGACGGCGACATCTGGGGGCCGACCGACGTGTACGAAGCCCACCCGCCCACCAATGCGACGCCGATCGTGCTCGGCCAGGTGCTCAAGGGGATGAAGTCGACCGACGCGCCGGTCGAGGGCAAGAAGAACGACCCGATGATGCCCGTGGCCTGGATCAAGAGTTATATCGGCAAGCAGGGCAAGGCTGCGCGTGTCTTCAACACGACCATGGGGGCCGCGACCGATCTCGAGACCGAGGGAACTCGCCGGCTACTGGTCAACGCGGTGTACTGGGCGGTCGGGCTCGAGGACAGGATCCCCGATCGGACCAATGTGGAACTCGTCGGCGAGTACCACCCCCTGCCCTTCGGCTTCAACGGGGCCAAGAAGGGCGTGAAGCCCGAGGAACATGCGATCCATTGATCCGTCCATCGGACGACGGGGGCGAAGCGGAAGGCCCGCTTGTCGAGCGGTTAATCGCCGAGTTCGCCGTCCGGCCGGGATTCGCGCGCGCACGACGACCCGCCGGGCGGAGGTCGAGGCACCTCTTCCCGGCGGATGATCGATGACGGGGGTGACCGGAAGGGAAGATCGGCTCCCGCGATCAGATGGACGCGGCCTGGCGACGGCTCTGATACCGCCAGCCACCGGCCAGCATTCCTACGGCGATCAGACCCAGGATGGCCGAGCTCGGCTCCGGGACGGAATTGATGGCACCGATGAGGCCGTCCGTCGCGCCGGGGAGGCCGGCGGCGAAGTAAAGGGTATCGGCGGAACCGGCGCTGCCGCCGTTGCCGAAACCGATCCCCCAGAGTTCGGCCTCGCTGAATGCCGTACCCGTGTTGAGCGTGAGCTGACCTTGCCAGACCCCGCCGAGCGTGTAGGCATTGATCGTCCCGTCGCCGTCGTTGTTCCCGACGAGCAGGTCGCCGCCGAACTTGCCCCAACCCGCGGGCGCGATCGCAAGCCCCCAGGGCGTATCGAGATGGGCGCCCGCCGAGTCGTCGATCAACCTCGTGATGAACTTGCCGTCCGTGGTGTATTCGTCCACGATGCCGCCGATGGGGTTATTGGGATTCACGTATGTGACGTAAAGGGTACCCCCGATGTTCTGGACGTTGAACGCCGTGTAGCCGCTCGGGAGGCCATTTGGATCCGTGAGGGCCCCAATCTTCGCCCACGAACTGTTGAAGACATAGACGTTGGGGCTGTTCTGGTCTGCGGCGTAGATCTGGGCGGCACCGGTCGAGGTATTCCCGATCGCGAGGCCGGTGAACGATGCGCCGGCGACCGACGTCTCGATGACCGCGTTCGACAACCCAAACCTCCACGCCGAGATCGAGCCGTCCAGATTGTCGAAGATGAATGACGACTTGCCGCCGCTGACCTGGAAGTCCGTCGAGCCCGTAGTGATCCCCGGCGCGCCGGTACTCACTTGACCCGTCGGGCCATCCGAGCCGCTCGGGGGCGCGTTGCCCTGATTCGGGATGGGTACGACCAACCCCAAGACGGAGGCGGGGTTGCTCTTGAGATTGTAGATCGTGGCCACTCCGGATCCCTGGTCGGAGACCCAGAGCGGGCTGCCGGTGGAGAAGGCGATCCCCCACGGGTTGATCAAGTTCGGGTCGTAAGCCTGCGCCTGGACCACGTTCGGATTGTCCGAGATCAGGTTCGTCTGGGTGTAAACATCTCCGGCCCGGACGTTGCCGGCGGCGATCAGGAGCGGTAGGGAAATCAAGGCGAGACGTCGAAAGATCGCGATGTGTATGCGCATGGTACTCCTCAGGCGCAGGGCAGGGTCGGACGCCCGGCGCGACAGTGGTCGGCTCGAAACATTGACGAGGGAGCATCTCTGCCCGCTCGCCTCGCAGGGCGCGCGGCAAGTCCGTTGGGGCCGGGCGGAACGTTCCCGATTTCCTGCCCGCCGCACGATCGGTCCAACACTCTCATGAGAGTGCCGAACGGGCGGTTCGGTTACAGCTCTTTCGAAAAATATTCGCGGACACGCGGCGATGCGGCGAGGGCGGGGATGGGCAAATCCCATCGGGGGAGATCTCGATGGAATCGCGGTGGGCTCGGGATGCATGGGAGCCGGCGAGTCCTGCGGGGACGAGCCGCCTTCGGATTGCGGGGTGACCGCGATCCGATCGGCGACGTCGCCGGAAATTCTCGAAAAAAGGGATGAAGAAATCCCCAATCGTGTAACTCTGCAACGGTGTCGGTGCACTTTATTCGTGTGACCGCAAGACCCGGCGAATGGAGCGGGCCCCCGAGGGCTTGAGAGCGAGTCGGGGCTGGCTTGCATCCGGTATGGGCACGCCGCTTCGTACGGAATTCGGCACGATGAGCATGAGAACCCGTCGGGGGAGGATCGGTGTGCGGCGTTCGTGCCTCCCTGCAAATGAGATAACCAGGAGACATCAATGAAGAGGATCATCCCCTTGGGGATCGTTCTGTCGGCTATGGGGCTGTCCATGGCATCCGCGTCCGCTGGGACGATCGATGCCGGTGGGGTCATCACGGCGAAGCCAGACGGCAACGATTTCGACTACACGATCACGCTGACGAACACCGGCGGTGCGGGCAGCGACAGCATCGCGACCTTCTGGTTCGGGTGGGTGCCCGGCGCCGATTTCCTCCCCACGAACCCGCTCGGCGTTTCCCTGCCCTTCGGGTGGAAAGACGTGATCACACACGGTGGGACCGGCGATGGCTACGCGATCCAGTTCGATGCCCTGTTAACGGTATATGACGTCGCGCCCGGCAGCTCGCTGACCTTAGCGTTCCAGAGTGGCGATACGCCCCAGCAGCTCGCCGGCGTCTCGCCGTTCTACTCGAACTTCCCGGCCTTGACGTCTTTCGTCTACTCCACCGGACCTTTCCGAGGCGACGGCGAGAAAATCCTCGTATCGTTCGCATCGGTGCCGGAACCATCGACACTGACGCTCGGGGCCGCTGGCGTCGTGTCTTTGGCCCTCTTGCAACTGAGGCGCAAGGTGAAGGCATGACATGACGCAGCATTGAGGGCGGGCTCGCTCGAGAGCTCAAGGTCGTTCGGGGCCGGATCATACGACGTGATTCGGCCCCTGTCCTTTTCGAAGCCGAGCTCGGATCGGGCCGGAGATGGCCCATGACCTCGAAGGCCGGAGCGGGCTATGAGAAGGTTGACGGGATCGAGGCGACTGGTGTCGATAATGTGAAAAAGTATTAGTGTGATCTTGTTTAATTTTTGGGCGGATTGGGGTTCCTGAACCTCGGCGGATGGCCTTGAGCATAATCGGGTTCCGTGCGACACTCGATCTGGTGGAGAATCCCCGGCCTGCGAGGTCTGAACGGCCATGAGTACGACCCTGCGATCCGATCCGGAAACGACGATCGACTATCCGGACTACGATGGGAAACCGATGTCGGATAATACCTGGCAGTTCCAATGGATCGTCACAATCGAGGGAGGGCTCGAGGCCCTGTTCGCTTTCGATCCTAACGTGTTCGTGGCGGGCGACCTTCTGTGGTACGCCGTCGAGGGGAATCCGAAGATCCGGACCGCTCCGGACATTCTCGTCGCGTTCGGACGCCCGAAGGGCCGGCGGGGCTCGTACAAGCAATGGGAAGAGGGCGGGGTCGCTCCCCAGGTTGTCTTCGAGATCCAGTCGCCGGGCAACCGTTTCGGAGAAATGCTCCGGAAGTTTCGATTCTACGATCGGCATGGAGTCGAGGAATACTATCTTTACAACCCGGACAACGGTTTTCTCGAAGGTTATGGCCGGACCCCGAAAGGTCTGAAGCGGGTCCCGAAGATGGATGGCTTCGTCAGCCCTCGGCTGGGGATTCGCTTTGAGCCGGGAAAGGGACCCAATAACCTTGTCATCTTCGGCCCGGATGGGAACCGGTTTGCGACTTTTGCGGAGATCGTCGCGGAACGCAACGCCGCAACGCAGCGCGCCGACGCCGCAGCCCAGCGAGCCGACGCCGCAGCCCAGCGAGCCGAAGAGCAGGCCCAGATCGCCCAGGAAGAACGCCGTCGCGCCGAACGCATGGCCGCCCGGTTGCGAGAACTTGGCGTCGAGCCGGAATAAGCTACCACCTCCCGAGACCATCATGAGACGTTTTGTACTGCCCTTCTTCCTTCTCTCCTGTTCGGGCCTCTCGAGCCCGATCCTTCTCCCCGCCGCAGTAGCTCAGGAGGGTAAGCCGGCGCCCGGAAAGACTTCGACCTTCCGCGCCGGTGCCAGCTCGGTCGATATCGCCCCGGGGAAATTCCCGGTCATCGTCAATGGGGGATTCTTGCAGGCCCAGGCCGCGCGGCTGAACGACCCGATCCGGGCCAAGTGCGTGGTTCTCGACGACGGGACCACCCGGCTGGCAATCGCGGTGGTCGATAGCTGCATGATGCCGCGCGAGCTGATCGACCGCGCCAAGGACCTCGCCCGGGAGAAGACCGGCATCCCCACCGAGCGGATCCTGATCTCCGCGACTCATACCCATTCGGCCCCGTCGGTGATGGGGGCACTCGGCACGCCGCCCGATGCCGATTATGCCGCGACGCTCCCGCCGCTGATCGCCGAGTCGATCGAGCGGGCGGTGAAGAACCTCGAGCCGGCGCGAGTCGGCTGGGCGGCCGTTGACGATCATGAGCACACGTATTGCCGGCGATGGATCCGCCGTCCGGATAAGCTGATCGAGGATCCCTTCGGCCGGAAGACGGTGCGGGCGAATATGCACCCCGGCCACCAGAACCCCGACGCGATCGCCCCTTCCGGGCCGGTTGACCCGGCACTGACGGTCCTCTCGGTCCAGTCGCGTGACGGCCGGCCGATCGCCGTCCTGGCCAATTATTCGATGCACTACTACGGGGCGTCGCCCGTCTCGGCCGACTATTACGGCCGGTTCGCCGCCGCGCTCGCCAGGCGGATCGGGGCCGAGGACAAGGCCGGCGCGCCGCCATTCGTCGGGATCATGTCGCAGGGAACCAGCGGCGATCAGATGTGGATGGATTACGGCCAGCCCAAGAAGGACCCGGGACTGGACGCTTATGCCGAGGCCGTCGCCGCCTCGGCCGAGCGGGCTTACCGCGCAATCACCCATCGAGAATGGGTCCCGCTGGCGATGGCCGAGTCGAAGTTGGTCCTCGGCCGCCGCCTTCCGGACGAGACACGGCTGGCCTGGGCCCGCTCTGTCATTGCCGCAATGAAGGACAAGACGACACCTCGGACGATTCCGGAAGTGTATGCGAAGGAGGCCCTTTATCTGCATGATGAGACCCAGCGCAAGCTGAAGCTCCAGGCCATCCGGATCGGCGAGCTGGGGATCGCCGCGATCCCCAACGAGGTCTACGCCATCACGGGCCTGAAAATCAAGGCGCTAAGCCCGCTCGATCTCACGATGAATATCGAGCTTGCCAACGGCTCCGAGGGCTACATCCCGCCGCCCGAGCAGCACGCGCTGGGGGGCTATACGACCTGGCCGGCCCGCACCGCCGGGCTGGAGGTCCAGGCCGAGCCGAAGATCGTCGAGACCGTGCTGGGACTCCTCGAACAGGTCGCGGGCAAGCCGCGGCGAGTCCTGGGCGTGACCCATGGTGCCTATGCGAAAGCCGTCCTGGCTTCGAAGCCGATGGGCTACTGGCGGCTCGACGACATCGAGGGGACCACTGCGCTCGATTCGTCCGACCACGGCCGGCACGCCAGTTACGAAGGCGGCGTCGCATTCTACCTGCCGGGCCCGGACGGATCCGGCCTTTCCCGGGGTGCGTCCATCAACCGTTCGGTCCATTTCGCGGGGGGACGCCTCAAGTCCCGACTCGATAACGCGCCGCAGACCAGCACCATCGAGCTCTGGTTCTGGAACGGTTTGCCGAATGACGTCCGTCCCGTCACCGGGGTGCTCCTCTCACTGGGCGCGGAAAAGGCCGTCCACTCATCGGGCGATTATATGGGACTCGGAGGGACCGTGATCGCTCCGCGCCGACTCTTCTTCATCACCGACGTGTCCAACACCAGCCTCCTCTCCGGGAAGACCGAGGTCGCATCCAAGACATGGCATCATGTTGCGATCGTACGCGGCGGCGGTAGCGTCAAGGTTTACCTCGACGGCCAGACCAAGCCCGAGATCGCGGCCGATAACCTGCCCGCTCCGGTCAAAGGTCCGGGCTGGCTCTCCATCGGGGGCCGTGGTACGGGCACGGGCACCTCCGGCTTCGAAGGGAAGATCGACGAGGTCGCGATCTACGACCGAGCCCTCGACGCCGACGAGATCGCCGGACACTTTCGCGCCGCCGACGCCCGCTGAGCTCGTCTGTGTCTCATTCGTCGAAGGTAGGCCAGATGACGATCAGGGACAGGACAAGAAACCCTCCCAGGGCGCGGATCATGCCGATTTCCAGCGGGGAGACATGGGTGTAGAGTTTCAGTCCGATGACGAACCCTACGGTGGGGATGAGTGCCAGTCCGAGCGTTGCAACGATGCGCGAGTCGCAACGCGATTCGGCGCGTCGGATCTCGGTAAGCGACCGGACCATCAAGATCGGCGTCCGCGAGCCCGGGGTAGACTCGCAGCCGCGACGGCTTCGTCGGATATGGCGTCGTGGCCCGGATTCGGGCCGCCCGCGAACCCGGTCGATCGAGTATCGGAGGATGACTGACCGAGCACTGAAATGGCCTTCGAGACAACATGGGCGCGCTCCGCGAAACAGGAGGGCGACTCAGCGAATCGCCCTCGATTGAGGAATCCCCTTTCGGCGCGGGCTCATTTCTTGGCGGGCGTCTTGCTGGACTTGGCGTCCCAGACGGCCAGGACGTCTTCGCTTCCCCGGCGCGGGATGCCGTTCTGGCTCATCAGCGGCTCGGTCGCCTCGAGGATCGCCTGGCGGCGGAAGACCAGCGTCTCGGAGCCCTCTTCGGCGAAGCGGAATGTGAGGAACTCGTCCTTGCAGTCGCGCAAGGTCTCGACCAGGTGGCGAAGGTTTTGGATCCTGGTGCCGTTGACGGTCTCGACGACCTGGCCGAACGGCTCGACGTAACCCCTGGTGATTCGATTGGGAAGCATGGGCGCGGTGACCACGACCAGCTCCTCGCCCGGAACCCTGGCCCGGTCGCTGCTGCGGGTCATGATCGGGCTGTTGCGGCTGGCGATCGAGGGATTGAACCGGAAGTACAGGGAGGCCGAATCCGCCATGACGGGCGAGAAAACCAGCGGGCCGCAGACGAAATAAGACGGCTGCCGGCCGTCATAGCCGCGGAGCAGCCGGTCGTCGTCGCGGTTGACCGGCAGGCGGACTGACAGGTCGCGTCCCTCGCGCCGGATGCGGAGCGGCACCGTACCGTCGCGCGCGAGCTTGGGCACCAGGTAGGGGAAGGAGAGCCGCAAGCTGTCGCGGATCTGGATCATCCCCTCGTTGTCGATGGGGTTGTCGCCGATCGCGGTGATCACGTCGAACTCCTTGAGGGGATAGCTCGACTCACGCCGGCGGGGCTCGCGGATCATGACCCCGCGGATCGCCTTGGCCAGCCCGAGCCTGGCCCGGAGCGCCTCGTTCTCGAGGATCTGGAACTGCTCGAAGAGCCTGGGCTTGCCGTCATAGCGGCCGTCGGCGACGTCGCTGAGGAAGCCGTCGATCTCCTCGGCGGGGATCACGTAGCCGACGTTCTCGCCCGGCCCGACGCCGTAGACCAGGCCGACCATCTTGCCGTTGACCACGGCCGGGCTGCCGCTGTTGCCCGAATTGACCGCGGCGTCGATCTGGATACGCAGCCCGGCGGCGCCCGCGTCGTAATAGGCGTACTCGATCCGCGAGACGATCCCCTGGGTGGTCGAGAGGCTATTGCCACCGGCCGGGAACCCCTTGACGATCACGCGGGCCGAGACTTCCGGCATCCCGTCGAGGCGGGGCAACGGGGGCCGCTTGGTGAAGAAGTCGGCCTCGGCGGGGTCGATCGTCAGCACGGCCAGGTCGATCCCCGGCCCGATCGCGGCGACCGTGGCCTCGACGCGGTCGCCCCCCTGGCCGGACTGCACGTAGACTTCTTCGGCGTACTGGACCAGGTGGGCGTTGGTGAGGATGCGCTTGCCGTCGATGACCACGCCCGTGCCGCCGAACTCCGCCGGGTTCTGCTTGGTCCACGGCCGCATCGGGTTGGGAAGTCGCAGCACGCTCGTGACCCGGACGATCGAATCCTCGGGGCCGCCGGCCCACGCCGAGGCCGTGGGCTCGGCGAATGACAGCACGGCCAGGCTCAGAGTCAAGACAATAGTTCGCACGTTCATGGAGGGTACCTTGCCTCTCTGGAGTGGAAATGCGATCGGATCGAAGTGAGATGTCGAACATCATCAGTGATACGCCAGGAACCCCGAAACCTTACAGGAGCGAGAAGAAATGGGCTGGTGAAGGGGACCGCGGGATGACCTGGAATCTCGCGACCTTGAGGTGAAGAGATGTGATCTCCACCGCGGTGATCACGATGCATGGACACGACACGCGGTGGAGATGTTCTGGGAGGTAGTCGAGGCGAGGCTGAACCTTCGATACCTCCGGTCTTCCTGATTTCATCCTGTTGATCCTGTCAATCCTGTCAAAATCGATTCCAATTCAGAGAGACAGGATTGACAGGATCAACAGGATGAAATTCGTTTGCGATTTCGGGATTCGTCATTCGAAATCCTCAATCCAATCCTTTCACAAACTCCAGGACCATCACCGACCAAAAGCGATCATGTTCCCCCTCGGTTGGGGAAGACCACGGCCTGGCTGTAGTTGCCCAGCGGCTGCACCTTCTCCTGCAAGATCTTGCGGATCCGGAGCACCGGGTCATCGCTCTTGCGGGTCTTCGAGCTGGGTGCGGCCCGGCCTTGCGGGTTGAGTGTGACCTCCCGGCCGTTCTCGATCCAGACGGCCATGTCGAAGTTCGGGCGAGTCGGAACCGGCCGGCCGGTCGCCAGTCTGGACAGGTTGACGTTGCGCGGCAAGGGGCTGTCCTCGCGGGCCAGCAGGACGAGGGTCTCGAGACCCGGGTCGCCCGCTGGTATCGTCCAGGCCTGGTCCGCCTTCGGCGGGAGGGCGAGCCGGTCCTGCTTGACTTCCTCCGCGGGGCGGCGGTCCCAGTGGCCCGGTGCCCAGGGATGGATCGGCGCGACCTTGCCGTCGGCGCCGAGCCAGAACAAATAGAGGTACGCCGGCCGGTTGAGCTCCACTTCGATGCGGAACCGGTCGCCCGTCTTGAGTGGCAAGGCCCCGGGACGATCGAGCCGGAGGTTGCGGCGGAGAGGATTGGCCGGGTCGTCGATCCGCAGGTGGATCGAGCCCCGCAACGGCTCGGCGTCGTCGCGACGGGGTGCCGATCGTGGCGGATCGGCGCCGAGCAGCCCCAGACCAGCGATCGCCAGGAGCAGGCTCCGGAAACTGCAACTTGATCTCATCGTCAACGCCCCCAGCCCGAGAGGACGAACGCCGCCCACTGCTTCACCGGGGCGCGATCCTTCGGTGAGGAAGCCGGACCACGAGTGCCCGGCACCGGATCGGGGCGCTGCACCACCTTGTCGAAGTCGGGCGTGCCCCGCGCCTTGGTCAGCTCGCCGATCATCTCGGGATGATGGTAGAGGGTCAACTGGGCCGTCCGCAGCGCCTCGATCGGCGGCTTGTTCTGTCGCCAGTGCTGGTCGTAGAAGATCGCCATCAGCGCGGCCGTCGCTTCGTCTTCCACCTTCCACAGGCTGGCGACGACGTTGTGCGCCCCGGCCAGGTGGAAGGCGCGCTGGAGGCCGAAGACGCCTTCGCCACCGCCGACCAGCCCCAGCCCGGTCTCGCAGGCCGAGAGGACGACCAGCTCCAGGTCCTGCAAGGGGAGCCCGGCGATGGCCTCGGCGGTGAGGATTCCCAGATCGTCGCGATTGGAGCCGTCGCCGTCCGTGGACTGCCGATTGGCCCCGGCCAGGACCAGGCCTGAGAGCACCAGCGGGTTTCGCAGGCCGGCGCCGACCCGCTCGCTGCCGCTCGCTGAGAAGAGCTTGGGATCGGGTCGCAGGACCGAGGGGATTCTGGGATCGGCGAAGAAGCCGTGGGTGGCGATGTGGGCCCAGCGGGCGCGGGGCAGATCGCGGAGGAACTGGGCCGTACCCGCCTCGGCGCCCTCGAGTCGCACGAGAGTGCGCGGGCCGGCCAGGCGGACCACGGCGTTGAGCTCCTGGAGCGTCCCGGGGAGGTTCTTCCAGCCGTCGCCACGGCCGCGCTCGGTTTCGGCCTGGCGAACCGCCAGAAGATCGATCCTGGTGTTCTCGTCCTTGATGGCCTTGGGAGCCTGGTCGTAGGCCACGCCGCCGACGGCCAAGAAGAGGCCGCGGTCGTCAGTCGTTGGCGACGGTGCCGTGAGGCGGTCGAGGAGGAAGGGGGCATGGGGGACGGTGGCCAGGGCGTACTGCTCCAGGAGCACGGCCCTGGGCTTATCGCCGGGCAGTGCAGCCCAGGGAATTACGTTCAGGGATCCGTCGGGGGCGATGATCACCGTCGCTGTGTCGGCAGGCATGAGTTTCGACAACGGTTCCCAGACCAATCGGCGCAAGGTCCCGGCTTCGGGACTCGACTGACCATGTTCGATCGCGATGCGCCAATGGCGCACAGCGTCATCGATCTGCCGGGCGGGACCGAGGTCCACTTGCCGCACCGGCCGGCCCTTCGTCAGCACGAAGCCGACGTAGCTCGGCGTGGTGCGTTGCCCTCTTGTTCTCTTGATCTGGGGATCCTGCTCGAAGCGAGTGAATCGCACCAGGTCGAGGACGGCGGTGCGTTCGGGGAGCGTCTCCACCAGCCTGGTATGGGGGCTTCGCTCGAAGGCCTGAGTGTGGGCGAACTCGGGGAGTGCCCCGGCCAGGTCTCGCTCCAGTCGTTCCTTCTCGGCTGTGAGTTGCTGGAGCCGCTGGAGGCGCTCGGGGTGATCGCGACCGTCGGCGGTGGCCAGCAAGAGCCGGGCGAGCTGGCCGCGGGTATCACGCCAGGCCTCAATCGCTCGGCGGGTGGCCGGGTCGCCGGTCGCCAGGTGGAACTGCGCTGTCTGCCGGCGCTGGAGCATGCTGGCCACGGCGGCCTTGCCGCGCCAGATACGGGCATAAACGGCCGAATCGCTGTTGGGCACGTGGAGAGAGATCGAAATCAAACGATCGCGGTCCAGGGGAAGTTGTGCCAGGTAATTCATCGCCTCGGCTTCGGAGGTGGCGGCCAACAGGATGTCGGCGAGCCCTTGCTGTATGTCCATTCCCTGCTGAATTACAGGCAGCGCCTCGCCATAGGCGCCCTGGTCCTGGAGCAGGCCGCCCAGATTGTGCAGGCAGCGGGCCAAGTCGGGGTGGCCCTGCGGATATCGCTCCTTCGGGTAGAGGGCCTGATGCATCGCCAGCGCCCGCTCGAAATAGCCCCGCGCCTCGCCGTGGGCGCCCTGGGCCTGGAGCAGGAATCCCAGGTTGTCCAGGCTGTTGGCCAGGTCGGCGTGGCCCTGCGGATATCGCTCCTTCGGGTAGAGGGCCTGGCGCATCGCCAGCGCCGCTCGAAATAGCCCCGCGCCTCGCCGTGGGCGCCCTGGACCTCGAGCAGGAAGCCCATGGCATTCATGCTGTTGGCCAGGTCAGGGTGACCCTCAAGGAATTCGCTCTTGGGATAGAGCCGCTCGCGGATCTGAAGAGATTGTCTGGTCTTCTCGATGGCGGGGCTGATGGCACCGCGCTGGTAGAGCTGGAATCCCGCTTGGTACAACTCGGATGCCTGCTTCGCGAGTTCCCGCCGCCGCTCGGGCGTGAGCGGCTTCGGCGGATCATCGGCTCGCCCTGGGGACGCCATCCCGTTGAGAAGCAGCAAGCCCAGCGCCGCGGTTGCGAACCGGAATCGTTTCCGATGAGCGTGCCGATCGAGCGGACCGGTCATGATGGGTTTCTCCACGGAAAGTCGAGCGGAATCATCGATGTGAGCGTTTCCTGGAACTGTGGGGTCGGGAAACCTTCGGTCGGGCAGCCGGCGGTGTCGGGTGACCGGTGCCTGGCGCGGAACCCTTGATGGGATCCTGGCCGGAAGCGACCTGATTCGTTCATTGTCCCCCCTGATTGGGGACGACGACCGCCTGGTGATACGCGCCCAGCCCCGGGAGGTTCTTCCTCAAGAGTTCGCGGATGCGGAGGACGGGGTCGTCGTTCTTGCGTGTCTTGGAGCTCGGTGCACTGCGGGTGCGCATGTTATCATGGTTGAAGAGGACGAACTCCTGGCCGTTCTCGAGCCAGACGGACTCGCGCATCCCGTCGGGGATGCGGGTGGTCTGGAGGCCGGCCAGTTCTCGCTCCAGTGTGGCGTCTGCGTCGCGCGGGAGCGGGCTGTCGTCGCGGGCCAGGAGGACGAGGGTCTCCAGGCCCGGCGCCGATGGAGGAATGGGCATCGTCTCGTCGATGACCTCGGGCAGTTCGACGGCCTTGACCTTGTCCTCGTGGTCCGGCCTCCGGCTCCAGTCGTGCTCCTTCCAGGGATAGAGCGGCGAGACCTTGCCGTCGGAGCCGAGCCAGAACAGGTACAGATACGCGGGCCGATTCAGCCGGGCCTCGACGCGCACGTCGTCACCGGTCTTGACCGGCACGGCGCCAGGCTGGTGCAGCCGCAGGGCATGGCGGCTGCTGTTCCCCGGCTCGTCGACCCAGAGATTGATCTCGCCGCGCAGAGGGGCGGGATGGTCCGGGACCGAGGTCTCGTTGTGCCCGGACGAGGTGGACGCTGCAAGATCGGTCGCCCGTGGATCGCCCGGAGGATGCGGTGGCGCGGCTCGATGAGCGTAAGACCCATAGGCGATCGCGACGGCCAGGAGGAGACCGGTCGCCACGCCGAGCCGTCGGGCGCGTCGAGGAACCGCTTCAACGCCCGGCGGAATTCCTCGGCCGTGGCGAACCGATCGGCGGGGTCGGCGGCCAGGGCCTTCAGGCAGATCCGCGCCAGCCGGCGCGGGATCTTGGCGATCTTCATGGCGCCGGTCTCGAATTCGCAACGCCTGGCGCGATCCCAGACCTCGTCCTGGGTCTCACCCACGAACGGCGGTTGGCCGGTCAGCAGGAAGTAGAGCACGGCACCGAGGCCGAAGACGTCGCTCCGCGGGCCGATCCGGTCGTGCTCGAGCCTGGCTTGCTCGGGCGCCATGTAGGCGAGCGTGCCGCCCCAGGTTGAGTCGGGCCGGTCCGACCAGGCGTTCCGGAGCGAAGCCAGGCCGAAGTCGATCATGCGGGGCTCGCCCGACTCATCGATCAGGATGTTCCGCGGCTTGATGTCGCGGTGGATGATCCCCCGTCGATGGACCATCGCCAGCGCACCGGCCAGCTTGGCCACCAGCTCCGCTGCGCAGCGAGGGGTCACGGGCTCGTCGCGGGCGTAGACTTCCAGGTTGCGGCCGTGAATGTACTCCATCACCAGGAAAGGCCGGTCGTTGTCGAAGTCCAGGTCGTAGATCTTCGCCAGGTTGATGTGGTCCAGCTCGAACAGCACCTTGCCTTCGGTGATCAGCAAGGCCCGATCGTCGTCGCCGACGGGCTTCCGGCCCAGCTTGAGCACCATGTTCTGACCGAGCCGGGGGTGGATCACCCGGTAGACCAGCCCCTGGCCGCCTTCATCCAGCAGGTTGACGACCAGGTACCTGCCGATCGCTCCCGGTCGCTCGGGGCCGGCCTCGGCGCGCTCGCGGGCCGCGGCTACCGCCTCCGGCCCGATCGGTCCTGGGGCCGCCATCTCGGCCAGGTCGGAAGGCCACTCCAGGGTCGTCTCGCCGCTTGATGGCTCGTCGGCATGGTTCACCGTCGGGTCGCGCTCGGTCGAAGCGGCAGTCTCCCCGCCTTCGAGATCCCGGCGCAGCGCCGCCAGCTCGGCCCGGAGCCGCTCCACCTGCCGGCGACAGTCCGGACAACTCGCCAGGTGCCCTTCGATGGAGTCCTCCATAGGCTCGCCCGTGGCGACCGCGAGCAGTTCGTGTTCGTCAGGACAGGTCAGCATCGGGCTCATCGTCCAGTTCTCCCTCGAGCTCGGCGCAGAGGCGCCGGACCTCTTTCAAGACCCGTAAAGAGACATAGACGGCGTTAACCGTGATCCCCAGCTCGGCGGCGATCTCCCAGGCCGGCCGGCCCCGGGGGAGTCGCTTTTCGAAGCACTTCCAGGACGTCTCGGAGACCATCGCCTTGACCTGGGGCAGGACGACCTTCAGGATCCGCTCGCGGTGTTGCGTGATGAACACGGTCTCGTCGGCCTTGCGAATAATGCGCACCCACTCCTCCTCCGCCCGGCCACGGACCTTCTTCCGTCGCACCCAATCGATGAGCGTCGAGCGGGTGAGCTTCCACAGGTAACTCCGGAATCGGCCACGTTTTCGATCGAGCTCGAAAGTCGGGAGTATCTCCATGAGCCGGCAAAAGACCTCTTGCGTCAGCTCGTCGGCGTCGAACTCCTTGAGGCCGAGGCTGCGCAGGTATCCGAAGATCAACGGCCGGTAGATGGCGTGGAACTCGCGCCAGCTCTCGGAATCGCCGAGGTCGCGCACTCGCCACAGGATTGAGAGCCGGGTCTCGGACATGGGGATCGTTCTCGTACCCATCGGATTGTGATCCGTGATATCAGCGCCATTGTCGAACCGGGTGTCAACTTGCCGGTGACGCGTCGCGCAAAGTTCAGGAATCGGGCCACGGCACTACGGGAAAATCCCGGAGCATCCCCCGGCTGCCCCTCGGCAGCATCCTGTCCGCTCACCCTTTGATACGCGCACCGGGCGTGAACCTTACAGAAAACGAAAGACTCGGGCACAGGATTCCAGGAAGGGAAGCTGCGAGGGTCGAAGATTGAGCCCGATGATGGTCCATCCACTCGCCGGATCAACGCCATTCGAAAGGATCGGCGATCAGGACTGGAATGGCCGAGGGTCCTGTGGTATACCGCAGTACATTGTCGGCCGGAAGCCTCTCCCGAACCTCGACGAAGGGACCCGTTTGATGAATGGTCAAGAAGCGATCCAGGCGGCTCTCCAGGGGACGCGGGACGTGCTGAAGATGTATCTCGGTGACTTCTCCGACGCCGACCTGTTCGCCCGCCCGGCGCCGACGGCCAATCATGCGGCCTGGCAGATCGGCCACGTGATCGTCGGCGACAAGGTGCTCATCGAGTCGCAATTTCCCGATGCGGGCTACCCCAAGCTTCCCGCCGGATTCGCCGAGACTCATGGTCCTGAGGGGGCGAGGAAGGGTGGCCCGGACGGGTTCCTGACCAAATCCGAGTATTTGTTGTTATTCGACGCGGTCCGCGCGGCCACCATCGCGGCCGTCGGCGGGCTCTCCGACGCCGACCTCGACCGCCCGGTGACCGGCGATTTCGCGCAGTTCGCCCCGAGCCTCGGGCATCTCTTCCTGATGGTCTCGAACCATACGCTGATGCACGCCGGCCAGTTTACGGTCATCCGTCGCCAGCTCGGGAAGCCCGTGCTCTTCTGACACCGAAGCCAGGCGGCATCGCGCATCGAAAGGGAATGTCCTCTCATGGTTTCGATCTTCGGGTGCTTTTCGATCGGCATCATCTCGATCCTGATCGCGGTGACGGGAGACAGGGCGGCCGCCCCTTCACCGCCGCTCTGGGGCAAACTCGTCCCCGGACTTTACTCGGTCGGTTTCCGGTCCGTCTGGCAGATGGATTACAGCCGCAAGTACAACACGGTCTTCGACGACAAGACGACCTACGCGCCTGGCAAAGCACCCCGACCGATCCTCATCAATATGTGGTATCCGGCGGAAGGTTCGGATGAGCTCAAGCCGATGCCTCATCGCGATTATCTGGCGATCCAGACCGAGGATCCGAGACTGGCCAGGTTCGCGGACAAGCTGATCGAATTCGAACGCGTCGTGGTCTGCAAGGAGATGACGGATAAGAAGATCGCCGAATTGACGGATCGGGAGCGGCAGCTCCTCGACCGATTCTGGAACACGCCGACGGCGAGCCGTCGCAACGCCCCGATGCTCGACGGCAAGTTTCCGCTGGTCGTCTATCATTCCGGCTTCGGGTCTTCATTCCAGGACAACGCTGTACTATGCGAGTACCTGGCCAGCCACGGCTACATCGTGGTCGGCAGCGCATTCCCGGCCGCCTCCGGCGACTCGCTCAACGTGGGCAGCTCCCAGGGTTCGATGCGCGACATCGAGTTCCTCATCGCGCACGCCCGGAGGATTGCCGCGGTCGACTGGCAACACATCGGCCTGGTGGGACATAGCGGAGGCGCCGAGTACTCGCTCCTCTTCCGCTCGCAGGACGGGTCGCCCGTCGATGCCGTGGTGAGCCTCGATACGACGCAGGATTATTATAGCGTCGCCACCGGCGGCTGGGATTATATGACGAAGCCCGTCCTGGAGAACGTGAAGAACGTGGATGGTCCCTTGCTCATGGCGGCCAATGCGCACGCTATTTTCCAGTTCGCCGACGCCCTCCAGCACGCCGAGCGCTATTACCTGACATTCCGCGAGATGGGCCACAACGACTTCATCGATCAGGGTATCCAGAAGCGAGTCCTCGAATGCGAGGCGAATCCCGACAAGAAAGAACTCCGAGCGGAACTCGAGGCCGCCCGTGCCGGCTACGAATCGCTCTGCGAATATATTCTGGATTTCTTCGACGTTTATCTCAAGAATCCCTCGATCGAGCGCAAGAAGGGTCTTCGGGAGAAGCACGGTGGCAACAAGCTCGGTGGAACGGCTCCCCGCGTGGACTACGTGCCGGCGGGTGTGACGGGACCGGAGCCGTATCGCGAGAGTTTGGATTCACCGCCGACCCCGCGTCAGTTTCGCCCATTCATGACGTCACGCGGCGTGGAGGCTACGATCGCCCTCATGAAACGCTGGCACGAGACCGACGCGTCCGCGCCCATCCTGTACAGGGACTTCGGAGACTCCCTGGTCGAAGAATTACTCGATCAGGGACGTAACCAGGACGCGGTCGGCTTCTACCGCCTCTATGGCGGTTTCGACAAGCGATTTCTCGGGACGCTGACCAGACGGGGAGACCGCTATCTCCGCTTCGGCGCAAAGAGGGAGCCCGGAAGTATTTCCGGAAGGCCCTCATCCTCGACCCGGCCGACGCCGTGGCCGCAGAACGGCTGAAGTCGCTCGAGGAGCCCAAGAAGAAGTGAATGACAGGGCGCACGCACGCTTCGATTGATTGGAGGCTGCAGGGGAATTGGTCAGTCAGGGCCTGTCAACGAGCACCCAATCGCTCGCGCAGTCATCCATCTTGTTGGAGACCTCATACCAGTTGAGTTATCTTCGCGAAAGTCTGCCTTGTTCGGAATTCTCCGAATTTGTTCGGAGAGGTCTTGGCCCTGGCCATTCGGCCGTGTATAAAGACTTAAGTTGGTGGGATGCTATCTCGTGAGCACGCTGCATCCTGGGGCTCTTCGGAGATGCCTATTTGGGCCGTGCGGACAGTCTAAGTGGGCTGAAGATCTGACTGCCTTCGGCGTTTTTCACCGCGATCCGTATGGTGATAGGATCGTGGTGCCGATCGGTTCGGGTCCAACCGTGCTCCGGTGTGGGTTGTTGTCTGGCCCTGGTGTCCGGCTGATCGTTCAGCCACCAGAATGTCCGGCGTCCTGCCCGACTCGTGGGTGATTCCTCAGCAGGAGAGACTTGTCATGAGAGGCCGGGAAGTTTCATCGTTTCGTCGCGGGTTCACCCTGATCGAGCTGTTGGTCGTCATCGCCATCATCGCCGTCTTGATTGCGTTATTGCTGCCGGCCGTGCAGTCGGCCCGCGAGGCCGCCCGCCGGATACAGTGTACCAACAACTTGAAGCAACTCGGGCTGGCCTTCGCCAACTACGAGAGCACCAACGGGGTCTTTCCCCTGGGGGCGATGACGGGCGTGACGAATGCGGCGAATAGCGGTTGGACTACCCAGCTCAACAACAACGGTGTGAGTTGGGTCGCGTTGACCTTGCCATACTTCGAGCAGGGAAATATCTACAACTCGATCAACTTTCAGGTGGCCATCACCACCAGCCTGGCTCAGCCTGATTTCGCCACGGCCTGGTACACGAAGATCAGCACGCTGCAATGCCCCTCGGACGGAGACCAGGACGGTTTCCGGGCGGATGGGAACAGTGGTGGAGGCGGTCTGGGTCAGTATGCCGTGACATCGGCCCCCCTCCCCCCGAACGGCAGCGGTACACGCATGGTCCCCGTCTCGAATTATCTCGCCAGCTTCGGCGATAATTATTGCATCGGGGCACTGACGACCAACGCGACTTTCCCGACGGAGACACCGTATGCGAGCTGGCCTCCTGTCGCCGGACAGCCGCGCATCGGCTGGCCCGGCTATCAGGGCACGTTCGCCGACATCAGTGCCAATCTCCCCCCGGTGGCCGCCGCAGGTACCCTCCGAGGAATGTTCGACTGTACGACGAATCAGGTCGTCAAGATTGCCAGCATTACTGATGGGCTGAGCAACACGATCGCGGCCGGTGAGAGCCTCCCCGCTCAGCGCGCCGACAATAACGTCTGGCAGTACAGCGCCAACGCCAACGGCACCACCGTGCCGATCAATTACCCGACACCGGTCAGTTGCGATCTCTGCGGCGGCTTCAGCTCGACGATCTCACCCCCATACAACTGGTCGTGCCGGTGTGGCTACGCCAATACGGGATTCAAGAGCAAACACCCCGGCGGGGCGAACTTCGTCTTTGCGGACGGGTCGGTCCATTTTCTCAAGCAGTCGATTGCGATGACGACCTACTGTGCCCTTGGCAGTCGCAACGGCGGCGAGGTCATCAGCTCGGACTCGTATTGACCGAAGCGGTCGTGCTGCCGCATTCCGATGGACGGGGACGACTGCCGACGTGGTTTGATGATTGGAGTGCGGCGCCCGGTCTCTTCCGGGGGTCCTCGTGCCGCTATCGTCTCGGTTCTCGATAAAGCGTTACAGGATGTCTACCTTCATGCGCTCACGCAACGCCCTCGTTCGCGGTTTCTTCGCGATCCTCGCGGTATCCGGGCTCCTTGTCATGACTTCGTGCGGCACTGATGACGGGCTCGGCAAACGATTCCCCGTCACCGGCACGGTGACCTACAACGGCAGTCCCCTCGAAAAGGGGATAATCAGCTTCGTCCCCGATGATCCCAAGGGCGTCGGAGCCACCGGGGCGATCGAGAATGGCTCCTACACCTTGTTCAACGGGCGGGAACGATGACGGTGCCCGGGCGGGCAAGTACAAGGTCGCCATCACGGCGAAGGAGGATTCCGCCGCCAAGGCCAAGGCAGACTTCGAGAAAGCCCGGGCGGCCCGCAAGAACGCGGTCGGGACCGAGGAAGTTGCGATCGTGCCGAAGCAATTCGCGATCAAGGCGGCAGGAGAGGCCAAGAGCTTGATCCCCGCCGGCTACGGCGATGTCCGCACGACGACCCTCACGGCCGAGGTCAAGGAAGGGCCCAACACGATCCCCTTCGCTCTCTCCGACAAGGAAGCGCCACCGGAGCCGAAGGTGCAGGAGTCGTCGAAAGGCCGCGGTCGCAGGTGATCGTGGTCTCCATCGTCGGCCATTCGTCGGCCCGGTCGATCAACGGAATAGCGGCTGATCGACGCCGAGGCCGGGCTTTTTCAGGAACGTGTCGAGTAGGGTGGCCAGCTCGGAGGCGTTGGGGATTTCCTTGAACCGGAGGATCGGTCCCTGGAGTTCCTGGAGGGCCTCTTCGTCCACCTTGAATCGGTCGGAGATCGCCAGGGCGAACCGCGGCGGGCCGTACTGGGGCAGGAGCCGAAGGAGCCGCTCCAGGCTCGCCTTCTTCCAGAAGCCGACGACCTCAAGGAGGACGTCGGTGCCGGTCGGCCGGTGGACGAGTCGATAGTCGGGGACCCAGACCCCTTCGCGGCCCAGTTCGAGGACCTCGGTGATCTCGGTGATCTCCCAGGCCGGCGCGACCTGGCGAAACCGCTCGACGAACGCGGCGAGCTCGGCCGGAGCGTATGTGCCGGTGTCGGCCTGGTGCGACAGCAATCCATCATTCGCCTCCAGGTGGAAGTTGCGGGGCTCGCGCTTCGGGCCCCAACGGAGCTCGGCGTCGAGTCGGAAATCCGAGCAGTGCAGGAGCGCCGGCAGGAACCACGCGACCTGGAGGCCGTACTTGGTCGTGGCGCTGAAGAGGCTCAACGGGCCGTCGATCTGGAAGATGTAACCGTCGCGCATGCTCCCCTCGACGCGGTAGAGCAGCCGGTGGAACTTGAGCCGGCGGAAGAGCTGGCGATAACGGGCGGGTTTCTCGTTGCGGACCTCGGCCCGGACCAGTACCGAGCGGAGCAGCACCGCCTGCGCCAGCGCGACGTTATACCGATCGATGAGACGCTGGGCCGTGATGTCCTCGAAGCTCAGGAGTCGGTTCTCGTCGCGAAGGTCGGCGAAGAGCGAATTCAGCACCGCGTCGGGCTCGAGCTTCAGCTCGCGGGCGACCTCTCGCACGACCTCGTCGCGGTGGAACTGCGGGCGCTGGCCGGGGACGGATGCGCCCGTCAAGAGTTGACGGCGATAGTCGGCGGCTGCGGTGAATACCTTCTCCCGGACCTCCTCCGGAGAGATGTCGGCCACGACCTCGAACTCGGCGCGGTCTTCGAGGACCTTGGCCAGCCCCCGGTGCACCTGGGTCGCCTTGCCGCCGCCGCCGAAGAGCTCGTCGACCTCGCTCTCGATCTCGCCGCGCGTCATCCCCTTGCCTTCGCGGTAGAGGAGCAGCAGGCTCTCCGCGACCTCGAGCCATCTCCCGGCCTCGCGGTCGATATACAGCGGGATGACCCGCTGCTTCGAGATCCTCACACCGACCAGATCACCTGTGAGCATGGATCGTACCCGGGTCAGACTTTCGCGTTGCTGGGTCGGTGCAGGGCTCGGCCGCGTCGGAATGCGAGGCGACGATCGTGATCACGATCATGGAGGGCCTGGAGGCGAGGACCTCGGCGGCATCCCGGGGGAATTCCCGCCGTAGGCGTCGTGCTGTCGACGGCGGTTGGATGTGAATTCCTCGACGGTGTCCCGGGTGATGACCTCGTAGAGGGCGGCCTCCTTGTCCCCCGACTTGCGGAGGATTCGCCCCAGGCGCTGGACGTGCTCTCGGACGGAGCCCGATCCGGAGAGGATGATCGCGACGTTGGCCTCGGGGACGTTCACCCCTTCATTGAGCACGCGCGATGTCGCGACGATCGGGAAGGCGCCGGAGTTGAACCGCAGGAGGATCTCGCGGCGCTCCTTGGTCTTGGTCTGATGCGTGATGACGGGGACCAGGAATTGCCGGGCGATCGTGTAGACGGTCGCGTTGTCGTGGGTGAAGATCAGCACGCGGTCGCCGTTGTGCCGCTCTAGTAGTCGGCCCAAAAGGTTGAGCTTGGCCGGAGCGGCCAGCGCCAGCGTGCGCTGCTCGCGATAGGCGCGGAAGGCCTCGCGGCCCTCGGCGGATTGGTGGGCGACGTAGATGAACTGGCTCCAGCCGTTGGGCCGCCTCATGTCGATGCCGGCCTCGCGGACGAACCCGCGATAGAGCTCGCGCGCCTGCTCGTATCGGGACCGATCCTCGTCGCTCAGGTGGACGTAGAGCGTCATCACGCGGTAGTCGGCCAGGTACTGGCCTTTGAGCTGGGTGATCTCGCGACGATAGACGATCGGGCCGATCAGCTGATCGAGGTGCATGTGCGCGTTGTCGGCACGCTCGGGCGTCGCGGTCAGACCCAGGCGGAAGGGTGCGATGGCGCAGGTCGCGGCCAGGCCGTAGGTCGGGCTCGGGAGGTGGTGGCACTCGTCGAAGACGATGAAGCCGAATTTGTTGCCGAGGCGGTCCATGTTCAGATAGGCCGAATCGTAGGTCGTCACGGTCAGCGGGCGGATGTCGTAATAGCCGCCGCCGAGCAGGCCGACCTCGACGCCGAAGCTCAGAACCAGCTCGTCGTACCACTGATTCATCAGGTCGATCGTCGGCGTGATGATCAGGGTGGGCCGGCCGGCGCGCTCGATGCAGAGGTTGGCCAGGTGGGTCTTCCCCGTCCCGGTCGGCAGGACGACCGAGCCCCGTCCGCCGGCCTCCCACCACGCCTTCAGGCCCTCGACCTGGTGAGGGAACGCCTCCTTGGCGACCTGGAGCCGCCACGGGGTGGGCTCGTAGGCCCGCGCGGCATCCTGGTAAGGCCGTTTGTGATGCCTCAACAGCTCGACGATCGTCCGGTACCAGATAGCCTCGGCGCGGAACTGCCGGATGCGGAAGTCGTACTTCAAGCCCGGCAGGCCGTGGGCCTCGTCCTCGCGCAGGCCATCCACCACGAGCGAGCCCTCGTCGAAGATCAGCCGGACCGGTTCGATGGCGTGGCCATTGGGCGACTCGCCGAGTGTGGACATCAGCTCGGCTCCCCCTCGATTGGCGGCTCGGGACGTGGGGGCGATGGCTTCCGGTTCCGCTCCGGCCGCTTCAACCAGCCGAAGAGTCGCTTGATGGGCAGGCGAAAGCCGGGCAGAATCGGATCGCGTTCGAGGATTCCATCCTCGGGCAACTCCTCGGGTGATCGGCCGACCCGATAGACGTGCACGGTCTTATGTTCCGGGTCGATTAACCACCCCAAGGAACAGCCGTTCGCGAGGGAAAAAGCGAGATTATTGCGGCACTTCTGCACCGAGTGATCCGGTGAGACCATCCCGATGTGAATATCTGGCGGCAGTAGTGTTGGATTGGCGATCTCGCCGTCCTCGTCGACCGCAATGTTTCCTTCGAGCAACACGACGATATCCGGAATGATAGAACGACCGACAAAAGTGCAGCGCAGCTCCGTGAAGGCGCCTCCGAACTTGCGACGCCCTGCAAAGGAGTCGAGGTGCGCGGCGAGCTTGGTCTGAATGCTGCTATGCTTCCCCTGGGGAGACACCTTGGGCTCGATCCTCCCTTCCAAGAACTCCAGGTAGGGATGTTCGTCGATCTCCGGCATGCGGAGGAACTCGTCGAGTGAGATCATCTTTTCGACCCGAGCCGGACTGGCCATCGCCGAACCCTTCCTCCCTCGCGCATCGGTCGAGCCGAGAA
The DNA here is from genome assembly GCA_963743925.1 of uncultured Planctomycetota bacterium. Classification (GTDB taxonomy): domain Bacteria; phylum Planctomycetota; class Planctomycetia; order Isosphaerales; family Isosphaeraceae; genus CAVZRC01. Next base: position 215,014 of record CAVURY010000034.1, on the reverse strand, counting down.
TGCCCCCGTCGATCCACGACGATCGAGCAAGGAGTGGTCTTACCCGATGGCTGGGGACCGGAACATGCCGAACGAATCCCCTCTACTGTACTCCGGTCTATCCGAAAAGGTGAGGCGAATTGGAGGGGAGAGAAGCGAGAGGAAGCCGTCACGATCGGCGAGGCTTCCGATTTCGCGGGTTGCGACGAGGATGCGGGGGCCCGGAACTCCTGGGTCGCGCCGACCGAACGGGTTCCAGGGTCCGGAGTTCCATCTCGGTCAATTCGCGCCACTGGCCGGGAGCGAGGTCGGTGAGCGAGATCGGGCCGACGGCAACTCGGACCAGCCGTAAGGTCGGGTGTCCGACGGCGGCGGTCATCCGCCGAACCTGCCGGTTGCGACCCTCGCGGATGGTCATCCGCAGCCAGGCGGTGGGCACGTTCTTGCGGAACCGGATCGGGACCGACCGCTCCGGCAAAGCGGGTGGCTCGGGCAAATGTTCGACCTCGGCCGGACGGGTCGGACCGTCGCTCAGCACAACCCCTCGGCGCAGGGCTTCGAGCGCCTGGTCATCGGGGATCCGCTCGACCTGGACCAGATAGGTCCTGGGATGATCGAACCGCGGGTCGGTGAGGCGATGGGCGAGCGGGCCGTCGTCGGTCAGGAGGAGGAGCCCCTCGCTGTCGCGGTCGAGCCGGCCGACGGGATAGACATCCGCGATCGGGACGAACGCCTTGAGCGTGGCCCGGCCCTCGGCATCCGTGAACTGGCAGAGGACGTCGTAAGGCTTGTACAGGGCGATGATGCGGGATGGCTGGGTCACTTGATTGATCGATTCTCAACGGCGTGGCTTGGCTCGATACGCGGTATCTGCGACAATCCGATCATCGACGATCCCGCGAGGAGCCTGCCATGTCCACTGCTTTGGTTACCACGCCGATACTCATGACCGCCGCGGAGTACGCCCGACGATCCGACCCGGGTCATCCCGAGGAGCTCGTCAGGGGAAGGATTATGCCAATGCCTCAACCCAATCGGCGTCATGGCCAGATCTGTGCTCAGACGGTCTATCTGCTACGGCGCTATCTGGATGACCATGACCTCGGTCATGTCTTGAGCAATGACGCGGGCGTGATCACCGAGCACGATCCCGACACGGTTCGAGGCGCGGACGTCGCATTCTACAGCTACGCCCGTTTCCCGAAGGGACCGCTCCCGGGGAATTATGGGCCGGAAGTGCCCGATTTCGTCGTCGAGGTCCGATCGCCGAGCGAGCGATGGCCGAAGATCATCGCCAAGGCGGCGGAGTATCTGAATGCCGGGGTGACGACGGTCCTCGTGCTCGACGACGAATCGCGGACCGCCATCCTCTTCTTCTCCGATCGACCCACGCTCACCCTCAGGTCCGACGAGGAGCTGAGGGTCCCTGAGATCCTCCCCGGCTTCGCCGTTGCCCTGAGCCGGTTCTTCGAATGACCGCTGTTCTCCACTCAATTCCCCTCCGGCGTCTTGACGCGGAACTCGCGCAGGCCGAAGGTAAGGGCGCCTAGGGCCGCGAAGAGCACGCTGAGGGCCAGGAGCACGATCAGGCTGGTGGAGGCCGCCGGGGCGGTCGACGTGTCGATCGACCAGTCGGTGCCGGGCACGTCGAGCCATCGCACGGCGAGGACACGGATGTGATACATGATCGTGGCCTCCCGGATGACGAAGTTGATGTTGGCGATGACTCCCTCGAGGATCACGATGTAGATCGCGCCGACGATCAGGGTCCGGCGGAACCAGACGCCCAGGGCCCCGAAGACCGACACGTAAGCCGCCAGGCACAGGGCCATGAGCGCGACGATAATCGGTGCGCGCTCGGTCAGGACCGGCCTCACCAGCCGCTCCTCGCCCCAGTAGACCGCGACGAGCGTCGCGATGATGAAGGCCGCGGCGCGAATCGCGGTCACCACGAACGTGCCCAGGAGCTTGGCCAGGTAGATCATCCAGCGCGGGATCGGCCGGATCAAGAAATAGGTCAGAGTCTGTTCCTCGATATCGTCCTGGACCATGCCCGAGGCGAACAGGAGGGCCGATACCGGCAGCAGCGCCTGGAAGATCAGGCCGAACATCAAGGTGCCCTCGACGGGGTCGGGCCGATAGGGGTCCTGGAAGCGCCGGATCAATATGGCGACGACGATAGGCAGGGAGAAGAGCAAGGCGAGGATCGCGAGGCGAATCCCGCGACCCTGCCGCGCGGCCGTGATCCGTACAACCGTGAGGATCGCCGAGAGGGTGACTCGATTGGAAAGCCGGATCGGACCCATCGCCATCGGATGCCGTGATCCCGAGTCCGTGCGATCGCCGATCGACGCGCCGGGGAGAAATCCTCCGATCCCTCGGCCGGTCGGAAATGGCTCCGGCCGCGGCTCGGGATCGGGCGGGGGCGAAGGGGTCGGCGCGATCGTCGTCATGGATTCACCAGGTACTTGAAGACAGCTTCCAGGTTGTCGTCGTCGGAGTAGACTTCCTCGATCGGCGTGTCGGCTTCCAGGGCCAGCTCGACCAACCGCCCATAGAACCGATCCGGCATCCGGGTCTCCACCACGATCACGCCGTCGTCCCGCTTGACCTCGATCCCCACGACATCATCGCAACGCACGAGCTTGGCGGCCAGCGCCCGGGCGTGGGTCGATTTGATCACGATCCGATGCGGATGCTTGTCGATCAGGTCGCGGATCTGGCGTACGTCCCCTTCCGCGACCAGGCGGCCCCGATTCAGGAGGACGATCGATCGCGTCAATGCCTGGATCTCGTAGAAGACATGGCTGGACACCAGCACCGTCCGGCCCTGGCGACCCCATTCGATGACGAGATCCATGAGCTCGCGGCGGGCGACCGGGTCGGTCCCCGAGAACGGCTCGTCGAGGAAGAGCACCTGCGGGTCGTGCACCAACGCCTGGGCCAGCTTGATCCGCTGCCGCATCCCCTTCGAATAGCCGCGGACCGACCGGCCGGCGTGCTCGGTCATCCGGACCATCTCGAGCGCACGCTCGGCCGCATCGCTCGCCCCGCGCCGACCCAGGCCGGCGAGCAATGCGCAGGCGGTCAAGAACTCCCGGCCTGACATCCACTCGAAGAACGCGTCCTGTTCGGGGCAGAGCCCGATGTGACGGTTCAGGCCCGGATGATTCCACGGGCGATGGCCCAGGACCCGCACCGATCCCTGGCTGGGCCGGAGCTGGCCGGTCGCCAGTTGCAACAGCGTGCTCTTGCCCGAGCCGTTCGGACCCAGCAGGCCCGTCACGCCGGCCGGCAGACGGAGCGACAGGTTATTGAGGCCGATCACCTGGCCGTACCACTTGGATACCGAGTGGAATTCGATAACCGCCGGGATCGTGTTCGAGTCGCTCATTTCGGATTCCCTTGGACCGTCCCGGCTTCCGAGGATGCACCAGAAAGAAGACCTTGTCCGCAGATGAACGCGGATGGAAATTCCAGATGGGAGACACAACGTCCGTGGAAGTATCGGATTGAAGATTCCGAATGACGAATTCCGAAATCGCAAGTGAATTTCATCCTGTTGATCCTGTCAATCCTGTCTCGCTGGATGTGTATCAATTTTGACAGGATTGACAGGATCAACATGATGAAATCAGGAAGATTACGGATGACGATTGCGATTTCGCGGTGATTCTCGATCGGATCGCACTCCCGGCGGGATGACGACGTGCTCGGATCAACGGAGGCGGTCGAGGCTGCGGATTCGCGTCATGAGGACGGCGATCGAGACCGCCGCGAGGCCGGCGAGCACCCCGGCCGACCATTGCCAGGGGTAAGTGGCCGGTGCCAGTGCGGACCGTCGCTCGCGGGTCGGACCTCGGGCACTCGCCTGATCGTCATACCGTGATGGGAATGGAGGCGGGGGCGGCGGTCCGCCCCGAAATCGGGAGCCGCGGCCGGGCCCGAACGGACCCATGATCACAGACCGGCCGGCCTGTCTCGCGCTCGGGAATATGCTCGTCACCTGGCCCCAGGCCGTCTCGGCGTCGAAGAGGGCGTCGCGGACCCGTCGCAGGTTGTTGGTGTAGGAGACCAGGGGACACCAATCGGCCCGGATCGTTCCCTCCAGGACGCCCGCGGTGATGTTACCGACGATCCAGAGTCCCAGCCACATCGCACCGACGTATCGCGAATTCCGCGACAACGAGGAGAGTGCCAGCATCAGGAGGCCCGCCGAGGCTACGACGATCGCGCCGAACGCCATCGAGGCCAGCAGGAGCCGGCCGGTGTCGCGGACCACGGTCGGATCGAGGCTGAAGCCGTATCCGAGCGCGAAGGCCAGCAGGGCCGGGGCGATCGTCACCACCGAGATGAACACCGCGATCACGCCGAGCTTGCCCAGGAAGTATTCGAACCGCCGCAAGGGCCGCGAGAGGTAGAGCGGGATAGCATTGAACCGCAGATCCTGGCTGATCAGGTCGGGGCCGACCAGGAGGACCAGGATCATCGAGATCGAGAGCTGGATGTCGAAGAACTGGCGGAACGCCAGGGTCCACAACGGTGAACGGTAGCCCTTCGGCCCGACCTTGAGATCCTCGGGGAGATCCTGGAAAAGGAAGAAGATCGGGGTGATCAACGTGGATTTTTGTTCGAAGAGGCCCCAGAGTGCCAGGAGGCAGGTGAGTACGAGCGCGGGTATGCACGACCCCAAGATGATCATGCGGACCCATCGGTTCTTGAGTTGGACCTGGACCCCGTGTCGGGTAATAGGGAGCCAGCGCCCGGCCTGCCCCGAGAGCGTCCCTTGCCAGTGCTGGTATCCCTGGTCGAAGATGGGCATCAGTGTTTTTCCCCGAGCGCGCTGAGGAAGACTTCTTCGAGGGTGCTCCGCCTCGGGCGGAGGGAGCGGAGCTGCTCGCCGGCCTCGCGGGCGGCGTCCCAGACCGAGGTCAACGCGATTCCCGTCGGGAGCCGGACCAGGATGTGTTCATCAATCGGCTCGGCCGGGATGCCCCGCGCCGAGAGCTGGCGGAAGAACGGGTCGGGATCGCCTTTGATCCGTACCTCGTACTCGAGGTTGTGGCCTTGCTTCAGCTCCGCGATCCGCCCCTGGGCCAGGAGACGGCCGCCGCCCAGGACCATCACGTATTCGCAGACCGCTTCCACGTCGGGGAGCAGGTGGCTGGAGAACAGCAGGCTCATCCCCTTGTTTCGCGAGAGGTCGATGGTCAGCTCCAGGACGTCTTCTCGGCCGGCCGGGTCCATGCCATTGGTCGGCTCGTCGAGGATCAGCAGCCGCGGATCGTGGACGATCGCCGCGGCGATCTTGAATCGCTGCTTCATCCCGGTCGAATACGACTCGATGCGTCGGTAGCGGGCCTCGCCCAGTCCCACGTAGTCGAGCACCTCGTGGGAGCGCTGCAAGGCATCTTTGGGACGCATCCCGACCAGTTCCCCGGCGTAGGCGACGGCCGACACGCCATTCATCCCGGGGAAGAGGCATTCATCCTCGGGCACGAAACCCACCGCCTGGCGGATCGCCAGTCGTTCGGCACGGATGTCCCTCCCGAGGATCCGTCCTTCTCCGGAGTCGATCGCGATCAGGCCCAGCAGGGTCCGGATCATCGTCGTCTTGCCGGCGCCGTTGGGACCCAGAAGGCCGATCGCACCCTCCGGCAGCGCGACCGAGAGGCCCCGCAGCGCCGAGAGCTTGCCGTAGGTCTTGGTCACGTTCTCCAACTCGATGAGCATCGTCGATCCCGATCATGGCCCTAACCGGTCTCTCCGCGGCTTTCGCGCCGAGGCACCCCGACTCGACTTTCCTGAAACGGTCCCTACCTGATTCGCGGGGCGGATTGGAATATTATTTGATGGTGCGACCGCTCAATGCAAGCACGCGACGATCGAAGGGGCCTGCTCGCGGTGCATTCTCGCCAGGTCAGTCATCCGGGTCGCGGCTCGCTCGACGGTCAGAATTCGCGGGCGTAGCCGGCGGTCCAGCCGCCGTTGACCGTGAGCATGTGGCCGTTCATGTAGCTATTCTCCGGGTCGGCCAGGAACAGCGCGGCGACGGCGATCTCGCGGGTCTCGGCGGGTCGGCCCAGGGGGATATGGGCGAGCATCTGCTTGACCGAGTCATGGAATAATCCCCCTTCGCCGTAGAAGAGCTGGCGGGTCCCCTCGGTCAATGTCGAACCGGGTGCGATGCCGTTGACCAGGATCCCGTGAGGGCCGAGCTCCAGGGCCATCGCCCTGGTCAGGTTGACCACGCCGGCCTTGGCCGCCACGAAGGCGCACTGGAGCCGGAGCGGGACGAGTCCGGCGATCGAGGCGATGTTGATGATCCGGCCCGAGCCCTGCGACCGCATCGCTCGCGCCGAGAAACGGCTCACTTCGTAGAGACCCGTCAGGTCGACCGCGAGGATGCGGTCCCACTCCGAGCGCGGGAACTCGTCGATCGTCACGCGGTGGGCCATCGTATTGACGCCCGCGTTGTTGACGACGATGTCCAGGCGCCCGCAGGTCGCCACGATCCAATCGATGGTCTTCTCGATGTCGTCGCTGCTCGTGACGTCCAGCGCCCTGCCGAGGGCGCCCGGCACGGCCGACGCCGCCTCGCGGGCACCAGCTTCGTTGATGTCCGTATAAATGACCCGGCAGCCATTGGCCGCGAATTCGTCGGCGATGGACCGGCCGATCCCCCGGGCCGCACCGGTCACCAGACTGACTTTACCGGACAGGTCGCAACGCATGGGCCGGCCTCCTTATGCGATCAGCCACGGGCCTGGGTTCTCGATGAGTCGGGCGAGCGACTGGAGGAAGCGAGCGGCGGGCGCGCCGTCGACGATGCGATGGTCGAACGTGAGGCTCAGTCCCATCCGCTCGCGTGCGACGACTTGCTCCCCGGCCATCACCGGCTCGCGGACGATCCGGCCGATCCCGAGGATGGCGCACTCGGGAAGGTTGATAATCGGTGTGAATGTCTCGATTCCGAAGGCGCCTAGATTCGTGATCGTGAACGTGCCGCCTTGCATCTCGTCGGCCCGCAGTCGTCGCTCGCGGGCGCGTCGGATCAGGTCTCGCCCCCGGGCGACGATCTCGCCGAGCCCGATCCGCGCGGCGCACGGGATCACCGGGACCAGGAGCCCCTCGTCGGTGTCGACGGCGATCCCGATGTTAGGCTCCTCCGGTATGACGAGGCGATCCCCCTCCCATCGGGCGTGCAACAGCGGGTGCTCCTTCAGCGCCATCGCGGTCAGCTTGACGATGAAGTCGGTGTAGCCGGGAAGCTCGAGGCCCGGCGGCGAGGCGGCCTTGAACTGGGCGCGGAGATTCACCAGGTTCGTGGCATCGATCGTGGTGTTCAGGGTGACCGGCGCCGTCGAGCGACCGCTCTCGACCATCCGAGCGGCGATCGTCCGTCGGGTCGGCCCGATCGGGACGGTCTGGCCCGGTACCGGCGGGCTCTCGCGCCGCGGGGCGGGGAGTGTCCCCTGACTGGGCCGTAGCTGCGCGGCGGCCAGGATGTTAACCTTGCGGATCCGGCCGGTGCAGCCGCTGCCTTCGAGCTTCGAGCAATCGACGCCCAGCTCGCGGGCCAGCCGCCGGGCCAGCGGCGAGATCCGAGGCCGATCGCGACGGCTCCGGATATGGGCTCCGGCGCCGACCTCGCTCGTCGGAGCCGGCGGCGAGGCGACCGCCATCGCTTCGACGGTCGGCCGATGCTCGACGCCATTCTCCGCGGGCGACGAGAGATTGACCGGATCGGCCTCTCCCGGTGCGAGCACGTAACCGATGACCGCGCCGACGGGGACTGTGGTGCCGGGACCCGGGGTCGTGGCGGGGATGCGGAGGACACCCGCGTCGCTCGCCTCGATGTCCTGGGTCGCCTTCTCGCCCTCCAGCGTGAAGATCGGGTCGCCGACGCGGATCGTCTCCCCATCCCGTTTGATCCAGCCGACGAAGACCCCCTCCTCCATGTTCCAGCCGAGCCGGGGGATGGTGATCGCAATGGCCATGGCGTCGGTCTTACTCCCGGATGAGGTTGCGGATGGCGCGTGCGATCGTCTCGACGTCGGGGACGACGGCTCCCTCCAAGGGGGGGCTATATGGCGTCGGGGTGTGCAAGCCGTTGATCCGGCGGATCGGGGCGTCCAGATCGTCAAAGCCGACGTCCGCCATTCGGGCCGCGATCTCGGCTCCGACCCCGAACGGCGCGAAGTCCTCGTCGACGACCAGCAGTCGCCCGGTCTTGCGGACCGACTCGTGGATGGTCTCAAAGTCCAGGGGCGCGATCGTGCGCGGGTCGATCAACTCGACCGAGATGCCGTCCCGCTCCAGCGCCTCCCGGGCCTTCAGGACCTCGTGGACCATCTTCGCCAGCGCGACCACCGTGACGTCGGTCCCCTCGCGGACGACGGCCGCACGGCCGAACTCGATCTCGTATTCCTCCTCGGGGACCGGTCCCTTGACGCCCAGGATCTCGCGATGCTCGAGGAACAGGACCGGGTCGCGGCAGTTCAACGCCCGCTTGAGCAGGCCCTTGGCATCATAGGGGGTTGAAGGGAGGACGACGCGCAGGCCCGGGAAATGCGCGAACATCGCGTAGTAGTTGCCCGAGTGGTGCGTGGCGGCCGAGTGTCCGATCCCGACGCAGCCCCTCAACAGGACGGGCATCGCGATCCGGCCGTGGCTCATGTACTGGATCTTGGCGATCTGGTTGAGGATCTCGCCGACGGCGTCGAGCGCGAAATCGACGAACATGTAGTCGATCAGCGGGTGTGTCCCGGTCATGGCCGCGCCCCCGGCGAGCCCGGTGAATCCGCGCTCGGAGATCGGCGTGTCGCAGAGGCGGACCGGGCCGAAGCGGTCGAACAAGCCGGTTGTCGTGGCGAAGTTTCCGCCACGCTTGCCGATCCCTTCCCCCATCACGAAGATACGGGGGTTCCTGGCCATCTCCTCCGTCAGCGCCTCGAGGGTCGCCTTCATGAAGGTCAGCTCGCGACCGCCGGATGGGGGTGGCGTATTTCGAATAGGGACCTTGGATTTCTCCTCGACGGTCGGTCCGGCGTAGATGTGATCGGCGGCCGTGGCCGGATCAGGCCAGGGACTCGACTCGGCGAATCGCAAGGCTTCGACGATCTCGGATTCGACCTCCTCGTCGATGACCTGGAGCTCGTCCTCGTTCGCCCGCGACTCTTCGAGGAGGAACCGGCGGAGGCGCTGGATCGGGCAGCGCGTCTTCCAGACCTCGACATCCTCGCGGGTCCGATAGGTATAGTCGCCCATGCCCTCGGCGTGGGGACGGGTCCGGTAGGTCTTGCACTCGATCAGCGTCGCGCCTTCACCCAGGCGGGCGCGTGCCACGGCCTCGTCCGCGGCTTCGTAGACCGCAAGGACGTCGTTGCCGTCGAGCTGGATCCCGGGGATTCCGTAGGATGCCGCCCGGCCGGCGACATCGGGATTGCCGGCGGCGTACTGGAAAGGTACCTCGGTGGCGAACTCATTATTCTCGCAGACGAAGAGCACGGGGAGCTTGTAGATCCCGGCGAGATTCAGCCCCTCGTGGAAGGCTCCGTTATTGACCGCACCGTCGCCGAAGAAGGCCACGGCGATCCCTTGGGTCTCCAGGAGTTTGAAGCTGTATCCGGCGCCGGCCGCCTGGAGGATGCAGGGGCCGACGATCCCGCTGGTGCCCATCATGCCGACCTCGGGGGCGAACAGGTGCATGCTGCCGCCGCGGCCGAAGGAGCAGCCGGTCTCGCGTCCCATGAGCTCGGCGGCCAGGGCGCGAGGCGTCACCCCCTTGGCCAGCGCGTGGCCGTGGCCTCGATGCGTGCTGAAGACCACGTCGTCCGCCCGGAGGTGGCGCAGACGCCGACGGCGATCGCCTCCTCGCCGACGTAGGTGTGGCAGGCCCCATGCACCAATCCGCGTTGATGGGCTCGCGCCAGATGCTCTTCGCAACGCCGGATGGTCTGCATCCGTCGATACAAGGCGAGCAGCCACTCGGCCTTCAACGTTGCCCGCGAAGTCACGGTCGCCATCGGTCGATCACCTCTCGCTCGCACCATCGCGCCCGACGCTCGCCAGCCAACCCCCGGGCTCATCGATGCTCCAGGGGCTCCATTGTACAGGCGGGTTCGCTCGATGCCAGGTGCTGCCCGTCCGCCTCCCCGCGGCGCTTATGGAATACCGATGCGAAGTGCTGCCACGAGCCTACGAGGCGGTTATGATCGTGATGAACGTCAAGGCAAGGCTTGCATCGACTCGAACCTACCGCACGAAAGGAGCCGGACATGAACCCAACGCCGCCGCTTTCTCGAAGGGCCTTCGTGGGCCTCGCCGCCTCGGTCGCTGCCCTCACGCCGCTCGCCGGGAGCACGCCGCCGACCTTCGCCCAGTCGTCCGGTTCCGCCGCCGACCCGTGGCTCGGCCTGAAAATGGGCATCGCCTCGTACACCTTCAGCAGGCTGCCGCTGGAGGCCACGATCCAGGGTATCCGCCGGGTCGGGGTCCATTACGTCTCGATCAAGGACGCCCACCTGCCGCTCAAGAGTTCTGTCGAAAAGCGCAAGGCGGTGGTCAAGAAATTCCGAGACGCGGCAATCACTCCTTTGAGCTGCGGCGTCGTCAGCCTGACCGACGAGGAGTCCCGGATCCGGAATGCGTTCGAGTATGCTCGAGACGCGTCCATACCGACCATCGTCTGCAAGCCGACGCGGGAATCCTTGCCGATCCTCGACAAGCTGGTGAAGGAGTTCGATCTGAAGCTGGCCATCCACAACCACGGGCCTGAAGACAAGGTCTGGCCCTCGCCGCTCGACGTCTGGGAGGCGATCCAGAAGTTTGACGCTCGGATCGGCGTCTGCGTCGACGTGGGGCACACGGCGCGCTGCGGAGTGGACCCTTCGCAGTCGATCCGGACGTGCGCCACGCGACTTTACGACGTGCACCTCAAAGACCTCTCGAGCAAGGACGGCCGGTCCCAGCCGGTCGAGGTCGGGCGGGGTGTCCTCGATATTCGCGGGATCTTGCGGGCGCTGCTGGAGATCGGCTACGCCCATCACGTCGGTCTCGAGCACGAGAGAGACATGGATGATCCGGTCCCCGGCGTCGCCGAGAGCATCGGGTACATCCGCGGCACGCTGGCGGCGATGCGGGAGCGATGATCGCTTCGCGACCTGCCAATGATGACCAAATCGGGATCGTGCCGATTCGCGCGAGCGGGTCGGCGTCTTCTTCGCAAAGTCTCGATGGAATCGCAGCTTCGGCACACTCGGGTCAGAGCCTCTCGACCGCCTCGACGAGAGTCGGCACCTGACGCCGATCCAGGATCCGCTCGAACTCGAGGCCCATGACCGAATCGTCGTAATCGTGGTGGATGCGGGCGACCCGGCCGAGCACTGGCCCTTCCGCGACCACGCCCTTACCGGTCGTGATATAGAAGGTCAGGCAGACGGACTGCCCGACCGGGATCGGCTTCGAGCAGACCAGGCCGACACCGGCGAGGCTGATGTCGAACGAGCGGGCTGGGGTCATTGTGCCGCCGTTCAACGGCGCCACAATGACCTCAACGAAGAAAGGCACCCGTTCGAGGCGCCGCGTGGTCTGTGTCTTCAACATGGTTGGCTCCGATCTGGCCCGATGAGCCGTTTCGTCCCGGCGTGAGGTTCATCGCGCCAAGCGGATCGTGGTAAGTGTCCATGCGTCATTTCGCCGCCACCGAGAACCTGAGGTTCTCGGTAATTCGTCCGTAGGTGCCGGATCCCGTCGATCCCAAACGTATGGGGCTGGTCTCACGCCGTGGTATCCGGCGAGCCGTAAATCTGGAGCGCTCCACGCTCCGGCCGCGTGCGCCACCATCGACAGACCGGATCGCTCCGATTCGGGAGGTGCATGCAGCTTTCGCCGTGAAGCGCCCCAGGCCCTTACTGGCCAAGGTACCAGGCATATCAAACCTAGATTGCAACGCGATCGCCCGGCCCAGGATATCTCTGGGATCCCGCGGGAAGATCACTGGGAGACTGAGGAGATTCCTCTGTATAGCTACCTTGTACGCGATTCCTGGCTCGCGACCGAATGTTTCTCGCGAGACGTCGTCGAGATACGGAGATCGGCCTCGTGGTAGCTCGGCCAGTGGGCCGGGGCTTTGGGACGGGTCGGTCGACTTCGGAACGGCTAGACGTCGGCGGCGATGACGCCCATCCGAATGGCAAAGCGAACCAGGTCCGCGACGCTGTGAAGATCGAGTGCTTCCATCAACTGGGAGCGGTGCATCTCCGCGGTCTTGACGCTGAGATTCAACCGGTTGGCGATTTCCTTGGTCGACTTTCCTTCGGCGATTAATTGCAAGGTCTCGCGTTGCCGCGGCGTCAGGCGCTCGAGCGAATTGACCGGGGCGTTCCCGATGCGCTGCAAGTATCCCGCGATGACATGCTTCGAGACCGTCGAACTCAGATAGTTCTCTCCGCGGGCGACCACGCGGATGGCCTGCTCGAGTTCCGCGAGGCTGACGTTCTTCACCACGTATCCAACCGCCCCGGCCCTCATCGCCTTCAACACGTATTCCTCGCTCCCATTCATGGATAGGATGATTGACCGGATGCGTGGATACTTAGCGGCCAACTGCGCCGTCGCCTCGAGTCCGTTCATCTCCGGCATCATGATGTCCATGAGGACCACATCAGGGTGAAGCACCTCCGACAGTCGCAGGACCTCGCGACCATTGCCCGCCTCGGCGACGACCTCGATCCCCGGCAGGGTTGCCAGTAGCGCCTGAAGCCCCTGTCGGACCAGCTCGTGATCGTCGGCCAGCAGGACACGGATCGATTTCATGTTCGCTCAACTCCTCGATCCGGATCTCCGGAGGAGGGGGAGGGCGTCAGGGGGAAGTAGGCGCGGATGGCGGTACCCTGCCCCGGTGTGGATTTGATGTCGATGCGGCCGCCGAGCAGGCGGACGCGCTCCTGCATCCCTAGCAAGCCGAGGCCGGTCCCAAGTGGCGCGGGACGAGTGGACTTCTCCGGGGCGAAGCCGATGCCGTCGTCGCGCACGATAAGTTCGACCTCATCGTCGTCCTGATGTAATTCGACCCAGACCTGTTTTGCCCCCGCGTGCCGAGCGATATTGGTCATCGCCTCCTGGACGATCCGATAGCAGGCGGTGGCCAGCACAAAGGGTAACTCGGCTTCCCCCGAGTCGACGATGATATGGGCGATCAAGCCGTCGCGTTGGGCCTGGCGGTCGACCAGCCACCGCAATGCCGCGGCCAATCCCAGGTCGTCAAGCATCGGGGGTCGCAGGTCGAGCGCGAGGTTGCGCACCTGAAGGAAGGCACGGTTCACGATGGCAAGGCATTCTTCGAGGCGTTGCTCCTTGGCGTGGCCTCCCGCGGCCCTCATGACCTGCAAGTTCATGCCGATCGCGGTGAGGACCTGCCCGATCTCGTCATGGAGTTCACGGGCCAGGCGACGTCGCTCCTCCTCCTGGACGTCGACCACGCGCCTGGAGAGGATCTGCAGGCGGTCCTCGGATTCGCGCAGGGCCTCCTCGGACCGCTTTCGGTCGGTGATGTCCACCACGACGTTCACCGCACCTACCAACCTCCCCGATTCGTCCTGGATCGGATTCGCGAAGGCCAGGCCGATGAGACGCTCGCCGTTGGGGCGCTCGACCTGGATCTCGCGCCCGTTATGTCCCTGGTTCGTTCGCAGTGTGAGGGCCATCCAGCATTGGTCATGCCTGAGCGGCATCCCATTCGCCGCGAAGAGCTTAAATGAGCCGCAGTATCGATCCTCGTGGTCATCCAACTTCGGCGAGCGCCCCCAGAGTTCGACGGCCCGGGTGTTGAAATAGGTGATCAACCCATCCGGATCGCACATGTAGGCCGCCGCGGGCAGCTTATCCAGGAGGAGACGGAACTCCTGCTCGGCCCGCTTGCGTCGGTCGATATCCGTGCAAGTGCCGAACCACTGCACGATCCGGCCGCCGGCCTCCCGCTGGGGCAGAGCATGGCAGTGGAACCATCGGTACTCGCCGGTCTTGCCGTTGCGGACCCGGCAATCCACGCAATACTCGTCCCCGTGAGCCAGGGCGAAATTCCAGGCGTCGAGGGCGCTTTCGCGGTCGTCCGGGTGGATCGCCTCGGCCCATCCCTGGCCGTTTACCTGCACGGGCGGGAGGTCGATATACTCGAGGAACCGGGCGTTGTGATAACTTCCATGGCCATCCGGGCTTGCCGCCCAGACCATGTGCGGGATCGACTCGGCGAGGAAGCGGAAGCGTTCCTCGCTCGGCGCAGCCACTCCTCCGCCCGGACGCGGTCGGTAATATCATATGCCAGACCCAGGATGCCGGCCGGCTTGCCATCGGCGTCGTTGAAGCGATTCACGCGGGCCTCGATCCAAACCCGCGAGCCGTCCTTGCGATAGTCCTCATACTCCCCCGACCAGCTCGTCCCCTCGGCCCGCGAGCGGAGCTCCTCGACGATCCAGGAGCGAACCGGCTCGGGAAATCGGGCGGAGTAGTGGCGGCCGATCATCTCCTCCGCCCGCCAGCCGAAAAGCCGGTTGGCACCCTCGTTCCAGTAGGTGATGATCCCCTCGAGGTCGGTGACGATCACGGAATCCCGCACATTCGCCAGTAGCAGCGAGTCAAGCGCCAGAGCTTCCTGCGCCCGCTTACGCTCGGTGATATCCCTCGAGCTGCCGATAACGCCGATCACGCGGCCTTGATCGTCCCGATAAGGTCCCTTCGTGGTCAAATACCATCGAGTTGTACCTGCTGATGTCGCGACTTCTTCCAGAGTCCTGGTGAATCCTTCGGCGAGGATCTCGCGGTCGATTGAGATGATCCGTCGGGCGGATTCGGGCGCCAACAGGTCCGTGTCATCCTTCCCGACGACGTCCTCCGCCGACTTACCGAGCGGGAGAGCGCCTGCCGGATTGATCATCAGGTAGCGGCCCTGTACGTCCTTCACATATAAAGCGTCGGGGGTGAATTGGGTGGCAGCATCGAGGAGTCGATAGTGCCCTCTCAGGGCGTCGGTCTCGGCCCTCAACCTATGCAACTCCTCGTCGATTCGCGCCGGCGTCCCGCCGCGATGTTCCTCTCCCATGGTTCACTTCCTGATCGGACCTGGCGTCCTGCCCGTTCGAACTCACCGAAATGCCACTGGATATGATGGCTTGGCAATCACACGGAGACCGACGTCATGATGGCGACCCCAATCCAATCGTACGGACAATCGAAGAGGAATCTCAATGGGGGAGTATTCCAGGGCCGTGAGATGATCTCCAGAAGCCAGTTCGGTCAAGTACCTAATTCCTGCGCGAGGCTCTCCAGGCTGAGCCGGACATCGTCCGGCAAGATGATCCCCTCGACGAGTGCCTTGTTCCGCCGTTCCCACTCGATCTCGCCCGGCAAGTAGACGCGGTCGGTCCCTTCAGCCCGAGGGGACTCGCGGAGCTCTCGGGCCATCGCGTTGACGCGCCGCTTGAATTCGCCGATGGGCATCATGGCTGCGATGTTAACGGCGATGAAAGCGGCCCCGTGCCCTGTCGGTACTGAGGGGTTCCCGACGATCCATGAGACGACCTGTCGCGTGATTGCCGCGCCGGTCAGGATGGCGGACAAGGTCTCGATCAGGATCGCCAGGCCGTAGCCCTTGTGGCCGGCCATCGGCGTCAAGGCTCCTCCGGCCAGGAAGGCCTCGGGGTCGGTGGTCGGCCGGCCTTCGATGTCGATGACCCAGCCGACGGGGATTAGCTTGCCGAGTGCGTGGGCGGCGGAGACTTTTCCGCCGGCAACGGTGCTCGTCGCCATGTCGAGCAGGATCGGCATATCCGAGCCGGTGGGTACGGCATAAGCGAGCGGGTTGCTGCCGGTGACACGCCCGCGGGCCCCTGGCGCCGTCACACTCGGCGTGTCGTTGGCCATGGCCAGGCCGATCATGTCCTCCGAGGCGGCCATCGAGGCATAATATCCGGCGGCGCCGAAATGGCAGCTATTGAAGACGCCCGTATAACCGATCCCACACGCACGCGCCTTCGCAATCGCAGTCTGCATCGCGAACGCCGAGGTCACCATGCCCAGGCCGGAGCCGCCGTTGACCGTCGCCCAGCCGGGTCCTTCCGCCACGATCTGTGGGCGGGCATCGGCACGAATTCCTCCGGCGCGGATCCGTCGGATGTAATTCCCGAGAAGCTTCGTTCCATGGGTGAACACGCCCCACGTGTCGGTCGTCACCAGGACGTCGGCGGTGGTCTCCGCATCCTCCTCGGTGACCCCGACTTTCGTCAGCGCATCGATGCAGAATGTTCGCAGTTCGGCCGCAGACACCACCCCGGTCGTCGCGTCGTCGCGTGACATGCTTCTGGATCCCTCGCAGTGCGGGTCGTCTAGGAAATCACGCCGTTAACCACGTTCGGCACCGGCTCACCGCGCACGGCCCTGGCCGCGGTCTGGGCGGCACTGGTCCGTAGCTTCGCGACCGCCGGCACGCTCGCGGAGGCGACGTGCGGCGTGAGGATCACGTTGTCCATCGTCAGGATTGGGCTGTTCGTCGGGATCGGCTCGGGGTCGAAGACGTCCAGCCCGGCGCCGCCGATCCGGCCGGTTTGGAGTGCGTCGATCAGGGCTTTGGAGTCGACCAGGTCGCCTCGAGCCACGTTGATGAAGAGCGCGCCGGGCTTCATCTTGGCCAGGGCCTCTTGATTGATCATCCCGCGCGTGGCGGGCATCGACGGGCAGTGCAGCGTGATGACGTCGGCGGTCCCCAGGAGCTGGTCGAGGGTGACGGGCAGGCAGCCGGTTCGCTCGATCTCGTCGCTGGGGACCATCGGGTCGGC
Organism: uncultured Planctomycetota bacterium; assembly: GCA_963743925.1. Taxonomy (GTDB): domain Bacteria; phylum Planctomycetota; class Planctomycetia; order Isosphaerales; family Isosphaeraceae; genus CAVZRC01. The sequence goes on along the minus strand of CAVURY010000034.1, from coordinate 198,203 downwards.
GACGATCGTCATGCAACGGAAGGCTCGAAGGCGGTCGGCGACCGAACGACCGATCCGGCCGAAGCCGACGATCCCGATCGTCAGCGACTTGAGCGCGTGCATCGCGTGTAGGGGGGCACCCGAGCCCCAGCGTCCGGCTCGGAGCTTCTCGCGATGGGGGATGAATTGCCGGGTCAAGGCCAGGATCAGGCCGAGGGTGTGGTCGGCGACCTCGTCGATGCAATAATCCGGGACGTTGCAGACCGGGATGCCCCGCGCCCGGGCCGCGTCGAGGTCGACGTTATCGACACCGATCCCGTAGCGAACGATCGCGCGGGCTCGGCCCATCGACCCGATCACCCGAGCGTCGATCGGGGCGAACTGGGTGATGACGCAATCGGCGTCGGCGACCAGCGTCAGGAGGGATTCGGGATCATCCTTCGCATAAGGCCCGACGACCTGACAACCCATCGGCTCGAGGATGGCCCGCTCCACGTCGAGCGAGTCGAACGTGTAATCGGTGACGGCGACCTTCATGAAAGGCATCTCCGGGTCGGGGAGAGCCGCACGCACCCGACCCAGGTACGCGGATCATTCGGCCTGCCCCGCTAAGATCTTAGAGATCTGATGGGATCGAACGCTAGACCACGGACTCGCGAACAGGAGGTCACGAGCGGCGCGGACTCCAGCTCGCCGATCAATCAGAAAACGAAAACCTCTGGGGAGGGAAGAGATTGGAACACGAAAAGCACGAAAGACACGAAAGAAGCGGGAGAAGCTGTGGCCCGTGAGTAACATCTCGAGTCGGGCATGAAGAGGAAAAATCCGGCTGACGCCGGTACTCCAGGCGAACCTCTTCGAGCTGCACGGAAACCTCTCACGACGACTCCTCTTCGCGCGTTTTCGTCCTATCCGCCTCGGGAACATGACGGATGCACAGGGCCACTCCGCTGCCGGCGAGCATGGTGAGTGCCAGCATGACCTGCCCGGTCGTGAAGGTGCCGGTCACCGTCTTCATCCAACCCATGAGGTAGGGCGAGAGGACACCTCCGGCATTGGCGATCGTGTTGATCAGGGCGATCCCGCCCGCTGCTGCGGTGCCGCTCAGGAACGAGGTTGCGAGCGACCAGTATGGGCCCATCATGCACATCATCCCCAGGAATGCCAGCGTCAACGCCATGAGCGCGAGCCACGGGGACTGGACGGTCGCACTCAGCACCCAGCCGATCGCGGCCAGGGAGGCGGCGGCCGCCAGATGCCGGCGGCGCTCGCCGCTCCGGTCGGAATGTCGGCTGAAGAAGACCATGCCGATCGCGGCGAAGAGGCTGGGGATGGCATATAGGAGGCCGATCTGGTCGGCGCCCCGGCCAGGGAATCGCGTATTGATGATCGTCGGGGCGAAGAAGCCATAGCCGTTGGTGCCCATGGCGATCGTGAAGTAGAGCAGGATCAGCAGGACGAACTGCGGATTTCCCAGCGCCCGGAGGCGGTTCAGGCCGTGGCGGGACTCACGCCGTTTCTCCTCACGGGCCATCCTCGCGGAGAGCCAGTCGCGTTCGCCGGGCTCCAGCCAACCGGCATCTTCGGGTCGATCCGTGAGGAACGACCAGGTGACGAATCCCAGGATGACCGCGGGAATCCCTTCGAGCAGGAAGAGCCATTGCCAGCCCGCTAACCCCCCTGCCGAGTTGGTATATTCGAGCAGCGCGCCGAGATCGGCCCGTTGACGACCCCGGAGAGTGGCGAGGCCATCATGAACCAGGCCACGGCCCGCGCCCGCTCGCGCTCCGGGAACCAGTAGCTCATGTAGAGGATGATGCCGGGGAAGAAGCCCGCCTCGGCGATCCCGAGAAGGACGCGGAGTGCATAGAAGCTCCACTCGCCCTTCGCGAACATCATGCAGGCCGAGATGATCCCCCAGCTCACCATGATCCGGCTGATCCATCGGCGGCGCCCCGATCCGGTGCAGGATCAGATTGCTCGGGACCTCGAAGAGCATGTACCCGACGTAGAACAGCCCGGCGCCGAGACCATAGACCTTCTCGTCCAGACCGAGGTCTCCCATCATCCGCAACTTCGCGAAGCCGACGTTCATCCGGTCCACGATGTTGACGATGTAGAGCAGGAACAAGAATGGGAGGAGCCGCAGGGCCACCTTCCGGAGGATCATCGACTCCTGGATCTCGTCAGAGGGCCGGTCCATCGCCGGCCGGGGAACCATTCGTTCCTCGAGCTTCTCGGGCATGATGCGCCCCCTGGCCGGATTCCCGGCCACCCGTTACGTCGGCCTCGCACGCGACGGATTCAGCGTAGGGGCTGCCCTGGTGAGATTCAATCACCTGGTCCGCAAAGTGAAGGGCGATTTTCGGGGCGCGCGTGACTCGGCCTTATCGAGCTTCCCGCCGGAGATCGGCGGTGTGCCGCTGGAAGAACTCCAGCCAGCCGAGGGTGAGGGCGGCCGATATCGTCTTCGGCGGTCGTAACTGGTCCGGCGTCTCGCCCCAGTAGAACCCGACCCAGCCCGCGGCGATGCTTCGCGATTCCTTGATGAACTGATCGAGATCCTCGATCGAGCACGAGAGCGGGAAGGTCTCCTCGATCACCACCGGCTTGCCGATCGCGAAGCCCTTGAGCGTCTCCAGGGCCTCCTTGACCTTGCCGCGTTCGGGATAGATGTGGGTGCTCACGAAGTCGAGGTCGTCGGCGACCTTCGCGGGGACGAAGCCGGACGTGAGGCCGGGGCGGTCGAGGCTCCAGGGCACCAGGCCGACGGTGATCAGGTGGCGACGGTCGTGCCGATGTACGGCTTCCGTCAGCGTGTGGATCCACTGGCGGGCGACCTCGGGCCGGGGCCTGTTCCCCGGGTCGAGCGTGACGAACTGGACGAAGTGTTTGTCCCCGAAGGCGCCGGCGAGCCAGTCGCCGGGGTCTCGCTTGCCGGGTACCACCGGTTCATTCATCAGGTCGTAACAGAACACGGCGGGGCTTTCTGAGCAGCGTCTGGCGATCGCCTCCCAGAACCGACACTGGACGGCCCAACGCCCGGATTCCGAGAGGAGATCGTACCAGGCGGGAACGTCCTTCTTGTGGTAGCAGCCCAGGCCGGTCAGGTCGAGATAGAGGCCCGTCCGCTCGGCAACCGCCAGCAGTCGGCCGAGCCGATCGAGGCTCTTCTCGTCGGTCCGCTTCGCGTCGATCATGAACTTGCCGAGCTGGAGGTGGACCCGGACGACATTCGCCCCGAGATCCTTCATCTCCCCGAAGTCCTGCTCGATCCTGGGCCATTCCGTCTCCCAGTAGTCTTCGATCAGCCGGCCCTTCTCGTCGTGGTCGTAGTTGAACCCCCAGGGCGTAAATCGCCGGCCAGACCGCTCGAAGACGAACGATCGATGATCCCGGGAGACCCGCACCCACTCCATGGACCGGTCTGGAGCCTGGGTTGCTCCGGGGATGAGGAGCGCGAGCGCGACGATCACAGGATGGAAGACGGGCATCGCTTAAACTCCGATGGAGTTCGCGAGGGACAGAGCCGTTTGAACGCATGAGACCTCCGGTCAGGCTCGAGGGCGGGGTCATGAGAACCGCGCCCGGCCCAGGGCGGCCTGGACGGTGTATCTGAGGTTTGAGTCCCGGATTCAGCCGGTCGCTTGATCAAAAGAGGATTCCACCCGAACACGGGACTCCATCAGGAATCGGCCTTGACCGCAAATCAGGCGCCCGCGCCGGGCCGGCCGACGACCTCTCGGACGTGGCCCCGCTCCTGGACAGTAGCGATGGCGTTGACGGCGTTGATGTAGGCCAAGGCCGACGCCTCGATGATGTCGGTAGACGCGGCTCGGCCGCGGTACGAACGGTCGTCGCTCTCGACCTCCAGCTCGAGGGTGACCTCGCCCTGAGCGTCCTTCCCCTGGGTCACGCTCCGGACGACGAACTCGTGCAGGTTGGCGCGGACGCCCGTGACCCGCTCCACCGCCTTGAAGATCGCGTTGACCGGGCCGTCGCCGATGGCCGCATCCTGGACGATCTCGCCGTCGGGGCGCCGGATGGCGATCGTGGCCGTCGGCAGGATCCCCAGCCCGGCCGTCGTGTGCAGGCTGACGAGCTGCCAGTGCGTCGGGACATCTTCCAGGTGCTTCTCGATCAGGACGACCAGGTCCTCGTCGTACACTTCCTTCTTCTTGTCCGCCAGCGCCTTGAAGTCGTTGAACACGATCTCGATCTGCTCTTCCGACAGCGTGTAACCCATCTCGGCGACCCGATCCCGCAAGGCATGGCGGCCGGAGTGCTTGCCCAGGACGAGGTCCGTCCGCGGCACGCCGACGTCCTCGGGACGCATGATCTCGTAAGTCGAGCGTTCCTTGAGCATGCCATCCTGGTGGATGCCGGACTCGTGGGCGAACGCGTTGCGGCCCACGATCGCCTTGTTGCGCTGGACCGCCATGCCGGTGATCGTCGAGAGCATCCGGCTCAAGGGGTAGAGCCGCTCGGTCTTGATGCCCGTCGTCAGGCCGTAGTAGTCGAACCGGGTCTTCAGGCACATGACGATCTCTTCGAGCGCGGCGTTGCCCGCGCGCTCGCCGATGCCGTTGATCGTGCACTCGACCTGCCGGGCGCCGGCCTCGCAGCCCGCCAGGCTGTTGGCGACGGCCATCCCCAGATCGTCGTGGCAGTGGACGCTGATCACCGCCTGGCCGATGTTGGGCACGCGCTCCTTGAGCGTGCGGATGACCGCCGAGTACTGGAGGGGCGTCGCGTAGCCGACGGTATCCGGGATGTTCACGGTGGTGGCGCCCGCCTCGATGGCGGCCTCGACGACCTCGCAGAGGAAATCGACCTCGGTCCGCGCGGCGTCCTCGGGGCTGAATTCGATGTCCGGGCAGCAGGCCTTGGCCCGTTGAACGCTGGCGACCGCCTTCTCGATGATCTGGGACTTGCTCATCCGCAGCTTGTGCTCGCGATGGATGGCCGACGTCGCCAGGAAGACGTGGATGCGCGGCTTCTGGGCGAACTGGATCGCCTCCCAGGCTCGGTCGATGTCGCGGTCGTTGCAACGCGCCAGGCCGCAGACCGACGAGCCGGACACCTCCGTGGCGATCGCACGCACGGCCTCGAAGTCGCCGACCGACGCGATCGGGAACCCCGCCTCGATGATGTTGACACCCAGAGTTGCCAGGGCTCGGGCGATCTCGAGCTTCTCCGCCATGTTCATGCTGGCACCCGGCGATTGTTCGCCGTCGCGCAGAGTCGTGTCGAAGATCCGCACTCGGTTGGGATCGGTCGCATCTCTTGGCGTCGTGGACGTGCTCATGAATCGGCTCTTTCTTGTGATCTCGTGAGTGATCGAGTTCGAGGCCCGACCCGACGACGTCGGATCGGCTAGATTCACCCTCTCGACCTACCGATGGGACCGATCGACCGACCGAGGCCCGAAAAACACGAAGCCCCGAGATCCACCGGTCGGGGCGGGTCTCGGGGCTTCGTAGTCTGCGTTCTCGTGCGGACGCGACGAACCCTAAGAGTACCCCCCTGCCCGGCCGATTAGGCCGAGGCCAAGGATCAGGGTCAGTCGAAGGATCGCCGCCAGGTTACGCACCGAGGAACTCCGGAGAGAATGTGTCAAGCCGCTCCCGGACGAATGCCGGGAGTTCCGACCTTCAGCCATCTACCAGAATGATAGCGCAACCTGTGATCCGCGGTCAATGGGAATGTCCCGCGGATCGAATTTCGGCGGCTCAGCGTGCGACCCGCGACGGTTCGTGCAGTAGTTAAGATGGAGCGAGCGGCTCCCGACGCAAAGCGACCTAGGAGGCGGTATGGCAAGCGATCCGAATCGGACGGCTCTCCGGCAGATTGATCGGCTATTCCAGGCCGGGAGCGTGACCGGTCTGAACGACGGTCAGCTCCTGGATCGGTTCGTTGCCGACCGCGACGTATCGGCGCTGGAGGCACTCGTCGAGTGGCACGGCCCGATGGTCCTGGGAGTCTGCCGCCGCTGGCTCGCCAATCCCCACGACGTTGACGATGCGTTCCAGGCGACCTTCCTGATCCTGGTCCGCAAGGCCGGGGCTCTGCGCGATGTGCATCGGCTGGGCCCCTGGTTGCACGGCGTGGCCTATCGCGTTTCGGTGCGCGCCCGGGCCGATGCGGCCCGGCGGCGTGGGCTGGAGCAAGCCGGGGCCCGGCCCGAAGCCGAGACTGACCTTCGCGCCCGGATCGGCAGACATTTCGCGCCGAACTTTGCGGCATCGTGGATGAGGAGGTCGCTCGTCTGCCGGCCCACCTTCGCGCGGCGGTCGTGTTGTGTGACCTGGAGGGGCAATCTCAGCAGGATGCGGCGCGGCTCCTCGGCTGGAGCGAGGGATCGCTCCGCGGCCGGTTAGCTCGCGCCCGCAGGAGGCTACGCGATCGGCTCGAGCGGCGCGGGCTGGCTCCCGCACTCCTGCCCGCAGGAGCCCCCCTGCTCTTCGATGAGATCCCTGTAACCTTATCGCAATCCCTCCTTGAAGCGACGACTCGCGCGGCCACGGCCAGCGTGCTGGCCGTCAGGTCGGCCCCCCTCGCTACCGGCATCATCTCGACATCCTTCGCCACCCTCGTCAAGGGAGTGATTCACGCCATGGCACTGTCAAAGGTGAAATTGCTCGGTTCGGCCTTGATCCTCGCGACCGTCGGCTTGCTCGCCGTCGTCGGATTGGTCCGCGCGGGGCTCTCCGGGAGTGAAATCAGCTCGCTCCAAGCCAACCCGGCATCCGTGGCTCATCCCGATCCGGCGGGGCGAAAGCCGGAAGCCGTCGAGAATGACCGTGAGCTTACCAGGCTGGAAGTCCAGGTGGTCCGACATACGGATCGGCGGCCGATTCCCGGGACGACCGTCGTGATCTACGGCCTCGACAGTTACAACAGCCTGGGTGTCAGGGTCGCATCGATGTACCGCTCGGAGCGACTGGCCGACGAACGGGGATTTTGCGTGTTCGACGTGCCGAAGGGAAGGTCTGAACTGAGTCTCGTGACGATCAAAGATGGCTTTGCACCCGCAATCCGAGACATCGTGTGGCAACCGGCGACCGGGTTTTACGACCGCGATGGGCGTTTCTGGCCGGCTCTGAAGGTACGTCAAGGCGTTGCCACGGTCACGCAAGAACTGGGTGTGGGGCAAACGATTGGCGGTTTCGTGAAGGATGAGCAGGGACGGCCGATCGCGGATGCCGAGGTCGTGGTTGTCTTCGGACGGGAACGAAATGACTCGGATACGGATGCCCCTCAGCCTTCGATCGGGACGATCATGATTGGCGATCAGCTCGCTTCCCCCTGCGTCCGCGTGAAGAGCGACGATCAGGGTCGCTGGCGTTGCTCGAGCTTGCCCGAGCAGCCCGATCCCGGTATGAGGTTGTTATTTCGGGTCAGGCATCCCGACCATCTCAGCGATACCGGCGTGTTGCTGCGAAGGCTCAGCCTCAAGACCGCTCGCGCGATGACGGGGGTCCTGCCGATGAAGTCGGGCGTGAGCGTGGGCGGTCAGGTGCGTGATTCTAGGGGAGCACCTGTGCCCGACGCCCGAGTCGTGATCTGGTATTCGAGTCATCTCGCGGATTTCCTCGTAGACCGGACGGATTCGGAAGGCCGGTTTGTCTTTCCGCACGTCAACGACGAACCTCCGCTCGGCCGTTGCATGATCAGTGTCGAGGCGCCGGGGCTCGCGCCGGATCGGAAAGCGATTGCACCTCGGGCCCAAATGCCACGAGTGGATTTCCGACTCTCTCCGGGCAAACCATTCCACGGCCGGGTTGTCGATAAGGAGGGCCGGCCCGTCGCCGGAGTGACCGTGACGGCCGGAGAGCGCCTGGGATATCGCCTTGGCTGGAGGGTCGAGACCGATGCCGAGGGCCGATTCCAGCGGGCGGACGCACCGTCGAGCGGCCCGATCGACTTCGACCTCCATAAACCCGAGTATCGGGTTGCTCGCTGGTTGCGCGATCCCGGCGCGGCTCGCCAGGCCGACCTGACGATCGAGCCCGAGGGTGGGCCAGGGCATGGGCTGTTGACCGATGAGCCACCCGTGATCCCTGATGGTATGTTTGAACCGGCCGACGACCTGTTCGGCCGGATCATCGATGCCGCGAAGCCATTCGTTCCGAGCCCGATGCGATGGTTGATCCGGGTCTTGAGGGAGCGCTGATTCCATCGAGAGTGACGCGAAAGTGTCATTTCGCTGCGGATTTCGGATCAGCCCTACGCTCGAAGGAACTTCTCGACGTGGAGTTGAATAGCCGGATTCGCCTGCGGAAACCACGTTCGATAGATGAAATGAGCCGGGAGGTAGAAGAGGACGGGGAAGCCGACGAGGAAGATTGTCAGCCAGAGTCCGGGGTGCATCCAGGACTGGGGACGGTCGTAGTTCAAGCCGTGCACATAATTCAAGTTCACCGCGAGGGTGGGATGATCGAGCGGGGCGGGTGGCGCGGGGGCGAGGAAGAACGAGGCCAGCAAGATCGCCGTGCCGATCACCGTCCAGCCGACGAACGCGCGACGATCGTATCCCAACCGCCAGACGCCCCAGATCAGCAGAAAGGGCAGCCAACCGTGGAAGGCGGAGAGTCCACGGACGAAGAGGGTCAACTTCGGGTCGAACATGTAGCTGGTCATCCCAGTAACCCGCGAGCCAGTCAGGAAGTCGCCCACCCAGAGCATCTGGGGCAGGGTGAGCCCGACGGCCGGCAGGCTCATCAGAAGGGGATTCTCCGTCCACAACGCCACGAGGGTGATCAGCAGCGCCACGTCGCAGAAGAACAAGAAATTCCAGGCCGAGTAGGTGATCCAGTAGTAGGGCACCAGTACGGCCACGAACGCCGTGTAGATCAGCTTGAGCGCCATGGGGATGCGATGCTTCGGCGACATGTCCCGGCTCCCCTTTCCAACGATGCTGAAGGCAGATGCTCGAATCCTCTAATTGCTGATGGGCAATTCTCGCATCGAGGTGCCACGAGCCGGGTTTTCCCGCCTCAGGGACGGGCCGAACTGCCGAGTTCTCGCACGGCCGCATGGGTCTGATTGATGATCTGCTCCCAGCCCTCGCGTGAGTTCGGGACCGAATCGAAGACGAGCGGCGAGCCGATCTTGAGCCGGATCTTCCGCGGGCGTGGGCAGCGGGTGTTGGGCGGGAATGCCCGGAAGGCCCCTTCCAGGTGGCAGGGGATCACCGGGACGGTCGTGCCGGCGATGAGCATCCCCAGGCCGGCCTTGAACGCCTGGAGCGAACCGTCCCGGCTTCGCGTCCCTTCGGGGAACAGGATGAGGCCGCAGGGTTCGTCCACGAGCCGCCTGCGCAGGTCCTTCAGGGCATGCGAGCCGCAATTCTTCCGCCACATTGGCAGGGCGTTGAGCAGCGTGGCCGAAAACAGCGACGTGGCGGGCGTATTGAAGAAGACGTCGCCCGCGGCGACCGGGAAGACGCGGTCGCACAACCGGCACGGCAAGATCGACGCCAGGATCAAGGCATCGAGGTGGCTGGTATGGTTGGCGATCATCACGAAGGGGGGCTCTTCGGGGATGGATCGGTCCGCATCCACGGACAGCCGATGATAGACCGAGAAGAACGCCTTGGTGGTCAATTGCCAGGCGAGATGGCCGGCCGTCGCGAGGAGGCCCGACTCACGCTGTAGGCTTTTCGCCCGATCGACGGGCGAGAGGTGCAGGTCGCTCGCGGGTTCGTACTTCCAGGGATCCATTGGCTCATCCCCCGCCCGTGAAGATTCGGATCGGCAGATCTCCGCCGATCGTCTGGAAATGATTGACCAGGTGGAACATCGCCGGTGCGGCCAGGAGCAGGCTGTTGGCACGATCGAGCACGCCGCCATGGCCGGGGATCATCGCCCACGTGTTCGTGATCCCCGCATCTCGCTTGATCGCGGTCACGGTCAGGTCGCCGACCTGGCCTCCGATGCTGATGATCAAGCCCAGCACGATCCGAGGGACCGGCTCGGCCAGCGGGCCTTCCGTGAATGCGATCCCGCTCAGCCAGAATACCAGCGGCGTGGTGAGCAGGACCGCGCCCAGCGCGCCGGAGGTCGTCTTGGCCGGGTTGGTCTCGGGCGCCAGCTTCGGGCCGCCCAGCGATCGGCCCACGACGAACGCGAATATGTCATTCAACTGGGCCGAGAAGACCAGGAGGAGGATCAGCGAGCGGTAATGCGCGTCGTTGGCCATGAAGCTGACGTGACCCAGGCACGTCCCGAAGAGGATGAAGCCGAAGATCGCCAGCGCCACGCGCTGGATGTATCCCTTGGGCCGGTCGCGCGAGGTGGCCACGGCCGTGATCACGACGATGCTCATGGGCGTCAGAGCGACGAACAGCCGGTACCAGTTATCGGCCACGGCGAACGCGAGCGCCAGGATGCCCACCACGACCAGGAGGCACATCAGCTTGTCTCGGAACAGGCCCGTCGTCTCGGCGAATTCGCTGAAGCAGAACAGGCTGAGTGCGGCGACAGCCAGGATCGTCCAGGCCGCACCGAGCAAGACCGGTAACGCGATGATCGGCACCAGGATCAGCCAGGAGACGTAGCGACGCCGGAGGTCGTCCCGCAGGGCCGGGTCGAGCCCGACGAGTCGATCGAGGACGACGATGATGATCGGCGATACGACCAGGAGCAGGACCAGCAATCCCAGGATCGTCACGACCGCCGGCTCCTGGAAAGCCTGGCGAAAGCCGAAGAGTCGTTCCCAGGCCATCGGATTCATGATTCCCCCGGCGACAGGGCTCGGATGCGGTCTCGTCAGCCGATCCGGCCGGATGGTCCCGGTCCGAACGACATATCATCGACTCCAATGGGATCATGGCGAATCGGCCCGATCTCGTGCCAGAGGTGCACGATATTGAGGGCCGCCTCGTCAGCGAGGCCCCGAATGATCGACTGTCGCTCGTGTGCCGGATCAGGATATTTCGAAAATCACTCGGGCACTCTCACCTTAAGGGGATCGACCCCGAAATTCAATCGGTCATCCGCTCGGGTTCCAACGCTTTCGGAAGATCGGCCTCGCAACTTGCCTAACCTCGCCCTGATAAGCGCCGCGGGAAATCGGATATCCTTGATCGGCGAGCAAACGCCGGGGTAAAGTTCAACGAAGCGGGGCTCGGAAAACGCATTCGACTTTCGTTTCCAATCGCACCGGCTTCGGCCATGCTGGCCGGCCCGAGAACCGAAAAGGCGGTACCTCTATGGCAACGGTGGCTCATCGAAACCAGAAACGCGCCCCCGAGCCCGAGGAGGAGATCCCCCCCCTTGAGCAGGGAGACAATCTCAGCCGTGCGGAATTCGAGCGGCGATACGATGCCATGCCTGGCCTCAAGAAAGCCGAACTGATCGAAGGGGTCGTCCACGTGCCTTCGCCCGTTCGCTTACGCCGACACGGTCAGCCGCATTTCGGCCTCATCACCTGGCTGGGGCAGTACCAATGGGCAACTCCCGGCCTCATCGGGGCCGATAATGCCGGCATTCGGCTGGACCTGAACAATGAACCACAGCCGGATATCAGCCTCTTGATCGACCCGGCCAGGGGGGGCCAGGCTCGGATCTCGGACGACGACTACGTCGTGAATGCTCCCGAGTTGGTCGCCGAGGTTTCATCGAGCAACGTCAGCTTCGACTTGCATCTCAAACTCGAAGTCTACCGGCGCAACGGCGTCCGAGAGTATCTTGTCTGGCGAGTGAGTGATCGCGAGATCGACTGGTTCGAACTGAAGCGGCGTAAGTTCGTGGGATTGCCGCTCGATGAATCGGGTCTCTATCGAAGTCGCATCTTTCCCGGCCTCTGGCTTGACCCCGCGGCTATGATCCGCGGTGATTTACCGGCCGTGCAGGTGGCCCTCCAGCGTGGCCTGGCGAGTCCCGAGCACGCCGCATTCGTCGCGAGACTTGGCGCCAAGAAAAAACCGTGACGCCTCGGCACAACCCGCTCCCGCGGATGACCCCCATGCGTGAAATTGACGCCGAGACCGCGGCCGACTACCTGCGCACTTCAGGGCATGTTCCGGCCGATGCCGAGATCCACGTCCGGGAGCTGGCGGGCGGGGTCTCGAACATCGTGTTGCGGGTCGAGGTCCCGGGTGAGCCGCCGTTCGTGATCAAACAGTGCCGCGAGCGGCTTCGCGTCGCGATGGAATGGCATGCCCGCCTCGATCGGATCTGGACCGAGACCGCCACTCTCGGAGTCCTCCGCTCGATCCTGCCCGAGGGGGCCGTCCCCCATGTCCTGTTCGAGGATCGACCGAATTTTCTCTTCGCGATGACCTGCGCTCCCGACGACGCGGTCACCTGGAAGACTCACCTGATGGCCGGACGGATCGATCCTCGAATCGCCGCCCGGCTGGGGACGATCCTGGGCACGATCCACGCCGATGCCCCCGGACATCCCGCCCTGAGGGGGAACCTGGCGGACACGAGCCTGTTCGACGAACTGCGCGTCGATCCGTATTATCGGACGATCGCCCGTAGCCATCCGGACCAGGCTCCGCGCATCGAGGACCTCATCGCGGCCATGGCTCGACTCCCCGTCGATCAACGGACGCTCGTCCTGGGCGACTTCAGCCCGAAGAATATCCTGGTGCACTCCGACGGCCTGATCCTCCTCGATTTCGAATGCGCCCACGCCGGCGATCCGGCCTTCGACCTGGGCTTCTTCCTGACCCACCTCCTGCTCAAGGCGATCCGCGCGTGGCCGACCGATTCGTTGCGTTATCACGAATTCACGCATCAGACCGAACAGTTCTGGGCCCGCTATCTCGATCGGCGCGGCATCGCGGCCGATGACCGGGTCCAACTGGTGCGAAGGGCGAACCGGCACGCGGCGGCGTGCTGCCTGGCACGGGTCGACGGCAAGAGCCCGGTCGAGTATCTGGACGACCGGGGCCGGGCCCGGGCGCGCCGGTTCGCTCGCGAGGCGCTTCGGAACGAGCCGGAAACCTGGGACGATCTGCTCGGCATTCTCGAGGAAGCGACCCATAGGCGAGGTTGAAAATGATCACGTTGAAGACGCTGAAGGCCCGGCAAGTTCTCGACTCGCGAGGGCGGCCGACCGTCGAGGTCGAGGCGATCACCTCGACCGGGGTCGTGGGCCGGGCGATCGTCCCCTCCGGTGCCAGCACGGGCCGGCACGAGGCCCTGGAGCTGCGCGACGCCGGAAATCCCCGATACGGCGGCCTCGGCGTGCTCATGGCCGTCGAGAACGTGACTCGAGAGATCGCACCGGCGGTCGCCGGGATGGACCTGGAGGACCAGGCCGGTCTCGATGCCCGGCTGGTCGCTATCGATGGGACGCCGAATAAGAGTCGGCTCGGCGCCAACGCCCTGCTCGGGGTCTCGCTGGCCGCGGCGCATGCCGCGGCAGCCGCCCGCGGCGAGGAATTGTTCGGCCACCTGAACCGCCTCTGGCGAGACGGGACCCTCGCGAGCAACCCCGATTCCACGTCCGTCGAGCCGATCATGCCGATCCCGATGGTCAACATGATCTCGGGCGGTCTTCATGCCGGCGGCAACCTGGACATCCAGGATGTCTTGATCATCCCGGCCGGCGCGGCCAGCTACAGCGAAGCCCTGGAGATGACAGTCGCACTCTACCGAGCGACCGGCGCGGTGCTGAAGGAGCGAGGCTTCGAGGCGGCGTTGGTCGGTGACGAGGGAGGCTATGGACCCCGGCTCCGCGACAACGAACAGGCATTCGAGGTCGTCGTGGACGCGATGATTGCCTGCGGTTTCGAGCCGGGCCGCGACGTCGCGATCGCGGTCGATGTGGCGTCGTCGCACTTCTTCGACCCGGATCGGGGGACCTATCGCCTGGCCGCCGGAGGAGGCGGCGACCTGGACGCCTCGGGCATGATCGATTTGCTGGCCGGCTGGGTCGGACGCTACCCCATCGTCTCAATCGAGGACGGCCTGGCCGAGGACGATTGGGACGGCTGGGCGGCGCTCTCCGCTCGGTTCGGAGACTCGGTCCAGCTCATCGGCGACGACTTATTCGCGACCCAGGTCAACCGATTAAGGCAAGGGATTGACCGCCGTGCGGGCAACGCGATCTTGATCAAACTCAACCAGGTCGGGACGCTCACCGAGACCTTCGACGCGCTACGGCTGGCCAGGGACCATGGCTTCCGGACGGTCGTCTCGGCCCGATCGGGCGAGACTGAAGATACCACGATCGCCGACCTGGCCGTGGCGACCGCCGCCGGCCAGATCAAGATCGGCTCGGTCGCTCGATCGGAGCGCCTCGCCAAATACAACCGGCTGTTGAGGATCGAGGAAGCCCTCGGCCCCGATACCCACCTGGCCAGGCCTTTTGCGACGTGATCCGCGGACGTGACGAATCTCGCCGGAATGCTCGAGTCCAGATAGGGCGCTCGCCGTCAGGACCTCAGCGATTCGATCTCGTATCGCCTTATGCCTTCGGAGAACCCTTCGGGCAAGAAACCAATCTTGCGATCCGGGCATCCCGCCCGCTAAGATCAAATCTTCCGGCGCCGTAGCCAAGTGGTAAGGCAGCGGTTTGCAAAACCGTTATTCCCCGGTTCGAATCCGGGCGGCGCCTCTGATCGTAACTCCCGCCGAAAGCTCGAGTTAGCTTACCTGTCGGAGCCCGGCAGAGCGGCCCTTTGAACCCAAGAAAGCCGGTAGTCTACCGGATTGGGGCCGTTCCATGCTTGCAAGATCCTTTCGCGTTCCCACTTACCGCCGCCACAAACCGACGGGCCTGGCGGTCGTGACGATCGGCGGTCGAGACGTCTATCTCGGGAAACATGGCACTCCCGAGAGTCGAGCGGAATACGATCGACCCATCGCGGAATGGTTGGTGACGAGCCGACGTCCGATGATTGATGAGTCAGGCTCGGGTGCCGATCTCACGATCAACGAAATGCTCTTGAGATACCTCCGTCATGCCGACTCCCATCACGTCAAGAACGGCAAGCCGACATCGGAGCCGGAGTGCATCCGGTTGGCGCTCCGGCCCCTCCGAAAACTCTACGGCCACACTCCGGCCCGAGAATTCGGGCCGTTGAGATTGAAGGCGATTCGCCAGGCGATGGTCGATGCCGACCTCTGCAGGAAAGAAGTCAACAAACGCGTCCGGCATATCCTCCGAGCGTTCCGATGGGCTATCGGAGAGGAGATGGTCCCTCCCTCCGTCCATCACGGCCTCAAGGCCGTTCCCGATCTCCGCCGGGGCCGGGCCGAGGTCCGGGAAACGGGGCCGGTCAAGCCGGTCCCCGATGCTTTCGTCGACGCAGTTCCGCCCCATGTCTCCCGGCAGATTGCCGCGATGATCCATTTGCAACTCCTGAGCGGCATGCGACCCGGGGAGGTGTGCCACATGCGGACGATCGACATCGACACCACGGGCCGAGTATGGGTCTACACGCCGGAAACCCACAAGACGGAGCATCACGGCCGGGAGCGGCGGATCTACTTGGGACCCGCGGCCCAAGAAATCCTCCGAGGATGGCTCCGACCCGAATTGACAGCCTACCTGTTCCAACCGCGGGAGGCTGAGGCCGTGCGCCGTGCCGGACAGCGAGCGAACCGGAAAACCCCGGTCCAACCCTCCCAACGGGATCGTCGGAAGCGTCAGCCGAAGAAATCCCCCGGCGAGCAGTACACCACGATCTCCTACGGCGGGGCGATCAATCGCGGCATCACCAAGAGCAACCGGGAGGCCGAGAATCTCGGACCTTCGCCGATCCCGAGATGGGGTCCGCACAGGCTCCGCCACAACGCAGCGACGCGGCTCCGTCGGGAGTTCGACCTGGACGTGGCCGGGCCGACCTGGGCCATAGCTCGCCGGTCGTCACGGAAGTCTATGCCGAGCTCGACCAGGCCAGGGCCGCCGAGGCCATGGCGAAGATCGGCCGAGTCATCGCCCGGATACGCCGAAGTAGTTGAAAAATCACTGATGCCACGAGGTCTTCATGCAAGGGGGCCAACGATGGTCTTATCGAGCGGACCCGCTCGACCGGGCGTGCTTCGACTCGATCGGATGCGACCGAGGCCTGACCGGCAGGCCGGCCCCCATCAACCGCCGCCCGTACCCTTGGCGGTCTGCTGGCGGATCAGCCGGGCACTTCCGGGCATCGGCGGATTGCTCGACCCCTGCACCGTCCGACACCGCCATGAATTCCCTCGATCCCCGTGCTCCGAAACTGCCGGCAGCCGGCGTGGTCCGACGCTCCCCACCGGCGAGGGATGACCGTCCCCGAGCGGTCGCCCCCCACCGGGATGACGAAGCTGTCATACCGTGCCCTTCCGATCGGCCGGGCCGATTCGCGTTTCTCCTACCTCTGGGCGCGACGCTGGGCCGGCTGCCGACGAACCCGATTTGTGGCTACCCGACGACTCGAGTAGGTTGAGCTGGTCCGCGGCACGGCGGGAATTCTCGCAGCATTTCCGGAGGATTTGAGTTGGCCAACAATCGAGGCAAGGCGACAGGCGGCCCGGGCCCACGTCCGGCACCGGGGGACGACGCCGAAAGTCTGCGTGCGACGCCTCCCGGGCGCACCATGTATCAGATCATCCTGGGTCGCGACACGATCGTGACCCTGACCCAGGCCACCGCCCTGGTCCCGCCGCGGCGGCGCGGGCGGAAGACCAGCGTGTCGACCTTCTTCCGCTGGTCAACGCATGGGTGCCGCGGGCTTTTGCTGCCGACGCTCCAGTGCGGCGGCACTCGCTGCACCTCCGTCGAGGCCGTCCAGTGGTCCTTCGAGCACCTCACCGAACTGAGCCGGACCCATTGCGCCAGGGTCGAGACCGCGCGTGTGTCGGCATCGCGCAGCCCGTCTCAGCGGCGGCGATCGTCCGAGGAGGCCGCCAAGCGGCTCGAGCGGATGGGCGCGTGAGCACCCGCGGCGCCGTCATCGTTCCCTTGGGCCACTTCGCCGCAACGAGGCCTGGCCGCGACCGTTTCGATGGGCCTACGCTCGGGATCCGGCGGACCGACGATGAGCGGATATCGATGTTCGGGGCGTCGATCATCTCCTGGAGCTGCGGAGAATCTGGAGGGTGTTCCGCTAACGTTAGGGGATTTCGGCCCGGAGCCGGCCGGCGACCCGACCTGAGCCGGCCCAGTGCCGTGGCTGTGTACCGCAAGGTCGCCGAAGCCGTAGGGGCGTCGTCACCCAAGACGGAGGCGGCGCAAGGGCGGCGACGGAAGGCGGAGGGACCGCGAGGAGGACTTCAAGGGGTCCTCGACCACCACGTCGTCGACTCCGCCGGCGGCCCTCCATCGAGGCCGCGATCCCCCGTCGAGCTCGGACGGCCCGACCTCGGGCCGAGTACCCTCGACTGAATCACCACCGGCTTGAAGCCGGTGGGTTCGGCAGTCGGCTACAAGCCCGACTGCGCTCGGCCTGGTTCACTCTTCATCGACCCGGAAATCCCCGTCCTCCTTGCTGACGTCTCGCGTGCGGATGTACTCGATGATCGCCTCGACTGTCACCACCCCGGAGCTCGCCACGAAGAACCCGCGCGCCCAGAGGTGCCGCCCCCGCATTCCTTGTTCAAGTGGCTGAACTGCTGCAGAAGCTTCCGTGACGACTTCCCCTTGATCCGCTGCATCAGGTAGCTCGCCGAGATGTGCGGCGGGCAGGAGACGAACAGGTGTACGTGGACCTTGCTCACATGCCCTTTGAGGATCTCGACTTCCAGCTCCGAGCAGATGTCTCGCACCAGTTGCCGCGGGCGGATGGCTACATCCGCCCGCGGCAACTTCTTGCGGTACTTGGTGATCCACACCAGGTGGAACTTGATGTCGAAGCGCGTGTGGACGGTCCTTCGGTAGTGCTCCGTCCCCCCATACTTACTGAAGTGGTCGCCTAAAGGCGAGGGATTTTAGATCCCAGAACTAGGACATTAAGCAAGATGCCCTAGAGAGTGTTCTCTGCCGGGGTCACCTGTTCGGACTGGAGCCCGTGTCCAGGACTTCCCGGGTAATGATCGTGGACATCGCGGAGTTCGGACATGCGTCATGCGACCGTCGCCGACGTCTTGCCACGCTCGAGCGGGACAAATGTGGAGCTTGACGTGATCGGCGGCGACCTCCGGGCTGAGACGCCCTGAGCCTGTAACCGGCGAACGAGGTCCATCAGGTCGCGGCCGCACGCGTTGACGGAGTGGTTCGAGAACAGCACGACTCGGGCCCAGGGGACCATCGTCTCGGCCGTGGACCGTGGACGATTCGTCGTCGCTGGCCTCCAAGGCATGGGCCAGGATGGTCTGGACCTTGTCCGCGGCCGGGGCGTCGCCCCCAAAGAAGTCGCTATGCTTGGTGACTCGAAGGGCGTGGGTCGAGAGGCGGCAGGCCAGGGAGAGCACCGGGTTGAAAAGACCAGACTACGGTGGACCTCCACCGCGGCTGGAGTTAGTCTGGGTTGGTCTTGCGTTTCACTTGCCGCTCTAGCCGAAATCGAGGATATTCATGAAAGCATGGGTTTGGATGGTCATCACACTGATCGGCTTAACCGTGATGCTTGCAGCCTATGCTTCACGCGAGCGTATCGATTCCAGAGCGACCTGGGCATCGGGCTTGATCGTCATCGGCCCCGAGGCGTCACCGGATAAGAGTGGGCTCGCGGAAGCGATCCCGGCGCGCCTGCGACTACTGACGACGAGCGAGATCGCCGAGCTGTTGCTGTTTGCTACGGGCGACTCGGTCCCGGACAAGGCTCTCGCCGTCAAAGGCCAGGTGCGGATCAAGCTGATTGAACTGCCCCTCGCGAGAGCAGGCATCGGCGCCGCCGAGCTGCAATCGGGGCGGCTGCCCCAAGCCGGCCGCAACGAGCTCCTGGCCGGCGCCAGGATCGAGCCACGCGAAACTTTGATCGTCGGCGGGAAACCGCTCAAGGTGGTCGGGGTCCTGAAGCCCGACCTCGCGCTCTTCGCCGACTCGTACCTCGTTCCGCCCGAAGCAATTCCAACCGACGCGACCAACAGCCTCTTCCCGACCGCGGTTCCATCGGTCCTTCACGCATGGCTGGTGCGCGCCTCGCCCGAAGAGCTCCGCAATGATGAATTCCGGAAAGCTCTGGAGGTGAGCTTACCTCCCGAGAAATACGCCTGGATCACTCCCCGGGACCGGCTCGAATCTCGGACCTATTACCTGTATCTGTCCGGCCTGGCGATCTTGCTCCTGGGCGGCTCCGGCGCGCTCATCGGGCTGTTTCGCTGGCTGGCGGACAAGGTCGCAGAGCCCGTTGAAACACTGTCGCAAGACACAGGAGACCCAGCGATCAGGAAAGGGGGTGCCGGCGACGTCGCCTTGGCGTTCTTTGCCGCGCCACTCCTGGAAATGAAAGCGAGACCTCGGCTGGTCTGGGGCGTGCACCTGGTTTACTTCGGGATCGTGATCGCTGGCTCGCTAATCATCTACGACCTGGCGGACGCCCAGCTCGTTCTCCTGGGCAAAGTTCGCGAGGCGCTTGCTACGAAGAGCAATCCTCTGGGCGTCGCAGGCGAGGCCTACCTCAGTGGAAATATCCCCCGCGCCGCCGCGGTGACGTTTGTAATCAATTTTCTACTCGGGTCACTGGCCATGATCACGCTGCCGTCGATCCTGTTACCTGGGAGCGGGGTCGTTGTGGCGGGACTCCGCGCCACGGCGTGGGGCTTGATCCTGGCCCCGGTCATGCCGTCGCTGGCGTACGGCATGCTGCCGCATTCAGTGACGATGCTGCTGGAGGGCGAGGGCTACATCCTCGCCACGGTCTTCGGCCTCCTGATCCCGATCCACATCGTCCGATCCAGCCTGGGAGGGAATCCGCTCACGCGATTCGGTCGCGTGATCTTGCTCAATCTCAAGGCGAACTCCTGGATCGCGGTCGTGCTGGCCGTGGCGGCGATCTACGAGGCTACCGAGGTGATCTTGATGAACAGGTGAGGTCGGAGAAAAGGACGCATTGATTGGAGGGCCAAGGTTCGCGGCACGATTACTCGAAGTTAATGGAATCGCGGAGATTATTGAATCAATATTTGTTTTTATGAATAGGCCGGCCTTCGGGGTAGTGTCCTACGCTGACTGAACGGCTGGCCGTCTGAACCATTCCTTCCACGTCCAAACGTGGTCGGTCAGCCCGGCCGCCAACGCAGGCGATCGCTGCTGCCAGCACCCGTCTTCACCCTCGATCCGTAGCGTCCGGACGCACCAGCGGAAGTTGTAGCTGTACATCGTCAAGTAAGTCATCGCCTCGTGCACCTCCCAATCCTTTCTGAACCGGTAGGTCTTGCGGGCCTCCCTCGCGTTGCGACCGCGGTCGGTCCCGTTCTGCCTCTCGACGAAGGAAGTGTTCACATGGCTACTCGTCGCCGATTCGCCGAGCACCTCCTCCAGCCGCTCGGGCGTGCCGAAGATCTGCCGCGCTTCCACCGGTATGACGCGGTCATCCTCGCGATGCTTATGGACCGTCGCGAAGATTAGGTCCTCGGGCGACCGCCGCTCCGGCACGATCCGCGGTCGCCCGGGCGGGGGCGGCACCGATTCACCGAAGGCCCCCTCAATCGCCCTCGCGTAGGCCGGGTATTCATCGCTGGTCATCAGGTCCGGATGCTCGCCGCCGAGTCGTTGCTTCACGGCCTCGACGATCGCCTCGGCATTCTCGATCGTGCGGGCGCCGGGGATCACCTCCAGGACCAGCTTATGCTCGGGATCGTAGGCCACGTGGTCCCAGTAGTCGCCGCGGTGCGAGTCGTCGGGATTCGCCGGGTCGCAGTTCTTCTCCTTCTTGTAGACGAAGGACCACTTCTCATCGAATTGGACCTCGCGGGTCTCGGGGGGAAAAAGCCACGAGTTCTTCGTGGGCATCCTTGGCGTGTCGTCCGGCCAGCAGGGCCAATCGCGTGACCGTGTCCTTGTTGACACCGACCAGGCGTGCCATCTGGCGGACGCCGCAGCCCTCGGCGAGATGCTCCAGGATCGCTTGGGCCTTATCGTGAGGGACCTTGGAGTTGAAGAAGGGCGTCCCCTTGAACTCGGTGAAGCGGGCCTTGCAGGCGTTGCAGTACAAGAGTCGGTGGCCGGCCTTGCCGAAGTGGTCGCAGACCGAGAGGTTGCCGCCATCCCGCTGGCCATACCGGGGGCACTCGCGATTGTGGCAGCAGAAATCGCAGAGATCGTCCGTGGGCATGGGTCATCCCGGGCCGAATCCTCTTGACGAGTCAGATCCTGGATAACCAGCCTACTCATTGGTACAATCCTATTCAACTTATGCCGGACACTACCTTCACTCTGAACGGAGGCTATCAGGCACGATGACCTTCCGCTCGCCGACGGTGTGTTCCAAGAGATCCCGTCGGCGAAAATCATCCACGAGGATCTTGACCTCTTTCAGCGAAGCGATCTGCTTCAGCGCCGACGCCGCCATACCTATGGCAATTACATGCAAGAACCAACCCATCCAGGCCAAGAGATCCATGTGTTCTCCCCATGTCAACGATCTACTTGTCACGCCTGCCCACTTCCCCTCCCAGAGCGATCAACTCGCATCGAGGCTACCGAGTCCTGGGTCCCAGATGAAGATCGTTGTTTTTTCTAGGATGGCAAACCTACTGATAGCCGCGCAAAGAGCCAAAGTCGTCAGTGCGGGAAACGCCCTGCAAATCGGGTAAAACGAGCCCAGGAACTTTAGTTATTTGCGCGCCCATCAGTAGCTGAGGGCGGAAACGTAGAAAGGGGGTAGCCAGAGAAGGAGGCCCTCGATGCGCAAACGACGACGACCGCGCCTGCAACCCGATCGCACCCTGAACCTGGTCCCGGTCATCCTCGACTGCCCCGAGTGTCAGCATCGGACACCGGCCCGTTACACCAACTACCGTACCATCACCACCCTCGATGGCGTCCTCCACCTGACCCTGTCCCTCCGACGCTGTCACAATCCCGATTGCCCCCGCTTCCTCCGATCCTACCGGCCCGAGGCCGAGCCCCATTTCGCCTTGCCCTATCATGAGTTCGGACTCGACGTGATGGCCACGGTGGGCCGGCTCCGCTATGCCGAGCACCGCAGCATCCCCGAGATCCATCGCGAACTGACCGGCCGCGGCCTGGTCGTCGCTCAACGCACCGTCACCAACCTCCTGGACCGCTCCGACGAGCTCAGGGCCCTGGCCACGGCCGATCCCAAGCGGCTGGAGCCGTTGTTGCGCCACCAGCATCGCGTCATCCTGGCCATCGATGGACTGCAACCCGATGTCGGCCACGAAGTCCTCTGGGGCCTGCGCGACTGCCTCTCGGGCGAGATCCTCCTGGCCAGGAGCCTGTTGTCGTCCACCGCCCATGACCTGGCCGGCCTGATCACCCAGGTCCGGGAGGCCCTGCCGGTGCCGATCACCGGCGTGATCTCCGACGGCCAGGACAGCATCCGCAAGGCGGTGGCCCGGGCCCTGCCCGGCGTGGCGCACCAACTCTGCCATTTCCACTAGCTCCGCCAGGCGGCCAAGCCGATCTACGAGGCCGATCGCCATTCCAAGAAGGAGCTGAAGAAGCGGGTGCGCGGCATCAGGCCGATCGAGCGCCAGTCGGAGAAGGCGCTGGAGACAGCGGAGGACGATGAGGAGGCGGAGATCGTGCGGGGCTACTGCGCCGCCGTGCGCGCCGCCTTGACCGACGACGGCCGGCCGCCGTTGGCCGCCTCGGGCCTGAAGCTGCACCATCGCCTCGGCGCCATCGCCTCCAGCCTGGATCGCGCCGCGGCCCTGGCGGGTGAGCTGCCCGGGGGGTTGAAGCGACTGCGGCAGTTGCTGAGGCGCGGCCTGGAGGAGACGGCCTCCTTGTGGCCCGCGGTGCGGGAGGCGTACCGGTGGGTCATTCGGGCGGCTCGGATCCTCAAGAACGAGGACCGGTCGCCGGCCAAGGTGGTGCGGCGTCGGCTGGTTCAATTGTTGGCGAGGATGCGTCGGGCGGCGGCCACGACGGAGGAGCCGTCGGTCGCCGCGGGGTTGAAGCATTTCCTGAAGGTCACGAAGAGCTATTGGTCCGGGCTGTTTCGATGCTACGACCGCGCCGACTTGCCGCGGACGAATAACGACCTGGAGCAGACCTTCGGCAGCCATCGCTACCACGAACGTCGAGCCAGCGGTCGGCGTCAGGCCTCGCCGGGCTTGGTGGTGATGGGCTCGGCGCGGGTGATCTCGGGGTTGGCGACGCGGCTGCGGCCGGACGAGGGCCTGGAGCTGCGGCCGGGCTACGTGGGCGACTGGCAGGCCCTGCGTGCCGAGTTGGAAGAGCGGCGGGAGTCGCGGCGTCGACAGCGGCGTTTTCGCCACGATCCAGCCGGCTACCTCGCGGAGTTGGAGCAACGCTGCCTCCAGCTAACTTTGCCATCCTAGTTTTTTTCTCCGTGTAGAGTCGAGGAGTGGCGCGGTTGTTTAGGCTTGGCATATCTGTTCCGGCCCTTTCGTCTGCCGGTGCCTCACTAGCCTCACCGTGCTCCGTTTCCACTCCCCGCTCATCGAACCGGACGGGCCCTATTAAGGCATCCGGCTCTCGGACAAGGCTCGCTCACACTTTCGCACGCGGAGAGCTATCGGACCAACCCTGGAGGCTGTGTAGTCCCAGGTCCTTGTACAAGTAGCCCTTGGGGAATCGTGTCTCCCCGGGACCGTGAACTTTGTACTTGGCCTTCAGCCACCGACGAAGCCGATACCGTACGTGATTGTCCACGAGTCGGTAGGCTTTCTGCACCGTGCCCAGCCGAAAATAGTTCGCCCAGCCCTTCAGTTTCCTGTTGACCTCGGCGATCTGATAGTCGATCCGGCGCGATGCCCACCGCCGTTCCGTCATCTCGCCGATCGAACGGCAGAACCGGTCGATCGACTTCCGGGATGGGCGCGGCCCGATATAGGCTTCCCCCGTCCGCGGGCTATAACAACGGCCGATGGTGTACCCCAGGAAGTCGAACGACTCCTCAGGCAGGTAGCAGAGCCGCGTCTTGGTTTCATTCACCGTCAATCTCAGCTTCGACATCATCCCCTGCATCACCGCCATCGCTTCGTCCGCGGTGCCGCGGCAGCAGATCACGAAGTCATCCGCATAATTGACGATCCGAGCCTTGAGACGCCGCTCGTGCCCTCCTGCCTTCCATCCCTTCACAAAGCGACGCATATAGACGTTCGACAACAACGGCGAGATCGGCGAGCCTTGTGGGCTGCCTCTCCCTTCGTCCTTGTTCCGGGTCGTCCGATGACGGTGGCCCCGCTCATCGACCTCTTCCACCGGTGTCTCCAGCCATATCTTGATCAGCTTCAGGACGAAGCGATCGCTGATCCGCCGGGACAACGACTTCATCAACTCGGCGTGCGGGATCGTATCAAAGTAACCGGATAAGTCGCCGTCGACGATTTCGGTGTATCCACTCCGGACCAGCCGTTCGACTTGCCTCACGGCGTCGAGGGCGCTCCGTCGGGGACGGTATCCGAATTGCTCCGGCTCCAGGTCGGCCTCGAAGATCGGCTCCAAGACCAACACAGCAGCCATCTGCGCTACACGGTCATAGATGCGAGGAATGCCCAACGGCCTTTGCTTGCCATCCGGTTTAGGGATGTACACGCGACGGACCGGTTGGGGCGCGTACGTCCGCTTGCGGAGGTCTTCCGCCAATTCGTCCAGCCATCGATCCACGCCGTACGTCTCGATGTCCTCGAATGTCTGGCCGTCAAGTCCCGGCGCGCCACCGTTGGCACGGCAGCGCGCGTAGGCCCACGCCAGCACGTCTCGTCGGTACAGCTTGTCGTACAGCGCATAGAACCGATAGTCGGGCGACTCCTTCGCTTTGGTGTGCAACGTCGTCTGGAGTCTCCGAACCGTCGGTGGAGGTAGTAGGCTCATCGCCAATCTCCTGGCTCTCATGCCCTTTGTGACGTTGACCTTGAACTGAGGCCCCTTTGCTCCGCCGGCGTTACCCGGCTTCCGCGCTCATACGGGCCTCTCCGCCACCTCGAACGGCCCGACCTGGCCCTCGCGGGTTGTCGGTTGAGGGTCACGCGCCCCCACCGCCGAGGCTTCTCGTGTTGCGTCGGGTCTCCTTGTGCAGGCATGCCACCGCCAATACCCCGGTGGAATCCTGGAGCGTGTCGCGTCGCGAGGGGTTATCCCCTCCTGTCTCCAGGACGGCGGCCTTCCCCGTATAGCAACCGGGTCGGCTTCCACATCGGGTTGTTTCGGGGCTTGCACGGCGTTCACTTTCGTTGCGGCCTGCCCGCTCGCCGAACCGCCAAAGCGGCCCGTTGTCTCGAAGGCTTCGACGGCTTCGTTACCTCCGCCGCCGCTCCGATAGCTACCGGATGGAGCGACCAGTTATCCGGGCGGGAATCGCACCCGCTGAAGATCCGAGCCTTTTCACGACGCACTGCTATCGGAACCCCTGTCTCCGCCGTCACGACGACGATCGCATGCTTCTGCGTAGCGTCTCGCTGCCAGCCAGTACCAACTTCGTTCGACCCTTTGGTCAACCGAAACGGGATATGCTCGGCTAATCGGTACGGCCGATCAGGGGCTGTGCGACGCGGGGCTGCGAGTGGAGCAGTCCACCCAAACTATTGCTCACCGCTCACGGAATCAGCTCTGCGGCCGCGATCGAGAAGGCAGACAATTCGATTGGCCCGTGACCGGGCCCCGGTGGCCGGGGAAAAGTTGCTTCGGGGCGTGAACGACCGCGACAGGAACTCCTTCGGTGGCGAGATGATGGAATGTGCATGTCGCCCCGCGCGAGGAATGCTGCTGCCCCGTCTCCGTTCTGCGGAAGATCTTCAACTGGAACGCCTTCCGCTGGTTGCCCAGTCTGAAAGCCTGCCCCTGCTCCAGGTCATCTCCTCGCTCCGAAATCACGGGCATCTCGGCCAGATCCTTCCTTGGACATCGGATGTCTTTAGCATCACTGGCTTTCGGAGATTTCGCGTGGGCGGGAGGCCATCGTCGAGGGACCCGGGGCTGACCCATTCATTTCCGCCACCATATCTGACGGGCCAGGTAGGAGACGAAAGAGGCGAGGTCGAGAATCGGCGAATCGAGACAAACCGAGGTCATCGCGGACTATTCACCACCTTCAGAAACCGGAAAATGGGGACCAGTGCGTCGGCCTTGGCTGGTCTATAGCAATGTCAAGGACCTCGAACGTCAGGCATCCCGCGTAAGTTCGTCACCAATAGCCGGGTGGCGATCGTCGCCAATGACTGGAAGACCTTGAACAAGAACGTGGCGGCCATCCAAGACCGGGGACATGTGCTGATGTTCCAGCCCGGCGCCGCCGAGGTCTATGGGAAGGCTGGGACCTGGTTCGACGACCCGGAGACCTACCATTGGTTTGAAGCCAACCTGCACCGTGTGCGCGAGCCGTCGCTGCCGCATTACGTGCGGGCGAGAGAGCTCAAGGCCGCCGGCAGGGACTGGACGAACGTGCTGGCGGGCGAGGCTGAAAACAAGCGGGAGCGGCTCGCCGCCGAGCTACTGGCCAGCGACGCCTACGGCAGTACCGCCGAGCGCGTCAAGGCGTTCGAGGAACAGGAGGGAGGGTGCAGGGCGACGTTTTCAACTACCGGCGGAGGATCGGCGGCAGGACCAGCACGGCCTTGCGATAGTCGGGTAGCAAAGAACCATTGATACCCGACTATCGCAAGGCCCATGGGCGAGGGACTGGTCGATGATGTCGACGCTGACCAACGCCAGCCGGTAGTCATTGGACTCGCGGGCTCGGAAGTCGCCCCCCTTGAACGTGTCGTGAGAAGGCAAGCGCTATCGCCCTCGTAGCGGTAGTTCTCGGCGGCGTTGATGCCGCCTTGGGCGGCGATCGAGTGAGCACTCCGCTGCGGCCTCACCTCGGCGCCGCCGGGGCCGGGATCGTCGTCTGGCCGGACGGAGTCAAGGTTCTGGAGTGGCTCGGGCTCGGCGAGCGGCTCGCCGGCATCGGGAATCGGCCGGACACGTTGGTGCTCCGCGACCCGGACGATCGGATGCTCTCGGAGCTCCCGCTCCGGGAGATCTGGGACAGGACCGGCGCCCCCGGGTATGTCGTCAGCCGCACGGACCTTCAAAGCATCCTCCTCGAGGCGGTGGGGGCCGGGCGAGTCCGGACCGGGGCGCGATGCGTGGGGCTCGATCAGGACGAATCCGGTGTCGTCGTCCACCTCGAGGGAGGATCGGAGGCGAAGGGAGATGTCGCCGTTGGGGCCGACGGCATCCACTCCGCCGTCCGGAAAACGGTGTCTCCGGGGGGCGAGCCCTCATACGCGGGTATCGCCGGCTGGGTCGGGATCGTCCCCAACGACGGGCTTCATCCGCCGGATGTCGTGACGGAATACGTGGGTGAGGGCAAGCGTCTCGGCCTCTTGCCGCTGTCGAACAACCGCCTGTACTTCAACTTCGCGGCTGCGTGGGACAGGAGTCAGCTCCGGCCCGTGTCGGGCTGGACGGTGGTCGTTGAGCGGTTGTTTGCGGGCTGGCCCCCCCAGATCCAGGCCGTGCTCCGCCGACTTGAGGGTCGCGAGCCGATCTACCTGGAGATCTCCGACATACCCCACCTCAGCCGATGGAGCGCCGGCCGGGCGACCTTGGTGGGTGATGCCGCCCATGCCACGACGCCCACGGTCGGCCAGGGCGCGTGCCAGGCTCTGGAAGATGTGGCTGTCCTTGCCCGGTGCCTGGAGAGTGGCGCGACCGATGTGGTCAACGCATTGCTCCGCTACGAGTCGGAGCGCAGGCGGCGGGCCGAGGACCTCGTAGCCCTGTCGCGCAGGGGGGTCGAGCGGCTCCACGCAAAGGACGAGTCAACGTATGGCGAATTGTACCGGGCGATCCGTGCGTCGTCCGCGCATCACACCATCCTGACCATCGCCGATTGGCTCGCGCGTGGTCCTGAGGGTTGAACATCGGTCCCCACATCGCTGTCGTTGTCGGCATGCAAGGAGACCTTTGGTGGCGTTCTCCCGCAAAGCCGGTCATCGCGAAGCGCCGGGGATATCCAAATGGGACGAATCGGCCAGGAGACTTCTCCGCGGCCTAACGGAGGTAGTCGATGAGAGCGAACGCGATCCATCGAGTTGTGATCGTCGGCGGGGGTTTCGCAGGCCTTCGGGTCGCGAAGTCGCTCGGTGGCGCCGCGGTACAGGTGACGCTTCTCGACCGCCGCAACCATCATGTGTTCCAGCCGCTCCTGTATCAGGTGGCGACGGGTATGCTGTCGCCCGCCAACATCGCCACGCCTCTGCGTTCCGTCCTCGGACGCCAGACAAACGTCGAGGTGCTGCTCGAAGAAGTCGTCGATTTCGACGTCGTGGGCCGCCGCGTTCGGTGCCGAGACCGCGACTTTTCCTACGACACTCTGATCCTGGCGGCGGGCGTCCGTCATCATTACTTCGGTCGCGACGACTGGGAACGGTTTGCCCCAGGGCTCAAGTCTCTCGAGGACGCGACGTCCATTCGCCGCCGCATCCTCTACGCTTTCGAGGCGGCGGAGCTCGAGGACGATCCCGCGGCGCGTGCCCAATGGCTGACGTTCGTGGTCGTCGGCGCCGGTCCCACCGGCGTCGAGATGGCCGGTGCCATCGGCGAGCTCGCCCGAACCATCCTGCCCCGTGAGTTCCGGAGGATCGCCCCGGTCAAGCCACGGATACTGCTGCTCGAGGGCGGGAAGGGTATCTTGTCGGCGTTCCCGGCGCAGCTCTCCGATGCCGCCATGAGCTCGCTCGCCCGGCTGGGCGTGACGGTCAGAACCGGTTGCGTCGTCAAGGACGTGCGACCGGATTCGGTGACGTTCGAGAGCGGTGGAGAGCTTGAGACGGTCGTCGCCCGCACGGTGGTATGGGCCGCGGGCGTGAAGGGCTCCTCGCTTGGCGCCAAACTTGCCGAGGCCGCGGGGGCCGAGCTCGACACCGCCGGGCGTGTGAAGGTGCTCGACGATTTCTCGCTGCCGGGCCATCCCGAACTCTTCGTCATCGGCGACCTGGCGGCCTACGAAACGACTCCCGGGCGAACGCTGCCGGGGGTCGCCCAGCCCGCGCTGCAGGGCGGTGCGTATGTCGCCCGCCTCATCCGGGCGCGCCTTCGAGGCCGCAAGCCTCCTGTTTTCCATTACAACGATCGCGGAAGCATGGCGACAGTCGGCCGCAACGCGGCGATCGCCGACGTCCGTGGGTTTCGATTTTCGGGCTTCACGGCCTGTGCAATGTGGATGTTCATCCATCTGCTCTTCATCGAGCAGTGCCACAACCGGGTGCTGGTGCTCGCCCAGTGGCTGCGGAGCTACTTCACGGGTGCCCGCTCCGCCCGCCTGATCGAGGGGCCGGGCGGGGATGACCAGTCGGCCGGCCCGGTCGTGACATCGAGGAGCAACGGTGCGATCGCGGCCCCGAATTCTCCGGGACTCACGGAGATCCTTCTGCCCTCGGGCATCGCGACGGATGCGAAAGGGGGTATGAGATGAGCGACGGCCTTCTCTGGCACCGGATCCAGTTCGCGTTCACGGTCACCTACCACTACAACTTCCCGCAGCTCGCGATGGGGCTGGCGCTGCTCATCGTCATCTTCAAGGTCCTCGGGCTGCGAGTCGGCGGAGAACGGTACAACGAGGTCGCGCGGTTCTGGACGCGGATCTTCGCGCTGAATTTCGCCATGGGAGTCGTGACGGGAATCCCGCTCGAATTCCAGTTCGGGACGAACTGGGCCCGCTTCTCCCGGTATGCCGGCGAGGTCGTGGGCCAGACCCTCGCCATCGAGGGGGTGTTCGCCTTCGTCCTCGAGTCCGCGTTTCTCGGTCTGTTCCTCTTAGGGGAGAAGCGACTCGGCCAGCTCGGCCACCTCGCGGTGGCCGTGGCTCTGCTCGTGGGGTCGTGGCTCTCGGGCTACTTCATCATCGCCGCCAACGCGTTCATGCAGCACCCGGTCGGGCACCGCGCAGGCGCCGACGGGGTGCTCCACCTCGCCGATCTCGGTGCCTTCCTCTGCAATCCCTGGGCGTTCTGGCAGTACCTGCACAACATGGCCGCGTCCGTCGTGACGGCCTCGTTCGTCGTCTCGGCCGTGGGCTCGTACTGGTCGCTGAAAGGTCGTCACGCGGGCCACGCTCGCATCTGCCTACGGGTGGGGGTCATCGCGGGGCTGGTCTCCTGCGTCTTGATCGCGTTTCCGACGGGCGACGGCCAGGGCAAGCTCGTCGCCGAGCATCAACCCGCGACCCTTGCGGCCATGGAGGGGCTATTCCACGGGGGCCCGTATGCGGAGCTCGCGATCATCGGTCAGCCCGACGTCCGGGCCCGCAGGCTCGAGAACCCGGTGGTGGTCCCCGGCATCCTGAGCTTCCTCGCCTACGGCACGTTCGGGAGCACTGTCAAGGGGCTTAACGACTTCCCCGCGGACGAATGGCCGCACAACGTCGAGCTGCTTTACTACACGTACCACATCATGGTGGGCCCGGGGACGATACTGATGCTGGTGATGTCGGCCGCGGCGCTGTTCCTCTGGCGGGGCACCCTGCACCGGTCGCGCCGGATGCTCTGGATTCTCATGCTCTCGTCGCCGTTCCCGTACATCGCGACGACCGCCGGCTGGTGGACGGCCGAGCTGGGCCGGCAGCCCTGGATCATCTACGGGCTCCTCCGCACCAGAGACGCGTCATCCACGGCGGTCAATACCGGGGACGTCGTCTTCACGACGCTCGGCTTCGCGGGCATGTATCTCATGCTCAGCGTGCTCTTCCTGTCCCGGCTGAGGCGCGAGATCTCGCGCGGCCCGGTGTCGACGAGTTAGGAGGCAACCGTGGAAGGGTTATGGTTCGCCATCGTGGCCCTGATGCTGGCCGTCTACACCGTCCTTGACGGC
The DNA here is from genome assembly GCA_963743925.1 of uncultured Planctomycetota bacterium. Lineage (GTDB taxonomy): Bacteria > Planctomycetota > Planctomycetia > Isosphaerales > Isosphaeraceae > CAVZRC01. The sequence continues at coordinate 167,390 of CAVURY010000034.1, read as the reverse complement.
TTCGATTTCGGGGCGGGGGCCCTGCACCGCGTGGTCGCCCGGACCGATCTGGAGCGGCGGACCGTCCTTGCCGCCATCGGCCCGTACTGGGACGGGAACGAGGTGTGGCTGGTCGCGGCCGGCGGCGTCCTGTTCATGGCATTCTCGAGGCTCTACTCGGCCGCGTTCAGCGGGTTCTATATGCCCCTCATGATCGTGCTGTGGCTTCTGATCTTCCGGGGGGTCTCGATCGAATTTCGCTCCCACGCGGGAGGGACCCTGGTACGCGAGTTCTGGGACACCGTCTTCGCGTTCAGCTCCTCGCTCCTCGCCGTGGTCCTCGGGGCCTCGCTCGGGAACGCGGTCCGGGGTGTACCGGTCGAGGCGACCGGCGAGTTCGCCATGCCCTTGTTCACCGACTTCCTGCCGGGGAAACGGCCGGGCGTCTTCGACTGGTACACGACCCTGACGGGGCTCTTCTCATTGCTGGTACTCACCGGCCACGGGGCACTTTTCCTCGTCTGGAAGACGACGGGGCCGGTGCAAATCCGGGCACACGCCCTCGCCCAGAGGGCCTGGATTGGGGTCCTGGTATGCTGGCCTCTGTTGACCCTGGTTACGGCCCTGGTCCGGCCGGAATTCTTCACTACGCTCGCCGCGCGGCCGTGGTCCTGGTGCTCTCGCGCTCCCGACTCTGGGAGGGCTCGCGTGCGTGTTTCGCTATCAGTCGCGGGGCAGGGAAAGAGCGGCGTTCCTGTCGTCGTGCGCCTTCCTCATCGGCGTCCTGGCGACTGCGATGGCCGGCAGCTACCCGGTCTGGCTCCGCTCCACGCTCGACCGGGCGAACGACCTGACGTCGACCAACACGGCCTCGGGGAACTACGCCCTTCGGGCGGGGCTCGCGTGGTTTGTTGTCGGTGCTTCCCTGGCCGCCGCCTACTTCGTGCTCGTCTTCCGCATCTTTCGTGGCAAGGTCGCGTTCGACGGGGAGGGCCATTCCCGATGATTGTTCCGCACGGTCCCAGGTCAACGCCCTTGTCACTTCTCCTGCCAGGGTAATTTCTTGGCGACCGCTTCGCGGGCAACCCCGCGAGCATGTCGCGGTCACCCGGGGTCGCCCGCTCGCCGAAAGCCGTCTCAATACACGACTTCCGCTTTTCTTGTATCCGTGGATCGAAAACCGCATCCGTCCGGCGATTTCATCATATGTTCATATTGTTGATAATAAATTATCACGATATGACGCTTGGTTGGGACGAAACCATGGAACGAAACGATTCGAGTGATTCCTTCGAGCACGGCCTCTCTCATTGCCCCATACCGCTCAGGATTCCGCTGGGGGCGATCCGTCGTAAGCTATGGATTCTCAATGCCAAGCTTCGGTCATTGCCCGCGAAGATCGAGTTGATTCACCACCAGAGCGGCGGGTGGGTTAACGTTGACGACCTCGAGCGATCCATGCACGACGGAGTTGGACTCGCCAAGAAACGGCTCGATGGCAGGAAAGTTCTCGGTTGCTGGCCGGCCAGATGGAACCGCGCCAGACTCGTGGCGCGGGCGGATCGAGCCGAACGTCGCGCCGCCGTTGCGATGAACAAAGCCTCGGTTTCACTCAGCAACGCCTTCGAAGCGGTGCTGCAAGCCGCTTGCGCCCGCATGAGAGCTGACGAGGCCTACCGGAACCTCGGCGAAACTCCAACTCCACGACGTCCCGGTTAAGGCGTCGAACGAACTTCAACCCGCGGAAAACACCTTCGTTAAGGACCTTCGTATGAGCTTGGTGTCCCGTGCCTTCAAGGCGGCCGTAGTGGTGATTCTGGTCCCGATCAGCATGGCCGATGATCCACCCGAAGTCGCCACCAAATCGGAGCCGGCTCCGACCATTCCGCGACGTGTTGTTCGCCCGGGATGGGTGCTCCAAGCTCTGAAAATGCGCCATCCGTTCGAGCCCGGCAAAGTACCGGTCGTCCTGATTCACGGACTCTGGGGGTTTCCGCAGCAATGGGACCGGATGGTCGAATACCTTGAAGCCGAACCCGACCTTCGGGAACGATATCAATTCTGGTTGTTCGCCTATGAGAGCGGCGACTCGATCCCGTTCTCAGCTCACCTCCTGCGCGAGTCACTGAGGCAGGCCCGCCTGCTGTTCGATCCGAAAGGGACCGATGAAGCCTTCGACAGGATGGTCGTCGTCGGTCACAGCCTGGGCGGCATCCTGGCGAAGATGATGGGCCAGGATAGCGGTTTGCGGCTATGGCAGACCGTCTGCGACTTGCCGATCGACAAGGTCGCCGGCCCTCAAGATGATTGCCTGCTCCTCCGGCGGGTTTACTGCTACGAACGCGTTCCGGAAGTTCGTCGGCTCGTCTTCCTTGCGACCCCCCATCGTGGAAGCCCGCTTGCCAGCGGCCTCTTCCGCGACCTGGGATCGCGGCTCTGCGACCGTGCTAGCCGGTTCCGCGAGGCCCGCTCGGCGATCATGCTCCGCAATGACCCCCGCTCTTTCGTGACAGCATTCCGGAGGGAAAACCCGACAAGTGTCGGAGAGCTGGCCGAAGGACATCCGCTCCTGGCGGCCCTCTGCGACCTCGGGATCGATCCATCGGTCCGTTCCCATTCGATCATCGCCGACCTTCGCGACCCGCCCGGAGCCGGCGCGACCGACGGTATTGTTCCCTATTCGAGCTCCCATCTGGAATGTGCCGGGTCGGAGCTGTTATTTCACGGCAGCCACATCTGCTTGAGCAATCCCGCGGTGATCGAGGAGGTGCGGCGCGTTCTCGGGGAACACGCGGGAATCGACCTTCCGTTGCGGACCGATCGCGGAGGCCTCGCGCGAATTGGTTTGGAGCGCGCTCCAAACCAATGAGAGACTGTCCCATAAGAGGAACACTTGTCAAACGAATTGAAAATCCTTCCGGATCTTCTATCGCATTCGTGCTCCAAGAGTTACGACAAAGGAACGGCTCGATGCCGCCGTAGGTGCGTTAACGAATTTTCAGTTTAGTGGCATCTTCATAGGGAAGGGATGATACGCGAAGTCATCCGAGGTCAGCCCTCGGGCCGATGACAACGCTTCGCTGTCCGCACGATCTTCTTCCGGGATGGGAGATGTGACGATCAATCCAATCGCTTCGCCCATGAACAGGGCATTCCAGCCGGTCCGGGATCGGCGACCGCGGCGACGGAGACCCGGCGAAAAGTTGCCATCGAGTGCCAATGAGTGCCATGGCTCGACCGGATCAGAGTCTGTCTCGGACGTCGCGGTGGCCGTCTCGTCGGTCGCTCGGTGGGCGTCGAATCCTGCAAGCGTTCCTGGACCGGTGCTCACACGCGGCCTACGAGACCCTCCCGCGACAGCCACTGAGCCTGCACCCTCACTCGAAAGGATCAGTAATGTCAAGGGCCGGAAACCTCTGGGCTGTGGGGTTCGACGAGGCGGAGCGGGCCGCTCAGGTCCGCGACGAAATTACCAAGCTCGCGGGGCATGAGCACTGCCTAGTCCTCAAGGATGTGGAGGTGGCTGTACGCTACCGCACCGCCTACGCCTACTTGCGGAAGCGGATGCGCTGGCTGGATTACCGCGGCTACCGCCGGGACCACCTGACGATCGGCAGCGGGGTGACGGAGGCGGCATGCAAGACGGTGTTCACCCAGCGGCTGAAGCAGTCGGGGATGACGTGGAAGTTGGAGAGTGGCCAGTGGATCGTTGACCTGCGAGTGGTTCACTTGAGCGGCGTCTGGAGCGAGGTGTATCAATCCTACCTGGGGTCGAAAGCGACACTCCAGATGGGGACTCAAGGGACTACAGCGAAGAGAAAGCCCTCAAAGGCCGCATAATCGCTGGCACCGGCGCGATTCCACCCTTTGGTGACAGGCTTTATGCGGCTTTCTGACTTTCGCTCGGGGCCGCTTGCAAAACCGTTATTCCCCGGTTCGAATCCGGGCGGCGCCTCTGAAGACAGGACCCGTCAGACAGGCTAACAGACCTCATTTCCCCCTTGTTTGTCAAACCGTTTGCCTGTCATCCTCCAATGAACGATCTACCCTGGGCGGGTCTCCGGGACTAGTATACTCTTGAGCAGATAGGACAGGGTAACGCGACCGCGGTCACTACCCATCACGCGACGGGCGTGGACGGAGTCGTGTCCGCCCTATCGACTGATCTTCCGTCCTCGTGGGTGAGTGGACAAGGCTTTTCAGCTACGCGTATGTGTGCGTGTGACTATGGTCCCAGGCTCGGGAGAGCCTCTTCTGCCTACGAGCCCGTACTGATTACGTCGTTAACGGTGCTGAACGTACTGCTACGCGCCGCCCCCAAGTTCGTGATGACCGCGACCAGAATCGTGATTATCAGGGCCAGCATCATCGCGTACTCGATGGCCGTCGGGCCGTCTTCCCTCGATAGGAATCGTCGAATCTTCGCCATCTTGTCTTTCATAGCCGCCCCCGACTGCCAATAATACGATCACCCGGGATCGATTCGAATTGCTGCAAGTCTCATCGTAACTCTAGGCCATGCTCGCCACATCGGGCGATCGGGCTGTTCTCATGCCTCCTGAGATCACAACTCAAACTCAACCCTGCCGCTTTGTACGCCTCGTAGCGGAATCGACGAGCCAGTCCGTCATTTGGGTGATCGCATGCAATCGGCAGAACCGTGATTATCTCGATCGGACTTGAACTAGACTCGATTAGCGGGCATTGCGATGGTGAACACATATCCTGAGGACCGGCTTTAAGGCACTGCCTCGTCGCACCCACCCGGTGCTACCTTGCTTGTTACCACCGGGACTGGCCTATATTAAGAGAGCCAGACCTCGGCCGAGATCGGGCTTACACCAGGACGCATGACGCCCGCCGGAGCGATGACCGTGAGTACGCCACAAATCCGACGCGATCGACCGGGTGTGGCAGCCTATCTGTCCGGTGGCGATCTATCGACGGAGATCGCCTCGCTCCTCAGTCGATGGACAGAACCTCGGCGTCCCGCTCTCCTCGTGGTCCTCGATTGGGACCCACCTTTCGCTGATGTCTATGCGGAGGAGGAGCTGCTCGAAGTCTTCCCGGATTCGCCGCTGATCCATACCGAGTCGATCGGGGAGGTCGTCCTCGGGATCGTCCTGATCTTCGTCATCGACGAGGAGGGGGAGACGGCCTATGCGATCACGGACCCCAGGTGATTGAATGCGTGACGTGGACTGCCGGGGCCGCCGGTGACCGGTGGATCGGCACATCCAGGCGACGGTCCTTCAGCTCGGGCGACATGAGCCGGCCGCTTTGAAAGCCTGCTTCTGGCGAAGCTTGCGGAGGGCGCGAACCTCGAGCTTCCGCACCCATTCCCGTGTGATCCCCAGTTGTCGGCCGATTTCCTTGAGGGTCAGCGGCATTTCGTCCTCCAAACCGTATCGCAGCGAGAGGATGGCACGTTCGCGAGCGTCCAGGCGATCCAGCCGGCGCAACAGGATTTCGCGCTCGTCATCGGCCTCGAGCGGTGGATCGTCGGTCTCTTGCCGATCGATGGAGTCGCCCGGCGACCAGTGCTCGTCATCGCCGATCATGCTGCCCTCATGCTTGACCTGGCGGGTTTGATTGGCCCGCGCCACCAGGATTCTCTGGGCTTCGGTCAGTCGTAGGGACGATGCGATCTCGTCGAAGCACGGCGCCCGGCCGGCTTCCCGGCTCAGCCTACGCTCGGCCCGCCGCCATTTCGTCAGCAGGGCCACCGTGTGGGCCGGCAGGCGGATCGTGGACGCCGTGTTGATCAAGGCGTGGCGGATCGTGTGCTTGATCCAATAGGATGCGTAGGTGCTGAACCGAGCCCCACGGCTCGGATCGAACTCCTCGACCCCGTGGATCAATCCGATATTCCCCTCGGCGACCAGATCATCCAGCTCCAGACCTCGGCCCAGGAAATCACGGGCGATCCTGAAGACCAGGCCGAGATTGGCCTGGACCATGCGGTCGCGGGCCTCGCGGTCGCCTGCGGCGATCCGTGCCGCCAGCTCTTTCTCCTGCTCCGTCGAGAGCCCGCCATCGCCTCGATAGACCCCCGCCTCATCGGGTGACGTCACCGGAGGGACGGGTGCACGATACCTGCTCTGTGCTGACGCAACCATCGGGTCAACTCCCTTGAGGGTCCATCGGCGCGTAGTGCGAACGCAAGTGGGGTGGACCGCCTCCGATCGAGGAACAGTTCGGATCGGCACACTACTCGTCAGACAATGCTCGACGATCGAGCATGGGAATTCGCCTCATCGCCACACATCCATGACCTACTTAGACGGAAGCTTCCGTCTACTTAAAAGTGTAGGTTGCGAATCCGGCATTTTTCCAAGCATTCCACCGTGTCTCACGCAAAACGGCTCTGGACCACTCCTGTGCCTGGAACATGATTGCGACCGACGAGGATGGCGGGAGTCGTAGGGTTCATGTGAACTCCCGCGATCTGCGCCGGAATCAGTCCAATGGGGTCCACCGGCTCGCGTTTGTGAACCGGAGGCGCCAGAGATATGATAGTAAGGGGTCCCCCCTGTATCGGTGGCAAGGCAACGCTCTCGATTACCGCCAGAAAGTGAGCAAGATCCCCGATGTCCACACCTAGCGACCAGGACGTCATCGACCGGGTCACTCGCCAAAGCCAGATCATCGTCGGCGCGCTCATCACGGGCGTGGTCTTCTTCCTCGGGATCGCGACGGTGATCGACATGCCATCGAACGCCGCCGCCCGGCCGGGTGCCGGAGTGAAGTCGGCCGAAGGTCCGGGCCAGCGGGCGGATGTCAGACTCAACGCCCGTCCCGCTTCGGATGGGACGGATTTCCGGGTGCTACTCACGTGGATCGCGGTTGCCTTCGCCGTGATGAGCCTGCCGATGTCGTTCGTAGTGCCCGGACTCATCGCCCAGCAGAATCGGCGGGCGATCGCCGCGGGGACATGGCCGCCGGCATCGCAGAGCGCCGCCACGGATCGGTTGCTAGGCCCGAAGGAAAGCCGGACCTCGACGGGCCAATTGGCCTTGGTCTACCAGACGCAGTTGATCATCGCCTCGGCCTTGAACGAGGGCCCCGCGTTCTGCGCGGGTGTCGCGTACCTCATCGGGAAGGATATGATCGCGCTGGGCGTGGGTGTCCTGCTGATCGCCGTGCTCGCCTCGAGGTTTCCGACGAGGGATCGCATCGCACGCTGGATCGACGATCAGCAAGAGAAACTGATCCTCGAGAAACAAACCGCGGTCTGACCCGTTGATCGGCAAACTTACCAATCCGAACCTATCGCAGGATTGATCGATCGAGACGGTATCAATCATCCAGCCGCCCGACAGAGCCGAGGAGGATGTATCCATGTCCAGTCAGCCAACCCACATCGCCTACGAGATGATCGACCAGCCTCGCGCGGTGATGGTCGAGTTCCTCAGCCACGAGATCGCCGACCCCGATCATTCCACGGAACTGAGCCGGCAGCTCGCGGCTCTGGTCCGTCCCGACCTGCCGAATCGCTACGTGCTCGACTGCAATAAAGTCCGCATCCTCTCCAGCACCGCCTTCGGCGCCCTCGTGGGCTTCGTCCTGAAAGTCCGCAAGGTTGGCGGCCTGGTCTTGCTCTGCAACATGGACGAGTTCGTCCGGTTCGGAGCGGATATCATCCGGTTGGGCGATTACGCGCCGATCGTCGCCGACCGTCAGGCGGCCCTGGATCGGCTCGCGACCGGCGAACCGCCGTTATAAACGACGGTGCAAGAGGCCGTTCATGGTGATGACGGGGTGTCGTTGCCGATCAGTCACGGTGCGTCGCCTTGATGCTCGGCGCCGGCGGTGACAGGGACGAGTCCCCGTGCAATTCCTTGAGGAGCCTGACGGCGGCGTTGACGAGCCGTTCGCCGGAGCCCTCGGCGCATCGGGCGCTGATGACCTCGTAATTCCCCTGGGCATAAGCCCGGCGCGAGGGGATGTATCCGATCGACCCGTTCGCCAGCTCGGCGATGATCGTCCGCGGGAACGGGGAGTCCTGCTTGATCGCCAGGCCGAGCTCGACGAAGATCTCGCCGGGCAGCGAGACCCACGCCACTTCGCTTCCCAGGGCGATGACCTGGACCTCGACCTCCTGAGGTCGGTCCTCCCTCGCGGCGACGTCGAGCGTCTTGAGCGCCGCGACCATCTCCATGAAGCTCGGTCGAGGCGCCTTCGTGTCCTTCAGGCGAGCCGCGACGGCTCGAGACCTGGCAAGGTCGGCGTCTCCGATCGCGGGGAGTGCGAGGCGGACGGTCTCACTCTTGACGCGGATCGCGTTCGCGTTGACGGGCGTCAATCGCGGCCAGGTGCGCAAGACCTCGGCGGCCAGGATCGTGCCCATGCGCGCGGCGTTGGAGAATCCCCGCTGCGGCTCCTTCCAGCGGACGTCGATGTGATTGACGTCTCCGCAGCAGCCGGCGGAGAACAGCGTGATCATCTCGGGGCCTTTGCAGTCGGCCAGCGTGCGGGCGAGCGTGTACGGCAGATCCGCGGAGATCTTCGACTCGCCGACGTTATCCAGATGGACGGCGTAGTTGATGTAGGTCGCCAGCGGCTTGCCGGCGGTCGACTCGAAGAAGACGACCGGGACCTCCGGGTCGATCGTGCCGGCGGGCTTGATGATTTTCGGGTTGAGCTTGCCGGGATTCCAGCCGACCGTGCCGTCCTTCATGTGGTATCGGCGGTTGAAGGCGATCGACTCCTCGCGGCCTCGTGCGGCCAGGACCCTGGCCGGCACGAGCTTAGCCTCGGCGCAGTCTCACGGCCTCGGCGATTTTCGCGGGCAGTCCGCCGCGGTAACTCTTCACCAGCTCGGACTGGCCGCCGAAGGCATTGTTGCGATCGAGGACCGGGCCGGTGTGGGTGTGCGTGGCGCTGATCATGACGTCGGCACCGCGCACGTGGCTGGTCCGCTCGATCTCCCGGCGAGCCTCTTCGACGAGGTCACGGGGCGTGGTGATCAGGTCGAGAACGACCAGGGCCGCCGACCGTCCGCCGACCTCGATGACGATCGCCTTGGCGAGGAGGTCGTCGTGCACCTCCTGGGCTCCCCGTTCGGAGTAGTATCCGGCCATCGGGGTCCCGACCGGCGGCGTGATCGTGACGGCGGCGGCACCGACGCGGATCTCGCCGGCCCAGGCCGGGGCGGCGATCGCCGCCCATACGAGTAAAGGCATCATTTTCATCGAGACGACTCCGGATTCGCGAGTAGAAACCATGTCGCCTCAATATGGCGGATCGGACGGACGTGGGCAAGTCATGGGAGCGAGGCTCATCGACTCGAAAACCGCTACCGGTTCCGATTCGAGGTCGCCCCAGACGAGGGATTCACCCTCTCGACAACCACTTTCTGACCTGGCTGGATCGGCATGCGATTGGTGACGACCCATTCATCGGCCTTCAGGCCGTCCTCGACCTCTCGAAGGCCATCGTAGATCATTCCCAGGCGAACGATGCGATCTTCGATAGAATCCTGATCGTTAACGACACTCACCATACCCCGTGAACCGTTCGGCTCGCCCACGAGGCTCATCTCCGGGATCAAGAGGGCCTTGTGGCGCGCGTTCGCGACCAACCGAATCCGGGCTTTCATCCCGGGCGAGAGCGATCGGTCGGGATTGGGGATCGTGGCGCGACAGCGAATGGCCGTCTCGCTGACAGGCTGGACCTCCGGGTTGACGAATTCGATCCGGCCGCGATGCGCGTATCCGACCTCGTCCCTCACGCCGATCAGTACCGGGAGTTCGAGGTCCACGCCCGACTTCATCAGACGCCCGCCCGTCGATCGATCGAGGAACCGGGCCGTGTTCTCACTGATGTAGAGATCAACATGGAGAGGGTCGAGAGCGAGGACCACGGCCAGCTCCGTCGAGTTGGCGATCACGGCTTTACCGACGGTCATCATAACCCGACTCACGACACCATCGATGGGAGAGATGACCTTCGTGGCTTCGAGATTGAGTCGCGCGAGGTCGCGATCCGCCTGAACAGATTGGAGATTCGCCTCGGCCTCCTCGTATTCACTCTCGATTCGGTCGACTTCCTGCTGGCTTACACTAAACCGTTCTTTCAACGACTTCGCTTGCCTCAGTTCGATTTCCCGGCGCTTCCGCCGGGCCTGAGCTTGCCGGACCTCTGCCTCCGCCTTTTCGAGCATCAGCTTCTGGGAAGACGGGTCGATCTCGAAGAGGAGAGCCCCTTTCTTGACGGCCTGGAAAGGCCGGCAATTCACCCGATCGATCCTTCCGCTGACCCGGGCACTCAGTTCCACGCGATCAGACGCCAGAGATGCGACTTCGGGGATGTCGATAAATTCCCCGACCTCCCGACTGATCGGCTGGATGACCCGAACCTTGATTCTCAGCTTTGGGCTCGTTTCCGTCCTGGAGTTGCTGTGCGGGAGCCGACTTTGGCTTCCGGCTGTCCTGCGACGGAGGAATCGCCGACTGGAGCCGCTTGCTCAGGTAACAATGACTCGGCCACCGAAGCTCCGGCCGATTCGCCGGGTGGATGACCCAACGCCAGGCCCGGCAAGATCGGCAACAGCAAGACCCCGAGGACCAGCAACATCCTCGGCGAAGTCCTCGCGACCGACACGCTCATGGGATGCGAAATGATCATGCTCAACCTCCTCTTGAGTGACACGAGACTACCCGCACCGCTGGCGCCCAACGGCAACGGCCGCCGGAGGCCCGACAGGTACTCCGTGGTCGCGACCAGCGCCTCGGCATAGGCGCCGGCCGCCGCCGGCAACGCCCAGACCACCCAGGCGTCGCAGCATTCCTCCTCGGCGCGCTCGAGCTCGCGGCGCGCCCACCACGCGACCGGGTCCCACCAGTACAACCCGAGTACCGCCGCTTCGAGCCTCCGGACCCAGTGGTCGCGCCGCTTCAGGTGCGCCAGCTCGTGGGCCAGGACGGCCTCCTGTTGCGCCGGGTCCAGTTGGCCCCACAACTCCTCGGGCAACACCAGCCGCGGCGGGCCCGCCAGCGGGACCCAGAGCATCGGCGGGACGCGGGCCGGCAGCAGCCAGGCCATCGGGACCCGCCCAAGCCCCAGTTTCGCCGCCACCTGGCGCAGCCGCTCGACCAGCTCCGGCGGTGCTGGACGGGCCGATCGGATCAGGCGACGGAATCGAGCACAGCCGAGTCCCACGACCAGCCACCACGCCGCCGCTCCGGCCAGCCAGGGGACAACCAGGTATCCGGGCGTCCGGATCGTGTTCCACCATGGCATGGAGGGTCGTGCCACCGGCGTGGTTGATTCGCGAGTGACGACCTCGACTCGCCCCCCCTGCCCTTGCTCGAACGACGGCTTCCTTGGAGCCGGCGATCCCGGAATTGCTGCGATCGGCGGGAATCTCGATCCGGGACGACGCAGTCGGGACCGACGGCTGCGAATCCGAGTCTACGTCCTGCGTCGATGGAACTCGGGACATGTTGTCGCGAGGGAGCGAAAACTGGACCAGAGACGGCGTGACGAACTTGAGCAGGACCATCAGCCAGAGGACATGGGCCACCGCCGGGCGGCGACGCCAGATCCGCGCCGATCGCCGCGGCCACGGCCAGAGCGGCGGCCCATGCGGCGTTGTTCAAGGCGGCATGAAATAACGCGTCCACGACTCGGCTCCTGTGGTGTCATGGGTTCTCGTTCGAAGCCTTCGACCGCCGCCGTTGTTCTCTCAGGAACGCCGACAATTCCTCGACCTCGGCCGCCGACAACGGCCGCGACCGGACCAGGTTCATCACCAGCGGCGCCACCGCGCCCCCGCAGAGCTTGTCCGCCAGGCCCTGGAGCCGGCGTCGGATCAGTTCGTCGCGATCCACCGTCGCGGTGAACGACAGGACGCTCGCGCCCCGTTCGTGGCGGACGAACCCCTTGCGCTCCAGCCGACCCAGCAGGTTCTGGACCGTGGCGTAGTGCGCCTCGCCGCCGCCCGGATAGAGCGCGTCGGTGATCTGACGTCGCGTCGCCTCGCCCCGATCCCACAAGACTTGCAGGATCGATAGCTCCGTGTCCGTCACATCCTCGGCCGGATTTCTCGCCATCTGTCCCTCCCAGGCAAATTGCCTAGGAGGATGGTAAGGCAATTCGCCTAGGATGTCAAGAGCCCATCGATTGGCGAAGGACCGGCGTGTTGTCCGACTCCAATCCAGCGTAGTGGGACGAAGTCCCGGCGATCTGCATCCGATCGTCAACCGGTCTAGGAACTTCGCTCTCTTCCTGGGTATAAGTGACAGGCAGCAGGAGCATTTCCCATGAGCGAGGCTGAGCACGACGATCGACGCGAGGAATCCCGGCCGCTGCCCGCCGAGTCCGGGAACGCCTCGCCATCGAGGGCCTGGGCGCGCCTCAAGACGACGATCGCGATGATCGGTTGCTGTGGCGTCTTGTGGTGGACCACGCAGACGGTCCTGACGGACAATCGCGCGGCGAAGGAAGCGATCCGGGCGATGGGATCGCGGAATCCCCTGGAGCGGGTGGGCGCGATCCGAGAGCTCGAGGTCGCCGGATTGGGGGACAGTCGGGCCGCGATCCCTCCCCTGATCGATGCGCTGAGGGACTCGGATGCGCGAGTTCGCGCCGCCGCCGCCGTCGCCGTGGGCCCGATCTGTACCGACGCGGCCGCGTCCGGCTCCGACCGGGAGGCGATCCGCGACGCGATCATGGCGTTGCTCGGCTGCCTGAAGGATCCCGAGCCTTCCGTCCGGGTCGCTGCGGCGAATGCCCTGATGAGCTTGCCCATGGGGGGTAGGCCCGCGATCATCGATCACGGCACCGTGATGGCGATCCTGGTGGACCGGATCGCCGATCCCGATCCCGAGACCCGGCTGGCGGTCATCCGAATCATGGCCGCGCTCGGGCCCTGGGCGGGGCTCGACCCGCCGAAGGAATTGGTCGCCGCCCTCGATGATTCGTCGGCCGGCATCCGGGCGACCGCCGTCATGACGTTGTCGAGCTTCTCGCGCGGACTCGACCCGGTGATCGCTCCTTTCTTCCGGATGATGGAGTCCGACGACGCCAAGGTCGGGACGGCGTGCGCCTATGCCCTGGATCAGATCATCCGGCCGCCGGCTATCACGTCGGCCTCGGTCCCGGCGATGATCGCGGCGCTGGGCCGGCCCAACGTCCGCGTCAAGGATATCGCCTGTCTCATGCTCGCCAAGCTCGGCCCGGCGGCCCGCGCGGCCGTCCCCGCCTTGATCGCGACCGCCCGCGAGCCGCGAATCGGTCCCCGCCAGCCGGGAGCCTGGACAGAATCCCCAGCTATCCTGGCCATCTCCGCGCTGGGCCGGATCGCGCCGACGACCGAGTCGTCCGGGCTGGCCCTCGCGGCCCTGGCCGAGCTCATGCGGTGTCAGGATGCGGAGAAATCGAGAAGCGCGATTTTCGCCCTGAGCGAATTCGGGGTTGAGAGGGTCTCGCTCATTCCCGATCTGATCCGGATGGTGAAGGCGACGCGCGCTGCCAAGGACGCAAATGATCCCTCTTCGTACGCCGCGGAAGCGCTCGGGCAGATCGCCCCGGGCACCCCGATGAGCGACGAAGCCGTCGCGGTCCTGACCGACGCCCTTCGATCAAATCCGGCGAAGCGTCATTCCGCCATCAGTGCCTTACGCCATTTCGGATCGAGTGCCGCGAGCGCCATACCCGAACTCCGCTCGCTCGCAAACGACGAGGATTCGACGACTCGATCGCTTTCGCAGATGACCCTGGACATCCTGCTCGACGCCGGTGAGAAACGGTAGCCGGCTCAGGTTATGAACCGGATCGACGCGGGGTATTCATTCCGGCGGCGCCGGAGTTGCGAGAGTTGGCAGCTCGATTGTGGATGCGAGACGCAATGGCGTGACCATCAGCGTCTCGATCGGAAAATCAGCACCGTCGAGGAGAAGAGTATGAGCAGCATGGAGTCTACCAAGCTTGCGACCTCACCCCCATCGGTACCTCACCACGCCCCCCCTCCCGATGGAGAAGGCCAGGACGGCGTCCCGTTCGACATCATCGACGAGGCGATCGAGGAATCCATGTTGGCCAGCGACCCTCCTGCCTGGACGCCCACGACCTCAATCGGTCCGCCCGACCATGGGACGGATGCAGAGCGCGGCCAGGATTGATGGAACCGTAGGACGAAGCCTGCCGGGGTTCTCCCGCGGGCTTCCCGTGAGTTTCGCCCTTCCACGCCCCCGGGCAGCCCGCAACCGGCTTTCCGACGGATGCGGCATCTGACACAATTGTGCCGGTTCTTCGATGCGGCCCGAGGGGTCGGATCCACGCCTCCCATCGCAGGGCGGCGGATCCTTGGACCGGTTCGGTCCGCGAGAGATCGGGATTCCTGTCAGGACGCCACAACGCTGGGGAGCATCGTCATGAATCGTCGTGAGTTCCTGCAAACCGGGGCGGCAACGGCCGGCCTGGCACTGTCGGCCGCGGGTCACCACGTCGCGGGATCCACCGCCGCCGAGACGAAGCGGGTCGGTTTGATCGGCACCGGTTGGTACGGCAAGGCCGACCTGTTCCGGCTGATCCAGGTCGCGCCGGTCGAGGTCGTCTCCCTGTGCGATGTTGACAAGAAGATGCTCGCCGACGCAGCCGAGATGGTCGCGACCCGCCAGGCCTCGAAGAAGACCCCGCGGAGCTACGCGGACTACCGCGAGATGCTCAAGGAGAAGGACCTGGATATCGTCCTGATCGCCACGCCGGACCACTGGCACGCCTTGCCGATGATCGCCGCCGTCGAGGCCGGGGCCGATATTTATGTCCAGAAGCCGATCAGCGTCGACGCGACCGAGGGCCAGGCCATGCTGGCCGCGGCGCGGAAGCATCAGCGGGTCGTCCAGGTGGGCACCCAGCGCCGGAGCACCCCGCACCTGATCGAGGCCCGCGACCGGATCGTCCGAGAGGGGAAGCTCGGCAAGATCGCGATGGTCGAGATCTGTTGCTATTATCACATGCGCAACAATTCGAATCCGCCGGATACCAACCCGCCCGACTACCTCGACTGGGAGATGTGGACCGGCCCGGCACCGATGCGGCCGTATAATCCGATCGCCCATCCCCGCGGCTGGCGGTCGTTCATGGAGTACGGCAACGGCATCGTCGGGGATATGTGCATCCACATGCTCGACATGGTCCGGTGGATGCTCGGGCTGGGCTGGCCGAAGCACGTCAGCTCGTCGGGAGGAATCCTGGTGTCGAAGGGGACCAAGGCGAACATCTCCGACACGCAGACGGCCACGTTCGACTTCGGCGATCTGCCGGTCGTCTGGGAGCATCGCACGTGGGGCGAGTCGCCCAAGAAGTATCCCTGGGCCGCGACGATCTACGGCGACAAGGGCACGCTCAGGGCGGACGTGATGGGTTATGATTTCACCCCGATGGGCGGGGGAACGCCGATCCACAAGGACGTCAAGTTTGAGCTGGAAGAGTACCCCGAGGACAAGACCGAGAAGGACCTGGAGCGCCATGTCGCACCGGCGATCCGCGGACACATGAGAGACCTGCTCGGCGCGATCGCCTCGCGCGGCCGCCCGGTGGCCGACATCGAGGAAGGCTACATCTCGACCACGAGCTGCATCCTGGCCAACATGGCGATGCAACTGGGCCGGACGCTCACCTGGGACTCACAGGCCGGCAAGATCGTCGGGGACGACGAGGCCAACCGGCTTCTGACCCGTCCCTATCGCGGCCCCTGGGTCCATCCCGGGCAGGCCAAAGCGTGACGTTCCGTCCGCATCCATCGAGAACTCTGGTAGAGCCGGCTTTGCCGGGCGGGTCCGCGTTGAAGCCTCTATGACTCTCTGCGGCCACAATCCCAACGATGCCCGGCCGGTACGACCGGCCCTACCTTTCCTCTGGTGACTGTATCCTATCGACCTCCGAGGAATGACGTGAGCGTGCGAGCCGAGAATTTCAGCGACTTCGTGGTGGGGACGACCGAAGACGATATGCTGGCGGTGAATTGGCTATCGCCGCTGTAACGGATCGCGAACGACTTCTTCAACGCCTGATTCAATGTGAATTTCGCGGTGGCACGGGCGCCGGTCAATGTCACCGAATAGAGCGGACGGCCCTTACGGAAATAGGTGACGACGCCCGTCGGAACACCGGCGCCCGGCGAGACCACCAGGATCTGCGACAGGAGATCCACCCCGATGATCTTGCCGCGCTTATTCCGGACGGCCTGCAAGGTCAGGATGGACTGGGTGGCGGCGGCGGACACCGTCTCTTGGGTGGAGCCGGATTGGCTCGAGGTGAAGTTGGTGTCGCCCGAGTAGTCTGCGGTGATCGTGTGAGTACCGAGGCCCAGCGTCGTACTGCTGAACGTCGCCACGCCGGTCGCCGAGTTCACCGGTTCGGCGGCGACCGGAGTTCCGTCCACCAGGAAGGTCACCGTACCCGTCGCACTGCCCGCGCCGGGGCTGACCGGGGCGACCTGAACGCCGAAGGTCGCGGACTGGCCGACCACTGTTGTACCGATCGCCTCGCTCAAGATCGCCGAGGTGCTGGCCTTGGCAATGGTGAGCGTGCCGGGCACATAGGTGATTGTATAATCCTTCGAGGAGGCACCCGCCGCGCTGATCGAGTAGATGCCCACCGGGCTGGTTGCCGTGGCCGAGGTCGAGAGGCTTGGGGCCGTGCTCAGGCCGGCGGCCGAGTCGTCATTCACGAATCCGCTATAGGTCACCGTGAAAGTCGGATTCGGCGCACCATAGACCCTACTCGCGTCGTTCACCGCGATCTTCAGTGGTGCCGGGGTGATCGTGAGGTTCGCCCCGTCGAAGGTGATGGTGTAGTCGCCGTTGACGGCGGCCAGGGTGCCCTGCGTGATCGGATAGGTGCCGACTTGTGAGCTCGCCGAGACCGTCGCGAGCGAGCCGGAGAGGGCCGACGCGACGGTGTCGGGTCCGACCAGTCCATTCGCCGTCTCGGTCAGGGCGGGGATCGTCCCGCCATAGATCATCGTCGCGGGGTTGGCCTTCACGGTGAGGGGGGCGGGTGTGATGTTGGCAGTCACGGCACTCGGCAGGTTGGCAATACTGTAGTCACTCGCGTCGGCGCCCGAGAGCGACAGCCCGGTCACGATGATCGGCTTGCCAATCCCGACGTCTTTGCTGGCGAACGCACCGACGGCCCCGGTGGTCACCAGGCTGACGGCATCCCCGCTAATTACCCCCGTGAGCATTGCTCCGGATGTATTGATCGTGGCCGAGGTCGTGCCGTCGTAAACCTTGTTCTGGGCCGTGATGCCGCCCACCGTGAGTCCAAGGGCATTGATCGTGCCCACGGGGCCCGTCGCCGTGATACTACTCAGCACGTAGTTGCCCGCGCCGGTACCCGATAATGACACCCCGATGGCGGTAACCGTCTTGCCCGAGCCCACGTCCTTTGTATCATAGGTGGCCGATGACGCCGTGGCGGTCACGACATCTCCGTTGACCACGCCCGAGATCTGGATGTTACCGGAGGCGACCGTGGCGGTCGTCGTGCCGTCGTAAGTCTTCGATACCGTCCCGGTGAGCGAGGCGGTAATCGTGGCCGGGGCGATGGTTACGGACACGGGCTGCGTCGTCGTGCTGCCGCCGTAACTGCTCGAGGAGCTCGGTTTGTACACGGCGTAGATCTGGTGCGGCGAGCCGGCGACGTCCAACTTGGTCGTCGCGAAGACCGATTGACCGCCGCTCGCCACGTTGATGATGCCGAGCTGGGTGCCGCCGGAACTCGGGTTCCCGTCGAAAAAGGCGACCTGGCCGGCCACCTGGCCGTGGCTTCCCGAGACGACCGCCGTGAATGTGACCGATTGGCCGTAGGTAGAGGCTTGCGTCGACGCCGAGATCGTGGTCGTCGTGGGGAATGGGAGGGCGGTCAGGACGACATCATGACCCGACCCGCCCTGGTAGGAGATCCGGAAGGAATAGCCGGAGATGACATCGGTGCTCCCCTCCGCGAGCCCGGCGAAAGTCCCGGAGAGGGCCCCGCTGGTGTTGCTGATGATCGTCAACTGGTCGCCGACCTTCGGCGTGTAGTCACTCCCGAGCGTGGCATTCAGCGTGGCCCCGCCCAGGACGACCGGCCCGCTGGCCACCAACTGGTCGTACCCGCCGACCCCGTTTCCAGGTGATGTGCCGTCGAGCTCGGTTACGAACGTCGAATTGGCGTCGAGGGTCAGGCTGCCGGCTTGGAGGACGTTCGGGATCTCGGGGTGGCCGGGGCTGACCGTACCGCCGACGCTGGTCAGATTCCCGACCGTGCCGTTACCACCGATGACGCCACTGCTGGCCTGCACCGCGCCGGCGCTGCTGTTGACCAGGATCGTCGCGCCGGCTGCGATCGTGGTGCCGGTGTAGGTGTTCGTCCCCGACAGGTCGAGCGTACCACCGCCCGACACATTGAGGCCGGCCGAGCCGGAGATCGCGCCCACCAGATTGAGAATCCCGCCCGTGGAGACTCCGACGGTCCCGCTGACCACGTCCGTATTGATCGCGTCGCTCGATGAGCCCGAGCTATAAGTTGCGGCGAGCTTGGTCGTCACGGTGACCGGGTTGCCGGTCAATGAATAGTTCTGGGCCTGGATCGTGATCGAATTGAAGGCCGTATTCGCCGGGAAGTCGTTCACCACATTGAGGTTGCTCGAATTGGCCGGGAAGACCAGGTCGTCGCCGGCCTGGGGCGCCTTGTCACTGGACCAATTCCCCGCGGTCATCCAGTCGCCGTTGGTTGCCCCGGTCCAGGTCATCGTCGAGGGTGTGATCCGGGTTTCCAGCGACTCGAGGGATGGATGACGGTCGCGACGGCGTGTCGCGACCCGCCGGCGTGCACGGACGGGGTGGAGGCGAAGATCGGCCTCTCGGCCCAACGTTACCGGAGAAAGCAAGCGGAACATAATTTCATCTCCTGAACGTACGCCCGGACGTGGATGTCCTCAGACAGCTTCTTGAAGACGCATCGCCTCGGCATTCGCCCCTCCCCTCGGCGTGAGCGAGGAGGACGAAGACAGCGACCGATCGCACCGCGATCCCTGGTGCGACCTCGTCGCGGAAGAGTCCGACCGATTCCAGCACGACTCCTCTTGTGAATATCCAAGTCAGGAAGCATCGATGGCCTAATCCCTGCGACCGTCATGCCTGACACTATCGTGTGCATGATTGAACCGAAATTCAATCATCTCTCGAACATTTTTCGAAGTTTCGCTGGAGCCGCTCTTTCGATGGGAGCGCATCGGCCTGCGGCTTTCGCTCGCAGGCCACGGCCATCGTCGAGATGATCATGATGAGTGTTTCAGCATTGATCTTACCGCGCGTTTCTGGGATGGCGCGCCAGACGGAGGATTTCGGCCCGCGAGGAGGCCCAGCCTGTGCGGCTACAGGCTTTTCGAGATCGACTCGATCGCTGGCGGATGCGTGAGTCCGAAGCAGAGATCGGCCCGGTCGCCGCGGACGTGCAGCCGCAAGAAACCGCCCGCGATGAGCGCACGCGAGAGGTCGGGGGCCCATCTCCGGACCCAGGGCGCCACCACGGCGGCGGCGTGACCCGCGATGGGCTCGAGTCGGTCCGGCAGGATTGCGACCCAGCGGGGCCATCCCGTGATCGACGCGACGACCGAGGCCAATTCGGGATAGCTCAAATACTTCCCGACCACGGCGTAACGCTGGCCGCTTCCGCCGGCCACGAGCGACCGGCGATGCGCCAGGGCGAGTAAGCCCGCGTTGACGATCGGTATTCCCCCGCGTGGCAGCGCCGCCAGCGGACTGCGTGCCATGGTCCGGACGATCGTGGTCGAGGTCGGCTTGATATCCCGAGGGCCCATCACCATCCCCGGACACAGGGCGATCGTCGAGAACCGGGATTCCCCGGCCTCGAGGACCAATCGCTCTGCCTGACGCTTCGATCGACAATAGGGAGAGTCAACCCGATCGAGATTCCACGCCGCGAATTCGTCGGCGGGCTCGTCCGGAGTACCGGCGGCCAGGGTATAAAGTGTGGATGTGTAGACGAATCGCTCGACCCCGGCTTCTCGGGCTTCGGCCAGGAGTTGGCGCGTCAGATCGACGTTGATCGCGTGGCTGTGATCCTGGGGATCGAGCCCGAGACTGACCCATCCCGCCGTATGGATCACGCCTCGAACGCCGACGATCGCCCGTCGTCGGATGGCGACATCCCGCAGATCGCCGATTACCCATTCGATCGGCGGGTCGTCCGGCTCCACGACGGGCGGGCGTCTCGAGATGCCGCGTACCCGGTGTCCGGCGGCTGTCAGCATTCGGGCGACGTGTCCTCCCACGAAGCCGCCGGCGCCTGTTACCAGGACCGGCCAGTCCGAGGGTTCGGGCTCTCGGCCGTCCCAGGGCGACGGGGGCACTCGCAGGGCCTCGACGATCGGGCCGGCCATGTCGCTCAACGGGAGGTCGGACGGGGCAAGGTCGGGTCGGGTTGCCATAGGTAGAGGAAAGTCGGCAGGCGCGATCGGTCCAGGCCAGGGTAACTGAACGGAATCGCCTCGTTCAAGGGAGCCTGGTTGGGCGTGATCGCATAGAGAGAATGCGCCGGATAACCGGATCGGTGGAAGAGCACAACCTCGGCGCCGTCGATGCCGGCCAGATGCTCGGCCTCGGCGATCGCGTCGTGAAGGTAGCCGAGGCGGTCGACCAGGTGGATGTCCATCGCCTGAGACGCGAGGAAGACCCGGCCATCGTCGGACGCCTTCTGGTCCTGGGGAGTCATGCCGGCTCGACGTGCCTTGACCCGGCGTCGGAGATGGTCGCGATAGGCGTCGGCCATCTTCTGGATCATCGCCCGCGTCTCGTCGTCGAGCGGGGCGGTCACGGTCCCCATGTCGATCCGTGCACCCGCTTTCACCGGGTCTGCGACCAGGTTGAGCTGGGCCATCGCGTCCTGGAGGTTGTAATGGTTGAAGACCACGCCCAGGCCGCCGGTCAGGCCCGTCGGATGGGCCACGATCCGGTCGGCTTCCACGGCCACGAGATACGCGCCCGAAGTGGCCATGTCCATGAGACAGGCCACGATGGGCTTGTGGGTCTCAGCCTTGAAACGGCGCAGCTCTTCGGCCATGACGTCGCAGGTCGTCACGCTGCCGCCCGGGCTATTGATCCGGAGCAGGACCGCGGCCACCTGGGAATCGTGCGCGGAGGCGTCGAGCTTATCGCGGAAGGCGGCCAGGGGATTGTCACCCACGGCATAAAAGCTGCCGTAGTTCTGGTTGAGCAGCACACCGTCGACGTCGATCAGGGCGATCCGAGCGTGCGCCCCGGGCCCATTGCCGGCCCGGACGATCTTGGCGGCCATCTCGCCCGGGTCGACCGCCGAGGGAAGCTTGACCTCGACCGACGGGATCTTGACCTCGAGGGCGCCTCGGACGTTGGCGTCGGCGACGATCCCGGCATCCCCCCGGAACGTCGCCGCAATCGGCAAGGCATGGCCGCAACCCGCCAGTCCCAGTATCGACAAGACGGCCGACAGCCGAAGGAGGGGAAGGCCCGGCGACCAAACTCGACCCGCGACGTGATCCGCCATCGCTGCGACTCCTCGGGACGGCGAGCACCATGCCCGCATCGTGCGACACCGTTTACTATCGGCCGGTTTGGCGGGTAACTTGGCCTCAAATCCGACAGGGATCATCCAATCGGAATCTCGGGAAGTGCCTTGTCCCCGCGAGAATTTCTCACAAGAGTAGGAGCCAAGGATATGGTGTACTTCGGTATCGTTATGTTGGTTGCGATTCTGGGCGCGGAGCCAACTCAGATCGAGGCCGGTCACGCCCAGAATCCGGCGTATCGGGATGTCCTCGAGCGGGGCCTGAAGGCGGAAGGGCAGGTCGTCAAGCTGCCGGAACCCCGTCTCCGCGACGGCGAGCAAGCCGAGGCCCAACGTATTGCTCTGCGAGAGGTGGCCGGTTCCGATCGGGCGCTGGACGAACTACTCCGCAACTCGGTGACGGCGCCTTACATCATCAAGGTCCGGGACATCAAGGCGGACTCCGCGACGATCCGGCTGGCCGACATCTGGTTCGTCGTGTATGCGGACCTGAAAGAGGTCAACCCGGCCAAGGAGGCCGCCCGCTCGGATGGTAAGGAGGTCGAGGCAGGCAACATGGCCGTACAGACGCGGCTCTTGAAGTCGGATGACCTGCGTTCGGCGGACATCACGCCGAAGACCGATTCACCAGAACAGACCACATGGTATGCCCACGTTCATGGCCGTTTGTTGGGACGCATCGAGCTCGACGTGACGAATCAGGTCGTCGCGTCGCAGACCGGCGAATCGATCGTACTCGCCTCGCGGACCGATCCGGCGTTCGATAAGGCGGGCCCGAACGCCAACGGTTGGAGGCCGATCGGCGCGAATGGAGACGGAAAAACCGGAGGCGCGCTCAAGACCTACCCGGGCGGGGTCAGCTACACGAAGATCAGCCGTCTCGCCCTCAAGCCGGGCGCCCTGCTGGTCGAGATCCACTCTGCCTTCGTCGAGCCGCACGACTGGTTCCACGGCGCCCCGATCTTGCGATCGAAACTGAGCGTCATCGCTCAGGACCAGATCCGAAGCCTGCGACGCGAACTGGCACGACGACCAGGGAATTGAGCCGGTGAGATTCGGCAAGGGAGGTCCGAATTCGCTCTCGAACATTTTCGTGAATCCGCCGGTCGTTGGTGTCGGAAAAGTTCATCATTTTGGATAATCGATCGAGATTGCCTGCCATACTATTGCACGCCTGCGAGGGCGCATGATAGC
This sequence comes from uncultured Planctomycetota bacterium, assembly GCA_963743925.1. Lineage (GTDB taxonomy): Bacteria > Planctomycetota > Planctomycetia > Isosphaerales > Isosphaeraceae > CAVZRC01. Next base: position 144,656 of record CAVURY010000034.1, on the reverse strand, counting down.
GTGATAGCCGAGAGCATCTCGGATCGAACCGGGTCGAGTGGCCCGATCCGCGATGAGGCGCCGGTGCCTGGAATCGTTGGAGGTATCGAATGGAGTGGGATCGCTTCGGGAGAGCTCTCTCACAAGTTGCGCGGACTCGTCGAGAAGGCGTGGCCCCGCGACGGCGTCGGGACCGGCAGCCCCGTACCGAGATCCTGGAGGATCGCCGACTCTTGACCGCGTCGCTCCAGCCCATCGCCAACCTCAGCGTCCCGGCCCAGCAGGGATATACCTTGCCACTCAACGGCAGCGGCACCACCGATGACCAGACTTTCACCATCACGCAGATTTCGGGCAGCCCGGACATCGCCGCGAGCGTTGCGCAAGGACCGTTCTGGACGATCAACGCGCAATATACCGATCCGACCAACTCCGCGAACGACTTCAGCGGCCCGTTGACCTTCCAGCTCTTCCAAAGCCTCACCCCCAACACGGTCGCCGAGATCCAGCAATTCACGAACGATGGATATTACAACGGCAAGCATTTCACCCGGGTTGCAAACGGTTTTCCGGGATCGACGGACGATATCGTGCAGGGAGGTGCCGTCAATTCGGACGGGTCGGGGAATAGCGGTCAGCCCGGTACGCCATTCCTGAACGAGAATGTCCAGCAACTGGCCTTCACGGGACAATATCAACTGGCGATGGCCAATGCCGGCGTGGATACCGCCTTCTCCAATTCCACGCAGGGCGTGAACACCAACGACACCCAGTTCTTCGTCACGACCACGGGATCGCCGAACGCCGGGCTGAGCTACGGTTACACGGTTTTCGGTCAGATGGTCTCGGGCCTGACTACCTTGACGCAGATGACGAAGATCCCGGTCCAGCCGAACTCCGGCTTGAACGGGGAGGACTCCGAGCCAGTCAATCCGCTGATCATGACCGGCTCGTCGATGTCCTCGGCGAATCCCAACGGCGTCGTGATCATCGATACGACGGAGGCGACTTCCGGGAAGACAGCGTCGTTTCTCGTGACCGCGCACGATGCGACCGACGGCTCGACCGTCAGCCAGGCGTTCACCGTGACCGTCGGTGCCTACGGTGGCCCGAGCGCCCCGGCCATCGACATGAAGCCGCTCGTCAGTCCGGTCATGGCGACCACGACCGATGATAGCCCGATCACGGTCGATCTGGCCGGCCAGAACGGCTATCCCTATCCCAATTACTCGGGGACTCTCGCGTACTCACTGGTCTCGCAGCCGAGCGACGGCACCATCAGCAACTTCAACGCGTCGGCCGGGACGTTCGTCTACACGCCCAAGGTGGGTTTCGCGGGAACGGATGCGTTCCAGTACCGGGTCCAGGAGGCCGGACCGACGCCGCCGATTCAACTCAGACCTTCGGTCTTGTGGGGAACTTCCATCACCACGATGAGCAACGTGGCCACCGTCTCGGTGACGTCCACATCGACGCCGACGCCCACGCCGACCACGCCGACGATCGCCTGGTCCAACCCGGCAGATATGGTGTACGGCGGCGCGCTCAACGCCTCGCAGCTCGATGCCACGGCCAGCGTGCCCGGGACGTTCACTTATTCACCGGCAGTCGGGACGATCCTCCAGGCGGGCAAGGGCCAGACACTCTCGGTCAGCTTCACGCCGACCGACACCACCGCTTACAAGAACGCCACTGCCACCGCGAGGATCAATATAGCCCAGGCGACCCCGACGATCACCTGGCCCAAACCCGCCGACATCGTCTACGGCACGGCGCTCGGCTCCGCGGAGCTCGATGCCACGGCCATCGTCCCGGGGAAATTCACCTATTCCTCGCCCCTTGGCACGATCCTTCCGGCGGGCCAGGGCCAGACGCTCTCGGTCACGTTCACGCCCGCCGACGTCACCGATTACACCGACGCCAGCGATTCAACCACCATCAATATCACGCCCACGACGACGCCCACGCCGACTCCGACTCCCACACCCACGCCGACTCCCACGCCAACCTCGGTACCGCTCGTGATGGTCACGGGGATCCAGTTGGAGACCAACAAGAAGCACCAGGTGTCCGAGATCCTGGTAACATTCAGCGGTCCGGTCAACATGGACGAGGCGGACAACGTGTCGATCTATCGCCTGGCCACGCCGGGTGCGAAAGGGTCCTTCACTGCCAGGAACGCGGGGATTATCAAGCTGAGGTCGGCCACCTACAACGGAGCCAAAGAGGTCACGCTGGTACCGAAGAAGCCGTTCGCCCTGAGCAAGAAGGTGCAGCTCACGATCAATGGTGTCCCACCGTCGGGCTTGCAAGACAGCCAGGGCCGGTACATCGATGGAAACCATGATGGTCAGGCCGGCTGGAATGTCGTCGCGATCCTCAGCAAGGGCGGGGCGAGCGTCTTCGCGATCTCATCGGCGGCGCCCTCCTCGGCATCGGCCTCCGTGACCAACGCGATCGATGTGCTTCTCGCCCAGTCGGAGCAGGCGAGCCTGGCCCATCCGCTGAATGCCAAGAAGCATCCGGGTTGAGACTTGCCCGGATCGGTACCACCGGGTCGGATTCCCCTCGTTCCTGCCCGGCGGCAGGATCCGGCCACTTTCTGCGGCGACTCCGATCAAGTTAGGATCGAGGACGTGTGAGCCTGGAATCGATCGAGGCGTCTGCCCGGGCGATCATCGCCGGAGTCTGCCATGACCAGCACAAACGTCGCAGGCCCGGCTCACACGACGGAGCCGGCGACCTGTCGGAAGTTCGGCCTGATCGACGCGATGATCGTGATCGCCGGGGTCGCGATCTGCCTCGCCGCGGGCGCCCACATCTTCCTGTTCTGGGCGGATCGGCTTGGCCGCCTCTGTCGGGCCGCCGCGTCTCACGGACCGGACATGCTGGCGCATTGGCCGGTATTCTGGAACGCGATCCGTGACGACCTCCGGAACACCCTGTGGTATGGGTTCCAGTTCACGATGAGTGCCCTCGTGGGCCTGATGCTCGCGTTCATCGCCGTTCGATGGAGGCGGCCGCGGCCTCCTTTGCGCGTCCTCATAAGGCAGCCGGGCACGGTTGCCGGCCTGGCGATGGTCTTCGGCCTGTTCTGGGTCACGGGCTCCCTGTACTACCTCTTCCCCGACTCGGCCGACCCGAGCACGGCCGCCTCGATCGCGATGGCAGGCAGCGTCGCCGCGGCATGGAGCGTCCTGGCCCTGAACCGGATGTGGCTATCCGAGTCGGGATGGATCGACCGCATGGGCAGACTCCTCGGGGCCGTCGCGATCGCGAACGGGTTGCTTGGCCTTGTCGTCCATCGGATCTGAATCGATTGGAATGAATGTGGCTTGGAGCCCCATTCGCCCGGCTCTTCGGGACCGAGATGGTCGCGGTGTGCTCCTCGGAGACTTCTTGAAGCGCCATCATCCCGCCTGCCGGGATCGGCGCTTAACCGGCCGGTTCAACAGCGGGATCAAGGCTTGGTTGCTCGGGGCGCGGTCCGGGCGGCGTCGGATCGGGTGCGGTCGGCTCCCAAGGGCGATCCACGGCGTGGACGTATTTCTTCGCAAGCTCCCGGTAGTGATCCGCGACGGCATCCTCGAATCGCTCCGAATCTTTGATGAATTCCTGGAGTCGTTCGTCGCGGCGGACCAACCTTTTCGCCCGCTCGTCATTGGCATCCTCGCGTCGCATCTGGAGCATGATATCAAAGGTTGTGCAACTATTGAAATAGGACGCCGCCCTGTTCCGATGGAATTGCTCGAGTTGAGTGAATTGAGCCGCCTTATCGCGAAAGATCTGAGCTTGGCGACCGCTCTTCAACATGCCGAGTAACACCGCAAGCCCGGTCGCCGTAGCCGCGACGACCATCATCAGCCCGAGGATCGTGAACCGGAAGCGGGGTCGTCTCATCGCCGGGCCTCAACAAGCAAAATCCCGCTTTCCGACTTCGCCTCGCTCACCGAGTCTCTCTCTACGGGCGCGACGCCGTCTGCTGTGGCGGTCGCGGCTTCTCGGCGCGAGGGGCGAAGAGGGTCTTCCTGAGCAACTTCTCGAGTTCCGCGGGATCGACGTCAACCGGACGCTTGGCGACCATCACGAGCTTCTCTCCGAGCGGCTTGGCGACCTTGATCGCCGTGCCCGTCGGCAGCCGTCGCATCGCGAATGACCAGGAATAGGGGACTGTGCCGAGCACCCGCTTGGCGTGAACGTCGAGCTCGCAGTCGAAGTTCAGCTTGGGCGGCAGATCGATCACGTTGGGCGGCGGCGGCTGGTTGATCGACCCGGGCCACATCGACCAGACCCCCACGCGCAGTCGGCCCGTGGTCGGGTCAACGCAGAAACCGTAATACAAGTCAACCTTTCGATGCTTGCCCTGGAAGAGCATCGTCGCGGGCGCCCGGAGCAATGCAAAAGTCGACGTCCGCGCGATGATCCGGGCCTCGGCCAGCTCCGACTCCGCGGCGTCGAGCACGATCTGCTCGACCGTGGAGAGATTCAAGCCCAGGGCTTGCAGGCGATCCGAAGAGACCACGATGTCTTCCTTGGGGCCCTCGCGGCCGGGGACGCACATGCCGAGCCCGACCCGGGCCAGGATGAATTGCTTCTCGAGCCCGAGCCCCTGGACATCCGCCAGGATCGCCGTCCGAAACATGGTCGCGGTCTTCTCGGCCGATGTCGGCAACGTGTCCTTATCTCCGGTCGCCAGCCGAGGGACCGACTTGAGGACGATGTGGGTCCAACCCTCGGGCGGAGTATCCCCGAGCCGGGTCGCCGCCGTCAGATTAACGAGCCGCGGTTCGCTCCAGCCCACGGCCTGAGCGATCAGGAGGCTCGTCCCGATATTGGAACCCTCACAACGGGCGACCCCACCCAGCCCACTGAAGGCCGCCATGAGCGTCGCGACCCCGACTCCCCGTCGCACTTTTTCATCCATTCGTATGCTGGGGCGCGTCATTACCCCCTCCCCTCATGAGAGGCAAATCCCAATCCATGGATTCATTCTCCCGCTCGAAGCTTGCGCGAGGCACTCTATCACGATACGACAAAAACATCATCCGCACCTTCTTGACAATCCTGAATAACCGCCAATTCCGGAAGCTTTATCCTTCGCGAAGATCCGGGATCGTCCGTTTTGCCGATCGAAACCCATTCTGCCAACCATTTCTTTGAATCTGTCGTAGAATAAAAAGACGCCGGGAGAACTCTCCCAGGCAGTGACCAAGTGCCCCTGAGGCATGAAAGTTGCCAGGACTGCTCGTGAAATCATGCCGGCGTGGAAAACCCATCCTGGCCAAATGCCTTTTCAAACGCGCGGGCGCACAAGTACTGTCTGGCTCGGGAATTCGGTGGCCGAGCCCGCCCGATTCAAATAGCCTCCGGTATTCGCCACCGCTCCACTCGCTCTCCCTAAGTCGTGCCTGAAACCCGCCTCTGACTCCTTGCACTCGATGACGAGCTTCCCGTCGAAGTCGAACTGAATCGGTTCCTCGACGATCGCAAATCGTGGATGTGATGGATGAAACCCTTGCTGCCGAATTTCCCTTATGGGCATGTCGTCCGGATTTTCACCATCCTCGCTAGACCGTAAGGGTCCCGCAATTGGCCCAGTCTATCTCTTTCGTCAGGTATATTATCCTGGTGGGCCGGCAACCCGGAGGTACGAATCCGTGATCATCCGAACCCTGACACGAACTCCGGCGAACTATCGAAGTGTCTCGAGGTTGTTGCGGGTCCATGCCGGGAATTGGCCTCGGAAAGCCCGGATGAACGGCGGTCGCCGAATGGTCGGGATGCGGGGCTAATGGATCAGATGGCTAACGAATCCTCAATGATCGGCAGCACCGTTCAGGTAGCCAGGGCGTCCGTTTCCGACCGGGCCGCTGCTGAAGGTGAAAATCCCGGAACTCGGCCTTCGGACGTCGCGATCATCGGCATGTCCGCCGTCTTCCCCGGAGCGGCGGGTATCGCCCAGTTCTGGTCGAATACGCTGCGCGGGATCGACGTCGTCACCGAGATTCCCGCGGACCGATGGGACTGGCGGCTCTACTACGATCCCGATCCGAAGGCACCCGACAAGATCATCTCGAAGTGGGGCGGGTTCCTCCCCGATGTCGCATTCGATCCGCTGAAATACGGGATGCCGCCTTCGAGTTTGCCTTCGATCGAGCCGGCCCAGTTGCTGGCGCTCGAGGTCGTCCGGACGGCGCTGGCAGATGCCGGTTATTCCGATCGACCCTTCCCCCGAGAGACGACGGGCGTCGTCCTGGGCATGGGGGGAGGCGCGGCTCAACTCGCGATGGGCTACGCCTTCCGCTCGTACTTGCCGATGCTCGATACCGTGATACCCGGCGGCGGACGTGAGGCGATCGAGTCGTGCAAAGGGCTCTTGCCGGAATGGACCGAGGACTCCTTCCCCGGATTCCTGCTCAACGTGACGGCAGGCCGGATCGCCAATCGGCTCAACCTGGGTGGCGCCAACTATACGGTGGACGCGGCCTGCGGCTCCTCGCTCGCTGCGGCGGCGTTGGCGGTCCGCGAGCTCGAGACCGGCTCGGCCGACATGGTGATCCTCGGCGGGGTAGATACGGTCCAGAACCCATTCACATACCTGGCCTTCAGCAAGACGCAGGCATTTTCGCCGAACGGGCGTTGCCGTCCGTTCGACGCCGGGGCCAACGGGATCGTCATCAGCGAGGGTGTGGCCGCGCTAGTGCTGAAGCGACTGGCCGACGCGGAGCGGGATGGCGACCGGATCTACGCCGTGATCAAGGGCGTGGGTGCCTCGAGCGACGGCCGGGCGCGAGGACTGACGGCGCCGGTGGTCGACGGTCAGATCCGTGCCATCGATCGGGCCTACGCCAAGTCCGGGATATCTCCTGCGACAATCGGCTACGTGGAAGCCCACGGCACCGGTACCGCGCTGGGTGATGTCGTCGAGATCGAAGCGCTCGGGGAAGTCTTCCGGACCGCGGGCGCGGAGCCCGGCGACTGCGTCGTCGGATCGGTCAAGTCGATGATCGGCCACACCAAGTGTGCGGCCGGGCTGGCCGGCTTGATCAATGCCTCTCTGGCCTTGTTTCACAAGATCCTGCCGCCGACGATCGGGATCGAGTCTCCCAACCCAAATCTCGATCTCAAGGACGGTCCATTCCGACTCTGTACTCAGACCCAGCCATGGCTCCATGCCCACGACGACCGGCCGCGGCGAGCCGGGGTGAGCGCGTTTGGTTTCGGAGGGACCAACTTCCACGCGGTCCTCGAGGCCTACGACCGCAATGCCGATCCCGAACCGTCCGTGTCGCTCCCAGAATGGCCGATCGAGCTGATGGTCTTGGAAGCCGATCAGCCCGTCGGGCTGCTGGATCGCCTCGATGCGTTGATCGTAGGGCTCGAGTCCGGTGCGCGTCCGGCGTTGCGAGATCTCTCCGACGCATTGATCCGGGCCCGTGCCGCCGGGCGGTCGGCGAGGGGCGGGGCCGGACCGCGAGCCACGTTGGCCATCGTGGCGGGCTCGCACGATGACCTCCGCGCCAAGCTGATCCTGGCCCGGGGGGCGATCGCCGAGGGCCGGCCAGATTTTGAAGATCTGCGGGGGGTTTTCTTCGCGGCGGAGCCGAAGTGGGCGGGGGGCCGACTGGCATTCCTCTTCCCGGGTCAGGGTGCGCAGTCTCCCGGCATGCTCCAGGAGCTCGCCGTCGTCTTCCCGGAGGTCCGCGGTGCCTTCGAGGAATTCGAGCGGGTGGTGCTGTCGCAGGGAGGCCCGGCGCTCGGGCGGCTCATCTTCCCGCCGGCCGCATTCGACGACGATGCACGCGAGGAGTCGCAGCGGGCGTCGAAGCAGACCGAAGTGGCCCAGCCGGCCGTCGGGGCCGCCTGCGTCGGCATGCTACGGCTCCTCCGCAGCCTGGGCCTCGAGCCCGACATGGTGGCCGGCCATAGCTACGGAGAGCTTGTGGCGCTCCACTCGGCGGGCGCCCTGAATGCCCGGGAACTTGCCGAGCTCTCGCTGGCGCGCGGTCGGTTCATGCAAGAGTCCGGTCGCGGAGCGGCCGGTGCGATGGCGGCCTTGCTGTCGGGGCCGGGTCGGGTGGACGAAATCATCCGAGGGATCCCGGATGTTGAAGTCGCCAACTGGAACGGGCCCAGGCAGACCGTGATCGCCGGCCCGAGTGCGGCAATCCAGCGTGCGATCGACCGGGCGACGGCGAGCGGGATCACGGCCCGGGCCCTCCCGGTCTCGTCCGCCTTTCACACCCGGATGATTGCCGGGGCGCGCGAGCCGCTGATGCGATCGGCCCGCGAACGTCTTCATGGCGCACCGGACCGGCCGGTTTACTCAAACCTGGACGCGGCTGCCCACCCTGCCGATCCCTCGGCCATCGCGAGCCGCCTCGGCGATCATCTCGCGAACCCCGTCCGATTCGCCGAGATGATCGAGGCGATGCATCGTGACGGAGCCCGTGTGTTTGTCGAGGTCGGCCCGGGAGCCATCCTCAGCCCGATGGTCGATTCGATCTTGCTGGATCGACCTCATCTGGCGATCTCGTGCGATGCGGCCTCCGCACCCGGGTTGTCAACGTTACTCCTGCGGATCGCTCGCCTGGTCGTCGCCGGGCTGCCGATCCGCCTCGAGCGGTTAACCGCCGGCCGATCGCAATACAGGCTGGATCTCGATCACTTGCCGGCCTACGGGCTCGCCGAGCCCGCGACTTCATCCACATGGCTCGTTAATGGCAGCCGATCGCGACCCATCGCAGGCCCCGAGCCTACTCGGCTCGGCACCGGGCCCGCGCTGCCCGACTCGACTCCGGAGAGAGCCTTGCCCACACAAGGCTCCGACCGGGCTTCGGCCTCCCATGGCGCCTCGCGCCTCCGGGACCTCCGACTGAAGCCTCCTTCGGTCACCCAAAGTCATACCAGTAATGGCAAGCTGGATTCTCCAATGACGACCAAGACCGCAAGCATTCCACCGCAGCAGGCACCCGGGCAGGCTGACCATGTCATGGAGTCATTCCAGAAGACGATGCAGGTCTTCCTCGAAGTGCAAAAGGCCACGATGCTCGCCTACCTGAGCGGGCGGGGTGCGTCTCAAGTAGGGTCCTCCGCGACCCCGGGTCGGCAGACCAGGGTTGCTGGTGAACAGCCCGAAATCAGCAACCTTCCGGAGACTGCGGCCAGTCAGAACGCCACCGGAAGGGAACGCGATCCGGACGTCACGCCTCGCACCAAGTTCCAGCATGACGAGCCCACGCGAATCCCGTTGCGGACATCCTCCCAATCGACCCGAATTCCCGACGACCACGCGGCCGGAAACGGTCACCTGGATTCGTCGCAGGGTAACGGGGCCCTGTCCGGCCGGAACGGTAAGCCGGCATCGTCGACACGGGTCGCCGCGGGGCCGTCGACCGTGGATGTCGCGGGGACGTCGGCGCCTGCCGTGCCGGATCACGCGTCGATCACCACGAGACTGCTGGAGATCGTCGGTGATCGGACGGGCTACCCGATCGAGACTCTGGGCCTGGACCTCGACATGGAAGCCGACCTGGGGATCGACTCGATCAAGCGTGTCGAGATCCTGGGAAGACTCCGCGATGAGCTGCCGAGCTTGAAGGGCCTCTCGGATACCGCCGAGGTCATGGATGCCCTGGCCCGGGCGCGGACTCTCGGGGTGATCGTCGATCGGATGGCCGAATTGGCCGGGCCGGCCCCGGATTCTGAGGGAGACCTTCGGACGGCGGGAGGGCCGGGTAGGGCGACCCAGGAGCCGCAGGACATTTCCGCCGTCGTAGGGCCGGTTTCCACCGGCCCGAATCGACTCGGGAATCTATCGTCCTTCCCGGACGGCACAGCCGGCCCCACGCCCGCCCCCCAAGAGTCCGACGCGCCGCTCAATGGTCATGTGCATCTCTCCGGGCAGACATCGCGACTCGTGTTGGAAGCGGTCGAAGCTCCGTTGCCCGGGCCGCGGGTCGGGCTGAAGTCGGGCGGACGGATTGTGGTAACCGATGACGGCCGCGGCGTGGCCAAGGAACTGGCGAGTCGGCTCGAAGCCGGGGGCTACCCCGTGGATCGCATCGGCGGAGCCGACGGGCGGGTCGAGTGGACGTCCCCTGCGGACATCGATCGGATCCTCGATGAACTGCGGTCGCGGGGACCGATCGCCGGTATCGTGCACGCCTTGCCACTGGGCCAGTCGAGATCCGGCGATCCCGGAGGGCCCTGCTGGGCGGAGCGGATCGGTCACGCCGTGCGCGGGCTCTTCCTGCTGGCCAAGGGGACAGCCGCCGACCTGGAGGCCGCGGCGCGGTCGGGCGGATCGTGCCTGATCGCCGCCACCGCGCTCGGAGGCCGATTCGCCGGCGACGGCAGCACGGATGCCGAGTTCTTCCCCGGCCATGGCGGAGTTACCGGGCTGGTCAAGACGCTGGCTCGAGAGTGGCCGTTGGTGCGTTGCCGTGCGGTCGATTTCGCGTCGGAAAGAGGCGCCGCGTTCATAGCCGAGCGGCTGGCCGTCGAGGTTTTCGCCGGCGGCGGCTGGCCGGAGGTGGGCTACGAGGGGGGGCGACGGATTCGTCTGCGCACGGTCGAGAACCCATTGCGATCCGCGAGTTCGGCGATCGAGTTGAAGCCCGGCGATCCGGTCGTGATCACGGGAGGGGCACGCGGGATCACCGCCCTGGTGGCGGCCGAACTGGCGCGGACCTGGCGGCCGACGCTCTTGATCGTCGGGACCACTCCACCCCCGGAACTTGTCGAGCCGGCCGAGACGGCGGATCTGGATGGAGAGGCCGAGATCAAGGCGGTGCTGCACGCGCGACTGCGCCGCGAAGGTCGGCCCGGCAACCCCAGCGAGATCGAAGCATCCTACCAGGCGATAAGGCGGGCCCGGGAGATCCGCGGGAACCTGGCGATCCTGCGCGAGACGGGGGCGATCGTCGAATATGCCCGAGCCGACGTGCGCGACGCCAGGGCGATGGACGCCGTCCTCGGCGACTGGAGAGCCCGCCACGGCGACCCTGTCGGCCTGATCCACGGCGCCGGGCTGATCAAGGACAAGCTGATCCGCGAGAAGACGCTCGAATCGTTCGACCGCGTGCTCGGTACCAAGCTCGAAGGTGCGCTGAACCTCCTCCGCCTGGTGCGCCCTGAAGCCCTGAAATTCACCGCCTTGTTCTCGTCGATCGCCGGACGATTCGGCAACGTGGGCCAGTCGGATTACGCGGCGGCCAACGAGATCCTCAACAAGCTGGCCCAATGGATCGACCGGCGCTGGCCGGGGCGTGTGGTGTCGGTGATCTGGGGGCCGTGGTCGGGCGTGGGGATGGTCTCGCAGCTCGAGAGCCACCTGGGCCGTCAAGGGCTCGGGATGATCTCGCCGGACGAGGGCCGCGCCTTGCTGACCGACGAGTTGCGTTACGGTCGCAAGGGTGATGTCGAAGTGATCTATACCGGCGGACTAGGGACGCTCGAAGAGCCGCTCTCCAGCGAGGTGGTCGTGTCAACGCCGGTGGCGGAGGCTCGCCGATGAGTCGGGGTCGTCCGCTGGAGATCGCGATCGTCGGCATGGGCTGTCGGTTCCCCGGCGCTTCGGACCTCTGCGCCTTCTGGGAGAACATCCTCGCCGGCAAGGATTGCACCCGCGACGTACCGTCGGACCGTTGGGATGCGACGACTTTCGTCGACCCGGCTTCGACCGCCAACGACCGTGTGCCATGCGGACGAGGCGGCTACCTCGACTCGCCGGTCCGGTTCGACGCCGCCGCGCACGGGATCATGCCTCGGACAGTCGAAGGGGGAGAGCCCGAGCAGTTCCTGGTGCTGGATGCCACGACGGCCGCTCTCGCCGATGCCGGAATCTCCCCGGCTGACATCGCGGGGCGTCGGGTCGAAGTGGTGATCGGCCGCGGGAATTACTTCAATCGAGGCAACCTGACCCGGCTCCAGCACGGGCGTATCACGGCTCAGACGCTGTCGATGCTGTCGGCCCTCCGCCCGGATTGGTCGGACGCCGATCGGGAAGCGGTGGGGGCCGAGCTGAAGGCCGGGCTCCCTCCGTTCGAGGCGGCCACGATTGCCGGCCAGCTCACCAACGCCACGGCCGGACGTGTCGCCCATCGCCTGGACCTGGGCGGAGCGGCCTTCGTGGTGGACGCCGCCAGCGCCTCATCGCTGGTCGCGCTCGACCTGGCGACGCGAGCCCTGGCCGAGCGTCGGGCCGACCTGGCGATCGTTGGCGGGGTCTATGTCGAGGCCGACGTTGACTTCCCCCTGGTTTTCCGGCAGTTGGGGGCGATGTCTCCCTCGGGCATCGCCCGGCCGTTCGCCGCCGATGCCGACGGGATGCTCTCGGGCGAAGGCGTGGGTGTGGTGGTGCTCAAGCGCCGGCGCGATGCCGAGCGCGACGGCGATCGGATCTACGCCGTGGTGCAGGGGCTCGGCGTGGCGAGCGAAGGACGGGGGCGAGGCCTGGCCGTGCCGAGCGCCCGAGGTCATGCCCGCGCGATCCGCCGCGCGTATCGACGGTCAGGGATCGATCCCGCGACTGTGATGCTCGTCGAAGGGCATGGGCTGGGCGTCCCCGCCGCCGATCGGGCCGAGCTGCGAGCCCTGAACGCCGTCTTCCCGGTTCCTCCCTATGGACGCAGGGCTCTCGGTGCCGTCTCATCGATGATCGGTCACGCCATGCCCGCGGCCGGGATGGCGGGCTTGATCAAGACGGCCTTATCGGTCTTCCACCGGGTCATACCCCCGACCTTGCACGCCGAGAAACCGCACCCGCTCCTCGATCCTTCGCGGAGCGCCTTCGCACTCAACCGAAGCTCCCGGCCCTGGATCCATCCCGATTCGGAGACTCCGAGGCGAGCCGGCATCAACGCCTTCGGGTTCGCCGGGATCAATGCGCACGCCGTGCTCGAGGAGCACTCCGCCTCCGCCGACGGCGATGATCCGGGCGCCTTCCGTCGCTGGGAGACGGAAGCCATCCTGCTCTCGGCTCCGGACCGAGCCGGACTGGCGCAACGGGCTCGCGAGCTGATCGCGTGGGTCGATCATCATCCGCGGGAAACGCTGAAGGATGTCGCTTACACGCTCAACTGTTGCGGCGAGCATCCGGCCGGCGGCGTGCGATTGGGCCTGGTCGTGTCCTCCCTCGCGGACATGGTCGAGCGGCTCACCGCGGTGCTCGGCCGATCGGGCGATCCTTCATCCCGCTCGTTCGGCGACGGCCGCGGCGTCTATCACTGGGACGAGCCCCTTGCCGGAAACGGGACCGGGACGGGAGGCCTGGCATTCCTCTTCCCGGGAGAAGGCTCGCAGTATCCCGGGATGCTGGCGGATCTCTGCATCCATTTTCCCGTAGTTCGCCGGCAGTTTGACATCGCCGATCGCATCGCCCTTGACCTTGGCGATCCCGTGCCCCCGAGCGAGCACCTGTTCGCCCCTTCGGACGGCGACGGTAACGGGGACGCGATCTGGTCGGCGGCGACCGGGGTGAATGTCGTCCTCAACGCACAATGGGCCTTGTATCAGGTGCTGAGGCGTCTGGGACTTCGACCCGACGCGGTGGTCGGCCACAGCAGCGGCGAGATGCTGGCCCTGGCTGCCGCGGGGGTGATCCATGTGGATCGCGAACTCGAAGAGCAGTTGGGCCGGCTAGGGGCCATCTTCCGCGGCTTCGAATCGGCGGGCGAGATGCCCCCGGCGCAACTCGTGGCCGTCGCCGCCGGCAAAGGGCGGGTCGAGTCGGTGATCCGCGAGCTGGGTGCCTCCGAGGTCAGCGTCGCGATCGACAACTGCCCACATCAGGTCGTCGTGGCCGGGCCGCCGGCGGAGGTCGAGCGGGTCGTCCTTCGCCTGCGCGAGCAGAACGTCCTCCTGGAAGTCCTGCCGTTCGCGCGGCCCTATCACACGGCGAGCTTCGGGACGATCCTCGGCCCGATCGAGGACTCCTTCGCACGGTTGAGCTTCCGCCCTCCAGGGCTGCCGATCTACTCGTGTGCCTCGCGCGGACGGATGCCGGCAGAGCCCGAGGCGGTCCGCGAGCTGGCCGTCGCGCAGTGGACACGCACCGTCGCGTTCCGCGAGACGATCGAGGCCATGCTCGCCGACGGCCTGAGGATCTTCATCGACGTCGGGGCCCGCGGGAATCTGGCCGGCTTCGTGCAGGATACCCTCCGCGGTCGGCCGGCGTTCGCCATGGCGGCGAACGTCCCGCGCCGGAGCGGTCTCACCCAGTTGAACCACCTCGTGGCGGCACTCTTTGCACAAGGCGTTCCCGTCGAGCCCGGCTTCCTCTACGCACGTCGAAAGCCCTGCCGGATCGACTGGAGTGCCCGTGAGGCTCCCGGCCGGACGACCGTGGAGCTTAAGCTCGGCTTCCCCGAGATGAGGCTGTCGGATGCCCTCGTCTCCCGGCTGCGAGCACAGGGAACGAGTGTCCTCGCAGGGCCGGCTGTGCCGGCCGAGAAAAACCGGAATACCAAACCCTTCGATCGCGCGCAGATCGACTTTCCCCGCGGTCGCATCCCGGCCGGCCCAGCCGGCCCTGCAAACGGGATCGACGGCGCGATGCTCGCTTTCCAGGAGACGATGCGGCATTTCTTGCATTCTCAGCAGGAGGTCTTGGCAGCCTACATGGAGGATACGGAAACCGCGATCGATTTCCAGCTCGGAGTGTGCTCGAATCGGCTCTGGACCGATCCCAATGATTTGATTTCGGACGATCGGTCTTCGCCGCCTCTCGAGCCAACCCTCTCGAGTCCCGAACCAGGTCCCTGGGCCGGTGACGTGCGTCGCCTGACCGCGGGATCCGAGATCGAGGCCGTCTGCTTCCTCGACATGAATGGCGATCCGATCGCGGAGAACCACACGCTGGGCGGCCGCCGGGTCTCGGCTCTCGACCCATCTTTGAAAGGGCTCCCCGTCCTCCCGTTCGCCGTGATGGCCGAGATGACCGCGGAGGCGGCCGCGCTCGTGGTCTCGCCGGGATTGGTCCTCACCGCGCTCCGACAGGTTCGAGCTCATAAATGGGTGCGTTACGAAGAGGAACCCATCTGCCTGGAGCTTCGCGGGCATCGCGTCGAGTCGGACGAGGATGATGAGCGAGTCTGGGTCGGTATTTTCAACCGGGGCTTTGACGGCCGGGCAGAGGCTTCCCGGCCGGTCTTCGAGGCGGTCGCGGTTTTCGACACAGCCCCCCCTGCTCCTCCATCGGCCGCCCCATGGGTCCTGGAGGACGCACGCACCTGTCGATTCACGGCCGAGTCGATCTATGACGAGCAGTGGCTCTTCCATGGACCGGCTCTCCAGGCTGTGGTCGAGGTCGGTCTCATATCCCGGCACGGCATCGACGGACTGTTACGCGTGCGGCCCTGGGAGCCCGTTCTCAGGCCGGGCCAGTCGCCAGGACTGCACACGGACGCGATCGTGATCGATAATTTCACGCATCTGCTCGGGTGCTGGGGCCTCGACGAGCTCGCCGACAATGGAGATGTCGTGTTCCCGCTCGGCATGGAAGCACTTGAGCTCTTCGGCGAGAGGCCGGCGGTCGGCACCGATGTCCAATGCCGGATCTCGATCCTCGAGATCGAGCGGCACCGCATCCGCGTCGAGGCGGAGATCGTCCGACCCGACGGCACGGCCTGGATGCGGATCCGAAACTGGGAGGACTGGCGGTTCCACTGGCCGGGCCGCTACCGCGACGTCTTCCGGCAGCCCCGCGATATCTTCGTCGGCGAAGAGCTGCCGTTGGAGGATTCGGTCCAGGGTGCGATGGCCGAGGTGAAGGCGGTGTGGCTGGAACCACCGGCGGACATGGGACGGCCCGTCTGGCGCGACGTCCTGGAGCAGACCCAGCTCGGACCCGCCGAACGAGCCGCGCACCTGGCCCTCGGCGGCTCCGAGCGGCGACGATCTCACCGTCTCTGGGGCCGGATCGCCGCCAAGGAGGCCGCACGAAGGAACTGGCAGGCCGAAGGGAGGCCGTCGATCTATCCGGCCGACCTGGCGGTCGCGACCGAGGAATCCGGCCGACCCCGTCTGACCTGCATCGATCGATCCAACGACGAGCTGATGCCGGTCATCTCGATCGCCCATGCCGACGGGGTCGCCGTCGCGATCGCCGCGAGGAATCCGGCCGCGATGGTGGGCATCGACGTGGAGACGATCGCCGATCGACCGGACAGCTTCGAGACCACGGCCTTCACTCCGGGCGAAAGATCGCTCCTGGAACGATGGCGGGGCCGGGATCGGTCCGAGTGGGTCACGCGATTCTGGTGCGCCAAGGAAGCCGCCGCCAAGGCGACGGGAATCGGCCCGTCCGACGCCGAGGTCATCCGCGCCGAGGAAAGCGCGGGAATCCTGCACGTCCGCCTCTCGCCTCAGCTCGCCGCGGCCGAGTTCGACCGTCTGGAAAATCCCCTGCGCGTCGTCACGGCCCGCAGGGCCGAGTACGCCTGGGCCTGGACCCTGCAAGAAGGAGCCAAACCATGACGACCGTCCCCACCCGAGCCGAGATCGTGGGCGAAGTCGCCGCCCTGCTCTCGCAGAACCTGGGGGTCCCGTCCTCGACCCGGATCGACGAAGAGACCCGCTTCTTCACCGACCTGGGGCTGGCGTCGATCGACGCCGTCGTCCTCAGCGAGGCGATCCAGGAGTATTACGGCCGGCCGCTGCCGTTCACTGACCTCATGGCCGAGATCGGTCGACGGACCGATCGCGACCTGTCGATCGGAGAACTCGTCACGTTCATCAGCAAGAATTTCTGATTTCGCTCGCCCTCCGAAGACCTTCCTGGCTCCGATTTGAGAGCTCTCGAGACCGAGACCGTATTCATGCCCAAGATCCAAGCGAACGGACTGAAATTCCATTATCAACAGGCTGGAGAGGGTCCGGACGTCCTCCTGATCCACGGGGTGACGGGCGACCTGTCGATCTGGTTCCTTTGCCAGGCGATCGGGGTGCTCGCTCGGTCGTTCCGCGTGACCGCCTACGACCTGCGCGGCCACGGATACAGCGACGTTCCACCTTCGTGCTACACGTCGGCCGACCAGGCGGGTGACACCTTGGCGATCATGGACGCGCTGGAAATCGAGCGGGCCATGCTCGTGGGGCACAGCTTCGGCGGAGTGATCGCGGCACACGCGGCGGCCCTCCACCCCGACCGGATCGAAGCGGTCGTCCTCTCGGATCCGAGCTTCGCCGCGCTGCGACACCTGGAAGATCTGGGCCGCTGGGGCCACTGGCAGAACTTCCGCGAGGAGGCGGCCGAGGCGGGAGTGGCCCTTTCCTCGGAGCACTGGTACGACCTCGGCAAGTTCTTCGACCAGGTCGCTCACCTCGACGGAGACCGCCTGTTGCGGTTCCGCCAGGCGGTCGGCCTGCCCGGCTTCAATCGCCTCTTGCGCCTGGCGACGACGACCTGCGGCGACGACGCAAAGGCCGTGGCCGGGCTGACCGAAGACATGATCTGCGGAGTAACCCAGCCGGTCCTTGCCCTCTTCGGCGAGTTCTCGCCGTTCCTTGCGACGGCCGATTATCTCGTCGCCCGCCTGCCGCATTGCATCGGGCGACGGGTCCCCGATGCCAAGCACCGCGCACCCGAGGAAAACCCCGAGCGCTTCGTCGAGATGGTCAACGAGTATCTGTCCTCGGTGCAGCCGTCAACCGAAGTCGCGAGGCACCGACCATGAGCAATCAGCCGACCGTCCTGCTCACCGGCGCCGCCCATGGCATCGGCCGCGCGACCGCCATGGCCCTGGCGAAACGAGGGATGCCGCTGGGCTTGATCGACCGCGACGGCCCCGCGCTCGCGGCCCTCGCTCAGGAGATCAAAGACCTGGGCGGGGTCGTCGCCGATACGGTGGTGGACGTCAACGATGGCGATGCCTTGAAGCGTGCGATCGGGAGCATCACGAACCGGATCGGGTCGATCGAAGTCCTGGTCGCGTGCGCCGGGGTCGGGTCCCTGACCCTCGTCCCTGATCTCGATATCGCGATGCTCCGCCGGACGCTCGATGTGAACGTCATCGGCGTGGCCCAATGCATCGAAGCGGTCCTGCCTTGCATGATCGCCAATGGCCGCGGCCACATCGTGGGCGTGGCGAGCGTGGCCGGCTACCGCGGGTTTCCCTGGATGATCTCCTACTCCTGCTCGAAGGCCGCATTGATCGCCTATCTCGAGGCGCTTCGCCCCGGCCTGAGCCGTCGCGGCGTGACGGTGACGACCGTCTGCCCTGGTTTCGTACGAACGCGGCTGAGCACGCCATTCCCTTACCGGCATCCGGTCAAGATGATCGAGCCCGAGGATGCGGCCCGCCACCTCGTCCGCGCGGTCGAACGCCGGCCGAGGAATTGCGTCTTCCCCTGGAACATGCGAATCGGTCTGGCCATCCTCAAATACATGCCGGATCCGTTCTTCGATGGGCTGATGCGTTGGTATGGTCCTCAGGCGATGAATGTCGAATTCTGATGGGAGGATGTTGGCGATGACGATCGGTTTGCCGCCGGCCAGGCCGCCCGAAGCCTTGGCGTCGATCCTCGATCTGGCGCGCTGCCTGGCCTGCGGCGCGAGGCTTCAGGGCGAACCGGGCTGTCTCCGTTGCGGTCAGGCTCATCCGGTTCAAGGGGGGATCCTCGAGGCGATCGGGCCCCTCTCGGGGCGAAATCGCATCTCCGCGGATTTCTACGACGGCCCGGGCTGGCGAAGGTTCAAGCCTTGGGAGCAGGGCTTCCTGATCCTCCAGGGCGGGGTACGCAGGGCGCGCATGGAGATCCTTCGTCACGTCCTGGAGGCTCTCCCCGGTCGGTCCGACGCGACCGCGCTCGAGGTGGGGATCGGCGACGGCGCGAACCTCCCCTTGGTGCCCCGGGGTTGGACGGTGTACGGCGTGGATATCGCTCGGGCCCAGCTCGAGGAATCCATCCGTCGTCATGGCATCAAGGCAGGTCGACTCGCCCGGGCCGAGGCCGAGAGCCTGCCCTTCGACGATGCGACATTCGACGCCTGCTGGTCGATCGGTGGGTTCAACTATTATCGCGATCACGAGACAGCCCTTCGCGAGATGCGACGAGTGACCCGGCCCGGTGGGCCGGTCATCGTCGCCGATGAAGTCCCCGGACTTTACCGCTTCGGGCTGGGCCACCTCCTGGGCTTCCCGTCGTTCGACGCCTGGTGGCTGCGACTGCTCGGGCTCGAACGCGACTTCGTGAGGATGGTCCTGGATTTCGACGTCGACCTCGAGGCGATCACCGGACGCGTCTGGCCCGATGCGATTCGCCATCGGATCTGGCATGGTCTGGGGTATTGCCTGGTCAATACATCCAAGTCATAAAATTCTTCAATGCAAACCGAGGAGGTCTGGGATGTCCACCACGAGCCAGGAGCCTGTCGCGACCTCGCGCTGGGAAACCGATTGGGACGTCTGGCGCTGCCCGAAGTGCCGGGGTTCGCTCAAGTATGACGCGTCGTCGCACGCGATGGGCTGCGTCGGCTGCGGGGCGCGGCTGCCGGTCGAGGACGACATCCTGTCCGCGAATGAGCAGACCACGAGTAACAACCAGGTCGCTCAGGAGTTCTACGACAGCCCCCTCTGGCCCAAGTTTCGCTTCTGGGAGAAGTTGACGTGGTTTTTCAATGGCGGAGAGCGCCGGGCGCGGAACCAGGTGCTCAAGCACCTCCCGCAGACGCCAGGTCTTGACCTGCTCGACGTGGCGATCGGCGACGGGATTTATCTCGACTGGCTCCCGGCGGATTGGCGGATCGTGGGCGTCGACATCTCGCGATCCCAACTCGAGGCTTGCCGGCAGCGGGCGGTCGGCCGCCTGGTCTGGCTGGCGCGGAGCGAGGCCGAGGATCTGCCCCTGGCCGACCGGCAGTTCGACGCCGTGCTCAGCATCGGTGCGTTCAACTACTTCAACGATCCCGAAGGCTCCCTGCGCGAGATGGTGAGGGTGGCCCGCCCCGGCGCACCCATCGTGATCTCCGACGAGATGCCGAACTTGACCGATCGCATGCTCGGCCACAAGCTGGGCGTCCCGGCGCTCGACCGCTGGATCGTCTCGCGGTTGATGCACCTCGGAGACTCGTTCACCGAGATGGTCGAGCGCCATCGCGACCTGGACGTCCCGGCGGTCGCTGGCAAGGTCTTTCCTGACTTCCAGTTCCTCCCGGTCTGGCACGGGGTCGGTTATGTCCTGGTCGGTCACGCCCCGGCCTGACCCGATCGCGGCATGCGGGAAGCACGGCCGCGTTATTGGCGAAGATCGGAAGACTTCCAGTATGGCGAACAGTTCCCCGCTTGCGTCGACGGGCTTTCTCGACGACATTGGGTAGACTCCCGGCCGGATCCGGCCCGGGGCGAGACCGACCGTGCGAGGGTCTGATCGTGAGCCTGATCGCGTTGATCGCGAAGAACGTCCTGAACCGGCCGGTGCGGACGGGCCTCACCGCCTTCGGGCTCTCGATCGCGATCTCGGCCGTGATCATCCTAGTGGGGATCTCCTGGAACTTCGAGCGGTCGTTCATGGCGATCTACCGATCCAAGAGAATCGACCTGATCGTCGTCCACGCGGGGAGCAGCAATCAGCTCTCCAGCAGCCTGGATGTCCGCCTCGCCGATCGGCTCAAACAGGTCGAGGGCGTGGCCGACGTCGCCCCGACCCTGGTGGATACCGTCGCCTTCGAGGAACAGAACCTCGCGAGCGTGCTGGTGAATGGCTGGCTCGCCGATAGCCTGCTGTTCCGGGGCATTCGCATCCTGGAAGGCCGGGCACTCAAGCCCGGCGATCAGCGGTCGGCGCTGCTCGGGCGCGTGCTGGCGATCAACCTGAACAAGAAGGTCGGCGACCGACTCAACGTGTCGGGGGAGACCTTCGAAGTCGTGGGGATCTTCGAGAGCGAGAGCCTGTTCGAGAATGGCGCCCTGGTCATCCCCCAGGAAACCCTCCAGAAGATGATGGGGCGCGAAGGTCAAGCGACCGGGTTCGTGATCACGGCCAAGGACTCGGACCGAGAGTACGTCGATTCGCTGAGGAAACGGATCGAGGCCGCCATCCCGAACGTCGCGGCGACGCCGGCCCGGGACTATGTGATCGGCGACACGCAAATCCGGCTGGCCAAGGCGATGTCCTGGACGACCGGGGCGGTCGCCCTCATCCTGGGCGCCGTCGGGATGCTCAACACGATGCTGATGTCGATCTTCGAACGCACCCGCGAGATCGGCATCCTTCGGGCCGTGGGCTGGCGTCGCCGACGCGTCTTGACGCTGGTGATGGGCGAGTCCCTACTCATTTCCCTGGCCGGGACGATCCTCGGGAGCGTGCTGGCGGTGGTCGGCTTGCGGGCCGTGACGCTCTATCCGTCGGCGCGGGGCTTCATCGAACCGAACGTGCCCCCCGAGGTCCTGGGGCTTGCCCTGCTCATGGGCGTCGGTCTGAGCCTGCTCGGCGGCCTCTACCCGGCGGCCCGCGCGGCCGCCCTCGACCCGACCGAGGCATTACGCCATGAATGATCGCGATCCCGGCGCCCCGGCCAACGTTGCGCCGATGCTCCGGGCCGATGGGCTTGTCAAGCATTATTCCGACGGGGACGTCCAGGCACTCCGCGGGGTCTCGATGGAGGTCGCCGAGGGCGATTTCGTGGCGATCACAGGGCCCAGCGGCTGCGGCAAGAGCACGCTGCTGCACCTCCTCGGCGGTCTCGATCGGCCGACCCGGGGCGAGGTCTACTATCGGGGGCAGCCGCTGTCTCGCCTGGATCTCGACACATTTCACGCTCGCGAGGTCGGCTTCGTCTTCCAGTCGTTCCACCTCTTGACCACCCTCACCGCGCTCGAGAACGTACAGATCCCCATGTTCGAGGGCCCCTGGCCGCGCCGCGAACGCGAGACCCGCGCCGGAGATCTCCTCCGCGAAGTGGGTTTATCCCATCGGCGGGGCCATCGGCCCAGCCAGCTCTCCATCGGCGAGCGACAGCGGGTCGCGATCGCCCGCGCGCTGGCCAACGATCCGTCGCTGCTCCTGGCCGATGAGCCGACCGGCAATCTCGATAGCCAGAGCCAGGACGAGATCCTCCGATTGCTGGATCAAATCCGGGCCGGTCGCCGGTTGACGATGGTGATCGTGACGCATAGCCACGACGTGGCCCGGGCCGCGGACCACCGGATTGCGATGAAGGACGGACAGATCCTCCCTCCAGGGCCGTGAGCCCGAATTGGCGACTCTCCGAGGCCGGTCGGCTTGCGGCAAGGGACTTGGCATCCCGACCCGCGACTGGCACACTACCAGTCTGGACCAGATCAACGCCACAACCGGGAGCCCGAACGATGAACCGAGGCATGAGGGAATTGACGGTCGCATCCCTGATCCTGATCTCCGCGACGAGTGCGGCCGTCGCGGACCCGCCCGGCCTGAAGACCTTGCCGATTGGTGCCGACGCGCCCGACTTCCAACTCCCCGGCGTCGACGGCAAGACCTATCGCATCAAGGATTTCGCCGCGGCGAAGGTCCTGGTCGTCATCTTCACGTGCAACCACTGCCCGACCGCGCAGGCCTACGAAGGCCGGATCGCGCGGCTGTACGCCGACTACCGCGACAAAGGGGTCGCCGTCGTCGCCATCTCGCCCAACGACCCGGCCGCGGTCCGGCTCGATGAGCTGGGCTACAGCGACCTCGGCGATTCGTTCGAAGACATGAAGATTCGGGCTAAAGATCACAATTTCACTTATCCCTACCTCTATGACGGTGAGACGCAGGCGACGGCCAAGGCATACGGCGTCCTGGCCACACCCCACGTCTACATCTTCGACGCCGAGAGGAAGCTTCGCTATGTCGGCCGGTTCGACGACGCGGAGGTCAAGGCCGTGAAGTCGCACGACGCGAAGAACGCCGTCGAGGCCCTGCTGGCGGGCAAGCCCGTGCCGGTCGCCACCACCCGCGTCTTCGGCTGCTCGACCAAGTGGGCCGAGAAGCAGGCCGATGCCCGGAAGTCGCTGGCGCGTTGGGATGCCGAGCCCGTCACGATCGCCCCGATCGATAATGAAGCCGTGGCCAAGCTCAGACAGAATGACACCGACAAACTCCTGGTCGTGAACCTCTGGGCGACGTGGTGTGGGCCTTGCGTCGCCGAACTACCCGAGTTCGTCACGATGAACCGGATGTTTCGCGGGCGGAAATGCCAGCTCGTGACGATCAGCATGGACGATCCCGCCAAGCAAGATGAGGCGTTGAGGATCTTGAAGGAAAACCACGTCGCGGCGACCAATTACATCCTGACCTCGTCCGACCGCGACAAGTTCGCCGAGTCCCTCGACCGCGATTGGCCCGGGCCGGTCCCCTACACCGTGATCATCGCGCCCGGCGGTAAGGTCCTGTACCGCAAGAATGGCCAGATCGAACCGCTCGAGGTCAAGCGTGCGATCGTCTCATACCTCGCGCGGACCTATTGAAAGTCGAACGCCTCAAGGAAAGCGAGGCGGGTGCGGTGTGGCTGGGGGTGGGTCCGGCGGGGCCGGCTCGATCCCAGCCGTCCGGCCGCGGTTCAATCTCTGATCTCTGAATCAGATGAGTGTCAAATTGAGTCGATTGTGAATGAATCATGTTTGTTCGATGGTCCGTTTCTCGTCGGTGAGAAACAGGTCCGGGAGGCGTTCCCTCGCGTGGGAACCGGAATCCGACCTCGGCGAGAAATGCGACAGTCCGTGGGCTGCGGCATCCTGCGTCCGGATGACCTCGCATCTCATCTCTCCACGCGAGTGGCCGTTGTGCATGGGCCATTCGCTCAACGACTTACGCAATGTCGCGATCGGTCTTCCACCGACTCCCGAGGCTCTCGAGACGGCTTGCGTTTCCGGGTGGAGGCCGGATGCACTCCCAGGTCTCCTTGACTCCTCATCATGGGGGTCTAGCATATTCCTCGGAGACGGCCCTCCCTCTGTGAATCTCGGGTTGAGGCTGTCAGGGTGGTACCCGCCATCGGGCCGGCGAGCCCGACCGCTATGAGGTCGGTGACTCCGGGCCGGGATTCGGAAACGGCAAGCTCGGGCCGATCGTTTCAATCGCGTCGAGCAGGCTCGTGGCAGCGATGCAGAGCGTCCTTCCCATTACTCCGCCCAAGATTCCTCTTCCGTGATCCAATGAGGTACTTGCTCGAGGATTTGATGATATCAGAAATCAAATAGTTGGAAAAATGTGTATGCGGTGAATCTTTTTGGGATTGGCGAGTGCGCAATTCCTCAGCGAGGAGACGGCGACGCACCCTGCAGATGTCGGGCGATTCGTCGAATCCAGATAAGAGCGTGATATCTGTGTTGGAGAAATCGTAGCAATGATTGTGCCGCCTTGTCGAAAAAGTGACGGTCGAAAGGCCCTCGAATTGCATGGTGTCTTGCGGCTCGAAACGCGGCCCATGGGTTACGAGGCGATCGGCGCGGGTTTTCCGGCGTGGTATCGTCGGATTTTCATGCACCATAGGTTGAAAACCGCCTGATTCTTGCTAAGGTAGTGACGGCGCAAATCGGCCTCGATGACCCGATGTCCAGACGCGGCAACGGCGTACCGAGCGGAGTGAGTGATTGTGCAGATCTTCCATCCCAGTGCCAACACCCTGTCGCGGCTGACGATCTACGGGTCGGCGATGCTGCTCCTCGGTCCGGTGGTGCTCACGTATCTGGTCCTTCGTTCTCCCTACCAGACGAAGGTCGGCGTGATCCTGCCCCAACCGGTCCCCTTTTCGCATGAGCATCACGTGAGTGGCCTGGGGATCGACTGCCGGTATTGCCATACTTCGGTCGAGACATCCTCGTTCGCGGGCCTGCCTCCGACTCATACATGCATGACATGCCACTCGCAGATCTGGTCGACGAGCCCGATCCTCGAGCCGGTGCGGACCAGCCTGGCCGAGAAGAAGCCGCTGGAATGGTCGCGTGTCCACGACATCCCGGACTTCGTGTATTTCAACCACAGCATCCACGTCAACAAGGGGGTCGGTTGTGCGTCGTGCCACGGGAGGGTCGATCAGATGCCGATCATGTGGAAGGCCGAGCCCATGACGATGGAGTGGTGCCTCAATTGCCACAGGAATCCGGAGCTCCACCTGCGGGAGCAGCGCGACATTTTCAACATGGGATACGCACCCTCGCAGCGAGAGCAGCTCGAACGCGGGACTGAGCTGGTGAAGCGGAATCATATTGAAGTCGATCGATTGATCAACTGTTCGGTGTGCCATCGATGATCCCACGACCTGACCAAGATCCGACGACGCCCGACGCCTCGCCCCTGCGGGTCGAGCTGCCGATTCTCACGAGCAGCCCGGTCTTCTGGAGGAGCCTGGGCGAGCTGACGGATGCCCCCGCCAGCCCCGCCTCGCAGGGGCACGGCCCTGAGATCGACTCGCACCAGCAACTCGTGGAACTGACGGCGATGGGTGCCGACCCATCCAGCCGCCGCGAGTTCCTGCGGCTGATGGCGGCCTCGATGGCCCTGGGCAGCTTGAGCGGCTGCGCCATCGAGCCGTCCGAATCGATCGTGCCTTACGTGGAGGCTCCCGAGCAGATCGTGCCGGGTAAGCCCCTGTTCTTCACCACGGCGATCCCGACGGACGGGTTCGCGTGCGGCGTCCTGGTCGAGAGCCACATGGGGCGGCCGACCAAGATCGAGGGGAATCCGGACCATCCGGCCAGCCTGGGTGCGACCGATGCCTTCGCCCAGGCGACCATCCTCTCGTTCTACGACCCGGACCGCTCACAGGTGGTGACGCACGAGTCGCGGGTTGACACCTGGGAGCACGTCGAGTCCGTCCTGCTCGGGGTCCGCGAGGCGAAGCGTCCGATCAAGGGTGCGGGGCTGAGATTCCTCACCACGGTCGTGACCTCGCCGACGCTCGGCGACCAGCTCCGTCGGCTGGTCGAGCAGTTTCCCGAGGCCAAATGGCATTCCTACGAGCCGATCACCCGCGACGCCGTCCGGGCCGGCTGCCGTCTGGCATTCGGCGAGGAGCTTGAGCCGGTCTATCACCTCGACAAGGCCGACGTGATCGTCGCGCTCGATGCCGACTTCCTCGCATGGGGGCCGGGCCGGCTCAAGGACGCGCGGGCCTTCGCCGCCCGCCGCGAGCCCGAGAAAGATCAGCGCCTCCTACATCAACGGCCATGCCGAGGGGGACACCAACCCGGCATCGGCGACCATGAATCGGCTGTATGTGATCGAGTGCACTCCGACCATTACCGGGAGCTCGAGCGATCACCGATTGCCCGTGGCCGCCCGAGACGTCGGCGCGATCGCTCGGGCCGTCGCCGGTTCGCTCGGGGTCGGGGGGACCTCGACGCCCGTCGATCGCACCCTCACCGGCGACCTCGCCGCGCACGCCAGGTGGATCGACGCGATGTCGCGAGACCTCAAGGCCGCCGGTGCCAGGGGTTTGGTCATCGTCGGTGATACCCAGCCGCCGGAAGTCCACGCGCTGGCGCACGCGATCAACCAGACTCTGGGGGCCGTGGGCCAGACGGTCGAGTTCCTCGAGCGCGTTGACGTCGGGCCCGCCGACCATTCCGGCTCGCTCCGCGAGCTGGCCGCAGACATCAACGCCGGGTCCGTGGATACGCTCATCATCCTCGGCGGCAATCCGGCCTATGACGCCCCGGCGAACCTGGAATTCTCCAACTTGCTGCTCGGGGGCAAGGTCAACCTGCGGATTCACCTGGGCCCCTACGACGACGAGACGGCCCGGCTCTGCAACTGGCATATCCCGGAGGCCCATGTCCTGGAGTCCTGGGGCGATGTCCGGGCCTTCGACGGCACGGCGACGATCCAGCAGCCGCTCATCGCGCCGCTCTACGGGGGCAAGTCCGCGGTCGAAGTGCTGGCCCTCTTGCTGGGCGAGCCCGGCCGGACAGGCCTGGAGATGGTGCGCGACTACTGGCGTCGCCAGAACCTGCCGGGCGAATTCGAATCGATCTGGCGCCAGGCGCTCCGCAAGGGCGTGATCGCCGGGACGTCGCGGAAGCCGAAGGCCGTCACCTTGCGGAAAGACCTCCCGGTCGCGGCCCCGCCGGCCGCGGCAGGTCAAGGCTTGGAGCTGGTCTTCCGTCCCGATCCGGCGGCCTGGGATGGCCGATTCGCCAACAATGCCTGGCTCCAGGAATTGCCCAGGCCGATGACCCGCCTGACCTGGGACAACGCCGCGCTCGATCAGCCCGGCGCTGGCGGCGAAGCTCGGAATCGTGGAGGGCGAGCAAGGGAGCGGATTCGTCGAGCTCCGCTATGGCGGCAAGACGGTGGAGGTGCCGGCCTACATCTTGCCGGGCCAAGCCGAGAACTCGGTCACCGTCACGCTCGGATACGGCCGAAATCATGCGGGGCGGGTCGGGAATGGCGTCGGCGTCGATCTGTATCCGTTCCGGACGACGGATGCGCCCTGGTTCGGATCGGGCCTCGAGGTCGCCAGATCGTCGCGGCCCTATCGCCTGGCGGCCACCCAGCACCATCACCGGATGGACGGCCGCGACATGATCCGGGTCGGCAACCTGGAGACTTATCGCAAGGACCCCGATTTCGCCAAGAGCCACGAGGAGGACCACGAGCCGGCGGACAGCCTGTTCGAGGAGCCGGAGCCGCAGAAGGTGCGCGAGGCCGGCGAGGGGAACGCCTGGGGCATGGTGATCAACCTCAACGCCTGCATCGGCTGCGGGGCCTGCGTGACCGCCTGCCAGGCCGAGAACAACATCCCCGTCGTCGGCCGCGATCAGGTCCTGGCCTCGCGCGAGATGCACTGGATCCGGATCGATCGCTACTTTGAGGGTGAGGGTACGGAGAATCCTCCGGTTGACTTCCAGCCCGTGGCGTGCGTGCATTGCGAGAAGGCCCCCTGCGAGATCGTCTGCCCGGTGGGTGCGACGACCCACAGTGCCGAGGGGCTGAACGAGATGACGTATAACCGTTGCGTCGGCACGCGATACTGCTCGAACAACTGCCCCTACAAGGTCCGCCGGTTCAACTTCTACCAGTATTCCGACGAGGTCACGCCCAGCCTGAAGTTGATGAGGAACCCCGAAGTGACCGTCCGTCCGCGCGGGGTCATGGAGAAATGCACGTACTGCGTCCAGCGGATCAACCGGGCGCGGATCACCGCGGACATCGAGAACCGTCCCGTCGGCGGGAACGAGGTCGTGACGGCCTGCCAGGGCTCCTGTCCGACGCGAGCGATCGTCTTCGGCAACCTTAACGATAAGGAGAGCGCGGTCATGAAGGCCAAGGCGAGCCCGCGCAATTACGGGCTGCTCTCCGAGCTGAATACCCGGCCGCGCACGACGTACCTGGCCCGGCTCCGCAATCCCAACCCCGAGATTGAGGCGATCTCCCGCGATGGCTCACAGCGATCCTGAGAGGTCCAGCGATGCTAAGTCGTACGGCGCCCCCCAGGCCGTACCGGTCCTGGCGCCGGGGCAAACCTTCGGCTCGGTGACCGATAAGATCAGCGAGCTGGTCCTGGTCCGACCTTACAACTGGCGGTGGTTCCTCGGCCTGGGTATCGGCTTCGCGCTGACGATGCTCCTGCTTCTGGCGATCACCTGGCTGTTGTTCCGCGGCGTGGGCGTCTGGGGTATCGACGTCCCCGTGATGTGGGGCTTCGCGATCGTCAACTTCGTCTGGTGGATCGGGATCGGCCACGCGGGGACGCTGATCTCGGCAATCCTCCTGCTCCTCAAGCAAGACTGGCGGACGTCGATCAACCGGTTCGCCGAGGCGATGACCCTCTTCGCCGTGGCGTGCGCCGGGCTGTTCCCGCTGCTCCACCTGGGCCGTCCCTGGGTCTTCTACTGGCTGCTCCCCTATCCCAATACGATGAACCTCTGGCCGCAGTGGCGCAGCCCGCTGATCTGGGATGTCTTCGCGGTCTCGACCTACGGCACCGTGTCGCTCCTGTTCTGGTATGTCGGCCTGATCCCCGACCTGGCGACCTTGAGGGATCGGGCGAAGAACCGCTGGGCACGCTACATCTACGGGATCCTGGCCATGGGATGGCGGGGCTCGGCCCGGCACTGGCATCGGTATCGGAAGGCTTACCTGCTGCTCGCGGGGCTGGCCACGCCTCTGGTCGTCTCGGTCCACTCGGTGGTGGCCCTGGATTTCACCGTGGCGATCCTGCCCGGCTGGCACTCCACGATCTTCCCGCCCTACTTCGTCGCCGGTGCCATCTTCTCCGGGTTCGCGATGGTCGTGACGCTCGCCGTCCCGCTCCGGGCGGCCTTCGGCCTCCAGGACTTCATCACGCTCCGCCACATGGACAACATGGCCAAGGTCCTGCTGGCCACGGGCATGATCGTGGCCTACGGCTACATGATGGAAGCCTTCATGGCCTGGTACAGCCAGAACCCCTACGAGATGTTCACCCAGTTGTTCAACCGGCCGTTCGGCCCCTATGCCCACACGTACTGGATGATGATCACCTGCAATGTGTTCATCCCTCAGCTCCTGTGGTTCCCCTCGGTCCGGACCAGCCTCGTCGGGCTCTGGATCCTCTCGATCTTCGTGAATATCGGCATGTGGCTCGAGCGCTACGTGATCGTGGTCACGAGCCTGCACCGCGACTTCATCCCGTCGTCCTGGAGCATGTACCACGGCACGTTCTGGGACTACGCGACGTTTTACGGCACGATCGGACTCTTCGTGTCGCTGATGTTCCTGTTCATCCGGTTCCTGCCGGTCATCTCGATCACCGAGATGCGCGAGCTGGTCCATGAGACGCAGCACGAAGAGCATGGGAATGGGCATGGGCATTCGGGGCCGCCGACCTCCGGGGGGGACGCGCCATGAAAGTTTCACAGGATCCGGCAGGCCCTTATGGACTGATCGCGGAGTTCGAACGACCCGAGGACGTGGTCGAGGCGACCCAGCATGCTTACGAGCACGGCTACCGGATGATGGAAGCGTATTCGCCCTTCCCGGTCGACGGGCTGGCCGAGGCGCTGGGATTCAAGAAGAATCGGATCGCGGCTTGCGTCCTGATCGGCGGCATCACGGGCGGATTGACTGGGTTCTTCATGCAATGGTATTCGGCCGTCCTGAGCTACCCGATCGACGTCGGCGGACGGCCGCTCAACAGTTGGCCGGCGTTCATCCCGATCACGTTCGAGATGACGATCCTGTTCGCGGCGCTCTCGGCGGTCTTCGGGATGCTCGGCCTCAATGGCCTGCCGCGGCCGCATCACCCGGTGTTCAACGCGCCAAACTTCGTGTTGGCGTCACGCAATCGGTTCTTCCTGTGCCTCCAGGCGCGTGACCCCCTGTTCGATGAGGTCGAGTCCCGACGATTCCTCGAGAAGTTCAAGCCGAAGTCCATCAATGTCGTCCCATTTTGACTCGGAACGGAAGGTTCGAAGGTAGGGTGGCACCGGGATGAGGCCAATATCAACGATCAAAGGCTCGGGCCGACGGCCGGGGACGAGGGCTCTCGCCCCGGCCTGGGTCCTCGCGCTGCTGGCCCTCTCGGGATGCCGTAGCGAGATGTACGAGCAACCCCGATACGAGCCGCTGGAGCCCAGCTCCTTCTTCGAGGATGGCGCGTCGGCTCGGCCCCTCGTCGCCGGCACCGTCCCGCGCGATGATGTCCGCGGTGCGCCGCCGGCCGGTGCTTCCGAGGACGTCTTCTACTCCGGCTGGAACAAGGGCCGGCTCGCCGAGGAGGTGCCGTTTCCGGCGGACCGCGCTCTCCTCGAGCGCGGGCAGCAGCGTTATCAGATCTACTGCACGCCCTGCCATGGCGACTCGGGCGATGGTCGAGGTATCGTGGTCCGCCGCGGGTTCAACCCTCCGCCGCCCTACTACAGCGAAGAGTTGCGCAACAAGCCGATCGGCCATTTCTTCGACGTGATGACGCGCGGCTACGGGACCATGTACTCGTACGCGTCGCGAATCCCGCCGCGCGACCGCTGGGCGATCGCGGCCTACATCCGGGTCCTCCAGTTGAGTCAGCACGCCGAGGTCTCCAAGTTGTCCGAAGAGGATCGCAACAAGCTGCCCGCCGAGGATGGGAAATCGCCCCGGAGGGTCCAGCCATGACCACCGACATGATTCCAGGCGACTCCAATGCGCTGAACAGCCGGCTCGACTCGATCCAGTCGCGAGCGTGGATCGTGGCCGGGGTGGGCGTGGCCGTCAGTTGGCTCGGTTGCCTGATATGGCCGACGATTTTCCTGCCCTCCTACCTGGTCGCTTATGTCTTCTGGGTGGGAATCGGCCTGGGCTGCCTCGGACTGACGATGCTCCACCACCTGGTCGGCGGGTCGTGGGGGCTGATCGTACGGCGACCGATGGAAGCGGGCGGGATGATCCTGCTCCCGCTGGCCGGGCTGTTCCTGCCGCTGGCCGTGGGCGTGGCCCGGCTGTATCCCTGGGCACGACCGGAGTTCGCCGAGGATCCGGCGCACAAGGTCAAGGTGATGTACCTCAATCCGAGCTTCTTCATCATCCGGACCGGCGTGTATTTCTTGATCTGGGTCATCTTTGCGTTCCTGCTCAGGAGGCTCTCCGTCGCCCAGGACCGGCGTCGCGACTATGCACCGAGCGTATGGCTCCAGCGGATCAGCGGGCCGGGGCTGGCCCTCCTGTTCCTGGCCGGGTCGTTCGCCGCGATCGACTGGATGATGTCGCTGGAGCCGAAATGGTTCTCGACGATCTACGGGGCCCTGGTGTGCGTCAGCCAGGCGCTCTCGACCCTGGCGATGATGATCGCCGTGGCGATCTTGCTGTCCGCCGAGAAGCCGATGGCCGAGGCCGTGACCGAGAATCGCCTGCACGACCTGGGCAACCTGATGCTGGCTTTCACCATGCTCTGGGCGTACATGTCATTCGCCCAGTACCTGATCATCTGGTCCGGCAACCTTCCGGAGGAGATCCCCTGGTATATTCGGAGGACGCGCGGCGGCTGGCAGTGGGTCGCACTGGCCCTGGCGCTCTTCCACTTCTTCCTGCCGTTCTTCGTCTTGCTGTTCCGCGAGAGCAAGCGCGAGAAGCGACTCTTGTGGCGGGTCGCCTTGCTCGTCCTGGTGATGCACTGGCTCGACCTGATCTGGCTGGTCGTCCCGGCCTCGGCCGACCTGAACAGCCCGCGCTTCCCCTGGGCGGAGCTTCCGATGAGCCTGGTGTCCCTGCTCGGGATCGGGGGCGTCTGCGCGGCCGTCTTCATCGGGCAGTTGAAGAGTACGCCCTTGATCCCGCTCAACGACCCTAATTTGAACGCGGCGATCGAGCACGCCGGAGGATAAGTCACGTGGAAGACCTGAACCCGCAAGGATCGCCGACGGCCGGAGCCAGCCACGGCCACGAAACCAACCGGATCGGGCTGCGAGGCGTCGTCATCTTCACGATCGCCCTGTTCGTCACCGTCGGCCTTGTCCAGGGCTTGCTCAGCCTGGTGATGACGGAATTCCGCGAATCCGAGAAGAAATCGACGGCCTCCGACTATCCCGTCCGCAAGGCGATCGGGATCGATCAATTCCCGACGCCGAGGCTCCAGCAGAATCCCATGTCGGAGATGGTCGAGTTGAAGAAAGAAGAACAGACCCATGTGTACAATTATGGGTGGGTAGATAAGAAGGCCGGGATCGCTCACATCCCGGTCGATCGTGCGATGGAGATCCTCGCCAGGAACGGCTTGCCCAAGGTCGCCGCCCGGGCGCCCACCCCGGGCACGCCCCCGAACACCTCCATCCCATCCGCGACCAAGAGGGATGAGGCGGGCCCCGAGATGAGTTCACCGACTCCTTCGAAGACTGACGAGCCTCGGCACGAGGCCAGGCCGGGTGGGAAACCATGAAGAGCCGATTTCGGAGCCTCCGCGGCAACACCCTCATCCGCCGCACATTCATCGTCTTCGCCCTCGTAGCGACCGATGCCGCGTCCGCCTTGGGCCAACAACAGGAGAGGGCGCCGGCGGATAGCGTCGTGAGCCGGGTGGGCTTCGACCAGAAGCTCGGCATCCGGCTGCCGCTGGATCTCCACTTCCGGGACGATTCGGGACGCGAGCTGGCCCTGGGTGAGCTCTTCGGCAAGCGGCCCGTGATCCTGGCGCCGGTCTACTTCCGATGCCCGCTCCTCTGTAGCCAGGTCTTGACCGGGCTGACGCGTAGCCTGAAACCGCTGTCGCTCGAGGCCGGCAAGGATTTCGAGGTCGTCGCCTTCAGCATCAATCCGGAGGAGACGCCCGAGTTGGCGGCCCAGAACAAGGCGGGCTACCTGAAGCGGTATGACCGGCCCGGGACCGATTCCGGCTGGCACTTCCTCACCGGAGACAGCTCGTCGATCGAGGCCCTGACGCGTGCGATCGGTTTCCGCTACACCTTCAACCCCGAAACCAAGCTGTATGCCCACGCCGCCGGTATCATCATCGTGACCCCCGACGGCCGGACGGCCCGCTACTTCTACGGCATCGATCATCCTCCCCGTGAGCTCCAGTACGAGCTCGACCGGGCACGCCAGGGGCAGGTCAGCTCGCCGATCGCCCGACTCCTCCTGCTTTGCTACGACTACGACGCGGCGAGCGGCAAGTACACGCTGTCGATCCTGCGATTGAGCCGCGTCCTGGGGACGGCGACGGCGCTCGCACTGGGCAGTTTCCTGTTCATCATGTTCCGACGCGATCGACTTCGCAGTGGTCATTAACGAATGACGAGTTGCTGGAGAGCAGTGGCTGGTGGACACCGACTCATGAATTCTGGCAGGCCGCCAGCCGCTTTGAAGATAGGCGAAGACCATGTGGAATTTCCCCCTGTTCCCCGATCAGGCATCGACCAATGCCTGGCATGTAGACGCTCTCTCGTTCTTCGAGTTCGCGATCGCCGCGTTCTTCACGACGCTGATCTTCATCCTGATCGTGAGCTTCGCGGTCCGCTACCGGCGCGGGTCGAAGGTCAACCGCTCCAATCCGCCGCTCATGAGCAAGTCGCTGGAAGTCTTCTGGTTCGGCGTGCCGCTGGTGCTTGGGTTGATCATGTTCACGTGGGGGGCGCTCCTCTTCTACCGCCTCTATGAACCGCCCGCCGACGCGCTGGAGGTCTACGTCGTCGGCAAGCAATGGATGTGGAAGACGCAGCACTCCGAGGGCCGGGCCGAGATCAACGAACTCCACATCCCGCTGGGGAGGCCGATCAAGCTGACGATGACCTCGGAAGACGTGATCCACAGCTTCTACATCCCCGCCTTCCGGGTGAAACAGGACGTGCTGCCGGGTCGCAATACCTCGATGTGGTTCGAGCCGACGCGGATCGGACGCTACCACCTCTTCTGCGCCGAGTATTGCGGGACGAACCATTCGACCATGGGCGGCTGGATTCACGTGATGGAGCCGACCGAGTTCCAGCAATGGCTCTCCCAATCCGGGACCGGGCCGTCGATGGCCGATCAGGGCGAACGCCTGTTCGTCCAGTACCATTGCGCCGGCTGCCACCGGGGCAGCCAGGTCGTCAACGCTCCCCGGCTGGAAGGCGTCTATGGGCGGCCGGTCCCGATCCAGCAAGGCAACGAAGTCGGCTTCACCCTCGCCGACGACCGCTACATTCGAGACTCGATCCTCAATCCCAGGAAGGAAGTCGTCGCCGGCTATCAGCCGGTGATGCCGTCCTTCAAGGACCAGATCAGCGAGCCGGATTTGTTCAAAATCATCGCATATATTAAATCGATCGGGGCAAAGGAGGCGACTCGATGAGTGCGCCCGCGCTCGAATTCGTCGAGAAAGAAGATTATCTCCAGGCATACACGCTGAAGTCCTGGCTCTTGACGACCGACCACAAGCGGATCGGGCTGCTGTACATGGCCTCGATCACGTTCTTCTTCTTCATCGGCGGCGCGGCGGCGACGGTGATGCGGCTGGAATTGATGACGCCCAAAGGCGACGTCCTGTTCTCGCCGGACGCGT
This sequence comes from uncultured Planctomycetota bacterium, assembly GCA_963743925.1. Classification (GTDB taxonomy): domain Bacteria; phylum Planctomycetota; class Planctomycetia; order Isosphaerales; family Isosphaeraceae; genus CAVZRC01. The sequence goes on along the minus strand of CAVURY010000034.1, from coordinate 109,783 downwards.
ACAACCGCCTCTTCACCATGCACGGCGTGGTCATGATCTTCTTCTTCCTGGTCCCGTCGATCCCGGCGGTGTTCGGGAACTTCCTGATCCCGATCATGATCGGGGCCCGCGACCTGGCCTTCCCGATCCTGAACCTGTTGAGCTGGTATATCTACATGATCGGCGGGTCGATCGCGATGTGGATCCTCATCTTCGGGGGGATCGACACGGGATGGACCTTCTACACGCCGTTCAGCACGATGTTCTCGAACACGATGGTCGTGCCGGCGGCGACGGCCGTCTTCATCACCGGCTTCTCGTCGATCCTGACGGGCCTGAACTTCATCGTCACGGTCCACACGATGCGGGCGCCCGGGATGACGTGGTTCCGGCTGCCGCTGTTCGTCTGGTCGTTGTACGCGACCAGCCTGATCATGGTCCTGGGGACGCCCGTCCTGGCGATTGCCGTGGCCCTGGTGGCGGTGGAACGGTTGCTTCATGTCGGTATCTTCGACCCGGCTTTGGGCGGAGACCCGATCCTGTTCCAGCACCTGTTCTGGTTCTACTCGCATCCGGCGGTGTACATCATGGTCCTGCCCGGCATGGGGGTGGTCAGCGAGATCATCCCGTGCTTCTCGCGGCGGCCGATCTTCGGCTACAAGCTGATCGCGTTCTCGAGCCTCGGCATTGCGGTCATCGGCTTCCTGGTCTGGGGCCATCATATGTTCGTCTCGGGCCAGTCGATGTACGCGGGGATGATCTTCTCGCTCCTGAGCTTCCTGGTGGCGGTCCCGTCGGCGATCAAGGTCTTCAACTGGACGGCCACCATGTTCAAGGGGTCGATTCGGCTGGACACGCCGATGCTCTACGCCCTGGGGTTCATCGGCCTGTTCACCCTGGGCGGCTTGACCGGCCTGATGCTCGCCACCCTGGCGGTCGACGTCCACGTCCACGACACGTACTTCGTGGTGGCCCACTTCCACTACATCATGGTCGGGGGCGCGGTGATGGCGTACATGGGGGCAGTCCATTTCTGGTGGCCCAAGATGAGCGGGCGGATGTACCCCGAGATCCTGGGCAAGCTCTCGGCCTTGACGGTCTTCCTCGGATTCAACCTGACGTTCTTCCCGCAGTTCGTCCTCGGATACCTGGGGATGCCGCGCCGCTACTACGAATATCCGCCCGAGTATCAGGTCTTGAACGTGATGTCAACGGCGGGCGCGTCGATCCTCGCGGTCGGGTACGTCCTGCCGCTGGCTTATCTGCTGCTCTCGCTCCGGAAGCCGCCTTATGCCGGCCCGAACCCGTGGCGCGCCACGGGCCTGGAGTGGCAGACCGACTCTCCGCCCCCGGTGCACAATTTCGACGAGCCGCCGGTCGTGACGGCAGGACCCTACGAGTATTCTCCCGAAGGAGCCGAGGCCCTCGATGGAAACGGTTACGACGCATCGCGGTGAGGGAGCCCACGCGCACCCCTCTTCCGACGACGACGCTATCCTGGAGGTCCAGTTCGACGACCTCGAGCAGCAGGCGGAGGCGTCCACGGTCGGCATGTGGGTTTTCCTGGCGACCGAGGTGATGTTCTTCGGCGGCCTGATCACGGCCTACGCGGTCTACCGATCGACCTCGACCCGCGAGATCGCGCTGGCCAGCCAGCACCTCAACGTCTGGCTGGGCTTCTTCAATACCATCGTCCTGCTGGGGAGCAGCCTGACGATGGCCCTGGCCGTCCGGTCCGCCCAGTTGCGGGCCCATCGCGATCTGATCATGTATCTCGTGCTGACGATGGTCCTGGGCACGGCATTCCTCGGGGTCAAGGCGGTCGAGTGGACTGCGGATTACCACGACAGATTGATCCCGGGATGGAACTTCGAGGTCCCGGAGGAGAATCGGGCCGAGGTCGAGGGCGAGCACCTGAACCCGGGCCGGATGCAGATGTTCTTCGTCCTGTACTTCTTCATGACGGGATTGCACGCCATCCACCTGATCGTCGGGATCGGCCTGTTGGGCGTGATGACGTATCTCTCGTGGCGACACTGGTTCTCGGGCGGTGGCGAGACGCAGATCGAGGTGACCGGCCTGTACTGGCACTTCATCGACATCGTCTGGGTGTTCCTGTATCCGATGCTCTATCTGATTGATGTACACTCATGAGCCAGCATATCATGCCCGTCCGGACCTATGTCGCGATCTTCATCGTGCTGCTGGTCCTGTTGATTGCGACCGTGGGAGCCGCCTTCATGCCACTGGGCCCCCTGCACTTCCCGGTCGCCATGATGATCGCGGTGGCCAAGGGCGCGCTGATCGTGCTGTTCTTCATGCACGTCCTTCATGGCCATCGCCTCACCATGATCGTGGCGGTCGCGGGATTCTTCTGGCTGGCCATCATGCTCGCCCTGACGCTGAGCGATTACTGGACGCGGGGCTGGCTCGAGATCCTCGGGAAGTGAACGAGCAAGCCTGGTTGGCGTTCGCTGTGTCGCCGCGATGAGATTCGGCCACCACGGGACAGAAGCGCTTCATTCTGCAATAAAGAAGGAAGACGCCGACCGATTCTGAAAAAAGCTACGATTGCTCCGAGGTTGTACATGACGCGCGACGAAATCCTCTCCCGAATCTCGATCGACCCGAATATTTGCTTCGGTAAGCCGTGCATCAAAGGACATCGGATCTGGGTATCGTTGATCCTCGATTTCCTGGCAAGCGGCTGGTCGAATGCCGACATCCTCGCAAACTATCCAGGACTGGTGGAAGCGGATATCCGCGCCTGCATCGCTTATGGTGCGGAAATGTCGCGAGAGCGGTATGTCGAAATCTAGGATGGACGTTATGCTGGTGAAACTCGACGAGAACCTCGGCGAACGCGGCAGGCGGGCCTTCGTTGAGGCGGGACACGAAGTCGCCACCGTGGGAGACCAGGGACTTGCCGGTGCGATAGACCCCAGAGTGATCGAAGTTTGCGGAGCGGAACGGCGTTGCTTGGTCACGCTTGACCTTGATTTCTCCAACCCCCTTCGATTTCCACCCGAGCAATACGCCGGGATCGCGGTATCGCGACTTTCCCGTCAACCCACTCCGAGCGACCTCGATGGCGCTGTGCAGGTCCTCATGGCCGGACTGACTCTGGACTCGATCGTCGGCAAACTCTGGATCGTTGAGCGCCATCGCATCCGAAAATACGAGCCGGATGAGGGTTGAGTTGCGTTAGGGCTTCAACGGCAGGATCTCCACCTTGCGGAATTCGATCGGGTGGCTCTCGGCCTGGAGCGAGATGCTGCCTCCGCTGATCATCTTGTCCCCATTCTTGATCAGGCGGCGGGCGTCGGCATCTGTCTCGTCGAACTGGGCCTTCTCGTATTCCAAGACGGTCTCGCCGTTGACGATGTGCTTGATGATGCCGTTGCCGTGTGCCTCCACTTCCACCGTGACCCACTGGTCGCCATGGTAGGTCTTCGACGTTGAGTCGGTGCAGTGCTGGGTGATCAGCTTGCCCCCCATCACGATATTCGTCCCCGGCGTGCAGACGTTCCCCGTCGAGCGTTTCTCGCGGCCGTTCCCGCCGAGGAACTGGACCTCGATCGAGACCGGGAACTCCTGGTCTTTCCTCATACTCTCGGGCGGCTGGCCGTGGATCATCACGCCGCTGTTGCGGAACGCCCAGCCGGGTCCGCCGGGGCACTGGGCGCCGACGAACCGGTACTCGATCCGCAGGCGGTAGTCGGAGTATGGCGTCTTGTAGAACAGGTGCCCGAACTTGCCCCCGAACTTGGGATACTTGTCATAGGCGACCTTCAAGACCCCGTTCTCGACGCGGAAGGTGTCGGCGTAGTTATCGCCCAGCACATAGCCGGTAATCTTGGGCGTCCAGCCCTCGAGATCCTTGCCGTTGAAGAGTGCGATCCATCCCTCGGTGGTCTTGACCTGTCCCCGGGCGTCGATGGCGGTGAGGGCGAAGGCGGATAAGACCGTGATGAGACTCAGCATGAGCCCGAGGGCCCGAAACGCGATTCGGTGAGATGTCAATGCGGCGAACATGGTGGCGTTCTCCTGCTCGGGGTCAGAGCCGTGGTGTCGGGGGTTTGATCGGGGCCTGGTAGGCGTTCGCGCCCTTGACCTTGACCTTCCGCTTGTAAACGCGGTCGCCGCAGGTGGCGAAGATCGTGTTGAAGTCCGGGCCGCCGAAGCAGAGGTTCGCGACCCGGCCGTTCGGCGTGGGGATGATGCAGTTGACGCGACCGGGCTGATCGCAGATCTGGATGCCCATCGCAGTCGTGACGTAGAGCCGGCCGTCGCGGTCAACGCGAATCCCGTCGGCGCCACTTTCGTCCGCGGTGTCGGGGACGTGGAGGTGGAAGAATTTCTGCTTGTAGGCGAGCGAGCCGTCGGCCTGCACCTGGTAGCTATAGACCCAATGAGATCGGTAGTCGGCGACATAGAGCAGCGACTGATCGGGCGAGAGCGTGATGCCGTTGGGGAATCGCAGCCCGGAATCGACGACCCGCTTCTCGCCCTTCGGGCTGATGTACCAGACCTTGCCCGCCTCAGGGCCGCCGAAGCTCGGGTTGGTCACATAGATCCCGCCCTCGCGGTTGATGACGAGGTCGTTGCCTCGAATCCCCTCGGCGATGACGGTGGGCTTTCCCGCGGAGTCGTATGCGAGGACCTTGTCTTCGCCGACGGCGTAGATCCGGCCGTCGGGCCCGAACGCCTGGCCGTTGGCGTGCTTCGTCTCGGCGAGCCACGGGGTGACCTTGCCATCGAGGCCGATCTTGTAGGCCTTGCTGTTGGGGATGTCGTTGAAGAACACCTCGCCTTTCTCGTTCACGGCCGGTCCCTCGGTGAACCGATAGCCGTCGGCGACGAGTGTCCAGCCCTCGCCCGGAACGAGGATTTCTCGGAGCTGCGCAGACCCGGCCCCGGCCTTCACGGGCTCCGGCCAGCCCTTCCAGAGCCATCGCATGGCGTCGGGGAAGATCCGCGTGGCGTGCTGTCCGCTGTGGCCGCCGGTGCCCCAGTCGTGGTTCACCTCGTAACCGGCGAAGATCAGGGCACGCTCCATCTCCTGATTGGCCATCCACCAATCGCCACCGTAGATGTTCAGGTCCGAGCTGCCGTCCTGGAGGAAGATCCGGATCGGCTTCGGCTCATACTTGCGGATGAGCGTCGGATACACGTTGCCCCCGCGCAGGCCGACATACGTGCCGATCGAGCTGAAGACGCGTCGGAAGGAATCGGGCCTCTCCCAGGCCGCCGTGAACGCGGCGATCGCCCCGCTGCTTGCGCCCGCGATGCAGCGGTCGTTGCCGTCCTTCGATAGCCGTATCGCCCGTCCGTCGGCGGTCTTTCTCGTCTCCACCTCGGGCAAGAGTTCCTCGAGCAGAAACCGGACGTAGTTATCGCCGAGCCCGTCGTACTCGAAGCTGCGATTGAATCGGTCCATCGCCTGACTGGACAGGGCCTTGACCCGTCCGGGCGTGACGAACACCCCGATCACGACCGGCATTTCCTTCTTGTCAATCAGCTCGTCGAAGACGTTGGTCGCGTTGTACTGGATGCCGTCCTGGCAGACATAAAGGCAAGCCGGCTTCGACGAGTCATATTGCTTCGGCACGTAGATCCAGTAATCCCGGACCGTGCCCGGGAAGATCTTGCTTCGGTCGAAGGTGTACTTGGTGACCTCGCCTTTCGGAGGGGAGGACGTCGCCGGATTGTCGTCGGCGCGAAGGGCCCAGCCTCCGTGCACGAAGCCGAACAGGCTCGCAAGCGTGAGGGCGAGTTGGAGCAAGTGTCTTGGTCGTCGCATGTTGGAAACCCTGGCAAGACGCCTCTGGCGGGTGTCATCTATCGGCGCAGGAGACGATTCTAGCCGAGGGGTGAGGCGGGAGACAGAATGCACCGATCCTTCTGAATTGATCCTGGTCGACGAGGTCGAACCCAGGGAGGATCAACGCGTTGCCCCGTCTCTCGCCTCACGCTCCCATTTGTTGGAGGACCTCATCCGCAAGATCGTCGTCCAGATAGAGTCCGGCCCGGCGAAGCCGATCAATCATGGCGAGAGCCTCTTGGGATGGTACCAGACTCTTTGCCGTCAGGAACGGCCGGGAGAAAGCCTCACAACGAACCGACGAGGATCTGCGACTTCGCAGGCTCCGCATTGTAGTAGGGTTTCTTTTCCCGATAGAGATTGAGCCGAGTTTCGCCGTCCTTCTTTGCTTCGGCATCTTGAAAGAGCTCGTTTGCCTTGGACTGCCATTTGACCGCCGAGTCGAACTCGCCCGCTTCGGCATAGGCAGCGGCGAGCGTGTCGAGATGAGAGGGTTCCTTCCAGTCCGTCAACTCGCACGCTTTGGTGGCCGACGCGACGGCCTTCTTGCCGTCGCGGTATTGCTCATCGGGGCAGGTAGCCCACACCCAGGCGCGGGCGCCATATCCATCCGGTATCTCGGGAGTAAGACGGATCGCCTCGTTGAAGTCGGCGATGGCCTTGCCGTATTGCCGTTTGCAGAACCATGCCCAACCGCGGTCGAGACGAACCGCTTCAGGATCGAGCCGGATCGCCTCATTGAAGTCGGCGATGGCCTCGTCGAAGTCGCCCTTGGAGTACCGGGCCTTACCGCGATATGCGTAGGCAACGATGCCTCTCGGATCGATTCGAATCGCTTCGTCGAAGTCGGCGATGGCCCGGTCGAACTCCTTCATGTCACGCCTGGTCATCCCGCGTTCGACGTAGTTAAAGGCATCCTGGGGCTCGAGGCGAATGGCTTCGTCGAAGTCGGTGATGGCCCGGTTGAGCTCCTTCATGTCACGCCTGGTCTCTCCGCGTTCGACGTAGGCAGTGGCATACTGGGGCTTGAGGCGAATGGCTTCGTCGAAGTCAGCGATGGCGCGGACGACCTCACCCTTCTTTCGCCAAAACCTACCGCGGCAGCAATAGGTGTAGTTATTTTCCGGATTGAGCCGGATGGCCTCACTGAAATCGGAGATCGCCTTGTCCCAGTCTTGCTTCTGATCCCGGGCGAAACCGCGCGAGACGTATGCGTGCTCCAGCTCGGAGTCGAGTTGGATCGCTTCGCTGAAGTCGGCGATCGCTCGGTCGTATTGCTTTTTCTCATACCAAGCCTTACCTCGATTGACGTAAATCAAGGCGTCTTTCGGATCGAGCCGGATGGCCTCGTGATAGTCGGCGATGGCCTTGTCGTAATCTCCCTTTAATCCCCACCTCCAGCCGCGGAGATTGTATGTCGGCGCCGGGTCCAAGCCGAATCGAATATACTTGGTTAAATCGGCGATGTCCTTGTCGAAGGGCTCAGCCTTCCGAGCGATCGCTCGATTGAGGAAGGCCGGGTTGGTCGTCGGATCGAGCCGGATGGCCTCGTGATAGTCGGCGATGGCCTTGTCGAACTCGCCTGTCGCTTCCCGGGCCATGCCTCGATGATTGTAGGCGAGCGCGTTGCCCGAACCGAGTCGAATGGCCTCGGTGAAATCGGCGATCGCGTCGTGGTGGTCCCCTATCTGCTCCCAGGCGAGAGCTCGATGGAGGTAGGCCGGGCCAGACTTTTGTCCGAGTTGGATGGCCTCGTCGTAGTCGGCAATGGCGCTGTGATAGTCCTCCAACTTCGCCCAGGTTTGACCTCGATTGTGATAGGTCGGACCGTGTCTGGGTTCGAGCCGGATGGCCTCGGTGTAGTCATCGATGGCTTTCTCGAAGTCACCCTTCCAGGACGACAAGACCAATGCACGGTGATGATAGGCCGCAGCATTGTTGGGGTTGCTGCGGATCTCCCGGCTGTAGAACTCGATCGCCTCGTCGAGGAGTACAATCTGGCTCGGATCGATCCAGAAGCTCATGCCTTCGGATGTGATTCTGACGCGACCTCCATCGATGCGATCCACGGAATAAATCCGGAGCACTCCATCGGCGTCGAGGGCTTTATCCCCGTATTTCGTCGTAACTTTCTGACCAATCCGAAAGGGTGTCCCCTGCTCAATTCGTTCGCTCGTCGGACCCTTCTCGGCCAGGATCCGGGAATGAACGAGGAATCCTCCCCCCAAGGAGCCTACGCCGATCACCAGCGTCAGCGCGGCTCCGATCTTGGTGAAACTTGTTACGACCATGCTCCTCAAGACCTCATGCGTGAGCTTGACGGCGGCCAGCGAGACCGACCCGCCGGATGTGACACGAGTCGCCGCTGCCACCGTGGATCGAATCAACGCATCTGGCAGGATCGCCGATGCCCCCGGTGATGAACGTCCTGTGATGAGGAGGTCAGCACGCGGCGACACCCCGCGGCGACTCAAGCGGGACTTCAGTCGTTCCCGTGCCCGCATCAGCCTCACCCCGATCGTGCCGATGGGGCAGCGAAGTTGGTCCGCCGCCGTCTCCAGGGTCACGCCTTCGAGGTAGCAGAGGACGATCGGTTCCCGATACTTCCTCGGGAGTCGTTCGACTTCCTCGTGGAGCACCTGGAAGTCGTCCTGTCCGGGAAGGGATTCGGCTTCGACGGTCCGTTTCGTCATCTCGGCGATCCTCCGCTCCTGGAACTTCCGACGCTCGGCGTCGGATCGAGCCCGGCGTGCAACGCGAAGGGCGACCCCATGGAGCCAGCTACCGACCGACTTTTGCTTCAGGATCGATCTCGCCCTGGTCGCAAGGATGAGGAACGTGGCCTGGAAGGCGTCCTGTGCGTCGTGGTCATCGCCCAGGATCTTCCGGCAAACGTCCAAGACCATGGGACCATGACGCACCACAAGGCCCTCGAAGGAAAGCTCGGCAATGTCGTGGTCTGAGGCGAGGAACCGTTCCAGCAACTCGACATCGGAGAGGCCGCAACTCGTCCCCACGTTGAAGAGGATCTCAAGCGATCGGACTTCGGCGTCGGACCGTGCACACATCGATCAAATCCTCCCACCCGTTTCAGGTTGACACTCCTATAGTGCCAGATCGAGTGGCGGTTTTTTCAAGAATTCCTCGCCAGTCGAAATTCTCTGATCGGCACGGATTTTGGTTCTCGCCCTTGTCGACCCCCACCGCGCCGGCTCGAGTACCCACGACCGGCATCTCCGTCTTGTCAGTCAACTCGTCGAAGACCTCGGTCGCGTCGTACTGGATGCCGTCCTGGCAGACGTAGATGCAAGCCAGCTTCAACGGGCCCGAAGGCGACCAAGTCTTCCCACGATCGCTTGCCTCGAAGTCGGTCCCGGCGAAGCCCGCATAATCGGCATATCCGGCATAATCGTGGCTTCGCTCGCGCGGGTTCGTATGAAGATCGTGGTGAGTGGCGAACCTCAGGATTATCGGAGGGTCGTTCTCGTCGGCTCGATTCCACATCCGGGTCGCCCGCAAAGTTGACGCAATCCGCATAACTGTGGCTTCGTTCGCGCGATTTCACGTCTGAACTCGGACTGGCCCGGCGAATCGGTGGCTCCCGGATGCTTGTGGGTTCGTTCGCGCGATTTCTTCTCTTGCCACCTCGAATTCGTTCCGGTGATCTCGATTGCGAATCTCGGTTGGGTACACCGGTAACTTCTGATGGCTCATGGGCCAAGATTGGTGTTCTTCCCTACGAGTCCGACGCGCCAGCGAGTGAATGAGCCCAAGAATGCACTCGCTGGCGCGTCGGGCTCGTAAGTGGATCGGGGCCGCGCCCACCAATCTTGGCCCATGAGCCACTCCTGATTATCCCGGTCACATGGCGGAAAGAGATTCGCCTACCTTTAAGATGCCGCGGTTTCGAAATTACCGTGATCCGATCGGGAATTTCCTGAGGTTCGACTCAGGGCGTGTTCCCGAGTCGAGCGAGGCGACGGGGATGGAACACATGGCAAGGCCGTCATCGAGGACCCGGCCGGTCCTTGCCTCAGTGTCCGACGGTGTCCGTATCGCCGCGGGGTCGAGGAGCCTTTTCGGGGCCGTGGATCTGGGTGCCGACGCCCGGGATTGCGACCGCTTCCGGGAGGCTCCCCTCCTCGATCCGCTGGCCTGCCAAACGATAACATTCGGCCTTGGCCAACCGCGCCGTCGGGTCGAACCGGATGACCGAGGTCTTATAATAGAACCATGCCGAGAAATCGCAGATGACTTTCCACTTGGCCTGGGGGATTCGGAAATGCGCAGCGCAATCGGATGGGCTCACCTCCGGTGAGGAGGACGACTCGGGCCGGCCGAACGCGTGCCTGGCGTGCAATCCCTGAAGTATCGCCCGGGCGAGCCCCGTGTATCCGATCAGCGAAGGATGGAAGCCATCCGTGAAGAAGTTGTCCCCGACCACGCCGCGCGGGCTCAGGCCGCGGAGCACCGCCGGGCCATCGATCAGGATCGCTCCGGGGTGCCGCGCGGCGACGTCGCGGTAGGCGTCCTGGAAGTCGGACGTGCATCGCATCGGGAAGCCGTCGTGGTCGCGAGCCGCCACGTAATGCCGGTCGGCCTCCTCACGCTGGCCGGTCGCCTCGAGCAGCCGGGCGAGCCGGTAGTGGGCCTCTGCGAACCGGGGCTGGCTTGCAAGCAATGCCCGATACGCCGCGATCCCGGCGGTGGGGTCGGCATCCTCGGCCTTGCGTGCGGCCCGGAACTCCGCGGCAAAGGTCTCTCGCTCAGCCCGGGGGGTCTGCGGCGGCAGGAAGGATCGGTTGGGCTCGAAGTCGGCGTCGTTGCCCGGCGGGATCACCAGCACCACCAGGGCACCCACCCGCTCGCAATACGCCGTCATCTCCTCCAAACGCGTGCGGAAGTCGTTCAGCCGGGTGGCGTAATCCTCCGCGGTGTACGCGGGGACGTTCACTAATTGCCGCCTGACGCTCGGTGGGGGTGGGAGGGCAATCCGGTAAATCATCACCGTCTGCTGGATCAGGCGACAGAGCGGTGAATACTTGCGGGCGAGGTCCTGGAGCGTCACCGGCGTCGGAGGCGTCTCGTCACTGTAGTGCCGGGCCGCGTGAGCCCAGTCGTATCGCATCTGAAACTCGTTGTGACCGGCGTAGAGGATGACGAGGTCGGGTCGTCGCTCGAGGCTGGTCATCCAGAAGTGGACCTTGTCCAGGGTCAGGCCGGGCTTGGCCAGATACTCGACGGGGAATTGGCGGTCCGGGAACGCCTCGCGGAGCTTCCAGGCGACGATCTCGCCCACCGAGAGCCATTCGTGGTAGGGGACGCCCCGCGCGCTCGACTCGCCGAGCACGACGATGTTGACCCGGCTCTCGCCGGGTGGGTCGGGGAAGCGGCTGGTGAGCCCGGGCATCGGCACGCGCGTCCAGGCCAGCCAGGCCCAGGCGGAGCCTTCGGCGAGTGCCAGGCCGAGCAACACCGAGGCACTCATCGTGAGCCCGCGAATCAGCCAGGGCCGTCGCCGGATCTCGCGCCTTCGCGTCCGGAGCAGAAAGATCAACAGGGCGAGCGAGGCAGCGGGGATGATGACGAGGAGGACGCCGTAAGCCACCTGGGTCGCGAGCAGCAACCGGACCACGATGCGACGCCGCAACGACACCGGGAAGTAGACGCGAAACCACGGTGGGACGAGGGATATCACGATATAACCCAGGACGATCAGCATCGCGAACTTCGCCGGCCGGATGACCCGCTGCTGGTCCCAGATTGACCGCGATTCGTGATCCATCGGCCCCACCTCGCCGCTCATCATGGTGGACGACAAGCCCATGGCCTATCTTAATCGAACGGTGCCGGTCGGAACACGATTCGTGCCGGGTTGAGAGGCCACGAACGAATTCCGACTGGGAGCCTTGACTCGGGCCGTTCGCATCAGCTTGTCCGGGAGGATTGCGGGAATCCACCGCAAACATCGCTGTGCGGGATTCTAGCCATGGAGGCCGAGCGTCGGCGTCTCGCCGGGCGGGACGATCCGCGTCCCGACGCCCGGCACGTGGAGCGTGCGCGGGCGGCTCCCGGCCTCGATCTGGCGGCCCGCCCTGTGGTACCGGTCGGCCTTGGCCGAGCGTGCCGTCGGTTCGAACCTGATGACTGCGGTCATCTGATAGAACCATGCCGCGTATTCGCAGACCTCCTCCCATTTGTTCGCGTCCATCCCGAAGTGTGCGGCGCAATCGGTTGCGATGACGTCCGGCGCCGGCGACGTCTCGAGCCATCCGAATGTGCGCCTGGCGTGCAGTTCCTGAAGGATCGCCCGGGCGAGCCCCGCATATCCGATCAAAGAGGGGTGGAGGCCGTCGGTGAAGAAGTTGTCCCCGACCACGCCGCGCGGGCTCAGGCCGCGGAGCACCGCCGGGCCATCGATCAGGATCGCTCCGGGGTGCCGCGCGGCGACGTCGCGGTAGGCGTCCTGGAAGTCGGACGTGCATCGCATCGGGAAGCCGTCGTGGTCGCGGGCCGCCACGTAATGCCCGTCGGCCTCTTCCCGCTGGCCGGTCGCCTCGAGCAGGCGGGCCAGGCGGTAATGGGCCTCGGCAAATCCGGGCTGGCGTTCCAGTAATGCGCGATAGGCCGCGATTCCCGCGGTGGGGTCGGACGCGGCGGTCCGTCGTGCGGCCCGAAAGTCGTCGGCGAACGCGACTCGCTCCGCCCGTGTCGTTTGGGGGGGCAGGAATGACCGGTTCGGCTCGAAGTCGGCGTCGTTGCCCGGCGGGATCACCAGCACCACCAGGGCACCCACCCGCTCGCAGTACGCGGCCATCGCCTCGAGCCGCTCGCGGAAGTCGCGCAACCGCGCGGCATACTCGGCCGCCGTGTAGACCGGGACGTCCACCAACCGGCGGCTCGAGTTGCGTATGGGTGGGATCGTCATGCGATACATCTCCGCCGTCTGCTGGATGAGCCGGCAGAGCGGCGAATGATCCCGGGCGAAGCTCGCCAGCGTGAAGTGGACGGGGGGCGTCTCATCGGCATAGTGGTTGGCGCCGTGGCCCCAATGATAACGCATCTGAAACTCGTTGTGCCCGGCGTAGAGGATGACGAGGTCGGGCCGTCGCTCGAGGCTGGTCATCCAGAAGTGGACCTTGTCCAGGGTCAGGCCTGGCCTGGCCAGATACTCGACGGGGAATTGGCGGTCCGGGAACGCCTCGCGGAGCTTCCAGGCGACGATCTCGGCTACCGAGAGCCACTCGTGGTAGGGGACGCCCCGCGCGCTCGATGCGCCAAGCACCAGGATGTTGACCGTGCGCTCGTCGGTCGGGTCGGAAAGGCGTTTGGATTCGAGCGTAAGCCGGTTGGCCGCCTCGGGGAATCGGGTCTTGAGCTTGGGCATCGGCACGCGCGTCCAGGCCAGCCAGGCCCAGGCCGTTGCTTCGGCGAGGACCAGGCCGAACATCACCGCGACACTGAGCGAGACCCAACGAATCAGCCAGGTCCGCCGCGCGCCTCGCCCTCGGACCCGGAGTAGCGCGACAATGAAGAGGATCGAGACGATCGGGGCTATCGCCAGCAGTACGACATAGATGATCTGGGCCGCGAGCAGCAAGCGGACCACGATGCGACATCGCAGTGTCTCCGGGAAGTAGACGTGAAACCACGGCGGGACGAGGGATACCACGATATAACCCAGGACGATCAGCATTGCGAGCTTCGCCAGCCGGATGACCCGCTGCTGGTCCCAGATTGATTGCGCTTCGTGATCCATCGGCCCTCCCTCTCGCCACGGATTATGGTGGACGACAAGCCCATGGCCTATCTTAATCGAACGGAACCGATCGGAGCACGACCCGTGCCGGGTTGAGAGGCCACGAGCGAATTCCGCCTGGGAGCCTTGACTCGGGCCGTTCCGCTAATAAATAGTGGCGTTAGGGTTGCACCTGAATGGCCTTCCTGATCCTGAGGGAATACGACGGCCCGGTTCGGGGGCGGAACCAAGCGATCAAAGAATCGCAGGCCGATTTTGGTCCGGGCGACTCGCCTGCTTCCGGGATGGCAGGCGAGTCGCCCGGACTACAATGAGCCGATGTTCAAAAGTATCCTCGACCACGCCCGAGCCCGAGAAGTGAAGAGGCCGGGGAGTTCCGAATAGAGGGAGCAAGGCGGATGAGAGCGGTGACGTGGCTGCTAGCGTGGGCATTCCTTCTGGCTGGGGATTTCTCCGGGGCGTCTGCCCAGGCGCCGGAGAAGGCGAAGGCGGCGAAGAAGACCGGGGACGCCGGCGGGGCTGCCCCGAAGGCAACTCCGCAGAAGAGCAAGCGGGCGGCCAGGCCCCGGGAGGCGACAAGGGCGTCCGACCCGAAGACAGCCGCCAACCCGGCGGCGCGGATCAAGGCCCCGAAAGGGTTCCGGGTCGAGCTGCTCTACTCGGTGCCCAGGGATACTCAGGGTTCCTGGGTCAACATGGCCGTTGACCCCAAAGGCCGACTGATCGTCTCGGACCAGTATGGCAAGCTGTACCGCGTCACGCCGCCGTCGGTTGGGGGAAAGCCTGAATCGATCATGGTCGAGCCGATCGACGTCGCCATCGGCGAAGCTCACGGACTGCTCTGGGCCTTCGATAGCCTCTACGTGGTCGTCAACCGGGGACGGCAGTACGACAGCGGGCTCTACCGCGTACTGGACACCAATAATGACGACAAGTTGGACAAGGTCGAGCTGTTGCGCAAGCTCGACGGCGGGGGCGAGCACGGCCCGCACGGCGTGGTCCTGGCGCCTGATGGCAGGTCCCTCTATGTCGTCGCCGGCAACGCCACGAACCTGACCAAGATCTCCAGCTCGCTTGTGCCCAAGGTCTGGGGAGAAGACAACCTCCTGCCGCGGATGGTCGATGGAAGCGGCTTCATGTCGAGCGAGAAGGCTCCCGGCGGCCACATCTGCCGCGTGAGCCCGGACGGGAAGGACTGGGAGCTCGTCTCGATGGGCTATCGCAACCCGTTCGACCTCGCCTTCAATCGCGACGGCGAGCTGTTCACGTATGACTCGGACATGGAGTGGGACGTCAATACGCCCTGGTATCGGCCCACGCGCGTGCTGCATGTCACCAGCGGGTCCGAGTTCGGCTATCGCAACGGCGCCGGCAAGTGGCCCGCTTATACGATCGATAGCCTGCCGCCGGTCGTCAACGTCGGGCCCGGCTCGCCGACGGGCGTGGCCTTCGGCTATGGGGCGAAGTTCCCGGTCAAGTACCAGGAGGCCCTGTACCTCTGCGACTGGAGCTACGGCAAGCTCTATGCCCTGCATCTCAAGCCGCAAGGGTCGTCGTATACCGGCGAGCTGGAGGAGTTCCTGGCCGGCACGCCGCTGGCGCTGACGGATGTCGTCATCAACCCGAAGGATCGGGCGATGTATTTCACGGTGGGCGGCCGGCAGACGCAGTCGGGCTTCTATCGCGTCACGTATGCCGGGGACGAGTCGACGGCCGAGGCGTTGCCTGGCGAAGACCGCGGTACGTTCGAGGCCCGCGCAGTGCGCGAGGAGATCGAGCGATTCCACGGCCGCAAGGAGTTGAAGGCCATCGACGCCGCCTGGCCGTACCTGGGCCATCCCGACCGCTTCATCCGTTTCGCCGCCCGGGTCGCCGTCGAGTTCCAGGCTCCCGATCGTTGGCGCGAGCGGGCCTTGGCCGAGTCGTCGAGCCCCCTGGCCTCCCTGAATGCACTCCTGGCCCTGACCCAGGTGAGTGCCCAGGACCCGGCCCACCGTCGCCCGGGCGACCCGGCCCCCGATCCTGCGCTCCGCGACAAGATCCTCACCGCGCTCGACCGGCTCGCCTGGGACCGGCTCGATCATGCGCGGCAGCTCGACCTCCTGCGCGTCTACCAGGTCGTCTTCAACCGCTTCGGTCGGCCAGACGATGCGACCGTGGCCCGGCTGATCAAGCGGTTCGATCCGCACTTTCCGGCCGCGAGCCGGGAGCTCAATGCCGAGCTGGCGCAGGTGCTGATCTACCTCGAGGCGCCCGACGCCGCGGCGAAAACCGTCGCCCTGCTGGGACGGGCGCCGACGCAGGAGGAGCAGCTCGACTACGGCCGTGATTTGCGCGTGCTCAAGGGAGGCTGGACGCCCACGCTTCGGGACGCCTTCTTCTCGTGGTTCGCGAAGGCCGCGCACTTCAAGGGCGGCAACAGCCTGCCCGGCTTCGTCGCCAACATCAAGCGCGATGCGTTGGCCAATCTGGATGAGGCCGAGAAGGCCCGGCTCAAGCCGATGATGGAGGCGAAGGCGGCCACGACGACATCGGCCGCGAGTGGTCCCGAGCGGCGGTTCGTCAAGAAATGGACGCTCGACGAGCTGGTCCCGATGGTCGAAGACGGGCTGAAAGGCCGCGACTTCGATCATGGCCGGGCCATGTTCGCCGCCGCCAAGTGCTTCTCCTGCCACCGGTTCGACAATGAGGGTGGCGGGCTCGGACCCGAGCTCACGGGCCTCGCGGGCCGATTCAACACCCGCGACCTGCTCGAGTCGATCGTCGTGCCCAGCAAGACGATCAGCGACCAGTACGAGGCGGTGATCATCGCCACCACCGACGGCAAGGTCGTCACCGGCCGGATCGCGAATCTGAACAACGATGGGATCATGGTCAACACCGACATGCTCGATCCGAATCGGATGGAGACCGTCCGTCGCGGCGATATCGAGGAGATGAAGCCGTCGCCCGTCTCGATGATGCCGGAAGGGCTACTCGACACGATGGACCGGGACGAGATCCTCGACCTGGTGGCCTATCTGCTGTCGCGCGGGGACCGCGAGAGCCCGATGTTTCGACGAGGCGCGGGCCTGGGATTGAAGAGCGTCGCTCCCTGTGCGGATGGAGAATCCGAGGCGTTCTTCAACGGTAAGGATCTCGAGGGATGGGAAGGGAATCCGGAATACTGGAGCGTCCACGACGGCTGCCTCATCGGCAAGGCGCCGGCCGAGGGCCTGAAATCGAACACATTTCTGTGCGGCAAGACGCCCTACAAGGATTTCGAGCTGACCTTCCAGTTCCGGCTCAAGGACGGGAAAGGCAACAGCGGCGTGCAGTTCCGCAGCCGGATCGTCGACGCCCGGACGTACGCGGTCGCCGGCCCGCAAGGCACGATCAGCAAGCCCTTCTGGGGCGGCCTCTACGGCGAGCGCGACCCGGGCCGTTGGCTGAGATTGCCCAAGCAGAAGGTCGTCAGGGAGATCGTGAAGCCGACGGAGTTCAACGACTACGCGATCAAGTGCGTCGACAAGCGCGTCACGATCAAACTCAATGGCACGACGACCGTGGACGATCATTTCCCGGAGGTGCCGGCCGAGGGCATCATCGCCTGGCAACTGCGTGAAGGCTTCCCGGCCATGGAAGTCACGTTCCGGAACATTCAGTTCAAAGATCTGAGCCGGTAGGTGGGTGGCGGGTGGGACGGGTGGCGGGTGGCGGGTGGCGGGTGGGAAGAAATGGCCAGCCACCTCTCGCCAATCGGAATGACTTCTCGCAGAAGTCTTCTACCACTGACCACTAACCACTAACCACTAACCAAGGAGGGAGACTCTCATGGCGGTGGCTCTGATCGTGTCCCTGGCCCTGTTGACACAGCCCGGCCCGGCGACGGAGCCGGCACCTGCGGTGGGGCCGAAGTCCGGGGCCCTCGTGATCGATGGCGGGGGCCATACGCCCGAGGCCATCCGGGCCTTCGTGGAGCTCGCGGGCGGGCCCGATGCCGAGGTCGTGCTGATCCCGACGGCCAACCAGGGCGATGCGGAAGACATGGTGCGGATCGGGGAGAAACTTGTCGAGGAGTTCGGACTGACCCACGCCATCGTGCTGCACACCCGCGACCGGGCCGAGGCCGACACCGAGGCTTTCGTCGCCCCCCTCAAGACGGCGCGGGGCGTCTGGTTCGGCGGCGGCCGACAGTGGCGCCTGGTCGACTCCTACATGGGCACGCGCACCCAGCGGGAGATCGAGAACGTACTGGCTCGCGGCGGGGTCGTCGGCGGTTCGTCGGCCGGAGCGACCATCCAGGGCTCGTACCTCGTCCGGGGCGCACGCGAGGGGAACGAGATCATGATGGCCAAGGGTTATGAAGAGGGATTCGGCTATCTCCGGGGCGTGGCCATCGATCAGCATCTGCTGACCCGCGGCCGAGCCAGGGATCTGGTCGAGGTCATCGAGGCCAGGCCCGGCCTGCTCGGCCTGGGGCTCGACGAGCCGACGGCCATCGTCGTCAAGGGCGATCGCTTCCAGGTCCTCGGCAAGACCGTCGTCGGAATCTACGACGGCAAAGACCACGACGGCCAGCCATACTACTTCCTCCACTCGGGCGAGCAATTCGACCTTCGGCAACGACGGCGCGTGTCGGGCGATCTCGGCCTGAAGCTCAAGCCGCGCGGGTCGTCGAGTGCGCCCGCGAGGGCCTCGCGGCGGCCCTGACGGCGCTCAATATCTTCATCGGGCACACTCCGAGTGAGCGTGCGTCATCTTCAGGAGTCTTCATGACCGCGCATGCGATCGGAGAAACGGCGGCGTCGACGGAGCCGGGTCTCCGGGACATCTCGGGTCAGCAGTGGAAGTCGGGCATCGCCGCGTGGCTGGGCTGGCTATTCGACGGCCTGGATATGCACC
This sequence comes from uncultured Planctomycetota bacterium, assembly GCA_963743925.1. GTDB lineage: Bacteria > Planctomycetota > Planctomycetia > Isosphaerales > Isosphaeraceae > CAVZRC01. Next base: position 91,337 of record CAVURY010000034.1, on the reverse strand, counting down.
TCTACACGCTGGTGGCGACGCCGTTCGTCGCCGCCCTGCTCGGCCTGTCCGATACGAGCGATCCGCGGGTGCGCGTTTCCAGTTCGTGGATTCAGGCGGCTTTTCTGCTGGGGTGGGCGCTGGGGGTGGGCTGTTCGGCCGGATCGGCGATCGGCTGGGCCGGAGCCGGGCACTCTGCCTGACGATCCTGACCTATGCCATTTTCACCGGGTTGTCCTCCGCCGCGCAGACCTGGTGGCATCTGCTCATTTTCCGATTCCTGGCGGCACTGGGGATCGGCGGCGAGTGGGCGGTGGGCGCCTCGCTGATCTCCGAGACCTGGCCCCGGCGGTGGCGCCCCTGGATCGCCGCGGTCCTCCAGTCGGGCGTGAACGTCGGGATCCTCCTGGCCTCGGTCGCCGCCTACCTGATGTCCGGCGTGAACCCCAGGTTCGTCTTCCTGGTCGGCGTCCTGCCGGCCTGGCTGGTGCTCTGGATCCGCCGCGAGGTGCCCGAACCCGAGGAGTGGAAGAAGGCGAGCGCCACGGCTGCCCGGCCGCCCGCGATCGCCGACCTGTTCCAGCCGGGACTCCGCGGGATCTCCATCCTGGTCATCCTCATCTGCTCGTGCTCGCTGACCGCTCACTGGGCATTCATGTTCTGGTCGCAGTTGCACCTGTATAATCTGCCCGACCTGGCCGCCTGGCCCGAATCCGACCGGCGCAGGCTGGTCAGAGTCGCGATGGCCCTGGTCATGATCGCCTCGATCGCCGGCAACTTCGTCGCGGCCTGGCTGGCACGGCGGTTCGGCGATCGTCGGACGATCGCGGTCATGTCCCTGGGTTACTTCGCGGCGATGGTCGGGACCTACGCCTGGCCTCGCGACCATACCAGCCTGATGGTCCTGCTGCCGGGGATCAGCATCTTCTCGGGATTCTTCGCGCTCTTCACCATGTACCTGCCGCCGATGTTCCCGACCTTGCTTCGCACGACCGGGGCCGGCTTCTGCTACAACATCGGCCGCGTCGCCTCCGCGGTGGGTACCGTGGTCTTCGGGCTGATCTCGAGCGTGCACGACTACCGCACGGCCCTGATCGCCGCCGGTTGTCTCTTCCTGCCTGCGGGATTGCTCGCGCTGGGCCTGCCGGAGGCGGGTGACACTCGGTGATGGACGTCGGTACGCTTTCCGGCGTCGGCTCGATGGCCGGCCCGATCCCCGCCCTTCACCGCGCGGAGAACAATCGGCTGAAGATGCCGGCGAGGCGATTGCCGCCGCCATGCTGAGGATCCACCTCCGGAACGCATTCGCGGAACAGCTCTTCCAGGCTGCGGCGAAAGGCCCAGTCCTTGGTCCGCTGGCTCAGTCGATCGAATTCAGACTTGCTCATGTAGCCCCGGAAAACCAGCTTGTGCGCCGCCGGGTCGAAGTAGATCCGATCCGCCAGATCGGGCGGGAATTCGTAACCATCCGGGAGCCTGTCGAGTTTGACGAAGTGATCCATGGGGACCCCCATCAGCGTCCGGGACGAATCGACGACATCCAATCGATATTTACAGAGATTTACAAGGCTTGTCTTGCTGTCGAGGACGACGGACGATAGATCGAATCGGCTCAATCCCTCGGCGATCATCGGTCTATTCGACCCACCTGATCATCCTAGCGTCAAAATTGCGGGGCCTGGAAGAGATTTCCGTCGAAATGCGACGGAGACGTGGGCGCGCACTGAGTTCAGATCCTCGTAGCGATTCGCAATCGCGAGGCGGTCAGGATCGGACGAGTTCCGCCCGGCTCGGTTTCGTCCGGCATGTTGTGCGGGCGGAGCGGATGATGACGCCTTGCGGGCTGGTGCGGCTTCGGCGGAAAATGGCGGCCTGGCCGATCGTGGCGGGGAGTCGGTGGAGAGGGACGCGCGGATGGAGACGCTGGCGAGCGGGTGGGAGCACCATCGAGAGGGCCGTCATGGCGAGGCGGAGGAGGCCTGTCGCCGGATACTCGGGTCCGACCCGGAGAATCCCGGAGCCTGGCACCTGCTGGGCTCGGTCCTACTCCGCCAGGGAGCGCACGCGGAGGCGGAATCTTGTTATCGGCGCGCGCTCGCAGCCCGCTCCGACTACGCCGAGGCGCATGTTCGACCTGGGGACGGTCCTGGCGATGCAGGGCCGGCTCGACGATGCGGTCTCGACCCTGCGACTCGCCCTGAGGCTCACGCCTGATTCGGCCGAGGCTCACAACCACCTGGGTGGAGTCCTGTTCCGGCTCGGACGCCAGGACGAGGCGGCGGCGAGTCTCCGGGAGGCGGTCCGCTGCGACCCGAGCCATCCGATGGCCCCGTCCGCACTGGGCTACCTGCTCTCGATGCAGGGGAGGTACGCCGAGATGGCCGACGTGTTCCGCTCGCTCACGCGGATCCGGCCGGATCACCTGGTGGCGCACCTACGCCTGGGCGAGGCGCTCGTCAGCCTCGGTCGGCTCGAGGAGGCGAAGGATTGTTTCGAGGTCGCGGCCGGCCTGGCTCCCGAGCTGCCCGAGGCACATCTCGGACTCGGTATGGTCCTTCTCGACCTGGATCGACCTCGAGCGGCGGTTCCCAGCCTTCGTCGGGCGGTCGAGCTGGCTCCGGACCGGCCCGAGGCTCATACGATTCTGGCCAGGGCGCTCCGCGCCCAGCACCGGTTCGAAGAGGCTCTCGAATCCGCCGACGAGGCGCTGCGGCTCTCGCCCTCAGACCCGCAGGCGTACCGCGACCGCGGCGTTCTCCTCGACGAACTGAGGCGGTGTGACGAGGCGATCGACACCTACGACCGCGCGATCCAACTGTGCCCAGGACACGCCGAGACGCATCTCAACCGGGGGGTGGCCCTGGTGAAACTGGCCCGCTTCGAACGTGCGATCTCCGCCTTCGACGAGGCGCTCCGGTGCCAGCCGGATTATCCCGAAGCCCGGAGGAATCGGGCCGCGGCCCTACTCACCCTGGGCGATTTCGAACGGGGACGGCGGGAATTCGAGGAGGAGGTTCGTCACCGCGACAGAAAGGCACCCTGGCGGCCCCAGCAACTCTGGATGGGTGAGTCGCTCGAGGGGCGTACCATCCTCCTCCACCCCGATCAAGGACTGGGCGACACGATCCAGTTCATCCGCTATGCCCCGACCCTCCGGGCGATGGGCGGGCAAGTGATCGTGGCGTGCCAGAAGCCGCTGGTCCGCCTGGCGGAGACCTGTCCCGGAGTCGAGCACGTGATCGGCCCGGACGACCCGTTGCCGGAATTCGACGTCCACTCGACGCTCACGAGGCTCATGTGTCTGCTAACGCCGTCCGTGGATGAGATCCCCGCGCCGATCCCGTACTTGCGGGCAGACCCTGCGCGTGAGGTCCGCTGGCGTGAGCGCCTGGCGGCATGGCCGGGATTCCGGGTCGGGATCGCCTGGCAGGGCAACCCGAAGCATGTCCGCGACCGCGACCGGTCCTTCCCGGTCGAAATGTTCGAGAAGCTGGCCGGGATCGAAGGCGTCCGGCTCATCAGCCTTCAAAGAGGACATGGCTCCGAGCGGATCCGCGGCGTGAGCGGACGCTTCCCCGTCATCGACCTCGGCGAGGACGTCGATCCCGGTCTGGTGATGATGGAGGATACCCCGGCGATCATGATGGGCCTTGACCTGGTGATCGTCCCTGACACCGCGGTGGCCCACCTGGCGGGAGCCCTGGGACTTCCGACCTGGATCGTCCTGTCGAAGGGCCCCGACTGGCGATGGATGCTCGACCGGGAGGATAGCCCCTGGTATCCCACAGCCCGCCTGTTCCGCCAGACCGAGATCGACGGTTGGAACTCCGTCTTCGACCGCGTCGCCGCCGCGTTGGCGGAGCATGTCGCGGAGGGATGATTTTCCGCAGGCGCCCGCAGGTGGACGGATTTTACCATGCGTCGAAGCGTCAAGGATAAGCGATCGCCTCGATCGATAGTTGGACCCGTGCGATCAATTCCGTCTTGGTGTTGTTCGCGGCAAGGGTCCGGTAGACGAGCAGTGAGTAGGATAGGGTCGGGACCATCAGCGCCGTCTGGGCATTGGTGAAGCTGACGACGACCTGGCCCTGGCCGTAGCCCGTCTGTGTACCCATCGCGGTATACCAGGCGGCGGTAGGTGTGAAGAGCGGCGACGTCGCGCGGCTCTGGTAAACGGCCGCGCTCAGCGAGTCGCCCGGAGCGTACACGGCACTCACGACCCCGCCCCGCGTCCAGCACTGAATCGGGACGTCGACGGCGTCGCCGACGACGATTGAAATTGTTGTATTCATGTCTTTAGGAGTGTCGCCAGGTCGGGATCGGTCCGCGTGGAGCCCGGATCGGACGCGGCCTTCGGCACGGGAGCCGCCAGGTCGGGATCGGTCAGGTTTGAGGCCGGATCTGCCGCAACCACCGTAATCAATGTTGCCAGGTCGAAATCGGTCAGGGCCAGGCCCGCTTCGGCCGTCATGACCGAAAGTAATGTCCCCAGTTCGGGATCGGTCTGTGCGGAGCCCGGATCGGCCACGGCGCTCGGGACGGTCGTCGCCAGGTCGGGATCGGTCAAGGCGAGGCCCGCTCCGGCCGCTGCGAGCGGAAGGAGTGCCGCCAGTTCGGGATCGGTCAGGGCGAGGTCCGCTTCGGCGAGAGCGATCGTCGCGAGTGTCGTCAGGTCGGGATCGGTCAGGGCGAGGCCTGGATCGGTCGCAACGACCCTCACGATGGTCAACAGATCGGGATCGGACAGGGCGAGGCGCGGATCGGGGACAGTGATCGTCGCGAGTATCGTCCGATCCGGATCGGTCTGCGCATGGCCCGGGTCGGAGACGGCGATCGTCGCGATTGTGGTCAGATCGGGGTCGGTCAGGGCGAGGTCCGCTTCGGCCGCGACGACAAGAACGGGCGTCGCGGCGTCGGGATCGGAATCGCCGAGGGACGGATTCGCACCGGCCAGGACGAGGAGAGTGGCCGAATCGGGGTCGGACTCAGCTAAATCGCTGGGAAATCCCGCCGATGCGAACACCACTCCGCCAAACGCGACACCGCCGGCCGTGGACACTTTGAAGGAGCCGTGGACCGTCGCGATGCCTCCGAGGAACACACCGCCACCGTCCGCCGCGGGATGGATAAGGACCCCCGGAGCCAGCACGCCTCCCAGGACGGGACCACCCGACACGTGCCTCGTACCGAACAACGAGCGAGCCGGTACGACGCCTCCCAGGACGGCGCCTCCGGAGGTAAACCGCGGGAACCTGGGCGATGGGATGCCATGTCCGCCCAGGATGGCCCCGCCGACGAGGAATCGAGGGTAGCTCGGAGCGGGCACCCCATGGCCTCCGAGGACTGGACCGCCAGTGAGGGCGGTCGTATACATCGGTGCCATGACTCCGCGACCGCCGATGACCGTGCCTCCGGCGGGGAATCGTGGGTATTTCGGCGCGGGGATACCATGTCCGCCCAGGATGGCCCCGCCGGCCGGGAATCCAGGAAACCTCGATGTAGTTTCCCCATGGCCGCCGAGGATGGCCCCGCCGGCCGAGAATCCGGGAAACCTTGGCGAAGTGACACCGTGTCCGCCGAGGGTGGCACCACCGGAGGAGAAGCCAGAAAGCCGTGCCGCGCATACTCCATTCCCGCCGAGGACCACGCCCCCGAACGGGCCGGGGGCATACTTGGTCGCGGCCGCACAGAGACCGCCAAGGACCGTGCCCCCGGCGGGGAATCGAGGGTATCTCGGCGACGGCAAGCCGCGACCGCCGAGGACCAAGCCTCCCGCCGGAACGGCAGCGAAGTTCGTCGCGGGGGCATCATGCCCGCCGAGGATCGCGCCTCCGCCCGGTCCGGCGACATAATTCGTCGCGGGGGCATCATGCCCGCCGAGGATCGCGCCTCCCTCAGGTTGGGGGACATAACTCGACGAAGGTACGACATGTCCGCCCAGGACCGCGCCTCCGGACGGGCCCGCCGCGTATTTGAGCGCGGGTGCGCCGTGACCGCCAAGGATCCCTCCGCCCGCGGCACTCCGCAAGAAGATCGGCCTGGGGGTCGTGTGTCCACCAAGGACCGCGCCGCCGGCCGGGCGAGACGACGCCTTCCAGGAACTCACCGCGCGACCACCCAGGACCAGGCCGCCTGACGAGTAACCGGTCGAGTGCCGGGGAAGCAGAAAGATCGAGGTCGTCGGCTGCCAGGGCTGCCAGATCTGCCAGGGATTCGCATCCAGGGCTGCGTGTTCCCCGGCGGTCAATGCGCGGCCGATCCAGAGCAGCACCAGATCGGTGCGACCGTCTTGAAGATCGCCCAGAGCTTGCCCGTCATATCCGATCGCCAAGGCCCCCGAAGCCGCGGGAAGGCTCGATGGCGCCGTGCCGGTTGTCGTCCCGATAGCCACCGCTGAGCCATTCAAGTACCCCGCGATCCGTGCAAATCCCGTCTGGCTTCCGTCGAAGGTCAGGCCGGCGGAGAAGTTTCCCGCGAGCGACGCGCTGATCGAGGCGGTCCCGTAGGCGAGTGTCGAGGTTGACGAATCGACCTCCCAGAATCCGCTGTGGGACGATGTTGACAGGCCGATGACGATCGAGCCGCCGCCGGAGGACATCGAGGCGCGAGCCGCAGTCACATGGGTCCGGGTCGTGGCGCCGCCCAGGACGAACATGGACATGCGCGTCGCGGAGTTCAACGCGGGGAAGTTGCCGCAGCTCGCGTACTGCGAGCTCGCGGATGCGCAAATGATTCCCGGACCGCGAACGCCCCTCGTCCAGGTCGGGGCCGCCGTCCCGCTCTGGAATGCCCCCACGTTCACGGAGGTCGAGGGGGCGAGGTTGTAGAGGGCCTGGCCGGCACACTCGTTGATCGTATATACGCCATAGAGGCCGGATGCGAATGGGCCGAACGGATCGATCGGCGTGCCGTATGGCGGCTTCTGCGTCCAGATCATCGTCGCTCCGCCACTTCAAGCCTCGGACCGCGGGCTTCGGATGGGAGGATGGCAAATGGGTTGGACCGGGTCCCGATCCGAAATCCGAGATCCGGAGTCCGAAGAGGTCAGACTCCCTGGTACGTGACCGGAGTGACCTTGATCGTGTTGCCGCTGGCGGCCCACGTCTGTCCGGTGGTCTGGGCCACGAGCACGTACCACGCCCCCGGGACCAGCGGGGCGACCGCGATCACCCGCTGCGCCGTGCTGACCGCTCGGACCGGGATGATCACGTCGGGCTTGCGAGCCGGGATCACCGTCGCCGAGCCATCCTCGTAGTTGGTGCCGTCGACCGACGTGAGGAACCAGAGGAAGGCCCCGGATCCCGCGGTGAGGGCGCCCCCGGGGGCGGCCAGTCTCAGCTCGAACTGGCCCAACGTGTAACCGCCCAGCCCGCCGCCGCCGGTTACGTTGTTGAACAGGCCGGAAGTGCCGCCCACCGAGCTGATCGCACCGGCCGTCAGCCCGGCGGACGAGGCGAGCGAATTCAACTCGGTCGACAGTAGCGTCGTGACCGTGCCGAGGGCGAACTCCTGGGTCGTAGCCATGATTGCTCTTCTCCGGACTCGATTGCCACGACTCCGTCAATTGCTCGCGAGCTTATGCCCTCTGGGATAGACGCTGTAATCCTGCCGCGAGGAAGGCAAGTGGTCGTACTCGATGAGTGGCTCGAGGTCCGCGAGATCCCCGAGCGGAAACTCCACGCGCTCGATCCGAGGTTGTAATCCGTTCGTCACGACCTGAAGCAGGTCGTGACCGTGGTCGGCCTGCATGACCATCGCTGGCGGGAGCACGACGGACGTCGTTGGCCCGTCGGGCACGGGCTGCGGGACGACGCCACGCAGGTCGAACACCAGGACGGCATAGCCGTCCGGCGTGACGTGCGGCGCGTCGATGAGCCGGAGGGTGGCGGATCGGGCGAGAGCTTCCTTGCTCCGGTACCAATGTCCATCTTTGATGGTGATCATGGTCGCTTCGCTCCAGTGTTCAGCGTTCAGCGTTCAGCAAATCAACGCATTTATGCATTTACTGAACACTGAACACTGAAAACGCCAGAACTAATTACTCCCCAGTTCGAGTACGGGGCTGATGTTCAGAGTGCTCGGGTTCGTCAGGGAGATGGAGGAGGCGAATTGCTCGGCCACTAGCCCGACGCCCGAGGTCACGCCCGACCAGAAATAGCCGTAGATTGTCTGCGCCGACGTGGCATTGAACGACTGGGCGGATGCCCCATAGGTCGAGATGGAGTTGTTATTGGTGGGGTCGATCGTGGTGCCGGTCGCGGTCGGCGTCGACCACGTCGAGCTCGTGAGGGAGCGGGTCAAGGTGATCGGACTGTAACCGGTGAATGACGCCTCGATCGCGGTATAGGTCGCGAGCGTGTCCGTCACCGCCGGGGTGTGGCTCGTGGAGAACAACCGCAAGGACCAGTTCTCCAGGCTCCCGCCGCCCAAGAGGTCTTTTTCGAACTGGACCTGCCCGGTCTTCATCACCTTCATTGCCATGATATTAATCTCGAAATCCCGTCAACGGCCGTTTCCAGACGCGCACCGCCCGCATGGTTCCTGGCACCGGCGACCCAACTTGTCCGACACCGCCTCGAGAATGTCCGGGCCTTACCTATCAGAATGCCGCCACTTGGAAAGATCATAAATGCACCCACCGGATTTTGGAGGTGCCTTTCGCACCGAACCCTTGACCCTGCCTGCTGATCGGACTCGTCCCAAGAAATCGACTTAGTTCAACCAAGTGTGGCCACGACCGCAGTTGGGGACGCATCGGAGCCCGTTCGCGAGGAGATGGCGGAGTCTCGCCACCCTCCGGGGCCATGCCGCGGATTCGAGCGGAATCCGCCCGGCTGGCCGGACCCTGGGAAGGCGACCTGGCGGTGACTGGCGAAGGGCCGAGTTCGGCGTTAAGATCCGACCGGGCGGCCCGCGAAGGTCGCGTCCAAAGGCCGATTGTGTGCACCCGGGGAAGGTCCGATGATGTTGAATCGACGATATCTCATGCCATTTCTCTCCATGCCGGTGATGTGTCTTGTCGTGGCTTCTTCGCTGGGCCTCGGGCGGGCGCAGGACAGACCGAAGGTCGGCTTTAAGGACACGCCGATGCTTCCCGGCGGCCGCTGGCACGTCCACGACAGCGACCGGCCGCTCCCGAAGGTGATCACTCCGGGTACCTCAAGCACGCAAGAGGAGCCGGGGCGTCCCCCTTCCGATGCGATCGTCCTCTTCGACGGCAAGGATCTCTCACAGTGGCTGGGGAGCCGAGGACGCCCAGCCGGCTGGACGGTCGAAGCCGGGGCGATGGTCATCAAGCCGGGAGCCGGCGAAATCCGGACCCGCGAGGAGTTCGGCGACTGCCAGCTCCACCTGGAATTCGCTTCGCCCGTCCCCCCCAAGAGCGGCGATCAGGGCCGAGGTAATAGCGGCGTCATGTTCTTCGGCCGCTATGAGATCCAGGTCCTCGATTGCTTCGAGAACCTGACCTACGCCGATGGCCATGCGGCGGCCATCTATGGCCAGTACCCGCCACTCGTCAACGCCTCACGTCCGCCGGGCCAGTGGCAGACCTACGACATCATTTTCACCGCACCCCGGTTCAAGCCAGACAGAACGCTGGAATCTCCGGCGTTCGTCACCATGCTTCACAACGGCGTGCTGGTGCATAACCATACCGCCCCGATCGGCGCGATGGCCTATCGTGCCGTCGGCAAATACACGCCGCATGGACCGAAGGGACCGATCATCTTGCAGGATCACGGCAACCCGGTACGGTTCCGCAACATCTGGGTCCGGCCGATCAAGGCTTATGACGTACCATGAATCGAGATTACAGAAACTCCTCGCCCCTTTGTTTGGGCCGCCGGGCGATCCGATATCGCTGATCTCTGCTGAGGGGCACCCTCTCCACCCCTCAATCATTCGTCTTGATGAGACCGAACCCCGCCTACTTTCACCGAGGTCACGGCGAAAGTATAATCTTTGTTTAAATTACGGACGAATCCGGTACAATAGACTAGAGTGCCAGGCTGGCCGGACACCGAATGCATGCTGGCTCTATCGGGAGTACGCGATTGAGCATCCCAATGCCGATACGGTCTCGACGGCCAACATCGCGCCTCCATCCCGGTGATGGATCGGGTGTTATGGTTCTCATTATCCTGCTGGTCCTTGCGTCCGGCGGCTATGGGGCCGAGAACCCGGTGGTCGCGCGGTTTGAGGATCAGGTCCAGCCGGTCCTCATGGATTATTGCTATGGGTGTCATGCCCAGGGGACCAAGAAGGGCGGCGTCGCTTTCGATGGCGATGGGTCCGAGGCGGCCCTGGTGAAGAATCGCCAGCTCTGGTGGGCGGTGCTCAAGAACGTTCGCGCCGGCACCATGCCCCCTTCCGATAAGCCGCATCCCAATCCGAAAGAACTCAAGGTCCTGGCCGATTGGATCAAGCGGGACGTCTTCGGCTCGAATCCCGAGTCGCCCGACCCCGGCCGGGTGACGATCCGCCGGCTCAATCGGTTCGAGTATCACAACACGATCCGCGACCTGATGGGGATCGAATTCAAGGCCGAAGAGGAGTTTCCGCCCGACGACACGGGCTACGGTTTCGACAATATTGGCGACGTGCTCACCGTCTCCCCGCTCCTGCTCGAGAAATACTTCCAGGCCGCGGAGACTATCGTCAAGACCGCCGTGCCGACGGTCCCGAAGTACATGCCCGAGCGGAGCTACCGGGGTGCGGAGTTCCGCGGCGAGGAGCGCGGCGTCAATGGCGACCGCCTGGCATTCTCCAGGCCGGCGAAGGTATCGCGGACCTTCGAAGTCGAGCATTCCGGTGATTATCGTCTCACGCTCGAGGTGGCCGTGCAGGGGGGAGCCAAGCCCGATCCCGGCCGCTATACGGTCATCTTCAAGGCCGACGATCGCGAACTGCTGAAAGAGTCGTTCGGCCGCTATCCGAGTAAGACGTACTATTACACATTTTCTGAGAAATTCTCGGGTGGCGACCATCGATTGAGTTTCGAGGTCCGGCCGGACGGTCCGGCGGGTGTTCAGGCCACTTTGCCCGAGGTGGATCACAGTCAAGACGTTCTCGGCGCGGTCGCCGGTGCCGCATTCGTCGCGACGAGGAGTCGCGGTCGCGATCCGGCCGCAGCCCTGGGCTTCCGGATCATCACCCTCCGCGTGAACGGGCCGACGGACCCCCAGTACTGGACACGCACGTCCAACTACCGGCGATTCTTCACGAGAGATGAACCACCCTCCGCGGATCGGGAGCGTCGCGAATATGCTCGGGAGGTGCTGGGTCGTTTCGTCAAGAAGGCCTTCCGCCGCCCGGCTGAAGATCGGACCCTCGAGCGTTTGATCGCGATCGCCGAGAAGGTTTACAAGCTCCCTGGAAAGCGATTCGAGGAAGGGATCGCACAGGCCATGGTCGCTGTCCTGGCCTCGCCGCGGTTCGTCTTCCGCATCGAGTCCCTGGAGCCGGGGCAATCGGCGAATACGCCGGCCTTGCTCGACGAATACACCCTGGCGTCGCGCCTTTCCTATTTTCTCTGGTTGACCATGCCGGATGACGAATTGTTCGGGTTGGCCGAGGCCAGGAAGCTTCGGGCTGACTTGCCACGACAGGTCAAGCGGATGCTCGATGACAGCCGAGGCCGGGCCCTGACCCAGAATTTCGTCGGACAATGGCTCCAGGTGCGCGACCTGGATGGGTTGTTCTTCAATGAGAGGGCGATCCTCCGGCGCCAGGGGATCCGACTGAAAGGGGCCGACACCGAGCGAAATGTCTTGGTCCGCGACGTCCGCCGGGCCATGAAGAGCGAGACCGAGATGGCCTTCGAATACGTCGCGCACGAGAATCGCAGCGTGCTCGAATGGCTCGACACGGACTATACGTTCCTCAACGAGAAGCTGGCCAAGTACTACGGGATTCCGGGCGTTGAAGGGAGCGAGATGCGCCGGGTGACCTTGCCCAAGGATAGCCCGCGCGGCGGTGTCCTGGCGCACGGGACGATCCTGGCGGTGACTTCGAATCCGTCCCGGACGTCCCCCGTGAAGCGGGGCCTGTTCATCCTCGACAACATCCTGGGCACCCCCACGCCGCCTGCCCCTCCGGACGTCCCCGCCCTCGAGGAGGCGAAGAAGCTGCGCCAAAGATCTCGAGCCGACGACGCGTGAGCTGATGGCACTGCACCGCAGCAAGCCGATGTGCAGCTCATGTCATTCCCGGATGGATCCCCTCGGGCTGGCGCTGGATAACTTCAATCCGCTGGGCCAATGGCGGGACTCCGAGCTCGGGCAGAAGATCGATGCCACCGGTCAATTGATCACCGGCGAGCCGTTCAAGGACGTCCGCGACCTGAAGCGAATCCTCAAGGAGCGGCACGCCCTCGACTTCTATCGATGCCTGACCGAGAAGCTCCTCACCTACGCATTGGGGCGTGGTCTGGAGTATTATGACGTGGAGACGGTCGATCAGATCGTCGAGCGTCTGGAACAAGATGGAGGGCGGTTCTCCGCCCTGTTGCTGGGCGTGATCGAGTCGGCACCGTTCCAGAAGCGGCGGAATGTCTCGCCCGCGGCCGCCGAGTCCACGGTGTCCTCCGGACCAACTCAACCGATACGGTAGAACCATGAAACCATTCCTTCCGCAAGACGCATCGGCCCTCGCCCAGCGGCATGCCAGCCTGAGCCGTCGCCACTTCCTCCGGGGGATGGGGGTTTCGATGGCCCTCCCCGCGTTCGAGTCCCTCCTCTCTCGAGGGGCGAGCGCAGCCGCCGCCGGCACGGCCGGACTGCCCGCGACCTCGGCGACCGGGGCTCCGCTCCGGATGGCCTACGTCTACGTCCCCAACGGCGTCAACCTGACGAACTGGTGGCCCAAGAAGGAAGGCAAGGACTTCGACCTGAACCGCACCATGGAGCCGCTGGAGCGGGTCAAGGGCCAGATCCAGGTGATCTCCGGGCTCGACCAGATCAACGCCACCGGCGGCAAGGACGGGCCCGGAGACCACGCGCGGGCCTGTACGACCTTCCTGACTAGCGTCAGGGCGAAGAAGACCGCGGGAGCCGATATCCACGCCGGGGTCTCGATCGATCAGGTCGCGGCGCAGCGGATCGGCCACCTCACGCGGTTCCCTTCGCTGGAGCTGGCCTGCGACGCCGCCCGGAAGTCGGGGAACTGCGACTCCGGCTATTCTTGCGCCTACCAGTTCAATCTGTCGTGGTCGGCCCCCTCGATGCCCCTGGCTCCCGAGGCGAATCCCCGCTTCGCCTTCGAGCGGCTCTTCGGCACCGGCCCCGCGGGCGAGCGCGGCAAGAACCTGCTCCTCCGCCAGGAACAGCAGCGTTCGATCCTGGATTTCGTCCTCGATGACACCCGCGCCCTCCAGAATGAGCTGGGTTACCGCGACCAGCAGAAACTCGCCGAATACCTGACGAGCGTCCGGGAAATCGAACGCCGGATCCAGGCGGCCGAGCGGTTCCGCGACGTGGCCGACCCCGGCGCCGAGACCCCCGCCGGAATCCCGGCCAGCTTCCTCGAGCACGTCCAGCTCATGTACGACCTGATGTTCCTGGCCTTCCGGACCGACTCGACGCGTATCGCCACCTTCCTGCTGGCCTACGAGTCGAGCAATCGGACTTTCCCCGACATCGGGATCACCGACGGCCACCACAACATCTCGCATCACCAGAACAAGAAGGAAAATCTGGAGAAGATCGCGCAGATCGACCTCTGGTACATGAAGCAGTTCGCCCGTTTCCTCGAGCGGCTGGACGAAGCCAAGGACGCCGACGGGACCTCGATCCTCCATAACTCGATGATCGTCTACGGCAGCGGTAACGGAGACGGCAACCGCCACAACCACAACAACCTGCCGTTCGTCCTGGCCGGACGCGCAGGGGGTACGCTGTCGCCCGGGCGATATCTCAAGCTCAAGCCCCAGCCGATGAGTAACGTCTTCCTCGGCATGCTCGACCGCGTGGGAATCCAGGGCGTCCAGCGTCACGGCGACTCCACCGCACGCTTCGAGGGGATCTGAACAAGCACAGAGAGCGGAAAACTCGGCTCTCCGCCGAGCGGCGCGGCCCTTCCACTCGCAGGGCATCTCGAAGAGTCATTCCCGCCGTGACTCGGGGAGGCGCCGGTTCCCCGACGGTCCCGCGATTTTTCCGGGAGCCTACTGGCTATCGCCGGAGACTGGGGTATCTTCATTGGTTATCCTAAGGGGGATTGACCAATGCAGAAATACGCCAAGTGGATCGTTGTCATCACAGCCTTGCTCGTGCTGCCGCGTCCGCCGGCCGACGCCGAGGGTGCGCGAGCCGGTGAGGCTCCCGTGAGCCGAAGGAGTTTAGAGAGGATGGACTTCGGGAAAACCGCCGACGGGACTTCGGTCGAGCTGTACGTGTTGACGAACGGCCGTGTCACCGCCAAGGTGATGACCTATGGCGGGATCATCACCGAATTGCATGTACCCGATCGGCAGGGAAAGACGGCCGACGTGGTCCTCGGCTTCGACACGTTGGAGCCCTACCTGACCCGAAACCCGCACTTCGGAGCCATCACCGGCCGGGTCGCCAACCGGATCGCCAACGGCAAGTTCTCGCTCGATGGCCATGAGTATTCGTTAGCCCGCAATAACGGCCCTCACACCCTTCACGGGGGTCTCAAAGGGTTCGATAAGGTCGTCTGGAAGGGCGAGGACGTCTCGGGACCCGGCGGGCCCGCCGTCAAGCTGACCTACGTCAGCCGGGATGGTGAGGAAGGCTTCCCGGGAAATCTCACCACGAGCGTGACCTATACCCTCACCCCCGACGATGCCATCAAGATCGACTACGCCGCCACGACCGACAAGGCGACTCCGGTCAACCTGACGAATCACAGCTACTTCAACCTGGCAGGCGCCGATTCCGGTTTGATCCTCGGGCATGAGCTGATGCTGGCGGCCGATGAGTATACGCCCTCGGACGAGACGCTGATCCCGACCGGCGAGATCCGGTCCGTCCGGGGAACGCCGCTGGACTTCACGACACCCACTCCGATCGGCTCCCGTTTCGACCAGATCAAGGCGACTCCGATCGGCTACGACGACAATTACGTGATTCGCCCCGACAAGAAGTCGCCGGCCTTCGCCGCGCGGGTTGTCGACCCCAAGAGCGGACGGATCCTGGAGATGTTCACGACCGAGCCGGGCGTGCAGCTCTATACCTCGAACTTCCTGAATGGGAGCGTCAAGGGTAAGGGAGGCGTCGCGTACCAGCAACATCAGGCGTTCTGCCTGGAGGCCCAGCATTTCCCAGATGCGGTCAATCATCCCGGCTTCGCATCGGTGATCCTCAGGCCGGGGGCGATTTATACCCAGACGACGATCTATAAGTTCTCGGCTCGTTGAGATCTCGAGCGTGAGGCCATGAAACGCGAGCGGTTAACGGAGGGTTTGCTCACACCGTGGCCGGACGGGTGAGACACTAACCCGACGCGCCAGCGAGGGTCCGGAGGCATTCCCCTCGCTGGCGCGTCGGGTTAGTGTGGAGTGTATGCCATCCGACCGTGGGCCGCTCTAGCCCTTGGGTACCGGGGAGATCGTGAGAAATCCGAGGAATCCGGCTAAAATCGTAAAGCCCCGCGGTTTCCCGGAACCGGAGCATGGCTCCATCCCCGGGTGCGGGTCTCCACGGACTACTGACCACGGACTACTGACCACTCAGGCGATTCCCCGATGAAAGCCGTTGCCGTCCTGCCGGGCAAGCCGAATAGCGTCCACCTTCGTGATATCCCGGTCCCGAAGCTGACGGACCAGCCCCACCCGCACGTCTGCGTCGTGCCGGAAGGCCGGGCCGTGCTGGTGAAGGTCCTTCAAATCGGAGTTGACGCCACCGACCGCGAGATCAACGAGGCACTCTACGGCAACGCACCGCCGGGCGGCGACCACCTGGTCATCGGCCACGAGAGCTTCGGGCAGGTGCTCGAGGTCGGGGACAAGGTGACCGAAGTGAAGCCGGGCGATTACGTCTCCTGCACGGTCCGAAGGCCGGGCGGGTCCCTGTTCGACCTGATCGGGCGTAACGACATCACCAGCGAGGAAGTCTATTACGAACGGGGGATCAACCTCTGTCACGGTTATTTGACCGAGGTCTTCGTCGACGACGCCGAATACATCGTGAAAGTCCCGCAGAACCTCAAGCATCTCGGCGTCCTGGCCGAGCCGGCCAGCGTCTGCGCCAAGGCGATCGAGCAGGCGTTCCTGGCCCAGCAACGGCTCCAGGTCTGGAATCCGAAGCGGGCGTTCGTCATGGGGTCCGGCCAGATCGGCCTGCTCGCCACGATGATGCTCAAGCTGCGCGGGATGGAGGTCCACACCCTGGCCACCAAGCCGGGACCCCATCGCAAGTCCGAGATCGTCGAGGCGTATGGGGCCACCTATGTAAGCACCAAGCAGACGCCGCTCGCCGAACTGGTGAAGAAGGCGGGGAAACCCGACCTCATCTTCGAAGCGACCGGCAACGCCGAGCTGTGTTTCCGCGCGATGGAAGTCCTCGGCCACAACGGGGCCTTGATCTGGACGAGCATCACCGGCGGCAAGGAAGAGGTCACCATCGACGCCGCGAAGATCAACATCGAATGGGTGCTCGGGAACAAGCTCCTCGTCTCGAGCGTGAACGGCAATCGCCGGCATTTCGAGCTGGGCATCCAGGCCCTCTCCCACGGCGAGTTGACCTATCCGGGCATCACCGAGCGGATCCTCACGCATCCCGTCGAGGGCCTGGATCACTACAAGGACATGATGCGGCTGCTCGAAGAGAAAGAGGCCCTGAAAGTCTTCGTCAACGTGGCCTCGGCGTAGGCGTCGTCGGGCCGGCTGTGCCGGCCGGAAACCAACCCCATGCGGGATTGAGGTCGCAACGCTCGATCAACGGCTTCCCAACCGATCCCGGCCGGCACAGCCGGCCCTACTTCTCTGACTATTGACCACCATGAGCAGCCTGAATATACGCAAGGATTCGTGCGACCTGGATTTCCTGGCCCTCGGCGCACTGATCCACCGGCTCGACCCGGGGATCATCCCGTTCCGCAAGGCGCGTTCGTTCGACATCCACGTGTCCGGCGGCGAATACAACGTCGCGGCGGGACTCGCCGATTGCTTCGGCCTGAAGACCGGCATCGCGACGGCGATGGTCAAGTACCCGATCGGCGAGCTGATCCAGGCCAAGGTGCAAGAGACGGGCGTGACCCCGTTCTACAAGTGGTTCGAGCACGACGGGGTACGCGGGCCGAACATGGCCACGGTCTACAGCGACCGGGGTTACGGAGTACGCCCGCCCGTCGTATTCTACAACCGTTCGAACGAGGCGGGCGCCCTGCTCAAGCCGGGCGATTTCAACTGGTCGGAGATCTTCGGCCGGGGCGTGCGGTGGTTCCACTCCGGCGGGATCTTCGCGTCGCTCTCGGAGACGACCGCGCCACTGATCATCGAGGGGATGATGGCGGCGAAGGCCGCCGGGGCAATCACCTCGTTCGACCTGAACTACCGGGCCAAGCTCTGGGCGTCCGTCGGCGGCGCGGCGCGGGGCCAGCATGTCATCAAGACGATCGCCGGCAACCTCGACGCCCTGATCGGGAACGAGGAAGACCTCCAGATGGGGCTCGGCATCGCCGGACCGGACGTCCACGGCAAATCGAAGCTGGACCCCGAGTCGTTCTTCGCGCTGATCGATCAGGTGGTCGAGCAGCATCCCAACATCAAGCTCGTCGCGACGACCTTGCGCGAGGTGCACTCGACGAACCGGCACGACTGGTCGGCCGTCCTGTGGCTCGACGGCCAGCGGTACACCATCCCGAAACCGCTCCAGCTCGACGTGGTCGACCGCATCGGCGGCGGGGACGGCTTCGCCGCCGGACTGATCTACGGCCTGATCTCGGGTCGTACGCCCGAGGAGGCTCTCCGCCTCGGCTGGGCCCACGGCGCCCTCCTGACCACGTTCCCCGGAGACGTCACGATGGCCCGGCTTCCCGAGGTCGAGGCCCTCGCCAAGGGCGGGTCGGCCCGGGTCCAACGCTGAGAGCCTGACCTGCATTGGAGATCCGGAACGATGCTGACAGCCGAAGGATCCGCCGCGCGTCAAGAGCGGCTCTGGAAGGCATTGCCCGCGGCGTGTGACGTCCTCGTGCTCGGCGACCCGTCGCACCTGACCTATTTCGCCGGCTACGTGCCTTCGCCGTTCGTGTTCCGTACGGTCGAGTCCGGGGCGTTGCTTCTGCTGGAGCCGGGCCGGTCGACGCTGGTCGCGGACGACATGCTCGGCCCCTTCCTGGAGAAATCCACCGCCGATGAACGGGTCGCGCCCACCTGGTACGACGGCAACCACTCGGCCCCGAATCGTCGGGTCCAATTGGTCGAATCGGCGCTAAGCCGGCTGGCGAAAATCCCGGGAAATCGGGTGGGCGTCGAGCTGGCCTGTGTCCCTTCCGGCGTGGTCGAGGGCCTCCGAAGCTCGCGATCGGGCCTCGAGATCATCGATATTAGCCCGCTGATCCGGCCCTTGCGTCGGTCCAAGGATCCCGACGAGGTCGAGACCTTGCGGCGCTCGATGCGTGCCGGCGAGGCCGCCCAGGCCGCGGCGCTGGCCGAGATTCGCCCGGGGATGACCGAGCTGGACGCCTTCCTGATCGTCCAGCGAGCGGCATCCCTGGCGCTGGGCGAGCCGGCCATCATCTATGGCGATTTCGCATCGGGTCCGCGGTGCGAGGTGGAGAAAGGCGGCCCACCGACCTCGCGGAAGATCGAGCCTGGCGACTTGCTGTTGCTCGATTTCTCGGTGGTCGTCTCGGGCTATCGGGGAGACTTCACCAACACGTTCGCCGTCGGCGACGGCCCGACGACCCGCCAGCGCGAGCTGTTCGACGCCTGCCTGGGTGCGTTGAGCGCGGGCGAGTCCCGCCTGAAGCCCGGTGTAGCTGGACGAGACGTCGACGCGGCCGTCCGCGGTCATTTCGCAACACTGAGACTCGATCATGCGTTCACGTCCCACTCGGGCCACGGGTTGGGTCTCGGACACCCCGAGCCGCCCTATTTCGTGCCAAATAGCACCGACACACTCGTCGAAGGCGATATCGTGGCCCTAGAGCCCGGCCTCTACATCGAGGGCGAGGGCGGGATGCGGATCGAGCGTAACTACCTCATCACGAGGGATGGCTTCGAGACCCTCTCGAATCACGAGATCCGGATCGAGCAATGACGTATCGATCCTTTCGGATGACCCTCATCGATCGCCGCCGGGCTGTCCCAGGAGCGTGGCCGAGTTCATCAGGGCTCGCGAGGTGTGATAGTTGGCTTTCCAGGGGTTAGCCTTGGCGCCGTCGCCGATCAGGGTGCCGTCGCGGGCTGTCTCGGCGAACCAGCCGCCATGCTGGTGATCGATCATGTGCGTCTCGATGAACCCCCACTGCTTCCGGAACGCCCTGGCATATCGGTCCGTCTTCATGCCGAACTTATGGTGCATCACGAGCAGGGCATTGAGTCCCTCGGCCTCGGTCCACCAGACCTTCTTGCGGTCGAAGGCGGCTCCTCCGAACGACTCGCCCTTGTCATAGAAGCCGCCGTGCTCGTCGTCCCAACCCCAATCCAGGGCGTGATCGACGAGGAGGCGGGCCATCCGCCAGGTCTCGGCGTCGTCGGGCATCCCGAGCGCCTCGGCCGCTTCCACCAGGAGGTACGCCGTCTCGATGTCGTGGCCGAACGAGTCGTGCGCAGGGATCGCCCTCCAGTCGGGCGTCAGGTACAGGTTCAACGCGCCCGGCTCGACGGCGATCTTGTCGCGGACGATGGTGAGCAGCTCTCGCAGCCGTTCCTTCACGACCGGACGCGAGTCCACCCGCGAGAGCGCGGCGACGGCCTCCAGCAGGTGGATGTGGACGTTCATCGTCTTGAAGCCGTAGTAGATCCCGAGCCGGTCGGTTCGCCGCTCGATCGGTGCACTCTCGTCCCGGGAGATGATGGGCGTCCCGTCCCGACGCAATGCTTCGAAGTAGCCGCCGTGCTTCGAATCGTGCGCATGATGGTCCAACCAGTCAAAGGCGTCTCGCGCCACCTTGAGCGCCAGCTCGTCGCCGGTCACCTCGGCGACCGTGCTGGCCGCGTAGATGACGAAGGAAATTCCATAAGCGTGTTTATCGTCGCCGAGCCTGGGATCGAGTCGGCCCTTCGGGTCGAGGATCCAGTAGAAGCCGCCGAATTCCTTGTCCCTCATCACCCGGTCCAGGAAGGCGATTCCCTGGCGCGCGTAACCCACGAATTCATCCCGATCCGCGGGCGAATATCGGGCATAGGCGGCGGCCGTCCAGGTGAGCCGGGACTGGTACACCAGGAACGTGTCGCCATCCGGCCGCGGGGACCAATCGCGGGCGAATGACTGATGGAATCCTCCACGCTCGCCGTCCACGGCGCGCGGATACCAGTCTCGCGTGAGATCCACCCGCAGAATCTTGTCGATTTTCCCGCGAAGCGGCGAGAGATCCTCTCCAGCGTGCAATACTCCGATCCACGAAGTTCCGGAGGAGAGTAAAAGGGTGGATGCAATCCAACGACCAAGAAACGGGCACGACATGGCGTTTACCTCGCGAGAACGCAGCATCCGATGGAAGGGAGAGTGTCCACGAAAGACGCGAATGGGACGAAAAAAACGGGGGGGACAGATCGTTAAAATTTCACAGAACGATGCGCTGATACTCGAGCCGAGGATGACTTCCGAAGTTGATGAGGAGTCCGAGGCGGAATCCGGTGGCCTTCAAGTAGTTCAGGACTTGGGCATGGTGTGCCCCGGTCAGGTCGCTCAGGGCCTTCAGCTCGATGAGGATCGTCTCGTAACAGACGAAATCAGCCTTGTAGGTCTGTTTCAGGGGCTGTCCCTTATACTTGGTCGCGAGCTCGACTTGGGCTAAGAACGGAATTCCTCTTTGTCGGAACTCGATCTCCAAGCTCTCCTGATAGACCGCCTCCAGGAAGCCGGGTCCCTGGTTCGCATAGATTTCAAAACAAGCACCCATGATGAGGTAGGACTCGTCTGGGTAAATCAGATCGGCCATGTCGCATCCTTCTGTTCTTCCCATTCGCTCCCGGTTTTTTCGTCCTTTTCGTGTCTTTAGTGGACAAATCGGATTCTTGATCCCACGTGTCCGGTTGATTGGATGCTAATGGATTTTCGTTGACACCTCAAGCATTCATTCGCTAGGACACCGGCTTACTGCGTTGGCGATCACCTTGATCCCCTGGACGGGCGACCTACGATAACCGTTGTGGACGACGCAAACGGATCGGATCGCTGAAGGGGCCTCTTCAATGACGCATCGCCGCCTGGGTGCCGAGGGCATGGGCCTGGAAGTCTCCGCGCTGGGGTTGGGCTGCATGGGGATGAGCTGGGCGTATGGTCCCCGCGACGAGTCCGAGGCGATCGCGACCCTCCACGAGGCGATCGACCTGGGGATCTCCTTGCTCGACACGGCCGAAGTTTACGGGCCCTACACCAATGAAGAGCTGGTCGGCCGCGCGATCCGCGATCGCCGCGATCGGGTCGTCATCGCCACCAAGTTCGGCTTCCGGATCAACGAGAAAGGCGCGATCGTGGGGGCGGACAGCCGTCCCGAGCATGTCAAGGAAGTGGCGGAGGCTTCCCTGAAGAGGCTGGGCGTCGACCACATCGACCTGTTCTACCAGCATCGCGTCGACCCTCATGTCCCGATCGAGGAGACCGTCGGGGCGATGTCTGAACTGGTGCTGGCGGGCAAGGTCGGTCACCTGGGACTCTCCGAGGCCAGCCCCAGGACGCTGCGACGGGCCTGCGCCGTCCACCCCATCACGGCCCTCCAATCGGAATACTCGCTTTTCGAGCGCGAGGTCGAGCGCGAGATCCTCCCCACTTGTCGCGACCTCGGGATCGGCTTCGTTCCCTATAGCCCGCTCGGCCGCGGCCTGCTGACCGGCCAGGTCCCGCGCTCCGAAGAACTCACCGATGACGACTTCCGGCGCGGCTACCCGCGGTTCCAGGGGGAGAACTTCGACCGGAACCAATCGCTCGTCGCCACGATCCGGACCCTGGCCGATCGCAAGGGATGCACCTCGGGCCAGCTCGCGCTGGCCTGGCTGCTCCACCAGGGTGACGACATCGTGCCGATCCCCGGCACCAAGCGTCGCATTTACCTCCGAGAAAACGCGGCCGCCGCGGACATCATCCTCACGCCGGCTGACCTCTCCTGGCTGGACCAGCAACTCCCGGAGGGGACCGTCGCCGGAGAACGCTATCCGGCGCCCGCCATGCGCCTGATCGACCGCTGACGAGCGCATGAACCTGGCGCCAACCTCGGGTTGCTCCTTGCCCACTCGCGACGTTATCGTCTTCAAAGGACGAGCGCCCGGTCCTGTTGTGCCAGGTCGGCGCCGATGACCCCCGAGAGCGATCGAGAGGGATGCCATGCTGTGGACGATAATCTCGGCGATCGCCGCGGTGGTCTCGACGATCACGTATATCCTGACGGCGATCTACGTGCGAGACCAGTTGAAAGGCCAGAAGGCGGATCGCTACCTCCACATCACCGCCGAACTGTTCACGAACTGGCAGGATCGGGAATTCATGGAGGCCCAGCTCTGGCTCATCCACCGGCTCCAGGAGACGGAGTGGAAGACCTTCGTCGCCAGGCATCGTTGCGATTTCGGGGAGATCGCCTTCCATCGTGTCGGCGGATTCTACGACCGGGTCGGGACGCTGGTCCGGCTAGGCTTCGTCAATGAACAGGAAATCCTGACGACGATCGGCGGCCACGCGATCGCCATCTGGAGCAAGATCGAACCCCTGGTCCGCGAGGCCCGTGCGACCGAGAACTCCGAGCTATTCCGCGACTTCGAGCGGATGTTGCCGGCCTGTCACGCGTGTTATGTCCCCGGATTGGCGACAGGTGTTCGCGTCGCTCCCTTCTCGGTCGTCCAGCCCGCGGACGACCTCAAGATCGACGTCAAGACGCTCAAGCGGCGGATGGGTCGCGACGAACCCCTGACGATCCTGGACGTGCGTCAGTCCGCTCACGTCGATGCGGACCGTCGTTCGTTGCCGCATGCGGTCCTCATCCCGCCCGACGCGATCGCGAGCCGCTATGCGGAGCTACCCGTCGACCGCGACATCATCGTCTACTGTGCCTGACCCGACGAGGCAACCAGCGCCCGTGTGGCGCTCTTCCTCCGGGACAAGGGATACCATGCTTACGCATTGCTCGGCGGCTTCAACGCCTGGCGCGACGCCGGCCTGTCCTTGACGACCCTCCCCGACTCGGCCGCCAACGGCCGACCGGATCGTGATCGGCTCGATGCCTCGAGCCGTCCCTGAACACCCGCGCGGCCTTGCCGACTCGCTCGACTTCCCGGGCGAAATCGCCCTGAACGCATAAAAAATTGATAAAAACAAAAATTTTTGATTCCATTTTCATTAACAATCTGGTACAAGAGTCAGAGTGGAGTGATTCCACGAGCCTTCCCCAATCATTCACACGGTGTCGCCGCCGTAGAGAGACCGGTTGGTCCCATGAAACAATTCTTCGACAAGTGGTTTCTCCCGTTCCTCTTCGTCGCGATTGGCAGCGCCATGGTCTGGGCGGTCGTCCGCGGTTGAGCAGGGATTCCTCGAACCGCCTCACGTCGATCGGACACGACCCGATTCGATTCGGCCATTCTGCTCCCGTCGCCGAGGCTCCCAACGGCCCTTAGGGTTGGAGTGCACGGTCTTTCCAACCGGGAAGAGCATGCGAATCAAACTTGAGGGCTGATCCGCGAATCCCATCATGGCGGATCCTTGCTCTCGTTCCGCGAAATTCGATTGCGGAGAGAGTTCCGAAAAAACCGATCTTCTGAGACAGACTGGTTAGGCCGGTAGGTCGTCTTTTCGGGATTGCGCCGTCGCCTCCGTTCCCTCCTGCGATGTGGCGCGGTGAGAGGCGGCTCGGTCTCAGAATTCATCTCCCTCGTCCGGGATGCCAATTGGAGGACATGGAATGTCCAGGGTTATCATCGGTGGGCTCGTGACCGGGGTGGTCGTCTTCTTCTGGGCGCATTCGCCCACATGGTCCTGCCGATCGGGAGGATGGGCGTTCGCCAGATCGGCAACGAGGAGCCCGTTCGCACCGCGGTCCGCGATCACATCAAGGAGCCGGGCTTTTACTTCTTACCCGGCATGGACATGAGTCCGGAAGCCTCGCAATCGGAAAAGCAGGCCTGGGAAGCCAAGGTCAAGGAAGGTCCGGTGGGCGTTCTCATCATCCAGCCCTCGGGCGGCGAGGCGATGTCGTCCCGGCAGCTCGGCACCGAGTTCGCGACCAATGTCGTCTCGGCGCTGCTGGCGGCGTTCCTGCTGACCTTCGTTCGTTCCGGCTACTGGGGACGCGTGCTGTTCGTGACCTTGCTGGGTGCCTTCGGGGTCCTGACGATCAGCATTCCGTTCTGGAATTGGTACGGCTTCCCCGTCGATTTCACCATCGGCGAAGCCATCGATCAGGTGGCCGGCTGGTTCCTCGCGGGACTCGTGCTGGCGTCGATAGTCCGCGGCCCGAAGGTCGCTTCGCCCGAATGAGCGGCCCACTGGACTTGAACGTGAAGAGATCGGATTGACCGGCGGACGCGCCGACCCCTTGCGGCGCCGGGCGACCCGACCGATACTCGAAACGAGGATCGTCGGGCATCGCCGCGGGATATCGCGGCGCGAGATTGGCTCGCCCCGATCGCGATTGGCATCAAGGGGACTGGGATGAATCGCTCTCAGAGATGGGCCTCTGTCGGCTTCCGTTCTGTCGGCTTCGTCGCGGCATTTTGGCTCCAACTCGTCGGAGCGACCGTCGGTGCGGTGCCGCCGGCGAAGGATACCGCTCTCAGGCCGCCGGCCGTTCCGCTCATCGTGAGCGATCCCTACCTCAGCATCTGGTCCCCGGCCGACCATTTGACCGACTCGACGACCCAGCACTGGACGAAGCATGAGCATCCGCTCATCAGCCTGATCCGGGTCGACGGCAAGCCCTATCGGCTCATGGGCACCGAGCCCAAGAACGTGCCGGCCATGAAGCAAGTCGCCCTTCGAGTACTGCCGACCCGGACCATCTACGACTTCGACGACGGACATGTGCGCGTCACGCTCACCTTCATGACTCCGGCACTCCCCCAGGACCTGGATATCCTGGCGCGCCCGCTCACTTACCTGACATGGGATGTCCGGTCGGTCGATGGCGCCGATCATGCCGTCTCGATCTACGACAGTACCAGCGGACTGCTTACGGTCAACAGTCCCGATCAGGAGGTCGAATGGTCGCGAGGGACGTTCGGCGACTTGACGTCGTTGAGGGTCGGCACGGTCGCCCAGACGCTGCTCCAGCCGGCCGGCGATGAGACGCGCATCGATTGGGGCTACGCCTATGCCGCCGCGCCGACGTCCCAGGCCAGCACGTCGATCGGGTCGAGTTCGGCATTACTCAAGTCGTTCGTCGAGCAAGGGGCGCTTCCGGAGAAGGACGATGCCGAGATGCCCCGCGCCGCCAACGACCGTCAGCCCTGCCTGGCGTTCGCCTTCGAGCTGGGTCGGGTCAACGTCGAGCCCGTTTCACGACACCTGATGATCGCTTACGACGAGATCTACTCCATCCGGTTTCTCGGGCAGAAACAGCGCCCGTACTGGCGGAGGCTGGGGGCAACTCCGGCCGATCTGTTCCGGTCGGCCGAGCATGATTACTCCGGCCTGGTCCGTCGGTGCGAGGCGTTCGACGCGGAGCTGATGGCCGACCTGACCAGGGCCGGCGGTGAGCGGTATGCCCAGATCTCGGCGCTCGCCTATCGCCAGGCTCTGGCCGGCTGTGGGCTGTCGGCCGACGCCAACAATCAGCCGATGCTCTTCGCCAAGGAGAACAGTAGCAATGGCTGCATCGCCACGGTCAACGTGATCTACCCCGCCGCGCCCCAGTTCCTGCTGATGGGACCGACATATGCCAAGGCCCTGGTCGCCCCGGCGATGGTCTATAGCACGTCACCCCGGTGGAAGTTTCCGTTCGCCCCTCACGATGTCGGTACGTATCCTCAGGCCAACGGACAGGTCTACGGCGGAGGCGAGGATTCGAAGAATGAAGCCGACATGATGCCGGTCGAGGAGAGCGCGAACCTGATCCTGCTCTGCGCCGCGATCGCCAGGATGGAAGGGGACCCCGGCTTCGCCTCGAAGTGGTGGCCGCAACTCACGCGATGGGAGGCCTACCTGGAGAAGTACGGCGAGGACCCGGAAAACCAGCTCTGCACCGACGACTTCATGGGCCACCTGGCCCACAACGCCAATCTCTCGGTCAAGGCGATCCTGGCGATCGCCGCATACGGCGACCTCTGCCGGATGCGGGGAGATGCCCCGTCGGCCGCCAAGTTCCGCTCGCTGGCCCGCGAATACGCCCGCCACTGGATGAAGATGGCCGCGGACGGAGACCACTACCGGATCGCGTTCGACAAGCCGAACACCTGGAGCCAGAAGTACAACCTCGTCTGGGATAAGCTGCTGGGCCTCGACGTCTTCCCGCCGGAGGTGGCGCGGCAGGAGGTCGCGCATTACAAGAAAATGCTCCAACGCTACGGCCTGCCGCTCGATTCCCGCACGAAGCTCACGAAGACGGACTGGTCCCTCTGGAGCGCGACCCTCGCCGACAATCCGTCCGACTTCGAGGCGATCGTCTCGCCGATCTTCGACTACCTCAACGCGACGACCGCGCGGGTGCCTTTTGTCGATTCGTATTACACCGATAACCCCAGGAGCGATGGGATGCGCGCCCGGCCGGTGATCGGGGGCGTCTTCATCAAGATGCTCGAGGATCCGGAGACCTGGAAGAGATGGGCCGGCCGCGATCGCGCCAAGCTCGACGACTACGCACCCGCGCCGATCCCGCCCAGGGTCACCGAGGTCGTGCCGAGTTCGCAGAAGCGGCCCGTCGCGTGGCGATACACGTTCGAGAAGCCGGCCGGCGACTGGACCCGGCCCGAATTCGATGACAGCCGTTGGGGCCAGGCACCCGCCGGCTTCGGCACCCGCGGCACGCCCGGCATCGCGGTCAACACGACCTGGAACACGCCCGACATCTGGATGCGTCGCGAGGTGTCCCTCCCGGCTTCGATCGACCCCGCCCGCGTCCAGCTCCTCGCGTATCATGACGAGGGGATCGAGGTCTACGTCGATGGCGTCCTGGCCGCCAAGGAGTCGGGCTACGCGACGACCTATCAGCCGGTCGAGATCCGAGCGGCGGCTCGCGAGCGGCTCAAACCCGGCTCCAAGGTCGTCTTCGCCGTGCACTGCCATCAGACCGGAGGTGGGCAGGGCGTGGATCTCGGGCTGGTTGATGTCGAGGAGAAGACGCCGTAGATCGACGAATGAGCGTCTTGGCCACCCAAGATTAGCTGCGACTTGGTCGCGACCAGCAGGCGACCCAGCCGAGGTTGCGGCCGACATAACGCGCGGCGCGAGGTAGCGTCTCGGAAAGCTCGGGAGGGACGATGAGGGTTTGCTCGCCCTCGAGTTGCAGTCCGGCGCTTCGGGCTTCGGCGAGGTATTCGTCGATCGTGCGGTGGACCGTCGCGATCGGGTGACGCAAGCCGGTCTGCGGGTCGATGAAGCGGGCTCGCTGGCCTTCGGCCGTTCGATTGGGATGCAACGCGGAAAGGATGCAGCGGCCTCCGGGTGTCAGCACCCGGGCCACGTCCCCGAGTGCCCGGGCGAGGTCGAGGACGTGCTCGGCCACCAGTCCGAGCACCGCCAGGTCAAATGTGGCGTCGCGAAACGGCAACGGATACGGCAGGGCGTGGCGGACCCAGTGCACCCGGGGATGGGTGCTTTGAGTCTTGGCCCTCGCCCGAGCCATCATCTCGGGCGTCAGGTCGAGCGCCACAATTTCGGCCGCGCCGGCCTCGATCAATGCGAGGGTGTGCCGCCCGGTACCGCAACCGATGTCGAGGGCTCGGCGTTCGGTGAGCGGTCCGAACCATGCGCGGACAGCCGGGCCCTCCAGGGCCGTCAGAGGGTTGCCATCGTCGTCATAGCACGGAGCCCACGCGGCGTAACCGGCCTGAACCGACAGTTCCTCGGAGGATTCCTGCATGAGTATCTCGCATCCCGCCGGCTCAGCGTCTCAACTGCACCGAGATCCGCGCCGGTGCCGCGAGCTTCGGGTCGCCGCGCTCTTCCAGGCCGACACAGAAGGTCTCAGGCTTGAGGCTTGCCTTGATCACCTCTCGCTGGCCGCCCTCCTTTTCGATAACGATCGGGCGGGCGAGGTTCACCAGCGGGGTGTCGAGCCAGAGGGCGACCTCGTCCTGATAGTCGGCCTTCAATGTGATCGTGTTGTCGCGCACCGATGCCTCGATCCGTCCCGATGGATTCGGCTTCGGGCGCCTCGATCCAGTAGAAGTGCTTCAAGATGTCGTCCGACTGGGCCCAGATGACCCGGTCCGGATGGACCGATCGCACGCCCGATTTCAGCATCTCGGCCACCTTGTCTCGATCCGGGACGGAGTGGCCGACGTCTTTCAACAGGACCACCTCGCCGGGATAGCCGCCGTAGCGGGCCTTCCATCCCGCGAGCTCCTTCATGAAATCCCGGCAGCGGTGGGCTCGACCGTAGGCGGTGTCTTTTTCGCCGACCATGACGGTGAACCGCACATCACGGAGGTTCTCACCATGCGTCTCGCCGGGAGTCGCGGCGGCGGCCGAGGCGTGTATGGCGGCGAACCGGTCGGGCATTTTCGGGCCGATCACGAACGCGCCGTAGCCGCCGTGCGAGGCCCCCAGGATGTAGACCCGATCCGGATTGACCTCGCCGAATAACACGAACTGACGGATCAGCCGCTCGACCATCGGGCAGATGGAGTCGTCGTAGAAGCCATTCCACTCGTTGTTGGGTGCTCGGAGAGCCAGGTAGACGTAGCCGCCCGCCTCGGGATGAGGCTTGTAGTATCGCTCGAACATGCTCTTCCACTGCTGGTCGTTGACCCTCGCCGGCGCGCCGCCACCGCCATGCATCGCGATCACCAGGGCCCAACCGTCTGCCGGCTTCGTGCCGACGTGCCGCCACAAGTAGGGGCTCGTGCGGTCCTTGGTGGAAACGGTCTTCGATTCGAGCTCTTTCTTGAGCGGCTCGTGCATCGGCGACGCCTTGTAGGCCGCCCAGGCGAGCGCACGCATCGACTCGTCCCACGGCAACTCGGTCAGGAGCTTCTGAGCGGCCTCGCGCTTCGCCGGGTCGGTTCCGAAGCGATCGGCAAACACCCGAGACAGCTCGGCCCGGGTCTCCTCCGGGGCCGGGCGATCGATGTCGATGCGGACGACCGTGTCAGCGGCGACGGTCGCGGCGCGGACCGCGGCTCCGTCTCCCTCGCGTGCGACGACCAGGACTGAGCCGCTCGGCGGGGCCTCGCAAGTCAGGTGGCGATTCAGGTCAACCCGGGGGCCGAAGCTCGAGCCGAGCGGCCGGCCGGCGCCCGTCGTGCGGTCGAGCGTCATCACCTCGGCCTCGATTCGCTCACCGCCCCGGCACACCTCGACCATCAGTCTGGGCCGCGCCGTCGCGGCGACAGGAGCCGCTCGTGAGTAGCGGTCGGTCACGTCTTCACCCGGCACGCGGTCGGATCGGTTCCAGACCATCGGGAAAAACGCGCCATTGGAGCGGTAGGTGACCGCGTAGATGGCGCTGCGGGGAGAGCCCTTGATCGCCTTGGCGGCATCACCGACGAACCAGGCGTGATCGAGGCCCTTCTCATCCGGCTCGGCGGCACCGACGAAGTGCCAGTCGTCGTCCCAGACCTCGACCCAGGTGTGATTGCCGCCCCGGCCCGGCCAGGACGCGATCCCCGCCATCCGCGCCGGCACGCCCACGGCGCGGCAGGCCTCCACCAGCATGATCGAGAGGCCCGTGCAGGTCGCCATCCCTTGCGCGATCGACTCCTTCGAGCTCTGGTCGGTGCGGAGTCGCCGCGTGTTGTAGGTGACCTTGTAGTCGCGGAATAACGCCTTGTTCACTCGCAACGCGGCCTGGCCGGGCGTCTTGCAGTCTTTGACCAGCGGCAAGTAGCGGTCGTGGAATTCGGCCCGCATCGATTGCCGGGGCTCGGTGACACTCGCGTGCGGCAAGACCGCGTCGAGGAACACATCCTCGGCCAGCCGGGCTCCCCAGGCGACCTCGCTACGTGCCCGGTAAGCCAGGACCACGTTGGCGGCCAGCGCCTCCGGCGGCATCGACTCCAGGTCACGGATCGGCAGGTACTTCAGCAGATAAGCCAGGCCGGCGCGGTGCTCGGCCGGGCACGATTCGAGCTGACGGACCCATTCGTTTTTCCGGGACGGGACGCGATTAATCGACGCCTCGACCTGCGCATCCCACCATGACGATTCCGTCGCGGGGCCGACCGCGATCAGGGCCGTGCCGATCCAGAGCAAGAGCGCGGGCATGATCCCTCCGGGGCGGAGTCTTTTTCGAGGTCCAAAAATCGACCCTCTATCATGCTCGATCGGAGGGCTCGTCGGAAGCGTTCTCTGCGAAAGCGATCACTTCGTGCCGCCGCCGCGGAAAACCCGTCGATACGGCCCTCGACCCGATCCGGATCGATACCCCGTCCGTCGCGCTCGATCGATTCCCTCGATCAGGAAAGCCGGGCCGGCGGAACGGCCCGCGTATCAAGACTCGTCCGAACTAACGATCCGCATCCTCCTCACCGATCGGTCTCGGGCGTGATGCCCAGTCGGCGATGAATTTGCCTTCCTCGTCGAGTATGCCTCGTTCTTCATACTCGAGAGCGATGTAAGAGGAATCTGCGGCCAGTGTCTCGAGTGCCTCGACGGTAATGTCGCGATACTCGAGGTGCGCTCGCTCCCAAGTCGATGCGGATGCGCCCTCATCCCCGGCGACGATGAACCGGTCGCCGGCCCAAGAGCCACACATCGTCGACTTTCCGGTCCACGCCGCCCCGTCGGCCAATAGCCAGACCAGTACCGCCGGGAGGGGACCGGCGATCAGTCCATCGAGCTTGACGGACTTCCCGAGAGAATTGCTGTCAAGGTATTGTCCTTTGTCGGAATTGACGATGACGTAGTATTCGCCCATGCCGAGGTCTCCGCAGGCACATCCGGACTCTCAACGACATACACATGACACCGACCCGCTCCTCGCCAACGGCGGGTCGGCCGAAGCGGACGAGAGGCGATCCCCTTTAGTCCGACTCCGCACCAAACGTCAGTACCCGCGAGAAGAACGGCAGTAACTTGGCTTCGATTCGCGCCGCGGCCCGGCTATTGTGGTCGCCGTCATGTTCCTCAAAGGTGTGCGCGATGCCGTTGCGCCGCAGCGCCTGGGCGAACGCCCGGTTCGTCACGAGGATGTGCGGGAACTCATCGCCGCTACCGACGTCGAAGGCGACCCCCCGCAATCGAGCGAGGTTCGACCGATACTGATCTACCATGGCGACCGGCATGTTGGCTGACCACCGTGCGCACACGTCCTCCAGACGCTTGCGGTCTCGGCCAAGCCCGGCCACGGGGAAGTCTACGAAAAGAGGTGGCTTCTCGGGGTTAGGAGACCACGCTGAGGCCAAGGCGAGGAACGCCTGGGCCAGGTACGCCTTCCCTGCGCCGGATTTGAGGTCGGTGAAGTCCTTGAACGCCAGCGTCTCGTCCCAGACCGGGTTCTCCGTTGACAGGTCGCCCCCCCAGCCCAGGCAGGCCGCGCTCAGCCCGTACACGGCCCCGAACGTGTCGGGGTGCTTCATGGCCAACCGGAGCGCACCGTAACCGCCCATGGAATGGCCCGCGATTCCCCGGCTCGAAGCGTGCGGTATGGTCTGATAATTCTTGTCGATGAATGCAACCAAGTCGCTCGCGAGGAAGTCCTCCCAATTGCCTGTCGTCGGGGAATTGGTGTAAAAACTGCCCGCATATTTGTTCTTGGCGTCGGGCATGACCAGGAGCATTTCGCGGACCTTGCCGGCCGCGATTAGCCCGTCCATGGCGTCGCGAATGTTCCACTCCTTGCCCCCGGCCATCCATTGACTGTAGTTCCCCTGAAAGCCGTGCAGCAGATAAATCACCGGATAGCGGCGCGAAGCTCGCTCGGGATAGCTTGGGGGCAAGTAAACCTGGATGGGGCGACGGGGAGAATCCCCTACAAGGTTGCCCTGGAGGGCAGGGCTTGGGAGCATCGCTTCGACGATGGAACCCTGTAGCGCCACAGCTGGGCGTGTATCCGTACCGAGCAGGACGAGGATGAGGGGCGGAGCCGAGCAAAGCAGGGCGATGCTGAGAACCTGATAAGGGGCTCTTGCGACCGGATCACGCCGAAACATGGGAACTCCTCAAGGTAATGCTCTGCCGGCGCCAGACCAGCCCTACGAGGGAGAATTTCTTCGCCGCCGCGGCGCCTCGCCACGGATCAGGCCGAGGGCAGGGAAATCCAAACCACGCAAAACGCGCGCTCATCTCGAATCGTCCCACGATCGCTATTCGTCGCAACGCCCCCGACATTCTTGGTAGATTCACCCCCGCCCAAGGCGGTACCCGATATCGTCGGAGGCGTTCATCAGATTGGCCAAGACCCAACTGATGCTCAACCGGCTCGAGCCCAAGGAGATCCAGGCCGAGCTCCATTACCGTGCCACTTCGTAAACCCACTTATGGGACAGTCTCTTTCGGTCTGCTCCTGGTCTTGTCAGTTGTCGGCGGCCTTCCGGAGCCGCTCCAGGATCTCGGGAATCCATTCCCGGTGCTCGGGCTTCATGGCGCAGCGCGGAGGCAAACGATCTCGTCGGCATCCCAGCGAGACACCGGGTTCGACGGCTCGAGCATGGCCCGGGGGAAGCTGGCGAGCGCGAGGTGCAGGTCTCGCTCGGCGGCTGCGTCGAAAACCCGTCGGGCTCTCGCCGACGATTCGCTCGCCGTCTCGGCCCGGACGGCCCATACGACGATATCCAGCTCGGGCGGGAATGGAGGGGCGAATCGCTCGTCCTGTTCGAGCGCCCGGTGCAAGAGCAACGCCGCCTCGCGGCACGATTCGAGCCCGCGGGCGAATGCGCCGCCGACTTCGAGCGGCAGCAGCCTCATCGTCAACCAGAGTGCCACGGCCGAGGCCCCCGGCCGCGAGCACTCCAGCGAGATCTCGCCCAGGTGCAGCTCGGCCGAGCTGAAGTAGGTGTAGGGCGAGTCATGCCGATAGAACCGGCCGACGGCAGGGTCGCGGAACAGGACGCATCCGCAACCATAGGGCTGGAGGCCGTGCTTGTGCGGGTCGATGACGATCGAGTCCGCCTCGCCAATCCGGTCGAATGCCGCCCGAGCTTCGGGACCGAGGTTGCCCGCCAGGTTGAAATACCCACCATACGCCGTGTCGACGTGGATGCGAAAATCGTACCGTTCGCGCAAGCCCAGGACCTCGTGGAGCGGATCCACCGTCCCGGCGGCCGTCGTGCCGAGCGTCACAACAACCGTCCCGATCTCGCCGCCGGCGAGCCGCTCTTCCAGGGCAGGGATCTCCATCCGCCCACGGGGATCGACGGGGACCTTTTGGAAGGGGACGCCGAGGACCGCCGAGAGCCGCGAGTGCGTGTAGTGGGCCAGCGCCGAGGCCGCGACCGCGCGGCCGGGACGCAGCTCACGCCCGACCCAGAGGGCCTCGAAATTGGCCATCGTGCCACCGCCGCAGAGATGGCCCAGGTTGGCCTCCCAGCCGAACATCCGCGCGATCCCGGCCACGGCTTCCTTCTCCATGGCCGAGCTGGCACGACCGCCGTCGAGCGCATGGTTATTCGGGTTCAAGAACATCGCCATCGCGTAGGCCAATCGGGCCACGGGGTGCGGCGGCTTGAGCATCTGTCCGATGTAGAGCGGGTGATGATAGGGGTAGTTGTCCCTCATCCGCTCCGCCGCTTCCGTGAGCACATCGCGGAGCGCCCCGACGTCGATCCGCGCCGGCCTCGGGGAGGTTCCTGAAGCCTTCCTCGAGCGACCGGAGGATCTCGCCAAGGAGGGGGACACTTTCGTGATCGAATGTCATGGACAGGCCCTTCAGGCTCTCGATGTTCGGATGGACGGCCTCCCCGCGACTTCAGCACCTTGCGGGCCCACGGTCAAGTCTTTCAAAGCAGAGCAAACCAGCCACGGCCCGCCGATCTCGGCCGTCCGATCGAGAATTCCTCACGGCGACGTGGTTCGCGGCCGATCGAGAGGAGGTGAGTTATCGGGTCCAGGAGGGACGATCGGATGGTACGCGCGCGCCCTTGGACGATCGCCGTGGCGGTCATTGTTCTGGCTGGCGAGGTGCGCGGCGGGATTCAGGACGGTCGCGAATTACCGCCCAACGCGGTGCAACCGCCCGGTGCGAGCTTCGAGAAGACCGTGTCGACCGAGCAATGGTCGCTGCTGCTGCGCGACACGCTCCACGCCACCTGTGCTGAGATCGCCCACGAGCCGATCCGTTCCGCAATCATTGGCTCGCTACGGATGACCGAGCGGATGGGGGCGCGCGTCGCGGGTTCGATCCCCGGTAGCCGGATCCCGCCCGGCCACCAATGCCCCGAGGCCGGCGGCCCGCTGACTCCGGCACGGCTAACGCCGCTTTATGACAGCCAACCGGCCTATCGCGCGCTGATGGACCTGATCGCCGCCGCCCGATGCCGGATCGATCTCATGATCTTCGGCTGGGGCGACGACGAGGCAGGCCGACAGGTCGCCGCCGCGCTGATCGAGCGGGCCAGGTCCGGCATCCTGGTCCGCGTCATGATCGACCGAGGTGGCTTCGTGATCGGCGAGGACAACGCGCACGTCGCCCGGGGGTGCCGCTCCTTCCTCGATGACCTGAAGGCCGAGCCCAACATCCATCTTGATCGAGGCACCCGACCCCGGCTTCCGGTTCGATCATCGCAAGATCGCCATCATCGACGATCGGATCGTCTGGACGGGTTCCATGATCCTGACCCGGCCGTCGCTCAACCGCTGGCACAACTTCCAGTTCCTGGCCGAAGGGCCGATCGTCCCCCAGTACGAGGCCCTCTTCGCCGAGCGTTGGGAGCGGCTCGGCGGCTGCCGCGCCCCGACCTGCCCCCAGGCGGCGACGATCCCGGAGGTCGTCCCCAACGCGATGGTCCGGATGGTCAGGACGGACGTCGATCCACCCCTCCGGACGCTCAAGGAAGCCATCTACGGCGCGGTGGATTCGGCGCGGCACCACGTCTACCTCGAGAACCCCTACTTCGACGACCGGATCCTCATCAAGAAGCTCGTGGCCGCGAGGGCGCGCGGGGTGGACGTGCGCGCGATCCTCACGATGCGGGGCGACGTCCGTACGATGAACAAATTCTCGGCGTTGACGGCCAACGCCCTACTTCGCGGCGGTGTGCGGGTTTTCCTCTATCCGGCCATGACCCATGTCAAGGCGATGGCCGTCGACGGCTCGTGGGTGTACGCCGGCACCGGGAACTACGATGAATTGAGCTTGCGCAACAACCGCGAGGTGTCGCTGACCGTGCGCGGCCCGGAGATCGTCCGGCAGATCGAGGAGAACCTGTTCTTGCGCGACATGGCCGTATCGGAGGAACTCCACGCCCTGTTGCCCCTGCCGCGGGGCTGGTTGTTTCTCAGGAGACTCTGGCTCATGTATTGACATCGGTCCGGATCCGACATCCGGCGTCGCTACGAATCGATCCGGACATCGCCCGGCCATGGACCGGCTCGCTCCTCAGTCCAGGAGCAGGCCGATGCGGAGCGTCATTCGCTCTCCGACGCCGGGGGGCGCGAACGGCTCGAAGCGACGATTGCGGTAGCGGAGCCAGACCAGCGACTCGTCCTCCAGCGGGACTTCGAAACGGAAGGCGACTTCGGCCGGGCGGCCGTCGTCGGTCAGCTCGATGACTTCGGCCGTCATGCCCGTCAGTTCCACCCGCTGCCCTCGCGACATCGGGCGAAGCTCGCTGCGGAAGACACGGTCCAAGAATCCTCGGAGGTATCCTTTCTCCGGGCGGACCAACAACGTCCGCGAATCCGGCCGGTAGATCGTCACCGCCGGTAGGCCCGACGCGAGGACACGCGTATGCGCCGGCACCGGCAGGCCGTTCGAACCTCGCACGACCGTCAAATAGCCGGCGTGGCCCGGGCTCGGCGCATTGACGATCACCACCGTCTGGCCGCGGACCGACTCACCCAGTGGGGTGTTCACATAGAGAAGCCCCTCGACCCATCGCGGCCCCAGCGGGTTGCCGGCGCGAAATGGCAAGGCGAGCGGCGCGATCACCAGGTGGATCACGACCAGGAGCCGCGCCATCGGCGTCGCTCGCCGGCGCCATCGCTCATCCTCGGGCCGATGTTCGCCGCCGAAGACAGAAACCCAGAACTGCGCCAGCAGGCCGAATGCCCCGATGCCGACGGCCGTCAGCAGGCGATCCATCGGGACGATCGCACATAACGGGACGACGGCCAGCAGCATGCCTCCCGCCCAGAACCGGGCGGCGCGATCGCGACGGAGCAGTGGCGCCAGCACCCAGTAGAGCCAGGCCAGGAAAACCAGGGCGATTCCGAGCAGGATCGCTCGGCCGGAGGGTCCGAGCAGCACACCGAGATCCGAGGGGGGCAAACCCCACTGGCCCAGCAGGAGCACCGGAGCTCGGCCTACGGCCTCGACCGCGAATCGGGCCGGTTCCTTCAGCGGATCGATATAGAGACCGACGTTCGCGGTCCCGTAGCCCCACCCGTCTCGCAGGACCCTCCACACGATGAGCACCGCGCCGTACGGGAGTAATGCCAGGCACCCGCGGAACCGGCCGGCCGGGTCGAGCCACAGGCCGTAGGCGAGGAGGTAGGCGCAAGCGGTGATCCCTTCTTCCTTGGAGAAGAGGCCCATCGCCAGCAGGGCCGGGGCCAGGACGATCCTCCTGCGCCGGCCGTTGCGACGCCAGGAGTCGTGGGCGAGCAGCGCCAGGACACCGAAGGTGGCGGCGATCAGGGAGTTGCGATTGGCGATCCAGCCGACGGGCGTACCGTGCGCGTCGTCGATGGCAAACAACAGGCTGGCGATGCCGGCCGTCAGGGTGCGTCCGAGGATTCGACGGTACAGCACGGCGATCGCGGCCACCAGGGCCGCATACCACAGGAGGCTCTGAGCGTGCATCAGCGCCGGCGAGTCGGGCCACAGCCAGTAGTCGAGCCGGTGGGTCAACACCGTCATCGCCTGGAGGAACTCGCCCTTGATGAGCGGATCCGTCCACCAAGGAAACATGCCGAGATCCATCATACGGATCGTCCGTTCGGGATCGCCCCGGAAGAAGCGGAACATGTCCTGGGGCGGTCCGAGCAAGTCTCGAAAGGGCGGCACACCGAGTAGGACGACCCGGTGATAATAGTCGTCGATGGCAAAACCGACCCAGAGAGCCGGCAGGGCGAGCGCGACCGCCAACAGCGCCACGATCGCCGGAAGATAACGATGCGTCAATACAACGACCGCCCACCTCCGGAGGCGATCGTTGCGGATCGTCGTCCCAGGCCGCTCCTCGTTCATGCTCGATCCCCCACTTCGGACGCCGGTGACGACCGTCCGTAGCCATGCGAATGCAACGAATCGAGCATCCAGTATAGCAGGATCAACGCGAACACCATGAGACGCGGCAGGCCGATCACGGCTTTCCGTGGCGGCTCGATATCTTCGGAATACGATTTGCTTATTCCCGGTCATCCATCGTCCTCCCCGTAGCAAGGGAGCCGGGCCGCCTCCGGCCGGTGCGGAGCGCGCCGCGTTCGTGACCGGGGACGACGCCCGGATGAGGCATCGACGAGCCATGGCGATGAAGATTGAAGATTACGCGATGATCGGCGATTGTCGGACGGCGGCGCTCGTGGGCCGCGATGGCTCGATCGACTGGATGTGCGTACCGCGATTCGACTCCGGCGCATGCTTCGCCGCACTCCTTGGATCGCCCGAGAACGGTCGATGGAAGGTCGCCCCGGCCGACGGGATTGAGGTCACGCAGGTGCGGCGCCGATACCGGCCGGGCTCCATGGTGCTGGAAACCGAGTTCACGACCGGCTCCGGGGCCGTACGGATCACCGATACCATGGCGATCGACAGCCCCACGCCGACCGTGGCGCGGGTCGTCGAGGGCCTCCGTGGCGAGGTCCCGATGCGATCGGAGCTGATCGTCCGATTCGATTACGGCTGGATCGTTCCCTGGGTAGCGCACCACGAGTGGGGCGTCGTGGCGATTGCCGGGCCCGACATGCTCCGGCTCCGCTCCTGGGTTGAGCACCGCGGGGAGAAATTCACCACGGTCGGCGATTTCACCGTCAAGGAAGGGCAGCGGATCCCCTTCACCCTTGCCTGGCATCCATCGAACGAGCCGTGCCCGCCGGGACTCGACGCGATAGGAGTGATCAGCGACACGGACTCCTGGTGGCGCGAGTGGTCGGGCCGTTCCGACGGCGAGCCCTTCGCCCGGGACGAGGCCGTCAAACGCTCGTTGCTGACCCTCAAGGCGTTGACTTACCGGCCGACCGGCGGGATCGTCGCGGCGGCGACGACCTCGCTGCCCGAGCGGATCGGCGGAGTCCGCAACTGGGACTACCGCTACTGCTGGCTGCGCGACGCCACTTTCACACTGATGGCCCTGGTGAACGCCGGCTATCTCGACGAGGCTCGCAATTGGCGCGAGTGGTTGCTCCGAGCCGCGGCGGGCCGGCCCGACCATCTCCAGATCATGTACGGCGTGGCCGGCGAGCGTCGGCTGACTGAGATGGAAGTCGATTGGCTCGATGGATACGAGGGGTCGAAGCCGGTGCGGATCGGCAATGCCGCCTCGGGACAGTTCCAGCTCGATGTCTACGGGGAGGTCGCCCACGTCTTGCACCAGGCGCATCGCCACGGCCTGGCCGCCCTCGACGATTCCTGGCGCCTGAGCAGCGTCCTCTTGCGGTTCCTCGAGGATGCGTGGAAGGAACCCGACGAGGGGATCTGGGAAGTACGCGACGGCCGACGCCAGTTCACCCACTCCAAGGTCATGGCCTGGGTGGCCTTCGACCGCGGCATCAAGGCCGTCGAGGAATTCGGGTTTCCCGCGGATCACCTCGACCGATGGAAAGCGGCGCGCGACGCGATCTTCCGGGAAGTCCTGGAGAAAGGCTTCGACTCGGGGCTCAATTCGTTCGTCCAGTCATATGGCTCATCCTCGCTGGACGCCAGCCTCCTGATGATCCCACTGGTCGGATTCCTCCCCGCCGACGATCCGAGGATGAAGGGAACCGTCGAGGCGATCCAGTCGCGGTTGATGGACCAGGGATTCGTCCGCCGGTACAACTCCGATTCATCCGTAGACGGATTGCCTCCCGGCGAGGGAACCTTCCTACCTTGCACGTTCTGGCTGGCCGACAACCTGGCGCTCCAGGATCGTCGCGACGAGGCCAGGGAGATCTACGACCGTCTGCTCGACATCCGCAACGACGTCGGCCTGCTCGCCGAGGAATTCGACCTGGAAGCACGACGACAGCTCGGCAACTTCCCCCAGGCGTTCTCGCACGTCTGCCTGGTCAACACGGCTCGGAACCTCTCCCCGACCGAGGGAAACTCCTCCGAAAAAGCGAACAAAGAATGACGGGCGGACGAGACTCCTGGCGCGATGCGGATCGTCAGGTCGAGGCCTGGCCTTTCCACCGATCACGCACGATGATAGGCTGCACTGGTCGCGGAACGTCTTCCGTGAGAATGCAGCTCAACCTCGCGGGGTCGTCGGGATGCAGCCGGTCTGGCTGATCGAGGCTGGCGTCTATGGAGCGGAAGTTCAGGCTCTGCTCGCCGAGATCCGGCGGCAAGGCATGGCGGCCGACCTGATCCCGTATTCGGCCCTGAAGAAGGGCTCCCAGGTGATCGTCGATGGCCGGCCGATCGGCGCGACGGATTGTGTCATCGGCTACGGGACATATCCCTTCACGCGACAGATCCAACTGCACCACCGATGGACCCCTGGCGCCTGGTGTACGCCGGAGAATCTGGATTGCGCGGCATACTATGCCTACTTCGGCAAATTTCTCCTCAATCAGAATTACGCGATCATGCCCGGTGTCGAAGCGATCCGGCAGCGTGACTGGTTGTTCTCGACCTTCGCGAAGGACGACGAGGTCTTCAGCCGACCCACGGGCTGTCAAAAGCTATTCGTGGGGCGGCGCAATACCAGGGCCGGTTTCGCCGACGCCCTCGCCCCGACCCGGTACGACCCGACGACTCTGGTCGTCATCGCAACCCCGAGACCGATCGCTCGCGAGTGGCGCCTCGTGGTCGCCGGGGACCGTGTGATCACGTCCAGCCAATACGCCGACACGACGATTCGAGCCATTCAGGCGGATTGCCCGGTCGAAGTCCGGGAATTCACCGCGGCCATGCTCGCCGAAATCCGCTGGCGGCCCGATCCGATCTTCATGCTGGATCTCTGCGAATCCGAGGGCCATTTCTGGTTGGTCGAATTGAATAGTTTCAGTTGCTCCTGGCTCTACCGATGTGATCCGGCCGCGGTGGTGACGGAAGCAAGTCGGTTGGCAACTCAGGTCTGGGCGGGTCGCGGTCAGTCATCACCTCAAGTCAGCGATCCCTCAATGGGAGCTTCTCCAGCATGACTCGATGGATTTGCATCTTCGCGACCCCGCCGGGCGAGGCGCCGCAACACATCCGCGATGCCTGGGTCGGGTGCGTGTTGCCGGTCTTCGTAGAGCCCGGAGACCCGCGATCTCGAGTGGCATGCAAGGGCGTACTCACGGGCAAACCGTCCGAGGAGCGCGACCGTTATCTGGTCCGGTCGCTCGACGCGTTCGCCGCCCTGGAACGGCGCAACCCGGATGCCGCTCGATGGTGGCCTGAGAATGTTCCTGACCTTTTCTCACCAGGGAAACTCCTGGGTTTTCCCTATGAGGTATGCGAGCCGGTCACGGGTCTACGGGCTCTTCGCCTGCCCCGGATGACCACGAGACGGTGGATGATCGTGACTCTCGTCGTTGCCGTGAGTCTCACCTCCGGCATGAGTTTGTATCGGTCCTGGAAACTCGGCGAGCGATACCGCCTCAAGGCGCGGATTTTCTCGAGCCCGATCTACCGCCGATCGAATGACTCCGAGACCCATCAAATGAAGTCGACCGATCCATCCGCCCGGAAGCCGAACCCGCGGCGCCAGGGTTTGGGAGGGTGATGGCGGAAGGCCTCCTCGTTGAGCTCGATGCCCCAGCCGGGCTTCTCGGGGATCGGCAGATAGCCGCCGCGGACGACCGCCGTCTCACGGAGGAGATCCTTGCGCGGTGATGTATCGTCCGGGGTGTATTCGAGGATCAGGAAGTTCGGCGTTGATGCGGCGAAATGGGTGTTGACGACGTTGGCCACCGGCCCCATCGGATTGTGCGGGGCCACCACGACATAATGCGCCTCGGCCATGGCGGCGATCTTCTTCATCTCCAGGACTCCGCCGCAGAGGCAGATATCGGGCTGGATGATGTCGAGCGCCTGCGCCTGGAGGATGGGCTGGAACTCGAACTTGGTGTAATTGCACTCCCCGCTGGCGAGGGGCACCGAGACATGCGCCGCCAGCTTGGCCATGGCGTCAACATTCTCCGGCCGTATCGGCTCCTCGAGCCAGAACGGCTGATATGGCTCGATGGCCTTGGCCACCCGGAGGGCCCGGCTCAGTTCGAAGAATTGGGCATGGATGTCCACGGCGATGTCGATGTCGGGCCCCAGGGCGTCGCGGACCGCGCGGATCCGCTCCGCCGCCGCACGGGTCACGGCGTTGTAGGGTGCGGCGTGCATCCCCGGCGGGTGGGGCGCCATCTTCACGGCCGTGTATCCGTACTTCTCGACCGCAGCCCGGCCACTCTCCGCAACCTGGGCCGGTTCGGCCCCGCCGATGCCCTGGTAGACCCGGACGCGATCCCGGCATTTACCGCCCAGGAGGCGGTAGACGGGCAATCCCGAAGCCTTGCCCGCGATGTCCCAGAGGGCGTGCTCGATGCCGCTGATCGCCGCGTTCAGCACCGACCCGCCGGGGAACCGGCTGAAGTTGTGCATCATCGCCCAGAGGTGCTCGATGTTGCGCGGGTCCTGGCCCACC
Organism: uncultured Planctomycetota bacterium; assembly: GCA_963743925.1. Taxonomy (GTDB): domain Bacteria; phylum Planctomycetota; class Planctomycetia; order Isosphaerales; family Isosphaeraceae; genus CAVZRC01. Next base: position 49,225 of record CAVURY010000034.1, on the reverse strand, counting down.
AGCCATTCCTTGAAGTCGGCGATGGCGGCGACCGTCGCCCGGTCCGGGCCGCACGAATAGGCCTCGCCGATGCCATGGATCCCCTGGTCGGTCTCGACCTTGACGAAGATGTAGTTCCGTCCCAGGCCGACGAGGAACGTCTTGATGTCCGTGATCCGGATCTCGGGACGGACCGGGGCTGGTGGTGCCCCCTGCCCCGCGGCGGCCGAACCCCCGGCGGCACCGACTGCCAGGCCGCTCGTCATGAGGAAGTGACGTCGCCTCATCGCTGGCCTTTCGTGGTGTTGTGCGGATTCGATTTCTGCTCGAAGTAAAGTCGATGGGCCGTCCGGCCCAGGATCGCGTCCCGAGCTCGGGCGTCCAGGCCCAGCCCGTGGCTGAAGAGGCGGATCTGCTGAGCGTAGGTCGTCTTGGGACACCACAGCTCGCACGGAAAGGCGCTTCCCCAGAGGCAGCGATCCGGACCATAGGCGGCGATGATCCGATGACAGGCGTCGTGGAGATCCTCGAAAGGATACGCTTTCGAGCTGCCGGTCGGGATGAACGAGAGCTTGGCGTGCAGGTTCGGATGCTGCGCCAGGTTGACAAGATCCTTCAAGGTCCTGTCGTACTCGGGCCCCACGGCAAGGTACATGCAATGGTCGAGCACGACCATCAGGTCGGGGAACCTCTTGAGGAGGGCGGCCAGATCCGCGGACTTGTCGCGGTTCACGCGGACGCTGACGACGAGACCAAGCCGACGCGCCGCCTCCCAGAGACGGACGGCCCCCGGGTGATCGAGCGGTCCTTCGGCGGATTGGTAGCTCCGGAGCCCCCGGATGTTGTGGCCGCGGCCGTACTGTTCCAGCGAGGCCGGGCTATGCGGGTCGTCCGGGTCGAGCGTACAGATGCCGGCCATCCAGTCGGGGTTCGCCCGGACAGCATCGATCAGGAAACGGTGGTCCCAGCCATAATACGTGGTGGTCTGGACCGCGAGGACGTGACTGACCCCCGCGCCTTTCCGCTCCCGCTGGAGGTGCGCGACCGTCCCGGTCCCTTTGGGCGGGCGGAACGGTTTCGCAATAGGAGCATAGATGCGGTCATCGTCGGCGTAGATATGCGCGTGGCTGTCGATGATCAACATGGGCTGCTCGACCATTTACGAGAGTCGAATCCCCTCGCGATTCCGAGTCGGGTGTTCGGTGAACGCCGCTCGTCAACCCGTAATCAGCCGCCGTCGCCGCCGGAGACCTCGCGGACCACGGCTCCGACGAACGATCGCGCGTCGCCGAAGAGCATGAGCGTCTTGTCGAGGTAGTAGAGCGGATTGTCGATGCCGGCGAAGCCCGGGCTCATCCCTCGCTTGATGACCATCACGGTCCGCGCCCTGTCCACGTCGAGGATCGGCATCCCGTAGATCGGGCTGGAGGCGTCCTCGCGCGCGGCCGGGTTCGTCACGTCGTTGGCGCCGATCACCAGGGCGACGTCGGTCTGGGGGAAGTCGCCGTTGATCTCTTCCATGTCGAGCAGGTGGTCGTAGGGGATGTCGGCCTCGGCCAGGAGCACGTTCATGTGGCCGGGCATCCGGCCGGCGACCGGGTGGATGCCGAACTTGACGTCGATCCCGCGCTTGGTCAGCGCGTCGTAGAGCTCGCGGACCTTGTGCTGCGCCTGCGCCACGGCCATCCCGTAGCCGGGTACGATGACGACCTTGCTGGCCGCCGCGAGGATGCCCGCGGCCTCCTCGGCAGTCGCGCTCCGGACCGAACGCGACGCATCGCCGGCGGCCGCCGCGACCTGCTCCTGACCGAACGCCCCGAACAGGACGTTCGTGAACGACCGATTCATCGCCTTCGACATGTTGACCGAGAGGATGAAGCCCGAGGCTCCGTCCAGGGCGCCGGCGACAATGAGAAGCTTGTTGTCGAGCGCGAAACCCATCGCGGCGGCCGAGAGGCCGGCGTACGAGTTCAAGAGTGAGATCACTGTCGGCATGTCGGCGCCGCCGATGGGGATGATCATCAGGACGCCGAAAATGAGCGCGATCACCAGCATCAACGGGAACAGCAGGGCCTGGTCAGGGTTATAGACCAGGTACGCCCCGATGCAGAAGGCCAGCGCCAGGAGCGAGAGGTTGACGATGTTCTGCCCCTTGAAGGTGATCGGCCGTTGCGGCAAGATCTCCTGGAGCTTCCCGGCGGCCATCAGGCTCCCCGTGAAGGTGAGCCCGCCGAAGATGACCTCCAGCGAGAGGACCCCCATCAAGAACGGGGTGACGCCGGTCCGCATGTAGTACTCGGCCGTGCCGACCAGGGTGACGCAGAGCGCCCGAACGCGTGGCTGAGCGCGGTCCGTTGCGGCACGGCGGTCATCGGCACCTGGCCGAGCCGTACGCCGACGATCGAGCCCAGCACCAGGGCGGCGGCGATCCATCGGTATTCGACGATCTCGTGATGGAAGAGCGTGCCGACGATCGCCAGCAGCATCCCCAGCTCGCCGGCCAGGACGCCGCGGCGGGCCGTGCTGGGGGAGCTCATCCATTTCAGCGAGAGGATGAACAGGGCCGTGGCGGCCAGGTACGCGATCTCGATGGCGTGTTCGTTGCCGATCATCGGGTCATGGCCTCTTCGGCCCGCTGGCCTTGAACATCTTGAGCATCCGATCCGTGATCATGAATCCGCCGACGACGTTGCTCGTGGCCGCGACGATCGCGATGGTTCCGAGCGCGGTCGCCAGCGTGCTCCTCTGTTGGCCCGCCAGGATGATCGCCCCGACCACGGCGATCGCGTCCAGGGCGTTGGTGAGCGACATCAAGGGCGTGTGGAGCAGCGGGGAAACCCGCCGGATCACCTCGAAGCCGATGAATCCCGCCAGCATGAAGACATACAGGCTCGTGATCAGGTCGAGCTTCATTGATCGGCCCCCTGGGTTACTGCCGCGATCGCCGGCAGTCCGAAGAATTCCCGGACTCGCGCGTTCACGACCTCGCCGCCCCGCGTCAGGAGGGTGTCGCGAATGATCTCGTCATTCATGTCCCACCGGAGCTCGCCGTCCTTGACGATGTGGAGGAGGAACGCGCTCACGTTCTTCGCATACATCTGGCTCGCATGATACGGCACCGTGCTGGCCAGGTTGATCCAGCCGACGATGGTGACGCCGTGCACGACGGTGAGATCCTCGGGCTTGGTGAGTTCGCAGTTCCCGCCGCGCTCCGCCGCGAGGTTGACGATCACGGAGCCGGGGGCCATCCGCGCGACCATATCGCCGGTCACCAGGACGGGCGATTTCTTTCCCGGGATGACCGCGGCCGTGATGACGACATCACTCTCGGCGACGACCCGCCCGAGCAACTCGCGCTGGCGCAGGTAGAACGACTCATCCTGCGCCGTGCCGTAGCCGCGCGCGTCCTGGGCGTTCTGCGCCTCGATCGGCAGCTCGACGAATCGGCCGCCGAGGCTCTGCACCTGCTCCTTGGCCGCCGGCCGCATGTCATAGGCGGACGTGACCGCACCGAGTCGCCGCGCCGTGGCGATCGCCTGGAGACCCGCAACACCGGCACCGATCACCAGGACCCGGGCGGGCGTGATCGTCCCGGCCGCCGTGGTGAGCATCGGGAACATCCGAGGTAGCTTATCGGCGGCGACGATCACCGCCTTGTAGCCGGCGACCGTCCCCATGGACGAGAGCGCGTCCATGCTTTGCGCCCGGGTGGTCCGCGGCATCAGCTCGATGGAAAATGTGGTGACCCCCTTCTCTGCGATCTCCGCGTTGGTCTCGATCGATCCCAGCGGACGCTGGAACCCGATCAGTACCTGATCGCGACGAAGCAGAGGGAGGTCATCCTTGCCGGTCCGGTCGTTCGAGCCATAACTCAGCACCTGGATGACGATATCGGCGGCGCCGAAGACTTCGGCCCGGCTCGGGAGGATCCTGGCACCGCGGGCGGTGTATTCTGCGTCCGGATAACCGGCATTCTCGCCGGCACCGGCTTCCACCACCACTTCGAACCCGGCCTTCACCAGATTCGGGATTGCGACGGGGACCAGGGACACGCGACGCTCGCCCGGGAAACTCTCTCGAGGGACTCCGACGATCATCAAGCTGGCTCCGATCGGGAGAATTCCGGCACCGCGGCGGAGACGGCCGGCCTCCGCCGAAGGTTCGGGCCGAGGCATCGCGGCGATCCGCGACCGATCCGCTTGCAAACCGCCTCGCTCCGAGAAACGCCCATTCTATCCGCGATCTCGGCGAAGTCTATTCGGTACCGCGGATCGGCGTGAATCCGGACTCGCCGGGCCCTGGACCTCTCGAGCCCGCCGGCCGCCGATCCGCGATGACGTAGAGCGTCAGGATTCCCCGAGAACAGTCCCCTGCCCTACTCCGCCCGGGTACCCTTCAGGAGGTTCGCCCCCTCGTCGCTGACGCGCGTCTCGGGCTCTTGCAGGACGCGCTCGGCAGGCGTCTCGCGACCGTTGTCGACGGCCGGCGTCGCCGAATCGGCGGCCTTGGCATCGCGTTTCAGATTGACCGCGGCCTGCCGGGCACTGACGGCGGGGGCCGTTCCGTTCGTCGCGCCATTGGGGGTCCCGGGGTGAGCGTCGCCCTTGCCGACGGCCCCACTGGTCGGCGCCGCGATGACGCCGGCCTGCTGGAGCGCGACCTTGGCCCGCAGCTTGACGTCGCTCATGAGCTGGAACCAGTCGATATTCTGTGTCGGCGACCAGAAATCGGCGCGGAGCCGGACCCCGCCGGCCTCCAGGGCCTCGACCAGCGCCCGAGGCGGCGGGTCCGCCAGGACGCCTTTCGTCTCGCGCAAGGCACGGTTGAGCGCGTCGATGGCGTCGGCCGTCGAGGCCTCGTTGGGGACCACCACGTCGAAGCTGTTGCGGAAGCTCGGCGAGGCCGTGGCGTTGACCATGATCTCCTTGAAGATCGTCGAGTTCGGGATGCGGACGTGCTTACCCTCGAGCGTCACCAGCACGGTCGCCCGCGTGTTCAGCGACTTGACCAGGCCCGATTGTCCAGCGATCGTTACATAATCGCCGATCTGGAACGGGCGTCGAATGCCCAGGAGCACCGACGCGATGAAGTTCTCGGTAATATCCCGGAAGGCGAAACCCACGGCCAGCACGACGAGTCCCGAAACGCCGACGACCGACATCACCGCATGGGTCAGCCGCAGCGTGCCCAGGGCCAGCATCAAGCCGCCGATGACCAGCAACGCACTGATGATCGACCCGACCACCGACCGCAAGAGGACATTGTGCACGACGGGTGCGAGCAGGGTCTCGGAGCGGGCGGCGAAGAATTGGGCCAATAGCCAGGAGACGGCCACGATCGCCAGGGCCATCAGGATCAAGATCCACTTACGCGCGACATAATCCCGAAAATTGCCCAATTCCTGCTTGGCGAACTCGGTGCCCGTCATGACCTCCTCATCGGTACTCAACTGATTCAAGACCAGGCGCACCCCTTCCACCCGCTTGACGACATCGGTGATCTCGTCCCGAGAATCATCGTCATCGACCCGGCCATCGAGGGTCACGACACCATCATCGACCGCAACCTTGATATTGCGGATTCCGGGGTACTTGGGCAAGAATTTTGTGAGGAACTTTTCAATCTCCCGGTCCGAAATCTGTCGGTGGACGGTGATCGGTCCGGTCGAGGCGACCGCAGGCTTGGTCTTTTCGGACGGCCCGGCTCCATTGCTATGCGCCGCGCTTTTCGATGGCCCCGGAGTGACGGGTAAGCCCGGAACTTGCGCCGATGTCGCTCCCTCGAGAATCAAGAGGATAATCGAGGCCATCATTGGTATCCCAACTAACCGGAATTCCCTTCGTGACCAAATCATCGTCAACTACCTCCATGGGTCCCAATAGCGAGGACCCGAGAAGAGACCGCCGTGCGGAGGATTTCTCCGTTGACGAACCCTCCTGGGTCCATTCGAATGCCGAAGCTGGGTATTCTGGCAAATCTCGCGCCGGAAGCGTGCCTCAATCCCGGAAAACGGAGTGCAATGGCCTTGACTTCTTCATAACTATTATTCTATAACTTTCCTCACGGTTAGCGATCGAGATGAACATACGACTTGGCGACTCTCGCCGGATCTACGAAGAAGCTCTCGGTTGTTCGTATGTCGTCCTGGTCTGGTATCTAATTCCGTGGTTTGGCGGGATCGAGCGAAGATTGCTGAAGACCGACTCGCGTCGCGTTTCGATGAGGTGAGTGCGCGGGTTGGGATCGGGTGATGAAGGGTGGGCCTGGTCGAAACTCGATCTCCCCGGAACGAGAAGGGTTTCCGCCCACGACCACTCTCGATTGAATTCATTCGCAGGCGGCCGAGGCCATCAATGACCACCGATCCGGGGCCTCAAAGGGTGTACGAGAAGACTCTGTAGTGAGGCCCACCGGAGTGCCTCGGCGCTCGCGGTGGGCTCGCCGCGAGGGATCGCGGCTCGACCCACCCTACCACCTTCTCGTACACGCTCTCAGGGGTAAATCCATACCCCGTGTCCCCCTCGTGGTCTAGCTGCATCCCGTCCGCTCATCCGTCGCACAAGCAGGCGATTCTCCGGGTCGGTCATGCGTCGTTGCCGATGCGAACCGGGCGATTGGTCTACGCATCGCGCCCAATCGCGGCGTTACGCGTGCCGTTGACGATTCGATGGCGAGTTGTGCCGAGGCGTTACCCGGGCCGAACCTGGACCGAGTCGGTGCCCGAAGTATGAGAGGAGGATGGTCGATGAAGCATCTGAGAGTCCGACGACGAACTCCGCAGGGATTCACACTGATCGAATTGCTCGTGGTGATCGCGATCATCGCGGTCCTGATCGCGCTGATACTCCCGGCCGTGCAGTCGGCCCGCGAGGCCGCTCGGCGTACCCAGTGCGTGAACAACCTGAAGCAGATCGCACTGGCGTGCCACAACTACGAGGCACAGCTGGGCACCTTGCCGATGGGGAACATCTCGGTCCTGTTCAATGACCCGCTGGGCGAATATTCCCAGCCATGCCAACGTCACTGGGCGATCTCCGCCTTCGTATTCGTCCTGCCGTTCCTGGAGCGTGGCAACGAGTATGGCGCCTACAACTTCAACTTGCCCTATAACTCGCTGAGCAATATCACGGCGCTATCGTCCGACATTTCCACCTACGTTTGCCCCTCGGACACGACCCCGGGCCCTTCGATCCCCGGTGAAATCGTCACCAAACAATGTTCTTATGGCATGAACCGTGGGCAGCAGGAGAATATCTTCTACAACTGGGCCCTCAACGTCTATCCCGACCCCTCGCAGCCCAACTACCAGCACTGCAACTCTGCCCAGGGCGATGGCGCGTTCGGCCCGGATATCGCCTTCGCGGTCTCGGATTTCACCGACGGGATGAGCAATACCTTCCTCTTCGGCGAGGTCTCCCGGTTCGTCCAGGAAGGGGGTTGGTCGAACTGGCATTTCTGGCAGTATACGGGGGCTTTTTCGCCTCCCCCCTGGAATGGCACGAATCCCTGGAACGAGATCGGTCGGCCCGCCACCGGTGCGTTCGTGATCCCCCAGCCTAACTCGTCGCCGGATCAGACCGGCCAGATCGGCAGGGCCTGTTTCGCCAGTAGCCACCAGCCGCCCGATTGGTATGACCCGGTCAAGAACGCCTCGGGCCTGCCGGCCTGCCGTCAACTGGGCCAGTGGGGATTCCGGAGCCTCCATCCCGGCGGGATCAATTTCGCGTTCGGTGACGGCTCGGTCCGGTTCATCAAGAATTCGGTCGACTGGATGAGCTATCGAGCCCTCGGAACTCGGGCGGGCGGCGAGCCGGTCGCCGCCTCCCAGTACTGATCGCCCGGAATATCGGCTCGGTCGTGGGATGGAAATCGGCTCAGCTCGTTGGCTTCCGCCAATTGGAGGATTGTTCGATGCGTCGCCCGCGGATCTCACGGTTAGCCTGGCTGCTGTTGCTCTCGGCGCCGATCGCCGCTGGTTGCGGGAGTCATGCCGAACCCATTTCGCAACAGACGGTGGGTGCGGATACCCGACTCCCTGGCCCTGCCCTCAAGCCGAGGAAAGCCGGCATGCTGGTCGAAGGGACCCGGGCCGGCCCGCCGAGGGCCTTGCTGGCTTATTGAATCATCGGGACGGCAGCCGAGAGGAGGCCACGCCGAGCAGCGGCCCGTTCCTTCGAGCCGATTCCACGCCCCGATCCGGCTCGTCGAGCGGGGCTCCGGTTCCTCCCCGGAGAGTTGACGATCATAGCCTTTCGTCAATATTACCCCGGCAAGGAAGGATCGCACGCCGGCACATACCAACCCGAAGCGTGAGCGAGGTTCCGCGGCCTTTCCCCTCGCTCACGCTTCGGGTTAGTATGTGAGCTTCTTCCGTGCCAAAGTAATAGGATCGGCGCTCCTGATGTGCGCGACCCATTCGCTTTCTGCCTTCGGAACCGGGAAGGACGGGAGTTGGTGTTGACGTCTTCGATGAAGTGGTTGATGTCTGTGGGGCTATTGGCGAATTCGACGGGTCCGGCGGTGAACGCCGCCGAGCCGCCGAAGGTGGTGCGACATGTCGTCGTCTACAAGGAGCCGGGCCGATTCGCCGGCTGGCCGGCCAACCACGGAATCTGGTCATGGGGCGATGAGATCCTGGTCGGGTTCAGTCGCGGTACGTACAAGGACCGTGGCCGATACCACAACATCGACCATGATCGGCCCGAGGAGTTCCTCCTGGCGCGGAGCCGCGATGGTGGCATGACCTGGTCGGTCGAGCAGCCGCGTCCCCCCGGGGCGCTGGCCGGTACCCCCGGCATGCGACATGGTCTCATGCCCCCCGATTATCCGGAGGAGCGACCCGTGGCGCTCGACACGCCGATCGATTTTTCCCGGCCGGGCTTCGCCATGACGCTCCGGATGGAGAACTCGAACAATGGCGTTTCGCGCTATTATTATTCCTACGACCGCGGCACGAACTGGCGGGGGCCCTACGCGTTGCCCCTCTTCGGCCAGCCGGGCGTCATGGCACGGACCGACTACATCGTTGACGGGCCGAGCGACTGCATGCTGTTCCTCACCGCGTCCAAGGCCGATCGCAAGGAAGGCCGGCCCTTCTGTGCGCGGACGACCGACGGCGGTCGGACCTGGCGCTTCCTGTCGTTCATCGGCCCCGAGCCCGCCGGATATGCCATCATGCCCTCGACGGCCCGGCTCTCGCCGACCGACCTGGTGACGACGATCCGTCGTCTGGATGCGCCCGGAGCTGGATCGATGCATACGCATCGCACGATGACGGGCGGTCCTGGTCGTTCCTCGCCACGCCCGAGCCGGAGACCGGCGAAGGGAACCCGCCGAGCCTCCTCCGCCTCCCCGACGGCCGGCTCTGCCTGATCTACGGCGTCCGCGCCAAGCCGCACGGCATCCGCGCCCGGCTGAGCGATGACGGCGGCAAGACCTGGAGCCAGGCGATCGTCTTGCGCGACGACGGCGGCAGTACCGATGTCGGCTATGTCCGCTCCGTCGTACGCCCCGACGGCAAGGTCGTCGCCGTCTACTACTATAGCGACCTGTCGGGGCCGACCCGCTACATCGGGGCGACGATCTTCGACCCCGGGACGCCGTGACGTCGGCGACGCGGCCATCCTCGACTCACTTGAACCCCTGATACTTCGGCTCGACCCTCCTGGCCCGGTTTCGTTCTTCCCTCGCGTCCACGGCGTGCTTGATCGCCGCGGCCCGCGCCAGCCACTTCTCCGCCTCGGCGGGTCGGTCCACCTTTTTCAGGAGGGCCGCATAGTGTTCCGCGACCGCGGCCAGCTCGAGATTCTCGTCGGGGTCGAGCTTCTCGTGGATCGCGACGGCCCGTTTGTAGAGTCGCTCGGCATCCTTGAACTTCCGCTGCTCGACGCAGATGCCTGCCAGCTCGTTGACCGTCGCCGCCGTCTGGACGTGGTTGGGGCCGATGGCCTGCTCTTGAAGCTCGATCGCCCGCTTCAGCAACGACTCGGCCTCGTCGTAGTGGGCCTGCGCGGCGTCGATCATCGCGAGCGTGTACAAGCTCTGGAAGATCGCATCGGGATTCGCCTTCATGTTCGCCTCGCGGACGGAGAGTGCCCACTTGGCTAGCGGCTCGGCTTCGGCGTACCGACCCTGGTGATAAAGCGCTCTGGATAGGTCCAAATAGCTTCGAGCGAGCAGCCGTTGATCGCTCGTCTGATAAGGCCGGATCTCCTCGATGGCCAGCTTGAACCTCTCCTCGGCCTTGAGGTATTCCCCTCTCTTGATGTAATTCCAGCCCGTATCGTTGTAGAATTGCCAGTAACGGAGCGTTCCGATCGGGATATCATCGCCGCGCGCGCTGTATTGGCCCAACAAGACCACCGCCAGCAACGCTGGCAGTCGAGAATATTTGCAATTTCCCTTCATTTCCCCCTCCACATCCGGGTTGCCTGAGCCCGATCAGGATCCACATCGATCTTAACCCGGGCGGAGATGTCGAACAACTCGGAGGACAGCTCGAGACATCGGCGATCGATGGGTCCGCACGACTTCGACGGACGGCGAACCGATCTTCGCATCGCAGGCCGCTTCTTGTGGCGACACCGCTCCGATATAGTCGCGTGTTGGCGGTCCGACCTCGACGTCGGATCGGACTTGGCACGCCGGCGGCGTTGCGGAAATCGCGCGGCGGATCTGCGTTTCCGTTACACGTCTTGTCCGTCGCTGGCTCAAGTTGTGCCGTTTCGAACATGTTAAAGCCAGGGGATCGGCAATTCCTGCCGGCCGACGTGGTTGGGCGGATTCCTTGCGAAGGGAGCGGGTGACGTGGACAAGGGTGTGGACTTCGATCGGCCGGCGGCGACGGGCGACCAGACGGCCCACCCGATGCGAGGGCTGTTCATCGCGCAATTCCTCGGGACGTTCAACGACAACGCCTGGAAACAACTGGTGATCCTGCTCGCCGTGGCCGCGGCGGTCAGCGAGGTCGAGGGGCAGAAGCACACGGCCATCGCCCAGATCATCCTGATGATCCCCTTGATGGTGATCTCGCTGCCCGCGGGCTTGCTGGCCGATCGCGTGAGCAAGCGGTCCGTCATCGTGGCCATGAAGGTCTATGAGCTGGTCTTGATGCTCGCCGGCACGGCCGTCCTCTTCGTCGAACCTCAAGGCGGGCCCCTGGCGATGGGGGTGCTCGCCCTGCTGGGCGTCCAGCTCGCGCTGTTCAGCCCGGCCAAGTACGGGATCCTTCCCGAGATCCTGCCCCACGAACGGCTCTCCGCCGGGAACGGCCTGCTGGAGATGGGCTCGAACCTGGCCATCCTCTGCGGGATCGTCGCGGGCGGCGTGATCATCTCGGCCGCCAAGCAGTTCCAGGTACCCCTCTGGTACGGCGGCGTCCTGTTGACGACCTTCGCCGCCTGCGGGCTGCTCGCCGCGCTGACGATCCCTCGGGTCAAGGCGGCGCGGTCCGAGGGTGGGATGATCATGACGCTTCGGATCGCCTGGGAATCGATCCGGGCCGACCGCGTCCTGAAGCTCACGCTCATCGGCCAGGTCCTGGCCTGGGCGATCGCCAGCCTGATCCCCGCGCCGATCCTGCCGTATGCGTCGAAGGTGCTGCTTCTTCCCGAATGGGAGACGGGGCTGCCGCTGGCCGCGCTGGGGATCGGCATCGGCGTGGGCTGCGTGCTGGCGGGCAAGCTTTCCGGGGCGAAGGTCGAGTACGGCCTGCTTCCGATGGGTGCGCTGGGCCTGACGGTCACCACGCTGGCCTTCGCGGTCATCGGGCCGGGCCTGACAGGGACGATGATCATCATGACGTTGCTGGGGATCTTCAGTGGATTCCTGTTCGTCCCGCTCAACGCCTTGCTGCAATGGCGGTCGCCCGAGGACCGCCGGGGTGCGATCATCGCGTTCGCGAACGTACTCGTGTATGCCGGGATGTTGCTGGGCTCGGTGCTGGCGCTGGTGCTGGCCCAGGCCGGGGTCCCGCCCCGGGGCACGTTCCTGGGCGTCGCGATCGTGCTGCTGGGCTGCTTTTTCTGGGCGATGACGCTGGTCCCGGAAGCCTTCTTCCGATTCATCCTGATCGGACTGGCCCACACGCTCTATCGCGTGCGGGTCCTGGGCCGGTCGAATGTGCCCAGCGAGGGCGGCGCGCTGCTCGTCCCCAACCACGTCTCGTTCGCCGACGGCCTCTTCCTGTTCGCCAGCACCGATCGGCCGATCCGGTTCGTGGTCTACGCCCCCTACTTCGAGAAGCCGCTCCTGGGCTGGTTCTTGCGGGCGATGAAGGCGATCCCGATCTCCGCGAGCGGCGGTCCCAAGAAGATCCTGCAAGCGTTCCGCAGGCCGGCCAGGCGCTCGACGATGGCGAGCTCGTCTGCGTGTTCCCCGAGGGCCAGCTCACGCGGACCGGCATGATGGCACCCTTCCAGCGCGGCTTGACTCGAATCGTCAAGGGGCGGACCACGCCGATCATCCCGGTGCACCTGGATCGCCTGATGGGCAGCATCTTCAGCCCCGCGAGCCATCGGCGGTTGCCCGAGCGTATCCCATACCCGGTCACGGTCTCGTTCGGTACGCCGATGTCGCCCGACTCCAGCCTGTTCGAGCTCCGGCAGGCCATCTGCGAGCTGGGCCAGGAAGCCTGGTCGCATCGCAAGGAACAGCGACGACCGCTGCACCACGAGTTCGTCCGCCGGGCGCGCCGACATCCGAGGCGTTTGGCCTTCGCCGACTCCCGGACACCGCGCGTCTCTTACTTCAAGGCCCTTTCCGGTGCCCTGGCGATCGCCCGCGCCTTGCGGCCACGCTGGGAGGGCCAGTCGGTCGTGGGGATTCTCCTGCCGTCGAGCGTGGGCGGGTCTCTGGTGAATCTGGCGGCGACGCTCGCGGGCAAGACCGTGGTGAACTTGAACTTCACCGCGGGGCGGGCCGGGATGGAATCCGCCGCCGCGCAGGCCGGCCTCCGCACCGTGGTGACCAGCCGCGCTTTCCTCGAGAAGGCGAAGCTCGAGCCGCCATCCGGCCTGGAGATGATCTTCGTCGAAGACATCCTCGCCGCGCTTCGCCCGACCAGCCGGGTGGCCGCCGCCGCGATGGCGCTCTGCGTGCCGATCCGATGGCTGGAACGTCTTGCCGGGGCCTCACGGGCCGTGACCGTCGATGACAACGCGACCATCATCTTCAGCAGCGGGAGCACCGGAGAGCCCAAGGGCGTCGTCCTATCCCACTTCAACATCGATTCCAACGTCCAGGCCATCCGCGAGGCTTACCGGGTCCTGCCGTCGGATCGGCTGATCGCGATCTTGCCGATGTTCCATTCGTTCGGCTACACGATCTCATGGTTCGCGTCGAACTCGGGCATGGCTTGCATCTGTCACCCCAGCCCGCTCGATGCCCCGGGGATCGGCGAGCTGGTCCAGCGCGATTCGGCGACGATCCTCCTGGCCACGCCGACGTTCCTCCAGCTCTATCTGCGTCGATGCGCCCGGCGCAGCTCGGCTCGATCCGCCTGGTGCTCGCCGGCGCCGAGAAGCTCTCCGAGTCCCTGGCGCTAGCGTTCGAGGATGCGTTCGGCATCCGCCCGATGGAAGGCTACGGGATGACCGAGTGTGCCCCGGTCGTGGCCGTCAACGCGTTCGACCACCGCGAGGCCGGCTTCTTCCAGCCCGGATCTCGACGCGGGTTCGTGGGACGTCCATTGCCGGGCGTCGCGGTCCGCATCGTCCGACCGGACACATTCGAAACCCTGGGCGCCGACGCCGAGGGCCTGGTCCTGGTCAAGGGGCCGAACGTGATGCGCGGTTACCTGGGGCGCAAGGACCTCACCGAGACAGCGTTCCATGACGGCTGGTACGTGACGGGCGACCTGGGGTTCCTGAGCGAGGACGGGTTCCTGAAGATCTCCGGCCGACTCTCGCGATTCTCAAAGATTGGCGGCGAGATGGTGCCGCACGGGCGCGTCGAAGAGGCGCTCCAGCAGGCGATCGGGGCCGACGTCCAAGTCTTCGCCGTCACGGCCGTCGGCGACGAGCGTAAAGGGGAAAAACTCGCCGTGCTGCACACCCTCGAGGATGGGCAGGTCAAGCGTGCTCTCGATGGCCTGGGCGCTCAAGGGCTTCCCAACCTGTTCATCCCGCGCCGCGAGAACTTCATCAAGGTCGATACGATTCCGGTCCTGGGGACGGGGAAGCTCGATCTGAAGGCGATCCGACGCATCGCTGAGGAAGCGATCGGCGCCGAAGTGCCGATGGGCGCGTAACGTCGGAATCCCTGATTGAGACGGCGATCTTCTGATCAAGACAGGCTCATCCAGGGCTGTGGCTTCGTCGAACAATGGTCGAATGAGCGACTCCCAACATAATCGGTCTTGGCCGAGAGACTTCGCTGACGCCATCTTTATCGTCCTGTCGGTTGCGGGCAGTCGCAGGATCGGCGATGATCCAGGGTTATCAGAAATCCTCCGTGCTACTGACCCACTTGATGATCTCCGGGGAACTCGCATGAAGACACTGACCCTTGCCGCCCTATTCGTCTGGTGTGGCTCTTCCTGCCTCGCGGCCGAGCGATCGGCTTCGTCATTGCCGCGCAGCAGTCCGGAGTCACAGGGTGTCTCCTCTTCCGGCCTGCTCGCGTTCGTCGAGGCGGCCGATCAGATCGACTCGATGCACAGCTTCATGCTGGTGCGCCATGGGAATGTCGTCGCCGAGGGCTGGTGGTCACCCTATGACGCCGAGGCTCCGCATTCGCTGTACTCGCTGAGCAAGAGCTTCACCTCGACGGCGGTGGGTCTAGCAATCGCGGAAGGGAAGCTGAGCGTCGACGACGAGGTGCTGAAGTTCTTCCCCGACGACGCCCCGGCCAAGCCGAGCGATCACCTCAAGGCGATGCGCGTGAGCGACCTGCTGCGCATGTCCACGGGCCATCAGGCCGAGCCGAGGCTGACCCCCGACAAGCACTGGGTCAAGACCTTCCTGGCGCATCCCGTCCCGTTCAAGCCCGGCACGCATTTCCTGTATAACACGCCGGCGACGTACATGCTCTCCTCGATCGTCCAGAAGGTCACGGGGATGACCGTACTCGATTACCTCCGGCCGCGACTCTTCGAGCCGCTGGGGATCGAGAACCCGACGTGGGGGACCAGCCCGCAAGGCATCTCCCTCGGCGGATACGGTCTGAGCATCCGCACCGAGGACATCGCGAAGTTCGGTCAGCTCTACCTCCAGAAGGGGAATTGGCACGGGAAGCAACTGGTCCCCGAGTCGTGGGTGAACCTGGCCACCGCACGGCAGACCTCCAACGGTAGCAATCCGAAGAGTGATTGGGATCAAGGCTACGGCTACCAGTTCTGGCGGGCCCGTCACGGTGCCTACCGGGGCGACGGGGCTTTCGGGCAGTACTGCGTCGTGATGCCGGAGCAGGATGCGGTGATCGCCATCACGAGCAGCGTGAAGGACATGCAAGCCGTCCTCAACCTGGTCTGGGACAAGCTCCTGCCGGCCATCCAGTCGGGGCCGTTGCCCCCTGCTCCCGAAGCTCAGAAGAAACTGGAACTGGCGCTGGCGCATCTGTCGTTGCGGCCCCAGGAGGGCTCGGGCTCGCCCGCGAATGTCCTCGGCAAGACGTACGTCTTCCCGGACAACGATCGAAAGCTCGAAGCGATCGCCCTGGAAAAGAGCGATCAGAACGACGATATGACACTCGTCGTTCGCTTCAAAGGTGTCGAGCAACGGATTGCCTGCGGTCGCGGCGCATGGCGGAAGGGGCGGGTGGCATACGGTCCGATCCTGCCCGAGCAGCCGGCGGCCGTCAGCGGCGCCTGGACCGGGGATGACACCTTCACGGCCAAGATCTGCTTCTACGAAACGCCGTTCCTGAATACGATCAACCTGAAGTTCTCCGACGGACAGGTGGAATTCGATTCGCAGTCGAATGTCGGGTTCGGGCCGACCAAGCAACCCAAATTGATCGGGAAGGCCGAGAAATAAATCGCGAGCAAGCCGGCTTATTCATCAACACATTTACATGTCCATATTTGTTCTGGATTTGTCCGGCTTCCGTCCTTGGTGAGATCGCCGAGGGGCTGGCCGTTCAATCGGGATCGCCCGTGAGGATGAAGCCGGCCCAGAAATGGGGATGCGCGTAGGGCTGAGCCGACTTGAGCGGGTCTTCGATCAATTCGGGTTCGCCGCGACCGATCCGATCGGGCTTTGGCTTGCCGTCGCCTTCGCTCCACTCCCGCAGCCACTGCTTGGCTTCGCGCAACGCCTCGGCTTTAGCCATGCGTTCGTCAAGCCTCGGGCGTTTCCCGAGCCAGTTCTGGTAGAACCGGGTCATCAGGATCGAGGTGGCGCGGTCGTCCACCTTCCAGAGCGACAGGCAGACGCTCCGCGCCGGACATCAACAGCGCCTGGGTGAACCCGACGAACCCCTCTCCGCCGGCATCGCGGCCCAGGGCGGTCTCGCACGCCGAGAGCGTCACCAACTCGGCGTTCAGATCCCAACTTCGCTGGATCTCGCGGACCGTGAGCCGGCCGTCGAAGACCGGCCTGTGGTTCCGGTGCTGTTCCAGTGGGTCGGGCAATCCGACCTGCGTCAGGATCACCTCGGATCGCGGGGAAACGCTCGTTGATCGCCCCGTGTGTCGCCAGGTGGATGACGCCGAACCGCCCCAGTTCGCCCGAGGCGGCCATTCGGTCGAGTTCGGGCTCGCTCGCATCGGGTCCGAGAAGGAGGCGGGAGGCCCGAGCGTCGGATCGGAAGAGTTGGTCGAGCGCCTCGATCTCGACTCGAGCGCCAGGCAACGGGGGAAAGGGTCCGTCGCCCGACCGCGCGGCCGCGAGCACCTGCCGCATCTTGCTCTCCTCCACGATCGCCAGGGGTGCCGGCCTGGGATCGAGAACGACGCCGAACTCGCCGGCGTCCAATAGGAGCCGGTAGGCCTTGCCGATGCGCCAGATTTCGACGGGGACGGGCCGGCTCGGTTCGGGGACGGGTTTCAGGTCCTCGCTCTTGTGCAAGGCGGTCCCGTTATAGGAGCAAAGTACGTCCCCCGGCTTAAGGCCGTGTGAGGCGGCGACGGAGCCGGGCATGACACGAGTGACCAGCAGGCCGTGGTCGGGTGGCGCGGGGTCCATCTGCTGGTCGGGCTGCTCGAAGGCCGGGGCTCCCACGGCCAGAAGCCCGGCAACGCGGTCCGGCCGATTCCGTTCCCGCAGTTGCTTGAATACGCTGGCCGAGGGGGCGTAGCTCACCGATCGGGGGTCGTCGTTGGCGAGCAGGGCCTCGACAGGGATTGCCGCCATGGCGCGGGAGGGGAGGATGATGAGCCTCTGGGCCTTAAGCAGTCCCTTGTCGTTGGCATCCAGGACCCTGGTCAGCGGCTCGAGACGCTGGATCCGTAGTCGTTCGAGCAGGGCCTGCAGGCCCGCCAGGTCGCCACTTGGCCGACGCCGAAGCTCGTCCCTGACTCGGCCTGCGAGTTCGGTGTCGTCTTGGGACCAAAGCCCGTGGGGATCGGTCCCTGCGATCGGTATCCAGGACGGATGGCCCTTTGAGCGGACGACCACGCCCCAGTGCTCGCCGTCGGGGTCGGCGGCCTTAGGACTCTCGGGCGTGATATCGACCCAGGCGACCAGGGCGGCATCGGTGGGCAACGCGGCCTGGATCTCCTCGAGCCCTGCGACGCGGCCCTCCAGCTCGCCGTGCTGCTGTACGACCTTCGTCTGCAACTCGCCGAGGGCGATGCTCGCCAGCTCGTGTTGGTGCTTCAAGTCCTCGAACCGCTTCGCCGACTCGGCCTCGTCGAGCCCCTTCGGATAGGCCGCCATCAGACGTTCGAGCTGATCCAATTCCGACGTCAAGTCGCGGAATCGGGCTCGCTCCTCCGGTGCGAGGCGGTGGTCCTCGCGGGCGGCCAACTCGTCGAGTAGACCTCGGCCCAGGTCTTCCTCGAGGGTCGCCCACGCCTTGTCCGGCTGATCGAGCCGGGCCAGGTTGGCAGCCAGGTCAGATCGCGGGGATGGCAGGTTACCGGTGCGTTCAAGCCCGGCGAAGGCGATCCGGAGACGGGCCTTATCCAGGCCCTTGACGGCGTGCTGCAAATGGTCTTGAGCCTCCGGATACCTCCCCTGCGCATTGAGGTTCTTCGCCAGGCCGATATAGGCTCTGATCGTGTCGGGGTGGTCGTCGGACAGGAATCGGCGGAACATCTCCAGCGATTGCTCGTGAAGCCGCTCTGCCCGGGCAAATTCCCCCTGGGAGTCCAGGTTGCTCGCCAGGATGTTGCAGCTCTCGGCGGTCTTGGGATGGCCGCCCGGATGCAGGCGGCGGCGGATCTCCAGCGCCTTCGTCAAGAAAGGCTGAGCATCGGAGAACTTCCCCTGGGCGCCGAGGTTCTCCCCCAGGTTGCTGTAGGCGAGGGCAGTCCTCTCGTGATCTTCGGTGAGGATGCGGAGGTTGATCTCGAGCGCCTTCTCGAAGTTACCTTGGGCCTCGGCGTACTTTCCCTGGGCGTTGAGATTGACCCCCAGGTCATTGTAGCTCTTGGTGGTAAGGAGGTGGTCGTCGGTGAGGAGTCGGCGGCGGATCTCCAGCGCCCTCTCGTGCAGCGGCTGCGCCAGGGCGTACATCCCCTGGGCGTTGAGGTTATTCGCCAGGTTGTTGTAGTTGGTGGCGGTGTCGGAGTGGTAGTCGGTGAGGATGCGGCGAGTGATCTCCAGCGCCTTCTCGAGAAGAGGTTGGGCCAGGGCGTACACCCCCTCGGGTAGCGGTTCACAGGGTGGCGTAGTTGGGATCAGGCGACTTTGATTTCCGCCTGGGCGACCGGCAAGAGCGAAGGGATCGCATGGCCCTTCCGATCGGCTTCGAAGCAGGATGTGAGGTAGTCCAGCACGTTCCGACCCTGCTGGCGGCACGTCGCCACCACCGTCAACATCCGCTCCACGAACCGGCTCCCTCCCGCGCTGTCGGTACCCCCGCTGATCCGTCGCCAGATCACCGCATGTCGCAAGGCGCGCTCCGGAGCATTGTTCGTCGGCTCCACGCCGGCGAACCACACGAAGTTCCACAAACCCGCTTCCACGCGGAGGATCTCCGCGCACGTCCCCGCCGTCGTCGCGCACGCGCACACCGACCCGTCTTCCAACGCGCGGCGAACGTCGGGCCTCAGACGGAGGATCCGCTCACGCATGTCGCCCCGTTCCAGCGCGCCGTCCCGCGCCCGGTGCCAGAAGCCGAAGATCCGGTCCGACAACCTCATCAGCCGACGTCCGATCACCTCGGCCTCGCCGCCTCGGTCGATCATCGCCTGGAAGTCGCGGCGGAGATGACCCCAGCAGATCTGCCGCCAGAAGGCCGCCAGCCAGTTGTACGAGCGGAAGCGATCGCTGCCGACCACTTGATCTTCCTCGGCCCCCAACAAGGTCCGCGCCACCTCGGCCGTGCGCCGAGCGGCGATGGTGAAGACGGTAGCCCAAGCGGTCACCGTCACCCACAGCCACGCCTTGCGTCGGTCCTCACGCCATCCGGTCTCATCGATATTGACCACCTCGGCCTGGTGGACCGAGTCGGCCAATTCCTGGTAGGGCGCCGCCAATGCCTGGGCCGACCGTCGCTCCAGCTTGGAGATCATCCCGGTGGAGATCGACGGCCCGAACAGGTCGCCGGCCAATTGCTGAATCTGCCGCTTGCTGAGCCGGTACGCGCCCGCCAAGGTCGCCAAGACGGCCTGCGTGTAGGGGCTGAAGCTGCTGGTCGGGACCCCCTCGGGCAGGGAGCCGCAGGTGGTCTGGCCACAATCCGGGCAGCTCAGGCGATGCAAGATGTACTGATCGACGATGGGCTCGATCTTGGGCAGATCGGCCACCTGATGGACCAAGGGTCTCGGGTCCTCACCGTGCAGGGCGTGGCCGCAGCGCCGACAGGAAGTGGGCTTGCAGTCGGTGGACGAGCGGAGCCTCTCGGGTGGGACCAAGGCGCGGAACGCCTTGCGATGGCCGGGTTGTCCGCCGCGTTTTCGACGGGAAGGAGGGGTCGGCGGCTTGCGCTTCAAGCCGATGGGGTCCGACGAGGGGGGCTTGGAGGAGTTGGTGGAGTTCTGGTTGAGCCGGGCCTCAAGATCAGCGACCCGCTGCTCCAACTCGGCGATCCGGCTGCGGAATGAGTCAAAGACAGCCTGGATGGCGGCCTGCGCTTCCCGGGGTACGGTATCCCAGAGAGGGACAGAGATCGGAGGTTCATGGTTCATATACAGGTACTACGTCTCTACTGTACATAATGTTCGGACTGTGAACGGCTACCTACTTTTTACGGGGGTGGCAACGTCAGCAGCCTTACATACAATCAGAGCTACAATCGCGGTGAATTTCAATATGCGCCGTCCGCTAGCGCATATGCGTCAGTCTCCGCGATCACAAACGGTAGCGAGGCAGGATTCAATTTCGGCAATTGTGGCATCACTCAGCAGGACTCGGAGGTTACAGGCACTACGAGCCTTACTATCAATTTCAGTGGCACGTGGACGGTCGTTGGTTCTACGTTCGGACCACCACTTATCAATTATGCCTTCTTTCCGTTTGAGGCCAGCATCTCGGCTCCAGGGCAAGTGAGCAACGATCTGATCTCTGTCACCTACCCAGATGGAACCACTTTCGAGCAAGCCGTGACACTCACTTCGACAGGCACGCAGCCAGTTACTTATGAAAAGCTTAGCACTGTACCTAGCTTCGCCGTCGGCGACCAATTCACCCTGAGTGGAGAGATCTATTACTCATTCGGGGGCCCTAACATCGGTGACGAGGTTCTCGGAGCGGACTCTACTCCTTCAAGTATTGCCCCTTCTTCCGTCCCCGAACCATCTTCATTGATTCTCACGGTTCTCGGTAGCCTCTCCTTGCTCGGCTTCGGAAGGAGTCCACTCCGGGCGGCAGGAAAGGATACACTCAACGTCGGGAGCTGAAAAGGTCTCATAGGGCGCGGCCAGCGCATATCAATCTCCTTGAATTGTCAGGACTTCCGTGAGGAAGCCGGTGTTCATCATGTCGCTGACCGCCCGGAAGATCGTGCCGACCTACGCCCGATAGGGGCGACGGCAATACTGATCGTCGTGTTGGGTCGGTTGAGGGGAGCCGGTGCCAGTCCTAAACGTCGTACGGGTTTTCGATTGCCTTGGCTACTCCGGGTGGCATGCCTACGATGACGTGGGCATGCCACCCATCCGTTGAGCTCATGGGTCGAGAGAGAGGGCCTTAGCGGGAGGCGGGCCGTTGCCGGGGTGTTTCTCGCGGCCCGATTTGCACCTGCAAGGCGGGGATCAATTCCAGGACCAAGGTCTGTTCCCTATCACTTGAGCGATCCCTTCGCTCCTCGGGTTGGTCGCAGGCGACGCATCCGCCTTCGCCCGTGGTCGTTCTCGCGCTCGTCCCCGTTTTGCCGGCGGATGCGGGTGCGGTACTTGGGGAAGTCGATCCACCCTTGGATTTTTCGCCGCCGGCATCCGTCTTCCGCGGGAGGTTCGGCACCAGGCTGGGATCGTAGGTCGAGCCGGCCGAGACCTGGACCATGGTGATGCGCATCTTGGTCGGGAAGAACTTCTCCGAGTCGGCCCGCTTGTGGGCGTGGCCGCTTCCGCCGCTGTCGTCCTTGATCACCAGGTCCATCTGCTTGATGCCTTCCGACCAGATGATCGAATCATTTTCCCAGAATTTCTTCATCGACACGTCTTTCTCGTACACGCCTTTTTCGCGGTAGATGCCTGTGCCGGTGCAGCCGTAGCCATTGCCCTTGCCGCGATTCGGGATGTAGCAGAGCGTCCATGTCGTGGGCGCGCCGCCGGCGGGTTTCTCGATGACCTCCGCGCGGATGTGGACCGTCCCATTTCGATAGTCCACCGGCCTGGTCCAGTCGCGCGGACGATCCGGGTTGATCGCCTTGCCGCGGACGTAATAGTGCGACTTGCTCGGCTTCGAATTGTCGGCGTCGGCCTTGGTGAAGGTGAATGTGACGTCGAACAGGACGAACTGCTCCGCCCGGCCCAACGAGGGCGCCACGATCATCGCCGACATCCCGGTCAGCAGCGCGACGGCACCCGATCGGTCGGGGCGGAAAAATCTGGTCGGTTTCATGAGTCCTCGACTCCCGAAAGTCGCCCGAAAGCGGCGGCGGCGATCCACTCCGCGCACGAATGCTCCGCCATCGGATTTGGCAACGATTATGCTGCCATCTATTGCCGAGCGTCAATGCGACAGCATCGCCTAGAAGTGCGGAATCAAGAAAATCTAAGATTTTAATCTGTTATATCTCTTGAATTTGACCCATTATTTTCGCGTTGGGCTTTACTTAATCCCGAGGGGATATAGAATGGGGGCGGTTGGAAATCGAATGCGAGTCTGCGAATCGATCCCTTCACGGAATCCCTCCTCGCCCGTCTCTCTCGTCTTCCCGCCTGCTGGGCTGCCATGGTTGGCCCCTTTCACTGCGGACCCGGAAAGTCATGATCGGGTCGTCTCAAGTCCGTCAGGAGTTTCAAGGTGGGCAAGAAGTTATACGTCGGGAACTTGACTTATCAGGTCGGCAATTCCGACCTGGAGCAGTTGTTTTCCCCGTTCGGGAGCGTCGTGAGCGCCCAGGTGATTACCGACCGGGAGACCGGTCGCGCGAAGGGCTTCGGCTTCGTCGAGATGAGCACCGATGCGGAAGCGGAAGCCGCCATCCGCGGGCTCAACGAGCAGGACCACGACGGCCGTGCCCTCACCGTCAGTGAGGCCAAGCCGCGCGAGGCTCGCACCACACGCAGCTACGGCAGCAGCAACGTGGGCGGACCGCGCTACTGAGTCTCGTCCTCGGAATCAGACGAGGGGGCTATCCCAAGGCCGCCTCGTCTCGTTTCGGATTCTTCCAGGTCTCCTCCTGTCCGATTCCCAGATTCGGGAAATCGCATCAAGGCGCGTTGCGCTATTCGACGATCTCGGCCATCCGCTCGAATTCGGCTTCATCGATGATCGGGATTCCGAGCTGTCGGGCCTTCTCGAGCTTGCTGCCCGCATCCGCGCCGGCCAGGACGTAGCTGGTCAACTTCGACACCGAGCCGGAGATCTTGCCGCCTCGCTGCTTGATGAGCACCTCGGCTTCCGGGCGGGAACGCTTGGGGAGGGTACCGGTCAAGACGAACGTCTTGCCGGCGAACGCGAGCTTGCGTCCGGCCGCCTGGACCGGTTCGAGGGCCCGGGCGCGATCCCGACATCGCGCAGATCGTCGAGCAGCTTCTGGTGCTCGGGGTCCTGGAAATACTCGTGGATGCTCGCGGCGACGACGGGGCCGACCTCGGGGATCGCCTCCAGCTCGTGGAGCGTCATCGTGCGGAGTTTGTCCAGGGTCTGGACTCGCGCGGCGATGACCTCGGCCATCCGGGTACCGACGTGTCGGATCGTCAGTCCGGTGAGGAACCGGTCGAGTGTCCGGGTCTTGCTGGCCTCCAGGCCGGCCACCAGGTTCTCGGCGGATTTCTTCCCCATCCGGTCCAGGTCGGCCAAGGTGGCCGCGTCGAGCCGGTACAGGTCGGCGAGACTCCGAACCAGTTTCTTGTCCACGAGCTGGTAGATCAGCTTCTCGCCCAGTCCGTCGATATCCATCGCGTCCCGATGGGCGTACCAGCGGATCCACTCCTTGAGCTGATCCGGGCATCGCAATGCGGAATTGGTGCAGTAGAAGTTGACCTCGTCGGCGGTGCGTTCGACGGCCGCGCCGCAACTCGGGCAGATCCGCGGGAAGATGAAGGCGTTCTCGTCTCCTTTGCGAGCGTCGGCTTCGACGCGGACGACCTGGGGGATGATCTCGCCGGCCTTCTGGATGACAACGGCGTCGCCGATGCGGACGTCCTTGCGCTCGATCTCGTCGGCGTTGTGCAGGCTGGCGCGTCGGACCGTCGTGCCGGCCAGCAGGACGGGCTCGAGCTCGGCGACCGGGGTCAACTTGCCCGTCTTGCCGACCTGGATCGTGATCCCGAGCAGGCGCGTGATGGCCTGTTCGGCCTCGTACTTGAAGGCGATCGTCCAGCGCGGGCTCTTGCTCGTCGCTCCCAAACGCTCACGCTGATGAAGGTCGTTGACCTTCACCACCAGGCCATCGGTCTGGAAGTCGAGCGTGTTCCGCTGATCGCTCCAGCGCTCGGCGTGCTCGATGACTTGCTCGATCGTGTCATAGCAGGCGTTGTACGGGCTCACCGGGATGCCCCAGCTCTTGATGAGTCGGGTCAAGCCGTGATACGAGGGTTCCTCGATGCCTTGATACTCGCCCAGTCCGTGCGAGACGAAGCGAAGTCGCCTCGTGGCGCAGAGTTTCGGGTCGAGCAGTTTGAGCGAGCCGGCGGTCGAGTTGCGCGGATTGGCGAATGGGAGCTCTCCGGCGGCCTGGCGTATCTCGTTGAGCCGGACCAGCTCCGAGTTAGGCATATAAACTTCGCCGCGGACCTCCAAGAGGGGGGCCGGGCAGTCCCGCAGGACCAGGGGAACCTCGCGGATGGTCTTCAGGTTGGCCGTGATGTCGTCACCGATCTCGCCGTCGCCGCGGGTTGCCCCGAGGACGAGCCGGCCATGCTCGTACCGGAGCGAGACCGCGATCCCGTTGACTTTGAGCTCGACGACGTACTTCACGGGCTCGCCCGGATTGAGCCCTTTCCGGACCCGCGCGTCCCACTCGCGGATCTCTCCATAAGAATAGGTGTTGTCGATCGAGAGCATCGGGACGACGTAGCGGACCTTCGTGAAGCCCTCGAGCGGTTGCCCGCCGACCCGCTGAGTCGGGCTATCCGGGCTGGCCAGATCGGGATGGAGGGCCTCCAGCTCGGTCAGCCGCTCCATCATGCGGTCGTACTCGCGGTCGCTGATCTCCGGCGCGGCCTCGACGTAGTACAGGTAATTGTGCCGGTTCAGATCGCCCCGCAGCCGCGCGGCCTCGCGCTCGATCTCCTTGCTCGCCATGACCATCCTCCGTTTCGATGAACGCCGCAGGACGTCGGCACTTCGGCGGCTCTTATGCCTCGCCCTCGCGCTTCCTCGGCTTGGCTCGAGACGAGAACCAGGGGTCCGTCGCCATGGCGAGGACGCCGGCCGTCAGCATGACGATGAATTCGATCCCGAGAGCCATCGGGCCATGGCGGTCGAACCAGTTGGCCAGCGCGATCGACCCTGGGCCGGGTGGCTGTCGTGCCGGATTCGGCATCAGCGCGTAGGGACTGACCAGGTATCCCAGGACCGTCAAGACGAACGCCACGCTCGTGCCGAGCAGGAGCACGAAGAAGGGATTCGACAGGATCTCACTCTTTCGCGGCTGCCCCGCCATGATCGAATCGCCCCGGCCTTTCGTTCGGATCGCGAAGTGCTGTGCTCGCGCCAATGGATTTCGATCTCACGATCCGGCGGAGACCCAGGTCTCGCCGTCGATCGCGTAGTCGAGGATCTCCTCGGGTCGGAACCAGAGCGCCATCTCACGCTGGGCCGACTCGGGGCTGTCGCTGCCGTGGATCAGATTGTTCTGCTTGCTGATGGAGAAATCACCCCGGACGGTCCCCGGTGCGGCGGCGGCGCCGTTGGTCGCGCCGAGCATGGTCCGGACCACCGCGATCGCCTCGTTCCCTTCCAGGACGCCCACGACGACCGGCGCGCTGGTGATGAATCCGATCAGGCCCTCGAAGAACGGCTTGCCCTGATGCTCGGCGTAGTGCTTCTCGGCCAGTGCGCGGTTGACGCGGATGAGCTTCAACGCCGCGACCCGTAGTCCCTTGGTTTCGAAACGGTTCAGGATCGCGCCCACGAGCCGGCGCTGGACACAATCGGGCTTGAAGATGATCAGGGTCTTTTGCATGGAACTCAAAGTCGCTCCCGGAGTTGTGGTGATTCGAGACGGACAGTAGTCTATTCCGGCCGGGGCGAGTTTGCAACCTCAAGCGAGTCGCTCGCCGGCGAAGCCTCGACGATCCGCCACTCGAGTTCATGGTAGGAGTCGGCGTCGAGCTGCCAGATGCGGACGACGGGCGTCTCGCCGATTAACGAGACGATGATCCGGGGGACCGGGCCGTAATGATTCTCCTCCAGGTCGGTCCGGCTCGGTATGGCTTCCCATTGGGGATGAGAGTGGTAGATCGCCAGGATCTCCGCGCCGCGATCGCGGAGCGAGACGACCGCGTCGATGAGGTCATGCGGGTCGGCATCGTAGCGGGACTCGCTGGCCGCGGCGTTCCGCAGAGGGTGGAACGATGAGACGCGCGGGCGGACCCCGCCCAGGATGCCGCAGCATTCCAGAGGGTCCTCGCGCAGGCAGTGCGCGACCATCGCGTCGTGGTGGTCGCGGGGGATCTCCAGGGCGATCGATTCGGTCATCTTACTCGGGGAACAGGGGTGTGGAGAGGTAGCGTTCGCCGAGGTCGGGCAGGATGACGACCACGAGCTTTCCGGCATTCTCGGGCCGGAAGGCGACCTTGATCGCCCCCGATGCGGCCGCCCCGCAGGAGATCCCGCAGAGCATGCCTTCCTCGCGGGCCAGCCGGCGGGCCATCTCGAACGACTCGTCCTCGGAGACCGTGACCACCTCGTCGATGATCGCGGTGTTCAGGACGTCCGGGATGAACCCCGCGCCGATGCCCTGGATCTTGTGGGGCCCGGGCCGGAGCGGCTCATTCTTCCGCATCTGGGTGATGACCGGCGAGCCCGCCGGTTCGACGGCGATCATCTGGATCGAGGGCTTGCGGCCCTTGAGTGCCTCGCCGCAGCCGGTGATGGTGCCGCCGGTCCCGACGCCGCTGACCACGATATCGACCTTGCCTTCGGTATCGCGCAGATCTCCTCGGCCGTCGTGCGGCGATGGATCTCCGGATTGGCGGGGTTCTTGAACTGTTGGGGCATGAAGGCGTGTGGCGTGTTCTTCACCAGCTCCTCGGCCCTTCGGACCGCGCCGGGCATCCCTTCGGCCGCGGGGGTCAGAACGATCTCGGCGCCGAATGCCTTGAGCAGGCGGCGACGCTCCAGGCTCATGCTTTCCGGCATGGTCACGACCAGGCGATAGCCGCGCGCGGCGCACGTGAACGCCAGCGCGATCCCCGTATTGCCGCTCGTCGGCTCGATGATCACTGTATCCTTGGTGATCTTGCCGGCGGCCTCCGCCGCGTCGATCATCGCCACGCCGATGCGGTCCTTCACCGACCAGAGCGGATTGAAGTTCTCCAGCTTGGCCACCACGTCGGCCTGACAGCCGCGCGTGACGCGACGCAGACGGATCAGCGGGGTGTTGCCGATCGTCTGCGTGATATTGTCGTAGATCCGCCCTCGGAAGGA
Source organism: uncultured Planctomycetota bacterium (assembly GCA_963743925.1). Lineage (GTDB taxonomy): Bacteria > Planctomycetota > Planctomycetia > Isosphaerales > Isosphaeraceae > CAVZRC01. The sequence goes on along the minus strand of CAVURY010000034.1, from coordinate 21,935 downwards.
ATTCGTTTCGGACGTTGACATGATTGGCTGCCTCCTGATACCCACGACCCGGAACCCGTCAGCTCCCCCATCGAGCCTGCCAACGAGCCAGACCCCGCCGAACGACCACGCCGCAGGGGCGTTTCGCACCCGGTCGAATCCAATTGGCGGGTAAGCTGGAAATTTCCGATCATCTTAGTCGACATTTGGCGCTCGAACAAGCTGTCTGAGCACGGGTCCCGTCCGAGTTGTACGCGAGAAGCTCGCGGGGCGCATCCCGGGGATCAGGCCTAACGGATCGCGAGGGGCCGAAGAGCGAACCCGGCGGCAGTCCCCTTGATCTTGTTGATGGCCGCGACATAGCAGAACGTGTAGCCCTTGGCCTGACTGAGCGCCTCCAGGTTATGGAGCTCGCCGAGATGGACGCCCTGCTCGACGAGCAAGTAGCGATGGACGGGGATGATGGTCCCGGGCGAGTTGGGGGCGGGAGTGACCTCGTAGCCGCTGGTATCGGAGCCGACCATGATCGCCCCTTGATCTTCGACGAGCCAACGCGTGGCGGTCAGGTCGGGGCCCGCGGAGTCATGCTCGGCGAGCCGGGCGTGGTCGGCGCCGTCTTCTCCCCAGTAGCGGGCGGTGCCGGTTCGGACCAGGACGACGTCGCCCGGCGCGAGGGTCACGCCTTCCCACGCGAGCGTGTCCTGGAGATCCTTGGTCGAGATCAGGGTGTGACCCGGCAGCGCATCGACCTTCTTGAAGGCGGCGACGTCGATCAGCACGCCGCGCGCGACGATCGGCGGGATCGTGGATGCGTCGCACTTGCGCGGGCCCCAGTCTCCGCCCCAGTCCGCTTCCTTGAATCCGTTGTACCAGTGGTCGTCGAGGCCGGCCGTGATATGGCCCAGGCCGTCGATCTGGGTCGCGACGTTGTCCGAGATGAACAGCGCCGCCGAATGCCAGTAGACGTGATCCCCATTCTGCGCGCTCGGCGGCGAGTCCGCGTCTTGCATCCGGCGGATGCCATCGGGGCTGCGAAACGTGATGATCTCGCCGGGACTGTGGCCGGAGTACTTGAAGCTGCGGCGACTGTAGGTCACGCCCAGGTCGAACACCTCGCCGCGAGTGGCCAGCGATAGCGCCGCGGCCCGGGACGCGTTCGACAGGGCATTGAGCGAGCCGACCTCATCGTCCTTGCCCCAGATCCATCCCCATCCTTTCCCCTTCTCCCATCCTCGGATGGGCTCGCCCGCCGGTGCATCCCTTGCGGCGTTCGAGCCTCCCTCGCCGGGCGCGGCCGCGGCCGATCCTCGCGGCTCGCCCATCGCGATGACCAGGCCGCCGCCCAGGAGAGCCCCCAGGCCAAGGATCGCCAGGGTCTTCAGTGTCCGCCCGATATTCATGACAATCACCCCCGAGATTCGCCTCATGAAAGCCCGGTCCGCAAGCGGGGATTCTAGGCGTGGGGCAACGCCTCCGCAAGCGGCGCGGGGGCGAGAGGCGAGATTCTCGCGACGTGAGTGGACCACTCGACACCCCGCGTTGGCCTGAATCGCGACGGACCAGGCTTCCTTGCCGCCGCCGTGGCATAAGCCGTAGAATGACTCGAACCGGACTGGAGATCGGTGTTAGTGTTAATAGGAGCAGGAATGCGCGACATCTCCCATGATTCCTCGGAACTGGCGTCTCAAGGATCGGCCGCGAGCGAAGGCGCTTCGAAGCATTCGGAGCCCCGATCGGAAGGTCGTCCTGCGGGGCATCGGCCCTCCGCCGCGGCCCAGGCCCCGGCGACGTTGGTGCCCGAAGCCGGCTGGCATTTCCTCCATCTCTTCTACCGGGTGGATCGGTCCCGGCTGGGCGAGCTCTCGACCGCCCAGAGGGAGCAGGGACTCGAGGAATTGCGGCGGATCCTGGGTGCGAGGGATCCGGGCGGGCCGGAACAGCTCCAGTGCTTCGCGGTGCCGGGTCACAAGGCCGACTTCGGCATCATCATGGCCGGCCCGGACCTGCGAGGCGTCCACGACGTCCAGATGTCGGTCCAGGCGTGCAGTCTCGGGCCTGCCCTGCTGCCTTCGTATTCGTTCTACTCGATCACCGAGATCTCCGAGTACGTCCCCGACGCCGAGCAGTACGGCCAGGTCCTCCGGGATCGCGAGGGCCTCGACCCGGAGAGTAGCGTCTACAAGACCAAGGTCTCCGCCTATGCCGAGCGGCTCGGCCCGATGAACCGCCAGCGACTCTATCCGGAGTTCCCGAGCTGGCCGTGCCTCTGCTTCTACCCGATGAGCAAGATGCGATCGGCCCAGGAGAACTGGTACCTGCTCCCCTTCGAGGCGCGATCCGAGCTGATGTCGGCCCATGCCCGCAGCGGGATCAAGTTCGCGGGCAAGGTCTCGCAGCTCATCACGGCATCGACGGGACTGGACGATTGGGAGTGGGGCGTGACCCTCTGGGGTCGCAACCCCACGTATCTCAAGGATATCGTCTACACCATGCGGTTCGACGAGAGCTCGGCGAAGTACGGGCTTTTCGGCGAGTTCTATTTCGGGTACATCCTCCCTCCGGAAGAATTGCTGGAAGCGATCCGGCTCTAAGGTGTCTGTCTCGGAAGAGTCTCGTAGGGTGCTCGGTGAGCACCGGTCCCCGGTAACTTGCTGAATTCCGCGCTCACTACGAGACGGCCACAGCGACTTCCGAGGCAGACTCTGATCCGGTCGTCCGATGGCACTCATTGGCACTCGATGGCAACTTTTCGCAAGGTCTCCGACGCCACGGTCGCCGATCCCGGACCGGCCCCGGGCCGGTCGGCATGTCCTGTTCAGAGGCGAGGAGATTTGGAGTGATCGTCTCATTTTCCATTCCGAAGAGGACAGTGCGGACAGCGAAACGTTGTCATCGGCCCGAAGGCCGACCTCGGATAACTTCGCGTATCGTCCCGTATCAATGAGGATGCCACCACTCTGGTAATTCGTTAACGCACCTACGGCGGCATCGAGCTGTTCCCTTGTCGTAACTCTTATCGCACGAACGCGATAGAAGATTCGGAAGGATTTTTCAATTCGTTTGACGAGTGTTCCCCTTATGGGACAGTCTCTCAGCGAAGCTCACCGGTTTTGTTCGGGGGGACGATGACAGCCGCCGGCCTGAGCGTTCGATCGGATTCGACGCCAGCCCTGATCCTGGCGAGCACGTCGGCCTACCGACGAGCCTTGCTCGAGCGCCTGGGCGTGCCGTTTCGATGTATGGCGCCGCTCTGCGACGAGTCGGCGATCCAGCGTGCGGAAGCCGGCTCGGAGCCGCGATTACTCGCCGAGAAGCTGGCTTTGACCAAGGCATCGAGCCTGGTCGATGAGGAGCCCGAGGCGGCGATCATCGGCTGCGATCAGCTCGTCTCCTTCCAGGGCCAGGTCTTCGGCAAGCCGGGGACGGCGGCTCGGGCCGTCGAACAGCTCGCCGCGATGGCCGGTCGCACCCACGAGCTGATCACGTCGATGGTGGTGATCCAGGGCGGCGAGGGCGTCTGTCACACCGATATCACCCGTCTCCGGATGCGACGGCTGACGCCCGACGCGATCGAACGGTATATCGCCGCCGACAACCCGATCGACTGTGCGGGCAGTTACAAGCTCGAATCGCGGGGGATCGTCCTGTTCGATCGGATCGAGAGCGACGATCAGACCGCCATCACGGGCCTCCCGTTGATCGCGCTGGTCAACATCCTCCGGGACATGGGATTCGCGATCCCTTGAGACGACGTGATCCGCGCGCATTCGTCCCGACCCTTGACAAATCAGGTCCCTGGTTTGCATGCTGTAGGCAGATACGTGCCCGTAGCTCAATTGGATAGAGCGCTAGCCTCCGGAGCTAGAGGTTGCAGGTTCAAATCCTGCCGGGCATACTGAGGAAGGGATCGCCGCAACCCCCTGGAAACCAGCGATTTCCCCTGAAAAACAGCCGATTTCGCCAAGCCGGGTCATCCCTATGGAATTGGGAGACTCGGCTTTCTTATTGCCAGCGATGGACGCCGATTGACTCTCGTTGCACCAAGTTAGTGCAACCGTTGGTGCAACCGAAGTCAGACCGTGAATCTCAGTCCCGGTCGCTCGGAGCAAATCCCGGCCAGCATCCGGGAGCACATTGAGCGACAAACTCGGCAACGAGTCCAACGCTCCATGGATGTCGAGTAAACGCGGATCGGTGTAGACGTTGGCCGTGAGCTTCGGGTCGGAATGCCGCATGGCCGCTTGAGCCGTACGAAGGGCAACCCCGCCCCGGCTCAGCAGCGTTCCGAACGTTGTCCTCAATGCATGCACATCGAGGGTGCGGCCCCGATCGTCGCGCTTGGGAATGCCGGCAAGATGCAAGTCTCGATCGAGAATCCTCACCAAGCCGGCTGGCACGACGAACAGCGGCGTATCGGGAGGCAAGCTGGTGGGGATCGGCTGGAATCGACGGCGGGCCTCATCCTGGCGTGCGGCGAGCGAGTCGGCGAGCCAAGCCCCGATGTCGTCGGCCAGATCAGCCCGGATCGGCACGGCGTTACCCTCCCGACTCTTCTCGTCGGCCGCATCCAGGTCGGCGTAGGCGGTCGGGCCGTCGAGCCTGAGTTGACCGACGGTGAGTGTCGCCAACTCGTTCTTGCGAAGTCCGGTCAAAACCAGGGTCTTGTAAATCAGGGCTCGCTCTCGACCGAGGGCTTCGAGTCGTTCACGAGTCTCGATAGTGAGGTTGGCCACGGCTTGCCCCTTCAACTTGCCTCGTCGCACGGTCAGGGCGTCAAGTAGTGGTCGGCGACGTGCAACGTCGAGCAACCGGCTCAACTCGTCGGCGGTCATGGCTCGACGCTGGCGGCGGCGGTCGGCCTTCTCGTCGGCCTTGGGAACACCCTTGAAGGGATTGGCCGACAACCGCCCGACGGTCGGGTCGGCGCACCAGTTGGCGAACGCGATGAGTGCAGCCCGGTGCGTGTTCCGTGAGCGAGCCGACCGTCCACGGTTGGTTTCAAGGGCAAGCCATCGCTCCAAGGCTTCCCGCTTCAAGTCTGCGAGTCGCCGAAAACCGCAATCGTCGGCGAGCCGGCTCAGGTAGGTCCGGACGTTGTTCCGATGCATCGGAACCGAGCCGGAGGCTGCAAGCGCGTTCAGGTAGGCAGAGAAGTGTTCGCCGATCGGCGTCGCCAGGTGCTCGGCGGTCCGCGATTCGGCCGGTGTGATCAACCCGGCCCGCACTCGTTCCGCTTTACGTTCCAGTTCGGCCAAAATCTGGCGTGCGGCGGTCTCGTCGCGGCATCCGGTCGGCACATCAATGATGATACCTTGACCATCGCGGTACTTGGCGTACCAAGTGCTCGACTCATCGCGGATACGATCACCAGCTTCGGTCAGGGGTGCGGTACGGGTTTTTCCGTCCCTGTTTTTCCATTTTGCGATCCTTTCGCCCTTGCGGGTAATGATCTCTGCGCCGTCGGGTAACTTGCGCGTCGTTGACTTGCGGTAAACGCTGCCCATCGTCATTAGCTCCGTCGCTCGACTAGTTCCAGTCCGAAGTACGTGGCGAGCCGGTCGGCCATGTCGAGCCGGATCGATTGGTCCCCCCGGACGAACCGCATGATGCTGGCACGGGTCACTCCGGTTTCCTTCTGCAAGGCGTTGTAGGAGATTCCGCTCTCGGCGATCGTTCGTCGGAGAAGATCCGAAATCGGCACTTTGGATTGACTGGCGCCCATTGTGCGAATTATCACACGTAACCTCGGCTTCGTCCAGTCGTTCGCCAGGGGTTTCTCGATCCTGACTCTAAAGATTCCGAATCCACTTGCACAGTTCGTCCCGAGCTTCTTTGGACTCGTGAATGCTATGGCGCATCGGGTACCGGAGACGAAAGAGGTTGCGAAGCTTATAGAACCACCCATGAAAACCTAATCGTAATTTCATATTGTTGCGAGGACCCGATTTTACCTTGCCCGAGAATCTAGGGCGACGTACGACGACAATCGTCGCACTCAGATTGGGGGGTGCCGCCTCGGCATAGATATTGAGCGCTGGTCCAGATATCACGAACTCAAAGCCAAACGGAAGCAGCAGCAAGGACGACACCAATATAATTGGCATAAGAAGCATGCACGAATAGATTACCAAAAATATAAAGTATATAGGTCTTATGGTGTATACCAAAAAGAATTCTAACGCATAAACAGGAATTCCATCAGGTATCATCATAAAACATATATAAATTATAAAAAAAACCATGAAAAAAGCATAGGCATCAAACGATTCGAGTTCTGTCAAGCGACGAAGACGGGGTGTCTTCTGCAAGATAATCCGAATCGGATAAAAAAATAGCCATCTGATTTTATGGAAAATCAACTCGATGAGATCCGCGAACAGACGAATTGAATGGAGAATAAATAGAAAAACGGACCAGAACAGGCGGCTAATCCAAACGAACCCACCTGCCAATCCCAAAGCCATCGAGGCCTCGTCCACTGTCGAACGAATAAGCAACACACTGGGCTGCCTAGACTCGATGGAATGTCGTGCTTTCAATTCACTGTCTGAACGAATGCGATCTACAGTATTAGACCATCGAGACGACACCACTTTCACCAGAAAATAACTCAAGAGTAAGAATAAAATAGTGAATACAACTCCAATTCCGATTAATGAATTGCCGAAGGCTTTAACGCTACCCAGCTTCATTAACGAGAAATATAACAACATTTCAAATGCGGAAAAAATTAGTGCGCAACATGAATAGAAGTATAGATTTCTTTCAAACCGAGTAAATGGTATCCTCTCCACTTCGATAAAAGGCGTGGCGAGCATGATTATCCCGTGGAGACTGTTTTTCGGAGCCTTCATTCTCAGTGCGTACAATATTGCATTTCCGCCGTGACTGTGTGCAATCACGACGTGCCTAGCCTGGGGAAAATCCCGAATCCCTTCTTCCAGCATAGTCGAGAGATTTCTGGCCGCGTCGTGCCTGGCAGTAACGGTATTTCGTTCTCCCCAAGAAACCTTTTTGAATTGGACGTCCCCACCCAATTGCTCCTTGACATCATTGCAGAATGAGGAATTCTCGTCATACCATATCGGATTCTTCACGGATTTGATAAACCCGCGTGACCATGTCCCCGGAACCAGGTAAACACAGTAAGTCATGGCTTTGCTCCTTTTTTTTGTGGATCTGCATTGGTAGATGCGATCTGGTAAACCTTGAGCACTTCGTCCCCGTAATGGTTGATGACCTTGACTGCGATCTTGCCCGAGGCGGGCGGCTCGAACGGGTAGCTCTTGGTGCTGTAGAGGCTCGCCCATTGGGCTTCGTCGATCTCGGCTTGGAGGGCTCGCTTGAGCTTGCCGTAGGGGTCGTCGGCCCCGAGGAAGTAGGCGTGCCGGACGAAGAAGCACTCGCCGTTGTAATCGGTGTCGATGAACCAACAGGCGATGTCGTCGGTCGATGAACTCCGGATCTGGCTCGTCGTCGGGTCGTAGACATCGACGCCCTTCACTTCGACGATGACCTTCTTCTCGGCGTCGCGGGTGATGGCGATGTCGGGCTCGCCGAAGACCATGAACAGGTTGCCGGCCCCGGTGTTCTTGAGCGTGTCGCCGATCAAGAGGTCGGGGTTCATCCGGGCCGGGAGGACCGTGAGCTTGCCGTATCGCTTGGCTTCCTCGGAGACGTGCGGGTCGAAGGCGAAGCCGCAAACGATCAGGATGTCGAAGCCGATGCCGGAGACGGCTTCCTTGGCGGCTTCCTTGACCTGTTGGGGGGTGACGGTGCCATACTCCGGGCCGATCGTCACGGCGACGCGCCGGGTCTTGCCGTCGCCGTTGGTGTACTCGCCCGTGGCGTGAATCCAGGCCCCGGCGTGCGGCTCCAGGCGGTCGAACGTGAGCCGCTCGTTCTTGAACGTGTTCTGAACCCCGGCCTTCCGGAGATTGTCGAGGATCATCGTCGCGAAGTCGGCCCGGCCGGGTTGCTTCTGGCCGATCAGCTCGGATTCCGGTCGTTCCTCGTCGGTCGAGACGATCCGGTCGGGCGAGAGGCTCTCGACCGTGAACGGCCCGCTGACCCGGATGCGGTTCTTGTCTTCGTAGGGCTGGTCGAAGAGGGTCTCGGTCTCGGCATGGCGGGCGATCGCGGCGTCGATCTCGGCGCGGGTCATCCCTTCGCGGATGTCGGGGTTGTTGGCGATCGACTTGAGCGTGACGTGGGGGACACGCTTGTAGACGAATCCCTTGCGGATGTCGCCGGGCGGTCGGATAGCTCGGCGGCTCTTGGCCGGTCAGCTCGGCTTCCTTCTTGAGCCCCTCGGGCGAGTCGGCGAGCAGGTAGTAGGGGAATTTCGCCGACCATCAACCGGGTTCGGGCCAGAGCCAGGGCGACCCGGCTGGTGTCGATCGTGATCCAGCGCCGGCCCCATTGCTCGGCGACGTAGGCGGTCGTTCCCGAGCCGCATGTCGGGTCGAGGACGAGGTCACCGGGGTCGGTGGTCATCAGGAGGCAACGTGACGATGACCTTCGGGACTTGTTTGAACGACATAGACCTTGTCTGCGTGAAACTCCAGCTACGTATCGTTCCACAAATTCGTTAATCGTGATAGGCAGGAAAGTCATCGAGGAATCTAACATAGCGAAGAGTACTTGCCCGTCGGTATGATTCGGTTTGCAGCCAGTCGAGTCGATCGCAGTCCTTCGACGGTTGGTCTTCCAGCTGAATCCTCGACCGCGGATAGTAGATCTTTCCGTCGAACTTGACCGGAACGGATAGCTGTTCTCACTGTGGTCCGTCGAGATGTCAAGTTGTCAAGCTGGAATAGTCGCTCGATCCCGTCGGAATTGTATCAGGCGTCTCTCTCTCTCGTCGTGGCGACGCTCGTTTCATCGTTCCGTCTGGATATTCGACCTGATCGTAACGTCATGCCCCGTCCTTCCCTAGCTTCGACTTCGTCGGAAGAGAGCTGTCGGTATTTGACGTTGCTTCTTGATCTTTGGCGTACCAAAGAAGGTAATCAGCGACTCCACTTCAATACAGTTTGGTGTCGAGACCGCTGGTCTTCTGCGATCGATGATCTGAGCAGCAGAAATTGGAGGCTACCGAAAATCTCATCCAGTAAACGATCTAACTAGATGAACATTTTCGATCGCCGATCTGTACGAAATATGCTTCCGGTCTCGGTCAGCAATTCCCGAGCAACAGTCAAGCCGATCGCGAAGATAGGCCAGATAGGAGTGAATGCCAATCTTCCAAGTGTCTCGAAATGCGAGAATCTGCTCGGGTTGCCGAGTCGTGTCCTCGATCTTTCCGTCTTTCACATCTCGGTTTCGCGTTGACACTTGCCAATTTGATCCGAACTTGATCCCGTAGGGCGGGTCGATGTAGATCATCTGAACCTTGCCCTTGAGTCCCTCCTTCTCGGCGAGGCTCGTCATGACCTGAAGCGAATTGCCCAGGATCATGCGGTTCGCCCAGTGCTGATCGTGCTGGTAGAACTCGACCTTGTGGTCGAACTCCATCGCCTCGAAGTCGTCGAAGAAGCCGGGCAGGAAGCCGCCGTTGTCGGGCTTTGTCGTCTTCCGGCCTCGACGGCGTCGATGATGACCCGGGGCTCGATGACTTCCTGGATGTAGATCGGGACGACATCGACTTCGAGCGGTTCGCGGTCTTGCTCGTCCTTCCCCTTCCAGACGAGTTGCGGGTCGAGCGACGGGTCGCGGGGATAGAGCATCTTCGGCGGGGTCGGTCTCGTCGGTCGGCGACGAAGTCGCGAAGTTCCTCGGTCGGGATGTTCGTGCGGGTCTCTTTGTGGCGGATGGCGTCGAGTTCCGGTACGGGCGGGGGTCGGGTCTTTCTTCTTGCGTGCCATCAGATCGGCCTCCGTCGTGGTCGCCAGCGCAGCGCCGTGGACCATCGGCGCGGATCAGTTCCGCACAGTCGTCGTACGGATCGGTGATTTCGAGGAACGCCCAGCGGCCGAAGCCGCCGTGATTGTTCACGGCCGGAACCCAGAGCGTGCGGGCGGTGGCCGTCTTGGCTTCCTTGTCCTTCTTCCGCTCGCCGGTCACTTCGATGATCAGGTTCGAGCGGTTCGTCCGTCCGTCGCCGTCGTCGATCCGGACGATGAAGTCGGGGTAATACTGCCGTTCGACGCCGTTGATCGTGTAGGGGATCGTGAACCCGAGGCTCTGGTTCTTGACGTAGGCGACGACCTCGTCCATGTCTTCGAGTTCTTGAGCCAGCTTGGCTTCCCAGTCGCTGTCGAGCGACGACGTGCGAGATGTGGCACTTGTCGGCCCGGGTCTTGTATGTCGCCCGGATCGTGTGGAAATCGACGTAGCGGGTCGTGCCGACGGTCTCGTAGGGGCGGAGGATCGGCTTGAGCGTCGGCGTCCCCGTCGGTCGATTGGACGATCGAGCGGTAGATCCGATCGGCGGCGTGGTGGGTGAATCTCGGCGAACAAGAGCAGTTGCGGGAAGGTGTTCGCCCTTGCAGTGCACGCACTCGTCGAGCCAGCGCTTGGTGATCGCGAGGAGTTGCGGGAAGAGCCAGGGCTTGTCGTGTCCCGTCGTCGTCGCGGAAATATTTTTCGAGGGTCAGCTTGGCCAGGAGGAAGGCGACTTCGTTGAGCCGTCGGCCCTTCAGGTCGTCGAGCGTGTGGACGCGGGCCTCGCCGACGATCCCGCGACGTTCCGGTCTTCGTCGGGATGTCGGCATTGGTGAGGGCGAGTTGCGAGTCGGCGTTGAACGTCGCGGTGAGCCGCTCGCCCGGGACCTCGTAGCGATAGCCGAGCAGGCGGGGCCAAGTGATCTCGCAGGCGATCCGCGTCGGGGATGGCCCGGACGCGGGTCGGGGTCGGGCCGGGCTTGAGTGGCTTCGTCGTGCCCGAGCAGGGGATGAACGAGAACGGCACGCCGTAGACGTCGGCATACTCGGGGTCGAAGCGCCCCTCGTCGTTGGCGGCATAGCTCATCCGCCGCAAGGCCCGGCCGACGACTTGCTCGCAGAGCAGTTGGGTGCCGAAGGCCCGGACGCCGAGGACGTGGGTCACGGTGTTCGCATCCCATCCCTCGGTCAGCATCGAGACGCTCACGACGCAACGGACGTGCTCGCCGAGCTTGCCGGGCTTGCCGACGGTGTTCATGACTTCGCGGAGCAAGTCTTCGTCGGTCAGGCTCTCGACGTCCCGGCCGGGGAACCGGTCGCGGTAGTCGGCCTTGAATTCCTCGATTTCGCAGCGCGGCGATCTGCTTGAACTCGGCGGTCATCCCCTCGCCCGATTCGAGTTGCTCGCTGTCGATCAGGATCGTGAGCGGTCGGTGCCTTCCATCGCCCGTCCTCGACGTTGTTGAACAGGGCGAGTTGGCCCGGAACGAGGACCGTCGAGCCGTCGGGCAAGGTCTGCTCCCATCCGGCGACGTAGTCGAAGACGAGCTTCGAGACGTTCGTGTTGTTGCAGACGACGATGAAGACGGGTGGCGTCTGATTGCCGGCCGCCTTCGCTTCTGGCTTTGCTCCCAGAGGCGATAGCGGGCTTCGATAGTTGCCATAGAGGCTATGAAGAGCCCCTTGGAGCTCGACGGGGAGCTTCGGCTCGCCTTCGACGGCCTCGGTCTTCCGCCCCTTGCGTGGGAAGTTCCTCGCGGATGCGGAGCCAGAGGTTGCGATAGGTCGGCTGATCGCCCATCATGGAGTCGTCGGCGACGGGAACGCGGGGAACCTTGACGATCCCCGACTCGATGGCGTCGATCAGCGAGAAGTCGGAGACGACCCAGGGGAAGAGCGTTCCTTCGGGATAGCCCGAGCCCCGCAGGAAGAACGGGTCGCCGACAGGTCGTAAATCGCCCGGATGCCGATCTTGTCGCGTGACCGCTTCGAGGCCGGAGATCCAGATCCGGGCTTCCTCGTTCCGCTTCTCGGCTTCGATCCGGTCTTCGCCCTTGAGCGCCTCGGCCTCGCCGTCGGGCTTGCGGCGGTAGCAATGGTGGGCCTCGTCGTTGAGGACGATGACGTTCCGCTTGCTGCCCAACTCGCGGCAGACCCGGTTGACCATCTGGGCGGGGGTCTCGTCGAACGTCGGTGCCGAAGGATCTGCTTGGTCAGCTTGTTGGCTTCGAGGCGTCTTGCGCGGTCTTGAAGGCATGGAAGTTGGTGATCGAGGATCTTCGCCCGCCCGAGTTGCCCGATCAGGTCGGGCGGGACGAGGTCGCGCAGCCGGTAGTAGTTCTCGGGGTCGTTGGGCAGGAGCACGCGGAGCCGGTCGCGGATCGTGATCCCGGGGTGACGATGAGGAACGTGTCGGAGAACCGGGGGTCCTTCGGGTCGGCGAGCTTGTTCAGGGCGTGCCAGGCGATCAGCATGGCCATGACGACGGTCTTGCCCGAGCCGGTCGCCATCTTCATCGCGACGCGGTTGAGGCCCGGGTTCGATGAGTCGTTGGCCTCGCGGAGCCAGTTCTCGATCCAGTTGTCGCCGACCTTCCGGCGGCCTCGGTGAGATAGATGAGCGTTTCGAGGGCTTCGATCTGGCAGAAGAAGAGCTTGTTTTCGCGGTCGGGGTCGGTCCAGTGTTGCAGGAGCTTGCGAGTGACCGTGAGTAACGCCCTGGTATTCGCCCTTCCCGCCAGTGCTTGACCCGTTCCCGGATGCGGTTGACGTGCTCGTTCTCCTCGATGCGGTCCTTGCGTCCATTCGGTGTCGAAGACGAGTTGCTTGCCCTTCTTCTTCGGCGGGGGGATCGGCACGAAATAGGAGCTCGACCGCCGGGTCTCGACGACCTCGTTCGGTGATCCCCTCGTCGTCGAACCGGAAATGCCGGTCCGGTTCGCGATAGGGCGAGTTGAGGATCGGGTTTTCGATGATCGTGTCCGGCATGCTTTGCTCCTATCGCCATCAACAAGCGTGCATAATGGCAGACAAACATAGCCAAGTCAAGGATTCTGATGTTCGAGCACGCAAGCCCCCGCAAGGGGGTTGTGCGTGCTCTTCTGTCAGCCCCCCTTTAGGGGGCTTCTGGGATGGGTGACGCGGGTGTCACCAGTCAAAGCACCAAATTGTCACCAGTGCTGGTGACGTGGGTGTCACCAGTTGGACGTTATGTCTTCATTGGGTAGGGGAAGAGACAATAGCTCGACGGTCCTCGGTTCAAGCCGCCTCGTCGAAGGACTCGGAGCATCTGACGATCCTGGAGACGTTTCAAGGCGCGAAGTACGCTTCGGCGGTCGATGCCGGCCCTTCGAGCCATGTCACTGACCGACGTGCTTGCGGTTCTGTCTGGTTTCGTGTCTCGGTAAAGAATGAACCAGACTACCAACTCGGCCCGGCTCAGGTCTGCCATGCTCAAGTCCACGAAAGCGTTGAGTACCTCAAATCGGAGACTCGATTGCCGCTTGGTCGTCCTCCTGGCGATCGGCTTGGCGGGATCGCTCAAGACTCATCCTCCTGCGCCAGTGGTGCGGCTTCCCAGTACGCTTGCAGCGATGCCATGAGTTTGCCCTCGGGCTTCGTCGTGGTCGGCTTGGCGGCGGGTTCGGCGGGTGTGAACCGCTGATGCGGCCGGTCGAATGTCAGAGTCATGTCCCGAGTCTCGCCGTGTCGGCTCTTGAGATGCTTCAGGATCACAGGTAAGGAAGGGGATGCCCCGATCTCGCCGTCGGGCGTCAGAATGAAAGCGTCGTCGGTCCCATATTCCAGCTCGCTCGTTTCGCGGAAACTCGCCAGGCTCAAGCCTTCCGTGTAGGACGAACGGCCAGCCTTGTCCTTGCTCCGCGACAACGCGGCCACGACGATGACGGCAACCCCGGCATCGGCAAACTGACGGATGTAGGCCATGGTCTCACTGACAGCCCCACGACGGTCGGCGTGAGTCCCGGCCGTTCCGAACCGCTGAATGTAATCCAAGACGATTAGCCCGGCGCCATGGTCGTCGGCCGACGCGGCGACGTTGGTCAAGTCGAACGGCGGGCTCATGAATGCGAGCCGGTCCGCAACGGCTTCCAGGGCTTCGATGCCACGGGCAATTGCGTCGCCGTGCGCGGCCGTGAGGCGTCGGTACCGAATCAATTTCAGCTCGACCCCGCTCAGCCTGGCAAGCTGGCGGTCAAGCAAGGTCGTTGCGTTCATCTCGACGTTAGCCACCAGCGCCTTCAAGTCCGTCCTCAACGCCAGCGCGTCGAGCACCCATTGCATAACCATGTGCCGTCTTCCCGGCCCCGGGTGCGCCGCCGATCAGCGTAACGAGCCCCGGCCCGATTTCGATCCGACCCAACTCGCCGACACCGACGGGATAATGGGTCGGCGGGTTCCCGCTCAACACATCATCTCGCCAGCCGTCGAGGATGTCGCAGACTGGTCGATAGCGTGCTGTGCTCATGCGTCGCCCCCTTCCACTTGTTTTCGTCCATAGGCCAAGCCGCAATCGATCTGTCTCTTCGTCTCGCTCGGCGTGAGCCCCGAATCGAGCGAGGCATCCGTGAGCAGGGCATGAGCCAGCGCGGCCGGACACTCCAGCTCAGCCAGGTTGGCGGCGGCTTTGAAGACCGAGTCCGCTCGCTCACCGTCGTTCGCACCCTCCCGGATGAACGCCAACGTGGTCTTGGTGAGCCGACCGTCCCGGTATGTGATCCTGCGCTCGACCGCTCGACGCTCGACCGCGCCAGCCGCGTCGAGCCAGTCGGAGTCGGCGGTCGGACTCGTTGCTTCGATGCTCGGAACGTCGAACGGCTCAGGCTGGCGAGCCAACTCGTTGATGCGGGCGAGGCTCAAATGCATCAACTCTTCGTAAGTGAGCCGGCGCTTGAAAAGCCCGGACTTGGGATGTCGCGAATTAGGTGCACGGAAGAGTCGGGTTCGGGAATAGATGAGTGGGTCGATCGTGATCCCGATCCGCTCGGCGTGAGCCTGGCAAAACCGCTTGGCGTTCTCATGAAAGCTAACCGAAGGGGTCGGTCCCCAGAGCGAAGTCGGGATGCCGACGTGAAATCCCTTGCCCCCCGAGAGGAAAATTAGCAAGTCGTCGTCGCCAAGCTCTTGGTATCGGTCGAGAATCCCCGCCGCAAGCCGCCTGGCGTCGCTCAGGGCGCTCGCCAGGTCGTCTTCCCGGTCTATGTCCCAATGGAGCCAGTCAGCCCCACACGGGCCGCTATAGCCCGCCTCCGAGTCGTTCCGTTTCAGGTGCTCGTCGAAGTCCCGCCCGAACGTGAAATGAGACAGGTAAGCTTCTCGCTCGGGCTCTGCTCGGTCGTCGCATGCGCAGTAGGCGTGGAAGGCGAGCCGCCAATCGACGGATCGCCTCCCCGACGCACGATGGCCTACGACGCGAAAGCCGTAGGCTGTCGTCATGAGGTCTTCGTCTCGTTCTGTTGACCCGTCGCCCAGTTAAAGCCATCGTCGTCGGTCGCGTCGGCGATCGGCGCGAACGGCTCGGGCTCGGGTTCCTCGATACCGGTAACCTTGAAACAAGCGACGCGGTTGCGCTCGGTGCCGTCGTCATCCTTTCGCAACGCCAGCTTGACCGTCGCCAGCATGCCAGAGGGAAGGGGTTGGTCAAGCTGTCTCGGGCTCGTCACTCCCAGCTTGGCCAAGTCGCGCTTTGCCATGCTCATCGCGGCCGGTGTCAGCCAGACATCATGCCAGGTACGTCGGCCCGCATGGTCGCCATCGGCAATCTCGAACGTGATCTTGTATCCCGGTGTCCCCGACTTGGCGCTAAAGGCCGATCCGTCGAGGATGCGGCAATGGTACTCGCCAGCCGGTAGCGGACCGAGATCATCGGCGGGCTTGCTGATCGCCCAGAGCCGGGCTAGATTGTCCCGATCGGCTTGCGGTAGGATGTCACTGAGTTTCTTGCGCTCTTGCATAGCTCTTTCCAATGAGAAGTTAGGCGCTCGCCGGGTCATCTCCGATGAGCGCGGTTGGTCACCATTCGGTCGTTTGAAGGTTGGCGGCGAGTTCGACTGGCATCGGGCTCGCCGTTCTGTTTTCCGGCTCAGGCAGTTCGGGATTATGGGCGAGCCATGCCAGCGCGGCGGCATGGTCGGCCAGCTCCCACGTCGAGATGATCGATGCGTGCCGATTTGGTCGGCATGATGCCGCATAGCCGATTCGGCGGATTATCTTGGCTCGCGCGAGCGGTCCGGGCACTTCTCCAAGCCATCGAGGGTCGATGTTGGAATCGCCCGGTCCCATCCGCTCGGCGACGTCGTCGGCTGTCGCGGTGCCGACATCGATTAGGCAGGTCAGCAAGGCTCGGCGGGCTCGACGGATGAGCCAACCACGGCGGGAAGCAAGCAGGTCGTGTGCAGCATTCTTACGTCGCTTGCCTTCCTCACGCCCCGCCTGGCGGTCATGAGGGTGGGTCACCGAATCGTCCTCCCTGCCCGTCGTATCGGCGGGCAACCATCAGCGATCCATTTCGCCAGTACCGACTTGTCCCATCGAACCAGGGCGCCGAGCTTGATGGGTGGCGGCATCTTGCCGGCATCGGCCAAGCGGTAGACGTGACGACTTGAGCAGTTGAGCAGTTCGGCGACATCGCCGACGTCGAGCATCATCGACTCGGCGATCACGGGATATTTAGCGATCACGATCAAACTCCAACGTCCGAAGCATAGAGCAAGCGTAGTGCTCGCCCGACATGTTTATATATACGGCGTGGTTCGGACGGTCCGGCACGTCCAGCGCGTCGTGCTGGAGTTTGTCCGGCGCGTAGGCCAGCGTCGTCCTACGTTGGCAGCGTCTGCCTGGCGTGATCTGCCCGATGGAATAAGTCGGGAAAAAAGAAAATGCTCCGAACAAGGTTGTCCGACGCTAGCCTCTTGCTCGCTCTTCGCGCTTGCGATGGCGGTCGATTGCCGTCTTGACTTGTCCTTTTTTCAGTTCCATCGCCGTCTCTAACTCAGCGTACTTGCGATAATGACCGCTTGCCCATGCTTCAGCGATTTTTCGATCTCGCCGAGCGTCTGTGTCTGGCGGTCTCCCTGGCCGATTCCTGCTCTCGACGCGCTCCTCGTGCTTGGCATCGAGCTTCATAGGTGTCGCATAGGGCATTAAAGACTCGTCTAAGGGAAGTCCTGCCAGGATCAGCAATTGCGCAGCGTCTTTCGGCCAAATCCTCATGAACCAGCGTTCGTCTGCCAGCCTTGCGTGACAATAGTCGAAGCGATCGATTATGTTGGCCCGAATGATCCAAAGTTCGTCAGAAATCTGCCAGAGATGATCAGCACATGGTCTCCCCGGGAGTGAGAGCGTTATCCCTCCGAGATTCCACTTCTTCTTGATCTCGGTTACCACGAATGGCTTCCATAGTCCGTCGAAGTCGCGATATGCGAGGTTTTCGGGCTCGTCCATTAGCGTGCTCCCCATGTACGGGCCGAACGGAGCAGCGCACGGCCATGGGGTGCCGTGATACTCCGTCCGCTTGGCTCACGATTGGCCGACCATGAGCCTTCCCGCAGTGCACAACTGTAACTCAAGTCGCCGGCATCGATCAACGTCAGTTCGGGGCTTGATCCCACATGGCTAGGCGAGAATGCCGATCGGCCAAGGTCAGGCGACGCGGTTGAGTCTCTCGACAAATCGATGGTGCGTGCCACGTCATCGAGTCAAGAAAATGCCGCTCATGACCGTCGGCGGTCGTTTTTCCCATTCCCGGATGTCGTCGGCTAGCCATTTGATTTCGCCGTTCGCGATGAGTTCATCGACCGTCAACACGGCTAGCTCAGCCGCCTCATTTGCTTGTTCGCACGCCTTCTCATCGGCTTGCCCCGGCGAGTCCATATCGCCGCCAACCAGCGATTTCATCCAAGTGATCGCCAATAGTCTACGGATGGGATGTGCGAATCCCGGCGGAGTGTTCCGCACCCAGTCAGCCAAACCCCGGCGGGTGAACGCCAGGCCGACTGACCGCAGTCTTACCACGATTGGCCCGTCGTCCAGTTTCGGCATCCTGGCTTCGAGGGCGTCGAGTCGTCGCTTCAAACTTGATTGTGTTCATCGTGGGTTCCCCCTGGCACCTTCGCTCAATCTTCCGGTCCTTCATGGGGTGGGGTGCGTTTGCAGTAGCGTCCATCGACATCGGGGATGATGATTCGTTTCATCGGTTCGGTACCTTCGTTCGCCGTGGATTGCTCCATACGGAGCAACCGGTTGTCAAAATCGACGTGCTCTCTCAGTCGAATCATTGCATCGATGATTCCGAGCGCCGCCCTCAAACGGACGCTACCGTTGGAGTCGTCGAGTAACTCGCTGAGAGTGCCGACGGCCTTGTTCGTCAGATCCGCCATCCGGCCGACCGCTTCGTTGAGCATCCGGTTCCGCAGCTCAGCGACGAGAGCACGGTACCGGGGATCTTCAAGCCAGGTGTGTGCCGTCCGCTCGCCAGATTCGACTGCCGCAGCGGCGGCTTTGATCGACTTGCCGGCTGCGATCAGCGCGGCGAGCCGCTCTTGCTTCGGGTTCCATAATGCCGTTGATTGCTCATTCATGCCGTTTGCTCGCGATTTGAGTTTACGTTGATCGATCCGTGTTCTGAGTGTGATTGGCGGTTGGTCACGCATTCCATTTGCTCACTCTGAGAGCGCTCGCCCGACCGCGATTCCACACGGTCTCCCTTTTTTTAGTGTGGAATATTCCATTTGCTCGCTCTGAGCGGACTCGTTGGCCGTTCTGCGCTTTCGGTTGGCCGTTGAGCCAATTCGTCGGCCACGATGGCGACGCTACTCTCGTAGACGACGATCAGACCACCTTGCCGGTCATTGGCTTGCTGGATGTCTACCGGGGTCTTCCGCACTCCGGCGTGCGAAGTCTCGGGTTCGCTTTCAGATAGTGCGGACCGACGACGCGCTCAACTTCGTCTCGCCGTTGAGATGCAGGTGCGTCGAGTCAGATCGAGTCTGATCCGGTCGTCCGCTCGATTCCGATCCGGGCTGGCTTGAGGCATGGAACGGCGCGGACTGGTTCCGCTCCCCGCGCTGCGAGGTGCTTCGGTGGGTCATGACCCTTCCCCTTCCTGCTTGCCCGTGAGCAGACTGGCGAGCCGTTGGCGTTGCTCGGGCGTCAGGCTGGCGACGAGATCAGCCAGGGGGTCGGCGGTCGTTCCGTTCGCGGTTTCCTCGTTTCTAGTGCAACCTGTAGTGCAACCAATAGAAGAGGAAGACGTAACTCCTGACAGGCTATCACTTGCGATCGATCGCTCTTTGCCTCCGGAGCTAGAGGTTGCAGGTTCAAATCCTGCCGGGCATACTAAGCCGCGTAAGGACTTGCGGCGACGGGTCGGCGGGGAATGCAGGAAACGGCCCGGCGACCGGCCCGTTTCCTTGCGCCGCAGGCCCTCCCTCGCCCGGATGCAGCCGCCGGGCCGCCCAATCCATCCCTTCCCTGCAGCCCGCACAGCCCGATTGGCCGGGGCGTTCATCGGGAAAACCCGGCGATTCGCTGTCCCGTATATTGATAGAAGGCGCAGGTCCGGCGCGGGGTGGCCGGAGAGATGACTCTCACGGAATCGAAGGTGGGCCATGACAGCGAGGAAAGACGGCTGGATCGTGGTGCTGGCCGGCTTCTGGAATAGGTCGATCTTCCTTCCCGAATGGGCGCTGCCCAAGTTCTTCCCCGACCACGAGACGTCGGGTCACGAAGTTCAGACCGAAATAGCCCTGCTCCAGGCGCTTCCCCTCATCTATCGCGATACGCAGGTGGCGATGGAGATTTCCGGCAGCCGTCTAGCTTTCGTGCCGCAGATCCTCAATGACGAATGCTTGCTGAGGTGCGAGAAGATGGCGCGAGAGATCCTCCGGGTCTTGCCGGAGACGCCGGTGCATGCTGTCGGGATCAATTTCAGCTATCGCGAGCAACTGCCGCCGGGGCACGTCTTGGCGCTGTTCAACGACGGTGACGAGCTGGAGCTGACGCAGCAAGGATGGACGATCGACGAGCGGAAGCTGGCCAGGAAGCTAACTCGCGGCGATGATTCCCTGAGTTTGATGCTTACACTGAACGGCGAGGCGGTGATCTTCGATCTTAATTTCCACAGCGACGCGACAGGAGGCGGTTCTGCAACCGCCAGGCGGGCGGTGGAAGAGGGCCGCATCCTTCGGCTGAGGGATTCTGCGGTCGAACTCTTGCGGGAAACCTACCACCTGGAACTTGAGGACAACGATGCAGACGATGGCGGCCAAGTCGGGGCTTAGCATGGTGACCACATACGGGTACCTCTACGATGATCGTCAGATGCATTCAGGCCCCTTCCTCGTCCCGCGCGATTATGATAGGGCGACACCGGCCAAGCGAGGCCCGAAGCAGGAAGAGAACTCCTTGCCGGAATATCGCAAGGCGAGAGGCAACTATCTAAGCGTGAAAGTGACCCCTCGCGGTGGCAATCGTTACGTCGCCCGCGTCTTCGCGCGCCCCGTCGCGGGCGGCCGGATCGAAGCGCAGCCGCACATCGAGCAACCCAAGCCGCAGCCGCCTCCCTTGCGCACGTTTTCTCCGGAGCAGATCGCACGCCGGCTGGAGCACATTAAGGCCATGATCGCGCAGCTTCAGCACCTCAGGTTTCTGATGCGGGCTTCGACCGGCGTCGATGCTGCGATCACGGCCGAGACGGCGAGGATCGCGTCGAAAGCTTGGGATCAAGTCTGGGAGGCTTCCGGCCGCAAGATGCCCGTCCCTTCGGCCGCCACCAACGTCAACGGCAAGGTGTTTTACTCCTGGGACAACGGCCAGTATCATCTCGACATGGACATCGTTCCGAACGAGCCGGCCAGCGTCTTCTTCTGCGACCGCGAGAAGAACGAATACTGGTGCGAGGATTACCGGATCGGCTCCGTGCTGCCCGCCGCGGTGGTCGCGAAACTGAGTCTCTTTGCCTGACCCATCGAGCGACGATGCACATGTTGCAGCCGGGTAGCGATGGAGATCCCCTACCTCCCCATACGTTAATTTTCAGGATCGGCAGCGATGCCCAGGTGAGCGATGCCGCGATTGAGCGAGGGGAAGTGCCTCCGGGATTGTTCGAGCTATCAAGTGACGACAAGAAATCCGAAGGGAAGCGACTCTCCGTCTGGGCGGAGGAATTGACGGTCGCCGATCAAGCCTGGGATTTCATGGGCGCGAAGCCAAAGAATACGCTGGTCGCCTGCCTCAACACCGACGATGCTCGCGGCATCGCGCCGCCGGCGAAATTGTCCGGGCTGGACGTGCAATGGGAGAAGGCCGTGCTCGCTGACGGCTCCCCCAATGGACGCCCTGGCGCCGCAGGCCATTGCGGCATCTGCAATCTCGATCAGGACGGCGGCAACAAGGCCGATCGTCGATTCCTGCGCATCGAGCTTGCCAAGGCTGCTAAACTGAGTCCGGTGCTGGTGCCGCACCAGTTCGATGATGAGAATCTGCGGGTCGCGGCATACTTCATCGCGGAGAAGGACGAGTTCGGTGGCAACTGCGAGTCCCATTGGATCAACGCCGTGCGGCAGCTCCGCCGCGCGAAAGTCCGCGAACATAGAGAATCCACGTAAGCGAGAACTGGCCCGACAAGGCCGCTTGCGCGAAGCCCGGTGATGTGCTTTGCGCATGCCATGCCTGCGTCTATCCCCTCCCATACCACGGCCCCTTTGTGTGGCAGATACGCCTGTACTCAGGAAGAGCTTTGCGCATCTGTCGTCCAAAGGAGCTGGAGTGAGGTGAGGAAGCGTAATTTTTAGTACAGAATGTGCTTCAGAACCCATGGAAAAATATACGCTGATATGGAATCCCCGTGAAGGAAAACTCTGGAGAAACACCGGAAGATACAATAGAATCCTAGCCTCCGGAGCTAAAGGTTGCTGGTTCAAATCCTGCCGGGCATACTCGAAGGGACCGTTGACAGCGATTGTCGGAGGCCCTTTTCTATTGCCAGGCTCAGCAGTTGCGGCGAACGCATCGAAAACAGGCAATCCGATTGCACTTGCGTCGATTTTGCGAGAT
>CAVURY010000033.1:0-570801 GCA_963743925.1 uncultured Planctomycetota bacterium | reverse complement strand
TGCCCTTAGCCCAGCGGCATTCGCGTGACGGGGCGGGAGTGTTGGGGAGGAGTCACCGATTGACGTCGGGAGCCTCGGCGAGAGATTATCTCCCGACGACTCCTTCCCCGAGTATCTCCGGAAGTCCCAGGCGGCCTTCACTTCAGATCGAAAATGGGCTCGTTTGGCCCATCTTTGGAGACTTTAGACGTCAGCCCCGAGGTTTTCGGATCGGCGTACCGACTGACCGAGACGGTGGATTTCCCCTTCTTCGGAACCACGACTTCCCGGCCGAAGAGATTATCTTCGCTTCGTCCCTGTGTCGGCGATATGCCAACTTTGTAGTTTCCTTCGGGCATGCCCTCGGAGCCCGCGTAGCCGATGAGGTTAAAGGTACCGTCCTTGATCCTGGAGGTGACTCGAAATGGTCCTCCCCCGGTACCTTTGGGAGCATCGGCGCCACCGCCGGAGTACTCGAAGATGATCGTTCCGCCGGTCATCGGCTTGCCGTCGAGGATCACCTTGCCCTTCACCGGATACAGGGGCGGATGATCCTCGAGCGAATTGCTGCACGCGGGCAGCAGGATCGTGCCCGCGAATAGCGACAGCCGGAGCCAATCCACCCGACCAGATCGCAGCAATGCCTTGCGAATCATCGTCAAGCCCCATCTGTTCGCCACGATTGCGAGACGTGTCGCCCTGACGCTCTCGAAGCGGACCGCCGCACGCGAGCGCCAGGTCGAAGACTCTCGATCAATAGGAATCGCTTGAGATGACTTCCCCGTCGGCCGGGCTGATGAGCCCGACGAAGACGGAAGGAGCGGTGGACTGCTTGATGAAGTGCACCGATCCATCGGCGAAAACGTGATCTGCTCCGCCGGAGTGGAACGAGTAGACCTCGTTGTTGCTGCTCCAATTCGTGTGCTGCCGACTGCCGTCGCCGTCGGTATAGAATTCGCTGTTGTAATCGGCCCAACCCCAGCCCGAACCTTCGTTCGTGTAGATCGTGGTCCCGCTCTCGCCGATCCCCAGGCTGGCCGTCGGAGTACCGTCGGGAATCAGGCGCCCGTTCAGCCAGAATTGAGGACGTCCCGCATCCTCCGAAACCAGGATCGTGTTCGAAGTTCCATCCGTGATCGAAGCCATCCTGGGCGCCACGTTGCCGTGCAGCAAGCCGCGCGTATCCACGCCCGCGGGGTGCGGGACATTGTTCGCAGCCATCCAGCCGGAATCCACGCCGTCGTCGACCGCGTAGTCGCCCCCGGCGAGTGTGACCGACCAGTTGGCTCCATAAAACGCTTGAGAGAGTGCGTCGGAATAAATGGCCGTGCGATAGCCGTTCGGCGCCGACGGGCAGATCAGCATGTTGAGCTGCGTACCCACGAACGTCGTATTGACGGGGGCACTGAAGGGCTGGGAAATGTTGTAGGCGTTGTAGATGGTCCCTTGCTCGAAGTAGGGGAGGCAGATCGTGACCCACGTCTGCACGTCGATCGCGTTATTGCAGACCTCGCCGACCTGGATCGGGCAGGGAGGCTCATAATTGTCCGGGCCGACCAGCGACAGATTCGTCAGGTCCACCGGTTGAAAGGGCGGCCTCAGCAGCGACGTACTGATCGCCCAAGTCGGCGGCAACACCTGCCGCGAACCCTCGAAGTTGAGCATTGCCAGACCGATCTGCTTGAGGTTGTTGATGCACGCGGAACGGCGCGCGGCCTCGCGAGCCGACTGCACGGCCGGCAGCAGCAGAGCGATCAATACGGCGATGATGGCGATGACGACAAGCAGTTCGATCAGCGTAAAGCCGTGCGATGAACGGGAGAGGCGATGCCTGGGCATGTCGATGATCCTTCGGGGATGAGAAGCGGAAGGTACAAGGTATCAGAGTATCCATGAAGCGGGGATGGACGACGAAACTGCGATGAAGATTGGATGAAGTTTCGCAAAGCGGGCCCAGCGACGAACCGCCTGATCCGCCGAAGTCGCTTTTTCATAAAAGTTTGCGCCTGTTGTTGCCGATCCGTGGCTTTTGATGTTATGCAAATGATTATCTGACGGGATTCGGATTGTGATCCAACAGGATTGAACAGCCGGCCACTTGAGCCACACCGACAGGGCACACACAATGATCGAGTCCTGCAGTCATGGGCGGTGTCGGGCCGCGTTGCGCTCGAAGTGACACGGGTGCAATTCCCGCCGCCCGCTCCGTCGCGGTTCCGACCGGGCGGTGCGGGCTGGCCTCCCACCCCGCTCGAGACGCGGTGCGCGAATTCCGACGAATCCCTCCGCCGCCGGCGCAGCACGGATCTGCCGGATCGGCACACTTGTTAGTCATATTATATAATCGTATTTATATCTCAGTTGATCTTAACGCATGGGAACACCGCCGTGGGTCATCGGGAATCCGTCGCCGCGATCCCTCGCCCCGGTCAGCCCTTATGCGAGACCACCGCCTGCTGCGTCGTGGGCGGGAGGGCGTGGAATTCGCTGCGCGCGAACCCGGCCCGGTCGAAGACCGCCCGGAGCTCCTCGAACGTGTACGCATCGCCGCGGGCCGTGGTGGCCAGCATCACCAGCGCGAAGCCGGCCGTCGCGGGGGGCGTGACGCGATCGGGCTCGGGTATGAACTCCACCGTCAGGGCCCGGCCGTCGGGCGTGAGGGCCTCGAACGCCCTGGCCGCCAATTGCTCGCAGGTCGGCACGTCGAAGTGATGCAGGAAGTTGGGCAGCAGCACGATGTCGTACGGGCCGCCCCACTCCACCTCGAACGCGCTGCCGGGCAGGAGGGCGAACCGCTCGGAGACGTTCGCCCGACGGGCGTTCTCCGACGCGATCGCCAGTACGTTCGGCCAATCCATCGCGGTGACGTGGGCCTGGCGATAGTGCTCCGCGATCGTGATGCCGAACATCCCATGTCCCGCGGCGACATCGAGCACGCGCAGCGGTCGCGCCGGATCTCCGCCGACGAGTCCCGCGAGCGACCGGGCCGGCATCCGCACGAGCGGGCCCATCTCACGGGCGAACTCGACCCAGATCGGGTTGTCGTGGGAGACGGTCCCCTCGTCGGAAATCGCCGTGCCGCCCCGCCTCACGGCCGCCGTCAGTTGGAGAAAGCTGTCTCGTATCCCGGGCGCGAGCAGGAAACCGACCGCGCCGCCGAGATAGGCCGGAGACGAACGGTTCAGAAACGCATCCGAATCCGCTGTGAGTTCGTAACGATCGCCGGACTTGTGGAGGAAGCCGATGATGGTGAGATAGTCCGCCAGGATCCGGACCCCGCGAGGCGCGGCCTGACACGCTTCGGCCAACTCCGTCGCCGTCCGGCGTCCCGCGGCCACGTGCGTGAATAGATCGAGTGCGATGGCGGTCCGAAGCGCCTCGGTACGCTGATAGGCGTTGATCGTGTCGAAAACCAATTCGGGGGACGGTCCCTGGGCAGGCATGGCGTCTCCTGACTCTCTGTTCATGAAGGTTGGTTCACAGCCCGGGCTCGATTATACGAGACGGCCTTAATCGCGAAAACCGTCGGATGTCGTTCGGCGTACGGAGCGGGCGAGCGAGATGTCGGCCCGGCTCGCGGGTTTTGGAGCGCCCGGACTTACCCTCCAACGTGGCGGCCGTCATGACCCCGTTCGATCGAGGGATGTTCCGGCTCGAAGACCGCGTGAAGAAATCCTTGCCCGACATAATCGGGGACGCTTCAGAAGGCGAATTTGCCGATGATATCCCTCGCGACTCACGGGCCAGGAGTGCCTACTGATGGACACGATGCTGTGCCAGCGTTATAACGAACGCATTAGAGCGTGTGATGAACCTCTCCATTCCTTGGAGCCGGCCTCTGTGAGGCCGGGGCTGCCGAGCGCGGGGTCACAGGCCCCGGCTACAACGCGAGATGCCGAGAAATAGAGGGCGCCAGTTCATAACACGGGCCAGGGGACACAACTCCGGCTTCCTCCAGGGTTCGGCCCATGACCGATCAACCCTCGCCGACTCCAGGCTCAACGTCCGGGACGGACCCGGTCCGCGCGAACGTCCGGACCGAGGACGAGCACCGATCCCATTCGGAACGAGATCGTTCGATCGAGATCGTGGTACTGCTCGATTACCTCGCGGGGATCCTGGGAATGATCGCCGCGGGTATCTATCTCACGCTCAAGGTTCTCAACTGGCGAATCTTTACCGGTCAATCCCAGAACCTCGTCTTCCGGCTGATGGTCGAAACCCAGCGGTTCGCCCGCGCCGTCGGGCTCGAAGGGATTCCTGGGCTGTCCGAGGACCGAGCCCTTTGGAACTTCACAAGTCGCCCCGTCATGGACCTCTTCTTGGTGGCGTTGGCCCTGATGCATCTCGCTGCGTCGGCGGCGTGCCTCGTGCTGGGCTATGCGGTGGCCCGGCGTCGTCCTTGGGCTCGCTTGACTCAGGCGATTCTCGCGACGCTCGCCCTTGTACTTATCGTCGCCTATGCAGTCGCCTACACCGTCTCGGTTGCACCGAGGGCCGGGCTCGTCGCCATCGGCGGAGCGGCGATCGTCCCGGCCTGGGTCGCCTACGTGTTGATGTCGCCCGCTGGGGCGTCGGCCTTCTCGGTGGGGGACCAGGATGGGACCGATCGGACCCTGCCGCCGCGACCACGAATACCGTTCCTGGTCCGGTTCATGCTCGGGGGCATCCTCGGGCTGTTCGTGGTCGGCTGCCTGTCCGCGTTCTTTTGGGTCTCAGTCCCGACCTTCATCCTGATCAGGCGGCTCACCCTCTGATGGACTCAGGCCGTGACGTCGGCTGCGGACGCTGAGGATTGATCCGCGATCGCTTGGCGATGGGCGAACCCGAAGGCCCAGGAAACATCCCAACGAAGCAGATTCTTCGCGCTTCGCCGACGTGCTCGGCGGGCGATCCAGGGTTTGAATCCGGAGATCTTTCCCGATGCTTCTCAACGTCCTGGTTCTCGCTATGACCGCCGTCGGACAGGGCTCCTCCGACTGGTACGAGCCGTTCCCGGCGCACAAGGTCGTGGGGAATGTCTACTACGTCGGTTCCAAGGATCTGGCCACATTTCTGATCACGACTCCCGAAGGACATATCCTCATCAATAGCGGATTCGACCGCACGGTCCCCTTGATCCAGAAATCGGTCGAATCGCTGGGATTCAAGATGACCGACGTCAAGATCCTGCTGGCGAGCCATGCCCACGCGGATCACGTCGCGGGGCTCGCGGCGCTCCGGAAGGCGACCGGCGCCAAGGTCTACATCATGCGCGGGGACGACCGGGTGATCTCTTCCGGCGGCGAGGGCCAGTACCTGTACACGACCAGCCGCTGGCCCCCCTGCCAGGTCGATCGCGTCCTTGAAGATGGCGACGAGGTCAAGCTCGGGGGCGTGACGCTCGTCGCCCGGCTGACGCCCGGCCACACCCGGGGATGCACCACCTGGACCTGGCGAGTCGAGGACGGCGGGAAGACCTACGACGTCGTGGTGATCGGCAGCCCGAACGTGAATCCCGGCTTTCGACTGGTGAACAACAAGGAATACCCGGAAATCGGCGCCGATTTCGCCAGGACCTTCGAGGTCCTCAAGGGCTTGCCCTGCGACGTGTTTCTCGGCGCTCACGGTGCGTATTACGGCATGGTTCAGAGGTATGCCCTCCTCAAGAATGGACAGGCGGACGCCTTCGTGAATCCCGGAGGATACAAGGAGTACGTCGCGCAGAAGGAGCGGGCCTACCGGAGGACCCTGGCCGAGCAAGAGGGCAAGAAGGACTTATCGCCGACATGCTCACATATGACCGGGCCCGTTGTCGTTTCCCGTGAAAGAGTCGATCAGTTGAGCGTTCCGGTGCGCCCGTAGCCGCTTCCGGGACAGAAGGGCCGCGATCGAGTCGGCGTAGAACATACCGCGAACGGTCGGTTCGATCGAGTCGTCGGTGACGTGGACGAGCCCTTCCTGTTCGAGCACCCCGAATTCACGCGGGAAGTCGTCTACGGGGTCGCTCCCGAAGTACGCCTGATAGTCGAGGCGTTCGATGCGAAGGGCGGAGATGCGGCGGGTCATGTGCAACACCCGCAGGTCCTGGGGACCGTACTCGAACGCGCCGTCCCACGTCGGCCGGCCCCGATCGACGGCCGAGATGTACGCGGACGCGGCGTCCGGGTTGATCACCTTCACCGCGGCTCGTCCCGAGTCCGCGAACGAGATCCCCGAGGGACCGAAGCCGATCATGTCGTATCGGTCGGGGCGGAAGCTCGACTCTTCGTAGACGAATCGCCGATCCTCTCCGCGGAACTCCCGACGCTCGAAGTTGGTCAGCGTCGTCTGGTCGAATCCGAGCTCGAGGAGCAGACCCCGGAGTGCCAGCCAGTTGTCGGCGGCCTCCTCGTTCGTCGGCAGCGAGGCCACGAGTTCCGGGTCGCGCGACCAGGGGGTGCCGAGCCCGGCGAACATCACCAGGTGGTACAGCCCGACGTGATCGAGGCCGATCTCCGCCGCCCGGCGAACGTCGTCGATCATCGCCCGCAGCGACTGTGCCGGCAGGTTGAAAAGCATGTCGCCGGAGACGGTGAACTCGCGCGAATGGCCGGCCCGGACGACCTCGCGAAAGGTGCCGGCGTCGCCAAATCCGATTCGGCCCATCTGCTCCAACCGGTCCCGAGCGAAGGTCTGGATTCCCATGCTCAGGCGGAAGTGTCGGGCGGGCAGCTCCTCGCGGAGGATGTCCATGAGCGGGGGCCTGCGGTTGAGGAACGCCGCCGGGACGCCTTCCAGCGTCACCTCGGCCCCCGAGAGGTCGAAGGCTTGCGAAAGGGCGCGGCAGAGCCTGCGGAACGGCTCCGGAGGGCTGAGGTTGGCCGTCCCGCCGCCGAAGTAGAGGCCGGCGATCGGCCTCCCGTCGAGGCCGGGCCGCGCCCGGAGCGTCTGTTCGATCTCCCGGACCACGTGGTCGATCACCACGGCCGCCTTCCTCGAGGTGAACGCCTCGTGCGGGAAGGTGCAGAAGCCACAACCGGCGACGGCCGGGTTGCAGAACGAGTGCGGCAGGACCCCGACGAGGAGACCCCGGCGGGGATCGAAATCGGGCAGGATCAAGTCACGATCCTGGTCCTCGGGAATTCGAGGCATGGCCGCGGCCAGGGGATAGCCATGGAGGAGCCGATGGCGTTGGGGCCTCTGCATCCGCCGGCGCAGCTCCAGTCGTTCCGCCGAAGCACGAGGCGAGCGTGGTGTGTCGATCGTGATGATCATGTGGGATTCTCCGTGGATCGTTCGTGGGTTTTCATGGGACTGAAGGGCGTTCCGCCGCAACGACAGCCGTCTGGGGCGATTGGTTTTCCTCGGCGATCGTCCGATGGAGCTCTCAGCGGCCTGATCCAATTCTCGTGCCGCACGCCAGCAAATCCCATAATGCTTTAGGCGTTCAGTGGTTATGTCGATAGGGCTGGGCCTTGTCGGATTCACTGCTCAAGTTGGCACAGGCATTTTCGGTAGGATAACTGCAGGAAATGCCGTCAGTGCTTCGCCGAGCTGATCGTACGACCCCAACCCCGAGGTTTTTCATGGCACTCCTATCGCCCGCCGAATGGCGGGCCGCAGAGGCAATTGCCGGGATCGGTTATGCCAACCCGTTCCTTCCGGGACGTGTTGAGCTGGAACGACGGGCGCTGGGGACACGTTACATCGAGCTGGGGCCGATCATCCGAGCCAGCCCGGGCGAGACACTGGAACAGCTTTTCGGCAACGTGCCGGCGTTGAGAGACCGTGCCGAGTCATTCGCGATCAAGATCGGGAGCCGTCTGGAGGCGGGGGCGCCGGCGACTCGTGAGGAACTGCTCGTCTACGAAGATCTGGCGCTCTACCTGCTCTACAGTCGCTACATGAACGCCCTCGACCGGCTCGTCTCGGAGTCTCTGGAGCAGCAGGCGTGGGGAGGCCGGGTGCCCTTCTGGAAGGAGTTCCTGGCCGACTTCCAGCGACTCTTCCGGGCGCACGGCCGCGAGCTACCCTCGCGACACGACCCGGCGATTATCTTCGCGGGCTTTTTCCAGATCGAACGGGCCTTCACTCACATCTATAGTAGAATCATTGGTGGATCGATGCCCGCGGCCAGGCTCAGGGCGATGGTCTGGGAATCGATTTTCACGCACGACATGAGGCGATACACGCGATCGCTGCACCGGACGATGGCCGACGTGCCGACCCTGATCTCGGGCCCCTCGGGCAGCGGCAAGGAGCTCGTCGCCCGTGCCATCGGGTTGTCGGGCTTCATCCCCTTCGACCCCGGCTCGCGGGTCTTCCTGGCCGGCGAGGCCGAGATGTACGTCCCGCTGAACCTCTCGGCGCTGGCCCCGACCCTGATCGAGTCGGAGTTGTTCGGGCACGTCAAGGGGGCGTTCACGTTCGCGCACAAGGACCGAGAAGGC
This sequence comes from uncultured Planctomycetota bacterium, assembly GCA_963743925.1. Taxonomy (GTDB): domain Bacteria; phylum Planctomycetota; class Planctomycetia; order Isosphaerales; family Isosphaeraceae; genus CAVZRC01. The sequence goes on along the minus strand of CAVURY010000033.1, from coordinate 562,411 downwards.
TGGCTGGAACGGTGCGGGGAGCATGGCGCGGTGTTCCTCGACGAGATCGGCGAGCTGGATGCGGCGATCCAGGTGAAGTTGCTTCGCGTACTGGAGACGCGAAGGTTCCAGAGGGTCGGCAGTACCGATACCCTCCCCTTCAAGGGCAAGATCATCGCCGCGACGAACCGCGACCTCGCCGCCGAGATGCACGCCGGCCGATTCCGCCACGACCTCTACTACCGGCTCTGCGCCGACCAGGTCGCGACCCCTTCGCTCGCGGAGCAACTGGCCGATCGGCCCGAGGACCTACCGGAGCTGGTCCGCTTCATCGCGAGGGAGGCCCTGGTCAAGCGGACTGACCGGCCGAACGACCTGGCCTACGAACCCGCGACCAATGACAGCTTCGCCGTTGAGGTGGAGCGACTGACCTCGGAAGTCGTCGCATGGATCGATCGCGAACTCGGTCGCGGCTTCGCCTGGCCCGGGAATTTCCGGGAACTTGGCCAGTGCGTCCGCAACGTCATGATCCGAGGGAGCTATCGCCCTCCCCTGGCTCCCCAAGCCCGCGTCGGTGGGCTCGGACCTGTCGAAGAGTTGCTCCGCCGGATCCGAGGGGTGGAAATCACGGTCGACGAGTTCCTCGGTCGTTACTACGCCCTGGCCTACGATCGATCCGGCGAAAGCTACACGGCAGCGGGCCGGCGGCTGGACGTCGATTGGCGAGTCGTCAAGCTCCGGCTTGACCAGACCTTCCTCGAGAGGCTCCGGCACCCGGGAGCCGCGGAAGAACGGTGAGCGTTTCACGGGTCCGCATCCGGACCCAGATTCGATCTGGCCGGATATCGGAAGGCAGTTCGTCGGCTCGCCCGAGCTGACGAGTGGTTGGGACCCGGCGGCGGACGAAGCAGGCCCGGCCCCTCGCGTTGATCAGGAGCGACGATTGTAGCCGGCCTCTCTGAGGCCGGGGCTGCCGAACCCGGGGTCACAGACCCTGGCTACAACGGAAGATCCCGAGAAATCGTGGATGATAGTTCATAACGCGGTCCAGGTATCGAACCGGTTGCTCAACCTGGACGCGAGACGTGAACGGGGTCGCGGAAAGAACAATAGGGCTATTAAATCTTGAATACGTGTTTGGCGTTGGTCCGGAAAACCTCCTGGTGATGCTCCGCCGGGATGACAGATTCGATCAGCCTTCGATAGGACCCCAATGGAGCCAGCGGCCAGTCGCTACCGTAGAGGAACTTCTTGTGGTCACCGACATACCCGATCGCCTTTTTCAAGTCGGAAAACATAAGTCCTGGAGCCGAGTCGGGAATCCTCGCCTGCCCCAGCAAAGCCTGGATTTCCTCGTCGCTGCCGACGAATAGACCCGACAGATCGGCCCAGACGTTCGCGTTCTTGAATAGGACCTCGGCGGCGTCGATCAACCAGGGGTTGCCGAAGTGGGCCAGCACGAATCGGACGCCGGGGAAATCGACGGCGACTTCGTCCATTCGCAATGGATTAGCATACTTCACCTTTGCGGTTGTCGACCAATTGTCTCCGGTATGGACGATGACAGGCATTTCGTACTTCTGGGCGAGTTTGTAATACGGCACGTAGCCGGGGTCTTCGGGTCCGAAATGAAGGTAACCGAGGTACGCCTTGAACGCGACAATCTTCGCGCGATTGGCATCGATCTGCGCCTCGACCGCCTTGAGCCATTCGGGATCGGTGCGCCTCGGGTCGGCGATGCCGATCGCCCTCAGTCCGGGCACCAGGCTGCACAATTCGAGGGTGCGTGCGATCCCCAACGGATCCGCGATCGTGCCGCCCAGCGATCCCATTCCCAACGCGACCTCGACTCTCCCCGCGGCCATCTCCGCCTTGAGCCGATCCGCCATCACTTGAGGTGGACTTTGATAGAGCTTCTCGATCTCCGCGGGGATGGGCTTGAGGCCTGGCAGCGATGGCGAGACAGCATGAATGTGGGTGTCGATCACGGGGCCTCCATTGAACTTTTCTTCCGAAACAGCGGAGCGGGTGAGTTGACGAATTCCGAGGATGCCGCCGGCCAGGGCCGCTCCGGCGGAGAGCCTCAAGACAACCCGACGGTTCGGCCTGACGTTTGACCATCTGTCATTGCTCATGTCGCGGTTCTCCTTGAAAATGTGAATTGACCGTGATTCGCCTTGGAAGTTGGTGCGCTCTCTATCTTGAATGAACCGGAAGTCGAGCGGATCCCGAGGCAACCGCTTGAGGTCGGCCGAGTTCGGCGTTGTCGTGCCGCATTGGCCACTTCTTGGGCTAGGAAATCTTGGAGAAATCGGCGAGGGACCTGGTCACATACGTGTTGACCGGCTCATAGTGGTTCTTGCCGAGGTATGGGTACAGAGTGACCGTGCCGCCCTTGGCCCTCATCGACTCGTAAGCCATCATCGCGGAAAAGAAGGGGACGATGTCGTCGTGTGTCCCGTGGTGGAGGAACACCGGGGCCGACGGCTTCCAGTCGTAGCGGTCGTTGTCCCGCAACGCGAGTCGCATTTCATGGTTGGGATCGTCGAGGAAGGCTCGACGGAACTCCGGGACCAGGCCAACCCGGGGATTCTTGGGGGCCTCGGCGAGCACATCCTTCGCGAGCGCCGCGGCGAATGGGGGAATGACTGTCTTATCGAACGGCCGATTCAGCTTGTAGACCCGAGCCATACTTCGCATCACCCAGTATTTGATCTGGAACTCGGGATAGTCCTCATTATAGTTGCAGAACAGGTCGGCCATCGCCGAGAGCGCGTAACTGCCCGCGAGGAGTGAGCTCCCCGCGACGGCGAAATCGCCTCGGCACGTGTCTTCGATCAACTTGTGCAGGGCCATGCCGCAAAGTCCGCCTTCCGACCAGCCGGTGATGAAGACGCGAGGGTCGAGGTTGAGCTGTTCCTTGCGGGCGAACTCCCGCACGGCTCGGAGAATATCAAGGGATGTCCAGGCAAGCGAAGCCGCGTGCATGTAAGGGTGCTCGCGGTCCTTCGTGGTGCCATACCCGATGCCGTCGGGTGCAACGACGACGTAGCCGGCCGAGGCGAACGTCGCGGCGAGGTACGACATCTCGTAGTTCTCGTAGATGCTCTGGTCCTTCTCCAGGTTGTAGTACGAAGGGGCCCAGGTCTCCTGATGCACCGGGATGATCGTGCCCCGGCAATAGCACATGACCCGCAGCGGACCGGCGGTCTTCGGGACGAGAATAGCTCCCGACGCGACGACCTCGCTACCATCGCTGTCGCGGGTCTTGTAGGTCACTCGATAGACTTCGACGTCGTGGCGGATCAACTCCTTCGATCCCTCCACTTTGTGCCGGTCGTAAATCGCGGAGGCGGTGTCGGTCTTGATCCGGTCAGCGGACTGCAAGTTCGTCATCGGGCGAGCGTCTCCTGGGGGGTGCTCGGCTGAGCTGAGACTCGGGAGGCAACCAGGCAGAGAGCCGACGAGCGCGGCGCCCGATCCCAACACTTCCAGAAACTTGCGGCGTTCCATGGGTCTTCTCCTCTAAAACGTGACACGCCGACACATAGAGACGACCCCACTTACACAAACTCCGTGCCGCCCAATTCGAATTTCGTTAAATCCATACCCTTTCAGGAGATGTGAAAAATGACTCAAGAATAAGGACAAGCGTTTGTGGTTTCCGCGCGTCGGATTCTGTACTCTATGAGACAAGAAATGTCGCACTTCTTAAAGAATGCTGACCGCAAAGGACATGGGTCATGGCTCTGCTCCCGATGGACGAATGGCGCGCCGCGGAGGCCCTCGCTGCGATTCCGTTCGTGAACCCTTTTCTCGAGGAACGCGTCGAACTGGAACGGACGGCGCTCGGTCCCAGATATCTCGGGGTCGGCCCGGTCATGATGTTAAGACCGGGCCGGACAGGAGATGAGATGTACCCGGAATTGCCGGCGCTTCGGGAACGGAGCGAGGACTTGTATGCGAAGTTGCGAAGGCAACTCGACTCGGGGAGGGTCGCGACTCCAAAGGAACTGCAGGTCTACGAGGGTCTTGCCCTTTTCCTGATCTATCTCCTTTTTCTCAAGGAGTTTCAGTCGCTCCTGGCTGACCTGACGCGTTCGAAGTCGGGATCCATCGAGGTGACTTTCTGGGAAAAGTTTGCTGCTGCGTTCGAGCGCATGTTCCACCTGGAGGACCGGAGTCTTCCTTCCCGTCACAGGCCGGAGATCATCCTCGCGATTTGCTTCCAGAAGGAGCGTGCCTATGAGCATATCTTCGAGAAGATTGTCGGCGGCTCGATGCCCGCCGCCCGGCTACGGGCGGCGGTCTGGGAATCGATCTTCACCCACGACACTCGGCGATATCTTCGCGTGCTGCACAGTCGAATGTCCAATCTTCCGACCCTCATCGTGGGGCCCTCCGGCAGCGGCAAGGAGCTGGTCGCCAGCGCGATTGCGAACTCGAGTTTCATACCCTTTGATACCGCCAAACGCCGGTTCATCATCGACAGATCCTCCCACTATGTCCCCGTCAACTTGTCCGCGCTGACCCCGACGTTGATCGAGTCGGAGTTGTTCGGGCACGTCAAGGGGGCGTTCACGTTCGCGCACAAGGACCGAGAAGGCTGGCTGGAGAAGTGCGACCTGTACGGGGCGGTCTTCCTGGACGAGATCGGGGAACTTGACGGCTCGATCCAGGTGAAGCTACTCCGCGTGCTGGAAACGCGCGGGTTCGAGAGGGTCGGAAGTACAGATAACCTTCCCTTCAAGGGCAAGATCATTGCCGCTACCAATCGCGACCTCGCGAAAGAGATGGAGGCGGGCCGTTTCCGGCACGACCTCTACTTCCGGCTCTGCGCCGACCAGGTGACCACGCCCTCGCTCGCCGAGCAATTGTCCGACCGGCCCGATGACCTGGAAGACCTGGTCCGATTCGCCGCGGGCCGGGCACTGGATTTGAACCCGGACTCGGCCGACGACCCGGACGAGGAAGTCGAGCAGGTGACCACGGAGGTCCTCGCCTGGATCAGGGGTCACCTCGGCGACAGCTACCCTTGGCCGGGCAATTTCCGGGAGCTCGGCCAGTGCGTCCGTAACGTGATCGTCCGAGGCCGATACCTTCCGCCCTCGCGCGGCAACCGTGCCGATCGGCTGGGGCCCGTCGAGGAGTTGCTGGCACAGGTGCGCGAGACCACGGCCACGAGCGACGAACTTCTCGGCCGGTACTATGCGCTGGTCCTCCACGAGTCCGAAGGGAATTACCGGGAGGCAGGCCGGCGGCTGAAAGTGGACTGGAAAACCGTCAGGGATCGGCACGACCGCGCTTTCTACGACCGGCTCATACGTCCGCCGAATCCCTGACTGCTGTGGGTTTTGCTAGCGTCGGGTGTGATCGACCGAAGCATCCGAGAAGCATTTTCGCCACTCGATGGGCCACGAGGTACCCTTTCAGGAGATGTGAAAAATGACTCAAGAATAAGGACAAGCGTTTGTGGTTTCCGCGCGTCGGATTCTGTACTCTATGAGACAAGAAATGTCGCACTTCTTAAAGAATGCTGACCGCAAAGGACATGGGTCATGGCTCTGCTCCCGATGGACGAATGGCGCACCGCGGAGGCCCTCGCTGCGATTCCGTTCGTGAACCCTTTTCTCGAGGAACGCGTCGAACTGGAACGGACGGCGCTCGGTCCCAGATATCTCGGGGTCGGCCCGGTCATGATGTTAAGACCGGGCCGGACAGGAGATGAGATGTACCCGGAATTGCCGGCGCTTCGGGAACGGAGCGAGGACTTGTATGCGAAGTTGCGAAGGCAACTCGACTCGGGGAGGGTCGCGACTCCAAAGGAACTGCAGGTCTACGAGGGTCTTGCCCTTTTCCTGATCTATCTCCTTTTTCTCAAGGAGTTTCAGTCGCTCCTGGCTGACCTGACGCGTTCGAAGTCGGGATCCATCGAGGTGACTTTCTGGGAAAAGTTTGCTGCTGCGTTCGAGCGCATGTTCCACCTGGAGGACCGGAGTCTTCCTTCCCGTCACAGGCCGGAGATCATCCTCGCGATTTGCTTCCAGAAGGAGCGTGCCTATGAGCATATCTTCGAGAAGATTGTCGGCGGCTCGATGCCCGCCGCCCGGCTACGGGCGGCGGTCTGGGAATCGATCTTCACCCACGACACTCGGCGATATCTTCGCGTGCTGCACAGTCGAATGTCCAATCTTCCGACCCTCATCGTGGGGCCCTCCGGCAGCGGCAAGGAGCTGGTCGCCAGCGCGATTGCGAACTCGAGTTTCATACCCTTTGATACCGCCAAACGCCGGTTCATCATCGACAGATCCTCCCACTATGTCCCCGTCAACTTGTCCGCGCTGACCCCGACGTTGATCGAGTCGGAGTTGTTCGGGCACGTCAAGGGGGCGTTCACGTTCGCGCACAAGGACCGAGAAGGCTGGCTGGAGAAGTGCGACCTGTACGGGGCGGTCTTCCTGGACGAGATCGGGGAACTTGACGGCTCGATCCAGGTGAAGCTACTCCGCGTGCTGGAAACGCGCGGGTTCGAGAGGGTCGGAAGTACAGATAACCTTCCCTTCAAGGGCAAGATCATTGCCGCTACCAATCGCGACCTCGCGAAAGAGATGGAGGCGGGCCGTTTCCGGCACGACCTCTACTTCCGGCTCTGCGCCGACCAGGTGACCACGCCCTCGCTCGCCGAGCAATTGTCCGACCGGCCCGATGACCTGGAAGACCTGGTCCGATTCGCCGCGGGCCGGGCGCTGGATTTGAACCCGGACTCGGCCGACGACCCGGACGAGGAAGTCGAGCAGGTGACCACGGAGGTCCTCGCCTGGATCAGGGGTCACCTCGGCGACAGCTACCCTTGGCCGGGCAATTTCCGGGAGCTCGGCCAGTGCGTCCGTAACGTGATCGTCCGAGGCCGATACCTTCCGCCCTCGCGCGGCAACCGTGCCGATCGGCTGGGGCCCGTCGAGGAGTTGCTGGCACAGGTGCGCGAGACCACGGCCACGAGCGACGAACTTCTCGGCCGGTACTATGCTCTGGTCCTCCACGAGTCCGAAGGGAATTACCGGGAGGCAGGCCGGCGGCTGAAAGTGGACTGGAAAACCGTCAGGGATCGGCACGACCGCGCTTTCCACGACAGGCTCAAGCGTCCGCCGAATCCCTGACTGCTGCGGGTCTTGCCGGCGTCGGGTGTGATCGACCGAAGCATCCGAGAAGCATTTTCGCCGCTCGATGCCCTTCTTCACGCTTGTCACCCCCGACCCGTGAACGGTTACATTTTTCTGAAAATAGTTTTCATGTGATTTTATGCTGTGTTGAAGTCGATCGCAAGATACCCCGAGTTCGCGTGGCGGATCGGGGCCTCCCGCCCGCATCAGACAGGCGGAACCGCGGAGGGCGGCCCCGGCGAAGAAGGCCCCGGCCGGCCCGCGTCGGAAGACGCCCCGACGGCGGCGCCCAGGAGCCCGAGGATCGTCAGGATGGACATGCCGCCGATCCAGATGTGGTTCCCCTTCAGGGACGCGAGACCGACGCCGAAAGCCGCGACGATGAGGAGGAGGCTGCCGATGGTAGGGCGAGGTGGATGCATCGTGATACTCCCATGACCGACCCCTGCATCCTAATCTCTCCGGCGGAGGCGGTAAATGACCTGGCTGGGGAAGGAGCTTCCGTCCCGCGATCGCAACGGCCGACGATCGCCGTCCGGGGCCGGCACCGACAGGGGTCGTCGAGGGTCTTTCGTCGTGCACAACCCACGCGTCAAGCGCTCACGCATCGGCGCTTCTCGTCTTGTACGGCGCACGAACCTGGCGCTCGATCGGATCTCTGGCGTCTGGCTCTCAACGACCTCGCGTACGCCCCAGGCGATCGAGGGTCGATCCGGCCTCGCGCGTCGCGATGGCGGCCGGGTTGCCCCGGGCGATGCGCGCGATCACCGCGAGGGCCTCGGGCGTGCGGATGCGCTCCAGCGCCGCGATCGCTCGCACGGTACGCAAGACCCCGGGGGACGTGATCGGCTCGTCGGCCGCAGTGGGCTTGAGGTGTTCGCCGAGGAAGGGCGCGGCCGAGGGGACGCTGAGCGCCCAGGCGGCGCGGTAGGCGGCTCGGGCGTCGTTGCCGGCCAGCTCGTCCCAGCGGGCCCGGAGCGATTCGGGGGTGAGCGGCGAGCCCGAATCCGGGCTTTCTCGCAAATCGGAGATGTCCCAGACCAGGGCCGTGGTATCATCGCCGCCGGAGACGACCGAGCGGCCGTCGGGGGTGAAGGCGACGGCGTCGACCGCCGACATGTGTCCCTCGAGCCGTCGCAGCTCGCGGCCCGTGGCGATATCCCAGACGCGGACCGTCGCGTCGTTGCTCGTGAAGTTGTTGCCGCTGCCCGAGGCCAGGAGCCGGCCGTCCGGGGAGAATGCCAGGCCGCGAGAGCCCTCCTCATGCCCTTGCAGCGTCGCGACCTGCTGGCCCGAGGCCAATTCCCAGAGCAGGATCGTCGGATCGCGCTCGTTTCCACGATCGGGGGAGATCAATCCGCCCGAGGCCAGGAACCGGCCGTCGGTCGAGAGTGCGGCGGGATCGTTGTCGAACCTGGCCCGGACGGCCCATCGCGCCTCCTGGCCCGAGGCGATATCCCAGATCCGGACTCCGTCGGGCTCCGCGGTGATGATCTGCTTGCCGTCGGGGCCGTAGAAGATCGGGTAGAAGTTGGCAAAGTGGTTATTGCGGAGATCTCGGTCCTGGAACGTGGCGAGCACCCGGCCGGAGTTCGCGTCCCAGATTCGGCGCTCGGAGGCCACGGTCTTGCCATCGGGGGAGAAGGCGACGTGACGGATGGGATTCCGTTCTTCGACGCGAGCGAGGCGACGAATCTCTCGACGCTGATCCACGCTCCACAGCGTCAGGCCCCCGAACGAGCCGCCCAAGAGGAGGGTCTTGCCGTCGGGAGCGAAGGCCATCGCATCGATCGCCTCCGTGAATGTGGCGAAGATGCCGAGCTCTCGGCCGGAGGCCGGATCCCAACGGCGGATGGTTCCATCCTGGCCCGACGTGAAGACCGTGCCGTCGGCCGGCGACACGGCCAGCCTGCGGATGGTCAACCGATGGCCCGATTGAGGCTGGGTCTCGCGGCCGGAGGCCACGTCCCAGAGGCGAATGACCACCTCGGCGCCCGTCGTGGCCAGGGTCTTGCCGTCGGGGGAGAAGGTCAGCGACTGGATCCAACCCTGTTGCGCGGGGAAATGGCGCAGCTCCTTGCCCTGGCCGACGTCCCACAGGTAGACGTCGGCGAGCTGAGATGCGCCTGTATTTCCCGTTCCGCAGGTGCCGGAGGCCAGGATCGTCCCATCCGGCGAAAACGCCAGGCAAGCCATGACCATCCAATCGCGATTGCCGACAGTCAGACCCTGTTCCGGCAGCCTCGGTTGGAGTGCGCGCTCCTGTCCCAACCTCGGGAGACGCTCCTGGCCGGTGGTCAGATCATAGACCCGGATCGTCTGGTCGCTGACGCCCGCGGCCAGCAGGCGTCCGTCGGGCGAGAAGGCGGCGGATCGGACGTGGAAGCCCTCGACCGGAAACCGCATCCGCTCTCGGCCCGTCGCGAGGTCCCGCAGTCGGGTCGAACCCTTCTCGGGCTTCTCGCCGACGATCGGGGATTCGGTATCGTTGCTGGCCGTGGCCAGCATCCGACCATCGGGCGAGAACTTGAGATCGCAGAGATGGAGCCAGTCCCCTCCCCCGATCCGGCGACGCCGCTCGGTGGGAGCGGTGATGTCCCAAAGATTCAGGAACTGCTCGGACTTCCTGGTGGCTTCATCGTAACGGAATACGCTCGCCGCCACGGTCCGGCCGTCGGGAGAGAAGCACATATGCGTGACATTCTCGTTCTTGGCCTCGTGCCAGCGCCGTTGCTCCTGGCCCGTCGCCGGATTCCAGAGCCGGAGCCGGCCGGGATCTTCGATTGTCGCTATCATCTTCCCATCCGACGGGAATGCGATCTCCCGGATTCTGATGCCCGGTTCGCCGATTTCGCGGATGATCCGTCCCGTGGCCGCGTCCCAGACGTGGGCCGGGCTCCTGCCGTTGACCGAGACCAGGGAGCTGCCATCCGGACTGTAGAGGGCCTTCCCGACGGACTCGCCGTGGTGGAATCGGAGATTCCCCAGCCGTGTCCGGGCATACTTCGGGAGCGGCTCGTCAAGACGGTCGAGCGGATTCCGTTGGGGCGGATTGGCCGCGACAGGTGGCGGCCTGGGTCCGGACGATGGCTCCTGCCCCTGCCCCTGTCGCGCCGTGAATTTTGCCTGCGCGGCGAGCCCCGCGACGGTCGCGAGCAAGGCGATCGACAAGAGGGCCCCGGCGATCTGGATCCGTACCATCGACAGGCTCCTCAGCATGACTTGAACCATGGCGGCGACCGCCGCGTCAGGTGTGCCCCGGGTCGCGACGGCGATGGTCGCGTCGCGCAACGGTGCCGGGACCTCGGCCCGGGTCACACTTTCGAGCCACGATGCCCCGATCATGTCTGCGGGTGCCAGGCCGCTGCGCGAGACGGCTCCGGAGCCGGTCGCGGGCGCGGCTGAGGCGGCCGCGCACCGTGCCGATCGGCCAGTTCAGCGCGGCGGCGGCCTCGTCGTGCGTCCGGCCCTCGAAGTAGCAGAGCACGATCGGGGCGCGGTACTTCGACGGCAGGCGGTCGACCTCGTCGTGCAGCAGGGCCCTGAACTCGCCCTCCTCGATCGCCGTGGAGGGCGCCTCGAGGGCCGGCCTCGCGACGGCTCGCTCCCGCTTGCAGCGGCGGGCGGCACCCTGGCGCGCCTTCAAGGCGATCCGGTAGGCGACCCCGTACAGCCAGGGGCCCAGCGAGCCGGTCTCGCGGACCTGTAACGAGCCGGCGCGTCGGACCAGGACCAGGTACGTGGCCTGGAAGGCGTCCTCGGCCGCGTGGACCTCGCCGAGCACCTGCCGGCAGACGCTCAGCACCATCGCACCGTGGCGGTCCATGATCGTCTCGAAGGCGGCCTCCGCCGACTCATCCCGACGGTCGGCGAATCGTCGGATCAGCTCGCCGTCGGTCAGGCCGACGGCACTGCCCGGGCCGAAGAGTCGGTTGAGTTGCCGCCCGAGGTCCCCCGCAGATGCGCTCGCCATGATGCACCACCCCCTCCCCGTGTCTCGACCGGTGTCTCCTTTCTATTTCCCGCGCACGGTTCGCGCAATACGGTTTTTTCTCAGGTTGGCAAAGCTCGCTGGAAGCGAGCCCGATCGATCATCCGACGATTGTTGAACCGCCAAGGACGCCAAGGACGCCAAGAATACGGGACGAAGAAACCCGAGAGGGACCATCGATGGGAATCGTCCCTCCGGGCTTCTTGGCGTCCTTGGCGCCTTGGCGGTTCCATTCCGAGGTCCTCCAGCGGAGCTCCCCGGGAAAGCTCGCATGATCCGTTCGATCATCGCGCGGGCGTTTTCCGGGGCGTCTCTGCCCGCTTGAGATGCGAGGTATCCTTATTTCGGGCCTTGGTCGCGCCGAGTCGAGCGTACGGCAAGAGCTCGCTCCTGGGGTACTCGGCGATGAATTGATGGTAATAGAGCAAGGCCGAATCGAATGCGTTGTGCCGCCTGTACAACTCGGCGATCTCGAGGGTCGCGTCGTCGGCGTAGGGACCGGTCGGGTCATTCTGTCGGATATCGTCGAGCGCCACGAGGGCCGAAGCCAGGTCGCCGACGATCGGCGGCGGGGTCTCGAGCCGGGCGGGCTCGGGAGGTTTCTCGTTGAAAGGTGGATTGGGGTTCGACCGCGCCAGCCAGATCCGTGCGATGGTATATTCGCGCTCGATCAGCCTGTCGTGATACTCGGTCGCCGGGAAGGCGGTTATCAATCGCTGGTAGCTGGAGTGGGCCTTGTCGTATTCCTTGGCTCGAAACTGGCATTCGGCCAGGTAGTACAGGCCCTTCTCGGCCATCATCGTCCCCGGGTGATCCCCGGCGATCCGGGTGAATCGCTGCTCGGCCTCGGCGAGGTTACCCTGGCGGAGCGACTGAAGCGCGGCCTGGAACTGGGCGGCCGGCCTTTTCGGGGCGAACGTCGCGTCGGGCTGGCGTGCGGCCTCGCCCGTTTCGACGCAGATCAGGATCAGTCCGACGAAGCATGCCAGTCGCGGATGATGATGTTTCATGCTGTTACTCCTTCGGGTCGCGGTCGATCGGTATGGAATCCATTCGCCGAACCTTGCACGCCGTTCGCGATCAGGCGGTCATATTAGCCGTATTTTGTGGGTCGGGCAAGGTGGGGCGGCTCGGAGGGCGCGGCCTCATGGCTGGTCTCGCTCATCCGGCCCAGCCGGCGGTCGAACGACCGGAGGGCCGCGACGTACATCGCCCCGGCGGACGCGCAGGCCAGCAGGCACCAAGAGGATGCCATGACCCAGAAAATCCAGCGTCCGGCGTAGGCGATGTCCAGCACCTGGATGGTCGAGATTGGCGCGGCGATGGGGCTGAAGGCCATCAGGCCCTGGTCGATCCAGATCAGGGAGACCCCATCGATGTCGAATCGAAAGAGGAGCCAGGCGCGCAGCATCGGCAGGATGACGACACCGGCGAGGAACATCCAGCCGAACGAGAGCAGCAGGAAGACGGCGAGGCTGATGCCGATGGCTCGACCGATCCGTGGCGTCCAGGTGGCCAGGAGCAGTCCCAGGCTGGTGAACGCGGCGCCCCAGGAGAGTAGCTCGGCGACGAGCAGCACGGGGATGAGCATGCGTTCGGTCGGGGTGATCGGCGCGATCGGGATGCGGCTCCTGGCCGCGGCGAGGCGCGGCGAGACGTCGTACGCCGTCGCCGCGAGCACCGCCGCCGCGATGCCCGGCAGGATCGCCAGCGCGAGTACCACCCGATACGTACCCAGCCACTTGCCCCAGACGATCTCCCGGGTCGAGATCGGCGCGGCCATCAGCACGTCCAGGCTGCCCCGGACCCGCTCCTCGCCCAGCGCGGTCGGCGCCTGGACGCTGAGCAGCATCAGGCCGAGCACCGATTGCAGGACGATCGAGGTCTTGATCATGAAGCCGCCGGTGATGGTGTCGGTCCCGTGGGCGATCGCGTCCTGGATGCCGAGCCCGGTGGAGAGGACGGCGCCGAGCCAGAAGAGGCCCCAGAGGATCCGCGCCATCCGCGACGGCCGGGATCGGTGCCACTCGCGCCAGAGCACGGGGTTGCCGTCGAGCGACGGCCCGGGCAGCCGCTCTCGCCTTCGCCGGATCGCCGCCAAGCCCGCGTGGAGCCACGGCAGCCTCGGAGTCGGGATCCGGAGCTTCCGCTTGCGGGGGCCGTCCTCCGCCGGCAGAACGAACCGACGCAGACGGGCGATCGTCATGGCGAGCAACCCGGCCGAGATCGCCAGGGCCGCGGCCACGAAGATCGCGACCTCGCGCAGGCCGAAGTGGCCCGGCCAGTCATACGGGGCATACACCAGCACGAACGGGTTGGTCGCGTAGAACCAGTCCGGCGGCGCGGGCAGTCCATAGGCCCGCGTCATGCCGCCCCAGAGCGGCAAGCTCAGCAGCCAGCAGGTGATCAACGCCGTCACGGCCATGACGACCTCGTCCGTCTTGGCGACCTCGGCCGAGATCGCGATCGCCAGCGCGCAGCCGAGCACCGCGACCGCCGCCGAGACGGCGAAGAGCCCCACGAGCGCCTCGCCGTCGATGCCGCCCAGCAGCGCGGCCAGCGAGACCACCGGCAGGGCGCAGGCCAGGAGCGCCAGGATCGGCGCTAGCCGCGAGAACAGCTTGCCGAGGACGATCTCGGAATCCGAGAGATCCGTGGTCGCCATCTGCGACAGGATGCCCCGCGCGGTCCTGGCAGAGCGCCCCGGCGGTCGCCGCCGGGGCCACCAGCAGCATCATCGAGAGCTGGATGCCCGCCAGGGCGTAGAAGAACGAGACCCCGGCCCTCGCCAGCGCCTGCAACGCACCCGGCCGGGATCCCAGCGGCTGCCCGATCTCGGCGGTGTTGACGTTGTTCCACCACGAGATCGACAGCCCGGCCAGTATGGCCAGGACGAAGAGGACCCGGCCCGCGTAGAGCTGCCGCCGCCTCGCGAAGATCAGCGACTCATAGATGAACACCGGTCCCGGCCCGATTCGCCTCGCCATCGCCCGGCCCCCCGCACCAAGTCCGTCATCGCGACGATGTGCCCGCTCGTCCGTCCCACCCGGGCGATTCTATCGCGTTCTCGGACTTTTGTCAGGGTTGGATGTCGGGTGATCGCCATCTTCGGCTCCGCGGTTGGTTCGGCGCGGGCTTGGTCGGGCACTCGGGCGTGAGCCCGTCGGGGTTTCACGCAGAGGGCGCAAAGAGGACCGCAGAGGGCGCAAAGAAGAGAAACGAGAGGATAAACGCGGGTCTGCGACCCCGCCATCGGCGCCCGGCGGGAGATCGGCAGACCCGCGCCCAACTTCGTCAACGGTGAATCCGGAACTAATCCAGATATTATTTCTCGAATTACTTCTGGAAATCTCCCGCGCGGATGACGACCAGCCGCTGCGGGTCGATGTGCCTGCGGAACGCGTCCGCGACCCTGGCGGGGGTGAGGGCGAGGATCGCCTTCTCCTGGTCGGCGGCGAAGGCGAACGTCCGGCCGGTGTTCAGGTTCGACGTGATCTGGCCGGCGATCGCCGCGTCGCCCGTGCGGGCCACTTTCTGGGCCTCCACGAACGCCTGTTTCGCGTCGGCCACTTCCTTGTCCGTCGGGCCGTCCTTGAGGAACCGCTGGAGTTCTTCCATGACGGCCGCGGTGACCTTGTCGATGTTCGCCGGGTTGGTGCTGACGGTCACCGTCAACGAGGCCACCGGATCGCGGGACGACGCGACGAGGGACGAGGTGGCGCCGTACGACAGCCCGTCCTTCTGGCGAATCCGATCGCCCAGCCGCGAGGCGAGCGTGCTGCCGCCGAAGATGAAGTTGCCGATCCGGAGTGCCGGGTAGTCCGGGTCGCCGTCCGAGAGCGCGAACGAGAGTCCCGCGAGGTATTCCGCGTTCGACTTGTCCGGCGTGACGATGTCCTCCTTCAATCCCGTCCCGTTGTCGCCGACCTTGTGATCGATCCGCTCGTACGGGATCTTCGATTCCCAGCCCGAGAGGATCTCCTTCACGAGCCGGAGCGTGCTCTCCGGGTCGAAGTCGCCGACGACGCCGAGCTCGGCGTGCGAGCCGCCGATCTGCGTCTGGTAGAGCCTTCTGATCTGGTCGAGCGTGACGTGCCTGGCCCGGTCGAGCGTTTCCTCGAGGGTCGGCACGTAGCGCACGTCATCCTTCGCGTACGGCGACAGGGACCGGTTGAGCTTGGTCCGTGCCAGGGCGCCCGGCTCGGTGCGGCCGGAGGAGAGCATCGAGGCCATCCGGAGTTTCGAGGTTTCGAACTCCTCCGCGGGGAACGCCGGTTCGCGGAGGATCTCGCCGAGCAACTCGAGCGCCCGAGGGAGCGTGTCCCGCTTGGCCTCGACGGAGAAGGTCAGTTGCCCCGCGGTGCCGCCGCCACCTCCGCCGCCGCGACCTCCGCGGCCCCCGCGTCCTCCGCCGCCCCCGCCGGATGAGATGCGGATTCCCAGCGCCTCCAGCTCCTCACGCAGGGACTGGCGATCATGTTTCTTCGTGCCGGCCATCATCAGGCCGGGGAGCATCCCGGCCGCGGTCGTCTGGTCCTTGAGCGACGCCGGGTTGCCGTAGTGCAGCGTGAGCACGAGCGAGACCGTCTCGCCGCGATTCTTCTTGTGCAACAGGCCGGCTTTCAGGCCGCCCGCGTTGACGAGCTTGATCCGGGAATCCAGGTTGGCGGGCGAGGGGTCGAAGGCTTCGCCCGCCGCGCCGACGGTGCCGCCCTTGTAATCCTTCACCACCAGGTCGATGGCGGGGGCAGCGGGCACCGCCAGCCGCGTCGATTCCTTGGACGGTATGAAGAGGCCGACCGTGCGGTTGGGCTTCTGGAAATAGGCCTTCGCCACGCGGTTGACGTCGGCCGCGGTCGCGGCGGCGACCCGATCGCGCTGGATGAACAGCAACCGCCAATCGCCGTGGCTCGACGCCGAGCTCAGCGCCATCGCCATCGCCTGGCTGTTCGATTGTCGCAGCTCGGCGGCCCGCTTGCTGCGGACCTTGGCCTTGTTCACCTCGTCGTCGGTGAAAGGCGTGCCGCCGAGCGATTCGAGCGTCTTCACCAGGGCGTCGCGCACCGCGTCGAGTTTTTCCGGGTCGCAGGACGCCGAGGCGAAGAAGAGGCCGGGATCGTGCGAGCTATCCGAGCCGGCGGACGCGTTGGTCGCCAGCTTCGAT
Organism: uncultured Planctomycetota bacterium; assembly: GCA_963743925.1. Lineage (GTDB taxonomy): Bacteria > Planctomycetota > Planctomycetia > Isosphaerales > Isosphaeraceae > CAVZRC01. The sequence goes on along the minus strand of CAVURY010000033.1, from coordinate 546,117 downwards.
TCGACCAGGGCCTTGTAGAGCCGTCCGTTGGGCGCCTGCGAGATGATGCCGCCGAGCAGGCTCAGCGGCGCCCAGTCGTCGTGCGAGGCCGCCGGGACGTGGTACGCAACGCCCACCGAGCCGACCGCGCCGACGCGTCGCAGCGTGACCGTACGTTCGCCATCCTGCGCCGGTTCCTCGGTGTAGGTGGCATCCAGCTTGCGGGCCGGCTTCGGTATCGAACCGAGGTATTTCTCGACGAGGGCGAGCGCCTTCGCCTCCTCGAACTTGCCGGCCACGATCAGCACGACGTTATCCGGCTGATAGTATTTCTTGTAAAAAGCCTGGAGGTTTTCGATGGGGACACGCTCGATGTCGGCGCGGCTGCCGATCGTGGACTTGCCGTAGTTGTGCCATTCGTAGGCCACGGCGTAGATCCGCTGGTTGAGGACGGAACCGGGGTTGTTCTCGCCGCGCTCGAACTCGTTGCGGACGACCGTCATCTCCGATTTCAGGTCCTCCGGCTTGACGAAGCTGTTGACGAGCCGGTCGCATTCGAGGGCGATGCCGAACTCGAGGTTCTCGTCGGTGGCGGGCATGGTCTCGAAGTAGCTGGTGCGGTCGCTATTCGTGGTGCCGTTGAAGCTGGCGCCGTGATCGCGGAGCGCCTTGGGGATCAGCGGGTTGTAGGGCGTGCCCTTGAAGACCAGGTGTTCGAGCAGGTGGGCCATGCCCGATTCGCCGTAGCCTTCGTGACGGCTGCCGACGAGCACGGTCATGTTGACGGTCACGGTCGGCCGCGACGCCTCGGGGAAGAGGAGCACCCGTGCCCCGTTGGCGAGTCGGTACTCCGTCACGCCCTCGATCGAGGCGACTTTTTCGGGAGGCCCGGCCATCGCGGCCGCCCCGCCCAGGAAAATCCAGCCGAACATGAGCAAGCGTCGCATGGCGAATCCCTCCCGGAGGTTCTAGTTGTTTCGGGATTATAGTCGGGGGAAAACGCCGCACGCCAGTATGTAACGATCCGAGAACCGACTGAACGCCCATTGCATGATGAGACTTGCGGCCGACTCGGCCATCCATCGCCCTTCCCGCCTGCGGAATGGGCGGCACAGGGGACTCCATCCGACCCGGAAGCGGAACCCCGTCCCGTCCGGGTGGATGACATCTCCGGGCGTTCTCGAGTGGCCCGCGCCATTGCCGATACGCTCCGCGGGTCTTATGTTTGTCAGACGGGCCCACGATGTCGAACTTGTGGCGTCACGCCGGCCCCCTACTCGAACGTCGAAGCCAGCACACCACGGGGATGGAGGTAGACGTGCGCGACGCGAGGCCGTATCTCCGGGCGGGATTCACGCTCATCGAGCTGCTCGTGGTCATCGCGATCATCGGAATCCTGATCGCGATCCTGATTCCGGCGGTACAGATGGCGAGAGAGGCGGCCCGGCGCGGGGCCTGCCTGAATAATCTCCGACAGATCGGCCTCGGACTGGCCTCCTACGAGGGCGTGCACCGTGCCTATCCTTACGGAGTCGGCGGCGGGAGCCCGCCGGGATTCTTGCCGCGATGGTCGGCGCATTCCCAACTGCTGCCGTTCCTCGAGCAGCGAGCGGTCTTCGATTCGCTCAATTTCAGCGGGCTCCCCTGGGCGCACCACCCACTCTATGGAGCCCCCAACTCGACCGGACTGCTGACGAGTCTCGCCGTATTCCTCTGCCCGTCGGACGTCGGGACGATCGCCGATCGGGAAGGCGACTCGTGCAATAACTATCGCGCCTGCGCCGGGACGAAGCCGATCAACATGATCGACGACACGGCGAGGATTACGGGCGTCAACGACGGGGCCTTCTGGTTCCAGAGCGCCGTGACCATCGCGGCGATCCGGGACGGGACGAGTGCCACGGCCGTCTTCAGCGAGCGATGCCTGGGCAACAGCGCCCAGCCCGACCCGCTGGGGGACGTCTACGAGGTCTCGCCGAGCTTGAACGTCTGCGAGGTGACGAGCCTGGCCACGGCGCCCCGATACGCGCACTCGCTCGAGTGGTCCGGTCAGCGATGGTCCGACGGCAACGCCTTCTACACCCGCTATCACCACTACCTGCCCCCGATGAGGCCGAGCTGCACGACGGGGATCGCCGACACCGACGGCGAGCTCGCGGAGACGGCCACCAGTCGTCACCCCGGAGGCGTCAACATGCTCACCGCGGACGGCTCCGTCCGGTTCATCAAGTCGTCCATCTCGCTGGCGCCCTGGCGGGCCTTCGGGACGATCGCCGGCGGTGAGGCCACCAATACGGAATGACGGTACGTCCATGCGAAGGCGTCAAAGAATCGGGATATCCGGCCTCCTCGTCTTCCTGTCTCTGGGCATGCCCGTCCTGCGCGCGGATGATGCGCCGAATGAGTTGCGAGAGGAGTTCACCGGCGGAGACTTCAATCGGGCGCGATGGGCTCTCTCGAACACGGTGGTTGCCGCGGCGAAGGTGAGTTTCACGAAGCGGACGATGCGACTGGTCATCCCGCCCGGAGGCGAGATGCGGCCGCTCATCGGCATGAGCAGCCGATTCGGCCTGGAGGGAGATTTCGACGTCCAGGTAGACTTCCTGATCCGGGCGTTGCCGAAGCCGGTGAAGGAATGGGCCAACGTCTCGGTGTTCATCCAGGGCCAGGACGGCATGGCCGCGATCTCGCGGACCCACTCGGTCGCATCGGGCCACGGCTACAGCCCCTGGTTCCAACCCGAGGGCGAGCGGAAGGCTTCCCTGACAGGCGGCGGCGTCTCCGGCGACGACAAGGCGGGTACGTTGCGGCTCGTGCGCATCGGCAAGCAGCTTGAGTATTTCATCACCCCCAAGGGGAAGTCGTCCCGATCGATCGCCACCGCCGAGTTCGGCGACCGCCCGATCCAGACGGTCGCCTTCCAGGTCCTCGCCCCGGCGCTGAAGACCCCGATTGACGTCGAATTCGACGACATCCGCATCAAGGCTGATCGCCTGACCAACCTGGTCTATACGCCCGGGGCGAGCTCCTGGTCGTTTTCCTGGATCGCGGGGATCGTCGGTGTCCTGGCGCTGCTGATCGCCCTGGTGTGGTGGTTCGCCCTCCGCGGTCGTTAGGAGCGGATCGAATTCCGGAAGGCGTGAAGCCTCTCGCCGGCGAGGTGGCGGAGGAGAAGGCCGGGTATCGGAGGGCAGGGAATTGCTGGTAGGACTCGCGGGACCGGAAATCGAACTGGCGCAGGGGGTGGGATTCGAACCCACGTCTCCGGGGTTCTAGCCCGGTGAGTTGACCGCTACCCTACCCCTGCGCCCCCATCGTACTCCAATTATCGGCGGCGGTCACGGCTTCTCGGGCGGAGCGGAAAACTTCGGCGGAACGGCCTTCGGAGCCGCGACTTCTTTGGTTTCTTCGTGATCGTACAGGGGTCGCTTCTCGACGCGGCGACTATGCAGAGGGCAAGTGGATCGTCATATCCTTCGAACCACCGGCCCAACGCGATCGACTCATCCCGGCTTCCGGGCGCGGATGTGGAGGAAATACGAGACGACCTGGGCGTCTTGCAGGGCCGGGCAGGCTCGCACCGTCTCGTCGTCGGGACGCGGCTCCGAGAGCCTCTCCAGTCGCAGCCCCGCGTCGATCAGCATGTTCAGCCACTGGCTGATCGTCCGGGTGAACCGGGGCGTGCGGAACTTCGGGAGGCCCGCCTTCGCCTCGGCAGGCGCGGACGAGAACAGCCACTCGGTGACGTCGCCCTCGAGGTTGCGGAAGTAATCGCCGAGCTCGATCGCGTACGTCGTCCCGCCCTCGTCGCGCAGGTTCTTGCGATGCGGGGTGTCGAAGCACGGATGGCAGATCGAGAACTGGAGAAACCCGCCCGGCTTCAGGACGCGGAAGGCCTCGGCCAGGACGAGGTCGGTTTCGGGCACGTCCATGAAGCTCATGAATCCGGTGGCGAAGTCGAAGGACCGGTCCCCGAAGGGGAGATCCACGGCGCTCGCGATGCGGTAATCGATGCCGAGCGGCTCGTCGGCTTCGGCCTGCCTGGCGTGCCCGATGAAATTCTCCGCGATGTCGATCCCCGTGACACGGGCCCTGCGTCGGGCGAGGAGCCGCGTGTTGTGGCCCTCCCCGCAGCCGATGTCCAGTCCCGAGAGGCCCGCCACGTCCGGGAGAAGCGCGAAGAAGGCCGGGGTGTTGAGGTGATCCCGATAGACGTCGTATCCGGCCCGCGCCAACCGGGTCCAGGCATCGGCGTTTCCGTTCCAGTAGCGGCCCGCTTCCTCGTGGTCCATCGCCTTTTCCCTTCGGTACTCTAACCGCAGAGGGACAGGCTATCCCAGATCGGTTGGACCGTGTTGGGGAGCTGCTCGGCTTCCCCCCATCCGGGAAGGTCGTCATGACCGTTCTCGAGGGCGTGGTCGTTCATGGGCTGTCCGAGCCTCGGGATCTCGAAGAACCTCACTTCCTCATCCATTACGACCATCAGGTATCTGCTGTAAGCGAGGTAGGCGTCAACGGCCTGGATCGGTGTATAGCGGTAGCGGAAAGGATGATCCGATGATTGGCCTTGCAGGTACCAATTCAGCAAATCAGGGAAAACGACCAGCTCCTTGCTCGTCAGGACGACGAGGTGTCCATCCAAACTGAGGATCGAATAGGGAGTCCCTTGCAATTCTCCCAGCCGGAGAGTTTGGGGCGTCTCTTTGCCCGATAGGTCGCGGACTAAGATCAGCGATCGATCCAGGCTCAATCCGACGACCGCATGGGGCCATTTTGGAGAGGGCACGGAGCACGCATCGATAAAATCAACATTTTCCGAAACTCTGCCCGTAATCTCCAAGGGCTTGTCCCGGTCCGCCCCGATCACCAAGAGGCCGCTGGTGCGGGCGGCGCAGGCAAGCACTTCGACTTGCGACGGATCACCTAGATAGATCAATTTGTAGAAATTAATGACGGCTTGGCTGGGTTCGTCCAGAGTGGGCGCGTCGCTGTCGATCCGTTCCAGATCCACCCGAAGCAATCCCGATGATCCCATGGGTGCGAAGAAACGTCCCTTCGGGGTCGCCAGGATGCCGTGGGCTCCGTCTGGAGTCGTTCTGCGAGTGCTGAGGTCGTAATCCGAAGAACTTCGCCGGGCGACTGTCACCTCACTCCGCGTGCTCACCCCTACATAATTGCGCCAGAAGGCGACGCCGTTGACGGCTTCTTCGGAGACCTTAATCGGGAGCACATCGAGTTCATCCTGGCCATCGTTGCGACAGATGAGAAGTTCACCACCCTCGGTCCCGAAGCAGAAGCCTCCGGTCCAAGGGCATTCGCCGGCCCAGGTTATCTCCCGGTCTGGGAATCGAAGTGAACGTCCTTTGACAAGCGGAGGGATCATACATGCTTCCCCTTCAACAGCCGCTTCCGTTCTTCTCTGGTCAGTAGTTGTGCTTCCACCATCTTCTGGAGAGCGTCTTTCGGCAAAGCCCTCTCCGGGGGATGCGGCGGGTGGAGGTCCCGGTCGAGCGGGCCGAGCGGGAACCCGTGCCAATGTGGTCCCGAGTCGGTGAACTTGGCGATCTGCTGGCGCAGTGTCCCCAACACGATGACTTGACGCCCAGGTCCCAACCGGATTCCGTAGAGACTCCCCTGTTCGTCGCTGAGGTCCAGGTCGTCGGCCTGATCGAAGATGCCAAACTCCTCGTCCTCTCTCAAGTCGAGCGCCCATTGCGAGGCCTCGGGCCCGCCTCGCCCATGGTGCTTATCGTAGGAGAAGTAACGGAGTCGATTTCTCCGCGTCGGAACAGAGTGGGGATGACCGCCTTCACCACCGACTGACATAGCCCGACCCCGGGACGATGCGGGAATCACCACTCCGCGGACGCCAACGATTCTATCCGACGATCCCACATCTTTCGACGAGGCCGCGGCGCCGTTGCAATCCGTGCGAGGAAATGGCTGATCTCGTGATATTCGACCCGCAATCAAGTTGTGTTTGTTGTCTCTTCGGCGAGGAAACGGTCCAGGAAAGAAGAGTCAATGCCCCGGCTTTCGTCATCGTTTCCTTTTCCCGTGTGATCCGTCAAGAACCACGTATTGGTGCAGGGAGTCGCCCGAGTCGTCTTGACGAGGTTATACCATCGCTCACCGATTCAATCGGTTGTTCCATTCCGGTATCTCACGGCAGCGCGCGGCGCAGGGCCTCGACCACCTCCTCAGCGGTCTGGCCGCTCCGGATCAGCTTGCCGTCCGGCCCGATCAGGAAGTAGGCCGGCACCGAGCTGACCGCATAGCGGGCCAGGACGGGATTCTCGGCCGGGCCCCCGAGCGTTCCATGGGTCCAGGGCATCTGGTGTTCGTCGACGAACCGGCGGGCCTTGCCCGGATCCTCGTCGAGATTCAGGCCGAGGATCGCGAGTCGCTTGTCGGCGCCATAGGTCTCGTGGAGCCGGCGGACCGCCGGGATCTCGTTAACGCACGGGCCGCACCAGGTGGCCCAGAAGTCGAGGAGGACGTACCGGCCTTTCAGGTCGCTCAGCTTCACGGGCTTGCCCGAGAAGTTCGTGAATGCGATGTCGGGGACCACCTCGCCGGGCCGCGGGCCCGGCCTCACCTCGACCTTGATGTCTCCCAGTTCGAGCGAGCCATTCCGGGCCGCTTCCTCGGTGATCCGGACACGGACGACCTTCGTGCCGACCGGGCTGACCAGGCAGCCGCCTTCGGGCGGCTGGTACAGGGCGATGGCGAAGTCATAATCGCCCGCCGGGACGCCGCCGATCCGGAACCGGCCATCCGGGTCCAGCGTGACGAAGTGGTAGTTCAGGGTCTGGAGGTAGGCGAGCCCCTCGATCGTCCCGGTCCAGGCGGTGTTCCAGCCGCGTCGGGCGTCGAAGCCGAGCGAGCGGAGATCCGCCGGCGGCTCGATGCCGGGTTCCCTGCGGATCAGGTAGTTCAGCGACTTGTGGAGGTCGATCCTCATCGCCGGGTCGCCGGACGGGATGACCCGGCCCGTGACCGAGATCCCCGCGCCGCCGAGGTCGAGCTCGACGCGATGTCCCGGCCGGAGGTCCATCGGGACGGATCGGCTGGAGCGGATCGGAGAATCTTGCCATACCGACAGTTGTGCCCTCACGTTCGACTTCACAGGCGGGACCTTGGCGAAGAGGAATCGGCCAGACCGGTCGGTCTTCACCGAGATGCTGTCCTGGATGTGGGGCGATCCGCTCGAGCGAAGCCGGATCGGGTCGAAGTGGACCCAGGCCGAGGGGACGGGCCGGCCCGCCTCCATGAGCCGGCCCTCGACTTGTGCCCAGGCCCTCAGCGTGAGGTCGCCGGGCCGCTGGTCGGGCTCGAAATTCGTCTCGGCGTAGCCATCGTCGTGGATGGCGATGAGGGCGAATCGCTCGAACTGGGCGGGGAGGGAAAACATACCCTGGCTGTCGGTGACGACTTTCTGGTTGGACGGCCAGGAGTCGTTCTGCTCCTCGATTCCGAGTAATTGCGAGTGGGTGGCCAGGTAGACCCGGGCGCCCGCGACGGGCTGGCCCTGGGCGTTGACGACCCGGCCCCGTGCCGGCGAGGCCGGCTCGAGCCGGAAATCGAAGGTCGGCCGGAGTGCGCCCACGCGGACGGCATCGCTCATGGCCGATCGATAGCCCTCGGCCTCGATCCGCACGCGGTAGGCGACGTCGTTCCGGTCGCCCTGGATCGTGTAGGTCCCGCCGTGGAAGGTATCCTGGTGTTGCCGCTCGACGAAGAGCCGGCCGGGCGAAATCTCGTTCACCGGTATCGCGGTGATTCGGTCGATCGGTCGACCTGTTACGGCGTCCGTGACCTTCCCCGTGATCCGGAGGATCGCCTGGAGCGTGATCGTCTGCTCCTTGCCGTCGGCCACGAGTTCGGCGTCCCGACTCGCATAGCCCTTCTTCCCGAATCGGTACGTCACCGCGTCGTCCGGCGCCCAGGTCCACTGGTAGAGGCCCGCTTCACTCGTCTGGATGGGGATCTGAGTGTCGAGGACGTTGGGATGACGATGGTTGTAGAGCGCCTTGTTGCCGCGCCATTTGTCGATCGAGACGGTGACGCCCGGGATCGGGGTCCCGAGCCGGTTGACGAAGCGGATTCTCAGCTCCTTGCCCGGCTCGAGGTGGAAATCGACCGGCTTCGGATTCGGCTGGAGGTCGACCTTCTTCTGCGACGGCATCCAGCCGGGAGCGACGGCCGTGATCGTCAGCGGCCCGCGCGGGAGCGGTGGGATTCGATAAACGCCCTGGGCATCAGTCCGCACCTCCTGGCTGCCCCACTCCAGGTAAGGGTCCTCACCCCGGACGACGATCGCCCCGGCGATCGGCTTGCCCTCGGGATCGGTGACCGTCCCCGTCGCCGTGAGGCCGCCCCGCATCGTGATCGTCGCCGTCCGGCGCGAAGGGCATCCAGTTCCACGCCTTGTTCCTTTTGATACGAGCCCCAGTTCGGGTCAGAGATGTAATCGGGATGGCCGACCTTGAGGCGGAGATCGAGGTGATTTCCGGCCGGCACGTTGTCCAGCGTCCAGCGGCCGTCGGCATCCGTCGTCGGTGCGTCATCGCCCTCGGCCAGCCACGAGTCGGGGCCGGTGCTTCCGCCCGAATTGGGCTCGCCGGTGAGCTTGACCTCCACGGTGGCACCCTTGATCCCCCGGCCGTCCTGGTCGCGGATGGTACCCCCGACCAAAGTCCCTCGGGTGAGCCGAACTGTGAATTCCTCGGGTAAGGACTCCTCCGGAATGTCTCGCTCTTCCCAGTGTGCGAACAACGGCACGTGACCCTTGGCTCGTGCCCAGATCCGGTAGATGTAGATCCCCTCCGGCAACTCGAATCGGGCCTCACCGTGGTCGTCTGTGACGCGGTCGAGGTTGGCGGGTTTGTACGGCCTCCTCGTCCAGACGGAACGATGGATGTTGACCCCGGCCATCGGCCGGCCATCCGGCCCGATGGCGTGGATCAGCATGGATCGTCCCTTGGCGGCCGGCTTCGGCTTCTCATCCGCCGCGGCCTTCTTCGTTGCGTCGACCGGGTCGGGCTTCCGTACGGCCGATTCTTGCGGGCCTCCCGGAGAGTTTCCGGTCGGGACGATCGCGGATGATGATACCGGCTCGCCTCCCGCCGCGATGAACCGCGTCGCCGAGGCGATCGCGCCGCCGCCGATGAACAGCATCGCCACGAAGCACGCCAACCACCGACTGTTCCCCGTCATCGTACTCCTCCGTTGATCCAGGAGACCCGCGATCCGACGTTCCAGCGCGCCCTTCCAGTGGAGAATCCCGACCGTCGTGCGCAACGGTCGTGCCTCCCAAGACAGCTCGGCCAGGTGCAGCAGGGTCTCGCCGTAGCTCAAGGCGTCGCGGCCCCGGAGCACGTGGATGTCGCACAGTTCCTCGCGGGCCTGACCCAGCTCGCGGATCAGTCCGTGCACGCTCGCGATCGGCCAGTACAACGCCCGCGCCAGCTCTTGCAGGAGGACGATCCGATGGTCGCCCCGCCGGATGTGGGCGATCTCGTGCACGAGGACGTCCCGCATCTCGTCGTCACTGACCACCCCGATCAGCCGCTCCGGGCAGGACGACGATCGGCCGACGGAAGCCGACCGCCAGCGGCGTCATCGCGCGTGGCGAGACGACGACCTGCGGGAGCCGGCCGATGTCCAGGCTCCGGCCGATCTCGGCCAGGAGGGCCTGGAGCGAAGCGTCAACGATCGGGCTCGCCGAGCCGCGGAGCCGTCGGATGAGTCCGTAGTTCCGCGCCAGGTTCAGCAGCAGGAGCACGCTGCCGCAGCCCCATGCCAGCAGGATCAAGGTCGCTGCGCCTCGGTAGGTCGCGGGCCATCCGGCGCGGTCGACGGCTCGCTCTCGATCGGGAACTTCCGGAGGCTTGCCGCCCGAGATGGCCACGACCCCAGCCATCCCGAGGTGCGACCCTCCAGAGCCGGTGGGGTCGAGGTCGAGTCCGAAGGACGAAGCCCCCGGGAGGGCCTGCGCCCGGCCGTCGTCGGAGAAAGACGGCTCTTCAAGTTCGACGCAACGGGCTCGTGTGGTTCGTACACATCCCGTGGGCCGTCCGAGATCAGGTTGGCCGGTTGCGCCGGCAAGAGCGGGATGGAGATCAGCGTGAACCCCGACGCGGTGAAGACCGACGCCAGGAGGGGCATCCCCAGGCAGCAGATCAGCGCCGAGGCCAGGACGAGATGCCGGGTCGCCGGCCTCCTCGGCAGCCGCCACGCCACGACCCATGCCGCACTCGATAGCAGCGTGACTCCGACCGCGACGATCAGGAGGAAGTCGAGGGCCCGGTCTCCCGGATACCAGGGCATCAAGGTCGGCATCACGAATCTCCTTTCTCGTTCTTGGTGGCGCGGGCCCGGGCGAGCATCTGGCGGATCCGCATCAGCTCTCCGGCATTGAGCCCGCGGTAGTCGAGTACGCGCGGTGACCAGGGCTTCCGCCGATCCGCCGCAGACGGTCTCGACGACCTCCTGGACCTTCCGGCCGATGGTGGCCTCGCGCGGCTGGGCCGCCGAATAGAGGAAGGTACGCCCCTCCTCGCGATGGCGGATCCAGCCCTTCTCCTCCATGCGCTCGAGCAGCGTGCGCACCGTGTTGCGGGCCACCTCGCGGTTGCGCGAGAGGATCCGCCGCACCTCGCTGGCGGAGACCTCGCCGCAATCCCAGATGATCTCCATGATCTCGACCTGGGCCGGCGTCAGCTCGGACAGTTCGGGTTGCTTCTTGGACATGGTTCCCCCGTTGACTACAGGATGTCGTCAATGATGGCGACAGGCTGTCGTCATGTCAAGGGGCGGGTCCGGATTTGCCGGTCGGCCTGCGGTTACGTCGGGGCGCCGCCTCCGGTCTGTCCGGACGAAGCCATGCCTGGAATCCTCGAGGCCGGCAGACTTGATGGGGAAGCTTCGCTGGAGGATCCGGGAATTGAACCGCCAAGGACGCCAAGAAGACCGGAGGAGCCATTCCGAATCGATGATCCTTCGTCCCTATATTCTTGGCGTCCTTGGCGTCCTTGGCGGTTCAATGATCGTCGTGATGATCGGTCGGTCCTGCCCCGCCCGGCCCTCGGGCCGGCTATGACGAGGCCAGGGGACCGGTTATCATGGTGAGCTTGGGCCGTTTGATGTCGAAAACCGGGGAGCTGACGAGCGTGCGACCGACCTTCCGACGGATGACCTGCTTTATCGCCCTCCTCCCTCTCCTCGCCGGGGCGGCGGACGACGAAACCGAAGGACTCTGGGCCTTGAAGCCGGTCGTCCGCCCGGATGTCTCCGCGAGGCGGACCGTGTCGGCGAATCCGATCGACGCGTTCATCGCGGAGGGATATGAGGCCGGCGGCCTCAAGCCGGTCCGCCCTGCCGACAAGCGGGCGCTCCTCCGTCGCGTCACGCTCGACCTGGTCGGGCTCCCGCCCACGGTCGAGGAGCAAGACGCCTTCCTCCGCGACGACTCGCCCGGCGCCTACGAGAAGGTGGTCGACCGGCTCCTCGGTTCCGAGCAGCACGGGGTCCGTTACGGTCGGCACTGGCTGGACGTCCTGCGATATGCCGACGTCGACGAGCGGATGACCGCCGCGCCCGGCATCCACCACTGGCGCGACTGGGTGATCCGCGCCCTCAACGATGACCTCCCCTACGACCAGTTCGTCCGCGCCCAGTTGACCGGCCATCGGTCCACGACCCGGACCCAGATGTCGGCGACCGGGGTCCGCTCGCGCGTCGAGCCCCGGCCCGACGACCAGTTCGCGCTCGGGTTCCTCGCGAGGGGCGCGGTCTTCCGCGACGGCAAGGACTCGCGGGAATTCCCGATCGTCGCCGTCGAGACGGTCTCCACCGCCTTCATGGGCCTGACCGTCGGCTGCGCCAAGTGCCACGACCACATGTACGATCCGATCAAGCAGCGCGACTTCTACGCGATGAAGGCGCTGTTCGACCCGCTCGTGCTGCGGAGAGTGACGCTCGCCACCGCCGTTGAGATCGTCGCCGCGGGTCGGGCGGCCGACGAGGTCGACCGGAAGCGGGCCGCGATCGAGGGGCCGATCGAAGCCCTGATCGCCCCCTACCGGGCGAGGCTCCGCGACGACCGGATCGCCATGCTCCCGGCCGATGTCCGGGCCATCATCCGGAAACCCGAACGGGGCCGGACGCCCGCCGAGCAGAAGGTCGCCGACGACTATTTCCCGGTCCTCCGGATCGACGACGGCAAGATCGAGGCGATCATGACGGAGGCCGATCGGCGTCAATACCGCGATCTCCGGGGGAAGCTCGCCCGGGTCGGCGACCGACGACGTCCCTCCCTCCCGTCCTTCTGGACCGTGGAGGTCGACCCGAAGAAGGAGCTGGAAAAGAGCTACATCCTGACCAGCGGCGATCCCGACCGGCCCGAGCGGACGCACGAGGTTGCGCCCGGCTGGCCGTTCGCCCCGGCGGGCGTCGAATTCCGCGAAGGGAGGGTCGAGGCCTTCTCCGACTGGCTGACGGCGCCCGAGAACCCGCTGTTCGCGCGGGTGGCCGTCAACCGGCTCTGGCAGTGGCACTTCGGCGAGGGCTTGCACAAGACCCCGAGCGATTTCGGGACCCTGGGCGGGTCGCCGAGCGATCCCCGGCTCCTCGACTGGCTGGCCGCCGAGTTCGTCGCCCGCGGGTTCCGGATGAAGGAGATGCATCGGCTGATCGTCACATCGGACGCCTACAAGCTCGCCTCGGAGGTCGACCCGACCCGGTCGGCGAGCGAGATCGCGGCCGACCCGGAAAATGACCGCCTCTGGCACTTCCGCCTCCGCCGCCTCGAGGCCGAGCCGATCTGGGACGCGATCTTCTTCGCGGCCAACGACCTGGACGCCACGGTCGGCGGCCCGTCGTTCGACGTCGGCCGACGGCGGGGCGGACAGGGGGCCGCACGCCGGGCCGCTTTCATGATCCGCGGCTACGCGACCAGCCGGGACGTCATGCCGAACTTCCTCCAGGCGTTCGACGTCGACGACGGCCGCGCCCCTTGCCCGGTCCGGACCCGGACCGTGACCGCGCCGCAGGCGCTGTTCCTGATGAATAGCGACGTGATCGACGGGGCGGCCGAGAAATTCGCCGAACGGCTGAAGCGGGAGTCCGGCGGAGACCTCGGCACGGCGGTCGACCTCGGCTACCGGGTGGCCGTCGCCCGCCCCCCTTCGGCTTCGGAACGCGAGGTTGCCCTGGCCTATCTGCAGGGGGACCCGGGGCGGCTGAAGGGCCTCGCCTGGCTCCTATTCAACCTGGATGAATTCCTTTACGTGAGGTGATCCGGCATGAGCGGTCCGCCACTCTTCCCCTGCGGCCGGGTCTCCCGGCGCGGGTTCCTCCACCAGGCCGGCGGCGGCTTCTTCGGGGTCGCGATGGGGGCGCTCTGGGCCGAGGCTGGCGAGATCCCGGACGCCCGGCGCGGGCCGGATTTCCCGGCCCGGGCGAAGTCGGTCATCTTCCTGTTCATGTGCGGCGGCGTCAGCCACATCGATACGTTCGACCCGAAGGACAACAAGTGGGCGGGCAAGCTGATCGACGCGGTCGGCTTCGGCGACAACAACGCGGAGATGCGACGGCCGGTCATCGCCTGCCGCAGGAAGTTCAAGCGATACGGGCGGTCGGGCACGCCGGTCTCGGACTGGTTCCCGCACGTCGGGGGCGTGATCGATGAGATCGCCGTGGTCCGATCGATGTGGTGCCACGAGGGGAATCACTTCCCGGCCGTGATCGAGACCTGCACCGGGCACCGGGGTCGCGCCTTCGACCACCCGACCTTCGGGAGCTGGGTCGCTTACGCGCTCGGGACGGCCAACAAGAACCTGCCGACGTTCGTGAACCTCGGGCGGGCGTCGTCGCCCGTCCAGTTGACCGGCGGCTACCTCGGCGCGGGGGTGGCGGCCACGCCGTTCCAGCCGGGCGAGATCCCGATCCCCAACCTGAAGCCGCCCGGGGGCGGGTCCGCCGCCGAGCGCGACCGGCGGATGCAGGCGCTCCTGGAATTGAATCGCGAGTTCCGGGAGCACCACGCCATCGAGTCCGACATCGCGGCCCGCGCCGGCGCCTACGAGCTGGCCGCCCGGATGCAGTTGGCCGCGCCGGAAGTCGTCGACCTGTCCAGAGAGCCCTCTCATGTCCGGGAACTCTACGGGATCGGCGAGCCCGCGACCGACGACTTCGGCCGACAGTTGCTGCTGGCGCGTCGGCTCTCGGAGCAGGGCGTCCGGTTCATCCAGGTCTGCCACGCCGGCGGCGGCAACGGCGGCTGGGACGCCCACGGCGACATCGAGACGCACGGCCCGCTCTGCCGGGCCACCGACAAGCCGATCGCCGGCCTGATCCGCGACCTCAAGCAGCGCGGGATGCTCGACGAGACGCTGGTCGTCTGGTCCAGCGAGTTCGGCCGGAGTCCCTGGTCGCAGAACACGACCGGACGCGACCACAACCCCAGGGGCTACACCGCCTGGCTGGCCGGCGGAGGGGTCAAGGGCGGGGTCGTCCACGGGGCCACCGACGACGTCGGTTACAAGGCCCTCGAGGCCCCCCACTACTATAGCGACCTGCACGCCACGATCCTCCATCAGCTCGGTCTCGACCATGCCAGGATGGAGATACCGGTCCTCGGCCGGACCATGCGGCTGGTCGAGAAGGAGGAATGCAAAGGGGCGATCCGGGCGATCCTGAGCTGATCGCATCCCGGCCCACGCCCGTGACAAACTGAGTAGTTATTCATATTTAAATTTTATTTATCCAATGGTCCTCCGGGTTGGCCCGCCGACACTCCCTCTACGACCGGGCCGGAGAGGGGCCGCCGGGAAGGGGAGGATCAACCGCTCGCTCGCGTTCGATCCAGGATTTTTCACCCTCCGACGGGGCTCGTATCATGAATTCCGGGCGATTCCTGCTCCTTTTCAGTCTCGCGTTGGCGACCGGGCGGACGGTGCTGGCACAAAAGGCGGCGGATCCTGTGGCGGCCGATAAGCCCGCGCCCCCGCCGCCCCGTCGGACCTGCCGGGGAAAGGCCTCGCCGGTCACGATTTCTTCTACGCCGGCGAGGCGAAATCTCGAAACATGTACGTGTTGAGGGGGGGCCGGGTGGTCTGGTCCTACAGCGACCCGGAAGGCAAGGGCGAGATCAGTGACGCCGTCCGGCTCTCCAACGGAAACGTGCTGCTGGCCCACCAGTTCGCGGTGAAGCTGGTCGCGACCGACAAGAGGTTGATCTGGAACTACGATGCCCCCAAGGGAACCGAGATCCACACGGCACAGCCGATCGGTAAGGACCACGTCCTCTTCGTTCAAAACGGCGACCCCGCGGTGGTCAAGGTGGTCAACGTCGTCAGCAACAAGACGATCAAGGAGTTCACAATCCCCGTGAAGAACCCGAAGGGTGTTCACGGGCAGTTCCGGCACGCCAGGCTGACAGCGGACGGGACGCTCATGGTCGCGCACATGGACATGGGAAAGGTCAGCGAGTACGACGCCAGCGGGAAGGAGATCTGGTCGTTCCCCGCGCCGAACGTCTGGGGGGTGACCCCCCTGAAAAACGGGAACTTCCTGATCGTCGACCGCTCCGGGGTCCGCGAGGTGAACCGGAACGCCGAGACGACGTGGGCGTTCGCACGCGGGGAGGTCGGTGACTACAAGCTCCCCAATTTGCAATTGGCGTGGAGGCTGCCCAACGGCAACACGCTCATCAACAATTGGGCGAACGAGTGGAGTGGCCCTGTGGACAAGACCAATGCGCCCGTGCAAGCCCTGGAGTTGACGCCAGATAAGAAGGTCGTGTGGGCGCTGCGTTCGTGGTCCGACCCGGATCTCGGTCCGGCAACGACGATCCAGATCCTCGACGAACCCGAAGCGCCCGAAAACGTGGCCTTCGGCGAGATCAAGTAGGTTGGCAAGCCTTCAGCCGCCGCGGATAGTGGGCGACGGTACGCGATCGGGAGAGAAACGCGGTGAAACGGCGGCACCAGCACATCCATACCCGGTTCGATGGGCACTTTCAATCACGGACTCCCCGAGGAGGGCCAGCCATGAAAATCAGATCGCTTCTTGCGGCGTTGATTTGCCCGGCGATTCTTGCCGCCATCCCCGGTGCGCATGCGGGCTTTCCGCTGCCGCGGTCCACGCCCGAGGCCCAGGGGATTTCCTCTCAGGCCGTCCTCGAGTTCGTCGAAGCGGCCGACAAGATCAACACCTTGCACAGCTTCATGCTGGTGCGGCATGGGCGGGTGATCGCCGAAGGATGGTGGAAACCCGAGGCGGCGGACAAGCCCCACATCTTGAACTCGGTGAGCAAGAGCTTCAACGCGACCGCCGTCGGGATGGCGATAGATGAGGGGAAACTGGGCCTGGATGATCCGGTCCTGAAATTCTTCCCCGCCGATGCGCCGGCCGACGCCTCCGACAACCTCAAGGCCCTGAAGGTACGCGACCTCCTCACCATGTCCGGCGGCCACGACACCGAGCCCAAATCCGCCGGCGGGGGTCCTTCGGTCAAGCAGTTCCTGTCCCACCCCTTCGTGCACAAGCCAGGCACGCACTTCCAGTACAACAGCATGGGCAGCTACGCTCTATCGGCCATCGTGACCAAGGTTACGGGCCAGACCAGCCTGGACTATCTGAAGCCACGATTGTTCGAGCCGCTGGGCATCGACAATCCCCGATGGGCCAGCAGTCCCGAAGGCAATTCGATCGGCGGGAGTGGCCTCAAGCTCTGCACCGAAGACGTCGCCAAGCTCGGCCAGCTCTACCTGCAGAAAGGGTTGTGGAACGGAAAGCAACTGCTCTCGCGACAATGGGTTGAGCAAGCGACCAGCAAGCAGGTGCCGAACGAGCAGGAATCACACGCCAAGATCGGCATCGACTGGCAACAAGGCTACGGCTTTCAATTTTGGCGCTGCACCCACAACGCCTTCCGCGGCGACGGCGCCGGCGGTCAATTCGTCGTCATGATCCCCGAGAAGGATGCAGTGATCGCGATCACCGCCGACACCGGCAACATGCAAGGCGAGCTCAACGCCATCTGGGATAAGCTGCTCCCCGGGTTCAAAGACGAGACGTTGCCCGAGGATGCCACCGGTCAGGAAAAGGTGAAGCAAATGATCTCCCGTCTCGAAGCCCACCCGGCCAATAAGGCAAAGTGATCCGGACCGCCCTCGTTGTGACGGGTGCGACCTCGCGAACGATCTGGGTCTCGTCGATGGCTCCCATGAAGGGGCACACCTCATGACACTCCCGGAGGAAAGACTATGACACGCAATCGACGGATCATCATCGGGCGTCTGACCTTGGTCGTGCTGATCGGCGGAAGCTCGTCATGGGCAGCAGGCCAGGCCACGTCTCCGGCCCCGCAAGGGCCGCTCAAACTGGTCGAGCCGAAGCCGCTGGTCCCGGGCGCGAAAGTCGTCACGCTCTGGCCTCCGGGATCGCCGATGCTCAAGGCGCTCGCGGGGTGGGATAAGCCCGAGGTCTTCAACATGAGCCGAGGGAGATCCGAGCGGGTGGAGTCGGTGGTGAACATCCACAACCCGTCGATCGAGGTCCACCTCGCACCGCCCGAGAAGGCCAACGGAATGGCGGTCATCGTGGCCGCCGGCGGCGGCAACACGACATGCAACGTGGGGCCCGAGGGCACTGCGATCGCCGACTGGCTCAACGGTCTCGGGATTCATGCATTCATCGAGCGTTACCGCCTTCGCCCTTACAGTTCGACGACCGACGCGCTGGCCGACACGCAACGATGCTTCCGGGTCGTTCGGGCGAACGCCCGGGAATGGGGCGTCGATCCGAAGCACATCGGGATCATGGGATTCTCCGCGGGCGGTGAGCAATCCGCGCTGGTGGCCCTCAATTTCGACGAGGGGAAGTCGGATGCGTCGGACCCGATCGAGCGATTCAGTTGCCGGCCTGACTTCACCGTGCTGGTGTATGCCGGCTGGAGGAGGATGGACTTGAGCGACGTCCCGAAGAACGCGCCTCCGGCCTTCTTGGTCAGCGCGGGACTCGACGACGCGTTCCATGCCCGACAAACGGTCGAGTTCTACGAGGCGTACTTCAAGGCCAAGGTCCCCGTCGAGCTCCACATCTACAGCCATGGCGGTCACGGCGGCGGGATCGGGCCGCGAAAAGGCATCCCCTTCGGGACCTGGCACCTCCGCTTCATCGAATGGGCAAGAGACCAGGGGTTCATGTCGCCGGCCGGCAAGAATTGAACCCCGCGCTCCCGGACGGCTCACCCTCGAGGAACCCGCACCTTCGAAGGTGAGTCGCATCGGGGCGGAAAGCCGTCGAATCGTCATCGGCAAGCGTAGGGGACACCGAACCACCCTCCTCCTGGCGGCGGATCCTCTCACTCCGGATCCATCAGCCAAAATTCGCCGGGAAGAATTGCTCCTCTCATGAAGTTGACAAAGGCACGGGCCGAGGACGACAATTCGCGATTGCTGGCGAAGACGAGATTGACGTCGATCGGCGGCAATGTCCAATCGGAGAGTAGCCGGACCAGTTCGCCGCGCCTCAGCTCGGCCTCGCAGGCGAAGCCGGAGATCACCCCCAATCCAACACCTTGCTTCACGAGGCTGATGATCGTGAGCGCCTCGTTGACCGAGACGATGGGGCTCAACTCGACGCTTTCGATCTTGCCGTCCTTCTCGAACTCCCAGACCCGTGGGCGGCCATCTCCGCGCGGCATCTCGATCGTGTCGTGCGCCGCGATGTCCCGGACCGTCCCGGGCGTGCCCCTCCTTTCCAGGTATCTCGGAGAGGCGCAAGATAGCGCTTCATGCTGCCGAGGCTGGCGCACTTCGCCGACGAATCCGGCAAGGGCCCGAGCCTGATCGCGACATCGGGCACGTCGCCGCCGGGGCTTCGGAGCTTGCTGGTGAGCTCGAGGCTCACCTTGATGTCCGGATACCGCGCCAGGAAGGTCGGCAGCAACTGCGGGAGTATCTTGATCCCGAATCCGATTCCCGAGCTGAGACGAAGCATCCCGCGAGGGCTGCCCGACAAACCTGTGACGATGTCCAGGGTATTCTGCACGTCGGCGAGGAGCGTCCCGCACCGGTCGTGCAACACCTTGCCCTCCGGGGTCAACGCTAACCGCCGCGTCGACCGCCTGAGCAGGCAGATACCGAGCTCGGTCTCCAATCGGGCTACGCCCCGGCTCACGCTGGCCTTTGGCATGCCGAGCGATCGTGCGGCGGCGGTGAAGCCGCCGAGAGCGGCGACCCTCTCGAACACCCGCAGGTCGTTCAGGTCGATCATGTTGGCGATTGTCTCTGGAATGGAACAGTCTGTTCCGAGATCGCGTCTGGAACGGGTTTGCGACACTCCCCTATTATGCCTTGCAGTGCCGGTTGGAGGGACTTTGCTGCCGATGGGCGGGTGGTCGGTGAATCGAATCGCAGGTCGGTCCTCCCGTCGCCCGCCCGATTTGCACGGTAGGACCAGGGGCGGCCATGACAGACGTGAATGTTGAACCGTTCGAGGTCGAGACGACGGCCCGTCACGGCGATCGAGTTCGCGCGGACGTCCATCCACCGGCCGGGCGGACGATGGCGACAAGTACACGAACTCATTCAACAGGAGGCGGACATGAAGATACTGGTGAGTGGCGGAACAGGCGCGGTCGGTTCGTTGGTGATCCAGCAACTCGTCACGCGCCGGGTCGAGGTGCGTGCCCTCGTGCGAGCCGCGGGTTCGGCCGAGAAGCTCCCCGAAGGTGTCGAACCCGTCATCGGCGACCTGCTCGACCCGGTCTCCGTCGAGAAGGCGCTCGACGGGGTCGACAAGCTCTACCTGCTCAATGCCGTCCAGCCCGACGAGTTGACTCAAGGATTGATCGCATACGACCTGGCGAAACGGCTCGAGATCTCGCATATCGTCTACCATTCGGTCTTCAAGGCGGAGGCGTTCAAGGACGTCCCGCATTTCGCGTCCAAGCTCGCCATCGAGTCCGCAATCAAGGCCTTCGACGTCCCGTTCACCATCATTCGTCCGAACTATTTCTTCCAGAATGACCTGAAGTTGAAGCCGGTGCTTCAAGGCGCGGGGATCTACCCGATGCCGCTCGGACGTCGAGGAGTGGCGGCCGTCGACACGCGCGATATCGCCGAGGCGACGGCCATCGCACTGACGACCGACGGTCACCTCGGCAAGACCTACAACCTCAATGGTCCCGAGTTGCTGAGCGGCGACAAGGCGGCGGCCATCTGGAGCAAGCTGTTGGAGAAGCCGGTCCGGTATCCGGGCGAAGACATGGATGCCTTCGAGTCGCAAATGCGGAAGTCGGCCCCGGCCTGGTCGGCGTTCGACATCCGTATGATGCTCCAGGGATATCTCGAACGCGGCTTCGAGGCCGAACCGGGCGATCTCGAGACGCTCACAGGGCTACTCGGCCACCCGCCGCGCCGCTACGAGGATTTCGCGACCGAGGCCGCGAAGTCGTGGCGGTCCTGAACGACCGGGCGTTCTGGTCGGTCGCCATGATCGAGAAGGGTCTCTGCTTACTGGGTTTCTCGGACAGAGCCTAATACGGGATCTCCCAGATGTCGAGGTTCATCGGGCGCTCGTTGGGTTCCGCATCGCCCGGCCGGGAGATGTTGCTCCCCGTCCGATGGTGGATGGCCAGATACCTTCCGTCGGGGGAGAACGTCCATCCGTAGTTCCCCCAGGTTTCGCCCGGCGACGGGATCGTGACCAGCACGCGAGCGGTGGTCGGGTCGAGCAACCGAATCTCGAGGACGTAACGCGTCTCCGAACCCGGGGTCGTCGCCGCGTTTCGGCCCGAGAGGAGGGCGAGCCTCCGGCCATCCGGAGAGAAGCCGGCCCCGATCAAGCCGGGGATCTCGATATGTCCGCTCTCGCGCGACGAGGGCAGGTCGTGCAGCACCACGCTCGCTGAGCCCCACATGCCTCCCCGGCTGAGCACGGTCGCGTATCGACTCACATCCGGAGCGATGACGCGCTCGCCGGGCTCCAGTGCCAGGCCTCTTGGCGGCAGCGTCGCGAGGTCATAGCAGGCATATCCCTTGCCTTGGTCGGCCGGTACGGCCGTGTCGAGCATCCCGTTCGGAAAGAGCAATCTCCCGTCTACGTTGGGAAACCCGCTCGGGAGGAGCAGCCTCCCGTCCTTGCGAAACCTCGGCGCGTTATTTCCCGGATACGGGGCCGCGACCGACCATTCCCGCCCGCTCGAGAGCTCACGGAGCACCTGCTTCTTCGAATTGCCGATGGCGAGGTACTTGCCGTCGGGGGAGAAGGTCAGCGGTTTCACCCAGGGCGCCCCGCTGTCGAACTCGGCGCGGAGACGCCCGGTCCCGACGTCCCAGACCCTGGCCACCGGGTCCTTCCAATCCCGGGGGCCCGTGATCAAGGTCTTTCCGTCTGGCGAGAACACCATGTGCGATCCGCCGTCGAGAATGGCCGTCTCCTTCCAATGCGGCATGTCCCAGAGCCTCACCCGGGGCAGGCCGGGGTTCAAGTTGAAGGTGATATCGTACTCGTTCCGGTTGACCATGATCTTCCCCGACTCGACCTTCATCGGAAGCCGCTCGGAGTGATCCAGGAAAGCGAATGCCTTGCCGTCGCCCGAGACCGCGAAATCATGAGTATGTACGTTGATGCCATCCGAAATATAGGGGAATGTGGCGTACAGTTCGCCGCCCGCGATGGCCCAGACCTTGAGGTCATAGGTCCAGACGGGCTTGTAGCGGTCGGAGCCGACTTTCGCGAAGAGGAATCGCCCATCGGGTGAGAACAGGGCGCCGTGAAGTTGTTGAGGGCCGGTGGTCAAGACCGCCCTGACGCGGCCCGTCGCGGTATCCCGCAACCGGCAACCCTCCCCGCCGGACGATACCACGTATCGGGCGTCCGGCGAGAAGACTTCGACTCGCGCATCCTTCTCCTTCCAGGACGCTCTGAGGCGCGGCTGGGGTTGTGTCGGTGTCGCCGCGATGCGCGACGACCGGGGATCGGACGGGTTCGGCGGCTGTGATCCCGGTGCACCGCTCAGAGCGTATCCGAGGCTGACCACGATCAAAACGGTGCAGAGCGTGGCTGCGGCCAGCTTGACCCGCGTCATGAGCAGGCTCCTCAGCATGAGGTTCGCCAGGGTGGCGACGGTCGCCGCCGGCGTCCCCCGGATCGCGGCGGCGATGGTCGCGTTGCGCAATGCCGCAGGGACCTCGGCCCGGGCCACGGTCTCGATCGAAGCGGCTCGGATCCACCCGGCCGGAGCCAGGCCGCGGCGGGTGAGTCGGCTACGGAGCCGGTCGCGGGCGCGGGACAGATAGCTGCGGACCGTCCCAACCGGCCATCGCAGCGCAGCGGCGGCCTCGTCGTGCGTCCGGCCCTCGAAGTAGCAGAGCACGATCGGGGCCCGGTATCGCGCCGGCAGCCGGTTGATCTCCTCGTGCAACGCCGCTCCGAGGTCGTCGCGCTCCACGGTGGCGGCCCCCTCCCCTGCCCTCGTCTCGGGCACGGCGGCGCGATGCTCCCGAGCGTGTCGCCGGAAGGTGCTTTGACGTGCCTTCAATGCGGTCCGGTAGGCGACCCCGTAGAGCCAGGGGCCGAGCGAGCCGTTCTCGCGCAGTCGCAACGATCCGGCCCGACGGATCAGGACCAGGAACGTGGCCTGGAAGGCGTCCTCGGCGGCATGCGCATCGCCGAGCACCTGCCGGCAGACGGTCAACACCGTCGATCCGTGCCGGGTCAGGATGGTCTCGAAGGCCGACTCCGCGGAATCGGAATCCGTCGTCGCGAAACGCTCCAGGAGCTGACCGTCGGTCAAGCCGACGGCGCTCCCCGCCTCGAAAAGGTGGCGGAGATGCCGCCGGACGTCGCCCGTGAATGCATTCGCCATGATCCTCCTCCTCGGTCGGTCGGGCCGATGGCCCACCACTCGCTCCCACTCTAATTGCCCGCGACGGTCCGGCTCGATGCAGGTTTTCGCGGAATTCCGGATGTTGACGGGCGTTCGCGGTCTTTCATAGAGTGTGGAGGGCGGACGAAGTAGGGTCTTTGAGGTGGTCCGATGGCAAGCGGACGATCCGGAATCGCACTGGGGCAGATCCGTCGCCTCTTCGACGAGGGGACTCTCACGGGTTTGACGGATGCCCAGATCCTGGAGCGATTCGTCGCCGGTCGCGACGAGGGGGCGTTTGCAATCCTGGTCGAGCGGCACGGGCCGATGGTCCTGGCCGTCTGCCGGGGCGTGCTCAAGAACGTGGACGACGCCGAGGACGCCTTCCAGGCCACGTTCCTGGTCCTCTTCCGTAAGGCCGACGGCCTGAGGGTGGTGGGATCGCTGGGGAGCTGGCTCTATCGGGTCGCCTACCGGATCGCGCTCCGGGCCAACGCCGTGGCCGCCCGTCGCCGCGAACGGTCGTGGGAGGAGAGCGTGATGACTGCCCGAGTCGCGCCGACGGGTGAGGCGGAGGCCGATCGCGAGGTCCTGCCGATGATCCACCAGGAGATCGATCGACTCCCGGATCGGTATCGGGCCCCGATCGCGCTCTGCTACTTCGAGGGCCTGTCTTACGAGGAGGCCGCGCACCGGCTCGGCTGGCCGCTCGGCACCGTCGGCAGCCGCCTGGCCCGGGCGAGGGAGCTGTTGAAGTCTCGCTTGACCCGGCGCGGCGTCACGGCGACATCCGCCGCCCTGGCCGCCCTCCTGGCCCGCGAGGCGACGGCGGCACCGGCCGGCTGGGTCGAGGCGACGACCCGGGCCGCGTTGGGGCTGGGCCATACATCGAAAGGGTCGGCGGCGGCCGGGGCGGTCTCGGCGGCGGTCGCCCTCAGCGACCAGGTCTTGCGGAGGATGCTCGTGATCAAGCTCATCCAGGCGTCGGCCCTGTTGACCGCCGTCGCGACGGCCGGCCTCCTGGCCTGGTCGGCGATCGGCGCCGGCGACGAACCGAAGCGCCCGGCCGCTCCCGCCGTCGCGACGGCTCAGGATCAAACTCGGCAGGCGGAACAGCCCAAGTCGAAGGACGAGAAGGAGCAGCCCGGCCAGGTCCCGATCCATGGGCGCGTGATCGCTCCGGATGGCAAGCCGGTTCGCGATGCGTCCGTCTACCTCGGTCCGAGTGGATCCGGTTGGTTGACCGACCCGATCACCCGGACTGACGCCGAAGGCCGATTCCAATTCGATCCGAACAAGGCGGTCCAAGGTATGTGGCTCCGGATCGACCCGAAGGCGGAGCTGACGGCTGTCGCGGCCGGATACGGCCCGATCTGGGCGAAGGCGGCGAACCCCGAGGGGGGCGAGGTGGAGCTGCGGCTTGTCCCGGATGACGTGCCGATCCGCGGCCGCGTCATCGACATTCAAGGCCGGCCGGTTCCCGGGGTCAACGTCCAGGTCTTCGCGATCCAGGAGCCGCCCGCGGGCGACCTCGACGCGCTGCTCCAGACCGGGACGATCCGGGATGGTCGATCCTCCGGCGGATTCTACACCGCAGCCTGGTTCACCAGGGACGGATCCGGAACGATCAGACCCAGAACGATCAAGACCGGGCTTGACGGCCGGTTCCGGATCGACGGGGCGGGCCGCGACCGACTGGTCGTGCTCGAGTTCGACGGGCCCGGGATCGAACGCGGCAGATTGTGGGCGATGACCCGCGTTGCCCCGCCGTCCGCCAAGCCACGGCCGGTGCCGACCAACCCGGATTTCTACTCGGAGATTCATCCGCTCCATGGCGCGAGTTTCGACCATGTCGCCGGTCCGTCCAAGCCAATCGAGGGTGTGATACGGACCAAGGGGACCAGCCGCCCTCTCGCGGGCGTCCAGGTTTCGGGCTACGCACGGGCGACTAGGCTGCTTGCCTATGCCACCAGCGACAAGGACGGCCGGTTCCGCCTGGACGGCCTGCCCAAGGTCGCATCGTACCGGATCCAGGCCGATCCACTGCCGGGGGAACCGTACTTCTCGGTCGCGACGGATGTCGCCGGCACCGATGGCCTGGAGCCGATCCCGGTGACTCTCGAGCTGCTCAAAGGGGTCGTCGTCCGGGTCCGGCTCATCGACAAGGCCACGGGTAAGGCCGTGGCCGGGCAGAACGTCGACTACACCAGGCTCCCCCCCAACAACGACGAGGGCCAGAGCCGCCTGCGGCAGTTCGGCCCGGAGGGATTCCGGATGACCGTCCCTCCGGGCCCGACCTTCTTCTTCGCCGAGGCGGAAGGGAATGATCTCCCTTACACCCGCGCCCAGCTCGCCCCGGCCGACCGCGGCAAGGGCGTCGCCCTCTTCGGCGATGTCGATGGCCCCGGCATCCGGAGCATCTTCGCGCCCTGCCACGCCTACCGGATCGTCAACGTGCCCGCCGACGTCGACACGTTCGCCCTCGACATGGAATTGACCCGGGGCACGTCGCGGAAAGGACGGCTGATCGGCCCCGACGACAAGCCCGTGGCCGGCGTGAGCGCCTATGGGCTGGCCGCCAACTGGCAACTCAAGACGCTCGATGATGAGACCTTCGAGGCCGTCGGCCTCGAGCCCGGCAGATCGCGGACGGTCTCGTTCATCCACAAGGACCGGAAGTTGGCCGGCGCGGTCCTCATCGAGCCCGGCGAGGGCCCCATCGAAGTCCGGCTCGTCCCGTGGGGCGCGGCTACCGGGAGGCTGCTTGATGGGGATGGCCGGCCGTTCGCCGGCGCCACGGTCCAGCTCGCGCCGCTGGACCATCAGGGCCAGGTCGTCCCCTTCAACGTCAGCATACTCCCCTTCAACATCGGCATCTGGCCCTTGGGCGAGGTCTTCACCGCCGACCAGGACGGCCGGTTCCGCGTCGAGGGCATCAACCCCGCGCTGAGCGTCTACGTCGCGGTCCACCCGCGGTCGCGGCCCGAGGTCTTCCTGATGCCGGAGAAGTCCAAGGAGGCGGTCTTCAAGCACCTCACGACCAGGCCGGGCGAGATTGTTGACCTCGGCGAGATCCATTTGACCCAATAGCTGGGCAGATGACTTGTCGGGAACGTACGGCACGCGGGACTCGGACGGGACTTCGTCCCGAGGCATCATTCCAGGAAAGCCCGCCCGACTGACTCGCCGCGGCAATACCCTATTCGTCGCGAGCGGATCGGGCGGAGACCTCAAGGCATGGGGAGGTCATGGAATTCGAAGGGGATTGTCGCCGAGGCACGGATGATGCTCGAGATCCGGATCTCCTTGACCTCGCCCATTTGAGGTATCTGATTCAGCCTCAAGGTCACGCGCCCGGAATCCCGATCGATCGACATCTGGTAAAAGATGCCCTGGCCCGTGGATGTGAGGACCTGGATCGGCCACTGGGACGGATCGTTTCCGAAGGGCTGTACGAATCCCCGGCGTATCATCGGGGGGCGGCCGCCGAATCCCGGGCCGTCGACCGGTTCCGAGGGGAAGAGATCGTCCAGGTCGTCGATCGTCAGCTCGATGACCTGCGGCCTCTTCAACAGACCGCGTTCGATCGAATTGACGGCCACGCGCCGGTCGTCTGCCTGGAAGGTCTTGCCCGCGGCGCCTTCCAGGGGGATGACGAGCGGGTTCGGTCGCGGCGACAAGACCGAGACCTCGACCGTGCCGCGCAGGGTCTTGATGAGCTTGCCCGGCGTCTCGGGGCGATGCAGTTGGGCGATCAGGTTCGCCGGCATGGAGCCACCCATCATGATTGTCCGGCCGGAGATTCGCCCATCGTCCTTCGCGGTGGGCAAGAGCGATTGACCCAGCTCGTCGACGGCTTCGAGGAGCTGGAGAGGGCCCGTCTGGCTGATCGACATGCGCGGCTCGGGGACGATCTGCAACTGGACTCGGAACTGGACGATCCTGACCGGGGCCGCTCCATCAAGGCCCTGGACGCCGGCGCGGAGCGGGGCGCGCATCCGGGCGGGCCGGTTGAAAGAGATCTGGCTCTGATAGGAGAGCGATACGACATCGAAGTGGAATGGGCCGTGGTTGTAACCGGGCTGGGTCGAGGGTTCCGGCCGGTATGACAGGACCAACCTCGGCTGGGACACGCCCGGACCGCGCGCGCCATGCCTTGATATTGACGGGTGAGCTGACCGACCTCGCAAAGCCGGTCGATGGCCTTCCAGAAGGGGACCGGTTGGGACTCGCGGAGCGTGACGCGTCGGGCCTCGAACTGGAGTCCCTGCTGGCCGAGCCCCACCTCGAAACCCGCCTGCTTGCTGAGCGATTTGACGATCTCGTCGAGGGTGGCGTCCTGGAAGTCGAGGCGGACCGACGATTCCTGGATCAGGACGTTGCCGTCGATCTTGTTGATCAGGGCCCTGGCCCGCCTGCGGACCTCGGGATCCTTGGACTTGCTCGCGGCCCGCAGCGCGGGCGAGGCCTTGCTGCCGAGGCTCTCCAGCGACTTGCTGGCTTCCCGCTCGGAGGCGGCCGCCGAGCCGAGCTTCTCCACCAGCGCGGCCGCGTCGCGCGAAGGTTCCGGCGGTTGCCCCAGCAGTGCGAGGACGATCAGGTTCGCGCCAAACATCGGGAGGGCTCCTTTGTCCGTTCGAATCCCGCCTGTCCTATCCTATCACAGTTGTCGATCGCGATCGACCTCCGGACAAGGAGTGGCGCTCGACCCGGTCTCGAAAGCGTGCCGGCTTACTGCGACGGGCGGCTCCGACCGCTTCTCGAAGTACACAGAGCGGACAAGCGTGTGATGTCGATCGAGGCGGCCTCGAGCGACTCCGGCGTACAGGTCCGCTCGGCCGGATCATCCCGGCTCGGTCTTTTATCCTCACGGCTTGGCCGGCGTCGCGGGCGGGTCGGTCTTATCCTGGTCGGGGGCCGGCAGTCGATACATCCGGATGACCCCATCACTGCCGCCGTAGACGGCGTGGCGGCCGTCGGGAGTGAATGAGCCGCGGCCCGGATAATCGGGGGCCCAGGCGATCCTATGGACCATCTTTCGGCTCAACACGTCCCAGAGCCGCAACTCATGTCCGCCGTAGGACGATGAGAGAAGCCGGCGACCATCGGGCGCGACGGCCACCCAGGTGAGGCCGTTCGTGTGGCCGCGGAAGCAGTCGATCTCCCGGCCGGTCTCCACGTCCCAGAGCCGGATCGTCCGGTCTTCGCCGCCCGAGACGGCGCGGCGGCCGTCGGGAAGGAAGGCCACGCAATCGACGCCTCCGCTGTGCCCACGAAACCGGCGGATCTCAGCCCCGGTCCGCGCATCCCACAGGATCGTAGTCGAGTCGCGCGAGCCGGAGAGCACGTAGCGGCCGTTGGGCGAGACCGCCACGCTCCAGACGATGCCCTTGTGCCCCTCCAGCTTGCATACTTCCTTGCCGGTCTCCACATCCCAGACGCGGATCGCGGAATCCGTCCCGTCTCGCCAAGCAGGGTCGTGAAATCCACCGCTGCCGGAGTAGGCCAGGCGGCCATCGGGGGAGAAGGCCACGCTGAAGACCCACTCGGTATGACCGCGAAATTCTCGGATCGTCTCGCCGGACTCGAGGTCCCAGAGCCGGACCACCGTGTCGCCGGCCCCGGAGAGGGCGCGGCGGCCGTCGCGCGACATGGCGACCGCCAACACTTCCTTCGTATGACCCCGGAGACGACGGATCGGCCGGGCGGTCTCCCGATCCCAGAGGATCAACGTCTCGTCGTTGGAGCCTGACAGGAGGCGACGTCCATCCGGGGAGAAGACCACCACCGGCTGTATCGCCCCGTCGTGGCCGAGGAACTGGGCGACCTCGGCGACGGGGGGCTGCTCGCCGGACGGACGGGCGGGCGGCAGCGCCCAGACGCGGACCGTTTTGTCCGTGCCGTCCGAGACGGCGCGGCGGCCGTCGGGCGAGAAGGCGACATGCCAGACGCCGCCGGTATGCCCCTCGAATCGCTCCATCTCCTCGTCGGTCTCCAGGTCCCAGAGCCGCACGACCTTGTCCGAGCCGAAGAGGGCGCGGCGGCCATCCGGGGAGACGGCGACGGAAGCACCATGTCGATCCGCGACACCGACGATCCGGCGGAGTTGCTGGCCCGTCTCCAGGTCCCAGACGCCGATCGTCGAGTCCCAGCTCGCCGTCAAGACGCGACGGTCGTCCGGGAAGATGGCGAGACTCGTCACGCCGTCCCCGTGACGCATCTGCCGGATCTCTCCTCCCGTCTCGACGTCCCAGACGCGGATCGTATGGTCGTCGACCCCTCCGGAGACGAGCCGGCGGCCGTCCCTGCAGAAGGCGAATGTCCTGATACTGCCGGTGTGCCCGCGGAAGATCATCGTCTCGTCGCCGGTCTTCAAATCGCAGAGGCGGATCGTGTCGCCGCTCGTGTCGCCGCAGACATACGCGGCATGGCGTTCATCGGGCGAGAAGGCAACCATGCCGATTCCGGTCTCCTCGCGTCGAAGACGCCGCGACTTGCCGGTCTCGACGTCCCAAAGTCGGAGGATCCTGTCGCGGCTTGTCGTCAGAGCCATGCGGCCGTCTCGCGACAGAGCCAGGGAGACGCCGCCCGGGCTGGTCCCTACCGCGTATTTGCGGGGATTCTTCGGATCGGAAAGGTCGCCAACCCAGATGGCGGGGTCGATGCCGTTGACCCATTGATCGTTCTGGTTATCGCCGCCGGTCGAATAAATGACATGGCGGCCGTCCGGTGACAGGAAAGCCGCCTTGGGAAAGTCATGCGGGCTCTGGAACAGCGCGATCTGGCCGACCTCCTCTGTGCCGGCGCCGTCCAGGAGGTCCGTCGGCTTGGGCGGCGGGTCCAGCGCACACGGCTCGCGCCGCGGGTCCAGCGCACGCGGCTCGCGCCGCACGGAGACGATCGTCTTGTCCCCTCGCTTGAGCACGAAGGTTTCGGGCGAAAGCTTCAGGCCCTTGACGCCGCCGGCCAGTTGCAACTCGTAACTTCCGGCGTTCAGCTCGATGCGATTCCTGGTCGTGGGATCGACGATCGTGACCTGCCGGCCGCCCTGCTTGACGATCACCTCGATGTTGGGATCGTCGGACTCGATCACCAATTCCCCCGCCTCGGTCTGGATGCGGTACGTGACCAGGGCCAGAGACCCCACGCCCGCCGCCAGCATGGCCAGGGCCGCCGCGATCAATCGCCAGAGATGCCGAGGTCGTGAACCGGCCTTAGGAGTCCGATGCTCGGGTCGCTTATCCTCCACCGTCGGTGCGAGCGAAGGCGAAGTCGCTTCCTGAGTGGGCGCCTCGGCACGTCGCCATCTTGGAGCCGCCGGCGAATCCTGCCGCGCGCGGAGGCCGCCGGCATGGTCGGTACGTCGGCGCCGGCTCGTGCATCGAGGCTCGTGCCGGCGACTCGGGCGGCCTGGGCGTCGGCGAACGGGGCCAGCGCCTGCGCCACCTCGCCCGGTGTCTGGAACCGCCCGGCCGGGTCCTTGGCCATCATCCGCTCGACGACCCGGGCCAGCTCCGGAGGCACGTCGCCTCGGACCTCGGCCAGCGGCCTGGGATCCTTCTCGCTGTGGGCCAATAGCTTCTGGATCAGGCTGCCGTCGGGGAACGGCGGCCGTCCGCTCAGCAGGAAGTAGAGCGTGCAGCCGAGACTGTAGAGGTCGGCCCGGATGTCGGCGGCGTGCGCGTCGTCGATCTGTTCGGGGGCGATGTAGTCGGCCGAGCCCAGGACCATGCCCTCGGCGGTCATACCCGCCTGGGAAGTGACCTCGCTGGCGAACCGGGCGAGGCCGAAGTCGAGGATCTTGACCTGGCCGCGGGTCGTCCGCATCAGGTTCTGCGGCTTGATGTCGCGGTGGACCATCCCGTCCTCGAAGGCGTGCTGGAGTCCAAGCGCCACCTGTCGGGCGTACTCGCACGCCTCGCCGACCGGCAGCGGGCCGCGGCGATCGACCAGCCGGGCCAGGTCGGTCCCCTCGATGAACTCCATCACCAGCATGTGCGTCTCCCCGGCCTGCTCGGCGTCGTAGGCGGCCACGATGTTCGGATGCGAGGCCAGGCGCGCGGCCGACTTGACCTCGCGGCGGAACCGCTCGACGAGCGCCTCGTTGCCCAGCAGGTCGCCGCGGATCACCTTCAACGCGACCGGCCGGTCCATCAGCCGATGCTCGGCGCGGTAGACGGCGCCCATGCCGCCGACGCCGAGGGCCGCGATGACGCGGTAGCGCGGGTGGTCGTTCAGCGCCTGGGGGAGCCCCGCGGGCGCCGGCGGTTCGGGGGACGGGTCGGCAAAGGTCGGTCGATCGTTGAGGGCGGTCGCGGCGGGGCCGAGGATGAACGAGGACGGGACCTGGAAGCCCGATGGCGGCTCGACCGCGGAATCCTCGTCCGTCCCCGGCGCTGTGACCGTCGCGGCGCTCCGGCCGCGGAGCCTCGCGACCAGCGAGTCCTCCGGCTGGTCCCGGATCGACCGGCAACACGAGTCGCAGGAGGACATGTGTCGCTCGATATCGTCCATTTCCGGCGCGTCGAGCCGGCCCTGGGCATACGCCGACAGGCGCTCAGGAGGAGGGTGGATGGCCTCGATCTCCGTCATCGAATCGGCTCCGTGAATGGGGAGGTGATTACCGTCGATCGATTCGGGCCACGGCGACGGCCGGCGTGCTCGCTCGCCAACTATCGGAGAGAATGCGCGCCCGGGGCCGATCCTTTCAGAGGACGCGAAGATTAATCGACGAGCCCTTCGGCATTGCGGCGCAAGTGGCTCAGGACGCGCGATTTGGCGATCAGGACGGCGTTGACGGTCAGCCCGAGTTCGGCCGCCACGGCGTCGGCCGGCCGGCCATCGATGACCTGCCTCCGGAACGCCCGCCAGGTGGCCGGCTGGAAGTCGGGCTCGAGCAAAGCGAGCAGGCGATGCAGGACGAACTCGTCATGCTCCCGGTCCCAGAGGCGGCTCAGGTCGCTGGCCGGATCCTCCAGTTGATCGAGCGCCCCGTCGAAATCCGGCGGGCTGGTCGCCCGGAGCCCGAGGCGTCGCGACCGCCAGGCCTGGCGGAGGCAATTGGCGGTGATCGTCCTCAGCCAGGTCCGGAACGCCCCGGCTCGCCCGTTGTGCCGGAACCGAGAGACTTCACGGACGACGATGCCGAGCACCTCCTGCGAGAGATCCTCGGCGTCCTCGGCCGAGACGCCCTGGCGACGCAGCCAGGAGCCGATCAGCGGGGTGTAGAGGTCCACCAGCCGCCGCCAGGCGACGGAATCCGTGCGGTCGTTCAGCCGTTGCAGGAGCGTGGCGGACGTCTCGGACATGGGCTCGGCTCCCGCGATGGGATGACTCCGGACCCGGTTGCGTCCCGGGCCATCATCTCAGGTGCTTGCAGGTCGCTCCCTTGACGGTCGATCGATCGAGGACCCGGGGCTCGTCGGTCGTTTCCGGGCCGGACCCTCGCCCGGCGCGAGCCCGATCGGAACGGCGTGAATCGCCGGCAACATCCCAGCTTGCCACGAATCGGGCGGCAAGACCAGTTGCGACCGGATCGGTGTGGCTCGGCCTCTCACGAGAGGGATTCGGGCCGTACGGAGGGCCCTTGCCCCGTGACACGCGACGGACCGGATCGGTCCTTCGGGTGAGTTTCGCCCACAATTCCCGGTTACGTGCTGCACGGGATCGTCGATTGAAGGACGATCGTTGCCCTCGATGAACGGCGATTTGCCGGGACCGCCGGGGTGGTCTAAAGTTCCAATGTCGGGCGTCGAAGCCAGACATCACTTGGTCGATTGAGTGAATAAGACGTTTTGTGTTCATGAATCGGGATGCCATGGTGGCGGCCCGGACCACCGCAATTTGCCCAAGAAAGATTTAGCTAAAACATGAGAACTTGTATCAAGTTTGCCGCGGCCTGCGCGGCGATGATGTTGCCGTTCGCCGCGCCCGGAGGATTCGCCCGCGCCGGGGTCGTCCTCTCCATCGAGGCCCCCGGCCTGCAGTCCAGCACGGTCCCGGGGGTGATCACCGAGACATTCAATTCGTTCGCCACCGGCCAGTATTCGAGCCTCAATACAGCGGTCGGCACGCTGAGCAGCTCGGGCCAGTTCGCGATCGTCGCCGCCGATCTCTATGGTGGCGCCGGCGGCACGGGGAACTTTCTCGCTCTCGGGGCGCAGAGCGGCTCCGCCAGCCCGGTTTCCCTCACATTCAACGGCCCCCAGTCCTATTTCGGGATGTGGTGGTCCGCCGCCGACGTGAACAACACCCTGCAGTTCTACTCGGGCAGCACGCTGCTGGAGACCTACACCACCGCCAGCGTCTTTACCGGCATCGGCAGCTCTTACTACGGCAACCCCACCCCCAATTTCTTGGGCCAAGACTCGGGAGAGCCGTTCGCCTACCTCAATTTCAACGGGACTCTCGGGACCACGTTCACGTCCGTTGTCATCTCGAACGCCGGCTCGACTGGGACCGGATTCGAATCGGATAACTTCAGCATCGCGGGCGTTCCCGAACCGTCATCGTTGGTCCTCGGCGGCATGGCCGCGACCGTCTGTGCCCTGGCCGGCCTGTGGCGTCGCCGTCGGGCCGGCTCGGTTCCTTCCGCGTCGAATGTCTGATTCCATCGCAAGGGTCGGGCTGCCCGGGGGATCGATCGATCTCCCCGGGTATTCCACGTCCCCGATCCCGCCTCGCCACGCGACTCATCCCCTCCCCTGCCCGGCCGATCCGGATCTCACCACTTATCGATCGCCCCGGACGGGACGGGGATCTCGGCGTCGTAATGGCTGGGCATCGGAGAGTCGGGCCCTTCGGCCCGGGCGATGGCGACGACCTCGTCGAAGAGGGCCGGGCTGGAGAGGTTGAGCAGCCGTCGATAGAGCGGTCGGGGCATCCGGGTGAAGTGGAAGTACCACTTGAGGATCTTGCGGAACTGCAAGCAGCCGAACCGCTCGCCACGTCGCGTGACCAGCCCATGGAAGTGGTCGCACATCAGGTCGATCCGCTCGTCGTAGGACGGATCCGGGCCGGGCTCGCCGGTGCGGCTCCAGCAGTCGAGCTGCCGGAAGAAGAAGGGGTTCGCCAGCGCCCCGCGGCCGATCGAGATCGCCGCGCAGCCGGTCTCCGCGAACGTCCGCGCGGCGTCGGCGATCGTGCGGATGTCGCCGTTGGCGACGACCGGGATCCGCTCGACGGCCTCGACGACGGCCCGGATGCCCTCGCGGTTCACCGAGCCCTTGAACCCCTGTTCTCGGGTCCGGCCGTGGATGATCACGCCCGCGACGCCGACCTGCTCGAACGCACGCGCCAGGGCCGGCGCCGTCAGCGACTCGTCGTCCCATCCCAGCCGCATCTTCACGGTCACCGGGATCCGCACCGAGCCGACGACCGCGGCCACCAGGTCCACCGCCCGATCCATCTCGCACATCAGGGCCGATCCGCCGCCGCCCCTGACCACCTTGCGGACCGGGCACCCCATGTTGATGTCCACGGCCGGCACGCCCTGGGCCTCCACCCAGCGGGCCGCCGGCTGCATCTCGGCGGCCAATGCGCCGTAGATCTGGATCGAGAGGGGTCGATCCTCGTCGCAGGTTTCGGCCAGCTCGAGGGCGCGCCGCCGCCCCTCGATCAGCGACCGGGCGTTGACCAGGTCGGTCGTCGCCAGCCCCAGGCCGCCGCATCCGCGCACCGCCAGCCGGAAGGACAGGCTCGTGTAGCCGGCCAGCGGGGCCAGGAAGAAGCGCGAGGGAATCCGCTGTTGGCCCAGGTAGAGCGGCTCGCGCACAATGGCGGGGGCGGCGGGTATCGAACGTTCACGATGTTCCGGCAAGATCGTCTCCCTGGCTTCGTCGGGCGCCCGGAACCTCGCGGGAGCCGGCTTCGTCCGGCGATTCCTCGGCTCTGGTCGGGGGACAGGGTCCATCCCATCACATGCAGCAACGCTTAGATTCTAGTCCGGAACGCGCCGGGGCACGAGGCCAGAACGGTCCGGACGTTGACGACGAGTTCCGGGTCCTCACGACCGAGGAGGGACGCCGCTTGCTCGCCGAGGTCGAGGGGATGCGGTCGATCCGGCCGGCGGATCTCGTTCGGCTGCGGAAAGCGGCCGCGCCGGGGATCGTCGCCGCCGCGGTCCGATTGTCGATGGCGCGTCGGAAAGCCGCCGAAAAGTTCGGTCGCGGCGATCGGATGTGGGTCGAGGCGACGGGGGTCGAGCAATCGACGGCCGAGCCGGTCGCTCGCCACAAGGCCGCGCGATTCGGCCCCTGCCCGCTCGTGGTCGATCTCTGCGCGGGGATCGGCGGCGACGCGATCGCGATGGCCGCCACCTCTCGGGTCCTGGCGGTCGACCTCGATTTGGGGATGTGCCGGCGAATCCTCTGGAACGCGACGGCCTACGACGTCGGCGATCGGATCCTGGCGGTCCGGGCCCGGGCGGAGCGTTTCGCGATCCCCCGGGGCGCGTGGGTCCATCTCGACCCGGATCGCCGGGCCGGCCGCGACCGTCGCGCCCGCGCGATCGAGGATTACGCGCCCGGCCCGTCGTCGTGGGAGTCGATCGTCCGGAGCGTGCCCGGCGGGGCGATCAAGCTCAGCCCGGCCGCCGACTTTGCGCGACATTTCCCGGGTCCGGGGTACGAGATCGAGCTGATCAGCCTCCGCGGCGAGTGCAAGGAGGCGACGGTCTGGTTCGGCGAGCCGGCCTCTTGCCTGCGACGGGCGACCCGTCTGCCCGAGGGCGTCACCTGGACGGATCGCGATGCAGGGGCACCCGGCTTCGCCGAGGTCTCCCCGCTCTCTTCGTGGATCTACGAACCCGACCCGTCGCTGATCCGCGCCGGGCTGCTCGACGGATTCGCCCGGGCGCACGGGCTGAGCCGGGTCGCCCATGGGGTCGACTACCTGACTTCGGCCGATCCCATCGTTACCCCATTCCTGGCCGCCTTCGCCGTGTGCGATGTCTCGTCGATGGACCCGAAGCACCTGCGGCGGATGATCGAGCGGCACCGCGTCGGCACGCTGGAGATCAAGGTGCGGGGCGCGGACGTCTCGCCGGAGGCCCTCCGCGCCCGGCTGAAGCCCCGAGGAGACGAGTCGGCGACGCTGCTGATCGTCGGAGGGGCGGGACCGGCGTGCGCCGTGCTGGCTCGAAGGGAATAGCGATCGCGCGAAGCTCGATTCAAGCAACGGAGGGCGCCACTCCATGCATCCGCCGCTCGGGTGGCGTTGAGGAGATATCCGTTGAGGTGAAGGAAGGGCCTGCCCGGTGCCGTCGGAATTCGCGCGGGCGTGAATTTTTGTGGGGCGGCTACGGTCCGGTCTGATCCAAGTTGCCCAGGAGTCAGTCCGGTCCTCACATGGGAAATCCAGGTTAATGCTTGTGTCAGGAAATCGGCAATGTTAGCTTCTAAGACCGTCGGGATCGCGGATCTTGCCGATGCTTCGACTTCGAGACGCCCTAGGAAAGAGGTAGGACGATGTTGAATCGCCCGCGCGGGGAGCACGTCTGCAATTCCATCAAGACGACGATTGTCGCGTTACTCGTCCTCGGCCATACAATCCCGGCCTGGGGATGGGGACACAACGGGCATCGGATCATCGCCAAGTTCGCGGGGACCCGCCTGTCCACGAAGGCACGGGTCGCGATCCATGACTTGCTCGAGGACGGGGAAGACATCGCCGACGCGTTGACCTGGCCGGATGAGCATAAGACTCCGACCGACGCTCCCTGGCACTTCGTCAATGTGCCACTCGACCAGGCTGCTTATAAGGACGAGTTCTGCGATGCGAGCAAGGGCTGCGTCGTCAAGAAGATCGACGAATTCCGCCAGGTCTTGAAGGATCCTAGGGCCGATCAACTCGATAAACGGAGGGCGCTCCGGTTCCTGATCCATCTGGTCGGCGACATCCATCAACCCCTTCACGTCGCGGACAACGGCGATCGCGGCGGGAATAATCTGCATGTCATCCTCTTTCGGAGGGGGACGAACCTCCACGCCGTCTGGGACGAGGGCCTCCTGATGTTCAACCCCGACAACGATCGGGATGAACTGGGCCGAACAGTCGATGAAGGATCATGGGTGAAGCGCCTCGACACGTTCACCACCGACGCAATGGCGAAGAAGTGGTTGGAGGCGACCAAGCCGAGTGATTGGGCGACGGAGAGTCTCGAGAAAGCCAAGATTGCATATCAGAATCCCAAGACGGGCAAATTGTTCGAGGCGGGTGATCATATTGATGGCGTGTATGAGGGAATCGGCCTGAAGATCGTCGAGGAACGGCTCGCGCAGGCCGGTATAAGGCTCGCCGATATCCTCAACGACGTGTTCGGCGACTGATGGACCCCGCCAGGGATCGGGCAGGTGACCGAGCCGGGTCGGTCGCCTTGCGCGACGGGAGCCTCAGGGAGGTCGACGACTCTCGTGGTCATGGCAGCCTTCGCCGTTCGCGAAGTCTCGTCGATGGACCCGGATCACCCGCGGCGCATGATCGAGCGGGACCGGGTTGGCACGCTGGAGATCAAGGTGCGCGGCGCGGACGTCTCGCCGGAAGCGCTTCGCGCACGGTTGAAGCCTCGGGGCGAGGAGTCGGCGACGCTGCCGATCGTGGGCGGTGCAGGTGCCACACGCGCCGTGCTGGATGAGAGGGCATCGAGGTCGATTTCCTTCTACTGACCGTCAGGTAAGTCGCTTTACACGGAGACCGGCATGACGAAAGAAACCGAGCAAGAGATCGGGCCGTCGTCGCAGCCGAGCAATTCCTTGGTCGGCTTGCTCGCGGATTTCTCCTTCGGTCTCAGGGGCAGAGTTGCGCATCTGTTGTTTGACATTCCCATGACATTCCTCCTCCGGATTCAATTCCGGGGCATACGAGGGCAGCCGTTCCACAGCGATCTCGGGATGCTCGGCCAGGAATGCCTTGACCGGTCCGGAGCGGTGAACTTGCAAGCCGTCCCACACGATGATCATCGGCCCGGCGATCCGACGCCGGAGGTGTTCCAGATACGCGACCGAGTCCTCGCCATGGATCGCGCGGTCGAAATGCTTCTTGTAGACTTGGCCCGAGGTCGTCAGCCCCATCGCTGTCGAGACCTGACGTCTCTTGCTCATGCGCTTCTGGACCGGGGTCTGCCCGCGGGGTGCCCAGGTGGTGTCGGCCCGGAGTTGATACGAGAACCCCGTCTCATCGACGAAGATGATCACGGCGCCCTTGCGGCGAGCTTTTTTTTGATGCGCGGCCAATCGCGATCGAGCCAGGCACGGATCAACTCCTCGTCGCGTTCGCGAGCCCGAACGGCGGGCACCTGCGCCGACCAGCCTAGTGCGTCATCCACGCTAAATCTTCGGGTTGGCGACCCTTACGATTTCAGGGACACTCCGAGGCAAAAGGAGGTGTCCCATGAACAAGAAGTATATCGTCCGACTGTCGGACGAGGAACGTGGCATGTGCCAGGGCATCGTCAAGCGACTCAAGGGGACGTCGGAGAAAGTGAAGCGGGCCCAAATCCTGCTCAAGGCAGATGCGGATGGACCGGGTTGGCCGGATGCGAAGATCGCGGAGGCGTATGGTTGCTCGGTTCGGACGGTGGAGAACCTTCGTGAGCGATTGGTCACGGCGGGCTTTGATGTCGCATTGGAGCGCAAGAAACGTGCGACGTCGCCGACGCCGTGCACGCTGGACGGCGTCGGCGAAGCGAAGCTGATCGCGATGCGGTTGGGAAAGCCGCCCGCGGGGTATGGGCGATGGTCGTTGCAGTTGCTGGCCGATGAGTTGGTGGCATTGGAAGTGGTCCCTTCGATTTGCGCGGAGACGGTTCGCAAGGCTCTAAAAAAAATGGGATGACCAAGCGCAAGATCGAGTACTGGGTGATCCCGCCCGACCAGGACGCCGAGTTCGTGGCCGATATGGAAAACGTGCTCGAGACCTATGCGGAAGCGTACGATCCACAGCACCCGGTCCTGTGCATGGACGAACAACCGGTGCAATTGCTGAAGGAGACGAAGGTGCCGATCGACGCGACGAAGAAGCATGGCAAGCGCGTCGATTACGAGTACGAGCGCAATGGCACGGCGAGTATCTTCATGTTCGCGGAACCCCTGTCAGGCTTTCGGCAGGCGACGGCTCGCGAGCGTCGGACCAAGGTTGACTGGGCGATCGAGGTGGCCCAGTTGTTGGACGCGCGTTACGCGAGTTGCGCGAAGGTGACGCTGGTGTGCGACAACCTCAACACTCACACGAAAGGGGCGTTCTACACGGCGTTCCCGCCCGAGCGGGCGCGAGCGTATATCAAGCGGATCAACCCTTGCCACACGCCCAAGCACGGCAGTTGGCTGAATGTCGCCGAATGCGAGTTGAGTTGCCTCACGAGCCAATGCCTGAGCGGGCGCCGTATCGGCGAACTGCCGCTGTTGCAATCGGAGATCAGGATCTGCGCCGAGAAGACCAACGCCAAACAACGCAGCGTGGACTGGCAGTTCAAGATCGACGATGCACGGACAAAACTGAAGCGTCTGTACCCGAAGATTTAGCGTGGATGACGCACTAGGTCTCTGAGTCGAACCGAGAGGTAATGCGCATGGTATGTGACCCCGAAATGGCGTCGGATCATGTCGCGGACTCTGAGCAGGGTCCAGCGTTCGGTCTTGAACCCGGCCTTTATGGCACCCCGCGAGAGGACGTCGAGGAGTTCTTGCCATTGTCGGTGCGTCAACCGGGCCGGTCGTCCTGGCTTGGCCCGTCGCTTCAGCGCCGCCGAGCCATGGGGACTCGCTCTCAGCCGCGTGGCCCATTGGCTGACGGCGGTGCGGCTGACATCCAATCGACGAGCGATCTCGGCCTGCGTGTATCGGCCGGCGCGGAGCAACCGGCCCGCTTCGAGTCGGCGTTCTTCGAGTTGTTCTGGAGTCAGTTTTCGTGGTCGCCACATGCATACCATCGTAAGGCCCGACGGGAATTTGTAAAGCGACTTACCTGACGGTCAGTAAGGTTAGACGGATTTCGTCGGAATTGATCCCGCCACAGAAGCTTTCTGTTATGATGACCTATCCTATCGGGGCAGACGGCCCCCCAAATTCTGCATGGTCGTCACCAGGAGGTGTCTGTGTCATCTATCGCATGTCAGCCGGGTGTCATTTTCGCCGTGGATGACGTGACGCCTGCGACGCAACCTTTGCCGGAGTGGCGGACGTACGAGGCTGTGAAGCTCACACTCCGCGGCGAGATCGAAAGCTGCTGCGACTACCACGGAAACGTGATCAAGGGTATCGGGTATCAAGCCCTGCTGGCGGCCGTCTACACGGCCTTCAACGAACACCGGCCGCTGGTGCTCACGCCGGGCCCTGTCTGGATCACGATCGCGCAGGGCGTCGCCCACCACATGACGATCCACGGCGAGCGGCTGCGGTCGAGGTTCGTCGCGCACCAGGAGAAACCGGAGCTGGT
This sequence comes from uncultured Planctomycetota bacterium, assembly GCA_963743925.1. GTDB lineage: Bacteria > Planctomycetota > Planctomycetia > Isosphaerales > Isosphaeraceae > CAVZRC01. Next base: position 505,823 of record CAVURY010000033.1, on the reverse strand, counting down.
GGCCGAATGTCGCGGCTGGCTGGAGGGGTCTCCCAAGAATCCCTGGCCGGAAGCGTTCGATTCATGGACCGGGCAGATTCGCGAACACGTCGGCCCCCGCGTGCACAGTTCGCTGCTCTGCGATTTCAGCACGAGCGGTCCGGTCGAGCGCACCGCCAGCCAGATCGTCATGATGGATGTGTTCGAGCGCTATTTCGAGTACATCCTTCGTGGCATATGCGGAATTCCCTCGATCACACTGGAAGGGACGACGGGCGACTGGCGACATCTGCTCGAGAAGGCCAAGGGCCTGGACGTATTCGATCTCGATTGGTGGCTGCCGCATCTGCTTCCTATCTGCGAGCAGTTCGTGCGGGCCAGTCGCGGCGACGTGGACCTCGCCCACTGGGGGCGATCTGCAAACTCCGGGAAGCGTATGGCGGGGGCGTCATCAACGGCTGGGTCGCCAGGCTGTTCCCTTACCTACGGGACTTTATCGACGGCCCCTGCAATCTACGGAATCCGATCTTCGAGACCGGCGAGGGTTTCCAGACACTGGTCGCGCCACCGGGCCTGTCGCGGGTGCCGTTCCTGTGGCGGAATGCGGAGACCGGTCGCGAGCGGCGGATGGAGGCCATCGGCGGGCTGGTCGGTCTCACGCAGGACCCCGAGACGCTGGCCCTCCGACCGAAGGTGGGTTGGGCCGTCCGAGAGGCCCCTAAGATTGACACGCTGCTGGCACGTGTGACCGCGGAGCACAAGACGTTTCCCGGCACGCCGATAGAAGGCGAGACATACCTGCCGGCGGATATGGCCGCGTTCTACCACCGGACGGATGGGGCAGAGCTGTTCGGAGCTATGGGTGCCGTCACCTGTCGGATCGTCGCTGCGACAGACATTGAACCGCTCGACTGGGGAGAAGTCCCGGAGCGATTCGGGAACAGCCGCGGACCGGGCGGACGCATCTGGCATCGATTCGCCTGGCTGGCGGATGGGGGCTGGTTGGCGATCAACCTCGACATGAACTACCGGGCCCCTCGGTCGAAGGATCGCGATCAATGGTCCGGCGACCGGAGGTCTCGCCCGATCTGCCGAGGCACCCGGGATACGCAGGGCCGACCGGGAGAGAATCCGGTCGTCGCCTTCTCGTTCACGGAACTGCTGGAACGGATGCTGGACGCAGGGCCTCCCTACCGGCTCGACCCTCATGGTGTCGGCTACGGCGACGCCGAAGAATACACCCGACGCACCTGAGGAGCGAAGCATCCCTCAAGGTGCTTCCACGAATCGGCAGCCGAGATGCTACTCCCGTCAGCGGGGAGGTGTTCATCGCCACTCGTTGAGCACGTGAATGTGATCGCGAACGAGAACGCCCGATGCTTCGAGCTTGCTGATTGCGGTTGCAATTCCTCGATCGGTCATATTGTTGCGCGGGTCGCTATCGAAACGGACGACGAGCATCCCCGGATGATGACCGCCGGCCGCCATCAGCAAGTCATGCAGATCCTGGAAGTCCTGGGAATCCCGGGTCAGCACGGGTAAAGCTTGGCTGATCGCCCAGATCAGCACTCGAGGGTCCGAGGCCGACAGCAGTCCCACGTCACCCGCCAAGGCGGGATGGTGCCCTTGGGCCTGGAGTCGAGAAGCGATTTGTGGGCTATTCATGTTCTCGTTGACCAGGAACCTCATAGCGGAGCCGGCCCGTCGAGAAAGCCCCCGGCGCGGAGCCTGGCCAACTCGCGATCCCGGTCTTGCTCGATCAGCGGCATGTTACGCGTCACGTAATCGAGGGCCTCGAGGACGACTTCCAGCGGGATCTGATACTCTTCCGCGAATTCTTCGGGAGTGCGCGGATCGGGGCCGTGGACGACCTCGTAGACCACCGCGGCTCGCATCCGCCGGCCCTTGAGCCATAGCTGTCGGTAGTTCGAGCCGGGGCGTGCCTCCAGGTGCTGATACTGCGGCTGGGTTTCGGTCGCCATCAGCGGCTCCTCTCAATCGTTCTCGATCGCGTGACGATTCGATCATTTTATCGCAGAAGCCAGCCGGGGCACGAGTCCGAAACCGTTCGTGCATCGATCACGGAATGCTCGGATGGCGCGGTAAGAAACGTCATCCGTCTCCGAGGCATAAGACGCGAATCAGACATCCCGCCGATGTGACGATTGAATAATCGACCCTCTCGCGACGAATGCCTTGCTGGTTCATACTGGATGGACGGAACTTCCTCGGTGTGAGCGGCCCCAATATTCATGGCGGCTCTCGTCACGTTCGAGTCCCCAATTCACACTCTGCGAGCGATGCTGATCTACAAGAAGACCTCGACCCTGGCCGTGCGGCATATCCTCGATCCGCAGGTCATGGGGACCATGGCCGAGGTTGTCGTCAAGGACGGTGCCCGAGATCCTGGGACATATCGCCGAGGAGACCGCCGGCAAGATCGCCGGCGACTGGGCCAGGAAAGTCACCGAGAAGGTACGGAGTCACTTCACCGACCACAGCGAGAAGTTGACCGAGGTCCTCGCCCAGTCCAACGAGAAGGCGTGGAAGACGATCGAGATCGCCCTGGGCGGACCGCGGTTCTGGGACAAGTTCGCCTCGGTCGAAGATCACGCCCTGCGCGAGCAGGTGAAGGCGTTCCTCACCTCGGCAGTCAAGGAGGACGATCCTGGTTACCTGACCGCCTGCCTGAAGGAGCTGCGTCAAGCCCGGGAGAAGGGGCATCTGACGGCGAGCGACGGGTTCCATCCGGAGAGCCTGGCCGAGGAAGCCGGCCCCTTCGCCCGGTTCGATGACCCCGAGGCCCTGCTGGCCGCCGAGTGCAACCTGGTCGAGGAGATTGCCCGCGAGCTCCAGCGCCTGGGGTACCGTCGCCTCGGCCGGTTGCTGTCGGTAACCCCCACCCGGGGTCAGCCCTTGCTGGCGATGGCCGCCCAGTATTACTTCCGGCGGACCGTCGCCGAAGACCCGGTACTGGCCCGAGAGCTGACCTGGGTCAAGCTGATCGCGATCGACCGACGCGTCCAGGACGGATTCGCGTTCCTGGCCCTGATCCAGGAGCGTCACGGCCGGACTCTCGAAGAGACCCTGGACGGGCTGGCCCGCGTGGAGGTCGTCGTCGTCGAGACCCGCGACGCCGTCCTGGACCTGCACGCGGACGTTCGCGGGCTGACCGATCAGTTCAAGCTGCTGCGACGGGACCTGACGTCCGGCCACAGCGTCTCCTATCGCGACGAGCATGAGCGGGAACTGATCGAGGCGGTCAAGCGGCGGTATCGCACGTTGAGCGACGACCAGCGGCGGCGGTTCCCGCAGCTCGGGCTCGACCTGAGCCGGCTGGAGATCGTCGCGGGCGACTTCCAGGACGCGCTGGGCCAGGCCCGCGAGGCGGCCTCGCACCTCGACGAGCCGACAGCGAAGGCCGAGGCCCACCACGCCGCCTACCGGGCCGCGCTCGAGCTGAAATCCTGGGACGAGGCCCTCGCCGAATTGCGGGAGGCGGTGGCCGCCGACGGTCGGTTCGCCATCTGGCCGACGGCCAAGTATCGGGTTGAGGCGATCCTGGGCGCCGGGGCGTTCGGCGTCGCGTTGCTCTGCCAGGATACCTACCTGGGACATCGGGTCGTCATCAAGACCTTCGACGTGGCCGGGATCGACCGGGACGTCGCCACCATCTTTCGCGAGGCCCGGATCCTCCGCAGCCTGAAGCACGCCGGGATCATCAACCTGTATAGCTGCGACTTCGTCGACGCGACCCGCCAGCAGCGTCCGTACCTGGAGATCGAGCATTTCCCCGATAGCCGCTCCCTGGAAGACCACGTCCATCGGCATGGGCCGCTCACCCCGGACGACCTGCTGCCGGTCGCCGTCCAGACCGCGGAAGCTCTCAAGGCGGCCCACGAGGCGGGGGTGTGGCACCGCGACGTCAAGCCGGGCAACCTGCTGGTGCGGAAGACGGCAGCGTGGCTGGGAGGTCAAGGTCATCGACTTCGGCCTGTCGCTGCGGCGCAGCCTGGTCCAGACTTCACAAGCACGGGCGGCCAGCCTGGGCCGATCGATGATCGGCAGCTCCGTCGCGGGCACGCTGCACTACGCGGCCCCCGAGCAACTCGACGCGAATCGGTCCAGGGAGATCGGGCCGCACTCCGACGTCTTCGGCTTCGGTCGGATGTGCTATTTCGCCCTGTTCCGCGAGCCGTATCCCGACCAGGAGGATCTGGATTCTCTGCCGCAAGCCTGGAAGCAATTCCTGGGTCGATGCACGGCGAAGAAGATCGAGCGTCGTCCCGTTGACTTCGCAGTCGTGCTGGCGAGGTCTGAGCGCCATCCAGGAGCCGACGCCGGACACCCCGGCACCTCGCGCCAATCGCTCCAACGATTTCCGCCCCTGCGAATCCATCGCCTGCGCCCACGGCGGGCGCACCCGCAGCCCGGACGACGCCGAAGACGGCTCCCGCGCCGCAGTTCACCAACTCCCTGGGCATGACGATGGTCCGCATCGAGCCCGGCGAGTTCCTGATGGGCTCGACCAAGGAACAGATCGACAAACTTTTGAAGCTGTTTGCCAATGCCAATCGCGAATGGTTCGATGCTGAGCAGCCGCAACATCCGGTCAAGATCACGAGACCGTTCTACCTCGCGGCGCATCAAGTCACGGTGGGGCAATTCCGTCGTTTCGTCGAGAAAAGTGGCTACAAGACCGAAGCTGAGCGAGGCAACCGGGGAAGTTACGGCTGGGACGGAAAGGAATGGAAGTTCGACACCAAGAAGAACTGGAAGAATCCAGGGTTCGTCCAGGGGGACGACCATCCGGTCGTCTGCGTGAGCCACAATGATGCGATGGCCGTTCTCGACTGGCTCAACGAGCAGGAAAACGAGGAAAAACCCGGCTACCGCTTGCCCACCGAGGCGGAGTGGGAGTATGCTTGCCGGGCCGGCACCCGGGGGCTTTACGGGGGTGACGACGACCCCAAAAGCCTGGTCCGCATCGCCAATATCGCTGGCGATGCCGATGGGTTTAAGTACACGTCGCCGGTGGGCTCATTCGAGCCGAACGCCTGGCATTTGTACGACATGATCGGCAATGTCTGGGAGTGGTGCGACGATTGGTTTGACGAGAAGTTCTATCAGTCTTCGCCGAAGGAGAACCCGCACAATACCGCCGCCGGCTCGAACCGAGTGTATCCGGGGAGGTAGCTGGAACGACGCTGCCGAGCACTGTCGTGCGGCGTTTCGCCGCTGGAGCACGCCGACCCACTCGATACGACAGCCTGGGCTTTCGGCTGGCCCGAGTTCCGTCATAGGCTCATGCAGGCCAGCAAGCATGTGCCCTCGAGCGGAGGCTGGTTTGGGGTCGAAGCGGAGCCGACCCCAGACCGGGCCGGAGCGGAAGGGCATGACGGCGGAAGGACATCGGCCGGCCGCCGGGGACGAGGGTCGATCCCCGGCGCCTGGGGGCCGTCGATCGATCAATCGCGGACGCCTTGGTGAACGTCAGTCGCGTTGAACTTGTTCGGTCCGGGCAAATCCGGGATGATCAACGCTGTGGACTGAATTCGTCCCTCGGTCCATTGTCCGTTGCTAAAGTCCCTGACTGTTCGATACCGGCGAGCTCGACCTGACGCCGGATGGGGCCGTCTTAGTGACTTGGGCATCGACCGGGACCTCTGGTGGCATGACGAGGACGGTACGAGTCGCGACGACGCCTGATCCGGCGGCTCCGCGATCCACGAGGAGGCGACCGTGACGGCGATCAAACAGACTGTGACGATCCAGCCCGGTGGACGGGTCGAGGTGGTCTCGGACGAGTTGCCGGAAGGGCGGCAGGCGGAGGTCATTATCCTGGTCGATCCATCACGGTCAACGCGCACCTCGGCCGACTCCAACGTGGCCGGCCAAGGGCCTCCCCCGGACATCCAGACCGCCGACCGGTCGAACGGTACGAGAGGCGACTCGGGGACATCACAAACCGAAGGACAATACCAGGAATATCCGACGGCCGACTTCATCGAACCAACAGAATATGATTGGAATTTAAACGTATTCATAGCGGAACAGGCCGTCAGGGAATATCTCAAGGACTCCCATGCCGATCGTTGAGGGCCCCGAACCTGGATCGCCGTTGTCTCAAGGCGACATCCTGAAGGACCTCGATCTCTTCCTCACGGCGGATGGGTGGGGGGAGAAAGGTGGACGACCGGAGAAGTCCCCCTACCACCTATGCCTCGTCTTATCCCGGCCGTGCGTGATCGAGCACAAGAACACGGTCATCGTCGCATCCGTCGAGAAACTGAAGGACAGCCCTCCGCGGGACGCGAATACCTTCGAGTCAGTCCTCTCGTTCTTGACGAGGCTTCGAGACGGGCCGGAATCACCCGACGTGTTCTACCTGGGGCAAATTCCCGGCATGAGCGGGAGGTTCGCGGCACGATTCGACCTGCTCCATACGATCCGCGTTCCACCCGCCGGTCCCGAGCGGCAGTCGTTCGTTGACGCCAGGAGGATTGCGGTCCTGAATCACGAGTTCGTGCGCGATCTCCACGTCCGCTTATTTCGAGCCGTCGCGACTCTCGGCTTCGACGATCACCGCTGGTTATCCGGTTCGGACCTGGAATGGCTCGTGGATACCGGCAGGGCGGAGTTGCTCAAGGCGCAATCGAAGACCCAGGAGTTGAGGGCGAAGAAATCGTCTCAACAAGCGCAGGGAGGGCGTTTCGATCCGAAGGAACTGGACGTCGCGGAACAAGCCGAGCAAGCCCTGCGGGAGTCGCTACGGCCTTATGAGGAAGAACACCAGAGACGTCGCGGACCGGAGATGAGTCCTTGAGGGGGATGTCCGCCTCGGCGGTCGCGGCGAGCTCGATCTGGCAGGTCATGAAGGGTCGGGCAGATTCAGCTCACGGGGAATGCGTCCGCCAGAGGTTGAATCCGCCCGGACCAGTGGGTGCAACTCGCCGAACGCCAAGACCTTACGTCGGTGGGTTGCACCCTCCCTACAATCGCCAACAGGCCTTCCGGAACCGATCCTCAGAGTTTCTCCGCGGTGGGTTCGCCCGGCTCGTCCTCGAACGAGAAGCGAAACTCGGGGATCGGTGCCTCCGAAGAACCGTTGGCATCGGACGATCCGTTGCCGTCGCCTTCGCCGACCGCGAAATCGCCGGCCGGGACCGGGACCGGTGCCGGGTGGGGCTCCGCCGGTCCGGACGAATCCTTCGGCGATCCATGCCCATTGGCCGGGACGGGAGCCTCGGGGACTTCGGGCAGCGGGCGGGCGGCGAACTTCTGCTTCACCTGGTCCAGCCACTCCTTCTCGGGAACCCCATACGGCCGGAACTTCTCGGTCCGGTTCTCTTCCTCGCTGTAGTAGAGTGCCCGGTTCTCGCCCAGCTTGCTGGCCGCCGGGGTGTCGATGAGCGTACTCGAGTCGTTGGAGCTCATCTGGAACAAAATGCGGTTCTCGAACTCCTTCGTGCCCTGGCGGTCGAAGGTCCGGTTCAGGTTGTTGACGCTGTCGCACCAGATGATGGTGTGGATGCCCAGCGGCGGGCCGTCGCGGAGGACGTCGCCGAAGAGCTTCGACGGCGGCATCGGCTTGTCCTCGTCGTACTTGGAGAAGCCGAAGTCGTCGTCGGACTTGCGGAGGTCGCGGAACCGCTGGATGTCGTAGATGAAGATGAAGATGGGGGCCTGGTCCGCGGACGCATCGCCCTGGCGCCGCTTGATCTCGGCGGCCAGCTCGGTGTACATGGCGCCCAGCTCGCGCCAGGTGATGTTCTTCACCGGGTGGGGCAGGACGTCGGCGAGCTCGCCGAGCTTGCCGTGGATGGCCGAATCGACCGGGCTGCCGTCGAGGAGGAAGATCCGGCACGTCTGGGGGCCGACCGGCGGGTGCTGCGCGGCGATGCTGATGGCCGACATCATCAGCATGGAGAGCGCCGCCTCGTCGTTCTGGCCGACGATCAGGGCATTGCTGCCGCTCTGCGGGCGGAACACCACGACGGTCGGGTCCTTGATCGCGATCGCGTCGCCCAGCCAGGCCGAATCCGCGCGCGGGGCCTCGGGCCATTCGGTGGCGGCGAGCAGGCGGTTCAACAGCGGGTTCAGGCTCACGTCGGCCGGCAGGTTGCCTTCGAAGACGATCGGCGGCGGCTTGATGATGTTCTGCTCGCGGGACATCTCCTGGATCCGCTCCAGGTACTTCTCCCGCCGCTCGTCGGAGAGCCAGACGACCTGGAAGAGGTTGTTGCCCTCCATCATGCCGTTGGCGTCGTTGTAGATGGCCTCGCCGGGGCGGGTGAGCAGCCGGGCCGCGGTGTTATCCTCGCTGAGGATCATGTGGGCGTCCGCCTCGCTGCATTGCAGCGCGATGCGGACGGCCATCTGGCCGAGGGTCGCCCGGGGCAATGAGTAGGAGCCGCCCAGCGTCTGAGAGCCGAGGATGACGTGCATGCCGAAGGCACGACCCTGGCGTACCAAGCGGTCCAGCAGCAGCGAGACTTCCTGCGCGATCTTGTCGTCCTCGACGAAGAACTCCTGGAACTCGTCGATGACCAGGAGGATCCGCGGCAAGGGCTGCTCGGGCCTCGCGGCGCGGAAGCCGCCCAGATCCTGGGCGCCGTATTGCCGGTACAACTCGCCGCGTTCCTTCATCTCGACGTCCAGCCGCTGGAGCACGCTCAGGCCGAACTCGCGCTCGCTCTCCACCGCGATGACCCGCGCGTGCGGAAGCTGCATCGCGGCGTAGACCTTGAACTCGACGCCCTTCTTGAAGTCGATCAGGTAGAGCTCGAGCTGATCCGGGTTGTATCGCAGGGCGCCGTTGGTGATGAGGGCGTGGAGCATGGTCGATTTGCCCGAGCCCGTCTTGCCGGACGTGAGGACGTGCTGCGAGGTCCCCTTGCCCAGCACGAGGTGCTGGAGCTTGGTGGCGCCGGCGCGGCCCAGCGGGATGTTGACGATCTTGCCGCTGTCGAACGTCCAGAACTGGTCGGGCTTGGGGGCGATGAACTCGAACGGGACCTCGACGCGATTGGCGTCGCGCGCCGCGGCGCCGACGCGGTGGAGGATCTTGGAGAACTGCGCTGATCGGGTGGGGCGTCCAGGGCCAGCGGGTATCGGCCCAGGTTCGGCTCGCGCCAGTTGAGCTTGTTGTCCTTCCAGATCATGTTGACGCAGTGCTGCTCGATGTCCTTGAGCTGGAAGCCCGAGGGGAGCTGGAGCTTGGTGTCGAGCAGGATCAGGGCGTAGACGCCGCAACGCGCCCCGCTGCTGACGATGCTGACCAGCCGGCGGATGGCGTTGTCGTTGAAGTTGGTCGGGAAGTTGGCGACGACGACGATCCGGAACGGCTCGGCGACCTCGCCGGCCATGGTGTTGTATTCCTCGATCGTCTGGAACTCGTTGCGCAGGTACTTCTGGATGACGTTCTCCATGTGCTCGGTCAGGTCGGTCAACCGCTGCTCGATGTGGGACGCCTCGGTCCAGATCCGGTTGGTGACCAGGAGCTCGTGGTAGTCACCCAGGTGCATGAAGGCGGCGAGATTCTCGCCCAGGCCGACCGGGTCGACGATGGTGAATCGGACCTTGCCGGGCGGGATCGAGGTCAGGTAGCGGAGCATCACCGACTGGAGCAAGGGGACGGCCTGGTCCTTGCCGACGTCGGCCGCCCGGATGCGGCGACCCTGCTGATCGTCGTCATCGCTGGCCCCGCACGCTGTGCCAGGGCGCTTCCCGAATGAGCCGCGCACAGTTCGGCGCTGGTGTGGCGCGTGCACGACCCGAGCGTGAGGCGATCGAGCGCACCGTGCACCTGAGGAACAGGTGAGAGAACAGGAGTGTCCACCTAACCTTCGATTCATCGGCTCCTACATGATAAATAAATTATTTTTTTATGCAAATCAATGGATGTCTTCAGACCCTTTGTGAACCGCTCTAGCTCACCGCGACTGCTCTCCAGCGGGGGCAGACTGGGGGCTTGGGTAAACCGGTGATCTCTTCTTCGAAGTCGGCACAGATCCAGTTTCGGCTTTCTTCGGGCCGCCCCTCGAAGGCGTATCGTCAGTCAAGGAAGCCCGGATCCATGCCGTAATTCCGGTACGGTCGAAGGCAAGCGTCTTTCCCTCGAACCTGAGGGCCTCGGCAAGAGCGATGAGAACCTCAGAGCCAGCGATCAAGTTCTCTTGGGTAAATGCATCCAGGACGTTCTGCACTTCCTGTTCCGCCGTTGCACGAACCTCAGGGTCTCCGATCTTTGCGAGATCGGGCTTTAGGTTTCCGATAGGCCTACGAACCATCTGGGCGTAAACAATGATGTCTTCGGTTGAGAGCGTAACTCGTTGCTTGAGGGCGGCCTCGGGGTGAGTCAGAGTGGCCAAGGCATACGGCGCTCCACCGGAGAGCAGCACCATCGGACGATTGGCTAGACTGGGTTGAGAGCTAACCTGTTCACTGAGCGGCGCGACGAGGAGCGCCCTCTCAACGCGGCTGCCGCCTCGGCGAATGGCTTTCCAGCGGCGCCTTGCTTCACGCGATTCGCATAGGTGACACTCCCCAATGGGACGCTGAAGCAGGTGGGCTGTCCGTCCATGCCAATGAAGCCCCCTTTGGTATTGCCGCTACCCACATCGACCAGCACACCTTGCCCGCGCTCGACATCAGGAATCAGGCCCCGGATCGTTAGCTCAACCTCACGGCAGGGTGTGAGGAATTCCATCGGTGCCAAATCGGTCGCCTCCTGCACCGCCTTGACCAATTCCGATCGGTTGGAGGCCTGTGGAAGTCCGCTGCTGCCGATCACGCGGATGTTCTTGGGAGAGACACCGAACTCCCCCTGCATTTTCTTGGCAAACTTGCCGGCCTCGGCGGCTGTGTCTCGGATGGCATCTGCTGCGAAAGCCCCGTTCCCCACCGCGCCGGCAACTACCGTTGTGTTCGACACCTCTGTCATAATGGTCTTGACCTGGGCGCCGTTCTGCCCTTCACCGATCTCGACCACCGTCGCCTTTACTCCCTTCGAGCCGATCTCGATGCCGCCGCGGCGCTCGGCGGCATGCGTTAGGATCGGGATGAGGAGCAGGACCAGAACTGTCCCCGCCACTCTGAGGTCTCGATGCAAGTTGATGGGCGATAGCATGGTACGAATCTCCGAGATGCCGACGAGAAGACGAGCGATCACTTTGCCTTGTCCACGAACCCCACGATCCAGGCAACGACACCGGATCGAGAGAAGTATACTTCCTTTCCGAGATCGCGCCACCGCAACACCTCGGCGAAGCCGAGCAACAACTCGGCCCCGGCCAGGAGATTCTCCCTGGTGAAGTTGTCCTGGACCTCCCTGACGGCTTGTTCGGCTTCCTGCCGGTCTCGCCCGTCGGCGATGAGAGAGAGATCGGGGAGAGGCACCTGGCCCCGGCGTTTCAACTCATCCCGAAATTTGCGAATGTCGTCCAAGGATACGGACACGGTCAGGGCATCGGGCCTCGTTGCACTGACGGGGTTGGTCAGCGTGACGATCGCCCAGCTAGCACCCCCGGAAAGGTAGACGCTGGTCCGGTTCTCCAGGCCCGGTTTGCGGCCGATCTCGCTGGCCACCTTGTCCACCACGGCCTTGGCGCGGAGCCGTTCGGCGACCTCGCAGAAATCGGCGAACCCATGCCCGCCAGAACGAGCCAGCTCCTCCTGGATTGTTCGGGTATACGTCACGGTCCCCTCGATGGCGGTCGAGACGACATAATTGGTCGCGACGTGCAACCCGCGCTTGGGATGATGGTAACCGCACTTGACATTCCCGCTGCCGATATCGATCAGGATGGCATTTCCCCAGTCCCGGCGGGGGATCGCACCTCGGATGAGCAGGTCGACTTCGGTGGCCTGGTCGATCTTGAGGAGTTCCTTCTCGCCGCCCGTGGCGTCAGAGACGGCTTTGCGGAGCGCGTCGTAGTTGGAGGGCTCACCTTTGACGGTCAGGCCGCTACTGGCGACGATGAAGATCCGCTTCGGAGGGATCTTCAAGTCCACCGTGAGCTGTTTGTAGAAATCCGCAACGGCAGCTCGGGCCTCCGCGATAGCCTCCGGGCGGTAGGATCGGTCGGGAGCGAGGTCCCCGAGCGTCACGTTATTGACTGCCTTGTGGGGGAGCCGGTCGATCTTGTGTGCCAGGTCAGGGCTGCCATTGTCCCCGATCGGTAGCGCGACCACCTTGATGCCCTTGGCACCGATCTCGATGCCACCGTAGTAGATCTCGTCCGCGGCCCGTGAGACTGGCACGACCAGCCCGGCGAAATAGAAGACGAGCAGGCTACCCAGGCGCCATCGAGACCGAAGGTGACTCATGTTGCTCGTCCCAGACCGGATCCCCGGTACGAAGGTCTTGTAAGATGGGTCAGCAGATCAAAAGTAACATCATCCTACTGATGAGGCAACGCTCGATCGGCGACTGCGCCGGTAGGCGAGGCCTTGCCGTCGTCTCCAGAGGACGGGATGATAGGCCGTTCCCGCTCGAATCGGTTGGATGATTCACGGGAGTTCGGTCTCGACATCGACCCAGCACCATTCCGTGGTTCCTCCCGACAGGCGGAACCAACGAGAGGCGGGACCATTCGGGGAAGCGAGCGAGCGGAGGCTCTTAAGTCGCTCACGCACGACCGGTATCTCGACCTGGAGGAGCTCGGGAGTCAATGAATCTACGGAACGCCGAAGGATGAAGGCGCTGGGATTGGCCGGCAGGCCGAGTGGAGTCAAGACCGCGTGTTCGAAGGACGAAGTCTTGTCCTTGCCGACTGCCTCACGAAGGGAGGCGAGTGGATCGGGGCTTTCCAGCACCTTGGCCAGCAGACCGACCAACTGAAGAGCTTCGGAACGACTCAAGAAGGCTGCGATTGTGACTTGCGCGACGCCCTTCCCGTTCACCGGGGGCTTGTACCAGCGCCAGACATAGCCTTCCTGGCCGACTCGGATGCCCAGCATCGTTTGGAGGCGATCGACGGGGACACCCCGCTCGGTCAGGATGCCGTTCAATTCCACGCCCGCCTTGGTGGGGAATTTCCGGCCCTCAAGTCGTGCCAGGGCGCGTTTGAGATCGTCCTCCCTGCGTTTCGCGGCGTCGTATTGCTTGTTAAGCCGATCGGTCAAGCTTTCTCCCTTGTCCTTCAGAGTGGTGAAGTTAGCCTCCGACTGGTCGTCGCCCGCGAAATGGCGTTTGAGCCGATTCGTCAGCTCCGTCATCTGGTCCCGAAATGCTCCAGCCGCGTCTTGGGCTTCTTTCGCCTTTTGGGGGTCGCTAGATTCGATCTTCTCCTCGGGATTGACGACCTGGTAAACCACAAACTGGATCGGCAAGCGATCGGGGCGGGTGAATCCTCTAACGAGCCGTTCGTAGTCGGGTTGTCCTCGGTTCCCGTGGTCACCGATCAGTAAGACGAGCCGAGCGGCTCCGCCGCGCCTCGAAATGGGCGTCGTCCAACGCATGCTCCAAGCCGTCCGCGACCATCTCAAGGAAGTCGACACCATTGACGAGCCGGTTCCCGTGCGTCGCCACTTCGTTGAGCAGAATGCGACAGGCGGGAGAGCGCGCGTCCACCAGGCTCATCGTGTGGTAACCGGGTGGCCCCTCCTGGAAATCATCATAATAGGAGACGGCCACTTCGACGGTCCGCCCAGGGGTGCGGGTAACGTCATCGATGATGCGACGAACGGTCTCAGCCACACGAGGAAATTGATCGCGCATGCTTTGGGTGTCGTCGATCACGAAGAGCACTTGCAAGGCCGAGGATAGTCGGCTGCCGAGCCGGTCCAGCTCGCTTTGGATCTGGTTGGCCTCGGCGCGGGTCGGCGGCAGGTCGCTTGGGGCGAGCAACGCGCCGATACCCGCGACCCGGATCAAATGGTTGTTCGTCAGGAAATCGACCTCAGGGTATCCCTCCTTCTCGACGAAAGAAAGAATGGGCATTCGAGGACCGGCGGGCAGGAGTTCCAGCCCGCTATGGTCCTCGTCGGCTTGTTCCTCGAAAAGGGCAGATCGTGGTTCTTTGAGCGACGCGTAGGCGTCGCGGTGATCGCGGTAGATCCGGCCCTCGGCCAGTCGGCGGAGCTCCGCTCGGGGGAGGGTCGTATCGCGGGCCCAGGCCGCGGCCATCTGTCCATCGAAGGGGATCGTCAGGTCTTCGGGGACCCACCCTGCGATCGCCCTGATCGGCCAGCCGCCGTCGGCAGTCGGGTCGAACCGAGGCTCGGGACCGACGAGAACGAACCCATTGGCCGCAGCGTAGCGGAAGGCCAGGTCCAACACACGAAGCGTGCCCGACTTCGGCGCGACGGCCATTGGCGATTTCCGGATCGGCACGTCCACGAATTCTTCGGCGCCGGGTGTCTGAAGCGACATCACAGTGTTGACGATCACAACCTTCTTTGCCACATTCGACTCTGTATTGATCTCCGCGTCGAGCCCTGTCAGGACTTGACGCCGCTCGAGCCAACCCGGTGAGCTGCCTGGCAACACCCTTCGCGACACGAGAAACCATTCGCTTCCCATCCCGGCATTCTCAATCCTCCGGACCTCGAGCACCTGGTATGGTTCAAGGAAACCCGTCGGGGGGCCGACGGCCGCGCTCGCAGTTGCAGACGGGTTCACTCGCAAGGTCACGCCCTCCTGGGCCGACCAGACGTACAACGGCTCCTTTTTCGTGGCCCCCGGATGGGCTGCCGGTGCCGACTGGCCTCGCAACCGGGGGCCCGCGAAGAAAATCAGGGTCAAGACGAGTGGAGTGATTCGCGATGGCCTCATCTCGGGGTACTCTTTAAGAGTTGGGTCGCTTGTGCAGAGGTCGTACCGGTGGGCTGCTAGTCTTTCTTTTGGGTCTTCTGACTTTTCGAGGCGGGGCTTACCTCGGGGGGATCTTTCCCGGAAATCTCCGCGGTTTGGGACTGAGTGGGCTTGGGAGCTCCGACGTGTTTCTGATTCCCCTCGCCTGGCGCCGGGACCACCACGTCCTCCCGCTTCATCACGAGCACGAGTCCGCCAAGCTCGGAACAAAAGTCATCCCACGCGTGCGAACCGCTCGAATTCGGGTCGATCAGGATGACGTCCGCCGCCATGACGGTCTGTTTCCATTCTTCGGGCGGTTCGAGGCTCAGTTCGTCCGGGCCGAGCACCAGCAAGAGACGACAGCCTTCCGGCAAAGTCCCTTGCTTTCCC
This sequence comes from uncultured Planctomycetota bacterium, assembly GCA_963743925.1. Lineage (GTDB taxonomy): Bacteria > Planctomycetota > Planctomycetia > Isosphaerales > Isosphaeraceae > CAVZRC01. Next base: position 490,654 of record CAVURY010000033.1, on the reverse strand, counting down.
TCGCCGGCTCCGGAATGGATTTGATCGGGTTTGATCTCCTTGTGGTGATCAATCGGCATCGAGCATGTCAGGGCCAATTTCTCATCCAGGTGATACAGACCCCAAGGTCCGGTGAGCTTAGTGACCAGTGAGGCGATGGTGTTCAATCGCCACTCGCTCGATCTGACGGACTTTCCCAAGACGACAGCCAGAGGAGTTGCGGCGGATTTCGAGACCGGGGCCGAGGGCTTGGACTTCAGTTGTTTTAGATCCTCAGCAACCCGCTCTACGGCTCGGGCCGTCTCGAGCAGTTTCTGCGCGGCTTCCTCGTTCTCCCGTTTTTGCCAGATCTTCTCGGCTTCTCCCAGCACGGACCACTGCTTCACAGCGAGGAGCAGCAGGGCGACCTGGACGGTCAAGGCGAGGAGCGCGGGCAAGTAAGAGAAGATCAAGTCCGCAATCCGGACCCCGCGTGCGGGGGAGAAGCGCGTTGCGTTTCCGGTTGCTCGCTGGTTCCAGACTCACCGTCGGTCTCCATGTCCTTCGCCTCTCCGTTCGTCGCGTTTTTGCAATTGGCCGCGAATCACTGATTTGAGGAACGACCGCAAAGGTCGCCTTAGAGATTGCACCCTGTCCGGTTCGAAGCCGAATCTCGGGACGTTCCTCTTAGCGGCTGGCCGGACTCAACAACGTTCGGAACGAAGACGCCAATCCCCTTGTCTCGTTAAACAAGTGGAACCGCTTTATGCCCTCTCGTTCACGGAACTTATTCTCGAGGACGGTAGCGAGTTTCGACAGAGAGGGACCGATCCAGATCAAGTGCCAAGTATTCTCTTGAAATCCCGCGAATTTGTCGGCCCCGGCGCCACACGCTGCCACGCTCGCTGGAGTCTTGCCAGATCAGGACGGTCAGATTCCGATCGGGCGCTCTCTTGGGGAACAGTGAGGACACCCGATCGACTCCGGCGTTCAGAATCATCTCGTAATCGGCGTCCGGCGGGAACGGCTGCCGACTGCGGAAGACTCCGTCGGTCGGGCGCATCCGATAGATCTGCTTGTCCCCGGCCAGCAGGTAGAGTGAGCCTCCAACGAGTTGGTCGCGGCTGGATTCCATAGCTTTGAGCTCATTCAGAAGCCCAGTCTCGTGACGGCGTACCCAGTCGGTCAGCACGACCAGCACGAGCGCCTGACCCTTGAGCTCCCGATCGTCCGCGAGGCTGATGTCGATCGCCTTGAGATGCCCCAAATCGTTCAGGTCCGGCGGAGAGACGTCGAATGTCTCGAGATGGAGCTTCCGAATGGTGCCTCCGACAAGGTCATCGGGCGGGAATTGAAAGGTGTGGACGGCCGAGGTCGTGGATCCGGGCGCGATCGTCAGCGTGCGGAGTCCCTCGGTGTTGGCATGGGGGCCTTCGAACTCCAGGCCCGAGTCGGGCGACGCCCGGTAGCGGAGGGTCACGGTATCCTTGCGGGCGGGACTCAAAGTGGCGCGAAGTTGGGCCTTCGATGTCTCTCTGCGGTCGAGAGTCGCCGTCGGCTCAACCACCCAACTCAGCACGGCTCGGGGGTCCGGGACGAGAATCTTCATCATGGTCACCGGACCGGTCTTGAACCGTGTCCCGGGATCGAACGATACCTCGATCGTGCGGTCACCCCGGCCCTGCGCGGCCCCCGCTCGATTCCACCCGAGGACGAGATAGGCCCTTCTCTGCGTGGGTGCGAATCGGAGCACCTTACTCCCCCCTTCAGGTCTCACCACGAGATAATCGGTGGAATCCGGCGGTCTTACTAAGTAGCGCAATTCGAGGCCTTCCCTCTCCATTGGATCCCGGTCCAACTGAAACTCGATCGTGATCTGATCGACCTCGTCGCTGAATGCTGCCGGCTTCTTGGGGTCCAGAGTACTCTTGAGTGTAACCGTGTATGGCTCGGGCGGTGACCCGAGGTCGGTGATCTCGATCGGCAGTCGGAGTTCTGATGTCGCCGGGCTTCAAGGTGAACCCCTCGATGGGTTGGAGGGTTACGATGACCGAGGCCTGCTTCTTCTTGGGTACCGCGTCCTGAGGTAGGACGATCTCGCGTTTGCGCAGATCCAACGGGGTGGAGTCCTGGGTGCCGGCCCGGATCTCGGCCTGCATCTTCTTCTGCACCAAATCGAAGTCCCGGTCCTTGCTGGCACCCTCCTCTCCTTTCAAATCGAACGAAACGACCAGGGTTTCCTTGACCAGGCGGTCCGTATGGAACACGAGTCGGACCAATCCCGCCGGCCCGAATCCGTCCGGCTCGGCGGTAACCCAGATCTCCGGCGGACCGACGCGGGGGCCGTAGACATAGAGTGCCCCGGAGAGGAGGATCAGCAGGATCGCATACGCGGTCCACCATCCGGTCAACTTCAACTGGGAGTGCATCGGGCCCATCCTTCCGTTGCCACGGCCGTCCTGCCCATCGAGGGATGAAGATCGAACATCAGATGTTGGCCCAGGGGTCCGACTTGGGTTTTGGAGTCGGGATCGGAGTTGGCGCGGGCGTGGGCTTCGGTGGCGTCGGTGTGGGGGTGGAAACCACCAGAACCGGGGCCACTTTCACGTCCTCAGTCTCCCGCTCGTCCTCCTCCTCGTGCTGGTCTTCGATCTCGCCGCGGGGACGGCGGATAGCACAAACCTCCTGACAGAAGAGTCGCCATTCCCGGAGCAAGGTTTGCGCCGCACTACGGGTCCACATCGCCAGCATGAGCACCAGGATGGCCTCGCCCAGGCTGATCGCCAGCGGCCAGCCGAGATCGCGATAGGGGAGGCGGTTTCCTTCCCAGTGCAGGTTCCAGAGGCTCGCGGCGAATCCGACGGTGGGGAGCAAGAAGGCCACGATCTGGGCCAGGCGCCAGGTCCATTGCTGGCGCTCGAGCACGAGCTCGTCGGTCTTGCGGATCTCGTCGTGGAGCTCCGCGGTGGAGTGGCGCCTGTAGAGTCGCTTCAGGGCGTCATCGAGCGCGAAGATCGGCCAGCCCGTCCGCTCTTCATCCGGGAGCTGGCGACACTCGTCGAGCTCGCGGCCCCAACCGGCAATCTTCGCCGACTCGCCCAGGGTCGTCACGACCGCGAGCACGGTCAGGGCATGCCCGGCGATGAGCAAGCCCCCGACGAATCCGCCCATCGACTCCCCCAGAAGGCCCCAGGCGCTCACCGCGGCCAGCGAACCACCGACGACCACTGCAGCCAGGACGCCGGGCCAGATCGGGAAGCGACGCGGGAGGGTTGATTGGCCGCCGGGAAGACGTTCACTATCGTTCATGATCGGTCACTCCACGTCCACCACCGCCTCGAAAATCATTTCCTTAGTAGTGGTACACAGGCCGTGTTTGACGATTTGGGTAATGCGCCCCGTATTGTGTTGCCCCCGATTCCTCACCTTGATCCACTCGCCCTTGTAATCTTTCGTCGAAAGAGATCGGTTCTGGGCATCGAGGGGAGGAAACGTCTCCAGATCGTAGTTCTCGCGCAGCAGGCGATCCAGGAGCCTGGCACAGGAATCGATCTCCGACGGGCGCGGGGGCGGGCCCGCCGCGTTGTGGAACAAGAGGAAGAAGCGTTGGGCCGAAGATCGCAGATCGTCCTTGATGATTCGCTGCCGGGGCCACTTGTCGAGCTCCTCCAGGAGCCGCACGGCCTCCGGCCATTTCGGGCTCGCTTCCAGCATCGCGTTGTGGAGCTTGCCATAGTACTTTGGGGGCTGCCCCGCGGAGGATTGCATGCGGGGGGCGAGCCGGACGGTGCCATCCGCTCCGGCCCAGCCGAGTTCGATGACCTCGATGCCTCCCACTCGCCCCTTGCCTCCGTCGCGATCTTCCACCTCGAACGACGCGGGCGGCAATGCCGTCGCCTCCTCCTCGGCCAACCGTTTCGAACGTCGGGGGCGTCGCGAACGACCAGGAGAGTGGCCGGATGGTCAGGCCATGCGACCGCGCCCAACCCCGTGCGGCATCGAGGATGGTATCGAGCACGACGGCCGACTTTGGCTGTTCCCGCCAGACTGCCATGATGGCTTGCAGCATCGGGCCGATCAGCGTGGAGGTCCCGACGGCTGGGGCGTGTACCTCTGCGTCGATCTCGGCGCACAGCAGGGCCCGGGCGGCATCCTTCATCCGCTCGAGAACCTTCTCATCCGACTTCGCCGCTCTCCAGAGCCTCAAGGCCTCCGCCAGCCCCGAGCCGGCTGCGGGCGATCCCAGACTGAAATCGCCCGCGATCAGTTTCGGGGTCGGGGCAAACGTGAAAGCATTCGGCGGGGCCTGACCGAACGGAATGCCGGGAAGCTCCTTCCAGGTCACTCCCGCCTCCAAGGCGGAGAGACCCTCCGGCCAACGGGCTCGTCCGGTCTCCGGATCGGTCTTGGGCCAGACCTCACACCAACCGCTGGCGACGAGGACTTCGCGGAGGGCGAGTACGGCCTGCGAGGCGGGGTCGTTCGCGCCGCCGTTCGACTGTTTGACCAGGGTATCGAACCATTTTCCCCCGGATTCGGTTTGCACCCACTTCAGGAACTCCTTGCGTCGATTGTTCCTCTGCTGTTCCAGCTTGTCCGGTTTGGAGATCAGCCCGGGCAACTCCTCGCGCCAGGCCTTCAGGACGGGCGGTTCGTCCTTGGCGATCAAGGTGTCCCGAATCGCCCGCTCCATCCAACCGACCCATGGCAGGAGTTCCTTCGGTGGGTCCGACCCCAGGCTGATCTTCAATTCACCGGGCGATCCTTCGACTCCGAAACGGACCACATGGGCGACCTTTCCCGCCGCCTTGCGCGATCCGGGACCCAGCTCACCTTCGTACCCGGCGGGATCGCCTCGTCGGAATCGATGGTCTCCAGCGTATTGGAGTGCAACCGCGGGAAGAGAGATATCCCCGTCCCGGTAAGTCCGCCATACAAGCGGCGAGCGAGCTCTTGGAACGGGATAGCGAGTGGGTCGCCCTGCCAGGCGCGGCGGTAGGCCAGCTCGAAGGCCGACCGCACCACCTCAGGAGCAGGGCTGCCTGGAGAGAGCCCCGGACCGCAATAAGTCAGCTCCCATCTGAATCCCTCGATCTCGGACCAACCGCCCCATTCCGGATCCCTGGCCCGGAGACCAGTGATCAGGGCCTGAGCGTTCAGCAGACTATGGACCAGCGGCGATTCCGCGGGCCATTGCGCCGGGATCTTCAGCCAGCCGGCTGGCTCGAGGACGAGACCGTCCGGCCCTCTCAGGGCCGGCGTGGGCGTCCCGTGGAGCGGAGTCGGTTCGCGCGTCGAGCCATCACTGGCGAGCAGCCAGGCGCCTGCCCGCTCGCCCTTGCCTGTCGGTGCGACGAAGGAAAAGGTCTCGGAGAGATCCTTCAGGAGGTCGGCTACAGCGGGAGCGATCGGCGCCGGCTCGCCAGCCAATGCCAACGTGCGCTGGATGGCCTGCCAGAACCGACCCAGCGATTCGAGCGATTCGAGCGATTCCGCTTTCTCGCCTCGTCGGACTGCATTCCACCAGTCCTTCATGCTCCGGTATCGCGCAACTCGACGGCAACTTGTCCGAAGAGGCTCGACAATTCGCCATGCACGGAACCGTTGGCGGCGAGCAGATGGCCGAGCCGGCGGAAGAGCGACGCGGCGGGCGGGCGCGGCCGGCTGGTCGCCAGCCGGGCTTGCCGCACGACCCGCCAGGAGTCTCCTCGCCGGACACGAAGCCCGACTTTGAGCACCTGAGGGGGATCGCCATCGGGCAGGTTCAGTTCGGAGCGAACCGCGTCGGCATCGAGCATCGAGTCGGGGCCATGGATAATCTGGGCGGTGTCCGATGGACTGAGCTTGAGTAAGGGTCGTGCATGCTGCTCCAGGACGTCCCAGACGCAGTCATCTCCCGCGCCGGCCTGCGCGACACGATCGGCCAGGGCCAGGACCATCAGCTCACCAGGGTCGGCGTCGGGCACATCCGCTTGCGGCACCTTGCCTTGAGCCACATCGGCGAGCACCGACGGATATCCCATGCCCTTCAGTTTCTCGTGGAGATCGATCAAGACGCAGTATGGCCAGCGCTTCCTGGCCACATCCACACGGCGTTGGATCTGTCGCAGCGACTCGCTGCGCCTTGCGCGATGCCATCTCGTTGGAAGTCGGCCAGGAGTTCGCCTTTTCTTGGAGCTTCGTGAGGAGCCCGCCGGCGGTTTCTTCGAACTGCTTGGCCGCCTCCATCAAGCTGAGTGCCGGGGCCCCGAAGCCGGCGGAGAACAGGCCGAAGCGGAACTGTTCGGTCTGCCACTCCTTCAGACAAGCCTGGATCTCGCGACACTCCCGGGCGACGCGAGGGACGCGTCGTAGCGTGGCTTCCGCGTTGTCCATTCGTACCAGGAGCGGGGCCAATTCCGCCCAGTGGGTCAGGGAGGCGCCCTGAGCCAGCCAGGCCGACGCACAATCCGCGGCGGTGGGCGAGGGCGGCGGAGCGGCTCGTCCTCTCTCCTCCGGTTTCTCGACCGGCTCGCCCCTGACAATCCGCACAGCCCAGTCGGTCAGCTCTTTCCAGGCCGTCGAGTCGATCGTGTCAGGGACCGTCGCGTCCGCGGATGGTTCGCCGTATGAGTTCGAGGCTGCGCGGTAGGTCGAATCGAAAGTCTCGAGGAAATCTGCCAGCTCGGCGGGTCGTCGTGACAGGAGCCAACTCGTCCCTTCGCCTCGCGAATCGGACAGATACGCGATCGCATCCCTAGCACCGGGGAGCCACTCCACACGGAGCCAGGGCCTGGCGACCTTGTCCCGTATCTCATTCGCCAGATCACTGGCCTGGTCCCGCGCCGCCGGCTTCCGCCTCCCTGGGCCGGGTAAGGAGGCCGACGAGAGCGCATTGATCGCCAGCGCGTGCCGCTCCCAGAGCAACGCGATGCTAAGCTGGCGAATCCCTTCGTCGATCCAATCATCTACCATGACTATCGCCCATCTCGTCCCCGGACCACACCGGTCGGGCCGTGCGATGACCTCGGGACCTAATTCAGATGTCGGTGTTCGAAGCGTCGATCGGAATCACGAGGAGGACCGCGGCCGGGTCGCGGGCAGCACCGAACGGTTGTGAAGGAAATCGATTCCAGACGACAAATTCCAAATCCCGAATGGATATAAACTCGCCTACCGAAACATTTACGGCTTTGGGATTCGCATTTGGAATCTTCTATCCGATTCTTTCACAAGCTCCGAGGCCAGGCAACCCACCGCCGGGGGAAGCGAGGCGCTCGCAACGCCGCGGGACCACGCCGGCCGGGTAGCCCGCCCCTCAATAGTCGCCGCTCTGCTGGGCGCGACGTAGGTCGCCTTCTCGATTTCCTGGCCATCCACGTCGGCGCCGGCCCCGCCCTCGTCTCGCATCCGGAAGCAGTGTTTCAAGGAGTCGTATCGCACCGCAATCGGCCCCTGGATAATGGTGCCGAACTGGAAATCCAGGAACTTCCTGTGCTCGGAATCCCCCGGCCAGAGCCGATACAACGTCACGCGGGAGCGATCCTTGTTCTCCTCACCGCTGGTCTCGGAGACGGGCAAGAACCGTTCGCTGAGCTGGTCGAAGTCCTCATGCTCATGGTAGATCTCTTTGTGGCCGCCGGCGATCCCATAGCGGAAGGTGATGTCGTAAGGGAGCTTCCGATTGAGCCGGCGATCGAAGTCGATTTCCATCGCCTCGGCCTCGCTGGTCATCTGGAGCGCCAGCGCCGCCCCTTTGGCCACCGAATCCTTCAGGTCGTCGCCATTGACCGTGCCCAACCGCTGGGAGAGGAAAGGCACCTTAAGCTGCTTCTGGATCGCCTCGAGTACGGTCGGATACCGCGAGGCGTTCCCAACCACGTAGACGACATGGACCTCGCCGCCGGGCGATCCCGCGTGGCCGAGCTTGGCGTCGATTATATGGTTGGCATAATCGATGCTCTCATCCAGTGATTCCCGGATGAGCACATCGATCTCTTCGCGATGGACCTCCAACCCTTTCAGGGCGGACTCGATGCGCTCCCACTCCATGTTCGGCGTGCGGAACTGGGCATGGTGCGCCTCGAGATTCTCGATCATGCGAATGATGGTCCCTTCGATTTCTTTCTTGGGCTTTGCCGGGCCCTCGCAACGGCCGAATTCCTTTTTGAACACCTCGGCCAACTTCCAGAGGAGGGCGGTGGTGTCCATGCGACGGCGCTGCTCGGCAACCCCGAGGCGCTCGCGATCGAACCTGGTAGGGACGGCCGCGTTGATCTCCCGCTCATTATCGTCCAGGAATGCGGGCAATCTATCCACCTGGTCGGGTACTTCCGGATAAGACAGTTGGCTTCGGCCCACGAGGCGGGAGGCGATCTTCGCCTTGAGCACGCGGAACGCGGCGACGGTGATATTGTCGCCGCCGAACATCCGGTGTCCGGCACGGCCCAGAACCTCGATCGCCAGCCGCGCCGACCGCCTGCCTTTGCTGGGCTTGCCGTGATGGACCCGCACGTGGATCAGGGCGATATCGGTCGTGCCGCCGCCGCAGTCGTACACCAGGAGGTTCAGGCCCTCCGGGTAGAGGTAATGCAGCCGGTCCAGGCCCCCGGGGACATCCAGGAAGTCCCGGAATACGAAATAGAACGCGGCAGCCGACGCCTCGTCGATGATGAGCTGCGGGAGATCGGGCTTGGTCAGGAGCGGGGATTTCGAGTCGTAATTCCTCGACTTCGCACCCAGCGAGCGGCGCCAGCCCTGGACCACTGCCTGGCGGAGCTGCTCGATCTCGCGGGGTAGGAAAGTCGTCGGGTGGGTGATCGCGATCCGACGTGGGACGGTGAACTTCTCCCGGTGAAAGGCCCGGAACAACTCGCAGAGGAACAGCTCGGCCGGGAGGGTCTTGGGGACGGTGTACTGCTGCCCCTCCAGCCAGAAGCCATGGCGGGCGTTCGGGTCGGGATTGGCGAGGATTCGCTTGGCCCCCAGCACGAGGAAACCGCCAGCACTCTCGTTGGCAGCGCTGCCCACGAGCCATCCGGCCTCTTCCATCCTGGTCGGGTCCTCCGGCGGCGGAGGTGCGAACCCCGTGAGCCGGACCGCAGTGGGGATCGGCCCAGGATCCTCCCTTTGCTCGACGTTCAGCACCTTGACATCGCGGGCATGGCCCGGGTCGTGGGCACGGAGCTGGACGATCGTGCTGTTGGTATTCCCCAGGTTGACCGCGACGTAGCCATCATACTGCTTCATCGGGTCGGCCGGCACGAGATGGACGTGCAGCGCACCGACCTCCTCGCGGGGCAGCCCGCCGTCGGTCGCCGGCGCCACCGCCAGGATCTCGATCTCGCGCGTCAAGCCGCCGGGCTCGGACGACATGGCCTCGACGAGGAAATCGGCGTCATCGGTGTTGACCCGCACCTCCAGGGTGATCGTATCGTCCTTCTTCACCGTGAGCGCCCGGCAGTGGCTGCGGATCTTGCGGATTGAGGACGGCACCCGTTCCTCGGGGATGTGGTATTCGCCGAGCAGCGAGAGCACATCATGAGGGTCGGTGCGGAAGAACTCGGCACCGCGCTGGACCGAAAGATGGAGGTACGAGACGGTTACGGGCCAGTGGAGTACCAGGAGGAACGACCCTTCGATCGGGGTACCCAGGAGGATCTCGGTTTTGACCTCTTGGTGCCCGGTCCGCAAGCCGACTCGGTGCCAGATGTCGGGGATGCTGATGTCCATCGTGCGGGCCTCGGTAAGACGACGGGGGTCAGGAAAGCGTCTTGAGGATTTCGTGGAATAGGGCGGGCATGGCGGCATCGACGTGGTTCTCCGCCGTCTGCATCAGTGCCAGGCTTCCCTCCAGGTCGTCGAGATGTCCCTTGACTCGCTCCAGGATCGCCAACGCCGCGCGGTGGCAGAGGGTCTCCACCTTCCTGGGAATGATGTCTCGGTACTGGCGGTCACTGAGCAGGATATGCTCCTCCTCGTCCGGGAACAACTTCGGCTCGTCGAACTTGAGCACCGCCTGCAACCAGGTGGGGCTCTCGAGGTCCTGGTTCTTGAGCTCTTCCCAGGCCGTCAACGGGCTGGCATAGCCATTGATTCGGAGGTCCCCCAGGCCGGCGTGGGCCGTCCGCAGTCGGTCCGTGACCCAGCCGTAGACCTTGGGGACGAGTTCAGCTCGATACTCCACCGATGCCGAATCATTGAGGACCGTCGCATAATCGTTGTGAGTCTTCCGGAGCTTGGCACGCTTGATTTCGAAGTTCTTCTCGGGGAAAAGGTCCGTGCGAAACTCGTCCTGTAGCTTCTTGATGGCCTCATTCGACGGCGTCTCGATGATGGATCGGTCTCGGTACAGCTCCTGCTCGGCGCCTTGCAGCGCGACCTGCCACTTCACCGCCTTGCGGAATCCCCCGGCGTTCAAGCGGCTCGCCTCCTCGGCCGACCGCACCAGTCGCCTCAGGTCCGACCTCAGGGACCTTAACTCGGAGTCGACGGCCTGGCGAACCTCGTCCTCCACCAAGGCGGCGAGGCGATCACCGATCACCTTGCGGATGTTCTCGATACCGCCGTCCCGGATGACCTCCCGGAACGCCTCGACCAACACCGGGTAGCGCAGAAAGCCCTCGGGTATGATCGGTTGACCCTGGCCATCGAGCTTGAGATTCAGGACCAGTTCCCAGAGGTTGGCGATCTGCCCCGGAGCCTGTCCGTCGACTTCGATGAGCTTCTTGTGAAATTCGTTCCCCACCAGCAAGACCTGCTCGTGGGGCACCCGGTTGTCGGACAATGTCTTGGCGATGGTATCGAGGATGTTCACCGCGTCGGGATTCTCCCCGTGGTGCGCGAGTGTGAGTCCATCGAACCGCGTGAAGATCATCCAGACCCGACCGTTCATACGCTGGAAACGCCCGCTCAATTTCTCGAGCAGGTCGTAAGCCTCCTTGGCGGCCACCTGCTCGCTGCTCTGGAACACGAGCGCCCCGTCGAGTTGCGGCAGGAAGGTCTCGGTCAGGAGGTCGTCCGAAAAGAGGCGGGCCCCGAGACCCGGAAGGTCGATCAGTTCGATCTTGGTCGAGATCTGGTCGGTCTGGTATCCGATGTTGACGTGATGGAGCAAGAGATACGGATAGGCCGCGTCCTCCTTGGGGTGGTTCGTATAGCTGGCACGCTGATTATAGTCCCCCTTCTCCATGCGGGGCGGGTCGGTGACGAGTTCCGAGTGCTTCTGGAAGCTCCTTAGGAGACGGGCCAGGTAGCGACGATCCTCGGTCCGCGCGCTGACGGGCCGGGCCTCCCCATCCGCATCCTCCAGCTCGCGCCGGAACAGATCATCGAGTTGCGCCAGGATCAGGTCATCCGAGTCCTCCGGGCGGAAACCCAGGTAGGAGCAGAGGCCGGTACGCCGCCGCTTGAACTGCTCCGGGGTCATGAACTGGAGGATCACTCGATGACCTTGACCGTCCGCCGGCTCGATCCGATGCAGACGAGTAACATTGCTGGTCGTCGGTGCCCCGGGACCGGAGGTCCCCGGGCCCTGCCCGGGTTGTGCTTTCAGGAGACTATTGAGTGTCGTGGATTTGCCGACCTGGGACCGCCCGAGGAAGCCCACGTAGTATCGTGGCCGCTCCATCTGGTCCCTGAGTTTGTCCAGTCGTTCTCGAAGACCCTGCATTTCTTTCCGCGACCAGAGCTGCGGCAAGCCCTGCTCGATGCGGGAGAATTGCGCCTCCAGGGCCTCGAAGGCCTGGATATGGTCCTCGGTCATCAGCCGGCTGCGGGTGCGGTCGATCGCCATCGCTGGGTCTCGTGAGAACTCTCGAAGGTCGGGCGCCGTTCTCGGCTCCGTGGGTGAAAACTCATAGCGGGCCACCCGGTTGAACTCATCCTCGGGGATCGTCCTCGCCGGCCGGGTGCCCGATTCCGGTGCTCGAATCTCAGTGTTCGGCCTTGGCGTCCTTGATCTTCGTGGGCCAGCCAGCGGCTTCCTCCGACTTGACCGCCACCTTGAGCTTCGTCACCGGGTCGGCCACGATCAGATACGCTTGGGCGTCCTTGAAGGTGCGGGTATTCGGATCGAAACCGTCGTCGAGCTGCCAGACGACTAGATAAGAAATCGGCTTGTCCCCTCGGGCCTGCCAGGCCCCGATCTGGTCGAGCTCGAATTCCCGCCGGAAGCTGACGGCATCCTTGGAGGCCGGAATCTCATACCAACGCGCCGAACCCGTAGTGGTCGGCGGCGCCAGCTTGGTCATTTCATTGGCAAGCGTGGGCGATTCCTTCATGATCTCCTTGGGCAATCCAAACTCGCCGAACTGTTGATAGCGGTCCAGTTCGGCACTCACCTGGTCCTTTTCGATGGGGAACTTCATCCAGACTCGTGTCGGTGCGGTGCCCGGGGGCCGGTAGAACGTGAAATGGACCGTGTTGCCGATGATGGCGACGTCACCCCAGATGTCCAGAAGCACCAGGCTGCCCAGCGCCAGCTTGCGTTCCGACAGGGCCTTGCTGACGATCGGAGTGGCGATCTTCGGATGGGTGCTCAACACGTCGAAGAGCTGCTTCTGGTCGCCCGTGAAGTCTCGCACCGTGATTTTCCAATAGGTCTTCCCCTGGGTGCCCTTGCGTGTCAGTGGCGGTCGTGCCTTGCCTTGGCCGTCCTCCGACTCGACGACGAACTCGACTGGACGCTCGTCGGAGTCCGACTGCCCTACATTCTTGATCTGAAGCGCGCCGACGTAGCCGCCGGACTCGATGCGAGCGGCGGTCTTCGGGTCCTTCGGGTCCAAGGTCTCGGTGCGGCGTTCCTTGGTCTTGGGGTTCTCGTACACGATTCGCACACTCTTCAAACCGTAGGGGCCTCCCAGGTCCACATCCAGGGTACCGTCGCGCTCAACTGGATATTCCCATTCTCCTTGGGTTGTTCGCGGGACATGACCCCTTCGGAAATGAACCGCGCGAGGATGTCGAATTCGTTCGGCTCGAGTGTTTCGGCGTGGACGCGATCGGCGGGGAAATTCTCATTGAGACCGAGCTTGCCCATCCCGCGGAGTAGGTAAGTGACCCCGAGTCGGATCTTGCCCTCGACGTCCACGGCTTGGGCATTGGGCTCACCATCGGCGACGATCACCAGGGTCTCACCCGCAGCACGGGCAAAGGGCGGGGCCGATGCCGGGGGGGCTTTCTTGGTATCCTGGGCCGATGCAGGAATCAGGCCGCCCGCGCACAAAAGCATGCCCGTAGCGATCAGAACGGTCTTGAGAGGATCTTTGAGAGGTCCTTGAGCCATTGTTTGAACTCCTCGGGGGTCGGAGCGCGATCATCGCGCAGGGTGACAAGCCTGATGTACAGTTCCTGAAGCGCCGCAACTTTGTCTTTGAAATCGCTCCTGGCCATGTGGGTGCGGTTGGCTGCTTCCAATAGAGCCGTTCCCTGGCTGGCGAGACCTGCTAGCGTGGCGTTCATCAGCAAGTTGCGGCAGTCGCGTTCGAGTTTCTGTTTGTCTGTCGAAGTGCTGAGGATGGCGGCATCGAACATCTTTTCGAGGACCTTGGCCTCCTCGAATGGATTCTTTTCCGACTGCGCGTAGCCGACGAGCAGGGGTCGGAGCTTCGACGACGGAGGACAATCCGGGCACAGCGGGTCGATTAGCCCCTTCGGCGGTGGTCCGATTATGTAAGCGACGAAGGCGACGACGCCTAGGAGCACGAGGCCGCCGATGGTGGGAGCGACCCAGCGCCAGCGACGGCGGGGCTTTGGTGGTGCTTTGATCTGTTCAATGAAGTGCCGGCTCGGCTTGGCCGATTCTTCATTCAACGCTTGGGCAAACGCTTCGGCGTCGGCGAACGCCTTCTTCTTCTCGTCCGTAGCATCCTTCAAGACGGCCCAGACCTCGGCCTTGCTCCACTTCGCTTGATCGCGATCGGGAATCTCGCGCCTCACCTTGCCATCAGGTGCGAGGACCCACGCCAGAAGTCGGGCGATCGTCCGCAAGTCCATCTGCGGGTCGAAGCCCTTGCCTTCCACGCGGTCCGCCGTCTCGGCATACTCCTTCGCCAACTTCGGGTGTCGGAGCCTATCGAAGCATCGCTCGTTCATCCATTCCGGAGATTTATCCCAGAGGAGGCGGAACTTCGTGTCGGGGCGCATCCATTCCGGCAAGACGCCGCGGAACCGGACGAAGCCGAAGTCGGGCAGGATGACGGCTTGCAGGGTGCCGTCGCCCCGCCTCAGCAGGATCACGCTGTCGGGTCGCAACAACCCGACGCCGAACCCTTGCTTGTGCAGGCCCCCCGCAATCCGGAGGAGCTGCGTCGCGATGGTGTCCAGGTCGCGGAGCAAGGATTCGCCCCCGCGCCATTTCTTCTTTTGCAAGTCGTCGCGCAAGTCAGCCAGGGTCGTAATCTTGGGCTTGTCGGACTCGCCTAGGTCCATTTCGTAGTTGTTATCCGGGCGCTTCCTCCAGCGAGGGAAAGGGATATCGACTTCGGCGGTCCCCGGGAAGTCGAGCACGAATTTCACCCCCTTATCGACCCCACGAACGACACCGTCGCGATCGATACTCCGATCGAGCCGGAGTGCTTCCCATCGATTTGTGCCGACCACACCCCAGGAGAAAGTCCGTTCGCGGACTTGGCTACTATCGATCATCTCAGGGCTCCCAGTCTTATTATTGAGGAGCGTCCGCTCAATAACATCGAGGCCATTCCGGGATCCCGATCTCGACCGTCGCGTTCAACTCGAGGCTTCGATGATCCGAGCCTCCGCGCGCAGGTCGTCCGTATCGATAAGCGATGGGATCAATCTGATTCGAGCGCTAGACTGGTGGACAAAGGATGCCTGGCTTAGATATTCATCTGCGAATCCGAATCATTTGGAACGGGAAGATTCAGTGGGTGCATTCGAATGCACTTTCCAGCAGATCCTGCAAATTGGCCTACTACACCACACTCTTGCAGATGTGAAGCTTGACTGCAAGAAAAAACCGAGTGGACTAACCTCTTTTCTTAGTGGTCGTTGTGAGGTGAGCATCCGGCGCGGCCCAAGGCCGTCCGTTGTTGACGATTTCTGAGGAGGTATCACTGCCAAACGACAAGAAAGTTTTACGAAGATTCATGCAACTGGCGGCCCGGTTCTGCGGATCATCCTTGCCCGGCTTTCCTGATCTCCCTAGCGCGGATCCTGGCCGCTTCGCGCTCCCGCTCCTGCTGGATCAGCGGCATGTTCCGGCTCACATAATCGAGTGCCTCGCGGACCATTTCCAGCGGGAGCTGATACTCTTCCGCGAATTCCTCGGGCGTGCGCGGATCGGGGCTTTGGATCACCGCGGCTCGGATCCGCCGGCCCTTGAGCCATAAGGCGACCGGCAGGAATTATTTTACCCGCGAAACGGTCATTCGCGTCCTGATCGCCCGGTAAAGCTCGGTTCCTGGGTAAGATTCCACACGCCAGTCGCCTAACTGGCGGTAGTTCGAGCCGGCACGAGGCTCCAAGTGCTGATACTGTGGCCGGGCCTCGGTCGCCATCCGTGTCTCCTCTCAGATCAGAGTGTTCTCCGCGGTGGGTTCGCCCGGCTCGTCCTCGAACGAGAAGTGAAACTCGGGGATCGTTGCCTCCGAAGAACCGTTGGCATCGGACGATCCGTTGCCGTCGCCTTCGCCGACCGCGAAATCGCCGGCCGGGACCGGGACCGGTGCCGGGTGGGGCTCCGCCGGTCCGGACGAATCCTTCGGCGATCCATGCCCATTGGCCGGGACGGGAGCCTCGGGGACTTCGGGCAGCGGGCGGGCGGCGAACTTCTGCTTCACCTGGTCCAGCCACTCCTTCTCGGGAACCCCATACGGCCGGAACTTCTCGGTCCGGTTCTCTTCCTCGCTGTAGTAGAGTGCCCGGTTCTCGCCCAGCTTGCTGGCCGCCGGGGTGTCGATGAGCGTACTCGAGTCGTTGGAGCTCATCTGGAACAGGATGCGGTTCTCGAACTCCTTCGTGCCCTGGCGGTCGAAGGTCCGGTTCAGGTTGTTGACGCTGTCGCACCAGATGATGGTGTGGATGCCCAGCGGCGGGCCGTCGCGGAGGACGTCGCCGAAGAGCTTCGACGGCGGCATCGGCTTGTCCTCGTCGTACTTGGAGAAGCCGAAGTCGTCGTCGGACTTGCGGAGGTCGCGGAACCGCTGGATGTCGTAGATGAAGATGAAGATGGGGGCCTGGTCCGCGGACGCATCGCCCTGGCGCCGCTTGATCTCGGCGGCCAGCTCGGTGTACATGGCGCCCAGCTCGCGCCAGGTGATGTTCTTCACCGGGTGGGGCAGGACGTCGGCGAGCTCGCCGAGCTTGCCGTGGATGGCCGAATCGACCGGGCTGCCGTCGAGGAGGAAGATCCGGCACGTCTGGGGGCCGACCGGCGGGTGCTGCGCGGCGATGCTGATGGCCGACATCATCAGCATGGACAGCGCCGCCTCGTCGTTCTGGCCGACGATCAGGGTGTTGCTGCCGCTCTGCGGGCGGAACACCACGACGGTGGGGTCCTTGATCGCGATCGCGTCGCCCAGCCAGGCCGAATCCGCCGCGGGGCCTCGGGCCATTCGGTGGCGGCGAGCAGGCGGTTCAACAGCGGGTTCAGGCTCACGTCGGCCGGCAGGTTGCCTTCGAAGACGATCGGCGGCGGCTTGATGATGTTCTGCTCGCGGGACATCTCCTGGATCCGCTCCAGATACTTCTCCCGGCGCTCGTCGGAGAGCCAGACGACCTGGAAGAGGTTGTTGCCCTCCATCATGCCGTTGGCGTCGTTGTAGATGGCCTCGCCCGGGCGGGTGAGCAGCCGGGCCGCGGTGTTGTCCTCGCTGAGGATCATGTGGGCGTCCGCCTCGGAGCATTGCAGCGCGATGCGGACGGCCATCTGGCCGAGGGTCGCCCGGGGCAATGAGTAGGAGCCGCCCAGCGTCTGAGAGCCGAGGATGACGTGCATGCCGAAGGCACGACCCTGGCGTACCAGGCGGTCCAGCAGCAGCGAGACTTCCTGCGCGATCTTGTCGTCCTCGACGAAGAACTCCTGGAACTCGTCGATGACCAGGAGGATCCGCGGCAAGGGCTGCTCGGGCCTCGCGGCGCGGAAGCCCCCCAGGTCCTGGGCGCCGTATTGCCGGTACAGCTCGCCGCGCTCCTTCATCTCGACGTCGAGCCGCTGGAGCACGCTCAGGCCGAACTCGCGCTCGCTCTCGACGGCGATGACCCGCGCGTGCGGAAGCTGCATCGCCGCGTAGACCTTGAACTCGACGCCCTTCTTGAAGTCGATCAGGTAGAGCTCGAGCTGATCCGGGTTGTATCGCAGCGCGCCGTTGGTGATCAGGGCGTGGAGCATGGTCGATTTGCCCGAGCCCGTCTTGCCGGAGGTGAGCACGTGCTGCGAGGTCCCCTTGCCCAGCACGAGGTGCTGGAGCTTGGTGGCGCCGGCGCGGCCCAGCGGGATGTTGACGATCTTGCCGCTGTCGAACGTCCAGAACTGGTCGGGCTTGGGCGCGATGAACTCGAACGGGACCTCGACGCGATTGGCATCGCGCGCCGCGGCGCCGACCCGGTGGAGGATCTTGGAGAACTGCGTCTGATCGGGAGGGGCGTCCAGGGCCAGCGGATATCGGCCCAGGTTCGGCTCGCGCCAGTTGAGCTTGTTGTCCTTCCAGATCATGTTGACGCAGTGCTGCTCGATGTCCTTGAGCTGGAAGCCCGAGGGGAGCTGGAGCTTGGTGTCGAGCAGGATCAGGGCGTAGACGCCGCAACGCGCCCCGCTGCTGACGATGCTGACCAGCCGGCGGATGGCGTTGTCGTTGAAGTTGGTCGGGAAGTTGGCGACGACGACGATCCGGAACGGCTCGGCGACCTCACCGGCCATGGTGTTGTATTCCTCGATCGTCTGGAATTCGTTGCGGAGATACTTCTGGATCACGTTCTCCATGTGCTCGGTCAGGTCGGTCAACCGTTGCTCGATATGGGCCGACTCGGTCCAGATCCGGTTGGTGACCAGGAGCTCGTGGTAGTCGCCCAGGTGCATGAAGGCGGCGAAGTTCTCGCCCAGGCCGACCGGGTCGATGATGGTGAAACGGACCTTGCCGGGCGGGATGGATGTCAGATAGCGGAGCATCACCGCCTGGAGCAAGGGGACGGCCTGGTCCTTGCCGGCGTCGGCCGCGCGGATGAGCATCGAGCCCATCATGGGGAACGGCAGGAGGGCGGGCAGGTCGAAGTGGGTCGGCACCGACTTCAGCCGGGGGTTGCGCGGCATCCCGCTGGGGAACTGGCTCAGATCCACGGCGAAGGTGCCGAACTGGAGGCCCGGGGGGACCTCCGCCGGCGGCTTCCAGCCGTCGAGCTCGGGCCGGTCCCAGTCGAGGAATCGTCGCGAGGCCTCCTCCTTCACCTGGCGCAGCGAGTCGTCGATCTTCGCCATGCCGCCGGTCCAGGTGTCGATCAGCTTCTGCCACGCCTGGTTGTAGGCCTGCTGGGTCGACTCCTTGGTCTTGCGGTAAGCCTCGTCGAATTCCTGCTTGTCCTGCACGTATTTCTTCTTGATGGCCTCGATACGAGGCGGATACTTCTCGTCGGCCAGCTTGATGTCTTCGTCGCGCTTCAGGCGGATCTTCTCGGCCTTCGCCGGGTATTTCTCGTCGGCCAGCTTGCGCTGCTCCTGGCGCTTCTGCTCGGCCTCGGCGACGAGGCGTGCCATGTTCTCCTCGGCCTCGCGGACCCGGTTGGTCCGCTTCTCCTCGAACTCCTTCAGCTTCGCTTCATATTCGTTCTTGACCCAATCCTTGTTCTGCTCGACGATCTGCTCGGCGTCGGCGAGCGTCTTCTGGAGCGGGATGGCGTGGCGCTTGACGTGCGGCCGGGCCATCGAGGCCAGCCCGAGATAGCCGCCGATGCCGGCGCCGATCGCCGCGACGGCGCCCGCGATCGCGGCCACGGTCCAGCCGACCGGCGTGAGGGCGCCCAGGGCGCCGGCGACGGCCCCGCCGAGCAGCAGGAACGGCCAGATGACGTTCTGGAGCTGCAAGAATTTGGGGAGTTTCAGCGCGTCGAGGGCGGCCAGCTCCTCCTCGATCCAGGTCAGGTCGCCCCGGAGCCGCGACAGGGGATCGTCGCCGGCGGGTTGTTCGGGCGTCTCGGCCCCATCGGCGGTCGCCTCGGCTCCCTCGGCGTGAGCCGGGGCCGGCGCGGCCGCTCGGGCGGCGGCCGCGGCCGCCAGGATCGTCTCCTGCTCGGCGGGGGCGGCCGTCGCCAGCTTGCCGCAGCGCTTGAGCAGGTGGTTCGCCTCCTCCTGCCGGACGTGCAGCTCATCGATCGCGATCGACCAGTTGGCCTCGGTCGCCCGCCGCCACTTCGTCCCCTCGTCGCGGGTCCCCTCGAAGACCGTCAGCGCGTGCCAGCCGGTCTCCTCCTTGGCCTTCTTGGCCTTGCGATGCTCCTTCTTGTACTGGTCGTCGATCTGCTGCTTGACCTGGGCGTACTCCGCGTCGCACGCCTGCGAATCGCGCTGGTAGGTCTGGAGGACCGCCTGCTTGGCGCGGGCATACTCGGCTTCCATGGCCTGGA
This sequence comes from uncultured Planctomycetota bacterium, assembly GCA_963743925.1. Taxonomy (GTDB): domain Bacteria; phylum Planctomycetota; class Planctomycetia; order Isosphaerales; family Isosphaeraceae; genus CAVZRC01. The sequence goes on along the minus strand of CAVURY010000033.1, from coordinate 471,139 downwards.
GGTCGACCTTGAACTTGCCGCCGAGTTGTTGCGATCCCGCCTGGTATTCCTTCTCTTCCCGGTCGATCCGCCGGCGGAATCCCGTCTCGGTCTCGGTCTCATCCTTGGCCCGGGCTGCGATCAAGGCTTCGAGGTCGTTCAGCGAATCGGTTTCGATCTGGACGAGGGGCGACTCAGGCATGGTGCATGATCCTGGGATTTTCGATTTTCGATTTTGGACTTTGGATTCGCCCGTCGCCGGGTCATTCTTCCTTACACTGGCCGCGGATCTTCCCGAGGGTTTCCGAAAGTTTCTCCATGCCGATGATCGCGTGCTTCGTCGTTTGCTCGAGCGGGACGATGTGGAGCCTCTCGAATTCGCGGGCGTTCTGGTCGGCCCAGGTCTCCTTGGCGATGTCCCATTGTTCCCGCAGATGCTTGAGGGCGTGTTGCAGGCGTCCGGACTGTGCGCTCATGATGTCCTCCCGGTGACGAGGGCCTGGCCGGCCGTCGCCGATGAACCGGCGGCTTCGGCTTCGGCGGGTTGGGTGGCCGTCGCGTCCGTGCCGTCGGACGACTCGGCGGCGGCGGTTGTGGTCGACGCGCCCGAACTCCTCGGGCCCGTGGAATCGGCCGGCGCATTCCGGGGCGCCGTGGGGGCGTGCAAGGCCAGGTAGGATTCCAGCGCGATGGTCATCCTTTCCAGCCCGACCAGAGCGCGTTCGAACCCGCCGGAGAGGTGGTCGCCCAACGGTTGGGAGTGGGAGTGATACTCGGCGATCGCGTGATGAAGTGCCGGGATCAGCTTCTTCACCAGCGACACCTTCTCCTCGGCGATCCGGAGCTTCCGCTGCGCCTCGCGCAGCCTCTCCTTCTCGTCGGCGTCGGAGACCGCGTCGCTCCCCTGCTGCGAGACCTTCTTCTTGTGCAGGTCCGACCGCGCCTGCATCAGGATTTCCGACCGCCGCTTGACCTGCGCCTGCCAGTAGCCGAGCTGGTCGCGCTCCAGCCAGTCGCGCATCCGCCTCAGCTCCATCTCCACGCCGCCGAGCGAGTTCCGCGCCTCCTCCGCGAAGTTGATCATCGAGTTCTTGAAGTCCTTGAGCGTCTGGACGGACAAGACGTTCGCTGTTCGGCTCATTCTCTTTTGTCCTTAGTCCGTTGTCCGTTGCCCGTGGTGAGGTGGTTGCATAGCTTCGCCCGGTGTCCTCGGCCGCGACAGCCTTGACCTGCTCATCCCGCTTCGAGCCCGATCAGGGCCGACGACGAACGACGGAAAACGGACGACTAACGCTGTTGCAGGTATTCCTCGATCCGTTCGGCCTTGCGGAGCAGGAACGGAATGTGCTGATTGGTCGAGTTGACGAACCGCTTGACCACCTGGAGGGTCTGCTCGAATTCCTCGACGAATTTGTCGTGCTCCCGGTCGCGCCAGGACTGGCCCAGACCGCTGAGCTGACCGTGCAACGTGGTCAACTGGGTCATCATCTCATTGTTGAATTGCTTGAGACGAGCGGCGAATCGGCGGAGATCTTCCGGGTTGACGATGGCTTGAGCCATTTCGGGCCTCACTTCCGCGACGGGGACGGATAGAAGATATGCGACGCCGCCGAGCCGGCGATTCGCCGTGACGACCGCGTACCATGCGACGCAACGTCGTGAATGGTCTATCTCGATGGTATTCGCCCCGAAGCCGCCTGTAAAGCCGCGCGTCCCGATAGAATGAGGGGCATGAGGGGCGCCCCATCGGGCACTCGCCGCCGGAGGATGCCCGCTCGGATCCGCAGCCCCGCCTCGCGGAGGAACGACGTAATTTGCGAGCTTCCGCAGATTCGCATCTGATATGCAGGCTGCCTAGCGACAATGAGATTTTTATAGCCGTTAGTCTTGCTTTTAAAAGCAGATTGGCTCGATTTGACTGGGGCTTGCCTTTCCCACAAATTTCGTCGGGACGCATTCAGTGATCGCATGTGGTTTTTGGGGAACATAGCAATAATTTGGTCTTCGAAGAGCTTGGTTTTCTGCGTCCGGTCGATTATGAATAGAAGGCCGGTCCCAGTTCTTGCTCGAGAGCAGGCGGCGCGGGTTGTATCGGTAGCACATGCGTATCGATTGCATCCACGACCGAGCTTTTGGGATTCGTCAGATTTGCTTCAACTATTGGAACTCGAAGGAGCTTCTCAACATGCAAAGACATCGGGGACTCTTGATGAGTCTCGCCTTGAGCGCCGTCATGGGCCTCATGGGAACTCAGGCCAATGCCGGATCCATCACCTTGACCGTCGACCTGGACATCAACGGAGTAGACACTGTGATCTACACCGCAACTTCGAGTCCGCCCCTCGATCAGAGCGTCGCCGCTGTCTTGACCGCGGTGAATGGTGCCCTGGGTTCGCATGGTTCGGCGTACCGGTTCACTGCACTCGGCGCCCAGAGCAATTACACCGGCTCCTCGACTGGTAGCCTGCAGACCACGTTCCAGCTCAACACCTCGGGTACTGGTACGACTGCGTCAGCCCTCACGATCGATACGGTCCAGACCGGTTTCCTCTCGCCGACGGGCGCGGATGGGATGGCGAAGAGCGACGTGGGTGGAAGTTATATCACCGCGGCCGGGTCGCTTTCCTACACGAGCGACTATCAGGGGGCGAACACCCCCACCCTGATGGTCGGCGTGTCGGGCTCCGGTCCCTATGATGGTACCACTGGGCTGCTCCCCATCGGGACAATCCCGTCGTCTGGCTACCAGCTCTCGAACCACTTCCTCATCAACCTCACGAAGAGCCCCGATACTTTCTTGGGAGGTACGGGCGGGATTGTGGTGATGGGGGGCGTTCCCGAACCTTCGAGCATTGTCTCGATGTTGATGGGTATGCCCCTGCCTCTGGCCGTGGTCTTTGGTTTGATCCGTCGTCGTCTCTCCGCCGCCTGAACACCTTCCGCCTGGTCGATCCCCTCGGCTGAATCGGCACAGGTTCAGCCCCACCCTTGGAGTTGAGGGTCGGGTTGATCTCCAACCTGTGCCGAGGAAGACTCCTGCCAGGTATCGAGTTTTGCGGCGGTTTGGCTGGATGCGTTCCTCATCCGGTGACGAATTGCCACCGAGTCCTCTATGAGAAATCAGCAGCGCGAGGCCGACTTTCTTGAGTCGGCCTCGCGCTGTTTTCACGCGCGGCACGATCTCCCGCCTCGATCCTGACACGGATCTTGCGGTGGAATTGGGGGTGATTCGGTTGCGAGTGTGTGGCGAGCGAGGTGGAAAGTCGGGGCGACTCGCCGACTTGGCCTCGGTCCATCATTCCGATCTTCTCTGCACCGGAAAAGGTCTCACAACCGCCCCCGGTACACGAACACTCTCGCCGCCTTAACGGTGCGCCGGGACGAGTCGATGCCTACCGGGATCGCGTACTTCCTCGCCCTGACGAGGCAGGACTCATCGGCCAGAGGGCGTTGGGGAATGGGAGGGGAAGCGGGGGATGCCATCTCGGTGCGGACGGAGAATCCTCGCTCCCGTACCTATTGCTCACAGGCCTTCCCGCTTCACGTCGGTCCTCGCGCCGCACAGGGGGCAGGAAATGCGTTCCCGCGTGAGGGCTTGGCGACGAGGGTCGCCAGTTCGTCGGAACCGAGGCCTATCTTGCCTCGACGCGAATGCCGCGATCGGTCGCGGAGTCGCGTCGAGGCCGCCGTGCCATCCGGTGCGGCCACCGGGCTTTGGCCCGCCATTCTGTGACGACGCCCCAGCTCAGAACCTGTCTCGGAAGGAGCGGCGGCCGTCTCACCCTTCCGAGACAGACACTCAGTCAGCCGGGGCGAAGCCGGGGCGGAGCCCCGACGTGGTCGCCGAAGACCAGCGGCTCGATGATCCGGTAATCAGGGATCGATTCGAGAACGTCGCGAGGCCGACAGCCGCGCCCCGGCCCTGGACGGCGGAGAGCGGTGCAACCCCCTTGCTGTCGGCTCGGGCCACCGTCTTCGTCGTGCCGGGAATCGCCGGGCCGGTGTCGCCGAGGAAGTCGAGCGTACCGATGCCGGAGGGCGCCGGGCCGCTCGAGCTCCCGATCGCCTTGGCCTGGGCCGCGATGCCCGGCTGGGTCGAGGAGTCGGTGATCGAGGAGGGCTGGCTGGTGCCGGGCGGGTCGAAGAAGATCCCGGTGAGAACGGCGTTTGGCCCGGCCTGTTTCGTCACGGTGATCGCCACATTCCCGCCGACCGCCCACGTCAGGTAGACCCCCCCTGAGAACGACGAGATCGACTCGGTGTCGAGCACCGCGCCCGTCGCGGCGTCGCTGATCTGGATCTGTTCGCTCCGGCCTTTTGAGTCCCAATCGCACGCGTACAAGGAGAGGACGTGCGACTGGCCGTCGTTCAGGTTCACGTTCACGGTGAAGCTGGTATACCCGAACCAGCAGGCCGAAACGCGGCCGACGCCGCCGGGATTCTGGAGGGCACGCACGTCGGTGGTCTGGGTTGTCCAGATGTATTTGTGGTACCCGGAGGGCGACACGGTGGCGTAGGAGGGGAGGTCGGGCTGGTCATGGATGACTTCGGCGCCATCCGAGCCGTAGACCCCGATCCAGTTGCCCTGCGTCGTGGTGTCGGTCTTGACGAAGGAAGCGGACGCGGCCAGGACATTGATGGTCGTCGTCGCCGAGGTAATGGAGTAATCGGTGGAGTCGGAGGGCGTGAATGTGGCGGAGAGCGTCTGGCCGCTGCCCTCGCCCAGGACGGTGCCGGCCGGCGGCGAGTAGGCGAATGTCCCGGGCACGTTGGCCGTTGCGTCGAGCTGGGTTGCGCCCAGCGCGGCACCGTGGTAGATGCTCGCCGGGCTCGGCCAGGTGATCGTCGGCGTGGCCTGCGCCACGTCGATGGTGGTCGAGCCGGTGGCGCCGGTGTAATCGGTGGTATCGGTGGGGGTGAAGGAGACGGAGAGGGTCTGGCCCTTGCCGGCGCCCAGGACGGTGCCGATCGTCGGCGAGTAGGCGAAGGTCCCGGGTACGCTGGCGGTGGCGTCGAGCTGCGTCGCCGAGAGCGCCGTCCCGTAGACGATCCCGGCCGGGGCCGCCCACGTGATCGTCGGCGTGATCTTCGACGACTGCCATAGCCACATCGTCGCACCGGGCGCGGTGAAGCACATGGTCGTGCTCATCGGCACGAAGTTCGTCGGGATGTTCGACGAGCCGGTGTTGAGGTCGGTGTCCATCACCGTACCCGACGACGTCCCGTTGCTCTGCCACACCTGGAACCCGTTCTGCGCCGTGTACGCCGCGAGGTACAGGGTCCCGTCCATGTCGATCAAGTTCGTCACGTCGGCCGTCGAGGTGCCGTTGATGTCGGCCACCATCGCCGTCCCGGCCGTCGTCCCAATGCTCGACCACAACTGCGTCCCGTGCTTACTGTCGGTGCCCGCGAAATAGATCGTGCTCCCGACCGCCGTCAGGTCGGCCGGCGCCAGGCCGCCCCCCTTCGAGTTAGCGCTGGTGAGCATCGTCGCCGACCCGGGCGACGTCCCGGTGAACGACCACAACTGCATCCCATGCGTCCCGTCGGTGCCCGAGAAATACAGCGTGCTCCCGGCGGCCGTCACGAACTGCGGGTTCAGGCCCAATCCGGTCGCGCCGCCGGAGGTCAGCCGCTGCGTCCCGGATGCGGTACCGTTGCTGTCCCAGAGCTGGAACCCGTTGGTCGGGTCGTAGCCGCTGAAGTAGACGGTGCCGCCGACGGCCGCCAGGAACTGCGGCGAGGTGCCGCCGTTGGCGGCGTTGCCGCTGGTCAGCAGCGTGGTCCCCGACGCGGTGCCGTTGGACTCCCAGAGCTGGTCGCCGTGGGCGGCGTCGCTGGCCGAGAAGAAGAGCAGGCCGCCGGCGGCGGTCAGGTCGGCGGGATAGCTGCCGGCGTATCCGGCGGCGCCGGGGATGTCCTTGACCATCGCGGTGCCGGACGCGGTGCCGTCGCTCGTGAAGAGCTGGGTGCCGTCGTTGAGGTCCAGGCCGGTGAAATAGAGGGTGCCGTTGGCGTTGATCAACTGCGAGGGATAGATGCCGAAGTCGGCGACGCCGTCGTTGCTGTCGGTGACGTAGGTGGTGCCGGCGGCGGTGCCGTCGCTCTTCCAGAGCTGGCCGCCGTGGGTGAGGTCATTGGCGGCGAAGTAGAGGGTGCTGCCGACGACGGTGAGGTCCTGGGGGTTGATGCCGCCGTTGGCGTCGTTTCCGTCGCTGAGCCTGACGGTGCCGGCGGCGGTGCCGTCGGACTCCCAGAGCTGGTCGCCGTGGACGGCGTCGTAGCCGACGAAGAACATCTCGCCGTTCATGACGACGGGGGTGGAGGCGACGGTGGCGCCGAAGTTGAGGCCGGTGAGCGTCAAGAGGGCCCGGCCTTCGAGGGCCTCGACCTGGAATCGGCGGGCGGCCTTCCGCTTTCGGTCTCTCGAAGAGAGAGATTGCCGCTTCAGATGCGAAAACATGGAGCTCACCTCTCGCGGTAAGTTGCAGGGAACTCGCCCCGGCGCGGCCTCACTCGGTCGTCGCCTGCCCATCGCGGGCTTCCAGGGTGTCAGCGAGCTTCCCAAACGGTCAGGATTTGGACTCTAATGGTCGTCGAGATCAAACCAGCGACCGCATCCTGTCGGTCCGGGACGATTATGACGTCTCCTCGTCGAAACTAACTCTGCATCAACACTCTGAGATTACGGGTCGGATCGAGTCGGTGCCCCGAGCGTTGAGGGGATCCCTCACCTATCGCGGTAAGGCCCGGGGAATTGACGCGACAGGTCCTTGAATGGCCCATCCTCGTCGATCGCGGGTGAAAACCACGTCAGAAAGCTTCTCCAGACATCAATCGCTGATGGAATACCGACCGAGCCGGGTCGGTGGCTCTTGTAGGATAACTCCTCGAGTGAGGATCGCACAGAAATCCCGATAACCCGGGAGGTTTCAGGATGCGAATTGTCTGGACCCCTCTCGAGCGGAAGCACAGTATGACGATCGACTGCGCCCGTCGTCAAGCAATTGCGATGAAATTCTCGTCGATGAGCATTTCTAGCAACTCTTGCTTGATTGCCTCATGACTCGATCACCCTTCATCCGTGGATCGATCATACCAATCGCGTTGTCATGTTTCCGTTCGACGTTTGGCTGCATGCATTGTGGTCGGCGGTGATCCGTCGCGTCCCGCGAAGACCGAACCGCTCAAGCCTTACTCTAAGAACACTAGGATGTGGTGACGTCGGTAAAATATCCGCGCGCGTTTGCAACGATTCTTCATCGAATCCAAGTTACATGGGTGATCATAACTGATTGCATGGCGTCTTGGAAGAATACGCCGGTTCGTGTTTATAGCCAAGTGGGGCCAAGATGGCGCTTAAATCCTTGGGGAATCTCGGGAGTTCATGACCATTTCAAGCGGCTCATTGGGGCACGCCGCCAAGTCTGGCGGCATGCCCATTGGACCGGATTCGTGAGCGATTTCATCGATGGTAGCCGCCACGGCTTGCGGACGAGTCCGGCATCCGAGGTCGAATCCATCTCATGACCATGACCACATCTTGGCCCCCGGGGGCCGTGAAGAAGAGGGTCGTGCCCATCGGCACGAAATTCGTCGGGGTGTTCGACGAGCCGGTGCTGAGGTCGATGTCCATCACCGTACCCGACGACGTTCGTTGCTCTGCCACACCTGGAACCCGTACTTCGCGGTGTAAGCGGCGAAGTACAGGGTCCCGTTCATGTTGATTAAATTCGACACGTCGGCCGTCGGGGTGCCGTTGATGTCGGCCACCATCGCCGTGCCCGAGGCCATCCCGGTCCTCGACCACGACTGCGTCCCGTGCACGCCGTCGTTGCCCACGATGTAGATCCTGCTCCCCACCGCCGTCAGTCGCGGAGTCGCGTCGAGGCCACCGTGCCATCCGGTGCGGCCCACCGGGCTTTGGCCCGCCATTCTGTGACGACGCCCCGACTCAGAACCTGTCTCGGAAGGAGCGGCGGCCGTCTCACCCTTCCGAGACAGACACTCAGTCAGCCGGGGCGAAGCCGGGGCGGAGCCCCGACGTGGTCGCCGAAGACCAGCGGCTCGATGACCCGGTAATCAGGGATCGATTCGAGAACGTCGCGAGGCCGACAGCCGCGCCCCGGCCCTGGACGGCGGAGAGCGGTGCAACCCCCTTGCTGTCGGCTCGGGCCACCGTCTTCGTCGTGCCGGGAATCGCCGGGCCGGTGTCGCCGAGGAAGTCGAGCGTACCGATGCCGGAGGGCGCCGGGCCGCTCGAGCTCCCGATCGCCTTGGCCTGGGCCGCGATGCCCGCCTGGGTCGAGGAGTCGGTGGTCGAGGAGGGCTGGCTGGTGCCGGGCGGGTCGAAGAAGATCCCGGTGATAATAGCGTTTGGACCGGCCAGATTCGTCACGGTGATCACCACATTCCCGCCGACCGCCCACGTCAGGTAGGCCCCACCGGTGAACGACGAGATCGACTCGGTGTCGAGCACCGCGCCCGTCGCGGCGTCGCTGATCTGGATCTGTTCGACCCGCCCTTTATAGCCCCAATCGCACGCGTACAAGGAGAGGACGTGCGACTGGCCGTCGTTCAGGTTCACGTTCACGGTGAAGCTGGTAACCGAGAACCAGCAGGCCGAAACGCGGCCGACGCCGCCGGGATTCTGGAGGGCGCGCACGTCGGTGGTCTGGGTTGTTGCGATGTAGGTGAGGTACCCGGAGGGCGACACGGTGGCGTAGGAGGGGAGGTTGGGCGTGTCAGGAATGACTTCGGCGCCATTCGAGCCGTAGACCCCGATCCAGTTGCCCTGCGTCGTGGTGTCGGTCTTGACGAAGGAAGCGGACGCGGCCAGGACATTGATGGTCGTCGTCGCCGAGGTACTGGAGTAATCGGTGGAATCGGAGGGCGTGAATGTGGCGGAGAGCGTCTGGCCGCTGCCCTCGCCCAGGACGGTGCCGGCCGGCGGCGAGTAGGTGAATGTCCCGGGCACGTTGGCCGTTGCGTCGAGCTGGGTTGCGCCCAGCGCGGCACCGTGGTAGATGCTCGCCGGGCTCGGCCAGGCGATCGTCGGCGTGGCCTGCGCCACGTTGATGGTGGTCGAGCCGGTGGCGCCGGTGTAGTCGGTGGTATCGGTGGGCGTGAATGTGACGGAGAGGGTCTGGCCCTTGCCGGCCTTCAGGACGGTGCCGATCGTCGGCGAGTAGGCGAAGGTCCCGGGTACGCTGGCGGTGGCGTCGAGCTGCGTCGCCGAGAGCGCCGTCCCGTAGACGATCCCCGCCGGGCTCGCCCAGGTGATCGTCGGCGTGGCCTGCGTCACGTTGATAGTGGTCGAGCCGGTGGCGCCGGTGTAGTCGGTGGTATCGGTGGGCGTGAATGTGACGGAGAGGGTCTGGCCCTTGCCGGCCTTCAGGACGGTGCCGATCGTCGGCGAGTAGGCGAAGGTCCCGGGCACGCTGGCGGTGGCGTCGAGCTGCGTCGCCGAGAGCGCCGTCCCGTAAACGATCCCGGCCGGGGCCGCCCAGGTGATCGTCGGCGTGATCTTCGATGCCTGCCATAGCCACATCGTCGCACCGGGCGCGGTGAAGCACATGGTCGTGCTCATCGCCACGAAGTTCGTCGGGATGTTCGACGAGCCGGTGCTGAGGTCGGTGTCCATCACCGTACCCGACGACGTCCCGTTGCTCTGCCACACCTGGAACCCGTTCTGCGTCGTGTAAGCCGCGAAATACGGGGTCCCGTTCATGTTGATCAAGTTCGTCACGTCTGCGGTCGAGGTGCCGTTGATGTCGGCCACCATCGCCGTGCCCGAGGGCGTCCCGGTGCTCGCCCACAACTGCGTCCCGTGCACGCCGTCGTTGCCCGCGAAATAGATCGTGCTCCCGACCGCCGTCAGGTCCGTCGGCGCCACGCCGCCCCCCGCCACGTTGCCGCTGCTGAGCATCGTCGCCGACCCGGGCGACGTCCCGGTGAAGGACCACAACTGCATCCCATGCGTCCCGTCGGTGCCCGAGAAATACAGCGTGCTCCCGGCGGCCGTCACGAACTGCGGGTTCAGGCCCAACCCGGTCGCGCCGCCGGAGGTCAGCCGCTTCGTCCCGGCCGCGGTGCCGTTGCTGTCCCAGAGCTGGAAATGGTTGGTCGGGTCGTAGCCGCTGAAGTAGACGGTGCCGCCGACGGCCGCCAGGAACTGCGGCGAGGTGCCGCCGTTGGCGGCGTTGCCGCTGGTCAGCAGCGTGGTCCCCGACGCGGTGCCGTTGGACTCCCAGAGCTGGTCGCCGTGGGTGGCGTCGCTGGCCGAGAAGAAGAGCAGGCCGCCGGCGGCGGTCAGGTCGGCGGGATAGCTGCCGGCGTATCCGGCGGCGCCGGGGATGTCCTTGACCATCGCGGTGCCGGCGGCGGTCCCGTCGCTCGTGAAGAGCTGGGTGCCGTCGTTGAGGTCCAGGCCGGTGAAATAGAGGGTGCCGTTGGCGTTGATCAACTGCGAGGGATAGATGCCGAAGTCGGCGACGCCGTCGTTGCTGTCGGTGACGTAGGTGGTGCCGGCGGCGGTGCCGTCGCTCTTCCAGAGCTGGCCGCCGTGGGTGAGGTCGTTGGCGGCGAAGTAGAGGGTGCTGCCGACGACGGTGAGGTCCTGGGGGTTGATGCCGCCGTTGACGTCGTTGCCGTCGGTGAGCCGGGTGGTGCCGGCGGCGGTGCCGTTGGACTCCCAGAGCTGGTCGCCGTGGACGGCGTCGTAGCCGACGAAGAACATCTCGCCGTTCATGACGACGGGGGTGGAGGCGACGGTGGCGCCGAAGTTGAGGCCGGTGAGCGTCAACAGGGCCCGGCCTTCGAGGGCCTCGACCTGGAATCGGCGGGAAACTTTGCGATGCCGGTTCCTCGACAGGGAGGATACACGCTTCGGATGTGAAAACATGGAGCTCACCTCTCGTGGTAAGTTGCAGGGAACTCGCCCCGGCGCGGCCTCACTCGGCCGTCCCGCGACAATCGCGGTATTCCAGCCGGTCAGCGAGCTTCCCAAGCGATCATCGGGATTCGGAAATTCACGGTTGCCGAGACCAAGGCAGCGACCGCGTCCTTGCGATCATGGACGGTGACAGCGTTGCCCCGCCGAGGAGGAGGCGCGGATCAGCGGAGGTACGATCATGGGCCGTATCGAGCCCGCGCGTCGGACATTCAAGGTGCCATTACCGCTCGCGATAAATTGCAGGGGCTTCGACCTGTCGGGGCCGCGCATGGCCGAGCCGCGTCGATCGCGGGGTGGCGTCGCCCCGGAGCCTCATTTAAACATATTTAATTGTTGATAAAAGAATGATCAGCCGGGTCGCAAACGCGGGGCGATGCGTCCGCCGGGCGAGGCCCGTCGCGGATCCCCGGCGGGCCGGAGATCGTGAGGGGCAATCATATGAGGTCTTCCCGAGCGGTTGCGAAGTATGGCCAGAAGCCCCGGGCACTGTCAAGGCATTTCATTCGAATCTTAGCCGATGAGCACGTCTAGTTGCTCTTAATTTGTTCATTGTGCACTCGATCATAGTTCATCGTTGGATTGATCATTCCAGGCGCGTTTTCATGTTGCCATCCGCGAATCCTGGGATGCAGCAGGCCCGCGGCGATCCCTCACGGCCGGCGAAGATCGTCCGCCCGAGCCTTCGCCGAAGGCCCGGCCGTCGACGTATTATTCCATCCGGCCGCCACGCCTTCTCCGGCGAGATCGAGCGGATCGTCGATGGTCCGGAGGCCTTACTCGACGAGGGCTGGCCGACCGGAGCGGTCCGTCCGGGATCGAGGGCATCGGCGATGGAGATCGCCGCGCTCGGCCCTCGGATTGGGCGGGTTTTCCGGCGGGACCCCGTCGTCCGCGAGTCCCGTCCCGGCGAGGCCATGGTCGTCGATCGGGCGAGCGGTCACGCCGCGTCTTGGGACACCCGATCGCCTCGTCACGTCGAGTTCGATCGGGATATCCGACCCGTGCTCGACAGATCCATCCTAGTTCAAGATCGGGGGAGGATTCCGAGAAATCTCCCGATCCGGAGATTTTTTCGGGCATCTCAATCGATGTGCCAATACATCCAATTATCACGATGGCGCGGCCACACCCAAAGAACTTGCTCGATGGAAACGGGCTTGATGCCACGCATGATTCGGCGCCATCGTCGTCCCGTCGCATTCCGGGAAGATTGCATGATCCCGCGAAGCGGCGGCTCGGCTCATGGATCCGATCGAGCGATGCGGAGGGGGCTCGATCTCGCCGAATTCGAACGGTTAACGAGTGCTTAGATCGAGTCGTGATCGCAAGCAGATAGGGTGTTTCGTTTGCGTTTCAATTTGATAATACGTGTAACATTATAATAGTGAATATTTCTCATTCATTCGAAATATTTGCGGTGATGGGGGGGCCATTCGGGCGGCCGCGCCCGAGGGCCGTGCGCGGGGCGACCGCTCGTCCGGTTCTCCGGGAGGGGCGACGAACGTGGTACGGTCGAGGTGTAGGCGGGCGTCCACCGCTCGCACCTCGACTCGATTCTCCGGTCCTCCGCGTCCCCGTCGGAAGCCGCTCGAACTTCCGGAAGGATCGCGGTTCCGCGGTCATTTCGGGGTATTGATCGCGGGCACGCCTTTGCAGGCGTGCCCGCTCGGGATCGGCTTCGCGGGCGACTTCATCGGCGGTAGCCGCCGAGACTCGCGGACGAGGCCGGCAGCCGACGCCGACTCCATCTCATGACCATGACCACATCTTGGCCCCGGGGGCCGTGAAGTTGAGCACCGTGCCCATCGTCACGAAGTTCGTCGGGGTGCTCGACGAGCCGGTGCTGAGGTCGGTGTCCATCACCGTACCCGACGACGTCCCGTTGCTCTGCCACACCTGGAACCCGTACTTCGCCGTGTAAGCCGCGAAATACAGCGTCCCGTTCATGTCGATCAAGTTCGTCACGTCGGCCGTCGAGATGCCGTTGATGTCGGCCACCATCGCCGTACCCGAGGCCGTCCCGGTGCTCGACCACAACTGGTCGCCGTGCACGCCGTCGTTGCCCGCGAAGTAGATCTTGCTCCCCACCGCCGTCAGGTCGGCCGGCGCCAGGCCGCCACCGGCCACGTTGGCGCTGCTGAGCATCGTCGCCGACCCGGGCGACGTCCCGGTGAACGACCACAGCTGCGCCCCGTGCGAACCGTCGGTGCCCGAGAAATAGAGCGTGCTGCCGGCGGCCGTCAGGCACTGCGGGTTCAGGCCCAATCCGGTCGCGCCGCCGGAGGTCAGCCGCTTCGTCCCGGCCGCGGTGCCGTTGCTGTCCCAGAGCTGGAAATGGTTGGTCGGGTCGTAGCCGCTGAAGTAGACGGTGCCGCCGATGGCCGCCAGGAACTGCGGCGAGGTGCCGCCGGCGCCGCTGGTCAGCATGGTGGTCCCGGACGCGGTGCCGTTGGTCTCCCAGAGCTGGTTGCCGTGGGTGGCGTCGCTGGCCGAGAAGAAGAGCAGGCCGCCGGCGGCGGTCAGGCTGGCGGGATAGCTGCCGGCGTATCCGGCGGCGCCGGGGATGTCCTTGACCATCGCGGTGCCGGCCGCGGTGCCGTTGCTCTTGAAGAGCTGGGTGCCGTCGGCGTCGTCCAGCGCGGTGAAGTAGAGGGTGCCGTTGGCGTTGATCAACTGCGAGGGGTAGAGGCCGGCGTTGGGGACGCCGTCGTTGCTGTCGGTGACGTAGGTGGTGCCGGACGCGGTGCCATTGCTCTTCCAGAGCTGTCCGCCGTGGGTGAGGTCGTTGGCGGCGAAGTAGAGGGTGCTGCCGACGACGGTGAGGTCCTGGGGGTTGATGCCGCCGTTGACGTCGTTGCCGTCGGTGAGCCTGACGGTGCCGGCGGCGGTGCCGTTGGACTTCCAGAGCTGGTCGCCGTGGACGGCGTCGTAGCCGACGAAGAACATCTCGCCGTTCATGACGACGGGCGCGGAGGCGACGGTGGCGCCGAAGTTGAGGCCGGTGAGCGTCAAGAGGGCCCGGCCTTCCAGGTCCTCGACCTGGAATCGACGGGAGACCGTGCGTCGCCGGGACGCATCCTTCGCGGAGGGACGTCGCTGCTTGAAGAGAGAGAACATAGCTTACCTCCGTCGGGGTCGGGAGGGCCAAATGACGCGGCCCCATCGGGACGCCCCGCGCCCATTGCGCGGGGACTCTCCGTCCCGAAGTTTCCCCCGGCCCATCGAACATCCATCGATCAGAATCCGAGGAGCCAAACGACGCGGCCCCATCGGGACGCCCCGCGCCCATTGCGCAAGGCTCTTCGTCCCGGGGATTTCCCCGGTTCATCCGACATCCATCGATCGTCGCACGGGTAGGCCATCCGTCGGGGTGCGGGATCGCGGCCGGCGCCCGTTGGCACGAGGGCGATGCATCCCGGAGGGCCAGGTCTGTCGAGGTTCTGGGTTCGATCGGTTGATAAAAGAGGCCGATGGCGGGACGCCATGGCCGTCAGGAATCGCGCTCGACTCGGACACCCCGCACACCTTCCGGGCGGCTCGCAGGTCCTTCGAACCGTCGCGGGCCTGTCCGCAGGAATTCGCCGCGAGGTGTGTCCATGGTGAGTCGGCTATTGATCGTAGGGGCGGTCAATCGAATTGTCAAGAGCTAATAAGATTATTCTTGAGGATGCTCATCGTTGACGTTATTTCAATTTACTAATTCGATCATTGATGGGTCCCGGCTCCCATGCATGTCGGGCCGCGGCCCATCGCGCGGCCGCGGCGGGTCGCACGGATTCGTCCCGGCGATCGACGGTTCCGGGTGGAGAAAGGAGGAAACCATCGCCGGGATGCCGGCCGGTCGCCTCGGTACGGCTCGACTCGCCATCTTCGTGGCCATGCATGCCATGAAAGGCTTGTCTGATAGATGTATAGCTTTTGTCGCGTTCGTGGCGAGGGCGATCTCAGCCGAGCAGGACGCGACGGCCTTCACTCTCGACGACTGCCCGAGCCGGATCGCGGCGCCCGGGCTCCGATATGGCGCGAAGTTCAAAGAGGGTAAATCGTGTTCATAGCGGCCCGCTTCCTTGAGGGACCGGGTCGATCGGCCCACCCTCCTTGCCCGGCGGGAGCGGGCAAGGAGGGCCGGAGGAGGGGGCCGCGTGCGAATCCGGCCATCTCGTCGGTACGTCTCAGGGCTGGATGGCGGTCGCCTTGGGCGAGATGATGAAGACGAGGTTTCCCGCCAGGAATCCGCCCGCGGCGCCGCTCACCCCGCCCGGAGGCGAGTTGACGATCGTGACCTGGCCGCCCTTCGGGAACTTCGCTTTCGTGGCCGACGTCGCGAGCGTGACGAATTTGTTCGACGCGTCGGATGTCGCGGACAGGACGCCGATCGGGTGCAAGACCGTCTGGATCTTCCTCTTGATCTTCTTGGTGGAGATCGAATCCACTTGGTAATTGTTCACGTTGTCGGCGGTCGCCGGGTTCATCGCCGTACTGAACTGGAACACGATGTCGATCACCGGCTTTCCGATCGGTTTGCCCTTCTTGTTGTGCTTGAGGTAGGTCGCGACAATTTGCTCGCTGAGAACCGTCGGTGTCGGAGTGGGAGTCGGTGTCGGTGTCGGGGTGGGAGTCGGCGTCGGGGTGGGAGTCGGCGTCGGGGTGGGAGTCGGTGTCGGTGTCGGTGTCGGCGTCGGGGTGGGAGTCGGTGTCGGCGTCGGTGTCGGCGTCGGGGTGGGAGTCGGTGTGTGCGGTGTCGGTGTCGGTGTAGGAGTGGGCGTGGGAGTCGGAGTGGGCGTGGGAGTCGGAGTGGGCGTCGGTTGCCATTGCCACATTCCCGTCGAGGACGGGGTGGGGTAGGCGGTGAAATAGAGCGAAGGACCCTTGGCGACGAAGTTCGAGAATTCGTTGATCTGGCCGGTGTTGAAGGTGCTCGCTGTGGTGTCCATCACCGTCCCGGAGGTCGTCCCGTCGCTCTGCCACAACTGGAAGCCGCTGCTCTGCGTGTACGCCACGAAGTACAGCGTCCCATCGACGTCGATCAGGCTCCCCAGGTCCAGGGCCGATGTGCCGTTGTTCGCGACGCCGATCTCCGCCGTCCCGCTCGTCGTACCGTTGCTCGACCACAACTGGTCATTGCCGATGAAAAAGAGCGTGTTGCCCACCGTCGTCAGGTCTGTGGGTGCCAGACCGCCATTCACGCTCGTCAGCATCGTCGCGGCGCCCGGGGTGGTCCCGGTGAACGACCACAACTGTAACACGGAGGCCGTCCCGCCGTTGGCGGAGAAGTAGAGGGTGCTCCCCGCGGCCGTCAGGTCCTGCGGGTTCGTGCCCAGGTCGGTTGCGCCGCCGCTGGTCAGCCGGGTCGTCCCGGCCGCCGTCCCGTCGCTCGCCCACAACTGGAAGAAGTTGGTCGCGTCGTAGCCGGAGAAATACACCGTGCTGCCGACGGCCGTCAGGTCCTGCGGGGCCGTGCCGCCGTTGGCCACGTTGCCGCTGGTCAGCATCGTCGTCCCGGGCGCCGTCCCGTCGCTCACCCACAACTGAGAGCCGGAGGCGGAGCTGTCCGCCTGGAAGAAGAGCCGGCCCCCGGCGGCCGTCAGGTCGGTGGGATAGCTGCCAGGGCCGTTGGCACCGGGGATGTCTTGCACCATCGCTGTGCCGGCGGCGGTCCCGTCGCTCTCCCAGAGTTGGGAGCCGTGGACGCCATCGGTGGCCGAGAAGTAGAGGGTGGTGCCGACGGCGGTGAGGTCAGAGGGTTTCGACCCGGCGGTGCCGTTGATGTCAGCCACCATCGCGGTGCCGGCGGCGGTCCCGTCGCTCTTCCAGAGCTGGGTGCCGTGGACGCCATCGGTGGCCGAGAAGTAGAGGGTGTTGCCGACGACGGTGAGGTCGGAGGGTTTCGACCCGGCGGTGCCGTTGATGTCGACCACCATCGCGGTGCCGGCGGCGGTCCCGTCGCTCGCCCAGAGCTGTTCGCCGTTCGTGCCATCGTTGGCATCGAAGTACAGCTTGCCGTTCATGACCACCGGCGTCAACTCGATGGTGGCGCCGAAATTGATGGGTGTCGCGGTCAGGAGCGCGCGGCCTTCCAGATCCTCGACCAAGGGCCGAACACGCGGCTTCCTTCGAGACACGGCCTTCGAGGAAGGGCGACGTTTCCGCGTCGAGGACGCGGAGTACCCCTCCGGCCCGGCCGTGATAGCCAGGGGCCCGGAATCGGCATCGGTGCCCTCGGCCGCCACCGGCGAGTCTTCGGTAATGCTGAGCAGCCGGCGCGACTCCTGCGGCTCCAGGTGGGGCTGTCGTCTTTCTTGCATCCTCGCCTTCATGCCCCTCAATGAGGCCGCCCGCCCGCCTTGCCGATGATCAGACTGCTCCATGGTTGCTCCTCTCGGTGCCCGAACTTCAGGATTTGATGGGCCCTCCTCCGGTCTCGCCCCTCGAATCTCGGGCGACGGTGCGCCCGACGATCCCGGGATTCAACCGGGCTCAGGGCCTCCGATTGCCATCCGCGAATGATTCGTTGCAGACATCCCGACGCGTTGCCAAGCGAGGAATGCGGACGTGGCGGAGGGTTTCGATCGTGTCCAGTCTATCACGCCCGTTCGCTCTCGTCATGTTCCACGCCCGGCAGTCAGTCGTGTTGATGCTTTTCGTCAACTTTCGAGAGCCATCCCGAGCCGGGCCGCAGGATTGAGTCGACCTCGCCGATCGATCCCTTCGACGTGGCGCGCCGGCGTGCGGCAACCTCCCTGTTTACGACGCCGAGCAGAGCTCGTCATGAGCGATCCGTGCCCTCAGCCGCTCGTCGATACTCCCCGTCCCGTCTTCCCGGCATGCATTCGCCCAACCTCTCTCCAGATTCACGACCCAATCCGGATGAGCATCGGCGTTTCGAGGCTTACTCACAATGACTCTACCCTAAGTGTGTGATTGATTGCAAGTGGCTCGAGTTTGACGGCGCGCACAATCGATGCGTCCGTCGCAAGGTCCCCGCCTGGAAGGACCAGGCTCATGGAATTATCATGTTTCCGGTAAAGCGATTGCGTCGATCGATCTCATCCTCGCCGACCGTACGGTCGACCGGAAAATGCGGGGATTGAATCTCGTAGGCGTGTGGAAAGATCGGGTTGATCTGCCCGGGCAGTCGTGGGACGGAGCGGGATCCTGGCGACCGATTCGAGGATACGCCCATCGGCTCGACGGGTTGGCCGAGTTCGACCAGGATCCCGGGACCGGATGGGTTCGCCATCCAGCGGATTGAGGACTCCGCGGGCTGCCCGCCGGATTTGCAGCTCAATCTCGGAAGTTGGTCGTTCGTCGAGGCTGCCGCCTGCCCTGAGTGTCATCATTCCCAGGTTGAGTTCGGCGTGTCCCGCCAGGACCGGCTCATCGACTCGGCCTGCGTCCGGGCGACGAGCCTGCCCGCGCGGCCCTCGCATCGGTGATGGGATTGGCCGCAACCTCGGTGTGAGTGTGGATACTCGCGGATTGCGCGGCCGTTCGCGCCAGGATCGTGTTCCCCACGACGGCGGAGATCCGATTGATGGCTTTGGCCGTCACACTCGCGAGATAATTCGTGCCCGGTTGCCCTCCGCTGCCGGCGAGATGCAATTCGTCCGGTTTGGCGATGCCGTTCGGGCCCGCTCCGACGACCGTCAATGTGAGTCCGCGACCGGCCTTCAACTTCTTGGGACCCTTGAGCGTCACCTGGTTGGTCGTCGGGTTGTAGCTCACGCTCAAGCCGATCCTGATCGGCTTAGGGGGCGACTCCTTCTTAGATGTGTGGCTCTTGGCCGGTTGCGTCAAGAGGTAATTGTCGGGATTCGACGCCGCGACGGGGTTCACGGGCTGAGAGAACGACAGCGTGATCGAGAAACCCTTCTTCATCGAGACGATCGCGCCGGAGATCGTCGGTGCAGGACCCGGATCGACCACGTTGACGTTGAACGTCGTCGCGGCGACCTGTTGAGGCGAGCCGTCCTCGACGACCCGGACGGTGATCGGATAGGTCCCGATCTGCTGGTTGGTCCCCATTGGCCAGGTCAAGGCCCCGGTCGTCGGGTCGATACTTGCCCCGGCCGGTGCATCCGAGCCCAGGCTGTATGTCAAGTTCAAGGCCGTCGCGCCGGATTCGGACGCGAAGGGGCTCAGATTGAGGTGGAGCGTTTGGCCGACGTCCACGCTCTGGGCCGGAATCGGCGAAAGGATCAGCGATCCGACGGCGACCTTGAAGACTTCGATCGTCTCCATGGCGGAGGCCGAGGCGTAATCGGTCGTGTCATCGGGTGTGAAGGAGACGGAGAGGGTCTGGCCGTTGCCGGCGCCCAGGACGGTACCGATCGTCGGCGAGTAGGTGAAAGTCCCGGGTACGCCGGCCGTGGCGTCGAGCTGGGCCGCCGAGAGCGCCGTGCCGTAAGCGATCCCCGCCGGGGCCGCCCACGTGATCGTCGGCGTGGCCCGCGCCACGTCGATGGCGGTCGAGGCCGATGCCCCCGTGTAATCGGTGGTGTCTTTGGGGGTGAATGTCACGGAGAGCGTCTGGCCGTTGCCGGCGCCCAGGACGGTACCCGAGGGCGGGGAATAGGAGAATGTCCCCGGGACGCCGGCGGAGGCGTCGAGCTGGGTGGCCGAGAGCGCCGTGCCGTAAACGATCCCCGCCGGGGCCGCCCACGTGATCGTCGGCGTGACCTTGGAGGTGGCCTGCGCGACGTCGATGACCGTCGAGCCGGTGGCGCGCGTGTAGTCGGTGATATCGTTGGGGGTGAATGCCACGGAGAGGACCTGGCCATTCCCGGCGCCCAGGACGGTGCCTGCGGGCGGTGAGTAGGTGAAGGTCCCGGGCACGCTGGCGGAGGCGTCGAGCTGGGTGGCCGAGAGCGCCGTGCCGTAAGCGATCCCCGCCGGGGCCGCCCACGTGATCGTCGGCGTGGCCCGCACCACGTCGATGGCGGTTGACGCCGAGGCGCCCGTGTAATCGGTGGTGTCTTTGGGGGTGAATGTCACGGAGAGCGTCTGGCCGTTGCCGGCGCCCAGGACGGCGCCGGTCGCAGGCGAGTAGGCGAATGTCCCGGGCACGGTGGCGGAGGCGTCGAGCTGCGTCGCCGAGAGCGCCGTCCCGTAGACGATCCCCGCCGGGCTCGCCCAGGTGATCGTCGGCGTGGCCCGCGCCACGTCGATGGTGGTCGTGCCGGTGGCGGCGGCGTAGTCGGTGGTATCGTTGGGGGTGAATGTGACAGAGAGCGTCTGTCCGCTGCCGGCGCCGAGGACGGCGCCGGTCGCAGGCGAGTAGGCGAATGTCCCGGGCACGGTGGCGGAGGCGTCGAGCTGCGTCGCCGAGAGCGCCGTCCCGTAGACGATCCCCGCCGGGCTCGCCCAGGTGATCGTCGGCGTGGCCCGCGCCACCACGAGCGTCACGCTGTCCGTCGCGGTCGTGTAATCGGTCGTATCCGTCGGAGTGAAGGTCACCGACAGCGTATCGCTACCCGCCTTGGGGACCGTCCCCGCGGTCGGCGAGTAGGTGAAGGTCCCGGGCACGGTGGCGGAGGCGTCGAGCTGCGTCGCCGAGAGCGCCGCGCCGTAGACGATCCCCGCCGGGCTCGGCCAGGTGATCGTCGGCGTGGCCCGCGCCACGTCGATGGTCGTCGTCGCCGAGGCGCCGGTGTAGTCGGTGGTGTCGGTGGGCGTGAAGGAGACGGAGAGGGCCTGGCCCGAGCCGGCCTTCAGGACGGTGCCGGCGGCCGGCGAGTAGGCGAAGGTGCCGGGGACGCTGGCGGTGGCGTCGAGCTGCGTCGCCGAGAGCGCCGTCCCGTAAGTGATCCCCGCCGGGGCCGCCCACGTGATCGTCGGCGTGATCTTCGATGCCTGCCATAGCCACATCGTCGCACCGGGCGCGGTGAAGCACAGGGTCGTGCCCATCGCCACGAAGTTCGTCGGGGTGTTCGACGAGCCGGTGCTGAGGTCGGTGTCCATCACCGTACCCGACGACGTCCCGTTGCTCTGCCACACCTGGTACCCGTACTTCGCCGTGTAAGCCGCGAAATACGGGGTCCCGTTCATGTTGATTAAATTCGTCACGTCGGCCGTCGAGGTGCCGTTGATGTCGGCCACCATCGCCGTCCCGGCCGCCGTCCCGGTGCTCGCCCACAACTGCGTCCCGTGCACGCCGTCGTTGCCCGCGAAGTAGATCGTGCTCCCGACCGTCGTCAGGTCGGCCGGCGCCAGGCCGCCCCCCGTCACGTTGCCGCTGCTGAGCATCGTCGCCGACCCGGGCGACGTCCCGGTGAACGACCACAGCTGCGCCCCGTGCGAACCGTCGGTGCCCGAGAAATAGAGCGTGCTGCCGGCCGCCGTCAGGAACTGCGGGTTCAGGCCCAATCCGGATGCGCCGCCGGAGGTCAGCCGCTGCGTCCCGGACGCGGTGCCGTTGCTGTCCCAGAGCTGGAAATGGTTGGTCGCGTCGTAGCCGCTGAAGTAGACGGTGCCGCCGATGGCCGACAGGAACTGCGGCGAGGTGCCGCCGGCGCCGCTGGTCAGCATGGTGGTCCCGGACGCGGTGCCGTCGGACTCCCAGAGCTGGTCGCCGTGGGCGCTGTCGGTGGCCGAGAAGAAGAGCAGGCCGCCGGCGGCGGTCAGGCTGGCGGGATAGCTGCCGGCATATCCGGCGGCGCCGGGGATGTCCTTGACCATCGCGGTGCCGGCCGCGGTCCCGTCGCTCGTGAAGAGCTGGGTGCCGTCGTTGAGGTCCAGGCCGGTGAAGTAGAGGGCGCCGTTGGCGTTGATCAACTGCGAGGGATAGATGCCGAAGTCGGCGACGCCGTCGTTGCTGTCGGTGACGTAGGTGGTGCCGGCGGCGGTGCCATTGCTCTTCCAGAGCTGTCCGCCGTGGACGAGGTCGTTGGCGGCGAAGTAGAGGGTGCTGCCGACGACGGTGAGGTCCTGGGGGTTGATGCCGCCGTTGACGTCGTTGCCGTCGGTGAGCCGGGTGGTGCCGGCGGCGGTGCCGTTGGACTCCCAGAGCTGGTCGCCGTGGACGGCGTCGTAGCCGACGAAGAACATCTCGCCGTTCATGACGACGGGGGTGGAGGCGACGGTGGCGCCGAAGTTGAGGCCGGTGAGCGCCAACAAGGTACGATCCTCCAGGCCCTCAAACCGAAGTTGGCGGACGACTTTCCGCCTGCAAGCACGGGCCGAGCGCCAACGCTCAAGATGTAAAAACATGAGCATACCCTCTTGCAATAATTCGAGACCCTGGAATCGGTGCGGCCGACTCGGTCGCTCCAAATGAATCCGGGGATACGACGTCCCCGACATTTGCGGTGCTCTTTTTGGGGTATCAATCCACCATCGATTGCGAGGCTGTCTGCGTCAGTGTCCACTTGGCTGGGGGTAGGGAGAACCTTGACGACACTCGGCGGGACCGAGACGAGCATGGGCATTGCCGGGACATCGCGGCGACGGCAGCCCTGAAACCAGGGCATCCCGGTCCACCCTCGCCTACTTCACGGCAGGCGTGATTTTCAAGAGCCCGACTCTCGGTTCTCGGGCCGACTTACAGCAGACCTTACCCATCCTCGAGGAGTGTGTTGCGGTTGTTCGATCGCCCTCGATTGCTGGGGCTACCCGGTGGGATCGTCTCGAGGCCTTGTTTGACCTGGCGGTTTACGGGGATGGCGTCATCTCCGGCAAGTCCGCGACAGCACGACGGGAGTTCGATCCTGGAGGCCATTCGGATTCTCCCGATAGGACCTTTTCGGGGAATCTCCCTATTCGAATCCTAGCCTTGGATCGGGCCATTGTTTTGTTTCCGTCATTCGGAGCAAGGTTCTACCCTTTGCCATGCCTCATCGCAGGAGCTTTCGCAACGGAAAATGCAGGCCAGGGCGCCTCGTATCCACGGGTTTGGAGGTCCAAAGGCGAGTCGATCTCCTCGCCGATTTGTCGCGGTTCGCTTAGATTGGCGTATTGAGATTCCGTGATGTCGCAAATGTGAAGTTGGGTAATAGCAGAATTGATGCCAAACGGGTGATCATTGCCGATGAACACGTCGATCGCGCTCGTTAGACAAGGGATTTCGAGTTCAAGTCGAATTGCAGCAATTGTTTAGGGGATAATTGGTTTTGCGATCGGGTTCTTCTCGATACCGCGACATTCTACAATTGGTTACACAA
The DNA here is from genome assembly GCA_963743925.1 of uncultured Planctomycetota bacterium. Taxonomy (GTDB): domain Bacteria; phylum Planctomycetota; class Planctomycetia; order Isosphaerales; family Isosphaeraceae; genus CAVZRC01. The sequence continues at coordinate 448,048 of CAVURY010000033.1, read as the reverse complement.
AACGACGGGAAACTGGTGCTGGAGGTGCAGAATTTTTCGGTCGTATGGCCTCGCCATTCTAAAGACCGGACCCAGGCAAGTGGCCTTGAGGGAGGTGATCGCGTCGATCAACTTCCGATTTCGCCGACCTGCACCGCCGCCACCGACCTGGAAAGGAAATGCAGAGCTCCAGGCTCATCGGCGTCACGATATGAGGTATTTTGTCATCGGCGACGCTCGCCGGGAACGCCCCGTCGGCCCGCCTTGCGTGCGGCCGGGGAGATCAGGTCTCTGCCCTCACGCCAAGGGAGGGTCGTGGCCCCGGCCGATTCAGAATTGCCCGCCGCGATACCGGTACTCGATGACGAGGTACAGCACCGTCGCCAACAGGAAGAACGCGGCCATGGCGATCGCGTAGAGGACGAAGAGCAAGACCGGCCCGAGGCGAGCCTCGAACCGACGGCGGGCGACCCACCAGCCGATCCAGCCGATGATCGCGTAGAGCACGAAGCCCCCGGCGGCCAGGGCGATCAGGGCGGGCTCGCGCACGCGATGGTCCTGGATGTCGGCGATCGCGATGGCGACGAACAGGACCAGCAGCGCGAGGTGCCAGATCCGGGGCTGATACCAGCTCGAGGCGCGTCGCGTCGGAGGGGTCGGATTTGGTGTTGTGATGCTCATCGGAATCACGATTCCTCTCGCGACCGAGGCGCGTGCCGAGCACGACGGCCCCGCGTCACTTGACGGGCGGTCCGCCCAGATCCTGGAGGTGGCGGCGAAGCTCCCAGATGGCCAGTTGGTCCATGGGACGAGGCGCGTCCCCTTCGTCGAATTCGAGCTCGGTCGCGACGCGGACCCAGCAGGCGATCCGCTCCGCGTTGCCGGCGAGGGGCGCCGGGATCCGCCAGTATCGCGCCATGCCGTCGGAGCACGCCGTCGCCAGCCTCCGTCCGTCGGGGCCGAAGGCCAGGGCATTCACGGCGCCGCGATGCTCCAGGGGTGGGCCGATCGGCAGGGCGGTCGCGGCATCCCAGAGCCGGGCGGTCCCGTCATGGCTCCCGGTCGCGACGATCGATCCGTCGTGGTTGAACGCCAGGCAATCCACCCGCGCGGTGCGCGAGGGGCTCGCCGATCGGCTTGCCCGTGCCGACATCCCAGAGCCGGGCCGTCCCGTCCTGGCAGCCGGTCGCGACCGACCGGCCCGGGGGGCTGAAGCCGACGCAATCGACGGCGGCCCGATGGGGGAACTCCGCGATGAGCGACCATCCCGCGACATCCCAGAGCCGGGCCCGGCCGTCGAGGCAGCCGCTGAGGAGCGCCCGGCCGTCGGGGCTGAATGCGAGCGCGGGGACGCTCGCCTCGTGCGGGAGCGTCGCGTCGAGGCGCCGGCCGGTCCCGGGCTCGTGGAACCGGACGCGGCCATCCTCGCCCGCGGCTGCCAGCAGCGTGCCCTCGGGATGGAACGCGATCGCCACGACCGGAGTGCCCGGCCCGCCCGACGCCTTACCGCCGATCGGCAGCCCGGTCGCGGCATCCCAGAGGCAGGGGAGATCCGCCCGGCTCGCCGTCGCGATCCTCGTGCCGTCGGGGCTGAAGCGCACGGCGGTGACCGGGGCCTCGTGTCGGATGGGGTCGCCGATGGAATCGCCGGTCACGGCATCCCAGAGCCTCAACGCCTCGTCGCGGCACGCCGTGGCGATCATCCGCCCGTCCGGGCTGAACGCGATCGCATGGACGGGCCCCTCGTGCCCCATCGGTGCCGAGAGCGCCCCGCCCGAGGCGACGTCCCAGAGCCTCGCCATCCGATCCGCGCATCCGGTCGCCAGCCTCCGGCCGTCGGGGCTGAACGCGACGCCGTGCACGACCCCCCCGTGCGAGAGGATGCGTTCCATCAGCTTCTCCCCCGCATGCCAGCCGCCCAGGCTCGAGCGGACGACGCGCTCGAGCGTCGGGGAGTCCGGCGGGATATTCTCCAGGGCGCGGGCCAGCCAGAGCATCCCCTCGCCGTGCATCTCGCGGCCGAAGAGGTTGTGCGCGCGCTCGATGCAGAGCCGGGCCAGCGACCGCTTCACGTCGTGCGTCGCCCGCTCCTGCTCGCTCCGGTAGCGGACATCCGCCATCCAGGCCTCGATCGCCTCGGCGATGGCGAGCGGGGTGGCGTGGCGGTCCTCCGCCTTGAGCGCCATGGCCTTCAGGCAGATCGCTTCGAGCGCCGGATCGATCGCCCGCCGCAGCCGTCGCGGCGCGGGGAAGATGCCGCGACTCACGCGAGGGATCACGTCCGCGACGGTGCCCGTCGGGAAGGGCCCGTGCCCCACAAGCACGCAGTAGAGGGTCGCCCCCAGGCTGTAGACGTCGCTGGCCGTCCCGACGCGATCCAGGTCGCCCTTCGCCTGCTCGGGGCTCATGTACTGCGGGGTCCCGATCGCCGAACCCGGGCGGGTCAGGAATGTGTCATCCCCGAGAGGTTCGATGGGAGTTCCGTCGCCGGATTGTCCTTCCGGGTCCGCGAGCGGCTTGGCGATGCCCCAGTCGACGACGAGCGTCTCGCCGAATCGCCCCAGCATGATGTTCTCGGGCTTCAGGTCGCGATGGACGACGCCGCGGCTGTGCGCGTAGGCGACCGCGTTGCACGCGTCGACGATGCTGCGCAGCAGGCGGCGGAACGCGACCTCTCGCTCGCCGGGATCGCGAGACGCCTTCTCGGCGTCGTGAAATCGCCCGATCGCCCGGTCGAGCGTCTCCCCCTCGATGAATCGCATCGCATAGTACGGCCGGCCGTCGGCGTGGCGACCCAGGCCGTAGACCGGCACGATCCCCGGGTGCTCCAGCCGCCCGGTCACCTTGGCCTCCAGGAGGAATCGCGCCTGGCTCGCAGGGTCGTGCGCGTGGTAGGCGAGCAACTCCTTGAGGGCTACGTGACGGTCCAGCTCCGGGTCGATCGCGAGGAAGACCTCGCCCAATCCGCCCCGGGCATGCGGCCGGACGATCCGGAAGCGATCGTCGATGCGAGCAGGTTCGTCGCGGTGCTCCACGGCCCGAGGCGAGCTCTCATAAGCGACCGTGGCGGAGACCGACCGCGAACCGATCGAGGCCGCTTCCTCGCGTCCCGCGAGACCGGTCCGGCCGAGGTCCAGGCCCTCCAGCGGCACGCCGGAGGCGCACAAGGGGCAACGCGACGGCCCCCAGATGTTGTTCGGCAAGGATGCGAGGCTGACCAGCGCGACGCCTTCGCTCGCGGCGAAGTTCGAGGCGGGCGAACCCAGGACGAGCAAGGAGCCGATCGCCGTCGGGCTCGCGCCGCAGGATTTCAGGGCCGCCAGGGACCCGCGGACCGCCGACCCCGCGTTGATGACGTCGTCCACGACCGCGATGACCTTGCCGCGGACGAGCGGACGGAGGGCATCGGGGATGCGGTAACCGACCGGGAACAGGCCGTCGCCCTGCGGACGGGCGAACTGCTCCGCGAAGGTGAACTCGACATCGAGCTCCTCGGCCACCATCTGCGCGAGAAAGGCGCCTTCCACCAGGGGACCGCACACGGCCTCGATGCGGTGGGCGGCGAGTTCGACGAGCCAGTTCGGCCGCGAAAGGCCGGAGGCGGTCGGGCCGCAGGTAAAGCCGGGGGATCTCCAGCCAGAGGTCGCCGTGGTGGCCCGATTCCAGGCGGAAGTGCCCCTTTCGAGGTGCCAGCAGGCTCAGGAGTTCTTCCTGCATCGGCGCGACTCCATTGGCCTGCTGTCCAGTGCGGCAAATCATCGATTATGGACGAAGCGGTACGCCCTCTTCAACCTTCCTCAAGTCGAGCCTCGCGGCGGGCCATCGAACACTCCAATCCGCTTGCCGCCCTGCTGTCGCATGGCATGCCTTCTTGGGGGAACATCGGGAGGGTCCCATGACCAGGCAGCATGCGTCGATGTGACCGACGCGCGCAAGAGTGCGGCACTCCTTGCTCTTCACTCGGTCCATATCGGGGTCCCATGTCGAGAGCCTAACCTGGGGGCGGAGCTTTTCGCAACTCGTCCCTGCGTAGCAGGCCCTCCGCCTCTTTGCGAAGCGCGTGACACTGAACGTAGTAGATCCAGTCCGACCAGATCTTGCTCTTTTGGTCACGCGGCATCTCCTGATCCATGTGGTCAATGGCCTTGGATTCGTCCTCCAAGATCGAGCGCGCCTCCTCGCGGCGTCCGGCTTGAAGGTGCAGCATGCACTGAAAGAGCCACTCCCAGCCGATGTGGGTGTACTTGGTGTCCTTGCTCCACGGGCGCCGGAGCGCCTCGGCAAGGCGGCCCGCACGCAAGAGCGCGGCCACGTGGATGCGATAATCGCCGTCGTAGCCCTCGGCGGCTCGCGCCGCCAGGCGGATCACGGCGTCCCACTGTGGCACCGTGTTTGCGGCGAGCACGCAGGTCAGCGCGGTCATTTGTGCCGCCCCTCGGTCCTCCGTGGCTTCGGCGAGCTCGATCATCCGCGCACAGGCATTCCGGTAGCCCACCCGGTCGTCCAGGGCCAGGCGGGCCATCGCCAGGTCGCGCCGGTAGCCGATACGATCGGGAGCCAACGCCACGGCCCGCGTGAAGTGGTCGCTGGCTTCGGTGAAACGGCCCAGGCGCGCTTTGCATTGGCCGATTGCGTCGTGGGATTGGGGGTCCTTGGGGTCGGCGGCAACGATCCACTCGAGGAACCAGAGCGATGCCTCGTGCCGGTGCAGGCGCTCCAGGTTTTCCGCACGCTCGGCGCACCAGCCGCGCACGGATTCGAGCCCGCCCAATTGACGGGCCCGGTCGAGCTCTGTCCTTGCCTCGATATCGCGGGAGCCGCGGTGCAGCACGCCGGCCCGCCGAGCGTGCAACGACCAGTCCGTGGGACGGGCCGCCGACAACCCGTCGAGGTGGGAAAGCGCCGCCTCCGGAGGCCCCGTGACTTCAAAGGCCCCGGCCATCCCATCGTGCCAGTCGAGGACCGCGCCGGCGCCTGGTTCGAGGTCCGCCGCCAGCGGGCTGTCCATGACTCGTGCGCGCCGCTCACGCCAGGCGACGGCGTCCAGGACTGAGACGGCTTTGCCCGCGTCCTGCTGCTCGGCCGTGATCGTTTGCACCCACACCTTGACGAGGGCGGGGTCACCGGCAACCGGTTGCGGCAGGGGCCAGCGCCGCGACGTGCCGTCGTCGCACAGGGTCAAGAAACTGCGGCCATCGTCGGCGAACCGGACGCTGGTGACGCTGCCCTCGTGACGAGCGGGCGGGCCGATGGGGAGGGCGGTGGCCGAGTCCCAGAGCTGGACCTCGCCGCTGCCGGCCGCGGTCGGGGCGAAGACGCCATGGTTGCTGAAGCCGGCCGCGGTCAGGGCGAAGGCGCCATCGTCGCTGAAGCTCACAGACAGCACTTCCCCCGCGGGCCGCATCGGCGGTCCGATCGGTTTGCCGGTCTGAAGATTCCACAGCCGCGCGGTCTTGTCGCCGCTTCCCGTCAACGCCGTGGTCCCGTCTGGGCTGACGGCCACGCTGACAATTATGCCCGCATGGTGCAGGGTCGGCGCGGCCCTTTCGCCCGTGTGAATGTCCCAGAGCTGGGCGGTGTTGTCATGGCTGCCGGTGAGAACGTGCCGGTTGTCCGGGGCAAAGGCCACCGCCCGAACCCAATTGTCGTGCAGCAGCGGTTTGCCGATCAGCCGCCCGGTCGCCACCTCCCAGACGCGCGCCGAATTATCGGTGCTTCCCGTGACGACGTAGCGCCCATCGGGGCTGAACGAGGCACAGAGGTACTCCCAAACCCAGTGCGGAATGGGCCGGCCCCCATCGCCAATGATCCGGGTCCGCGGGTGGCCCGAGACGAGCGATGGGTCAAGGTTGCCCAAGGTCAGGGCGGGATCGCTCCGCGTCAGCGGAGTTCCCGTGCACGCGCGGAGGGGCGAATCCCAGATGCGGGCGAATTTGTCTTCCGAGCCGCTGATCAGGCGACGGCCGTCGGGACTGAATTGCACCGCGATCACCGAGTTCTGATGGACGAGCGGCGGGCCGACCTGTTCTCCCGGCGACCAGTCCCAAACGCGGGCGAGGCTGTCTTCGCAGCCGGTCGCCACCAGGCCGCCATCGGGGCTGAAGCCGATGGCCTTCAACAGTCCCGCATGACGAAGGGGCGAACTCACCAGCCGACGGTCCGGGACCGAATAGACAAAGGCCTCGTCGCTGTTGCAGGCCACGGCCAGGTACAAACCATCCCGGCTCAGGGCCAGCGCCATCACCCGCGCCGTCTTGATCGGCTCTCCCAGGAGTCTCCAGGTTGAGGTATCCCAGAAGCGGATCAAGCCGTCGTAGGCACCCGTGATCGCCAGCCGCCCATCCGGCGTGAAGACGCCGCCTCGAATCGTCGCGGGATGGGGCAGGGGCGGACTTGCCGGCTCGCCGGTGGCAACTTCCCAGGCCCGCGCCGAGCTGGGTACCGAGTAATCACGATAACCCGTCGCCGCCAGCAGCCAACGGCCGTCAGGGCTGAACTCGACGGAGTTGACGATTTCCGGTTGCGAGATCGGTTGACCGATCAGCTTTCCTGTCGCGACGTCCCAGATCCGCACCCACTTGTCGTAAGTCCCGGTGGCGAGGAGCCGGCCGTCGGGGCTGAAGGCCATCGCGAGGACCTCCCCCGAATGGACCAGGGCTTGCCCAACCGGCTCGCCGGTCAAGCCGTCCCAACGGCGCACAGAGCCGCCCGCGGCGGTGACACAGGTCTGACCGTCCGGGCTGTAGGCCACGCAAGTCACCCAGCGTTCGTGGCCGATGAGGGAACGTGGGACGGTCATGGTCCCCCGCCAGGCGGCGAGATTCAGTCGCACCACGTCGGCAAAGCCACGGTCTTCTTCCGGATTGACCACGAGACTTTCCGCCAACCACAGCATACCCTCGGACACCTTGCCCTCCCGGCATAGCTGCAAGCCCCGGTCGAGTGCCAGTCCGGCCGACATCCGCTGCGACTTGAGCTTTTCCGCGTTGGCCTCGACGAGGGCGTTGTTGATGCTGTAATACGACCAGACTCCCAGGCCCAGGATAGCCGCGAGGAACACATGCACGACGACGACCAACGCGGCCAGAGCCGGACGGCGCCGCGCCCACAGGAGCACTCGTTCCCACGTGGGAACCGGCCTGGCCCGGATCGGCTCTCCACGCTGCCAGCGGCGCAAGTCATTGGCCAGGGCGTCGGCACTGGCGTAGCGTTTCTCCGGCTCCTTCCGCAGACACTTGAGGCAGATCGTCTCCAGATCGGCCGGCACCCCGGGACGGAGCAAATGGGGAGCGACCGGCTCCTGGTGGCGGACCATGTCCAGGGTGGCGACCAGGCTGGTGCCCTGGAAGGGCGGCCGCCCCGTCAGGCACTCGTACATGATCGACCCCAGCGCATAGACATCCGCCGCCGGCCCGACATGCTTGGATTCGCCGGCGGCTTGCTCCGGCGACATGTAACTGGGCGTGCCGACCGCCGCTCCCGTCTGGGTTTGACCGCCGTCGCTGTCCAGTTGTCGGGCCAGGCCGAAGTCCGCCACCTTGGGGGAGCCCTCGGCATCCAACAGAATGTTCGCGGGCTTGAGGTCGCGGTGGATGATGTTGCGGCTGTGGGCCAGGTGCATTGCCCCTGCGACGGTTGCGATCACCTCGGCGGCTTCGCGCGGGGTTACCGGGCCTCGCTTCAGTCTCTGGGCGAACGTGCCGCCCTCGACAAACTCGAGCGCGGCATAGGGCAAGCCCTCGTGTTCGCCGACCTCATGGACCTGCACGATGTTCGGGTGCTGCAAGCGGGCCACCGCCTCGGCCTCGGCCCGAAAGCGTTGCCGCTCCCCTTCGCCGGCATGGCCGCCGCTCAAGATCATCTTGAGGGCGACCACCCGCTTCAGGGCGAGATGCCTGGCCTTGTAGACCACGCCCATGCCGCCGCGGCCGAGAATTCCCTCGATGTGGTAGCCGGGAATAGCCGAGGCCGACGCCGTGAAGCGCTCGGCGAGCCCCTCTACGGGCGGTTCCTTTCGCTGCGGAAGGCAGGTGCGGGTGCTTTCCAAGCCGGAGACAGTTGGAGAATCGGTTGTGACTTCGTTGCACGGCCCGGTCGCGTTCGGCGGATGATCGGCGGTTCGGAGTGGATCATCAGCGTTTGTCGGCGTCATCGCATTTCCTCGAGGAGACGATCGGCACTCAGCGTGGCCGATTATCGCAAAACGGTCCGACGAACGTGGTCGAGAACCGCGGGGGCCGACAGTCATCCCATCAGATAACTGATCCTCGGCCAGGGGTCGATCACCCGCGTCTTCCGGGCGGATAGGCCGCAGAGATCGATCGATGCCCGGTGGTATGACCCACGGTCGTCGGATCTTCTCACGAGGCTCATGGACCGCATCACATCATCGCCGAACGCGGGCGATTCGGGCCGCCAGTCCGGGGTGTCGTACCCTCGATCGAGGCGAACTCCTCACATGATACGGCACCGGAACGCTCGTCGCACCAGGGCCGAACGGCGAACTTCGCCAGAGGAGCGTTTGCTCCCGGCGCCGTGGTCGCGCCCCCCGCTCGGAAGGCCCTCACGGCGCCTTCCGAGCCGAGCACGCGTCGTTGCGGCAACGACGAAAGCCCGCGACGGGGCCGTTGGCCCTTCCGGAGTCGTGAAAAGGGGGGTGAAAAGGGGACGGAGGGAATTATTGACACGGATCGTTCTGGGTCGTAGTATTTCCTCATGCCTCGAACCGCGCGAGCCTCTGTTGGCGGGATGATCTACCATGCCCTGAACCGGGGCAACCGCCGCGCGGACGTCTTCCATAAGCCGGCTGACTATGACGCCTTCGTCGAGGCCATCACCGACGCTCGATGCCGCCTCCCGGTGGACATCTTCGGTTATTGTCTGATGCCCAACCACTTCCACCTGGTCTTGCGCCCTCATGGGGACGGCGACCTTGGCCGTTGGATGCGATGGCTGCTCACGGCACATGCCCAGCGCTATCACCGCCACTACAAGACGAGCGGCCACGTCTGGCAGGGGCGATACAAGGCATTCCCGATCCAGGACGACGATCACCTCGCCACGGTACTGCGTTACGTCGAACGAAACCCCTTACGCGCGGAACTCGTGGTTCGTGCCGAGCACTGGAAATGGTCGAGCCTACCGGGCTGGCTCGGCAGTGACCCGCTACTTTGGCGCGGTGATCCCTCACCCCGCGACAGCGACTGGCTCAGGAGGGTGAATGAGCCGCTCTCCGCGGGCGACCTCCGGCGACTGCGCGATTCCGTCAGCGCGCGACGCGCCCGTTCGGCACCGAGGCTTGGTCGCGCGCGACGGCGCAAAGGCTGGGGCTGGAATCCACCCTCCGAGGCCGAGGACGTCCGAAGAAGGGATAATTCCCTCCGTCCCCTTTTCCACCCCCTTTTCCACCCGCACCATTTACTGCCCCTTCTTCAAAACCTGTCGCGGGGGTCGTACAGTGAGCGTTGAACCGTGCCCGTGGGCTTCGTTGATTGACTTGACTTGCTCCGCCACCTCCGCTTCTGCTTTCAGGTCGATGAAGGTGACTCCGTCCAAACCGGGGAGGGCCCGCAGAACGGGGAGGAGGTCCGAGGAATGTCTACCAGACACCTCAACCCACAAGTGTTGCAGAGAGTGAGCCCTTGCAATCTCCTCGATCGCAAACCCGATGCGGCCTCGAAGGCACAGATATCGCAGATCATCAGCGAGCCGAGGCCAGTCCGGAATGAGCTTGCCACAGTTGGTCAACTCAAGTGCGAGTAGCTGGGACCCTTCACTCAAGTCGATTCTCGTCAGGGCGGGGCAGGACATGACCCCAAGTTCCGCGAGCTGGGGAAGACCACTAAGGTCCAACTCCTTCAGGCGCGGCGCGTCTTGGAGCAGGAGGATCCGGAGGGACCGGAGATTGAGCACGCGCGCAAAGACGGGGTGCCAAGAGATCGAGCACTCCTTGAGCTGGTCGAGTCGCTGAACGTTGACCGTTCCGGGGGTAGCTTGCGCACGCCAATTCAGATCAAGAGATTCCAGCCCTTCGAGTTCGCCCAGCGGTGTGATGTCCATCGGAACGTCCACACCCAGGTGGAGGCATCGTAAGTTCGGAAGATGCCGGAGGAAGTCGAGCGAAATCCCCTTCCAGCTCATGGTTTGGTTGATACGAACACCTTCCGCGCCATTACCGCAATAGACCTCTTGGAAATCGGGCCTCCAAGGCTTGAAGCACTCGATGGCGACGACACCGTTGTTGCGGGTCACGAGGAACCCATCCCCTTTCTCCAGAACGGCTGCGTCGTCGGGAACGGCCCTGCGGTAATAAAAAGCCGGAAGAGGAGTCATCGAGTCACCCTCTAGTTACACATGGGACGAAGAAAGGGGTCGGGGACGAAGAAAGGGGGACGAAGAAAGGGGTCGGACGAAGAAAGGGGTCGGGAGCCGTTTCTCGAGTCCTTCCGCGGACGGCCTCTCGGGCGGAGTACGGACTCCAGGCCCGGGCGGGCCGCCGCCTCGTCCTACCACGACTCGGAGCCGAACGGTTGGCCCCGCCGGATACTCCGAAGGACCGCTTCCTCCTCCTAACCGTCACGTCGCGCGACGTCGAATCCGGCTCTAACATCTTCCGACCAGTCGAAATCGACCGATCTCCAGTCATTCCAGGCACTTCGGATTACTCGGCACCCCGCTCGCGTCGAGGTTGCATTCCTGCGATCCCCGAAGCGCGTTATATTATCATATGGGAGCTTCACGAAAATCGAAACCCAGGTCGAACCTCGCAACCAGCGACCAATTCCAATTCTCTGCCCTCGAGGTCATGCCGGACGGCCTGTGCCGAGGACCGCGAGCGGGCGACGCGGAGACGCGGCAGAAAGTTGCCAATGACTGCCATTGAGTGCCATTCGGACAACGACCCGCAAGCTGCGTTCGCGGTCGGGACCTGGATGATCCCTTCGCCGGGGGACCGTGATGGTGCCCGACTTCGCCAGTCCGCTCGAGAGACGACGGAAATCTCGGCCCTCCTCTCAGCCCGGGGAAATCGGCGGTGGATGGCGACGGCCGGGCCGGCGAGATAGCATAACCTGGCGTAGAACGACGCCTCGTATCCCCACCGATTTTCCAGAGATACCAACCATGAACGATCATCGCGGCGGAGACCGGTCATCGGGTTCGGATCGCAGACGGTTCCTCAAGGACGTCAGTCTCGGGGCCGCAATCGGTCTGGCGGGCGGCTCATCGGCCCAGGCCCGTCCGTCCCAGGACGCCCGGCCGAACTCCGGCGGCGAGCGGCCGGCGGCCGCGCGGCGGACCCCTATCGGGGTCTCGACGTATTCGTTCTGGCAGTTCCGCAATCATCGCCTGGACATCTCGGAGTGCATCGACAAGGCCGCGGCCATGGGGTTCGACGGCGTGGAGGTCCTCCACATCCAGATGGCGGACGAGTCGAACGCGACCCTCCAGAAGATCAAGCGTCAGGCGCACTCCCTCGGCCTGGCCTTGATGGGACTCTCCACGCATCAAGGCTTCGTCACACCCGATCGTTCGGAGCGCCAGACGAACATCCAGAAGACCCTCTACCAGATCGACCTCGCCTATCGACTCGGCATCCCCACGATGCGGATCAACACGGGCCGTTGGGGGACGACCAAATCATTCGACGAGCTGATGACCCACAAGGGGATCGAGCCCGCATTGCCGGGCCACACGGATGATGAGGCGTTCAAGTGGGTGATCGACGCGCTGGAGAAGCTCCTGCCCCGGGCCGAGGAGTGCGGGGTCGTGCTCGGGCTGGAGAACCACTGGGGCCTCGGGCGCACGGCGGAGGGCGTCCTGAAGATCGTCGAGACGATCAAGTCGCCCTGGTTGCAGATCACGCTCGACACCGGCAACTTCCTCGAGAATTCGTACGAGCAGATGGAGCGCATGGCTTCGAGCTCGGTCCCGCTGGCCCTGGTGCAGGCCAAGACCTACTTCGGCGGCGGCCGCTGGTACGCCCTGGACCTGGACTACCCCCGGATCGCGAACATCCTGCGGAAACACAACTACCGCGGCTGGATCTCGCTGGAGTTCGAAGGCAACGAGGACGCCCAGACCGGAGTCCCCAAGAGCCTGGAACTGCTGAGGAAGAGCTTCGGCTGAACGGCTCCGGCATGGCCTGGGTCGGTGATCGCCGGGCGGTGAATCGCTTCTCCGGCGTCGCCTTCTTTATATTTGAGAAATTCGATTTACTGTGCCGTCGTAAAGGTGCTGCCTCATCCCATGCGGGAATCGAACGCGGGACGATTTGCGATCGGCCTGACCGACCATCTCGAGGGGCCGCGGGATCGTCCGTCGTCGGCGATTTACGAGGAAGTGGCGGACCTGGTCCGGCTGGCCGATGAGTTGGGCGCGGAATACGCCTGGTTCACGGAGCACCATGCGCATGCCCATCACGGGCACCTGCCGACCCCCCTGCTCTTCGCGCTGCACCTGGCCGGTCAGACGCGTCGGATCCGGCTCGGCACGGCGATCATCTGCCTGAATCTCCATCACCCGCTCGACGTCGCCGAGCAGGTGGCCGTCGCCGACGTCCTGACGAAGGGCCGGATGGCGGTCGGGTTCGGCAGCGGCAGCACGCCCGAGGAGTTCGGCCTGTTCGGGCAGGCCGAGACGGACGAGCACGAGCGCCACGCCCGGTTCGCCGAGGCGTTGCGGATCATCCGCTCGGCCTGGAGTGAGCAGGGGATCGGGGCCGACCTATCGCCGGGATATTTCGGAGTCCCGCCGCACCGCCCGCTGCCGGTCCCGGCGTCGGATTTGGCACGGCGATGCTGGCTCGCGGCCAACAGCCCGGGCTCGGCGCGGATCGCCGGTTCGCTCGATTTCAACATGCTATTCTCCCACCTGCGGACGCCCGAGCAATACCGTCAATACGCCGAAGCCTATCGCGAAGCGGGCGGCACCGGCCTCATCGCCGCCAATCGGCCGGTGTTCGTCGGCCCCGACGACGCGTCCGCCTTCGACCTCGCCGAGCCCGCCCTTCGCATCCTCTGGCGACGGTTCCGCCAGGAAGGCAAGATCCCTGCCGATACCCCCGAGCCCGCACGACCCCAGGATCTCTGCGGCCACCCGATCAACTTCCTCGTCGGCGGTCCCGAGACGGTATTGCGTCAACTCCGCGCCCTGCACGACGAGGTACCCTTCAACGTGGCCAATGTCGAGGTCCGCTGGGCCGGGCTCTCGCACGAACTGGTCTGCGAGAGCCTCCGCCGGCTGATGAAGGATGTCGCGCCGATGGTCGATCCGCAGGGTTCCTGTGAAGGGGCCGTCCCCGTCTGGTGAGTCCTCCACATCGGAGAACCTCCCCCTGGTCCACGGACCCCTCTTGCCAAGGCGGCCCGGTTTCAGACACTTGTAGTATGGATCTGGCCGTAACATCGCTCGTGGTCTCGAGTCTGACACGGCCTGGAGGCCAGGCCGGAAGAAGACTCGACCTGCATGCGTTTCGCTCCTGAGGTTCCCAACTCGCGAGGGGAGGATCCGATGCCGAGGATATCGAACGGGATCGGACTGGCACTCGGTGCGGCCATCAGCGTGGGCATGGCGGCCTCGGCCCTGGCCCGGGTGCCGTCGCGTGGCCCCGAATCGCTGTCGTACCAACTCCGGGATTTCGCGGACATCCCGCGCCCGACGGTCCAGCAGGCGCCGCTCCGAATGCCTGCGGTCCAGGAGAAGCCGAAGATGACCGATGCACAGAAGAAGGCGCAAGAGGCGATCATGGATCGGCATTTCGCGAGGACATTCCAGGCAGCGACCCCGGAAATAGCGCGGTCTTGTTTCTCCCAATCGGGGAAGGTGGTAAGGGCATCTCGACCAGGATGGCAAGGTTCGCGATCCTGTCGATCATACTGGCGATCAGCCTGGCTGTCTTTGGCCTCCGGCGTGGAGACCGCGATGGGGCCTGGGCAGATCACGTCGGCTGGGCGATGCTGGTATGTGACGCGGTGTTGTATGGATTCTTTGCCATGGCACTCTGATCACTCGGGCTGAGGCCCTCTCCGCGATGCGACGCGCCATCATCAGCGACATCCACGGGAACCTCGAAGCCCTGGAGGCGGTGCTCGCCGACGCCCGGGCCCAGGGGATCGCCGAGATCGTCTGCCTCGGCGACATGATCGGTTATGGTCCCAACCCGCGCGAGTGCATCGACCGCGTGATGGAGACCTGCAAGGTCACCCTGCTGGGCAACCACGATCACGCGGTCCAGTCCGACAGGGAGGGTTTCAAGATCGGGGACGAGCGCGCCATCTTCTGGACGAAGGAACAACTCGCGATCTCCAGCGATCGGACGAACAATGTGCGACGCCGGGCATTCCTCATGGCGCTGCCCCGGAAGCACAAGGTCGGTCCTGATCTGTACGTCCACGGATCGCCTCGAAACCCGTTGAGCGAATACGTCTTCCCCGAGGACATCTACAACCGTCGCAAGATGGAGCGGCTCTTCCAGCTTTTCGACCGGTATTGCTTCCAGGGGCATACGCACGTGCCCGGAATCTTCACCGAGGATTTCCAATTCTTCTCGCCCGACGAGATCGACCAGGAATACGTGCTCGGTGACGTGAAGCTCATGATCAACGTCGGTTCGGTGGGGCAGCCGCGCGACGGGGACCATCGAGCGTGTTACGTGATCCTCGATGGCAGTTCTGAGGAAGACGCCGCAGGACCGCTGGTGCCCGCCCTCGCGCGCAAGGTCACATTCCGACGCGTTTCCTACGATTTCGAGGGCACCCTCCGGAAGATCTACGACATTCCCGGCTGATCCCGTCGCGACACACGTCGCGGCTCGCGGAGGCACGGCCGGGTAGACCGGAACTCATTGACTCACCACGTCCTTTCAAGGCATCACCTCGAATCCGGCGATGTTGATGAATCGGCCCTTGGATGCCGCCGTCTTCGTTTCGGAGACGGTGATGGTGAGGCGATGATCGCCGTCAGGGAGGCCGTCCTGGCGCCATTCGAACGGCTCCTCGCGGCGGGGGCCGTACTGGTTGACCTGGGCGACCGGCCGGTCGTCGATGCGGACCTCGGCGATGCCGGCGTCGTCGAAGCGGAAGCCGATCCAGCGGATGCCCGTCCCATGGAACGCGAACGCGGCCGAATCGCCGGGGCGGTCGCTCGTAGCGGAAGGCCTCCGAATCCCGCCAGCCGTCGCCCGAGAATCGCGCACTCGCGGTGCGAATGGCGGTTCGGGTCGAGGTAGATCGAATACCGTTCCCCCTGCTTGATCGCGTAGAACGGCCGGACGAGCAGGTCGGCGCCCGATCGTGGACGATAGGTCAGCGGCTCGCCCGCCGAGGCCGTGAGGGATCGCTCGATGTCGGGCTCGCGGAGCAGGTCGCCCGCGTTGGACCCGTCGGAGCGGACCGCCATCGCGACCGGCCCGCGCATCAGGATCGCCGGGAATCGCGACGACTCGTCGAGCGGCCGGGCCGCCAGTTTCATCGGCAGTCGGACATCGATCCGGTCGCCGTCCCGCCAGGCGCGGCGGATCGTCGCCCAACCATGGGCATCGACCGTCGCGTCGATCGGCTCGCCGTTGACCGCGACGCCCAACGGACCGGCCAACCATCCCGGAACCCGAAGCTTCAGCCCGAAGGTTGACGCCTGTTGCGACGGCGATGCGACCACCAGCCGGGTCGAGTCGTCCTCGGGGAATCGCGTGTGCTGCCGGACCGTCACCGGCCCCCCGGACCGATCCCAGACCACCGCCGAGGGCACGAACAGGTTGACATACAGGTCGTCGGGTCCGCGGAAGTAAACCAGGTCGTGGAGGTCGGCCAGCGCCATCGGGCGGGTCCCCGTGCAGCACGACCATCCGACGGAGTGATTCCGCTTGGCGCCGCCCAGGGCACTGTAGTCCGAGTAGTAGAAGACCAGCCCGTCGGGCGACATCGGGATCGTGGCCGCGATCCCGTTATACGCCAGCCGCTCGATCCAGTCGCCGTAACGAGCATCGCCGGTGATGGTGATCAGGTACTTGCAGAGCTTGAACACGGCGAAGCAGCCGCACTGCGTCTCGAACGAGTTGTGCGTGTAGTCGGCCTTCTTGCGCCACGAGGCGCGGGGCAAGAGCTGCTCGTCCGGCCCGAACCCGCCGGTGGCGAAGCATTGGTGCGCCAGCAACTCGTCGTGAGCGTTGACGATCGTGTCGAGGAAGCGGCGGTCGCCGGTGTGGAGGTATGCCTGGGCCGCGCCTCCCAGGGTGTTAACATGGCTGTACGCGTGAAAGGCGCCGGTCCGTCGGCCGTTGCCGCGGTCGCCGAAGAGATCGCCCTTGCGCGCGCAGATGTCCCAGTATTCGGGGTAATGCCAGACGGCGGCGAACTCGCGATACTTCGGGTCGCCGGTCGCTCGATGGGCGCGGTAGAGGTTCTCGCTGAGCGTATACCACTCGGTCCCGCCGAAGGCGTATGCGTTCGACCGATCCAGGTTCTTGACCGCCCAGCCGGTGATCTTCGCGAGCGACTCGGCGGCGAGCCTGCTGTCGCAGAAGAGGACCATGTCGGCGAGTCCGCCGACCATCTTGTCGTAGATGTAATGGGGGGCGTTCGGCTTCCGCGAGTAGTAGAAATAGCCGTCGGGCTCGAGGCAATCGGCCCAGCCCCGGAGCAAGGCCTCGGCCTTGGCACGGCAGTCGGGGTCGCCGGTCGCCGCGTTCAGCCGGGCCAGGCCCGAGAGGATCTGGCCGAAGACGTGGAAGACGTCGGACGAGTACCAGCCGCCCAGGTCGGTCCCGGGAGCCGGCCGTTTCGCCCGCAGTCGGAACCCCTTGAGCAGGTCGTCGTTGGGGATCCGCAGATAGTCCTCGCGTGCGGCGTTGACTTGCCTTCGCAACGGGCCGTCGTCGAGGCTCACGCCATGGTAGCCGAATGGCTCGATCGTCAGCCGGACGGCTGCGGGCGGCGATCCGCCCGCGGCGGGCCCGTCCGCCTGACCGGGCACTTCGCGGAGTAACACGACGACGAGTAGAGTCAACATGGATTCCCCCGGCGAGCTAAACCGACCACGACGAAGTTGTGGGCAAAAAAGTCCGGATTTCGCGGAGTCTGCGATGCAAAGTCGGGGAAAACAAGGGGGTAGCAGGGGTTAGAGAAATTTGTCCACCTTCGCCGGACCCCGGGAGAAAGCCTCAGGAGGACATCGCACGCGGCTCCAGGCCCATGTCCTTGGTTGTGTTACGGCTCGTCGTCTCATAGCATGGGCCTCTGGGCAACATCCCCCTGGACCCCGGGACGCATCACCATGGACACGATGAGCGGCAGGAGAGACGTCCTGAGGTTCGGCGCCGGCCTCGGGGCCGCCGTGGCGCTGGGCGGGGCTGGGCGGACGGACGGGGAGTGGGCAGCGGGCGAACCGGCGTCGGGGGGCCCGAAGCCGATCGAGACGGTGCGCGTCGGCTTCGTGGGCATCGGGCTCAAGGGCATGGAGCACGTGGCCAACCTGCTGCGCATCGACGGCGTGGAGCTGAGGGCCGTCTGCGACATCCGCGAGGAGGCCTGCGCCTCCGCCCGCCGCGAGGCCAGGGCGCTGGGCCGGCGAGAGCCGACGGCCTACACGCGCGGCGAGCGCGACTTCGAGCGGATGTGTGCCGCCGAGGACCTCGACCTGGTCTACACCGCCACCCCGTGGGAGTGGCACGCCCCGATCTGCCTCGCGGCGATGCGCCACGGCAAGCACGTCGCCACCGAGATCCCCGCCGCGATCGCGCTGGACGAATGCTGGCAGCTCGTCGAGACCGCCGAGCGGACCGGCAAGTACTGCGCGATGATGGAGAACGTCAACTACATGCGCGAGGAGATGGCCATCTTGAGGATGGTCCGATCCGGCGTGCTGGGCGAGCTGGTCCATGCGGAGGGCGGCTACGAGCACGACACGCGCTACCTGAAGGCGCGGGACTACGGCGACGGGCTCTGGCTGGGGGCCCACTTCGCCAAGCGGAATGGCAACCTCTATCCGATGCACGGCCTGGGTCCGCTGGCTTGGTACCTGGACATCAACCGCGGCGATCGCCTGGAATATCTGGTGTCGATGAGCTCCAAGGTGCGCGGGATGGACCTGTACGCGCGGGAGCACCTCCCCGAGGGGAATCCCAAGCGGGTCCGGAAGTATATCAACGGCGATGTGAACTCCAGCCTGATCCGGACGGCCGGCGGGGTCACGATCATCCTCAAGCACGACACCGACCTGCCGCGCCCGTACAGCCGCCAGACCCTCGTGCAGGGCACGCGGGGGATCGTCCGGCGTTTCCCCGAATTCCAGGTGTCCCTCGAGAAGAAGAGCCGTATGGAAGGGGACCGCTCGACCCACACGTGGGAGCCCGGCTCGCGGTATCTGGCCGAGTATGAGCATCCGCTCTGGAAGCGGGCCCTGGAGCGGGCGGCGCCCGACTCGGGCGCCGGCGGGAAGCCGGCCCCGGTCACGGCCGAGTTCCTCGAGGACTCCCGCCTGATCCAGGCCCTGCGGGCCGGGGTCTCTCCGGACTTCGACGTGTACGACGCGGCGACCTGGAGTGCCGTGACCGCACTGAGCGAGAAGTCGGTCGCCGACCGCGGCCGACCGGTGGATTTCCCCGATTTCACGGGGGGCAAATGGAAGACCAATCGGCCCGTCCGGATCCTGGGCGTATGAGGGGCTCGTCGGCTCCGGTCGGCCGCCCCGGTCAGGTGCCGTCGTCAGAGGGGGATCGCGCGTGGGAATCCCGCAGTTCCGAGACATCGTGACATCCGCCGAGGAACTCGCCCGCGTCATCGGCATGCCGAGCGAGCTGGTGCTGAAGAAGCAACTGCCCGGGCTCGACAACCACATGGAGCGGTTCATCGCCGAGTCGCCCTTCGTGCTGCTCGGCACGGTCGGCCGGGACGGGTCCTGCGATGTGTCGCCGCGCGGCGATGCGCCCGGTCGCCTGGCGACGGTCCCAGACCCCCGGACCCTCATCATCCCCGAGCGCCGCGGGAACCGGCGCGCCGACAGCCTGCGGAACATCATCGAGACCGGGCGTGCCGGCCTCCTGTTCCTGATCCCCGGCGTGGGCGAGACGCTGCGGGTCAACGGCCGGGCCTTCGTGATCCGGGACGACGAGGTCCTGGCACCGCTGGCCGTCGAGGGCAAGCGACCGCCCGTCGCGATCGTCGTCGAGGTGCAGGAGTGCTTCCTCCAATGTGCCAAGGCGGTCATCCGGTCGAAGCTCTGGGCCGGCGGCGCGGCCGGCGGCGCGTCGTCGCTGCCCGGCCTGGCCGAGATGCTCGTCGATCAGGCCCGGATCGAAGGACAGACGGTGGAGTCCTTGAGCCGGATGATCGAGGATTCCTACAGCAATCATTTGTATTGAGCGGCACGTCGCGTCGAGGGAGCGTGGAGTCGGCCGAGACAGGCCGGCCACCATTTTGCCGGCCGGCCAGACCGCAAGCATAGGGATGCTTCGTGGCGTGCCTCGTGTCTCATTCAAACGCGAGAATCCCGAAATACTTCGGAAGGTGAAACGACGGCTTGGTGTTGGTCACGGGGGACCACGTCAACCAATGGGGATGGCTGGCGTCATCGGCGCACTTGTAAAAGTTGGCGCGCCAGGTGACGCCCGGCTTGGGGCGCTCGATCTTCGCGAACTTCTCCAGGAGGCTCAGAGGAATCTTGTATTCCAGGGTCCAGGTCGTCGGCTTGACGATCTCGGGATCGATCGGCCCCTTCAATGAGGTCGCGGTGACGACGCCGGCAAAATCCTGGGCAGTGAACTTTTCGTCTTTGCTGCCCATGACGTGAGCGCCAAACAACTTCAGGCCGGCGCAATTCGTTTCCAGGTTGAAGTAGCCCCGCTCCTCCGGATCGCTGCCGGTCGTGAAAAAGAACTCCACGCAACTGTCGCGGCAAACGTCTTGCTGATGCTTCGTGCGCCTGGCAAGCACGAATTGGTCTTCGACTTTCCAGATGAGGTAAAGATAGTGGTCGTCGTAAGCGGCCTTCGCCTGCACTTTGGGCTGATGCGCCGGCTCTTCGCCCATGTAATACTCCAGTGTCACCGGCGTGACGCCCTTCCAGGCGGCTTTATCCCAGTCGGCATCGATGGTCGGATTGTCCTTCACGCGACGAACGCGATAAGTGCCCTGCTTGACCGGCGGTGCGCTCGCCCAGCTCACGCGCTTGGTTTCGCCCGGCGCGGCAGGCCCTTCGGCCTTGACGCCCGCTCCTGCCTGTGGGGAACTCGCAGCCGCCAGTGCCAGTAAACTGAGGATGAATGTTTGCATCTCTCACCTCGCCAGGAGTTCGTCGCCGCCGTTCAACCGGAACATCTTGAGCCGATACTAAGCCATTTTCGTCGAGTTGACACCATCCAAGTTATTGCTCGCCACCCGCAAATATATGATTTTCATCGATGGGTCGTGGGCGCGTCCGACAGGGAGAATCCACTCCGACTCGGGTCGGGAGAGGTCGGCGGCGCGGTTCGCACGATTCTTGGACCGCGTCCCGGCCGATCCCGGTAATGCCCGGGCCCCGCCGAGCCGGGAGTTGCCAGGGCGAGCCTCGCGCGTCAGAATGAGGCGCGGTGGGGCCATCACCCCGAGGTCCCCGGGGCGTGCGGATCGCGGGTCGGAACACCTCCGACGGCGAGACTCATCTCGAGAACAGAACAGGAGCAGCCATGAGCATGCGAACGGATCGGCGTCGGTTCTTGCGGGCGTCCGCGGCGGGCGGAGCGCTGGCTGGCCTCGGCGACCTGGGCTTCCTCTCGAGGCTCAGTCCGGTCTCGGCCGACGAGGCCAGGCTGGACCCGAAAGTCGTGCGGCTCCAGCCCGAGATCGAGCCCGTGGTCCGCCTGCTGGAGGACACCCCGCGCGAGCGTTTGCTGGAGGAAGTCGCCGGGCGGATCAAGGCGGGCCTGAGCTATCGGGAGGTCCTGGCGGCGCTCCTGCTGGCCGGCGTGCGCAACGTCCAGCCGCGACCCCATGTCGGGTTCAAATTCCACGCGGTGCTGGTGGTCAACTCGGCGCACCTGGCCAGCCTCGGGTCGCCCGACTCCGACCGCTGGCTGCCGATCTTCTGGGCTCTCGACCATTTCAAGAGCGCTCAAGCCCAGGACGTCCGCGAAGGCAACTGGACGATGGCGCCGGTCGACGAATCCGCCGTGCCGCCGGCCGGTCGCGCCCGCGAGGCGTTCATCGCGGCCATGGACCGCTGGGACGAGTCGGCCGCCGACGCGGCGGTCGCCGGGCTGGCCCGCACGGCGGGCTCCAACGAAGTTTACGAGCTGTTCTGCCGCTACGGTTGCCGCGATTTCCGCGACATCGGCCACAAGGCGATCTTCGTGGCCAACAGTTGGCGGACGCTCCAGTGCATCGGCTGGCAACACGCCGAGCCCGTGCTCCGCTCGCTGGCATACGCACTCCTCCAGCACGAGAAGGGCAACCCGGCCGATCGGGACGAGCCGGCCGATCGCCCCGGTCGACACAACCAGGCCCGCGCGGCCCGGATCCGCGAAGGCTGGTTCGCGGGCAAGCCCGACGCCGCGGCCGCGGCCGACCTGCTCTCGACGTTGCGCAAGGGCTCCGAGGATGACGCCAGCCAGCAGGTCGTCGAGCTGTTGAACCGCGGGATCGCACCCCAGTCGCTCTGGGATGCCCTGTTCGACGGCGCCGGGGAGCTGCTCCTGCGACAGGCGAACATCGTCTCCCTGCACGCGGTGACCACCACCAACGCCCTGCACTATGCCTACCAGGCCAGCGGCGACGACTTGACCCGACGGATGCTGATCCTCCAGAACGCCGCGTTCCTGACCCTCTTCCGCGAGGCGCTGGGCAAGCCCGGCAAGACGAGCGGGGCTCGGATCGATCAGCTCGAGGCGACGAGCACCTCCGAGACGAAGGACGGTCGCGGGGCCATCGAGGAGATCTTCGCCGAGGCCAGCCACGACAAGATGGCCGCCGCGCGAAAGGCGATGGCCTACCTCCAGGCCGGACACGACCCCGAGACGCTCATCCACGCGGCGCGTCGGCTGGTGTTCCTCAAGGGGGATGACGCGCACGATTACAAGTTCAGCTCGGCGGTGCTGGAGGACTATTACAACGCCTCGCCGTCGTATCGCGAGCGATACCTGGCCTCGAGTCTGCTCCTCCTGCCGGGCTCCGCGGATAAGGACAACAACCTGGTCAAGCGGACCCGGTCGGCCCTGGCGTAGCGCGCGTTCTCCATAGGATCACGACGCCGATGGGTCTCGTCTCCAGCCCGGAAGGCTGGGGACGGGCCTTGAGGCTCCCGACCGGCACGTGCCGCTCAGACCTCGGAAGTCACGGCCGGCGCCGCCTCGTCGTGGCCGAACTGCAACTCGGAGAGCGTCCGGTAGAGCCCTCCCTCCCGGGCCGTTAATTGCTCGTGCGTGCCGGATTCGAACACCTGCCCGTCCTTGATCACGAAGATGCAATCCGCCCGGCGGACGGTCGCGAGACGATGGGCGATGATCACCGACGTGCGACCGCGCATCAAGCGGTCGAGCGCCTGCTGGACCAGGCTCTCGCTCTCCGAGTCGAGCGAGCTCGTCGCCTCGTCGAGGATCAGGATCGCGGGGTCCCTGAGGATCGCCCGCGCGATGGCCACCCGCTGCCGCTGACCGCCGGAGACCTTGACCCCGCGATCGCCGACGAGGGTCCGGTAACCGTCGGGAAACCCGGCGATGAAGTCATGGGCGTTTGCCTGGCGCGCGGCGTCCTCGATCTCGTCGATGGTCGCGCCGGGACGGCCGTAGGCGATGTTCTCGGCGATGGTGCCGCCTAAGAGCAACACATCCTGGGGCACGATCGCCATCCGGCTCCGGAGCCCGTGCAGTGGATAGTCGCGGGCGTCGCGGCCGTCGATCAGGATCCGTCCGGAATCCGGATCATAGAATCGGAGCAATAGCGAGACGATCGTCGATTTCCCGGCCCCGCTCGGCCCGACCAGGGCGATCCGTTGGCCCGCCTGCGCCGACAGCGACAGGTCTTGCAGGACGGTCACACCCGGGCGCGAGGGATAAGAGAAGGTCACCCTCTCGAAGGACACGTCGCCGATGATCGGGCCGAATGAGCCGGCAAACCCGGTCGTCGAGCCGGTTTCGACCGACGGTCGAACATCGAGCTCCTCGGGCTTCTCCAGGAGCAAGTCCCGGACGCGCTGCGTCGCGCCCATGGTCCGCTGCCATTCACCGTAGAGGCGCCCGAACTGGCCCATCGAGCCGCCGAGATAGGTGGTGTACAGGAGGAACTGGGTCATGCCCCCGAAGGTCAGCGCGCCCGATTCGACCAGCCGGGCTCCGTACCACATCGTGGGGATGATCGAGCCGAACAGCACGAAGGTGATGAATGCCCCGAAGGCACCCTGGTAACGGGCCCCGCGGAGTGCGACCTCGATCATCGACCCGACCCCGTCTCGATATCGATCCGTCTCATAATCCTCGTTGGTGAAGGCCTTCACGCTGGCGATGCCCTGCAACGTCTCCTCGACGATGACGTTCGTGTCGGCCAGCTTGTCCTGGGCATCCCGGGCCACCCGGTGCGCCCGCTTCCCGAAGATCATGGCCAGGCCGATCGCCACCGGCAGCGACGAGAGCATGACGAGCGTCAGGCGGCCCGAGGTGAGCGTGATCAAGGTCAGGCCCCCCACCATCACGATGACCTGCCCGAGGAGCATGGGGATGGCCCCGGTCATCGTCCCCTGGATCATCGCGAGATCGGCGGACAGCCGGCTCCCGAGCTCTCCGACGCGTCGTTGCGAGAAGAACGTCATCGGCAGGCGGATCAGATGGCCGTAGACGTCCCGGCGCAGGTCGGCCAGGCTGCGCTCGCCGACCTCCGTCAGCCAGTACGTCTGGAAATAGGAGCAAACGGCCTGCACCGCCAGCGCCAGGAGGAGGACCATCGCGATCGTGTTGACATCCAGGGAGGACGCCGGCAGCCTCGCCGTCAAGGCCGCGACGCGAGCGTCGCGCTGGGCGGCGTCGATCAGCCGTCCCGTGAAATAGGGGAACGCCAGCCCCGCGAGCGTCGACACCAGCAGGCAAACCTGCCCCGCCACGAACTTGCGGCGGTGGGGACGCGCGTAGGCGAAAAGGCGGACCACCTCGCGAAATCCCTCGGCGGTGATCGGCACGGGAGCTTCGTCGTCCATCGAGTCGTGCGGTCGGCGGTGCCGAGCCATCGGATGGGAATCCTTTCGGGGCGAGTCAGGAAGATATTACCCCGGCAAGGAAGGATCGAACGCCGGCTCATACTAACCCGAAGCGTTAGCGAGGTCCTGCGGCCTTTTCCCCTCGCTAACGCTTCGGGTTAGTATGTCAGCTTCTTCCGTGCCAACGTAATAGGATCGGACACGGGCCCGACGATGATCGTCGCAACGACCTCGCCGCGGGCGACGTCTCGAATACTCAGTGTAGTCGGCTCCAATTTTGGAGTCAACTCCAATATTGCGTTCGACGCCAAGATCCGGTATGATGCCGATATGAGCGAGCAACCCGGTCGTCGCGAGCGGAAGCGTGAGGAGACGCGGCGAGCCATCGTCGAGTCGGCGATGCGGCTCTTCGTCGAGCGGGGTTTCGACGAGGTGACGGTCGCCGAGGTCGCGGAGGCGGCCGACGTGTCGGTCAACACGGTCTTCAATTACTTCCGCACCAAGGAGGAGCTCTTCTTCGGGTCGCAGGAGACATCGGACTGCGGGCTCGATCGCGTGGCTCGCGACCGCAAGCCGGGGGAGCCGGTGGTCGCATTCCTGCGACGTCACCTCTCGGAGAGCATCGAGAAGTTCCGGGACGCCTCGCGAGGCCGGGCCGACCATACCCGCGGGGCGGCCTTCCGGCGGGTGCTCCAGGGCAGCCCGGCCTTGCAGATTCACGTCGCCCATCACGCGAGGGGCTCGGCCCGGAGCGCGGAGGACTCGCTCGCCGCGGACCTGGCTCGGGACCAGGGGAAGGGGCCGGACGACCCGATCCCGCGGCTGATCGCCGGCCAGGTGCTGGCGCTCTACTCGTCCCTGTTCCTCGAGGCCGAACGACGACGACGCACCGGCGAGAGCCCGGAGAAGATCCACGCATACCTCAACTCCGGGGCCGAGGCCGCACTTAACCTGCTGGAGCACGGGATCGGCGATTACGGCAATCGAACGAGATGACGGGACGGCGGAGTCGCGTCCGGGCGGCCTGGGGCAGATATTTGGGCCAGCATCACGGGATCGATCGATCATGAGCGAAGTAACCCCGATCCTCGACGCCCTGGGACGCGGCGAGCCGCAGGCCGCCGGCCGGCTCTTGCCGATGGTCTATGATGAGCTCCGCCGGTTGGCCGCGCGTCGATTGGCCGGTGAGGCGCCCGGGCAGACGCTCGACGCCACGGCCCTCGTCCATGAGGCTTACTTGCGGCTGGTCGGCGGCGATCCCGAACGGCCGTGGCAGGGTCGTGCCCACTTCTTCGCTGCCGCGGCCGAGGCGATGCGGCGCATCCTGGTCGAGAACGCGAGGCGCAAGCGGCGGCTCAAGCACGGCGGCGGCTTGGCCCGCGCCGAGGTCGAGCCCGCGGAAATCCCCGCGCCCGAAGCCCGATCGTTCGACGAATTGCTCGCCATCGACTCCGCCCTCGATCGGCTGGCCGCGACCGACTCGGTCGCCGCCGAACTGGTCAAGCTCCGCTATTTCGCCGGTCTCTCCATCCCGCAGTCCGCCGAGATCCTGGGCATCTCGCCGCGTTCGGCCGACCGACTCTGGAGCTATGCCCGCGCCTGGCTCCGCCGCGAGATCGACCCCGAGTAGCCGGCTTTCGGAAGCATCTTGGCGTGACCTCCTCCCGGACGTCGCATTGAGGGTAGAGCCTTCGCCGGTATCGGGCGATCCAATCGGCTCGAGTCAAGGGAGACTTTGCCATGACCGCATCCGAGCGCACGTTGTTCCTCGAAGCCCTGGACAAGACCGACCCGGCCGACCGGGCCGCCTACCTCGACCGGGCCTGCGGCGACCAGGCCGAGCTGCGCCGTCGGGTCGAACGCCTGCTGGAGGCGCTCGATGGGGCGGGCAGCTTCATGGACTCGCCGGCCGTCGAGACCGATGCCAACGCCGGAGCGACCGGCATCGGCCCGGCATTGCTGTCGCTGGGGACTCTTCCGATCCTGGAAGGACCGGGCACTCGCATCGGGCCCTACAAGCTCCTCGAGCGGATCGGCGAGGGTGGTATGGGCGTCGTCTACATGGCCGAGCAGGAGACGCCCGTCCGCCGCAAGGTCGCCCTGAAGGTCATCAAGCCGGGGATGGACACCGCCCAGGTCATCGCCCGGTTCGAGGCCGAGCGCCAGGCCCTGGCCCTGATGGACCATCCCAACATCGCCAGGGTCTTCGACGCCGGGACGACCGACACCGGGAGGCCCTACTTCGTCATGGAGCTGGTCAAGGGCGTCGCCATCACGGAGTACTGCGACCTCAATCAGCTCCCGCTCAAGGAGCGCCTGAAGCTGTTCGCGCCCGTATGCCAGGCCATCCAGCATGCGCATCAGAAGGGGATCATCCATCGCGATATCAAGCCTTCGAATGTGATGGTGACGCTCTACGACGGGACGCCCGTGCCCAAGATCATCGACTTCGGCGTGGCCAAGGCGATCGAACAGCGGCTCACCGAGCGGACGCTCTTCACCCAGTTCGGCGCGATCGTCGGCACGCTGGAATACATGAGCCCCGAACAGGCCGAGATGGGCGCGCTCGACGTTGACACGCGGAGCGACGTCTACTCCCTGGGAGTGCTTCTGTACGAGCTCCTGACCGGCTCGACGCCGCTGGAGAAGGCCAGGCTGCGGCAGGCCGCGTACTCCGAGATCCTCCGCCGGATCCGCGAGGAGGAGCCGCCCCGGCCGAGCACCCGGCTCTCGGAGTCGAAGGAGGCGTTGCCTTCGATCTCGGAGCAGCGCAAGACCGAGCCGGTCAAGCTGACGAGGCTGGTGCGCGGCGAGCTGGACTGGATCGTGATGAAGGCGCTGGACAAGGATCGGGCACGCCGTTACGAGACGGCCAGCGGCCTGGCGCGGGACGTCGAGCACTACTTGCGCGACGAGCCGGTCGCCGCCGGCCCGCCGTCGAGGGCCTACAGGCTGCGAAAGCGGGCGTCTCAACTGGCACGCAAACAGGCGGCGGCGATCGCGCTGGGCGTGGCATCTCTGGTCCTTGTCGTGTTCCTCGTCACGGCTTACAGCTACGAAAAGGTCAGGCGGCGGAGGGAGGCGGTGCAGGCCGAGCGGGCGTTACGGGATGCCGATATGGCGCGCTTTCTCGTCTCGCAAGCGGAAACCGCGATGAACGCACAGGACTCGGAAGTCAGGAACAAACTGAGCGAGATGGAGACCAAAGCCGTTCTCGACTTCGTTCAGGATGAGCTCATGGCTCCATCGCAGTGGATCGGACCAGAGAAAAAGAACAGGCGTGAACACCTCACGAACCTTCGCGGGGCCATCGAAAAGGCCGAGTTGGCCGTCGGAAAGACCTTTGAGAGGCAGCCGAGGGTGGAGGCATTGATCCGCGAGACGCTGGGCTCGAATTATCTCGAACTGGGGGAACCGACGGCCGCGATCCGCCAGTTCGATCGTGCGCTGGACTTACGGCGGCAGGTCCTCGGGATCGATCATCCTGAGACGTTGAAATCGATGAGCAGCCTTGCAAATGCGCACATGGCCGCAGGCCAGGTCGGCCAGGCGTTGCCGATCTACATGGAGGCGATGTCGCGAGGTAAGGCCGTGCTGGGTGCCGAGCACCCCGACACACTCGCCCTCATCAACGACCTGACCCGAGCCGATCTTGCCACCGAACCCGCACGGGCCGAGCCGATCGCGCGCGAAGCCCTTGCGATCGGGATGAGGAAGGCCCCCGATGACTGGCGCACCTACGATGCCGGCAGCCTGCTGGGGGGCGTCCTGCTGGCGAAGAAGGAATTTGCTCAGGCCGAGCCGCTCCTGATCCAGGGCTACGAAGGGATGAAGTCCCGCGAGGCCAGGATCCCGGCTCGGTCGCACAATCGACTGGCCGAGGCCGGCGCTCGGATCATCCGCCTCTACGACACCTGGGGTAAGCCGGAGCGGGCGGCCGAGTGGCGGAAGAAGCTCGAGCCCTCGAAGAAGCCCTGAGCTGCTGTTCTCGCCGCGACTCGACCCCAGAAACCGCGACGACCACGGCACACCGCGGGACACCAATCGGTCCTTGCTCCCGGTCTGTTGCACTGACAGGAATCTCGCGAAGATGGTAGATTGATCGCGGAGGTGAACCCGAATGCCGATCACGGTCCGCGAGGCGATCCAGCTTGTCGAGCAGGACGGCTGGGTATTGGTCCGGCAGAGGGGTAGCCATCGTCAATTCCACCACTCGACAAAGCCCGGAACCGTCACCATTGCGGGTAAACCATCACTCGAGTTGGACCCCAAGACCGAGAAAAGCATCCGTAGGCAAGCGGGCTTGCCTTGAAGGACATTCCATGCGATATGCGATCCTCGTGGAACCCACTCGGACGGGCTTCAGCGCCCACGTCCCCGACTTACCGGGATGTGTCGCGGCCGGTGAGACTCGAGAAGAGACCGTGGACCTGATTCGAGAGGCCATCACATTCCACCTGGAAGGGATGCGGCTGCACGGCGAGTCGATCCCCGTTCCGGCCTCGACCTGCGAGTATGTCGAGGTGAGCATGCCGGTCGAGATGACCTGAAGCACCCCTGTTCCATCCTGCCGCGAAATCAGACATCCAGCAGTCACTCGGTCACGTCGGACATTCGACCTGTTACAATGGCCATCGAGATAGTTATCCGGGAAGAGGTTACCATGTCCCAGGTTATCGCGATCGAGCTCGAAGTGCCCGATGATCTGGCTCGGTTCCGGCTCCCCCCGGGTGTCGACGCCCGGCTTCAGAAGCTGCTGGACCGTCAGGATGGCGGGATTCCATTGAACGAGGCCGAGCGGCAAGAGGCGGAGGGCCTGGTCGAGCTCGCCGAGCTATTGACGCTGCTCCGCCTACGCGCCGAGGGCGTGGCCCGGACGTCCGCTACCGCGAAGCGGCCATGAGTTCGATCCCGACCCGGATGCACCGTCGGGTCGTGCTTCGTGCCGGCGGCCGTTGCGAGTATTGTGGATTGGCCCAGGAAGGGCAGGAAGCCACTTTCCACATCGATCACATCATACCCGTCGCCGCCGCAGGCCAGACGGTTCTCGAGAACCTGGCCTTGGCCTGCGTCTCGTGCTCGCTTCACAAGGCAGCGCGCCGATCGGGCTCTGACCCGGAGACCACGCGCACTGTGCCGCTTTTCCATCCGAGACGGCAGCGATGGGGTAAGCATTTTCGTTGGGAAGGTGTCGTTGTGATTGGATTGACTCCCACCGGCCGAGCGACCATCGCAGCCCTTCAATTGAACCGACCCTTGATCCAGGCAATCCGCGCGGAAGAAACGGCTCGCGGTCGCCATCCGCCGCCGAGTTGAGCAAGGCAGTCGGATGGGCTCACACTTCCGGCAGTCGCTCGGTCGCGTCGCCGAAGCGATCGAGGTGGACGCCGACCTTGTCCATCATCGAGAGGTACAGCCGGCACATCTGACGGTTCGGTTTGCCGAGGTAATCGATCACGCGGCCGGTCTTGATCTTGCCGCCGCCCCGGCCGACCATCACCACCGGCAACTGCGAGGCGTCGTGCGCGCCATTGAGCATGCTCGAGCAGAGCATGAGCATCGAGTTATCGAGGGCCGTGCGGCCGCCCTCCTGGATCGCGTCGAGCTTGCGGGCGATGTAGGCGAGCTGCTCGACGAAGAACCGGTTGACCTTGAGCCAGTCGGCCGAGGTCAGCGAGTGCGAGAGCAGGTGGTGGATCATGTAATCCACGCCGAGGTTGGGGAATCGCAAGGCCGAGTGGTCGTTGTTGAGCTTGAGCGTGCAGACCCGCGTCGTGTCGGTCTGGAAGGCCAGGACGAGGATGTCGCACATCAAGCGCATGTGCTCGGCGATGTCCTGGGGCACGCCGTCGGCCGGGCGGGGGATATTCGGCTTGTCGAGGGTCGGCCGCCAGCCCTGGAGCTGGCCCGCCTTGCCGGATTGCTCGATCCGCTGCTCGACCTCGCGGACCGAGTCGAGGTATTCGTCCAGCTTGCGCTGATCGGTCGTGCTGATCTGCCCTCGCAGATCCTTGGCCTCGGCGAGCACCGCGTCGAGGACGCTCTCATCGCCCCGCTGCACCTCGTCCTTGAAGAGGCGGTCGAACGCGAGCGCGGGGTAGAGTTCCAGCGGCGTCGGCGTGGTCGGCGAGCTCCACGAGATGTGCGAGCTATACAGCATCGAATAGCTGCGATGGACCGACGGGTTCGCCTTCTCGCACGCGAGGACCAGGCTGGGCACCTTGGTCGAGCGGCCGTGCCGCTGGGCGACGACCTGGTCCATGCTCGTCCCCGATCGGATCTCGCCCCCCGCGGCCAGCGGTGCGCCCGAGAGCAGGTTGCCGGTCTGCGAGCTGTGGATGTTCCCCTTCGTCGCCTCCTCGTTGTAGAGGCCCCGGATGAACAGGACCTTCTCGCGGAAGTCGTCCAGCGGCTGGAGCACCTTGCCGAGCTTCAGGTTCTTCCCTTCGCCGCTGGCGGTCCACTCGGTGCTGTGGAAGCCGTTGCCGCCGAAGAGCACCGCCATCCGCACCGGCGGCTCGCTCGATCGCGACGCCCCCGCCGGCTCATCGCCCCAGACCGGCAGCGACTCGAGCCAGGGCAGCGCCATCGTCACGCCCAGGCCGCGGAGTACCGAACGTCGAGAAAGGCGATAATCGGTCATTGCATAAGCTCCTATCGTGGTGGCGGGTGGCGGGTGGTGAGCGAATATCAAGATGCCTTCTACTTGACTCGCCATCCGCCACCCGTCACTCGCCACCATTAAGACCCCGATGATATCGGAATTGCTGGCTACGGAGTATCGTCTCCAGGGCGGTGGAGACCCGGTAATGGCTCGCCCGCATCCGCGTGAGCATCTCGTCGATCAGGGGCTCGTCGGAGAGCTGGATCGATCGGCCCAGCGCGTATCCCAGGAACTTCCGGCAGAAGTTGCGGAGGAACTCGTCCTTGCGTCGTGTGAGGATATACTCCTTGAGGCCGTCGAACCCCTGGAACCGGGTGCCGTCCTTCAGCTCGGCGCGGGTGTCCACGGGGCGTCCGCCCAGGTCTTTCTGGCGCAGACGTCCGATGGGGTCATAGGCTTCCAGGGCGAAGCCGAAGGGATCGATGCGGTTGTGGCACGAGGCGCACGACGCGACGCTCCGGTGCTTCTCGACGAGCTGGCGGACGGTCAGGCCGTCGGTCGCGGCCTCGTCGTCGGGGAGCTGGGGGACGTTCTTGGGCGGCTTGGGCAGCTTCTCGCCGAGGAGGCTCTCGAGGAGCCAGTTGCCCCTCAGGACCGGGCTGGTGCGCGATGCGCCCGACTGGGTCGTCAGGATCGCGCCCAGGGCGAGCACGCCGCCGCGCCCGTGCGCCTTGACCCCGTCGACCCGCCGCCATTCGGGGCCTTTGACACCCGGAATCCCGTAATGCTGCGCCAGCGACTCGTTCAGGAACGCGTGATCGCTCTCGATCAGCTCGAGCACCGAGCGGTCGTTCCGGAACAGGTCGGCGAAGAGCTGGACCGCCTCCTCGTGGAGGTCGGGACGGACCTTGGCGAACGTCGGGAAATGGCGCTCGCTCTTCTCGTCGTGGGTGTCGAAGTCGTGGATCTCGAACCACTGGCAGGCGAACTCGGTGGCCAGGCCGCGGACCCGGTCGTCGCGGACCAGCCGGCGGGACTGGGCGACCAGGATGTCCGGGTCGTGGAGCCGTCCCTGTTCGGCGGTCTTGCGCAGGTCGTCGTCGGGCATCGAGGCCCAGAGGAAATAGCTGAGCCGGCTGGCGAGCTCCCAGTCCGAGACCGGGCTGGCCGCGTTCCCCGGGCCGGGCCGCTCGACCCGGTAGAGGAACGCCGGCGCGACCAGGACTCGGGCCATCACGAACCGCAGCGCGTCCTCATGCCCGAGCTTCTCCGCGCGGAAGGACCGATACAATGCCCGCAATTCCTGATCCTCGTGCCCCGACAGCGGCCGACGATAGGCCCGTGCGGCCAGGCCCATGAGTTGATCGAGCTGCTTCGGCTCCGAGGCGGCCTGCACCTTCAACGCGGCCTCGTTCGCGGCCGTGATCGGCTTCCGCCACGCCTCGACCTTCGCCGTCTCGCCCTCCTGCGAGGCGAAGCCGAGCATCTGGTCGAAGTTCTGGTAGACCTTGATGGCATCCTGGCTGACATAGTGCAGCTCGTCCCAGAGCCGGTCGAGCCGCGTCCTCTCGGCGTCGTCGAGCATCAGCCGGGCGAGGGGCTCGTCGGATCGGAAGAACTCGATCATCGTGACGACCTCGTCCACCGGGATGATCTGGCGGAAGCAGAGCCCCGCGGGGAATGCGCGGCGGAACTCATCGAGCGAAGCGTCGAACCGGGCACGGACCCGGCTGCCGTCCCGGGCCAGGACCGTCAGACCGGGCCGCAACCGGTCGAGCGACGCGGGCGGGCTCTCCGTGAGCTGCAACTGCACGCTCCCCTCGGCGCCCGAGCGGGGCTCGAGCTCGCCGGTCACGACGAATTCGCGACCCGCGACCAGGTCGGCGGGCAGGCGGATCTCCAGCACTCCCGGGGCGTTGACGCAGAGGCTCTCCGCGTCGATGGGCTGACCGTCCGGCCGCTTGCCGAAGAGCCCCGGATCGAGTCCCCAGCTCGTTGATGAGCCGGCATCGCCCGCCTTCGCCTTCGAGAGGTTGCTTCGATCCGCCAGCGCGGCGGCACCGATCGGACCCAACAGGGGGCCGTCCAGCGAGTTCGCCTGGCGGACGAGAATCGCGTCGGGGCTCTCCTTGTCCTTGCCGGGCGTCGGGGGTTTGGAGGTCAGCAGCCGCTGGATCTCGACGGCGAGCCGGGCCTTGTCGGCGGGCTGGCTCGCTTCCAGCCAGCGCGCCAGCATCGAGCCGGGCGGGACGACGGGCCGGCCCGAGGAGTCGTCGGCCGCCTCGGTGTAGAAGTGCCAGACGTCCTTGTTGCCCAGCCGATCGGCGTGGGGGTTGCCGGCCTGGATGTCGCCGGAGACGTCCGGCGCGAGATGCCAGCGGAGGGGCTTGTCGCCGGGCGCGTTGATATCCAGGTCGACCTCGGTCAGGTCGCAGCCGTGGTTGCCGTCGCGCGGGCCGATCCGGAGCGAGACCAGATCGCCGGCCCGCACCGGCAGGTCGTCGATCGTCGGGATCGTCGCGCGTTTGCCGTCATCGATGGCGCCACCGGCCAGCCGACGACGGAGGCCGCCGCGACGCAGCTCGAGCGACCAGACGACGCCGTTGCCGCAGGCGCCGTGCGCGTCGGCCACCGTCGCGGCGACGCGGACGCGGCCGGAGATCGGGCTCCGCCATCCGATCGAGACCATCAGGCTCGGCGACGGATGCACGGCGACGCTGTGCGGCCTCATGCGGCCGGGGACATTCGCCTCCTGGCCGGAGGAATTGGCGATCAGGACGGGCGTCTCGTCGAAGCCCCAGCCCTGGATGAATTCGTATCCACCGCCGCGAGCGATCTTCCTGGTGAAATAGGTGTCGATCTTGACGGGCCCGTCGCCGGCAAGCCCGAGGTAGTCGAGCCACGCGGCCAGGGCATCGGCCTGGACGGCATGTTTCCTGGCCAGCTCCGCGACCTTCGCGCGGTCGCAGCCCGGCGGCGCCTCCGCGGCGGCGGCCAGGTATTGCGACGTCGCGCCCAGGAGCTCCCGCCGACGGTCGACCAGGTATCGGCCGAGCGGGCGGATGTCGCGGAGCAAGAGCGGCGGCCGGCCGGGGATCTCCAGCCTGGGCTCTTTCCAGACGACAACGTCGCCGTCGCGACCGTCGCCGGCATCGCCGGCCGACAGGTAGAGCACGACCTCCCCGGATGGGAGCGAGGCCGGGATCTTGTGCCGCAATGTCTGCGAGCCGGCCATCGGGCTGACGGGGACCTGCCAGGTGCCGTCGAACGAGTACGCGACGGTCTTGAAACTCCAGAGCGCCGACTGCCACTGCCGGATCGCACCGGCGAGCGCCGGCACGTCGCCGGGCCTGGCGGTCCGCCACCGCTCGCGTAGATCGTCGATGACGCCAACGGGATGACCCCCTGCCCCGTCGGCTCTTGAGCATGGCCCAGAGCGTGCCGAGATACCGGGGACTCAGGCCGCGTTTCGCGGCCAGGGCTCGGATATCGTCCTCCTTGACCGGGCTGGAAACCGCCCTGTCTCGCAGCTCGATGGTCGCGGCCAGGTAGGGTTCCAGCGGCAGCTTGCCGTCCTTGTCGGCGTGACGGTCGTAGAGGCGGCGGATGTCGGCGACGATCTCGTCGGTCCAGTCGCGACGGGTCGCGGCGCGGGAGAAGCGGAAGCCGTCGGGCAGGAGCACGGCGTGGGCCGCGACCCCTTTGGCGGCGTCGAAATACTTGGTGAGCAGGGAGGGAGACATGACCAGCGCGTCGCCGGTATTGGTGAATCCCTCGCCGGCGGCGCCGTCCTGGGGGAACTCGCGACCGGGTCCAGGTCGAACCCGGTCAGGTCGCGGATCGTGTTGGAGTACTCGACGTTGCTGAGCCGCCGCAGGACGACGCGGCCCGGGTCGCCGGCGCTGGCATGCGCCTCGAAGTCGAGATACCGGCCCACCCAGCCGCGGAGCGCCTGGCGATCGTCGCCCTTGGGCTGACGGGCTTCCGGCGGCGGCATCTCCCCCTTGTCGAGGATCTCGGCGACTTTTCGCCAGGTCGCGACCCCGTGCCGGGCCTCGTCGAACGTACCGAACTTCTGGAGGTCGATATCCGCTTCGGGCTCCTTGCTGGAGTGGCACTTCAAGCAGAACCGTTCCAGCAGCGGGCGGACCTGCTGGCGGAACTCCCGGTCGAGCCCGGCCGACGATGCTTCCTCGGGACCCGTCTTCTTGTCGGCCGCCAGAGCCTGGCCACTCAACAGGAATAGCGACGCCAGGACAACGCCCCATGGCTCGAAGTCCGTTATTCGATATTGCATCGTGGTGAGATTCCGTTGCGAGGGCGTCTGGGCGGGATGCGGACCGGCTTGTTCAACAATTATCCACTCTATCGTCATTGCGAGCAACAGGGTGCATTCTGTTGGTTGCGGCTCGGGGCTGAGACGGTCCTGTCCCCATCGGGCGATATTGGGATACGTGTGCCGATTTTCCGCTCCCACGCCTTGCCGCGGGCTCGATCGTCGTTTATACATCAAAACCGCAGTGTGCCACTTTCTCGCGGTCCGACACGGAACAACGCCAATGAAGTTCTCCCCGCCTCGCCGCTCGGTGGCCATCCTCGTCCACGTGTTGCTGCTCTTGGTCGCGCCCAACGCCGCGCTCCATGCTCAGCAGGCTCCGTACGACGTCTTCCCGCCGGCCGATCCCCCATACTACCGCGTGCGGTATGAACCCTCGAAGAAGACCGGCGAGCTCATCTACGGCGTCAATTTCACCGCCTGGATTCCGCGCAGGCCTGAAAACCCTGCGCGGCGTGATCGTGCACCAACACGGCTGCGGCGAGGGGTCGTGCAAGTCGGGGCTCACGGGGGCGTATGACCTTCATTGGCAGGCCCTGGCGAAGAAGCATGATTGTGCATTACTGGCTCCCGCCTACGAACAGCCCGAGAAGGCCGACTGCCAGATGTGGTGCGACCCGCCAACGGTTCGAGCGGCGTTCCAGAGGGCCCTGGTCGACTTGGGGGCGAAGTCAGAGCACCCCGAACTGGCCCGAGTCCCCTGGGCTCTTTGGGGTCACAGCGGCGGGGGTCACTGGGCGGGAGGAATGGTCATGATGCACCCCGAACGGGTCGCGGCGGCCTGGCTCCGCTCGGGCGTGCCCCAGTTGAAGCCGAACCCGGATCGGCCCACGCTCAAGGTACACACACTTCCCGATGCGGCGCTCAAGGTGCCGATGATGTGTAACCTCGGTACGAAGGAAGGCGTCTCGGTCAAGGACGACCGATTCTCCGGGGTTTGGCTCGCCAACGAGGCCTTCTTCAGCGAAGTACGCTCCAGGGGCGGGCTCATCGGCGTGGCTGTCGATCCGCTCACCAGCCACGAGTGCGGTAATCAACGCTATCTGGCGATCCCCTGGCTCGACGCCTGCCTCACCGCCCGTCTACCCAAGAGCCCGGGCGACCCCTTGAACGCCATGCCCGCCGGCGACGTCTGGCTCGCCCTCCCGACCGGATCCGAGGCCCTGCCCGCCTCGAAGTTCTCCGGCGATCCCCTGAAAGCCGGCTGGCTCCCCAACGCGGCGGTCGCTCGGGCGTGGATGCAATACGTGAAGGACACGAACTTGCCCGATACGACTCCGCCTCCCGCTCCGACGAACCTGCACGTCAACGGAAACCGGTTGCGCTGGGAGTGTGGAGCCGACCTCGAGAGCGGCCTGGCCGGGTTCATCATCGAACGCGATGGGGCACCGATCGCCAACCTGCCCGACAAACCCAAGAACCCCTTCGGCAGGCCCCTCTTCCAGAACCTCCAATACAGCGACACCCCCACCCAACCGCTCGTCTCCATGCAATTCGTCGACACGACGACCAAACCGGGCGCCGCCCATACCTACAGGGTGATCGCCGTGAACTCGGCCGGGATCAAGTCGGAACCGAACGGCGCAGGATCGGAAGAATTGATCGATACAAGTGTGCAATTCCGCGATGAGCGATCAACGGAGTCCATCCGATGGCACAGGGCAAGATTTTGAACGTCGCAGCGTCTGTCGCATCGATGCTCGTTCTCTCGGGAAGTCTCGGGGCGTCTGAACGGGAGCCCACCCGGGAGGAAGTCGTCCGCAGTTCGAAATCCACCCCCGCGGTGTGTCTGGACCGCATTTTAATCACATAATATTTTGTTGTGATGGCACATTCACGGGAACCGCAAGGCGGTTCACCGGAGCGACCAATCGATCAGGGCGAGCGGCCCCGGCCGGGCGACATAGTCCACGCTCGTCAGGCCGAGCATGCTGCGCAGCTTGCTCGGCCGGGACGTTCTTGAGCGGGCCCGGGGCGGGCGCGGTGCCGGGCGCGGGCTGGGGGAAGGCCGGTCGAGCGGGCGGTGTGGAAGGTCATGTTGCCCTTCGACCTTCTGCGCGATCTGGTGGATGTGGCCGTTCAGCACCGTGACCGAGCCGAAGCGCTTGAGGAGGCCGAGCGCCTGCGCGCCGTCGTGCGTGCCCCAGCCCCATTGCGGGTAGACCGCCCAGAGCGGGACGTGGGCGAACACGACGATCGGCGTGCTGTCGGCCAGCCCGGCCAGGTCCTCCTTCAGCCAGTCGAGCTGCTCGCTGCCGAGGATGCCCGAGGCCCTTGTCGGTGCCCTGGCTCGCGACGTTGACCAGGCCGATGAAGTGCACGCCCTTGTGGTCGAAGCTGTACCAGCCCTCGCCCTTGCGTCCCCTTGCCGAAGCGCTCAGGTATTCCGCGCCGTCGCCGATGATGTCGTGCTCGCCCGGCACGTAGAAGACCTTGCCGACCTTGGCCCCCTTGAGGATCTCGGCGACGGTGTCGAATTCCTCGGGCGTCGCGAGGTGGGTGAGGTCGCCGGTGTGGAGCAGGAAGTCGGGCGGCGCGGCAGCGCGTTGATCCGGCGACGGCCTCCTGAAGCGTGGCGGTCACGTCGCTTGTTCGGGTCCTTGTCGAAGCCGATGTGGCTGTCGCTGATCTGGACGAACGAGAAGCTCGCCCGCTGCCGGCCTGGCCGAGTCCTGGCCGAATGCCCGCGACGAGAGGCACGCCGCCGCCGACCGTCCAGACCAGGCCCGTGCCGGCCCAGGCCATGCATTTCAGGAACCCGCGACGGTCCACGCCATCTCCGTCGTGATCGGTGCTGATGCGATCTGCCATCTTTGAGACTCCTCTTCGACTCATCTCCGCGCGGATCCTGACCCGGCCGCGCCCTCCGGTGAGAGGTTTCGACCCCTTGCACCCAATACACCGAGAACGCCGCACCGGATGACCCGGGAAAGGGGAAACCCATCCCGTGACGGTCGTGCAGCCGAGGGGAATCTCCCGGACGGATCGATCCCTCGCCGATCTCCGAGGCACCGATGGCCGCACCCTCCATTCGCTTCGCGGCACCTTCTCCCGGATCAGCGATCCGCGCAGGCCGCGAGGTATTTCTGCCAGATCTGGTCCAGCACCTCCGCCGCGCCGCAGACGATCTTCAGATCAACTCGGCGAGTCACGGCCGTCAACTCCGGATTGATCTCCACCGCGGGTATCCCCGCCTCGCGCCCATCAGCACCGGCGCGGCGATGTAGGGGAACGAACTGGTCGTGCCGATGCTGAAGACCACGTCGAATCCTGCCTGGACCTCCGACCACAACCGGGCCATCTTCGCGTCCGGCAGCTCCTCACCGAACAGGACGACGCCGGGGCGGAGGATTCCCGGGCACTTCGGGCAGCGCGGCGGTAGTTCCAACCCGGCGTAGTCCGAGACCCGCTCGGCGTGTCCGCACCGGGTGCAGGCCAGATCGTGGAGGTCGCCGTGCACATCCAGGACCCGCCGCGAGCCTGCACGCTGGTGCAGGCCGTCAACGTTCTGCGTCAGCGTCCAGACGGCATCGAAGTGGCTCTCCATCTCGGCGATGACCCGGTGCCCCCGGTTGGGGACCGCCTGCCGCGCGGGACGCTCCAGTTCCATGATGAACTCCCAGGTGATCTCCGGCCGGGCGATCATCATGGCCGCGGAGAGCACCTCCTCCACGGGCAGGCCGTAGGGGGTCGTGCGCCCGCCAGTATAGAGCCCGCCGATACCGCGATAGGTGGGCAGCCCGGAATCGGCCGAGAGGCCGGCACCGGTGATGAACAGCAGGCGGCGGGCGGGGCGCAGCAGTTCGACGACGCGATCGATTACCCCGTGATCGGCATGCGACAGTGGCATGGGCGGTCCTCCGCCGGTGGTTCGGCCCCTCCCATCGCGAGGCGGCGGCACCGGCCGCAACCCCCAGGGCGAGTTTACACGATCGGCCCGCAGGTAGCTATTAAACGCCTCGGTTATAGAGGCGACGGCGAGGCTTCAATTTGCGCTCTTCCACAACAAACCGTATTAAGAGCCTATCCCAGTAGGCCGCTGCATCGATACGTGATGAAAGCACATGCCAGATGCAACATGCCGAAGTAGTTCTCCACCTTCTTCTCCCAACGGATCAGGATCCGCCGGAATCGGTTCATCCAACTATGAGTCCGTTCGACCACCCAGCGGCGAGCCTTGAAACCCGCCTCTCGCTTCAACTCCTTCGCCTCCTCGCCGCGAGCCTTCACATGCGCCGTGAAGCCGAACTCCCGCACCAGATCTCGCGTGTCGTTATAGTCATAACCCTTGTCCAGGCACATCCCTTGCGGCTCCTCCGCCGTCGCCTCGGGGCGCACCACCGGGATGCTCTCCAACGTCGCCCCGACCAGCTTCTTGTCGTGGCGGTTGGCCCCCTCGACCGCCAGCCCCACCGGCACCCCGTTTGCCTCGGTCAACAGGCTCCGCTTGGCTCCCAACTTGCCCCGATCCGTCGGGTTCTTGCCGGTCCGCTCACCGCCCAGCGGGGCCTTGGTCATCGCCCCGTCCATCGACAACCATTCCCAGTCCAGCCCCTTCAACTCGTCGTACTCCTCCAGCCCCAAAGCCCAGAAGGTGACGAAGACCCCGGCGGCGGTCCACTCCTGGAACCGGCAGTGCGCCGAGGAACTCGAGCAGATCCCGGTGGCGTTCAAGGCATTCCATTGGCATCCGGTCCGGAGTACGAAGAAGATGGCGTCCATCGCCTTACGGTCATCGACCCTGGGATTGTGGCAACCCAGGGGGTGGGGCGGCCGGGGCGGCAAGAGCGGCTCGATCCGCTCCCAGAGGACTTGGGGGATGCGCCACTGATC
Organism: uncultured Planctomycetota bacterium; assembly: GCA_963743925.1. Taxonomy (GTDB): domain Bacteria; phylum Planctomycetota; class Planctomycetia; order Isosphaerales; family Isosphaeraceae; genus CAVZRC01. Next base: position 408,143 of record CAVURY010000033.1, on the reverse strand, counting down.
ATCACGAACACCGGTGTCGGGCGGCTCGGAGGCGGCCAGAACCTTGGCCATCTGCGCTTCTCCTGGTGTAGGCTCAAGTACCAAGAGATTCTACGGATCAGGTCTACTGGGATAGCCTCTAAGGAGGTGGGACGTGACATGCTGGATCCGGCCCCGTGGGCCATCTGTCGAACTGGCAAGGGGCCTTGATTTGTCAGGAGGTGGCACCGACAAGCCCCGACCACCGAGTCGATCCCGACCGAAAAAGTGTCGGCTTGACGTGTTTCGCGCCGCACGTCGCATAGCGGGCGGACGAGCGATGGACCGGGACGCGTCGTCACGGCCGTCCGCATCGTTTCCGATAACCCGCAGCCAGCAGCCGAACTGGACCTTGGCCTGAAGGGAGAAACTGATGCAGACAATGAACGCGGAACTCGAGCAGTTGATCGGCAAGGTCATCGGAGACCTGGGCGGCACGGCCAACGCGGCGCTCGTGATCGTAGGCGACCGGCTCGGTCTCTATCGGACCCTCGCCAGGATCGGCCCCGCGACCTCGCACGAATTGGCCCGGCATACCGGCACGCACGAGCGATACATCCGCGAATGGCTCGCCGCCCAGGCGGCTTCGAGTTACGTCAGCTACGACCCGGTCACCAATCGGTTCAGCATGTCCCGCGAGCAAGCCATGCTCTTCGCCGATGAGAACAGCCCGGTCTACATGACCGGTGGCTTCTTCGCCGCGGCGTCGGCAATCACCGACGAACGGCACCTGGCGGAGGCGTTCCGTACGGGTCGCGGGATCGCGTGGAGCGATCATCACGATTGCTTGTTCTGCGGCACGGAGAAGTTCTTTCGCCCGTCCTATGCCGGCAACCTCGTCCAGTCGTGGATCCCGTCGTTGGGGGCCATGCACGCGAGGCTCCAGGCCGGGGGAATCGTGGCCGACCTCGGCTGCGGGCGCGGTTGCTCGACCGTCGTCATGGCGAAGGCGTATCCGGCCTCCACGTTCGTCGGCTTCGATAGCCACGCGCCCTCGATTGAGCACGCCCGCACCGTGGCGGCCGAGCAGGACCTCCCCAACGTACGCTTCGAGGTCGCGACGGCGCAAGGCTTCACACGGATCGATGGAGATGGTGGCTACGACCTGGTCGCGATCTTCGACGCCCTGCATGACATGGGCGACCCGCGCGGCGCGGCCCGTCGCGTGCGAGAGATGTTGAAAGCGGACGAGACCTGGATGATCGTCGAGCCGGCCGCGAGCGATCGGCTGGAAGAGAACCTCAACCCGCTGGGCCGCGTCTTCTATGCCCTCTCCACGGCCATCTGTGTCCCCTCGGCCTTGAGCCAGGATGGCGGCGAATCGCTCGGGGCCCAGGCCGGACCGGCCGCGCTCGAGGACGTGGTCACCAGCAGCGGCTTCTCCAGCTTCCGACTCGCCACGAAGACCCCGTTCAACCTCGTGTTCGAAGCCAGGCGATGACCGGGGACCTTGTCGTCGCCGCCGGCATGCCAAGGCGACCATTCTTTGAATCGACGGCCGCTCCGGTCGCGTCTTCCCTCGAACCGGGCCCGGCAGCAAGATGAATATCATGGTCGGCCACTCCGTTGTCAGGAAGTCGAGGGACAGTCGTGATGCGTGATCGATTTCGGATCGGTGGAATGCGGTCTCGGCTCGTGGCGATGCTGGTCGCGATCGCGGCCATGGTGCCGGTCGCCCGCGCGGTCGACGAGACGCGGAAGATCCCCGGTCTCCGCGAGCCCGTGGAGATCCTGCGCGATCGCTGGGGGATCTCCCACATCTATGCGCGCAACGAGCACGATCTGTTCCTGGCCCAGGGTTATGGCGCCGCGAGGGACCGGCTGTTCCAACTGGAACTCTGGCGACGGCAGGCCACGGGGACCCTCGCCGAGATCCAGGGGCCCAGGGCCTTGCCCGGCGACGTCGGCGCGCGGCTGCTGAAGTTTCGGGGCGATCTCAAGAGCGAGCTGAACCACTATCATCCCCGAGGCGCCGAGATCGTCGGGGCCTTCGTCGAGGGGATCAACGCCTACATCGAGCTGACCGACCGGGGGATCCTGCGACTGCCGATCGAGTTCGAAGTCCTGGGTATCAAGCCGGGGAAGTGGACGCCCGAGATCGTGGTCTCGCGGCACAACGGGCTCTATCGCAACGTCACCCAGGAGGTCGAATACGCCCGGCTCGTCCACGTCCTGGGCGCCGACCGCGCACGAGAACTTCTCAACCTGCACCCCGGCCGGCCCGAGTTGAAGCCCGATGCCGCGATCGATCTTTCGCTCATCTCCGAACCCCTCATCGAAGGTTACGCCGCCTCGCGCGCCGCGGTCCATTTCCGCCCCGAGGACGTCGCGCCCGGGTTTCGCGCGAAGGCCGCGGCCCTCGATCGCGACTCCCGGGGCCTGGCCGTCGCCGCCGTCACCGCGGCCGAGGTGATACTCCCCGATCGCGATCCCCAGGCCGAGGGGAGCAACAACTGGGTGATCTCGGGGGCGCGGAAGTTCGCCGGCGGCGCCATCATGGCCAACGATCCGCACCGGGCGTTGCTGCTGCCGTCGCTCCGATACTGGGTCCATCTGGTCGCGCCCGGCTGGGACGTGATCGGCGCGGGGGAGCCGGCCCTGCCGGGGGTCTCGGTCGGCCACAACGAGCACGGCGCCTGGGGTTTCACGATCTTCCCGATCGACCAGGAAGATCTCTATGTCTACGAGACGGATCCCGCGAACCCGAATCGCTACCGATATCGCGACGGCTGGCAAGAGATGCGGATCATCCATGAAACGATCACGGCCAAGGGGAGCGGCCCGAGCTCGGTCGAGCTGAAGTTCACCCGGCATGGCCCGGTCGTCCATGAGGACCCGTCTCATCACCGGGCCTATGCGATCCGGTCGGCATGGCTCGAAGAGGGAGGCGCGCCCTACCTGGCCAGCCTCCGGGTTGACCAGGCGACGACTTGGGCCGAGTTCCGCGAGGCGTGCCGCTTCTTCAACGTCCCCTCGGAGAACATGGTCTGGGCCGATCGCGACGGCCACATCGGCTGGCAGGCCGTCGGGCTCTCTCCGCGTCGCCCCAACTGGAACGGGCTGCTCCCCGTCCCCGGCGACGGGCGTTACGAGTGGGAGGGCTTCCTGCCGATCCTCGACCTGCCCCACGTGGCCGACCCGCCCCGCGGTTGGTTCGCGTCCGCCAACCAGGACAACCTCCCGCCTGGCTTCCCGCTCGCCGTCGGATACCAGTGGACCGACCCGTTCCGGTTCAGCCGGATCGAGGAAGTCCTCGGCTCGCCCCGACGATCCACGATGATGGATTCGATGCAGCTCCAGCACGACGAGCTGTCGTTGCCGGCCCGGTCGCTGGTGCCGCTGCTCCGCGGGCTCAACCCGGCGCGCGTCGAGCAGGCTTCCGCGATCGAGCGGCTGCTCGCCTGGGACTTCGTGATGGATCGGGACTCGATCCAGGCCGCGATCTATGCCACCTGGGAGAAGCACCTCAAGCTCTCCGTCCGCGACCGGCTCGTGCCCAAGGAGGCCCACCCGATCTTCCCATTGCGGACCCTGTCGACCGAGAAGCTGATCGGTTGGCTGACGGCCCCCGACGGCCGCTTCGGCGCCGATCCGATCGCCGGTCGCGACGCCGTCTTGCTCCGGTCGCTCGACCGGGCCCTCTTCGAGTTAGGCCGTCGCCTGGGCCCCGAGATGAACGGCTGGCGGTACGGCCAGGACCGGTTGAAGCATGTTTTCCTCAAGCACCCCTTGAGCGATGCCGTGAATCCGGAGCTCCGGGCCAGGCTGGACCTGGGCCCGCTCCCCCGCGGCGGCTACGGCCATACGGTCAACAGCACCTCGGACAACGATAACCAGACGACGGGCGCCTCGTTCCGGATCATCGCCGACACGACCGACTGGGACGGGGCGGTCGGCACCAACACGCCGGGCCAATCCGGAGACCCGGACAGCCTCCATTACCGCGACCTCTTCGAGCCCTGGGCCAACGGCAAGTATTTCCCCGTCTTCTTCTCGCGACCGAAGGTGGAATCGGTCGCCGAGTCGAAGATCAACCTGGTGCCGTAGCCGGCGTGATCGAGGACCGCTTCCGGTAACCATCTCGACGACTATGTACCCGCGGGAAACGGAGGGTGTCCGATGATCGGCGTGCTTCTGATCCTGTTCGCACAGGCGGAGCCGAAAGCGAAGGCCAATCTCGATGAGATCTCGCCGAGGACGAAGGCGATCCTGGCCAGGCTCGACGAGCCCACCCCCGTGGAATTCCCCGAGGAGACGCCGCTCGATGACGTCTTGCGATACATCAAACGGTCCACCAGGAAGGGGGCGGACGACCCGGGCATTCCCATCTATATCGATCCGCTCGGGCTCCAGGCGGCCGGGCGGAGCCTGAATTCGACGGTCGTGATCCGCGTGAAAGGCGCTCCTCCGAAGGATACGCTCCCGAAAGTCCTCTCTCAGGTGGGCCTGGCCTACTGCGTCAAGGACGACGTGCTGATCATCAGCTCTCCCACACGCATTCTACTGGAGCGGAGAGCAATCCCGGGCCCGGCCCTCGACGCATCGCCAGAGACGAATTCGTTGCTGGCCAGGCTCGAGGAGCCGATCGCGATGCCATTCGAAAACGAGACTCCGCTATCTGACGTGTTGGAGCACATCAAGAGGGCCACCAAGAAGGGGCGGAACGACCCGGTAATCCCGATCCTGATCATCCCGAGTGGCCTTGAAGAGACCGCGAGGAGTCTCAACTCGACTATCCGGGTCGATCTCGAGAAAGTCCCCCTCAAGACGACCCTCCGGCTGCTCCTCAAGCAACTGGGACTGGACTATGCCGTCAAGGACGGCCGACTGGTGATCCACTCCGAGGAGGGCATTCGTAAGCTCGAGCAGAAGGTGTCCGCAGAGTCTAAAGGTAGGGCCGACAAATGATAAAGCGACATCGTGAACCTGCCGAACTCACAACCCGCTCAGATCGGCCGACACCCACCACATCCCCTTCCTGGATCCCAGGATTCTTACCGTATCCTCGCTGGCCGGTACGGTCATGCGCTTCCGCGGTGGAATTCTGATCCCTGACAGCGTCTTGGAAATTGCGAACGGCAATCGGCCTTTGCGGGCCGATCGAAGCCTTTGCATCTTGCCCTCCGATAATTCTTGCGAATAATGCCGATGAAACCCTTCATCGATTTTCCGGAGGGGTGATGAAGGCCGAACCGCAGAGAGACGGGATGCAGAGCCCAGGCATCGAAGCAGGCGACGGGATCGAGGAAGGGCGCCTCGCCCGCGTCTACGACGAGCTGCGCCAGGTGGCCACCCGCCTGATGAGGAGGGAGCGTTCCGACCATACGCTCTCGCCGACCGCGGTCGTGCATGAGGCCGTGATCAAGCTGTTGCGCAGCCCGGACTTCGAAACGGCGGACCCCAACTTCCTGCTGGCGTCGGCCTCACGGGCGATGCGGGAGGTCCTCATCGACCACGCCCGACGACGCGCGGCCGACCGTCGCGGCACGGGATGGCGTCGCGTGTCGCTCGACTCGGTGATCGACTATTTCGAGGTGCGGAACCTGGACATCGTCGCCGTCCACGAGGCGCTCGACCGGCTGGCCGTGATGAACGATCGCCAGAGCCAGGTCATGACCCTGAGGTACTTCGGCGGGCTGACGGTGCCCGAGATCGCCTCGGCGCTCGGGGTCTCGGTGGTGACGGTCGAGAGGGACTGGCGGCTCGCGCGGGCCTGGCTCCGCGGCCAGCTCCGGGAGGCGGAGGCCAATGACGCCGGACCGTTGGCTGCAGATTGACGTCCTGTTCGATAGGGCGCTCCAGCTCGACCCCTCCGAGCGAGCGGCCTGGCTCCGACAGGCCTGCGGCGATGACGACGAGCTCCGGGCCGAGGTCGATCGCCTCCTCGCCGATGACGACCGGGCGACCCTGAATGGATTCCTGACGCCGATCGAGCTGGCGAGTCCACCTCGGCCATCGAACGAGACGGCGAGCTGGCCCCCCTCCGATCGTGGCGGCCCGACCCCGTGCCGTCCCGGACCGATCCGGGATCTCGGGGGCGGGGCCGATGAAGTGGGCGGAGGTTTCCGGCCCAAGGCGGCGATCCGCGCGGGCGTGGGGCCGCATCCGCCCTCCGAGGTCCAATCGGTGGTCCGCGCACGCCTGCGCGAGCTGCCGATGATCTACATCCTCATCATGGCGATGGGACTCGTCTACCGAGTCATCGTCCGACAATATACAGACCTCATGATCCCGGCGCTGAATGTCGCGATCCTGCTGGTCCTCGGCGGCATCGCCGCCCTGCTCTGGAGCCGAAGGCCCCTCTCGATGGGCCGGCTCAGGATGCTGGAGCTGGGCATGATCGCGATGCTCGCGGCCCGGTTCGCGTTCTCCCAGTATCGGAGCATGCTCCGATATTCGCTCGCCGGGGATCCGATGTCGGCATGGTTGAATATGAAGAATATCGTGCTGATCACGTCGATCTTGATCCTCACGTACGGGATCTACGTCCCGAAGAGCTGGCGACGCGTCGCATTCGTGGTGGGCCCGCTGGCGCTGATGCCGTTCGCGACTCTGATGGTCCTCTGGCTGCGGCATCCCGAGGCGATGGCATGGCTCGAGCGCGGGTGGATGAACCGGGGCGTCACCCCGGTGGCGCTGTTCAGCTTCGACGCGATGCTCCTCCTGATCCTGGCCGTCGGCTCGACCTACGGTGCCCATATGATCTCGAACCTGCGCCGGCAGGTCGTCGAGGCCCGCCAGCTCGGCCAGTACTGGCTCCGACGTCGGATCGGGGCCGGCGGGATGGGCGAGGTCTTCCTGGCCGAGCACCAGTTGCTCAAGCGCCCGTGCGCCCTGAAGCTCATCCGCAAGGGCCATTCCGGCGACCGGGAGACATTCGAGCGTTTCGAGCGGGAGGTCCGGCTCACGGCCACGCTGTCCCACCCGAACACCGTCGAGATCTACGACTACGGCCGTACCGAGGACGGGACCTATTATTATGTCATGGAATACCTGCCGGGTCTGAGCCTGGCGGAGCTGGTCGAATGCCACGGCCCCGTGCCCCCCGGGCGGGCGATCTACCTGCTCCGTCAGGTCTGCATGGCCCTCCGCGAGGCGCACGCCACCGGCCTGATCCATCGCGACGTCAAGCCGTCGAACATCTTCGCGGCGCGTCGCGGCCAGATGGACGACGTGGCCAAGCTGCTCGATTTCGGCCTGGTCCTCACCGCGTCGAAGGGCCGCGCGCCTCGATCGAACGGAGATGACCGGATCTTCGGGACGCCGATGTTCATGTCGCCGGAGCAGGCGATGGGCGACCGGGAGCTCGACGAACGGAGCGACATCTACTCGCTGGGCGCCGTCGCCTATTACCTGCTGACCGGCCGGCCGCCGTTCGATCGCGGGGGGAGCGTCGGGGTCATGATCGCCCACGCCCGCGAGCCGGTCATTCCGCCGTCCTCGGTCCGCGCCGGCATCCCCGAGGATCTCGAGCGCATCGTGCTCCGCTGCCTGGCCAAGAACCCCGACGATCGGTTCCCGGACGCCGAGAGCCTGGAACGCGCCCTGGGCGACTGCGCCTCTGCGGGCGAATGGGACCAGCACCGGGCCGCCGAATGGTGGCAGGAGCGGAGTCGTGCCTCCGGAGAACTCGATGGCCAGGCCGATCTCGAGCCCGTCAAGAATGATTTGACGACCTGACGACTCCCGGCCGATTCTGTATCTGTCGGCGATCGCGGCGCCGCCTCGATCGACCCTGCGCGGAACACGAAGAGGGAGAGAAGGACTCGGAGCCATGGAATGGAATTCAACCGATTCGACGTCGCCACCAAGGAACTGATCTGGGAAGATCCCGCGGACTGGCTGGAACGCTTCACCAACGGCCCGCGCGGGCCGGTCACGGTCATCGATTCCGATATCACGACTTTGACCGCCGGCGCCGACAAGGTCCTCAAGGTCGACGGCGCCGAGCCCTACCTGGTCAACCTCGAGCCCCACTCCTACCATGACATCGACCTGTCCCGGACGCTCTGGTATCGTCAGGTCGCCCTCGACTACCGACACAACCTGCCGGTGCTCACGGTCCTGGTGTTGTTGTGCAAGGAGGCCAACTCGCCCAGTTTGAAGGGGGGTTACGTGCGACAGCTACCAGACGGCTGGGTGACCAATCGCTATAATTTCCAGGTGGTGAGGCTCTGGAAAGAATCCCCCGAGCCTTACCTGAACGCCGGCATCGGCCTGGTCCCACTGGCTCCGCTGACCAAGGTGTCGCGAGCGGACTTGCCCGGGGTCGTCCGGCGGATGGCCGGCCGGATCAACGCCGAGCCCCGACCTCTCGCCGCCAAGCTCTGGACGGCTACGTACTTGCTGATGGGACTCCGCTATCCGGATGAGCTGGCCATCGAACTGCTGGAGGGAATCCAAACCATGCGCGAATCGACGACGTACCAGGCGATCCTGCGGGAAGGCCGGCAGGAGGGACGCATCGAGGGAGAACGGCAAGCCTTGCTTCGTCTGGGGAACAAGCATTTCGGCCCTGCCGACGGCGCCACTCTCGCCGCCATCGAAGCTATCCGAGACACCAATCGGATCGAGGCCCTCTTCGATCGAATACTCGAATCGAACGTTCGGGATTGGGACGACCTGCTTCGCACTCCCTGATCCGAGAACCCAGTCAACGCGTCCGGACAGAACGGTTCAACCCACGATTGAAGGCGGTTTGACCGATGACGTACTCGACGACCGATCAACGCAACCCACGAGAGGGTTGGAGTGAAAGCGTGATTGAAAGTCTCGTGAATAAGGCTTTGTCCCTGGGGCGATCGGCGACCTTTGAGGCGAACTTTCAGGAAGCCCGGCGGGAGGGCAAGATCCAAGGTCGCAACGAGGGGGCAAGAGAGTTCTTGCTTCTTCTGGGGACGAAGCGATTCGGTCCGCCTGACCCCGCTATCGTTGCCGCCGTGGAGGCGATCGAAGATTTCAGCCGGTTTGAGGCCCTCGTCGACCGAATCCTCGACGCCGAGATTCAGAGCTGGGGCGATCTGCTCCGCATGCCATGAGCCGCAAGCTGATCCGCCGGGCTGTTCATCCTTCTTCCGGCTTGCCCGCCGATCCGCCCCCGCGCAGCCGCTCCAGTTGAGCCGAGAAGATCCTGACAATCTGCGGGTCCTTGATCTCCTGGCCGATCCACAGCGCCTGCTCCAGCAAATCGATGGCCCGCTCCACCTCGCCCAGGCCGGAGTAGGCGATGCCCAGGTTGCCCAGGGCGGTCCCCTCGCCCCGTCGGTCGCCGATCTCGCGGGCGATGACCAGGTATTGCTCGTGAAAACCGATGGCCCGCTCCACCTCGCCCAGGCCGGAGTAGGCGACGCCCAGGTTGCCCAGGGATTGCCCTTCGCCCTGTCGATCGCCGATCTCGCGGGCGATGACCAGTCGCTGCTCGTGAAAACCGATGGCCCGCTCCACCTCGCCCAGGCTGGAGTAGGCGACGCCCAGGTTGCCCAGGGATTGCCCTTCGCCCTGTCGATCGCCGATCTCGCGGGCGATGACCAGTCGCTGCTCGTGAAAACCGATGGCCCGCTCCACCTCGCCGAGGCTGAAGTAGGCGAGTCCCAGGTTTCCCAGGTCTTTCCCCTCGCCCCGTCGGTCGCCGATCTCGCGGTCGATCTTCAGCGCCTGCTCGTGATATCCGATGGCCCGCTCCACCTCGCCCAGGCTGTCGTAGGCGAGGCCGACCGTCCCGAGCAGCCGGCCGACACGATCCGGCGTCATCGCCCTTTGCACGGGCTCGACCAGGAACGGCTCAAGAATCTGGAGCCCTTCGCGGACCCGGCCATGATTCTGGAGCCAGTCGGAGGCCGCGCCCAACAACTCATAACCTCGGTCGTATTCCCCGGCCTGGAACAGGTGGTGGCCGGCTTCGAGACCATCACTAATGTCACGTGATATCTTGGTCCTGGCCTCATACCACTCGCCGACGCGGTGATGGGTCTCCCGCCGCAGCGTCGGATCGTCGTCGAACCGTCGGGCGACGAACTGGGCCGTCGCCGGGTGGATCGTGTCGCGGCGGACCAGGCCCTCGCGCAGCCTCAGCTCGACCTGCTCCAGTAGTGAGGTGCGCCGCAACCGCTTCGCGGTGGACTCGGCTTCCGAGGCCGGCTCGTCGGGCTCGCCCAGCTCGAGCTCCAGGTCGAGATCCCAGCGTCTGCGGAGCAGGGTCATGCGATAGAGCATCCGCCGGGCCCGGTCGTCGAGCACGCGGTCCCAGAGCGCGTCGAAGAGCAGGTCGTCGCGTAGCTTCTCCGCGACCTGTGGCAGCAGCTTCTCGACGATCTCGGTCCACTCGCGCGTCAGGTCTTCGGGAGCAGGCTCGGCGGGGAGTGCCCAGGCTCGCCCGGTCCTGTCTTCCCACGCGTCCAGCGCGTACTCGACCAGATCGTTGGCGAACTCGACGGCCCGCGGGTGGCCGTCCAGCAGTTCAGCCAGCCGGAACCGCGATCCGACCGAAAGCCGTCGCAGGCCGGGAAACCACGCCATCAGGCGAAACAAGGCCCCTGCTGGCAGTGGGCCGACCGGGATCAGCGCCCGGCCGAACTGGTCGTTGCGATAACGGCAGCTCGCGACCACGGTGACCTTGGTCGTGTCGCGGGCGAATTGCGTCAGGGTCTACCAGATGACTTTCAGGGCCGGCGTGCGCCACTGGCCGAACGTATTCGGGTCGGCCGGGCCGACGTCCTCCGGGCCGATCAGGAGCGATTCCAGGTTGTCGAGATACACCACCAGCCGGTCGGCGTTCTCGGCCACTCCCTCGGGCAGCGACTCGAAGCGGCCGACCATCGCGGCGAGCTCGGCGGCGACTCGGGCCGCGTCGCGGTGCCGCCCGTTGATGACCTGGATTGTGTTGAGGAACGGCGGCAGGCTCACGCTGTCGAGCAAGATCGGGATCAACCGGCCGGACGTCGGGCCGTGCCTGGCCATGTACGAGGTCCACTCATGATCGACCCACGGGCGTTCCAGGGCCTGGGTCGAGATCACCAGGGCCAGCGCGGGCTCTGGTGCAGCTCCCGGCTGAGCCGGAGCGTCCAGTTCTCGCCGGTCTCCAGCTCGCGCTCGTCGAGGAAGGCGCTGAGGCCCAGCTTGTTGAGCTCGTCGCAGAGCGTGCGGACCCACGGCTTGTCGGGCGAGCCGTGCGAGAGGAAGACATCGAAGGTGCCCGGAATATCATCCGACGTGTCGGGCATCGGCTGCGCCTCACCGGCCAGGCTTCGAGGAACGTTCCGGGTCAACACCGCTCCTCCAGCATCTCATGCGAGGTATAACGATTGCAACACGGCTCCGCGCGATTACTCCGACCGATCGCACGGCGTGCGGATCACGATCAGGGCGAGTCCTGGGTGAGTCAGCCCCTCGCGGAAGACTTCGGGAAGGTGCGTATCCAGGTCATCCGGCCCGACGTCGCGCACGTACTCCACCCCGATCGCCCGGGCGATCCGCTCGATGTTGAGCGCCGGGGCCGGTCGTCCCAGGGCATCGCGAGGAACCCCGGGATTGGGCTGGAACCCCGATGTGACCGTGGCCCCGTTGTCCAGGACCACCATCAGGATGTCGCTGCCGTGGTAGACCGCGTTGGCGATGGCCGGCATCGTGGTGTGGAAGAACGAGGAATCGCCGAAGAGGGCGACCGCGCGCTCGCGAATCCCGGCCCGGCGCAGGCCGTCGGCGACGCCGACCGCCGAGCCGATCGCATACTTGGCGTCGAGCCGGTCGCCCACCGCCGCCAGGCAGCCCGGGTCGCCGACGAGCACCGGATCCTGCCCGAGCCGGGCGGCCGCTTCCTTCAATGCGTCCACGATCGCCCCGAATCGGCAGCCGGCGCAGTGGTTCTCGCGCGGAGGTCGCTCGGACGCTTCATCGGCCTCGAGATAGGCACGCCCCGGGACGAATCCCGGCAGGAATCGCGCCAGGGCCTGCTGGATCTGCCAGCGGAACAATTCCCCCTCGCGTCGTGTGTGGCCGGTCTGCTTGCCGAGGATCCGGACATCGCACCCGCAATCGTGGGTCGTCGCCTTGATCTGGGCCTCCAGAAACGGCTCGTTCTCTTCGAGGATGAGGACCTGGCGACAACCTTGCAGGAATCGACCGACGAGATCCCGCGGCAGGGGGAACAGCACGCCCAGTTTGAGAATCCGGAGCTCGTCCCGGGGGCCATCGCCGAGCACGTCGAGCAATTTCCGGTGCGCGAATCCGGCCGCGATGATGCCCAGGTCCCCCTGCCCTTCGATCCGGTTGAAAGGGGCGTCGTCGGCCCATCCCTCGATGATCGCGAGCCGATCGTGCAGGGCGCGATGCTTCTCCACGACGTTGCGGGGTACGGGGACGAATCGCCAGGCTTCGCGGACGAACCCCAGGTCCGGCTGAAAATAAGGCCCCTCGCGGATGTCGACCGGCTCGGCCTGCTGGATGAAGCTCCGGGTGATCCGCACGATGACGGCCGTCCGGAACTGCTCGGAGATGGCGAACGCCGCCTTCATCATGGCGAAGCCCTCGGCGGGCGTCGCCGGCTCAATCATGGGCATCTCCAGCATCGGGGCCAGTGAGCGGGTGTCCTGGTCGTTCTGCGAGCCGTAGCCGCCGGGGTCGTCGCCCAGGAGGATGACCAGGCCGCCGTGCACGGGCGTCAGATTCAGGGCCATCAGCGGATCGATCATGACGTTCATGCCGACGCTCTTGGTGCAAACCAGGGCCCGACGGCCGCCGATCGACGCCCCGATGCCGATCTCCATCGCCACCTTCTCGTTGCTCGACCACTCGACGTGGAGCGCGTGGCGCTCGGCCAGATCGATCAGGACTCCGACCGTCTCGGAGCTCGGCGAGCCCGGGTAACTGGTGACGACCTTCACCCCGGAAGCCAGGGCACCCAGGGCGAGGGCTCGGGCGCTCGTCACGTTCTCAAGCGGCATGGTGCAATCCTCGGCCTGCTTCGTCTGGGCCGCGGCTATTCGCAGCGTGCTCCGCGCCATTACAACAGGCCGAGGGCCGGCCCGCCACCGGCGCGGCGGGCCGCTTGCCTGCGAAACCGCCGTGGGATTGCCGGCCCGGTCGGGGCAACGAGGCTCGCCGTCGAGAAGTGCTCGCCGGACTCCGTGTCACATCCCTCAATACGAGTCGGAGCTGACGACCTCGCCGAAGTTACGGGTCGAGAGTTTCTGCCAGACGCCGAGCTGCGTGCCGGGTGCGAGCGACCAGGTGGCCGTGTTGCTGTTGTAGATGAAGGAGTCGTTGTTCGCCGTCGACGGGTTGAAGGGGAGCGACTGGATCGAGTCCTTGATGAACCTCACCGAACCGTCGCAGAACCCGACGTTGGCGCCACCGGGGTGATAGCTGGCGACGATCTGGAAGTACTCGTCTTGCGCCGGTGTTGTACAGGACGGACTTGTAGTCGCTATTCAGCGGGTAGTAAGTGCAGATCAGGGTGTCGGTATAGTAGCTCGAGTTCCACCACTGATAGTACGTCGGTGTGAGGCTCGCCGCGATGCGCCCGTGGCAGTGCTCGGCGAAGAGCATGGTGTTGCTCGTGCCGTCGGTGATCTCGGCGAGTCGGACGTTCGATGACATGAAGATGACGCCGTTCATGTTCGCCTTGCGGGCGGCGTAGGCGCCGGCATACCCGTACCGTGCGTCGTCGTTGTATTGGATGTCCAGGTCCCAGAGCCCCTGGTTGCCGCCGTAGCTGGTGTAGTACTGCTGGAGGGTGTTGCTGCTCGGCAGATTGTAGCTCGAGTCGATCGGCGTGCTCGGGCTGGAGACGGTGGCGTCGCTGGGGCACCAGAGGAAGCTCATGCCGACGGAGGCGACGGTGGCGTTGGCGCTCGACTCCAGCGAGAAGGCGAAGTTGCCCGCGTTGAACGTCGACTGGCCCTCGATGAAGGGCAGGATCCGGACGAAGACGCTCAAGCCGGGCTTGATCCGGCCGTCGTAGTCGCGGGTCGGCGCCGTACGAACCCGGCGGAAGGGTGCCGTTGGCGGACTCGTAATTCATGGCGGCCAGGCCGAGCTGCTTGAGGTTGTTCGTGCATTGCATCCGCCGGGCCGCCTCGCGCGCCGATTGGACCGCGGGCAAGAGCAATGCGATCAAGACGGCGATGATCGCGATCACGACCAGCAGCTCGATCAGGGTGAAGCCGCGCCGAACCGTGTCTCGAGTCATGAGGAACCTCTCTCAGGGGTGAAAGGAGAAGCGGGTACGCCCGGCATCCGCGACCGTATCGGGGTGACAGGGACACGGATTGACACGATCGAAAGTCTCGGAATCATGCCGAATGCTTGCTTGTGCGGTACATATAGACCATATTGGTTCGCGGGTCGTCAAGTATCATGCGGAACGGAGCTTGGATTCGTGATTCCTCGGACTGGGCGCCGAGGCGCCGCTCCGGTCGATGCTGCGAGGGGAAGGCCATGGTGATCGCCGATCGAACGGTGGCGGGGACGAGGGCAAAGGGGACCGGCCGCGCCGGGCGGGGTGATCCGGCAGGCCGCCGGCTGGCCGTGTTCGGGGCCTGGCTGATCCTGGCCTCGATGGCCCTGACAATGGCCGGCGCCGATGAACGAACCACCGAGTCAAATGGGGGTCAGCCGACGGCCGGTCAAGCGGCTTCGTCGCCACCTACGCCGGACTCCGGGGGTCGAGGGGCCCTGGTGATCTGCGGCGGGGGCGGGCTCCCGGAACCCGTGCGCCGGGAGTTCCTCAAGCTGGCCGGCGGAGCGAAGGCGAAGCTCGTGGTGATCCCGACGGCGAGCGCCGATGCGGACGGGTCGGCCGCCGTTCGCGGCGGGTTCCTGGAGCCCTGGACCGAGCGGGGCGTCGCCTCGGCGACCCTGCTCCACACCCGTTCGCGTGCCAGGGCCGACGAACCGGCATTCGCCCGAGTGCTCGATGAGGCGACGGGCGTCTGGTTCAGCGGGGGAGACCAATCCCGCGTGACGGAGGTCTATCTCGGCACGGCGGTCGAGCGGGCATTGAACGGGGTCCTCGATCGCGGCGGCGTCATCGGCGGGACGTCGGCCGGCGCCGCCATCATGTCGCGCGTGATGATCACCGGCGGCCAGGCCAGGGCCACCCTCGGCACCGGGTTCGGCTTCTTGCCCGGGGCCGTCGTCGACCAGCACGCCCTGAGGCGAAACCGGATCAATCGCCTCCTCGGAGTCCTGGCCGAGCATCCCGACCTGACCGGGGTGGCCGTCGACGAGGCCACGGCGCTGGTGGTCCATCAGGGGCGCTGGCGGGTCATGGGGAACTCGTATGTCGCGGTCTGCCGACCATCCGGCGGCGGCCAGCCGATGCGGCTCGACGTCTTCCACGACGGCGACGCGGGGAGCCTCGAGGATTGGAAGCCTCCGCCGGGCCCCGCCGCATCTCCCAACGAGAGTAACGAGGAACTCGGTCATCGTTCACGGTGCGAACGGATCGGCCGGGAAGGCCGGGTCGTAGAGGATCACCGCCTCGGCCTCGCTGCGCAGCAGGCGGATTTCGAGTTCGAGCCAGAATTCGTCGTGATCGAGATTCGGCTCGTGATGCCGCAGCCGATCGAGCCATCGCTGGGCCTCGTCGATGCGGCCCAGACGGTCGTGAGCCATCGCCAGGAAGGGCCAGGCCTGGGGCACGTGCGTCTCGTTCCGGAGCGAGATGCCTTCCTCGAGCCGGCGGATCGCGTCTTCGAACCGACCGGCACGGTAGATGGCGGCACCGAGAGTTCTTCAAGCCTTGTTCTTTCGGACACTCTCTTAGCTGGGCCTCGCGGCTCGGCGATCGAGTCGGGAGCCAGCGGGCAGGTCCATGCGACCTTGTCTGCCTTGTCCAGGGTCGGTCGATCCTGCCGAACTGGTCGAGGAGATCGGCGGCGATCTGCCGTACGCCAGCCGCCGTCGCCTGCCGCCAGTAACGTCAGGATCTGTTCATAGCGGGTGTCGAGGTCGTTCGGCTAGAGCGAGACGGCCTCGGCGAAGTTAGCGGCGGCCTTCGCCGGTCGGGAACGTGCCAGGTAGAAACGTCCCGCGCCCGCTCCGGACGTGCCGTTGTGCGGTCGGCGCGGGACGGCCTCGTCGTTGGCGGCCTCGGCCTCATCCCTGCGTTGGCGCCGGTTCGCGGCCCGCGCCGGGCCGCGGGTCGAGGCCGTATAGGATCGGGTCGAGCCGTCGTGCGGGATCCGTTGCCGGCGGGCCGCCCAATCGGCGATCCGGGCACGTTGCTGCCACGCGGCGTCGTCATCGAGGTCCCTGAGGGCCCCGCGCTCATCCACTTCAAGACCGGTCGAGGTCTCCACCCAGGCGGCTAGCCGCTGGAGGTCGTCGGGGAGCTGCCACGGGGTTTCCCACAGCCGTGCCGTGCTCCGACTGGTTGCCGGATGCGATGGCTTGTCGCCGGTGAGGATGGTCTTGCCGTCGGGGCTGAAGGCTACGGTCGAGACGATCTTGGGATGCTCCAGCGGCCTGGCGATGGGCTGGCCGGTATCGGCGTCCCAGAGCCGCGCCATTCGATCTTCGGTGCCGGTGAGGATCGTCTTCTCATCCGCGCCGAGCACCGCGGAAAAGATCAGGGCGGGATGCCGGAGCGGTAGGCCGACTGGACGACAGGTGGCGGCATCCCATCGCCGCGCAGATATGTGCACGCAGGCGGTCAGGATGGTCCCGCCGTCGGGGCTGAACACGACCGACCGGATCGCGCCGGGATGCGGCATGGGCGACCCCATGGGGAGGTCGGTCTCGGCGTCCCAGAGCCGGACCGTGCCATTTACGTCGCCGGTGAGGATGATCTTGCGGTCGGGACTGATCGTCGCGATATCGATATCGTCCGAATGCGGCACGGGCTTTCCGATGGGTCTTCCGGTTTCGGCGTCCGATAGCTCCGTCGTCCTGTCGTCGCACACCGAGGTAATCGTTTTGCCATCCAGGCTGAACGCCATGGACATGACCGAACGCGAATGCTCCATGGGTTGACCGACGGGCCGGCCGTTCACGGCGTCCGCGAGCCGCGCCGTGCGGTCCTCGCTCGCGGTGAGGATGGTCTTGCCATCGGGGCTGAACGCCACGAAGATCACCCAGCCCGAATGTTCCATCGGTTGGCCGAGTAGTCGTCCGGTTTCGGCGTGCCAGAGCCGTGCCCTGCCATCCCGGCAGCCGGTCAGGACGGTCTTGCCATCGGGGCTGAACGCCACGACAAAGACCATGTCGCGATGCTCCAGGAGCCGGGCAATCGGGAGATTGATGGCGGCATCCCAGAGGCGCACCTTTCCATCAGAGGTCCCGACGAGGATACTCTTGCCCTCGGGGCTGAAGGCCACGGCATGGACCCCGCCGCGATGCTCCAGGGGTTTGGCGAGGGGGATTACCGAGGCGGCGTCCCAGAGCCGTGTCGACCCGTCGCTGGCGTCCGTGTCGTACCGGCCGGCACCGGTGAGGATGGCCTTGCCGTCGGGGCTCAACGCCACCGCCGTGACGGCGCCGGATGCTTGAGGGGCTCGGCGATGGGCCGGACGATGTCGGCATCCCAGAGCTGCGCCGTCCGGTCCTGGCAGCCGGTGAGGATGGTCTTGCCGTCCGGGCTGAAGGCCATGGCCAGCACTTCGCCCCGATGCGCGAGCAGCCCGGTGATGGGGAGCCCGGTGCGGGCGTCCCAGATCCTCACCGTCCGGTCCAGGCTCCCCGTCAGGATCCTCCTGCCGTCGGGGCTGAAGGCCACGGCCGCGACTCCGCCTCGATTCGCGATCGGCCCTCCGATGGGGAGCCCGGTCTGGGCGTCCCAGATCCGTGCCGTCCGGTCCTGGCAGCCGGTGAGGATGGTCTTGCCGTCCGGGCTGAAGGCCGCGGCCAGGACCTCGCCTTGATGTCGGAGGGGCCCTCCGATGGGGAGCCCGGTGCGGGCGTTCCAGATCCGCCGTCCGGTCCCAGCTCCCGGTCAGCGCCTTCTTCCCTTCCTCCTCTCATGCCACTGCCTTCACGGCGCCCCCTTGTGTGACCGGTCTTTTGAGAGTCCGCCTGTGGCGATGTCTCACAATTGCGCAGTCATGTCATCGCTCCCGGTGAGGACGGTCTTGCCGTCGGGGCTCACCGCGACGGCGGCGACGTCGCTCCCGTGGGTGAAGACCCCTTCCAGGCCGGTGCCGTATCGCCGCCAGTCGGAGAGGCTGGCCAGGGCGGCATGCCGCCAGGCCGGGTCTGCCGCGTCGGTGGCAGCGCAGGCTCTCGATCATCCAGACCAATCCGGGACCGACCTGCCCCTGCTCGCAGGCGACTCGCCCGCGCTCGAAATCGATCATCGCCGACCGGCGTTGGATTGGGCGAGGGCCTGCTGGATTCTAGCCGCCGCCTCGGTCTGCTCGTCGGCGTGCTGGATCTGCTGGTTGGCATTGAGCCTTCGGGCTTCCGCCAGCCTCGACTGCTGGTTGGCATAGAGCAGCGTCAGCAGGACCAGGACCGCGATAGCCGCCGAGGCCAGCCCGATCGCGGACGCGATCCCCGGGTTGCACCAGCACCACCGGAATAACCGCTCCGCCGTCAACACCCGCCGCGCACGGATCGGCCGGTCGTCCGCGAACCGCTGCAAGTCCTCCGCCAACGCGGCGGCCGTGGCATACCGGGCCGCCGGCTCGCGGGCGATCGCCTTGGCGACGATCGTCTCCAGGTCCCGCGGCACGCCGGGAGCCAACTCCTCGAGCCGCTCCGGCTCGTCGTGAATGACCCGCTCGATCAGCTCCTGCCGGTCGGCGCCCGGAATGCAGGCCGCAGCGCACCAGCTCGTAGAGCGTCAGGCCCAGGCTATAGACGTCCAACCGCGCATCGCACGTCTCCCTCGGAACCGCTCCGGGGCCATGTAGCGGATGGTGCCGAGGATGTCGCCGGTGTGGGTCAGGTCGTCGGCCACGCCGTCTTGGCCAGGCCGAAGTCGGCGACCCAGACATTGCCTCGCCTCTCCAGCAGCCCGTTCGACGGCTTGACGTCGCGGTGGAGGACGCCCTGGCGGTTGGCGTATTCCAGGGCCTCGGCGACCTGGATGCCGATCCGGGCCACGGAGCGGTAGAACCGGCGGTCGGGACCGGACGCCGCCGACCGCTCGGCCGAACTGCGCAGGATCGCCGCGGAGGCATCGGCCGCGGGGCCGTTCGCGGCGGCAACGGTCGGGGCGTCGGGATCCGCGGCGTCGAAGGACTCGGTCACGCAGCCATCCGCCGGCCGCCCCTGGACATCGAATCGGCCGATGATCAACAAGCAGGCCACCTCCGCCGCGGCCAGGCCATCCCGGCAGCGAGATGCCAGGAGCGTTGCGCGAACGCCTTCGCGTCCCTCAGCCTGCGGAGATCGTCCAGGACCGCGTCGAGCCCCAGACCGGCGATGAATTGCATGACGAAGTAATGGTGGCCGTCCTGCCGGCCTACGCCGAAGACGGGAACGATATTCGTATGATGTAGCCGGGCCGCGGCCTTGGCCTCGCCCTCGAACCGACGCACTTGCTTCGGGTCTCGCCAGGGAACCGGCCAAGAGCGCTTTCAGGGCGACGCGGCGGCCGAGCGACTCCTGCTCGGCCTCGTAGACGACGCCCATGCCACCGCGGCCGATCTCGCGGAGGATGCGGTAATCGCCCAGCCGCCGGAGCCGGATGCCCGGGGCGACGCCGTGATCCGCGGCCAGCGAGCCGGTGGTGTCGCAGGATCTCTCGCCCAGGTCCTCCACCATCAGGGCCGGGAAGAGGTCGCGGATGTCGTCGGCGAGTTCGGGGTGCCGTTCGAGGTATTCGCGGAGCGTGGGCTGTTCCCCGCGGCACCTGCCGTCGAGGAACTCCTCGGCCAGTCTCTCTACGGGATTGCGATCATCGCCGGGAGTGGTCATCGGCTTGCTCCTCCCAGGAGGATCGAGGCTTGCAAGGTGCTCCGCGACCACCGACCCGAATTCCTGACGCAAGATCGGTGCTCGGAGAGCATCCTCAAGTCACCTCCGGGCATTGCTCCCGATCGAGCCCGACCGTTTGATCATGGAACAGCCCGGACGTTGCGGACAACAATATCATCATGTCCCATCAGACCTCGAACCCCTCGCATCCGCAAGGCTTCGCCTCAACCCGTTGAGCCTGGTGCTCGCCGCGGGGCGATCCGCACGACGCCCTGGCGGCCCTGGCCTCGCTCTGTCAAATCTACTGGTATCCGCTCTATGCCTATGTACGCCGCTCGGGCTATCCGGGCGACGACCCTCGGGACCTGACCCAGGAATTCTTCGCCCGGCTCCTGGAGAAGCACCATCTCCAGGCCGCGGACTCGGAGCGGGGCCGATTCCGCTCTCTTCTCTTGACCGCGCTCAAGACACTACTTATCCAAGGAATGGCAACATGCCCAGTCCCAGATGTGCGGTGGCGGCCGAAGGGTCCTTTCGCTGGACTTCGAACAGGGCGAGAGCCGGTTCCGGCTCGAACCGGTGACCGACGTCACGGCCGAGAGCATCTACGAGCGACGGTGGGCTCTCACGCTGCTCGATCGGGTGATGGCTCAGTTGCGGGATGACTTCGAGCGGGAGGAAAAACACGACGACTTCGACCTCCTCAAGATCTTCCTGACCGGCGAGGCCGCGGCCCCGAGCTATCGTGAGGTCGCCGCCACGTTGGGGACGCCCGAATGGGCCGTCAAGGTCGCCGTCAATCGACTTCGCCGCCGCTTCGGCGAGCTTGTGCTGGCCGAGATCGCGCAGACCATCTCGGCGCCCGAAGACGCCGACGAGGAACTGCGATACCTCTTCGAAGCGATTCGATCGCGACCTTCTTGAAACCGCTGTAACCTTCGTCAACGAGGGTGTAAGTAAAGGGGGGCGAGGAACACGTACCATGCCCGTCAGGAGGTGTCTCCGATGCTGGAAACCTTGCGATGTCCCGGTTGTCGCTCCGGATTGCCGGCGAGCGAGATCTGATGGTGGAGTCTCCCGCGCAATCCCGGCGGCTCGATCTACGAGATTGAATGACCCGGCTCCGTGGTCCTCGGCGGGATGGGATCGAATGCCGCGGCAGGCTTCCCGGTCCCGCTCAAGGCGCGAACGGGTCTGCCGGGAACACCGGGTCGTAGAGGATCACCGCCTCGGCCTCGCTTCGCAGCAGGCGGATCTTCAGTTCGCCGAAGTAACTCCAAAGGCTCGATTCCACGCTCATCAGATCATCCTCCTTGGCCGGGCCCGAGTTCGCCCGTTCGTTTCGGAGACGATCGAGCCAGCGACGGCCCTCGTCGCAATGGCCCAGACGGCCATGAGCCATCGCCAGGAAGGGCCATGCATCGTGGAAGTTCTGGCCGCCTTCCAGCGAGCGGATCGCGTCTTCGAATCGACCGGCACGGTAGAGCGCCGCACCGAGAGTGGCCTTGGGAAAACCTTTGTTCTTGCGCGGAAGCATCCCTGACGGCGGCCTGGGCCAGCCGGATGGGAATCTCGGGATCGACCGCCTCGTGAGCCAGGAGGCAGGTTGAGGCAACCCGGCTTTGGCTTACATCGGAATCGGTGGGATCTCCGAACGTTGCGAGTAGATCGGAAACCGCTTTCTTCAAGCCGCTCGTGTCCCCCGCCGCCCGCAACGCCAGGCATAATCGTTGGTGGAGGAAGAAGTCGTCCGGCCAGAGCCGTACGGCTTCAGCGAACTGAGCGGCAGCCCGTTCGGGCCGGCCGCAGGACAGGTAGAAACGTCCCTGCGACATCACACCGACTTGTTGTACGGCCGGACGCGAATGGCCTCGGCGTAGGCGGCCTCGGCCTCGGCCCTCCGGCCCAGGTTCATCAACCCGTCGGCTCGGGCGGCGGGATCCGGACCGAACAGGATCGGGTCCAGCCGTCGAGAGCGATCGGTCGCTGGCGGGCCGCCCCATCGGTGAAGCTGGTCTAGGCGTTGCCGCCACGCGGCGTTGTCGAGCGAGCGGACCGAGCCTTGACGATCCAACTCCAATCCGGTCGCGGCTTCCACCCAGGCAGCAATCCGTGGCGGGTCGTCGTGGAACGGCGATGGGGTCTGCCAGAGCCAGAGAGCCGCACCGTCGTCCTCCGAGGTGGTGGCGGAATGGGGGCTTGCCGTGAGGATGGTCTTGCCGTCGGGGCTGAAGGCCACGGCGATGACTTCCGCTCGATGCTCCATCGGCGGGCCGATGGGTTGGCCGGTGGCGGCGTCCCAGAGCCGCGCCGTCCGGTCCGCGCTCCCGGTCAAGACGAGTCGGCCGTCGGGGCTGAGTGCGCGGAGCAGCCCGTCCAGATGCTCGAGAGGGCCGCCGATAGTGGCCGGAAGTCGCGTCCCACAGGCACGCCGTCTTGTCCTGGCTACCGGTGCAGACGATCCGGCCATCCGGGCTGAATGCGACGGCCCGGACCGGGTCTCGATGCGGGAGCGGATCACCGATGGGTTGACCGGTCGCGGCGTCCCGAGCCGCCGCGCCGTCCCTCTTGACTCCCGGTCAGGACGATCTTTCCATCCGGACTGAACACCCCAGATGATGCCCCCGTGCCCAAGAGGCTCGCCGATGGGTTGACCGGTCGTCATGTCCCACAGCCTGTCGCCCGCGAGGGCGGTCACGCCGTCCGGGCTCAACGCGAGGTCATCACTTCCGAGCGGCAGGGGCCTCCCAACAACCCGGCCGGTGGCGGCATCCCACAGCCGTCCTATGTTGTCCTCGCCTGCGGTCAGGATCGCCTTGCCGTCGGGGCTGAACGCTACGGCAAGTACACAACCCGGATGTCTCAGGGCCCTCCCGACGGCCTGGCCGTTGGCCGCGTCCCACGCCCGTGACGTCCCGCCGTAATTGCAGGAGCGGATGGTCTTGCCATCGGGACTGAACGCCGCACCGATGAGGAGGAACTCATCGTTCGGCGCGATGTCCAGCGGCCTGCCGAGGGGTTGACCGATCTCGGCATCCCACAACCGCGCCGTCTTGTCCGGCTCCCGGTGAGGACGGTCCGGCCGTCGGGGCTGAAGGCCACGGCAGAGACCTCATCCCGATGTGGCATGGGCCCGCCGAGGGGCCGGCCGCTCGCGAGGTCCCAGAGCCGAGCCGTCCCATCGGCGCCGCCGGTGAGGATGGTCTTGCCATCCGGGCTGAATGCCCCGCTCGACACGGGGGCCCGATGCACGAAGGGGGGGCCGATGGACTCGCCGGTGGCGGCAGTCCATATCTGCGCGGTGTCGGTCACTCACCCCGAGGAATGTCTCGCCATCGGGACCGAATGCCAGGATCCGGTTCGCCGCCCGTATTCCAGGGGCCCGCCGAGGGGCCGACCGGTGATGGCGTCCCAGACCTGTGTCAGCATCGGCCGATTGAACGGTTGGAATACGAACCGGAGGGTCCGATCGGGGCTGAACGCGGCATGGACGAAAGAGCTTGAGGCTCCATGGGCTTGTCGATGGGTCGCCCCTTCTCAGGTCCCACAGCGACATCGTCCGACTATCATCGATCTTCAGAGTGAGGGCCGTCTTCCGGTCGGGGCTGAAGGCGATGGCATAGAAACCGGGATGATCCATGGGCGGACCGATGGGCAGGCCGGTGGTCGCATCCCATCGATGGGTCGTTTGGCCGAGGCATTCCGTGAGGACGGTCTCGCCGTCCGGGCTGAACGCCAGGGCCATGACCGTGCCCGCGATGATTCATGGGCGGACCGACGGGCAGGCCGGTGGTGACATCCCACAACCGCGCCATGAACCCGGCCCCGCAGAGGACGGTCTTGCCGTCTGGACTGAATGCCGCCCGACTCACGGGATCACGATGGGAAAAGACCGCCCTGAGTCGGGGATGGCGAGTTCGCCAGGCCGCCAGGTTGGTCGATGCGGCATGTTGCCAGGTCGGGTCCTCGCCTCGGTCGGCTCCGAAAGGTTTCGGCCATCCAGAGCATACCGGAGCCGATCTGCCCCTTCTCGAAGGCGGCGTGGCCGCGCTGGAAGTTGAGCATCGACTGCCGGCGGTTCGACTCGGCCAGGGCGATCTTGAGGCGGGCGCGCTCCTCCTTCAAGTCGCGCTCCTCAGTTGGCCCGCCAGACGAGTCAACTGGTTCGCCTCGGCCTGCTCGTCGAGGCGGCGGGTCTGCTCGTCGCCGTAGAGCTTCCTCGCGGTGGCCAGGTGAGCCTGTTGACCGGCGTAGAGCAGGGAGATAACGATCGCGGCCGCCATCCCGGCCACCGCCAGGCCGATCGAAGTGGCGAGTGGCTTGTTTCTCCGGCACCATCTCGCCAATCCCGCTCCGCCGATGACACCCGCCGCGCCCGGATCGGACGGTCCTCCACGAACCGCTGCAAGTCCTCCGCCAGCGCCGCCGGCCGTCGCATATCGCACCGCCGGGTCGCGGGCGGTCGCCTTGGCTAATGATGGTCTCCAGGTCCCGCGGCACCTCGGGCCCAGCTTCCTCAAACGCTCCGGCTCCTCGTGCAGCACGCGCTCGATGAGCGCGTGCCGGTCTGACGCCCCGTACGCCGGCCGCAGTGCCACCAGTTCATACAGCGTCAGGCCCAGGCTGTACACGTCCGACCTCGCGTCGCAATGCCCCGAGAACCGCTCCGGCGCCATGTAGCGGATCGTGCCCAGGATGTCGCCGGTATGCGTGAGGTCGTCGGCCTCGGCCGTCTTGGCCAGGCCGAAGTCGGCCACCCAGACGTTGCCGCGGTTGTCCAGCAGGAGGTTGGACGGCTTGACATCGCGATGGAGGATCCCCTGGCGGTTGGCGTAGTCCAGTGCCTCGGCGACCTGGATGCCGATGCGGGCGATGCTCCGAATAGAACGGGCGGTCGGGATCGGACGACGCCGACAATTCGGAGGAGCCGGGACAGGACGGTCCGAGGAGGATCCGCCGTCGCGAGGCCGCTCGTCGGCGGCGGTGAGGGCGGACCCGCGTCGTCGAAGGGCTCGGTCGCCGACAGGTCTCCCGGCGGCCCGATCGACGGCGAACCGGCCGGCGATCAACGATCGGGCGACCTCGGCACCCGTCCCGTCGGCGGCCCGGCTCGCCACCGGCGTCGGGCTCCATGGCCGGGCCCGACCGCGGACTTCGCGATGCCGCAGCCGCCGCAGGTCGTCCAGCACCGCATCGAGGCCCACTCCCGCGATGAACTGCATCACGAAGTAATGATGCCCGTCCTGCTGGCCGACGCCGAAGACCGGCACGATGTTGGTGTGGTGTAGCCGCGCCGCCGCCTTGGCCTCCCGCTCGAACCGACGCACTTGCTTGGATCGACCAACGACCCGGCCGAGCAGCACCTTCAGGGCGACGCGCCGGCCCAGCGATTCCTGCTCGGCCTCGTAGACCACGCCCATGCCGCCCCGGCCGATCTCGCGGAGGATCCGGTAATCTCCCAGTCGCTGGAGCCGGATGTCCACGGCCGCGCCGTCGGCGGCCAGCGAGCCGGTGGTGGCGCCGGAGCTCTCGCCCAGGTCCTCCATCATCAAGCAGGGCCGGGAACAGGTCGCGGATCTCCTCGGCCAGCTCGGGGTGCCGCGTCGAGGTACTCGCGGAGCGTCGGCTGCTCGCCGCGCCGCTTGCGGTCGAGGAACTCCTCGGCCAGGAGCTCGACCGGGTTGCGCTCGTCGCTGGAGCTATTCATCGGCGTGCGTCTTTCACGAGGATCGCGGCTCGCAGGGTGCTCTGCGAGCACCGATCCGAGGCCTACTTACAATCGGTGCTCACGGAGCATCCTACAATTGGTCTCTCAGGCCCGGGATGGAGGACAGGATCTCCTTGAGCCGTTTCAGGGCCCGAATGTATCGGTTGCTGGCCGCCGATTTGGTCAGGCCGAGCACCTGCGCGGTCTCGTCGTTGGACAGGTGCTCGAAGTGGCGCAAGGCCAGGACTTCGCGGTCGATCGGGTCCATCCCGTTGAGCGCCTCCTGGACGATCAGCTTGTGCTCGGCGCGGATGGCGGCCTTGCTGGCGCTGGTCAGCTTACCGAGGAGCTGGGCGGCCAGCGAGACCGAGTTCGCCTGGGGGAACGGCCCGCGATGCAGCGAGACCTCCTGGCCGGCGTCGCGCATCTGCGGCGCCCAGGTGGTACCGGTGCAGGTCGGTCAGCTCCTGGCCGGTGACCAGACGCAGCCAGAGCTGGAACGGCATGGCCGCCGGGTCGCGGGCGAATTCCGCGAGCCGCTTGCGGACGTCGAGATACGCCTCCTGGAGCACGTCGGAAGAATCGACCCGGCCGGTGAGCCGACGGTCGAGCCGCAGGCGGATCATCCGCCTCAGCCGATCGCGATAGCCGTCGAAGAGCACAGCCAGCGCCGACTCGTCGCCGGCCAAGGCACGCTCGAGAAGGTCCTGGTCGTCATTGCTCGCCGGATCGGCCATGCTTGGGCTCCCTGAATAGATATCCGGGAACCGTCGGCCTTTGTCCACAGGTCGCGGGAGTCTCGCAATTTCGTAATTCCCCCGATGAACCAGCATTGGCAGGGCCACATTGCCGTACTCGGAGTCCGGGCCGTTTAGGCGATGATGGCGCGGATCGGTTGGCCGTAGTCGATCTCGAGCCGCTTGCGGCCGGGGACCTCGAGCTTGCGGGGGTCCAGCCCGAGCTGGTGCAGGACCGTGGCGTGGATGTCGGTGACGTAGTGCCGGTCCTCGACGGCGTGGAAGCCGAGCTCGTCGGTGGCGCCGTGGACGACTCCCCCCTTGATGCCGCCGCCGGCCAGCCAGGCGCAGAAGCCTTGCGGGTGGTGGTCGCGGCCGTCGGCCTGGGCGCCCGGCGATCGGCCGAACTCGGTGCCCCAGACGACGATCGTCTCGTCGAGCATCCCGCGACGCTTCAGGTCCCTCAGCAGCCCGGCGATCGGCAGGTCCACCTGGGCCGAGAGCTGGCCGTGGTTCGCGACGATCCCGGCGTGGGCGTCCCAGGAGCCCCCACCGCCGCCGCCGTGGAAGAGCTGGACGAACCGCACGCCCCGCTCGACCAGCCGACGGGCGGCCAGGCAGAGCCGGCCGAACGGCCGGGTCGCGTCGCGGTCCAGTCCGTAGAGGGCCTGCGTCGACGGCCCCTCGTCCTCCAGCTTCAGGGTCTCGGGCACGGCGGTCTGCATGCCGAACGCCAGCTCATACGCCTTGATCCGCGCCCGGAGTCGCCGGGTCGTCCGGGTAATCGATGCCCGCCAGGCGATTGAGCCGGCCCAGCAGGCCGAACTCGGCCGCCTGGTCCTCGGCGCTCATGCCCGATCCCGGCGCGACGAACGGGAGCGGCTCCTCGGCGTCGGGCTTGAGCCGGACCCCGGCGTACTCCGGGCCGAGATACGCCGCGCCATGGGTCCACGAGCCGCCGCAGCAGTCGCCGGTCGGCTCGCCGAGCACGACGTACTCCGGCAGGTCCTCGTTGAGTGTGCCCAGGCCGTAAGAGGTCCACGAGCCGATCGTGGGATGGGCCCCCTCCCGGACGTGCCGGCCCGTATGGAACTGGAGCTGGGCGCCGTGGTCGTTGTCGGTCGTCCAGAGCGAGCGCACCACCGCGATGTCGTCGGCGCACGACCCGATGTTCCGCCACCAGTCGCCGACCGCCATCCCGCAATCGCCGTACTTCCGGAAGCCGGTATTCAGGCCCATCAGGATCTTGCGGCCCCCGTGCTGCGGATTGGCCGAGACCAGGTCTTTCAGCTTCGACGGGTTCAGGGCGTCCTTGTAGGGCGTCGCCTCGATCGACTTGCCCGCGTATCGGTTCAGCTCGGGCTTGGGGTCGAAGCTCTCGACGTGGCTGACCCCGCCGCACAGGAAGATCCAGATGACCGCCTTGGCCTTTTCGCCGTCGGCGGGGCCGCGATCAGCCCTCCCGTCGCCAGCATCGCGCCCAGCGCCAGCCCGGTGAATCCCATGCCCGTGTCCGCCAGGAATGCCCGCCGCGTCTTGCAATGTGTCCTGGTGCTCATGAGATAATCTCTCGTAAAGATCCGGATTTCACGCAGTGACGCGGAGAAGGAACGCAGAGATCGCAGAGATCGCAAAGAAACCAAGAAGAGTAAATGATAATCTAAATGTATTCAACCGTTTTGGTTTGTTTTGACTCTTCTCTGCGATCTTTGCGTTCCCTCTCTGCGTCTCTGCGTGAAACTCTTACTCCTGTGTTTTCTCCGCGTGAAACTCTTGTCGAATCATCAGCGGATCGTCACGAAATCGTGGTGATTGAGGAGCACATGAACGAGGCTTTCGCGTTTCCGGGCCGACGCGTCCTGGCCGAGATACCGCAGGCACTCGCCGCGTTCGGCGTCGGTCGGCGGCCGGGAGAGCACCCGTTCGAACGCGGCGTTGACGAATTCGGACGAGTCGGAGGACCCGGCGCCGGCCGAGAGCGCCCGGGCGATCCGGCGGGCCATTTGCAGCGAGAGGTCGCTATTGGCCAGCGCCAGCGCCTGCTGGGGCAGGATGCTATCCTTGCGACGGTAGCACTCGGTCACCCCGGCGGCGTCGAAGATCTGGAGGAACTCCATCTGCTTCTCGGCGGCGTGCTGGAAATAGATGCTGCGACGGGGCACGGTCAAACCGGCCTTGTGATCGATGTCGGGTCCGCCGAGCTTCGAGTCGAGGGCACCGGCGACGGCGAACACGCAGTCGCGGACGACCTCGGCCTCGGCCCGGCGCGGGGTCCATCGCCAGAGGTAGACGTTGTCCGGGTCGCGAGCCAGATCGGACGGATCGGGCCGAGAATCCTGCCGGTACGCGGCGCTGGTGACGATCAGCCGATGGATCGCCTTCATGCTCCAGCCGCGATCCATCAGCTCGGCGGCCAGCCAGTCGAGCAGCGCCGGGTGCGTCGGCGGCTGGCCATTGCGGCCGAAGTCGTTGACCGTCGGCACGATCGCCCGCCCGAAGTGGCGTCCCCAGAGGTGGTTGACGGCCACGCGTGCGGTGAGCGGGTTCGACCGGTCCGTGATCCATCGGGCGAACGCGAGTCGCTTCCCCGTGCTGGTGGCCGGATAGGTCGTTCGCGACGGAGGCGTATAGCTCGTGCCGGGCGACTGGCGGGAATCCTCCCGGGCGCGGACCAGGGCCTTGAGGGCATCGGCATGGGCCTTGTCGGCCTCGGCCCTTTTCGCGGGTGCGGCTTTCCGCCGTGCCTGCCGCGCTCGCCACCTCGGCTCGGTTGGCCTGGGCGACGGCCAGGTTCCTCTGCGCCGCGGTCGCCTGAACGGCCGCCTCGGTCCACTCCTTCGAACCCGTCTTCCCGCGCTCCACCAGCGCCTCGGCCCGCTCGACATCGCGCAGGGCGTCGAGTCGTGCGTGAGCCAACGCGGCGTCGGCCCGCGCCAGCTCGATTTCTACGGCGTCCCTCGACGTTCGCTCGAGTCGAGCGAACGCGACTTCGGCCCTGGTGATCTCGTCATGGCCCGCGTCGAGCTGGGCATAGATCAGATCCTTGCGACGGTCGGGCGAGAAGGCCGCGAGGGGCAGCGCCACGGTCTTGGCCTCGAATCGGCCTCCCATCGATTCGGGGACGCCCGGCGGGAGCGGATTGCCGGTCGGATAGCGATCGTCGCCGCGGACGAACAGCAGGGTCCTGGCGTCGAGCTGCGCGTCGTAGGCGCGGGGGATGCCGTCCCTGGCCGTGTCGAGCACGCCGGGGGCCTTATCGATCCGGACTTGATGGGGCTCGAAGATCGCGCGAACCTGGTAATACTCTTTCTGGAGGATCGGGTCATACATGTGATCATGGCAACGGGCGCAGCCGATGGTGACGCCCAGGAAGGCTTGCCCGGTGTGGTCGACCACGTCCTGCATCCACTTCTCGCGGCTGAGTAGCTTGAAGTTCCGCGCGAGATATCCGGTGGCGCGGAGGGCATCCAGATCCTCGGGGCGGTCCTCGTCGGCGGCGAGCATCTCGACGACCATGCGATCGTACGGCTTGTCCTCGTTGAGCGATTCGACGATCCAGTCGCGCCAGTGCCAGATATGGGGCTGACTGTCGCGGACCTGCTGGCCCCAGCCGGCCCAGTCGCTGTACCGCCAGACGTCCATCCAGTGCCGCCCCCAGCGCTCGCCGTATCGCGAGCTGGCCAGCAGGCGATCCGCGACCTTCTCATAAGCGTCGGGGTCTTCGTCATTGAGGAACGCATTCAGCTCGTCGGGCGTGGGTGGCAGGCCGGTCAGGTCGAGATAGAGCCGTCGCAGTAGGACCGGCCGTGTCGCCTCGGGCCGAGGCGTCAGCCCGCGCGACTGGTGCTCGGCGGCGATGAACGCATCGATCGGGTTGCGGATCCAGCCTCGGGATTCCACGACGGGGACCGCGGGACGCTCGACCCGCTCGAACGGGTTCCACGGATACCCGCCCCGCGACCGCTCGAGCTCCGCGATGGCCGCGCGGCCTCTGGCCAGCTCCGCCTCGGACGGCCTGTCATCGGCCTCGCCGGGGAAGTGGCCGGTGACGAGCTCGAGCAGGTTGGGGACCCCGTCGCCGTCGCTGTCCTCGCCGGCGACCGCCTCGACCCTCGCCGGGATGCCCGCGGGCTTGCCGGCCTTCTTGAGCTGCGAGCGCACGGCCTTGAGCCTCAGGCCGAACGCGTTATGCGGCCGATCTTCCGCGGGGTCTGCACCCTCCTCGGGCACCAGGTGGCAGGTCCGGCAGTCGTTGAGCTTCCGGGCCAGGCCCGGACCCAGATAATCCGCCAGGGCCTTCTTGTGCGGCGGCCTGGCCTGCGCAGGCAGACCGATCGCGACCAACCCGGCCGCCACGACCACCACGATCCCGAGCCACCGTCGTCGATTTCTCATCGGTTTGCTCGCCCTCAGGGAATCGGGCTGAACGCCGCTCCGCTCCCGGAAACCCGCCCGGCCCCGACCGCCAGGAGGATTTGCCCCACGCCTGCCGCCATCCGAAGATTCATCGAAAGTTTAACCTTTTCCCGGCGATCAATCGACCGGGATGATCCGAAATCTGCAATGGGGAGGCGACGATTACCTCGGGCTGGTTCCTCGACTGATCCGGTCGGGCCATGGCACTCATTGGCACTCGATGGCAACTTTTCGCCGGGTCTCCATCGCCACGGTCGCCGATCCCGGCTCGGGGCCGGGACGGCCGGCATGCCCCGTTCGGGGGCGAGGAGATCGGAGTGATCGTCTCATACCCCATTCCGATGGAGGACCGCGCGGACAGCGAAGCGTCGTCATCGGCCCGAGGGCTGACCTCGGATGGCTTCGCGTATCATGCCTTACCTAGGAAGATGCCACCAAACTGGTAATTCGTTAACGCACCTACGGCGGCATCGAGCTGTTTCTTTGTCGTAACTCTTGGTGCACGAATGAGAAAGAAGATTCGGGAGGATTTTCAATTCGTTTGACCAGTGTTCCCCGTATGGGACAGTCTCTTAGAGTCTGTCCCGGAAGGGTGGATCTTGGGTGGGCGAGGCTCCGTCCGAGCCGGTCTTTGTGTGCAAGTGGCTCGGCAGGAGCCTCGCCCTCCCACTTCCGGGACAGACTCTTACAGCAAGATTTCGCGTTTCCCACTCTTCGCCCTCCCCTGATCACTTCTACCGAAAAAGTCCCAGGCGTATCCACTGGCGCCGCGCCTCCAACTGGATCGAACGGTTCATCAGGAGGGTGACGATCGTCGCGCGACCGGCGATCGTTGAACCGAGGATGGCCCCCGATTCCTACTCCAGCCGAAAGAGGTGATCCCAGCGATGTCGACGGGGATGGAACAGGCGGACGACTTTGCCCGTGACGGGATCGCGGCCCCGGATCCGGTCGGACTTATAGAGGTTGCAGGAGCGGCAGGCCGGCGCGGCGTTCGACTCGTCGTCGGGCCCATTTCGTGAAGTCGGGACGATATGCTCGACCTCGAAGGCGAAGTTGAAGATCGCCTCGGGGGCTCGGCAGTATTCGCAACGATGGCCGGCCCTCTCGGCGACGAGGAGATAGAGGCGGTTCAAGGGGCTAACTCGTGGCTCACCGCCGTGGCGCGCTCGGTTGCGGCACGGAGCTCGGCGTTGACCAACTGTTCCAGCTCGGCCTGCTCATCCTCGGGGAGGGCTGCTTCCCGCGTCGCGTGCCGATCGCCACCCGGCCATGAGCTGCTCCAGCCGTCGTCGTTGCTCGGCGGTGAAGAAGCGATCCGGGACCAGGTTGCGGACGATGATGAGTGTGTCACCTTCCTCATCGGTGAGCTGCGAAGTCAACGCATCCAGGGCCTCTCCGGCCGTGCGGCCCATGGCCTGATTGCGGTCCGTCACCGCACGAAAGGCCATTTCCTCCGCGCCGGCGTCCTCGCGGAATAACGAGACTCTTGTCATGGAATCGGCTCCTCTCAGCTTTCTCCCAGCTCCAGTCTACCGTCCTCGAAACCTTCATCGCAGCGCGAAAGGCCCGACTCCTCTGCCTGAGCCGAAAAAATGGCAGTCGGTTGTACAGAATGGTAGGATGTTTAGTCGAGAACTCGATGAGGCGAGGCGCAGGAATTTCGATGCCGTCCATCACCGATCCAGTCCAAGCAGGAAGGTACGACGAGCAAGGCCAGGGAATAGCACCACGCCGAAACGCTTGGCGCGAAGGCCGAGCGCCCTGATCGCGAGGGGTCTCAGGGCTGAACGGAGGAATCCCATGCTTTATCGGGTGACGTTGGAGCAGTACGAGGCGATGGTCGATGCAGGCATTTTCACAGGGCGCGAACGGGTCCACCTGATCAACGGTTTCCTGATAGCCAGGATGGCCCAGACCGACCCCCACGCGACGGCGGACATCCTCTGCGGAGACGAGCTCGCGCGAGTCATTCCGCCCGGTTGGTATATCCGTGGGGGCAAACCGATCCGGATCCCCAGCCCGGGGCGAGACAGCAAACCCGAGCCGGACCGATGCGTTGTGCGGGGTACGATCCGCGATTATAGCCGACGAAGCCCGGGGCCAACCGACTTCGCCCTGGTGGTCGAAGTCGCCGATTCCAGCCTGGACGATGACCGCAATCGGTCGGAGATCTACGGCC
This sequence comes from uncultured Planctomycetota bacterium, assembly GCA_963743925.1. GTDB lineage: Bacteria > Planctomycetota > Planctomycetia > Isosphaerales > Isosphaeraceae > CAVZRC01. The sequence continues at coordinate 375,226 of CAVURY010000033.1, read as the reverse complement.
GGGCGGGCATCCCGTTCTACTGGATCGTCAACCTGGTTGACGGTCAGGTCGAAGTGCACTCCAATCCCGGTCCATCCGGCTACCAGACGCTGGACGTCCTGGCGCCCGGTCATGTCCTGGCCGTGATCATCGATGGGGTCGAAGTCGGACGGATCCCGGTTGCCGACATCCTGCCGTGACGGATGAGACTTTGGCTCGCGGGCGAGGGGCTTCAGGGTTGAACGGAGGAATCTCATGTTGACAGTCGCACTGACGCAATCCATGCCCCTGCCGGTCGATCCGGGATGGGTTCCGTCGTCGCTCTATCGCCTGACGCTGGAGCAATACGAGGCGATGGCCGATGCCGGCATCATCACCGGGCGGGATCGCGTCCATTTGATCAACGGTTTCCTGGTGGCCAAGTTGACCCAGCATACCCCGCACTCGACGTCGGATATCCTCTGTGGCGCCGAGCTCGACCGGGTCATCCCGCCCGGCTGGCATGTCCGCCCGGCCAAGCCCATCCGGATCCCCAGCCCGGGTCGCGATAGCAAACCCGAACCGGATCGATGTGTCGCCCGCGGGGGCGCCCGCGATTACAGCCGACGAGATCCGGGGCCGGCCGACGTCGCCTTGGTCGTCGAGGTCTCCGATTCCAGCCTGGACGATGACCGCAAGCAGTCGGAGATCTACGGCCGGGCGGGCATCCCGTTCTACTGGATCGTGAACCTGGTCGACGGCCAGGTCGAGGTCTACTCCAATCCCGGTCCATCCGGCTACCAGGCGCTGGAGGTCCTTGCACCCGGTCATGTCCTGAGCGTGATTATCGACGGGGTCGAAGTCGGACGGATCCCGGTGGCCGACATCCTGCCGTAGAGGATGTCGCTTCGGTCAACGGTCAGAGGCACCCGAAGAGACGGCCTCGCTGGGCGCGAAGTCTCCCGGCCCCGCCCACAATCGGACCGATCGTTTTCACATCGGTCGTCTGCCCGACCGAGGGGTAGCATTCGGGCGTACAGTCCGATATGATGTGTGGTCTGAACCCGATGACCGAGGGCGGAGGATCGATGCCGACCAAGACCGAGCTGATCTGGGACGGAAAGTACGACGAACGCGGCAACCGTGTGGCGCCACTCCGCGTCGCCCTGCCGTTCCAGACCGTGGAGACCGTCAACGAGTCGTCTCAGGACCGTCAGCTCAACCTGTTCCAGGCCGCTTCCAAGGCCAAGCCCTGGCGCAACCGCCTGATTTGGGGAGACAAGAAATATGTCCTCCCGTCGCTGCTCCCCATTTCGCCGGCAAGGTCGATCTCATCTATATCGATCCGCCGTTCGATAGGGGGCAGATTTTTCGTTCAACGCTACCATTCATGGCCCTGGCTACGAAGAGAGTGATCTTGTCTCCTTCACGAAGCAGCCGAGCATCATCGAGCAGAAGGCTTACCGCGATACTTGGGGCCGGGGGCTGGAATCATATCTCCAGTGGTTTTACGAGACACTCGCACTGCTTCACGAACTACTGGGCGAAAACGGAAGTATTTACGTGCATCTAGATTATCACATGATACATTATACAAAGATAGTTATGAATGAACTGTTTTCCCCAGGAAGTTTTCAGAACGAGCTCGTCTGGAAACGTACCGCCGCCCATTCGAATGCAAAGCAGGGCGCAGCAAATTATGGTGGCATACATGATGTTATATTGTTTTATGCAAAAGGCTTAAATCCAACATTTCACACTCAATGGCAAGCCTATGATGACGAGTACATCGAGAGTCATTATCGCCATGTTGAAGAGGGCAGCGGCCGGAGATACAGGAAGGATAATCTTACCGCCAACAAGAAAGGCGGGGACACATCTTATGAATGGAATGGCGTCCGCCCGTACAGCGGCCGTTACTGGGCCTATTCGAAAAGCAAGATGGAGGAGTTCGAGAAGCAAGGACGGCTCGTCTACACAAAATCAGGGATTCCCGAATATAAACGATATCTAGATGAGATGCCTGGGCGGCCTGTACAAGATGTCTGGGACGACATCTCGCCGCTCAACTCGCAAGCGGACGAGCGCCTAGGCTACCCGACTCAAAAACCCGAAATCTTGATTGAACGTATCATTAAATCCTCGTCACACGAGTAAGACCTCGTCCTGGATTGCTTCGTCGGTTCTGGAACGACTGCCTCCGTGGCCGAGAAACTCAATAGACGATGGATCGCCTGTGATCTGGGCCGGTTCGCCATCCATTCGTCGAGGAAGCGGCTCTTGAGCATCCCGGACGTGCGACCGTTCACCGTTCAAAACCTGGGCAAGTACGAGCGGCAGCTCTGGCATGTTGGTGAGTTCGGAAAGTCGGAGGAAGCCGCCGACGAGGCTGCACGCCGTCAGCAGGCGTACACCCAATTCATCATCGATCTCTACCACGCGACCCCGGTTCACGGCTACACCTGGCTTCACGGCCTCAAGAAGGGGCGGATGGTTCACGTCGGGAGCGTTGACGCACCTGTGACTGTGGGCGACGTCCAGCAGATCGCCGTCGAGTTCAAGCGGGCCACGGGGACCGGCAAGAACGCACCGACGACCAACGGCATCGACGTCCTGGGCTGGGATTTCGCCTTCGAGGTGAACGAGGTCGCCCGCCAGCAGGCCGCCGCCGCCAACATCACCATGCAGTTCAAGCGGATCCCCCGCGACGTGATGGATAAGCGAGCCGTCGATCAAGGCGACATCCATTTCTTCGAGCTCGCCGCGCTGGGAGTGGACGTCAAGACCCGAGGTCTCAATGCAAAGCTCACGCTGAACGAGTTCATCATCCCTCCGGACGATGTGCCCGAGGAGGTCCGCGCCGCGGTCAAGCACTGGTCGCAGTGGATCGACTACTGGTCCGTCGACTGGGATAACAAGGGCGACACGTTCCACAATCAGTGGCAGACCTTCCGGACCCGCAAGGCCCCGCAGATCGACTTGTCGACGGACTACACCTATGACGATCCGGGCGAATACCGGGTGGTAGTCAAGGTGATCGACATCCTGGGCAACGACACGACCAAGACAGTCAAGGTCAAGGTGAAGGGCGACAAGTGAGAGCCTTCGGAGCGAGCTAACGGTTCACCCGCATTTTCCCGGTTGTTTCGGCTGTAGGCGGGGTCTGTGACCCCGCGAGCGAGGCCCCGGCCTCACAGAGACCGGCTACAGAAAGGGCAGCGGTTTCGGTACTGACCCTGGAGGAGATGCATCGCGAACGCGAAAGGCACCGGGCATGGGCCGCAAGAAGAAGTCGGAGGCGTCCGCCAAGCAATGAAGACCCGACGGCCGCACCGTTGTTCGACGTCAAGCTGAATACGGCTCCCTGCGTGCCGGCGATCCGCGACAAGGTGGATGCCTGGCGTAGGGGCGGCTACGCGGGCGCGAGCGACACGACACATCGCCTGCTGAACTGGTGGTTCCATACCGACCACCGCCTCGCCGACGGACGCAGGTTCAAGTACCACTATTTCCAGCAGCATGCCATGGAAACGCTGGTCTACCTCTACGAGGTGGTCCGGATCCGGAGCCAGAAGGAGTTGATCGAGGCGTTCGCGACCCGGCAAGATCTCTCGCTGCTCCAGTACGATGAATTCGCGCGTTATGGCATCAAGATGGCCACGGGCAGCGGCAAGACCAAGGTCATGGCCCTGGCGATCGCCTGGCAATACTTCAACGCCCTGGCCGAGGCCCGCGACGACTTCGCCAGGACGTTCCTGGTGCTCGCCCCGAACGTCATCGTGTTCGAACGGCTCAGGACGGACTTCGAGGGAGGCCGCATCTTCCATGTCGACCCGATCATCCCCGACGACCTGCGGATCTTCTGGGACTTCCAGTGTTACATGCGTGGGGAAGGCGAGCGGGGCGGATCCCTGGGCGCGCTGTACCTGACGAACATCCACCAATTCTACGAGCGCCCGCAGACCGACGACGAGGAGCCTGACGTGATGACGGCCGTCCTGGGGCCGAGGCCCCCCGCAAGGGGAATCCAGGAGGTCGAGGACTTCATCCCCCGCATCATCGCCCGGAGCGGGCCGGCGGCCGTCCTCAATGACGAGGCCCATCACACCCACGACGAAGAGAGCGAGTGGAACAAGTGCATCCGCCGGCTCCATGCATCGCTGGCCAGCGGTCTGGCCGCCCAGCTCGACTTCTCGGCGACCCCGCGACACACCAAGGGTCAGCTCTTCTCCTGGACGGTCTTCGACTACCCCTTGAAGCAGGCGATCCTCGACAACGTGGTCAAGCGACCGTTGAAGGGTGTCGCCAAGGGCATCACCGAGAAGCCGTCCGAGGTGGCCAGCGCACGCTACCAGGCGTACCTGACGGCCGGGGTCGAGCGCTGGAAGGAATATCGCGAGGGCCTGGCCAAGCTGGGCAAGAAGCCCGTGCTGTTCATCATGATGAACGATACGGCCGAGGCCGATGACGTCGGCGACTGGCTGCGCAAGCGATACCCCGCCGAGTTCGGGGGCGAGCAACTCCTGATCATCCACACCGACCGAAGCGGGGATGTCTCCAAGAAAGACCTGGACCAGGCCCGAGGTGCCGCTCGCGACGTTGATGCGGATAAGAGCCCGATCAATTGCATCGTCAGCGTCGTCATGCTCCGCGAGGGCTGGGACGTCCAGAATGTGACGGTGATCGTCGGCCTGCGCCCGTACTCGGCCAAGGCCAACATCCTCCCCGAGCAGACGGTCGGGCGCGGCCTGCGCCTGATGTTCCGCGATCAGGCCGATGGATACGTCGAGCGAGTGGACGTGATCGGCAACAAGCGATTCATCGAGTTCGTCGAGCAACTCGAGCACGAGGAAGGCATCAAGCTCGATACGTTCGAGATCGGCAAGGACAAGGTTGTGATCCTCACCATCGTGCCCGTGGCCGAGAAGCTCGACAAGGACATCGCCTTGCCCGTGCTGAGCCCGATCCTGACGCGGAAGAAAACGCTGGCCGAGGAGATCGCGGCACTCGACATTGCCAAATTCAATTGCCCGACCCTACCGCGGAAAGAGGATGACAAGGAGGCGCAGAACTTCCACTACGAAGGGCGAGACCTGCTGACGCTCGAGAAGATCATCGAGCGCGACTACACGATCCCGACGCCCCAGACCGCCGAGGAAGTCATCGGTTACTACGCGAAACGGATCGCCCAGGACGTCAAGCTGCCCTCGCAGTTCGCCGCGCTGGTCCCCAAGGTCCGGGAGTTCCTGGAGACTCGGGCTTTCGGGGGACGAGTCGATCTCAGCACATCCGAGATGATCAAGGCGATCAGTAGCAACGTCGCGCAATACGTGACGATCAAGGTGTTCGTCGCCGAGCTGCGCAAGCTGGTCGTCGAGGAGTTGACGCCGCTGCTTGTCAATGCGGGAAGGAAGCTTTCCGAGACAACACCTTTCCCCTGGTCCCGCCCGACGTTGAACTCGGACAAGTGCGTCTTCAACCTCGTGGCATGCGCCAATCAGTTCGAGCGGGAATTCGCCAAGTTCCTGCACGACGCCGATGACGTGGAACGATTCTCCAAGCTACCCGAGCGGTTCCAATTCGCCATCGAGTACACCGACGCCGCAGGCAACTTGCGTTACTACGAGCCCGATTTCGTCGCGGTGACCATCGAAGGCTTCCACTACATCGTCGAGACCAAGGGCATGGAGGACGTGAACGTCGCCGGCAAGGACCGCGCGGCGCGACTCTGGTGTGAGAATGCGACGGCATTGACGGGAACCTCCTGGGAGTATCTCAAGGTTCGACAGGAGGAATACAACAGCCTTCAACCGACCCTGTTCGCGGATTTGATCGCACTTGGCGACTTGGCGGTGAAACGCTCGGGGCATTGAGTCGCATTGCAGCCGTGTTCCTCATCAGAGCAACTCCCCGCGTCTGTCGGGTCCCTTGCCGCTGAAATTGCCGTCGGGCGAGAACAGGCTCTAGGAGGGGATACTCTGTTCGGAGGCATCAGGATGCTCTTGAGCGAGAGGGAAATAGAGTCGGAATTGAGCTATGCTTATGTTCATGCCGTGGCGGCACAGGCGGGTTTCGCCTGCGAGGTCGCGGGCCGACAGAGCGACCGCGCCGGAATTGACGCCCGGATCCAGGTCAAGGAGCGACTCTCGCCGGCTGCGGTCTTCACGGATTTCACAATTGATGTCCAACTCAAGGCGACCTGCCAGCAGCCCGTTCTCAAGAACGGACATTACTCTTACTGGTTGAAATTTGATCACTATGATAAGCTGCGGGATACTGGCATTCTGAATGCACGCCTGCTCGTGGTTCTTTTCTTGCCCGAACAGCGGACCGAGTGGCTTTCTCACACGGAGGACGGCCTGATTGCGAGAAGATGTGCGTACTGGGTGTGTCTCGAAGGGGCCTCGCCCAGTGATAATGAGACGGGCCAAACGGTTTACATTCCAGGGACCAACTGTTTTTCTCACGATGGCTTGCGTAGAGTGGCGACGAAAGTTGCGTGTCGAGAGGCCCTGACCTATGTCTTACCTTAATCTGCCGGAAGACTTGGTTCGCAAGGTGAGGCCGTCCGAGGTCCGCCATTATGCTATCGCGGATGGTTGGCTGCGCGTAGAGGGCGTCAACGGAACGATCGCCCTGTATCGACATCCCGAATCAGACCTCGATCAGTTGATAGTCCCCCTCGACCCCGCGATGGACGGTTACGGCCAAGGTATGGCCGACGTGATTGCCCGGCTGGCGAAACGCTCGGGACTGTTGCCGAACCAGGTTCTTGATAATTTGCTGAACTCCCCCAGCGATGTGCTCCGGCTCCGCGTTTCGGCCTCCGACGCGACCGTGGGTAACCTTCCGCTGGAGGAGGGTCTCCGACTCCTGCGGGGCGGTCGCGACATGCTCCTCTCCGCCGCGTGCAGCACGATCCGCCCCAAAGCGTTCCATCCGGAGATGTCCCTGAGAAAGCCCAACGACTTCATCAGGAATTGCCGGCTGGGCCAGACCGAGCGGGGGAGTTTCGTCGCCACGATCATCACTCCGGTCCCGCCCTCGCTCCGTCAGACGGCCCTACCAGGCGACGAGGCATTCGAGGAGGCAATGGAACCGTTCGCCCGCCGTGTGACGACCCGACTGATGGGTAGCCTGGAGATCGTGGATGACGCGGTCAGGACCGCGCGCCTCGATCCGATCCTCGGCGGCGTCGAGGACGGGGTGAGCGCGAACCTCTGCGACGCAATGGTCGCGATGCGGCCCGAGGGGGACCAGTCTCGCCTGGACATCTCGATGAGCTGGTCGCGGAGTCGGGACCGCATCCCCGATCGCGTGCCGAAGGTCGTCACTTTCGCGCGCGAAGATTTCCTGATCATCGAGGAAGCCGGGCAAAGACTCCGCGAGCGGGCCACGCCCCGTCGCGAGCGATTTGTGGGGACGGTCCACATCCTCCAGTCCGAGATACCCTCGCTTTTCGACGACCCGGTCGGCAAGATCATCATCCGCACGATGGTCGGGGGCCAGCCGGCTCGCGTCAAGGTTGTCCTCCACCGAGACGATTACAAACGCGCGTGCGATGCCCACCGCGATGAGAGGCGTGTCGCCGTCACCGGGATCATCCATCACGATATCAAGGTCAGGGTCTACGAACTTTCGGAGGCCCAGGACTTCCAGATCCTCGATGGGGAGTAATCGTCGGATCGGGTGGTGTCACTCCACTCAGGGATCGACGAGTTGGAGTACCGGCCTCGGCCGGTCTTTCCCGCGGCGTGCTCCTCCATGAGGTGCCGGAGCCGCTCCACGGGAGCGAATTCGGGATGCTCGTCAATCGAGTCCTCGTAGTCGGCGGTTAGGAAAACTTCACGCCTTTCATCCCGACGATCCCTCGTCGCGACCCCCGCGGCCGGCGCTGTGTACGTGAGCCCATGTCCTGGGCCGGCATATCCGGTCGATCTCGCCGGTGGGAATCGCGCAGCGACGGATCTGATCCGGCTTCTTTTGACGCGTCGAAGTTGACGAGCTAAGATCTATGATGGATAGGCGCACCTCAACGCTCTCGGCCTATCCTGCGTGAAGAGGCCGGGGTCGGGCTGATCGTTTCCTCATGCTTGATCGGATCGTTCGCCTCGAGCCGTTCTCGGCGAGCGTCCGCGACGAATCGATGCCATTGGATGCGGATCGAACAGGCCACAAGGTGAGCCATGTCATCGGAAAGAGAGTACCGCCGACTGGTGGTGAAGATGGCTCGGTCCAGCCTCGCACGGGAGGAGCGGAAGAGATCCTGGCGGGAATCCCTGGATACCCTGATACTCGGCTCGCTCTCCACCTCGATCGGAATCATCCTCCTGATCGCGCTGTTCTCGGGCATGGCGGGGGGTCACCCCCCGAGGTGGGATCGAGCAGCGGTCGCCATCCACACGAGGTACCTCATCCCGACGCTGGCCTGCGCGGCCGCGGCCGTCGTCGGCGAATCCCTGGGCCTGGCCGGCACCCTGCTGGGCCGGATCCGGCACGGGACGACCTCCCCCCTCTCGATCCTGGGCACCATCATCTGCTTGGGCCAGATCTATCTGTTGTTCTGACGGGCCGGCCATCCTGATGGGAATGCAGTGAGAGGCGATACGCGGTAACCGCCGGCCGGTCATCGCTGGGCGCGCGAGCGGGGCATCGACGGAATGAGGTCCGATGTCCGTGGCCGGGCACCATCGCCGTCGGGCTTGAACCGGCATTCCCCGCGTTCGACGGAGTTGACATGGGACCGCTCGGCGCAGGACCCTGGGACCGTCCGATCCGACCTCTCCGGGAGGCGATACGGGACGAGATGAACCAGGTCCGTGTGAGAGGTCCTCGACGATGGACGAGCAGCCACGAGACACCGCGATCGCGGCGACGACGGGGCAGGAGCGGAGCGTGGCCGGGGCGGGGGTCGAAGGCCGACAGGCCGACGCGCCCGGTACGCATCGAACCGGGCCGGTCGCCTGGCTCCGTCGCGGGTTCTTCCTCCTGGTGGTCGCGGCGATGCTGGCCGCCGCCGCCTATTTCCTCTACCCTCGGGTCGTCCTGGCCCTGGACACGGTCTCGACCGACGACGCGTATGTCAGCGCCCACGTGACCCACGTCGCTCCCCGGATCGCCGAGACGGTCCTCGAGGTCCGGGTCGATGACAACGATTTCGTCAAGAAGGGGGACATCTTAATCCGCCTCGACGAGGCGATGTCGAAGGTCCGCCTGGCCCAGGCCGAGGCGGCGCTGGACGCCGCCCGCAAGTCCGAGGACCAGGCGATGGCGATGGCCCGCGCCACCGTCGCGACGGCCAAGGCGAACCGGTACAAGCTCGCCTCGGCGATCAGCCAGGTGAAGAACCAGGTCGCCGGGCTCCGCGTGGCGATCGCCAAATGGAACGAGTCCCGGGCGCAGGAGAAGCTGGCGAAGGCCGAGGCACTGCGCTACGCCGAGCTGGCGCGGAAGAACGCGGTGACCCAGGAACAGTCCGACGTGCGGCAGACGGATTCGCTCCAGGCCCAGGCCCGGGTCCTCCAGGCCCTCGAGCAGATCCACAGCCTCCGCGCCGCGCTCGAGTTGCCCGAGGAACCGCCGCCCGGAAAGCCCTACGACGACATCCCCCCCGACCTGGACCAGAGGCACTCCAGCGTCAGGGCGGCCCTCGGCGCCTTGAGCGTCAGCATCGCCCAGGTCGGACTGCCGCTCCCCCCGTTCTACGAGACGGCCGACGAGTTCATCGAGTCGTTCAAGAAGAATGCGTCCGATCACAGCAGCAACCCGAATGTCAACCCCATGGACGCCCTGATCGAGAAGACCCTGGAGAAATCGCCGGGCGTGGAGGTCGCGCGGGCCCAGGTCGCCCAGGCCGAGCAGGCCCTGGCCGAGGCCCGGCTCCAGCTCGGCTACTGCACGATCCGCGCCGACATCGGCGGGTTCATCTCGAACCGGAGCGTCAACCCGGGCGACCGCGTCGCACAGGGCCAGCGGCTCCTGGCCATCCGCTCGCTGGATGAGGTCTGGATCGACGCCAATTTCAAGGAGACTCAGCTCGAGCCGATCCGGATCGGCCAGCCGGTCGACATCCACGTGGATGCCTATCCCGACACGATCTTCCGCGGCCGGGTCAGCGGCTTCAACCCGGGCACCGGCTCGGCGATGGCACTCCTCCCGGCCCAGAACGCCACCGGCAACTTCGTCAAGATCGTCCAGCGCCTGCCGGTACGCATCGACCTGGTCGGCGGCAACCCCGAGGACACGCCGCTCTTCGTCGGGCTCTCGGTCGTCCCACGCATCCGGATCAAGGATCAGCCCGAAGGGCCCAATGCCGGCCGTTGACTGCGGCTCGAGCCGCCCCGAACCGCGCCGGCCTCTCGCCAGCCTGCGGATCCCGGGACCGCCCCGAGCGTACCGTGATCCCTCGAGAGCCCACGCCAGGGCCCGGTCGGCTCGATCCGATCTCGATGATTCGCGCCGCCGACCGGCCTGGATCAGGATGGAACGTGTGGATACGATGGATGGCTTCGGACACCACGCCCGAGGCCGGCCACCGGCTGTTGTCCCATCCCCGAGGTGGCGCCCATGACCGATGGCGAGCCACGGATCATCGAATTCCTCATGACCTCCGACGCGACACGGCCCGCCGAGCTCCCCGACTGGATGCTCGCCCCCCTGGAGAGAGATCGACCGGATGAGCTCAGCCACGAGCTGATCACCGCCGCTTCGCTCCTCAACGTCCGACGACTTCACCCGGGCATCCGATTCCACACCGCACGTACCCTGATCGCCGAATACGCGGGCGACCCGGTGCGGCTGGAAGAGCTCTCCGACCGAATCGTGGCCTTCCATCCGGCCTGCTGCTTCGAGCGGCTCAATCCCTCGGGGGGCGGGGACGTCTTCATCGACGACCCGTTCGACCCCGAGGGCTCCGCGTCGGTGAAGCTGACCGAAGCGGAATGGCGGTCCGTCAACCGGGCGCCGATGCCTCGGGATACTTTGCACGGGCCACACGGCTTCATCAGGAATTATCCAGCCGCTCGGGTCCACGCATTTTCTGCCCCCAAGGCACACCTTGAAACGCGCTCTCAGGCCGTCAAGCAAACCTTCGTTTGGTGGGCGCGTCAGACGCATACGTGATAGCTCTCGACGATCCGGCCAGATAGCGGCGAATGGCCCACTCGGCCCTAGTGTGCATTTCGTCGTGGCGCGGTATCATGTAAGGATGTCGGTCGCCAGGTCCAAACTGAACGCCTGGAAGCCGCCGTCAGGACTGGCTTACAAGTGTTAGATGTGTAAAGGCTGAATATCCCATTCGCATCAACGAAATCCGGAACGTCGATTCGCGACTTACGTCAAATTTGCGGTGTAAAGCCTCGATCAGAAACGAGCGTTTACGCTCTAACCCCTCGGGGGACCATCCGATGAAGACGATACTGGTCTGCCTGACGTCTTCCGCGAGCAAAGCCGCTTCTCTCCTCATCATTTCCCTTGGCACCATCGTCTTCGGCTCGCGCCATGCTGTAGCAGACGATTCGATCACGCTCGGCCAAGTGCTGAACGCGTGGCGTAATCGAGAGCAGCAAGTGAAGACCTTCAAGTTTCGGTGGACAGAAGAGCATTTCCAAGCCAGGGATTCGTTAGAACTCCCGCTGGGCCAGAAGCCGAATGGTGACTCGTTTCCGCCGAGAGACACGACCTATCGCGTGAAGAGCAGTTGCGAGATGGATCGGGACATGATGCGCTACGGTTTCAGCGGCGAGTCGTTGCAAGTCTACAACGATGGTGCGCTGGAACATCGCGAGTACGTGAGCGCATCAGACGGCGTCTTTAGTCGGGCATTCTGGCCGATCCCCAACAAGCTGCGCGCCTACCCCAAGGGGATCACGTTTGATGATAAGGTCTGCTGTGACGCAGGCACACTGGAGGTCAAGCCGCTCTTGTGGATCTACCGTGCGTTAGATCCACGATTCGCGTTCTCTGAGAGTTCCCTGCGACTCTCGCCAAACGACGAGATGATCGACGACGTGAAATGCAAGGTCGTTTATTTTGAGATGGGGGGGATGAGATGTTCGATCTGGACCGATTCGGCCCGGGACTTCGTGCCGCTGCGGTTTACGATCGGCTCTCCAGTCACGGGCGAGATGACGACCTGGACTGACATAAGCTATCGGCGAGTCCCTTCGCACGGCTGGACGCCGACGAGTTGGCGAACCGTTCAACCTGCGGCCGGGAATCCGCGGAGTTCGGTCGTCTCGCGAGTGATGGAATCGGCGATCAACATCGAGATCCCTAGGGAGCACTTTCGGATTGAATTCCCGCCGGGCACGGTCGTTATCGACATGAGCAACAAGGGTGAACGGTATCTCGTCGGGGCAGATGGCAGCAAGCAAGTTCCGGCTGATGCCAGGAATTAGGTCGGCGCGGATACGTGACGTCTTCGCTGGTCGATACCTGGGCATATCCGATTTTCATCCACGCTCCCATCCTCTGCCGAAAAGCGTCTACCAACCCGCCGCGGCACACTCGAAGGTTTACATTGATTTGTATATGCAATTAGTAGACACAGAACCCAGGGAAAACCGCATCCGGCGTTGCAAGTGGCCCGACCGCCTATCAAACGGCCGTTTGCTTTACCGAAAGATCGGAGCCGACCTGCTGCCGTTTCGACCGAGACTTCAAACGCTGGAAGTGGTAGCCTGAGCGGGGCTGGCGTCGCCTTCTCCAAAGGATATCTAAATGTCAAACAATCACATGCGAAAACTTGCATTTTTAATGTTCACGGCAATTGTCCCATCGCTCGCGGTCGCAGAGGAGGCACGACCATATAGAAAAGACAGTCGTTTCCCACAGCCGAAGCAAGCCCGGCTGACACCGTATACCAACCCAAAGGTGCTGAAGCCCGGCCAAACGTTTACCTACAACATCAGGGTTAGCCTTGACGACGGATGGCGGATCTTAGCTTTCTCGCCGGAGCATCCACCGGGGGGACCCTTCTGGACGAGATTTGATCTCTTCGACACCGGAGGCTTCGAGGTCGTGAGTGACTGGCATGCCTCAATGCCTGCCACCGTGAAGCGTGATCCGGCTTTCCCCGATCGGCAGACGGCTGAGCAGACGGTCGAGTTGTTCGAGAAGGAGGTTACGTGGTCGATCCGACTCAAGGTTCCCCAGGGGATGGAACCGGGTGAGAAGACATTGAGATGCCAAGCGGCCTACCAACTCATGGACGAGTCAGTGATCACTGCTCCCGGCAGATGGACGGTCCGCGACGTACGGGTGAAGGTAGGCCGCTAAGTAAGTTGCCGCTTTCCTGGGGAGATTATGTAAAGAAAAAGAACATTTTTTTTCACCGGCTGAAAGCATCCCCGCTATGCGGTTACCGAGCTTCCGCCTCAAGACGTTGATCATAACCGTAGCCATCGTGGCCGCCTGCTTGGCATGGTTGGCTCGCCCTTACCCGGTCAACCTCCAACTCGGCGGTGGGCTGTGTCGCATCACTTGGTCGAATAGCTCGGTTACTGAGGAGAAGTTGGCTCCTCCACTTTGGCGACCGGCACGCCTCCCTCGCCGGTGGCGTCATCGCGTGCTGCTTATCGCCGTCGATTGGACCGATGGAACAACGTCCTGGCATCTGCAGGTGCCCTACAAGGACCAATGGATCTGGTGGAATGCCACCGAGAGTGGTTACTGATTTGCTTCTCGCTCTATGTCATGCAGCGGAAATGTAAACCAAATGGTCGTATTCTTGTCAGCGGCGGCCAGTCGCAGCCTGAAACCTCGGCATTTCCGCCGACGGATAAGCCATCGCTGAAATGTCAACCAAACCCTGGTTTGCAAGGCAGTCTCTTCCATGCTACCATCCGTGCTCATGAAGGAGGAGGCAGTCCATGCAAGGCTTTCGCATCCGGCTTGAAGCATGGGATCGCTTTCGTGCATACCTCATCGAGGCGGGTACCGACCTGCTCGGGGATTGGCTGGTGGATGTAACCTATGGCCGCATCGGCTCACCGGGCAGGCAGATTCGCCACGTCGCCCGCGACGAGGCGGAAGCCCGCAAGATTGTCCGCCATTGCTTGCAACGCCGTGCCACCGCCCCCAGGCGGATCGGCATCACCTACCAGCTCACCGACCTTGCCGATCCCGGCCAGTGGATTGCAACCCCCCCGCCCTGGCAATAAATAGAGGGGATGATTTCCCGTCAACTGAGCAAGGCGGCATTACGCACGCACGCTTGCAAGCCGGGTTCACGCTATGCGTCCAACAAAATCGATTGGCCGAAAATCACGAGAACTCCACAGGCCATCCGGACCTGCGATACGATCGGTGGCGGTTGAGAGCCACCAACACCAACTCGGTAACGGGCCGGTTTCTTCCGGAGGATTCTTGGGACGCCGAAGCGATAGATACCACGCAAGGATTTAATCTGATGTAATCAAAACATGTTAATATTCTATATATTAAAAATTTTTTACTTTTAAATTTGGGATGAATATTGTCAACAATGGCCGCGTGGAGTACAATATAGGGGTTGGAGAGTGTCGGAGAATAATCCCGCCGGGCTTCGGCCCATTGACGACCCTCTCCGGGTGAGAGGCGACCGATTCCTTCCTCGGTCCGGCCTGGAGTCGAGAGCGCAGGTTCCTCACCGCGTATCTCGACGATTGGCTCTGCCCCGTTGAGCCACACGATACCGCTTGCCAAGAGGGCAAAGAAATCCAGGAGATTTTTCGATGAATGGCCACTTGCATCATGCACGCATTGTGACGGGTTGGGTGCTTGGGATCTTGGTTTTCTTGCCGTTCACTTGGATCTACGAGTCTTCCGCCGAGTCTTCAAAATCGCCCAACGAACTCGCTGTCGTGACCGGTCAAGCGACCTATTCCGGCCGTCCGCTCCACGGCATGGTCCTCTGCCTGGATTCAACGGTCGGCGTTCACTCCGCTTGCGCAGAACTCAGCTCCGACGGCTCTTTCCGCCTGGGCAGTATGTATGCGGGTAACGGCTTTGCCTTTCCCGGCCGGTATCACGCCCACTTTCTCCGTCGTTCCGACAGCCCGTCACTCCCCGCCAAATATTGCGATGCTGGTACCGCGGGCCTCGAGATCGAGATCCCCGCGCACTCCAGCGACCTGGATATCGACCTGAAATGAGCCAGGGGCCTACTCCTTGCGAGCGAGCAATGGAGTAGAGTCGAGGTGCGGCGCGGTAGTTTAAGGGTACTGCCCAGATTGCTGCGGAAATATGCTCGGAAGGATTTGCCCCTCGTTTTGCCCGTTAAACAGGTCGGATTCCTCTCCGAGCCCGATTTCAAGCCTCTTTCATGGGGCAGGATCCAAAGAAAAGGTTGTCATCCGTATCCGTCGAAAATGTCCGCTCGTCCGACCTGGGCTGCCTCATATCCGGTTCCGTTCGCCCACGATCGAGGTGTTGACATGCCCCCGGACGACGAACCCTGCGATCACGACCTGGAACACTGACTCGCTCGTGCCTATCGCCTTCGCCAATCATCCGAGGCGACCTGGGCGGAACTCTACCACGCCTGCTACCCGTACGTCCTGCGAGTGGCGCACCGCCACCTCGACGGCCGGTTACGCTCGACCTACGATGCCGACGACTTCGCCGCCGACGTGATGCTGGACCTGGTGCGCGACTTCGACCGATTCGATTTCCCCTCGATCGATGCGCTGATCGCCTACCTACAGGCACAAGCAGATTGGAAGATACGCCAGGCCCGCCGGCACCGGCGGGGCGCCACTTGAGTACCGGCAACCGCCCCTCAAGGCATGATGCTGGATAAAGGGCGTTGGCTCATTCACCACGCCGTAGGCTTGTGAAACGGGCCGTGGGCGTCGGTCATCGTCGGCGGGAACTGGCTGGCGGCGAGGTAGGTTTCCTGAACGACCGGCGGCGGACTGCCGCCTCGCATGCTGATCGCCTTCCGCAGATCGATGCTCGGCCCGCGACCTAGCCGTGAGCACGAATGCAGGATCATCACCCGGTAGCCGAATTTCCGCCTTAAGCTGGCATCCGCTTTCACTCCTGGAATCGGGCGACATCCCGGGATATCGGGCCGCTGCGGACAAGAGCCTTTCTCGCTCCCGCAAGGCTTCCGATCCCAACTCACTCAATAATGCGGCCTGGTCCTGCACCTACATTCCCGACGCCGTGGCCGATCCCACCGTCCCGGTTCAGATGGCCGAGGCGGCTTTGGCAGGATACCCGCCGAATCAGAAGCGATTCGCCCTCAACACGCTGGGCGCCGCGCTCTATCGCTCCGGTCGCATCGACGAGGCGATCGCTCGGCTCGAAGAGAGCGTGAAGGCTTCCGGGGGCCCCGGCGTCCCCAGGATTGGGTCTTCCTGGCCATGGCCAGGCACAAGAAAGGGGACCGCGAGGAGGCCCGCCGCTGGCTCGAAAAGGTCCGTGCCTTCGTCAAAGACGAGAAGACCGCCTTCTCGACCGATCTGGTGGAGACCCGCATCCTGCTCAGAGAGGCCGAGGCGATGCTCCGAGAGCCTCCACCGGTACGACCCTGAGTTGACCTCGCGAGCAGACCCCGATCTGTCCAGTCGATTCCATCACCAATCTTCCGTCCATGAGATTCTCAACTCTTGACCGCGTCCGGTCCGTCGAGATACTCTGTGGCCAATACTGGCGGATTGGACCGACGAATACGCCACTTCCAGGGTTCCTGGCCAATCCCCGCAGAAAGGTTCGATTCAAAAATCCTGATGCCATTTTCGCTCCGGTTCAGAACGTTGCCGAACTCCCTCTTGGCATCCACTGAGACTTCGTATGGACACCGGCCACAACGCTCGTGTCGTCAAGGTTTCGAGTGATGCGACAACGGGCCGCGAGCCGGATTTCCGCCGGTTTCGCCGTCGCAAAGCATCGGTGCGAAACGCATTCATTTTGCGACATAATTTGCATCCACGACTCCGGGATGGTCTTTATTGCGGGAATGGGCAAAGAACCACTTTTCAGCTTCCTTGGGGACCGTCGGTCGATTCCCGAACGCCATCCCTCTCACACAAGTGGCCAGGGCGCGACGAGTCGCGTCAGCCAGGCCGAAACCAAGAGGCCAACGAATGGCACGCCCATCGATCTTCGCGCTGGGGATGGCGGTCGCGGCCGCGCCGATCATCGCGTACGGGCTTGCGTCGGATGGGAATCAATTGGCCCCGGCCACGGGCGTTCAAGGCTACGCCCCGCCCTCGGGGCTGCCCCGGCCCACGCTCTCCGGAAAGATCCCGCTGAGCGTCGACGTCCCGAAGACGGTTCAGTCCCCCGAACAGGCACGCCCCTGGTTCGACGAATTCTCCTGGCAGTCGTTCATCGCGCTCAACTGGCCCGCCGATCCCGCCAGGCGGGGCGAACCATTGAAGCCGGGCGACCCGTCGGTCTTTCTCGAGCCGCCGACGGGCTCGTCAACGGTCTGGGAAACCTATAAAGAAGCGTATGAACTGTTCGGTCAGAAGGACCGGACGCCGACCCCGTGGGACTCCCGGGTCGTGCCCCTCCCCGCCTGCGAGGGCCTCGACCCGGGCGTCAAGGTCATGATGATGGTCAACAAGGGGGGGACGCTCCTCGACGGCGTGAACGAGGCGTTCTCATTCCCGGTCATCGATCAATTCAACAACTATGCCTGGACGGAGATTCGTTTCGACAAGGCTCAGTACGAATTCATCCGCGACCGCAAGCTTTACCTGGTCAAGAACCTCTTCGCCGCTCAGCCCGTCTCCATGCCCGCGAGCAAGCCGCCGGACTCGGTCGGCTCGATCATGCTCAAGGCGACCTGGCGGAGGATGACGCCGAGAGACGACAAGACCCGCTACCACGTGGTCGAGTCGTTCCTCGTTGAACGAGCACGGCAAGTGCGAGAAGGCCGCGATGGGACTCGTCGGCCTCCACATCGTGCAGAAGCTCGAGCAGTTCCCCGAATGGATCTGGTCGAGCTTTGAACAAGTTGACAATATTCAGAGAGGACCGGGCGCGGGGCCGGACACCCCGATTTCGTTCAACAACGGTACGAACGACCCGACGACCGTGAACGGCTTCGCGAACCGGCCGACGGCCAAGGCCCCGCCGCTCAAGTCGGCCGCCGATCGGTCTCCGGTCCAGGTAACCCGTTCGAACGAGATCCCGAAGACCCCGGCGGGAGCCTCCACCCGGGACCTCAACAGCGCCTACCAGGCGCTGTTGAGGGACACCGTTTGGAAGAACTATCAGCTCGTGATCACGCAATGGCCGACCGCCCCGAAGAACTTTTCGCTGGTGGAAAACGGGGGGATCTATCCCCAGGACTGCGGTCAACCGTTCCCGGTCCAGGGTTGCGTGAACGTCACCATGGAGACGTATCTCCAGACTCCGGCCGTCGCCGCCGGATCGGGGGGCAACTCCTGCATGAGCTGCCACTATCCGGCCGCGAAGTCGGACTTCAGCTGGGCCCTACAACGGCGGGCGCATTGACTCGGAACTGCGGTCGCGGCCACTTCTCGAGGATCGAATCAAGATGAGTCAACCTCCCGGCGATTGGTGGACGTTCCACGGCGACAACGCGCGGTCGGGCATGGCCCTGAATTCCGGGATCACCGCCGCGAACGCCTCGAAACTGAAGGTCCTCCACACCCTCGAACTGGGCGGGCCGATCCTCTCGACCCCGGCGATCGTCGGCGGATATATCTACGTCGGCACGGCCAACGGCGTCCGTGAAGACGGTAAGATGACCTCGAATGGCGGCATGCTGCACAAGATCGAGTTGTCCAGCGGGTCGATCGTGAACACGTTCTCCTGGATCATCGACCGAGCGGAGGGGGACACCCACGGCTTCACGGGCATGGGGTGCACGCCGACGGTCGTTAACGGGAAAGTCTATTTCAGCGCGTTCAACGGTCGGCTGTACTGCCTGGACGCGGGGACGCTCAAATCGCTGTGGACGACCGACCTGCGCCTCGCGGACCCGTCGCACAATCAGCCGGTCTCGAACGTGAGCGCCTCCGGTCCGCCCGCCGAAGGCTGGTGCGGCCCGTTGGTGGTCAATGGCAAGGTCTACGTCGGCATGGGGGAGGGGGAGAACGACGACCTTTACGGATTCGTCTACTGCCTCGACGCCGAGACGGGCGTCGTGATCTGGATCTTCTGCACGAGTCAGTTCCAGATGGGAGTGGACAACGCTCCTAACCAACTCCCCGGCGACAAGGTCAAGGGTCCGCTCCCGCCCGGCTTCACCACGTACGGCGCCCCCGGCGGGCCGCCCCCGCACGTCGTCGCGAGGGGCTGCGTCGTGTGGTCGGGACTCAGCTACGATCCCGGCACGAACCGGATCTTCTGCGCGACGGGAAATCCCGGCAACGAGACGGGAGCGGCCGACTTCAGCGGTTACGCCTACAGCGTGCTGGCGCTCGACGCCGACGCGGGAAAGCTCCTCGGCGTCGTCCAGGTCCCGAAGGAGAGTTCCTATCGCCCCTCCGACATCGACATCGATTTCGGCACATCCCCGGCGATCTTCGATCGACAAGGCAGGACCACGCTCGCCATCGGCTGCAAGAACGGGGCGTTCCTGCTCATCGACGCCGCGAAGATGGAACTGATCAAGTGGCGTCAGTTATTGCCTTATATGAACAGTGGCGACCAGATTTCAACCGTTGACCCCCACGGCGACGACATTCCTTCGAATCCGAACCCTGTCGTCACGAACGCCCAGTCAAATAC
Organism: uncultured Planctomycetota bacterium; assembly: GCA_963743925.1. GTDB lineage: Bacteria > Planctomycetota > Planctomycetia > Isosphaerales > Isosphaeraceae > CAVZRC01. Next base: position 355,573 of record CAVURY010000033.1, on the reverse strand, counting down.
CACCGATGCGGAGAACTTCCACGGCACCTATTCGACGGCCGCGGTCCATGCCGGGCTCAAACGGTTGTTCATCGGCGTCGGCGGGAACAACTATCACTATGTGGCCGCCGGCATCGATTATCAGACGACCCCCTTCATGCGGGCGTTCGACTGGGACACGCTGGAGGACGCCTGGGAACTCGACTCGGGTGACCCGAAGCGGTACGTGAAGCCGAGCCCTCCGATGTACACCACGGTCGGGGAAGGGGGGCTTTCATCGCCCGTCGTCGTCAACGACGTCGTCCTCATCTCCACGACCAAGGTGTCGCTCTACGCCTTCGACGCCAGGGATGGGACGCCGCTCTGGAGCGACGACCTGGGGATGCAGACGTCCGGCATGAACGGAGGGTATGGCTACTGCCTCGGACCCGCCGTCTACGGGGACTACGTCGTGGCGGGCGCCTTGATCCTGGGTCGCGACGGCGGCGTGTTGAAGATCTACGGTTTGAGCGAGTGAGACCGGACCTCCTCACCTTCCCACTCATCGACGGGGATTCATTTTCATGATCACGATGATCCTGGGTGCGTTGGTCGGCCTCGACAACTTGGCGGTCGGTTCCGGCCTCGGGATGTTGGGCCTGGACCGTCGTCGAAGGCTATGGTTCGCCGCATCCTGCTTCGGCTTCGAGACGCTCGCCTCGGCGATCGGCACGAGGCTTGGTCTGGGGCTCCAGGAAGGCCTGGGGACGGCGGTCGGCCGGCTTCTCGCGCCGATCTGCCTCGCGGCCTGCGGCGTCATGATCGCCCTCGCCGTCGCCCGCCGAGCTGAGAAGCCGAGGTTCCTCGACACGAATCGAGCCATGCTCGCCATCCCGTTCCTGCTCTGCCTGGACAACCTCGCGGCGGGCGTCGGCCAGGGTCTTTCGGGAGTGTCAACCGTTCTCGATGGACTCGCCGCGGGATTGCTTTCCGGCTGCATGGCCGCTATGGGATTCGTCTGCGGCGGATGGATTCATGAACGGTCGTCGGGCTACTCGAAGGCGTTCGCCGGCGGCTGGCTGGTCGCATGCGCGTTGATTCTGGTGTTCGCGGACCTCGCGTGAAAGGTGGGCACGATGGCGACCGTCAGCTTCGCATCCGACATCAAGCCGCTGTTCGCCCAGTTCGTTGCGCAAATGCGTTGGCGCCTGGATTTGACGAGTTATGAAGACGTACGGGCGAACTTCCAGATGATCCGCTCCGTGATCGATCTGTCGCCGGACAATCAGAAGCCGATGCCCCCGCCCCCGTTCGATCCGCTGACCCCAGAGCAGGTCGCCATGTTCCAGTCCTGGATCGATCAGGGGTTCCCCGCTTGATGGATCCCGCAGCCTGACCACTCCGAATGCGGGGCGATCCATGACCGGACCCGAAGACGCGAGTTTGACCGCCTCCGGACTGAATTTCCCATCGGCCCTGGCCTTCGACGAGTCCGGGACCTTGTTCGTGGCGGAGTCCGGCCTCGCGCTGGGCGGGGCCCCCGCGGGGGGGAGGGTGCTCCGCCTCGATCCCGACGGAGGCCGGACGGTCCTGCTGGACGACCTCCGCCAACCGGTCAACGGGTTGACTTATCATCGAGGCGGACTTTACGTCGTCGAGGGAGGGAACCCCGGTCGGATCGGTTTCCTCGACTTGCGGACGAACGCCTGGCGCACGGTGCTCGACGGACTCCCGGGCGGCGGGAACTACCACACGAACAGCGTCGCGGTCGGGGCGGACGGGAGGCTGTATTTCGGCCAGGGCTCGGCGACGAATTCCGGGGTCGTCGGCCCGGACTCGCTCCTGCTCAGTTGGTTGAAAAAGACCGACCACCCCCATGACGTGCCGGGAGTCGATGTCGTCCTGACGGGGGAGAACGCGGAGATCGTCGATCCGTCCGGCGAGCTCCCGACCACCATCACCGGGGCCTTCCAACCGTTCGGAACGGCGACCCGGCCCGGCCAACGGATCGAAGGACGCCTGCCCTGCACCTCCGCCGTCATGCGGTGCGGCCCGGACGGTTCGAACCTGGAACTGGTCGCGTGGGGGCTCCGCAACCCGTTCGGGCTCGCGTTCACGCCCGGCGGTCGCCTCCTCTGCATCGATCTGGGCATGAACGACCGAGGCTCACGACCCATCGGCCAAGGGCCCAGCTTTCTCTTCGAGATCATCGAGGGGGCCTGGTACGGCTGGCCGGATTACGCGGGGGGGATTCCCGTCTCCGACCCTCGGTTCAAGCCGACGCGCGGGCCGATCGCCCGCTTTCTGCTGAGCAACCACGGCGAGCTCGGCGAGCCGGCGCGGCCTCTGTTGAGCTTCGAGCCTCGCGAGGCCCCGACCCGCTTCGCGATGATCTCCGAGGATGAACTCATCGTCACACTTTTCGGGGACAGCGCCCCGTGACCGGTCCGGATGGGCCGAAGGTCGGTCGTCGACCGGTCAAGGTCCGCTTGTCCGATCGATCGATCGAGCCGTACGACGCCCCGGCCCTCCATCGTCCGATCGACGTCGCCGTCCATCCGATCACGCGAGAGGTCCACTTGCTCGACTTCGGCGCGTTTCGAACTCAGGCCCGGCGGCGACGTCGAGGCGACCGCGGGCACGGGAGCCATACGGTGCCTGGGCCGGCGAGATTGATCGCCACGGGGCGACCGATCGAGTCGAACAAGACCAGGATGGCAAGAGAAGTTCGAGAGCGAACCCGCTCCGCGGAGGAGTTCGAGGCCCGAAGGAGGCACCTTGCGAATTGCCCCCTCCCATTGCATGATGACGCAAACCTCGGAGGGCTCCCATGGACGATCTGCCGACTCGATATGTGATGGGGCATACGGATCACGAGAGACGCCGGCTCGCCTTGCAGGCTTCGGTCCTCAATCCCCTGACCGACGGATTCCTGCGCCGTGCGGGCCTTTCCGCGGGCATGCACGTCCTTGAATTGGGCTGCGGCATCGGCGAGGTTTCACTCATCGCGGCGCGACTGGTCGGCCCCCACGGCCGGGTACACGCCATCGATATCGACGCGGCTTCACTCGAAATCGCACGGGAGAGGGTCCGTTCGGCCGGCCACGATCACGTGAGCTTCGAGCAGCGAGATGTGATGGATCACGCGCCCACGCGTCCCTATGATGCCGTCATCGGGCGCCACATCCTGATTCACACGGAGGACGCCCTGGCCGTATTGAAGAAAGCGGTGGAGATCGTGCATACGGGGGGTGTCATCGCATTTCAGGAATTCGACCTGTCCGTGCTCCCCCGCGGTTATCCGGAACTCCCGCTGAGGTCCTGGGTGGCGGGGTTGTACATCGAATTCTTCCGGCGTGCCGTGCCCAGGCCCGATATCGGGGTGCAGTTGTTCCATCTCATGCAAGAAGCCGGATTGCCGCCCCCCGAGTGCCGCGCCGAGGGGGTGATGGAAGGCGGCCCGCACAGCGTGGTCTACGAATGGATCGCCGAGACCGTTCGCAGCTTGCTCCCGCGCCTGGAATCGCTCGGACTGACGACCGCGGCCGAGGTCGACATCGATACGCTGGCGCAGCGTCTCCGCCGGGAAGCCCTCGAGAAGCGCGGCGTGATGATCGGAGCTTTGATGATCGGGGCCTTCTCGCGGAAGCCATACGTCGCCTAGCAGGCTCCTTACCCGGCCGAAAGACCCACCAATGAACCAGTCCGCAGCTGAACAATCCATCACCGAGGCGTTGCCGCATGAATCTGCCGGTTATCCCTCGACCCGCTATGCATGGTATGTGGTTGCGCTGCTCACCCTGGCCTATGTCTTTTCGTTCATCGACCGGCAGATCCTCAATCTGCTCGTCGGTCCCATCCAGCGCGACCTCGGCATCGGCGAGAAGCAGATGAGCCTGCTCATGGGGGCGAGCTTCGCCGTCTTCTATACGCTGTTCGGCATCCCGCTGGGGCGGCTGGCGGACTCGTGGAGCCGGCGCTGGCTCATCGTGTGGGGGATCGCGTTCTGGAGCCTGATGACGGCCGGTTGCGGGTTGACTCGCAAGTTCTGGCAGCTCGCCCTGGCGCGCATGGGAGTGGGAGTGGGCGAGGCGAGCCTTTCGCCGGCGGCTTATTCGCTCATCGCGGACTATTTCCCGCCCGAGAGCCGGTCCACCGCGATGGCCGTGTATGGGATGGGCATCTACATCGGCTCGGGACTGGCGCTCATCCTCGGCGGGTTGGTGGTCAGGTTCGCCTCGGCGCAGGAGAATTTCGTCTTGCCGCTCGCGGGCGCGGTGCGATCATGGCAGGTGGTATTCCTCGTCGTGGGCCTGCCCGGCTTGCTGGTGGCGCCGCTGCTCCTGAGCATTCGCGAACCGGTGCGTCGAGGCGTGCGCCCGAAGAGGGGGGCAGGCGGAGCGACGCCATCAATCCCGCTGGGCGAAGTCTGGACATACCTGTGCGGAAACCGCGGAACCTTCGCCTGCCTCTTCCTCGGCGTGGCCATGGCCTCATTGGGCGCCTACGGCGCCGTGACGTGGATCCCCACGTTCTTCATCCGGAGGCACGGCTGGACGGCGGGCGACACCGGTCTGGTATTCGGATTCATCGTGGGAATATTCGGCAGCCTGGGCATAGTGACGGGCGGCCGCCTGGCCGATCGGCTCCGCCGGGGCGGCCGGAGCGATGCGAACTTGCGAGTGGCCCTGATCGGAGTGGTCGGGTGCCTCCCCTCCGACGTGATCTTTCCGCTCCTGTCGTCGGGGCGATGGGCGGCGGTGCTGCTGGCTCCCCTGCTCTTCTTCAGCAGCATGCCGATCGGCCTGGCCCCGGCCGCCATCCAGCAACTGATGCCGAACACCATGCGCGCCCAGGCCTCCGCCCTCTACCTCTTCGTCATCAACCTCATCGGTCTCGGCCTCGGCCCGACCGTCGTGGCCGCGATGACGGAGGATGTCTTCCGCGACAAGAATGCGGTTCACCTTTCCTTGCTGGTCGTTGGCGTCGTGGCGCACGTCATCGCCACCGCGTTGCTCTGGGGCGGCCTTAAACACTACGGCCGAAGCCTCGAATACTTGAACGAATGGAGTAAGACCAAGGAGTGAATCGCCTGACCGTGTCGCAATAAGACCGGGGCAATTCCTCGAGGAAGGTGATCGCGATGGCACTCCTGGGGGCTCGCCGGCTGCGCCGTCTTCGACCCCGGCCACCCAATTCGGGCCCTCCGGACCATTCTCGGGTGGCTGGGGTCGAGCCCGGAGGGCGATGCCCCCAGGAATGCCGTCGAAATTCGGAACCGACCCCGAACACCGGCTGAGGGATTGCGGCGAACCCGCGTCGGGTCAGTCCAGAGCGACGGTGACCGTCTTGTGCTCGGTGTAATTATCGAGCGCCTTCTCGCCGAGCTCGCGGCCTATGCCGCTGCTCTTGAACCCGCCGAAGGGCGCGGCGGCGTCGAAGACGTCGTAGCAGTTGATCCAGACGGTGCCGGCGCGGATGCGATCGGCGATCGAGTGGGCCTTCTTGATGTCGCGGGTCCAGACGGCCGCCGCGAGGCCGTAGTCGGTGGTATTCGCCCGCTGGACGACCTCGTCGACGTCGTGGAACTTGAGCACCTGCATCACCGGCCCGAAGATCTCCTCGGTGGCGATGGTCATCTCGTCCTTCACGTCGGCGAAGATGGTCGGCTTGATGAAGTACCCCTTGGTGCCGAATCGCTCGCCGCCGCTGACGCAACGGGCCCCCTGCTTCTTGCCCGACTCGATATAGCCGAGCACCTTGTCGAACTGGGTCTTGTCGACCTGCGGGCCTTGCTCCGTCGCGGCGTCGAACGGGTCGCCGAGCTTGCGCTTCTCGGACGCGGCGGACAGCCGCTCGACCATCGCGTCATAGACCTTGTCCTGGACGAGCAGGCGACTGCCGGCGCAGCAGCACTGCCCTTGGTTGAGGAACAGACCGAGCATCGCGCCGTTGACGGCCGAGTCGAGGTCGGCGTCGGCGAAGACGATGTTCGGGCTCTTGCCGCCCAGCTCGAGGGTGACGCGCTTGAACGTCCCCGCGGCGTTCTTCATGATGATCCGGCCGACCTCGGTCGACCCGGTGAACGCGACCTTGTCGACCCCGGCATGCTTGACCAGGGCGTCGCCGGCCGTCTCGCCCAAGCCGGGGACGATGTTGATGACGCCGGCCGGGAAGCCGGCCTCCATGGCCAACTCGCCCATGCGGAGGCAGCTCAGGGGCGTCTGTTCGGCGGGTTTCATGACGATGGTGCAACCGGCCGCCAGCGCCGGGCCCCACTTCCACGAGACCATGAGCATCGGGAAGTTCCACGGGATGATCTGCCCGACCACCCCGACCGGCTCGCGTCGGGTGTAGCAGAAGAATCGCCCGCGGACGGGGATCGTCTGCCCGTTGATCTTGTCGGCCCAGCCGGCATAGTAGCGCAGGCAGTCGATGACCAGCGGCAGGTCGCCCTGCCGGCTCTCGCTGATCGGCTTGCCGTTGTCGAGCGTCTCGAGCCGGGCCAGTTCGTCGATATTCGCCTCGATCAGGTCGGCCAGCTTGTTCAAGAGCCGCCCGCGATCGCGGGCGTCCATCGTGCGCCAGGGCCCCGAGTCGAACGCCTTGCGCGCCGCCTTGACCGCCAGGTCGATGTCGGCGGCATCCCCCTCGGCGACCTCGGCGATGACCTCCTCGGTCGCCGGGTTGATCGTCGCGAACGTCTTGCCGCTGATGCTGTCGCGCCACTGGCCGTCGATCAGCATCTTCGTCTGGAGCGAGTGGGCGGCCCCATTCCCGGCGCCGGCCTTCTTGCGTGCGTGAGTCGCGGTTGCCATGATGCGTCTGTCCTCCCATGCACGAACTCGGGCGATCCTCGCGGACGTCCGATCCTTCCATCTCATTTCACGAACCCAGCGCCATCTTATGGCCGACTTCGGCGGGACTCAAGCGGCGGGATAATTGACACGTGGATGCACGGGCTCTGCGGATCGATCGAGCCTGCCACATCACGACCAGACCAGTGACTCCAGCCGAGTCAGCCATGCATCGAAATGGAGGCATTTCGAGCGGATCGTGAGCAGACCTGTGTGATCAGAGCCATCGCGCGGAGCGTCCCGTCGGACAGTTGGTGAGGTCCGAAAAGATAGTCGTTGCCCTTCAGCTTCCAATTGAGCAGGATGTTCCTGGGATTGAGTCTCTGGGGCTCGAGCACGAAGTCGTCAAACATTGGCATGATGTGGCGAACCGTTGCGACGATCCGGCGGTAGACGACAGGCTTCATCTGCCGATAGAGGTAGAGGATCGCCGCAAGGTTGCCGCCATCCGAGTACAGACCTTGATTTGCTTCGATGTAGCCATTCAACCGAATTCTTGCTGTCTCGGACGTGTCATGAAAATGGAAGACACGATATCCCTTGAAATGATCCAAGATCATCGCGAGTATCTGATTGTGGTCGTTCTCTGCGCTTAACCTCAAGTGCGACTCTCTCTGGCCTGGAACATGTAAGATGCCTTCGTGATTCGCCTGTCCCGATTCAAAAGACTCGAGCATCTCGTATATAAACACGAAGGAATCTGCATCCGTAGGGGCTAGTCGGACCTTGTAAGTGTAGCGTCCGCTATCTGCTCCGATCTCCAATTCGATCAGGATGGAATGGGTATCCTGGGACCCGTGATACATTACTGAGTTGCGCCCCCCAGCTTTGCGATATAATGCTGAATTCGCTCATTTACCATTTCATTCAATAATTTGAAAAACGAAACGAAATTCGATTTCCCCGCTCCGTTTGCTCCGATCAGGACGCTGATCGGACCCAATTTGAGCTCGGGATCGATGCCCCGGATCGATTTCCATCCTGCGATGCGAATACTGAAGAGACGCGCCATGGGTCTGAACCAATCTCGAAGTTAGCAATCCCGAAATATCAAGCGAGCCAAGGCCAGCCAAGGGCCGGGCACTGGCTGTTCCCCCACCACTCGAATAGCCCATCTCATTATTGTCTCATCTCGCGTCCGGATCGCCCAGACCGACACGGGCCTCCGGCCCGGGCAGTTCGTGCACGAAGACGACGTCACGAGGGAGACGTTCGCGGGCCAGGTCGATGATGTGGCGATGGTGGGTGAAGAACAGGACCTGCGTCCGCCGCGAGAGCTCGGCGAGCGCCATCAGGGCCGCGGTCGCGCGGCGGTCGTCGAAGTTGAGCAGGATGTCGTCGACGATGAACGGGATCGGCTCGTGGGACTGGAGCCAGGACTCGAGGCTCGCCAGCCGGAGGGCCAGATAGAGCTGGTCGTGCGAGCCGTCGCTCATCCCCTCGACGCTCACCAGCCGGCCGTCGGGCCGGACTCCCTTGACGACAGACTGGCCGTCGCCGTCGTCGTCGATCTGGAGACGGGCGAACGATCCACCGGTGAGCGAGCCGAACAAGGCGCTCGCCCTCGACAGGATCGGTCCCTGGTTCTTCTCCCGATATCGTTCGATGCTCCGGTGCAGGACCGACGCGGCCAGTTTCAGGGTGGCATAGCGCGAGACGTCCCCTTGCAGCTTGGCCAGCAGGGTCTGGGCCTTCTCGGCGCTCTCGGCGGCCGCGTCGCTGCCGTCCATCCGCGCCAGTTCCGTCCGCTCGGCGCCGATGGTCTGGTCCAGGCCTCGCACCTCGTCTTCGAGGGTCGCGATCCTCGACTCGAATTCTTCGATCGCGGCGTCGAGCGAGTCGTGATCGGACTGCTCGACCTCGGCGGCGAACGCGGCGAGATCGGCACCCGCGGCGGCAACGATCAGTTGCTCCTCGCACGCGGCGAGGTCCCCATCGAGACGGGCTCGGTCCTGGGAGCGTCGCTCGGCTTCCGGGAGTCCGTCGAAATCGGTGCAACCCGCCTCAACGCAGAGCCGCTCCAGGCAGACGCGCGCCTCCTCGCGACGAGTCTCGGCGGCTCGGAGGTTCCCCTCTTCGCGATGTCGCTGCTCGTTGAGGGTGCGGCATTTCTGCTCGTCGGCCCGGGCGTCGCGGAGCCGGACCGCCAGCTCGCGGGCCAGCTCGCCGGCCGGCCGGTCGACGAGGTCCGGGGCGATGCGACCCGCCAGCGCCGCCACGTCCGCCGCGAATTGCTCGGAGTCGCGCTGGATGCCGCGGATGCGGGCCTGGCGTTCGCGGCGCTCGTTGAGCCGATCCACCAGCTCGTCGATCTTGGTCAGGAAGACCTCGGCCTGCTCGGGCGCGGCACTCGCCTCCAGCCCGATGCGCGCCATCTTCGCGGACCACTCGGCTTGCCAGTCGTCCATGGCGGCCTCGGCCGCCTGGAGCGAGAGTTGCGCCGTCGTCCGCTCGGCCCGGGCCGCGGTGAGCTTGGTCTCGAGCTTGGCCCGTTTCTGGGACAGGTCGTCTTGACCCTTGATCGCGGCCTCGGCTTGATCCAGGAGCTCGGCCAGATCGATGCGTGATTTCGAAGGCGGCTCGCCGACCTCGTCCATGGCGCGTGTGACCGCCTCGCGCTGCACGTCCAGGGCGTCCTTCAGCGGCTCGACACCTTGTCGCGCCTCATCGGCCTTCTCGAACAGCAGGACCACCTCGTCGCGGCGACGGAGCCAGGCGCGGAGCTCGACCGGCGTTCGCGACTCGGCCTCGACGCCCAGGGGATCGACCAGGGCCTTCCAGTCCCGGTCGAGGCCGGCACGTTGCTCATCGATGCGACGGCCCTCCTGTTCGAGCGCCCGTTTCCGGCCTCGGTGCTGGTCGAGCTGGGCCAGCCACTCCGCCTTGCGCGCGACGCGGTCCGCCTCGCGTCGCAAGCGATCGGCCTGGATATCGCCGCGACGGACGCTCTGTTCATAGGCCGCGGCCAGCGTCCCCACCGGCGCGAACTCGGCCAGGAACGCGGCGAGGTCTTCCCCTTCGGGCGACTTGTCGAGCCAGGCGGACTTGACCAGCCGCCAGCCCTGTTCCCGACTGGTCCGCGCCGCCAGCAGGACCTCTTCGGTGGGCACGTCGTGTTGAAGGTCCATCGACTGCAACTGGGTCTCGAGCTGTCGGATCGCGTCGTCTTCCGCCGCCAGCCGTTCGGCGATCGCCTGCTGCTCGCGCGACGCTTCCGAAAGCCGCGACTCGTACAGGTCCACCGAGGCCCCTAGGGGCACGGCCAGTCGCTGAAGCTCCTCGGCCGGACGGCTCCAGCCGGGGAGCTGGGCCAGCGTCGTCGCCGCCTTCTTCTCGGCGCGAGCGAGCTTGCCGCGTGCCTCGGTGAACCGCGCATCGATGTCGCCGGCCTTGCGCGCCTGGCGGACCGCCCGGCGGAGCGGCTCGACATTTCTCGGCTCATCCAGGTCGGCCAGCTCCTTCTCCTGGCGCCGAATCTGTTCCTCATGCCGGGCGATCGTCCGCCGCGACTCCTCGATCTGGCCGCGGAGCTTCGCGAATTGCTGGCCCATCCCGCGGATCGTCGCCGGCTCATCGGCCCGGAGTCGGAGCGCCTCGGCCTCGTCGAGGTCGGTCGGCCGGCCCAGGTCGCGGAGGATCCGACGCGCCTGGTGCTCGGAGTCGTGCAGGAAGTTCTCCAAGCGCTGGGCCCGGTCCTCGTTCGCCTTCTCGACGGCGCCGAGTCGCTCCCGCATCGCTTCGATCTCGTCCGCGGCGTCGAGCAGCATGCGGGGCGGGTCGAGGCGGCCGAGCTGGTCGTCGATCTCCTCGATTGCAGCGCGCGCCGCGGCGATGGCCGGCTCGGCCAGTCGGAGTTGATCCAGCGACTTGCGATACTCGTCGCCGAATTCGTCGCGGAGGCGGATCACCTCTCCCAACGCATCCCGATCCTGCGTCAGCCGTCGACGACGCGCCACGATCGGGATCGCCGACTGGATCCGCTTGAGCCGGCCCTGGTCGCCCCGTGCCGCCCGGATTCGAACCCGGAGCCGCTCCGACTCCTCGATCGCGTCGCGATAGGATCGGTCGTGCTGCTGCCAGTCCTCGCTGGGCAACTGGTGCTGCTTCAGCTCGTCCTGCGCCTCGCGGAGCTCGGTCAGCGCCTTGTTGATCCTCGGGTTCTGGGCGCGGGGCTTGAAGAGGTCGTCCAGCCCTTGCTGGAGTTTCTCCTGGGCCAACCTCAGCCCCGCCAGCCCGGCCCCGGCGGCGAACAGGATCTCGCCCAGCCGCCCTTGCCCGGTCCGGATCTCTTCCCCCGCCCGGGTCAGCCGTTCGTGGTCGATGCCGAACAGCGCCTCGAACGTATCCTGGCCGATGCCGCCCAGGAATCGCGACAGCCGCTCGTCGGCGACGCCCGAGGAATCATCCGGACCCCGGAGCGTGTTGCGGTTGCCCCGTCGCCGGAGCAATTCCAGCTCCTCGCCATCGCTGTGCCGCAGCTTGCCCCCGACGCGAAGCTGCTCGTTGGGATGGACGAAGTGGTCGGCCGAGAGGTGCGGGAAGCCGAACAGCAGGTACGTCAAGGCCCGAAGCGATGAGGTCTTGCCCGCCTCGTTGGGTCCGTAGACCAGGTGCAGCCCCTGCTCGCCCGCGGAGAAGTCCAGCACCACGCCGGTGAACGGGCCCACCGCCTTCATGTTGAGATTCAATAATTTCATGTAAGTTTAGATCAAATTACGTCATATTACGTTGCGGCGCGGCCGTTGGCGTCGCCGCCCTGGGATTTCCGGAGCAGGTCCAGGAGCAGCGGCTGGACCTGGCCCAGCAGGGTCCCCAGCCACTCCGCCTCGCCCAGTTGCGGGCTGTCGGGGTCGTGGAGGAACTCCGCGGGCAGCTTGCGCCTCAGATCCGCCAGCTCCTCGACGACCCCGCGCAAGGAGCCGGGATCGCCGCGGAACTGCTCCAGGACGTCGAGGAGTTCCTCGATCGGGCCGTCGGGCACGGTCACGGTGCTCGGCGGGCGGAGTTGGAGCTCGACCTTCTCGAGCCAGAGCCGGTCGCCGCCGCGTTCGGTGGCGAGGCTCCGCACCTCGTTGATGAATCGTTCCGGGTCGGCGTTCAGCCGGCCATGTAACGACGTCGTGCCGCTGAGGATGATCCTCACCGTGAGCAGGACGTCGGGGTCGGGCTCGGACGCGAGCAGGCCATCGAGCATCCCGGCCGTGCGCCCGAGCAGGTCCGACTCGGTATCCAGCTCCGAGACCTCGACGCGACCGCGCTCCCAACGGACCTGGTCGAGCCGATGGAAGTCCTGCTCGACGCTCCCATCCGAGTGGATCGTCGTGATCAGGCACCCTTTCGGGCCCGTCTCGCGGATGTGCCGCCCTTGCACGTTTCCGGCGAAGACGATCGGAGGATCCTGGCAGACGACGTTGCGAATGTGGATGTGGCCGAGTGCCCAGTAGTCGTATCCGCGGAGCCGGAGCTCCTCGATCGTGCAGGGGGCATATCGCTCGTGGCCCTCCGCCCCGCCCAGGCCGGTGTGGAGCAGCCCGATGTTGAACGAGCCCGAGACGGGTGCCGGATACGAGGCCGCCAGATTCTCCGTGACGGCCTCCTTCGCGAAGCTCTGCCCGTGGATCGCCACGTCGAGATCCTTCAATCGGACGGTCTGCGGACGATCGTGGGAGAGGAGCTGGACGTTGTCCGGCAGGGTCAGGCCGCGGGTCATCTTGTTGGCCGCGTCGTGGTTGCCCGCGATGATGAAGACCGGGATCTTCTCGTCGCGCAGCCGGCCGAGTTCCTTCTTCAGATAGAGCACGGTGCTGAAATCGCGCCAGGCGCCATCGTAGAGATCGCCCGCGATCAGCACGAAATCGACGCGTTTCTCGATGGCCAGGTCGATCAGCCGCGTGAAGGCCCGCCGGGTCGCCCCGCGGATCCGACCCACCGGCGCGTTCTCGTACTGCTCCAACCCCTTGAGGGGGCTGTCCAGGTGGATATCGGCCGCGTGGAGGAAGGTGATCGCCATGAGGATTCGCTAACAGTATACAACTCCGGCCCGCCGGGCGACATCGCGACTCCGATCGGACGAGGTCGTCGATCCTTGGCTTGGACGGCCATCGACGCAAGAATGTGAGGAGCGTCGGGCCTGGTCGATTCGGACTAAGGAATCCACGGCTCGATCGTTGAGACCTTACGTCGGGCCAGGGCTTTGCATCTCGGGTCAAGATTCGAGCGTGTCATGGATTTTCCCTGTCCTGTAGCCGGCCTCTGTGAGGCCGGGGATGGAAATCTCAGTTCGCAGTCCCCGCCGACGACCGCGTGTGCAACGAGACAGCGGGTGACAGTTCAAGAAACGCTTCAAGGAGCTTGGCCACCATGGCGCAACTCAACGGGTTTGAGATAAGTCCTCCGCGGACTCTCCCGGGAGAACGCAGCCGGGCGCGACGTCATCGCCGTCGATGCGGGCTGGCCGTGGCGACGGGGTTGCTGGCCGCGGCTCTCGCGGCGATCCCGTTCCAGTCGGCGCTCGCGCTGATCACCGGCGGTGAGGGAAACAAACCGGTCCCCGACCCCGGCTGGCCCAGGGGCGCGGCCGCGATCTTCAACAATCCCGCGCGCATCGCATGGTGGGAGGGGCCGCCGTTCGGTGGCGGCCAGTGGCACGCCGAGTGTCGCGGCGATGCCAGGGCCCTGGGCGCCGTGCTGGCCGAGTTCGCCAAGCTGGACGCGCGGAACAAGCGGATCATCCTTCACGACGGCGTCGGGCATAGCTTCTGGCTCAATCCGAATGGCGAGCCGGCCAGGGAGGCCGCCGCAAGGGTGGATTGGACCTTCATGGTCTGGCAATCGGACAGGTGGGGACGCCAACTCCGGTTGCCGGCCGACCTCACCCGGATCGATCGCCGCGACGCCGATCGGGGCCCACCCGCGGAGATCGACATCTACACCGGTGGCCAGATTCGATGGCCCGGCGTGACCTTCCCGAAGGGGCTCGAGATCGCGATCGTTGACCAGCGCCTGGAGGGCCACGGGTTCACGCTGGCCGACGGCATCGTCATGGAGGGCAAGGTCACCGACCTGGCGACCGGGCGGCCGCTCGCCGCGCGGGTGCGGCTGGAACGGATCGAACCGAATGCCGAGGGCGGTTATCGCTATCTGGTCGCGGCGAAGTCCGCGGCCGACGAACGAGGACGATGGGTCCTCAAGCAGGCTCCGGCGGGCTGGCATCGCGTGGTCGTCGAGGCGGACGGCTTCGTGTCCCGGATCGCCGGTTATGCCCGGACCGAAGCTCAGCCATGTTGGTCCTCCTTCGATTGCGGTCTATCGAGGCCGGCGCCCGTGTCGGGCCGGATCGTCGACGACTCGGGCCGGCCGCTGGCCGATGTCGAGGTCCGAGTTCAGGACGTCGCCTCGGACGTCGGCGGCCGCTATGAATCGCCCGACTCGTATTCGACCCGGACCGACGCCGAAGGCCGTTTCCGCTCGGATCGCGTCCCGATCGGCCGTGCCACGATCTGGCTGAACAAGCGCGGGTACTGCCGCCCGGGACCGGGCCAGGCGATCACGACGCCCGCGCAGGATTTCGAGCTATCGATGCTCCAGTCCGCCGGCGTCCGCGTCGTCGTCGAATTCGACGGGCCCGCTCGCCCCGCCGGCTACCTCGTCGAGATGGAGCCGGAAGGCGGAGCGGCGGTCGGCAAGTGGTCGGGGTCCGGTATCGTCGATGCCGATCGTCGCATCGCGTTCCACGACGTCCCGCCGGGTCGGTACGTCTTGCGAGGGCGGCCGAACCCGTCCACCGGAAAACTCCAGGCGGCCGAGCCGATCACGATCGACCTGAAGGGCGGCCAGACCCTCGGGGTCACGCTGCACGCCCGGTGACCCCGCACGGCGAACCTCCGCCGGTCGGTCGACGGCGGTCTCAATCTTTCGGCTCGGAGAACCCCGGCGGCCGGGAAGCCGCGATAGGCGCGGGAATTGCTATTTTTCTCGGGTCGGACGCCCGGGCGAACATCCTTCCGTCGCGCCGGCTCGTCAATCGATGGGTCCCGGGGGTTATTGTCGATCGAGCCGTTTCATCGAGGCTGCAATCATGAGCGAAAATGAGATGTCCTACCGGACCCTGGGACGCACGGGCGAGCGGGTATCCGCCATCGGGCTCGGGGGCTGGCACCTTGCCTTGAAGCATGTCGACAAGAAGACGGCGATCAACATCGTCCACGCCGCGGTCGATCGCGGGATCAACTTCATGGACAACTCCTGGGACTACAACGAAGGTGAGAGCGAGATCCGGATGGGCAAGGCCCTCCGGGACGGCTATCGGGACAAGGTGTTCCTGATGACCAAGATCGACGGGCGTTCGAAGAAGGAGGCGACCAGGCAGCTCGATGAATCCCTGAAGCGGCTCAAGACCGACTGCATCGACCTCGTCCAGCACCACGAGGTGATCCGCTTCGACGACCCTCACCGGATCTTCGACGAGGAGGGCGCCCAGGCCGCGTTGCTCGAGGCCAAGCGGGCGGGCAAGCTCCGCTACATCGGCTTCACCGGCCACAAGGACCCGGAGATCCACCTCCACATGCTGGAGGTCGCCCGTCAGCACGGCTTCGAGTTCGACGCGGTCCAGATGCCGCTCAACGTCATGGACGCCCACTACCGCAGCTTCGCCCGCGTGGTCGTCCCGGAGCTGGTGCGGCAAGGCATCGGTGTGCTCGGCATGAAGAGCCTGGGCAACGGGATCATCCTGAAGTCGGGCGCGGTGACGGCGATCGAGTGCCTGCACTACGCCCTGAACCTGCCGACCTCGGTGGTGATCACCGGCATCGAGAGCATGGAGATCCTCGACCAGGCGTTCGAGGCGGTGCGGAGCTTCCGGCCGATGGACGAGGCCCAGGTTGACGCGTTGATGGCGAAGACCTCCGGGGCGGGATCGCGCGGCGAGTTCGAGCTCTTCAAGACGACGTCGATCTTCGACTCCACCGCCGCCAACCCGAAATGGCTCGGCGAGGAGCCGGAGCGGCTGACGAGCCTCATGCCCGCGTGACGTGACCATCGTGGACGAGGCCATCCGCGGGCCCTCCACGGATACGCCGCTCGGGTGCGAGACGGCGGCGGAGGGACGGTGAAGACGTGGCGACCCGACCACCGCATCGAGGAGGCCATTCCAGGCGAGCGACGACAAATCCCTCGCTCGCGGCATAGGCCTCATCGACGACTCCCTGCGGAATGACCTTCATCGTCTCGGGTGCCGACCATCCGTCGCCCTTGAAACTGAAGACGCCGGCCGCGGGGTCGATCGCCAGTGCTCTTGGCGGTGAAGCGTTGTTTGAGATGGAGGTGTGGACCGGGCAGGATGCCGTGGATCAAGCCGAGCCGATGGAGCCAATGTCCCCTAGACTTCCAGCCCCGGTACGCCGAGCTTCGCCAGCATCGGGATCAAGTAACCCTCGACCAGCTTCGTTTGCATGATGAGGCCGATCGGAAGGATCACGACGGTCCAGGTCCATACACGACACAACCAAGGGTGGTTCCTGAGCCAGCGACGGGCGGGGCGGATGTTCTCGGTTGTCACTCCGAGGTACTGGATCAGGAAGTAGAGGGTGGGTCCGCCGTATCCCGATCTCGCCACGAAGCTCACAATTTCGTGGTACAGGCCGCTGTAGAGGAACACGGCCAACAGGGCGGACTGCGCGCCGGCCCGGCGCGCCACGGGTAGGAAGATGACCTCTCGCAGCATCCCAGGAACGATGCGATTCCATCGCCGCCCCCAGAAGTCGCCGAGATTCATCGCGGCGATCGGACAGTCCCACAGCTTCTCGACCGGGAAGCCCATCGCCCGGAAGATCAGGGCCCAGAAGTCGCACCGAGCGACAAGTTCCAGGAAGCCGACACCCACTAACGCGATCCAGAAACGAATCAGCCGTGGGGTCGCCGTCGGCAAGAGATGCGGCAAGAGCCAGAGCAAGCACGCCCCGGTCAGTACGTTGAGGAGGAAACCGGAAACCGTCGGTAAGGGGGCATCGGCGGCGGTGCGTTGGCCGACGAGGAATTGCTTCGGCTGCATCCCGATCCAGAGGCAATAAGCCAGCAACCTGAGAGGTGTGAGGCGAGTCCACGCCGCGGGAGGCAGGCAGAGCAGTGAGGCAATCTTCCACGTCACGAGGAGGATGGCGACTTGCCCGTAGTTGAACGCCCGGGAGTCCAGCCAGGGCCGACAGCACCAGAAGCCGACCAGGCCGCCGACCATCACGGCCCAGGCCACCACGAAGCGTCGCGTGGGGGCGGGGAGAGTGGCGTTGGGAGTGGCCGGTGAGGCTCGCATGCGGATACCCATGTGTTGTCGTTGTAGCCGGTATGGCGTCCCAATACTTGAAGAAGCCGGGCATTCCATTGAAAGATCGGAAGCTCGCCTTCGCTAGGCGATTTCGTTGTTGCGCAGTGGGGATTTGCCTTTACACGTGGGCCACTCCCGAGAAACCGCCGGAAAGTAGCCGATCTTGACACGACGTGCCTGAAAGCTTGTGATCGATCGAGGCCGCTGTTACCCTCAAGATGTCATTTTAGTGCCAGAGCCGATACCCAGCGGTCGATCGATGGACTATCCACGCAATCCGGATCATACGAACCCTGTCGCACTCCAGCTCTGGACGATCCGGGCCGCGATGGCCTCGGATGCAGACCGGGCACTGGGCCGGGTGAAGTCGGCCGGATTTTCGGCCGTCGAGCTCGCCCCGCTGCCGCCGGGCTTGACTCCGGAACATCTCGCCGCGTCGCTCGCACGGCACGACCTGGGCGTCGTGTCGATCCATGGCGACCTGCCCACGACCGCGAACATCGATCGTTGGACGCAGATCGCCCGCGAGTGCCGGTGTTCCAGGATCATCTGGCACGGCTGGCCGCGCGACCCGCGATTCGACTCCCTCGCCGGGGTGCGAGACCTGGCCTCGGACTGCAATGAGGCCGGGAGGATCGCGCGGGATCACGGCCTGCAATTCGGCATGCACAATCATTGGTGGGAATTCGAGACGCTCGAAGGCGAGCGCCCGATCCGGCTGTTTCACGGGCTCTTGCACCCCGATATCTTCTGGCAACTGGACATCTACTGGGCGCAAACGGCCGGCGTCGCCCCGGCAGACGTCCTCCCGGAGTTGATGCCGCGGATCGGATCGATCCATTGGAAAGATGGGCCCGCGGTCCACGGCGAGCCGATGACGGCCCTCGGGCGAGGGGTCGTCGATGTCCCGCGAATCCTTCGAGCCCTGACTCATCCGGTCGATTGGGTCATCGAGCTGGATGAGTGCGCCACCGACGCTCTGGATGCCGCCGAACAGAGTCGCGTCTATCTTGAATCCCTCAAGACCAGCGTCGATTAGCCTCGTTCCCCCGACGTCAACCCGTGACGGGTTTCTCTCGCAACAATGGTGACCGTCGTTCTCCGCGGTTACGACGGTTTACCCCGAAGTGAGACCGGATTTGGCAGCGGCTCGCCCCGCAGGCCGGCGAGGAGGTTCTCGACGGAGAGCTCGGCCATGCGTCGGCGGGTCTCGACCGTCGCGCTGCCCAGGTGCGGGGTGATGATCACGTTGGGCATCGAGAGGAGGGGGTGGTCTCGGGGCAGCGGCTCGGGCTCGGTCACGTCGAGGGCCGCCGCGGCGATCCGGCCCTCCGACATCGCCTTCGTCAGCGCATCCATATCGACCACCGCGCCGCGGGCGATGTTGATCAGCGTGGAATCCGGCTTCATCAGCGAGAGCTCGCGCTCGCCGATGCTGTGGCGGGTCTGGTCGGTCAGCGGCACGCAGAGCATCACGTAGTCCGACCTCGCCAGCAATTCCCCCTTCTCGGCGAACCGGACCGACGGGGCCATGTCGCGCTCGACGTCCTCTCGACGGCGGCGGTTGTGATAGAGCACGGTCATGTCGAAACCGATCGCCCGC
Organism: uncultured Planctomycetota bacterium; assembly: GCA_963743925.1. Lineage (GTDB taxonomy): Bacteria > Planctomycetota > Planctomycetia > Isosphaerales > Isosphaeraceae > CAVZRC01. Next base: position 336,837 of record CAVURY010000033.1, on the reverse strand, counting down.
CGGGCGACAAGTTGGCCGATCCGACCCATGCCGATGATCCCCAGCGTCTTGCCGTGGACCTCGCGGCCGAGCATGTAGCCGGGATCGTAGCGGACGAATTCGGGCGAGCGGGCGTAACGGTCCCCCTCGACGATCCGCCTGGCCGAGGCCATCAGCAGCGCGAAGCCCTGGTCGGCCGTCGCCCCTTCGAGCACGCCGGGCGTGTTTCCCACCGGGATGCCTCGCGAGGCCGCATCGTCCAGGTTGATGTGGTCCACGCCCACGCCATAGTTGCTGATCACCTTCAGGCCGGGGAGCCGGTCGAGCATCGCGCCATCGACCGGGGGATGGCCGTAGGTATAGATCCCCGCGACCGGCTCAACGCTCCCCGACAGTGCGACCGACCAGGGGAGGATCTCGACCCGATCACCGAGCAGGCCCTCGATCGTCGAGTCCAGGGGCGTGTCGGCGACGACGCGGGGACGTTGCGGGTTCATTTCGACTTCTTCTCCTCCTGGGCCGGCGCGATGGCCGGGCTGATCGGCAGCGGTTGCGAGCCGCTGGGGAAGATCCGACTCAACAGGATGAGCTGGTCGTCCCCTCGCAACGGACCGGCCTCCTCGTTGATGGGGTTGAGCATCATCTCGTCGCCGCGCTGGATGCCGATGAGCAGGCACGAGCGGCGGTCGCTGCGGTAGCGGAGGAACCGCTCGCTGAGATCCATGAAGGTGAGGCCGACCAGCTCCTCGGGGGCCGGCACCAGGAAGACCTCGTTCGCATCGCGGCGCACCGTGAGCAGCTCCTGATAGAACTCGGACATCCCGTGGAACAGGGCCGACCGCGCCAGCAGCCGCAGGCCCAGTGAATCCGACGAGACGACCTCGCTGGCGCCCGCCTTGAGCAGGTGATGGCGGTTGTTGGGGCTGTGGCACTCGACGACGATATTCGGCTGATTCTCGCCGCGACAGATGTGTCGGATGGCGATGCAGATCAAGATCGACTTGCCGTCGGCGTGCTTCCCTTCCCTGGCGTCGCTCAGCACGATGACCGAGTACGCCTTGGACACGGTGGCCCGGTGGAGGACGACCTCGTTGGTGGGGTCCCCCTTGACGATATACACGTCGTTGAATGCGGGCTCGTCCTGCTTGTCGGGCAGGTCGATCTCGTCCGGATTATCGTGGATGATGACGATCGGGCGCGGCTCGTTGATGATCTTGCTGTGGACCTCGCGGATCCATTCCAGCCCGCGCGGGGCCCAGTTGCAAAGGACCAGGTGGTCGTCCATTTCGAAGTGAGACACGTCGCGCCTCCGCAAGTAGCGTTCGACCAGGAGCGAGGCCACGCTCGCCGTGAACAGACCGGCGAGCCCGACCCCCGCGACCAGCAGGAACATGGCCAGGAATCGCCCGAGCACCGTCTTGGGGGCGAAGGAATCGTCCATGCCGCCGAACAGGAGGATCCAGACCGTCCAGAGCGATTCCTTGAAATCCACGAACCCCGGGTTGCCGGGCCCCTCGATCTCATAGAGCCCCACCGCCCCGATCAGCCAGATCACGAGCAGGGCCAGGATGATCCGGCCGACCTGGTATCGGTTCCAGCTCGTCAGGAGCGACAGGACCCTGAGCTTCAGCTTCCTCCGCTGCGGAGACGTTTGTCCCGACCGGGAGGGCGTGCGACGTCGCGATCGAGGCATCGAGCTCAAGACTCCCGAAGAGACGGCTTCGCCGGACCCGCGAACCGTTTCAAAAACGGCATCCCATTCCCAGGATGTAGGTTATCGCGAATCCTCCTCTCGGGCAAGCAAATGCAATGCCGAATCGCCGCCGAGCGAATCCACGCGGTAGAAAGAGCGACCGACGCCTCGCGGACAAGCCTCGAAATCTGGAACGCGTCAGACTGCGCCCCCGATCTTGATGCGACAGAAGAACCCCGGCAAAATGTGAGATGTCTCGGCGATCGTCACCGACTTCCGGGTGCCACAGTGAATTCCTACCGCTCCTGTCGCCGGCCTCCGTGAGGCCGGGGCCGCTCTTGTAGCCGGCCTCTGTGAGGCCGGGGCCGCTCTTGTAGCCGGCCTCTGTGAGGCCGGGGCCGCTCTTGTAGCCGGCCTCTGTGAGGCCGGGGCCGCTCTTGTAGCCGGCCTCTGTGAGGCCGGGGCTTCGATCGCGGGGTCACAGGCCCCGACGACAATCGAAGAAGCCGGGATTTCAGGGACATCGGTTCATAACAACACGCCCTGAACACATTTGGCCTCCCAGCCTGGTGAAATAGGCGGTGGCCCGAGATGCCATCGAGAGGAATCCCGTGATGGACGGATGGTTTCGGGCTGCGGAACAGGGCGATACGGCGATCGTCCTCGCCCACCTCGACCGAGGCATCGACGTCAACGCGAGGGGTGACCGCGATAACTATCGCGGAGTAACCGCCCTGATGATCGCCGTGATCGGCCGACGGATCGAGACCATCGAGGCCCTCATCCGCCGGGGCGCGGATGTCCGGATTGAGGTCGATTGGGGTTGCTGGACGGCCATGACGTTCGCCGCCATCCAGGCGCGAGGATTCGACCTGACGTCGCCCGGCTGGACGATACGCGACCCGGACCCCCGTCCCATGCAACTCCTGGCGGCGGCGGGCGGCCAATTCGGGCTGCGCGAGGCCATCCTCCTGGACGATGTCGACCTGGCCCGGCGGATCTGCGACCGAGACCCATCCATCGACGTCAGCGGCGACGCGCGGTTCTCTTTTGATCGGACCTACTTGATGCTGGCCGCCGAGTTGGGCTCGCTCGACATGGTCAATTTCCTGATCGATCGCGGTGCGGAGATCGACGGCACGGACGATATCGGCCATACCGCACTCATGAAGGCCGCAGAAGGGGGCCATGTCGAGATCGTCTCCAGGTTGCTCGACCATGGTGCCGAGGTCAACGGAGGCTGGCCATGCGTGACGGCCCTCGCGGAGGCGGAGGCTGGGGGCCATCACGGGGTCGCCACGCTCCTCGTGTCGCGAGGCGCGAAACACCGTCTCCTGGACGCGGTCAACCGCGACGATCTCCGCCTCGCCGAAAAGTTGCTCCGCGACGGTGCCGACCCCGAATTGGAAGATTCCTGGGTCCGTGACGATCCCGCTCATCACGACTCGGGAGAATCCCGCATCATCCGACTCGCGATGCACGCCGTGGCGAGGGGACATGTCGAGATGGTGCGCCTGCTGCTCGACCACGGCGTCTCCCACCACCGAAAATATTGGGATGCACACCCGCTCCTGGCCGAGGCCGCCCGGCAAGGCCACGAGGACGTCGTGCGCCTCTTGATCGAGCATGGCGCGGATGTGAACGATGTCGGAACGGACGGCCTGACCGCTCTGGAATGGGCAGCCCGTCGAGGTCACACCGCCATCGTGGAGCCACTCCTGAAGGCCGGAGCGAATCGATAGGAATCCAAGAGGAGAAGCCCAACCTCACGTGGCGACTGTCGGACATCGTCGGGGTCGAGGATCATGCGAGTGCCCCGTGGTCCGAGACCAAAGAAGTCGATGACTCGGGCGGGACGGGGGTGGTCTCTGCCTTCTTGATCTCGCCGAGCACCCAGTCGAACGTCTCAAGGAAGCTGGTGAGACAGCCTTTGTCCGTCAGCACCTCGAGCTTGAATGAGGGCGCTTGTTGAAAGACCCCTCGGGGATCGACACGCCCGGGATCGCCGCCAGGCGGGAGACAAGTTCTTGCCGCTTGTTGGTCTCCGAGAACGGCGGCTTCCTCATATGCTGGAACTGAAGCTCGACCGCCCCGTAAGTCCAGACGGAGAACAGGAAGTTCTTGCCGAACTCGTTGTCGTACACCGGGAAGAACGACCCGTCCTGCTTGCCTCTGCCCCACCAGATGCGGAGCCCGTGTTCCTTCGCCCACTCTAACAGGCGGCGTGCCACGGCGACCTCCGGTTCGCCACGCTTCTCACGGAGAGTATCGAGGAACGACTCCTTGTTCCACTGCCGAGTCTCGCCCCGGCCGGGGTTCTTCTTCTGGCGTGCCGTCTCCGTCAGACCCAGGACGCGGGGGACGAGCGTCTTGAGGTTCTCGCCCACGAACTGCTTGACCTCGACGGCGAGCACCTCGGCAGGGTCCATCTGGCTGTTGAGGAACTCCACCACCCGCCGCAACTCGGGCGGGATCTCGTCCGCGATGAAGATCAACCGCACCCGCCCCGCTTGGAGGTTCGTCTTCACCTGCTGCCAGAACGCCGAAGCGTCCTGACCGTCGCCCAGGAATCCGGAGAGTACCGCCCCGGCGTCGAGCCCGTCCCCGCCGCACCGAGCCTCGAACCTGGCTCTGACTTCCTCAACGGGCCAGTAGGCGACCGCATTGGCGGCGTAGTCGAGCATCTGTCCGACGACTTCACGGCGGATGCGGGAGTCGGTGCTCCTCTTCACCTCGACCAGTGTGGGGATGGCGTCCTGGTCGAGAAACAGGTGGTCGAGCGACCAGCGCCCCGCCCCGTCTTGCTCGCCGGGGACCGCCATCTCGCGGGTGACGAGCAGCCAGCGCCTCGGATCCTCGTCATTGATCTGGTCGCCAGCGAGGAGGTCGGGGTGATCCGCCAGGAGCTTCTGCAAGAGGATTTCGGAGTCGTACGGCGACTCCTCCATTGCGATCAGCTTCGACTCGCCGTTCAGGAGGTAGATGCGTCCGGCCACGGTCTCACCCGCCTTGCGTTCCGAAGCCCGACCGAAGAACGATCGAGCCGATTCACGAGAAACTCGACTGAATGTAATCGCCGGCGATCGCGGTATCCAGGACGAAGCGCCTCATTCCCACATCCCCCGGAGCCGGTCGGCATCCTCGAAGAAGCGGGATTTCTCCCATTCCTTGCAGGCAAGACGATCGGCCTCGATCGCGGCCCGCTCCAGGTCCGTCATCTCGAAGGGCTGGACGCGCTCCATCGCGGCCATGGTCCGTGCCATCTCGTCGGACGTTACGGGTCGCTCATCATCTGCCGACACTCCGAGGCCTATGGGGACGATCTCCAACTCAGTCCCCTCGGGCAGTCGGTCGGTTGGGGGCAGGACCACCTGCCCATTTTGAATGATGCCCTTGAGTATGGTCATGCCGACCCTCCTTCTCGGGGCACGGATTTCCGTGGACCATCCGACCGGCTGAAGGCAGCCTCCTCCAGATCTTTGATCATACCGAGGGGCCCGACTCGATCGCGATTGAACGACTCAGCCCGTCACGTCATGCCATGGCCCCGTGGCCCGATTTCCAGATCATCTTATCAGAAACAGGATGAGGGATCAAAGGTTCACTCGCGATTGCCCGATCTCCAAATTTCGGCAACTCCGCGGCGCAGGTCGGTTCGAGAGTTTCTATAATCCAGGATGACGGGTCGTCCCGGCGGGTTCGGGGTGCGCGAGCGAGGGAACGAAGGGGGTGCCGGTGAGATGAGAAACGGGGAACGACAAAAACAAAACACGCGAAACGAACCCAGTCTCGCCGGACTCCGGGCGCGAATCTCGCGAAACGAACCCAATCTTGGCCATCCTGACACGCGAAACGCATCAAACGAAGCCACAATTGCGGGGGATGGGCAAAAAATTCCGATTATGCGGAATAGGGTGTTGGCGCGTGGTCGGACTCGGTCCGCCCTGGCGCTGACCGAGGGCCAACCGGCATGAGGATCCTCTGGCTTCTCACGGCCGGACTGACCCTGTCCGGGACGATGGCGTCGGCGGCCGATGACCTGGACGGGACGAAGGCCGGAGCTCGGACTCAGGCTCGGGCGGCCTCTGCGCAGCAGATCGAGTTCTTCGAGTCCCGAATCCGGCCGATCCTGGCCGAGCATTGCGGGCGGTGCCACGGCCCGAAGAAGCAGGAGTCCGGCCTGCGACTCGACACCCGAGATGGCGTACTCAAGGGGAGCGACGCCGGGCCGATCGTGACGCCGGGCCGGCCCGAGGAGAGCCCGCTCATCGAGGCGATCGGGTATGACTCGACGGTCAAGATGCCGCCGAAGGCGAAGCTGCCCCAGCCGGTGATCGACGACCTGACGGGCTGGGTCCGGATGGGGGCCCCCTGGCCGGATACCCCGACGACCCATCCCGAAGGGCGCGACGGCTCGACGACGACCCCGGCCGGCTCGCGACACTGGGCCTTCCGCCCCGTCCAGGACTCGCCGACGCCAGCCGTGCGGGATGCCTCCTGGCCCTGCAATCCGGTCGATCGATTCATCCTGGCCCGGCTCGAATCCCGAGGGCTCACACCCTCTCCTTCGGCCGACAATCGGACCTTCATCCGACGCGCCACCTTCGATCTGACCGGGCTGCCTCCCACCCCCGGCGAGGTCGCCGCCTTCGAATCCGACGCCTCGCCCGACGCCTACGTCCGCCTGGTCGATCGCCTGCTCGCCTCGCCGCGATACGGCGAGCGTTGGGGCCGATACTGGCTCGACGTCGCCCGGTACGCCGACACCAAGGGATACATCCTCTTCCAGGACGCCGATTTCCACTGGGCCTACACCTATCGCGACTATGTCGTCGCCGCCTTCAACCGCGACCTGCCCTATGACCGCTTCATCCTCGAGCAGCTCGCCGCCGACCGGCTGCCGCCGGAGGCCGCCAGGACGAAGGCCCCACTGACGGCCCTCGGATTCCTCACGCTGGGAGCCCGGTTCATGGGCAACTTTCACGACGTGATCGATGACCGGATCGACACCGTCTGCCGCGGCCTCATGAGCCTGACGGTCAGTTGCGCCCGATGCCACGATCACAAGTTCGACCCCATCCCCACCCGCGACTACTACGCGCTCTACGGCGTGCTGGCCGGCTCTCGGGAGCCGATGATCCCGCCCGAGGTCTCCGATCCTCCCCGGACCGCCGTCTACGAGGCGTTCGTCCGGGAGCTCGATGCGCGCCGGCAGAAGCTGACCGATTTCGTCGCGTCCAAGCGTCGCGAGCTGGTCGAGTCGGCGAAGCGTCGGGCGGGCGAGTACCTGCTGGCCGCGCAGAGGGCGGCCGACCAGCCCACCACCGAGGACTTCATGCTGATCGCCGATGGGACCGACCTGAACCCGTCGATGGTCGTGCGCTGGCAAGCCTTCCTGTCCCGGACGCGCAAGGAACACGACCCGGCCTTCGCCCCGTGGCACGCCCTCGGGGCCCTGCCGGAACGCGAGTTCGCCGCGCGATCGGGACCCATCATCGCCCAATACTCAGCCGCGACATCCGGGAGCCACGCAGTCAACCCCGTCATCGCGCGTGCCCTGGCGGAATCCTCGCCCCGGTCGTTGACCGACGTGGCCCGGATCTATGGCGAGGTCTTGAATCGCGTCGAGGCCCTCTGGCAGGAGGCCGCGAGCCGCGCGTCGCGGAACGGTCAGGCGCCCGGCCCGCTCCCGGTGCCGGCGCTGGAGGCCCTGCGCCAGGTCTTCCACGGCCCGGACAGCCCGCCCGAGGTCCCGATGGACCCGTTCGGCGAGCTGGCGCTGCTGCCCGATCGCCCCTCGCAGGCGAAGTTCCAGGAGCTGAGGAACGCCCTCCAGAAATGGCTGACCGATGGCCCGGGGGCGCCGGCGAGGGCCCTGAGCCTGGAGGATTCGCGAGAGCCCGTCGAGCCTCGGGTCTTCGTCCGGGGCAATCCGAACAACCTGGGCGAGCGCGTGCCTCGGCAGTTCCTCGCCGTCCTGTCGGGCCCCGCCCAGAGGAGGCCATTCCGCGACGGCAGCGGCCGGCTCGACCTGGCCCGGGCGATCGCCTCGCGCGACAACCCGCTGACGGCCCGCGCCCTGGTCAACCGCGTCTGGATGCACCACTTCGGCACGCCGCTCGTCGCGACCCCGGGCGACTTCGGCCTGAGGAGCGAGCCTCCCACCCATCCTGAACTGCTCGACCACCTGGCCGCTCGCTTCATGGACGAGGGCTGGTCGATCAAGGCGCTCCATCGCCGGCTGATGCTCTCGGCCGCCTACCGGCAGCGCAGCGACGATCGACCCGAGGCCCGCGCGCTCGACCCCGAGAACGCGCTCTACTGGCGGATGAACCGCCGCCGCCTCGACTTCGAGTCCACCCGCGACGCGATGCTCGCCGCCTCCGGCCGCCTCGACGGCCGACTCGGCGGTCCGCCCATGCCCGGCCTGACCGCCCCGGGCGCCGATCGTCGGACCCTCTACGGCTACATCGACCGCCTCAACCTGCCCGGCCTCTACCGCACGTTCGACTTCCCCGACCCGAACGCGACCAGCCCCCGCCGCGACCAGACGACCGTCGCGCCCCAATCCTTGTTCCTCATGAACCACCCGTTCGCGATCGAATCGGCGCGCGCGATCCTCGCCCGCCCCGAGGTCGTCGAGGCGCGCGATCGCGACGCCAAGATCGATCGTCTCTACCGCGTGATCTACGGCCGCGCCCCGACCGCCGAGGACGTCGCAACCGCCCGCGAGTTCCTGGCCGCGTACCCCGCCGGCCCGAACCCCTGGCCCGCGCTGGCCCAGGCCCTCTTCATGACCAATGAGTTCGTGTTCGTGGATTGAGGTCGGAATCGTCGACATCCCTCGCTGGGCACTACGGGAGTTCAGGCCGAAACACTATAATCCTAGCGACCGCGGTTCCGCCGACGCTCATGCCAGGAATCGCCTAATCCGACCTCCCCTTGGATGACAACGACAAGCGAATCAATAAAACCGACGACCGATCATCGGAGCAAAACTTCATGGATCTCGATTCACCGGCGACCCGTGACCTCGACGAAGTCAAACTCGGCGCGAAGCCCGACCAGAGTGAGGATGCGGCCGCACCGCCCCCGGCGCGACTGACGTCGATCGACGCGCTGCGAGGCTTCGACATGTTCTGGATCATCGGCGGCGACGAGATCGCCAAGGCCCTCGCTAAGTGGTGGGGGCCGTCGGCCGACTCCTTCGGCGAGCAGTTCGAACACGTGCAGTGGGAAGGGTTCCGGTTCTACGACCTCATCTTCCCCCTCTTCTTGTTCACCGTCGGCGTCGTCCTCCCCTTCTCGCTGCGGAAATACATGGTGGGCGAGCACCCCAAGAGTGGCGCCCTGGTACGGATCGCGCGGCGGGTCTTCCTGCTCTTCCTGCTGGGCCTGATCTACAACCGGATGTTGCAGTTCCACTTCGACACCCTGCGGATCACGGGCGTCTTGCAGCGGATCGCCATCTGTTACGGGATCGCCTCGCTGATCTTCCTGTTCACCAGGGCCCGCACCCAGGTGATCCTGTTCATCGCGATCCTGGTGGGGTACTGGGCGATCCTGATGTACGTGCCCGCGCCGGAGACGAAGAAGGCCGGCGACCTCTCGATCGAGACCAACCTGGCCGGGTACCTCGACCGGAATTATCTCCCGGGCAAGATCTACAAGGGTTACTACGGCTTCGGCGACAATGAGGGCCTGCTCTCGACGATCCCCGCCATCGCCACGGCGCTCCTGGGAGTCCTGGCCGGCCACTGGCTGCTCTCGAAGAACAATCCCTGGATCAAGGCGTTCGGCCTGGCGCTCGCGGGGCTGGCCTGCCTGGCCCTGGGTATCCTCTGGAGCCGAGAATTCCCGATCATCAAGATCCTCTGGACGAGTACTTATGTCCTGATCGCCGGCGGCTACAGCCTGCTGCTCCTGTCGTTCTTCTACACGGTCATCGACGTCCTGAAGCTGCGCGGCTGGGCGTTCTTCTTCGTCGTGATCGGCGTCAACGCGATCACGATCTACGTCGCCCAGGCGCTGGTACCCTTCGATACCATCGCCGAGCGGCTCTTCGGCGGCGTGGCCCGCGTCTCGGGGTCGTTCGGGCCGGCGGTCGTGCCGATCGGGGCCATCGCGATCCAATGGCTGTTATTGCTCCACCTGTACCGGAACCGGATCTTCCTGAGGGTCTGAAACGCAAAGGAGTCTGGGCCATGCCGTCGCCATTTCCGGGGATGGATCCGTATCTCGAAGGTTCGACGTGGATGAACTTCCACGGCCAGCTTTGCTCGGAGATCGCGCGGCAGTTGGGCCCGAAGCTTCGGCCACGCTATTTGGCGCGTTTGACGGAGCGCTTCTTCACGGAGATCACGGTCGCGGACGGTCCGTCAAAGACCGTGAGGTCTCCCGATATCGCCGTCGTCGAGTCCAGGCCTTCATCGCAGCCGAATGGGGCCGCGGGCCTCGGAACTGCCGTGGTTCCGGTGCGCATACCGACGGAAATACCCGCATCCGTCCTCCATTTCTCGGTGGAGATCCGGGATCGCCTGGAGCGCCGCCTGATCACTTCGATCGGAGTCCTCTCGCCAACCAACAAGCGCGGCGAGGGACGCGACGAGTATCTGGCGAAACGACACCGCATCCTCCAGAGTCCAACCCATCTCATCGAAATCGACCTGCTCCGCGCAGGCCGGCGCATTCCGATGACGCGGGAATTACCGTCGGCTCCCTATTACGTCTACGTCGGCCGATTCGAAGTCCGGCCGGAAACCGATGTCTGGCCTATCCGCCTCGACCAGCCATTGCCGATCATCCCCGTGCCTCTCCTCCCGGGAGACGCCGATGTCCTACTGGATCTGCAACTCGCGCTGACGACCGTCTACGACCTGAGCGAATACGATCTGGAGATCGACTATACCCAGCCTCCCGAAGGTCCACTTGACCCTCAGCAAACCACCTGGGTTGACGAACGCCTTCGCGCCGCGGGGCAGCGTCCTTGACGGGAAACGCGGAGAGATTGGCCATGCCGCATGAACTACCGCGTCTTCCTGACCACAATCTCGCCCTGACCCGCCGAGACCTGCTCTCGCGATGCGGGATGGGCCTGGGACTGATCGGCCTGACCGGTGTGCTGGCCGATGAGCGATCTCTGGGGATGATCCGGTCTACTCACGCGGGGTCTCCATCGTCGCCCCGATCGCTCGGCCCGATGGCGCCGAAATCGCCCCAGTTCCCCGGCAAGGCCAGACAGGTCGTCCACCTGTTCATGAACGGCGGGCCGTCTCAGGTCGACACCTTCGACCCCAAGCCTCTCCTGGCGCGATACCACGGCAAGCCCTTGCCGAACCCGAATCTCCGCACCGAGCGCAAGACCGGCGCCGCGCTGGGCTCTCCCTTTACATTCCGCAAATACGGCGGGAGCGGCATCGAGGTGAGCGAGCTGTTCGCCCGCACGGCCGAGCAGCACGTTGACGACCTCTGCATCATCCGATCGATGTATGCCGACGTGCCCAATCATGAACCGTCGCTGATGCTGATGAATTGCGGCGACGGCCGCTTGCAGCGCCCCAGCATGGGCGCCTGGATCACCTACGGCCTGGGCTCGGAGAACCAGAACCTGCCCGGCTTCATCGCGATGTGTCCGGGCGGCTATCCGATCGTGGCGACCCAGAACTGGTGCGCCGCGTTCCTCCCCGGCGCCTACCAGGGGACCTACATCGACACCCAGCATACGAATGTCGAGAAGCTGGTCGAGAACATCCGCAACGACGCCATGCCCCCGCCCGAGCAGCGGAGGCAGCTCGACCTGGTACGCCGGCTCAACGAGCGTCACGCCGCGTCTCGCGCACGACCCGGCGCTCGAGGCGCGGATTCAGTCCTTCGAGCTGGCCTATCGGATGCAGGGCGAGGCGGCCGAGGCCTTCGACATCGGCCGGGAGCCCGAATCGGTCCGCGACCTCTACGGGCCGGGCACCCAGGCCCGTCAGCTCCTGATCACCCGCCGGCTCCTCGAGCGCGGCGTGCGATTCATCCAGATCTGGAGCGGCGCCAGCCAGCCCTGGGACGACCACGAGAACATCGCGGCCCACCATCGCCAGCTCGCCGCCGAGTGGGACAGGGCCATCGCCGCGTTCCTCGCCGACCTGAAGCAACGCGGCCTCTTCGACCAGGTGCTCGTGATCTGGGGCGGCGAGTTCGGCCGGACGCCCGTCGCCGAGCTCCCCGCGCTCTCCGGCCGCGACCACAACCACTACGGCTTCTCGATGTGGATGGCCGGCGGAGGCTCCCGTGGCGGCCACGTCCACGGCGCCACCGACGACCTCGGCTTCGCCGCCGTCGAGGACAAGGTCCACGTCCACGACCTGCACGCCACGATCCTCCACCTCCTCGGCTTCGACCACGAGAAGCTCACCTACCGCTACGCCGGCCGCGACTTCCGCCTGACCGACGTCCACGGCCGGGTGGTCAAGGAGCTCATCGCATGAGGCCGGCGCGGCTGCCCTGTTGACTTCAACATTTCGAGAAGCAAGTCCGTCCGATCTGAGGAGATACCTCCATGCGACGAATCGGTTTGATCGCCGCCCTGATGATGCTCGTCTCGCTCCTCACCTGGCCAACGCCCCCGGTCGGTGCCGAGGATGGGAGCACATCCCCTGATATCAAGATCCTCGAGACGCCCGACGGCGGCATCCAGCCTCAGGCGGCGATCGACGATCAAGGCGTGATCCACCTCATCTACTTCAAAGGGAAACCGGGCGGCGGCGACCTCTTCTACACCCGTCGAGCTCCGGCCGAGGATCGCTTATCCCCTCCGGTTCGGGTCAACAGCCAGCCCGGCTCGGCGATCGCGATCGGGACCATCCGCGGCGGGCAGATCGCCCTTGGGAAAGGCGGACGAATCCACGTCGCCTGGAACGGCTCGAATGATGCCCTGCCGAAGAACTCGTTCGGCAGTACGCCGATGCTCTACGCGCGATCCGACGAGGGCGGGAAGTCCTTCGAACCGCAGCGAAACCTGATGCTGCGGACCTCCGTCCTGGACGGGGGCGGGACCGTCGCCGCCGACCCAGCGGGCCACGTCTACGTGAGCTGGCATGCCCGGGCCGAGGACGCCGAGCCGGGCGAGGCGGGGCGACGGATGTGGGTGGCGCGTTTCGAAGGACGACGGGGCGACGTTCGCATCGGAAGAACCGGCCCTGGGGCAGCAGTCCACCGGAGCCTGCGGATGCTGCGGCACGCGCGCGATGGCCGACCGTCACGGCACGGTCTATCTCCTCTACCGAGCGGCCACCGGAGGGGTCGAGCGGGGCATCTACCTGCTGACTTCCGACGACCGCGGCGGCCACTTCCAGGCCGCTTCGGTCCACCCCTGGAAGGCGAACATCTGCCCGATGAGCAGCGCCTCCCTGTCCGAGGCGAGCTCCGGCATCCTGGCGGCCTGGGAGACCAAGGGCCAGGTCTACTTCTCCCGGCTCGCTCCCGGGTCGCACGAGGCTTCGCCGCCGATCGCGCCCCCGGGGGGGAACGGAGACCGCAAGCACCCGGCCGTCGCGGGCAACGCCCGGGGCGAGACCATCCTGGTCTGGGCCGAGGGCACCGGCTGGGAAAAGGGGGGCTCCCTGGTCTGGCAGGTCTTCGACCGATCCGGCCGCCCGATCGGGGCCGAGGGCCGGATCGAGGGCGGCGTGCCCGTCTGGGGCATCCCCACGGTCGTCGCCCGGCCCGACGGCGGGTTCACGATCATTCACTGATCGGCGACCCCCTTACCAATTCCCTCCGGCCCGTCCGAGAAACGTCCGGGTCCTGCGTTATCGAGATAGTCACCGGCCCATGCTGCCCCGATCTTCTCGCTAGCGGCCTCGGATCGAACATTCCCGGAGGACACCCCTCCTGGGACTTGTCGGGCCGGGGGGGGCGTCCAAAGATTTGGGTTTGGATGGAATCTCGACACACACTCGGGATTCTCGATCACAACGACCGGATGAACGACCAAAGATCTGCGAACGCATCAGAATCCCACGGCCAGTATCCCGCGAGGGCGGCTTCCCCAGCTCGGAGGTCGGACCTCGGGCGAGACGCGAGCCACGCATGTGCCCGTGCCTTGTGCAGGTTCGTAGGGAGGGGGCCGTGCCCCTGAAGGCATCGGAAATAGCCGTCGATGCAAGAGAACTCTGGCAGTCCGGAGACGGACTGGAGACAGAGCGTTTCCAGCATCCCGTCATCGATCCCGTTCGGGACGATGAAGATCCCCACGCGAGGTGGGCCATCAACGAACTGACCATGAGCGGCCGGACAGCGCAATCCGACGTGCTTCAAGGAACCGCAGACGGATTGAAATGCCTTACTGGCCTCGGTCATTCCCGCGCTGGCGGCCGGAGTGTCGCCGAAGGGACTATCTGCGTCGCGTAACACGGCGAGGCCTTGCACCGATGTGAACAGAGGGTCAAGAACCAGGGCAGAGAGATTCCTGGGCAATCGAGACTTCCCTCCGATTGGCATGACTTGGATGTCTTGAATCTCGAGATGATCCCGCATCGCGGCCTTGAAGAATTCATCCTCATCGCGGCCCTCTACGATGAGCAGCTTGGGTTTTTCTATCTTCGGTTTCTTGTCTTCCTTGCTCATCCTCGCACCTCGAATCCTTCGGCGAGCACGGCCTCCATCGCTTCCTCATCGTAGGCAACCATGACGTGTCGGGCGCCGCGTTTGTCGATACGAAAGAGACAGAGCACGCCTTCCCTACCATCGAACGCTTCCAGAGCCGATCGGATAATGTCTTCGTTGTGCGTGGTTCCGAAGACCTGGACTTGATGCTTCTCGACCAACGCATCCAGGAGCTTCCATAGGTTTGGCATTACCGAGTAATGGAGGCCGTTGTCGATCTCATCGATGAGGAGCACGCCGTGCCTCGAGGCGATCAACTCCAGTATGATCGAGAAGAGCCGGACCATACCCTCGCCGCACACCGCGAGAGGCACGAGGGCGTCCAGACCAATGTCTAGGTAAATCGATGGGCCGCTCGCTTCGGAAAGGACTTCGATCCGCTGGACCTGCGGTTCGATGATTCGCAGCGCGTCGATGACATCGTTGTGTTGCTTCCTCTTGAGAACCGAGCTGAACTGCTGGGCGACCCGAGTTGGGGTGGCAAAGGACCGAGCGGGTAACAGCGATGTTGGAACGACGTCGTCCCTGCGACCGTGAGGGGTACTCATCTTGCCTGAAATGGGATCGAGGAGTGCATGTTCGCTATACTCGGCCCCATCGGCGTACTTGTAGGTATGTACCAGAAAACTGATGACCTCGTATTGGGACACTGCGGAAGTGCCCTCCTCTGCCCCCTGCCACTGCTCGATTGGCCCAGACTGATCTGAAGTCCCCAGGACTTCGATCCTTAATTCCCTCTCTCGCGGCTCTTTTTCCCATTGCCCCGCGATCTCGATGGGGATCTTAGGATCTAGCTGATGGAACATCGCTCTCCATATCGGATCGGGATGGGTGCCCCCCAGACGCTGACCACGTAGTTGTCCGAGGGTTGTCATGAGCTGTGGGTCCAGCCTCCCGCCGAGGAGAAACAAGCTCTCGAGGAACGAGGTCTTGCCGGAGTTGTTGCGCCCCACGATCAGGTTGATTCGGCGAAGTCCCGTGGCGTCGAGCGACTCGATCCCGCGAAAGTTCTTGATCGAAATCCGGGAATACATGGACCGCCTCCTAGGAACTAGGAACCCTGACCGTTTCGACGAGGCTCATCTTCTCAATCTGGAAATCGACTCGGAAAGGCATTTCGGGGTTCCTTCAAGGTCATGCCAATGGCTCCTCGATCTCCAAGCTCTCGACCTCCTCGGCCAGCCTCCGGAGCCGAAGCGCCAGGGTCTCCCGCGACATGACGAGGATCGATCCGTCGCCCTTCTTGGCGAGTGCGCCCACGACGGGATGACCGAGTAACTCTATGATGCCGGCCACGTCCTTCTCCGGGTAGTGGACTCCTCGTTTCCGGGTCACCAGCATCTTGAAGACTTCTCGCGTTGAGAGAGGTTCCGTGAGCCCACTCTCGTAGGTTTCGCTGAACAGGTCGACGACGTCGGCCAGGAGTTTCCCCCATCGCTTGCGATCCTTGGCGACCTGGAGCAAATCGGCCGGCAACTTCTCGACCATCCCCTTGAGGTTGAACAAGGATCGATAGACCAGGAGGTCTTGTGGCCAGGCATTGTGCAGCCTCAACCAGTCTTCGAGTACCGGTAAGGGGAGCAACGTGATCCCCTGCTCTTGTGCGTGGTTGGCGACCTTACCCCCCGCGAAATTGCCCGCGATCACCACGACATAATCGGCCCGGTTGCTGGCCTGATGGTCCTTCAGGCTGAGAACCTCGAGCTGATCGACCTTTCCGGACCCCCTCGCCTTGGCATCAACGATCACCGAGTACGTCTCGTCGCCAATCGAGGCTTCGACCAGCACGTCGGTGTCGCCCGCGGCGCCAAGTTGCTGGACCGTGAATCCGAGGGCCTCGAAAGCTCGGGCCAGGGCCGCTTCGAACCGTACAGGTTTCGATGAATCCGTGGACGCAGAGCGCAACTCAATCACCAGAGATTCAAGGGGATCCGAGGAGAGGAGTGAGTCGGGTCCGGGATCATCATGGACAATCGGTGAGGGATCAGGCGGATACCTCCGGGCGAATTCCCTTCCCTGTTCCGTGATCTCGAAGGTCCGCCCATGGATCGGAGCCAGCAGATTCAGAGAGCCAAACCAACTCAGGCGGAAATCAAGCTGGGTGGCCGTTTTCCAGGAAGGGAATCGAGGGCCCAGTCTCTGATGGACTTCCTTCACGCCGAGCGGCTGTTCGGATGATGCGAAGAGCTCGAGGATTTCGCGATTCGCCAAGAACTGGGTCATGTATCGCTCTGCGAGCAGGCGCGCCTGCTCCGGTCGATCGAGGCCGAGTACCGCCCGTCCCATCTGTGTCAACCGGATCGCTCCATTGCGCCCACGCTCCAACTCGATGACCCCGAAGTCGCGCAAGACCGGCAAGTAATAGGGCGCCGACTTCACGGCGTTGAAGCGGTCCTGGAACCAACCGAAGGCATCCTCCCGAGTTGTCGTCGCACGCGGTTCAAGCCACGCCAGGAACTCATGCAAGGCTTCGATATAGCGTCCGTTGCCTCCCGGGAGGCTGAAGAGGCTTTGGATCAACTCAACCTGGCTCATCGGCTGGGGTCTCGTCACGCGTGTGGGGTCAACCAAGGTCTGTCAAGAGCTTACTCTGTCATCTCCACGGTGGGTATGGACCAAACTCGAAAGCCCGAAGGTCTTTTCCAACCTGGGATATCACGCATGAGCCCGGCCTGAGAAAATCGCGTGAAAGGTTCTCGGGCCGGCTGTGTGTATCCCTGTGGGAGGAGGTCTGATGGACGACAAGCCGCCGACGCCCGCTACGCGACACACGCTGATCGTCAAGCTGCGCGACCCGGCCGACGCCGGGGCCTGGCATGAGTTCGTGGCGATCTACGAGCCGTTGGTCTACGGGCTCGCCCGACGGAAGGGCCTGCAGGATGCCGATGCGCGAGACCTCTGCCAGGAGGTCTTCCGCACCGTCTCCCAGGCCATCGATCGCTGGGAGGTCGACCCGTCCCGCGGCAGCTTCCGCGGTTGGCTCTCGCGGATCGCACGCAACCTGCTGGTCAATTTCCTGACGCGACGGCCATACCGGTTCCGCGGCAGCGGGTCCACCAGCGTCCAGGAGCTCCTCGAGGCCCAGCCCGCCGACGATCCGTCGGCCACGGCCCTGTTCGAGGCCGAGTACCGCCGGCGGTTGTTCCGCTGGGCCGCCGATGAGGTGAAGGGCGCGTTCTCGCCGACGACCTGGGACGCGTTCTGGCAGACCGCCGTCGAGGGCCGTCCTCCCGGCGACGTGGCGCCCGAGCTGGGCCTGTCGGTCGGTGCCGTCTACATCGCACGCAGCCGGGTCCTGGCCCGCCTGCGGAATCGGATCGGGGAGCTGGGTGAGGAAGCATCGGCGATCATGAATGAGGTTGATCATGAAAACGCAGTGGAAACCCTGTGATCCCGGCCGCCTCCGGCTGCTGGCCGAGGATCGCCTGCCTCCCGCCGAGATCGCGGGACTCGAGGAGCACTTGCAGCACTGCGTCGGTGTGCCGCGAGGCGCTGGATGACCTGGCCGGCGGCGAGCCCTGGCGAGTCGCGGTCCGCCACTATCTCGGCGCCGACCCGACCGAACCTTATGAGTCGATCCCCCCGCCGGATCACCCCGAGCCGCTAGACTTCCTGGCGCCGACCGACTGGCCCGACTCGATGGGCCGGCTCGGCACGTACGAGGTCAAGGGCGTGATCGGTCGCGGCGGGATGGGCGTGGTGCTCAAGGCATTCGACCCCGCGCTGAGCCGCAATGTCGCGATCAAGGTGCTCTCGGCGTCGCTGGCGACCTGCGGCGCGGCCCGGCGCCGGTTCCTCCGCGAGGCCAAGGCCGCGGCGGCGGTCGCCCACGAGCACGTCGTCTCGGTGTTCGCCGTCGTCGAGACGGCCGGGCTCCCCTTCCTCGTCATGGAATACGTGCCCGGCGGCTCGCTCCAGGATCGGATCGACCGGCAGGGTCCGCTGGGCCTGACGGAGATCCTGCGGATCGGCACGCAGACGGCCGCCGGGCTGGCCGCCGCCCATGCCCAGGGGCTCGTCCATCGCGACGTCAAGCCGGCCAATATCCTGATGGAGAACGGCCTCGAGCGGGTCAAGCTGACCGATTTCGGCCTGGCCCGCGCCGCGGCCGACGCCGGGATGACCCAGAGCGGACTGATCGCCGGCACGCCGCACTTCATGGCCCCCGAGCAGGCTCGCGGCGAGGCGACCGACCACCGCGCCGACCTCTTCAGCCTCGGGAGCACGATCTACGCGATGTGCGCCGGCCACCCCCCGTTCCGGGCCGATTCGCCCCTGGCCGTCCTGCGACGCGTCTCCGACGACGACCCCAGGCCGGTCCGCCAGATCAACCCGGATATCCCCGACTGGCTCGAGGCGGTCGTCGCCAGGCTGCACTCCAAGGATCCTGCCGGCCGCTTCTCATCGGCCTCCGAGCTGGCCGATCTGCTGAGCCGATGCCTTGCCCACGTCCAGCAGCCGCTCGCGGTCGCGCTGCCGGCCGAGCTCGTCCCGCCGTTGCCGCCAACGCGACGACCTCGGGAGCGCCTCCTTCGTTGGGCGGGGGCGGGCATGCTCGGGCTCGCCGCGGTCCTGGCGGGAGTCCCGATCGTCGCACCGAGGCTTCCGAAAGCCGCTCCATCCTTGCCGCCATCCTCCGGCGAAGTCCACGTCGGCACGCCGTCCGTCCCCTTCGGCCCGGATGACTTCGATCGATCGTCTCGCGAAGCCCGGGGCCGGGCCGAGGCGATCGATTCCGACCTCCATCGTCAGGCCGATCCCGGCTGCTGCGATCCGATCTCCGCAGTCGTCCGTTCCATATCCGACCGCGCCGAGGAGCTGGAGCGAGAGATCGCCTCGGTTCGCGACGCGGCACCGTCGGTCCGCCGTTACTACAGTCCTACCCAACCCCTTGACAGGAGATGACCCATGAATTCGAAGCTTGTACTCGCCCTGATTGCCGCCGTCGGTTCGGCCGCCCTCGCGGCCTCCGCCCAGACCCAGAGCTCGTCCACTAGCAGTAGCGACACCTCGACGAGGACCACGACCACCGCTCCCTACACCACGGCGGCCGGCTCCGCCAGCTCCCTGGCCGAACCCGTTCAAGAGCTGCCAACGACGACATACCGAATTCCACCGATCCAGGCCGATCGAGGCGTGCGAGTCGGGACGGCTCGCCCGAGGATCGTGGCGGATCCTGCGGCGCAAGAGGAGCCTGCTGTCAACGTGAGCCCCCCGCGCAGTTACTCGACATCCACCATCTACGGCGTCCGGCCCTGGGTCGCGCGGATGGACTATTCCAACGAAGAGGCGAGCATCGCGCAGGAAGCCAATAATCTGGCCCGGCAGCTCGGCGAGGCCAAGTCGGATGCCGACCGGGAGAAGCTCTTGACCAAGATGGGCGAGATCCTGGGCAAGCAGTTCGACGAGCGTCAGAAACGGCACGAAGGGGAGATCAAGGAGCTTGAGGCCCAGGTCAAGAAGCTCAAGGACCTCGTCTCGAAGCGCCAGGAGAACCGTCGGGAGATCATCAGCAAGCGGATGGAACAAGTCGTGCGAGAAGCCCAGGGACTGGGCTGGTAGGGCGATTCACGGTCGGATTGCAAACGGTTCGGAAAACGGGGACTGGCTCTCGGCCCTGAATGGCCCACGGTATCGCGGGCCGAGCTCGGGCACGCCGAGTGCCGGTCCCTTTTTTGCGGCGCTCAATCCGGCATGCTCGGCAGGTCGGACGGGTCGAATCGCCGCTCAATGGGCGGCTCGCTGGCGTTGGGCAAGCGGTCGGCCTCCTCGGTGCTGAGGGGCTCGCACGCGTACGGATAGGGCATATCTCCCCCGACCCTGCTCGGACGGTCACGGAAAGGGCGTTCGTCTCGCACGAAGGGACCTCGACGCAGTCATCGGGAGTCGAGCCGCGACCGGCTCCTCGAACGACGCGTGCGCCGGGCCGCGCGGGATCGAAACTTCCGTGACACGCATATGATCTGTTGGCATTTCCGACGCGAGCTTTGCAAACCGCCCTCTTGGTGGCCAAAATGGGCAGTCGGTCCGTTCCGCGCTCGAGCGACCCCGGCGCAATCGGGTCGCCCGGGACTCGTTCTTGCCATCGGCACTCCGGGCCGGCCGGCCGGAGTGGATCGATTCACGATGGACGAACAGACGAGGCCCTTTGTCGCCACGCCAGGAGCCTAGTCGATGCCGGCTTCGCTCGACCAATTTCTCGCCGAATTGAGGCTGATCCATCGAGGTGACTTCGGTGAGCTCGTCCGTCGGCTCTCGACCGGAAAGGGTCTCCCTGACGTCGCCCTGGTGGCCCAGGAGTTGGTGCGGATCCAGGTGTTGACCGCCTACCAGGCGGCGGCGCTTTGCCAGGGCAAGGGCAAGGCACTCTCGCTCGGCCCCTATGTGGTGCTCGACCGGATCGGTGCGGGCGGTATGGGGATGGTCTTCAAAGCCCTCCATCGCGAGCATCGCGTCGTCGTCGCCCTGAAGGTGCTGCCCCCTTCATTCGCCCGGAGGAACCGGTCGGTCTTGGCACAGTTTCGTCGCGAGTCCGAATCGCTGGCGCGACTCCAGCACCCCAACATCGTTCGCTGCTTCGAATCCGTGAAGGAAGTCGACGGGGTCCACTTCCTCGTCATGGAGTACGTCGAGGGTCGAGACCTGAAGACTCTCGTGGAAAAGATGGGCGTCTTGCCCGTCGCGCAGGCGATCGAGTGCCTGCTCCAGACGGCGAAGGGGCTCCAGTCCGCCCACTCATTGAAAGTGATCCACCGCGACATCAAGCCGGCCAACCTGATGCTCGACCACACCAACACGGTACGAATCCTCGACTTCGGCCTCGCTCGGGTCATCCTCCCCGACTCGTGGATGCACGATGAAGATAACGGCGCCTCGGGCCGGGCCCTCATGGGGACGATCCCGTACATGTCGCCCGAGCAGGCCACCGATTCCGCGATGGCGGATGCGCGGTCCGATATCTACAGCCTGGGCTGCACCCTTCACTTCCTGCTGACGGGCCGCTCGCCCTACTCGGGCCGGACGTGGTCGGAGATGTTCCTGGCCCATCGACACGCCCCGATCCCCTCGCTCAAAGCGGCCCGCCCCTCGGTGCCGGACTACCTCGACGCCCTTTTCATCCGGATGCTGGCCAAGGACCCGGCGGATCGCCCGCGGACCATGGCATCGGTCATCGCCTCGACCGAGCTGGCCCTGGCCGCATCGCGTGCCAGGCCATCCTCCTCGCAGACCATCCCCGTCCGTTGCCCCGACGAGCCGGACGAGGCCGAATTCGAGCCGCTGATCAGCGTCGCCGACCTGGAGGTCGCATCACCCGCGAAGTTCCGTTCCAGGGTTACCTATTACACCGGCCGCCGAATCCGGCCACCGGAGGGTCCCTGGGACTTCACGACGCTCGCCAGGTACCTCCTCCCGACCGTCGCCACGATCGTGGTCCTCATCGTCGTCATCGAGCTGCTCCTGCGGTTGAGATAGCCGGAGAAGGCGCAACGATCCGGGAAGAATTCTCGACCAGGTTGTCCGCTCCCTCCTGCGTTCGGCAATGAACGGGTAGAGCCGGGATCGATGCGGGGTCGGTTGACCTTCCGCGAGCCTCCAATCCCTCCTTGATGTCAGGATCTCGGCGAAAGTTTGAGCGGGGTGCTATCCCGACACGGAGACGGTGCGACCGTCGTCCGGCTTCCCGGGATCGCCGTCCGCGCCATTAACCTCAGGGGTCCGACCATGTTGCCTCGATGGATGACCAGCGTCCGTTGCGTCCGCCCGACCACTCCGGCCCGACGTGCCCACCTCCGCCGAAAGTTCCGGATTGAGCTCCTGGAGACCCGGGAGCTCCTCTCGACGGTCTACAACGTCACGACCCCGGACGATACGCCGGCGGGCACCGCCGATGAGGTCGGCAGCCTCAGGTATGCCATCGACCAGGCCAACCTCCTCGCCCCCAATACGCCGGTGACCATCGACTTTTCCATCGGCACCGGCCAGCAGACGATCTCGCTGCTCCAGCCGCTGCCGACTCTCGCCAACCCGATCACCATCGACGGGACGACGCAGCCCGGTTACGCCGGCAAGCCCCTCATCCAGGTCGACGGCACGCAGGCCGGCGGCGGCGCGATCGGCTTCTCGCTCGACGACGACTCGCACAACAGCACGATCAAGGCCCTCGAGATCACCGACTTCAACGGCGGCGGCATCCTCGACGACAACGGCAACGCCAACGTCTTCACCAACGACGTCATCGGCCTCCATGTCGTCACGAACCTGCCCCGGGTCGCACCCAACGGCACATTCGGCATCGAGATCAGGGACCAGGCCAACGGCAATACGATCTCGAACGTCGTCGTCGCCGGCAATCAATACAACGGCATCGTCATCAACAACTCGATCAACAACACGGTGACGGCCAGTGATATCGGCACCGACGCCACCGGCGAGGACTCGCTCGACCGCAACGGCGTGGCGCTGGGCAACGGCGTCTCCGGCGGCGGGGGCAGCGGGATCGTCATCAACGGCAGCGCCAGCCAAAACACGATCTCCAACAACGTGATCGTCAACAACCAGTCGTATGGTATCTATATTACCGACGTCAACACTTCGAATAACACCGTCGTTGGAAACCACATCGGCATCGACCAGGCCGGCACGACGGCCCTCGGCAATGTCCTGGTCGGCGTGGCGCTCGTCAACGGCGCCAATAAGAATGCGATCGGCCAGGCCGGTAATGGCAACGTCATCTCGGGGAACGGCCTGGATGGCGTCGTGCTCAGCGGGGTGGACAGCGTCGGCGACCGGACGAGCTTTAACACGGTCGCCGGCAACCTGATCGGGACGACCGCCGCCGGCACCGCGGCCGTGCCCAACGCCGTGGACGGCGTGGTCGTCAACGGCGGAGCGACCGGTAACAGCATCGGCCTGGCCGCCACCGGCACCGGCACCGTCATCCAGACGGGAGGCAACGTCATCTCGGGCAACTCCGAGTGGGGCGTCTACATCAGCGATTCCGGGACAACCTTCAACACGGTCCAGAACGACTACATCGGGACCGGCGTCAAAGGCAAGGCCGCCGTGCCCAACGGCTATAACGGATTGGACATCGTGTTCGGGGCGCAGGACAATACCGTCGGCGGGACGACCGCCGCATCCCGGAACCTGATCTCCGGCAATCTGCACGAAGGCGTCCTGATCGGCTTCGCCGGCACTTCGGGTAACCTGGTCGAGGGCAACTTCATCGGCACCGACGTCACCGGCAATGCCGCCCTGACCGGACAGCAGCAGACCGACGGCATCTACGTCGGCCTCGGGGCGGGCAGCAACACCATCGGCGGGCAGAACCCCGGCGGCACCTTCAACACGGCCGCCTGGAACGTCATCTCGGGAAATACCGTCAATGGCATCCTGGTCACCGATAGCGGCACGACCGGTACGTCGATCCTGGGCAATTTCATCGGTACCGACTCCACCGGCACGATCGCCGTCCCCAACCAGAACGACGGCGTGCTGCTCGCCAGCGGGACCGCCGGCACATTCCTCGGCGCGGCGAGTAGCGACTACGCCGGCCTCAACGTGATCTCGGGCAACAAGAATCACGGCCTCGAGATCGACGCGGGGGGCACCATCGTCGGTTTCGCCTTCATCGGCACCGACGTCAGCGGCCAGAAGCCGCTGGGCAACGGCGGCGACGGCGTGCTCATCAACGGCAGTTCCAACAGTACTCTCCAGATCGTCACGATCCAGGACAACGCCGGCTACGGCATCCAGACCGAAAACGGGGCGACCAATAACAGCTTCCGCGTCGATTCGATCTACAACAATACCCTGGGGGGAATCCTCGAGCAGAGCAACCCGTCGCTCCAGCCGGCGCCGGTGTTGACCACGTCCGCCACGCTCGGCGGAAAGACGACCATCACCGGGTCGATCTCCGGCTCGCCATCGCCGAACACCCAGTTGAGCCTCGACTTCTTCGCGAGCCCCTCCTCGACCTCGCCGCCCAGCATCCAGGGCAAGACCTACCTCGGCTCGACGACGGTGACGACCGACGCCCAGGGCAACGCCACATTCACCGCCACGTTCTCCACGACCGTCCCGGCGGGCCAGATCGTCACCGCGACCTCCTCGGTGGGCATCTCCTCGACCTCGCAGTTCAGCAACGGCGTCGCCAACGTGACGTCTTCCGCAGCCTTCCTGGGGACCGATGCGAAGACCGAGGGCGCATGGCGGAACGCGTACGGTGCCGACGGCTACGACATCGCCGCCGACACCAGCGCCAGCAACCCCAAGATCCCTTCCTACGCGACGCTGAGCGTCACCGGCGCCCAGACCTACGTGTGGTCGAGCAACACGACCGACCCCCGCGCCCTCCAGAATGCGGCGAACACGGCCCGCATCGAGTCGGCGTGGTTCTCCAGCAGTTCGTTCAGCTTCAACCTGAACATCACCGACGGCAAGTCGCACGAGGTGTCGCTCTACGCGGCCGATTACGACAATCATGGCCGTAACGAGCAGGTGCAGGTCATCGACGCGGCGACCGGGACGGTGCTGAGCACGCAGACCATCAACACCTTCGCGGCCGGCGATTACCTGTCGTGGAACATCTCGGGCAATGTGGTGATCAAGGTCACCAACCTCGGCTCGAGCAGCAATAACGCCGTCATCAGCGGCCTCTTCTTCGGCGGCAAGCCGATCGTCACCAGTGCCACCTTCCTGGGGACCGACACGACGACCCAGGGCTCATGGCACGGCGTCTACGGGGCCGACGGATACGACATCGCGGCCGACACCAGCGCCAGCAACCCCAAGATCCCTTCCTATGCGACGCTGAGCGTCACCGGCGCCCAGACCTATGTGTGGACGACCAGCACGACCGACCCGAGCGCCCTCCAGAACGCGGCGAACACGACCCGCATCGAGACGGCGTGGTACTCCGGCACCTCGTTCAGCTTCAACCTGAACATCACCGACGGCAACACGCACAAGATCTCCCTGTACGCGGCGGATTACGTCTATCATGCCCGTACCGAGCAGGTGCAGGTCATCGACGCGGTGACCGGGACGGTGCTGAGCACGCAGAACCTCAACTCGTTCGCGGCCGGCGATTACCTGTCGTGGAACATCTCGGGCAACGTGATCATCAAGGTCACCAACACCAACCCGAACAAGAACGCCGTCATCAGCGGCCTCTTCTTCCAGTGAGCGGCGGGATCATCCGCATCGGGTGGCTGCATCGGGCTTCGGACAACTCAATCGATCGATACCGCAAAGGGGCGCCCGGAAGGGCGCCCCGTTTCCATTGACGCTCGACCGACGTGCTGCCGCGGGCCTCGAACCCAGCGACCCGGCTGCTCAGGACGTAGGGACGCCCAGGACGCGTCGCTGTTCACCGCCCGGATCTCGGCTCCGACCGATCCCACGCCAGCAGTTCGGGGACGACCCTGGCCTTGGTGACCTCGGCGTCGGTGAGGCTATCGAGCCGCCCTTCGTGGGGATAGGTCAGCCTGCGGTGGTCCAGGCCCAAGGCGTGGAGCAGAGTGGCCTGGAGGTGGGTCTTGCCGGGAAGAATCTCGGCTCGACCCGCCCTTACCGACGAAAGCCGTGACCTTTCCGGGCTACCCTTGATAGAATTGAGTCGCCCTCCCGGCCTGGCGGTCCAGATGGCTTGGATCGAAGAGGGGACGCCATTCGAGGAGTTCGACCCATGCAGACGCTGCACGTCCAGTCCCAATCCGGCTCCGATGGTGTTCTCCACCTGGTCATCCCGGTCGAAACACCCAATGCCGACTACGATATCGTCATCGTTCTCAATCCCAGGTCCGCCGCCTCGACACCGACGGCGGAAGATCGTGGCTGGCCCCCCGACCTCTTCGAATCGACCGCCGGCGCATGGCAAGGGGACTTCGTTCGTGACCAGGGCCGGTTTGAGGAGCGTGAGGAATTGTGAGCCCTTATTTGAGGGCGTGAGTAGCATCGGAGCAGAAAACCGGCGTAAGCCCCAATACCGCGTGGGTGACAGATAGGGTACACCATAAATGCCATGCGATCAGATCGATGACGATCCCTTGTTTCTTGCGGCCAGCGGGAACCGATGTGGGGTGGACCCTATTTGTCACCGTCGGGAAGGCTCGGGGTCTTATTCGTGAGGACAGGAGTGACAGTGAGGTCAGTCATCCCCGGCAAGGACCAGCAACAGAAACCCGACATAGGCGATCCCGCCGAGGATCAGCCCAGCAAACATGATCTTCGGGACGGTCGAGCAAACCGCAGAGAGGACGTTCATCGGGCCGGGCCAGGCCGACCTCACCGGCTTGTATCTTGCCCGTATCGCCAGCCCTATCCCTCCCAAACTGCCCCCCAGCCCGATCAGCGCCAAGGTGGTGGTCCCACGCGAGAGGAACTCCTGCTTCAGCCGTGCCTGCAAGTCGGCTGATTCCCGCATGGACCTGGCGTGTCCGGCCTCCTTTTTCGCCTCCCAGATAGCCGCACCGTCCCTGAAATCCCTCTCAAGCCTGGCGTGGTAGACATAGACGACCAGGTTCGCGATCCCGAGGAACATGCACCAGGAGACCGCAAGGGTCGCGATCACGACCATCATGTGCTGCACAGTGAACCGCACGCACGGCAGTCGCATGGTTCTAGCGTTTTTCCCACGGGAACAATTGTTGACACATATCGTCGATTGAGTGTTTCGCCAGATAGCCCGCTTTCACGCCAGCAACTCCGGCACGACCTTGGCCTTGGTGACCTCGGCGTCGGTGAGGCTATCGAGCCGCCCTTCGTGGGGATAGGTCAGCCTGCGGTGGTCGAGACCCAGGGCGTGGAGCAGTGTGGCCTGGAGGTCGTAGACGGTCACCACTTTCTCGACGGACTTGTAGCCGAACTCATCGGTCGCGCCGTGGACATGGCCGGGCTTGAAGCCGCCGCCGGCCAGCCAGAGCGAGAAGCCGTGTCGGTTGTGGTCGCGGCCGTCGTTCCCCTGGGAGACCGGGAGCCGGCCGAATTCGCCCGTCCAGAGCACGATCGTCTCGTCCAGTAGCCCGCGCTGCTTCAGGTCCGTGACCAGGGCGGCGCTCGGCTGATCGGTCCGGGCGCAGAGCGACTCGAGCGTCTTGGCGTTCTTGCTGTGAGTGTCCCAGGGCTGGCTGCTGAGGAACAGTTGGACGAACCGGACGCCCCGCTCGACCAGGCGACGGGCCAGCAGGCAACGGGTGCCGTACTCGCGCGTGACCGGGTTATCCAGGCCATACATCCGCCGGGTCGATTCCGACTCCTGCGACAGGTCGAGCGCCTCGGGGACCGCGGTCTGCATCGCGGCGGCGACCTCGAAGTTGGCGACCCGGGCCTCCAGCTCCCCCTCGCCCGGGTGCCGCTTCAGATGAATTCGGTTCAGCTCATCGAGGAAGCCGAGACGGCCGGCGCGGGCCTCGGGCGTGACTCCCGTTGGCGTCTTCAGGTGAAGCACCGGCGCATCGCCCGAGCGGAACGGCGTCCCCTGGTAGACCGCCGGCAGCCAGCCGCTCGACCAGTTGCGGATGCCATCGACGGGCAGACCGCCGGGGTCCGACAGCACGACGTACGCGGGCAAGTTCCGGTTCTCCGTCCCCAGGCCGTAGACGACCCACGAGCCCCACGCGGGCCGGCCCGCCAGGATCTTCCCGGTGTGGATCAGCCGCAAGGCCGTCTCGTGGTCGACCGAATCGGTTGACATCGAGCGGACCAGCGTCAGGTCGTCGGCGATCCCCGCCATGTGCGGGACCAGCTCGCTCAACACCGTCCCCGACTGGCCATGAGGCCGGAACTTGAACGGAGACGCCAGGAGGTTCCCCGCCTGCGTGTTGAAGTGGATCTCGAGCTGGCCGGGGTACGGCTTGCCGTGATACTTCGCCAGCGCCGGCTTGGGGTCGAACAGGTCCATCTGGCTCGGCCCGCCGTGCTGGAACAGGCAGATGACCGACTTCGCGCGGGCGCGTGGCCTCGACGGCGGATCGAGGCCCGCCGCGGGCGGAGTGCCTCGTTCGCCCGCCCTCGCCGATTCCTCCAGCAAGCACGACAGCGCCAAGCTGCCGATCGCCCCGGCATAATGGCCCAGGAACGAGCGGCGATTGATCGCGAAGGAGGACGGATCGTCGAGTCGGGTCGGGATTCTTGCCATGATTGTTACTCGACATACAAGAATGCATCGCTGGCCATCAGCATCTGGCAGAAGTCGGCCCAGGCGCGGCGGCGGGCGGCGGGTGCGGCGAGGCCATTGTATCGGGCGGGCTGCGTCTCCAGGAACCGTCGCGTCGCGTCGCGCTCCGCCCGGCCGGGATTGCGGCCCGCGACCCGCAGGAAAGCCTGGTCGATCCGCGAGTCGGTCTCGTCGGGCGGGGCTCCGTCGCAGCAGTTCCCCCCGATCGTACCCGGCGACACCTGCTCCAGCCGCTCGGCCAGCTTGCCGGCCCGGGCGGCGACGAAGTCGGAATTGAGCAGGCTGAGAGATTGGAGCGGGACGGTCGAGGGGAGGCGGCGGGTGCAGGTCGTGACGATCGAAGGGGCGTCGAAGACGTCGAGCAGGCTGGCGATCTGGGTCCGGCGTTGCTGGACGTAGATCGAGCGCCGGTGCGCGCCGGGTGCCGACTCGTCGACGACCACCTCACCCGTATCCGTCCGGTCGGTCGGGACATACGGTCCGCCCGATCGGTCGTCCAGCTCGCCGGAGGCGGCGAGCATCGCGTCGCGGATGGATTCGGCATCGAGCCGGCGGAGCGGGTAGCGGGCCAGCAGCCGGTTGTCGGGGTCGAGCTGCGCCTGCTGCGGGAGCGGGGCGCTCGACTGCCGATAGGTCGTCGAGCTCACGATCAGGCGGTGCAGCGCCTTGGCGCTCCAGCCCGATCGCGCCAGCTCGTCGGCCAGATACTCGAGCAGCTCGGGGTGGGACGGGGGCGATCCGGTGTAGCCCAGGTTGTCGGGCGTGGCGGCGAGTCCCGTGCCGAAATGATTCTGCCAGATCCGGTTGGCCAGCACGCGAGCCAGGAGTGCCGCCGGCCGCGAGCCGGGCTTCGTCAGCCAGCGTGCCAGGGCCAGGCGACGGCCGGTCGAGCTCGAGCCTGTCCAGGGCGGTTTCGGCTCGTAGCGATTGTCGACGTCGGTCAAGAAATCGGGGACCCCCGCGCCGACCTTCGGGCCGGGCGTGGCGGGGTTGCCCCGCAGCAACAGGGGGATCTCGGCCGGATTGCTCGACACGTCGCCGACCCAGGCGATCCGGCCGGGGTTCGGACGCCGACGGCCTTCGATCGCCTCGATGATCGGCTTGAGCGCCTCCTCCTTCTTCTTACGTTCCGCCTCGGGACCATCGGCGAACGACCGTTTGAGCGCCGCGAGCTCCGCGTCGACGGACTTGTCGTGCGCCTCCCATCGCGACAGCTCGACGCGAGGTCCGGCGATCACCTGTCGCTCGTCCGGCTTGAGCCAGTGCTCCAGGTTGAACGCCGGATACAGGATCGCCTGGAGCTGATAGTACGCCTTCTGGGTGACCGGCTCGAACTTGTGGTCGTGGCACTTGGCGCACTGGACCGTCAGTCCCAGCAGGGATGAGCCGATGACCTGGATCGTGCCCTCGAGCACGGCGTACTTGTCGGCCCGGACCTCGTCCGGGTTGCCGTCGCTCTCGCCGGTGCCGTCCTGGGAGTTGCGCAGATAGTGGGTGGCGACCAGTCGATCGATCACCTCGGGCGGGGTGCCCGGCCCGCGACGGCCTCCGTCCATCTCATCACCGGCCAGTTGCTCGCGCACGACCCGATCCAGAGGCCGGTCGGTGTTGAATGCACCGATGACATAGTCGCGATAGCGGTAGGCCAGCGGCCGGTCCGTATCGGCGCTGAAATATCCGTTCGAGTCGGCATATCCCGAGGCGTCCAGCCAGTGCTTGCCCCAGCGCTCTCCGTATCGGGGAGAAGCCAGGAGGCGGTCGACGAGCCGTTCGTAGGCGTTCGGGGCCGGGTCGTCGACGAACGCCGCGATCTCGGCGGGCATCGGCGGTAGGCCGGTCAGGTCGAATGTGAGCCGGCGGATCATCGTGGTCCGATCGGCATCGGGTCCGAGGGTCAGCCCGCGATCCTCGAGCGTGCGCTGGATGAAGCGATCGACCGGGCCGCGGACGCGGCTCCCCTCGCGGACCGATGGCGGCATCGGCCGGGACGGCGGGGCGAAGGCCCAATGGTCGGACTCGGGCGCGGTCCGTGCGGCCTCGGCGGGATCGGGGAGCCCCGGGGCACCGCCCTCGATCCATCGGCGCAGGGACGCCTTCTCGCCGGCCGATAGCGGCTCCTCCGGCCTGGGCGGCATCTCGTCGCCGACGACCTGGTCCCAGAGGGTGCTCTCGTCGGGCTTGCCCGCGACGACGACCGGTCCGCCGGCACCGCCTCGAGCCAACGACCGCGGTCCGCTCAGGTTGAGTTTCCCCTTGGGCTTGATCGGTCCGTGGCATTTGATGCACCGCGCCTTCAGGAGCGGCTGGATGTCGCGCTCGAGATCGGGTCGTGCGTCGCGCTCACCGGCGTGAGCCGACATGCATGCCAGCAGCATCAGCGCCGCGGCAGCCACGACCCGTATGGGTCTCCGCCCGTTTTTCGCCGCCCGATTGATCTTGATCTCGATCCCGATCATCAAGCTCCCCCCGCGTTGCGTCGCCCCCGGCGGGCGTCTCTCACATTATGGGGGGATTGCGGCCGGATCCACAATCCGAGAGGTCTCGTGCCGATCACTTCACGATCCGTGCCGTGCCGTCCTCGGCGACCTCGATGTTGACGGTGTTGGAACCGCTCGCGACGTCCACCGCCAGGCCCGACTCGTCGGGCACCCCGAGCTTCTTGGGTAGGACGTAGCGGTAGACCCGCCCCCCGCGGTCGGAGAACGTGTCCCCCTGCGCCGCGGCCGCTTTTCGAGGCGCACGGGGCGCGGCCCGCAGGGCTTTGCCCTTGGTCTTCATGTACTCCAGGGGCGCCTCATCGGGAGTGGGCAAGGGTTTATCGTCCGGATTGACCGGCACGGGATCGAGTCCGATGACGGAAATCTTGTGATGGCCGACCACGGCTCCATCACCGGCATCACTCGTCGAGAGGATATAGGTGCCATCTTCCTTGATGTTCCCCATGGCCATGGGGCCGTCGGACCCCTTCGTCGCGTCCGGGACGAAGGAGACGGTGCCGTATTTCACCGGCTCCCCCTTGTAGGTGATCTTGCCCTGGACCCGGCCCAGGGTCAGGCCGTTGCCCGCTCCGCAACCGCTCGAGGTCAAGGCCAGGGCCGCGGCGAGCAGCCCCGGCGCGCACCAACGCCATTGTCTCTGCATCGAAGGATTCCCCAACGTTGGCGGTGATATCCGCTCAGTACGAATCCGACGAGAGGACCTCGCCGCCGGCCCGAGAGCCCAGCGCGTTATAGGTGCGCGGGTTGATGGATTGCTTGACGAAGCGGACCGAGCCGTCGGTCATCGCGAAGTTCGCCCCGCCGGGGTGCTTGCTCTTGAAGCCGTAGTTATACGTCTGGTTGCGGAAACAGTGCGGAGTCGTGACGACGTTGAGGGCGCCGATATTGCAGGTCGTCCCGTTGACGTCGATCTGCCCGTCCTGGAGGTTCGTCCGCCAGTTGAGCGGGATGGCCGTCGAGGCGTAGATCCCGTCGCCGTTGGTCCACAGCAGCGAGCCGTTGTAATACGGCGAGTTCTCGCCGGCCAGGAACGTGTTGCTCGTGCCGTCGGTGACGCCGGCGATGGTCACCACCGCGCCGTTGCTGCAATCGCCGAACATGCCGCGGAACAGGTTATTGCACCCCCAGGACTGTTGGCCGTTGATCAGCGGGTCGCCGGTGTACTGGTCGAAGATGGGATTGCCGACCCGCATGTCGCCCCAGTTGGCCACGTAGCAGGTCACGGCCCCGGTGAAGTTGTTGGCGCCATTGGCGATCTGGGTGGTCAACACCCAGTTCAAGTTGGTGAAGATCTTGAGCGTGTCATCCGAGGGGCACTGGTACGTGCTGATGATGCTCAGGTAGACGGTGGCGTTCTCGGGGCTGGTGTCGCCGCCGGAGTTGTTGTCCCAGGTCATCTGGCCGTGGGCCGAGAAGTTGATGGCGTTGTAGAGGTTGTTCAACTCCATCTGGGGGAGGATATAGGCCGCCCAGGGCCACCAGGGTCCCGACCACTCGCCGCCGGGAGAGTTGGTGCCGCCGGCCAGCGAGCCGGGCGGAAAGCTCCCCACGTTGCCATGGTAGTTGTGCATGGCCAGGCCGATTTGCTTGAGGTTATTGACGCACTGGGCACGCCGTGCCGCTTCCCTCGCCGACTGCACCGCCGGCAGCAGCAGTGCGATCAGCACCGCGATGATCGCGATCACCACCAGGAGCTCGATCAACGTGAAGCCGTCTCGTCGCTTTCGCATCGTTCGTCTCCTCCGCCATCGCGGAGATCGGGGAAATGAGGATCGAATAAAAGCTCTCCAGCCAATGGACACCCGAAGCGATATCGATTTGACAAGGAGCGGAACCCGGCGACGATCCCCAAGCCGCGGCTCATCTCGGATCGGAATCAGCGGCCCATGTGTGATGGCTTGGAAACCGGACGCTCAGGACCTGACAAGCATGAAGTCATGTCTTGGTCGGTGTGCGATCAACGACTCCGGGTCGAACTTCGGCCCGTGGGACGCGACCCGAAACCCCACATTGTTAGGATGGTTCAAACTCTAACGAGATGGTCTGGGGATGGGCAACAAAAATCTTCACGATCCCGACCATCAAGCTTCACGAAGTCGGGAGGAAGTGATCATGGCACTGGCACACATCACGCTGGCGACGCGCGACGTCCGGCGTTCGTCGGCATTCTTCGCCGAGTCGCTGGGATGGCGGCCGTTGACCCGGCCGAATAACATCGGCCGGCCCGCGGCCTGGCTGGCGATCGCGACGGGCGTGGAACTCCACCTGATCGAGGATCCCGAATACGAGCCCTCGCCGTTCGAGCGCGAGTTCGGCCGGCATGTCGCCGTCACGGCCCCGCTCGCCGAGTTCCCCGCGATCCGCGAGCGGTTGCAAGCCCGGGGCGCGACGCTGATCGATCCCCTGCGCGACACGCCGTTCCGGCGATTCTTCTTCCGCGACCTCGATGGATATGTCTTCGAGGTCGTGGAAGAGGATCATGATGAGCCGAGGCCGGATGAGTGAGCGGCCTCGGGACGATTCGTCAGGGTTGCTTCTTCGGGTCGGTAACGGGGGGCGCGGTGTCCGGCTTGATGACCGGTCCGCTGACGTCTTTCTTCAGGTCCTTCTCGAGTTGCGACGTCTTGCCGGGCTCGACCGGGTTCGTGTTCGGAGGGACCGGCGGCGCCGGGCTTCGAGACGGTTGGGCGTTCGGTAGCGGGCTGGACGGGGCGCTGGTCGGTGCGGACTCTTCCGAGTTGCACCCGGAAGCGAGCATGAGGGCGACGACCAGTCCCGGGATCGTCGCGCAAGCCT
Organism: uncultured Planctomycetota bacterium; assembly: GCA_963743925.1. Classification (GTDB taxonomy): domain Bacteria; phylum Planctomycetota; class Planctomycetia; order Isosphaerales; family Isosphaeraceae; genus CAVZRC01. The sequence goes on along the minus strand of CAVURY010000033.1, from coordinate 303,038 downwards.
TCCTGTTCAAGGTGACCGTCATGGATGTGCTCCTGAAGTTCGCGAGGCAGATCACATGACGGTCACTTCCTTGCACGATGCGTGCCCTTCCGCCCGCATTCGCCGTCAGGATCGGCCCACTCCCAGCGAGTCGGCGACGCGGTTGATGTAGTTGAACCAGGATGCGATCAGGGTGATCTGGAGGACGGCGCGATCGTCGAACCCGACGGCGCGGAGGCGTTCGTGGTCGTCGGGCGAGACCCTGGTCGCATCCTTCGTCAGCTTGACCACGTAATCGATCATGACTCGCTCCGCATCGGTGATCGGAGCTTTCCGGTAATCCTCGCGAAGCGCCCGGATGAGGTCATCGTCCAGGGTGACCCGACGCAGAAACTCTGCGTGCGAGACAATTCAGTAATGGCACTTGTTGGTGAGCGAGACCATCGTGGCGATCATCTCGTGCTGGCGACGCTGCAACGGCAGCTCCGGCGACATGAGGGCGCCGAAGGTGGCGAAGGCGTGGTAGAGCGCCTGCGGGATCAGGGTGTGCGAGGCGACGATCCCCGGCACGCCCTGGTCGAGCTCCTGCACGGGCTGCTCATATTCCCGGGGATAGAGGTGACGCTGGTCGGCCATCGCCTTGAGCACCGCTTCATCTTCGCCCTCGAGGGGCGTCGTCCGAATCCAGGCCATCTTCTAGACCTCATTTCCGAAGTAGGTCAGGCTTTCCAGCCCGACTCGGATGCCTGTCAGGCTGGAAAGCCTGACCTACTCTGTTGCGCGGTCGACGAGGAGACGGTCTCGCCCGATGCCGGTGGAGGGGTCGCATCCTCGGCGATCGTCGTCCGCCTTGCCAGGACGAGCACGGAGACCGGCACTCCCAGCGCCAGGACGCCCAGCCCGATCCCGACATGGCGGGGATCGCCCAGGGTCCGCAAGACGATCACGATCAGGACGGGGACGAGCGCCAGCAGGACCGTGCCGGGGTACCCGGGCACGATCAGGGCGGGCTCGGCCGGCGACCTCGATCGCGAGCGCCGATGCAGGACGAAGACTCCGATGAGGGTCAGCGCCAGGAAGGCCAGGGTCGGGACCATGAAATAGCCGAGGATCTGATCGAAACTGCCGGTCGATGTCAGGAGCGTGGCGAGCGTGGCCTGGATCGCGACGGCCCGAGCGGGCGTGCCCCGGTGCGGGTCAACCGCCGCGAAGCCGGCGAAGAAGAGCCCGTCGCGCGCCATGGCGTAATAGACGCGAGGCGAGGCCATGAGGATCGCAGCCAGGCTGCCGGCCACCGAGGCGACGACGATGGCCGAGAAGACGATCTCCCCGGTCCGACCGAACAGGGCCCGGCCGGCCAGGGCCGCGAACGCCGTCTTGTCCTGGCCGGACGCGATCTGGTCCGGGGCGACCAGATAGAGGAACACCACGCTGACGGCGATATACACGATCGTGACGATCGACACGCCCAGCACCAAGGCGCGGGGCATGGTGCGCCCCGGGTCGCGGACTTCGCCCGCGATCTTGCTGGCGTCCCACCAGCCCGCGAACGTGATGAAGGCCAGGATCAGGGCGCCGGGAAGGGCCTTCAAGAGCGGTTCGGAACCGGGCCGCTGAGCCCAGAACGGCGTGAGGTTCGACCAGTCGCCTCGGCCGAAGCCGAATCCCCAGAGCACGAGGAACGCCAGCAGGCCGAGCTTCAGCGCGGCCAGGGCGCGGAGGACTCCCGAGCCGATCGCGCTCCCCACCATATTGACCGCGGCCAGGACGATGATCGCCGCGACCGCCACCCCCACCAGGCCCCAGCCGGAGAGCGGCACCAGGTGCGCCACGTAATTCGCCAGCCCGACGGCCAGCATCGCGGTCAGCCCCGGGTCGGTCACCAGCATCGACAGCCAGCCGAAGAGGAAGGCGGTCCGGGGCCCGAAGGCTTCCCTGAGATAGACGTAGAGCCCGCCGGCCTCCGGGTAGCGCGCCGCCAGCCCGCCGAAGCAGAGCGCACCGCCCATCGCACTGGCGCCCATCGTGAGCCAGACGGCGATGAGCCACCACGGCGAGCCCAATGACGCCGCCATCTCGGCCGGGGTCAGGAAGATCATCACGCCGATGACTTCGCCCACGACCAGTGCCGTCGCCGTCGCCAGCCCGAGCCGTCGCGTCAGGCCCGGACCTCCCGCCGCGTTGTGATCATCCACGACCTGAATCCTCGAGATTCACTCATTCCGTCACGGGCTGCCTCGTACCGCTATTGGTGGGGTCAACGATGGGGGGCGGGGGTTGATCCGTTTCCGCGGGCGGGACGGCTTCCGACTTCCGGGTCGAGACCGCCGAGGAATCCTTGTCCTTGAGGTCGGGGAACTCGTCCTGCAAGAGCAGGATCAGCGAGTGCTCGAGCTCGGCGGGCTTGAATCCGAACGGGCCTCGCCCGCTCTTGTAGGCGACACGTCCGCGGTGGTCGATCAGATAGAGCCGGCTGGGCATGCCGCTGTATCGTGCTCCGACGGTGTCGTTGATGGTGTCGACCAGCATGGGCATCCCGAGATTCAGCCGCGCGCTGCACGTCTGGGCGACCCGGATGCGCTCCGCATCGTTCCGGGGCTGGGCGATCGAGACCTCGACCCGGTCGTTGCTCTCCATCCGCCAGCCGTCGGTGGGATGCGCCTCGCGGACGTAGACCATGACGAACGTGGCCCGATCCTTGTAGCGGCGGTACAGCTTCTCGACGTTGCCCGCCTGGCTGCGGAACGGGCCGCAGGTGAAGTTGCCGAAGATCAGCACGACGGGCTTGGGCCCGACCTGCTTCGAGAGCGTGATCTCCCGCTGGCCGTCGACCGTCTTGAGCGTGAAGTCGGGCGCGGGGGTTCCAAGGGCCGGCCCGGGCTGGAGCGAGCCGATCTCCTGGCGGAACAGCCCCTTGATCAGGGTGAGGCGAGAGGGGCCTTGCGAGCTGCCCGAGGAGCCCTTCGGGCGGGACGGTGGGGTGAGGGCCTCCTGGAGGTCGGAGAGTGCCAGGAACCCGGCGCCGCCGGAATCGGCCGAGCGGAAGAAGGCCTCGAGCTCCTCGCGGGTCACCTTGCCGTTGCCGTCGCGATCCACCGCGTAGAAGGCCATCATGCCCGGCGAAGGGACGAGCGCATGGGCCGAGAAATCGAAGTCGCGCTCGCCGATCGAGCCGTCATGATCGCGGTCGAGTCGGCGGAATTCGGCGTCGGAGCCGGGAAACTCGGCGCGGTCGACCCGGCCGTCATTGTCGCGATCGAGCCGCTGCCGCGTGCCTTTCCAGTCGAAGCGGGTCTGCGCCACGGCCTTCTTGAACCACCCGTCGCCGGGGCCGAGCTGGCTCCCCTTTAAGATATCCACGAACATCGCGACCCATTCGGGGTGATTGGGCCAGGCCGCCTGGAACTTCTCCACCAGCCGGTCACCCGCCTGCGCGGCCAGGCTCCTGGCCGTCGCCGGAGGTGGCCCCGACCGATCTCCGGCCTCGGGCGGAGCCGGCTGGGCCTGGAGTGCCCGGGCCGGCGCGATCGCGAGGACCGCCATCGCCAGGACCGCGAACCACGCGGATTTCGATCGATGGATGCGCATGGACTCCACCTCCGAGTAGGGCCGGTTTCTCCGGCCGGACACGCCATGAACTTCACCACAAGGACCGGTTGCCCGATCCGACCGAGCCGGCCCGATCCGATCAGTAATCCGACCCGCTGATGACCTCCCCGCCGTTGCGGGTACTGAGGGCCCGCCAGACGCTCAGTGCGGTACTATCCTTCATGAACCGGACCGAGCCGTCGCCGAGCAGCAGGTTGACTCCGCCGGGGTGATAGCTCGATGGCGGGAGCTGCACGGCCATGTTCGCCATGGAGCCCATCATCATACCGCCGCCCATGCCCGCGCACGAGCGGGTGTTCGGCGTGGAGACGTGGTTGTAGGTCGTGCAGCTCATGTCGCCGATGGCCCAGGTGACTCCCATCCAGTTCGTCAGGGGCATGGCCATGGTCATGTCGAGGGTGTTGCACATCTGCCAGGTTTGATCGAGGTTCATGGCGTTGTTCATCTGGTACAGGTCGTTCTTGAGGTCGGGCGTCCCCTGCCCTCTGCGACGCTCGCTGAAGAACGCGGTGTTGCTCGTCCCGTCGGTCATGCTCGCGAGATTGATGCAGCTCCGGTTGTAGAGCGGGCCCTGGGGCAGATAGCCCGGCGCGACGGTGCTGGGGGTCTGCTGGCAGGCGTCGCAGAGCCACGAGCCCTCGTTGCCGAAATAGTTGTTGCCGCCGTTCCAGCCCGACGGACCGCCCGATCCGGCCGGGTCCGACGGACACACGAACGCCGACATCACAACCCGGCACGCCGTGCTGTTCTCGCGGTTCGGGTCCTGGAAAGCCGGCATGAATCCCATGTTGTATGAGTCCAGGGACGGCGTCTCCGGCGGCAGGTTGAAGTTGATGGCATTGAACAAGGGCATCTGTTCGAAGAACCCGAGGATCTGGCTGTGGGTCGACCATCGCGCGTAGATCGGCGCCATGGCGACCTCGCTCATGTAGTTGTCCCCCTTGCCGAAGGGGAGGCTCCCGAGCGCCTCGACATAATTGTGCAGCGCCAGCCCGAACTGCTTGAGGTTGTTGTTGCATTGCAGCCGGCGCGCCGCTTCCCGAGCCGACTGCACGGCGGGTAAGAGCAGCGCGATCAGCACGGCGATGATCGCGATCACCACCAGCAGTTCGATCAGCGTGAAACCTCGGCGAGGGTTGATCATGTTCGGCAGTTCCTTTGGTGCTCGGTGCCTGGGTGTTGCGTCGCGCAGCATCGACCGGCGGGGCCGCCGAAATGCATCGACCTGGCCGGTTCGACCGGGGCCGATCAACGAGAGAAGAAGCAGGTCGCCAGCACGCCAAGGCTGGCCGCGAGCACGCCGAGTGTACCATACCAGCTCGTGTCGCGGTCCACGAACCAGGCCGAGGGAGCAGCAAACACGGATGACTTGATTGTGCTGAACATCGTTCACCCCTTGAATCGATGAGGATAGCGTCCGGATCTCTCTCTGCCGCCGTTCTTGCCGTGGTGTCCGAATGGTCCGCAACGGGTGCCGGTCCACGGGCTTTGCCCGGTCGGCAACACAAGCCGGCGCGATGGACCGTGTTCTCGACACACGGCAATCGATCAGGATTCGTCACATTCGAGCAAAGGTGCCGACAAGGGATAGGCCCCCGGGTCAACCGAGGGGGATTCGTCGGCACGACTCATCTCAGGAGACGACCCGCTCGCGCACTTCGGGCTATTTCAGGCCGGAGGACGAGCCGATCGGTGACCAATCGGATCAGACGCGGGGAGGATGGAAGATGGACGATCCCTGGCTGGCCGGACTCAGGGTGGGTTCATCGGCCATGCCATCGCGAGGTGACGCGGAGGGGAGGATGATCAGGACGCTCAAGGCGCCCCATTGGTCGGTGCCATCAGCAACCTGCAAGGTCGTCGGGACGGGCATCGGAACTCGGTTCGAGCAGCCAGGCCCCGAGCAGCTCGAGGGGCGCTTCGGCCCTGGCTCGGCCGGCGGATTGCCGTACAGTTCGTCCGATACCGAAGCGTCCCGATCGACGACGATGAGCGGGTCGAGACGGCCGAGACTCGAGAGCCGGTCGGATTTCGCGACGACGAGGTGGCTGCAACCGGCCCAGGCCGATCGAGGCGCGCCGAGGCCGTGGATCAGGAGCAGCATCAGCGCCCCGACCCCCCACCTCGTCAGTCGCTCGAAACGAATGGGCCTCATCACACCCTCAACGCGGGGCGAGTCGCATCGCCCTGGCGAAAACCTACCGAGGAATCGGAACCGGTGAAATGCGAATTCGAAGGTGAAGTCATGGCCTCCGATCAATCCAAGGATAACATACTCGTTCGCGAAGGCGGATTGCAAGATCATCCAACTCCAGTGCCCCATTCTTCTTTCCGCGAGGACATGCTTGCATGCGAGGTGGTTCTGTGGGAGGGCGAACCGGGTGAGCCTCTCTGCGAGCCGACCGGCTCGGTCCTCATGGGCCATTGGCCCTCGGCACACTCCGCCACGATGGCGAAGATGAGTTCGCCTTCTACTGGCGAAGTTGTCATGAGCCGCCATCTGGCATGGGTGGGCGCTTGACCTGAGCCCACATCCCCGCCACGATCTAGGCCCCAGCTCGATCTCATGGTCAACCAAAGCGGTCGCAGGAGTGGCCTGTTCCGGATCGCTCCGAGCAGATCGTGATTCCTCCAGAACTAGCTAGCGGCCGCTGGGCCGCGTTTTCGGGGCCGGTGTGGGCCGGAACTGCTCGGCGATGGTCGGTTACAAGCCAGCGTTCGACGCACCAAGGCCAGTCCCCAGCTCGACCCCCCGGCTCAGCTCCGCGGGTACATTGACTGACCTGCGCTCCGGCGGACCGCAGCCGGCGCCCAGAAACCAGCCGGCGCCCAACCAGACGATTGGAGCGAAACGAGCTGCCTTGATGACGGAGGACGACCTCGGCATGGTCGGCCTCTTCCGGTCAGTAAGCATCGGCGCTGACGACCTCACCGCCGGCGCGGGTGGAGAGCGCTTGGTACACACCGGGCCTCGTGCCGGGTGCGACCTTATACGGTCCGTTCGGGTCGAAGGTCACGCCCGCGGGCAAGCCGGTCTTCTGGTCGTAGGGCCAGGTGTTGATCGTGTCCTTGAGGAACCGGACCGAGCCGTCGGCAAACGCGAAGTTGCAGCCGCCGGGGTGCAGGCTGGACGCGCCGCTGATGTAGGCATCGGTCCGGGCGTCGCCGCTATTACCGTACAGGCTGCTGACCTTCCGGAACGGGTTCATCGGGAAGAGCGTGCAGAACAGCGTGTCGCCGTAGTTGCCCGAGGCCCACCAGTTCCACCACAGGGCCGTTTCGTCATCGAGCAGGGTGTGGGCGCGCTCGCTGAAGACGATCGTGTTGCTCGCGCCGTCTGTGATCTGGGCCAACCTGGCGGAGCTCTGGACGTGAAATAGGCCGTTCATATTCGGCTGCGGCGGGGAGTCCTGCCCGGAGTAGAGCATCCACGTCCCCGTATTGCCGGCGTAGCTGGTGTAGCGTCCTACGTACAGGCCCGGATCGATCGGCGAGCCATCGCCATTGGGCAACGTCCTGGGCTCGGAGACCCGGTAATCACTCGGGCACCAGAGCGTGCTGATCCCCATTGCTTGCATCGTGAAGTTCGGGCTGTTGAAGACATTCACGTCGAAGTTGATCGCATTGAACAACGGCTGTTGCTCCAATTGCGGCAGCATCGCGACGAAGATGCTGTGTGACGACCAGAGATGGCTGGGGTCCGTGCTCCCCGGATAGTTGCCATCGACCTGGAACGTCACGCCCTGCGGCAGGGTGCCAACGGCGTCCAAGTAATTGTGCGCCGCCAGCGCGAGCTGCTTGAAGTTGTTGGTGCACTGGGCGCGGCGAGCGGCCTCGCGGGCCATCTGTACGGCGGGCAGAAGCAGCCCGATCAGGATGCCGATGATGGCAACGACCACCAGAAGCTCGATCAGAGTGAATCCGCCTCTGCGGAACGCGTCACGCCGGGCCATGGCACAGTCTCCTTTCGATCGAGTGGACTCATCGCCTTGGTAGGTTCGATTTCGTGATGGCCCGACCCCCACGGGCCTTGGTCTGCGATGGCATGGGGGCCTTGCGGTCGGGAGTGACCATGACGCTGCTGGTCCGCGATCGATCGATGTGGATGGACCCTTCGCCGTCCGGTCCGCACGCCGGCACGAACACTGCCAAGACGCACGCCAGTAGGGCGGGCCGGACCGGAGGGAGGCCCGCCCTACGCCGGGCCATTCGGGGAGTCATCGCGCACCTCATTTCCACGGAGACCCGTCCCAGAGCTTCACCACGCCGAAGTCGTCCGACGCGGCGATCCAGTGGCCATCGGGGCTGAAGGCCACGCCATAGATTCCATGGGAGCCCACGGCGTGGCCATGTAACGTGATGAGTTGCTGATGCGTCGCGGTGTCCCAGAGCTTGACCGTGTAGTCGGTCCCCACGGTGGCGACGCGTGTGCCGGCGGGGTTGACCACGACCGCGTTCGTCATGAACTTGTCCGTACGGATCGTCTTGAGCAACTGGCCAGACCCGACATCCCAGACGCCGACGGTCCCCGAGGCGGTCGTGGAAAACAACGTCCGGCCATCCGGGCTGAAGTCGAGGCTGTTGGTGTCCACAGAGGGCTGTTCAAGCCGGGTGTCGCTCTCCCCCGTCTCCGCGTCCCAGGTCCGGATGACGTTCCGCATGCTGGCCGCGATACGTCGTCCATCGCGACTGAGCGCGAGGCCGGTCACTCCGCCCTCAGGGATGGGAATCGTGCGCTGTTTGGTGCCGGTGGTCGCGTCCCAGAAGATGATCTCCTGTCCGAGCTTGGAGACCTCGCCGCCTGTGGAAACAAGCCGCCGGCCATCCGGGCTGAATCGGACGCGCCAGGCGACCGCCTGATGTGCCCGTAGCGAATGGAGCACGCGTCCGGTCGTGGCATCCCAGATGTGGACCTCACCCATTTGATCGGATTTCATCCAGTCCCCCGCCGCGGATGCGACCCATTTCATATCGGGGCTGAAGGCGACGTCCCAGACCGCCTGTGTATGGCCGTGCCAGGTGGCGAGCAGCAGACCCGAGGGGACCTCCCAGAGCTTCAGGGTGCCGTCGAAGCCTCCCGTCACCAGCCGATGGCCGTCGGGGCTGAATGCCAGGGCCCGCACGGGCGATTTGGACGCCGTGATCGTGCGGGCCTCCGGGCTGGTCGTCGCGTCCCAGACCCGCACCGTGCCGTCGGGGCTGCTCGTGACCAGCCTCTGACCGTCCGGGCTGAAGACCACCCCATGGAAGGCGCCCCGGTGCCCGCGAAAGGCGATCAGGGTCTCGCCGGTCTGAACGTCCCAGATCCGGGCCGAGCCGTCGTCGCTGGTCGTGGCGACGCGCCGGCCGTCGGGGCTGAACGCCGGGTAGTTTGTAGGGCCCCTGTGACCTCGAAACACCCTGCGCTCATGACCGTCCTGGGCGTCCCACAACCGCAAGGTGGTGTCAATACCGCAGGTGGCGATCGTCCGGCCATCCGGGCCATAGCGGACGCCCGTGAGAACCTTTGTATTCTCATTGCAGATCTTCAATCGCACCTCGCCCGTCTTGGCATCCCAGGTCCTGACTTCGTTCGGCTTTCCGGTGGGATCATCATTAGTCCAGCGCCCGAGCAAGGCCAGGACGTTCTTTCCGTCCGGACTGAATGTCGGGATGAACGCGTCGTTGTGATCCGTCGCGAAGGAGCCTCGCACCTCTCCCGTCTCGGCGTTGTATACCTTCACCCAGCCCGTACTCTTGCCGGCGGCGTTGGCCATGATCTCGGTCATGCCACTGGCGACGACGACCTCGCGGCCGTCCGGGCTGAAGGCCACGGTCCCGGCACGACTCGTACTCACCGGGACTCTCAGGACCTCTTTCCCGGTGGCGACCTGATGCACCAGGAGATGATTGGGCCGATTCACCGAGCCGCTGACTGAAGCAATCCGCGTTCCATCCGGGCTGAAGGCACACCAGACGCCCTCGTCGGTGTTGTGCCCGGTCAGAGTTCTGAAGAGCTCTCCGCTATCGGCTCGCCAGAGCATCACACTTCCACCGTTCGCGCCCGTCGTAGCGATCAACCGACCGTCAGAGCTGATCGCGACCAACCAGACCCAGCCTTGGTGGGTCGGGATCGTCAGCAGGTCGGTGTGGCACTGCCGCTTCAGATAGTTCCACTCCCAGTTGCGCAGCGCCGGTGGGCATTCATCGAGCAGTTCCTCGGCCCGATCGGGACTGTTGTCGTTCAGCGCACGCTCCGCGAAGGTCACGCGATTCTGGTAGAGGAATGTGCGCTCGCCGGCCAGAGCAGCCTCGGCGATCCCGCGCTGGCGGCTCACCTCGGCATAGGCGGTCCGAAGCTGCGAGTGGATGAACAGGGCGACTCCCAGACCCGCGAGCATCATTGCCGCGACGCCGCTCATACCCACCAGCGCTGCCGCAGCCGGTCGCCGTCGGGCCCACTTGACCGCCCGCTCGGTAATACCGGTGCGGCGGGCCAGTATCGGCTCGCTGCGGAGGAAGCGGTCCAGCTCCTCGGCCAGCGCGTCCGCCGATCCGTAACGCCGCTTCGGGTCTTTCTCCAGGCACTTCAGGCAGATGACTTCCAGGTCCCGCGGTACTTTGCGGTTGACCTTCGCGGGGGACTCCGGTGCACGTTCCCGCACCTGGTCGAGCGTCTCCAGCACCGAATCTGACTGGAAGGGCGGTCGGCCGGTGATCGCCGCGTAAAGCAACGCCCCCAACCCGTAGACGTCGGTGACCGTTGTGATCGCCTGCCGGGACCCCGACGCCTGCTCAGGACTCATATACGACGGCGTGCCCATGATGGACCCGGATATCGACAGTGAGTCATTGCCCTCCAGCCGCTTGGCCAGGCCGAAGTCGGTCACGTGCGGATGCCCCTCACCATCCAGCAGGATGTTCGAGGGCTTCAAGTCCCGGTGCAGGATGCCTCGCTGGTGCGCGTGGTGCACGGCGCGGGCCACCTCGGACACCAGGTGCGCCGCCTTGGCTGGGTCGGCGACGAATTGGTCCAGCACGTTCTCCAGGCCGGGGCCCTCCACCAGCCGCATGCTGAAGTAATGGTGACCCTCGTAGTGACCCACCTCGTGGATGGTGACGATCTGCCGGTGGTCGAGATTGGCCACCGCCTCGGCCTCGTTCTTGAACCTCCGCACTTCGTCGTCGCCGGCCCAGAGCCCGGCGCGGATCATCTTGAGCGCGACCAGGCGGTTGAGACTGAGCTGCTTGGCCTTGTAGACGATGCCCATCCCACCTTGGCCCAGGACGCCTTTCAGCTCATAGTCGCCGAAGTAGCGAACGCGGGCGCCCTTGGGTAAGGCCAGGTCGGAGCCGTTGTCGGCCTGGTCGGCCGTGGCGGCGAGGTCCTGGTCGGGCGGGGTGGGGTCGTGGGAGGATCCGATAGTCTCTTCTAGTGATCCCTTACCGGCACCGGAAGCGACGGTAAAGTGGAGAGGAGCAACCATGCGCTGAAGGCGGCCCTCATCGGCGAAGAAGGCGGCCAGGTCCTCAGCCAGGTCTGGATTCTGAGCGATCAGTTCCTGAGGGTTGGGTGCCTGGCCGGCCTCGACGGCCTCGAAGAAGGCGCCGAGAACCTCGTGTAGGCGGCGCTCAAGTTCGATGGTGGGTTCCCGCTCGGGCTCGCTCATGATCGTCCCTCACTCGGCTGCAAGCAACGTTTCCTTCAAGCTCTTCAGGCCGCGGTGGAGCAACCCCGCCACCGACGAGGTCGAGCGGCCCATTCGCTGGGCCACCGCGACGACGGAGAGGCCTTCCAGGTGCCGTAGCTCCAGCGCCTGGCGCTGGTCCTCGGGCAGCCCAGCCATGGCCTCGGCCAGGACGAGCAAGCGCTCGTTCCGCATGAGTCGTTGGCTCGGCGAGAGGTCCTCGGCGGCAAGCCAGGCTTCCAGCCGCAACGAGGTCTCATCGACCGATCGGACCGGCTCCTGGCCCAGCTTGCGGTAGGCGTCGCGCACCTGGTTGGCGAGGATCGCCCGGAGCCAGGCGGCCCGCTCGGCATCGGTCGTGCCTCGGAACTGGTCGCGGTTCTCATGGGCCTTCAGGAGCGTTTGCTGGACCAGGTCCGAGGTGTCGAACTGGCCCCGCAGACCCACGCCGATCTGCATGCGCGCAAGCAGGTTGAGGTACTCGCGGAATTGTTCCAGTGGCCTCCCCGGCTCTCCAGTTGGCTGGGCCATTTTCCCACCCCGACAAGATCAAGACGGAGAAATACGGAAAAGCGCGCGCGGACCAGCCGAATTGGGGGTCCGACAATCAGCGGAACAGAAAGTCGGGTTAAGCCCTGCGAACCCGGCGGCCAGTGAGCAGAGGGTCGAAGTACAACGATCTGCGGAGTTCACCCTCTGATGAGTGCGCGATCCGCGTAGAAAGGCGCAATCCAACCTCGCGTACCCCCACAGACCCTGGAGTCACAATTTTCCGGGCATCTGCCCCTTTTCCGCCCCATGTCGCCGGAGTAGCCTGGATCACGAAAGGCGCAACCTTTGCGCCTTCCGTGACTATAAGCGCACGGTTCGGGGGAAGCAATGCCCTACCTGTACGTCCGCGAGCCTCTCACTGTCGAGCAGGCCGACCGCCTCGCTAACGCCTGCGAGACGCCCACCGAGCTGCACATTGTCTAGACCCTGCTCGACACCGGCCTCCGCGTCAGCGAGTTGTGCGACCTAACCACCAAGGACGTCCTCTGGCAGCAGCATCAGCTCCGAGTCCGAGGCAAAGGCGGCCCCTACGGCAAGAAGTCCAAGGTCCGCGTAGTGCCCATGTCCCGTCGCGTGCAGGCCCTACTGGAGCACCATCTCGCTCTCCGGAAGGAGTTCCTCGTCCGGCCGCGGCGAGCCCAGGGACTGGTCAAGGAGTTCGCCAACTGTGCGGGCCTCACCAAGGACGTCACCCCGCACGTCCTCCGCCACACCTTCGCCGCGACCGCCCTGCAGAAGGGCATCAGCGTGGCAGCCTCGCTGCGAGTCCACCGGCTCGGTCCTCCGGCGCTCTCCACGCCGATTCACGCACCCTCCTCCTCTTGATCTTTCTCGTCGTACGCGATTCGCTCATCGAGGCTGAGGCCGAACCCGTACGGGTCGTCCAGCTCTTTCAAGACCGAACACATCATTTGAAGGGCCTCTTCGTGCTCCGATGTCTGGACCGACAGGCCGGCCAGTTGGGATTCCACCTGGCTGAATCGCCGCCGCATCCGGTCCATCCAACGGTCGGCCCGCACGAGCCGGGACTCCAACAACGACAACCGGCAAGTCAGGAGTCGCACGAGAGCCGTCGGATCGACGACTCCCATTTCCAGGGCGGTCTCCAGGCTTCGGGTCAGCTTGTCTTCCACTCGGGCCGGCCGTTCCCTCTCGGCCTCCAGGGCCCGACGAGCTTCATGAGTCGGCGTGTCGCGATCTTCTTCTCTCGGTCCACTCATGCGACTGGCTCCGCTGCCCGAGCGCGCCTTCCGGCCAGCCCGGGCGAGGTCTTGGTTCCCAAGACGCTTCCACCACGCCGGCGCGTGTGCGGCTCAGCGCCTCATGATGTCGCGGAACACGGTCACCGATGGGCTGGTGCCGACCACGTACCAGGCCTTCTTCTCGAGGGACTTGCTCTTGCCCTGCGGGCCCAGGGTGATCTTGACCTGGACACGAAGGTTGGCGTCTTCTTCCTTGCCCTCGTCGAGGATCCGGTAGTCGAGTAGCTTCGCCCCGGCGGACCATTCGAAGTCCTGGGCGGTCATCGGCGTGGCGGACGACCGGAGCGATTTGGGATCCTCGCCTTTCTTCCAGTGGTCCAGGGCGATCTTCAGCGACTCGCGGGCGAGCGGGGCGTCGAACGGCGCCCGCGTGGCTTGAGCCCGAACAGCCCGAGAGCGGCAGGAGGGCCAGCAGCACGCCGAGGCAGGCGGCGACGATCCAGAGGCTACCACACAGGCTCCCATCCCGATCTTGCCGGATCAGCCCGGCCCAATCTACCAATTTCGATCTCGCGGTCTCGATCATGCTGCACCTCTTGCTCGCCCGATGCTCGGGTTCAGAGAGCATCGGAACTGATGACTTCGCCGAAATTCCGGGTCCCCAACGCACGCCAGGTTTGCAGGTTGACCGAGTCCTTGATGAACTTGACCGAGCCATCGCCCATGAGCAGGTTGACCCCGCCGGGATGCTTGCTGCTCGGCGGCATGACCGCCCGGTTGACCGCGAAGAACCCGCACGAGCGCGTATTCGGCGGCGTGACATGGAGGGTGATGTGTTGGCCGTCGATCCAGGGGACGCCCATCACCATCGGGAGCTGGTTGGAAAGGTCGTAGATGTTGATGGCCTGGCACTGCGCCATGGCATCGTCGGGGGTCAGCGGCGCGCCGTGATCGAAGAAGACGTCGGCGATCGGGCTAATAATCCCGGTGGTCGCGTCGCCCACGATACGCTCGCTATAGAATCCGGTGTTGCTCAGCCCGTCGGTGATCTCGGCGAACCGGGTGGCGCTGTTGCCGTAGAACACCCCGTTGGGCATCGGCAGGCCGGTGTTGGGGGCAAACAACGACGACTGCCAGACGATCCCGCTGCCCATGTCGGCCATGTAGTTGGACTGCGCGCCAAGAGTCGGGTTCGGATTATAGGGGTCCGACGGGCAGATCAGGCCCTTGATGTTCGTCAGCATCGCCGTGGTGTTCGACGGGTCCACGTCGAAGAGCGAGAAGTTGATGGAGTTGTAGATCGTGGATCCTTCGAAGTATGGCAGGGCCTGACTCAAGGCCGAGAAGTTGGACCCGTTGGCCATCCCCATGAATTGCATCTCGGCGGCCGGGAGCGCATTGTTCGTGTCATGATAATTGTGCATGGCGAGGCCGATCTGTTTCTCGTTGTTGACGCATTGGATTCGACGCGCCGCCTCCCGCGCCGACTGGACGGCCGGCAAGAGCAGCGCGATCAGGACGGCGATGATGGCGATGACCACCAGGAGCTCGATCAGGGTGAAACCCGATCGACGACGATTCGAAAGCATGGGAGATCCTCCGGTTGCCGGGTAACGAAGCATTGCGAGATGAATAAGGCCCGGTTCGAGCATCGGTCAGAGCGGAGAGCGGATCACCGTCCGCGACGGCTGAATGCTGACGGTGTACTTGACCTTCTCCTGGACGGTCTTACCCCTGGGATCCTCGAGCCAGAGCTCGACCGGGATCTTCAGGTCGAAGCCCGCGGCCCGGTTCGTGTCGGCGACCTGGTAGCGGGACAGCTTGAATCCGGCCTTCCACTTGGGGTCGGCCACGGTGATTGGCGGGCTGCCGTTGGTCACCTCGTCGATGGTCCGGCCGTCGTGCCAGGCGTCGAGCGCCGTGGCCAGGGTCGCGCGGGCCTGGTCGGGGTCGGCCGGCACCTGACCGCCGCAGCCAAGTGGGAGGGCCGCGCAAAACAGGGCCGCGAGCCGGGCCGGGGCCGGTAGTCTATGAGCGAATCTCATCGTTCGTCTCCCTCTCGTGAACGGGTCAGTAAGAGTCCGAGCTGATGACCTCGCCCCCGTTGCGCGATCCCAAGGCGCGCCACGTTTGCAGGCTGATCGATTCCTTGACGAAACGGACCGAGCCGTCGCACAACGTGACGTTCACCCCGCCGGGGTGGTAGCTGTTGGCCGTGTTCATGATCCGGCCCGGCGGGAAGATGCAGGAGCGCTTGTTGGGCACGTTGACGTGGTTGTACATCGCCGAGGTGCTCCCCTCGATCCATGGCACGCCGTCGGTCGAGAGTCCCTGGAACGACAGGTTCGCGACCGGAAAGGCCTGGCAGTCGGAGATCGCCCGATCGGGCGTGGAGGGCCAGGTCTGGGTCCAGAACTGGTCGGTCTTCTCGGTCGCGATCGCGTTGGACATATCGCCCAGTCCCATCTCGCTCCACCCCGCCGTGTTGCTCGTGCCGTCGGTGATGTCGGCGATCCGCGTCTTGCTGACCGGGTAGAACGGCCCGTTGAACGGCGGCAGGCTGGTGTTGAAGTTCCAGGGATCGCTCGCGCCGGAGACGTACTGGATGGAGTTGCCCGAGTTCGGGTGGTAATTCTCCCCGGCCTGGCCCGGCGGCAAGTTGCCGGCCTGCGGGTCGGACGGGCAAAGGAAGGCGCTCACCGAGGTCGCCATCGCGGTGTTGTTGCCCGGGTCGGTTCGGATCAGGCTGTAGTTGAGCGTGTTGAACACGACCGTCTGTTCCAGGTACGGCAGGAGCATGCTCAGCCCCGAGTACGAAACCGGTTCCGGGTAGCCGAAGCCGGGGGAGTCCATGCCCATGCTCATCGGGAAGCATCCCAGCGAGTCGTGGTAGTTGTGCATCGCCAGGCCGATCTGCTTGAGATTATTGACGCACTGGGCGCGTCGGGCGGCCCCGCGGGCCGATTGGACGGCGGGCAGCAGCAATGCGATCAAGACCGCGATGATCGCGATGACGACCAGGAGCTCGATGAGCGTAAAAGCGGATCGATGTCGGTTCATGGATGAGACTCCTCAGGATTTCCGGGATGTCGGGTTGATTGCGCTTTCCAAAGAGGCGATGGATCACGGCACGCGGGCGGTGTTCGACTGATCCGAGGATTGCTGGGCAGGCGAGCCGATCGCCGGCCGCGGGCGCGGCCGTTCGATCACATCGTCCTGCGATACGAAGGCTTACCCCTTGCTGAAGTCGTAATTCACATAGCCCTGATTGGCCAGCCGCAGACCGGACTCCTCGTAGGCCGCGGGGTCGGCCGGGGCCCAGGTCCCCAGTCCGTCTACATACCGATTGAACATGCAGAACGCCGCGGCGATCAGGACCGTATCGTGGATCGCCTTGTCATCCGCTCCCTCGGCTCGAGCTCGATCCACGTCCGATGCCTCGACCAGGCGCCCATCGCGACGGACCTTGTCGGCGATCCTGAGCAGGGCCTTCATCTTCGCGGACACGGGAGCCCCATCCGGATCGGCGAGCACTCGATCGACGAGATGTCGGTGCTCCCCGAAGTGGACCCGCGCCGCCGCCGCATGCGACTGGGTGCAGAAGTGGCACTTGTTTCGGGACGACACGTAGGACGCGATCAGCTCGCGCTCGGCAGAGGTCAGGGACGACGGTCCTCTCAAGAGCGCCTCGGCCAGGCCGCTCAGATGCACCTGAGTTTCCGGATAGGCGAGCATCGGACCGACGATGCCGGGTATCCCTTCGGGCAATGCAATGTGGGCCATCTTCTGCCTCCAAAGTTGATGAACTCGATCCTCGATACGCAGGACGGTGGGACACGATCGGTCGAACATCAGCACGTCGGTCCGATCAATCTACGGACGTCGGTGAAACTCCTCGCGCCGTGCGAGGTGCGTCGCCTCCGGCCTTCTCGTCGCCCGGCTTTGAGGCCCGGGCCTGGGCCTCTTTCGCCGCACCGTCCTGGAGGAGCAGGACCAGCGACTGCTCCAGTTCGGCCGGCTTGAAGAGGTACGGGCCGCGTCCGCTCTTGAAGGCGACCTTTCCTTCGCGGTCGATCGCGTAGAGGCGGCCGGGCATGCCGCTATATCGGTTCCCGGCCAGGTCGTCGATGGTATCCACGAGCATCGGGAATCCCAGCCCGAGGAGTCGGCCGCATTCCCGGGCGACCCCCGCGCGCTCGTCGTAGGTGCGCGGCTGGGCGGTCGCCACGCCGACGCGGTCGTTGCTATCCATCCGCCAGCCGTCGGTCGGATGCGCCTCGCGGACATAGACCATGACGAATGTGGCGCGGTCCTTGTATCGCCGGTAGAGCTTCTCGATGTTCCCGGCCTGGCCGCGGAATGGCCCGCAGGTGAAGTTGCCGAAGACCAGGACGACGGGCTTGGGGCCGATCAACTTCGAGAGCGTGACCTCGGCCTTGCCGTCGTTGGTCTTGAGGGTGAAGTCGGGCGCGCTCTCGTCCAGCTTCGGGCCCGGCTCGAGCGAACCGATCTCGCGTCGGAAGAGGCCCCGGACGAGGGTCGCCTTCGAGGGTCGGCCCGACCCGACCGGCGGCGGTCCGGACGGCGCCGGGGGCGGTGTGAACGCCTCTTGCAGGTCCGCGAGCGACAGGAAGCCCTCGCCGCCACTATCGGTCGCCCGGAAGAAGCCCTCCAGCTCCTCGCGCGTGACCTTGCCGTTGCCGTCGCGGTCGGCGCGAGAAGAGGAGAGCCCCGGGCGAGGGGGCCAGAGAGCTGCCGGAGAAGTCGAAGTCGAGCGGGGTCAGTGAGCTGTCGTGGTTGCGGTCGATGCGAGCGAAGTCGGCGTCATTGCCGCTGAACTCGGGCCGTGCGATCCGGCCGTCATGGTTGCGGTCGTAGCGCTTGCGGGTCGCGTCCCAGTCGAACCGGGTCTGCGTCGTGGCCGTGCGGAACCAGCCGAAACTCGGGCCCATCGGCTCCTCCTCGAGGATGCCGGTCAGCATGTCAACCCACTCGGGATGATCGGGCCAGGATTCGCGCAGGGCCTGCGCGACCTCGGCCGCCTCCTTCTGGTGTGCTTCGAGCGGCGTCGGCGGGGCCGATGGCTTCCTGGGCTCGTCGGCCGCCACCAGCGCCGTCGCCGATCCGGCGAGAATGGTCAGCAAGGCTCGTTTCCAAACGGATGTGGTCACCATCGGGAAGGTCTCCTGAAAGACAATGGAGGTACGCGGACGCGATCGGTCTTTCACTTCTTCTTGGGCTCGTCCTTGGAGGGACCCATCTGCATCCCTTCGAAGACATTCTCCCGCTCCAGAGGGATCTGGAAGCCGTCAGCGACCCGGGTCATGTAGTGGCAGCGGGCCGCCCAGAAGACGATATCGAGGGTACGTTCCAGCCCGAAGTGATCGATCAGCCGTTGCAAGTCCTCGGCATCGATCGACCAGGGCTCCTTGGACTGTTTGCGAGCGAACAGGTATGCGGCGCGATCGCCGGGGGGAAAAGACGCCCAATCCCCGCTGGCCAACCGCCTGGTCCGTTCATCGAGTGCCGACTTGTCGAGGCCCGCGACCGCGAGCAGCATTTCGCAATGGCCCATTCAGTAGAAGCAGTGGATGGTGCGGGTCACGATCCAGAACAGGCTCTCCTCGAAGACGCGATCTTGCTTCGACTCCTCTCGGAACGCCCGGGTGGTGGCCGACCAGGCGGCCGCCAGCTCGGGCTGATAGCCCATGACCACCAGGCTCCATCGGATGCGAATCGGCTTCTCGGGCGGGGGCATCCCCGGGGGCATCACGCGGAGCACTTCTTCCCAGGACGGGACGCGGATCCGGCTGGGCCTCGCCCGCTGCTCCGTCATCCGTCCCTGGAGGTCGTCGAACTCCATGGAGAGCCAGAAGGGATCATCGATACGCGCCGGCTCCTCGGGGATCGGTCGTCCCTCCGGTCGCTTCCGAAGCGGCACCGCCGGCGGATCGGCCTTGGGATCGAAGCGGACATCGAGCGGAGGCAGCGGACCGCCCGACTCGATCGGGGTTCCCAGCGCCAGGATCAGTCGGTCCTGAAAGTTGGCATGGGCCAGCAGCAACACCATGGCCACGACCTTCGCCTCGCCATACCAGCCGATCAGCCGGGTGACCTCCTCATCGGTGACCTCGGAGGCATCCAGGGTCATCTGCCGGGCGAAGTCGAGCGCCGCCCGCTCGGGTTCCGGCAGGTCTCGATGGTCGCCCCTCAGCGAACGGAGCCCGGCCTCGTCGAGGCCGGCGCGTCGCAGGTCGGACTCGGCGTACGCCGTGCTGTAATCGCAACGGTTGGCCTGGCCGGCGACCCATCGCATCTTGCCCCGGAGCATCGGCCCGAGCGGGTTCTTCGTCCGGTGCGAGAAATCGAGCCGGAGCATCGCGGCCGTCGTGCGGGGCATCGCGCCGGTCATCGCCCGCGCCCAGGACGGGAGGGCCTGTCCTGGGACCTTCTCGGCCGGCGCCAGCTTCCGCCAGCATTCCTCATCGCTCAGTAACGGCACCCGCGCGCCTGCCGTCTCCACGGCTGCGGCGAAGTCGCGGGTCGTTCCCATCACGACCACGATCACGACGGCGATCATGGCGAATTTGTGCAGTCGATTCATGATTCGCCCCTTTGCATGTCGCGAGAGCATGGCAAGACCCGGCCGGGCTGAATGGACGAGCCCAGCCCGGCCGGCACGTCATTTCTTGGGGGACGTCGCTACGTCTCAGGGCTCCAGCCGCAGGCCGGCGGCCTCGGTCAGCCGGTCGAAGAACGCGGCCTGGGTCACGTGGTAGACGATCTCGGCGACCTCGTGATCCGAGTACAGCTTTCGCAGGCCCGCGATGTCCGCGTCGGTGATCAGGGCCGGGTTGACCGTGATCTTCCGGGCGATGGCGAGTACCGCACGCTCGGCCTGGGGGATCGCGTCGCCGGGGTGGTCGAGGGCGTCGATCGCATCATCGCCGAGTCCCAGCGCCCTCAGCCGCTGGCAGGCGTGGCCGAGGGCGTACCAGGCGCGGTCATTCCGGGCCGCCACATAGGCGATCTCGGCCTTGAGCCTCGGGCTGAGACGGCCCTTGGTCTCGGAGTGATAGGTCTGCGCGACCCAGGCCTTGCCCCCCTTGGGGAAGTTGCCCAGGAGGCGGACCCATTCCGGGAGCGGACCCGAGCCGGACCAGTCGGCCGGTACCACCGCGCGGGCCTGGGCCTCCGAGGCCAGCGGCAGCCGGGGCGTACGATGGCGGCAGGCGTCGAGCGCCGCCTCGACCTGGGCACGGGTCTCCAGCGGACCCCGGTCGGCCGGTTTCGCGCAGACCGGCGTCGATGAGGTAATCTCGGCCGACAGCGGCGCGACCCGGCTGCGCATCGCCTTGTACTTCTCCGGCGTGGGCGTCAGGTAGACGCGGTGCCCTTCCTGCGGGATGGCCAGCGGGCCGGTCCATCGGTTCATCGCATTGAATCCGCCGACCGCCGTGATGATCTCCAGGATCTGCAGGTCGCTGTAGTGCGATCGCAGCCGATCGATGTCGGCGTCGGTCAGCTTGTTCGGCTCGTAAGTCAGCTTGACGGTGAAGGCGAACGCCGCGCGCTCGGCCGGGGAGAACTCGGACCAGTCCCCGTCGAGCGCCGCGAGCGTCTCTTCCTTCACGCCGTCGCCCGCCAGCTTGACCTCCTGGTGCCCCTGGCAGTAGGTGCAATTGTTCGCCCGCGAGACGATCCAGAAGAACATGGTCTTGAACGTGTTGTTCAGGGTCATCGCCGGATCGGGCTCGCGCAGGAAGCCGCCGCCCAGGACCTCGGGAGGCAGGTAGAGCTTGCGCATCCGGCCGTTATTGATGATGCCGGTCATCGGCCCGCGACCCGCCCGCGCCTTGGCCTCGGCGATCTCCGCCTCGGTCGGCGGCGGCAACGGCAGCCGGGGTTGGGATTGCTTGGAGCGTTCGAGCAGCTCCTTCATCTCCGGTCGCGTGGCGGCGACCGGGGCCGGCGTGTCCGACGCGGGCGTGTCCGACGCCGGGCAGACGCCGGGAATCGCCAGGGCCAGCAGGGCGGCGGAGAGGGACGGGGATCGTAGTCTCATGGCGGTCATCTCCGGAAATTGGTGTAAGGTCGCGTTGTCGAGTGCCGGTACCGAGGGCGAATCAGCCCTCTTGCCGCGAGACGAGCGTCTCGGGACGCGTGGTGATGGTGTAGACGACGGTCTTCTTGACGGGCTTGCCCTTCGGGCTCTTCAGCTCCAGGACGACGGGGCAATTCATGTCGTAGCCGACGAGCTTGCCATCCTCGCCGGCCCGATAGCCGACCAGGAGGAATCCGTCGGTCCAGTCCTTATCCTTCACGCGGATCGGAGGCGTGAGCTTCTCGAGTTGCTCCTGCTTCTCCCCCGATTTCCACGCATCGAGCACGGTCCGGAGGGCTTCATGAGCCCGATCGGGGTCGGCGGGATGAGGGTTCCCGCCGACCCCGCAACCGGCGGATATCCACAGTGCGCCCGCGATCCAGCAGGGTCCAATCGCGCGTAAGATCCGAGTCATGGCAGGAGTCTTTCCATCGGTTACACCGTCGCAAGAAGACCGGGGCGATTCCTTGAGCATGGTGAGTGCGACGGCACTACTGGGGCTCGCCGGCTGCGCCGTCTTCGACCCCAGCCACCCAATCCTGAGCCCCCGGACCACCCTCGGGTGGCTGGGGTCGAGCCCGGAGGGCGATGCCCCCGGGAATGCCTGAGGAAACCCGCGCTCACCCCGACAAACGACCCGGTTTCGCTGCAAGTGTGTCCCATCGAGTGAAGTTGGTGGGATGCGACTCATCATGGGTCAGTAGGCGTCGGAGCTGATGATCTCGCCGAGGTTGCGGGTGCCCAGCGCACGCCAGGCCTGGATGTTGACCGTGGACTTGACGAACCGCACCGAGCCGTCGGCCAGGCCCAGGTTGACGCCGCCGGGATGCCGGCTGTTGGCGGTGGTCGAGATCCGCGACGGGGGGAACATGCACGACCGCGAGTTCGGCGGCCCCGAGTGCCAGTAGCTGGTCGTGGAGTGGTAGCCGTAGATCCAGGGCGCGCCGACGTTCGAGTAACCCTGGGTGCTCAGGTTGTTGATGTTGGTCGCCAGGCACATGGTGTAGGCGTCGTCGGAGGTCAGCGGGTGCGTGCCCGGCTCGAAGGTGTCGCTGAGGTCGGTGACGATCGAGTTGCTGAAGTCGCCGATCAGGTGCTCGCTGAACGCGGCCGTGTTGCTGGTCCCATCGGTGATGCTGGCCAGCGTGATGAGCTGGGAGCTGTAGAACAGCCCGTTGGGTTGCGCCACGATGCCGTTGTTGACATTGGTCGTGTCATCGGCGCCGTACCACATCGCGACGCTCGTCCCCTCGTTGGCCCGGTAGTTCAGGCCGCCGACGTTGTATCCGATGAGGATCTGTCCCGGAGGAATCTGCATCGCGGCGTCGCTCGGGCACAGGAAGCTGTTGATAGAGATCGAGGCACCGGTGGCGTTGGACGGGTCGTAGCTGCTGAGGTTGAAATTCAGGGTATTGAAGGCATTACTCTGCTCCATGAACCCGAGGATCCGCGCCTGTTGCGAGAACGGGCGATAGGTACCGGCCTGGAGGGTCCGTCCCAGCGGCAAGGCATTGTTGGAGTCGATGTAGTTGTGCATCGCCAGCCCCATCTGCTTGAGGTTGTTGACGCACTGGGAACGGCGGGCCGCCTCGGCGCCGACTGGACGGCCGGCAGCAACAGGGCGATCAGGACGGCGATGATGGCGATCACGACCAGCAGCTCGATCAGGGTGAAACCGGTTCGTTGTCGTCGCATGGGTCGAAAACTCCTCGATGAGTCCGGATGAATGTTGTTCGGGTCAATCTCACTGCGGGGCTCACTCCGCCCCATTCACGCCTGCGGAGTCGTCGGAAAACTCGGTAAGGTCACGGTGTCTTCCTCGGAGCGGGTCGAGGTCTCAAGGCCCTGATCCTGCGCAGGACGCCGAGGTACGTCCTTCTCGATTTGCCTCGCCCGGAGCCGAGCGGCGATGAAGTCGGCGAGGAATCGCTTCGAAACGTCGGTCCTTTGATTCATGGCGAGCAATCCTTTCTGCGATCGGGATCGCAGTCGGCGATGGGCGCACCGCGACCGCAGCCACGGACTCGTCGCGACGGGCCCGGGAAGGAGCCGGATCCGGAGCGCGGAGGACGGGGCATCGACCCCGATCTGAGAGGGCGCAAAGCGACCGTGTCGGGCTATCGTATTCGATCGATTGGCCGATGGACGGACCATCGCAAATCCGCGGCATTTCGGGCGCACGACGAACCGCGAACGCGAGGTCGCCGGTATGCGCACGAACGCAAGCAAGGATCGATTGGTCAGTCAGTCACAGCCGGCCAGAGACGGTGCCGTCAAGGGCGTGCGAGCGGCTGCGGATGGCGGGGCGGGCGTTCGATGGGAGACGTGAGGTGGCGAGGGCTTGAGAGGGAGAACTCGGCCGGCTTCTCGGCCGATTCCGGGCCGTCCCAGCCGGGTGAGTTCGAGGTGCAGCACCAGGGATCGCTCATCCGGACCGAGACCGTGGGAGCGGGTGCCTGCGGCAAGTTCCGACCACCTTGCGAGCAGGACGGGCCCGAACAGGGCAAATCCCGGCGGGGGCTCGCCGGTGCGGATTCGACCGATTCTGCGGACGAATCATACCGGAGCAATTCCAGCTCGGACACAGAGTCGCGACTCGATCGGATCAGGTCCGAGGTGACGTTATGACCGCAGCTCGCCCGAGCCGTTGAGGGCGCAATGCCCCCGACGACCAGGAGCATGCAGAACGCCCCGGCGATCCAAGGCTTCGCTCGTTTGAGGAACGAAGAGATCATTACGACTCGACTGAGTGAATGTTCGGCGAGTTGAGAACCTGATAGAAGCTACTCCGTGTCGAGTCGGATTTCAAGGGATCGCCGGGTAACTTCTCGCTTTTCGAGTCAAAGGGTGGGCGACCTCGGGTTGCACACCGAGTCGTCGTCCGGGTGATCTGGTTCGTCCTGACCACCGGGGCACGGCGGGAGGACGTCCCAGTGGAACTCGGTCGCTCCGGACGGACCGCACACCGACGCCTGCGCGCCTGGGAAGAGGCCGGCATCCGGAGCCGTCCGCACGCCGATCTCCTGGCGGCGCTGAAGCGGGCCGGCAAACTCGACCCCAATACGGTGATCATCGATCGAGTGACCGTCCGGGCCTTCGGGCGGCGAGGCGACAGGGCCGAGCCCCGTCGACCTCAGGAAGAAAGGCACGAAGCACACCCTGATGGTCGACCGCCACGGTGTGCCGCTCGCGGTCCGCACCGCAGGGGCCAACGCCGGTGATCACAACCAGATCACCCCCTTGGCGCTCGACTTCCCAGAGGTCGGCGGCACGCCGGGCCGACCGAAGGAGTTGCCCGACGATGCCCAGGCCGACCGGGGGTACGACAGCGAGGTGACCGGGGCGCCGCTGCGGTGGCCGGGGATCGAGCCGCACATCGCCAAGCGGCGGACGCCGCATGGCAGTGGGCTGGGGAGGGTCCGCTGGGTCGTGGAGCGGACGATCAGTCGGCTCAAGGGCCTGCGCCGATTGCGGGTGCGGTACGACCGGCAGGGGTGATCATCGGCCTGGACAACACTCGCGGTCGGCGTCATCGGATTCCGCATCCCGCATGAGGATGCCATCTGATCTATCGGGCCTTCTTCGAGCCCGATAAAATCCGGTCGCGGCCGAGGACGTTTCGCGACCGAACGCTGTCCGTCACGGGATGGAGACCCCAATGAACCACCCCCTCCCCACTCCCAATCCCCGCGCGACGCCGCCGTGTCGTGGCTTCACGCTGATCGAGCTTATGGTGGTGATCGCGATCATCGCCTTGCTGATCGCCTTGCTCTTGCCCGCCGTGCAGAGCGCCCGCGAGGCCGCCCGCCGGATCCAGTGCCAGAACAACCTGAAGCAGATCGGCCTGGCCCTGCACGGGTATCACGATGCGTGGCTGAGCTTCCCGCCGGCTTATCTGACGAAGCCCGCCACCGGCCTCGAGCTCGGCCCGGGCTGGGCGTGGGGGACCCTGATCCTCCCCTACCTCGAGCTGAGGCCGTTGTACGATGCCGCGAACTTCGACTTCAGCTACGGTGACCCCCACAACCCGGACGCCGCCGGCCTCCTCGGCCTGTTTGCCAACGCGACCGTGAGGCGGGTGGGCGTTTCGGTGTTCCTCTGCCCGAGTGGAGGCGGTGGCGAAGGGCCGCTGAACCTCGGGCCAGGTTCCGGGAGCGTCAACGGCACCGCCGGCCAGTACATCGTCTCGGCGGGCTGGATCGACTCCTCCAGGTCGCCGATCCGGGGGACCGGAGTCTTCTACCCCAACAGCCGGGTCTCCGTCGCGGACATCGGCGACGGGACGGGCGCGACGCTGATGGCCGGCGAGCGGTCGCGGAACCTCGCCGATGCCACCTGGTCCGGCATCTTCGGGAGCCGTTCCGACCCGATCCCCCTCTGCACCAAGAAAGGTTGGCCCGTCCAATCATGTGTCGGGATGATGTTCTTGATCATGGGCCGGACCGGTCCTTCGACCGACGTCATTAGCGGGAGCATCCCAACTGGGAACACGCCGAATGCGCCCGGGAGTGGCGCCGACGGCTTCGCAAGCATGCATCCGGGCGGCTGCCAGTTCCTGCTCGGCGACGGTTCGGTCCGGTACATCAAGGAGACCATCACCCCGCCAGTGTTCCAGGCGATGGCGTCGCGCGCCGGCGGCGAGTTGCTTAGTGCCGACGCGTTCTGACCCCGGGTGCAGTCAAGCGGGATTCGCAATGCCGCCACGCAAACCTCGTAATTAAAGTAGAAGAGGTTGTTCCCGCTGGTGTTGCGTAGGTGCAGAGACCAATTTGAAATGTGTGGGCGATAGCGTGGCGTGATGCGCAGGATCGACAGGTCGGATTCACGGAGGAGATCGCGGTGCCGTGAGCGGTCGGCTCATCGACTCAACCGATGTAACCCAATCCGCTGAGGCGGTCGCGGATGATGGTCTCGTCATCGGGATCGTAACCGACTCCATCCGGAGACGCCGGATCGAGCCCGGCGGCCAGAGACCGGCCTTGCATCGACGCGGGGATCTCGTAGCCCGCGATGTCCATCAAGGTCGGAGCGATGTCCAGCAGCCGGGCGCCTTCGAGCTCGCCATGCAGCGGGCTGCCCGGTCCCGCCAGGACGAACGCGCCGAACTGCGCGTGGTTGCAATCGTCAGGCCCGGTGTCGTTCTCCAGCACGTGGATCGTCGGATAGCCGACGCCGCCGATCGAGCGCCAGTAGAGGGCTCCGAAGTGGACGATCAGGTCGGGCGCCACGTTCTGGACTCGATGATAGATCTGCTCCGGCTTGAAGGCGAGGGTGCCCATCGGCTTGCCCTCGCGGTTGACCGTCGCCTCGAACTTCGCCTTGATCTCGTCGCGGAATCGCTCGTAGTCCGAGGGCTCGATGGTCCCCTGCGGCTCTCGCCCCTTCACGTTGAAGAAGACGCGGGCATAGTAGCCCCCCTCGCTCCAGACCTTGGTCTTCTCCCAGTTGACGTCCAGCTTGCCGAACGGAGTGACCTCCTTCGGGTAGCTCTTCAGGACGAGCAAGCCCTCGCGCACCAGCCACTCGTTCACGCAGAAGCCGCCATCCAGCCGCTGGGCGCCATGGTCCGAGACGAGCAGGACAATCGTGTCGTCGGAGAGCAGTTCCAGGACCTGGCCGATCTCGGCGTCGAGCTGCCGGTAATAGTCGTGCACGGTCTCCTGGAACGGGGAGTTCGGCTCGTGCAGCACGTGCCGGGGGTCGTGATATTTCCAGAACCCGTGGTGGATCCGGTCCAGCCCAATGTCGACGAACTGGAAGTAATCCCACTCCTTGGTCTGGATCAGGTGGCGGACGACCTGGAACTGGGTCCGGCTCATGGCGAAGATCGCATCGCGCAGCCAGGCCTTGTCGTCGGTCCGGAAGCCGTGGGCATCGACCGGGTAGTGGCCGACGAGCTGGCGGATCTCGTCCGAGAGTTCGGGCGGGTGCGTGAAAGCGGTTTTATCGGTGTCCGGTGTCAGGAAGCAGCCCACCGACAGCCCATTGATCTTGCGGGGTGGATATCCGGGCGGAACTCCGACGATGATCGACTTCTTCCCCTCGCGGGCGAGGTGGTCCCAGATAGCCGGCTCGGTGATCGACCGCGACGAGGCGATCCCCAGGCCCGAGTAAGAATGGTCGGTCCGGTTGCGGAATCCGTAGACGCCCAGCGAGCCGGGGTCCTGGCTCGTGGCCAGGCACATCCAGGCGGGGACCGTGATCGGCGGGATCACGCTCTCCAGCCGACCGTAGCAGCCCGCTTCCATCAGCCGGCGGATGTTGGGCAGATCCTCGTAGCCGAGGAGCAATTCGGGAGCCGCACAATCGAGACCCAGGACGAGGATTTTCATGATACGAGTCCAGGAGACCGCAAATAATGCCCCATGAGGCAGGCGAATGAGCCGAGCGACAACTTAAAAGAGAAGAGATTTGTCCACGAAAGGCACTAAATAAACGAAATAAATCTTAAAATTATAAAATGTTATAATACGATCAATAATTTTACTTCTCGCAATTTGTGGGTTCCCTTCCTTTTTTTTCGTTTATTTGGTGGATTTCGTGGACAAAAACGTATTTTCCCAGGATTCCGCCCCGCGGTTTACTGGACGAGTGACTCTCCCTCCATGGCCGGACCCTTGGGGACGCCCAGCGCGGCCAGGATCG
Source organism: uncultured Planctomycetota bacterium (assembly GCA_963743925.1). Taxonomy (GTDB): domain Bacteria; phylum Planctomycetota; class Planctomycetia; order Isosphaerales; family Isosphaeraceae; genus CAVZRC01. The sequence goes on along the minus strand of CAVURY010000033.1, from coordinate 275,280 downwards.
TCGGAGCCAGGTCCGTCAGCCGCGCCCCATCCTGCCGGAACGGCCGGTTCATGAGCAAGATGCCGGGGACCCGATCCGGATCGATGATATGGTCGCCGCTCCACTTCTTGACGTTGTCTTCGAGCTGGCCCTCGGCCACGCCTCCCATCGACGAGGACCAGGAAACGCGGTATCCCTCGGCGAAATCGACGAGCAGGTCGGGCGCCTCGCCCGCGAACGGGCCGCGATAGACCGACTCGCGCGGCCACACGCGACGGATCGGATAGCTGCCGCCACGCTCCGGGTCGGTCATGCCGACCAGCCCCAGGGCGATCTGTTCCTTGAGCCCGTCGGCATCCTCGGGCGGGACAATCCCCTGCTCCTCGCGGCCCTTGAGATTCAGGTAGAGCCCGCTCAGGCCGAGCGCATAGGCTTTCGTCCGGCTCCAGTCCACTTGACGGAGCAGGTCGCCAGCGGCCTCGCCCGGCTCGACGCCGTCCTTGAGTTTCAATAGCCCGTTCTCATGCAACCACGAGTTCAAATGAACGCCACGCCGGAAGCTGTTGAACCCGTGATCCGACATGGCGATCAGGAGCGTCTGGTCGTCGGCATACTCCATGGCCCGGCCGACGATCGCGTCGCAGCGGCGGTAGGCGTCGTCGATCGTCGAGGCGAAGCCGGGATCGGGCGGAACGCCCCGGTTGGCCGGATGGTCCGGCTCGCGGAACCGCCAGAAGAGATGCTGGATCCGGTCGGGCGTATCGAACAGGACGTAGAACAGCCCGTCGTCGAACGAGTCCAGCGCGTTGAGCATCATGGCTTCGCGCTCGCGCCAGGCGATCTCGCACTGGTCCAGGAACGTTGACTCGGAGATCCGCTCGTTGTTCAGGCCCGTGTGGTCCTCGACCATCCCCGTCGTGTAATAGAGGCCGATCTCGCGGGCGAGGTCCTCGGCGTAGTGGAACGGCTCGCTGATCGGGAAGAATGGGGCGTCGGGGTCGAAGTTGATCGGCGAGGCGTAGAGGGACAGTTCCGGCTCGCAAGCGACGAGATGGAACCTCACCATCCCGCGGATCGATTGGAGCAGCCCGAGCTTGAACTTGACCCGCAGCCAGTCGCTCCAGGCTCCCTGGCGGATCTCCAGCTCCCTGGGCGTGCCGTCGGAGCGGAGCCAGACGCGACGGCCCGGCCGATCGACCCGAAGCGTGACCTCGACGCGCAGGTCGCCTCCCGTCTTGGGATTGCGGGGGCCGATCAGGTGCGTGGAGAACACGCCGTCGGCACCGTCGGCCGCCGGTCGGGGATGCAGGACGTTCTCGCTCTCGCGCGGCCCGGCGGACTCATCGGTCGTGTAGAACGTGGCGGTCCCCAGACCGCCGCGGAGGTCGGGCACGCCCATCCCCGAAAGCATCCGGCCCTTGACCGGATCGGGCGGGTACGTGCACGGGCATCGCAGCACGGTCGCCCCGCGGCCCGCCGCCTTGAGCAGCTCCCAGGCGGGCGTACCGCGCCTCAGGTTGACGGCCTTCGGCGGCAGGAAGGCGTTCTTCTGCTCGTAGCGGTTCAGGGCCAGGTCGGGCAGGTACGTCCTGGGGTTCCGTCGGAGGAAGTCGAAGATCCCGTGGCCGCCCGGATTGGTCCCGGTCGCGAACGTCGACCAGGCCACCGGGGTCTGCGCGGGCCGCGTCGTCGCGACGCGGGCGAATCCCCCCTGCCCTTTCAATCGTGCCAGGTTCGGCAGTTGACCCGCCTCGATCAATCCCGAGACGATGCCGTGGTCCAGACCGTCCAGGCCGATGACGATGACTTTCTTGATGGCTCCGTCCTCGTCGTTAGGTCGCGATGTCCCGATGATCTCCGGCGCGAGGGCGCCGCGGGCTGGAGTGCCGTGGCACCTGGAGACCCCGACACTTACACCTGGTCCGATCCTTCGGACGTGTTGGCCGTCGAGCTCTCGACGGTTTCCGGCTGGTGTGGAGTGGGGGTCGCCGAGGCACCCGGGGACACCTTCGGGGATACGCGTTGCGCGGGCTTCCGCTGCGAGCCGGGCATGATGCTCCGGAGCATGTGTCGGCAGAAACCCATCACGTTGCGGCCGAACATCATGAAGAGGCCCGCGACCGCGGCGATGATCGAGGCCACGGGCATCATCGTCTCGGGGCCGATATAACAGAAGAGCATGCGAGAACCTCTGATCGAGTCGATCGGATGAATCCAACGTCCAGGGATGCTGCTCGGGGCAGATTGAGCTGTATTCTGACAAAAAATGACGGCCGAGTATACCATAGATCCGCGCGATCGACGTCCGGACGTCCGTAAGGCCGGCCGTGCCGGTCGGGAATGCTGAAGCTGTCGCAAGCGACGGTCCGCGCGGGTGATCGTGTTCGGTGTCCGGCCGGCACAGCCGGCCCTACTCATGTGCCATCTACGGAAGCCTTTTCCCATCGCCGGCGCTCGACGCACGTTGGCCGACGTGCTTGCTCCACAGTTCGACGGGGTGATATGATCGCTCCTGGTTCAGACTGATCCGAGATTCCGGGGTGGTATCCTGCAATGGCCGAGCCTGACGAGGCCGAAGATCCGACGGATGACATCGACATGGATCGCGAGTGGAAGCTGCTGGACACCCCTCGGAAGTGGGCCCCGCTCGCCCATCGGGCCGGCGATGTGAACGTCATCGACCCCACGAGGGTCCGATACGCCACAATGCCGCCGCATCGCAAGGTTGTGCTCCTGGTGCTCCTCCTCGCGGTGAAGGATCGGGCCACCGAGATTCGGCTCGAGCCCCGGTGTTTCGAGGAAGAAGAAGGCGTCGAGGGTCAGGGCCCGCGAATCCGGATATCTTACGAGGTCGACGGTCAATTCCACGAGCTTGTGCCGCCGCCCGACCACCTCGTGCCTCTGATCGTGCAGGAGATCGAGACCATCGCGGGCTACGAGACGTCAAGCGGTCGGTCATCCGGCTTCATTCGCCATTTGATTCGGTGGATCGAGCGGCCGCATCCGCCTTTGAATCCGGGACGCATCCGCTGGCGTCACGGCGATTTCGAGGGAGACATCGAGGTGCGGATTGATGCCTCCGAACGGGGGGATCGGTTATTCCTCCGGCTCCCGGCCATGCCGGATCACCTCTCGGAGAGGGCACAGTCCGAGATGAAGCGGATTTTCGAGTCCTGGAAAAGAGTGCGGTCCCCTCGTTCGTGACCGGAGCGTGAGCCGTGAAGAGCTCCTCGTTGAAGTTCGCCTTCGTCCTCGCGGTCCTCGTGTTCGCGGGAGTACTCCTGGACGTCCACAACCGAAATGGTTGGCCCCCGACGATCATCGTGGGGATCATCGTCTGTCTCTGGGTTGCCGAACGAGTGACATCATCTTTTCGGGGCGCGCCGGTCTCTCCGATCGATGATGGAGAGTTTTGCAACGATCAGGACTCTCCAACCCTCAAGCCGCCTAGCGATCCAGGCCGCTCGTCGATGGATCGTCTCATGAACCGGTGCCTGTGCTGGATGGTCTACTCCTACTTCGGCGCCTCGGTGGCCTTCTGGTGCCTGCTTCATCGAATCATCTACAACCCACCACGCGGTCTCTGGTGCGGGAATGTCGTCACCGACCCGCTCCTGTTCCTGGTGAACTCGATGGCGCCTATGGTTGCCGTTTGCATGACGATCGTCGCCCTGGGGCGGATCGAGGCCGGACGACGGCCGCTCCTGCCTCTGATGGTCCTACCCTTGTTCTTCGGGACCACGGCCACCCTGATGTATGAAACCTGGTGGTTGGTCGGCGACTTCGGCTTCCCCCTCCACCGTACCGTTTGGTGGTTCCCCTGGCTTTGATCCGCGTTGGGAGGTGAGCCATGAAGAGAGCCTTCTGGAAGACGGCCTTCGTCCTCTCGGTTTTCCTGGTCGGAATGCTGCTCCTCATCCCGGCGGCGCTGGTCCAGAGGGCGATCTTCCCCGTGTTTTACGACGGCAGCGGACTCCATGGACGCGATCCTCTCCCGATGGGGATCATTGTCCTGGGCGTCTGCGTATGTATCGCCGATCGGTCGATCTCCCGCCTGTTCCGGCTCGCGGGCCTCACCGACGAGCGCTGGAGCGTCTTTCAGACACGGCGACGACTCCGATGAGATTCGGACAGAATCCGTTGCGGCTTCGACGGAATCGACCGGTATCTCGACACCGGGTTGACGGCCGTCCGGCACGGGCCGTGGAAACTCCACCTCAAGACGATCGACCCCGCCGCGGATCAGAGAAAGCCCCGGGAGCACGCTTCACCGCGACTGTTCCATCCGACCATCGACCCGTTCGAGCGCAATGACGTGACGGGCTTGCATTCCGAGGTCGTCCGAGGGCATCGAGGCTCACCGGCTGGATGCGAAGCCCGGGAAACCGCGACTCCGGATCACCTGAAGGATTCCGGGAGGGTCAGCCTCCCGGCGAGTCGGACTTGGGCTCTTCGAGGTCGATCGCGACGCGTGGATTACGACCCGACTATTTCGCCAGGACCTCGCAATGGAGCCGGATCGTGACGATCGCGCCCTCCTGGCTGTAATAGAAGAACCGAGAGCTCACCTTGAGGTGGACGTAGACGCCGGATTGTTCCTCTTCCGGGATGTAGACGATATCTCCGGCCACGGGAATCGTGGCCGGATCGCGTGCCGAAACGCGAGCGATCGTGGCCCCGCGACGCTCGTCCCAATAATCGAGTTCGATCATCGCATTTCTCCAGCTAGATGAGACGACTGCAATCCCGTGAACCCTCCAATTTAACCGATAGGCCGTGCTCTGTAACCCCCCGGAGAGGAATCGCAAGACCCTCGTGGCCACGCCGGGACTCGGGCCGTCGAATTCATCCGCGGTCTCGAGCGGAAATGGACATTGCCCGCTCAGCAAGTCGATCCCCGCCAGTCCGAAGGATTCCGCTTCGAGATGGGGAGCACATCGCATTCCGCTCGGCTTCGGGTTGGATTCCCCTATTCGAGGAGAGAACGTTATAGGATAGCCGAAGAAATCACGTGATGGATCAGAATGGCCGGTCCAGGAAATCCGGGTGAGTGGGAGAGTACGCTCGGGATATCAAGGATGGGTTGGTCAATCTTGGCTTGAGTGCGAGGCTGGTAGGCCGGACACGTCTCATTGCAGTCGTGGGCAGCCGGTGGAGGAACCGATCTGTCCCGAACGGACGGTCTTGACGCGACGCGATTCGACCCGGGGAGAAGATCTTGGACCAAGCCGAACGGGGGATTCGAAAGCGCCAGGCGGGATTGTTGATCAATGTCGCCCTGGTCGTGATCAAGCTCGTCGCGGGCATCGCCGGACATACCTACGCATTGATCGCGGACGCGGTCGAATCGTCGCTCGATATCGTCTCGTCGCTGGTGGTCTGGGGTGGTCTTCGCATCACGACGAGGCCGGCGGATGAGGAGTATCCCTATGGCTACGGCAAGGCGGAGGCGATCGCCGCGGTCGTCGTGGCCTTCTTGCTCCTGGCCGCGGCCGTGGGGATCGCGGTCGCGGCGATCTCGGAGATCCGGACACCCCACCACATGCCGGCCCCGTTCACGCTGGCGGTCATCCCGGTCGTCATCGTCGCCAAGGAGCTGTTATTCCGTCGCGTGCTCCTGATCAGCCGCGAGACGGGGAGCACCGCCGTCCGGGCCGACGCCTGGCATCACCGGAGCGACGCGATCACCTCGGCCGCCGCGTTCATCGGGATCGCCATCGCACTCTGGGGCGGGCCGGGCTGGGAGTCGGCCGACGATTGGGCCGCACTGGCCGCATCCGCCATCATCGCCGGCAACGGCATCCACCTGCTCCGCCCGACCCTCTACGACCTGATGGATCGCATGCCCGACGGTCCTATCGTCGAGCTCATCAACGCCGCGGCCCACAGCGTCGAAGGCGTCCGGGCCACGGAGAAGCTCCGGATCCGCAAGCTGGGGGCCCAGTATTTCGTCGACCTCCACGTCCAGGCGGACCCGATGTTGCCCCTGGTCGAGGCCCACGTCCTCAGCGGAAAAGTCAAGGGGGCCATCCTCTCGGCGGTCCCCAACGTCGCCGGTGTCCTCATCCACATGGAGCCGTTCGTGGCGGGTGGCTCAGCGGGTGGCTCAGGGGGTGGCGGGTGACGGGTGGCGGGTGGCGGGAGAAGAGGGGAGAAGACCGGATTTTATCCTCACGCGAGCCGCCATCCGAGGGGACGGCTCATTCCCGCCACCCGCCACCCGCCACCCGCCACCCCCTGAGCCGGCCGCGCCCCGCCCACGATGCCGACACCCCCCAGGACAACCATCGTCATCCACCCGAATCGTGCACGTTTGCGGCCCATGAGACCTCCTTCGGTTCGACACCAATTTTTCAAAATTGTGGACACGATCCAACCGGCGCCTCGAGTTCGCGCCCTTGACCCATCGAGAGTCGTGCGGCATGCTAGGGTCTTTCTGTACATCTGTCAAGATCGAAAAGGAGCGAGCGACCGAGATGGCACGACTGGACATGGCCGTCGATCACGGGCAGACCCCCGAAGTGGCCCGAGAGAACTTCGAGAAGGCGATCACCGCGGCCCAGGAGCGGTACGGCAAGTGGCTCAGCCGGATGGAATGGTCGCCCGACCGGACCGCGGTCACCGTCGCCGGGACCGGGTTCGACGTCGCGATCTCTTATGACGACCGGAAGGTCTACGCGCGTGGTACGATCCCGCTGGCGTTGAAGATCCTCGAAGGGCCCATCAAGGCTTTCGTCGCAAAAGCTTTGAGGTAAACGGGTTATTCGTTTGAACTCGAGGCCGGCTCCGTCGGTTGCGATCTGGCCCTCATCTTGACGGATTCTGGAAAACAGACGAGAAGGAACGTCGGGACGATGACTTGAAGCGCGGGATCGTTTTTCAGAGGCGAACCGATGAGCACGATGAGTCGAGGCCGAAAGATCGCCGGCTGGGTGTTAACCGGGTTGCTGACGGCCCTGTTCGTCGCCAGCGCATCCGCAAAGTTGATGCGTACGGAACAGGTCGTCGAGGGTTTCCAGGAATGGGGCCTGGGGAATTACGTGCTCCTCATCGGAGCGGGCGAGCTGGTCAGCGCGCTCCTGTTCGCGATCCCGAAAACCCATTCGCTGGGAGTCCTGCTCCTCTCGGGTTACATGGGGGGCGCCATCGTGACGCACATGCAGCACAACGAGGGATTCATCCCCCAATCGGTGATCTTGGCCCTGATCTGGGTCGCCGGCTATTTGCGATATCCCGAGCTGCTGCAAAGCTTCCGCTCGGAGCGGCCCGTGCTCACCGGTTCCTGATCCCGGATCCTCGCGCCATGTCGACACCGCATTCGCCCGGCGATGCAGGCTTGAGGTCGGCCTTGAAGAACGGCCAGGAATCCTTGAGGTACAGGGCGAATGGGATCCACCAGATCAGGTCGTTGGTGATGCAGAGGACGCTCGTGGACAACGGCCAGAGGCCGCGAGCAATCTGCACCGTCAGGCCGATTGGCCCGAGGACCTTTCCGGCGAGCCCGACCGCGGCGAGCAGCCAGCCGCGTTCCGGGACGCGCGCGACTTCCAGATAAAGGATGCCATAGAGTCCCACGACCATGGCCAGGCAAGCGAAGATCGCGGGATGGTTCAAGGGAGGGAGTCCCGCGAACCGGAACAGCCATTGCGGATCGATCGCCGACCACAGACCCCAGCCGATGTTGTAGACTCCGGCGGCGACGAACATCGCACGATGAAACCGTCTGCGGGGGATCATGCCGAGGGCGTTTTCCTGGACCTGTGCGGCAGGGCCTCTCCCGCCCGATCGGCGTGGGGCCAGTTTACCAGCCAGGATCATACCAGGTTCCGGCAAGAGTGCCGAGGCGGGCCGTCGAGTTCGGCTCTCACCTCGGCACCCCATTCCGTGCCTCGATCCGTCTGCGACGATCCGCTCTGGGCTCAGTAGGTTGGGCAAGCCACGCGATCGGACACGACCCGATCCGCCGGCGCCTCGGCAAAGCCTGGATGATCGCAATCCTCCCGGATGACGGCGTTTGGCCCCGCCGGCTCGCGACCCTGGTCGACGCGGATCGTCCGCTCCGGCAGATCGAACGGCAACGCCATCGGCATCGGGCAGGCCGATTCGACGGGATCCATCCGCTCACGAGCCTTCGCGCGGGCAAGAGCCCGGAACGAAACCACGATGAGAGCCACCGACGCCAGTCCGGCCGCCATGAGCCGCACGCCCAGATTCTCCTGCCAGAAAATCCCCTCCGCCTGGTTTCGGGGGATCTGCCAGGTCGAGGACGGCATCTCATCGACCCACCCCGCCTTATGTTCGTCGAAACACGCCGAGGCCCAGCTCGGCATCAGCAGCATCAAGAACGCGGCGATCGTCAAGCGTCTCATCGATGAACTCCTCCAGAAATGGGGACGACGCACGTGATCCGCGACGGTGTTATGACAATTGTAAGATCTGTCTGACAGTTGTCAATGGGCGGGAGTGGTCAACGGGTCGGTCTGACGAAAGAGTTGCTCGCTTCATGGCGGCGCGGGTAGGGCCGGCTGTGCCGGCCGGGAGCGGCCGTTCTTCAAAGAGAGCTTGGAGGTTCGCCCTTTGACCGCTGCCAGGGTTGATCGTGATCCGACCGCCAGGCAGACCAACCGCGTGGCAGGTCGGCAAGCTCGACGAGGCTCGCGTCGAACTGGACCATCTCGCCGAGGTAGACGACCGCGGCGTCTTCCTCGAAGACATGTTCGCCGTCGAGGAACTGCCAGGAGTCGTCGTCCTCGTCGTGGGTGACCAACAGTAAGGGGCAGTCTCCGCGCAGGATCCGCCGGAGACAGAAGACCTCGGTATCCTCGGGATCGTCGAACGGCCAGTCGCTTGGCATGAGTCGTTCCTCGGTTTCGGGCCGGTCCGACGAGTCTTGAGCAGGGAGTCAGAGTTTCGTTGCAAGGACCACTCCGCTCGCCCACGACATCTTGGTGATCCGGAAGTCCGTTCGCCGTTCCAGCGTGTTGACCAGGTCGGCGACTTTCTCCGCATGACCATCGGGCCAGTTGGGCTGCGGGAGCATATCGTCGATGATATAAAGACCCGAGGGATCGAGCAGCGCGAGAGCCGCATCAAGGCCGCGATACTTTCCGGACCAGGTGTCGGCAAAGATGAAATCGAAACGTTGACCATCGAGCGACGCCAGGAACTCATCGCCATCGGCACAGACGACCGTCAACCTCGAGTCTTGCCCGAGGTTCCTCCTGAGCACGGACAACAACCCTTCGTCGTTGTCCACGGTGGTCAGATGGGACCTGGGGTCCATACCATCGAGGATCCACGCGGTCGACAAGCCCGTGCCCGAACCCAGCTCGAGGAACCGTCCCCCGGGCTTCGATGACGCCAAGGTGCGCAGCAGCGAGCATGTCAGAGGCTCCGAGGCCATCGTAAACCCCGCGGCCCGCGTTTCGGCCCAGAGGGCAGGGATCACCTTGGGTTCATCGAGATTCGCATGGTCATCCATCGAGGAAAGGCTCGAATGAGAAAGGGCCGCGGCCCGGCTTGCCGAGAAACCATGGTGGACTGCAACACTTCGCCTTCCTCCGACTGACGGCCCGGTTTGGTCACGGGAACCGATCTGGCGAGAGGTTCGGCGGCAATCTAGTCGAGGATGATCCCGATCTCAGCCGCGATCGTCTCCAGGTCACGCTTCGTCTTCCCGCCGGCGAGAACCCTCCAATTCTGCATGAAAGGCAGGGGACCGGGGGGCATGACGCACACCACCTGATCGGGACGACTATACGCTGACATCGAATTCACTCGACCGTGGCAGGTCCAACCGTGTTCTTCGAAGCGACAGCTCGACTGCTCGGGTGCATCGCCACCGCCACAGTAGCGGCATCCACCGCTCACCGCCTGATAGTGCAGCATGACGGCCGGGAATACGGAGCACTTCCGGTGCTCGGGATGCCAGGTGATCGATTCATCATGGATACCTTGAGAGACGGGCGGGTCGTCCGAGTCGGGGTTTCGGATCGACACACCCCACCGGACGACCGATTGGTTTTCCTCCATGAAGATGAGCCGCTTCTTGTCGATGGTCCATCGGGAGGTCGGTAGCAAGCGATTCAGTGACGTGTTGAATCGTCGCTCGCGGCCGGCGACGAGGTAATAGTCTCGGAGTGCGGCCGGGACCTTGACGCCGAGGCGCTCACCTGCCATGTCCAGCGCGCCGGGCGATAATGCGGTACGCTCGGTGAGCGGATACCCGAACGTGGCATAGATATCCCGGAAGTACATCTGGAATCTTTCCATGCGATTCCTTCGTCATTTGCCACCAGAGCTCGCAAGACCAAAGGAAGCTGTCGGACATGATCTCGAAGGAGCGCTCGGCGTCAGGGTCGTAGACCGCCCCGGAGAGCACGTCGAACGCCTCGCTCAGGATCAGCAGAGTGTCCATCCGGGACTACCTTCGAGGTCCCCTCACGCGAGGGCTCTGCGAATGGTTCGGTGATCGCGGGTGGCCGGCGGACCCGATACAGTACCGACCCATCTTACTCACTCCGCCCCCACACGATCCCGGGTCGGTTCATGAACTCTTCAAACCAAAGGGGGGCTCGACGCCCCAAGCCACCCCCTCGAATGAGTACGGGAAGTTATCACGGTTCGAGTTGGGGTATGGAGATAGACAGCATCCCGACCCGAATCCTCCGGGTCGATCACGAGCCAGTTCTGCCAAGGGCAAGACGGTCGCCCAGCTAACAGACTGTCCCATAAGGGGGACACTTGTCGAACGAATTGGAAATCCTTCCGGATCTTCTATCGCATTCGTGCGCCAAGAGTTACGACAAAGCAACAGCTCGATGCCGCCGTAGGTGCGTTAACGAATTACCAGTTTGGTGGCATCTTCCTAGGTAAGGCATGATACGCGAAGCCATCCGAGGTCAGCCCTCGGGCCGATGACGACGCTTCGCTGTCCGCGCCGTCCTCTCTCGCAATGGGGTATGAGACGATCCCTCCGATCTCCTGGCCCCTGACCGGGGCATGCCGGCCGTCCCGTCCCCGAGCCGGGATCGGCGACCGTGGCGATGGGGACCCGGCGAAAAGTTGCCAATGAGTGCCAATGAGTGCCATGGCCCGACCGGATCAGATTCCGTCTCGGAAGTCGCGGCGGCCGTCTCGTCGGTCGCTCCGCGGGCGCCGAATCCCGCGAGCGATCCCGGACCCGTGCCCACGGCGTGGACTACGAGACCCTTCCGAGACAGACACTAACAGCTCGGCGTCGGCCCAGAGCGAGAACAAAGCCCGGAGGCAGCCTCGCCGAGATTCGGGGTCGCGGTTTCCCGCTCCATTCCAGTCGGCGTGAGTGTGCCAGAGATCGAACCATTCCGCCCCGATCGGCAGCCGGCCCTCGCCTCGGTCGATCATCGCTCATGTCCTCGCCCGTGAGCGTCACACACCAACTCGGCGGCCCTCGTCAGCAGTGCGGGGACCGCGATCTGCAAACGAATCTGGCGCGCCGAAGTGGTCCCCGTCAACCGTTCCTGGTGATGCCGTCGAGACAAACGACCGACGACCGACGTGGTCGCCAGCTAGGAGCCCGTCTTCTTGGATCCCTCTTGAGCCCTCGCGTGCTAATCGTCGCGCGAAAGAACGGAGTTCTCATTCATCGTGGGATTCCCTAAGATTGTCATTTATTCGGATTCGGGCCCGGACGGTTTCCGTGCGGGCTGACCGGCCCGATTTCGCGGCGGGATCATTAGCCAAGGGCGCCTATCCTGTGCTAGATCTTGGACTTCGGACGGCCGAGGCAGAGTCCCGGCCGATCGTTGCGGCTCCGGCCGGTCCGGAGATCTTCCGAAATCGCCCCTTGCCGGGGGTCGGCCCAGGCGTTCGAGTGAGGAGTGCGTCGCGCGCATGAATTCGTCGTCCGTCGAACTCACCGTGCCGTCGAGTCCCGAGACCGAATCGGCGGAGGTCGTCCTGATCGACCCCCGGAGCGAGGGCCCCATTCGGGCCGAGCGCCTGGGCCTGGAGCGGCTGGAGGGTTACGCGACCCGACTGGCGGCGGCCTGTATCCTGGCGCCGCCCCGGCGCGCCAATAGCCCGCTCCTCCATCGATTCGTCGAGAACAAGCGCGTACTCAACGAGGTCCATGCCAAGCTCGTGGCCCTGGGAGACCGCCGCAGCCTGCCCGGCATCGATGCCGAATGGCTCGTGGACAACTTCCATATCATCGCCGACTCGCTCCGCGAAGTGCGTCGCGACCTGCCGCCCGGCTACGATGAGCTCCTACCCAAGCTGATCACGCCGCCGCTCGTCGGCTATCCTCGCGTGTTCGCGCTGGCACTGGCGCTGGTCGCCCACTGCGATAGCGAGCTCGACGAGGCGCGGATCACCCGGTTCGTCCGGGCCTTCCAGGAGGTCGGCCCGCTGACCATCGGCGAGCTCTGGGCCTTGCCCACCATGCTCCGCCTGGTCGTCCTCGAGAACCTCAGGCGGCTGGCCGAGCGGATGGTCTGGGGCTGGGAAGAACGCCAGCGCGCCGAGCGTTGGGCCAACGAGGTCCTGGCCCGCGCCCAGGCCCATGCCGTCGCCGACGAGCTCGGGGTCTCACCGCCGGACGAGCCCCTCCCCAGCTTCGGCGGCCTGAGCGACCCGTTCGTGGTCCGGCTGATGCAGCTCCTGCGGGACCAGGAGGGTGCGCAGGACGCATTCGAGCACCTCGAGTCCGAGCTGGCCGAGCAGGGGACCGACCCCAACGAGATCCTCCGCCGCGAGCACCGGTGCCAGGCGGCCAACCAGGTCACCGTCGGCAATTGCGTGCTCAGCCTCCGGCTGCTCTCGGCCATGGACTGGAACGCCTTCTTCGAACAGGCCAGTCGCGTCGAGGCCATCCTCCGCGACGACCCTTCCGGGGCCTACCCGCATCAGGAGTTCGCCACCAGCGACCGGTACCGGCGGATGGTCGAGATGATCGCCCGGGGCTCGGGCGCCGACGAGATCGAGGTGGCGCGTCACGCACTCGAGCTGGCCCGCCAGGGCTCGGCACCGATCGCCGACCAAGCTGGGGGTTCGGCCAATGTCTCGGTCCCGGGCTCGGATACGGTCGAGCCTCGCGGGCACGTCGGCTTCTACCTGATCGACCGCGGCCAGGCGACCCTGAAGGCCGCCTTCGGCTATCGGCCCGGCCTTCGCGATCGCCTCTATGACTGGGTTCTGGGCCATCCGGGCGCGGTCTACTTCGGCGGGATCGCCGTCTTGCTCGCCGCGTTCCTGGCCCTCGCCGTCGGTGCGGGCCTGGGTCCGCTGGCCGCCTCGTGGTGGTCGGCCGTGGCGCTGGCGGCCCTGCTGCTGCCGCTGTCCGAGCTGGCCGTGGGGCTGGTCAACCACCTGGTCACGCTGCTCATGCCCCCCCGCGTCCTCCCCAAGCTCGACTTCAAGGAGGGCATCCCGGCCGAGCAGTCGACGTTCGTCGTCATCCCGTCGATGCTCGCTCGCGTCTCGAGCGCCGCGGTGCTGGCCGAGCGGCTCGAGACCCATTATCTATCCAACCCTGACCCGACCCTCCGGTTCGCCCTGCTCACCGACTTCACCGACGCCTCGAATGAGACCTTGCCCCAGGATGAGGAGATGGTCCGCGACGCACTGGAGCGCGTCCGAACCTTGAACGACCGCTATCGCGACGGCGAGAGCGGGCCCGACCGCTTCTTCCTCTTCCATCGCCGACGGCTCTGGAACCCTTCCGAGGGCTGCTGGATGGGATGGGAGCGGAAGCGCGGCAAGCTCCAGGAATTCAACCGGCTGCTCCGCGGCGCGAGCGACACCAGCTATTCCGTGTGCAGCGCCGAGCCGTCGAGCCTCCCGCACACGCGTTACGTGATCACGCTGGATGCCGACAGCCAGATGCCGCGCGACGCGGCCGGGCGCCTGGTCGGCTCGCTGGCCCATCCCCTGAACCGGCCCCGGTTCGACCCGAAGACCGGGCGGGTGGTCGCCGGCTTCGGCGTCCTCCAGCCGAGGGTCAGCTTCCTGCTGACGGCGGCCACGCGGTCCCGATTCGCCGCGCTGCTGGCGACCTCCGGCGGTATCGATCCCTACTCCACCGCGGCCTCCGACACCTACATGGACCTCTTCGGGATCGGTACCTTCACCGGCAAAGGGATCTACGAGGTTGACGCCTTCGAGGGGGCCACCGGCGACAAGTTCCCCGAGAACCGCATCCTCAGCCACGACCTCATCGAGGGGAACTACGCGCGCTGCGGCCTGCTCAGCGACACCGAGCTGTTCGACGACTTCCCGGCCCGTTACCACGCCTATGCACGCCGCGAGCACCGCTGGGTCCGCGGCGACTGGCAGCTCCTGCCGTGGCTCGCGGGTGGCTCAGTGGGTGGCGGGTGGCGGGTGGCGAGTGGCGGGAATGAGCCGACCCCTTCGGATGGCGGCTCGCGTGAGGATAAGGCCGGACTTCTCCCCTCTTCTCCCGCCACCCGCCACCCGTCACCCGCCACCCGAAGGCCGCCCGCCACCCGCCTGCCGGTCCTCGAGCGCTGGAAGCTGCTGGATAACCTCCGCCGGAGCCTCGTGCCCCCCGCGCTCCTCTTGCTGCTGGTACTGGGCTGGACGGTCTTGCCCGGCTCTCCCGCATTCTGGACGGCGACGGCCCTGGCCGTCTTCGCGCTGCCGTTCTTCCAGATCATCCTGGGCGTCGGCGTCGGTTGCATCCGCGGCCGATCGTGGAAACCCCTGAAGGCCGCCTGGGAGAGGATCCCGTCCACCTTCGGCCAGGTCGGCCTGGAGATCATCTTCCTCGCCTATCGCGCCGTGCTGATGGTGGATGCGATCGTCCGCACGCTGGTGCGGCTGATGGTGACCCACCGAAAGCTCCTGGAGTGGGAGACGGCCGCGTTGACCGAGCATCGCCTGGGCACCGGCCTGGTGCACTTCGCCGCGGTCATGTGGCCGGCGCCGGCGCTGGCGGTCCTGATCGCCGCGGCGATCCTCGTCCTGCGACCGGGCGCGATCGGCGTGGCGGCCCCGTTCCTCTTCGCCTGGCTCTTTTCCCCCTACATGGCGTTCCGCGTCAGCCTGCCCAGGCCCGTGGCCCAACTGCACCTGACCGAGGCGGAGCGAAATGCCCTGCGGCGGATCACCCGCAAGACCTGGCTCTTCTTCGAGACCTTCGTCACCGACGCCGACCACTGGCTCCCGCCGGACAACTTCCAGGAGATCCCCGACGGCCGGATCGCCCACCGCACTTCGCCGACCAACAAGGGGCTGCTCCTGCTCTCGACCCTCGCCGCCAACGACCTGGGATACATCAGCCCGGGCGCCCTGGCGGACCGGCTGGAGCGCACGTTCGACACCCTCGACGGCCTCGAGAAGCATTGGGGCCACTTCTATAATTGGTACGAGACCCAGACCCTCCAGCCGCTCCCGCCCCGATACGTTTCGACCGTCGACAGCGGCAACTTCCTGGCTTGCCTGCTGACCTTGAACAATGGCCTGAAGGAGAAGATCGACCTGCCGACGATCGGGCCCTGGGTGATCCATGGTCTGGCGGACACGCTCGGCCTGGCGATCGAGCAGGGATCGTCCGACGCCGCCCGTCGGCTCGCGGCCATGACCGACGCCAGGCCGGCCGACCTGGCCGCGTGGGACGCCTGGTTGGAATCCTTCGAGCGCGGGGCACTCGAGCTGGCCGGCCGGGCCGAGAACCAGTTGACCGAGATGGCGGCGGTCGCCATCGCCGCGCCGTCGGCGGCCGTCGTCCCGGCGACGTGGGGCGAACGCCTGCTCCGGCAGGTCGGGGCCTGGCGGGCCGAGCTCGCCGCGACGGCCCCGTGGCTCGAGGCCGTGCTCGCCCTCGATCGGCGTGGCGTCGCGTCCTTCCGGACGGAAGAGTCCCAACAGCTCTGGAGCTCGCTGCGTGCGAGGCTGCTGGCCCCGTCGAGCCTGGCGTCCGTCGCCGGCTCGGGCGATCGCTGGCTCGCCGAGCTCGCGGGGCTGGAAGCCGGGGCCGCGGACACGGACCCGTCCCTCGCCGAGGGCCTGCGGGCGATCGCGGCGGCCGTGCGCGATCCGCGTCCGGCGCAGCTCCTGGCCCGGCTCCGTCGGATGGCCGACAGGGCCGGGGCCATGGCCGAGGCCATGGATTTCCGGCCGCTCTACTGGCCCGATCGCCATCTCTTCGCCATCGGCTTCAACCTGACGCACGGGCGGCTCGACAACGCCTGCTACGATCTGCTGGCGTCGGAATGCTCCCTGACCAGCTACCTGGCCGTCGCCCAGGGCCAGGCCCCCCGCCAGCACTGGTTCCAGCTCGGCCGGATGTTCATCCGAGCCGCCGGCCGGATCGGCCTGATGGCCTGGGGCGGCACCATGTTCGAATACCTGATGCCGCGCCTGATGCTCCGCACCCTGCCCGGCACTCTGCTGGCCGAGGCGTGCCGGACCGCCGTTGACCGCCAGATCGAGTACGGCCGGAGCCTGGGCTTGCCCTGGGGGATCTCCGAGTCGGGCTTCTCCGGCCAGTATCTCGACGGTAATTACCAGTACCAGGCCTTCGGCGTCCCGGGGCTGGGTCTGAAGCGGGGCCTGGAGCAGGACCGGGTCATCGCCCCGTACGCGACGGCCATGGCCACGATGCTCGTGCCCCGCGAGGCCCTGGCCAATTTCCGGCACCTCACCCAGGAGGGCGCCGAGGGGGAATACGGCTACTACGAGGCCATCGACTATACCCCGGAGCGGATGCCCAAGGGCAAGCGGTCGGTCATCGTCAAGTCCTACATGGCCCACCACCAGGGGATGAGCCTGGTGGCGATGACCAACGCCCTGTTCGCCGACGTGATGACCCTGCGGTTCCAGGCCGAGCCGATGGTGCGGGCCATCGAGCTGCTCCTCCAGGAGCGGCTCCCGAGCGACCCGCCGATCGTCGAGACCACGAAGCCGGCCGCGCCGGCGGTCGCCGGGTTGACGTCCGACGCGGAGGGCGAGCACGGGGCCGTCGCGCCCGAGGCCGTCGCGGACGGGACCGGTGCGAGCGGCCCCAGCGCCACCGCCACCGCGCCGATGAGCCGCCGGCTCACGACGCCGTTCACCCCGGTGCCGCGCACCCATATCCTCTCCAATACCCAGTACCACGTCATGATCACCAACGCGGGCTCGGGGTCGAGCACCTGCCGGGGATTGGACGTGACCCGCTGGCGCGAGGACGCGGCGAGCGAGGCCTGGGGCCAGTTCTGCTACATCCGCGACGTCTCGCGAGGGACGGTCTGGTCGGCCGGCTTCCAGCCCGTCTGCCGGCACCCGGAGTCCTACGAGGTCATCTTCGCCGCCGACAAGGCCAGCTTCCGCCGTCGCGACGGCGGGATCGAGACCGTCATGGAAGTGATCGTCTCGCCCGAGCACCGCGCCGAGATCCGCCGGGTGACGCTGGTCAACCACGATACCTCGCCGCGCGACCTCGAGTTGACCAGCTATGCCGAGGTCGTGCTATCCTCCCGCGCCGCCGACCTCAGCCATCCCGCATTCGGCAAGCTCTTCCTCCAGACCGAGTGGGTGCCGAATGCCGAGGCGATCCTCTGCCGTCGCCGGATGCGATCCGCGACCGAACAGCCCTTGTGGGCGATGCATGTCGCGGCGGTCGTCGAGTCGTCGCCGATCGGCGAGGCCCAGTATGAGACCGATCGCGTGCGGTTCCTCGGCCGCGGGCGCACGCCGGCCAACCCGGCCGCGATGGAGTCGGGCGCGGTGCTCTCGGGGACCGTCGGCCCGGTGCTCGACCCGATCATGAGCATCCGCCGCCGATTCCGGATCGATCCGGGAGACTCGGTGATCGTGGCGATCACCACCGCCTTCGCCGAGTCCCGCAGCGAGGCCATGGCCATGGCCGACCAGTTCCGCGAGCCCGGCTCCGTCTCGCGCGCCTTCGAACTGGCATGGGCACACAGCCAGGTCGAGCACCGGCACCACGACCGCTCCGGCGAGGATGCGCACCTGTACCAGCGGCTGGCCTCGCACGTCCTCTTCGCCGGCGGTGCACTTCGGGCCGAGCCGTCGGCGCTGGCGCGCAACCACCTGGGCCAGACCGCCCTCTGGCGGTTCGGCATCTCGGGCGACCGGCCGATCGTCCTGGCGCGGATCGTCGGGGGCGATCAGCTCCCGCTGGCCCGCCAGCTCATCGCCGCCCACGCCTACCTCCATGCGCGCGGGCTCGAGTTCGACCTGGTCCTGCTCGATGAGGAGCCGGGCAGCTACCTCGACGAGCTCAACCGGCAGATCCTGGAGAGCGTCCGGGCCGGCGGCAGCTTCGAGCGGATCGACCAGCCCGGCGGGGTCTTCGTGCGCAAGAGCTCGCAGATGAGCGAGGACGAGCAAGTGCTGCTCCAGGCCGCCGCCCGCGTCGTCCTGGTCGGCGAGCGCGGCCCGCTGGCCAGCCAGCTCGACCGCACCGAGCGATTCACCCCCCTGCCCGCCAGGCTCACCGCATCCCGCGAGCCCTCCGCCTGGCCCGACGAACCGGTCCGGCTCCCGGCGGACCTGCTCTTCTTCAACGGCCTGGGCGGATTCACGCCGGACGGGCGGGAATACTGCGTCTTCATACAAGGTCCCCCCCCCCTGGAGAGCGGACGCAACGGCCCGCTGGTCCACCATCCGCCCGCCTCGCAACTGAGGTTCCCGCCCGCCCCCTGGGTCAACGTCGTCGCCAATCCCGACTTCGGCTTCGTCATCTCCGAGGGCGGCTCCGGATTCACATGGGCCGTCAATAGCCAGGCGAACCGCCTGACCCCCTGGAGCAACGATCCCGCCTCCGACCCGCCGGGCGAGGTCGTCTACCTGCGCGACGAGGAGACCGGCGAGGTCTGGTCGCCGACCCCGATGCCGGTGCCATCGGCCCAGCCGATCCTGATCCGACACGGGCAGGGCTACACGAGCTTCGAGCGGAACTCCCACGGGCTCGGCCATGAGCTGACCCTCTTCGTCCCGCTCGAGGATCCCATCAAGCTGATCCGGCTGCGGGTGCGCAACACGAGCGATCGGCCCCGTCGGCTGTCGGCGTACTACTTCGCCGAGTGGGTCCTGGGCCTCACCCGCGACTCCGCGGCCATGCACGTGGTCACCGAAATTGACTCCGAGACCGGCGCCCTGCTGGCACGCAATGCGTTCCGCCCCGACTTTTCGGGCCGGGTGGCCTTCGCCGACGTCGACCGGCGGCCCCGGACCCTGACCGCCGATCGCATCTCGTTCCTCGGCCGGCACGGTACGGCGTCCGCCCCGGCGGCGCTCGGCCGCCTCGACCTGGCCGGCCGCGAGGGCGCCGCCCTCGACCCCTGCGCCGCCATCCAGACCGCCTTCGATCTCTCGCCTGGCGCCGAGGAGGAGATCCTCTTCCTTCTGGGCGAGGCCGAAGGGATCGATAAGGCCCGCGAGCTGATCCGCCGCTACCGAGAGCCGGGTCGCGCCACCCAGGTCCTCCAGGACGTCCGGTCTCGCTGGGACGAGATCCTGGGCACCGTGCAGGTCCACACCCCCGACCCCGCCGTGGACCTCCTGGCCAACCGCTGGCTCCTCTATCAGGTCCTGGCCTGCCGGTACTGGGCTCGCTCGGGATTCTATCAGTCCGGCGGCGCGTATGGGTTCCGCGACCAGCTCCAGGACGTCATGGCCCTGGTCCACGCCGCTCCCGAATACACGCGTGCCCATGTCCTTCGCGCCGCGTCACACCAGTTCCTCGAGGGGGACGTCCAGCACTGGTGGCATCCGCCGACCGGGCGAGGCATCCGCACCCGGATCTCCGACGACCCGATCTGGCTGCCATTCGTGGCCGGCTATTACGTCAACGCCACCGGCGATACCTCCATCCTCGATCAGCCCGTGCCCTACCTCCAGGCGCCTCCGCTCAAGGCCGGCCAGGAGGACGACTACGGCCTCGCGGATGTCGCGGAGACGCCGGGTACGCTCTACGACCATTGCCTCCGGGCCCTGGATCGCGTCGACCACCAGGGCGTCGGTACTCATGGCCTGCCCCTGATGTTGCACGGGGACTGGAACGACGGCATGAACCGCGTCGGCAGCCAGGGCCAGGGAGAGAGCGTCTGGCTGGCGTGGTTCGCCATCCACGGCCTCGCGCAGTTCGCCGCGATCGTCGAGTCTCGGGGCGATCGCGATCGCGCTGCCGCGCTGCGAAAGCGCGCCGATACCCTCCGCGCCGCCGCCGAGGCCAATGCCTGGGACGGAGACTGGTATCGCCGCGCCTACTTCGACGACGGCACCCCGCTGGGCTCGGCCCGGAACGACGCCTGTCGGATCGATTCGATCGCCCAGTCGTGGGCCGTCCTCTCCGGCGCCGGCGACCCGGTGCGGGCGCGACGCGCCATGCAATCGGCCGACGAGCAGCTCGTCGACCGGGACGGCAAACTGATCCGCCTCTTCACCCCCCCGTTCGACGACGAGCCGATCGATCCCGGCTACATCAAGGGATATCTCCCGGGCATCCGCGAGAATGGCGGCCAGTACACTCACGCGGCCGCCTGGGTCGTCTGGGCCTTCGCCCGGCTCGGCCAGGGTCGCCGCAGCTTCGAGCTGCTGGACATCTTGAATCCGATCCGCCACGCGCAGGACCCTCAGGGCGTCGAGCGGTACAAGGTGGAGCCTTACGTCGTCGCCGGCGACGTCTACAGCCATCCGCCCCACGTCGGCCGGGGCGGCTGGACCTGGTATACCGGCTCCGCCTCCTGGCTCTACCGAACCATCGTCGAGGCGATCCTCGGCCTGCACCGGAGCGGGGACCGGCTCGTCATCGACCCTCGCATCCCCGCCGAGTGGCCCGGCTTCGAATTGGTCTACCGATACCGGACGGCGACCTACAAGATCGCCGTACAGAACCCCCAGGGCGTCGAGTCGGGCGACACCGCCGTCCAGGTCGACGATCGGCCCCAGCAGGAGGCCGTCATCCCCCTGGTCGACGACGGACGGACCCATGAGGTGCGCGTCGTGATCTCGCCCCGAAGTGGATAATCACTCGTTGCTGTGAATGTGTGATTATTGTGAATACCCGATAGGTTCACAGGACCCACGGGAGATCTTCGCGACGATGACAGGAATTGTGGACATGATGAGGTGGTCGCTGCTGCGCTTGCCGGCTTCTCGTGCCAATGAGTCGGGCACGACGTGCGAGTTGTCGGGCCGCCTCCGCCGGCAGGGTGCCGAGGAGGCGGGGGCAACGGGCGGATTTCGGGCTCCTCAACGGGTGCGGAGGAGCCCCCTCATCTGGAGGTGGCTGACCGGGAGGGATGCCTCCTGGAGCAACCTCGTGAGCTTGCTCTCGACGATCTGGGCGGGGCGTAGCGCCGCTCGATCGTCCACGACGAGGACTTCCTCGTGGCCGACTTGCGGCATGGTCTCGGTTACGATGCGGGTTGTAGGCCGCTCGTTCCGTCCGGCGATTACCCGGTTGACTGCCGGCGCCGTCAGGGGGCGGGGATTCATTGCGGGGATACTCACTGTGTTAAGCTTGGCCATCGGAGATGCACCCTCCTTGAAGGGGGAGTCTTATTAATAGCACGGAGATCGCTTGATGTAAAGGTCTGGCCCGCTCGATTTTCTCACATAACCAAGAGTGCATCGGCACATCTCGGTCGATATGGCGGGAAAGTCGGGCGGCCGAAATCGTTGATGGATCAGTCCTACCAACCATTGATTTGCGGATATCGGGTATGATGCAGGATCGCTTCAAACCCGAGTGAAAGACCAACACCAAGGGCAATTGGCGTGCCGAATGTTGTCCCGGTGGAATCGAGAAAGGAATTCACTTCGAGAACTTGGCGTCGGACGGGTCATGGCTCGTACTTGAGTGTATTGCCTCTTGTTGGTAGGCGTCACTTTTCTCCCCCTCGGACCGACGAATTCCGTCAAAATGCGAGGGTTGTGGCGACCGCCGAGCCAACCGGCTTCAGGGATTTGTTCGAGGTCTGTAAATTATTTGTTCAACCTTCTCGCCGCGGGGAGATGCCCGAGGTGAGAGGGATGAGACGTTCGTCTCAGGCTAGAGATTGATACGAGAAAACGGTCGGAACCCGCGAATGGACCGGGCGGGTTTTCTCGGATTTCCGATCCGACGCGAGTTTTCCGCAGGTAGGGCGGCCGCGGGGCCGGATGTGAGGAAGCCATGAAGAAGCCCACAAAACTGGCGAGGCTCCGGGGCGTTGCGAGCGAATTGGGCATGATCTTCAGGCGGGGCCGACAGGTTTGGAGGCTGGTCCCCGCTCGTCATAAACTGGCCCTCGTCGGGGCGTTGGCGATCATGAGCCTCTCCAGCGCCGCCAGCACGGTGATCCCACTTTGCCTGCGACAGCTCATCGATTCCGTGGACCCCGCGAAGAATCCCGCCAAGACTTCGGCCGACCTCACCCGGGTCGCCGCCTTTTACCTGGCCATCATCGGTTCAGCCTACTTAGTCCGCGAGTCGATGAATGTCCTGCGACGGTTCCTGGTCGAGAATACTTGCACACGCGTTGACAAGGATATGTATGTACGGGTCGTCGCCCACTTGATGAAGGTCGACCTGACCGTCCTGGCCCAGGACCACGTCGGGGCACTGTACGGGCGGATCAATCGGAGCGTGGAGGGGCTGATCCGGTTCCTGCGGGTGTCGTTCCTGGATTTCGTGCCGGCCTTGCTCACCGGGGCGTTCGCGCTGGTGGCGACGCTGTCGCAGGAGCCGAAAATCGCGCTGGCGATGGTGTGCGTGATCCCATTCTCGCTGACGCTGACGCTCTGCCAGATCATCACGCAGAAGGGGATTCGCCTCGACCTGCTCCGGACCCGCGAGGCGATGGACGGCACGGTCGTCGAGCAGCTCGGGGGCATCGACTACGTCCGAGCGGCGAATACGTATCGTCGGGAGGTGCGTCGCGTGGAGCGGGTGGCCGAGCGTCGTCGCGCCAAGGAGCTGAGGCATCATTTCGAGATGTCGCTCTTCGGCTCCGGCAAGGCGATCAACGAGGGGTTCTTCCACGTGCTCGTGCTGGCGTTCGCTGTGTATATGTTCATTCACGGGAAGGGCGGGCCGGGCGAGGTCATGATGTTCTCGGCGCTGTTCCTCAACGTCATGACCCCGTTGAGCGAGGTCCACCGCTTCATCGACGAGGGGCACGAGAGCAGCCTGAGGATCGGCGACCTGATCGGACTCCTGACCGTGCCGATCGATCGGTCTTTCAAGATGAAGGAGCCCGCGGAAGATCCCCGGCTGGTCCTGGGCGAGCCCGTGTTCGCCTCCGAAGGGCTGAAGGTCGAATTCCCCGCCCGCGGGGGCGCGACGCGGCGGGCGCTCAACGGGCTCGCCGTCACCATCCGGCACGGCGAGACGATCGGAGTGGCCGGCCGATCGGGCTGCGGAAAGACGACCTGGCTCCGCACCCTGATGCGCCTGGTGCATCCTTGCGACGGGGAAGCCACCCTGGGCGGGGCCCCTCTCGAGAGGGTCTCCCGCAAGGCGATCGGCGAGCTGATCGGCTATGTCGGCCAGAATCCCTTCCTCTTCGGCGGGACCGTCGCCCAGAACATCGCCTATGGCAGCAAGGGCGCCACCATCGAAGCGATCCGACGCGCCGCCGAGATGGCCTGCATCCATGACGAGATCATGATGATGCCCGGAGGATATCGCTCCCGCGTCTCCGAGCGCGGCCAGAACCTCTCGGGTGGCCAGAGGCAGCGGCTCGCCCTGGCCCGCGTCTTCCTCAAGAACCCGCCGATCCTGATCCTCGACGAGGGGACCTCGGCCCTGGATAACACCAGCGAGCGGCTCGTCCAGAACGCGATCAACGAGGCCCGGGCCGACCGTACCGTGATCCTGGTCGCGCACCGCCTGACCACCCTCCGCGACGCGGATTGCATCCTCGTCTTCGACGACGGCCGGATCGCCGAGACCGGAACCTATTCCGAGCTCGTCCGCCGCGGCGGCGTCTTCGCCGAACTCGTCCGATCGGCCGAGGGTCATGACCACGAGCCGCGACCCGAGGGCGATCCGAGCCGGGATGGCGACCTCGAGCCCGTCCCGCCGCCGGTCGAGACCGCGATGTGCAGCCCTTGACCGCCCTTCGAATCCGGAATCCGCCGCGGCGTCGCGAACCCGACGGTCGCGGGACCACTCTGGATCCTCCGGACCCACTCCGCGCCGGCCCGAATCGGCCGGGCACGACCGAGAGCGGGATCCCGCCGCTCCTTCAATCACGATCCCGCCCTGACTTCGTCGAGGAGCCGAATGACCGAACCCGAACCCGCGTCCGCATCCGATCTCGACGATGATTCCGTCCTGGTGGTGAGCGAGCTGACGAAGATCTATCCGGGCCGACAGCCGACGACCGCCGTCGATCGGCTCTCGTTCGCGCTCGGCCAGGGCGAGATCCTTGGGCTGCTCGGCCCCAACGGCGCCGGCAAGACGACGACCATCCAGATGCTTCTGAGTACCCTCAAGCCGACGTCCGGAGAGATCCGGTATTTCGGCAAGTCGCTGGCGGACTCCCGCGCCGAGATCCTCGCCAAGGTGGGCTTTGCCAGCGCCTATTCGAAGCTGCCGCGGCGGCTGACCGTCGCCGAGAACTTGAATGTCTTCGGCCGGTTGTACGGCCTCGATGCTCGCGGGCGAGCGGAGCGGAGCCGGGACCTGCTCACGCGGTTCGGCGTCTGGGATCTGCGGCGAAGGTCGATGGAGGGCCTCTCCGCCGGACAGACCACGCGGGTGATGCTGGCCAAGGCCTTCCTGGCCCGTCCGAAGGTCGCGCTCCTGGATGAGCCGACGGCCTCTCTCGACCCGGACATCGCCGTCGAGGTCCGCGACTTCGTCCGCCGGCAGCGCGACGAGGAAGGGGTCTCGATCGTCTTCACCTCGCATAACATGGACGAGGTCACGCAAGTCTGCGACCGGGTCATCTTCCTCGACCGTGGCCGGATCGCCTCCAGCGGGCGGCCCGACGAGCTGGCCGCTTCGGTCGCATCGGCCCGCGTCCGGCTCCGGGTCACCGAGGGCCTCGATCCACTCCTCGAGCACATCTCGGCGGCCGGGCTGAGCAGCTCGGTCGACGACGGCACGGTTGAGGTCGAGATCGACGAGTCCCGGATCGCCGAGTTCCTCGCGAGCATCGCCATGGCCGGCGTCCGCTACTCCGAGATCGCGCTCCGAAAGCCGACCCTGGAGGACTACTTCCTCAAGCTGGCCGCCGCGGCTGCGGCCGCGGGCGCGAGGGCGCCCGATCGGGCCCCGGGCCACGACCAGCCCGGACGTCTCGAGGAGGTGGCATCATGAGGCAGAGCCTCGGGCGGGTCATCGCCATGATCATGCGGCACATCTACCTGGTCCCGCGAACCCTCGAGAGCTGGGCCGAGGCGATCTACTGGCCGGTGCTGGACCTGCTCCTCTGGGGCATCACGACCCGCTGGGTCGAGTCGTCTTCCCAGCAGATGCCGAGGCTGGCCATGGTGGTGCTCACCGGCGTGGTCTTCTGGCAGGTCGTCTGGCGTGCCAATTACGAGATCTCGGTCAACCTGTTGGAGGAGTTCTGGAATCAGAACCTGGTCAACCTCTTCGCCACTCCGCTGAGCGTCCGGGAGTGGGCGATCAGCCTGGTCGCCCTGGGGCTGATCAAGAACCTCCTCACGCTGATCGTCGGCATCGGCGGCGTCTGGCTCCTGTATCGGCTCAACATCTTCGAGGTCGGCTGGATGCTCCTGCCGTTCCTGTTCTCGCTGATGATGTCGGGCTGGTTTATGGGGTTCACGTCCTCGGCGCTGATCATCTATTACGGCCGACGGCTCCAGGGCCTTGCCTGGATGCTCGGCTTCGCGCTGGCGCCGTTCAGCGCCGTGTTCTACCCGGTGAGCTCGCTACCGGGCTGGGCCCAGTCGGTCTCATCCGCCCTGCCGATGACGTACATCTTCGAGGGCATGCGTCAGATCCTCCACGGCGGCCCGCTTCCCCTTTGGCCGCTGGCGATCAGCTTCGCCCTGAATGTCCTGTACCTGACCCTATCGATCCTCTTCTTCAGCGAGATGTTCGAGCGCAGTCGGGCCAAGGGCCTGGGGCGGCTGGATTAGTCGGAGCCTGTTTCATGGCCTGGCGGCCCCGCAATGCGACGGCGGCTGGCTGGAAAGCTGGACCAATGCCTCGAGCACGCGCGGCTTCTGCTCGGGCCTCAGAACCAGGTAACGATGATCCTTCCGCAAGGTCGCTTCGAATTGCGTGGCGCCCTTGGCATCGACGGTGACCCGCCCCTGCGGCGAGACGTCGAAGTAGTCGCGATCGCGGAGCACGGCCACCAGCACGCTGGTCAGGTCCCAGGTCGGTCGATTGTGCGGCGGCGGATTGCGCTTGATGTACGCCTCGGCGAGGGGATGGTGGGGCACGTATTGGTAATCGCGCTCGATGCTGGTCGCCGGGTAGGGCAGCGCGATCCCGATCTCGAACCCGCTGTAGACCATCGGCGACGGCCAACGACCAGCCAGCACCCCGGCACTGGTGATGTCCTTGACGATGTTATACTCCACATAATGGGGATTGCCGTCGATCGGGGTGAACGCGCCGGCCATCAGCGAGAGCCACTTGACCTTTCTCTTGACCAACTCGGCCCCCGTCATCGGCGAGTGCTCGTCCGCGGGCGAGTCGACCAGCCGGGCCAGGTTCGTCGAGAAGCCGACCTGGGCGATCACGACCGAATGATCGGGCTGGGCCGCGAGCGTCTTGCGCAGGACTGAGGTCGCACTCGGGGCCGACCGACCCGAGAGCAGGTCGTGCGGATAGCGGAACTTGCCGTCCGCTTCCTTCTCATCCACGAGCGAGAGGAACTCGCTCTTCTCGACGACACCCCCCTGCCCCACCACGCCGATCGGGATCTCGCCGCGACCATAGAAGGTGTTGACCGCGTCCACGAACGGCGCGGCCTGGGGATGATCGACGCTGATCGTCACCGCCAGCAGCCGGCAATGCCCGCGCGACTCGAGCGAATGGATCATGCCGAGGGCCAGGACGTCGTCGCAGTCGCCGCAGATGTCGGTGTCGAAGATCAATCGCACCGGCTCGGACTTGGTGTCGGCGGCCCGGGCCGGAGTCGAGGCCCGTTCGATCGCCAGCAACGCGGTCGCGATCGACAGGACGATCGTCGGCAGGAGATGCCATTGCATAACAGTGTGGGCCCTCTCGGGTCGGGGTGTATCGAAAGTTCTCTCATCGAGGAGACCCCTAACTATAGGAGAGCCCTGGTGTCAGGGCAACGGGCCGGAGTGACCGCGTCACCGGCCTCGGTCGACTTTCAATCGACGAGAAATCGGCAACCCCCTTGCGGTTGTCCGACTCATCTTGTAGAAGACGATCGTTCGGCGTCGAGAAGTTCGAGGGTCGTGATCCGGGAGGACAGGTCTAGCTCGGTGCTCTGCACCGGGGCGGCGTTGCGCCGCCCGAGCGTTTGGCCGTTCATGCTGCACAACGAAGGCTGTTTCAGGCCCGCTGATCCCCCGGGAGTGATCCGGTATGCTGGCGGTCCTGGGTCAACCCCGCCGGACGTGGTTCCGCCAGCATACCGGATCACTCCCGGGGGGCGGGCCAGAGAGCCTTCGATGTCCCAGGTCTTGTGGTAGATGTCTTCCGGATCTCCAGGGCGGGCTGCCGCATCGTTTGTGCGGCAGCCCGTCCCACACTTCGCATCCAGGGTCGTGTTTCTTTGAATCAACAATCGGCGGGCTCGGGTCGTGGGTTTGTCCCGGATTCGGAAAAAGGAACAGGTAACCCCTTGCAACCCTCTAGCGGTTAGTGTACAAAACATCCGTTCTTTGGCATGGTAGTCGTGCATGTGGGAGGACAGGTCTAGCTCGGTGCTCTGCACCGGGGCGGCGTTGCGCCGCCCGAGCGTTTGGCCGTTCATGCTGCACAACGAAGGCTGTTTCAGGCCCGCTGATCCACCGGAATTACCCTCGGTGTCCGGCGGTCCTGGGACAACCCCGCCGTTCGTGGTTCCGCCGGACACCGAGGGTAATTCCGGTGGGCGGGCCAGAGAGCCTTCGATGTCCCAGGTCTTGTGGTAGATGGTCTCCCAGATGTCCGGGGCGGGCTGCCTCGATCACCGTCGGGTAGCCCGCCCACCTTTTCATTCAAAATATCGTGTCTCTCGAGCAAGGTTCACCTCGAACCTCGTGCCGATGAAGGCGACGTCACGCTCCCTCGTGATTGAGGCATACCGCCGTGTCGAGCCGATTACGCCTGGATGACGTCCGACGCGCCTGGGAGTCGAGAGACCTCGATCTGAGCCAGCTCGTGGTCGGATTGGCCGGCCAGCCCGACGAGCCCTCCACGACCCCCCCACGCCAGGGGGCGCGGACGTTCGCCAATTTCCTCGCCGAACTTCGCAGCCCGGCCTTCGCACGCAGGCCGCCCGAGGAGCAATCGCACTTTCGAGTCGAGCAGATGAAGGCGCTCGAATCCGAGACGGCCGAGGTCCCGCTCCCCGATCGGCTCCGGCTTCATGAAGTGATCATCGCCCTTTGGGAGGATAACGGGCCATTCGCCCGGTCGTGCCTGCTGGAGATCATCGCCCATGTCCCGTTGCGGTACGGGCCGTGGCGGGCGCTGAAGCGGATCTTCAAGGAGGCCGAGGCCCGCGACGACATGGAGGTCTTCGGTGCCCTGGCGGCCCGGGTCGATTCTTCGACTGCCTCTCCGGAGGTCACCAGCCGCACGCTCGGCTACCTCCGCCGTCGCGCCTGGAGATACCTGCGCCGGACGGCCCTGACCCGCCCGGCTTGCTACGCCGATGAGGCCGCCGACGTACTCGCCCATTATCACGACCAGACGAACTGGCACGATACCTGGGTCGCCAACCACATCTTCTACCACGAGACGAAGGACTACGATCGGGCGACCTTCCATCTGCGGAGGGGACGGACCGAGCTGAAGGACCGCGCATTCGCGTCGCTCTGGCAGCGGACCCCACGGCCCCTGTTCGGACTGCTCGAGCGCGCCCGGAGCGACCGGGTCCGCCAGTTCGCCGCCGATTGCCTGAAGGCCGACTTCCGCGCCTCGCTCCGCGAGGTCGAGCCGAGCTGGGTGGCCCGGCTCGTCGGCGTGGGTAGCCGGCCGGTGGACGAGTTCGTCGTCTGGGTGCTGACGAACGTTCCCAAATTCGAGCAGGGCGCCTTCCGGTCGCTCGGCCTGCACGAGGCGGTGCTCCGGCTCTTCGATTCCCCGTCGGATGCGGCGCGCGCCTATGCCGCCGAGTACGCCCGCACCCACGCCCGCGACCTGCCGGTGGACGAGCTCGTCCGCCTGGCCGACAACAGCAATCCCGTAGTGCGTCGTCTGGCCTCCGACCTGCTGCTGGCACGCGATCCGCGCAAGGAGGTCGGCCTGGAGGCATGGGGCCGACTGCTCGAGTCGAGGCACGGGCTGGAGCTGGCCTCGGGGGTGCTCCAAAAGCATTTCGGCGCCCGCGAGATGACACCCGAATGGTTCCGCGACCGCCTCTTCACCCACAACCCGAATGCCTTCACGTTCGTCCAGAAACTCCTGCTCCAGACCCATCCCGCCGATTCCCTGGGCGCGGGCTATTTCGTCGGGCTCATCGAAGCCGCCGACGCCAAGGAGCATATCAACCCGGACGGTGTCGGTCGGTTTGCCATGACGCAACTCGCCCGATTCGACGTCAACGCCATTGACGTCGACGTCCTGCGGCGGCTGCTCTTGCGCCCATCGACGGGCGGTGCGACAGTCGCCTGGGTCGAGGAGGGTCGGCTCAAGCCCCAGTCCTTCGGACTCGAGTTCCTCAAGGCCCTCGCCTTTCATCCCGACTGGGAGGCCGACCCGTGGATCGGTGCTTTCCGTCGAGATGGTCCTGTCTCGGCGCGAGAGCTTTCGTTCGACGAGTCTCGATCGGAACGAATCCTGGGCTGGCTCGGCGACGTCCGTCGGTTCGCGCCCGCCGAATTGGGTTTCGCCTGGCTGCTGCGGCTTGCGGCCCGCGGCGAGCCTCGGTACCACAACTTCGCCGTCCAGACCATGATCAAGGGCTTCACGCCCGCCGACTTCGCGCCGGCCGAGGCGGCCGGAACGGTTGAAGCCGCTCCGGCCGCGGGCGCCGAGCCGGCCATCGATCTCGGAGGAGCGTCGTTCCTGTTTACCGGCAAGCTCGCGACCATGCAGCGCAAGGAGGCCGAGGACAAGGTCCGGCATGCGAAGGGTGCTGTGGCCTCGAGCGTGAACGCCAAGCTCCACTATCTCGTCATCGGCGACGAGGGCTCGCCCCTCTACGGCCACGGCAAGAAGGGCGCGAAACAACTGAAAGGCGAGGAGCTCAACGCGGCGGGGGCGAATATCCGGATCATCTCCGAGACCGCGTTCCTGAAGATGCTCTCGGGCCGGGCGCCCCAGGCGGCGCAAGGCGATGCCCTCGCCGGCGCCGAGCGGCTCTGGGAGATGGCCATCGCCGCCGGCCCGGGCGATGCTCCGCTCGCCCGATTCGCCGTCAAGTACATCCTCCGACACCACCCGGATATTGCGCTCGCCGAGACCGATCGGCCGGTCGATCCCGGCGCCGAGATCCCCGCCGGGTTCCTCAGCTTCGATCGGGTCAAGCCCCTGTTCGCCGAGACCCGCAAGCCGCTCCGCGACCTGGCTCTGGAGCTGGCCCGCTGGGAGTTCGCCCGCTGGTCGCCGCCGGCCGACGACCTCGTGCTGCTGGCCGAGAGCCCGCACGCCGATGTCCGCCGGTTCGTGGCTCAAGCGTTGCTGGCCGACGAGGCGCCCGAGCATCGTCGATATCGGATCGACCCCGAGTCGCTCACGGCCGCGGCGGTCTTCCGCTTCTGCGAGTCGGCCGACGAGTCGACCCGCGCGCTGGGGATGCGGATCATCGATCGGTCGGCGCGGTTCCGGCAACCCGAGGAGCTGTTCCGCCTCACCGAGAGCCCCGATCGCCGGGTCCGAGCTTTCGTGATCCGGACGCTCTGGTCGCTCTATCGCGACCGGGGTATCACCGAGGGCTGGAAGCCGTCCATCCCGCCCGCGACGACCATCGGCACGGCCGCCAAGAAGGCGGCTCAAGTCCAGGCCGAGAGCCGCGGACCGGGGCCGCCGGCTCGGCCCGAGCAATTGCCCGCGAGCCTCCGGGATCTGTGGTCCTTCTTGCGGCGCACCCTGTTCGAGATCCCGCCACCGCGCCCGGAGAAGCGGGATGCGGAAGCCGAACAATCGGGCGAACGGCTCAAGCCGTTCCCGCGCGCAAGGCGAAGATCGCGCTGGTCGAAACGATGCGCGACCTGGCCATCGAGGATGCCGACTTCGCCCGGGGCGTCCTGCCGCTTCTGGAGGAGTTCACGATCTCGCGCGGGGCGAGCGAGCGGGCCTCGTCCCTCGTCGCCGTGACCCGGATCCGTCATTCCCATGCCATGCTCCACCTCGGGCGCGGGGGGACGTCTCATGATCGCCGACAAGTACCTCACCTATCGCGGCGAGATCGGGGGGGCCGTCGGCGTCGGTGCCACCCTGGCATTCGTCACCGTCCACCCCGAGGGCCAGCCCACCGCCCTTTACCGACTCGACGCGGACAAGCTGACGCTCGATGCCGACCCGCTTCCGAAAGGGGGTACGGCCATCGCCGCCGCCGGGGAGACCCTCTGGGTGGCCGGCAATGACGCTCGAATCTATGAGGCGGCGATCGCCTCGGGCGATCCGAAGCCGCTTGGAGATGCGCTCGATGCCCCGGCAATCTCCCTGGCCACGCTGGCCGACGGACGGTTGGGGGCCCTGGTCGGCTCGCAAGTCGTCATCATCGGCACCAAGGATGGCAAGCGGGTCCAGACTCTCGAGTTGCCCGAGCCGGGTACATGCCTGGCGGCCGACCCGTCCGGCCGTTGGTTGGCCGTCGGGACGGTGAAGGGGACGGTCTCGGTCTTCGACGCCGAGGACAAGGCCGAGTTCCTGCCGAGCGCCTCGGAGCGGCTGCACGAGGGGGCGGTCGGCGCGATCGTATTCGAGCCGGACGAGCTCCGGTTCTTCTCGGCCGGGGCCGACCAGAAGCTCCTCTCGACGCATGCCCGCGGCAAGCTCGAGCCCGAAGACAAGGGGCGCGGCAACAACCATACGGATCTCGTTACGGCGCTCATCTGGGGTCCCGGCGACCGGCTCTACTCGGGCGGACGTGACTCCGCCATCAAGTCGTGGCCTCGGGTGGGTGGGGTGAAGCCGGCCACGACCAAGGATGGGGTCGGCCGCGTGGTTGCCCTGGCGATGGTCGTCGTCCAGGACCGGCCCCGGCTCGTGGCGGCGTGCGACGACCAGACGCTCCGGATCTTCCCGGTCGACTCGGCGGGCAAGATCGGCGACCTCTCGCAACGGGCCCATGATGCCTACGCCCGGGCCAAGCATGAGCTGTCGCAGGACGACCCGACTCGACGCGAGGAGGCCCTCAAAGCCCTGGCCGGTTACGGCGACACGCGAGCCGTCGGCCTGATCGCCGAGCAGGCCGAGGCCGACAACGACCACACGCTCCGCCTGATCGCGGCCAAGCTCCTCGGGGCGTCCGGTCATCCGCGGGCGGCGACCCTTCTCGAGAAGCTCCTCGGGCATCGCGATGAGGCGGTCCGCGTCTCGGCGTTCCACGGCCTGCGCAAGCATCTGGGCGAGTCCGATCTCAAGCCGATCGAGCTGGCCCTCAAGGCCGAGAAGCCCGACGTGGGCCGGCTGGCCGTGCAGGCTCTGGAACCGCTCTCGGCCAGGGATGACCAGGCGCTCGCCCGGCTCACCGAGGCCCTCAACGCCAAGACCGCCGAGGTCCGCCTGGCGGCGGTCGTGAGCCTGGAATCGGCCTTCGACCCGAGCACGCCCGAGTCGAACCTGGCCGCTTTGTTGTCGAAGCATTCGGACGTCCGTCGCGCGGCCCTGCTGCGGCTGTACCGCCGCGGCCTGCTCGGTGAGGCGGCCGTCCAGTCGGCGCTGAGGCGACGGGCCGAGGACGGCGATCCCGAGGTGCGCCGCACGGCGTTCTTGCTGGCGATCCACACCCGCGTACGGCTGCTCCAGATCCTGCGATCCCGCGATCCGGAGCTGGAACGGCAGCTCAAGGAGCTCGAAGAAGGTGTCAAGCCGATAGGGCCGGCCGCATCGGCCGGAAGTGATGCGGCAGGCACTCCGGTGCCGACGGATCAGGCCGCGGGATCGGGGAAAAAGAAGGCGAAGTCCACCAAGGCGGAGGCCGAGACGACGGGGCCATCGCTGGATGATGCCGACTTCGAGCCCCTGCTCCAGGCGACGGCCAGCCGGGCGCTCGACACGTGCCTTCGCGGTGCGCGGGGGCTGGCGATCCTGGGCGATCCGCGGGCGTTCGGCCTGCTGCTCCAGCTCAGCCGGGAGGAGGACAAGACCGCCCGGGCCGAGGTCTGCCGCGCGTTGGCCGCGCTCGACGATCCGCGCGCCTCGGAGCGGCTGCGCTCGATGCTCCACGACCCGGAGGCCGAGGTCCGCGATGCCGCCTTCACCGCGATGGCTCGACTGCACCAGGCCGACCCGCTGGCGGCCGCCGAGTCGGGCCTGAACGCCTCGCATGAAGACGTGCGCCGCCGCGGGCTCCAGGTCCTGGTCGAGCAGATCCGCAAGGGCCCCGTCGGGGGTGCGGGCGCGGACAAATCCGCGGCCGAATCCGCCCTGGCGCTCCTGGCCCGCGCGCTCAACGACAGCTTCGCGGCGGTCCGGTCCGAGGCGTTCAAGTCGGCGTTGGGAATCCAGGCGGGCGGGGCCGGCGCGGGTACACTCCGGTTCGCCTTGCGCAGCGTCCACGCGGACGTCCGCCTCGAGGTGCTCACCGAGGCGATGGCCCAGGTCGGCGAGCCCTGGGGCTGGGACCTTCTGCTCGAGTTCTTCAACGATCCCGACCCGGTGCTCCGCGGCGAGTCGTTCGAGTTCGCCCTCAAGAAGACGAAGGGGCTCGAGTTCCTCGAGGCGGCGCTGGCTTCGCGCTATCCCGACCTCCGCAAGCGGGCCGTCGACGAGCTGATCAAGAAGCACACGGCCGCGTCGCAATCGCTGCTGGTCCGGGCGCTCGAGGACGAGGATCGCGAGGTCCGGCTCCTGGCGATGCAATCGCTGGTCGACGCCGACGCCTTGCCGGCACTGTCCGAGGCGATGAAGAACTCGCACCCCGACATCCGGCTCCGCGCGGCCAAGGCATTCGCCCGGCACGGAGATTCCCGGGCTCTCGAGCCGCTCCTCGCGCTGGCGACCGCCCCGGAGCCGCTCGAGCAGGAGCGTCGGGACGACTGGCTCAAGGTCGTGGAATCGGCGCTGGACGGCCTGGGTGAGCTGGGCGATCCCGCGGCCCTGATGCCCCTGATCCCGATGCTCGACAGCCCTCGGCTCGCGATCCGGCTGCAGGCGGCGCGGGCCCTGGTCTGGGTCTCTCGTCCCGATTCGACCGACGCGATGCGGCAGGCGCTCCAGCATGCCGACGTCGCCGTGAAGTACCACGCCGCCAAGGGGCTGGCCTACGCGGGCGATGCCTCGGTGGCACCGCTCGTGTTCTCCGAGGCGGGGGGCAAGATCCTGAGCATCGGCGAGCAGATCGCCGCGGCCCTGGCCATCGGCGCCGCGGGCGAGGACCGGCTCGCCGTGTATCTGGACGATGCTCGCGACGAGGTCCGCTTCCGCGCCTTGATCCTGTTGATGATGCTCGAGTGGAAGGACCCGGACGGCACGGCCTCGCGATGCCTGGCCTGCCTGGCGAGCCGGATGCCCCGGCTCCGGCTCACGGCCGCCCGGGCGCTCGAGGCCCTCTCGGAATCCGAATCCAAAATCGAAAATCCAAATTCCAAGATCGAGGCGGCTTTCCCGTCGTTCGTGGTGAACCTCGTCAACGAGCCGAGCGACGCGCCCGCCTGGAAGATCCCGCTCGCGACGGTGGACGCCTTCGCCGAGCTGCTGGTCCACGGCGGGCCCCAACTCCGGGCGCGGACGGCCCGGCTTTTCGCCCGGCTGAACGAGAAAGAGCAGGTCGCGTTCGACCAGGCCTGGGCGGCCCACGAGCAACGGTTCGCGCGCGAGCTCGCCGAGCTCGGTCGTCAGGCCAGGGCCCGCAAGCCCGTGGCGTCGCGGTACACGAGGGATCAACTCCGCGAGCTGGCCTTCGGGGCGTATGTGGGCCTGGTCCGGGAACAGGGCGGCTCGTCGGGCAAGGGCCAGTCCGGCGGGACCGGGGCGGAAGCGGCGGTGGTCCGGGTCCGACAGACGGCCCTCGACCGCCTGCTCGCGCTGGCCGGGTCCGACACTCACCTGGGCGCCGCCGCACGGCCGGTCTTCGTGCAGGCGATGGGTGATCCGAACCAGGTCGTCCGGTTCCAGGCTTTCGAGCACGCCGGGAAGGTCGGGCTGGGGACGACGGAGCTGGCGGCCGAGGCGCTGGCCACCGGGCACGTGGACCTCGGGGTCAAGGGCCTGGAGCTGCTCTCGGGCGGCGGCTCGGAAGCCGAGGGTGCGGCCGTGCTCGAGCACGCGATGCTCACGCGCAAGGACGATCTGGCGACCGAGGCCGCCAAGCTCCTGATCGCGCGCCGAGGCTCCGTCGCGGTCGCGAGCCGGGCGCTGGAGGCGTCGCATGAGCAGCTCCGGATCCTGGCAGTCTCCTGGCTGGCCGCCGAGTACGAGAAGGCCCCGGCCGCCCGCGACTCGCTCCGAGGGGCGCTCTCCTCGCGTTATCAAGCGGTCCGCGAGGCGGCCGCGATCGGGCTGGCGACCAAGAAGGACGCCGCCGCCTTTGCGTCCCTGGTGGCGCTCCTGACCGCCGCCTTCGCGCCGAGGAAGCAGCAAGGGGTGATCCAGGTGCTGGAAACCCTGGGCGATCCCCGCGCCGTTAACGCTTACCTCGACCGGATCGAGAACGACCCCGGCGGGACAGCCCTGGCCGATGATCTGCTCAAGGCGGTCGGGCGGTTCCGGCGTCCCGAGTCCGCCGGCCGGCTGCTCGGCTTCTGGGAGAAGTTTCCGAAGTCGCGCGAGGCCGTCTTCAACGCCCTGGTGACGATCAGCGGATACGATCAGCGGATCGAGGATCCCGACGACGAGGAGACTCCGGGAACCCGTTGGGAGGAGAAGCAATTCGCCCGTCATGATGATGTGCTCGCCCGCCTGATCGACCGGGTCTCGGCCCCGGCCGAAGCCAGGTTCCTGGCCCGGCTGATCCCGGGTGCCCGCTGGGCTCGTGGAAAACAGGTCGATCCGGTTCTCGCCGGTCTGATCAACCACCCCAATGACGAGGTGCGGCAGAAGGTGGTCGAACGCGCTCGGCTGGCGGCTCCGCAAGCGAGGGGGCGAGGCCGAGCCGCTCCGGAAGGCCCTGGCGCACCGCGATGCCGTCACTCAGTTCCTCGCCGCCGAGGCCTTGGCCAGGACCGGCCGCGGCGACGGGATGAACATCCTGCTGGCCAGCATCGAGTTCAGCACCGACCTGGCCATTCGCCGGCGCGCGGTCATCGCCCTCGGCGAACTGGCCGATGAGCGGGCGCTGGACGTCCTGCTGAAGCTCGCGGCCGAGGATGGTCATGCCCTCCAGGAACAGGCCCTCGAGGCGATCGGCCACATGGGCCGCTCATCGAGAGCTGGTGAGGTCTTCAAGCTTTTGGAACGATACGCGAAGGGTAACACCGGCATCGCGTGCCAGGCCGTGAATGGTCTGCGCTGGCTCGACACTCAGGCGGGTTGGGAACTCATCCGGGCACGGGCGGCCGACCGATCGTGTCCGTTCCAGGATCAGGCGGTCCTGCTGCTGGGCCACAACGAC
Organism: uncultured Planctomycetota bacterium; assembly: GCA_963743925.1. Lineage (GTDB taxonomy): Bacteria > Planctomycetota > Planctomycetia > Isosphaerales > Isosphaeraceae > CAVZRC01. The sequence continues at coordinate 238,540 of CAVURY010000033.1, read as the reverse complement.
GACCCGGCGACTCGCGACCTGCTGCTCCGGCTGCTCTCGGGAGGCGGGGATTGGAGCATTCTCGGCGAGGCGATGACCTCGGCCAGGCGCCTCTTCGGACCCGAAATGATGGAGCCGGATTACGCGGTGCTCCAGAACGATGAGGCCGAAATGCTGGACGACTACGAGGAGATCCTGGACCGCGTCCGCGATCGGGGCGAACCGCGGCGCATCTTCGAGATCCTGCCGAATTGCCTCGACGGAGCGACCGAGGCCCTCGCGGTCGGGCTGCGGAATCGGCCGGAATTGCCTCTGGCCGAGGCACGGTCGGCGCTCGAGAGCCCCAGCCTCATCACCGCGGGCGTGGCGGCCCACGTCCTGGGCCAGGCCGGCGCCCGGGCATCCGATGCGGGTGCGGCCCTAGAGACCGAACTGGCGAGTTGGCTCCGCGGCTGGCGACAGATGGTCCTGACGGGCGGAAAAGATGACCCGCATGGGGTCGATCCGGTCGAGACGCTCTTGCCGTACCTGAGGCGCATGATCTGGGCGGCGGGCCGGCTGGGCGTCGCTCGCGAGTCGCTGGCGGAGGTGGCCGCGGCCAGGCCGGAGGATCTCCCGTACCGGCCGATTCGCCGCGATGCCGTGCTGGCGCTGGCCGAGGGAAAGATGACCGTCGAGTCCACCGACGCGTTGGAGTCGGCCGCGCTCATCGGCGCCCCCGAGGTCCGGGCCGACGCCGTGCAGGTGATCGCCCGACGTGATCCGAAGCGGGCCGCGGGCCTCTCCGATCGGCTCCTCTCCGACCGGGTCGGCTTCCACCGGCTGACTCTCGATGGCGGCGTGAATGTTGACGAGACCCTGCGATCGGCCGCGCGCCAGCTCCATTACCAAGGGGTTGTCCTCCCCGACCTGATCGATCGCGGCGACGTGGAGGTGCTCGCCGGCGTGGCCGAGGACCGCTCGCTGCCGGAGGCCGCGCGGCTCGGTGCCGTGGAGGGGCTCGCCGCCATGGCTCGCGAGCCGGCCGAGGACGTCCTCCGCCGGGTCGGGCTGCGTACCGACGAGGATGAGGAATTCCGGAAGGCCGCGTGGCGCGGGCTACGCCGCTCGAAGCGGGCGCGGCAGAAGGCTGCCGGCAAGCAGAAGGCCGAGGTGCGATCATGAGCACGGACGAACCCCGCGATGAAACCCAGGAATCCCCCGAACCCGAGGCCGCGACCACGGAGGTCCGCATGGCCTATGCCGGGGTGAGCACGCTGGTCGCCACCGAGGGGACCGCGCGACTCGAGCTGGCCGGCAACCTCCGCCGCGACCCGGTGCGTTTCGAGGCGACGATCAAGGAGCCGCTCCGGTTCCGCGAAGCGATGGCGGCACTGTACGCCGTCGTGGCCAGCGACTTCCGATATGTCCCCAAGGACCGGACCGCGTATCTGGCCTATACCCGGATGCGTCGGGAGTCGTCGGGCCTGAATGCCTGGCAGGCCCAGCGAGCCTATTTCTCCTGGTTGTTGCGCAATGACCCGACCGCCTTCCTGATCCTCGACCCGGTGATCACCGTCCACCCCGACCAGGTCCTGTTCGAGGTCTTCAGCAAGGACGAGGGGGCTTATGCGAAGCTCGGCGTGGATCACGAGGCTTTCGACCACGCCGATCAGCCGGCATTCGGCACGACCAACGTCGACTTCAGCCAGGCGCTCTACTCGGGCCTTCAGCAGATGCGAAGCTACCGCGAGACCCGGCTGAGCATCGGCCAGGAGGGCGTGAAGTTCGCCACCGCGAGTGCCGGCGAGGTGCTGGAGAAGCAGATCCGCGTGCCCGACTCTTGGCTACGCGGCTTCCTCCAGGTGCAGTCGTCGGCCGCGCTGCCGCGCGACCGGTTCGACCTGGCACCGGTGGATCTCTACAACGCACTTCGTCATCTGCGGCTCCACGCCGATCGCAAGGGGCAGCGTCGCGGCCTTCGGATCGAGCTGGTCCCGGGCGAGCCGCCCCGATTGGTGCTCGAGCCGTGGAACGAGGTGATCCCGGCCACGGCCGCCCCGTTCAAGGGGAAGGCCGCCCGGGTGGTCCGCGTCTGGGGACGTCGCCGCCTCTCGCTGATCCACCGCTTCCTCCCGTTCGCGGAGGAGGTCGAGGTCCACGTTCTGGGGAGCGGCCTGCCGAGCTTCTGGGTGCTGCGCGCGCCAACATGACGCTGACCCTCGGGCTGACCGGCTTCACCGCGGCCAACTGGTCGCAGGCGCTCAACTTCGACCTGCTGCTGCCGCGAAAGACCGCGACGACCACGAAGCCGCTCGAGTCGGTCCTGGCCCACCTGCGGCAGAACTGGTCGGCGGGCGCCGGCGAGCTGGCCCGCGCGACGGGCCTGGCCTGGCCCGCGTTGACCGAGGCGCTGCAACTCGGCTGCCAGCAGGGGAAGATCATGTACGACCTGGCGGGCGACGTCTACCGGTTCCGCCCTCTGACCGACGTCCCGCTCGACCCGGCCCGTCTTGAGTATCGCGACAACCGCGAGCGAATCGCCCACGACCTTCAGGCGCGCCGCGGGGCCGTCAAGATCGTCTCCGAGAACCGCATGCCGGGGACCGGTCTGGAGCTGACCGGGCAGGTCAACGTGTCCGAGGATCGCCGCGAGTACCGGCCGCAGTTGCTCCTGGCCGAGGAGGGCCAGGTCACCCGCGCCGATTGCACCTGCACGGCCTTTCGCAAGCAGGGGTTGAAGGCCGGCCCGTGCGTCCACCTGGTGGCCCTGCGCCTGGCCTACGCCGAGCAGGAAGCCCGCCGGCTTGAAGGGCTGGACCCGAATCAGGTGATCACGGTCGAGACACGGACCTACTCGCGTCGCCGCCCGGGCGGTGAGGAGGTGTACCAGGTCTCGCTCGAACGTCGCCGGCTCAAGATCCGGTGGGGCCTGGACGAACAGGCCCGTCGTTCGCAGACCTTGACGTTCGACAGCCTGGAGGACGCGCGGGGTGCCTTCCTCGCGAGGTCCGCCGAGCTGGAGGCCCGGGGCTTCTGCGGGGATTTTGGATTTTAGATTTTGGATTTTGGATTTTGGATTCAAAGGTCCATGATGCCCGTGCCTCGGAAGATCGACCCGATGCGATAACCAGAATCGGAGCGGCGGATGACGGATCCAATCCAAAATCCAAAATCCAAAATCCAAAATCGACCTTCCGACCCGATCGCTTTGTGGCGTGCCATCGAGCAGGCCGGGGGCGTGCAGGCATACGTCAATGCCCAGCTCACCGAGCGTGGATTCCTTGTCCAGCGCCGCGAGACGGACACGATGTCCGACCGCGAGCGGGATGCCTACAAGAAGTCGCTCAAGGCCGAGGCGGAGGAGCGTCGGCGCCTCAGTCGCGAGGCATGGGCGGCCCACAAGGCCACGCACATCGTCCACCTGGGCGAGGGCGTTTTCTGGAAGGAAGGCCGGGGCCCCGACAAGTGGGACCTCTCCAACGCCGAGGCCCGCGCCGCCGAGAACGAGCTGCCGCCGCTCGACTCGGCAATGCAACTGGCCGAGGCCCTCGGCCTGACGATCGCCGAGCTGCGCCGCCTGGCCTATCACCGCGACGCGGCGACCGTGCTCAATTACCGGCGATTCACGATCCCCAAGCGGGACGGCTCTCAGCGGGCGATCTGGGCCCCGATGCCGAAGTTGAAGAAGGCCCAGCACTGGATCCTGCACAACATCGTCGAGAAGCTGCTGGTGCACGGCTCGGTGCACGGTTTCCTCCCCGGCCGCTCGACGCTCACCAACGCCGCCGCGCACGTCGGCCCGAAGCTCGTGGTGAAGGTGGACATCAAGGACTTCTTCCCCACCGTGACGCTCCCGAGGGTCAAGGGGATCTTCCGAAAAGCCGGATACCGCGAGGAGGTCGCCACGGTGCTGGCCCTGATCTGTACCGAGTCCCCTCGCGAGATCGTCGAGCTGGATGGGAAGACGTACTTCGTCGCACTCGGTCCGCGCTGCCTGCCCCAGGGCGCCCCGACGAGCCCTGCTCTGACCAACACGCTGGGCCTCCGCCTCGATCGCCGACTCAGCGGGCTGGCGAAGAAGCTGGGCTGGCGCTATACCCGATATGCCGATGACCTCACCTTCAGTTTGCCGCACAAGTATCAGGGGCCTCCTCGTGTCGGCACGCTGCTGGGCTCGATCCGGCGGATCGTCGAGGACGAGGGTTTCACGGTCCACCCCGACAAGACGGCGGTCGCCCGGACCGGGGGCCGGCAGAAGATCACGGGATTGGTCGTCAACGGCGAGAAACCGCCCCGCGCGCCTCGCGAGTTCCGCCGCCAACTTCGCGCCGCCATTCATAATCGCGCCAAAGGAAAACCCTCCCCCGACGGCGAGACCCTCTCGACATTGATCGGCATGGCGGCCTATGTGTACATGTCCGATCCCGTTCAAGGTGAGAAATATCTGGATGCTCTGCGGGAGCTCGATCGGGCGGCGACATCGGCTTCGGCGGCGAGCGGGAGTATCTCGGCTGATGTGTGATCGCCGTTGCCGTCATTGGCAGCCTGCGACTCCTCCGTTATGCTGAAGGGGGAGGAATTGATCTATGGATGTCCAAATTCGCGAGGATCTGGATCGCCTCGTCCGCGATCAGATCCGGAGTGGCCGATATTCCCGAGGAGAAGACGTGATCCGCGAGGTCCTGGCCTGGATCCGCGAGCATGAGGAGGGGCAAGGTCCCGAGCCGTCTGCCACACGCCCGCCGATGACCGACGAAGAGTTCCGTCGGCACCTCCTCCAGACGGGCAGGATCAGTCAGCTCCCTGACGCCGAGTGGAGGAGCCGGACACGAGATCAGTGGGAGCCAATTCCTGTCGAGGGTGAGCCTGTTTCCCAGACCATCCTTCGCGAGCGTCGTTGAGATGGCGACATACTTCCTGGATAGCAGTGCCTTGGTCAAGCGCTACGTTCTAGAGACGGGATCGGCATGGGTTAAGGCCATCACCAGTACAGTGAAGGGTGATGATATTTTCATCGTGCGACTGACACTCGTCGAGATCACCTCGGCGATCACCCGACGCGGTCGTAATGGGACGATTCCCCCGGGCGATGTCACGACCATCCTCGGGCAATTCCGACGGGAGGCCGTCGGGGTATTCGTCGTCATGGATGTCACACCCGCCCTCCTCGACGACGGAATGCGGCTCGCCGAGACATACGCCCTGCGTGCTTATGACGCGGTTCAGCTCGCGGCCGGACTTGACCTCCAGCAGCAGAGCCTCCTGGCCGGTAGAGGGTCCATCACATTCGCCTCCTCCGATCTCGAGCTGAACCGCGCCGCGTCCGCTGAGGGTATGGCCGTGGATGACCCGAATAACCACCCGTGACCCGGGGACGCGACCACTGCGCGGCTGATTCTCGTCCAAGGAGGCTTATGCGGTGCGTACTCCCCGATTCCGACTGCGAACGCTCATGATCGGGATCGCGGTGCTTTCCCCGGTACTTGCGATCTTGGCGCTCGTTCTCAGGGTGAGTTGGGCATTGGAAGCCTTCTATGGTCCGGGTGGATACCTCGACCGACGTCAGAAGTTTGGCCAGGAAGGGAGCGCCGGGGACGAAGCGCTCCGTCTTGGACATTATATTGAGGCCGAGGCTCGGTACAGATCAGCTCTCGATTTTGAGGCGTCCCTTCCAGATCACGAGAACGATCTCAGTTACATCCTTGTCGGCCTCGCGGACGCACTAGTTGGCCAGGGGAGTTACAGCGATGCCGAGCCGCTCTACCAGCGGGCTTTGAAGATCCGCGAGCAGGGAATTCGCTCGGACCCACGATCGTGGCGATGGGCTCAGCTCAAGATCGCCGAGGTCTTGGACCATTACGCATCGTTGCTACGGCACTGTAACGGGCCTGCTGAAGCCGAAACGCTAGAGGGCCGGGCCAAGACGATTCGGGCGGAGTGGGAACACCAGAAGGTTGAGGAGTAGCGATGCGGCAGAAGCCAGGGGCGATTCACTGATTGCAGAACACCCGACCTGGCTTCTGTTACACGATCAGTTCCTTGACCACCCGCGACGGCTCGACGCCGGTCAGCTTCTGGTCGAGCCCCTGATATTTATAGGTGAACCGGCGATGGTCGAAGCCCAGGAGCTGCAGCACCGTGGCGTGGAAGTCGCGGATGTGGACCGGGTCCTTGACGATGTTGTAGGAGAACTCGTCGGTCTCACCGTAGATGGCCCCGGGCCGCGAGCCGCCGCCGGCCATCCACATCGTGAAGCACCTCGGGTGGTGGTCACGGCCGTAATTCTCGTGGCTCAGGCCGCCCTGGGAGTAGATCGTCCGGCCGAACTCGCCGCCCCAGATGATCAGCGTCTCATCGAGGAGTCCGCGTGCCTTGAGGTCCTGGATCAATCCCCAGCAGGGTTGATCCACGTCGCGGCACTGGTCGGGCAATCGGCCCGCGACGTTGAAGTGCGTGTCCCAGTTGTTGTGGTAGATCTGGACGAATCGCACGCCGCGCTCGACCAGTCTCCTGGCCAGCAGCGCCGAGTGGGCGAACGTGCCGGGCTTCCTGGCCGTCTCGCCGTAGAGGGCATACGTTGACGCGGGCTCGGCGTTGATGTCGGTCAGTTCGGGTACGCTGGCCTGCATGCGGAAGGCCAGCTCGTATTGCTCGATCCGCGTGTGGGTCTCCGGGTCGCCCACCAGCTTCGAGTTCATCTCGTTGAGGGCCTTGAGCCCGTCGAGCGTGTCGCGCCTCACCTGCGGGGAGACTCCCGGCGGGTTATTGATGAAGAGGATCGGGTCGCCGCCGCTACGGAAGGAGACTCCCGCGTGCTCGCCCGGCAAGTAGCCCGACGACCACAGACGTGCCGAGATCGCCTGCAACTGCTCGGTGTTGGTCGGCTTGGCCACCAGGACGACGAACGTGGGCAGATTGTCATTGAGCGAGCCCAGGCCGTATGAGGTCCAGGCACCCAGGCACGGTCGGCCGGTGATCTGGTTGCCCGTCTGCATATACGTGATGGCCGGCTCGTGGTTGATCGCCTCGGTATGCATCGAACGAATGAAGCACATATCATCGACCATCCGGGCCGTGTAAGGGAGCAGCTCGCAGACCCACATGCCGGACTTGCCGTGCCGGGCGAATTTGTACTTCGAAGGCGCGATCGGGAACCGCTTCTGGCCCGAGGTCATCGTGGTCAGCCGCTGGCCCATCCGGATCGAGTCGGGCAGGTCCTTGTCGAAATGCGCATTCATGCCCGGCTTGTAGTCGTAGAGATCCATCTGCGGCGGGCCGCCGACCATGTGCAGGTAGATCACGTGCTTGGCCTTGGGCGCGAAATGCGTCAGGCTGGCGGGCGGACGGCTCCCCGTGGGCGACGGCTCGATGCCCGCGGCATGGGCCGATGGGGCCAGGCCCTCGCGGGCCAGGAGCGCGGCGAACGCCGCCCAGCTCACCGCGTTCGATCCCCGACTCAGGAACTGCCGTCGCGTCTCGTAGCGGGCGTATTCTTGGAGAGGGTTCATGTTTTCGACCTCGGTTCATCCGGCGTTTCACGCAGGCGACAAGCCCGGAAGAGTTTCACGCAGAGACGCGAAGAGGACCGCAGAGGGCGCAAAGAAAGCAGGAATTCTGGACACTGTTGCAACGAAACCGGGTCGATTGTCGGAGTGAGCGCGGGCTTCCAGAGGCATTCCTGGGGGCATCGCCCTCCGGGCTCGACCCCAGCCACCCGAGCGTTGTACGGGGCTCCCAAGGTGGGTGGCTGGGGTCGAAGACGGCGCAGCCGGCGAGCCCCCAGGAGTGCCTTCGCACTCACCATCCTCGCGGAATTGACCCGGTCTTGTTGCGAAGGTGTCGAATTCCGTTCGATTTCTGCGATTCTACGGCGTTTCATTGGATTGGTTTCGGACCTCTCCATCTGGTTTTTCTGCGCACTCTGCGGTCCTCTTCGCGTCTCTGCTTGAAACTCTTTGGAGGCAAGTGCTCTTCTGCGTCTCTGCGTGAAACTCTTTGGAGATTACTTGTTCAGAAATTCATCCAGATTCATCAGCTCGTTGGCCAGCATGGTCCAGGCGGCGAGGGCCGGAGGATCGAGGGCCGGGTCGGCCTTGAGCTCGCCGACGGCGAGGAGCTTGGCGGCCTGGTCGGGATGCGACTGATAGTAGGCTTCCAGCCTGGAGAGCGAAGCCTCGACGACCGCCTGCTCCTCCGGTCTGAATGGCCGGGCGAGGACGCGACGGGCGATGAAGTCGATGCGATCGTCCGAGGTCCGGCCGGCCGGCTTGAGCGCCGACTGGGCCAGGGCGCGGGCGGCCTCGACGAACTGCGGATCATTGAGGGTGACGAGGGCCTGGAGCGGGGTGTCGGTCCGCTCGCGACGGACGGTGCAGACCTCGCGCGAGGGCGCGTTGAGGACTTCCATCGAGGCCGGTGGCGCGCTCCGCTTCCAGAAGGTGTAGAGGCTCCTTCGATAGAGCCGGTCGCCGTGGTCGGGGGTATAGAAGTGGGTGTTGCTCTCCGGCATGGCCACGGCTTCCCAGACCCCCTCGGGCTGATAGGGCCTCACGCTCGGTCCGCCCAGCTTGTCGGCCAGGATCCCGCCCGCGGCGAGCGCCGAGTCGCGGATGGCCTCGGCGTCCATGCGGAACCGCGGCCCGCGCGAGAGCAGTCGGTTATGCGGGTCTTTCTCGATCTTCTCGAGCGTGGTCGCGGCGGATTGGCGATAGGTCGAGGATTCGACCATCATCCGGAAGAGCCGCTTGACGTCCCACCCCGACTCGCGGAACTCGACGGCCAGCCAGTCGAGCAGCTCGGGGTGCGAAGGCAACTCGCCGGTGACGCCGAAGTCGCCCGTGGTTCGGACCAGTCCCGTGCCGAAGACCTCCTGCCAGAACCGGTTGACGGCGACCCGTGCTGTCAGCGGATGCTCGGGCCGCACGAGCCAATTTGCCAGGCCGAGCCGGTTCTTCGGCAGGTCGGCTGGCAGCGGAGGCAGGGCGTTGGGCGTGTCGGGTTTGACCGGGTCGCGGCGCTTGTCGTATTCGCCCCGGTGGAGCAGATACGCCATCGCCGGCTCGGCCTTCTCGTGCATCACGTGGGCGAACGTACCCCGAGCCTTGATGGCCGCCTCTTCGGCCTGGAGCGTCGCCACCCGGCCTTCGAGCGCCTTCGTGTTCGGGTCGATCGTGCGGAGCCACCATCCGAAGGCCGCGTCGAGCTCGGCGGCGGGCCGCTTGTCCGCCGGGGCCCGGACGATCGCCGCGACGCGCTCTCCCCAGGCGAGCGGATCGATCTCCCCGGCGCAAGGGCTCGGCCGTAGATTCTCAGGGCATTGACGATCACCCCGTCGAGCCGGTCCGAGCTCTGCCGCTGGCCGGCCTTGAGCGGGACCCTCGTGCGGATCGAGCCCTTCAGGACATCGACCGCAATATCGGTCGCCTGGGGCTCGCCATTGATGAAGATCTTCACCCCGGAGGCTCGGGACGAGCCGTCGTAGGTGACGAGCAGATGAGTCCAGACCCCGGCGGGGACCGTGCCCCGTGCGACGACCTTGAGCGCGTCGTCCGGCCAGTTGTGGACGATGTGCGTGGCGACTCGGTTCCCCTCGAGCCAGAGATCCCAGCCACGGTATCCGTGGTTATTATCCATCCGCGCGATGGCCGAGCCGGTCATCCCCTCGCGAGGGAGTTTGACCCAGGCCCCGAATGAGAAAGGCTGGTCCTTCTCGAAATCGCCCGAATCGGCGGCCTCGAATCGGCCCTCGGGCCAGATGCCGGCGCCGGGGTTCGCGGCCAGTCTCAGGCCGTTGCCGGGGACGGTGGCGACGAGGGCGTCGGGATCGGCCTTGTCGAGCCATCGCGTGAATTCGGGCCGGGCGGATTGCTTGTGCTCCTCGATCCGGCCCCGGACGGCCGCGAGCTCGGTGCCCAGCGATTCCCAGCGATGGCGGTCGGCCGAAGTCGGGACGAAGACGGTCGGCGGCGTGTCCTTGGCGTTGCCGTCCATCGTCTGCTGTGTGGTGTTGTTGAAGAAAGCCGCCAGCTCGTAGAACTCGCGCTGGGCGAGCGGGTCGAACTTGTGGTCGTGGCAGACGGCGCAGTTGGCCGTGAGCCCCATCCAGACCTGCGAGGTCGTCTCGGTGCGGTCGCGGGTGTAGAGGACGGTGTACTCTTCCGGGATGACGCCCCCCTCGTTGGTGGTCGCGTTGCAACGGTTGAAGCCCGACGCGACCTGCTGGTCGAGCGTGCTGCCGGGCAAGAGGTCCCCGGCGAGCTGCTCGATCGTGAACCGGTCATACGGCAGGTTGCGGTTGAAGGCGTTGATGACCCAGTCGCGATAGGCCCAGGCTTCGCGAAAATTATCGAAGTGATAGCCGTTGGTATCCGCATATCTCGCGGCGTCGAGCCAGTAACGTGCGCGATGCTCGCCCCATTGGGGTGTATCGAGTAATCGGGTGACGAGTCGGTCATAGGCCTGGGGCGCGGTGTCCTTGACGAACGACTCGACGAGATCGGGGCTGGGGGGCAGGCCGGTCAAGTCCAGGCTCAGCCGGCGGGCCAGCGTGCGTCGGTCGGCTTCGGGGGCCGGGGTGAGGCCGTTCTCCTGGAGCCTCGCGAGCACGAAGCGGTCGATCGGGTTCCGGACCCACGACTCGTCCTGGACCTTCGGGAGCGCGGGCTTCGTGGGTGCGATGAGCGACCAGTGCGGCTGATACTCGGCGCCCGCGGCGATCCAGCGTCGCAAGATGTCCTTCTGATCGGCCTTCAGCGTCTTGGCCGACTTCGGGGGCGGCATGAGCTGATCGCGGTCCTCGGCATCGATCCTCGCAATCAGTTCGCTCGCATTCGTATCGCCCGGGACGATCGCGCCGGCCTCGATGGCCGCTTCGCGACGGTCGAGCCGCAGGTCGGCTTTCCTCGCGGCGCTGTCCGGCCCGTGGCAGGAGAAGCAGTTCTCGGCCAGGATCGGCCGGATGTCCCGGTTGTATTCCAGTCGCGGTCGATCTGCGGCCGACGCCGCACCCGCGCCGAGGACGACGAGGCTCAGGACGAGGACGCCCAGGTCGACCGATTTCCGCCCTCGCACCCAATCAGGCTTTCGCATCGAAGCGCCTCCCCAGACCAGCTGCGCACAAACCCAAGGAATTGGTAGGAGCCGGCCCTTCCCGGCGACCCTGGGTCGGAGGGGGAGCCCCCTCCTCGTCGTGCATGATCCATTCTATCCTGACCATCGCCGGGACGCGAGTCCCCCGAGAGCCGGCACGCGTGGATGTCGGCGAGCGAATCGACCAGCCGTCCGGCTACTGGAGACGGAGCGGTCGCATGCCTAGGGTCTCGACAAGATGAGCGATCGGCGACGAGGCTCGATCAGGCATCGAGCTCGCGGTCCCATAATGCGGTTGTGGCGGACCGAACGAGGGCGGGTTCCGGTTTCCCGACGAATTTCGCCCTCTCCGGAAATCTCGACCTGAGCGCGCGAAAGATCCTGGCACGATCGGAGGAGCGGACTCGGCCGATCCAGGTGCGGGACTGGAATCGGCGTCGGCCTTTCTTGTCCCACAGTACGAAGTAGTCGCCCATCCGCTCGTCGTCGTGGATGATCTCGCAACGCGCGACCTCCTGCCAGGGCACGAACCGGGGTGTGCTCCAGAACCCGGCCGGGGCAAGTATCCCCTTGTCGTCGATCTCGCAGAGCTTGGATGGCTTGCATCGGGTGATCAGGAATCCGATCAACAAGAAAAGCAGTCCGAGAAGACAGGCAGGAGTCGTATCGCGAATGGGTAGAGGGATGAATAAAGGCATCAGGATCAGGACGAAGCCGGCGAAGAAGATGAAGACGGACATGAACAGGATGAGCCATCGGCCTTGAAGGATACGGATCGGGAGGTCGAAGGCGACGTCGCCATCCTCGTGATCGTTTCCCTGAAGTCGCTCGACAGACCGAGTGCGCATCTGGATGCCGAGAACTGAAAAGGCCATGTAGACGAGATATTGAGAGAGAAGCACGACGCACCAGATCGTGATGATTTCGATGACGGGATACTTGTTGGCAAATGGTCCTACGATTCCATGGAGGGAAGCGTAAAGGAAGATGCTTGCAGCGACTATTGCGAACCCGAAGAATGCGGGCGAGACCATTTTCGGCAATTTCGGTGACATGGAATGTCTCCCGTAGCCCTGACGATACTGGCCTTTGTAACGATCGGACCGATTCATCGCCATTCTATTCCGATGGCCGAGAGAGGTCCATCGGTATCGGAGTCGTTGAGATCACATGTCCGCACACGAGGAGCCTTCGACCCGACGGAAACCGGCTCAATTCCAATCGGCGATGACGACCTCGCTGGCGGCACGTGCGCCGAGGGTGTTTCCCCCGCTCAGGCTGACGCTCGACATGATGTAGGCAGCTTCGATGCTGGCTTCGCTCCGTCGATTTCGATTTCTGGCGACAAAACGCGCCGCACAGTTTGCCTGATCGTTGTATTTGTGGGTTCGTTTCATCGATTTTGACCCGGGAGGACGGACGAACGACTTGCGGTCCATCTTTGAGTGCCGTGTGGCCATTCGCGAAGATCACAGCTTTCTTGACACGGGAAAATTCAATCCCGGCCGGTTTCTTCTCGGCACGGGTCGCCACGACGATCATCGTGTCAGGGCGGAGCTCGAGCCCTCTCGCCCCGGTACCCGCTTGCCGAAAATAGACCCTCCTACTCTGTAGAATGCCGCCGGTTTTCCATTTCATGAACGGGATCAGGAATTTCCTGACAATCGACTCATGGCTCCGAGAACCGTCCGTTGCCGGCGAAGGACCGAACTCCGTGATCTTTCGTCTCTCGCGAGCGACCCCTCCGCCGGCTCCTGTGAGATGGATCAGGAGTAGCCGGATCCGGGCGGCGACCGCAACCCCCGGGCGTCCCGGGCTAATAGGATCGCCACCACCAAGCCGATGGCGAGCATCATCAGGCTGAGAAACCGCAGCCCGCTGCGGAACCCGTGGGCGATGCTCTCGATCGTCGCGAAGCCGCCGAGGACCCTGCTCGCTTCCTGCTGGAGGCCGGCCCCGCTCAGCCCTCGCTGGCGGAAGTAGTCCGCGACTCGAGCCGAAGCCTGCTCGACCGCCGGCCGGTTCTCGCGGAGGTTGAGGCGATAGGTGTCCAGCGCCCGGTCGGACCAGGCCTTGATCACCGTACCGGTCGCGGTCGGCACCGTGATGATCGGCACGACCAATCCGACGATTCCGATGGCGGCGGCGTAGAGCGTGTCCTTGGGATCCAGCCCCTCGATCTCGTCGGTCAGGAACACCGGCGGAATCAGCCCGAGGAATGCCCCCCAGCAGGCCAGCATGACCGCGATGCACTCTTTGGGCGTGAAGTTGTCGATCGACGATAGCCACCACACGCAGGCCGCCGAACCTACGAATCCCGCGACCAGCCAGACGTGCCGCAGCGACCGGCGGTGGAACCAGGTCGTGAGGAATGTTGTCGCCGCCATCGCCGCCGAGGCCGGCACCATCAGCCAACCCGCCGTGATGCGCGGGTAGCCGCGCAACTCGGTGCAATACATGCCGACGATCGTCAGGACGGCCACCATGTGGAGGAGCATCAGCCCGCGCGTGGTCAGGGAGAGGACGTAGACCCTCGATCGGAGGATCCGTTTCAGGTGTTCGTCCGGGCTCAATCCCGAGCCGAGCCAGGCAACCAGCAGCGGCGGCAGGGCGACGCAGAGGACCACCGTGGCGACGAAGGCGTTGGATGACCAGCCGCCCCACTTGCGGTACCAGGAGAAGGCGAACACCGTCGCCACGACCCAGGCCACGAAGGTCGTGATGGCCAGCCAGTCGATCGGCACGTGCATCGGCTTCGTCGGGCGGTCGGGGCGGATGAACCGCCAGACCAATAAGGCCGCGGCGAGGCCTACCGGCACGTAGGCCCAGTACATCCACCGCCAGGAGAGATACACGTCGAGGTACGCGTTGACGAGCGGCGTGATGTGACGTGTCGAGTAGGCGAAGATGCCGTAGAAGCCGATGGCCACCAGCAGGGCGTGGTCGAACTGTTTGTAGAGGGTGACGCGGCCGACGGCCATCGCCAGCAGCTTGCCGAACCCCTCGACGAACCGGGCGAAGGCAAAGCTGACGAGCCCAGTCGCGGCGCCGCAGAGGATGTTGCCGGCGGAGAAGATGAGCATGCCCAGGACCAGCGTGTACCGCTTGCCGATCCGGAGCGAGAGCGACACCCCGGCGAACAGGCCGTAGAGTACGCCGATGCCATAAGCGACGGTGACCCAGGTCATGTCATACTCGTCCGCCTCGATGCCGAGGCGGACGGCGTCGTCGGTGATGACGGTCTGGACCAGGGTCTGGTAGGGGGTGAACAAGACGAAGAGGATCGCCAGGGCGGCCAGCCAGTTCTGGCGCCCGAGCCTCATGGGTGGCTCGGGCTCAGGCTTGGCCGTGGCCGCGCTCGGGGGCGGTGCGGTGAGCGTGCTCATGGAGTCACCGCCCCGGGCGTGCCGGCGGACTCCCCGTCGCGAGCCGGCTCCCCGGCGGTGGCGGGTGCATGGTATCGCGCTTCGAGCTCCGCCATCGCCCGGGCGTCCTCCGCAGCCCGAGCGGCATCGCCGGGGCCATGCGCGATGGCCACCGTCGCAGTCAGCCCGGCGCGCAGCCGCGGCCAGCGGTCGTCGCGCTCGATCTGGATCCGCACCGGCACGCGCTGGACCACGCGGGTGAACTCGCCGGAGACGACGTTCCGCGGCATCAGCGCGAACTGGGCCCCGGTCGAACTTGTTGACCCAGACGACCCGCCCCCGAAACGGCTCGGCGAAGGCGTCGAGGTCGATACGGACCGGGTTGCCGGGCTCGACTCCGGGCAGGCGATCCTCCTCCAGGTTGGCCTCGACGTAGAGCAGGTCCGGGTTGTACATACTCAGCAAGGGGGAGCCGGCCGGGGCGAAGTCGCCCAGGTGGCGGTACCGCTTGACCACGACGCCGGGGAACGGGGCTCGGACCTGGGTATAGGCCAGGTCGTTCTCGGCGGCCTCGAGCGCCCGCCGGGCCTGCTCGACGGACTGCTCCTTGACCGTGACCAGGAGCTCGATCTCGCGGATCTGGTCGAAGCCGATCTCCGCGAGGTTAATGCCTTTGGCCGCCTTCAGTTCCGACTTCCGCGCCGCCTCGAGCGTGCTGCGGGCGACGTCGATCTGGGTTCGGGAGGCCAGGGCCTTGGCCAGCCGGGCCGCGGCGAGGTCCACCTGCGCGGAGGCCGAGTCGCGGGACTGGGTCACCTGCTGCTGCTGACGAGCCGGGCTGGCCCCCAGCTGCTCGAGCCGGGTGAAGCGCCCGTACTCCAGCTCGGCCAGAGTCAGGGAGGCCTGCGCCGCCTTCACTCCGGCGCGGGCCTCGTCGATCCCCTTCTCGACATCATCCTCGCTCAACTTGAGCGACATGTCGGCCTTCGTCCGGTCGGCTTTGGCGGCGGCGGCGGTCTGGCGGGCGATCTCGATCTGGATCGGGACCTCCTTGCGGACCCGGTCCAGGTCGGAACGCTGGCGGTTCAACTCGGCGAGCGCGGAATTGAGCTGGGCCCGCGCGACATTGACCTTATCGCGGTAAGGGATCGGGTCGACCTCCGCCACGACCTGCCCCTGAGCGACGAGGTCGTTCTCATCGGCGAGGAACCGGATGATGCGACCGGAGACCAGTTGCGGGGCGACGTTGACGATGTGGGCCTCGACGAAAGCGTCGTCCGTCATCGAGTGGCTACGCCGGTAATGGACCCAGCTCATCGCACCCGGCAGGCCGGCGGCGACGAGCGCGATCAGCAGGGCGAGCGCGATGAGACGGCCGGGTCGGAACCGATTTCGGCGAACGGTGGGAGGACCCGGAGCGGTCGTCGTCTCGGCGTGAGCACCGCTGCTCGAAGGAGCCTGGTCCGATTGGATCTTGCTCATGGGTTGCTCCGCATTGCTTCGGCTTCGTCTCGGCTAAAGATGCTTGACGGTCTGGGCCATCGGAATTCGGCCGACTCCCATGGCATATTCCAGTCGGTCCATCGCGATCAGGTAGCTATATCGGGCGTTGAGGAAATTCTGCTGGGCACGGGTGAGCGAGGCCTGCGCGTCGGCGATTTCGGTGGGTGTGGCCGCGCCCTCTCGGAGCCGGAGTTGCACGAGCCGGTAATTCTCGCTCGCCTGATCCACCGCCGGTCGGGCATCGTCGATGCTCACCCAGGACGTGACGGCACTGCGATAGGCCTCGTTGACCTGAAATGCGATATTATCCGTAATCGACTCGGCCTGAGCCATGGCCTGGCGTACCTGAGAATCCGCCACGCGGGCCGCGGCGATCCGCCGACCGCCCTCGAAGAGCGTCCAGTCGAGCCGGATGAACCCGAGGCGGAAATCAACGTGGCCGTTCTGACTTTGCTGCTGGAAGTTAAACAAGGTTCCGTCCGCGATGACTTTGGGCGCGAACTCGGCCCGGGCGACGCGGCCCCCTTGTACGGCGATCTCCATCGTGCGCTGAACGACGTAGAACTCGCGACGCTCTCGGATGGCGGTTTGCAAGCAATCGGCGAGCGAGGAGGCCGGTGGCGGGATCTCCGGCGGCTCGACGACGCGCACCGGCTCATTGCATTTCAGCCCGATCGCCAGGTTGAGCCCCGCCAAGGCCACGAATTCCGCCTCGGTGGCGGCGTGAAGCAGCTGACGGGTCTCCGCCGTCTGTACCTCGGATCGCAGGACAGTCTCGCGCTCGAGGACGCCCTCCCGCTGGCGCTTGCGAGCGTCCGAAAGCTCCTCCTCGGCGCGGCGGAGGGCGTCCTGAGAGGTCCGTCGCAAGGCCTGGCTCCGGAGGACGTTGTAGTAGGCGACCGCGACCTCGTTGGCCACCGTCTGGTAGGCGCGCTCCGTCTGGAGCCCAGCAACGTCGCTCGCCAGTCGTGCCTGCTCGTAACGGCCTAGCCGACGGCCGAAGTCGAGGAGCAGCCATTGAACTTTGAGCTCGGCCAGCTCGAAGCTCGTCCCGAGGTTGAGGCCGATTGGAACGGCTCCGAGGCCGGGAAGGAAGTTGAATCCAGGGAGACCTTTCCCCAATCGGATCGGTTCGCCGCCCACTCCGAGGCCAAACCCACCGACGTCGTAGTTGGCAGCGGCGATCGGCAGGAACGTCGACATGACAATCTGCTGCAGCCCTCGGGCCTGAGCGATGGTCTCAAGCTGGGCATGCAACCGAGGTTGATGCCGGAAGGCCAGAGTGATCGCCTCGGGAAGCGTCAGCGGCTTGCCAGACGCGGCGATGGCGTCGAGGGTGGCGTCGTCGGAATCACCGGGAAGAGCCATTTCAGGAGAGGACGCTCGTTGAGAATCCACGCGAGGTGGAGGCGCTTCGAGTGCAGGTGCGGTCGGAGTCGGTCGATCAATCTCCCCGCTCGCCCTGCCTCCTTGACCTGGTTGCAAGGCGACGGCCGGCTGCACCTTCGCGTCTGTTGTCGCCGGCTTGCTCGCCTTCGCTAGAAGTTGGCCGGTCTGCCGACCGCCATCGACCTCGACCGTCATGGCCCGTTGAGCCAGTCGATCATGCAGATCGTTCTTTGTATGAGCACACCCGACCACGAGGACGAGCCATATCGGCCATATTTGGCGGCAGTCGTCGAATGCTAGTTTCGATCTACGCATTGTCCGGCCGTCCCTGCGTGCATGCTTACGTCTGTCGAGCCGACAGATACTTACCGAAATTATCGGCTGAAGGGAATGGAAGAATGAGACCAATCGAAGGGGCTCTCAATACGAGTCGGCGCTGATGACCTCGCCGCCCGCACGGGTGCCGAAGGCGTTCCAGGTAGCCAGGTTGACGCTCGACTTGATGAAACGGACCGACCCGTCCAGGAGAAGGACGTTCACGCCGCCGGGGTGGAACGAGCTGGGGCCGATGAACGAATCGACGTTGCCGAAGTTCGCATTCACCGCGCAGGCGGGCTGGTCCGGGGGCATGACATGGTAATAAGGCCCTCCTCGGCCCGTGTCCTGGAGGGTCCAGTATTCGCCCTTGAAATCCCAGAGCGGGGTGCTGGCGGCTCGGCAGAGGTTGAAATCGTTCTGGGACCCACCGTTGGTGTATTGCGGGATCGAGTAGACCAGGTTGAACCCGGGAGAATTCTGGCCGGACATCCCCTTGATCCACTCGCTGAACCCGGCCGTGTTGCTCGTCCCGTCGGTGATGCTGGCGATGCGGACCAGGCTGCCGTAAGAGGCGTTGCCGCCGAGCCACCAGGCCGCTCCGTTGGTGGAACCGCCGAAGTTCTGCCGATTGGTGCCGCCGTTGACCGCGTAGTTCACCGTGGTGACCCGGACGTTGAAGCCCGTCGCGAGGTTCTCGGTGCTCCCGGGATTGGGGTCCGAGGGGCAGAGATATCCGGGGATCGCCGTTGACATCACGGTCGTGTTCGCCGGGACGGAGCTGCCCTTGAGCACGTCGCCCAGCGCGAAATTGTAGGCGTCGTAGACGGCGCGTTGCTCCAGGTAGTTGGTCAGCCGGAGGTGGATCGACGCGGTCTGAGGTACGCGACCGCTGCCGACGGAATTGCCCAGCAGGTCCACGCTCCCCGCGGGCGGGAAGACGTCGTAAGCCGAGTGGTATTGATGCAATGCCAGGCCGATCTGTTTCATATTGTTGGTGCATTGCATCCGACGCGCCGCCTCGCGCGCCGATTGCACGGCCGGCAACAAGAGCGCGATCAGGACCGCGATGATCGCGATCACCACCAAGAGCTCGATCAGCGTGAATCCCTGTCTCGAACGATGCATGAAATCGGTCTCCCGGTAGCAATATTGCCAGATTGTCGTCCGGTCCGACACGGAAATTCCGTCCTATTTTCGGATTCGTGTCCGGATTTCGCGGCGTTGGCAATGATCAGTTAGGTTAGTCTTAGAGATCGCTGAGGGGTGTAGGGAGTTGCGGCCGTGGTACAAGAAGATGCAGTCACGCTCTGGCTCGATGGGATCAAGGCCGGCGACGGTACGGATATCCAGCGGCTCTGGGATCGGTATTTTCAGCGGTTGGTCCGGCTGGCGGGCGCGAAGCTGCCGGCCCACTGCCGGCGTTCGTTCGACGAGGAGGATGTCGCGCTCAGCGCCTTCCAGAGCTTTTGCGATCGGGCCGGCCAAGGACAATTCCCGAAGTTGAGCGATCGGGACGACCTCTGGCGTCTGCTGGCCACGATCACGGTCCGCAAGGCACTGGATACCATGCGCCATCAAACCCGCCAGAAGCGCGGCGGCGGCAACGTGCTCGGCGAATCGGCCCTCCTCGTGGGGGGAAAGCACCAAGACAATGGCGACGGTCTGGGCGCGATCCTCGGCCGGGAGCCGACCCCGGAAGTGGCCGCCCAGTTTGCGGACGACTACCGACGATTTCTTGCCAAGCTGGATGACCCGGCGATCCGTTCCATCGCCTTGCGACGGCTGGAAGGCCAGGGCACCCAGGAGATCGCCGACGCGATGAAGGTCTCGACCAAGACAATCGAGCGGAAACTTCGGCTGATCCGCGCCATCTGGAGCGAGGAGAATCCCGCTTGAACTTTCAGGGGACTCTGAACGATCCGCCCTTGCCGGTGGCCGACTTCATCCAGATCGATGCGGTCTGCGACCGGTTCGAGGCCGCCTGCCGCGCCGGCGAGAGCCCGGATCTGGCCGAGTACCTCTCGCAGGTCTCGTCGGCGGCGAGGCTCCCGCTGTTTCGAAACCTCCTCAGCCTGGATCTCGAGTATCGCCGGGATCGCGGCGAGCAAGGCGATCAGCAGTCGTACCAGGAGCGGTTCCCCGAGCTGGCGGATGTCGTCGAGTCGGTGTTCCGAGGTCGGAACGAGAGCCAGCTCACGACCCATCATCGCGCCCGGCGAGAACCAGCCATCGATGCGACCGGCGACACCCAACCGGCAGAGATCGGCGAGGAGGCACCGGGCTGGGAGTCGACGTTGCAGCATGGGCTGGACCTCAATGCATGCGACGAGCTGAAATCGGCCGGGTACGAGATCACCCGCTTGCTGGGTCGCGGCGGGATGGGCGTCGTCTACCAGGCTCACCAGGTCGCGCTCAACCGGGCCGTCGCGATCAAGCTGATCCGGGCCGGCAGCTTCGCTTCGGAGGCCGAGGTGCTCCGGTTTCAGAACGAGGCCGAGGCGGTTGCGCAGCTCGATCATCCCCACATCGTCCCGATTTACGAGGTCGGCCGTCACCCTCGACACCACTTCTTCAGCATGAAGCTGGTCCAGGGGACCAGCCTGGACAAGCGTCTGGCGGAGTTCGTCGAGGACCCGCGAGCCACGGCCCGGCTGGTCGCCATCGCGGCGGAGGCCATCCATCACGCCCATCAGCGGGGCATACTTCACCGAGACCTGAAGCCGGCGAACATCCTGCTGGACGGGCGCGGCGAGCCGCACATCACCGACTTCGGCCTGGCCAAGCGAATCGACTCCGACTTCGACATGACGCATTCGAATGCCCTAATCGGAACCCCGTCGTACATGGCGCCCGAGCAGGCGACCCGGGCGCGGGGCTCGCTCTCGACGGCGACCGATGTGTATGGATTGGGGACGATCCTGTATGCCCTGCTCACGGGCCGGGCCCCGTTCTCCGGCACGACGCTGATCGAGACGCTCGACATGGTGCGCAGCCAGTCGCCCGAGGCGCCCTCGCGCCTGAACCCCCGAGTGCCGCGAGACCTGGAGGTCATCTGCCAGAAGTGCCTCGAGAAGGACCCGAACCGCCGGTACTCGAGCGCGCTGGAGTTGTCCGAAGACCTGACGCGATGGCAGAACGGCGAGCCGATCCGGGCGCGGCCGGTCCGGGCGGCGGTGCGGGCCGCGATGTGGTGTTGTCGGAACCCCTTGCTGGCCATCGCGGCGTCGCTTCTCGTATTCGCCGCGGTCAGCGGGATCGCGGGTGTCACCTGGCAGTGGCGAAACGCCGTGCATCATCTCACTTCGGCCAATGTGGTCTTCGAGTTCGTGGACCATTATTTGCTTGCCCAGGCGGACGTCGAGCAAGATCCGTTGGCGAAGAACATGAGAGTCCGCGAACTCCTCGTCAATGCCGAGGGCAGTATCGGCGTCTGGGGCGGCGGCCGGCCGGACATCGAAGCGCGGCTGCGACAGACGATCGGCGGTGCCTATCTCTCTCTGGGCGAATACGAGCGGGCGGAGAAACAGCTCCGCGAGGCGATCCGCCTCGACACGCAATTCCAGGGGCCGGGGGGCGCAGTTCGCTGGTCTCCACCAACCTGCTGGCGACGCTCTTCGACCGGACGGCCCGATCCGCCGAGGCCGAGTCGATGCTCCGCCGCAACCTCGAAGACTGCCACCGCTATCTGGGCCGCGACGATCGGACTACCCTCGATGCGGCCGAACGCCTCGGGTCCGTGCTCTGGCACCTGGGCAAGTCCGCCGAGGCCGAGTCCGTGTTGCGGAAGAACGTGGCCGATCGCAGCCGAGTGCTCCAGCCGGAACACGCCGACACGCTCCGCTCCATTTATCTCTTCAGCCGACTCCTCCGGGAACGCGGGCGGCTCGACGAGGCCGAGAAGATGGCGTATTCCTACGCCCACAGCGTCCAGTGCACCCGAGGCTCGAACCACCCCGATGAGATCGCCGCGCTCGCCAATCAAGGGGACGTGGCCCGCGCCCAGGGGAAGGTCGCCGAGGCCGAGCAATTCTATCGACACGCGGCGATCGAGGCTGAGCGCATCCGCGGTCCGGAGCACTGGCAAACCCACGCCGCCAGGCGCCGGGTGGAGAATGAGGAGTGGACGTTGGGACAGTAAGGTCCAGACTGCCCTGCCACCGCCCGCTCTCTCGATCGGTCTCACGCATATACCGGGGCATCGCCCCCCGCCGAGTAAGCCGTAAACGGAGATTCATATGGTGCATCCGCCAGGAGTGCCGACAGTGGTGCCTCGAGCCATCGTCCTTGGCAGCGGTGGGACTGGTAAGACTCGGTGCCATGCGACTTGCCGGATGCACCATAGGATTGAGTCTGTCCGGCGGGGCCTCGGCCCAACGGCAAAGCTTGAACGCCGATTCAGAAATCAAAATATCACGTGGAAACAAATGATAGGTTGGATCGGCCCCTTCCGGTGATCCCACCGGCCGTCGCTCCGCCGTTGGCATCGTTCGCCGGCGACCGGCTCTGTTGAGCCAGATCCCGATCTGCGGCTAGAATCGGAAGGGACTGTCCTGGCCGCGCCGTAGCGGCGACGCTCCGCGCTCGATCGCCTGCGAGTCAACACGATGCCCAAACCGAACGGCCCTTCCCGCGACCTGCTCTTTGGCCTGCTGGCGCTTCAAAACGGTCTGATCGATCAGGGGGCGTTGTTCGCGGCATTCGCCGCGTGGACGCGCGACAAGAGCCGGCTCCTTGCCGATCACCTTGTATCACTGGGCCACCTGGATGCCGCTCGTCGGGCCGCCGTTGAAGCCATCGCCGGCGTGCACATTCAGACGCACGGCGGCGACATCGAAAAAAGCCTGGCAGCCGTCCCGGACGGCCGGTTCAACGCGCCAGCCTGGCGGAAGCGGGAGGTCCCGACGTCAACGCCACCCTGGGGCACGTCGGCTCCGCGCATCCGGCGACGCACGCGGACGTTGACGATGACTCCGAGCGTACCGCAAGCCTCGCCGTGGGCTCGGCCACTTCCGAGGGTCAGCGGTTTCGCATCCTGCGGCCGTATGCCAAGGGCGGCCTGGGGGCGGTTTTTGTGGCGCTCGATGGCGAGTTCAACCGAGAGGTCGCGCTCAAGCAGATCCTCGAGCGGCATGCCGATGATACGATCAGCCGGCAGCGATTCGTTGCCGAGGCGGAGATCACCGGGAGTCTGGAGCACCCGGGCATCGTCCAGGGCTGTACGGGCCCTTTTGCCGGGCGGGGCTCGGCTGGCTGCTCTATAAGACGAGCCGTTACCACGAAGCCCTGAAGGTCTTCCTCCTGGCACGCGCGGACCAGGAGGCGCTGGTCTCCCTCCCTGGAGCGACGCTCGAGACCCGGCGGGAACTGGCGGCTACAATCTACACGATCGCACGTGTTCTGGAGAACACCGGCAAGTTGACCGAAGCCGAGGCCGAATGCGGCAAGTCGCGGGCGATCCAGCAAGAGCTGGCCGACGACGACTCCGCCCTCACCGAAATTCGGAGTGCACTTGCAACCAGCCACGAATCTCTTGGCTGGCTACTCTGGACGAACGGCAGGCAATCGGAGGCAGAGACCGAGTACAGCAGGGCGCTGGCGATCGTGCAGAAGCTTGTCGACGACAATCCCGCCGTCACCGAATTCCGGAGGTTGAAGGCAGAGATCCACGCAGATGTGGGCAATCTACTGCATGGTTTGGGCAGGTTCGTGGATGCGGAGGCCGAGTTCCGCAAGGAATTGGCCCTCCGACAGAAGACACCGCCGTAGTCTCGCGAACTGCCTTGAGAACCTGGTAGAGTTATTGGGTCGGGCGGGAAAGACGAAGGAGGCTCTCCAGTGTGCGGACAGAGCTCTGGCGCTGCGTGAACAGCTCGTAAAGGAACATCCTGATTCCCTGATTTACTGCGTTCTTTACGCTGAGACTTACACCTGTCGCGGGCAGGCCTTGCTTTTGTCGGGAAACACAGCCGGAGCAGCCGCGGACTGGAGGCGGTCCATCGCTCTCTATGAAGGGCTGGACGCCATCACGGATTCAGAACGATGCTTTTATCGGGCGGCCGCTCCCGCCAGCCTCTCCGAGCTCGCGGGTCGGCCAGGCTCCGGGGTCTCGGCGGTCGCGGGCAAGGAGCTTGCGGACAACGCCATGAGTTGGCTGCGCCAAGCCGTCGCATTCGGGGAACGCAACGCGAACCGATTCCAGTCTGAACGGGCCCTCTACCCGCTGCGCAACCGGCCCGACTTCCAGCTCCTGGCGATGGACCTGACGATGCCGGCCGAGCCGTTCGCCCCCAGAGCCGCGACCGCGTCATACCTCGTTGCGCGATCCCGATCCGGGCCAAGGCGAGCTGCCAAGCTTCCCATCGCCGAGACTCGTGGCGCCGAGCACGTGATCGGCGAACTGATTCCCGCTGATGTCGAATTCATCGGGCCCCGCTACCAGCTCAAGTGATCACACGCAGAGCTACTCGAGGAAGTCACCAGGCGACTCGAAGCGATTTCGCGGGTTGGTCAGGGAAAAGAAAGGTGGCTTGATGGGCCGTCAATTCTGAGGCTTGCGATTCACGCATATTCCGGCGCATTGCCGCGTTTCCATTTGATATTACAGCCGATGCTCGGCCGCTGGTCGTCGCCGACCGGCCGCCCCGCGAGCACGGCGTCCAGGGCCGACCTGAGATCCTTGCCCGTGACGGGAGTCGCGTTACCTGGCCGGCTTCCGTCCAACTGCCCCCGATAGGCCAGTTTCCGATCAGCGTCGAAGATGTAGAAGTCGGGCGTGCATGCCGCCTTGTAAGCCTTGGCTACCTCCTGTGTTTCGTCGTAGAGGTAGGGGAAGATGTATCCGACCTCGGCCTTCTCCCGGACCATCATCTCGGGACTGTCGTCCGGATAATTAGCCGCGTCGTTCGAATTGATCCCGACGACGGCGACGCCCTTCCCCTGGTAATCCTTGGCCAGGGTGGCGAATTCGTGGCGGATGTGCTTGACGAAGGGGCAATGGTTGCAGAGGAAGGCCACCAGCAAGGCCGGAGCGTTCCGGAGGTCGTCGAGGGCGACGATCTTGCCGTCCGTGTCCGGCAGGCGGAAGTCGGGTGCTTCGGTCCCGAGGGGGAGCATCGTCGAGGGTGTCATTGCCATTAGTCGGTCCTCTCGTCGGGGGATGATCGACGCGTATACCTTGATCCGTCAGCCAGCCTAATGTAATGCCCGTTGCGGGGTTCTGGGAAGCGAATCCCTGGGGCGGTGCCGAAGTCGTACACTGGCCGATTGCGCAAGTTAGCCTACAGTTAAGAAGGCGTGAGAGGGCCCCATCAGGGGCTGCTGTTCCAGGGCCCGAGGGATCGTGATGAAGCCTATCCTCGTGACGGGAGCCAGCGGGTACATCGGTGGTCGACTGGTCCCCCAACTGCTGGAGAAGGGCCATTCGGTGCGTTGCTTGGCACGCGACCCGAGGAAGCTCTCCGGGCGCGGCTGGGGCGACGGCGTGGAAGTCGTCGCGGGCGACGTCTTGGATCGCGATTCGTTGAGGCCGGCGCTGGTCGGCTGCGGAGTCGCGTATTACCTGGTGCATTCGATGGCCGGGGGCGAGCGAGGCTTCGATGAACGGGACCGGACGGCGGCCGGGAATTTCGCCGAGGCCGCCGCCGAGGCCGGTTTAGAGCAGATCATCTACCTGGGCGGGCTGGGCAAGCGAGCGGACCCGCAGTCGGCCCACCTGGGCAGCCGGCATGAGGTCGGGGACATCCTCCGAGCGGGTAATGTCCCCACGATCGAGCTTCGCGCGGCCATGATCATCGGCGCGGGCAGCGCGTCATTCGAGATGATGCGGGCGCTGGTCGAGCGCCTCCCGGTGATGATCTGCCCTCGATGGGTCAAGACGCGCAGCCAGCCCATCGCGGTGCGCGACGTCTTGACTTACCTGATCGGCTGCCTGGCGATCCCTGGCGGCCGGAACGAGTCCTTCGACATCGGTGGTCCGGAGGTCTTGACCTATCGCGAGATGATGCTGCGGTTCGCCGGCATCGAGGGCCTGAAGCGCCGGATCATCGATGTGCCAGTGCTGACGCCGCGGCTCTCGGCTTACTGGGTCAACCTGATGACACCGGTCCCGGCCGGGATCGCCTTCCCGCTGATCGAGGGTCTCAAGTCGGAGACGATCTGCGAGGACGACCGGATTCGCCGGCTGATCCCCTTCGAGACGATGGGCTTCGACGAAGCCGTGCGGCGGGCGCTCGATCGCACCCGTCAGCACGACGTCCAGACGCGCTGGACCAATGCGAGCCTGCAAAGGCGTCCGATGCCCGCGGAGTTCAATCCGGGGGATTTCCCGATTCAGGACGAGCAGGTCGTGGAGGTCAACGCCCCGGCCGAAGTCCTGTTCGATCGAGTCCGGCGGGTGGGCGGGGACGTCGGCTGGTATTACGCCGACCCCCTCTGGCAGATCCGAGGCTGGCTCGACCGGCTCATCGGCGGCGTCGGCCTCCGCCGCGGTCGACGCGACCCGGTCAGGGTCTGGATCGGCGATGCCATCGACTTCTGGCGAGTCGGTGACTTCGAACTAAACTCCCGGATGCTGCTGCACGCCGAGATGAAAGTTCCCGGGGACGCCTGGCTCGAGTTCCGCGTCCGGCCTATCGATGACCATCGCTCCATGCTCATACAGACGGCGTATTTCCGCCCGACTCCGTTCTGGGGCCGTCTCTACTGGGATGCTCTCTATCCGCTCCATCGGCTCATCTTCCGCGGCATGGCCAGGAACATCGCGACCGTCGCCGAGAAGGAAGCCGGTGCCATCGCGGCCGTAGGTAGGTCGTGAAAGCGGGGACGCCGAGCCGATCGACTCAATCCGCTGCGCGAGTCTGCGGTAGGTGGGCCGGGTCGCGGCGCGGGGGACGGAAGTCGACCAGCTTGCTCGAGGGAGCCGGACGGCTTCGCGAGATCGACTCGCCGATCGCGACCCGCAACGCCCAGATCTCCTGGGGACGAAGCCGGGTATAGTCGATCCGGCCGGCATCCTCGGCGCCAGTGATGCCGGTGCCACGACGGACGCCCGCCAGGCCTAGCGACGCTCGTACCTGTCGACCGACCGCCCATCGCGGCTCCTTGTGCAGGCGCGACCAGATCGTCAGATACTCCACGTCCTGCTGCCCTCGACGATACGCTTTGAGGCGAACGGAGGGGATTGCACCGTCGCCTTCGAGGGAAGCCTGCGGACCTCGACCGGCGGCCAAGCGAGGGTCTTCCGATCCGGATCGTGGCACACCCACAACCGGGTAGAACAACGCCAGTTCGTCGGCCCGGTCCCATGCTCTGGCATCCCCGATCGTTTGCCAGGGGAGGACTCCGTCAGCCCCGAGCGACCAGGCGTCCAGGCACCAACCCACCGGCTGGAGGTTCGAGCCTTCGACCGGGTTGGTCGAGCCGTACTCGACCACGATCTCTCCGAACGCCCGCTTCCGGTCGAAGACCAGGCGAGGGTAGTTCCGCAACTCGCCGCCGACCACCGAATAATCCATCACGCCATCAAGGCTATCGCGTCGCCACTGGGGCCGCGAGATGTCGGCGCGGAAAACCAGGCGAGGCATTGTCCGCTTGCCCGCGGGAGCTTCCGCCATGGCTTGGTTGATCCCCTCGTGGAACGCCCGCGCGAAGTATCGCAGCGCCCAGTAGTCCTGGAAATTCGCCGGCTCGTCGAGGAGCCAGGGGGATGAACCGCGCGACCAGCCGCGATCCTTGAAATTGTTCTTGTTGTTGAGGAAACCCTGGAATAACGTCTCGGTCCAGCCCTTATACCCGGCATGCTCGGCGATCCGTCGCGAGGCCGCAACGAACGAACGGCGGTAGGAATCGGGGAAGGCGCGGTCGGCCCAGTAATCGCCGTCATAATGGCCGTCCATTGGGGTCGGCCAGTTCTCGTGCAGTGGCAGATAGAAGCATTCGATCGGCACTCTCTTGCGAGGCATGTCAACGAATGCCGAGCCGTCCAGCAGGGGCCCGAAGCGGCGATCCCATTCCGACCAATCGAGATCGAGCCGTTGAGCGTCCCATCGCGGCGCGCAGCCGTCGGCCATCTTGCCCGCTTGGTTATAAGGGACACGGTTTAACACGGTCCGGTGCCGGTGCGCGAGTCGATAGTAATCGCGCTCGTTCTCGGGCAGGGAGTAGCAGTTCATCTCCGGCAGAAAGCTCAGGTGATCGGGCAGTGTGAAATCCCAGACCCGCAACGATACAGCCAGTTGTAAAGCCCGCGGCCCCGCCGCCCCTCGTGGCTGCAAGGTCAACGTCCCGGGGTACTCCCCGGCTGGGATGTCGTGCGGGACGTAGATCTCGACGTGAATGCCCTGGTTCTTCGCGGCGTGCTCGACGTGGGGAGATGGAAAGTCCAGTGGCACGATCGGATCGGGGAGCGGGCCTGACCGCGATGGGACGGTGTGATATCGGCCGAACGCGACCCGGATCGATTTTCCGGCCGGTCCATCAATGACCAGTTGGGGCCGAATCGATTCGGGGAGGACAGGAATGGGAGATCGGAGCAGGATCTGGAAGGCGACGAACTCGTTCCGCGCGGCGTGGAGCCTGATACGGCGACCTGAGGCGTCCCAGAGATGATTGCCGGCCAGGTAACCGTCGGGTTGGGTGGGGATCAACTCGCCCGAGTCGGGGTGGACCTTGTCCAACTCGTTGACAACGGCGATGAGCATTGAGGCCGAACCGCCTGCCCAGTCGAGCGGCTTTGTCGGAGTTATGGCGGGACGCTCCGCCGGGGATGCCTTCGGCCGAGGGAGCGTCGCAGGGGTGTGATCGGAGATGCGAAGGGTTGCCGTCGTCGCAGGCCCAAGATGACCGGCCCCATCCGCGGCCCGTACTGACAGAGTGATCGTCGCACCGGAGGCCAACTTGAGTTCGCGAAGATGCATCTCGACGCGATCGCCCGGGGGGCTGGCCATCGGGATCAACTCGCGAGGCAACGGTCGGCCGTTGAGCTCCACGAAGAACCCGAGCGTACCCGCGGGTCCGGAGTCTTGTGGAGTAACCCAGGAGATGATCGCCTCGCCTGCCGGCAGCAGGTTCGTCTCGGGTTCGACCCGCAGTCCACCAGGGGCCATCGGCGGTTGATGGTCGTCGGGTCCGAGGTTAACGCGGAGATAAGGGGCGCTCGACAGGTTCTGCTCCCGGCTGTAGACGAAGCGGTTGGGGAACAGCCGGATCGCAAACGCCTCACCGTTCCGGGTCCATTCCGACCCTGTATCGTCGAAGATCAGGAAACCAAAGCTCAACCCGGCCACGCGGGCCGCCACGACCCGCGGGTCGACCTGCACTCGCTGCCAACCCTCTTGATCGGGCGGCGTGGCATCCGCCATCCTCCAGGTCGTGCCGCCGTTGCCCAGGATGACATGGCAGAGATCGCCCTCGCCGGTTGACCAGGGTAAGTTGGGGTGACGTCGACGTCGAAAGGTCGCTCCGCCGGCATGGACCTGATAGCCGCTCCCGGTGCCCTCGAACCATTCGGCCCCGACGCTGCCGACCGTCACCCGCCGCAACGGTTCTCCATCGGCTTGGCGCAGGTACAGGCTCGCGGATCGGATCGTTCGCCCTCGCAACGCCGCAGCGTCCACGTCGATCAGGCTCATCTCCTGGATACTCTTGAGCTTGAGCCGCGATGCGCCACCATTGTTCCCGTCGCCCTCGCGGCCTACGTCGGAGACCCACGTGTCACGAGTCACCTCGAGCCGCATGGATCGGGGCGTAGCCGTGGCGGGCTGGCCATACGCCGGGTGCGTCGCCAACAAAGCGATGAGACACAAGCAGGTCGTAAGAACGAGGATGTGACGCATGGGAATAGGCCCCTCAGATCCTCAGGAAGATCTTACGCCGGTACATCCAGAGCAGGATCAGCCAGAGTGCCAGCAAGACGGCTGCGCCGTGGAGCAAAGGCTCGTAAGGCTCGCCGAGGACCTTGAAAGCACCCCTGCCCAGGTGGATTCTCAGATTCTGCGAGATGAAGCTCTCGAAGAGGGCCGCCATGCAGTAGGCGGCGATCGAGTTCATGCCGATGACCCGCAATGGGAAGGCCCAGAATTGGAAGCCCAAGAGGTCGAGGACCGCGTAGAAGCCCCCCAGGAAGAGGAGACACCAGCCGCCGCTGAAGAGCACCCAGCTCGGGGTCCAGATCTTCTTGACCACCGGGCAGATCCCCAACTCGCCCAGGCCCCATCCGACCGCCAGGCCGATCAAGCCCGCAACGATCAGCCAGAGTACCTTCGACCAGCCACGCCACGAGCGCCGCAAGACTCCGCCGGCCAGGAGGCCCAGGATCATGGTGCCGAGCGTCGGGATGAAACTCAGCGTGGAGTAGCCGCCGCCGTTGCCGACGAACGGTTTCTTACGCGGGAATAGGTTCAGGAACCAGGTATCGAAAGCCCAGGCGGCGTTGCTGTTGATATCCCAGTGAGCCGCGAACCCGCTGGGGTGTTCGGAGAAGCTCCGCGGGACCCGGGCCGCGGCGTAGTCGAATTCGGGGCCGGGGAGCGGATAGAGCGCGAAGGCCGACCAGTAGCCGATGAGGATGATCCCCAGGGCGAGCCACTGCACCCTCGCCGAGAAGAACGCCAGGATGAACAAGAAGGTATATCCGAGGCCGATCTGGCTGAGCGTATCCTCGAAGGTGAAGTTGGTCTGATCCGAATTCCGCGACCGAAGGAAGATCCCCAGGGCGACCAGGATCAACGAACGCCAGAGCGCATGCGCGGTCATCATGGCCTTCGACTGACCGCGGGCCATCCGGCTCGTCATCGAGAATGGCAAGGCCACTCCAACCAGGAATGAGAACGATGGCTGGATCAGGTCGTGTAGCGAGCAGCCCACCCATTGCACGTGCGACTGGTGATGGTGCAGCCATTCCCAGAACCTGCTGCCAGGCACCTTCTCGGCAACTTCGCGGAGGTTCAGGACCTCGGCCATCATCAAGAACATCACCAGCCCGCGGTAGGCATCGATCGACGCCAGGCGGGTCGGCAGGATCTTCGGCGACGAGTCGAGCTCGGGCGAAGGCTCTGAGACTGGGTCTGGATGAATCATGGAGGTTTGGGATCCGGTCTTGGTGATAAGAATGATCAACGTGGCCAAACGATGCATGAGGCTCGGCGGTTTGGGACGTCGTCAAATGCCGTACAATTCGACATACTTCCGCCGCAGGCCCTCGATCAGCGGGCGGTGATCGGGCCGGGAGCCGGTGATGCGCTCGATCAAAGGGACAGGACGATATCGCTGACCTTGGCGATGGATCTTCTCACGCAGCCAGCCGAGCAGGTCCTGGAAATCGCCCCGCGCGAAGGCGGCATCCAGGTTACCCAACTCGGCCTGTGCCGCGGCATAGATCTGTGCAGCGTAGATATTTCCCAGGGTATACGTCGGAAAATAGCCGATGAGCCCGGCGCTCCAGTGGATATCCTGGAGGCACCCTTCCGCGTCATTGCTCGGCGTCACGCCCAGGGCCTCTCGGTACTTCTGATTCCATGCCGCCGGGAGGTCGACAACTGGCAATGCGCCCGAGAGCAATTCCAGCTCCAGCTCGAATCGGATGATGATGTGCAGGTTGTAGGTTGCCTCGTCAGCCCGGACGCGAATCAAGGACGGAGCCACGTGGTTGGCCGCGGTGTGGAACTGCTGGAGCGTCACGTCGCCTAGAGGCTCGTGGAAGATCCGTTGCGCCATCGGCAGCCAGTAGGCCCAGAAGGACTGACTGCGGCCCACGAGGTTCTCCCAGAGTCGCGACTGGGATTCGTGAACTCCCAATGAAACGGCTTCGCCCATGGGTGTGCCATAATGAGCTTCCTCCAAACCTTGCTCATAGAGGCCGTGGCCGACCTCGTGGAGGATGCCGAAGAAGGCGTCGCCAAATTCATTCTCGTGGAACCGGGTCGTGATGCGACAGTCGCCCGGCCCGATTCCCGAGCAGAACGGGTGGGCCGTCACGTCCAATCGCCCTCTCCGGAAGTCGAAACCCACCGCGGAGGCGACTGCCTCACCGAAGACCCGCTGTCGGTCGCGTGGGTAACATCGGTGGAGAATCGCCTCGCCGTTGGGTGCCGCCGTAGGGCTGATGTCTTTACTGATCGAATCCTTACGCACAGCGGCCTCGGCGATCTCGGCGACCAGTGGAGTCAGTTCACGTCGTATCGCATCGAAGAGGTCCGCCAGATCTGCGGATCTGGCCCCTGGTTCATAGTCGTCGAGCAAGGGATCGTAACTCGATCCGGGTGTTTCTGCTGCCCCTTGTTTCAGCGGGTCATCGGCTAAGCAGGCGGATTCTTGTCGCTTGAGGTGGACGATCTTCTCCAACCAGGGCCGGAATCGCGCGAAGTCGCTCGCGGCCCTCGCGGCGACCCACTCCGATTGGGCCATGGACGTCGTCCTCGCCAGCTCTTCGACCAGAGTCCGCGGCAGCCGCACTCGTCGGTCGTAGGTTCGTCGCAACTCACGGACGTTGACCGCCTCAGGCGAATCGGACACGCCGACTAAGCTGGAGCCCTCGACGCTCGCCAGCAAATCACCTGTTCGCGGGTCGGTCGCTCGCTCATGATGCAGGCCCGCCAGCACCGCCATCTGATTGCCCCGATGAGCAGATCCTCCAGGAGGCATGTAAGTCTGTTCGTCCCAACCTAATAACGACGAGCATGAGGAAAGCGTCGCCAGCTCCCGCGACCGGCGAATCAGCTCGTCGTAACTCTCTCGGACATCGATGCTCACGGAGAATTCCTTTCTCATCCTGACTTCTCATTACTTTCGAAAAACAAAACCGGCAGGAGAGGTCATGGTAACCACTCCTGCCGCTTAGGTCCAAGCCTCGTGCGACCTGGTGAGAAATCGCCTCAGGGCAAGACAAAGGCAAGTGAGTCAATCCGATAAAGATAAATCTCGTACGAGCGCCGAATGAGGTGAGCTCGGAACTCAAAACCGGTCTTCGCTGGATCAGCCCAAGAGAGTCCTTTCAAAGGTTTACCCGAGAGCAAACGGCACGGCGGCGACTGCGAAAGACCCACTTATTCGCTTTCTGATCCAGCAAGTTTGGAGTCGTTGCGCGATTATACAACCCGGAGAAGCCGAGGGCCCAATGCACGACGGAGCTTTTCGAGAGCAATTCGCTCCACCTGATGGATGCGGTGGACACTCAAACCGCAGTCCTGCTCGAGTTCGAGATACGTTCGATGGAAGTAGGTTCGGCCGCTTTCGATCGGAAGAGGCGGGCCGACTGGGGGCCGACGAGAGTTGGGACATCGAGCGGCTCTCGGATTCTCACATAAACCGTTCTCCTCCATGAGAATCAAGTGTGATAGTCCAAAACGCTCCTTGAGGACCCAGGCTTCAACAGGATTCAACCTCTGTAACGCGGTTTCCAGTAACAGACGCTCTTCGTATCTCGCTGCATCGTCTTCAGGCTGGCGACGATCGATCATTGAGTCGGTGATTGCGGGCGTGTCTGCCTCCTCGTCCCCAATACCTCCGGTCGCTCGCCCGATCGGGGTCAGCTTCGACGGCTTGAGTTGGCGCACGGTGATACCGATCTCCCGGGCAACCTGCTCGAGGTCGGGGTGCTCACGCCCCAATCCTTCGATTCGATCCGGACCGCCGAGCGCGTCGATCGCCCGACGATACCGCTTGCGAAGCAGAAAAATGCGCTCGGGGACTCGGATCAATGAGTCATTGGCGACGAGAGCTCGATGGACGAATGCTTTAATCCATAATTTTGCATACGTTGAGAATCTTGAGTCGCGAACCGAAGGGTCGAAGTCCTGGCTCGCTCGGATCAGACCGAGGTTCCCTTCCTGGACTAAGTCGTCGAACGAGAGATTGCTGCTCCTATATCTCCGGACGACGCTGATCACCAGGCGCAGATTCGCCAGGATCAGTTGCTTTCGGGCGGATACGTCCCCCTGTTTGATGCGCTCGGCCAACTCGCGTTCCTCGGTGGCTGAGAGGAGATCCTGCCCTCGCGGAGGATCGGCCGATGCGCCACAATTTGGGGACGGAGATCTCCCAGTCAGTTGGGCATGAGCGCGGAAGCGGACACGATCGCGCGGAGAATGGAATTGGCAACTGCGCTGACTCTCGGGCCTCGCGGCCTCTTGACAATTCGAAGATTCGACCAAGGGCTTGCAGATGTGGGTCGAATTCATGGAGCTTCCTCCTCAGTCGTCGAGCGAACCTTCGGGGTCATGGAGTCTCGCAATGGGGCGAGCCGACGAAATCCCCGGGATTGACGATGGACGAAAGCACTAAATAGGACCACACAACTGGGAAAGTGACCGGGGCGCCGAAATTTCGGCGCTTTACGGAAATCCCTAGCCCGGCTGACTTTCCGATTGGCGTGGATCTATTTAGGACCAAATGATTCGGCAGCGAGAGCGGAGGCGATCCGCGGGCGAAGGCGTTAAATCCCAGTCACCGCACCTTAGGGCCGTGATAGCATCGCACGCTGTGGGAAAACCGCGACTTCGTGGCGCGTACCCGAGATCTTTGGAGGGTCGCAAATACCAGAGTCCGGATCGATGCCCGCCGCAGAATTGGAGGCTGAACCGCGGCGTGTAGACCTTGAATTGCTCGTTGGATGCGCGGTCGTCCACGAGGAGAGTGCCGTCGACCCACCGGGGTTGGATATGATAGCGGGGAAGAGATACAGCGAACACCGGCAGTCGGCTGAGCATCGTCAAGGCGGGTACTGTGGAAGCGCAGGTATTCCGATCTCTCGGGATGATCGAAGTCTTGCTTGGTGACTGAGGTACCAGACTCGGCATATGCGGGTACGGGTGCGGTGTATCGGCTCCCGTAAAGTCGCCTGGTTGCCGCATTCGCTCTGTGGATCGAGGTAGGGTAATTGCCATCGGAAGCCAACTCCTAGAATCGAAGGATCGAGCGCAGAAGAGTCGGCACGCGGGAAGATCCGGCGCCGCACCCACGAGAGCTCACGACGAGGTAGGGCTGATTCGCGGGCGAGGAGCGATGCGCCCATCCCGCCTGGCCATGGTATTGCGATCGTCTTAGGGTTGCCTAAGAGTTCCCGAGGTGCTGTAGATGGGAGTACGCCGGCACGTCCAAAGCATCCGGGGCCCGGATGTATCGTCGGACTTCGCGGACGAGGATGGATCAAGGTCGTCGTTTCCACCTCGCTCGGACCGAACCGAATCTCCAAAGCCAGTGGTCGAGGTCGTGGCGGTTGCGGGCGTCTCCGAAGAATCGGCCGTCAGGCATCGCAGCAGCTCGGGGGCATTGTCGCCGTCTCGAACCGATTTCGCCAGGACGGCCAGAGCCCAGTCCGCACGATTGCCGTAGGCGGAAAGGAGTTTGAGCCAGCCCCAGGCTCTCTGATCCTCGTAGAACGCCATCTCGATTACCAGGCGCGATTCTTCTCCGAATGAGCCTGAATGCTGGCGTAGCAATTCTGCGGGGATGGCGCTCCATCTCCAATCGCAGGTCGCTCCGGACAGTCGGGCTCCAGTGAGGATCGTGCCACGCAAGTCGGCGCCGACAATCTTGGCGCCGCGAAGGTCGGCACGAGATAACACCGCTTCGCGAAGGTTCGCCTGGCGAAGGTCGGCCTCTCCGAGAAAGGCTTGAACCAAGCGTGTCCTTTGGAACTCGGCGCCACGCAAGTCTGCTTTGCGAAGGTAGCTTCCCGACAGGTCCGTGCCGGTTACCGCGGCACCGCGAAGATCTGCACGGGCCAGGAAGGCGCGGCGAAGCACCAACCCTTCGAGGTCGACGTCGATCAGGCTCATACCGCGTCGAGTGGCCCATTCCAGCGCCCGGGCGTAAGTGGGGGCCTCGATGACGGCAATTGTGCTCCGTGTCCAGCGGTGCAAAATCGAGTAGATCGGCATGACTATGCTCCGTGGGTTTCTGGAATTGCGAACGCTCGTTGCAGATTCAGGCTGTCCGGTAGTAATCCATCACTCTGAAGTGCCGGTCAACTCGCGAGAGCGGCCGAGAAAGAAAGCTCGAGCGGCAGGTGAGGTGGCGTCGTTAACCCATTGACGAAACATCAGGTATCTTGCGGCGACAGCCACGAATTTATTAAATCTTATATTTATGTAAATTATATCACAGTATGTTAACATTTCTTGCATAAAATGAGCGAATTGCCGGACAGGGTCGGGCTCCGGAATATTCGCCCCGAGGAGGTCCGGCCATGGTCCAAGACCCCTCGGGGCATCCGCGTATGTCCCGTTCGCCTCGACTCCGGGTCGGAGTGGAGGGCCGAGAGTGTTCGACGAGAGCGCATCCTCAGAGACCAGATTTCATGAATGAACCCGATTTCTGAGGATCCTTACACTCGGGACTCTCGAGTCAGTCAGGAGGAACCGGGTCCGCCCGGACCCGTCGGAGGAAGTGTCGGCTGAGTGATCGGCGGTGCGCCACTCGAGTCGCAGGGAGCCGGCATGGGGGATGGCAGGGGATCGTTGTGATTTCCCTTGACATGATAGACGGCAGGAGCCACCGATGCCGCCCCTGAGAACAGCGAACTCGGGCTGAGACGCAGATCGAGCATCTCAAGCGACACAAGGCCCTCGAAAACGACGCGTCTTCGCATGGTCAGTTAGCCCTTCATGTTAGATCGTCTTGCCGTGATTGATCGGACGAATTACCGGAAGTTCGGAAAGGCCGTCTCGAGTTCGCCTCTCCTAGGTGTCGCGACTTTCTCGGTACCGTACATCCAAATGATCCGAACAAGTGGCGTTATAGTTGCATAAATCTTGGCTGATATTTCATTTTCTTGAGAAGCGGGCTCCAACCATCGCTCAATCGATCGTCGCCTTCTGCCCGAATCCGCGAGTCGCGTCTCCGATCTCCCGCGAACAAGCCACCTCTAAATTCAGTCAAAGATGACGCGTTCGAGGCCAATCGCCGTTGGGGGATAGGTCGCTCTGCAGGAGACGAGAGGCCCGTTCGCACGCTGCGATGTGCATTAGATCGAAAGCAAGTTGCACGCGTCCGGAGGGGTCCGAATCGTGCGAGCGAAGCTGAAGCAGCGGGATGATCACACGGACCCAGAGCCGTTTTTGGGATTCTTCGTCCAACGCGGCTTGGATCAACTCGTCCGCCGTCGGGCCGCAGAGGAGATCCTGACTCGTACCTTTCTGGAACTGCTCGTCCACTTGCTCATGGCGACGACCCAGCTGATCGGAATGAATGGCTAAGTCCTCGTCCCACGCCCCCCTCGCGTCCTCGCGACCTCGGGTCTGTCCGGCGGTAGAGAATGACGGACAGGGTTCGTCAGAATTCATGGTTGTTCTCATATTCTTGTATGCAGGCAAAGCAATCGGCATAGGACACGATCGAACCATGACGCAGGCCGCATCTTGCCCCCGCGCAATGCAGTTCGAGTCGAGCGCGCAAAGAGGCAGACTCTCGTGGAATTGAGAAGGCTGAAGGCCTCGGCGACGTCGGGGCGTTCAGCCGAGTGTATCCCGACCATTCCTCGCGGGAGTGCCAGGTCCCGGATCGCCGTGACATAACCCGGTTCGAAGTCGGGGTGCCCCGGGTCGATCAGCGTACAAAGTCGGGCGCCTCCTCACCCCGACAAGATCGTCCCTCGGAGATCGGACAATTAGCACACCTACCGGGTCGGCCTTCGGGGGTAGGAAGCAGGTCGAGACGAGAAGAGTGTTGAGTTAGACTCGTCGAGGGTAGCACTTCCCGACCCGAGTCGTTATAGCGGAATGCCATGCTTCACCCGTCGCACCGGGCACAATCATCTCGAAACCGTGAAGCCGGTGTATCCCGAGGCGGCGAGGTTGGGGCAACTCGCGGAGGTCATCGTGCATATCAGGAGGAAAGGGCTGCAAGTGAGACTGGTCTGGGTCAACTCGTAGGGGGGCGACCGCGTCGTCGAGCAGTACTGGCTTTGGCCATCGGGGCAAGAGCCCGACAGGAAGTAATAAACTCGGAATTCCACCTGGCCATGAGTGCAGAGCAGCTCAAAAATTAGCTGATTTGCACATGTAGAGCTCCACTGCGTTGTTGGGGTACCTGAGTAAACCAATGTGGCCGCCCCATTCCCGAGAATCGGATTCGCCCATGAGACGGTCAGGTTGGTCAATGGTATGAGGCATAGCCCGCATGGGTAGCCCGCCTGACTCGACGATCCCGTCCGCTCGGCGACCCATCGGCCTCCGACCCCATAGGCTGTGAGCAAGTCTCCAGCTTTGGGTGCTCTCCACAACACGACGACGGGGATCGTCGTGGTGCTATCAACGTTCGGGGAGGCGGAGCCGCCCTCGGTCTCGAACCCGTCAAGCTCTGCCGGGTGGGTCAGGTAAACCAAGCCGGCCGAACTGGGCATTGCGCCTCCGTTGTAAACCTGCACCAATCGCCGGGACGTGATGAGCGAGGAAAACTCGAATGCACGATCAATCGCCTCATCCAGCTCGCCCTGGCGATCGCGGAGAGTCCTGAGTTCTGGGTCGTCAACCATGGGTCTTCCAAGACATTGCTGAGGTGTGCACTCCGAGACATTCGGCGTGGAAGAGAAAAACTCTTATAACGCATTGCCCAAATAGTTATATAGTTAATATTTATTAACCGTCATAACGAAACACCCAACGGCCACCTATGGCGTGGCATACGATCGTTGTCCCGGACGGGGGGATTTGAGTCCCTGCGTTCCATGCGTAATTAACCGTCGAGTTTTCTTGCACGAAGGTTGCCGCTGCACCTTCGGTCTCGCTGCCGTCGATCTCCGCGGGTATGCAGCCGAAGAAGGACGATGCCGTTGTCGGGTAAGAGGACACGGTCGTCGTCATTGCCAGCATCGCTGCGTTCCCGTCGGGGGACCTGTCTCTCGCGCGATCGAGCACACCTTGTGCGGAGCGCTGGCGCTCGCGGATCACCCGGCGGTCCATGTTGCCGAATAGGGCCTGGTCACGATTGGGGAACACTCGGGTTGCGTTCATCTGTCCACCACCTCTGCCCGCCGATCCGAAATTTGGAGCACGGTCTGTTGACGACCACCCTCGAATGTCCAGGAAACGCCGACAATCCACGGAAAGCATGGAGCCTCGCCTTGGTCTATTCCCACATTCGTCTGAAGCGAGGCATTGCGGCCGTAGATCCCCTGGATACGATCTCCGACCTGGTAATAAGTCGTGATGAAGGGGATGACAAGTGAGCCGGCTAATGGCGGAAACTCATGAGCCGATCGAAGCTGGTAGGCATGCGCCATCGCGAGGGCCGTGTCGTCGCGAATTGCAACCGGGTCGGTGCCGTCTCCATTCATCGCCGCGTAATTACAACTGCCCGGCGATACGCTTGCATATCCGAAGTGGTCACGTGCGTCGGCCGTCCTCTCGCGAGAGAATTGTGTCGGCGAAGCGATCCGACTAGGAGCCGAGGCCGTCAGATGGAAGTCGTGCTCGATGACGGTCGTTAGGCGCAACGTGAACTGCTTTCCGCCAGGCGGCGCCGCCTGCCAGGTGACTCCCCGGATGTCGCCGACGGACTTGCCGCCATTCCATTGCTCCGGATCTTCCACGATCAATTCGATTCCAAGGCGATCCGGAAGCAACCGCCAGCCGCCGGTCACGAGTTGCCAGCCCATGTCGCCCGCATCGGTTTGCACGTATGGGTCCCCTGAGGTAGATCCAAACAGGATCTCGAGGGTCGCTCGGAGAGGCCGTCCCGCTCCGTCAGTGGCCAGCAAAGTCTGCGACCCTGGACGGTAACGCCTTACATAAGACTTGGTATTAGCCTCGGTAGCGGGAAAGACCGGCGAGAGATCGAGGGCCGTCATCGACCACACACCTGAGGTCGCGTCGTAGTGCCCGTCTCCGCATTCGTCGGCGCCGTACCACCGGTATTTCCGCCTGGTCACCGCGGGAGTTGAAGAAGTGAACGATGATGCAAAAAATTGTTTGCGATTCGACGACACTTGATCTCCGGACTGCGGCTGAAACATGGGCGCCAAAACGACGGTGATCTCAACCTGCCGTTGCTGCGTCTCTACTCGCCAAGCATTCACAATCTGATTCGCATCGCGTGCCAGGTGGAACTGGACCAAATTATTGGCCAGCGGACCAGATGTGGACGAACGCGCAGGAGCAAGATAAACGATCTTTGGTGTCGGCGCTGCGGCGGCATCTCGGCGGTAGATCTTGAGATATGTCTCAGGGTAGCCGTTGGCGTCAGCCTCCGTCTGCCAGCTCATGACGAAACCGGCGTAGCTGAGAAAATCGGCCAGGACCTCGGGTAACACCTTGTTGCTTGCGTCGTAATCCCGGATCGGAATGCTCGACGTGCCGATGTTGGTCGACGCAGGATCGAAAGTCTCATAGCCTTGGCTAGGGTACCGTGCATTGAGAAGGCTATCGAGTGTAGAAAAGGTCGGCCATGAGACATACTGCTCGTCAGAGGTCTCGGTCGCCAAGAGATACTTGATTGCTTCGGGAATCTCCCAGGCGGCTGTGTATTCCTCGCCAGCGGATTGCTCTCGTTCGACTAGCAGCGGGTCGATGAAGACGGGGTAATTCCCGAGGGCTTGGTTCTGTGTGAAATAAGCACTCGCTGTCGCGTTGCCGAGGATGCCGCCCATGGCACCGACCGAGGTGTCGGACGGATTGAATCGGCATGGTAGGTCTGTCGCGACATCGGACGTTCCGTCGGCGAGAGTCGGAGTGTCCGCGTTGCGTTGCACTCGACCCGCGATCGTGTCGTCGTAGCAGCGTATCGCGACTCCCA
The DNA here is from genome assembly GCA_963743925.1 of uncultured Planctomycetota bacterium. Taxonomy (GTDB): domain Bacteria; phylum Planctomycetota; class Planctomycetia; order Isosphaerales; family Isosphaeraceae; genus CAVZRC01. The sequence continues at coordinate 198,191 of CAVURY010000033.1, read as the reverse complement.
TCGCGGCGAGAGTCACTCGTTGTGACTGTGGTGTGACATCCACCTGAGGAACTTGCGCGAAGCCGTCGAAGAGGATGAGAGGCGAACCGTCGGGGTTCTGGCCCAGCACGACCAGACGATCGTCCGGATTGACAACGTATGATCCTTGAGAATCGATCGGCCAGATCTGCTCGAACTGGCTAGGCCAGCCGAAGTTCAAGGCCAAGGAATCGTCCAGGATGTACTCGAATCTCGCCATCGAGGGCTCAGGACCTTCGCGAGTGTCGATAGTCAGACACCGGACGTTCGGCAGTATCGCGTAGGATCCCTCTTCCGCGTTAGGTTGATAGAGGTAGACGCCGACCGTAAGTGCGTTGCCGAAGAGCACCGGAGCCGCGTTGTCGAGATCGAAAGAGCCGGGCATGCGCCGCTTCGCTCCAGTGAGGCTATTGGCATCGCAATGCCGAAGACTCGAGTCATCGGCTACAATCGATCGTAGAAACTCGATCATCGCACAGCGGTTTCTACAGTGGCACGGTGGACCATGACCTCCCGAACTCGGAGGCAGTCTACGATCCCAACCCGAGCAGACGCACGGCCGCATACACCGTGTTTAACATGGCCTGCTCATTGCTCGTGTACGAGGGCCCAGCGGACGCCGCGCCCATCGTCGGCTGCGAGATTGGGGTCTTGCCGAAGAATCCAAGCTTCTGGCTTGTTGACGTCCCTATCTGCGTTCCAACCGAAGTTCCAACGGTGATGTTTACACCATCGGCCCACGAGCCGACGACATGAAAACACTGCCTGTTATCGATGATCGAGCTAATCGTAGAGGTGCCAGCCACGACGGTTGCCAGCCGTACATGCGGTGTGATCGGGTAGGTTGCGGCGGCGGTTAAGCTATCGGCATTCGTCAGGTCCAGAAAAAGCACCTGCGTGCTCGTGGTGGTGATGGCAAAGCAGCCGGTCCCGGCATACCTGCCGATCGAACCGTCTTGCGCGATGAATGAGCCGCCAGCAACCGCGATGTTCAGGGAGGCGCTTGGTATCTCTCTCGTGGTGACCGCCAAGGCACCCACGGCGGTGAACCCGTCGAGTATGGTGCTGTTTGAGTTTAGCGGCACCGACCAGCCTGTGTCACCGATCGCCGGCATGGCAAGCTTGACGTTGGTCGTATATGATGAAGGCATGTTAGTATTTATAGTAAAGAGAACATCGATTCGTTTAGTAACGAATGTTCGAAGGTAAGCTTTCGCAAGACACTTCATTCGATATCAGGCGGTTCGACTCCGATCGGGGCCGCTCTTCACCTACCCGGGTGATGGGTTCCAGATGAGTACCGCCTGGGGAAGACCAAATCCTCCTTGACCGAATTCTGTGTCTCCGAATGCGAGAAGACTGTATGCGAGTCGAGTTGAAGAACCGGCGAACGGTGCCGGTGATCGGGGCGGGGAACTGATGACGACTGCGGTCGTCTGAGGACTCCCTTCATTTCCGGCTTTGTCGTACGGGACGATCGCGAATTGCCAAGTTCCGCTGGAGAGTGAGTCGCTGGTCCAGGAATAGTTACCGGCTGCTTGCCCCCAGCATCCTTCATTGAAGACTCCAAGACCAAAACCATCGGTGAGAATTCCCGCAGGGTAAGCTGTGATATCAGATAAAGGCGTGGTGAAGTCAACACCGGCGCTCGGGGATGGTTCGCCGTATACGCGGAAGCCCGTGAGATCGATGCCTTTATAGGTGCCTGATTGCCAGGAGAGCTTTGCTCGACGCGAAGGCGCCGAGGGCAACGATTGGGTAAAGCCGGTCTGTTCCTCGCCCGTTTCCACGCTACCGATGTCGATCCTAACCGGCCCCGAAGGGAGAGGGACCCAGGCCCAACAGCGTTGTCCGGACCAAGCGAGCTGCTGGTTGATGTAGATCTGAAACCATGTCCCTGCTGGGCTGGACGCAGACCAGGACAGGTAGACCTGGCCTAACCAGATTCTCGGTGGGCGGACCTGCTCGATCGTCGCTTGGGAGAAAGACATGGGATACTTGCTCTGGGCACGGCTGGGTGGCTTTGCCGGCGGGTCTGTACGGACACAACGGGCAGATGAATCGACTCGAGTTCACCGCTAAGTCAACGTGCGACCGGCCACTCTCGGAAAAGAGAGCGACGATGGAGATCAACTGATGTATGCGGCGATAACATGCCTCATGAGCAGCACGGCACCAGCCAGGGTGGCTCTTGTGTAAACCTCTCCTGTCGCCTTCAGGCCTCAGGGAGCTCAATTCTTTATTTGCGCCTCCAGCGGCCCTCTGGCTGGACTGGGTGTAGAGGCTTGCGATGCATCGCAAGCCCCCATCGGCTTACCTCGCGGTATCGCTTCCCTTCACGGGTATATGCTCGATTCGAACGTTATGACATGCCTTCTTAACCGATGAGGAGAGAAAACCCACTTCAGCCACGCTCCGTGCTTGTCGGGGAGATCAGGCCAGGGTCCTACGATCCGCGAGGGATCTCTTCTCCATGAATCCGGATCAGTTGGGGTGATGGATCATTTTGATGCGCTCGATGCCCTATGGAACCAATCTCGTGGACGCTGGTTCGCTCAAATTAAAAATATTATAATGCAAATATATTATATTTCAGATGGTATTAATTCAAATGCTTTCGTGTTCGGGAAGGTCCTAGGTCAATCCGTAGAACACGGCACGGTATGGGAGGCAAACACCCTGGTCGGTCCAATTCGGGCCTTCTGAAGATGGCGTGTACTCCCCCCGGAAATAAACGTTAAGAAACGTACGCCCGATCGGATCGACGAGTGTGCGTGCGATGCCATCGGCATAGGACAATAAGAGTCCCTCGCTGGCCAAGAGACTAGGAATGTCCAGGCCGACCAGGACACCTGTGACTTCGAAGATCCGCCCGCGCGTCCCGCCGAATAGCGTCACGGTACCGTCAACCCCGAAGAACGAGTCAACTTGATGAGCGTTGGCACGCGGTATGTGCTGAATGTGCACGGCTACTCCGAAGATGTCCGCGCCGCCGAAAGATTCGATGCCCATGGTCCACCTCGCCCTAATCGGCAGATGCAATCGCCTTCTCGGCCTTCCACGATCGCAAACAACTCCTAGAGTATGTTAATCTGCCTTCGGTCAAGCATTGCGCGAGACGTCGTGCGCCGCAACGAATCAGTCTCGATGCCGCACCGAAAGCAGCGAGATCGCGATCTTCCCTCGAATTTGATAGTAGGTCACGATCTGTGTGCTCATAAAAAAAGAAATAATTGTATTATGTTTTAATATGAAAAGATATCGAGAATATTCGTTATTTCACATTCTACCGCGTGGCATCGGGAGCGGTGCGGCGAGGAGTCGCGTCGGGACCGCCTTTTCAGATCCTTCCAAGAGTCGGCGCTGTCGCTCGATGATTCCTCGGATTTGGTAGTCGAGCCTCCGGAAAGTGCCGGCATCGGTTAACGATGGCGGATTCGTCACCTCCGCGCTGGCATGCATGCGAAGCTTCAAGAGTTTCGCGCTGAACTCCGACCATTCGCTTAGCGTTGGCATCTCGTCCGCGAGATGCGTAGTTTGGTTATTTAGAAGAGTATTATTATACGATAATGCCAAACTTCCATTTGGTGGATAGTGCGGCTCTTTGTGCGTGGCGTCTAGTCCGCCAGCGGTACTAAGCTCTCGCAACTTTCGGATCTCTGGAACGGCTTCTTCCAGCATTTGTCGGGATAATCTGTCAATCAATGATCGCTCAGGCAATGGAAGTGGCGGCGGCTCGATCGCTCGAATCGATTTCGCGGTTCCCGTCGGACCTGAAGTGCCATTTGTTGCCGTTATGAAATCATATGATGTTTTTTTTGCTCTCTCGGAGTTCGAGGTCCTCGAGCCGTCAAACGTCACCTCAATCCTTTGGGTCGGGAGGGTGGCGACCCCGGGCGGAACCGGTCGAATGCTTGCAAGTTTTTCAATCTCTTGCAAGAGTTTGCCCTCGGGAGTAGCCCCTTTTTCCAACCCCTCGAAGAGGCCCGAATCCGGAGCGAGAAGTTGACGGACGACTTGAGGTACGCTCGACTGCTGGGCCTCGAGTGGGACAGCATCGGGCTCGCGATTTTCCCTCGCAAGCCTGAATACGGCGATCTTCTGGTTCTGTTCAGGTAGAATATCGCGAGTTGGCTCGGTGGACCCTATGTCTGGGCCTGCTTGACTAGAAGGGTTCTCGCGAGCTCGATCGCGATCTACCGACGGGAGAGAGGCTCTTATCAAATCTGAAATGCACGGGCGCGGGAGCAAGTTCTGATTTGGATGGTCTTTCGAACCTATGAGCCGTTGTGCGATTTCTCGGAGATTTTTAAAATCATATGATAATAATTTAATAAATTTTAATTTGAATTGCGGGCTTACTGAGGCGATGTTCGCGACTACTTGCATTTCTTGCAAGCTGCTCAGATCGTCCTTCTGTTTGTTAAGCTTATCGCTTCGGTCCGGTTCCCGGTCCATTGTCCATTGCATCCTTGTTCTTGGCATGACTGTGGGAATTGCGACGTTGGTTTCGGCATCCTTGCGGGTAAGCGATTGAACATCGCCTTGATTCGGCCGCATCCTTTCCCGCGGACAAACGCAGTCAGAGGCTATCCGGTATAGGTGCGAATGACCACTAGGTGGCGAGCCCGAAGAGTGGCTTATTGATCGAAATGGCACCACGCCATACTCCATTTCGTCGATATTGGGCTGCACTTGATGTACCTGTGTCCGTATACAAGATAGCCTCTCAGAAGATTGTTTCGAGTTTGCTCCGCTGGGCTGCGGCGATCGACTCGAGAGCCCACTTCGCGCGAGGAATTGTCCGTCCTGTGGCTTCGTAGAAGTCGACCAGGTCGACGGCATCTTCGAGCAGTATCAGCGGTGGCGAGTTGTTTGCGAGAAGAGTCAGCTTGCGCCACCGCTCGAGACTTTTGGGCCGGATTGCCCCGTCGCTACCTTGATGACCGTCATCGCCCAATCCCACGATATGGAGTCGCCGACGCGAAAGACGAAGAGTTGATCGAGTTCTAGGTCGGAGAGTTGATAGTTCTCCGATAGCAGGTTGGCACCGAGAGTGGCTGCAGCGATCAGGAGCGTGGAATTGTCATCGCAGTCGCCCAACGTTTGCACGAGAGAATCAAGTTCCGGGCCATAAGTCAGGACCGGGTAAGAGGATTGCGCTTTTCCGTCCCGAAATACGGGATGCACCTCGAGCCACGGCTTGGGTAGGTGCCATGTTTGCCCGTCGGCTAAGACGACGGGGACCGAATTCCTCTGATCAAAACTCTCTTTTCGCCGCGTCTTCTCGTCGAGCACAATGCCCTCCTCATATCGACGCCACCGTGATGGACCCTTTCGCCCTTGCACTTAAGTAGGGAGGGTCGGAGTTTTCCTTGGTTCGGAAGACACGATCGGTTATCCTTCGGCTCGCGTGTCATGATCGGACGATCTCGGTCAGGAGGTATCCCAGTCGGATACTACCATCCGAGTCGTCGACCCATACATATCTTGGCTGTCCCTGAAGCGGGCTCCGAATCGCGTAATAGATCGTGTCCTCCGGGTCTTTTGTGATGAACAACCAGCCGTTTCCTTGACGGCGGATGTAGGCCCGTTCCCCCTTCGACCGGTCGACGCCGAGCAAAGGTTCGGCGATATCGAGGATCGAGTTGATGCGTTCTATGAGCGTCCGACCCCGTTTCAGATTCTCGAGGACGAACAAAGCGTCAGGATTGGTCGGATATTTCACGCGCGATCCCCGATCTCGGGTTCCGTCGTGCATTCACGAAGCTCTTCTACCGCCGGGAAATTTCCTGCCTACGAGCGAGTGAAGCTGAGGGGGTTTGTTGTTCCGTCCGAGGAGTAAGCACGGAACCTCGCCGTCGCTGAAGCAAACTGGCCCCAATGACCCGTGTCTTGAGTGGTTTCATGGACCGCGTTGGCCAGCGTCCAGTTGATGGAGCCGCCGGTAGCCTCAAGCGCGTCAGCCTGGGTCGCAGTGATCGAGCCGGATGTGCCGGGTGCGATCCCCATCAGGGTCGCCACATCAGACGTTGTGATCGAGCACTTGGGGTGGTTGATGTTGTTGGCGATAACGACCGGATACCGGTTGTTGTCGCCGGAAAACTCGATCAACTCGCCCCCTTGGTCGAACATGACTGAGGTGACGTGTGTCAGGTTAGTAGGCCCGAATGAGACCGAGGTCCAATTCAGCTGAAGGTTCGAGGCAGACATGGTGTGATCCCCTTAATTCGAGACGTCGAAAATATTCCAGACGACTATATATTCATAAGAAACCGTCGCCGCGATTCGCCGCTCGGGAGGCATCGGTGATTGCCAGCGCCAGCCTGTCACGAGGGTCTTAGCGGGCAGGGTGAGTCCCGCCAGCGCCTGCCCGTTCACGGCATTGTTCAGGTAATCCAGGAGCTGCTCGGCCAGCTCGTCCCGGAGCTGCGCGTCGATGTTGCGGGCCAGCAGCGTCACGGTGCAGCTCCCGGCGAAGTCGAGTCCACCGGCGATCTGAGCATCCCAACCGGTTTTCATCGATGATCCGACGGGCTCGATGGCGGCGGCTGTGAGGTCGCTGGCCCCATGCCCGTACTCCTCAGGCAGGCCCGTGATCCACACGTTCGCGAACGCACCCGTGGCCAGGAGGGCGGTCTGGATCGCATTCCGGATGTCTCGCTCCCGCATGTCATCTCCTTCTCGATACAGGTCGCCCTAGCCCGGGGAACCATCTCTTGGCCGTCGCACGTTTTGTCGGCGTGGGGGGAGGGGCGGGATTACTCGCACTTGCGCCCCAGTCCCGCCAGGCTTGCAGCGAGGGCGAGACATTGAATCGGTCGAAATAGGTGGTGTACGCCGCCGCCGTGCTGCCGGCCCCGGGGATTGTGTTCGCCTCCATCCAGAATAGGTTGTTCGCCCGCCCGTCAGATCCGTCGCCCCGGCCGGGCGACTGGCCCTCGGCCATTATCAGCGCCCACACGTCCCCGCCGTCGAACTCGTCCTGGAGTTGGAAGAAATTCAGGATGGACACGCCGCCCGCCTGATTCATCAAGAAGAAGGCGTTCATGGTGTCGTACATGCCGGGGTCGTAGAACAGGTCGCGCTCGATCGGGTCCGTCAGGTCGATGCCGCCGTTCCCCAGTCCATAGGGGGCATAGCGCTCGATCGAGGCCTCGTAACCCACGAGGACGGGCCGCGTCGTCTGGCCCGCGACCGGAGTATAGGCCGACAGACTTTCGATCTGGCTGGTCAAGAACCCGGTCGGGGCGCCGCCCGTCCCCGCCCCGAGATAACGGGTGTCGGAGATGATCGCGTGCCTCAGCAGGTCATGGGCCATGGCCCGCGTCCAGGGCCAGGTGTTCCCCTGCGTCGTGCCGTACGTGATGGAGTTGGGATTCGTCGCGATCACGTTGGCGAACGCGACCTGGAGCGGGTAGTCGTTCGGGATATCCCAGTAGGGGCCGATGGCCAGCGCGTCGATCCTGATGTTGTTGGCATTGGCGTAGGCGACGATGGCGTCGGTCACTCCGCCGACCCCACTGACGAGCCAGGAGCCGAAGACCCGGACGAGATCCACGCCGCGCCCGAGCCCGGAGAGCACGGATTCCGCGACGGCGTGCACCGCCGCCGCCCGGCCCGTATAAAACGCATCCTTGCCGACCCCGGTCATATTCCCGAGCGAGCTGAACATGGCGCCATAAGGAAATCCGTCGTTCCAGTGCTCGTTCGAGTATTCGACCCAGATCTGCTGCCCGGCGGGCAGGTACGACGCGACGCTCTGGATGATCGAGGTTATGAGGGCGTCGGTGGCCGCCGGCGGGATGTTGATCCAGCACCCGCAGCCGGGCAGCGACGCGGTGAAGCCCGCCGCGACCTCGTACGGGATGCAGCCGCCGTCCTTGACGCCGACATAGACGTTGAAGGGGTAGATCATCGTGGTCGTCGCGGCGGCCCCGCTACCCGACCCGACGACCGCGGCAGCGGGCGGCGTGTTGGTGTAGCCGCAGCCGGGGTCGACCACGTAGGCCTGCTGGAGGGCGCCGTTGGACACGGCGACCGTGGCGATGGCCTGGCGTGCCGGCGGGGCCACCGAGACCGCGATGGAATTCGTCCCGGTGTATCCCGAGCCCCCCGCGTTGAGGGTGACCGAGGATACCACGCCCCCCGTCAGGACCGCCGTCCCTGACGCCCCGGTGCCGGTGCCGAGCACCACGACCTCGGGGCCCGCCGTGTAGCCCGACCCCCCGTAGATGACGTTGAAGCCGGTCACGACTCCGCCCGAGAGCGCTGCCGATACGAGTGCCTCTTGGGCGGGCTGCATGACGGTCACGGACGGGTAGCCCATGTAATTCGGGATGTAGGACGATCCACCCGACCCGAGCGTGAGCCCGGTCACCGTCCCGCCAGTGATCTGGACGGCGGTCACGGTGGCGCCAGAGCCGCCGCCCCCGGTGATCGTGGCGGTGGCGTGGGTGTAGCCCGAGCCGCCGTTGGTCACGGCCAACCCGGAGATCGCCACGCCGAACCCCGCCGAAGCCTCGGAGTGCCAACCGCTGTTCGTGTAGGCGATGGCGGTGGCCCCGGTCCCGTCCCCCGTGATGGTCACGGTCAGGTAGTTCGAGCCCGCGTTGGTGAGAGTGTAGCCGGTCACGGCGCCGCCCGAGACCGTCGCGGTGGCGCTCGCGACCGAGGGCGGCGGGGCGATCACGACCAGCGGCGGGCTAGTATATCCCGAGCCGCCCGAGAGGCCCGTGAAGCCCGTCACCTTGCCGCCCGAGACCGTGGCGGTGGCCGATGCCCCGGAGCCGCCCCCGCCCCAGAACGACACCGCCACATTTCCGGTGTATCCATACCCCGGATAGGTCAGGACCGGCATCTGGACGGCCCCGCCCGAGACCGTGCAGGCCGCCGTGGCGGCCGCGACGTATGGGGTGGGCGGCTGGATGGTCACCAGCGGAGCGATCGCGTAATTGTTCCCTGCGTGGCCCGAAACCGCGTTGATCGCGGAGACCGAGCCGCCCGAGGTCGTCGCGGTCGCCAGCGCCGTCTGCCACGCGCCGGACGGCGGCGCGATCGCGACCGCCGCACCGGATGTGTAGCCCGAGCCAGCCGATCCGATCGAGACGCCGCCCACGCCGTTGTTGTTGATCCCGCCAGTGACGCCCTGCGTGAACGCCGCGTTATTGATACCAGACGGCTCGGTTGCCGACGATGTCTGGGAGAATGAACCGTATTGAGCAATGAGCGTATTTGCGCCCGTCGAATACAAGATGTTGGTATAGTCCGGGATGTCGCACGGGACCGGCGGGTTCTGGACGGTCCCGATCTGGCCGTTGGTCACCGAGACATACGACGGGACCGGGATGCTGGACGAGAATTCCTGGTACGTCCCCAGCCCGTGGGGCGACGACGTCACGAACTCGCACAGGATGATGCTGGGGTTCCCCGACGTGTTAATCCAGCCGTCGGAGGGGGCCGGGATGGCGTACGACGTCGGCGAGCCGTTGGCCGTGTAGACGGCTCCGGGGCTCGGACCCTCGACGTAGACGTTCGGACTGACCGAGTGGTTGTAGGGCCGGATCGCGGCGACGCTAGCCGTCAGGTATTGCGTATACTGGTTATAGGACAGGTCGGTCAACTGCGTGACGTCGGCGGGGTGCCGGGCGTTTGAGACCGCCCCGCCCGGCAGCGTGCAATCCATGTAGCGGATCGTGGCCGGCACCGTCGGGGTCGGGGTACTGGTGAACTGGCATAGCGCCTTGATCGCCTGGTCCGGCTCGACGGGGTTGGCGCGGTTCGGCACGTTGCCGGGCGGGGTCGCGATCCAGTCCGACGCCGTGTTGGTGTAGGGCCCGGTGCCGCTGCCGCCGGTGAAGGTCATCGCGATCGCGGCGTCGTAGGTGTAAGCCGAGGTCGGGCGATACTGGACGTAGTACGCCTTGGTGATCCCCTTGAGGACACCGGAGACCAGCGTGCCGGCGCTCGACAGCGAGGCGATCGGAGTGACGTAGAGGAAGAGGCCGCCGAGCGAGGCCTCGGAGATCGCGATGTTGGTGGTCGGGGTGTACGGCCCCGAGCCCTGCGGCGCCGTGTCGTCCCACTGGACGGTGTAGATCCCGTCGCAGTAGCCCGCCCCGCCCGCCGTCACGGTCACGGACGCGATCCCGCCGCCCGTGATCGTGCAGATGGCCGCCGCCCCGCCGCCCCCGCCGCCGCCCGTGAAGGCGACCGTCGGCGTGGACGTGTAGCCGGTGCCCGCGTTGGCGACCGACACCGACTGGATGACCCCGCCCGAGATCGCGCAGGCGGCGATGGCGCCCGTGCCCCCGCCGCCCACGAAGACCACCGTCGGTCCGGCCGGGATCGGGAGCTCGTCGTAGTTACCGCCGATGACCCAAGAGCCGATGCCGATCGTGCTGCTCCACCACGACGTCATCGGGGCTGAGCCGATGGAAAAACGTTTGCCGATATCTTGTCCAATCGAGCAGGACGCATAGCTGACCATCGGGTCCGCGACGTGGTTCAGCCCCATCTTGAGCGAATACGACGACGGCGGGATGAACATCGGCTCGAGTGCGCCAGCGTAATTGTTGGCGATGGCGTTGGTGGACGCGCCCGCCGCGCCGATCGAGCACGATGCCCAACCGGACGGGACCGAATACCTGACGGATTGGCCCGGAGTCACCGGCGTCTGGAGCTGGAAAGCGACCCAGGAGAAGGCGTTGGTCCCGTTCGACCAGAATGACTGAGGATTCAGGGTTGCCGCGGAGCCGTTCACCTCGATGGTCGGCTGGGCCGCCAACGCCGTCACGGGCAGCGGTTGGCCGCCGATCACGGCCGAGCAGGATGCCCCGGCGCCGGTCGGATCGGAGATCGTCACGACGACGCCGGACGCGGCATAGCCATCCCCGCCGTTCCAGACCGGGATTCCCACGATGGTCCCCCCGACCACGACGGGCGGGCCCAGGACCGCCGCCGTCGCCGGGTTGCCGCCGGAGATCGTAGCCGTGGGCTTGGTGTAGCCCGACCCGCCGGCCGTGACGGTTATCGACATCACCGCGCGGTCGTAGACCGCATAGTCCCCGGACAGGTAGAACCGGCTGAACGTGCTGGCGATCCGGAAGAAGACGAGCGCCCCCGTCCGGGAAACGAACGCCTCGGCGATCCGGACGATCTGGTTGACGGCGAGCACGTCGGAAGAGTAGTGGGCGTTGACCGACGTGATCGAATATCCCGTGCCGCCCGTGCCCAGGTTATTCAGGCCGGGGTCGCCGACCGTCGCGGCCGCGTTCGGGGTGCCGGCGAGAGGCAGGTAGGCGATCGGCGGCGTGGTGAGGCCCCGCGGGTCCTGCCCGGCCGATAGGCTGGCCGCGTCGCCCGCCGTCAGGGTGTAGCCGGCCCAGAGCGAGAGGCCGGCGACGCTGAGGTCGGCCCCTGCGTAGGGAGCGAACCCGAGGGTCTGCGGGGTCGAGATGCTGGAGACGCCGACCACCCCGCTCACGACCGAGACCCCGTTGACGTATATGCTGCTCGTGCCGGTCGCGTTCATCGCGAACGCAATGTGGAAAATCTGGCCCAGCGCGTAGGGCTGGTTGTAAAAGAGATAGCTGACCGACTGCGCGAGGGTGAGATAAATCGACCCCGGTTCGATGTAGATATTGGTCGTACCTGCCAGCATCGAAAACCCGTTGTAAACCTGCGAAGTCGGGGCGGCGTTGATCCGGATGAAGAACGAGGCCGACCATGCGGATGCGGGCGCGATGGCGAACGAAGTGGCCCCCATCAGGGCGAAGTTGCCGCTGGCGATGTGCATCGAGCCGGCCGGGGCGACCGATACTGGGGCCGGCGACCCGGAGATCACGGCACCCAAGGCGCTCGTCAGAGTCACGGCATTCGCCCCGATTGTCCCCGGGGTGTAGGTGAAGTTCTGCGAGGCCGACGAGGCCGCCCATGAGAGCGACGCCGGCGAGAAGGTGCCGCCGGCTCCATCCGACATCGTGACGGTGTCGGTGATCGCAGCCGACGGGGTCACGGTGAAGCTGGCGGTCGTCACCCCGACGGTGCCGTATGAGGGTCCGGACACCGACAGGGGGTGCGGCAGCGAAGCGAAGGTGCAGGGGAACCCGTTGAGCGCGTAGCCGTGCAGGTCAGTCGCCGTGATCGTCACGGAGCCGATCACGGCCGGGGTGTAGGTGAAGTTCTGCGGGGTTGACGAGGCCGCCCATGAGAGCGACGCCGGCGAGAAGGTGCCGCCGGCTCCATCCGACATCGTGACGATGTCGGTGATCGCAGCCGACGGGGTCACGGTGAAGCTGCCGGATGTCGCCCCAACGATGCCGGAGTGGGGCCCGGAAACCGACAGGGTGACCGGCAGCGAAGCGAAGGTGCGGGGGAACCCGTTGAGCGCGTAGCCGTGCAGGTCAGTCGCCGTGATCGTCACGGAGCCGATCACGGCCGGGGTGTAGGTGAAGTTCTGCGGGGTTGACGAGGCCGCCCATGAGAGCGACGCCGGTGAGAAGGTGCCGCCTGCGCCATTATCGGATAGGGAGACGGTGTCGCTAGGGACGGCCTGGTTGGGCGTCACAGTGAAGCTGCCAGATGCCACCAGGACCGTGCCCGAGGTCGGGCCAGAGATGAGGTAGCTCACGGGCCCGTTGGGGATCGCGAAGTAGGTCGATACGCCACGGGGCTTGAAGATTTGCCAGGGGTTGCCCGCGAGGGCCGCATGCTCGCCCGCGGTCAGGGCGCGGCTCCACCAACCGGCCCAGTAGATCAGGCTGTCGGAGTTTGCCGCGTAGCCGGGATAGGCGCCGATCGCGAACTGTGCGGTCGAAGTCCAGAACGGGTACTGTGGCTGGGCAAACGTCGAATCGAGCAGGCCGTTGATGTAGAGCAACTGGGCGCCGGGGTTACCCGGCACGAATGTCATTGAGACGACCGAGTTGACGTCAGTCGCGACGATTCGGGTGCTGGTCGCGGGTCCCTCATAGGACGTGTTGTAGCACCAGTAGGACTCGACCTGGCCGGCCGTGGGGCTCCAAAGGATGGCGGCGACCCGGTAAGGGTTCGCGTTCGAGTTCGTGGGGAAGAGCCCGCACAGGTTGCCGAAGCTCGTGGGCGTCCCCAGGCGCCGGAACCCGACCGCGAGGGTGATGGGTCCGGACCACTGGAGAGCCGCCGGCACCGTCGCCATGGCGCCCATGCCGGACGACGGGCAAGAGAGTCCGATAGACGCCCCGGAGCCCCAGGGATTCGACGCGCCGAATCCAGTGGTGGAGAGGTTCAGATTGCCGGTCGCGTCGGAGCAGGTCGCCCCCTCGTTCTCGTTCAGGGCGTAGAACCCCCTGAGCCCACCCGTCAGCGGGTAGGAGAGATCGAGCGGCGTGCCGAACGGGGGCTTGGTAACCCGCCTATTGGAGAGCATATGCGTTACACCAATGACAGTCGAGCTGACCGGGTAGTCTTACGCCGCTGAATCGGATTTCTACTGAATCTTCTGGAACTGGTCATAGGTCGCGTTGACCGTGACGATCTGGGTGGAGTCGCCGTTGATCGCCTGGATGACCCACTGCCCGGTCGAGATCGGCAGATAGGCCGCATAGTCCATGTTTGCGGTCCAAGTGCCGGTTGAACTGGCGGGAGAGGCGCTGAACACGGCAGTGTTGGCCATCAGGTAGATGTTGTCGGACGGGGCATACGAGTAGGTGAGCCCGGTCGAGACCGTCAACGTGTAGGGACTGGACGTCCCCGAGATCGCGGTGATCCTCGCCGTCTCGCCCAGCTTGCCGACGGTCGCCTGTTGGAGCAGGACCGTCTGGCCGACCGACAGACCGGCCCTTCCGGAGACCGACAGGCTCGTCGCGGCGACCTGCGCGGATGCGGTGAAAGTGATGGGGGACGAACTGCCGTCCGCGTAAGCCTTGTAGAAGTTGAAGGCGGTGGAAGCGACCGGGGGTGACGAACCCGTGATGAGTTCAACGGTGACTTGCGCCTCGAAGATTGTCGAGGCATCGAGGAAGGCGGCAATTTGCTTGCCCGCGGCGAGCTGAGCCAGGGCTATCAAATTGCCAGGGGTCCCGGCGACATAAACAGGTTGCGGCATGAAAAGGCTCTCAGTCGTATTAACGATTGAACCGGATTCGGTTTAGACGATCGCTGTGCCAATCAGGGAATCAACGGCTCCCGGCCCGGTGGCATCGGCCACGACCGAGATCGCATAGGTGTTACTTTCTTCGCCCGATCCGTTGTAAGCGCGCACGCCGATCCAGTACGCGGTCCCATCGCTGAGCCCGGTCAGGTTTGCGACGAAGGAATTGAAAAGCCCGGCAGTATATGGGACCGTGGCGACCGGCGATTCGTAGCTGGGGTACTCTCCGATCCACTTGTAGCAGTTGAATCCGGTCGGGGCCTCGATCGCTCCCTTCGGCGGATACCACCATTCGACCCTTATGTCGCCGCCTGAAGTCGCGAAGGCTCGGAGGCCCGTGGGTGGACCCGGTCGGCTCGTGATATCGTTCCCGAAAGCGTCTAGCACGATCGTAACAGCACAGTCGATGTTCTGTTCGGCGCCATTAGTATTGATCGCCCGGACGCCGAAACTCCAGGTCCCCGGGGCCGAGATCGTCGTGCTGGTCCAGGAGGTAGGGCTGAGCCCTACATTCGCGACAGCGTTTGAATAGTCGATCGCATCGCCCGATCCCGTGTTGGAATAGATTTGATAGCCAGAACAGGCCAAAGTGTTGGAATCGGCCATAAGATATCACTCATTGGATCGAGGATGTGAATGTCGGCAAATAGGAACGGTGGTCCAGGCAACCAGCCCGGATCTCACACCTCGTACATGACACAGACTCCAGCGCCTACCGCCGGGGGGGCATTGGCCTGAGTGTGAAGGATGATCCCGTCAATGAGAGTAATCACTCCGTCGAGCGAGGCGAGATATGCGTAAACGCCTCGAGGATGCGGAGCCGAACGGAACCCGACCTTCCGAGCAACCAATGAGAGAATCACCGCACGGGGCAAGCCCCGGGAAAGCGATCCTCGCTTCTATCTGGAGACCTTGCAGCCGAAGAGGGTGGAGGGCTCGGCAGAGTTGCCGACGGGACCCCAGCGGACTTGGACGCGGGCCAGCACGTCATCGAGCTGTTGTCGCAACCTGCCTATCTTCGTCTCGAAATCTCCTTTCTGACCCCGAGACTCCTGCGTATAGCGGTCGTATAGGACCATGAGAACCGTCGTCATCCGGAGGTCCCGGAGGTCATAGACCCAGGTACTCGTCCGATTGGTAATGTTCTCGTCGATCCCGAACCGCCGCTTGATATCGAAGCTCGCCTCCTCGATTTGCGGGTCGAGGGTGTTGATCGTGAAGGCGACCGCGGTCAAACCGACGGGCGGTCCAGGAGGCTGGCCGACGTAGAGATCCTTGTGCGGCCGGCGAAGCGTGATCGAATTGCCCTGCACGCTGTCGATCGCCAGGATCTGCCCGCCGCCCGGGTATTGAGACTTGGGCGCCGTCAGCCACACGACCTGATTAGGACTCACTCCGTTGGCGGCAAAGTTGACCGTGGCGGAGGTCAGCACCCACGGGGAACCTGCGGCGAAGACCCCGTCGAGTCCGGCGCCCATCTGCTGCCAGGGCGGACAGAGCACGACGAAATCGCCACCGGCGCGTACGAGGATGTCCTCGTCCGTGCAATAAACCGGAGTCGTCTGTTCGGGCAAGGATATACTCAGGGTCATGTGGAAACGCCCTCGGTCGCCTGGCTGGGCGGGATTTCCTGAGAGTCTGCGATGGATGCGTTAATCGATCGGAGCACCGGGTTGCTGATTGAACTTCTCGGCTCGCGGTATGCTTCCGAGGCTGACGAGTTGTACGGCGCTTCCAGACCTCTCCTGCAACGACCATTCATCAGTTGAGTCGCCGAGGGACTGATCGTTGCGTAGTGCCGCGGCCCGTTCAGTTGAGCGTCGGCGGGGCGGTGTCCGGCTCGGTGATCGCCCGATTCGGACGTCCCGAAGCATCCCACGGGCTCACCGGTATCGCCCCCTTCCCAGGTTCGACCGCCGACGGCGGTTGGGGCATCTTGGCCATGCCAACGTCGAAACGGTGATCGGGAGGGTGCACCGGTGAAGGCATACCATCGAGCGACACAGATCCGCTCCGGCGGTCGCCTCCAGCCCCAAAATTCGACGGAATTAACCCGCCGATCTCGCGGGATAGGGGTAAGTAACTATTCGTGGCGCCGTTGCCGGTCGCGCCGGGCTGGTTGGGCGGAATGACCTGGCCGCGCTCGGTGCCTACGGGGACTGGAGTCCTTGACATGGGTTTCCTCACTTAGCTCTGGTCACCTTGACCGACTTGAATCCGCCAATCCGCCCGGCGATACGCATCAGGCACATCGCGAGCCGGAAGCGAGTCTTGTACGTTTTGCCGCATTTCACGACGATTAAGAGGTCCGACACGGCTTCTTGTCCTATGCGGAGGATTCGCGTCTCGCTCATGTTGTCTCCGTCTCCTCTGTCTCAATGTCCTCGACTGAGCTCAAGGCCAGGTCCTTTGAGACGTCATACCGCCGATTCCAGTCGAAACGCTCGCGATGTGGCCGGGATTGGCGTCGATCAGGGTGCCGGCCTCGTAGCAGAGCTGGTTCAACACGGCGAAGACAGAGTGGGCGTCATGAAGTTTTATCATTATATTTGGATAAGTAGCCGGATCGCCCTGGTTGTATACGGTCAAGATCCGGTGAAGGAAGTCCCATACCTTCTGGAGCTGGCCCGTCTTGAGATAACGGAGGAGTTGGAGCTTCGTGCTCGTCAGCATGGTAGTATTCATCGTCGGCGGTGCGACGGAGTAGGAATTCGAAGGGGCCGCATATGAGAGATTATAAGTGCTGGCAGTGATGCCGGTCGCGTAGAGTACCTCCTTGCCGCTAGCGCCGCCCGCGGGCGTCAGGTACACATTGCGGGCCGTGTTGCCGGCCTGAAGCCCCGGAAATGTAACTGTCGGTACTTGGCCTGCGGTTACCGTGAACTGGGGCGACTCGGGGCTGGCCGTCGTCTCGCCGATGCCGTTGGTCTCGGTGATCTTGAGGTAGTATGTGCCCGCAACGAGCAGACCTCCGCTGCCCGAGACGGAGACGGTCGGGGCGGATGAAGGCGCCGCGGTGCCGTTCAAGTTCGCCGCGATGAGAGTCTCCAGTTGCCTAGACGCGCCGCCCGTCTGGAATTGGGCGAAAGTCATGCCACTGGGGGTGATGGAGGGACTGATATAGGCCATTATCGTGCCTTCGCGTGTCTCGGTTTCGCGTGAGGGGTAGGTTCGGAAGTCGGCGCGAGAGCCCCCTCCCCTATACCTAGGGAGATAGGGCTGAGGTGGACCTCAACGAGATCGTGCTTGGTCGTCCTGGAAAGGCCGTCGAAGTCGCAACCGACCGTGAAATGACGGACCGGAGGGTCGAGCCCGAAAGCCTGATGAGCCTCATCGACAATCGCTTGTGCGGCGGCCGCCAGTACGTGGAGCTTCTCCAGTTCTTGCTCGCACTGGCTGAGCGTGCCCCGGATCTGCGCCAGTTCGGCGGGGAACACGACCGCGCGGCCGCCGTCCTTTGGAGTTCGGTGGTAGCGCTCGCAGAGCTGGCCAACCAGAACCGAGACCCGGTACATCTCCGAGTTGTGCCTCGCCCGGTCGGTTAGGATCTTGGAGACCCCAAGGCGGTTTCCTTGCTGATCGATGTAGTGCGGGCTTCCACGGAATCTCCACATACACTTCGCTCTCTTGTGGGGAGTGAAGAGCGAGAGGTGGAGAAAGCAGACGAGAGCATCTCGGATTAACCGAGCCTGCTCTCCTTTGCCCTTTCCCTCTACGCTTCCCACTCAAAGTCAATTGGCTGAGAATGCCGTAATACCCTCAACCCATGCGTGATGAGACTCGTTGACAACCTCGATCGCCATCTCGGCGATCCAATCTCCCTCGACCATGTCGCCACGGCTTCCGCGGAGCTGCCAGAACGGGTTCCGCTTATTGCGGATGTAGACCTCCGAACTGGTCAGCGCGATCGCCGTGTAAGGCCGCAGTAGCGGGGCCTCGACGATGGTAATGCCGTGCAGGAACGGGGCCTCCAGAACATTGATCGGCGTGCCGAAGACGGTCTCACCGGCGGGGACACGCTGGATGGCCTGACCCCAGGTCGCGAACCCGCTCATGAAGTTGGTCGAGACGACGAGCAGGTCGGGCTCGCCGCCGCCCTGCCTCGCCACCTGCAAGGTGTCGCGGATCAGGTCTGTGGACCCGTAGGCCGCGGAGTTGACCGGCGTCGAATTGGTGAGCGCCGAGATGTTGTTGGACTGGATAATCGAACGCAGGCCGTTCATCTTGGCCGTAACCCCGCTGCTATCGTTGGGCGCCTGCGCGATGCCATAGTAGAGGGTGTTTTCAATATCGTCCACCATGTTCTGGAGCTGGACGGTCATATTAAAGTCGAACGGCGTCTGGATTCCTCCAGGAAGAACCTGCGCCCGGGCGGTCTGGGCTGAGCCGCCGATTTGCACCGGGAATTGGAAGGTCTGACAATACTGGGTGCGAGCAACGCCGATCGTGGTGAGACCCGTCTGCTGAACCTCGGCTCCGGATCGGCTGTTGCCGATCAGGTTGACAGTCGAGGCGTTCGCGACAGAAGATAACGGCGTTGTCCCCTGGGTCCCGGCAATCTCCGACCAGAGTCCACGACAGACGTTGACCGTCGTTGAGCTCGTAGGGTCACCACTGACCTGCACCCTCTCGACATTGCCCGAGACGGAGTCAACCAGCTCGAGTACGTCATGGTTCATCAAGAATGTGGCGTCCGACAGCGTCAAGCTCGTCTGGGAGCTGCTGGTCACGGCAGCGGTGAGCGAGGTGGATCGCGCCCGATACTTGTGGGTGTACATCAGAAAGTCGACCCGCTCGACCGGAACATACGGCAAGCGAGTGACCAGGGGGTTGCGATTGGCAAACCAGTTGCGAATGGCGACCGTTACGTCATTGCGGGCCTCGACGCCCGCCAGTTGTGTTCCCATGAATCCTTGCAGGAAATCGGCCATGGTTCGCGGTAGGCGGTAGGCCGTCGGCTACAGGCGTCAAGAAGCCCCTGGCCAACAGCTACTCGCGTCTCCTCGGATGCAGCGCTCGCGGTTCTCGTGGCGCTGCGGGCCACGGCCGGCTCGCCCTCGAAGGGCTGGTATTTGAGTAAACATGTTAACGTGTAGGATTCATTGTCGTTTGGTGATTTTCTAGCGAGACGCCTTCAGGCCCATCGGGAGGCTGATGTTGGCCCTGGGGTCTCCCTGAGCCTTCTGCATGCTCTGCATGTGAAGAATGACGGCCTCACCCATGTTCTTCGGTTGCGGCATCAGAGCCGGGTTCGCCGCCGGACCCGGTGGCGTCTGAGCCGAGGGCTGGACTCCGCCCGTTCCGCCTCCGGGGTTCTGTGCGCGGACGAAATGCGCGTATTCGGGCTTGGCGAGCTGCTGATGCACGAATTCTCCGACGGACTGGAACGTGGGAGTCCGGACCGCGAATGAGTCGCCTTGCGACTCTACCAGGAACTGATTTCGCCAGAGCTGGGTGAGTTGCTCCGTTCCGTTGGGGACCAGATTGCACGCTGACAGGGCGCGGGAGAGTTCACCATCAAGGGCATACCGCTTGGCCCGATCTTCGATCTGAACGAATCTCGTTCGTTCAGCCTGCACCTGCTGTTCCGACTGCTCTCGGAGCATCCGCAGCGCGTTCTCAACCTCCCCTTTTTGAGCCAGGATGCGGGCCTGATCCTGTTGCGTGGCCTGCTCACGGCTTCGTTGCTCGCTCTCGAGCTGCGCCAGCCGAGCCTGCATGGCCGTGAACGCCTGGACCTGCTCGAGCGGAATCGTCACAGTATGCTGGGATGTCGCCGTCGCCGGCGATAGCGTCGGCAATGGCATTGTGGTTTGGGGGGAGGGGGCCGGGTTCGCCGGCATCGAGGTCGTCTCTTCGGCCATGCTATGCTCCGCTCTGGAGGTAACTATGAGGGACTCGGACTCATAAGGGAACGACGACGCATCGAGAATCGTTGCTCGATCGTGATACCCAAGGCGACTCGAGTGGTCACAGTCCCTGGTCTGTGCCGAGGCCGAGCGTATCAGCTCACACTCCTGAAGATCGGCTGCGTCGCCGCCCGCGGACCGAACCGAGTCGTTGTCCGACCCTTCCAGTTCGCACCAAGGGCCGATGGCGCACTCTCCAAATGGAGCACCACGATCTCGGGCAAGAGTTGGCGAAACCTACGGTCCCATTGCAAGGCGAACTGGACGTCGGTTCGAGCGGCGTCACCATGATGATAAGGATAATGTCTTTGATGCATTCCTCGGTCGATCATGTGTGCTCCGTGCCATAGCTGAAAGAAACCGATGGGCACATAGCCGTGCAGTTTGGAGCACCACCGAGAGCCGATCGTGGCGCTATCCTCGAACCTCAGATAGTTCCCGAAGGAATGGTTATCCCAGCAGCCTTTATCCCGCTTGAGGTGTAGCCAGGATTGGTATCCGACGAGGTTGCAGCGGTCAGCCCCGTAGATTACCCGGTCGTCGACGTGAGCCATGTCAAGCAGCGATCGTAACTGCCGAGGTAGGACGATGTCAGCGTCGAGGTGAAGAATCCAGTCTTTTCCGCCCACCTGATCGATCGCACGCTGGATAAGCCGGGCCTTGTTGAACGGGCCGCCACGTCGAAAATCCTCGCTCAGGACATATCGGATCGAGTGCCGTTGACAGACGTCGCGTGTCTCGATATCGTCCGGACTGGTGACGATCACCCAGTCTTCGAGGAGATGTTGGTTCTCCCGGGCGGTGACGGCCAAGAAATCGCCATAGCCCACGCATACGGTTACAGCTTCGATGCGCATGATCCCCTCAATCCCAAGCCGACCAGCACCAGACGCTCCCGATCCCCTGGCAATCCCAGCACGGATCTTCTCGATAGTGACGGGACGCTCCACTTCCCCCGCAGGAAGGGCATGGGTTCAATCGCCGGATGATCGTGTTTGACCTTAGACGTACTTCAGGGTCGCGACTATGCCTGCCCCAGAACAGCCACCGCGGGTCGAAATACGAAGCCTCCTTGAGTCTTCGAGAGGCGATCTCGCGACAATGGTAGCAATCCGAGCCCAGGCGTTCGATCAACCCTCGATAGGGTTCGGGAGCGGCCGTACCCGGTTCGGCTATGACCGTTTCCTCGACTGCCATAAGGAATTCCAGGTCGGCAAGCCTCGGAGTTTCCAGGGGCCACCCCAGCCAGATTGCCAGGACGAGGGTCGGCGGAATGAGCATCAGCCGGTTACTCCGCGGGTTAGCTGAAGTGTCCACCAGAATTCCGAGCCAGGACAGGAGCTGAATGAACAGTATGGGATAGGCCACGAAAAGAACCGGCAGAGCATTCGCGAGATCGATGCCTCAACCTCACAGGCTCGAAATGTTAGGCTGTCGTACACTGTGACCACCACGATAGAGGTCGGTGTCGGCCATTGGGTTTGGACGGGAGTGAGATCGGGCATGAATAACCGACCTAGAGCAGCATCAGCAGAAATTTGATGGACACGATCGCGACCACGGCCAAGAGAACGATCCAGCCGACCTGCCCGACCCATCCCGGGATCTGGATGCCGGCTTGCCTGATCACGATCAGAGCGATTCCGATGGCAGCCGCCACAACGATTCCGACGATGACCCACTGGATCAGTACGTCGGCCATAGTGATTTGAGCGAGCGTCACGATTGTTACTCCTGTACTGGGGCCTGGTTGGGTTACATCACGCTGGGGATCAGGTTTCCGACCAGCGTTCCTCCGGACTGACCGGTGGGGTCCTCTCCCGCAGCCTGTTCGGCAGATCCTTGACCTTCCATCGCTTCAGCTTGCGACGTAACGGCGGCATCTGGCATTTCGTCCACCGGCTCCTTCAGTCTCGACTTGGACTGAACCATGAGCTCGATTTCGGCATCGAGCCGGTCGTACTCTCGGTCGGTGAGGCCCAGCAAAGTCTGACGTACGATCGCTTGGAGGATCTCGCGCTCGGTGTTCGGCGCCTCGCCCGCTCGCTTGAGCGTGACCTGCAGCTTCGTCAGGTTGTCGATCAACTCCGTCGCGGCGAACAGTTCGAACCGTGCCGGATAGTTGATCCGGATCTGCTCTCGCTCGTCCCGCACGATCGGCGCGTTCCGGAGCACCATAGCCGCGTACTCGGCGAGTTGGCGCTCGCACTTCGCCAGTGATTTCGCGATCGAGGACAAGAGCTTATGCCCGTTGACCGCATCGAGTTGCTTCGAGATCCCGGACTGGCTGACGGTTCCGGTTGCGCCCGCGGGCTTCATGAGGCAGGCCCGGCGATCCTTCATCTCGACAATATCGGCCTTGTTTCGCCGTAAGGACTCGGCCGGATCTTTCGGCGGGCTGACGAACTCCCAACCCTGGTATGAACCCGTTTCCGGGTTCTTCTTCATCGGTAGGATGTAGCCCGGGCCGACGGAGAGTGTATTGTCGCTCTTGCAGAAGTCTTCCGCCCCGGACAGGAACGGGTGAGCCTGCAAGGTGTCGGAGAGGATCAACTCGCTGTCTCGGTTGTAGTACTCGCGCTGATACTCCGCAATCGATTCATATCGTGATTTGCCGATATGAGGCGTCCGGTGCCTCGGCAGATCGACCAGTCGCACGATCGGGATGCGGCCGAACGGGTGTTCGACTCGCTCGAGGATCTCGTCGCCGTTGTAGCTGAAGAGGATCGACTCGGTCGGCCGCCAGAGTCGGTATCGCACATAGTTCCGTCGCCAGGCCTCACCAATGTTACCCGGGTCCGCCGGGTCAACGGCGTTCCCACTCTTGTCGTAGTCGACGCGGTCCGTCGGATCTACGTACTCCCGGACTAAGCATTCGAGGTACCTTCCGGCTGTGTCATTGCGCCACCAGACCATATTCTCGGGGAGAATGTAACTGGCGACGCATTGATCGAGCCCCAGCCTCAGTTCGTCGGCCCGCGTCGTCACCGTCTCACCCGGAGGCGCCTTCGGATGGTCGAGGCACACGTCGATACAGCCAAGGACCAGGAGCAGTGGAGCGATCGTCTCTCGCATCCAATCGTCCATCGGCGTGCCACGTCCATCGACATCGCGCCACCATGACTTCAAGTCTTCGGGCCCGTCGCGCGAGACCTCCTGGTCGTATACCTTTGATAGGTGGATCTCGATGGCCTCGGCGACGAACTCGGAGACCGGTGTCCGGCTTCGCCGGTACTCGTAGTCATCGTCTTGGGCCGTCGCTCCCGGATCGGCGCCGATCATGCCGGGATACGGCCCGTAGCCGACGTCTTGAGTCTGCGCGTTGACGCTCCCCAGGAATCCGGCAAAGCCCTGGTAGACGGTGGGGTACATCTGCGGGTCGGGGTACTCGCGCTTGTGGCGGAATAAATTCCGGGCCGGCAGTCCCCGCCGGTCTGGGCCGTAGACCGCATTGCGGTAGCGATCCCCGCCCTCGAAGCTGTCCAGGAGCCATCGCCATCGAATCTGGTGCTCGAGCCAATCCACGTGCCGACGCTGGACGATGAGCTTGCCGTCAAGGACCTCACCGGATTTCAGACCCGGATGGGGTATATCCGTGTTGACCACGGATCTGCCGTCGTGACCGGTGCCTCGTCCCGGCGCGGACCATGTCGATTTCTTGAGCCAGTCGAGGGGCATGAGTCGCTTCGCTCCTGTAGCGATGAGGACGTTGTGGGTCGCGGGAGGGCTGCTGAAGGTCGTCCGGGCAACACGTCATCCCAGGGCTATCCTTGTCGATCTTCACTCGCTTCCCGCCAGTGCGAAGGCGGTCAGGATTTGAACCAGGTGCCAAACCAACGGGGACAAGAGCACGAGCATGAGCGGGTACATCACCAGATCCATCCAGGAGTAACGAAGTCGCATCGCAAGATCTCCTGCCTCATGGCTCTCCACCACTCGGAGAACCCTGTCACAAGCCAGGGATGGAGTTGCCACAGTAAAGAGTAATTAATATAATTATTATATTGATTGATTGTTTCATACGGCCCGGCCGGCCGCGACTCTGCG
Organism: uncultured Planctomycetota bacterium; assembly: GCA_963743925.1. Classification (GTDB taxonomy): domain Bacteria; phylum Planctomycetota; class Planctomycetia; order Isosphaerales; family Isosphaeraceae; genus CAVZRC01. The sequence continues at coordinate 174,086 of CAVURY010000033.1, read as the reverse complement.
CAGATCGGGCGATGGCGCTCGGCCCGCCGGAAATTCCAGCTTGAGGCCACCACACAACGGGTCGATCAGATCCTCATGGGGGTGCTGCGGATCCTCCGGGTAATCCATCCATTGTCCGGCTCGCCGCGCCCGGGCGTAGGATTGCAGGGCGGTGAGCAGTCGGCGGCAACGAGGATGGATCATGAGGCTCACGGTGCCGTCGGCCGAGCAGAGCATCGCTTCGACGAGTTGCAATCCATCCGCCTTGGGGCTTACAGGCCAGGTCTCCAGGCCGTAACGCCCGGGTAGCCCCGCCCGCTCGTATTCGCCCCGGACCGTCGGGCCAACGGCCGTCCTCGCCGAGCCGGCCGGATCCATCGACACCCTCATCTTCTGCGTCCCAATCCCGCACATTTCGCGGCTCCGTTCCCGGATACTCTGCGCATTGGCCTCGGCGGAAATCCCTTCGGCGAAGTAATCGGCGAAGATCGTGACGACATGCCCGCGGCCATCGAGTCGCTGCCTGTGCTGGAACCAGACGGCACCCGTGTGCACGCCCGGATCGATGGCCAGATGCACCGGCAGCCCAGGGTTGTACTCTGCATTCGCGTTGACGTGGCTCGGTTCGTCGAAGCCCGTGAACCAGATGCCGGCCGCTCTCGGCCTGAGGCAGAGATAATCCGACTCGAAGACGCGTAGGCTGACGGCCTTGACCTTCTGGATAAGCGAGTCAATCGTGTAGTGACCGGCGGATCGTTTCGCCTTCGGCATCCCGGAAGGATGAGAATCTCGGTCGGAATGACACCACTCCAGCAGCGGGCAACCGGGGCAGTTCTCGAGGTGTGGGCCGCTCCGATCTTCGGGACAGCGCTCCAGGACCTCGAAGACGCAGTACGTGTCCACCGGGAAACCACCGGCACGCCCCCTGTCGATGAGCTCTGACATCGGGCCATCGACACGGTGCCACGTCGAGGTCATGAGTACGCTCGGCTTGCATCCCCGAATCTCCATGGCCATCCCCATGGCGGACTCGCGGATATCAGGCTCGATCTCATCCACTTCGTCGAGCTTCAGCGACGGCACATGCGGACCTCGGACCGAGGTTGAAGATGCGGCCAGGATCGAGACATGACTTCCATTCGCATACTGAATCTCGTTCTTGAGGAAGCGGAATCCCGCGTGATAGTCGGACCATTTCTTCGGCCCACATCCGTCCTGTATCGCCTCCCTGATCGCCCCGTAGGTCTGCTCAGATTGGGCCAACGAACCGCCCAGTATTCGCGTGCCGTGACGCACATTAAAACGGCTCGCCAAGTGAGTGTCGATCGCCGAGAGGAACGACTTACCGCTGCCTCGTGGCCCGTGCCACAACGCCAATGGGGGACGTTCCAGCACTTGTCGAGCAAAGAGATCGAATGGTGCGGCGTGACCCCGGCAGACCGCCCGATGGGGGATCTGCACTCCCGTTAATGCGCGGACCCATCGCGCCAGGGTGGATCGGGTCGTCGGCCGATGCTCCATGGCAGACTCGATCCGCTCAGTCGCTCGGTAGGTCGTCGTTGGGGTCACAGAGGATCTCGAGTATTTTACCGGCCATATGCTCGTCGATCGTCGGCGGCGCGAAGGCATTCGACGTGTGGATCGATTCTCCGTCAACCCGTTCGACGATCTCTTGAAGAGCCCGGAAGTTCCCTCCCAGCGCCTCCCCGATCCAGGCATCAATCAATCCCTGCGAGAAGGTCCTTCCGTTGTCGAGACCGACCTGACCGAGACGATACCGCAACTGGTCCGTCAGGCTGAGTGGCGCTTCCGTTTGAGAGCGAATGGCCGACCAAGGGATCGAACCCCCGATATTCATGGCGTGCCGAGTTCTGCCTTGTTTCGTCCCTTGACCATCCCGAATTGCGGTGACATCCACGGCTTTGCGCATGGCTCATCCTCGAAATGTATCGCGGGACGGAGCCCTCCGCGGAATCCTCCGTTCGCAGGAAATCGAGCCCACCGCCTGACTCTCCGATCCGCCGATCCGAAACGCGGAAATCGACGGATGGTCGAGCTTTCCATGGGTCTTGCGCCGGCATAGCGGGACGTGTCATCGCTCACATCTCGCCTCAGGCGACCGTGCTCGATCTCTCGAGCTTGGCAACCGCATGCCTCAACCCGACGATGCTCGCGCCGCCGAAGATGAGGGTCATCGCCTGGAAGATCTCCACGATACCTCCCTGGTAATTCTTGGTGAGGATCATCACTATTCCTGAGGCGACTGCGAGGCTCACTGATAAATATGTTTTGTATCCATTGATTAACAAAATAACGAATGCGGCGAATTTCATGATATGGGTCCCTCATATTTCGGGGTCATCGTGGAGTGCTGTTTGAGCACCAAGTCTCGAACGATAGACGACGCAACGTTGCGACCATGTCCGTTAGAGTCGACCCGCTCGGCTCCGAGGGGTCCGCGACAGCTTCGCCAGGGGGTAGGTGCAATCCTCCCTAGAGCAGACGAGGATGACTCTCCTGTACATCACAGATTAGATTTGCGACTACCGCAAGGAATAAGAGGGTCTCGGCCGAGGCCAGCGGCAGCGGGCTCTCGACTCGACTCACGATCCCCTCTCCTCTACGGGAGAAGGCGAGGAAGCTTTCTTCTGTGCCGTCCCGCCCTCGGTAACGCGACGAATGACGGCGTCGATTCCGTTCACCGAGAATTGGAGGGCAGTGATGATCTTCTCCATTTCGTGTATTGTTTGGGTCGAGTTCTCCAGATTCTTCTCGACGGATCTCATGGCCAGAATTGCATCTCGAAGAAGAGAGTTCTGGCCGTCGATCAGCCGGGAGATTTGTTCTTGGAACGCGTGCTGCAATTGCTCGTGGCGGTCAGTCAGGCGTTCCAATTGGTCCTGGAATTTCCTCTGAGACTCGGTGTGGTATTCCCGGAATTCCCCGAATACGCGAGTCTGCTTCTCACCCTCGGTTCGCAGGAATCCCAGGAAATAATAGGTCACGGCCACCGCCGCTCCGGCCGCCCCCAGCGAGCCGATCAGACTGGTGACCGAGACACCGATCGCATTGGAATCGACGGAGCCAGCGGCCTGAGCAAGAATATACAGACCGCGCATTATGTTTGAGCCGTAAAGATGAACGTATCTCAAATATGTCGGTTTGAGGAGCGTCGGCCGAAATCAAGCGACTCGCGGACTCAACCGTCAATTTGCAAGCCTCGGGCGCTCTGCGTTTGAGCTCGGCGACTGCATCGATGACTCGTCTTGATTGATACGGCTCCCGACCCTCTGGTCCGTACTGGCCCCGCATCAGCCCGCCAGCCTCAAGTCGGTGCGCGATCCCGGAAACGGGTGATCGATCCACTGTGAGGATCATCGCTGTGACGATCGATCGGGCCGCCGCGAGTGCCTCGGGCGACGCGTCGTTCGCCGGTGGTTTGGCACCTTTCGCTCGACTCGAGCCGATCACGCCGCATCGTGATACTTCCACGCGGGCGGAAGTTCGCGCGTCTGAAATGCCGGCGATTTCGAGAGGGCCCAGCTATCGCCCTGGCCGAGGATTGCCTCGATCACATCCCTTTCGGCCCAGAACGAAAAGCTCGGCTGGCCCAGCGCCGTCGGTCCCGCAGGTTGATCCGGTCCCCAACTCTGGATAATGCAAGCCCCCGGCCGGTCGAAACGGACGCCCGCTATGAACATGCAATGCCCCCAACTCCCCTTCGCGCGACAGAAGCCGTCGTTGTCGCGAGTCAGCGTGAATCCTTGGCCCGTGCAGATTGTGACGGGATAGCCGTTCTGCAACGCCGCGACCAATTCGTCCCAGGTCGTCACCTGAGCCGATGCACCCAACTTGTACGGGCCAGCTTCGCTCTTGAGGTTGGACGGGGCACCTTGCCATCCCCAATCCTTGGCACGATCGCCACTATAGGAGCCGTCCGCCCCGAGCATCTTGCGGCTTAGCATTCCAATCGTAGTCATGGCCTTGACTGCGGCGGCGCCATAGGATCCGTCTTGACGCCCCAATATGCCGGCGACCTCGCGCGACGTCGCATAGAGGAACTCCGTATCGGTTTCCTGGAATACAGCCGGCTCGCCCAGTCCAATCTCGATGCACTGCAACAGGTCGTTCCCGTGGCCGTGACCGAACGAGACGCAGTCGCCGATCTGTTGCGCGGGATAGGCCGGATCCTGACCCAGCACGTCTCGCCATGCCTTGTACAAGAGCACGGGCTCCGTAGGTGTCGGTGCACCCATTAACTGTGGAGCGGCCTGGAGCAGCGTGGGGAACTGGTTGGCAAAGGCTTGTTGAATCGCATCAACGCCCCTCCAGCCGCAAAGAGACAATAATTGAGATTCATCGATCATTTGTCATCTCTCAGTCGATGGTGTCCATGATTCAGGGCGACGGCGAGAGGCCATCACGAACACCGAGTTTAGGTCTCGGCGGGGGCATTCGAGGTATCCAGGGCAGCAGTTGGACGGCGAGTCGCGGCAGTTGGATCGAGGATCTTGCGAGCTTGGCCGCCACGATCATCTCGACATCAATTACTTTTTCAGTCCGATGGCAAATCCTCGCCATGCCGCCGCCATGGCGGCCCGTTCTTGGAGGGTGACTTCGGCGTCTTTTTTCGTCTCCGCGATCACTTTGCGGAATTCCGGAGTCGCGATTTGATCGAAGACCTGGGTCCGATTGGTGCCCCAGGCCTTCGCCACTGCATCCACTCCTTTGCTCAGATCCTGGCCGGCCTCAAGGCCTTTGGCCCCCTCATCCCAGGCTGCGGCGTAGGCCTTCGCGAGTTCGGGAAGATAGGCCCGTCCCAAGGCAACAAAATGCGGATCATATGGCGGTATCGGTGTCGGTCGGGGCCCGCCTGGTGACCTTAGCCAGGTCGAGATACCGATTGCGAGTATCCCCCCCAGAAGACTCGAAAGCACCACGGTCAATAGCGTACGACGGGTCGGGATCACGGCCCAGAGTTGATTGATAGACATCGTCCGGCACCTCGGTTGAGAAGCAAAAGCAAGCCGCTTGTGGTGGTCTATTAAGGACGGACCTCTTCGGCCCGACTCTTCTCCGAGCGTCCCTGTTCTTCCGCAGATTCCTGCGCAAACCGCCGTCGCCGGCGTTGCTTGCGGGTTTCGAGCGGTTTGCCGGCCCTGGGTTGCGGCTCAAGATCCGGGGCCGATCCAGCCTTCAACTCAGGAGCGGGGTCCGTTTGCGGGTCGCGCCGTAGTCCCGGATGTGAGTCCATGCCGGAACGATGACATACCATGCAGCAAAGCGCGGAACCCTCACCGATCGGTTCGCGGTGCGGGCATTCCGATTGCGGCGTAAGACACCCGATCGGAAACAAGGGGATCAGTCGAGGAACGGGGGGGACATCGCTACGCCACCTCGAAGTCGTCAATAAGGCTTCCTGGTTGGATCGCCTATCCATTCCCCTGGCCCGAGCTAGACCAAAGCGTACCCGGCCAACGCTCAATTTCTCACGCGCTGCAATCTCTTTAATGCCGACTCCGTGGCGAAGATCGTATAGCCAGATGTACTCCCTAGCCGCAGTTGCCAACGTGAGTGTCCGTTCCGAGCGGGGGCCTGCCCCGACCCGGGCACCGTCTGGCTCTCGGCGATCAGGGGGATTCGTCCCTCGGGTGGGACCTCGCTCTCCCCTGACGCCGGTGATTTCTCGCCCAGTTGGCTCGGGCCCTGTAGCCGCGGGTTCATTGATCAACATCATCGTCGACCTTTCGGCTTCTCTCTTCGGCCTCACCTCGATCTCTACTTTAAGAATGCCGCGAGTTGGAAATTTCCTTAACGCAACAGCAAGGAAATGCTCGCGATCTCCTTTCTAAGTCCAATTCCGGAAAAGAGAAAAGATTTTTTTGAAAATCCGGCACTTGCGTGCGCTTTTAGGCTGTGGGCTCGGATTTCGCGTTCCAGGACGCCCCGGCCTTATTGGTCTCATCCGAGAGGTGGGGTCTGAGTTATATTTTGGACTGAAGTCGCATCTGGATTTCCGCGAGAGCAATTCAGAAAATCCTCTCGTCTGCCCGGGATTGCGTTCGTGCATCGAATCAATCATGGGTTTGTCCGATTGTTCGTCATCAAAGACGAGGCCGATAAATCACTTAATAAATAATTTAAATATAATATATTGATATTAAATATATATATTTCCGCCTCCGAGATCGGATTGGTAGAAACCCGCGTGGATATCACGCGACCGGGCTCAATAGCAGGCCGGTGTTGGGATAATACCCGAACCGCCTGTTCCCCTTGCGTCGGGCGCAGACTTCAGCCGATACTGTGATAGGACTAACCCTCCCCCGGATTCGAGCCTTTCCCCGAATCGATCGACTTCCAGGCTCGGCCGCGATCGGGAGTTCGCGACCGAATCCGACCGTCAGCGATGACCTCGAGTCACCAGAGGCTTGATTGTCGATCCGGTCTCCTTGAATTCTCATCGATGCATTATAGCTCTCTGATGCTGCAATGATCGCGACTTCCGATCCCCTCCCCACGACGGCTGCCGCGGTGCTACGCCGATTCGAGGCCGAGTTCCTGCGTCCCTATCGCACCATGATCCTCTTGGGGCTGCTGGGCCTCTTCCTCCAGGCCATCATGTTGCTACCGATTCCCCTGCTGCAGGGCTGGGTCGTTGATCGATTGATCGCCTACTGTCAGGTCTCCGGATGGCCCGCTTCATCCGAGTCCTCGCCGACGGTAGACGCCGCGTCAACTCCGGCGACGAGGATGCCGTCGCGATTATCGGTTTTCCATACCATCGCCGCAGCCCTGGCCGCCACGATCGTGCTGCATGGGGCACGCGCCATGATGGCCTGGCGGGTCGCCGCCATGATGGGGCGGATCAGCCAGGAGGTTGTGGTCTCGCTGCGCGGGTCCTTGCACCGCAAATTGATGCGACTTCCGATGGCATATTTCGACGCGCAACAAACCGGCCGGCTCATGGCCAGGGTCACCAGCGACGTCGGTAGCATCTTGATGTTCATCCGGAGCGGCATCCTGCAGTTGCTTAACGACTTGATCCTCTCGATGGCCATCGCGGTCCTGCTCGCTTGGCTCCAGTGGCGCCTGGCCTTGGTCGCGTTGGTCGCCGTCCCGCTATACGGCATCAACCAGTTGACGTTCTTCGGGACTTTGCGGCGACTCTCGGACGAGATTCGCGCCCAGGTCGCCGCCTTGTATGCCCTATTGAGCGAGCGCGTCTCGGCTGTGAGGGTGGTAAGAAGCTTTGCCAAGGAAGAGGATGAGCTCAGCGAATTGGACGAGCGCATCGATCGCCATCGCGCACTGAGCTGGGAGAATACTCGAGCGGCTGCGGAATTGGGGGCATTGGCGGCCTTGATCAGTGGACTCGGCACGGTCTTCGTGATCGCTTACGGTATCGTCCTGGTCGGCCGCGGCCTGATGACCGTCGGAGAGCTGCTGGCGATCTATGCCCTGGTGGGACAACTCTATCAGCCGATCGTACGGCTGACGCAGTTCCAGACAACGGCCCTGGCGACCCAGGTCTCGGTCGAGCGGCTCTACGAGATCTTCGATGAGCCTGAGCCGGTGCGCGATCGCCCCGATGCTTCTGCCATCGTACGTCCGCGCGGAGTCATCGAATATCGCGGTGTCTCCTTCGCGTATTCGCCCGAGGGTTCTCGCGTGCTGCAAGGCATCAACCTGCGGATCGAGCCGGGGATGCGCCTCGGAATCCTCGGCTCCAGCGGTGCGGGAAAGTCGACATTGCTGGCACTGGTCCCGCGACTCTATGACGTCCCTGAGGGAATCGACTCGAATGGCCGGCCTTGGGGTGCTGTCTGTCTTGACGGTCGCGATGTCCGGGAGCTCAAGCTGGCCGACCTCCGGAATGCCGTCGCATTAGTACCTCAGCAAGCCCTCCTGTTCGAGGGGACGATTCGCACGAATTTACTCTACGCAAATCCGCGGGCGGACGAAGCACAGATGTGGGAAGCTCTCCGCATAGCCGACCTCGCCGATATGGTCGATGCTCTGGCCGCCGGCCTGGACACTACCGTCGGTGAGCGGGGCTATTCGCTATCCGGCGGCCAACGCCAACGGCTTGCCTTGGCCCGCGCGATCGTCGCCCAACCTTCCGTGCTATTGCTGGACGACTGCACCAGCGCCCTCGATTCCGAGACCGAGTCCCGAATCCAACAGGCCCTCGATCGACACCTCCCGGGTCGAACCTGCATGATCGTTTCGCACAAGGTCGCCTCGGTCCGTCGCGCCGACCGGATCGTGGTCCTCGAGTCCGGAAGGATCCGCGAGTCGGGGACCCATTCCGAGTTGCTCGCCATTCGGGGTCGCTATGCCGAGACCCATCACCAGCAGACATCAGCCTTGATCGACGTCGGCGGATGAACCGCCAAGGATTTCGCCCCAATACCGCCAGCGTGAATCAAGGATGCTTTTCCGATCGGGATTCCTCGCCCGGTCCCGCCCATCGCAACTTCTCGCGGAGAAAGGCGAACGTCCCTCGCCCATTGATGGTATGCGGCCCGACGAAGAACTCGATCCGGCAGCGATCGCCGATTCCCAGCCGCGCGTCATAGAGATGGAAGACCTTGGCGAATTCGTAGGCGACCGTCTCGTCGGGTGCGACGCCGTCGAAATGACCTCGCTCCACCATGAAGGGCCGGGGGGCGATCAGGGCCGCCATCTCGGCGTAATTGAATGTGCTCCCCAGGTCGAACTCGAAGATCTCATATTCTGCAGTCCAGACATAGCTGTACGGGCTTCGCGTCGAGGCATTCTTCCAGACCCATTCATTGAAATCGGCGGAGCAGATCGACAGGCAGTAATTCTCGACCAGCGGCGGGATTCGCATCGCAGACTTGCCCCCGTAGCTCAGTCCGTAGAAGGCGATCCGGGCCGGATCGACGACCGGGATCGTCTTGAGCCAGTCGGTGATCTGCTGGTGCTGGGGGACGATCACGGAGAACAAGGTCTTCTTGAGTGGATTGGCCTTGCGCTGCAGCGTGCGGAAACGATCTCCGAAAATGTAGAGGTTTTGGGGAGCGAATGTGATGTAACCTTGTTCGGCCAGCCGGACCGCGAATCGATGATAGGCCAGATTATCGACCTGCGGGTCGGCGACGTCGCGCGGCCGCCCCTCCAGGCCGTGCTGGCAGACGACCACCGGACGCCTTTCGCCGTTCTTGATTCCCTTGGGCAGGAGGAGGATTCCGTAGGCCATGACATCGTTGAAGACATCCATGGCCACCTCGTATCCCGTGAACTTCGGCTCGTCATAGACCCGACGCGAGCGGACATCGGGAGGCGTACGCTCAAGGTCGAACCGTCCGATCACCTCGTCCGCGAAGAACGTACGGTACGGTTCGATCGAACTCGAATACGCCGGGATCGAGCTGGTGTCGAGCTTCTTCATGAACTCCCGCCGAACATCGGGGCTCTCGATCAGCAGCTGCTGGTTGTGGCGGTCGAGTTCGTGGAGCTGGCGATCCTGGCGGGCCTTGGAGTCTCCGACCTCGACCCGATCGATCGGATTGGCCCTCCCTACCGGTGCAGCGAGTTTCGCGCCGGGCGTCATCGCGATGACGAGTTCTTGCAGGGCTTTCTCGCTCCCGAATGCACCGGCTCCCTCAGGGCCGCTCGTCACCAGTTCGATCCGTGGTTGAGGTTTCAGTTCGCGGATGAGCTTCCGCGCACGTTCGACTTCGTGGCGGACCTTTTCGAGTCGCGGCGTCGTCAATCGTCCGGGCGCGCCGCCGGTTCCGGGCGGGATGATGACCTCGGGCCCTTTCGCCGCCTCGACGATCAGAGTTCGAGGCGCGATCAGGGAGGCGAGTTCGGCGTCTCCGAATTGCTCGAGGAGACCGAAAACGTTGCGGTCAACCGGCTGTCGCCAAACATCGTTGCGGTCGTCGAAATAACCGCTCACGCAAACGGCATGGATCCGAGTGTCCAACGCCCCGGCATAGAGGGCAATGCCTCCTCCTTCACCGTAGCCGAAAATGCCGATGCGGTCCGCGCGGTTGGAGCCAGCCGACAGCCAGTTGACGAGCGCGAGTACCTTCTGGACTTCGTAGCCAATCAGGTGACGACCGAGTTCGAAGGCCGAACGATACGCGAACTCGCGGTTGGTCAATCTGGCCCTTGCATTGCGAGGGGAAACCGTACGGTCGATCAGCGTCGGGACGATCACGTGGTATCCGCTTTCGACCAGTCGGCGTGCGACTTGTGAATCGGAGGGAACTCCCGGTGCCATGCCCAGCAAGGCTTCTGGCGTCTGGTCGGCGTCGGGGATGACGATGATATGTCCTTTGACCGGGTTTCCCGATCTCGGATGCATGACTTCGATGCCTTCGCCGGTCACATCGCCGAACGCGGGCCATCGGATGTTGCGTATCTCGAGCACTCCTGCCACGCCGAACGTGACCCGACGACTGTAGCCGTCAAACCGCTCGGGTTTGTCAAAGGACACCCGCGGGTCGCGTACACCCAGAATATGTCCTAGCCGTTTGCGGTTGGGTTCGACCGAGGCGATGTACGCTCCCGGGGAGGAGAAATCTCTCTTCCAGTGCATGGCCCGCTTGGCCGTAGACTCGTCGATTTGCCGCAACAGGAACCGGTCTACTCCCGAGACCAACTCGCTCGCGATATCGCCATTCATATTGAAGGGCTTGGTTCCGGGCAGAGGCGGCCCGAACTCGTCGGCCTCGAGCATTCCACCGCAAAGGGTCCAGAGGACTAAGATCGCCGATAGATGAATGATGTGCAGCCGCATGGAACCACCCGGAGGATGAATGAGCGAGGAGCCCGCGCAATGGGAAGTCCCGAGGGTAATCGCGATAGTGGCTGGATGCAAGAAGCTGGAGATGCAGAGACCTCTTGCGACGTCTCCTCAAAAGGCCGAGATCGTGCATTCCCGTGATATCTTGAGGTTCCAATCTCTCAATCGTGTTCCCTGATCGTCACGCGGCGAGTGTCGGCGTCCTCCGGCAATTGGATGCGTTGGCCGGTGATCAGATGGTTCGGGTCGTCGATGATTTCGCGATTGAGCTCGAGGATCTCGTCGGCGCGGCGAGGATTACCCAGCGTGTCGCGGGAGATCGAGCGGAGGGTGTCGTAGCGTCGAACTTTGTATGTCGGCAGACTGACCGGCGTTGAGACAGCGGGGCGGGCGGACACGTGGAATTCCGGCCCATCGTCGCTCATGCCTCCGCCCGAGACCTCGGCGCCGGCAACACGACTGCTACGATCCTGGGTCGAGCCGGAATCGCCGATGGGCAGGTCGAGCACGGCGCTGGTCCGATTCGAGCGGCGCGTCGGTATCGGATTCGTCGAAGACGAGCCGGATGTCCGGGTTGTCCGCGTCGTCGGGAGCGAGTCGCGTCGAGGGGGGGGAGCAGGGCTTTCTGTCGTCGCCTCGGATGCACCAACGCGACCGGTCCTGCCGGCTCCAACGACGGCCACCCGGCTGCGAGCCGGATCGATGAATGCCGCGTCGAGATCCTCCACAGGAGGAATCATGATCACATCTTTGATATGCAAATTATCAATGCGAGGATACTTCTGGACGTTCGCCCTCCACAAGGCCCGGTAATAGCGTCCTGATCCGTAATACAGGCGCGAGATAGTCCAGAAATTCTCGTCTCGCTCGACGATGTGGGGTACCGCCTCCACTCGTGTTGATTCGATCGGGGAGACGGATTCATTCGGCAGTTTGGAGCCGGATGCGGGAGTTCCGACGTTGGAGGGCCTCGGTGCCGGACGATCTTCAGTCTCACCATCAGTCCTGACCGAGCGAATTCTTGGCTGAGTTCGGGAGGATTCGGCCTCGAACATGACCTCTTTGTCGGCATGGGCGCGAGGGTCTCGCCTCGTCCCGCCTACGGATCGATTGACTCCGCCCATGGCATCGAGACCGTATTCACCGGCAGTCCCCGAGCTCTTACCCGTATTGGGGAGCCTCACCCATCCCGCTACCGCTGGATTCTCGCTCGAGTTGGGAGAAGAACGAGGTGCCTGAGGCGTGGATTCGCCGGACTTCGTAACAACTGCATCGCCCTTGGCATCCGGGCCCGCGGACCTGGACTCGTCCGGTCTAGATATCGGTGACGGACTTATTGGGTCCGGTCGATCCGGAGCCCCCTGCACACCGAGAGGGCTAGCCTCCGCGATCGGTCTCTGGATAATCGGCCGGTCAACTGCCGCTTCAGGGAGAGAGGCGCTCTCCGCAGGACCTGACGTCAAATCTTCCGGTTTGAGGACTCGAGGTCCGGTCGTCTCGGCCCCGTGCGTCGGCGGGTTCAGTGTCTCCGGCTTGGGGGTTCGATGGCCGGATAGCGCCTCGGGATTGGGCTCCTGGAGTTTGAGGAGTTCTGGAGCATTCACTGGGCTCTCGAGCCCGAGACTGGGATCAGGCTTGTGCGTGACCGGCTCCCCATCTAGGCCCTGAATCGGGAGAGCCGGCTCTCGGTCGGATCCTCCAGGCTTGGAGGTTTCAGGCGAGGACACAACGGTCTCGGGCTTGGCATCGTCGGGAAGTTGAGTTGTCGTCGCCGCCCCGGATTGTCCTGGAGGCAGCGTGGGTTCCTTCGGCTTCGGGGAGTCAGCTGTTGAAGGGTCGGTGATTGGCGTCGGCTTGGAAGCCTCGGCCTTCGGTATTTCAACCTTCGGTATTTCGGCCTTAAGCAAAGGCGTCGGCTTGGGATCCTCGGTCATTAAGGGCAGTGGGATGATCTTAGGTGTCGGCTGAGGGTCCGCGACCTTTGGGGGCATTGGGTTAGTCGTAGGTGCCGGCTTCGGTGCCTCGGCCTTCGGAGGCTCGGTGGAGATGGGCGAAGGCGCCGGCTTCGGTGCCTCGGCCTTCGGTGCCTCGGGATTGGTCGTAGGCGTCGAAGTTGAAGTAACAGGGCTCGACGTCGGAGTCTGAGTCACCGGCGAGGGTCGGGATTGCTCATGAGTTAATGACGGAACTTTCTTCTGAGGTGTTCCGGCGTCCTCATGTTTCGTCGGCCGATCGCCATCGATGGCCGCAGAGGTTGACTCCAACTCTGCGTCTGCTGGAGGTGGAACTCGCTCGGCCGATCGATTGATTGTCGAGGATTGAGGTGAAGCAAGCGAGTCCTGAGCCGGCAAGTTGAGGTCGTTGGCGAGGGAAGATGGTACCGGAGGCAGCTCCGCGGGGCCGGGCTTCTTCGAGTTTTCCGTGATTAGCTTCGGGGCAGGCGCGGGTTCAGGCTGGGTCGAGGATGAGGCGGGCGAAGGTAAGGGCGTGGGGGCCGGGTCATGCGGTGATTGAGGCAGGAGATTGGCATCACCTTGGCCGATCGTGGGCAAAGGTGCTGGGGCGATCGACTGGGATGTTGGAGCGACTGCTTTCTCGGTTTGTTGGCGCTTGGTGAGCGAGTCGGCTGCGCCGGCATCAGCCCCGACTCTGGGGAGGGGCGGGAGCGAATCTTCGGTCAAAGCCGGGACGGCTGGTTGATCACTTCGGTCGGCTGCTCTCCCCTCGTCCGGCGATGTAGAAGGGATGACGTCCTTCGCGATCGAAGCGACATCAGGTTTCGTCGCCGCTCTTTCCCTCTTATCTTTTTTCTCATCCTGTACGGAAGGCGGCGGGCTTGAGGTTATTCGCGCCTTCGGCGTGGATTTGGCGGGCTGTGTGAAGAGTATGGAGCCCAGGATCAAGGTTGACATGGCAGCCGCCGACGATGTTCGGGGAAAGCGAACGATCCCGCGTATCCCGGACCAGCAGAGCGTGATCAAGCCTGCCGCCAGAACGCGAGCCAATGGCCGGCCTCGGTTCCCGCTTGCATCCGTATCGAGATTCGGCTTCGAGTTCGTCTCGGCTACGTCGCGGTGGGATCCATCCCCAGGATCTTCGGATTGATCGGAGAAATCCGTATCCGCATGGTACTGGACGACCATAGCGCCGTGCGCGAATTCTGCCGAGTTCGCGGACGAGGCGTGGTCCTCGGAATCCGCGACCTCTCGGTCCGGCTCGGTCGATGGATTCGAGATCAATTCGGGCATCGCTCGGCCACCCTTAGTTTGGCGCTACGCGCTCGGGGGTTCACGGTCACTTCCTGGACCGTCGCAGTCGCGGGTTTCTTGGTCAGGACGGTCAGTCTGGGATCCGTCTTGAAAGCCCACTTGGTACGGCGGTCTTCCAGCGAATGAAAACTGATGATCGCGGCGCGACCACCTGGCGCCAGGACGTCGGGGATGGCTTGAAGCACGGCATCGAGCTGGCCTAGCTCGTCATTGACCGCGATCCGTAGCGCCTGGAAGACGCGAGTGGATGGGTCGATCGGCCCATGCCGATTCCGACCGGGAACACTCCTGCGAATCAAGTCCGCAAGTTGGCGGGTGGTACGAATCGCATCACCCTTCCTCGCTTCCACGATTCGACGGGCGATTCGACGGCTGAATCGTTCCTCTCCGAATTCAAAGATCAAATTCGCCAGGTCTTCGGCCGATAGACGATTCACCAGATCGGCGGCCGTCGCACCCCCAAGAGTTGGGTCAAACCGCATATCGAGCGGACCATCGACCACGAAGCTGAACCCCCGGCCTTCCCAGGCGATTTGGTCCGAGGAAAGGCCCAAGTCCAAAAGTACCCCATGAACCCGGTCAATCCCCAACTCATCGAGTACCCTGCGTATCTCGCGATAAGGGGCATGAATGAGTGTTGCTGGCAATCCCCGGACGGCCTCCTCGGCCATGGCCAACATCGCCGGATCTCGATCCAAACCAATGACCCGTCCCGACTTCCCGACCTGTCGCGAAAGTAACGAGGTATGGCCACCACCACCGACCGTCCCGTCTACGATGATCGCACCCTCCCGGGGTGCCAACCAGGTTAAGACCTCATCAACAAGGACGGGCCGATGGAGCGATCCCATGGGGGCTTTCTTGGGATTTTCAATCCTCGGTTGGTCGAAGTGAGTTCCAGAGCCGACGGGTGATCCCATGACGACACTGGCGCGATTCTCAACCCGGATTTCTCGGGAAATGAGCCGATGACGGCTAGAACGCGGCGAATCTAATCGAACTACCGTGAGGCCGTCAAGCCCGTTGCTGGGTGCCCCACCGGTGCCGGAACCCGACCAGTGGGGCGCCCTGAAAGAGTCACGCTCCTCGTTTCATCGGCATTTTCCTCGCTGGACTTGATCCGGGCCGCAGATTTCGTGAAGGCCTGGTTCAGGTCCGGATTCTCCCGCGATGAACCCTCAGCAGCTCAACTCGCTCGCCTTCTGGAATTTGCTGGAAGTTCCAACTCCGAGGAAACCGGAGACAGCCTTCTTCAGGAACGCATCGAAGCCGGGAGTGTCGAAATCGGCGGCGGAGTGGGCGACGATCGTGATCTCCTGGAAGCCGCCGAGTTCCGAGATTCTGAGCCGTGGCTGGTCGCAGAGCACGGGCGTCTCGCTCTGGTGGAATGGGGCGAGTTTGAGTTGACTCTCGAGCGCATTCAGGCGGAAGTTCTTTTTCGGTACGAAAAACCGAAGTGTAACGACCCATTCCGACGACGTGGTGGCGTGGAAGAAGGGGAAGCTAATCTTGGCGCTGTCCTTGATGCTGATCCTGACGACCCCGCGTTGAGACCACTCGGTCGTGGCGAGCCGATCGCCCGCCAATTCCTCGATTCGATCCACGACCTTTTCGAGGATTCGCCCATCCCAGCGTGCCGGGCGTCCGTTGGCGGCGACCCGATCGCGGGTATGCCACTTCCGGCCGTCGACTTCCCAGGGGGCCTGGGCTGCCGCGAGCGGAGTGTGAGCCTCTCCGTTCGAGGCGGGCCCCGGCTTTCCTCTAGCCTTCTTGGTTTGAAAAGGTGAAGACGCTTGAGTTTTTGCCGTATTTGCCGCGCGGGCCTCGGCCTTGGGGTCGAACCGGGGCCTCTCGGCCCTAGGTCCCGCGGTCAGTACCGGCTCGAGGAATCGGGCGGTGTGGCTCCGCGACCGCTGGACGATCGCCTCGGGTGTTCCTGCGCCGACCAGGTCACCGCCTCCGAAGCCCGCCTCCGGTCCCATGTCGATGAGCCAGTCGGCGGTCTTGATCACGTCGAGGTTGTGCTCGATCACGACCACCGTATTGCCCAGATCGGCCAGGCGATGGAGCACGTCCAGGAGCTTCCGGACGTCGTCGAAGTGCAGCCCGGTCGTCGGCTCGTCGAGGATGTAGAGGGTCTTGCCCGTGTCGGGTCGCGAGAGTTCGGCGGCCAGCTTGACGCGCTGAGCCTCGCCGCCGGAGAACGTCGGAGCCGGCTGGCCGAGCGAGAGATAGCCCAGCCCGACGTCATTGAGCGTCTGGAGGATCTTGCGGATCCTCGGCACGTTGGCGAACAGTTCGAGCGCGGCCGCGACCGACAGGTTCAGCACGTCGGAGATCGACTTCCCATGGAACTTGACGGCCAGGGTCTCCGGCGTGTATCGGGCACCGCCGCAGGCGTCGCAGGTGATCCAGACATCGGGGAGGAAATGCATCTCGATCCGCTTCTGACCGGCTCCTTCGCAGGCCTCGCACCGCCCGCCCGCCTGGTTGAAGCTGAACCGGCGCGACGTGTATCCGCGGACCTTGGCCTCGGGGAGCTTGGCGAAGAGCTCGCGGATCAGGTCGAACGCCCCCGAGTAGGTCGCCGGGGTCGAGTTCGGCGTGCTCCCCAGCGGCGACTGGTCCACGCTGATCACTTTGTTGATCAGTTCGAGCCCCTCGATCGACTCGTGCGCCCGGGGGTGGGTTGGGCGCGGTGCAACGCCTTGGCAGCGGCCTTCCACAGGATGTCTTCCACCAGCGAGCTCTTCCCCGAGCCCGAGACGCCCGTCACCGCCGTGACGACGCCCAGAGGGAATCGGACGTCCACGTTCCTGAGGTTGTGCTGTCGCGCGCCTTTGATCACGATCGCGGGGACGCCTTGATCCTCTCCGGCCGGCCGTCGGTTGGTCGGGACGGGGATCGCGGCCTTGCCGCTCAGATAGGCGCCGGTCAAGGACCCGGCCGTCGACCGGACCTGGGCCGGTGTCCCGGCCGCGGTGATCCGTCCGCCCCACTCGCCCGACCCCGGTCCGAAGTCGACCAGGTAATCGGCGGCCTCGATCACTTCGCGATCGTGCTCGACCAGGACCAAGGTGTTGCCCAGGTCGCGGAGATGCTTCAGGGCCCCGAGCAGGCGGTTGTTGTCCCGGGGATGCAGTCCGATCGTCGGTTCGTCGAGCACGTAGACGACGCCCGTCAGCCCGCTGCCGATCTGGCTGGCCAGACGGATCCGCTGGCTCTCGCCGCCGGAGAGCGTCGGCGTGCCGCGGGCCAGGCTCAGGTAGTCGAGGCCGACGTTGACCAGGAAGGTCATGCGATCGCGGATCTCGCGCACCAGGTCGCCCGCGATGTGCTGTTCGTCCTCATCCAGATCCAGCGATCGGAAGAATTCCAAGGTCTTTCCGAGCGGCCATCGGCTGATCTGTTCGAGCGTGAAATCCTGGAATCGTGCCGCCGCGGCGTCGTCGCGGAGCCTCGCGCCGATGCAGCCCGCGCAGGGTACGTCGTTGACCATCCCCTGGAGCTTGAAGCGATAGACGAACGAGACGCGCCCGGCCTCCTCGATCGCCGGGAACAAGCCCTTGAACTGGAATGAGGATCCCACGACACCAGGCACCGTGTACCAGGTATCCCCGGCTCCGTGGAGGATGATGCGGCGAGAGCGGCCATCGAGGTCGTCGAACGGGGTGTCCAGATCGAACCCCTCGGCCCGGCCGATGGCCTCGATCATCCGGGCGAAGTAGGGCGTCGCGCCGAAATCAGGCCAGACGGCGACCGCGCCTTGGCGGAGGCTCAGGCGGCCGTCGGGCACGAGCAACGCCGGGTTGGCCCCGTGCTGAATCCCCAGCCCCTGGCAGACCGGGCACCAGCCCAGCGGGCTATTGAACGAGAAGTGGTGGGGCTCCAGTTCGTCGAAGCTGCGGCCGCATCGGTCGCAAACGCGGTGCTGACTGTATCGATCGACGGGCCAGCTCGACTCCTTGGATTCGTCGCCGACCCGAGCGATGTGCACGACCCCCTTGCCCAGGTCGAGCGCCGATTCGATCGAGTCGGCGAGTCGGGACCGGGTCGAGCGGCGCACGACCGCCCGGTCGATCACGACCTCGATCTTATGCTTGCGACGGTGGCTCAGCTTGGGTGGCTTGTCCAGGCTCACCGACTCGCCGTTGACCCGCACCCGGGCGAAGCCGGAGGCCCGCAATTCGTCCCAGAGCCCTTCGAAATTCTCCCCGTCCCTGCGCTCGATCGGCGCCATCACGAAGATCTTGGACCCCTCGGGCAGGTGGAGGACTTTCTCGACGATCTCGTCGGCGGTCTGCGTGCCGATCGGGATGTTGCACTTCGGGCAATAGGGCTGACCGAGGCGGGCGAAGAGGATTCGCAGGTAATCGTGGATCTCGGTGACGGTGCCGACGGTCGAACGCGGGCTCTTGCTGGTCGTCTTCTGCTCGATGCTGATCGCCGGCGAGAGCCCGGTGATCCGCTCGACCTTCGGCTTCTGGAGCGGGGCCAGGAATTGACGGGCATAGCTCGAGAGGCTCTCAACATAGCGCCGCTGCCCCTCGGCGTAGAGCGTGTCTATGGCGAGCGAACTCTTGCCCGAGCCGCTGGGCCCGCTGCAGACCGTCATCTGATCGCGGGGGATGTCGAGGTCGATCCCTTTGAGGTTGTGCTGCTGTGCGCCCGGATTTCGATGGACTTCAGGCCCGCCTCGGACGACTTGCGGCCGTTCTTCTTGGCGACTGCGGAACTCGCCTTCTTTTTTCGACGGCCTTTTTGGGAGGATTCATCCACCCTGTCGAGGAGCTTGCGAATCGCCAGGCCGGTGTGGCTCTCGGCGACCTCGGCGACCGACTCGGGAGTGCCCTGGGCGACGATCCGGCCGCCGCCGGCGCCCCCTTCCGGTCCCATGTCGATGAGCCAGTCGGCGGTCTTGATCACGTCGAGGTTGTGCTCGATCACGACCACCGTGTTGCCCTGCTCGGTGAAGCCCCGCAGCACCTCGAGGAGCTTCCGGACGTCGTCGAAGTGCAGCCCGGTCGTCGGCTCGTCGAGGATATAGAGGGTCTTGCCGGTCCCCTTCTTGACCAGCTCGCGAGCCAGCTTGATACGCTGGGCTTCGCCCCCGGAGAGGGTCGGAGAGGGTTGGCCGAGCTTGAGATAATCGAGCCCGACGTCGTGCAAGGTCTGGAGCATCGCGGCGATCTTGGGGACGTTGGCGAAGTGCTCGAGGGCCTCCTGCACGTCCATGTCGAGCACGTCGCTGATGCTCTTACCCTTGAACCGGACGTGCAGCGTCTCGCGGCCGAACCGCTTGCCCTGGCAGACCGGGCAGGAGACCCAGACGTCGGCGAGGAAGTCCATCTCCAGACGGTTGGATCCGTTGCCTTCGCAGGCCTCGCAACGGCCTCCGGAGACGTTGAAGCTGAATCGGCCCGGCGTGTAGCCCCGGGCTTTCGCCTCGGGAATCCGGGCATAGAGGTCGCGGATCTGGTCGAACAACTTGATATAGGTGGCCGGGTTGGAGCGAGGGGTGCGACCGATCGGCGACTGGTCGATGTCGATCACTTTGTCGAGCTGATCGAGCCCCTCGATTGCGTCGTGGGCGCCGGGCTCGGTGATCGCCCCGTTCAGATCCCGCGCCAGCGTATCGCGGAGGATGTCACCGACCAGCGAGCTCTTCCCCGACCCCGAAACGCCCGTCACGCAGACGAACAGCCCCAGGGGGAACGATGCGTCGATGCCCTTGAGGTTGTTGTGCCGGGCTCCCTTGATCGTGAGCGATCGGCCGTCCGGCGCCTTGCGTTCGGCGGGGATCGCGATCGATTTCTGGCCCGAGAGGTAGGCGCCGGTCAGACTCTGGGACGATCGGGCGAGGTCGTCGATCGACCCCTGCGCGATCACCTCGCCCCCCTTGACGCCCGGCCCGGGCCCGAAGTTGACCAGGTGGTCGGCCGCGCGCATGGTGTCCTCATCGTGCTCGACGACGACGACCGTGTTGCCGAGTTGGGCGAGCCGGCGCAAGGTCAGGAGTAGACGATCATTGTCGCGGGGATGCAGGCCGATCGACGGCTCGTCGAGGATGTACAGCACGCCCACCAGCCCCGCGCCGACCTGGCTGGCCAGGCGGATGCGCTGGGCCTCGCCGCCGGAGAGCGTGGGCGCCGCGCGGTCGAGCGCCAGGTAGTGCAGGCCGACATCATTCAGGAAGGTCAACCGCGCCCGGATCTCCTTGAGCAACTCCTCGGCGATCGTCCGCGAGATCGGATCGAGTGTCGAGTCGGGAGAAACCGGGATGGCGAGGATCCGTCCGAGCCCTTGAGAGTCGGGCTTTGAGGGTGCGGACTCAGGGGATGCACCCGCCAGCGCATCGAAGAACTGCGATACATCACCGATGGGCAAGGCGCCCAGCTCGACGAGGGTCTTGCCGCCAACCTTGGCGGCCCGCGCCCGGGGATTGAGCCGGGCACCGTGGCACTCGGGGCAGGTCATGCTCCGCATATACGGGTCGAGCTGCGCCCGAGTCGGGCCGCCGGTGGCCCCGCGATACTTGGCCAGCAGTTCGTTGGCCACTCCGACCCACTTCTCGGCATGCGACCAGATCTTGCCCTTGCTCTTCCAGCGGTGGACGATCATCCGATCGCCGGTGCCATACAACCAGGCCCTTCGCCAGTTCTCGTCGAGGTCTCGCCAACGGCCCTTGAGCATCGCCCCCTTGGGAGGGCCATCCGGATCGGCCTCGATGTTGGTCGCGAAACCTTCGAACAGGTGCCTACGCCAACGCCCGAGTTCCTTGACCGGTCCCAGGGGTGCGATTGCTCCGTCCCAGACCGACTTCGACGAGTCGGGGACGAGCAAGCTCGGGTCGAAGTCGTGGCGGATGCCGAGGCCGTCGCAGGCCAGGCACATCCCCTGCGGGCTGTTGAAGCTGAAGAGTTGCGGGCTCGGCGGGTCGAAGCCGATCCCGCAGGATGGGCAGGCATAATTCGACGAGAGCATGAGATCGGGTAGGCCCTCGGCTGCGACGATGAGCGTCCCCTCGCCGAGCTTCAGGGCCTGCTCGACCGCCTCGGCCACCCGCCCACGCAAGTTGGACGCGGCATTGGGGCCGACCTTGAGCCGGTCGATCACGACTTCGATCTGGTGCTTGATCTGGCGGTCGAGCGACAGATCGTCCGACAGGTTGACGACCTGGCCATTGACGCGCGCCCGGAGGTAGCCTGCGCGGGCCAGGTCGTTGAAGAGGTCTTTGTATTCGCCCTTCTGGCCGCGGACGACGGGGGCCAGGATGAGGAAGGAGGTTCCGGCCGGCAGATCCTCGAGGATTCGGGCGACGATCTGCTCGCGGGTCTGGGCGGCGACGGGCTGGCCGCAGTTGGGGCAATGCCCCTGCCCTACCCTGGCGAATAACACCCGGAGGTAGTCGTTGATCTCGGTGATGGTGCCGACGGTCGACCGCGGGTTGCGGCCGCCCGTCTTCTGCTGAATCGAGATGGAGGGGCTGAGCCCGTCGATGCGGTCGACCTGGGGTTTGGGCATCTGGCCGAGGAACTGCCGGGCGTAGCTGGAGAGGCTCTCGACGTAACGGCGCTGGCCCTCGGCATAGAGGGTGTCGAACGCCAGCGAGCTCTTCCCCGAGCCCGAGACGCCGGTCAAGCAGATGAGCTGACCCCGCGGCAGGGTCAGCGAGACGTCGCGGAGGTTATGCTCACGCGCGCCGCGGATCACGATGTCCCCTGCGGCCATCCCTGGTTAGCCCTCATGTCCCTTTGAGGAATCGATGCCGATCAATCGAGGCCGAAGCCGAGCCGGTAGTATACACGTGTTGCCATGAAGTGTCCAGTCGATCTCCGCGGAATCGGAGATTTTGATAAGTGGTTTCTTGGTCTACGATTAAGTCAAGGAGTTATCGAAAAGCCCGGGAATCGAGGTTGACAGTTGGTATAATGCAAGAGCATCAGGGTTTTCTGCCTATCGTCTTGAACTTTCGGAGTCGGTTGCACTTCCCGATCGGCAGAAATGGTAACCCGGGGTTCGCATGGCAGACAGGGCCTATCTGTACTCGGACGATCGGCCCGATGCGTGGGATGCGCCGCAGGAGGGCTACTACGACTCGCGTTGGACGATCCCGCTCGCCTGGTTCTTCTTCTTCGAGCCCTGGGACGTCCATCTTATCGACGTCGATTACGGCGGTTCGCGATGGCAGGAGGTCCGGCTGTCATCCGAAAAGGATTCCGCCCTGAATCTGTTCGAGCGCCGCAGGCCGCTCCTGATGTCCATCATCGGCCGACGCCTGAGTGATGATGCGGTCGCGAGGTTCATCTCAACCGTCGGCGGGAGGCCCGGGCGGTATCTGCTGATAGACCCGGATGAGGTCTTGGGCGGGATCAACTGCGGCTTCGCAGACGATCGAGGGCATGCCGAGCGCATCGCCCAGATCTTGGCGGTCCTCGGGGACGGCTCTTGCACAGCCGAGGCGGCTCGCGACATGACGGGGCCGTACGTGAAGGACCTGCCCCCCGATCCGCACCAGTGCGAGTGCCAGATCCTCGGCTACACTTACTCTTAGCACGCCCCACATGGCGAGGAACCGCCGGCAAGAGACCGGATCGCCGGATCGCCCCCAGTTGGTCACGCGGAGCCGACGTCCGGTTATAATCGGGTTGCCGAAGTCCGCCGAGTGGCGGCGTGCCATTCGACCACCTCGGCATTCATCTCTTGAGGGACGAGCCATGACACTGGCGTTGCTTTCCACGCTCCTGATGGGCGGCGGCCTTGCCTTCGGCAGCCCCGCCGAGTTCCAACCGCCGATCCGACTCGAGGCGGGCGGCTGGCCGGTCCGGGTCGAAAGCCCCGGCTATGCGGCGCCCTGCTGGGCCGACATCGATGGCGATGGCAAGAAGGATCTTCTTGTCGGTCAGTTCCATGGAGGGAAGATCCACTTCTACAAGAATCTCGGCGACGGCAAGCTCGCAGCGGGCGAGTGGCTCAAGGCCGAGGGCGCGACGGCCGAAATTCCCGGCGTATGGTGATGCACCAGCTCGACTCCACAGTTTGTGGACCTCGATGGCGACGGAAGACGCGACATCCTTTCCGGCTCATATTCCCGCATGGAGCAAGCCATGGCGGGGCTGTTCCAGATCCTGCATGGCAAGGCGGACGGCACATTTCGTCGGGCGGAAGTCTTGAAGGGTACGGACGGCGAACCGCTCATCATCCCCCTGAACGGTCGTCAGATGACCGAGAACATCTGCACCCGCCCCTTCGCAGTCGATTGGGACGGTGATGGTCACCTCGATCTCGTCGTCGGCAACTTCGCGGGTACGTTCCACTTCTTCAAAGGCCAGGGCAAAGGCAAGTTCGCGCCGGTGCCCGAAGAGATCAAGAACGATGGCCAGCCCCTGAAGATCGACGGTTATCACAGCGACCCGTTCGTGGTCGATTGGGACGGTGATGGAGACCTCGACCTGCTGAGTGGATCGAGCGAGGGCGGCGTCCAATGGGCGGAGAATCGCGCCGGACCCGGGAAACCGCCGCGGTTGGAGTCCTTTCGATCGCTGATTCCACATGGCCCGCAGCTCACTTATGGGCAGATCCTGCGCGACGAGGACATCAAAGGACCCCTGAGCTGCACGCGCATCTGGATCGATGACGTCAATTCCGATGGCAAGCTCGACATCCTCGTCGGCGACATGGTGCCCCTGGTCTCGCCGGCCAAGAACCTCTCGGAAGGCGAGTTCAAGAAGAAATTCGCCGATTGGAACAAGGCGAACGATGAGGTGGCCGGAGAGCTGAATGCCGCGGCCAGCGACCAGAAAAAGCTGAACGAGGCGCAACAGCGTTATCAGAAGCATTATCAGCAGCGCAGCGAATTCATGACGGAGGATCGAACCGGCTTCGTCTGGCTGTACCTGCGAAAGTAATCCGCGCCCGGCGCAACCAGTTCGGCGTAGGGCCAGTTATGAATTGCTGACTCTTCTGTAGCAGGCATCGATGAGGCCGGGGGTTCGATCACGCGCTCACCGGCCTCGGCGACAACCGAGAAAGCCGTGGGATTCCGGGATCATGGATCATAACACGCTCTCGTAACGGACACTCCCGGGTACGATCGCCCTCCGGACTCGACTCCGGGAGTGCCGTCGCACGAACCATCTTCAAGGAAGCGGCCGGGAGGTCTGCTGGCATCGCGTGCGATGGCCGTGTCATACTGATCGATTCGCAAGCCACTCTCCCTCCACGTGAGACGGTCCTTGCTCGGAGGAAGCGATGAGCGTGTGCATACGGTGTCCTCGCTGTGATTCGGCGTTCGCAATCGAGGACACCAGGCCCTCTGCTGAAGTCCGATGCGATGCCTGTGGAGTCCTACTCGGCCATGTCGCCGATGCGGACACGCGCGTGGATCAACCCATCGTTATCCTCCGAGTTTCTACGCTCAGGGGGTTTGCGGGCGAGGTCGAGTGTGCGGCGATCTCGCCCGATGGCAAGTTCCTGGCCGCGGGGCTGAACGACGGCATCATCGCCCTCCGAGATCCGTCGGCACCGCGGGTCCGAGGTAAGTGTGCGGGCCACCGGGGAAAGGTCGCGGCCGTCGCCTTCTCGCCGACCGGTTCGACCTTGGCGTCCGGGGGCGAGGATGGCGTCATCCGACTCTGGGAGGTCACGAAGGGCAGGCCGTGGACCTTGTCCGGTGTCGCCAAAGGTACGGCCCTGATCGGACACACCGGTCCGATCTGGAGCCTCGCGTTTTCGCCCGACGGCCGGAGCTTGATTTCGGGTAGCGGTGAGGCGGAGGAACACGGCGGCTTCCTCACGGGATTCCCCAAATCCACCACTTATACCGGGGAGATCAAGACCTGGGATGTGGCCTCCGGACGTGAGCGGGCCGGTCCGGAAGGTGTCACGGGCTGGATTCGCTCGGTCGCGATCGCGCCCGATGGCCGAACGTTAGCTGCGGCGACGCTGGCCGAGTCCGGCCCGAGGGTCATGCTCTGGGATCTGGAGTCGCGAAGGCTGCGAGGAACGCTCGACCCAGAGGCTTGGGTGCCTTCGATCGCGTTCTCGCCGGAAGGGCGCACGCTGGCCGCCGGTTGTCATGACGGAACGATCAAACTCTGGAATCCGAGCAACGGTGAGGAGAGCGGATCGCTCGCCGTGCTGGGCCGGGACCAGTACTATATGCGGTATTCGGTTCGGAGCCTCGCATTCGCACCCGACGGCAAGCTCTTGGCCGCGGGCCTTGGGACCTGCGGAATGCAATTATTCGACATGTCCACAGGCCGAGTACGAGCCGTCATCGAGGGGCAGGGGTACGAAGTGACCTCGGTCTTCTTCTCGCCGCGTGGCGAACTGTTCGCATCGGGAGGATGGGAAAGGACGATTCGACTCCTGGGTTTGGCGGTGGATTCTCGAGGCGAGATCGGATCGTGAGCGATTACCGACAATCGAATCGCCCACTGCGAGGCCACACGGCTTGCCGAGATGGCGTGGAACGACCACTGGAGCAAGGAGATTGCGGCGGACATCGGGGGCGAGGTCCGAATCGATCTTGAGGGAAGCGACGATGCGGTTCGGCCAAGACGTCCATGCCAAGCGGATCAACCTGGCGGTCACGGACGCGATGGAGAACCTCGAGCCGTGGCGGTTGATGGATAGAACATTGATGTGGCCTGTCGGGCCTGGCAAACTGTCCGGGGCCGGCGATTTCAAGACGCGGGTGCGGCTCGAACGATCCGGCCGCTCAGCATCTCGCGGGTCGAGGCGTCTGCTCATCGCGAGCGGTCTCGCTCTCAACGATCCTCGAATCCCAATCAATCGGATGGAGGTTTACGATGGGCCGTCGCCTTTCCTGCCCCATTCTCCTGATCGTCGTCTTGGTCGGAGGCCAGGGATGCACGCGGACCACGACGGACGGAGGAGTCGAAGCATCCCAGCTCAAGAAAGTGGTCAACGATGAGAAGGATATTGTCAAGCTCCAAGGTATCGCCTCCGAACTGCTGGATCGGAACGCAAAACTGCACACGTCCCTCGTCGCACAATCCCTATGGCTCAGCGGGGGCTTGATGGTGACTGGGACGATTGTATTGGTTGGACTGATATTCATGATTTACAAAAAAGCGTTGGCGGAGGCGACATTTTACAGGTTATTTATACTGTCGTTCGTCATAACAGCCGCGCTTTTCCTGATCGTGGCCGGGTTTGGGCAGGACCAGATTACGCCCGTCATCGGGTTGCTGGGCACTATCACCGGATATATCCTGGGCAAGCAGCCCGAGGCTCAATCTCCGGGCGTGGGCACGGACGGAACGAAAGGCTGAAGCGAAGTGATTCCAGCCTGAACGAGCGGTTGGCCGAGAAGTCCGGTTCGGGCGATGGGATGGGGATGCCGGCGATACCTGTAGAACGTGGTCGTTCACCAGCCGGACGAATCGGCGGGATCTCCTTCCCAGAAACTCTCGCCGTGGCGTCCGCGCGAATAAGGGAGCTGGGGTTGTCGCCTATCACATCGGTTAGAAAGTCGGACAGGCTGGAACGCCTGGTCGACGTGCGGTATTTTGTTGACGAAGTGACGGCGGGATAGGCTTCGAGCGGCTTCCAGACTGATCCATCGAACAAACAACCGACCGACGGGGGAAGAGTCTCCTGTCTGGTCGGTTCGTGCTTTGGGGGCGGATCGGGGGCGATTCGGCAAGTTGCGTACCCATCGAAGGAGGTCCGATGTCCACCAAGACGAGGCCGTGCGAGATCTGCGGGGAGATCATCGAGGCGGAGCGTGTCGAGGCGATCCCGGAGACGCGACTTTGCGTAAAGCACTCCCGTCTGATCGGCAAGTACGGCGGGGAGTTCCTCGTGACGGCGACCCAGGAGAGTCTCGGCAAGGTCGGGAGCCTGAAGCGGAACTACGGGGGTATCTCGACGCAAAAGACGCGGAACCACGCGGGAATCGACAAGCTCCGACGCGATCATCTCGAGGGCCTCAGCCGGGCGGAAGGCGGGTCGGGGTGATCCCCAACGACCCCAACCCGCCCGACGCGACGGTGTGGTCCATTCTCAAGTTCCGCGTCTGAAACCAGTCTGGAGCCGAAATGATGATCTTGGGCATTGATTGCGGCTTCCGGACATCATGGTTGAACTGGGCATAGAATCGTAGCTCGCGAGTTGGGATTTGAGGTCACCCAAGCATCATGGTGCCGTAAGTATGGTAGCAGTTGCTCGAAAACCTCGAGGGCGAGCTATCATGAGTACCCATGCGAAGACTGTCGCAACGGTCGCGTGTATCCTTCTCGGTGCCGGACGTGAACTCGATGCGGGCTCGATCCATATCCGCTATGCGGCGGATGCCCCGGAGAAGATGGCCGCAGCTAATGAGATCTATTATGAGGGAGTCCTCAACCTGTATCACAACCATACCGAATGGTTTGAGCACACTCATCCTCTTTACACGAGAATGTTCAATGACACCGAGGTGATGGACAAATTGTTGGCTCGCTGGGAGGCGCATGAGCAGAGGTTCGAGTACTGGCACGACTGCCTCTGGAAGGTCCTGGATGGATACCGTGCGAGTCATGAGCCTCTTCCCATCCCGGGAGTTTCTCCCGATAGCTCAGGTGGCAGCGGCGGGGGGCCGGCAAGTGACGATGGTGGCGGCGGAGGAGGCCACGTTCACGTCCAGGACCTCCCGGAACCATCGACTGGAGTCATGATGATTTCGGTACTGATGGTGGGATTGTTGGGCTGCATATGGCGGTGCGGTCTCCGAGGCCTGCGAGCCGGAAAGCTCGGGCTGTGATGAGGCTGGATCAAACTCGGAACACGAGTGAGTCTTGAACAGGATCCTCACCCAGACTTCCGGTACCCTCTCAGCGCCTGTACCCGGCGGTCTCCGTCAACCCTTCAGTTCCAAGGCGGCCGATCCTCCGCCTGGGCGTAGATTTTCCACCATTACGCACCCCAGTTCGTCCCGGATATGATGTTCGGGGCTGGAATGGGTGCGTTCCGGTCATTCGCGGAAGACGCGGCGATGGATGAAGCCACTCCGCGGTTCATGCTCGCGACGGTGGAATTTGGCCGGAGGAACCATGATGACGATGCGTGTTGCGCAAGTCCCACATCCGAAGGGGCCGTTTGAAATCGTGGAACGGCTGATACCGGAACCGGGCGTCGGAGCGGTCCGGATCAGGGTGCACGCCTGCGGCATCTGCCACAGCGATTCGATCGTCAAAGAGGGAGCCTTTCCGGGAATCCCGTACCCTCGGGTTCCGGGTCATGAGGTGGCCGGTGCGATCGATGCCGTTGGCGAGGGGGTCGTCGGCCTGTCGCCGGGCCAGCGGGTGGGCGTCGGGTGGCACGGCGGCTATTGCGGGCGCTGCGATCACTGCCGTCGCGGGGAGTTCTTCGCCTGCGTGACCGGCCAGGTCACCGGCCTGACGTTCGACGGCGGATACGGGGAGTACATGATCGCTCCTGCCAGCGCGGTGGCGATGCTGCCCGAGGAACTGCCGGCCGTCGAGGCGGCCCCACTCATGTGTGCCGGACTCACCACGTTCAACGCGCTGAGGAACAGCGGCGCACGGCCGGGCGAGGTCGTTGCCGTGCTCGGCCTGGGCGGGCTTGGCCACCTAGGCGTCCAGTTCGCGGCGAAGATGGGGTTCCATACCGTAGCGATCGCACGAGGCACCGATAAGGGACCGCTCGCCAAGCAATTGGGCGCTTCGATTTACGTTGACAGTCAGGCGGAGGACCCCGCGGAGGAGCTTCGCAAACTCGGCGGTGCCAAGGTCATCGTGGCGACCGTGACCAGCGGCGAGGCGATGGCCGCGGTTCAGGGTGGATTGGGTGTCAACGGCACGCTGATGATCCTCGGCGCAGCCGAGTCGCTCCAGGTGTCACCCATGTTCCTGCTCCAGGGATCCCGGTCGGTCAAGGGCTGGTATTCCGGGACCTCGATCGACTCCCAGGATACGCTCGGTTTCAGCGCGCGGACGGGCGTGCGGTCGATGAATGAAATCTATCCGATGGAGCGGGTAAGCGAGGCCTACGACCGGATGATGAGCGGCAAGGCGCGTTTTCGGGTCGTGCTGACGATCGGAAATTCGTGATCATGGAGCCGGCGCGGCCAGATCGGAGGGCCGCCGGCGCGCATCGTCCACGCGCGAATGCGAGAGGCATGGCTGACCTCACGCGCTCCGTGCCAGCGGATGGCCGGCGAGCTTCTCGAGGATCGCGATCGGTGCCTTCTCCGGGCAAAACAGGCTTGATCGTCGGACGATGAAGGTCTGTTCCAGCATGTATTGTCCGCTCAGGCAAGCATGGCTGGCGCTGTCGGTGAAGACGATCCAGGTCGAGCCGGCGGGGAACTCCCAGCGGTCCTTGCGGCACGATTCCTGGAATCTCGCATCCTCCTTCATGGCGTGGTGAATCCGGAGCATGAACCGGTCGTAAGGCGGTCGATCGACGACCGGCAGGCCCAGTTTGGCCGCGGCGCGCATCGTCAGGTGCTTGCAGGTCTCCAGCGCACTCGGCTTGCGATGCAGGCCGACCCGATCGGCGAACTGGTCCGCCAGCGTCTCGAAATGATCGGTGGTGATCCAGACCCGTGCCCGATCCGGATGGATGTTGGTGAAGATTCGCAGCAGCCGGTCGCCATGCGACGGACGGGTCGGGAACGAGTCGAAATGCAAGAGATCGTTCCGCGAGTGTAGCGAGGTCTTGCGCCCCGATTCCTCGATCGGCCGGAAACTGGCGAAGTCGATCTTCCATTCCGCGGCATACCGATTCAACAGCGTCGACATGAAGCCGATGGCACGTTGGGAATAGCTGCGCATGATCTCGTGCATGCGCAGTCGCAAGGTGGCGTCGTCCTGCGCGACCCCTTTCAGGCGATCCTCGAGCGGACGATAGCTGACGTTCTTGTGATACGAGGCGTCAACCTGTTTCTGCGTCACCAGGAATGCCTTGTCCGAATCGGACAACAGTGGAGGTGAGGTCGGGAAGAAGAGGATGTCCCCCGCCTCCAGGCTCCGATAATCCGCCTGGCTTGCCTCCTCCAGGAACCGCTGCGGGCCCATAGTGATCCGTGCCATGTCCGATCGCTCCGTGATCTGTTGTTCATGACCGGTGGCACCAACGCCGCTTCCGGCCGATCCAGCACGATTAGTGCATGTCGGCGGATCATACCTCGATCGCGGAAAGAGGAAAGAGGAACTCTTGGTCGGTGAATTGAAGAAATGAGGAGCGACGGGCTTTGGGATTGGCGAACTTCGCCCGAATCCCACGAGCGTGGTTTTATTGTGGACGTATTCGGATGGGGTTTTCTCACCAATGCATGACGTATCCGCCGTCAACGTTGATCGTCTGGCCAGTGATCTCACGCCCCCGGGTCGAGGCGAGGAAGACGGCCATGGCGGCGATATCGTCGGGCTGCTGCCATCGGTTCAAGGGGACGAGCTTCTTGATCTTGTCGGCGGTCCACTCCTCGTAGGAGGGCCTCGCGGATTCGGGCTGCTCGAGAGCCCAGGCTTCGTAGACGGCGCGGTTCAGGGGGGTCTGGACCATGCCGGGGCAGAGTGCATTGACGCGCACGCCGTAGGGCGCCAGATCCTTGGCGGCGCATTGCGCGAAGTTGATGACCGCGGCCTTCGCGGCGCTGTAGGGAGGATCGGTCTGCGAGCCGATCTGGCCGGCGACCGAGGAGAGGAAGAGCATCGATCGCGATGCCCCGACACCAGTGGCCTCGTCCACTCGGCTCGCCTCGGCCATCGCCGGGGCGAGCGCGTGTGCGACATTGACCGCGCCGATCAGGTTGACCTTGAGCACGAAGTCCCAATCCGACGGCTCGAGCTTCCAGAACGGGAAGCCGAACTTCCCCGAGCCGACCCCGACGGCGAAGACGGCATGGTCGCAACGGCCATATGCTCGTGCGACCTCCTCGGCCGCGCGACGGACTGAGGCGAGGTCGGTCACGTCGGCCACCAGGCCCAGTGACGATCGATCCTCAACGAGACCGGCCGCGGAGTCGGCCGACCGAGCGGCTGGGCTCGTGAGCCGGCCGGCCAGTTCCAGGATTCTCGGGTCGCGATCGATGACCGCGACGCGGGCGGCTTCGGCCGCGAAAGCCCGCGCGATCGCCTCGCCGATGCCGCGTGCCGCTCCGAAGACCGCCACCACCTGTCCCGCGAGGCCCAATTCCATCGTCTGCTCCTGGAGACCGCGTGACACCGCTCACTTGGCGCGCTGGCGGCCCGCCTGCTGGTTGCCTCGGCCGATGTTGACCATCCGGTCTCGCGTCGATGCCTCCGCATTCTTGGCCTCGGAGCTTTCCCGAGCCTCGCGGACCTGTTCGGCCTCGAGTGCCGAGGTCGAGGCTTTGGCCGCCTTGCCCGGGGATTTCGCCTTGCCTTTGCTCTTGCCCTTACCGGCCTGGCCTAAAGGGCCGGCCTCTTCGAACCGAGTCGGTTCTGTACGGATTTGTTGCTCGGGTGGGAGCGCGTCGGTGAGCTTGAAACGTCCAAATCCGGCCATGGTCTTGATCTCCCTGGGGTTAACGAATCATCCTTGATTAGAACCGAACCGGCCCCGTTTTTCACTAGCAACTTCGCGGGCGGCCGGGAACTTGTGGTAAACTATCGCCCTGTCGTCCGAGTCCTCGGGGCCGATCGCTCCCAGTCGGCCGGCTCGTGACCGCCTTACCATGACCCTGTTCCACCGCCGGAGGCCCGTCATGACGCAGGAATCGGGATCGGGATCGACCACCCGTCGCGAATTCGCTCGGGACGCCCTGAAATCACTGACCACAGTCGTCTTGATCGAAGGGCTCTGGTCGCGTCGGCTGCTCGGCGACGATGTCCGGCCCATCGTGGACGACTGGTTCAAGGAGCTCAATACGATCAGCCGGGATGTCCACGAGCACCGGGCCAAGGACGTCGAATTCCAGAAGTCGCTGGAGGCTCTCTACAAGCGAGTGGACCTGCCCAGCCTGCTGAAGACGATCAACTTCGACCGTCTCGCGGCCGGCGCGACCTTCCCGGCCAAGGGGGCCCACAGCCTGCCGGTCGACTTCTCGCACGTCGGAGGGCTCCCGGTCCAGACGGCATTCGGGCGGCAGATCTTCGCCATGGCCAAGGGACGCTCGGTAGTCCCCCATGGGCACAACAACATGGCGACCGGCTTCCTGGTCTTGAAGGGGGACTTTCGCGGCCGGCACTACGACCGCGTCGAGGATCACTCCGACCATTACATCATCAAGCCGACGATCGACCGGAAATTCCGACCCGGCGAGTTCTCGACCATCTCGGACCATAAGGACAACGTCCACTGGTTCACCGCGGAGGGCGAGACCGGGTTTCTCTTCAACGTCCATGTCGTGGAGACGAACCCCGAGAATCCCAACCGGCCGAATCGCGTCTACGTTAACCCGATGGGCGAGAAGCTCGCGGGCGGCCTGATCAAGGCGCCGAAGATCACCTACGGGAAGGTCAATCAGCTATACGGCTGAGCTGAGAGCCTGTCTCGGAAGGTCCTTGTAAGGTTCTCTGCGAGCACCTAACCCCCGTGAGCGAGCGACCGAATTCCGCGACGACGTCCAGGTACCAGCTCGGCGCGTGCGACGTGATCGCGGTCGCGGCGTGGAGCGGCCTGGCCGCCGGTTGGCTCGAAGTCGTGATGAGGGTGATTTGCAAGAGCCTGATCGGGACCAACCGGCTCTACATGATGACCCGTCACTTCGTCTGGCTGGTCCCGCTGTCGAATCTGCTGTTATTTCTCGTCGGGGGGCTGTTGCTCGCGGCAGCCACGAAGGCGTGGCCTCGTCCATTCGGCTGGTTCAGCCCGCGAGTTCTCTGCGCTTTCGCCCTCATGCCGGCCCTGCTGGTTGTCGGTCCCCAGATTTATCCGTGGGCCTGGGCGATCCTGGCGTCGGGGATCGCGCTCCGGTTAGTTCCTCGGCTGGAGGGGTCAGATGTCCGGTGGCGGCGATGGTCGCCCTGGGGATTTGCAAGCCTGCTGGGCTTGGTCTCGATCATGGCGGGCTTGATCTTTGCCGGTGATTGGATCGAAGAGCGGAGAGAAGCCGGTCGCCCTCCGCCTCCGGGCGATTCGCCCAACGTGATCTTGATCGTGCTCGACACAGTTCGGGCCGATCGGTTGAGCGTTTACGGCTATCCGCGTCCCACTACGCCGGCCCTCGAACAACTGGCCAGGCGAGCGGTCCGTTTCACCGAGGCGCGGGCGACAGCGCCCTGGACGCTCGCCTCGCACGCGAGCATGTTCTCGGGCCGATGGCCGCATGAGTTGGGCGTCGAATGGGCGACGGCTCTGCGGGACGATTTCCCGACCCTGGCTGAAACCTTCGGCTCTCGCGGTTACGCGACGGCCGGTTTCGCCGCCAACGTCGGCTACTGCTCCTACGACACGGGGCTGAATCGCGGCTTTACGCATTTTGAAGACTACTGGGCGGATTTCGAGCACTTGCGCCCGCTTCGGGCGGCGGTGCTCTTTCAAGGTGTTTGGGATCTCACGCTCTATCTGGCCCGGTTGTGTCATGACAGCCGGCTGCAGCCCATGCTCGAATTCCTGGTGGCGCCCTATCGCAAAGATGCCGCCATGGTCAACCGCCAGTTCATCCGGTGGTTGTCCCGACGAAAAGAGTCCCATCGCCCCTTCTTCGCCTTCCTCAATTATTACGACACTCATGTGCCGTACGTGCAGCCCGAGAGCGTTCCGCCCCGCTTCGGTCCGGGACCGAGGACCGTGGATGATTTCCATGTCCTGATCGGCCGCTGGGATGCGATTGACAAGGCCCAGTTGGCCCCTCACTTCAGGGAACTCATCCACGATTCCTACGACAACTGCCTCTCTTACCTGGACGGGCAACTGGGAGAGCTGTTCGAGACGTTGCGGGGGCGTGGCGTGCTCGATGACACCGTGGTCATCATCACATCGGACCACGGCGAGGAACTGGGTGAGCATAGCCTTTTCGAGCACGGCGAGTCGCTCTATCGCCCGGAAATCCACGTGCCTCTGCTCTTCATCCTGCCCGGGCACGATCGGCCTTCCGCCGTCGTGCGAGAGCCCGTCAGCCTGCGCGACTTGCCGGCGACCATCGTCGATCTGGCCGGACTATCGGGTGATTCGCCATTTCCGGGCCGATCGATGGCCCGTTTGTGGCGCGAACCCGCTTCAGGGGCCGCTCCCCGGGACGAGGATGCGGACGGAGTGATCTCCGAGCTGTCCGCCCCGAATCCGACCAGCCCGAGTCGCGGTCGTTCGCCGGCGATTCGAGGCCCGCTCATCTCGGCGGTGGAAGATGGCTATGTTTATATCCGGAACCAGCGTGATGGACGAGAACAGCTCTTTCATTCGCCCGATGACCCGGGCGAGCTCGTCAATCTCGCCAAGCTGGAATCCATGCAGCCCCGGCTGAGACGCTTCCGCGAACGGCTGGCTGCTCACGGCACATCCCGTTCTCGGCGAGCGCCAACCCCTTGAGATCGAGGGCCGCATACGGTTTGCCGCCCTCCTTGATGGACTCGATCTCTCTCCATCCTCGCGATCTGCCTACTTGAATTCCGTGCCGATCCAACATAGCCTCAACCTCGCTCGGAACTGAAAAGAATGCGCGCGGCACGCTCCGATTCGCACTCCTCACACGCACTCGGCGACTAACAAGACGCAAAGGGATTCATCGATGCAATCTTCCGAGACGGAGGATGGAGCGAAGGCTCGGCTCGAGACGTTAAATGAGACCGGGGGTGCAATCCCGTCTCCTGAGACGACAGCGATTCCCGGTCTCAGTACCTTGGTGGCGGCTTTGGTCGTTGCGTTGGCCTCGGGAGTCGTCGCATGGAACTTGGGCGAGACGATTCGCGTTGCCGAGGTCGTGGATTTGGATGAGTTCTATGGCGGAGCGGAGTTGTCCGTTGCGCGGACGACTCGAAACGGGGTCGTGAGTTATGCGATCCTCGGTGCAATCCTATCGCTTGGCCTCGGCATGTCGGCCGGTTCGCTGAAGGGGCCTCGTTCGTTTGCCCGACTCTTTCTCGCGGGCTTCGCGGGTGCAGTCCTCGGAGCGTGCGCCGGCGTGGTGAGCTCATATCTGCTGTTTCCGGCCTATTTCCGCCGCATGGAAACCGCCGATCTCACGCTTTCGATCCTCATCCACCTGGGAATCTGGACGGCGATTGGCGGAGCATCAGGTCTTGCTTTCGGGATCGGCTCGGGGAGACCAGGCATGTTCGTCAAGTCTTTGATCGGAGGCATCACGGGCGGGGCCTTGGGAGCCATACTGTTCGATATGTGTGGTGCTTTCTTTCCGCTGGCGCATACGGAGAGGCCGCTGGCAGAACAGGCCGGCACTCGACTGACTGCAAACTTAATCCTGAGCTTGTCCGTAGCCCTCGGGATCGTATTCGTCGCCTCCCAGAGGGACGCGAGTGGCGGTGAACGAGGCTCGACGAGGTGATTGAAGGCCGATTCCGTCGAGATCGGCGATCGAGCCCCCAAGATCCGGATCAGAAGAGTGCGCCGTGACCCGAGCAGATATAGAGTCGTCCGGCTCCTCGTCATCCGCTCGACACCTGGCCGAGACGTCCATGGCGTCACGATTCGCACCCTGGTCCTGGAATTCTCGAGATCGAGGAATCAACAAATGCGCCGGAATGCCCGGAGCTCGCCTGCTCGGGCGCGTCTGGATCCTGCGACTGTTCCTTTGCGTGATCGTCGCGGGGTTGGGCTACGTCGGCCTTCGGGTCGGGGGATTATGGGCGAAAACGAGTCCCGACGTGATCTGGAAGCAGGCTGAAGCGGAATTGCAGGTTGGCCGATACGACCGTGTCAACGCGGCCCTGGAACGACTCGGTCGCCTGCGAGAGCCGACCCCGCTGGACTGGTTTCTGCGCGGCCAACTCGCCTTGGCCCGGGATGAGGTCGACCGGGCAATCGATCTGCTGTCGAGGGTCCCGGACGACCACTACACCGCGCCCGCGCGCGGCTCCTCGCCGGTCAGACCGAGCTGAGACGCGATCGAGTCCGACGAGCGGAGCAATGGCTGATCGCCGCGATCAGACTCGATCCCCGGCTCGTGCAGGCCCATCGCGAGCTGATCTTCATCTACAGTACGCAGCTCCGCCGCATCGAATTGGATGCCGAATTCCTGGCGCTCTCGCAGCTAACGGACCTCACCTTCGACAACGCCTTCCACTGGTGTCTCCTGCGGACCATGTCCTGGGAGCCGAGCAAGATGATCGGACCGCTCGCCCGTTTCCTCGATGCCGATCCCGATGACCTCTGGTCGCGGCTGGCCATCGCGGGAAACTATCGGAGGATGGGCCGCTCGGAGGACGCCGAACGGACGCTGGCCGATCTGACGAGAAGCGAACCGGCGGTGATCGACCTATTGGCCCGCATCGCGCTCGATCGCCAGGACACGGAACAAGCCGAGAGGTTGCTTGCGACCGCACCGAGTGATGATCCCCTCCTGGCGCGGCTACGCGGCCGAATCCTGCTCGCGAAGGGTGACGCCAAGTCGGCGCTCGACCTCTTCCGGATCGCGTTCGTTGCCGACCCGCTCAATCGCGAAACGCTGTTCGGCCTCACGGCGGCCCTCAAGCTTTCCGGCGATCCCAAGGCCGCCGAGCCTTACCACCAAGCGACCGCCAACCTCGACCGGCTCAACTCGCTGGTCCAGCGCGCCGCCGTCCCCGAGGCGAGACGCGATACCGGCCTCATGCGACAGCTTGGAGCGGCATGCGCGGCCCTCCGGCTCACGGCCGAGGCCCGCGCCTGGTACAAACTGGCGATCAGCTCGAACCCGCTCGATTCCGAGTCGCAGCAAGCGTTGTACCGGCTGACCGATCCCAAGGGGGGCCGGCGCTAGGGAAAGAGCGCGTCGCGACGATCGAGGCCGAGGGCCATGGAGATGTCCGGCCTTACCGCCCGGACACGCTCCGCCCCGGCATGGCCCCACCGAGCGATAGAGAGGCTCGGTGACCACCATGGCCGGAGCTCGGTCGGAATCAAATCCTCGGCTTGCTGAGGACCCCTCGGCCTGCCGACGACCGTCCGGGTCGCTCGACGACGCGTTCCGCTGTGGACGAATTGATACCAATCATCGACGGCCATGCCATATCAATAGGAGTCTGAACTGACGACTTCGCCGTTGGCCTTGGTGGAGATCGCCCACCACGTCTTTCGATTGACGCTGTTCTTGACGAAGCGGCCGGAACCGTCGGCGAAGAGCACGTTGACGCCGCCCGGGTGGGTGCTTGTGGCGGGCACGGTCCAGGCCGAGTCCGTGTTGCAGCCGACCCCACAAGACGTCGGCCCGCCGAACCGGCATCCGTTGAATATCCCCTCGTTCGGCGTCTGGACGGAGTTGAACATCGAAGCGCCAGGGATGCCCATGATCCATCGATAGCCGCGGTAATCCGCGATACTGCCCGGCGTTTGGGCCATGAAACCGGCTGCACAGGTCTGGAGGTCGGCAACCACGGCCGCGTAAGGTGACGCGCTGATGTCAAGCACCAAGCCGCTCGTGGGAGCACCACCCGTCTGGAGGAAGACGTAGTTACCGCGATAAGTGCTGCTGGTCCCGCCGGCATAACCGCCGGCGCCATTGCCGACGATCGCCTCGGAATAAGCCATGGTGTTGCTCGTGCCGTCGGTGATATTCTGGATTCCGTACGACTTCCAGATCGTGAACACGCCGGAGGTATCCTTGGAGGAGTTGAGCGTGTTGGAACCCGCTTGGTAGCCGGGCATCCAGGTCGTCGTGCCGTAGCAGGCCATGTAGTTGTTCAGATTCTGAATGCCCGAAAAAGGATCGGAGGGGCAGAGGAATACGTTGAGTTTCGTATTGTAGGCCGTGGTGTTCGGCGCGAATCCGTAGCCATATCCGGTGTCCGGGCAAATCAAGAAGTTCATGGCGTTGAAAAGCGGACTCTGCTCCAGGTATCCGAGCATCAATGCAAATGCGCTATAGTTTTCCCACTCATAGGGCCCTTGACCCCTCGCATTGAGCTGTGCTGACCCGCCCATCGGAAACGAATTATGAGTCGAGTGGTAGTTGTGAATGCCCAACCCGATTTGCTTCAGGTTGTTCGTGCACTGCATGCGCCTCGCCGCCTCTCGGGCCGACTGAACGGCCGGAAGCAGGAGTGCGATCAAGACCGCGATGATGGCGATCACCACCAGCAACTCGATGAGCGTGAATCCTCTCCTCGTGGTCGTGGACATTTATGTTCTCCCCCCTTCTCTTGACGAATCGATTGAAAAACGGACGTATTTGCACCAAGGTCGTTTCCAGCCCGGCATGGTATCAGGCCGGAAATCCGGGAGCCTACGCTTCAACGCTCCCGCATCCATCCGGGGGATTCGGCCCGCGTTTCCCGGCATTCCCCTGTGATCTAAATGCGATGCAACCTCGTTTCGGGGCGACGTATCGACGCAACATTCCGCCTCGCGACCCCGTGCATGGGGCGATTCGCTCCGATAGCCCGCCGGCAATCGTCATGCCTCGCATCATCGCCTGCCACCCTTCTTCGCCGCATTCTTGGACCTGTCGGGATAGAATTTCCTTTGCGCCGCCTTCTGCTCGTCGGTCAAAGGCTTGGCCTCGTTGACAATCACAGTCCCGTCCGCAGGCTTGGAATCGCAGCCACTCAATCCGCCGAGGAATCCCAGCATCAGCCCGAACGTGGCCACGAATAATATTCCATCGCGAGAAATTCGCACGACGCACTCCCTCGGCAAGCGGTTGGATCGCCCTCGAACCACGATCGTCTCGGATCGATCTGCCGAGCGACCTCGGGACAAGCGACGAGTTAACTCACGGATTACGACGTAAAGCGAGAGCAATTGGCCTGCGTGAAACGGACAGCGAAGGTACGTTGATATTATTGCATGTGCATTTTAGTGGCACGATCGATGCGGTCATGTTGAGGTTCGTCTAGACACGGGACGGTCGTCGTCGAGGATGCGCCCGCCAGCTTCTTTCCATTCCACATTACACCGGCCGTGGGGTGGGGATCGCGATGCTCACCGCCGCTGACAGTCCAAATCGTCCAGCGGTCGATGACACAAGAGGCGAGGAGCGTTTGTCGGAAAAAGCGGAACAGGCGAGTAGAGATTAGGCAGGTGATACGACAAATTTCAATCAAAATCCTGAAAATGGGCTGTTCCGGAATTCATGCAGCGGTGGCGGTGTCCAATCACGATGGTAGACTGGTGATCATCGCATCGAACAGGAATCTCACGTAACTTGTGGAACCGGTTATGGGCGGGAAGTGGTGGGGCGCTGGTCGCTGCCGGTGACGGGCGGTACAATTCGACCGATGCGTAGGTTCCTTGGGTCGATTTCGAGCCGGCGACGGAGTCGGTCGGCTATGCTGCTCGGTAGGTGTGCGAAGAACCACACAATCAAAGCCCGTCAATTCTGCCGGTTATAATATCGGTTTTCCCTTATGGATTCTGATTCTGAAATCTCTGCTGATCCGGTCGCGGTCGTGCCCGCCGATCAGCCTCCTTCGCCCGGCGTCGGGGCGGCCGAGGTGGTGTTGATCGCGACCTGGATCGGCCTGATCGCGGGATTTTTCGATGTCGGATTCCTGGTCATGAACAAACGTTTGATCGACCACGACTTCTATCGTCTGGGGGCGGACTTTCCCTGGATCATACCTTCGGGCGTCGTGGTTCTCTTGCTTGTACCCGCGCTATGGATTGCCCTGTTCGCGAGGATTCGGGGGCCGATTCGGCCGGCCGTGCCGGTGGGGCTGCTCTCCTTCCTCGGATTCCTCGACATATGCTCTCGGCTTCGGCTGGAGATGTGGGCGTCGGTGATCGTATGCGGTGGACTGGCCATCCAGTCGGCTCGACTTGTACGGCCGCGCCGGGTGGGCTTCTTGCGGTTGGTGCGAGCGACTCTCGGACTGCTCGCCGCGATCCTGGTCGCAACCATGTTCTTGACGTCGGGCATACGCCTCTGGTCGGAGTATCGTCAAAGAGCCGCCTTGCCGCCGGCGGCCGAGGGCGCGCAGAACGTGTTGTTGATCGTGTGGGACACGGTGCGGGCGGCCAACACGAGTTTGTATGGATATGGCCGAGCGACGACACCGAACCTGGAGAGGCTGGCGAGCCGTGGAGTGCGGTTCGACCTGGCCTTCTCGACGTCGTCCTGGACACTGCCGTCCCATGCGAGCATGCTTACAGGAAGGTGGCCTCATGAATTGGGCGTCGGTTGGAAGACGCCGGTGCGGGAAGGCGTGCCGACGCTCGGCGGATACCTGGCTTCGCACGGCTATGATACGGCGGGCTTCGCGGCGAATCTCGATTACTGCAGCCGTGAGACGGGGCTGGCCCGCGGTTTCGCCCATTACGAGGATTTTCCATTCAGCATCGCCGATACCTTCGCCCGCTACATCGCGCTCGGGAGGCGGATCGAAGCCTCCTCGTGGGAGTCTGCCCTCGACTCACTGGTGGAGAAACAGACAGGGCGATGGCTCGACCTGATCCCGCGCTCGAGAGAGCACGCCAAGAGCGCGGGTGCGATCGATCGTGCATTCCTGGGATGGCTGGGAAAGCGTCCCAAGAAGGGGCGTCCGTTCTTCGCGTTCCTCAACTACAACGACGCTCATAGCCCGTACGAGGTGCCGGACCCGTCAATCCCGGCCTTCGGCCTCCGGCCAACGTCCTCGTCGCAACGGCAGACTTTGCAGGGGTTCACCGGGATTGACAAAAAGTCGCTAGCGATCGACGACGTACGAATGGCCAATGACGTTTATGACGATTGCATTTCCTACCTGGATCGGCGGCTCGGATTACTGCTCGACGAGCTGAGCCGGAGGGGGGAGCTCGAAAAAACGCTGGTGATCATCACTTCAGATCACGGTGAGCACCTGGGAGATCACGGATTATTCTTTCATGGGTGCAGTTTGTACCGGCAACTCGTGCAAGTGCCGCTGTTGATCGTGGGCAACAGGGGGATCCCGGCCGGTCGGACGGTCGCGGAGCCCGTCAGTTTGCGCGATTTGCCGGCGACGGTGATCGACTTGCTCGGTCTGGGGACGGACCACTCGTTCGGCGGCCGGTCGGTTGCACGATGCTGGCAACCGAGCGATCGGGAGGGTGTTCGTGTTGTGGCGCCGCCGTTGCTCATGGAGACGACGAAGCCCGACTTGCTCACGAACGACGGGCGGGAACCCGCCGCCAAGGGGCCGATGAAGGCGGTCGTTGCGGCGGGGATGCACTATATACGGATGGCGGATGGGTCGGAAGAGTTGTACAACCTGAGTCCAGACGTGGAGGAGAAGGTCAACCTAGCGCTCGAGGCCGACACGTTGCCGGTTCTCATGCAGTTCCGGAATGTATTGGGGCTGTTACTCCAAAAGCGGTAGGAATCAGATATGAATTTGTCTCATTTTTTCTCTCCTTGGGACATCAACGAAAGGAGTTCGTCGGCGACCTTGTCCAATTCTTGCCATTTCTTCTCCTTCATCAACGCGTCGAGCTTCTGGGTCAGGGACGTCGCCTTCGCCTGTTGTCCCGATTTTTGAACCCAGGCGGGGAGCTCCTTCTGAATCCGGTGCATCTTGGACTGGAGACCCGCGGCGGAAAAACCGGCGGAGGCGGATTCGATCAGCGGCTCGTGCCGCAGGAACTTGGCATAGGCGGCCACGGCCTCGGGATTCTCCGTGGCCCGGCGAAAGAAGTTGTTTCGCATGGCCTCGCCGCCGATGCCCCAGGAAAAGATATTCACCATCACCGCCCCATGATTGAACATGCGCCCCAGATAAGTCTCCATGTTGGCCTCGCCGGGGATACCGGAGGGGGATACGTTGACGCCCTCGCCCGAAATCCAGCCGGGAGAACCGTGCTGGGCGAGGGCGGAATAAATCTCCTTGAAGGTCGCCCCCTCGGGGTAGGTGGAGAATCCAGGACGGTATGCGGAACTGAAGGCGACCTCGGGCACGCCGAAATCCACCGTTTTCGCGAAGGACTCCTTGACGTCCGGTGCGCGCAATCCCTGGGACGTGAATGCGATGTGGCAGAAGATCTTCTCGCGGGGAATTCCGGCCGTTCGGAGGGAATTGGCCCAGAGTTCGATGAACTCCTTGACGATGTCAACCCGTTCGAGGTCCGGGTCCTTGGGAGGATTCTTCTCGCTGAATCCCCGATGGATGAGGGCTCGATAACCCAGTGGACGACCGGTTTCGAAATCGCGGCCGATCCGCGTTTCCCATCCGGCGATGATGTTGGCAAAGAGATGTTCCTTGCCAGCGGCCTTGAGTGTGTCCAGTTCTTTCTTCACTTCCACCCCGAT
The DNA here is from genome assembly GCA_963743925.1 of uncultured Planctomycetota bacterium. GTDB lineage: Bacteria > Planctomycetota > Planctomycetia > Isosphaerales > Isosphaeraceae > CAVZRC01. The sequence goes on along the minus strand of CAVURY010000033.1, from coordinate 131,764 downwards.
GAGGGAGGCTCGCTTCGTCACGGCGGCCCGAATCTCAGGACTGTTGAAGCACATCTGGGGCGGGAACCGGGTGGGTTCGGGACCCCAATCCGCGCGCCGACCCCCGTTGGGTTTTTCGGTCCAGCCCGCGGTCTCGATGTTGTCGGGATTGGACAACAGATCCCTGCGCTCTCCCCATGAGATCGAATCATCGATGTGAAAGGCAACCGCCACATCGTTCTCCCGTGCGACCGCAAACGCATCGCGGATGAACCGGCGTGTTTCCTCGTCGGACATATCGAAGCAGAGGGGACCCACCGTGAACCCCAATTTGTGCCGGCCATCTCCCGTCGTCCCGATCGCCTTGACCACGTCGTGAACGAATGCTTCCAGTTGGTCCTTGCCGAGCGCGAAATGGCCGGGCATTGGCCGAGGGCCCGCATAACCGTGGAGTCCAGTCATTATCTGAAAGTTTACATATTTGGTTTCGCCGAAATTCGCAGTTTGGGGCTCTCGTGCCGATGTTGCATTGCAGCCCGTGGCGATCATGGTCAGGAGGAGGATCAAGATCATCAGGCGGCTCATGGCAAGTTCCTCCTGGAAAGCTGGACATAGGAGGGCGGGTTCCGAACCTCGGAGAAAAACCGAGTGATTGGTTTGTTTATGCCCCGACGTTTTACCCGATCAAGACCGGTCGGGTTTCACCTCGCAGGGCTTTCTTCAGTCGTTCTTTCGAGCACGAGGAGGGTGCGGCAGCAAGTCGGCGTCGCTGCGAAGGCGCGTGATTGCGTGATCGCGCCTTCAAAGATCGCGATAACGGACCATCCCTCTGAATAGCGTCCAGTCGGAGGGACACCCTTCGCAACGGGTCAGTCTCATTGTGGTCAAACCGGCCTGCCGATCATGAGCGGTTCGACGGTCTGTCGGGTGAAAGTCGATCTGACATCTGGGACTCTCGGTCCCGCTGAGATGAGGAGAGAGACGCGCGATCATCGATGTCGAGGACCGGGCTGGACAGGTTGCCGGGGATTGGTGATTCGCTCGGCATGCAAAGCGAACGGGGACGTCACATCCCGTTGAACGGTTAACCATGGTACATCGGGCAGGTACGCATCGACGGCCGGAGGAGGATGATCCGGGCGGACCGTAGGCAGATGCTTACGACTCCGCCCCTGAGACATCACCGTACGGCGAACTCAGTCCGCATTCACGGTTTCTTGGGCGGAGGTGTCGCTTTCACGGGAACCGACTTCGGAGCCGCGGCCTTCTTGGGCTTCTTCTTTTCCTTGGTCTGCGAATGATTGCCTTTTCCCATCGTCGTCGCCTCGTTGAGGGGGTGAGAGCTTGCCAGAGGAATGCTAGTTTAATCCGTGGCAAGAAGTGAACGTAAGGGGATTCTGAGATTCATTCCCAACTTCGCGAGGAACCCTGGAATCCGTCGGGTGGCGGGTTGCAGAAGACGGGCGAGTTCTTCGCCGATTGACCGTGTCTGACGTTCCAGGCTATACCAGACCGCGACCAGGCCTTTCGGGAATGGACACTTACTTTCCGGATCGCCTGAGCTGACCGAGCAGGCTGTCCACCTCGCCATGGACTTCCGGAGTATGTCGGATGATCAAGGCAGGCGGCATGGGCCATGGTACGATGGCGCCGGTAGGTGGTTTGTCGGCGAATCCTTGTGCTTGGGCACGCCGGGCTCGGCGCTCGCGACGCTTCTCCAGGGTCTTGCGGATCGATGCCTGATAAGCCCCGCTGGGTTCGCGACGGGGCTCACGGACCTTGGTCGGGGCCCGGACTTTCCCTGTCGAGGATTTGGCAACGCCTGGAGTGTTGGGATCCGATTGAGGCAAGGTCCCGTCGTCCCGAACCCGCCCGTTTGCCGGAGCGGACGACGCGCCCTCCCCCGAAGCCGGGATCTGCGCCCCGACGCACGCCGCGTCTCGGGATGCCCAGGAAAGCAGACAAGCCGCGAGAAACCAGGTTACCGGCGATGGCCGTCGTGGTAGGCTGTCCATAGGGGGCGTGCTCCTGATGGTTCCTCGTCGCTCGGGTTTGGCCGCGGGATCTCGGCCGATGCGGACCGATGCGTTGTGGATGTCGACACCATAATTTAACATTGATCGGGCACGCAGGGAACCCGGACGAAGCGGCCCATATCGAGTTGCGAAGCCCTTCGACAGATTGCGTGCCTTCCCGGGAGACGGCCGGTCTCGAGGCGATGGGAGCCCCACGGTGATCGATATCGGTACGACGCTCAACGAGAGGTTTCTCCTGGAAAAGGAGCTCGGCCACGGGGGCATGGGAGCCGTCTATCAGGCCACCGACCAGATCTTGCAGCGCCGCGTCGCCATCAAGGTCCTCAAGGAGCGGAGCGGCGACGAGTTCGGAAAGAAGCTCCGGCTCGAGGCCCAGATCGCCGCCCGGCTCCTCCACGAGAACGTGGTCCGGATCTACGATTTCGGCGTGGCCGATCAGACGTATTATCTGGTCATGGAGGAGGTCAACGGGACGAGCTACTCCAAGCGGTGGCGGCACTTGCCGCTGGAGAACCGGCTACGGATCCTGGCTCAGGTCGCCGATGCGCTCGACTATGCACATCACCAGGGAGTCGTCCACCGCGATGTCAAGCCGGCGAACGTGTTGTTGACCGCCACCGACTCGCCCAAACTCTCGGATTTCGGGTTGTCGATGCTCGCCGAGCAGGGGGACAATTCCGGCGTGATCCGGGGGACGCCCCTTTACATGAGTCCGGAGCAGACCAAGGGGAGCCGCCTCGATTTCCGCACCGACCTGTATTCGCTCGGCGTGATGCTCTACGAATCGTCGGTCGGCGCGGCACCCTTCACCGGGACTTCACCTTCCATCATGGCCCAGCATGCCTCTTCCCAGCCCGAGCCGCCGAGAGGCCGCAATCCCTGGATTTCCGAGGACCTTGAGGCGCTGATCTTATCCCTGCTCGCGAAGCGGCCCGAGGGCCGGCCGCGTTCCGGGGCGGCGACCGCGCTGGCCTTGCGGCAGGAGATCGACCGGATTCTCAGGGATCGCCAGTCCGCGGCCTCGACGGCGACGACCGGGTCGCAGACCAGGCCCGGCACGATCGGCGTGACGGCTCAGTCTCCCACCGAGCCCCAATCCTCGGCCGGGTTGGGTGCCGTCGCGGCCAACGGGACGGGACCGGGCTCTTCGGTTGCATTCCCAACGGCCGAGCCACCGGTCTCGCCGGGGCGAACGGCGCCGGCGGATCGTACCCTGGTGGGCGAGACCGATCCCGCGACGCCCGGCGCCGAGAGGGGGGCGACGACCGCCCCATCCGGTTCCAAGCCCGGCGTCGGGGTCTCACCGAGCGCCCACCCCGCGGTGATCTCGGTGGCCAGCAGTGGCGGGCTCACGGCGATGGTCCGTTCGCCCCTGGTCCGCAAGATGCTCGAGCAGGTACTGGCCGACCCGATCATGCTCTCCGCGGAGGAGCGATACCTCGACGGCCACTATCTGGCCTACCTCCTGAGCGGCTCGAGGCGACGAGGGCTGCTGTTGCGTCGCCCGCTGGAGCCCCGCAACGCCGACCGCGCCCGGCTTCTCCTCGGCATGACCTACGCGATGCTGGCCGGGCCGACCGACGAGGCGATTCAGGAAGCGGCCTCGCTACTGGATCAGCGGATCGAGGTCCGAGCCACGCTTTCGCCCATCGTCGTCGCCAAGTATCTGTCCTGCCGCGAGACTCCCCAAAAACGAAAGGTCTTGCGCCAGACGCGCAAGGCGATCGGACAGGCCAGCGCCTATGCCCAGAAGAAGATGCTCGACGCCAAGGGGGTGCTCAACCCGGGCCTGATCCCCCAGAAGCTGGAAGATCTCAACCATATCGCGCCGCCCCGAACCGAGGTCGACGACGTCCTCGTCGAGCGGTGGAACCGGGTCGCCGAGGTCTGGCGCAACGAGCCGGATTTCCGCCAGGCGGTGCTCCGCTATGCCACCAGCAATGCCCATCGCGACGCGGCCAGCTCGGCCCTGTGGCCCGAGGTCGTCTATCCCCTGATCGAACGCGCGCGATGGCATCGGCGGATCCGCACCCGGACCGAGGCGGTGTGGGATTACCTCTGCGCCCAGGTCCTCCGCGTCCCCGATGCCGGCGTCGTGCTCGACCGCGCCATGAACCGAGCCGTCCCGGCCCCTCTGGCCGCGCAGCTCGACGACTCGATGGAACTCATGATCGAGAGCCCGCGACTCGACGACCAGGACGATCCATTCGCCGTCCCGGACGACGCCGATCGACTCGCCTCGTTGACCGCCAGCGAGGTCAGCCTGGCCGAGATCGCCGCCGAGCCGCTCGAATCCGACAAGGACAAGGGCATCGTCCGGCTGCTCGAACCCGACCCGCTCCGATTCGTCCAGGGCCAGCTCCATGAGCTCTGGAAGGAGGCGCTCATCGGTCTGCAACAACAGGCGCAGCCGCGGCCCGGGTCGAAGCCGGCCACCCATCGCCACGTCCCGGTCGGTCCCTATCGGCTGGCCGTCATCCCCTCGATCCGCGGTCGTGCCGCCGGCCAGATCGCGATCCAAGGGATGTCCAACAAGCAGATCGAGTTCACCACCCCTTCCATCCGGACCAAGGGCTCTGCCGGCAAACCCTTGCTGGCTATCTGGGTCTACCGCGATAACAGCCTGGTCATCACCTATCTCGACTTCATGAATACCGAGCGGTATATCTTCTGGCATGCCCCCAAGAGCCATCAGCTCAACTTCGATGCCCCCGGCGATCTCAACCACGAGCTCTTCTCGCTCGGCATGGAAGTCCCCGACCAGATCGACAAGGCCCTTTCTCGATGGTTCAAGCCCAGTAAGAAGGTCTAGCCCGAATGCCTCGCGCATGCTCCTGACCACAGCTTCCCGTTCTTCCGGAGTTCCCGCGCCGATAATCGCCGCGCCGATCTTGAGCCGCTCGAACTCGGCCGTGCGTGCCTGACCGGTGGCGACATGACCCGGCATGGCTCCAGCTTCCTCCCCTTTTGCAGTCCGGTCATCCGCGACTTGCTGGGCTCCTACGTCAGCAGGGTCCTGCCGGCGTGCTGGGAGCCAGCCAGCGGCCATAGGACATGTTCAAGATCTTTGTCGACCCCTCCCCCAGGCTGAAGCTCAATGCAAGCATGCGGCGGAAGGACGCAGTCGAACGCGGCACCGCTGCGTCCGAGTCGATGAGATCGGTTGGAATGCCCTCCGTGATCGCCTGAAGGGCGAGATCCTTGACGCCCTGGCTCGCCGCGAGTGAGCGATGCACCACGATGCAGAGGTCCGCCGCGGCGCGGATCATCTCGCGGCTATGGAATGGCTCGACATCCTCCCCAAATTGGTCGAAATCGGCCGGGTATGCCTCGACCTTGCTTCACAGGACTTGGCGGAGGAGCATCCACGATTGGTATCATTGCCGCGCAGTCATCGCCCTGACTCCGCAGCCGTCTGAGTGGTGCCATTCTGACCACGGGCTGCTGCCTTCGACGCCAGGTGCCGGTCGAGCCGTTTCTGAATGTCGGCCGCTTCGCTGGCGGCGCGGGTGTTCAGAGGATCGAGGACCTGGGCCCGACGGGCTGCATCGATCGCGAGTTTCCAATTCCGTTCAATCGCGACGTGGTCATCCGTGCGACAGGCATTTTTCGCCATATTCTTATGTGATTCGCTCATGGCGAGGTGGGCGGCCGCTCGGTCGGGATACCTCGTCACTAGGAGGCGGGCGAAGGCGAACATACGCCCGGTGGACCGCCGGGCCTGATCCATCCAGCCCATCCGGCGTTGGCGGGCGACGCGATAGCCTAATCGTTCTATAAAATCGTACGCATCATTACCAGACAGATCGACGGGCACGGGGCCCGAAGTCAAAGACCGGGCCACTAGCTCCGCCCAGCTTTCCTCACCCAGCGCATCGGCTTCCGGCGACGCGAGCCGTAGCAGTGGGTCCACTTCATCCGGAGAGGAGGCGGGCGCGGATGATAAGGTCATGTTGAATTCGCGCAGGTCCAATCGGGCGAGCGTTCGCCAAATCGCGAAAATCGGGCTTCCATTCTGCTTAGGGACGTCGTCGAGCATGCGGAGGTTGGCCAGGATCAGAGTCCCGGCGCTTTGGGCATTGCCCAGGCGCCGGAGCGACTGAGCGAGCGACCAGCGGCATTCCGCCAATCCAATCACGGCGGAGTTCGGATTTAGGAGGTTGTAGCCCTCGCCGTGGACGACGGCCTGCCGAAGATAACTCAGACTCTCTTCACTCTTGCTTTCCCGGTCTGCGAGCGAGCCCAACTCCCAGCAGGCCATGAACCGGTGGTACAGGGCGCCCGATTCACATGGATGCCGCTGCAGGACTTTATCCGAGTTTTCCAGACACTCCTCGAACATCAGGCGGGCCTCATGCAGCTTTTCCCGGGACGCTAGCTGTGAGGCCAGGAGCAGGTCCAATTGGGCCATTTGATGGCATGTGTTCAGGTCATTGGGGCGCTGCTTTCGGAGCTCGAGAATATGATTTCTTGCTTTCTGGAAAATTGCGATGACGCTATCTCGGGTCAGGATAAAGTCCTGTGCCGTGCCGGAACTGCCGGCAGCGGCGATCTCGCTCAGCAGCACGCCGGACAACCTTAGCTCGTCCTCCGCGCGTTGGCGCTCCGCCTCGGCATGCCTCCAGAGCAGGATGACGATGGGGAAGCCGATCGCGAGCGCCAGTGTCAGGATTGTCGCGAGCGCCGCCGCCACCGGCCGACGGCAGCATCGGCGCCATATGTTCTCCAGCGGCGAGACCGGCCGGGCCGAGATCGGTCGGCCGTCGAGCCAACAGCGGACGTCGTCGGCCATGGCGTCGGCCGAGGCGTAGCGACGCGATGGATGCTTCTCCAAGCACTTTCAGCGCGACGGTCTCGAGGTCGCGGGGGATCTGCCGAATGAGCCGGCGCGGCGGCACCGGCTCTTGATTGCGGACTTGTTCCAGCGTATCCAGGACCGTGGCTCCACGATAAGGGGGCATGCCGGTCAGCAAGTGGTAGAAGATCGCTCCCAGGGCATGAATGTCGGCGCCGGGAGACATCTCGTTACGAGGCCGGACGATCTGTTCGGGAGCCATGTAGTTTGGGCTCCCGCCCGCTCCCACCCCGCCCGTGTCGGTCACTCCCGGATCAGCCGCCCGGGCGATGCCGAAATCGGAGACCTTGGGGATGATCTCCTCCCATGCGGCCCCGGCCTCGCCATCCAGCAGGATGTTGGAGGGCTTCAGATCCAGGTGGAGCTGACCATGCCGGTGGATGTGGTGAACCGCGCGCGATCGTCTCCGTCAGCCTGGCAGAGATCCTCGGCGTCAGGGGACCGGCAAGACGATCCGCCAGCGTTCCGCCTGGGACGTACTCGAGCACCAGCAGGAAGCAATCATCCGCCTCGCCCGCCTCGTGTAAGGAGACGACGTTGGGATGCCGCACCGACGCTACGGCCTCGGCTTCGCGGAGCCATAGACGCCGCTCCCGCGGGCCGGCTCTCCGCCCCCCGGGCAATAATTTGAGGGCGACTTGCCGCCTGGGCGTTTCCCGGCGGGCCAGGTAGACCACTCCCATCCCGCCGCGTCCCAGTTCGCGTTCAACGGTGAAGCCGGCGATCTGCGGGACCGTTCCCGGCTCAGGAAGTTCGGCCGCACGCGGTGCCGGCGTCTCCAAGCCTTCGCGAACGCGCCGCTGCAGGAACTCCTGGCACTCGGGGCATCGCTCGATGTGCTCGGCCATATCGGAAGGACATGATGCTGTGCTCGTCTCGATACCGGCGAACGCTTCCGGGCTCGGGCAGGATGTCGTCATCGACGTCTAGCCTTTCTCTGACGGAATGGACGAATCAGATAAGCTAAGGCTGGCGGTGCGCCGACGGCCTTCCTGGCGGAGCAATTTTGCCACATGATGAGTGGCGGCATACACCGTGGCGTATTTCATTCCCAGAGAGGCGGCCGTCTCGCTCATCGGCTCGCCTTCGATCACCACGCGCCAGAAGACCTCCCAGCGAACCGGCTTGACCTTGCGCCGGACTTCGTCCTGCGCCTCCCGGGCTTCCTTGAGCAGAAGCAGCCTTTCGGGCACCACCTCGTCAGCCTCGCCATCGATGTTCCCGCTGGCCATCCAGCGATCGTCGACCAGATCATCTTCGCCAAGCGCATGACAGGGATGATCGCGGCGCTCGCGATACAGGTCGATGGCGCGGTGGCGGCAGAGCCGCCTGAGCCAGCCCCGGAAGGAGCCGCCAGGATCGTATTGATAGGACGGCATCCGCCGCGCCAGCTCGCCCCAGACGGTTTGACAAAGCTCGTCGACCGCTGCGGCATCCAGGCCATGAGCCGAGCACCAGCCTCTCACGAGGGGATCATAACGCCGGAAGAATTCGGTCCAGGCGGGGTTGTCCCACAACACCGCAACCCGTTTCAGCAGCTTTGGATCGGTCGAGATGATCTGGCCTTGAGCCATCGCGATAGTCCCTTCGTGAGCGAGGAGGCCTGCCAATCGCCCGGCCCCGAAGAGGACGATTCTTGGGGCCGGCATCAAGATCCGCCGTACTCTTAAGGGAAGGAGAGGGCGGATCGTGAGCATCCATGCTATGGATGGCCGGAACCGAATTCAAGATCCCAGTTCGCGTCCGACCTTCTCTTGAGATACGCCGGTGTCCGGTGTCCTCGATGTTGCCGCGCGGGAACGTCGGACCTCACGCGAACTTGACCGGTAGCAAGGCGCAGAGTACTGACTGGCCTGGCACCTCCAGCGGGGACCGTGTCTGCCGCGCGCACCGAGGGCAAGTGGTTCGCAGCCAACTGCAAGATGGATCGCCAGGCGCTTCTCGACTTACAGGGTCGGCCGCCATGCCGCCATGGGTACATCAGAGAATCTACTGGACTTTCATCACTGTCTCTTACCATGCAAGGAGTTCTCGATGAAAACGCATGCCTTCGCGGATTCTGTCCATCTCCCTCGCGGAAAGGATGACGTGGCATATACGCACCGAGAGCGGAAACAACATCGGGTTCTTGGCGACGATTCGAGGATCACGCGACTTGTTTTCGGGCTGGTCTTCTTCGGTTTCCTTGTCGCCCGAGACGTCACGCGGCGCGAGGCGAATCGATCGCCTACGCTTATCAGAGCAACGGAAACAGCTTCGGAACTACCAACCTACAAACCGGAGAGTTTACCTTGATCGGGCCCGGCGGTTCGGTCTATGAGGACATGACGAGCCGGACCGGCGGGCCGCTCTACGCCGTCGATTCCTCTGCCACGCTGCTCACAGTCGATCCGAATACCGGAGGGATCGCCTCCGTCATCGGTACAATGGGGAACAATATCGAGGGCCTCAAGTTCAACGCGAGCGGGACCTTGTTTGGATTCAGCAATAGCGATCTGTATACAGTGAACGCAGCCAACGGGCAGGCGACTCTTGTCGGTGCATTCGTCGGGATTGCGGCACCCCGTTACTACTTCGAAGCCGCGTTCAACGGCAACACGATGTACGTCTCGGTAGGTAACGGTCCAGGCCAGACATCCAACTTGTACTCGGTCAATACTGACACGGGTGCAGCGTCCTTGATCGGTAACATCGGCTATACACCACGTGCCTTGGATTTTCAGGACGGGACCCTTTACGGGTTCGCACTTGATAATCCTGCTGGCTTCAACATCACGATCAACACCACGACGGGCGCGGGGACATTTCTGGTCAATGGGCCCGTCCCCCAGGTCATTAGCGCGACACCTCTCGTCAGTGCCGTGCCCGAACCGAGCTCCGCGTGGCTGCTCGGTTTGGGCATCGCCGGATCGGGGGCTCGTCGCTTGTGGGCGCTAGAGCGTGTTATGAACTTTAGTCCAGGCGCCATCGTAATATAGGGTATGATTACTCACCAACCCTACCCCAGCGATATCTCCGACGCCGAATGGGAATTCGTCGTCCCTTATCTCTGCCTCTTGCCCGAGGACGCCGGCCAGAGGGTCCACAACCTCCTCGACGGCCTGCGCTGGATCGTCCGCACCGGCTCGCCGTGGCGCTACCTGCCCAAGGACTTCCCACCCTGGGAGATGGTCTACCAGCAGAGCCGTCGCTGGCTGGCCGCCGGCTGCTTCGAAGCCATGGTCCACGACCTCCGCGCCGTGCTCCGCTTCGCCGCCGGTCGAGAGCCCGAGCCCACCGCCTGTATCTTCGATGGCCGCACGATGCAGTCGACCGTCGAGAGCGGCGGCCGGGCCGGCTACGACGGCTACGAGCGGCGCAAGGGCTCGAAGGTCCACATGGCGGTGGACACGCTCGGGCATCTGCCCTTCACGTCACCGGCCAATGAGCAGGAGCGGGACCAGGTCGCAGTCCTGTCGGAGGAGGTTCAGGAGGTGACCGGGGAATCGGTCGAGTTGGGGTACGTCGATCAGGGTTATACCGGCGACGAGGCGGACGCCGCTGCGGCCAGCTACGGCATCCATCTGGTGGTCGTGAGCCTGCCCGAGGCGAAGAAGGGGTTCGTCCTATTGCCGAGGCGATGGGTGGTGGAGCGGTCGTACGGCTGGATGGCGCGGTTCCGACGCTTGGCGAGAGACTACGAGCGGCTCAGCGAGACCCTGGAGGGGCTGCATTACGTCGCCTTCAGCATGTTGATGCTTCACAAGGCCGCCCCCCCCCCATTTTCACTGGAGTTCATAACACGCTCTAAAGCGCCGCTAAACCCGAGGGAATCGAGACATCGGCTCGGTGGCCAGATCGCCGTGCTGAAGAACCTGCAGGCGCCTTTCGGCGCGGCGGACTCAGTGCAGAAGGCTGGCGACGACTCGCCCAATCACGCTTCTATGCGCTCCCGCAAGGCGCCTACTGACCATGCCCCTACTTAAGTCTCGGTCGAGAATTAAGTTCCGCAATCTGCTCGCGGGCTGATCAAGGATTGGAATCGCCCTCGCCATCCGGATCTTCCGAACGATCGATCTCCGGGATTCCCATTCGAGAAGTCGGGCTAAAGTGCCGGGATTGCCATTCTCGAAAAACTCGATGTCCGTTACGATCCGCCGCGATCGTGAATTCTCGGGATTCGGGCATGTTTCGGCGGTTGTTCGGGGGGACCCCGATGAGCGAAGCGGAAGATCGGCCAGACGCGTCCCTGCCGGAGCGAAGCACGGGGATTTCCGGACCTTCTCGGTCGCCTCGGGAGCAGAATCGGACGGCCAGGTGGGATCGACTCGAACGCGCCTGGTGGCCGGCCCTGATCGGGACGATGGTGGTCTTCTCGACATTTCCGCTGGCCAACCTGCTCCTGGGTCTAGCAACCAAGGACTATGGGCTCTGGTATCAGGTGGGCCAAGCGGTGCGGCAGGGTCTGGATATCTACCCACGACCCGAGACCGGCCGGCTCTTCCCCTTCATGTATCCCCCCTCGGCCGCGGCGATGCTCGGCTGGGTGAGCCTGCTCGGCCCCATGGGCACGCTGATCGCCCTGGTGATTGGGAACTCGGCGTCATGGCTGATCTGCATCCTGCTCTCCATCTGGCTGGCCGTGGGCCCGGGGAAGCCGAGACATCCTCTGGTCGTGATCGTGCCGTCCCTTTCCGTGATCGTGCTGATTCATAACATCTACTTGCTCGGACAGCCCAACCTGATGTTACTGGCACTGGTGCTCGGGGCCTTCGCTTGCTTGCGGATCCGCCGGGAAATCGCGGCCGGTACGCTCATCGCCACGGCGGCGGCCATCAAGGCGTTTCCGCTGCTGATCCTGGGATACCTCGTCTACCGCCGCATGTGGAGGGCGTCGTCGGCGACGGTTGCCGTGCTGGCCGCATGGCTGCTGATCGCACCGCTCCCGTTCCGGACCCCTGCCCAGGCGGTCGACGACCTGGCGGTCTGGACCCGAGGAATGCTTTTCACCTACAACACCCACGGGATCGCCCAGCGACCCCTGCGGTCGTACAGCTACAAGAACCAGTCGATCATGGCCGTGATGCATCGCCTGCTGCGGGACGTCCCCGCGGACGGCGAATCGGTGCTGTCGCGGCGGGCACGCCTGTCGAAGGTGCCGCAGACGCCGGACCCGGCGAACGACCTCCTCAGCTTCCTGAAGCCGCACTTGCGCGGGGCCAAATCGACCCGATCCGCGGGAAACGGGACCGAGATCGGCGCGATCGCCACCGGCGTCGTCGGAACAACTCCCGGCCCCGCTGCAATGGACGGAGCCGGAACGGCCGCCGAACCGCCCCCCCGCTGGGATGACGCCATGCAAAGTGCCGAGCCCGCCATGCGGGCTGCCTGGCGAGTGAATCTCCTGGACCTCGACTTCCGCACGGTGACCGCGGTCACCCTGGCGGTCATGCTGGCGCTGTGCTTATTCGTCGGGGCTGTGCTTCCGGCCCGGGAGCGTCGCACTCACGAGAGCGACGCCCTCGAATTCGCCCTGGTCACGCTGCTGACCGTTATCTTCTCGCCCTTGTCGTTCAACTATGCCTATGTCTGGCTGTTATATCCGGTCACTCTGGCCATGCATCGAGTGTTGAGCGAGCCGGCCGCTGCCCCGCGGCATCGGCTCAAGGTGGCCTGGATAACGGCGGTGCTGCTGATCCCCATGCTGGCCATCCCCATGCCGCAGGTTGCCCAGGCGTGCGGCAACCTGATCGTCCCGGCACTCCTCCTGGTCTTCGGCCTGGGGGCGATGCTCAACGCGGCGGGGCGATCTCGCCCGGAGCAGGGCGCCGTCCCACCGCCCCACCACCGCGAGCGCAATCGGAATGCCGCTCGATCTGCGGTCGTGGAGACCCCAGGTTCGCCGATCGGGTAGAGATCCGTAGACGTCCGCACGGACGTGAGTGCGCAGCGGCACTCGCATCCGCGAGCGCGGCTTGCGTCGATCTCGAATGGTCGGAAAACCATGCCGGTCGCCCGTTCGCGCACGCGCTGAAACGAACGGGTGTGGCCGCATCCCCGCGGCCATGGCTTGCAAGTCGACGACGGGGCTTCGACGGGCGATCGGCCCAGCTCCGTATGGCCGATTGTATGACTCTGACATTGCCTTTTTCCGGCCTTTGGCCAACAATGCCGCCTCATTCCAGGCGAGGCATCCAGCGCGAGGGAACGCGGCGGATGGACGGCTCTCGGAAGGCGATCGCGGGATAACTCGAGGACGGGCGGGCTCTTGTCCGGAACGATCGATCCCCGCGAATTGTGGCCGAGGGCGAGACAAGGCGAGGCATGGAGGCGTTAGCCGATGGCGCGCTGGTTCGTTGACCGTCTGCCCCAGCGGGGGATCCCTTCGGTGAGCTTGCGGCGATTGCTCCCGGAGGCCCGGTTCGTCGGCTGCGCGGACTGGGAAGTCTCCGGCTGCAGTGACGATCATCGCCGGCTCGACCCAGGCCAGGTCTTCGTCGCAGTCCGGGATGCGAGGCCGGGGTACGACGGGCACTCATTCGTACTCGAGGCACTGGATCGTGGCGCGGCCGGCGTGGTCGTGGAGCACCCGTGTCCGGGCGCGGGCCGGCTGCAGGTCATCGTGCCGGACGCCATGGCGGCCCATGCACGGATCTGCCAGGCCCTGGCCGGCGACCCCTCGCAACACCTGCTCACGGTGGGGGTGACCGGCAGCTTCGGCGGGACCATCACCGCCTTGATGATCCGCTCGATCTTCGAAGCCGCCAGTCAGCGCACGGGCCTGCTCGGCGCCCTGGGCTTTCACAACGGGATCACTGCCCGCTCGCTCGGGGCCGGCCTGGATCCGCGGGCGACGGCAGGCAGATCGGGCCTGGGGAATGTCAAGGGATGGGGTGCGGGCCGGTCGGCCGTGTTGCGCGCGTCCTGCGCTTCGCCGGGGGCGTTCACTCCGGGGGCGGCCGGCCTGGCGGCTCTGATGTCCGAAATGGTCGAGGGGGGATGCGTGGCGGGGGTCCTGGAAGTCTCCGACGAGGCGATGGCGCATCGCACCTACGAGGGAGTCGCCTTCCACGCGGCCGTCGCGACCGACGTCGGAGTGCCTCAGGGATACCCCGACGAGCTATTGATGGAGCGTCGCCGGGCCATGGCCAGGCTATGCCGACAGGTCGTCGCCGATGGCGTGGTGGTCGTCAACGCCGATGACCCGAACTCCGAGATCCTGGGCGGCGTCAACCTGGATGCGCGCCGGGTCGCCTTCGCCATGGAGCCATCAGCCCGAGCGAGCCGCAACGTGGACGTCTCGGCCCGAATCGTTCGGCTCGACGGCTCGGGGACCCGGATGATCCTCCGCGGCTTCAACCGCGAGGCCCTCGTGCAGTTGCCCCTGGTCGGCCCCAGGGCGGCGGCCTGCGCACTCGCCGCGGCGACGCTGGCCTGGACGATGGAGATCGACCTGGCCGCGATCGTGGACGGGCTGGAGTCGGTCCGATCGGTCGCCGGACATCTCGAGGCGGTCGTCGAGGGGCAGGACTTCGACGTCCGGGTCGATGCGGCGACGAGCCCCGCGGGCCTCCAGGAGGCCTTGGCCGCCGTGCGGGCCGTGGGGGGCGGCCGCGTGCATTGCATCCTCGGCGCAGAGGGGAACGGCGATCGTGGCGAGCGTCGCCGCCTGGCCGAAGTCGCGGAGGCGGGCGCCGATCGCGTTATCCTCACCGCCAACAATCCTCGCACCGAAGACCCCAACCTCATTCTCGACGACGTCCTGGCCGGATTCCGTCGTCCCGGCAAGGTCCGCGTCGAGCCCGACCGTCGCCTCGCCATCGAGGCTGCCCTGGCCGATGCTCGCTCCGGGGATGCCGTCCTGATCGCCGGCAAAGGCCGCTCAGCCTACCAGATCCTCGCCGATCGCGTGGTCCCGTTCGATGATGCCCGGATTGCACGCGAATGGCTCCGCCACCACTGCCGACCGGCCGCTCCAACCCAACGCACGGCGTGACGCCGATCGAGCCCGACTCATGGGGTCGGTTTCGCCGGATCACGTTCATTCATGGCGTATCGTTGTGTTGTAGGGCATTACTTTCGCCGGGCGGCTCGACTGCCAGTCGCCTGCACCTGGGAATCCTTTGACCACCGAGTTGGCCCGATGAAACACCGAAACCGGCCCACCTGTACGACTCCGGAATATACCGAGACGACAGTTCCGCGAACAATTCGGCTGTCTGGTACGTCCGAAGAGAATCGTGGAACATCTCCGCGGCGCCTCTTTGGGGGCTCCCGGTCAAGGATTGACGATGCAGGACGAATTACCGGTGACAACTCAGACTTGCATCAACACGGAAACCGAACCGGAACTTGCGAGGAGCGCAAAATGACTCTAACCCTCCCGAAACCGGCATGTCGGACTCCCCATAATCCCCGGGGAGAAGAAGCCGGCCGCGATGTGCGCCACGATCCGGCGGGCCTGAGCGCCACACTTCGAGACCTCGCCGTGCGGGCCCACCATGCCGTCCGTGTAGCCGAAGGGCTGGCAACCAGCCCGGGAGCCGCCGAGGCCCTGAAGTTCGACTCCAGGCAGGAGTTGGCCGAACTGCAGGAACAAATCGATCGACTCCGGCGGGACCTCCATGCTCAGTCGCTGGACGGCCTGACCCCATATGTCGCCGCCCTCGGCCAGAAGGTCGCTTCAGTCATCGGTCCTTGGTGATCCGCACCGATCGAGCCGACAATCGCCGATCGCCAATCACTCGTCGCTATTCGGATCCGAGCAAATGCTGGCTTGACTGAAGGATCCGGTGCTGCCGGGTCTTGGAAGCCTTGGCGGCTGTCGCGGCCTGGGTCTGGACCTTCAAGTCGGCGAGATTGGCCTGGCAGAACGGACATTCCACCACTTCGAGGTGGAATTGTAGGTAGGAGGCCAGGTCGGGGTCCAGGGCCTCGAGCAGGTAGCTGCCGAGTTGCTGACGGCTGGGGCAGGTCAAGCGGGAGCGATGCCAGATGGCTCCCAGGGTGTGGAGCTGACCGTCGGCGCGGTTTTGGCGGACATCCTCGAGTTGGGCGCGGAGCTCGGCCGAGTCGCGCAGGGCCTTCTCGACGCGGGCCGAGTCCTCGGGGGTCAAGGCGTCGGCCAGGTAGTCGCGAAGCAGGCTATCATCGATCGGGGCCGGCTCACGCTCGCGAGGGTCGCGTGCACCATGGGCGCGTTGCATCGGTCCGGCCGGGTGGTCGGGTTCCTGCCTCTTGCCCGTGACATTGCCATTCATCCCACCCACCTCCGTAACGACTCTGACTCGTGCAAGTGCATCGCGGGAGTGTCGGTCCCCGCTCCCGGGATTTCAGGGTTTGCGAAGGGGCCCGCCTCGTTAACTCGAGAATCCCAGGTCGGTTGCACCGACGGGCACGCCAGGTCAAGCTCCGCCCAGGTCCTCGAGTGACAGGCCGGCGCGGCGAGCCATGTCCTTGAGCCGGGCGATCGTCTGGAATTTGTAGCTGGCCACGGCTTGTTCGGTGACGTCGAGGTATTTCGCCACGTCCTTGTTGGCCCATCCCTTGACGATCAAGAGCTCCATGCAGCGGAGGCGGTCATAGTCGCCACGCGCCAGCCATTCGCGGACGAGCTGGCCCATGGCGTCGGTCAGGAGCCGCTCCTCGGACTTGCGACGCTCACCGCTCCGTGCGATGCTCGATGCCGCCTTGCCCTCGCCGGGGACCTCGTCGAGCGGACGGCCATGGTCATCCGACCCGAACTGGTCGATCGGCCGCCGGCCCTGCTTGCGGAGATGATCGGTCAGTTTGTGGGCGGCGATCGAGAACAGGTAGGCTTCCATATCCCGCTTGTCGTCGTAGTGCGGCAGGCTGGTGAGGAAGCCGATGAACGTCTCCTGGACCACGTCCTCGCTCGCGGCTCGGTCGCGGAGTCGGCTGTCCACAAAGGCGAGCAGCCGCCCTTCAAACCGCTCGATGAGCTGACGCCATGCTTCGGCATCGCCTGAGCGCACTTGCCGCACCAGGAGGGCGTCGGTCTCTGTGGCTGCCATCGGTTCGATCTGCCCCGGGAACGGAAAGGGTCTCGGATCGGGTCGTCATCGACGACTAGGAGTCAATTGTAAACGCGCCCCGGGACATTTGCCTATCCTCCTCAAAGTCAGCCCGGCTGCGCCGCCGTCCCTTCCCCCGATTGGGGGTGATGGTCGGGTTTGAGGTCCGTCCGAGAATCCAGGTAGTGGGCCGGGCGATACGAGCCGGATTCCCATCGGTGCGAGCACCAGCAGCACGGGCACCCCGATCATCCGACCTTGGGACCTTCCTCTGCCGCTCGGCTTACGCCACCATCCGGTACAGGATCACGCCCGCGGCGCCGACGCCCGCGGCCGCCAACATGCGGAGTCGCCTGGTGTAGTATCCCTTGGTCGCCTCATCGGCTCGGATGTAGCCGGAGACCGCACCCAGGCCGATCAGGACGAACGCCAGGGCACCCCCGAGCGACGCCAGCCGGTACTGGACCAGTTCGCGGTGGTACGCCTTGACCAGGATATCACGTCGCTCCGGCGAGAGGTTGACCTTCATCTCAGTCACATACATGGTGCCGTAGGGCTTATCGATCGGGTTGTTATGCGTATCCACAACCAGCGACTGGAGCAGCGGCGTCGGGACCGTCCAGGTCCTGGGCACCTCGGGCTCGAGCCATTCGGCCGCCTCGGCACGAAGGGCGGCGCGGCCCTCGGCCTCGGCCCGCTCGGTGGTCGCGGAGATATCACCCTTCACCACCATGATCTGGATCATGGCCGGGGGGGCCTGCGGGATTGGCTTGGGAGGCTGACCATGACCGACCGCGACCACGCTCCGTGCGGGGGCCGGGGGTGCCGGAGGACGAGCCTCGGCCTCGGTGACCCGCGTACCCGGCACGATCGGCACCGGCAGTCCCTCAGCTTCCACCCGAGCCGGGACCGGGGTCGGTGGCGGGGGCATGGGAGTCCGGCCATCGTCCGACGCCAAGGCATCGGCGTAGGCCCGGCGGACCTCGTGTCTCACGTCTTTCCAGGCTTGGCGAATCTCGGTACTCGCCTGGCGGTAAGCCTGGCGGACCTCGTGTCGGGCGTCATCGAGCGCCCGACTCGCCTCGACCAGGGCTTCCTGTGTCTGTCGGTGGGCTTGAGTCGCCAGCTCGCGTCCCGTCCCGCCATCGTGGGGACGTTGTGGACCGTGCCAGCGCACGGGCGGTGGAGCAGGCCGCTCCCTCCGGGAATGGGTCGCCCTCATGGCCCAGACCACCAGCATAACCAGGGCGAGCGAGATGAAGAAGCGTTTCATCTTCGGAGTCCAATCTCCTCGTGGCTAGTGGCCGGCAGGAGCCAGAGCGAAGCCACATAAACCACAGAATCAACACGCCTTAGGCGGAATCTTCCCGATGCCGTTCGCGACGCCACTCACGCCAACCGATTCTGTCTTCCCGTACTCTTGACGTACCGTGCATACAGCGAGGCCGCCTCGTTCCACGGGCTGACGACCTGGACGGCCGTGGCGATCATGGCCGCGATGGCGATGCCGTCCTGCCGCTCATACGGCCAGAGCGGAATGAGGGCCGCCGAGAGCAGCGCCGTCCAGAGGATCGGCATGATCCGGAATCGTGCCTTGCGATCGCGGGCGGTGAGGGATAACCAGCCGGCCGGGATCGCGTACAGGAGCCCGAAGTAGAACGGCGAGAAGTCCCGAGGATTACTGAAGAACTCGTCCTGCAAGTTCAGGTCGAGATGAAGGGCCCTCGCAAGCACCAGCGCGGCACCTCCCACCAGCAACCCGGCGGTCAGGGAGACGAGCCGTCGGCCCTTGCGGTCGAGCTGTCGAGCCTCGACAACCTTATTCGGGATGAGGGCGGTCCAGGTTCCCAGCAGCGCCGTGCCATAGAGGTACGCAAGCTGCTGGGGATCGTGGGCCGGGTCGATGCCCAGGGCCGCGGCGGCCGGGATAGCGAGCAAGGCCAGGACCGGGGCGGCCCAGAGCATGGAGCTGGCCACCTCGGCGATTCGGACCCGCGGCTCGGCAACGGAGGCGGTTCCGGCGGCGGGGCGGGTGCGGGGATCGGCGGCACGGCCGCGACGCGGCGCACCGGCGGGGCGCCTCGCCTGGCGACAGTCGGATTGACCGGGGCGGGCTGGGGCCGTCCGGTCCGTGCGCCCGGACCCTGGGCCGTTGCCCCTGGACGCGGAGAGCCGTTGTTTCGGGGCGGGGACGGATAGGCCGTCCGGAGGGCTTGCCAGTTGGCACGCAACCTCTGGCTGATGTTCATCCCGCGAGTTCGGGGCGGGCGCGTCTCGGGCCCGATGTAGAATACGGGATCTTCGGCCTCGATCCGCAGGATTTCCTCTTCGGGCTGGGCCGACGGACGTCCCGGTGATGCCGGCCGGGCCCCTGCTCCAGCCTTGCCCTCGCCGATGATCCGGACATCCGGCTGTCGCGGAGCGTCCTCGGGCGGCAGGAGGTCGTAGACCGAATTCGACCGCTGATTCGGGTCCTTGGCCAGTGCCTTGGTGACGATCGTCCGATACGGCTCGGCGAGCATCGAGACGTCCGGCCGTGCCGTCAGATGCTTCATCAACACTTCGTTGACCGTCTCACCCTCGAACGGCACCCTCCCCGTGAGCATCTCGTAGAGGATCACGCCCATGGCGTAAATGTCGATCGGCTTGTTGTACTTGCCCGAGCCGATCTCGGGGGCCATGTAGTGGCAGGTGCCGATGCTCTCGGAGTGTTCGGTCCCCTGGCTGGGCGTGATCAGCTTGGCCAAACCGTAGTCGCCGATCTTGACGAGCCCTTCCTCCATGAACAGGTTCGCCGGCTTCAGGTCGCGATGGACGATCCCATGGTCGTGCAGGTAGGCCACCCCTTCGACCAGCCCCTTGAACCATCGGCGGACCTCCGGCAGCGGCAAGCCGACCGGGTATTGCTTCAAGACGCTGGCCAGGCTCGGCCCGGCCACGTACTCCATGACCACGAACGAATCGCCGGAGTCGCTGGTCTTCATGTCGAAGATCGTCAGCAGATTCGGGCATTTCAGGTTCATGCACTGGCTGACCCCTCGCCGCTCGACTTCCAGGTTGCGGAGGATCAGCTTCAGCGCGACCTCCTTGCCGGAATCCGAGGTGGCGTAGTAGACCTCGCCGAAGCCCCCGCGCCCGATGGCCCGTTTGATGGTATAGCCCTCGAGGGGCCGCGAGCCCGAGCCGAAAGTGTAGCGACCGTTCGCTTGCGAAGGGTTGGCTTGACGCATGTCTGGAAGTCCCGGCCCTGTGGGCCCCGATCCCGAGAGGTCTTTGGGCTCGTAAATGACTGTCTCTTGCATGGTCGATCCGGTGTCAGGCAGGTCGTCGGCGGTCGCATTCATCACAGGACAACCCTTCTTATTTTTGGATTTTGGATTGCGGATTTTGGATTTCGGATTGTTCGAGTTTGTACCGCCGCCGAAATCCAAGAACCGATGAGTGTACGTGGATTTTGGATCGATCGAGTTCGAATCGTTGCCGAAATCCAAAATCCGCAATCCGAAATCCAAAATCCCAGAGCTAGACCGTCTGGCTTCCCAGGGGTTCGAGGCTGAAGGAGAATCCATCACCGAGGACGCTCGATTGCAACGTCAGAGGCGCGCGTGCGGCACAGGTTCGGCCATCAACATCGAAGGCGCCGGCGGCCCGGCACCAGAGTGCGCCGGCCTGGCGATAGAGAACAACGGGCTCCGCGATCGCGGGAGCAGGAATATGCGCCTGGGCCGCCCCCCCGACGATGCAAGTCTCGGCCATGAGCAGCACGCCATCGACGGCCAGGGGGAGTCGATGCCGGCTGACGATCGAGAGCCGCGCCGTGGCGCTGACGGGGCTAGGCTGGCGGAATTCCAGCTCGACGGTCGAGCCTAGCCGGATGACGTCGCCGTCGTGGAGGACGACCTGATCGACAACGGGCTTGCCGTTGACGAACGATGCCTGATGGGCCTGGAGCAGGTAGCCTTCGCCATTGCGGAGGAGCGTGGCGTGGTTACGCGACAGGTCGCCCATCAAGGGGATATCGGCGTGGCTGTCGGGGCCGGCCCGGCCCAGGACGATGCGGTCGTCCATGCAGACCAGATAGCCTCCGACGCCGTCGACCCAGAGCAGGAATCGGCCCTTGGGACCCGCGGCCTCGACCCTCGCCATCGGGCGAGCCGGCGGGGCGACTCGAGGCATCGCCACCGGCCTCACCGGCCTCTCAGGGATCGGCCCGGGGCCAGCGGCTCGAGGGATCACCTCACCCCCACCCAGCCAGACGATCTCCTCGGCCGCCGCGGGTCGGACGGCGGACTTGTCGTGGTTCTCGTTGTCCTTATCGTCGGCGACGGGCGCGGCCGGATCGCGGACGGTCCCGGGCCGGGGATGATCCATGGCGGCCGCGGGCCCCTCGGGCGGGCCATTGACCCGCGGCAGACGGGCCGATCGCGGCGATCTGCTGCCAGGCTCGTGTCCGTGCTTGGCGGGCCGCGGGGTGTTCCGGGACGATCGCCAGGAGGGCTTCGGCCGCCGACAGGATCGCCGGCCACTTCCCTTCGGACAACGTCGTGTAGAGCGCCTCGACCTTGGGTGCGGCGGCCTTCTGGCGATTTTCCAGCTCGGTCTTGGCCGCGGCCACCGCCTGCTGGGCGGCGACGGCACCCGCCCCGGTCGCCAGCCGCTCCGCCCGGTCGAACTGCTCTTGCGCCCGGCCGAACTCGCCCCGGCGGCCCTCCGCCACCGCGGACTGCCATGCCTCGGCAATCTCGCGAGCCCGGCGCAAGGCCGGCCCGCTGATCTTGTGCCGGGCCAGATTCTCGATCCGCTCCAGCGCCTGGGTCGGCTCGCCGGCATCCAGGTCGCCGCGGACCTCATCGACGACCCGGTCAGCCAGGCTGAGCCGCGCCGCGGCCAGCGAATCGGGGGCCGCCCCCATCCGCTCGGCCAGGTCCAGATCCTCGACGGCTCCGCCCAGGTCATCGACCGCCCCGCGACGGGTCGCCCGGGCGATCAAGTCCAGTGCCAGGCGGCTGCGGAATTGCACCGCATGATGGTGGTCGGCGACGTCCGGGCGAGTGGCCAGGGCATACGCTTCCTCGAACCGACCCACCCGCGCGGCTTCCTCGGCCTGTCGCAAGACGATGCGCCAATGTCCCAACATGGTTGACTCGCCACCCGGATTGACCATGGGGATTACACTCTCGCTTCCATCCGCCCCCGACCGGATGGCCGGGAGCAACGCCAATCCACTATTCAGGATAACAATCGAACGATCTGCGGGCGATACGCCAGGGTCCGGTGTCTCGCGTGGCCGGCTCGATCAAGACCTTCTTGCAACGCTCGCTTCCCGATATGGTGACTTCCTCACTGACTTCGATCCGATCGCCGTCCCGCCTTCGCCCCTCCCCCGATTCGATGAAGATGGAGAGGGAACGGAGGGGGAAACGGATCGATCGAACCGACGGGTGCTCGCGTCACGAGCACCCTTGTCCGGGTCAGGGCCGGAGAGCTTCACAGGCTCTTGTCGCCCTTCTTCGGGGCGTCGGCCGTGCCGAACGCGTCATCGACTTCCTTGACCACGTCGCGGCGCGGATCGACATAGGTCGAATTCCCGTCCAGGTCGCCGTAGCGGCCTTCGATCTCGGCCCGATGGGTCATGACGTCGAGCCGCTCTTCCAGCTCGGAGACGGTCTGCTTGGCACGCGACAGGGCGCTATCGTCGAAGTTGAACTCGTTCTTGGCCTGCGTGGCCTCGATCGACTGCAGCCGGGCCTCGATCTGGGCCAGCCGGGCCAGCAAGGTTGACTTCTGAGCCCTCAAGGTCTCGAGCTGCCGGTGGGCCGCGTCGATGGTCTTCTTCTTGGCCTTGAGGATCTCGTGCTTCTCCTTGAGGATCCCGGTCGTGTAGTCGTAGTGATCCTTGCGGTTGACCAACTGGGCCTTGATGTCCTCGGCGGTCTCGGCGAAACGGCCGGTCAGGCGGAAGTCGCCACTCTTGACCTTATTCCGCAGCGCGATGATCGTGTCCTTCTCGCGGTCCAGATTTGCCTGGAGCTCGGTGATCTCCCGCTCGAGGTGTTCGGCCGCGACCTCGGCCCGGGCCAAGGTCTCCTTGTTCTGATCGAATGCCGGCTGAAGGTTGGCGATCTCATTCCGCGCCAGTTCGATCTGGAATTGCGGGTTGACCGATTCCTTGGCGGTCTGACGGACCTTGTGGAAGGCCGTCTTGACGTAATTCGGGGCATGGGTGCCGAACACCAGGAACAACGTCCCCGCGCCGACGCCGCCCCCAGCAGACCCTTCTTGACCATTGAGCATACCATGCTGAGTTCTCCTCGTTTGCCCAGAACCCCTGATCTTCGTTCTCAACCGACTCCCCGCCAGAAAGCTGGAAGCCACTTCGCCGGGGATTTTGAATTCCGCCGTGCCACACAGGTTCTTCGCCGGGACTCTCCCAAATATTATCGGGATTGACCTAATCGCCAATGCCTGGTCGGCATCGGCTGGCTGCAATCGAGAAGAAGCAGGCTCAGCAGGCCACCGGGATGCCATCTTTGGAAGTGCACCGAGTGACCCACCAACTCGGAGGCGCGTCCAGGAGCGGTTTCTGAGTTCGGGTTTGTCTGTGCACGCCCTGGCATACCTGCCACGAGCCGGTCTGTCCAAGTTTGCAATACGTAAGTCTCTATTTTGAAGTGATTTGTGATTCTTGTGTTCATCGAGGGACGGAATCCGTCGCGCAAGTTCGCGGGTCGGATGATTTCGTTGCAACTCCCGCGAGATGGGTGATTGAGCGTTTGTGTTCGACCGGTTCGGCGCCATCCTTGACTCAACATGAGCGAGCGCAAATCGGCGACGCCGGTCGCATAAAATTTTGCGCATTCCTCGTTTTTCTGAGATGGGCGGTTTTCGGCGTCGTTAGGTATCAGGGTAGTGAGAGTGCCAGCATGAGCCCTGCCTCAGGCGACCAGATTTGCATCCTGAACTCGGGTCGGGTGCTCTGTGAGCACCGGTCCCGGGTCACTTGCCGAATTCGGCGCTCACGGAAAACCCGACGAGTCGGCCACCGCGACTTCCGAGACAGGCTCTGATCCGGTCGGGCCATGGCACGCATTGGCACTCATTGGCAACTTTTCGCCGGGCCGCCCGTCGCCACGGTCGCCGATCCCGGCCCGGCCGGCATGCCCTGTTCAGGGGCGAGGAGTTTGGAGTGATCGTCTGATCTCTCATTCCGAGAAGGACCGTGCGGACAGCGAAGCGGTGTCATCGGCCCGAGGCCTGACCTCGGATGACTCGCGCATCATCCCTTACCCATGAGGATGCCACAACTCTGGTAATTCGTTAACGCACCTGCGGCGGCATCGAGCTGGTTCTTTGTCGTAACTCTTGGCGCACGAACGCGATAGAAGGTCCGGAAGGATTTTTCAATTCTCGTTTGACAAGTGTTCTCCTTATGGGACAGTCTCTCAGTCCACTGCATCGTCTCGCACGATGGAAAGGTAGGGCCGATCGTGCCGACGGCAAGGAAGAGATCGAGAATGCCCCCCGGGCTTTGGCACGCGGCCGCACGAAAGCAGGAGCGCTTTCCGGCGATTTCCCTTCTGGCTAAGGAGTCATCGGGATACGATCGATCTTCGACTCTCCATCGAGAACGCGTGCCGATTGAGTAATCGCTCCAAGGTGGCAGGCGGAGACGGAGGCGGGTATGACAGAAAAGCCAAGAAACGGGCAGGCCGTGTCTGTCGTTCCGGATCAACTCCACGGCGATGGAGAATTCCGTGGCCGCGATCGCCGAGGAGATCGCGACCTATCGGTCTCAGCTATCGGAACTGCTCGCACACGAGGGTCAGTTTGTCCTCATCAAGGGAAACGAGGTCATCGGCTTCTTCGACGACGATTCGGAGGCCATTCGAGAGGGCTACCGTCGCTTCGGCATCGTTCCTTTCCTGGTGAAACGAGTCGCCGCCAGCGAGCGTGCGGTCTACATCCCCAACGTGGTGCTCTGAGCTTATGCCTCGCCTGGAAGCGTCGATTGGTCCGCGAGGTCCGATCATCGATGTGCGAATCCGGGTCGGGACCGAGCAATCGGAATCACTGGCCGTCGGCGGTCGCTCAATCCCTCCCCCCTTCTCCGTTTCGGGGCTCTTGGATACTGGCGCAGAGGTGACAGCGATCCAGGGGTCGATCATCGCCTGGAGGGGGATTCCGGTCGTTGGTTTCATGGAGGCGACCTCGTCTGTGCTCGGGGCCGAGGTTCGCATGGTCCCTATCCATCGAGTTCAGATGACCTTCGGCTCCCTCGCAGATCCCGACACATCGAAGTGGCGGGCAATCTACGCGATCGGTGTGAATGTTGTGTCACCCGGAGCATCCGTGCTGATCGGGCGGGATCTGCTCGCAAGCTGCCGTTTCACCTATGACGGTCGCAAACACCGCCTCATGATGTCCTACTGAAAGTTGGAACCAGACCGGAAACGTCCACGCGTCGGGCAGACCACACGCCGTGGCTGTGTGCGTGTTTGGTCGTTTGGCCTGGCGCGATTCATGGTCCACGAGAATGATCCACAAGCCGACGACGCCGGTTGCATAAAACCTGGTAACTCTATTCGTTTTCTTGGAAATGACGACGCTGATCCCGGTCATTATCCGGGTGCTGGAGGGTCATGATGGCCTGCCGCTCCTAGAATTGAGTAGAGGGCCGAGTTGATTCTGGGCATGCATGCGCGGAATAAATAGCTCACTTGGTTTTCTGTTGTGCAGATCGGGCCGGAGCGTCGTCTATCCCTACAGAGAGATCCGTTGAGAGAATCTCGAACCGTCCGGGCGGAGAGGGAGTCCGATGGTGACGAGCGAGTTGGTTCCCGATCAGTTGATTGCACAAGCTCGCGACGGCGACGAAGTTGCGCTGGGAAGGTTGCTGGAACTTTATCGCAACTATCTCCGTCTGATGGCCCGGTCTCTGATCGGGGTCTCCCTGCGAGTCAAGCTGGAGCCGTCGGACCTGGTCCAGGAGACATTCCTCAAAGCACACCGCGAATTCGCGGGCTTCGAGGGTCAAAGTGAGCCGGAGATCGTCGCCTGGCTGCGATGCATCCTGGCGCGGACGCTCGCCGACCAGGTCAAGCACCATCGACGGAAGGGACGCGACCTCCATCGGCAAGAGTCGCTCGAACGGCTCCTGGAGCGGTCGGGCCTGACGATTCAGAACGCTCTGGCTTCCCGAGGCTCATCTCCGAGCGAAGGGGCCGTGCGGCGCGAGCAGGCGGTGTTACTGGCCGACGCCGTGAGTGAGCTCCCGCCGGACTATCGCGAGGTCTTTATCCTCCGTACCCTGGAACATGTTCCGTTTGAGGAGGTCGCCGTCCGGATGGACCGCACGGTGGGTGCGGTACGTATGCTCTGGTCTCGGGCCCTTGAACGGCTGAAAGAGATGCTGGAGGGGGAGGCGTGAGATCGGGGTTATCGTCGATCACGAATGGCCTCGATCCGGAGGCATCACGACAGTCGGAACTGGCGCGGGTGCTCGACGACTACCTGGCGGCGATCGAGTCCGGAGAGGCCATCGATCCGGAGGCCCTCATTGCCGCTCACCCGGAGATCGCAGATCGGCTGCGCGCCTGCCTGTCGGTGCTCCGGGTGGCGAGCCGGGTCGAGGTCGGCGCCGACCTTGGCGCTGCCATCGACCCATCGGTCGACGCCCGCCTGGGCGACTTCCGCATCCTCCGGATGATCGGCCGGGGCGGCATGGGCATCGTCTTCGAGGCCGAGCAGCTCTCGCTCCATCGTCGGGTGGCCTTGAAAGTGCTCCCCTTCGCCGCCGCGCTCGATCCGCAGCAATTGCGGCGATTCCAGATCGAGGCTCAGGCTGCGGCCCAGTTGCACCATACCAACATCGTGCCGATCTTCTCGGTCGGCTGCGAGCGGGGTGTCCATTACTACGCGATGCAATTCATCGAGGGGCAATCCCTGGCCTCCCTGATCGACGACCTACGCCGGCTCTCGCAGTCGGAATCGCCCTCGACGGCCTCGTGCGCTTCGCTGGCTTTGGAGGTTGCCTCCGGCCGTCTCGATCCATCCCCCGCTCTTTCCCCTTGCCCTCTCGAACAGAGGGTGACCGAAGGCCGGTTGTGTGGGACCGAATCATCCCCTCGCCCCGTCGGGGAGAGAATAGCTGAAGGCTGGGTGAGAGGGATTCGCGATGGGCGCAGGTCTCCTGACCCTGCCTGCCCCGTCGTTCTCCCCGACTCGACTCGCACTCCCGCCTATTTCCGCACCATCGCCCATCTCGGCCAGCAAGCCGCCGAGGCCCTCGACTGCGCCCATCGCCTGGGGATCATCCACCGCGACATCAAGCCGGCGAACTTGCTGGTCGACGTCCACGGTAACCTCTGGATCACCGACTTCGGCCTGGCACGGATGCAGGCCGACAGCAGCCTGACGATGACCGGGGATGTCCTGGGGACCTTGCGGTACATGAGCCCCGAGCAGGCATCTGCCCGTCGCGGGATCGTCGATCACCGCACCGACGTCTATTCGCTGGGCGCGACGCTCTATGAGCTGCTGACACTCCGCCCCGCCTGCGACGGTCGCGACCGCGCCGAGGTGCTCCACCGGATCGCGTTCGGCGATCCGAGGCCGCCGCGGAGCGACAATCCCTCCATCCCCCGCGACCTGGAGACGATCGTGCTGAAGGCGCTGGCTAAAGACATCTCGTCCCGTTACCCGACGGCTCATGACCTGGCCGACGACCTGCGGCGTTTCCTGGAGGGCCGCACCATCCAGGCCCGGCGCCCGAGCTTCCGGGCTCGCGGCGCGAGATGGGCCCGGCGGCACAAGCCGTTGGCCGCCTCCCTCATCGCCATCATGCTCCTCTTGGTCGTCTCGGGCGTGATCGTCGCGATGCTGGCCCGGGACAATCGGCAGCTCGATCGCATCAAGCGCCACGCCCAGTACGTCCACGACATCCGCCAGGCGTTCCAGCTCGTCAGGGAGGTCAACATCTCCGAGATCACTCGGCAGAACAACCTCTCCGAGGCCGTTCAACTCCTCGATCGCCACAGACCCGCGCCGGGCGAGGAGGACGAGCGGAGCTTTCCCTGGTACTACCTCTGGGGTCTCTGCCATTTCTACCCCAGGACATTTCAGGGACACACCGGCGATGTCTACCACGTCGAGTTCTCGCCGGACGGCCGAACCCTCGCTTCGGCCGGCAAGGACGGGACCGTTCAGCTCTGGGATGTCATAACCGGCCACCGCCTGCGGATCCTCAGCGGCCACAAGGGCGATGTCAACTCTGTCGCCTTCTCTCCCGGAGGCCGGATGTTGGCCACGGGGGGCGACGATGGCACGGTCCGGCTGTGGGATGCGGATCGGGGCGAGCAGTTATCCACTCTCGGCAAGCATGGCGATTGGGTGAATTGCGTGCTTTTCATGCCCGATGGACGGCGATTGATCTCAGGAGCCAAGGACAGGAAGGTGAAGATCTGGGGGATCAAGTCTGGCCTGCAAGAGGCTTCCTTCCCGACGGGGTCGGAGATCGAGGCGTTGGGCCTCTCCTCCGACGGCCGGACCCTGGTCACGGGAGAATGGGACCATACGGTTCAGCTCTGGGATCTCGCCACGCAGAAGGTCCGATTGAGGCTTCAGGCGGACTCCAGGGTCCAGAGTGTGTCGCTCAGCCACGACGGCCGGAGCGTGGCCGCCGCCGGCTTCGATCGCACGGTCAAGGTGTGGGATACCGGAAGCGGCCAGCTCACGGCGAATCTGGGCGGCGGCCAGGCGTCCGATCTCGAGCGCGTCGCCTTCTCGCCCGACGATCACATCGTGGCCTGGTGCGGCCGAGACGTGGGTATCCGACTGTGGGATCTTACGTCCAACCGGCTCCGCAGGATATACGGAGGCCATTCGAATGGGGTCTGGTGCGTGGCATTCTCTCCGGATGGCCGGACTCTGGCATCTTGCGGCGTGGACTCCAGGGTCAATCTCTGGGACCTGTTGACCAGACAGGACACGAGGTCGATCACGGTCCCAGGCTTTTCGATTACCTCGATGGTCTTTTCGTCCGACAGCCGATGGGCGACTCTCTTCGCAAAGGATGGACGCGCGGGGATGGTTCACGACCTTGACTTGAGTCGCGGAGAGCTGCACGAGCGACATCGGATCGAATCGCCGGGCGAAATCAGCAAGGGCGTCCTCTCACCCGATGGTTAACAACTCGCGATCGCGACCACGGATGGTCTCTTCGCATTGTGGGATCTGCAGGCCGGCATCCTCCGAAAAAGCATGTCTGCTCCCGATCTCATCTATCGTGACCCGAAAGGTGATCGCCGCGCCGGGGACCTCGCCTTCTCTCCCGATGGAAAACTGATCGCGATCATCGGGCTAGAGAAGGGCACGGGGATTCTTTGGGAAGTCGAGAGCGGGATCGCCCGCCGGTTCGTTTGCGATCCATCGTCGGTGCGCGGAACTACTTTCTCTCCCGGGGGCGATCACTTCGTGATCTACGGCCAAGACCGCCTGGGCTTCGGAAATCCTGCGACTGGGGAACTTCATCCCTGGAATTCGACAGGGCACCCGTGGACATACGGCACCGCTTTTTCCCCTGATGGCCGGATGATCGCGACGGGAGGGAATGACAAGAAGATCCGGCTATGGGACGTCCAAAGCCGGGAGCTGAGAGTGACCCTCCTCGGTCATGCGGGGGCCGTGTCAGGCCTCGCCTGGTCGCCGGACGGAAAGGTACTGGCTTCCCACAGCTATGCCGACCGCACCGTTAGGTTGTGGGACATCGGATCGCGCCAAGAGCTGGGAGTCATCGAGGACTCGGGAATCATCGACCTGGGTCTGTTGTTCTCACCAGATGGCACGATCCTGGCCGGCTATGGAGGCGCCCCGAGGCCCGAGGTGATCCTCTGGCCAGCAGCCCGCGATGGAGAACAGAGCCGGTGAGCCCGCAACGGGCGAACGCGTGCATTTCATGCCAATTCCTCTCGACCTCCTCGCCAGAAATTCCTGAAAAATCCCATGGAGAGCGTGTATTCCGGCGAGCGCCGTCGTCTCCGTCTGGGAGAACGTCTGAAATCTCGCGATTCCTTGACGTATGCGACTCTTTGCGATTTAACCTCTATTCCGCGAGTGGGCCGGTTCTCGATCGTTGGCAGTGGCGGAATCGGCATCGGTGGAATCCCGAGACGGACGCGAGGAGCATTTTCGGACGGCGGCTGCATCCAGAGGTCCTGGACGGAAAGGGCAATTTTCAATATGGCTGATCGAAACACCTTCCGACGACGCATGGAATCGGCCTTTCTCGCGGAGGAATGCGAGGCAAGAGTGCTGCTTGCCGTCGGACCTTTCGCGGCAGCCCACGGTCACCTGTCGCCGCAGCAAGAATTCGCAGCCATCCAGAGAGCAGTGAATCATGAGAAGCTGGTAACGGGAAACAGAGAATTGAACATCCTTTGTCGAGCTACGGAATTGTCCGCGATTCGTAACGATCTCACCATCCTCGGCTTCTTTCAGAAGCACGCCGGTCGGCCGTGCGCGGAGTTTGAGCAGATCGGATCGAGTCTGTTTGCATCGCCAGATAAATCACCCAAGAAGACCAAGGGGTTGACCCAGCAACAAGAGCTGACGCAATTCCAGACGGATTATCAAAGGGACATTCTCAGCTCAGCGCCCGAAGTAGCCGAGTTGCTCTATGATGAGGCCCGGCTCGCCAAATGCGTCGCGGAAGTCGTCGCTCCGATTCTCATTGAAGGTCCTGCGGGGATGGCTGAAACGATGATCAACCTCAATGAGAATGCGCCGGAGATTGTGGAGAGCATCCGGAGTATTTCCGAGAATCCTTTACTCAATACTCCGGGAGGATCTCTAGCAGGTCCGGCGGAGGAAGTTGGTTTCGACGAAGCGATCCAAGACCAGCCGATCATCCTTCCTCCGCCACCCGCGGTCATCGGCGATCTCCCGTCGATCGAATACGGGTTCGTACCTCCCGCGCTCGATCCGAATCCGCCGATCATTACTCTGCCGTCGACTCCGACGTCACCGACACCGACGCCCAGTTCGACCCCGACCCCCACTCCGACCGCGACGCCACTCTCGGGGACATTCGAAGGAACCTACGACGTCGATGGGGTGACCGAGGCGATGAGGATGGTGATTCCTCCGGGCCTGACCGGCCAGGGCGGGGATGTAACCGCCACAGTGACGCTTGACGATGAGTTTCGTTACTTCACGTTCACGATCCCCATCGATCTTTCCTATCACTCCGGAGTCTATTCCGGTGATGGTGATCCTACAATGATCGCAGACACTTCATTCGATTTTGATTTCCAGGCGGACGGCAGCTCGGCAATCTCGGGCTCTTTCGAGGGTTACGATAATTCCCTCGAATTCCAGCAGGGCTCCTTCCAATTGACCTTGGCCTGAGGATCCCGCTCCCTCCGAGGTTTGGGCGGATGATTCTCCCAAGGCACGAGCGGCCAGATAACCGATCGGTTTCGCGAGGCCGACAAGCGCCACGACTCGGAGGAGGTGGAACGGCTCGATGATCGCGAACGCAACGGGTTCCTCGTCTTGCTTGCGAGGGAAACCTCAGAAGGTCGAGCCGATCTCCGGGGTCCCGCTTACGTCGTCACGAAGAGCAGGAGGATTATTATGGATTCACTCATCGGCACTATTGTCTTGGCTCTCATTCTCTTGATCGCTGGTGGTGCCTTCTCGAGAAAGAAACCCAGAGACGCGTTTGAAGTGCGGAACAGGGCTAACTTACTGGCGCTTGCTACGGTGTTTCTTATTTTTGCTATTATAATTCTTTTCTGCGTTTTAACCAGCCGGTAGTATCTGACAGAACGGACGGCATCGGGGCCGACGCGTCACATCCAAGGAATCGAGATGCCCGGCGATTGAATTGGTTTCTTCTTCTACCTCTGCACCAATGAATTCGATCAAGGTCGCCCACAGATTCGTCTCCGATTTGTTCCACCGGGTCTCATCGGGCCCGACCGAGAACCATCCCGGCCGGAGTGTCCCGACCTCGAGCGAGGTATCCCGACCCGGTCATGGTAGCTCGACCGGCGGCGAGTCACTCGCCAAGTCCCGACAGGGATCGGCTTCCACGAACGCCCGAGCGATGTCCAACAAGGACTTTGATACGATGCTCGCCGAACTGATCTACGACAGGCGGGTCGATCCCGATCCGGCTGCTTCATCGGGCGACCGGCGTGAACAAGGGCTCCGAGATGCGACCCATCGGCTTCGCGAGACCGCGCGCCGCTATGACTTGAAGGAGGAGGTGAATCGCCTCGACGATCGGGAGCGTGACGCGGATCTGGGATTATTGGTGCTCGTGACCGGCGAGGGCAACTTCGGCAAGTCGAGCCTGATCAATGCCTTGGCCGGTCGGCCGGTGGCGCCGGTATCGATCTTTCCCAAGACATTCAAAGTCGATGTCTACATGTCTGCCGGAGATGCGGACGAGCACGCCATCCTGCGCGTTGCCGACGCAGCCGAGGGCGTGCGCATGTCCGTTAACGAGGGCCTAAGCCGGTGCGACGAGGAGGAGGCTGCGGCTGACCGAGCCAGCAAGCTTGGCGAGTACTACCGGCCTTCGATCCTGGAAGCGATCTGGTGCTTCCAGGGGTTCGGCATGGGTTCGGATGCCTGCCTTGTTGACACGCCCGGGCTCGCCCAGATGCTCCGGGACGATCAGGTCCTGTCGTCCTCGCTGGTCCGAGGATTGGGGGCGACCTATAGTGTGGAGGAGGTCTGGGCCCTGTGGTATCACCGAGCGGACGTCGTCCTCTGGTGCTTCCAGGCGAATAAGTTCGAGTCGGCGGAGACTTTGAAGACCCTCTCGACCCTGGTCGGGAAATATCGCAAGGCGATCGTACCCGTGGCGACGAAGGCTGACCTGATCCCTCTCGACCGCTGGGGTGAGCTCGAAGCCCGTTTCCGGCAACTGTATGGGAGTCTGCTGGGCGAGGGAGGTCGCGTCCCCCTCTTCCTGACGGTCTGCGGCGGGAGATCGGATTTGGTCGGGCGCGGGGTGAAAGGCCTTCGCGCTCACCTCCTCGATCTGGCCTCCGAGGCCCGCGAGCGGAAGTGGAGGGCCACCGAGCAATTCCTGGCTGATTGGTCCCGCCACGTCGAGTCGGTCCTCTCCAAGGGCGCCGACCAGGTCGTGAAGAATATGCGCACGATCGCCGTAACCGCCGACGACATCGCCCTGGAGGGGATGAGGCGGTACCGTGAGGCTCTCGCGCGCATGCGAGACCGGGGCAACGATCTCGTCCGAACGAAGGAGCATGCGACCACTTCCTTCCTGATCGGACTGTCCGACGACCTGGCCGACCATTGGAGGCGGATCCGGAAGTACCACCAGTTCATGGGCCCGGACTCCGAACAGAAGGAAGAGCTCAGTCGGGCGGCCGAGCGAAGGATTCAAGAATTCCTGCAGGTGTTGTCCTTGACTAGGGATCTCGACGGGATCGTCGCGGAGACGAGGGACGGGATCGGCGACTTCGCCAGGAAGCTCGCGGCGTCCAGGCGGCTCGAGGCCACTCGAATCGACCAGAGTGGCAAGGAGTTGAAGCAAGCGATCAGGATGAGCCTGACCCTCCCGGAGTCGGAGTTGCAACCGGTCATCGTACTACCGCCGCCGGTCCTGTCGCTGCCAAATGTGGGCGGCTTGTTCTGGCGGTGGATCCGGGACATGCTTGGCAGGCGGGCCCGTCGGACTACCTTGACACCGGAGGAGCGAGAATTCGGCGAGGCGGTGATCGATCAGATGCGCCAGCTCGTCGGGAAATTGGTTCGCCAAGGGGAGGAGCAGTTTACCGAAGGGGTGGCGAAGCCCCTGGCGGACGCGGTGGAACAGGCGTTCGCCGACGCTAGCCGGACGACCGTCGCCGAGCTACGCGTCTCCTTGGGGCGCCTCGACGAGGACATCCGGCAGTTGCGAGCCTCGGCCAATGAGCCGGACGCGCGCGCCTCGACCTTCGAGGTATGGGCCCGGTATTGGACCTCGGTCTCGCCCGACGCGTCTCTGGTCCGCCGACTGGGTGTCAACCTCATGACCCACAGGCTGCCGCAATTGAGCAGCTACGCAGCGCGCTTTCGAACTGGCTGAACCGGTCCGATTGCTGGTCCGGGGCCTGGGCGAGTCCTTGAGGGCCCGAGTGCAAGAGATCCAAACGCTGAACGAGGAGCCTCCGGCCGACGAGGCGAGTCAACGCCTCCGGACCGCGGTCCGCCTGGGTTTCCGCAGCGCACGGCTGGTCTACAGGCTCGACCCCCTCACGGCATTGGACACGCTCTGGATGAGGGAAGGGATCGGCGTCGAGGTCGAGCCCTTTCGGGACTCGCTCGGGCGTCGGTTCCGGGAGTGGATGTCGCAAGAGCCAAACCTCAGTCGGCTCGACAATGAGCTCACTCAACTCCTCCCCAACGCCCGGATCATCGGCTTGGGTGCCCGGCTGAGTGAGAGGATCGCCCGAGCATTCGTCGAGGCTCTGAGGGCACCCCGACATGGCCCGTGGCCCGAGGTGTACGTGCCGGTCTTGAGCCGGTGGCATTTGGCCTTGAACCCCTGGCTGCCGCCCGGAGTCGTGGTCTATCCCTCCCTCGCGGCGGCCAT
Organism: uncultured Planctomycetota bacterium; assembly: GCA_963743925.1. GTDB lineage: Bacteria > Planctomycetota > Planctomycetia > Isosphaerales > Isosphaeraceae > CAVZRC01. The sequence goes on along the minus strand of CAVURY010000033.1, from coordinate 97,270 downwards.
TTATGGCTGGTTCGCCTGGGGTGGTCTCGGCAGCCTGCTCGGCCTGGCGGTGGGCCTGGGCATGGTGGGCCTGAGCCTCGGCACCGCGAGGCTTCACCTCCGGGCGCGGTTAGGGCGGGAACTCAAGGAGTTCGGGCCGCGGGCCGTCGTCGCCGCAGCGGAACGTGCCGCGCGAGAGATCGATCAGTCGGCCATCGAAGAAACGATCCGAGAGATCACCGTGGAACTCAGCCCACGCCCCCTGCAACGGGCCTTGAGCGGCCACCTGGAGTGACGCGCGATGTGTCTCGATTCGATCTTGGGTGCCTCTGGACGCCTCCTCGACCTCCTCGACGGGCCGGAGGGCCGCGGGCTGGGCGCACGCTACGGACTGCGGAGTTCGGCGCGAACCCTCGCCAAATGGCGAGCCGCCCTCCAGACCGCCGAGCCTCGCCTGGCGATTGCCATCGTGGGTGAGTTCAAGGCCGGCAAGTCCACTCTGGTCAACGCCCTCATCGGCCGGGACATCGCCTTTACGGATGCCTTTGAGGCCACCGCGACGACTTCCGTTTATGTTCCTGGCACTGAAGAGTCCGCGCGAATCGACTTCCAGGACGGGACGCGACAACACTGGAACCTGGGCCGATTCCTCGACGCCAGCAGGCGAAAGGCGCTCGGGGCGGTGCAAAGGGTCGAGGTGCATCTCTACCATGATCTGCCGTTCCTGCTGATCGATACGCCCGGCCTGGCGACCCTCAACCAACACCACTCCGATCGGGCCGAAGAGGCCATCATGCAAGCCGATGCCCTGGTCTGGATGATCGACCCCAACGACATACTCTCCGCACAAGAGGGAGCCTTCTTACGCCGTTGTCTTCAGATCGGGATGCCGATAGTCCCGGCCCTCGGCAAGATCGACATCCTCGATCCGGAGGCGGTCGAGGAAGTCTTGGCCTATCTGTCCGAACGGCTGGAGTACGACCGTGCGGACATCATCGCCTTGGCGGCGGGGCGGCATTCCGTGACTTCTCCCGATGCCGGAGTCTGTCGTCTCCGCGCCCGTCTCTACGACCTCGCGCGAGCGCCTCAGGCCACCCGCATCCGAGCCCGTCAGGCCAAGGAGCAGGAGTTGCTGGATGAGTCCCTGAGAGCCTTGCACATATTCTGCCCCAGGTTGCGTGAGGATCTCGAGTGGGTCGAGGCCGAGAAGGAGGTCATTCGCTCCCAGGCGGAAGCGGTCCGAATTCACTTGTCGGCCGTTTGTCGGGATCGAGTGCTTGTGGCGATGCGTCGCGATCTGGAACGGGAATTCCCCGAGTCCCAATGGATGGCACATGGTTGGCGCTTCGGCGAACGCGCCCTTGCTGTCCTCGAGGACCATGCCAACCGCGCCGAACGGGAACTGCCTGCTCTGATCCAGCAGCATACGAGGGCCAAATGGCAGAACCTACTCGAGGCGAGCGATAAGGATCTGCGGAGTCAGATCGAGAGGCTGAAGGGTCAAGGGCCGGAGCAGCAAGTTAACATCGACTTCTTGCAAGAGAAGTTAGAGCTGGTCGCACGCCGGCGAAGGACCATCGTGCGGATCATCGATTCAGGAGTCAACGCTGCAACGGTGGTGGGGATCGTAGCGACCGGGGCGCTCGCAGCCCTGCTGGTGGGCGACATCACGCCCCTGCTGTTGGCCGCCTCCCTCCTCGTCAAGCATGGGCGATCGCAGGAGGTCAGCAGGACCGGCGAGGAAGTCGCTCATGGTCGGGACGAGTGCCTGGCTCTTGTGTGCGACCGGGAAGCGCCCGAAGTGCTCGATCGACGCCTGGCACCCATTCTTGCGGCATATCTCGACAATGTCATCAGCCTCGCTCTGGATGCCGCTTGTCGCGAGCGTTTGGGAGATTGGACGCTGGATTCGCTCAGGCGTGCCGAGGCCGCTGCACGCGGAATTCATGAGGAATTCGACCGCTTGCAAAGACTGAGGGCGTAACTGTCAGACTGTCAGCCGACAGTCTGCGTGAGGGCATGTCGTCTACCGGATTCATCACGGATCCTCAAACCGACGCCGTATGGGAAGAATCGGGCCGGGAGAGGTGAGCTAACGGACGGCGGAGCTACAGGTACGAAAGCCATCCTCCGGGATGGCGCTGCTTCACGCCGGCGAACCACCGGGAGGGCCTATACAAGAGGGCGAGCACCAACGCCCAGACTGCGTAAACGCCGGGCAGGCTGAGTGGCCAATCCGCGGACGGTTCAGCCGGAAACGAGGCCGAGTAGAGCCAGTCAGTCGGTAGGCCCCGCGCCAAGGCCGCGAGGACAGCGAGCACGTGGATGACGTACCATTGCAAGATGTAGTAGAACAACGGGACACGCCCGAGTGTCACCAGTGCGCGGCCACCCGGGCCATGGACGCCGACCCGGTCGAACACGGCCAGCGCCACGATCGCCGGTCCGAGAGTCATCAACAGGAAGAGGAGCGACGGCGGATACTTGGTGCAGTTCAGGAATGAGAGCGCCGTGAGGAGCGGAGTCTCTTGTTGCGTCCACACGCGTGGCTCACCGTAGACGCCCCAGACCCGTAGCGCGATGAACGCGGCGGTCAACCCGAGGCCCATGACGAGCATCATCGCCCTCCTCCGACCCGCCTCGAGCCGGAGGATCTCCCCGAACCCGTATCCCGCGGCGACGACTCCCAGCCAGGGGAGCAGCGGATAGCCAACCATCAGGTTCACGCCGCCCGGCAGTGCCAACAGCCCCGGCCGGAGCAGCGGCACGGCCAAGGCCTGGATCGGCCCGGGCACGCCGGAGCTGACGGAATTGATATCGGCCAGATTGTGTGTCGCGATCAAGAGCACGCCGATCGCCCCGACCACGCGGCTGGGGAGAAAGACCAGCCCGGACATCATCACGAACGACGCGCCGATCGACCAGAAGACGAGAAGCATGCCGAACCGCGGCGCGGGGTTGAAGAGCAGGCCGAATTTCACCACGGTCAACTCGAGGAAGATCAGCCAGAGCCCGCGCGTGGCGAGGTATGCCGAAAGCCCGGCTCGAGACCGCCCTCGGATGCCCGCCAGATACGCGCCCACACCCGCGAGGAACGCGAATGTCGGCGCGCAAAATGCGTCGCCCATCGCGTCAAGAAGAGCGCCGGGCTCGACTTCGACAGGTCGGTCGGGTCGAGTGTCCCATCGCCAAAGAAGTCGCGGGTGTGATCGAGCACCATGAGGACCATCACGAGCCCGCGAAGCAGGTTGACCGCCTCATAGCGGGACGACGGTTTCAATGCCGTCGGCTTCGAAGGAGACTCGAGAGGGGGCCATTCATCCGAGATTGGAGCGGACTCGATGGACAAGGCGATGGCTCCCTATCCCCAACCGGGGTGGTCGGGCACGGTTTGACTGGGCCGATCAAAGGTCTACGGCGAGGTGCCAGCCGACCCTCTCCGAGGCCAATTGACTCAGGACGGATTCGAACTCGCGCAAGTCCTCGATGAGGGCCGATGAATCCGGGATGGCTGCTCCGTTCGCCTCCAGGTAGGAGATCAAGCCGAGGACCGTCGCCAGTCCCTCCGTCGCCGAAAACCACCGCTCGGGGGCGAAACCCTCGGCCGGCGGCTCGACCTCCTCGGCTTCTAGAAATGCCGCGGCCTCGGCCGGATCCTGGCTGAAGAATTCCATCAAGGGACGCACACCGGCCCGCTCGGCAAGCTGGTCCAATTGGTCGGAGCGTCCGAGTGCCTTGCCGTTGACGTAGACCTCCAGGCCAGCGACTTCTCGTTCCGGAATGATGTAGAGAGCGACTCCCATTCGAGACCTCCCGAGTCCCTACCCAAAGACAATCGGAATCACCGCGGCATCACGAACGCCGCGCGGACCGGTGGCGGCATGACCGCGTCCTTCCCCTTCACGGCCTTCCAGATGATCTCGTTGAAGAGGATGTCGTCGTTACGATCCTCGATTTCGAGGTTCAATCGTCGCGAGACCTCGGCCATCGGGGCATCGCGACGGTTCCGCTCGTTGATGTCCACCCGGGCTGGCCGATGGACGTACGGGCCGAAATCGGGCTGATTCGCGAACGAGGCGAACATCGGCCGGGCGGAGGCGTCGAACTGGCTCATGGGGTTCAGGCCGAGGATCAGCTCCATGGTGCGGAGCATCGACGAGGTGCTGTAGAGGGTCGAGTCGACCGAGTGCTTCTTGATGTAGGGGCTGATCGCCAGCGCGACGGTCCGGTGGGCGTCGACGTGGTCGGAGCCGTTCTGCGCGTCGTCCTCGACCACGAAGATGGCCATCTGCTTCCAGAACCGGCTCTTGCTCAGCCCCTCGACCACCCGCCCCAGCGCCAGGTCGTTGTCGCCGACGCACGCGGTCACGGTCCACTTTCCGGGCGAGGTCCCCGAGGTGTGGTCGTTGGGCAGCTTGAGGATCACAAGACGCGGCATATCGCCCGCCTTCTCGTACCCGGCGAGCTCCTCGAGGAACCGGTCGGCCCGCCGGACGTCGGGATAGTCCATGTCGAAGCCGCGGAACATCGGGTCGAAATGGCCCTCCAGGCTCTTGACCGCCGTCGTGGCGGCCTGGGCCGGGGTCGGGGCATTGTTCACGAACTCGCCATAGCTGCGATAGGTCACGCCCTTCTCGGCCGCCTTGTCCCAGAGATATCCCCCGGCCGGCTTCGCGATATCGAAGACGTTCCCCTCCGAGGGATAGGGGACGCGCCGGTCGCCGCGATAGCCTACCGGCCAGATCCGCTCGACGAAGTCGCTGGCATAGGCACCCATCGACCATTCGTGGCCATCGGCGCTGACCTCGCTCTCGACGTAGAAGTTGTCGAGCAGCACGAAGTCGCGAACCAGGGCATGGTGGTTCGGCGTGCTCGCCTCGGGGAATAAGCAGATATTCGGATCCCCGTTGCCCTCGGGCATGTCGCCGAAGACCTGGTCGTAGGTCCGGTTCTCCTTGATGACGTAGACGACATACTTGATCGGCGACGGATCGCCGACCTTGGCGGGGATCGGATGGCCGGGCGCGGGGAGGGCTCCGCGAACGCCGGTCGGATCGCCCCTGCGAATCGGGCTACACTCGTAGACGGTCTGCGAATACGACGACATCCTCCGCGCGTCGGGCATGGGGATCATCGAGAGCGTCCCCTGGAAGAGGCCGCCGATGTACTCAATAGTCGGTCCCCCGGCGCGGGGGAAGCCCGGCCTGGGGCCGTCGCGGTTGGCCCGCGAGCTGGCCCCTTTGCCGTTGGCCACGTAGATCGTCTTGCCGTCGCGGGCGACCCGGACCGACGTGGGATACCAGCCGACCGGGATGAAGCCGAGGGGTGCGCTGGCGCCGGGCTCCTTGACGTTGACGACCGCCAGGTTATTGGTGTTGGCGTTGGCGACGAACAGCATCGACTCGTCGGGCGAAAGCGCCAGGGAGTTTGGCGTGCTGCCCAGCGGCGCCCCGGGGTCGATGGCGGTGCCGATCGTCTCGATCGGCTTGCCCGCCTCGGCGTCGATCACGGTGACGGTGTTGCGATTGGCGTTGGCGACGTAGAGGGTCTTGCCCCCGCGCGCCAGGAGCATCTCGTTGGGATGCTCTTGAGTCGGCCAGGTGCCCACCACCTTGAAGGAGGCCGTGTCGACGACGGCGACCGCGGCCTTGCTCCAGAGGCTGACATAGAGTCGCCCGCGCGACTCGTCGAGCGTCAGCCCATAGGGGTAGCTGTCGGCACCGAGGGAGATCTCGCCCTGGAAGGCCCCGGACTGGGCGTCGAACCGGCCGAGCGTGTGGCCGAAGGCCGCGGAAGCGTACAGTGCCTTGCCGTCCTTGCTGACCGCCAGGCCGGCCGGCGTGCGCTGGCGCTTCTTGGCCGGCTCGCCCTCGCGCGGGTTCCTTGCCGACAGGAATTCCTTGCGGTCGGGGTATTCGAAGACGGTCTTCCTCGACAGGAGTCCGTCGGCGTGGTCGAATCGGTAGATCAGGTCGTCGAATCCGCCCGAGGCGTAGAGCTGCTTGCCGTCGGCCGACCACACCAGCCCGACGAACGTGCCCGGGAGGGAGACCCGGCTGATCGTCCGCCCGTTGGCTCCGTCGACCATCAGGATCTCGTGCTCGCCGTAGCCGGCGTGGAGGATCGCCAGGATCGGCTGGCTGGGGTGCATGGCGATTTGGACGGGAAGGTCTCCCAGCTTCGTCTGACGCCCGGCCGGCTTGAGCGACCAGCCGTTGGGGAGGAGGATCGTCCCGGCACGGGTCATCCCCGGCCAGGTCGCCGGCACCTTGACCTGAGGCGAATCCCCCTTGCCCTGCTCGGTCCCCTCGGGCGCATGCTCGGCAGCCTTCGCGCGCGACCCCTGCGGTTTGGTTTCGGCAGCCTGCTGCGGATCGGCCCCGCTCGCCCACGACCCCGATGACCAGGCCAGCATCAACACGATCGCCCAACTCCGCCGCGTCATGAATCCTCTCCCTCGGTGGTGTTCGCGTCTCTTCCTCTCCCGGGGCTCCCGGACCATTCCAGATAGCGTACCGGCCATGTGGACCCGAGGCTACGCCCGAGGGCAGCCTTCACGAATTCTTGACCATCACCGATCGCGTTCGGATAACATCGGCGTTCAACGATGTTTCGCCGGACGGATCCGGTTTATCGATCAAACCCGACGTACTTCCGAGGTCTCCATGTCGCGAAAGTCGATCTTACCGGCGCTGCTCGTGACAGTGCTTTTGATCATCCCAAGCCTCGGCCAAGGGCGAGAGAACGGCAATCTCCTCGAAGACCCATCCTTCGAGATCACCAAGCAGAAGGACCGGTTTGGACTGGTCTTCGCCAAATGGGGCGGCTGGATTTACGAGGGCGACTGCGAGTTCCGGGTCGGCCGGGTGGCCCACACGGGCAGGCACTCGTGCCTGTTGTTCGGCGGTTCGGCTCCCAAGATCCGGGTCGCCCAGAATTTCGAGCTCGAACCCGGCCGGTATCGTGTTAATGCGTTCATTCGCGGGCTGGACATCGGCACCGGCACCTACGGCATGAGCACCGAGTTCATGTTCGACGGCAACTACATCCCGCTCAACAAGAAGGGCTCATTCGGCTGGACCAAGGTCACCTACGTCGGCGAGATCAAGGAGAAGAAGCAATCCGGGCCGTCGTTCGGCTTGATGGCATCGGGTTATTTCTGGGTCGACGACGTGTCGCTGGAGAAGGTCGGCAACGATGTCCCCTTGACCGAGAAGCCGGTGCTCGGTGCGGAGGAATCGCCGATCGCGCCGCCGGGCGAGATTTTCGCCGAAGCCGTCCGCTGCCCGATGTGCGGGTACCGCAACGGCTCATGGAAGACCTGCTACGCCTGCGGCACGCCGCTCGGGGCTGCGTCGGTCGCCTCTCGCCCGATACCGCCGATCAAGCCGATCGCCACCTTCGAGGATGCAAACCCCTTCTCCGGTGGCGTTGTCGTCGCGTCTCGTGCCCTCGAGGGACGCAAGGCGATGAGGATCGACGGGTCTTATGTGAGCATGGATCAGCCCCAGGACTGGCTCGGCTATGACCTCCTCAAGGCCGAGCTCGACTCGAATGCCCCGGTGCCGATGGACCTCACCGTCGAGATCCGGGATATCGGGACCCAGGACTACTGGACCCGGGTCAATTACGTGACGGTTGTGCCGCCGGGCCGGAGCACCCTGATCATCCCCGTGAGGCAACTCTACGTGGGCGAGAAGGCGAGGCCCGGCCGCATGCTCAACCTGGGCAAGATCACGCGCCTGGTCTTCGGCATCGCCGAGAAGCCGGCCGGGTCGCTCTTCCTGGACGACGTGCGACTCGAGCGGGATGCTTCGGCGTCCCGTGTGAATTTCGCGAAGCTGCACGCCTTCGACTTCGGCACGAGCACCAGCCCCGTGATGGACGGATTCACGCAGATCACCCCCGCCACGCAGTATAGTCCGGGCCGCGGGTATGGTCTGAAGGATGCACGGATCTGGCGGGCTTTCGACGCCCTCCAGCCCGACCCGCTCTATCAGGACTTCATCTGCATCGAGGGCGGCGGCCTGGCGGTTGACGTGCCCAACGGCAAGTACCGGGTCTTCGTCAACATCGACAGCCCTTCCGGCTTCTGGGGCGAGTACCAGAACTACCGCAAGCGCGCCATACTCGCCGAGGGACGAGCGGTCGTCAGCGAGACCATGGATTTCGAGGCGTTCAAGGCGAAATACTTCCGCTTCTGGGACGTCGAGGACCGGCCCGGCGACGTCACGTTCGACAAGTATCAGAAGACCTATTTCGACGAGAAGCGGTTCGACGTCGAGGTGACCGACGGCCAGTTGAATCTCGAGTTCCAGGGGGAAAACTGGGGCTGCTCGGTTTCCGCCGTGGTGATCTTTCCCGCGGCGGAAGCGGCCCGTGGCGAAGCGTTCCTCGATTACGCGGAAGCCAAGCGACGGTTCTCCTTCGACAACTACTTCAAACGCGTCTTGCACCGCCCCACCGGCGATCCTGTCCGGTCATCGGCCGAAGATCGGCGTCGGGGCTACATCGTGTTCCACCGAGATTTCATGCAGGACGTCTACCACAATGACACGCCCTTCGCGGCCGAGCGTGCAGATGTCTTGCGCGGCGAGGCGTTTGCGGGAGAGTATGAGCCGGTGACCCTGGGCTTGGTCCCGCTCCGCGACCTGGGCAAGGTCACGGTCGGCGTCTCCGACCTGACCGGACCGGCCGGGACGATCCCCTCCCGCGCGATCGACCTGGGTTTCGTCTCGAACCGGATCAGCCGGGTCACCATGGAAGGCACGGTCTACACGATCAGCCCACGCCTGATCATGCCCGGCGGGGTCGCGGATGTACCCCAGGGCCTGACTCGGCGGTTCTGGATGACGATCCGGACGCCCGCCAATGCGTTGGCAGGCTCTTACAAGGGGACGGTGACGATCCGTCCGGAGAAGGGAGAGTCGTCGAGGGTCGCGCTGGAATTCCGCGTCCGCGCCGGGACCCTGAATCCGGTGGACATCCCCGTCGGCCCGTTCGACTACCGGATCGGCATCCCCTGGTTCGGCGACGATCCCAGGGCCGCGAACTATAATGCGCAGATGACCGAGAAGAGCCTGCGGAGGATGCGCGAGTACGGATTCACGGCCTTCAGTGGCATGCCGTCGATCACGTACAAGGGGTTCCGCGCCGGCAAGCTCGTCCTCGACTTCAAGGCCGCCGACGCCCAGATGAAGCAGGCCAAGGAGATGGGCTTCCGGGCGGTGGTCAGTTACGGCGCAGGTGTCTCGGGGATCGACGCCTACTTCCCCGACACCGGCCAGATGTCCGCCGCCGGGTTCAAGGATTACGCCGCGTTCATCCGGGCCGTCTACTCCGAGGTCCGTGATCACGCCAATCGGAATGACTGGATTCCCGTCTACTTCAACATCGGAGACGAGCCGGTCGGCGAGGACGTCATCCGTTCGGCGGAGAATGCCGAAGCCTATCGGAGAGCCTTCCCGAAGGGTCCGCCGGAATTCACGGCGGCCAGCAGTTTCGCCGGTAGCGACCGGCAGAACCCCCACTTCCGCCTCTCGAAGGCCCTGCACGTGGCCGACTGGAACGAGCACGACGAGACCTCGGTCAACCTGCTCCATCAGGCCGGCGGAGACTGGGCCTTCTACAACGGCGGCAACCGATGGACCTACGGCACCTACCTGTACAAGGCGGCGAAACAGTATGGCATGAAGTTCCGGCTCGCCTGGCACTGGAACGCCGTCGCGGGAGATCCCTATTACGCACTCGACTGCCGTGAAGACGACTTCGCCTGGTGCAACGCGTCGCCGGACGGCCGCCTCATCCCGTCGGTCGAATTCGAGCGGCTTCGCGAGGGACTGGACGATTATCGCCGGCTGATCACGCTCTCCCGACTGGCGGTTGAGCACTCCGGCAAACCCGCCGCAAGGGCCGCCCGCGCGTTGATCGATCGCCGGATGGCCGCGTTCCACCTCGGCCAGCGCGACCACGATGCGCTGTTTCCGCTCGAAGACTGGTCCCAGTTCCGTCGTCAGATGGACGACGCGATCGAGGCCCTGCGGGAGCAGGACGAGTGAAGCCGAACTCCACCCGGCTCGTGAAACCCTGATGTCAGATCTTCCTTCTTTGAGGAACAATCCCCGATTTTCCCGTTTCCTCGGAGATTCCTCCGGCTTCTATAGGAAACCTTCCTCCTTGCAGGTGATGTGGGAGGCTTGGGCAAGCCTGTGGGTAGATGCCGCCCTGTCGGCTCGTCCGGATTGGGGGCAAGCGTGGCGGAGTCCGAGCGGGGATTTCGGTTGATCGTGGGGGATCGGGCAAGCCGATAAACGACATCGTTGAGATCAGGCCGACGTCGAATGGAGTGGCGTCAGCGGCCGGTCAAATCGTGGGCAGTTCGACGGGCGATCCCCCCGCGATCGGATGGGGACACACGAGGGCCGTCGATCGATGGCCTTTGGCGACCTCATTCGGAACCGACATGGAACGGAAAGGATTTCGGCATGGTCAGGCTCCGCAACGCGCTGATGGCCGTGGCTCTGGCCACCGGGGCAGGAGGATGCTCCCATCCTCAAACCTACGCACACTGGTCGATCTTCCACTGCTCCGAGTGCGACGACTTCCCCACGCCGGCATACGGCCCGGAAAACTCGATGATGTCGGGTACCTATTCGGGGCCGGCGCCGACGCAGAACGCTCCGAGCACCTCGCGACCCACGACGCCCGCTTCCTCGAACGTCCCCGCGCCCAATAACGAGGCGATCGAACCCCCTCCCAACGAGAGGCCGATCGATCCATCGGCGACCACGCCGGCCGCGGAATCCCGTCCGAATTCGCCCGCGAATCCGGCCACGAATCCCGAAGCGAACCCATGATCGGGTGATCTCGCAAATCTCATCCGGACTGAGTCAGGCCGGCTCGGTGGCCCGCTTCCGCGGAGTGCCGAGCCGGATACCTCAGGCATCTCGGAGGGGTCCGAGGTGTCGTCGATCGCATCCCTTCTTGCTTGCCGGCACGCCACGAAAGGATATTGAATATGAGTCGGATGACTCGCGCCTTGTTGTTGGCGATGCTCGTTTCCGCGATCTTGAGCTCGTCTGGTTGCATTCATACCTGGACCGGGACATACGCCGAATATCCCGACTCCGCCTACGACAAGCCCCACGTCCACGTCCAGGGCGATCCCCAAGACGGTTGATCCCTCATTCGGCCCAGCCGTCGCCGATCGCGACCCTGAACACGAAGAGATTAACCACGGAATCCATGGACTGGCGCGGGGAGAGAAGCCGGATCGGCTTCCCCTTTCCGGGTCAGTCCGAGTTTTTCGTGTCAACCGGTCGGTGATGATCTCGCATCCCGAAAATCAGACCCCTCTTCATCGCTTCGGGAGCTGCGAGATGACCTGCTTCAAACTCTGGCGAAGCTCGGCCACGGAATGGAACCGCTCGCCCGGGTCCTTCTTGAGGCAGCGCTGGACGATCGCGTTGACCGGCTTGGCAAACTTGGCGTGACGGCCGACGATCGACGGGATGACCGAAGGAGCTTTGTGGAAGGAATGCTGGTGGGCCAGGGCCTCCGCCGACTTGCCCTTGAAGGGTAGCTCGCCGGTGATCATCTCGTAGAGGACGACGCCGAAGCCATAGATGTCGGCACGGACATCGACCGTCTTGGGATCGAGGGTTTGCTCCGGAGCCATGTAGGCCCCCGTCCCCAGCCGAGCACCCGAGTGTGTCAGTCGAGGGTCGAAGGTCTCGACCGGCGAGACATAGTCGCTCGTCTCTTTGGTGACCGTGGTCGGCGCCCGTCCGTTGCTCGCCTTCGCGAGCGGGGTTCGGGGCGTGCTCCCGGCCTTCACCGCGACCGATGTCGCACCGACCGGGCCCCGCCCGCTCGCCCCCGGAGCCTGTCCGGTCTGGGCGGAAGTCCCCGGGCCTCGGGCCTCCCAGTCTCTCGGATCGGTCCAGACGATCGAATGTCGGCCCGTCGGCTCGGAGAGCGGAATCGAGCCATCGGGTAGCTCCGGACGCACGGCCACCATCTCCTCGCAGGCCCTGGCCAATCCGAAGTCGGTGATCTTGAGGGTACCGCCTTCGGTCACCAGCAGGTTGCCCGGCTTGATGTCGCGGTGGCAGTGTAGGCCCTGACGTAGTGCGTGTTCCATCCCCACGCAGAACTGATATCCGAACCGCAGGATTCGCGGCACATCGAGTCGGGGAGTGCCGATCCATCGGTAGAGGTCGCCGCCTTGCACGAGCTCGAGCACGACATACGGTCGACCTTCAATGATCTCGACCGAGTAGGCCCGGACGATATTCGGGTGCTCGCCGAGCTGGGCCCAGATCCGGCATTCCGCGGCGAAGCGGCGTATTCGTGTCGGGCTTCGCAGCAGTTCGTTCCGCAGGGTCTTCAGCGCAACCACTTTACGGCCGGGTTCGCCGAGGTGGTCGTTGACCACATAGACCCGGCTCATGCCCCCTTCGTGGACGTCGAACACCTGGAATCGATTGCCGATCCAGTCCCCGACCGAAATCAGGCCAGGCATGAAGGATCGCTCCTTCCGCGCTTTTTCGATGATTCTTCTACGGCTCTCGCGGCATGCACGACCCGCTATGACGCGCCGCCTGGATTATACGACATCCGGGATAGCCCCGGTCCTCTCTATACAGTTTATCGGCGATGACGGCACGATATTGGGACCGGGAAACCTCGAGACGCGCGCAATTGGGAAAGTCGAGCGGGCTGTAACATCCGAAAACCCCAGGGATCGGGATCGCGAGGCGACCTCGCCGACATTCGAGCCGATCCAGGCCGGGTCGGCATGGCGCCTCACTCATCCATCCGCGCGAACGGACCGGGATCAGCCCGCCCCCTCGAGGGAGGCGACGGATCGCGTGCGTGCGCCCGGGTTTGTGGGATGGCGCGGATTGACCGCCATGGCCGGCTCGCCGAACTGTCGTGCGCACAGCCGTCGATAGAGGCCCTCGCGGTCGGCCATGAGCTGGGAATGCGTCCCCATCTGCACGATCAGGCCGCCGTCCATCACGATGATCCGGTCGGCGTCGACGATCGTCGAGAGGCGATGGGCGATGATGAATGCAGTGCGGCCGCGGAGTAAGTTGACCAGCGCAACCTGGATGAGGGCCTCGCTGGGGGTATCCAGCGAGCTCGTCGCTTCATCGAGGACGACCAGGGCCGGCCGCGTGCACAAGGCACGCGCAATCGCCAGCCTCTGTCGCTCTCCCTGACTGAGCTTGTGTCCTCCCTCGCCGACGATCGTGTCATATCCCTCCGGCAGGGCCTCGGCGAATTCATGGACCCGCGCGGCTCTCGCCGCGGCCTTGACGTCTTCGTCGCTGGCGCCTGGCGCCCCGTACCGGACGTTGTCCGCCAGGCTCAGCCGGAAGATGACCGGGTCTTGCAGGACCACGCCGATCTGGCGTCGGAGGGTCCGGGTCGGGATGGAACGGATTGGCAGGCCGTCCAGGCGGATCTCGCCCCAGGTCGGGTCGTAGAACCGCATCAGGAGGTTGACCAGCGTGCTCTTCCCGCAGCCGGTGGGCCCGACCAGCGCGATCTTCATGCCGGGCTCGACTTTCAACCGGACGTCCCAGACGACCGGCATCCCCTCCTGGTAGCCGAATCCCACCCGATCGAATTCGACGGCCCCGAGCGCCCGGCCGTCCGGGCCCGGGAGCGCCCGGGCTTCCTCGGACGTCGGCTCGACGACATCGGCCTCGAGGTCGAGGATCTCGCCGAGCCGGTCGACGCTCGCAGCCGTCTGCTCGAAGACGTACGCCAGGTCGGCCAGTCGCGCCACCGGCCCGAAGATCATCCCGGCCAGGGCGGCCGTCGCGACGACCCCTCCGGGCGTCATCCGGCCCTGGAGCACCTCGATCGCGCCGACCGAGAACACCAGCGCCGTGCCCACGCCGCCGATCAGGACGCTGAGGTTGGAGAAGGCCGCGCCGAGCCGGGTCTCTCGCACCCGAGGCACGTGCGCGTCGTCCAGTTGACCCGCGAACTCGGCGATCTCCTCCGACTCTCGCGCAGACCTTGATTACGACCGTCCCGTCGAGCTTGGCTTTCAGGTTGCCGAAGAGCAGGTCCATCTTCTCTCGGATGATCGTGTTGGTGTCGCGGATCCTCCCCATGAAGTACCGGAAGTTGAGCGCGAACAGCGGCGCGACGACCAGGACCACGACCGCCAGCCGCCAGTCCCTCGAGAGCAAAAGCGCGGCGATGGCCACGGTCGTTCCGAGGTCGGTCAGGATCGTGAAGGTCTGGCCGGTCACGAACACCTGGATCGCGCCGACGTCGTCCATCACCCGGGAGAGGATCGCGCCGCTGGGGGTCTTATCGTAGTAGGCCAGGCCGAGTTTCTGGAGCCGCTCATAGAGGTGATGCCGCAGGTCGCGGACGACTCCCTGGCCGATCCGGCCGATGACCAGGCTGGTCGACAAGCTCAGGGCCGCCTGCACGGCGAAGACGGCGAAAAGCAGCGCCGAGTACAGCGGCAAGAGATCCCATTGCCCCCGGGTGACCACCCGGTCGATGAGCCCCTGGACCAGGAGCGGGACCGGCAGGTTGAACACGCAGGCCACCACGGTCAGCACCATCGCCAGGGTCATCGGCCCACGATACGGGGCCAGCCAGCCTCCGATGCGGCGAATTGTCTTCACGATCGCTCGTCCTGCCCCTTCCCTGTCGTCTCGGCCCCATCATCCATGATAGAGGACCGCGACGATTTGGCCAGAGAAGATGCGGTGAAGGATCAATCGCGAAGCTGGAATACGAGTCGGTTCACGACTCGTCATTATCGGAAATCGTTCGGTACCAATGACATCCGCGTGAAGATTCACTGGGCCAGCTCACACGGCGACGGGGGATGACATCATGTCTTGCTGGAGACCGCTACTCCCCCTGTTGCAAGCCCACACTCTCGACTCCCTCGAGTGCGTTGAGTTCCATCACGAACTGGGCTGGTGAGCATTCTGGCCGGAGAAGGACCCGGTATGTCAATTCCAGGGAGGTTCCCTGGCGCGCCGTGCTGACCGAGGTCAGGGCGAATCGACGTGTTGACCCGCCGAGGAGTTGTTCGGCCGATGTCCGGATGTCGCCCGATAAGGCGATGCGGAGCGAGAGCGTGCAATCGGCCCCGACCCAGCCGTCGGCGCGGCGCGGCCAGAGCACCAGCGACGCGGCCATGACGATCCCCAGGCCGACGAGGGCCACCACAAGGTGGTTGGCACCCGAGGCCATCCCCACGACCACGGCGAAGATGACGAAGGCCGTATCCTGGGTGTCCTTGACCACCGTCCGGAACCGGACCACCGAGAGCGCGCCGACCAGGCTGAATGCCCGCGCCACATTGTCGCCGATGACCTGTGTCGCCATGGCGATCACCGTGGCCAGCAAGATCAGCGTAGTCAGGAACGTCCACCGCACCACCTCGCCGCGCCGCGCCCATCGGTAGATTCCGGCGACCGCGGCGCCCAGGACCAAGGCCATCCCGATCCGCCAGACCAGGATCGCAGGGGCCGGGTCGATACCAATCGCCATCGACGTGTGCAGCCACTCAGGCATCAACAAATCCTCACGCATGGTGACTTTAGGAACGTCGTCGTTGAAGTCGCATTCGAGTCGATCAAGGAGCGGCCTTCCGGTTTTCCCGATAATGGAGGAGGTACTTGCGCCGCTGGTCGGCGAACGCGCGGAGGCCCGACCCCGGCCGTCGGTTGTCGGACTTGGCCGTGGGCTCCTCCGCCGCGTCGGTCACCGATTTTTGGAATGCGGCCAGCGACGATAGCTTGCGCGTATCAAGCTCGATCTCGTCCTCGATCAGTGCCCGGTAACGGGCCACGACCGGCCCGAGCTTGTCCCAGTCCAGGCATTGCTCGGCGATGGTCCGGACATGGTCGAGATATCGTGCCTTCAAGCTCGGTACGGCCAGCAGCCGGCTCCGCAACGGCTTACGCGTGTCGTCCAGGCCGATCAAGGGGTCGATCTCGATCCCCGATGACCTTGGCCCGCCAGCGAGACCTCTCCCACCTGGTCCGCCGCCCGGCCCGCCGGGTCCGCCCTGTCTCCCTTGTCCTCCACCCTGTCTGCCGCCGGGTCCACGACCGCCGAAGCCCGGCCCGCCGGGTCCGCCCGGCCCGCCGAAGCCCGGCCCGCCGGGTCCGCCCGGCCCGAAGCCCATCGACGCCTGGAGGGTCTCGTTTGTGTCGTGCGGGATGATGTGGAACTTCCCCTTCTCATCGCGGTAGATGTTGTAATCGCTGGCACGCGTCCAGTAACCGTCGCCGTTGATCAGGGCGATGTCGATCGCCAGGAACCAGAGCGCCCCGTCGATGTCCAGGATCGGCGTCAAGGCTTCTTCCAGCTCGTCCAGGGGCGTCTCGTTGAGGACCTTGCACAGCGCGATGAGCGCCTTCCAGTCCTTCGGGTCATCGCCCGTCTTGATCTCGAATCGCCGCTCGTATTCCTCGACGTTTTCGCCGAGGTAGCGCAGGCCGCCGTCCGCTCCGGGGTTTCCGGGCACTTTCCAACGCGCGCCTTTGTTGCTCGGGTAGTTCTCCGTCAGGAAGATCTTGTCGAACTGCTGCACGTTCACATAAAGGCCCCAGCTCTCGCCGTTGATGACCAGCCGGACGAAGTTGGCCTTCGGCGCGGGGATGTATTTCCGGGTGATGTCGAGGTAAAGCACCGAGTGCAGGAACGTCGGATCCTCGTGCGAGTTGAGCAGGTTGAGCGTCTTGTAGCCGAGCAGCCGCTGCTTGGGGTTGACGAAATCGAGGGAGAGATTCAGCGACCGCTTCTGGCCCTCACGGACCCCGAAGTACGACGATTGCCCGCGGAAATGCACGCCGACTTTGGGATAGGTCTTGCCGTCCACTACCAAGGTGGCCGGGAGTTCCACGTCGGAATGATAGAAGTCGGAGAGCTCGGCCTCCCAATCGTTGTCCGGAAAGTCGAGGAACAAGGTGCGTAGGACGGTCGGCTCGTAGAGCGGCTTGCCGGGGAATGTCTCGACGTCTGCGGGCTTGAGTGATCGGCCGGGCTTCGGCGGCGTCGAATCCTCCCGACCAAAACCGCCCGGAGGGCCGAAGCCGCGTCCGCCTCGCCCGCCTTTCGATCGCTCAGCCTTGATCGATTCGCGGGCCGCCTGACGCTCCGCCCGGTTCAACCGGCCATCGTCGTCCTTATCAAATTGCTTGACGAACTTGCGATCTCCGCCCATCGGCCCGCCGGGGCCGAAGCCGGGAGGCGGTCCCATCCTCCGATTCATGGACGAGGCCAGGCTGGGCTCATCGATGGAGCCCTTCTTGTCCCGATCCACATCGCCGATGAACTTCTCGGCACCTGTGGCCGCCTCTTCCGGGGACAGGCGATTGTCTTTGTTCGCGTCGGCGAGCTCCATGATCTGGGGGGCCAGGAACATGCCGGGGCCGAAGCCGGGGGGAGGTCCTCCGCCGGGGCCGTCGTCGGGGTCCATACCCGGAGGCGGGCCGATCCGTCGGTTGATCGCATCCCGGAGCGTGCCCACGTCGATCGAGCCCTTTTTCTCCTTGTCCGCCTCGCGGACGAACCGCTCGGCGGCCTTGGCGGCTTCCGCGGGAGAGAGCCGGCCGTCCTTGTCTGCGTTGACAGATTCCAGGATCTGAGGGGCCAGAAACGTACCGGGCCCGAATCCGCCCGGTGGGCCGCCTGGTCCTCCCGGTCCGAATCCGCCCGGTCCCGGCGGCCCGCCTTGCTGCAACGGACCAGCGGCTTGCTCGCCAGCCTTGTTGTCTTCCTGCGTGGCCATCGCGCCCAGGACCAGCATGGCGATGATCGCCACGCCGGTCACGATCCGCAACGTTGCGCCGGTGATTCTCGACATGATGGCTCCCGGGTCAAGGTTCAAAGGGGATCGGCACCAACGCCTCGGCGGAGGCGATCGCGAAGTCGGCCCCATCCGTAACCTCCCGCGAGCGGACGCGCATTTATCGTTTCGTCACGGGATTTTCATGATTTCCACAAGATGAAGAACGTCTGGCGGGGCGATGTGGAGACAGGAACCTCCAAAAAAATGATCCCCACCTCATTTTCGACACGACGAAGCGAGCGGCTCTCGAGCAGGCCGGCCCTTCCCCACCCGGCTGGTTTTCTGTTACGGTCGAACCGACCGGACGTATCCGGATTCGTGCGAACGACGACAATTTCAGGAGCTAAATCCTTGATGACGACCACGACCAGGCCGTTGCGCTTGATCCTCCTGACCGCAATGGCCGTTGCGGTCCTGTTCACTTTGGTCGTATCGACCGGGGTGATCGCCGCGGATCCCGGCCAGGCGGAGAAGGAGAAGGGCAAGGACAAGACGATGACGAAAACCGAGAGCGGGCTCCAGTACCGCGACATCGAGGAAGGGACCGGGGCGAAGCCCGAGGACGGCCAGTTATGCGTCGTCCATTACACGGGCTGGTTGTGGGAGGGCGATGCCAAGGGCAAGAAGTTCGACAGCTCGAAGGACCGCGGCGTGCCGTTCCCCTTCCATGTCAAGGCCCGCGAGGTGATCCCCGGCTGGGACGAGGGCGTCTCGTCCATGAAGGTCGGCGGCAAGCGCGAGCTCCTGATCCCCGCCGAGCTGGCCTACGGAGCGAAGGGCGCCGGCAACGTCATCCCACCGAATGCCACTCTGTTGTTCGAGGTCGAACTGCTGGAGAAATGGGAGAAGACCACCACGGGGCTCGAGTATCGGGATGTCAAGGTCGGGACCGGGGAGAAGCCCGAGGCCGGCCAGACCTGCGTGGTCCACTATACCGGATGGCTGTGGGAGCGACGCGCCAAGGGAACGAAGTTCGACAGCTCGAAGGATCACGGCGAGGCGTTCTCGTTCAAGGTCGGTGCCGGCAAGGTGATCCCGGGCTGGGACGAGGGCGTCGCCACCATGAAGGTCGGCGGCAAGCGTGAGCTTCTCGTTCCGCCCGGCCTTGGCTACGGCGCTCGCGGGGCAGGCGGCGTCATCCCGCCCAATGCCACCCTGCTCTTCGAGATCGAACTTCAGGGCGTGAAGTGAAGTGAATTGAATTGAAGTCGATGCATGGGACGAGGCGCGCCGCCGATTATCGCGGTGATTCCATCGTGCCACGTGGCGACGGATCGACTTCGTCGCGATGTTGCTCGTCTCCGACGATTCGAAGACGTCAGCGCCAGCGTTCACGGCGACGAGCAACAATCGCAGCCTTCCTGCACCTCTGAGATCGGGTTGACCGGAATCGGTAACTCGGTATAGATAGCCCCTCGACTTGAGCAAATCTTCGCTTCAGATCTCGAAATTTTTTCCCGTTCGATCCCGATTGTCCTCCCGGTTGGGAGCTGCCGGCCACGTCCGGCGGTCGGGGACGTATCCCATCATCCACTCACTCGGTGGATTCCAAGGAAGGGCGCCGAGATGGCATGGAACAGCGTTCGAATTCGGTTTTCCCGCAAGAACCCGGGATTACAACGATCTTGCCCGCGGAACGCGATGATTGTGACGGTGCTGAGTCTTTGCCTGGCGCGAGCCTACAGTCGCCCTGCGAGGGGGCCGGGATCGCACGCTATCTCACCGCGGTCGATCGATCTCAGGTTGTCCTGATCTCGGAATCCGGGCTGACCATCGCGTCTCGATCCGCGTCTCATTCGGGTGCCGCGGCATCCCAGGGGGACGCACCGGCTTACGTCGCGTTTCCCCTCCTCGGCGGCGAACATCTGCCCGGCGGAGTTCCCACGGTGACGACGGGTTCACAGTCGGGCGGGACGCCAGTCGGTCCGCTCGATCTCAACCCGTTGGTTCAGGCCAGTCTCAACTCGGCCCTCGACGGCTCGAGGATGGCCGTGGTCCAGACACCCAACCAGAGCTATGCCGTTGAGTACCTGCCGCGCTATGCCCTGATGCAGGCCCATCTGGCAGCGTTGACCACGTCATCGACGAGTAGCAGCACCGACTCGGGACAGGCGGCACAATCATCGAGCGAGAGTCTGTCGTCCGCGAGCTCGTTGTCAACCTTGGCGTCGAAACTGACGATCGAGGGAATCCCGGCCAGTCAGTTGTCGCACTGGTTCAAGACCGGTTCCAACGGCTTGCTCAGTTGGACGAAGAACGGCCTGACTGACCTGGAAAAGACGCTGCATCTCAGCAGTAGCAGCAGCCACAAGGCGACGGCCCTGAAACCGAGCCTGAACCTCGCGGCGGAAATGTTGGTGCCACCCCCATCGGCGGACTCTTCCGGGAATCCCCTGCCGGCCCCGATCCCCGAGCCGAACACCTGGCTGGTCTTCGGCATGATGCTCGGTGCCGCCGGTTTCAAACAGTGGGGCAGCAAGATGCGAAGGGCCCGGCTCTGCCGGTAGATCGCCTGGCGGCCTCACGGCGCCGGACAAGCCAGGGCCATCGCCGCCACGGCCCAACCGGTGGCCGCCGCTGAGATGAACTGGTCGGGCCCGTGAGGAAATCCGCTCTCGAAATAGGGCTGAAACGGCTTGCTTCGCGACTTGATGAACCACGAGCCGTCGTTCCTTTGCGATTTGACGAGGAAGGCAAGCCCGCGCCGGTAGGCCGGGAGATCGGTGGCGACTCCGCCGGCCAGGTGGAGTGCGACCAGTGTCGACCCGGTCGCGTAAGCGTCACTGGAATGGGCTTCGGCCGTGTCGTAGGGCTTGTCTTTCGGTGTTCGGGGCGGTCCGTCCGGGCCCGGTCCATCGAGTTGGCTCCAGCCGCCATCCGGGCGCTGCGAGCGGATCAGGTCGGCGACTGCGGCCTCGATGTCCTTGGGGTCGGCTCCCGCGTGCTTCAGGCCCCAGAGTCGAAAGATTCGATCCTCGGTCTCGCGCGGATCGGCCTGGCGCAGCCATTTCAGGGCCTCGGCGCGGCGCCGGGCTTCGGTCGCGGGCGGCTGTGTCTCGGCCTTGAGTTTCGCGTCCTGAACTTTCTTGCTCGTCGCCGACTCAGTTCGTGGTCCGTACGTCCGTAATCCCCTGAGCGCCAGCGCCGTGGCGGTGAAGTCGCTCGACTCGGAAGGCGGACGCTGGGATTGGGAGAGCCAGTGGTCGCGACGGCCGGGGACCTCCGCCAGGTAATGGGCCACGGCGGCCGTCGTCTCGTCGGGCTCCCAGCCGGCTGCTTCGAGTGCCATGAGGGCATAGCCAGCCCGGATGACGCCCCCCGGTTGTCCCTTCCCCTTCCGATAATCGTCGATCGCCGTGGCCAGGTCGGCCTCGGTGTGCTCGGCGATGGATTGCAGCGTCTCGGCGTTGACCGCGAAGCCGTGCTGTCGGGCCAGGCTGATCGCCAGCGCGGGCACCGCCTGGTTGTGGCAGGAGAAGCAGGCGCGGTGCCGCGGATACTCCTCCGCACCGGCCTTCACCAGCAAGGGCAAAGCTCGAGAGACCGACGCTCGCAACAAATCGAGGCTCGGCTCTTTCCCCGGAGCGGATGGTCGCTCATCGTCCCCCGCGGCATGGACACCGCCGGCACCGCTGATCAATCCCCCAACCAGGACCAAGGCCGCAAGTCGTGTTCGCGAAGCGCAAAGTGACGGCATGCGCAACCCTTCTCTTTCGTGCAATCGGCACACTCGGTGCAACGTCGAGCCGACTGTCCTCTCGCGCTTGCACGCGTGTTCTCGAGGGCGGAATGGCCGGCATTCATCGGATGACTCAACCGATAGCAGGATTGTCCCGGATTGGCTCGACCGGTGACAGGGGTGAGTGCGTCGTTGCCTTCCGGCTTCGCGATGCCCGGCCGACCGCACTGGATCGCACGAGCGGAACGGCTGCCGACCCCGCGGGCTGGGACCTGCGTAGAATAATCAAGGGTTGGTCCCGGGCGAGTCGAAAAGATACCTGATCTCCGATCGCGGCTCGACTCGTCGCCCAACCAAGCTGCCCCTCGGGGCCCACCTCTCTGCGAGGGCGTCATGATTCTCCCGGACCTTCGAGAGCCCATCAGTGCCTTGAGTCATGGGGCCGGTATGATGATGGCCTTGCCGGTCACCTGGCTCCTCTGGAAGCAGTGCGGCAAGATCAATCGGTGTCGGCCGGAGGCCCCTTGCGGCACCCCCCATCCGTGCGTCCTGGCCGGCGGCCGGTGTCGCGTGGCCCGGCATCAGCGGGTCAAGTCCCTGTCGCTGCTGATCTTCGGGTTCGCCCTCACGTTCTGCTACGCGGCCAGTGCCGTGTTCCACGGGGTGACGCTGCATGGCGAACGGTTGAGCCGGTTCCAGCGTCTCGACCATGTCGGGATCTATTTGCTGATCGCGGGGACGTATACCCCGGTGGTCTGCTCGATGCTGCGAGGCGGCCGGATGTGGGGCACCCTGGCGACCGTCTGGACGATCGCCGCGGTCTGCGCCACGCGAGTCTGGTGCGGAGGCGTGCTGCCCATCTGGGTATCAACCTTGATATACCTGACGATGGGATGGGGTTCCCTATTTTGCTACTGGGAGCTGGCTCGCAGCTACTCGCACCGGACGCTCCTCCCGCTCCCTCTGGGGGGCCTCTTTTACAGCATCGGTGCGGTGATGAACCTGCTGCGTTGGCCCGTGATCAGCCCCGGGGTGTTCGCGGCCCACGAGATCTTCCACCTGTTCGTGATCGCCGGCAGCGCCTGCCACGTCTTTTTCATGCTCAAAGTCGTGGTGCCGGCCCCTTGGCCGGGTTCGGTTCCGGCGCGGGTGAAGACCCGTCCCCTGGCCCCCTTGCTCCTGAGGTGGGCGCGAGCCATGTTGAGTCGGCGTGTCCGGCGATGGATGATCGGGGCCCTGCCGCACACCCGATGGCTCGAAAGTCTCCTGGCGACGGACCGACTCGATCCCAATACGTCCGAGGGTGCCGCCGAGGTGGCGTGATCGAGACCGGTTTCGTCGCATCCCATACCGGGCCGTTCGGCTTACGCGCCGACGGGAATCCGCTGCTCGCGGCAGGTGCGCTCGTAGGTCGCTTCGAGGTTGACTCGCAAACAGAGCGAGCCTCGCAGCCAGAGCGGCAAACTGGGGAGCGGCTCCCCGATCCCCAGGCCCTCTTGCCAGATGTCGAGGCTGGATTGGCCCTTGCGGTTGACCGGCCGATAGGAGGTGGCGTACAGGTCCGCGTCCACCTTTGAGGCTGCCGTACCCAGCCGCATCAGAAGCGATTCGTGTAAATTCGCGAGCCGTCCGGTCACCACGTTGACGATGACCAGGCCCAGTCCCCGCTGAAGATACGAGGCGCAATTGGTGACGAAGGCATCACGATGATCGGGCCTGTGCTTGTTCGCGGGACTGACCAACTCGATGGCGCCCGCCAAGGTCGGTCCTCCTACACGGTCGAAAACCAAGACTTCCACGACGTCGGTGATCAGTGGAAGCGGGATCGTCTGCGTCGGAGCCGGTGCGATCCAACCGTCGGGACTCGAGCCGGCCGGGTTCGTCAGGAAATCCGTCTCCTCGTAGACCGCAACATCGATCTCGATGCCGAACTGCACGTTAGGCTCGGCAAAGTAACCCTCGGGCAGTTGGCGGTTCAAGTCCGATGAGAGATAGGTCGCCCACGCATTGTGAAAGGTATGCCAGTGGCGCCGGGCGTCGAGGGGCGGTCGAAAGTGATCCTGAAGTGCCATCCGTCACCGGCCTCTCGCCAATCCGCCGCGACCGATCCCGTCTGCGTTATCGGTGTTACGTCTCCGACATCATTCGATTATCCTTCGTGTGATGACCATCCTGTCAAGCTCTCGCTCACCTCGCACTCGCAGGGTCGCCAACGATTCCGGCTTCGTCGAACCACGTCCTAATGTTACGGGACAAATGGCGAGCACAACCCGTCGCCTTCGGTTACACTCAGCCCTGTGAGGTTTCGACCCCGAGCACCGATGGACCCAGTCGCGAGAAGGGGGTTCGATGAGTCGCACGCTGACGGATCACGCGGTGCTGGAGGCGATCCTCCAGTTCAACCGGGGGCGGAAGCGCAGGCTGGTCCAGATCAAGTTCCAGCGGATGATGGGCAACCCGTTCACCTTCTTCCGCGGGACGAATCATCTGTTCGCCCAGGCCTGGCCCGAGCTGCGCCCGCCCGATGTCGGCCCAAATATCCTGCTCTGCGGCGACCTGCACCTGGAGAACTTCGGCGCCTACCGGACCGCGGAGGGGGATCTCCACTTCGATATCAACGACTTCGACGACGCGGCAGTCGCCCCGTGCAGCCTGGACCTGGTCCGATGCACGACCAGTATCTTCCTGGCCGCCGAGCAGTGGAGGCTGACACCGACGGAGGCGACCGGCATCGCCCTGGCTTACCTCAAGTGTTATCGCCAGGCCATCCGCGAGGCCACCGGCGGCGACCATGATGGCCATCATGGCATCGGCGTCGGCGAGGTTGTGACGCAAAACGGCGAAGGGCCGGTCTGGGATCTCCTCGGATCCATGGCCATCGCCACCCAGGCGCAACTGCTGGATCGGAATACCAAGCGTCGAAGCGAAGGCCGACCCAGCATTCGGCCCGCGACGAATCATCCCAAGGTCTCGAAGAAGCGATTCGCGTCGATCCGGGACGCGATCGAGGAATTCGGCCACTCCATCGGGCAGAAGAAAGCCTTTCGCGTCCACGACGCGACCCAGCGGATCGCCGGGGTCGGGAGCCTGGGCGCGCGGCGCTACCTGGCCCTGATCGAGGGGCTCGGAGCTCCCGATGGCTACCGATTGATCGATATCAAGCAATGCGAACCGTCGCCGATCCCCGGCTGCACCGACGCTCCCCAGCCCGATTGGGGCGGCGACGAGGCGCTCCGGGTGGTCCGGGTCCAGACTGCCCTCCAGGGTCATCCCGCCGCCGGCCTGGGCGTGCTCCCGTTCGGCTCGAAGTCCTACCGGATCCGCGAGATGATCCCGGACGAGAATCGCACGCGTTTCGATCGATTCCGAAAGGAGCCGGCCCAGCTCCGTCAGGCCGTGGAGACCGCGGGCGCCCTGACCGCCTGGTCCCATCTCCGCGGCGCTTGCAAGGCCGTGTACCCGCCGGGCCAGGACCGTTGGCCCGAACTCAGCGAATGGTGCGCCGGCGCGGCCGTCGATTCGATCCTTGCCGCCGCCGCCCGTTACGCCGACCGGACCAACCGCGACTTTGCCGCCTTTCAGAGTGCCGTGCGCGAGTTCGGAGGACCGGCCCGCTGCCTCGACTCGTTCCAGCCGGAATCTCCTTCATCCGAATGACGCCGATATTCGCACGCCCTGTTGTGGCATCCCGGTGAGATAGGGAGCGGCCGTTGACCGACGACTCCCCCGGGCGTATATTTCCCCAAGCCGAATTGAGATGGCAACCTACGCTTCAGCACCGACCATGGCCCCGGATCTGGATTCGCGACGGAAGCATTCCGCAGATAATCACGGGCAGGAGTACTTCGAAGGGTTTTCACGCAATTTAACGCCGCGTGAGGTCCAGTGATCTGGGATGAACTGCAACAATGAGAATCGACGAAGGGAAGAGGCGATTAGTCTTGCCTAGCTCCTCTCCGTTACGTCTCTCGCAATCTTGCCCGTAACCACTCCAACCCCCACTCGTTGCGTGGCCCTATGCAACTTGCTCGCAGTTCGCGGTGTCCGTCCCGCGGCCGATCGATTAAGCTGGGTGCAGACCAGGAGGTCCCTGTTACATGCGGAAGCTTTCTTGGGGCGGGATTGCCATGTTCGCTCAAACCGGGGCGCGCGGCCCGTTGTTGATGTTGGCCCTGGTCCTGCTGGGGTTCGGGACGCTGTCCGGCGATCGGGCGAGTGCCCAGGCCCCGGACCGCGGCGCCGGCGTCCGGGTCGGCGGCGTGGCGGATGATTCGGATGCGGCATCCACAACCTCGGGAGCCGATGGCCAGGGTGCGACATCCCAGTCGGGCCGCAGCGAATCACTCCTCGGATCGATCGGTCAGGCCTCGACACCCGTGATCACCGTGACGGTCGTCATCGCCGCGATGTCATTTTATTTGATCGCGGTGATCATCTGGATGGCCTTGCATTATCGCGCGAGCGTCGCCGTGCCCTCCGATCTTGTGAACCACATCCAGGGACTGCTGGAGCATTCGAAGTACAACGAAGCTTATCAACGCCTGATGGAAGACGGGTCGTTTCTTTCGCGGGTGCTAGCCGCCGGGGTGCGCAAGCTACCGGCGGGGATGGTCCAGGCGCACCGCGCCATGGAGCTGGCCAACGAGGACGCGACCATGGAGATGGAGCACCGCACGACCTACCTCGCCACCGTGGGGACTCTCGGCCCGATGATCGGGCTGGTGGGCACGGTCTACGGGATGATCATGGCCTTTCGCGTGATCGCCCAGGAGGGCTCGACCCCCCAGGCCAGTCAGCTCGCCGCCGGGATCTCTACCGCGCTCTATGCCACTCTCGAGGGGATCGCGCTGTCGATCCCGGCGATCTATTTCTACGCGCTGTTCCGCAACCGGATCGCCCGCCTGTCGCTGGAGGTCGGGATGACGGCCGAGCCGCTGCTCGAGCTGTTCGTGCCGGGCGTCCGGATGACAGCACCGCCATCGAGCCCGGGTCCCTCCGCGCCCCCGAAGCCGTCGCATGCGCACCCCTTCGCAGTCAGCGCGGCGCTGGCGGCCGCGGCCGCCAATGCCCCCCGCCAGGCCCTCCCCCCCGGGAAAGCCGGGCCGAAGGACTGGGACCAGACCGATTGAATTGATGAGCAAACAGGCCCGCGAGGAAACGGGGCCCTGGCAGAGGGCGTTTAGCGCGGATTCCCGGGCGCCCGAAAGTGGGTCGCTGAGGTGAAGTTGACACGCCGGGGCCATCGGGAGGCTTTATGCCGCGACGCAACAGCCGAACGCTCTCCACGAACGCGGCCAATCCCAACCTGACGCCGCTCCTGGACATCGTGCTCCAGCTCATCACGTTCTTCATGATGCTGGTGCATTTCGGGTCGAGGCTGGAGGGTTCGACACGGATGGTGCGTCTGCCGCTGGCGCCGGCGGCGTTGCCGGGCTCGGACCTGACGTTCGACCGCCTGTCGGTGGTGCTCGACGCCCGGGGGCGGCTACGGGTGGGCGACCAATCGCTGGACGAGGAGGCGGCGACCGCGTGGTGGGCCCAGCAAGCCAAGTCACGCCGGTCGGGCCTCGAGACGCTGGGAGCCGCCGGTGCCGCCGCGGATGAACTGCCGACCGTGGTGATCCTCCGGGCCGACCGGGCGGCATCCTACGGCGCGGTGCGACGTACCCTGGAGATCGCCCAGGAAAAGGGCTTCGTCCACTTCAGCCTGGTGGTCCTCAACCGAGGCGAACAATGAGCACGGCTCCCGGTATGGGGATGGGTCTGATCTTGTCCGGGCCGGAGTCGTCGCCGACGACCGTCCGGACCGACGCGATCGACCCCGACTCGCCCCGCTCCCGGCGTTACCGGCCCGCACCGCCCGAGGAAGTCTCGTTCCCCGTGGCCCCGATGCTCGACATGGCCTTCCAGCTCCTGGCCTTCTTCATCCTGACCTTCAAGGCACCCTCGGCCGAGACCCACATCGACCTCGACCTGCCCGCGACCCCGGCCGCGCTGCCGACCGCGTCCGGAGGCCGGGCCCAGCCTCGGCCGTCCCGGAGGGTCGATACCGACCTCGAGAATGACCTGCTCCTCCGCGCCGAGTCCGACGACCTCGGCGACCTCAAGGTGTTGCGACTCGGCGAGGCCACCTTGCCCGACCTCCCCACGCTCGGCCGGCGCCTTCGCCGCTATACCCAACTCCTGAACGGCCGCCCGCTCCGCGTCCGCCTCGTCGCCGACGATCGACTCCGCTACGAGCCCGCCGCCCGGATCATCGCCACCTGCTCCGCCGCCGGGGTCGCCGCGATCCGCCTCGCCCCCCCGGGTGCCACCCCGGAACTCCCCACGACCAAGGGCCCAAGATGAGGAAAAAAACGTGTCCGCAGATGAACGCAGATGAAGAGACGAAAGGGCCGTAAGCGGATAAGATCGGTCCAGCACCACTCTCCGATAGGAATCCCGAATCTGTAGAGAATTGTATCCTTATCCGTGTTCATCTGCCTTTTATCTGCGGACAAAAAATGTCTTCGTCCAGATGATTGAAATCGAGATCATGAACGGCAATCACGGACTGACCCGATTCCTGGTTTTGATGGCCCTATCGCTCTCGGTCTCGGCAGGCCGGTCGTGGGCCGATGAGCCGGAATCTGGCCGGGATGATCAATTGAGCCTGGCCGATCTGGCCGAGTATCGCGCGGCCCTTTCGGGTAAGCCGACCGCCGACGATGCCCGGCCGTCGGACCTGCCGGTGAACCTGGGCTTCCGCGACCTCTGGGAGCGTCCCGAAGCCTACCGGGGCCGTCGCGTGACGGTCCGGGGACGGGTCGCGCGGACCTTCCGACAGGGGCCGGTTGGGACCTTCCCCCCCCTGCTCCAGGTCTGGACATTCAGCCCGGCAGGAGACCCGTTCTGCCTGGTCTTTCCCCAGGAGCGTGACCAGAATACCCCGTCCCTGACCGTGAACTCGAAGGGATCGGAAACCCGAGCCCCGAAAGCGACGATACCCGGTCCGGGACGCCCGGTGCAATTCACCGGGACGTTCTTGAAGATGATCCGCTACGCGGCCGGGGATGGGGCACGGATGGCACCGCTGATCGTGGGAGACCGCCCGCCGGGCCCTGCGACGGCCCCCGCGGCCGATCCGGCCGATGTCCGTGGAGACCATTCCTCCGCAGTCGGCAAGGATCTCCGCGCGATCCGCGGCAAGGACCAGGATACTGGACACCGGGGCGGTGATAATGGCTTCGATGAGTGGGGTGGGTCTTCCGGGTGGGGGCTTTGGCTGATGATCGCCGTCGTCGCGGCCGGCATGCTGGCGCGACAGCACATGCGTGCGACCCCGTTCCGAAGCCGGTCCGCCATGCGAGAACGGCTCCGCGATCTGCACGCGCCCGACCCTCCTCTGGAGTTCATCGACCACTCGGACAGCTCTCCTGTGTAGAATGAATCGATCGGGGCTCTCATGACCGTCAGGCCGGGTCTGGGATCCTGAGCGATTCGTACTCCAACAATCAGCGATGCTTCCCGACTGGGGATGATTCATGACGTCGAGAACCCTGATCCCCTCCGCATTCGGCGAGACACCCCTGACCGATCCGCGATCGGTCGGAAGCTCGGTGCTGATCCACGGGATCCTCGTGTTGCTACTCACCTGGCTTGCGGTCTTCAACGTCTCGATGCCGGCCGCCGAGCCGAGCGCGCGGGCGATCCGTGCCGAGCTGGATGCCGTGGACAACCGGGCGGCCGATCGGCCGCAGGTCCCGGGGGAAGGCGGCGGGAGCCCGGGAGAGATCGGCGGCCTCACCACGATTCCCTCGAGCTCGCCGGACGATCGCCCCAGCAGCACCGCCGCGAGTCGCGATTCGACGGCCGACGCCCTGCTCGCCGAGATCTTGCCCGACACGCATCCCGTCGCCAACGAGACGGTCCAGCAACCGAACTTGCCCGGCCCGCGGACGACCGGCGAGGGCCGCATCCCCGGATCGGGCATGGGTGGAGGCGGCGGATCGGGCGGTGGCGTGGGAAGCGGCGTCGGCCGCGGCACGGGGCCGGGCACCCAGTTCTTCGGCGCGCGCGATCACGCCCACTCGTTCGCCTATGTGATCGACTGTTCCGGCAGCATGGCCAGCCGCAATTCGCTCGAGGTCGCCAAGCGTGAGCTGCTCGCCAGCCTCACCCAACTCCCACCCGATGCCGAATTCACGGTGATCTTCTACAACCTCCTCGCCAGGATGCTCAGCGATACCCAGGGTCGGAAGGGGTTGATGTCGGCGACCTCCGCGAACAAGGCGCGGGTGCAATCGCAGCTCGCGACGATCGTCCCCGACGGCGGGACCGATCACATGACGGCCTTGCGGACGGCCCTGGCCCTGAAGCCCGAGGTCATCTTCTTCTTGACCGATGCCGACCTGATGACCAACGGCGACGTCAACGAGATCCTGGCCGATGTCGGCACGACCCGGATTCAGGCCGTCGAATTCGGCCGCGGTACGCCGATGGGCGTGAAGACCCCCCTCCATCGCTTATCCAACACGACCGGCGGCTCGTACTTCTACATCGACGTCAGCCAGTTCCCCAGGACCGATGTGGGATACTGAGGAGAACCTCTAAATGGCCTTTCGTGATTCTGGGAGGGCGAGGCTCCGTCCGAGCCGGATTGTGGCTCGGCTCGCCGGGAGGCTCGCCCTCCCGGAATCGTGCAAGCTGATTTAGGGCAATCTTGCGGATGAGAGGAGATGTCGGATGACTCGCTGCGAGATCGTCTCGATCCTGGTTCTCGGGATCAGCCTGTGGGCGGGGTCGGGCCGGGAGACCCGAGGTCACGAGCCTTCCGGCAAGCCGAATCCGCCGAAGGCGGCGGTGATCCCCAAGAAGCTCGAGAAGTTCGGCCGGACGCGCGTCAACGACTACTACTGGCTCAAGGATCGAAACGACCCCAAGGTCATCGCCTACCTCGAAGCCGAGAACGCCTATACAGACGATCTGATGTCCCATACGAAGGTGCTGCAAAAGCGCCTCTACGACGAGATCGTCGGCCGGATCAAGCAAGCCGACAGCACGGCACCCGTCTTCGACAACGGCTATCACTACTACACCCGGTTCGAAGCGGGGAAGCAGTACCCGATCCTGGTCCGCAAGAAAGGATCGCTCGAATCCGCCGAGGAGATCCTCCTCGACGAGAATGCGATGGCCGAGGGACAGGGCTATTTCTCGCTGGGCGCCTCGGAGGTCAGCCCGGACAACCGCCTGCTCGCTTTCGGGATGGACACCGGCGGCCGCCTCTTCTACACGATCCGCATCAAGGACCTCGCCACCGGCAAGCTGCTCGACGACACGATCGCCGACGTCACGTCGAACGTGGCCTGGGCCAACGACAGCCGGACCCTCTTCTACACGAAGCAGGACCCGAACACCCTCCGCGCCTATCGAATCTACCGCCATCGCCTCGGCACTCCGGCGGCCGATGACGTGGTCGTCTACGAGGAGCCCGATGAGACCTTCTCCTGCCGGGTCTCCCGGACGAAGTCGGACCGCTACCTGATGATCGCCAGCCGCCAGACCCTCAGCACCGAGTACCGGTACCTCGATGCCGATCGGCCCGAAGGCGCCTTCACCGTCCTCCAGCCGCGACAGCCTCGGCTGGAGTACTCGGCCGACCACCTCGGCGACCACTTCTACATCCGGACCAACCTGGACGCCAAGAATTTCCGGCTGATGCGGGCCCCGATCCAATCACCCGGCAAGGCCCATTGGGAGGAGGTCATCCCGCACCGTGGGGACGTCTTCCTCGAGCGGTTCGAGCTCTTCCGCGACTTCCTGGTGCTCGAGGAGCGTCGGGACGGCCTGATCCGTCTCCGCGTCCGCCCCTGGTCGGGCGGAGGCGAACACCAGGTCGACTTTGGCGAACCGACGTACCTGGCCCGTATCGGCCCGAACCATGAGCTCGACACGGACCAGCTTCGCTTCGTGTATACCTCGATGACGACCCCCCCATCGTCCTACGACTACGACATGAGGAAGCGATCGAAGACGCTGGTCAAGCGTGAGGAGATCCTCGGCGGCTTCGACCCGGCCAATTACGTCACCGAGCGGCTGCATGCGACCGCGTCCGACGGCACGAAGGTCCCGATTTCGATCGTCTATCGCAAGGGATTCGCGAGGGATGGGAGCCGCCCCCTGCTCCTCTACGGCTACGGATCCTATGGCGCGAGCATGGACGCGTCATTCCAATCCGAGCGGCTCAGCCTGCTCGACCGCGGCTTCGCCTACGCGATCGCCCACATCCGAGGCGGCCAGGAGATGGGCCGGGCCTGGTACGAGGACGGCAAGTTGCTCCGTAAGAAGAACACGTTCACCGACTTCATCGCCTGCGCCGAGCACCTGGTCCGCGAGAAGTACACGAGTCCGGACCGCCTCTTCGCGCAGGGCGGGAGCGCCGGGGGTCTCTTGATGGGCGCCGTCATCAACATCCGGCCCGACCTGTTCAAGGGGATCATCGCGGCCGTCCCGTTCGTCAACGTCGTCACCACGATGCTCGACCCATCGATTCCCTTGACGACCTTCGAATACGACGAGTGGGGTAATCCCGACGACCGCACCTATTTCGATTACATGCTGTCCTATTCCCCCTACGACAATGTCGAGGCGAAGCACTATCCGAACCTTCTGGTGACGACCTCGCTCCAGGATTCGCAGGTGCAATATTGGGAGCCCGCGAAGTGGGTCGCCAAGCTCCGCGCGACCAAGACCGATTCCAACCGACTGCTCTTCCGGACCTACATGAAGGGGAGCCACGGCGGCGTCTCGGGACGTTACAAACGCTTCGAGCAGACCGCCTTCAACTACGCCTTCATCCTCGACCTGGCCGGAGTCACTAACTGACGGGAAAACAGTTCCCATCCATTGGTATAGAGCGCTTCACGATCGGATTGAATATGTCCCATACCAACCCGACGCGCCAGCGAGGGGAATGCCATCGGACCCTCGCTGGCGCGTCGGGTTAGTGTCGAACCATCCGGCCACGTCGTGCGCAAACCATCGATTAGCGCGATGAGCGTAGTGAGAAGGGTCCGGGGCTCCAGCAGGTCCACACTTGATCGAAAGCGAGGGCGTGCGATGCGGCGCATGTGTGCATTCCTAGGGTGCGAGATCAACGAGGAGGGGTTTGTCGAGAGAAGTCGGATCACTGAATAACTAGCTGGCTCTGCCGCGAGCGACGGAAGGATTTGGTCACGAATTACTGACAGAGTCGATCTCTCGCCCCAAGACAGCTATAATCCTCGGCTTATTTAGGCTTCCTTTGGGGACTAGCGGGGACGCCTTTGGTCGAAGAAGCTCAGACGGATGGGCACAAGTTCAACTACCCGACCTCGTGCAATCACCTCCTTAACGCAAGACTAGAATCCCACTCCGTCACTGCTCCATCGGGTTCAGGTTTGTCCCCCTGCTCCGGCCGAGACGGCACTTCAGTAACAGCCCCATTGCCGCCGCGAAAAACATCGCGAGTACTGAAGGTTCCGGTGTGCTATAGACGTCCAACTGAGCCTGTGCCACGA
The DNA here is from genome assembly GCA_963743925.1 of uncultured Planctomycetota bacterium. GTDB lineage: Bacteria > Planctomycetota > Planctomycetia > Isosphaerales > Isosphaeraceae > CAVZRC01. The sequence goes on along the minus strand of CAVURY010000033.1, from coordinate 64,227 downwards.
ATACGCCTCCATTCTGACTTGTTGGGTCCTAGGGAAACCGATGTACCTGTTGGATGAAGCCCGTAGGCAAAGGAGCTTCCCTCGGTGATCCAATATGTGTAGGCGTTAATGAGCGGCGCATTATTGGGCAAGGGTCCCGTCGAATCGAAGATAGCTAATAGCTGTCCTGGGTGGGAGCCATTGAGCATGGTGTCAAGGACTCCATTCAGGGTGATCGGTGTCTCCTTGGGGAGCGCCGGGTCGCCGCTCGCATCCGTCACGGTGAATTTGATCTGGAACGGAGTCACCCCGTAGGTTGTCGTGCCTCCGTCGGGAGGCGGCGTCACGATGAATTGTCCCAGGCTGAAAGGCTGACCGGTCGTCAACGTGCCGCCGCTGACTCCCACGAACGAGACGACCGGCGTGCCGCTGATTCCCGTCGTCTCGATGGTTCCCGTGGTGTTGTAGGTCGCCCGGATGGGGTCGGCCTGCGCCGACGAAGCGAGGCTCGAAGCGATTGCCAGCGACAGGACCAGCCACTGGAGATTGGATCTGTTCCGCGTCATCGTCTGAAATCCTCCTGATTGCATCGTGAGCACGCGAACGCGGCGAAAGAACGTGACCGAACCATTCGAGCACAACCTGACGACCCCGCCGACTCACATGCTTGCTCTCGTCATCACAGCGGCAATTCGCCGGAATCTGAGCACCGGACGGTGATCCGAGGCGGCCCTCTCTGATGTGTGCCGATCCGCTCGAAGCGCTCGAGTTTGACCACCGACACCAGCTAACCCAGCACGAGCGACGACGATCATGAACGCGGAGGCGCGAGCAATCCGCGAACCGTCTTCAATCCCCGGGCCTCTCAATCCACGAGATCCCTCTTGAGAGCGTTGGGATATTACCGCATCCTCTGATTTCGATCAAACGCTCTATGGCAGTTTTTCGTCGCATCGAAAAGATGATTTAATAGAAGATAATCGACTAAATCGGAACTTCGAAGCGATGTTCGACGCCTCACTGAAACATCTCGAGCCGAACGGCTCGGATCGGGTCACGAGGAATGCCGAAAACATAGACGAAGAGGACCACGGGCCGTATCACATTCGTTGGACGCGGTTCTCCCGACGGCACCGAGGCGCCGAACCAAAGGCGGCGCCGTCGGGCGATCTCCGCCCTGATCGAGACCCGGGTGGCGACAAGGTGCGCGATCGAGTTGGAGGATTGTTCGCCAGGTCGGTCTGGAATTCAGGCCGTGAGATATCCCTGAGCGTTCAACCCGGTCCCGTGGCGCGATGGTCCTTCCCCCTCGACACGCGTTGCGGGGAGAGGGTGCCCGGAGGGCGAGTGAGAGACTGCGTTGGCAAACCGGGTTCCTTGGCGGCTGCTGCGCCGGGCGCGGGTCTCCTGATCCCCCGAAGCCCGGTTTTCGCCGAAGCCAAACCGAATCTCCATCGAAACCACATTGGACATGCCCCCGGCAATCGTTCACCATGTTGGGTGAGCGATGCGGTTCAATGCGAGGCCCCCATGCGGAGTGATCAGTCTCATGAGACGACGATGGAATCAACTGGCCGTCGAGGTGGTGAGGATAGCGGCCTTGTTGTTGACCCTCGCGGTGGCAACTCAAGCTCGAGCCCAGGAAGCTCCCCGGTATGCCGGGCCGACGGATAAGGGATTCCTCCTGCCCAATGGGTGGACCTTGAAGCCCGCCGGTGAACACATCCCGCAGACCGACTTGCCGTTGAACATCATCCCCCTGGCGGACAATCGCCACGTCCTGGTCGCCACCAGCGGCTACAACGCCCACGAGCTGTCGCTGATCGACCTGGATCAGAAGAAGGTCATCGATCGCCAGGCGGTCGCTCAGAGTTGGTTCGGCCTGGCCGTATCCCCGGGCGCCGACACGATCTGGTGGGCGGGGGGCGGGCCAAACACGGTCCATGCCTTTCATCTCGCGGATGGCCATCTCGCCGTCGATCCGCAACCCGAGCTCGCCGCCCTGACCATCGGCAATGATCCGAAGGCCGCGCGATCGCACTTCAGCGGCGGCCTTGCGCTCGATTCGAATCGCAAGGTGCTTTACTCACTGGATGTGGATGGCGGCAGGATCACCGCGTTCGACCTGGTCGTTCGCAAGGAGCGGAATTCCGCTGCGGCCGGCGCGCGGCCGTATGATGTCGCCCTGTCTCGTAACGGCAACTTGTACGTTTCCGACTGGGCCGGCCGGGTGGTCCGCGTGCTCGAACCGGATAGCCTCCGAACCGTGGCCAGGATTGCCGTCGGCGAGCACCCGAACCAGATCGCCGTCCATCCCAACGACGACCGGATCTTCGTCGCGTGCGCCTCGAGCGATTGCGTCTCGGTCATCGACGCCAGGCGAGGGATCGTCACCGAGACGATCCATACCGCCTTGTTTCCGAGGGCCCCCGAGGGCAGCACGCCGGACGCGCTGGCGATCGCGCCGGATGGCAAGACCCTCTTCGTGGCCAACGCCGACAACAACGACGTCGCCGTGATCGACATCGCCACGCCCAGCCGCAGCCAGGTGAAGGGATTCATCCCCACCGGCTGGTATCCGACCGCCGTCGCGGCCAGCCCCGATGGGAAGCGGCTCCTCATCGGAGTCGGCAAGGGGCGGCAGACCAAGGCGAACGGGATCCCTCCGGCCCTCCTCGGCAAATCGAAATCCGAGGCCGAGGCGAAAGCCAAGGCGGAGATGACCAAGAACCGGACGGATCGTGATCCGCGCCATACCTACATCGGTGCGACCCTGTCGGGATCGCTGTCGATCGTCCCGATCCCCGACGACAAGGCGCTCGCCGAATACACCGAGACCGTCTACAAGAACTGCCCGTACTCCGACTCCTTGCTCACCGACGCACCCTACCCCCGGAAGACGGCCGTTCCCACCAAGGTCGGCGACCCGTCGCCGATCAGGTATGTGCTCTACATCATCAAGGAGAATCGGACCTACGACCAGGTCTTCGGCGACATGCCTCGTGGCAACGGCGACCCCTCGCTGGTGATGTTCGGCCGCGACGTGACGCCCAACCACCACAAACTTGCCGAGGATTTCGTCCTGCTGGACAACCTGTACTGCAACGGCCATGTCTCGGCGGACGGACATCCCTGGTCGACCATGGCCTATAACACCGACTACCTGGCGCGTAATTGGGCCCTGACGTACTCGAGCCGGGCCGGGATCGAGGACGATGACGAAGGAGACCTTTCCAACGCCCCCTCCGGCTATCTCTGGGACGCCTGCGCCCGGGCCGGCCTGGGCTATCGGAATTACGGCGAGTACGGGCGACGCGTCAGCCAGCCGGATGGGACGTTCAAGATCGATGGGGCCGTGCCGGGTCTGGTCGGGCATATGTGCCCCGATTACGGGATCACCAGGGTTCCGGGCAAGCGCGTGCGAGACACCGACAACGCCGAGACATTCCTCCGCGAATATCGCGAGTACGAGAAGAACGGCAATCTTCCCCGCCTCATGATCATGAGCCTGGGAGAGGACCACACGACGGGCACTCGCCCCGGCACCTACACACCGAGGGCCTGCGTGGCCAGCAATGACCTGGCCCTCGGGCGGATCGTCGAGGCCGTCACCAGGAGCAGATTCTGGCCCGAGACCGCCATCTTCGTGATCGAGGATGACGCCCAGAACGGGCCGGACCATGTTGACGCCCATCGGACCATCGGCCTCGTCATCAGCCCGTATACGAGACGCAAATATCTCGACAGCAGCCAGTACAGCACCGTCGGCATGATCCGCACAATGGAGCTGATCCTGGGGCTTCCCCCCCTGTCCCAGTACGACGCCGCGGCCCGGCCCATGTTCGACTCGTTCACCGATCAAGCCGACCTCGCCACGTATGCCCATGAGCCCGCGCGGATCGACCTGAACGAGTTGAATACGACGAGGTCTTATGGCGCGGATCGATCGGCCCGGATGAACTTCGACGAGTACGACAAGATCGACGACTTCGAGCTCAACGAGATCCTCTGGCGGTCGATCAAGGGGAAGGACGCACCCATTCCCCCGGCGGTCCGTCGGGCCATCGCCTATCGTCCGAACGGCCCGGCGAAGACGCCTCGATAAAGTGCTCCACCCTGCGATCGAGCACACCTTGTTCCGCCCCGAAGGCGCAGCCACAGCCACAGATTAGAGCGGTCAACGGGTGGTTTGCTTTGCTCCCGACTTGGCCGGATGAGTGCGATACTAGACCGCTTCACGATTGCGTTGCGCACACCGGATACTAACCCGAAGCGTCAGCGAGGCGATCGTTGGCGGAATCCTCGCTGACGCTTCGGGTTAGTATGAATGAGATTCGACTCGAGCTGTGCTCAACCCAATCGTAGAGCGCTCTAACCCGACGCGCCAGCGAGGGTCCGGTGGCATTTCCCTCGCTGGCGCATCGGGTTAGTGTGGGCTGTATGCGATCCGATCGTGAGTCGCATCAGCCCAGGGCGATGCCTGGAGAATACTCAGGAGCCGATTCCGGGTCGGTCACGACCGGATGAGCTCCCGAACGCGCGGACCGACCTCAGGAGCGCCACCCCGAATCGAACCAGAACCAAGAGTCGGGGCGGAAATCTCAATGCATTCAATCCAGCCTTGCCGTATAATCTGTTAAACATTCCGCGTGTTGGGTTCGCCCCACTGCCGCGAGCGCGTGGGTCCGCTCTTGAGATGCTCCAGCCGAGCACCGGGCGGAGTCGCGAATCTTCCCGCTCGAGTCGGACGATCCGCGATGACTATCCTCAAAGAAACCGAATCCATGTTGGCAAGAGGCGTTCGGTCATGAAAACTCGCGTGAATCGGGGGCCGGGTCGCGAACCGGGGATCGAGCGACTTCCGCGCCCGTTGCTCGCTCTCCTCTTGCCGGGATGCTTCGCGCTCCTGGTAGCGTCCGGCGAAGCGCGGGCCGCGCCTCCCGCCCTGGACTTCAATCGCGATATCCGGCCGATCCTCTCGGAGAACTGCTTCTATTGCCACGGGCAAGACGCCAATAAGCGACAGGCCGAACTGCGACTCGACGTCCGAGACGCGGCGATCGATGCCGACGCGATTGTTCCGAACGATCCCAAGGCGAGCGAGTTGATCCGGCGGATCAACACGAAGGAGTCCCGCGAGCTGATGCCGCCGGCGAAGTCGAATCGGCGGCTGTCGGCCGAGCAGAAGGCGATCCTGGAACGATGGATCGCCGAGGGGGCCGCATACGCCCCGCACTGGGCTTTCGTCGCGCCCAGGCGTCCACCTGAGCCCGCGGTGCGGCGCAGACTGGGTGCGTAATCCGATCGACCGGTTCGTCCTCGCCAAGCTCGAAGCCGAAGGGCTGACACCGTCGCCGGAGGCCGACCGGGCCACGCTCATCAAGCGGTTGTCGATCGATCTGGTGGGGCTCCCGCCGACCCCGGACGAGGTCGACGCATTCGTCGCCGATCGCGACCCGGAAGCCTACAACAAGCTCGTCGATCGCCTGCTCGCCGACCGGCATTACGGCGAGCGCATGGCGCTCGGCTGGCTCGACGCCGCTCGGTACGCCGATAGCAATGGCTTCCAGCAAGACGGCGACACCTGGCAATGGGTCTGGCGCGACTGGGTGGTCAGGGCGTTGAATGACGATCTGCCGTTCGATCAGTTCACGATCTGGCAATTGGCCGGCGACCTCCTGCCCGATGCCACCATCGATCAGAAGATCGCCAGCGGCTTCAACCGCAACCACTTGCTCAACGGCGAGGGTGGCGCGATCCCCGAGGAACAACGGTTCGTCAACCTGTTCGACCGCGTCGACACGACCGCCACGACCTGGCTGGGGCTGACGATGGCGTGTGCTCAATGCCACGATCACAAGTTCGATCCGATCACCCAGCGCGATTACTACGGCTTGCTCGACGCCTTCAATCGCGTGCCGGAGAGCGGGACACCCCAGTTCTTCTCGTCGCGAATCCGGGTGGCCGCCCCGTTCATCGAACTCCCCACCGAGGAGAACAAGGCGCGGATCGCCGAGTTCCAATCCCAGATCTCGTCGGCCGAACGCGACACGAAACTCGCCGTGGACTCCGCGTTTGAAGGATGGCGAGCCGGAATCCTGGGCGGTGCCAGGCCCGCGGAAGGCAACGGGCTTCCCGACGGCCTGGCCGCGATCCTCCGCAAGTCCGAGGCCGATCGCACCGAGGTCGATAAGACATCGCTCGATCGCGACTTGCGCAAGCACTTCGACGACAAGGTGCGTCCCAAGCTGGCCGGAAAGCTGCCGCCGATCGCCAGGCTCGACGAGCTGAAGAAGCAACTGTCCAGCTACCGGAACGACCAGGTCCCGCGCGTCATGGTGATGAGCGACTCCAGGCCGCGACAGACGGCGATCCTCACGCGCGGCGAATACCTCAAGCCGGCGGATAAGGTCTCGTTCTCCACCCCGAGCTTCCTGCCGCCCCTGCCAAAGGGTAGCCCGACCAATCGACTCGGGCTCGCCCGGTGGCTGGTCTCGTCCGAGCACCCACTCACCGCGCGCGTGCAGGTCAATCGCATGTGGCAGCACATCTTCGGCACCGGGATCGTGAAGACCCCCGAAGACTTCGGCGTGCAGAGCGAGTATCCGATCCATGGCGCGCTCCTCGACTGGCTGGCGGTGGAGTTCCGCACCCGCGGCTGGGGCATGAAGGCCATGTATAAGCTGATCGTCACCAGTGCCACTTACCGGCAGTCGAGCCGGGTGACCCCCGATCACCGCGCCCGCGACATCGAGAACCGATTGTTCGCGCGTTCGAGCCGGTTCCGGATGTCCTCGCTGATCCTCCGCGACTGGGCGCTCGCCTCGGCCGGCCTGCTCGATCCGCGGATCGGCGGGGCGCCCGTCTACCCCTACCAGCCCGACGAGATCTGGGAGGCCCTTGCGATCACCAAGGAGCGCGACTTCACCTATCCGGCGTCCTCGGGCAACGACCTCTATCGCCGGAGCCTCTACACGTTCTGGCGGCGCACCGTCAGCCCGGCCAACATGTTCGATGCGTCGAATCGGCAGACGTGCCGGGTGCGATCGACCACGACCAGCACGCCGCTGCACGCCCTCACGACGCTCAACGACCCCACCTGGGTCGAGGCCGCCAGGATGCTCGCTCAACAGAGCATGAAAGTCACGTCGGATCTCGATGGCCGACTCACCCACGCGTTCCGCCGCGTCCTGTGCCGTCAGCCGACCGACCGTGACCTGATGGCCTTGCGTCGCGCGTACGACAAGCAGGCCGCGATCTACAAGGCCGACATCGAAAACGCCAGGGCGATCCTGAGCGTGGGCGCCGCCCGACGAGACCAGACCCTGGATCTCACCGAGCACGCCGCGATGTCCGCCGTCTGTCTGGCGATACTCAACCTGGATGAGGCGATGACGAGAGAATGACAAGCCGAAACTTGGGCGCGACCCGACGTCAACGGCGGGCCTCATGAGAAAGTGCCCGCGAACGGACGGGCCTGGAGCTACCCGGCGGTGATGCGAAGCCCTCGAAGCCGGATCGAATGAGCTGGAGCCCCCGATCATGAATGACCTCCACGACGAGAACATCGCGCGAGTCACGCGTCGGCAACTGTTCGGCTCGGCGGCCAGCGGCGTGGGTCTGGCCGCGCTGGCCTCGCTGTTCGGCGACAGCGGCATGGCGCGGGCTGAGGTAGGGAGCGATGCGTTATCGCGCGGTGAGCCCGGGTTGCCGGGATTGCCCCACCATCCCCCAAAGGCGAAGCGGGTGGTCGTCCTCTGGCAAGGTGGGGGACCGTCGCATGTGGACCTCTTCGACCCCAAGCCGCTCATGAGGAAGATGGCGGGTAAGGACATTCCCGACACGGTCCGAGGCACGACCCGGCTCTCCACGATGTCGAGCGGATACGGGAAATGGCCCGTCGTGCCGGCGATCATGCCGTTCCGGAAGTACGGTCAGTCGGGCATCGAGATGAGCGAGATGCTCCCCAATGTCGGGGCGATGGCCGATGAGATCTGCCTCGTCCGGAGCATGAACACCGAGGCGGTCAATCACGCCCCCGGCGTGACCTTCTTCATGACGGGTTCTCAGGTGCCCGGCCGGCCCAGCATGGGCGCCTGGCTGGCCTACGGCCTGGGTAGCGAGACCGCCAACCTCCCGACGTTCGTCGTGATGACGTCGAGCGACAAGGGCAAGACCTGCGGCCAGTTGTTCTTCGACTATTACTGGGGGAGCGGGTTCCTGCCCAGCCGGCTCCAGGGCGTCCGCTTCCGCAATACGGGCGACCTGGTGCCTTACCTCGCCAACCCGCCGGGCGTGAGCCGCGAGGCGAGGCGGGCCCTCCTCGACGACATGGCCGCGATGAACGCGGCCCATCTGAACGATTATGGCGATCCCGAGATCGACACGCGAATCTCCCAGTATGAGATGGCTTTCCGGATGCAATCGAGCGTGCCCGACCTGGTCAACTTCTCCCGCGAATCGCCGCACACGCTCGAGCGGTACGGCCCGGACGCCCTGGTGAAGGGCACGTTCGCCAACAACTGCCTGATCGCCCGGAGGCTCCTGGAGCGCGGCGTCCGGTTCGTGCAGTTGATGCATTCCGGTTGGGACCAGCATGGCAACCTCTTCACGCAACTGGAGTTGCAATGCCGCGATACCGAGGGCCCCTCGGCGGCTCTGGTGCGCGACTTGAAGGAGCGCGGGATGCTCGACGACACGCTCGTCGTGTGGGGCGGCGAGTTCGGACGCACGCCGTTCGGACAGGGCGATCCATCGAGCCCCAAGGGCCGCGACCACTTCGGCAGGGCCTACAGTTGGTGGCTGGCCGGCGGCGGCGTGAAGCCCGGAACGGTCTACGGCTCGACCGACGACTTCGCGTGGAACATCACCGCCGACCCGGTCCACGTGCATGACATGCAGGCGACGATCCTCCACCTCTGCGGCATCGACCACACCCGGTTGACCTTCCGCTATCAGGGCCGCCAGTATCGGCTGACCGACGTCCATGGAAAAGTGGTCAAGGGCATGATGGCCTGAATGCGGATGGTGCTCGCAGTACACCCTGATGAGTCTATCCGCAGATGAACGCAGATCGACGCGGATGGAGAGCCGGGATCAGGAAAGCCGACGCGATCCGACGTCCCTTCGCATGTCATGTCTCTTCGGTCTGATCCGTCTCCTGATCGGGATTTCATCTGCGGACGTCTTGTCTCTTAAAACCCCCCGAGACAGACAAAGACCGCCGACTGCGAACTCACGACGACACAGCGAAATCGGGCCGCTTGAAGGGTTGGAGGCGCCGGTATGTCAAACTCCGCCAGGCCCATTCGAGCGGCCCGTAAAGGAAAAACCTCAGCCACACCGGGCTGACGATCAGTTGCAAGGCCCAGATCGCGAGAACGACGAAGTAGATCTGGTAGAAATCCAACTCGGCAAAATAGTTAAACCCGTATCCGAAGAAGACCAAGGTGCAGATGACCGAATGCATGATGTAATTCGTCAAGGCCATCTGGCCAACGGCTTCCAGGCGTCGGAACAGCGGCCGGGCGTATCCCGACTTGTAAAGCAAGATGATGGCCGACACGTGGGCCATCACCAATAAGATCCGTTGGAACGGGTAGATCAGACTGACCCATTCGACAGGAACCACCTCCATCCGGCTGAGCGTCGCCTCGAGGTTCGGCCTGGTGAGATAATCCTCGTAGAAGCTGTAACAGACCAGTGGCAAGCCGATCCCGTATCCGATCGCAAGCACCTTCCAGTAATCTCGAACCGCCCAGTTGCCCGAGAGAAAGCCCCATCGGTAGAGCGCGAGCCCCAACAACATGAGCGCGATCGAGTCCCAGATGATCATCGGCATGAAGATCGTCTGGAATTTGAACGCCAACGGCCGAAGGTAGCCCGCGACCGTGGCGTAGTCGGACTTCATCTTCCTGGTATTATCCGCGGCGTCCTCGCGGTTCGGCATCAGGGTTCGTTCGACGTCACGCCACCGCGAGATCGCTCGGGTCTGGGCCTCCGTCGGCGCCTGGCCTTGAGACGCGGCTTTGCTCGCTTCCACGTAGGCGATGCGGGTATCTCGCATCTCTCGATAAAACAGCGTGCCGGCGGTGAAATCCACGACGGCCACGAGGGGGACGCCCAGCACCAGATATGCGGGTTTCACGTTGCGGAAGAGGTAGACGATCATCCCGCAAAAGCCGTACAAGTAGAGGATGTCGCCGATCCACAATATCAGGTGGGAATGGATCAATCCGAAGAGGATGAGCCAGAACATCCGCCGATAAAACAGCCCGGTCACGGGCCTCCCCGTTCGCTCCTTCTTCGACACGAACAGCAGGATACCCGCCCCGAAGACCATGCCGAACAGCGCCCGCATCTTGCCCTCGAAGAAGACCGTGATGAAGGCGTTCAACCAGAAGTTGACGCTCGTCGGATCGCTCTTGAAGGACTCCGAATAGTAGTTGGGCATGGCGAAGCCCGGGATGTTCATCAGCAGAATGCCCAGCAGGGCAACGCCACGGAGGGCGTCCAGGAGCTTGATCCGCTGCGCATCAGAAACGGGAGCCGCGCGCGCGGTGGCCGTGCTTTCCGCCGATAACGTGCTCATCGGATCGAGTCCCCCGGTAGCAAGCGGCGAACGGGCATTGCCGCAAATGCCATGTGAAGAGAATCGATCCCGTGAGCAGAGTCAAGCACCAACCGGTGCTCAGGACGCCGATAAGGACACGCTCCCGGGCGTTGCGGCAGTTCTCGTCGCTGTCGCGAACATCGTGTGGCTCCTTCGCCCGAGGAATTGGGGGTTCTTGTGCCGGATTTGGCTTGAATATGGGGCTCGGCACTGATCTAATCCGGATGCCGTCGGAGTTGCGCGGTCGTATGCATGACTTGGGGGGTATCATGCGCTTTGATATGGCGAGACATTTGGGGCAACTCACCCGGGACGGCCAGCGTCCGAAACGACTGGCGAGTCTCGCCGCGGGCGGTGCCGGCCGCGAATCGGGCTCGGACGTCGGAGGCACGGAGTTTCCTCCTCCCGAGTTTTCCTGGACCGACTATCTCGGGTTCCTGATCTATATCGACGCCGAGATCGAGCACGGTCTCATGGTCCAGTACCTGTATGCCGGTTATTCGCTCGGTGGTCCCCAGGTACCCGAAAAATATCGCGATATGATCCGAGGCTGGCAGGAAGTCATCTTCGGGATTGCGAAGGAGGAAATGGGGCACCTGATCTCCGTCCAGAACGTCCTGAAGCTGATCGGGGCCCCGCTCGATTTCGGGCGCGAGGACTTTCCCTGGGACACCGAGTTCTATCCGTTTCCGTTCTCGCTCGAACCGCTCACGCTCCAATCGCTCGCCAGCTACGTTTACGCCGAGTCGCCCGTGGATTGGTCGGGGCCGGACGCCGACGAGGTCAAGGCCCTGATCAAGACGACCTCGGCCGATCCGCATCATGTCGCCGCGCTCTTCGGCAAGATCCTGGGGATCATCGAGGATCCCGTTCGGATTCCGGACCAGATCTTCCAGGCCGATACGTGGCCCTACCAGGCGAGCTGGGATCAGTGGGGACGCGGCTACCAGGGCGGGGCCCGAGGAAACACGACCGGAGCGAATCCTCCCGCCACTCCGAACCTGCTGATCAAGTCCGTCGCCTCACGGGATGACGCGGTCGCCGCGCTTCAGAGCATCGCCGAGCAAGGGGAGCTTCCTCCTTCGGCCTCGATCGACGACCCGTCGCACTTCGCGCGTTTCCTCGGGATTTTCGAGGAAATGAAGGCACTCGAGCCCGTCTACACCGCGGAAGGCTGGACCCCCGCCCGAGCGATCGCGTCGAATCCTTACATCGGCGGACAGGGGGAGCCCCCGTCCGCCTCCGCCGGCGACGGTCCCAAACGCGACGCGATCACCAACGCGGAGGCGATCGCCTGGGCCCAGCTATTCAACGTCCGTTATCGGCTGCTCTTGACCTTTCTCATCCACGGATACGACCTCCCTGCGGGCTCGATCGACGAGGGGCCGGCCGATCCGCTCGCGATCCTCATCAACGCCACGTTCGGAGAGATGTACAACCTTCGCGCGATCGCGAGCATCCTGGTCCAGCTCCCGCTCACCGACGGCCCGGGCGGCAAGCACGCCGGCCCTCCGTTCCAGCTCCCATACACACTCAGCCGGCCCTCCGGTGAATTCAACCGCTGGCGACAGCATCGCGAGGTCCTGGTCGCGGCCTCGTCGTTGATCGAGCAACTCCTGCAAGAGAAGCCTCACGGGCGGAACGAATACCTGATCTCGCTCCGAGAGGCCGACCGAGGGCTGCTGCGACTGATCGACACGATCCTGGAAGGCCGCTCCGTAAAGGCCCATTGAGGAGTCCGATCGATATGGCGATTCTCGAACTGCGGATCCTCCCCCCCCTGGCGATCGGCCGGCTGGGGGCTTCCAAGACGCCGCTCGACTCCTTCGACCTGGAGGTCGACCCCCAACGTCCGTTGGATTATCGCAGGATCGTGCCAAAGAGGAGCTTCCGGGTCAACCCCCACTCGGGGGAACTCTCGTCGCATCTCCCCGACTCGATCGCCTTCAAGGACGGCCGCGAAATCAGGCCCGTCGCCCCCTTCCTCGAGGTCTTCGCGATCACCTCCGACCTCCCGGACGAGCTCGTCCCTCTGACGGTCAACCTGCTCAAGGTCGAAGGGCTGACGCTCGACGCGGTGCGGTGGGACGTCGAGGTCGCCAACATCAAGATCTACCGCAGGACGGGCGATCCGGCGGACCGGATCGTCGCGAGCGCGAAGGGGATCGCCGACCACGCGGCCCATGCGCTCTCGGGCCGCTGCGACCACTTCTTGACCAATAAAGTCCTGCCCCTGGGCTCGGTCCGCTTCATCAAGCCGACGAATGAATTCCCCGAGATTCGCCTGCGTTTCACCCCCGCGACGGGGAAGGTCTATGGATCGAGCCTCACTCGCGCGACCCTGAATGCGAAGAACCAGGTCGTTCAAGAGCCCGATCCCGTGATCACATCAGAGGATCTCATCTTGTACGACGGTAAGCGCGGACATTGGCCGGGATACTTCGACAAGGGCGCGCCGACCGACACCAACCCCGGCTCGATCTATGCCGGATTCACCGACGCGGACAACAATCAGGTGAGTTGGGGCTACCTCGACGACGAGTGCGACGGGATCGCCGCGATCACGTTGTCATTCCCCGATGGCAAGACGCTATCGGCCCACGCATTCATCGGGGCCGGGCCGCCCGCGTTCGCGCCCGATACGCTCCCCGTTCGCGTCATCTCCGACGAGCTGGAGCAAATCCTGCTGGGACCGGATGTCGACGAGGTCGTCCCCATCGACGAGGCCGAGGACATCGTCCGCCGCGCCCTGGAAACCGTGCGACTGTTGAACACCGCCGTGATGAATGGCAATGCAATCGACGGACGCCTCAACATCGCCAGCACCATGGTCAGGCAGGATACCAACGACTTCGGCCGCTATTTCGAGCCGATCATGGCGCCGTCGCTGGTCGACAACCTCGCGGTCCGGGCCCTTCACGAGCGGGTCTTCAACGGCCTCGCGACGGGCGCAGCCCCTTGGTTCGCCGAGGTCTTGCGGCGGCCCGATGAGATCGGCGACCTTTCGAATTCCGCTCGAAGGAAGATGCCCGCCCTGATGCGTAACGCGGATGGACGGGCACTCGTGCTCACGCGCCGTCAGATCAACACGATCATCCGAGCCGCCGCGAGCGCCGCTTTCAGCGCATCGCCGACCGAGGATCGAGGGGCGAACGGACCCCCGGGGAAATCCGGCCTCACCCCCGGGAACCTCACCGCGCAGCTCCATCACCGGGGCGAAGGGAACCCGTTCTCGGTGCTCCCCCGTTCCGCGATCTCGAACTGCTTCCCCGGCCTGGAATTCGACTTCAGGAATCTCTGGCGCCGTGCATTCGAGGGTATCGTCCTCCTGGAATCGAACAACTATGTCGTCGAGGCCGAGGACCAACAATTCGCGAACCTCGTCGGCAAGCGGTTGCTCTCCATCGACGGCCTGCCCACCGGCGTCAAGACGACCGGCCCGATTTTCCCGCAGACCACCGACACGCAAGACCTCTTCTCGAGCGGCAATCCCAACGGCGTGTCGTTCATGGAGTGGTCCAACTCGATCGCTCGCGTTATCGCCAAGCAAGGTCAGACGGTCGCCTGTGAGTTCAACGCCGACCCGATCCCGAATGACCGGGAGATCCTGATCACGAAGGATCTTCCCACCATCAAAGTCGAGCTCAAGCTGCGTCGCTTCTTCGACGGAACCACGGCCTCGCTCTCGCGCGAGATCTTGCGGCCGGGCGAGCTGACCCAGGGGCTTTGCTCACCCTGGCAAAACGACTACCGGGAATGCGCATGCTACTATTGGGCCGCCAGCCGCCCCGATTACGTCAACGTCGAGCCGGGCCCCGACGGATTGAGTCACGGTGATATGTGGATGTCCAAGAAGCGAACGGGCGAATACATCCCGGACGATCGAAAGGACAAGCGGCTTTACTCGTACGACGATCTGTTCATCGACTGGCAAGGTTATCTGAAGTTTATCATTCGCGGGAAGGACGCGGAACGATCATGATCGGGCGAGACGCACCGATTCTCGAGGCGGAGGTCGCTCGGGAGCTCGCGGCTCGCGCCGCGACCGACTCGCGACCCCGGACCCCCACGTTCCACCTCCTGGACCGGGGCACCAACCCTCGTCTCTACGTCGCCAACGGCTCGCGGCTTTACGACCTCACCGCCGAGACCGCCGAAATCTTGAGGTCGGCGCTGGAGTCGGACGACCGGGCCGCCCTCGACCGCTTGATGGTCGATTGGGGCTTGGACGCTCCCCCGTTCATCGACGACCGACCGATCGAGGATCCGCCGATCCACGCCTTCTCGCTCGCCGTGGCCCAGAAGTGCAACCTCGGCTGCACATACTGCTACGCGCGGCAGGGGACGTTCGGAGGCGAGGCGAAATCGATGTCGGCCGAGACGGCCCGTCGAGCGATCGACCTGCTCTTCGAGGGGCATCCCGCGGGTACCCGCGTGACGCTCGCCTTCCTCGGCGGAGAGCCCCTGGCGAATCGCCCCGTCATTCGAGACGCGACGGCTTACGCCGCGCGCCGAGCCTCGTCGCTCGGCCTGTCGTTGCGTTTCTCGATCACGACCAACGGAACTCTCCTGACCGAGGATGACGGCCGCTTCTTCGAAGAGTACGCGTTCGCCGTCACGGTCAGCCTCGACGGGGTCGGCGAGACCCACGACGCGCTGCGACCGTTCCGGGGCGGTTCGGGGAGTTACGACCGAATCATCACGCGGGTCGCCCCTTTGCTCGGGATGCAGCGAAAAATGCAAGTCTCGGCACGGGTGACGGTTACGCCCAGGAACCTCGGCCTCCCCATGGTGCTCGACGAGTTGATCGGCATGGGCTTCCATGGCGTGGGCTTTTCACCGTTGCTCCGCTCGTCATCGGGCTCCGATGAGATGGACGAACGGAGTCTCGAGCAGATGCTCGAGGGGATGATCGCCTGCGGACTCGCGTTCGAGCACCGCGTCTTGAACGGAGAGCGCTATCCGTTCCTCAACATGGTCAATGCGCTCCGGGAATTGCACCGAGGCACACATCGCCCTTACCCATGCGGGGCCGGGGCGGGCTATCTCGGGGTCTCGGCCGACGGCGATCTCGCCGCCTGTCACCGCTTCGTCGGCGATGCCGAGGGGGCGATGGGAAACCTGTCGTCCGGGGTTGACCATGAGTTGCGCGGCGCCTGGTTGCGGGAGCGACACGTCCATTGCCAGGAGCCTTGCCGGAGCTGCTGGGCCCGCTATTTGTGCTCGGGAGGATGTCATCACGAGGTCATCGCCAGGGGAAGGCCCGCCTGCGACTTCATTCGCGGTTGGCTCCATTACACGATCCAGGCGCACGGGCGCCTGACCCGATCGGCTCCGCTCTGGTTTGAGGGAGAGAATCTGTCCGCGACCGAAAGACTCGCGAACGCCTCGATTCAATGAATTCCCCCACCCGGTTCGACGTGGCGATCCTGGGCGCAGGGCCGGCGGGGTGCGTCTCGGCCCTGCGGCTGCTCTCGCTCGGCCGCTCCGTCGCGTTGATCGAGCGGCAAGCCTTCCCGCGTCCTCAAGTCGGCGAGTCTCTCTCGCCGGGCGTCCGTGACCTCCTGGCATTCGTTGACGCCGAATCAGTCCTCGATGCATGTCCGACCGTCAGTGGCCTTCCGGCGCGGGTGATCTGGGAGAGTCCGGAGGCTCGTGTCATCGAGCCGGGCGAACGAGGGCCGGGGCTCGTCGTGGACCGTGGTTCATTCGACTCACGGTTTGCATCCCTGGCAGAGGCCCGCGGAGCGGTCCTGTTCCAACCCGCGAGGGCGGCGAGGATCGAGGGGGAGCTCGGCACATTTCGGATTCCCCTGTTCCGCCCCAATATGAACTCGGCCGTCGAGGCGCGTACCATCATCGACGCGCGAGGGCGATCCGCCGGTCCCGGACGCGATCGAATCAATCTCGGCCCGCCGACGCATTCCCTCTGGGCCGAATTCGAAGTCGGGCTAATGCATTTCGAGATGGCGATCGAGGCGATGTCGAACGCTTGGCTCTGGGGATCACCCCTCCCGGACGGCGGATTCCGCGTCATGGCATTCGTCGCCCCGGCCCGGTTAAGGACCGGCGTCGATCCGTCGGCGCTCTTCCGAAGCCTACTCTCCGCGAGCCGACTCTTCGCACCCCTGTCAACGGCCGATTTCGTCGCCCGCCTCTCTTCCCGGGCAACGACGCCTTATCTGAGCACGGAAGCCCGTCTCAGCGGGTCCATCCCCGTCGGCGAGCGTGCCTTGGCGCTCGATCCACTTTCATCCAGCGGAGTGGAAAAATCGATGCGCTTGGCGCTCACAGGAGTGCTCGCCGTCCACACGATGCTGGAATCCCCGGATGATTCACGGGCGGCTGAGGAGTTCCACTTCTCCCGCTTGCTGGAATCGGCGGCCGACCACGCGGTCTGGACGGCCGGCTATTACGCCCGGGCCTGGCCGGGCTCCGCCCAACCGTTCTGGCGAGACCGGTCGGTGGTCACGGTCTACCGAGAGCACGATGCTCGAGGAGTGGGAGAACAACTCGCTCACCTCATGGATCTGGCCACGAATCGATGGAAAGACGCGGAACGAATCCGCCCTCGATCGCCTGCCCCGAACTTGGGATCCTCCGTGCGATTGTCTGACTCCTTGAGTTTCAAACCCGTCCCCTGCGCGGAGGGAGACTTCGTGAAGACCAGGCCCGCCGCGATGCATCCACGTCTGCCGCGTCCCATCGCTTACGTGGGGAACGTCGAGCTCATCCCTCTCCTTGAGCGGGCTAACAAGGCCGAGACCGTCGCCGACCTCCTCCTGAGTTGGACCCACCTCGCGACGCCGGATAAGGCAATTTCGATTCTTCGTTGGCTGGTGGAGAACCAGATCCTGGAGATCTCAACCACGTCTGGGCCGGATTGAAAAGCATCGGGAGCATGAGCGTCGCGAAACTCAAAGCCCCGCGAGCCTCCGATTCGAGCGAATCATAACCCATTATGCAAGAAGCGGATGCACACGTAGGTGCCGTGAATGCGTGGTGTCTCCCCTCGATTCCGCCGGGCCCTGGTCGAATCTCTCCGGCCGCTGTAGCATTGCGGTTGCGGGTCCGCCGACTCGCGAGCGAGACCCCAGGAGCAGGAGTACCGAGCCATGCCGGAACAACCGTCGGAAGGCCAGCCGGATTATCCCTTGGTCGTGAGCCACATCGAGGAACTCGCACGTCGCGTGCGCGCGGCGAAACACCTCCAGCCGGAAGCCAGGGCGGAGGCGGCCGACCTCCTTGGAAACCTGGCCGACGCGCTCAACCAGCCCGAGCCATCGCCCCAGACGGAGCAACTGGCCCAGGGCGCCGCACAACTCGTGCAGGCCGTGAACGATCAGCATGATCCCGGATTGATCGCGGCGGCCCGGGAACGGTTGGAGGAGACCGTCGCCAGGGCCGAGACCAAGGCACCCGTGGCGACCGACATCGTCCTGCAACTGATCGACGTGCTGGCCAATCTGGGAATCTGAGCAGCAATTCCAGGAGTGTTCCATCCGTCCCTTTAATGGAAATGAGGACCCACTCGATGGAGATCATCGTCACCCGCCCGAGCCGCCGTGGCTTCCTGGGCTCGCTCGCCTTCGGCGCGGCGGCCTTCACGGCGCGCGGCGCCTTCGCCGAGGAGCTGGAGCGTACGCCCCGCATCCAGGAGGGGCCGTACTATCCGACCAAGCTGCCGCTCGACACCGATAACGACCTGCTCATCATCAACGACGGCATCACCCCCGCCGTGGGCGACGTGACGCATCTCAGCGGCAAGATCCTCGATCCCAAGGGGGACCCGATCCGCAACGCCGTGGTCGAGATCTGGCAGTGTGACCGCGATGGCACGTACCTCCGGCCTTATCTCGAAGAAAAGGCCAAGTACGACACGAATTTCCAGGGGTTCGGCCGCTTCTTGACCGGCTCGACCGGCGAATACTACTTCCGGACCATCCGGCCGGTCCCCTACACGGGCCGACCCGCCGCCCACATCCACTTCAAGATCTGGAAGAACAACAAGGTCCAGCTCACGACCGAGTGCTTCGTCAAGGGACATCCGGGCAACGAGCGAGACGGCATCTACCGGCGGGCCACCACTTCCAAGGGCGGGCTGATGCTCCCCGTGGATTTCGTACCCGTCAAGGAGTCGAAGATCGGCGAGCTGGCCGCGAAGTTCGACATCGTGCTCGGCATCACGCCGGACGCGTGATCGCGCGGCCGTCGCGTCGGCCAGCGAGGCGGGGGGCCGTGCATCGCCGGCCCCGACCCGCTTCGACCGGCGTTCGTGTCTGGGCGGCTGACAGCATGATGTCAATCGCCGAAGCATTCCCCGTGCGCGTTCACGGGATGAAGGAGACAGGCGTATAAAATCGAAGAGACGGCGACGCGAATCGTCGCTTGTGGAAATGGTCAGGGCGCTTTACGATTGGCTTGCGCATGCGCCGGAAGCTATCGCGAATTCACCCCCCGAACCCCCCTTTCGTAAGGGGGGGATGGGGCGCGCTCCAAAATCCCCCCTTACGAAGGAGGGTTCGGGGGGTTCTGCGGGCGTGGCCAACGCAATCGTGAAGCGCTCTAGCCAGCGAGGCCAAACCGCCCTCGTCAAATGGTAAAGCTACTAACAAAGAAGCAGCAAGCATCGCGGCACTGCACGTGCCGGCGGATGCTCCGGTCGATCCGACCGATGCAAACTGCTCCAGACTCAGGCAAGTCGTCTGAGTTTGGCGCGCCGCCTGTTGAGCAAGTACAGAATGCCGGCCAAGAACGGCTAGGGCCGGGCCGAGTGGCGGGTGGAAGCAGCGGATCGACAGTCGCAGCCGCCTCGATATCGGTGCCGAACGGCCGAATCACACAACCCGAACTGAAGCCAGTCGCGCGGATCATCCTGAGCGAATCCACCCAGCCCAGCGAGAACGATTGCGCCTTGTAGACGACCCCGATCTTGCGCCCGCCAGCCCCTCAAGCCGTCCTCGCCGCCATCTTGGGGCAGCCTCGGCTGTCCCCGTCGTCGGTCCGGAGATATCCTGGACTGATGCCGCCCCGTCTCGGAGAACGGCCCGGGCGCGATCGACCGAGTGACGTCGCTCGGAGTCGGGCCGGAGACAAGACCGGGCCGGCCGACGGCGGCCGTTGCGATGAACGACTTCAGCCAGATCCTCTCCGCCATCGAACAGGGCGACTCCCAGGCCGCCGAGCAGCTCCTGCCATTGGTCTACGACGAGCTGCGCCAACTCGCGGCCGAGAAGTTGGCCCACGAACAGCCCGGCCAGACCCTGCAAGCGACCGCGCTGGTGCATGAGGCGTACCTGCGGCTGCTGGGCGGGGACCAGGCCCAGGACTGGGGCGGCCGCCGGCATTTCTTCGCCGCCGCCGCCGAGGCCATGCGCCGTATCCTGATCGACCGCGCCCGGCACAAGCAGACCCGCAAGGCCGGGGGCGGACGCCGCCGGCTCGACCTCGACGACATCGAGCCGGCCCTGGAGCAGGAGGACGGCGACCGCTTGCTCGCCCTGGACGAGGCCCTCCGGCAGCTCGAAGCGGAGGAACCGCGCAAGGCCGAGCTGGTCAAGCTCCGGTTCTTCGCCGGCCTCACCGCCGAGCAGGCGGCCGCCGCGCTCGGCGTCTCCACCTCCACCGCCGAGAAGGACTGGGCGTACGCCCGCAGTTGGCTCCGGGTGGCGATCGACCGCAGGTCCGGACACCGGCCCTGACCGACCGGGAAATAAATTTACGGGTTCGGCCCCGGTTTCTCGCATTATATTCTGGACGGGCCAGGTCGCCCGCCGCGGAGGCCCCCATGACCGCATCACGGCCCGACAACGAGGCGATCTTCCACGCCGCCCGCGACATCCCCGACCCGGACCGCCGGCGGGAGTACGTCCGGGAGGCGTGCGGCGGGGACGAAGCCCGGATCGTCCACCTCGAGGCGCTGCTGGCGGCCGTCGACCGCACCGACAGCCTGCTGGACCGTCCGGCGGCGGACATGACCGACGCGACCAGCGACCAGCCGACAACAGAGAGCTCCGGCCGGGCGATCGGCCCGTACAAGCTCATCGAGCCGATCGGCGAGGGCGGCATGGGCAGCGTCTGGATGGCCCAGCAGACCGAGCCGGTCAGGCGCCTGGTGGCCGTCAAGTTGATCAAGGCCGGCATGGACTCCCGCCAGGTCATCGCCCGCTTCGAGGCCGAGCGGCAGGCGCTGGCCCTGATGGACCACCCGAACATCGCCCGCGTGCTCGATGCCGGCACCACCGGCGGCTGGCCGGCCCTACTTCGTCATGGATCTGGTCAAGGGGGTGCCCATCACCCGCTACTGCGACGAGCACCACCTCACGCCGCGGCAGCGGCTGGAGCTGTTCATCCCGGTCTGCCAGGCGGTGCAGCACGCGCATCAGAAGGGTATCATCCACCGCGATCTCAAGCCGTCCAACGTGCTGGTGGCCCTCTATGACGGCAGGCCGGTGCCGAAGATCATCGACTTCGGAGTCGCCAAGGCGGCCGGGCAACAGATGACCGACAAGACGCTGATCACCGGCTTCGGGGCGATCGTCGGCACGTTGGAATACATGTCGCCCGAGCAGGCGGAGATCAACCAGCTCGACATCGACACGCGCAGCGACATCTACGCGCTGGGCGTGCTGCTGTATGAGCTGCTGACCGGCAGCCCGCCGTTCCGGCGCAAGGAGTTGACCCAGGCGGGCATGCTGGAGATGCTGCGGGTGATCCGCGAGCAGGAGCCGTCGAAGCCGAGCACCAAGCTGAGCACGGCCGAGGGCTTGCCGACCTTGGCCGCCAACCGCGGGATGGAACCCGCAAGGCTGACGAAGCTGGTGCGTGGCGAACTCGACTGGATCGTGATGAAGGCATTGGAGAAGGACCGCAACCGCCGCTACGAGACCGCCAACGGCTTCGCGCTGGACGTGCAGCGCTACCTGGCCGACGAGCCGGTGTTGGCCTGCCCGCCATCAGCCGGGTACCGACTGCGGAAGTTTGCCCGGCGCAACCGAGGTGGACTAGCGGTGGCCGCGCTGGTGCTGCTCTTCCTCGTCCTTGTGGGCAGCGTCGTAGGCTGGGCGGTGCGGGATCGGGCGTCGCGGGAGGCGGAGGCGGCCCGGCAGCGGGGGGAGCGGCAGGCGAAGGTGGCCGGCGAGGTCGAGTCGATCCTCGGCGAGGTGGACCGGCTTGAGAAGGAACAGAAGTGGCCGGAGGCCCTGGAGGGGGCCCGTCGGGCCGAGGCGGCCGCGGCCGTCGGCGAGGCCGACCCGGCGACCACCAAGGGGGTCGACCGGCGGCTCAGGGAACTGGAGTTCGTCGACCGGCTGGAGCGAATCCGGATGGAGGATGCAACGCTGGTTGAAGGGAGGGTCGACAATACCGGGGCGGATCGGGACTACGTCCGGTCCTTCCGCGAGTACGGCGTGGACATCGACGAGTTGCCGGTCGAGACGTCGATCGACCGGCTCAAGGCCCGCCCGGCACTCGCAGTTGCCCTGGCGGCGGCGCTGGACGACTGGGTTTTCGTCCGGCTGCTGGACTCTGAAGCGGATGATCGCCCGCTGGAAGCGGCTGGTGGCTGTGACGCGCGGCATCGACCTGGAGCCGCTGCGGGACCGGGTTCGGGCGGCCTGGAGCCTGCCCGTATCCAACATGCGCGACGACCTGCGCCGGCTGGCCGAATCGATCGACGTTCGGGCTCAACACCCGGCGACGGTCATCATACTGGCCCGCACCCTTCTGCGGGTTCAACACCCGGACTCCGCCCTCAGGATTCTGCGGGACGCTCAGCACCTCCACCCGGGAGATTGCTGGCTCGATTCGGAGCTTGGCTATATTCTTTACAAGCGCAGAGACTACGAAGGCGCGGTTCGGTTCTACTCCGCGGCCCTCGCCAGCCACCCGAGTTCGGTTGGCGTCCACATCAACCTCGGCACGGCACTGGCCGCCCGGAACAAACTGGACGAGGCCATCTTCTGGTACCGGAGGGCCGTCGAGCTCGGCCCGAAAAACGCCAAGGCACATTACAACCTCGGTAACGCCATGCAAGCCATGGGGACCCTGGAGGGCTCGTTCAGTACCGATGCCTACCGTGGAGCTTTGCGGGTCGGTAACGACATGCAAGCCATGGGGACCCTGGAGGGGGCCATCGCCGAGTACCGCACAGCGATCGACGTCAACCCGACATACGCCTTAGCCCACTCGCGACCTTGGCGAAACCCTGGCGGCCCAGAACAAGCTGGGCGAGGCCGTCGCCTTCTTGGGCAAGGCGATCGAAATCGACGCGAAACTCAGCCTGCCTCGCCTCGACCACGGTGACGCGTTTCGGCGGCCGGGCCTCTTCCGTCAGGCGCTCCCAGTCTTCGACAAGGCGACGGAGCTCGAACCCGGCAACCTCCTGGGCTGGAACCAGGCCGCGGCCCTCTTTCTGTACACGGCCGACGTCGAGCGCTACCGCCACGCCTGCCGCGAGATGCTCGATCGTTTTGAACGGCGCGCGGCGGAGGACGCCTCGTTAGCGGCGTGGATGGCCAGGACCTGCTCGCTGGCGCCGGATGCGGTGCCGGATTTCGCGCGCGTCGAGCGGCTGGCCGAGCGCGCCGTCACGGGCGACAGAAAAGCACGACTGGTATCGCGACATGATCCTCATCAAGGGGCTGACCGACTACCGCGGCGGGCACCCCGAGCAGGCCGTCGAGTGGCTGAGGCGGTTTGACCTGAAGCCCGACCGCGACGTCTCGGACGCCACTGCCTTCGCCGTCCTCGCCATGGCGCACCACCGGCTTGGCCACGCCGAGCGGGCACGCACCGCGCTGGTATCGGCCCATGCCCTGCTTGCCAAGAAGCCTTATGCCCAACAATGGCCTTTCCACTGGCTCTATTGCGAAATCCTCTACCGCGAGGCGGAGGGGCTCATGGGGCCGGTCACACTCCAGGAAGTGGTCCGCCTCAGGCCGAACGACATGGCCGCTCATTTCCGACTGGCTTCCGCCCTCGCCGAGGCGAAAGAATGGGATCGCTCGGCGAGTGTCTACGCAGCCGCACTGAAGCGATTTGGAGCCCCGTACTGGCCCGGGCGTTGGTATGAAGCCATCCGCTCGGACGAGGTCTTCACGCGCTTGACGGCCCGGCAGCCGGAGGACCGCCTCCCTCGGATCATGCGGGCGCGCCTCCATGTCTTTCGGCGCGACTGGAAACGCGCCGCGGCCGACTATGCCCGCGTGTTCGAATCGTTGGCCAGCATCGACCCGGTCAACCTCCTTCCCGACGGGGGCGACGACCTGTTCATCCATGGCTGCCTGTTGCTCTTGCTGGACGACCGCAACGGCTACGAGCAGTTTTGCAAGAAGTGGACGGATCGGGTCGGCGACACCCCGGCCTGCGGGTACGTCCTGGCGCGCGCCTGGGGTGTCAGCCCCGGCCCGGTTGTCCCCGCGCAGCAGATCGTCGAGCGGGCTGGGAAGGCCGTGCAGGCTGACCGGACTCCCCGGAACCTCCATGTCCTGAGCCTCGCCCACTACCGGAACGGGGAATTCAAACTGGCGATCGAGCGCGCCGAGGAGTCGAACGGGGGAAACTGGGTTGGGAGTGCAAAAGCCCTCAACTGGCTGGTGCTGGCGATGAGCCATTCCCGCCTGGGTCAGGCGGCGGACGCGCGCCGGTCCCTGGAGCAGGCCCTCGAACTGGCCGGCCGCCCGAGCCCTGAGCAACTCCCGGGAGTGGCATGCCCGACATGTGGCCGCAGGACCTCGTGAAATGCGAACTCCTTCGCCGCGAGGCCGAGGAACTGATCAACCCCAGATCGAAGGAGGAACCGGACAAGTAATCAGGCTGACCATTCGCCCGTTGATCCGGTGTTCGGGCGAAGCAGGCAGCGAAGCCGTTCCTCATCGAAGTGACGACGACCGAAGCAAAGCGGCCGGCGGGGTCCTTACCGCCAAGCAAGCCCCCGCCGGCCCGGCACCATCCCGGCGATCGGCCTGCGCGCGGGGCGATGGCTTTTTCATTATATCGCAGACGGGCTCTCGAAAGGAGAGGCATCATGTCGTTCTCTTCCGGGCTACGAGACTCGAAACGCTCCGCGCCGGCGCACACCAACCCCAGCGTCCAGGAGCCAGCACGCGGGGCTCGGCAGGGAACGATCCCATCGCAGGCAGCGGCCTTTTGTACGATCACTGTTGGCATCGTACGATCACTGTTGGCATCGTTATCGGCCGGATATGCTAAGTCCGTCGCTGATCACCAGGCCGGCTACCTTTTTTCCCTGTCCTCGCGCGGGCCTGCAGTGCGGAATATACCTTTGGGGGACCATCATGACCGCACACGCGACCGACGAGAGCGACCTCCTGCGGCGGGCGAAAGAGGGCGAACAGCAGGCTCTGGCCACGCTGTTCGCCCGCTACCGCGACCGCCTGCGCACGATGGTCCGGCTTCGCCTCGATCGCCGCCTGTACGGTCGCATCGACACGTCGGACGTCCTTCAGGACGCTTACCTGGATGTGGCCCGGCGCTTCCCCGAGTACGTGGCCTCCCCGACCGTGCCGTTCTATATCTGGCTGCGGTCCGTGACGGGGCAGCGGCTCGTCGATGTGCATCGCCGCAACCTGGGCGCGGAGATGCGCGATGCCGGGCGGGAGGTCGCGCTGTACCGCGGCCCACTGCCGGCGGCCTCGTCCGCGTCGCTGGCGCAGCATCTGCTGGCCGGCCTGACGTCGCCCACTCAGGCCGCCATTCGGGCGGAGATGCAGCTTCGGCTGCACGAGGTGCTCAACAGCATGGACCCCATCGACCGCGAGGTGGTCGTGCTGCGTCACTTCGAGGAACTGAGCAACATCGAGGCGGCCGAGGTCCTCGGGATCGAGTCCTCGGCGGCCAGTAAGCGCTACATCCGGGCGATTCGACGGCTCAAGGCGATTCTGGACGCCGTGCCCGGGTTCTTCGGCTGAACGTCTCGGAGGAATGCAATGCCCTCGTCCAATTCGTCCCGCGATGTGATGCTGGAGCAGTTGGCCGCGGATTTCGTCGAACGTCACCGCCAGGGCATGCACCCGCCCCTGAGCGAGTACACCGACCGCTACCCCGACCTCGCCGCCGACATCCGCGATCTGTTTCCGGCGCTGGTGCAGATCGAGAAACTGAAGCCACCCGCCGACGCCACCGACGCCACCGACGGCTTCGAGCGGCAGGCCACGCCCGCCCTCGCCAACCTGGAGCGGCTCGGCGACTACCGCATCCTGCGTGAGGTGGGCCGGGGCGGTATGGGCGTGGTTTACGAGGCGGAGCAAGAATCGCTCGGCCGGCACGTGGCCCTCAAGGTGCTGCCGTCCTCGGCGCTGCTGAACCCTACGTACCTGGCCCGCTTCCGCCGCGAGGCCCAGGCGGCCGGGCGGCTGCACCACACCAACATCGTGCCCGTCTTCGGCGTCGGCGAGTGCGGCGGCGTCCACTACTACGCCATGCAGTTCATCCAGGGCGAGGGTCTCGACAAGGTGCTGGCCGACGTCCGCCGCCTCCGCCAGCCGCCGGGAGCCGGTGAGGCGCCGCCCCCCGAGGGGAGCGTGGCGCACACCCTCCTTAACGGCCAGTTCGACCCGCCCGTGGCCGCCGATCCCGGCAAGCCGAACCAACACCCCGATTCTTCGTCGCTGACCTCGCGGCTGTCTCCGTGCGGGCCCGAGGCGGAGTACTTCCGAGGCGTGGCGCGGATTGGCGTCCAGGTGGCGGACGCGCTGGCCTACGCCCACCGCCAGGGCATCCTGCACCGCGACGTCAAGCCGTCGAACCTGCTGCTCGATCTGCAGGGGATCGTGTGGGTCGCCGACTTCGGGCTGGCCAAGGCCGAGGGGACGGAGGAGCTGACGCACACCGGCGACATCGTCGGCACGATCCGCTTCATGGCCCCCGAGCGGTTCGAAGGCGAGTCCTTGCCGCAGAGCGACGTCTATGGCCTGGGCCTGACGCTCTACGAGCTGCTGACACTCCAGCCGGCGTTCGACGACACGAACAAGGGCCGGCTCATCGACCGGGTGCAGAACGAGCCGCCCCGGCCGCCGTGCAAGCTCGACCCGCGGGTCCCGCGCGATCTGGAGACGCTCGTGCTGAAGTGCCTGGCTAAGGACCCCAGGGAGCGCTACGCGACGGCCGAGGCGCTGGCCGAGGACCTGCGCCGTTTCCTGGCCGATCGCCCCATCCATGCGCGGCGCGCCACTGCGGCCGAGCAAGCCTGGCGCTGGTGCCGCCGCAATCCCTGGGTGGCCGGCCTGTCGGCCGCCGTCCTGCTGCTCTTGCTGGTCGTGGCCGTGGGTTCCTCGGCGTTCGCCCTGCGCTTGCAGCAGGAGCTGGGCTACCGGCGCCAGGCGGAAGGCGTCGCGCTGGAGAAGCTGTTCACGGCCCAGGTCGCCGAGGCGCGGGCGCGGCGCTACAGCGGCCGATCCGGGCAGCGCTTCAAAAGCCTGGAGGCGATTCAGGAGGCGGTCCAGCTGGCCCGGCGACTGGAGAAGCCGCCCGAGACCTTCGACGAGCTGCGAAACGAGGCCATTGCCGCGCTCTGCTTGCCCGACATTGCTGATGGCGGTCCAGAATGGAAGACGGCGTGTCCTGCTTCCGACATGGCCTTCGACACGACCGGGCAGGGCTACGTGCAAGTGGATGAGGGGCACGCTTATTACTGTCAACTGGTCGACGGGAAAGAACAGCGGCAAAAAGAGCTGCACGTTTCGGGGAGACCCGGCGCCGGGGAGTGGCACGACCCGGACCTCCGTTTTCTTGCTCTGCGAAGCCCTCACATCCTCGGGAAAGGGGCCGAGTGGCTGAAGCTGTGGCGGTGCGATGGGCCCGAGGCGAAGTTGGTGCTGGAAGATCGCGGGATATCCGAGTACGCCACGGCGTTCCGGCCGGACGGGCGGCAGCTTGCCATCGGCCACCGTGACGGCACCACGCTCACCGTCCACGACACCGAAACGGGGGCGGTCGTCCGGCAGTGGCAGGTGGGAGTTCCCCCGTACGCCGCCATGTTCCATCCCCGCCTTCCCCGCCTGGCCGTCGCTTGCGGGACCGAGGCTCGCGTCTACGACGTCGAGAGCGGCGCCCTCCTCTCCCCCCGGTTCACCAGCCCCAACGGCGTGTCGGCTGTCGCCTGGAACCCGGACGGCAGAAGGCTGGCCATCGACTGCTTTGAGCAAGAACTCGTCCTGTGGGACAGCGAGACAGGGCAGCAACTGACCCTGGACTACAAGGGGCTCACTCGCGGTGGCCTCAGCCTGCGATTCAACTCGACCGGCGATCGCCTCCTATCCGCCGACTGGGGCGGAATTTTCCGCGTCTGGGACGCGGGAACGGGCAAGCAGCTATTCAACACGCCGGTGATCAGCGTGGGGCATTGGCCCGGCTTGTATTGGCCCAGGTCTTGCGGCGATGATCAGTTTCTCGTGCCGGGATCCTCCGGCAACTCCATCAAGTTACTGCGGTTCGCCCCAGGCCGAGAACACCGAATGCTGATCCCGGACACCCCGGCAATCATCGAGGACGACTTCCACCACCTGGTGTACCCGCACGGGTGGCTGTTGTCGGCGGACCTGGCGATCGAGGGCCGGTTTGGGTTCGATGCCTCGGGTGCCCTCTTGAGTCGGAATGCGAACGGGGTCTTCCGCTGGCCAGTCCGCGTGGACGCGGGCTCGCCAGAGAGCTACCGCCTGGGGCCGCCTCAGAGGGTCACCTCGGAGCACACCGTGCAGGCAACCATCGGCAACAGGCCGTTCGGTGCCTCCCGGGATGGGCGAGTGCTGGCGTTTGCGCAAGACGCACGCAACAGTCGTTCACCTGGGCCCGCCCCTCCGAACACTGACTCTGGGGCCCCAGTATGACGTGCGTTACGTCAGCGTCAGTCCCGATGGGCGCTGGGTGGTAACCGGCAGTGCCTGGGACGACCCAAACGGTGAGAACGCCAAGGTCTGGGAGGCGGCCACGGGCAAGTTGATCACGGTGTTGCCGATCGAGGCGTCAACGCAACCAATTTTCAGCGCGGACGGCAACTGGCTGCACACCACGAATCCCACCAATCGCTCGCCGTACTGGTGCAAGGTCGGCACCTGGCAGCCGAAAGCCGTTCCCTGTCCGTCCGGCCTGCTCGCGCCCGACGGCCGGCTGCTTGCCTGTCAGGCTGGGTATGGTGAAATCCTGCTGGTGAACTTCGAGACCGGCAAGGAGATGGCCCGCCTGAGCATCCCTGAGCAGACTCGCCTCGCGCCGCGGGACTTCAGCCCCGACGGCGCCTGGCTCTATGCCAGCGGCTTTGAGTCCCGGCAGCTCTATCGCTGGGACCTGAGGGTCTTGCGCAGTCAGCTTGCCGAGCTGGGTCTGGATATCGATTTGCCTCCTTACCCAGAGCCGACCGAACCGCGAATGTCGTGGCCGCCGCCGGCCGTGACGGTGCTTGATCCGGAGCTGGCGAGCGACGCGGCGAAACTGCGTCAGTGGGAATTGACGCAGGCGGCCATCGCCTGGTGGGTCAATCCCTTCGACGCCGATGCCCACGCCCGGCTCGGGGCCCTGGCGAACACGGACGGGCGCTTCGGAGACGCGTTCGCCCACCTGTCGATCGCCCGAGCCCTGAGACCCGACGACTTCGAGGTTCGCCGCCTGCGGGCCACGGCCGCGCGCCGCTGCGGCCAATGGGCAGAGGCCGTCGTCGATGCGACCTGGGTGCTGCACGAGCAACCCGGCCACCTGAAAGCTCTGGAAGCCCGCACCGAGTGTCTGCAGCGCCTCGGACGCCACGCCGATGCGGTCGCGGACCTCACCGCCTTGTTGAAGTTCTTCCCGGAGGATGCGGCCCTGTTCCAGCAACGCGCCCGCAGTTACGACGCCTTGAACGACCGGAGCCACGCCGACGCCGACCGCATCAAGGCGGCGGAGCTCGTTCGAAACGCCCCGGAGCAGCTCAATGGCCGGGCCTGGCGACTCCTCACCGGCCCTCCGGACGAGCAGGACCCGGCTCGCGCGCTGGAGCTAGCAAAGATGATCGTCGAGCGGATGCCAAACTCCCACGATTATCTCAACACGCTGGGCCTGGCCCAGTTTCGCAACGGACTTTATGGAGAGTCCATTGCCACGCTCGAACACGGCCTCAGAGCCGGAAAGGGAGAGTTCGAGGCCTTCGACCTGGTCTTCCTGGCGATGTGCCAGGCCAAACTCGGGGATTCGCCGAAGGCCAGGGACTGCTTCGATCGAGCCGTGAAGTGGATCGAGACGCACAAGGACTTGTCGGCGCAGCACAAGGAAGAATTCAACGCGTTCCGCGCGGAGGCCGAAGCGCTGCTGCGAAGTGCGCCCGGCACGAAGCAAGGAGCCGGGCCGGAATGAGTTGACCACTTTGAACTCGGAGACTGGATGGGGGGCGGGCATCTTGCCCGCCGTATTCTGCCTTGGCGGGCGGGACGCCCGCCCCCCGACCAGGATCACGACTCGCTCAACTTATCGGCCTCGTTATCGGCCGGATATTCTGAGTCAGTCGCTGACCACCAGGCCGGCTTCCTTTTTTCCTGTCCTCGCGCCGGCCTACAGTGCGGAATATACCTTGTCGAACCGACCCCCAGCGACGAGGTAATCACCGGGCTTTAAGCAAGCCCACTCCGTCGCGCCCTGATCATGACACAGGACCGAGCCCCTTGTCGGGGCCGGGGACGTCGGGAGTGCGCGCACGCGTCCCGGGAATTGCACGAGAGCGCAAGAGATCGCATCAGGGGAGCGCGCTTCTGGCCATCGCCCGGATCGGGCGCTGGGAGGCGTGCACACGGTAGTCCATCACCACGGAGCAAGCGAACCATGAACCGCGTGAAAGCTACAGATCCGTTCAGGGCCTTGAGGGGCACGGTCCAGCGTCGGCGACGTCGATCGGTGCGGCCCGGCGTGTCGGTCCTGGAGGACCGCATGTTGCTGGCAACCTACACCGTCATCAGCAACGACGACATCAACAGGGGCAATCCCGCGACCAGGGCTGGCACCTTGCGGTGGGTCATCAATCAGATCGATGCGAGCGGCGGTCCTTCCAGTACCATCGCGTTCGATCTCCCTTCGAACGAACTCACGATCACGCCGGGTACGGCGGGTTTGGGTCCTTTGCCACAGATCACCGAACCGGTTGACATCAAGGGGCAAACCCAGCCGGACTTCGCCGGTACGCCGCTGGTCGTGATCAACGGCGGCTCGGCGGGTGGTTTTGCGAACGGCCTGACCCTCGGCGCCGGTTCCTCGAATTCGGTCATCCAGGACCTCGTGGTTGACGGCTTTGCCCTAAACGGTATTCAGGTTGCCTCGTCCGGCGACCAGGTCGAGGGCTGTTACGTCGGGACGGATGCGAGCGGGACTGTCGCCGTGGCTAACGGCTCCTTTGGGATCGTTGTCTTCGCATCGAATGCGACGATCGGCGGGCCGATCTCGGCCGACGCCAATGTCATCTCCGGGAATGGGGAAACGGGCATCGACATCGAGGCGACAGATTGCCTGGTGGAGAGGAACGAGATCGGGACCAACGCGGGCGGCACCGGCGCCGTGGCCAACTCCGTCGATGGCATCGATGTCAACGCAACGGGCGCGACGATCGGCGGGAGTGCCTCGGCGCCGCCAATGTCATCTCCGGGAATGGGGTTTTCGGCATCGATATCGAGGCGACCGACTGCCTCCTCGCCGGGAACGAGATCGGGACCAACGCGGGCGGCACCGGCGCCGTGGCCAACTCCGTCGATGGCATCGATGTCGGCGCAACGGGCGCGACGATCGGCGGGAGCGCCTCCGGCGACTCCAACGTCATCTCCGGGAATGGGCGGTTCGGCGTCGACATCGAGGCGACCAACTGCCTGGTGGAGGGGAACGAGATCGGGACCGATGCGGCCGGCAGCGACGCCGTGGCCAACTCCTCCAGTGGTATCTATGTCTTCGCATCGAATGCGACGATCGGCGGGAGTGACTCCGGCGCCGCCAATGTGATCTCCGGTAATAAGTACGCCGGCATCGACATCGACGCGACTGACTGCCTGGTGGTGGGGAACAAGATCGGGACCAATGCCGGCGGGACCGCCCCCGTGCCCAACTCTGGCGATGGCATCGATGTCTTCGCATCGAGTGCGTTGATCGGCTCCAATGTCATCTCGGGGAACAAGGGCGATGGCATCGACATCGACGCGACCAGCTGCTCGGTGCAGGGGAACGAGATCGGGACCAACGCGGGCGGCACCGGCGCCGTGGCCAACTCCAACATTGGCATCTCGGTCTTTGCCGCAGACGCGTTGATCGGCGGGAGTGCCTCGGCCGCCGCCAATGTCATCTCCGGGAATGGGGGCGACGGCATCTTCATCGGTGGGACCGTCTGCCTGGTGCAGGGGAACGAGATCGGGACCAACGCGGGCGGCACCGCCGCCGTGCCGAACTTCGATGGCGTAGTGGTCTCTGCCAAGGGTGCGATTATCGGCGGGGTCAACCCGTGGGAGGCCAATGTCATCTCGGGGAACAAGGGCGATGGCATCGACATCGACGCGCCCGGGTGCTATGTCGGGGGAAACCTGATCGGCACCGACCGCACCGGGGGCAACGCCGTGCCGAATCACGGAATCGGAGTCTATCTCGATACTGGCTCTTCCGTCGCGGCGACAATCGGGACTGATGGCGACGGCAACATCATCGCCTTCAACGGTGGGCCCGGCGTGGCGACCTCACCTGGGACCAGCGGCGGCACGATTCGGTCTAACGCCATCTTCAGCAATGGTGGACCGGGCATCGACTTGAACGACGACGGAGTCACGCCCAACACCCCCAACGGGGCCAATAACACGCCCATCCTCGTCGCAGCCACAGACGGGATCATCGAGGGTGAGCTCAACGCGGCGCCCAATAGCGCCTACACCGTGGACATCTACGCCAGTCTCCTCAGTGACGGCTCGGCCAGCAGGCCCCAGGGGCGCGACTATCTGCCCTCAACGACCGTCTTCACCGATGCGGCGGGCAATGCGGTCTTCCAGATCCCCTACTACCTTCTCACGCCGTTCCCCGGCGAGCCGATCCTCACGGCGACCGCGACCGACGTCGCGGGCACCACCTCGGAGTTTTCCCCGCCGCTGGGTTACGTGCTCACCGCGACCGGCGTCACGTTCGCGGCGATGACCCATGTGCCGTTCCAGGGGACGGTCGCCGCGTTCTCGAGCAGCGACCCGACGGCCACGGCCGCCGACTTCACGGCCACGATCAACTACGGCGATGGCAGCCCCAGCGCGTCGGGCACCGTCGTCGCGGCCCCGGACGGGTTCCTCGTCGTCGGCGCACACACCTTCACCACGGCAAATCCGATCGAGCCGGTCACGGTGACCATCACCGACACGCGCGGCTTCGGCCAGGCCGCGGCCAATAGCGTGGCCACCATCACCAGTCCCGGCGGCCTGCTGACGCCCTTCGGCCAATCGGCCTCATTCGTCGCCGGGAGACTCTCCAGCGCGGTCGTTGCGAGCTTCACCGACTCCAGCCTGCTCGCGGTACCGGGCGAATTCACCGCCAGCATCAACTGGGGTGACGGGACCGCCAGCTCCGCCGGCACCATCGCGATCTCCGGCGGCGGCTTCGCGGTCGCCGGCTTGCATACCTACAACGTCAACCCGATCTCTTCCCCCATCGTCGAATCCGTCACGGTCACCATCACAGACACCCTGACCGGCGACACGGTCACGGCCAACGCAACCGCGACGGTCGCGCCGGTGCCGATCAGCATCCAGACCCTGGACTTCGCCGTGACCGGCGGCAAGCCGTTCTCTGGGACCGTGGCCACGTTTACCGACGGCGATGCGCGAGTGAATCCCGCGTTCTATACGGCCACGATCGACTGGGGCGACGGCACGCCGGATACGACGGGTACGATCAGCGGCACCAACCCGTTCACGGTGACCGCGTCGCATACATTCGCGCCATTCCCGAATACGGACCTGGTGACGATCACGATCACCGACAAGAACGGGCGCACGGTCGCCGGGGTGGATCGTGTGGTCGACCCGCCGGTTGTCTCCGCGCCCGCAACGGTCGCGCCGAGTGGACCGGCGGCGCCGCCGGATCGGCCCCGACGCCCCCTGTACTGGCGGTTGCCGCGGCCCCGCTGACGGTCTCGCCGAACAAGCCATTCCAGGGGATCGTGGCGACCTTCAGCGACAGCGGCCCGCCGCAGCCGGCGAGCGCGTACAAGGCGACGATCAACTGGGGCAAAGGCCGCCGGTCGGCCGGGATGATCACTGGGAGCAACGGGCGGTTTGTCGTCTCGGCCAGGCACCTCTTCCCGCAGTTCACGGGCGAGAAGACGGTGACGGTCACGGTGAGCGACCGCGCGGGCCAGGTGGTCAGCGTGCGCGAAAACGTATCCGGGGCCGCACGTCAGCCCAGGGCGATCAAGGTGATGAACCGAGCGAACAGCGTCTGGAAGCCACATCGCTGAGGAAAGAGGCGAGTATCGGTTCCCGACCTGTTCGGCGCGGGTCCCCTGACTCCAACGGGGATTTAGGTGCCAGGAACCGATTTCGGGCAAACCGGAACCGATAAAGTGCCAGGAACCGAAAATGACCCAGATGTCTCGGTTTGCCCGTCATCGGTTCCCGGCACTTTATCGGTCCAATGCTGAGTCAGTCGCTGACCACCAGGCCGGCTGCTTTTTTCCTGTCCTCGCGCAGGCTTGTGGTGCGGAATATATCTCTAGTTGATGGCGGAGCAGGAGGCGAAGCCGCACTGAAAAAGGCAGTGTTGTCTCGCAAGAGGCACGACCTTGAGGACGGGGGATCGTCGCGAATTCGCCGGTCGTTCCGGAGAGCGTGCTGATCCTCATCGGCATGTCCCTGCGCAGCGGGCATCTGATAGCTTCCAGATTTCTGGCCGCGTCCGCGGTGCGCGCTCAGTTGTCGAAAGGGGTGCAACATGTTGAGTTTACGCAAGCGAAACGACAGAGGGAGAGTGCGGCGGCTGCATCCGAGGCTCGAGGGTCTCGAGGGCCGCGTGACACCGAGCACGTTTCATGTGAACACGCTCCTTGACACCGTTGCGGTCAACCTCAAAACGGGCGCGGATGCCTCGGGGCACGTCTCGTTGCGCTCGGCCATCATGGCTGCCGACGCGAAGGGGGGGAACAACAAGATCATCCTGCCTGCTGGGAACTTCACGCTGACGATCCCTGCCGCCAGCGGGGACGGCAACGCCAGTGGGGACCTCGACATCGACGCCAACGTCTCCATCCAGGGCCGGGGCGCGACCCAGACGATCATCGACGGCAACAATCTCGATCGCGTCATCGCCGTCCAGGGCGGCAACGTGACGATCACGGGGGTGACGATCCAGCACGGCCGCGTTGTGGGCGACGGGGGCGGGATCCTCAACAGCGGCGGCCGGCTCTCGCTGAGCGGGGTCGTCGTCGCCAACAACGTGGCGGTCGGGACGGTCGGCACCGCCGGCACCGCGATCGTCATTTTCGGCGGGAGCGTCAACGGAGGACCCGGCGGCGCGGCGCGGGGGGGCGGGATCTTCAATGCGGCCGGATCGCTGAGCCTTACGAAAACCTCTGTCACCTCGAACCAGGCGATCGGCGGCGCCGGCGGCAACGGCGCGGGGGGAATCTCGATCTTCGCCTCGGGCGGCGCAACGGGCGTCGCCGGGAGCCCCGGGAGCGGGGGCTTCGGCGGCAACGGCGGCGCGGGCGGCGCCGGCCTGGGCGGCGGGATCTTCAACGCGGCCGGCGCGACCTTGACCCTCACCGGGGACACCATCTCGGTCAATCAGGCGATCGGCGGTGTCGGCGGGGTCGGCGGCGGCGGGGGCACCGGGGCCGGCGGCGCCGGGGGCGGCAGCGGAATCAGTACCATCGACGGCGAGGCCCGCGCTGGGGGGCAGGGCACCGGCGGTAACGGCGGCTCCGGCGGCGCCGGTGGCGTGGGCGAGGGGGGTGGACTGTTCAACCTCGGCGGCGCCTCCCTGACGGGGCAGAGCAGCGCCATCACGGGCAATAGCGCCACCGGCGGCTCGGGCGGGACCGGCGCGCACGGCGGCAACGGCAACGGCGGCAACGGCGGCACTGGCCTCCTCGGCAATTCCGGCGGCAATGGCGCAGCGGGCGACGGCGGCGCGGGCGGCTCTGGCGGCAATGCCGGAGCTGGCGCGGGCGGCGGGATCTTCAACGGCGGGGGCGCGACCCTGACCAACACGACCACACTGGCGATCGCGTCGAACGTCGCCACCGGCGGGGCCGGCGGGGCCGGCGGCAACGGCGGCCAGGGTGTCGGCGGGGTCGGCGGCAACGGCGGACCCACCTCGAACAGTCCGGATAACAATTTCGCGGGCGGGGTCGGCGGCAACGGCGGCCAGGGCGTTGGAGGGGCCGGTGGCAACGCCGGCGTCTCCGGCGACGGCGACGGCGGCGGCCTGTTCAACGCGGTCGGCGGCACCGTGACCTACCGCGCCAGGCCCCCGCCAAGCCGCCGGCTACCAGCACGTTCAACGCGAATCAAGCTAACGGCGGCAGCGGTGCAGAGGGCGGCGACGGCGGCAATGCCTCCGGCGGTACCAACGGCGCCGGCGGGGAGAAGGCGCACTCCGGCTTCGGCGGCGGCGCCGGCGGGGCGCCGGAGGCACCGGCTCCGCCGCGGGCAATGGCACCGGCGGCGGCCTGTTCAACGCCGCGACTGCCTCGTTCACCGGGGTGACCGTCACGTTCACTGCCAACCAGGCGGCCAGCGGTACCGGCGGACTCGGCAGCGCGGGCGGCGAGGCCACGGGAGGCACGGGCGGCGGCGGGGCCGCCGGCGGGGACGGCGGCAACGGCGGCGAGGGCGCCAGCGGCGTCGGGGGCGGGATCTTCAATGCGACCACCGGCACCCTCACGCTCAAGCCCGAGCTGGGGGCGAAGAAGGGGTCCAAGCAGGCCCACGCCACCGATGTCGTCACCACCGATCAGGCGCTGGCCGGATCGGGCGGGCAGGCGGGCGCCGGGGGCGGCGCCACCGCCGGAGCCGGAACTTCCCCCTTCGGCGTCAACGGAGCCGCGAACCCCGGCCAGGCCGGGGTGACCGGCCTGTCCAGCGTCGGCGTGGGCGGCGGCCTTGCCAACTTCGGCACCGCCAACGTAGACAACACGACGATCAAGGGCAACCATGCCTCGACGAATGACAACGACCTGGACGGCACGACCACGGCCTGACGTCCGTCTGTTACGCCTCCCGGCTCTCCACGTTCGAGGGCCGGGGGGCCGATGCAGGGAGGCTCTAAGAGGCGCCGACTGCGAGTTGATCGCTGGGGGGAGGCAGAGCCGGGGTCGAAAGTCGGTGTCATAGCGTCAGGTCAGCTCGAGAAGGGAGGAAGAGACTCGAACTCGGAAACCTTTCTCTGCAACCCTGCGGGTAAACGAATCCCGCCCGCAGAGCTTGGCCAGCGGCCGGAAGCGAGTCTTGCGCGGTGGAAGGGTAACCTTCCCTGCGAAGCGTAGACAGTGAGTCCCGATGCCGTGCGATCGAGCCCCGAAATCTTTGCTCGTGGGAGCCACCGCTGTTGACACAAGCGGGGGCCGTGCCGAGGCGCCGCGATGGCCTGGCGTATTTCGGTCCTGCCGGGGTCCAAGAACAGGGCGTAGGGACATGAGGGTCGCTCGGAAACCTGAGAGACCCTGCCGTTTCCGCCGACATATCCGGCTCGGGAACCGGAATACCAACTCCCCGTGCCCCCGGCCGCGCGCCCCGGCCGGCGGGAGCGAATCGGGCGCAAGGGTGGTATCGCCGAGTGAAGGCAACGAAACGCGGCGAGATGAGCGGCAGGGAGTCGGAGCGTCCCATAGTAGTGTGGAAGCGGGGGAACTCGACCGAAGGACCCCGCGGAGCGAAGGGGACGCCATTTCAAACGACCGTCGGAGGGAAACATGGCGGGTGCATCGGAACCCGTGGACGTGTCCACGAAACGACGACGGATAGCGGAACTCGCTCGGCATAGCCCGGAGATGGGATTCACGTCCCTGGCTTACTTCATCGACATCGACTGGCTGCGCGAGGCTTATCGGCGCACGCGCAAGGACGGGCCGGTGGGCGTGGACGGACAAAGCGGCGAGGACTACGCGGTGGACCTGGAGAGCGGGCGAAAACGGGGACGGGGCGAAAACGGGGACGTAGCGCTTTTGCGGATTGGCGCACAAACGAGAGAGTTGGTCTCTGCGCATGGTCGGCCCATGGTCCGGGATCATCCGCGCCGAATCCGAGCCGGAGCCCGTCAACTGGTCGTGGTCGCGGAATATCCTTGGCCCCTTCTTTCCCCGTTAATCGCACTACCCCACAGGACAGGGATCGAGCACCGTCAATCGGCCGTCGAGCGTCTCGTAGCGGGCATCCAGAATCCGATACAGGGACTGGCCCTTCGGGCGGTCCCGCCACCTCTGGATCTACATCTCGGCGACGGCCAGCTTCAGCGTCCGCTCGTTGCGGACGCCCTTATCCAACGCCGAGGGGTCGAACTCGACGCCGCGGGTCTGGGGGACCTCGGCGGTCAGCGTCGCGGGTGCGACGCGGATCCCACCCGACCCAAATCCGAACTCAACAATGAGGTGCACTCATGCGATCCTGCATCGCGATGTCGGCGGTAGCTTCCCTCCTGCTCGCGGCGGGCGGGCCGAACCCGGGCCCTAAGAACGCCCCGCCCGTCCCCGGCTGGTCGTTCGCGACCGAGGGCAGCGGGATCCCCAGGAATCAGGATGCGGCCGGCTTTGCCATCGGAGTCGACCGCGAGGTCGCCCACGGCGGGCATGCCTCGGTGTCGATCCGCTCCATCGCCGCGGAGACCCACTTCCGGGCCGTCACCCAGCTCATCAAGGCCGACGCCTACCGGGGGAAGCGCGTCCGGCTGGCCGGCTACCTCAAGACCCGCGACGTGCACGGAGGGTGGGCCGGACTCTGGCTGCGGGTCAACGGGCCGGATGCGAAGCCGCTCGCCATCGATAATATGGCGGCTCAACGCGGGAGGGGGACGACCGATTGGTCGCGTCATGTGGTGGTCCTCGACGTGCCGGAGGCGGCCGCGAGGCTGGCGTTCGGTGCCCTGCTCCACGGAACGGGCCAGGTCTGGGCCGACGATCTAACGCTGGAGGTGGTGGACCCGAAGGAGGTCACGGTCACGAGCAAGGGCGTCGAGCCGATCACTCACGCCGAGCGGGCCTCCAACCTCGACTTCGAGGCGACCGGTGCCGGGGCCACCGATGTCATCCCGGGCTGGAGTACCCCCGGCTTCGATTCCGGCTCCTTCTCGCGACGCATCGTCGAGGGGGGAGCCCACGGCGGCCGGGCGTTCCTGGAGATCGCGTCGGCGCCGGAGGCGAGAACGCCCGGGGCCGGGATCTACCAGGATCTTGCCGCGGGCCCCAGGGGGAAGCGGGTGCGGTTCCGGGCGTATCTCAAGACCAAAGGCCTGGCCGATTCGGCGTACCTGTGGCTGCGATCGGACTCGGATACCGGAATGCGCTTCGTCAGCACGAAGGGCCGGGGGCCGAAGGGGACGACCGACTGGGGCCCCCAGGAAGTGGTCCTCGACATGTCCGCCGACGCAGGGGGACTGAGCCTCGGGGTAGTCGCGCCCGGGGCCGGGACGCTCGGCGTCGATGACGCCAGCCTGGAGGTCGTCGACCCGGCCAAGGTCCCTGCCACCGAGGGGGTGAACGTCCGGCCGGACGACCCCGCGAAGCGGGCCCGCGAGCTGAAAGAGTCCCTCCCCAGCACGCCCGACCGGCCGGAGAACCTCGACTTCGAGCGGTAAGAGGCCAGTCCGGCCGAGAGTGCCGGTGGCCGGGCCGGCGACGGTCGGCCTGATCAGCGCGGATTCCGAAAAAGACATTACGGGTTCGGCCCCGGTTTCTCGCATTATATTCTGGACGGGCCAGGTCGCCCGCCGCGGAGGCCCCCATGACCGCATCACGGCCCGACAACGAGGCGATCTTCCACGCCGCCCGCGACATCCCCGACCCGGACCGCCGGCGGGAGTACGTCCGGGAGGCGTGCGGCGGGGACGAAGCCCGGATCGTCCACCTCGAGGCGCTGCTGGCGGCCGTCGACCGCACCGACAGCCTGCTGGACCGTCCGGCGGCGGACATGACCGACGCGACCAGCGACCAGCCGACAACAGAGAGCTCCGGCCGGGCGATCGGCCCGTACAAGCTCATCGAGCCGATCGGCGAGGGCGGCATGGGCAGCGTCTGGATGGCCCAGCAGACCGACCCGGTCAGGCGCCTGGTGGCCGTCAAGTTGATCAAGGCCGGCATGGACTCCCGCCAGGTCATCGCCCGCTTCGAGGCCGAGCGGCAGGCGCTGGCCCTGATGGACCACCCGAACATCGCCCGCGTGCTCGACGGCGGCACCACCAGCGGCGGCCGGCCTTACTTCGTCATGGATCTCGTCAAGGGGGTGCCCATCACCCGCTACTGCGACGAGCACCACCTCACGCCGCGGCAGCGGCTGGAGCTGTTCATCCCCGTCTGCCAGGCGGTGCAGCACGCGCATCAGAAGGGCATTATCCACCGCGATCTCAAGCCGTCCAACGTGTTGGTGGCCCTCTATGACGGCAGGCCGGTGCCGAAGATCATCGACTTCGGCGTGGCCAAGGCGGCCGGGCAACAGTTGACCGACAAGACGCTGGTCACCGGCTTCGGGTCGATCGTCGGCACGCTGGAATACATGTCGCCCGAGCAGGCGGAGGTCAACCAGCTCGACATCGACACGCGCAGCGACATCTACGCGCTGGGCGTGCTGCTGTATGAGCTGCTGACCGGCAGCCCGCCGTTCCGGCGCAAGGAGTTGACCCAGGCGGGCATGCTGGAGATGCTGCGGGTGATCCGCGAGCAGGAGCCGTCGAAGCCGAGCACCAAGTTGAGCACGGCCGAGGGCTTGCCGACGTTGGCCGCCAACCGCGGGATGGAACCCGTCAGGCTGACCAGGCTGGTGCGTGGCGAACTCGACTGGATCGTGATGAAGGCATTGGAGAAGGACCGCAACCGCCGCTACGAGACGGCCAACGGCTTCGCGATGGACGTGCAGCGCTACCTGGCCGACGAGCCGGTGTTGGCCTGCCCGCCATCAGCCGGGTACCGGCTGCGCAAGTTCGCCCGGCGGAACAAGGCAGCACTGCTCACCGGCTCGCTGCTCGCCGCGGCGCTGTTCCTCGGAATTGTAATCAGCACGTGGCAGGCGCTCCGCGCCGGAGGGCCGAGGCACTTTCTAAATTGCGGTTCGAGGCGGAGCAAGACGCGCAGGCGAGCCGTGACCGAGGCCGCCAGGGCCACCGCGATCAGCGCCTTGCTCCAGCAGGCACTGCAAGCGGCGGACCCCTACAAGGCCAAGGGCGCCGACTACACGGTGCGCCAATTGCTCGACGACCTATCGAGAGGCCTGGGTGATCGGCTGAAGGATCAACCGGAAGCTGAGGCGGCGATCCGCTCGACCATCGGAATCGCGTACTGCGGCCTGGGGCGGCCCGAGGATGCGGAGCCCCACCTGCGAAGGGCCCTGGATCTTCGCCGGGCCGTGCTCGGCCCGGACCACCCGGAGGTGGCGCAGACTCTGCTGGACCATTCGTTCTGTGCGTTCCAGATGCGGGAGCTGACCGCCGCCGAGGCGGAGGCGCGCGAGGCCCTGGCCCTTTGCCAGAAGGCCAATGTCAAACCCGAAAAGACCCTCACGGCGTTCGGGCTAATCGCGTTCTTCCTCGCGGAACATGGAAAGCACGTGGAGTCACGGGCCGTCGCCGAACAGGCCCTCGCCTTCGCGCGGGACGCCGGGTGCGCGGAGCACCCCGAGGTGGCCAAGATCCTTCACAATCAAGTCCAAGTGAGGATACTCGCCGGGGATTACGCTGGCGCGGAGCGACTGGCCCGGGAGGCGCTGACGATTCACCGCCTGGTGAACGGTGACGATCACCCCGAGACCGGGTGGGGCCTGTACAAGCTGGGGGTCGCTCTGGAACGGCAGGGGAAGCACGCGGAGGCCGAGAAAACGCTCCGCGAGGCACTGACAATCTTCCGCAAGCACTTTGACGAATCCCGCATCCTCCAAGTGTTGGCGTTGTTACGGGAAGCCTTACGGGCGCAGGGAAACGTGGCCGGGGCGGCCGAACTCCGCGCCGAAGAGACGGCGCGGCTGCGCAGGGCGATCGAGCTGCAAGGGGGCAACTTGAGCTTTCGGGTTCTCCTCGGCAATCACCTGCGCGACGCGGGCGACCTGGACCGGGCGATTGCGAAGTACTCCGAGGTCATAACCCTGGATCCGACCTTCGTGGACGCGTGGATCGCCCGCGGCGAGTGCCGCCTCCTGCGGGGCGAGCATGCCAGGGCAGCGGAAGATTTCACCGCGGCGCTCCGGCTCAAACCGGATCGCGCGGAGGCATGGTCCGACCAGGGATACGTGCATCTCGACCTTGGAAAGTGGGACAGCGCCGTCGCCGATTACACCCGGGCGATCGCGCTGGCCCCGCAGTTCTACAAGAACTGGTTCGACCGCGGCCGCGCCACCTGGCGCTTCGACAGTGGGACCAGGCCATCGCGGACTTCTCGAAGGCCATGGAGCTGAACCCGAACGGCGATGGTGAGTGGTTCTACCGGGGTGACGCGCACGGCGGCCTGCGACAGTGGGACAAAGCCATCGCGGACTACTCGACAGCCATCAAGCGGAATCCGCGACACGCGTGGTCGTGGGCCAATCGGGGGTGGGCCCACATGGAGCTGGGGCAGTGGGCGGCGGGGGCGGCCGATTATGCGAAGGCCGTCGAACTTGCGGACGGGTCCGAGTCCTCGTTTTTCCGCAACCGCCGGGCGCTCTGCCTCGCCAGGGCGGGGAACCTGGACCAGGCGGCCCGGGACGCGGACGACCTGGCCCGGGCGGGGGACGCACTCGCCCTGTACAATGCCGCGTGCGTCTACGCGGTGGCGGCGGGCCAGAAGGACAGTGCCGGCGGGCCCGAGGCCGCCGAGGCCCGCGCCCGCCGGGCCGTCGAGCTGCTCCGGCAGGCGATGGCCGCGGGGTACAAGGATCTCTTGTGGCTCGTCGAGGACAACGACCTGGACGCAGTGCGCGACCGGGAGGACTTCCGCAAGCTGCTGGCGGACCTGGAGGCGAAGGCCCCACCAGCGGTCCAAGCCCGTTACCACATCCGCGCGAGCCGATGGGCGGAGGCGGCTGCCGCCTATGCAAAGGCCGACCTCTCGGCACGGCCGCTCAACGATGACGCCTGCGCCTGTGCCTGTTTGTTCCTGATTCGCGGCGATAGCGAGGGCTACGACCGCTTCTGCCAGGACATGATCCGGCGTGCGGGGCAGACAAAGGATCACTTCGAGGCCTTTATCCTGGCACGCACCTGCGGGACGGCGAGAAAAGGCGCGGTCGATCCCGCTCGGGTTGTCGAGTGGGCGGCACAGGCCGTCGCCGGCGCTCAACCTGCCTGGTACTTCCATGTCCTGGGCCTGGCGCAGTATCGCGCCGGTCAATTCGAGCAAGCGCTGCAGAGTTTCGCCA
Source organism: uncultured Planctomycetota bacterium (assembly GCA_963743925.1). Taxonomy (GTDB): domain Bacteria; phylum Planctomycetota; class Planctomycetia; order Isosphaerales; family Isosphaeraceae; genus CAVZRC01. The sequence continues at coordinate 21,117 of CAVURY010000033.1, read as the reverse complement.
AGGCCGACGTCGGGGAGGGGGCATACCGGGGCCTCAACTGGTTCGGGCTGGCCCTGGTTCACCACCGTCTGGGCCATCCTGACGAGGCCCGTCAATGTTTGGCCAAGGGCATCCAATGGCTGGAGCGAGAAGGCCCCCCGGGCCCCGAGCGGCCGACAAAGCTCTCACCCCAGGATTGGCTCGAGGCCCAGCTTCTCCGCCGCGAGGCCGAGGAACTGATCAACCCCAAATCGAATGAGGACTCGGACAAGAAATAAGGCTGACCATTCGCCCGTTGATTCGGTGTTCGGGCGAAGCAAGCAGCGAAGCCGCTCATCACCGAACTGACTACCCCCGAAGCAAAGCGGCCGGCGGGGCCCTTACCGCCAAGCAAGCCCCCGCCGGCCCGGCACCGCTCCGGCGATCGGTCTGCGCCGGGGCGATGACTTTTTCATTGTATCGCAGACCAGCTCTCGAAAGGAGAAGCACCATGTCGTTCACTTCCTGGCTGCGAAACTCGAGATGCTCCGCGCCGCAGCGCGCCGGCGGACACAAACGTCCTCTCGCCAACGGGCCAGCTTCCGCCCGCGGCCCGAAGCGCTGGAAGACCGCTGGTTGCTCAGCGGTTACCAGCAGACGAACCTGGTCGGCTACGAGCCCGGCATTGCGCACTTCACCGACCCCAACCTGAACGGCTGGGGCATGACTTCCATGCCGGACGGGTCGTTCGTTGTGGCCAACACGTTCACCACCGGGCTGGCCACGTTTTACAGCAACTCCGGCCACGTGCTCCCGCAGACGATCACCGTGCCGGGGTCGGCATCGCCGGTCCCCGATCAGGTGTTGGGGATCGGGCCGGGCGGCCACCCCACGGGCGTCGTCTACAACCCGACGTCGGACTTCGTGATCTCGGAAAACGGCAAGTCGGCCCCGGCCCGGCTGATCTTCGATTCGATCGACGGCACCATCAGCGGCTGGAACCCCAAGGTCGATCCGACGCATGCGATCCTCGTGCAGGACACCTTCGCCGCCGGCGATCCCGCCGTCTACACCGGCCTCGAAATGGCCCAGAACAGCCAGGGGCAGGATGTCCTCTATGCGGCCGACTTCCTCAACAACCGCGTGGACATGTTCGATGGCAATTTCAATCTCATCGGCTCCTTCACCGATCCGACCGTGACAAGTATTGACGCAAGCTTGGGCGCCTGGTCGGTGCATGCCGTGAACGACAAGCTCTACGTCACGTTCGCCAGTCTCAAGGACTTCGATAGCGGCGTGGTGGACGTGTTCAATACCGACGGCCAGATGCTCAGCCGTTTCTACGCCAACGGCCCCGGCGCGGGCCCGCTGCAAAACCCCTGGGGGATTGTCCAGGCTCCGGCGAACTTCGGCGCGTACAGCAACGACCTGCTGATCGGCAACGTGGCGGGGGCCGGCAACATCAACGTTTTTGACCCGTCCACGGGCGCCTACCTCGGACAGCTAGACCAGCCGGACGGCACCCCGATCGCCATCACCGGCCTGTGGGACCTGGAGTTCGGCGACGGCAAGCCGCACGGCGGCAAGACCAACCAGCTCTTCTTCGACGCGGGGCCCAACGCGCCGGGCGTGTCCATCAACGGCCTCTTTGGCGCGATCCGGGCGACCGGGCACCATGGCGGCAAGGGCGGCCGCGATCCCGTGCGCGAGGTGGCGCCCCGATCGCAGCCCGTGCAGCATCGTGTCCCACAACTGAAGCACCGGGCCAGCGACGAGGCGAGACCGGACTCCAAGCAGGCCCACTCCGGCGCGCCTTGATGCTGACACGGGCACGGGTCGGACCCTTCTCGGGACCGGGGACGTCAGAGGCGCGCGCCCGCGTCCCGAGGATCGCACCGCACCGCATCGCATCAGAACGTATCCCAGGGCATCCCACTCGAGAGAGGAGATATTCATGGCCAGCCCTCGCACACTTGAAGAGCGGTTCGCATTCAACTCCCACCCGGTTCACCAGTCGGCCAGGGAACGCTCGCAGCGAACAGCAATTACACGATCACCTTCACCGGCAACACGCCGACGATCACCCCGGCGTCCTTGACCGTCGCGACCAATCCTCAGACCAAGGTCTTCGGGACCCAGGACCCCACTTTCACCGACTCCGCAAACGGCTTCATCAATACCACGGTCGACGGGGTGACGATCGACGACACGGCCGCGGCGTCGCTGTCGGGCCATCTGGCGCGGACACCCGGCGAGGCGGTATCCGGTGGCCCCTATGCGATCACCCAGGGCACGCTCGCGGCCGGCAACTACACGATCAGCTTCATCGGCAACAATCTGACCATCAGCCCGGCGACGCTGACGATCGTAGCGGGGCCCGAGACCAAGGTCTTCGGCTCGGCGGACCCGACGTTGGCCTACACCGCCAGCGGTTTCCAATACTCGGATACGGCCGCGACGGTCCTCACCGGCTCGCTGGCGCGGGCGGCCGGCGAGACGGTCTCGGGCGGTTACTACGCGATCGGCCAGGGAACGCTCACCGCCAACAGCAACGACACGATCCAATTCACCGGCAGTTCCCTGAGCATCACCCCGGCCACGCCCGCAGCGACCGTCATCGACCCGGGCGGGAACTACACCGGCGCACCGATCGCGGCGATGGCCACCGTGACGGGTGTCGATGGCCCGGCGGCCCCGAGCCTCGAAGGCGTCGCGCCGACCCTGACGTATGACGCCGGAACGAGCGCCTCGGGCACGGACCTGGGTTCCGCGGCGCCTTCCGCCGCCGGTACCTACACCGTCGTGGCCCGCTTCCTCGGCAGCGCCGACTACGCCGAGGCGCAGTCGGTCATTTCATGAAAACCCTCTCAAGCGATCCGGTATCGACGTTCTTGACCGGTGCGGTATAATCGAGCCAGTGAGAGTCGATTGCCAGCGGATGGCGAGATCGGGGGGTGTTTTCAGACATGAAGGTCGTCCCACTCCTTATCTTCTGGGCGCTCCCCTTCCTCACGACTGAAGGGCACGATCGCCCCCTTTCCCCTCGCTATACCGTCGCCGCGCATGCCGAGGCCGACGTCGCCTCGATCGTGATCCAAGACGTGAGGGATGTCTTCTTCCCCGGCGATCCGAGCGGCGGAAGCCTGGGTTCATCGCTCTGGGATGAAGAAGATTCTCTCGAGGATGACGTCCTCCACGGCCCGCTCTCGCTCTCCTGGTCGAGCCCGAACTCCGGCTCGAGCGACCTCGGTCCCTGCGATCGGTGTCGGCGCGAACTCCCCCCCAATCCTTCCCAACCTCGTCCTCTCCGCTGCTGAGAGCAAGCGTCGCGCAGTCAGTCGCGTCGCACCTGTTCCGGTGCTCTCGGACGAATCCGACGGTCCCCTATCGCCCGCAATTGGCCGGGGCGATCGATCCGCGCCTTCGACGACCGCCATGCCTGATCGATCAATCAGGTTGTGATGCGGATCGGCGAGTGCGCGAGCGATTGCCGCCGCCTCGGGACTGCCCGATCGAGAGCCGCCCGGGCTTTCTCCCGAATCACGGGAGCGCCTCGCCCCCCTCGACGGGCGAACGGTACCCCCACCTGCGATCCAGCGGATTCCCATCTCCTTTCATATGAGGACAAGTTTTCCCATGTACATGACCCACACGTTCGCCCACCGCGAGACGCTTTCCCGCGCCCATTCCTGGCTGACCCGGCTCGGGTTCCATCCGCGACAGATCGAAGCGGAGGCGCCGGGCATCCCCCGGATCGTCCTGGTGGACGAGCCGCACCGGCTGGCCGCCGCCAAGATGCTGATCAACGCCGCGGAGCACGCCGACCCGGACGGCTACCCGAGCCTCTGGGATACGGTACCGCAGCCCCACTTCGCTTCAAATCGCCGCCGTCACGACGATCTCCTCGAGTCGCATAAGCCGCATTCGTCGGTTCTCGGATGGCATCCCCTCGATTAGTGGGGGTTTCATCATCGCCCGGGCACGGGCTCTGGTCGATGTCGTCCCCGCTTCGCACCGATCCCGATTCATCCGGCGAGCCCTCGCCGGTCGGTGTTGCCTCGTTTCGGGGGCGGATCGCCGAATCTCGCCGAGGGCTCTCTCCATCGGCTGGAGCGTCCGGAGCGGTGAGTCTCCGTCGCGGGCGGGATGTCGACGGAGTATCGGCGGAGCGAGGCCCTACTGGTTGCGCGAGACCTCCGCGACCTCGTCGTCCCAGTAGCTCGGCAATTTATTCCACTGGTTCGGGGGCGTCCCATCCGTGACGTAGATGTAGCCGATCTTCTTGAGGACCGCGTCCCTGATGACCTCGCGCATGGTCGCGGCGTCGGGGATCTTGTAAGCGAGGGCGGCGAACCGCGAGAGGTCATAGGCTTTGAGGTCTGCGGGGATTTCGAATCCGCCGAAACCCTGGAAATACGCGAAGATGCAGGTCACGTCCGAGACGTGCTTCGCGAAGTACGCTTCGTTGCAGGGGATGCCCGGATTCGTGATCACCAGGGCATTCGGGACCTTGCTCACGGCGTAGCTGCGGAGCTCCGCATAGTAACCCACATGCTGGAAGTCGTCGCTTTGCTGATCGAAGAAGAAGCCCAGGATGTCGGGATAGAGCCGAATCCAACTGTCGATCTGGCTCTTGACCAGCACCGAGCTTCGCCGGGCATACTCCGTGCTGATGTAGCCGATGACCTTCACTCCATGCTGCTTGGCCTCGGCGATGATGGCGAAATAGGCCGGGTTTCTCTCCGCACCCGGTCCACTTCCCGGATTCGCGATGGCCACGATCTCCGCCTTCGGTGCGGCCGCGATAATCCGCTGCCATTCGTTGTACCCGGCGCCTCCGGGAAAGATATAGGCCGGGACCAGCAGGCGGAGCCTTCGTGTCATCCCGGCCGGAGAGGTCCTGCTCGCGGTACGGTCCGTCTTTCCCGGGCTGGTCGCCGGCGATTCCGACGGCCCCGGGTTCGAGTCGGGACCTCGCGGCGGAGGCGAGGGGTCAGTCGCGGTTTGGGACTCGGGCCGCTCACCACCGCCGACGGGTGCGTTGGATCGCATCCACACGATGGCTCCCAGGGCCAATACCGCCAGCATCGCGGTACCAGACGAGAGCGCCCAGAGTCGTCTGACCCGCGAGATGGATCGCGACGAAGTCTGTTGCGAACCGTCCGCCGGGATCGGGAGTCGTGAATGATTTCCTTGGACGTTCAGGTGGGCCAGGTCGGGATTCGAGTTGAAGACGGTCGTGGCCAGGGCATCGCTTTTCCGACCACCTTGCCCTGATTTCGGCCCCGGCGGCGCCTGCCCCTCGGAATCCGTCGGGTACCACCACGACGGAACATCCTCGATATCCCCGCCGCTCGAGCTAGGAACCGTGGCTTGGCCGATCGTTAGACTAGTGCCGCATACGGGACATTTGGTCCGTTTCCCGGCATGCCTGTCCTCAGCCTTGAATACCCTGCCGCAGTCGCAGACCACGCGGATCATTGGACGGCTCTCCTCTGTGGTTGCGAAATCCCGTTCCGTAATTACACAATCCCTTGCGCAACCACACAAGACACTCGAATGCCATTCCACAGAAAACGCTATTGCATGCCGGTCCAATCAAAATCAGGCGACATGATATCCAGGTTGGCGTGCAATGAGTCGGCGTTGACTCATCGATCCAACTCGATCCTTTTCAATGGGAAGCCGCCAGCCACGAACTACCGCACCCTTTCGGGCCCGAAATTCCTCGAGATCGGCGGCTCTTACGGATCCATCGGCGAAATCGGATGGGCGAAAAATTGGCCTCATTCGACGTCGCTCATCGAGTACCGAGCATACTCTCACCGTGGGGCCTAGCTTTCATCGGGCCCTCGACCTTGCAGACTCAAAACGACGGTTCTGGGTTTTTTTCGAGATGGTAAATCACTTTCAAAGACACTCGAGATGGAGCGACACCCGCCAGATCAACTCAATTAGCGGTGCGGGATGCGACGACGACTTTTCGCACACGATCGCGTCACCAGACCTTCCATGGCCATTCCGACTACCGCCCGGGAACGGTTGCCGAAGATTATAATTGTCTCTACGCGAGCCCATTGCGCCAAGGATGTGACATCCCGGCACTTTTTCAAGGGGCGATTTTCGTAAGGCCGATCATCGCCTTCCGAACGATCCGAGGCCGAACATGCTCGATGGATAACGACCAGTGTCCGATGCGTGCATAATTGGTTGCCACCACTTGATTGCGAAAGCCTGAAATCGGATAATACGGGATCGAGGCGACTCTTGTGACGCGACGAGCGATGATGATAGTGAGGCTGAGTGCTGATGCGCCTTACGGCGCTTCTATTTAGGGAATGATTGAGGGCGGCGGGAAGACGTGGTAGACTCGCCGGGACGTTTGCCGGCGTGGCGTGGTCGTCCGATGATGAACGCAGTTTCAGGATGCCTCATGCTCGACCCTCAGGCGTCGCGATTCTGGCAGGCGGCCGTGTTCAGCGGCCTGATGGACGTCGAAGGCCTGACGGCCTGCTGGAATGCGATCCCGCCGGCGAAACGAGACGCTCCCGAGCACATCGACCGTCGCCTCGCGAGGCAGGCGGTCCAATCCAACTCACTGACTCTCTGGCAGGCGCAGCAGCTCCTGGCCGGGCGGACCGGCGGTTTCAAGGTGGACCGCTACGTGCTCCTGGACTTGCTCGGCCAGGGGGGGATGGGTCGAGTCTACCTGGCCAGGGATACGCGGCTCAACCGTCGGGTCGCCCTGAAAATCCTGGCGCCCGAGCGGATCAATAACCCGCGGGCCGTCGCGCGGTTCCAGCGCGAGGCCCGGGTCGGAGCCCAGTTGCAGCACGAGAACCTCGTGCGCGTCTACGACTTCGGCGAGGCCAACGGCCGCTTCTTCCTGGTGATGGAGTTCATCGAGGGCAAGACGATCGGCCAACTGATCTCCGAACAGGGCCCGATGCCCCCGGAGACCGCGGCGCGGCTGGTCCGGCAGGTCGCCATGGGCCTGGGGCATGCGCACAGCAAAGGGATGATCCATCGCGACGTCAACCCCTACAACATCCTGGTCACCCACGACGGGATCGCCAAGCTGGCCGACCTGGGACTGGCGATCGACTTGGCCGACGGGGACCGCGTCACGCGTGAGGGGGCCACCGTCGGCACGTTCGACTACGTGGCCCCCGAGCAGGCCAGGCATTCCCACTCCGCCGACATTCGCAGCGACATCTACTCGCTCGGTTGCACCCTGTATCACATGCTCGCCAGCCAGGTGCCGTTCCCCAGCCCCAGCCTGCCCGAGAAGCTCTTCTCGCATCAAGCCTTGGAGCCGACCCCCCTGGAGCAGCTCGTGCCCGGCTTGCCCGAGGGGCTCCTCGAGATCGTCCGAAAGATGATGCGCAAGTCGCCCGACGAGCGATTTGCGACCCCGATCCAGGTGATCCAGGCGTTGGAGCCGTACATCGAGGAACACGCCGGTTACGGCAATCGCATGGACCCGGTCAGGCCGGCCCAGAGGATCTTGCCCGACGCGTCGCCACGACCCGACGAGGCCGTGAGTTCCGGCTCGGGCAAGTTGGTCCCGCACGCGCACTCGCCTCAACCCGACGAAGCCGGGTCGATCGCCATGGCCGCGACGGCAGCCCAGAAGGGCCGCGACGCGCCGCGGGCCGAGGCCCTCCCCTCCGGCCCTTCTCATCGTCCTCCCGGGACGGCCCGAGCCGGCGAGGCGTTGACAGTCGGCCCCGACCTCGACGACCCTTCGATCCCCATGCTCACCCCCGTTGACGAGCTCGCCGAAGAAGACGGACATGAGGCCCTGCTCGTCGATCTCGGGCCCGAACCTCCGTTGAGCGATCGGCTGGCGCGGTCCAAGCCTCGACCCCCGGTCGCCATCCCTCCGAGTCCCCCTGTGCCGGCTCCGATACCCGCCGAGGTGGAATCGAATTCCTGGTCATCGACCGCCGACGGATCGGTCTGGTGGCCCAGCGTCGGGTTGCTCTGGGGGATGGTCGCGGTGGCCTTGGTCGCCACCGGGCTGCTGGTCCTCGTCGGGCTGACCGGTCGACTCCCCGCGTTCCTGGGTTTATCCCGCGAGCCGGCCCATTCGTTCAAGCCCCGCTCATCCCAGGGCGTCGAGGTCAAGGCGGAACCCCAGCAACCCGAGGAGGGCATCTTCCTTCGCCCGATCAACCCGGACGGGAAGGGCGACGAGAAGCGGGGACCGGAGGCGGATCTCTTCGAGGCGATCAAAGCCGCCATCGGGAGCCCCAATTTCGTCGAGCTCCGCAATCGTACGCCATTGCGCATCACCGCCGAACAGATCAACAAACTCGACTGGCTCGGCTTCGCCCGCGGATCGCTGGACCTCCGCGGAGCGCCAGGGGTCGCCCCGGTCATCCAGATCGAGTTGACCGCAGCCAAGCCATTCCTCGCGACCGGCTCGGCCGTCAAGCTCGCCCTCACCGGGCTGGATATCCAGGTCCGCTACCCGGCGACTCAGTCCGCCGCCGCGGGACCCGCGCCGCCGGTGATCTCGGCGGCCGGCTCCCTCACGATCGAACGGTGTGCCTTCTCCGTCAAAGACGGTCCGAAGCCGGTCGGATGCCGTGCCCTGGAGATCAAGGGCAATCCCCTGAACGTTTCCGGCTGCTGGTTCCAGGGCTTCGACCGGGCGATCCAGTTCCAGGCCTATCCGGGAGCCCAGGCGAAGATTGAACAGACGATGATCGTGTATGGTTCCGCTCCCTTATGGGGGACCGACTGGCGAGCCTGGGGTGTGGAGGTACGGCTCGAGGCCGGAAGCGGAGATCCGCGCACGCCTCGCCGGCTGATCCTGAAGAATTGCACGTTCGACGGTTCGGGCCTCCTCGATTTCGTCCCCGGTTCCGTGCAAACCGGCTTGCACGTCGAGTTGAAGCATTGTGCCGTCCGAGCCGAGGCGATGCTGGCCTGGAAGCCGGAGAAGTCCGAAGACCGGCCCGCCAGCCACCTCCACTGGCAAGGCGAGGGGAACCTATTCGATATTCCCGGGAATTCCTGGATCGTCCTCTCCAGCAGCATGGGTACGCCCGCGCTCTCGCTCGGGGCCACGGACCTGGAGAGCTGGTCGAAGGTCGTCGGCCCCGAGAGCCATCCGATCGAGGGCAAGGTCACCTATCGCACCGACCCCGCCAGGCGGACGGACGTGCTCCGGCCCCTCGACTTCGCCATCAATCAAACCGGCTTACTCGGCACATCGGTCGGTGCCGACCCCAAGCAGGTCGGCCCGTGGTAATCGCGCGATCGACTGATCCGTGCCGTGATTTCAGACGGAAAGCCCGACGCTCGTCGGAAACGCAATCGCGTGGGTTTCCGGCAAGTGTCTCACACTTTATAATGCGCGATCATGCGCCGAAGTCGCGAGACGCATCGATCAACAAAGAACACGCGGGCATCAAAGGTCCTCTTCTTCTGAGATCAAAATCGATGGACCGTCCCCAAGTTCTCGGAAAGATCGCTGAGTTATCAAGGTAGAGAAACGAAAAAGGACCGAACCCGATTTCATGTAAAGAATCCTCCCGACCCGAAAGCAGACTGACCCGCCCATGACTGCATGATGCAGAACCAAGTCTTGTTGAGTTCGTTGCCGGCCGCTTCCCTCGGCCGCTATAATGAGTCGCGGCCGGGCGATTCAACGTTTGTTGAGCGACGTTTCCTGGACTCTCTCCCTCCTTTACTGTTCGGCCATCGGTCGTTGGTTGGCCCCCCGGTCCCTATCAGGATGATTCGGCGGCGGCCTGAATTCGAACATAAATGACCAGTGACTAATGACTGAGAGGGCACGATGAACTTGACGAGTCTCTGGTCCCGGTACCGCGACGAGCTCGCGAGCGACCCCTTCTTGATCCTCGCATTGTCGGCGGCCCTGATCGCCCTGGCGACGACGCCGATCGCGTTCGCGATCCTGGGGCGGCTGGACTGGTTCAAGGCCCGGCGCGGGCGGGTGCTGATGCGCCCGGCCTTCTCGTCGATCGTCGTCGGCATGATCCTGGTGATGGGGATCCCGGCGATCTTCGCGGCCATGGTGCTCAAGAGCCGGTCGTTCGACAAGGATCGCTACGAGTTCGACCCCAATCGGACCTGGTCGGTGCTCGACCAGGGGCGGGAGTTCCCGGACCTCAAGGCGGCCGACGTGGCCGTCAGGCAGGAGATGGAACGGCTCGGCCTGGAGCGGAAGAACCTGGTCAATACCGTCAAGAAGCTGGATGAATCGATGCTGGCATTGCGGAGCGTGGCGGGCACCTCAATCGCGGTGTCGCAACGCTTCCCCAGCGTGTTGCAGTCGCTCGCCGCCGTGCGCAAGAGCGTCGGCCTGGACGGCCCTCAGCAATTGCTCGATTACACCGCGCCTCCGGTCGACTTGCGTGCGATGGCTGCCAACAATCCGGCCGGGGCCGTCCCGACCGTCATGGCCACTCCCGCGACCGCCCCGGCATCGGCTCCGGCACCGGCCGCCCCTGCGGCCGGCAATGGGCTGAGCCCCGCCGAGGCCGCGGCCGAGCTGGCCGCCGTCCCCGAGCCCCAGCGTGCGATCGCCGCCATGCTGCCGCTGTCGGACCTGCCGCCGGAATGGACCGTCGGCAAGTCGGGCGAGAAACACATCGAGACCTTCAACGCCGACAACCTCTACGAGAAGATCGACGGCCGCGCCGAGAGCTTCCTCCAATACGGCGTCAAGGGGATGGCTTACGCATTCTTCCACCCGACCGGCGACGCATCCAACGAGCTCCAGGTCTACATCTTCGAGATGCCGGACGCCCTCAAGGCCCTGGGCAAGTACGGCTCGGAGAAGCCCGACGAGGCCAAGCCGGTCGCGATCGGCGACCAGGGCTATACGTCCGCCGGCAGCACGCTCTTCTACGCGGGCAAGTATTACACCCAGATCGTCTCCACTCAGGACGACCCCAAGTTCGCCGCCTTCGCCCAGGAGCTGGCCAAACGGGTCGTCGCCCGCCAGAAGCCGGGAAGCGCCCCGTCATCAACGGCCTCAACGACCCCTGCGCCGGCCGCGCCTCCGACCGGGACCTCGGTGAAGACGGCGACCAGCCCGACCGAAGCCGCGGCCCCTGCCTCGACACCCAAGCCGGTCGCCGAAACCTCCCCGGCCGACCTCTTCGCTTTCCTGCCCGCCCAGAAGCGCGACGGCGAGCCCAAGTACGTGGCCCAGGACGTCTTCGGCTATAGTTTCCTCTCCGACGTCTTCATGGCCGATTACAAGGACGGGGAAGTCACCTGGCAGGGCTTCCTGAGGCCCTACCGCGACGCCCAGGAGGCCAAGGCGGTGTTCGAGAAATACATCGCGGGCGTCAAGAAGGACGGCGCCGAGGTCAAGACGATCCAGGCGGACGGGGCCGACGAGATGGTCATCAGCAACAACATCGGCCTGGCGGACTTCGTCTTCCGCAAGGGGAATACCCTGGCCGGCGCCAATGGAGCCACCAGCCCCGCGCCGGCCGAGGCCTTCGCCCGGGCCCTGGCCAAGACCCTGCCGGCCACCGTCCCGACCATCGGAAGCAGCCAGTAGCTCCCCGCTCGAAGCGAGTCTGGAGCCGGACCACTGACGACGGACAAGCGTAGCGGTGAAACCCCTTAACCTCGACCGAGGGCCACGATGAGCGAAAAACTGACCCGGACTCAGCAGAAGAACCTGGAGAAGTTCGGCGGGGTGAACCCGGCGGACGAGACGTTCTCGCGTCGACAGTTCGCGGCCCAGGTCGGCGGCTACGGATTGGTGGCCGGAGGCGCCGTGGCCGGCGGCCTGCTGCTCCGCGACCGCTGGGGGATGGAAGGGGTCAAGCCGCCTCCGCCGGTCCGGCTGAAGAACTACTCGGTCACGCTGCCGGTCAGCCGGCCCAGCTTGGTCGTGGTCCGCTCCCGCCCCGTCCGCGCCGAGGACCACGCGTCCAAGGACGAGGTTCTGAAGGCCCTCGAGGAACAGGCCTTCTCGATGGTCAAGGCCGCGATGGACACCATGGGCGGCGTCGCCCACTTCATCGAGAAGGGGGACGTCGTCGTCATCAAGCCGAACGTGGCCTTCGACAAGAACCCGGACCTCGCCGCCACGACCCAGCCCGACACGGTCGCCGCCGTGACCCGGCTCTGCTTCGGCGCCGGCGCACGCAAGGTCATCGTCGCCGACAACCCGATCAACAACCCCGAGAGCTGCTTCTACAAGACCAAGGTCGGCGAGGCGGCCGTCCGCGCCGGGGCCGAACTGATGCTGCCCAAGGACAGCTACTTCGAGACCCTCTACGTCGGCGGCGAGACGATCACCAGCACCTGGCGGATGTTCTACCGGCCGTTCCGCGAGGCGACCAAGGTCATCGGCATCTCGCCCGTCAAGGACCACAACCTCTGCAAGGCCACCGTCACCATGAAGAACTGGTACGGGCTGCTCGGCAACCCCCGCAACCAGTTCCACCAGAACATCCACGGGATCATCTCCGACTTCGCCCTGATGATGAAGCCGACCCTGGTGATCGCCGACGGCCGCAAGCTCCTGATGCGCAACGGCCCGACCGGCGGCAGCCTCAACGACGTCAAGCGGGGCGACACGATGGTCGTCGGCACCGATCACACGGCCGTCGATAGCTGGTGCGTCAGCAAACTCCTCGAGCGTCGCCGCGAAGATATCATCTACCTCGACAAGGTGATCACCCGGGGACTGGGCCAGGACTGGCGCCCCAACTGGACGCAGGAGATCACGGTTTAGGAATAGGCCGGGAATAACTTCCCGATTGGAACTCGCAAGGTGACCACGGTCGTGAGACCGTGGTTCGGACGGGGCCGCGGGCCCTCCAACCTCGCACGTGAGTGCGATCTTCGCGATGGATCGGGCTGACGCCCGAGGTCGGAGGACTTCGTCCCGTCCGAGCCACGCACTCACGTGCGTGGTCACGACACCGGTCGTCCGGGAAGTTATTCCCGGCCGGTTCCTTAGCCTCGGACGACTCCGGAGTGTGCGTGATTTCGGGACTCAAACCATGCTGTTCGCAAGGTAACGATCAGTGGCACTAACGACCATGTCCACGAGCGCGAGCGAGACTAAGACCGAGCCCTCGAGCCGGTCCCGATCGCTCGCGCGAATCGGCCCGGGATCGTCGGGCCGATTGATGACCCGTGAGGAGTTCGACGCGCTCCGGCCGGAACAGTTCATCGGCAGGAATCGCTACGAGCTGATCAATGGAGTGCTGATCGTGTCTCCACGCGCGGGACTTGGCGAGCGGAACCCGAATGATGAACTGGGATACCTCATCCGGCTCTATCGCGATACACCTCCTCACGGCGCGATCATCGATGGGACGGCGCCCGAGCAGGCGGTCCCGGCAACAAACAGTCGAATCGCCGACCGCGTGGTTTGGACGGGACTGGGCCGCGTCCCCGACGAAACCACGGATATCCCCTCGATCGTCGTTGAGTTCGTCTCGAAGCGGCGCCGTGATGCCTTGCGCGACTACGAGACGAAGCGAGACGAATATCTCAGGGCCGGAGTGCAGCAATACTGGATCATCGATCGTTTCCGCCGCGTCATGATCGTCTACCGCCTGGGGATCGCCGGCCCGACCTACGACATCGTGACCGAGAACCAAACGTATCAGACCGACCTCCTCCCGGGGTTCGTACTGCCGCTCGCCAAACTCCTGGCCCAAGCCGATCAAGTGAAGCAGAAGAAAGCCCGCCCCAAGAATCCCCCCAAGCCCAAGCCCCCCGCCGGAGGGACCGATGGTTAAGATCCGACGCGCCTATGAAGTCCTGTTCCTGGGCCTCTTCCTGTTCTTCCTGGTCATCACCGACCTGCGCTACCTCAAGGGGTGGCCGGTGTCGATCTTCCTCGAGGCGACGCCGCTGGTGGCCGTCGCCACGGCGCTGACGACCCACACGATCTATCGCAACCTGGTCTGGGGGCTGGTGATCATCGCCGTGACCATGATGCTGGGGCGGGTCTGGTGCAACTGGATGTGCCCGTTCGGCATCCTGCATCACTTCTTCGGCTGGATCGGCAACCGCCGCAACACGAAGCAGATGATCGAGGTCAACCGCTACCGCAAGATCTACGCGATCAAGTACTACATCCTGGCCGCGATGATCGCCATGGCGGCCCTCTGGATCATCCCGACGACGCTCTCCGCGCCGGGGCAGATCTGGGGCGCCTATCGGGGCGCCGAATCTGCGCCAGAGCGGGTTCTCCCGCGTCTTCGCGGCGGTGGAGACCGGTATCGCACGCGCCGCGGAGGAGCACAAGCGCGGCAACAGCTCGCTCCAGATCGGCCTCCTGGACCCGATCGCGCTGACGGTCCGCTCGATGACGACCAGCGTCCTGCCGACCGTCCACAACGCGACCGAGAGCATCTACACCGAGCCCCGCGAATACTGGCAGGCGTGGGTCGTCGGGATCATCTTCATCGGCTTCCTGGTGGCGAACTGGTGGATCCCCCGCTTCTTCTGCCGCGCGATCTGCCCGCTGGGAGCCCTGCTGGGGATCTTCAGCCGGTTCGCGCTCTGGCGGATCGACCGCGACCCCGTTCGCTGCACCGACTGCGACCTATGCCTCAAGAGCTGCGAGGGTGCCTCCGATCCGCACACCGACCTGCGCAAGAGCGAGTGCTTCGTCTGCCTCAACTGCATCGAGGACTGCCCGCACGACGCCCTCTCGTTCCGCTTCCTGCCCCGCAAGGCCAGCGAGGTGACCTATCCGGCGGTCGGCCGTCGCGAGCTGGTGCTCGCGGGCGTGTTCGGGCTGCTCTTCTTCCCGATGGCGAGGCTCTCGGGCGGGGTGCGGAAGAACTTCAATCGGGGCGTGATCCGGCCCCCCGGCTCGGTCGCCGAGGACGAGTTCCTCAGGCGCTGCATCAAGTGCGACCAGTGCATCCGCGTCTGCCCGACCAACGTCCTCCAGCCCGCCCTGTTCGAGGGCGGCCTCGAGGGCCTCTGGACGCCGATCATGATCTCGAAGATGGGCTGGTGCGAGCTCAACTGCACCCTGTGCAGCCAGGTCTGCCCCACCGGCGCGATCCGTGAGATCTCGATCGTCGAGAAGCTCGGCATCGGGCCTTTCGAGAGCCACGGGCCGGTGAAGACCGGAACGGCGTTCTACAATCGCGGCCGATGCCTCCCCTGGGCGATGGACACGAGCTGCGTGGTCTGCGAGGAGGTCTGCCCGGTCAGCCCCAAGGCCATCTTCACCCGGAACGTCGAGGCCACCGACCGCTGGGGCGCCACGATCGAGCTCAAGCAGCCGTACATCGACCCGGAGAAGTGCATCGGCTGCGGCATCTGCGAGCACGAGTGTCCCGTCAAGGACGACCCCGCGGTCTACGTCACCGCCATCGGCGAGACCCGCAGCAAGGACCGCTCGCTCCTCCTCTCGCTCGTCGAAGGCCAGGCGCAGGAGTTGGTGTCGGTCTGAATCGAGAGCCGGCCTCGGAACCTCACTGGCAGTCTCGTAGAGTGCTCTGCGAGCACCGAATCCGGCGAAACACCCGGACGGATCGGTACTCGCAGAGCACCCGGCAAGAATCTCGCGTCTCACGAACCATCAGGCCGCGCCGATAGTTCCGAGTCCCAGCAGGAGCCGGAGTCCATACGCGACGACGGCTGCCGTGGCCACGCAGCTCACGGCCATCAGCCCGCGCCCCAGCCCGGGACGTCGACGCTCGGCGACCTCGCCGATCACGATCACGCCGCCGATCACCCCGAACTTGAACAGCGTCATCCCGGCGATGTTCCACCGGTGAAAGACCCACTGGGCGAAGGGGTTCGACTCGTAGAACGACGGGCCCTGCCGCAGCAAGTAATACGTCACCAGCAAGTCGGCCGCGCTGAGCGCGACCAGCAGCAGGATCTCCTGCTCCAGGAAGCTCGACTCCGCGCCATACTCGCGGACGAGCCGCCTCCATCGCCCTTCGCAAGGCTTGCGAGCCATCGACGCTCCGCCAGCCCGCTTCGAGTCGGGGACCGGGCTCATCGCCGTCGCCGGGACCTCAGCCAGCGGGTAGCCATCCGACTCCAGCGTGCGGACGGATTCCGACGACGTGCCAACCGTCACCGGGACGGGCTGGACCATCCCGCAATCCAGGCAACGGACCTTCCGGCCCGCGAGCGTTGCGGTCACGGAAAACGCCTTGCCGCATCGCGAGCAACGGAAGGCCAGGCTCATCGGCTCCTCGCATCGATCTCGGCCAGGAGCGACTTCCGTCTGACGTCATCCGGCGCGGGGTGTTGGCTCCTCGGAGGCTTCTCATCGTGGGTCTGGCCGTCGAGCGTGCGCCCGGCCTTCGCCTTGCGAGTCCCGCCCCACTGCTTGAAGAAAAAGGGCACGCCAGCCGCGCGGCACTGGTCGCGGATCGATGCGACCCAATCGCGTTGCATCGGCCGCGCCCCGGGCCCGCTCTCGCCGCCGGCGATGACCCAGTGGATTCCCGAGAGGTCGAGCGGCCCCAGGTCTTCGAGCAGCGGCTCGATCGAGAGGAACCGGGTCCGCGCCGGCGACGCCCTCAGCTCATCGATCCGCGGCAGGCCGTCGCGGCGGTTCTCGACGCTAACGCCCCACCAGATCTGGCTGGCCTCGGCCGCGTCCCGCAGCCGCGACCCCAGCAGTTCGCGCATCCGCCTCGCCCGCTTGGTGAGGACCTGGTAGGTATGCCAGTCGGCCAGGAGCATGACCCGCACCACCTCTCGGATGTAATCCTCGGACACATCCTGATGGAAGAGGTCGCTCATCGAGTTGACGAACACCATCTTGGGCGCCCGCCACTTCAGTGGCTCGCCGAGTTTCTCGGGGACCGTCTTGAGGTCGAAGCCCTGTTCATAGGGATGCCCCGGGACCCCCCGGAACCGCTCGGCGAAGGTCTCGGCATAGCAATGGGCGCACCCCGGGCTGATCTTCGTGCAGCCGCGGATCGGGTTCCAGGTTGCGTCGGTCCATTCGATGCGGGTCTGGTCGCTCATCAATCCATTGTCCGTCGCCGCAGGCCCCTTGTGAAGGGCCCCAGACAGCCGGCGACGCCGGGTCGATGAGACATGGCAGGGACGAGGTCATATCCCCTCGCCCCGCGAAGTGGGGAGAGGGGGCCCGCAGGGCGTGTGAACTCGCATTTTGGATTTTGGATCTTCGATTTCGGATTGCGGATTGAGAGGCTGTGTCTCTACTCCCTCGCTCCGCGAAGTGGGGAGAGGGGCCCGCAGGGCGGATGAGGGGTCTTCTCCCGGCCGCAACAAGAAGCGGGACCAACTCTTCGCCGAGCCGGGCCGAGTCTCCCAACGAGCCGCGCACTCTCATCCCCCGTGGCTCATGTCGGTTTAGTGGTGGGGCCGCGTTGGTCGCGGGTCTCCTGACCCCACCCCCAGGCCGACCGCAGGTCTCCCGATCCCTTCATCCACCTGATTGCCGACATGAGCCTCCCCGGTTTCTTGGAGGTTTCCCTCGACGACCGCCTTCAACTCGATCCGTTTCTGTCGGATGTGGTAGCCACCGCACCTTCGACAACGGTAGACCGCCAATCGATAGCCTTCGCGCGAGTGTCCCGTGGCCCGGCGCCAGACCTCCAGGGCGATCCGATCGCCATCGGCCGTGTGATGGTCGAAGTAGAACGGCCTCCCGCAGGCCGCATCGGCCTGGGGGAGAATCAATTGAGTTCTTGCCATGACGTTCCTGCACTCCCGACTTCGCGTCGCAGCCCCGCGACGCCTTGCATTGAGGGAAGAAGCCCGCAATGTCGGGCGAGCTTCGGAGTCGAATTGTGGCACCATCCCTCGATCGATCAATCGAATGAATGAACGAACTGAGGAGAGTCAGCGATTCGGCCGGTCTTACCGAGTTGACCGGACCACCATCCCACCTACCATGTAAACGTGCCGCCATGCGGGAAGTGACGGGTTTCTCGGAAAATCAACACGTTGTTCGGGAGCGACACCGCGACAATTCCGCGATCGGAGTGCCCCGGCCGGCCGACTCGCCCGGCCGGTGAACCCGTTCGTGACGGAACCAGCGATCTAGAGTTGCCTGATCCCAGTTGCACCGCCCCATGAGCCGCTACCATCCGAGAATCGAGCACCAACATCCCACCACCAGAATCGGGGGGCGCCGTCTCCCCTCCATGGACCCCCGACGAGTCCCACGGTGCCCTCTGCGATGCTCTCTCTTCCGGCGATTCTTTCGTACCCAACTCGGGATAAGATGAATGGCGGCGGGGCACTATCCAATGGGGGATGAGCGCGAACCGAAAGAGCCTAGCAAGCTGGGTCACTGACATGGCACATGCGTCGAGGTCGTTCGTCGGGCAGATCGAGTCGGTCTTCGAGGGCGGCTCAGTCGCCGGCTTGACCGACCGGCAACTGTTGGAGCGGTTCACCGCCAGCCGCGACTCGGCTGGGGATGCAGCGTTCGCCGCGCTCGTGGCGCGTTACGGGCCGATGGTCCTCCATGTCTGCCGACAGTTCGTGGCCGACCGCCACCTCGCCGAGGATGTCTTCCAGGCCGTCTTCCTCGTGCTCGCCCGCAAGGCCCTCTCCATCCGCGACCCCGACCGGCTGGCCGCCTGGCTCTACGGCGTAGCGATCCTCACGGCGCGGAAGGCGAAGGTCCGGCTCGATCGCCGGTGCCGGGACGCGGACAGCGACGCCTTGAGGCGTCCGGATTGGGAGTCAAGTCTCCTGATCGAGCCGACGATCCTGCCGGCCGAAGAGTCGGTCATGGCCCGCGAGCAAGCCGAGGCCCTCCACGAAGAGATCGACCGCCTGCCACACACGTTCCGCTCGGCGGTGGTCCTCTGCTACTTCGAGGGCCTCACGCTCGATGAGGCGGCGCACCGGCTGCGGTGGCCCGTCGGGACGCTGCGCAGTCGGCTGGCCCGGGCGCGCGACAAGCTCCGCCGCGGGCTCACGCGCCGCGGCTTCGCGCCGTCGAGTATGGCAATGGCCGCGCCGCTGATGCCGCGCTCGGCCCGGGCGTCCGTCTCATCCCTCCTGTGCGGAACCACCACCCGGGCCGCGATCGCCTTCGCATCCCGTCGGGCCGCGGCCGGCGGAACCCTTTCCGCCTCCGCCGCGGCGATGGCCCAGGAGGTCCTGCGTACCATGCTTCTCCACAAGCTCAGGCTCGCCGCGATGTCCCTCTTGTTCCTGGCGGTCGTCGCCGCCGGCGCGGCGTCGCAGTCGTTCAGTGCCTTCGCGAGATCCCGGGAGGGCGAGCCTCCCGGCGAGCCATTTCCAATACCGGCTCGGACCGAGGCTCGCCCTCCCGATGCGCCTCGCCCTCCCGACCAGCGGATGACCGTCACCGGACGCGTCCTCGACCCGGCCAGCAGACCACTGCCGAATGCGCGTATCGCCGTGCTGGCAGCCCGCAAGCGGCAGACCACCGACATCGACGGCCGTCCTCGCAATCTCCTGATGGGTACAACCGCGGCCGACGCCCGGGGACGGTTCACGCTCGCGTTCCCGGCGATCCCCGCTCGAGAGTTGTACCACCTGAGGCTCATCGCCGCCGCGCCCGGGCGGGGCCTGGCGATGGTCGAGCTTGCGATCGACGCCGCGGACCAGGAGACGTCGATCGTCCTGGCGCCCGAGAAGCCCGTCGAGGGCCGCCTGGTTGACGTCCAGGGCCAGCCGGCCGCGGGGGTCGTCGTCCGCGTCGCCAGGCTGAACGTTGCCCGCGGGGCAGAGATCCAGCCCTATGACACGAAGGGGGCGCCGAGCCTCTGGCCGTCGCCCGCGACGACCGACGCCGACGGCCGGTTCCGGCTGCTCGGTCTGGCCCCGAGCGCCCCGGCGACGTTCGAGGTCGAGGACCCTCGCTTCGTGCGCCAGGAGTTCGCGTTCCACGTCGAAGGCCCCGTCACTAAGAAGGCCGAGCAGACGCTCCGACACGGTACCACGGTCACGCTGCGCCCGGCCCAGGCGCTGGATCTCAAAGTCGTCCATGATGACGACGGCCGGCCGGTGGCCGGCGCGGATCGATGTCCGCTCCTTCGATGGCAGGGGATCTTCGGGAGAGGTCCCCCGCACCCGGACCGACGGCCAGGGCCGCGCGAGGTCATCCCCTGGCCGGGCGACCGGTTCTGGATCTTCGTCTATGCGCCGGAGGGCGACCCGTACCTCGCCACCCGGCTCGACGTCAACTGGCCCAAGGGGGCCGTGCGACACGCCGTCGAGGTGAAGCTCGGGCGCGGCGGCCTGGTGCGCGGCCGGTTGATCGAGGACCCGGCCGGCACGCCGGTCGTGGGCGGCTTGGTCGACTACCTCCAGACGCGTCGCGGCAACTCGCGACCCCTCCGGCTGCCGGCGATCCAGGCCGTCAGCGGGCCCGACGGCACGTTCACCCTGGTCGTCCCATCCGGCCCGGGGCACCTGCTGGTGCAGGGCCCCGGCGCCGACTACCTGCACCTCACGACGAGCAACGTCGAGATGGGGGTCGGCCTTCGCCCCAGCTTGCACCTGTATCCCGACGCCCACGCCGTCCTGGACATCAAGGACGGCGAGGCCCCGGGCCCGCTCGAGCTGCGGCTTCACCGGGGCGTCACCGTCGCGGGCCGCCTCATCGCGCCCGACGGGAAGCCGGTCCCCGAGGCGTTCGCGTTCGGGCGGAGCTATGTGCCCTTCGGCGACCGCCCCTACCCCATGACCGTCGGCAACGGCACTCCACCGCAAATCGAGGTGAAGGACGGCCGGTTCGAGATCCCCGGCTGCGACCCGGAGAAGCCGGTCACGTTCTACTTCCTTGACGTCAAGGACCACCTCGGGGGCACCGCGGAGATCTCGGGCCGACTGGCGGCGAAGGGGCCGATCACGGTGCAGCTCCGGCCCACGGCGTCGGCCAGCATCCTCCTGAAGCGCCCGGACGGCAAGGTGCCCGACTACTACGAAGCCCGCAGCCAGCTCGCCGGCCTGCGGCTGATCATCACCCCCGGCCCCGATTCGGAGGAGATCAACAAGAACATCGATGTGATCCCCGGCGACTTCGCCTACCACATCAACCTCGACGACGACCCGGATAACCGCCCGCGCCCCGGCCCCGACGGCCGCATCACGCTACGCAACCTGATCCCCGGCGCGACGTACCGGTTCCGCGGCCGCGAGTTCACGCCCGAGCCCGGCCAGACGGTGGACCTCGGCGAGGTCGTGGTCGAGGCACGG